>CBDBDK010000001.1:0-1447500 GCA_965203745.1 uncultured Binatia bacterium (SeqCode)
GCGGCCGGGCTCGACCAGGATAACATCGTCCGGCTGAGCCTGTTGGAGGGCTTCTGAGAGCGAACACGCATCGGCACCAGCAGCGTGAGGCGAGACAAAAATCGTCTTCATCGTTTTTCCTTAACATAGTTCGGCCGGTATGAAAAAAATACTGAAGCGCCTGAAAGACATACGGAGAAGGGTCAAAAAAAGGCCCGGATGCAGCATCCGGGCCTAGGGCTCAAGACGGCGGGGTTCCCACACTCCGGACGTCTCAATGCACCCGGCAGCCTAGCGAACTCCACCCCCAGGGTCAATACCTAAGGTGTCACAAAAAGTACTATTTGTATGGAATAGGTCCAGAGCTCTGGGTTGAATTTAGAACATTCTGTTATTTTGGGACATGCATTTTTAGCAACACCATTTTAAGTTGACGAACTCCCTATTCCAAAAGGACTTTTTTTTGAAAAAACTTTTCCAAAATGCTATTTGGTTATTGACGCTCTTCTGTTGTTTTGCTAAAAAATCGTCCCAGAATGAGCTTTGCCTAGGGTTCACGGTCAGGAATGGGGTTCCCAACCAAGCATGGAAGTCGTTGAGAATGAGGGCGAGGGGGCTCACACGCTTTCCTCGTTGTTTCTTCAGCTTCCATACTCCGGACACGGACGCTACTGTGAGGTAGGCAGGATCAAGCCAGAAGTTGATCCACAGGCGAGCAAATTCAGACCAAGGAAGGCCCTGTGAAGGGCCTTCCTCTCCTTCAGGCAGTACACTATGGCAACCGATCCAACCGAAAAACTTCCCAAAATCAAGGTCTCCAGCGCCTATCCGGGCGAGTGGTATATCGTTGAGGTGGACGGTGGCGATGGCGGCTTATCCATGGAACTGCGTCGTCCGGTGGGCGAGGAGGACTCAGACGTCTTCCACCTCACGATGACAACAACGGCGCGGCCGTTTGATGTTAAAAGCGCGCGTGACGGCGGGGAGGCGCATACCCACGAAGGCGTGCATTCGACCCACCTGACCTTTACCAGTCCCCAGGCGGTCTGGCCGGATTTTGTCCGCTGTATCCAAGCCCTTGCCAGCATCTTTGACACGCTGGCAACCACGCCGCTCGACCGCGAAAAGGTCCGCGAGAATCTGCTGAAGAAAAAATAGCGCCGTCCGTCTCCGCCGCGCTACAAAGAGTAAACGGGTCCGGCATTATCCATGCTCATTGGAGGACACGTTCACTCTTTCTCGACCGCGTAGCCCTTTTGCGTGCGGACCACGACATCAGGCCGGGTGCTTTCTACGCGGACACTCCGGTACTGATTGCCACTCCCAGAGGACACATAGCCGAGACTGTACTGGAAGCGGAGCTCACGCGAGATGGTCTGGGTCGCCGTATCAAGCACGGTTCTGCTTTTGACCACATCCCGGGTATTGAGCAGGAAGTGGCGTCCGCCGGTTTCGTCACTCAACCGCCGAAGCGTTCGTGAATCCACGCGCTCATCCTGCCCACCAACGACAACGCCGAAGGGGCCGATGGTGAAGCCGCTTCCACCGGGTGTGAGGCGATGGTGCGGATTGCCGATCCCAATCGTGTAAATCAGCACGCCGGCACGCTGCGAGACGGCAATCGTCTGCGCGAGGGAAGACAGACTTGCGGTATCCATGCCGTCCGTCATCACAATCAGGGCTTTCTTGCGGTGTTTGCCCTGCCGCATCCGTCGCAGGCCGGTGAGAATCGCGTCGTACAGGGAGGTCCCGCCCCGTGGACGGAGGAGGCCGATACCCTGGGCCAGGAGCATCCGACTGTCAGTGAAGTCTTGCAGCACAAACGGCTGTGCGCTGAATCCGACCAGGAAGCCCTCATCCTGTGGCTTAATCGAGTTGATAAAGCGCTGGAGGGCGTGGCGGGCATGCCCGATTTTATTCTGCATGCTGCCGCTCGAATCCACGATTAAGCCCAGGCTGACCGGTTCATTCTCGCCGGTATTGAAGTAGGTAATCTCCTGGCGTGTATTGCCCTCATACACCACAAAATCGCCCGTTTGCAGGCCGGGCACATAGCCGCCGTTCTGATCCGTCACGGTGACGGTCACAAGTTGCTTGGGAGACGGGCGGAGGGGCTGAGAGCGCGGCGGAAGGCTCGCTTGCTGACTTGGCGGCGGCAGGGCGGGACGTTGAGGCTGGACGGGAATCTCGAGTACCTGCTTACCGGAGGGAGCCAGTCGTTGGGGGGCTGGAGTGAGGGTCCGCTGCTCCACAGGGGGCGGCCGTTTGCCTTGCCAGCCTTCGGTTTGCAGCGTTCTTTCCTGGGCCAAAATCTGGGTCGCGCTCAGGAGGACGAGTCCTGCCCCACACACGAGGCTAACGAAAAGAGAAGTCCGGCTCATAATACGCCTGCTCGTCGTCTCTGTGTCCGACCTTAAACCCTTCTCTACACGGGAACAAGAGGGAATGGCGCACGGACTAGCCATCTCGCCATGGGCCAGTCTCCTTGACCCAGAGTAAGGCAGCGCTTAAGACGATCCGACAGAACGGAGAGGGCTATGATTATCACGCACCATGGGATGACCCCGCAGATCGATTCCAGCGCCTATATCCAGCGGAGTGCCCAGATTATCGGCGATGTTCGGATCGGTCCGGAATCCAGCGTCTGGTTTAATGCCGTGGTCCGTGGTGATGTGTGCGCGATCCGCATTGGGGCACGGGTCAACATCCAGGACAACACCACTGTTCATGTCTTTAGCGGCGGCATCCCAACCATTCTTGGGGACGGCGTGTCGGTCGCCCATAACGTCGTGATCCATGCCTGCACCATTGGTGATTTCACCCTGGTCGGCATGGGCGCGATTGTCCTGGACGGGGCTGAAGTGGGAAAAGAATGTCTGGTTGGCGCCGGCGCGGTGGTGACCCCGCGAACGAAGATCCCGCCCCATTCGCTGGTCCTTGGAAATCCGGGCAAAGTCGTGCGCTCACTCACTCCCGAGGAAATTACATCGCTCCACCGCTCGGCCAATAATTATGTCAGGTTTTCACGCGAGTATATTGAGCAAGGCATTGCATAGCCGCCGCTGTATACAAAACACCTGTGTCACTCCCCACTGCTCTCCTGCGCAAGAGGTGGTAAGGTAACGGCATGCCGGACGTGTCTGCTCTCACGCTGCTCCTGAGCCTGTGCTTTCTGGCCATCAGTATTGGCCTCATTTATATCCTGGGCAAGCTTTTCCTTGGGGGATTCCGGGCTTCCTGTGGCGGTCTGTTCGAACGGGCGGCTTTTCGGCGTCAGAGTCTGCGCTGTCAGCGCGGCGATGAACTGCTTGAACGAGGCGACCTGACCGGGGCGGCTCAGGCGTTTGGGAGTGCCTTTTTTCTCAGGCCCATTCGTCACAACTCGTTCCTGCTGACCGAAGTTGGCAAATACCACACCGGCTTACTCAACCGTTTGCTGACCGTTGCAGACGAACTGGACACCGGACGCCTCAGCCTGCCCGCCCTGGCGGACACGGATCGTTTACTGGCCGAGCGCCTGGAAATCCAGCTCGACGCCTTCCGGGAGCGAGCCGGAGCGAGCCGAGCCCTTGCTGCTATAGACGCCCGACTCAAAGAGAATGAGCGGCAGCTTCGGACCGCCATTGACCGCCTCCTGGGTGAGATTACCTCGTCCGGTGAAGAGCGCGTGGTGTACCATTAAGGTCACGCAGCAGTACGGTCTTTGTTGACAAATGCGTCGAGCCAACCGATGGTGGGCGGGGTCTAACAGCGCTGGTGTTTTGGGAGGGAATATGTTTGACGTGAACGTGGTCCGTACGGATTTTCCGGGAACAACGCAACAGGTCTACCTGAACGCTGCCGGGATTGGGTTGCCGCCGAAGTCTGCAACCCAGGCCGTCCAACGCGCGGCGACCCTGCTCGCTCAGGGGCCGGCTGAGATGGGCTACCCGGCCTATTATCAGGCGCTCGGCAAACCGAGCGTGCAGGCCAGACAGGAAGCCGCTCGGCTGCTTGGGGCTCAGCCCACGGAAATCGCCTTTACCGACGATACCACCATGGGGCTGAATACCGCCCTGGCCGCCATTCCTTTTGCCCCTGGTGACAATATCGTGCTGTGCGACCTGGAATATCCGCAGGTTGCCATCAGTGCCGCCCATTTCCAGAAGCACCAGGCGGTTGAGGTCCGGGTTGCGCGTCATCGGGACGGCCTGATTGGTGTGGATGATTATGCCCGCTTGATGGACCAACATACCCGCGCGATCGTGGTGAGTTCGGTACAATGGATCAACGGCCTGCGTATGGATTTGGCCGCGTTTTCACACCTGGCCGAAGAGCGGGGGTGTTTTCTGGTGGTGGACGCCATTCAGCAGTTGGGCGCCCTACCGCTCGATGTTTCAAATCTGCGCGTCGACTTTCTCGCCGCAGGTGCCCAGAAATGGCTCAACGCGCCGTTCAATATCGGGCTGCTCTACATCCGTTCGGAAGTCCAGCAGCAGGTCGAACCGGGCTTGGCGCACGGCCTGTTCGCGCTGGCCGAGCCGCCGGAAGGATGGCTGCGCTATCTTGGCGACCCAGGGCTGACACCCTTTATGTCCCTGCCCCTGGCCTCGGACGCCCGCCGGTTCGAGGTCCACGGCATGCCCAAAAATCTCGGAACCGCGGGCCTGGCCGAGTCGTTGGCCTATGTCAATCAACTCGACTCGGCCGCCGTCACCGAGCATATTCTGTCGCTGGGCGACTTTCTGATCGAAGAGCTGAAACGCCGCGACATCAAGGTCTGGACTCAAGAGGCGCACGCGCTGCGGTCGGGCATTGTCACCTGCGAGCCGTTTGCGGACGCGGACCGGGTCCATCAACTCAATCAGGCCCTGGAAGCCCGGCACATTTATCCGACCGTGCGGTACTGCTCCGGGGTCGGCGGGCTGCGGGTCTCGATTCATTACTATACCAGCCGGGACGACATTGACGCCTTGTTGGCCGCGCTGGATGAGATACTGAAGACGGACGACATTGGATATTCGCGCCATATTTTTTGACGCCGCGGGCACGCTGCTCCGCGTCAATGGCTCGGTCGGCGAGACCTACGCCCGGCTGGCCCGTGAGCACGGTAAGGCCGTCAGTGTCCGGGACCTGGAAGCCGGCTTTCGACGCTGCTTTGCCACCGCGCCGCCCATGGCCTTTCCCGGCGCAGAAGCGGACCAGATTCCACGGCTGGAGAAAGCCTGGTGGCACGATGTGGTCCGGCAGGTCTTTGCCCCGCTCGGCCCGTTTCCCGGTTTTGAAGCCTACTTTAACGCCCTGTACGATTTCTTTGCCGAACCGCGAGCGTGGCAACTCTATCCGGAAGCCCGCCGGACGCTGGCGAACCTGCACGCCCATGGCTATCGTCTCGGGGTGATTTCAAATTTCGACGCGCGTCTGTTTGGCGTGCTTGACGGTTTGGACATCGGCCACTTCTTCGACCCTATTGTTGCCTCGACGCGCGCCGGGGCGGCCAAGCCCGAGCTGGCCATCTTTCAGAAAGCACTCGCGGAGTGTGAGCTCCAGCCACAAGAAGCCCTGCATATCGGTGACAGCTATGAGCTGGATATTGTCGGGGCCCGAAATGCCGGACTCACCCCGGTCCTGGTCGAGCGCTCCGGTCGCCGGCAGAGCACCGCAGCCTGCCGCGTTGTCCGCCGTTTGGACGAACTGCTGACGGTGCTTGAATCCCTCTAGGGGCGCCCGCTCCTGAGCGGAAGTGTCTACTACAAGCCCGGCCCCGGCTCCGCTATAACAACCGCATATTCCACAAAAGGAGGGCGAGTATGCCTGGACGCGAAGCCATACCAAAAGTCTCAAACTGGGGTCGGTGGGGAGCGGACGATGAAAAGGGGACGGCCAATTTCATTACGCCGGAGGTGATTGTCGCCGCGGCCAGACTGGTCCGCAAGGGGCAGGTCTTCTGCTGCTGCATTCCGATTGATCAGAACGGGCCGGTCTTTCCCACCCGCACCCCGCCCCAGCGGTTCATGTCGATCCTCAACGTGCCGGTCAAGGAAGTCGGCCTGGCGGGCTCCGCCATTGCCAACGACGACTATATCAGCATGTATCTGCAAGGCTCGACCCAGTGGGACAGCCTGGCCCACGTGGGCTACGACGGTAAGTACTACAACGACGTGCCGGCCAGCGCCATCACCGCCCACGGCGGGGCGTCCAAGAACGATATCGGCAAGCTCTACCAGTCGTTTGTCACCCGAGGCGTGCTGCTCGACATGGTTCGCTACAAAGGCTGTGAAGCCGACGGGCATCTCCCGGCCGACTATCCGATTACGGTCGAAGACCTGGACGGCTGCTGTCAGGCCCAGAACGTCGAGGTCAAGAGCGGCGACGCGCTGTGTATCCGCACCGGCTGGGTGCCGTACTGGTATACGCTCGAAACGCCGGAACAGAGGGAAGCATACTTCCACGCCCAGCCCGGCGTTTCGGTCTCAACCGCCACATGGATCCATCAGAAGGAAATTGCCTGCATCGCCGTGGACAATATCGCCGTCGAGCGGCTGCCGTCCGAAGTGGACGACGAATTCATCCCTTTTCATCAGGTCGCCATCCGCGACCTCGGTCTCTCGCTGGGTGAGATTTTTACATTTGAAGCCCTGGCAGAAGACTGCGCCGATGACGGCGTATACGAATTCCTGTGGGCCGCCCCGCCGCTCAACATCCCCAACGCGGTCGGCAGCCCGCTGAACCCCTTGGCGGTGAAGTGAACTGGAGGCGGGTAGGACGCCGGAACGATACAACGACGCGCTCATGACAAAACGACACAGAAGGACACTCAACGCGCTTTTCACCCAGCCCATATCGGGTAATATTAAATGGCAAGAAGTTGAATCACTGTTGGCATCTTTAGGCGCTGTCATGAGCGAGCGCACTGGGTCGAGAGTGGCTGTTTTGCTGAATGACCGTGTTGCGGTGTTCCATCGTCCGCATCCGAGTCCGAATATGGATAAAGGCGCAGTGAGAACCGTGCGGCGTTTTCTCGTAAACGTGGGGATTAGGCCATGATTGAGTACAAAGGCTATATCGGCACCTTTGAGTTCGACTCCGAAATCGACTCCTTTCACGGAACCGTCATAAACACAAATGACGTGATTACGTTCTACGGTGCCTCCGTCAAGGAACTCCGAGAAGCAATGCGGAAATCGGTAGAGGAATATCTTGCATTCTGCCAAGAACAGGGGCGGGCGCCCGAGCCACCGTGCTCGGGAAAGTTAGCGTTCCAGACAAGTCCTGAACTTCACCGGCGTCTCGCTTTAGAAGCAGCTCGCCGTCGGGTGGGGATCGATACATATATCCAGGAAATATTGGAGAAGGCGTTGCCCGCAGGGTCAGCGTGAGAGGGATTGCGTGAGTCACCCTTAAAGGCAATAGACGTTCCTTGAACTCGTGTTCTCAGACCTGTCCATCCGCATACAGTCAGTAATCTGCTGAACCCGCTGGCGGTGAAGTGAACGACAAAAAAAGGGCAGCCACAAGGGCTGCCCTTCCATACACTCCTGTGAAGATCGAGCCCGTTACGCCATGCGCCCAGACATCGCCCGCAGACGTGCGATGCGCTCTTCCAGCGGCGGATGGGTGGTAAACAGACCGGCCATGGAGCGTCCGGACAGCGGGTTGACGATAAAGAAGTGAGCCGTCTGAGGCGAGGCCTCCATGGGCATGCGCTCGGACGCGAAGCCGAGCTTTTCCAGAGCCGAAGCCAGGCCCTCGGGGTCGCCGCTCATCTGGGCGCCGCTCCGGTCCGCGGCGTATTCGCGCGTACGAGAGATCGCCATCTGGATAATCGTGGCCGCCAGCGGTGCCAGGATAGCCATCAGAATGAGACCCAGCATCCCGCCGCCGCCTTCATCGTCATCACTGCGGCTGAACCCGCCAAAAATGGCGGCCCACTGGGCCATGTTGGCAATCATCATGATGACCCCGGCCAGGGTCGCGGCAATAGAGCTGATGAGGATGTCGCGGTTCTTCACATGGGCGAGTTCATGCGCCAGGACGCCGGTCAGCTCGCGCTCATTCATCAAACGCAGGATGCCCTGGGTGACCGCCACGGCCGCGTTTTCGGGATTCCGGCCCGTGGCAAAGGCGTTCGCTCCCTCGGAGGGGATAATATAGAGCTTGGGCATGGGCAGGCCGGCCCGAACGGTCAGGGCATGAACAATGCGGTAGAGCTGCGGAGCGTCGGCTTCCGAGACCTGATGAGCGCCGTACATTTTGAGGACGATCTTGTCCGAAAACCAATAGCTGCCAAAGTTCATGATGACGGCAAAGATAAAGGCAATGGTCAGCCCCTGAGCACCGCCGAAATACTGCCCGATCAGCATGATCAGACCGGTCAGGGCCCCGAGTAAAAGCGTGGTGCGTAGCATGGTTGTCTTCTCCTCCGCGCTCAATGCCAGTCGAGGTGAGCGCATAAGTATACGCTAAGTCTGCCCGGAGGTGATGTCAATGTTCAGAGGTGCTCGCGCATTTCACGATAAGTTGTAGCCGTGCCAGCCCGCGCCCGTAGGGAAGGACACTGGCCTGCCCCAAGCGTCCTGGGAGAGGATGAGTGTGGCTCTCCTCCTGGGGGGGCAATGCATATTGTGACGTGAGCCTCCCGGGACCGGTCCGGCGGCCCCGCCTCGGGCCGCTCGCCCTCCTAAAGAAGGAGAGAGCCGCGCTACACAGCATCGTGATTTGCTCTAACCCACGAAGCGGCTGAGCAGGAGCCCGACCATCAGCAGGGCACCGTATTCGAGGTGCAGCTTTGCCGTCTGCTCGTCAATGCCGAGCAGTTCGTCTTCTTGAAACACGCGCCGCACCGCAGGAATCGCCAGCCGAACGGATAGAAACGTCAGCACAATCGACCACGGTGCATAGCCGGAAAGGACGAGGAGCCCGGTCAGGACAAACGCGCCATAGATCAGAGCCGCGAGTTCCCAGTTGGCCACTCGACGCCCCACCAGCGTTGCCAGCGTATTTTTGCCGTGGGAGGTGTCGGCCTCAATGTCTCGGATATTATTGGCCTGCAAAATAGCGGCAACCAGACAGCCGACCGGCAGCGAGATCAGCACCGGAGCCAGGGCAAACATTTCACGCTGGACGTAATAGGCCCCGATAATAATCACCGTGCCCATGAAGACAAAAACGGTTGCCTCCCCCAGCGCAATATAGGCGAGTGACAGCGGCCTGGCCGTATAAAAATACCCGGCCAGCACGCTGGCCACGCCCAGGGCGAGAATGGGCCAGCCACACAGCCAGACCAGCACCAGACCGAAGACACTGCCAACGACAAAGGCGATAATTCCGCCCCAATACATTTCAGTGGGCGAGAGCAATTGGCGCGGCAGGACCTGACTCCCGCTCTGGGATGCCAGCGTATCCACGCCGCTCTGATGGTCGTAATAGTCGTTGACCATATTGGTCCCGATATGAATGCAGAGCGCGCCACCCAGCGCTATAAAAAAGCGTCCCCAGAAAAAGGGACCGTCCAGCGCGCCCAAGACCGACCCGATCACCACCGGTGTCACGGAAGCGGTGAACGAAAAGGGGCGACAGGCTTCAATCCAGACTTTGAGGCGGCTGGGGGCCGAACCGCTCGGCAGGGCGTGCTCCATAGGTCGGTCTCCTTTCGCCCGTATTATGGACCAAAAGAGTAAACGTGTCCTCCAATAGATGCAAGATGTTGACACGTTTACTCTTTGCCGCAGGGAAACAGTAAAGGGGAAAAACGCAGTGAGAGTGTGGCCTCTCTTGCCTTCAACGGTCCAAACACGCTACACCCTCTGCGAGCGCGGCAGGCGTAAAGCCTGTCCTGAGCCTAGTCGAAGGGGGGGAGCCATGGCAGAGAACAGCCCACCACTTGGCCGGCTGGATCACATTGGCATTGCAGTGCGCAGCATCGAACAGGCCCGGACGTTTTTTGAGGGGATACTTGGGGCCAAGTTCGTGTTTGAACGCGTTGAGCGCAGCGGTACCTTTCGCTTTATGGTTTTTGATCTTCAGGGTTTTACGATCGAACTCTTGGAACCGATCGATCCGGACGGCTTTCTCGCCAAATTCATCGAAAAGCGGGGCGAGGGCATACATCATATCACGCTCCAAACCCCGGACCTCAAAGAAAAAGTCTCGTTTCTGGAAGGCAAAGGGGTACGCGTGGTTGATAAGCATCTGGACGAGTCGGATTTCCGTGACGCCTTTATCTCGCCGAAAAGCGCGTGCGGCGTGCTGTTTCAGCTCAGTGATACCAAACCACCGCTCGATACCGAGCCGTATTGGGAAAAAGAGTAGACGTGCCCCCAGTAGAGACCAGTTGTTGACCCGTTTACTCTTTCAGGGAGAAGAATAGCTCCCGCCCCGGTTATGAACGTCAAACGCGCCTTGATTCTGACGCCCCTGATACTGATTGTACTCTTGTTGCAGTCGTACTTCTGGGTACCGAGCTATGAAAAGCAGTCTGTGGGCAATCCCGCCCGGCTGCGTACCTATATCGAGGGGTCTATCGCCGATGCCAAGATTCTGAATCCCATTCTGAACGCGGATGGGGCGAGCAGCCGCATTACGGGTTTCATCTTCGACGGCCTGCTCGATATGGATGAAAACCTGAACCTGCGCGGCCGGCTGGCGACGGACTGGTCTATTACCGAAAAAGCCTACCTGCTTGCCCGGCCCGAGAGGGTACTGCCGGACGGCAGCCCTGCGACTGGGGAGCGACTGATTGAGACCCTCTCCCAGGCGCGGACGAACGGCAGCCTGTCCGAACTGGACGGCATACTCCTCTCTCTCCAACTCCTGCCTGCCGAAGAAAAAAACGAGACGCTCACCCTTGTGGAACCCGACGCGCAGGGAAACCCGTCTCCGACCCCGGTTGAGGTGACGATTCGGACTCCGCAGCGGGTTGAGTTCACCCTGAGCAGGGTGGACCAGGACTTCTTTGTGCGCCTGACCCCGCTCCTGGGTGCAGCCTATTTTCAGGATTTCCCCTACGCCGACTACATCACGGTTGCCGACGCCGCCCTGCGCGAGAAAGTGCGGCCGCAGTTTCCGGCGTTATTATCCGTGGCCGAGCACAACCCGATTATCCTGTTTCATTTGCGCCAGGACGCCCGCTTTCATGACGGCCATCCGTTCGACGCCGGCGATGTCAAATTCACGTATGAAGCCATTATGAACCCACGCAATATATCGCCCCGGACCTCGGACTATGAGCCGATTAAACGGATTGACATTCTCGACCCCCATACGGTCCAGGTCACCTATAAGCGCCTGTATTCACCGGCCATTAACGCCTGGATGATGGGGATTCTGCCCGAGCATTTGCTGAATGCCGCGGCAATGGAAAAAGAAATGGCCGAGCGCGGGCTGTCGGACGCGGCGCGGGCCAGCTTCGGGATGCGCGACAGCCAGTTTAACCGTCAGCCGCTCGGGACCGGTCCATTCCGGTTTGTCGAGTGGCAGGGGGATGAGTTTATCCATCTCATTCGTAACGAAGAGTACTGGGAGCGTGCCCCCGAGTATGAACACTATTATTTCCGCGTCATCCCCGAGCTACTGACCCAAGAAGTTGAATTCAAGAGCGGCGCCATCGACGCCTACGGCGTGCAGCCGCACCAGGTGGCCCGATACAAACACGAGGAGGCGTATCAGTCGTTTTCCAGCTTGGGCTTTGGCTATTCCTATATCGGCTATAATCATCGCAATCCCTTATTTGCCGATAAGCGGGTGCGGCGCGCCCTGGGTATGGCTATTAATGTCGATGAGATCATCACCTATCTGCTGTACGGAGAAGGTGAGCAGATCACCGGACCCTACCCGCGTCAGACCGAGTGGTATAACCCGACGATTCCTCCCATCCCGTATGACCCGGAGGGCGCGCAACGCCTGCTCGAAGAAGTGGGCTGGCAGCGCAATAGCGAGGGCTGGCTGGAGAAAGACGGACAGGTGTTTGAATTCAATCTCATTACCAACAACGGCAACCTGATCCGTGCCAATATCATGACCATCGCTCAGGACGCCTGGAAAAGGATCGGGGTCAAATGCAATACCCAGGTCTTTGAGTGGGCGGTTTTCCTCAAGGACTTCGTCAATACCGGCTCGTTTGACGCGGTGGTCCTGGGCTGGAGTATGGGCATCGATCCCGACCTGTATCAAATTTTCCACTCCAGTCAGGCCGGACCCCAGCAGTTGAATTTTGTCGGCTATACCAGCCCGGAGGCCGACGCGCTGATTGTCCGTATCCGCCAGGAGTATGACCTCGACCAACAGCGCGCCCTGGCCCATCGCCTGCACCAGGTGATTGCCGACGACCAACCCTACACCTTTCTGTACGTCGGGCTGGCAACCCGCGTCTTGGACAAAAAAATTGTCCTGGTCGAAAGAGCGGCCGACGGCCGTGAGCGCTATGAAAAAATCTACCCGACCAAGAGCGGCAGCATTGCCTTTTATTTCAACAAGTGGCGTAAGCTCGAATTCACGCCCGACTTTTAGGACCGATCATGTGGGTTTTTCTGCTGCGTGCCATTCTCCAGCGCCTGGTTCTCTTAGTCGTGATTTCGATGATCGCCTTCTCGATCGTCCATCTCGCACCCGGTGAACCCAGCGAGGTCGATCCCGCCAACCCGCGCATGAAGCCCGAGGACATTGCGCGTATTCGGGCCGCCTTCCATCTGGACGAACCTCTGTCCGTGCAGTACGTCTACTGGCTGCGCGACCTGGCAACCGGCGAGCTGAAATCGTTTAAGGACAGCCAGCCGGTGCTGCCCAAAATCTGGCGCCGGTTTCTCAACTCCCTGCCGCTCTTCATCTGCGCCACGCTGATTGTGTGGAGCCTGTCCTTTCCAACCGGCATTCAGGCCGCCATCCAGCGTGGCTCTCCATTTGATCGCACCACGACCTTTGTGGCTTACGCCTTCATATCCATCCCCGGCTTCTTTCTGTCCTACCTGGCCATTCAGTGGGTCGTAGACCTCTTCAACGTCCCCATCATCGGCATGCGCACCTTTGGTATGGAAAACGCGCAGCCGGCCTTTCGCTGGATGGACCGGTTGTGGCATCTGGTCGTGCCGTCCGTGATGTCGGCGATTGCCGGCATTGCCATCCTGTCCCGCTACGTTCGCTCTCAGATGCTCGAAGTGGTGCGCCAGGACTATGTCCGCACCGCGCGGGCAAAAGGGTTACCCGAAGAGAGCGTGATCTACCGCCACGCCCTGCGCAACGCCCTGCTGCCGTTTGTGACGATGTTCGGCTTTTTGTTGCCGGGTCTGATCGGCGGCTCGGTGATCTTTGAGCAGATCTTTGCCTGGCCGGGCCTCGGGCGGCTGGGCTATGAGGCCATTCTCGCCCGGGATTTTCCCGTTATCCTGACGATTAACTTTATTGCCGCCACGCTGACACTGGCCGGCACCCTTGTCTCGGATATCCTCTACGCCGTGGTTGATCCACGGATTCGGTTGCAATAGCCATGGCTGAACTGACTCATCACGTTGCGCTTGAAGGGGAGGCGGAGCTGCCGACGCCCGAAACTCCGCTGCAGGAGGCCTGGCGCATCTTCCAGAAAGATCGGCTCGCCCTCAGCGGCCTGGTCGTGCTTGTCCTGCTGGTCGCGATGGCCGCCGCCGGGAAAGTGTTGACCGAGTGGGTGGTTGTTTTCGACCCGGCCACCGTTCGCCTGCCGGATAAATTCCTGCCGCCCCTTTCCTCTGTCTCCCAGACGCTCATCCCGGCTGGCCAGCACCCGCTCGGAGGGGTCTATCTGCTCGGGACGGACGAGCTGGGCCGGGATGTGTTTGCGCGTATGTTGCAGGGCTCGTTTGTGTCCTTATCGATCGGCTTTATTGCGGTCGGCATCTCGGTCACGACCGGCATTATTCTCGGCGGCCTGTCCGGCTTTTACGGCAACGTCAAGCTCGGCCTGATCTCGGTCGATACGCTCATCATGCGCTTTACCGACATCATGCTGTGCTTTCCGACGTTTTTTCTGATCCTGACCGTCGTGGCCCTCCTCCCGCCGAGCATTTATAACATCATGATCGTGATTGGTCTGACCAGTTGGATGGCGACGGCGCGTTTTGTGCGGGCCGAGTTCTTGGCCCTGCGGGAACAGGACTTTGTGGTGGCTGCCCAGGCCCTGGGCCTACCCGAGAGCCGGATCATCTTTCGGCATATGGTCCCGAACGCTATCGCCCCGGTCCTGGTCTCGGCCACCATCGGGGTGGCCGGCGCCATTCTGACCGAGTCGGGTCTCAGCTTTCTCGGGTTCGGGGTGCAGCCGCCGTATGCGACCTGGGGCAATATCCTGGCCAGCGGCCGCGGGTTTATCTTTGATGCGCCGTGGTTGTTTTTTATTCCCGGTCTCGCCATTTTTCTCGTGGTCCTGGCGTTTAATCTGGTTGGCGAAGGACTGCGCGAGGCCCTCAACCCGCGTCTGCGGAATAAAGGGTAAACGTGTCCTCTACTAGACATGCAGATGGCGACACGTTTACCCTTTGCTGAATGCTATGGCCCAGCCGCTTCTCACCATTTCCGATCTGCACGTCTCCTTCTTCACCGAGCAAGGCGAAGTCAGAGCGGTCCGGGGTATCGATCTTGAGATCCAGCCGGGCCAGACTTTGGCGCTGGTCGGGGAGTCGGGCTGTGGCAAATCGGCTACGGCCCTGTCGATTATGCGCCTGATCGAATCTCCGGGGCGTATCGTCAGCGGCTCCCTGGTGTACAATGGCCGCGACCTGGCGCAGTTATCCGAGGCCGAGCTGCGCTCCATTCGGGGAAAGTCCATCGGTATGATCTTCCAGGAGCCGATGACCTCGCTGAATCCGGTTTTCACCATTGGTCATCAGATCGGCGAAGTGTTTCGACTTCATCAGGGACTGTCGGTACGCGAGGCCAACCAGGAGGCCGGGCGCTTACTGGAAACCGTCGGGATTCCCTCTCCGCGGCAACGGCTCGAACACTATCCGCACGAGCTGTCCGGCGGAATGAAACAGCGCGTAATGATCGCCATGGCGCTGGCCTGCCGTCCGGACCTGCTCATTGCCGACGAACCGACCACCGCCCTGGACGTCACGGTTCAGGCGCAGATTCTCGATTTGCTCACCCGGCTCCAGGACGAGCTGGGCATGGCGATTCTGCTGATTACGCACAACCTCGGGGTGGTGGCGCAGTTCGCCCAGGATGTGGCGGTCATGTACGCGGGAAAAATCATCGAACGCGCCCAGGTTCGTCCGCTGTTTCAAACCCCGCTGCACCCCTACACCCAGGCATTGCTCCACGCCGTGCCGCGCCGAGGTCACCGCTCCGAACGTCTGGCCGCGATCACAGGCAGTGTACCGTCGCCGTTACAGTATCCGCCGGGCTGTGCCTTTGCCGCCCGCTGTCCGACAATGCTCGATGACTGTCCGACCAGACAACCGGCGCTGATGACAGTTGAGCCTGGTCATGAAGCGTCGTGCTGGCTGCATGAGGGAGCATGGATTCGGGATTAGGGGCCAGGGGTTAGGGGAACGGAAAGAGATTTATGGAAACCGATCGCACCACCCACCACCCACCACCCAACCCCCAATCCCCCCTCGTGGAACTTCGTAATCTCAAGAAATACTTTCCGGTTCGCAGCGGAGTCTTCTCGCGCGTCTCGGCCTGGGTCAAGGCGGTGGATGAGGTATCGTTTACTATTCAGCCCCGGGAAACGTTTGGTCTGGTCGGCGAGTCGGGCTGTGGCAAAACCACAGTCGGCCGGACGCTCCTGCGGCTCATCGAACCCACCGGTGGTGAGGTGTTTTTCCAGGGCCGGGACTTCTGCCAGTTTTCCACCGCGCAGGTGCGTCAGGCCCGGCAGCAGATGCAGATGATCTTCCAGGACCCGTATAGCTCGCTGAATCCGCGTATGACGGTCGGCGCGATTATCGGCGAGGCGCTCAAGGTACACGGTCTGGCACGGGGCGAGGCGTTGGACCGTCAGGTCGGCGCGCTGTTGGAGCGGGTCGGCCTGACGGCAACGTATCGGTCTCGCTATCCGCACGAATTTTCAGGTGGACAGCGGCAACGCATCGGCATTGCGCGCGCGTTGGCCCTGGAGCCGCAGTTTATCGTGTGTGACGAGCCGGTCTCGGCGCTGGACGTGTCCATTCAGGCCCAGATTCTGAACCTGCTCCAGGAGCTGCAAAACGATCTGGGGCTCTCGTATTTATTTATTTCCCACGACCTGAACGTGGTCGAATATATCGCCGACCGGGTGGCCGTGATGTACCTCGGCAAGCTGGTCGAGGTCGCTCCGGTCGAGGAACTCTTTCGCAACCCTCGGCACCCGTACACCCTGGCGCTCATGTCGGCCAATCCCGTCCCCGACCCGACGGTCCAGACCCAACGGACCGTCCTGACCGGCGATGTGCCTTCCCCCTTGAATCCGCCGTCAGGCTGCGCGTTTCACACCCGCTGTCCTCAGGCCATGGAGCACTGCAAGACCATCCCGCCGCCGCTTGTCAGCAGCGGGCAGGGAACGGCCGAGCATAGGGTCTGGTGCCATTTATACGGAGAGGGGGCGGCCGAGTAGGGTAGCTTTCGGCGGTTCCTTCCGTATCGGGGTGGGTTGGAGCGGCTACTTGCCTTTTTTCTCCTCCTCGTCGGTGTCTTTCTTGCGGCTGGAAATGACCTCATCGATCACGCCGTAATCCAGGGCCTGTTTGGAGGTCATGAACATGTCCCGGTCCGTGTCCTTTTCAATTTTCTTGAGGGTCTGGCCGGTATGTTTGACAAGAAGGTTGTTGAGCTCTTCCCGTATGCGCAGCACTTCTTTGGCGTGGATGTCGATATCGGCCGCCTGGCCCTGCACGCCGCCGAGCGGTTGGTGCAACATGATCCGGGAATGCGGCAGGGCAAACCGTTTCCCCGGTGCCCCGGCGGTCAGGAGTACCGCGCCCATACTGGCCGCCTGGCCGACACACATGGTAGACACGTCGGGGGTGACGTATTGCATGGTGTCGTAGATCGCCAGCCCGGCCGTTACCGAGCCGCCCGGCGAGTTCACATACAGGTGGATATCCTGCTCGGGGTCTTCAGATTCGAGGAAGAGGAGTTGGGCCGCAATCACATCGGCTACCGCATCGTTGACCTCGGAGCCAAGAAAAATAATCCGGTCTTTCAGCAGGCGGGAATAAATATCATAGGTCCGTTCACCCCGACCGGTCTGCTCGATCACATATGGTACATAGTTCATGAGACGCATCCTCATTCTGTGTTGGTGTCAGCTCGCATTCATTGAGCCTGCCCACTCATTAGTACGCACATAACGAATTGCTGCAAGGGCGGCGGTGGCGCCATCTCCGGCCGCGGACACGAGCTGCCGTGAGGAATCACTGCGGACATCACCCGCAGCCAGGACACCGGGCGTTGCCGTCCGCATCCAGAGATCGGTCATAATCTGCCCCTGCGCATTGAGCGGAACCAGGTCTCCCAGAAATTGCGTATTGGCCGTCAGCCCAATGTAAAGAAAGACGCCAGCGACATCCAGACGGGAAGGCTGCCCCGTTGTCACGTCTTCAAGCTGTATCCGTTCGACACCGGTGTCGCCTTCGATCGCCCGCACAACGCTGTTCCAGCAAAAGGAGAGCTTGTCGTTTGCCTGTGCCCGTTCCTGCAAGAGCTGACAGGCGCGCAGCGCAGCGCGCCGATGAATGACCGTGACGTGCGAGGCGTACTGGGTGAGATGGAGTCCTTCGTCAATCGCGGCATCTCCTCCGCCCACCACAGCCACCGGCTGGTCCATAAAAAACGCGCCGTCACAGGCGGCACAGTGCGAGACGCCTTTACCGACAAATTCTTCTTCACCCGGAATGTCGAGCGTCGAGAAACTCGACCCGGTGGCGACGATCAGCGCTTTGGTGTGCAAGGTCCCGCCGTCCGTTTGCAGCACGAAGACCTCGCCGTCCCGCCGGACGGCGCTGACCTCTGTCAGTTGCATCTCAAGCCCGAGGCTGGTGGCCTGCTGTTGCAGCAACGGCCCCAGGGTATAGCCGGCGACACCATCCGGAAATCCCGGATAGTTCTCGATATGCTCACAGTTGAGCACCTGTCCGCCGGCAGAAAAGCGTTCGAGCAGAAGTGCCCGGCAGCGGTCACGCGCCGCGTACAGGCCGGCCGTGAATCCGGCCGCGCCGCCGCCAATGATAATGATGTCGTAGGGCTGTGGCATAAGTGTATCCTCAAGTATCGCGGTCAAAAAAGTGACGAGTATCATAGCTGAGCGCTTGGCGTTCAGCTATCTACTGAATATAAAGAGCGGCAGACGGAGGGCGAAGAGCACTGTCAAACAAAGGGGAAACAGGTATGAACTGGAGAGAGCGCATTCACGTTGATCCCAAGATTTGTCACGGGAAAGCCTGCATCAAAGGGACGCGTGTCATGGTTGCTGTGGTGTTGGACAACCTCGCTGCGGGAGAAGATCCTGTCGATATTATGCGAGGCTATCACGTCGAACGTGAGGACATTGAGGCAGCTATACGGTATGCCGCCGAGTTAGCGCATGAGCGGGTTATTCCTTTGGCGACAGGACCTGCATAATGCGCTTTAAGGACCGTTTTCGGCGTGCGATGGCGCATGCCGTTTGCCACCGGCCACGCAGCACCATCACTCTCCCCGCAGGACCTTCAGCTCCTGCATCAAATCCGAATTCGAGGGACAAGCGAGTAAGCTTGGACGTGGGAGGCTGGGTTGGCATTGTGTCTCTCACAAATTTGCCATATGGAGGGGTATGTCTGGTGGACTGTTCTGGGACCGGTTTCGACGCGCGATGGCGCACGCCTTTGCCACCGGCCCGGCAGCCACACTACTCTCCCCGCAGGACCTTCAGTTGCTGCAAAAAGTGGCGGATGCCATTGTGAGCCGGAGACTTGAGACGCCGGCGGTCCTCTTACTCGAATCCAGCGAACCGCTCAATTTCCTGAGTAGCCAGATCGTTCACGGGCTGCGGCCTTTTCTTGATCTGGTGTGCGCGCCGGCGGAAACGGAACGCCTGGCCGGCATACTGGAGCGGAGAGAGGCCGTATCCCGGCTCGTTGGGTTCATTCATGAGCGATCTACCCCTCCACGTTCCGCCGGGAAATCCGCCCCTCTGAAAACCGGGGTGTCATCCTGACAACGCAGCACATTCCGGCCGGCATGGGTATCTTGTTCAACACCCCTGACCCGTCCACCGGACCCCGGTACCGAAGTAAGCGCCCCGGCTGGCTCCTGCTCCTTGGGCTCGTACTCGTCCTTTTGCTGGAGGTGCGGACACTGACCGCCGCTCCCCTTCTGACGGGTGAAGCCTTTGATATACCGGGAGACGGCGGTGGCAGCATCGGCCTGCGCTGGCAGGGGGATTTTGAAGAGACGGGGGAGGCGCATTACCAGATTGTGCTCAGTGACCGGGAGCAGGGCGTGTTTCAGTTGGTCGCAACGCTTCCGGCCGATACTCACTACGAAAAGGACCGCCCGGCTCCGTGGTGGGTGATCGGCACTCCACAACCGCGGACGCATTTCTTTCAGGTCAGCACGGTCGCCGATAGCCCGCTGCTGGATGGGACACGCTACTTTGTGAAAATTCGTGCGCGCGTTTGGGATGAGCAATTCGAGAGTTCGGTGTTCTCCGTCGTGCCTCAGCCGAACTGGTTCCAGTGGGCCAAGCTCAACAATTTTCTCTTCATGCTCGCGTTCAGCGTGGGCGTACTGCTCTCGATTCGCTCGGCACGGACGCGGCCCTCGCTCTTTCTGCGCCGTATTCCCGGCATTGATGCGGTTGAAGAGGCGATTGGTCGGGCAACGGAAACGGGCCGTCCGATTCTCTACCTGACCGGCAGTGGCGAGTTAACCGGCCGCGGCGACGCGTCCAATATGTCGACCATTGCGGCCACCGTTCTGCTGGGCGAGGTGGCGAAGCGGTCGGCCGTGTCCGGGACCGCCATCACAGTCCCGCACCGCTCGCCCATTGTCATGGCCATTGCCCAGGACATGGTCAAAGACGCCTATCGGGCGGCTGGTCGGCCGGACGCCTATTCGGACGAGAGCAACTTCTTTATTGCCGCCGACCAGTTTGCGTATACCGCGGCGGTTGACGGTATCATGCTGCGCGAGCGGCCCGCCGCAAATTTTTTCATTGGCTATTACTACGCGGAATCGCTGCTGTTGGCCGAGACCGGTGCCGCAACCGGCGCGATGCAGATTGCCGGGACGGATGCCGAGCACCAGTTGCCGTTTTTTGTGGCAACGTGTGATTACACCCTGATTGGCGAGGAGTTGTACGCCGCTAGCGCCTATCTCTCGCGTGACCCCGCGCTGGTCGGCACGCTCCGCGGCCAGGACTTGGGGAAAGGCTTCTTGCTCGTCGGTCTGGTGGTGGGAACAGGGCTGCTCACCCTCGGCGAGGTGACTGGCATGACTATTTGGGAGACGGCCGTGCAGATATTTCACGATTTTCGCTAGCCAAGGAGAGAAAGAGTAAACGTATCCAGCACCTGCATGTCTAGTGGAGGACACGTTTACTCTTTGAGGAATATGCGTTTCTGGCAACAGACCCTGCCCCTCTTGATCACGTTTGTCTTTGGGCTGGCGCTGGTCCTGCAATACTATGTGCCCCATCCGGCCTCAGAGAATTTTTTGCAGGAGATTTCGCTCTGGAGTCAAATTATTGCCGGGTTCGCCATCGTGCTTGGCGTCGGGAGCTTGCTGTCAGCCCATTACCAGAAAATCGCGCGCCAGGAAGCGGGCTGGGGCTATAGTGCCGTGCTGTTCGTGTCGATGCTGACCGTGTTCGGGGCCGGGCTGTGGGCCGAGGGAAAAGCCGAGGGAACGTTCTTCGGCTGGCTGTACGACTATGTTCTGGTTGCGCTCCAGGGAACGATGTTCTCGCTATTGGCTTTTTTTGTCGCATCCGCGGCCTACCGGGCCTTTCGGGCGCGCACGCTTGAGGCGACGATTCTGCTCAGCGCGGCAGTCCTGGTGATGGCGGGTCGGGTTCCCCTGGGTGAGTCGCTGCTGCCCGGGGTCGGCGCATTTGCCGACTGGATTATGACTGTGCCGAACACGGCAGCCCAACGCGGGATTCTGATTGGCGTCAGTCTGGGCGCCATTGCCACCTCGATCAAAATCATTTTCGGGATTGAGCGCGCCTATCTGGGCGGAGGTGACGATGCGTAAGTTTGCCGCTCGTCTGTTGCAATTGGACCGGCGTCTCATCTTTGTGCTGATGAGTGTGGTGACGGTATTGCCTCTGCTCTACCCGCTGGGCTTGCCCGTTCGTATTTCGCCGGAGACGCGGCAGCTCTACGATACGCTGGAGCGCCTGCCCGAGCGCTCGGTGGTACTCTTGTCGCTGGATTACGACCCCGCCTCAAAGCCCGAACTCTCCCCCATGACCGTTTCTCTCCTCCGCCACGCCTTTGCCAGAAACCTGCGTGTTGTGGCCCTGACCCTGTGGCCGGCGGGCACGAGTATGGCGGAGTCCGCAGTCAGGAACGGTGCCGAGGAGGCCGGAAAGACAGACGGGACGGACTATGTCTTCCTCGGCTATGGACCTGGAGAAGCCAATGCCATTATCAGTCTGGGGCAGAGTCTGACCACCGCCTTTCCGGCCGACTACGCAGGCCGAAAAACCGAGACGCTGCCCGTGCTCGCAGGGGTCCGCAGCTTGCGCGATATTGACTACGCCATCAGTCTCAGCGCCGGCTTTCCCGGCCTCGACACCTGGTATGTCTACGGCAAGGAAAAATATGGTTTTGAGCTGGGCGGGGGCTGTACCGCGGTCAGCGCCCCCAAGTTTTATCCCCTGCTGCAAACCGGACAAATCAACGGCCTGCTCGGCGGACTCCGGGGTGCGGCCGAATATGAAACCCTCCTCAATCAGACCGGCAAGGCGACTGCGGGCATGGATGCGCAGTCGGCCACCCATTTTCTGATTATCGGTCTGATCATTGTCTGCAACCTCTGCTACCTGCTGAGCGGGAGAAAAGAGTAAATGTGTTCTCCACCAGACGTGCAGACGCCGGACACGTTTACTCCCTAGGGTGCGTATGAGTCCTGAGACGCTGTGTGGGGCCTGGGTGGCCGCGGGTTTAAGCCTGTGTATCTATTCGTTTCTGTACCGGGATAATCCGTTTTTTAAGCTGGGCGAGCACATTTTTGTCGGCGCGTCGGTCGGCTATCTGCTGGTCATTACCTATCATGAGGTCATACTCAAAAAGCTGGCCGTGCCGCTTGTCGAGCAGCACGAATGGCGTCTGGTCATACCACTCGTTCTTGGCCTGTTGATGCTCGCGCGGTTTGTGCCCCGTCTCGCCTGGACCAGTCGTCTGGCGTTTGCCTTTATTTTAGGCGTGAGCTCAGGGGTCGCGATTCCACGCCTACTATCCTCGTTCGTGCTACAGCAGATCCAGGGGACCCTGAAGCCTCTCGTTGCGACCGGTCCCGCGGGGGTCAGCTTCGGTCTGGCCGAACTGAACACCGTTCTTATTCTGATTGGCGTTGTCAGCGTTCTGGTCTATTTTTTCTTTTCCCTTGAACATACGGGGAACGTGCGGCGCGTGGCCCGCCTTGGGATGTATTTTCTCATGATCTCCTTTGGTGCGGCCTTCGGCTATACTGTTATGGCGCGGATGTCGCTGCTCATCGGCCGGTTTGACGAGCTGATTCTGTATGCGACACCGGAGTATGGCCATGCAACGGTCTGGCTGCTCGGCCTCGTAACGGGCGGACTGGTCTGGTGGCAGCGACGCGTTCGCCAGACGCAGGCGCCACCTGACGGCGCGGAATAGACAGACCGGCGGACACGTGCAGGCCCGCCGCGGGCAAGGATTATTCCTCGGCTTCTTCAGACTGGTCCGGTGTCTGCGCTTTTTCAGCCAGGGCAATGACCTCGCTCGTCGCGCCGACCTCGGGCGTTTGGAGACGGGTGCCTCTGATACGGGCCGCCTTACCGGAGCGTTGACGCAGATAGTACAGCTTGGCCCGCCGGACCCTCCCCCGAGCGAGGACTTCGATCTTCTCAATACGCGGAGAGTGCAAGGGGAAAATACGCTCGACCCCGACCCCGTAGGACACTTTCCGAACCGTAAAAGTCGCCCGGTTGCCCTTGCCGTTCGAGCGGCTGATAACCGCTCCCTCAAAGACCTGAACCCGCTCTTTGTCACCCTCAATAATCTTGGCATGGACGCGAACGGTATCCCCAGCCTTAAAATCCGGAATATCGGTCTTCTGCTGTTTGGCCTCAATAGCGGCAAGTAGGTTGCTCATGATGCTGTTTTCCTCCGTGCTCTTTTCGTGCACTGTGCGGCAGGTGGGACAAACGATGAAGCTATGCCTCACCTGAGACAGAGAGGTGCAGTAGCCGTGTGTTTGCTGAGTACGGACGGCGAGAGTTTACTGCTTCTTTTGTACTACCCTGCTGCTGGCAGGCGGTCAAGACGGCGTTCCCAGCAGGCGGTCCAGCATAATGGCCGCGGCCGCACGCACGGACAGATGATTATACGCTCCACACCCTTGAATTGGCTCAAGAATTGCCTCTGCCTGGGCAAACACCTCTTGTGTCAGCCCCCAGCCGGTCCCCAAAAGCAGGAGGATGGGATACCGCTCGCGTTTCAGACTTTCACGCAGGTCAGCAAAACTCAGACGATCTTCCCCGCCCTTTGCCGATGTGGCAATGACGCGCGGCGGCTGACCTGCGCTTCGGGTAATGACCGCCCGAACCTCCTCAAGCGAGTCAGCCAGAGAGACAATGGACAGAGCGTCCCTGCGGGTCGCGTTATACACGCTACCATGTCCGCTCTGCCAATGGTCGAGGATTTTCTCCGCCAGAGCCTGAAGCGCCCGGACCGGATGGACCACGAAATACCGTTTTACTCCGTAGGTTAATGCCGACCGGGCAATATCGTGAATATCCATATTGGTAATGGAAGTGGTCACGACTTTCTGCGTTTTGTCGTACACAGGGTGATGAATCAGTGCGATATAGACGTCGGCCATAAGCGCCTTCGCTGCGTGGTGCAGAGCGGGCTGGGTTGCTATGTGTCTGTCTCATCCATCCGCGTGAGCCAGCGTCGTTCTTCGGGGCTCAGGTCAGCCTTTTTGAGCAGGTCCGGCCGGCGTGCGCGGGTCCGGATAAGCGACTGTCTGCGTCGCCACCGGGAGATGTCCGCATGATGACCGGATAACAGCACGTCTGGAACCGACAGACCGCGAAACTCTTCCGGCCGGGTATACTGTGGATATTCGAGCAGTCCCGTACTGAAAGACTCGTCTTCGGTTGACTCTTTCCGCCCGACCACACCCGGAATGAGTCGGGCGACGGCATCGATCAAGACGAGGGCAGCCACTTCTCCCCCGCTGACAATATAGTCTCCAATGGAAATCTCTTCATCAACAAAGGCCAGCACCCGCTCGTCTACCCCTTCATAGCGGCCACACACCAGGACCAGCGCCTCGTGAGCCGCCAGCTCGGCCGTTTTGGCCTGGGAAAGCGGCCGTCCCTGAGGAGAGAGGAAAATCCGCCTCGAATTGTTGAGGGACACACTCACCGCTTCGATCGCACTGACCAGGGGCTCAGGGTTCATCACCATGCCCCATCCCCCACCATAGGGCGTATCGTCCGTTGAGCGATGTTTGCCCGGTGCGTAGTCACGTAGATTGTGTACGCAAAACGAGAGGATAGCCTTGTCCTGGGCTTTCTGTAACAAGCCGGTCGCCAGCGGTGAGGTAAACCACTCCGGGAAAATGGTAATAATGTGAAACTGCATGTGGCTATAATGAGTAAACGTGTCCTCCAATCATTTATCAAGGCTGGATACGTTTACTCATTTTCGAGTAGTCCTTCGGGCGGGTCGATAATGACCTGGCGATCTTCGATGGCGATCGTCCGTACCACTTCTTCAACAACCGGGATCAGATATTCTTTCGTCCCATTCCGCACCACGAAGACATCATGGCCCGGGGTCGTCAGAACCTCCGCAATAGTCCCGATAGCTTCTTGCGTCAACGTTCGGATAGGCAGTCCGATCACCTGATAGTGGTAGAACTCACCTACCTGGAGGTGGGGTAAGTCTGTCTCGTCCACAAACAGGCTCGACCCGCGGAGCGCCTCGGCCCGGTCGCGAGAATCTACCCCGACAAACTTCAGGAGGAGGCAGGACGCGTGCGGTCGGACCTGCTTCAGTTCGAAGCCCTCTTCCGAGGCGTCCGTCTTTCGCAGCATGACCCGCAGGCCGGGCCGTAATGTTGGGCAGGGGGAAGAGTGGGGGAGGAAGCGAACCTCTCCCCGAACACCATGCGTATTGACCACACGACCAAGTTCAATCCGTGGGGCTGGGCTCGGGCGACTATTTTTCTTCGACAATCTCAAGGACAACTTTGCGGTTTGTACGGGAAGCCGCCGCATTGAGCAGGGTCCGAATCGACTTTGCCGTACGCCCCTGTTTGCCGATGATACGGCCCAGGTCTTCCTTGGCCACGCGAAGCTCAAGGATGGCCGCGGTTTCTCCTTGGATTTCTGAGACCTCGACTTCATCCGGGTTGTTCACCAGCGCCCTGGCGAGGTATGCAACAAGGTCTTTCATAGTCTTCTCCCCGTACCCCAGATTCAGGTTTCTTGAAAGAGTAAACGTGTCCTCCAATAGACATGCAGATGCTGGATACGTTTACTCTTTTGTGCGCCCTGCCTTCTTGATGAGTCGAGCAACCGTCTCGGTCGGTTGAGCCCCGTTCTTCAGCCACTCAGCCAGCCGGTCCTGCTTAATCTCGATCAGCGCCGGGTCCTGAGTTGGATCATATGAGCCGAGCCGTTCGAGAAATCGCCCGTCCCGTGGCGACCGTGAGTCCGCAGCAACAATACGATAAAAGGGGCGCTTTTTCGCCCCGTGCCGAGCCAGTCGAATTTTTACCATAGTTTTTTAGTGTCCCCAGGCCGGGAGGGAAAGGCGTTTCTTCATTTTCTTTCCTCCGCCGGCCCCGGAAAGCCTCCTCATCATTTTTTTTGCTTCGAGATATTGCTTGAGAAACCGATTGACTGCAACGACCGAGGTGCCACTGCCCTTGGCAATCCGTTTGCGGCGGCTGCCGTTCAGGAGTTCTGGCTTCCGGCGCTCTTCTTTTGTCATGGAGCTGATGATTGCCTCGATATGTTTGAACTCTTTCTCCGCCCCGTCCATATCGGCACCCTTAAGCATTTTCTTCGCGCCGGGCAACAGGCCCACCAGATCCGTGATGGAGCCCATCTGTCTGACCATGCGCATCTGCTCTTGAAAATCTTCCAGGGTAAACTGATTTTTCCGGAGTTTCTTTTCCAGCACCTCGGCCTGCTGCTGATCGTAGACCTTTTCGGCCTTTTCGACCAACGACAGCACATCACCCATGCCGAGGATACGTGAGGCAATGCGGTCCGGGTGAAAAGGTTCCAGGGCGTCGAGTTTCTCCCCAATACCGGCAAACAGAATGGGCGCGCCGGTGACGGAGCGTAAGGACAGGGCGGCCCCACCCCGGGCATCCCCTTCAATTTTGGTCAGGATGATGCCGTCAATGGAGAGCCGCTGGTGAAAGCCTTGCGCGACGTTCACCGCTTCCTGGCCGGTCATGGCGTCAGCCACCAGTAGGGTTTGATGCGGCTGGAGCGCCGTTTTCATCCGTTCCAGGTCGGCCATCAACTCCGTATCGACCTGCAGACGACCGGCGGTATCAACCACCGCAACATCACAGCCGCGCTTTTGCGCTTCGGCAACCCCGGCTTGGGCAACGACAATCGGGTCGGGAGCCGAGCCGTCATTCGGGGTCGGATAGACCGGAACGCCGAGCTCTTGGGCGAGAATGGTGAGCTGATCGATAGCGGCCGGACGAAAGGTGTCTGCCGGAATTAGATAAGGGGTACGTTTTCGTTCGCGGGTCAGATAGCGGGCGAGTTTCCCCGCAGTCGTCGTTTTCCCGGAACCGTTCAGGCCAACGAGCAGAATGACGACCGGGGGCTTGGCCGACAGGTTCAACTCGGTCTGCTCACTACCCAGGAGCGCGACCAGCTCGGTATTGACGATTTTAATGAGCTGCTGGCCGGGCGACAGGCTGGCCAGCACGTCCTGCCCAAGGGCCTGCGTCCGAATCCGCTCGACAAAGTCTTTGACCACGCGAAAATTGACATCAGCCTCCAGCAGGGCCAGACGCACTTCACGCAGCGCTTCATCAATGTTCTTTTCGGTCAGTCTGGTGTGTCCGCGCACCCGGCGCAACACTCCATCCAGCTTTTCTCCCAGGGCCTCAAACATGCTGATTCACACCGTTTTGTCTAACCTTCCCCACATACAGAAACAGGGGTGGAAAGTCAAACCAAACGCGCCTCGGGGGTAGTGTACCACTCTGAAAGTCATGTAGTGTCTCAGTTTGAAAATTTTGACACGAACAACTAATAGATGTCCTCTCTGCCTAGGACACACCTGCCTGGCAAATCCCCCTCCCTTTCTCCTTGCGAAGGGGATGATACCTCCTGTAACGCCGAGGAGCCACTATGGTGGGATAGGGGATATTGACATTAGCCCAACTCGGGCAGCGGTTTGCAACCGGGGACTAGGGTCGGCACCTTCTCACAGCGCACTGAGAAATGCAGGGGAGACCCCGAGTTATGCCATGCTCACCGGTTTGGGTTCATACCCAGCGTGAGTAACCAACCGGGGCTATCGTGTGATGTGCCGCCTCAGTTCGTCGAGTGATAAGCAAGTACCATGCTGTCTGTGAATAATCCGGTGGCAGTTAGAGCACAGCACAATCAGATCAGTCGCGGGGTTGGTTTCCGTCCGACCAGATTCGGACAGTGGCACGACGTGGTGGACTTCGATAAAATCTTTGCCAATTTCTCCGTAGTATTCCCCAAAATTAAAACCACAAGCCATGCAGTCAAAGCCGTGCAGTAAAAGAGCCTCAACTCGCAGCTTCGGGTCGCGCTCACGCCTGCGTGAAACAAATACTTTTTCCCCACCCTCTGTTCGTGCCTCGGTGATGAGCCTTGAGTCTGTATGTTCAACGAGAGATCCCAAGCTCGGCGTGGAGGGTAATCCAGAGGTGATAAATCTCGGACATTCTTCGCCAGCGAATGCATAGTACTCGTGGACATCACTCCATGGTTTGGCTCGCAGGGCAAGACTCACATCGTTGTCTTCACTTCCCATCTGGAATTGAAGGATGGACTGGAGAAGGGACCGCCGCTCGGGTACGAAGGTGAAACCATTATCCGCAACCTGCAAGACCGCGCCCGCTACGCTCAAGTGGGCTCTCCAGTAAATTCCAAAATTGTTAGTTTTCCTGGGAGTAGACGGTAGAACGCCGGATTCCCTCGCCTCCAAGATCACCTGCACTGCGTACGGGAAGTCGCTCACCCTCTGAACATGTACGAGGACCTGACTAAATTCGTTGAAGCTGACGAACCCGCCTAGCTCGAACATCGCCTGCCAGAAAGTCGCATACGGGCGGATATCGCAGGTTGCGCGATCTTCGGATGTTATAGATGGTGAACCGAGTGATTGCGGTCTGTCGATCTGGGTATGCGTCATTGCCCAGCAGAGCAGTGAATCCACCTGCTTGCACAAGTCGGCTGACGGATTCTCAGCGGGTTGTGCCCCAAGTAGTGCAAAGAGTTGTGCCCCGACCTCCGTCAGATGAATCGTGCCGGAGTATTTTGGCACGTAGAGCAACCCGAGCTCCTCATACAGAGACTTCCGTGTTTCTACGGTCGATTGGTCTACATCTGGAAAAAGCTCTTTCGTCTCGTTATACGAAAAGCCATTGTGAGCCGCTTCTGCCATTCGCAGAAATGAAATACCCTGAGTCCGCGCTTTCGAGCCAGCGGCGAATGGGTGGAGCATGCCGACATGAGATGTTGGCCAGACGAAGCTCATACGTTCCGAAAACAGCATACATGGTCGATATTGATCTTTCTACTGTTCGAGCGGCGTGGGAATTTCATATAATGCCGTTTGATAACATAGGAACAAGAACCCAGAGCTTCAAATCCGAAGGAACCGAACAGCGCGGCGAGCACAGCCGGTGTCGGGACCGTCACCCCGCGAATGTAGCTTTCCCCTATGACAAGCGCATAGATGCTTCCCTGCCTCATGCTCTCCTTGATGACCTTCAGATGCTGAGCAAAGTCTTCAAAATACCCGACGACATTTTGCGCTTCACTTGCGCTCTCGCTCTGGATTTTGGCGAGTTTGGGCTCAAGTATCTCAGCCGCCACAGGACTGATTGCCGACAAACGCTCCAACCCTGCGGCAACATCGGTGCGTCGGAATCCTATTGGCTTCTTTCGGAGTGCCCGTACTTCGTCAACCGAGCCGAGACCTAGAATCTCATACAGCCAGAAGTACTCAAGCATCTGGTTGTATACATAGTCAATGGAGTCGATATAAGGCGGAGAAGTAACGATCCCGTCAAGCTTCTGAGGGCTACGCCACTTCCGCGCATCTCCCCTCTGGACGATAACCGGCGTCCTTCTCTCTCTTGCATAACTCTCCATACCGCAAACGGCCTTGTCCAGAAACGAGGGGAAAAGCTTGCACGCCGTAGGGGGGATTTTTTTGAGCGTTCCAGAAACATAAGTCTTTTGTGTCTGATCGTCGGCGTTGGAGACTCTTCGGATGATTGAAGAGAAAACAACAAGCGAGAACAGTTTCAGTTCCTCGTCCGCAAGCCGTAGAGCCTTCTGCTTGATGAATGCCAACTGTTTTGCAATCTCTGGCGTAAACCAGTGATACAGATTTGGAAGTGCTCCGGCGAGATCGTCGTCATTCGCAGTGCCGATTCCGCCAGTCCAGTATCTCCGCACTTCCGCACGCTGTCGCGCTGATAACACCATAGTCTTTACGCGGGATATCAATACCGCTAACGGATCGAAGTCCACTCCGATGGTGGGCACTCCCGCCAGCGATGCCTCAACCAAAGACGTGCCGGACCCACAAAACGGGTCCGCAATCAGGGAGCAATCAGTGGCTCCAACAAGCTGCAACAGTTCGCGGGCAACTTGCGGAACGAATTTTCCAGGGAACCTGTGGATGGTATGAGTAAACGTCGCGGTTTGTAGCCCATCGGGAAATTCCACACACCGTCCATCAAGGACAAACCGTTGTTTGTGGGAAGGGGCACTCTCATATAGTTCCTGTTGTTCAAAGCTTACCGTATACATGTGATGACGCTTTCGCGCATATAGGGTTCTAGCCCAGCCACCATTTTGCTCCGCTGCTGGCTGCTTACATGCAAGTGTCGTGCAACTTCAATTGACTCGACGGTAAAGCCAGCCTCTCTAAAAATAACGCCGCACAGCAAATCGGTCGGTACGAGGACACCGGCATACGCTGAATTGCCAATAACGCACAGGACCCGGCCGCCCGGCTCCAGAACGGCCCGGAGGTTCCTTGCGAGTACTGCGACATCGTCAAAATATCCTCGGAGCGTCTTACGTATCCCCATGCGAACGCTACTGGCGTTGTCGTCCATCAGCGCCAGAAATCCCTCAAGGTCCTCTCTCTTCTTGACTGCTCTAGTTTTCACTGTCAGGTTGTTTCGCATACTGCGATTGCGGAGTGCGCGCATCTGCGCTGGATCGCTCACGAAATTACCCATCCATAATTCAATCTTGAAAGACTCGAAATAGTCGAACCGATTTGCGTACGGCGGTGAGAACACAGAGGCATCGCACGTCTGTACTTCATCACTCAGGGTGGCGTCCAAACACGACCGCTCAAGTATGCTGATTTCTGATGTCTCTTGTCGCCCGAACTGGGCGAAATCGCCGCTCACCGCCCGGCACTGGTCGCGCCAGCGTTGTTGAACAAAAGCACGAATGGAAGGGCCGAAGTACCGCGGAATCCACACCGCCTCCGCGACTGTATCGTACTTGCTCCGTTTCCTCTTTTTGTTGCGGTATTTCAATCCGTTGCCTTCTTTGAAGACATTTGAACAGCCTTCGAGAATGTTCAGCCAGCAGAGGAAAAGCAAGTCCCTGATTTTTCTATCCTCGCACGCCTCCAGCCCCATCCGCAGCTTCAATAGTTCATCGAGTGCTTCCGGCTGAAATAGCTTTGGCAGTAAGGGCATCGCTGGAGCGGACCATGTGTTTCGGCACTGAGCAGCACGGAGCCCCCAAGTTTCAAAGTCTTGGCCGTGTGTGGCGTCATAATCGCGTGTCTTCACTTTCGCCACAAATACGGCTAGTGGATTTACGTCAGTGCCAACCGCATGTACTCCGCGCCTCTTTGCTTCCATGAGAGTGGTGCCACACCCGCAAAACGGATCAAATATCCTTCGGTGCCCGTTCAACTGATCGAGGATCGCTGGAGAGAAGCCCTCACGATACCGGAACCAACGATGGACCGGCACGGTACTGCTCCCATCAAAGTTGACCGCATCCCTTAGTCCGTGCGCTTCGCGCACTGGCATCTCCGACTGCATCGCCCCAGCAAGCCTCTTGTTCGAGGTAGAGCGTGTCGGAGATATGGTAGGTGACATAAGACCTCTTCTGTAAACGCTGCATGTGGCACTGATTGTGCCCTTAGAATACGCCCTTACGATCTGCTGTAGGCCGCCAGCACGTCCCTGGCGCCTGTCAAGGATTCGTGGAAGCCAGGCGTCGCGCCTACTCCCGTCCTTTGAACAGCGGCCACTTCTCGCCAAGATACGTGTCCACCGCTTCCCTCACTACCCACGCCAGAGAGACCTTCTTATCTTCCGCGATTTCTTCGAGAGTCCTATACATGTCCGGCGCAAAGCTGATTGTTGCACGTCTCTTCGCCGTGCTGGGCGCTTTCTTCTTTTTTGTCGCCTCTTCTTGTTTTGTCATCAGTCTTATCTCAACTTTCACCGCATTTCACCACATCGGTGAAGAACTTACAACCCTCTCTGCGGTCCTCAAGGCTGGAGACAGAATTTCGGATAGGGTTATCGAGTGACCGGAACAGAGAGATAATCCCCCATAAACGGCTATTTTATCCGGTCTGGAGCGGATTTTGGACAAAAATACGCGTACGACAAATACGAGCCAAAAAGGAACGATTCTGGAAAATACCTACAAAAAAACATCTGTACCGTTCGAGTGGCGGGAGCGCAGTGGGATTTCTGGAAGAGGAAGGCTTCCTCCAGGGAAGAAATGCAAGCGGAGACACGACCCAGCAATGGCATCCGGTATTGATGAGACCTTGCATGACGTAGCCTGGATCGTTGACCTCATTGAAGAGCGCCAGCCCACACCTGGCCCGTGTGGGCCGTACAGGAAAAGAATCTCAAAGTGATACACGACCGCACCGCGCGGGGGCTTTGCTTGCGCAGGGTCCCGAAATCGGTTAGCTGTGGGGCATGGCAGCAAAGCAAAGCAAATTCCTGATAGGAGCCCTGCTCATCGTCGGCGCGGTTGGCTATCTGATCTATACGAGCATCCAGGAAACCAAAGTGTATTACTTCACCATCGACGAGTTTCTCCTGAACCAGGAGGCGCTGGCCAATACCGATGTCCGGGTTGCCGGGCGGGTGCAGGATGGCTCTATCCAGTGGGACCCGGCGGCGCTCACTCTGACGTTCAGGCTGATGCCCATTGAGCCGGGCACAATCCCCGTCGGCGCTCTCCCGCCGGGGGTCACGGTCTCCTACCAGGGAATTTTGCCGGATATGTTTGCAGAGGGTCGAGACGTGATTGTCGAGGGCCTGTATACGCCAGACCGACAACTCGTTGCGTCAACGGTCATGACGAGCTGTCCCTCAAAGTATGAGCCCGAAATCGAAGCCTGAGCACTCTCCCAGCACCGAGCGACCGCGGTTCCGATTTTCCGTTGCCCGTCCGGTCCCCTATAGAGCAGTTTATCCATGACCCATCTTGGTACCCTTGCCCTGTATCTTGCGAGCCTATTAGCCGTCTACGCTATTGTGACCAGCCTGTGGGGCGTTCGGACACGGCGGACGGCGTGGATTGCCAGCGGAACCCAGGCCGCCTACGCGGTCGGCGGCTGCGTGGTTGTGGCGTCAATCGCCCTCCTGCACGCCCTGCTGACGCGGGATTTTAATGTCGAATACGTGGCAAGCTACTCCAGCTCCACCTTGCCTCTGCACTATACGGTCGCCGCGTTTTGGGGCGGGCAAAAGGGCTCCCTCCTGTTCTGGGCACTGATTCACTGCCTTTTTTCTACGATCGTCCTCTTCCAGAATCGCACCAGAAACCAAGAGCTGATGCCGTATGTGACGGCGACGCTCATGATTATTGCCTTATTTTTCCTCGGCCTGTTGTGTTTCATTACCCCACCGTTTGAGCGTCTGGCTTTCATCCCGGACGAAGGCTCGGATCTCAACCCATTACTCCAGAATTACTGGATGACCATTCATCCTCCGGCCCTGTATCTCGGCTTTATCAGCGCGTCCGTCCCGTTCGCTTTCGCCATAGCCGCCCTGGCCACGGGGAAACTGGGCGACGTGTGGATCAGGACCACCCGGCGCTGGGCCCTGACCTCCTGGTTTTTTCTGTCTTTGGGCAATTTGCTGGGCGGCCGTTGGGCCTATGAAGTGCTGGGTTGGGGGGGGTATTGGGCGTGGGACCCGGTTGAGAATGCGGCGATTATGCCCTGGTTTACCGCAACCGCCTATCTCCACTCGGTCATGATCCAGGAAAAGAAAGATATGCTCAAGGTCTGGAATATGACCTTGGTCATCCTGACCTTTGTGTTGACGATTTTCGGCACCTTCCTGACGCGCAGCGGGGTGATCTCCTCCGTCCACTCTTTTACCCAGTCCGGCTTGGGGCCGTATTTCCTGACCTTCCTGGCCTGTATCCTGACCGTTTCAATCGGGCTGTTGCTCTATCGTCTGCCGGACCTGAAGAGTGAGAATGAGTTCGACTCCCTGTTGTCCCGCGAGGCGGCCTTCCTGTTTAATAATCTCATCCTCGTGGGTCTGGCCTTTGCCACGTTCTGGGGCACTATTTTCCCCATCCTGTCCGAGTGGGTGCGCGGTGTAAAAATTACGGTCGGTCCGCCGTTCTTCAATCAGGTGAACGGTCCACTTGGCGTGATGTTATTGTTCCTGACCGGTATCGGGCCGATTATTGCCTGGCGGCGGGCGAGCTGGAGCAGCCTCGGACGGCAGTTTACCATCCCGCTCGTGGTCGGACTGGCCCTGGGCGGCCTGCTTTTTGTGCTGGGCTACCGCAACTACTACGCGGTCGTGATTTTCTCTCTGGCCGGATTTGTCCTGACCGGTATCCTGGCTGAATTCTCCCGTGGAACCCGCGCCCGCCAGGTGATGCTGCACGAAAGCCCGCCTCAGGCCCTGGGTCGTCTGATCGGCAAAAACCCACGCCGGTACGGCGGCTATATCGTGCATATCGGTGTGGTCCTGATTTTTTTCGGGGTAGCGGGCGCACTCTTCACGATTGAAAAACAAATTACCGTGAGCGCGGAGCAGTCTTTTGAGGTGGGCCGCTATACTCTCCTCTATGCGGGAATCACGGAACGGGAAGATGCGCATATCGCCGCCCAGGTTGCCACCGTAAACATTCTGGTTGACGGGCAGCAGATCGATACCATGCATCCGGAGAAACGCTTCTACAAAAAACAGAACCAGCCTACCACCGAGGTCGATATCCGACCGACCCTGGTGGAGGACCTCTACCTGGTTCTCGGCAGCTACGATGAGCCGTCGGGCCTGGCAACCTTTCAGGTCTTCATTAACCCACTGGTATCCTGGATCTGGATTGGGGGGCTGATCCTGATTCTGGGCACCTGCGTCATCATGGCCCCGAATCCGGCGGAACGACAAGCCTTTGCCCTGGCGCGGACATCGGCGGACATACGGGGGCAAGCCGTTGTGGAATAGACGCCTGTTGGTCTGTTGGGTCTGTTGGGTCTGTTGGGTTGCCCCCGTGGCCCAGGCGACCCCTCCGACGAATCAGGAGATGGAGGCCGCGCTCACCTGCCAGTGCAGCTGTGGTCTGACCGTGCATAGCTGTAATCACTTGCAGTGTGGCTTTGCCATTCCGGCCAAGGAGCAGATTGCCGAGCAGCTTGAACAAGGTGCCTCCCGCGAAGCCATTCTGGCCTCTTTTGTGACGCGCTATGGAGAAAAAGTGCTGTCCGCACCAACGGCCACGGGCTTCAATCTGACCGCCTGGGTAACGCCTTTTCTGGTTGTCCTGATTGGTGCCGTCAGTATTGGCTTGATTGCGCGCCGCTGGACAAAAAATCGGTCTTCGGTCCAAGTGGCATCGTCCCCAACCACCTCCGTACCAACGGACCCGTACCAGGAGCGCCTCAAAAAAGAGCTTGAGACGTTCGAGGGCTAAACGGAGAGCCATGACCTTTGTGCTGTATGCTGCCGGGATTGTTCTGGTCGGGCTGATTGCCACCCTGGTTGCCTGGCCCTTACTGGCTGCACAAACAGAGTCCGTCCAGCCTCTTCCAGCCGCCGAGCACATCGTCCGCTGGGAAAAACAAAAGGCGGCTGCCTATGCCGCTATTCGAGAAGCGGAATTTGACAAACAAATGGGCAAGCTCACGGACGAAGATTATCAATTCATCCGCCAGAAATACGAAGCGCGGGCCATTGAAGCGCTCACGCAGCTCGACCAACTCGCCGGGTCTATGGAGTCGGTTGAGTCTATGGAGTCTATGGAGTCGGTTGAGTCCCGACCCAAAGGACCCAAATGACTCAACGGACCCAACAGACCTCTTGGGTTGTTGAGGCGCGAAATCTTTCCAAGACCTTTGCGTGGACGCCAATTCTTAACGATCTCTCGTACCACGTTGCCCCTGCCGAGGTAGTCGGTGTATTTGGTCCGAACGGATCCGGCAAGACCACGCTGTTGCGGCTCTTGGCGACGCTGCTGACACCCACCGCAGGCAAGCTGACCCTCTTTGGTTCAGCCTCTTCCGAGCTGGTGGTCCGGCGGAAGATCGGTTTTCTCGGACACGAGAGCTATCTGTATCCGGACCTTACCCCAGAAGAGAACCTCACATTTTACGGGAAAGCCTATCAGGTTCCGGACCTCAAGGACCGCATTGCTCAACAACTGGAATCCGTCGGCCTCCGGGACTGGCGGACGATGCCGGTCCGTTATTTCTCGCGTGGGATGGAACAGCGCCTCAGTTTTGCGCGTGCGCTTTTACACGCTCCTGACCTCTTCCTTCTTGACGAGCCCGACACCGGCCTCGATCCCAGAGGGCTCTCGATCCTGCATGCCACCCTGGCTCGGGCAAAAGACCAGAAGAAAACCGTCATTTTGACCTCACACGATTTCGAGCGCAGTCGGGAGCTGTGTACCCGCGCCCTCATCCTGCACCGTGGACGGATTGCCTGGCAATCCGAGGCGGCCCTTCCGTCTCCGCAAGAGTTTGCCGAACTCTATACCGCGTGCACGCACTAGGCGGTCCCATGTGGGCGATTCTTTGGAAAGATCTTCTCCTGGAGATGCGCACCAAAGAACGGGTGTCCTCTCTGCTGGTCCTGGCCCTGCTGATTATCCTGGTGTTTGTCTTTGCCCTCACCCCGGAGCAACTGCACCAGCCCGCCTTTGGTTCCGCCCTGCTCTGGGTCGCCCTCGTTTTTGCCGGCATGTTGAGCATCCAGCGCGCGTTCATCCTTGAGCAGGAACGCAACTGCTTTGCCGGCCTCCTACTCTGTCCGATTGATCCCGGCCGGCTGTTTTTTGCAAAATTCCTGAGTAACGTCTGCTTTCTGGCTATAGTGGAAGCCGTTGTGGCACCGCTCACGCTTGTGCTGCTCGGCCTGTCCTTCTCGGTCTCTCTGCTTGGGCTGCCGCTCGTTCTGCTCTGCGGCATTGTGGGCTTCTCGGCTCTGGGGACGCTGTGTGCCGCGATTGCCGTGCGGACGCGAGCACGGGAAATCATTCTGCCGCTCATGCTCCTGCCCCTCCTGGTTCCACTCTTTATTGCAGCGGTGCATGTCACCGGAGCACTTCTGGCCGGAGAAGTCTGGACGGGGACGTGGTTCCGTATCCTGGTTACGTTTGATGTTATTTTTGTGGTGACCGGCTGGCTGACGTTTGGTTTTGTTGTGCAAGAATGAAGATGGAGATAGAGAGAGGGATAGAGACAGAGAGAGCGAAGAGCCTGTTTCGGGAGCGGTTCAGTTTGCCTTTCCCCCTCACCCCAGCCCTCTCCCTCTATCTGTTGGCGTATGAAAACAGTGACTACCCATTCCGGTCTGGTTGACTCTATAAAGAGTCAACATACCCCCCACTCAGACAAAAAAGCTGGGCACGTTGACTCTTTCCTGCCGTGGCTGACGTGCGTGGCAATGCTGGCGGCCCTGGCCATGGTCTTTCTGTACGTCCCCAACGAGCGGGTGCAAGGCGAGGTGCAGCGTATTTTTTATTTCCATCTGCCGTCAGCCTGGATGGCGTTTCTCGGCTTCTTTATCGTGGCCGGGGCGAGTGCGGCTTTCCTATGGCAAGGCAAGCGGTCGGCTGACCTGCTGGCCCGGGCCGCAGCCGAACTCGGCATGGTGTTCTGTTCGCTCGTCCTGCTGACCGGACCCCTCTGGGCGCGACCGATCTGGGGTGTGTGGTGGACCTGGGACCCCCGTCTCACCATGACGCTTGTGCTCTGGCTGATTTATGCCGCCTATGTCTTGCTGCGTGTTTTCGCCGGAGATACCGAGACGGTCGCGCGATATGCCGCCGTCCTGGGCATCGTTGGCGTGATCGATATCCCGCTGATCTATCTTTCCATCCGTCTCTGGCGCGGCATCCACCCCAAGGTCGAACAGATGGCGCCGGAAATGGCCTGGACGCTGCTGGTCTGTACCGCGGCGTTTGCGTGTATGTTTACGTGGTTGTTGCGGCTCAGGTTACGCAGCCTATACTTGCACGACGAAATCAGAGCCCTGCGCCAGCACGTGGTGGCGGCCTCATAGCCCTGTCCTGAGCCAAGTCGAAGGGAAAGGAAAAGACATGCCGTATCTGTTTGCCGCGTTCAGCGTTGTGTGGATTGTGATTTTTCTATATGCGCTTTCGATCTCCCGCCGTCAGCAAGAGCTGTCCCGGGAGGTTGAAGCGCTGCGGCGGATGACGGAAGAGCGGACGAATACAGAATTGTCGTGAGGGCTTCGTCACCTGTGGCTTGTGGCGTGAGCCCACTCGGTCTACGCCAAACCGCCACGCTCAGCTCCCACCGGAAAGGGCTGCCAGGTGAGGCTCAAGAAACTCGAGCATCAGGAAGACGCACATCTCCGGCTGCTCAAGTTGGAGAAAATGGGTCGTGTCGGGGATGAAGTCGTAGTCGAGGATGATGAGATCGCTCAGGTCCACACTCGGCAAAAACGAGAACGGCTGGGTGGGGTCGGCGCCGATGGCCTTGGTGGGACAGGAGAGACGGTCAAGGTTGACGGCACGCGCCCATTGATAGCCCTCCTCGGATATCTGGGCTTCGTATTCGCGCGGGCAACGTAATGCGTACCCCGTTCCGTCGGTGTCCCGACGGAGCGTCGTCCGCGCGATAAGGTCCGCCACGCCGGGCCGCAAGAGCTTGAAGGGAGGCGCGCGACGGAGACGCTCGGCGAACTCTTCCGGTGTCGCGAAGCGTTCCTGACGCTTCCGGGCCGCCTTGCCAAGCTGGAGCATCGTGGCCTCCAGTTTCTTCAGGTGTTGTGGGGGACGACCGGGCGGGCAGAGAACCGGATCGAACAACACCAGAACCGAGAACACTGCGCGCTCCGCTGCTTGCAGGACCGCCGTCTGTGCCGACACCGAGTGAAAAATGCCGATTTTCGGTTTTGCACCGAAGTGCTGATCGATGCCCCGTGCGATGGACGCGGTGTCCTGTACGAAGGTGGGGATGGTATGCGCGTGCTGCTCGCCGGTCGGGTTCCAGCCGTGGTTACGGAGATCGTACAGGACGACATCGAACCGGTCGATAAGCAGCGACCAGAACGGAAAATACGCATCCGCAGAAAATCCGTTGGCGTGGCTGAGGACGAGCCGCGGCCCTGCCGGGTTGCCGTGTCGTCTCAGGATGATGGGGGTTCCGTCGGCCATACGAACCTCAGCCACGGCCAGCGGCTGGGGAACCTTCCAGCGCCTGGAGTCCGTGGGGGAGGAAGATTGACTCACTGCGATAATGCCTCCTGCCCGAAGCGCTCAATAGCCTCCAGGGTCTCACGCACATCGTTCCAGGTCGTGGTGTGGTTGAGTATGCACAGCCTGAGCGAAAACATTTTTCCGACGAGCGTTGATGACATGAGCGCGCGATCTTCCCAAAAGACACGGGCGAGCACATTTCTGTTGATCTCTTCCAGAACTTTCTCGTCGAGATCGGTGCTCGTGGGGTTGATCCGGAAACATACAATTCCCAGCGATACGGGGGTCAATAGCTCCAGGGTTGGGCTCTCCCGGACGTACGCCTCGGCCCGGTCGGCCAACTCCATCCCCTTTAATACCGCCCGCCGGAACGCGCCCAGCCCGAAGGTCTGGACCGACATCCAGACCTTCAAAGCCCGAAGCGAGCGACTCAGTTGCAAGCCGCGATCCGCGAAATTGGGATGGTCCGCGCCCCATATCGTATCCTGGAGAACATCGTGATGGACCTCGAACGCGCGCTCAAGCGTGCGGCCGTCCTTCACCAGCAGGCAGCCCGCCTCGTAAGGCTGAAAGAACCACTTGTGCGCGTCCAGCCCGATCGAATCGGCACGCTCAACTCCATGCAAGAGCCCTTTGCCCTGCTCGGTCACGATCGCGAAGCCACCGTATGCGGCGTCAACGTGTAGCCAGATTCCTTCCGCCTCACAGAAATCCGCCATGGCTTCAAGCGGATCAATAGCCCCGGTGCTGGCCGCCCCGGCGTTGGCGCACACCGCGATGGGACTGAACCCCGCAGCGCGATCCTCAGTCACGGCACGCGTGAGTGCATCCATGTCCAGACGGGTGCGCGGGTCGCTCGGAACCATGCGAATACACTCCGGTCGGACACCGATAATCATTGCCGCGCGGCGGAGCACGCTATGGCTCTGGTCGCTCATATACACGGTCGCGCGCTCAGGGTGGCCGGCCACCTCCCGGGCAGCAACGAGGGCGTCAAGGCTGGCAGCCGCACCCCCGCTCGTGAAAAGCCCGCCGGCGCTCTCGGGATAGTCGAGCCAGCGCCGAAACCAGTCGATGACGACCAACTCAAGCTGGCTCGGACCACTCGCGACCAGCCAGGTGACGGTGTTGATGTTATATCCGGCGGCCATAAAGTCGGCCAATACACTCGGCCAAGTGGGCGACGACGGGATAAACGCGAAGCAACGCGGATGATCCAGGCGCGTCGCGAACGGGAGGATCTCACGCGCGACCTGTTCAAGGACCTCCGCCGCCGGGCGACCGTCCTCGGGCGGGTCCTTCAGCAATTCCTCCTCAAGTCCCTGCCGAAAATCCCCCTCCCAGGCATCTTCTCCAGGCAAGCGCTCATTCCGCTCTACCAATATCTCCGCGGCCTTGCGGGCGAGGTTGAGCATCAGATCGGGCGCCATCTGGAGGCCATTGCCCGCTCCTAACTCTTTCTCGCTCTCCGTTGAGACGGAAGGTGTTCCTCTACTGCTCTTGGAGTCTCCCGGCATCGATATGTCCCTTATTCCTGACCTCATTTATTGCGAAAGGGCCTGTATGATGGGGAGGGTAACGGTCTTGGGACGCCTTAACAACTGGCGCAGGCCCGATGGTTAAATCCCAACACCCGCATTGCGGCTATATTGCCTCGTGAAACGCGTCAGCCTTTGCCGGCCTTGGCGTTTTCCGCCCACTCCTGCATGGAGATGGTGCCGCCCGCTTTTTCTGTCCGGCCTTGATCTTTCGGCGGCAGGACGTCTTGCAGCATGTCGATCCGTTTCCATTCCGCGAGCGGGGTGTCACATGCCGCGCGCGGAACATACCGGGACGGGGCAACTTTCTGGTAGCGATGGACATAACGGGGACAGTTGGTCCAGATTTCGGACACCTGCACCCGAACGATCAGTTCGGCCTCCTTGTATTCGGCCATCAGCGGATCATCGGCCGAAACGCTTGCCCGGCCCTGCAGGCGAAGCCGGTTCGGTGTCTCAAAGTCGATGAACAACAAGCCGACTTCGGCATTGCCCACGATATTCCCCATCGAGAAAAACATGCCGTTGCCGTCATAGCTGGGGAATACGACCGTCTGCTCGTCAATCACTCTGACAAAGCCGGGGTCGCCGCCTTTATACGAGACCGTGGGGCGGCCCTGATGGTCTATGCTTGAGAGGAAAAACATATCCCGCGACTCGATAAAGGCTGTATCGCCCTTGCCGACCTGAGTCTTGACCACCGCCTCTTCCACCCGGTCCGCCAGCTTGCGCGTTGCAAACCGGTCTTGCAGGGCGCGGTGCCGCTCGCCGTACAGTCGGCTCATCGTGTTTCTCCTCTCAAGCGCTGCGCTACCTGACTTGGGCAGCGCCGTGAGTGCCCCTCGTGTGGGAAACCCTCTAGAGGCTCGCCGCCGGCACCACAACCTGTTCGGCCAGCTTCTCTATATCGCTCTTGACGGCATCCGCGCTTTCGGGAAATCCGCCAACAATAATCTGATGCACGCCCAAGTCGCGGAACTGTTTCACCTCATCCAGGGTAATCGGCATGCCAATACCCGTGGAGACGGCATAGTGAAACTGACTGTGGTCGCGTCCGGCCGCCTCGGCATAGCCTTGCATCCGCTCGATATGCTCCTTGGCCGCTTCGGGCGTAACGTTCACCCCAAACCAGCCATCGCCGACCTCCCCGACGCGCCGCAGAGCGGGTTTGCTCTCGCCCCCGAAAATAATCGGCGGATGCGGGGTCTGGACGGGCTTGGGATAGGAGCGGACTTTAGGGAAGCTGCAAAACTCGCCGCTGAACTCCGACTCTTCCTCGGTCCACAGCATTTTCATAACCTTGAGATACTCACGCGTACGTTGCGCCCGGCGTTCCCAGGGGACGCCCACCGCGGTGAATTCTTCCGCCAGCCAGCCCACACCCACGCCGAAGTCGAACCGTCCACCCGACAGCTTATCCAGACTGGCGACTTCTTTTGCGGTGACGACCGGGTTGCGCTCGGGCACCAGGCAGATGCCGGTTCCCAGGCGGATCGTTTTGGTTTGTGCGGCGGCATACGTCAGCGCGGCAAAGGGATCGAGAATATCGATCTGCGTGGTTGGCATGGGCAGCCGACCGTCGGCTGAATACGGGTATTTTGAGGTGTACTGGTCGAGTAAGACCACGTGTTCAGGCGCCCAGAGGGAATGAAAGCCTGCTTGCTCAGCGGTCTGCGCCGTCACGCTGACCACCTCCGGGTCTGCTCCCAGCCCAATGCCAATCGCGAAATATCCAACTTGCATATCTGCTGTCCTCCTTTGTGAGATTCGAGCGCATGCTATACTAGGCCACTTATCAGGTGCAAGGCACGCACAAGGCTTGGCCGCTCATCACCCAAAAAGAACGAAGAAAACTGAAGACCTCATGAATACGACGGTTGAATATCAACCAAAACAATCGGACGGTCGCACGGCTTCGCCGCGGGCCGGCCTGCGGCGGCTCGCGCTCAGCATGCTCCTGCTGCTCGGGGCGGCGGTGCAGGCTCCCGCCCAGGATCGCCCCCCTGCGGACCGAGTGGAGTCCGCCTCTGAGAACGCGACACCTGAAGGCGCCCTGCTGCTTGATGATGTCGTTGTCACCGCCCAGAAACGCGAGCAGTCTATACAGGACGTGCCGGTGTCGATCACTGCTTTCGACGCCGAGCAGTTGGAAGCCGCCAAGGTGCGCGACCTGCGTGACCTGACCATCGGCATCCCCAACGTGGGTTTTGATGAAATCGGCACATCGCGCGGGACCGCAAACTTTTCGATACGCGGCATGGGCGTCAACGGTTCCGTGCCGTCCATTGACCCGACCGTGGGTGTGATTGTCGATGGCATCTATATGGGCACAAATTCGGTCATGCTGTACGACGCCTTCGACCTGGAGAGCATTGAGGTCTTGCGCGGGCCGCAGGGCGTGCTGTTCGGGCGCAACGTGGTCGGCGGGGCGGTGCTGATTAACACCAAAGCTCCCACCGACCGGTTTGAGGCCACGCTCCGCAACACGGTTGAGGGCGGTGGCAAAGCGCCTAATTTTTTTACGTCTGCCACCCTCAACGCGCCGCTGACCGACACGCTGGCTACGCGCTTCACCGTGTACTCCAACCAGGATCAGGGCTGGTTCAAGAACAAGCGCGACGGCAAGGCGTTCGGCGCACAGGATACGCTGATGCTGCGCCCGGTCGTTCGCTGGCGACCCACCGACACGCTCGACCTGACGCTCCGCTACGAATACCAGAGCCTGGACGCCGACGGAGCGGCGTCCCAGAATACGGCCATCTATGACCAACGCGACCATGACTTCTTTGTCGATGAGGATGGCTACCTCGATGCCGAGGTGCACTTCTTCAACGCCCGGTTGGACTGGGACGTGGTGTTCGGCAACGGCACGCTGACCGATATTTTCGGCTGGCGCGCCACGCAGAGCGACGCCATCAGCGATCTTGACGGCCTGCCCACGCCTCACCAAGCCGATTTTGCGCTGTCCCGGTTCAACTTTGGCACACAGCAGGAGTCGGAACAATTCAGCAATGAGCTGCGCTACACCGGGCGGTTTTTCAACCGGCTGCGCCTGACCACCGGCGTCTACTATTTCACCAACGCTCTCGACTATCACGAATGGCGCGAGTTTGAGGGAAGTGTCCCAGGCGCGACGCGGAACGAGTTTGGCGGCGGCTATTATGAGGTGGACACGCTGGGTCTCTTCCTGAACATGGACTATGACCTGACCGACTGGCTGACCGTTACCGGTGGACTGCGCTATACCGATGAGGAAAAGGAGGCAGACGTCTCCTATATGCAGCGCAACAGCAAAACCGATCTGACCGACCCGGGCTGCAATATGGTGCGCGGCCCGACCTGTCCCAGCCATTTCAAGGACGATAAGAGTTGGACCAGTCTCTCGCCCAAGATTGGCCTGACCCTCCATCCCACGGACGGTATCCTGGTGTATTGGCACTGGACGCGGGGCTTTCGGTCCGGCAACTATAATGTGCGCATCACAAAGGAGGGCACCGACCCCGGCCCGACCGACCAGGAGCAGGCCGACAATTTTGAACTCGGCTTCAAGAGTACCCTCGGCACGCGCGTGCGTCTCAACGGCGCGGTGTTTCTCAACATGATACAGGACCTGCAACGTATTGTGCTGACCGGCGGAGCCGAGGGCGTCGTCCAGAATTTTCTGAACACCGCGGATGTCGACATCTACGGCGTTGAACTGGACGGCTCTTTCGCGCTGCTGGACGACTTGGTGCTCCACGGGGCTATGGGCTACCTCGACTCGAACCTGACCGCAGTCCGTTATGACCTCAGCGGTGACGGGGCGGTGGACGACAAAGACGAGAACCTTGACCTTATCCGCGCTCCCACCTGGACGTACAGCTTCGGACTCCAGCACAGCCTCTCCATTGGCAATCGTCACCGCCTTGACTCGCGCATCAATTACGCCTACCGGGACAAAGAATATCACTCGGACAACAACGTCGGGTTCCACCGGCAGCTCAAGAAGCTGGACGCCGGCATTGATGTGCATGTGAATAACGGTCAGTGGGTGGTGGGCCTGTACGGCAAGAACCTGCTGCACGCGGTCTCCCACGGCATTCATTTCGTCACCCCCAGTTTCGGGAGTTTTTCGCCGCTCATGAAAGGCCGCACCTTCGGCCTGGAGCTGACCTATCATTTTACAAGCGTTTGACATCGAAGGATTCATGAGCCTCACCAAAACAGCCGTATTCCAACCTGCCAGCCTGTTCACCACCCCTATTCTGAGCGTCGTTGTGGTGCTGAGCGTCGCTCTCCTCCCGCAGCCAGTCGCGGCCCAGAGTACCGAGCCGGCGGCTCAGCCGGAACGGGAAGTGGTCTCCCCCCCCGAAAGCGCTACGCTGCTCGATGATGTCGTCGTCACTGCCCAGAAACGCGAACAGTCTATACAGGATGTACCGGTATCGATTACGGCCTTCGACGCCGAGCAGTTGGAAGCCGCCAAGGTGCGCGACCTGGGCGACCTGACCATCGGCCTCCCCAACGTGGGTTTTGACGAAATCGGCACTTCGCGCGGAACGGCGAATTTCTCGATTCGCGGCTTGGGCGTCAGCGGTTCCATTCCGACGGTTGACCCAACCGTCGGTGTGTTCGTCGACGGGGTGTATATGGGCATGAACGCAACAGTGCTGCACGACGCCTTCGACCTGGAGAGTATTGAGGTCTTGCGGGGGCCGCAGGGCGTGCTGTTTGGCCGTAACGTCGTGGGCGGGGCGGTGCTGCTCAACACCAGGACGCCGACCGATCAATATGAGGCACGGCTACGCACTGCGGTCGAAGGCGGTGGGAAGGCTCCCAATATGTACGTGTCGGGTACGCTCAACGCCCCGCTGACCGATACCCTAGCGGTGCGCTTCACCGTATATTCCAACCAGGACCAAGGCTGGTTTGAGAACAAGTATGACGACCGGGCATTCGGAGCGCAGGATACCCTCATGTTGCGACCGGCGTTCTCATGGCAACCCACGGATACCCTGAGCCTGACGCTCCGCTACGAGTATCAGGACCTGGACGGTGACGGGGCCGCGGCTCAGAACACCGTGCGCTTCGACCGCCGGAGTCACGATTTTTCCGTGAATAACGACGGTTTCTTTGACACCAAGACCCACTTTCTGAACGCCAGGGTGGACTGGGACGTAGCGTTGGGCAACGGGACCGTGACCAACGTCTTCGGCTGGCGGGACGCCCAGGCCGATGCTCTGAGTGCGGTGGATGAGTTGGCGACGACGACTGCCATGCGCGCTCTTGGGACCCTGCTGCGCTCGGAACAGTTCAGCAACGAGCTGCGATACTCAGGGGTATTTTTTAACCGACTACACCTGGCCACCGGGCTGTATTATTTCACGAACGTGATCGACTACCATGAACAGCGGCAACTGACGGATGACGCGATGGGCAGAGCCAGAATACAGAATGGTGGTGGCCTGTACGATGTGGACACGTTCGGGATGTTCATGGCCGGAGACTACGACCTGACCGACTGGCTGACGCTGAACGCCGGGCTGCGCTTCAGCTATGAGGAGAAGGAAGTCGACGTCACCACGATTGCCCTGGACCAGACGACGTGTAACGTCGTGCATGGTCCAGTCTGTCCGAGCGACTTCAAGGACAAAAAGAGCTGGAACACCTTGTCGCCCAAGGTCGGGCTGACCTACCGGCCCGCCGGGCATATTCAGGTCTATGCGCACTGGACGCGCGGCTTCCGGTCCGGCGGCTATAATCTGCGTAATACGCATCCCGACATCGGTCCCGGCCCGACCGACGAGGAGCAGGTCGATAATTACGAACTCGGCTTCAAAAGCACGCTCTGGAGACGTGCCCGTCTGAGTGGCGCCGTGTTCTACGGCCAAGTCGAAGACATGCAGCGCCAAGTCTACCTCGATTTGCCCGATGGGGGGTTTGCGCAGGTGATTCGGAACACTGCGGATACGGATATCTTCGGGGTCGAACTGGAAGGTTCGTTTGCGCTTACCCCAGACCTCATGCTGCTGGCGTCGATGGGCTATATCGACACGGAATACCAAGAGGTCCGATTCGACCTGAATGCCGACAATATGGTGGACGAGAGAGACAAGGACCTGGCACCACCGCGGGCGCCCACCTGGACGTACAGCCTGGGTCTGCTCCACAGTCTGGATATCGGCAGCCGCTTTCGGCTGGCCTCGCGGGTCAATTACGCTTACCGGGACAAGGATTACAACACCGACGACAACCGTGGATTCAATCGGCAGTTGAAAATGCTGGAGTCCGGCGTGGACCTGCACTACAATGATGGTCAGTGGGTGGTCGGCCTGTATGGCAAGAATCTGCTGGGTCAGGTCAGACACGGCCTCAATACGGCAGGAGGCGCTTTCTCCCCGCTGTCAAAGGGACGTGTCTTCGGCTTGCAACTGACCCATCACTTTACCGGTGTCTGACATCGGCGTTTACAGCCAGAAACCGGCACGATAGAAGGGCCGAAATTCGGGAAGACCTGAAGCCAGCGCTTTTCCGTATGAGATCGGAGGATTTATGAGCCTGACCAAAACATCCGCATTCCAACCGGCCAGCCCGTTCATCACCATACTGAGCGTCGTTGTGGCGCTGGGTGTCGGGTTCTTCCCGCTCCCGGCCACAGCCCAGGAGGCCGAGCCGGAAGAAGAAGTGGCGAGCGCCACGATGTTGGACGATATTGTGGTGACCGCCCAAAAGCGGGAACAACTGCTCCAGGACGTACCGGTGGCGGTCACGGCCTTTGACGCCGAACAGCTTGACGCCCTCAAGGTGCGCGACCTGACCAGTCTGTCCATCCGCATGCCGAACGTGTCCCTGGACGATGTCGGCACGGCACGCGGCATCGCGAACTTCTCCATTCGCGGTCTGGGTATCAACAGTTCTATTCCGGGTATCGACCCGACGGTCGGCGTGTTTATCGACGGTGTGTATATGGGCACGAATGCGTCGATGCTGTACGACACCTTCGACCTGGAGGCGGTTGAGGTCCTGCGCGGCCCGCAGGGCGTGCTGTTCGGCCGTAACGTCGTGGGCGGCGCGGTCCTGCTCAACACCAGAACGCCGACGGACCGCTACGAAGCCACGGTGCGCAGCGCGGTGGAAGGCGGGGGCAAGGCGCCCAACGTCTACGTCGCGGGCACGTTGAACGCGCCGCTGACCGAGACCCTGGGGGCCCGCTTCACCGTGTATTCCAATCAGGACCAGGGCTGGTTCGAAAATGAACATACCGGCAAGGCGTTCGGCGTGCAGGACACCATCATGCTGCGGCCGGTCATCTCCTGGCAACCCACGGATACGCTGAGCCTGACGCTCCGCTATGAATATCAGGACCTCGACGGCGACGGACCCGCGGCCCAGAACCATACCGACGGTTCCGGCCGGTCCAATCCCTTTGCCAACTACGATCGCGACAGCCATGACTTCGCCATCGACGACGAAGGCTTCCTCACCTCTGAAATTCACTTTTTCAACACCCGCCTGGACTGGGATGTCCCCTTGGGCAACGGCAGGGTCACCAACATCTTCGGCTGGCGGGATGCGCAGGGAACCGCGCAAAGTGATATCGACGCGACACCCCTGCCGCTGTTTACCGGAGGAGCCTTGCAACTATCGGAACAGTTCAGCAACGAACTCCGGTATAGCGGCTTGTTTTTCAACCGGCTGTTCCTGACGACCGGCTTCTATTATTTCGATAACGACATCGGCTATCACGAGTATCGCTCCCTGGCCTTCGGACAAGTCCGGCAAAACGGTGGCGGTAACATGGATGTCGAGACCTTCGGGCTGTTCATGAGTGGGGACTACGACCTGACCGACTGGCTGACGCTGACCCTGGGGTTGCGCTACACCCACGAGGAAAAGGACGCCGAAATCACCAATCTGACCCGAAACGGCGCAACGCCGTGCAACATCGTCACCGGCCCGGACTGCCCCAGCCATTTCCGGGACAAAGAAACCTGGACCAATCTGTCGCCCAAGGTCGGGCTGAGCTATCGGCACGATGACGACACCTTGCTCTATGCCCACTGGACGCGTGGCTTTCGGTCCGGCGGCTATAATCTGCGCGACACGTTTTTCGGCCTGCCGGGCGACCCGCGTGACCTCGGCCCCGGCCCCTTTGACGAAGAGCAGATCGACAACTTCGAGATCGGCTTCAAGAAAACCTTTGGGACCCGTGCCCGGCTCAACGCCGCGTTTTTCTACAATCTGATCGACGACATGCAACGCGAACTGGTTTTTGCCGAAGAACTGCCGGTGCTCAATCCGGCGACCGGGGAATTGGTCCTTGATGCCGACGGAAGACCCGTGACGCAGGGCAATATCGTGCAGGTGATCCGCAATACGGCCGACGCGGACCTGTACGGCTTTGAAGTGGAGGGCAGTCTGGTCCTGGCCCCCGGCCTGAGCCTGTTCGGTTCGGCCGGTTTTGTGGAGTCGGACTACACCACGGTCAAGTTTGACCTCAACAACGACGGCAGAGTGGACGGCAGGGATGAGGATCTGGAACCGCCCCGGGCCGCAAAGTGGACCTATAGCCTGGGCCTGCTGAACGACCTGCAACTGAGTCCCCGCATTCGGCTGGCCTCGCGGGTCATCTATGCCTACCGGGACAAATCATACTCAAACGATGACAACCTCGGCTTCAACCGGCAGCAGAAACGATTGCAGGCCGGGGTGGACCTTCACTTCAACGACAGTCAGTGGGTGCTCGGCCTGTACGGCAAGAACCTGCTGGGCTACAGCCTGTTCGGCGGTGATACGCAGCTCCCGACGGCACTCGGCGGCGGCACCTTTTCTCCTCTGGCAAAAGGTCGTATCTTTGGCCTGGAGTTGACGTATCATTTTACTGGCGTCTGAGCAGCGTGGCAGCATTCGGGATAAACCGTTCCGGACATGGAACGACCTGTCCGAGAGTCGCGGCGCTGTACAACCGGGAAGAAGCGCTCCCCGACAATGGTTATGACACCCGGGATCGAAGGGTTCATGCGCTGCATCAATCACATCTCCAGGTTCCGAACGGCAGGCCGGCTGTCTGTCCGGACACTGACGATGGTGATGGTGCTGAGTGTCCTGACCTTCCCGGCCATGGCCCAGGATGCGCAGCTAGGCACTGGCAAGGCCGCTCCGCAAGAATCTGCCCCGGCGACAGAGGTTACGCCTCTGGAAGGGATGGTGGTCACCGCCCTCAAGCGGGAGGCGATGATCCAGGACGTACCGGTGTCGATGACGGCCTTCGATTCCGAACAGATTGACGCCCTCAAGCTCCACGACTTGGGCGATCTGACGATCACCATGCCCAATGTGGCCCTCGACGACGTTGGCGTGACGCGCGGCATCGCCAACTTCTCCATTCGCGGTCTGGGCATCAACAGCTCGATTCCGTCCATCGATCCGACGGTCGGCGTCTTCGTTGACGGTATCTACCTGGGAACGAATACGGGGGTGCTGTACGATGCCTTCGATCTGGACAGCATCGAGGTCCTGCGTGGCCCGCAAGGGGTTCTGTTCGGTCGCAACGTGGTGGGCGGAGCCGTCCTGGTCAACACCAAAACCCCAACCGACCACTATGAGGCCACGGTTCGCAGCGCAATCGAAGGCGGCGGCAAAGCTCCGAATATATACGTCTCGGGTACGTTCAACGCCCCGTTGACCGACACCCTGCGCGCCCGCTTCACGGTCTATTCCAATCAGGATCAGGGCTGGTTTGAGAACGAGTACAACGGCAAGGCATTTGGTGCGCGGAATACGTTGATGCTGCGGCCGGTCGTCACCTGGCAGCCCTGGAACACGCTACGCTTCACGCTTCGTTACGAATACCAGGACATCGACGAGGACGGACCTGCGGCTCAGACGCATACCAACGGCGCCGGCCTGTCCTATCCGCTGTTCAATTTCAGGCGCGACAGCCACGATTTTGCCATCAACGAAGAGGGCTTCCAGAAGACCGTTGTCCACTTCTTCAACGCCCGGGCGGACTGGGACATCCCGTTCGGTAACGGGACCATGACCAATATCTTCGGCTGGCGTGAGGGGGTGGGAGATGGTCTGAGCGATGCCGACGCGACGCCGCTGACCTTTTTTCATGGAGGCGGCGCACAGGCCTCTGAGCAGTTCAGCAACGAGCTGCGCTACAGCGGGATGTTCTTCGACCGGCTCTTCCTGACGACCGGCTTCTACTATTTTCAGAACGATCTCTCCTATCACGAACAGCGGCTTTTCGGTGACCCGAGTGGCGACATCTTAGAATTCAACGGCGGCGGCCTCTATAACGTCGAGACGTTCGGGCTGTTCATGAATGGGGACTACGACCTGACCGACCGGCTGACGCTGACCCTGGGGCTACGTTATACCCATGAAGAGAAGGCAGCAGAGATTGCGAATATCCTCCGCAACGTGGATGTCTCGTGTCATATCGTGACGGGTCCAGATTGCCCTACTCATTTCAAAGACTCGGCAAGCTGGAACAGTCTGTCGCCCAAGGTCGGGCTGACCTACCGGCTCGACGCCGAGACGCTGCTCTATGCCCACTGGACGCGCGGCTTCCGGTCTGGCGGCTATAATCTGCGCGACTCGTTTTTCGATCTGACCCAGGGCTTGTCGGACGTGGAGATTGCCGGGCTGGAGGCACTCGGTCTGGAGGTCGCGCGCGATCTTGGGACCGAGGGGTTTGACGAAGAGCAGATCGACAATTTCGAGATCGGCGTCAAGAGGACCTGGGGCGACCGCGTCCGCCTGAACGCGTCGTTTTTCTACAATTTCGTCGACGGTCTGCAACGTGAACTGGCCTTCGGCGAGGACCTCCCCGCCCCGGACCCGGTCACGGGTCGGCCTGTCATCACCTTTGTGGATGGAAGGCCGACCATCCAGACGGTGCAGAACATCGTGCAGGTGATTCGGAATACGGCCGACGCCGAATTCTGGGGCCTGGAAATGGAGGGGATGATGGTCCTCTCCCCCGGCTTGGTCTTCCTCGGCTCGCTCGGCTACGTCGAGCCGGACTACACCAAGGTCAAGTTCGACCTCAACCGGGACGGCAAGCTGGACGACAAGGACGAAGACCTCAAACCGCCACGGGCCGCGCACTGGACCTATAGCCTGGGCCTGCTCCATGACCTCCGCGTCGGCACCCGCGCCCGCCTCGCCTCACGTGTCATCTACGCCTACCGCGACAAAGAGTATACCAACGACGACAACACCGGCTTCAACCGGCAGCAGAAGATGTTACAGGCCGGGGTGGATATCCACCTCGACAACAGCCAGTGGGTGGTCGGCCTGTACGGCAAGAACCTGCTGGACTATGCGCGGTTCGGGACGGACATCCAACTGCCCACCGGCACCTTCTCGCCGTTGATGAGAGGCCGGGTGTTCGGTCTGGAGTTGACCTATCACTTCACCGATAGCTGATTGCCGCGGCCCGGCCGTTTTCGGTTACGCCTTGTCGGCCAGCTCTCGGCCCTTGCCCGGCGTCGGGTCCTTGACGAGGCCGTAGATTTGACGGCCTTCGTGGTCTTCGGGCAGATGCTCGGTAATCGGCGTACCCTCGGGGGTCACGAACAGCAGGCAGTGGCAGTATTTCCACTTCTTCATTTCGTCACAGGCGCAGACCCACTCGCGGCTGCGTTCGACCTCGGCTTTTTTGTCGGGATAAAAATTACACGGGCAGAGCGGCCGACCGACCTCATCGATATTATTGGCCAGACCCAGAATCACCGATTCGGTCACCTCGGACTCCGGGTGGCCTGAGGTGCCGGTTTTCTGCATGTATTTTTCAACGTAGATACGCATGCGCTTGATGCTTTTCTCGGAGGGCTGGTCCATGGCGTGACTCCTCAACTGTGTGACTTCTGACAGCTTCGTCCTTAGTCTAGTCTTTCAAGCGAGCCTATACCACCCTGTGTGCTTCCGATAGATAAGAGCATATGGCTCAGGACCCACCAAAAATTTATGTTACCCGTCAGCTTCCTGAAGCAGCGCTGGTCCCCTTACGGACCTGCGGTACCCTGTCCGTTTGGGAGTCGGGGCAAGCCGTTTCGCGTGAGACCCTGCTGCACGAGCTACGCGAGACCGTTGCCCTGCTGAGCATGGTCACGGAACGCATTGATGACGATCTGCTCGACCAGGCGCCCCAGCTCAGGATCGTCGCCAATATGGCCGTCGGGTATGACAATGTGGATGTCCCGGCGCTGACCCGTCGCAACATCGTCCTGACCAACACGCCGGGCGTTTTGACCGAAACCACGGCCGACCTCACCTTCGCGCTCATGCTGGGTATCGCCCGCCGTATCGGCGAAGGCGAACGCCGCGTGCGGGCCGGCCAGTGGCCGGTGTGGAGCCCGTTTGTCTTTCTCGGAACGGACGTGCATCAGGCCACGCTGGGCATTATCGGTCTGGGGCGTATTGGAGCCGCCGTCGCCAGGCGGGCGCACGGCTTTGATATGCGGGTGCTCTACCATAATCGCGGTCGGAACAAAGAGGCCGAGGAGCAACTCGGATGCGCCTGGGTCGAGATGGATACTCTGTTGAGCGAGTCGGACTTTGTGGTCGTGCTGGTTCCGCTCGGTCCGGAAACGCACCAGCTCATCTCGACGTCTCAACTCAAAAAGATGAAGCCGACCGCTTTTTTGGTGAACGCCGCACGCGGGCCGATTGTTGATGCGTCCGCCCTGTATGCAGCCCTGCGGGACAAGGTCATCGCCGGGGCCGCACTTGATGTGACCGACCCGGAGCCGCTGCCCGCGGACGACCCGTTGCTGACGCTCGACAACTGCCTGGTTGTCCCCCACGTCGGCAGCGCCAGCATTGCCACCCGGACGCGCATGGCCACCCTGGCGGCAGAAAACATTGCCGCCTTTCTCAGCGGCCGGCGGCCATCCACGCCGGTCAATCCGGAGGTCCTGTAAACCGGCAGATAGACATTACATGTCACCAAGAGATACCAGGCCAAGTCATTTACGAGGACGACTATCAGATTGCGACGTTATGACCGGAAATACGGGACCACATATTTCCCGAACAGGCGGATCGAATCCATAATGTTCTGGTGCGGAATACCACCGAACTGCATAAAGCACAGCACCTGATCGACCCCGGCTGCCTCGTATTTTTTGAGCGTCCGAATGCAGCTGTCCGGGTCGCCCATGCAGAACATCCCGCCTTCAATCAGCTCGTCTAACGACTTGCCCGAGCGCTCCCCACGGACTGACTCCACGGCAAACTTGTACGAATCGGGCACCTTCGTCCCCTGTTCCTGCCAGGGCCGGTAGAGCTGGAGGGTTTTATTGAGGAACCATTCACCGGCCGGACCGCCTACTTCTCGGGCCTGTTTGTCGCTCTCAGCACAGTGGACGATACCGAGGGCGGCCACCTGGTCATTCACAAAGGCGCCAACAGGCTCGGCCTGCTCTATGCCTTCCCGGTAGAGTTGCACCCGGCGGGCGAGTTCCTCGGGTTGGCCGATATGAAAGCACAGCGCGCCGATCCCTTTCTGACCGGCCGCGGTAAAGCTGGCGGGCTGGGCGCAGGCCACCCACAGGGGAGGGTGGGGTTTCTGGACCGGCTTGGGAATGACCGAGCGGGGCGGAATCTTGAAATACCGCCCTTCGTGCGAAAAAGGATCTTCGAGCCACATCCGTGGGATAATCGAGACGGCTTCTTCCCACATGGGCTTGGTCTCTTCCGGATCAATCCCGAAGCCTTCCATCTCGATCAGCGTGGTCGAGCGGCCCGTACCGAGTTCGACCCGGCCGTCGCTCAACAGGTCGAGGACCGCGGCACGCTCCGCCACCCGGATCGGATGATTGTACTGGGGCGGCAGCAGCGCGACGGCATGACCGATCCGGATGGTCTTGGTCCGCTGCGAGATCGCCCCGTATAAGACCTCCGGAGCGGGACAGTAGGAAAACTCGGTGAGAAAATGATGCTCGACCGTCCAGAAATACTCAAAGCCCATTTCCTCGGCCAGCATGACCTGAGCGATGACTTGTTTATAGGTGTCCTGCACAATATTGGGGGTGTGAGGCTCAGGAATCTGGATCTCATACATCATGCCGAATTTCATCTGGCAGCTCCCTTTTCTGCGTGCAATCAGGACGTTTCGCGTTTCTGGAAAATGGCATAGTGCGGAAAAGTCTGCAACCTGGCATACTATGCGCAACTCATTCCCTTGACAAAGAGACTATACATGATCCTGGTAAGACCATGAAAAAGGCAATGGTATCGGAGTTGAAGGCGAAGTTGAGTGCCTATCTTTCGGCGGTCCGTAAGGGGGAGACCGTCGTTGTGTGTGATCGGAAAACGCCCGTTGCTCGACTGATTCCTTACGCGCAGGCTCCCGATGAACTCGGGATTGAAGAGCCCGTGATAACGGATCGCGGGCCCGCATGGCCGAAACCCGTCCGGCTTCGTAAGAAGATAGATGTGGTGAAGCTGCTCAGAGAGGACCGGGACCAGCGTTGATTGTCTATCTGGATACCAGCGTTGTGCTTAGAGTCCTCCTCGGACAAGCGGCGTCACTGCCACTGTGGGCACTGTCCTCACTTAGTGCTGAACAGCCTACTTCATCAACGCAGTCAAACTTCCTTCCACGTCGGTCGTCTCAAGCACGCACTGGCTCACGAGCGCAGCATCGACCTGTCCGAGCAGTGCCGCGGCTTCTTCGGGCGTGCTCAGCTCATCCAGCGAGATGACGGTCTTCCGCCGCGGGACGTGAGAGGCAAGGGCTGAGATGTGGGCGGTATCGAGTTTCCCACTCGGAGAAGCCAAGCCGACGATGAAACTCTCGGTCGCCAACGCCTGACGGAGTTCGTCGAATGTCCGGGCCATGACAACGGGGACCACGTGGACGGAACGGGCGGTGGTCATCAGACGCGCTAAGGTCGACGCGTCGAGCGCGCCGGCCCACAGCAAAACCGCATCCGCTCCGCACAGCCGGGCATGATGAATCTGGCTGTCGTGCAGGACGAGATCGAGGGCCAACAGCGGGGTGGTGACTCGCTCCGAAATCGCGCGCATATCGTCACCTGATGCGCCGAACAGGCTCGGTTCGGTATACACGCCAATGGCCCCGACTTCCGTATCATCGCACGCTTGGGCCAGCGCAACGATGTCCAACTCAGGCCAGGCTTGACCCGTAGCCGGGTCCGTGCGTTTGAGCGCGGGGATAAGACCGAGTTCCTGTTTCTGTGTGGTCACAAACTGAGTAAAATCACGAATACTCGGGGTGACCTCACTCAGCGGTGCGGTCGCACGTTGCCGGCTGTCCGCTTCTTTCACCGCTTTCAGGGCTGCCCAGTCCATACGCGCTCCCGACTAGCCCTCGCGGATGCTCAGCATATTCGGGAGCCCGGTATGTGAGGTCACGCCACCGTCCACGGCGAGTGCCTGACCGGTGATGAACGAGGCTTCATCAGACGCGAGAAACAGCACCGTATTGGCAATTTCTTCCGGCTCTCCCATGCGGCCGAGCGGATGCGCCTCGCCTTGGAGACGGCGGAATTCGTCGGCCCGGTTGCCCCCCAGGAGTTGCGCCGCACGGGTGTTAATCGCTCCGGGGCAGACACAGTTCACCCGGATATTATATTGGGCGTTCTCAATCGCCGCCGAGCGGCTGAGGTTGATGACCCCGGCCTTGGCCGCGTTATACGCCGACATGCCGTAGTCGCCGCCTATGCCGGACACGGACGCCGTGTTGACGATAGCGCCTCTGGCCTGCCGCTGCATAATGGGCAGGCAGTACTTCATGCCCAGAAAGGTCCCGGTCAGCGTGACGGCAATCGTCCGATTCCAGTTTTCCAGAGACGTATCCTCAAGCCGGGCCAACTCTCCGAGTCCGGCATTGTTGAACATGACATCGAGACGGCCATACGTATCAAGCGCGAGTTGAATCGTGGCCTGGATGCCGTCCGGGTCAGCAACATCCATTTTGATCATAGTCGCCTTTCCACCCGCGTCATTGATCTGCGCAGTGACTGCCTCGGCACGTTTCCCGCTCAAATCTGCGACAATGACCGCCGCCCCTTCCTGGGCAAAGCGGACTGCTGACGCCGCGCCGATCCCGGAACCACCCGCAGTGACAATCGCCACCTGTCCGTCAAGTTTCCCCGCCATGGTTATTCTCCTCTCGTTTTTTCTTCTGGATAGCACAGGGTGGAAATGAGTAAATGTGTCCTCCCACAGGGCAGGGGTTGACCCGTTTCCTCATCCTGGGCGAGGCGCCTCGTCCTTTCAGCGCGAGGGGCCTTGGGTCACAATGGGATCGAACGGCAGCTTCTCTTTGATTTGGCCCCTGGTCTCGTAGGCGCTTCGGGCTGAAGAGAAGGGACCTATAATAACCCGATGCCACTCTTGCTTCATTCTTGCGACCTCGGCAATGGCGGGCGCATAGCCTTCCTGGTGCAAGAGCCGGGCCGCTCGTTGCGCCTCGTCGTGCGAGCGAAAGGCCGCCACTTGAACCTGGTAGATGTGTGATTGTTTTACAGGTCGAGCCGGTCGGGTCATGGCGGAGTCCTGTTTTTGAGAAGCTGCACTCGTGCTTGCACCAGTTTCGGGCAGGTCGGGCACGAGCGCGGCCAGATTGCGACTCAAGTCGTCAATAGCGCGTACAAACCGCGTGTCGGTAAAGGTCCGCAAGTTCCGGACCATGCTGGCTACCAGGCCCACCGGGGAAAGCGGCAGCCCCAGATCGTGTAGCCGCGTGGTATAGGTCTCGTGGAGGAGTACGTCGCCGCTAGCCACTCCGACGACACGGAGGGTTCCGATAAGCGTCAGTTGGGAATAGACGCCGGCATAGATCGTGTCCGGCTTTGAGACGAGACCGTAGACGAGCACGTCGCAGTTGAGTCGGCGACCGAGGTCTTGCGGCGCCAGTCTGTGCCAATTGGCTATATCGGCCAGGCGGGCGTCTATTTCGTGCAGCTCAACGTCGGTAAAGCGCTTGACGCTCAGATGACCCGCGACCCCCTGGCGCACCCTTTCATCAAGTTCATCAACATGACTGGTGTTTTCAAAGGGCAGGACGCAGAGCTGCTTTTTGTGGGGAGCAGCCTGTTGGCTCCAGGTCACAAAGTTCTGCGTCGGTGTTGGTGGCTTACGTGACGAACAGGCCGGGAGCAGGAGACATATCAGCACCCCACTTATCCACATCCCTCTCCACATCCCCATCTCCTCCCACACTCAGGCCCGTCCGTCCGGGCTGAGCAACGTCCCTGACGTCTTCGATATATTCCGTATAGCAAATTTCCGGGTAAAAGAAAGGCGAGCGGCGTGACCGGTGGTCCGAATCCTTGTCGGCTCCCAGGAAAGCCGCTACAGTCCGGGGGCGAGGGAGCGCCCGGACAAAGGAGGGGGACGACATGCAATATGACCTGTTGATTAAAAATGGATTTCTGGTCGATGGCTCGGGCCAGCCCGGCTATTACGGCGATGTGGCGGTTGCTCAGGGCCATATTGCGGCCATGGGCAGGGTCGACGGTCCGGCAACGGAGGTCATTGACGCCAGAGGACTGGTCGTCTCCCCCGGATTTATCGATGTGCATACCCACTACGACGCCCAGCTTTTTTGGGACCCGCTGGCAACGCCCAGCTCCTGGCACGGCTTCACCAGCGTCTTTATGACCAACTGTGGCTTTGGCCTTGCGCCGTGCAAACCGGAAGATCGCGACTACATCACCCGCATGCTGGGCAAAGTCGAAGGCATGCCGCTGGGCAGCCTCAAGGCCGGGGTACCCTGGACGTGGGAGTCGTACGGCGAATATCTCGACACTCTCGACCACCAACTGGGAGTGAACGTGATGGCCTTGGCCCCGCACTCGACCATTCGCTACAACGTGATGGGCGATGACGCCCGCAAACGGCCGGCCACCCAGGACGAAGTGCTGACCATGCAGGCGGTGGTGAAAGAGTGTGTCACGGCTGGTGCGTTCGGCTTCTCGTCGTCATACGGACCGGTCCATTTTGACGGGGACGGCCTCCCCGTACCCAGCCGCTTTGCCGAAGAAGACGAAACCGTTGCGCTCGCCGCTACGCTGAAAGATTTTCACCGCGGTACGGTGTGTGTCATTCCGCCGGGTATTCCAACCGTGGGTCCCAAGGACATGGACTATCTGGCCCGCTTATCACGGGAGAGCGGACGGCCGGTGCTGTGGAATCTTTTGTCTCAGACCTGGGCCGCCCCCGACAACTGGAAACAGGTCCTGGACTGGACGGAGGATGTCTTCCGGGAAGGCGCTCGGGTCCATCCGTTGTCCTTGTGTGAACGCTTCGATCTCACTTTTTCCCTGCGGGGTGCGGTATTTGAGGATCTGCCGGCCTGGAAGGCCGCCATTCGGGGCCGTCGTCCTGAAAAGATCGCCAACCTCTCGGACCCGGCCCACCGGGCCGCCATGCAGCGTGACCTGGACGACCCCTCGCCCAAGGTTTTCTCGAAGCGCATGCAGGACATCCTGGTGGACAGCGTTCGCCAGGACGAGCATCAGTCCCTGGTGGGCAAAGACCTGGTCACGATTGGCCAGGAGCAGGGCAAAACCCCGCTCGAAGCCATGCTCGACCTGGCGGTTGCCGAAAACCTGGATACCCAGTTTCTGATCAAGGGCTTTCAGAATGGCGACGAGGAGGCCGTGCGCAATCTGGCCACCAATCCCTATGTGCTGACGGGCGGCTCGGACGGCGGCGCTCATATTTCGTTTCTGTGCCAGGTCACCTATCCCAGCTTTCTGTTGAGCCACTGGGTCAGACAGAAAAAGGCGCTCAGTCTGGAACATGCGGTCAACCGGCTGACCTTTACACCAGCCCAACTGCTCGGCATCCCCAAGCGGGGTCTTCTCAGGCAGGGCATGGCCGCGGACCTGACCATCTTTGATCCCGATACTGTCGAGGCCAAGCCCAAGGAATTCGTCCAGGACTTTCCGGGTGGGGCCTCGCGTCTGGTCGCGCGCTCCGCAGGCTATCGCTATACCGTTGTCAACGGACAGGTTCTGTTGCGCGATGGCGAACCGACCGACGCCCGACCCGGTCGCGTGCTACGGAGCTATGAACACTGATGTTGGATGCCTGCCTGCGCGGGCATGACGGGCCATGTTGAAGCAGACCTTCCGCCATATCCAGGGGATTGGCGAGAGAACGGAGCGGCGATTGTGGAAGGCCGGGGTCACCAGTTGGGAACAACTGCTGGACCGCCCGACGCTCGGCTGCCTGCCCCGCTGGCTCCGGGACGAATCATGTTTTGAAATTGAGCGCTCACTAACCGCACTCGAAAAACGGGACGCTCAGTATTTTCTTACCAAACTGCCCCACCAGCTCCACTGGCGGTTATACCCGGAGTTTTCCGAACGGGTTGCCTATCTGGACATTGAAACCACCGGCTTGGGCGCGCAGGAAGCCATGGTGACCGTTGTCGGCATATACGACGGCGAACGGCCTCAGGTCTATGTGCACGGTCAGAACCTGGAACAGTTTGTGACGGACATTGATGCTTTCACCCTCCTGGTGACGTATAACGGCAAGCAATTTGACCTGCCCTTTCTGCGTACCAAACTCGGCATTCCGCTCAACCAGGCCCATATTGACCTGCGTTATCCACTCGCCGCACTCGGTTATAAGGGCGGCCTGAAAAAAATTGAAAAGCTGATGGGTCTTGAGCGACCGGGTCTGGTCTCCCAGCTCGATGGCTGGTGCGCGGTCGTCCTGTGGCGCTACCACGAGCGGGGCGAGCGCGGGGCGCTGGAAACCCTCCTCCACTACAATCTTGAAGATGTCGTGCATCTTCCGACCTTATTGGCCAAGGTGTATAACACGTCGATTCAACAGCTCCCGCTTCCGGTCGAGCCGGTGACGCTGCCGGAGCCACCTCCCATTCCGTTTCAGCCTGACGAATCCATCATGCGACGCGTGCTTGCCGACACGGGCCGTTTGCCCGAGGCAGGCGCATACCACACTCGGTGACGTGGTTGACGCACCAGGGACGTCGATCCGAAGCGTCAGCTTTGGTCAGGAACGTCTGAGGAGCCGACCTCAATCCAGCCTTCGCCGACCAGGACACAGGCGCCACCGATCCAGGTGTCCGTGACAACACTCTCACGTTTCTCCGCCCGAGCCTCAAGCAGACTGGGACGGCCCAGTTCTACCCCCTGGCGAACGCGCCAGTTGTCCATGCCCTGCGAGTGCTGCGCGTAGTGGCTGAGCAAACCGGCCAGGGCGCAGTTGGCACTGCCGGTGGCCGGGTCTTCGGGCACACCGAACAGGGGAGCGAACACGCGAGCCCGGATATCCGAGGCGATATCATCACTCTTGGTGTACACATGAACGAGGGGAGGGAGGTCGTCGGCGACCAGCGTCTCCAGCTTGTCATTGTTCACCCGTACCCGCTCCAGCGCGGCGCGGTCCCGGACTTCAACGAAGAGGAACGGCAGGCCAACCGAGGCGACTTGCGGCGGATGGGTCCGAGTCACGATATCGTCCGTGGTCAGGGACAGCAGCGCCGCCACCGTTTCTACACCGACGGTCTTTCCCAGCGACAGGCGCTCCGGGGCGGTCAGTTCGCACCAGACCGACTGGTCCGGCCGCTTGCGGATCGTGATCGGCACCAGCCCGGCCCGCTCTTCAAACGTCACGCTGAGAGCAGTGTCGATCGCACCCAGGCGACCCGTCGTCGCCAGGACGAACGCCGTGCCGATATTGGGATGCCCGGCAAAGGGGACCTCCGCCACCGGCGTGTGAAGATACGCACCTTATTCGTATGCTCCGCTTCTTCCGGCGGGAACACAAAGGTCGTCTCGGAGAAATTAAACTCACGCGCAACCTGCTGCATGCGCTCACCCGAAAGACCGGCAGCCTGGGGTAAAACCGCCAACTGGTTACCGCCGAAGCGCGTACCCGTAAACACGTCACACAGATAATAGCGATACCGCATAGCTGATCTGCCCCTCCTGTCCGTCCATACCTGATAGGCAATTCAGGGGGAGCTTTCAAGCGTCAGCAACACTCCCGGCGTCCCGGACCCGGACAACAGATTGACAAGTTTCTCAGGAAGTTGACAATACAGTGGAAACCCGGTCGGAAGCGGACCGAGTCGTATGTCCGATCCGATACAAAGGAGGGGGAGTATGCCAACCCAAAAATTCGCACCCATGACCAAGGATTTCCCGACCTTTGACTGTGATGCGCATGTCACGGAGCCGCCCTGGATCTGGGAGCGGGCCAAGGACTGGCTGACGAAAGATGAGCTGGAAGCGCTCAAGACCACGATGTGGTTTGACCAGGAGACCAAACAGCTCATCGTCAACGGCCATGCCGGTACGGGTCTGGGCTCGCAGCGGATCGGTGGCACGCCCGGTGTGGTGAATATCCTTTCCCTGGCCGGGCCGGGACTCAAGCATGACATCCAGCGCGCCATTAATGTCCGCAACCTGCACCCCGAGACGGCGATCTCCCAGGAGCAGGCCGCCTATCTGGACCACCGGGGCTCGTACGAGCCCGAGGCCCGCCTGCGCGACATGGACGTGCAGGGCATCGATCAGGTGATGATTATCCCGACCGATATCGACACCTATCCCTGGCTGCAAAACGCAGTAGGGGCCAAGGCCATGTGCAAGGCCTATAACGAGTGGGCGTATGAGTATTGCCAGGCCGACCCGGAGCGGATCTTTTTTGCGGCCTTGCTGCCCATGCAGGACCCGGTGTTTGCCACGGAGGAACTCTACCGGGTGGCGGACAAGGGCTGCCGGGTGGGCCTGGTGCGGCCGATTGACGCCATGGGCAATTATCCGATTCAGCCCAAGTATGAGCCGGTCTGGCAGGCTATGGAGGAAGCCGGCATGGTGTACGGCATGCACCCCTTCCCGGCCTTTGGTGCGCTGAAACCCCCAGGCTATACGGCCCAGTATTCCGGGGCGGAGTTGATTGCCCGCACAGTGGTCACCTCGGGCCTGCCCCACCAATTTTTGACCAACGTCCAAAACTTCCAGTCCGAGGCTGCGCTGTGGGTTGTCATGGTGCTCATGTCCGGCTTTTTTGAGCAATATCCCAAGCTCCGGGCTGCGGTCTTTGAGGCCTCTTCGACCTGGCTGAGCTTCCTGCTGGACGAGTGCGACAAGATGTATAAGCTGTACCGCAACGAGCGCGAGTTGCCGCCGCTCAAACGGCTGCCGAGCGAAACCTTTTTCAGCCATTGCGTGACCGGCTTTGAGGGCGATGAGGCGCCGCCGTCGCGCTTGCCGGACTTCTATGGCGATATTCTGGCCTGGTCGTCCGACGTCTACCACCATGATGGCGACGACGCCTGGCGAGCGATTGAAACCATGCGCGCGTGTGATCTGCCGGAGTCCTACCAGAACAAATTCCTGGGAGACAACGCCCGCAAGCTCTACAATATCGAAGCTCCGAAGGCATTCATCCGGGAGCGGGTAACCGAGATTGAGCGACCGGACTGGTGGCCGTCCGAGACGGAAATTCGGCGCGCCCTGGAGCCCGAAGCCTCGCTGACGCGTCCCTACGGCGAGGGGGCGCACCGGGTCAACGGTCATGCGGTTGAAGGAGACCGGGCATGACCAGACCGTTTGCCGTCTTTGATAGCGATACCCATGTGGTCGAGCCGCGGGCGGTCTGGGAGGAATACCTGGAGCCGGAGTTCCGCACGCTCGGCAAAACAGCCCTGTGGCGTGAGGAAGGCCAGTACGGATCGTATCTCAAGATCAACGGCAAGATGTTCCGCGACCCCACGAATCCGAACATTCCGCGCTATGCCATCTGGAAGCCGGGTATGACCTGGGAGCAGGTCGGTGACCTCGACCCCAACACCCCGCATGCCAAAAGTGCCGGCGCGTCAGACCCGCAGGCCAAATTGGCCGATATGGACGCCATGGGCGTGGACCAGGCATTTCTCTACCCCACCTGGTTTGCCGAGGGCTTTCATCTGATTGAGGACCCGGACGTGGCGGCCGCCCTGGCCCGGGCCTATAACAACTGGCTGACCGATTTTTGTCAGACGGCCCCCGCGCGGCTGTATGCCGCGGCCATGCTGCCGCTCCAAAACATGGACTTTACCCTGGAAGAACTGCGGCGGGTGGCCGAGCTCCCGCATTTCCGGGGCGCGTTCATCCGCCCCATGTTTATTGAGGGGCATTATTTCACCCATCCGTACTACGACCCGCTGTGGGCCGAGTTGGAGCGCTTGGGCGTGACCGCGGTGGTCCATCCGACACCTGGGCTGTGGAACCCTGAGTGGACCTCACACGGTCCGTTTATTGAAAAGATCAAAAATCGGCTGAATCAACACACCCTGCTGAGGGAGGTCGGCGGGGGGCCTGCTGCCGGTGGCGGCGACGGTCGGTCGAATTTTTCCTTTTTCGCTTCTCCGTCGGTCGGCCATCCGCTCTCTCCGATTCTCTCAGGCTGGCTCGACAACCATATGTTCGTTGCCTCCACCCTGATCGGTTTTGCCGTGATGCAGCGCTTTCCCGAGATGAAAGTGGTGGTCGCGCACGGCAAGGCGTCATGGATGGAAGAGGTGCTGGAAAAAATGGAAGCCTCGACCAAGACGATTCCGCTCCTCAACTACTATCCGGTCCGGACCGACCCCGAAGAACTGTGGGAAGAGGGTCGGGTGATGCTCGGCTTTGACGCCGAGGAGCGCATGATCCAGAGACTGCCCCACGCCTTTGCGGAAAAGGTCGTCTGGGGCTCGCGCTATCCCCAGCACGATACCACCAGCGCTTGGGACGCGATCGAGGCCCTGACCCAGGCCGCCGTGGAAGAGCCGCTGATGGCCCGCATGTTTGGCGGCAACGCCGCGGCGCAGTTCGGTATTCCGCTCACGCGGCACGTGAATGCGTAAACGCGCCACGTCCTTCCGCATCGATTATTCGGGTGCTACCCACTCCGGCTCTTCTTCATCGGGCGGGTAGCGCCGGAGAAGCTGATGCGGGCGATACTGCGCCTTGTAGGCCATAGAGGGGCTGTCCGCCACCCAATAGCCCAGATAATGGTAGCGTAGCCCCTGCTGCCGAGCGTAGGCGGCTTGGCGCAGAATCGAAAAGACTCCGGGCGCATGGGGCCGCCAGGCCGGGTCATGAAAGAAGTAGATGCTCGATAGCGCCTCGTGCGTCACGTCTGCCAGACCCACCCCAACGAGACACTCCCGGTCGTAGTACAGAAATTCCCGGGCAAAGCTCCAGTTGCCCAAGAGAAAGCTGCGGAAATAGGCGCGTTCATGCGTCGTCTGGGAGGGCCAGCCGCGCTCGGCGTGCATATACGCATGGTAGGCATTAAAGAGCCGGATATGCTCAGAGGTCAGGGTCGGTTCTTGTACCACGACCCGAATCTCCGCATTGCGACGCAGAGTGCGTTTCTGACTGCGAGACGGTCGAAAGTCGTCCAGCGGCAGACGGAGACTCCGGCACTGGACACACTGCGGACAGGCGGGCCGAAAGAACTCACAGCCAAAGCGCCGCCAGCCGCGTCTGAGGAGTTCATTATACTGTTGGGGTGTCAGGTCCCGGATAATACGATAGGTCAGAGAGGCCGTTTCTGTCGGGAGATACATGCAGCCATAGGGAGGCGTGGAAAAGCGTTGCAACTCGTCAATACCGCGGGCCCAGTGCACCGGAGACGCCTCTCGTGTTCAGCCGGTCTCTGAAAATCGATGCGTTTACTGTTCGAATCGGGTGAAGCACTTCACGCCGATCATTTCCATGATTTTACATTCAAGGACGCGGGTCTTGTTGCTGGGTGGGATCTGAATGACATAGGTTTCGCCTCCGGAGCACTCGGCATTCCAGTAGGCGGCCTGGTTTGCTTCATCCGTACCTTGCAGAAACGAACGCGAGACCGTCTCGCAGGTTTTGCCGCTCGTCTGTAAAATGCCCGCCAGCGTTGTGGCACGTTCGGCCTTACTCTGGCTGAGCAAGAGTTGATGGCCTTCGTTGGCAAAGGCGGGTACCGCAAGAGCCAGGCTGAGCAGGTATATCCATCCTGTCTTCACCATCTTCATGTTTCTGACCCCGTTCTTGTCTGCACGCCTATAACAGATCATTCCCTCTTCCCTAGCGAAACCGGGGGGCAAAAGCCAGCGAGCACCAATCAACTCTTCTCGTTTTGTCCGTTCATCCTTGCGAGTCAGAGGCACAAGGGCTAGGCTGGGCCGCGCAAGATACGGCCCAATTGAGGTGAGAGGATATGACAAATATAAGCACGACACTGACTCGACGCGAATTTGTGGTGTCCACCTTGGCCACGGGCTTTGCCCTGGCCGTTCGTCCGGTTTCGGCCCAAACGATAACCACCGATACCGCTGGCCTGGAAGCCGGGGAGGTCCAGATCCCGGTGGGCGATATCACTATTCCCACCTACCAGGCGTACCCGCAAACCGGCGGGCCCTTCCCGGTCGTGCTGGTCGTCCAGGAAATCTTCGGCGTGCACGAGCATATCAAAGACGTGTGCCGCCGCTTCGCCAAGCAGGGTTATCTGGCGGTTGCGCCGGAACTCTACGCCAGGCAGGGCGATGTGTCGCAGATGACGGATATCGGTCAGATTATTCGGACCGTGGTTGCCAAGGTCCCGGATGCCCAGGTCATGTCCGACCTGGATGCCACCGTGGACTGGGTCAAGTCGTCCGGCAAGGGCGATGTAGCCAGACTCGGCATCACCGGCTTTTGCTGGGGCGGGCGCGTCGTATGGATGTATGCCGCCCACAGTCCGCAGCTCAAAGCCGGGGTGGCCTGGTATGGGCGTCTGGTCGGGCAGGCATCCGAACTCACCCCAAGCCATCCGGTCGATATTGCCGCGCAGCTCCACGCTCCGGTGCTTGGTTTGTACGGGGCCGCCGATAGCGGCATTCCAAACGAAACGGTTGAACAGATGCGCGCCGCGCTACAGGCGGCGGAAAGCCCCTCCGAGATTATTCTGTATCCCGATACGCCACACGGTTTTCACGCCGACTATCGGGCCAGCTATCGTCAGGAAACGGCCCAGGACGGCTGGCAGCGGCTCCTGGCCTGGTTCAAAAGCAACGGGGCCGCCTAAGAGCAAATCACGCTACGGTGTAGCGTGTTTCTCTCCCCTTTTAGGAGTGCGGGCTTCCAGCCCGCATGGCGGCCAGGATGGCCGTCCTCCCAGGACGCTTGGGGCCGGACATTGTCCTTCCCGACGAGCGCGGACCGGCACGGCTCCAATTTATCGTGAAATGCTCTAACAGCATCCGACACGGTGGATGTGGCGGGCGGCCAGGCAGAAGCGGAACAGGGCGGTCTACCCGGTCGGCGGTTCTATCAGCTCAAGCACGGCCGGCCACAACTCGCGGTCGTGGACATTATAGCGGTACTCCGCGTCGAGCTTTTCCAGAAGCATTCAGTATTGATACTGAATGGTAATGTTTATGCCGCATGGCATTAAAGAAAAACAATGCTATTCAGCATAGGGAATTACCGCTCAGAAGAAATTCTGAGCGCTTTTCGAGAAAGCCGTAAAGAATCCCCAGAATCCCGCCGTGTCCCTCTGTCAGCACCTTGAGGAAAAAGGCATGATTGAGCACGAAACCGGGCCCTTCAATGAGCCAGCCGATAAACCCGGGCTCCTCTTCGGCTGACTGCTGCCACCAGTGGAGCCAGGCAAAGGCCAGCAGCACCTGTTCCGTATGGGGCAGCATATAGAACGTCGCCGCCCAACTCGACGGCAGCCCGTCCCCGTGCGATACCCGCGGCAGCCCCGGCTGCGCCTGGGGATCGTGCTCGGCCACCAATTGCCGCCAGTGCTGTCGGGCCTGCGCCAATAGAGCGTCGGTCCGCGCATGATCGGTCAGACGGGTCAGGAGATAGTGCATGGCTCTTTCCTGACAGGGACGACACGATAGATGCTGCTCGCGGTCTATGCCGTTCCCAGGGAGTCCGAGACCCGCTGCAGGGCGGTCTCGACATTCTCCCGACTGTTAAACGCGCTCAGGCGGACATAGCCCTCGCCGCATTTCCCGAACCCGGCTCCCGGTGTGCAGACCACTCCGGCTTTTTGCAGCAGGCGGTCAAAGAACTCCCAGGAGTCTGTATTGGTTTTAATCCACACATAGGGGGAATGCTCTCCGCCAACGCAGGCATAGCCCAAGCTCGTCATCGCCTCACGAATCAGGACGGCATTGCCGAGGTAGTAGTTGCTCAATTCTCGAATTTGTCGCTTGCCCTCAGACGAGAAGGCGGCCTCGGCCGCGCGCTGCACAGGATAGGAGACGCTGTTGAATTTTGTTGACTGGCGTCGGTCCCAGAGCGAATGGAGCGCATGAGCCGTGCCCTGAGAGTCGTACACCTGGCACTCTCTGGGTACGATGGTGTAGGCGCAGCGTGTTCCGGTAAAGCCGGCGGTCTTGGACAGGCTCCGAAATTCGACCGCCACCTCTTTGGCCCCGTCAATCTCATAAATACTCTGCGGCAGGCTGTCGTCCCGGACAAACTCGACATAGGCCGCGTCATATAGAATGAGGGCCTTGTTCTCCCGCGCGTAGTCCACCCACAGGCGCAACTGGTCGGTGGTGATCATGCTGCCCGTGGGGTTATTGGGAAAACACAGATAAATGAGGTCAACCGCTTCCTGGGGCAGCGACGGGATATACCGGTTTTCCGCCGTTGACTCCAGATAGACCAGTCCCTCATAGCGTCCGTCCCGCCAGGCCGCGGTCCGCCCGGCCATCACATTGGTATCGACGTACACCGGGTAGACGGGGTCGGGTACGGCCACACGCGTGTCCAGGGAAAAAAGCTCCTGAAAATTGCCGGAGTCACACTTCGCGCCGTCGCTCACAAAGACTTCGTCGGGCTTGAGCGTCACCCCGCGCGGCTGAAAATCTCCGGCCACAATGGCTTCCTGCAAAAAATCATAGCCCAGTTCCGGGCCATAGCCCCGAAAGGTAGTGTCGTCCGCCATCTCATCCACGGCGCGATGAAAGGCGGTAATGCACGCCTCGGGCAGGGCCCGCGTCACATCGCCAATTCCCAACCGGATAATGGTCTGGTCCGGATTGTCGGCCTGATAGGTATTGACCCGCTTGGCAATATCGGAAAACAGATACGAGGCCTGGAGCTTCAGATAGTGTTCGTTCATCGTGATCATGAGGGCTGTCTCCTTCCGGTCCTTAGAGTGCGGGGATGATGTCTTTTGCGCACATCTCCAGATGTTCCATGTCGTCGAAGGCCGGGTTGAGCAAGAGGTGTTCGGCCCCGGCCCGGACGATCTCGCCGATCTTATTGCGGCATTCGTCCAGACTGCCCCAAATGGCGACCTGCGAGGCCATATCCGCATTTTTATACCGGACGCCAAACCACTCCCGCAGCCGTTGTTCCGCGCGCGCCCGGTCGTTGTCCACCGCGATATAGACCCGCTTGGAGATCGTAAAGGAGGCCGGGTCACGCCCGGCCTCATCCAGAAACTGCCGGATCAAACCCGACTGTCTGATGAAATCCTTGGTTGAGCTTGATCCGGCGCCCATCCAGCCGTCCCCGTGCCGGACGGCGCGTCGCAGCGGTCTTTCCTCGCGCGCGCCAAACCAGATAGGCGGGTGAGGTTTTTGTACCGGCTTGGGCTCCATGGCGATGTTCTCGAAGTTCCAGAACGTTCCGCTGACCGTGGCTTTGGGCTCTGTCCACAGCGCCTTGAGGGCTCGAATACCCTCCACAAAACGCCGGGCGCGGAGCTCGCTGGAATAGCCGAAGATGGTCTCCGGAACGTGCCCGCCAACCCCCAGACCGAAGATGAGCCGGCCCTGGCTCATCTGATCCAGGCTCGACAGACTCTTGGCCAGTTGCACCGGGTTGCGCAGCACCGTCAGCAGAACCGAGGTCCCGAGACGCGCCTTTGAGGTAATGGCGGCAATATAGTTGAGCAGGGCCACGGGTTCGAGAATGGCAAAGTCACTGACAATACTCTCTTGCACCCACAAGCTCTCGTAATCGAGGGCTTCGGCGCGCTGAACGAAATCCCGGACGAACGCCATATCAACCGGGGTATCGAGAAACACCTGGGGAACAGCAATCCCGCACGGAATAGAGCCTGTAGCCATATCTTATCTCCTATCTCCCGGCGATTTCGGTGCGCACGACCTGCGCTCCTTTGACCATGGCGCGCAGTTTATTATAGGCACAGAAACGGGGCAGGGCGCGTAGACCGCAGTCTGTGGTCAGCGTCACCCGCTCCGGTTCGATGAACTGGAGCACCTTGCGAATGCGCTCCGCCACCTGCTCCGGCGTCTCGACCTGGAGATTGCGCACATCAATCACCCCAACCGCGACTTCCTTGTCTGCGGGCAGGTCTTTCAGAATATGCGCGTCTTCCATTTCGCGGACCGCAAAGTCGAGCACATACTGTTCGATCCCGGTGTCGTGCAGATGGGGCAGGATGGAGCCATAGCCCGCCCCGGACGGGAACAGACCCTGTGAGGCGTTCCCCCAGGCCGCCCCAAAGCAGAAGTGCCAGGCGAGCTTGGCCTCCACGCCGTCAATGGTTTTGTTGATGACATCCACCACCCAGCCAAAATCGTCCGGGTTGCCGCTGAACAGAGGCAGCCACGCCCCCAGGTCTTCGAGCTGGAGGAAAGAGGCCCCGCTCGCCACCATATCCTTCATCTCGGCGTTGAAAATCGGTGCCAGGGCGTAGGCCAGGTCTCTCTGGGTTTTGTAGTACTCGAAATGAACGTGATAGGTCAGGTTGATCGGTCCCGCGCCCACGCTGCACCGCACCGGTTTCTTGGTATTGCGCTGGGCAAGATGGTACAGGTCGGCCAAGCGCAGCGGCCCGCGTTTGACCTCATCGGTCACCGCGGTCGCACCCCAGTCGGTGAGCCAGGCCGCATCATTGGATGAGGCATTCCCGCCTTCGACAAAGGGGTGGCTGTGTTTGGTTGGCACAAAGCCGTGAATGCGCTCATACCAGTACCAGACAAAAGACCCGATGCAGCCGCCGTAGTCGTCGAACCACATCTGACCGTCCGTCAGAATATCCAGCCCGGCCTGCTCCTGGTCTTGCAGCACGGTGCGAACCGCGTCTTCAAACGCCTCGGCATGGTTGACGTCCTTGAACGCCTCCCAGATATCCCGCCCGTGCAACTGATAGGTAAACCAGTGCGGACGGGGATACGAGCCGACCATGGTCGTGGGCAGGAGCGTATCGACTACACTGTTCAACATGATTGTTTTCTCCTTTTTTTAGGTCCGCTGAGTCCTTTGGGTCTTTAGGGTTCTTTGGGTCTCAACGACTCAACGGACCCAATAGACTCAACCGACCCAATGGACTCAACGGACTCAACCGACCCTATCCTCTCCCGTCCTTTTTCCGACAGCGTCAGCGCCCGCTCCCACACGCCCCGCCCGCGAATATAGCCGAGTTGATCGAGGCGGTTGACGATGACGCTCAGCGGCGAGGCGGCCATGCCGGTGGCCGTACTGAGATCGCGCAGGCTTTTGTCTCCCCCCGCAAGCTGATTCAGAATCGAGCGGCTGTCCGCGTCCAGACCGGCAAAACCGACAAGGTTCGCCGGCGCGTCGGGCAGGTCGGCGAGCGCGCGGTCTCCCTGGGGTGTGAGGCCAAACGTGAAATAATCGAGCCCGCTCCTGCCCCAGCGCTGGACGAGGCCGGCCCGTTCAAGCTCTTCGACGAGACGGTGGCACTCGGCAGAATTGAGCATGGTGAAATCGCTCAGCTCAACCATGGTCGTATAGCCGGTCCGAATCAGGACCAACAGCCGTTCCTGCTCCGGGCTGAGGCGCAGCGTTTGCGCCTGTCCTGAGCCTGGTCGAAGGGGCCGGTCAGCGGCAGCACCGTCCGGTTGTGTCAGCAAGGACAGGCCGAGCACGGTCGGGAAGGTAATGATGGAGCCCACCACAACCGTATGCATGGCGCCCAGCGGAACGCCCATAAACTTCAGGATTTCGTAGACGAGCATCGAGACCGTCCCGGCCAGCGTTCCCCAAAACGCCCCCGTAGGAGTAATAAAGGCCCAGCGGTGTCCAAGGAGGAAGACACAGGCTGCGGGACCGAGCAGGGCACAGCTCACGGCCAGGAGATAATACGGCCCACCAGGATAAAAACTCAGCAGCCAGATGGCAAAACCGGTCAGCAGGGTGAGCAGGCGGCTCATCCGCAGGACCGCCTCCGGGGAGGCCTCGGGCCGGATAAAGCGTTGGTAGATGTCGCGGGAGAGCGAGGAGGTAATGCCCATATGGGCATTGCTGGTGGTGGAGATGGTGGCGGCCAGGGCCGCCACCAGACCCAATAGGGCCATAACCGCGGGAAAGTCCCGCATGAGCAGGCCGTAGGCGCCCATGGGGTTGGCCGGATTCACGGGGTCCAGAAAAGCGGCGCTGTGGACACTGCCGGCGTACAAACCGAGCACCCCCATGGAACCGTGAATCACCAGGACGAGCAGCCCGCCGATAATGAACTGCCAGCGAGCAATCGGTTCGGTCCGCGCGGCCGCGGCGCGCAGCCAGTAGTAATTGCCGCCCCACTGAATAAAAAAGCCGACCACGAGCGAAACCGTCAGCACGCTCGGATAGCTTACCTGAAACCACGGAAAGGAGCCGAGCACCCCGGAGGAGAGGGGCGTAGCCGTCACAAAGCTCGTCTCGATCAGTTCCCAGCCGCCATAGCTGATCAAACAGTAGACGGCCAGGGCCGGCAGGAAGAGGAAACCCAGCAGGACCTGCACAACATCGGTCAGCGTTAGCGCCCACATCCCGCCCAGAAAAATAAACGTCAGGTGTCCGCCCAGGACAATGGTAATCATGAGCCACAGCGGCGCGCCAAGAAAACCCTGCATGATGAGCGCCATGGCCACCACATTCATGGCCACCACGCCGGTGACACCCAGCAGGGTGGCAATGCTGACCACGACCCGGGTGCGCGTGTCAAAGCGCATCTCCAGCCACTCGGGAATGGTGTACGCACCACAGCGCCGAATATACGGACCGGCAAAGACGCCGTACGCAATATAGCCGATTACCAGGGGCAGGCTGCCGCCCAGGATCCAGCCGAGAAAGCCGTACTGTATGGTCAGGCCGGGGACGATGCTGGTCATGCTGCCGGCGAACGCAATGCCGCAAATGCTGGCAATCCCCGGAATGAGACTGACCTGCCGGCCGGCCAGCAGAAAGTCGCCGTCGGTGCGCACCCAGCGTTTGGCGTACCAGCCGAGCGCCCAGAGCAGGACAATGAGGGCCAGAACGGAGGCAATAAAGATCGGCATGGCTCGGTTATTCCACAAGACCGGACGGGCGCTCGTAGCGTCCGAACACGAGCAGCCCCAGAATCTGGAGGGCGTGAATGAGGACCATCAGGCACATGATGAGGACGACGAAATCGGACAGGGTGGCGTAGTGCATATAGAGTTGCGTCTCAAAACCGGTCACACAAACCAGGCAGAGGGCGGTCGGCAGGTTTTTGGTGCGCCCCAGAAAGAGGCTGAGCCCCAGGAGGATGAGACAGTCGAAAAACGGACTGCCGATCCAGAAAAAGGCGGTGAAATTCTTCGTATGCAGGCGGCCGTCAAGCTCGACAAAACTCGGAATGGCCAGAAAGAACAGAGCGAAGCACGCCACGATAATATAGGCCGCTATCATCCGCACCGTTCGCTCTATCATCCGGGCGGCTTTCTCGGGGTCGTTGAGCTCTTCGGTTGATATGCCGGCCAGGAGACGCAGGAGTTTCTCCCCAGGCGTACCGGCCGCGGGCGCGTCTTTCTGTTGTGGATGCTCTGCCATGGCAACAGATTATACGAATAAGATGCTGGCAAGCTTACGCGGTGTTGCGACGCAAGGCAAATCCGATCCTCCCTTTCATCCTGGTCCGGAACCCATCACAATAATGAGTAAACGTGCCCTCCAACAGACATGAGAATGCTGGGTACGTTTACTCATTCCACACAGGGGGCGCATGACATGACGCGACTGAGGCATGAAAAGCATCTGCTCTGGTTTGCTCTGAGTCTCATCCTCGGACTGACGTTTTCGCCACCTACGAGAGCCCAGGACGGCCCCTCCGCCATCCCGGAAGGAAGCGGCAGCATTATCCAGCCGGTCTCGTGGCAATTGACCGGTGAGAACGCCGCCGACCTGACCGAGCGGGTCCGCGCGGTCGTTCAGCAATTCGAGGGCGCCATCCTGGTCAAGGATGAGAAGGATATCCTTGTCCTTTCTCTGCCCTCGGCAAAACTCACCGACCTGCATCAAAAGCTGTCTGCTCTCGGAACGCTGACGAGTCCGCCGGCCACCGATGAACACCAGGCCCCAACTACCCTGCTTCGACTGAGGCTGGAGTAGATGGGGTCCATTAGGGTCTATGGGGTCTATGGGGTCTATGGGGTCTATGGGGTCTATGGGGTCCGACTCAACGGACCTTATGGACACGGCCGCACGGTCGTGGCTATACTCACGGCACTTTTCCGAACGAGGAGTGTACCATGAGTCTGCGCACACCGGAGCAATACAAAGAGAGCCTGAAAGACGGCCGGGAAGTCTATTATCGCGGTGAAAAAGTTGATGATGTCACCACCCACCCGGTTATCGGCAAGGCGGTTCAGCACGCCTGCATCGACTATCAGATGGCCGAAGACCCGCGCTACCGCGACCTGGCGGTGGTCACCGACCCGCAGACCGGCCAGGAATATTCCCGTTATTACCACCTGCCCCAGAACGCCGAAGACCTGCTCCAGCGCAGCCGTCTGATTGCTGCCAGTACCCGTGAGGGAGCCACGCTGGTTATTCTGATTAAAGAGATCGGCACGGACGCGCTCCTGGCGCTGCACGTTGTTGCCGAAGAAATGGCCAAGCACGGCGCGGGACAATATCGCGAGCGGGTCAAAAAATACTATGAGCTGTGTCGGGATAATGATTACGCGGTGGCCGTGGCCCAGAGCGATGTCAAAGGGGATCGCAGCATGGGCCCCCAGGGCCAGGACCACCCGGACTATTATGTACGCATTGTTGACCGGCGCGACGACGGCATCGTGGTCCGCGGAGCCAAGGTCCACACCTCGGTCTCCACCAATACGGACGAAGTCATTGTCCTGCCGACCCGGGCCATGCGCGAGGGCGATGAGGACTACGCCGTGGCCTTCGCTCTGCCGGTGGCCACCAAAGGGCTGAAACTCCTGGCTAGTTCCTATGGCGGGTTCCAGAGAAACGACTTCGAGTATCCCATCAGTGCCAAACACAAAATGATGGAGACGCTGACCGTCTTCGAAGATGTTTTTGTCCCCTGGGAGCGGGTGTTCCTGGCCGGCGAGGTCGCCGCGGCGGGTTTGATGGCCCTGACCTTTGTGAAGTTCCACCGCTTCACCGCGGTGTCGTATAAACTGCCGCTCCTGGAACTCATGGCCGGCGCCTCCCAGGCCATTGCGGAATACAACGGCATTGAGCGGGCCGGCCATATTCGCGAGAAGCTGACCAAGCTGGCCAGCTATCATGCCACCGTCCAGGGGCTGATTCTGGCTGCGGCCCAGCAGCACACGGTTGCCCCGCCGGGCATCGCCGTTCCCAACACGCTGATGACCAATGTGGCCAAATATCAGTTTGCCTCCAATTACCATCAGGCCGTCCAGATGGTGCAGGATGTGAGCGGCGGCCTGCTGGTGACCGGGCCGAGCCTGGAGGACTGGCGCAGCGAGGCAACCGGCCCCTACGTCCAGAAATATCTGGGCGGCAAGAAAGGCACCTCAACCGAGCACCGGCTGCGGCTGCTGAATCTGATTTCGGACCTGACCGCCGGGGATTTCGGCGGCTATCAGGAAGTGCTGGCCGTACACGCCGAGGGCTCCCTCGAAGCCGAAAAGCTCCAGACCTATCGCGAGTATGATTTTGCGGCCGCGGCGGAATATGCCCGCGAGTTGGCGGGGATTGCCAAATAGTCACCGACCCCGATCGATCAGTTGTCGATACTCGTCGTGGCGGCCGATCCAGAACCACACTACGTCAGAGCCGCTTTCTACGGCGAGGACGCGGTGATGGATACCCACCCGGGCGGACCAGAAGCGGCCGACCTTCTTGAAGTGCAGCGACGGGTGGGAGGAGTCCTGCCGGAGGAGCCGGAAGTTTTCATCGGCCAGCTTCCGTATCTCGGCTGGGAGTCCGTTGTAGAACGATCAGAACTTTCGGGTGACGCGATGTCTCACAGGTCGGTACACTGGCCCTCGCGCAGGGCCTGCAACGCCTCCTCCGCCAACGCGTCAAGTCGCCCGGCAGCGACATCACGCTCAAGCTCACGATCCCATATTTCGGCATCGAACTCCGCAAACCAAGCGCGGAATGCGGCGAGTTGTTTGGCCGATAATTGGCTCACGGCCGTCTGGATATCTTGAAGGGTGTCCATGTCCAAAGGCTACCTCTGGAGTCTACGGATGACAAGGCACGGGCGACGTATTGGGCAGGAGGTCGTCACTCGCTGAGGTTTTCCTGCCCGAACGTCTGTTCATAGCGCGCCTTGAACGTCTCGAACAGTTCGAGTTCCTGTGCGGTATACGTCCGGTGGGTCTGGCTGGCGTGGGGGAAATAGAAACGCAAGACGGCATTCCCCTTTTCGTCATCAAGGCTGACAAACACGTTGACGGAATCGTCGTGCCCCGGCGTTTCGGCAAAGCGTACCTTGGTAATGGTGTCGAGGTCGGCGTGAATATGCCAGCCACTATACTCGACCGTGGCCCACGAGTCGGCGAAATCGACCCTCTGGACTTTCTCGTCCAGAAAAAGTTCGCTGACGACGCCGTCACGTCCGACCGTACAGACCAGCGCGGGCGTGCGCGCCAGATCTTCAAGTAACTGCTTCACGCCGGGGATCATGCGTTCTTCTCGATGGCCTTTTCCTCTTTTTCATGACGGTCTAACAGGAGCTTGAGAAGACGAGGAGAGGCTCGAAAGTTCGTCTTCTGTAGACGCTCAATTGCCGAGGGAAAATTGAGAAGCCCGAGTCTGGCCGCCTCGCTCAAGAGGCCGAGCAGGCCGGTCACTTTGAAACCATATTCTTTTGCAACTTGACGAGCTGCCTTCTCATCCAAAATAATCAGGTCTGCCCCCAAGTGTCGTGCCAAGAGAATTGCGTCTCGTTCGCCTGCGTGCAATCGGTCAAGTGCGGGGTTTGTCTCGCTCAGCGTAAGGGCCCCGGTATGGATGTTCGCCCAACTAGGGGGCTGGGCTATCCAGTCCTGAAGCCCGACTGGAGCCCCTTCAGCTTTTAGCTCATCACGTACTGATTTTGGAAGGGTGACTTGACCGAATAGTTTTGGAAACAGATCAAGACAGTTAATGAGATAGAGATAGCAGATAGGGGACGTATTGGAGATAGTAATCACGGGCGAGTGACTGCACGGAGCGCTTCAATATCTCCTGCTAAGTCTTCTTCGGTATAGTCCAGATAGGCGTGTGCTTGCTTGAGCATCCTGTCGACCTCCCAACGTGAGGGGAGGCCAAGCATTTTTTGCACCTGCGCTTCGGTCAAGACTCCTGCTCGATACGCTTCGATTGCGACTGCTTCAAGAGTCCGCCGGGAGAGATTGCCCCAGTTTTGTGCGAGATGGAGGGCGATATCTTCCGGGAGTTCAATGGCAACATTCATTCTTTATACTCAGAAACCAATAAATTCTCTTCACTTTACTTGAATATCTACCCTCCTGTCCACGCCGAACTATTCAAAGAGAATCTGTAGCATAACAAGGCAGCTTGGATATCTTCCCGGACGAGACGCGGGTATGACTCTAATAAATCTGCTTCTGTCGCCCCTTCACCCAGCTTGCGGAGAATCACTTCTACTGGAATGCGAGTGCCACGGATCACAGGCTTCCCGAGCATCACTGCCGGATTGATCTCAATGCGGTCGGTTGTCATGAGGGTCTCTTGACTTATCTGGGAGATAACTTGCTAGGTGCAGATAGGCTAGAGGGTGTTATGCACTTTTTTACTACGACTTCCTCAGATAATGAGTACCACTTTCCTCGTTGTGAGAAAAATTGAATAAAGTCAACATGTTGTCAGAAGTTCCTAACACGCTCCAGAACAAATTGCGACTCTGTGTAGCCACCCGTCATTCCTGCGAAAGCAGGAATCTAGGTCCCTCGCCCCCTCCGCCCGCTGGATGCCGGATCAAGTCCGGCATGACGGGAGCCCCCTGCATGGCGACATGCTCAGGCTTGAGCGGACGAAGGGTGTCCAGTTCGGCTTTGAGGGGGGCGATGCTCTTACGGCGTGTGGGATTCACAGGGGAGTTTCACCTTTCAGGTTCCAGCTCGATGCCTGTTGGGGTCTGTATAGGGTCAGTTCAGGAACATGTCGCTTGATACCATTCAATCAAAGCTCCTAAAATTCCCATGAGAAGGCCACCGAACCCTGACCTCATACTTGCCAAAAACAATTTCATTGAAAGCTGAGCGAAACGACTCGCCCAATGGTCTCAGATCTCTTTCGATTTCGCTTCCCGGGTGTAGGAGCTTTATGTGGGGTTGGTAATGACGCGCGCCGAAGCAGCTAGTCCATGCTGTAGTACGTTTGCGTGTGCCGATAACCCTGCGTGTTTCAAGTTTATAAATACTCTGGCGCATCTTTTGTATCTCAACAATGGCACTATTTCTTTTCGTGAGGCGAATGCCGACCGATCTCCTTGCTGGCTCTAGTTCAGGACGTGGGTTTTCCCCACCGGGCGCCAGGACCATGAAGCGTGTTTCGGATACATCTGCCATTATCGTTACGCGCTTTCTCACCAAGGGCAAGCCAGGAAGCGAACGCCGTCCATAATAGACAGTGAGATGCATGCCACGCTGTATCGCGTCGATTGGGATGCCTGCTGAATAGAGAAAATCCCTGATCCGTCCCTCACACTCTCTTGTTAGCCAAAGCAAGGCGTACACTTCAATCTGGCGGTATGAGGGCATGGTGGAGTCAATATGTTTGATCTTTATTGACGCTACAATAGATTAGGCGAGCCCTGATTATACAGGTTCCGCTTTTCTCTCTTTCGGCTATTGAAGCTAAGCGCAACCGCCGCGTAAAGTCCTATTCCACCGTCACGCTCTTGGCCAGGTTGCGCGGCTGGTCCACGTCGGTCCCGCGATACACGGCTACATGATAGGCCAGGAGTTGGAGCGGAATGCTGAGCAGAATCGGCATGATCAGGTGGTTGGTAGTCGGAACCGGGATGATCTCCCAGGCGATTTCTTCGAGTTCGGGCGAGGGAGTGTCGGTCAGGGCGATAATGCGGCCGCCGCGCGCCTCAACCTCTTTCATATTGCTCAGCGTTTTCTCGTACACCGGGTCTTTGGGCAGCAGGACGACAACCGGCATCTGCTTGTCGATCAGGGCAATCGGACCGTGCTTCATCTCCCCGGCCGGATAGCCCTCGGCGTGAATATAGGACAGTTCCTTGAGCTTGAGCGCGCCCTCAAGCGCAATCGGATAGTTGATACCCCGCCCCAGATACAGGAAGTCGCTGGCATGGCCGTATTTCTTGGCGATCTTTCCAATCGCTTTGGTCTTCTCCAACGTCGCCTGGACCAAGGCGGGCAGGGTGACGATATCTTCGATGAGTTGCCGGCCACGGTCGCGATCGAGGACGCCGCGGCGTTGTCCGAGGTGCAGGGCCAGCAGATAGAGGGCGGTCAACTGCGTCGTAAACGCTTTAGTTGACGCCACGCTGATCTCGGGTCCGGCATGGGTATAGACCACCATGTCGGATTTGCGCGCAATGGACGAATCGACCACATTGCAGACGGCCAGCGTGCTGGCACCCTTGGCCTTGCTCCCTTCGAGCGCGGCCAGCGTATCCGCGGTCTCGCCCGACTGAGAAACCACCAGGACCAGGCTGTCCGCGTCGAGCGGCGTGGAGCGATAGCGGAATTCACTGCCGTAATCGACCTCGGTCGGCAGTCCGGCCAGTTCCTCCAAAAGAAATTTGCCAACCAGACAGGCGTGCCAGGCCGTACCGCACGCAACCAGGGTCGCCCGCCTGACCGCATCGAGTGCGGGCAGGTGGTCCGTGAGCTCGCCCAGCGCAATCTCGCCGGATTCCTCAAGGATACGACTGCGCATGGTATCGATAATGGCCTGGGGCTGTTCGTGGATTTCCTTCAGCAAAAAATGCTTATAGCCGCTCTTCTGGGCCGTAATCGGGTCCCAGGTAATATGGCGCGGTTCGCGCTCAATCGGCCGGCCGGAGAAGTCCGAGATCGCGACACCTTGACGACTCACCTCGGCCATCTCGCCGTCATCCAGGAACAGCACGCGGCGGGTGTAATCGAGCAGGGCGGGAATATCGGAGGCCACAAAGCTTTCTTCCTCTCCGAGTCCGATGACAATGGGCGTGGCGTTTTTGGCCGTCAGGAGCGTTTCCGGGTTGCGCTCGCTCAGGGCAACCAGGGCAAACGAACCGGAAAGATGGCGCAGGGCGGTCCGGGTCGCTTCACGGAACGAGTGGCCCTCTTGCAGGTATTGGTCGATCAGGTGGGCAATGACTTCGGTATCCGTCTCAGAGCTGAACGTCCGCCCTTTGCCCATGAGCTCGTGGCGTAACTCAAGATAGTTCTCGATGATGCCGTTGTGGATGACCACCACATCGCCGGCGCGGTGCGGGTGGGCGTTCTCCTCGGACGGCGGCCCGTGGGTCGCCCAGCGGGTATGACCGATACCGACCGAGCCGGGCAGGGGTTCGGCCTGCAAGAGCTGGTCAAGCTGGGCGAGCTTGCCGACCGCTCGCCGGATGGCAATATGGCCGTTCGTGAAGGCGGCGATCCCTGCGGAGTCGTAGCCGCGGTACTCAAGCCGCTTGAGTCCCTGGAATAGGAGCGGGGCCGCCTCGCGCTGCCCAACATAGCCCATAATGCCGCACATGGGGGAGTCCTTTGGGTTGGTTGAGTCCTTTGGGTCCTTTGGGTCCTTTGGGTCTATGGGGTCCTTTGGGTCTGTTGGGTTGAGGAGGCTGAGGTTATGCCTTGGCCTTTTGTCTCTATGGAACCTTTGGGGCTTTCCGAGCGCTCGGTAGTATCCCGAAGGAGGTAGGCGATGAGGCCGCTCGTTAACCGTGCTACGGACTCTGCTTGAGCGTAAATCTTTTGAAAGTTGACCTTGTTCGTATAGTTCTGGTCAAGAGCAACGTAGAGGAGACTTTGTACCTCGGCACAAGAGCCTTTACTGATAAAGAGAAACTGTACAAATTCTCTATCGGTTCTCCGCGAAAAGCTCTCGGCGATATTCGACATAACGGACACGGCCGCGGCGGTAACCTGGTCGCGGAAACGGTAGTCCCTCCCGGTGTCCTGCGCTTGTCTGGTCATATCGTAGACCTGGGACACCAAGACCCGCGCCGCCTTCCACGCCTCCAAGTCCTCAAATCGCCCTATTTTCATAACCGACCCAACGACCCAATGACTCAATTGACCCAATGACCCAATGACCCAACAGACTCAATCGACCTTCTTCTCCTTGTCGCGTTTGGCCGCGGTCCAGCCTTCCCGTATTTCTTCCTGACGCCGGTTAAAGACCAGCGCGCCCGCGGGCACATCCTGCCGGACCGTGGTGGCGGTGGCAATATACGCATCGTCGTTGACGGTCAGCGGGGCGACCAGGGTCGTATCCGAGCCGACCTGGACGCGGTCTCCGATCCTGGTCCTATGCTTGCGGAAGCCGTCATAGTTGCAGGTGATCGTGCCCGCGCCGATATTGGCCTCGCGGCCGACTTCCGCGTCGCCGATATAGGCCAGATGTTTGGCCTTGGTCCGTTCGCCGATGGTGGATTTTTTGACCTCAACGAAATTGCCGATCTCGGCCTGGGGAGCCAGCACGGCCCCGCCGCGCATATGTGAAAACGGCCCGGCCGAGGAGTCGTCGCCGAGCTGGCTGTCGCTCAACACAACCGAGAAATAGATACGGACATTATCGCCGATGGTACAGTTCTCGATATAGGCGTTGCCGTCGATCCGACAGTGCGAGCCGATAGCGGTCCTGCCCTTGATATGGGTATTCGGACCGATGACCGTGTCCGGTCCGATGGTCACTTCCTCACTCAGATAGACCGTCTGGGCGTCCTCAAAGGTGACACCGGCGTCCATCCACTGGCGGCGGAGTTGTTCCTGGCGTGTTGTTTCCATACGAGCAAGCTCCTGTCGGGAATTCACCCCTTCGACTTCGTGACAGTCAGGCGTGGGCACGGCCCGGGTCGGGAGGTCGGCCCGGACGGCCGCGGCCACGATGTCGGTCAGATAGTATTCGCCCTGGGCGTTCGTGGGTTGGAGACGATCGAGCGCGGCAAAGAGAAAGTCCGCCGCAACGCAGTATATCCCGGTGTTGATCTCCCGGACGCTACGCTCCCGGGCCGAGGCGTCCCGCGCCTCCACGATGCGGACCACCTGTCCGTCGGAGCGGCGAATCACACGCCCGTACTGAGCGGGGTCGGTGGGCCGGGCGGTCAGGACCGACAGGGTCGCCCGGTGAGCACGGTGGTCCGCGACAAAGCGCGCCAGCGTCCGGGACGTGAGCAGGGGCACGTCGCCGGAGACGATCAGCACATCTCCCCGAAAGCCGGCAAGCTGCGCTTGGGCCGCGCGAACCGCGTCCCCGGTGCCGCGCTGTTCTTTTTGGAGAGCAAAGACCACCCCGTCTGCTTGGCACGTCGCCTGAACCGCGGCGGCCTGATGGCCGACCACGACAATCAGGCGGCCGGGGTGGAGGCGTTGGCTGGTCTGAATGACCCGCGTCAGGAGCGGTTGTCCGGCCAGATGATGCAGCACCTTGGCCCGCTCGGAGCGCATGCGCGTCCCCTTGCCCGCCGCCAGAATGACGATGCCCAGGGGTTGCGCCTGGTGTTGGGGTGTGTCAGCCACGTCAACCCGTCCGACCCGAAAGAGACCGCTGCATGTCCGTTCCCGCAATCCAACCAGCGTCGCGCTTAATCCGCCGCGTGCAGCCGGTCCGGGAGTTGTTCAAACCAGGGCAGGACCAGGGTTTCGTTGATGGAATACGTATAGGCGTGCCCCCAGTCGGGCAGTTCGGTATAGCTGACGTTGGCGAAGTCCTGTCCCTCCAGGAACTCCCGGGCCATGCGCGCCGAGGAGACCGGGAAAATAAAATCCTTTGCGCCGTGGACGATAAAGATGGGCAGGGCTGTCGCCTGTTTATAATCGAGCCAGGGCGGCAGGACCCCGGCAATCGGAGCGATACCGGCAAAGAGCTTGGAGCAACTGATGCCGAGCGCGTATGAAAACGTCCCGCCGTCAGACAAGCCGCTGACCAGAATGCGGCTCGTATTCACCGCGTATTCATCCATGACCGTTTCAAGCATGGACAGAATGGAGCGCACATCGAGGCCGGGCTGCTGGATAGACCAGGTCTGGCCCAGGGATTTCGGCGAGAGCAGGATAAGGCCGCGACTCTTGGCCGTCCTGAGCCAGGTCAGCAGATAGTCATCGCCGCGCCCGTGGCCGCCGTGGAGGGTGATGACCAGGGGCCAGCGTGTGCCGGGATCGTAGTTTTCGGGGACGTATAAGGAATACTCGGCGTGCTTCTTGGTCTGCTTGCGATGCATCACGCCGGTCTGGGCGGTGTTGTTTGCGGCCGGAGTCTCAAGCTCGGCCCGACGCGGGAAATCATCCGGCAAAAACCAATACGGCTGAAGCGGCGGCAGCTCGGCGCGCAGGCCGTACAACAGATATTTGCCCAGCGAGAACGCCCGCCGGCTCTGCATATAGGCGACAATGAAATTATGCGCCGAACCGGTCCGAAAGGACGTATAGGCGTCCTCAAGATGTTCGAGCGCTTCCAGCCATTGTGTATGAAAGGCGGCCCGGTCTGGGGGGACTTCCAGGCCCTCGTTCTGGGTATTGAGGGTAGTAAACAGGTCCCCCACCTGTTCGACCAGTTCGGCCTGATGCTGGGGGATTTTCGCCAGGTGAATCTGCTCCTGGAGGGCCTCAAAGGTGCGCAGGAAGCCCAGAATCTGCTCGGCCTGGCGGGTTGTCGTCTGGTGATAGTGTTCCGCAGCGCTTTCCATGGTCCGCCTCCCTTGAATATGCGAGGCTAGCAGTTCGGCTTTCGCAGTTGCAAGGGGGAAGACCATGTGACAAAGAAGAGATGTGTTCAACCGATTTGGAATCAATGAAGAACACGTTTCTTCTTCGAGCTGGGAGCGGGCATGAAAAAGCCTCCCCCCCTCCTGCGCGCGCTCCCCTCCGTGGAAAAACTGCTGGGAACGCCGGCGCTTCAGCCCGTCCTGGCACGCTACAACCGAACGTATATCACCGACCTGATTCGTCAGATGTTGGAGACGCTGCGCCGGGACATTCTATCCGGTGCCCAGACCACACCGCTGGCCGAGCACGACCTGATTGAGCGTATGACCGCCCGGCTCCGGCGCGAGGACCGCTCCCCGTTGCGTTCGGTTATCAACGCCACCGGCACGGTGCTGCACACCAACCTCGGACGTGCTCTGCTGGCCCAGGAAGCCATAGACGCCATGGTCCGGGCGGCGTCCACCCCCGTGACGCTCGAATATGACGTGTCCCGGGCCGGTCGCGGCGACCGGGACGAGCTGGTCGAGGCCGACCTGACCGCCCTGACCGGCGCGGAGGCGGCCACGGTGGTGAACAATAATGCGGCCGCGGTGCTATTGGCCCTGAATACGCTGGCGGAAGGGCGGGAGGGGATAGTTTCGCGCGGGGAGCTGATCGAGATCGGCGGCTCTTTCCGCATCCCCGAGGTCATGCGCAAGAGCGGCGTGGTGCTGCGCGAGGTCGGTACGACCAACCGGACCCATCCGCGCGATTATAGCAGCGCCGTCTCGGACCGGACGGGTGTTCTGCTCAAAGTGCATACCAGCAATTACCGGGTCGTGGGTTTCACCGCCGAGGTCGGCCTGGAAGAGCTGGTGGCCCTGGGCAAGGAGCATGGTGTCCCGGTCATGGAGGATTTGGGAGCCGGGGCGCTGATCGATCTGGCGCAGTACGGACTGCCGCCGGAACCGGTCGTAGCCGAGCGGATCAGTAAAGGTGCGGACGTGGTCACCTTTAGCGGCGATAAACTCCTCGGCGGCCCGCAGGCCGGGCTCATTGTGGGCCGCAAGGCCTGGGTGGACAAGATCAAAAAGAACCCGCTCAAACGGGCGCTGCGTCTCGACAAGCTGACGCTGGCGGCCCTGAGCGCAACCCTGCGTCTCTACCGTCGTTCACCCCGGTTGCCCCACGACCTGCCCACTCTGCGTTGGCTGACCCGGCCGCTGAACGAAATGGAAACCCTGGCGGCCCAGGCCGTTCCTCTCATACAGCAGGCGCTCGGCAGTGTATTCTCGCTGAGCGTCGAGGAGGCAACCGCCCAGATCGGCAGCGGGGCGCTGCCCGAGGAGGAAATCCCCAGCACGGTTATTGCCGTTCGGCACGGCGAGCTGTCCGCAGAAAAAATCGCCCAGCGTTTTCGGCAGGCCGAGCCACCCATCCTGGGCCGGATTCACAACGATACGTTCCTGCTCGATCTGCGCGGTATTTTTGATCCGCAGGACCTTGTGCCGTGAGCGTATTTCTCTGAGAGAGGACTTGGCGGAGAAGGGATGGAGTCGAACCATCCGCGCAACTTACGCCACGCAACTCGGTTTTGAAGACCGGTACGGCCACCGGGCCGTATCCTTCCCCCCAGCCAGCCTCAGCGCTTACCATGGCAGACCGTGAGAGTCCAGCAATGGCACCCACCGACAAATGCTGGCCATGCAAGGGCTTTGCTCACTGCAGCGACCAAAAAACGATGCTTCGGAAAATAGTCTTGACTAAAATACGATACTATCGATAATAGTCGTACATGGAGGCAAGGCCGCGTATTTATGACGCCTTACTGGTTGAACACTTGACGAACAACCGGCAGATGGCATTTGTCAGCGGTCCGCGGCAAGTTGGCAAGACTACCACCTGTCGGCGCCACACGGACGCCTATTGCAACTGGGATAACCTTGACGACCGGGAATTTGTACTGACGGGTCCGGCCAATCTCGCCGCTCGGTTCGGAGCGAATCGGCTATCCGAGACGATTCCGGTAGCGCTCTTCGATGAGCTACACAAATTCCCGCGTTGGAAACCGTTTCTGAAAGGCATATACGACACGTACGGTGAGCGGCTGCGTATCATCGTCACCGGCAGTAGCCGTATGGACATCTACCGCCGTGGTGGCGACAGCTTGATGGGGCGCTACTTCTCCTATCGGATGCATCCGTTTTCCGTGGCCGAGACGATGAGCTGTGAACTTCCCAACCCGGAGCGGGTCGTTCGCCCGCCCGGAGCAATAGCGACGACCGATTTCGAGGCACTCTGGATGCACGGGGGCTATCCGGAGCCGTTCCTCAAGCGCGATAGCCGTTTCAGTCGACGTTGGCAGTCGCTCCGCCTCAAGCAACTGGTTCGGGAAGAAGTTCGCGACCTGACGCAGGTCCAGCAGCTTGACCAAATGGAAATGCTGGTACGGCGACTGGCCCACGGGTCTGCGCGGCAACTGGTGTACAGTAACCTCGCACGTGAGGTGCGCGTGTCGGTCGATACCATACGCCGGTGGATCGCTGCCCTCTGCGATTTCCATCTCGGTTTTCTTGTCAGGCCCTGGTTTCGGAACATCTCGCGATCCTTGCGTAAGGAACCGAAGTGGTATCTGAGAGATTGGGCAAACATTGAGGACGTGGGCGACAAAGCGGAAACCTTTGTCGCATGTCATCTCCTCAAGGCCGTTGAAGGCTGGAACGATATGGGACTCGGTCGGTTCGATCTGGGCTATCTACGCGACAAGGAAAAGCGGGAGATTGACTTCCTGGTCACGCGTGATGGGAAGCCCTGGTTTCTCGCTGAAGTGAAATACCGTGAGGAGTCGCTGAGTCGGACGTTGAAATATTATCAGGATCAAATCAACGCACCGTTTGCGTTTCAGGTCGTCGTTGACGCCGATTACGTCGCCAGGGACTGTTTCACAGCACCGGGCCTCCCACTGGTTGTCCCGGCTAGGACCTTCCTGTCTCAACTATTGTAGGGCGATGGCTGAAATTGACAGACTCACAGGAAGATTTTATAGCGGAGGACTGAAGGGAGAGGGGCGGTATGGCCGGCCAACCAAACATCCATAAGAAGAAGATGGACAAAATTCTGCAAAAGCTGGCGACCCTGGAAGCGAACGACAAGGGACTCACCAAGCAGACCAACTATCTGGCGCAGCTCGTCGTGCTGGCAAAGCAAGACTCTGCTCGCCAACATCAGGAGTCCCAGACGATTTTGCAGGAGTCCCAGGCGATGTTACGGGACATGGGGCAAATGCTCTTGGAAGTCAGAAAATCCTCAGCTCGAACCGAGGAACGGGTAGCGGAGATACTCGCGGAAACGCGCCGGCACTGAGTTATGATATGTGCTCGTTTGTGAGAAGTGGGCTCCCAGCCACATCCGAAGTTTGTACTCCCCATGGACAAGAATCTCCATTTTTATTCCAAAGCTTTCTCTCGGCTGAGAGTCAACAAAGGGATGGCGCCCCATAAGCCAATCTTACTTTTGTCCGTGATCGAACTTATCGGACAGGGAAAGATAAAAGAAAATCAAATCCCGCTGTCCCCTGAGCTAATCGCATCGTTCTTGAAATATTGGTCCCAGCTCGGAACGGAATCGTATCGCCCGGATATCGCCCTTCCCTTCTTTCATATGAAAAGCGGAAAATTCTGGCATCTCAAAGCAAAACCGGGCTTTGAGGCAATTAATTCTTCTCGAATCAGGCTGAGGACCATCGCGGCCCTGCACGATGCCATTCAGTATGCCTTTCTCGACGACGCATTATTCAGTCTCTTACAGACTCCTTTGACGCGCTCTGCTCTGGCCAATGTCTTGGCCATAAGGTGGTTTCCTCACTGTAAAAGTGACATAGAACGGATGCTGGAAATTAATTCATTCCAAGCTCTCCAGGATCAATTACAGAAAGAGGGAGGTGTGGTGTACGGACCAGAAGAGTTGAAGGACGAAGCAGAATGCGTCGTAAGAAATACTGCATTTCGGAGGATAGTAGTTTCGGTATATGAACAGCGATGCGCGTTTTGTGGTCTCCAAATTATTGACTCATTCGGCCAGGGTGTTGTGGATGGTGCGCATATAATGCCTTTCTCCAAATTTCGTGATGATCGGATTTGCAACGGCCTATCTCTCTGCAAAAATCATCACTGGGCATTTGATCGTGGCTGGTTCAGCATAGATGACGGGTACAAAATTCTTGTTTCCAAAAATCTTCGAGAAAAGTCTCCGAATGCAAAGCCGACAAATAGCTTTCATCGCGAGCGGATTCTGCTGCCAGCGAAAGAAATATACGCCCCAAGCCCCGAGTCACTCCGCTGGCACAGAGAGAATGTATTCGACTCATCAGTTTAGTGAAGAGTGAAAAATTTCTTTAACGACAAGGGAACTGGAAGAACTTGTTCAGGCGCCGGCTCGAAAGCAGCTCTTCCTGAGTACATTGGATACGGAATACGCTATACTGTAGTTCTCGAAGAAGAGGAAGGTGGCTCTCATATACGGTGTCCCGCCCTTAAGGGCTGTCATTCGCAGGGTGACACGAAAGAGGAAGCGTTAGACAATATCCAGGAAGCAATCGCTGCCTATCTGGAGGGCTTACGAGATGAAAGATTACCTCTTCCGGCAGACATGACAGAGGGGAAGTAGGATGAAGCTTGATGTCGTGGATGCTTGTTTTATCGGGATAGCTGCCCGGTCACACGGAAGAATCCAAGCCGGAGAGGGGTTGGTGAGCGAAATGCTCGTGGAATGTGATGAGCATGGCGTAGCACTCTCCACTCCAGAGGAAACAGTGTTATAGCAGATTTGGAGAAATGGCGAAGACGCCTCCCCACTTCAGAAGCGATGACGCTCGAAGCGCACAAAGCACTCATAAACCTTTTGTTGAGAGACCGGAAAGAGCAGCGTCGAAGATAAGGTACTGCGATATTTCAATGTAAGTTGCTGATTTTATTTGATTTATGTTCGAGATCCCCCTATGGTTCAATAAGTTATTGATTTTATTGGACTTATTTTCGATGCTCCATTCTATGGTTCAATAAGTTATTGATTTTATTGGATTCAGGTCGGAGACCCTCCTTATATAGTTTCTGGGTGTTTGTTAGAGGGTGACAGTGTTTTAATTATGAACTCCTCCCGTCAGTCTCTCAGCTCGGGTAAATCCCCCTCATTCTGTTGATTAACGCCTAGAAATATACGATAGTGTCCGGTATGTTACTGGATATTACCGGATACTTTCGGACACTCAGGAAAAAATGCTGTCATTTCAGATCGCTGAGAAAATGACGAAGGATCTCAGAGAGCTTGTTCAGGCGACGGCTCAGATGCAGCAACTCCTGAGTACATTGGATACCGAAGAACTCGGCTACATTCATCGGAACGTGCTGATCAGTATGGTTGGCGCGTCAACGCGAATCGAGAATGCCGTTTTAACTGATGCGGAAATTGATTGGATAGAAACCACCCTTTCTCACGACGCGAGGACCACAGCCTATCTGGATAAACGAGAATATATCCACGACAAGCTCTCAAAGGATAAGGAACGAAGCATCGACGAAGTCACGGGCTGCCGGTCTCTGTTACAACTGATCTATGCCCAAGCCGCCGACATGTTCCCGCTGACCGAAACGACACTGCGGGGCTTGCACGATGAGTTGCTCCGGTACTATGCGCCTGCGGCCCACTATCGTGGTCAGTATAAAACCTCCCCCAATAACGTCATACAGGAGAATAGACGAACGGGAGAAAGGCGTTCAGTCTTTGAAACCTGCCCGCCGGGTGTCCTGACTGAAACCGCCATGCAGGAACTCGTCGCGTGGTATAACACCACGCTGCCTGAGCATCCCTGGACTATCGCGGTTGCGGTTGAGTTTGTTTTCCGCTTTCTTGCCATCCATCCTTTCCAGGATGGAAACGGGCGGCTGGGAAGGGGGCTGTTTCTTTTAGCCTTGCTTCAAGGGCCGGATGAGAGCCTCCGCGTTGTTGTGCCCTACCTGCCTATCGACCGCTATATTGAGAAACAAAAAGAGGACTACTACATCGTCCTGCGGCGCTGCTCTGGCGGCGTCTTTCATCCAGACCCACACAGGTACGAGTATGCCTCCGTCCTCCGCTTTATGCTGAAGGTCATCGCTCGTTCCCTGCATGACTTTGCGCTGTATCGCAGACGCTACCGGGCTCTTCGAGAACTCCCAACGGCTGGGGTTGCCGTTCTGCAATGCTTTAAGGAACGCCCGGAAACTCGGCTCCAGACCCGGCAGATAATCGCAGATACGGGATTTCCCAGGTCCACTGTCACCGATGCCTTGCGGCTCCTCAAAGAACAGGGCTTCATCCAACGCTTCGGACGTGGAGCCGGAGTCCGCTATCAACTCGTTTTCTGACTCACAAACCCTTGTCCGCCCACATGAAACACGGTAGAACTCGGGCCAGGAGCGGCTTGAAGGGAGAGTGTGGAGAGACGGAGGTTCCTTTTTACGGGGGAAGTACCCCCCGAGCCCCCTCCTCCGTTTTTCTTTTGGGGAAACAGCCGCTCCGGGTAGGGTGAGATAAGGCATGCGGGTAACAGTGCTTGGCGCGGGCGATGCGTTCTGTAGCGGGGGGCGACGCCATAGCAGCTATCTGGTCGAAGCCCCCGACGCCTGCTTTCTGCTCGACTGCGGCACGACCACGCTGCTCGCCCTCAAGTCTCTTGATATTCCGGCGGACCGCATAGACTTTGTGGCCATCAGCCATTTGCACGGCGATCATTTTGGCGGTCTGCCGTTTCTCTTTCTCGAATATATCTATGAAAAACAACGCTCCCGGCCCCTTACCATAGTCGGGCCGCCGGGCACCGAAGAGCGGGTGCGCACCCTCCACGCCACCATGTACCGCGAGCTGTCGCAACGGCCGTGCTGCTTTGATATCCGCTTCCGGGAACTGATGCCGGAACAGCAGACGGCCCTCTTTGGCGTGGAGTTGTTTCCCTTCCGCGTACCGCACCAGGAGCGGGATATCTCGTTTGGCTATCGGGTCGAAACCGCCGGCCGGGCGCTGTTGTACTCCGGCGACTGCGGCTGGAACGAGGACCTGGTCCGGTATTCACACGGGACCGACCTGTTTATCTGCGAGTGCTGCTTTTTTCAGACTGAGACTTCCTTCCATATCAGCTATCCCACGATCGTCCAGGAGCAGCACCGCCTGGGCTGTAAACGCCTGCTGCTCAGCCATATTGGCCGGGAAGTCCTGGAACGGCAGGGCGAGGTCTCGCTGGAATGCGCCCACGACGGGATGGTGATCGAGCTCTAGCCAGGCCCGATTTCCTTTCCTGGGAGGGCGGCCATCCTGGTCGTCATGCGGGCTGGAAGCCCGCCCTCCTCAAGGAGGAGAGAGACGCGCGCCACAGCATCGTGATTTGCTCTAACACCTTGACGCTATTATTGTTTGCCCCTACACTTTCCCCTTTCTTATGTCGATACGCATCCTTGTCTTACACGGCCCGAACCTGAATATGCTGGGTCTGCGCGAGCCCGACATTTATGGGACGACGACCCTGGCCGATGTGAATGACCGGATTGTGGCCCTGGCTCAGGAGCTTGGTGTCGAGGTCGACACCTTTCAGTCGAATCACGAGGGCCAGTTGGTCGATAAAATCCAGGCCGCCCGCGGACAGTACGCGGCGCTTATCATCAACGCCGGAGCCTATACCCATACGAGCGTTGCCCTGCTGGACGCGATTTTATCGGTCGAACTCCCGACGATCGAGGTCCACCTCTCGAATCTGTATAAACGCGAACCGTTTCGCCATCACTCCTATATTGCGCGCGCGGCGGTCGGGCAGATCTGCGGCTTTGGCGCGGACAGCTATCTGCTGGGCCTGCGCGCGGCGGTTGCCCTCGCCCAGAGTTAAGCCTTCTCCGGGATCTGTCAAAACGATGTCAGGGTGACGCAGAGCGTGCTATAAAGAGAGTCGTTGGTATGGCATCGAGTGAAGGACACCTATGGAGATTGACGAAATCCGCAAGCTCATTGAGCTGATGGAAGAAAAAGGGGTCAGCGAGCTGGAGCTCAAACATCGTGCGGGCGAGGTCCGCCTGGTGCGCGGGGAACCGGCTTCCGTGCCCGCGACCGTCCAGCCGCAGCCGGCCTCAGCCCCGGTTCCGCCTCCGGCGGAGACTACCACCGCGGCCCAGGAACAGGACGGCCTTGACCCCGGCCTGACCATCACCTCGCCCATGGTCGGCACCTTTTATGGTGCGCCCAACCCCGACGCCTCACCCTTTGTGGCGGTCGGCGGGATGGTGGAAACCGGCGATGTGGTGTGCATCATCGAAGCCATGAAAATGATGAATGAAATCGAGGCGGAGATTCACGGGCGGGTGCGCCGGATTCTGGTCGAGAACGGCCAGCCGGTCGAATATGGCCAGGCCCTGTTTCTCCTTGAGCCCGTATAGGTGGGTCGGTTGGGTCTGTTGAGTCGGTTGGGTCTATTGGGTCGGTTGAGTCGGTTGGGTCTATTGGGTCGGTTGGGTCGTTAGAAGAGTTCGAGTCAGGTGTTTAAGAAAGTCCTCATTGCCAATCGGGGTGAGATCGCGGTTCGCATTCTGCGGGCCTGCCGGGCCATGGAGATTGCTACCGTGGCCGTGTACTCGACGGCCGATCGCGACGCTCTGCACGTCCGCCTGGCCGATGAGAGTGTGTGTATCGGGCCGCCGAATCCGCTCGAAAGCTACCTCAATATCCCCGCGATTGTCAGCGCCGCCCTGGCCTTTGGTGCGGATGCGGTGCATCCCGGCTATGGGTTTCTGTCCGAGAACGGCGATTTCGCCGAGGCGTGTCAGCGCTCGGGCCTGACCTTTATCGGCCCCCGCGTCCGCAATATCCGTCTGATGGGGGATAAACCGCGCGCGCGGCGGATCATGGAGCGCGCCGGCGTGCCGGTTTTATCCGGAACCTCGTCCGGGACCACGGATGTCAAAGAAGCCCAGGCCGTGGCGGCTCAGGTCGGCTTTCCCATTCTGATAAAAGCCGCGGGCGGCGGCGGCGGGCGCGGCCTGCGGGTCGTCCAGAATCCCCACGAACTCTCGACCCTGTTTGCCGTTGCCCGGGAAGAGGGCGAAAACGCGTTCGGGAACGGGACGCTGTACGTCGAGAAATACCTGGAACGCGCCCGGCATATCGAGTTTCAGATCGTGGGCGACCAGCACCGCAACGTCATCCATCTTGGGGAGCGCGAGTGTTCGATCCAGCGCCGCTATCAGAAAATCATTGAGGAAGCGCCCTCGCCGGCCCTGACCAAACGGCTGCGCGAACGGATGGGCGCCACGGCCGTCAAGGCCGCCCAGGCGGTCGGCTATACCAATGTCGGAACGATTGAGTTTCTGCTCGACCCCCAGGGTCACTTCTACTTTATTGAAATGAATACCCGGGTCCAGGTGGAACACCCGGTGACCGAGATGATGACGGGCATAGACGTGGTCCAGGCCGGCATCCGCTCGGCAGCGGGCGAGCCCTTGCCCTGGCGTCAGAAGGATATCCGTTTTTCGGGCCACGCCATTGAGTGCCGGGTGGTGGCCGAAGACCCCATCACCATGCTGCCTTCCCCTGGGACGATTCGCGCCTATCATCCCCCGGGCGGGATGGGGGTCCGGGTGGAAGCCGGCGTGATGGAGAACAGCAGCGTGCCCGTTTACTATGACTCTCTGGTGGCGAAAGTCATTGTGAGCGCTCAGACGCGTGCCGAGGCCGTCCAGCGCATGCGCGCCGCCCTGTCGGAATATCGGATCGACGGTATTAAAACGAATATCCCGCTGCACCAGAGAATCCTGCGCGACCGGGACTTTTTAGCCGGCAAGGTGCACACGCGCTATCTGGACACCTTTCTGGCCCGCTCGAATAACGGTGCGGCGCGCCCGTCCCAACGCACCACCAAGGAGGTGTAGCCATGCGTTTCGGGACTTCTGCCGCCCTTGTGCTGACCGTCTTCTGCTCTCTGGCCTGTCTCGGTGTCGTCCCGGGGGTGCACGCCGAGTCCGAGACGTCTCCGAGCGACGACACGGTGGCCTTTATCGGTCCTCGGATGCAGGTTGACGAACCCGTGTTCGACTTTGGACGGGTCGAACAGGGAGAACAGGTGACGCATGATTTCCGGTTTACCAATCAGGGCAACCGGGATTTGCGGGTGCAGTCCGTCAAAACCTCGTGCGGCTGTACCGCCGCGGTGATTGCCGCGGACACCATCCCGCCCGGCACCGAGGGTACCATTCAGGCCACGTTTGACACCAAGCGGTTTGCCGGCCAGAAGGCCAAAGACATCCGCGTTCATACCAACGACCCCCTCAGACCGGTCACGACCCTGACGCTCCGGGGAGAGATTACCGTCGAGGTGCAGGTGCAGCCGGCCCAGCTGTATCTGGGCCGGCTCCAGCGCGGCTCCCCCATCACACGCACGGTCACGGTCCTGTACGATGAAAACAAACCCCTGGAAATCACAGACATCACCAATGCCAATCCCGCCATCAGCGTCCGGGCCGAAGACGTCCGGGTCGAGGGCAAAAAGGGCCAGGCGCTTCGGGTGAGCGTCTCCAAAACCGCCCGGCGCGGCCCGCTCAACGACACCATTACGGTTACCACCACGAGCACGAAAAAGCCGACCATCAGTATTCCGGTTGTAGGCAGCGTCGAGGGCGATATCAGTGTCTCGCCCTCCCAGGTCTCGTTCGGGGTTGTCCGTCAGGGCGTCGGCGAGACGCGGACGGTGCGCATCAAGAACCGTTCCGCTCAGCCTCTCGGCATCGGACAGGTGCGGAGCTCGCTTGACACGGTGAAACCCGAGTTGACCGAGGTCACGCCGGGTAAAGAGTTTGAGTTGCGCCTGCATATCACGGGCGACTCCGAGCCGGGCCGGATACGCGGCAGCGTTGAGGTCATGACCGATCATCCCGAAGAAACCCGGCTCACGATTCCCCTGTTCGGTATTGTTTCTGCCGCGCAGCAGGCCAGCCGCTAACACCGTCCATGGATGTGGGTCTCTCTCACGCTGCTCCTCTTTCGGTTGCCCTTGAGACAACGACGCGGCTCAGTGCCGCCGCGCCCGCTCCCAACGTCATCCGCCTGGCCGGCCTCAAGGGCGCGGCCCGAGCGTTTTTCATAGCCCGTCACCTGCAACACACGCCGCAGCCAACGCTGTGCGTGCTGCCGTCGGATAAGCAGGCCGAGACCTTCGCTGCGGACCTGCGCTTCTTTATCGGGCCGGACCTCGCCCCGCGGGTCCGTTACTACCCGGCCTGGGACGTGTCGGTGGCCGACGGCCTGTCTCCCAACAGCGAGGTCGTCGCCGCGCAGATTGAGGGGCTGTACGATGCGCTCTCGGTCGCCACGCCCATTCTCGTCACCTCGGCCCAGGCCCTACTGCAACGGCTCCTGCCCCAGGAAGAGTTCATCACCGCTACCTTCCGACTGCGTACCGGCGATGAGCTGCCGCTGTCCGCCTTTGTCGATTACTGCTTGCAGTGGGGCTATCGGCGGGTCCCGCTGGTTGAGGAAAAGGGCGAAATCAGCGTCCGGGGGGGGATTGTCGATCTCTTCCCGCCGCTCGCCCGACAGCCACTGCGGGTCGAGTTCCTGGGAGACAGCATCGAGACCATGCGCTCGTTCGACCCGGCCTCGCAGCGTTCGCTCGATCCCTGCGAGGAGAGCATGGTTGTACCCATGCGCTTCTTTTCGGTCGCGCGCCTCCAGGCCGCCTGGCGCACGATTGAAGAAGCTCTGGAGGCGGGAGACATCCCCCATCGGGAACAGCAGCGGATTATCGAGGACCTCAAGAGCGGGTTGCCTTTCCCCGGGGTCGAATTCTTCCTGCCGTATCTCTACCCCGATTTAGAGCAGGTGTGGGAGTATCTGCCCCGCGGAACGGTCGTGTGGGCCCTGGACCCGGCCGAACGGGAAAGCGCGAGTGCGACGTTTTGGGAACAGCTTGGATCACGGGTGGTCACGGCCCGCGAGGCCGGCCGGTTTGTGCCGCCTCCCGAGTGCTATTATCTGCCGGCGGAGCAGGCGATGGACGGGCGCGCGGCCTTCTTAACCGTCGAGGTACGCGGCCTGGAAACCGTCGGGGCTGATTGTACTGTCACCTCGACGCTACACCTCGGCCTGAGACCCGGCGCGTCTCCTCCGGGTGCGGAAAAAAGTCTGGCGCCTCTCGTCGCGCGCATCCGGCAGTGGCAGGACGAGCGGCAGCAGGTCTATCTGACGGTTTCGAGTCAGAGTCAGGCCGACCACCTCCGGCATCTCTTGCTCGGCTACGAGCTGGAACTCCCCATCGAACAGGGGGTGGAACGCGCAGGGAGGAGAGGGGCAACGCCCGCGGACCGCGATTGTGGTCGGGCATTTGTCGCAGGGTTTCGGCCTGCCCGCAGACGGGCTGGTCTTCCTGGCCGAAGAAGAGATTTTTGGCGAGCGCCGCCACAGACGGCGTTCCCGGCCGCGTCCGGTGGCCGACTATCTGACCGGCCTCAGCCAACTGGCTGCCGGCGACTATGTGGTCCATACCGACCACGGCATTGCCCGCTATCACGGGCTCCAACACCTGAGCGTGGCCGATACCACGGGCGACTATCTCCACCTCGAATATGTCGGCGGCGATAAACTGTACGTGCCGGTTGAGCGCATCAATCTGGTCCAGAAGTATGCGGGCGCGGACGGAAAAGAACCCAGCCTGGACCGCTTGGGCGGCCAGGCCTGGGAGCGCGTCAAGCGCAAGACCAGGGAAGCCATTCAGGCCATGGCGCGTGAGCTGCTCGAAATTCATGCGGTTCGGGAAAGCGCCGAGCGGCCTGCTCTGGCCACCTTCACCGACGACTACGAGGAGTTTGTGGCTCGTTTTCCGTTTGAAGAAACCCGTGGCCAGCGGACCGCCATCGAAGACGTGGAAGCCGACCTGCAAAGCCCCAAACCCATGGATCGTCTGGTCTGTGGCGATGTGGGCTATGGCAAGACCGAGGTCGCGCTCCGGGCGGCCTATCTGGCGGTTGAAAATGGCAAACAGGTCGCCGTCCTGGTGCCCACAACGGTGCTCGCCCAACAGCACGCCGAGACTTTCAGCCGGCGCTTCGCCGACTATCCCATCCGGGTCGAGCTGCTCAATCGATTTCGCTCGGCCCAGGAAGCCAAGGCCGTGGTCCGCGGCCTGGCCGCCGGAACGGTGGATATTGTCATCGGCACCCACCGGCTCTTACAACGCGATATCGTGTTCAAGCAACTCGGCCTGGTCGTCATCGACGAAGAGCATCGGTTCGGGGTGACGCATAAGGAAAAAATCAAACGCCTCCGCCACGAGGTTGATGTCCTGACGCTGTCGGCCACACCCATCCCGCGTTCGCTCAATATGGGCATGATGGGTTTGCGCGACCTGAGCGTGATTGAAACCCCGCCCGTGGACCGCCAGGCCATCCGGACCTATGTTTCCCGTTTTGATGAAGACCTCATCCGTTCGGCGATTCTGCACGAACTCGCCAGGGGAGGGCAGGTCTTTTTTGTTCATAACCGGGTCGAGAGCATTGAAAAAATGGCCGACCGGCTGCGTGCTCTCGTGCCCGAGGCGATCCTGGCGGTTGCCCACGGCCAGATGGGGGAACGCGAGCTGGAGACGGTCATGCTGGACTTCATGCACCACCGGGTGAATGTGCTGTGCTGCTCGGCCATTATTGAGTCCGGGCTCGATATCCCGACCGCGAACACGATTATTATTAACCGGGCGGACCATTTTGGCCTGGCGCAACTGTATCAACTGCGCGGGCGGGTCGGACGGTCCGCCATGCGCGCCTATGCCTATTTGCTCATTCCGGGGGAGCACGCCCTCACTCGGGACGCCCAGCGGCGTCTGGAGGTTCTCCAGGAACTGGACGACCTGGGCGGGGGGTTTCGCTTGGCGGCCCACGATTTGGAGATTCGCGGGGCGGGCAACCTCCTGGGCAAAGAACAGTCCGGCCGCGTCGCGGCGGTCGGCTACGAACTCTACGCCCACATGCTGGAAGAGACGGTCCGCGAGTTGCGCGGGGGCGAGATTGAAGTGGCGATTGAGCCCGAAATTCATATTGGTCTGCCCGCCTATTTGCCCGAGGCCTACATCCCGGATGTCAATCAGCGCCTGGTCTTCTACAAAAAACTGGCCAATGTGAAAGCGCGTAGCGACCTGGAAGATTTGGCCTATGAAATGGAGGACCGGTTTGGCCGCCTGCCCGAGTTGGTCCTGGATTTTATTGAAGTCATGGACCTGCGCCGGGTCCTGCGTCACTATTTGGTCACCGCCGTCTACCGCAAGGGCGAGCGCGTCACCCTGCACTTCCACCCTGACTCGCCCATACAAGGCGAGCGCCTGGTGGCCTTTATTCAGCACAATGATCGGGGTGTCCAACTCAGCCCGGACTTTCGGGTCTCGTTTTCACTTGCGCCCCAGGAAGACGTCACGGAGGCGGTCAAGACTCTCTTGCACGACCTCAACGAGAAGAGTTAAGGTGTCCTCCAGAGATACCAGACAAAGCTGGATACCTTTACTCTCTATCATGTGAGCCGGTGAAGCGTGATGAAAAGAATGCCAATCCTGATCGGTGTGCTGGTCTGTGCCGTGTGGCTGGGGTCGAACGTCAGCCAGGCTGAGGTCATTAACCGCATTGTGGCGACCGTCGATGGCGCGCCGATTACCTCATACGAGATGCAGGGCTTCCGGGAAATAGCGGGTGCGAGTCCGATGGCACCCGCCGGCGGAGCGGCGGGGATGTCGGACGGTGAGGTCCTGGACGCACTCATCATGCAGAAATTGATTAGAAAAGAAGTGGAAAAGCAGGGCCTGAAAGCCAAAAAGTCCGATGTTGACGGCTATATTGCGCGCATCCAGGCGCAGAGCAATCTCAACGATGAGGAATTTGAAGCCGCCCTGACTGAGCAGGGTATGACCATGGAGGCATACCGCGAACGGGTTGCGACCGAGGTGGAACAGGCGATGTTAATGAGTCGTGAGATCGGTTCCAGGGTGAATGTCACGCCCGAGGATGTCCGGCGCTACTATGATGAACATATCGATGAGTACACCCAGCCCGCACAGGTGCGCGTCCGCCATATTTTCCGTCCGTTAGCGCCCTCCGCGAGCGAGCCAGAGGAACAGGAAACAGTTGCGCTCGTGCATCAGGTCCGCCAGCGCGCCCTGGGAGGCGAAAATTTTGGTAATCTGGCAAGCGAGTACTCGCTGGGTCCGGCCGCCGACAGTGGGGGAGACCTCGGCTATTTTGAACGCGGCCAAATGCCCGAAGGCATCGAACAGGTCGCCTTTTCCCTGGAAAACGGCGATATCAGCCAGCCTTTCCGGACCAATTCAGGGATGCATCTGCTCAAAATCGAGGATAAACGGAACGCCGGCCTGCAACCTCTGGAGACCGTTTCCGAGGAGATCAAAAACAATCTGTATAACGAGGCGCTGCGCGACCGCTACGCGCGCTGGTTTAATGAGGACCTCCGCTTCCGCCATCACGTCGACAACTTTCTTGAAGCGCCGGAAGATTTTGGCTCGGGTATCACGGAGACGCGTGGTGTTTTAGATACCGAGGTGGAAGAGGTGGCTCCGGACCGGCTGGAGATCGGAAAGAAAAAGGGCCTCCTCGGCTGGCTCTGGCCGTTCTGAACAACGCCTCCCCAGAGTGCGCATGCCTATCAAGCCTCTTCTCGGGGTGACCATGGGCGACCCCACAGGGGTCGGGCCGGAGGTCATACTCAAGGCCCTCCAGTCACTACCGCCCGGCTGTCGGGTCATCGTTCTTGGCGATTTTGCGGTTTTACAGGAGACGGCGACCCGTCTGGCGTCTTTCCTTTGCCCGTATCAGTGGCAGACGGGCGATGCCCTGCCCACCGACGCGCGGCAGATACCCGTTCTCGCGCTCTCCCGGCTCGCTCCGGCCGAACGCGTCCCCGGCCGTCCCACTCGCGCCGGAGGGGATGCCTCTTTTCGCTATGTCGAAGGCGGCGCGCGCTTCGCCCTGGACGGGACCCTGGACGGACTGGTCACCGCACCGATCAGCAAAGCCATGTGGCAGGCGAGCGGCCATGCCTATCCCGGCCATACCGAACTCCTGGCCGCGCTGACGGATACGGCCGAGGTGCGGATGATGCTGGACGGGTCGCCCCCCCCTTTTTGGGGGAGCCGCCCTGAGCCTGTCGAAGGGCGAGGGGCCAAAAAGCCGTTGCGGGTGATTCTGGTGACCACGCATATCCCTCTGGCCCAGGTTCCGGGCGCCCTGTCGTGTGAACGGATTGAGAAAACCATCACGGTCGCCGCGACGCATTTGCGCCGTTTTTACGGTCTGCCCCAGCCACGCCTGGCCGTCGCCGGACTCAATCCCCACGCCGGAGAATCGGGCGCGTTCGGCGATGAGGAACAACGGCTGATTCAACCGGCGGTCGAGCAGGCCTGGAGCGCGGGCTGCAATGTTGTCGGGCCGCTGCCCGCGGATACGGTGTTTGTGCGGGCGGTGCGGGGCGAATTCGATGCCGTGATCTGCCAGTATCACGATCAAGCCCTCATCCCGCTCAAACTGTTGTCCTGGGAAGATGGGATTAATGTTACGCTGGGTCTGCCGATCATTCGCACCTCACCCGACCACGGTACGGCGTTTGATATTGCCGGCCATAACAAAGCCAGTCCGAACAGCATGCAGGCGGCTCTCAGGCTGGCAGCGGAAATGACGCAACGGGCTCGGACGGCCCGATAGAGATGCGATTCCCATGAATAGACTCTCGCAGAACTCGCTAGTGCCGTTTGGCAGGGGAGCTACCCACCCCGGCCTTCGGCCACCCCTCCCAAGAGGGGAGCAAAAGAAAATCCCCTCCTCGGAGGGGTGGCCCGTAGGGCCGGGGTGGGTTCTGCCGGCTCCGGTGCTCTCCGACCCCATGGGTGACTTGCGACCTTCAACGTGGGCCAACATCCCCTCTTCCCGCCCTGAGGCAGCAGCCGGGTCGTGACCAGGGAAAGCGTCGGCATGACCACACTCGCACGGATCGGTGAGCGGCTGAGACAGCACTACGGAGAGCCAGGGCGGCACGCCCATGAACGCCTCCAGAGTTGGTTGGCGGGTGAGGTGCCGTACGCCTATCCCGAGGTGCTGGCCCGGCATCTCGATGCCGACCATCTGGCCCTGGTGTTTGACGCCTTCTGGCAGGTCCTCCCGTTTGGGACGGGTGGTCGACGCGGCCGGGTTGGTTACGGGTCGAACCGCATGAATCCGACAACCGTGGCCATGACCGTCCAGGGGCATTGCCAGTACCTCAGGTCAACGTTTCCGAATCGGACCGATCTGGCTGTGGTGGTGGCCAACGATGTCCGGGTGTTTCATGACCTGGCGGGTGCGTACGGTTTCCTGGGTCACGCCCATCCCCTTCTGGGTGTGTCGTCCCGATCGCTGGGTAAACTGACGTGTGAGATTTACGCCGGGAACGGTATTGTCGCCTATTTCGCCGAGCCGGAAAGCGACACGGCCGTGCTGACAACGCCGGAGCTGTCCTATCTGATTGGCCAACTGGGCGCGGTCGGAGGCATTAATCTGTCGGCTTCGCATAATCCGCCCGACGATAACGGCATCAAGGTGTATGACCTGTATGGCAGCCAACCGGTGGCCCCGGACGACCAGCGGCTGGTGGATATCATGGCTCAGGCCACGGACATTGACTCCATTCCCTTTGCGCAGGCCCTGAGCCGGGAGCTGATTCGCCCCATTCCGCGCCGGTTGCACGAGGAATACCTCCGGACCTATGTCCGGCTCTACGACCGGCTTCATACTCCGCTGCCGGCCTATCCGGTCGTGTTTACGCCCCTGAGCGGCTGTGGGCTGACGACGGTTGGCGCGCTGCTGGAGCGAGTCGGGTTCCCGTTGCAAACCCCGCCCGACCAGGGCCCGGACGGGACTTTTGCGGCCATTCCTTTTCGCGTGCCCAACCCCGAAGTCCCCCAGGCGACCGAGCCGGCAAAAGCCTTTGCCGATACGCGCGGGATCGGCCTGGTCCTTTCCAGCGATCCGGACGCGGACAGGGTCGGTCTTGAGGCCAGACTGCCCGACGACAGCTGGTATCATTTTGACGGCAACCAGCTTGCGGCCATGCTGTGCTATTTCCTGATGCTGGACCCCAGAGGCCCGCAGCGCAGAGGACTGGTCATTGAGACCCTGGTGACAACCCGGCTACTGGGCAAGATCGTGGCCCGGGCGGGCGATTCCTGGATCGTAGACGACCTGCTCGTCGGCTTCAAATATGTGGCGGCGGTCCTGAAGGCCCTGGACCGGACCGGCTCCTATCGCGACGTGCGGTGTACGCCCGAGCAACTGGTCCTGGCGGTCGAGGAAAGCCACGGCGGCATGCTCATACCCCACCTCAAAGATAAAGATGCCGCGCCGGTCTGCCTGTACTTCGCCACCCTGTATCAACAGCTCCGCCAAGAGGGAAAGACGCTGCTCGATTACTATATCCATATCCTGGAAGAGTTGGGCGGGTATGCGGATGTCAATCGATCTCTCATGATGAGTGGGGCGGAAGGGGTGTTGCGCCGAGACCGACTTATGCGCTCCCTGCGCGAAACGCCGCCGCGGCAGCTTGGCGGGTTTGCCGTTACGGATATGATTGATTACTGGGACGAGGCACGCTTCGGACCCTTTGTGAGCGAAACCGATAAGCTCCCTCGGAATGTCTTGCAGATTGTGACAGACGGCGGGGTAACGATCATCCGGCCGTCGGGTACGGAGCCGAAACTCAAATTCTACTGCCAACTCCTGCCCCACGAAGCCGAAATGGACCTATGTGGAAACGCGCTCCTGGATGCCGTCCGGACCAGGGCCGAGGCCGTGTCTGGACAGGTCTATAATGATCTCCTGGCTCGGTTCGGCTGTCGCCTGAGTGAGGCCGGCCTGCTCCTGTCCGATATTATCGACCTCAGCCATAAACGCACCTTTGATACCACCACGATCCCTCAACTGCGGCAGGCGCTTCTGGCCGGGTCGTTGCCGAGCCTGGACGATACGCTCGCCTGGTTGCGAGAGAAAACGGCTGGGATGACGCCAGGGGCAGACCCTTTACCTGCCCTGAGAGCGCCGCTCGCCGCACTGTGCGAGCAGTGGCAGACCGAGATTTCGAGCCCCACCCTGGAAGCGCTGCAACGATGGACCCGGACTGAGTCTATTGAGTCGGTTGAGTCTATTGAGTCGGTTGAGTCTATGAGACCCAAAGGACTCAATAGACCCAATAGACCCCAAGGACCCCAAAGAAGGAGCCCATGCGACGCAGAGTGAGTGTGATTGGAGGTGGAACCGGGTCGTTCAACGTCCTGTCGGGGCTGCGCGCGTATGCGGACCTGTGGATACAATCCATCGTGACCATGATGGATTCGGGCGGCGACTCGGGGCGTCTCCGGGATGAATTCGGGGTGCTGCCTCCGGGTGATATGCGGCGCTGTCTGGTCGCCCTGTCAGAAGAGAGCCAGCTCTTGCGCGATCTGTTTTCTTTTCGGTTTGTGGACGCGCCCCTGGAGGGCCGGAGCTTTGGCAATCTTTTCTTTCTCGCCCTGACAAAAATTCTGGACTCCGAGAAGCAGGCGATTGAAGCCATCAGCCGGATACTCAAGATACGGGGCCGCGTCCTGGCCGTGACCTGGGATCACGCCCATCTGTGCGCGGAGCTGGCGGACGGTACCCTGGTCGAGGGAGAGGCCAATATCGACGTGCCCAAGCATGACCCGGCTATCCCGATCCAGCGAGTGTATCTCACGCCCGCGGCGCAGGCCAACCCCGAGGCCGTCCGGGCCCTGCACGAGAGCGATTTCATTATCTTTGCGCCGGGGAATCTATACACCTCAACCATCCCTAATGTCCTGGTCAGCGGTATTCCGGAAGCACTCCAAAACGCGCGCGCACCGGTCATTTACATTCTCAACCTCATGACCCGTCATGGAGAAACCGACGGTTACTCGGCCTCTCAGCACGTGGCAAAGCTGGCCGAGTATGCCGGTCGGACCCCTGATGCGGTGGTTGTCCACCGGGGTGAGATCCCCCCCGCACTGGCGCGCAAGTATCAGGAAGAACGGGCCGCACAGGTCAGGCTTGATACTGAGGCGCTGTATGACCTGGGGGTAAAAGTGGTGAAATTCGGGAACGTCATGTCGGCCCATTCTCTGGTGCGGCACGACCCGGCCCGTACGGCGCGTGTGGTGGGCGAACTGTTTGAAGAGTTGGGCGGCGGAGTGCGCCAGTGATGCGACAGGACGCGGTAGAGGATGAGCGAAACGCAGACACTTGAGCGGATCGGGCAGCTCGTACACGCCGCGGATCGGATGGCCCTGGACCAGTACGGCCGGAGTCCGGGGTCGCTCAAACCCGACGGTTCATGGGTCACACCCGCGGACGGCGCAATCGAGGGCTTTCTACGACGCGAACTGGCCGCGCTTTTTCAGGGGGACGTGGGGATTTTCGGGGAAGAGCAGGGCTGGTCCGGCAACCGTTCGGCTGCGTATATTGCGCTGCTCGATCCGATTGACGGGACGGCGGCATTCCGCAGCCGTATTCCCGTGTGGGGCATTTCCCTGGCGGTGTTCCGGCAGCAGGCGAGGACCGACCGGTGGGAACCGCTCATCGGCATTTTCAGTATGCCGGCGGCCAAGCACGTTTTTCTGAGCGCCCACGGCAAGCACGCCGAATGGAATGCCGCTCCGCTCGCCATCCCGCCCGTACAACCGGACATCCGAAAATCCGACTATCTCGGGGTCTCATCGGACGTGCAGCACTGGAATATCAGTCAATATCCCGGCAAGATTCGGAGCTTCGGCGTCTCCGGCTACGAGGTCCTTCTGGTCGCTACCGGCGCACTCCAGGCCAGCTTTCTCACCCGTTTCCACTTTTATGATATTGCGGCGGCAGCAATGGTGTTATGGCAGGCCGGGGGAGGGCTGTATCGACTCTCCGGCGAGCCGGTGACCCCGACCGAAATGGTACGGAAGACGAGAGACCAGCCGGCGGCGTCGGAAGCGCCCGTTATCGCCTGTCACCCGACTCACCTCGAAGCGCTGTTGGAGATGAACTTCCGGCCCCTGTGACGATTGTTTCAGTCCTTACCGGCTGTTCCCCCCTTCCGGGGTAAGGACAGTGAGAGCATCCGTTGACATGGCCTATCCACTCTCGTACTTACATTGTATGCACTCGCCCAAAACGGAGGCTTGCCGATGAAAACCGCCCTCGTTCAAATTGGGAATTCGCGCGGTGTCCGTATCCCCAAAGCATTCTTGGAACAGTGCCAGTTCCGCGACCAAGTCGAACTTGAACTCCGGCACGACCACTTGGTTATTCGTCCGGCCAAACAGCCTCGGAGTGGCTGGGAGGATGCCTTTCGCTCCATGCGTGAACATGGGGATGATGCCCTGCTTGATGGAGAATCCCAGTCAGCCACAGAATGGGACACTACGGAGTGGAAATGGTAGTTTCCCGTTTTGAGGTGTATTTGGTGAGGTTCGATCCTACACAAGGGCATGAGATTCAGAAAACGCGCCCGTGTGTCGTCATATCGCCCGATGAAATGAATCGACATATTGGCACGGTTATGGTCGCTCCGATGTCGACGAAAGGGCGTCCTTATCCTACCCGGATTCCCGTTCGTTTTCAGAGAAAAAGCGAGTGGGGTGTCTTATGACCCCCAAAAAGCGCCGGCCATCGGCGCAGGAATACCGGGAAAGTCTGTCTCCCGAGCAGCGAGAGTACTGGGACGCAGCCACAGACAGAAAAACCTACCAGATTCCAGACAAGCCCGTGCGCGATAGGAACGAGGGCCAGGGCTTTGCCACCGGCGTCCTCTCCCTCCTCACCCTGATATGGCTCTACCGATGTTATGATGTCTGGGCCTCAATCAAGCCGGGAGAAGAACTCTCCGGCTTCCTTCTCTTGACTATTTTCTATCTGCCTATTGCGGCAGGAATGATCTGGCTAACGCTTTATGACGACTGAGCCAATCTGGGGAGAGGAGAAACGTCAACAGTGGTGGGAGAGAAAAGTAAAGGAATCTCCTGCTTCACAAAGTAAATCAGAACTCATTGAAGAATGGGAGGAAGTGGAGAGGGAACGAAAGAACGCAGAGGAAATATGGGAATATGAGGAGGAAGAGGAACAGGAGAGAAGGAAGGCACTAGAAGAGCAGGAGAAGAATGAGTGGAGCACTGAAGAGTTCGATCTGGATTCTGGTCATTACTTAGATGGGAAGGCGTATGATGACTATGAAGAATAGGATCGAATGGAGAAGGGGCAGTATTCAACGGGAAAGAAATAACCATGAACAATTGAGCGAACTACGTGACACGTGGGATTTTGTATTGGGTGCTTATAAGTTCCCTGGCACTATGAGCCGTCGATACCGGATAGATCGTGACGTGATGCTTTCTCCTACAACTATCGGAGGACGTAGATATCTTTTCTACATGGAGGTGGTGGATTTGGATGTAAAAGAAACTTACGTCTATTTTTTCAACCGCATAGAGGACTACATAAGTGGAAGGTTTGGCATCTGGTCAACTCGTAAATTTACCCTTGATCCTGAGAAGGATATCTTAATCACGGCAGGTATCTTCGTGGGCCAGAGGCACCGGCGCTCCTGGACGGGCTAGGTTTCACCCGCCTCCCTGACGCTTACGCAACTCTTTCTTGGTATGAATCATCACCGTTTTCCGTGCAGACGGTGGACTCTCCGATAGCTGCCCCGTTGCAATCTTCATCACCTGTACAGCGGCGGCCGTCTCACTGGCTGGGCGTTTCTGACCTTGCGGCCCTGTTGGCATGGTTGCACCTCTCTGGCCTTGAAGTACGCATAGGGGAGAGAGACAATGCAAGGGTGCAAATTTCAAATTGACGCACTACCAAAAAGCGGGCAGGTCGTCTTGGATCAGATCCGCACGGTTGACAAAACGCGCTTGGTCCGCCGCCTGGGGAAAATCAGCGACAGGGCCGCACAAGAAGTTCTGACCGTCCTGGGCGAAATGTTCGCGCCGTAGGGTGAGAGCAGGTGAGACTATAGGGGGGAGCAGGGCAGACCGTCGGGTCTGCCCCGGTGACAATCTAGGCGCTGGCCGCGGCCAACTCGGCCTGCTCCCTGGGCAGGTGGAAGGCCGGGTCGGTCTGAAGCACGGGCAGGACTTTCTCGGCAAAAAGCTGGAAGCTGCGATTCAGTTTCGGGGCCGGCAGGCCGCCGAAAGCGAAGGTGCCAACCATATGGTCGAGCGCGACCGTCTCGTGAATATAGCGGATTTTTTCGAGCACCTGGTCCGGCGTGCCGGCCGCGTGCAGGCTGCGGAAGAACTCGATCGCTTTGACCTTGGCCTCTGCGTCCGCGTTGAGCTTGGCATAGGTTTTGGCCATTTTGCCGTAGAACTCATAGCCCTTGACGCTTTTCAGCTTGCCCGAGGAAAAGCCGTAGTGGTTTTCAATGGAGTCGAACAGCGTGCCCATATAATGCTGAGCCAGGTCTTCGGCTTCTTTGGCATCGTCGGAAACCAGGACGTTGAACAAGCCGATGGGCGGACGGGGCGTAATGTTGTTGGCCAGGGCGGTTTCGCAGTAGCGCTGGTAGTCCGTGGCCGTATCTTCCCAACTGCGCTGGGCAATGATCAACACCCCAAAGCCCATCTTGGCCATGATATCGGCCGACTCCGGGCTGACCGACGAGGCATAGAAGCGGGTCTCGGGATTGGAGATGGGCCGCGGGCGGACCTGAATGTCCGGAATCTGATAATACTTGCCCTCGTACGAAAAGCTGTCCTGGGTCAGACCCAGACGGATAATGTCGGCGCATTCGACAAAACGCTCGCGCGACTCGTCCATGGGAATGCGGAAACCGGCGTATTCGACCGTAGCCGCGCCGCGCCCAAAGCCGAAGATCGTGCGTCCGCCGGACACGAGGTCGAGCAGGGCGATTTTCTCGGCGATTTCGACCGGGTCGTGCCAGGGCAACACGATGACCGCGGTGCCGAGTTGAATCTTGGTGGTGCGCCCGGCCATATAGGACAACAACTGACACGGGTCCGGCGACATCACATAGCCGGTGAAGTGGTGGTCCAGACTCCACAGCGAGTCAAAGCCGTAGCCTTCCGCCTTATCCGCCAGCGACAGCTCTTCCTGATAGGTCTGTAGGTCCGGCTTGCCGTCAAAACTGGTCAACTGCATGATCGTACCGACTTTCATGGTTCCTCCTTTTTCTCTGCTGGGTTTTCCTCCGAGTACGATGGAGCGCCTATTGTAGAAGAGCGGAGCTAATTACACAAACGGTCAAAATCAGGGATGTAGGGGCAATTCATGAATTGCCCCTACGTTTGTGCCTTTGAAAACTCTCCGTCTTTCTGGTACAGCGTCGGGTCGAATACCACACAAGGGAGATGTATGACAACCGATTCCTTACTGATTGACTGTGACGGACATATCCTTGAACCGCCCGATCTGTGGGAGCAATATCTTGATCCCGCCTATCGTGACCGGGCGCTGCGTATCCGCGTGGACCCGGACGACGGCTACGAATATCTGGAGATTGACACCCGGCGGGCCAAGCTCACTCGTCCGGGCACGCTGGGCACCCTGGGCGGCATGGGCAAACAGGTGGACGAGGCCACCGCACTGCGTCAACGGGCCATGCGGGGCGAGATTCGGCCCGAAGAGGTGCGGGCGATCCGACCGGGACCGGAACTGACCTATGTCAAGGGCGCGGCCTTCGGCACCATGGATATGAAAGAGCGGGTGGAACTGCTCGGCCGTGAGAATATGGACAAGGCCATCCTCTACCCGACCCTGGGGCTGCTGTGGGAGGCTGAACTGCTCGACCCCGAACTGTCCGCGGCCTACTGCCGGGCGTATAATCGCTGGATTGCCGACTTCTGCCGGGACTCGGGCGGACGGCTCGTGCCCATTGCTCACGTGTCGCTCGGCGACCCCCAGGAAGCCGCCCGCGAAATCGAACGCGCCGTTGCGGATGGCTGTAAAGGAGTGTTTGTCAGCCCGTTTACGATTTCACGCATCCCCCACGGCGACCCCCGCCACGATGTTGTCTTTGCCACCGCTCAGGACTGCGACATCCCGTTTGCCATTCATCCCACGTTTGAGCCACCCGAATGGGGTATCCACCAGCGCTACGATAAATTCGGCTGGGCCATGTGGTATGTGGACCTGTTCGCCGGCCAGGGCGTGCAGCACGCCTTTGGCACCTTGTTTCAATGCGGCGTGTTTGAACGCTTCCCGCGTTTGCGGGTCGTCGTTCTGGAATCGCAGGCAGGCTGGATCGGCTATTTTCTCGACCGGGCGGACGCCATCTTCGAGGGCACGACACTTAGCGCAACCGTGCGGCTCAAGGAAAAGCCGTCGTACTACTTCAAGCGGCAGTGCTATATTTCCGCGGACCCCGAAGAGCGCACGATCGCCTCGCTGACCGCTCTGGTCGGTGCGGACAAGTTCTTCTGGGCGAGCGACTATCCCCACCCGGACCACCCGGCGAACTACCTCGAAGAACTACAGGAAATGGTTACGCCGATGAGCGAAGCCGCCCGGCGCGGCATCCTGGGAGAAAACGTCGCCCGCGCCTACCGGCTCGACTGAGCGGTGCGGTTCGTAGGGGCAATTCATGCATTGCCCCGACACCTTAGATTCTATTTTGAATATCCGCAGACTTTCTGGTATAGCAGCCGGGGCGCTACCACCTCGAAAACGACATTCCGGTTAAAAGGAGTACGCATGGCCGATCACGATATCAAGAACGCGGTCCGGGACATTGAGTGTCCGGTGTTTGAGAACCCGGCGTTCACCACCCATCCGCCATTGAAAGACGCGGAGGTGCGGCGCGATATATGGTTCTTTCTGCTACCCATGGACAGCATGCAGAGTTAAGGAGGAGAGCTATGGCGTCTTTTTTATCAATGGACGATCCCGCATTCTGGAAACAGTACCCAGAGGAACTGAAAGAGTTGGTCGAGATGCCGTTAGAAGGCGTGACCGGACTGGCCTATTTTTTACTCGGCGACCGGAAGGACAACCCGCCTACGGTGGTGACGCTGCGGATGGGTCCGAACTGGACTCTGCCGCGTCACGCCCACGACTGCCATCGGTTCGAGATTGTCGTGCAGGGCACGCTGGACGTGGGTGAGCGCATCCTCAAGCCCGGCGATGTGATGATGACGGAGCCGGGTGTGGCTTACGGCCCGCATATCGCCGGACCGGAGGGCTGCACCACGTTTGAGATTTTCAGCAATCACCGTGGGTCCTACGTGACCCTGGTCGACACCCCGGAGGGCCGGATCGAGTGCGATGTCTCCACCCGAGAAGGCATGCAGAAAATGGAACAGGCCATGCTGCGTGATATGGAGGCCGACGGGCAGGCGTGAGGCAACGCAGGTCCGGACGGTCTCTTTCGCATGTCTCTTTTCCCTGCGCTCTTTTACGGCTGGGTCGTCACCGCCTGTGCTTTTGTTGTCCTGTTCGTGACCTACGGGGTACAATACTCTTTTGGGGTGTTCCTGCCCGCCATGTTGGATGAACTGGGCTGGCAGCGCGCCAGCCTGGGCGGAGCGTTTTCGCTCTACACCATGGTCTATAGCGGCTGTAGCTGGATCAGCGGACGGCTGACCGACACGGCCGGTCCCCGCTGGGTCGTCACCGCCGGCGGGCTGTTGCTGGGCAGCGGCATTATCGCCACCAGCCAGATGACGGTCCAGTGGCAGCTCTACCTGTGCTATGGGCTGATTGCCGCGCTGGGCATGAGCAGCGCCTATATTCCCTGCAATACGACGGTGGTCAAATGGTTCCAGCGTAAACGCGGCCTGGCCTTGGGGTTGGCAGCGAGCGGCAGCAGCTGTGGTATCCTGCTCTGCCCCTGGGTGACCGCTCTCTGTATGGCCCGTTGGGGCTGGCGTCCGGTCTATTTTGCGTGCGGCCTCATCATCCTGGTCCTGCTCCTCACCCTGGCGCGCTTTATGGTACGCAACCCGGAACAGCTCGGGTTGACGCCTGACGGCGAGCCTGCGGCCCAGAGCCCGGCACCGCTGCCGGACAGTCAAACCGCGGCTTTCAAGAGCTGGACCCTGCCGGAAGCCTGGACCACCCTGTCGTTCTGGTTGTTCGGCTTCGCCCTGGTGGCCATGTTCCTGACCATCCCCGTGCCCTTCGTGCATATTGTGGCGTTTGCGCAAGACCTGGGGGTCTCACATGCAGATGGAGCCCTGGCGGTGAGCATTATGGGGATGAGCGCCTTGCTGGGCAATCTCTGCCTGGGTCCGCTGTCGGATCGGATCGGTCGGCGAAGCGGCATGGCCGTGAGTCTGGGTGTCCACATCACGGCCTATCTTCTCTTTTTTTCGGCCCAGGGACTCGGGGCGTTATACGCGGGCGCGGCCGCCTTTGGTTTTTTCTACGGCGGCCTGACCACGCTGCTGCCGGCCCTGGTCGGAGACTTCTTCGGCCGGTTGCACGCCGGGTCCATTACCGGGTTCTTATTTGCCTGGGCCGGGGTGCTGGGAGCCTGGGGACCGATGATTGCCGGCTATCTGCGGGATGTCAGCGGCAGTTATCAGTCGGCCTTTCTGTATGGCGCGGCGACAGGCGGCCTCGCCCTGGTTCTCCTCCTCCTGACGCCCCGTCCGGCTACGTTTCGTCGTGCAATGTGAATACAGCGAAGCCGGTTGCCTGTCCCGGCGTCCCAGGCTAAGACCGAGCGATCATAATAACCGAGAGGGATGATGACCATGGCATCAGACATCACGCTGCACTACTTCCACGGGAGAGGAATCGGAGAGCCGATTCGCTTGCTGCTCACCGCAGGTGAGATCGCATTTACAGACCGGCGCTATACCGTAGACGAATTCGCCAACATGATGGCGTTCAAAGCCCAGCTCCCGTTCGGACAAATGCCCGCCCTTGAGGTGGACGGCGTATTCCTCGGCCAGACCGACAGTATCGCTCGTCTGGCCGCGCGCCTGGCTGGCTTGTATCCGTCGGACCCCATTGAGGCGGCGCGCAGTGATATGATCGTCGTGCATCAAGCAGAAATTCAGTCCGCCCTCGCCAAGATGAGCTTCGAAGGTGTTCCCGGCACTCCGGGGGTGAAGATGGTGCCGCAGGAAGAGCGGCAGAAACGCATTGCTGCGTGGATTGAGACCACCCTGCCGGGAGCCCTGCTGCGCCTGGAAAAGCTCGCTCAGGAGGGCTGTATGGTGGGGTCACAACTCTCCTGGGCCGACATTTGCGTCTTCAATCGACTGAACCAACTGCTCGACATAGATGAATGGTGGGGTCACAACTCTCCTGGGCCGACATTTGCGTCTTCAATCGACTGAACCAACTGCTCGACATAGATGAAGACGTGTTGCACGCTGATTTCCCGAAACTCCAGGCGGTGTACGACAGGGTCGCGGCGTTGCCGCAAATCCGGGCATGGATACGGGCGCATCAGGACGACTATCCCAGATCCAGAGCGGACGGCTAGAGCAAATGACGATTCCATGTCGCTGTCCGCCATTCCGGCGAAAGCAGGAACCCAGCCTCCCAATCCCCCGGCTTTTGGATGCCGGATCACGTCCGGCATGACGAGAGCGGAATGGCACGACCCCAGCCTATGGGAAAACGCTCTACTGAAAGGGATACGGCAACAGATGCTCTTTGGCATTCAGGTCGTGGATGGAGGCACAGCCCAGGAGCCGCATGGTGTCCTCGATCTCCTTTTTCAGGATGGCAAACGCCTTACGCACCCCTGCTTCTCCACCCGCCCCAAGACCATACACATACGCCCGTCCGGCTAAGATCGCATCCGCACCGTGGGCCAAGGCAATGACGACATCCCCGCCGGAACGAATGCCACCATCCAACAAGATGGTCATCGCGGAGTCCTTGAGTTCGGCCGCGACGTCTTTCAGGACGTAGAGGGTTGGGTAAACGCGATCCATCTGGCGTCCACCGTGGTTGGATATGACAATGCCGTCCACGCCATGTTCGGCCGCCAGCCGGGCATCTTCGACACACTGTATGCCCTTCATGAGGATGGGCTTATCCGTCCCCCAGATTTCCCGAATCCAGGGCAGATGCTCCCAGGTGACAACCGAAGTGCGCAGTTGCGCTCCAACGTCCGCGTAGGGCATCGGCTGGCCGTCGTTCAGAATGACATTGCGGAACTGCATCATCCCGCCGTCCGCATAAAAGCTCTTCAGCCAGGAGAGATGGGAGATCATTTGCGGGCCAAATTGCAGTTTCTGGAGTGGCGTGCCATGAATCGCCCGTGAGGCGCCGAGCCATTCGTGCCGGGCGCGATTCCCGGCGACCGCGGTATCAATGGTCAGCACAAGCGCGGAATAGCCGGCGTTTTTCGCCCGTTCGATACTGCGGGCGGCGACGTCTTTTCCACCAACGAGATACAGTTGATACCAACACGGTCCCGGCGAGGCGGTGCGAACTTCTTCCAGGTCGGTCCCCGTCAGTGTGGAGAGCGTGCATATCGTCCCGGCTTCACCGACCGCCTTGGCTGCGACGGCTTCTCCGCGGGGCCAGAGCATGCGGGGACTGCCTATCGGAGCGGCGATAACCGGCAGCGCAATGGAGTGGCCCAGAATTTCAGTCCGCATCTCGACTGCGTCCAACTGGATCGCACTTCTCGGCTTAAAGCGTTCTCTTTGAAAGGCTTCGACATTATCTCTGAGCGTGATTTCGTTGTCGGCACCGCCACGGTAATACTCTCTCACAATCGGCGGTACGCGCTTCTCCATCACCTGCCGCAGATGGTCTATGGTGACACATTTTTCGACTGCTCTGGCCCAGCGCTTCGCACTGCTGGCATGCGCACGCCGGAGGTAGGGTTGCAGCAGCCGCAGCCCGGCGCTGTGTTCATTGCGAGCAGGGGTGTACTCAAGATTGCGTTCGAGCGGCTGTGGATGAGTCATCGCTACGATGCTCCTATTCCTCAATCTAGGACGGGCGTATCTGTTTTGACTTCCCTGATAGCCATCCTGGGAGGTCGGATTAGCGGAACGTAATCCGACCTCCGGTCCTCATATAAATTCCTCCACTGTTGACGGTACTCAAGACCCGTATACGGTACAAGGGAGGTCTACTCCGGACCTGCGATAATCGCGCTCAACCTGCGGGAGCACTGGAAGGAGATCATATGGTTGGTACCGTCCTTCTCGTAATTCACATCGCAGCAGGCTCGGTTGCGCTACCGACGGCCATTATCGCACTGATAACGGCCAAGGGCGGTCCTTATCACATAAGAGCCGGGCGGGTCTATGCTATCGCAATGACGGTGATCTTTATGACCGCGCTGCCACTGGCGATACTCGGGTCCAACGTGTTCCTAGCGTTGATCGCTCTATTCAGTTTCTATCTGGTATTTGCCGGCTGGCGCTTTGCCCGGAACAGACACGGGCACGCCCAGCCGATAGACTGGGCCGCGGTGGCAGTCATGGGGCTGACCGGGCTAGGGATGTGGAGCTACGGTGCTGTCCTTCTCTTGTCGGGTAGTTCCCAGTGGGTAACGATGGTGGTATTTGGGAGCATCGCGGTGGCACTGAGTGCCGTTGATGCCCGTTCCCACACCGGTCGGCGAGCGTCCGGCAAGCAGCGTATCGCCCGGCATCTCACTAATATGCTGGCGGGAACCATCGCAACCGTCACCGCGGTGTTAGTCGTCAACGTGGAGACCGACCCCGTATGGCTGGCCTGGACCCTGCCCACCATTGTGATAACTCCGCTGATAGTCTGGTGGAACGTGCGGATTGGGCGGGAGACGCCGGGGTAACGCAGGTCAGCATAGCCGCAAAGCAAAGATTTTGGACCATCTGTCCCAGTGAATCTATACTGAGGCGGAGGCCGATCCGAACTGCGGCATGACCTGGCTGGCGAACAATTCCATGGAACGTTCGGACTGGGCCTGGGTCAGACTGCCCCAGGCGAACGACACCAGAATATAGTTGCAGCCGCTGGTCTCGAAGAAGCGGGCAATCTCGTCCTGCACCCGGCTGGGAGAGCCGACGAGGGCGACATCCAGGCTGCGGGCGACCTGGAGGTCGGGGGTGAACAGGGTGACGGCTACGCCGAAGTCGAGCCACAGCTTTTCGATATTGGCGTAGTAATCCTTATAGGCCGGTGTGGCGATGGCTTCGGCTTCCTGATCCGTGTCCGCCACAAAAACATGGCGGAACGCGCCCATTTTCGGCGTTTCGATCTGGGGGTTGAGGTTGAGCGGATTGTCCCGATTGTGCGACCACATCTCTGTGTACTGGGCGGTCAGCTCTTTGATTCCGCTGTTGGGTCCGCCGCTCGCCATATGCATGCCGCGCTCGGCGGCAAAGCGGAGGCTGTTCGCATTGATCACCCCGTACCAGAACGGCGGGTTGGGCGTTTGCTTGGGGTGCAGTTCCATCGGGACATCGGCACACTGGTAATATTTGCCTTCGTAGGTGAGCCGCTCCTGGTGCAGGCCAGCGGTGACCATTTCCAGGGCTTCCTCGAACATCGCCCGCGAGTGTAAAACCGGCACCTCAAAATAGGCCTGCTCAAACGGCGACACGCCGCGCCCGACCCCGATTTCCAGGCGGCCGTTGCTCATATGGTCGAGCATACAGATTTCGCTGATCAGCCGCAGCGGATGATACAGCGGCAGCAAATACACCAGCGGCCCCAAACGGATGCGCTTGGTGTGTTGGATGGCCGCCGACAAAAAGACACTCGGAGACGGCGCCATGCCCAGCGGTGTGGCATGGTGTTCGGCCAGGTGATAGCCGTAAAAACCGGCTTCGTCAGCCACCTTGAGGAGTCGCATGCGCCCCTCATACAACTCGCCCAGCGAGTCCGCCCTGCGCTCCAGGTGATCAAATATGCCAAACGCAACATCACTCATACCGTAGACCTTCTTGGGCCCTAGCCCATCCGGGGCAGCACCTGGTCCGTGAATTGGAGAAAGCTCTCATGACTCAGGGGCGCGCCGATGATGTAGTCCAGATGGATTTCTTCATGCAGGCGCGCGAGTTCGTCTCTGACCTTGTCCGGCGTGCCGTGAATGACGACTTCGTCAACATAGCGCTGAACCGGGTCGCCGGTGCCATACATCTCGGGCGGCACATAGGTATCCACCAGCCATTTGGCTCCCTGACGGGCGACTTCGGCGGCTTTTTCCTGGGTGGAAGCAATGGCGAGGAGACGCGCCATGGGTATCTGACGGCCTTCAATGGAATAGCCGTGGCGGGTAAGCGTATCCCGGTATAATTCCCATTTATGGCCCAGTTCCGCATGGGTGGCGTGCGGGTCCATGAGAATCGAATGGCCGACGGAAGCGGCCCACTCAATAGCTAACGGCGAAGAAGCCGCGGCCCACACGGGTGGGTGCGGTTTTTGCAGGGGCTTGGGCAGAACTTCGACATCCTCAAAAGAAAAATACTGGCCCGTATAGGTCAGGCGGTCGTTGGTCCAGGCTTTGAGCACAATGTCCATGGTTTCCCGAAAGCGGGCGTGGCTGTCCCCGACGGACACGCCGAAGGCTGTGAACTCTCTCAGGTCAAAGCCGCGCCCGGCCCCCCAATTGACCCGGCCGCCGGACAGCGTATCGAGCAGCGCGATTTCCTCGGCCAGGCGGAGCGGGTGGTAGAAGCTGGCCAGGCACACGCCGGCCCCGATCCGAAGATGCTTGGTGCGGGCCGCGGCATACGTCCCGATGACCGGGATAGAAGGGCAGACGCTATAGTCGTTAAAATGATGCTCGGTCAGCCAGACCGCATCATACCCGTTCTGATCCATGATCTGGATACGTTCCAAACCACGTTGATACACCGTCGCAATCTCCGTTCGACGTCCCGGCCAGCTAAAGAATTGAAGGATGCCAAATTTCACACGGTTCTCCTCGGCGTCGGTTGGTTGCTCTCGCCAAGTATAGCGAGATTGGGGCGGAAGTCTGCCCCCTCCTCACCCTATGGAAACAGCCCCATTCTTCAACCGGCCTTGACGTTAACTGTCCGGTCGGTTAATTAATGCTCGCTATGGCCCGTCCCATCAAAACAGCTTCGTCGCCGGACTACCGCGCCAAGATTGGGACGGTTGCTGAAGCGCTGTTTGCCGAGCGTGGTTTTGACGGTACCTCGATTCGGGAGATTGCCGAACAGGCCGGCGCGACCAAGGCCCTCATCTATCACTACTACGACAGTAAAGAGGCCCTGTATCAAACCCTGCTTGAGGAGGCGGTGAGCGGAGTGGTCACACAGATTGAGGCCATTGCCGCGGACGGGACCGAGCCCGAGGCACAGATTCGGGCCGTGGTGCAGGTATTCATTGACGCCTATCATGACGCGCCGCACCGGTTTCAGATGGTGCAGCGTACCATTGACGACCATCATGCCATTGCCGCGGTGCTGGCCGAACGCTGGTTCTCGCGGGCGCACCGTGCCGTGCAGGACATTGTGGCGCGCGGTGTGCGTCGGGGCGAGTTGAAGCCGCTGCCGGTCCAGATGGTCCCGTTGGCCATTATCGGCCTCGTGATTCACACCCTGCGGGGACAGAAACTCGTGGGCCATATGGACTCGAAGCTGTCCGGCGAGCAGGTGCTGACCGCCCTGCCGGACCTGGTTCTGGCCCTGCTCACCGCTGACTCCGGCCGGACAAAAACCAAACCGAGAGGTGCATCTGCGTCTCGGAAACGCGCCCCGAGCCAGATCACGCGCGGAGCCAGGAGTGCCCCGGCAGGATAGAGGAACGCTGAATGGAATCCATTTTTCGCACTATCATCCGTCTTCGTTTTCCGGTTATTGCGGCCGTTCTGGGAGTGACGATCGTTGCGGCCATGCAGCTCCAATACCTGCGCTTCGAGAGCGATGCCGAATCCATGATCCCCCCCAACGATCCGGTCCTGCATTACAACGATGTGGTGGAAGAGCGCTTTGGGATGCTGGACCTCATCATTGTCGGCGTCCTGAACGACAACCCACAGGAAAACGGGGTCTTTAACCCGCGTACCCTGGGTATTGTCAAAGAGTTCTCCGAGAAAATTGCGCTCCTGCCGGGCATCAAAGCCGTCCGGGATGAAGACGTGACCAGCGTGGCCACCATGGATAATATCACCGGCACCAGCGACGGCATGGCGGTTGATCCGTTCATGGAAGAGCCGCCGCGCTCGGCCGAAGCCCTGGCCGCGCTGAAGGACGCCTTGTTTGACAACGCCATGTTTGTGGACTGGGTCGTATCGCGCGAGGGCACCGGTCTGCTGATTATGGCCCGGATGGAATCGTCCGAGGGGACGCTTGAGGGGGTCGCCCGCCGGTCGGCGATCTACCGCACCATTCGGGACATGATCCGGGAAAAAGAGGCAGCCGGCGTGCCCGAGCAGTTCCATATTGCCGGTCGCGGCGCTATGGAGGTCACCTTCTCCGAAGACGCGCGGAGCGACATGGAACGCTTCATGCCGCTGGTCCTGTTTATTGTCCTCGGAACCCTGTATCTGACCTATCGCAGTTTGCGCGGCGTTCTCCTGCCGTTTGCCGTAGTGATCATCTCCGTCATCTGGAGTATGGGTCTCATGGCCTGGCTCGGGGTCCCCATGTATTTTATCTCGACCATGATGCCGGTCACGCTCATGGCGATTGGCGTGGCCTACGGCATTCATATTCTGAGCCGCTACTACGACGAAATTCTCAGTCAAGCCGAACCGGACGCCGAGACGGCCGTTATGGCGGCCATGCGGGAAATGTGGAAGCCGGTGGTGTTCACGGCCCTGACGACCGCGGCCGGCTTTCTGTCTTTTCTGACCGCGGCCATGGTGCCCATCCGCTACTTCGGCGTGTTTACCTCGGTCGGGGTTCTGGCGGCGATGGTGGTCTCGCTGACTTTCTTCCCGGCCGTCCTGAGCCTGCTGGCGCCCACCGCCAGCCGCAGCCTGCGCAACCAGATGAACCGCAGTCAAGACCTGGCCGCCACCGGCTGGGCTGCACGGACTCTGTCCAGCCTGGGCCGGGGGGTCGCCCGGCGTCCACTCCTGGTATGGAGCATTGCGGTCAGCACCATGCTCATCTGCCTGATCGGCCTGCAGCGCCTCTACGTCGACTCCTCATGGATTGACGTGTTCCACAAGCAGAGTCCGGTCCGCATCGGCGATGAGGTTCTGCGGGAGAAGTTTCAGGGCACGCTGCCCATCTACGTGGCTATCGAAGGGCACAAGCCCGACCTGCTCAAAGACCCGGACCTGCTGGACAAGCTCGACCGTCTGCAAGCCGCAGTCGAACAGGATCCGATTGTGGGTGGCTCGCTGTCCATTGCTGAGTTCATCAAACGTATGCACCGGGTCATGAACGAGGATCGCAAGGAGATGGAGGTCATTCCCGACTCGCGTGACTTGGTCGCCCAATACCTGCTGTTGTACTCCTTCTCCGGAGACCCGGACGATTTTGATGAGGTGGTCGATTATGACTACCAGCACGCCAATGTGTCGTTCTTTCTGCGCTCGGATCACAGCGCTGATATCGAGCGCGTGATCGACCGGATTCAGGACTTTGCGGTTCGGGAATTCGGGGTCGAGGAGAACGGCGGTCAGGCGGGCGACCACGATCCGCTGACGGTGCGGTTCGGGCGCTGGGTGGCCGGTATCACGCCCACGGTCATTGGTTGGGAGACCAGGAACGGGTTCTGGATCGGCTTTGCCGGGCAGGGCTATATGAGCAACCGCTTCAGCGAGCTGGTCGTGTCCGGGCAGTTGACCAGCCTGGTCACCTCGCTGCTGGCGGTGTTTCTGCTCACTACCTGTATGTTCCGTTCCGTGGTCGCCGGGTTGATCAATATCATTCCCATCAGCGCGGTGATGGTCTTCAGCTTCGGCCTCATGGGATTGCTGGGCATCCCCCTCGAAGTGGGAAAATCCATGACCGCCTCCATGGTGATCGGCATCGGAATCGACTACACCATCCATTTTCTCAATAAATATCAACTGAAAACCAGAGACGGCCTGGTTAACCCGGAGGCCATTACCGTGGCCACCATGGCCACCTCGGGCAAAGCCATTTTCTTTAATGCGGCCGTAGTGGTCGGGGGCTTCCTGGTTTTTCTGACTTCCAACTTCAAGCCCAATTTCTACCTCGGAGCGATGATGGCGCTGAATATGGGTGCCTGCCTGCTGGCCTCCATGACGCTCTTGCCGGCCATCCTCAATACGTTCAAGCCGCAGTTTGTGTATGGCACCATGCCGTCGCCCGCTCCGGTAATGAGAACTGACTACGCGGTTTCACCCCTACAAGAGAAGGAGACAGTATGAAGACCATCGGGTTATGGATCGGATTTGGATTGTTGGTGCTGAGTGCAGTTTCGCTCGCCGATGCGCAGGAAATCCCTGGGGAGCCCAGCGGACGGGAGATTGCCGTCATGGTTGACGAGCGTGAGGACGGCGACGATCAGATCTCCGAGGCCGTCTGGACGCTGACCAATAGCAGGGGTAAGACGCGCAAGCGCCATACCCTGCGCTACTGGAAAGACTATGAGGGCCAGGATGGGCTGTCGAGCAAGTCTTTCATCTATTTTGAGTCTCCGCCCGATGTCAAAGACACCACCTTTCTCAACTGGTCGCAGGAAGACGCCGAGGCCGACGACGACCAGTGGATCTATCTGCCGGCCCTGCGCAAGGTCCGCCGGATTGCCTCCGGCGACAAGGAAAACTCCTTTATGGGCAGCGATATGATCTACGATGACATGGCGGACCGGGAGGTCGAGGAGGACACGCATAAACTGCTGCGCGTCGAGCAGAACAATGGCACCAAGCTCTACGTCCTGGAGTCCACGCCCGTAAAGGAGAACTACATCTACAGCAAAAAGCTCCGCTGGATAAACGCCGAGACCCTGACCGAGCCCAGAATTGAATTCTACGACCGCAAAGACCGCCTGCTCAAAATCCTGACAACGGAATGGGAGGAGATCGACGGGATTTGGAACTGGAAGCGGATCGTCGTGGAAAATCAACTCACCGGCCATAAGACCGAGCTGGATATCAGCAACGTCCGCTTCAATCAGGGTCTCAAGGAGTCAATCTTTACCGAACGGTCGCTGCGCAAGGGCGCGCCCTAGATTGTTCTCTCTATGAGCAGCACGCCCCTGAGGCGGAAGACCTGGGTTTTCAGCCTTGTCGCGATCCTGTGGATTGGAGCAGGAGTATCGTTCGTCCAAGCCGCTTCTCCCCCGGTCCTGCGTCTCCACAAGGTCCATCTGACTGCCGACGGGAATCAGCGGCAGGTGGTGCTGCAATTCTCCCAAGCGCCGAGTGCTATCCACGCCTTTCCGCTTTCGACCCCAACCCGTCTCGTGATCGACGTCATCGGGCCGGTTCTGCCGCTCCCCTCAGCGACCTATCCGGCCAAGGATACCCTCCTGCGCCGTGTGCGGGTGGGCACTCACCCGCAACATCTGCGTTTTGTGTTTGACCTCAAAGGCGAAAAACTGCCGGCCTTTACCGTAGAGCAGCGGGGCAGTCGGGTGAGGGCGGTGCTCCAAGCGCCTGAGCGGCCGACCCCGGAGCTGAGAGCGCAAATCCTGTTTGAGAGCCCTGAGGCCAGCAGCTTCGCCCAATTGATTCCGCAGCCATCCACCTCCACGCCCGATTCCCCTCAGGCAGAACAGCAGGCCGGAGCCGCACCGCCGCTGGTGGTGCCGAAAACGGAGGGTGCGTCAGTCGCACCTAGCCGCACCGCGGCCAGTCGGCAAAGTCCCGGACGTGTCACTCCGTCCGCCCGGCGGCCTGCGCGTGAGCCGCAACCCGGCTTGTTTGAGACCCTGCGGGATCGCCTGGACGTGACCGGCTATGTCAAAAACGAGACCGCGCTTCGGCTCCACTCTCCGCATCAGCTCTCAAAGTCTCAGAACTGGCTCCAGGCCGAGATTGAGTTCGAGCTGACCGATTGGGCCGAACTCACCATCCTCGGGCGGTCGATGTTTGATCCGGTCAATCATCTGGAAACCAATATCGAGGATTTCCGGACCTCGCCGGTTGATCGCTTGGAGGGTGGCGATTCGTTTCAGGCCGAACTGCGGGAACTGTATCTCGACGTGCTCTACGAGGATTTTGATATCCGCCTGGGCCGGCAGCAGATCGTGTGGGGCGAGTCCATCGGCCTGCGCATCCTGGATGTGATCAACCCGCAAGACTTTCGCGAGTTCATTCTGAACGACTTCATTGATGCCCGCATCCCGCTGTGGGGGCTGCGGGTGGACTACACGCTGAGCGACTGGACGTTTGAGGGCCTGTGGTTGCCCGACTTCGAGGCCAACCGTCCGGCCGACCAGGGCAGCGAGTTTCAGTTTCGGAACGTTCCCGCTCAAGCGTTGCGTTCGGCGAATCAGCCTGAGGATTGGCGGCTGAGCGATTCTGAAGTTGGATTTCGGATCACGCGTTTTTTACGCAACATGGACCTGTCCGTGAATTATTTATATTCCTGGAGCGATTTCCCGGTCCCGTTCCTTGACCGAAATACGTTTCGTTTCAAGCCCCGGCATGAGCGCTTCCATCTGATTGGGGGCAGCTTCAATTACGCCTTTGATGTGTTTGTGATTCGCGGCGAGGGGGGCTTGAGACTCGGAGAGCATTTTGTGTCTGCCGACCTGCCCAAAAGCTACTACAGTATCCGGCAGCGCGAGTTTCTGTCCTATGTCTTGGGATTGGACTGGACGGTGCACGATAATCTCATGGCGAATGTGCAGTTCTTCCAGAATGTGATCTTCAATGCGCCCGGCGCGCTTGTCGGCGAGTCCGTTGAGAATGCGGTCTCGCTCTTCCTGCTGTCCGATTTTATCAACGAGACCCTGCACCCCCAGTTTTTGGTGCTGTACGGTATCAACTTTGGCGACCTGCTTATCCGCCCCCAGATCCGATACGATTTCTCGGACTATGTGTCCGCCACCATCGGGGCCGATTTCTTTATTGGCTCGCGCTCCGGTCTGTTCGGTCAGTTTGCCGCTCCCGTACGCGACCATGACCGGTACTGGACCGGACGGAACAGCCGACTCTTCCTTGAAGTCAAGCACTCGTTCGCGTTGTAATCGGGCCGGTCTGTCTCCAGCAGGACCCTCACTGCGCCATATAACCGCCGTCCACCGGCATGGGGTGCCCGGTGACAAAAGACGCCGCATCCGAGCACAGCCAGACGACCGCCTCCGCGATTTCCTCGGGTTGTCCCAAACGGCCCACCGGCTGGGCGGCGGCCATTTTCTCCACTACCCTGGGACGCCGCTGGCCGACGCTCTGAAGCATGGGCGTATCAATCGGACCGGGGCAGACGGCGTTGACGCGAATACCCGCCTTGGCGTACTCCAGGGCGGCCGTTTTGGTCAGGCCCACCACGCCATGTTTGCTGGCCACGTAGGCGCCGGCGCGTGGCACGCCGATCAGTCCGGCATCGGACGCGGTATTGACGATAGCCCCTTTGCCCTGGGTGAGCATGTACGGAATCTCCGCCTTCATGCACAGCCAGACCCCCGTCAGATTAATGGCAATGATGCGGTCCCAGTTCTCTTGCGTGCAGTCAATCGTACTCTGGGCCTTGCCGGCTATGCCCGCGTTATTATGTGCGCAGTCCAAGCGGCCGTAGGTCTCAACCGCCGCATTGATTAACGCTTCTACATTAGCCGCCTGTGAAACATCGGCTTGCACAAACACGGCCTCGCCGCCCACGCTCCGAATCAGGCGCACCGTTTCCTGCCCGCCTTCGACAACAACGTCGGAAACGACCACCTTGGCGCCTTCACGCGCGAAGGCCAGGGCCGACTGTCTGCCTATGCCCGACCCGCTGCCCGTGACGAGCGCCACTTTACCCTCAACCAGTCCTGCCATGTGTCACTCCTTAATTTCTCGATCCCCAAGTCTTTTGTAGGCTTTATAAGTACCCGATACCAATGCATAGGCTGTTTTAATGCGAGACCTTTTCTCTATGTCGAGAATTAAAGCCTCTGTGTCCGGCTCTCTCGGAAGTTGTCTCGTGAGATGAATTATATAGCCATGTGTTGGTTTACTGTTCTTTAATTTCTCGACATCTTGGTCGAGATGCTTAAAACCGTAGTCCAGTCCCATTTCAATCACAACGGGAGCACGGATACGTCCGTTACGAAATACATCGATGTTTTGACAATCCTTGAGAAGATGGGGTGTTAGGACGGCCAAGTCGAAATTGCCCCGACGATTCTGTTTCTCTTCTCGTGGCTTGGTTTCAGGCCATTCCTTGTGAACAAGTTGTGTCTCTGTCTCGCCGTCCCCAATGGTCACACATCTGGCAAGTTCTGGATGCAATTTCAGGAGACGATATAACTCCGCATGTATCGAATGCTCGACTCTATGGTGGTACGGCGATTTTATGAAATCGACTAGCAATTGATCGATCGAACGCTCGACAAGAGGTATCGCTTCGGCAAGCCAGGGATCTTTGTCTGGATCGTATTGCTGAGTATCTGGCAGTCCTGGTAACCCTGTGACGACTTTCTCACCTTTGTATGATCTCAAGGTATGATCCACGTCATTTACAACCTCCCTAGAAGTGTCATCTAAGGAACTCACTTGGGGAGCATTCTCACTTGACGAGCCTTGTGATTCTTTTCTCCCGGATTCGTTTTGTGGCTCTCGAATGGCGTTTCTGTTATTTTCGAGCCATCTCTCAAGCTCTGGGAGAGCAGCGAATCTGGAGATTATTGAAGTAACTTCATCTGGATTGATCACATAGGGCGGAGTGATGCGATAGTACTTTTCATAGAGTCCCTGTCGGTTGCGAGCATCACAGATTTTTACTGTCTGTGTCCTCTGCGTATTGATATAAATTTTTCGATCTTGGATATGACAGACTGGCATGTTTTCTCCTGACGCGAAGGAAGGCTGTCCTAATACCCGTGCTGACGACCCCTGGCGAGACTCCACCGGCTGAGGTTTTTCATAACAGCGTGACTGACCAGTTGCCTTCGTAGACAAGGGCGACGTTTTGACCCGCGAGCAGGATGCCCGCACGCTCTCTAGGGGGGAGTTCGCGAACCATTCCTACAAATTTTTCTCAACCACGACCCCGGCCTCGCGCAACTGCTGGACCTCTTCGGGCGACCGTCGCAGATACTCCGTCAGGATTTCTTCGTTGTGTTGTCCCAACGTGGGTGCGTGGAGGGGAAGTTCGTCCGGGAACTCGGAAAACCTGAGCGGAAAGCCCGGTACATCAAGATCGCCATGGATAGGGTCGTTGATTGTTGTCACGGTCCCACGTTCTCGCAGATGCGGGTGGTTGAGGGTCTCGGCGACGGAGAGCACCGGAGCAACCGGAACGTTGAACTCCTCTAAACGGGTGACCGCACTCTCGACATCCGGAAACGTCTGCAGCCAGCCTTCGACCAGTTTGATCACTTCGTCTCGGCGTTCGAGCCGGGCTTGATCCGTATTGTACTGGGGATCGTCAATCAGCTCAGGCCGTTCGATTGCTCTGCAGAAATCCGGCCAATGATGGAAAACGGCCATGATGACCAAGTAGCCACCGTTGCCGCGAAAGACACCTGAGGGGCAGGCATACGTCATATGGCGGCCCACACGGGTTGGTTGAATGGCGCCTTCTGTGGCACGCGGGGTATGCACATTGACCTCGTGGTAGTGGTAGTACACATCCAACAGCGCAACATCGAGATGTTGACCCCGACCGGTATTGTCCCGGTGGCGTAAGGCCGCCAGGACGGCGAGTGCGCCATGGACCCCTGTGCTGACATCCCCCATCCCGACCAGCGGGATGTAAGGCGCATCGTCCTCCTCTCCGATCATTGAGGTCACCCCGGAATACGCCTGAGCGATATAATCGTAGCCAGGCTTATGGGCTAAGGGGCCGGTCTGGCCAAGGGCAGAGATAGAGCACAGAATGATATCGGGCTTGAGTTCTTTGAGCCGCTCATAACTGAGACCCATATCCGCCATGACGCCGGGCTTGAAATTCTCAACCACGATATCAACGTGCTGAATCAGTTCAGTCACAAGCGCCATGCCGCGCGGGTCGCGCAAATTGACACACAGGCTTTTCTTGCCGCGATTGTGCTGAACGTGGAACAGGCTGCGCTTGTTACCAAACGTTGAGAAATTCCGCCCGAGATCGCCCTTGGGCGCAGACTCGACTTTAATGACATCGGCTCCCATCTCGGCCAGCATGCGGCTACACGTCGGGCCGGCGAGAGCGCGGGTGAAATCGAGGACGCGGAGTCCGCTGAGAACGTGCTGCGTACCTTGGGTCGTCATCACCGTCTCCTTACTACGAATTCTTCTCGAACAGGACGCCGGCCTCGCGTAGTTGCTCCACCTCTTCGGGCGACCGTTTCAGGTAGGCGGTCAGAATCTCCTCGTTATGCTGTCCCAGGGTGGGGGCCTTGAGCGGCAGGTCGTCCGGGAAACGGGAAAAGCGGAGCGGCATGCCGGGGATATCAAACTCGCCGACAATGGGGTCATTGATGGTACGCACGGTGCCGCGTTCCCGCAGGTGGGGGTGCTGCGTCGTTTCTGCCACCGACAAGACCGGCGCAACCGGCACCCCGAATTTCTCCATATGGGCAACCGCGCTCTCAACATCGGGAAAGGTTGCCTGCAACCAGTCTTCGATAATCTCGACGACCTCGTCCCGATGTTCGAGGCGTAGCGCATCCGGGCCATAGCGCTCGTGTTCCACCAGTTCCGGTTTCTCCATGGCGGCACATAGGTCCTTCCAGTGATGCAGAAAGGCCATGATGACAAGCGACCCACCCTTGGCCCGAAAGATGCCCGCCGGACAGACATAGGTTAAATGCCGGCCGGCCCGGGTCGGATTCATTTTGCCCTTGGTGCTGCTGTATTGATGGACGTTGACCTCGTGGTAATGGTAGTACACGTCCAGCAGACCGATATCGAGATGCTGGCCCTCGCCGGTGCGGTCGCGGTAGCGCAGGGCGGACACCACGGCCAGGGCGGCGTGGACACCCGTGCTCACATCGCCCATCCCGACCAGCGGCAGATACGGGGCTTCGTCCGGGTCGCCGATCATGGAGGTGACCCCGGAGTAGGCCTGGGCAATATAGTCATAGCCGGGTTTGGTTGACAGCGGTCCCTTCTGGCCCAGCGCCGAGATTGAGCACAGGATAATATCCGGCTTGATTTTCTTGAGTTCCTCATACCCCAGCCCCATCTGGGCGATGACCCCAGGCTTGAAGTTCTCGACCACCACATCCATCTCCGCCACCAGCTCCTTGAGCATTTCCATGGCCTTGGGGTCGCGGATATTCACGCATAAACTCTTCTTGCCGAGATTCTGCTGAATGAAGTAGAGGCTGCGTTCCTTCTCAAAGACCGACATGCCGCGCACCATATCGCCGCGGGGTGCGGACTCGACCTTAATCACATCGGCTCCCATCTCGGCCAGCATCCGGGTGCAGCTCGGGCCGGCCAGGGCTCGGGTAAAATCCAACACCCGCAAATCGCTCAGAATATGTTCCATTCCGTATGGCATCGTGTCCCTCCGTTTCAATTCGTGTCTATGCTCTCAGTCCCACATCAGCCCACCGTCAACATTGAACGATTGGCCGGTGATATTGCGCGCCTCGTCCGAGGCCAGAAAGACGGCCATATTGGCAATGTCATCCGGGCTGTTGGAGCGCTTGAGGGGAATCGAGGCATCCAGCCGGGAGATCGCCTGCTCTTCGCTAATCCCCTCGCGCTCGGTGAGTTGCTTCATGACGTTGGTGTATAAATCCGTGCGGGTGGCGCCGGGGCAGATGGCATTCACATTGATATTATGTTTAGCGAGCTGCGAGGCGCCGATACGGGTCATGGCGATAACGGCCCCCTTTGAGCCGGCGTAGGAGATATTCGACGTACCCCGAAAGCCCTTGCCGGCGATGGAAGCGATATTCACGATTCGGCCTTCTTTGCGCTTTGCCATCTCGCGCGCCACCGCCTGCATGCAGAAAAAGACGCCCTTGGCATTCACCGAATGAATCCAGTCCCAATCCTCCTCGGTAACATCAAAAAACCCCAGGCTTTTGGTGACCCCGGCGTTGTTGACCAGAATATCAATCCGACCAAAGGTCTCCATTGCGGTGGTGACCATGGCATTGATGTCTTCCACCCGGCCCATGTCGGTTTTGACAAAGAGACCACGACGGTCGTGGGCGCTCACCTCAGCCGCGGTCTGCCTGCCGGTGACCTCATTGATTTCCGCGCCCACCACATGGGCGCCCTCTGTGGCATACCGGAGGGCAATGGCCTTGCCCATGCCGGTCCCAATCCCCGTCACGATGGCGATCTTCTCTTTGAGCAACATGTTGTCCCTCCTTCGTTTGCATCATCGTCTTATACACTGCGAGTGAGGAGACCACGCCCCTATGCGTGAAACTCTGGCATCACTTCCTTGGCAAACAACTCCAGCCCCTGACGCGCCCGCTGAGGGTCGCGGCCACCGGCGTGGAAATAAAACGCTACCTGATCGAGACCAAACTCGTCGTTGAGCTCGTACAGCCGGCGGCGGCACTCGGCCGGGGTGCCCACAACCGCACGTTTTTCCACATCGTCCGGCATGGAAAGAATAAATTCGAGGTAGGAACGCATGGGGTCGTGTGCCGGGACTTGATGGAGCGCCTCACGGGGCACAAATGAGGTGATTAATTCCGTATAGGCCCGGGTGGTCGCTCTGGCGTCGCGTATGGCTTCCTGATGATCGTCATGCACGAACAGAAAGAAGATACACGTCGTCCGGGTTGGTCCATGCCCGTGTTCCTGCAATGTCGCGCGGTAATGCTGGAGTCGGGAGACGACCTCGGGATGGGGCGCGCTCAACCACGGGACGACAAACGCATTGTCTCCGACCTGACCGGCTCCCTCAAACGATTCCCGGCTGAGCGTGCCGCGATAGACCGGGGGGTGGGGCTGCTGGACTGGCTTGGGGCCGACAGACAACGACGGCACCTGCCAAAATTCGCCCTGATATTCAAAGGGATCCTCAGTCCAGGCCCGTCGAATAATCTCCAGGGACTCTTCGTAGCGCGCGCGACTCTCGGCCTGATCAACACAAAATCCTTCAAAATGCTTGGGAATAATCCCGCGCCCGGCCCCAAAGTTGAGCCGGCCGTTGCTCAGGATATCGAGCATGGCAAAGTCTTCGGCCTTCCTGAGCGGATTCTCAAACGGCAGCAGACTGATCGCCGTGCCCAGCCGGATACGCGAGGTCTCGCGCGCCACCGCGGTCAGAAACATTTGCGGACTGGGACAAATGCCAAACGCATAGAAGTGTTCCTCACCCAGCCAGATCGAGTCAAAGCCGAGCTCCTCGGCCAGGATACAGATCTCAAGGGTGTCTTGAAAATATTGCGCCTCGTCTTGGGTGTCACGGAAAAAATCAAAAAGAGAAAACAGACCAAACTCCATGAGTAACTCCTTATGCAGGCAGGATGCGGTGATCCTTCCTCTACGGTCTAAAGAGATGAGCGAAATTCCGGCATGACCTCATTGGCAAACAATTCCAGCCCATAGCGCGCCCGCTTGGGGTCGCGCGCCCCGGCGTGAAAGTAAAAGGCAACCTGGTCGAGCGTAAACTCGTCGTCCAGCTCGTGCAGCCGACGGCGGCACTCAGCCGGTGTGCCGACCACCGCGCGCTCCTCAATCTGGTCGGGCATGGCTCGGGCGAAGTCGATGAACTGTCTGACCGGATCGGCGGTGTGCATTTTGGTCAGCAACTCCGCGGGGATCATATTCGTGAACAGATCGGTATAGGCACGGGTGATATCCTGTCCCTCACGCAGGGCCACATTATGGTCCGGGTCCACGAACAGAAAGAAGATGCAGGTGGTCCGCTTCTGACCATGCCCGTTTTCTTCGAGCAGGGTACGGTAGCGCTGGACTCGTTTCCGCACAGAGGGATGGGGGCCGGTGAGCCAGGGGACGATGAACGCATTATCACCGATAATCCCCGCACCCTCAAATGACTCCCTGCTGATCGTCCCGCGATAGATCGGCGGGTGGGGTTGCTGTACGGGTTTGGGTCCAAGCGATAACGACGGCACCTGCCAGAATTCGCCCCGATACGCAAAGGGGTCCTCGGTCCAGGCACGACGGATGATTTCCAGCGACTCCTCATAGCGTGCCCGGCTCTCGCGCAGCGGGACCCGAAAGCCCTCGAAGTGCTTGGCAATAATGCCACGCCCGACCCCGAAGTTGAGCCGACCGTTGCTCAGGATATCGAGCATGGCAAAGTCCTCGGCCTTCCTGAGCGGATTCTCAAACGGTAGCAGACTGATCGCCGTGCCCAGCCGAATCCGTGAGGTCTCGCGGGCGACTGCGGTCAGGAATATCTGTGGGCTGGGACAAATCCCAAAGGAGTAGAAATGCTCCTCTCCGAACCAGACCGAGTCAAAGCCCAACTCTTCGGCCAGAACGCTCAGTTCCAGCGTATCCTGAAAATATCGGACCTCGTCCTGGCGGTCTCGGAAAAAGTCGAATAACGAAAATAAGCCGAATTCCACGAATACCCTCTCTTTGAGTCGTTTGTGCGAGGCTCATGGCCTGCCCACAATCCCCACCCCACGTGATGCTGCACGCCTCAGCAATATACGCGGCCGCCTCATCTGCCAAGAGCAAGAGGGGCGACGTCTCTCAGAGTTGACTTCACAGACGGGGGCCAGGATAGCTGGGGGGCTTAAAAAAATTCCCAGTGGAAAAGGAATGGACGGAGGGGTATGCTCCCCACGATGCGTCGACAACGCAAATGGAAGCTGGCGGTGGCGGGCGTCCTGGTGTGGATGCTCTCTGTGTCTCTTGCGTATGGGGCGGAACTCGATAGGCTGACCGATCGGATTGTCGGCGGCACCTCGCTGCTGCACGCTCACCGGCCCAGCCTCAGCACCCGGACGCTGCACGAGGCGGCGCTCCGTTTTCAGCAGGCCGGTCGCTTTCGCACCGACCGGGTGCGCCGGCAGTACGCCGAGCTGACCGCCGCGTTCAGAAATGTCCGCGCGTCGTACGGATTTACCCTGGACCGTGAGGTCGAGTTCATCCTGACCCACCTGCAGCAAGACCTGCGTGCGCTGGACGGAAGACTCGCGTCCGCCTGGGATACGTTCCCACCAGCCCGCTCCGAGTTCCCCTCGTTCCGCTCCTCTGAGGTGTATTCACACGGCTTTATTCAAGCGGAAACCTGTCTCGGCGGAAACGCGGCCGGTAAGCGCCCCTGTCCCAATCAAACCAATGTGCTGACGTTCCGACTACCCCGCGGCGCGGCGCGCATCACCAATCTGGTCGGAGAGTGGCGGGATTATGGCCTCAAGGGGAAGCTGCTGGTCCATATCGACGGCGTGCGGGTGTGGCGGACCGACGTGAAGAAGAAATGGGACCGGGACAGAAAGCGCATTGACCATCCCGTTCCGTCCGGGGCAACCGTCAGCCTGCGCAGCGAGAACGGTGACCCGATCTGGATTCGCCGGTTCGAGGTCAAGTACGCCCGGCATTGAATCGTCCGCGCCCTGGAGTTGACTTCACCGCCGGAGTCCAGGATAGTCTGGGGGCTCAAAAAATTCTCCACAGGAGGTGTTCGGTATGAAGATGTATAGCTATCAGCTCAGTAATTTTGCCGGAAAGTGCCGGGTCGCGGCCTATGAAAAAGGGCTCAATATCGAGTTCGTTGATCCGCGCGAAAACCCCGGACAAAAAGAGTACAAGAAAATCAATCCCACCGGAAAAGTCCCGGCCCTGGAAACCGACGAGGGACAGCTCATTGCCGAGTCGGAGGTCATTAACGAGTACCTGGAGGATAAATTCCCGGAGACGCCGCTACTGCCGAGCGATGCGGAAGGCAAAGCCGCGGTCCGTTCCATTACGCGCTATCACGATCTGTATATCGATCCGCCGATGCGCGCCTGTTTCCCCAAGCTGTTCGGCCAGGACCTGGACGACCAGTTCATCGCCGACAAGATCGCCGAAGTGAATAATAATCTCGATCAGCTTGAAGCGTCGATGTCCGACGGGCCGTGGCTGACCGGCGAGGCGTTCACCCTGGCAGATGCAGCCATCGCGCCGACCCTGTTCCTCATGGATAATCTGCTGCCGAACTTCGGCTCAAAGAAGCCGTTCGAGGGCCGGCCCAAACTGGCCGCCTGGTGGCAGCGCATCCAGGAGCGGGAGTCCACCAAGAAGGTGCTGGGCGAACAAGGGGCCGCCCTGGCAGCCATGATGAAGGGCTAGATCTCAGTCAAACCGAGAGGGAAAAAGGGCGGTTCTTTGACCGCCCTTTTTTCTTGTGGAAAGTGGGCAGGGAAACGGGCTATCCGTCCGTACACTTGGGGTCGCACTGGACTGCTTGCCGGGCCGCGTCTTTTTCGCACGACTCGCTGGTCGCATAGGTGTTTTTCTGGTCCAGACACTCCAGGATGTTGTTGATCTGAACCGTCAGACAGTTCCTGAGACACTCCGGGGCGTTTTCCCCGCCTGCGGCTTCCAGTTGGTCGCTAACATAGGTATTGAGCGCCCCAAACCGGGCCAGGATATTTGTCGCCCCCGTTTCCGCCGGTTTTGAGGGAGTATAACCCTCTGGATAGCCGTCCGCGGCTCCGACAGGGGCGGCAGCGACAAGCGCGCTGAAACAGAGCCCACCACATAGCGTCAGGAGTGTCTTCTTGACTGGCATGTTTCTCTTCCTTTCTTTCCCCGTTTCATTACGAACCTGAACCATTACACTGCGGGTCGCAGGCCGCCATTTTCTGGGCCGCGTCCTTTTCACACGATTCACTGCCCTCATGGGTATCGTTCGCCTCGGCACAGGCGATGGATTCATTGAGGGGGATGGTGAGACATGCCCGGTAGCATTCTGGCGACTGTTCCCCGCCGGCCGCCTCAAGCTTGTCGGTCATATACGCCGCGACCGCAAAGACGCGGTCCAGGCTTTTCCGTCCGCCGCCCTCCGACGGAGTTGAGGGCGTATAGTCTGCGGGGTAGCCGTCCTCGGCAAAACCTGAAGACAGGCCGGCGAAAGCCAGACTCAGGACGATCCCGCTCACCCCTATCATTCGGGAGAATGTGTGACCCATAGCCTCTCCTCCACATTGAAAGAACGAGTGTTTCATACCTTCCTCGCTACGGTTGCGCAACTCCAAAGAGCCGACTAAGGACAAAGGCATGGCTCGCGGGTGGGCGGTGAAGAGACGCAGGCGTTCCGCTCTGGCTGCCTGGATGAACTGGCTGTGCCAGCTTGCCACCGTTCTTGTGGCCTTTTGGTGGCCGGCCCTGCTCTCCGACCCCATCTATACTTCCCGGCAGGTTCGCCTGGCCGGTCAGCACGTTGCCTTGCCGGGCGGCGCTGTTCCGCAGACCGCAGAGGAGCGGGCGATAGCCATCTTCTGGATGTGGAAGCACCGTACGCTGGTGCAGGACCCCTGGCTCTTTGGGCCGTGCCGCGGACTGCGGGATGTCAATGGCCGCACGCAGACCCTGCTGGTGATTGCGGGCATCTGGCTCGTACGAGCGGGAGTCTTTGTCCGGCAGCGCTCCGCTGCCCGGCGGACTCAATACCTCTGAAACTGTCATTTCTTTCCTGGATTTCTGTGTGGCGCCGTGGTAGAGCCTGAAAAAAAGGGGGGGGCTTATGTCTCAGACTGTCCAGGTTGTATGTCCGCACGATTGTCCGGATTCGTGTCTCATGGATGTGACGCTTGAGCACGATCGAGCGGTGAGTATCAAGGCCAGCAAAGAGCATCCGTTTACGCGGGGGGCCTTGTGCTCAAAGGTCAACAAGTTTCTGGATCGGGTGTACGCGCCGGACCGTCTGCTGTATCCGGTCAAGCGCGTCGGCCCGAAAGGCCCTGGGGCGCAGTTTGTCCGGATTTCGTGGGATGAAGCCGTCTCGACCATTGTGGAGAAAATGCAGGCCACGATGGCAACGCACGGGCCGCAGTCCATTGTGCCGTATTCATACCGGGGCAATAACGGAGTGTATCAGAGCAACGGGATCGACCGGCGCTTCTTTCATGCCCTGGGCGCATCCACCCTGGCGCGCACGATTTGCGCCGGCGGGCTACTGGGCGCAATGGATTACTCCGACGTGTTCTTTGGCTTTGCTCCAGAGGGCCTGGTTGAAAGTAAACTCATCATCTTCTGGGCCGCTAATCCACTCAACACGGGCTTTCATGTCTGGCCACTCGTCCGTCAGGCCCAGCGGCGCGGGGCGCGGCTGATTGCCATTGACCCGTATCGTTCGCGGACGGCCCGGGCGTGTGATGAGCATATCGCCATCCGGCCGGGAACCGACGCGGCCCTGGCCCTGGCCCTGATGAAGGTCATTGAAGAAGAGGGGCTGGCCGACCTTGACTATGTAGAGCGGCATACCATCGGCGCCGAGCCATTTTTCGGCCGCCTGCGCTCTCTCTCGCTCCCGGACCTGGCGCAGACGTGCGCCGTTCCGGTGAGCACTATTCAGGACCTGGCGCGCACCTATGCGACGACCCGGCCTGCTGCGATCCGGACCGGCGTCGGCATCCAGCGCAACGGCGGAGGCGCGGCGGCCGTCCGCGCCGTGGCCTGTCTGCCCGCGCTGACCGGGGCCTGGCGTGAGGTTGGCGGAGGCTTGTGCAACTTCGGTGGAGCCATGTTTACCGCCCAGAATATGAAACAGGTGATGCGCTTTGATCTCTCGCCGGAGGGCACGCGCGAAATCAATATGATGCGGCTGGCCGAGCATGTGCTCGATCCCAGTTTCGATCCGCCCATCAACGTGCTGTACGTCTACAATTGCAATCTGGCCGCCTCACTGCCCGATCAAGCCGAACTGCGGCGGGCGCTGCAACGGGCGGACCTGTTTACCGTTGTCCACGATCTTTTCCTGACGGATAGCGCGGACTATGCGGATATTATCCTGCCGGCGACTTCTCCCCTTGAGCAGGACGACATGATTCTGGCCTACGGCGGTGATTTTGGCAGCTTCAGCCGTAAGGCGCTTGAACCGCTGGGCGAAGCAAAGTCGAACGCCGACGTGTTTCAGTTGTTGGCGACCGGGCTGGGCATTACTGAGCCGGCGGTGCATGCCTCTGCGGAGGAATTTACCGGTGAAGCCCTCAAGGCCGGGCTGTCTGCCGACGAGTTCCTGTCTCGTCCCTTTATGCCGACCCGCCCCGAGCCCGACCTGCTGCCCCGAGCGCAGGGCGGCTTTCTGACCCCTTCGGGAAAGTTCGAGTTCTTTTGTGAAAAAATGGAGCGGGACGGGCTGGACCCGCTGCCGGCCTTTGTCCCTCCCCACGAGACTCTGAGCGAGGGGCCGTTTCCGCTGAATTTCCTGCCGCGCAAGCATAAGGATTCGCTGAATTCCTCTTATGGGCACTTGCCGGTGATGCGCCGTCAAGAGTCCACGGCCCGGACCTTGGAAATCCACCCGCAGGATGCAGCCGCCCGCGGCTTGGACACGGGTGATGAGGTACGAGTGTTCAACGACCGTGGGGCGTTCGTGCTGCCGGTTGTTGTCTCCGAGCGAGTCCAGGCCGGCACGGTTGCCACCTTCTGGGGCTGGTGGGACAAACTGTCCGGGGGGAAGGGCAATGTCAATAATGTGACGTCGACTCAACTGACGGACATTGGTGGCGGTGGCACCTTTTATGATTGCCGTGTTGAGGTCGAACGCTGGGACGGGCAGGCGCTCGCATAAGACACCGCTCAAGAGGAATCACGCATGCCACGAATGGAGCCCGTCGATAATCTTCCGACCGCCATGCTGCGGGTTCGTATGAGCGGTCCAGACGCCCACTATGGGGGCGGTCTGGTGGATGGCGCAAAGATGCTGCAACTCTTCGGCGATGTGGGGACAGAGTTGAGCATTCGCCTGGACGGGGATGAGGGGCTGTTTCGCGCCTATGACAATGTGGAGTTTCTCGCTCCGATTTATGCCGGTGATTTTATTGAGGCGTCCGGGCGTATCACCCGCGTGGGGCGAACCTCGCGGCGGCTCGAATTCGAAGCCTGGAAAGTGATTGTCCCTCGCCCCGATATTTCTGATTCGGCCGCGGACCTGCTCGAAGAACCGGTCCTGGTCTGTAAAGCCAGCGGCACCTGCGTGACCCTGCAAGAAAAGCAGCGAAAAGGCGGCTAGAGCAATTCACGTGAGGCCGTAGCGACCTTTCCGCTCTCGTTATGCCGGACGTGATACGGTCTCTAGCAGCCGGATCGCCCTGACCGGACTCCTCTGGTGGAACAGTGAGAAATAAAGAGTCACCATGAAATTTATTTTTTGGTTGCCCGTCTATATCGTCTTGGTGTGGGTCTGCGTAGCTCCATACTCCGTTGCGGCGGAAGACGTTAAGGTCGCGGACTGCTTCAAGAATGATCTGGCACCCGCAACCCGGTTCGTTGCCTGCCGAGTGGCCGCCGAAGCCGGACACGCAGATGCGCAGTACAGCCTCGGCTATATGTACAGCACGGGTGAGGGCGTCCCGCAGGACTATGCGGAGGCGCTGGCCTGGTATCGTCGGGCCGCCGAGCAGAGACACGCGGATGCGCAGGTCAATCTCGGCTATATGTATGATGTGGGCCAAGGCGTCCCGCAGGACTATGCGGAGGCGGCGGTGTGGTATCGTCGGGCGGCCGAGCAGGGAGACGCTCAGGCACAGTCTAACCTCGGCATCATCTATTACCTGGGCCAGGGTGTGGCGCAGGACTATGCGGAGGCGACGGTGTGGTATCGTCGGGCGGCCGAGCAGGGAGACGCTCAGGCACAGTCTAACCTCGGCGTCATGTACTACAGAGGCGAGGGCGTGGCGCAGGACTATGCGGAGGCGGCGGTGTGGTATCGCCGGGCGGCCGAGCAGGGAGACGCTGAGGCGCAGTTCAACCTCGGTGTCATGTACTACAGGAATGAGGGTGTGGCGCAGGACTATGCGGAGGCGGCGGTGTGGTATCGTCGGGCGGCTGAAGCCGGACACGCGAATGCCCAGTTCAATCTTGGCTATATGTATAATGCGGGCGAGGGTGTCCCGCAGAACTATGCGGAGGCGCTGGCCTGGTATCGTCGGGCCGCTGAAGCCGGACACGCGAGTGCGCAGTCCAATCTCGGCGGCATGTACCACAGGGGGGAGGGCGTGGCGCAGGACTATGCGGAGGCGCTGGCCTGGTATCGTCGGGCCGCCGAGCAGGGACACGCGAGGGCGCAATCTAGTCTCGGTGGCATGTACTACAAGGGCGAGGGCGTCCCGCAGGATTATATCCTGGCCTATATGTGGTTCAATCTTGCTGGCGCAAACGGCCCCAAAAAATTGCTTGAGATTCGTGACTTGGTGGCCAAGGAGATGTCCCCGGCCCAGGTCGCCGAAGCCCAGCACTTGTCCCAGCAGTGGACGGCAACGCATCGGGCCGGGGCGGAGTAGTACGGAACGGGCCGCTGAAGGTTTGACACCATTACATTACGATTGAGGTAGGCCGTCTCCCCCCGTCTATACCCGCTTTGCCTGGGCGAGGAGCAAATCGCTATACGACTCGGCAACAAGATCGTGCGGCTGGATTCCCAGTTCGGCCTGAAATGATTGACACTGGGCGAGGAGCTGTTCTTTGTCGATAACACCTTCGTTATCAATGGCTTCGATCTCAACAAAATATCCGAGCCCTTCGACGTTATCGATATGAAATTTGACGTTGTCGATGAACGCAATCTCCCGTTGCTTTTTGACCACAACAAGGATGCCTAGGGCCTGAGTGAGCTGGGCCTTGAGTGCGGAATTCGGCTGCGTCTTGGTTAAAAGGACGTTCGATTGTTTGGCAGACTTCTGGTTCGTGCGCTCGTAGTAGATGAGGGCGTTTTCAATCCGGCCTTCCCGGAGCTTGAGCCGTCCGTGCGAGACTCGAAAATAGGTGTCTGTCTGGTGGTCGATGCCTCTTACGTCTGCGCCGTGCGAGCGCAGATAGTCCCGGACGCGCTGGGCCTGCGTGCAGCGCGCTTTGATTTCAACGATGGTGATCGGGGACATGCCAACGATAAGAGGGACGACCTGCTGGCCGCCCCTCTTTTGCAAACTCTGAAGACAGGGCAGACTCTGTAAAGAGCGCACTACACGCTGCGCAGCACCTGCCCGGCAAACGCGCCGGTATGGTCGAGCCCTTCCATAAAGACCTGGCCGTTGACCAGGGTGTACTCATAGCCAGAGGACTTTTGAATATAGCGTCCGCTCCCCGCGGGAAAATCGTACACAAAGGTCGGCGGCGGCAGACGCAGGTTGTCATAATCAATGACGTTCACATCGGCATAGGCACCTTCGCGCAGCACGCCCCGGTCGTGAATGCCGAACAGTTGGGCCGGTTCCACGGTCAGCATATGGATGGCCTGTTCGAGCGCAAAGTGGCCGCGTTCCTTGACCCAATACTTCAGAAAATAGGTTGGCAGGCTGGAATCCATGATCTGCCCGCAGTGGGCGCCGGAGTCGCCCAGGCCAATAACAACCTGCGGATGATCCAGCATGTGCTGCACGGCATCAAACTGTGGGTTGAGGAAGGGGTAGTTGAACAGCGTCTCGCCGTTGTTTTCGAGAGACAGGGCGATAAAGGCTTCGCCCGGACTCACTCCAAGGCGGTCGGCATGGGTCTGAAGACTGTCCGGTGCCCCCAGGTCATAGCGTACCTCTCCTCGGGGCAGGACAAAAATCTGGCTGAAATCAATCGGCGGCGGATCGTCCTGAGCTTCCTGTATCATGCGCGCCCGATAGGCCGGGTCGCGCAGCTTGGCGACTGTGTCGGCCAGGCTCAGGCTGCGCAGGGCTCTCCACGCGGGGGCTCGGTCAAACGGGGTCCGATTGACAAAGCCGAACAGCACGCCAATGCCCCGCGTGGTGGACTGGGCAAAGACTTTGGCCCCGCGCCTGGCGCTGGCGTTGATCTGGTCCAGCATGGACGCATACGCGGTCGGATGCGGGCGGCTCTGGGCCAGGCCAAAGGTCACGGGCCGGCCGGTAGCCAGGCTGACTTCCGTCATCCAGTGCACTTCGCGTTGCAGGTCTGCCTGGCTGCCGCTGTCGATACCTGGCGCGGCTTCAACCACGCCGCGTTGCAGCTCGCCGAGCGCGCTGGCAATTCCCATCAACTCGTCAAACTCGGCAAACGTACCGGGAACGGGTTGTCCCTCCGGGGTGCGGTGGAGAATGGTCCGCGAGGTGGAGAATCCAAGTGCTCCACCGGCAATGGCTTCGGCGACAATATCGTGCATCTTGCCAATGGCTTCGGGGCTGGCCGGCTTGTTTTCCAGGCTTTCTTCACCCATGGCCCAATAGCGGACCGCGCAGTGACCGACCATACCGCCGACATTGACTCCCTTGGGGGCCGTATCGAGCGCTTTGAGATATTCTCCGTAGGTTTCCCATTTCCAGGGCATGCCTTCGGTAATGCTCGCCGCGGGAATATCTTCCACCGATTCCATTAAGTGAGCCAGATAGTCCCGGTCTTGCGGACGGCACGGGGCAAAGGTCACGCCGCAGTTGCCCATAACAACCGAGGTCACGCCGTGCCAGCACGAGGAGGAGACCGCGGGGTCCCACCAGATCTGGGCGTCCAGGTGGGTATGAATATCAACAAAACCGGGGGTGACAAGCTTGCCCTCGGCATCGATAACCCGTTTGGCCGTGCCGGTCACCGTACCGATTTCGGCGATTCGGTCGCCCTGGATGGCAACATCCGCGTGGCGTTGTTGACTGCCGGTACCGTCAATGACGGTGCCGTTTTTAATGACGATATCGTAGGCCATGGCTCCTCCTTGTGTGGCTCAGTGCGTTTCTCTAACCAGTTCTGTCCATGTTTCAGCGCTCCACTTTGCGCAATTCGGAGCTTCGTGTCAATTCGACCCCAAAGCGCTCCGCCTCGTAGGGTGGGCTTCCACTGGCTCAGGCTTGGTTTCCATTGCCGGTGGGAGGAAAGAACAGTTCGACGCGGGTCGGAGAAGAGAAAAGAGGGGATGCAACGAGTTTTCATGCTGAGCACGTTTTGTATACTGGGGTCAGCCAGTATGATAACAGACAACATTCTCAGACGGCAGACCAATATAACGAGGAGAATGTATTGGACTCGTCTCCCCTATTACGCCCCTCAGACCGTAGGAGTTTGATCGCCAACAGAGTACGGAGGTAAAAAATCATGCTAAACGTGTCTCTGGACATTCCTGAAGATTTACTCGTTACTCTTCGCGAGCAGCCGGCCGAACTGTCCCAAGAGATACGGCTGGTTGCGGCTGTCTATTATTTCGGGGAGAAGCGTCTGTCTCTGGGTCAAGCCGCCAGGTTTGCTGGCATGAACCGCCTAGACTTTCTCGACGCCCTGAGCGCGCGAGGAGTTCCGGCTTTTGACCTCTCGGTCGAAGATGCAAGGGCGGAAGTCCAGGCCGCGCAGCGAGAGTCTTAATCGAATGATTGTCAGTAACACGACTCCTCTAATTGCGTTTGCGCGTATCGGGGAGCTTGATTTGCTGCAAAAAATTGTCGGGCACATTCTCGTCCCAGATGCAGTATGGCGAGAGGTGACACAAGCTGGTAACCGCCTTGGAGCGGAAGAAATTCGGAACGCTTCTTGGGTGGAATCGCGAAGGGTTCGTACCATTCCTCCAGAGCTTATACCATTGCTTGATCCAGGAGAAACCGAAGCTATTGCTCTTGCGGAAGAAATCACAGCTAGCGAATTGCTCCTTGACGAACGAGCAGCTCGGGCTATTGCGACGGCTCGAGGCGTAAACATCATCGGCACGGCTGGTCTCCTTGCCCGCGCAAAACAACGGGGCTTCGTTACTGCTATCCGTCCTTTTCTCGAACATATGCAGGTCGAAGGGTTCCGTTATAGCCGTAGGTTCGTCGAAGGATTTCTGAAAGAGTTGGGAGAGTGACTCTCCTATGCCATCCCTGTTCCTGATCGGTGTCTTGACCAGCCTGTTGTCAGGTTGTCTGGCGACCTTCGGGCCGCAGGCCATCGAACGCACCCATCCGGCTTACAACGAAGCCATTATCGCGTCTATCAATGAGCAGATGCTTCAGAACCTGGTGCGGATGCGGTACCGGGATGTCACGTTTTTTCTGGAAATAGGCAGCGTCACCACGAGTTTGTCTCTGCAAGCTAGTGCCGGGGTGGACGCCGCGCTGAATTTCGGCACCCGGGACTCCCTCAGCCCCGGCGTCGGCCTTGGCTATGCCGATAACCCGACCATTTCCTATACACCGTTACAGGGAGAAAACCTGCTCAAGAGCCTGCTCAGCCCCCTCCAACTCGAAGCCATTCTCGTGCTGACCCAGTCCGGGTGGAAGATCGACCGGGTGTTCGGCTTGTGTTTTGAAAGGATCAACGACTTGTACAATGCGCCCAACGCCTCCGGGCCCACCCCACAGCAGGAGCCGGACTATGAAGAATTCAACCACCTGCTTGAATCGCTGTCCGTTTTACAAAGGCGACAGCTCATAGAAATCGGCACAACCCAACAGCACGACTCCCCCGGTATCAGGGTACGGTTGGTCGCGGATGATGTACAACACCAACAGGAAATCGATCGCATCTATGCGCTGCTCCAACTCGACCGGGAGGTCAAGGACTTTGATCTGAGCACGGATTTCCTTGAGGTGAACCAGACGCAGTGGGCGGTCCGCACCCGCTCTATCTCCGGCCTGCTGTATTATCTCTCTCAGAATGTGGAAACCCCCGAGCAACATCAGGTCGATGGACTGGTGACTATCACCACGTCGAAAACCGGGGGGATATTCGACTGGACGCAGACGCCAGCCGGGCGTCGCTTCAAGATCAGAACCACGGCCGAACGGCCCGATACCGCCTATATCGCGACCTACTACCGAGGCCATTGGTTTTATATTGAAGACACGGACCTGGAGTCCAAATCGACCTTTATGCTGCTGCGCCAACTGTTTGACCTGCAAGCGGGACAGACCAGAGCCCAGGGACCGACCCTGACCCTGCCCGTCAGATGATGCCTGCCGCGCCCCTCCGAGTGCGTTGCAATCTCCTACGGAGCGAGAGCCGTTTTCATGCTGCTGGAGTGAGGCGAGAGCCGGCGTGGCGGAAGGCGCTGGCACACTTTCTTGCACGGTATCCTCATTCAGCAAAAACAACGAGCAATTTCCACTGATTCTTCTTTCGTGGCCGGACACTCTTTTGAAAATGACGCGTCATTCGAGACAAGGGACACGGCGACCGAGTATCGCTGGGTGTGCCTGGGAGTATATGGGGGTAGTAATTCTGCCGTCTGTACGGCCCCCAAAGCCGGGCTACGCGAGGTCGAAACTGACGAGCAGAAATAACAACAGCTCTGTGTAGCGTGAGAACTGTGAGGACGAGATGCCTCTTGTCAGGTACTCCTTTTGTGTGTACAAAACAAAGGAAATACGCCAGGAGGACGACCATGCCCACAGCAGCCGAGACTAAGCAGGAACGGTTACAAATCCGGCTTGACGCTCAGGCGAAGCGTATTTTGCAGCGCGGGGCCGGGCATTGTCACAAGACGCTCAGCCAATTCGTACTCAGTACGGCCCTGGCAGAAGCCGAGCGGGTCATACGAGAGAACGAGGTCGTCACCCTGTCCGGCGCGGATTGGGAAGTGTTCTATGACGCCCTGACCAACCCGCCTGCACCGAACGCCGCCCTCCGCAAGGCGTATGCGCGGTACTGGAAGGCCAATGGGTGACAGTGGTGTCCGCTTGGCGTATTGCACCGTTCAACAGCAAGGTGCATGACCGGTCGGCCTTTTCTTGTGGAGCGTCAGAGCTTGATGCCTACATTCGTCGGCTGGCTTCGCAAGATATGCGGCGGGATGTTGCGCGGGTGTTCGTGGCGACCGGCCCTGATGCTGAGGCCGTCGTCGGCTATTATACGCTGAGCGCGGTCCACTTCCGCCGTGAAACCCTGCCTGCGGACCAGGCAAAGCGGCTTCCGTACTATCCGGTTCCTGGGGCGCTGTTGGGCCGTCTCGCTGTCGATAGCAGCAAACAGGACCTGGGACTGGGCGTGTATCTCTTGATGGATGCGATTACCCGTGTTCACTCGGCCAGCCAGACTGTTGCCGTGCAGGCGCTGGTGGTTGAGGCTCGGGACGATTCCTCGGTTGCGTTTTATCGGAAATTCGGGTTTGGCGAATTTGTCGATGACCGCCGGCGTTTGTTTCTCCCGATGGCAACACTCTAGGACCACCTCCCTAGGGTTTGTCTTTCTTCTCTTGCAAAAACCATGAATACATCCATCACTGACACTATGGTGCGGCAAGGGTGGTCCCGACTTTGGCAAAATCATGGCCGTGGCGCTTTTCCCCATTAAAAGCCGCCTAAAAACCCCCTCAACGTCTCCAACCCCGCACTGCACCCAAAAACACCTGAAACGCCGTTTGCTAATCAGCATTTAAGCGCCGTTTAATCGTGAAAAAAGCTGAAATGCGCGTGAAATTTTCATATTTCATGAAAAATGTAAGTCCTTGTCCCACAATGGTTTTTTCGGATTTTGGCCGATTTTCACGTGAAATTTCTCTACTTTTGGGTGAAGGGTGGCGCTGAATTTTGGCAAAAAATGGCTCCCGACTTTTGGAAAGTTGCAGGCTGTGACATCCCTGATTTTCTAGCGGATTCTTACCCAATCGGGTAGCCTTGGATGCTTGTCTCCCTCCGAGCAGGTGTGGTACACGAGGCACTCATGAATTTGGTGCAGCATTTCTGGAACCAGCTTTCTCACGATGCAGACCGCGTGTTGTTTGAACATCTCGCGCCGTCAGGAGAGATCATCTGGCGGCAAACCCGCAGCGCCTTGCTCACGGAGGCATCGCTGTGGATGGCCGCCCTGCGCGGTGCCGGCATCCGGCCGGGTGACCGGGTTGCCCTGTCGCTGGGCAAAGCCACCGGTCTGGTCACCGCGCACCTGGCTATTCTTGGTGTCGGGGCCGGTGTGGTGCCGCTCAACCCCGCGCTCTCCGCAGTCGAGACTGAAGCCGTCCTGAAACAGGCCGAGGTCAAACTGGCGATTACGACCGCGGCAACGGTCAACCGTTCGCCGGAGATTGTCACTGCGGTCAACGGGCCGTGGTGGGTCGCTATCCAGGATGAAGAGCCGGACGAGATTCCGCAGCAGACCGTCGCGTTAGCCAGTGTGCTGGCCGATTATCGGCCTGGCGCGGAACCCTATATCGGCTCGGATGACGCGGTTGCCCTGCTGCTGTTCACCAGTGGAACGACCGGGCAACCCAAAGGCGTTGGGCTGACCCACCACAACATTGGCGCCAACCTCCAGGCCCTGCTGGTCGATACCTGGAAAATGAGCGCCGAGGATCGTCTGTTGCACGCCCTGCCGCCCCATCATCTGCACGGCCTGGGTCTCGGCCTGTATGGCACGCTGTACGTTGGTAACGCGGCCGTGCTGCTGGACCGCTTCGACCCCGTGGTCGTGCTGACCGCGTTAGCGCAACATCGCATTAGCGTGTTTATGGGCGTTCCGACCATGTATCATCGCATGGTCGAACGCATGGCCGAGCTGGCCGGGGACGTGTCCTATGCCTCAATGCGGGTGTTTATCTCCGGCTCCGCGCCGCTCTCGCCCGAGACCTTTCGGCGCTTTGAAGAGCAGTCGGACTTTCGTATTGTCGAACGCTATGGCCTGACCGAGACCGCGATCAACACGTCCAATCCCCTAGACGGGGAGCGCCGCCCCGGTACGGTTGGTCCGGCCCTGCCGGGGGTTGAGGTTGGGATTTTCGATCCACACACCAAGCGGCCGCTCTCGCCAGGGGAGACCGGAGAAATCTGGGTACGCGGGCCGAACGTCTTCAGCGGCTACTGGAATAATCCGGAGGCCACCGCAACGGCCTTCTGTAACGACTGGTTCCGCACCGGCGATTTGGGTGTGCTGTCCGCGGACAACTATCTGTCCATCAACGGTCGGATGAAGGAACTCATCATCGTGGGTGGAACCAATGTCACGCCGGGGGAGGTCGAAGCCGTCCTGGAAACCCAGGTCGGCGTGCGTGAGTGTGCGGTTGCCGGTGTGCCGGATGCGGATTTGGGCGAGAAAGTCGCGGCCTTCGTCGTTCCCCAGGCTGACCAGGACGCGACCGCTCTCGAATCCCACCTGCGCAAACGCGCCGAACAGGACCTCGCGCCGTATAAGCGTCCGCGCCTGTACCGCTTTCTGACCGAAATTCCGCGTAACTCCATGGGCAAGGTCGAACGCGGCAAACTCAAGGATATGGGAAGCGAAACCCCAGAGGTCTGAAGGTAGCCTGAAGGAGTAGCGATCATGCAGCTCGTTACCTATGAACGCAACAATCAACGCAGTACGGGTGCGTTGACCGCCGCCGGCGTTGTCGATCTCCCGAGCGCCTCCCACGGAGCGATTCCTGGCGACATGCTGCGTCTGCTCCAAGGCGGAGCGGCCATGCTGGCTCAGGCGCAAGAATCAATAGATGCGGGCAGCCCGATTCCGCTGGCCGATGTCCAACTCAAAGCCCCTATCGCGAGACCGGGAAAAATCCTCGGGATCGGACTGAACTATGCCGACCATGCCGCGGAAGGCGGCCGGAAGAAGCCGGACTATCCGCTGATTTTTGCCAAGACCGTGTCGGTGACGATCGGCCTGGGCGAGGCGATTCACCTCCCGTCGGTGAGTCAGATGGTTGATTTTGAAGGCGAGTTGGCGGTTGTGGTCGGCACCTTGGCCAGAGCGGTTTTAGCCCAGGACGCCCTCAACTATGTTGCCGGTTACACGATCTGTAATGATGTGAGCGCACGCGACTATCAGCGCCGGAGCGGCCATACACCCGGCAAGTCGTTTGAGACGTTTGCGCCGCTGGGGCCGGTCATTGTCACCCGAGACGAAATTCCTGACCCCCACCTGCTGGACATTCGGACTGTGGTGAGCGGACAGGAAATGCAGCACTCCAACACGAAACATCTGATTTTTCAGATTCCGTATTTGATCGAGTACCTGTCGCATATCTTTCCCCTGGAACCGGGCGATGTGATTACCACTGGAACCCCCTCGGGCGTGGGGGCCTATCGCGAGCCGCCGCGCTTTCTCAAGGCCGGCGATACGGTCCGGATTGAAGTGGAAGGGATTGGGGTTTTGGAGAATCCGGTCGTGGCTGACTGAAAAGCGTCTCTTGAGTCTATAGGGTCCTAGGGTCTGTTGGGTCAAGACTCAAGAGACTCAACGACCCGACAGACCCAACCACGCAGAAAGTGAACGATGGCGGATCAGCCTAAAGACACCCACCAGGATATTCGCTACGAGCCCGATGAGCGCCCCCCGCTCGCGCTCACCATCGGGCTTGGGTTCCAGTATGCCGTCCTCGTCGTTGCCGGTGTCGTGCTGACACCGGTCATGATGATCAGAATTGCGGGCGGCAGTGAATCCTATCTGTCATGGGCGGTGTTTGCCGCGCTCGTGATCAGCGGGGTCACCTCGGTGATGCAGGCCGTCCGTATCGGGCACGTTGGCGCGGGTTATCTTCTCCTCATGGGCAGTTCGGGCGCCTTCATCGCCGTCTGCGTGTCAGCCCTGGAGCAGGGTGGGCCGGGACTGATGGCGAGCCTGATCGTCATTGCCTCTCTCTTCCAGTTTGTGCTTGCGACCAAGCTGTCGTTGTTCCGGCGCATCTTCACGCCAACGGTGGCCGGCACCGTACTGATGCTGATTCCGGTGACCATCGGACCGCTCGTCCTGGGCAAGCTGACCGACGTGCCGGAGGGCGTGTCACCTGTGGCCGCGCCCGTGACCGCGGGTGTGACCCTGGTGGTCACGGTTGCGATGTCGCTCGCCAGCTCCAGTACGTGGCGGCTCTGGGCTCCAGTCATTGGGATAGGCGCGGGCAGCGCGATCGGTGGTCTGGGCTTCGGCATCTATGACACCACGCGTATCCTTGAGGCGGACTGGGTCGGCTTACCCGCCGTCGCATGGCCCGGCCTCGACCTCAGCTTCGGTCCGGCCTTCTGGGCCCTCTTGCCGGCATTCGTGATGGTGACGCTCATTGGCGCACTCGATACGATTGGTGACGGTATTGCGATCCAACGGGCCTCGTGGCGCAGGCCGCGTGCCATCGACTTCCGTGCGATTCAGGGCGCGCTCACCGCCGATGGCCTGGGTAATCTGCTCTCCGGTTTCGCCGGCACGGTGCCCAACACGACGTATGCGTCGAGTATCTCGGTCGCCGAAATTACCAGAGTGGCGGCTCGTTCTGTTGGCGCGTGTGTGGGTGTCATCTTCGTCGTGCTGGCCTTCCTGCCGAAATGTGTGGCCGCTGTGGTGGCCATCCCGAGTCAGGTGGTGGCGGCCTACTTCATCGTGCTGATGGCCATCCTCTTCATCATGGGCATGCGCATCCTCTTTCAGGACGGTCTCGACTATCGAAAGGGCGTTATCGTGGGCCTCGCGTTCTGGATTGGGAGCGCGTTTCAGCTTGACTGGATCTTCCCGGAATACTTCCAGGGGCCGTGGAGCAAATTGCTCGGGAACGGGATGACCGTCGGTGGCTTTACTGTGATGTTCCTGACGTTGTTCGTCGAGCTGACCGGGGCTCGTCGCCAACGCCTCAAGACCATCCTGAACGTCGATGCCTATTCGGAGGTTGATGCCTTCCTGTCTGGATTTGCTGCCCATCGGGGCTGGAATCAAGAGATGACGGATCGACTGCGCGCAGTCGGTGAGGAGACGCTCCTCGTCCTTATCCAGCAGAAAGAGAAAGGTTCGACACACGCCGAGCGCCGCCTGCTGCTCATCACACACGGCGATGGCGAGGCAGCTAATCTGGAGTTCATCGCCGCAGCCGACGAGACAAATATTGAGGATCAGATGGCACTGCTCAGCGAACGGGCTGCGGATACGCCGGTCGAGGAGGAACTCTCCCTGCGGCTGCTGCGACACTACGCCACGTCCGTGCGCCACCAGCAATTCCACGACACCGACGTGGTCACAGTCCGCGTGGAGCCGATCGTCTCTTGATGATCAGACCCGATCAAGGTGCGGCTCCTTTCGCTCTCTCCGTCTTCCTGACGCTGTGCCATGTCCCTGCTATAGTCATGGGGTGCCCTCAACTGACACACCTGTAGACCCTGCCCAACGGGCTCCTGACTCCTTGCGGTCCCGGATCGCTCGGAAGGGCAGCCCCATTATTATTGCCACGCTGCTGAGCCGGCCGCTGGGTTTTATCCGGGAAGCCGTTCAGGCCGCGCTGTTTGGGGCGTCTCGCCTGACGGACGCCTTTCTGGTGGCGTATAACGTCCCGGAAATGATGCAGACCCTTTTCTTCAGCGGGGTGCTGAGCAATTTTTTCGTGCCGGTCATCACCCGCTATCGCGACAAGAAAGACGAGCTGAGTACGATTTTCAGCCTCGCTCTGAATGGAGCGCTCCTGTTGGCCGTGCTGCTGGCCGGCGGGTGTTATGTCTTCGCCTCCGGCCTCATGACCGTTGCTGCGCCCGGTTTGGCCGGGGACGATCACGATCTGGCGGTTTTCCTGTTTCGGTTCATGCTGCCCATGCTGGTCCTGCACTGTCTGCTGGCCGTGATGAAAGGGACGCTCAACAGCCTCGACCACTACGCCATGCCGGAATACGCGGGGGTGTTTTTCAATCTGGTCATGATTCTGTGCGCCCTGGCCCTCGCGCCCAGCTATGGCATTACCAGCCTGGCGATCGGCGTTGTCGCCGGCAGCAGCCTCCAGGTGTTGATCCAACTCCCCACGCTGCGACGCTGCGGTCTACGCTATCGACCAACCCTGGCGTTCTCCCACCCGGCCCTGCGAGAAATGGGTGGCCTGGCGCTCGGCGCATTTATTGCCACCGCGGTTGTGCCCATCAATGCCTTTGTGGCGCGGGCTTTGGCATCAACCCTGGCCGAGGGCAGTATCTCCGCCCTGGCGTATGCCTTTCGGGTGTTTCTGTTACCGGTCAGTCTGGTCGCGGTGCCGGTCTATACCGTCCTGCTGACCGAACTCTCAAGCGCCCACAACCAGGGACAGCTTGCGACCTTCAAAAAACAGGCCGAGGCCGGGCTCTCGCTGCTCTTTGCGGTTGCCCTGCCGGCAACGGCGACCCTGATTGCCCTGGCGCTGCCCATCACCCGCCTGCTGTACGAACGTGGCCAATTTACCCCGGAGGACGTGGCCATGACCAGCCAGGCCCTGATGGCCTACGGGGTTGGCATCCTGGCCTATGGAACCAGTCAGGTGATGGTGCGCCTTTTCAACGCCACAAAGGACACCCGGACGCCCGCCTGGATTGGTGTTGGTTCGATTGGGCTCCACGCGGCCGGCTGTTGGCTGCTGATGCAGATGTGGGGTCACTGGGGTATTGCCCTGGTGACCTCGCTGGTGTCCTATCTGAACACCGGTGTCCTGTACGTCATCTTTCGGCGGCGGCACGGCCCGCTTGATGAAGGGACGCTCCTTCGGAGTCTTGGAGGCCATGTCGTGTTGGCCGTGATTGTGGGCGGCTGCCTGTTTTTTTTCAGTCAGCCGCTGTCCGCTGCCCCCGGCTCGCTCATGACCGGTGAGCGTCTCCTCCGCCTGGCTGGCGTCCTGGTCGTTGGCGGAGGGGTCTATCTCGTGCTTGGTCTGCTGCTCAAAGTCGAAGAGGTCCGTACGGGAGTGCGTGTGCTCAAGCGGGCGGTGAGGGGGCTGAGATAAAATCGGAACGAGGAAATGAGCCATTGCCAGCGATGGTATACTTCATGAGGTGTGAGAGCGTTCTCGGCCGGTTCATATGGGATATGAGGGAGCGTGATGGGTGTTGACGGTTCCGGCCAGCTCGCGGGCGTACGCTACCAGCCCGACGAGAAACCGCCGCCAGCGATCGCGTTCGGTCTCGGTTTACAGTTCGCCATTCTCATCATTGCCAGAATAGTCGTGATCCCCATGGTTGTGGTACGGGCCGGCGGCGGGACCGAAGCCTACCTGTCCTGGGCGCTGTTCGCCGCAGTCTCGATCTGTGGCCTGACCACGGCACTGCAAGCGTTCCGGTTTGGCCGTATTGGCGCGGGCTATGTCGCCGTGATGGGCACCTCCCTGGCTGTCGTAGCGGTAAGCATCACGGCGGTGGCCGAGGGCGGCCCGGCGTTGCTCGCGACCCTGGTGGTCGTTGCGTCGCTGGTCCCGCTGGCGCTTTCCGCACGGCTCTCGCTGTTTCGGCGGATCCTGACCCCGACCGTTTCGGGAACGGTCATCATGTTGATCCCGGCCACGTTGATGCCAACAGTCTTCGGCCTGCTGGAGGATGTGCCGGTGGGAACCTCGACTCTGGCCGCTCCGTTGAGCGCCCTCGTGACCGTGCTGATCATTACCGGCATCGCGCTGCGGGCAACAGGCGCGCTACGTCTCTGGGCGCCGGTGATCGGTGTAGCCGTCGGCTCTGTGGTGGCGGGGTGGGTCGGTCTCTTCAACGTGGACGGCATCGCCGAGGCTGCGTGGGTCGGCCTTCCGGCAGGCGAATGGCCCGGCTTGGCTCTTGATTTCGGGCCACTTTTTTGGGCGCTTCTGCCCGCATTCGTACTCGTGGCGCTGATCGAAAGCGTCCAGACGATCAGTAATGCCGTCGCCGTGCAGCGTGTTTCCTGGCGACAGCCCCGGGCGGTGGATTTTCGGGCGGTACAGGGCGCGGTGGCGGCGGCCGGAATCGGCAATCTGCTGTCCGGCTTGGCCGGAACGGTGCCGAACACGCTGCTATCGACCGGCGTGGCGGTGATCGAACTCACCGGGGCGGCGGCCCGCCGCGTTGGGGTTGCCGTTGGGGTCGTCTTCGTCGCCGTGGCCCTCCTGCCCAAGGCGCTGGCCGTGGTCCTGGCAATACCGGGTCCGGTCGTCGCGGCCTATCTCGCCATCTTACAGGCGACGCTCTTCGTAGTCGGCATGAAGGTTATCGTTCAGGACGGGATCGACTATCGCAAGGGCCTGATCGTCGGCATGTCGTTCTGGGTCGGTGTCGGCTTCCAGAATGGCGCGATATTCCCTGAGTTTGCCCAGGCATTCGCCGGCGGCCTGCTGCGGAATGGGGTCACGACTGGCGGCCTCATGGCCCTCCTCATGACGTTCTTCATGGAGATGACAAAACCACGACGCGGCCGGATGGAGACACGATTCGGTCTTTCCGCACTGCCAAAGATCAGGGAGTTTCTGGGCGCGTTCGCGTCTCGTGGCGGCTGGGACGGAGCGATGGCGGAGCGCCTTGAGGCTGTCGGCGAGGAGACCTTGCTGACGCTGCTCGGGCAAGACGAGGCCGACGAGGAGAAGGAGCAGCGACGGCTCCTCCTGATGGCGCGCAAGGAGGGGGCTGGAGCGGTACTCGAGTTCGTCGCCGCGACCGGCGAGGACAACCTCCAGGACCGGATGGCACTGCTTGGCGAGCAGGTGGGCGAGATTCCGATCGAGCGGGACGTTTCGCTTCGGCTGTTACGACACCTCGCGTCTTCGGTCCGTCACGAGCAATACCATGACACCGACATCGTGACTGTCCACGTAGATGCCCCGGAGAAAATTCCCGGCGGGCAGGCCTAAAGCGGCTCCCTCCTATATGGAATGGGGTGCGCATGTGGCTGTAAGCTTATAGCCTCTCGTGAAACGCCCCCGTTCCAGGGACGGGTGATCGGAGCGCGGCGCAGGTCGGACTATCCTGGCAGGGCTTCGAGCGCTTCCCAGCGTTCGTACGCTTGCGCGAGTTCTCGTTCGATGTCGTCTAAGCGCTGTTGTAATGTCGTGATTTCCGCTCCACCCCTACGGTAGAGTTCGGAATCGGACAGCCTGGCGTGTATCTCGGTCTGTTCGTGCTCAAGCGCCTCAATGTGCTGCGGTAGCGCTTCAAGCTCGCGCTGTTCCTTGTAGCTGCGCTTGCGCTGTCGTTCCTGACGTTCTCGTTGGAGGGGTACCGCTTTCGGCTCGGACCTCTGTGGCGCGGCTCCCATGGGGCGGCGCTGACGCAGCCAGTCATCATAGCCACCAATATATTCGCCAATGTGCCCGTCGCCTTCAAAGACGAGAGTACTGGTGACAACATTATTGAGAAAGGTCCGATCGTGGCTCACTAAAAGGATGGTGCCGGAGTATGCGAGCAGGAGTTCTTCAAGTAGTTCCAGGGTCTCGGTGTCGAGGTCGTTGGTTGGCTCGTCCAGGACCAGCACATTCGAAGGTTGGGTAAACAGGCGGGCGAGCAACACCCGGTTCCGCTCGCCGCCGGACAAGACGCTCGTCGGGCTCCGGGCGCGGTCCGGCGAGAACAGAAAGTCTTGCAGGTAGCTGATAATATGACGTTGCTTGCCGTTGAACGTGACATGCTCGTCGCCCCGTCCCACAATCTCCTGGACTGTTTTGTCGGCCTCAAGCGGCGTGCGGAGTTGATCGAAATACGCAACGGCCAAGTTGGTGCCGTGGTGGACACTTCCCTGTCGGGGTAGGAGTTCGCCCAATAAAAGCTGAAGCAGCGTGGTTTTCCCTATGCCGTTCGGACCGATAATACCGATCTTGTCACCCCGCAGAATCACCGTGGAAAAATCCTTGACAACCGGCTGGCCCGCATAGGCGTAGCTGACGGCTTGCGCCCGAAGCACGAGTTTTCCGGAGCGTTCTGCTTCCTGGACTTGGAAACGGACCGTACCCGGCTGTGTGCGGCGGTTTCTTCGGATCGTTCGGAGCTCCTGAAGAGCCCGCACGCGGCCCTCGTTCCGAGTCCGTCGGGCTTTGATGCCTTGGCGAATCCAGGCCTCTTCCTGAGCGAGTTTTTTATCGAACTGGGCCCAGTGGTGGACTTCAGTCTCAAGTGACGCCTGTTTCCGTTCCAGGAAGGTTTCGTAGTCGCACGACCAACTCGTCAAACGCCCCCGATCAAGTTCCACAATACGGGTGGCAAGGTTTTTGAGCAGCATGCGGTCGTGCGTGACAAAGACGAGGGTCTTGGCCTGTTGCAGCAAGAACTCTTCGAGCCACGTAATAGACTCTACATCGAGGTGGTTGGTCGGTTCATCGAGCAGCAGGATATCAGGGTCACTCACTAAGGCTTCGGCGAGGAGCGCGCGGCGTTTGAGCCCGCCGGAAAGCGTGTTGAATACGGCCCGCTCGTCAAGTTGCAGTCGGGTCAGTGTTTGCTCGACCCGCTGATGTACCAGCCAGCCCCCGTTGCCATCCAAAGTCTGTTGTAGACGCTCCAACTGTCGGAGCAGCTTTGGGTCGTTCTTTTGACTCACCTGAGCACTGACGGTGTGATAGGCCGTCAGGGTGTCGCCCAGCCTGCCTAAGCCCTGGGTTACGCGCTGCAACACCGTCCCAGGCAGAGACAACGGAATGTCCTGCGGGAGCAAGCTGGTGAGTGTATCCTTTGAGCGGACGACCTGACCGGCATCGGGGCGGACCTCCCCCTGAATCACTTTCATCAGGGTAGACTTCCCCATCCCGTTTCGACCCAGGATGCCAACCCGCTCCCCCGCTTCGAGTTGCAGACTCACCCCGTCCAGCAACGGCGGCTCTCCAAAGCTGACCCGGACCTCCTGAAGGCTCAGTACTGCCATGTCAGGAGATTTTTCATATCCGAGGGCGGAAGGCTATTGCGGTCGCGTACTATAAACGCTCACATCAGTGTTGTAGAATCCCCGCTCCGACAGAATGCCAATGGCTGCAAGCCAGCCGCTTTATCTCCGGAATGTTTTCGAGTAAACATTTTTCCGAATAAACAAAGCGGGCATCGTGGAAGGAAGGCTGCTATGGGACAACTTGAAAACAAAATTGCGCTGATTACCGGCTCCGGGCGGGGGCAGGGGCTGGTGGCCGCCAAGCGCTTTGCCTCAGAAGGGGCGAAGATCGTGATCAACGATCTGGATGCGGAGTCGGTCGAGGCCGCGGTTGCGGCGATCAGAAACGCCGGGGGCGAGGCCGTCGGGGCGGTCGGTGATGTGTCTAAGGTTGCGGAGGTGCAAGCTGTTCTGCAAACCGCCCAGGCCGCCTTTGGCGGGTTTGACATCCTGTATAACAACGCCGGGATCGGCTACTCGGCGACGCAACGCTTCGGCATTGCCATGAGCGATATCGTCAACTGTACCGAGGATGACTGGCAACGCATTATGGACATCAATGTCGGCGGAATTTTTCTGTTTTGCAAATACGGGATTCCCCAGTTGATCGAACGCGGCGGCGGGGTCATTATCAACACCGCCTCCATTGCCGCTCTACGTGGGGCCCAGGATGCGCACGCCTACACGGCCAGTAAAGGTGCGATTCTGGCCCTGACCCGAGCGATTGCGGTGACCTATGGCCCCAAAGGCATCCGCGCCAACACGCTCTGCCCCGGTGTGATCGACACCGAAATGATTCACGATACGCTGATCAGCCAAAAAGGCATCAGCGATCTTCTGGCCCGCAACACCCCGCTCCAGCGCAACGGCACACCGGAAGATGTGGCCGATGTGGCGCTCTTCCTGGCGAGCGATCAGTCACGCTTTGTCACCGGTGAGGCGTTTGCCATTGATGGCGGGATCATCCAGCATATTGGGTTAGCCTAGGCTGACCGCTAAAAAGGGGAGCCCATGGATCAGGAACAACTCGTCAGCGTGTACAAAAACTCGGTGCTGGCGCGGCGCTTTGAGGCGAAAATCGTCGAGCTGGCCATGGCTGGCGAACTGCCGCCGTCGCTGCACGTTGGTGCCGGCCAGGAGGTGGCACAGATCGCTGCCATCGAGGCCCTGCGGCCCGACGACTGTATTCTGTACGGCCATCGCGGCGTGGCGTATATGATCGCCCGGGGTGTGAGCCTGGCCGACATGCTGGCCGATATGGCCGGCAAGGAGGGCGCGACCAGTCGGGGCAAGGGCGGGGTGATGCACGTCGTGGACGTGTCAAAGGGCATTCTGGGCGAGAGCGGGACTTTGGGTGGCAGCTTCGTTGTCTCGGTTGGCGTGGGCATGGCGCTCAAGCGCAAGCAGCCGGACACCGTCGTGACCTATTTCTTTGGGGATGGGACCGCGAATCGGGGCCCGTTCCACGAGGCGCTCAACTGGGCCGCGGTTCAGAAACTGCCCTGCATCTATTTTTGTGAGAATAACGGCTTCGCGATTTCCATGCCGACCAGCCGCTCGACCGCGGTCGAGAATATTGCCGACCGGGCCGCAGGCTATAACGTCCCTGGGGTGGTGGTTGACGGCAGTGATCCGGTAGCGGTGCATGAAGTCATGGAACAGGCCGTGGCCCGGGCACGGGCCGGTCATGGTCCGACGCTGATTGAAGCCAAGGTGACACGGCTGCAAGGGCATTATGTGGCCGACCAGCAGGAATACCGGACCGACATCGATCAGATAGCGGAAAAAGATCCCCTACCGAAGCTGCAACAGACCCTGCGCGACCGGGGCATGCTGACGCTGTCGGACGTGGACGACATACAGGCCGACGCAGACCAACAGATCGAAGCGGCCGTAGCAGCCATGCGCGCGGCTCCGCTGCTCGCACCGGAAGTCGCCCTGCAGGATGTTTACGCATAACCCCTAATCCCCAGTTCCCAGCCCCTCAGGAGTGTTTATGTCAACACGGACCTATAGTCAGGCGATCAACGATGCACTCGCCGAAGAAATGCAGCGCGACGAAAACGTGATTCTGTACGGCCAGGATGTTGCGGTCTGGGGCGGGATTTTCAAAGTCACCGACGGCCTGCTTGAAAAGTTCGGTCCGGATCGCGTGTTTGATACGCCTATCTCCGAAAGCGTGATGGTCGGGGCCGGTGTGGGTGCGGCCTCGATGGGCCTGCGGCCGGTGGTGGAACTCCAGTTTGCCGATTTTGTCATCACCGCAGGTGATGAAATTTTCTTTAAGGCCGGTATGTGGCGCTATATGCACGGTGGGGCGCATACAATTCCGCTGGTGGTGCGTGCCCCCTCGGGCGGCTCGGGCTTTGGACCCGAGCATTCCGCCTGTCCCGAAGCCTTTATCATGCACGCCCCTGGCCTGTTGTGCGCCGTACCCTCAACGCCGGAAGACGCCAAGGGGCTGCTCAAGCAGGCGATTCGACTGGATAACCCGGTCATCTATTTTGAGCATAAACTGCTGTATCAAATGCGGGGTGAGGTGTCGGACGGAGAGGTTCTGATGCCCTTTGGTCAAGCGGTTATCCGGCGCGAGGGCGAAGCCGTGACAATTGTGGCCTGGCAGGACATGCTGCGCCGTTCGCTCGCGGCGGCGGAACGGCTGAGCCAGGAAGGCATTGAGGTCGAGATTATTGATCCGCGCACCCTGAATCCGTTTGACCGCGAAACCATTATCGAGTCGGTCAAAAAGACCGGAGCCTGTATGGTGGTAGAAGAGGCCTATCGCACGCTCGGGGTGGGGGCGGAGATCGGGGCCCTGCTCGTGGAAGAGGCCCTGCCTTATCTGGACAAACCGTTCAAGCGTCTGGCCATTCCTGATGTGCCGATTCCGACCAGCCAGCACCTGGTCGACGCCATCGTTCCTTCGGTGGACGATATTTACCGGGCGGTCAGAGAACTCGTTGGCTGAGGCTGGCGTGCAAAATACCAAAGTCGTGATGCCCAAACTCGGCCAGGCCATGACCGAGGGCGTGGTTGTGCGGTGGCACCGCAAAGACGGCGAGCGCGTCACTGCCGGCGAGCTGCTCGTCACGGTAGAGACGGACAAGGCCACGTACGATCTTGAGGCGGCGGCGGGTGGAACGCTCCACGTTGTGGTCCAAGAAGGCGAAGAGGTTCCGATTCATACCGTTATTGCTGAAATTGGCGGCGCTCCAGTCCAGGCGGATACCGCCTCCACTCCGCCAGCGGCCGGACCGGCCGTCCAACCGCGAACAGCGTCACGTCCAGGTCGCATCCTCGCCTCGCCAAAGGCTAAGCGGCTGGCCGCCGAACGCGGGATCGATCTTTCGACCCTGGCGCCGTCCTCTGCGGATGGTGTGATTTCCGCAGCTGATGTGGTGCGGGCTGCGGAGAAAGCGGTTGCCGCTCAGCCGCCAGCGGCCGCCGCTCATATTGCGTCCCGGCGGACCGAGCGCGAACGTCATGCTCTGACCGGCATACGGAAGGCCGCGGCTCGCCGGGTCCTGGCAGCCTGGCAGACCATTCCGCATATCGTCCAGATGATCGAGGTCGATGCCAGCGCCCTGCAAGCGGTCCGGGAACGCCTCAGAGCGGACCTCTCCGAACTGACGCTCAACGACCTGATTTTATACGCGGCGGCGCGGGTGCTGGCCGGACTGCCCGACCTCAACGGCACGATCGAAAACGAAGAGCTTGTGCTCTATGACGGCGTGGATATCGGCTTTGCTGTTGACTCACCGCGCGGCCTGCTGGTTCCGGTCATCCGTGGGGCGGACGGCCTGTCTATCACATCGCTTGTACGGGAAAGGCAGCGGCTGGTTGAAGCCGCTCGTGGGGGGCAGTTGCAATCGGCGGATATGGGTCAGGCCAGTCTGACCGTCTCCAACCTCGGCATGTTCGGCATTCGGGCCGGAACGCCGGTCATCAATCTGGGTGAACCCATCCTCGTCTTTGTGGGCGCGGTGGAAGAGCGGCCGGTCGTGCATAACGGGCAGATTGTCGCCCGCCCCATGCTGACGTTCAGCATTGCCTATGACCATCGGGTGGCGGACGGGGTGGCGGCCTCCCGTTTGAGCCAGGGTCTCAAAGAGGCGTTGGAGGACCTTGCGTCATCAGTCGAAAGTCAAAAGCCGGGAGCGCCGCAGTCTCAAGAACCGTTGGGCAAACGGGAAGTTCGTTCGGTATCGGCCGGCGATCGCTATGCCGTTCAGGTGCGAAGCCACGGTCATGTCTGGAGCCTGGATGAGCTGGCGAGCGACGGCGGAGAGGATACCGGCCCGGACCCGGTCACGGCCTTTCTTGGCGCCCTGCTCTCCTGCATGACGATTGCCTTCAAAGCAGCCGCCCGACGCCGCAAGATTGCCATTGAACGGATAGCCGGACACGCCAAAGCACCGCCGAAGGGTCAGGTGAAAGAGATCGCCTTAACCCTGGCAGTGTGGAGTGCGGCTTCGGAGCAGGACTTGCAGACCCTCCTCGAACGGGCCAAGCGCGGCTGCTATGTGAGCGGGCTGCTGAAACCGGATATTCGACTGACGGTAGAGTTGGTCAAGCATGTGCCCGACACTGCCCAGTTCCCTCGCCCCCTTGGGGGAGAGGGAACTAGGGTGAGGGGATCTTAGCAGCAACGCTATCGACCCGGACCAGCCTATTCGTGCAGAGCGGTTTTCAGCGCCGTGGCGGCCGTTTCCAATGCCTGCCCTGCCGGCTCGATGACCTTGGCCATGCCCATAAAGCCGTGAATGAGCCCCTCGAAACAGATGTATTCGACCGCTACGCCCGCCTCGCGTAGCTTGGCTGCGTACGCGGCTCCCTCGTCTCGCAGAGGATCGTATTCCGCGGTGGCAATAAAGGCCGGTGGCAGGGAGCGGCATTGATCGGTCGAGGCGTTCAGGGGGGAGGCCAGTGGGTTTTGTCCATCCGCCTCGCTGGCGAGGTAGTGATTCCAGAACCACGCCATCATCTCGGTTGTCAGAAAATATCCTTCCGCATTTTCTGTATGCGACGGCAGATCAACCGCGTGCGCCGTGACCGGGTACATGAGGAATTGATAGCTGAGAGCCGGCAGGCCACTCTCTTGCGCTTTGAGTGTCACTGCGGCCGCCAGGTTGGCACCCGCACTCTCGCCGCCCACTGCCAGCCGAGAGGCGTCTCCGTTCAGGGCGGCTGCGTTGAACGCCACCCACCGTGTCGCGGCGTAGCAGTCATTGACCGCTGCCGGAAATTTGTCTTCCGGCGCGAGCCGGTAGTCTGCGGAGACCACCACACAGTTGGCAAGATTGGCCAAGGCACGGCAGGACGCATCCACCGTATTCAGACTGCCAACCACCCAGCCACCCCCGTGAAAATAGACCAACAGGGGAAACGGGCCGTCTCCGGCGGGAGTGTAAACACGGATGGGCTGTTTGCCGGCCACCCCGGGTATCAGCCGGTCTTCGACTGTGCTGACCGGCTCAGGGTCATCCGTCGCCCCCCGCGCGGCTTCCATGGCGGCCCGTGCCTCCTGGGGTGAGAGATGATGTAAGGGTGGGCCGGCGGCGGCCATCTGTTCGAGCGCCTTTGCGACCTGAGGATGGAGTGGCATAGCGTTTTCCTTTCATCCGAGCGCACATTATGTCAGAAAATTGCGTATGAGTCGGACACATTCGGTCGGCTTTTCCAGTGGTGGACAGTTGCCGCACTGCGGAATGATCTCCAGACGAGCGTTGGGTAGCGCGTGCTGATACAAGCTGCCGCACTCCAACGGTACGATCCGGTCGTCCTGGCCCCAGATAATCAGAGTCGGCAGATGCACCCGGCCTAACAGTCCTGGCAGGCTGGGGCTGAACATATACGGCTTCCAACAGTAGCGGACCAGGGTTTCCTGGTTGCGCGTTTGTACGTCGCGCTCTTCCTTGGACGGCTTGCCCTGGAACAGTTCGGCATACTCAGCAACCTGCTGCGGATCGAAATACGCCAGTTGTCTGGTGCCCTCCTGCCCGTGCAGAAAGACATCGGCAATTTCGCCGTCCTGCGGTTGGATACCGGCCGCGTCAATCAGGATGAGCCGGTCGAATGTCCTGGGCGACATGACCGCCATTTCCGCTGCCAGCCAACCGCCGATGAAGTGGCCGGCCAGCGTCACCTGAGACAGGTCCAGCGCATCCAGCAGCCATAAACTGAAGCGGGCCAGGTCCGTGAAGGATTCGAGCCAGGGGGGACGCTCGGACTGGCCAAAACCCGGACAGGTTGGCGCATAGACGGTAAAGGACTCGGCTAACTGTTCGTGATACTGTCGCCAGCCGAGGCCGCCTTCCGCGCCGTGCAGCATGACCAGCGGCTTCCCTTGGCCGCCTTTCAGATAATGAATTCGGGCGCCGCCGACTTCGATAGTGTGTTCCGCATGTTCCGGCATGGTCGTTATCTCTGTTCCAGGGAGGTTGTCTATGGCGCTTGTTCAAAGGGGCCGGGCAGTCCCAGTTCTTTTCCCATTTCCCGGACTGCCGGGAGCACGTCATGCTCCATGAGGGCTAAACAGCGCATCGTGTCTGCATGTCCGATGGTGCCGTCGTTTGTCCAGACGCCGAGAATGCCGGGGCGGACAACGCTGAGGACTTCGCGTAATTTCCTGACTACTGTGTCCGGGTTGCCCACAATAACCCGATTGCTCTCCACGACCTTTTCCCAGCCCGCGGAGTCAACGCCGCCGTACAGGGGGTCGGGCCGGAGCGAATAGCGCCGGTACTGGTCGACAATACGCTTGGCCCCTTCGCGCGAGTTATAGCCCGGTGGGGCCATGAAGTCTCCCGGCAGCGGCACGCGACCGACACCGGCATTCCCAATCAGAAAGCCCTTGCCGACTTCATACGCTTTTTCGTCCGTGTCCTGGACATGGACGCGGACGAGATAGCCAAAATTCTGCGGGCCGGGCTCATAGCCCACCTGCTTTGCGGCCTCGGTATAAATCGCGGTCAGGTCCAGGGTCACCTGGGGGTCGGTTTCCAGGTAGATGTAGGGATAGTGGTGCTGGGCGCACCAGATCAGCGTCTCCGGGCTGCCAATACCGGGAATCCAGATGGGCGGATGCGGCTGTTGGAGCGGTCGCTCGAATGGATTGACGACCCGAAACTGGTAATGCTTGCCCTCCCAGCGCCACGGCCCTGGGGTTGTCCAGGTTTTGACAATCAGGTCATGCGCCTCTTCAAAGCGCTCGCGGTTATACACCGGGTTGGTGTTCGTTGCCCAACTCTCGATGCCCGTCCCCCGTACAAAGCCCGACACGAGTCGGCCCCGCGAGATCATATCAATCTCCGCCAGCTCCTCGGCCAGACGCAGCGGGTTATCGAAGATCGGAAGCGGATTGCCCAGCAGGACGATTTTTGCCCGCTTGGTGGTGCGGGCCAGGATGGCGGCTTCGAGATTCATGGCCGCCCCCATACACGTCGGAGTATTATGATGCTCGTTCAGCATAAGGCCGTCGAAGCCGACCTCTTCGGCGTACTCGTACTCGTCGAGATAGGTATTATACAGGTCTGCCCCCAGGGTGGGATTGAAATGGGCATTCGGAAACGTCAGGCGGACCGCGCTGCGAAAACTCTGGCGCACATCTTCTTCCGAGTAGTCTACATAGGCTCGCTCGGTAAAACGCATGAGAAACATACCCATGCCCCTCCTTCCTTCTCTCGGACACTATCCTGTCTGGTATCACCGGATCAAGAGAAAGGGGCGGACGCAGCTTGACTCTTATCAGCAGGCCGCATACGGATAGCCGGAGAGGAGGACGAACTTATGGCAAAGACCTACGCCAAGAGCACGATTTCGTATGAATCCGCCGCAAAAATGGTGGCCGCAGCTGTCGCCAAGGCGGAGGAACTGGGCTGCAAACAGAACGTCGCGGTTGTTGACGATGGCGGCAACCTCAAGGCGTTTGGCCGCATGGACGGCGCCCCGCTGCTTGGGGTGGAAGGCTGTCAACGCAAAGCGTTTACCTCGTTGTTTGGGGTGGGGACCCAAGACCTCTACAGCGCCATCAAAGACGATCAGTCTCTGGTCGTCGGCTTGTCGCACTTCTCTCGGGCGACCATGGTCGGGGGCGGACTACCCATCGTCGTTGATGGGGAGGTCATCGGTGGGATCGGCGTTGGCGGCGGCACGGTCGATGAAGACGTGGCCTGCTCGCAAGCCGGGCTCGACGCGCTTGGCGGCTAGCTTACTGCATTCCCGGATCGGTTAGATCGGTCGCAGCACGCGCGGGACGGGGCGTTGCGACCCGCCCGGGGGCGGGGTCTGGGGAGACGTTTCTTCTCCCCCGCCCGCCCGGAGTTGGTCTTGTGTACAGAGGCCCTTTTCGATCAGGACCTTTTCCAACGAGGCCAGCCAGTGTTCATAATAACCCGGAAAGGGTGCGTCCGGGTTATCGGCGTGAACCTTATCCGCGGCTCCAATTTCGGCAATTAAATGGTCCCGAAAATCGTCCCATTGATACTGACCCTGCTCACACAGGGCCACGGCCAGGGCAAAGGCGCGCCGTTCCCAGGCGTCGTGAAAGACCAGCTCGCCGCTTTTCCGCGGCAGGGCGGCGTCCCCTTCCATATTTGAGATCTTGCGATTGGGCGTAGGTTTCATGCTGCTGGATGAAAGAATACTTTCCGTTCTCTATCTGCCAGGCGTTTTGTCAACGTCAAGTATTCTTTTCGACCCTGGTGACGCCGATCATCGAGTCGCGGCTGACCAGCGCGGTGAGTTCTTCTTCACTCATGCCCTCGGTTCCGGCGGGCCGCTCGGGCAGGACCATATAGCGGATTTCTGCGCTACTGTCCCAGACTTTCACTGCGGTGGATTCGTCGAGTTTCAGACCGAAATCACGCAGCACGCCGCGCGGGTCCACCACGGACCGCGAGCGATAGGCGGCATCCTTGAACCAGGCCGGCGGCAGGCCCAGAACCGGCCACGGATAGCAGGAGCACAGGGTGCACACGACCAGGTTGTGGGTGTCCGGGGTGTTCTCAACCACCACCATATGCTCGCCCTGGAGGCCGCTGAAGCCGAGTTCCGCAATGGCTGCGGTGGCGTCTTTGAGCAAGCGCTCTTTATACGCAGGATCGACCCAGGCCCGGGCAACGACCTTGGCCCCGTTGATTGGCCCGAGGTCGTTCTCATATGTTTCGACCAGCTTGTCGAGCGTTTCCGAAGAGACCAGCCCTTTGGCCACGAGTAAGGACTCCAGGGCGCGGACCCGTTTCTCCAGGGCCGCGGTCTGTTCGGGAGTAGCGTGTTTCTCCAGGTAGGGATTTGGCGGAGCATCGTGGGCGTTGTGGTCGTGAGTATGATCGTCACTCATGACTCTTCTCCTTAGGCTGGGTCGAGATAATCTTCCCACAGATCGATATACAGATTGTCCGTGGCCGCGGCGTCCGGGCCCCAGAGTTCCTGGGCGGTAAAGCAGACCGAATACAACGGCTGTGGCTGTTCGCCCTGGCCGTGGGCATTGGTATCCGGGTACACAAAGGTACCGTAGACTTGGGCTATCGTCCCGTTTTTCCCGCGGACGTAGCGGGGCAGTCGGGTGTGACCGGTCGGGTTCAGGTTGCGGGCCCGAACCTGGTCGCCGACCGAGAAACGCGGGGTCAAACGGCCCTCTGTCCGATTGCAGGGCGCTCCGCCTTGTACAACCGCCGGGACCGCCTCCGGTGGTAGCGGACCTTCTGTTCGCTTACCGGTCTCCTGGGCGACTCCGGTTGCTAATTCCTCCGGGGTGAGCACGCCTTTTTCTACGGCCAGGGTTTCCAGTGCGGCCAGCCAGTGCTCATAATAGGTCGAGGAGAGGTAATGGGTCGGGTCCATGCGTTCGATCGCGTGCCGAAAGGCGTCCAGCGTATCGAGTTGGCCCATGCCGAGCATGGTCATGGCAAACACGCGCTTTTCCCACTCGGCATGAAAGATCGGCTCATTTTCTTCTGGTTTGACCCGGCCGTAGCAGGTCATACCACCCATATCATGCACGCCGTTCATACGTTTCTCCTCGGGTTTAACGCGTAGTCGCCAGCCTAACACTCGCTCTGTTGAGGGTCAATCAATTGCGCGTCGTGTGCGCTCAAGGCGTGGTTTCCGCTATCCACGCTTGGGCGACTTCACAATGCGTCGCAAACCAGACTCCCTCATGTTCCAGGATGTGTTGAATCAGCCGCTCCAGCATGGCCATGCGCGAGCGCCGCCCAATGATCTGGGGGTGCATGACAATACCGAGAAAGCCGCCGTCCGCATACGCACCGTCAAACTCGGCCTCCCAGATTTCATACACCTTATTCTGGCTCGACATGCCGGTGAAGTAGGGGGAGAAGCTGAAAAAAAAGTGTGGCGCATCGTCCAGCTCCCAGCTAAAGGGTACTTCCAAGAGCTGACGATTGGTCTGCGGGGTGGTAAGCCAGTAGGGATTATCGTCGCCAACCAGGCTGCTGTCGTACAGAAAATCGTGGTCGAGCAACAAGTCAAAGGTATGCGGGCCGGTATTGCCGGCTGGAGAGCGGTAGCCCCGTGGTGCCTGGCCGGTAATCCGCTTGAGGCTCTCTGTCCCCCTCAACAACACCTCTAGTTCGGCTTCTCGGCCCTTGTTGGCGACAAACTCGTGCTCATAGCCGTGATGCCCGATCTCGTGCCCGTCGGCGTACATCTGTTCAACCAGCTGGGGGTGGGTATCCGCCGACCAGCCCGGCACAAAGAAGGTCGCCTTGAGGCCGTATTTTTTAAGCAGCTTGAGAATGCGCGGCACCCCGACCCGCGCTCCGTACTCGCCGCGCGAGAGCTGGCCTGGGAAGGGCTGCCGCATGGTGCGGGTCCACAGCGTTTCCGCATCAAAGTCAAAACTCAGACCAACCGCACAGCGTTTATTATCCGGCCACATGGGACGCTCCTTTGTCATAACTCAGGTCGGTGTTTGGTATGACTGTAAAAGAGTGAATCCATATTCTCAATGGATACCTCATGGAATCTCAGTCAGGCGTTGAAAAACAACAGGGGGCGCTCTAGGCTGAAAAACAACGGAGAACAAAGATGTCTCAAGTAAGCAAACCAGCCCGGCCGGGCTGGGCGGAATATTCCATTCCGGTGAAAATCAATGTGCAGGCGGTACAACTGACGGATGAACAGTTCATGCTTCTGTGCCGAGAGAACCCTGATTTGCGACTTGAACTGACGGCGCAGCACGAGTTGGTGATTATGCCTCCAACAGGATCAAAGACGGGCTGGCGGAATAGTAAGCTGACTTACTACCTAGTCGCTTGGGCTGAAACGGATGGGACCGGTCTGGTCTTCGATTCTTCAACCGGATTCAGGCTGCCGAATGGTGCAAAACGTTCACCGGATGTCTCATGGCTGAGACGCGCCCGCTGGGAGGCTTTGACCGAGGCACAGCAGAACAGCTTCGCTCCGCTGTGTCCCGACTTTGTGGTTGAGCTTCGCTCGCAGCAGGATTGTCTCGCGACCTTACAGGAAAAAATGCAGGAATACCTTGCCACCGGTGCCCAGCTCGGCTGGCTGATTGATCCACTCGAAAAGCGTGTCCATATCTACCGCCCGCAGCAGGCCGTTGAGATTTGTGATGATCCGGCTTCACTCGGTGGTGAAGCCGTCTTGCCTGGATTCGTTCTGGACGTTCGGGAGCTGTGGTAGGAAAAGGCTGAAGCAAGCAACAGCTTGTCAAGAGGACGCCCATGCGAAACGAGTTTACCGCGCTGATTGAGCGGGAGAACGACTGGTATATCGCCTACTGTCCCGAAATTCCCGGAGCAAACGGCCAGGGACGAACTCCAGCCGAAGCGCGAGCAAGCGTAGCCGAGGCTATTGCGTTGATTCTTGAGGATCGTCGGGAGGATGCCCTCCGTGGACTGCCGGAAGACGCCATCAGGGAAACGGTGATTGTCGAGTGAAGCAGAACACTCTTCTTCAGCGGTAAGCCGAACACGTTCCCAACGCTTTCAAGGTAGGTTGTATGACAACATTTTTCGACGGACCGAAACCCAGACTGTTTGCGCACCGGGGCGTCAGCGGGGAAGCGCCCGAGAACACCATGGCCGCGTTTCAGCGGGCTGTGGATGCGGGTATTGAGTATATTGAGTTGGATGTGCATGCGTCTGAGGATGGACAGGTCATGGTTATCCACGACGCGACCATCGAGCGGACGACTAATGGTCTGGGCGCGGTTCAGGACTATTCCCTGGCTGCTCTGCAACAGCTCGACGCCGGCTATCGGTTTTCGCCGGATGAGGGCAAGACGTTCCCTTTCCGCGCGTCGGACGTGATTATTCCTTCGCTCCAAGAAGTGCTGGAGAGCTTTCCGCAGGTCAAGTTCACAATTGAGATCAAGCCGTCCGACCCGCCTATCGAAGAACCGGTGATTGCGGTGATTAAAGACTGCGGCAAGGCGGATGACGTTATCATTGCGTCAGAGCATGACGCGGTGCTGGCGCGTGTGCGAACCCTGGCCCCAGGTATCCCGACAAATTTTGGCTATAGCGAAGTGGTCGATTTTATCCAGCGTGTTGCAACCGGTCAGTTAGACGGCTATCAGCCGCCCGGTCAGGCGCTTCAGATTCCACCCACATATCAGAATATCCCGCTGGTGACGGAACAAACGATTGCCGCCGCACATCAGCTCAATGTGGAAATCCATGCGTGGACGATTAATGAGCCACACGAGATGCGCAGCCTGCTTGACCTCGGAGTGGACGGGGTAATGTCGGACTTTCCGTCTCGTTTGCTGGAAGTGGCACGAGGTAGAGGGTAAGGCGAAAAGTGTGGAAACCTGGTAGCCCTGCTCCCGATCCTCAATTGGCCGTGGCCCAGAGTGGGAACCCACCCCGGCCTACGGCCACCCCTCCAGGGAGGGGAGAGGGATATTGGGAATGAGCCCGCTTAATGGATCTTCGGCATAACCTCGGCGGCAAAGCGCTCTATACCGCTGCGGAAGGTCGCGGCGTCAGCGTAGCGCCCCAGCCCCAAAACATAGTAATTGGCCCCGGCTTCTTTCATGGCCGATATGCGATCGATCATGGGTTCAGGGCTGCCCTCGCGGATCATGCCGCCAACGATCAGGTCGGGCATGGACCGGCCGTGCTTTTCGGATTCCTCACGTAAATGGGCGGCAACCTGGGACAACTCACCGGACTGGAGCCCGATCGGATAATAGCCGTCGCCCCATTTGATGGTCCGTTCAATAGCCTTGGGCCCAGCTCCCCCCACCCAGATGGGCGGTCGCGCCGGACGGGGAGCAAAGACAAATTCGGGGAATTTGATGTGGCTGCCGTTGTACGAACTCACATCGTTATCAAACAACTGGTGGACGACTTCGAGGGTTTCGTTGGTAATGGCACCACGCTTGCGTGGGTCCACGCCTAGGGCTTCAAATTCCGGCCGCATCCAGCCGACCCCAGCACCCAGGATCAGCCGCTCGCCTGAGAGTTCCTGGAGGGTGGCCACCTGCTTGGCCATATATACGGCGGGCCGGTAGGGAAAGACCAGAACGGAAATACCGAGCTGAACCTTCCGGGTCAGCGCGGCAAAATAGGCCAGCGTTGTCAGCGGCTCAAAATAACGGCCCCCCGAGCCTTCGGTCTGGTCCGGCGGAATCGCCAGATGATCGACCACAAACGCGGCATCAAAGCCGGCTTCTTCCACAGCCTGCACGCACGCGCCAAGCGTATCCCGGGTAGCGGCCGGACCCATATTGCGGATGACAACACCAAATTTCATGCGTCTTCTCCTTCGCCGTCTTGAAACAAACGTTCGGCCAATTCCTCGGCGAGCGCGGAACGCTCGTCCTCATCCTCGCGAAGCAGATCGAAAGACAAATTCATGAGCATTTTTCCGAGGACTTCGCGTTGGAGCACATTGAGACTGACGGTTTGTGGTTGTTCTTCTTCGAGGTGAGCCAGAAGGGTCTCCATGGAGCGGACCCCAGCGTCATTCTCCTGTCGCGCCAGCCGGTCGCCCGCCATGCCCGCGGCCTGCTGTAGCAAGACGACTTCCTGGGTGGTGAGGGGATACGAGGACATGGTGAGTATTTTCTACCCCAGATCGGGAAACAGCCAGGGCGCTTCGCTCTTACGGCGTTGCTCGTAGGCCGTGATATCGGCCTCCTTTTGCAGGGTGAGCCCGATTTCGTCTAGGCCGTTGAGCAGACAGTCTTTCCGAAAGGGATCAACGTCGAAATGAAAACTCGTCCCACCCGGTGTGGTGACGGTTTGGGCCGCGAGGTCCACGCTGAGCTGATAGCCCGGCTGGGGTTCGACCTCTGTGAACAATTGATCCACCTCTGCGTTGGTCAGGACAACCGGCAGCATACCGTTTTTGAAGCAGTTGTTAAAAAAGATATCGGCAAAACTGGGGGCGATGACGCACCGAAAGCCATAGTCCAACAAGGCCCACGGCGCGTGCTCGCGCGACGAGCCACAGCCGAAGTTGTCCCGCGCCAGGAGAATGCTCGCACCGTCGTAGCGCGGTTGATTGAGGACAAAGCCGTCCTGGGGGTTGCCGTCGCTGGCGTAGCGCCAATCCGAGAACAAGCCTTCCCGCAGGCCTGTGCGCTTAATGGTCTTGAGGTACTGCTTGGGGATAATCTGGTCGGTATCAACATTCACCCGGTCGAGCGGGGCAACAATACCTGTGAGCGTGGTAAAAGCGTCCATATGTGTCTCCAATACGGCTTTAGCTCCAGTTTCTGATATCGACAAAGCGGCCTTCGATAGCCGCGGCCGCGGCCATGGCCGGGGAGACCAGATGGGTGCGCCCGCCCTTGCCCTGGCGACCTTCAAAATTGCGGTTGCTGGTTGAAGCGCAGCGCTCGCCCGGCTGCAGGGTGTCGGCGTTCATGGCCAGACACATGGAACAGCCAGCCTCGCGCCACTCGAAGCCCGCGTCCTTAAAAACAACGTCGAGCCCTTCGTCCTCGGCCTGCTTTTTAATGAGGCCGGAGCCCGGCACCACCAGGGCGTTAACCGTCGCGGCGACCTGCTTGCCCTGTGCATACCGGGCGGCAATGCGCAGGTCTTCTATGCGGGAATTGGTACAGGAACCGATAAAGACCCGGTCGACCGGAATTGCCGTCATGGGGGTGCCGGCCTTCAGGTCCATATAGGCCAGGGCCCGTTGCGTGGCCTCTTGGATTTCCGGCGAGGGCATATCGGCCGGGTCCGGCACGCTGCCGGTAATATCGGTGACCATGCCCGGATTCGTACCCCAGGTAACCTGGGGGGCGATGTCCTCGGCTTTCAGCTCTACGGTCTTATCGAAGCTGGCGTCCGGGTCTGACGGCAGTTGCTGCCAGGCCGCTACCGCCCGCTCGAACAGCTCGCCCTTGGGCGCAAACGGACGGTCTTTGATATAGGCAAACGTCTTTTCGTCCGGCGCAACCATGCCGGCCCGCGCGCCACCCTCAATGGACATATTGCACAGCGTCATGCGGCCTTCCATTGACAGCGCCCGGATGGCCGAGCCCGTGTATTCGATGACATGCCCGGTTCCGCCGGCCGTCCCGATTTTGCCGATAATGGCCAGGATAATATCCTTGGCGGAACACCGCTCGGCCAACACGCCCTCCACCCGCACCTGCATGGTCTTGGCCTTCTTTTGGAGCAGGCATTGGGAGGCCAACACATGCTCCACCTCGCTGGTGCCGATACCAAAGGCCAGGGCGCCAAACGCGCCGTGCGTGGCGGTATGGGAATCCCCGCACACAATGACCATGCCCGGCAGGGTGAGTCCCTGCTCCGGTCCGATCACATGCACAATGCCCTGGCGGATATCGTCTATGTCGAAAATGGGGACGCCGGTCGTCCGACAGTTCTCCTGGAGGGCTTCGATCTGCTTGGCTGCCACCGCATCCTCAATCGGCTTGTCCCGATCGGTTGTTGGCACATTGTGGTCGGGCACGGCTATCGTCGCCTGGGTGCGGCGCACGTTCCGGCCGGTCAGTTGCAAACCCTCAAACGCCTGCGGAGAAGTCACCTCGTGGGTGAGGTGACGATCAACGTACAAGAGCGCGGTGCCGTCCTCTTCGGTTCGCACCACGTGCGACTCCCAGATTTTCTCAAACATCGTCTTGCTTGCCATGATCTACCCCTTATGTCCTCTATTTGCTTTTGGGACGTGGCTGCTGAAAGAGCTATACCTTTCTCAGATTTGGTAGAGGCTGGCAAGATGGAAGAAGCGGAAACGGTATGGTAGGATGGCCCTCCTGAGGAAGCGGGCATGGGTCGTCATGTCCCGTCGCTTCAAAAAACAAGAGACAATCGTGCGGGGAGAATTTCATGGGTGAATGGACCGTTGATATCAACGAAAAAGACTTTGAGCAGGACGTGCTCGAACGCTCGTACAGCGTCCCGGTTGTACTGGATTTTTGGGCTCCGTGGTGCGGTCCCTGTCGTGCTATCGGCCCGGTGTTGGAGAAACTCGCGGACGAACAAGCCGGTAAGTTCGTTTTGGCGAAGGTGAATGTTGACGAAAACCCCGCCCTGGCCCAATCCTTTCAGATCAGCAGTATTCCGGCGGTGAAGGCCGTTAAGGAAGGCGCTATTGCCAACGAATTTCTGGGCGCTCTGCCCGAGCCGGCGATTCGCCAATTTATTGAAGAACTGATGCCGTCCGAGGCTGATGCCCTGGCCCAGCAAGGCCAGGATTTGCAAGATCAGGGAAAAGATCAGGGCGCCGAGAGTCTGTATCGCGCAGCCCTCTCAAAGGATGAGCGACAGCCGAGGGCACTGCTTGGGCTTGCCCGTCTTCTGGTGAGCAAAGAAGAGCATGCGGACGCGCTTACCCTGCTTGATCGTATCTCGCCGCATACGCAGGAGCATGCCGAAGCTCAGCAGTTGGTCGCTCAGATACGGGTGAAACAGACCGGCGCCAGCGCCGATGAAGAGGCCGCCTGCCGCGAGAAAATCGAGGCTGACCCGAACGACCTGGATGCCCGGTTTGCACTGGCCCAGATTCTGGCCGCTTCGACCCGCTATGAAGAAGCGCTCGCCGAATATCTGGAGATTGTCAAAAAAGACCGTGCCTTCCGGGACGAGGGGGCGCGCAAGGCCATGCTCGAAATTTTTGAGGTGGTTGGTGCTCGGAGTGACTTGGCGGATCGGTACCGGTCGGAACTGGCCAAGGTGTTGTTCAGTTAGGCTGGACCGTCGCACCCATCCGCGACACTTCTGCCCTCATGCCTGATTCGGTCGCTGCTCTTCCAGCAGTCGCCTCAGCGCATCTGTATGTGTATTCAAAGTGTCAGCAATAGCCTTGCGGTCATTATTAGACCCTGCCATCAGCCAGATACCCCAGGCAATAAGACCGGTTTGTAATAGGCTGACCAGCAGGCCAAGGGCTTCTGCTGTGGTTAAAGGTTCAGGCGTAGGCATATGGTTTTCCTTCGCATCTCAGTGGGTCAGGTAAGCGAAGCGTCCCATATCTTCCTCCGCTACCAATAACCACCAGGGCCGACTTGTACTGGTGGCTGAGGATTTTCCAAAGGAAGATGAGGGTACCAGCTAACGCGATCCATTCATACGTTGTCATGGCTGAATATCTTTATCACACCAACGCCCACTCCTCCCCTTCGTTCTTCACCACGCCTTCTTTTTCCAGCTTAATCAGGTGGGACTGGACGGAGTTCCCGGCCGCGGCGTGCAGAAACTCGGGCACGTCAACATAAATGCGCTTCACCATGTCTGGAATTTTGGTGAGGCCGGCGTTGAGAGTGTCCAGCACCTGCTGCTCGCGCAGCTCGCGGTGGGCGATGTAGTCGTTCAGCTTTTTGTACGGCTCGCGAATCGCTGGGCCGTGGGCGGGATAGATCACCGACAGATCGAGATCGAGCAGCTTGCGCAGCGACGCCATATAGTCAATCAAGCCGCCGCCCTCTTCCGGTACGACCGTTGTCCCGGCCCCCAGCACCAGGTCTCCGGTAAAGAGTGCCTTTTCCTCTTCGAGGTAGTAACACAGGTGGTCTTTGGCGTGGCCCGGCGTATGGATCGCGTGCAGGGTGGCTCTGTCGGTCTCGATAGTTGCCCCGTCTTCGATATAGGTCAGCGGAAAATCATACGCTTGGTCTTTTTCCGGCCAGCGATGTTTTGAGACGCTAAGCTCGCCAAAGCGTTTCTGTACATTGGGGACCCCGCCGATGTGATCCTGGTGCACATGGGTGAGGACGATTTCCTGGAGTTCGGTAGCGCCTTTGGTTTCGGACAGACCCTGCTCCAATAAGGGGTCGTAGACCTCCAGGCCGATCCCCGTGTCGAGCAGCAGCGGTCGTTTGCTCGTGCCCACCAGATAGGTATTGGTGCCGGGGCCGGTGAACGGCCCGGGGTTTTGACCGAGCACGGTCGCAACCCGCTCGCTCCAGGTGTCGAAGTCGGGCAGTTTCAGCCCGGCCATGGTGTCAGTCACAACGCGTTGCGGCATGTCTCAGCTCCTCAGCAGGTTGGCGGCAATGGTTTTGAGTTGCATATTCGAGGTGCCCTCGTAGATTTTACCGATCTTGGCGTCCCGGTAGAACTTCTCGGCCGGATAGTCCTTGGTAAAACCCACGCCGCCGAAAATCTCCAGGGATCGCGAGGCCACCCGCTCCCCGACCTGGGAGCAAAAGAATTTGGTCATAGCCGCGGAATGGGCAAACGGCTGTCCGCTCTCTTTGAGGCGGGCCGTGTTATACACCATCAGCCGGGCGGCTTCGATCTCGGTCGCCAGCTCGGCCAGCTCGAATTGAATGGCCTGAAAATCCGCAATCGCCCGCCCAAACTGTGAGCGTTCCCTGGCATAGCCCAGCGCGCACTCGAAGGCCCCCTGGGCCAGGCCGGTCATTTGCGCTCCGATCCCGATCCGGCCTTCGTTCAGGGTCTCAATCGCGACCTTATAGCCCTGGCCGATCTCTGCTACGACCTGGCTGCGCGGCACCCGGACGGCTTCGAGGATCAGCTCACAGGTCGAGCTGGCGCGGATGCCAAGCTTGTCCTCTTTTTTCCCAACGCTGAAACCCGGCATATCGCGTTCGACCATGAAGGCGGTCACGCCCTTATAGCCCTTGTCCGGGTCGGCATTGGCAAAGAGCAGATACACCCCGGCTTCGGCGCCGTTGGTGGTCCACATCTTTTGGCCGTTCAGCACAAAGGTGTCGCCATCCGGCCGGGCGCGGGTCTGCATGGCAAAGGCGTCGCTCCCGGAACCGGACTCGGACAGAGAATAAGCCCCAACCGTGTCCGTGGCCAGACGGGGGAAAAACTGGGCTTTCTGGTCGGGGTTGAGCCAGCGGACGAGGGCGTTATTGACCAGCGTATTCTGGACATCCACACAGGTGGCGACCGCCGGGTCGACCCGCGCAAACTCCTCAATGGCCAGAATGGACATGAAGAAGCTGGAGCCGGCACCTCCGTAGCTGGCCGGAATTTCGATGCCCATCACCCCCAGATCAAAGAGTTGGGTAATCAGCTCCTGGGGGATCTGAGCCGCGCGATCCATCTCCATGACGTGGGGTTTGACCTGTTCCTCGGCAAACTCCCGCACCATAGTCCGAAACAGTTCTTCTTCCTCGCTCAGCGTCACCAGAGGCAGATGTGTTGCGTGCTCCATAGACATCTTTCCCCTTTTGTCTGGAAAGAGGAAACGTGTCCAGCAGTTGTGTCTGGTTGGAGGACACGTTTCCTCTTTTGGATAGCATCATTGTTGGCACGTTGCTTCTCGGATGTCCAGCCGGTATATCACCAGGAGAAAACGCTCGCGGACAGTTTTCTTGGTATGAAAATCGGACTCATCGCCGACTCGCATATCCCCGAGGCCATGCCTGAACTCCCCAGCCAGGTGCGCACGGTGTTCGCCGGGGCCGACCTGATTGTCCACGCCGGCGATCTCCACTGCCTGGCCGTACTGGACTGGCTCGAAGAAATCGCGCCGGTGGTGGCGTGTCGGGGCAATGGCGACGAAGGCTCGGGCGGGCGCGCGGTCGTCCCGGAAGACCCCCGGCTGCACGAGACCGTTGTGAAACAGTGTGCGGGCTACACGCTGGGGCTGGTGCACGATGTATTGGATCCGAACGAATATCCGCACTGGCCGATTGAGCGGACAATGGAGCATGCCTTTGGCCGGCGGGCCGATATCATTGTCTGCGGCCATACCCATGTCGAGCGTATCCAGCGCTACGCCGGTGTCCTGGTCATTAATCCCGGCAGCCCGACCTATCCGCACAATTACGCGGCTCAGCCGGGCACTGTCGGTATGTTGACTCTGGAAGAAGGCGGTGGCGGCACGGTTGAGATTTACGATCTCAAGACGCTTGCCGTGCTGCCGGAGTTCTCGACGACGTTCTGACTCGGGGGTGGGACCTTAGCCACCCAGACTGATCATCTCGATCTTTTTATGCTCTTTGGGGTCGTAGCCGGCCCCTGAACGCAGGGCGGTCAGGCGTTCTTCCGAATAGCGGTCCGTCCGTTGGAGCCAGACCTGTTGCAGCACGTCGAGCAGCCGGTCATCGCTGGCCCCCCCGCGCAGCAGAACCTTGAGGTTGTGGCCGGTGTTGGCAAAGAGACAGGTCACCAGTCTGCCATCCGCGGTCAGCCGCGCGCGCGTACAAGACGCACAGAACGGCTCGGTGACCGAGGCGATCACTCCGATATCACCACTGCCGTCGATACATTGATAGTCCACCGACGGTGCGCTGCCGCCTTTCCGGCCGATTTCCTGCAGGGGAAAGCGCGTGTTGATAATGTCCAGGATTTCCTGCTTGGGCACGATGGTGTCCGACTGCCAGTGATTGGCATTGCCCACATCCATGAACTCAATGAAACGGATGGCAAAGTTGTGCTCAAGCGAGAACGTCACCAGATCGATAATCTCATCGTCGTTCACACCGCGTTCGATGACCGCGTTGAGCTTAATCGGCGAGAACCCGTGCTCCTTGGCCACAAACAGGCCGTGCAGAACTTTCTGTAAGTCGCCGCGCTTGGTGATGCGTCGAAAACGGTCGGGTTTAAGGCTGTCGAGGCTAACGTTCAGTCGACGTAAGCCAGCTGCTTTCAGGGCTTGGGCTTTTTCCGCCAGGGTTGAGCCGTTCGTGGTGAGGCAGAGATCGCGCAGGCCGTCGAGGTCAGACAAGCTTTTGACGAGTTGCTCAAGGTCTCGCCGGGCCAAGGGCTCGCCCCCGGTCAAACGAATTTTTTCAACCCCGAGCTGAATAAACAGACGGGCCAGCCGGGTGATTTCCTCAAACGTCAGCACCTCGCTTTTGTCCAGCCAGTCGTAGTCGTCCAGCGGCATGCAATAGGTGCAGCGAAAATTGCACCGGTCGGTGACGGAAATACGCAGGTCCTTGACCGGGCGTTGCAGGGTATCGAGCAGCATGCGGTCTCCTTAAGGCTGCCTATTATAATGATTTTGTCTCACGAGCCAAGACGGGGTTTTTCAGGGCTCTCAGCCCAAGAGATTGACAAAATATAATACAAAATAGATGCTATATGTATGACACAGACAATATCCCTTCGTATAGATGCCTCGCTCTTGCAGGAAATTGACCTCGCCGGCCGGGCAGATAAACGGGGCCGGTCCGAAGTGATCCGCGAGGCCCTAGAGCTCTGGCTTCAACGGCGCTCCCTGGCTGAGAAGGTCCGGCTCCATAGAGAAGGATATGAGCGGTATCCAGTAGGCGAAGACGAATTTACGCCCGTGCTGGGGGCCCAGACATGGCCGAAGTAAACCGCGGGGAGATCTGGCAGTTTAGTTTTCCCAGTCCAAACAAACGACGCCCCGTACTCATTTTGACAAGACAGGAAATCATTGGCCATTTACACAGCGTAACCGTTGCCCCGATCACAACCACAATTCGCGGTATACCTTCCGAGGTCGTCATTGGTCCGGAGTGTGGCTTGAAGACGGCCTCCGCCATTAACCTGGATAATCTTGTGACCGTCCCAAAAACCGGGTTGCGCTCCTTTGTGGGGACCGTCCCTTCAGAGGTCTTAAACGAGTTGCGTGGAGCCTTACTCTTTGCTCTTGGCTTTGACGCTCTTGCCCAAGATTAGCCGTTTCCCCCGGCTTCGGTGGCGGCATCCCCTTGACTAAAATCCCATCGGATATGCATGCGCGCGTTGCTGATAGCCGTGGGTGTCGGCTAAGATAGCCCGGCTTTTCAGCGGAGGAGGAATGCATGCGTATTAAAGACAAGGTTGCGCTGGTGACTGGCGGCAGTCGAGGCATAGGCCGGGCGATTTGTTTGCGTCTGGCCGAGGAGGGTGCCAGAGTCGCCATTGCCGATATTCTGGAAGACGAAGCCCGGAAAACAGCCGACGATATCCTGGCCGCAGGCGGGCAGGCGCAGGTAACCAAGACCGATGTGACTCAGCTTGAGCAGGTCCAGGCCTGCGTGGGCCAGGTGACGGATAGCTGGGGACCGATTGACGTGCTGGTGAATAATGCCGGTTGGGACAAGATAGAGCCCTTTCTCCAGAGTGTGCCCAAGACCTGGGAGAAGGTGATTGCGATCAATCTGCGTGGTCCGATTAATTTTTGCCATACGGTGGCGGCACAGATGGCCGAGCGCGGCCAGGGCAAGATCATTTCGATCAGCTCGGACGCCGGCCGGGTCGGCTCGACCGGAGAGGCGGTCTATTCCGCCTGTAAAGCCGGGATTATCGGCTTTTCCAAAACGCTGGCGCGTGAACTGGCGCGCGCGAAGATCAATGTCAACGTGGTCTGTCCCGGTCCCACGGATACGGCGCTGCTCCAGCAGGTTTCGTCCGGAGAAAAGGGGGCCAAAATTATCAGCGCCATGACCCGCGCGGTCCCGTTTCGGCGCTTGGGCCAGCCCGAAGAAATTGCCAACGCCGTGGCGTTTTTTGCCTCGCCGGATGCGGACTTTGTCACCGGTCAGGTCCTGTCCGTTAGCGGTGGGCTGACCATGGCAGGTTAGGGTCGAAAGGAATACGCACGTGCGTTTCGCAAACAAAGTAGCCCTTATCACCGGCTCTTCGCGGGGCATCGGCCGGGCGATTGCCCTGCGGCTGGCGTCCGAGGGGGCAAGGATCGGCGTGAATTACCGCCGGAATACGACCGAAGCGGAAGCGGTTGCCGCTGAGATCGCACAGCGAGGCTCCGAGGCGCTGCTGCTCCAGGCCGATATGAGTGACGCCGAGGCGGTCCGGGCAATGTTTCGGCGGGTGAAAGAGGCGTTCGGCCATCTGGATATCTTGATCGCCAATGCCGCGGCCACCGCCTTTCGTCCGCTGCTGCGTCAAGGCGAACACAATGTGACTCGGACCTTTGAGCTGACCATCACCGGCACCTTGGTTGCCGTACAGGAGGCGGTGCCCCTGATGGCCGGTCGCCAGGGAAAAATCGTCACCATATCCGGCATTGATTCCTTACGCATGCTGGCTGGCCACGGCTTGCTGGGTGCGGCCAAGGCTGCCCTGGAAAATATGACGATGTATCTGGCGCATGAACTCGGCCCACACGGAATTGCCGTTAACGGCATTAACCCCGGCCTGATTCAGACCGACTCGGCTCAAATGTATGCGGGCGGGGAGGCTGCCTACGCGCAGTACGAACGCGATGTTATTCCTCAGACCCCGGCCGGTCGGACAGGCCGCCCGGAAGATATTGCCGCAGTGGCCGCCTTTCTCTGCTCCGAGGATGCCGATTTCATTCGCGGCCAGACTCTGCTCGTGGATGGTGGGCTGCTGTCATCGTCTATTGCGAGTCGGGAGCGTGAATAAACGCTTTGGCTGAGACCTCCTGACAGAGAGGCCGGGTGGGCAAGGCATCCGCTCAACCTCTGTCGCCAGACCACCGGCTTTGGTATGTTACAAGCCTCGCCCGAGTGATACGCATGGAGTGATACAGGAGGGATGTCCGATGGCTGAACACATCAAGGTCAAAATCAAACCACTCACCGCCGAAGCCTTTGCGCCCTACGGGAAAGTCCTGGAACAGAAAAAGCTGATCTATCCCGAGGTCGAAGAGGGCAGGGTGGCCATGGAAATGCTATCGTTCCAATACCGACCCAACGCCAGAATCATGGACCAGATGGCTATCCATTTTTCCTACAACCAGACCTTTATCCCCGTGCAGGGCTCTTTGATTCTGGTTGTTGCCCCGCCTCCCGACAGCCGCGAGGGAGGGCCTGAAGAATATGCGTTTGATTACGATAACGTGGCAGCCTTTAACGTCGATCCCGGTCAGGCGGCCTTTATCTATAAGGGCACCTGGCACAACGCGTTGACCCTGGGCCAAGAGTGCTCATTTATTAACGTAACCCGCAAGAACAAGGGCGAAGGCATCAGCCCCGCCGGCGAGATGGAGGGCAAGATCGAGCAGGCCCACGCCGTGCGCTCGTATGTTGAATTCGTGGACATGAAGAAGCGGGACGGGCGAGTGATTGAACTCGAAGTCTAAGGAGAGGACCGTGACGTATAAGATCATCTCTGCTGACTCCCATATGTGCGAGCCGCCGACGCTGTGGGTGGACCGCATAGAGCAACGGTTTCGTGACCAGGCTCCCAGGGTGATCAAAAACCCCGGCGATAAAAAAGGCCACTTCTTTATGTGTGAAGACCTGCCGCCGCTCCGCCTCTCCGGGGCGTTTGCTGCGGGTCAGACGTTTAATAAAGACTTTATGGAAGCCGGGCCCGAGGACGCCCTGCCCGGTGGCTGGGACCCGGCGGCCCGGCTGAAAGACATGGAGTTGGACGGCATTCAGGCCGAAGTCCTGTATACTACCTGTGCCTTTGTCCTGTTCTGGCTGGAAGACGCCGCGCTGCAACACGCCTGCTTCCGGGTCTATAACGACTGGCTGGCCGAGTTTTGCAGTTATGACCCCAAGAAGTTCGCCGGCCTGGGGCTGATCTCTCTGTTTGATATCGAGCAGGGCTGTGCCGAGCTTGAGCGCTGTAAAAAGATGGGCCTCAAAGGGGCCATGATCTGGGCCTCGCCGCCCGATGACCAGCCCTACGGCTCGGCGGCCTATGAGCGCTTCTGGGCGACGGCCCAAGAGCTTGAGATGCCTCTGTCGCTGCATCTGGCGACCGGGCGCAGTAAGGACAGCCAACAGGACGAGTCGGACCTTGCCGAGCTGTATGTGCGCATGATTATTCGACCCAGTGAAATGCAGCACTCCTTTTTGCGACTGGTCTTTACCGGGGTGTTAGAGCGCTTCCCGAATCTCAAGTTTGTCTCCGCCGAAGGCGATATTGCCTGGGTGCCGCACCTATTGGAGCGCGCGGATAAATACTATCGGCGGTTTAAGGAAGGCTATGGGGTGAAGCTGTCGCTCAAACCGAGCGAGTACTTCCAGCGCCAGATGTATGCCACTTTTATCGATGACCCCATGGGGCTCAAAACCTATCACCTGGCCGGCGGGGCGGACAACTTCATGTGGTCCACCGATTATCCGCATCAGGCCTCAACCTTTCCGCACACCCAGGAAGCGCTGGAGCGCGCCTTTCAGGATGTGCCGGAAGCAGATAAACAAAAGATTACGCGCGATAATGCGTCGAAGTTATACGGATTGCCAGTGGAGTAAGGCGTATGCAGACACAACACAACGGAAACGGCAGCAATGGCACTTCTCTTTCCTGGCCGGCAGAGGGCGGCGCGCGGGTGCCCTATCAGGTTTTTTATGACCCCGACATTTACGCCCAGGAGCAGGACAGGCTCTTTCGGGGTCCCATCTGGAACTATGTGGCACTCGAAGCCGAAGTGGCGCAGCCGGGTGATTTCAAAGCCACCTTTATCGGCGACACGCCCGTTGTGGTCACGCGCGACAAAGCGGGCGGGCTCAACGCCTTCGTGAATCGTTGTGCGCATCGCGGCGCCATGGTCTGCCGGGAACTGAGCGGCAACCGCCCGACCCATACCTGCATCTACCACCAGTGGAGCTATGATCTCAAAGGCAATCTGACCGGGGTGCCGTTCAAGAAAGGGATCGGGGGCGTGGGTGGCTATGGCGAGGATTTTGATCGGGCCAAACATTCGCTCCAAAAACTCCGCGTTGCCGCCTATCGCGGTCTGATCTTCGCCTCGTTCAGCCCAGACGTTGAACCGCTGGAGGACTATCTCAGCCCGCCCATGCGGGAGTGGCTGGATCGCCTTTTTCATCGTCCCATCCAGGTCCTGGGTCATACCCGCCAGTGGGTGAACGCCAACTGGAAGCTGTATTTTGAAAACGTCAAAGACCCGTACCACGCCAGCCTGCTGCATATGTTCCACGCCACCTTTGGCCTGTACCGTTCGTCGCAACAGGGCGGTGTCATCATGGACACTCACTCGCGCCACGACGTGCTGCACGCCAAGCCGCAGGCCGAGGAAGACCTCTCGACGTATGAATCCGGGCTGCACAGTTATCAAAAGGGCTATCAGCTTGCCGACCCGTCCGTGCTCAAAGGACGGCCCGAGTTTGAGGGTCTCTTTATCCAGACCATCTTCCCCTGTCTGATTGTTCAGCAGATTGCCAATACGCTGGCCGTCAGGCAGGTTCTGCCCAAGGCGCCGGACCGCTTTGAGCTGATCTTCACCTATTTCGGCTACGAGGACGACGACGAGGAAATGCGTGAGATTCGGCTGAAACAGGCCAACCTGGTTGGTCCGGCCGGCCTGATTTCCATGGAAGACGGCTATGCGGCCGAGATTGTCCAGCAATCGGTGACGGGCGACCACAGCGCGACGTCCTTTGTTGAAATGGGGGGCACCGAGGTCGCCAACGAACAGAGCCTGATTACGGAAACCGCCATCCGCGGGTTTTGGGGCTATTATCGCGACACCATGGGCTTTCACGCCGGCGCGTAAGCGGGAAGGGTGACGGCTATGAGTGGCATGAGCGCTATTGAAACCCGTTTTGCGGTCGAAGACCTGCTGCACGCCTATGTGGCCTGTCTGGATAATGACGAACTCGAAGACTGGCCGAACTTTTTTGTCGAAGACTGCCTGTATCAGATCATCCCCCATGAGAATGTGTCGCAGGATCTGCCCATCTCGCTGATCTATTGTGACAGCCGCGGGATGTTGCAGGACCGGGTGACCGCCTACCGCAAGGCCAATTATTACGCGCCCCATCTGTACCGCCACGTGGTCAGCGGGGTGCGGATCATCGGCGAGGACAACGGCGTGATTGAGGCCCGGGCCAACTATGTGGTGCTCCAGACCCACCTCGACCCGGTCGATTACGGCAGTACCGAGGTGTATAGCGCTGGCGAGTATCGGGACAAAGTGATCATCAACGACGGGGTTGCCAAGCTGAAAGAGAAAATCGTGGTGGTTGACACCAGTCGGATTTCGTCGCTGCTGGCGACGCCGCTGTAACGGTTCTGTCGCATATGAAAAAAACGGTCCGGAAATTTTACAGCTTCGAGGAAGCGGACGAAGCCGAATACGCGTATTATCAATCCCTGTCCGGCGACGAGAAGCTCCAGATGTTGCTTGAGCTCGTCATGCCCGAGACCCCCAATGAGGCAATTATCGAGCGATCTGCGCGAGTTCATCCGCTTGCTGAACACGAAGAATGTTAAGTATGTAATTGTAGGTGCCTGGGCGCTCGCCTTCCATGGGCGGCCTCGTTATACCGGAGACTTGGACATTTTTGTTTCGTGCGACCCGGACAACGCGGCAAAGTTGACGGTCGTACTCGATGAGTTCGGGTTCGGTGGTGTTGGCATCGAGCCTGAGGACTTTCTGCAAGAAGATATGGTGATTCAGCTCGGTATGGTGCCGAATCGGATCGATCTGCTCACCGGAATCAGCGGGGTGACGTTCGAGGAAGCGTGGGCCGGACGAGAGGTCGGACATCTCTCAGGGGTCGAAACCCATATCATAGGCCGGGAACATTTGATCAAAAACAAGCGGGCGACAAACCGCGAAAAAGACCGTGGGGATGTCGAACTGCTAGAAAAGACCAAGCCCTGAAAGGGCGCACCGCGGCTATTCAAACTCCCGCGTCTCTTCGCCAGCGGGCCGGGGCACATGGCGTACCGCCCGCTTTCCGGCGCCCCAGACGATGGCCAGTGAGAGCACGCTCCACAGCCCGGCCCAGATAAAAGCCGGCACCGCGGTCAGTTCCGCCAAAATGACCGCGTCCGTGCGTGCGCCGACAAACAAGAAATCCGTCAGGTCATACACGGCGTACAGCGAACTCGTGACCGCCAGGATGTCCACGATGTAGTGCGTGCCCGGAAAGGGCCGTCGCGAGAGCAGGGCAAAGCTCAGGGCCGTCCCGCAGCCAAACACCAGCCCAAAGCCATTACGCACAAAAACGAGCGTCACCAGCCCGAAGAAGACGGCCAGTCCAAAAAAGATCGCTGAAGCCCATTCGTCCCGGGTTGAGAGCAGGAGCAGCAGGCCGCCAAAAAGCGCGCTGCCGACATAGCCGGCGGAGGCAATAATCAGCGGGTTGCCACCGACGTGCTGGACATAGCCCGACTGCCACGGTGTCACCACCATGGAGATCACCTGTCCGCCGGTGAGAACCGTGGTGAAGGCATGACCCGCTTCGTGGATAAAGACCACGAAAATTTTAATCGGATAGAGAAACGGCGTATGCCAGAAGAGGAGCGACACAAAACCGATGGTGAGGAAAACCAGCAGTTGGCGGAGGTTCAGTGGTTGGCGGTGTTGGCTGTCCGGCATCAGAATGTCGTTCCCCAGCGGTTCTCAGAGCGTCCCTCTGATATAGCCTGGGGAAAGGTCCGTCGCTAGGGATGGACCTTTCCCAGCTCTGTGACGAGATCGACTTTGCGGTCTGACACGGATATATCAGGGAAATCTCGGGGACGGCAGAAAGGACCAGCATGGACTATGGAATTATCTTACCTCACTTCAGCGCCTTTGCGCATGAAAACCCGGCTGAGCGGATTTTGACCACGGCTACAACCGCGGAAGCGCTGGGCTATCGGACGCTGTGGGTGGCCGACCACGTTGTCTTCCCATCCAGGATTGAGGGGAGTTATGCCTTTAATCCGGAAGATCCCTTTCTTGATCCGCTCACCGTTCTGGCAGCCCTGGCGTATAAGACGACAACCGTCAAACTCGGCACCGCGGTCCTGATTCTTCCCTACCGGCATCCCTTAGCCGCGGCAAAAGCGCTTGCTACCATTGATGTCTTATCCGGCGGGCGGACGGTTGTCGGCGTGGGTGCCGGCTGGCTGGAGCAGGAATTCACCGCCCTGGGTACGTCGATCACAGAGCGGGGGGCCCGTACGAACGAGACCATGGACATCTTCAAGGCGGTCTGGACGCAGGAAACGCCGGCGTTTGCCGGCAAGCATTTTCAGTTCGCCGACATTAAATTCATTCCCAAGCCGGTTCAACAACCGCACCCGCCCATTCTTGTCGGGGGGATGACCAAGGGTGCCCTGCGCCGCATAGCGCGGCGCGGTGACGGTTGGATTGCCATGGGCAAGGGACCGGATGACATCCAAGAGCCTTTGGAAACCCTGCGGGAATTGACTGCTCAGGCGGGCCGCAACCCGGACGATTTGCAGATCTGCATGCTGCCGCTCGGAGCACCGAGCGTGGATCAGCTCATCCAGGATATTCCGCGCTACGCCGAGCTGGGGGTGCACCATGTCTATCTGTCGTTCCGGGCCTGGACGAATGAATTTGCCGAACTCATGCGTCTCATGGAACACTTTGCAAAGGAAATGAAGCTGGCCTAGTCCGGAGAAGGAGACCCGATGAGTGACAAGAAGTGGCCGATTGAACACCCTGACCGCATTCAACTCTATTCGCTGGCCACCCCGAACGGCCAGAAGGCAGGTATCGTGCTGGAAGAATTGGGGCTGCCGTATGAGGCCCATAAGGTGAATATCCTGGAGAACGAGCAGTTCAGTGAGGAGTTCATCGCGGTGTGTCCCAACTCGAAAATCCCCGCCATGGTTGACCCCGACGGTCCGGGCGGGAAACCGCTGTCCATCTTCGAGTCCGGGGCCATGCTGTTATACCTGGCGGAGAAGACGGGCAGGCTGCTGCCGGCTGATCCCCACCGGCGTAGCGAGTGCATCCAGTGGTTGTTTTTTCAGATGGCCGGGGTCGGTCCCATGTTCGGGCAGTTCGGCCACTTCTACAAATTCGCCAAAGAGCGTATTCCGTATCCGACCGAGCGCTATACCAACGAAGCCCGACGGCTCCTGGGCGTGCTGGAAAAACGTTTGGCCGGCCGGGACTATGTGATGGACGATGAATACACGATTGCCGACATCGCGACCTTCCCCTGGGTCGGCTGCCTCGACTGGGGCTATGGGGCGCGCGAGGATTTGAAGCTGGACGCGGACTTCCCCAATGTGGTTGCCTGGTATGCGCGCTGTACCGAGAAGCCGGCTTCGGTGCGCGGCGCCAAGGTGTGCGGCTTTTCGGACGATTAACGCTATGGAAACAGACAGCGGACCCGACCTGGTGGTCGATATTTTTATTGACGGGCGGCTGGTAAACCCGAGCGAGATACCGACCGCGGTTGTGAGGGAGATCGAAACGTCGGCTTTAGCTTCGGCGTCTGGCAGGCTGACGGCCGGAGGCGTTGTGTACGAGTGGTCCACGCGGCCCTGCGTGTACCCGTAGCTGTCCGGCGGTGAGGAAGAATCATGCGAAAAAATCTCCGTCCCGAAGACCTGGGAGACTTTTTGGAGCAACCCAAATGCGCAACCCTGGCGACGCATTTCAAGGACGGGACGATCCTGATGTCACCCGTCTGGCACGAGTGGAAAGACGGCGGATTTACGGTAGCGGTGGCGAGCGAGGATATTAAGGCCCGTCACATTCGGCGTGATGCGAAGGTCAGTATCAGTGTGGCCGAAGATAGCCCTCCCTACCGGGGGATTGAGGTGCGCGGGGAGGCCAGCATCGAGCGAGCGGACGCGTTTGAGACGACCCGTCGTATCGCCGGGCGATACCTGGGAGCCAAGCAGGGCGCGGCCTATGTTGAAAATTTCCGCGAGGCCGACCTCGTGCTGGTTCGGGTCAAACCGGGCGTACTGCGGGCCTGGGATTTTGCCGATGAGGCGGAGTTGGACTGAGGTGCCGACTGAGCGTAGCCTCAGCCGACACCTCAGTGCTTGTCCTACTTTGCCGCTGACGCGCTGGCCGCCGGATGACCGCTTGGAACGCTCCGGTCCGTGCCATTCCTGGTATCCAATAAGGATTGTCTGTGCAGGGCCGCCGGATGTGGCGTGCTGAGCCGTGATCCCTTGCCATACAGCTTCTCGCGCAGCGTGCCTTCCCGATATTCCTTTTGCATGCGACCGCGCTTTTGCAGCACGGGCACCACTCCGTCAACAAATTCCTCAAAGGAACCCGGCGTGGTGGCATAGGCGAGGTTAAACCCGTCGACCCCCGCGTCAATCCAGTCCTCGAACTGGTCGGCAATGCTCTCCGGCGTACCCACTAAGACCGGCCCGGCCCCGCCAATGCCGACATAGCGGGCGAGGTCTCGCAACGTCCATTTGCGGTTTGGATCACCCTCGGTAAAGCTGTGAACGAGGGTGCGAATGGCATTCGTCTCGATATACTCCAGCGGCTGGTCCGGTTCAAATTGCCCAAAGTCGATTCCACTCCAGCCGCTTAACAAGGCGAGCCCGCCATCGTAGCTGCACTGCTCAAAGTACTCTTCATAGCGCCGTTTGGCTGCGGCTTCGGTCTCACCGGTAATCACCTTCATATACGCAAAACACAGGATGTCCTCTGGGGTCCTGCCGTTCTTGCGAGCGATCTTGCGGATATCCTTAATATACTGGCCATCGACCTCAGGCTTTGAACCGATGACAAAAACAGCTTCCGCGTGCTGCGCCGCAAAGGCACGACCACGATCTGAGGCACCCGCCTGAAACAAGACGGGCGTTCGTTGCGGGGAGGGTTCGGCCAGGTGGCAGCCTTCAACCTTATAGTATGTGCCTTCGTGTCTGACATCGTGGACTTTGGTTGGGTCGGCATAAATCCCGCGCTTCACATCCTTGAGCACGGCATCATCTTCCCAACTCTTCTCCCACAGTTTGTAGCACACGTCGCAGTACTCATCCGCGATGTCGTAGCGATTATCATGCTCTGCTAAACCGGCCTGGCCGTAGTTGCGGCCGGCGCTTTCGAGATATGACGTCACGATATTCCAGGCGATCCGGCCTTTGGTCAGATGGTCCAGGGTGGAGATGAGACGAGCAAACGTGAACGGGTGGTTTTGGATAATGGAACTCGTAAAACCAAAACCGATATGCTCGGTGGCATAGGCCATGGCCGGGATGAGCAGCATGGGGTCGTTGACCGGTATCTGGGCGGCTTCGGTCAGCGCGGCCTCCCGGTTGCCGCGAAACACATCGTACACACCGAGTACGTCGGCCAGGAAGATAGCGTCGAACTTTCCCCGCTCGACGATCTTGGCGAATTCGACCCACTGATCGAGGTCGGTGTACTCGGTCATATGGTCATCGTCGCGAACCCACAGGCCGGGTGACTGATGGACCACACAGTTCATATGAAAGGCGTTGAAATAGATGCGTCTCTTCATGGATTCTCTCCTCTCCCCTCTCTCCTCATATGCAAGCCGGTCTCGATATTCAAGCCGAAAAATAGGGTAGCGGATTTTCTACCAGGCTCCCGAATGGCGGGATACAAAAGCAGAAGCGGGGGGGAAGTGTCAAGTAGAGGAATACGCCTTGCCATAGAAGGCGGGCAGGCGATATGATTTAGGGTCAAACCTTGGGCGGCATCCGTTCACAGCTTGAAAGGGAAAAATATGACCAGAGTCACAGTACCGGCCACCGGCGACACGGACAGTTTGGGTCGGCTCAACTACCTCGATTCCTCTCTTCAGAGTTCGCTCTACCGCAACGGCAAAGTGCTCCTCCGCCGTGATGCGGACGGCAGCGACAGCGACATGCAGGGAGTCATCTTTGATGAGCGGCAGATGCCAGTCCACAACGCCCGCCTGCTCAACGGGCAGAACGGACAAGCGCCGCGTAGCCTTGAGACAAACGGCTTTGAACTCCTGACCCGTCCTCTTGAGCGTCCAGACCTCGACTTTTTCGATCATGAGGAAGTCGTTCAGGACTACTACCGCCAATGCGCCCAGATCGTGAGCGCGACGACCGGGGCGGCCTCCGTCGCAGCCTTTGACCATAATGTCCGGTCAGCCGCGGGTAAGCAGAACCAGCGACGCATTCGCGGCGGGCAACAGGTACAGGGACCGGCCTCTATCGCCCATGGGGACTATACCCTGCGGAGCGCTCCGGAGCGGCTGCGACAACTCGCCCGACCGCCCGGCGGCAACGACACCCTGCGTTCGGTGCTCGGCCAGGGGCAGTCGCTCATCGAGCCCGAGAAGGCGAACCAAGCCCTCGCCCCAGATGGACGCTTCGCCATCATTAATGTCTGGCGCAATATCGTTGCGGAGCCGGTCGCAACCCATCCCCTCGCGCTGTGCGACGCGCAGAGCGTGCATCCCGAAGACCTGGTGGTGTTCGAGATTCACTATCAGGACCGGGTGGGTGAGAATTATTTTTCCAAGTACGCCCCGCGCCACCAGTGGTACTCCTACCCGGCGATGACCCGGGATGAGGCCCTGCTGATCAAGCAGTGGGACTCGGCCGGACCGATCGCCCGCTCAGAGGGACATCGGGCCGATAGCGACGACACAAAAGCGCCGTGTACCTTCAGTTTTCATACTGCCTATCAGGACCCGGAAACTTCTCGCGATGCGCCCGAGCGGTGGAGCATCGAGGTTCGGTGTATCGCCCTGTACGCCTGAATGAGAACGGTAGGGGCAACCCCCTGTGGTTGCCCGGTGGGGCTCATTGCGTCTGACGAAAATATGCCCGCGCCCGGTCTTCGGCCTGGGTGTGAATCAGCAGGGTCAGCAGCAGACTGCTGCCCAGGGTTGAAGCGACAAGTGCATAGGACAGGGCGGAGTAGCCGATGTGGGCCACCGCCAGCCCTCCGATAGCAGCCCCAGCCGCATAACTGACATAGCCGCTGCCGGATAAGACACCGGTCAACGTTCCTCTCGCCGTTCCGCCTACATCGACGCCGACAACAAAGAGAAGGGTTGCCAGCGGCATGGTGAGCACCATAAACACGCTGGTGACCGCCACGCTCAGCCACAGGCTGTCATCCAATAAAAAAGCAGCCATACCAGGCAGGATCGCGATGAGTGCCGTGACCGCTGCTATGGACAGACGCCCTTGGCCTTTCCCGATTTTTCCGCCCAGAAAGAGACCGCAGGTTGTGCCAAGGGCAACAATGGAAACTGGCAAAGCGAGTTCCGCGGTGCTGAGGTGATACGTCACTTGGAGAAAAGGCGGAAAGAAGGTCATAATGAGTCCGTAGGCGGTCCGGACGGTCAGGTTGGTGAACGCCAGCAGCCAGGTCACAGAAAAACGTCCGACTTGTCTCAGGCGGCTGCCAAGGATGAGCAGCTTCCGCTGCTCATTACGCTCCGGTGTGTAGAGAAACACCATCAGCATGCATAACAGTAAAGCCCCGCCGACGGAAAAGAACGCTGCTCGCCAGCCGGCATAGGCGGCAATGAGGGTGACGAACGGGACACCGAGCACGCTGCTCAGCCCCGGTTGAGTCGTCACCACGGCGACCCCCAGCGCCCGTTTTTCAGAGGGCAGGAGGTCGCCGAGCAAGGCGATACACGTGGGTGGGACCATGCCTCCGCCTACGCCGGCGAGGATACGGAAGACTGCTGCGCTGGGCAGGTTCGGCGCCAGGGCCGTTCCGATTGAAGCCAGGCCGACCAGCAATGCGCCAACTAGTAAAATCGGCTTTCGGCCATAGGCGTCGGAGAATGGACCAACGATAATGGCCGTTGCGGCCCAGGCGACGGCGGCCGAGGTGACGAGTTGGGCCACGGCCGGAACGGTGGTGTGCCAGTCGTGCGACATGGCGACCAACAGCGGCCCCAACATGCTGAGCGCGGTCAAGACGGCAAAAACCGTACAGCCGATCGTGATAAGGAATATGGGCGTGTTGACGGGGTGGACTGGTTCTGACGACGTTGGCATGGATGCGTGTGACGAATCGCGCTATCAGTTTGCCGCGGACAGAGCAACAACCGGTGTGCCTTAGGCAAGACTTAACGATATATTCAGGGGAGGAAAGGTTGGCAGTCTACCAGCTTGACTGTTGTCATAAGGCACACAATGTCTTAATCTTTCGATGTGGGGCGTTATCGTTGGAGTTCTGAAAAAAGCCTTCAACTTAAGAGGTTAAGGGGCATTAGTTTTGAGCAAGCGGTCATGCACATTGAGCAGGGCGATGTGCTTGATATTATTATCCACCCAAACCCGAACAAGTATCCTGGCCAGCAGGTACTCATCCTGAATATTAATGGATATGCTTATGCCGTTCCCTTTGTCGAACAAGGAGAAGACCGTTTTTTGAAGACCATTATCCCGAGCCGAAAACTTACGAAACAATATCTCAGGTGATCTATGCCAAAATATTATCTAGACGATGAAGAAAAGGAACTCATTGAGTCTATTGAGAAGGGTGAGTGGCAATCGGTCAAAAAGGTCAAACAAGAGATCAAGAAGCATCAGACGTATGCCGCGAATACTCTTCGAAAAGACAAGCGAGTGAACATCAGAATTTCTTCTCAGGACTTAGAGCAGCTCCAGGCCAGAGCGGTAGAAGAGGGTATTCCATACCAGACGCTCATGGCGAGTGTCCTCCATAAATTTATTTCTGGCCGTCTCGTGGAGCGGCCTCGATAACCTGCCTGACACAGGCAGCTTGGGAAGAGAGTCGGCATGGTGGGAAACGTCTGCATTGTCACCGGCGTTGGACAGGGAACCGGGCAGGGGGTCGTCCGTCGGTTCGCCGAGGGTGGCTACCGGGTTGCCATGCTGGCCCGCAATACGGAACGCCTCACCCAATTTGAGCGGGAGATTGCCGAAACCACGGCATATCCGTGTGACATCAGCAATGAAGCCGAGGTGAACGCCACGGTTACGGCCATTGCCGAGCAACTCGGGTCCCCGACCGTCCTGATTCATAACGCCGTCAGTTTTGAGGCGATCTTTGGCACCTTCCTGGAGATTGACCCTGCGGCTCTTCAGCACAACTTTCAGGTCAACACCATGGGGCTGCTGTATATGGCTCGGGCGGTGACACCGTATATGCTCGAAGCCGGGCAGGGCGCGATCATGGTGACGGGCAATACCGCATCGAGACGGGGCCGCCCGCAATTTGCCGCCTTTGCGCCCACCAAAACCGCTCAGCGGATTCTTGCCGAATCCATCGCCCGCACCCTCGGCCCGCAAGGCATCCACGTGTCCTTTCTGGTCATTGACGGCGGTATTGACATGCCGTTTGCCCGTGCTCTGCTCAAGGACAAACCGGACGACTTTTTCATTCAAACCTCGGCGCTTGCCGACACGATCTGGCACGTCGTCCACCAGGACCGTTCGGGCTGGACCTTTGAGCTTGATATCCGGCCGTTCGGGGAGGAATGGTAAGCCGACAATCCAGACAATAAGGAGTGTTACATCGCCAGATAGGTATTGATGGCCTTCTCCCCGTCCACGACAAGGGCAATCTCCACGCTCTCAATTGCCGGTTGTGTCGTCAGCTCCAAGGTTGTTCGGATATCGTTGACGGCATGCTCGGTGACATCGGCGATGACGTATAGCTTGCGTTTGCCGAGATCGGCCAGGGTATGGATGATGGTCACACCGGGAAAGGGATTCATGAGCCGCTCCTGGACGACCTGGGCCGCGGCTCTATTCTCTGCCTGACTCGCTCCCGCGCGCCATGTGACGGTAATTAATACATTCATATACGCCTCCCGTGTGAAAGAGTGCTTGTTTTGGCCTGCTTGTTGTACTGCTTTTTGACGAGGCTGCAAACCGTCCCTTCTGACGCAGAACTGACGGAGAGGCTTGCCCGATATTGCCTCTGAGAGACAGGCCGGAGCGGAGAACTACTCACACCGGGTATTTGCTCAGCGCGGTATTGTCCTCTCTCCAGGAGTGGTATGAGACTGGACAGGGGACAGAATTGGTAACCGCATACGCGAGAGAAAGGGGATTTCTCTTGATATGACTACGCAAACGCACAACGATAGGGATGCAGGCACAAACGGTACAGTCTGGCACGAGGCCTACCCGGAACTCGGAACCGGGCCGATTCCGATTGAGCCGTGTGTTTCAGCGGAGTATTTCAAGCTGGAGCGGGAACGCATCTATAAGCAGACTTGGCTCAATGTGGGTCGTATTGAACAGCTTCCTCGGCCGGGGGACTATTTTGTCAAAGACCTGCCCGTCTGTGATACGTCGGTTATCCTGACGCGCGGCCGGGACGGAGCCCTGCATGCGTTCCATAATATGTGTTCCCACCGGGGCAATAAGATCGTCTGGGATCAGAAGGGGTCGTGTCAGCACTTTACGTGTAAATTTCACGGCTGGAGCTATGGTCTCAACGGCGGTCTGAGATTCGTTCCGGATGAAGAGCGTTTTTGCGATCTCGAAAAAGACCGGCTCGGTCTCACTCCGATCCGGGTCGATGCGTGGGAAGGTTTTATTTTTATCAACCTCAACCCGACCCCCACGGAAACCCTGACCGAACATCTCGGCGAGCTTGGAGCCGGATTGGAGGGCTATCCGTTTGCGCAGCTGAAGACCTGCTATGCCTGGCATACGGAACTGAAGGCCAACTGGAAGGTGCTCAAGGACGCCTTTCACGAAGCCTATCATGTGCCCTTCCTCCATAAGCGCTCCCTGCCCGATTCGTTTACCAGCCCGGACAATCCATATGCCCACGCTTTTGCGTTTAAGCTGTATGCACGCAACCACCGCATGTCCGTCTTTGGGAACCCCGGCCATCAGCCGAGCCCGGTCGAACTCCTGGCCCATCGCTTCGGAGCGTCGATTGTCAGACGCGACTGGGAGATGGATGACTTACCGCCTGGGGTGAATCCGACCCGGAGCCCGTTTTGGGCCTTTGATGCCAATATGATTTTCCCCAATTTTGATGTGTTTGTTTTTGACGGCACTTACCTGACGCATCATTTCTGGCCGCTCGCGCCGGACCGGACTCTCTGGGAAGTCAAGACGTATTTCCCCGACGCTCGCAACGCCGCGCAGCGTTTCAGCCAGGAGTACAGCAAGGTCCTGCTGCGCGAGGCCTTGCTGGAGGATGCCAGTACCCTGGAAGCAACCCAGTCCATGCTGGCCTCAGGCGCGAAAAAAGAATTCGTACTCCAGGACCAGGAACTCCTGGTCCGGCACGGGCATAAAGTCATCGAGGATATGGTCGGTTTCTACCGGGCCGGGGCCTAAATGCCGGCGGTGTGATATTGACCAAAAAGCCAGAACATGCTTTAGGTTCGGGCTTCACCATGTCGTGTCCGTCCTGACCGGGTCCCCGGTCAACGAATGTGGACATCGGACCATGGAATAGGAAAACCAACCCAGGGAGGCAATGGAATGAGTGCAACACCAAACGGAGCTCCGGCAAACGGCAACGGCGCGGCCGGCGGCTATAAGTGGCACAATAAATATCCTCATCTCGGGACCGGCCCGGTTCCGGCGGATGTGTTCACCTCGCAAGAGCAATTTGAGTTGGAGCGGGAGCGGATTTTCAAGAAAGTCTGGCTGAACGTCGGGCGGGTGGAACGGATTCCGAATCCGGGTGACTATTTTGTCCAGGACCTGGCCGTGTGCAATACCTCGGTCATTGTCGCCCGTGGCAAAGACGGGGCCGTGCACGCCTTTCATAATATGTGCTCGCACCGGGGGAATAAAATCGCGTGGGATCAGGGCGGGACGTGCCAGAACTTCACCTGCAAGTTCCACGGCTGGAGCTATGGCCTGGACGGGAAGTTGAAGTTCGTGCCTGACGAGAAGAGCTTTTTTGATCTCAAGAAAGAGACCCTGGGCCTGACACCGGTGGCGGTGGACGTGTGGGAAGGCTTCATCTTCGTCAATGTCGATCCCAATCCGACCGAGACTCTACAGGAGTATCTGGGCGACCTGGCAACCGGACTGGAGGGCTATCCGTTCGGCGAATTCTCAACTACCAGCACATCGTGGACCTCGGAGGTGAACGCCAACTGGAAAGTCATCAAGGATGCCTTTCAGGAAGTGTACCATATTGCCTTTTTGCACAAACGCTCCATCCCGGACTCGTTTACCAGCAAAGACAACCCCTACGCCCACAGCCTGGATGCCACCCTGTATCCGCGCCACGGCAGTATGTCGCTGTTTGGAAGCCCAGACTACAAACCGAGTCCGGTGGCCAAACTGGCGGCCCAGTATGGGGAGATTGTCATCCGCAGCGATTTCTCGATGGACGGTCTGCCGGCAGGGGTAAATCCGCTGCGGAGCGAGGCCTGGTCGCTGGACCTGAATGTTATCTTCCCGGCGTTCTTTGTTGATGTTTCCCAGGGCTCGTATTTTACCCATCAGTTCATGCCGATTGGCGTGGATAAGACGCTGTGGACCTCGACCCAGTATTATACCAAGGCGACCACGCCGGGGCGGCGTTTCAGCCAGGAATACGGCAACGTGATCTTCCGCGATATTATCATGGAAGATGGCCGGACCTTTGAGGAAACCCAGTCCATGCTCTCGTCCGGGGCGAAAAAAGAGTTTTATCTGCACGACGAAGAGATTCTTATCCGCCACAGCCACTATGTCATTGACCAGATGCTCAAGGGGCAACCCGTCGATGCGGCGTTTGCGGCCACTGGAAAGGAGGCGGCTTCCCATGCCTGAGGCACGCTTACCCGAGCAGTTCCGGGATTTGGAGCAATGGATGGCCTGGTCGTTGGAAACCGAAGGCGAGCGGAGCGACCACCGTCAGGCCAGCGCCATGGAAGACATCACCGCCTTTTATGAGGCCATGCTGGCGCGCATGGACGAGGTGCTGCCCTATCTGGAGCAGTTCAACCTGGAAGACCTCCCGGACGACGCTCGGCGCCTGTTTTACCTGACGCTGTCCCTGGCGGAAGTGGCGCCCGCGGTCGAGCAGTTCGGCCAACCCAGCGTGGTGGACGGCTACGACATCAAACGCTTTGTCGCCACCCACAGATAAGACACGCAGCAGTCGTAATACGACCCCGCACGCCAGGAGGGAGCCATGAAAGTCGGTGTTGATATTATTCATCAGAACCTGGGCCGGCCGCAGTCCGACCACGAGGTGTATCGGGAAGAACAACGCTTGGCCGACCTGGTTGAACCCTTGGGGTTTGATTCGTTGTGGAGCGTTGAGCATCACTTCGATGATTACACCATGGTGCCTGATGTGCTCCAATACCTGACTTTCATGGCCGCCCGGACCACGCGCATCCAGCTTGGCAGCGCGGTTGTGGTGTTGCCGTGGCACGACCCGGTGCGCGTCGCCGAGCAAATCGCCATGCTCGATATTCAGTCCGGCGGCCGGCTGTTGCTGGGCTTTGGTCGGGGGGCTGCACAGATTGAATACGACGGCTTTCGTGTGGCCATGGATACGTCGCGGGCGCGCTTTACCGAGGCCGCCGAGGTGGTGACCAAAGCCCTCATGAACGAACGCTTCTCACATACTGGCGAGTTCTATCAGATTCCTGAAATGAGTATCCGGCCACAGCCCCAGACCGACTTTACGGGCCGGATGTATGGCGCGGCCATCAGCCCCGAGTCGGCCGAGATTATGGCCCGGCTCGGTTTTGGGGTGTTGGTGATTCCGCAGCGCGACTGGGACACCACTGCCGAAGAACTGGAACGCTATAATGCCATTTGTCGGAGCCTGGGCCAGGAGCCGGTCAAGCCCATCGTCGGCTGCTTTGTCTATGTTGACGATACCGAGGCCAAGGCCATGGACGGCGCCCGTAAGTATATGGGGGCCTATTGGCAGTCGGCGGATGAGCACTACCGTTTTTCGCACGGCGCGCACGCCGGCGTGAAGGGCTACGAATACTACGACAAAATGGGCCAGGCCAGCAAACAGATGGGGCCGCAGGCGGTCAACGACTATTTCATCAGTTTTCAGTGCGTGGGCACACCCGAGATGTGTTTGGAGCAGATCGAGTTCATCAAGCACAAGGTCGATACCGAACACTTCATCGGCATCTTCAAATATGGTGGGATGCCCATACAGCGGGCGGAAGAGAATCTGCGCCGCTTCGCCGCAGACGTGATGCCGGGATTGCACCGGGAAGACTTTCGCGTCCACGCCGAGCCCGCCGTAGCCGTAGCCGATTAAGGCCGAGCGGTCAGTCTTACCTTGATTCGAAGAGGGGCAACTCATGCCCCTCCCGATAATGTGCTCTAGCAGTCTGCCTCATGCCGACAGAGGATAGAGTGAATGGTCGTGGTTCCGTTTGCTTATTCCCCCTCACCCCAGCCCCCTCCCCTGGAGGGGGCTGGGGTGAGGGTAAGAGCGAGGTGAAACTGAACCACGACCGCCCGTATCGTCCCTGGATATCAGCCGCGAGAAGATGATACATTTGATCCGTTTCGATTTGTTCTACAACATCAATAAAGGAGGCCGGTATGATTCGCCCCGAACGGATTGCCCATGTTGTGATTAAGGTGCGCGACCTTGAACGCTCAAAGAAGTTCTATACCGAAGTGCTGGGGATGCAGGTCATGAAAGACACGCCTGAGATTAAAGGGGTCTTTTTGGCCAATCATACCCGCGACCACCACGAGATTGCCCTCTTCCAGATCGGCCCGGATGCTGAGTCGCCCCGCGCCGACCAGACCGGACTCGCCCATATTGCCTTTCGGTTGCGGAGCGAAGCGGAACTCAAAGCCGCCTATGAAGAACTTAAGGCGAAGGACGTGCCGGTGAACTTCACCGTAAACCACGGGATAACCAAGAGCGTCTACTTCCTTGACCCGGACGGCAACGAGCTCGAAGTCTACTGCGACAACCCCATAGAAGAATATGCGGGGATGCCCAACGCCTATCTGGGCATGGAGAAGCTGGAATTCGCTCAGAACGAGCGCGGCCTGGTGGACGTGATTGCCTCGCTGCGGCAGTGATAAGGGCAGTGGCCTTTTCGTTTCCCTCTCCCTGCGAGGGAGAGGGCCAGGGTAGGGGTCGCTCAGAGCGAATTTTCTTCCGATTCTCCTCACCATAACTTGGAGTACTCATGGGCATTCGGACCGGCGCTGAATACCGAGAGAGTCTGCGGGATGGGCGGAGCATTTATGTGAATGGCGAGCGGGTCAAAGATGTGACGACCTACCCGTCCTTCCAAGGCGTGGTGGATACCATTGCCTCGCTGTACGACCTCCAACACGAGCCTGCACACCACCCCCCGCTGACCTACCCGTCACCCAAGGATGGCCAACCGGTCGGGCTCTCCTTTCTGATGGCGGACAATGTTGAAGATGTCGAGCGCCGCGTCCGTGCCGAGGAATTTCGGGCCGAGGCGACCTGTGGCTTGATGGGCCGCATGCCGGACTTCATGAACGCTCTGGTAACGGACGCGGCGATTGCCGCGCCGTTTATCGGTCAGCGTGAGCCCCGTTTTGGTGAGAATACCCTTCGCTATTACGAAGCCTGTCGGGATCAGGACTGGTGCCTGACCCATACCCTGGTTGACCCCCAGATCGACCGCTCAAAAGGGCCGGCGGAACAGCGTGACCCCGAGGCGGCTTTGCACGTGGTGCGCGAGACGGACAACGGCATCGTGGTCAGCGGTGCCCGGATGCTTTCCACGCTCGCCCCTTTTTCCAACGAACTCTGGGTGGGACCGTTCTATCCGCGTAAGCCGGGAGAAGAAGCCTATACCCTCTGTTTTGCCGTTCCCATGGATACTCCGGGCCTCAAGTTTATCTGTCGTGAGGCCTATAACACGGGCCGGAGTCGGTTTGACCGCCCGTTGTCGTATCGCTTCGATGAAGAAGACGCTCTCGCCATTTTCGACACCGTGGAGGTACCCTGGGAGCGGGTGTTCATCAACGGTGATATCGAGGCCTCCAACTACATCCTTGGCCGGGCACCCGGCTACGCCCTGCTCCAGGCGGTTATTCGCGGCACCGTCAAGCTCCGTTTTATGGCCGGGCTGGCCTGTAGCGTGGCCGAGGCAATCGGCCGGACCAAGGCGCAGCACGTCCAAGCTCAGCTCGGCGAGTTGGTGGCCCATGTTGAAATTGCCAATGGTCTGCTGCGGGCGGCGGCCCACAATGTCGTCACCAATCATAAAGAGGGCGGCTCGCTCCGTTCGCTTGCGGCCTCGCTGTGGGTGTTTATTCCTCAGGCACAGATGCGGGCGGCTGAGGTCATTCGACAGGTCAGCGGCAGCGGGCTGATCATGACCCCCACGGAAGGGGATTTGCAGAACCCGGAGATCGCGCCCTATCTCGAACGCTATCTCCAGGGTAAAAATCTGTCGGCGCGAAATCGGGTGCAACTCTTCAAGCTGGCCTGGGATATGTTGGGCGAGCAGTTCGGCAGCCGGCAGTTGCAGTACGAATGGTTCTACGCGGGTGATCCCACATTTACCCGCTCGCGTTTTTATCATTCACCCGCGGTGAATGAGTATAAGGCGATGGTGGAGCGAATCCTGGACGAGGGGAAGGGCGCCGGCTAGGTGCTCGGGGCAACCGCGTGGTTGCCCCGACGGAGGGTATGGTTCGAGAGACTAGCTGGGCGGATTGGTGGAAACGATATCGGGTGTCTCTTCCAAGCCAAGCGCGGCAATGGGCGCCTCAAAGCGCTCGGTCATGACCGCATCCTCGTCGTGAAAGTCCCGGGTGAAGCAGCAGTATTCCATCTGCATGCCGTTGGGGTCCTTGAAGTAAATCGACTTGGCCCAGTCGTGATCCACGACTTCCGAGACCTCCACGCCTTTATCCCGCAGCTCTTGTTGTTTTTCTTCGAGCGCCGCTTCCGTACCGGCCTCAAAAGCGAAGTGGTAGAACGCACTCGGGACACCGAGCCCCCGGTTGATGCCGGCGTCGTACTCGACCGGAACACCGGGAATGCCCGTGGCTTCCATAAAAGCGAGCAACTGGTCACGACCCGTATCAAAAAAGATATGCCGGATATGGCCGCCTTCTTTGATCTTGATGGTGTCGCAGCGAACCGGCTTGAAGCCCAGGATGTCTTCGTAAAACTCGCGCGTCTTATCCAAGTCAAGCGTTGACAACCCAATATGAGAAAAGCCTTTCTTTGTCATGACCAAACCCTCCTTTATTCTCTGTGGTCCCGCTGCTTTTTTGGGTCTACCACAGCTTCCGCAGGAAAGAAACCGAGAAAATCGTGCTCTTCGCGCTTCTCATTGACATACTGCGAGCCGGCCGAGTAGGCTCTCCTGGCCGGATACTGAGGAGGAAGGTATGGATTTCGGCGTACTCGTATTTCCCAAACCGGACCGCTGCGTCGATCACGCCAAGCTGGCTGAGGCGCAGGGCTTCAGCCATGTGTGGGTTGAAGACTCGCCGATGATGGCCGGGGATGTGTATCTGTGTTTGGGGTTGATGGCGCAGCATACCACGCGCATTACACTCGGAACCGGGGTGGCAGTAGTCGGTACGCGCAACGCGCCCGTGGCTGCCCACGCCATTGCCACGGTCCATCAGCTCGCCCCCGGACGAGTCATCCTCGGGCTGGGGACCGGCAATAGTGCGAGGCGGGCGATGGGGCTGCCGCCCTGTTCTCTGCGTGAGCTGCGCGAGTATATAGCGACTGCGCGTGGCCTGCTGAGCAACCAGGAGGTGATGTATCAAGAGGGAGCGGAGACGCGCCGAATCAAATTTTTTCATCAGGATTACGCGTTTATTAACACGTGCGAGCCGATTCCCATCTATGTGGCAGCCAACGCTCCCCGGGCCATGGGGCTGGCCGGCGAATTGGGCGACGGCTGGCTGACCTCACGGACCAATACGGTCGAAGGCTTTGAGGATGCCTGGCGCCAGGTCAAGACCGGCATTGAGAGCGTCGGAAAGAATGCGGACCGGGTAGATCGCGTGCTCTTTACGACGGCCTGCCTGTTGGGCCCGGACGAAGGATTGGATTCTGAGCGAGTCAGAGTACAGGCCGGCCCGTGGGCAACCGTTGCCCTGCACTCATTGTATGAAACGCTCAAGGAGCCTGACGCTGCTCCGGTTCCCCTTCGCTCGATTTTTGCCCAATACAAAGCCTTTATGGAGCAACGTCTCCAAGACAAGGATGAATACTATTTTGACCTGCACGACGGCCACTGTTTATACGTCCGGGAGGAAGAAGCACAGTTCGTCACGCCCGAAGTCGTTCAGGCGACCACCCTGACGGCCCGGCCCGAAGCCCTGCTGGAACGGCTCCACGGTCTGGAGCGGGCGGGAGTCCGGCAGGTCGCTTTCATTCCGACCTTTAACGCTTTTGAAGAATTTGTGACAACATTCGGAGAAAAGGTTCTTGCCCACTGGTAAGGAATATGTTCCTGCCGCCTGCTTGCCCTGGCGGTTGCCCTCCGATACAGCAGAGAAAGGTTTGACGCTTCTCCTGTAACTCTGAATCGTGGGAGAGCAGGCAGGATTATGACCAATTTCGATCCCAAGACCCTCGAAGAAAAAGACCAGCAGCAGTTTCAGGCCGTGTTGGAGGGTCTCTCTCCCACGCAATACTCGACCTTACTCACTGCGCTAACCCGGATAGAACAGCCCGTTGTCCAGGCATGGTTACAGGAAGAACTCTTCCAGGAATGGGTCCAACAGGGCCAGCACGTGAGTGCAACGCTGGGCGCGCGTGGGGAAACGCTCGCCTCGGTCATGTTCGCGGCAACTCCTGAGCTTTTGCCGGTATTGTCCCGGCTGGAGATGCTCGAATGGGTCCGTTTTCTGCTGGATATCGAAGCTGTCAGCGGAGAGACTGATTTTGCGCGTTTCCCGGACGGCCTGACTGCCCTGGACCGCTCGGAACGGATCAGCGTCTATCGTCTGGGCCGGTCGGCGGTGTATCATTCGCGCGGTGCTGCGGCGGGCATTTACCACGTCTTACCTCAAGCCCTGGTCACTATCCCGGAGCCATTACGGAATGTGTTGATGCGTTGCCTCCAGCCGGTTGCCGCCTTTGATCCGGAACCCCTGCCGGCTGTCATTCCGTTTCTTGAGCCCACGCTCAAGAGCTTGGCGCCGGACCAGCAGCTGTCCGTATTGGAGCGGATTGCCGAACTCGCCCGGATTTTTCCTGCCGGGATTGCTCGGCTCTTTCGGACCCTGTCCCGTGCGTATGAAGAAGTCGGCGCCGAGGGGGTGTTGACCTGGATTCAAACTGGAGAAGAGATCGCGCAGCGCAATCCGCACGCCGCGGAAGCCTTTTTCACCCTGGAGTCCCGCACCAGTTTCCAGGTCTTGCGGCACGAGTCGCCGGCCGTGCTGCTCTCCGAAGTGCATAGCGCGTTGGTGAAGTTTATGCACATGCTGTGTGGAGAGGCGGTCAGTATCCAGGAAATCGGGGAGATATCCTTCCCGCCTCCGTTTGCGATTGTTGAAGACGAGGACGAGTTTCTGCCCTTGCCGGCCAGCATTGACCTGTTTTCGACTTTTGAGGAGAACTTTCGGCTGTATTGCATGTTCGCGGCCCATCAGGCGGGGCGGGTCGAGTTCGGGACCTACGATCTCTCCATTGCCGACATCTGGTCACAGGTGCCGTCGTTTGTCCAGGAGCGGGCCGAGGCGAATGCACACCCGCCACGGGACCTGGCGGCGTATTGCAAGCTCTTTCCCAAGCCCGAACAGATTGAGGCGTTGTTCATGTTTGTCGAGGGCCGGCGGATCAACGCTTGTCTGGCAGAGGCGTATCCTGGGCTGCAAAAAGATCTGGCCTGGGCAGCGTCACAGACCCGCATCCTGCCGCCCCTGATCCAGTCAATCTTGCCGTATTTGAACGCAACCCTGAAACCCGGTTGGGAGCACGCCGCCACGGTGGCGGGCTGTTTGCTCATGGCCACCGAGCTGTATGCTTCCCTGCCCGAATACGCGTCGCAGCTCTCGAGGCAGCAAAAGGACGAGGATGTTCCGACCGGTGCACCGGACAGGATGATGCAAGGGACGGGCGAGCCCGAGCTGTCTGAACGGGAGCAGGCCGTCCTGCAGCGGATTCTTTTGACGCTGCGCCAGCATCAGAAAAAGAAAAAGATTCGCCAGACCCGGCCGGCCTCCATCCACGGCATGCCGCTGGATGCGCTGGACGACGAGGAAGACGCAGCCGAACAGGAAAAGCACAAAAAGGAGCAGCTGCGCCGTCGACATTCCGTCGTGGGAGTCCGCTACGTCTATGACGAGTGGGATTTTCTGATCGAAGATTACCGCGCCCGCTGGTGCGAACTCCACGAAGTCCCGCTGGCCGGCGACCGGGGTGGCTTCTTTGAGAGTACGCTCACCCGCCATAGCGAGGTCATTCCCAATATTAAACGGGAGTTCCAACAGCTTCGACCCAAGATGTTTCGTTTGGTCAAGGGGCTGGAAGATGGAGAGGTAATAGACCTGGACGCGGCCGTGGCGGCTCGGGTTGATCTGCACACCGGGGTTGCGCCGTCCACGCGGCTATACGCCGCCAGACAGCCGTTGGAGCGGGATGTTGCCGCCCTCTTTCTCTTGGATCTGAGTGCTTCGACCGATGCCAGGATTCAGCGGGAGGCGGACAACGGACACGGCGAAACCACGGGTCTCCGGGTCATTGACGTCCTCAAAGAGGCGGTTGTGGTGTTGTCTGCCGCCCTGGAGGAAATCGGTGATGCCTACGCGATCTACGGCTTTTCCAGCGCCGGGCGGTATAACATCGAATTCTATCCGGTCAAAGCGTTTGGCGAGAAGCTGACGGAGGATGTCAAAGGCCGCATCAGCGGGCTGGAGCCTCAGCGCAGTACGCGTATGGGCGCGGCTGTTCGGCATGCGACTCGCAAACTCAAAGACGTGGCCAGCCGCGCGAAAATTCTGGTCCTCCTCAGCGACGGATTCCCTGAAGACGCGGACTATGGCCGAGACGAAAACGCGCCGATGTACGGTCTGCGCGATACCATGATGGCCCTGCGCGAAGCCGAGCGCAAGAATATCATGTCGTTCTGTCTGACGATTGATAAGGGCGGCCATGATTATCTGCGCGAGATGTGTCCGCCGTCACGCTATATGGTCCTGGAGGACATCCCGTCCCTCCCGTTAGAGCTGCCCAAGATCTACCAACGCCATATCCGGATGCAATTGTCCGAGTGATCCTTTCATGCCGTGCTGTTTCGTTTTTCCTCAGTGAAAAGAAAAAACAGGGCGGATGTGGAAAAATTCGTGGGAAAACCGGGAAAAACGATCAAAAAATTTCTCAAAAGTCTTGTAACTCGCCAGTTTTAGCAGTATGGGTCCGAGTAGGCTCCGATCAAATCCAAAGGATCGCGAGCAAAAATTCCAATCCCTAAAGGAGGGGCGCTATGCCGGAATATGATCTCGTGATCAAAGATGGAATGGTCATCGATGGGACGCGACTACCGCGCTATCGAGGTGACATTGGTGTGAAAGACGGCAAGATTGCCAAGATCGGCCGCCTGCAATCGCATCAGGGGACGAAAACCTTGGATGCGGAAGGACACATGGTGGTGCCGGGTTTTATTGATCTGCACACCCACTATGATGCGCAGTTGTTCTGGGACCCGTATCTGACGATCTCCGGCTGGCATGGCATTACCTCCGTAGTGATCGGGAACTGCGGCTTCGGCTTTGCCCCCGTACAGCCCGAAGACCAGGAGCGGGCGATGCGTACCATGACCCGGACGGAGGCGATTCCGTACGAGTCGATGAAGGCCGGGATGCCCTGGGACTGGGTCACCTTTCCGGAATTCCTGGACAGTGTGGAACGTACGCCCAAAGGGCTCAACATCCTGCCGTATATACCCATTGCACCGCTGATGGTGTGGGTAATGGGCCGCGAGGAGGCGAAGTCGGGCCGGATGCCGACGGACGATGAACACCGGGAGATGGTGCGCCTCCTGCACGAAGGCATGGACGCGGGTGGTTGTGGCTGGTCGGCCCAACGTTTTGGGGAAGACAGCGTACAGTGCGATTATGACGGCACGCCTATGCCGACTGATATCATGCACAACGAAACCTGTCTGGAACTCGCCAAGGTGTTAGGTGACCGCAACGAAGGCTTCATTCAGATGTCGCTCATCCCCAGTGTGGCGCCGATGGAAGTTATTGAAAGCCACTACGAAGAACTGGCTCAGGTGAGTGGGCGACCGATTCTGTATAACGTCATCCAGGTTCAGGACGCTGACCCCAGCCGCCACCGGAATCTGTTGGCCTGGATCGAACGCTGCCGCCAAAAGGGCCTGCGCATCTACGGCCAGACGATCTCAACCGACGCCGGTTTTACCTTTACCTTTACCGACTGGAATTTGTGGGACGACGATCCGGCCTGGCGGGAAGCCACGCTGGGGACGGTGGAAGAACGGAAGGCGAAGTTGGCCGACCCGGCCCGCCGCCCGGCCCTCAAGAACGACCCCACCGGCGCGGTCACCAGTTCGTTTGACGACGTCATTATTCTCGATGTAAAGCGCGCAGACATGAAGCATCTGGAGAACCTGACCTTGCGTGAAGCGGGCGAGAAGGAAGGCAAGCATCCCGTGGATGCCATGCTCGACCTGGCCCTGGCCGATAACATGGAGACGACCTTCTTCACCCCGTCTGTGGGCTCGAAGAATGAATACCTCCAGGAACTCGTCACCCCGGACTCCTCGATACTGGGGGTCTCGGACGGTGGTGCCCACACCAAGTTCTTCTGCGGCGGACGTTATTCCACGGAAGCGATTACGCGGATAGTCCGTGACCTGAATATCATGAGCCTGGAAGAGGTCCACTGGCGGCTGAGCGCTATGCCGGCGGCCTGCGCGGGTTTTAGGGACCGCGGTGTGCTGCGCGAAGGCGCGCCGGCCGACATCGTGGTTTACGACTACGACAACCTGGAAACCTTGCCGATGGAAGTAGCTCACGATCTGCCGGGCAAGGAGTGGCGACGGGTGCAAAAGGCCAAAGGCTACCGGGCGGTTCTGGTGAACGGCGAGATGACGCTGGAGAATGACCAGAACACGGGGAATATTCCTGGCAAGCTGCTCCGGCACGGTGCCTAGGAGAACAAGCCTAGCCTAGGGCCATGGCTCCAGGCTGAGAGCTGACGGAGAGAGAAAGGGCGCCAGTAACGGCGCCCTTTCTTTGTGGAAACTCTCAAAGGGGAGTCGCCCTCAACTACCCCCTCCCCCGTATCCCCCGCGCAAGAGTCTTGCGTTAAACTGTTTTTCACCATATACACTGGGTGAACCGCGGTTCAGTTTATTGGATCGCGAGTAAAAATCTTAAGCCTTTAAGGAGGGGCGCTATGCCGGAATATGATCTGGTGATCAAAGATGGAATGGTTATCGATGGGACGCGACTGCCGCGCTATCGAGGCGATATTGGTGTGAAAGACGGCAAAATCGCGAAGATCGGCCGCATCCAGGCACACGAGGGCACCAAGACGCTCGATGCCGAAGGGCATATGGTCGTGCCGGGCTTTATCGATTTACACACTCACTATGATGCGCAGTTGTTCTGGGACCCGTATCTGACGATTTCGGGCTGGCATGGCATCACCTCCGTGGTGATCGGGAACTGCGGCTTCGGCTTTGCGCCTGTGGCGCCTGAAGATCAGGAACGCGCCATGCTCACCATGACGCGGACGGAGGCGATTCCGTACGAGTCGATGAAGGCCGGGATGCCCTGGGACTGGGTCACCTTTCCGGAATTCCTGGACAGTGTGGAACGTACGCCCAAAGGTTTGAACATTTTGCCGTATGTCCCGATTGCCCCCTTGATGGTGTGGGTAATGGGCCGCGAGGAGGCGAAGTCGGGCCGGATGCCGACGGACGATGAACACCGGGAGATGGTGCGACTCCTGCACGAAGGTATGGCGGCGGGTGGCTGCGGCTGGTCGGCCCAACGTTTTGGGGAAGACAGCGTGCAGTGCGATTATGACGGCACGCCTATGCCGACTGATATCATGCACCAGGAAACCTGCGTCGAATTCGCGAAAGTCCTGGCAGACCGGAATGAGGGCTTCATCCAGATGTCCCTTATCCCGAGTGTGTCCGGTTTCGAGGAAATCGAGCAGAAATACGAGGAGTTGGCTTTGGCCAGTGGTCGGCCGATTCTGTATAATGCCATTCAAGCCCTGGATTCAGACCCGAGCCGTCACCGGAATCTGTTAGCCTGGATCGAACGCTGCCGCCAAAAGGGTCTGCGCATCTATGGTCAGCTGGTCTCGACCAGCGCCGGTTTTACCTTCACCTTCCATGACTGGAATCTGTGGGACGATGATCCGGCGTGGCGGGAAGCGACCATGGGCACGGTAGAAGAGCGGAAGTCGAAATTGGCGGACCCGACCCGGCGCGCAAGTCTCAAGAACGACCCGACTGGTGCGGTCACGGCCTCGTTTGACGACGTCATTATTCTTGAGGTGAAGCGTGAAGACATGAAGCACCTGGAGAATCTGACTCTGCGTGAAGCAGGTGAGAAGGAAGGCAAGCATCCCGTGGATGCCATGCTCGACCTCGCGGTTGCCGACGATATGGCCACGACATTCTATTCGCCGGCGGTTGGCGAGAAGAACGAGTTTCTCAAAGAACTGGTAAACGACTCTACGCTGCTGGGGGTCTCGGACGGTGGCGCCCACACCAAGTTCTTCTGCGGCGGACGCTATTCCACGGAGTCCATCACTCGCATGGTCCGTGAGATGAATATGATGAGCCTGGAAGAGGCGCACTGGCGGCTGAGTGCCCAGCCGGCTGCCTGCGCGGGCTTTAAGGATCGTGGTGTGCTGCGGGAAGGCGCGCCCGCGGATATCGTGGTCTACGACTACGACAACCTGGAAATCCTACCCACGGAAGTGGTACACGATCTGCCAGGCAAGGAATGGCGACGGGTGCAAAAGGCCAAAGGCTACCGAGCGGTTCTGGTGAACGGTGAGATGACGCTGGAGAACGACCAGAACACGGGTAATATTCCTGGCAAGCTGCTCCGGCACGGTGGCTAAGAGAAGAAGGCCAGCCTAGAGCCATGGTCCTGGGATGAGAGCTGACAAAGAGAGAAGGGCGCTGTTATCGGCGCCCTTCTTTTTTGGGGACGGATACGGCAGGAGGTGCTGGAGACATATCAACCCTCTCCCATGCCCCTTGTCTATCTTTGCTGTATACCTGTGGACGTTGGGTGAGGAGAGAGGTAGATGGCTGAGCCCCACAGCATGCTTGAGAGTGATCTCAGACGCATCGACGGACGCCCTTATGGCTTTTATAAAGACCTGCGCGGGCAAGCGTATACCCTCGGCCCGTATGGATTGAGGTTTGACCATATCCAGGGCGACCCCTTTGCGTCGCCGAGTCGCGTGCGGATTGATATTCCGGCCCGCCGGGCCACACTGCCCGCTTGGTCATACGCCGGAGCTGTGGCGCGACGGGCGAGCGCCGACTTTGTGCATCGGACCCTTCTTCGCCTGCTCTCCGCTAGTCGAGGCAAACTCGGCTCCGGCAAAAGCGGTCTGCTCGAAATCATGGCCGTGGGTCAACAGGTGCTGGAGCGAACCGCCGTTCTTGTCCGTCCCAACGGCGACCTTCGAGTCCGGTTGAGCGTGGGCCTGCCTGCTGCGGGACGACGTATTTTGGGACGTGAAGCGGCTCAACTGCTCACCCATCGACTGCCCGAAGCCCTTGACCGTGTTTTTGATGCGTTGGAGCCCAACACATTGCAACGCCACGTTCACTGCATCGAAGATCAGGGAGCGTTGCGGGAGCAACTGTACGACCATGGTCTGGTCGCTTTCTTGGCCGAGGGCAGTATTTTGCCCCGCTGGAGTGGGGCGAACGATCGGCCTATGGATGCGGCGATTCCACTCGACGTGCCTCAAGCGCTCGCGTCTGAACTCCACGCTCCACATGCGGGCCGGCTGCGCGGTCTCGGGCTCCGGGCCGGTGTGACGCTGATTGTCGGAGGCGGCTATCACGGCAAATCGACCCTGCTCTCGGCGCTGGCCAACGGCGTGTATGATCATATTCCCGGAGATGGCCGAGACCGCTGTGTTTCCGTGGCGAGTGCGGTGAGCATTCGGGCGGAAGACGGACGGTCGGTGCGCGGGGTCGATCTACGGCCGTTTATCAATGCGCTGCCCCTGGGTCGCCGGACGGACTGGTTTGAGACCGCTGATGCCTCGGGCAGTACCTCTCAGGCCGCGGCCATTGTTGAGGCGCTGGAAGCCGGGGCAACCGCGCTGCTGATCGATGAGGACACCGCGGCGACCAACTTCATGATCCGCGACGCACGTATGCGTCGTCTGGTACCCGGTGAAAAAGAACCGATCACACCCTATCTCGATCGGGTTCGTCAGTTGTGGGCAGAAAAACGCATCTCGTCGGTCCTCGTTGTCGGGGGAGCCGGCGACTATCTCGATGTGGCTGACACGGTTATCCAGATGGACGAATACCGACCGCAGGACGTGACGCAGCGGGCGCAAGAAGTTGCACACGAGATACCCCAAAAAATCTCTGCTCCCCAGGCTCCGGGACCCTGGCTCGCATCGCGCCCACGCCGACCCGACCCGCGCAGCCTCGATCCCAGGCGTGGGCGTAAACAGGAGCGCGTCCGAAGCGTCAAAACCCGTGCGATTGAGTTCGGCAGTGAAGAGATTGACGTCTCCCTCCTCTATCAACTTGTCGATGCCGCCCAGTGCCGCATGATCGGTGATATCCTGCTGCAATGCGCCCGCGGACTGTGTGACGGGAAAAAGACCATTCCCGAGCTGCTCGACCGGATTGATGCCGAGATAGAGAAAGGCGGTCTGGACGCCGTTATCGACCGCGACTTCGGTGACCGTGCCCGCGCACGGCGGTTCGAAATCGCAGCGGCACTCAACCGGCTGCGGAGTCTGCGCTTGAAGGCGTAACCCCCCTACGACACTCACCCGCTTTGAGACTCCAGCAGCATCTGCAAGGCGTGCTGTTTTATATGTTGCTGATCGAATTTGGTTGTCAGGACGGCCACATCGTACTGCCCCTCAAAGGCTTCCAGAGAGGATTGCCGTAGCGCGGCAGGGAAGATCTCTTCGATACTGTCTTTCAACTCCTCCTGACTCAAATAATACCCGCCGGCTCTCCTGCGTTTGTTGACCCGTTGGACGCCGTCGAGCGCATTCTGAATAGAAACATCCCAGGACCGAGTTGTGCGCTGCTCAACGGCTTGTTTGATTAGGTGAAGAAGCAGAATGTGCAAAAAGCTCTCGATTTTGTTGATTTTGTCATCCCGACTCATCTCCTCCATCTCCCCGATCAAGGTGAGAGCCTCAGCGTAGCGGCCCTGTTCGATATGTGTCCGTAGTTCGAGTAGTTCATCCATAAGCCTCTCCCAGAACATGGACTTCTGCTCACTATAGCAATAGTCCAGTCTCTTGTCCTGTACTCTGCCGAGTTGTTTCTTCCCTCTACCAGCCCCCATTCCGCCCCGTTCCCTCTCCCGCTACACTCTTGCCTTTATGCCCGCTTCAACTCCACCCCAATCCGCTCACGTCCGGTTTGCTACCAAGCTCTTTTATGGTGTCGGGTCAGTTTCCGAAGGCACGAAAAATACGGTCTTCAACGTTTTTCTCCTCTTCTACTACAATCAAGTCCTGGGGCTCTCGGGAACATTAAGCGGCATCGCGATCTTTATTGCGCTCTGCATCGACGCGATTACCGACCCTTTGGTGGGCTCGATTTCCGACAATTTCCATTCACGCTGGGGCCGCCGCCATCCCTTCATGTATCTGGCCGCGCTGCCTATGGCGGTGTGTTTCTTCCTCTTGTTTACACCGCCTGAGCTGGGCCAGATCGGACTCTTCGTGTGGTTATGTACCTTTGCGGTTGGGGTGCGCGTCGCCATGACGTTCTACGCGGTCCCGAGCGGAGCCATGCTCCCCGAACTCTCGCCCGACTATGATGAGAGGACTTCTCTGGTGAGCTACCGCCTGTTGTTTGGCTGGTCCGGCGGCCTGACCGCGTCTGTGATGGGCTATTTTTATTTCTTTGCTCCCTCCGAGGCGTTTGCCGACGGTCGCTTGAATCCCGGAGCGTATGAGGGATTTGCGCTGGTGTGCGCCGGGATGATGATCGTGACCATTCTGGCCTGCGCGCTTGGGACGCATGGGCTGATTCCGAGTCTGAAGGCGCCACCGGCAAAACGAAAATTCACGCCGGGTCGCTTTGCCGGCGAGCTATGGGCGGCATTCTCCAATCGCTCCTATCGGATGCTGGTCATGGGCTCTTTGTTTGCCGCTGGGGGGCGGGGGTTTAATGATGTGATGTGGCTGTATATGAACACCTATTTCTGGGGATTCTCAACCAAGGAAATCGGCCTTCTGACCTTCGGCCTGTTTTTCTCCGCCCTTATTGCCTTTTGCCTGACTCGTCCTCTGACGGAACGATTTGATAAAAGACAGGTCGTTCTCGGTTTAGCGGCCTTTGCCATCTTTTTTGGGCCCCTGCTAATTTTTTTGCGCCTGCTCGATCTGCTGCCCGAGAACGGGCATCCGAGTCTGCTGCCCCTTATCGCCAGCCATGTCATCCTCCTGGTCACTGCGGTGGTTGCTGTCGATATCCTGATTCCTTCCATGATTGCCGATACCGTGGACGAAAATGAAATTACGACCGGAAAACGCCAGGAGGGAATCTTTTTCTCGACCATCACGTTTTGTGCAAAGGCGTCGTCCGGCATCGGCGGGTTTCTGGCCGGAGTGGCTCTCGATCTCATCCAGTTCCCGACCATGGCGGAGCCCGGAACGGTTGCGGATGCTCAGATTTTCACCCTGGGCCTTGCGGTCGGTCCGGGGCTCATGGTGCTTTTTCTGTGTGCGCTGGTCTTTTTATCCCGGTATCGAATGACGCGTACCCGTCATCTTGAGATCCTGGCTGAGCTCGATCGTCGCCAGAACGATGCCGCCCGGCGCGAACCAGGCGTTGCTTCCGCCGGTCGTTAAGGCGGACAGACTCACGGCCGTATCGCCCGCCTCCGTTTTCTTTCCTCTTCCCTTGCATTTCCCTTTCAAAGAAGCCACAAGGAGAAAACCACCTCCCACCTATGATGGAAGGGGGAGGCGAGGGGATACACTCACGGATACTCGTGTAAGGAGGGTTATCATGAAAGTTGGCATGTCGGTTTTCATGCAGAACACGGGCGAGCGGTGGTCTGACTACGAAGTCTACAAGAATGACCTTCGTCTGGCGGACCAGGCTGAAGACCTGGGCTTTGACTCACTCTGGAGTGTTGAGCATCATTTTACGCCCTATACCATGGTACCTAATGTCACCCAGTTCCTGACGTATATGGCCGGACGAACGCAAAAGATCGAACTGGGAACAATGGTGATTGTCTTACCCTGGCACGACCCTGTGCGCGTTGCGGAAGAGATAGCCATGCTTGACCTCTTGTCCGATGGCCGCATCGTCATCGGCTTTGGCCGCGGGGCGGCAACGGTGGAGTATGATGGCTTTCGCATTCCCATGGAAGAATCTCGCGATCGTTTTGTTGAAGCCGCCGAGGTTGTCGTCAAGGCGCTGTCTCAGGAGCGGTTTTCGCACCAGGGCAAGTTTTTTCAGATTCCCGAGACAAGCATCCGACCGCGACCCTTTTCCCACCCGGAACAGCGCCTGTATGGTGCGGCCGTCAGCCCGGATACGGCCGAGCGGATGGCCAAGTTAGGCTTAGGCGTATTGGTTGCCGTACCGCTGCACGGCTGGGATGCGGTGGCGAAAGACGTCCAGCGGCATGACGAGATCATTCGGGCGGCAGGCAAAGAGCCGGTCCGACCCATTGTGGCCAGTTTCGTCCATGTTGGAGAGACCGAGAAGGAAGCACGCGAAGGGGCAATGCAGTATATGGGTGGCTATTGGGGCTCGGCCGACGCCCACTATCATTTCTCAGACGGACACCTCAAGCAGGTCAAGGGCTATGAGCACTATGGGGTGATTGCCGATAATGCGAAGACGACGACCCCGGAACAAGGGGTGCAGGATTTTGTCAATCTCCAAGTGGCCGGAACCCCGGAGCAGTGCATCGCCCAAATTCATGCCATGCAAGAAAAAGTCGGCTTCGATCATCTGATTGCGGTCTTCAGCTATGGGGGGATGCCTCCTGAGCAGACCGAGCGGAATATGCGGCTGTTTGCCTCTGAAGTCATGCCTAAGCTCCAAAGCCAGGGAGCGCCTGTCACCGTTGGTGGTGCGGTGTCTCAAATCCCGGCCAAGTAGCAACAACCCTAGCGCATCCGGTATGATACAGGGGGCCGCAGGGTAGGCTCCCCTGTATTTTTGTGTGTGAAGGAGGCGCTGTGGGATTCGCCAAGGATATTCTGTGTATTGGGGCGGGCTATGTTGGCGGGCCAACCATGGCCATGATTGCCGCCCGTTGCCCCCAGTACAAGGTCACCGTTGTTGATATCAACCACGCCCGTATTGCGGCCTGGCAGAGCGACCACCTGCCGATCTATGAGCCTGGTCTCGACGAGGTGGTGCGGCAGGCGCGGGGCCGTAACCTTTTTTTTTCGACCCAGGTCGAGCGGGGTATTCGTGACGCCGATATTATCTTCGTCTCGGTGAATACCCCCACAAAAAGCTTTGGACAGGGTGCCGGGAGAGCGGCGGATTTGCAACACTGGGAGAAAACCGCGCGCCAGATTCTTGAACACGCTGATCGGAACAAGATTGTGGTGGAAAAGTCGACGCTGCCGGTTCGGACCGCCGAGGCGATGGAGCGCATCCTCAACGCCAATACGAAGAATGTCCGTTTTGAGGTGCTCTCCAACCCGGAATTTCTGGCCGAGGGCAGCGCCATCGCCGACCTGGAAACCCCCGACCGCGTCCTCATTGGATCGAAAGAAACGCCCGAGGGGATCGCAGCCAGGCACGCTCTTGTCGAGATTTACGCCAACTGGGTGCCGAGAGAGAATATTATCGAGTCGAACGTCTGGAGTTCCGAGCTGTCGAAGCTGGCGGCGAACGCGTTTTTAGCCCAGCGCATTTCTTCCATCAATACGATTTCCGCCTTGTGTGAAAAAACAGAGGCTGACGTTGATGAAGTCGCCTACGCGATTGGAAAAGATTCACGCATCGGGCCAAAGTTCTTGAAGGCGAGCGTCGGTTTTGGTGGATCATGTTTTAAAAAGGACATTCTCAACCTCGTCTATATCTGTCACAGCTACGGTCTCAGCGAAGTGGCCGAATACTGGGAGTCGGTCGTCACAATTAACGAGTGGCAGGAGAGCCGCTTCGTGCGGACCATCCTCGAAAGCATGTTCAACACGGTGGCCGGCAAACGCATTGCCCTGCTGGGCTTTGCCTTTAAGGCCAACACCGGAGACACGCGTGAATCTCCGGCTATTTATATTGCGCGTGGGCTTGTCGAAGAACGGGCCGAGGTCGTGGTGACTGACCCGCAGGCGCTCATCAATGCGCAGGATGAGCTGGCGGATATGGGAGATCGAGTGTGCTTTGAATCCGACCCTTATACCGCTACGGAGGGGGCGCACGCCCTGGCGATTCTGACCGAGTGGGAGGTGTACCGCCAGCTCGATTACGCCCGTATTTTTGCGTCCATGGAGCAACCGGCCTTCCTCTTCGACGGCCGCAACATCCTGGACCACCAACGGCTGTTTGAGCTGGGGTTCAACGTCTTTCCGATTGGAAAGTCCGCGCTCAAGCACTTCTGATGGCCCGGCTGACCTCTGGGTTGGGCCGGGAGTGCTGACAGGCTATTCTCCAATGCTCTAGACCGGCCATTTCTCCACCCGGTACGCCTGCTCCCAGAAGAGATATTCATACCGACTGCTCTGGATGAAATGCGCTTCCCACTGTTTCCGCTCCCCCGCGGAACTGTCCTGGGCCAGACGATCGATCAGCGCGAGCTGCTGCTGGACGTGGGCACCAAAGCCTTCGCCGCTGTAAGCTTGCGTCCACTCTGCGTAGAGCGGGTCGGTGGGGGGCGTGACATTGAGCTTCTTTCCGACCTCCCAATAGATCCAGTAGCACGGCAGGACGGCGGCAACGATTTCCGCCAGGCCGCCACCATGCGCAACCGCCAGAAGATGTCGGGTGTAGGCCTGCGTGACGGGTGCCCGCTCGGTGTGGTCCAAGTCTTGAGGGGTGAGGCCGAGCTTGTCGCTCCAGTTGGTGTGGAGGTTGCGTTCCACCTGGACCACGGTGGCCGCGTGGTCGGCGAACATCTGGAGTGTATCCAGCGTGTCGGCCTTTGCGCCGCCCAGACACAGGGTGCGGGCGAAGTCCTGTAAATACAGATAGTCCTGCTGAACGAAAAAAAGAAAACGCTCACGGCTGAGCGTGCCGGCGCCGAGTTCCCGGACGAACGAGTGAGCAAAGATCGCATCCCAGATGGGCTGCGCTGCCGTGCGTAAGGCGTGATGAAAAGGCTGGGACACGAAGCACTCTTCCTTTCTCGTGGGACAAACTAAGCCGGGAGCTGTTTCAACGCCGGTAAGACTTCCGTGTTAAAGAGTTCGTCGTGCAGCGTCAGATGAAAGCACTCGACCCCAAGCTGCCGGAACTCTTGCATCCGTCGCAAAACAGTATCCGGACTGCCGATTAAGCCGCTGGCATAGCCTTCGTTGGAATCGAGCATAGCGAGCTTATTATCCCGGTCTGCCCACATGCCGTGCGCGCCACTCACCCGCTTTCCGCGGCGTTCCAGTAAGGTGTCGTCGACCGCATTTATCATCGCCGTGATTTCCGCTGTTGCCTCCGCATCCGTGCGCCGACACAGGGGAATGGAGTAGAGGGCGAAGCGGAGCCGACGGCCGGTTTCTGCGGTGCGTTTGCGAACGGCTGCAATGATGCCGGCTATTTTTTCCGGGGGGCCGCCGTTTAAGAACATCCAGTCCGAATGGTGGGCGGCCATATTCATTGCGGCCTCCGATTGTCCGCCCTGAAACACCTCAAGCGGGCCGATGGGGCGCGGTTCAAGTCGCAGTCCATCGACCTGATAAAAGCGCCCGGCAAACGAAAACTCTTCGTGCGTCCAGGCACCCCGCAGGATTTGGATGAACTCGCTCGTCCGCGCGTAGCGTTCATCGTGTTCGATGAGCTCGGCGCCGTACATTCCAAATTCGGCTTCATGCCAGCCCGAGGTCACATTGATTGACCAGCGGCCATTGGTGAGACGGCTCAGCGTGGCACTCCATTTGGCAATGGGCGCCGGCAGAAAAAATCCCGGATGAATAGCGGTAATCAGGTGGATGGAGTTGGTATGGGCCGCATAGAAATCCGTCATCGCCAGACAGTCGTATGAAGAGCCCTCGATCTCCGCCCCCGTTCCCCACCAGCGCTGGGCAACGAGCAGATAGTCGATGCCTAAGGCTTCAGCCTGCTGCACCGGGGAGAGCAAGCGCTGCACCAGCGCGGGACCGGACCGGCCAGTGCCCGTTCTCCCGGGCTTCTTTCCTGTGGTCTGCCGTGTCAGATTTGGAGCGGCGAGGGCGGTTGGAGCCCAGGTACATGTCTTGATGGTCGCCATAATCGGTCTGATATCAGAGCGGGGTGGGACGCTGTCTTTGGGGCCTCACATGAATCGCAGCTCGGCGTCGAGTACGCCGCCCTCATACTGGGCGACGATATACCCGCCCGCTGCAAAAGGACCGGCATTCAGTATTTTTGTGCGGCCGATCATATCGACTCCCGGAGACTCATGGATATGACCGGTGATACACAAATGGGGCTGTTTTTCCGCGATGAATTGGCGGACGGCAGGGCTGCCAACCGGTCTTCCATCAACGAGCCGATCGATCTGCGTGGCATAGGGTGGCGTATGACAGACCATAATCTGACACAGAGTCGGTGGAACATCGGCGATCGCTTGTTGCAGGACCTGCCACAAGATCTCATCCGTATACTCTAACGGTGTCTGGAATGGGGTCAGATTTGATCCGCCGCACCCATAGATAGCCACCTCATCGTAGCATTGATGTTCTCCGTGCAAGCTGACCTGTTCAGTCTGAAGAAAGGCAATCGTCTCTGGTTGGTCCAGATTCCCCGGTAGGGCTCGGACTGTTGGACAGTATGTTTGGGCAGCCCGAATCACCTGTCGGACGGCACATGGCCCCCCAAAGTTAGTCAGATCACCTGAGAGAAGGACGACATCGGCGCTTGTCAACTCCGCGCTGATGGTTTCCATGTGCGCGGTAGCCATATGTATATCGCCGAACGACACGATTTTCATGATGATTCCCCTGGGGGAGGAAAAGGGGGGCGATGCTTCTGGACTTGTAATGGATTCCCGAGTGAGGGTCAACGGACCGACAGGAGGCCTGTCCTTCCACTGGTCTTGCAAAAGCCACTGGAATCAGGAAATACTACTGGGTCCTCTGGAATATGGTGCAGACATGCCGAAAAACGTCCGATCGAAGGTGCTCGCTATTGGTCATCCATTGCGAGTGGAGATCGAGCTTGATGGTGAATGGCTCGAACGCCTTCGTGGGGTATTACAGGGGATAGGAGAGGGAGAGAAGTCCTACCCACTCCATCGGTATCTCGAAGAACTACTGGAAGCGGATATCGTCTACCGGGAAGGGAATGGGCGGCGGCGCAAACGATTTGTCGAACGAGAAGTGCTTATCCGCCAGCTCCGTGAACAGCGACCGTATGACCACACGCCGCGAGCCTCCGCGAATAAGCGTTAATAGCGCGGGGGAGTGACTGTTTCCCGGCCCCGCGCGATAGCGAGGCTTTCCGAGTAGGGTTGACAGAGGCGGTCGATCACTCTCTGTATGAGCTTGGTCAATCTACGTATTGTTCTTGTTCGGCCGAAATACTCCGGTAATATCGGCGCGACAGCACGGGCGATGCGGAACTGCGGGATGACTGATTTGCACCTCGTCAATCCAGACCCGATACAGCGCCATGAGGCTGATGCGCTGGCCGTTCATGCCAAAGACGTGCTCGATACCATGCAGATACACTCTTCTCTGCGTGCGGCCGTCAGTCCTTGTGGTCTGGTTGTGGGGACCACGCGCCGGACCGGCTTGTATCGGGAAGGCGCGGGTACGCTTGAGGCGCGTGCGGCTGAGATCGTCGCCAGCCTCAAAAGCAACCGTGTTGCGCTCGTTTTCGGTCCGGAAGACAGCGGCTTGAGCAATGAGGACTTACAGTGCTGCCACACCTTACTGACGATCCCAACCGATCCTGGCTTTGCCTCACTGAATATTGCTCAGGCCGTCTTGCTGTGTTGCTATGCTGTTTTCCGCGGGACACAGCAGACAGCGGATGGTAATCAGCCGGCCTTCGCCTCTTCTGAGCGACAGGAGTTGATGTACGACAAGCTCAAAGCCGCACTCTTGCAGGTTGGTTTTCTACCCAAGGATAATCCTGAGCATATCATGCTCGCCCTGCGTCGTCTGTTTGGCCGCGCCGGACTGGAAGACCGCGACGTCCGCATTCTTCTTGGTATTGCCCACCAAATTGAGTGGTATGCCCAAGGAGGATGGCAGCGCCGGGAGCAGGTCGAGCAGAGAGCCTCACAATACCGTACGGCAAAACACGATGCGCAAAAAGTGAGCGAAAATCGTGGCTGAGATCATTTATTTGCGGAAGATCATCCAGGCTCGCCGTCGTGAGCAGCAACAAGAGTGTGCCGCTCGTTGCGTAGCGATTGTGGAGGAGAGTCTGCGTCATCACATCGAGGAGTTTGCGCACGCCCCACCCCAGGAGTGGGCGGTCCGTGCCACCAAGATTCGCCAACTTGGGGAAGTATTGGAGTATTCAACAAATATGGTCTAACCACGATATTCCTCCGTTTTCTTTGGAGCCGCCTCTTGGCGTGTGAACGAGAAGAAAGGAATGGTATGGCAACAGCAGCTTCACAATCGACAAGCAAGACAGCGGCAAAAAAAAAGACCGCTGGCGCGAAAAAAACGGCCAGCCGTACGCGGAAAGTCCCGGCCAAGAAAACCGCTGTCACGGAAGAGCCAGCGGTTCATGCCGCGATTCTGACCTTGCAGCAACGACTCGAAACCTTAGAGGAAAAGCTCTCGCAGGGTTTGACCGCCCTCGTGACTGAGGTCAAGGAACTCCGGTCTGCCGCTCCGGTCGATCCGCCTCAATCCGGCTTGACTGAAGAAACGGTCGGTCCCCTCCTGCAAGAGACGTTGCGGAAGCATATGGAGGAGCAGATTGAGCCTGTGACGACCACACTCCGACGTATTGAGGAGCGGGTTGGTTTTATCGGGAACCGTTTGAAATCGTCAGGTGGAGGAGGCAGGAATAAGTCGGGGCGCCGGGAGCAGTCTCCGAATGCGCGGGCTAAGGGTCCGAATACGCCCCGCCCAGGCCAGGGCTCAGGACAGAATTGGACACCGCCCTCTGCCGCGTCGGTCCAGGGACATTTTACGCCGCGGCCGATGAGTCTGGACCACTTGGCCCGAGAAGACGACGAATAGGACTTCAGGCTGGCTATGGAATACTGCGCTAGTCAACCGCGTGTGGGTCCGCTCGGAGCGCAATATCACGAAGAAAGGCATTCAGCCGTTGTTTGTCTTTCTCCAGGGAAAGAAAGAACTGGGTGGCATCGGGAAGGTCCGGGTCCCAATAAATGGCCTGCTCGTTATACTGTTGGGTCAGGGTTTGGCTATCCTCAAGGTCGTGAACAACCCGGGACCAGTGGTTGTGCCCCCCTTTTGGTGGAGCCTCTTCGGCTTCACTCCACTGGCCCTCTAACTCTGCGATTTTATCCTGAATACGCTGGGTAATGCGCTCTTGCTCTTCTGCGGCGGCACGCAGTTGGTCCCGACCCGCCTGATGGGGAGCAAGCTCCGCATGAGCGAGGATTTGCTGGGTGAGCTGTTTTTCTGCCCGACAACTCGTCACGAGTGTTGGCACTAACTGTTGCGAATCTTTATGCTGTGGCTCCTCAGAGCCGACAAAACGTTGCCAAAACCCCATAGCGTTCTCCCGGACCGGAAGTACCGTGCCGGGTATGACTTGTCAAGGTCGGAAACGGTCCCGTTTCTTATCTTCCTTCTTTGTCGATGATAAGCTACTATGATACGAAACGGGGAAACGGATAAGAAGGAGTCACAATGGCACGTATCACGGTTGAGGATTGTCTGGCCCAGATCCCGAATCGATTTGAACTCGTTGTCGTTGCCGCGCACAGAGCGAAAGAGCTCCTCAAGGGCTCGCCGCGGCTCGTTGACTCGGACAATAAAGAAGTCGTGACTGCCCTGCGTGAAGTTGCGGCTGGCAAAGTGTGGAAGGAAAAGGCCCAAGAGGCGATTGAAGAAGCGTAACCTGTTGCCTTTTGCTTTGTGATATCCAGCGATCTTCTCTCCATCAGACGCAGCGTATCGGGGTACGAGCCCAGCACAGGTTCACCGTCATTTATGAGAGACACGGGGCAGTCAGAGCCGCCCCTGCTCGTTTTCGCTGCGTGATAAAGCCCGCATGAAAAAACGTTTGGCAAAAGATACAGAGCCCGTTGTTGTACCCGTTCTTGCTGAACCCGAACTCGCAGACTCTGTGCCGGTCGAGCAGAAAGGGCAGTCAGAGCCGTCTATCGAAGTCAGTGCCACCACCGCCGACGAGACTGACAGGATGGAAACGGCGCTCATCCCCACGGATTCTCTCAGTCGGTATATGGCAGAGATCCGTCGCTATGCCCTGCTCTCGCCCGAAGAGGAGCACGAGTTGGCGGTCCAGTATAAAGAGTACGGCGATGTGCAGGCTGCCTATCGGCTCGTCACTGCAAACTTGCGCTTGGTGGTCATGATTGCCCGGAGTTATCAGCGGGCGTTTCAGAATTTGCTCGATTTAATCCAAGAGGGAAACGTCGGCCTTATGGATGCGGTTCGGCATTTTGACCCGTACCGGGGTGTGCGGTTTCCCTCCTATGCGGTCTGGTGGGTGCGAGCGTATATCATTCGTTACATTATGAACAATTGGCGTATGGTGAAGCTTGGCACGACCCAGGCCCAGCGAAAACTCTTCTTTAATCTCCAAAAGGAAAAAGAACGGCTCGAAGCCGAGGGCTATTCCCCCGAGCCAAAACGGCTCGCCCACAACCTGGGAGTGAAAGAACGTGAGGTCGTGGAGATGGAGCAGCGCATGGCAGCCCGGGACCTCTCGGTTGATGCGCCGCTTGACGCGGGGGACGAATCTGCAACGTTTCTCGACTTCCTTGCCGACCAGAGCGCGAATGCGGAGGAAGCGGTCTCGACGCTCGAATATCAGCAGTTGATACGTCGTAAGCTGACGGACTTCGCCCGGACCCTGGAAGGCAAAGAGGAAGTGATATTTAATCAACGTCTCTTCGCCGAAGAACCCCTGACACTTCAGGACATTGGCGACCAGTACGGCATCAGTCGTGAGCGGGTGCGCCAGCTCGAAAGCCGGCTCAAGAAAAAATTAAAGGAGTACCTAGTCCGCGAGATCCCGGACCTCACGGATCTCGATATTGGCCTGACTGACGCGGGCTAATCTTTTCCTTCATATTGCCACCGAGCGGAAAATCGGTTTATAGTGTAACTGTGCATGAACTGGATGCGGGTATCGTCGTCATTGGCAACGAAATACTGTCTGGCAAGACGGTCGATACCAATTCGCCCTTCCTGGCAAAGGAACTCCGAGAGATTGGAGTGACCCTGAAGCGGGTCGTCGTGATCCCCGACGAACTCGACATCATTACCGAGACGGTGCGTGATTTTCATCGCCAGTTCGATATTGTCTTTACCTCAGGCGGTGTCGGCCCAACGCATGACGATATTACTATTGAAGGAGTCGCGTGCGCCTTGGAGCGACAGGTTATCTGCCATCCTGTGCTAGAGGAGAAATTACGCTCCTATCTCAACGGCCGGCCGGCAAATAACGCCTATCTCAAGATGGCGGAAGCGCCCGAAGGGGCTGAGCTGATTGAGGATGGTGCGGTCCGTTTCCCAACGATCAAAGTGGAAAATGTATATGTCCTGCCGGGCATCCCGGATATTTTTCGACAGAAATTCCTGGCGCTCAAGAGTCGTTTTGCCGCAGACCCCTATTATCTCAAGGTGCTCTACACGCGCGAATATGAGAGCGTGATTGCCGGGTTCCTGAATGAAACATTGAGCGAGTATCCGGAGGTGATGCTCGGATCGTACCCAAAGAATAACGATCCCGAGTACCGGGTAAAAATTACCCTTGAGTCAAAAGACAAACACTACGTTGATCGGGCTTTTCAACATTTGATCACGTTGCTCCCTGAGGGGTGTGTGGTGAGAACAGAAGGATGAGGAGGATGTCATGGGAAAAACGTTACTGGCCCTTTTGTGTGGTAGTGTGCTGATGCTCAGCACGCCGTCGACCGCGTCGGCCACGGCCGACTATCTCGAAGACGCCGGACTTGGAACGGCGACCGTCGCCGCCAATGTGTTTTACATTCCGGCCAAGCTGACCTATGCCACCTTGGGCGGTATTACCGGCGGTCTGGCCTATCTGCTGACCGGGACGAACCGTGAGATTGCCGAACGGGTGTGGACGCCGTCCATGGGCGGAGACTATGTGCTGAGGCATCAGCATATCCGGGGAGAGGAAACTATCTACTTCAGCGCACCTCGCCCCCGAACGGATGACCGGGCTCTCAACGCGGAACCGCTCCCGCCAGCCTACTAAGCCGTCCTGAAGAATAGCGCATGAGCAAGGGACGACTGGGCCTTTCCATCGGCGTGCTCGTGCTGCTCGGCCTCGGTGTCTGGGCCGGCCTCTCTTTCCAGCGGATGCGAACTGCGGCGCTGCAATGGGAGGGGCCGGTTGCCGAAATCCTGAGTGAACGGCTCGACAAGCGTGCCGATACCATGACGATGGAGTTCACCTCCCGGCTCGATGCCCCGCTGGCCGATATCTGGCAGGCATTCTCCGAGCCGGAACGGAGCGCGGAGTTCAGCGAGACCATCCGGGTGTCTCGCCTCCTTCAGGCCCAGGGAAACAGCAAGCTCATCCTCTTCGAGATGGTCATGCTCGGCCAGCCACAGCGGCTGAGTATGCAGTTCACCTTCTTGCCCGGAGAAAACCGGGTCCGTATCCAGAGTGTCGAAAGCCAAATGAGCGACATTCAGGGCGAATACCGCTTTACGCCTTCGCCGGACGGAACCAAAACCCTGCTGACCTACACCGGCACGCTGAAAGACAAAGTCAGCCTGCCGGTCCCCCTGGCCCTGCAAAAGAACGCCGCACGTGAAAGTTTCGTCTCCACCGTGCGTGCCTTGAAGAAGGGGCTGGAGAGTCAGAATACGGCTGACTCGTAGTTCGTTAGCCGGCTTCAAAAAATCCCCTCCCTGGAGGGGTGGCCCGAAGGGCCGGGGTGGGTTTCTTCCCTCCCAGACAACGAGAGCAGCCTGCGGGCAAGCTACCCGCTCCCCCTCTTTCTCCTCCGGGGCCGGATGGTCCTGAGCCTGTCGGAGCCTGTCCTGAGCAGAGTCGAAGGAGACCGGGTAAGGGGTGCTGCTCAGAGATTAAAATTCTTGAGTATCGCAGCCAACTCGGGGTCGCGCTGACTCAGCGCGCGTAAAGCGTCTAACAGCGCAGCAGTACGAGGCCGATTGCCCGCCATTTCTTCTTCCAAGCTGATCACGCGCCCTTCCACCGGGCGCAGCATGGTCCGCCGGTCCCACAAGGCAAACCCGATGGTGGCCAGCACCAAGGCGGTAAACGTGCCCAGCAAGCCGAGCAGGAGTTGATATAAGCGGTCAAATTGCACGTTGATGTCGTCCCGCAGGTGCTGCATCTCGGCGCGTAATTGGCTCACCTGCTTGTCCATCTCGGCGCGGAGTTGGCCACCCTGCTTATCCATGTCCGCGCGCAACTGACCCATCTCGGCCCGTATGGCGTTCTGGCCCTCCTCCAGTCGGGTCAGCCGCTCGACAATCTCCCGGTCGGTCAGCGCCGGTGCCGCCTCCACCGCCCACCCTGGGCCGGGCAGAGCAAGCAGGGCCAAGAGATACGGGATGAAAAACCTGTTCAGCACGAAGCCCATACAACGTCACCCGGCCCGGAAAGTCAACGTATCTCATCCTTTGGCGGTAGTTCCGTTTGAAATTCCCCCGCATGGGTCCCAACTTTCCGTCATCCCTGAGAAAGCACGTCACCCCGTACTTGAGACGGGGCAGGAATCCAGACGGTAACCCAGTCCCTCAAAAGGTCAAATGATAGGGATGTGTTGGATTTTGCCTCTTGTTCGATTGACAAACGGTGAGAGACTGCTCTATAGGGGCTTTCATTTCAAAAATTCAAAGGGAGGCAGTGAATTATGGCGGACAATACTCAAGCGGACCCCTATAAAGAGCAAGAAAACAAAACTCAAACACAAGCGAGATACGCTGCTGAATCTCAAGCCGCTGCGGAAGAAGTCAAAGAAGCTATAGAAGAAGTCAAAGCAGCCCAAACTGATACAGAGGCTGCTATCGGGCAAGCCCAAAGCGCTACAGAAAAAGCTATCGGGCAAGCCCAAACCACTGCAAAAAAATCCATAGCGCAAGCCCAAGCCGCTGCGAAGGCAGCTATCGAAGACGCTCAAGCCACCGCAGAAGCCGCTATCAGCAAAGCCCAAACTGATACAGAAGCCGCTATCAAACAAGCCCAAACTGATACAGAGGCTGCTATCGGGCAAGCCCAAAGCGCTACAGAAAAAGCTATCGGGCAAGCCCAAAGCGCTACAGAAAAAGCTATCGGGCAAGCCCAAACCACTGCAAAAAAATCCATAGCGCAAGCCCAAGCCGCTGCGAAGGCAGCCATCGAAGACGCTCAAGCCACCGCAGAAGCCGCTATCAGCAAAGCCCAAACTGATACAGAAGCCGCTATCAAACAAGCCCAAATGACGAGGGATATAGCTATTCAGCAAGCCCAAAGCGCTACAGATGTTGCTATCAGCAAAGCCCAAACTGATACAGAAGCCGCTATCAAACAAGCCCAAACGACGAGGGATATAGCTATTCAGCAAGCCCAAAGCGCTACAGATGTTGCTATCAAACAAGCCCAAAGCGCTACGGATGTTGCTATTCAGCAAGCCCAAGCCACGGCGGAAAAAGCTATCGAGGAAATCCAAGCCACCCTGGAGCGAGAAAAGGCGGCCCTAGAGCGAGAAAAGGCGGCCCTAGAGCGAGAAAAGGCGGCCCTGGAAAAAGAAAAAAACGCTCTTCGGTAGCAATTACGCTTAATGGGAGAATCTGCCAAAGACTAAATCTTCGATACTACCAAAAATGAACAATCAGGACACAAGCGAGCCTGTCGAAGTCCGAGACATAAGCTGGAGAATATCGGCGGCCCAACGCCGGGCTACTAAGGCCAAAGACCGATTCGTCGGTAGAAAAATATCGGCGGCCCAACGCCGGGCTACTAAGGCCAAAGACCGAGTCATACAGGCGGCCCAAGAAGGAACAAGATGGAGAATCTTGAGATTTCTCGCTTATCCCACAATAGCAGCTTGGTCGGCTTTATTTTATATCGTAATCTCCTCTATCGGCATAACCTATAGCGGGGCTTTTTATTTTCGATTTGACGACATCCACATTTTCGATTTCTTCACCACGCCAGATTTCCTGCTCAGCGCTTTCCGGGACATAAAAACGCTGATTATCGGAGTCAGTGCGACTTTGTTCGGTATCGGTATCCTTATTTATCGTGTCTATAACTCAGACATTTATAGTGCCTATAAATTTAATAGGGACATATACAGAAGAGAACAGGAGTCTCGAATCAAATGGGAGGCAGCCCTTTTGCTGTCTATCACCTTACTGTTTATCTTCCTGACCTTCTGCCTCTGGTGGGCCTCGTCTTACTTCCAGTGGCCTCCTGTCTCCTCCATTATTAAGGGACCCCATATAACGAGCCTTCTCATCTTTGCCCTTTTTGCCCTTATAACGAGCTTCCTCATCTTTGCCCTTTTTGCCCCTTTCTTCATCAGGCTTTTTCGCGCTCATATCATCAAAATCATTGCCCCTTTCTTCATCAGACTTTTTCGCGCTCATATCATTTTGCTCTTTATTACCGTACTGTTTATCTTCCTGATTGGCATATTCCTCGTCTCGTGGAAATGGCCTGAACACTTGATCAGCATGGTGCTGCTCCATCTGGTGAGTATCCTCATCCTTATCCCTATCCTTCTTGCCTTCGGCAGGCTTTTTTGTCGCCTCCTTGGAGAGGAACAGGAATACCAAATCAAATGGGGAGGCAGATTCTTTGCTCTTATTCTCCTAGTGGAAGGTATCGTCATCCTCCCCTTCCTGTCGGGTGTGGACGATAGTAAGGCTGCGCTAGAAAAGGAGTCGCGTCCCGTCAAGGTCGAGCTTCGTCGAGGCGCATCTGAAGCCGGAATACTCCCTCCAGACCGCACCTTACTTCTCGGCACGACGAGTAGTTTTCACATTTTCTATGAATGCGAGAATGCCCTGAAGAATGGGAACGCTCCGAAGTGTGGGGAAGGGCATCCTTTCATCATACCAACCGCCAACATCGCTTCTCTGGAGTTCGTTTCAGCCAGGAAGCCTTCAGGGGGCATCGCTCAAGCAGTCAAAGGGCTTGGTCTAATAATCAGTGGTCTCAAGTCTGAAAAGATTAAAGTCACCAAAGCAATCTCTCATCTCAACGAAATCATTACTTCTATCAACATGAGCAGTGGGGCCCATGCGAAGTTCATCACCCAACAGATCGAAAGTCCCAAGTCGAAAGTCGTAGCGAATCTCGGTCCAGATAAAATCGCCACAGTAGCCATTGCCTTGAAGTCTTACTTAGAAGGCAACATACCAGTCACCCATCTCAATGAGACAATTACCACCCTCAATGCAACAATAAAGACGCTTAATCAGGCAGATGTGCTTGACCCTGACTTGGCGAACATTGCCGGCGCAATCAAGAGCCTCAATCCGCTGAAAATCGAGACTCCTGACCTGAAGGGAATCCCTGACGCAATCAAGAGCCTTGACCCGCTGGAAGTTAATACCCCTGACCTGAAGGAAATTTCCGAGGCCATCAAGGAACACACGACGGAAATCTCCGACGCAATCAGGGGGCTGAACATCTCTTGTCCGGGAGTCCCGAATCCAGTCCAGCCCCATTGTCCGCGGGGCTGGAAAAAAGCAACGACTATCTGGCCCTTCCCCAAAGAGGAGCACGAACTCAAACCAAACTCTGACGGGCAAAAGCAACTGGATGCTCTCTTTATCGAGATGGAGCAAAAATTCGTAGAGTCTACACTCGGGCAACTCATTCTGGTTGGACGGTCGGACGCCAAACCGGTCTGTAAACAAACACTCGCCCTCTATGGCTCAAGTAATGGCTTAGCCCAGGGGAGGGCGAAATGGATTTGGGATGAGTTGGCCAAGAAATTTACGACACCGGAGCAGCAGAAGGGGCTACAGGATCGGACCCTGCTCCTGAGTGCTGGTCCGCTGCACGTGCGGGGAGAGGCGTCAGAAATGAACCGCGCGAAAGATCGTAGCGTCGAAGTCTACGCCTGCTGGACGCCAAAAGAGTCTGAACAGGCCGGTACGTCTGCGGAACCTGCTGAGTAGAGGAAGAACCCTCACCCCCCTCAAATTTAACCAGGGACTTTGCCCCTGGACCCCCGAGATAAAGAAGTAAAGATTCAAGATTTAAGGGAGCAACCGGGCAATGCGGAATCCGTTGATGTAGAGCCGATTGCCGGAGTCCCTGCTGCGGAAGGCCGAACGGAGGTACCTCGGGTTGCCGTCCCAGGCACCGCCGCGGATGACACGGCGACGGCAATCTCCACTCTCCCACGCCCGCCCATCACCCGGCGCACCAGCGTAACCCCCGTTCCAACAGTCCTGTACCCATTCCGACACGTTCCCGTGCACGTCGTATAACCCAAAGGCGTTCGGCGGAAAACTGCCCACTGGGACCGTCCGCTCCCGAGCTTGCCCACGTCTCCCACCTCCATAGGTATAGTTCGCATCATAGTTCGCTTGACTCGGGTGAATAGTCTGGCCAAAGTGGAAGGGGGTTGTTGTTCCTGCCCGCGCGACATATTCCCACTCTGCCTCGCTCAGCAACCGGTACCGCTGCCCCGTCTGCTGTGACAACCAGCGCACATACGCCTGCGCATCTTCCCAACTCACCTTGATAACGGGCCACTGCCCTCGCCCCCAGCCATTATCGGCAGGTCGATAGCCCCCACAGCCGCCTCCTCGCACACACGCGTCCCATTCCGCAAAGGTCACTTCGTACACGCCGACGGCGAAGGGCTGCCCAATCGTCACTCGATGCACCGGCCCTTCATCATAGTCCCGCCCCTCCTCAGATGCCGACGACCCCATCTGGAATGTCCCCGCTGGCACTACTACCATCTCCGGGCAGGTCTCACAGTCTCGAAACGTCTCCCCCACCTGTCGCTCTACCCGTTCTAACTTAACCCGGCGCTCCGTCGGGGCGGTCCCATGCTCAACCGTCTCTGTGACGGTCGTGTAGCCGTCCGCACTCACTTCGACTTCATACTCCCCCGCCGGTAAGGCCATCCCTGCGGCGTAGCGTTCCGGGATGTTCATGATTCGGATGCCCGCCTCCGCCGGCTCCGCTATGATGGTGAATGGCTGCCGTACAACGGCTAACACCACCCGAGGCGGCTCCCCGCTGGCCGTGTGCTCTACCCACACTCGTTGTGTCTCGTAGCCCTCGGCCTGCACTTCGAGTTGATACCGCCCTACCGGCAACTCCAGCCCCGGTTGGTAGGACTCTTCTACCCCTAATAATTCCACGGTCGCTTCGACCGGCTCGGTTTCCACCACGAGGGGGTACACCTGTGGCGCTGCAACGACAGGCTTGTCGGGCTCCGGGGCAGGCGGGTTTGCTTGAGAAGCCGGGCTTGAGCTCTGCGGTTGGGCCGGAACCACAGGTACAATCGCCTGCTCGGTCGGCACCCCAGACCCACGCTGCCCCAGCCAGTACGCTCCGCCTCCTATGGCTACGACCAGTGCTATCATGCCCGTCACGATGGCCCAGCGGAGAAAGGACGACGTGGCTGTTGTGGTCTCGGTCCGCAGTTCCTTGGGCGGACCGGCTGGCGGGGTGACCCGGCTTTCACTTGGGGTCAGGCCCGGCAAGGCTTGTTGCCACTCGGCAATGCTCTGCGGGCGTGCATCTTCCTCTACCTGAATGGCCCAATCAATGGCCCGCAGCAGACGCGCATCATACCGCCCCTGCCCGATACTCGCCGCCGGTTCCAGGTCCCCGCTGCCCTTGCGCGTCGCCCGGCTACGCGTCACCGCGTCCGGTAAATCTCCGTCCGACAGCCCGCTGATACACCGATACGCCACCATCCCCAAGGCGTAGATATCACTCCACGGCCCCACATCTTCGGCCTTGGTGTCATATTGCTCTATGGGCGCGTAGCCGGGGGTCAATATGCTCGTCACACTCTTCGAGCGCTGGCCCACTGCCTGCCGCGCGGCCCCAAAGTCCAGCACCACCACGTTTCCGTCCGGCTTGACCATCAGATTGCCCGGCTTGATATCCCGATGGACGTAGCCCGCTCCGTGTACTTCCTCCAGCCCGCTCAGCACATCCGTCAGCAGCCCTTTCACCCCGTCTTCGCCCAATCGCCCTTGCCGCCCCAGCAGCGTGCTCAAGGTCTCGCCTTCAATATAGTCCAGCACCAGATAGGCTGTGCCGTGGGCCTCAAAGAACCGATGCACTTTGTTGATATGTGGATGGTCGAACCGCGCCAGGGTGCGGGCTTCGTCCAGAAATCGTTTCAGCCCCCATTCGTAATCGGCCCGGTCGGCCTGCGAGGTCGGCACCACGGTGCGGGTGTTGGTGCGCGTGGCAAAGTCGCGCGGCAGGTATTCCTTGACGGCTACGTATTTTTGCAGCGTAGTGTCCCACGCCCGGTAGGTAATCCCGAAGCCGCCGGCCCCCAGCACGTCTACGACTTCGTATTCCCCCAGCCGGGTCCCTGCGGGTAAGGCGTTCAGATGCTCCATGACTCCTCAGGTTCCGGGGCTTTTGTGTTGAGTGGCTTGGTCCTGTTGACAGCACAGCAGCGCTTCGGACCGGAGGGACGGGATGCGACTCCCCATACACCGGAGGACGGCTTCAAGCTTTCGCTCAAAACCCCACATATTAAAAAAATTTATTTCATCGGGTGCGGGGAGTCCTACAGCTTTCCCACATTCAGAGTAATTTGCTTCGTGCCACTTCGTGTGGGCGCTTACGGCGCATTCGCCCGCCGCGCCGTCCTTCCCGTTTGAGTCATACCATTCGTTCCTTCTTTCTTCCCATTTATCGGAATATGACGAATCATATGACTTGACTAGGAGCTTGACATAGTCTTGTACCATCCCCACGCACGCGGCCTCTTTTTCCCGACGGGCCGCTGCTTGTCGCTGTCTTTCAACCTCTGCTTTCCGCCGCTTCTCCGCCTCGGCGGCCTGCTGTCGCTGTTCTTCGGCCTGGCGTTGCCGCGCCGCTTCGGCCTGCGCTACGGCCTCGCGCCCCCGCGCCATCAACGTCTCCGCCTGTTCCTGTGTCAGATATCCCGTCGCTGCAAACCCCTTCCCCACCTGCCACTGCCGTAACGCCGCCCGCGTACTTGGCCCGAACAGCCCGTCCGCTGCTCCCACCGTATACTCCAGCGTTGTCAGCCCTTGTTGCACCAGGATGCGCGCCGCCCGGTCTAAGCCCAACTGCTCCTCCAGGCACGCCCACGCCTCCGCCACATATGCCCCCTCGGGATACATCTCCAAGTACAATTCGACCTGCCGTGCACTCTCACACTCCACACTCTGCCAGAACACCTTCTCGATCTCCTCATCGGTCTGGCTGCCGGCAGGAGCCGCCACCAGTAGGAACAGCGGCACGAATACAACCCATCTTACGAAATAGCTGTTCATGGCCTCACACAACACTACGAATCTATTTGACCCGCGCGTGAGGGATATTAGGGCTGGCCGGGTCCACCGTGACCTCTCGCCGACTGGGATTCACGACCAAATCCATATCTTCCATGGGGACGGCCCCCAACAGTACCTCATCCCCGAGCACCAGGGCTCCCACGTAGCAAAACCGCTTACCGAAACTGACCTTGATTGGCCCCACATAAGGCACGTTCATACTCCGTCCATCAGCAACAGACACCTCTCTGACAGATTCCGTTTCCAGGCCCAATTGGAGGGCCAAGTGTTCCGGGATACACAGCATCAGGGCACCCGTGTCTGCCAGGGCTTTCACCGCTATGGGCGACAAGTCTGCCTGCCGTGGATTGCTCAATACGATGTCGGCGAATACATGACCCATACATTCCCTTTTTCCTGCCTGTTTGCAATTACGGATACCAGCATCCGACTACGCCATCAACGTTGACAGTGTCCGCTTCCGTTCGGTAAGTCAGACCTGACCCTAAGAGCCTATGTCTAGCGTTGCCTGCTATACTGTTGGACGCGATACTGACACTGCCATAACCGTGCAGCATACGACCGTGTCACGCCTGCACGCAGAAGTCATTCCCCTGCCCGACGGCCGTCTGTACGTCACGGACTGCGCCAGCAGAAACGGCACCTTCATCAATGAAGACGGGCACTGGCGGAAGATCAGCCAGGATTTTGCCAGTGGCGGAGCACGGCTCCGGTTTGGTGAGGTCGAAACCAGCGTACCCCATCTTCTCACCATTATTGCCCGGCTCCAAAGCTCCAGCAGCCCAGGAGCGGCGGGGTCGGCAGTTGCTGAACAGGAAGACAAACTGGACTCCAGCCAAGGGGTGGCGCTCAACCCGGAGACGGGAGAGCCGGTTGCACTCGCTGCCCTGTCCGATGAGGACCAAGCCAGATGAATCAAAGAATCATTATCGGCCTGAGTGCCCTGCTGGGTGGCCTTGTCTTTGTCGGGGTGATGAGCGTCCTGTTGACCGACGGATTTTTTGCCGATTTTCTGCTGGATCGGCAGTCCCGATTCCCCTATCCTTTCACTATTCAGAATATCATGTGGCTCGTCTTCTTTATCGGAGCCGGTGAACTGTTGGTGCGCCAGCTTGAGACGGACCGGGAAATCAGCCAGATCCACAAGGGCCTGCTGCCCGAAGACGAGACCACCCTGCTGCGCAAGCAGGATTTGGTCGAGTTGTACAAACGCATGCGGGGGACCATAGCGGCCGGCGAGACCCATTTCCTGCAACGGCTGATGGCGCGCTGCATCCAGCAGTTTCAGATCAGCGGGGATATGGACAAGGCCAACAACCTGTTCAACTCCAGCCTGGAACTTTTCCAGCATGAAGTTGAGCTGAAATACAACGCCCTGCGCTATGTCGTGTGGCTCATCCCGACCCTGGGCTTTATCGGCACCGTAGTCGGGATCGCCCTCGCCCTGAGTGACGCCGGTACTGTAGAAAATTATCAGGACCCGACCCTGCTCAAGCAACTCACCCAAAGCCTGGGCGTGGCCTTCTACACCACCTTGTTGGCGTTATTGCAGGCCGCCGTCCTGATGTTTGTCTTGCATGTCGTCCAAGGCAGGGAAGAAGCGGCCTTAAACCGTATCGGGCAGTACTGTCTGGATAACCTGATTAACCGCCTGTATGAAACGTCATAGGAGGAAGTATGCCAGTCAAACTCGGACCGGACGGAAAAGTGATCGAGGAAGAGACCAAAAAAGTCGCCTCCTTTGAGGACGAATTTCGGCAGGAGAGTGAGACCGGCCCAGGACGACCCCCCACAGATCAATCCTCAGACCGGGAGCCCGAGCAGTCCGGCTATGAGGCCCGGACCGTGCTCGCCCGGTCGCAGAGTTCCGGTGGCCAGGGGCAGGGCGTGGCCGCGGACAAGGCCGCCCCGGAAGACAGGACACGCATATACCGCCCGGGTGCCGGAAAAAGGCAGACGCCGGACCAGCCGCCTGACGACTCAGCCTCTCCACCGCCCGCCGCCGCCGCAATGGACGACCCGCCGGTCGGCTGGCTGGTCGTGGTCCAGGGACCTGGTCAGGGTCAGGTCGTGACCCTCGGCAACGGGGTGAACACCATCGGTCGTGACTCCGGTGAGCGCATCTGTCTCGATTTTGGTGACACCCTGATTTCCCGCCAGCGTCATGCGCTCATCACCTACGACCCCAGGGGCAAGAAGTTCTACGTCCAGCAGGGAGATGGGAAGAACCTCACGTATATCGGCGACACTCCGGTTCTGACACCAACGGAACTCGAAGAGTTCTCCTTTCTACAGATGGGAGAGACCGTGCTGCTATTCGTCCCCTTGTGCGGGGAGCGGTTCGATTGGGCCGAGTATGCCGAGTAGCGACGCCGGGTCGTCCTGGAATGCGGTGGAACAGTGGACTGCCGGCGACCAAATCCAAGGGGACCGAGACTATCAGGAAGACGAGTTTGCCATCACCCTGCTAACGGGTGAGAGTTCGGACGGCGACCGCCTGCTGCTCGTGCTGGCCGACGGCATGGGCGGCCACGCCGGGGGAAAGGTCGCTAGCCAGACCGTTGTCCAGGCGTTTTGGGACGGCTTCCGCCAGCCGGCGGCCAATATTGCCGCCAATCTGAATGCTGGCGTCCGAGCCGCCAACGAGGCCGTGCGGGCCAGACAGCAGGCCGACCCGGCCCTGTACGAAATGGGTGCCACGCTGGTGGCCGCTCTGATCCAGGATGGTCATCTGTACTGGGCCAGTGTGGGCGACTCCCTGCTGTGGGTGTTCAGAAATGGCCGGCTGACCAGGCTGAACGCGGACCATTCCATGCGGCCGCTGCTGCTGGACCTGGTCGAACTCGGGCGCATGACCGAAGAAGAAGTCCTGCACGACCCCAGGGTGCATCAACTCCGGTCCGCCATCGTGGGGGAGGACATTCCGCTCCTCGATATCGCCGCCAACGGCTATTCGCTTGAGACGGATGACGTGGTGCTGCTGGCCAGCGACGGCCTGGAAACCCTACCCGAAGCCGAGATGGAAGCCCTGCTGACCCAACACGGGAATAATGCACAGGCCCTGGTGCGGGCTCTGCTTGAAGCTGTTGCCGAGGTCGGCAAGGCGCATCAGGACAATACGACGGTGTTGGCCTATCGAGTCGGCGACGACCGGCACTGCCTGAATACGACGCTGGCAGAGATGGAAGCGCCGACCAAACTGGCGCGCTCAAAACACAGACCGCACAATATCCACATCCATGAGGAATCTTTCAACCAACCGACCCAATTGACCCCAAAGACTCTATCGACCCCAAAGCCCCCAAGTCTCTGGACAAAAATCAAGACATATATGTCCGGCATGGAACGATAGGAGCCCCTGTGAAAAGAATAATTACGCTGGTTGTGGCCCTTGTCCTGCTGGCCGCGCAGGCTGGTGCAGACGACCCTCCCACTACTCCGACCGACCCGTCTGCTCCGACTGATCCTACCACCCCCACCGCTCCGACTAGCCCACCTGCCCCCACCGACCCCACCTCACCCCGTCCTGACTTTGCTGCGATCCAAAAACACCTGGTTGTGGTCAAAGATGGACTGGAGAGCGATGCTCGACAGTCGCCGGGGTTCAGTATCAGCGCCGAGGGCCATGTCGTGGCCTTTGCTGGTCAGTTGCGGGACAGTCAGTCGTATCTGGTCTCAACTGCCGGTGGCCAGTTTTCGGCCACCAGACTCAAAGCCGACGAACCCACCGGCCTGTGGATTCTCAAGCTATCCGAAGCCAGCCCCGGCCTGACCGGGCTGCCGTTCGCCAGTACGGCTCTGCAAGCCGCAGCCCCGCTGCACGCGGTCAACTTCAATCCGTCCGGCCCCGAGCGGTTTACGCCGGTTGCCGGTACTGTCACTCAACTTGTGAATACCGAACGGGGGCAGATGATCCAACATAATGCTCTGTTCAGTCTGGCCTCAGCCGGCACCCCGCTGCTGAACCGCTGCTATCAGGCAGTTGGTGTCAACCTGTTGGAGGAAGAAGGGCGCTTCTTCTCGCGTCCAGTTGACCCAACTCAAAAGGGCAGCGCCCTGTCCCTCGCGGCTGCCTCCCTGAGCAGCCTGCTGGCCTCGCTTGGCCTGTCCCTGCCTGTGACAGACAACGCCTGTCTGAGCCTGGAGGAAGAAACCCAACAGAGGCTCGAACAGGAGCGACAGGAGCAGGAAGCCGCACGGCAAGGACAACAGGAAGCTGAGCAAAAAGCCCAACGCACAGAGGAAGCCCTGCAACGAGAACAACGAGAGAAAGAAGCTGCACAAGAGCAAGCCAGACGAGCCGAGGCCGACAAGCAACAGGCTGAAGAAGAAGCTCAACGCCAATTGGAACAAAAAGAGCAGGAACAGCAGGCCGAGCTACAGCGACAGCAAGACGAAGCCCGACGCAGAGAAGCTGCCCTGGAACGAGAGAAGGAGGAAGCCGAGCAACAGGCCGCGTGGCGACAAAGGCAGATCGTGCTGTACGGCTCAATCATCGGCGGGCTGGTACTGCTGGGGGTCATATTGCTGATTCGTCGCAAGCAAAAACGGCTACGCACAACAGAACAGGAAAAGCAGAATATCGCCGGTGCCTTGGGCCGAGCACAATCCGAGCTGTCTAACGCTGCGGAACAGGAACAACTGCGCAGCAGCGCCCCGGATGTCTTCCTTGAAGGCGAAACCCCGCCGATTGCCCTCAAAATTCCGGGTGCCTCGCTGGTAGACCAAACCGGCGCTGTAGTGGGCCGCAGCCCGTCGGCCTCGACCTTTGTCATCAACCACGAACAGGTATCCCGGCAGCATTTCCGGCTCAGTCTGGTTGCACAGCAGATCATGCTTGAGGATTTGGGTTCGACTAATGGGACCAGTGTTGACGGCGTTGCAGTGGAAACAGGGAAGCAAACGCCGGTCAGGGATGGTAGCCGTCTTGGGTTGGGCGACCTGGAACTCATCCTCCATATCGACAAGTGAATGGGAAAAGACACGAAACACCGCGTGTTGTGCTGGATGCTTGCCTGCCTGACCGGCTGGGCTGTTCCGCTGCACGCCTCCGAGTGGAGCCAGTTGAGCCGGGTTGAGCGTAGTGTCGTCCGCGTTTTTAATCCGAGCGTAGGGGGCAGCGGGTCGGGGACGGTCATCAACGCCAACGGCGATGTGCTGACCAACCAGCACGTGACCAATGGTGGGAGTAGGCTGTTTGTTGTTTCCGAATTCTCCACAGAACCGCAGCCGGCACGCATTGTGTGGGAATCACCGGAAAAGGACCTGGCTGTTATTCGAGCGCCGGGCTTGGCACTGCCTCCGGCTACCCTCTTCTCTGGGGAACTGAAAAAAACCGCCCAGGTGTATGCCATGGGGTATCCAGGGGTGTCCGACATGGGTTCGCTGGCCTTGGATGCCACGGTTACGCCGGGGGGGATCAGTCGCCTATTCGACAGCCCTCAGCCGTCCTGGAATGTCAGAATCGTCCAGCACAGCGCCGGGATCAATTCCGGGAACAGTGGCGGTCCGCTCTTCGACACCTGCGGGCGGGTTGTCGGTGTCAACACCGCGGGACCCAGACAAAATGCAGAGGACACCAACTGGGCTTCTCATATTGCCGAGTCCATCCGTGTGTTGCGCGCGAACGGGATTGACTTTTTGTCGGACGGGTCTCCGTGCGTAGTCGCCACGCCGGCCGCTCCCAGCCCTTCGGAAGCCGGGGTTGACGCAGAAGCCAGGCAGAGTGCCTCTGCGGCCGAGAGTAAGGCCGAGAGTGCCCAACAGGGAGTCCAGCAGGCTCAGCAACAGGTCCAGCAGGCGACGCAAGCTGTGGAGGAAGTCAGGAGCGAGGTCGAATCTGCGACACAGGCCGCACAGGAAGCTCAGGCACGGGCCGAGCAGGCAACCCAAGCCGTAACAGAAGCCAGGCAAGTGAGCAGGCTGACCAACACACTTGTGGCCCTGGTCGCAGTAGTTACGCTCGTGGCTCTGGGGCTGGCACTCAGAAAGCCCCGGCAGGAGATCATACGTATCGCCGGACAGATTCTCGAACCGCTCAGCCGGTCGTTCAAGCCTCGCAAGGACCAACGGAAAAGGAACCGACCGAAGGCGGCCCGCGCTCAGGCCGGTCCCCCCAGGATGGCGCTCACCGGCTTTGATCCCCAGGGCCAGCCAGTCAGAATTGAGTTGCGCCGCACCGACCTGGATAGACAACAGGGCGGCTTCACCGTTGGACGGCATCCCCTTTTGGTTGACCGGGTGCTCAACGACGAACAGGTGTCACGTCGCCATGCCAGATTTTCCGCTATGAATGGGGCGGTCTGCGTCGAGGACCTCAACTCCGGCAATGGAACGACCCTCAATGAGACCCGCTGTGCGCCATTTGAACCGACCGCGATACAACCGGGCGACACGGTCAACGTCGGCAAGACTGCCCTGCTCGTGTCGTATTGAGAAGGCCGGACGGACATGAAATCCCGCAGCAGAGAGATCAACATCTTCAGCATGGCGGCCCTCGACCTGTTCGCGTCGGCCCTGGGTGCCTTCATTCTGATTGCCGTCGTCCTGTTTCCCTATTTTCCGAATACCGGTGATTCCCCGGAACGGGTCGCCGAGGTTCGAGCCCAGCTTGAACAAGTCCAAAACGACTTGCAGGCCACGCAAGGACAGCTTAGCGCGTGCGAAACGCAGCGGCAGGAGCTCCAGGCCGCCCTGGACGCCTGCGAGGAGCAACGGCGGGCGTCCGTGTCACAGGATGCCCTGGGCGCGTGCGAAAGCCGCAATCGGCAGTTGGAGTCGAATCTTGAGACCTGCCAGGCCCAGGCCAGAAAGAAATTTCTGTTAGTCCTTATGAGCTGGAGCACGCGGGATGATATTGACCTGCACGTGATCGACCCCGCCGGGGCGGGAGTTCTTTTTCGGACGGCGTTCCTTTTCCGGCAGTCGAGCAAGGCTGGAAGAGGATAATACGCGCGGTCCCGGTAATGAAATCTGGCTGCATCCCGCCGCCGAGCCCGGCACCTATCGGGTACACTATAAGTATTTCAGTGGCTCTGGTGGGAACGTCCGGGTTCGTGGGGCTATACTGACGCCGGATGGGAGAAGTTCGTTACCGGATAGAACACTCAGAAGATTAGAGGAAAAGCCCCTTATCGCGACCATTACGGTCGATGCCGAGGGCAATATGCGCGTATCGCAACGATAGTGCCCTGCGCCGTTTGTCCTTACTTGTATCCCCCACAAATTTGCCCAGGGGGCCCCTAGAAGTAAGGAGGTAAGGATTCAAAAACTAAGGGAGCGACCGGGCAATACGGAATCCGAGGTTGAAGCTCCGATAGTCAGCGGTGCTCCAGCCGCGGTTGGCCGAGCGGAGGTCCCTCGGTCTGAAGTTCCAGGAACCGCCGCGCAGAACCCGCCGACCACAATCCCCCGTTTCCCACGCCCGCCCACCACTTGGAGCACTCGCATAACTCTCGTTCCAACAGTCTTGGGTCCACTCCCCCACATTCCCCAATACATCGTACAGCCCAAACCCGTTCGGACGAAACCTCCCTACCAGTGTCGTCCTGTAATGCCCGTCGTCACAGGCCACGACCGACCAACCACTATTATGCCGCTGCGCCGTCTGGTCCGCCCCATTCGCATATTGACATTGCCCCGCCTCGCTCTCCCCCCAATACCGTGCCGTCGTCGTCTCGGCTCGTGCCACGTATTCCCACTCTGCCTCGCTCAGTAACCGATATGCCTTGCCCGTCTCCCGTGACAGCCATGCCGTATACGCTTGGGCGTCTCGCCAATTCACGCATACGACCGGCTCCCGCTCCGCCTGCCGGAAGCCTGGATTGCGCCAACTCCGCCCCGACCGCTCTTCCCAGCTACCTCCCTCATATGTCCGACAGCTACTCCCCCCGGCATACCCGGTCGCCCCGACGAAACGTCCATACGCCCCCACGGTCACTTCGTAGACGCCGACGGCGAAGGGCTGCGCAATAGTGACCTGGTGCATCGGCCCTTCATCATCGTCCCGCTCCTCTTCATATGGGGGAGAGCCCATTTGATATGACCCTGCCGGGACCACCATCATCTGCGGCCCCTGCCCCCCGGACCGCAGTTCATCACGGAAGGGCTGCCCTGCCTGCTTTTGGCGTTGTTGCCGTCGCCGCGCCTCGTCCGCCTCGCGTGCTTGTCGGGTAGATTCTTCCTGCGCCGCCTGCGCCTCTCTGCCCAACGCCATCAGCGTCTCTGCCTGCTCGCGGGTCAGGTATCCTGTCTCCTCCATCCCTTTGGCTGCCTGCCACGCCCGAATGGCCTGTCGGGTGCGCGTGCTTGGCTTCGCCCCGAACAGTCCGTCCGCCGGACCAGGGTCGTGCCCCACGGCGGCCAGCCCCTGCTGCATCAACACCCGTGCCGCCCGGTCCAAGCCAAGCTGCTGCTCCAAACATACCCACGCCTCGGTGACATAACGCCCGGTCGGATAGGTCTCCAGGTACAGTCGCACCTCCCCCGCCCGCTCACATACCACACTCTGCCAGAACACCTCTTCGATCTCCTCATCGGTCTGGCCAGTGACAGAAGCGGGCAGCAGCAGGAGCAGCGACCCAGTTACGACCCCTCTCATGCAATGCCGTTTCATGGCTTCACATAAGGTCGCGCCGATGGGAAAGTCAAGCTGGGACCACGCCCTGGAAGGTTCGGGAACCGTCCACATTGACAGTGTTCTCGTCTTTTCGTTAATCCAGACTTTTGATCCTACGAATCACAGGGAAGAAACATGGAATACATCAATGCCCTGCGTGCAGGGACGCGCCTGGAAGAATACCAGATTCACGACGTGCTCGGCCAAGGCGGCTTTGGCATCACCTATCTGGCCGACGATACCAATCTGGTCAAACGTGTGGCGCTCAAGGAATACCTGCCTCGCGACTTTGCCACACGCCTCACAGGCAGCACCGTGGTGCCCAACTCCAGAGCCGATGCTGCGGACTACCAATGGGGGCTGGAGCGGTTTCTGGACGAAGCGCGCACTCTGGCCCGCTTTGACCATCCGCATCTGAACAAGGTACATCGCTTTTTCGAGGCCAACGGCACAGCCTACCTGGTTTTGGAGTATATCGACGGACAGACCCTCAGCCATCTGCTGACCAAATATCCCACCCTGCCGAACACCCATTTGCAGCGTATTATCCGCGAAGTACTGAGCGGGTTGACGGAGGTGCATCAGGCGGGCTACGTCCACCGCGACATCAAGCCGAGCAACATCATGCTGCGTAGCGACGGCAGTGCGGTGTTATTGGACTTTGGCGCGGCTCGCCAGGCGGTCGGGCAGCGGTCCAAGAGCATTACCTCGATTCTGACACCAGGCTATGCGCCGGTCGAGCAATATGACACCAAGGCCGAAGACGTGGGGCCGTGGAGCGACCTGTACGCGCTGGGCATGGTGGCCTACCGCTGTATCAGCGGGCTACGGGATGCCGACCTGCCGGATGCTGTGACCCGGTCTCGCACCCGGCGCAAGGGCGGCCCCGATCTAGCCCCGGCGGTGGAGGTGGGGCAAGGGACTTATGACGACCGTTTTCTGCAAGCCATTGATTGGGCGATTCAGGTCAACGAAGAGGACCGGCCTCAGACGCTCACGGCGTGGCGTGAAGCATTCTCCGACGGACCCGCCGCAGGAACGGCGCAACCTCGCTCCTCGGTATCCCCCCCGAGTCCTTCCCCGGAGGCCAAGCCGTTGGAGCAGGTGGCTGCGACGGATGCGGCCCGGTTCAGCCTGATGACCAAAGCCGCTCTGGCCGTGGTCGGAGCGGCGGTCCTTGGAGCGGGACTGTGGATGACGAGGCTGGGCGGAGAAGCTGGCGAAGAAACTGTTAGGAACCAACCCGGTCAGCCAGAAGAAAGGACAGAAACGGTAGTGGTCAATCCTCCTCCTGTAGTTTTCTCCGACCCTGACCCGAAAGAGGATGTGGTGCACGACGATGTCCTGGGGGATTGGGGCCGCGCGCAGGCGACCGATACGCCGGATGCCTACCGGGAATTTCTGTCGCGGTATCCAGACGATCCGTTAGCGAAGCTGGCCGAGTTGAAGCTGGCGGAGATGGAATAATCGGAGGGGGCAAAGAGGGAGGATGAGCCATGCGTGGGCCTGCGATGAGCTGTGATGCAAGCCAAGCGACTGACCAGCGGATTCCTGGTGGTATGAGGATGAGAGTGCGCGGCGCCGTCCTGTTGTTCCTGTTCGTGCTCCCGTCTCCTCTCGGTGCGCAAGACGAGAAAGAGACGGTATTCTGGGAGAGTGTGGAGTGTGAGAGTGCGGGGCAGGTGGGGGCGTACCTGGAAGTGTATCCGCAGGGGGCGTATGTGGCGGAGGCATGGGCATGTCTGGAGGGGCAGGTGGGCTTAGACCGGGCGGCGCGCATCTTGGTGCAACAAGGGCTGGCAACGCTGGAGTATACGGTGGGAGCAGCGGACGGGCTGTTCGGGCCAAGTACGCGGGCGGCGTTACGGCAGTGGCAGGCGGGGAAGGGGGTTGCCGCGACGGGATACCTGACACAGGAACAGGCGGACACGTTGATGGCGGCGGGGCGCGAGGCCGTAGCGCAGGCCGAAGTGGAGCGGCAACGCCAGGCAGAAGAACAGCGACAGCAGGCCGCCGAGGCGGCGCGGCAACGCCAAGCGCAGGAAGCCGCGGCGTGGGCCGAGGCGGAACGGGTGGATACGGAGGAAGCCTACGGAGAATACCTGTCAGCCTATCCTGCGGGGCGGCACGCGGCGGAGGCGCAGCACCGGCGGCAACAACGGCGGTGGCAGGTAGGACAGACGTTCCGTGACGAATTGAGGAGTGGGGGGAAAGGACCAGAGTTGGTGGTGGTGCCGGCGGACTCGTTCATGATGGGGTCGCCGGCACATGAAGCGAGGCGGGATGAGAATGAAGGGCCGGTGCTCTGGGTCACTATTGGGCAGCCCTTCGCCGTCAGCGTCTACGAAGTGACCGTGGGGGCGTATGGACGTTTCGTCGGGGCGACCGGGCATGCCGGGGGGAGTAGTTGTTGGACATATGAGGGAGGTAGCTTGGAGGAGCGGTCGGGGCGGAGTTGGCGTAATCCGGGCTTCCGGCAGGCGGAGCGGGAGCCGGTCGTATGTGTGAATTGGCGAGACACCCGAGCGTATACGGCCTGGCTGTCACGGGAGACGGGCAAGGCATATCGGTTATTGAGCGAGGCAGAATGGGAGTACGTGGCGCGGGCGGGAACCACGACCCCGTTTCACTTTGGCCAGACCATAAGTCCGAGTCAAGCGAACTATGACGGGAACTACACCTATGGCGGGGGGCAGCGTGGGCAGTACCGAGGGCGGACGGTGGCGGTAGGGAGATTTCGGCCGAACGTTTTTGGGTTGTACGATGTGCATGGGAACGTGTGGGAATGGGTGCAGGACTGTTTGCACGAGACTTACGTTGGTGCCCCAAGAGATGGGCGAGCATGGGAAATGGGGGATTGTAGTCGTCGTGTCTCGCGCGGCGGTTCCTGGGGCGGCTACCCGTGGAGCCTCCGTTCGGCTTTCCGCGGCTGGGGCGCCGCCGACTATCGGCGCTCCGACCTCGGATTCCGCATTGCCCGGTCGCTCCCTTAGATCATGGTTCTTTACCTCTTTATTTCCGGGGTCCAGGAGCAAAGCCCCTGGCCGCGGCGTTATCGCCCCTTAGGTGCTCACCTTGGAATCAGAGTTGTCGCCCGGATGAAGTGGAACGGCCTCCGGGGGCATCTTTACCTTGGTTGTGAAAAGTTGCAACAGGTTATACTATCTACCGAGGGGATAAGAGCTATGGCTACAACACAAGGCATCAAACTCGACGAACAGACCCGGCAGCGCCTCAAATGGCTGGGCGAACAGCGCGAGCGGTCCTCGCATTGGCTGATGCGCACGGCCATTCTGGAGTATCTCGACCGGGAGGAGCGATACGAGCAGGAAAAGCAAGAGGATATGGCCAGATGGGAGCGCTATCAGCTCACCGGTGAGGCTGTTCCGCATCAGACCGTGACCAAGTGGTTACGCGACACGGCTCGGGGTAATGCCGCCACATGGCCGAGGTAAAATGGCTGCCGGAAGCGTTGGACGACCTGGAGCGTTTGTTTGCCTTTTTGCGGGAGAAGAGCCCGTCGGCGGCCGCTCGGGCCGCCCAAACGATTCTTGAGGGTACTGAACGACTGTTGACCTCACCGCATTTAGGCCGTCCGATGCCGGACCGCACCCAGCGACGAGAACTGTTCCTTCCGTTCGCCTCTGGCGCATATGTCCTGCGCTATATGCTGGAGGATGATAAGACGCCCGTCATTATTCGCGTGTGGCATGGCCGAGAAGTACGCGCTCCCTAACGCTCCGGTGGCGCATCCTCGGGCTTGTCGCTATGTTCAGCGTCTCCCATCTCTGTGGCCGCGGCACGAACCTCTTCCTTATGCTCGCGCAGGAACTGGGCGACATCTTTTGAAGCGCGGAGCAGAATCTCAATATAGGCGACGTCCGCACTCGATACGCTGGCCAGCGTATGGTGATAGGCACCCAGGGCAGCTATGAGGTCGGTCTGCCGGTCTGGGATCACCTCAAATTTTTCTGTCAGACATTCGTTAATGCGTTCCGCCAATGCGTCGAAGGTCTTCTGCTCGACGCCTTCGGTTGTTCCTGAGATCAGCTCCTGCCAGAGCATCTCCAGGGCATACCGGGCGGGGTGCTCGCGCCGCAGGCCGGCGCTGAGCTGGTAGAGCTGATTGGCCAGGGGCTGCCAGCGTGGGGGACGTTTGTGGGAGACTAAGGCGTTGGCCTTCAGCAGACGGGCATGCAGGGCGCTGAGACCGTACTGTTCGGTTAAGAGCTGAATCAGCGTATCAAACTCACGTGACGTGACGTGTGCCATGGTATTCCTTTCTGACGGGAGCCGGGCTCGGTCTGGTGACTTGGATGCCAGTAATCGCGCGATCATGACAAAAACCCGTATCGCCCGCAATGCGCTCGTTTTCTTGCCTCCCGTTCAGACTTGGTCTAAAGAAGAGAAGGCGGTGGTTGGAAACGGCTGCAAAAGCGGTCACGGATGAGGGCTGTCCAAGACAAAAAAGAGGGGAACAGGATGGCGACAGACCACGAAAAAATTCTTGAAATTATCCGCCTCAAAGACAAGGCTCCGCTGGTCCTGGCGCGTGACAAAACCGCCCTGCTGGTAATTGATATGCAGCGCTATTTTGTCAGCCCCCATTACCCGCTGATGCAAACCTTTGAGAAATTGGTCCCAGGGGTGAGCGCCGCCTACTGCGAGCGGGTCAATGCGTCCGTCATTCCCAATATCAATCGGTTGCTGGGCTGCTTTCGGGCGCAGCAGATGCCGGTCATGTATACCGCCATTGGCACCTGCCTGAAGGACGGTCAGGATTTGAACCCGATGTGGAAGGCGCTCGATCAACTCAGCCTGGACACGATAGGTGAGCGCATGTTTCCCGCGGTTGACGAGCCGAGCTGGCAGATTGACGACAGCGTCGCACCGCAGCCGGGTGAGCTGGTTGTGAACAAAACCTCGAGCGGCACCCTGAACTCGACCATGCTTGACCAGACGCTCCGCAATATGGGGGTTACCTCGCTCCTGATATGCGGGGTGACAACGGACGTGTGTGTTGAAACCACGGCCCGGGACGCGGCTGACCGGGGCTTTGACGTCACCATCGTCGAGGATGCCTGTACGGCCTTTAGTTCGGACCTGCACCGGGCGGCTCTCCAGGCCTTCAGTTATGCCTTTGGCCGGGTCCGCAAAACGCACGAATTGATTCATGTCGTGAACACCGCAGAGGCCGTGTGAAAGAAAAAAATGAAAGCTCTGGTCTTTGCCAAGACAGCCCAGAAGGATGCGCCTCCGGCCCCGGACTTTTTGCCCGGCCTGGCCAATCTCCAATTACGCGACGTGCCCACCCCCGACCTGCCCAATGAACGCTGGGTGGTGGTCAAGAGTAAAATTTCCGGCATCTGCGGCAGCGACCTGGGCTTTTTGCAGTGGAAGCCTATGCCCGCGGCCGAGCCGTATTTCGAGTTGCCCCTGATTCCCGGTCACGAACTGTTCGGAGAGGTGGCCGCGGTGGGCAAGCGCGTGCGCGGGCTCCGGGTCGGCCAACGGGTGACCGTCGATCCCACGCTCGGCTGTCGGGAGCGGGGCTTTCGGAAGCTGTGCCCACAGTGCCGAAACGGGAACCCCGGGATTTGTGAGCATATTGCCGAGGGTCAGCTGCGTCCCGGGCTGTTAATCGGCATCTGTCCCGACACCGGCGGCGGCTGGGGGGAATATTTTGTTGCCCCCGCGCACCGGCTGACACCCCTGCCGGATACGATTGATGATGATGAAGCCTCGCTGATCGAACCGTTTGCCGTGTGTCTGCGGGCGGTGCTCAACAACCCGCCTCGACGCAAAGAACTGGTGGTGGTGATCGGTGCCGGGACGATTGGGCTGATGAATATCGCCGCGCTCAAGGCCGTTGAGCCGTCTTGTCGGGTGGCGTGTATCGCCAAGTATCCGTTTCAGGCCAGACTGGCGCGTCGCCTTGGTGCAGAGCATATTATTGATGCTCAAGGCCAGGATGTCATGGCCCAGGTGGGCGAGTTGGCCCAGACCAAGGTCTATCCGCTCTCCGGCGGCGGCGCGGTTCTGGCTGGTGGGGTGCGGCTGGTCTACGATACGGTTACCAATTCGGTCACGCTTAACCAGGCGCTGCGTATGGCGCGCGGCCAGGGAGCGGTTATCGTGCTCGGTTTGGCCGCGCTGCCCGAAGGCGTTGATTGGACGCCGACCTGGATGAAAGAAGTGACCATCGTGGGCAGCCTGACGTATGGGGCCGAGATGTTTCGGGGCAAACGTCAGGATACGTTTGTACGTGCGGTCGAACTCCTGAGACGCCGCCGCGCGGACCTGCGCGCGATCCGTCCGCGCAAGTATCCGCTTGAGCAGTTCCGACAGGCCCTGACCGAAGCCGCCAGCAAGAAAACCTCGGGGGCAGTCAAGGTCTCGTTTGTTCCCTGACCACCCCCGAAAAACGTGCGGCGCTTATTTCATGGCTTCCACCAACGGGGCGATCGTTCCGCTGTCAAAATAATCGCACCAGGTGCTGATTTTGCCGTCGGTGATGGTGAAGACGCCGAGAACGGGTAGCAGGACCTGAACGTCCCCTTTGACCCAGGTCTCCATACGCTCGTTGGTGACGACATTGCCGGAGGAGGCCGTGTGGGGGATCTCCATTTTTTGCAGCAAATTTGCGCCGATAAAAGGGTCAAGAACCTGACGTACGCCGGCATGGCCGGTTACCGGCTCCCAGGGCATATTATGATAGAAGACGTCCTCTGACAGATAGGATACTACCGTGTCCATATTTCCACTGCCCAAGGCGTTGCAAAACTCCGTCACCAGGGCTTCATTCTCGGTGCTCATACTTCCTCCTTCATACGCCTATGCTCGTGTCTCGCTAGCATAGGGGGGTAGCGGCTGCAAGCGAGCCCAGGCGCGCCGCCTGTCATGACGGACTTCGGGAACCCGTCTTGTGGAACTCGCCTGTATTGCGCTGAACGGGCGGAGTGTGCAAAACATGCAGCATGGGTCGCTCTGGCAGACCCCGTAGCAACCGTTTCTTATGCGCGAGCGCGACCTTCTGGCTTTAGAGTTTGACAAAGTCCTTCAGCTTCTGGCGGACTGCGCCCTGTCGTCCGCCGGTCGAGAAGCCTGCCTGGCCCTCAAGCCCCAGGTTGCCGAGCCGTTGGTCAAAGAAGACAGCGAGCAAACGTGGCAGTGCTTTCGTCTCATAGAGGAGCGCTTGAGCCTGCCGCTCGAACCGTTCCCCGATATCCGTCCGACCTGTGAGCAAGCGGACTATGGCGGTGCCGTGCTTGAGGGCCAAAAGCTCCGCGACCTCCTGGCCGTGGTGACACGTGCCCGACTCCTTGCCAGATTTTTCCGTCGAGACGCAGCAGCGTTTGACCGCCTGAAAGGCTATGCTGCCCGCCTGCCGGCTCTGCCTGACTTGGAGGCTGCCCTGGACCGCTGCCTGGACGAGAACGGTGGCCTCAAAGACGAGGCCAGTGCAACGCTGCGTTCACTCCGGCGCCAAGTCCATACCCTGAGCGAGGACATTGAACACCGCCTGCAACGCACCCTGCGCTCAAGCGAAGCCCAGGAGGTGGTCACCGACCAGTTTGTCACGATTCGGAATAACCGTTTCGTTATTCCCGTCCGGCCAAATTTTCAGACGCGCTTGCCGGGGATTGTCCAGGATCGTTCCGGGTCGGGCGAAACCGTGTTCATCGAACCGCTGTTTGCGGTCGAACTCAACAACAGACTGCTGCTCACCCAGAAAGAAGTCGCGGCCGAGGAACACCGGATTCTGGTCTGGCTGACCGCGCTGGTGCGCGAGAACCTCGATCAACTCAAACAGACGTTTGCAACCCTGACGGAAATCGACGTCCTCCACGCCAAGGTAGTGTTTGCGCAAAAATACGGCGCCACACAGCCGCACTTCGGCTCAGCCGTCCAACTCCGGGGTGCCAGGCATCCCTTACTGACGGCCTCGGACACCGCAGTTGTCCCTATCGATGTGATTCTGCCGAACGATAAACGCGGGCTGATTATTACCGGTCCGAATACGGGCGGAAAAACGGTCGCCCTCAAAACCTTGGGCCTTATCTGCCTCATGGCCCAGAGCGGCTTTTTGATCCCGACGGACGAAGCCAATGAACTGCCCATCTTTCGGAGTGTATTTGCCGACATTGGGGACGCCCAGTCTCTGGAGCACAGCCTCTCTACCTTCTCGGCCCATATCGCCAATATCAGCGATATGCTGGCGACGCTGTCAGAGCCCGCGCTTCTCCTCCTGGACGAGCCCGGCGGCGGCACGGACCCGGCCGAGGGAGGGGCTCTGGCAAACGGGCTGCTCACCGTTCTGAAAGACCGTCAGGTGTCCCTCGCTCTGGCCACGCATCTGAGTCCGGTCAAACTCTTTGCGGTGGGAGACGGGAGTTATCAGATTGCGGCGGTGGCTTTTGATCCGGAGACCTTCCAGCCGCGCTATCAACTCCAGTACGACGTCATGGGCCAGAGCCTCGGGCTGCCCATGGCCCGGCGTCTCGGATTACCGGAAGCGGTGTGTCGGGCGGCAGAGACGGCCCTGTCCGCGGAAGCCCGTCAGTTTTCTGAAGCCTTGACTCGGCTTGAAGCCGCTTCAGTCACCCTGGAGCATGAACGGACCCAGGTACAGTCGGAACGTGAACAGGCGACCGCCCTGCGTACGCATCAAGAGCGCCTCCTGGCCGAAACCGAGGAAAAATGTCGTCAGGTCTGGCAGGACGAGGTGAGCGAAGCCAAGCTGCTGGTCCGCCGTGTTCGCGAGGAAGGCCGCGAGGTCCTCGCACAGCTCCGTAAAAACCTGCAAACGCCGCAGACCTCATCCGGTGATGCTCGCCGAGACCTCTCACGGTTCTTGCACGAGCAGCACAAGGAGATCACGGCAAAAGAGCAGACGTTCCAGACCGAGACCGTCGCTGATACACCGCCGCCACAGATTGGGGACGAGGTCGAGCTCCGTGACGGAAAAATTCGGGGTACCTTGCTGACGATCAACGGGAGCAAAGCCAGGGTACGTCGGGGTGGGACGACGTTTGAGGTCCCCCTTGTCCAGGTCCGGCGGACGGCCGAGCAAAAATCCGTGCCGAGCATTCGGGTGGCCGTTGACCACGCGCCACCGAGCCGGCCCGAGATCAATCTGCTCGGCCTGCGGGTTCGGGAGGCGCTGCCGCGTTTGGAAGTCTTCCTGGATCAGGCCATCCTCAATAATCAATCGTCCGTGCGTATCGTGCACGGTATGGGAACCGGCGCGTTGAGGCGGGCGGTCCGGGCATATTTGGCCGACTCTCCGTACTGCGAGTCCTTTAACGAGGCTCCCCGGAATGAAGGGGGCGGGGGAGCAACGGTTGTGGAGCTCGCCTCATGAAAGTCGCGACCCGTGACGCATTAGCCGACCTGCTGCTTGAAGCCTTGGATGATGCGGCGACAGCCGCCACAGTGCGCGGTCTTGCCGCCGACGTCCGAGCGGCCGCGGCCGGGCCTCCTCCACATGCGCTTGCCGAGAAGCTGCGCTGTGTGCTCACGCCGGAGTTTGAGGCGGACTGGTCGGCGGTCAGAGCCAAACTCCTTCAATATGGAGCGGTACTGGAGGGCTGGTCCGGGCAGGCTGGAGCCTCGGCTCTCGAAGTTGTCCTGCAAAAAAGTGCCCTGCTCTTTAACCAGCATCTCTTTTTTGAAGTACACGAAGTCCTGGAGCCGCAGTGGATGAAAGAACAGGATGAGGTAAAAAGCTTCCTGCAAGGGCTGATCCAGATTGCGGTCGCGTTCTACCATCTCGGACGTGGCAACCTGGCGGGCACCCGCTCGTTGCTGCACGAGGGACTGATAAAGATAGCCCCACACTCGCCTGCCTGTCTTGGCGTTGAACTCCAGGATTTTATTGCCGGGCTTGAGGGCTGCCGGCAGGTCATTTCGGGTCTAAGCCCTGAAACGTATAGGCAGTTCTCTCTGGACGCGGTTCCCCGGATGCGGCTCGTTACCTAGTTGGTGGGGCATCGTCATGCAAGTGGACCGACTCATTATCACGGCCCGAGCGCAGACCGTCCCGAGCCCACTTTCGAGTGAGACCATTGTAGAGCGTATCGCGGATGGAAGCGGGGAGACCGGGGACGTTATTCTCCTGGCAACGGGCAAAGTCGGAGCTGGGGAACAGTATATTCAGGCGGTCGAGGCGCTTCAGCAGCACGGCATTGCCGGCATGATCGCGCCCGCCTTTGCCTGGCCGTTCTTTCGGCTCTGTCTCAACATCGGTCTGCCGCCGCTAACCCTCTGGGAAGCGGGTGAAATTCGGACGGGCGACCGGCTGCGGATCGATGTGAATAGCCGCATTGTGAAATCCATGAGCGCCGGCACCCGCTATCCGATTCGGGATCTGTCTGATCTCTATATCGAGATTCTGGCCTGTGGCGGGATGGAAGGCTATGTGCGGGCGCGGCTGGCGGAACAGCAAACGGTGAGCGGGTAGGTAGGCGAAAACCGCGCCCGGACGACCGGCGGTCCTCCCAACCTCAAACGTGCTTGTTACCTTTTCCCTTTTCCGTGGGACTGAAAGAGTACACGTGTCCTTCCAATCGACAACAACGCTGGATACGTTTACTCTCTGTACGGATATGCGACGCGTTCGAGACCTGCGGAAATATGAGCTGCCGGACACCCTGCTGGAGATCTGGGAACGCCAGCAGAGTGAGTTTCTCTTGCCCGTGCAGGAAGTTGCCGTGCAGCGCTACGGGCTGTTTGACGGTCGTAGCCTGCTTATCTCCTCTCCAACCTCATCGGGCAAAACCTTTGTGGGCGAAATGGCCGCCCTGCGCGCGGCCTTTGCCGGTAAACGCGTGCTGTATTTAACGCCACTCCGCGCCCTGGCGGAAGAAAAATACGCAACCTTTCGCGCGCGTTACGGCACCTATGGTGTCAAGGTCGTGGTGGCAACGCGTGACAGACGCGAGTTTGACCACGATATCGAACATGGCGACTTTCACTTGGCCGTCCTCGTCTACGAAAAACTCGCCCAGTTGCTCGTCCGTCATCCGCACCTGCTGCGGACGGTCGCCCTGGTCGTGGTGGACGAACTTCAGATGTTGGGCGACCCGGAACGCGGGTCGGGGCTGGAACTGACATTGACAAAACTCCTCAGCGCCGTCCCGCGGCCACAGCTCTTGGGACTCTCCGCCGTCCTGCGCGAGGCCGAGCAAGTCGCTGAATGGCTGGATGCCGACCTCCTCTTACAGGATGAACGGCCGGTTGAGCTCTACCGTGGCGTGGTACTCGGCGACCGCTTTCGCTACCGCACGTATAACACGGGCGAAGAAGGTGAGGAGCGGCTGGCCCCCGTTGAGTCAGACGACCCGCGTGAACTCTTATACGCCCACGTCACGCATCTTGCGCGGCAGGGGGAGCAGCTCCTCATCTTTCTGAAAGGCAAACGGGATACGGTCCAGTGCGTCCTGGAGTTGGCCGAAGCCTCCGAGCTGGCACCGGCCACCGACGCGCTGGCGGCCCTTGAGCCTCTCGAAGAAACCTCTCTCAAGGCACAACTGCGTGATGCCTTTGCCGGGGGGGTAGCGTTTCACCACGCCGACCTGACCTCGGCGGAGCGGGCGATTGTTGAGGCTGCCTACCGTCGGGGCGAAGTACGGGTCATCGCGTGTACCACGACGCTGGCCTTTGGGGTGAATCTGCCCGCCTCCACGGTGTTTATCGAAGCCGTTAAATGGGACACGGACAAACGGACCGGCACGGCGATTGAAGTCCCCCTCTCCTGGGCCGAATATGAAAATATCTCCGGACGAGCGGGCCGACTCGGATTCGTGTCGCCCCCCCTTTCTCCGGGGGGCCGCCCAGAGCTAGTCGAAGGGCGAGGGGGCAAAGAGGCATTTGGCCGGTCCGTCTTGATTGCCACCAACCAGTTCCAGGCCGACCTGTTGTGGCGGGGCTATGTGATGGGCGAGCAGGAGCAGTTTACTCCGGCTCCCGGCCAGACCGGACTCACGGATCGTATCCTCAATCTGATCGCCTCCAAGGTCTGTCTTTCGACCGATGAGCTTCACGCTTTTTTAGACCTGACCTATCTCGGCTTTCAGAAACGGGGCAAAGGCACGTCTGCCTCGGACCATATCTCAGACGAAGCCGAGCGAGCGCTTGGCGTTCTGGTCGATGCCCAGCTTGTCAATCGCGGCGAAGACGGACGGCTGGAAGCCTCAACGCTGGGAGAGGTCGCAGCCCGCAAAGGCATCCGCGCGGCAACCGCGGTGAAACTGGCCCGTTTTTTTGAGTCCGCCCAGGGACGCGACGTGTCCGAGCTGGAACTCTTTTATGCGCTGAGTCTGACCGAAGACGGCCAAAAAATGCAGATTCCGTTGTCGTCGGTCGAACACCGTGGCCGAGGGTATGAAAGCAAAGTGGGCGAGTGGATACGCGAACGCGGCTATGAGCCGGGCGACGAACTCCGGAAACTTCTCAACGCCCGCATGCTGCCGACAACCCAGGAGGCCCGGTCGGCCAAGCTCTCGCTGCTGCTGCTGGGCTGGATTAATGGCGACGAACTGTCGTCTTTGGAAAACCGCTGTCAGTGTTACGCCGGTACGATCCTCAGCCTGACGGATGAGGTCAGTTGGCTGGTGGATGCAGCGGCGGAGATTGCCGAGGTCATGGGTTGGGCATCGGCCAAACAACTGTCCGAACTGACAGAACGGGCGCGACTCGGGGTTGATCCGTCGAGCCTGGAGTTGGCCCGGGCTCAGTTGCCCGGACTCAACCGTGAAGAGATCAAGGCGCTGGTGTCTGCGGGGTTTGACTCGCCCCTGGCCGTGCGCGAAGCATCCCCAGAAGCCCTGGAGCCCTATCTGTCGCCGCCACAAATTGAGGCGTTACGTACGCCCTGAGACACGCCTCAGCCACCGGACATATGACCAGCTCACCCCCTGATGCCGTTTTGGAACTGGCTCTCCAGACCCTGGAAGCCGAACTCGTCGAGCCTGAGCGCCTGGCGTTCTTTCGGACCGTGTTGAATACAACCGAGCCGGTCGCCGAGGCGGGCCGTTTCCGCTGGTATGCGAATGGGCAGGTCTGTCTGGAACGCTCCGCTCACGGGACGCTGACGTTCTTCCTGCCGGCCATTGCCGCGAGTTCAGCTCCCCGCCGTTTGGGAACTTTTGATCGCCACGGACGTTTGCTCTCACTCTTTTTCTATGCTGCCGATGGCCTTCTACAGCGGTTTAAGGTGCGCAATATGGACGGCCACTTTCTCGGCGTCGTTCGAGGTGCAGCGTCCCATCTGGGCTGGGGCGGGTCCGACGTGATCGGGGCCTTGGTCGGCGAGGGTGGCTTTGAGATGGACCGGACGCTCACCTTCTTCCGCTCGGTCCCGTATGAAGACGTGGAGACCCTGCCGCCGTTAGACGCTCCGATGCATCTCCCGTCCGGCGGCGGGGCAACCATCTTGAATGTGCTGGCGCGCTTGGGGCAGGACCAGGAAAAACAGGCGCTACGCTACTACGGACCGTACCCCAGCGATCAGCTCTTCTTTACGCTGCGAGAGTCCTTCATCTGCGGAGGAGAAGTTGGGGCCAATCGCGAGCGTTTCACCCAGGGGGCCGAAGAGGCCGCCCTGCATATGACAATGGTCGAGACCGCGGTTGACTGGCGACCCGCCCCGCACGAACGGTTTTATCCGGGGGCGCATACCTGCGTGCAACTGCGCGACGGGGTCGAAAAAGTCTACGACCACGGCCATACCTATTACCGGGCCGACCTGGTGGCCGAAGCCCATCGCCTCCGGGTACTCCAGACCGAAGAGGGACAACGCCGCTATATCGCCAGCCTGACCATACTGGGACAAGCACTTGAGGATCATCTTATCCTGGATGAAAAGGGGGAAATTCTCGAACGTCTACCCCAGCCCGTACAGCCCTCCCTGCGGGGCGACCCGGTCCTCTCTCCGGACTGGAAAGCCGCTCTCGTTCGTCTGATTGCCGCGGAGAGCACGACGCTGCTGCACACCACGCTGTGGCCGGTGATGGATGAGCTGACCATTCTGTGGGGCAGGGTGCCGAAAGAACTGTGGGCGCTGAGTGGCACTGAACTCGTTTTGCACGCGGGGATGATTGCCGTCCATCAGGACATGCAGAGCCGGGCCAACAGTGCGGCAGAAAAAATTCTTATCGCCTCTCGCTTTCTGTCCGAATTGGCGCGGCTGGTCGGTCCGGTGATCCGCAGCCGCGCCCAAGCTCAGTTGGCCAGTCTCTCGCCGGCTGACCAGAATGTGGCGCTGCTGTTCGCCGCTTCGGATACGCCAGGGTTGTCGAATGACGAACTACGGGCGTTTCTGACGGGCCTGGCGCAGGGGGAAGAGCTGCCGCTGGCGGGGTAAAGGACTCACTGTGGAATCCCTTAAAGAGCAGATTAAGCACGAGACCGAACTGCTGCGGCTCTTATGGGTTACTGCGGTCGCAGCAATCGGAGGGTCACTGAGCCTTCTCCTAGGAGAACGGACTTCCATCCATATTCTATTGGCAGGGGCAGGCTTCCTCGCTATACTCCTTCTCGTGAGCATGATCGTCCACCAAGAGACTGTAATCCGAAGGCTCTTACGCCACCTGCGAGACAAGGAGCAGCAAAAATGACGACCTTGGAATGGATTCAGTTAGCAATTGGCACGGGCTTAATTGCTTCACTCGTCGTAATGGCCTGGGGAGTCACCCGGCACTCTCGTCGAGATAGCGACCTGTAGTCTGTGCCGCTCTTATCGTCTGGCAATGGGCGGCCACAATCCTGTTAATATCCCGCGCGTAGCCGCCGCCTAAGGTCACCGCAAGGGGGATTCCTGCCCGCCGGGCGAAGTCGCACGTTATCCGGTCCCGCTCCCCGACCCCGGCCATCGACAGCGCCATTTTTCCAAACCGATCGCCCTGGAGTACATCCACGCCGGCCTGGTACAGGATCAGGTCCGGACGGGCTCGTTCGAGGAGTACGGGCAGGCTCTCCTCCAGCCGGTCTAGATACTGTTCGTCCGTCGTGCTGTCCGGCAGGGCGATATCCCACGAGCTGTGTTCTTTATGGGCGGGGTAATTATTGGCCGCGTGTATGGAAAAGGTGAAGGTATCGGGATCGGTCTGACACAACGCCGCCGTACCGTTCCCCTGATGCACATCAAGGTCGAGAACGAGGGCGCGCCCGATACACCCCTCTGCCCGCAACCGCCTCAGGACAATGACCAGATCGTTAAAAATACAGTACCCTTCGCCGTGGTCGGCGAAGGCATGGTGAGTGCCCCCGGCCAGATTGGCGGCAATCCCGTCTCTCAGTGCGGCCCGGGCTGCCCCCAGCGTTCCACCAATCACGGCAAACGCACGGTGGACAAGTGGCCGAGACCAGGGCAGGCCGAGACGGAGCAGGGCCTTGCGCTCCAGCGTCCCGTTGAGAAAGGCATGGACATACCCCGGCGTATGCACGCGAAGAATATCTGCAAGGGCTATCGGCTGCGGCTCAACGATTTCCTCTGGCGTGAGGATGCCCTCGGCCAGCAACCGTTCCGGGACCAGGCGGTACTTGTCCATGGGATAGGAGTGATTTCCCATGGGTGCGATGTAGCGAGCAGAGGTAAAGACTTGCATCCTCACTCCCGGAAGACCGCCTTCAGCAACGCCTGAACATTGGTGACCCGGACGACGCGCCACCGCCCCTCAGAGGTATAGCGGAGCCCAATCTCAATCTCTTCGCCGCTGTCGAGTGGAACGGAAAAATAGCGGATGTCTTCCCGAGTATCCCCGCCGATGACCGTTCCGATGAGGGCAACAGTCGGGATCTGTGGGAGCGTCAGGTCTGAATTATGAAAGGTCTGCTGTATGGCAAACGTTACTCCCGCCCTGGCGAGGTCGTGGACATCCCGAGTCAGACTCTCAAGTCCCTTGTGCAGGAGCCCGACGAGGGAGTCCGGCGGCGTGTCCTGCGGTTGCGGGATATCCGGCACACTCTGCCCCAAATCCTCCAGGGCGTAACTGACCACACTGTCGATATCGACATACTGCGTAAAAGTCTCGTAGTTGCGCGTCTTGAGCGCCTGCTGGATGTGATAGACTGAATAGGAAGGGGTCTGCATCCAGGCGTAGACTCCACCCAGCCCGAGAAGGGTACACAGCACGATCGCTCGTAGGCTTTTCATGCGTCCCATCATACGGCAGGAATATCAGATGCGAAATGTAGGATGCGGATGAAGCCGGACTCTGGTATGCAGGGGTGATCGCTGTTGAGCAGCTTAATGGAGAGAGGCGCGATGCAGGCAATAGGCATCCTCTACCCTGGTGATATGGGCCATAATGTGGGGCGTGTGCTGAAAGAAGACGGCTTTGCCGCTGTGACGACGCTGGTCGGGCGGAGCAAGCGCACGCGACAGCTCAGTACTCAGGCCGGAATAACCGAGCTCGATTCTCTGGCGGCGGTCGTTGAGCAGGCGGATATTATCCTCTCAATTATTCCCCCGACGGCCGCCCGAGCGGTCTCACGCGATTTTGCCCAGGCCGTGCGGCAGGTGAACCGGAGGCCGCTATTCGTTGACGCGAATGCCGTCTCTCCCATGACCGTTGGCCAGGTGGGTGAGGCGATTCGGGCTGCGGGCTGTGACTTCCTCGATGCCTGTATTATCGGTCCGGCCCGGGATGTGCGGGGTCGCTGTACCGTGTATGTCAGCGGTCCGCACGTCCGGGCGTTTGAGGCGACTCTCGGGCAATCGCTCCGCCTGCATCCCTTAGGGGACGCCATTGGCCAAGCCTCCGCCTTTAAGATGTTGTTCTCCGGCCTCAATAAGGGCCTGGTTGCCGTGCTGGGCGAACTGACGGTGGCCGCGCAGGAATATGATTTCCTGGACGATTTGCTCGCCTGTTACACCGAGCTGTTTCCAGGAGTCATGCAGTCGCTGGAATGGCTTGTGCCGACCTATCCCTTTCACGCCGCCAGGCGGGCCGAAGAAATGCGTGAGCTGGCCGAAACGCTGGAACACTTATGCTCTTCCGCGGTCATGGCGCGTGGGACGCAGCAGACTCTGGCCGAGATTGGCCGGCTCAACCTGCCTGGCCGATTCCCGGAGAATGGAGAACACGACTGGACGCTGCGTCAAGTGCTTGAAGCGCTCGGCCAGTGTGGAGCGCTGAAACGGCAGTCCTGACATGGCCCGTATGCCGTGCATTTCCGCTTGACACAGAGGAACTGCTCGGCTAGAGATGAGCGCACGTATTCCAATAATGAACTATGAAGTAAATTCCAGAAGCAAGGAGTGTCTGGTGTCACAGACGCATACAGTAAAGGCCACCTCCGATGCAATTTTTACCCAACTGCTCGATGTCCAGGACCAGGACATGCGTCGTCTGTACGAGAAGGCGAAACGCGACCAGTGGAACGCTTCGACGGATATTGACTGGGACGCCGGGGGCGACCCGGACTGTGGCATTCTACCCGATGGGTTAATTGATATTTACGGCACAAAATACTGGGACAAGCTGGACGACAAGCACCGACTCGACCTGAATCGGCACTTCTCCGCCTGGCGGATCAGCCAGCTCATGTACGGCGAGCAATTCGCCCTCATGGTCTGTGGCCAGATTGCCAATGTCGTGCCGGGTATCGACTCGAAGTTTTTTATGGCGACCCAGGTCGTGGATGAGGCGCGCCACTCAGAGGTGCTGGCCCGTTATCTGTACGACAAAGTCGGGGTGACGTATCCGCTGACCGCCAACCTCAAGAACCTGTTCGACCACATACTGGCCATGCCGCAGTGGTATCTCAAGACCGTGGGAACCCAACTCGTCGCGGAAACCCTGGCCGTATCACTGTTTCGGATGCTGGCCGACCACAGCCCGGACCCGTTAATCAGCCAGATCTGCCGCCGCATCCTGTCTGACGAATCGCGCCACATGGGTTTTGGGATGCTGAGTCTGCCCGACCAGATACAGGAATTGTCCGAGCAGGAGCTCGAAGAAGTCGAAGAGTTTGCCTGCGAAGCCGCCGCCGGACTCTTGCAGGGACAGTTTCCGCGGGAAGCCTACGAAGCCGTTGGTTTTACCAAGGCCGAGATAGAAGACATCCGCACCATGCGTCACGAAGTGGCCAAAAAGAACGAATATGTGGCGTTTCGGACTTTCTTTAAGAAAGATTTTCATGCCGCCCTGTGGAGCAATATGGAGAAAGTCGGTCTGTTGAGCGAGCGGGCGATTGAAAAGCTCGGGACCATGGGCATTACGGCTCCACAAGCACGGCAGCGGGAACAGGCGGCCGCGTAGAGACGGACATAGGGGCAGGGTTTCAAACCTGTCCCCCCTCTACCTCAGCAGGATGCCTCAGTGTCCTGCTTTTTTTGTTCCTGAATTCCTTCTGCGAGTCTCATCCCTGACCTGTCCCGCCCGGCGAGCGGTATACTCCCCCCGTTCTTATAGTATAATCAGGCGTGGTGACGGACGGTCCAGAGACATGGTGGGCCGATCGTTGACGTTCATCACACAGGTAAAAGGAGGACTGTCATGGGTGAATTTGTTGAGGTTGCAGAGGCCAGAAAACTGTCAGGATTGCGACTCGTGCTGACGCTCGGCGTGCCAGGTCCGTGGAGCGAGGCTGCCAAAGGTATTTTGTACGTCAAAAAGATTCCCTATGTGCGAGTCCGTCAGGAACTCGGCGGTGCCAACACGGAACTGACCGAATGGACCGCGCAGGCGACGGCTCCGGTTGCGATCTGGAACGACGAGCCGCCGCGCTCAACCTGGATAGAGCAGCTCTTTTTGGCCGAGCGCCTTGAGCCGACGCCGGCCCTGATACCGGACAATATCGAGGACCGAATGCTGATGTTCGGCTATTGCAACGAGCTGTGCGGCGAGCACGGCTATGGCTGGTCCAAGCGCCTGATGCTGCTCCACTCGGTCCTGACCGACGCGGACGCGGACGAATCGGCGCGGGCCTTTGCCTCGCATATGGGGAATAAATACGGCTATACTCGGGAAGAAGCCGAGGCCGCGCCGGCCCAGGTAGCCAACATTGTGACGACTCTCGGCTCCCGCCTGGAGCAGCAACAGAACAACGGCAGCCGGTTTTTTATCGGCAACCAGTTGTCCGCTCTCGATATTTACTGGGCCGCGTTTGCCGCGCTCATCCAGCCGCTGCCGCACGAACTCTGCCCGATGCCCAATGCCTTTCGGACCATGTACATCAATACCGACCCGGTAGTGCAAGCCGCGGTGAAGCCGATACTGCTCGAACACCGCGACTTTATCTATCACGAATACCTGGAGCTGCCGGTTGATCTGTAGGTCGGTTCCGCGAGACGCTGGTAGCGAAAGGAGTGACCCTATGGCCGCCAATCAGACCAATGTCCACAAGAAGATGGACAAGATACTGCAAAAGCTGAACACCTTGGAAGACAACGACAAAGCGCTGGCCAAGCAGACCAGCTATCTGGCGCAACTGGTGGTGCTGGCCAAGCAAGACTCCGCTCGCCAGCACCAGGAATCACAGGTCATGTTGCGGGAAATGGGGCAGATTTTGCTGAAAGTCAAGGAATCCTCGGACCGGACAGAGGAACGAGTTGCGGCCATTTTAGCCGGGACCCGCCAGCATTGAGCCCTGGCGCTCCACCCCGGTGATCACAAAGTTCTGCGACGCCTGTTGCCAGACGAGATGAACCATATCATCAAGGCGGGGAAAGGCGTCCAAAGGGTCACTTGTCCTGGCTCCGGTCAGGAACTTGGTTCCGAGCCTGGCCACAGTCCCCGGTGGTAACGGTGGCGCTGTCGAACTCTATCCCATCGGCGAAGGCGCGCACCGTGTGCTGGCAGCCCTCCAGCATATTCCAGTTGAACGACCGGTCTTCGTAGTAAAAGCCGTTCTCGCTATCGCCGCAGACGCTCGTCGTATCACGCCTTGGTTCCCAATACTCAGCCGAAAGTGGGATCGGGGGGTAAAGGCCGGGGGGCAGACTCTCAATTTCAATCTCTACACTGGACACTTCGGGACGGCCCGGAACATACGGCTGCAAAACGTTCACCACGTACATGTCCCGGCCCAACTCATCCATGGTCTGGGTGAGCGGAACAGGCACCCAGGGGGAGCCGTCCTGATTTCTCACGGTCGCGCCTGGCTCGACATCAATGGTGATCCGTGGCGGGATGACGGTTCCTTCGGGACTGCGCGGATGCGGTGGCAGGGTGCTTTTTGACAAACCGGTAATGGTCCAACTCAGCCGCACATGGCCGATGTCGATAGTGAATATCCCACTCGCACCCAGAAGCGTCTCGTAAAACTCTGTTCGATCGTGCCCGGTGTCGTCCACATAGGAAATGGTGAAACGTCGGACTTGATCAACTATTTCCTGGACAGTCGTCCGTCCTGTGATGTTGGTCCGGTTTGTTGAGCCGGTCCGCGCCCACCAGTTCCCCCGGTTGTCTACCGATGATTCTTTATGCTCAAGCGCATCGTACAAATACCGCTCGGCAACTTCGGGCACGGCGGGGGGTGGGGGTTCTCCCCCTGGTCCGGTGATACACACCCAGCCGGAGAACCGCCCGACACCGCTCTGCAATGAGCCGTGGGAAGGATGCTCCAACCTGCCAGTTAAGCCAGGTCGTGATGGACGGCGGCGGTAGATGACGCCCATCTCGGCATTCTCCAGCCACCAATCTTCTTCCGATAATTTACCGTCTTTTGCTCTATCTGCATCTGCGCAACGTACTTCACCGACTGGGATTGGAAGGACCTCTTTCGGCTCCAGCTTCAGCGGTTGTTTGCACAGGGAAAACCCGGTTGACGCGCTCGGGCTTGGGTCGTGTTGGGAGAACACCAGCGCCTTATCGTCGCCAGTAAAACCGGGCACGCCAAAGCCGCCCTCCACCGTCGCAATCGCCTTCATCTTTTCGGTCATCAGCTTGCCAGCATAGACCGGTGCAATATAGACTTTCGACTGATTCCGAGTCTCGTCAAACATGTCAAAGGTCAGAAAATTATCGTTGGTCTGACCCAGGGCCGGAAAGGCAATATGAAAGCCGCGTCGAGGTGGAATCAGGAGGAAGTTCTCGCGCGTCTGGAGATCCAAGGCGTACAGGCTCCACTGGCCGCGCCGGAGCAGTTGATCCTCATCGCCGCTGACGGTCACTGAACCCAGTGCGTCGTAGATGAGCCACTGTCCGTCGGCTGTGAAATTCATGGTACTTGCGGAGGGAAGGGGGTCCGGTGTGGGACCAGCATAGGAAAAAGCGGGGAGACGGAAAGGTCGTCGCACTTCTCCGGTGGCCAAGTTAATCACACTGATCGTGTTAGCCGGTGTGTCCAGGTCGTCTGGAAAGACAACTCCAAGCAACCGGCCATCGGGTGACAGGGCAACCGAAGCAACATAGCTCGTACCAGCGCTGGAAAGATCGATACATTCCTCTCCATTGCCATCGGTTGCAATGCGGCAGAAGTCGTTTTCGGCATTGACAAAGACTGCCAAACCAGCCACCACGGGAGACAGAGGGACGTGCGCGGAGCACGATATCCTCAGCCAGTTGGACCCCTTGTTCCCCGTCGCCTTGGGCGGCTTCCCGCCGGCCCAGCCGGAACTGGCCCAAGACATCTCGATACACAAAGAGGGTGGCATCCGGCCCGCGAACGGTGGGGAGAGACGGGTTCGGGGTGGTGCCAACGCCGCGAATCCCAACTCTCTCAAACGCCTTATCGGTTGCCTCATCGGCTCCGGCCGGGATAAGCCCCTCCTCAATGAGGTCTTCTGCGGCCGCAATACAAGCCAGGCGGGCGTCAATAAACTGCGAGTTCTGGACCAGATAATTGGTCAGCGCACGGTAGAAAATTTCCTCGGCAGCTTCCAGGCCAATGGCTCCATCGGGACCATCCGCAAGCAGATAAAAGGCGTGGGCGATAATAGTGCTATTGATGTGGATACGCCGCCGTTGTTTTCCCGAATATCGAAAAAACTCGTCCATGTGCTTCGGATACGGGCGACCGAGATGAGTATGGAAAGCATTGGGGTTTTTCATATTGCGGATCGGGCGGCCCAGGTCCGGGCCGCCGCCGCCAGAGGCTGTGCGAGGTCAGGTCCAGGCCGGTAATCCAGTCCGGCTTCGCCTTCTTCTTCTTTACTCCAGGCTTCGATCATTTCGCCGAAAATGTCGGCAAACGCCTCGTTCAGCGCGCCCGGCTGGTCTTGATAGAGCAGATTCGCCGAATGCTCGATAACCCCGTGGGTCAGCTCGTGGCCCACAATGTCCAGCGCTCCGGCAAACGGACGACCATCGCCAAATACGACGAGATTCGAGCCGGGGATCCAGAACGCATTCTTATAGTTCTCACCATAACGGACAATCGCATGAATCGACGCGCCCTTCCCACCGTCAAATTGTCAAAGGACTTCCGGCGGTGCCGCTCCCGATAATAGTCGTAGACTCAGACAGGTTATAGGCTGCGCTGACTGCATCAGGGTGGAAAAGACGGAGGGATCTCCTTCGACAGGGTTTATAAACGACGGGAGCGTCGCCGAGGATTTCCTCGTTCTGCGCATCGCGGACCCAAATAGCACCGCGCTGCATCCAGCCGTGCCAACCCTGAGCCTCCCAATCGAACATCTTTTTACTGGTGTCAATCAGCCAAGAATGACCATCTTGATACCATACATTGAGTTGCCGGGTATCGCCGAACAGGTCCACGCCATTCTCCCTACCCCTCCTCCCATCACCCTGGCGCTGGTGCATGACTCGGTTATAGGCGGTCAACTCGTCTCCATTTTCCGCATCAATGACCACCAGCCAAAGGGAGGTTAAACCGAGGGCGAGTTCCAGCTTCCAGGCCAGCCGGGGCGGGGTGTCGCCCGGTGCGTAGATGATGAGTTCGGAGGAGGTGACTTCGGCTTTGTCACCGTCGGTCAGCCCGGTGCGGGCGTACTCGACCGCTGTCGCTTCGTCGAGCGCCGGAGTCGTGCCCAGCCCAGTTGGTGTGGGTACGAACGCCCCATTCATCACATCCACTTGGCCGGCCGGGTTGAGGTGAACAATAATATCGGCCGGCCAGACGGGCACGCCCTGATACTGTTGGCGAAAGCGTAAATGTGTCCGGCCCAGTTTGTCGGTCTGCCGGCGGACCAGGACAAGTTCGGCGTTCGGGTCGTCAAGGCGCAGCAAGTCACAATTCGCGCGGAGAAACGTCCGGGCGGTCGTGAGATGCGAATCGCCCACTGCACTGATACCGTGTCGGGCCTGCTGTAACACCGCGCCTTTGATCTGGCGTGGCGTACCGGCCACGGGGCGGAGGACCACCGAAACTTCACCTGGACAACGGGTCTCAAGCTCGGACAGGGCTTGGCTCTGCTCGGCAGTAAGCTGGGGAGGCGGGGTGACTGGCGCAGCCACTTGGAGGCCGGCCAGATGCTGTCTGAGGCGTTGGGCCAACGCTGTCGCGCGTGGGTCCGGGTCAACCTCTAATGGTTCACTTGCCGGAGCGAGTGTGTTGGGCTGATGTAAGGGATGAAGATACAAGGCCGATGGATTGCCACCGGCAAGATTCCAGCTCAGCAGGACAATCGTCAGGAGAGCGATTGCACAGCCGAATGCTTTTCTCAGTCGTCCCTGCTGGTGTTCCCGAGGAGCAGTCATGGCCTTGTGTTATTGTCTGCTTGGCAGTGTCTCGGTTTGGAAAATTCTGACCGGGAAAAACACAGGCTTCTCTGTGCCTTTTCTACCATACAGACTGTTTGCATTCCAAGGGACCCTATCCGAGAACGCCTTTATCTGTCAACGGCCCTCCGGCTGGTGTCTGCCCTGTATAGTTGACAGTTTTTGCAATACCTCGCCCGTCTGGGCATCAACCATGACCTCCCACCCCTCGGCTACACTCAGGGAAGCCAGGACGCGATAGGCCAGACGTGGAGCTTTGCCTTCCACCGTAAAAATCACGAGGTCAGTCCGGCATTTGAGACACCCAGTGAGGGGTTGCCCCAAATGGTCAGCAGTCCGCTGTAATGCCGCCTGTTCTGTCAGCCCTGGGTCGGTAGACAGATTGTGCGGAGTTGGAATATAGCGCCCCTGGGCGAGGTAGACTTGGGTGTCGGCGTTCAGGTGCACAACCAACTCGGCTGCCCAGATAGGAATGCCATGAAAGATCTGTTGCAGACGGACGTGGGTCAGCCCCAGAGTGTCGGTCTCGACTGAATACACTCGCAGGCTGAGTGAGCCGGAAATCAACCCGGTAGGCGTGAATGAACGCGCGGGCAAGGTCTCCAAATTGCTTGCTCGCTTGCAGTTGGGCAAAATCCGGGTCGTGCTCCAGATGCTCGGAAAGATTCGGGGCTTTCAAAAAAGTGATTGTTCCCAGTCGCGAGTCACGACGGATTTCTGCCTGCGCGGGTAAGGGCTGCACTGTCGCTGATTGCTGAGAACTGGTTGGCCTCACTGGAATCGTGAGCGGTCGTTTTGGCTGAGCCTGTACAACGCTACAGGCAATAACCGAAAGCGAGAGCACACAGGCGTTAAACAGAAGGGTAGGCAGTACTCTGGAATGGCATAGAGCCATCAATTATTTGTACCCGACTACTCAAAGCCGACAATGCGAACGTTTTCGAGTCGAAACTCGCCGTCACGTTGGGCGTACCAGCCGGTGAGTTCCAGCGGGGTGCCGGGCTGCGACTGGGCGATTTTTGTCAGCATGTCTCGGGGGCCGGTTACATCGAGGTCGGCCTTTCTCTTGCCAGCCCGGTGTAGAAAAATCTGTCGTGGGCTAAGCTGGGGCGAGTTGGGCGCAGTGACATTCGTGACCTCGAGTTGGAACTCACCCCGATAGCCGGTCACTCCGAGCTGGATGACCGCCAAGGCATCGGGGGCCGGGTCCGTATTGAGAAATCCAGTCACCACCACTTTGAAGGGAAAACGACGGGTCTTGGCCGAGGGCCGGTCGCCACCCACGCCGACTCCGCCTTGCGCCAAGACTGAAGGGGTAGGCAGCAGGCTCAGGCAACAGATGAGGAAGAGTGCTGTTTTCAGTGTTTGAGAATACGACGCGACATGGAAATCTCCTCACGCGGTGCTTTTTTGAATAGACTGGTTAGCAAATTACGGGCGATGTGCGTGAATGCCCACATATATTTATGCTCAACTACTCAAAGCCGACAATGCGAACGTTTTCGAGTCGAAACTCACCGTCACGCTGGGCGTACCAGCCGGTGAGTTCAAGCGGGGTGCCGGGCTGCGACTGGGCGATTTTTGTCAGCATGTCCCGGGGGCCGGTTACATCGAGATCGGCCTTTCTCTTGCCAGTTCGGTGTAGGAAGATCTGCTGCGGGGTGAGTCGGGGCGAGTCGGGCGCGGTGACATTCGTGACCTCGAGTTGGAACTCACCCCGATAGCCGGTCACTCCGAGCTGGATGACCGCCAAGGCATCAGGGGCCGGGTCCGTATTGAGAAAGCCGGTCACCATAACCTTGAAAGGGAGGCGACGGGTCTTGGCCGAGGGTCGATCGCTACCCACGCCAGGTTGCGCCACGACTGAGGGAGCGGGCAACAGGCTCAGACAACCGATGAGGAAGAGTGCTGTTTTCAGTGTTTGGAGAATACGACACGACATGGAAATCTCCTCACGCGGTGCTTTTTTGAATAGACCGCGCTAACAAATCAAGAGCGGTCTGAGTGAATGTCCACATATTTGCTTCCCGGTCCGGGCTGCCGGTCTCTAAGGTCAACGTTTCTTCAACCGGTCCAACGATAGCAAAGCACGCATGCCCGGCTGCATCACCGTAGCGGTTGCCGGTCGGTCCGGTTGCGCCGGTTTCACTCAATCCCCAGGTGGTCTCAAAACGATCCCGCACCTGACGGGCAAGACGTAGCGCATATTCCTCAGTGCTTGCTCGAATACCCTCTATCGCTTCGTCGGGCATGGCCAGCAGCGAACGACGCGCCTCATAGGTATAGATCACCCCGCCGCCCAGAAAATACGCCGACGCTCCCGGCACGGTTAGGAGAGCCGCCGAGATCAAACCGCCGGCTGAAGACTCGGCTACCGCAATCGTGTGGCTATGCGTCTTGAGCAGTTCGCCAACCGTACGCCCTAAGAGTGTTAAATCTTTCATGGCTCTCTTTTACTGTGAGCGGCGAGGAATAAAAAGCCCAGGAAGAGAGCAGGTCCATTCAGGCAGTGGATGCCTCGCGTGTGGGCGTTGTCTTTCTTCCGCTGTTTTCTGCCGCTCGGTCCAGCCACATCAGGGTCGCGTCAAGAAACGGCGGCAGGTTTTTATACCGCCGGACCGGCGGCGGAAGGGCGCGCAGGGCCGCGGCAAGCCGGGCGGCGTGGTCCGGCTGAGTGGCAAGCTGAGCGAGCGGTCTGACGTAGACGCGGATGGTGAATAGGATGTCCTGGGTGCGGGGTAGGCGGCGAAGGGTCTGGCGTTCGATGCGTAGCCAGAGGCTGTCGCCGGCATTCTCCGGCGTGATATCGGTCCGTTTTCGACCGGCCCTGGTCGGCTGAAAAAGGGTCGGGTCGTCCATCAGAGCCCAGTTGAGTCGCCAGACGGGCCTCTCGACTTTCAACCGGTCAAAAAACTTGTCCATGGTTGTGGCGAGCTGTTCTGCATAGCCGGGAATCGGCGCATGAATCGTATTGAGCGGCTTGCCAATTTTGTCTGCCAAGCGCCAGCGCGTGGGAAAGCATAAAGATGCTCCGACTAGATGGTAGACCTGGGTATGCGCCTGCCACTGCATGAGACACAGATCTTCCTGGACAAGCCGCCCGGCCAGATCGAGTGGATGCAGGGGCGTGTTGTGAATTTCCCACCGCTGGCCGGTGGTAAGATTGTCGAGCCGATCTCCGCTGCTCTTGTACAATTCCGGAAATCGGCTGGGGAGATGCTCAACAAGCAGGGCCAAGGCTTCGGCCGAACCCGGGTCCGCTTCTGGCAGGGCGGCAAAGACCTCATCGTGCCGTTCGGTGAGGAGGCGTTCTTTCTCCTTGAGCTCAACGGCGCCCTGGGCATCGGGCTCGATCCAGTCTTTGAGCTCAAGCGGCGTGAGCCCCATTGAGAGTCGAAACGGTCCGGCCTTGAACGGCGCGTAGTCAGGTGGAGACGGAAAGGATAGATCTGAGGGCGGTGTTGTCATCAGTCTGCGGCCTGCACGGAAGCGGCTTTCGGCTCTCTCCTCTTACGCCGCGTAGCGAAAATATCAATCTCCCGCCAGCGCCCTCGGGAGAAGCGCCACCATAAACCAAAGCCAAACAGAGAGACGTTAATGGTGCCAGCCAGCCACGGTCCGAGGGATTCGAGATTGGTAAAGAGCACCGAACCCAGGCTGAGCGGCGTGAAGACGCACACTAAAAGTGTCATCGTCAGCCCGGCAATCCAATGCGTATCTCCCGCCCCGCGCAGGGCGCCGGCAAAGGTGATCCCCATACTATCAAAGACTTGCAGCAGGGCCGCGCATATCAGCAAGGTGCTGCCGACCTGGATGACGGTCGGATCCTGGCTGAAAAAACTCAGGAAAGAGAATCGAAACAGGACATAGCACATGCCCATCAGCGCCATATACGACATGGCCAAAAAGAACGCTTCATACGTGCGTTGGACGGCAAGGTCGGGCTTTCCCTCTCCAATATAGCGTCCGACCAGCGCGGTCAGCGCTTGGCCGAGCCCCAGCGCGGGCATGAATGAGACCGTCATGTATTGAATGGCGATATTACTGGCGGCCAGTTGCTGTTTGCCAAACTGGCCGACCATCAAAATAATTAAGACGCCCCAGCCTAAGACATCGATGGCCATTTGCGTCCCGGCGGGCAAGCCAATATGCAGCAGCCGGCGGGCCGCTGCCCAGTTCGGCTTCCAGCCCGCCCGGGTGGCAAACTGGGTTGCGTACGGCTGGGAGAGGAAGACCCGCAAGAGCACCACGAACTGGACGATAAAGCTGAACACCATCGCCAAGGCCGCCCCCTTGAGGCCCAGGGCTGGCGCGCCAAATTTGCCAAAGATCAAGGTGTAGGCGAAACAGACGTTGGCGATATTGGCAATCACCGTAGCAACCAGTGGAACCTTGGGCCTGTGCATCCCGTAGAAGAAGCCACTCAGCGCACCGATGGCAACCGAAAAACCTATCCCCCACAGCCGGATGCGGAAGTAGACGACCTCAAGCGCAATAATGTCCGGCTCGTGTCCGAACGGGGAAAAGAAGTAGGGGGCGGCCGGCCACAACGCGAGGAGTGCGAGGCCGGCCGCGCCACTTAAATAGAGACCTTGCCAGGCGACTATTGAGCCTTCGTCGAGACTCTCCTTCCCCAGGGCCTGGGCGGCGAACGTACTGACACATTGCGTAATGCCCAGCGGGAGGGCGGTGAGCGTATAGGCGATAATACCGGCCGGCATAGCCGCGGCTACCTCAGCCGTGCCGACCTGGGCCACCATCCAGGTGTCAACAAAGCCGATCAGCGTGTACGAGGCCATCGACATAATAATCGGGAGGGCAAAGTGCAGAATTTCGCTAAGCCCGGCTCGGGTGGGGATAAACATAGACGTGGTTTGCAGTGAGCGTGTGTTTTGTATAGGCAGATAAAATAGAATGTCGTTCCTGGGTGCACGATGGCAGACCAGTTTGACCTTATCATCATTGGCGGTGGAATCCTGGGACTGGCCACTGCCCTGACCGTTACCCGCCACTACCCCAGGATCAAACTGGGAGTCCTCGAAAAAGAAGCCCGCCTGGCCATGCATCAAACCGGTCATAACAGCGGGGTTATTCACTCGGGTATTTACTATAAACCCGGCTCGCTCAAGGCCCAGACCTGTGTGAGCGGCGGCGCGCTGTTAACCGAATTTTGCGATCGACACGATATCCCCTATGAGCGCTGTGGGAAAGTCGTTGTGGCAACCTCGACGAACGAGCTCCCCCGGCTTGAGGAACTCCACCGGCGCGGGACGGCCAACGGTGTTGCGGGGCTGGAAATGATCGGTCCCGAGCGACTGCGGGAAATTGAACCGCACGCCGCAGGCATCCGAGCCCTGTACGTCCCCACAACAGGGATTATCGACTATGTGCGGGTGGCTGAGCAGTATGCCGCCCTGGTTCAAGAAGCTGAGGGTGAGATTCGGTGCGCGCAGCAGGTACAAAAGATTGTCTCGACTGACGGCCAACTGGTTGTGGAGACGGCCACCGATACGATCCGGACGCGGGCGGTCATTAACTGTGGCGGTCTCCAGTGTGACCGGATTGCACGCATGGCCGGGGCTGAGCCGACATTACAGATTGTCCCGTTCCGCGGTGAGTATTATACCCTTGCCCCGAACAAACACGCCCTGGTGAATCATCTCATCTATCCGGTTCCAGACCCGGCCTTTCCTTTTTTGGGCGTCCATTTCACCCGGACTATGACCGGGGAGCGGGAAGCTGGGCCGAATGCGGTCTTGGCCTTTGCCCGAGAGGGCTATCAGTGGGCGGATCTGATCCCTCAAGACTTATGGGAAACGCTACGCTTCTCCGGGTTTCGGACGATAGCGCGCAAATATTGGCAGACCGGCCTTGGGGAAATCTACCGTTCTGTGAATAAAGCGGCGTTTCTGCGTGCGCTCCAGCGTCTGCTCCCCGAGTTGCAGGCAGAGGACCTACTGCCGGGCGGCAGCGGGGTGCGCGCCCAGGCGATTTCCGCCGATGGTGCTTTGGTCGACGATTTTGTCATTACCAGCTCGCCGTACGCCATCCATGTGCTGAACGCCCCCTCGCCGGGCGCAACGGCTTCCCTCGCTATCGGGCAGCAGATTGCGAGGCAGGCCGCGCAGGCGTTCTCGTGGAAGACGTAACTGGAGAAGGGGCAATGGGGAGCCGCGTCTTTATTGGCGTCGGGTCAAATCTTGGTAACCGCCGAGGGTATTATCAAAAGGCGCTCGACCTGATGGCCAGCCTCCCTCAGACGGCCATTGTGCGCGGTTCCTCCTTGTATGAGAGTGAGCCGATTGGGGAGGCGAAGAACTGGTACGTCAACGGCGTGGTTGAATTGGAGACCGCGTTGAGCCCGCCGCAGCTCCTGAGTCACCTGCAAAAAATCGAGTCGGCACTTGGCCGCAAACGGACAAAAAAATGGGCGTCACGCACAATTGATCTCGATATACTCCTTTTTGACAAGCGGATTGTGAATGAAGAGCGGTTGAAGATCCCGCATCCGGAAATGTCCCGACGGCGGTTTGTTCTTTTACCGCTCTCTGAACTGGCGCCACAGTTTGTCCACCCCCTCCTCGGTTCGACTGTGGCTGAACTCCTGGCCGGTCTTGCGGATGACAAACAGGTCCTGCGCTTGCCTCCAAACGGCTGACTTATTCGGAAGCCAGGAGCGCCTCGACCCGTGCTGCCTGGTCTCGGACTGCCTGGGTCTGGGACCGAAAATAATCGAGGCTGCCAGGTTGAACGCGGAGTCGGTCAGCCTCCGTGACGAGGCTTTGATACAGATCGAGGAACTGGTTAAAGGCGGTGAGCGAGGGTCGGTCGGCGTAGCGTTGGGCTACAATGCGGGAGAAGTCCCGCGCCCGTTCGAGAGGATACAGAAACTCATTCATCATGGCTGGGGTCAGCGGGTCGTTGTCTTCCAAGAGCCGGTTCATCTTGTCGGTCATCGCACTCATGAGTTGGATATGAGTGCGCATGAGTTTTTCGTACTTGAGCCAGTAGCAGCCTCCCAGACATACACGGCAGCACAAGGCTCAGCAGAAGGCTGACTCGAAACAGGGGGTGACGGGCGGAAAGAGGAAGCGTGTCCCGCCTCTCTCTGGCAATGGAGGACACGTTTCCTCTTTGAGGCTGGGCTTGACGATTAGGAAACCAGCGGCCTAACATAGTAGAAAAAGAATACCCCCGAGCATCGTTCTCCGCATGATGCCGAGCGCTCGGTGCAGAGTGAACAAGTAAGCGGTCTTCCATGTTCCAACTTTCCTCTGTGTATTTTGAACGGCTCCTCGAAAGTTCTCTCGACATTGTCATTGCCGTCGATCATCGAGGACAAATCATCTTCTACAACGACGGGGCGAGCAAGACCCTGGGCTATACCCGAGAGGAGGTCCAAGGAAAACGGGTCATGCTCTATCCCAGCCTCGAAGAAGCCCGGCGGGTGCTCGGGGCGATGCGGAGTGAGGACATTGGGGAAAAGGGCAAGCTCAAGAATTTTGAAACCGCCCTGGTGGCAAAGAGCGGCGAGCAGTATCCCCATCTCGTTCTCGGGTTCAATTATTTACGACGAAGACGGGGCCGAAATCGGTTCGATCGGCTTTCACCGCGACCTGCGTGAAATTCGTTTGCCGCCGGGATATTTCGAGCGGCTGCTGGAAAGTTCCCTCGATATCGTTATTGCGCTCGACCATAGGGGTCAGATTATTTTTTATAACGACGGGGCGCATCAGACGCTCGGCTATACCTCACAAGAGATTCACGGCAAGCGGGTCCAGACCTCTGTCTACCCGAACATCGATGAGGCGCGCCGCGTCATGGAGGCCATGCGGAGCGAAGAGGTCGGCGAGAAGGGCAAGGTGAAGAATTTCGAGACCACGCTCGTGACCAAGAGCGGCGAGCATATCCCCGCCGCCATTTCCGGCTCCATTATTTATGATGAGGCGGGAAACGAGGCCGGCTCAGTTGGCTTTTTGAAAGATCTGCGGGAGATTCGCCGGCGAGATCAGTTGGCGACGCTGGGTGAATTAGCCGTCGGTCTCGGGCATCGGATCAATAACCCGCTCGAGGTCATCTTTAATAATCTGGATATTCTGACCAAACACATGGCGCAAAGTTTTCCGGACGAAGAATACGTCGTCCAGGAAGAACGGGTGGAATCCATCCTGCGTGAGCTGGCAAAGATTCGGGGGATCGTCGCGCGGATTGACGATATGGCCCACGGTGAGCGCTATGACACGACCGAGTACCTGCACGGTTCTCGGATGGCGGACCTCGGCCGGGATGAAGTGGTGGCCCCACATCCCCTTGGTGTCCGGCCAGCAACACAGGCACTGGCCGGCCTGCGTCTCTTGGTGGTCGATGACGATCTTGGTGTGTGTTACTCGTTGCGTGACTTGCTCACCGAAGACGGTTGCAGTGTTGAGGTCGCGACCAACGGGATTGAGGCGTTGAAGATCCTTGATCAGAACTTTCTCGACCAGCACCCCTTCCACATGGTGTTGAGTGACGTGGTGATGCCTGACCTGGACGGGTACGATCTCTACATGGAGGCCAAGGAGCGCTACCCGCAACTGCCGGTTGTCCTGATGACGGCCTATTTTTACGATAAAGACCACGTGATCAAACGGAGTCGTCTGGAAGGCTTAGAGGACGTCTTGTTCAAGAAACCGGTCGATCCGGACCGGCTGAAAGAGATGATTCTCAAACTGTGCAAGCCCGAAGAAGCGAGTCACGCCTAGACTTCTTGAGGCGATAGGCCTCTCGGTGGAAACGAATCGGCGTGTCCCCACCCGGATTCCCTCCTTCCCAACACTGGACGGAACTACCCGAAAAGTCTATTCTTTGAGCCAGAAGTATTATTGACGCTCCCCCTGGGACGAGATATAAAAAAAACTTATCATCTTTTGTCCTTAGTATTAGAATTCACCCTTATCCAGAGGAGACCACCCCGACTATGCCAACCCCACTCGAACAATGGGTCGAAGAGACGGCCCAGCTCACGCGACCAAAGAACATTCACTGGTGTGACGGCTCGGAAGAAGAAAACCAACGCTTGATTGAGGGCATGCTCGATGACGGGACGCTGACGGCGTTAAATCAGGAGAAATATCCGAACTGTTATTTACACCGGAGCGACCCCAAAGATGTGGCGCGCACCGAGCACCTGACCTTTGTGTGCACGCGGGAAAAAGAAGACGCCGGTCCGAACAACAACTGGATGGCCCCGGCGGAGGCCAAGGAAAAAGTCGGCGGACTCTTTCAGGGGGCGATGAAAGACCGCACGCTGTACGTCGTGCCGTATATCATGGGGCCCGTCACGTCGCCCTACAGCCAGGTTGGCGTCGAAATCACGGATAGCCCCTACGTCGCCGCCAGTATGCGTATCATGACCCGCATGGGCAAGGTTGCGCTTGAGCGGCTGGGTTCGTCGGAGAATTATGTCCAGGGTCTCCATTCGCTTGGCGACCTCAGTCCTGACCGCCGGTTTATCATGCACTACCCTGAAGACCGCGCGATCTGGTCTGTTGGTTCCGGCTACGGTGGGAACGCCCTGCTTGGGAAAAAATGCTTCGCTTTACGCCTGGGGAGCTATATGGCGCGTGAAGAGGGCTGGCTGGCTGAGCATATGCTGATCATCGGCATTGAGGAGCCGAGCGGTCGCACCACGTATATTGCCGCCGCGTTCCCCAGCGCCTGCGGAAAAACGAATCTGGCCATGCTGATCCCACCGGAGAGCCAGAAGGGCTATAAAGTCTGGACGGTGGGAGATGATATTGCCTGGATGCATCCCGGACCGGATGGACGGCTGTGGGCGATTAATCCGGAGGCCGGATTTTTTGGGGTTGCGCCGGGAACAAACTCTCACACCAATCCGAATGTCATGGCGACTGTTGCGCGGAATTCCATCTTTACGAATGTCGCCCTCACCCCGGACGGCGTCCCATACTGGGAAGGCCTGGACGGAGGTCCGCCGGCCGAGGCGATCGACTGGCAGGGCAAGCCGTGGACGCCACAGTCTGAGGGCAAGGCCGCCCACCCCAACTCTCGCTTTACCACGCCAGCTCGCCAGTGTCCGGTCATGTCTTCAGAGTGGGAATCTCCCCAAGGGGTACCGATCTCGGCCTTCCTCTTTGGCGGCCGACGCGCGGGTTTGATTCCGCTCGTCTATCAGTCCTTCAACTGGCAGCATGGGGTGTCGCTTGGCACGACAATGGCGTCCGAAACAACGGCTGCGGCGACTGGAAAAGTTGGCAAGATCCGGCGTGATCCCATGGCTATGCTGCCCTTCTGTGGCTACAACATGGGCGACTATTTCGGCCATTGGCTCAATATGGGCCAAAAGATTGCCAATCCACCGAAAATCTTCCGGGTGAACTGGTTCCGGACAGACCAAGAGGGCAAATTTCTCTGGCCCGGCTTTGGAGAAAACCTGCGGGCTCTGCGTTGGGTCATTGCTCGGGTACACGGCGAGGTCGAAGCTCGTGAGACCGAAATCGGTTACCTGCCGCATATCAACGACATTGATACGACAGGGATCGATGTCTCGCCGACGGTGCTTGACGAACTCCTCAGTGTGGATCGTCCGGGCTGGGTAAAAGCCGCGGAGAGTCAACGCGAGTTCTTCCACCAGTTTGGAGACCGGCTCCCGCAAGCGCTCTGGCAAGAAAACGCGGCGTTGGACAAGCGTCTCCAAGCCTGAAGAGGGATGCGATTGCCCCAGCTCTGAGCTGCTCAGTCCCAAGTCGCAATGGTCCGCATTACCAAGGTTTATACTCGGACGGGTGATAAGGGTTCGACCCGGCTCGTTGGGGGTAAAAAGATCCCTAAGGATGCTGCCCGTATCGAGGCCTATGGGACGCTGGACGAACTGAACTCGGTTATGGGTCTGGCTCGGGTATTCAATGACGACCTGAAGAGGAAACGTGTCCAGCCTTCGCCTGCTAGTGGAGGACACGTTTCCTCTTTGAAGCCAGAGCTGCCGGCCGCCGAACACCTGGACGATATTCTCCGCCAACTCCAGAATGAACTGTTCGACCTCGGGAGTGAGCTGGCCACCCCCGCAGACTTTTCTTACGAGGGCATGTTTCGGGTCGGCGAGTCGGAGGTCAAGGGCCTCGAACGTATCATCGATTCCTGCCAGAAAGACCTGGAGCCCCTCAACTCTTTTATCCTGCCCGGTGGTGGGAAAGTGGGTGGCTTCCTGCACCAGGCCCGTACCGTCTGTCGGCGGGCTGAACGAGATATCCTGCGCCTCTCGCGTGAAGAAGAGCTCAGCCCCTGGCCGCTCACGTATGTGAATCGACTCAGCGATCTGCTGTTCGTACTCTCCCGCTGGGTGAGTCAAAAGCTGGGAGAGCCGGAATATCTCTGGGAGCGTGGCCTGCGCAGTAGTGAGCGAAAAGCCGCCCGGTCCGGCAGGGCGAAAAAATCTATCCGTAGTGCCAAAAAAGCTGCGAAAAAACGCCCTCGGAAGGGGAAATGATGGCCGAGCCTTCCCTCTATTTCAAGCAAATTGAAATTGGTCCCATGCAGAACTTCGCCTACCTGATTGGGGATACGGCCACGCGTGAAGCGGTCGTTATCGACGCCGCCTGGGACATTCCGGCCATCATCCAGACCGCGGAACACGACGGCTTCACCATTACCCAAGCGCTGGTGACCCACTATCACCAGGATCACCTCGGCGGCGATTTGTTCGGCACCCACATCCAGGGTGTGGCTGAACTGCTCGAACAGGTGAAAGCCAAGGTGTATATCCACAAGGCCGAATCCGAGTTTCTGGGTCGTCTGGTCGGTGTGTCCGATTCCGACATCGTGCAGGTCGAGGGCGGTGATACGACCACTGTGGGTGCTCTTAGCATCAAATTCATTCACACCCCTGGACATACGCCCGGCTCACAATGTTTTCTGATTGAGAATCGTCTGGTGGCCGGTGACACGCTGTTCATTAACTCGTGCGGCCGGGTCGACCTGCCGGGCAGCAGTCCGGAAGACATGTACTCCAGCCTGCAAACGCTTGCACAACTGGCGGACGAGACCGTTCTCTATCCGGGCCATAATTATGCATCTCAGCCCTGGGATACCCTGGGTGCACAAAAACGTCACAATATGTATCTGCATCTCAGTGCCAGGGGACGCCAGGAATTTCTCTCGGCACTGCGATAAACGGACACAAAGAGGAAACGTGTCCAGCATCTCGTATCCATGACAGGACACGTTTCCTCTTGAAAGGAGGGCGGGTGCGTATCCGGAAAAAGCGGGGCAATTTCCTCGAAGATTTCTCGGTTGGTCAGTTGTTTCGGCACAAGGTCGGAAAAACCCTAACCGAAGGCTTGTTCAACGCCTTTACCGAATTCGGTATGACAACCAATCCGCTGTCGAAAAACGTGCGCTATGCCGAACAGTACGGTTTCCGCGGGCTGGTGGCCCCACCGGGTTTGGTGATGAATATCGTCTTCAGCCAGAGCGTTGAAGACATTTCGGAAAACGCGCGGGCCAATCTCGAATACCGTGACATGCGCTTTGGCGCTCCGGTGTATATCGGCGATACGATTGAGGTCGAGACGACCATCCTCGGCATCAAGCCTTCCTCACGGGACCAGGACCGGGGTGTTGTCCACGTCCAGACGACCGGCCGGAACCAGCACGGTGAAATCGTGCTGACCCTGCAACGCAAGGTGCAAATCTGGAAAGACAATATGGATGCTCGGGTCGAAGACACAGCGCTGGATGAAGTCCCCCATATCCCCTGCGAACTTGTTGTGCCGGAGTATGACAAGAGTCGGCGTTACGAAAACCTGGCCCACTTGGCCAATGACGATACCTATTTTGAGGACTTTCGCGTTGGCGACATGCTCGAACATTCCCGCGGACGGACGGTGACCACCGCCCATATGGAATGGACCGCTCTCTTGGATAACACCTCTCAGGTCCACTCCAATCAGTATATGATAGACCAGGACCCAGAGCGCTATATTGGTGGTCAGTTGATCGTCTATGGTGGGATTCCGTTTAATCTCTGCCTGGGGCTGTCCTGTCCCGATGTTGGCGATAATGCCGTTGGAGACGTGCGTTATGTGACCGGCCGACACACGGGACCGGTTTTTGTTGGGGATACCGTCTTTGCCTCAACCGAGATAACCGGCACCCGTGAGTATCCCGGTCGTTCCGACCTGGGGATTGTCGGGACCATCCTGCGCGGTCATAAATTTGTCCCAAAGGATGGGATTGGGGAAAAGGTTGAGATTTTCTATCTCGAACGTGAACTGGCCGTCAAACGGCGTAGCCATTATACCTGACCCTCCAATCACAGAGCGGCACACAGAGTGCTTGTCTCGCCTTTTACCTGGTCTCGACGGCTGATACAGCGTCAACAGCATGACCTTCCGTCGGATCGTATGGCCGCTGGCGGTTGCGGAAACGCTGGTCTGGGCGGCGCTCTACTACTCGTTTCCCGCGCTGCTGCTTGAGTGGGAGCGCGACCTGGGCTGGTCGAAAACCGAGCTTGCCGGGGCGCTGACGCTGGCCCTGATTACGTCGGCCCTGCTCGGACCTGTAACCGGACGCCTCATAGACCGTGGTTTCGGGCGGGTCGTCTTCAGCGGCAGTGCCGCCCTGGGCGGCGTCCTCCTGGCCGGCCTCGCCTGGGTTGAACACCCGTGGCAGTTCTATTGCCTGTGGTTCGGCATTGGCGTGGCCATGGCTGGCTCGCTCTACGAGGCGTGCTTCTCCATCCTGACGCATTCCCTGGGTGACAAGGCGCGCAAAGCTATTACCCTTGTCACCTTAGTCGCCGGTCTTGCCGGGACCCTCGCCTTTCCGAGCATCCACCTGCTCGTCGGCCGGGTTGGCTGGAGAGGGACCGTGGTCATCGTCGCTGGCGTCAATCTCCTGGTTGCCGTTCCCCTTATCTGGAACGCGTGTCGGCATGCGGACCAGCACCGGGCCGATCAACACGCTCCAAGCAGCGCTCACCCCGGAGCGGCCTCACGTGTGCTCAGGACACCGGTCTTCTGGCTACTCGCCGTGGCATTCAGCATGGCCTATGTAGAACATTTCAGCCTGATAACGCATCTCCTCCCGCTGTTGTCTGAGCGAGGTCTGTCAGATGAAGCTGCGGTCCTCACGGCCTCTTCCATCGGTCCCATGCAGGTGGCGGGTCGCCTGGCCATGTTGGCAGTGGAGAAATACGTTTCGACGTTTTGGATCGCTCTCACCTGTTTCCTTGCTATGAGCGGTGCGGCAATAGCCCTGCTCTGCTCCCAGGCCGTTCCCCTGCTGCTCCCGCTCTTCGTGGTACTCCAGGGAGTGGGGATTGGGATAAGCAGCATCCTCCGCCCGGTGATGACCGCCGAACTGCTGGGCAGAGCTCATTTCGGCATCATCTCTGGCTTTCTGGCTATCCCATCCATCCTGGCCGCGGCCCTCGCTCCCACCCTGGCCGCACTGGTGTGGGGAATGGGGGGCTATGAGATGGTCATTGTGATGGCGGTCGCTACCACAGTGGTCGGGCTGGGCTGCATCGGCAGCATCCCTCTGCTGGCATCTCGCCGGTGATGGACGCTGCCATGTCGGGTCAAGCGCAGAGAGAAAGCCGCTCGACCCACCCCCTTCGTGTTGCTCCCCATATCCTGGTTGGCTATGATACCTCCCTTATCGGAAGTACGGATACGCTTGGCATAGGAGGGAACACCGTATGGCGCTCTTGGACCGAGCCGACTGGTATGACATCGCCCGCGACACCAATTGGACGCCGCAATATGTCACTGAAGACGCGCTTTTCCCGGAAGAGCAGAGTGGGGCGCTGGGTTTGCCGCTTGAGGCGTGGGAGAGCTATGACGAGCCCTATAAAGTGACCTATCGGGAGTATGTGCGGACCCAGCGCGAGAAGGACGCCGGGGTATATTCGGTCAAAGCCGCGCTCCAGCGGGCCAATTTTTTGGATCAGGCCGAGCCCGGCTGGGTGAGTATTCTCAAGCTGCATTACGGCGCGTTTGCCACGCTTGAGGCCATGGCGTCGAGCGCGGAGTCCCGCATGGCCCGCTTTGGCAAGGCCGGCGGCCTGCGCAATATGGCAACCTTTGGCTCGCTGGACGAGAATCGCCACGGTCAGATTCAACTCTATTTCCCGCACGAACACGTCCACCGCAGCCGGCAGTTTGACTGGGCGACCAAGTCAATGCACACCAACGAGTGGGCGGTGGTTGCCGCCCGCCATCTGTTCGATGACATCATGGCCGGCCGCGACGCGGTCGGGGTGGCGCTGATGCTGACCTTTGCCTTTGAGACCGGGTTTTCCAATCTGCAATTTCTCGGCTTGGCGGCCGATGCCGCTCAGGCGGGTGATATTTCCTTTTCCAATCTTGCCTCCAGCATTCAAACCGACGAAGCGCGGCACGCCCAGATTGGCGGTCCGGCCGTGAAAATCCTGATTGCAAACGGGAAGAAGGCCGAAGCCCAGCGACTGGTCGATATTGCCATCTGGCGGGCCTGGACCCTGTTCGCCACGGTGACCGGTCCGTCCATGGACTATTACACCCCGCTCGACCGCCGCGAGAAATCCTTCAAAGAGTTCATGCAGGAATGGGTCTTTGGCCAGTTTGAGCGGACCCTGCTCGATATCGGGCTGGAACGCCCCTGGTATTGGGACACTATGCTGGCCGACCTCGATACCCGTCACCACGGGATGCACGCCGGAATCTGGACCTTTCACAAATCGGTCTGGTGGGATGTCCCGCCCGGCATCAGTCGGGCCGAACGCGCCTGGTTGGAGGAGAAATATCCCGGCTGGGAAGAGACCTGGGGGGCGCATTTCTGGGACCCGATCATTGCCCGTTTTCTGAAAGACGGTCCGGTCGATACGGTCCTGCCCTCTATGGTGCAGCTCTGCAATATGGCCCAAGTGCCGATCACCGGCACGCCCGGCTGGGCTCCGGGCAAGACCGGTCGGCCCTTGCAGGATTTCCCGCTTGAGCACGAAGGGCGTTTGTATCACTTCGGCTCGGAAGTGGACCGCTGGATCTTTCAGCAGGACCCGGACCGCTACAAAGATCATCTGAGCGTTGCCGACCGGATGGTGGCCGGGATGATCCAGCCGCCGACCCTCGAAGGGCTGCTCGACTATTTTTCGCTCAAAGAGGGAGAGTGGGGGGAAGACGCCCTCAGTCATAGTTGGTTGGAGGAGTACCGCCAAGAGCAGGCCCAGGCCGCCTGAGGGTCCACATGGCACAGATTCCCGTCGTCCATAATCTGCACCAGGAGTTTGTCCTATACGTCTCTATCGTCGATACCGAGCACACGATGGACGAAGTGTGTCGGACGGCCGCCCAACTGAGTATTGGTTTCGAGAAGAACCAGAAGCCGGACGCGCCGCTACGGGTGCGGAAAGTCGGAGCTGAGAAACCGTTTCCGCGCAATATGACGGTTGCGGAGGCCGGTATCACGCCGATGACGAGCCTCGAACTCTTTTATGAAGCTGCCGAGTCGGCTTCGCCCGAGCCCACACCATGAGCACTGAATCCAAACCGCTGAAACCGCTACGGACCTGGAGTCATCTCACCGGCCGCCGCCGTCGCCCGAGCGAATATGAGATTGTCTCGACCAATCTCATGTACGACGCCAAGAATGCGGAGTCTCCGTTTGAACTGGGGCCGAATATCCCGCTCTCCAAGTGGTTCAAGAAATACCGTCACGCCTCTCCCCTCACCGGTCGGGATTGGGAGGAGTTCCGTGACCCCGACGAACTCACCTATCGTGCCTATAATATCCTGCAAGACGGCCAGGAGACCTATATCGAAGGGCTGTTCGACCAGCACAACGAACTCCAGTACGATGCCGGCCTCGCTGCCGCCTGGGTCGCTATCCTGCCGCGCCTGTACACCCCGGCCCGCTATGCGTTCCACACCGTGCAGATGGCCTCGCACTATCTCGTCCAGATTGTGCCGTCGAGTACGATTCGGAACTGCGCGACCTATCAGGCCGCGGACGCCCTGCGCTGCGTATCCCATCTTGCGTATCGGACCGCCGAGCTGAAACAAATCTACCCGGACGGCGGATTCGGAACGGCCGAGCGTGCCGCCTGGGAAAACGACGCTGCCTGGCAAGGCTTTCGTGAGCTGATGGAAAAGGTTTTGGTCGCCTATGACTGGGGCGAGAGTTTTGTCGCGCTCAATCTGGTGGCCAAGCCGGCCATTGACGAGGTCCTGCTGCGGCAACTGGCAGTCACCGGCCGTCGGCAGGGCGACAGCTTGCTCGGTCTGATTGCCGATTCCGAATATCGTGATGTCCAGCGTTCCAGAATCTGGAGTACCGCCCTGATCCGCTTTGCGGGTGAACAACCTGAAAACCTGGCGGTGATACGCGGCTGGGTGGAGCAGTGGCTCCCTCTGGCCGAACGGGCCATCGACGCATACTGCCAGGATTTGCCCGACAACCCGCAGGCAGCGTCCACGGCTACCCAGGCCGTGCACGGGTTTTTACACTCTCTCGACTTGCACTGAGTTCCCCTCGACTGTACTGAGAGTATGGCGTTCACCCGAGTCTGTAGCCTCGACGATGTATGGGAAGGCGATATGGCCGCGTATGAGGTGGACGGGCAACCCATCGTCCTCGTCTATCCCATCGATGGTGAGGTGATCGCCATTCAGGGGTTTTGTCCGCATCAACAGTTTTCCTTGGCCGAGGGCGATTTCGACGGCCACAAGGTGCTCACATGCAGCGCCCATGTGTGGCAGTTCGATGTCACCACGGGCCGAGGGATCAATCCCCAAGACTGCGAACTGGCCCGCTATCCCGTCAAAATCGAGCATGACGAAATCTATGTAGACGTTGTTGGCAGAGAGCCAAAGCGCGTCGGGGTGTAGATATGAGCGAACAGACAGGCAACAACAGAGTCGGCCCGGTGCTCCGCGCCGGGGATATCGCGGATGCGGCAATTGACGCGATCTACGAAGACAACCCGGACAAAGAGGTGCGGGTCGAAAACCACCATGCGTACGTTCGGGTCGAGACCGATACCGAATGTATTATCAGGCGCGAGACCATGGAGGCCAACCTTGGCCGGCCGTTCCATATGCAGGAACTGGAGACCGTCCTGAGTTCTTTTGCCGGACAGATCGAAACCAGCGCGCACTATATGCGCTTCTATTTGACGAAGAATCTCTAGGTCTTGCTCCGGGCAGGATCACAGCCCCTCTTGTACCAAACGATTCTACACCCAATAGCGACACCTCCCGCCCGTTCGACAAACCGCAGTCCGGCCGGATTGCCATCAGGGTCATCAACCACCTTGGGGATGAGGTGATGAAGGTATTTCGGGTGTGAGAACACCTTCTTGACAATCGTGCAAAAATGTACGACGTAGCGACTGGGTGAAGAGTAGTGAATTTGTCAGGCGGGCCAAGCGCTATGCAAGAAGATTTGGGCTGGTAGTCTACTTCAATCCAAGCCGTGGCAAGGGCAGTCACGGACGGCTTCACATCGGAGACCGCTTTACTACCGTTCGGAGACCGCTTTACTACCGTACCACGCAAGGAAATCGGTCCAGGTCTGTTGGCGGCCATGTTGCACGATCTGAATATCGACAAGAAGGAGTTCTGATGCGATACGCTTATCCGTGTGTCTTGACGCCTGAGGAAGGCGGGGGATTTTTCGTGCGTTTCCCCGATGTGCCAGGAGCGCTGACCTGTGGCGATGACCGGGCCGAGGCGTTGCTGATGGCCGAGGATGCCCTCGCTGTCGCCCTCGCCGGCTATGTGCAGCAGCAACGGGACATTCCCGCCCCAAGCTCTGCTAAAAAAGGCCAGGAAATTGTGACCCTGTCACCCCTTGTCGCCGCGAAGCTCGCGCTGTACACGGCAATGCGTCAGCAGGGCGTGACCAAGGTAGCCCTGGCGGCTCGTTTGGGTCTGAGTGAGTCGGTCGTGCGCCGACTTGTGAATCCCGATCATCGCTCCCACATCAGCCAAGTCGAAAAAGCCCTCCGCGCCGTTGGGCGCAAGCTCGCGGTTGAGGATCAGGCAGCGTGAGGTCTATGGTCCCGGAGGTCTTCGAGTCTTGTAGGTCGGCTTAGCCGAAGGCGTAATCCGACCTGCTCTAGCGATTATCCCCAAACGCCGCGTCGCGCTCCTTGGCCCGCTTGGACCCGGAGAAGGTATCCTCGCCTTTTTCCAGCCGATACATGCGGGTGAGCGCGTACGACTGAAACGCGCCGGTGACGCCGGTTCGAAAGCCGGCTTCGTCCTGCATCTGGTTCATCGAGAATTTGGCAATCCGTAGCGCGTAGGCGTCTTGCAGGGCAATGCGCTGGGCGAGTTCCATGGTCTTCGCTTCGAGCTGGGCGCGCGGCACAACCTCGTTGACCAGCCCCAGCCGCTCGGCCTCCGCGGCCGTGATCCAGTCGCCGGTAAAGAGGTATTGCTTGGCCTTGCGAAAGCCAATGTCCCAGGCCAGGCTGGCGTACTGGACATGGGCGCCCGCCCAGCGCACCGTGCGGTCACAAAACTTGGCGTCGTCCGCGGCGATAATGAGATCGCAGGCCGAGGCCAACATCAGCCCGCCCATAATGCAGTAGCCCTGGACCTGGGCAATGGTCGGTTTGGGACAATCCCGCCAGCGCAGGGTGCAATCCAGATAGAGGTCCCGTCCACGTTTATATTCGCCCGGCATGCCCTTCGGATACGGGCGTTTTTTCCAGTCTTCCCGTTCCTGCGGCGTGCCAATGTCATGGCCGGCGGAAAAATGCTTGCCCGCACCAGCCACGATAATGACTTTGACCGACTCGTTTTCCGCGGCGGCGGCCATGGCCTGATCAAACTCTTCCAGCATCAAGCGACTCTGGGCATTGAGTGCCTCAGGTCGATTGACAGTGATGGTCAGGACCGCCTCATCCTGTTTCTGGGTCAGGGTTTCATAGCTCATGGCTCCCTCCTTTGTTGTTCCGTTGTTGTTCCGCTTTGTTTGTTTGCTGTGCAGGGGCAATTCATGAATTGCCCTTACTCGAAACCGAAGGGGACGTGCCCTAGAAACGGCCTTCTTCCTGAGCTTCTTTGCGGGCGCGTCTCCCCAAATAGCCCCCGTGGTGGAACTTGGCGTAATCGGCTTTGGTAAAGCGTTTACGAGTCATGAGGACGAGGGTCAAGGCATCGCCCAAGGCCAGGATGGCCGTGGTGCTGGCCGAGGGTGTCAGGCCGATCGGACAGGGTTCTTTAATGGCCCCGACGCTGAGAACGAGGTCGCTTTTCCGGGCAATGGGCGAGCGCGGATGGCCGGTCACGGCGATGAGCGGGATGTCGTACAACTGTTTGGCCCGGTGGATGGTTTCCAGGACCTCACGCGTTCGGCCGCTATTGGAAAACGTTATGAGGACATCGTCCTTGCCGACCAGCCCCAGGTCGCCGTGAGCCGCCTCGCCAGGGTGCAGAAAACAGGCGGGTGTACCGGTTGAGGACAGCGTGGTCGCAATTTTCATGGCTATAATCCCGACTTTTCCCATGCCGGTGAGAATCACTTTGCCGCGACAGTTCTCCAGCATATCCACCGCGCGAAGAAAATCGTGGGTGAGACGAATAGAACGGATCGCCTCGGCTTCTGCTTCGAGAATGGCTCGGGCGTGAGTGAGCTCATCCGGGTATTTGGTGTGGTCTTTTGACATGGACATCCCTTCGGCTGGGTCTGGCTGTCCGCTTTTAGCAGTTTACGAGCGGAGCGACAGTACCCTGATATGCTACGAGGAAGCCAACCTACCGCAAAGCCGCGTTTCCCGATCCCGCTCAGCGCTGCCAGCGCGCGCGGCGGCCGCGGGACAGGGCCTTGTTTGTGCTGCGCGTAGCGGCCCTCTTGGGGCGACCCCGCGCGGCCGGTTTCTTGGTCGGCGATGCCGGCGTCTCCGAGGCCGTGGGTGGGGCAGCAGCTGCGTCACCGGGTAAACCCAGGGCGCGCCGTTCCAGGTCCTGCACGCGGTCACGGAGTTCTGCGGCCTGTTCAAAGTCCAGGGCCGCGGCCGCGGCCTTCATGTCCTTGCGGGTCTGCTCGATCAGCTTGGGCAGGTCTTGGGCGGCAATATATTCCTCGCTGTCCTCAGAGACGATGGGGACGGTTACATGGTCGGCTTCATAGACCTTCACCAGGGGCGAAGACAGGGCTTTGCGGATACTCTCGGGGGTGATGCCGTGCTGCTTGTTATACCTGGACTGGACGCGCCGCCGCCGCAGGGTTTCATCAATGGCCCGCTGCATCGAATCGGTAATTTTATCGGCGTAGAGAAGGACGGTCCCATGCACATTTCGAGCGGCCCGGCCAATGGTCTGGATCAGGGAACGCTCAGAGCGCAGATAGCCCTCTTTGTCCGCATCCAGAATGGCCACCAGAGAGACCTCGGGAATATCGAGGCCCTCGCGGAGAAGGTTGATGCCGATCAGGACATCGAAGCGGCCCTGGCGCAGCGCGCGAATAATCTCCACCCGCTCAAGCGTGTCGATATCCGAGTGGAGATAGCGTACCCGGACGCCGATTTCCTGATAGTAATCGGTCAGGTCTTCGGCCAGCCGTTTGGTCAGGGTGGTGGCCAGCACCCGCTCGCCCTTTTCGCTTCGCAGCCGGATTTCTTCGAGCAGATCGTCGACCTGTTCCCCGGCCGGTCGGACCGCAATGTCGGGGTCCAGCAGGCCGGTGGGACGAATGAGCTGCTCGACCACGCGGCCGTTGCTCTGTTCGCGTTCATAGTCACCCGGTGTCGCCGAGACGTAGACCGTCTGGCCGGCGCGCCGCTCGAATTCATGAAAGCTGAGGGGGCGGTTGTCCAGGGCGGAGGGCAGCCGAAAGCCGTACTCGACCAGGGTGGTCTTGCGCGAGCGGTCGCCACGGTACATGCCGCCAATCTGGGGGACGGTGACATGGCTCTCATCAATGAAGACGAGGTAGTCGTCAGGAAAATAGTTGAGCAGCGTATGGGGTGGCTCGCCCGGCTGTCGACCATCCAGATGGCGCGAGTAATTCTCAATGCCCGGACAAAAGCCCATTTCGCGTAAGAGCGCGAGATCGTACCGGGTGCGCTGCTCCAGGCGTTGGCTCTCAAGGAGTTTGTCTTCCTGTTGCAACTCTTTGAGCCGCTCTGCCAGCTCCTCCTGGATCGCCTGTGAGGCGCGCTTCATCCGACCGGAGGTGGTGACGTAGTGGCTGGCCGGATAAATGGCGATTTTATCCAACCGACGCAGCACTTTGCCCCTGAGCGGGTCGATCTCGGCAATGGTCTCAACCGTATCGCCGAAGAATTCAATCCGGACCGCCCGGCTTTCCTCATAGGCCGGAAAGACCTCGACCACATCGCCCCGGACCCGAAACGTGCCGCGATGAAAATCAAAGTCGTTACGCTGGTACTGAATATCGACCAGCTTGCGGAGCAGCGCGTCCCGGTCCACCTCGCTGCCCTCTTCGACAAAGAGGATGAGATCAAAATAGGACTCGGGCGACCCGAGCCCATAGATGCAGGAAACACTGGCGACGATAATGGTATCGCGCCGTTCCAACAGCGCCTTGGTAGCGGAGTGGCGCATCTTATCGATTTCTTCGTTAATCGAGGCGTCCTTCTCCACATAGGTATCGCTCTGAGGGACGTAGGCTTCGGGCTGATAATAATCGTAATAACTGACGAAGTAGCGGACCGCGTTGTCCGGGAAGAGTTCCTTGAATTCATTATAGAGCTGGGCCGCCAGGGTTTTATTGGGCGCCATTACCAGCGCCGGTCGGTTCAGCCGCGCAATGACATGCGCCATGGAAAAGGTTTTGCCCGAACCAGTCACGCCCAGCAGCACCTGATGTGGCAGCCCGTCTTGCAAGCCTTGGGTGAGTTGGTCGATCGCCTGGGGCTGGTCGCCCTGGGGCTGAAAGTCTGAGACGAGTTTGAAGGCGGCGTGGGCTGGCATGTCGGCGCATCATAGCAAGGAAGTGGGAGAGGGTCAGCCCTGGAAGCGGTAGTGTCTCAGTTTCACGGTGCCCTCGCGCCCCCTCACCCTAGCCCTCTCCCACCAGGGGGGCTCACGGCACGACAGTTTTACGGAAGCGAGGGCAGGAGCCCCTCATCCCCTCTTGGGAGGGGTGGCCGAAGGTCGGGGTGGGTTTCTCCGGGCCCGCCGGCATGCCCGAACCCACCCCGCCGCTACGCGGCACCCCTCCGAGGAGGGGATTTGCTGATGCCTTCCCCCCGGATTCCCGGTCTCGGTGAAACTGTCGTGTACTCAGCACCAGGGGAGAGGGAATGAAAATCGTAGGGGCAACCCCCTGTGGTTGCCCGGCCTGGTCCCGTTGCAATCGGTGCAGGGTTATGGCTCACTACACGTATCTTAACGCAGTGAAGGAGGACGGTATGATCCAGCAGTGGTGGAGCATCACACGAACAACGCTGAGCCTGCTCGCACTCGGAGCGGTGACGGTCACGCCTGCGGCCTGGGCCGACCAGCACGCCGAGGAAGAGGCCGCCGCGGTGCGGAAATTTACGGTTGTCAATGTTTTATACGAAGGCGACAAGATGTTTGTTCCCTCCGTTCTGGTTGCCGAGCAGGGCGACACGGTCCGGATCAAGGTAGTGAATAAAATTCCCGGCGAGCCGCCCAACCACGGCTTTGCCATTCCGGCCTTTGACGTCGAAGAGGTGGTCAACAGCGGTGAGACCAAGACGGTCGAGTTCGTGGCCGACAAGGCCGGCCTGTTTGACGTGAAGTGCCAGCTCCACCCCGCCCACCTGTCTGCCCAACTGATCGTGCATGCGGGGGGGAAGTAGGGAAGAGCGCAGCGTTTGACCGATGCTCCAGGGGCAGTTCTGCGGGCTGGTACCCTGGAGCAGCCTTGTTCTACGAATCCCCTCCTACCAGGGGGACAAACCGAACCAGCCCCAGGTTTTCCTCGACAATCCGGCCGTCCTGTTTGCGGAGTCTCAGCAGGTGTTGCTCCTCGCCCCAGACGACGGGCAGCACCAGCCGGCCACCCTCGGCGAGTTGTTCAACAAGCGCCGGCGGGATATGCGGGGCTGCGGCGGTAACGATAATCGCGTCATACGGGCTGTCTTTTTCCCAGCCAAGGTTCCCGTCGCCGAGCAGAACGGTCACATTGTCGTAGCCGAGCTGGGCGAGCAGCCCACGCGCGGAGGACATCAGCTCGGGCACAATTTCAATGGAATACACCTGTTTTGCCAGGAGGCTCAAAACCGCGGCCTGATAGCCGGAGCCCGTGCCGATTTCCAACACGCGCTCATCGCCGCCGAGTTCCAAACGCTCGCTCATGAGCGCCACGATGTAGGGCTGGGAGATGGTCTGTCCCTGACCGATGGGCAGCGGGCCGTCGTCGTACGCGTGATCCCGATAGGCGGGCGGGATAAACAGATGACGTGGGACCGTGGTGAGCGCGTGTAAGACGCGTTCATCGTGGATGCCCCGATTCCGTATCTGCTCTGTCACCATGCGGTTCCGAGCGGCTTTGAAAGACAGGCCTTCGTAGCCGCTGTCAGTATTGGTCGTACAGCCCGTACTCGTTGGGAGACTGCACCCCAGCCAGCATAAAAGAGGTATCAGCCTGATGACAGCTTTGCGGCGTTTAATTTTTTGTTCCCCTTCCTCGGTCCACGATGACGGGCTCAGCCCTGATTGCGCCAGATAAAGACGCCGGCCAACAGCGTCGCGCTGAGTGCCGGACCCCAACCGGCCAGGGTGGGCGACAGGGTCCCGCCATAGCCGAGTGAGGCACACACCCCAGTCAACAGGACATAGCCGACGCCAAGGACGCTACTCACCAATAGCGTCACGGCCGGGCCCGGAAACGGCGGGCCGTGCAGAGCAAAGAACAAGACGATGGCCGGAAGCAGAATGCAGGCCAAGGGCGCGGCGTATTTGACGTTGAGGTCAACACGATAGGTGGTGACGTCATAGCCGGCCATTTCGGTCCCGATAATCTCCTGGGACAACTGCCAGACGCTCAGATGCATGGTGTCAAGCTGGATATCCGGGGCCTCCCCTAACTGGATCAGCGGCTCGGCCGGCTCCCGCTGGAGGCCGTTTTCCGAGATGCGAATCCGAACCGGATCATCCAGCTCCCACATTCCATCGCCGATGTGCCTGGCCCGGCGTGCATCGGTGCGGCTGAGGGGCAGGCCCTGGTCTCCAAGTTCGTAGATTGAAAGGTCGGTGGCTTCGTCCAGGGCCGGGTCGAGCCGGGTTGCCTGGGACACGTGGCTGCCGGCCCGGTACCAGACTATTTTCTGTAATACGCCGGTGGGGAGGGCGCGGTCCTTGATTTCCGTCTCTTTGAGACGGTCGGCCAGGGCGTTCGAGCGCGGCACGATAGATTCATTCAAGACAAAGGAGAGGGGCGTGACGAGGCCGGCAACCAGGAGGATGCAGGACAGCGTGCGGGTGGCTGAAATCCCGCACGTACGCATGCCAATCAGTTCCCGGTGGAAAGACAGGATGCTGACGGTCAGGGCGGTGGCCAGCAGGAGGGCCATGGGAACGATCCGTGAGGCCAACAGGGGGGTGCGGGCGCTGTAGAAGCGGAGGGCTTCGGCCGGCGTGGCGTTGTGGCGGGCAAACCACTCGAGGCGTTCCAGAATATCAACCAGAAGATAGCCCACGAACAAAAAGCCGAAAGCCAAGCCCAGCATGAGGAGATAGTGCTGCAGCACGTAGCGTGGCAGGAGGATCTGTCGCGTTTGGAGAGCCGTTGGAGACGCTGCCTGGGCGGGATCCTGGACCGGCTGCCCGGCGGGAGTGGGCCGCCTCGTCCAGGGCCGGTCTTGTAGCCAGAGGAGGAGGCCGGCGAGCCCGCCAACAAGAATATTGGGCAGCCAGACTCCCAGCCCGACCGTCACCGCGCCCGCCTGGACAAGTCCGTCACCGAGTTGCGTCAAACCGTAATACACCACGCTAAGAACCAGTCCGAGGACGCCGCCCGACGCGCGTGAGAAGCGTGGTCCCAGACAGGCGAGGGGCAGGGCTAACAGGCTGAAGACGAGACCGGCCGCGGGGGCTGCAAAACGACGATGCAGTTCGGTGCGAGCGCGGCGTGCTTCTGGACCCTCTCCTGCTCCGGCTGTTTCTCGCACGTGGTCAATGAGCGCCTGCAACGAGAGACGGGTGAGCGGCCGGACGGGCCAGGCCTCGGTGCTCTGTGGTTCCCGGATCACGGTCTCAAAGATCTGGAAGCGGGTCTCCCCGCCGCCTTCCTGGGGAGAGAGAAGAATAACGCCATCGTATAAAGCCAGCCGAGCGGTCCCATGCGCCAGGGGCTGTATACTCCCACGTTCGGCAAAAAGCGTCTGCCCGGCAAAATAGTCCTGCCCCGTATCAGACACCCACAACAGCACGCCGCGCAGGGTATCCCCGCGTGCTGAAATTTCCCGGGCGACCATGCGGGTATCACCGAACTCATGCACGCTGCCGGGACGGAGTGCCACGCCGGGGTTTTGCTGGATCATGCTGCGTAACGCGTCGTCCAGTGAGCGGAGGGCGGCCGGTGCGGTCAACAGAGAAAAGCCGAGCCCAAGGAGCGTCATGGCCGTGGCAAAGCCCAGAATCGGCAGAACCAAATGCCGACGGGCCAGACCGGCAGCCTCAATGGCAAGCAGCTCCCGGTCAGACCTGAGACGGCCCAGCCCGACCAGGGTGCCCACGAGCACGGCGAAGGGCAGGGTGCGAGAGAGGAGCGGAACCAACTCGTAAAAGGCGATCCAACCTACCGCAGCAGGGCCCAGACCCCGATTGATCACCAGGTCAGAGAAGCCGAGCAGGTCTTTTGTCAGCACCAGCGCGGTCAGCCCGAACAAGGCCCACAGGGTTGGTGAAAACAATTCGGCGACAATATAAAAGCCGAGCGGTTGGCCGAGTCGGCGCTGGGAGAAAGAAGGGAGGGCACGCATTGCTGGAAGTCCATCTTTAGTTGCCGATAGCCTTATCCTGCTTGATTCGTTGCTGGTTTTCTCTTATACCGGGCAGAATAATTCGGCTACTGTATAATAATCCATGAAGGCTATTATTTTGAGCGCGGGGCAGGGCAAGCGCCTCTTGCCCCTTACCGAAACAACCCCTAAATGCCTGTTAGCGGTTGATGGCAGGCGGCCGGCTCTGGAAGTCCAACTCCGTACGCTGGCCGCGTGTGGCATTCAACGCGCAACGGTTATGGTCGGCTTTGGGGCAGACAAGGTAGAACAGTTTCTCGTCCGCTGTCCGCTGCCAGAGATTGAAGTGACCAGCCGCTTTAATCCTTTTTTTGCGATCTCGAACAATCTGGCTACATGCTGGACCGCCATCCCGGAGATGACCGAGGATTTTGTTCTGCTGAACGGCGATACCTTGTTTGAGCCCGCGGTGTTAGAGCGCCTCCTGCTCGCTCCGTTCGCGGCTGTCAGTCTGGCAATTGATCGCAAGCCCAGCTATGACGCCGATGACATGAAGGTCTCGATTCGGCGTGAGCGCACCCTGGCCGCGGTGGGGAAGAACCTGTCACCGGTCGTCGTGCATGGCGAATCCATCGGGCTGATGACTTTCCGTGCCACTGGCGTGCACGCCTTTCGGGTTGCTTTGGAGAAAGCCATGCGCGATCCAACCGCGCTCCAGCGCTGGTATTTGTCGGTCATTGATTCCATGACCCACTCATCCATGGTCGAAGTTGCCTCCATCGAAGGTCTGTGGTGGGCCGAGACCGACACACCGGAAGACCTGGCAGACGTGCGGGCCTATTTTTCCTCTCAACGGGCCACGCTCGCCGCTTTTGAAACAGCCGCGCCAGTTGGCGAGCCGTAAGGTGGTCCGGGCCGAGACGGCTCCGAGGTCAATGATGCGAACAGTAGCGGGAATGTGTTCGTGGAGTTGGCCCTCCCTCCGCCCGACGAGGAGGTCAAGCGTATGCCCTCGATCAGCCAAGGCAGCCGCCAGATTGAGTGTGACGCGCTCGGCCCCTCCACCGACCAGCGAGGTGATGAATAAGGCCAGGTGAGAAGGTTCAGAGATAGGCATAGACTTCCTGTTTCAAACGCGCCCCAACGCCTTTGCGGAGGGGAGACCGGAGAAAGATGCGCCACGCCGTCCACCCGACATTCGGCCATGCGGCCCAACATGTTTGTAACCATTTCTCGCTGAGCGTGCGGGCAAATGCGCGCTCGGAATAACATTGGGTTTTTCGATTTGCCGCTTCGAGCCTGAGGAGCCACGACTCGGCCCAGTCGAGATACGCGTGGTCAGGCCTGAACTTCATCTTGCGCATACGCGACAACATGAGATGTGCTTTGAGATCGTCCGGGGCGCCGGTGACTCCCAGTGCGGTAAGTTGCGCACGCATAATTTCGGTTTTTCTGGCATCCCCGAGCTCTGGAGTCTGGACCGCAATTTGATTAGGATGAATACGAGTATACGTCAGTATATGTGGGATATTGGCCATTGTATGGTGCCGGGCGAGCCGCACGTGCAAATCATAATCCTGGCAGCGGATAAAATGCTTTCGATATCCATACGTCTGCAGCACGGCGGTCCGCCCCATGATGGTGGTATGGCTCAGGCTACAGCGAAAGAGCAGTTGGACGTGAATGTCGTCTGACGCGGGTGGCTGCCGTTTCGTTTTTTTGAGCAAGCGCCCATCTGCATCGATACTCCGCGTCCAGCCGCCGACTTCGACACAATCCTGGTATCGGTCTAAGAAGGTCACCTGCCTCAGTAGCCGGTCCGGGCGGGCTATGTCATCGCTGTCGAGCATGGCTATGTATTGGCCGCGTGCCAGTGCAAGCCCGCGGTTGCGTGTTTCCGGCTGACCGAGGTTGCGCCCGTTACAGACGACGCGAACGCGAGGGTCGTTATAAGAGCGGAGCACTTCGACACTGCGGTCGGTCGAACCGTCGTCGATCAGCAGGAGCTCAAAATCCCGAAAGCTCTGTGCCAGTACGCTGTCAATGGCCGCGCCGACGTAGGCTTCCCGGTTATAGATCGGAATAAAGACGGTGACTTTGGGTGGATCGTGTGGCGTCATAGCCGTGTGGAGGACTGACTTGCTTTGTGTCTCCCATCTTGGATATACAACACGCGTCTTCTCAGGAATACTAAGCGCAGGGCGTCTCTCGTGCAACAGCAGATTGTCTACTGGCTGAGCCGTATGCTAATGCGCTTCCCCACCCTCTGGGGCCTCCGCTTACGTAAAGCAAAAAGCCTGCATTTTGTAACCATAAACGGACAGCGCTTCAAGCGGCTACAGTTTGCCGACTCGGCGATTGCGAGAGATATAGAACGCAATCTTGAAGTCTTCCAGGCTGACGATATCTTTCCGCGATTAGCCACCTGCTACGAGCATGAGATTTGGGTTGACTTTATTGAGGGGGAGCGGCCCAGGCAGGTGACGGAGCAGGTCGTGCGTCAGGTCGCCGCATTCTATACGACCATTTACACCAAACATCCAACGCTGACAGACACCACCCAGACGGCCTTTCCTGCCCGTCTTGCCCAAGACCTGTGTTTTTTACATCAGGTGGGTGTCCTGTCCGACCCCCTGTACGCACAGCTTCAGCGCGTCGTTGAGCAACTCGCGCCACCCCGGGTCTGGACAGGATTTGACTACACCGACCCGGTGCTCAAGAATTTTATTCTCAGCCACGAGAACGGCAGGCTCTACGCTATTGACGTTGAAGGGATTGCTGACAACCAGTTGATCGGAATGGGCACGATCAAGGCGAGCGTGCGCTGGCTTGGGGAGTTCCACCCACTTTTTTACACACACCTTGCCGAACTCGGTGCTCCTGACTTTCAGTCCTATTTGCCGTTTGTGGAGCTGTGTTTTCTGGCCAAATGGACTAAGCGAAATTTCTTTGAAGGAAAAAAGAAGAAGATCGATCCAAGGCGGTTTGAGCGGTTTTACGAGAGGCGTTGAACTTTTCGCCGGCTTCCCGCTCCTGAACAATGACACCATTGGGGGGAGGTAAAGCAGCGTCCGGAAAAATCTCTCAGCCAAGGTCAACGCCGTACTCTTTGAGCAAGGCACGGCTGAGCACGACATTCTGAATTTCCGTTGCGCCGTCCGTATAGTGGGTCATCTTGGCCATGGCCAGGTGCCGACCAAACGGGTAGTTGGTGCGTAAACCTTCTGCGCCCATGACCTGCATACACTGTGAGATGCCGCTAAAGGCCACGCGGCTGGCGAACTTCTTGGCATGGGCGGCCTCCACAACGGCGCTCTCTCCCCGGTCCAGGGACAGCGCGGCACGATAGGTCAGCAGACGTGCGGCCTCAAGCTCCGTTGCCACATCCGCGAGTTCCCATTGCAGACCCTGAAAGTTCAGAATCGGCTTGCCAAAGGCGTATCGCTTTGCTCCATACGCCAAAGCGGTTCTGAGGCTGGCCTGCAACATGCCGCAACAGCCCGCACCAACAAACGTCCGCGCCATATTGATGCCCCGCATGGCGGCCTTGAATCCATCCCCTGGAGCGAACAATAGATCGGTCTCGGAAACCGGGCAGTCGGTCAGCCTGATCCCCGTGACTCCCAGCGCCTGTCCGCCCAGCATGGTGTACTCGGGGGTGCGTTCAAGACCTGGGGTATCGCCAGCCAGCAGAAAGCCGGCAATACCGCGCCATCCCAAGGCTGGGTCAGTTTGCGCATACACGCCAAACACATCCGCACTGACACCGTTTGTGACCCAGGCTTTCTCTCCGCTCAGCCGCCAGCCGTCAGGCGCTTGCTCGGCTCGTGTGGTGATTGCCGCGGCATCACTGCCGGCACCGGGCTCCGTCAGGCAAAACGCCCCGATTCTTTCTCCTGCCAACATGGGTGGAACGTAGCGTGCGATTTGATCCGGGCTGCCATTACGCGCAATGGTATTGAGCATATTGTTGTGAACCCATAGGCCAAAGGTAAAGGCAAAGCACGCACCGGCCAGCTCCTCCAACACCTTGGCAGCCGCCAGGAAACTGGCGCCTTGCCCCCCGACCGACGTGGGTGCCAGCACGCCGGTCAGGCCCACGGCCGCCGCCTCCCGGAAAACAGCGTTCGGTACTGTCCGGTTGAGATCCCACTCTGCGGCAAAAGGCGCAATCTTCTCAATCGCAAATGTCCTCGCCGTCTCAACTAAGCGTGTTTCTTCGGCGCTTAACTCATAGTCCATGGCTGTCCTCAATATGCGCTCCAGCCGGCGGGACCCCTCAACGCTCTGTAATCGGGAGAGGGCCGGCTACCATTTTTCTCCGAACGGGCGTAACTCGACCAGGAATGACCAGGCCGACTTGGGCTGATGAGCGGTCTGAAAAACCGTTTCCGCTAAATCCGCTGGCTGGGAAAAGAAATCCTTGGGCTTGTCGGGGAGTCGCCGCCGGGCAAACGGCATATCGATCATGGCATCGACTACAATATAGGCCACATGAATCCCGTTTGGCCCCAGCTCGCGGGCCAGGCTTTCGGCCAGGATACGTTGCCCGGCTTTGGTTGGTGACCAGCCGACAAAACTCGGCGTGCCCCGCTGCGCACCCGTATTCCCGGTGACCATGAGAGAACCGGAGCCGCGCTTGACCATCGCCGGAGCCAATTCCTGAGCAAGGACCAAAAGGCCGGCGGTATTGATGCGAAAATTGAGGCTGAAGTCCTCCATGCTGATGTCGCGATAATGCCCCAACGTCGCCCGCGCCGCGTTATACACGACGACCTCCGGGAGGCCGTGCTCGGCGACAATGTGGTTGAGCGTCTGACGGAACGCCCCTTCATTGGCGATATCAACGGGAAATCCCGCACTCCCCTGGATTTCAGCGGCCCAGGACGCCAGCCGACCGGCATGCCGGGCAATCATCGACACCCGGTAGCCGCCGGCCGCAAAGCGCCGTACACACCCCATGCCTAAACCGGGTCCAACGCCGACAACTAAACAATGCGGGGAGGCAGTCATAATAAATTTCTCCTACGGTTCGAAAAGCAGGGAGACATTATTTCTGGCGGGCTCTGCTGGTACAAGGCTGCACCGAAGACTCCGCTTAATATCCCTTCGCCTTCCAGCCAAAAATCCGTTTTATACGTTCGACCGGTCCAAAGCGACTGACCACCACAATAAAGACCTTGCGCAACCGGTCTTCCGGGCACTGAAGCGGCCGCATGGCGTGCCAGGAACTGCCGTTACGGGCGAAGAGCAGGCTGGCATTGCCGATGGCGTGTGAGGCTGAGACGCTATCAAAGGCTTCTATCTCTGGTGCGGAGTTGCGCGGGAAGCGACCCCTGGCGTCGAGGAGCAAGGTTTGTCCCCCCCAAGCTGGGTCCCAATCCTGTTCGGTATTGAAGTAAAAAATATGCGAACCCAGCTTATCCTTGGCGTCGCAGTGCGGCGAGATGGAACAGCCGTGCGGGGTATAGTGCCAGTGAAAGCGTAAGACAAAAGCGCGCGTGCCGAGTAAACGGCTGAGAAAATTCCGGTAGGTCGGACCGCGCAGCTCGGCAATAAAATCCTTCCAGACTTGGGCTACCGATAGGGAGTCGTGGTAGGCCAACAGAAAGCGATCATGGCTACGCTGGCCGTGGGCGCGCGGTCTGCCAAAGCTGGGCGTGAACCGCTCTTGCGCGGGTAGATGTTCCAGAAGGGTGTGATAGCCCTCTGGGGTGAGCAATCCTTGCGGGTTGACCCAGGGATAGGGGCGGGCGGTGCGGAACGCCTGTGCGTCGATAGCGTCCAGCCGGTCGTAATCAAGGTACGGCATAACGGCTTACCCCGGCCCGCCTGCCGTGCGCTGAACCGTGCCGGCGAGTCTGGCTTTGACCCAATGCCACGCCCGGGATTGCCGGCGGACGTCGTAGCGGCGCAGCGGGTTCGCATCACGGTCGAACTCGTACACGAACGGCGCGCCGGTCAGTGGCCGTTTGACGCGCGGGATGTCGGGTTCGGGCACCCCATCGAGCCAGGTCGTCAGGGCGCGCAGGCTGTTACCGTGCGCGACGACCAATACCCGCCGGCCGGCCCTGATGGCCGGAACCAGGGCGTCGCGCCAATAGGGTAGCACGCGTGCCCTGACGTCACGAAGGCTCTCGGTCAGCGGCTCTCGATTGTCCGGCCCGGCGTCCCGCGGGTCCATATCGACCAGATCGTCGCCGATCCCTCGGGCCGGCGGTGCAATCTCGAAGCGTTGTTGCCATATCGTGACCTGGCGGTGTCCGTAGCGTCGGGCGACATCGGCGCGGCTCATACCCTGCAGGGCGCCGTAATGCCGTTCGTTGAGCCGCCAGCTTGTCTGCACCGGGATGGACAGTGCCAGGGCGTCCAGCACAATGCTGAGGGTGTCGATGGAACGTCGCAGCGCCGAACTAAAGGCGATGTCGAACGAGAAACCGTGCGCCCGGAGCAAGTCGGCCGCGGCGCGCGTCTGCTCGCGGCCATGTGGACTCAGTGGGACGTCGGCCCAACCCGTAAAACGGCGCGCCTCGTTCCAGACGCTGTGGCCGTGGCGCAGAAAGACGACCGACGTCATGGCTGCACGCGGAACGGGAGCAGGCCGCGGACTTGCTCCGTCACCCTGTCGAGTTCCCGCAGGGCCGGCCGCGGCCGGAGTTCGAGTGGATTGTTCGAGGCACCGGCGTCCGGAAAAAACGCAGCGCTGCCCCGTTCGATCAACGCGACGTGAAGCGCGTTCAGGTCACGCCGCGGCTGGATGATGCCGCGTTCGATCAGCCGCCCGCACACATACGCCAGGCCGCGTTGTGGCCGCGGACGACCCCGTTTGTTTCTCTGCTGGGATTGGGCGCGCATGAGGATCCAGTCTTTAGCCCGCTCCAGGACACCGGCCGATCGCTCCGCGAGGGGATAAATATACACGGGCTTTTCTGTTGCCACGGCTTCGGCCAGCATGGATTCGCTCTCACCCGTCACGATCAGGAGATCGGCCAGCGCCAGATAGCCCAGGTAAGGGTTGTCGGCCCGGTCTGGTCGCCACGCATACACCGAGTGCCGCGGCCCCAGGCTAGCTGCCAGCGCCTCAGCCGCGGCATGGCCGGTTCGGCGGCTGGTCGTGGCGAACACTGTCCCGTGGAGGCGTTCGGCGAAGGCCCGGACCTCGGCGCCAAGCCGGTCGGCTTGGTCGGGGGTCAACTCGTGTCTGGCGGTCGCGCCGCCGACCAGTAGCATGATCCAGGGGCGCGGCGCGGCTTCGACCTGATCCCGCCACGTGTCGGCTGCGGTTTCAAGCCGTTCGGGATTGACCTGGGTGACCGGAGCGCCGGTCTCGATGCGTCGCGGGTGGGGTGGGAGACGGAAATGCTCGCAAACGACACTGATGTCGGTCGGCGCGACTGGTCGGCTGCCAATGCGGCCCAACAACACGAGATGGGTTCGGCCGTGGCTTTCGTGCTGAATCCAGCGCGCGACCCGACCTGGGCGCCAGCCCGCGACGATCACTAAGTCTGGCCAAGGTGGGCCGAGTATGTCGGACTGGCTGATGTCCAAGCCACGGCGTGTCGCCCGGTCGGTGCCGAGCAGGTATTTGTACAGGCCGGTCGGCCCCCGGAAGTGCAGGATCTTGGTCGTGTACGGCCAGCCGAGGGCATCAGCCAAGCCGCGGGCCTGCGTGGTATGCCCTGGCTTATGCGAGGTCAGCACCCACACGATAGGTTCATGTCCAAGGGCTCCGCCGGCATAGTCGTCGTCCGCACGTCCGCTGTCGGTCGGCGCTGCGAGACGGAGATGCCAGCGCAGCTTCGGGTAACGACGGCTGGTGGCGTCCAAATGCGTCTGCCACCAGGGTAGTGGTCGCACCCGGCCCTGGAGACGGGTGCCGTTTGGTAGACGGTGTTCATACGGAACCACGCTGACCGAGACAGACACAAAGCGATGGGCGTAACGAAACAGCTCTTCCAACATCCACGGGACATCCTCGTCAGAAAGAAAATCCAGGGTATCTGTACAGACAACGCCGTCTGCGACTTCGCAGACGGAAGGGGTTGGGGCGGCAAAGGCCGGATTATAGTGGGATACGAGCGGGTCATGACTACGAGTCAAAGAGGGACTGAAGCCAAAGGAATAATCCAGCAGGGTGCGACTCTGTGTGGTTACTCTGAGTTTTTCTATATGCTTCTGAAAGTCGTTCTTACGACCATTTCGAGTTGCCTGCATCGAGCCGGCCGGCGTGGCGGACTGGGGCGAAGCGTCCCGTATGTGAGCACACAACGCGAGGTATTGGGTGCTTGGTCGGTGGACCTGAAATACCTGATAGCCGGCTCCGTTTGCTGCCTGTTCCAGGTCAAGCCAGACCTGTCCGACCGGATTGTGTTGGTAGGCGAATCGTTGGGGAAACGGTTGCCAGGGCTGGGCATGAATCGTGGTATAGTGCAGCAGCTTGGAGCGTTTCGGGTCATACTCATCGTCCCGCGCGTTCCAGTGTGGATCAAGCTGGCCCCACAGACCGGGAACGGCACGCGCCGCCGCCTCCAGCTGCTTGCGCCGCCACTGCTGGGCGGCCTCCAGCGTCCAGGCTGAGGCCATCCGTTCACAATCGATCAGCATCACCGAGGTATCGTGATCGTGAATGGACAGAAAACCGGAGTTGCCCATAGCGGTGTCGAACAGCTCGCCTGGGTCGGCCAGATAAATCTGGTCGGTGTCATTATAGATGGCGCGCCCGCGCCCCCCGGCAAAATGCGGGATGGCAAAGCGGTAGTTCGTAAAGCCCGTCAGCCAGCCGCGACGGTCAAAACCGGCCAGGTCTTTCATCAGGTATAATTCATAGACGCGCGCCGGGTCGCGGACCCGTTCAATCGACCAGACGAAGACCCGCTCGGCCCGATACTGGTCCGGTTCCGTGCCGACGAAGATGCGGACCGGCGGCCGCCCGCTCGGAGTCCTCCCCTCTCGAACACCAAGGACGACACGTTCGAGCTGGGTGCGGGTGTCCGGTCTGGCATACGGCTCTGCTCGCAGCAGTGCAGCTATTCTCTTGTGCAGTGGTGTTGAAAAACCCGAAACGTCCATGGCCCGACAATCCCGCACCTTACGCAATTTTCCGTGCGTCGTGAAGCGAAGCGGCCGCGTCAACTGGGCTGAGCTGACCATCCTCCAACCGGTAGACATGGTCAGCAATATCCAACAGGGCCGGCTGGTGGGAAATCGCCAGGATCGTCATGGTTCCACGCAGTCGCTGAACGGTCTGGCAAATAGCGGCCTCACTCTCGGGGTCAAGCGCAGTGGTTGCTTCATCCAAAATGAGGAGTTGCGGCGTATGCACCAGAGCGCGGGCAATAGCAATCCGCTGCCGCTGACCACCGGACAAACGGGCGCCCCGCTCTCCGACCCGCGTTAATATTCCGTCCGGTAGACTTTGCACAAACTCCCATGCCCCGGCGGCGCGTAAGGCCGCTTTTACGTCCGTCTCTGTCAGCGCCGTATCGCCTAGCGTCACGTTAGCAACGATACTCTCGTGGAGCAGCAGCATTTCTTGGGGGACATAGCCGATAGCCGTACGCCACGCTTTAAGATCAATTGAGGTGAGCGGAACCCCGTCAATAGAGACTGCACCACTCTGGGGCCGGAGCAAACCGGCAATCAGGTCCACCGTAGACGTTTTCCCCGTTCCTGACGGGCCGATGAGGAGCGTCACTTCTCCCGCCGGAATGACACACGAGGCCCGCTCAAGGATGGGTTTCTCGGCATAGGCGAAGCTGACTTCCTGCAAGGTAATAGCTTGAGTAAGCTGGGGTGGGTGGGTACCGGTGTTGACTTCGCGCGCGGCCTCTGACTGCCGCAGGGTGTCTTGCAGGGACCAATAAGCACTCTCCCGAGCAGCCATGCGTTGGTACTGGCGTTGGGCCTTGTTCAGGCTACTCAAGGTCCGGCCGAACAGGATGACAAGCATAATCACCGCGTCAAGAGACAAGGCCCAGCGGGTTAATGCGATATAGAGTCCCCCGACCAGACAGATGAGCAGCAGCGGGTCCTGCAGGGCGCGCAATGCTTCTTTACTCAAGACTTCCCGTTGGAGAGCGCGTTGTAAGCGTTGGGTGCCGCGTTCGAGCAGCGGGCCGACTTGGGTCTCGCGTGCCATGGCCTTGAGCGGTTTGACCGTGTACAGCACATCGGTCAGTTGTCCGAGCATGCCCTTTAATAGAACGGTTTGGCGAGCGCCGGCCCGCCGTGCCAGGCGCACGAGGCGATGTAGTCCAAAGACGATCAACACCCCAAACAGCGCGGCCGCCAGGGTGGCCTGCCAGGAGACAGAAACAGCAAGGACAACATAGAGGACGGTTTGGATACTGAAGGCAATAATCGTGACCGCGTACAGATAGGCTTCGGAAGCTCGACTGGCTTCGGTCGCAAACGCATTGGCAAAGCCACCCACTGGCTGCCGGACATAGTATTCCCAGCGGGCCGCCAGGAGGGAGCGCAACAGGGAGAGCCGCAGGTCGGTGGCGACGTGGGCGACCGTATAGCCAACCTGCTTTTGGGCGAGGAGGACAAACCCGGCTTTGAGGACCATACCAATGACGATGATCAGGCACAGCAGGCCGATACTCGGCTGGAGTCCAAGGGCTGCGAGCGTATCACGGCTGAACTGTTCCAGGCCGGTTGGTGCCGTGTCTGGTGACAGCGCACTACTGGGTGCTCGGGTGGCGAGACCCAAGAGCGGTAAGAGGCTGGAGAAGCTGATGCCTTCCGCAAGGGTTGCGAAGATGAGACAAGTGAGCGTGAGGGCACTCCGGCCGGGATAGGCGCGGGCAAAGGCAAGCAGGAGACGCATAGCCAGATAGAGATGGAGCAAGGAGAGAGAAGAACTATCCCGCTTCTTGTTCCCTCTCCTTGCTGTTCCAGCACTGCACCTGGTGCAGTGGGTGTAAACTAAGGGAGACGGCCTGCCACACGATGATCACCACAAAGGGCGCGACCGGGAAGCCCAGCAGCAAACCGACCATAAAGAAGGGAACGTTGATGTTCCGCTGGATCGGACGTTTTCGCACAAGGGGAGCGGGGAGAAGGGAAGGCCGGCTCGTCGTTTCAGAGGCAAGCTGAATATAGACCTCTACCGGTTCCAGGCCAGCCTCACGCAGCGTATGGAGCTGTCGTTCGAGTAGCGTCATTTCGAAAATTCGGAGTTCGCTCCTCGGATTTGTTGCGTCAATCCAAATATGCACCTTGATTCTCCGGATGCTCAGGATTATGAGGGTTCTCAGGGCTCCTAGGATTATCAGGGTGGAAGAATAAAGGAAATCCCACAATCCTGCTCAGGATTCCCAAAGGTATCAGGTTCATCAGAATGAAGAATGACGGAAATCCCGAAAATTCCTCAAATCCTAAAAATCCTGGTCTCACGGCCCTGGTTCTTGCCGGCCGACGCGGGCCGAAGGACCGCCTAGCCCACACTGTGGGTCAGAGTCACAAAGCCTGTATCGCGGTTGCCGGTGTTCCGATGATTGTGCGGGTGCTTACCAGCCTCCGAGCGGTCAGCCTGGTACAGGACATTGTGGTCAGTATCGACGAGGCCGCAGTCTTGGCTGACTGTGCGAAAGTCAGAGGGGTTAGGTTCCACGCCAGTCAATCCTCTCCGGCGGCGAGTGTTCTGGACTACTTTGAAACGCACGGGGCGCAGGGTCCCGTGCTGGTGACAACGGCCGACCATGCGCTGCTTACCCCCGCCATGGTCGAGTATTTCTGTGCTGCGGCCCAACATAGTGATGCCGATGTCGTTATTGGGGTGGTCTCCGTTTCACTCTTTCGCGCCCAGTATCCCGAGTCACACCGCACCTTTCTCCCCCTGGCAGATGGGAGCTGGAGCGGAACGAATCTCTTTTTGCTGCGGACCTCACAGGCGGCGCGGGCGGTTCGGTTTTGGGTGCGCGCCGGACAGTTTCGGAAGCGGCCCTGGCGGCTGGTGAGTACGTTTGGATTGGGAAATCTGCTCCGCTTTCTCCTTCGTCGGCTCGACCACTCCACGGCTCTGGTCCAGGTTTCCCGTGTCCTGGGGGTACGGGTCAGCCTGGTCGAGATGCCGTTTGCCGAGGCGGCTATTGATGTGGACACCCCTGATGACCTAGTGACGGTTGAACGGATTCTGGCAACCCGTGCCTCGTGCGTCCGAACGGGCGGCTCAATCAGACAGGAAAACCGCATATGACCAAGAAGCAGAACCTCGAAACCATGATGGAACAGACGGAGCAGCCGTTCAACTCCCCAGCGTTTGATACCTTTACCGCGGCCTGGGCGGTCTCACAGCGCAAAAAGAAAGCCGCAGAAACTCTGGACCGAGCCGAGGCCCAATCCACCCCGGACGCACAGCCCGACAAGACCCAGGCTGTGGAGAATGACCCGGAAGTTTTACGCCGAAAAACGGAAAATATGTTTCACGGTCCTGTGCTCGATACCTTTACCGCGGCCTGGGCAGCCTCAAAGGACAAGATCAAAACCCGTCCGGCACCCAGGCCGGACCATGAGCATATTGTCCGCCAGATTTACACCCATCTCCGTATGGCCGGGATGCAGGGCGATCTTGCACCCATCCTCCAGCCGCTGTCGGACGATGTGGAATGGCAGTCACCCGGACCTGAGGCGATCCCCTGGGCCGGGACCGTCCGGGGGCGGAAGCAGGTCGTCCGGTGGTTTGCCTCGCGCGGAAAAGCGATAGAGATCGAACAATTTGTGCCCAAGGAATTCATTACGCAGGGCAATCAGGTGATCGTGATGTGTGAGGAACGCAGCCGGGTGAAGGCCACCGGAAAAAGCTACGACATAGCCGTGATGGTCGCCTGGACCCTGCTGAACGGTGTGGTCACCCATTATCGTGAGGCGTATGACACGGCGACGGTGCTGGCCGCCTTCCAGAACGATTAGGGGTGCTGTGTATTGGGTAGAGAATCGCTCAGGACGATACGACAGCACTTGGAGTTTATCGAGGAAGCTGGGCTTATCCTGAGGTTGTATTTACGGTAGATTCAATTGTGTATTCCTTGGAAAAGGGCCAAAATTGCGTCGCCCAAATCGTCGCCCACCGGATCGCCTACAAAAAACTCTGAAGAGAGTGCAAGAAGTCTATAACAGCACGCCTCTTAGCCCAGTCGGCGCGAAGCTTACAGAATTCCTTTCAGGTGTCCAATCGGCCGTTAATGCCGATAGTTCTAAGTCGGAACAAATCGAAGTGGCCTGTAATACGGTCATTGGAATTATAGAGCTGTTGCCTCAGGATTTTGGGAGTCGCTTTCTTTTCGATTCGGCCATGATACAGGCTCTAACCGATCAATGGGGCCGGGGGTCTGTCAAGCTTTCAAATATAATAGTTCCTCGTCCTAGCGGCAGTGAAATCTGGGGCCACCAGCGTGCAGTTATGCCCGCAGAAGATAAAGAGAATGCCCATTTTGTAGATATTATACTCTTCCCTGAGGAATACGAGATAGAATGTATTGACCTTCTGTCCTATCCGCTACTTTGCCATGAATTAGGCCATTTGATTTTCTTCCAATACGGCGAAGATTTCATTAACGCGTTTAAGGTAAAGCTGGAGAAGGAGGTAAACCGATTATCTCTCAAAGCGATAGCCGACCGGGGGGCTGCTAGAGAGAAGGCTCAAAAGGTAATTAAAGAGGTGCGCAAACTATGGACACCATCTCCAGATCACCACAATTGGGCACACGAACTGGCTATTGATGTAGTCGCGCTGTGGGCTTGTGGACCTGCATATCTCGCCGTCTTTCAAGATGAGCTCTCTAAAACAGGGATTGATCCATATCAAATAGATCAAAATCATCCTCCTTATGAGGTTCGGGCCTCTGCCATGACTAGCACGAGCAAACGCCTTGGGTGGGAGACCTACGCTACAGGACTGAAGAAGGTCGTCAGCGATAATCGAAAAAGTAAATGGAGAGATAAAAAGGTAGACCGAAATCGCTATACAGCTTTAGTCAACTCAGAGTTGATAAATGCTTGCATCTCATTTGCGCTTGAAACCTGTGAAGTGCTTGAGTTGCCCAAGTGCACTTCCATGCATCTCGATAGGGTCAATGACATTATCCGTCGGGGGGCGACGCCAAACTTCGGAATAGAGCTGATTTGGGCAGCATGGATCGTAGAAGCTACTCATCAAGAGGAAGGAGCCTACGATCAATGGGAAAAGGAAACTCTTGAGACGCTCCTTAAGTTCATCACACCGTGATTCCGGTAATCCGATAAGAGCGGGACTTTTGAAGCGCTCCTGTATCTGCAACGTGTAGTACCCACGGCAGGCTCATGGCCGTGTCCATTTTGGTAAAGCACATGTCTGCTTCCCATACCATATCCTGCACAACTTTCAGGCGCTCTGCGAGACCATGAATGTTAAGAATGCGGATCTTAAGGGGACACGCCGTACCTTGAGATAAGTAAGGAGAGCCTGTGGTGCAAACAAGCCCTTCATTTTCCTCGACGAACGGAAATACACATTGCCCTACAACCGGATTAGTAAATTTTTCTTGAGAACGTAGTAAACGCCAGCCTTCCGCATTTTTGAGTATTTCAACAACGGTCCACACTGAATCCTCTGTAATCCATTGACGATTGAGTAACTCAGAATGAAGCTGGAGGAGGGCATCTTTTTCATTCCATTGGTCTCCATCTCCCAGTAATCTTCCATCCCTGAAAAACAGAGTGTGATTGAAATCAATTGGCAATCCAGCCGAGGTCAGCTCTGCATGAACATATTCGAACAAGTTTAGAAGGCCATGGAAGAGAGAGTCTTTTGGAATTGGTTCAGCTTTTTGAACACTGATAGGGATTTCCTCTGGGTGGAAAAGGAGTCCTTCGTGGGGCCGCTGAAAACCATAACCGAAGCAGGCCATAGCCTTATTATTATGCTGTCCTCCAACATCGAGACCAATATGAACATTATAATGAGAAGACTCAGCCGGGGCGAAAGGAATCCAGTTATGTTTGACTAAAAGATTCCCGAGGCAAAGCTCATATCTTTGCTGAATCCTCTTATAGAGTCTTGGTTGAGCTTGTTGAAATTCTCTGCGAGGTTTATTTACCCAAGCTTCAGGTAAAGTATGGTCATAGTGGATACATTGAGACGGAACCTCAATCTTCTTCTTAATGGCCTCGTGGGTATCATTAGGATGCTGCGGTTGTCGTGAACCTTCTGGAAGGACGGCTAGTAAAGCGTCATAGTCGTCTTGCTCAATCTTTTTTCTCAAGTGTTCAACGTTGCGGTAAAGGAAATACTCGAACTCATAGTTGACTCCTTGGTTTCGCCAAAGATGATTTAAGTCATTCTTCATCCTTCGGGCTTGCTCTCTGCTAACAGCTCCTCGTTGTTTCGGCCAAGCTAGGAGTGGGTTAATCGGCCGCTGCTCCAGGAATCCGTTGAAACGGACGGATTTCTCTCTATTGCTTACTCGCTTCTTCAGATTGTCTTCTGACAAGAGCTTGGGCGTTTCTATGGTGATGATACCTCCGTTTTTACCCTTCACACGGACGGAAGGGGGTACAATAGAGATAGTCGGGAACGCTGCGGTATCTATCGGGGTTTCTGACAGAAGGAGTTTATTGCCGAATATGTTGATCCCATGAAGGCAGCTTCGCATTTGTCGCATTAATGCCGCCCGCTCCGCTGGCTCGATGATCGTGTCACCGTGTTGTTCCTGTGTAATCTGAGAGTCCAAAACGAGTCGAACCTCGTTAAGAGGAACCTCGATAGCCCGACCGTTGAACGGTTTGCATCGAACCGTCTCCGTCACAAGAGATTTTTGCTCTTGGGAGGATAGAGTGGCATGACCTAGGATCACTCCAGGGTCGTCTAAGTTTAGGACAGTAACGTCGAGTTGATGAGCTGTGCTTCTCTTTCGCCACACTCGAATATCCACTTGCCGGTTTTGTCGCGTGCGACGGTTCAGACGTTTCTTCTCGACCATTGATGCAAGACCAGCGACAGAGCCACTGGAGTAGTAGTCAGCAAAGGTCCGTCTATCTAAGGTCGCCGTGCTGATTAAGAATTCCAGCCCCCATTTTTTATTACACAACATTTTTGTGGCTACACCAATGCGTCTGCACCAGAGATAATCTCCACTTTCATCCTCATTAGGCATTTGACAAAACTGATTATAATCTTGCCATAACTCTCCTAGTCCTGTTGGACTATTATTCTTGAAGTGAGTTTTTACTGCCTCACGCAGTATTCCAGAAATAATATGTTGAAAGCGTGGCTCCGATGCGTTTGTTGTGAACTGTTCGTCTAGTGTAACAACGTGGTTTTCGACCTGAGATGAAGGGGGTAGGTCCCAACTCTCAGGTACTGCAACAAGCCCTTCATTAAGGTCAATAACGAAGCCGAACCCCTTGCAGCGACTTGCATGTTTCTTGCGGAGCTTCCAGATAACGTTCTTGGCCGCGCCTCGGTCCGTATGAGACTGGGGCTGTCCATCCTCTCTTACAATTTTGTAGGTCCGAACTGGCCACTCAAGTTGGGAGGGATCGGTTAGGGCATAGCAGTTAAGGAAGAGAGGGGGAAAAACGTCCGGTTGGACAGTTGTAGGGATAGAGTAGGGAGCGGATGATTCAACTCTCATGATTTCTCCTTTGTGAAGTAATAGGTCGCGGCAGCCCCTACCGAACTTGAGATAACGGGAAGCCAGATATTGAAAATCTGCGCTAGGCTTTCAACAGTGCCAGCCTGCTCCATCGCTGCAAAATACGCCGTGAGGCCGTAGTGAACGCCGACACTCATCGCCATAATCCAAACAAGAAGAAGTGCTAATTGCTTTGCTGTCTCAGCATGATGCTTGGCCTTGTGAAAAGGCAAGTCTGACAGCTCACCAACGACACCAGCGTCAATTTCTTCTTCCTGATCGTATCTTCCACTCTCCTCAACCGCCGCACTCATGAATACTTGTCCTTATCTTTTTGAAGAAGGTTGGAGGCTTGGGATAACAACAACCCGTTCTTCGTTTGTCTCTGGATTCCGCACGACGACCTCGGTGTAGCCTTGACCTGCTTGTACCTGCAATGCACGGCTGATTTGCAGTGATTCGCGAACCGAGTCTGCCATTGAGGCAAAATGACCCTGTTCGGTGATATTCTTCAGACTATCCAAACTCCGCTCATCAAAGCTAAAAACAACACGACGAGTCTTTGGCATACTATTCCTCCTTCTTGCGTCTATAAGTAGTACATATAGATACCAAATATGTCAACTACTAGATATCAGATTAGGTGTCAATATAGATATACGTATATATTTCTCTATGGCTTGAGAAAAAATCTAATTCGATCAACCGGAAGATTGTAGGAAATGAATCTTATGAGCAGAACACTGCGACGGATTCATCTCCACCGTGGTCGGATGCCGCTAGGTTCATAGCTAAACGAACGGTGCTGGCCACCTTGCAGAATGAGTGAACCCAAGTTTTTGCAACTTAGACGATGCTTCTCGAATGGAGGTGCTACACTGCCAAATCGAATGGTAGGTCACTGATGTCGCGCAAGCGTCTACCTTCCACAAGTGTCTGCAATTCTTCTGAATCCGAGTCGTTATCCGTAGTCGCTTCCATCAATTCGCGTAGCGCAAAATGGTATACACAGTCGATATCTCCGATCCCGTAAGCGAGCGAGGCGATACGTTTTGGTGAAGGTTCGCCGACAACAACGACGATATGTGGCGTTTTGCCCTTGCGATTGCGTACCAGATTTAGTCCTTCCGTGCGTGCATTTTGCGAGCGGTCGCTACGGAGCGTCCACTTGCATGAAACGCTGGCGTGCAAGATATTCGCTTTTGAATTTTCACGACGGAGCGGCGTTAGGCCGGCCGCTCTGCCACCGCTCAGCAGTGTTTCGTTTTCATTGACTTTCTCGTCGGTGACCGGCTGACGGAAGATAACAATATCGGGAGTCACTATGTAATCACCGAAAACAACCTGCAATTCCTTATTCTGTTTAACGGCACGCGACACAGCGGCTAAATGCTGGTACTGTTCATAATCACTAATGCTGCCGCCTAGCGAAAATTCCCACTCGCCTGGGCGTAGATGAGACAATAATCTAAACGCTTCACGCAAAAAGTCCTTGGTCGCCTCCTCAAATCGATGGCCTACTGTTTGTCCGACCAACTGTTCCGTTCCTATCGGTCCCTCAAGGCGATCAATAATTCCTTTGCCTATCCTCACGCTTGCCTTGCTGTGGCTATCAGCATTGTTCGGCACCCCGTAGGAGTTTTTACGCAAAACTTCCTTACAAATCCGGTGGTGATAGGCCGAACGCAATTCTTCCATTCTCCCCTTTTCCATTCCTCCTCCGCTTCAAGGCTTTATCAACCCAATCACATATTCCTGATGCATCCGCTCTTCGATTTGCGAATGTCTTTGTGATCCCCAGCGGGCCGGCATCATGCGTTTGTCTCGGTCCAGATGACGAACGCCGATGCCAGCCAACTCAAAGCCAACCTTCTCGCCTAGAGCTGCCAATCCCTTATGTGTTTCGACATCGAGACCTCGGAGATTTGAGGTGCCGACAACAATCACCGCTGGCTGGCTTTTTTTCAAAACTCGCCACATCTCCTTGATTACCGCGGCCATCTCACCGAAATAGCGACGCAGGGCCGCGGCTTTTTTTGCGTCACGTTCGGCCAGTTGTGTCAGCGTTGTTTCGCACTGCCGGGGTAAGCCGTCGAATTGAGTAGCCCCTGCGGTGTCGTGTCCTAGATACTGGGCGCGAATCCTGGACAGAGCGTCGATATTCCAACCAAACCAGACCAGCGAGAACTTGTGTGCCCGCATATAATCAATCGCGTTATTCGCATAGGGCGGCGAAGTTACGATCAAATCCACGCTGTCAGAGGGCAAGCCGGTTCGGTCCGCGACCGCCGCCAAAACGCGGGCCGGGTGCTTTGGTATCGCAGTGTCGGCTACATTGGTGCTGAGGTTCTGTTTCAGTCGCTTCGTGAATTCGACGAACGCCGAGTTCGGTTTTTTGTCAACGACCTTATGCGGGCGGGTATGCGCCAAGTCGCGGGCCAGCGAAACGCCACCGGATTTTGCAATAATGGTTGACGAAAAAACGATCTTGAAGAAGGTTTGCAGCCCTTCTTGTTGGACTTTTTCGATGCTTTGCAAAAGCGCAAGGAGTTCCAATTGTTGTTGGGGTAAAAACCAGAAATCAATAAACGCTCGGGTTTTCGGATCAAAACGCTGGTTCAGGGCGTATTCCAATTGGTCTCGGTCTCGATGCAAGGCGCGTTGCGCCGCCTGGATAACCGCGTATCCAGTTTCCAAGGCTTGGACCGCCTTGACAGGGGTCAGTTTTGCCGTGGCAATCATGCGCGCGAGAGGGTCAATGTCGCAACCAATGGCTTGCCTGCCCAGCCGCGCAGCCTCTACCAGCGTGGTGCCAGAGCCGGCCATCGGATCGAGAACGACATCGTCTACGGACGTGAAGTGTTCGATGAAAAACTGTGGGAGTTGTGGTGGGAATTTGGCAGGAAAGGAATGCCATGCATGGGTCGCATGTTTCCCGTTTTTACCATGAAAATCCAAATCGGCACGCAAGGCTTCCCGCAAGCGAGCATGGCCCTGTTCGTGAATACTACTCTCGGGTGCGAGCATAGAATTGTACTGACTCTAAAGCGTGTTGGATGCTATGGCTAGCCCCGCACCCGACCTTATTAGAGGACAGTGGGACTAGGTTGCCTGGAGAGCTTCTGTGGTGTCTGGATTTCTCGGGGTAGGGGTCGTGCGAAAATACTGATCCCTGTCTGCGGAGCGGATTGTAATGTCTTTGACCTCTGTCCCGTGGAGGAGGGTGAGGGTGATATCGGCACCGGCCTCCCCAACCGCCCACATCTTTCGATAGAAGTCCGCCTGGTCTTTGACCGGTTGATCGGCAACCTTGAGGACCAAATCGTTGACCTGCACCCCGGCTTGTTCTGCCGGGCCGTCCGGCGCCACAAACATAATAATCAGCTTATCGCGAAACTCCTCGGTAAAGAGCCCGAGCCAGGGCCGAGGAGCCGCTCTGGCGCGACCGGTCCGAATCAGGTCGGTGAGGATGGGTTTGAGATGGTCAATAGGTACAAACATATTTCCAGTCAGAGACTCCCGACCGGGCAGGGCATCATTGACCAGCAGTGAGCCGATGCCCAGGAGTTTTCCGTCCGGCCCAATCAGCGCTGCACCGGCGTAACGGGGATGCGGCGGCGCGGTGAATATGGCGTCTTCGAGCAGGTATTCCCAATAGCCGGCAAATTCCCGCCGTGAGGTCACCAAAGTCGGGCGTACCGAAGCCGCGCTGCTGTCGCTGGCAATAACGACTTCTGTCCGTTCAGCCAGGTCGGAGGACTTGCCGAACGGCATGGGGGTGACGTTGAGCGGTTCGTTGGCGCGTAAGAGCCCAAAACCGGTCTGCGTGTCATGGGCAATAACGGTGGCCGGGATGCGTCTCCCCTCTATGCCCATGACTTCAACCCGGCGGGCTTCCATGACCAAATAGCCGATGGTCAGAATATGGCCCTGCGTATCGATGATCACGCCGCTTCCGCTGCGTTGTTCCCCGAGAAACTGGGCCGTGCGCGCACTCGCCGGTATCTCGGCATGGATCGTCACCATAGCCGAGAGGACTTCCCGGGCGACGGGCGCCTGAGCGGCCGGTTGCGGGCTGAACACTGGGCTCAGGAGACCAACAAAGAATAGCAGCAACGAAGATAGGCACTTCTTCATAATCAAACTCTCTGCGCAGCCTACTCTGCTTCTAGCTCCAGGCTTGCGGCAGAGTCAAGGGTGAGGCGTTACGAGAGACTCTGCTCGGTCGCATGCTGGAAACTGGTCGTGCCTGGGTCATACATGCGGGAGGTGAGAGTGATCTGAAAACGCCTTCGTCCGTTCACCTCGCCGTGCGGCTCGATCCGATACAGGTGGTAGCGTGAGCGCCGCTGCGGTCGTCGGCCAATCGCCGCGGAGGCTGGGACCCCGACAACGGGAATCGGTCCCCAGGGTCCGGGGATGCTCGCCGTGACTGTGCGATGAACGTGACCGTGCAGAATCAGCTCTGCGCCGGTTTTGGCGAGCACGGCCCGAAAGGTAGCCGCATCGGTGAGGCGGCGGCGGGCCGATATGGCGATGGGTTGGGGAGGATGGTGAATGAGCACGACCCGACTCAGGGACGTGTTTGCCAACGCGCTGAGGGTCTGCTCAAGTCGATCCAGTTGCGTCCGGCCTATCGTTCCCGAGGCGTAGAAGGGGGCCGTTGCCCGCGCTGTTGAAACGCCGACGAGAGCGAGTGGTCCACAGAGACGGAGGGTTGGAAACTCGGCTGGTGGAAGGTCTGAAGGCAACAGCGCAGGGTCTGGCAGCGTATCCGTCGGGATATGAGAGCGCATGTAGTCGCCCCAATACGCCCACGGAGAAGACTCGCTCCCGCGCGTATAGGTGTCATGGTTACCTGGGATAAGGGAAACGTGCTGTGGGCCGCCCAATTTTTGCAGCCACGGGAGGGAGGCGGAGAACTCGTCTTCGAGCGCAATATTGGTCAGGTCGCCAGTAATGACCACATGGTCCGGCCCTTGTGTGTGCAGGTCGTCGACCAGCGCGGCCAGGACTTCGGGGCGATATTCCTTGCGGCGCCGCAGGGACCACGACAAGGCGCCCAAGAAGCGCTTATTCAGAAAGTCTATCGGCCGCCGGACCCGGATCGGTGTGACGTGCAGGTCTGATAAATGGGCAAGCGTAAAGGCTGGCATAATTTGGCTCTAGGTACTTCTCTTCAACCTATACCACCTCCCTGGCGTATGATAAGACCGCTCACTGTCAGGCTGTGGTCTAGGCAGAGGCAGCGTGACGAGGAAGAGCGATATGAAACCGGTGGCGGGAGCCGAGCGTGTTCGGGTGTGGCTTGCCGATTCCACAGTTCGTGCTGAGGGCGGTCCCACTGCTCCGGTAGAAGTGTGGGGTCTCTCGCTAGCAGAACGCTTGTGTCGCACCCTCCGCGCCGCGGGTGTGTCTGAGGCGCAGATTGCGACAGGAACCTCCCGCCCTCCAGTTCGCCCTGATAGCCCGGTTCTGGTGTTCCGCACCGATTATGTCTTTGACGAGCGCTTAATCCGCGCCCTGCTTGAGAAGAGCCTTGCGTCCTGTGATGCCCGGAGCTTAGCGCTGGTCGACCCGGCTACACCCGCAACAATTGTTGCGGTCGTCACAACCGGGAGTCAGACAGAGGCGCTGCTTCCCTGCCTCACCGCTCCGGTGTCTGTTGGTTCTGTGCAACGGGAACACCTGGCCTGTCGGGTTCCCGCTGACCTTGTTCCCGCCTATTCCTCGGCCTTGCGCAAATACGATCCTCCCTATCTTCTCCGGGTGGGTGCGAACTCGCTGACTCAGGTTGAAAATCGCATGTTTCGTGCGTCGTATAAGGGTATTACCGACGTGGTCACCAAGTGGGTCTGGCCGCTGCCCGCCCGAGCCGTTACGCGCCTGCTGGCCCGTGCTCATGTTTCTCCCAATATCGTGACCGGGCTCAGCTGGATACTGGTGGGTGTGGCGACTTGGCTCTTTGTTCAGGGACAATTTGGTCCTGGACTCGTGTGTGCCTGGCTCATGACTTTTTTGGATACCGTGGATGGCAAGCTGGCTCGCGTGACCTGCACCTCAAGCCGGATGGGCCATGTGCTGGACCACGGTCTTGACCTCGTCCACCCTCCCTTCTGGTATCTCGCCTGGGCGATGGGCCTGGCGGGCAGCTTTTCTCCGGCCTTGATCTGGTATGACCCAGTCGTGGTGATTATCGTTGGTGGGTATATTCTCGGACGGCTGCTCGAAGGGCTCTTTCTGCTGGTGTTTCACCTGGAAATTCACTCGTGGCGGCCCATTGATTCGTTTTTTCGGACCATTACCGCACGCCGGAATCCGAATCTGATTTTACTGACGCTCGGGGTCCTTGGCGGTCGTCCCGATCTGGGCTTCTGGCTCGTTGCGGTCTGGACCGTCTGTTCTCTGGGATTTCACACGCTACGCCTGGGCCAGGCCTGTATCCAGCGTTGGCGCGGCCGGCCGATTCAGACCTGGCAGGAAGCGGGGACGCTCGCATGAGGACAAATAGGTCGGCGGGTCCATCCTGGCGTAAATCCTATTGGCCAAGAACGATGCTTGCCAGCTGGGGGCTGCTCGTGAACAGGATGGGACGGTCTGCATCCCGGGGCTTCCGTGCGACTGGGCCTTCTCAGTAATTGCCACGCCGGTCTGAGCCGCGCTTCCCCGACCGCACTCAAGCAGACTCTTGAGGACGCGCCCGAGGTCGTGCATGTGACGACGCGCTCGAGTGCAGACGTGCCCGAAGCGCTTGCCTGCCTCGCTCGCCGAGGCGTGACCCTCCTTGCTGTGGATGGCGGGGATGGAACGCTGCAACGCGTCTTGACCGAAGTCTTGGCCGGATCGATCTTTGAATCCCTGCCGGCCATTGCGCCTCTGCCTGGTGGGCGAACAAATATGAGCGCTGCGGATATTGGCAGTACTGCTCCACCGGCTGCCGGCTTGGTTGCGTTGATCCGCGCGCTGCGAGCCAATACACTTGAGCGGCGAGTGGTGAAGCGGCCGGTGTTGCGCGTCGCCTTCGGCCTGGGCACGAGTCCTCAATATGGCATGTTTTTCGGCGCGGGTGTTATCCAGCGAGCGCTCGCCTTTAAGCATCGGCTCTATCCCAAACGGCGTTTACAGGGCCTATTTGGTGCCGGGCTCTTTTTAGGGGGAGCCCTCCTGCGGGTGGCGAGCGGTTCCCCCACCGGAATTTTTGCTCCGGATGATATTGGTCTGGCATTCAATCACACGGGCATGGCAACGTCCACAGACCGGCTTGAAACAAAGCCATTTCAACTCGTGATGGCGACCACGCTGAAACGGCTCTTCCTGCGTCTCTGTCCGTTTTGGGGAACCGAAAATGCACCGCTCCGTTTTACCGCCATTGCGGCCAATGCCGCGCGGAGCCCGGTTGCGGTCTGGAAAGTCCTACGCGGGCTTCCCCCGCCGTCGTTTGCGCTGGACTCGGGCTATTGCAGCCACAATGTTGAACGCCTGACCCTGCAGATGGACTGTGGGTTCACCATTGATGGCGAACTCTTTGGGCCGCAACCCGGTCGGACCCTGCATCTTGCGGCGGACCACCGACTCCGTTTTATTCGAGCCTAAGTATGCGAGACGATGTACAACCGCCGCTGTCTACCCTGACAGGCCTCTTGGCCCAAGAGTGGACTCAGCCGGCGCCCGAAGCCGCCCAAGTCGTGGCCGTGGAAATCCAACAACGTCATGCCGAAGGAATCGATGCCGTACTGTTCTACGGCTCCTGCCTCCGCACCCAGCAGACGGCTGATGCGGTGCTCGACTTTTACGTTCTCGTCCGCTCGTACCGGTCTTTCTATCACAGGCCTTTGCTCAGATGGCTGAATGCGCTACTGCCGCCGAATGTGTTCTATATTGAGGTCAGGCAGGGGCCGCGGACGCTCCGGGCGAAGTATGCGGTTATCTCGACTGCCGATTTTGAGCGCGCGACAACTCCGGCCGTTATTCCCGCTATTATCTGGGCTCGCTTCTGTCAGCCGGCGCAGCTTGTGTTTGCGTGTAGCGAAGAGGTGCGGGACCGCGTCATACACGCCGCAACACAGGCTACGCTCACATTTCTTTCACGCGTCATTCCCTTTTTTGCGCGGAATGATTTGAGCCGCTCTTTTCCCCTTGCCGCCCTCTGGCAGAAAGGGTTTCGAGAAACGTATCGGACTGAACTGCGGACCGAACGGCCGGAAACCATCCAGGCATTATACGCCGCGTCGCCGGAGCGCTACGACCGCGTCGCACGGTTGGGGCTCCAGTTCCTGGAGCAGCAGGGGAGGTGCGTCTGCCGAGAAAGCGATGGACAGTGGGCGATCGCCGTGCCACGGCGTACACGCTGGGCAGGGCGGGCCAGTTGGGCAGTCCGGGCGACGGGAGCGAAATGTCTGTATACCGTACGCCTCTTCAAAACCGCCCTCACCTTTGACGATTGGCTGCCCTATGTCTTATGGAAACTGGGCAGGCATACCGGGGTGAGGGTTGAGCTGTCAGCACGACAGCGACGCTACCCGCTGCTCTTAGGCTGGCCGGTATTGTTTAAGCTTCTTCGCCAGCGTGCTCTTCGTTAAGCGGTGCAGAGCGGCGACTCTGGCCCATCCGGTCGACCAGACTTCTGATGGCCGAGAGAATACCGCGTTCAATGGTCTGCGAATAGACACCAGTAGGGGGCAATTCCGCTCGCAACTGGCGATGGAGCCGCCCGAGACTGTGGTAGGGGACGTTGGGTAAGAGGTGGTGGAGGGCGTGATAGCGCAGACCCACCGGGGCGGCAAGAACGGTTGGCGCTGGCCAGCCGCACATATTGACGGAATCGAGCAGTTGCTCGGTCACACTCAACCGCCGTCCGGTATTGTCATACCGGTGAGCCGCTAACGTCCGGATTTGGTTCACGATCAACATGCCAGCCGTCACGACATACCACTGCGCGAGCCAGACGCCGGGGAGATGTCCTGCGTACCAGCTTACACCCACCAGCCAGGCAACCAGCGCGGCCGTCCATTCTTGACTGAGCCACCGTAACCGATACTGCTTTCCCGGCAGGGGGCGACGATACGCCGGATTGATCACCAGGGTGGAAGCCCGCTGAATAACGATTTTTCGCACCGGGGGGATAACAAACGAAAGAGGACCGATGATCCCCCATCGCAGCGGCAACAAGATGGGCACAACGCAGACGCTCAGAACAAACCAGACTAGGCCGAGAGGTGTGCCGTGAACGAGCGGCGCATACTCGGGGTCGTCGACTGTCCCGAAGGTGTGAGGTCGGTGGTGGTCCCCATGTGAGCCCACATACATGAGACTGGGAAGCATGAAAGGCAGACCGACCAGGACATGCCAGGCGCACTCAAAACCAGGCAGGCTGCCCCGCTTCTGGTGGGCAATTTCATGAATGAATAAGGCAGCGCGGAGAAGGGCGAGGAGAGCGGTACTTGTCGTTGCGAGATAGGCCAGAGAGCCGAATGGGTACTGGATACTCAACCAAAAGGCCGTCCAGCCCACAAGAGAAGACAGCAAGAGGTCGAGCCAATAGATGTGCACCTTGGGCTGGAACGCAGAGGCAAAGTGCTTCCGCACCCGCGCCGCGAACTGCTCGTCCGCTATCTCGCCAAGAAATTCGTTTTGGGACGCCACAGATAAATGCTCCGGTTGTTTGCTCGAACCTCGCTGCCCCATCATAGAGGAGCTTCTATAAGAGCGACCAGAACCGTGTTGTCAAGAGAGTATTGTCTAGCGATATATTTAAGAACGGCGTTATTATAAATAAAACGATATGGCGACTGTGTTACCCCTTGGTTAAATTGGGGAAATCTGTTATCTAGCGTCCGACTTTACGTGATTCGAGCTACTGTGAGTACCCTAGGGATAACACCACGTGCCCCGCTGGTGAAGGCAGGTACTCGTGTCCTTGTGACCGGAGGAACTGGCTTTATTGGCTCGCACCTTGTTGATGCGCTCGTCGAACACGGCGTCCGACCGCGCGTGCTCGTTCGCCCGACGAGTGATATTGCGCGACTCGCCTGTGATCAGGCTGACAAGGTCGAGCTGGTCACGGGCGCGCTAGAGGACCGACATAGTCTGACGCAGGCGGTCTCTCAAGTCGACACCGTCTTTCATCTCGCAGCAGTGACAAAAGCACACACCGAGGAGGAGTATCTGCGCGCGAATGCCGAGGGAACGCACAGGCTTGTTCAGGCCATGCGGGCCGCGCAGCCGAGCCCGCGCCGACTGATCTATCTGAGTTCACTCGCGGCGGCGGGTCCGGCACGAGACGGGCGGCCGGTTGAACCGGGCGACGAGCCACACCCGATTACGGCCTATGGGCGGAGTAAGCTCGTCGGAGAACATGCCTGCTTCGCTGCGTCCGACGCCTTCGAGGTTGTGATGCTTCGCGCGCCGGTGGTCTACGGCCCACGGGAGAAAGACTTCTTTTTGCTCTTCCGTCTTGCGGCCCGTGGTGTTTTGCCGCTACCAGCCGGCCCGGAGAGTATTGTGCAACTCGTCCACGTTACCGATCTCGTCCAGGCGATGCTCCGCGCAGCCACCATGCCAGAAGCGCGTGGGCTCTATCATGTGGCCGAATCACGCTCCTATGGTTGGAGCGAAATTGCCACGTGCATAAGCCGGGCCGTTGGGCGTTCCGTCCACATGGTTCGGATCCCACGGTTTCTCGTACAGATGGCGGCAACGGTGAGCGAAGGAGGAGCCGCCGCCATCGGGCGAACAACGATATTCAATCGCGAAAAAGTCAAGGAACTCCTTGCTCCCGGTTGGCTGTGCGAAACCACGCTGGCCAAGCGGGAGTTGGGATTTGAGGCGCAGGTTCCGCTGGCAACCGGATGTGTTGAAACCGCAGCATGGTATAGACAACAGACATGGCTATAGCAAACACCGTCATGAGGGAGACTGTGATAAAACCGGAACCGCGACAGGCCACCCACATCGACAACCGGGGATGTCAGGCAGAGAGGGGAACGGGATGAACCTTTTCGAGAAATGTACTCGTTTTACCCGTGCTCGAGAGGCTCAGGCGACAGGGTATTATCCGTTTTTTACACCGATAGAATCGTCTGAAGGAACTGAGGTTATGGTGCGAGGGGAGTCCAAGGTGATGATGGGCTCCAATAACTATCTTGGCCTGACCCATCACCCCAAGGTGTTGGCGGCCGCCGAGGCCGCTCTCAGACGCTATGGCAGTGGGTGTACCGGCAGTCGCTTCTTAAACGGGACGCTGGACTTGCACGATGAACTCGAAGCACGCTTAGCCCGTTTTCTCAATAAAGAGGCCGCGCTCGTTTTCAGTACGGGCTATCAGACGAACTTAGGTATCCTGGCAACCCTGATTGGGAAAAAAGATTACCTCTATCTGGATAAGCTCGATCACGCCAGTGCGGTAGACGGTTCTCAGCTTGCCCACGGGACCGTGCTGCGCTATCCGCATGGGGATCTTGAAACACTGGAACAGCAGTTGCAGAAGACCCCGCCCAAGGCGGGGAAGCTGATTGTCACCGATGGCATTTTTTCCATGGAGGGCGATATCGCAGACCTGCCGAGTTTGGTTGCCCTAGCCGAGCAGTACCATGCCGAGATTATGGTTGATGATGCCCATTCCTTTGGGGTGTTGGGCAAGAACGGTGGTGGTACGGCGCAGCATTTCGGCGTAGAGGACCGAGTCGGTCTTATTATGTCGTCATTCTCCAAGTCTTTGGCCGCAATTGGCGGTGTGGTGGCTGGTCCGGAGCCGGTTATTCACTATCTGAAACACCACGCCCGCTCTTTGATTTTTAGTGCCAGCATGCCCCCGCCGTCGGTGGCCACGGTGTTAACTGCCCTGCAGATTATTGAACAGGAACCCGAAAGACGTGCGGCCTTGTGGCGCAATACCCGCCGCATGCAGGCCGGGCTCAAGAATCTGGGCTATAATATCGGGACGAGTGATACGCCGGTGATTCCCATTATTGTCGGAGATATGTGGTTAATGGGCATGATCTGGAAGGAATTGTTTGACTCCGGCATCTTCACCAATCCGGTTATCCCGCCGGCCGTCCCTGAGAATTCATGCCGAATTCGGATTTCCATGATGGCCACCCACACCGATGAACAGATTGACTTTGTCTTAGATGTCTTTGCCCGTATCCGGCCCCACATCCAGGTGGAGAAGGTTGCCGTGTAGGAGCGGCTTCTCTGTCCTGGGGCAATGTTTCAGCGAGTGCCGAGCCGACCCAGCTGTGCCACGCTATAGATGTCCAGAGACGTACGGATAACCCCGGTCCGTAACCGGCGGGACCTTCACCATTTCACTCAACTGCCGTGGCACCTGTATAGCGATGATCCGGCTTGGGTCCCACCGTTGCTTTTTGATCTGAAAAAACTCCTCTCTCCAAAAAAGCACCCCTTCCACAAACACGCCGATGTCCAGTATTTTCTTGCCCGTCTGAATGGGCAGGTCGTGGGACGGATTGCGGCCATTGTCAATCATCGGCATATCCAATTTCACACGGAGTCGGTTGGCTTCTTCGGTTTCTTTGAGAGTATTGACGACCAGGAGGTTGCCCAGGCCTTATTGGCCGCCGCAGAACAGTGGGTCGGTCAGCGCGGAGTGCGGAGCATTCGAGGGCCGATGAGCTTCTCGACCAATGAGGAATGTGGACTATTGGTCGATGGGTTCCACGCGGCTCCCATGGTGCTGATGCCCCACCATCGTCCCTATTATGCCCGGTTGCTCCGCATCGCGGGCTATACCAAGGCTAAGGATCTGTGGGCGTATCTCATTGATCTGCGTGAAGATGCGACCATCCCTGAGCGACTCGTGCAGGGGGTCGAACGCCTCCGGAAGAAACAAGCCATCACTATCCGGTCCATCGACCTCCGACGCTTCACGGAAGAAATCCGCGTGTTGCACGCGATCTACCATAGAGCCTGGGCGCAGAACTGGGGCTTCGTACCGATGACTGAGGCTGAGGTGGACCTGCTTGCCCAGACGCTGCGCCGCGTCGCCGACCCCAGGTTGTGCTTGATCGCCGAACTGGAGAACCGTCCGGTCGGCTTTGCCCTCGCGCTGCCGGACTATAATCAGGCTCTGCGGCACATGAACGGCCGATTATTCCCGTTCGGCTTCCTGAAGTTTCTGTGGTATAGCCGCCGGATTGATGCCCTGCGGATTCTCTTGCTCGGCACCAATCCAGACGTACGGGTGCGTGGTCTTGACGCCATGCTGTACCTCAAACTCTGGCAAGACGTCCCAGCCTACGGCTATCGTCTGGTTGAATGTTCGTGGATTCTTGAAGATAACTGGGCCATGCAGCGCGGTCTCGAACGCATGGGCGCTCAGATATACAAAACCTACCGGATATTCGAAAAAACGTTATAGAGCTGAGGGAAGCGCACCCGAGCCGACACCCGGCTCAGGCGGCGATTTACTCCTTATCAGCATGAGCATCCAGCAGGTGCTGCATCTGGGGGTCGAGCTCGACCCCCAAGCCGTCCGCGAGTCGATTCCTCAAAGATACCGCGGCAGGGTCAACACCCTTGCTAGATGCTATCTGTCCCCCTAGACTGCCAGCCAGACAGCGGAGCATACGTGACAACAGGCAATCAGTGCGGTGGAAGCCGGCGCTTCCTGCATCATTGGTTTCGACGGGAGACGGTGAGCCGCGCCCTGAAGGTGGCCGGCATCGTGGGGCCCATCCTGACCGTGATCAATCAGTACGACCTGCTTTGGAATCTCGACTTCTCCCCTCGGTTGGGTTTCAAGATCGCCCTGACCTTCTTTGTCCCGTACAGTGTTTCGTCCTATTCCTCTGCCAGGGCCTATATGGACAAAGAGCGCACCGGCTGACACGGGCCGCTGATTCAGGGATAATGGTGTGCAGAGTCCCTCTCAATAAGGAGGCTGCAATGGCCCGATTTACCGGTGTGAATCACCTGGCGTTTGTTACTGGTGACATGGATAAGACGGTCCGTTTCTGGCGCGATCTGCTCGGCATGCGCTTGGTCGCCACGATTGGTGAACCGGGCTTTCGGCATTATTTCTTTGAGCTGTCCGAGACCGACTCGGTAGCCTTTTTTGAATGGGACGGAGCAGAGCCCGTCCCGCAAAAGCGGCATGGCGTTGCCTTCCGTGGTCCGATCGCCTTTGACCACGTCGCGTTTGGCGTTGAGTCTGCCGATGAGTTATGGGAGCTCAGAGACAAACTGGTGGCCGCGGACTATGAGGTTTCAGGTCCGATAGATCATGGCTTTATCCATTCGATCTACGCCTTTGACCCGAACGGCATTCCGGTTGAGTTCAGCTATAACGTCCCGGACATCGATATCCGCCGGACGCCGCTCTTTGGCGACACCCAGCCCGCCGTCACAGCCCAAGAGGGACCGGAACCCCAACCCGACAAGTGGCCAGCCGTTCTTCGACCCACTCCGCCCGAACACCGGACCATCAAAAAGGGGGCGGGGAGTGCGCTGGGGGCATACCGGGAGAAAGCCGCGCGCTAGGACTCACCATCCTGGTGAACACGGATGCTGGGGCAGGGAGCCTGCGCTTATGCCTCGGAACGGAGAACCGTGCTAGAACGCAGCAAGGGGCGTTGCCAGCTCCTGCTCAGCCTGAGGATTGACGATGGGGTCGGCGCTCAGGTCCACATCCTTAGCCGCCAGCATGGTGCCAAAGACCCAGTCTGCCACGACGTTCACCACGTTGAGATTCTGGTAGGGATAACGATGGTGAATATAGTGATGGGTATGCACGAATCGAAACGCCTGGGTGCGCTCAATCCAGCGGTTGCGTGGGACGTGCATACAATAGTGAATGTATTCGTACAGGGCATAATCGAGGGCCAAGGCAAGGAGCCCACCAACACAGACGGACCAGCCAAACGCCCAGCCGAGGCCGAGGAGGAGGGGCAGATGCAGCCCGATGAGCAGCGGCGCATTCCACCACGCAAAGGTGACCTTTTTGGGATCAACCCCAGGCTGGATGTGGTAGGTAGTGTCAGCCCGGAAGAGGCCATGATGGACGAGGGCGTGGGCCTGGAATGAGTAGGGTAAGGTCAGGGTGTGCATCAAATACTTGTGCAGTGCCCATTCAAAAAAGCTGGAATACAGAACGAGTCCAATAAAGCCGATTGTGCCTTTTGCGAGCCCCCAGAGAAGCGGTTCCAGTGTCAATGTGTAATACCTTTCGTACGTTTCCCCCCACCTCAACTCTTCGTCTCGCGGACAGAGAAAGGACCCTCTGGGGATGCGGTGTGAAATCCGTTCGTGCACTCTTGTGATAAAGTCATGACTGTATAGAGAAAAGCGCCTTGCCTGGCAATAGCCTCTTTGGTTGATCTGGTCGTGCTGTCTGTCCCGATTCATGTCGGCAGCAGACCGATCATACTTGACGCTCGGAGAGAACTTGCCTAAGGGTGGAAGCGCCTCAGACCTATTGCTTACAGCCGGGGGAGGGCCCGATGTCCACACCTTCATCGATTCCTATGCAGGACTACTTTGTCGTTTCCGCAGACTGCCATGTGCTGGAGCCGCCCGACCTCTGGGAGAAGCGGATTGAGGCCAAATTTCGTCACCGAATTCCACGTTTGACGGTCGATGCCAATGGGCGGAAATGGCTGGTCGTTGAGGGGCAGGAGAAAAAGCGTATCCGGGACTTCACCCTGAGCGGGGAAGATTTAGAGCGGGCCAAGGGTGGGACCTTTGACCTTGAACGGCGCCAGCAGGATTTGGCCCGGGACGGGATTGACGCGGAAGTCATTTACCCCAACCGCGGGCTGCTGATGTGGACCTCGCCCGATCCTGCCATGCAAACCGCCATGTGCCGGGTGTGGAATGACTGGGCCATTGAGGTTTTCAACCCAGCGCAGAGACGCTCCGTCCCCACCGCCGCCATCGCGCCGCAAGATGTGGACGCCGCGGTGCAGGAGGTCCAGCGCGTCGCCGAGTTAGGCTATAAAACCGTTTTCCTGCCCGTCACCGTTCCGGACCAGCCCTATAATCTGCCGCTGTACGACCCGCTGTGGGCGGCTATTCAAGAAACCGGCATGCCGATGAGCTTCCACGTGGGAACGGGCAAAGATCCGCGGACCGCCTCAGGCAATGGCGGGGCGATTATTAACTATGTTGTCCATGCCCTATCGACGGCGATCGATCCGGTGGTCCACCTGTGCGCGTCCGGGGTGCTGGAGCGTTTCCCCGAGCTCAAGTTTGTGACTGTTGAGGCCGGGATTGGCTGGCTGGCCTGGACACTCTGGGTCATGGACGAAGGCTTTCACAAACACCACTTCTGGATTGCCCCCAAGCTGCCGATGCCGCCGAGTGAATATTTTCGCCGTCAAGGCTATGCCACCTTTCAGGACGACCCGGTTGGCCTGGAGACGCGCAAATGGATCGGTATCGATCGGCTCTTATGGGGGGATGATTATCCGCATCACGAAGGCACCTGGCCGCGTTCGCAGGAAGCTATCGACCGGACCATGAGCGATCTCACTGAGTCTGAACGGCGTCAGGTCCTGGGGCTCAACGCGGCCCAACTGTACGGTTTTGAGCTGCCTCCGGCTCAGCCAGACGCTGAGGAGAGCCGAGTATGAGCGCCGCACGGCCTGAGACGCTGAGCCTGGACTGGGGGGAGGCCGAGAAAGCGCCGGCAGACCGCAAGCGCTGGCTGGGCGCGTGGCTGGTCAGTCGAGAAGGGGAAGAGGGCGACTATTTTTACGACGGTCCCGGCGGGCGGCAAACGACGCATCGCGTGCCGCCCGAAGCCATCGGCTTTCGCCTGCGTTGGTATCCGGGTGAGAATGAGGTCAGCGTCAACCTGGAACTCGGTCCTATGGCCAGTGTGGTCGATGACTACTTCTTTGCCGAGCAGACCGGCTCAGAGCTGACGCTTGCCGTGCTGGAGCTGTTGCCCGAGCAGCGCTGACACTCCATTCTCCGGTGGTCACACTCTGCACGTCGAGAGGGTAGTGTGAGTACCAGCGTGTCCTCACCAGCTACCCGAAGATAGGGTTGAGAATTCGTGGGAGGAGAACAATGCCGAGTCTGCCAAAATTTGGAGAGTTGCCGTACGTGGGAGAGACGCAAGAACGCCATGCCTGGGAGGTCTTTGGGCCGGAAGACCAACTGGGCTCGGTAAATCTACTGACGCCAGAAAGAGTCAAGCACGCCGCAGGACTGATTCGGACCGGCCAGGTGTTCAACCTCAGCCTGCCGTTGAATTTCCCCATTACGCTATACGGTGGGTTCCGGAGCAAGGGCTATCGACACCATATTGAAGTTGGTCGAGGCGGTCGTGACGACTATGTTGATAATTTTGCGATGCAGGGTTCGAGTCAGTGGGACAGCCTGCGTCACATCCGCTTTCGCGAGTACGGCTATTATGGGGGCCGCCAGGACGGCGACCTGGACGAAAAGGGCGAACTCGGTATTGAGCACTGGGCCCAGCACGGTATAGTCGGGCGCGGGGTGTTGCTGGATGGCGCGCGCTATATGGAAATGCAGCAGACGCCGCTCGACATGACGAAAAAGTTCGAGATGGATGGGGCTTTTCTCGAAAAAGTCGCGTACGCGCAACAGGTACAACTCGAACCGGGCGATATCCTGATTCTGCGAACCGGCTGGCTGGAGTGGTATAAAAGCTTGGATGCAGTGGGGCGGGAGAAGTTGCGCGACAGCCTGGAACCTGGCGAAGCGCAGCATGCCTGTCCGGGGCTGGCAGCCTCGCAAGAGACCGCGGCCTGGCTCTGGGATCGATACATCGCAGCCATTGCCGCAGACAATGTCGCGGTGGAAGCCTTGCCCGTCGATCGGGCCGTCGGCTTTCAGCATCGTCGGCTTATTGCGCTGCAAGGCATGCCCCTTGGAGAGCTGTGGGATGTGGAGGAGCTGGCTCAGGCCTGCGCCCAGGACGGGAGCTATGAATTCATGCTGGCTGCGATTCCGCTCAATCTGCCCGGCGGGGTTGGCTCCCCGGCAAATGCCTATGCCATAAAATGACAGCCCAGCGGTGCGGCTGCCCGGAGAGGACAGTGGCGACGTGAATCGGACACTCTTGCCCTGCACCCCTACGACCTTCCTGCTCTCCCTGGTCTACATTGACTTTCTGGCTGTTTTGCTGGCTCTCGGTCTTGGCTTTGCCTGGCATCAAAATCCTACTGCGTATACCGGTGAAGGCGATCCGATCACATGGCTGTCGTTTGCGCATCTGCTCGTGACCGGCAGTCTTGCTGGCGGTGTATTCTACTGTCGGCCAGGTGGTAATTTAGACTTGGCGGTGTGGCGTCACCCGGCTTTTGTCTGGCTGCTGATTGCCCTTGGATTCCTTTTCCTGGCAGTCGATGAAGTCGCCAAGATCCATGAATCCCTGGACCGTTTCGTGCACCGGCTCTTGCAGCGCCCAGAGACCGCGTTAACTGACCGACTCGATGACGCGATTTTGCTGGGGTATGGGTTGAGCGGTATGGCCGTCCTGTATGCCTACCGCTCTGAACTGATCTCTTATCGAACGGTTCTCCCCCTGGTGATATGTGGATTTGCCCTGTTCCTCTTTATGGGGCTGCTTGATGCCCTGGTGAATCGTCCCGATGTGTTTCTCTTCATGGGCATCAGTCAGGAGGGAAGCGCCAGCCTGGGAAAATGGCTCGGTGGTGTTGAGGAAGGCTTGAAAATTCTGGCTGAAGCGGCCTTCCTGGGCGCGGCCTACACCTGCCTCTTCCTGACGGCGGAGGCCGATTGCGGCAGGGATCGCGATTGACAAAACCAGCCTTCCCAGAGTAGCTTTCTCCTGATGGGAAGGGCTCACGACCGCGCTCTTCAGCAGAGCGAGAGGGAGTGGCCCCAGAGAGCGAGTATGTGTTTCAGATTCCTGAAGAGTAGGCAAAGGAGGGCATTATGAAGACTCGATTTCTCAGAGGGCTTGCTGTTGGAGGGCAGACGATACTGCTCGTTGCCGGACTGTTGCTCTTGCCGCTTTTTTCTCAATCTGGGCAGGCTTCGCAGGAACTGCTCGATATGCAGCAAAACCACGGTCAGTGGGCGACTTCGGGCCGGGACTACGCCCTCACCCGCTATAGCAGCCTGGACCAGATTTCCACGCAGAACGCGAAGGACCTGAAGGTCGCCTGGACGTTTTCGACCGGCGTCCTGCGCGGCCACGAAGGCACGCCGCTGGTGATTGGCGACACCATGTATATTGTGACCCCCTTTCCCAATATCGTGTATGCCATCGATCTGGCGGATCCGGGTCATGCCATTAAATGGAAATATGCGCCCGTCCAAAGCGAGGATGCCATTCCGATCGCCTGCTGTGACGTGGTGAATCGGGGCGCGGCCTATGCTGCGGGCAAAATCTTTTTCAATCAGCTCGACGCGCACACGGTCGCCCTTGATGCCGAGACCGGGAAAGAGCTGTGGAAGGTCAAGCAGGGCGACATCAAACAGGGCCAGACCATTACCATGGTACCGCTGGTCGTCCGCGACAAAGTCATTACTGGCATAAGCGGGGGTGAGTTTGGCGTGCGCGGGTTTGTCACCGCCAATCACGTCGACACGGGTGAGCAGGTCTGGCGCGCGTACAGCACCGGGCCGGATTCCGAGGTGTTGATTGGTGAAGATTTTTCCTCCCCGTATGACTCGCACCAAGGCAAGGACCTGGGAGTCTCAACCTGGAAAGGCGAAGAGTGGAAGCGGGGCGGTGGTACGACCTGGGGCTGGTATAGCTACGACCCCGAACTTGACCTGTTCTACTATGGGACCGGGAATCCGGGTGCCTGGAATCCTGATCAGCGGCCGGGTGATAATAAATGGTCCATGACATTGTTTGCCCGCAACCCGGACACGGGCCAAGCCAAGTGGGCGTATCAAATGACCCCACATGACGCCTGGGACTATGACGGTATCAACGAGAGCGTCTTGATTGACCTGCCGGCCAATGGAGATGGAAAAGCCCAGAAAGTCCTGGTCCACTTCGATCGCAACGGCTTTGCCTACAAGGTTGACCGGACTTCGGGCAAGGTTCTGGCCGCGGATAAATTTGGCGAAGTGAACTGGGCCAAAGAGATTAACCTCGAAACCGGTCTGCCCGTCGAAAACCCGGACAAGCGGACCAAAGAAGGGGTGAATACGGAAGGTATCTGCCCTGGTGCCATGGGAACCAAGGACCAACAGCCTGTGTCCTATTCACCCAGAACCAAGCTTTTTTATGTGCCTACCAACCATCTGTGCATGGATTACGAGGGGACGAAAGTCCGCTATATTGCTGGCGTGCCCTACGTTGGCGCTATTGTCAAAATGTTCCCCGGACCTGGCGGGCACCGCGGGGAATTCATTGCCTGGGATCCGGTTGCCGGTGAAAAGAAATGGGGCATTAAGGAAAAATGGTCGGCCTGGAGTGGAGCGCTTTCGACCGGCGGTGATGTGGTGTTTTACGGGACCATGGACGGTTGGTTCAAAGCGATCCACGCCTCGACTGGCGAAGAACTGTGGAAGTTCAAAGCCGGCTCGGGCATTATCGGCGCGCCCATGACCTATCTCGGACCGGACGGCAAGCAGTACGTGGCGATCATGTCCGGGATCGGTGGCTGGTCTGGCCTCGTCGTCGCCGCCGACCTGTCAACGGATGATCCGACCGCAGCTCTTGGCGCGGTCGGCGCCTTTGGCGATCTGGGAAAAGACACGAATAAAGGCGGGATGTTATACGTCTTTGCGCTTGAGTAAATGAGCGCTCTCGACCCGCTGTAAAGCCTCTTATGCTCAACCAAACTGAGGGGGGACGACGAGTAGCCCCCCACGCTTCCACCTGTCTCACCCTCCTCCTGCTCCTGTCTGCCTCGCTCGTCTCGGCTGCCGCCTGGGCAACCGAGACCGCAGAGGCGACCAAACCGTTCCGTGTCTGTGCAGACCCCAATAATTTGCCGTTTTCCAATCAGCGGCAAGAAGGGTTTGAGAATAGAATCGCCGAAGTCCTGGCCCGTGGGTTAGGCCAGACAGTCGCCTATACCTGGTGGCCCCAGCGCCGCGGCTTCCTGCGCAGTACGCTCAACGCTGGCAGGTGCGATGTGGTCATGGGTCTGCCGGCCGACATCGGTATGGTCTTAACGACGCAGCCGTATTACCGTTCGATCTACGCTTTTGTCTATCCCGCAGACGCACCATACGATCTGTCCTCCTTTGATGACCCCATCCTCAAAGAATTGAAAGTCGGTGTGCACCTGATCGGTGATGACTATACCAACAGTCCGCCAGCCCATGCGCTGAGCAAGCGCGGGATTGTGGATAATGTGGTCGGCTACAGTGTCTTCGGCAATTATGCCGATCCCAATCCGCCGGGAAAAATCATTGAAGCCGTCGCCAATAGAGAGATCGATGCGGCTATTGTATGGGGACCGATTGGCGGTTATTTCGCCCAACAGCAAGCCACCTCACTGCGTGTGGTGCCCGTAGCGTCCCAGGATGAGTCCCCCTCCCTCCTCCTCGCCTATGATATTGCGCTCGGCGTTCGGAAGAGCGACGAAGCGCTGAAGAATACGCTCAATGGCCTGCTGACGCAGCACGCGGAAGAAATCCGGCAGATCTTGGTCGACTACGGTGTCCCCGGTATTACCCTCCAACCGACCGAGCCTCACGACTCTCAACAGGGCACGGAAGTGCCCGACCCACAATTCCCTCAAGCTTCCAATGGCCAGCCGACAGAGTCCCGTGGTGAGGCCGGGCAAGAAGTGACCAACGGGCTGGTAAAGCTCAATCCGTATACGGGGAATCCAGAGGCGATCAGCGAGGGCGAAGAGCTCTACAAGCTCCTGAATTGCTATAGCTGTCACGGCTTACGGGGTGGTGGAGGCATGGGACCCGACTTAACGGATGAGGAATGGAAGGAAGGCACGGGCGATGACATCCGGGTGATGGATCAGGTCATGACCGGGCGCAATAAAATGCCCGGTTACGACGGGGTGATCACCGAGGAGGAAGCCTGGAAAGTTATCGCCTATGTCCGGACCTTGTATAAGGGAGACCCATCGACCATCGAGTGGTAAGGGAGGCTGAGGCTTCGCCAGTCTCCCAGGATCAATCAGAAGAAGCCGGGGACAGAGGAGCCTGCCTATGTCGTGCCCGAATTGTGGGCAAGCCAACCGGACGGGAGCAAAGTTTTGCGACGAATGTGGAACTCCTCTACTGGTCCGACCGGTTGATGAGCCCACCCCTGCGCCGGCAGCTCAGTCAACGCGAGAGCCACGTCGGTCACCCGCGCCCGCGCCGGTGCACGCGCCTACCGGACGGCGACAGTTGACAGTCATGTTCTGCGACATTGTGGGATCAACGGCCCTCGCCGGCCGACTTGATCCTGAGGAGTGGCGGGACATCGTTCGGACGTATCAAGAGACCTGTGCCGGTGTCATTCACCGTTTCGGTGGCTATATCGCCCAGTATCTCGGCGATGGGATTTTGGTCTATTTTGGTTATCCGATCGCCCACGAAGATGCGGCGGTACGGGCCGTGAAAACGGGTTTGGGCATTCTTGCTGAGCTGGATCAGATGAACAGCCAGCTCCGGCAGACTGGGCGTCAGCCGTCTTTCCGTCCGAGTGCGAAAGATGCGTCGCGGATTCGGCTGCGGATCGGTATTCACACCGGACAGGTTGTGGTGGGCGACATGGGGGCCGGCGAGCGGCACGCGCACCTCGCACTCGGCGAGACGCCCAATATTGCGGCGCACCTTCAGGCCATCGCCAAGGCCGATACGGTCGTGATGAGTGCCGCAGTCTACCGACTCGTCGAAGGCTTTTTTGCGTGCCAGACGCTTGGGCCGCATGCGCTCAAAGGCAAGACAACTCCCATCTCAGTCTACCAGGTCATTGGCGAAGAAGGCGCGCAAAGCCGGTTTGAGGTGGCGCTTGAAGCCGGCTTGTCTCCTCTGGTTGGACGAACGGAAGAATTTGCATTCTTGCAGCAACGTTGGGAGGCGGCCAAGGTCCGAGAGGGACAAGTCGTGCTGCTGGGTGGCGAGCCGGGTATCGGCAAGTCCCGCCTGGTCCAGGAACTCAAAGAGCAGGTCGCCAAGGCGGGCGAAGCGCGCAGAGAATTCCGCTGTTCGTCCTATGCGCGCAACACGGCCTTTTACTCGGTGATCGACCATCTCCAACGCTGGTTGCAGTTTCAAGACGATGAACCCGCAGATGAAAAATTTCGCCGTTTAGAGACCGCTCTGGAAGGCTATCGCCATTTGCCGGAGGAGAGTGTGGCCCTGTTTGCCGCCTTATTGTCACTGCCGCTGCCTGAACGCTTCGCTCCGCTCAGGCTGAGTCCAGAGCGACAGCGACAAAAGACGCAGGAAACATTGGTTGCGTGGCTGGCTGAAGAATCGGAAGAGCGGTCCCTCCTTATTGTTTGGGAAGACCTGCATTGGGTCGACCCCTCGACGCTCGATCTCGTGCAGACGCTCATTGAGCGGACCGCTCCGCTTCATCTCTTCGTCCTCCTGGTTTTTCGTTCGTCGGAATTTACCCCTCCGTGGCCCCCGCGGCCGCCCGTCCACTTGCTGACACTGAGCCGTTTGGAGCGTCGATCGGTTGAGAACCTCATTACCCATGTCGCCCAAGGCCAACGACTGCCTCAACACCTGGTGGAACATATCGCGGCGCAGACTGATGGCGTTCCGCTTTTTGTTGAAGAGCTGACGAAAACCATTATCGAGACTGGCGTGCCTGAAAACGATGGGGGCGGGGCTCCCCACACGATTCCTGCCACGCTTCAGGATTCATTAATGGCCCGGCTTGATCAACTCAGCAGCATCGCCCGGGATGCTGCCCAAATCGGCGCCGTGCTCGGCCGAGCCTTTTCGTATGCCCTGATCCGGGCGGTCTGGCCGTCCGATGAGCAGCGACTCACGAGGGGGTTGACCCAACTCGTGGAGGCTGAGCTGATTTTTCAAAAAGGTATGCTTCCCCAGGCCCGCTGGGTCTTCAAGCATGCCATGCTCCAAGACACGGCGTATCAGTCTGTGCTCAAGAGTAAACGCCAGCAGATTCATCACCAGGTCGCCGATGTCCTCGTCAAACAGTTCTCCGATATCAGACACCAGCAACCGGAATTAGTCGCCCACCATTACACCGAAGCCGGCTTGATCGATCAGGCCATTGGATTTTGGCAGTACGCCGGAGAGCAGGCCGTGCAACGCTCGGCGCACCGTGAGGGCATCGGCCATTTCCTCAAGGGACTGGCGCTTCTCAACGAACTGCCGGAGACGCCCGACCGGACCCACCGGGAGCTGGCTATCCAGACCCGCTTGGGTCCAAGTCTCATGGCGACCAAGGGCTACGCCGCCCCGGAGGTGGAACGCGCGTATGCCCGCGCCCAGGAACTGTGTCAGCAACTTGGAGAAACTCCGCAGTCTTTTCAGGTGCTCCGCGGCCTGTGGGTCGTCCACGAGATGCGGGCCGAACTCAGAACGGCTCGAAAGATGGGCGAGCAATTACTCGCTTTGGCTCAACACCTGAATGATCCCGACCTGCTCATAGAGGTGCATCGAGCCTTGGGCAACACCTTGTTATGGATCGGTGAGTTTGCCCATGCGCGAGAGCACTTGCAAAAAGCCGTGGCGCTGCATAATCCGGAACAGCATACAGCCCTGGCGTTTCAATACGGCACAGATCCACGGACCGTCTGCTTGTTATATGAAACGCTGGCCCTATGGGTTTTGGGCTACCCGGAACAGGCTCTGCAGCAGAGCCGGGAAGCGCTGGCACGGGCAGAAGAGGGCGCCCGCCAGCATAGTCTCAGTCTTGCGGCTGCTCTGAGCAGGACTGGCCTGCTGCATCAACTCCGCGGCGAAGCCGAGGTGACCTACGAGCGTGCCGTAGCCGGGATTGACCTCGCGCAGCAGTGCGGGTTCCCCGATTGGGAGATGATCGGGACGATCTTCCGGGACTGGGCCACGGCCGCGCAATCGCACAACGAAATGCCTGTCGAGCAATTGCAAAAGGTGATAACCGCTTGGTGTGCCTCTGGAGCGGAGCTCCTCCGCCCCTACTTCCTTGGGCTTTTGGCCGAGCAGTACGGAAAGATCGGACGGAGTGAAAAAGGCTTAGCCCTCCTTGATGAGGCGCTGGCAGTCGTCAACACCAGTGCGGAGCATTTCTCGGAAGCGGAGCTGTACCGACTGCGAGGGGAGTTGCTGCTGGTGCGGAATACAAACAGGCTCTCAGCCCAGACGAGCCCTCCCAGACCAAACAGTGAGGCAGAAGGTTGTTTTCAGAAGGCCCTGTTCATTGCCCGTCAACAAGGCGCCAAGTCGTGGGAGTTGCGCGCTGCGATGAGCCTAGCCCGGCAGTGGTTTCAACAGGGCAAACGAGAGAGGGCACGACGGGTGCTGACAGAGACCACCGATTGGTTTACTGAAGGGCGTGAGACGCGGGACTTTCAGGCCGCTCAAGCCCTGCTTGCCGAATTGGGATAACGATTGAGAGGCAATACACTACAATGCAAAAGACACTGGGTATACTGAGCACACTGCTGATGGGAGTCGGGATTACCGCTCACGCCGTCATGGCGCAGGCAATCAAAGAGGAGGACTTGGGGGCGCAGGCAATCCAAGAGAGCCCAACGGCAGATCTGGGAGGGCAGGCAATCCAAGCAAGCCAAACGGCGGCAGAAGGCGTGCCGCAGGCTGCGGAGAAGGAAGCACCGGCCGAAGCCTTTAGCGCCCAGGTATATACGCAGTTACCCGATACCCCGGAGGGCATCGGGGTGGATAGCCAAGGCAACCTGTATGCCTCGCTGTTCAATACTGGTGAGATCGTGCAGCTCAAAGAGGACGGGCAATACGTTCACATTGCCTGGGTTCCTACCGAAGCCGACAGCGGGAAAGGCCACGTCCTTGGTCTTGCCTCGGACAAAGACGATAACTTATTCGTGGCCTACAAGGCTCGCTCCAAGTACGACCGGGTTGGTGACCCACGCCACCCTGCCTGCCGGGATGCGACCGATGTGACGAGTGGGGTCTACCGAATTGATGCCGAAACGCGCGAGGTCACGCCCGTGGCCACCCGCGGGGATGGCTGGCCGTTTTGCTTTCCCGACGATGTGGCCATTGACGACGTGGGAAACATCTATTTGACCGATTTGACCTATGCCGGGATTTGGAAAATTACGCTGGACGGTAGAGTCACCTTGTGGTCAGAGCACCCGCTGCTCCACTGGTCGACGACGCCCTATTCCGGTTTTCCACTCGGGGTGAATGTCCTGGCCCTTGATGCAGGGCAGCGGAATATTTATGCAGCCACCAGCGGCGACCCGCTCGTCCTGCGGATTCCTATTCAGTCGGATGGCAGTGCTGGCGAGCCGATTGTGGTCTCCCGCGGCCATAGCCTCCTCGACGGTATTGCCTTGGATGAGGAGGGAAATATCTACGTTTCAGAGATTTTTCGGAACGAAATTATTGGTCTGTCGCCCGACGGCAGTCGGCGGGTGGTAGTCGCGAACAAGCAATCCGCACCGCTGGACGGCAACGCCAGCCTCGTGGTCCATGCGGGCACACTCTATGTGGCGAATCTGGGCTTTGCTCATTCGCGGTGGCAGGACGCGGATAGGACGGTAGTTGCTATTCAGGGATTTCCGCGGCCGTCTCAAGCGTCGGGAGAGTAGGCCCCACCCCCGGAGGATGGCGCCTGAAAAATCAAAAGAAAAAGGGGCAGGAAAAATCCTGCCCCTTTTTGATTGGCCCGTGAGAAGTATATACGGCTTAGTCTCTGCCGTGGCGCAGCAGGTGGCCTGGGGTTGCGCCGGTGCAGTTGCCGTCTTCAAAGGTGACGTCGCCATTCACCATGATCCAACGATAGCCTTCGGCGTACTGGACGCGCCGCCACTCGCCACCCGGAAAGTCGTGGACGACCTTTGGCTTCTCTGGAGTAAGCTTCAGGTTCTCAAGATCGTAGACGACCACATCTGCTCGGGCCCCTTCTTGCAGGACGCCGCGATTCTGGAAGCCGGCGCACTGGGCGGGCATACCGCTCAGGCGATAGTGAGCTTCTTCAAGGCTCATAAAGCCAGCGTCGCGCACCATCCAAGTCAGCAGGTCAGTTGGATAGGCACCAATGGTGATGAACTTGGTATGTGCACCACCGTCTGACACCCCGGCCATACTGTACGGGGAAGACATCAGTTCGGACACATAGTCCTGACGGACGTTGCGAGCAGGAGTATAGAATTCGGTTTCCAGATTCTCCTCAACCGCAATATCGAACATCGCGTCTATGACGTGCTTGTTCTCCATCTCGGCGACTTCTTCGACCGTCTTGCCAAGGAACTTTTCGAACTTCTTGTTCTTCACGGTTTCAACCGTAAAGTCCTTGAGCGATCCGGTCACGACCGGCGTATGTCCGGTATCGTATTCTGCGACCAAAGCCTGGCGAATGGCGGGGTTTTTGAGCTTTTCAAGCCGTTCGGCTGGCGTGCCCATGGTCACTTCACGCAGGACATCATTGCCGTCGAACAAGCCTGACATATCGGCAAAGCTGAAGTACAGCCCTTGACGGAATGTCGCGGTCTGGTTGTAAATCTTGCGCCCGGCTTTGTTGGTCTTTTCCATCCACCGCAGGATGCGGCGATGGATACTCGGCCGGTCGTCACGCGTCGCCGTGGCATTAAACAGAATCGGTCGGCCACACTCGTCGGCCAAACGATCGTAGAAGCGCATATCGGCTTCAAAGTCCGGGCTGGACTGGGTGAGCTGGATAAAGCCTTCTCCCCGTTCCTTTAACACCCGGCCAAAGGCGAGCACGTCTTCGTCCGCCATGGTGTCCGTCACCATCGGTGTGCCGTCGTAGTCGCGCTGGACAGACACAAAGCCATCACCCAAACGCTGGGCCGAGAATCCACAACCGCCCACGTCCAGGGATTCACTCAGAATCTGGCACATGGTCTGTTTTTCTTTGTCTGTGGCCGGACGACTCTTGGCCGCTTCCAGCCCCATGGTCCATATCATAATCGGTGCAATGGGAACAAAGCTCAGGACATTGATCCCCTTGGGCGTCCGGTCAAGAAAGTCCAGCCATTCGGGGAAGGTCTCCCATTCCCACTTCATGCCGGCTTTCATGGACTCGTACGGAATGGCTTCGACGCGAGACATGGTCAGCATGGCCCGTTCACGCATCTCGGGTTTCACCGGAGCGAAACCAAATCCACAGTTGCCGAGCACGATCGAGGTGACCCCGTGCCAACCGGACAGCGTGACGTACGGGTCCCAGTTAATCTGAGCATCGTAGTGGGTGTGCAGATCAATAAAGCCCGGCGCAACGACCAAGCCATTCGCGTCAAGCGTTTTTTTGGCATCACTGGGATTGAGCTTGCCGTTCGGCTCGATCTTCGCGACTTTGCCATCTTTAATCCCAACGTCCCCCATAAAGCGAGGAGTGCGGGAACCATCCACAATGGTGCCGCCTTGGATAAGTACGTCATATTCAGCCATATCTGTCCTCCCTTACCGGTCGAAAAAATTGAACGCTCACTCAGTCTCCATCGAACCATGCCATAGGCCGACTATGGCTGTCAACACGATGTTTCCCCTGACTGCCGTATTGCTTACTCAAGCGGAAGAGTTGATAATATAGATACTCTAAGCTTATTTGTGGCTAGTGCTAAGTGGAAGGAGGGGTAGAGATGGGTAAGGTGGATGCACGAAGAGTCGGTGTCGTTCTGGGTCTAATACTGAGCATGGGTCTGACGACCATTTGGGTTCAGGCCCAAGAGCAAATGCCAGGAGACGTCGCAGCGGCGGCTGAAGCTGCCGCTACGGCGTCCGATCAAGAGGCGGTGGAGGCCGCTGAGCAGGCGGGGCAAGCGGAACAAGAACGCCAACCGCCAATCCTGACGCTGGCCCTGGCCGAGCAGTTTCTGGACGCTGCCAAGGCGGAAGCACTCAAGCAAGGCTGGACCATGAGCTTTGCCGTCGTCGATGTGAGTGGACGCCAGGTGGCGCTCATCCGTATGGATGGAGCCCGTTGGATGACGACCCAGGTAGCCCAGGCAAAGGCTTTTACTGCGGCAACGTTTCGGCGCCCTTCAGCAGCGGTGGAAGAGTTGGCGGAGCAACGCCCGGACTTATTTCAGAGTTTGACTCAGCTGATTGATGAACCCATGCTCCTCGCCGGTGGCGGACTGCCGATTATTATTGAGGGTGTATTGCTCGGCGGCGTTGGGGCGAGTGGCGGTACGGAGGCTGAGGACATAGACTGTGCCCAAGTTGGTCTGGACGCCATAGGGGCGGAGTAAGGGTTATGAGGAGCGGACTTTCACGCCTGCCCGCTCCTCTTGCAGTAGGAACACCGAGGTCGAGTCGCGCTCGCCCCAGCCACGGGCGAGGGCTTCGATGAATTCCTGCTCCAACAGATTGGCCATTTTCATTGGTACGTCAAGCTCCCGTCCTAAGCTTGTGGCGAGCCCAATATCCTTACGGGCGAGATGCAAGGCAAAGCGGACGGTATCAAAGTCGCCTTTGAATATGCGTTGCGGCAGGGTGTGGTTCAGGGTGAGCCCTTGGCCCATAGCGCCGTCCGCAATGGCGCGGCGGAGCGCCTCGGGTTCAACCCCGGCCTTTACGCCGACAGTCAGGCCCTCCGCCAGCAGGGCGCGGAACCCGTTGCTGACCATATTATGGACAATCTTGGCAATCAGACCACAGCCGATCCCGCCGACGTAGGACACCTTGTTGCCAACCGCGTCGAGGACGGGTTTGACCCGCTCATAGATGGCGGGGTCGCCGCCGACCATGACCGCCAGCGTGGCGGCCTGGGCGCCGACCGGCCCGCCGCTGACAGGCGCATCAAGGACATGGACGTTTTGCTCCTGGTAGGCGGCGTGAATCTCTCGAATGAGGGTCGGCGAGCTGGTCGAGAGATCGATATAGACGGAGTTGGGGTACGACCCGCGGAGGATTCCTTCTTCCCCTAAAGCGACCGCCTCAACCTCAGTCGGACCTGGCAGCGAGGTGAAGGTCATCTCACTCGCAGCCGCAACGGCCTTGGGACTGTTGGCCCACGTGGCCCCGTGTGCAAGCTGGGTCCGGGCCGCTTCTTGACGCAGGTCGTGTACGGTCACCTCGTGTCCAGCCGCCATGATATGCGAGGCCATTGGGCCGCCCATATTCCCCAAGCCGATAAATCCCACTCGCATATCCTTGCCTCCGTTTGCAATGCCCAGACTAGGCTTTCGGTGCTCGTACGGTTACGCCAGAACGTTCTTCTTGCAGTGCGAACGGAGCGGTCGAGTCGCGCTCTGCCCAGCCGCGTGCCAGACCTTCGATGAATTCCTGCTCCACGATACTGGCGACTTTGAGCGGCACCTCACACTCACGACCCAGTTCGGTGGCCAAGCCCAAGTCTTTGCGCGCCCCCCGCAGCGCGAAGCGAACCGTGTCGTAGTCGCCTTTGAAGATGACTTCGGGAACCATATAGTTCAGCATCAACCCCTGACCTACTGCCCCATCGGCAACGGCCTTGAGTAACGCCTGGGGTTCAACTCCCGCTTTGACTCCAAGAGTGAACCCCTCGGCGAGGAGGGACTGGAAGCAGATGCCAATCATATTGTGAACGATTTTGGCAATCTCACCGCACCCGATTCCGCCCAGGTAAGAGACCTTATCGCCAATCGCGTCGAGAACCGGTTTGACCCGCTCATAGATGGCGTGGTCACCGCCAACCATGACCGCTAGCGTGGCGGCTTGGGCGCCGACCGGCCCACCGCTGACGGGCGCGTCTAACACGTGGACTTTTTTCTCTTGATATACAGCCTGGATTGCCCGGATGAGGGTCGGTGAACTCGTTGACAGGTCGATGTAGACCGAGTCCGGTTGTGCGCCTTGGAGAATGCCGCCCTCGCCCAGTGCTACCGCCTCGACCTCTTTCGGGCCTGGCAGAGAAGTAAAAGTAATTTCACTGCCGGCGGCAACCGCGCGCGGGCTATCGACCCACTCGGCCCCGTGCTGTAAGTGGGGCTGCGCTGCTTCGCGACGGACATCATAGACAGTGACGTCATGTCCGGCTGCAATGATATGCGAGGCCATCGGGCCACCCATATTGCCGAGTCCAATAAATCCTATGCGCATGTGATTCCTCCTTTTTGCAATAGGGAAGCCCGCCGCCTTCTCCGGGCCGCCTCCCAGGTGAGCTCCGGAGTTGAGGCTAGCGGCTAGGCTTACCTCGTCCCTCCGAGACGGAATTTTGGTAACGTAATTTCCGGCGTCACATCCTCAAAGGTGACTTCAACCCGCAGACCACAGCCAAGGGCGTCATTCTCACACTCAACGACTTGGCTCACAATCTGGAGTCCTTCATCCAGATCAATAAGCGCGACGTTGTAGGGGATGTCGTCGGCAAAGCCGGGGTGCCATTGCTGATGGTAAATGCCATACGAGTAAATGCTGCCCTTGCCGCTGAGTGGAACCCAGGCTTGATCCGGGCTGAGGCAGTTCGTACAGGCCGGTCCGGGTGGCAGGTGGATATAGCCGCAGGCCGTGCAGCGTTGGGCAACGAACTCATGGCGTTTGGCGGCTTGCCAATACGGCTCGTTCCATTTTTCGATCACGGGCAGGGGCTTGTTATAGTCGGGCATGGGTCTTTCTCCGGTTTAGCTTCGTAAAATCAACGCGCCGGCATGCTCACGCAAGCCGCCGGTGTACGTACACATGAGGCGTTCCACAGCCTTGATCTGCCGCGCGCCGCATTCTCCTCGCAACTGCCGTACGGCGTCACAGGTGTTTTGCCAGCCGACCATATAGGTTTCAGACAATTGCCCCCCGTTGACGTTCAACGGCAGTTCACCGCCCAGAGCGATGCGCCCGTCTTGAATCCAGCGCCCGGATTCACCACGTGGACAAAATCCGTAATTTTCCAAGGCTGCGATCACTGCCGGGCTGTACGCATCTTGGACATATAACGCTTGCATGTCCTGTGGCGTGCACCCAGCCATATCAAAGACCATTGTGGCAACCGCTTCCTGCTGAAAACTCTGCATCACCAGGTCGGGCGTCTCGTACGCGCGAAAAGCCTCTTGGCGACCCATCCCCCGGATATAGACCGGTGGCTTTTTCAAGTCTGTCGCGCGGTCCGCCGTTGTCAGGATAAAGGCGTGCCCACCGTCGGTAATATAGCAATAGTCAAATAATCTGAGGGGCTCCACAATGTAACGGGCACTCATATAATCGTCGAGCGTGAGCGGTGTTTGCTGGACGGCTTTGGGGTTCAGCCTGGCATGCGCACGCTGGTTAATCGCAATCGTGGCGAGTTGCTCTTCGGTCGTCCCGTACAAATGCATGTGACGCCGAAAGGCAAACGCAAACGGTCCGGATGGATTAAAGGCGCCGTAGGGTGCGTGTTCTTCGAGCAGGGCTCCACCGAATCTATTCCGATTCGTCTTCTGGTTCGTGCCGTACACCAGCAGGATGTACTGAGCCATGCCCGCGTTGAGCAGCAGGGCGGCGTGCTGAATCATATAACAGCCTGTTGCCCCTGATGCCTCGACCGCGCCCCCAACCCTGGGATTGAGACCGAGCATCAGCCCAACTTTGAGATAATCGCCTTGCCTCCCATAGCTGGGCTGCACAAATAGGCCGTCAATATCGTCTTTCTTCAGACCGCAATCTTCTAACGCGGCCCGAGCTGCCTCTATGGCTAACTCGTCGCCAGTCTTGTCCGGGACCGCGCCTTGTTTGGTATCACCCACACCAACAATGCAGACGGTGTCAGACAGTTCCTGAAGCCCCATACATTCCCCCTCCGGCTCGGAGCGTAGTCGAAGTCTGGGGGAGGGTGCAAGGCGTGTAACGCTCGGACGCTTGACGAAAGCGGACACTGACGGATAAGGCAGGAAGGTCACTCAGGAGGACTTAGTAATGAAAACAATGATTCAAATGGTGCCCTCAATGCCGGTGCGCTCCAACGAAGAACGGCGTGAGTTGCGCCCTGTCGGACGCAACGTTGAACGTTATGCCCAGATTATTGACGGCATGGTCGATATCGTGAAAGCCGCGGATGAGCTTGGCTATTGGGGCATGAGCTTTATCGAGCACCATTTCCACTCTGAGGGATTTGAGATGCTGCCCACTCCCGGACTGATGAACGCCTGGTTAGGCCCGTATGCCAAACAGATGCGGATGGGGCAGTTGGGCTATGTCATGGGCACGCAAAATCCGCTACGCGTCGCCGAAGAGACCGCGGTGCTGGACCATATTCTCAAAGGGCGGTTCTTTGTCGGCTTTGCCCGCGGCTATCAAGCCCGTTGGGTCAGAACGCTCGGGCAGCAGTACAACACGCTGCCAACCCTGTCGAACCGCGAGTCTGAGCAGCAGGCCACGGCCGACGATGTCAACCAGGAGATCTTCCGGGAGATGGTCACCATAGTCAAAAAAGCCTGGACCGAACCGAGCTTTTCGTACAATGGCGAGTTCTTCAAAGTGCCGTTTCCGCATGAAGGTATTGACGACTATCCAGCCTATCCGTGTGCCCGGGAGTATGGTGCGCCCGGAGAGATTGACGAGCACAATCGAGTCAGTCGGATCAGCGTGGTGCCGGCGCCTTACCAACGGCCACATCCACCCGTCTTTATTAGTTCATCGGGCAGTGCGGACTCGGCGCGTTGGTCGGGCGAGCAGGATTTTACCTGTTGCTATTTTGCGCCTATGGCCGGGGCACGTGTCCAGGATACCGCCTACCGGGAAGGCGCGGCCCAGCGTGGGCGCACCCTCAGCCCCGGACAGGGGCAGGGCTTGTTGCGCTTCTTGTATGTCGGAAAGACGCGCGAAGCGGCCTACGAGAAAGTGGAAAAATGTATCATACCGTTTTTCTCGGAATTTGCCTCACACTTCTTCCCGGTTTTACTCAGCGAGGGCAGCGGGTCCATGCTGGAACGGGTACTCAACACAGGGCTGATCGTGGCCGGCACGGTCGATGAGGTCAAACGACAGGTCGCCGAGGTCTACGAGGAGATTCCGTTCGAGTATTTTTCTCTGGTTGCCTACAACGGTCTCGAACCACAAGACCAGCTCCTCGAAGACATCGAGCTGTTCGCCACCAAGGTCGCCCCCGAGTTTACGTAAGGCACTACCAGGTCTCTACGCTTCCACTTCAGTGAAGTAAGGAGAGAACGTCGCCATGAGACCTATTTTTCGACTTCCCATCTGTATTGGCTTGTTGTGGGCCTGTGTAGGGGAGCGTCCTGTTACGGCGGAAGACGTTGATGTTGCAAACTGCTTCAAGACTGATTTGGCCGCCGGAGCTCGGTTTGCTCCCTGCCGAACGGCCGCTGAACAGGGAGACATGATCGCGCAGTACAATCTCGGCTTTATGTATGCCCAGGGCCTTGGCGTGTCGAAGGATTATTCCGAGGCGATGGTATGGTGGCGTCGGGCCGCTGAGCAGGGAGAGGCTACAGCACAGTACAATCTCGGCATCATGTACCATAATGGCCAGGGGGTGCCACAGGACTATGCTGAGGCGGTGATGTGGTACCGGCGCGCTGCTGAGCAGGGAGAGGCTACAGCGCAGTACAATCTCGGTGTCATGTATTCTGACGGTGAGGGTGTACCACAGGATTATACCGAGGCAGCGAAATGGTATCGTCGGGCCGCTGAAGCAGGACTCGCGGATGCACAATTCCATCTTGGCAGTATGTACTTCCAGGGCGAGGGCGTCCCGCAGGACTATGCCGAGGCAGTGAAATGGTATCGCCGTGCTGCTGAACAGGGCGACGCCGGCGCGCAGGGCGTTCTGGGTAGCATGTACCACTACGGTCGAGGCGTCCCGCAGGACTACGCCGAGGCAGTGAAATGGTATCGCCAGGCGGCTGAACACGGATTCGCCGGCGTGCAGTATAATCTTGGCAGTATGTACTTCCGAGGCGAGGGCGTGCCACAGGACTATGTCCTAGCTCACATGTGGTACAATCTTGCCGGGACAGGTGGTGATGAACATGCGCGTGAGTGGCGTGCCACAGTTGCAAAGCAAATGACCCCAGAACAGATTGCCGAAGCCCAACGCTTGGCGGGGGAGTGGACGGCGGCGCATAGGGCGGGAGCGGAGTAGTACGGGCAGGATCACTGACGATGGGGCGGTGGGGCAGGCGCTTTACAGGGCAGAGGACGGTTAATATGGATTTTAATTACTCTTCCATTGTTGCATGGGTCAGTGCGTGCATTGCCGCTGTTTCTACATGGATTGCATATCAGGTCAAACGGAATGCTGCTCGGGCAGAGCGGGATCGTCGAGTATGTGATCTATTGCTGACTGCCAAAAAGGTGTTAGAGACAACGATTTATGTGGACGATCTCAGTGACAAACTTATCGGTGGCTACAAAGCCCTATTTCGGCAAGCTAATGCGGGTGGGGGTAGCGCCTACAAATTAGTTATGGGTGAGATGGAGAAGGAAAAAGAAGCAATTGATCCCATGCAACAGGCCGCCCAGGCCGTACTTGATGAAGGTACCCAAAAACTCGCCGATGAGCAGATAACCAAAAGGCTGTTGGAACTTGGAGGATATCAGGTACGCCTCGACCGAGTTAGGGATAAATTCCATATGGATTTTGCTTCGGTTAAGGTCGAAACTAGGTCTCTCAGAAAAAACAGGTCATAACAGAGGCGAAGCGATGAGGAAAAAGCGCCTAAAGCCTGAACCGCCGATCAAAGAAAGCTTTGTAGTCTCGCCAGTCGGGTGGGTGCCGTCGCGAGCTATCCGACGGTAGGAGCGACCCTAGTATCGTAGATCGGCTGCACGGAGGCAGCCGACAAGGTCACGCCCGAGTTTGCGTAATGCACTTTCAGGTCTCTTCGCTTCCACTTCAGTGAAGGAGGAGAAAAAGTCACCATGAGACATATTTGGGGGCTTCTCATCGGTCTCGCCTTGTTATGGGTCTGTGTGGGAGTACGTCCCGTTACCGCAGAAGATGTTGATACCGTGGATTGCTTCAAGACTGATGTGGCACTCGCAACTCAGTTCGTTGCCTGCCGAGCGGCCGCTGAAGCCGGAAACGTAGATGCGCAGTTCAATCTCGGCTACATGTATAACGTCGGCCAAGGTGTCCCGCAGGATTATACCGAGGCGGCGAAATGGTATCGTCGAGCCGCTGAAGCCGGAGACGCGGTCGCGCAGAATAATCTCAGTATCATGTACCATGAGGGCCAGGGGATCACGCAGGACTATAGCGAGGCGGCAAAATGGTGTCGCCTCGCTGCTGAACAGGGACTCCCTATCGCGCAGAATAAGCTCGGCCACATGTACGACATGGGCCAAGGCCTCCCGGAGGATGATGCCGAGGCCGTGAAATGGTACCGCCGGGCTGCTGAGCAGGGCTACGCGGATGCGCAGGCCAATCTTGGCTATATGTACAACGTCGGCCAAGGTGTCGCGCAGAATTATAGCGAGGCGGTGAAATGGTATCGCCGGGCCGCCGAACAGGGAAATCCTGTCGCGCAGGCCAATCTTGGCCGCCTCTACGAGAATGGTCAGGGAGTTCAGCAGGATTACACTCTGGCTCATATGTGGCTCAATCTCGCCGGGACGAATTTTGAAGAGGCGCGTGAACTGCGCGATACCGTTGCGAAACAAATGACCCCAGCCCAGATCGCCGAAGCTCAGCGCTTGGCGCGCGAGTGGGCGGCGCGTAGGCAAGGGGCGGAGTAGTACGGGCTGGGCCGAGAGTGATATGTGGGACTTTTGTTGGGAATTGAAAATCTCAAAAACAGGGAGGATCAGGCTATGGTATATGAGATGCGTGTGTATACGCTGCAACCGGGGAAGGTGCCGGAGTTTCAGGCGCTCATAGAAAAAGAAGGACTGCCGGTCATCAGCAAATACTCCAAACTGGTCGGCTGGTGGTCAACCGAGGTCGGCCCGTTAAACGAGGTCGTCCACATTTGGGCCTATGAGGATATGAATCATCGAGCCCAAGCCCGCGCAGCCCAGGGAGCAGACCCTGAGATGCAAGCGTTCCGTCCCAAGGCCCAAGGCATGGTTGTCAGCCAGTACAACAAGATCCTGACCCCGGCCAGCTTTTCGCCCCTACAGTAGTACTGAGAAAGGCCAGGGCCTCACCCTGGCCGCCTTACATGTAGCGCTGGAGAATGTGCCGCAGACAGCAGTCTGTCAGCACAGGTGGAGAAAAGTATTCAATCGGTGAGGCTGGCAATAAACCTGAGCGTTGCCGCTGCACATTCTTCCGGCAGCGCCGCCGCAAGATGATAGGCCGCGCTGGGTAAAACCAGAAGCTGCGAGTTGGGAATCTGCGTCTGCCAGTCACGCACGGTTTCGACTGGAGCCAGCGCACTCTGGTCGCTGGTGATCACCAGGGTTGGAGCCTGGATCTGGGGCAGCAGGGCGGTGATGTCCATATTCCCGACATAGCGAAAGATGCCGGCCATCACCTGGGGTGAGGCCTTGCCCATGGCGCTAATCCACCATTCCTTCATCGCCGGGCTGACATTGCCCAGACGACGATCCATTGTGCTGCGTGCCCAGGCTTCGACCCCGTCCTGTTGAACCTGCGTGAGCCAGGCGTCCGGGTTGAGCGCGCTTTTGGAGAGCGTCGCCGGCCCACCAATGACGGTCAGGCTTTTGACCCGGTCGGGATAGTCATGCGCGAATTGCATGACGACGCTTCCACCCACACGCTGTCCCACCACGTGAACGGCCGTAATCTCCAGCCGATTGAGCAGCGTCCGGAGGTCTTGGGCAAAGCCCTGCAGAGACCAGCCATAGTCCGCTGGCGGAACAGAAGAGCGCCCGAAACCCCTCAGGTCCGGCCGCAGCACCCGAAACTGTCGGGCCAGACGTGGCACCCAGGCAAACCAGGCTTGGCTCGTATCGGCAACGCCGTGTACGAGCAGAATAGTTTCCGAGGCGGTCCAGGGATCGGTAAAATCGTCGAGTTCGTAGTACAGATCGAGGGATTCATCGATACGCAGCGTTGGCATGCTGTCCTCACGAATCAGGTCGATTGCCGCTACAAATTCTTGACCGCCTCTTCGATCATATCATCCAGCTCCGCGGCTTTTCTTTTTTCCATCTCCGTCCGTTGGGCCAGGATGACACCCCACGAGTCGCCTTGGTAGCTGTGGAATTTGTCCGCATTCCATAGCTCGGCGCGTTTGAACGACTTGGGACAGTGGAAGTAGCATTCCTCGACGGTGACTTCGATGGCAAGCTGAGCCGGACGACCCCTGGCGCTGAGTTTTTCCAGGAGCTGCGGCTCGTCGGCAATACGAGCGCGACCGTTGATGCGCATGGTCCATTCCTCGCCCGGAATGAGAAAGAGCAGGCCGACGTGCGGGTTCTCCAGAATATTATTGATGCTCTGAAACATTTTGTTACCGGCTCGATCCGGGAGGTAGAGGGTGTGCTTGTCTGCGATTTTGATAAAGCCCGGCGGGTCGCCCTTGGGCGAGGCATCGCACCGCCCTTGAGTGTCTGCCGTTGAGACGATCACAAACGGACACTGCTCAAGAAACCGCGCGGCAGCTTCGTCGATATAGGGCAGTTTATGCTTGACGGCGAGTTGATCCGGGTCGCCAAAGCGCTCGGCCAATTCATGTGTACTCTGCGGGACACTCTGGGCCGTTGCTGTGCTCATAATCCCCTCCTTTTGTGTCAGCCAACTCCTGCGTACGATAGGGCAATTTGCAAGCAGATGCAAAGGATTGTACAAAGGCGGCGCGTACAGGGAAAGACGCCGGGAGAGAGACACGAAAGGGGGCCAGGATAAGCATGCTGAGCCAGGAACAGTACCAGGAGTCTATTCGGCCGCTGGAAGAAAAAATCCTGCTCTTTTTGCGAACGTTTGATGACGTCCAGGAGAATATGCACTTCGGTAAGATCCCGGAGGCGCAGGGACGGGTGCGAGACACTCTTGGTGACTTTTTTGAAACCGCCCTCTCCAGCGTTGCCAGCCTCGAACCGCCCGAAGAACTCGCCGAGTTCCATGCCGCCTTCTGCGCCGCGCTGACACATCTCAACAATTGCAGCACGGCTTTTCTCGGCGGGGCGCCTGGGCCGAATTTTGGTGGGGCGTTTGTCAACAGCCGTTTCTCGCTGTGTCGAGGACTGGATCTTTTATACAACCACCGCGCTCATCTCTCGGCGCTCTACCCATACTGGCTGCTGCCGGAGGCTGCGTCCCAGCGCGATGTCTTGGAGACGCGGGCTGACGATGTGGCGGTACCGGTCGGCATACTCCACCAGCCGCAGACCGAGGAGCATGCCGAATACTCGTTATACGTTCCGGAATACTACAGCCCTGACACAGCCTGGCCGCTCATCGTCTGCCTTCACGGTGGCTACGGTCGGGGTGATGACTACATCTGGACATGGCTTCGTGCCGCCAAGAGCAAAGGTTATCTGCTGCTGTCGCCCAAGTCCCTGGGGCCAACGTGGTCCGTCCTGCAACCGCCGGCTGACAGCCGGTCCATCCGGGCCATGTTTGACACGGTGTGTGAGACGTACCAGGTTGATCGTTCGCGGGTGTATCTGTCCGGTCTCTCTGACGGTGGGACCTATACCTATCTGCTGGGCTTGGATCAGGCCGAACTCTTTGCCGGGATCGCACCTGTTGCGGGTGAGCTGAGCCCCGCTACGGATGGGATGCTGCGACAGAAGCGAGGCATCAATGTGCCGATCCATGTGATTCACGGGGTGCATGACTTCATCTTTCCGGTTGAAGCCATTCGCTCATCAAATGAGCTGCTCGAACACATCGGCTACAAGGTGAAGTACACCGAGCTGCCCGACTGGAGTCACGCTTTGACCTACACCATCAATGAAACCCTGGTGCTGCCGTGGTTTGAGGGTTTGGAACCAAAAGAACAAAGCTAAAAGGGGGGAAACAATGTCTCAGGATATCGAAGCCCGTTTGCAGGCGCTGGAAGCAAAGATTCAGGATTTGAGTGACCGCGAAGCCGTTCGCTCGCTACGGTTTCGTTACCACGAGTGCATCAACGAGGGGGAACTGGAAGCTATCCCCGATCTGTTCACTGAGGATGCGGTCCTCGATTTCGACTATCTGGGCAAGGCCACCGGCCGGGCCGAGCTGACAAAGTTTTTTCAAGGCGTCGAAAATCTGTTGTCTTTTGTCAAACAGTTTATGCATAACCACGCGGTTGAGGTGCAGGGGGATACGGGCAAGGGCTATGCCTACCTCGAAGCAAAGACCATCTCAAAAGGGGAGGCGTATTTCGTGGCCGCCCGCTATGACGACGAGTATGTCAGACAGAATGGCGAGTGGAAGTTTCAGAAGATGTCGCTCACCCCGTATTTTACCGTTCCTTTCAAAGAGGGTTGGGCGCAGGAGAACCGGCTCAAAATGGGGAGATAACAATCCCTACGTATAACGAAAACAACATCCCTCAGGAGGTAACCATGGCCTACCAACAACTCAGTCTGGACCAGGTGGAAACGGCGGCGACTGGATTCAAAGGTCCGGAAGGCGTTGTCGTTGATCGTGAAGGGAATGTCTATGGCGGGGGAACGGACGGTGTGATCCGCAAGCTGGCGCCGGATGGAACCGTCACGGAATGCGCGCGCACGGGCGGGCGACCAGCCGGGATGGCCCTCGACCAACAGGGCAATCTCTTTGTGTGTGACCCTGGCAAGGCCGCGGTGCTCAAAGTCGCGCCGGACGGCCAGGTCAGTCTGTTTGCCGATCAGGTTGGCGATATCAAACTCACCCTGCCGAATTTCCCGGTTTTCGACGCCGAGGGCAACCTGTATGTGTCCAACTCGACCGATCTGAACTTTGGCAACTTTGACAAGTTGATGGAAGAGTTGCGTAATCCATCACCGAAAGGGGCGCTCGTCCGCCTGCGACCGGATGGCCGTGGGGAAGTCGTGACGACTGGCATCTACTTCGCAAACGGGACGGCGATCGATCCCCAAGAACAGGCCGTATACGTGCTGCAATCGAGCCAGAACAACTGCATCCGGATTGCCATGCATAAGGACGGGACGCATGGCAGCTCCGAAGTGTTTGGTGAAGACTTAGGGGCACTGCCCGATGGGATGGCCTTTGATGCCGAAGAGTATCTTATTATCACCTTACCCATGGTGAACCGCTTGGTGGTGCTCGATCCGAATGGGCACCTGTCCGTGCTTCTTGATGATCCAGACGGGACAAAAACGCAGGGACCGACCAACTGCGCCTTTGGTGGGCCGAATTTTGACGATCTGTATATCGCCCATCTCGAAGCCGACCATGTGGCGAAAGTCCACCTCGGGAGAAAAGGGCATCCGTTGTACGACCGACGCTAAGGGGAGCGTTGGCTACTCCTGACCGTATTCCTAATACGCCCAAATCCCCAGTCCAGAGCTTCTGACAAAAGATCGGCTACGGATTCACCATAGTGAACGAAACCCGCTGAACTGCACTGAACGAACCTTCATTCGCCAATGGATGGTAACAGGCGGAAGAAAAAAGGAAATTTGGCTTTGAATAATTCTTTCACTTCTGCTAGGCCGTCTGTACTGGGAGGGGTAGTGTGAAATTTGGTCTGCTCATGCCGTTCTGGAATCCGGCTCGCTGGGAGCGGCCTTTTCCTGCACTGTATCAGAACCTGCTGGACCAGATCGTCAGAGTCGAGGAACTTGGCTACGAGAATATCTGGCTGACCGAGCACCACTTTGACACGGATGGCTGGTCGCCTGCTCTACTACCCCTAGCCGCCGGTATTGCCACCCGCACGACCCGTATCCGGATTGGCACGTTTATTTTAATCCTGCCCTTTCAACACGCCTTACGCGTGGCCGAGGATTCCATCACCGTGGATATTTTGTCCAACGGACGATTCGATCTTGGGGTGGGCAAAGGCTATCGCAATAAAGAATTTCATGCCTTTGGTTTTCCCCGTGAGCAGCGCGACGCGCGCTTGGAAGAAGACTTGGCCGTTATTCAGGGACTCTGGACAAACGAGTCCTTCTCTTTTGACGGGGCCTATTATCATCTCACCGATGTCTGTCTCACGCCCCGTCCCGTTCAGCAGCCACATCCGCCGATCTGGATCGGTGCCCGCGGCAAGAGAGCCGTGCAGCGAGCGGCACGGATGGGGTTTCACCTGATGGGCACGGGCGAGGTTGCCCAGCAGCGTGCCTACGATGATGAGTTGGAACGCTGTGGCCGGAATCCGAAAGATTACTACTTAGCCCAACTGCGCTGGGTCTATGTAGCAGAGAGTCGGGACAAAGCCTGGGACCTCGTTGGTGAGCATATGCATTATCTCTTCTCCTCCGCCTTTCCGTTGCTCAAAGAAGCCGGCGATCTGCGAGCCGACCGGGCCATGGAGCGAGTGCCCAGCATTGAGGAGCTGCGCAACATTGATCCCACCATTCCGGGCGGAGCGCCCATCGTGGGAACCCCGGACGATTGCATTCAGGCTCTGCGACGCTACCAGGACGAAACGCGGGTGACCCATTTGGCCATGGGCATGCATCTGCCAGGACTCGCACTGGATCAGGTGACCGAGTGCCTTGAATTGTTTGCTCAGGAAGTCATGCCGCATTTTCGTTCATGAGGAGATCAGTCAGTACGCGAACCCTACCGAGAAGGTGAAAGAGATGACAATCGACTGTCACGGTAGAGCCCCCCCAGGTAAGGAAAAATATTTTTTCTGTCCGAAGGTTGACAGCAGATTTCTCTGAGAGTATGGCGATGATAAAGCATCCGTAAAATCACAAAGGAGGGAAGTATGCCACAATTTGATACAGTGATTAAAAACGGTACGGTCGTTGATGGAACGAAGGTGCCGCGTTACCAGGCCGATCTTGGTATCAAGGACGGTCGGGTTGCTGAGATTGGAAAAATCAGCAGCAGCGACGCCAAGAAAGAGATTGATGCCAGCGGGCAGATCGTTGCTCCGGGATTCATCGACCTGCACACCCACTATGATGCCCAGTTGCACTGGGACCCGTACTGCACAATCGGCAGTTGGCACGGCGTGACCACCGTCACCATTGGGAATTGCGGGTTTGGTTTTGCTCCGCTGCGGCAGCAAGACGCCGACCGGGCCATGCTGGCCTTGTCCCGGACCGAAGCGATTCCGCTGGAGCCCATGCGGGTATCGATGAAGGTGGACTGGGAGACCTTCCCGCAATATATGGATCGTCTGTCCCGCATGCCGCTGGGCGTCAATGTTTCTCATCTCTTCCCACTCGCTCCGGCGGTGGCGTATGTGATGGGCGGCTTTGACGACGCCAAGAAGCGCTTCCCCAACACAGAAGAGATGGCGACGATCACCGGCCTGTACAAGGAAGCCGTGAAGGCCGGCGCCGCGGGCTGGTCCGCCCAGCGTCTGGTACCTGAAAGCCGGGTGTCTGTGCAGCGCGACTATGATGGCACGCCGATGATCACCGACATCCTGCCGGATGAGTTCTATATGGATATGGCCAAAGCCATGAGCGAAGTCGGTGAGGGCTGTATTCAGTTTACCCAGTCGGGTGCAAGCGAAGGTACGTTTGGTGTTGAGGATGATTTCAGATTCCTGGAAAAGATGACCAAAACCGCCGGTCAGCCGCTGCTGTACAACGCCATGTTAATCAGTGATAAGCATCCCGAGTCCCACCAGGCCCAGCTGAATTGGGTCAATGCGGCGAACGAACGCGGCGCTCGGGTGTTCGGCCAGGGCGTCACCGCTCGGGCTCCAGTGCGGATGACCCTGGAAGACTGGAACCTGTTTGATGGAATTCCGGCCTGGAAGGAAGCCACGCTCGGAACGGTCGAAGAGCGCAAAGCCAAACTGTCGAAGCCGGAACTGCGCAAGGAAATGCGTGAGGACTACGACCAGGGCGGCATGGAAACCATGAATGTCGTCTTTGGTGATTTTGACAAGTTTATTGCACGTAAGGTTCGCAATACCGAACTCAAACTCCAGTACGAGGGCATGTCCGTGCAGCAGATTGCCGAGAAGGAAGGCAAGCACGTCATCGACGCCATGCTCGACCTGTCCGTGGCCGACGATCTGCGCACCGAGTGGGCTGGCCCGGTGGGCAACGCCAACATCGAGGGCTACAGGGAACTGATGAGCTCGCCGTATACCCTGCCGGGTGTGTCGGATGGTGGGGCGCACGTGAAGTTTATTACCCCGGCCATCTATCCGACCGAAGTCCTGTCCTGGCTGGTCCGTGAGCAGGGCGTCATGAGCCTGGAAGAGGCGCACTTCCGCCTGAGCGGGATCATGGCCTGGGCCGCGGGTATTAAAGACCGCGGGACGCTACGTGAAGGCCAAGCGGCTGACATCGTGGTTTACGATATCAACACCGTGAAGGCTTTGCCGGGTGAGATTGCTCACGACCTGCCGGCGAACGAGTGGCGGCGCGTCCAAAAAGCCGAAGGCTATAAGCACATTCTGGTGAACGGTGAAGAGACCTTCCAGGATGGTGAGTGCACCGGGAATACCTCGGGTACACTCCTCCGTAACGGGGTGGCCCGCTAGGTAATCTGCCGAGCGCGTTCGCTCAAGTATCGGAACCAACTGACGGGGAACCGGAGAACTGCTCTCCGGTTCCCCGTTTTTTCGTGTGCTCTGTATCCATAAAGGAGGGATTCGAGATGGAGATACGCACGAGTGGATATGTGTCTGCCGATGGGCATGTGGTTGAGCCGGCGGATTTGTGGACCACCCGGATGGATAAGCGGTTTCGTGATCGCGCCCCACGGGTCGAATCACGCGAGGAAGCTGACTACTATATTATAGAAGGACTGACCGAATTCCCGGTGGGCCTCGAAGGTGTGACCATGGAGGAGAAAATTCAGGGTCAAGTCACCACTCCAAAAGGCCGCCGACATGCCGAAACGCGCCCCGGCGCGTGGGACCCGCAGCCGCGTCTGGTCGATCAGGAGCGCGATCATCTCCGGGCCGAGGTGATTTATCCGGGCGGGTTCGGCCTCCAGTTTTTCCACGTTCAGGATGCTGAATACCAGCGTGAGATCATTCGGGTCTATAACGACTGGATCAGTGAGTTCTGCTCGGCTGCACCGGACCGCCTGCTAGGATCAGCCTTACTGCCCATGCGCGGTCCGGTCGAGTGGGCGGTTGAGGAAGCCGAGCGCATCGCCAAGCTGAAGGGCATCAGCACTGTCCTGATCCCGGCCGAGGTGGAACGTTCGTATGCCCACGCCGATTATAACCCGATGTGGGACGCCTTGCAGGACATCGGGCTCCCGGTGGCGACCCACTCCGGAACCGGAACAGGCGAGGCCATTTTTGCCAAGATGGCGCGGCTCGGCACAGGGCTCGGCGTGACCGACAACAAGGTCTTGCAGCCGATGCGCGCCATGGCCGATCTCATCTGGGGTGCCGTCCCGCAACGCTACCCGAAGCTGCGCTTTGTGATAGTCGAAGGCGGCGTCGGCTGGGTGGCCTCGCTGCTCGGCTTCATGGACCACTGGTGGAACGATCACCGCCTCTGGATGGAGCCGAAGCTTGACGAAGCCCCGAGTACGTATTTCAAGCGTCAGTTCTGGGCGACGTTCGAAGATGATCGGGCCGGTATTCTGACCCGCGAGTTGGTCGGCGTCGATCGTCTCATGTGGGGTTCGGACTATCCGCATACGGAAGGAACCTTCCCCTACTCCCAGGAGCAGATCATGCGGGATTTTATGGGCGTGCCGGAAGCCGAGGTGTACCAGATGGTGACGGGTAATGCGGCGCAGTTGTATGGACTCGCTGTGCAATAATTGAGCAGGAAACGAGATAAACCGAGGGAACGAAGGAGGAACGATGGAGGTAAACACCCAAGGCTATGTGTCTGCGGACGGTCATGTTGTTGAGCCAGCAGACCTGTGGACCACGCGCATGGACAAACGCTTTCGTGATCGTGCCCCACGGGTCGAAGCACGCGAGGATGCCGACTACTACATTATTGATGGGCTGACGCCATTTCCGGTTGGGCTTGAAGGGGCCACCATGGAAGACAAGCTCGCCGGCAACATCGAGACCATGGCGAGTCGGCACGCGGACACGCGGCCAGGGGCATGGGACCCCCAACAGCGACTGATTGACCAGGATCTGGACCATGTCCGGGCTGAGGTTATTTACGCGGGAGCGTTCGGACTCCAATTCTTCACGCTTCAAGATGCCGAATACCAGCGCGAAGCCATGCGGGTCTATAACGACTGGCTGAGTGAATTCTGTGCCGCTGCGCCAGATCGCCTGCTTGGGGCGGGCTTACTGCCCGTGCGCGGCCCGCTCGAATGGGCCTGTGAGGAGGCCGAGCGTTGCGCCAAGCAGGGCCTGCGAACCCTCACGATTCCCGCGGATGTGCCAGATCGTTCTTACGTTACGTCGGACTATGAGCGTCTGTGGAGCACGCTCGAAGATATCGGATTGCCCGTTGCTACCCATTCCGGCACCGGAACGGCTGAAGAATTTTATTCTAAGTACAAACGCATGGGCACGGGTATGGCTGTGGTTGAAATGAAGATGTTCCAGCCCATGCGCGGTTTGGTCGACCTGCTCTGGAGTGCCGCACCCCAACGCCATCCAAAGCTGCGTTTTGTCATCGCCGAGGGTGGCGTCGGTTGGATTGCCTCTATGCTCGGTTTTATGGATCACTGGTGGAACGATCATCGCCGCTGGATGGAACCCCAGCTCGATGAAAAACCGAGTACGTATTTCAAACGCCAGTTCTGGGCCACCTTTGAGGACGACCGGGCTGGCATTCAGACCCGCAATATCATTGGCGTCGATCGCCTGATGTGGGGCGCAGACTATCCGCACACGGAAGGCACGTTCCCGCGCTCGGTCGAACAGGTCGCCAAAGATTTCGCCGGGGTGCCTGAAGGCGAGGTCTATCAGATGGTGGCCGGGAACGCTGCGAAGTTGTATGGCCTAGATCAATAGACGGATAGGTGAATATGGCAGGCTGTCTCGACGGCATCAAAGTCCTCGACCTCGGGCGCTATCAGGCCGGCCCCCGCTGTGCGATGGTGCTCAGCGACCTGGGGGCGGAGGTCATTAAAGTCGAAGCGCCGGGCGGGGACGAGTCACGCGGCTTGGGCCGCGTCTACTGGTCCGCGTACAACCGAGGGAAGAAGAGCATTACGCTGAACCTGCGCAGCGAGCAGGGCATCGCTCTCCTCAAGTCGCTTGTACCCAAAGTCGATATGCTGCTCCAGAATTTCCGACCGGGGGTCATGGACAAGATGGGCCTGGGGTATGAAACGCTCAAACGGCTTAACCCTGGGCTTATTCTCATCAACGTCTCCGGCTTTGGACAGAAGGGGCCGTACCGGGACCGACCCGCCTACGACCCGATTGGCCAAGCCATGTCCGGCCTCATGGGTTTTACCGGATTTCCCGACGGTCCACCGGTCATGACCAACTCACCCATCATCGATCGGATCACGGCGCTACACGCCACTATTGGAGCGCTGGGTGCCCTCCACCGCCGAGATGTCACTGGACAGGGACAATCCCTTGACGTGTGTCTGCTCGATACCGGCTACACGCTGATGGAGATTCCGATCGCCCAATATCTCCTCAGCGGCAAGGAACCTCAGCGGCGGGGCAATACCCCCGGCGGCATTGCCCCGTGCAACACCTACCAAGCCAAAGACGGCTGGGTCTATATCCTGGCTGTACCCCAGCATATGTGGGGGCGGTTCTGTCGCGGCATCGGCCGAGCAGATCTCGTGGACGACGAGCGTTTCTCCAGTATCACGGGGCGGGCGTCCCATGCGGACGAGGTCAATGCCCTGGTTGATGCGTGGGTGCAGGACAAGACGGTGGCAGAGGTGGTGCAGGTCCTGGAGCAGGCCGAGGTCCCGGTCGGGCCAGTGCATACCATTCCGCAAGCTGCCCGCGATCCTCACCTGTGGGAGCGGAAAGTGCTGGTTGAAATTGAGGATCACGAAAAAGGGCGGACGTATGTGCCGGGGCTGACCGTCAAATTCTCGGACACTCCCGGAAAAATCGGATCGATTCCACAACCTGGGGAGCATAACAGCGAGGTGTATGGCGAGTGGTTGGGACATACGGACACGGCCCTGACACGTTGGAGAGAAGAGGGGATTATTTAAACCGATAGCCACAAAGGAGGAACCATGGCAAACGGACAAAAAAAGATGAACACGAGCGTTGCCCGGTTTGAAGAACTGCAACCGATTGACTACGCGAGCTTCATCAAGAACTACAAACCTGACGGTACCCAGGGGTATGCGCTGATTGGACGGGCTGGAAAGACCAGTCCGGCGATCACGGGCGACCACGGCTTTACCATGGCCATCAATAAGGTCAGTCCGGGCAAAGGCGCCCCGTTGCATAGCCATCCGAAACCCGAGGTGTTTGTGGTGCTGTCCGGCACCTGCGCCTTTTTCTGGGGAGACAAGGGTGAAAATGAGGTCGTCCTCGGACCGTGGGACACGATTTCCTTTCCGCCAGGAACACCCGAGGGGTTTCGGAATATCGGCGCTGAGGAAGCCAATCTGCTGGTTGTCCTGAGCGGCTCGGAAGTTGGTAAGGTGACGTTTACGAAACAGAGGGAGACAACTGAGGCGGCCGGCGTCGAGGCGTAGCGTTTCCGACATCTGGAGAAAAAGGAGGATCTTCCATGGCGACATTTTCAATCGATCAAGTTGATGTTTTTGGCAAGGGTGTCTTGCAGGCTGAGGGAGTAGTGGTGGACAAAGAAGGTAATGTCTTTGGCGGTGGCCGCAACGGCATTATGTATAAGGTCACACCCGATGGCACAGTGAGTGAAGTCGTCACGCTGCCCGAGGGCTCCATCCCCAATGGGGTGACCATGGACCGCAATGGCGACCTGGTCTACTGCGATCTGGGCAAGCAGGCCATGATGCGCGTGACCCAGAGAGGGGAAGTATCGCTGATTGCCGATCAGGCTGGTGGCCTCAAGCTGACGCTCCCGAACTTTGCCAGCTATGATGCCGAGGGCAATCTCTACGTCTCGAACTCGAGTACGTCGAGCATTGAGAATGTCCTGGCCGAATTGGCCACTCCCTCACCCAAGGGGGCGCTGGTCGTTATCCGCCCGAACGGGAAGAGTGAAATCGTGGCCGGGGGTATTTATCTGGCCAACGGCACCGCGATCGATCCGAAAGAAGACGCGGTCTACGTGCTGGAAAGCACCCGCAATGACTGTCTGCGTATTCAGATCAAGAAAGATGGCACGTTTGGGAAGCCTGAGGTCTACTCCAAGGGTTTTCCGGCCCTGCCGGACGGCATGGCTTTTGACGTGGACGGTAATATGTACGTCACGCTGCCGGCGGTGGTGACAGGTGGGGAGATGGTCCCAGCCCATCAGGTCATCGCCGTTGATACCAACGGCAACTGGAGCATGCTGATCGACGATTCGGCTGAGGGCAAGAAGCTCAACTTCCCGACCAACTGTGCTTTTGGCGGGTCGGACTTGCAGACGCTGTATATCGCCAATCTCGAAGGCGATCACTTCAGTTGCGTCAAGACGCCTTACACCGGCCATCCGCTCTACCATCAGCGCTAACGGGGGAAGGTGGGCTATGAAGGCAATGCGAGCGCATCAACCTGGAGGACCGGAGCAACTCCGCTATGAGGATGCCCCCGACCCCGAGTTGGGGAAGGCTCAGGTCCTCGTTCGGGTCCGGGCGATTGGGATCAACCCTGCCGATCTGGTCCGGCTGTCCGGCAAGCTTGCGCCACTGAAACTTCCCTATATCACCGGCACGGACGTGGCTGGTGAGGTCGAAGCCGTGAGTCCCGGCGTGACACAGGTTCAGGTCGGCGACCGCGTATTTGGCCGTGCGATGAGTGCCGGCTATGCAGAAAAGACGTGTCTGCTCGCCCAAGAGGCCATACCCCTGCCGCCCGCACTTTCTTTTCCTGAGGGGGCTGCGATCCCGATACCGTTTTATACTGCTTATTATGCCTTGCACCATAAGGCTGGGGTGCAGGCGGGAGAAACGGTCCTGATTTCTGCTGGTGGCGGCGGCGTTGGCGTCGCAGCCATTCAGCTGGCCAAAGCCGCGGGGGCTCGGGTGATTACGACAGTTGGATCACAGGAAAAAGCAGACCGGACCCGCGAACTGGGTGCTGAGGTAGCGCTGAATTATAAACAGCAAGATTTTGCGGCAGAGGTTCTCAAGCTGACCGGGGGCAAGGGAGTGGATGTCATCATTGAGAATGTCGCTACAGATAACTTGGCTGCCGACTGCTCAGCCGTTGCCAAGTCCGGCCGTATTGTCCTAATCGGTACGGGCACCGGGAAAGCTCCGGACGCGACGTTCGGCGTGCTGCCTGCCCTCATCAAAGATATCACCTTCTACGGCATGAGCCTCATTAATGCCGCCCAGGTTATCCCAGAGATGGCGGCCGCACTCACCCCGCTGTTTGCCGATGGCACGCTCAAAGCATTGGTGAGTAAGACGTATCCGTTGGCCGAGGCTACTCAAGCTCTGAATGACCTGCTTGCGAGTAAAGTGTTCGGCAAGCTGGTTCTGACACCATAAAGAAAGGAAGACTATGGCACTCACCTTAGCGCTGGCCGAACAATTCATCGCCGCAGCCAAACACAAGGCCCAAGAAAAAGGTTGGGACATGAGCTTTGCGGTTGCCGACTCGTCCGGGAATCTGGTCGCCCTGGCGCGCATGGATGATGCCCGCTGGCTGACAACCGGGGTGGCCCAGAGCAAGGCGTTTACCGCCGCGACGTTTCGTCGGACCTCGCGCGAGGTGGCCGAACTGGCGGAATCCCGCTCGCAATTATTCGCGAGTGTGTCTGAGATTGTTGGACGACCGTTATTATTGGCCGGAGGCGGCCTGCCGCTCTCGGTGAACGGTGAATTTCTCGGCGGCGTTGGCGCTAGCGGCGGGACAGAAGATGAAGACATCGAATGCGCCCGCGCCGCGCTCGATGCCATAGGAGCCGAATAGACCGACCGACGGCCACCCGCATGGTCCAGCCTCTCAACGTCCTGCTCATTGGTGCGGTGGGAGACGCCGTCATCGAAAAGATAGAGGCGGTTGATCCCCGCATTCGGGTTGCCGATGCACGCGGAAAGTTCGAGGTCGAGTACGCCGAGACTTGGCCGGCGGAATCCGTTCGGCGCTACGTCCCACAAGCCCTCATCGCGGCAAACCCCTCGACCCGTGCCGAGCGGGATGCCCTGTTGGCCGAAGCCGAGGTCATCTGTATTCGCTTCCCTTTCCCGCTCGATCTGCGTGCTCGGACCCCCCGCCTCAAGTGGCTCCACCAGACACCGGCGGGTGCCTCGAATCTGCGTATGTGCGACATCTGGGGCAGCGATGTCGTGGTAACCACGTCGCGCGGCCTGAATAACGCTTTGCCTATTGCAGAATATGTGCTGTCTCTGATCTTTCTCTTTGCGAAGTCCTTGTCCCAGTCTTTTCGTGATCAGCACAATCAGGAATTCGAACGCCGAGCCTATCGGCCCAGATTGGTCCAGGGAAAGACCGTTGGGATTATCGGCTTGGGTGGCATCGGGCAGGCTGTTGCCCAGCTCGCCAAAGCCGTGGGCATGCGGGTCGTGGCAACCCGACGCTCAGCAGCGACTCCGCAGAGTCAGGCCCAAGGCGTCGACCAACTCCTTCCGCCATCGGAACTCGCGGTTTTGCTTGAGCAGAGTGATTTCGTTGTGGTGAGCAGCCAATGGACCCCGGAAACGGATGGACTCATTGGTGAAGCCGAACTGCACCAGATGAAATCGAGCGCGTATCTTATCAACGTGGCCCGAGGTGAGATCATTGATCAATCCGCACTCATCAAGGCGTTGCAGGCCGGCTGGATCGCTGGGGCCGGTCTGGATGTCTATACTGGAGAATTCACTGGCCCGCCGCCGGAGGAACTCTGGCAATTGCCGAATGTTGTCATTACTCCGCATACCTCAGGTGGAACGGATGTCCAGCAGGCCAAAGGTCTGGAATTGTTCTGCGAGAACCTGCGGCGTTACGTCACCGGCCAAGCCCTCCTGAATGTCTTGGACTGGGAGCGCGGCTACTAATGAGTCAGCGCCCAGCCTCACACGAGTCCTCCACTCAACGCTTTACCGCAATGGCAGTCTCGCCAAATGAATGCGCCAGCCAGGCGTCTGGATCAGCGAGCAGGTCGTCCGCATTGTGAGGGCCGAGCGTCAGATTCGCGCACGCCAGAACACCGCCGGTCCGTAGCCGTTGAGAGAGACCCGTGACTAACTGTGGGGTAGGCGCGAGGCCATCGAAGAATCCGAGATCGTAAGCGTTTGGGTCAAGGCCGTCGAGAACTGTCAGGGCATCACCGTGGTGGACGTGGACTCGGTTGCTCATCTGATAGTCAATACAGTGTTGACGGGCGATACGAACGTGCTCGGGATCGCTCTCGATAGTATCGACTTGCGCATTTGGAGCGCCGTGGGCGAGCCAGAGGGCACTGTAACCGAGAGCGGTTCCCACCTCGATAATCCGAGTAGCCTTGACTGCCGCCGCAAGGACACCGAGTAATGTGCCTTTATCGTACGGGTATGCCTCGCAGCTATGCTGGACACGGTGGGTGTTTGTGGTACTCAAGATGTCCGCAAACGGATCAGTCATAGGGGAAGGTGGCATGTGAGAAATCCTCCAGCTTTTTCTTACTGTCTGTCAGTATACACTATATGCCACATGCCAGTGGGAGAGATCACTCGACCATATCGCTAGAGGACGTAAGTTTTGGTACTGCCTCAGTTCGAATTCTTGAGTTTTGTATCGCTTGGTTTCTGCATCCCCCTAGCGACCGATGCACAGGCATAGTACAGTGCGTGCACGTGACCCTTGGGCTGTCCTCAGCCTCGGGGCGTCGAAATCCAAAAAATGTACACGGGTCTTCTATTCCCTTTTCAACGTTTCTATTCGTGGCTGCTCCTTGGTGCGCTTTTCGTTGGGGGTATGGCTGGATGTGGCTCCGGAACGACGCTGACTGACACATGGCTGACGGAGTTCTCGCGTCGTGTCTCGCGCCCACCAAAAGTCCACCCTGTTGGCGTTGGATATATTCCTCGATTGACGCGGCGGCAGCCCCCCCTGCTCCCACCGCTGTATGTGCTCGTCCTCCGGCCGCTTGATCGTCGTTCGTCTCTGCACATCCACGAAACCCGACAGAAAATCATTCCACTGCCCGATGACCCCAGCGCTCTCATTGGCTTCTCCGGTCTGAATTTTGAGGAAGGACAGGTGACCATTGCCCCGGCCGGAAGCCTCCCCGATATCGGAATATTGCGTCACATGGACGCAGGAATGCCGCATCTGCCGGATATTCCCAAGACGTTCTTTACCCTCGCCCGGCTCCCTGAGACCGTGCAATACGCCCTGACCTTGCACTTTCGTGAGGCTGGCATTGAAACGGAAATGCTGCCGTTTCCGTTTCCAGAGCCGCTGTCAGCCGACAATCAGCGGGCGACGTATGCCTTGGGCTGTACGATAGACGAGTTTTCCCTGTTCAGCCTGCGCCGCTATCAACAGGTCCGGGTCGGGTCGCGTCGACTCGCATTGCCGGTACGCGGACCCACGCGCGCGGGGGTGTCGCTCAAACTCTCGCTCTATCAATTGCCGTCCGGTCGGGTTGTGTGGCAAGAGCGGGTCTGGGACGTTATCCACGATCCGCCGCGAGGGGGCACGCAACACCGCTATCGTACGGCTGACGATACTCTCACTCTGGCGCTCAGCCGCGCGGTTGGGCGTATTCTGTCGATCCCGAACTTTCAGGCTGCCCTTCGTCTTTCCCGTCCTGACGCGGCTCTCGCGCAGAAACCCCACGGATTACGGTTCAGCCGCCCGCAGCCGGGCAATCTGTTGACGCACCTCGGCGACAAAAGGCGCTCGGGGATCTAGTTGAAGAGCCTGCTCATAGACCGCCACGGCTTCGTTCTTTTGGCCGGATTGCCCCAAGGCTCGCCCGAGGCTCACATAGGCATAGGCATAATCAGGCTGAAGATGGATCGTCTGCCGCCAGGCCTGCATGGCTCCGGCTAGATCGCCCTGTGCCGCGAGTACGTGACCAATACGATGGTGCACATGGGCTGAGGTCGGGACCAACTGCAAGGCTTTGCGATAGGCTGCCAGCGCGTCTTGGGTATTCCCTGCGGCCTCACATGCCCGGGCAAGATGGATATGGATAGTCGCCTCATCCGGATTGAGACGCGTGGCCTCGCGCAAGGCTGTAATTGCCTGCGGCAGTTCTCCGCGTTCCTGGAGTGCGATCCCTATCCGATAATGGGCCTCGGCATGGCTGGGGGCCTGGTCTATGGCTTGACGCCACTGGCGAATCGCCCCCTCTATATTCCCCTGATTATAGAGGGTATAGCCTTGCCTGAGATGCTGAGCGGCTGTGGCTGACGCGGGCGGTGGTTGCGGAGTATCCGGAGGTGAAATGCGAGGGGCAGGCGCCGGTAACCTGGAGGCTGCTGGAGGAGTGTCCTTGAGCGGGATAGCTGCTCTCAGTCCCTGAGGAGCCGATGGTAAGGGGGGGGCCTGTGCCGGAGCTTCTCTGGCAGGCGTCTCACGTGGTGTGGGGACAGGAGGCGCTGCCCGACGGAGTGGAGGAGCCTTTCTTTCCACTTTCTTCGCTAAGACCCTCGGAACAGAAGACACGAGCGGCGGTTGCGGGGTGTCCTGCGGTGAGATAGTGGGGGCCGGCGCTAGCGACTCAGGGACTGATGGGGGAGGGGCTTTGAAGGGGGCAGCCTCTTTCCGTTCCTTGGCGGCTGATAGTAAGGGGGTGGCCGGTGCCGGAGCTTCTCTGGCCGGTGCCTCACGTGGTGTGGGGATAAGAGGAGTTGCTTGAGGGAGTGGGAGTGGGGGCGGAGACTTTTTCATTTCTTTTTTTGCGAGGACTGTTGGAGCGGGTGACGCGGGCAGCGGTTGCGGAGTGTCCGGAGATGGGTTGACCGGGGCAGGCATCGGCAATGGGGGGGCGGAGGTCGGTGGGGCTTTGAGCGGGGTAGCCTCTTTTCGCTCCTTGGCAGCCGATGGTAAGGGGGTGGACTGCGCTGGCACTTCTTTGTCAGGCGTTACACGTGGTGTGGGGGCAGGTAGCGTTGCTCGACGAAGTGGAGGCGGAGGGACCTTTTTCGGCACTTTCTTCGCTAAGACCGTCGGAGCGGAAGACGCGGGCGCTTGGGCTGGTCCAGGAGGAATGGACTGAGAACTCGCCTTTGGGGCGCGTGCAAAGAGTACCTGGGTGTTGCCCTGTTCAGCGTTGGCGTTGGAATTGTCCACTTCATCTCGCTCGTCCAGAGTGGCAGTCACCACACGGGCCTGTTGTTTGACTGAAAAAGGTGGGAGCTGCTCCGCTTTGAGGTCCAGCACAAAACGGGTGTGGTGGGGATGGGAGCCCACCCGGACCCGCGTAATCAGTGCATCTGATGTGGGATGCGTGGCCGAGGCCGAGCGTTTGACTTCTCCTCTGACATCGATGACCAAGCGAGCCGGTGAACGTAAGGCAAAGGCGCGGACAGAATCCGGTGGCCGGGAGAAGCGGAGGCTGAGCGTCCGTTGGTTTTTCTCCTGAGCGAGTTGTATCTCCTGCACATACAACCCTGAGGACCGGGCAAGAGATTGGGCGACGCCCTGCCCAGGGGCTAACAGACCCGTCCCGGTCCACATCGCAACAAGTAAGAAGGAAACGGCACTTTTCTTCATCGCTCAAGTGTTTCAGCTATGACCCGCGTAAACGCGCGACCCGTTTGCGTATCTCTGTGCACAGGGCCTCTGCATTGCTTTTTTTTCGACTCTCCTCAAACGCTTGTGTAAAACGAACGCAGACTGGCACGGCGTTTTTGTATGTAGACAAAGCGTCTTGCTCTCTGCCCATTTTCTCGAGCGCTTCACCGTAGTTGGCATAGGCATAGGCGTAATGCGGGGCCAACTGTATGGTCTGGTACCAGGCATTTGCCGCGCCCTGCCAATCCTCTCTCTCGGCGAGTATATATCCCAGCCGATTGTGGACATACGGTGCGGAGGGCACTAATTGCAAGGCTTTTTGATAGGTGTCAAACGCCTCCTGTTCCTTCCCCAGCGCCTCGAACGCGCGGGCAAGATGGACGTGGGCAGTGGCATTATCCGGCTCAAGCCGAAGCGCCTGCTGAAAGGCAGCCGCCGCCTGGGTGTAATCTTTTTGGTCTCGGAAGGCCAGCCCTAACAGATGATGCGCCTGGGCGGTCTGCGGAGCTAAGCGCAGGGTCTCTTGCCACTCGGCGACCGCTTGGTCAACTTTGCCGGCATCATACAGAATCTGTCCCTGTTCCAGATGATAACGGGCCTGTCGTGATAAGGGTTGTGGAGAAGCGGATTGCTCCGGTTCAATCTGGGGAGAAGGGGACGGCGGAGTTGGGACCGCAGCCACGACCGGAGCCGGGCTCTTGAGTGCACGCTGGGAAGCCGGTGCTGTCTGAGGCCGCGAAAAAAGCACCTGGGTCTGCACCGATGGAGAGTCACCGCCTTGTTTCCCTAGTTTGGCAAGAACCTCGGCGGCTCGGTGTTCAACTGAATGCACCGGCACTGTCTGGCCGTTGAGGTCCAGGACAAGGCGCAGGTGTTGCGGATGCGAACCGAGGCGGACGTGGGTAAGGAGGGTATCATCTGCTCGATAGGTATGGGACGGCACGTTTTGCACCGAACCATGCACATCAATGACAATGCGTGAGGGCGATGACAGGGAGAACGACCGGATGGAGTCAGGCGGATGAGAAAACTGAAACAGGACTGTCCGTGCCTCCCCCTCGGTCGTCAGACGTATTTCTTGTAAGTGCAGCGTAGCGGACTGGGAAAAGGCAAGGGGCGTCCCCAAGACGAGCCAGAGCAGAACCAGACTGATCCGTACGGCGCTGAAGTCGGGGCGTGTTCTCTGCATGACAACGCTTGACATGGCGGTGCCTACCCGGCCGCGGCCGCTCAGGCGTCCGAGTCTGGAGAGTCAGTACGGGGACACAGCCGCTGCGAGACGGTGGTCAACTCCTGGCGCACCTCGTCGAGCTGGGTTCCGACGTGTTGCAGCGCCCGCACGATGCCCCCACTGTCCGGACGCGTTTCGGGCGTCAGCCCGCCGGATTCGAGCAGACGGCTGAAGACCCGCACGATTTCCTCGGGCGTAATCTCCCCTCCGGGCTGATACCAGCGGTATAACCAGTTGCACATGCCGCTGAAGGCCTGCATCAGCAACCGGGGATTTTCGTCGATGATCTCCCCTCGCTGGATGCCGCTACGAATTTCGTCCTCGATCAGCAGGTCGATCTCCTGCTGCATGGTTTCAACGATTTGGACCGTTTCCGGCGGCAGGTTGGCTTCCTGGCGAAACAGCAGGCAGAGCGACTGGTCGGTGGTGAGGGCGGCGATCTGATGCGCCATCACCTGGCGAATCTTTTCCGGACGGGAGAGCGGTCGGGCCAGGATTTCCTCCAAGGTGGCCCGATGGCTCTTCAGCGAACGGGTAAAGATGGCGGTCAGCAGCGCGGCCTTGCTCTCAAAATAAGTGTAGAAGGTCACCCTGGAGATGCCGACATGCGCGACAATGTCGTCCAGCTTGGTTTCATTATAGCCGCGCTGGGTAAAGCATTCCGTGGCCGTGCGCAGGAGTTCTTCTTCTACGAGTTGGCGCTTTGTTGTCATCCCGGCCTCTGGGCTGAAGATAAAAGATTTTGGCTTGACTGATAAAGAAGATATGTAATAATACTTACCCTAAGTAAAGAAATCTACACAAGAGTAAAGTTCTCTTTGCCTGGAAACAAGAGCGGTCCAAGCTTGGGACCATTCATGAAGTTGGAACCATTCATGAAAAAGGAGGGACCATTCATGAAGAGGCGCGCGCTGGCGAAATCGATCTGTTTTGTATTTCTGGTAGCCGTGCTGGGGCTCGGTACGTCGTCCACGACCGCGCAGGCGGCGGGGGACCAGAGCTATGACACGCTGCGGCACTGGATTGAGCACTCCCGCCCGGAGACCGAGCTGGCCCCCGGACAGCATCTCAGCCTCAAAGACCGCGCCATCCTTGAGCCGCTCATTCCCCAGACGGCCTGGGAATACTACTTCTACGACGGGATGGACATGGAGATTACGGAAACCGGAACCTACCCGCCCCCGGCAGATTGGGGCAAGAATGTCCCGTCCGGCTATCAACTGGATGAGCAGGGGGTGCTGATTGGATTTAAGGGCGGGGGCTTTCCCTTCCCGGATATCGACGAAGACGACCCGCAGGCCGCGCAGCAAGTCATCTGGAATATGATGTGGCGGCCTGGGGCCGAAGACTATGTCATGCCCATGGTGGGCTGGTCGCGGAGTCCGAACGGACAGTTGGACCGCCAGTTTGAGTTTACCGCGGTCACTTCCCGCTATGCCCGGGGAGACCACTGTCTGGTGCCGGGCTATGAAGAAGTGAAATTCAAGCAGCTGATGGAATTCCGCTCGCCGCGTGACATGGCCGGGGCGAAAATGCTGACCAAGACCTATGTGGATCACTACAAAGAGGACAATGGTTGGATGTATATGCCCGCCCAGCGCAAGCCGCGCCGGACGTTGGCCTCCGAGCGGACCAGTGAGGTCATGGGCATGGATTTCATCATGGAAGACTTCATGGGTTTTGGCGGCAAGGTGTATGAGCACACCTGGAGCTATCTGGGCAAACGGCGGCTGTTGGCCACGATGAATGTCGAGACCAACCCGGAAGCTGGCGGCCCGCACCTGTGGGTCCCGAAGAACGCGCGCTGGGAGGTACGCGAGGCCCATGTGCTCTTGATTGATCCCAAGGCCGACGACCATCCGTATAGTCACAAGATCGTCTTTGTCGACACCGAGACCTTCTGGACGCTATGGATGTTCGCTTTTGATCGGCAGGACGATCTCCTTTTGCGTATGAACCAGCACTTTCTCAAGTATTCCGAGAGCTTTGCTCACGACACCGTCACCCAATCGCCCTATATGAAGCTGGATTACTCGAATAACGTCGGACAGCGGATATTCTACCATCTGGGAGAGACCGATATTAACGCCAAAAAGCCGCACGCTACGTATATGCACTGTTATGTCATGACGAGACATTTCTCCTCGGGGCGGGCCAAGCAAGTCTATTCCGTCCGCAATATGGTCAGTGGGCGGCGCTAGAGAAAGGGTCATGTAAATATGCGTTTCCGTACCTACTTCGCTTCGTGTGTCCTCTTCCTCGCCTTGGTGCTGATGCTCAGCGGCCTCTGGCTGCCACCCACAACCGCGCTTGCCAACCAGGACCAGAGCTATGACACGCTACGGCACTGGATCGAGCACTCCCGCCCGGAGACCGAGCTGACCCCCGGACAGCATCTCAGCCTCGAAGACCGCGCCGTACTTGAATCCTTCATCCCTCAGCCGGCCTGGGAATACTACTTCTATGACGGCATGGACATGGAGATTACGGAAACCGGAACCTACCCGCCCCCGGCAGATTGGGGCAAGAATGTCCCGTCCGGCTATCAACTGGATGAGCAGGGGGTGCTGATTGGATTTAAGGGCGGGGGCTTTCCCTTCCCGGATATCGACGAAGACGACCCGCAGGCCGCGCAGCAAGTCATCTGGAATATGATGTGGCGGCCTGGGGCCGAAGACTATGTCATGCCCATGGTAGCGTGGTCGCGGAGTCCGAACGGACAGTTGGATCGAGAGTTTGAGTTTACTGCCATCGCTTCCCGCTATGCCCAGGGGGACCACTGTCTGGTGCCGGGCTATGAAGAAGTGAAATTCAAGCAGCTGATGGAATTCCGCTCGCCGCGCGATATGGCCGGGGCGAAAATGCTGACCAAGACCTATGTGGATCACTACAAAGAGGACAACGGTTGGATGTATATGCCCGCCCAGCGCAAGCCGCGCCGGACGTTGGCCTCCGAGCGGACCAGTGAGGTCATGGGCATGGATTTCACCATGGAAGACGCCATGGGCTTTGGCGGCAAGGTGTACGAGCACACCTGGAGCTATCTGGGCAAACGGCGGCTGCTGGCCACGATGAATGTCGAGACCAACCCGGAAGCTGGCGGCCCGCACCTGTGGGTCCCGAAGAACGCGCGCTGGGAGGTACGCGAGGCCCATGTGCTCTTGATTGATCCCAAATCCGACAACCACCCCTATAGTCACAAGATCGTCTTTGTCGACACCGAGACGTTCTGGACGCTGTGGATGTTCGGCTTCGACCGCCAGGACGACCAGCTCCTGCGTATGAACCAGCACTTTCTCAAGTATTCCGAGAGCTTTGCTCACGACACCGTCACCCAATCGCCCTATATGAAGCTGGATTACTCGAATAATGTCGGGCAGCGATTATTCTACCATCTGGGAGAGACCGATATCAACGCCAAAAAGCCGCACGCGACTTTCTCGCACTGTTATGTCATGACGAGACATTTCTCCTCGGGGCGGGCCAAGCAATTCTATTCCGTCCGCAATATGGTCAGCGGGCGGCGCTAGACCGCTCAGAATAGTATCCTATGCGTCTTCGTACCTGCTTCGCCTCGTGTGTCCTCTTCCTCGCCTTGGCTGTGATGCCGGCGCCGTCATGGAGCATTATTGCCGTCACCGATGACGTCGAACTTGAGGGGTTTGTCAAAACCCAAAACATCATCCGCACCCCGATGTTTCGGGATGCGGAATTCATCATGCAGCGGAATACGGCGCAACTGGAGGGCAAGTATTATTTCTTGCGTGAGAGTCAAGCCTTTGGTCGTTTCGCCACCGGCCCATTGGAAGAGGCCACGCTGACCCTTATTGGCCGTGGTGTGTACGACTCGATTTACGACGTTCGACACACGTATAGCGAGGCGTTCGGCAAGGATCAGCGACTCAACCGGCAGTTTGAGTACAAACTTCGCGAAGCCTTTGTCGATATGGTGCTGCCGCCGTTCACTCTCCGGCTGGGCCGCCAGCAAGTCGTGTGGGGGGAGACCGATAATTTTCGGGCGCTGGACGTTATTAATCCTCTCGACCTGCGCTGGCACGCCAACTGGGAGCCCTGGGAAGATATTCGCATCCCGCTGTGGATGGCCCGGGCGATTTACGACATTGGTAAACTCGGCCCGCTCGAAGAATCCTTTGTCGAGGCCGTCTGGATTCCGTGGGATTTCCAGCCCAATAAAGTAGCCGCCGACCCCCGTCGTCCGTGGCCGTTTATCGGTGACGGTTTTGCTGCCGTCCCCAACTCCATCATGTTTGGAGATGAACTCCTTGACCTCGTCACTACGGTGAGGGATGACAAGCCGAGCAAAAAATTCAAGAACGGCCAGGCCGGGGTCCGCTTCAAGGCCATCTGGGGTGGGATCGATTTCAGCCTCAACTATTTCTACGGTTTTTCCGGCGACCCCGGCTTCAAGGTTCGCTCGAACCTCGCCCGTCTTGAGGGCAGGACCCTGCACGCCGTACTCGACCGAGTACATCCGCGCTCCCACGTTGTTGGTATTGCGGCCAATTATTCGGAGGAAAAATATACGCAGTCCGTTTTCCGGGTGGAAACGACTTTCACGACGGGTGTGCCTGTCGCGCTTGACCCGACTGCGGCATTCACCCGACTCGACCCGGATGGGAATCTCTTTGACACCGCTGACCGTTCGGTCGTCATGCTGGCTATTGACCGCCCGACCTGGATTCGCCCGCTGAATGATATACGGACGTTTTTTCTCTCCGCCCAGTTCTTCTGGCGGCGCTATCTGGACTACAGCCGGCTCTACCGCGGCATTCCGTCCGTTCTTCGCGCCCGCAACAGTGACGGCGAGGTCGTACCAGGCCGATTCGTCAGCAAGAATAGAGACAAAATCGATCAGAACGAATTTGTCATTACCTTTTCCGCTTCCACCAGCTATGGACCGGGCGGGCTCTGGCAGCCGTTGTTTGTGTTTGCGCTCGATCCGCTCTCCACAGGGGCGTACAATAAATTCGCTATGGACTACCTGTGGTCAAACTATTTCATCTTGCGGTTCGAGCAGAATTTCTTCTGGCGGGTCCGCTCGCACGATCCCGGTCCCTGGGGCATTGGGGATTTGTACGGTCGCCCCCGCGACAGCCGCCACGAGAGTGTTGTCAGCGCGATCTTTCAGTTCTAGAACGAGCTATGTTTCCGAGGCGCGGAGGCGGTCTATCCGCCTCTGAACCTCGGACGCAAAATCCGCTTGCGGGTCCAGTGCGATTGCGCGCTCATAGGCGGCAAGCGCCTGTGTTGGTTGCCCCAAGCTTTCAAGCGCCTCACCCAGATTAGCATGGGTATAGGCATAGTCCGGGTCTAACGCGATCGCCTGTTGCCACTCGTCCGCCGCGGCTTGGTGCTGACCCTGGGCGGCAAAAATATGACCTAAGCGGTCATGAATATACGATGAGGTGGGAACGAGTTGGAGGGCTTTGCGATACGCGGCTACGGCCTCTTGAGTATCACCGTTGGCTTCGAGCGTGCGGGCAAGATGCACATGGGCCATCGCATTATTCGGGTCGAGTCGGAGCGACGCCTGTAACATGCCAATCGCCTCATCACGCGCGCCATGATCCCCAAGCGCCAGCCCGAGCAGGTGGTGGGCCTTGGCATTGGTCGGCGCGAGACGAACGGTTTCGCGCCACTCGGCGATTGCCTCGTTCAGGTCGCCTGTATCGTAAAACTCCTGTCCCTGCCGCAGGTGAAGAAGGGCTTGGGACGATAAAGACCGCGGCGACAATGGGTCGGACGGTTGGGCGGGCGGCTCGGCGGCGGGTTGCGGAGCGGGAGTCGGTAGCGGTGGTGGAACGGTTGGTCTGGGCGCTGCTGGACGGGTAGGGCGAGCGCGGGCGATTTTGCGCTTGGGCGGTGCCTTTGCCGTCTTGTTGGTATGCGAAAAAAGGATCTGGGAGTAAGCTTCTCCTTCAGCCCCGTTTTCGCGCACAAAGACAATGACGACCCGGTCAGTGCGTTGTTCTACGCTAAAAGGCGGAATCTTGGACTCTTTGAGGTCAAGGACAAGCCGGAGATGGTTCGGATGCGTCCCGAGGCGAACCTGGGCAAGAAGTTCGTCATCCGCCAGGTACACGGCTGTTGGTGTGCCCCGGCGCGGGCCGCGTACGTCAAGGACCAAACGGGAGGGGGACGAGAGGGCAAACGAATTGACGGCGTCCGGTGGACGCGAGAACTGAAAGAGGACGGAGCGCCGATTTCCTTGTACCGAGAGCTGAACTTTCTCCAGACTCAGCGACTCGGACTGGGCATAGGCTGGGACCCCCCCTATACCCAGCCAGACGAATATCGCACTGACAAAGATCCACGCCTTGCGCACGGTTGTCCTCTCCTGCCAAGTTTTAATCTACTACAGCCGGCTCTTTTTCAACAACTCGCCCAGCTTGGAGAAGCACGTCAGCGTCATGGGTGAGGTAATAGCAGGCGACTGTACACACGACACACAGCAGACCTGCACTATAGAACATACTGCTCAAATTATAATAATCGACCACGATGCCAAAAATCGGCGGAGCAATGGTCATCCCAAAGCTATGGACCGTCAAGAGCGTGCTCATCACCGTTCCCATACTCGAACCCGGCGTATGCTCCATGGCCAGCGCCATGTGGGCGGGATAGGCCAGCCCAAACCCCGCACCGACCAGGGCGTTCAGGACGAGTAAATGCCAGAACGTTGAGGTCAAGGGAAAGCCGGCCAGGGAAACGCTGCTGAGCAGGCTCCCGATACCGATGAGGACCGCCTTATTCATGCGATCGGACAGACGGCCGCACGGCGCCTGAAGGACGGTGCTGATCAAGACGTTCAGGGAAATCAGCGCCCCTACCTGCGAGGTGGTCAGCGGCAGCAGGGAGGCCGACAGCAGGGGCACAAAGACCCAAATGAGGGTGCTGGACAAGGCATACACCACCCGAAAAAGGGCAACGCCAAGAATGGGCCGCGAGGATAAAATCGTGCGCCAGGAGGCGATCTCCTTTTTTTCTACCACGTGCTGTTTCTGGACTTCGGGTAAGAAGAAGAGCAGCAGGAGCAAAGACAACAGGCTCAGGACCCCCAGGAGAATAAAGCTGGCCTGCATATTAAACAGGTCTTTGATCACCCCACCCAAGATCGGCCCCCCGGCCACGCCGCCCAGAAAGGCCGTATTGACATAGCCGGCATACGCGCCCTCCTTTCCTTTGGGGGTCAGGTCGCCCACATACGCCATGGAAACCGGCTGAACCATGGCGGTGGCTACCCCTTGGAGAGCCATGATTATGATGAGCGTCAACAGACTGTCGGCGAGCAGATAGGCAACCGAACTGAGGGCGTAACCGAACAGCCCCCAGAGTAGAAACGCCTTGCGGCCATGTCGGTCCGAGGCCCGACCGATAAGGGGCAGCAGAAAAGTGCGAGACGCCGAGTGGGCTCCAAACAAAATGCCAACGGCTACGCCGCTCGCGCCGAACTCCTGGGCGTAGATGGGGATAAAGGGAATCACCACCCCGTTGCCCAGCATGGTGGCAAACAGTGCCACCGACAAAACAAAAAGCGGCCCGCTCATACCGCCCTCTGAGCTATCAGCAGCTTGGAGGAACAGCTAGGCCGCTCCCCAGTCAGCCCAGTGCTCTCGTCCGAAAAATCGAATCTCTGGTTATTGTGTAACAGTGTCGCCTACTCTGCCCGCACCGAGGGCCACTGCTCCGCCCAGGGTTTTGCCTGCTCAAGCTGTGAGGCGAGGCGAAACAGGATGTCCTCTCGGCCATAGGCCGCCACGAGCTGAACGCCGATGGGCAGTCCCGCGCTGTTCCAATGCAGCGGCAGCGAGATGGCAGGCTGGCCGGTGACATTAAACGGCACGGTAAACGGCATGAGGGTAGCCGAACGCCGCGCGCCTCCAAGGGGATTCTCCGCTGTAGAGACAAACTCTCCCAACCGGGGTGGAGGCTCGGCAATGGTTGGGGTGACGAGGATGTCAAAACCGGTGGAGCCGTCTTCGGGCTGCCACCAGTGGGCGAGCCGGCGCGTGTCGGCCTGGAGCCACTCAATGGCTTCGATATAGCGCGTCGCGGTACGGGCCCGACCGATCTCAACCATGGCCCAAGTGTGAATCTCCACATCATCCTGGGTGACGGCTTTGCCCGTCTGTTTGCCCAGGGTGTCGATATGAGAGGCGATGGCGCTCGTCAAAATCGCCCATACGTGCCGCCGGCGTTCTTGCTCGTCGTTGAGCGCACTGGGGGAGGAGTCCTCAACCGTATGACCGAGTGAACTCAGAAGTTGGGCCGTTGTCTGGACGGCTGCGACACAGTCCGGGTGCAGCGGGGTTGCCTGCCCAGGAAAATCCGCCAGGACACCAATCCGTAATACTCCCGGATCAGTCCCGACCTCTTCAAGAAAAGGGCGCGCCGGCGGAGTGGCAAAATACGGATCGCCCGGCATGGGACCGGCAATGGCATCAAGAATCGCGGCCGTATCGCGGACACTCCGCGTCACAACGTGTTCGTTGACCAGACCCTGCCAGACCTCGCCGTATTCCGGTCCGAGGGAGGCGCGCGCACGGGTGGACTTGAGCCCGACCAGACCGCACTCGCTGGCCGGCACCCGCGTCGAGCCCCCACCGTCGTTGGCATGGGCTGCCGGGACCATGCCCGAGGCCACGGCTGCGCCAGCCCCACCGCTGGAGCCGCCTGTGGAATGTTCCGTATTCCAGGGATTCCGACTTGGACCGTAGGCTTCCGGTTCGGTCGTCGGCATGGTCGCAAACTCGGGGGTGTTGGTCTTGCCCAGGAAGATGAAGCCCGCGGCTCTGAGTTTGGCGGCCATATAGGTGTCTTCTTTTGCGGTCCAGCCAAGCTCTTTCAGAAAACGGCTGCCTTGATGATAGGGGTCGCCAGCGGAATGACAGCCAAAGTCCTTGAGGAGAAAGGGGACGCCGGCGAACGGCCCGTCGGGCAACTGAGACGACTTGGCCTGGTCGCGCGCTTTCTCAAAAAGAGGCGTGATCACGGCGTTGAGCTGTGGGTTGACGTGCTCAATACGGGTAATGGCGGCGTCTACCAGTTCGAGTGGCGTTGCTTCTCCCGTACGGACGAGGTCGGCTTGTGCCAGTGCGTCGAGGTGGGCGAGTCGGTCAGCCATAATACATTCCTCCAGTGCAGATACCTCCTCCTAACAAAGGCAAAAGGAAATGAGAAGGGAGACACGCGCTAAACCAGGCTTCCACTCGGTTGGCGTTGACGGTCATATCTTGCCCCAACCCTCCCTGGGGCATTCCCTATCTTTCTGTCGTCTTGACTGGTATGCAGTGCTGACGGGAAGGAGGGGCACTATGCGTACGGACATTACCCCACCAGCGATGCGGAATATCAGAGAACGCTTCCGCTACTCTCCGGGCGTGAGGGCCGGGAATCTCTTGTATATCGCCGGACAGGTCGGCCGGGATGAGAACTTGCAGGTTGTGGCAGAGAAGGAAGCGCAGTTTGTGCAGGCGTTCGAAAACGTCAAAAAGGTGCTGACCGAAGCCGGAGCGACGTTTGACGATGTCGTGGAGATGGTCACCTACCATACCGACCTGCGCGACCTGCAACTCTTTATTGATGTCAAAGATCGTTACATTACGAATCTTGACCGACTCCCGACCTGGACAGGGATCGGCACCCCCGCCCTGGCGATGCCTGGGCTTCTTGTCGAGATTAAATGCACCGCCTATCTGGAATAGGGTTACCTCTGCATTGAAGAGAAAGTAGGGTACATGTCGCAAGCCGAGCGAGTGGGACAAGAACAGTCCTCCTACGGGTGGGTCATCGTCTTTGCCGGACTTATCATCAGCCTGTGCATGTACGGCGTCATCGAGTCTTTCGCCATTATGTTCAAGCCTATTGCCGAGCAGTTTGCCTGGGACCGGGGCACGGTTTCGGTTGCGTCGATGATAAGCTGGACCAGTTTTGGCATATCCAGCCTGATCTGTGGCCGCCTGAGCGATCATTTTGGTTCCAAGTGGGTGATTATTACTGGAGGTCTGTTCTTTGTGGCTGGCACGTTTTTGATGAGCCAGGTGCAATCCCTGTGGCAACTCTATGTGTATTTCGGCGTAGTGTTGGCGATCGGTCGCTCGGCGACGGGCGTTCCGATGGTGGCCCTGGTGACAAAGTGGTTCGTGAAGCGTCAGGGATTGGCGCTGGCCATTGCCCAGTCGCAGAATGTGGGCTCGGCGGTGTTTGCCCCGCTGGCTGTCTTCCTGCTCGCCCATAATGACTGGCGTTGGTCGTATATCTGGCTCGGGGTGATTACCCTTATAGTGCTACCCCTCTCCATACTCATGCGGGATAAAAAGATCGAACCGGCCAGGGCACAGCCGACGGGCTTCACGCGTGCGGACGTGCATGCGACCACACCCGGTATGACGCTAGGTGAAGCCATGCGGACGCGGGCCTTTTGGACGCTGAACCTCATGGTGCTGGGCTGCTGTATGTGTCACTCGTGCATTTTGTTGCACGGGTTTAATCATATGACTGACGTGGGCGTGTTGGAATCGGTTGCCGCCCGGGTCGTCATGCTGATGGCCGTGTCTGGCATGGTCGGGAAAATCATCAACGGCCTGTTGGCCGACCGGATTGGCGCGAAGTGGGCCATTGCACTCTTTCTCGGTCTCCAGGCGGTGATGGTCCCGTTTTTCATCGAAGCCCGCCAAGCGCCTTCTTTTTACTCGTGGGCCATCCTGTTTGGACTGGGTTTTGGTGGGCCCATGCCGGTCTATGCCATGCTCTTCCGGGAGTATTTCGGCACGCGGGCCATTGGGACCATCTTAGGCGCGTTCTTTATGGTTGCGTCCATAGGTATGGGATCGGGCGGCATGATGGGTGGCTTCTTGCATAGCGAGTTTGGGGATTATGTCGTGCCGTTTCTGACGAGTACGAGCACCGGCACGCTTGCGGCCATTCTCGCCCTGACTTTGCCGTCTTCGGCGCGAGTAGCCCGGATGCCCGTGCCGCAAGTCAGCCTCCAGACCAGTTGACCTCTACCGCGGAAAAGCAGTAATGCAGAGGAACGAGCAATGATCTCGGGGAATCTGCCCCGGCGTACAGGGCAGATTTGTAAAGGAGGATGCGTGTATGCAGTTCTTTAACTTTCATCTGATGCCATGGCCGCACGTTCCCGAAGACTTTGACGATACCTCGAAATATCCCTCGGCCTGGGTCACTTTCTCGAACGAACACTATGACCCTGCAAAGGGCCGTGACGTCTATAATCGCTATCTTGACGAGCTGGAATACGCAGAAACCCTTGGCTTTGACGGCATATGTGTGAACGAGCACCATCAAAATACCTATGGTACCATGCCCTCCCCGAATATCATTGGGGCGCTGCTGGCACGGCGAACCAACCGTGTTAAAATTGCCATGGTCGGCAACGGACTGCCGCTCCGGGATCATCCCATCCGGGTTGCTGAAGAAATTGCCATGCTGGATGTGGTGAGCGGGGGACGGATCATCTCCGGCTTTGTACGCGGTATTGGCTGTGAATATTATTCGATGGGAGTCAATCCGACCCACTCGATTGCGCGCTTTCGCGAGGCGCATGATTTGATTATTCGCGCCTGGAGCGAGACGGGACCGTTTAACTTTGATGGGGAGCACTATCAAGTCCGCTACGTAAACGTCTGGCCCCGTCCGTATCAAAAACCGCACCCGCAAATCTGGATTCCCGGCTTTGGGAGCAAAGAGACAATGGGCTGGTGTGCGGACCCGGCCCGCAAGTATCCGTATCTGGCCGTGTATATGTCAGACGATCTGGTCAAGATGTATTTCGATCAGTACCGCGCCGTGGCAGAAGAATCCGGCTATACCGCCTCGCCTTACCAGATGGGCCATTTACTGCCTATCTATGTGGCAGAAACGGACGCACGCGCTCGGGAAGAAGCTGCGGAGCATGTGCTGTGGCTTTATCACAGAGGGCTGCGTATCCCGCTTAACATGTTGTTCCCACCGGGCTATGTCACCCATCAATCCATGCGGCATATTCTCAATATTGCCGACGAGTTGGACTATGCGAATATGTCTTTTGACGATTTTAATACGCGGGGCTATTGCGTGGTTGGCAGTGTGGAAACCGTCAGGCAAAGACTCGTCGAATCAATCGGTAAGCTGGGCTATGGCATTTTACTGTCCCTCCTGCAAATCGGCGATATGCCGCACTACCGGACGATCAAAAATATGGAACTCTTTGCCACTGAAGTCATGCCCTATTTGAAAAAAGAGTTTCAGGATATGCCGGAGAGGTGGGCTGCGTAAGACGGTCCGCAGCAAACGCCACATGTGCGTATGCTCAGTGTGGCGTTTGCTGTTCTTCTCGGAATCCCACGACCACTATAACGAGAGGTTCAACCCGGGTCGGTGTTGCGATTTGCGCCGCAGCCTGAGTCGTGTCCAGCCTAAGAGCCAGCCAATAAGCAGCACACCTGCCCCGGCAAGAAAGCTCGATACCGAGGCGTCACGCCGGAGTTGATTCCGCTCCAGCGTCAGAGCCTGGATTTGGGCTGTATATTCCGCCTCATTACGCGGTATTTCTTCCCGTGCGGCTTGAAGCCGGGTGTTTTCCTTCAGAAGACGATCTAACTCCTGATCCTGTTTGGCGATTTGGTCTTCGAGAAGCTGTACCCGATGCTCTGGAGGAATTTGCTCAGTCACGTATCCTTTCAGAATATGGCCCTCGCGGCCGTCGGGGAGGGCGACGAGGTAATAATCTCCTTCGGCTTCACGGATCAATTTAACAGAATCGCCGGTCTTAAGTACGGCAATGATTTTATTGCGCAGGCTCGGGCCTGTCCGTACCATGACCTCACGATAGCCACTCACGTATAAACCTTGCGAATGACAGAAATTGGGAAAGAGAAGAACGAGAACAAGAAGTATTGGCAGCTTCCTCATCACCACATCATTTACCCCACCGAGGTTTCTCTATCGATAACTCGACTGTTCATTGAGTACAACCCCAAGCCTGTGTTGTGGCCGTTTCTGCTTTCAGAGCAGAAAGGCTTTAAGTCGGGCTGCTCGGGAGTTGTTTCAGAACATCCAGCATCGCACTATGTAGATGACCATTTGAGGCCAGGGTTTGTTCGCCATGCAGATCGAGCGTATGGCCGGAGAAATCGCCGGTCCGTCCCCCCGCCTCTTCGACAATCAATGAGCCTGCGGCAATATCCCACGGATAGAGACGCCATTCCCAAAAGGCATCGGCTCGACCGCACGCCACATAGCACAGGTCCAGCGCGGCCGACCCGCTCCGTCTTACCCCCTGTGTGCGTAGCATAAAGGCTTCATAGTACTGCACATAAAAAGCGCTATGCTTGCGGCGGTCGTAGGGGAATCCGGTGAGCAGCAGGCTCTGGTCAAGCTGGGAGGCCGTGGAGACATGAATTGGATCTCCATTGAGTTGCGCACCCCCTCCTCGCCGTGCGCTAAACGTCTCGTTCCGAACGGGGTCATGCACAACACCGACGATGGCTGTGGATTCGTGGGTGAGGGCCAGAGAGACGGCAAAGTGCGGGTAGGTATGCGCGAAGTTTGTTGTGCCGTCCAGGGGGTCAATATACCAACAATATGGACTCTGAGGACCGGATTGAGCAGACTCCTCGGTGATAATGGTGTGCGTGGGGAAGTGGGTACGGAGCTGCTCAGTAATCAGACGGTCGGCCGCTCTGTCCACATTGGTGACCAGATCGACCATATCGGTTTTCACACTGACCTGTTTGGTCTTAAATCGGTTTTCCTGGAGCAACTCCCCGGCCTGTCGCGCGATAGACTGCGCAACCTCCAGGGCGGCTGTCATCAAGTCGTGCACATTGGTATTGTGGCAAGTGGAACTCCAGTCTGCAAGGCATGAGAGCAAGCCGGACAAAGGAAAGCCATGCGTGTTCTTGCTCCCGCAAAGGTCAATCTCTTCTTACGCATTATTGGCCAACGGCCCGATGGTTACCACTTGCTCGACTCCCTCATGGCTCCCGTCAGCCTGTACGACGAAATCGAAATGACAGCCGAGAGGACGGTGGGGACGGAGCCACATATCCGTGTGCGCTGTAACGACCCAATAATTCCGACCGACCAATCAAATCTCGCCTATCGAGCAGCTGCCTTACTCTGTCAAGAAGCCGGGATCGGGGCACACATCACTATGACCTTGCACAAGAATATCCCTGCTGGTGCGGGGCTCGGCGGCGGGAGCAGCGATGCCGCGGCTGTGCTGAAGGCACTGAACCGAGCATTTTCACTCGGACTGAACACTGACCATTTGTGTCGGCTCGCCGCCCAGCTTGGTGCAGATATTCCTTTTTTTGTCCCGTGTCAGATGGCTCGTGTGGGTGGGATTGGGGAAGTCTTAACGCCACTTCCTCCCCTTCCGCACCGCTGGCTCGTCGTTGTGGTTCCGGGCTTTCCTGTTTCGACTCCGTGGGCGTATCAGCGTTTTGATGCGCTTCAGCCGGACTTGCCAGAACCGAAGCCCCATGCAATCGACTGGACTCCACCACTTGACACGCAGCAATGGCCAAGTGCTGCCCTCTTCGTGAATGACCTTGAACAGGCGGTCCTGCCGGAATACCCCCTGATTGCGGACAGAAAAAAACAACTTTCCGCCCTTGGTGCGGAAGTGGCCCTAATGTCTGGGAGTGGCTCCGCCGTCTTTGGCATCTTCAAGACACAGGAGGCCGCTACGCACGCTGCGGCAGCTTTGGCTGGCTCGGAGAACGTCTTTGTGGTGACGCTGCTGGAGGATGCTTCCACTCCGGTAACGGTTGATCTATAACCGTAGGAGCAGGTAGACTTTTTTCGTGAAAGATGCTAATGGCTGTGGCCTCAAGGAAGCCTGGTAGATTCTATAATCTGCTGATTTCATTAAACAATCGGATCGTTCAGAAGCTCGTCCAATACGGTCAGCAGTCAGAGTGGTGGAATATCGACGTTCGAGAAGAAAAGAGAAACTGAGCGGCCGAGAGCCATACGACTATTACTGCCATCCTGGTGGGGAGTAGCCAAGTCCGGCAAGGCACCGGGTTTTGGTCCCGGCATTCGCAGGTTCGAATCCTGCCTCCCCAGTCCCCCCTCCTCTGGACAAGAGTAGAAAATGACGCCGTTCATACCCCCATCCATGTGAGACACTCCACCGTGCTAAAAATATTTTCCGGAAATTCGAATCGTCCGCTTGCGCAAGAAATATGCGCCTATCTGGGAACCTCGCTCGGTGCGGCCGATATCCGCACGTTCAGCGATGGTGAGATTGCGGTTGAGATCACCGAGAATGTGCGCGGCGGGGATATCTTTGTTGTCCAGTCAATCTGTACGCCAGGCAATGATAATCTGATGGAACTCCTGCTGATGATTGATGCCTTTAAGCGGGCGTCCGCCAACCGTATCACGGCCGTGATTCCGTACTACGGCTATGCTCGCCAGGATCGAAAGGTTGCCCCCCGGGTGCCTATTAGTGCCAAACTGGTCGCTGACCTGTTGACCGCGGCGGGAGCCTCGCGGGTGCTCACGGCAGAGCTCCACGCTGGACAAATCCAGGGATTCTTCAATATTCCGGTGGACAATCTTTTTTCCGCGCCGGTGCTGTTGCCATATCTGCGCTCCCGCATTGGCAGCGAACCGGTCAGTGTCGTATCCCCGGATGCCGGGGGCGTGGAGCGCGCACGTGCCTTTGCCAAGCGTCTGGGGGCCTCGCTCGCCATTATTGATAAGCGCCGCGCGCAGGAGAACGAAAGCGAGATTGCAGGCAAGGCGAATCGTGATGTGATTGAGATGAATGTAATCGGCGAAGTCGACGGCCGTATCGCTATTCTGGTTGATGATATGGTGGACACAGCCGGCACGTTGACCACCGCGGCAAAAGGGCTTCAAGATGCTGGGGCGCAAGCGGTGATTGCTTGCTGTACGCATGCCGTGCTGTCCGGCCCGGCGATAGAGCGGGTGCGGGCGTCCGCTCTCGAAGAGTTGGTTGTCACCAATTCCATCCCCATTACGCCAGAGGCGCGAGAGACCGGAAAAGTCCATGTCCTTTCACTTGCCACCCTGATCGGAGAGTCCATTCGCCGGATTCACAATGAAGAATCCATTAGCTCCTTATTCGTGTAAGCCGTTGGATAGAGAAGGGAAACAATGGAAACCATCAAACTGAGTGTTGAACAGCGACAAGAAAAAGGCAAAGGGGAAATGGGCCGACTCCGACGGAGTGGAAGAGTGCCCGGTGTCTTTTATGGCCCAGGAACAAATAGTGTTTCCGTCTGTGTCAATACACGGGAATTCCAATATAAGGTCGAAGGCTTAGAGGGGTCCCATCTGATTGAATTTCTTTCACAGACAACAGACCTCAATGGCAAAATTGCACTCCTCAAAGATGTTCAGCATCATCCTGTGACTACGGAACCGTTGCACATCGACTTCTATGAGATTGATGTCAAGGTGCCGGTTCAGGTCGGTGTCCCCGTCCACCTCGTTGGCAAAGCGGAGGGCGTCACTGCCGGCGGGGTCTTACACTACTTCCGACGCGAGATCATGGTGGAATGCCTCCCGCTTGATATCCCCGAGAGTATTGAGATCGATGTGACGCCGCTTGAGATCAACGACGCTGTCCGGGTTGAGGATTTGACATTACCGTCCGGCGTCTCAGTTCTTGAGGACGCTCAGCTCATGCTTGCCTCTGTCGCGGCTCCAACTGTGGTGGAAGAGACGGCGGAAGAAGGAGCAGACGAGGCTCTGGCCGAGGACGGAGATACATCGGAAGCTGGAGAAGCCCCGAGCGAGGAGACCCCGACTGAGTGAGGAGGGTCTGTTGCCGCGGATACCATGAATGTAGCACTCCTCGTATAGGCTGATGTCTGCGATCATTGGGCTCGGAAACCCCGGTCGGGACTACGAAAGAACCCGTCACAATATCGGCTTTTGGGTCGTTGATATCTTAGCGGAACGATGGGGGATTCGTCTGTCTCAATCGGTATGCTCCTCCCGAGTGGCTTGGACGTACTGGAACGGGAAAAAGCTCGGCCTTTTTCAGCCGCAGACCTTTATGAATCACAGTGGACAAGCGGTCGGGTGCGTGTGTGAAAAATATCAATTGCAACCAACGGATTGTATCGTTGTGCATGATGATGTAGACATTCCGCTCGGCTACCTGCGTATTAAACGGACGGGTGGTTCGGGTGGACACCGCGGCGTAGCCTCGATTATTGCCGCCCTGGACAGCCCGGACTTTATCCGCGTAAAGCTTGGAATTGGCCGTCCTGCTGCAGGGCTTGATACTGCCGACTTTGTGCTTCAGCCCTTTACTCAGGAGGAAGAAGCCTTTATCCTCCCGGCGGCACGGCGCGCGGCGAGTCTGGTTGAGCGCATCCTTACGGACGGGCTTGAGCGGGCTATGGCATTATGGAATGGCGCGGCTTCTGCGACGCTCGCACACCCCGCGCAGGAGGAGCGCTAAAAAATTTCGCCTCATCCGCTCAGCGCGAGAGGTAAAAGAAGACTGAAAGAGACCCATCGGAGGAGTTCATGCCGATTTATGAAACAGTATGCATTCTCCACCCGGAACTTTCTGAGACACGGGTGAAGGAGGTGATTGAAGGGATGCAAAAGACTCTGGAGCAGAGTCAGGCCAGTCTGTTGCAGGTTGAAGAATGGGGGATGCGAAATTTAGCCTACGATATTCAAAAGCAGAGACGCGGCTACTATGTGCGTTTAGAGTATGAATCTCCTCCTCAAACGGTTAAGGATTTTGAGCGCGGCTTACGGCTGAGTGAAGACACTATGCGCTTTTTATCCGTCGCGCGCTCCGCTCCCTCGGACGGCCAGTCTCCCATTCCTCCGGGTGGCATCACCGACCGCTCTACGGGTCATACACCTGAGGCGAGTACGGAGCCCGTACGGGCAGAGGCCCATCCTGCTCCGAGCGCTCCTGCAGAAAACACAGAATCGGTGGAGACTGAAGTGCAAGCGGAGGCTCCAGCCGAGTCGGAAAGCACCGAGCCGGCTGAGGCGCAGCCCGATTCGGAGGGAGAGGCGAAAGAGGAGTGAGTGGCCTGCGTGCGGAAAGGCTATAATAAGGTTATTTTTGCTGGACAGATTGAGCGCAGTCCGGAACTGCGGCGCACGCCCCAGGGTGTAGCCCTTGGAACGTTTTCCCTGTATGTGCCGAAAAGCCGCGCGCAAGAAGAGAGTGTAATCGTTGACGTTGTTATCTTTCGGAGTCTTGCAGAAGAGTACTGTCCCCTGTTGACAGTGGGGCGAACCGTCTTAGTAGAAGGGGTGCTTGCGCCATATCGATGGCACAAAGTGGAAAATGCAAGACAAAGAGTGTATGAGGTGCACGCGACAACCATTCGCATTCTTGAGGAATGCTGACTGCATACGGTTGCTCACGAGCGAAAGAAGAGTAGAAGGAGAGAGCTATGGCAAGACCACCCAGGGGAGGATTTCATCGACGAGGCGGCGATGACCGATACCCGCGACGTATGCGGCGCAAAGTCTGCCGTTTCTGTGTAGAGAAGCGTGATTCCATTGACTACAAAGAGATCGCTGTCCTCAAAGATTTTATCACTGAGCGGGGCAAGATTATCCCAAGTCGTATCACCGGGACCTGTGGATGGTGTCAGCGGAAACTGACCCTGGCCATTAAACAGGCGCGGGCGATCGCCTTACTCCCGTATGTGGCGGCACAGGTATAGAGGAGCTGTTCTTCAGGCCTATCGTTTAGTTGCGTTTTTATAGTTGCTTCCGTAGAGTAAGAACCCATATGGAAATTATCTTACAAGAAGATGTTGAGAACCTGGGCGAAATTGGTGACATCGTCAGAGTCAAGGATGGATACGCCCGGAACTATTTGCTCCCGCGCGGCTTAGCGCTGACGGCTAGCCGACGCAACGTTCGCGTCTTAGAGCACCAGAAACGTTTGGCCGCAAAGAAAAGAGAACGGGCGCAGCAGAACGCTGGCGCCGTCCGCGACCGGCTGTCCAGCCTTACCCTGTCCATCACGGCTCGTGCCGGAGAAGAGGAGAAGCTCTTTGGCTCTGTGACGAACATCGATATTGAAAAGGCGCTTCAGGAACAAGGTGTGACCATAGACCGACGGAAAATTATCCTTGCCGAGCCCATTAAACAGCTCGGTACCTATACCGTACCGATTCGTCTCAGTAGAGACATTGAAGCGAGTGTCACCATTCAGGTCCGCCAGGAAGATGCCGCGTAGCCATTTTCTTGACACGCCATAGGAAAGTTGGTACGCACCAAGCGACTGAAAAGAGTAAACGTGTTTAGCATTTCACATCTATTGGAGAATACGTTCACTCTTTTTGAACAGCGGAGCGACCTGCAGGCACGTAGCTCAGTGGGAGAGCACTTCCTTGACGCGGAAGGGGTCGGCGGTTCAATCCCGCCCGTGCCTATGCCCCAGACTCTACGTACAACTCAGAATCTTATGACAACGAAGTAAAGCAATCCCCTCTGAACAGGTGAATGAGGGGGAAAGGGGCATCGGAGATGGATGATGCCTCTCTTTTTCATATGAACGACATTGCTTCACATAGCAGCACCAGCGAGCAGCACACTGACAACAGGACGAATACTGGTGTGCAAAAAGACTTGAGCCGGCGCTTCGCAAAAGCTATTGCCGCCCGAGTGGATGGAAAAGTCGTCGATGTGTCCTCCCCCTTGGTCACTGAGGAGGCTGAACCCATCTTTCCTTCCTCTCCTGAAGGACTCGAAGTCTTGCGTCATTCGACCGCCCACCTCATGGCGCAAGCGGTGAAACGCCTCTTTCCCGAAGTCCAAATCACGATCGGCCCGGTGATCGAAAGTGGATTCTACTACGACTTCAAGCATGATCGTACCTTCACCCCGGATGACTTAGAACGCATCGAAGCGGAGATGCAGGCCATTGTCAAAGAAAACCTCCCGGTCAGCCGTGAAGAAGTGCCGCGCAATGACGCCGTTCATTTCTTCACCCAGATGGGCGAAGCCTACAAAGCTGAGATTATCGCCGGCATCCCGGAGGATGAAGTCGTCTCGCTTTACCGGCAGGGTGAGTTTGTTGACCTGTGTCGCGGCCCACACGTCCCGTCAACTGGCAGCATCCCGGCCTTTAAACTCACCAGTGTGGCCGGCGCGTATTGGCGGGGAGACGAAAAAAACGAGATGCTCCAACGCATCTATGGGACGGCCTTTGCGACGCCAAAGGAACTCCGTCAACACCTCGCATTGCTTGAAGAAGCCAAACGCCGTGACCATCGTCGCCTGGGCAAAGAGCTCGATCTGTTCAGCTTTAATCCGGTTGCACCGGGGAGTCCATTTTTTCACCCCAAAGGGACCTTGATCTATAATGAGTTGGTCTCCTATATGCGAGGACTCTACCAACGCTACGGCTATCAGGAAGTACTGACCCCGCAGATCTTTGATGTTGATCTCTGGCGCCGTTCCGGCCACTACGACAACTACAAAGAAAATATGTTCTTTACTGAGGTTGAGGGTCGCGACTTTGGTGTCAAGCCCATGAATTGCCCTGGGCATACCTATATCTATGCGGCAAAAAAGCATTCCTATCGGGACCTGCCGCTGCGCTATGCGGACTTTGCCCGCCTGCACCGCTTCGAGCGTTCGGGTGTTTTAGCCGGTTTGACCCGGGTGCGTTCATTCTCTCAGGACGATGCGCATATTTTTTGCACTCCAGAACAAATCGAAAGTGAAGTCAGTAGCGTCCTGCGTATGATTAACGAGGTCTATCAGACCTTTGGCTTCGAGGAGGTGTATTTCTATCTTTCGACGCGGCCGGAAAAGCGGCTGGGCGACGATGCAACCTGGGACAGAGCGGAAGCGGCCCTGGCTGGAGCGCTCAAGGCGAATGAGGTGAGCTACGAAGTGAATGTCGCGGATGGCGCCTTTTATGGACCCAAAATTGACTTCATCGTTCTCGATGCCTTACGCCGGGAATGGCAACTCGCAACGATTCAGCTCGACTTTATGCTGCCCGAACGCTTTGACCTGAGCTATGTCACCGCTAACGGGGACGAAGCCCGGCCGGTGATGATCCATCGCGCAGTCTTAGGGGCCGTCGAACGCTTTATGGGCATCCTGATCGAACACTGTGGTGGGGATTTTCCGTTGTGGCTGGCTCCAGTCCAGGTGAAAATTGTGACGGTGACAGATAATCAAGATGCGTATGCACGCCAGGTTGACGCCCAGCTCAGACAGGCCGGGATTCGTTGCGAGCTGGACCTGCGCAACGAGAAGTTGGGCTATAAAATCCGAGAAGCGGAAATGCAGAAAATTCCGTACACCGTCGTCATTGGAGATAAAGAGGTGCAAGCTGGGACCGTGGCCCCACGGGCGCGCAAGCGAGAAAAAGTCGCTCCGCTGGCCGTGCACGATTTTATTGAGCGCTTGAAGCGTGAACGTATTCAAAGAGTAAACGTGTCCAGCATCCCATAGCTATTGAAGGACACGTTTACTCTTTCGGGAGGTGCATCATAGCGAAAGAAACGGGAACGCGGATCAACCAGCAGATTCGTGCGCGGGAAGTCCGGGTCATCGACGCCAACGGGGAGCAGATTGGGATTCGGCCGTTGGGCGAGGCCTTCCGGACCGCGCTTGACCAAGAGCTTGACCTGGTTGAAATTGCGCCCAACTCCTCTCCGCCGGTCTGCCGTATCATGGATTACGGCAAGTTCCGCTACCTGCAGAAAAAGAAAGTGCAGGAGTCCAAGAAGCATCAGACCCAGGTGATGGTCAAAGAAGTCAAGCTTGGAGCGCGTACCAGTGAGCACGACGTTGACTTCAAAATTAACCATATCCGGCGCTTTATCGATAAAAAGCACCGGGTCAAGGTTTCTGTCTTTTTCCGAGGACGAGAGATCACCCACCCGGAAATTGGAAAAGAATTGCTCAACCGTGTCTATGAAAAAGTCGAAGATGTCGCCTCCCTTGAGACTCCACAGCCTCGTATGGAGGGGCGAAACATGTCAATTCTTGTTGTGCCGAGGTAACTATGCCCAAAATTAAAACCCGCCGTGGGGCGGCAAAGCGGTTTAAGATTACAGGGAGCGGCAAGGTGCGCCGTCGCCACGCCTACCTGCGTCACATCCTGTCAACGAAAACCCGAAAACAGAAACGGAATCTCCGCCAGCCAACGCTCGTTTCAGACTCCGAGGCCAAGGCGATCAAAAAACTGATTCCCTACCTATAGAAAGAGTAAACGTGTCCTCCAATAGCTATGAGATGCTGGACCCGTTTACTCTTTGAGACGGAGAGGAGTAGTTCGTATGCCACGCGCAAAACGCGGCTTTAAGGCACGCCGGCGCAGAAAGCGGATTCTCAAACTGGCCAAAGGATTTACCGGCGGCCGCCGCCAGTATCGTCAGGCGCGTGAAACCGTCGAGCGGGGTCTCGTCTACGCCTACCGCGACCGACGGAACAAAAAGCGTGAATTCAGGCGTTTATGGACTGTTCGGATCAACGCGGCCGCACGCCTGAATGGGCTGAGCTATAGCCGACTCATGTATGGCCTGTCTCAGGCTGGTGTCGAAATTGATCGAAAGATTTTAGCCGCCTTGGCCATGCAGGACCCGCAGGCATTTGCCGCAGTCACAGACATGGCAAAGCAGCGTCTGGCAGCCTAAGAGGCTCTTCGCCTTTTGTAGGTTGACCATTAAATGACGGGAAGGACGCCGCTTGTGTCGTCCTTCCTGACCTTAACGGAGACGTAGGCCTTTCGACTGCAGGAAAGTGAGATACTCCTGCTGGAACGTTTCTATTTGCTCTCCAGTGAGAGTACTGTCCTGAGATTCAATCCAGTAACGAAAGGTATAGCTGGCCGTCCCTTCCGCTAGCCCCTTGCCCTGATAGAGAGCCATAAACTCTCTCTTTTTCAGCAGGTCATGAGAAAACTCGTCAAGCGTGCGGACCAACTCGGTAAAACCCGATTGGACACTCGCCACGATAGAGAAGTCAAACCACGAGCCGGGATAGCGAGAGGCCGGGGCATAGCTGGTGGTCGGAAAAATTGGCCCCTCCAGCCTGTCGAAATCGAGCTCGAACCAGATCACCTGAGCGGCGGGGGCAATTTTCGCCAAGAGAGGCTCGGACAAAAAGCCAAGCTGGCCGACCCCCACATCTTGGAGGGTGATGTCAACATACCCGCCGGGCGTGTGCCATGGCGCAGTCGTTGTCGTGGCCGGCGCAAACGCCAGTGCTCCCAGGCTGAGCTGTTCGGCGAGCGCCTCAAGAGCGCCTTTGATCTGGCGAAAATGCGCCTCCAAACTCCCCAGGCGTTCGTGTTGACAGCTTGCCCCAGCCAACACGTTCCTCTCTAGACGGTTCTGTTCGCCGGCGGGCAAATAAATCCGGCCTAGCTCAAAAATGCGGAAATGATCCCGCAGGGGGGTGTTTTTTTTCACAATGGCAAAAATATTGGGCAGCAGCGTGGTCTGGAGCCGGACATTATGCTCTGCGCTGGGATTGGCCATCTCCAGCGTCGCTTCAGGCTCGTAGCCGAGTGTCTTGAGCCAGGTTCATCAAACCAGCTGTAGTTGTGGACCTCCGAGAACCCATGGGCCTGCGCGAGAATCCGCCGGGCTTTATGCTGGGTCCGCAGACGATCATTAAAGGTCACTCGCTCGACCGAGAAGTGTGGCATCTTTGGTTCGAGGTTGTCATAGCCCTGAATGCGTGTGACTTCTTCCAGAATATCAACGGGTAGGGAGATGTCTTTCTCGCTCCGAAACGCAGGGATGCCAACGGAGAGGGTGTTGTTCGTCATACTGGCTTCAAAACCGAGTGAGGTCAGTATGGACACCATCCTGTCCTGGGCAATCGGGTTGCCTATGCGTCGATCAAAGAAGTCGGTCGGGATATCGAGATACCGGGTCCGGTCTTTCAACGTTCCCTGGGCGGTAAACCGAGAGCGCACCTGGGGCTGTAGGCCGGATTCGAGTAGCAGGTGGAGAAAACGCTCGGTTGCAGTTTTCGTATTTGCGGGTGGCTGTTGCTTCTCAAAACGTTGACTGGCATCGGTATGGATACCGAGCCGGGTGGCGGTTCGGCGAATGCGCGCATCCTTAAAATTTGCACTCTCCAGCAGCAGGCTGGTGGTCGTCTCGCTGACCTCACTATTCAGCCCACCCATAATTCCGGCGAGGGCAATTGGCTCGCGTTCATTCCAGATCATCAGGTCTTCCGGGACCATGTGCCGCTCTTGCCCATCGAGCGTCGTAAACCGGCCCGTTGTTCCAAACGGGGCGACGCGGACGGCCTGAAGGTGGCTCGCGTCGAAGGCGTGCATGGGCTGGCCGAGTTCAAGCATGATATAATTGGTGAGATCGACCAGAATATTGAATGTGCGCTGTCCCAGAGCGTGCAGCCGGTATTGCAGCGTCAACGGTGAGGGCAGGGCGGCCACCCCGGTCATCTCGATACAGCAATAACAGGGACAATTTTCGGGATCGTCCAGGGTCAATGGATAGGCGGGTAAGTCCTTGTACTGTGCCATATCGACCAGCCCGAGCGGACGTAACGGTCGCTCAAAAATGGCAGCAACTTCACGCGCGATCCCGTAGTGACCCCACAGGTCAGGACGGTGGGTCAAGCTCTTATTGTCGATTTCAAGCAGGGTGTCCGAAGACGGCACAAAGTCGGCCAGAGCAGTCCCACTCTCAAGAGATACGGGAAGGTCGAGGATACCGAAATGTCCGCCGCCCATGCCCAACTCCTCGGATGAGCACAAAATCCCCTGACTCGTTTTCCCGCCAACCTGCTTTTCTGTAATCGTCTGCCCCCCGGCAATCGTGACCCCAGTGGAGGCAAAAGCTGATTTCATTCCCGCCCGCACATTAGGCGCCCCACAGACCGTCGTAAACTGTTCCGTTCCACACTCAACGAAAACGAAGGTATACTGATCGCCCAGCGGCTCGACCGATACAACCTGACCAATACGGACTCCATCGAGGGAGCGAACCAGGGTTTCAATTCCCTCTACCTCAGCCGTCGCCATAGTGAGCCGGTGAGCGATCGTTTGGGGTGAGAGGTCTGAGAGATCGACATACTGGGCGATCCAGTCAAGGGAGATATGCATGGCTGACTCCTACAAAAGAGTGGACGTGCCTAGCATCTCATATGTATGGGAGGACACGTTTACTCTTTTCAGACGGCTGCCGGAAACTGCTCGCAAAAGCGAAGATCGCCCGAGTTCAGAAGCCGAATATCTGGAATATTATATTTCATCATGGCCAGGCGGGTGAGACCGAGGCCAAAGGCAAAGCCGCTATAGCGGTCCGGGTCAACCTGACCGAATTCAAGCACCCGAGGATGCACGAGACCGCACGGCAGCAATTCAATCCAACAGGATTTCTTGCAGGTTGAACAGCCTTCACCTGCACAGATCAGACATTGGATATCGAGCTCAAAGCCGGGTTCGACAAAAGGGAAATAGCCGGGACGTAAGCGTACCGTGACCTCTCGGTGAAAGACCGCGGTCAGCACGGTGCGCATAACCGCAATCAGATTGGCAACGGAAATTTCTCGGTCCACCATCAAGCCTTCGAGTTGGTAGAAAGTATTCTCGTGGCTTGGATCAATGGCTTCATTACGAAAACAACGGCCCGGAAAGATGGCCCGCATCGGTGCGCCATAGTGCTCCAAGGCCCGAACCTGATTGGCTGAAGTATGCGTCCGGAGGAGCAAGCCATTCTTGAGCCAGTACGTGTCCTGCATGTCTCGGGCAGGGTGGTCGCGGGGGATGTTCAGGCTCTCGAAATTATAAAAATCCGTCTCCACGTGGTAACCGTCGAGAATCATAAAGCCCAGAGATTGAAAGATTTCTTCGAGTTCCATCTGGACAAGAGAGATCGGGTGCAGGTGGCCGAGGTGGTTGTTGAGGCCCGGAAGCGTCATATCGATGCTCGGCAGGGCGAGGGCCGTACTGGTCTGGCGTGCCTGTGCGGCTGCGATCTGCTGCTCGGCAAAGCGTTTCAGTTCATTGAACTGCTGTCCAAAGCGTTTCCTTTCAGCTACTGACATTGCTGAGAAATCAGCGTTTTTTCGCAGTAGGGTGATCGCTCCTTTCCGTCCGAGATAGCGAACGCGCACAGCTTCGATGTCTTGGTCTGTTGTCGCAGCGGTTAGGTCTTCACTCAACTGAGTACGGATCTCCTGCAAGGGGTATCCTCCTTCACGCTCTTTGTTCTTTATCCTAGCGTTGGGGCTGCTTTGCTGAAAGCCCTCCCGGTAAGCAAGGTATCAAGGCGCGTTCAAACTTGACTTCAAGACGTGGCTCCACTATGTTCGCAACGTTGTTCTTTATAATATTGTCGTGGTATTACACAATCTTGCACTTCTTATCCGCTACCTGGGGAGCAGCGCCCGCACATGGTGAAATGGACTCCTGCCCGTGATATGAGCTGAAAGCTTCCTTGCCTCCTACTGATGGAGGACGATGGTGAGGCCCGGTATGACAAAAGCAGACATTGTTGAGCATATTTACGAGAAGGTCGGCTTTTCGAAAAAGGAAGCGACCGATGTGGTTGAGTCGATCTTCGAAATCATCAAAGGCCATCTCGAAAAAGGAGAAAAGGTCAAAATCTCAAGCTTTGGGAATTTCGTCATTAACGAGAAACATCCGCGTAAAGGACGGAATCCACAGACCGGGGAAGAAATTATTATATCTGGCCGTCGTGTGTTGTCGTTTAAACCGAGTCCTGTCTTGAAAAAGGCCATTAACCCACTCCTCCAAGACTGAGCTTGTCGTGGACCAGCTTGAGCTCTCGAATAAGCTCTATTTCCGTATTGGCGAAGTCGCCAAGATTGTTGGTGTGAAGCCCTATGTGTTGCGGTATTGGGAGACCGAGTTTCCCATTCTCAAGCCTGGGAAAACTCCTTCGCGCCATCGATTATACCGCCGGCGCGATGTTGAAACCCTCCTTGATATCAAGCGGCTCTTGTATGAAGAGGGATTCACGATTGCAGGGGCGAAAAAGCGGTTAAAAGACGGTCAGCGATCATCGGATGAGTCTCCTCCTTCTCAGGCCGACCCAGAAGTGTCTCTGCCTATTCGACCGGATCAGCAGCAACAAAAAATTCTGACAGCCATTCATAGGGATATTCTCTCTCTCCACAAGCTCTTGAGTGATGGAACTCGCTAGGTACAAGATGTAGTGGACCGAAGTTGACTTTCTCTTCTCCTGAGATGGATATATTTATTAAGAAAAGTCCTTTATTGACAATATCTTATATGGAATGTTATAATGTGTTACTAGAAATTATTCATGGTCCCCAAAGGGCCATATCCCTACGTTCTACTCGGGCTATGCGCAGGGGGTGAGGAGGGGTGGATGCAATCATACACGTGGGCGCGAGGCCTTATTGTCTGCCTTATTGCTGGGAGTTTTCTAAGCGGGTTTCCGCAGAAAGCATTCGCCTTCAGCGGGAGCGAATACTCTCCTCGACCACCGAAACTGCCTGCTTTCAAACATTTTGAGGCAGCGCTCTTACAGGACGCTCAGACCGGTCAGGTACTCTTTTCCCACAATAGTCAAAAAATATGGCCCCAAGCCTCTCTCACAAAAATGATGTTAGGGCTCATTGTCTTTGAGGACATTGAAAGAGGGCGGGTCAGCCTGGAGACCAAGGTCACTATTAGTCGGCGGGCGAGTCGAACAAAAGGACGAACGATTTCTCTACGGGCTGGTCAGGTCTTTCGACTGGCAGAATTGCTCCGGGCCGTCCTTGTCACCTCTGCAAACGATGCGGCTGTTGCCATTGCCGAGCACGTCTGCGGCTCTGTCAGCCAATGTGTGCAACGGATGAACGTACGCGCTCTGCAGTTAGGGATGGAGCAGACGCGGTATCGCACGGTCAATGGCATGCCGACCAGAACCGACCGCGCGCCGGATAAGGCCTCGGCTGACGATATCGCTCTGCTCACCCGGGTGCTTTTACGTCATCATCACGTTTTAGCATGGACTTCGCAGCCCTCTATGTCATTCGGTCACCGTCGCAAGCATCTGCCGAATACCAATCGACTGGTTGGGCGCATCCATGGGGTTGATGGGCTCAAGACCGGCTTTACGAACAAAGCACGCTTTAATCTTGTCACCACGGCTCAACGAGGTCCGTTGCGTTTGATTGCTGTCGTTTTTGGCGGAAAAACCAGCAGGGTGCGCTTCCGTGTTGCAGAGGATTTGCTTGAGTGGGGGTTTGCCCATTTCACACGCCTTCCGCTGATCGAAAGTGGGTCTCTTTTGTGGGTTGAGGTTCGGGTTGAGAACGGCAACCTGTCCGCTTTTCAGCCCGTTGCCGCGGCAACGGCGGCGCCGTTGGTGCCAAAAGGCGATGTTGGTGCCGTTTCCATTGCCCTCCAGTTACCTACCCAGGTAGCAGCCCCGATTCTTCGTAACCAGGTCCTTGGCGAGGTCGTTGTCCGCCGTGGGAAGCAGACTTTGGCGACAATCCCGGCGGTCAGCCCGGATGATATCCCTCAGGCCCGCTGGGCGCATGCCCGTCAATGACAGTCTAGGCCCATCCGCGCTTGCATTTCGAGGAAAGATGCTTAAGTTGCCTTTGCGCGACAATACATATCGGCCACGAGGTGCATGAAAGGAGATCAGTGGTATGGCGAGTAAGGTAGTCCATTTACATGAGGAGTCTCGGGACGGGATTCTGAAAGGTGTAAATATCATAGCGGATGCAACCCAGGTGACCCTCGGTCCGCGAGGGCGTAATGTCCTCTTAGAGAAAAGCTTTGGGGCTCCGGTTGTCACAAAAGACGGTGTAACGGTCGTCAAAGAAATTGAACTCGAGGACAAATTTGAAAACATGGGAGCCAAGATGATCCGTGAGGCCGCAACGAAAACCTCGGATGCGGCCGGAGACGGGACAACCACGGCAACTATCTTATCCCGTGCCATCCTGACTGAGGGGCTGCGGCTCCAAGCGGCTGGATTTGACCCGATGTCCCTCAAGCGTGGCATCGATGCCGCGGTCGAAAAGGTGGTCGAGGGTGTACAAGGACAAAGCCGTAAGGTCCGAGGAAAGGAGCAGGTCGCTCAGGTCGGAACGATTGCGGCCAACGGTGATGCCCAAATAGGAGACAATCTGGCCGAAGCCATGGAGCGGGTTGGTCAGGAAGGGGTGATTACCATTGAGGAGGGCAAGGGATTAGAAACCGTGCTGGACGTTGTGGAGGGGATGCAGTTCGATCGCGGGTTTCTCTCCCCGTATTTTGTGACCGACCCGGAGCGGATGGTTGCCGAGATTGAGGAGCCCTATATTCTCCTCCATGAGAAAAAAATCTCGAATATGCAGGAACTCATCCCGCTGCTGGAGAGAATTGCGCAGAGCGGCAGGCCGTTGGTGATTATTGCTGAAGACGTTGACGGGGAAGCGTTGGCAGCCCTGGTCGTGAACAAGATCCGAGGAACCCTGAACTGCACCGCGGTGAAAGCCCCAGGATTCGGAGACCGGCGTAAAGCCATGCTGGAAGATATCGCCATTCTGACTGGCGGACGGGTGGTTGCCGAAGAGCTTGGCATGAAGCTCGAACATATTGATCTGACAGACTTGGGGCGCTGCCAGCGCGTGATTATGGATAAGGATAACACCACCCTTGTGGATGGGGCAGGTAAGAAAAAAGACATAGCTGGGCGGGCGGATCAAATTCGTGCCCAGATTGCAGAAACCACCTCAGACTATGATCGGGAAAAGCTCCAGGAGCGCTTGGCCAAACTTGCCGGCGGGGTGGCGGTGATTCAAGTCGGAGCCGCAACGGAAGTCGAGATGAAGGAACGCAAGGCCCGGGTGGACGACGCCCTGCATGCCACCAAGTCGGCGGCGGAAGAAGGAATCATTCCCGGCGGGGGTGTCGCACTGATTCGGGCGCAATCCAAGCTGGACGAACTGGAGTTCAACGATGACCGGGATGCGGGCGTGAGTATCGTGCGCAGAGCGATTGAAGAGCCGATTCGACAAATCGTGAGCAATGCCGGCATGGACGCTCCAGTGGTAGTCAATCAGATCAAGCGGCAGCGCGGTGATGCGGGTTTTAACGCGGCATCGGGCGAGTATGAAAACTTGTTCAAAGCCGGTGTGATTGATTCCACAAAGGTTGTCCGGGTCGCCCTCCAAAATGCGGCGAGCGTGTCCGGCTTGATGTTGACCACAGAGGCGGCGGTGGCCGAGAAACCCGAAAGACCCCAAGCCGAGATAGCTGGTCATAGCCACGATGACGACTTTGATGACTACTAAGCCGGAATACTGTGGGGGGATGCGCTCTTCCGCCTGCTGAAAATGTTGATACCACGGGGGCCTCACGGCCCCCTTTTTTATATCTTTTTTGCTCCGTGCTATCCTTGGTCGGGATAGTATTTCCGACCGGAATCTATTACGAACGAGCGTATGATTGATTTCTCTCCACCTGCGAATGTTGAGCAAACGGTTCGTGATATCCACCGCTTTATTGAAAACGATATTGCTCCCATCGAGCACAGTCTGGCCGATCATCTTACCAACGAGCATCTCTACCTCCGCGAAGACGGACGGCTCGCTCCCGAAGTGCTGGCCGCCCAGCAGACGATTCGTAAACGGTCCGCAGAGCGGGGGTTGTATGCGCTGCACATGCCTCAAGAAGTCGGCGGCGGCGGGTTTAGTCTGACGGATATGTTTTTTGTGCATGAGGCTGTCTATCAGCACGGCATCGGGGTTGCGCAGTGGATGTTGTCCTGGACAGAAGGACCCAATCACATGCTGATGTTTCTAACCGAGGAGCAGCAGCAGAAATACCTGTTGCCTCTGGTCCGAGGGGAAACAACCGGCGCCTATGCCATCACCGAATACCGAGGCGGCTCTGACGTGCTCGGCATGGAGACTCGGGCCGAAAAGCACGGCGACAGCTGGGTCGTGAATGGTACCAAGGCCTATATTACCAATGCGCAGTATGCTGACCTGATCTTTGTCTGTGCGCTGCACGATCCGAGCAAAGGGGGGGCCGGAGCAACGGCCTTTATCGTTGAACGCGACAACCCTGGGTTGACCATCGGGAGGACGTATCGGACCATTATGGATGACGGCATGACCGGTGAGCTCCAATTCGAGAACTGCCAGCTCTCAGCGGGCCATATGTGGGGGGAGGAAGGCCAGGGCTTTTACCTCAGCATGGGAATGATCAACTGGATTCGCGTCCGGCGTGGGGGCATGTGTACCGGCCTGGGACAATATCTGCTCGACCGTTGTCGCGACTATATCAAGAATCGACGCGCGTTTGGGGGGCCACTGAGTCGGTTTCAAGCCTTACAGTGGATGGTGGTCGATTCCTACTTAGACGTCCAAGCCATGCGGAGCCTGTCGCTCCAAAGCCTGTGGCAGGCCGACCAGGGGAATTTGTGGGCGCTCAAGGTCGATCCACACCTCATCAAAACGGTGTGTGCGCTCAAAGTCTTCTGCGATGAAGCGCTGTATCGCGTGGCCGATAGAGCCGTCCAACTGCACGGGGCGCATGGGCTGATGAAAGAATCCGGCATCGAAAAGATATTCCGCATTGCGCGCAATCTGCGCATTCCCGGTGGCACGGATGAAATCCAACGCGTCAACATTGCCAAGGCGTTAGGGTTGTAACCGTCCTGCGCCATGTTCCCTCGTATCCTGGCGTTGGCGTACGCTCTCTTGACCCAGTGTTGCCCGCCCCGGATACTGCAGCTCAATGCGCGTCATCGAACCGGTGAAGCTTCCGTCCGACAGCGTGCCGGCCGACCAGCCGCACTTCTTTTACGGCTGGGTGATTGTCGGCTGTTCTTTCACGGTGTTGTCCGCCGCGTACGGGATTCAGTTTTCGTATGGGGTGTTCATGCCGGAAATTTCGGCGGAGATGGGCTGGGGGCGGACGAGTTTATCCCTCGCCTATTCGGTGTACGTGTTTGTGTATAGCGCCCTCGGGATTGTGGCTGGCGTATATACGGACCGCTGGGGCCCGCGTTTTGTAGTGGGAATCGGTGGAATCCTATTGGGAAGCGGGGTTATGCTGCTGAGTCAGGTGCATGCCCTGTGGCAGCTCTACCTCTTTCTCGGCGGCATTGCTGCACTGGGCATGAGTGCCGCCTTCGTGCCATGTAACGCAACTGTGGTGCGTTGGTTTATCCGGCGGCGTGGGCTCGCCCTCAGCATGAGCACAAGTGGGTCCAGCTTTGGGAACTGCTTCATTCCGCCGCTGGCCGCACTCCTCATCACGACCTATGGCTGGCGGACCTCCTATCTGCTTCTTGGCTTGGGCGGACTGGTGATTATTACGCTGTGTGCGTGCTTCATCGTCCGTGACCCGGAACGTCTGGGTCTCCGCCCGGACGGAATCACGCCCGTTTTATTATCAGCAGAGGCGCTCTCCGGTCCGCGCGTCTCTCACAACCGACGTGATACATGGACCCTCGCGTCCGCCCGTCGGACGGGTGCCTTCTGGATGCTGGTTGCCGTTTTTACAATGACCTGGTTGGTTGTGTTCATGCCGTTGGTCCATATTGTGCCCTTTGCCATAGACCTGGGCGTATCGCAGGTGACCGCCGCCACGTTGATTAGCGTGATTGGCTTGGCCGGTTTCTCCGGCCGCCTGATTACCGGTCCGCTATCCGACCGTTATGGCCGCCTGCTAACCTTAGGCACCTGTCTGACTTTGGAAGCCGTAGCGTTCTTTGGTCTGGCGGTCAGTTCCGACCTCTCCTTGCTCTACCCGTCGGCAGCGCTGTTCGGTCTTTCGTATGGCGGGACTACCGCCCTGTTCCCGGCGATTGTCGGCGACTTTTATGGCCGGCTGGCGGTTGGGACGATCGTTGGTTTCATTTTCTCCCTGGCCGGTTCCATGGCGGCCTTCGGTCCCATGGCCGCGGGCTATCTCTATGATGTATATGGGAGTTACGACCTTGCCTTTCTGATGAGTGCGTTTTTCAATCTTTCTAGTGTGATGCTGTTATGTTTTGTGAAGAAACCGGCGGCGTCCCCTCAGGCGGTCTAGCCGGATAATCAGGAGGTATTATGCCCTTTGCACGGGTCAACGGTGTCAACTTAGCCTATGAACTGCACGGGACGGGCGACCCGCTTGTGCTCATCCACGGGGCGCAGAGCGACCGGAGCATTTTTGCCAATCTGCTGCCGGATTTCGTGGATCAATTCCAGGTCCTCGTCTTCGACCAACGTGGCTCTGGCCAGAGTGAAAAGCCAGACATCGAATACACGATGGGGATGATTGCCGATGATACCGCCGCGCTCATGGATCACCTGGACTTCTCGCCCGCGCATGTGTATGGCGTCTCAATGGGGGGGATGATTGCCCAGGAATTGGCCATTCGGCACGGGGCTGCTGTCCGCTCCCTCGTGTTGGGCTGCACCACCCCCGGTGGCCCGCAAGCCGTTAGCCTGGAGGGCGGGGCTATCCAGAATTCCCATTCGACAGCTGCGCTCTCAGCGGAAGAGCGCGGGCGGGCGCTCGCCGAGACCGCCTTTACCAAAGGCTATGTCGAACAGCATCCTGAGCTTGTCCCGGCCTTGATTGAAGCCCGCAAAAAGCAGCCCCTTGACCCGGTAGGCTTTGCGCGTCGGATGCGGGCGGCCTATAAGCACAATACGTTCGACCACCTCTCCCGGATTACCTGTCCGACCTTGGTTATTACGGGAAAGGACGATGCCTTGATCGCTTGGGAGAATTCACAACTCCTGGCTGAACATATCGCCGACTCTGAGCTCGTGATCCTGGAACCGGCCGGCCATGTGTTCTGGGTCGAGCAACCGGCACAGTCGAGAGAGGCGATTCTCACATTTTTGCAGAAACAGAGGAGCTAAGGATCAACTATGGCCAACAAAGAACCGACAAAAAATAGTCAAGCCCGCATGATACGGAGCTGGATGCTCGGCCTGCACGCGACGCATATTACCGATATCGGCGGCCGGCTGGGGTACTTCGCCGAAATGCGGCGACACGGCGGGACAGCCTCGGCCGAAGCGTTAGCCAAGGCCCTGGAACTCGACCCCTGGCGGACAAAAGTCTGGTGTCAGGCGGCGTGTGCAGTGGGAATACTCCAGGCCGACGGAGACACGCAGTTCACCTTTGCGCCGTTTATGGACGAACTGCTCGGTGATGATGCTCCCGAGTTACTGACCGCCCATGTCCTGGCCAGCCTGTCGCGGGACTTCCCGGCCTATCCCGATGCCTTTCGGACCGGAGCCCTCAAAACTTTTCACGACCATGATGAAGACTTCTTTCACCATCAGGGCCAGGTCTCGGCCCTCCGGGCACCAGTCGTGGTGGCGGCGGCCCGCAAGCTGCCCGGTATGGAAGAGCAACTTGCGGCCGGAGGGAGGGTCATGGATATCGGCTCCGGGAGTGGGACCGTGATCGGGCGCTTTGCCCAGGAGTTCGCCCACTGCCGCGTAATCGGCATCGAGCCTTTACCCTATTTTGTGCAAACCTCCCGAAAGCTGCTTCAGGAGCAAGGGCTCAGCGACCGGGTTGACGTGCGCTCGGTCGGCGGGGAAGCGCTGTCCTTTGAGAATGAGTTTGATCTCATCACCATGGTCCAGGTCTTTCATGAGCTTCCCGATGCAAAAAAAGCCGACATTCTGTGCGGCTGCCAGCGCGCGCTCAAGCCCGGAGGCAGCCTGCTGCTGGTCGATCGGTGTGCCCCGGAAACGGGAGCCGACCTCCACGACCGCCGCTTTACCATGAGCGTTCTGGAGCAGTGGTTCGAGGTCACCTGGGGAAATATCGTCAACACCCGGAGTGATATTCTTGCCATGCTGCACGAGACCGGATTCCGCGTCACTCAAGAGAATCCGGATATCGTACCGACGTATTGGACATTTGTCGCCCAGAAGCAAGACTAAAACGAGAACGGAGCGAAATATGAGTCGATCAGGTCTTGTCCTCTACCACGGTATCGAGAGTGGCCCTGAACTGAAGCAGTACGGACTCCTGGCAGAAAACGCCGGCTATGAATCCCTGTGGGTCACGGAGCGCTATTTCCACGAAGAGATATTCTCGCTGCTCGGCTATCTTGGGGCGGCGACCGAGCGGATCAAGCTCGGCGTTGGTGTCACAAATCCGTACACGCGCAACCCCGCGCTCCTCGCGATGGCAACGGCCACGCTGGACCGGATTACGGGTGGGCGCTTCGTGTTGGGGATGGGGCGCAGCGAACGCGAGGTGATCCAAGGCAGGATGGGGATGGCCTACGGCAATGCTCAGGCCGCCATGCGGGGCAGCATCTCCCTGCTGAGACGACTGCTAGCGGGTGAGCGAGTTACCGATACTGTTGGGCCTTTCACGATCAGGAATGCTCGGCTTGCCACCACGCCGGTCCAGCCCAATCTGCCCATCTATCTGGCAGCGATTGGAAAAAAAGGGCTGCGTCTGGCTGGGGCGATTGCCGACGGCGTTTTATTGAACGCTTATGTGCCCCCATCCTACGTCACCTACGCAGTGGAAGAGATCCGTAGCGCCGCCCAAGAGGCCGGTCGTGATCCCCATTCGATCGACATTGCCTGCATGCTGGTCATTCGACTGACCGACGATCCGCAGCGCATGCTGCCAACCCTCAAAAAGCGTATTGTCCGCCTGCTTGACGAAGCCTATGTGGGTGAGATCCTGCTTGAAAAGGGAGGATTTGATCCGTCTATTCTTGGGCCGTTACGAGAGTCGTATGCCAAGGACGGGGGCACCGAGGCAGTCAAGCTTATTACCGACGAGATGGTGGCGTCTCTTTATCTCATCGGCTCGGAAGAGCAGTGCCGACAGCGGATCGCCGAGTATCGAGCCGCCGGGGTGGACCTGCCGCTCATCCTGCCGCGGCTTGAAGACTATGCGCGTGTGGCGGACGCCTTTCGACCGGGAAGATGAGCCTCTGGTGTGTCGATGGCTCCCCTTCCCGAGTAGCCGCACGTCCGGCAGTTCGATATAAACAGTCCCTTCAAGAAAGGAGTTCCTATGAAACTTGCAATAGGCATTGGGTATTCCGGTGGCCGGGTCGAGCTCCCCCTGGACATGATCCTCAAAGCGGAAAAGCTGGGCTATGACTCCGTCTGGAGTGCGGAGGCCTACGGCTCCGACGCGGTCACTCCGCTGGCCTATCTGGCAGCCAAGACCTCGCGCATAAAACTCGGCACCGGGATTCTCCAGATTCCGGCCCGCACGCCGGCGATGTGCGCCATGACCATGTCAACCCTGGATGCCTTGTCGAACGGCCGGGTGATTGTCGGTCTGGGGATGTCCGGCCCGCAGGTCATCGAAGGCTGGCACGGCATGCCCTACAGCCGACCGGCCGCCCGCATTCGTGAGTACGTGGAAATCCTGCACAAGATTTGGGATCGCCAGGAGCCGGTTTCGTTAAACGGCACAGTGTATCAACTCCCCTATCAGGGAGAAGACGCCAGCGGGCTGGGCAAGCCCCTCAAGTCGATCCTGCACTCACGCCGCCTGCCCGTCTATCTGGCAACCATGAAGCCGCTCAGCATCCGCATCACGGCCGAACTCGCCGACGGCTGGCTGCCGATCTGGTTCTCCCCCTATCGGATGGATATGTTTACACCCGACCTGGAAAAAGGCTTTGCCCGGGCCGGCAACGGCAAGTCGCTGGAGAACTTCGATATCCTGGCCGGCTGTACCGTGGTGATCGGAGACGATGTCAAAGCCTGTCTGGCCCAACTCAAGCCGACCCTGGCGCTCTACGTCGGTGGGATGGGAGCCAAAGGCAAGAATTTCCACAACGAGATGGTCTCGAAGTACGGCTATGCGGACGTGGCGGCTGAGATTCAGGACCTCTATCTGTCCGGCCGGAAGAAAGAGGCGACCGAGCTGGTTCCGGATGAGCTGTGCGACGAAATCTCATTATGCGGTCCGCCGGAGCGGATTCGCGAGCGTTTCAAAGTCTGGGAGTCCGCCGGGATTTCAACCATGATGGTACAGTCGGGTCAGCCTGAGGCGTTGGCCTTGATGGCGGATATTGCAGGAACAAATCAGTAGATCGAGAGAGAGTATTTTTTCAGGAGAGCAGTATGAGTCAGTCTATTTCAGCTAACGATCCTTATGAACGAAAACGGGTGGCCGTACTCGATAGTGAGTTGGCCTATGTCGATACCGGTAGCGGCGACCCTGTCGTGTTTCTGCACGGCAACCCTACCTCTTCGTATCTGTGGCGCAACATTATTGCCGAGGTCGAAGGTCGGGCGCGTTGCCTGGCGCCCGACCTGATCGGCATGGGCGATTCGGGCAGGAACCCCGCGGGCTCCTACCGCTTTGTTGATCACGCCCGCTATCTGGACGCCTGGTTTGACGCCGTTGGGCTCGATCAGCACACGAAGAACGTGACCCTGGTGGTTCACGACTGGGGCTCGGCCCTGGGTTTTCACTGGGCCTGCCGTCATCAGGACAGCATCAAGGCCCTGGTCTATATGGAGGCCATCGTGTGTCCCCTGACGTGGGAGACCTTTCCCGAGGCCGCACGCAAAGTCTTTCAGGGCTTTCGTTCGCCCGCCGGAGAGGAGATGGTGCTTCAGAATAACGTCTTTGTCGAGCGGGTGCTGCCCGGCAGCGTGGTGCGGACACTGACCGAAGAAGAAATGGCCGTCTACCGCAAGCCCTACACCGAGCCGGGCGAGTCGCGCCGGCCCACGCTGACCTGGCCGCGTCAGATTCCGATCGAGGGCGAACCGCCCGACGTGGTCGAGATCGTCGAACAATACGGGCAGTGGTTGTCAACCAGCGATGTGCCCAAACTCTTCGTGAATGCCGACCCTGGGGCACTCCTGACCGGCCCACAACGCGAGTACTGCCGGACCTGGCCGAATCAAAAAGAAATCACCGTCACGGGCTCGCACTTTATTCAGGAAGACGCGCCGCAGGAAATCGGCCAGGCCATAGTCGATCTCCTACGAGGACTCTAGCACGTATCGTCAGACGGAGGACCGCATGACCTATACCGCCCTTCAATTTGAGAAAAAGGACCATATCGCCATCATCACCTTGGACCGGCCGGATGCCGCGAACGCGCTCAATATCGACCTGGCACGCGATCTGATGCAGGTGTCGCTCGAATGCGACGAGGACGCGGATATTCGAGCCGCTGTCATGACCGGCAACGGCCGCATGTTCTGCGCCGGTGGAGACCTGAAAAGCTTTGCCGCCCAGGGCGACCAACTGCCCGCCCATATGAAGGAAGTGACGACCTATCTGCACGGTGCGGTGTCACGTTTTGCTCGGATGGACGCTCCGTTGATCGGGGCGGTGAACGGCACGGCCGCGGGAGCGGGTATGAGCCTAGCGTGTGCGTGCGATATTGTCTTTGCCGGTGAGTCGGCGAAATTCACCATGGCCTATACGCGTGCCGGGCTGACCCCGGACGGCTCTTCGACCTATTTTCTGCCGCGCATCGTCGGCATGAAGCGGGCCTTCGAGCTGGCCGTCACCAACCGGCTGCTGTCAGCCCAGGAAGCCGAAGCCTGGGGTATTGTGAACCGTGTGGTGCCGGACGCGGATTTATTGGCCGAGGCGGAAAAACTGGCCACTGAGCTGGCTTCGGGGGCAACCGGCGCGTTCGGGGGCGCCAAACGTCTCCTCCACAGCGGCTGGACGGAAACGCTTGAAACCCAGATGGAAAACGAGACCCAGTCTATCGCCGCGCGCTCCAAGACCGATGACGGTAAAGAAGGCATTGCGGCCTTCCTGGAGAAACGCGCGCCCCGCTTTAACGGGAAATAGAGGGGTCTCAATCAGATTCCAGTCAGGATTACGATTATGTCCCAAGCCTACCGGCTGTTTGGTGTTGAGCTGTCGCCCTACTCCTTAAAAGTCCGGGCCTATTTTCGCTACAAGAATATTGCGCACGAATGGGTCGACCGCGATTCCACCAACCAGGAAGAATTCGCACGCTACGCCAAGCTGCCCCTGGTTCCGCTCGTTGTCACCCCGGACGGGCAGGGCATGCAGGACTCCACGCCCATCATGGAGCATTTTGAGGAACTCCAGCCCGAGCCGTCTATTTATCCGAGCGATCCGACCCTGGCCTTCCTATCCGCCCTGATCGAAGAGTATGGCGACGAGTGGGGCAATAAGCAGATGTTTCACTATCGCTGGACGTATGAGCCTGACCAGAAATCTACGGCTGAACGTATTGCGCGCCTGACCCGGCCTGGGTTGAATGAGGAAGAATATGCGGCGGCGACTGAGCAAATTCGGACGCGTATGGTCCCGCGCCTGTCTTTTGTCGGCTCAAGCGAGCAGACCCGGGAGCATATCGAGTCGTCCTTCGACCGTCTGTTGGCCCTGCTCGAACCGCACCTCACGCAACGCATGTACCTGCTCGGTGGCAAGCCCACGTTTGGCGATTTTGGTCTGGCCGCTCAGCTCCACCAATGCTCCACCGATCCCTCGGCCGGCACGATCATGCGGGCGGTTGCCCCAAACGTCCTCTCCTGGGCGATGCAGATGCTGGACCCCAAGGATGAGGGCGTGTTAGAGACCTGGGACGATCTGGCCCCAACGCTGAAACCCCTCCTCAAAGAAATCGGTCAGACCTTTCTGCCCTGGACGGCCGCCAACGCCCAGGCCCTCGCCGCCGGTCAAGAGACATGTTCGGTCGTGATGCGTGGCAAGGAGTATTCCCAGGACACGCAGAAATACCATGCCCGGTCGTTTCGCGTTCTGCGGGAACGGTACGCGAAAGTCGAAGAGAAAGCGGCTTTGGACCCCATTCTGGAAGAGGCCGGGTGTTTGCAATGGTTACAATAGTGCGTGCTGTCACGCGTTGATTATTCGGAGAGGAGAACCCATCGTGTACGGCTTTGAACTGACCTCGGAACAACAACAACTCAAAGACACTGTCCACAAGTTTGCCGTTGAGGAGATGATTCCGGTTGCGGCAAAGTACGATAAAGAGCAGGAGTTCCCGGACGATGTCTGCCGCAAAGCCTGGGAGCTGGGCATCCTCAACCCGCTCGTGCCAACCGAGTACGGCGGCCTGGGGCTGGAGGTGTTCGATACCTGCCTGATCGATGAAGAAATTGTCTACGGCTGCGCGGGCATGGCGCTCAATATGGTAGCCAATAATCTGGCGACCACGCCATTACTAGTGGCGGGGAGCGAGGAACAGAAAAAAACCTATCTTGGCCAGCTCATCTCCGAGCCGGTCTACGCCGCCTTTGCCCTGACTGAGCCCGGTGCCGGCTCTGACGCCGCGTCGATCTCGACAACCTATCGCAAGGTTGGCGATGATTTTGTCCTCAACGGAACAAAACATTTTATCTCCAACGGCTCGGTTGCGCACTGGTATGTGACTTTTGCGACCGAGGATAAAGGCCAGGGCCATCGGGGGGTGTCGTGCTTTGTGCTGCCGGCCGATTCCCCTGGGGTGACGGCCAACCGCATGCACGACAAGATGGGCCAACGCGCGTCAGACACCGCGGAGATCGTGTTTGAGGACGTCAAGGTGCCGCGCGCCGGCCTGGTCGGGTCGGAAGGCCAGGGCTTCAAGATCGCCATGCGGACGTTTGACCGCAGCCGGCCCGAGGTGGGGGCCTTTGCCATCGGCATCTCCCAACGCGCGCTGGACGAATCGGTCAAATACGCCCAGCAGCGTGAGGCCTTTGGCCAGGCCATCGCCAATTTTCAGGCCGTCCAGTTCATGCTGGCCGATATGGCGATCGAACTCGAAGCCATGCGCCTCCTGACCTATAAAGCCGCCTGGCTGCTCGACCAGGGCGCGCCCTCGTCCATTGTTTCCAGCTATGCCAAGGCGTTCGGTGCCGACCGGACCATGCAGATCACCACCAACGCGGTCCAGATTTTTGGCGGCTATGGCTATTTCAGCGAGTATCCGGTGGAAAAGCTGATGCGCGACGCCAAGCTGCTCCAGATTTATGAGGGCACGTCTCAGATTCAACGCGTAATCATTGCCAGACACTTACTCAAGGGTGTGTAACGATCCTGAACGAGAAGGAGGAATACGATGGCCGAAGAAATGGGAGTCTTTGAAACCATACACTCAATGCGGGCAATGCGGCGGCTCAAACCCGACCCCGTCCCGACAGCAATGATCCGGAAAATTCTTGACGCCGGGATACGGGCACCCAGCGGGCAGAATCTTCAGGCCTGGGCGTTTGTCGTGCTCCAGGACCCGGACAACAAGAAGTTTTTTCAGGAACGCTATCACCAGGCTATGCTGGACCGTTTCGGTGACGCTTTGAAGGTTGACCCGAGCGACAAATCGTCCTGGGCGCGTACCGTCCGGGCCGCGATGCACCTGGCCGAACATATGCACGAGACGCCCGTCCTGCTGCTGATCTGCGGCAAGCGGGACTGGCCGTTTTCTGTGCCTGCGGAAAAGCGCGAAGGCAAAGCCCCGCCATCCTACGGCTCTATTTATCCCTGCGTGCAGAACATTCTACTGGCCTGTCGCGCCCTGGGCCTGGGGGCGAGCCTGACGACCATGCACCAGATGTTTGAAGACGAGTTGCAGGAGCGCCTGGGCATTCCGTTCGAGTATGGCGTGGTGGCAACCATTCCGATTGGCTTTCCTTCGGGAAAGTTCGGGCCGGTCACCCGCCGTCCCGCGCCCGAAGTAACCCACTTTGATAAGTGGGGACAGCACGAACCGTCCGCGTAGGAATCCAAGGCTCTGGCGTTTGTTTTTATGAAGGGGCGCGGCGGGCTGCGCCCTTGTCTTCTTATAGAAGGAACGCACGCATGAAATACTCGATGTTTCTCGCCGCCGCCTCCCACGCCGAAATGGTCGGCTGGGTGAAAAAATACGAAGCCGCGGGATTTGATTCACTCTGGCAGGCGGAACTGACCAACTCCGCGCTCATTCCCTTGGCCGGCATCGCGCCTAATGTTCAGACGATAAAAATCGGTGCCGGTGTGGTGCTAGCCTTTAATCACAGCCCGGTGATGCTTGCCTTTCAGGCTCTGGACCTCGACCTGTTGAGTCAGGGGCGATTCACGCTCGGCCTGGGAGTCGCCCACCAGCACCGCAATAACAACTGGTACGCCGGACGAGATGAGGGCAAACCGGTCAGTCAAATGCGGGAGTATATTGAAGTCCTGCATCTCATCATGGACAAAGCCGAGGCGGGTGGCGAGGTGAACTACGAAGGCAAATTCTATCATATTCGCGCTCGTAATTTCTTTCCGCGTCCGAACCCGAAGCCGCGGCCCCGGGTGCCTATCTATGTTGCCGCGGTCAAACCGCGCATGGCTGCCCTGACGGGTGAGCTGGGTGACGGCCTCATTGGGAATCCCATGTTCTCGCCCCAGCATGTCCGCGAGAATATCCTGCCGCCGCTCAAAACCGGGCTCGACCGGGCCGGTCGCAGCCGCTCCGATGTTGAGGTGCTGGGCCAGTGCTTTGTGGTCATCGACGATGATCTGGCAACCGCCCACCGGGTCGGTGCGGGGGCCATGCTGTTCAGCATCTGGGCCCGGATTTATGATGATATCTTTGTCGCCCACGGCTTTAGCGAAACGGTTGAGAAGGTCCGAGCGCTCCAGAAAACGCCAGACAAGGACAAGGGCTTTGATCTGATTCCGAATGAAATGGTTGATGCCTTTTGCGCGGTCGGTCCGATTGACCGCGTCCGTGCCAAGTTGAACGAGCGTGAAGGACTGCTCGACACAACTATTCTCGCCGTCCCCAATACCGGCACGACCCAAGAACAACGTGACCACTACCGAGATAAGATTTTGGAGTCTTTTTCAAGATGAATATCCTTCCCTAAATCCCCTCCTCGGAGGGGTGGCCCGAAGGGCCGGGGTGGGTTTCCCCCCTCCGGCCCACACGCAAAGGAGAGCAAACACATGAGCACACATACCAAGGTCGCCCTCATCACCGGGGCGGGTACTGGGATCGGGAAAGCGAGTGCCCTTGCGCTTGTTCGGGAAGGCTACGCCGTTGTCTTGGCCGGACGGCGGACCGAACTGTTGGAGGCAACGGCAAAAGAGGCCGGCAGTGAAGCAAAAACGCTTGTGGTACCAACCGACGTCGGCGACCCTGACGCTATTCGTGCCCTGTTTGCCACTGCAAAAGCAACCTTTGGCCGGCTCGACGTGTTATTCAACAACGCCGGTATCGGTGCTCCGCCCGTCCCTCTGGAAGAACTGCCGTATGAACAGTGGAAAGCCGTTGTAGATCTCAATCTGACCGGCGCGTTTATCTGCACCCAGGAAGCGTTCAAGATCATGAAAGACCAGGACCCGCGGGGAGGACGCATTATCAACAACGGCTCCATCTCGGCCCATGTGCCCCGGCCCAACTCCGCCCCCTACACCTCAACCAAGCACGCCATGACCGGTCTGACCAGATCGACCTCACTCGACGGACGCAAATACGACATTGCCTGCGGCCAGATCGATATCGGCAACGCCGAGACCGACATGACCGCGGTCATGAAACGCGGCGTGCCACAACCGAACGGCTCGGTCGCAGCCGAACCAACCTTCGATGTCGAACACGTCGCCCAGGCGGTCGTATACATGGCCAACCTGCCACTCGACGCCAACGTGCAGTTCATGACCGTCATGGCCACCAAAATGCCTTTTATCGGGCGAGGGTAGGCGAAATCGTCTGATATCCGCGCTGCAACAATTCCCTTCCTTGGAGGGGTGCCGCGGAGCGGCGGGGTGGGTTTCCCTACGTACCGCACCGGAGTGAAGCAATAAATGAGACGACGATGAGCAGTAAGGGGAAAGATGAAATCCCCATCTATTGAAACCAAGGAAGATCATTCCTTCCGTATCGTTCTGTCAGAGGCAGGGAGTGACCCAAAAGATCAACTTGAACTTTTCTCCTTGTTAAATTTGGGCCTCATACAATCTTTAGCTAGTGGGGTCTTGAGTCCTACTGACGCTATCCAGCGTTTCTATCACGCTGACAATTGTCTATACGTCCGTAAGCATCTACGGAACAAGGAGGCCAACGCGATTATGAGTCACGGGGTGCAGTTGCCTGATCTCTTTGAAAGTTTGGAGGCGGAAGAAGCGCACCGTGAATTTTTCCATGAGCTTGAGAAGATACGCGGGCTATGCTTGAAGCTCTTGGAAACCGAGGCGCGGTCCGGTGAATAAACGGAGCCATCAGTCCACCGAAGATAGCGGATGAATCCAGAGCCTGGCACCTGTGAGTTGACCGACTTGGGTCGCTAAGCTCCTATCCAGTACACCCAATCCAGTTCGTCTTTGACCGCATTATACAGACGACGGTCCGCGGTCCACAGCGGACACGCTCTTATCTGTGCCAGGGCCAGGTAAAAGCTGTCGTAGACAGTCGGGCGATGAAATTGTGTTGCGAGTTGCCAAGCCAGTTGACGAAGCTCGGGAGGATGAAGATAGTTCACCGCCAACTCAATAAAGAAGGTGAGCGCTTCCTCACCTTCTTCAGCAGTAAGGTCTTTTCGATGGACCCGGTTGCGCAGCACGGAGCTTGTTTCATACACGAACAGCATGGGTGCAATAATCTCGGTGTGAGCGTTCAGCCAACTCTGCCACAGCTCTTCTACTCGCTCACTGTCTGATTCCGGTAAAATCAGCTTCAGCGCGAAACTAGAGTCTTCTGCGAATAGATTGAATCAGGGAAGTTTTTGCAGCAAGCTGGGGAGGGAGAGCAGGGTGAGCACTGCGGAAGGAGGGAGGAGATGGCTCGCGCCTACTCGCAAGATTTGCGGGATCGCGTGATTGATGCCGTGGCAGGCGAAGGGCTGAGCCGGCGGGCGGCGGCGCGGCGGTTTGGGGTCAGTGCCGCCGCGGCGATCAAGTGGCTGCAGCGCTTCCACCGGAGCGGGGAGCGGGAGAGTGCGGGGACCGGGGGGCATCGGCCCTCGAAGGTGCAGCCGCACCGCGCTTGGGTGTTGGCGGTTCTGGCGGCTCAGCCCGACATCACGCTGGCCGCGCTGGCGGCCCGGCTGTTGACGGAGCGCGGAGTGCGGGTAGACACGGGCATGCTGTCGCGGTTCTTCAAAGGCGAAGGGATCAGCTTCAAAAAAAAGCCTGGCGGCCTCCGAGCAGGATCGGCCGGACATCGCGCGGCTCCGCCGGCAGTGGCAGCACGCGCAAGGCCAACTTGATCCACGCCGCCTGGTGTTCCTGGATGAGACCTGGGCCAAGACGAACATGACCCGCAGTCATGGCCGCTGCCCCCGGGGCCAGCGGTTGCGCGCGACCCGGCCCCATGGGCACTGGCACACGCTGACCTTCGTGGCGACGCTCCGCCACGACCGCCTAGCCGCGCCGTGTGTCTTCGATGGCCCGATGAACGGACCCTGCTTCCTGGCCTATGTCGAACAGTGTCTGCTGCCAACGCTCACGCCGGGCGATATCGTCATTATGGATAATCTGAGCAGCCACAAGAGTCCCGCCGTGCGGGCCGCCATTGAGCGGGTGGGGGCCACGCTACGCTTCCTGCCACCCTACTCCCCCGACCTTAACCCGATTGAACAGGTCTTCGCCAAGCTCAAAGCTTTGCTCCGCCACGCGGCCGAACGCACCGTTGAAGCGACTTGGCGGCGGATCGGGACGCTGCTGGACCGCTTCGAACCGGAGGAATGCCGCCACTACTTCACCCATGCTGGCTATGCCTCCACCTAAAAACAGAATGCTCTAGCGTCGACGCATACCTGAGAATTCACGCACCCGTCCTTCCCGTAATTGTTCAACAACAGAGGTGGAGTCAGCCACATTCTCTCGTCGCCGGGCGTGAATACGCTCGCGTAGAGAGCGGGCTCGGACCAGGAGTCTCGCCACTGCTGCGCCCCGCCCGTCTGTATCCAGACGCTTCAGTTTTTCCAAATCCTCAAGACTCACCAAGGCGGCCTTTGGATTCCCCCGGGATTCCAGGGTCACACGGATACCTCTGTAGGCGACTTTGTTAATAAGGGCCGATAGTGTATTGCGAGCCTCCGCAATGCTTGCTTTTTCATGCCGCATAATATGGCTATAATAGCCATGTTTCTTGAAAGAGCAATCCAAAGGCTGACAGACGATTAAGCAGCCCGATAAGTTCTCCTTGAAAGCTGGCATGACACTGAGATAGAGAACGGACCAAAATTTTATGTCTATTTTTGAAGTGACATCTGACTCTCTGAAAGCCCTTGAACGCACGGACTTTGCCCGCCAGGGACTCCGAGAACGGACCGATTTACAACCCCTCATTCGGGATCAAATCGAGGTGCTTGACCCCGACCTGCTAGTCATTGGCGAAGAGTTTGGCGATTGGGAGGAGTCGAAACGACGCATAGACCTGCTCGCTGTTGACCGAGAGGCAAACCTGGTTGTGATCGAGTTGAAGCGGACCGAGAGCGGTGGACACATGGAACTGCAAGCGCTGCGGTATGCCGCAATGGTCTCAACCATGACCTTCGAGAAAGCAGTGGACTACTACCGTGATTTTCTCCAGAAAATGGACCGTGATGACGACCCTAAAAGTAGTCTGCTCGAATTCCTCGGATGGGATGAGCCGGATGAGGAGCGTTTTGCCCAAAATGTGCGAGTGATACTGGCATCTGCCGATTTTTCCAAGGAACTTACGACAGCCGTCATGTGGCTGAATCAGCGTGATCTCGATATTCGGTGCATTCGTCTTCAACCATATTCCGATGGTGATAAAATTTTCCTAGACGTCCAGCAAGTCATTCCACTTCCCGAAGTAGAAGAGTTCCAGATTCAAGTCAAAGAGAAGGCCCAACGAGAGAGGCAGACGAGAAGCGATGGTCGAGATATGACTCGTTTCGATGTCGAGGTCCGTGGGGAAAAGTACACAAACTTGCCGAAAAGGACTGCTATTTTGCGGGTTATTCAAGCCTTGGTGAAGTCAGATCACGCACCTGAAGAGATTTCAAGCGCGGTAGACGATAGATTCTATAACCAAGGCTTTAGAGAAGCGGCGGGAGACCTTAACGAGTAGGACTTTATTGAGGCTGTGCAACAATCACATAAAACCTTTTCGCCCCGCAGATGGTTTACCGCGGATAATGAGTTACTGCACCACGGTGGGCAAACATATGCGTTATCGAATCAATGGGGGAAGAATTGGTGGACCCCTGCAATGAAGGCTTTGGCTAGAAACTTCCCAGAGGCGAAAATACAATGGAGCGAGACAGATGCGACAGACTGATATCCGCTTCATACTATCCCCGTGACCTCCCGCCTGCGCCGGACGCTCAGCCTTGCCCTGCCCATTATGGGCGGCATGATCTCCCAGAACATCATGAATCTGGTGGACACGGCCATGCTGGGTGTGCTGGGTGACGAGGCTCTGGCGTCGGTCGGGCTGGCCCAGTTCTCAACCTTTACCTGCGGTGCGTTTATCATCGGTCTGGCAACCGGCGTGCAGGCTACCTCGGCCCGCTGGCTGGGAGCCGGCCGTCTGGGTGAAATCGCCGTGCCGTTGAACGGCGGGCTGTTGCTCGTCTTGGTGCTCGGGCTGCCTACCTCGGTCCTGCTGATACATTTCGCGCCGGCCCTGTTCTCCGTACTCAGCCAGGACGCTGCGGTCACCGACCATGGCACGGTCTATTTTCAGGCGCGTCTGGTCGGCCTGCTCGCCATGGGCGTCAACTTCGTCTTTCGCGGCTACTGGAACGCGGTCAACCTGTCCAAGTTCTATATGCGCACCATCATTCTGATGAACGTGACCAATATCTTCCTCAACTGGGTCTTGATCTTCGGCAACCTCGGTGCGCCGCGGCTGGGTGTTGTCGGGGCCGGTATCGGTACGACCATGGCCTTGTACATCGGGTCGGCCATATATCTGCTCACCGCCCTGCGCCACGCCCGTGATGGGGGCTTTCTGGCCCGTTGGCCGGACCGGGCCACTCTGTCGGCCCTGTTGCGGCTCTCGATTCCGGCCGGTATTCAGCACGTTTTCTTTGCCGCCGGCATGCTGGCCTTCTTCTGGATTCTGGGCAATATCGGCACCGCGGAATTAGCCGCGGGGCACGTCTTGTCCAACCTCCTGTTGCTGTGGCTGCTCCTGACGAACGGGTTCGGACTGGCCGCGGCCTCCTTTGTCGGTCAATCCCTGGGTGCTGGCAAGGTACCGGAGGCGCGGGCGTGGGGCTGGTATGTGACCCGACTCTCCATGCTGGTGGTTGGCGGTCTGGCCCTGCCTGCCCTGCTCGCGCCCGACCTGTTCCTGCTGCTGTTCCTACACGACCCGACAACACTGACGCTCGCCCGGCTACCGCTGCAACTCACTGCTGCCACCATGGCGCTTGAGGCCCTTGGCGTCGTGTTGATGAATGCCCACTATGGAGCCGGACACAGCCGGCGGGTGATGGTGATCTCCCTGACTATGCAGTGGTGTCTGTTTCTGCCCATCGCCTTTGCCATGCAAGCCATATGGGAATTCGGCCTGCTGGCGATCTGGATAGCCAACCTCGCCTATCGTATCCTCCAGTCCGTCACCTTTGTCTGGAGTTGGCAGGCCGGCGGCTGGACCCGGATTCGGGTATAACTGTGAGTGTGGATATACTGCCCGGACTCCAACCCTGTCTTGTTTTGCCGTTCGGTTCATTCGTAGAATGGAAATATGGCACCAGCCCCCCAACGGGGGAGACGCGCCTCAATCGCGTCCCGGCCGCCTGCGGGATCTCCCCTGACGCTCCAGCAGCAGTATGCGGCTGCAACGCGGTCTCTGAGCCTCCATTTCGCGCAGATTGACACCTGGCTTGTCGATAACGAACCGGCCGTCTGGCAACAGCTCCATCAGGCGGACGACGAACTCTTCCAGTTGAGTCAGCTCAAGGTCTCAGAGAACCGCTATCGGGCTGCGCTTGAGGCGTTTGTTGCCCGGTGTGAAGAAGCCGAACAGCTCTACTACGAAGCGCACCCATCCGAATTCCGCCTGCCGCCTCTGTCCGCCGGCGAGCGGATTGCCGTCTATTACGAACTGAGCGACGGCTCGATGCATAAGGTCAGCGGAGAGCAAAATAGTGGTTAGTGGCTAGAGCAATTCACCGTTATGCGTCGCCATCCGGTCCCTGCCGTAGGGGCAACCCCCCGTGGTTGCCCAATGATGGTCCTCCCATCCCTACACCCCCTATTCCGGCTTCTTCTTAATCTCGTAGCCCAACTCTTCAACGGCCAGCAGGATGTCGGCAATGGCCGTGAAATCCTGAATATCGGCATGGCCCATACGGATGCTGACGGCGTAGTTGGAGCCGTAGGGATGCTTGGTCCGCCGGTGCTGAAACACCGCTTTGGCGAGCCTGAGGAGATCGAATTTCGGAGTTATCGTTTTCCATGCTATTTCTCAATCATGATACGCCACTGCTGAGGGGGATCCGACTCGACCGTCTCTTCAATCTCCACAATGGCGTAGCCTTCCGCTTCCGCGGCCCGAGGAATATCACGCCGGCCTTTGGGGTCGTCAATGACGAGTTCGAGTTGGTCGCCCTGGTCGAGGTATTCCAGTCGCACCTTGGCCTTGGCCCAATTCAAGGGACATTTGACGCCACGCAGGTTCAGGTGTTCGGTTTTGCCGCTCATCGTCTCTTACATACCAGACAGACTCTGGGGTGTCAGCGCGCCCATGCCGCTCTCTATCTCTCGCTCTCGTCCCTCCCCGTTTCTCCCCGCCTTCCGATGCGCTAGGTTAGGCCATCTTTAGAAAACACCGGGGTGTGGTGTGGAACGCGACGAGAGCCGTCCTGAGAAATATACGCTGCGGTCGGATGCGGAGGGCCATCGACCACGGCAATTTACCATCGACTACAAGCACGAGCTGAACCCCAGCCAGTACGAGGCCGCCACCACGCGCGACGGTCCGGTGCTGGTGCTGGCCGGAGCCGGCAGCGGCAAGACGCGGACTTTGATATTTCGGGTCGCGCGGATGATTGAGGAAGGCGTTGATCCGGCTTGTTTGCTCCTCCTGACCTTCACCCGCCGGGCCGCGGAAGAAATGATTCAACGCGCCGAGGCCCTCATGGGTGGCCGCTGCGATAAGGTGACCGGTGGGACGTTTCATTCGTTTGCCAATACCGTTCTGCGGCGTTACGCCTCCCTGCTCGGATTTGCCAACGCCTTCACGATTCTGGACCGGGGCGACTCCGAGGATGCGATTAATCTGATCCGGGCGCGTCTCGGCCTGGACAAAAAGGCGCGCCGCTTCCCGCGCAAACAGACCATTGCCGAGATCATCAGCCTGGCGGCCAATAAGACCACCAGCGTGGCAGAAGTGCTCGACTCGCAGTTTCCCCACCTGTTTTCCGAACTCGACGACCTCGGCCGGATTGAAGAATATTACCGGCAGTACAAACGTGAGCGCAGCCTGCTCGACTACGACGATCTGCTGACCCATTTGCGCGAACTGCTGCGCACCCACCCGGAGGTCGCAGAGCGTCTCTCCCATACCTATCGCTACATCATGGTTGATGAGTATCAGGACACGAATCGGCTCCAGGCCGAAATCGTGCGTTTGTTGGCACATTCGCACAATAATGTCATGGCAGTCGGTGACGACGCCCAGTCGATCTATAGTTTTCGCGGTGCCACCGTCCGCAATATCTTCGAGTTCCCGGACCTGTTTCCCGACACGAGGGTGATCAAGCTCGAAGAAAACTATCGCAGTACCCAGCCGATCCTCGATCTGTCGAATGAAATTATTCTGCAAGCCAAGGAACGCTACACCAAGAACCTGTTCACCAAAAAAGACAGGGGCTTTCAGCCGGCGTTGATCGAAGCCGATAGCGAGCGCTACCAGTCGCGCTTTGTAGCCCAGAAAATTCTGGAGTTGCGCGAGGAAGGCGTACCCCTGACCGAGATGGCGGTCCTCTTTCGCTCCAGCTTTCATTCCTTCGATCTTGAGATTGAACTGAGCAAGCGTGACCTGCCGTTCGTGAAGCGGGGCGGGTTCAAGTTTATCGAAACCACTCACGTCAAGGATGTCCTGGCCCATCTGCGCGTGCTGGCCAACCCTCAGGACGCAGTGTCGTGGCACCGAGTGCTCCTCCTGCTCGAAGGTGTCGGGCCCAAGAGCAGCGACAGGATTCTCAGCCATGTGCTAGGTGGGGCCGATCAGGTGCAGCGCCTGGCCGACTACCCAGGCCGTGGTGCGGTCAAGACCGAGGTGCAGAAGCTGGCTGCCGCGCTCCGAACCGTTGCCGATCCCGACCTCCAGCCGCGCGAGCAGATCGACCTGATCGTGCAGTACTATCTGCCGATTCTCAAACAGCATCACCGGGACGATTATCCCAAGCGCCAGAAAGATCTGGAGCATTTCTCGATTATTACCGAACGCTACCGCAGCCTGAACCGGTTGCTTTCGGACATGGCCCTGGAGCCGCCCAACAGCAGCGTGGGCGATGTGCTGGCAACCGATAAGGATGAGGAAGGCGTGCTGACCCTGTCGACCATCCACTCGGCAAAAGGGCTGGAATGGCACTCGGTGTTTATCATCTGGGCAGTCGAGGGGCGTTTCCCCTCGCTGTACAACAAGGAGGACGACGAGCTTGAAGAAGAGCGGCGGCTGATGTATGTCGCTGCCACCCGCGCCAAGGAAAATCTGTTTATTTCCTATCCCATCAATATTTTTGATCGCGCGACCGGCATGGTCCTCAGTAAGCCGTCACGTTTTCTGGAAGACATTCCCCGCCGTATTCTGAAACCGGTTTTTCTTATTGAAGAAGAGGACGAAGACGAGGACGACTGGCGCCAGCGCCGCAGTCGGGCCTGGTGAAGAAACGCGCCCGTTGCCCTTATCCGGTGACGGTCGAAGCTCGTCCGGCGTGTTCGTCCAGGAACGCTCCCAAGGCTGCATTAAACGGCTCGGGCTTTTCGAGGTTCGACAGATGCCCGCAGTCCGGGATGGTCACCAGCGAGGCGCCGAGAATCTGTTTCACCAGGAATTCCGAAGCCGAGGGCGGGGTGACCTGATCTTCTTCCCCTACAATCACCAGGGTCGGCACCGCAATCTTCGGCAGGACCGCGCGGAAATCGGTTGTTATAATGGCGTGCAGGGCCTGTTTATACGCCTCGGTGCGCAGCGCGGACATGGAGGCGATCAGCCGCTCACGCACGGCTTGTTCTGCGCTTTCGGCAACCAGGACCTTGACCACCTCAGGTGCAATGTCCGCCGGGGTGAGACCGTTTTCCAGCGGGTCGAGCCGGCGGGCGAGAAAGTCCTGCCGGACGGCCTCAGGAACTCCACCGAAACCGGACGAGGTATCAACCAGGGCGAGGGTGGCGACCCGGTCGGCATAGCGCCCGTAGAAGTCCTGGATAATCATGCCGCCCATAGACAGCCCGACCAAGTGGGCTCGGTCGGCCGTGAGTCGGTCCAGGAGACGGCACAGATCATCGGCAAAATCGCTGAACCGGAGCGTCTGGGGAGAGTCGTCGCTGTCGAGATAGCCCCGCGCGTCCCAGGCTACTGTGCAAAACCGACGTCTAAAATGGGCAAGCTGATCTGTCCAATTCAGTCGATTGCCGCCAATGCCATGCAGGAAAACAACGACCGGACCGCTGCCTTCAACATCGTAAGCAATCGAGACCGGATCTTCCGTTCTTCGTGTTTCGGCCATGGGACACTCCTTGGGCTGTTTTGCTTCCTACATTGCTTCCAGGGTCTCAATGCCGAGCAAATCCAGGCCCGTTTTCAAATACCGGGCCGTAAGGTCGCATAATAACAGGCGCGTGGGCTGCCGGTCCTGTGGGGCCTTGAGCACGGAATACGCCTGGTAGAAGAGATTAAACTGTGTGGCCAGTTCGTACAAGAAGTTGGCCAGGAGGTTGGGCTTGTATGAACGCTCGACCTCAATCAGGACATCGCCGAAGCGGAGCATCTGTTTGGCCAGGGCTTGCTCTTCCGGTGCCAGCAGTCGGACCGACATATCTGGAGTCGGCTGCCAGTCCGTAAAACCACCTTTGCGAAAAATCGAACGAATCCGTGCATAGGCGTATTGCAGATACGGCGCGGTATTGCCGTCCAGGGCGAGCAGCTTATCCCAACTGAAGCGGTAATCCGCGGTACGGTTTTGCATCAGGTCGGCGTATTTGACCGCGCCTATCCCGACGATGCGTGCCACGGTAGCCTGCTCTGCGGCTGACAGACTCGGGTTTTTTTCCTGAACAATGGCCCGCGCGCGCTCCTCGGCTTCGTCCAGCAGGGCGGCGAGTTTGATGGGCTGGCCCTCACGGGTCTTGATTGGCTTGCCGTCCGCTCCCAGGATGGTGCCGAACCAGACATGCTCCAGGGCCATGCTATGCCCCCAGCTTTGGGCCGCGGCAAAGAGTTGTCGGAAATGAAGCTGCTGGCGGCCGTCCGTCACATAGATGATCCGGTTTGGTTGAAAGGTCTCAGCCCGGTATTGAATCGTTGCCAGGTCAGTCGTGGCGTACAGGAAGGCGCCGTCCTGTTTCTGAATCAGGAACGGGGTTGCCGCCAGCTCGGTATCCTCGTCGTAGAAGATACAGATGGCGCCTTCGCTCGGACGGGCCAGATTCTTCTCTCGCAGGTCTTGCACGACGTTGGCGAGCATCGGATTGTAAAAGCTCTCTCCGAGCCAATGGTCGAAGTGCACATTCAGGCGCGCATAGATGCGTTCAAAGGCCCGGCGCGAAACCTGCATGAATTCATGCCACAGCGCGGTATTGGCTGTATCCCCCTGCTGAAGTTTGGCCAGCTCCTCGCGCGCCCGGTCGGCCAGGACCGCATCCGTTGTGGCTCTGGCCTGGACCTCTTTGTAGATGCGCTCCATCTCGGCCAGGGGATCCTGCTCATACGCCGCCTGGTCAAGAAAAGAACGATAGCCGACAATCAACATGCCGAACTGGGTGCCCCAGTCGCCCAGATGATTGTCCGTCTCCACCGTGTGCCCGCGAAAACGCAACACCCGGGTGAGCGCGTCGCCCAGGATGGTGGAGCGAATATGACCAACGTGCATGGATTTGGCCACATTGGGGGCGCTGAAGTCGATAACGATGGTTTCCGGACTGGCGGCAGAGTCAATTCCCAGATGGTCGTCTTGGGCGATAGTCAGCAGGGTCTGTCCCAGCCAGTCCGGGTCAAGACGGAAGTTGATAAAGCCCGGCCCGGCAATCTCCCAGCTTGCAGGAATCTCAGCCGGGTTAAGCTGCGCCACAACAGCCTCGGCCAATTGGCGGGGATTTTGTTTATGCGCTTTGGCAACCGCCATGATGCCGTTGGCCTGATAGTCGCCGAATTTCGGGTTGGCAGCGGGTTTGACAATCGCCGGGGCGGTCGTCCCACTGGCGGCCTCAATAGCCCGTGTCGTCTTTTCTTCCAGGAGTTGTTGTACTGTTGGCATAATAGTAGGGGTTAGGGGTTGGGGATACTCGTTCCTTCCTTTGACTTGTGCCATGATTTTTGAAAATAACCTACCACCCGGAATACATAGCAGAAGATTGGAGCGAACGAAGCGCCGGACAGTGATATGCGGTGAGGGCGAACGGGGATGGAACGTAGAGCGAACCAGGAGACGGCTCAGGCCGACTGGGGGGACTGGATAGCCCTTCGTCTGGTACGGGGGGTCGGAAACGTGACCTACCGACAGTTGCTGGATCGTTTTACGTCCCCGCGTGAGATTTTACGGACATCGCCGGCCCTGCTCACCGAGGCGGGTATCAGCGCGCGTATTGCCCAGGGGATTGCCGCGTTTGACCAATGGAAAGAAGTCGAAGCCGAATTGGAGCACCTGACGCGGCTGAACGCCCGTTTAACCATCCAGACAGATGCCGAGTATCCGGAACGCCTCAGACAGATCCACGACCCTCCGCCCTTCCTCTACATCCGGGGGCGTTTTGTGCCCCAAGATGACCTGGCCATTGCCATTGTCGGAGCGCGGACTGCGAGTACGTACGGGCGGAAGATGGCCCGTGAACTCGCCCATGAATTGGCCGGGTGTGGAGTCTGCGTAGTGAGTGGTTTGGCACGCGGGATCGATTCCGAAGCGCATCAGGCCAGCCTCGAAGCTGGAGGGAGAACGATCGCGGTTTTGGGCTCGGGGCTTGACGTGATGTATCCACGCGAGCATATAGCCTTGGCAGAGCGGATTGCGGAAAGTGGGGCGGTGGTATCGGAGTTTTCCTTTGGCAGCCGGCCTGAGGCCGGGAATTTTCCATACCGAAACCGGGTCATTAGTGGCCTCAGTCTGGGGACGGTGGTGGTGGAAGCAACGGAAAAGAGTGGCTCGCTTATTACCGCCCAATGCGCGCTTGACCAGAATCGCGAAGTGTTTGCCGTGCCTGGCCCGGTCACGGCGAGTCGAAGCCGGGGACCGCACCGCCTGATTAAGGATGGCGCAAAGCTTGTCGAAAGTATTGATGATATACTGAGTGAGATTGCCCCGGCTCTGGCGTGGACGGACCGAGCTGAGAAAAATGAGACGAGCGCCCCGGTTGTTCCCTTAGAGCCGGATGAGGAGAGGGTGTTTCAATTGTTTCCAGAGGAGGCGGTGCATGTGGATACCCTCATCACCGGCAGTGGACTTGAGCCCGCGCGTGTGCTTGAAGTCCTGCTTGGATTGGAATTAAAGGGTACCGTGACCCAGCTGCCCGGTATGTATTTCATCACCACCAGCGGAAGCCAGAGAGGGGGGAGGTAGGTATGGCCAAAAACCTCGTCATCGTCGAATCGCCGGCCAAAGCCCGGACGATCAACCGCTACTTGGGCCGTGACTATATTGTGAAGTCCAGTGTCGGCCACGTGCGTGACTTGCCGACCGGCGGTAAGTCTGAACGTGGGACGACCACTGCGCGCAAGCGTGCGAAAAAGGCGCAAAAAGCCACCGGCCGGAAGAACACACGCACCAAACTGATCGCGCGTATGGGCGTCGATCCCGACAATAACTGGGCGGCAAGCTATGAAGTGCTACCCGGCAAGGAGAAAGTCGTTGCCGACCTGAAGAAGCTGGCGCACAACGCGGACGCCGTGTATCTGGCGACCGACCGCGACCGTGAGGGCGAGGCGATCGCCTGGCATTTGAAACAACTCATCGGCGGGACACAAGAGCGCTTTCGCCGGGTAGTCTTTAACGAAATTACCAAAGGCGCCATTCAAGAGGCGTTTGAGCACCCTGGCGACATTGACGAAAACCGGGTCAACGCACAACAGGCGCGGCGCTTTCTCGACCGTGTCGTCGGCTTTGAGCTGTCGCCCCTGCTGTGGGCCAAGGTAGCGCGTGGCCTGTCGGCCGGGCGGGTGCAGTCGGTCGCGGTGCGGCTCATTGTGGAGCGCGAACGGGAGATTCGCGCCTTTGTGCCTGAGGAATACTGGGAGGTCTTTGCCGAGTTGGCGAAAGGCGCCGACGAGCCGGGGTATCGCTTCCAGGTCATAAAGGAGAACGGTGAGAACTTTCGTCCTGGGACGAGCGAACAGGCCGCAGCCGCAGCCGCCCGTCTCGCCGCCCAGGATTTCTCCATCCTTAGCCGTGAGGACAAACCGACCCAGGCCCGCCCCAGCGCCCCCTTCATTACGTCCACCCTCCAGCAGTCGGCGGCGACCCGGCTGAGCTTTGGGGTACGGAAGACCATGCGGCTGGCACAGCAATTGTACGAGGCGGGCCATATTACGTATATGCGGACCGATTCGACCAACCTCTCGCGCGAATCCGTGACCAAGGTGCGGACCTATATTGAGCGCGAGTATGGGCCGCGCTATCTGCCGGACAAGCCGAACGCCTACGCCAGCAAGGCGTCCGCCCAGGAGGCGCATGAGGCGATTCGGCCGACCGACTTGACGGTCGAACCGACCCACCTCGGCAATCAGGACGCGGATGCCCGACGGCTCTACGACCTCATCCGCCGCCAGTTCATTGCCTGTCAGATGACGCGCGCCGAATACCTCAGCACCACCATCCTCGCTGAGGCCGGACCGTTCGAGTTACGCATCCGTGGCCGCATTCTCAAGTTTGACGGCTTCACCAAGGTGTTACCGCCGGCCTCGCGCAAGGAAGACGAGGTGGAGCTGCCCGCCTTCGGCCGGGGTGACACGCTGGTCTGCCTCGACACTGACACCGTGCAGCATTTTACCAAGCCACCCGCCCGCTATAGCGAAGCGAGTCTGGTGCGCGAGCTTGAGAAACGCGGCATTGGGCGGCCGTCCACCTACGCGGCTATCATTTCCACTATCCAGGAACGTGGCTATGTCAGTCTCAACAAGCGGCGCTTTCAGGCGGAGAAGATCGGCGAACTGGTGACCGACCGGCTGGTAGAGAACTTCAGCCACCTGCTCAATTATTCGTTTACCGCAGACATGGAGCAGGAACTCGACCAGATCGCTCTGGGAGAGCGGGAGTGGCGTAGCGTGCTGGATGCCTTCTACGCGGATTTTTCTCAACGGCTCCAAGCCGCTGGAGCCACGGAAGGCATGCGGCCCAATCAGCCCATCACCACGGCGGTCCGGTGCGATACCTGCGGACGCCCGATGCAGGTGCGTACGGCAAGTACCGGGATGTTTCTGGGGTGCTCGGGATACGCGCTGCCTCCGGCTGAGCGCTGTACGCGCACCATGAATCTCGTACCCGGAGAGGAAGCGGTTGACACTGACGCGGACGACGAGGGCGAAAGCCGGCGACTGCGGGCCAAGCGGCGCTGTCCCTCCTGCGACTCCGCCATGGATTCCTATCTGATCGACGAAACGCGCAAGCTACATCTATGCGGCAACGGTCCGGACTGCGATGGAAACCAAATAGAGTCCGGTGAGTTTCGTCTCAAGGGCTATGACGGGCCGGTCTTGGAGTGTGAGAAATGCGGCGCTGAAATGCAACTGCAAAGCGGCCGATTCGGCAAGTACTTCCGGTGCGCCAACAGTACATGTGGCAACACGCGCAAGCTGCTGCGCAACGGTCAGCCCGCCCCGTCGCGGGCCGACCCCGTACCCATGCCCGAACTCAAGTGTCGGACGGTTGACGATTACTATGTGCTGCGCGATGGAGCGGCCGGCATCTTTCTGGCCGCCAGCCAGTTCCCCCGGAACCGCGAGACGCGCGCCCCCCTGGTTGCCGAGTTGAAGCCCCACGCCGACGAGTTAGACCCAAAGTTTCACTTTTTGTTAAGCGCGCCCGAGGCCGACCCGCAGGGGAACCCGGCCGTGATCAAATTCTCGCGCAAGAGTCGTGAGCAATACGTGGCATCCGAGATGAATGACAAGGCCACCGGCTGGAGCGCGCACTACCGGAATGGCGGCTGGGAGGTGCGGGAGCGTACGCGGACGAAACGCCCGCGCGCAACCAGAGCCACGCCGCCTGATACTTTATCCCAGGTCGCGTGACCGGGGAGCCTGACGAGCGTCATGCAGACGGTCACGGTTATTGGCGGTGGCTTAGCCGGCAGCGAGGCGGTCTGGCAACTCGCCCGGCAGGGCGTCGCCACCCGTCTGTACGAAATGCGTCCGGTCCGTCCCACCGACGCCCACCATACGGACAAACTGGCCGAACTGGTCTGTTCCAATTCCTTTCGCAGTGCTGCCCTGGTGGCGGCGGTCGGTCTGCTGAAAGAAGAAATGCGCGGCCTCGGGTCGTTAGTAATGGCTGCGGCCGACGCGGCGCGGGTGCCGGCCGGGCAGGCCCTGGCGGTCGACCGCCACGTTTTTGCCCAGTATATCACCGATGCCTTGGCCGCCCATCCGCTGGTTGAAGTGGTACGGGAAGAAGTCCAGATCATTCCGTCTGGGCCGACTGTCATTGCCAGTGGTCCGTTGACCTCACCAGCCCTGTCCGAACACCTCCGGACGTTGTTTGGCCGCGAATATCTGTATTTCTACGATGCTATCTCCCCGGTTGTGACAGCCGAATCTATCGATACGAGTCTGGCGTTTCGCGCCTCGCGCTACGACCACGGTGGTGATGATTATCTCAACTGTCCTCTCTCACAGGCCGCGTATTATCGGCTCGTTGACGACATTCTGGCTGCCGAAAAAGTACCGGAAAAGGCGTTTGAGCAGTGTCGTTACTTCGAGGGCTGTCTGCCGATCGAAGAGATGGCCCGGCGCGGCAAAGACACCCTGGCCTACGGCCCGATGAAGCCGGTCGGCCTGACCGACCCGCGTAGCGGCACGCGCCCCCACGCGGTCGTCCAACTGCGGCAGGACGACCGGGCCGGAACCCTGTGGGGGCTGGTCGGATTTCAGACCAAGATGACATATCCCGAGCAGCGGCGTATTTTCCGTACGATTCCCGGCTTGGCCAACGCGGAGTTCGTGCGCCTTGGCAGTCTGCACCGCAACACCTTTATCGAGTCGCCCCGTCTGCTCAGACCGACCTTGCAGTTTCGGCAGCGCGACGACCTGTTTTTTGCCGGACAGATGATTGGCGTGGAAGGCTACCTGGAGTCGGCCGCGGCCGGCTGGCTGGCCGGAAGAAACGCGGGCCTCCAGGTCAAGGGACAGCCGCTGTTGACGCCGCCGCTCACAACGGCGCTGGGCGCTATGATCGCGTACGTCACCGACCCTGAACGCAAGGATTTCCAACCCATGAATGTGAACTACGGGCTCTTCCCTAGGCTCTCGCGGCGTCTGCGGGGTCGTGAGAAAAAACAAGCCCTGGCCGACCGGGCGCTCTCAGACCTGGCGACTTGGCAGACCGAGCATGGCTTGTGTTGAGCGTATTTCAATCACACTTATTGGGTGCTCTCTTCCCGACAAAGTCATCGACCTCAAGTTGGTCGTTGCACTGATTGAGCCTGCGTGGACCGACGCCGGGAACGAGGTTGCTGCGATTCGGAACAATCTTGAATGGGGGCGGTTCGGGTGAATCGGAACCGGCCGTCATGCCTCGACGTAACACCTCGTTCACCACCTGCTTGAAGGGTTTGTTGTAAAGCCGACTCTGATCTTTCAGAAAGTCCGCAACATCATCGTCCAGTGTCAGCGTTGTTCTCATGAAGACAGCGTGATGTGTCAGACTTATGATGTCAAGATGACAATAATCCTTCAAATCTATTGAGCCTTCAGTGCTGCCAGCCCTCGAATCTTTCCTCGAAAATAACGGAAACTGGGAGAGGCGTTGTCATCGACGTTCATATGTGGCGTGATTTTCTCTGCCCACACCGATTTTTCTCTACCGACGACCTGCCAGCCTCTATTTTTTAATCCATTTGAACCACCGCTGGACACCGCGTCGGCTAGAAGCTCCCACGTGCCGCAGATTGAGTCATTTTCGTAACGGCTGAGTACGTTGTCTCTGGCGTTCGGGTACACTGCTTTAATCGCAGGAATATCACCCAACAGCCACGCCTCCCCTTCCTCTATGGCGATACAGAACCGGGTCTCCGGTTTGGGGTTACAGGCATTCAGGACGGCAAAGAGTTCTTGTCGAAATGCTTTCAGGCATTTGTCATCCAAGTCACACACCACAATCACCGCTGCTGGATAGTTGGGGGGATAGCCGGCAAACGTCCTTCCATACCCCCTGAGCAATTTGGGAAGTTGGTCAAGCAAAATACGCTTGCGTGCGTCGGTACTAATCCTGAGGTTTTTGGGAATATGGCCAACTCCCTTGTAAGCATAGACTTCGAACGTGTGTTGATCGCTAATTATTTTTGGTATCAGAAGATCAAGCATCGTCTTACCGGACCGGTCTTCGACAAGTATCTCAAAATGCATCCGATTACCTCGCGTCAAGGTAATCGCTGTACCAGAGACCTCCCAGCGGCAAGCCTTCCGCGACCATATTATTTACGACCGGATCGTCGCTTGCCCGCCTGATCGTTGAAAAGCCGTCCGCGCCCTTTTCCAGAATCCAGACCTCTTTCGGGTCGAGTGCATTCACGAAGTAGGGCTGGTGGGTTGTGATAAAAACCTGCGAGCCGTCTTCCCGTCGGCTTGCGTGTTCACGGAATTCATGGGCCAGCGTTTCCAGGAGCTTGTGATACAGGCCATTTTCCGGTTCTTCGACGCACAGGAACGGCGGGGGAGTCGGATTATTGAGAAGCAAAAGATATGCGAACACCTTTAGCGTCCCGTCCGACATCTGCTGGGCGTAGAAGGGATCCTGAAAGCCTTTGTCATTGAACCTGAGCAGCAGCCTACCATCATTAGTTCTTTCCGTATCGATATTGTCTATGCCCGGAATTCTCTTAGCGATTTCCTTTAGAATGGACTGGAAACGTTTCGGATGTTCCCGCTCCATGAACTGCACGACATTGCCGAGGTTGTCGCCGTGAACATTGAGATGTCGCTGTGGACCGGCAAGGGGCAGACCACGCGCCGCGTCTGGAGTGAAATAGCTGAGATACCAACCTTCGATGAATTGGCGAAAAGCGGCAATTCTCGGATGCTGTTTCAACGCACCAAGCGTGGCAATGCCCAGCTTGCGCCGGTCTTCCAAGTCGATGATTTCGGTATCTGGAGATTCTCCTAGTTTTTTGTCTTTTCTTCTCAATATTCCGTCTTCAAAAACATGGACCCTTTTTTGCGCTAACTTAAAAATATCGAATCCCTCTGCCGTTTCATCGACCTGCCCTGCCCGGTCTCCTCTCCATGCCCTGCCTTGGCCTTTTTTGAGAATAAGAAAAAAAAGTGGTTGATTGTTTTCCATGCTTTCTTGCATTATTTCGCTTGCCACATAGGGACGCCCAGATGCATCTGCCTCGATTGTGATCTCGTAAGTAATAGGTCGGACGTTGGTTCGGGCTCTGTAGGACACTTCGAACTCGATTGGGCCTGTTTGTCCCTGTGCTCGCAGTTTTTCAAATCCGCCACGTCCGCGTGTGTCGCAGGCTTCCTCAACACCAGACTTCAGGGCATCCGCTAGAAACCCGAATGCATCGAACAAGGCGCTTTTCCCCACTCCGTTCTTGCCAATCACCGCGGTCATGGGTGTGAGTGGTCCGTTCTGGCGCTGGAGCCATAACTGACCCAGCGTCACGTCTCTGAGCAATTTGAAATTCTTTACCCTAAAGCCTTCAATCTTCGCCATTTTGTGCCCTACTACCTGTGGTTGAGATTTGTCGAAACTATCACGAACGACTGAAACTCGCCAAACGAGCGCAGGAAAATCTTGTCAGACGACGATTACGGGGATACGGTAGCGCCTTCTCTTCGATGCTCGGGCGTGACCTGCGATGAAGGATACTCCCTGGATACTGATTGATACCGAGACAACCGGGATCAGACCGCCGATATTCGTCGTCGAAATTGGGGCGCAACGGATGCGGGGCTGGGAGCCGGAGGGTCCCCCGTTGCAGCGCTTGCTCAATCAGAACCGGGATATTCCACCAGAGGCGGCGCGCGTCCACGGCTATACCAAGGAAATTCTTGAGCGTGACGGGGAACCCGCCAAGGCGGTCTATGAAGCATTTACGGACTATGTTGGGGAGTTACCTCTGGTCGCCTACAACCTCCAATACGACCTTGACCAAGTGCTCCTGCCGGAATGGAAACGACTCGGCCTCAGTCAGATTGGAGTGCGTGGCTTCTGCGCGTTCCGCCTTGCACAGCGATTACTGGACCCGGTCCCAGCCGGGAACTGCAAATTGCAAACGCTCCGTCAGTATTACCGGCTGCCCCAACGTGGGGCGCATACTGCGCTGGGCGACGTGGAAACGGTTGTCGATCTGCTCGGGCAAGTACTCCGCCCGCTGGCCGAGCGATATGGCCTGGACTCCTGGAAAAGCGTGTGTGACTTCACTACCCAGGAGTGGTATCCGACCCGGATCGCCTTCGGTGCCTTCAAGGGCCGCCTGTTCTGGGATGCGGAGACCGACGCTGACCTGCACGACTGGCTTGTCCGCTTGTCGCACTCGACCAACCGGCGCAATGCGGCTATCGGGAGATGGTATCTGAGCGAACTAGCCGAAGGCGAACGACCGGACACGATACTGCGACCGGCGGAGGCGAGCGCCCCAAACGGTAACGCCGCTGACGCGCCGAGCGCGGGTCTTGTCATCTATACCGACCCGGCCATTGAGGAATTGAAACAACTCGTCGATGCTGCACGCGCCCGGCTTGCGGAAGTCGAGGCAGCCTACATGACCGCCCGTGCGCGCACGGAGTTCGTCACGTCAAGACTCTATACCCGGCTGCGTGACCGATACCGTCGCCGCGACCGTCTGAAACGGCTGGTGGAGTATCGCCACCGCTATAGAGAAACATTGTTGCAAGACGGGGAGGAAGTGGCCGCTGGCGTCACCGAGGCGCACGAAGCGGCACAGGCGAGCCTGGACGCTGATTACGAAGCGCTCGACCGGGATGCCGACAGCCGCAGTGAACCAACTCCCGAGCAGGAGCAGGAAATCAAAACGCTCTGGATCAAGCTTGCGAAAACCTACCATCCCGACCACTATGCTGATGAGCCGGAGAAACAGACAAGTTACAACCAGTTGATGCAGGCGATAAATCAGGCCAAAGACAAGGGAGATGTCGCCGCTCTGCATGAAATCGCGGATGATCCCGAAGGGTTTGTCCGGCGTCAGGGGTGGGGAACGTTAGCTCTTGATGACGACGATGATCTCGACCGCCTGAGGCATCTTTACGAAGGGCTCCAAGCCCAGATTATTGCTCTGCTTGACCGCTTGAACGATCTCCAGGAAAGTCCTGCCTTCGACATATACCGACGAGTCGAAGCCACGCCGGACATACTGGACGAAATTGCCGAACGGCAAGGAGCGTTACTGGACACGGAAATAGCCACACTGGAAGCGGAAGCGCAGCAACTGGCCACGGAGATAGAGGAATTGACCGGTGAGCCGTGCCGGGTGAGCTTGTGAGGGGGCAGGGAGCCCATGAGTGACAAAGAGGATACATCTCTCGTCCCTAGACCTTCTGGCCAGCTTGCGCGCCTTCCGCCTGGAGCCCGTGCGATCAGAGACGGCATGGTCAATGACGCGACAGATATCATTCGTGCGCACGACGCTGACCGACAGGAGCAAACAGGCTCCCCATCCGATCTCAGGCTGGACCCTGAAGCTTTTGAGGCTGGCATCAGGGTGAGTGGATACTACATTGAGGGGGGTATCTGTAAGTTTGCAGATTTTGCGAGGAAGATGGTTGAGGAATTCGGTGAGAAGATCAAGCCGTATCTCAAGGCACTCTACAACGGTGCCCGCAATTACTTTAAAGAGCTGGTCAGCCCGGACATGCAGCCCTATGCAGATGAGATTGCCGCGACTATGGACTCCACTGAGGCCGTGGAGGAGATGGCCGAGCCAGAGGCGCTTGAGGAGATTCTCAACGGGGAGGCCGACGAGAACAGAGAGAGACTACCGGGTCAGCCTATGAGGAGAGGGTGAGCCTATGAGTGACAAAGAGGACACCTTCCTTGTCCCGAGACCCGCCGGCGAGCTTCCCCGCATACCGCCTGGGGCCACCGCGATCATTGACGGTATGGTCAATGACGCGAAGGCCCTCATCCGTTCGCGCGACGCCATTCGGCACAGGGTGGGCTATTACGAATTTCGTGAGTCCGACTATCAGCAGATTCTGATCTGGGCTAAAGCCACTGACCTGCCGCCGGAGGAACTGCTGGGAGGGATGGTTCTCATAGTCTCTGACGGTGCCATCGTTGAACTCGAATGGCACCATTTAGAAGTAGGAGTCGAGTTAGATTTGTCGCGAGTGCCAAAGCTGGAAACATTGAATTGCTGGGGCAACGACCTCACCGAATTGGACCTGTCGCGGATACCACATTTGAAGAAACTTGATTGCAGTCGCAACGACCTCACCGAGCTGGACCTATCGCGGGTGCCGCATCTGGAAACATTGAATTGCGACGGCAATGACCTCACCGAATTGGACCTGTTACAGGTGCCGCATTTGAAGAAACTTGATTGTGAGGCAAACTACCTCACCAAGCTTGATCTATCGCGGGTGCCAAAGCTGGAAACATTGAATTGCTGGGGCAACGACCTCACCAAATTGGACCTGTCGCGGGTACCGTATCTGAAGGGACTCTATTGTGCGGCAAACCACCTCACTGAATTAGACCTGTCGCGGGTACCGTATCTGGAAGAACTCTTTTGTCAGGAGGGTAACTCCCTAACCAAACTGGACATCTCTGGCCTGAAGACATCGGAACTAATTATTGAATGCGATTCCGATGTCCGTATTCACAAACGCGATGATCAACATCCAACGATTCATCGTACGATTTTTCGTACATGAGCCGATACCGAGCCAACGGGCTTGGGAGCGCCGATATGTACAGCCGACCCCGATGTCCGTATTCACAAACATGAAGATCAATCACCACGGTCTCTTACGCAGCAAAAGACCCGCCTCACGCCGGGACCTCCATTTGAAGTATGGCGAAGGTGGCAAGAATAAACACAAATTCGACCGCATAAAAAATAACGAGTGTGACAGAAAACATAGCAGACAACCAACTGCATTGTGGTTTGTTGACGTGCTTCATCACATCCATCCTGAAATCGGTGTTGGATTGTCCCCTGACCTCATCGTAAACCTGCCGAAACAATCTTTCCTGCCAGAGAAAATATCCGTCCAGAATCCAGAACCCCAGAACAGGGAACATCACAGCCAGGACAATACACGGATTTTGCATATCGTATCTGGCTATTAAGACCATCGTGGTGACGATGACCGTCATACTCCAGCCCTTCAGCAGGAAGGAGTTGCTCCCCAAGCGGTTGATGACGGCTTGCGTCATTTCCAAGTGCTTGATGACTTTTTCTCCGTTATCCATCGATTCATTCCCCGTCCCCAATAGTCGGAATCTGGATTGACCCGATTTTTTCGCTCCTCGCTATCCGACATATATTCCCCGCACGCAGGAACGCAAGTTCCGCTATCACCCCTGCATTTCCATGTCCGATCCTGCTAGGCTGTCCGGCAGTCTGTTGCGGAAAGGACGTTGTATGGATTTTGAACTGCCCGAAGAATACCGCATGTTGCAGGAGACGGTGCGCCGCTTCGTGCGTCAGGAACTGATACCGCTGGAGACCACGGTCCTGGAGCGCGATACGCAGGGCATGACCGGTGAAGACCTGGTGCCGCCCGAGGCCGAAGAACGTTTGCTGGCGGTTGCCCAGGAAGCCGGCCTGTGGGGGCTGGACGTGCCCGAGGAATTTGGTGGATTGAACCTGGGAGCGTTGCCGAAATGTTTGGCGACCGAGGAATTGTATAAGACCATTACGCCGTTTACCTTTCCGCCCGATGCCCCCAATCTACACATGCTGATGCAAACCTGCACGTCCGAGCAGCGAGAGAAATACCTCCTCCCGTATGCGCAGGGCAAGGCGCATTCGGCTATTGCCATTTCCGAACCCGGCGCCGGCTCAGACCCGGCCGGGATGCAGACCTCAGCCGTGAAAAAAGGGGACCAGTGGGTCATAAACGGTCGGAAGATTTGGATCTCACGCGCCCATGTCGCCGACTTTATCATTGTCATGGCAGTGACGGAGAAGGGCAAAGGCGCTCGCGGCGGGATTACGGCCTTTCTGGTGGATAAGGGCACCCCCGGTCTGGTGCTGCAACGCCAGATCCCGGTCATTGGCGGGCACGCGCCCTGGGAGTTGGTGTTTGAAGACCTGACCCTCCCGGATTCCCAGGTCCTGGGTGAAGTCGGCCAGGGCTTTGCACCCATGCAACTCCGCCTGACCGTCCGCCGCCTGGAGATGGGAAGCTGGTGTGTGGGCCTGGCGCAGCGCTGCCTGGACATGATGGTCGAGTATGCCAAACAGCGAGTGACCTTTGGCCAGAAGCTGGCCGACCGCCAAGCCATTCAGTGGTTCATCGCCGACTCGGCGACTGATATCCACGCCTCACGGCTGATGGTGCATCACGGAGCCTGGAAATTTGACCAAGGAGACGATGTCCGCCAGGAAGCCTCCATGCTCAAGGTGTTTGCCACGGAAATGGCCACCCGGGTGGCCGACCGGGCCATGCAGATGCACGGCGGTATGGGTATGTCCAAAGAAATGCCGCTTGAGTTTATCTATCGTCGCCTGCGGCCCATGCGAATTTTTGAAGGACCAACCGAGATCCACCGTTGGGTGATTGCCCGGAAACTGCTCCGAGACTAGAACGGAGAGCCAAGGCGAGGCTTGCACCCGCACCGGGAGCATTCTATGCTACTCGCCAGTCTGTGGGCGATACAACAAAAGGGGAGTAACGTGCGTACACAATTCTGGTGGTTCGGTGTTGGGCTGATTTTTCTCACGGGCTGTTTTATGCGCCCGGCAAAACCTGTTGCCATTGAAGAGCGCATTGCCCCTATCTACCCGGAAGCGCGTCCCGTCGATTGCCCAGTGCGTATGCTGACCTCTCCCCCGACCCAGCCGTATGACGTCTTTGCCCATATTGTGTCCTATGGGAACGAAATTGACGGGCTGGAAGGCATGAATGCCCTGATCCGTGATAAAGCCTGCGAGGTGGGAGCCGATGCCGTCGTGTTACTGCCCCCCCAGCAAGTCGCTCACATGAACATCGAAGACTCCTTCCCGGACTGGGTACAACAACAGAAACAGGGTCAGTTCGGGCGCTACGCCCAATCCGCGGACCGGAAATTTTCATTGGCTCGACGCGGCTTTGCGGTGGTATTCAAAAGAGACGGGACCACGCACTGATACGAAAGAGTAAACGTGTCCTCCAACAGCATGGAGATGCTGGACACGTTTACTCTTTATACTCGCCCGCTCTCTCTACGGGCTGTGTAGACGATAGGCATCAATATCAATCTCTTCCACCCCCGTGGGCGTATCCAGGCGAAAGAGCGCAGCGGACGGGACAGGACCGACCGAGACTTCCTGGTAGGCGAGCGAGACCTGCTGAGCTCCCTGCGCATCGGACAGGCGGATGGCAAACGGGAAAAAGATATCCTGCACCTGCCGATAGTCGCTCAACTCGCCTTGGGCCTGGAGTGTGCCGGTCGCATCCCTGACTGCCCAGCCTGTGAGGTGCTTTGTTGCCGAGTCGAACCGTAGCGTTGTCAGGCTCCCATTCGGGCGACGAAAATCGAGCCGGTAGGTGCTGGTAGGCTCACGGCGTACCGGCGCAGCTGTACCTTCCACCGGAAAAGGTGGAAAGCCCATCAGCAGGCGCGTGATCTCACGCGCCGAGAGCAGTACCTGAGTCAAACGAGCAATATTGAACGGGCTGGCAACTCCTCGGTAGAGGACCTTATCGCGCGGCAAATAGGCGGCCAGTTGTTGCCCATCGCAGGTATGGATAGCGGCCACCCCCAGGAGTGTGAACAGTTCAAGGCGAAAGCGGTCAGGAGCGGCAAGCGCAACGGCTTGTGTCGCAGAACCCTTCTCGTGAGTGTCCCGGTACGAGATCTTGGCCAGCCCACGGAGACCGGTGATGGTCTGCTGCCGGGCCTGAAGCGGGGCCAGCAGTTCTTGGGTGGACGGGAGGGGGGCTAAAGTCTGGGGTGGAGACGGGGGCGGGGAAGGGCGACGAGCCGTACAGCCATTTCCCCAGACGATGAGACCTGCCAGAACCACGAGCCAGGATAACGAGAGAGACGGAAGTCGCTGCCGTCGTACTGCACGGGAGAGCCAGAAAAAAGGGAGAGTCGTGCGCCGGAGAGACCAGCCCGAAGCGCTGCTGCTACTGGAGCTCACTGCCGCTCGTCTTGTGTATCCCTACCGGAGACAAGGCGTTTAGCTTTGTCCGTAAACGATTGAGCTGCGTTTCTTCGGAGGCATTTTTCAGGGCTTCCTGGTAGACGCGGGAGGCGTCTGCGGTACGTCCAATTTTGGAATACGCATCCCCCAGATGTTCAATCAGGGTAGGGTCGGCATCAACCAGTTCCACCGCCCGTTCGAGGTGCTGAATGGCTTCCATATACTCTCCGCGCTGATAATACACCCAGCCCAGACTATCGATGTAAAAGCCGTCGTTGGGTTCGATGGCCAGCGCCCGGAGTATCAGTTGCTCCGCCTCATCCAAATGGATGCCCTGCTCCGCCCACGTGTAGCCCAGGTAGTTCAGGGCCGCGGCATTCTCGGGATTGAGGGCAATAGCTTTCTGCATATGCCGGATGCAGCGCTCCTTTTGTTTGAGCTCATCGTATACCGCTCCCAGCGTGAAATGGTACTGATCGTTGTCCGGGGCGATCTCGATAAGTTGCTCAAGAAGTTCGACGGCTTTGGCGCGGTTATTGTTTTCGCGATGGAGGGAGGCGAGAAAACCAATGAGGTCCGCGTCGTCCTCTTTTACGCTGAGGGCCTGTTCCACGGCGGTGATGGCTTGCGCGATATTGCCCTGGCGTTGGTAGATATAACTCAGGTAGACGCGCGCATCGGCAAAATACTCGTCCTGCTGAGGAATATGTAACAGCTCGACCGCTGCCTTGACGTCCTGGTTGGCCTCCGTATACACGACACCGAGAAAGTAGCGGGCGCGATGATTCTCAGGCTGGGAGGCTAAGACGAGGTTGAGGGAGGTGGCGGCCTGTTCGTAATCGCCTTTTTCTCGGTAGATCAGGCTGATCTTGAGCCGTGTCTCCTGCGGGTCGGCTTCTATCTTTTCAAGCGCCTGAAACTGGTCCAGCGCATCGTCAAGCTTCTTCTGACCGAGATAGAAACGGCCGAGCCGCTCCCGCGCCTGCTCACTGCGCGGGTTGAGACTCAGGGCTTTCTCATACACTTCTATGGCTTGGGCATTTTTCTTTTGCATTTCATACACGAGCGCAAGATCAAGCAGCACCAGTTCTGACTGCGGATTGATGCTGAGCGCCTCGTGATAATAGGTTTCCGCCTGCTCTAGCTGCTGGGCTGCCGCGTGCGTTTGGCCGAGATAATAATAGCCCAAGACCGATTGGGGGTGGCGGCTCACCAGCTTTTTGAGCACACCGATCGCTTCTTGAAACCGCCCCTGCTTGGCATACAGCACACTGAGGTAAAGGTACGGTTCCTGATCGTCCGAACCCTGGGTCAGAAGGGATTCATACACCTGAGCGGCTTCGTTTTCCTTGCCGGTCGAGGAGAGCAGGCCGGCCAGGAGGCGCTGGGCGGCAGTATTGTCCGGCTCGGCGGCAACGACCTGCTGGCAATGTTCCAGGGCCTCGGCCAGCTTGCCTTGACGTAAGGCCAAGGTGGCAAGCCGCAAGCGTAGAAACGGCGTGTTCGGATCGTGAGAGACGGCGTGTTCCAGCTCGCTGAGTGCGGTGTCATAGTCGCCCGCATTCAGGGCTACCTGGCTTTTGAGAAAATGCCCGAGGGCCTTGTCTTCAGGAGCGAGGACAACGGGCTGACCTGGGATGGGCGGTGCCTGAGCGGATGTGGGAACGACCGGTGGAGCGATACGCGCTGGGACTGGAACGGAGCGGGCCGTGCTGCACGAGGCAAACGGGATGAGAGCGCAGAGCAGGAAAACTCGCACGACGGAGGAGGGGGAATGCATTGCCGAAGGGTAGCATGCGCTGAAATTGACCGTCAATCCTGGAATAGCGAGCAGACCAAAAAAGCTGGGCCACATCATCAGAAAAACGGAGCGACCAGATGATTTCTCCGGCCCGGCCTGCGCAGGGTGTTGAAGTCGTGTATGCTGCCGGGTGAGCCATGTCACCTGAATTTTACGACCTGTCCCGTTTGTTTGCACTGCGGGATCGTCTTCAGTCTCTTGATAGCGCCGCGCCTCCCACGGCCTGTCTGCTGTCCACCCCGTTGCAACCACCACCGCAACGGCTAGGTGTCTTGTGCGGCTCGTTCAACCCTCTCACCCTGGCGCACGTCGTGCTCGCACAGCACGCCTGCCGCGCGTTCCACCTGGATCAACTCTTGTATACGGTCGCAAAGGTCACGGTGGATAAGGAGCGGGTGACGGGGATGGGCCTGGAGGATCGTCTGTTATTGCTCCTGCTGCATGTCGAGCAGCAGCAACATTTAGGTGTGGCCCTGGTCAACCGCGGACTCTATTTTGAGCAGGCCCAGGCATTCCAGTCTCTCTTTGACAAGCCGGTCGAGCTGTTTTTTATTGTGGGTATGGACAAGCTGGTGCAGATTCTGGACGAGCGCTACTACCAAGATCGGGAGGCGGCTCTGGAGCAACTTTTTGCGCTGACCTCGCTTGTTGTCGCCAACCGCGGCGAGATGGCCCGGCGCGCATTTGACGAGTTGTTACAGCGTCCCGCCAATCAACCCTACCGGGATGCGATTCATTTTCTGCCCCTGCCTGAATCCGTTGCCGATCTCTCCTCAACCGCAATACGGAAAACCGTGCGTGAGGCAACGAACCTCTCGGCCCACGTCCCGGCCGAGGTGGCGAGGTTTCTCACCGAAGCCCGGCCATACGCCGCACCGGGCAGCGACACTGAGGACGGGCAGGAGGATGAGGTTGCCCCTTACGCCGTGCGTCTGACACTCTTTGACCGTCTTGCCACGGTCCGGGACTGGACCGAGCAGCACGTGGATTTCCAGCAGTTGCTGTCCCAAGCGCTGACACCTGACCCCAGAGGCCGGGCGCTGCGCGGCGCAACGACCGGCCAGGCGTTGCAGGCGCTCATAGCAGACTAGCCGATACTGAAGGAGAAAGGGATGAGCCGTCAGCCGATCACCGACTTTTTGCACCACCACTTTCGGCACTTTAATGCCGCGACCGTTATCGAGGCGGCTACCGCTTATCGGCAGCACATCGACCGGGGCGGCAAGATGCTACTGGCTATGGCAGGCGCTATGAGTACAGCCGAACTCGGCATCTCCCTGGCTGAAATGATCCGCAACGACTGCATTCATGCCATCTCCTGCACGGGTGCGAATCTGGAAGAAGACATTTTTAATCTGGTCGCGCATGAGCACTATGAGCGGGTGCCACACTACCGAGACCTGACCCCTCAGGATGAGGAGGGCCTGCTGGACCGGCATATGAACCGTGTCACCGATACCTGCATTCCCGAGTTCGAGGCCATGCGCCGGGTCGAAGGCGTCCTCCAGGAATTGTGGATGCGGGCCGACCACGCCGGGAGGCGGGCTTTCCCACACGAGACGTTCTACGAAATCCTGCGCACCGGCATGCTGCAACCCTATTACCAGATTGACCCCAAAGACTCCTGGGTCCATGCTGCCATGGAAAAGGACCTGCCTATTGTTGCGCCGGGCTGGGAGGATTCAACCTGCGGGAATGTGTACGCCAGCTATTGCATGACCGGCTTGATGAAGAATGTGCATACCGTACGGCACGGCGTTGAGTACATGACGTTGCTCGCCGACTGGTACAGTACGGTCTCGGACCATCACTCCATCGGATTTTTTCAGATTGGCGGGGGGATTGCCGGAGACTTCGCCATCTGTGCGGTCCCCATGCTGATCCAGGACATGAAACGCAGCCACACCCCACTGTGGGGCTATTTTTGTCAGATCAGTGACTCAACGACCAGTTATGGCTCCTACTCCGGCGCGGTTCCCAACGAAAAAATTACCTGGGGCAAGCTCGGCATGGACACTCCGCGTTATCTGATTGAATCGGACGCCTCGATTGTGGCGCCGCTCATCTTTGCCCAAGTTTTGGGACAATAATCTGGGGCAGTAAATGGAAAAAGAGAAAGCCCTCGCCCTTGCGGCCGCGCGGGCCGCGGGAGACATTATCCGTGCCATCTACGAGACCAACTACACGGTTGAGTACAAAAAGGGTGATAACAGCCCGGTTACGCTTGCCGACCGGGAGGCTAACCGGAAGATTCACACTATGCTTCAAACGGCTTTTCCTGACTATGGCTGGCTGTCTGAAGAGACGGTCGATTCGTCCGCGCGGCTCTCCGCACGCCGCGTCTGGGTGGTTGACCCCATGGATGGCACCAAGGAGTTCATTCAAAAAATACCGGAATTTGCCGTCTCCATCGGGCTCATTGAAACGGGCCGGCCAATTCTCGGCGTAGTCTATAATCCCATCCTGGACCAACTCTTCTGGGCGGTCCGTGGACAAGGGGCGTGGTGTGGCAGCCGCCCCTTGCGCGTGCCCGAAACGTCACACCTGACGGACGCCACCATTCTCTCAAGTCGTTCGGAGACCAAACGGGGGGAGTGGAAAGACTTCAGTGCTCTTTTTCGGGCTCGTCTCATGGGCAGCATTGCCTACAAGCTGGCGTGCATTGCGAGTGGTGAGGCCGACGCTTCGTTTACGCTGACGCCCAAGAACGAGTGGGATATTTGTGCGGGAGCGCTTCTCGTCGAGGAGGCTGGGGGACGAGTCACGACCCTCAGCGGGACGCCGGTCCTTTTCAATCAGCCAACGACGCTCTTACAGGGTTTGGTTGCCAGTAATGGCAAGCTCCACACGCAGCTTTTGGAGTTAGTGACACCGCGCCTCACCGCTCGACACCATGCCGAGAATCGCCAGTAGGCCGGTTGACGCGGACTCTGTCCCCCCGTTAGGGTGAAAAAAAGAGGAAAGAAAAATCGTGACTCAGCTTGCTACACTTCTTCGCGCCCGCCCCAACCCCCGTTGCCCCGTGTGTCATAAATGGAACCGTGTCTATGTGACCGGAGGCTCGTTTCTCTCCGAGTGTGTCCACTGCGGAGCCACCCTGGAGGTCCGTCGTCCGCCGACGTTCTGGGGGGTCATTGCCATTGGCATCAGCGTGCTGCTCCTCGTCGCGGCCATTCCGCTCCTGGCGTGGTAAGCCGGCGGGAGGAGACACCGTGCCACAAGGGGTGCAACTGGCGCAGATCGAGCGTATTTTCGAAATCCTCGACCGGCTGGATATCTCCCGGGAGGCGGTCGTTATTCCTCTGCGGCCGCAGGGCACCGGCAGCCTGAGGATGCTTGAGAATGGCACCCTCGAAATCGTTGTCCCGGATACTATCCCGTTTGATGACTGGTACGCTTCGCTTGAAGGCGAGATTCAGAAACTGAGGGCGGGCTGAGCGACGCCAGCCGCCTGAGCTATAGCGGCTGCGGTTCCGAATGGATGGGAGGCTGCGCCGCAGGCGGGTCGGCCGGTCCATCCAGGTGGACATCCTTTTCGACGGTTTTTTCATCCGGGAGTTCCGTGCGTTCCAGTACGAAGGGTTTCCCCCGTCCCGTTGGATTGGCCACAAACACGTCATAGCTGCCGGTCTCCAGGACAAAGCGATGTTCCTGGCCGGGCTCGCTGCGAGCAATCTCTTTTTGCGTCCCGGCGGCGTAAATGATGACCTGCGTCAGTGGACTGACGTCTTTTCCGGCCAGCCGGGGATGGACCAGGAGCTCGCCACGTACACGCTCGCGCAGCGTCAGTTCCCGGAGTCCGCCCCGGAGGAGCTCAATATCGCGCCACCACTGGCTCTGGGGGGGAACGGCGACCTTGACATCGACCAAGCCCGGTTGCGCCAGGATAATCTCTCCGCTCAGGAACTCTCCGAGCAGTTCGTTGGATACGCCGTCATAGACCTCAACGCCGAGGCCGATGTCCTGGCCCTTTTTATCCAGGACGTTGACCTGGAGGGCCGCGACTTCGCTCAGGATGACCGTGCTGGTCCGACCGGACCGAACCAGCACGCGCTCGCGCGAAACCGTTCCGCCCAGAATGTCGAGTTCAACGCGGTAGGACCCGGGCGGCAGCGAGACGGGTGTGTTCAGGGGTGTTTGGGTGATGAGCGTCTCGGGTGTGAGGCTATAGATTCTGGCTGTGAGTCCACTTGTCTGAGCCTGCTCTCCCGGAGTCTGGATGAGCAGGCTGCCGTGGGGTTCGGGCTCGGCCACAGGCTGCGCGCTACAGACTTGGTCGGAGAGAAAAAAACAGCTCAGCAGAACGGCCAGGAGCCACAGCGCTTGTTTATATCCAGCCATACGAGAAGGAGGTCACCAGGGCCTATTTTTCCAGCGGGAGGTCTTCGCGGTTACCCCATTCGGCCCAGGAGGCGTCGTAATTACGTACCTTGTCAAAACCGAGCAGCCGTAGGGTAAATAGTCCGTGCGCCGCACGGATACCACCCTGTCAATAGGTGACGACTTCACACTCGGGTCTGACCCCGACCTGCTCAAACATGGGGCGGAGCTCGTCCGCAGGTTTGAATTTTTTTGTCTTGGGGTCCACATAGTTGAGCCATTCGAGATGGACCGCGCCGGGAATCCGCCCGCCCCGCTTGGTACCCCGGTTGTTCTCGCCGGTCCACTCTGCATCCGAGCGCACATCGAGCAGCACGGTATCCGCAGCAATGGACTCCTGGACTTGCTCCCAGCGGGCGATCAGGTCGTCGTGAACCTGGGACGTAAAGGTCGCCTTGGCCGGACGGGACGAGGCGTTGGTCACGGGCCGCCCCTCGGCCAGCCAGGCGTCCCAGCCCCCGTTTAACACTCTGGCATTGGTATGACCGTAATAGTGCAGGGCCCACCAGAACCGGGTCGCGTATAGCCCGCTGAAGCCATCATAGGCAACCACCAGCGTGTCATCCCCAATGCCCATCTCGCCCATGGTCTGGGCAAACTGGTCCGAGCCCATGATATGCGGCGCGCCTTCTTTTTCCTTGAGATAATGATGGCCGCGAACGGGAATCGCCCCCGGAATATGGGCGCGACGATAGGCTTCGCGATTATCGCAATCGACGACTCGCAGGTTGTCGTCCTGGAGGTGTGCCGCGAGCCATTGGGTCTCTGCCAGCATGTCCGGTCGGGCATAGCCGTGGTCTGTCATTGTTCGTCTCCTTACTGTCCCGCCTCTTTTTATTGTCCAGAGAAGCGGGGCGTCCGTTTTTCCATAAACGCCCGCACCGCTTCTCTGGCATCCTGGGAGCGAATGCAGACCGCTTGGCTCTTGGCTTCCAGCAGGAGTCCGTCACGGACGGAAAGATACTGGCTGGCGTCAATCGCTCGCTTGGCATAGCGCACGGCCAGCGGGGGTTGGCTGGCCAACTGGTCTGCCAGGTCCGTTACGGTCGCCTCCAATGCCTCGTCGTCAACGAGCTGTTCGGCCAGACCGATACGATAGGCCTCTTCGGCCTCAATCTGCTGTGCGGTGAAGATGAGTTCCTTGGCCTTGCCGGTGCCGACCAGCCGGGGCAGGCGTTGGGTGCCGCCCAGGTCGGGGATAAGGCCGTAGCGGTGCTCCAGCAAGCCCAGCCGGCTCCCGCGGGCGACCACCCGAATATCGCAGGCCAGCGCCATCTGCATACCCGCACCCAGAGCATAGCCCCGGACCGCGGCAATGGTCGGATAGGGGGCCTCTTCAAGCCAGGTGAAGGCTTCCTGAAAACCCTGGATAATGGACACCATGGGATCATCGTCGGCCACCACCTCAGGCATGGGCTCATGTTCGTGTCCGTTAAAGACCACGCCGCCAAAGGCCGAGGTGTCGATGCCGGTTGAGAAGGCGCGGCCTTCGCCAATCACGACCAGCGCCCGTAACTGGTTTTCGCGCGCATGTGCTTCGGTGGCAAGGGTCTGACCGAGTTCCTGTAAGGCCTGCCACATCTGGGGCGTCATGGCGTTCAGCTTTTCCGCCCGGTTGAGCCGCAGCCAACCTATATGCCCGACCTGTTCATAACGGACCGCTTCATCTTGCGTCATATTTATGTCTACATTCCTTCCGAGAGAGTCGCTCTCAGCGTAGCGGTTTCAGCCGCTGATTCCAAACCCCTTGGCGGAATCAAGCGCCGCGCGCTCGGTTACTGGTTCCTGTACGGTCCGATAATCTCTCGGGCGAACTCCACGATACTTTCTTCCACCAGGCCCCACGGGGGTGAGATCACCATCTGGGTGAGCCCGGCGGCTTCAAGCTGATGGAGGCGTTCGAGGATATCATCGCGCGAGCCGGTCAGGCTCATGGTCCGAATGGCCTCGGGGGTAATGAACTTCTCTTCGCCCGGATGCAGAAAGCGCGAGTGCGTGGCATGAATGTCTTCCCAGCGGTCATCCAGATAGCGCTGGTAGTCCGGAGTCAGAAAGGGCTGCAAGAAAGTCGGTACCGTTTTGCCCTGTTTGGCGACTTCATAGGCATAGTGCAGGGCCACCGCAATGCGCGGGCCGACCCGCGACAGCACGCGCGGACTGTTCACGGCCTCGCTGGGTTGCAGTACGCAAGAGATGCCGAGCGTAACCACGCTGAAGTCGGACGGCTTTCCGCCGGTCCGGCCCTCCCAGCCCTGTGCGACTGCCGCCAGATTGCGGGTGAGCGACTCGGGCGAGAGCAGGCTCAGGGTCAACAGGCCGTCGCCCAGCTCACCGGCCAGGGCCTGGGCCTTAGGGTGCGAGGCCGCCAGATAGATGGGGATGCGCTCGCGCGTGTTAATATAGCCGTGCTCGACATCCATGAACCGAATCCGGCTCTGCCGGCCACGCTCGTGATAGGAGACAGTCTCGCCCCGGAGCAGACCCTGGCAGACCTCGACCGCGTGTCGGAACTCCGCGAGCGAAACCGGCGGCATGTCCATGGTCCGCCAGGCCGTGTGGCCGGTGCCCAGACCGAGAATCACCCGGCCGGGCGCAAGCTGATTGATGGTGGCAATCGAATGCGCAATGACAGGTGGAATCCGCGTCCCAACAATAGTGACGCCGGTCCCGAGCCGGATTGTTTTTGTCTGCGCGGCGGCCAGGGCCATACAGGCATACACGTCCGAGGTGAGCATCTGCGAGTCCACAAACCAGGCATGAGTAAACCCCATCTGCTCGGCCAGCAGGGCGTGTTTCCATCCGTTGTGAATATGCGACTGAAAACCAATTCCAAAGTCCATAGACACTCTCTCTGTAAGCCTCTTTCACCAAGGCGCTCCTAGCGCGGCTCCAGCGGCATGCCTTCGCGTTTACGCACGTCGTTCAAATAGGCCAGGATACCGGCCTCGACTGTATACTTGGGCGTGAAGTCCAACTCGGTCCGCAGGCGATCGGTCTTGACCAGCGAGGTCATGGCGACGGGTTTATCACTGACTGAGATGTTGGCGTCGGGCAGCAACTCGCGCAGATAGTCCGTGATCTCGCCCGTTTTGCGGCTGGGGCCAGCCATGTTAAACACGCGGGATTGCGGGTTTTCAATATGATACGCCCGGCGAAAGACCTCCGCAGCATCGGCAACGTACAGCCAGTCGGCAATCTGCTCGTCCTGCGGCATGACGACCGGCTTGCCGAGTAAAGCCAGCTCGGGGGCCACCATAAAATGATCCCCCGCCGCGCCCCGGCGCTGTCCGCGTCCCTCGCCGAACACCGAGGTCGGCCGGATGGCAATAAAGTCCATGCCATAGGCGTGATTGTAGTAGTCTGCGGTATGTTCGTTGAATAATTTGCACGCGCCGTACAGGCCGGCCTGGTTGCTGGTGGAAGGAGCGGGCGGGTCGTCTTCGCTCAACTCCGGGGCGGTACTCGCCGTACGCTCGGGAAACACGGCGACCGAACTCATGTAGACAACACGCTTCAGGCCGCTCAGTCGGGCGGCCTCAAAGATATTGGTGGTGCCGATACAGTTCACGTTGATCGACGGCAGAGGATTGCGGATACCGCCGGTCCCCAGATAGTAGGCGAGGTGAATAACCCCTTCGATTTTATTGCGCTGGATCACGTCTATGAGCGCGGTCACCTCCATGACATCGCCCTGCAAGACCTTCACTTGGTCGGCTACGTCCGCGACCGCCTGTCGATTCGGGACGGTGTCGAGAATAACGACCTGCTCTCCCGACTGAACCAGATGTCGCGTCAAATGCCGGCCCAAAAACCCGGTACCTCCAGTAATCAGAATCGCCATAAGTACAGCCTCCTTAGAGACTGCTGTACGGAATTTCCGACAAGGCCGCAACTCTCCCGTTGCGCACGGCGTATTATACGCCCTTTCTTTCTATCTCTTTTTGGGACACCCTGAGCGCAGCAATCTGAAGGTGTGAGGGAGGGAGTGTTATGACACGCACTGCAACCGTGCGCATGGTCACGGAAGAAGAAGCCAGCGGCAAAGTCGCGGACATATATGCCGACATCAAAGCTACCAAGGGCATTCCGGCGGTACCGAATTTCTGGCGGGTACTGGCCAGCCATCCGGATAATCTGGAGATGATCTGGACCCGACTGAAGGCGCTCATGCACCCCGAGGCCAGCGGCCGGGAATCATCCCTTGATCCTAAGACGCGGGAGATTATCGCTTTGGCTGTTTCCGCCACCAACGGCTGTGCCTACTGTATCAACTCCCACACCGCGGCCCTGCGGAAGCTGGGCTGTGACACCGAAACGCTGGGAGAGGTCATGGCCATTGTGGCGCTGTTCAACAGCACCCACGCCCTGGCCGACGGCTATCAGATCACACCGGACGTATTACCGCCTGTTGATGAGGCGTAACCAAGACCGTGCATGACAGGAGCGACTATGCCGACGGTTTCACAAACTGCGTCTTTGCTTGTGCTCTTCTTATGTGTTGCCACTTGGCTCTCTCCAGCCCTAGGGCGAGCCGCGGTCGTGCCTCAGACTAGCGTTCAGGAGGATGGAATGGAAACACTGCGCCTCTCCGGTCTCCGCGAGCCGGTCGAAATCCTGACCGACCGCTGGGGCATTGCTCACATCTATGCCAAAAACCAGCCCGACCTTTTTTTTGCCCAAGGCTATAACGCGGCCCGCGACCGCCTGTTTCAGCTTGAAATCTGGCGTAGGCGCGTCACCGGTACGCTGGCCGAGATTCAAGGCCCCAAAGCCCTGGACCGCGACATCGGTGCCCGGCTGCTGCGTTTTCGCGGTGACCTGGACCAGGAGTGCCAGTATTATCACCCGGACGGGAAAGAGATCATTGCTGCCTTCGTCGAGGGTATAAACGCCTATATTCGGCAGACCCAGGAACAACCGGATCTGCTGCCGCTTGAGTTCGGTCTGCTCGGCATCACCCCCCAAGCCTGGACCCCGGACATTGTGCTGGCGCGCCTCGGTGGAATTTTCCTGAACCTGGAAACCGAGGTGTTGATCGCCCAGGCGCTGCAAACCATGCAGCCCGAGACGATCCGGACGATGCTCCACTTGCATCCCGGAACACCGGACCTGACCGTACCCGAGGGCCTCGATGTGACAACCATTCCCGGCGATGTCCTGAAGTATTATCAAGCCGCGCGCGAAGCGGTCGCCTTTGCGCCCGAAGACGTTTCTGATCCGCAGCATCGTGCCCTGGAAACCGCTGACGCTCCTCCTCAGTCTGCCGGCCAAGCTGTTGCACCGGCCTTCATCGGAAAGACCGTTTCACAAGACGAGGGCAGTAATAACTGGGTAGTAAACGGCACCAAAACGCTCTCCCGGCAGCCGCTCATGGTCAACGATCCACACCGTGCGATTACCGCACCGTCACTGCGCTACTGGGTACATCTGGTTGCGCCCGGCTGGAACGTGATTGGTGGGGGCGAGCCCCACCTGCCCGGTGTTTCTATCGGACATAACGAGCAAGGGGCGTGGGGGCTAACGATTTTCCCGACCGACTCCGAAGACCTGTATGTATATAAGACCAACCCGGACAACCCGCATCAGTATTGGTACCGGGGGGAATGGGAGGACATGCGAATTCTCCACGAGACTATCCCGGTGAAAGGTCAGGACTCTGCCAAAGTCGAACTGAAATACACCCGGCACGGCCCCATCCTGGCTGAAGACCTGGAGCGACACCTGGCTTTCGGGCTGCGGGCCGCTTGGCTCGATATCGGTGGGGTGCCGTATCTAGCCAGCCTGCGGATGGATCAGGCCAAAACCTGGCCAGAGTTCCGCGAGGCGTGCGCATATTCCCGTGCTCCGTCAGAGAATATGGTCTGGGCGGACAGGCAGGGTAATATCGGCTGGCAGGCGGTCGGCGTGGTGCCGCTCCGGCCCAACTGGAACGGCTTGGTGCCTGTGCCGGGGGATGGCCGCTTTGAGTGGGATGGCTATCTGCCGATTCGTGAGTTGCCGCATGTCCTGAATCCCCCGCAGGGATTTATTGCCACCGCAAACCAGGAGAATCTGCCGCCCAACTATCCCTATCCGATCAGCTATTACTGGCTGGAGCCGTACCGGTTTGCCCGGATTGAGGAAGTCCTTGCCGCGGGTAAAAACCTGACGGCCCGAGAGATGATGCATCTCCAGAGCGATGAATACTCGATTCCGGCGCGTCTGTTGGTGCCGTTTCTACATGCCCTGGACAAGGACTGGGTAGAAGACCCACTCGTTCAGGCGGCGCTCAACACGCTGCGTGCCTGGGATTTCGTGCTGGACAAGGATTCTATTGCCGCCGGAATCTATGCTGCCTGGCAGCGCCAGCTGTGGGAGCAATTTCGGAATACGCACGTCCCGGCCGCTCTCCAGGAATCATTTGCGAGTATTGTTGTCACCCCGCTCATCAACAGCCTCCTCGCTCCGGATGGCAGCTACGGCCCTGACCCACTCGCCGGGCGAGACTGGTTCATACGTGAAAGTTTCGAGGCCGCCGTCCGCTCCCTCGCCACCCGCTTTGGCCCGGACATGAACAACTGGACCTATGGTCAAACCGCCTATCACCACATCGTCATTAAACACATGCTGAGCGATGCGGTGAACGCTGAACTCCGGGCTCAACTCGACGTAGGTCCCATTCCGCGTGGCGGTGACAGCTTTACGGTCAATAATACCGGCAGCGAGGACGTGCAGACCGTAGGGGCTTCTTTTCGGCTGATTGCCGACCCCAGCAACTGGGATCGGTCGTTGGGCATCAATACGCCCGGACAGGCTGGCGACCCCGCCCAGGCGCAGTATCGGGACCTGTCCGGCCTGTGGGCCGAGGGCAAGTATTTCCCTGTTCTGTATTCCCGAGACAAGATTCTGGCGGTGACGAAACACAAGACGCTACTCCAGCCGGAGCCATAAACCGGGCGACGGTATTCACTCCCGTGAACACGGCGCTACTCCGGCTTGTCGGGTTTATGCGTTCCTTGGTATGTTTGACTCGTATTCAGGAGGGACGCGATGGCAGCAATAGACTCTCAAGCAGCATCTCCACGCAACGAATGGCGCAAACAGACCCCGGGTCATGCCGGCTGGGCGCGGACCGCGTACGCTGGTGACCCACATAAATACTATATGGTTTCGGTCGATACGCACGGGATCGAACCGAACGACTATCTGGAAAAGCGCATTGAGAAAAAATATCTCCATCGCATTCCGCGGATGAAGATTGACGAGGACGGCGCGCAGTGGACGATCTGCGAGGGCATGAAGCCCGTTCTGGTCAAACCGGGCCGCAATTATGAAAAACACCTGCCGGCGCTGGAGTCGTTTGAAGATATCGACATGTTTCAGCCCTACTCAAAGCGCTTTGAGGCCGAAGATCTGCGCCGCAACCATGCCGGCACCGATATCACACAGCGTCTGGCCGACGCGGACGCGGATGGCATTGACGCCGAGATTATTTTTCCGAACAAGGGTCTGCTGGCCTTTGGCACGCCTGACCCGGTTTTTCAGGGGGCGATGTTCCGGGCCTGGAACCGCTGGGCGCTGGAGACCTTTGGCGATCACTGGACGCGCTTTATGCCCATGGCCATGATTGCCACCGGCGACCTTGAAGGAGCCATGGCCGAAGTGCGATGGGCTGCGGAGCACGGCTTCAAGGGACTCACCATGCCGAATAAACCCATCTTTGGTCCGCTCAAAGAGGGCGAGCTGCAATACAACGACAAATCGTTCGAGCCCCTCTGGTCGCTGATCGAAGAAGTGGACCTGCCCATGACCTTCCACGTCTCGACCGGACGCGACCCGCGCGCGGTCGGGGGCAATGGCGGGGCGTTGATTAACTATGTTTCGCACTCGATGGCGACCGTTATGGACCCGCTCGTGCACCTGATATCCTCGGGCGTGTTCGAGCGCCATCCCAGCCTCAAAGCCGGCTCTATCGAGGGCGGGATCGGCTGGGTGCCCTGGATGGTCGAAACCCTCGACTACGCTCATAAAGTCCACCATATGTGGGTGCGTCCGGTCCTGCCCGAACCGCCCAGCTTTTATTATCGGCGCAACTGTTTCTCGGCCTTCATGAACGACCGCTCCACACTGCTCCTGGCCGAAGAGTTGAACCTGGTCGATAATTTTATGTGGTCGAACGACTATCCGCATCACGAAGGCAGTTGGCCGTACTCGGCCGCCAGCATCGAGCGCCAGATGGATACCTTGTCGGAAGCAAGCCGCGAGAAGATTCTCGGTCTGAACGCTGCCCGCGTGTTCAAACTGGATGCGCCTGAGTAAGACTGCACCAATCGAGCTGCGTTACAAGAACCGGGCCGGGTTCAGCGGCGCGCTGGTCATGAGAGAGACCCCTTTGCTGGAAGCCATCCCCCTGGAAAATGTGGATATGGTCGTCGTGCCGAAAACCAGGAAGGTTATCGTCAACCCGCTCAACCCCAACATCGCGTCCTCCATCGCCAAGTAAAGCACAGCCTTCAACCCCACAGCGATGTTTATCAGCTTAAACTGGTTGACACGTGAAGAAGACGCAAATCGAGATGGCAGTTAACCGAGATAAACCCGACCGCTGGAAGGACGACATTGTGCGGTCGGTGGATATGTACAACAACTAACCGAGATAAACCCGACCGCTGGAAGGACGACATTGTGCGGTCGGTGGATATGTACAACAACTGGTTCATGCGTTTCGCACCGGAGGCATACCGGACGACGCGAGTCCGGACAACGAAAGATGTCGCGGCCACGCTGAAAGCGACAAAAAACATGACCGACATTGGGGTAGAGTTGCTGAAGGCGACCCCTACGGTACTGCCAACACTGCGTATGTCCACCTGTCCCCCGCTCGCTGTAGACAGACTGATCGGGCTTGCCGGCATTTCACCGAACTTGGTCAAGGTCATGGAAAACCAGGGTAAATTACCGCCGCGTATGTCACAACCGGCTCTCGATGCAGACCTTGAGAAAATCGGGCGAACCATCCGCAAAATGGCCGACCCGGATATTTTTGTCTGGCTGGGGCAAGGCAGAATGCCCTCAAGGCAGAAGGTGTACCGGGCCGCGACGATCGTGGCTGATCGTTTATGCGGGGCGGTAGCGAATCCGATCATTCGCAACGCCCAGGAAAAGCGCCAACTTAAGGCGATTGGCGACTGGCTCACTGCAAGAGGCTACGAGCACCTCCCCGCCGGGGACGGCGCGAAATACGACAACATGTCCCCTGGTACTTTCTCGTTTCGACTCAATGTGCCGGTCGTGCAGGAAGGAACTGGAACCTCAATCAACATGCCGGTCGATGCCGTCGTCATGCCGAAGAATGCCGAGGCGGGTATACTGCCGTTGCTGGTCGAAGCCAAGTCGGCTGGCGACTTTGCTAACGTCAACAAACGACGCAAGGAAGAAGCGACCAAGATGAACCAATTGCGTAGCACCTATGGTCAGGAGGTATGCTACGTCTTATTTTTATGCGGGTACTTCGACAGCGGGTATCTGGGCTATGAGGCGGCAGAAGGTATTGACTGGGTGTGGGAGCACCGCATCGAGGATTTTACGGAGTATGGGCTGTAGCTGATGCAGAGTACCGCAGACATGGAACGGCGTCGCGTGGCGCTTCAGGCAGACTTGGACACCACCAAGGATCGGACGGAGCGGAATCGACTGGGCCAGTTTGCGACGCCGAGCCAGCTTGCCGTTGACATGCTCAGCTATGCAAGAACGCTCCTGGGACAACACACGAAGGTGCGGTTTCTCGACCCTGCGCTCGGAACTGGCGCGTTCTATTCCGCGCTGCTGGACGTGTTTCCAAAGAACGACATGGAGGCCTCGGTCGGCTATGAAATAGACTCGCATTACGCTGCTGCCGCCGCCGAGTTATGGGGAGCGACCGGGCTTGATGTTCGACTTGAGGACTTCACCTTAGCCTGTCCGCCGGAGACAGCCGAAAAGTTCAACCTGCTAATCTGCAATCCGCCCTATGTTCGGCATCACCACATTGCTAGTGCGGATAAGCAAAGATTGCAGACTCGGACGCGGCTTGCGTGCGGGGTCGAGATGAACGGGCTGGCCGGGCTGTATTGCTATTTTTTAGGCATGAGTCATGCTTGGCTAGCGGACCGGGGTATAGCCGGTTGGCTGATACCGAGCGAGTTCATGGATGTGAACTACGGCGTGTCGGTCAAACGTTATCTGCTCGACAGTGTGACCCTGTTGCATATTCACCGCTTCGACCCGCACGAGGTGCAGTTTGGCGACGCCTTGGTATCGTCTGCGGTCGTGTGGTTTCGCAAAGAAAAGCCGCCCCGCAGTCACACTGTCCGGTTTACCTATGGCGGCTCGCTGCAACAGCCGAGGCTCGACCGGCGAGTGCCGGTCAATTCCCTGCGCCGCGACCCGAAATGGACGCGCTACCCCATGAAGGAGCAGTACGACGAAATACACGCGCCTGTATTGGCCGATTTTTTCAAGATTCAGCGCGGCTTGGCGACGGGAAACAACAATTATTTCATTCTGTCATCCGAGGAGATCAAACGCCGCAAGCTACCCATGCAGGCGTTTCGTCCGATACTCCCGAGTCCGCGCTATATATCGGACGATGAGATTGCAGCGGACGACGAGGGAAACCCGGTATTGGAGCGGTGTCTGTTTGTATTAGACTGCCGGCTGGAAGAAGCCGAAATCGAGAAGCGTTATCCTACGCTGTGGGCGTATCTGGTAGAAGGAAAAGCGCAAGGTATAGCCGAGCGATATTTATGCCGACACCGGACGCCTTGGTATATGCAGGAAACTCGGCCCCCGGCTCCCTTTGTATGTACCTATCTCGGTCGTAGTAACACCGCTCGTGCCAGACCGTTTCGCTTTATACTCAACAATTCTCAAGCCACGGCAGCGAACGTATATCTGATGCTCTACCCGAAGCCGTCGCTCGATACGGCCATGCGTCAGGATGCAACGCTGAAACGGCGGCTGTGGAAGGTATTGAACGACATCCGTCCACAGGTAATGCTCGGCGAAGGTCGAGTGTATGGTGGGGGGTTATACAAGCTGGAGCCCAAAGAGTTGGGAAATATCCCTGCCACTACCATTGCAGAACTGCTACCCGACTCGGCGCAGCCTCACTATGAGAAGCAGCCCGACCTTTTTGAAGGCCGTATTCCCTGAAAGAAACCGCTCGTCTTATCCCTCCTTCCTCTGTGACAGGCTGAGAGTTCTCTCCGAGAGAGCCTTATTCAGCTCTGGGTTACGGGCCCAAAAGCTTGGCTAGCAGTTGGAACTCGTGTGCCCGGGGTGAGGTGGTCCGCCAGACGAGGCCGATGGTCCGGCTTGGCTCGGGCTTACGAAAGGGCAGAATAACAATCTGTGAAAGCTGCGGCACCTCGACCTCTAACGAGAGCCGGGGCAACAGGGTAATCCCGATTCCGCCCGCGACCATTTGAATCAGGGTATTCAGGCTACTAGCGCGAAAGTCTCCAATCTCGCTGGCACCACTGGTGTGACACACGGTCAGCACTTGGTCCCGTAATCAATGGCCATCGTCTAATAACAGCACCTGTTCGCCGGCAATATCACCCTCCGTCACACGTTTACGCTTAGCGAGTCTGTGTCGTGTCGGGACGGCAAGCACAAAAGGGTCGGGTGTCAGCGCTAGGGTCGATACGTTGCCGAGGTCGGCTTCGAGCGCCACTAAGAGGAGGTCGAGCTTGCCGTGGGACAGCAACTCCAGCAGCCGGGGGGTCAGATCTTCGTGCAGCCGGACCTGAAGTTGCGGATAGCGCTGGCGCAGGGCTGGCAGCGTTTTTGGCAGGAGGTAAGGGGCCACGGTTGGAATCACCCCGAGCCGCAGGGTTCCGGTAAGGGGCTGAGTCAGGCTGCGGGCCAAATCAACGAATTCGTCGGTTGCCGTGAGGATGTTGCGCGCGAGCGGCAACAAGGTCTCTCCGGCCGGGGTGAGCAGCACCGTACGCTGACTGCGTTCGAACAACTGTACGCCCAGCAGCCGTTCGAGATCCTTGAGCTGAGCGCTCAGACCGGGCTGGGTGACAAAACAGGCGTCGGCGGCGTCTCGGAAGCTCAGCCATTCGGCTACGGCCGCAAAATATTCCAGTTGCCGCAGGGAAATATTCATAGACAAAATTTATCATACGAGTAAAAATCATCAATTTTATTGTTAAGTTCCGCAGGACATTATCGACAAGGCTGATCCTGCCTACGGGAACGGGATACGGAGGGCGCTTGAAGTTGATTGTCACAAGGACGCTGCATAAGACTCACTCCGTGTCCTCGCTCTTCGCAGAGCGGGGACAGTTCAAATGGAGACAGGGCGTGCGCAGCCAAGCCGGATGATATAAGAATGGCCTTCGTTATCGGTTGGAGAGAGGAGGGCCATTCTATGGATCGAAAATACTGGTCGTTTGTGATTCCGGCGCTTGAACCGGATTTTGCCACTGCCGTCAAAAAGCTGGAAGACTGCGGCCTTGCCGGGGTGACCGTTCCTCAGGTGTACGGATCGCCGTTTGCACCGTTGGCGGCTGCGGCGGTCTCGACAACGCGCCTTGAACTCGCCACCGGCATTGCGATCGGCTTGACGCGCAGCCCGTTTGAGACTGCGGTGACCTCGCTTGATCTCGACCACCTGTCCAAAGGCCGCTTCATTCTGGGTCTGGGCACCGGCCCTAAACACTGGACCAACGGTTATTTCGGGATGCCGTACGACAAGCCGGTGTCACGGCTGCGCGAGGTCGTGCAGATTCTGCGACACGTTGAGGACGGCGCCCGTTCCGGGGAGATGCAGCCCTGGGAGGGACAGTTCTATCAACTCAAGTTTGATGCCTATCAACCCACGCTCCCGCCGTATCGCGAACGTATTCCCGTCTGGATTGCCGCCCTGCGCCAGCGCATGTGTGAATTGACGGGCGAGGTGGCTGACGGCTTGATCGGACATCCGGTCTGGTCGGTCGAATGGTCCCTGGGCCAGGCCCAGGAGTCCGTGGCCGTCGGCGCGGCGCGCACCGGGCGAGATCCCGCCACGATCCATTTTCAGCCCTGGGTGACGGTTTCTATTGATGAGGACGAAAAGGTGGCCTTACAGGATGCCAAGCCCTGGCTGGCCTTCTACTCGGGCTTCAGCCAGTACTGCCCCTATTTCGAGGCGCACGGCTTCGGAGCCGAGGCACGTAAAATCAGCGAAGCCTCCAAGACGATGAACTGCGTGCAGGCCGCGCAATACGTGCCGGATGAAATGGTCCGGGCCTTTGGGGCGCACGGCACACCGGACCAGGTCCGGGAGCGGATTGAACCCTTGTGGCAACGGGCCAACTCCATGTGTATCGTGCCACCCAACTGGGGAATGACCCCCGAAAAACTGGCGAAAAAGATCCGGGCGATTGCCGATACCTTCTGGCCGCAGTAGGAAGGCGCACCGGTCGCTCTCAGGAGGAAGCCCATGGATTTCCGTTATCTGCTGACTGACCACGACCACGGCATTTGCCGCATTACCCTGAATCGCCCCGAACGCCTGAACGCGATTAACATCCGGGTTGGCCTGGAACTGCTTCAGGCGTTTGAGGCGTGTGATTATGACGACTCGGTCCGGGCTGTGGTCCTGACCGGGGCGGGGCGGGCCTTCTGTGCCGGTGACGATCTCAAGGGTATGGCCGAACCCGACCAGCCGGAACGAAGATTCGCGGACACGGTCAAGCACTACGTTCAGGGCGAAGGCCGCTGGCCTCTGGTGGTGGCCAAGATGCGGGCCCTGTCCAAGCCGGTCATCGGTATGATTAACGGGCACGCGCACGGGGCCGGCTTTAACCTTGCTCTGGGCTGCGACCTGCGTGTGATGGCCGATTCGGCAACCCTGTGTATCCCGTTCGTCAAGCGCGGCATCGCGACCGGCACCAGCCTGCTACAACAGTTTGTGGGTATCGGCAAGGCCCTGGAGTGGGCGCTGCTCGGATCACAGCTCTCCGCCCAGGAAGCGGAACGCTGGGGACTGGCCAACCGTGTGGTACCCTTAGAAAAACTGGAAGAAGCCACAATGGAGCTCGCGAGCGAATTAGCCCAGGGACCGACACAAACCTACGGCTTTACCAAGTCGGCTGTTATTCACGGCTGGGATGCTCCACCCGAACGGGCGTATGAGTACCAGGGCCAGGCGTATCTTTTGTCACACCAAACAGAAGACTTTCAGGAAGGCCGTCAGGCCTTTCTCGAAAAACGTCCCCCGCGCTTTCAGGGGCGGTAAAGCGCCCCGGAGGAGGTTCATACCCGCCGAGACCATGAACCCACCCCGACGCTACGGGCTACCCCTCCGAGGAGGGGATGGGAGACTTCATGACCCAACGGACCCAATGGACTCAATCGACTCACAGGAGCGTTACATGACGAAACAACACACTATCGTTTTTCTTCACTCCCGCGGGTTAGTCCCCCCAGAAGTTATTCACATGGTCAATGAGCAACTGCCAGAGGGCTTTCTCATAGATTTTTTGGAGCAAAGCTCCCCAGCCGACACGCGCTTGGAGAAAATAGCGCATGCGGACTTCATTCTGGCCTATCCGGGCAACCCCACTGCGGACGAACTGAACGCGGCAAAACAGCTCAAGCTATTTCAGATGTTGAGTGCGGGCTATGAATGGATAGACTTGGAGCTTTTTCAGAAACTCGGAGTACCGGTTGCCAATAACGGTGGAGCTAATGCGCCAACCGTGGCCGAGCATGCCATTCTCTTAATCTTGGCGGTCTTCAAAAAACTTCCTCTCCACCACAATACTTTGCACGAAGGACAGTGGATTGGGGCACGAGAAACGCTCCAGATGCGCGAGTTGCGTAATAAGACGGTGGGTATTATTGGGTTCGGCCGCATCGGCCAGGAGTTTGCGCGGATTGCGAAAGGGTTTCAGGCAAACATTCTCTATTACGATACGGTCCAGGCACCAACTGCTATTGAGCAAGAGGTCGGTGCTGAACGGCTGGTATTGGACGATCTGCTGCAACGAGCAGATGTCGTGTCTGTTCACACGCCGCTGACCGCCGAGACCAAGGGACTCATCAACACTCGGACGCTCGGCCTAATGAAACCCTCCGCTATTCTCGTCAATACGTCGCGCGGGCCGGTAATAGACGAACCCGCACTCCTAGAAGCGTTGCAAAAGAATCGCATCGCCGGGGCCGGGCTGGACGTTTTTACTGCCGAGCCCCTGGAAACCGACAGCCCACTGTTAGCGCTGGACAATGTAGTGCTGACCTCACATATCGCCGGGGTCACCCTGGACACCTGGAGCCGCCGGATTACGTTCGGCTTTGCCAATATCGAACGGGTTGCCGCGGGGCAGCCGCCGGAGTCGGTAATTACGGGGTAGGGAAGTCGTTAGGTCTATTGGGTCTATTGGGTCGATTGGGTCGATTGAGTCATGGAGTTCCCCTATCCCCTCCTTGGAGGGGTGGCCCGCAGGGCCGGGGTGGGTCATGGGATATGGTGTGACAATGTCGTGGTTGTGTCACATATTTACCATTCGCTCGACTCTTGTTTTCCTTTCAAGCTTTGGACTCATAGTCTCTGCCAGTCTGCCTTCTGCGCTCGCAGACGACCTTGAACACTACGTCCACAGGCTGGTCAATGAGCATCGGGTTTCGCAGGGGCTGAAGCCTCTAACCTTTAATCCGAAGATCGCTGCTATTGCCCGCCGTCATAGTCAGGATATGGCAACCGGGCGGGTTGGGTTTAGTCATGGAGGATTTGAAAGTCGCAGGGAAAAGATAGCCGGATTCATTGCCCAACCCTGGATTGGTGAGAATGTCGCAGCAAACAATGGGGATTTCTTATATGCAGGGGAGGGGGCTGTTTCTGGCTGGTTACAAAGTCCCGGTCACCGGCGTAACATTGAAGGGGCCTATGACCTCACCGGAGTTGGAATTGCCCAAGGACCCGCCGGCGAGTACTACTTTACTCAACTCTTTGTGAGGACAACAGTCTATCGTCCAGAAACCTATGAGAGCGATACGCCGTATACGCGTCCTGTGCCTGCATCGCGTGACAGAAAGAGCGAGTCCCGAGTCGTCGAAACCCGGCAGCCATCTGATTATAAGCGTTCGCCAAGAAAACCGCGCCGCGAAAAAGACCCACGCAAGCGCCCAGGACGAAAAAGGACGGCCGATGGATGGGTCCAGACGCTGGATTAAACCTTGTCAGCGGACCCGGCAAACGCTCGGTCCGCTGACCCTTGCGTGACGCTCAATAGTCTCGCAGCCGTGCCCAGCGGTCCCGGTGCCAGGCGGCATCGCCAAAGGTCATCTCCGCGGCGCGGGCGCGTTTCATATACAGGCCGGCATCGTGCTCGTCGGTCATACCAATGCCGCCGTGCATTTGGACCCCTTCGTTGGTCGCCAGGATAAAAGCATCGGAGCAACGGGCTTTGGCCAGGGACACCAGCAGGGCCAGGTCACTCTGGCCGGCATCCGCGGCGTTTGCCGCGGCCATCACGGCCGAGCGGCACAGTTCAATCTCCATGAAAACTTTGGCCGCCCGATGTTTGAGGGCCTGAAAGGAGCCGATGACCACTCCGAATTGTTCGCGTGTCTTGAGGTAGGCGAGCGTATCGTCGAAAATCTGACTCATCCCGCCCAGCATCTCGGCACACAGACCAACCGTGGCGAGATCAACAATATGCGAGAGCGTCTCAAAGCCCTGGCCGACTGTCCCGACAACGGACTCGGTACCAATTTTCACTCCATCGAGAGTGACCAGCGCCGCGGCACGATTATCAACCCGGGTTTGAGGGATGATTGCCACGCCGGGCGTATCCGGCGCAAGCAGAAAAAGGGTGACGCCGTCTTGGTTGCTATCTTCGCCGGCGGTACGGGCCGAGACAATCAGCGCGTCCGCGCTCTGTCCGTCCAGGACCTGAATCTTTTCGCCCGACAGCCTCCAGGCGTCCCCTTCGGCTGCGGCCTGTGTGGAAACCCGATTCAGGTCATAGCGGCTGCGCGACTCCTGATAGGCAAGCGCAAGAATCTTTTCGCCCGTCGCGATGCCAGGCAGCCACGTCTGTTTTTGTTCAGGGCTGCCGGCGTGCGCAAGCAATTGACCACCGAGTAAGACGGTTGAGAGAAAGGGCTCCGGAGCGAGATTGCGGCCCACGGCTTCCAGCACAACCGCGAGGTCGGCCAGGCCCATGCCAGCACCGCCATATTCCTCGGGAATCAGAATGCCCGCCCACCCGAGCTGGGCCATCTCCTGCCACATGTCCCGCGAGAAGCCTACACTGTCTTGGGCGTCACGCAGCACGCGCAGCCGGCTGATCGGGGAGTTGGTACGAACGAAATCTCGCGCGGTCTGCGCCAAAAGTTCCTGATCTTCAGTCAGCACAAGTGCCACAATACCTCTCCTCTATCCCCTCCTTGGAGGGGTGGCCCGAAGGGCCGGGGTGGGTCTCTCCCACATCCTTTCCCTTAATCAGGCAATCCCAGCACTCGCTTGGCAATGATATTGAGCTGGATCTCGCTCGTCCCGCCTTCAATCGTATTGCCTCGGGAACGCAGCCAGTCGCGGGTGAGAGTGAGTTCAACGTCTTCAAATCCGGGTCCGTCCCAGCCCAGGGCGTGCGGACCGGCAATCGACACTAACAATTCAAGACGGCGCTGGTTCAGTTCGGTGCCGTAGATCTTAAACATTGAGCTTTCCGGACCTGGAGGACGACCGGCTTTGGCCGCATCTCGGGCACGCTCCGTGGTGAGTCGGAAGGCGCGACTGTCCATTTCGTACTGCGCCATACGGTCCCTGATTGCCGGGTCAGCCACACAGTCGCCGTCCAGCCCAAGATGCTCTTTGGCCCAGTCTCGCATGCCTCGACCTTTCCCTGCTGTCGTGCCAAAGGCTGAGGCAATCATATTACGCTCATGATTCAGCAGGGATTTGGCCACCGTCCAGCCTTTGTTCACCTCGAAGATGACATTCTTGGCCGGAGCGTGCACATCGGTCAAAAAGGTCTCGCAGAAGGGTGAGGCCCCGCTAATGAGTTTAATGGGACGGGTTTCCACGCCTGGGGACTCCATGTCTACCAATAGGAAGGTGATACCTTCCTGCTTTTTGGCCTCGGGATCGGTTCGGACGAGCATGAACATCCAGTCCGCCAGATTAGCAAACGACGTCCATACTTTCTGACCGTTAATAACATAATGGTCACCCTCAAGGATTGCCCGGGTTTTGAGCGAGGCCAGGTCGCTGCCCGACCCCGGTTCGGAATAGCCCTGACACCAGCGAATCTCGCCCTTAATGATCCCCGGCAGGTGTTCGTGTTTTTGTTCTTCGGTGCCGTATTGCAAGAGGGTCGGACCAATCATGGTCAGGCCAAAGCCGATCAACGGTGCCGGCAGTTGCAGGGTGTTCATCTCCTGCTGCAACACCTTGGCTTCGTCCTTGGAGAGCCCACCGCCGCCGTACTGGGTCGGCCACTCGGGTGCGGTCCAGCCGCGCTCGGCCATGATATCCAGCCAGACTTTCATATCGGGATTCGCGTATCTGGCCTTACGCCCGCCCCAATTCCCGTCAAGCATGGTGTTCCCGACGCCGCGAATCGAAGCCGGGGCGTTAGCGTCCAGCCACTGATGTGTCTCAGCACGAAACGTTTCGAGATCGGCCATGTCCGCTCCTCCTCAATAGATAAGGGCGACCCAACGGTCGCCCTTACTCAATCCAGATTCCGCGCTTATCCCCTCCTCGGAGGGGTAGCCCAAAGGGCCGGGGTGGGTTCTCCCATGCACGCGGACTTGGTGCTTACGCCGCCGCCTCAGCCGGCATGTTCAGCGGTTCCGGATCCTGGAGCGGTTCCGTATCCCACTTCTTGAGTTCCGGCAGGACATGCTTGGCAAAGCACTTCATGCTGCCCTCGGCCTCGTCGTAGGGCATACCAGCGTAGCTGAAGTTACACATAATGGCTTTCATATCGATCGTGTCGCGGATGAATTCAAGTTTCCTCAGCACTTGATCAGGCGTCCCCCACGGCATGAGTTTAACAAAGTCTCTGGCCGCGCCGTCCATGCCGTGTTGCTCAATATATTTCCCGACATTGCTGTAGAACTCATAGCCTTTGTTCTGACCAAAGTGTTTAGCCGTCATCTGGTAGTGGTTCATGGCCGTATGATAATAGGCCCCAATCCATTTGGTGGCATGCTCTTCGGCCCGCTTGGCGTCCTCATCCACATAGAAGAAACCGCCGCAGAACGGCTGGGGCGGCTTGGTGCCGGGATTCTCTTCCTGCCAGACCTTGTGGTAGACCTCGAAGTCGCCTTTGACGACATCCCACGGTTTTTGCGGAATGACCAGCAGGCCGATGCCGAGCCTGGCCATGATCGGCATGGACTCCGGTGAGACTGCCGCGGCATAGGTACGGCCCTTGAACGAGTAGGCCGGGTAGGGGCGGATATCGCGGCGGGGCTGCTGGATCGTCGGGCCGCCCTCCATATAGCCTTTCTCCAGTCCATTCATGATGAGTTCGGCGTATTCAACAAAGCGCTCGCGGCCCTCGTTCTGGTCGATCCGAAATCCGTCATACTCAACCCGAGCCAGACCCCGACCAAAGCCCAGGATCATTCGCCCGCCCGACACATGGTCAAGCAGGGAGATTTGCTCGGCAACCCGAACCGGATCGTGCCAGGGAAGCACGATGACCATGGTGCCCAGCTTGGCCTTCTTGGTCCTGCCCGCCATATAGGACAGGAACTGAACCGCGTCGGGACACATGGTGTAATCCGTAAAGTGGTGCTCGATAGACCAAATTGAGTCAAACCCGAGGGGTTCGGCCATCTCCGCGATCCGAAGCTCCTCACGGTAGACTTCGGCATCGGAGCGAGCGTTTCCAGGGTTCTGAAATACCGGGGCGTAACCAACGTGCATAAGGCCTCCTTTATGATCTTTTCTCTGAAACAACGAAGTCCATATTATAGACAAGCCAGTTCAGTCCGCATAGTCCCTTGTGGCAGCCTCGTCAGGCTCAATGAGAAAAAATCAGGACAAACCCACCCCGGCCTGCGGCCACCCCTCCACGGAGGGGATAGGAGAAGGAATCTTATCCTGCCCGCAACGCTTCGAGCACTTTGGCTGGATGGTCGGCGGCTTTGGCGACTCGCTTCCAGTGCTTTTTTACCTTGCCGTTGGGGCCAATCCAGACCGTCGAACGAATGACGCCTACGGTCTTTTTGCCGTACATCATCTTCTCGCCCCAGGCTCCGTATTTTGCCATGACTTTTTTGTCCGGGTCGCACAGGAGCGTGAACGGTAGTTGGTATTGCGTGGCAAACTTCTGGTGTGAGGCGGCGCTGTCCGGTGAAACGCCGAGGACAACCGCGTCCTGTTTTTGGATGTCCCGCCAGAGGTTCCGAAAGCCGCAAGCCTCTTTGGTACAGCCGGGCGTATTATCTCTGGGGTAGAAATAGACAATCACGTTGTGGCCGCGCAGGTCTTTGAGGGCGACCTTGTTTCCGGCTGCATCTTGTAAGGTAAACGCTGGGGCTGCTTTTCCTTCTTCAATCGGCATAGGCTTCTCCGTACATTTGCCGGATTTGACTCGCTCGGCGGTATTTCCTAAGGTATCTCGGCTCTTTCGTATACAAGACTTTCGTATCTAAGAAGAGGGTGAGACTCAAGGGAAGGAGAGGCAGACATGGATTTTGATTTTTCCCCGAAAGTACAGGACCTGAGAAAACAGGTCTCTCAGTTTATGGAGGATTACGTCTATCCGAACGAGAAAACGTTTGAGGACCAACTGAACTCCGGTCCGGACCGCTGGCAGATCCCACCGATTATCGAAGAGTTGAAAGAAAAGTCCAAGAGTGCTGGGCTGTGGAACCTGTTCCTGCCGGAGAGTGAGTACGGCTACGGCTTGACTAACCTTGAATATGCTCCCCTGTCGGAAATCATGGGCCGGGTGCATTGGGGCTCGGAAGTCTTTAATTGTTCGGCGCCGGACACCGGCAATATGGAGGTGCTGTCCCGCTATGGCACGCCTGAGCAGCAAAAGGAATGGCTGGAGCCGCTGCTCGAAGGCAAGATTCGTTCCTGCTTTGCCATGACCGAACCCGCCGTGGCCTCGTCCGATGCCACCAATATCGAGTCCCGCATCGTGCGCGACGGGGATGAATACGTCATCAACGGCCGCAAATGGTGGTCCTCGGGCATGGGCGACCCGCGCTGCAAGATTCTCATCTTCATGGGCAAGACCGACCCCGATAATCCGAACCGTTACCTCCAGCAGTCCCAAATCCTGATCCCGCGCGATACGCCCGGCGTGAATATCCTGCGGATGCTGTCCGTGTTCGGCTACGACGATGCCCCCCACGGTCACGCCGAGGTCGAGTTCAAAGACGTGCGGGTGCCGGCCTCGAATATGATTCTGGGTGAGGGCCGGGGGTTTGAGATTGCCCAAGGCCGCCTTGGCCCTGGGCGTATTCACCACTGCATGCGCTTGATAGGACAGGCCGAGCGCGCGCTGGAGAAGATGTGCACCCGTGCCAAGTCGCGAACCGCGTTCGGCAAACTGGTCTCCGAACGGACGGTGACGCTGGAGCGGATCGCCGAGGCCCGGATTCGGATCGAGCAGGCCCGGCTGCTGACGCTCAAGGCGGCGCATATGATGGACACGGTCGGCAATAAAGCGGCTCGCGCGGAAATCGCCATGATTAAGGTGGCGGCCCCGAATATGGCGCTGCAAGTGATTGACTGGGCCATGCAGGCCCACGGCGGCGGTGGGGTGGCCGAAGACTTTGGTCTGGCGCGTGCCTATGCCTCGGCGCGGACGCTGCGCTTCGCCGACGGGCCGGACGAGGTCCACCGGAATCAGATTGGCCGCTTGGAACTGCGCAAATACGACTGAGCCCAGAGCCCCATGAAGTTTGGTCTGCACTATCAGCTCCCGTGCACGGGCTCCCAATCGCCTGTGCAGCGCTACCGGGACACGCTCGATCAGGCGATTCACGCCGAAGCGCTGGGGTTTGAATCGGTCTGGCCGGTTGAGCAGCACTTTAACCCTGAGCTGTCGATTCTTCCGTCCCCGTTGCTGCTCCTGTCGGCCCTGGCCGAGCGGACGCAGACCCTCCGCCTGGGGATCGCCATTATTCTTCTGCCCCTGTCGCATCCCATTCGCATCGCCGAAGAAATTGCGACCCTAGACGTGCTGAGTAACGGGCGGGTAGAGTTCGGTATCGGGCGAGGCTCGCTGCCCAATCATTTCAGCGGGTTCGGGGTGGATCAGGCCGAAAGTCGGGAGCGGATGCTGGAGGCCCTGGACATGATTCGCCAGGCCTGGACCCACGACCGGTTCTCATTCCAGGGGCAATTTTTTCAGGTTGAGGATATCTCGGTGGTGCCGCGGCCGGTCCAGCAGCCCCATCCCCCCATTCGGGTCGCGGCCAATAGTACGGAAACTTTCGAGTTGATGGGCCGTCTGGGCTATCCTATTTTTGTGGCCTCGCAGGTCAATCCGTTCGCCAAAATGCGGGAGTATATTCCGCTCTATCGCGAGACCCGGGCCGCGGCCGGGCACCCGGCCGATGAGGGGGAAGACGTGACCCTGCTCGGTCCGCTGTACGTCGGTCCGAGCCAGGCTCGGATTCGCCGGGAGTTGGAACCCAGCGTCCGGCGTTTCCTGGAGTCGGTTGCCACCATTGCCGCGTCCCAAGGTTCGGGCCTGGAGAAACAGCCGCGTCGCGTCCGGGAGGCATTCGAGCGGGTGCGGCGTATGACCTATGAGAAGGTGAGCGAGGTAATGGCCATCTTTGAGACGCCGGCCGCCTGTGTCGAACGCCTCAAACAGCTTGAAGAGGAGTTCCACATGGGCCGCTTCGTGTGCTGGTTCAATCCCGGCGGTATGGTCCCCCATGCCCAGGTCATGCGCAGCATGGAGTTGTTTGCCGCCAAGGTGATGCCGCATTTTACGTAAGCGATTGACAGATTGAGAGAGAAGGGAAAGCGGCGTGGACTATAGACATGAATTTCTTGACCTCCTACTTAAAAAAAATGCACTCAAAATTGCCAGCGATCCAGACTCCTTCTTTCAACTCAAAAGCGGACGTGTCAGCCCGAGCTTTATCTCGCTCGGCTCGCTGACCGACGGCGCAAGCCTGATCACGCTCAAAAAATGCTATAGCCAAGCGGCCCTGGAAGGCGTAGAGCGGGGCGTTCTGCAAGACTTCGCCTATGTTTTCGGTCCTGCCTATAAAGGCATTACCCTGGGGGCGCTGCTGTGCGAGGGGCTTCAGGAACACGCGCGCAAGTCTACGTCTCTCCTCTACGACCGCAAAGAAGAGAAAGCTCACGGAGAGGTGAGCCAGGGCCGTTCGGTTGAGAAGGTCATTGTCGGGGCTGAAAATTTCGTTTCGGCGAGCGGGATTCTGCTGGTTGACGATGTGGTCACCACCGGTAAGGCAAAATACGAGGCGCTTGAAAAAATACGTCTGCTTGGCGAGCACCGGATCGCCGGGATGGTCGTTGCGGTTGATCGACAGGAATTGCTGGGCGACGCTCAGCAGGTCGGTCGATACAGCGCCATCCAGGCGCTCGAACACGAACTCGGCATCCGCACCTTCGCCATTCTCACCATGCAGGAGATTTTCAGCCTGGTGAAAGACCGCCTCTCAGCAGAAGTTCGACAGGCGTGGATTGCCTACTACGAGCGCTATGGGGCCGTCCAACTCGGGTAGCGGCTACGAGGCTATTCGCTCGCGCTCTGGTCGCTTAATCACCCGCCCTGCGCCGCCCGCTGACGTCGGGTCGCCTCTTGGTCAACGGCCATGGTCTGGGGATCAATGACTACGCCGTAGTCTTTTTCCGCCATCTCAACTGTAATGAAATCGTCCAGCACGTCGTCCAACACAAGCTGCGGATCGCGTTCAAACGGGTCGCCATACGCACCGCTGTTGGCGGTTTTGATCTGGAGCAGTTCGTTTTCCTGCATGGGGTAGCCGGTGACCTTGCTATACAGGCGCTCCTCTCCCTCAACTCCGGGGTTCTTAATCATGGACGCCCGACTGCCGTTACCACCGTTAAAGATGCCCTTGGGCGCATCAAAATGGCGTTCAGCCTCCGAGGACAGGAAGCCCGGCACGAGAAAACGATTTTCGCGCACAATACCGACTCCGCCGCGCCATTTGCCCGGAGCGATGGGCTCTTCGCGCAATTCGTAGCGTTCGTTGCGCATGGGAAAGCGCAGGTCCAGCTCTTCGACAGGATTGTTCCGGGTGTTCTCAATCAGACAGGCAATCGAGTCGAGCCCGTCTTTGCCGTGGCGGCCTCCCCAGTTGCCCTCGTTGACCTCCAGATACACCCAGTACTGGCCCTTCTCTTCCAGAAAGCCGCTATAGCTCAAAAAATGCACATGGGCGGCATTCCCGGCACACACCTTGTCCGGGACGGCCTGGGCGAGCGCGAGGTTCACGCCGTCGGCCAGATATTGGACCTGATTAAAGCGGCTGAAGCAGGCGCGGGGAAAACGCGGATTGAAAATCGTCCCCTCTGGCGCAACGACCCGAATGGGCCGAAAGATTCCCTCGTTCTGTGGCACCGGATCGGGGTAGGTGGCTTCATCGAGTAGGATGCTGCGCACGATCACGTACGAGGCGACCAGGGTGCTGCCTTCAAACGGCACGTTATAGCCGGTTGGCACCTCGGGGCTTGAGCCGGTCAGGTCGATGGTCAGCTCGCTGCCTTCTACCTTGACTTTGACACATACGGCCAGCGGTTGCTCTCGGTTGCGGCCGTCGTCGTCCAGGTATTGGGTAGGCGCGACATATTCTCCATCGGGAATTTTTTCGATTTCCTTGCGCAGCATCCGCTCGGAGTAGTCCATTAAATCATGGGCCGTATCGAGCACGGTGGTCACCCCGTATTTTTTGACCAGATGCAGAAAACGTTCCCGCCCCAGTTGACAGGCGGCGATCATGGACTCGATGTCACCGGTGTTCATCTCCGGCGTCCGGACGTTATCCAGAAAGAATTGCCACAGGTCGTCGTTGCGGACCCCCTTATTGTACAGCTTAATGCCGTTAAACAGACGGGATTCGGCCCAGACATCGACCACATCAACGTTCAGGCCCGGTGCGGCGCCACCCATATCGAGCAGGTGGGCGGTGACCGCAGCAAAACCGATCAACTCGTCCTGCCAGAAGACGGGAACGGCAATACCCAAATCCGGGGTATGGCTGGCGCCCTGGAAGGGATGGTTATGCAAAATCACGTCTCCCTCGTGGATATTACCCTGGAGTCGCTTCAGAAAACCCCGAATATAGGCGGGCAGGGAACCCACGTGCATGGGCGAGGTGTCACTCTCGCAGATCTCGTTGCCCTGGGCGTCGTACAGACCGGCGCCCAGGTCTTCAGACTCGCGGATAATGCTGGAATAGGACATGCGGTAGAGGACGTGGGCCATTTCTTTGGCCGCCGCGGTAAACGCGCCGCCCAGGACGCGCAGGGTAATCGGATCGACCGACCGAGGTGTACCGTTTGGAGTGCCGTGTCCGTTTGGTGAGGTCATCACGTTCCCTCCTCTGCGTGCCCCTATTCACACGCGATAATCAAAATGCCGTGCCGATCAACCTCTGCGGATAAGCCAGGGTTGACCACCACCGTGCTGTCGAGCTGTTCAACAATAGCGGGACCGGTGATGATATTTCCGGCTTGCAAGCGCTCTCGATCGTAGAAGTCGGTCGCGAGTTTTTCCGGCGTCCCGTCTCGATTGAATATCACATCGAGCGTCGCGATTCGGGCCGCGTCCGGAGACCTGTCCCCAGTCGGAATCTCTTTCAGCCGCAACTCGGGAATCAGGCCCACCCCCTGGACACGAATATTGACCAGTTGGATATCGCTGTCCGGAAAGCGCCGGACATACTCACGCTCGTGCGCTTGATGGAACGCCTCTGTCGCCTGTTGCTGCCAGGCGGCCGTAATCTCGCCGGCCGGTAACTCAACCCGCAGCTCATAGCCCTGGCCGATATAGCGGCAGTCGGCAATACGGCGGATTAATGACTGGTCGGCCCCGAGATTGTCCGCCCGGAGCCGCTCGGCGGCCTGGCGTTCCAGAGCAGCGAAATCCGCGGCCAGCTTGTCGCGATCAAGAGCCGAGAAAAGCTGCATCTCGGTCGTGACAAACTCGTACACGATATCCGTTGCCAGCAGCCCGAGCGCCGACGTAATGCCGGGATAGCGGGGCACCAGGACGGTGGGGATGCGCAGCTCTCGGGCGATATCACAGGCAAACACGGGTCCGGCTCCGCCAGCGGCAACCAGGGCAAAGTCACGCGGGTCATAGCCCTTTTGGACACTGCTGATCTCAATGCCTTCGACCATGCTCTGGGTGAGAATCCGAACCGCGCCCAGGGCGGCTTCCTCCACACCCAGGCCCAAGGGCTGGCACAGCTCTCGTTGGACGGCCTCTGCGGCGAGGTCGGGTTGGATCTGGACCTGCCCGCCAAGGATATTCTCGGCTCGCAGCCTGCCGAGCACTACCAGGGCATCGGTCGCCGTCGGCAGGCTCCCGCCCCTGCCGTAACACGCCGGACCGGGGTCTGCCCCCGCGCTCTTGGGTCCCACCCGGAACATACCGCCCGCGTCAAGATAGGCCAGACTCCCCCCGCCCGCGCCAATCGCGTCGATCTCGACCATGGGAATCATGGCGTGGTAGCCGGCCACTTTGGTGTCGAGGAGATGCTTCATCCGCATCTGCCCGTCCGGTGCAACGCCAATGTCCGCGGAGGTGCCGCCGACATCCAGGGTAATGACGCTGGGCGAGCCCGTACTCTTGCCGGTCCAAATCCCGCCGATCAGGCCCGCCACCGGTCCGGACATGAGCAGGTTGACCGGGCGTTGGGCCGCGCCTTCGATGGTCGCGACCCCGCCGACCGAGGTCATCAGGTGGAGCCCGCCCCGTATGCCTTTGTCCGTGATCGTCCGGTCGAGGCGGCGGACGTACTGACTGACCTGAGGACCGACATAGGCGTTCAGGCAGACTGTGCTGAAGCCTTCGTACTCCCGGTATTGGGGCAGGACCTCGTGCCGGACGGACAAATAACACTCCGGGTATTCTTCGAGAATGATCTCCTTGGCGCGTTGCTCGTGGGCTGGGTTGAGAAAGGAGAACAGAAAGCACACGGCAATGGCTTCCACGCCCTCACGCTTGAGTCGCTGGACGGCCTCCCGCACCTCGTCTTCGTCAAGTGGGGTCAACACCTCGCCCTGAGGGGCAATGATGCGCTCGCTGATCGGGCGTCGATAGCGCCGGCGGACCAGGGGATGTTTCTGCCACGGCACATCCTGGTAGAGGCTGAACGACAAGGGCCGCTTGTGACGGGCGATATGCAGAATGTCACGATAGCCCTTGGTCGTGAGCATCCCGACCTGCGCTCCGGCGTGCTCCAGAACGATATTGGTGGCGATAGTCGTCCCGTGAAAGAAGTGGTCAATCTGAGCGGCCGGAATGCCGACGTGCGCGCACAGCGCCTCCACCCCGTCGAGCGTGGCCTGAGAGGGGTCGGCCAGCGTACTGGGCAGCTTATAGACCACCACCTCTCCCTTGTCCTCATCGACATAGATCAGATCGGTAAACGTTCCACCGACATCGACCCCGACACGTTTCATGGCTATGCTGTTTCCTCGAAGTATGGATTGCAGCCCTTGTACGGCATTTCGGCCTGACTGGTCAAATGCCTGAATAGAGTCAACGTGTCCAGCCTTGTATGGCTGATGGAGAATACGTTTACTCTTTACCACACTCACAGGAATAGGGTTGCAGAAACGAGGCACTATGCTGAGCAGCATCGAACACCTCAACAATCTCGTCAACGCGGTGGTCTGGGGTCCGCCCCTGATGGTCCTCCTGGTCGGAACCGGGGTGTATCTCAGCTTCCGTCTGGGATGGATCCAACTGACGCACTTTCTCTTGATCTGGCGTTCAACTATAGGCCGCCTCTTCTCTGGCCGAACGGAAGCCGGTGCCGGCGAGCTGAGTGCGTTTCAGGCCGTCAGTTCGGCCATGGCGGCAACGGTCGGGGTCGGGAATATCGTTGGGGTCAGTACGGCCATGTATTGGGGCGGGCCGGGGGCGTTGTTCTGGATGTGGATAACGGCCGGAGTGGGTATGGCGACCAAGTTCAGCGAGGTCGTGCTGGGCATGAAATACCGCCAGGTCAAGGCGGACAGCGGCGAGGTCGTCGGCGGGCCGATGTATTATATTGCCGATGGTCTGGGCCGGAAGTGGCTGGCCGGCGCGTATGCCTTTCTGACCGGTGCGGCCGCGCTGGGTATCGGCAATATGGTCCAGGCGAATACGGTGGCGGCGAGTCTGTATGAAACCTTCAGCCTGCCCCGACCGATCGCCGGGGGATGCGTGGTCGCTCTGGTGGCGGTGGTCATCCTGGGCGGGGTGCGGCGCATTGGTCGGACCACCTCATATCTGGTGCCCTTTATGGCCGTGCTCTATCTGGCCGGTGGTGTGTGGATTCTCCTGCGCTACGCTGCGGCCCTGCCGGACGCATTGGCAACGATTATCACCTCCGCCTTCACGCCGGCCGCCCCGGTTGGAGCCTGGGGAGGGGCGACCGTGATGCTGGCCCTGCGCTACGGGCTGGCGCGCGGCATCTTTTCCAATGAGGCCGGATTGGGCTCGGCCTCCATCGTGCACGCCCAAGCCAAGAACACACCGGTTGGACAAGGCTTTTGGGGCATGTGGGAGGTGTGTGTGGATACCCTGATTGTCGCCAGCGTCACCGGGCTGGTGATTATGGTGACGGGTGTCCTCGGCCAGCCGGACACCTCTCCGGGGCTGTTGGCCGCGGCGGCCTTTGCCCAGGGTCTGCCCGGTTTGGGAGACCATCTGGTCTTTATCTGTCTGATCCTGTTTGCCTATAGCACCATGCTGACGTGGAGTTTTTATGGCGGGCAAGCCTGGGAGTATCTGTTCGGCAAGGTAGCGGTGATCCCGTATCGGGTGCTGTTTCTGGCCTTTCTGTATATTGGCGCAACCGGTGGCTTGCGGCTGGTCTGGGACGTCTCCGACACGCTGAACGGCATGATGGCTATCCCGAACCTGATTGCCCTCCTCGTCCTGGCCAAGGTGGTCGAGCGCGAGAAGCAGACTACCCTCTCGTAGCGGTGCAGAGGGTTACTATTTCTGAAAGGACATGACGATGAGTCGACTGAAACGCGCTGAACCCGTCCTCAATGCCGCTGAACAATGGAAGAAGAGATGCCTTTTGGACAGCGGATCAATATTCACGGAAGAACGGCTCTGGAGCCGAGAAAACTTCGAGCAGTTACGCATTCACTTTGTCGAGAATCCAGACGAGGGACCGGATTCATTCCACGATAAACTGCAACGCCAGCTAGAGCCCGCTTCCCCGGAGGCGAAACGACTATGGTCGGAAATGACGTGGGTACTTTATCTAATTGTATCCAGCCTCAAACGGAGGACGAAAGTCTCCGATATCAGTATGGTCTGGGAATGGTCAGGCTCAGCTTTACCAGATGACCATTGGGCGTTGGGTGAAATTCTGGAGCAAGGAATTGTGAATCCGGGTGCAGCCTACAATACGAATAGGTGGCGTGAATTCGTATTCTTCATCACGGCAATGATTGACTGGTTTTCCCTTTCCGAAGGGGATCGGAAATCGTTGATAAGCGATCCGTGGAGATTTGCAGAGTGGCTTGAAAAGCGAGAACACGCTCATGCTAGGCAATTTCGGCATGCTTTTCTATTCCTCCTTTTCCCGGATTCGTTCGAATCCATACTGTCAAGAAAGAATAAGGTGGAAATCGTCAAGGCTTTTTCCCGTAAATGGAAGAAGGAACCGGCTGTCGACTACAAAGACCGCATCGCCGTAGATCGAGCACTGTTCAACGTGCGGGAACGAATCATCGACGAACATCCCGGCCAGGAGATCGACTTCTACCGATCACCATTTTCGGACGTATGGAAGAGTCCGCCTTCCTCACCTCCATCGTCTCCACAAGAGCCACCGCCAACGGAAGAGAGCGATGAAGCATGGTTTCGACAGCGTTTCGGCGAGGTAGATGTGTGGGCAATCAGTCCCGGCGAGGGCGCGCGACTTTGGCCAGATTTTCAAGAAAACGGTATTGCGGCGATTGGATGTGACGAGCTTGGAAACATTAGGACATATGATTCACGAGACGCCGTCCATGAAGCGCTGGTTGACGATGGATACGGATCAAACCCGAAAAATAACGCGCGCGCTCTGTGGGAGTTTGCGAACGAAGTCAAGATCGGAGATATCATCATCGCAAAGAGGGGGAGAAGCAGCATTCTCGGATGGGGAACGGTAACGGGAGAGTATGAACTCGATCCGGATCGTCCTGAGTACCAGAATGTCCGAACCGTCGAGTGGACGCCCTGCAAAGAGCCGATTGCCCTGCCGCAGTCACGCCGGATCACCAATAAGACACTGACCCGCTTCTCTCCTTACAAGAATTGGCTCCGCTTCGCCTTCGGACTCATCGAAGGAGAAGCGCCGGACGGGAAAGTCGGTCCGGCTCCTTACGACATGAACGCTGCTCTCGAAGACGTTTTCGTCAGTCGCGACCAGCTCAAACGCATCCTCGACTCCATCGCGCTACGCAAGAATCTTATCCTGCAAGGCCCGCCCGGCGTCGGTAAGACCTTCATCGCGAGACGGATCGCGTGGTGCCTGATCGGGCGCAATGACTCACGTCCAGTCGAGATGGTGCAGTTCCACCAGTCATACGCCTACGAGGACTTCGTACAGGGCTGGAGGCCGACCGAGAACGGAGGTTTCGCGTTGAGAAACGGGGTATTCTTCGAGTTCTGTAAACGCGCCGAAAAGCAGCTTGACACACCGTTCGTCTTTATTATCGACGAGATCAACCGAGGGAATCTGTCACGGATATTCGGCGAACTCCTCATGCTGATCGAAGCGGACAAACGAGGGTCGAACTTCGCAATTCCTTTGACGTACAGCACTGCTGGAGAACGTTTCTCCGTCCCGGTCAATATGCACCTCCTCGGTTTGATGAACACGGCGGACCGCTCCCTTGCGATGGTTGACTATGCACTGCGTCGCCGCTTCGCCTTATGCGGCCCGCCTACCATACCGAGAAGTTCAAGAAGTATTTAATAAACAAGGGAGCCGACGAGCCTGTCGTAATGTTAATTGTGGACAGAATGTCCCAATTAACGATTACTTCGAGAAGACAAGGACCTTGGGTCAGGCTTCGAGATTGGACATAGCTACTTCGTTCCCGGTGGGGAAGAGACGCTGGACGAACGTTGGTTTCACACCATCGTCGATACGCAGATCGAACCGCTCCTGCGCGAGTACTGGTTCGACCGGCCCGAACGTGTCGATGAACTGTTGACTATTTTGAAGCAGTGAAAATCCCCATCGCCAATCTCTACTACTTGTTGTGCTATGCGTGGCGGCACATCAAGGAGACGGACGTCGTCCGGCTGGACGAGCTTGCCGGGCTGAGCGAAACGCATCATCTGCTCGGCAAGGTCCTGGCGATGGGGACGTTCCGTCTGCTTCGGAGAGGGATCGATCGAGGCTACCCAGGATCTTGCGGGTATTCGTGGCAAGCTTTCGGTGAGCGAGACGGCAAAACGGGCGTTACGTTCTCGTGGCCGAGCGGCTTGCGAATTTGGGACGTGCTTCACAACCGTATTCTGCGTTCCACCTTGCCAATCTCTTGAAACTCCCGGATGTGGACTACGGACGGAGATCAGGACCGCGTATCGAAAGCTTGAAGGCATCAGCCTCGTGCGGCTGAAGCCAAGTGCAACTCGACCGCAACCGTCACGTCTATCGGTTCCTGATGTCGGTTTGCCGGTTGATTCACGACTGCTTGGTCGTCGAAGGCCTGGATTTTCGGAAAGATGAGAAGCGAATGTGGCGTTTATTCGAGGATTTTGTCGTTGCGTTCTTCAGCCGCGTGAATCCCGGCGGGCGTGGTATCCGGTGGAACGATGAGGGCACGAGGGAGCCAATGTTGCCCAGGATGGAGGGAGACGTACTCTTCGACTCGCCGAGCCGGAGGATAATTTTAGATTGTAAGTACTATTCGTTCGCGCTTAGCGACTACCACGGGACACAGAAGCTTCGCTCGGACAATCTGTACCAACTATTAGCTTCGAAGCCACGGTGCCTGGACCTAGACACGAAGGGATACTGCCAATAGACCTTTGGACGTGGATGTTCGCTTGGAAGGATTTTCATCCGGGCACGGGGAATTGATCTTGCACAGAAATGGCAGAATATTCGCTGCTTGCACTCCTCGCCCCCCGGTAATCAATCCCGCCTAGGGTGCATTTCGTCTACACGTTGAACCGCGCCTGCATCCGCTCCCACCAGCGAGCCAACGGCGCCGCGTCAAACAGCTCACCCGGGCAGGGTGCCGACAGGCTGTCGGCATAGGCGATACTCATGGCCCAGGGCAACGGCCTCCAGGTCGGCCAGGACGGAAGACGGGGGCGAAAATCGTCGCGTCTGGCGGCGATGAGCGTCGCGCCGAGTCGGGCTTCGCGGTTTTCCCGGAAGTAGGCGCGGACCGGCTCGACCAAAGATGTCACCCACCACAACCGGAAAGAGGGCCGGATGGAGTATTGTCGATATACAGATTAAAGAACCGACAGGCCTCTTTCATGCGGGCCGCCGGAAAGCTTGGCCTCTGGATAGTGGTCTTCCAAATACTCGGCAATCTTCCACGAATCCGAGACAACCGTGCCGTTATCCGTAATGACCGGCACCCGGTCCTGCTTGGAAAAAGCCAATTTGTCCTTATCGCAAAAGCGAATCGGGGCGTCGTATAGTCCAGGCCCTTATGGCGTAGAGCGGCCTTGGTCCGTGAGCAGAACGGGCTAAAACGCAAACTGTTCCTCCGGCCAGATAGACTTCAATCATGGGATTCTCCTCTCTGAATCGTCTTTCGTCATTTCCAATAAAGCGGACAGAAGTCAAGGCGCAGGCCCTGGCGGAAGGGCCTGCCTGGGATAGGCTGGCGCGAGACCAGGAACAAAAGGCCATATTCATGCGAGAAGCCGTTATTGTATCATCCGCCCGGACTGGAATTGGCAAAGCCTTTCGGGGTAGCCTGAATAAAACCAGCGGCGCGACCCTGGGCGCGCATGTCATTAAAAACGCGGTTGAGCGGGCCGGGGTGGAACCGGCAGAGGTTGAAGACGTGGTGTTCGGTTGCGGGCTGCCGGAAGGTTCAACCGGGCATAATATTGCGCGAACCTCGGCTGTGAAGGCCGGCCTGCCCGTGACCACCTCCGGCATGACCATTAACCGCTACTGCTCCTCCGGGCTGCAAGCGATCAGCACCGCGGCCAACCGGATTATCGTCGATGGGGCCGCCGTCATGGTGGCCGGCGGGGTGGAGTCGATCAGCCTGGTCCAAAACAATCTGAACACCAAGAATTTCGTTGACGGCTGGCTCATGGACAACAAGCCCGAGATCTATTTCCCCATGTTGAAGACGGCCGAGATTGTCGCCCAGCGCTATCAGGTCTCGCGCGAGTCGCAAGACGAGTACGCCCTCGCCAGCCAGCAGCGGACCGCAGCCGGCCAAGAGACCGGCAAATTCGACGACGAGATCGTGCCCATCACCACGGTCATGGACGTGACCAACAAGGAAACGGGAGAGGTCACACAAAAAGAGGTCACGCTCTCTCGTGACGAGGGCAACCGGCCCACGACCAATATGGAGGGCCTCTCAGCGCTCCCGTCGGTAACCGACGGCTCGATTACCGCCGGCAATTCCAGCCAGTTGTCCGACGGGGCAGCCGCGGTGGTGTTGATGGAAGCCAAAGAGGCCGAGAAGCGCGGCCTGGAGCCCCTGGGCCTCTACAAAGGGCTGATCGCCACCGGCTGTGAGCCGGATGAAATGGGGATCGGTCCGGTCTTCGCCATTCCGAAGCTGCTTGAGCGCCACGGCCTGACGATGGACGATATTGATCTATGGGAACTCAACGAAGCCTTTGCCGTGCAGACGGTCTATTGCCGCGACCGGCTCGGTATTTCCATGGAGAACTATAATGTGAACGGCGGCTCCATCTCGATCGGCCATCCGTACGGCATGACCGGCGCCCGTCAGGTCGGGCACATCCTGCGCGAGGGCAAACGGCGGGGTGCCAAGAACGTGGTGGTGACCATGTGTGTCGGTGGCGGGATGGGCGTAGCCGGACTGTTTGAGGTGCTGTAGCGCGTCGGGTCTCCGAAAACCCGATCAAAAAAGAGGGGCAGGTCGCCTGCCCCTCCGAAACATACAGGGTCTACGCGGCGGCCTTGGCTGCATTCAGGGCTGCATCATAATCCGGCTCGTTGGCGATCTCCGATACGTACTCGACGTGCTTGAGCGTGCCGTCTTTTCCGACAACGAACACCGCGCGGGCGGTTATGCCGGCCAGCGGACCATCTGTGATCAACACGCCGTAGCCTTCGGCAAATGCGCGGTCACGAAAGTCTGACAAGGTTTTGACTTGTTCCACGCCAGCCGCGCCGCACCAGCGCTTCTGAGCGAACGGTAAGTCCATACTCAAAGTCCAGATTTCGATCTCCTCGCCGAGCTTGGCGGCTTCTTCGTTAAAACGCCGCGTCTCCGTATCGCACACCGGCGTGTCAACCGATGGGACCGCACTCAGAATAATCACCTTCCCCTGGGCCTCGCTCAGTGTGACCGGCTGCAAATCGTTATTGATAACGGTGAAGTCCGGGGCGGCCTGACCGACCGATACTTCCGACCCGCCCAGGCTTAGAGGATTGCCTTGTAAAGTGACTGATGCCATTTCAACCTCCTTGTCTTGCTCTCACATACCGTTCCTGAATAGTGGAAAGAGCATTCTACTTGGACGCATTTGAATTGCAACGTCCCTCGCGCATGGGGTATGACCGAGTCACAGGGGCTGGCTATTCGAGGAGTATGCAGGGGCAAGGAGGAGCATCGTATGTGTGGTCGCTACAGCCTGACGACAGATGAGAAGCAACTCCAGGCTCGGTTTGTGGCGCGAACCCTGCCTCGTACGCAGACCGCACGCTACAATATCGCGCCGACCCAGCCGGTGTGGGCTCTGGTTCATGCGCAGGAACCACAGATCGTGACGTTGCGTTGGGGGCTGATCCCGTCCTGGGCCAAGGACAAAGCCATTGGCAACCGGATGATTAACGCCCGCACCGAAGGGATTATGGAAAAGCCGAGTTTTCGCCGGGCGATTCGGAAGCGGCGCTGTCTGGTATTGGCGGATGGTTTTTATGAATGGAAAAAGACGGGGTCATCCAAGATACCCTATTACATTCGGCTGAAATCCGGTGAGCCGTTCGGGTTTGCCGGTTTGTGGGAACGCTGGGCTGGGCCGTCCGGCGAAACGATCCATTCGTGCACCATTATCACCACCACACCGAACGAGCTTATGGCAGACATCCATCACCGCATGCCGGTGATTGTCCCTCGTGAGGCTGAAGAGCACTGGCTCGACCCAACGGTCGAAGACCCGCAAAAAATCCTGCCTCTCCTCCAACCATACCCGGCCGGCGAGATGGAAGCCTACGCGGTCTCCACCCTGGTGAATTCTCCACGCAACGATGTGGCTGCCTGTATTGAGCCAGCGTAGCATCCCCGAAGCATGAATTAGTCGCCGGTTCCCTTGGCGTCCGGCTCAAGATCAACCTGGGTCGCTGTGAGGAAACGGACAACCATATTATAGAACGCGATATTCAGGCTGAGTTCGACGATCTGTTCCTCATTGAGAACGGCGCGGAGCGCGTCAAAGGTCGTATCCGCAATCTGCACCTGCTCGGTCATCTCGGTTGCGTAGCGAATAACGCTGCGTTCGTGTTCGTTAAAAGCCGGGCTGGTCTCCCAGTCCGCAAGTTTTTCTACTTGTTCAGGACTCACCCCAACTCGCCGGGCCAAGGCTTTATGGTGGGTATATTCATACTCGCAGGCGGTGAGCCTGCCGACCGTCATAATAGCGAGTTCCCGCAACCGAGGGTCAAGCGTGGTCCGATTCCGCAGCCCATCGCTGAAGTACAGCATGCGACGTAGGAGCAACGGGCTGTGCGCCGCGATCCGAAAGATATTGCCAATCGAGCCGCGTTGCTTGAGAAGATCATCAAAAATATCGCGCTCAAGCTCAGGCAGGTCCTCCCGGTCCAGATAGGCTAAACGGGCCATGCTGATTTCCTTTCCAGTGTGATTACTCCGAATTCTTCCCGGATTTTTCTCCAAATTCGGGCGCGCGCTTGCCCAGGAAGGCACGCATGCCCTCGCGGGCGTCGTCGGACAAAAAGGCCGCTTTCTGAGCCCGGTACTCATAGGTCAAGGCTTGTTCGAGCGACGCGCTCGCCCCGAGGTAGACGCCTTCTTTGATCCGCGCCAGGGTCTCGGCCGGACCCGTGGCCAGCGTCCGCGCAAAATTGAGCGTGTCTTCCCAAAAACTCTCAAGCGGATAGACCTGATTCAGCAGGCCCAAGCGCAAGGCTTCTTCGGCTCTGATCCGGTCGCCGGTCATCATGAGTTCCATGGCCTTGGCCGTTCCAACCAGGCGGGACAAAAAGAAGAAGCCGCCCCAGTCGGGGACCAGGCCAATCTTCACAAAGCTCTCGGAGAAGAGCGCCTTGTCCGAGCCGAGTCGGAAGTCGCAGCTTAATGCCAGATTGGCGCCAGCACCGGCCGCCGCGCCGTTCACCGCCGCAATAATGGGCTGGGGCATCCGCCGCAGCAACTGGACGACCTGGCTGCCAAGGGCCATGCGCTGCTCAAGGACCTCGGTCGTGTTGTCGTCCTGGAGCTTGGCCATGCTGGCGATGTCCCCGCCGGCGCAGAAGGCCCTGCCCGCTCCGGTAATGATGATGCAGCGGACGCTCCGGTCGGTTGCAAACTGTTCGAGCTGCCTGAGAAGCTGACCGCGCATGGTGTCAGAGAACGCGTTCATGACCTCAGGCCGATTCAGCGTCAGTACACCAATATGATCGCTCACCGTGGTGAGCACTTGGTTTTCGCTCATGCTGTCCTCCGGGACTGTTCGTTGATGATATCACCCAATCAGCGTCATAAGCCGGGCAATCTGAGAGGCATCCAGGGTTTCCAGCCGTTCAACAAGCTGAATACATTGCTGTGTGTGCTCTTCGGTCAGGTGGACGCCGAGGCAGTCGCGGATCTTGACTAGGTGCTCGTCCCGCGTCAGAGGCGGTCGGCCCCAAAAGCCCTGCGGGCCATCACACCGAGCCGTCAGGCGCCGGCCGTCCTGGAGTTCGACCGCAACGTCTACCCACATTTCTTCCAACACGCCCGGAATCGTCCCGTCCTGGGTCAGGCGAGTCCGAGACAGGAGGGCTGCCAGAGCGGGCCGCGCGCAATAGTCGTCCGAGAAGGTCCGAATCGACACCTCGCCGTCAAGCAGGGTGGCGGCAACCGTATACTGAAAGCTGAATTTCCCGTCCAGACCACTGTGGGGAGTGGGTCGGTCGACATAGGGCATGACCGGGGCGGTAATATGGATGGCCCGAATGGAATCGGGACTGGCGATTTGACGGCGGAGTTCCAGCGCGGCCAATATCCCGAAATGCGTACCGTACTGACACGGAAACATCTTCATCACAAAGCCCGGATCGACCATGCGGTACGACTGCCCCAGGCGCAACAATTCATCATACTGAAACCGCTCGCCAAAGAAGTGCTCGACATAACCGTTCGGCGCTTCAAAAACCGTTGGGTTGCCGGTAAAGCCGTGGGCGGCCAATAAGGCCGCGTCCAAACCGGACAGGGCCGCCCAGCCACAGTGCGTCGCCTTGGCCATTGTGCCGACATTGGCCATCAACCCACCGGCGCGAGACGCGCAGATACCGAGGGCGTGTTGCAACTGCTCTTGATCGAGTTCCAGCAGGTGGGCGGCGGCCACCGCCGCACCCATGAGGCCGACGCTGCTTGGCGGATGGACGGTAAACTCGCCGGGCGCGTATTGGTGGGAGGCCAGCCGAATATGTCCCTGGAGCTCGCAGCCTTTGACAAAAGCCGTGATAATCTCTCGGCCCGGAGCCTGTCGATCTTCGGCCAAGGCGAGAATGGCCGGCAGCGTTGGCGATGTGGCGTGGGTGGGAGGACTCCACATCGGCTCATAGTCCAAAACGTGCATGGCGATGCCGTTGGCATACGCTGCCAGAACGGGCGAGGTTCGAAAGCCGTGGCCAATAACTGTCGCCGTTTCTTTTCCGCCTTGACTTTTGACATGCGCGACGGCAATGGTCGGCCCCGGCTCTCTGGCTCCGGCCACCGCAACGGCAAGGCCGTCGAGGATGACCCGCTTGGCAACCGCAATAGCTTCGTCGGGAAGCGACGTAAAAGTCATCCGGGTCAGGGTATGACACAGGGCTGCTGTGGCTTGGCGGGTAGGCATACTTCTAGGCTCGTGCTCCCGTTAGATCTCTCTGGATTTGCTTACGGGTGGAAAATCCGAAGCTGGAAGGGGATAAGGTGACGTATTGTGATGAAGTGGCGATCCGCCGTCAGTAACAGGGCGCCCGTATAGCGAGCTGTCAGTGCGAGGAGAAGATCATTTTGGAGTCTGGCTAAGCCTATTGCCTCATGGTCCGGGAAAATTTTTGGCAAGAGTCTCCCCGTCTCAACCCAACAGCGTCTCCAGGATGGTGGTTCTAAGGGGACCAACTGGCCGACAAACCGCTCAATGCTGCGTCGGCCATGATCGGGGACGCCTCGGAGTAACTCGCTGGCGACCACCGGGGATAACCGGACAGGGGCGTTTCCAATCTCGTACAGGATCGCGTCCCAGGCCAAAAGACCGGACAGGAGTGAGATATGGATGTTGGTATCAAAGAAGGCGATCATTGATATCAGAGGCTGAAATGACTCCGACAGTCTCACGTAAGACCTTATGGGAATGAAGCCGCTCTTCTTCTTCAGCCAACAACGTATTAATTAACTCTGATTGGGTTTTTGCTTTACGGGCTCGCATGAGTTTCCGAAGCCGGGTCTCAGGAACCCGGACGGTCAGGGCCTTTCGCCTATCCATCGGCGTTCCTCTTGTGTATGACGAAACGGAATATTTGTCATACATAACACGGCGACGCGAGGGATAACAACCCTCTCTGCTCTTTCAGAAAACGTTCCGGCGTTTCTGGGGCGGAGGGGTTCTTTCTTCGTCCTGACCCTTCAGAAACCTGTGCTGCAAGGCTTGCGCTTCAGCCAGGCCAATCAGCTCTTCTCGCTCGGCAAAAGAGACCATGTCTTCCGCCATTGCTGCCGTATGGCCGTGGGTACGAATTTCGGCGGCGGCCCGCTGCATGGCCCGAATAGCAGCGCGTTGCAGGTCTGACGGAACAATCATGATTCGGTACCCGAGGGCGGCGAGTTGCTCGGTCGGAACCAGCGGGGTTTTACCACCCCAGAACATATTGATTACGAGGGGCGCTTTGACCTCCAGGGCTATGCGCTCAATCTCTTCAACCGATTGCGGCGCTTCCACAAAAATCATGTCCGCCCCTGCCTCGGCATAGGCGTTCCCCCGTTCAATCGCCGCGTCCAGGCCAAGAACGGCCCGAGCGTCTGTCCGGGCGATAATGACCAGTCCGCTGTCGCCACACGCCTCCACCGCCGCCTGAATTTTCTGGATCATCTCTGTGACACCGACCACCTGCTTGCCCTCATAATGGCCGCAACGTTTGGGCTCGACCTGATCCTCAATATGCAGTGCTGCCGCGCCGGAGCGCACATATGCCCGAATCGTCCGGATGACGTTCAGCGCATTCCCATAGCCCGTGTCGGCATCCACAATAAGCGGCAGGGCGGTGATTGCGCGAATCTCTTCCAGCCGCTTTTGCATTTCCGTGAGGGTGACCAGGCCAATATCGGGATAGCCCATACTGCGCGCGATGGCGCCACCGCTCACATACAACACCGCCACGCCGGCGGCTTCGGCAATCTTGGCCGATAGCCCATCATACACACCCGGAGCCGTGAGCAGTCCCTCCTGGGCGAGCAGCGCTCTGAGCTGGGTCGGACCCTGGGTCGTTTGCAACACCGCGCTATTCTCCTCGTGCCCAACGTGCGGCGTGCGTACCGGCCAGTCGGCCAAAGACCGCGCCACGCATCAGCCCGGAGCCGCCCGGATAGTTGCGATAGAAAAAACCGCCGGTCATCTCTCCGGTTGCGAACAGGCCGGGGATGGGCCGGTCCAAGTGATCGACGACCGCCGCGGCGGTGTTGATCCGCAGACCGCCAAAGGTGAAGGTGATCCCGAGCGAGACCGGATAGGCGCAAAAGGGCGGCTGGTCGAGCCGGGTCGCCCAGTTGGTTTTTTCCGGTCGTAGACCACGCGTCCGCTTGCCGTCTTTTCGGTCAGGATCGAAGGGGCCGTCCTGGACCGCGGTGTTATAGGCCTCAAGTGTGGCCTGGAAAACATCCCGGTGAAAATCCAAGGCCGCGTAGCGCTCCTCGATCTGATCTGCCAGTTCGGTCAGACTGTCGGCGATAATGGGCGTGCCGGTATTATAGCGCGTCTCCAACAGCGACACCGTCTGCTGGTCAAAGACCTGAAAGATGGTTGCGTTGCGCTGCTGTAAAATATCACGCCCCATTCTGGCGTAGGTGTACAAATTGAAATCCTCGCCCTCGTCGACAAAGCGCTCGCCATCCAGATTGACCATGACCGAGAACGGATAGGACAGCCGGTTGGTCTTGTCGGTGAGCCGCAGGTCGCCATAGGCCGGGGCGTCGGCATCGATCGGCGTGGCATGACAGCCCGCCCATTCGCCATAACTCTGGGCTCCGACCGACAGGGCCGCGCGCGTCATCTCGCCGGTATTAAAACGGCTGCCTCTGACCTTGACCACGCTCCAACTCGGACCGAGATAGGCCGTGCGCATTTCCGGGTTCGCCTGAAATCCGCCGCTGGCCAGAACCAGGGCTTTACACTCGACGGTCCGCAGGCCGCTGGGGTCGCGTAGGGCCAGACCGGTTACGCGGCCGTCCGCGGCCGTGAGAATACGCTGAGCCTGGGTTTCGTACCAGACGGGAATGTCCGCCTCAGCCGCGAGGCGAAACAGGGTGCTGGACAGCAGGACGCCTTCGCCTTTGGCACGCAGCGCGCCTCCGCGGGCGAGTTTGATCTTTTGGGCGCCGGCAACCCTGACCGGACCAACCGCACGGTTCAACTCCCAGGCCACGCCCAGGTCGGCCATCCAGCGCACCGTATCGTACGAGCGCGCGATCAGAGTGCGGGTCAGCGCCGGGTCGGCCCGTCCGCCGGTGACGCGGTCGATGTCGTGCTGAAAATCCTCGGGTGTATAGGGATCGACCGCTACATCGCTTGGATCATCGTTGTCCCTGATCAGCGCCATCAAATCGTCGATCCCGTTATAAGTGCAGCGGAACAGACCACCGGTAAAACGGGTATTGCCGCCGCGTAATTTCTGCGTAGCCTTTTCGAGGACAAGGACCTGGGCGCCCTCGGCCCGAGCGGCCAGCGCGGCAGTAAAGGCGGCATTGCCCGCCCCGACAACGATGACGTCAAACGTTTCTGGTGTGCGCTGCGCCGAGTCTGCCAATGACCTCTCCTCCCTGTAGCCGTCACTATAGCGCTTCTGGCCGGAGCGTGAATCCCCTTACTTTTTCGCGCTTGTCTCTTGACCCCAGGATTCCTCCTGACATAGACAGAAAGAAAACAACACCGGCTGTGCCGCTATGCGAGACAGAGCCAAAGAGGAGGGATGATATGAACCCACGTGGGATGTCCCATGTTGCACTGTGCACCAATGATTTTGAGCGCTCCATGCATTTCTATCGGGATTTGCTTGGATTCAAGGTAGCCCAGCAGGGCTCCACTGTTGAAGAGGGAGAATATCAGCAGGGGATTTACAAGAAGAAAAACCAACATGTGAAGTTCGCCATTCTGCGCCACGGCAAAAAGAAAGCCACTCCGTACGGCCTTAGCGAAGACGCCCCGGTGATTGCCCTGCTGGCGCCGACGCAGGGTAAAGCGACTGGAAAGCCGATCCTGGTGGACCAGATTGGTATTTCCCACTTCGGGATATGGGTCAAAGGCTTGAACAGAGTCCACAAAGACCTGGAGAGTAAAGGGGTGGAATTTGTCGCCCCGCCGCACGTCTTGGCCAAGACCAAAGAAGGGACAATCCGCAGCGCCTTTGTCAAAGACCCGGATGGGATCATTATCCAGTTGGACGAAATGGTCCCGGCCCGGGCATAGACGCTTGTTTCCCTCTCTGGGAGAGGACCAGGGGGAGGGTATTCTCTCCCCTAATGCCCGACCTCTGCCGGCTGCGGCTGAGCCTGTTTGGTTCGGATGTCCTTGGCCCGAGCGGTCATCTCCTCGGCTTCGTCCTCACGACTGAGCTTTTGCAGCAAATCAACATATTTTTCGAGGATGACGGCCACTGCCGGATGGTCCGTGCCAAGCTTCTCCTCGCGGATCTCAAGTGCCTGCTGAAAGAGCGGTTCGGCCTCTGCATACTTACCCTGGGCGATGGCCAACTCGGCCAGTCCGCTGAGGCTGGTTGAGACGGCAGGGTGCGTCGGCCCAAGCGCCTGCTGTCTGATTGTCAGAGACCGCTGAAAATACGACTCCGCCTCCGCATAGCGTTCCTGGCTCATATAGACGGCGGCCAGATTGTTGAGACAATTGGTGATGCGATAATGCGTAGGGCCCACCAGGGCTTCGGCGATTTTCAGCGCACGCTGGAGAAAGGTCTCGGCTTCAGCGTAGCGGCCGAGTTCCCGGTACAGCGAGGCCAGATTATTCAGACTCTGCGCCACCCACGGATGGTGGAGCCCATAGTGCGCCTCCCGGATAGACAAGGCCCGCTCATAATAGCCGGTGGCTTCAGCTCGTTTGCCCTGATTATGCGATAAGCTCCCCAGGTTGTTCAGGACAACGGCGACGCGGGAGTCCTGTGGACCAAACTTTTCCGCCTCTTGGAGGGCCGTGCGGAGTTGTTGCTCGGCTTCGACATAATGACCTTTTTGATACAGCCGTGCGCCCGCCTCGTTTGCCGTCTCCCAGGTGGTGTCACTCATAGCGTCCCCTTTTGCCCAGCGGTCTGAACACGCCCATATGTAGCAGCCCCTGTGAGAAACTGCGAGGCGTTGAGGCAGGCTTACGCCGCTTCTCGAATCACCGGCATGCCGTCAGATGGAGCAAACGTAATACTCCGCCGGACAACACGCACGGTATGTCCCGGCACTGGCCGGAGTGAGACCCGAGACAACATCTGGGCCAGGACGATTTTCATCTCATAGGTGGCAAAGGCTGCACCCAGACAGTGGCGGACTCCTCCGCCAAAGGGGAAAAAGGTGTAGGGATCAACACGTTTCCCAACAAACCGGTCGGGGTTGAACGTCTCGGGCTCAGGCCATAATTCCGGGCGCCGGTGGGTGAGGTAAATACACGGCGCAGCCACACAGTCCGCAGGTATTTCGTACGCTCCAATCTGGGTGGGCTGTTCGAGATAGCGAGCTACGACCGGGACAATAGGATTGAGTCGGGCCGTCTCTTTGATGGTCGCATCGAGATACTCAAGCTCGGACATATGCTCGGCTCGTATGGGACCCCCTCCGACTACGCGCTGGAGCTCGGCGCGAACTTTTTCCAGAACGTCCGGGTTTTGTAACAAGCGGTGCACGACCCAGGACAGCGAAGTGGCGGTGGTCTCGTGTCCGGCCAGCAGCATGGTGATCATCTCATCGCGCAGTTCTTGATCGCTCATGGGCTGCCCATCCTCGTCTCGGGTTTCGATGAGCATGGCCATGATATCGGTGCGTCCGTTTTGGTTTGTGGCTTTGCGCTGGGCAATCTGCTCGTACAGCACCGTATCGATTTCGTGGCCGAGTTGACCGATGCGCCGCCACGAGGTGAGCGGGCCCAGGTTGACTTGCAGCCAACGGATTAAGAGGAGGGGGCTACTCCCCACGAGTCTGAGAAACTCAATCAGCAGGGACCGCAGTTTCTGGAGCAGTACACCTTCGTCCACGCCAAAGACGGTCCGCAGAATGATGTCAAGCGTGATGGCCTGCATGCGTTCGTGAATGGGGAAAGGCTGTTCTACCGGCCAGTTGTCAATCGACCGGTCGGCAATCTCGCGCATGATCTCGCCATAGAGACGCATGCGTTCGCCATGAAACGGCGGCATAAGCAGTTTGCGCTCCCGTTTATGGCGCGCGCCATCAAGCAACAGGACTGAGTTCTCACCCAAAAACGGTTTGAGAACCACATTGCCCCGACCCGCCAGGGCGCGCTCGGGTGAGGCGGTAAAGATCTGTTTGATGGCAACCGGGTCGCTGAAGAACGCAAGCGGCGGCGTATTGAGCCAACGCATGGTGAAACACTCACCATACTCCTGGGCATATTGCCGCATGATGGGGATGGGCTTGCGAACCCAGTTCAGCGTCTGGAACAGCCGGGGGAGCCTCGGACCGGGGGGAAGGGAACTCATAGAAAAAATCTACGAGACTCCGAGGCGAAGGGCAAGGCGGGAACAAAGTGTTTCCTTGATGACAAGACTTTTCCGTGTTGTACCTCTCTACGTTTCACGCTTATAATGCATCTGCAAACCCCTGGGAGTGAAGTCAAAGTGCAACTGCTCCGCACTGAAAAACAAAAAGATAATCTCGCAAAATTCTTCTGGGATATGGCAAAAGTCTCTTTTGCCGTCCTCGTATTAACGCCCTTGGCCAAACCAGAGGCCGGAGAGGTGATTTCTTTTTCGATAGGGACTCTTTCTGGCGGGGTCCTTTTATCGGTAGGTTACCTTCTCGACGGAATGGAGGTTCAGACATGAGCCCGGCACAGGCACTCACCGCAGTCTTTTTAGTTTTCCTCGCAATGGGGTTGATCGGTTTGTTTATCGTTTTTACCGACAGGGGGCTGAAGTGGAAGAAATAATGCTCTTCTGGATACAGCCGCTCACGCGACTCCTCCCTCTTCCCTCACAGGACGGCCTCGTACAGGGTAACCCGATCCCTCAGGCTTAAATCACCCCGTCTTCTTTGAGCATCCGAATCTCGGCCTCGGACAATCCCAGCAGCGCGCTGTACACCAGTTCGTTATGCTCGCCCAGATTCGGACTCGGGGTGTCGTTGGGAGGCTGCTGGTCGTTAAAGCGCCAAGGCGCACCGAGCACGGTGACAGGACCGGCGGTGGGATGATCGATATCCTTGAGGATGCCGCGTTCGCGCAGGTGGGGATCGTTGAGGACTTCTTCGACGGTCTGGACCGCCCCACAGGTGATATCCGCCTCACCACACCGGCGCATGATTTCGTGTTTTGGATGACGTGAGGTCCAGGCGCTGACAATCTCATCCACTTCGTCCGCGTGTTTGGAGCGAGCTCGGTTGGTCGCGAAATTTTCGTCCTGGGCAATATCCTCGCGTCCCATGAGGGTACACAACGCCTGCCAGCGCTGATTGTCCGAGGTCAGCAGTAAGACGTAGCCGTCACTGGCGGGGTAACAGTTATACGGAGAGAAGGCGCGGTTCGGAGCCCGGTTTCCGGCGCGTTCATAGCTGCCGCCTTGGGCGCGGTAGGCCGAGATCTGGGCGGTCAGTGGTCCAATGCCCGATTCAAACAGCGAGGTTTCTACTTCGAGCCCCTCTCCGGTGCGGTCGCGCTGATGCAGGGCGGCCAGTATGCCGGCCGCAAAATGGATGCCTGCCATAATGTCCATAATCGGCGGCCCGGCCTTCATCGGCGGGCCGGCCGGATCGCCCGTTGTGCTCATGATGCCGGACAGGGCTTGGACAATGGAGTCAAACGCGGGGTAGGCGCTGTACGGGCCGGTCTTGCCATAGCCCGAGCTCGACGCGTAAATAATGCGCGGGTTGACATGCTTCAAGTCCTGATAGCCCAGCCCCAGCTTGTCCATGGTCCCGGCGGTAAAGTTCTCGACGACAATATCGGCGCGTGTCACAAACTGTTTGAACAGCTCTTTGCCGCGTTCGGATTTGAGATTGAGCGTGATGCCCTTTTTATTCGAGTTGAGCATCACAAAGGGATAACTCTGCTTTTCGGTGTCCGGAATGGGAAAAATACTGCGTGCGCGCTCACCGTAGGGGCGCGGCTCGATCTTAATGACCTCGGCACCGAGCAGCCCCAGCACCTGGGCGGCATAGGGACCGTTAAAGACGTGGGTGAGATCAAGAACGCGGATATCGTCGAGTGCTCGCATAGACAGTCCCCTCATCAGCGGTCAGCTATCAGTCGAGGCAGGGAAAGGCAAGCAAGCGCGGGGGATTTTCTGAAAGGAGAAGAAAGGAGTACAAAGGGAAAGGAAAACACACAGGAGGTGGACTATGCTCGATCTCATCATTAGCGGGGGAACCGTTGTGACGCCCCACACTACGGCGGAACTGGATGTAGGCGTTACCGGGGAGCATATCGTTGCCGTGGGCCAACCGGGAACCCTGAATGCTTCCGCCGGACGGGTGATCGACGCAACGGGAAAAATCGTCCTGCCGGGCGGGATTGAGCCCCATGCGCATATCGGTATTCCCGTCCCGCCGGACTGGACCGGCCTGCCGGACGTGATGACCCAGCCGCCCGAGGCGGCCAGTCGGGCGGCCGCGTTCGGTGGGGTGACGACCATTATTGATTTTGCCGGCGACCTGTCCCGCAAGGCGCTGCGCGGAGAACGGCGCCGCCCGCTGCTTGAGGTGCTTGAGCGGCGGCGGGCCGTCTTTCGCGACCACTGCTACACGGATTTCGCCTTTCACTACATGCTTGCCGGGGAATGCGGCCATCAAGCCGCGGGCCAGATTGCCGAGGCCTTACAAGAGGGTGTGGGCAGCTTCAAGATTTTTACCACCACGGAGGTGCGTATCCCGTACGGACATCTGTGGGAGATTTTTGCCGAAGTGGCCAAACACGGCGGCATGATGGCCGTCCACGCGGAAGAGGACGAGATCGTGAACTACATGCTTGAGAAGCTTAAGCGCGAGGGCCGCGACCAAGCCTATAATATGCACCTCGTCCACAACAATCTGTCCGAAGACTTGGCTTTTCGTTCGATCATTCGTCTGGCCGAGCACACCGGCACCGGGGTGTATTTCGTCCATACTACGGCCAAGGAAGGCGTGCGCGCCATTGCCGAAGCACGCCAGTCCGGACAGCCCGTATACGGTGAGGCCCTGCATCACTATCTGCACTTCACCTGTGAAGATTATAAGAAGCCGGACGGCATGGCGGTTCATACCTATCCGGCGCTGAAATTCGCCGACGACCGAGATGCTCTGGTGGACGGGTTGCTCGACGGACGTCTGTGCACCACGGCCACGGACGAGTATACGACCTATAAAGGCCCCAAACTGTTCAGCGATCGTATCGAATCCATCTGCGGTGGGCATAACGGCATCGAGACGCGCATTCCGGTGGCGTTCACGAAATGTGTGGTCGAACGGGGGATGCCGCTCCAGCGCTTTGCCGCCATCATCGCCACCAACGCGGCCAAGATTCTGGGGCTGTATCCGCAAAAGGGCGCCATTCAGCCGGGCAGCGATGCGGACATTGTCCTGCTCGATCCTCAGTTGATCAAAACGCTGGCGGTAGAGGATTTGCACGCCGACTCTGACTACAGCATTTGGGAAGGGTTTACCTGCCAGGGCTATCCGGTGATGACGCTCTTGCGTGGCAAGGTGATTGTCGAAGACGGCAAGCTGGTCGGCCACTCGACGGATGGGCGCTGGCTGAAGCGCAAGGTTGGAGGGGATGTTTTGGCTCGGCCCGCTCTGTGATGCTATTGTCCGCCTGACAGGCCATGACTACGTGGGACCCGCAACAATATCAGCGCTTTCAAAAGGAACGCGCCCAGCCGTTCTTCGATTTAGTGAATCGTCTGCCGGATGGCGAGGTAACAACCGCCGCCGATCTGGGCTGCGGTCCGGGCACGCTCACAGTGACTTTGACCGAACGCTGGCCTCATGCGACCGTGTGGGGGGTGGATAATTCGCCTCAGATGCTGGCCAAGGCCAGGGCGCTCCCAGCTCAGCCACGGCTGCATTTTGTGGAAACGGATATTGCCGAATGGTCCCCGCCGCAGCGGCTGGACCGCATCATCTCGAACGCGGCCCTGCACTGGGTGCCCGAGCATCAGGCCGTTTTACGGCGTTTAATCGGCCTGCTGACCCCACACGGCGTGCTGGCCGTACAGATGCCGAACAATCATGCCGAGGCCGCCCACCGGATTCTACGCGAGTCAACGCAGCAAGAGCCGTGGGGGTCGCTGCTGGCGGACGCTGAAGAGCGCTTTACGCTACAGACTCCCCGCTGGTATGCCCAAACGCTCCACAGCCTCGGGTGTACAGTCCAGGTGTGGGAGACGATTTATTACCACCTCTTGTCCGGTGAGAATGCGGTCCTGGAATGGATGAAAGGCACGGCCCTGCGACCGACGCTTGAGCGTTTGGGCCAACGCCTCGGTCAGGACGGGCAGACCGCATTTCTGTACATGTACGGCCAGAAGCTCGCCCAGGCGTATCCGGCCGGCCCGAACGGGATGCTGTTTCCTTTTCGTCGCCTGTTCTTTATTGCGCAGCGCGATAAGCCCTGATAACACTCCGGGCCACCCTGCCACTCACGGAGTCGGCTGAGTCCAGCAAAGCCAGTGAGCGAGCAGTCCACCATCAGCGGTGTTGAGAGATTATTGTGTCAGACAGCACGCACAAACGCGCGATCTTCATTCTGGCCGGGGCGGTGTTTGCCACCATGCTGGGAAACGGCATGGTGATGCCCTTCATTCCCGTGTATGTCGCACAATTCGGCCTGGGCGGCCTGGGGGCGGGCTTGCTGTTCAGCGTCCATGCCGCCACCCGGACCGTGTTGCTGCCGTTCATCGGACGCGCGTCCGACCGCTGGGGCAGACGTGGCTTTCTGCTGATCGGGGTGCTGTTCTACGCCGTGGCCTCCCTGGCCTATCCCCTGGCCGACCGGGTCGCGGCCTTTGTCGGCATTATGGCGGTCCACGGCACGGGCATGGCCATCGTCCATCTGGTTTCCATGGCCTATGTCGGCGACCTGGCACCGCGTGGTGAGGAGGGCCGCTATAGCGGGTATATGAATACCGCCCTCCTGGGTGGGATTGCCGGCGGGCCGGTCCTGGGAGGAGTCCTCCGCGACCTGTCTTCCATGTCGGTCAACTTTCTGACGATGAGTGTCATGAGCGGGGTGTCCTTCCTGTTGCTTGCAGTCCTGCTGTCTCCTGTCGAATCCGTCCGAACCGGACCGAAAAAACCCCAGCCAGCCTCCACCACACCCTGGCAATTACTCTCCTGCCGTCCGGTCGTCGGGGTGGCGAGTTTTCGTCTCGCCTATGCGTGTACGAACGCGTTGATCTGGATATTCCTGCCGGTCCTGGCTGCCCGGCTGTGGACCTTATCCACAACACAGATCGGGGTGTTAATCTCCGTCAACGTGATGGTCAGCACCGTGCTGCAAGCCCCCTGCGGCCGGCTGGCCGACCGCAAGCGGAAGGCTGTGCTGATTGCCCTGGGCGGAGTCGGCAGCGCGTTGGCCCTGGCCGCCGTTCCGTTTGCGACCGTGTTCTGGCAGGTGCTGGCCCTCAATATCTGTATAGGTGCCTGCTATGGTTTGGCCTTCCCGGCCCATACCGCGGTCGGCATGGAGAACGCCGGTCCATACGGCATGGCCACCGTCATGAGCCTGCTCATGATGGCGCACGGCGCCGGCATGATGGTCGGGCCACTGCTGTTCGGCGCAATTGCGGATCAACTGAGTCTGGCCTGGGTGTTCTGGGCCGGGGGGCTGATTAACCTCGGCCTGATCATCGCCTGTTGGCTGTTGCTGGTCGGCGCGCCAACCAAACTGGAAGTCGAACCGCTCCGACCCGTGAACACCGATCCTGTTGAGGCGGACTAAAAGAACTTGATGACGCTCCGGGCCACCCCGCCGCCCTCTTTCAGCAGGTCGTAGGCCTCGTTGACCTGTTCGAGCGCAAACGTCTTGGAGACCAACTCGTCGATCTTGATCTTTTTATCCATATACATGTCGAGCAGGCGGGGCATATCGACGCGGGGGCGGGTCGAACCGTAGAATGAACCCTGAAGCCGCTTTTCCATCAGACAAAAGATGTTCGGATTGAGCGAGATGCGCGAACCGTCGGGCGACACGCCGACCACCGTGCACACGCCCCCGCGGCCCGTCATCTTGAACGCCAGCTCGATCGTCTTGGGCGAGCTGATGACCTCGAAGGCATAGTCGGCTCCGCGTCCGCCGGTCAGTTCCATAACCGCCTTGAAGGCGTCGTCCTGGCCGGGGTTGATGGTATGGGTCGCGCCAAAGGTCTTGGCAAACTCCAGTTTCGAGTCGAGCAGATCGACCGCAATAACCTGCCGCGCCCCTGCCAGGGCACAGCCCTGAATGACGTTGAGGCCCACGCCGCCACAGCCGATGACCACGGTGGAGGAGCCGGGCTGAACGTTGGCGGTGTTGACTGCCGCGCCAACCCCGGTCATGGTTCCGCAGCCCACAAAACAGGCCCGGTCAAGCGGAATATCTTCCCGGATCTTGATGGCGCAGCTCTCGTGGACAACGGCCTCTTCGGCGAACGAGGCCGTGTACGCAAAGTGGAAAACCTCCTCGTTGTTCTTACGCAGGCGCGTTGTCCCGTCCAGGAGCGTGCCGAGCGCTCTGGGCCGGGTTTCACACAGATGCGGCTGCCCCTGGGTACAATAGTGGCAGGTGCCACAGACAGGATTGAAAGACAGTACGACATGGTCGCCCTCTTTGACCGAGGTCACGCCGGCGCCAACCTCGGCTACTACCCCGGCGCCCTCATGCCCCAGAACCATGGGCAGCGGCATCCGCATATCGCCGGTCATGACGTGCAAATCACTATGACAGGCCCCGTTGGCCGCCACCTTGACCTTGACCTCTCCGGCTTTTGGCGGGTCGATGTGTAAATCTTCAATCACGAGTGGTTTGTTCGGCTCATATAACACAGCAGCTTTCATGACCTTTATCCTCCCGTTAATAAAATACTCCGTAGAACACCGGAATGATAAACGGCTCGGGGAGTGCTGTCCAGAAAGCCTCACCCGGTTCGATGGCCTGTTCCCACAAGAGCAAGCTCAGGGGGCGTGCGGGCCTTCCATTCTTCTGAGAAAAAATGAATAACCCTGATATGAAATTCCATCGAAGTCGGCGCGGAGGAGTGCTGTCTTGGGTTGTGTTGCTATGCGCCGCTACGCTGGTGCCGCCCCTCGTGTTTGCCCAGCCGCAGCACATGCTCGAAGATATTACCGTCACGGCCCGCAAACAGGAGCAGCGCGCTTTTGACGTGCCCCTGTCATTGTCCGTACTTCAGGGTGAGGGGCTCGACCGGCTGCGCTCGTCGGGCATGGACGTGCGTTTTCTGAACAACCGTGTGCCCAGCCTGCAAGCCGAATCGTCCTTTGGGCGCTTCTTTCCCCGGTTCTACATACGCGGCTTGGGCAATACCGACTTTGATATGAATGCATCCCAGCCGGTCTCGGTGATGTACGACGGGATTGTGTTGGAAAACTCCCAACTCAAGAGTACCCCGGTTTTTGATATAGAGCGTATTGAGGTGTTGCGCGGACCGCAGGGCACGCTCTTTGGGCGCAACACCACCGCCGGCGTTATCAAGATCGAATCGGCCCGTCCGACCTGGGACTGGGAGGGCTATGGCCGGCTGTCTTATGGACGATTCAACAGCGTGAATTTTGAGGGAGCGCTGTCCGGGCCGCTGATCCCGTCCGTCCTGGCGGCGCGGGCCTCGGTGCTGGTCCAGCGTCGGAGCGACTGGGTAGACAACACCTACACTGGCGAGGACGACGCCTTGGGCGGCTATCGCGATGTGGCCGGACGGCTTCAGTTTTTATTGACACCGACCGAGAATCTGTCCGGGCGGTTCAAGGTGCATATTCGCGACTTCGGCGGCACGCCTCGCCTCTTCCGGGCAAATGTGCTCAAGCCGGGCCATGCTGACTTGGTTTCGGGCTTCCGACGCGACAAAATCGCCCATGACGCTGACAGTGACGCGGGGGTGAGCGGCCACGGCTTCGCCTCCGAATTGCACTACACGCTTGGGTCTGTCCGGTTGATCTCGCTGACCGGCGGGGAGTGGCTCGACAGCTTCGCAAGAGGCGATATCGACGGTGGCTATGGTGCGGTCTGGAGTCCGCCCAGCGGACCGGGCCTGATTCCGTTTCCGGCTGAGACCGAGGACGGGATATCGGCTCTGCGTCAATTAAGCCAGGAGGTGCGTCTGGAACACACGGCCTGGCAGCGCCTGGACTGGCGGGTGGGTGTCTTCTATTTCCACGAGGAGCTCGACATGTTCGGCCTCAACTACGACACCCTGGCTGGAAATGTCGTGAATGGCCGTATCCGCCATGAGCAACGGACAGAAGCGTGGGCCGTGTTTGCCGGGGCGACGCTGAGCATCACCGACAATCTCGAAGTGACCGCTGGCGTGCGTGTCTCTGAGGACGACAAGGAATACCGTATCGAACGTCTGCAGTCACCCATCGGTGCCGGTCCGCTTGGCCCGCTCCGCAAGGCTCCCCGCGACCTGGTGCCGAGCTGGGATCTGAGCCTGCGCTACCAGTTCCGGCCCGGCATCCAGCCCTACGTCCGCGTGGCCAGCAGCTTCCGCGCGCCCAGCATTCAGGGCCGGTTGCTGTTCAGCGACGAGGTGACTGTGGCCGACACTGAAGACATCATCTCGGTCGAGGTTGGTCTGAAGATGCGGCTGTGGCAGCAGCGGCTCCACCTTGATCTGGCGGCCTATCATTTCTGGATGAACGATCAACAACTGACCGCGGTCGGCGGTGATGCCAATGTCGCCCGCCTCGTGAATGCCGACCGTACCATCGGACGGGGGGTTGAGGCTGAGCTGGCGCTGGTCCTGGCCCGTGGCCTGCGCTTTACCGCAGGGGCAAGTTACAATTATACGCGGCTTGACGACTCTGGTCTGTTCATCCCCCCGTGCGGCGCGGACTGTGCCGTCCTGGACCCGCCCGGACCGGTTCCCGGTACCGTGTCGATCGACGGCAACCGGCTGTACCAGGCACCACGCTGGATCGTGAATTTCAGTCTGGACTATACCTACGTGCTTGCCGGTGGCTCGACCCTGATAGCGTCCACCGATTGGGCCTACCGCAGCCGCATTAACTTTTTTCTGTACGATTCGCGAGAATTCCGTGACGATCATCGGCTTGAGGGCGGGGCGCGCGTGGCCTGGGTCTCGCCTTCCGGTGTCCTGGAAGTTGCAGCCTTTGGGCGTAATATTCTGAACGATACCTCTCCCGCCGGCGGCATCGACTTTAACAACCTGACCGCCTACATCAACCAACCGTCCTACTGGGGTGTTGAAGGGGGCGTGCGTTTCTGATGACAGGTGTGCCTCAGGCCGGGACCTCGGCACCGTAAGGGAGAAGAAGGTGTCACCGTGCGACGCTACCCGACCTCTCGCGTCACCGCTGGCCAGACCAGCGGTGACAGACCGCGTGCGCCGGCTTGGCGGATGGGTCGTGGCGCTGTGGGCCGGGCTGCTGCCGTCTGTCGTGCTCGCTCAGCCGCAGCACGCGCTCGAAGATATTACGGTCACCGCCCGCAAGCAGGAGCAACGCGCCTTTGACGTGCCGTTGTCGTTGTCCGTGCTCCAGGGCGAGGGGCTCGACCGGCTGCGCGCCTCGGGCCTGGACGTGCGTTTTCTGACCAATCGGACGCCCAGCCTCCAAGTCATGTCAGGTTTCGGGCGTATCTATCCGTATTTCTTTATCCGTGGTCTGGGCAATACGGACTTCGACATGAATGCCTCCCAGCCGGTGTCGATCATGCACGACGGCATTGTGCTGGAAAACCCATGGCTCAAGGGTCATCCCATCTTTGATGTTGAGCGGGTCGAGGTGCTGCGCGGCCCGCAGGGTACGCTGTTTGGGCGAAATACGCCGGCCGGCATCGTGAAGGTCGAATCGGCCCGGCCGACCTGGGAGTGGGAGGGCTACGGTCGGTTATCCTACGGACGGTTCGACAGCGTCAATTTCGAGGGAGCACTATCCGGTCCGCTGATCCCGTCCGTCCTGGCGGCGCGGGCCTCCTTGCTGGTCCAGCGCCGGAGCGACTGGATAGACAATACCTATACCGGCAAGACCTATACCCGTAAGAACAAGGCCCTGGGTGGCTACGATGACATTGCCGGGCGTATCCAGTTTGTGTGGACACCGGTGGAGAATTTTTCCGGGCGGTTCAAGGTTCACGTCCGGGACTTTGACAGCAATGCCCGGGTCTTCCGGGCGAATATATTCAGGCCGGGCCGCACCGGTCTACGCCCAGGGCTACGGCGCGACAAAACTGCCCAGGACGCTGGCAATCCGCAGTACCTGGCGAGCCACGGCTTTGCCACCGAGCTGCACTATACCCTGGGTGAGTTCCGCCTGATCTCGCTGACCGGTGGGGACTGGCTGGACGGCAGATCGCGCGGCGACGTGGACGGTGGCTTTGGCGCGGTCTGGAGTCCGCCCAGCGGGCCGGGTCTGATTCCGTTTCCAACAGAGACGGCCGACGGCCTCTCGGCTCTGCGGCAGTTGAGCCAGGAATTCCGCCTGGAACACACGGCCTGGCAGCGCCTGGACTGGCGGGTGGGCTTCTTTTATTTCCACGAGGAACTCGACATCGAGGGTTTCAGCTATGACACCCTGGCCGGGAGTGTACTGAACGGCCGCATCCGCCAGGATCAACGCACCGAAGCCTGGGCCGTATTTGCCGCCGCCACCTTCACCCTGACCGAGAACATCGAACTGGCTGCGGGTGTGCGCGTCTCCGAGGACGACAAAGAGTACGCGAGCGAGCGTCTTGAGTCGCCCATTGGTGCCGGTCCGCTCGGTCCCATCCATAGGGCTCCCCGCGACCTGGTACCGAGCTGGGACCTGAGCCTGCGTTATCAGCTGCGACCCGGCGTTCAGCCCTATGTACGTGTAGCCAGCAGTTTTCGCGCGCCCAGCATTCAGGGCCGGTTGCTGTTCGGCGACGAGGTGACTGTGGCCGATACCGAGGACATTATCTCGGTCGAGCTTGGTCTGAAGCTGCGTGTGTGGCAGCAGCGTATCCATTTGGACCTGGCGGCCTATCATTTCTGGATGCACGATCAGCAGCTCACCGCGGGGAGCGGTGTGGACAATGCCAACCGGCTGCTGAACGCCGACCGCACCATCGGACGGGGCATCGAGGCGGAGGGGGCCGTGGCCTTGGGCTATGGGCTGCGCCTGACGGCCGGCCTGAGCTATAACTACACCCGGCTCGACGATACGGGTCTGTTCGTTCAGCCGTGCGGTTCGGACTGTACGGTCCTTGACCCGCCCGGCCCGGTTCCGGGTACGGTCTCCATTGACGGCAACCGCCTGCCTCAAGCCCCACGCTGGATCGCCAACCTGAACCTGAGCTATACGCGCGTGTTACCCGGCGGCGCGGCCTTGATCCTGGCGACCGATTGGGCGTATCGCAGCCGCATCAATTTCTTTCTGTACGAGTCGCGCGAGTTCCGCGACAATCACCTGCTTGAGGGCGGCCTGCGCCTGTCCTGGCTGTCGGCCTCAGGCGGTCTGGAAGTGGCCGCCTTCGGCCGCAACATCCTGAACAACATCTCGCCCACCGGCGGTCTCGACTTCAATAATCTGGCCGGCTTCGTCAACGAGCCACCGGTATGGGGTATCGAAGCGGCGGTGCGCTTGTGACGGGCAATTCGGCCCGGCGTTTGCGGTGTTGCCAAACGGTCCGGGCTCAGGCAAAACGGAGCGTATCTTACGGAAGGAAAAGGAGGTAACGCATGATTTCATTGGTTGCAAAGCTGACGGTTCGCGAAGGCAAGGAGCAGGATTTTATTGATGCCATGAAGGATGTTGTCCCGGCCGTGCGTGAAGAGCCCGGCAACAGCGCCTATGTGATGAACCGTTCAAAAGAAAATCCGAGCATGTTCGTGTTCTACGAAGAGTATACGGACCAGGCCGCTTTCGATGCCCATCGCAAGCATCTGGGTGAACTCGGGGTGGATCTGAGGGCCATCCTCGCTGGCGCGCCAGCGCTCGAATTCTATGAGAAGATCTACTAGGGTGCATTCCCCGTTGAAGTAGCCTATCTATCGAAGAGGGACACGGCATGTCGTGTCCCTCTTTTTGTTTGCGCGTATGGGAATGCTTGCGTAGTGTTGAGGTGAAAGACCACACTCAGAACGAGGTCCCTCATGATGCTCGAAATTGATCCGAAGGCGAAACAAGGCGTCCAGCTCGGTCCGGTGACGGTGACCGCCGAGGATATTCAATCCTTTGCCGAGGCGATGGGCGATCTCAACCCGCTGTATACGGACGTTGAAACGGCGCGCGCCGCCGGCTACCCGGACGTTATTGCCCCCCCGATGTTTTGTATGCGAATGCGCGGCGGCAGACTGCTACCCGAGGTTCCGCTCCCGTCTGGATTCATGAGTCTGCACGCGGGACAGGAAATCGAATTTCACGACGAGATTATGGCCGGGCAGACCTATACCATTACCTCGCGTGTGGCCGATGTGTATGAAAAAACAGGCCGGAGCGGTCCCATGGAGATTATTGTTCGGGAGTCGACGATTACGGATGCCGAGGGGCGAACGATCGTGACGATCCGCGAGCGACAAATCGTGCGCTCGCCGGAAAAGAAAATCTAGGTCCAGGACCCATGCGTATCAGTCTGGACCCCTGGGGGGGCGATTACGGTAGCCAGATTTCGACACCGCAGGCGGTCGATGAAGAACATCCCTCCGCCCAAGTGACCGGTCAGCAGGTTGAGGCTGGTCCGTGGCAGCCCCGAACACCAGCTCCCGAGCAGATGCCGAACATGACTGCGGTGATTGACGGGGTCATGCGGGTCGATGCGCCTGCGGTCCTGAGTGACGAAGATACACGCTTCCTGGCCCTGTTCGGATCGTACGCAGCCGGGGCGGTCGTTATTGACCGGCGCGTTGAGATTATCGAGGAACAGCTCGACCGCCTCTTTATTGTTGGCGGGGGGCAATCCGGACAGGATGTGCTGGTCGCGGCGGGGACGGGTGGAAAGATTCCCATGCGCTACCGGAGCATGAGCGTATCGGACCTCACCCCGGATTCCTTACGTGAAAGCCTCTTGACCGCAATGCGACAGGCCGAGGTCGATTTGGCCCGCAAACTGTCCGGGAACGAACGTCTCATCCTTGCGGATGGTAATCTGACCTTTTTAGGAGATAGCTCCTCAGTTGTCGGGGTCATCAAGACGATTCAACGTATGTACCTTGCACCCAAAGAGGCAAAAATTCTCGAACAGCTTCAGCCGGGTGAACGCACCCCGCTGTTCCAATTCTCTGGCAGCAGCAGGCGAAAAAGTTTTGAGGTGTTCACCTGTTATCTGCGTTTGGCGAATCCGCGACCGATCGAGCATCCGTTTACCGGACTGGTGCGCTTAGAAGTGAAGCTTGGTCTTGGTATTCAGCAGGCGGTCAGACTGTTAGATCAAGCCGCACATGCTGTTTCGGCGCTGGCTTCCCGTGCGCCAAAAGACCCCCGCGCTCCCCAAAATTTGATTCCCATCGGCGGACTGGAGCGCCGGCTGCGGCACCGCCTGGGTGACCCCAAGCTGGTCCGGCGGTGTATTGAGAAGGCCCTCCTGAACCAGGTATAGCCAAACGGAAAGGAGAACGCATGGGGAGAGTAATCGGCACGCAAGATGCCACCCCGCTCGAATTCTGGGTATGGCTCGAAGAAGGCGAACCAATCCAGGTTGATGATGCCATCGTGGTCGAGACCGACTCGCCAAACGGACCCCTGAAATTATTCGGCATGGTCGATATCGTCCGGGCCCGCCATCAGGGCTCGACGTTTGACTCCGACGTGGTTGAGGCGGAACGCGGTCTGCCCGTTGAACTCTCCATCGCCGCGCACGTCAAAGTGACCCGTTTGATACCGGAGTATTATTATCCGCCGATGCCGGGCGACCCGGTCCGTACGGTCGAGGATGAAGAGTTCGCGCAAGCCCTGTTCATGGACAAGATGGAGCGCAAGTTTCCGATTGGCCTGTCCCTGTCCGGCAAGGAAGTCGTATACGGCAACCTCGATTTTTTGAATGGTCGCAAGGGCGCGCATATGAATATCAGTGGCGTGTCCGGCATTGCCACCAAAACGACCTACTCCACCTTTCTGCTCCACAGTCTGCTGCACTGCGGGCATCTGACCGACGCGAAGAACACCCACGCCATTATCTTCAACGTCAAAGGCGAAGACCTGCTGTTCCTGGACAAGGCCAGTAACGTTATGGACGTTGAAAACGAAGCCCTCTACGCCCAACTGGGCCTGCCGGCGGAGCCGTTTGATTCGGTTCAATTCTATGTCCCGCCCACGGAAAGCGCGCGTGGACCGATCATGCCCAAGGTCAGCTCCCGCAAGGCGGATGAGGTCACGCCCTATTTTTGGACGGTTCGGGATTTCTGCCGTCAGCGCTTGCTGCGCTATCTGTTTTCTGAAGGCGGGGAAGACGCCTCCCTGCTGTCAGCCCTGACCTATCAGGTTGAACGCAAACTCCTTGAAGCAGCCGAAGACGCCGAGAAAGACGGTCCGGGTCCGGGTGTGTTGCTCCCCTTGGGAGAGGACTTGGCAGAGGACGACAGTTCAGCCCCTCCGACCGAGGTTCGCGATTTTCCGACTCTCCTCCGAGCGATGGAGGCCCTTGCCAGTGCGACCAACCATTCGCCAGGCACGGTCGGCGCGTTCATGCGCCGTCTGTACAGCGCCGAAGACAAGGTCTCGTATCTTATCCGCGACCCCGCGGATTCCGACGCGGCCCGGCACGCGATCAACTGGCGCAACAGGCAGGTGACCGTGGTCAGCCTGAGCGGACTGTACGAGGTGGGCAAGAGTTTTGTGGTGGGCTCCGTGCTGCAACAGATTCAGGAAGAAAAAGAAGCAACCGGGTCAGCGGAACCCTTGTGTTTTATCGTTGTGGACGAGCTGAACCGCTACGCGCCCCGTGACGGCTGGTCTCCGATTCGAGAGCGGCTGCTTGAGATTGCCGAGCGGGGGCGGTCCAGCGGCACGATTCTGATCGGTGCGCAGCAAACCGCGTCCGAGGTGGAGCGGCGGATTGTTGCCAACCCTGCCTTTCGGATCGTTGGTCGGCTGGATGCCGCCGAAGCCGAACGTGCCGAATATGGTTTTCTACCGCCAACCCTGCGCAAACGGGCCGCGATTTTAACGTCAGGGCGGATGATCGTGTCGCAACCCGACATTCCCACTCCGGTCCCGATTCTATTCCCCATGCCGGCCTGGGCGACCCGGGCGGACGAACAGAAATTGCCGCCACCTGCTTTGAAGCTGTCCCGAGTCCGAGAAAGCGAGTATTAAGGATACGGGTATGAGGTTCCTCCACACCTCGGACTGGCACGTAGGCCGAACTATCCGCAATCGCTCGCGGATGGATGAGCACCGGGCGGTGTTTGCCGAGATTATTGATATCGCTAAGCGCGAGCACATTGATGCCGTCCTGGTGACCGGTGACGTCTTTCACGAACGGCGTCCGCCGCTGGCTGCCGAGGAACTGGTGGCGCACACCCTGGCGCAGCTCGCCCGCGATAATATCGTCTCTGTTGTTATTCCCGGTAACCACGATGACGCCGCCCGCCTGCGCACCCTGAAACCGCTGGGTGATTTGCTTCACGTGCATATGATGACGGACATGAGTGAAACCCCGTCGGACCTCATTGTCTCCATTCCCCAGCGAACCGGAGGAGAGCGGGCGCTGGTGAGTTGTCTGCCCTATCTGCACCCCCACCGGGTGCTGACGGCGGCCGAAGGAACCGACAAAAGCGAGAACGAACGTCTGAGTGTGTACCAGAGCATGGTGCAGGACTATCTGCGCGCCCTGGAGGAAGCGACGCTGCAAATGGACCCCAACGCGGTGTCCATCCTGCTCGCCCACGCCCATGTTTCCGGGACGGAGTTTGGAGGGGGTGAATGGCGCTCAAGCGTCTTTCCTGTTGATCCTGGCATCTTCCCCGGTCAGGTACATTATGTGGCCCTGGGGCATATGCATCAGCCCCAAAAGGTGGGCGGGACACGGGCGCAGGCACGCTATGCCGGATCGATCCTGCAAATGGACTTTGGCGAGCGGGGCCAGGACAAAAGCGTCTGCCTCATTGAGGCCCATCCGGGGAAACCGGCGGAAGTCTCGCCCATTGCGCTGACTGCAGGGAAATCGCTGCTACGCCGGACGGGAACCGCCGAAGAAATACTGTCGCAGGCAGAAGAGTTCACCAATGCGTGGGTTGAGGTCGTCTTAAAGCCGGAGGGCCAAACGTCTGAGCTGATCGAGCAAATTCGGACGCTGCCGGGCGTAGTCTCGTTCCGGTTTGAAGAAATGTCGGCCAGCGATTCCGTCGACGAAACGATCCACAATCCGAAGGAGCGACCCGCAGCGGAACTTTTCACCGACTATTACAAGTCAAAACGCGGCGCAGAGCCCGAGCCTCAACTTGTAGCCCTGTTTGAGCGGCTGTATCAGGAGGTCAGCACCGCGCGGGACGAGCCAGCATAAATAAATGCCAACCCCCAACCCCGAATCCCCAGTCCCCCACTAAAGCCATGCGTCCACAAAAACTCAGCCTCAAAAATTTCATGCCCTTTCGGGTGACGGGAGATCTGGTCCACGAAGTTGACTTTTCGCAACTCGATCTGTTTTCGATCACCGGCCCGATGGCCAGCGGCAAGTCCGCACTCATCGATGCCATGGTCTGGTGCCTGTATGGCCGCACCGCACGCTACGGGGCGGATTCAAAAGGCGTGATCTCGACCGGTGAGCAGACGTGTGAGGTTGCGCTCGACTTTACGCTTGGGCCGCGTTGGTTTCGGGCAGTAAGACGAACGGGGAAGATCACGGACTCCGGTCTCAGCGAAAGCGAAGGGGAAGAGTGGATACAGGATGTATCCGGGTCCGCGCGGCTCACCGGTCGGATCGAAGAGCTCCTAGGCCTCGATTTTGACAGCTTCACCAAAACAGTTATCCTCCCCCAAGGCCGGTATGCCGAATTTCTCACCAGCGAGCCAAAAAAACGGCGCGAATTGCTGGCGAAGATCCTGGAGCTTGGCGTGTACTCCCGGGTGGCCGACCAGGCCAAGCTTGTAGCCGATCGGGAAAAAACTCGGGCAGAAACGCTACGTGAAACTCTGGCCCAATACGCCGGTCTGAGTCAGGAGCATATTGCTCTTCAGAAAGACGAACTTTCCAAGCTCAGCCAACGCATTGAACAGGTTTCTCAGGAGGAGCAATGCTTACGCAATGTGGCTCAACACGTCGACCAAATATCGGGCTTACGAAGTCGTGTGACCGAGCTGCAAACTGAGGTGCAGACGCGCACTCAGGAGAAAGAGCTAGCGCAAAGGAAAGCTGATAAGGCGACCGCCCTGGTTACCAGCCTGACAGATGAATTGGAAAAGGTTGGTCAGGAGCGAGAAGCGTTAGGATACGACACGGCGAGGCACGAGGTTGTCAAACGGGCTTCTGAACATCTTGCGGCCTGGATGGCTGCTCAAACGGAAGCCGAGCGGAAAAAGACTGAACGGGCCGCTGTCCAGGGAGAAGTTGACACCCTTGTACAACAGATCAAATCCCACACGCGGCAGGTCGAGCAGGCTCAGTCTCAACATCAGGACTACGCCATTAGGTTTGAGCAGCTTGTTGTCGAAGCCGGTGACGTGACCACACTGACGGAAAAGCTCGGCGCAGCAAAACGCTGGAAAGAGCTGCAACAGGAACAGCGGCAACTGGCCTCTCGGATAGAAGACCTACGCCAGAACCACACCGCTATCCAACACCGTCTGGACGACCTGAAGCGGCAAGATGTAAGCTGCGAGCAGACCGTTCGAGAACTGAAAGACAAGTTCGAAAGAACAAAAGAAGACGAACGGCAGAAACGCCAACTGATCGATGAAGCCGAACGTCTGGACCGAGAACTGCACGAGGCGACTGAGGCGGAAGAGCGAGTCAGGGCCGAACTTGAGGCTACCCGTACTACGCTCATCCAAGCGGAACATACAGCCCAGCAGGTTCATCAGGCGCTCGTCCAATCCGAAGAACAGGAGCAAGCGGCCCGCACCGCGCTTGAAGACAACCAACGCAGGCACGAAGCCGCCCACCTGCGGGCCACGCTTCACATTGGCGATACCTGCCCCGTGTGTCAGGCAACCGTCAACGAAATTCCTGCGGCTCAAGAAGCAGGGGAGGATTTGAAGGAACTCCAGGCTCAAATGGAGCGGGTCACACAGGTCGCCCAACAAAGACGCACGGCAGCGCAAGAAGCAGACACCACGGTTGCCACATGCAGGGCGCGGCTTGATGCTGCGGAGCAAGGGCTAAAGGAACGTGAACGCCTCAGGCAGGAAGTCCAAGACCAATTCGGGCTACGTTTCCCCGGCTATGCGTCTCCTCCTGAAGCCCTTCAGTCTGTACAGGTCCAGCACGGAGAACTGAGCGCAGCGCTCAAAGACCTGGAAGCTCAGGTCATATCCGCCGAGCAGGAAAAAGCGAGGCTGTCAGGCCAACGCGAAGCCGCACAACAAGAAGAGGCAACGCTCACTGAAGCGCTGCGTGGGACAACTGAAAGGCTAGAGGCTGATATCCGCGAGTTAGATGTGCTCGGACGTGAGATTGCTGCGTTTCTCGCTACTAATGGTGACCCTGAGCAGAGTGTGGCACAACGCCGGACTACGGTGATGCGGGCTGAGCAACAAATGAAGGAGGCGGAGAGAGCCTTGCGTCAACTCGATTCGACGCTCAACTCACTGAAAACAACCCAGGTCCAGAAAGATGGCGACCTCAAATTGCTTACCGCTGAGTACGAGGGTACGTTGCTCAGAGCCGAGCGCGAAGCGCAGGCCGTACGTACCTGCCTTGGTCTGGCGGAAGACGCGGTGCTGCCGCAGACCGAAGACGTAGAAAGTGAACTCAAAGCGCTGTCAGACAAGCAAACCCGGCATGCAGATTTGTTACATCGCGAAGAAAACGCACGGGCGAGGCGAGAACAGGCCGGACGCCAGGCCACCGCATCACAGGCCGACCTTCAGGCCCGAACGCAAATGTTGGAAGAGTCACACAAGAAGCGGCAACAGGTGTCCGACACGCTGGCAGAGGAGTGGGAAAAGCTTCGTGGGCTGATCGAGCAACACAACCTCACTGACGCCGGAGAGGATGGAGAGCAGATCAAGCCCCAACTTGAAACGGTTCGGGGACAGATGATGTCTCTCCAAGAACAACGTGGACGTTTAGAGGCGGAACATGCCGAAGCTGAACGTCGTTGGCAGGAGAAAGAGCAAGAAGAAGAAAAGCTGCACGCCGCACAGAGTGAAGCACGTCTGGCCTCGGACCTGCGTAAGCTCCTGGGTTCGGAATTTACCGATTTCTTGTCGCGGGGAGCCATAGAGGCTCTGATGCGTGACGCGTCCGCTCACCTGCAACGCCTCACCCACGGGCGATATGTGTTTGATATTGCGTATCGGGGGCGGGCGATCACACTCCAAATTGTCGACCACGAGGATCAGCGCCGCGCCCGGCCCACCCATTCGCTGTCGGGCGGAGAAACGTTTTTAGCCTCGCTCGCTATTGCACTCGCTCTGTCGCAAGGGTTTCGGACCGTGGCGACCGGCCGGGCGGCCCAGACCTCGACCGAATGCCTGATTCTGGATGAAGGCTTCGGGACGCTGGACCGAGAAGGGGTGCAGATGGTCACGGAGACCCTGCAAGAGTTGCGGGGCGAAGACGGCCGGATGGTAGGCATTATTACCCATGTCGAAGAAGTCGCTGCGGCTATGCCCATGCGCATAGAAGTGCGCAAAGGTGGCAGGACGAGCGAGATTACGGTATCAGGCTAAGGCATTCACTCTCTGGAAGAGACCGTTAAGGAGGAGGGTCATGGCACTGCATTCAACAACGGTTGGTTCTGCTGGACAACCTTTTGTCAGCGAAATCGATGCGCGTTGGGTCATGTCGTACGCGGCCGGACTCGACGACTATTTACCCTGTTATATGGACACCTGCCGACCGGACGGGATCGTTGCTCACCCGCTCTTTCCGGTCTGTATTGAGTGGCCAGTCATGCTCGCCATGCGAGACAGTGCCCTGAAACGGGAAGAGGCTCTGCGGGGTGTCCATGCCACACACGATCTGGTGATTCACCGTCTTATCCGGGCGGGCGAAAAGCTGACAACGCAGGCAACGGTGGCCGGCGTTGAACAGCGCAAGCCGGGGGCCTACCAGACTGTCCGTTTTGATACCCGGGACGCCGATGGCCAGCCGGTCTGTTCGACCTGGTATGGAACGCTCTTTCGTGGGGTTGACGTCGAGGGGGAAGATAGCCCGGTCTCCGACCTGCCAACTCCATTGGAGCCGCTCGATACGGCGACCGGGGCGAAGGCGGAAATCCCGGTGGCGATTTCGGCCGGAGCGGCTCATGTCTATACCGAGTGTGCGCGCATCTGGAACCCGATCCATACCGACCCGGCGGTGGCCGAGCAGTACGGGTTGCCTGGGCTGATCCTGCACGGAACGGCTACGTTGGCGCATGGCATCTCCTGTGTCATTGCTCAGGAAACCGACGGTCACCCGGAACGGGTCAAACGGGTAAGTGGGCGCTTTGGCGCCATGGTGTTCATGCCCTCACGCCTGACCGTTCGGATCGTATCGAGAGAAGCGAGCGCGGAGGGCGACGTGGTGCGGTTTGAGATACGGACTGAAGAGGGCAAACCTGCGGTGCGGGACGGGGCCCTTGTTCTGGGTCAATAAGAGTTCTGGGTCAATAAGAGTTCAGCCAATAAGGACACGAAATAAGGAGAGGTGTATGCAACGCGGACTGATTTTTCCCGGAGGCGGGATGTCGCAGCGCGACATGATGGTTGTGGCCAAAGAAGCCGAAGCGGCCGGTTTTGATTCTCTGTATGTCACCGAAGCCTGGCGCAGCGCCTTCGTGCCGTTGACCGCGCTCGCCCTGGCAACCGAACGGGTCCGGATTGGTTCCTACGTGCTGAACGCCTACGGTCGCAGCCCTTTTATTGCCGGTATGAGTGCGGTTGACGTGGACGAGATTTCCGGCGGACGGCTGCTCCTCGGGGTCGGCAGCGGCAACCGGCATATTAACGCCGAGTGGCAGGGTGTTCCGCACGAGAAACCCTACCAGAAAATGACCGAGTATATTGAAAACCTCAAACAAATCGTTCGTACCCCCGCTGGTTCGCGCGTCTCCTACCAGGGCGAAATTCATACCATGGACTGGGTGCCGGCGGTGACGCCCATTCGCGAGAGCATTCCCATATACATCTCCGCCATTTTCCCGCGTATGGTCCGCGTCGCCGGTCGGGTCGCGGATGGCATCGCCATGGGCGCGATATTATCCGCACCGTACGCGCGCGAGGTGATTCAACCTGCGGCCCGAAAATCTGCGGAAGAAGCTGACCGCGACCCGCACGCCCTCGGCTTTCTGATGGGCTCGTTTGTCTCGGTGCATGAGGAGCGTGAAGTCGCCCGCCAAGCCGCGCGTGAAGCGATCTGTCGTCTCTTCTCTCCGCTGCCGCATCCGTATTACGAGTACATGCTGCGGGAACAGGGTTTCTCGCCTGCGGCAGACGCGGCGCTGAAGCACGTGCCCGAGGGAAATATCCAGAAAGCGGCGGAGGCCATGACCGACGAAGTGGTCGATACCGTCACCATCGCCGGAACGCCCGAGGAATGCCGGCGTCGTCTGTCCGAGTATGAAGGTGTTGTGGACGAGGTGATTTTTGTCAATGTGTCCTACGCGTCGGGAGCGGGTGCGGGTATGCTGGAGGGGTATCGGCGTTTATTGGCGGTATAATGTCTCCGCTGGTCCGTGCGAGAGGGCTATGGTAGAGAGATGGTATGGCTACGATACAGCCTGTCGCGTACGATGAAATTGTCGATCTGTTTGCCGAACCTGCGATAGCAGAGCGTGTGCTCTCCTTTCATCCCTCGCCAGGGATGCAAGAACGCGTTGAGGCGTTGCTTGAAAAGAACCGGAATGGCACGTTGACTCCTGACGAGCAAGCTGAGCTTGATGAGGTTGAGCGCTTGGAGCATTTTATGCGCCTCGTAAAGGCGCGCTTGCGGCAAAAGCTCGCGCAATGAGTCAACGCGTCTCTGCAAAGCTTCGTCTACAGATCCAACGCCAAGCTGCCGGACGGTGTGAGTATTGCTTGATCCACGAAGACGATAGCTACGCTGCCCATCAAATTGACCACGTTTTGGCCCGCAAACATGGCGGCACAACAACACAGAGCAATCTGGCCTATGCGTGCACGCTGTGTAATCGCTACAAGGGCAGCGATGTGGCCGCGCTCGACCCGGACACACAAGAGATTGTCCCGCTCTTTCATCCACGCCGGCAGCAATGGAAAGCCCATTTTTCGCTGCAAGGGGCAATGATCGTACCGCTCTCTGGGATAGGAAGAGCAACGGTGGCGCTCCTGAGAATCAACAGCACTGAACGGCTCCTTGAGCGTCAGGAACTGATCGAGGCCGGACGCTACGGACAGGTCTGAGGCGTCATCTCGGATGCGTGTGGATTTACACATCCGCAGCCAGGCTGGCCAAAGAGCCGGAGCGGGGGAGGGCAATCCAACCTTCCCGTTTGGCGGTCGCCATATGCTTCTGCGGAATGGGTTCGATCTGATCCGTGGCCGCAGCCCGAGCGACAAGAGCGGCCACGACCGCATCAAGCGCGTCGTCGCTCTTCTCGCATGCCTCTCTTGCGTCAACCGGCCAATCTAACCACTTTTCTGTGGCGGTCATCAAACATCTCGTCAACTCACGCCGGTTTTCCTCGCCCTCCTTCTTCTTGTAGCGGCTGGAAGGGAAACCCCACACATGCAGAGCGGCGGCGGGATACACCTCGACAAAACGACCGCGGCCACTGCGATCGATCCGTCCGGTCTCGGAGAGCAAGCGGGCGGCGCGCATGGCCGTGACGCCGATCAGGTCCGATGACACGCTCAACGGCCAGCGCTTGATGCGCTCCCGCACGATGTGGTCCGTCGTCCGGTATCGGAGCGAAGCGGTAGAGACGGCGGGCCACACGTTCCGACGCTGGTGCGCGTAAACGGCGGTGGCGAATGCGGTTGGCCAGCCGAACGGAGCGTCGATGCCGGTCTTGTCCGAGCGATCAAACATCTCCAGCAGTATCTCGTCGTCCGCTCCACAACGAAGCTCAATGATCCGAGCTTCCGGCTTGACCCATTCGATGAGGCAATACGCGGTGTTCTCCGGCTGCGCCGCCAGATCGACACCGAGCGTCGTGTGGGACACCTGGGAACCCCTCGCAAACTATTTTTTGGATGGTAGACTTTCTCTCAGGAACCGTGGTTATTCCAAATGGTCGGGTAGGGATGAAAATTCAGCGAGGTTTATACTCTTACCGGCCTGAGAGTCCCGTTCGGCCTCCGCCAGCCGTTCCCGCCAGTCAGGCTGACTCATCTCCTCCAAGGTCGCAACCATCCCGGCGTAATCTTCGTAGTTGACAAGCAAGGCCGCCGGCCGGCCTCTTTGCGTAATCACGACCGGGTCTCGCGTATTCTTTACGCGCTCAACAATTTTCTTGGCCTGACTCTGAAGATCCGAGATCGGAACGATTGTTTCCATAAGGACACCTATAAACTTATATATGGACAAGTCTATAGCCAAAGAGCTGTGCAGGTGGCCCCATCATGCCGGACGTGATACGTCCCCCGGAGTGTACTTCGACTCCGCCCCTCCGGAGCTACGCTCAGCACGAACGGCGATGGGAGCCGAGTGGCTACACATAATAGTGAAACGCTCTGGTAAAAGCAGGCTTATGAAAAAAGCTTGCTCAAGATTCAACGCCAATACGGTTGAATTGCACAGTCAGGCTTCTTCTTCGTTGCGCATGGCCTCAAAATCATCTACCTCGGGCGTGACGACTTCGATGAAACGCCTGAGCGTGTCGGCCAGTGTTTTGGCGAAAGGCTCGTCCAGCGCATCTGCATGACGTGATACTGTCAACTCGCACCAGGTGCCTTTTCTTGTCAACTCCTGATCCTCATAGACGCGCAGCTCTTCGATCCTGTCAACCAGGGCTTCGAGTTCACTTGTAGAAAGGTTCACAGACCCCGCCTTCGCCGAATTCCAATATCCCACTTTCGCTGTCCATTGAGCAACGCCTGAGTCGCTCTCCTTTCCTGGGTACAGGTAAACTAGGTAGGCCAAATACGCGCTCCAAGGCAGACGCGAGTACCAGACGTTATAGTAGCGATAGTCGGTCGACGCCCCCGCCCATCTACTCTTCTTGTTCGGCTTGAGTTCGTCCGGCAAGTCGTCTATAGCCAGTTCTCCAACTCCTCTGAGGAATCGCGTAACCTCATCGTCTTTGTTCGGATTCTGTCGCGGTGAGCGGGCCCTCCGTATCGTGGGTCCGCTTTTGCTCGGTGAATCGCCGACCCCGATGACGTAATCCTCTACTCCTGGCACAGGTATGATTGTGGAAGTCTGTATGTACAGCGAACCGGTCTTCGCATCCCGGTAAGGCGTCAGTTGGACGCAAGTGATGAGGTCTTTGCCGGTGATTTTCTCGTTCAGCCAAAGCACGGCAGAAGTTACTTCTGGAGCGAACCTGTGGCTCGCGAGGATGATATGCTGGTCGTTGTTCAGAATATCAAGGTTGTCCGACTCAAGATGTTGCAACAGCCTGTTCTCGGCTTCTGACTCCGACACCTTTTTGTAGTCGGCAAGCATGCGAATGATATTGTCTGGACTGGTGCTGTGGAGATAGCTTGCGTACTTGATGGCCTGCCAGTGGACATCCGCGCCCGTGTCGTCGCGCTTCAGTTCGATGACGACCAGCTTCCCGTCCGCATCCACCGCCAACAGATCGAGTCTCTCGTTCGTCTTGTCGAAGCCGCTGAACTCCTTACCAATTATCAGTAGATCCTCGCCCAGGATGCCCGGGTTGGCGGCTACCCATTCCTGTATGTCCTGCCGCTCCTGGAATCCCAGTTGGGAGAACTCGACCTCTTCTATCCTCTCGGACTCTTGGCTTTCCGGATTGACTCGAAACAACTGTGGTTCAGTGCTCACATGTTCTCCGTTCTCCTGTATCAGAATTACATCGGTGTAGGGCGTCGCTCCACGGCTTAGAAAATCCCTAACACGTTTTAGCCCTTCTTGGCGCGCTACTCGCTCTTGGCATTCTTCTCGTCGATGCTGTCGAAGACCTGTTTAGCGATACGCAGGCCGTTGACGCCGACCGGCCAGCCGCCGTAGTGGGCGAGGTGGATCATGATCTCGTTGATCTTGTCGCGGCTGATGCCGATGTTGAGTGCGCCGCGGATGTGAACCTTGAGTTCAGGGTCACGGCCCAGCACGGTCAGGGCGGCCATGGTAATCATTGAGCGCTCTTGAATGGCCAGGCCGTCCCGGCCCCAAATATCGCCGAACAGATTTTTTACCGTGATATCCAGAAAATCCTCGTGCATGCTACCCGGTCGGGGTTCTACGCCGAAGAGTTCCTTCATCTTTGCCGCACCCTTTTGATAACGTTCGGAATCTGCCATATTCGCCTCCTTCTCCTATAAGATGTCCCTGCTGGACCCTTGCCCAGTAGGGGTCCGTTGTCTAGTATCAGACCGGCTGTTCTGTCGTCAAAACAGCATGGCTGAAAGATAGTGTCTGATGTCTCTCGAAATCACCGTTCACGAACTCCAGGCCAAACAAAACGCAGGTGAAGACTTTGTGCTGCTCGATGTCCGTGAAGCCGAAGAAGTGGCGCTGGTGCAACTCCCGCACTCGGTCCATATTCCGATGGGCGATATCCCCAGCCGTTTGCCCGAACTCGACCCTGAGGCCGAGATTGTGGTCTACTGCCACCACGGGGTGCGGAGTCTGCGCGTAGTCCACTTCCTGCGTCAGCACGACTTCGCGCAGGTCGTTAATCTGGCGGGCGGGATAGACGCCTGGGCCAACGAGATCGACCCCCGTATGGCCCGATACTAAATCTGTAGTGAGATAGGAACACTATGAGCGGACATCCTTCCTCCATGCCTGATCCCCAGGCCCCAGGCCCCCTATATGGTATCCGCGTGGTTGAATGTGGTCATATGGTCGCGGCTGCGTATGCGGGCAAGCTGATGGCCGACCTTGGCGCGGAGGTAATCAAAGTCGAAGAACCGAGTGGCGACCTTGCCCGGCAGCGCGGACCCTATCCAGGGAATACCCCCCATCCCGAAAAGAGCGGGCTGTTTCTGTATCTGAATACGAATAAGCGCGGGGTGACGCTGAACCTGGAGACGGTAAAAGGCCGGGAGTTGTTCCAGCGACTGGTCAAAGACGCGGATGTCGTGGTCCATAATTATCATCCCACCCAGCTCGCCTCGCTTGGTCTGGAGTATGAGGCCCTGGCCCAGCAGAATCCCAAGCTGGTCATGACCTCGATTTCACCCTTTGGCCAAACCGGTCCACACCGGGATTACACCGCGCATGATTTAACCATGTGGACTGCGGGGGGCATTGTCTTTCTGGGCGGACTGGGTGGACGACCGGACCTGCCGCCCCTCAAGGCCGCCGGTCAACAGGCGGGATTCCAGGCTGGGGTCAATGCGGGCATTGCCTCTTTGGGAGCCCTGTACGCCCGACTCGGAACGGGCAGAGGCCAGCACATCGACATCTCGGTTCAAGAGTGTCTGGTCGCCATTATGGAGAACAACTATATTGCCTGGCCGTACGATCAGACGACGCCGTCGAGACTGGGCTTTCGGCTGATTCCCCAGGACGTCCTGCCCTGCCGCGACGGTTATATTTATGTGCTCGCGGTTGAAGGGCATCAGTGGCAGAATGCGGTCGAGCTCATGGGCAATCCGGAATGGGCGGATACCGAACTCTTCCAGGATTTTGTGGCGCGTTCGGTCAACTGGGACGCCCTGAAAGCGTTGCTGGAAGACTGGTTGCAGGACAAGTCGGTCCACGAGGTCTACCATGGGGCGCAGAAACGGCGTGTGCCTTTTGCGCCGGTTTCGACCATGGGCGACCTGCTCAAATCCGACCATCTCAACGCGCGGGGCTTTTTTGCCGAGATCGGACATCCCGAAGCCGGCTCTCTTCGCTATCCGGGGGCGCCGTTCAAATTTGCCGCCTCGCCGTGGACCCTGCGCAGTCCGGCCCCATGTCTGGGCCAGCACAATGAGGAGGTCTACGGCGGGCAGCTTGGGCTTGCGCCGGAAGAATTGCAGGCGTTGCAAGAAACGAAGATTATTTGATTGGGGATTGGGAACTGGGGATTGGGGGCTGGGCTGCCAACCCCTAATCCCCAATCCTCCCTAGAAGGTGAAGAATGATGTCTGAGCAATTACCGTTATCGGGTGTGCGTGTTGCCGATTTTACCTGGGTTTGGGCCGGGCCGTTCTGCACCTTGCAACTGGCTCATCTGGGGGCCGAGGTCATTCGGATCGAGTCAGAGAGCCGCCTGTGTGTCACGCGGCGTATCCCGCCGGTTGCCGACGGGGAAGCCGGGCCGAACCGCTGTGGGTATTTCAATCAGTACAACCAGGGCAAACACTCAATCTGCCTCAATCTCAAAAAGCCGGAGGGTCTGGCGGTCGCAAAAAAGCTGGTTGCAGCCAGCGATATCGTTGCTGAGAATTTTGCCGCGGGTGTCATGGACCGAATGGGCCTGGGCTATGAAACCCTCAAAGCGATAAAGTCCGATATCATCATGATTGCGCTCTCCGGCTATGGTGCGACCGGACCGGAAAGCCCATATGTGTCCTATGGTCCGGCCCAGGTGCCGATGAGCGGGCTGGCCTCCCTGACGGGCTTTCCCGACTCCCCCCCGATGAGCGTCGGGTTTTCTTATGGCGACCCGAACGGCGGGCTGCACGGCGCTTTTGCCGTGTTGGCCGCGATGATGCATCGCGCCCGGACTGGGGAGGGGCAGTATATTGACATGTCGCAGTGGGAGACCTCGGTGGCGCTCGTGGGCGAAGGGATCATGGCTCAGGAAATGAACGCCGCCGCACCCCAGCGGATGGGCAACCGCGACCCGTATATGGCTCCGCACGGCCTGTTCCGCTGTCAGGGGGAAGACCGCTGGGTCAGTATTGTGGCGGCGGACGACGACGAGTGGCAGCGGCTGTGTGCGGTCATGGAGAAACCGGACCTGGCGAGTGATGCTCGGTTTGCGACGCTGGCAGACCGGAAGGACAACGAAGATGCCCTCGAAGCCGCTGTCACGGACTGGACTGCCACGCGGGCCGCGGAAGAGGTCACCCGCACGCTCCAGGCGGCGGGTTTGGCCGCCTTTCCGGCCGTGACCAATAAGGAATTGGCCGAAGACGAGCATCTGCGCTCTCGCCCCTTCTTTGCCGCGCTTGAGCACCCGGAGGTCGGTGTGCGGCAACATGCCGGCATCCCGTGGCACTTCTCGGATACTCCGTGTCAGGTCCGTCGGTCCGCGCCCTGTTTTGGCCAGGATACCGAGGATGTGTTGCAGCGCGTATTGGGCTATTCGGCAGACGAAGTCGCCACCCTCAAGGGTAACGGGGTCTTAAGCTGAGGGCGGTTGGTCTCCTCTGAAAAATCACCTGATGCGATTCCCTTTGCCTTTTCTCTTTTTGCTGGTTGGGTTTCTTCTGGTGTCCGGCGGTGCGGCAGGTCCGGTTCATGCGCAGCATGGCGGTCTGCCTATAGAACTGTATGGGATGATCAGCTTGGCGCCGGGCAGTCAGGTCGTGACGCTTGCCGTGGGAAAAGGAGAGACGCTGCGGTTTCGGGTCCAGGATGTGGAGAGCCGCTATCCCGATTTCTCAGTGATTAATTTTCTGTCCGAAATTCGTCATCGTGAGCCGAATCTGTATATCAAGGGTCCGGCGCATTATGTGGACCTGTTGCGCAAGGAAGAGCCCGAAAAACGTCTGCTCCGGCTCACCGGCTTATACTATGCGAGCGCCCGCAATTTCGTGCTGAGCCGGGTGCGGCCGGTCCGGCCGGGCGAGTAGGAGAGCGACGCTTCTCAATCCCGGTATCAGAGGACTGCGCGAGATCAGCGCGCTATCGAAGCGCGGCATCTCCTGCCTGCCAGGCCGTTGCTGAAGGAGGACGGTAGGATGAGCGAACAAAAGAAAGCGATTGTGGTCGGCGTCGGAGCCGAGGTCGGGGTTGGCGGGGCGGTCTGCCACCGCCTGGCGCGTGAGGGCCTGCACGTGTTTATTGCCGGGCGCACCCAGGACAGGCTGGAGCATCTCGCGCGGAGCATTCAGACCAACGGCGGAACCGCAACCGGAGTAGTGACGGATACCACGCAGGAGCCTGATGTCCTCCGCTTGTTTGATACCGCGGAAAACCAGGGCGACGGTGTGCTGGACTGCGTGGTGTATAACGCGGGCAATAATTTTCCCAAGCCGCTACTGGAGACCGAAGCCGAGTTCTTTGAGATGGTCTGGCGGGTGGGCTGCCTGGGCGGCTTTCTGGTCGGTCGGGAAGCTGGTCGGCGCATGATCCCCCGTGGACGGGGAACCATTATTTTTACCGGTGCGACCGCCTCGATTAAGGGCCGCCCGCCGTTCGGTTCGTTTGCCTCGGCCAAAGCGGCCCTGCGTTCTCTGTCGCAAACCATGGCACGCGACTGGGGACCGCAGGGGATACACGTGGCGCATGTGATTATCGACGGTGGTATTAACGGTGACCTGCTGAACACCCGCCGCCCACAACTCAAGGAGCAGCGCGGGGAAGACGGCCTGTTGGACGTTGACGCCATTGCCGATACCTATTGGCACCTCTATACCCAGGATAAAACCGCCTGGGCCCAGGAAATCGACCTCCGGCCGTATAAAGAAACGTTTTAAGCCTGGGTCGGTCGGGGCGGAAAGAAGGGGAACGTATGGATTTTGGGTTGCTGCTGCCTTTTCGGAATCCGAAACAATGGGAAGTGCCGTTTCCGCAGCTCTACCAGGAGCATATCGAGCAGGCGGTTCGGGCCGAGGAGTTGGGCTACGATCATATCTGGACGACCGAGCACCATTTTGCGGACGACGCCTGGTCGCCCTCCCTGCTGCCAATCCTGTCCGCCACGGCCATGAAAACCAGCCGCATTCGGCTTGGGACCTATATTATCATCCTGCCCCTGCATAACCCGGTTCGGGTCGCGGAAGATGCCGCAACCGTTGACATTCTCTCCAACGGCCGGCTCGACCTGGGTCTCGGCCAGGGTTACTGGCTGAGCGAATTCGCCAGCTTTGGTATTCCGCGTAAAGAGCGTGCAGCGCGACTCGAAGAAGGAACCGAGATTATCCGGCGCTGCTTTACCGAGGACAGCTTCTCTTTTGAAGGGAAACACTACAATCTGCGCGAGGTGATCCTGGCTCCCAAGCCTGTCCAAAAACCCCACCCGCCAATCTGGATAGCGGCGATGGCGGAAAAATCGGTCGCCCGGGCTGCGAGACTGGGCTATCACCTGGGCGGCAGCGGCGGAGTTGACTTGCAGCAAATGTATGATGCCGGACTCCAGCAGCATGGCCGTAACACGGACGATTATCATATTGCCCAACTGCGGGCGGTCTATGTGGCCGAGAGCCGGGAACAGGCCTGGGACGATGTGGAACCGCATCTGCACTATATGATGAGTTCCTATGACCGGCGCTTTAAGGAGGCTGACGACCTGCCCTGGAGCGACTCGGTCATGTCCACCCCAACGGTGCCACCGGTAGGTGAACTGCGCCACGTCAAGGACCTGTCCTTTTTCCAAGCGCCGCTCATCGTCGGTACTCCGGACGATGCCGTTCAGGAGATCGAGCGCTACAGCGCGGAAACACGCGTCACCCATCTGGTAATGTGGATGCAGATGGCGGGGCTCGATCCGAAAAAGTCACAGCGCTCAATGGAGCTGTTTGCCAAAGAAGTCATGCCGCATTTTCGGTAGGAGGGAGTCCGTCTTATGCCGTCCACCGCACCTATTGCTGGTATATGTGATCCGGCATTCAAGGCCGTCCGCGAGGCGCTTGAGCAAAACTTGACCGATGGTAAAGAAATTGGCGAGTGTGTGGCCGTTGTCGTGAATGGGAAGACGGTTGTTGATCTGTGGGGTGGGTATAAGGATCGGGCACGGACGCAGCCTTGGGAGCGCGACACGCTCGTGTGCATGTTCTCGGTCGGAAAGCCGCTCTCCATCCTGCCGGTGTTGATCCTCGCCGATCAGGGTCGAATTGCCCTGGACCAGCCCGTCTCCCGTTATTGGCCAGAGTTTGGCCAAGCCGGTAAAGAGCACATTACTGTCAACCACGTGCTTTCTCATCAGGCAGCTATTCCAGGTGCGTTCAAGGCCCGCAAAGGCGATGCCTACCATTGGGGAAACATGGTCCGGGCTATCGAGGAACAAGAACCGTTATGGGAGCCTGGCACGAACGGCTGCTATCATACGGTTACCCTGGGCTATCTGACTGGCGAGTTGGTGCGGCGTGTCACCGGAAGGACCATCGGCCAGTTCTGGCGTGAAGAAATAGGTCTGCCGCTCAACATCGACTATCATTTTGGTCTGTCTGCGGCGGATCAACAGCGTTGCGCGGAAATCTACGAAGCTCCTCACGGGCCGTTCATGGACGCGATCCGGGATACGAATACCCTCCTCGGTAAATGCTGGGTTCCCCTGCCGTTACAGGACCACGAAGAGGATTTTAACAGCGAGTTATATCGGGCCGCGGAGATGCCGTCTTTTAACGGCCAAGGTGTCTCCCGGAGTGTTGCCCGGTTATTTTGCATCCTGGCCTGCGGTGGTGAACTTGAGGGGACGCGTCTGCTGAGTCAGGCTCTGGTTGAGCATGCCATGACCGAGGCGTGGTATCAGACCGACGCGCTTGGGCTGACATGTCGGATGTCGAACGGCGGCTTTATGCTGCGCAACCCCGAGTTGACCTCGTATAATCACAATCCCAGATCGTTTGGGCATCTGGGTCTGGGCGGTGCCATCGCTTTTGGCGACCCGGACGCCAAACTGGGCTTTAGCTTTTGTGGCAATCGCATGGCGCCAATAGGCGATCTTGGGCCGTATGCGAGCCGGTTGCTCCAGGCGACAGCAGCCGCGCTGTAGGGCCGAAATCCGTCTGTCCAGTATCGGCACCATTTTCGGTAAGCGGGTGAAGTAGGAGAATGGGTAGGTATCAAAGCCATCTCTTGGTATGCTGTAGGTGGAGGGTCCGATGACGAATGTCCCCACATATGGGCAGAGTCCACCGCTGGTGCTGCATACGCGACCGGCTATCGACATGAGCCCTGAGCAATTCCATGAGTTCTGTTTGCTTAACCGCGAGTGGCGCATTGAGCGAACCGCCGAGGGAGACCTGCGGATTATGACACCAGCCGGAGGAGGAACGGGCAGTCGGAATGCGCTCATCACATCCATGCTCACGACCTGGGCCTTACAAGACGGAACAGGCGTCGCCTTTGACTCTTCCACCGGATTTACCTTGCCGAACGGGGCCACCCGTTCCCCTGATGCCGCCTGGGTGCAACGCGCCCGCCTGACGGGATTGACTGCCGACCAAAAGGAGAAATTCCTGCCCCTCTGCCCCGACTTTGTGTTGGAATTACGTTCTCCAGCCGATGACCTCGGGAGCGGGCAGGGGAAGATGCGGGAATACCTGGACAATGGCGCACAGTTAGGTTGGCTGATTGATCCAGCCACGCGCCAAGTCTACGTCTACCGTCCGTCTGCCACAGTTGGGTGTGTGGACGATCCGTCCCGTATGTCAGGAGACCCCGAACTTCCCGGCTTTGTGCTGGAACTGACGCCTATTTGGGAACCGCTGTTTTGACCCTCTACGACAATACCCAGAATTAACCGAGGCCATAAAGATTGTCCCCTTCTCATCAAATTGAAAAGATGGCATGTAGTGAAAGTTATCAGCCGTAAGGCGCTTCCGGTTAAGATTCGGACAGAAGCGGAGTACGACCGGATGAACGCAATTATCCGTGAACTTGTTGACCGGGACGACGATGGCCTTTCGCCTGAAGAAGAACGGCTTTTAGACCTCCTCAGTGACCTGATTCAGCAGTATGATGAGGAATACTATCCGGTCAAAGAGCCGACACCACACGAGATGCTCCGTTCCCTCATGGATGATAACGGCCTCCGCCTTCAGGACATCTGGCAGATATTCGGCTCCCAGGGTGTAGCCTCAGAGGTGCTCAATGAGAAGCGAACTATCAGCAGGATACAGGCGAGGAAGCTTGGGGACTTTTTTAAGATTGATCCTCAGGTCTTCCTTGAGAAGGGGGGTATGAAGGACCCTCCCCGGTCATGACATGGGATGTTCGCCACCGCCTACGCAGACATGCCTGCCCTCGATTCAGCTTTCCGCATTGGGACCAGCAAAATAGAATCCTTGATGTGGAAGGGGCCTATGTCTTGATAGGGCCCCACGCAGAGCAGCGCGGCTCCAATGCCTCATTTATCGTCGCCCGGAACGGGGCTCTGAAACGCTATTCTCGCAACCCGCGCGTTGCGCTCGGGGAGACCTCGTAGACGCTCAGCATCTCGTTCATCCGCCTATAACTCCGGGTGCTGTTTGTGCCACTCGGTGGCCTGTTCATACGCATAGCCAACCTGACAGATGGTCTGCTCGTCAAACGGCTTGCCGGCAATCTGGAGACCGACGGGCAAACCGTCCGTGTCAAAACCGCATGGCACCTGAAGGGCCGGCAGGCCGGTGAAATTGAAAATCGGGGTGTAGACGCTGAAGTCCGTAGAAACGATGCTCAGGCCGGGCGAGTCTTCGGCAATTCGGTTGACCTGAAAGCCGGCGGTGGGCAGCATCAGGACATCGACGCTGGTGTCGAGGGCGTTGAGGAGGTCGTCCCGCACCTGGGCACGCACCTGGGCGCCCATCAGGTATTGCGCCCCGCTGACCAGAAGACCGTAGGCCACAAAGAGTTTGGCGTGGGGATTATACTGCTCTCCGCAGTTGCGCACATTGTCCACGTGGATGGCAGCGCACTCGGCAAATAATCCCGGCCACTCAATAGCCTGGAGTTGGGCCAGCGTAATGGAAGGGACATCAACGATTTCCGCTCCGAGACGCTCGAACTGCTTGACCGCTTCGTTATAAGGTCCGAGCAGTTTGGGGTCGCAGTTGTCCTCATAAATGGAACGCAGCAGCCCGATTCGCATGCCTGTAAGGTCCTGACCGAGCTTCTGGGTAAAGTCCGGCACAGGCGTGTTTGCCGAGGCCGGGTCCAGGGGATCATAGCCGGCACAGCCTTGCAGCATGAGGGCCGCATCGGTCACGGTTCGGGCCAGCGGGCCGGTATGGTCAAGGCTCCACGAGAGCGGATACACGCCCGCTCGACTGACACGCCCGTAGGTTGCTTTGAGTCCGACAATGCCGCAGCACTGGGCCGGCCAGCGGATGGAGCCGCCCGTACACGATCCCATGCCGGCATAGGCCATCCCCGCGGCGGTAGACGCCGCGGTGCCGCTGCTCGACCCGCCGGCGTCGTGGGCCAGGTTCCAGGGATTATGGGTGGGCTGGTAATAGGACTGTTTGGTGGGAAAACCATAGGCAAACTCATAGGTCGCGGTCTTGCCCAGGACCAGCGCGCCGGCTTCCTTGAGTTTGGCCACCGAGGTGCAGTCCTTCTCGGCCACATAATGCTCCAGCGATTGGGAGCCGCAAGTGGTTGGCCCGCATTCATAGATGTCTTTGATGCCGATGGGGACGCCGTGCAGGGGGCCGTGATAGGTCCCGCGCTGAATCTCGGCCTCAGCTGCGCGAGCCGCTTCCATCACCTCGTCTCTGAAAACCGTATTAAAGGCATGGAGTTGAGGTTCGAGCTGTTCCACTCGATCCAGCATGGCCTGGGTGACCTCGACCGGAGAGACATCTCTCCGTTGAATGTTCCCGGCCAATTCCTCAATCGACATATAGGCGAGTTCTTGGGCAGCCGTCATGATGCCCCCCCTTTCTTATCGAGCGCATGTACCAGCACGGGCTCGCTCTCCGGCATGCTCATGCCCTCAACGAGTTGGCGGGACTGCCGCATGTCCTCCACGACCCGCTGCCAGCGCAGGAGGTTTTCATACGGGACCAGCAACTTATCGAGTTCGGTATCGGTCAGCTCAAGATTCCACTCGGCGAGTTTCGCTGCAATGAGGGCTTTTGCGTCCATATCTTTCTCCTACTTCAGTTCCGTTTCCACAAAGACGAACTCGTAGTCATTGGCGTTAATCACATCGTGTTCGACCCCAACATTCCGAAAATAGGGGACGCCCTGAGTCAACTCGGCTTCGTGGTCGCCGTCCGGGGCTTTCAGTAGTAACTTGCCCGTTGTCATGGGGACGACAACATAGTCGTACTCGTGCCGATGGTAGCCGGTGGCCGCACGGGGGGCGAAACGCCACTCCGTCACGCGTACGCGCTCATTCTCGATGAGGACGGTTGAGCGGGCTTGCTCTTGCGACATACAACCCTCCTTCCCTGTTGCTGTGGAAAGAGCGTAGCGCAAGAATTTTGAGATGCAACTCTTTTCGTTGTGACAGGCTGAGTGGCGAAAAAGGCGACCCGACGGTAGGCAGCCGGGCTGGATTGCAGCTTTTGGCCGGGAGCTAGAGTGTTTCACGATAGGTTCTCGCCGTACCATTGCGCTCTCGTCATGCCGGACGTGATCCGGCATGACGAGACCGGGAGACTGGAGGGCTGGATTCCTGCTTTCGCAGGAATGACGGACGGCTACACAGAACCGTAATTTGCCCTAGGAACGATCAACAGCGACCCATTCACGCTGCATCCGGTCCGAGTGGAGGCCCATGCGTGGCTTTCGCTCGGGAATAATCTGATAACAGGCGGACTGAGCGGTCCCGAGTCCGCAGAGCGTCTCATAACCGGCTGACTGCTGCCACCGCTGGCAATCCGTGGTGCTGCCCCAAGAGCTGAGCAGGACGTAATGCACGGGAGCTTGCTGCGGGACAATGCCGCCGAGTTGGGTAAAGACGTAGGGGGTATGGATGCGTTCGTTCTTGAGTGCCTCATAGGGCAGGATACCAAAGCTCGCGATGTCCGAGAGTGCGCCGATGACCTGATCGGACTCCGTGTCTGAAAGCGGAGTATCCCGGAGTAGCATGGTTTCGTTCAAGATAATGCCAGTCGCCGTTTCGTTGTCCGCCAGTATTCGGCCCTTACGGATATAATAGGCAGTCCACCATTTTTCTCGGGCTTCATCCTGAACCTGCACATGTGCACGGTCGCGCTGCCAGTCTTCCATGGCTTCAAGCGTGTCAAACTTGGCAAAGAAGAGCCACCAGGAAGTGCCCGCAATCGGCCCGCCATAGGTTTCCCGAAAGCCCGCCTGTGCCACGGCGTGGGGCATGAACTGTTCATGGCGTTTGATGTAGGCGTCCAGGAGTTCCGGGCGTGGACGAAAGCCGCCTTCGGCAATATGCAGGGTAGAGGGACAATCTTCAGCCATGGCGTCCTCCCTTTTTCAGCACCAGAAGTGCTGGGGCGAGTGTACTCAGCCGCGATTTGATAGGCAAGCTTGCGAGTGGGATGGTCGACGAAGCTGAAACCCTATAAGAGACCATTTGCAATTCAATTTTACAGAAGGAGAAGGGCGTGAAAGTGGTCATTATCTGGCTGGGAATGGTTGGCCTCTTGGCAGTTTCTCATATTTCTTGGGCGGCCGTCCTGGAAAGCCCGAACCAGGGAGTGAACCTGTCAGGTGTTGGTTTTATCTCCGGGTGGAAATGTGATGGAACCAACATCACCGTTACCATTAATGGAGGAGAGCCTCTTCCCGTCGCCATGAACCAGGAACGAGCGGATCTTATTGAAGTCTGCAAAGGAACTATCCATCACGGGTTTATTATGCAGATCAATTGGGCCAGGCTGGGGGATGGGGAGCACGAAGTGATTGCTTATGATGAGGGGGTGGAGTTTGGCCGTGCGGAGTTTGCTGTGGGGACATTGGGTGAGGAATTTCCAAAACATTTAGAACGACGAATCACAGTTGATGGATTTCCTTCCCTGAATGAGAAGACAGTGCTTGAGTGGAATGAGAGCACCCAACATTTTGAAGTTGTTACTTTAGAGCCAAGCAGTTTAGCAAATGAATATGACGAAGACTTTTGGAACGATTTTAATAGAACTTACTTAGCAGGAGCCCTTTGGAACACAGGGCGTTTATACGCTGAGATTCCGAATGTGAGTAACTGCCAAGCCGGACAATTAACAGAAGCAGCTAAAAACCGGGCACTGGAGGTAGCCAATCAAATTCGAGCCTTACATGGTTTATCCCCCCTCAGGTATGTCGCTTTCTATGACAGTCAAATGCAAAAAGCCAGCCTCATTCAAGAAGCAAATAATTATGGGGACCACAATCCCCCTCCCAGTCTTAAATGCTATACCGAAGAAGGAAGGGAAGGTAGCGCAACAAGTAACATTTCTCTTAGCTCTGCCAACCTTGATCCAGGGGCTCATATCATGCATCTGACGAATGACGCTAATCCCGCAAACCTACCCTCTGCTGTAGGGCACCGCCGTTGGATACTCAACCCTTTCACCACCAGCTTTAGTTATGGTCAAGTGGGAAAGTACGCCACACAGAAAGTCATTGGCTTCTTACAAGAATATGCCCTTACCCCAAAAATCAATATTAATTTTGTCGCTTTTCCTTATGAAACTTATCCTTCCAATCTCCTTAGGGAGGATCCTCCATGGAGCTTCAGTATAATCGTAGATAAGAAAAACCTGCAGAACAATCAAGGTGACTTTTTCCGAAATGCAAGCATCACTGTCACACGTGTTTCTGACGAAGCACAGTTGCCAATTTACAACCGATATACAGACACTGTTGGATATGGATTACCCAACTTTATCAGTTGGCAGGTTGAGGGATGGGAATACGATACTTTATACGAAGTGGACATTAAAAATGTCGTACTTAGTGATGGAACCACCAAAGATTATTCCTATTCGGTTTTCATTAAAAAAGAGCACATTGATTAAAAAGAGCACAGTTCTCCGAATGCCGCGTCATGTAACGCAAGTTGATTGGCACTGGGATAGAGAACGGCCTCCCTCACCACGATTCCGTCGAGATCGACTCCACGGTTCATAGTTTGTTCGGATGCACTCAGTTTCGACTTGATGGGCAAGTTTGAGAGTCGGAATATCTCATCCCCTCTTGAAACGTGTGCTGCATATTGTCGCGTTAGCCCCTCCTCGGGGGGCGCCGGCCCCCTCACCCTAGCCCTCTCCCGCTGGGCTCACGGCCCGACAGTTTGACGGAAGCGAGGGCCGGGGGCCGTCCCATCCCCTCTTGGGAGGGGTGGCCGAAGGCCGGGGTGGGTTTCTCCGGGCCCATCGGCGTTCCCGAACCCACCCCGCCGCTACGCGGCACCCCTCCAAGGAGGGGATTTGCTGCGTCCTTCCCCCCCCCCCGGATTCCCGGTCTCGGTGAAACTGTCGTGTACTCAGCCCTCCAAGGGAGAGGGAATGAAAACTGTAGGGGCAACCCCCTGTGGCATCTGCTCCAACTAATTGAGATGCAGGGTGTGTGGCGTTGGCCTAGAACAAGTACGTTGAGCATATCGAGGAGTGCGGATAAGCACCAGTTCGGGCGGGGCAGGGAGGATGGACTTGAGCGGTATGTTGGGGGCGCGGATGCGTGTTCTACGCGAAGGTCTAATGAAGCCCAGTTCGCGCCCTCGCTCCACAAAGATCTTCACAGGGTCTCTGCCTTCGTAGGCATAGCGGGGGGCATACGCCACCAGCAGCCCGATGGACACCTCGAACGGGTCAACTCCGGCCTCAGAGGCGACCTCAAGCCGCAGGGCCTGGAGCACCTGGGAGATTATCAACGTTGCCCATATCTGTTGTTGGATGACGACCGGCTTGGCCGACCACAGGAGGCGCAGCTTGAGGTGGTGCTTGACCAAGGCCAGCGCCATCTCAATGTCCCACCGGCGCGCGTAGACCTTGGCCATGGCTCGAAGCGGGAACGTGTGCGGCTCCCGCACGTTGGTGATATAGCGGCGGAGCGTTCCGCCCTGTCTGAAAGTCACCAGCCGAACGGCATGGCTGGCCCGGTCCGCCCGGTGGGCCCCCAGCCACACGAGGCCGTCAAAGACCGCGCCCCGCTCATAGAACACGTGGATAACCTTGTAGCTGGTCTTCGCTCGCAGCCGACTCAGCCAGTAGTACCCCCGGTCGGTGAGCCAGTCGAACCAGGCGAAGCCGAAGTAGCCTAGGTCTGCTACTACCAGCGCCCCGGCAGGGAGGGCCGCCACCAAGTCTCGCGCGCCCACCTTCGCGTTTTGGTGGGGGTGAGGCTGAAAGCTGACTCTCCGCCACTGCTGGCGCCTTATGTCGAACACCCCCGCCAGCTTGCCAGGGAGGAGCCGGCTATCGCCTGCAGGGACCCCTCTCAGCGCGGGCAGCCGCCTCGACACGGCGTCCAGCGTACTCTCGTCTATGCCCACCACCTCCGGGGCGAAGGGGGCCAGCCTCTCGGAGACCGCGCCCCGCCCTCGCTCTGCCAGCACCGTGCTGATCTGGCCGAAGAGCCGCTCCAGGGGCGCCGTCCCCGCACTCTGGAGCCGCTTATAGACCGCTTGGTCTGTCACCGGAAATCGGGGGAAGAACCAGAGCCCCCGTTCCGAGATGAGCCGCCAGACTGCCAGTTGGCTCCCAAAGCCGCGCAGGACGCAGACCAGCAGGCCCGCCCACAGAGCCATTGCGGGCAGCACGCGGGGCCGGCCAGGCCCCTTATGCGCGTGGTCTGGCTTCATCTCCGCCAAACACTGGCAGAGGAACTCCTCTATGCTCCCAATGGTGTCTTGTGGATCGTTGACGCGCTTGGCAAATATCGCCACCTCGTGCCTCCTGCAGAGTACTCATCCTCTTGTACTACCCCCAGAGGACAACTCAAAGGGAAAACTGGGCCTTGTCCGAATTAGTTGGAGCAGATGCCACAGGGGGTTGCCCGGTGGCTTTTGTCCCGCTCAGCAAAGTGCTATGGCGGCAGGGGAGGAGGACGTCATGTCAACATCAAAGTCTGCTGCAATCCGAGCCAAGCTGGATCACCCGGTGATTGATTCAGATGGCCATATGGTCGAATTTGAACCCGGCTTTCTCGACTATCTCAAGCGCGAGGGCGGGGCCTCCATGGTCAAGCGCTTTCTTTCGCCCGAGCGCAACTCCGGGGGGTGGGGCCGTTTGTTCCGCTGGTATTCCTTGTCGCCTGAAGAGCGGCTGGACCAACGCGCAACGCGCTCGCCCTGGTGGGCGCTGCCGACCAAGAACACCTTGGATCGCGCAACCGCCATGCTGCCCAAGCTGCTGTCCGAACGGATGGACGTCATCGGCTTGGACTTTACCGTTCTCTACCCGACGCTGGGCTTACTGTTCCCACATATTGAAAACACCGAAATGCGCCGGGCCGCCTGCCGGGCGCTCAATACCTTTCATGCCGAGTATTTCGGCGAGCATGCCAGCCGGATGACCCCGGCGGCCGCTATTCCCATGCATACGCCGCAGGAGGCCATTGAAGAGCTTGAGTTTGTGGTCCATGAGCTCGGTCTCAAGGCCGTGATGATGGCCGGGCATGTACAGCGTCCCGTTCCGGTTGTCGAACGGGCTGCCCCGGAGGTTGCCGAACACGCGTTTTGGCTGGATACCTTCTGTTTGGACAGCGCGTATGACTACGATCCGGTCTGGGCTCGCTGTGTCGAGCTGAAGCTCGCGCCGACCTTTCACTCTCCAGCCATGGGCTGGGGCAGCCGGACCTCCATCTCGAACTATATGTATAACCACATCGGACATTTTGCCGCTTCGGGCGAGGCGTTGTGTAAGGCCATGTTCATGAGCGGTGTCACGCGTCGATTTCCGACGCTCAAGTTCGGCTTCCTGGAAAGTGGGGTTGGCTGGGCGTGCAACCTCTACGCCGACATGATCGGCCACTGGGAGAAGCGCAACGGGAAAAAGATGGACAACTACGATCCGGCCAATCTGAACACCGAACAGTTGCTTGAGCTGTATCAGCGCTACGGCGGCAAATGGGCCGAGGAGTATCCCGGTCGTCTGATCGATGAAAAAAACCTGATGGGTGGGACCCGCGAAGACCCCAACACGCTGGACGACTGGGCGCGCTGCGGTATTGAAACAGCCGAAGATATCAAAGATTTGTTTGTCCCGAATTTCTATTTTGGTTGTGAAGCCGACGATCCCATGAATGCCACCGCGTTTAATGCCGGGCTGAATCCGTTTGGCGCGCGCCTCAAGGCCATTTTCAGTTCGGACATCGGCCACTGGGACGTGCCCGACATGGAAGAAGTTCTGGAAGAGGCCCATGAGTTGGTCGAGCACGACGTGATCACCCCAGATGACTTTCGGGATTTTGTCTTCACCAATCCGACCACACTATGGACGGGGACCAATCCCGATTTTTTCAAAGGAACGGTGGTGGAAGGGGCCGTGGACAAGCTGCTGGCTCAAGAGGCTGCGTAACTGCGCGGGATAAAGAGGAGAAGCATGGCCTACGATCTGTTGATCAAAAACGGAACCGTTGTGGATGGCACGGGTGCGGCCCGCTATCGGGCCGATCTTGGGGTGGCGCAGGGCCGGATCGCTGAAATTGCGCCAACCGGAACACTCAATGAGAACGCCCCCCGCGTTATTGACGCGTCCGATCTGATCGTCGCTCCAGGCTTTATTGACCCTCACACCCACTACGACGCCCAGGTCTGCTGGGACCCGCTGATCTCCTGTTCTTCGTGGAATGGGGTGACGAGTGTGGTGATGGGAAACTGCGGGGTGGGGCTCGCGCCGTGTCTGCCCGAGAAACGGGAGGTACTGGCCTGGGACCTGGTCAATGTGGAGGGGATGTCCTTTGAGGTATTGTCACAGGGAGTGACCTGGGAGTGGGAGAGCCTGGCGGATTTCATGGCTGCTCCGTTCCGGACGGGGATGGGAATCAATCTCGGTTTTCTGGTTCCGCTGTCGCCGATTCGCTCCTACGTCATCGGGGAAGCCGCCCAGGAACGGGCCGCAACGCCTGACGAGATCCAGCGGATTACAACCCTCCTGCGAGAAGGCGTACAGGCTGGGGCACTCGGCTTTTCCACCACCGTGGCCACGCAGCACGTGGGCTTCAAGGGCCGTCCTCTGGCGTGTCGCCTCGCCAGTCGGGACGAGCTGCGGGCGTATGCAAATGTGCTACGCGACCTCGGGCAGGGTGCGATCGAGGTGAACCTGGGAGGCGCCGGATCATCCATCCTGCCCTCGGGCAGTCCCGAGTTGATTGATTTCCTGCTGGCCGAAAGCCAACGTCCGGTCACTTGGCTGTCGGTGCAAACGCGGAGCGACCAGCCAACCGCGCACCGCGAGCTGCTGACCAATACCGATGGACTGATTCAACGCGGGGGGATTCCTCAGGCGAGTTGCCAACCTACAGAGCTCCAGTTCAATCTGCGCAATCCCTTTATCCTGGGCGCGTATGACGTGTGTCACTCCCTGTTTAACTGTAGCGCTGAGGAACAGGCGCGAATCTATGCCGACCCGATTTTCCGGGCGGCGTTCCGGGCGGCGTGCACGGCAACGCCCAAAGCCTTCAGCGGCCAGTGGCAGCAGACCCAGGTGTGCAAGGTCGGCAAACCAACGCATCAGGCGTGGCTGGGGAAGAGCATCGCAGAGCTGAGTCAGCAAGCCGGCACCGACCCCTTTGACACCTTTTTCGATCTGGCCCTGGCCGACGATCTGGCGACCGAGTTCTCCCTGGCCATGCTGAATTTTGATCTCGACCTGGTTGAGGAAGTCATTACGGACCCGCGCGTATTGATCGGCTTGTCGGACGGCGGGGCGCATGTCGATATGCTGTGTAATGCCGGCTATCCGACCTATCTGCTGGGGACCTGGGTGCGCAGGCGTCAGGCCATGAGTCTGGAACGCGCGGTACAGCGCATCACCTCCGAACCGGCCCAGCTTTTTGGGGTGTTGGATCGGGGCGTGATTGCAGCCAGTAAAGCTGCGGACTTTGTGGTCTTCGATCCCGACACGGTTGATGCCGGGGAAAAAGTGATGCTGAACGATCTGCCGGGCGGGGAGCGACGCTTCGTGCAACGCGCCGAAGGCATACACTACGTCGTGGTGAACGGGGAGGTCGTGCTCACTCAGGGCGAGCACTCCGGCGCGCTGCCGGGGCAGATGCTGCGTGCGGGTTGAGAGCCGAGCCGGAGCGTTGCCCGACGATCAATCGTCAGCGCGCGGCAAGGAGGGCGCATGAAATTCGCTATTCTCTATAACACCGACTATTACCCCGACATCCACGGCTCGGCCGAGCAGTATTATAACCATATTCTGGAACAGGTCGAACTGGAGGAAGAACTCGGCTTTGACGCGGTCTGGTTTGGCGAGCACCACTACTCGGGCTATTCGTTCGGGTCGCCGCCGGTCATGGCTATGGCGGCCGCCGGCCGGACCAAACGCATTCGGCTCGGGACCGGCATCTCCCTGGTGCCACTCAATAATCCTATCCGACTGGCCGAAGAGTACGCCATGGTCGATGTGCTCTCCGGCGGCCGTCTGGAGTACGGCATCGGTAGAGGTTTTCTGAAATACTCGCATAAAATTTTTGGCGTGGACGAAGCGGAGAATACCGAGCGCTATCACGAGGGGACGGATATTATCTGTCAAGCCTGGACGAGTACGCAGCCCTTCTCGTATCGCGGCAAATTCTGGGAACTCGAAGACTACACGTTTTTCCCCAGCCCCTTACAAAAGCCCCACCCGCCCATTTACGCTTCCGGGGCGATTACGCCCGAGAGTTATCAGTGGGCCGGTCAGCGGGGCTTTCATTTGGCGACCGCCTTTTTCCTCCCCAACCAGGAACACGTCCAGGAGTGTATCGGCCTCTACCGTCAAGCGCTCCGGGAAAACAACCATGAGCCGGCCACCCGTGATGTCGCTGGCGTGTATCAGATGTATTGTGGTGAATCGAACGAAGAAGCCCGGCGCAACGGCGGTCAGCACGCGCTGACGTACTATGCCTTCTTTGGGGCCCTGGCCCAGCGTGGCGCCTTAACCTCTCAGTCGTTCGCCTACCACAAAGGAACGATCTCGCATCTCTTTGCCGGGCTGACCTTCGAAGACCTGGACAAGCGCAACTTGGTCCTGGTTGGCGACCCGGATAATCTGATTGAGCGTATCCGCTGGGCCAAAGAGTTCTACGGTACGAACTATCTGATTCTTGAAATCGCCCAAGGCGGCATGAAGCACGAACATGTCATGCCCTCGCTCGAACGCTTTGCCAAATATGTCATGCCCGTATTTCGGGATGAGGAATGAGGTATCTCCTCCTCAAAGGGGCGGCGCGTGAGCGCCGGGGTGGGCTCCCTCTCCTCCCGGTCTCTTGCTATATGCCCCTAAAATATGAAAGAGTCGGTGCATCCGCCTGCCAGCGGTACGGGCGGGGCAATCTCAAACCGTAAGAACGAGGAAAAAGGGAGGACTGCATATGCATATTATGTCTTTCTCGGAACGTGAATACGTCGATGTCTCCGAGGATGCAATCATCGAAAACGGGAGTAGCTATTTTGGCCTTCCCAATACGATGTTTGATGCCGACCGGGGCGGCCAGCTCATGAATGAATATCTGGACGAGCGGATCTACGCCGAAGAGCTGGGCTTTGACGGTGTCATGCTCAACGAGCACCACCAGACCCCGTTTTGTGGTGGTGGGGTCATGGATGTGGAAGCCGCTATTCTGGCCCGGATCACCAAGCGGGTGAAAATTGTCCTGCTCGGCAACCCCCTCCCGGTGGGCGATCCGCTGCGACTGGCGGAAGAGCTGGCCACGATTGATATGATTTCCGGTGGCCGTCTGGTACCGGGCTGGGTGCGTGGTGCGGGCACGGAACAACTCGCCAATAACATCAACCCGGCCTACAATCGGGAGCGCTTTAACGAAGCCCATGACTTTATTCAACAGGCGTGGACGAAGCCGGGACCGTGGCGTTACGAGGGCAAACACTATCACTACCGAAACGTCAATCCCTGGCAGTTGCCGGTTCAGAAGCCGGTGCCGCAACAGTGGATTCCGGGGTTGATCAGCCCGGAAACCGTCATCTGGAGCGCTAAACATCGCTATCCCTATGTGGCGCTCGGCACCAATGTCGAATCCACGGTTGAGATGGTGAATCTGTACGCCGATGTCGCCGAGCAGGAAGGCTATCAGGCCGGACCGGAGAACTTCGGTTATCTGCAGAACGTGTGTGTGGCCGAGACGGAGGAGAAGGCGCATGAGTTGGCCCGGGGCTTTGTCTTTGGCGGTGGATTCGGCTCGTTTGCCCGTGCCGAGTGGATGTTTCCTCCGGGATATAACTCCAAGGCCGCAACCAAGCGTCTGGCGCAAGCCCTGACCGATCCGCGCACCGGCGCCGAAATCATCAAGCATACTCAGGGTGAGATTGACGTCGAAGAAATCAAGCGGAGCATTGAATCGGGTTTCCAGGCCTCGCTCGACAGCGATCTGATTATGGCCGGTACACCGGAGACGGTCATGAAAAAGCTGCGGAAAATGTGCGAAACCCTCCGACCCGGTATCATGGGCCTGTGGTATCACCACGGTCCGATGAGTTTCGAGCAGCGTAAGACCTGCCTGCGTCTGCTTGGCCAGGAAGTCCTGCCGGCCATGCGTGAGATGGCCAAAGAGCTCGACCTGCCCGGACCGTTTGAGGTAACGCCGGGTTCGCGGTCGCTGCCGGCCTCCGGCAAGCGCGAACAGATCGTGCCCGATATCGCCGCGGCTTAAGGCGCGGCTCAGATTAGACAACGAAACAGGGGCGGTCCGAAGGACCGCCCCTTTCTTTTTTCAGGACGGAATTGTCGGCACGGCCTTTAGTGAAAGCCCATGAGGCTATGATAATAATCCCAGTAGCCACGAATGGCGCTCTCGGTTAAGAGATTCTCCTGATTCTGTTTTTCTGTGCTACTGATTAGCACTGACACACCGAATAACAGTGCAGGGCAACCCATGCTGAGATTAACCGATCAGGAAAAGCAGGAGATTCTCCGATTTCTGGAAGCAGACCGGGAATTACCGGAGAAATACCGTTTCCTGCTATTCAAGGACAAGCGCGAGGTCGAGTTGGTCTGGAACGGCAAGACCAACGAGGTCTGCAATATCGTACTGCCGTTTCAGACTATTGAGCATGTCGACGAGCCACGGGCGGAGAAGCCACAAGACACCAAGGCTCAGATGGCGCTCTTCGATGAACGGGGCCGACAACTGCGAGGCTGGACCAATAAACTCAAAAGGTGGTGGATATCTTCGGCAATGACACCATGACGATTGTGGAGGTATCGGTGTGAGGTTCGTCCTGCCGACAATCCGGCACAACCGGAGAGGGTTTGCGGCGCTCGCGACCCTTCATGCGCAAACCGAGCACTGTTTTGTCGATGATGTCGAGATCGACATGCGGTCAACGAACCGGTTCGACGGCGATATGTGCGCAGCGTTTGGCGCGATTCTGTACAGCCTGGGAGCCAGTCTGAATACCATCAGTTTGACGAATATCAATTCCAAAGTAGAGAAGATTCTTTCTAAAAACGGCTTCCTCAGCCACTATGGAGGACAGGAAATGCCCAACCTTCGGGAAACGGCCGATTTCTACGAACGATTCGACATTGGGGACGACCGCTATTTCTCCGCTTATATTGAGCGTGGGCTTATCCGTCGTCCTGAAGTGCCAGAGATGTCCGCAGGGTTATTAAAAAAGTTCCGCGAGAGCATCTTCGAGATCTTCAGCAATGCCGTGCTACACTCTCGCACTGAACTGGGCATTTTCAGTTGTGGACAGTTTTTTCCCGACAGGAACCGACTCGATTTTACTGTGGCCGATCTGGGTATCGGTATCCGAAAGAATATCTACAACAGTCTCCAGCAAGACTTGTCTCCGGTGGACGCCATCATCTGGGCGACTCAGGAGCACAATACGACCAAACGTGGTAGAGTTCCCGGTGGACTGGGGCTAACGCTGCTTAGCGAGTTCATCGACCTGAACGGCGGCTGTATTCGGATAGTGTCTGACGCTGGATATTGGCGGCGCAAAAACAAGCGGACCAAGACGGCTCTATTGGACCAGCCATTTCCAGGGACAGTCGTTAGCGTGGAAATCAACACAGCGGACGACCGCTCTTACAGACTCATTTCAGAATTCGAAGATGACGAAATCTTCTAAGGGATTTCCCATGAGCACAGACGTTGCAGTATCCATATTCGAGGTCGTCGGGAGCCCCTTATGTGTCGCATCGGGCGATGGCCAGAAGGTACACGACCGTATCGCCGCCTTATTGGAACAAGACCAGCGTGTCTTGCTCTCGTTCCGTAATGTGTCCACGCTGACATCGGCATTTCTCAACACGGCGATCGGCCAATTATATGGCACCTTCACCGAAGACCGGATTCGGGCTTTACTGACGGTGAAAGACATGGAAGCCGATGATGTTGCCCTGTTAAGGCGGGTTGTTGATACGGCCAAGCGATACTTTCAAGACCCGGAGAGATTCAACAATGTGGTGCGGGATGTGCTGGAGGATGACGGCGATGGCACATAACGTTTCACATGTCGAGCGTTACGACTTCACGTCCGGGGATGCATTATTTTTAGATACCAATATCTGGTTATTTATCTACGGCCCACAAGACCCCGCTAGCACTCAAATGTATGCATACTCCTCGGCGTTTCGTCACATCCTGGAAGCGCAAAGCCGTATCTATATCGATGCTCTTGTCATTTCGGAATTTATTAACGCCTACGCTCGGCAGCAATGGCACCTTGTTGCACCCAATACGAGGTTCAAGGAGTTCCGCAACAGTCCACGCTTCAAGCCGGTCGCTCGAGAAATAGCCGACAATACCAAGCGAGTGCTGAACCACTGCTCGCGGGTCGAAAGTCACTTTGAGACGTTGGACGTAGATGGCTTGATGAACGAGTATGCGGAGGGCGGTGCCGATTTTAATGACCAGGTTATCAGGGAGTTGTGTAACAGCCGAGGCTTGAAGCTGGTCACAGATGACGGCGATTTCGATGGGCAAGGAATATCCATAATAACAGCAAACAGGCGCTTATTGGGCTGATTCCATGGCGCTGCATATCGACTTCCCCGATTCTCCCCATACCATTCTTGACCCCGAGCTTCGTTGGTTTCCCGCGGATGAAACTCTGCGTGCGACGGGCTCTGGGCCGAAAACGCCACTGATGGTGGAGGTCGATAACGACAATACAATTAAGGACATCGACGCCTTGGATATTGAGATTCCGATACTGACGCCGCGAGCCTATCGAGAATATAAGCATCTGTTTTTGTCGATGACGTTGGGTTTGAAAAGTATAAGCCCAAGACCTTTGACGCGCTATTAGCCGGGTTTCGCGATTATCAATCAGACGTGGCAGAGTGACGGGTTTCCAATGCAGATTTAGTGAAAGCCCATGAGGCTATGATAATAATCCCAGTAGCCACGAATGGCGCTCTCGGTTAAGAGATTCTCCTGATTCTCTCTTCCCGTACCACCGAAGGCGAGCAGGGAGCATTCGTCCTTTTCCTGGGCGATAGCCTGTTGGACCAATTCGGTGGCGTAGCCATCTTCCATGGAGATGTAGCCGGCCGGACCGACCAGATTGGCCTGCTTGATGCGGATGCGGCGGATTTCTTCGTCATCATCTTCATAGCCAAAGAATGTAAATAACAGTTCAAACTGATCCGGTCCCTTGGGCAGAATATGTCGGGTTGCCAGCGTGTTTTGAATCTGCTGGACGACCAGGCACGGAAAAATCATCTGGATGTGATTGGTTAATTCCACCTCGAATTCTTTGCGCGAGGTGAGGAGCGAGGGGTCGGCTAAGGTGTAGTCCGTCTGGTAACTGCGGATGTTCTTGCCCGTGTAGGCGGCCACCTCTTCCTGTTCCGTCTTTTTATACGCGCGCAGCATGCTGTGGCGGCCCGCCGCGTCCATAATGACCCCACCCCCTTGGGACGAACGATAGATACCAAAAGTGGTGTGAAAAAGGTGCAGCAGACTGGCGTGATAGGGGTCTTTGACATTCTCCGAGTAGAGTTTCCAGTTGGCATGAACGAACTGGCGGGCGTAGCCCAGCACCTGGACCGGTCGGTTGAAGACCCGGTCGAGCCACGGCCGCATGGCCGGGCCCAGATAGTCGGCCAGCGGTTCAACCTCGGAAGAAAAGGAGGCAAAGATCAGCCCGTTATAGGTATCCACGCGTAGTTTACGGAGGGAGTGCTGGGCGAGATCAAAGTCCGCCGGGTACCCGCCCTGGCGGCGAATGCCGGTCCGAAACGGAACCCCAATCAGATCGCCCTGCTGGTTATAACTCCACTGGTGGTAGATGCAGGTATGGGTGGCCCGATTACCCCGAGACTCGCGACACACCAGTGCCCCGCGATGCGCGCACCGATTCACAAAGGCGTGCAGCTTCCCCGCTTTGTCGCGCGATACGACGACGGGCGTGGCGCCGACAAAGGTGGAGCGGAAATCGCCGGGGTTGGCAACCTCCGCTTCGAGCCCTACATAGCTCCAGGTTGGACCTCTGAAGATGCGTTCTTGTTCCAGGTTGTAGACGGCAGGATCGCAAAAGACCTGATACGGGACTGAGGTTATCCCCGCTGTCGTCGGCCATCTCAACGCGACGGGCGCATTGTCCATGGGTGAAAGGCTCATCCTGGCACCTCCTTGATAAGCGCTTTTCTCCTCCCACTTCCTCTCCCTAGTAGACACTGGTTTGTGTCGATTGACAAGCCATATTTGAGGCGCGTATACGAGGAGCAGGGATGCTGTCCCAACAGGCTCTGGGAGAAAAGGGAGGACCTATGAGTGCGCAAAGCTTGAACATCATGCTGGTTGACCTGTTTCGATCCGAGACGGAGTTGGCCCGGTACCAGCAAGACCCCGAGGTCATTCTGGCAAACTACGATGTCACGGACGAAGAGCGGACGCGACTCAAAGACCCAGACTGGGGGTGGCTCTATACGCACGGGATTCATCCCTACATTCTGGTCCAGTTTGCCTTAGCCATGGGGGTAGAGATCCCGCAGTATGTGCAGCAGGTGAAAGAAGCGGCCGGGTAGGGCGGCCAACTCGAAGACCCGTCAAACGAGAAAAAAGGAGAACCAGATGGCGAATATCGTTGCAGCCATGTCGTCAGTTCACAGTCCCCTGATGATGAGTGCGCCCCAGATGGCGGATGAGGCCACCTGGGGAAGGATCAATACGGGCTTCGATACCCTCCGAGACACCTTCACTGCTGCTGGAGCCGATACGATCGTCGTTATCTCAGACGAACATTTTAATGCGCTCGACCCGCGCCGCTATCCGTCGTTTGGTGTGGTGACGGCTGAGACGAGCGTCGGCCCGGTCGAAAACTGGCTCGGCGTGCCCTGCAATAGCATCTCGGTCAATTTCGAGCCGGAGCTGGCCGAAGCGGTCCTCGACGAGGGGGTCCGCCAAGGCTTCGATTTGACGCGGATTGGCGAAGTCGGTTTAGACCATGGCTTTCTGACCTGCCTGAACTTTCTTACGCCGCAGTGGGACATGTCCTATCTGTGGCTGATCCAGAACTGTGTCCTGCCGCCCCTGCCGAGCCTCAGGCGGTGTTATGATTTCGGGCGGATGGTCGGGCAAGCCATCCGGTCGTGGGACAGCTCCCGCCGCGTGGCTCTGCTCGGCACGGGTGGCTTGTCGCATGCGGTTGGCACGCCGGATATGGGCAAGGTGGATGCACACTTCGATAAAAAATTCCTCGATCTCCTGTGCCAACACGACCCGGCCATGTTCGATATCACGGATGCGGAGATTGATGCGGTCGGCAACGGCACGCACGAGATCCGGAACTGGATTGCGGTGGCTGGGGCGGTCGAAGGCGCACAAGGCGAAGTCGTCATGTATGAAGAAGGAACCATGGTCGTAGGCTTCGGCATGATGCAGTTCCAACTGTAAAGTCCATTCCGCGAAGAGGAAATGTCTCCAGCATCTCGTCGCTATGGAAGGAGACGTTTCCTCTTTAGTTCGGATGAGTGGAGCCAGGCCGCGTGGAACGCTCGCTGTTCTGGGTGTGGGCATCCTCGCCATCTCGACGGCTGCGCCGCTGATAAAACTTGTCCCCGACGTCCCGCCGCTCGTGGTGGCCGCCTTTCGGCTCGGTCTCGCCGCGCTGATATTCACCCCGCTGAGCCTCGTCCGGCTCCAGACCGCCGGTGGCTCACTCTCGCTTCCTGACCTGCGGGTGGTGAGCGTGGCCGGTCTGTGTCTGGCACTCCACTTTGCCGCCTGGATTGCCTCGCTCCGCTACACCTCTGTGGCGAGTTCCGTGGCACTGGTGACCATAAATCCACTCCTACTCGCCCTCGCCGGCTATCTCATCTGGCGAGAGCGTCTCGTCCGGCGTCAATGGTTGGGGATTGGCTTGGCATTACTCGGCAGCCTGTGCATCGGCTGGAACGATTTTCAGCAGGCAGGTCCGGCCCGAGAGTCCGCGCTGTACGGCGATGGCTTAGCCGTATGCGGTGCGGTCATGATATCCGCCTACCTGCTGTGTGGCCGCTTTGCCCGACCGCGTCTCGGCCTGAGCGTGTATGTCGGGCTGGTCTATGGGTGTGCGGCGGTTCTCTTACTCGTCGGCTGTTTTGTCCTCCAACTGCCGCTGCTGGGCTATGCCCCATGGGTCTACCTCGTTCTGGTCCTGCTTGCCCTTATCCCCCAAGTGTTGGGCCATACCATTCTGAACTGGGCGCTGGCCTATATGTCTCCGACACTGGTCGCACTGGCGATTCTCGGCGAACCGCTTGGAGCTGCCCTGCTGGCCTGGATATTTCTTAACGAGTCAGTGGGCCTGCTCCAAGGGATAGGGGCGGTGGGCCTGCTGACGGGGATTGTGCTGGGACAGCAACGCTGACGGAATGGAGAGAATCGGTCAACAGCCCGACACAGGGCAACCACAAGGGTTGCCCCGGCTGCTAGTCATCATTCGCCAGGGAAAGCAGAATTCGTAGCAGATACCAGAACATCAGGGCCACACCGGCAAACAGCGCCAGCGAGGCGGCGACGTGTTGGTCGGTCCGATAGTGGTGAATAATGTTCGAGGTCGTATACAGAATGGACCCGGCGGCAAAGGCAACCATAATGGCGGAGAAGAACAACCCCAGGCTAAAGCCAAACAGCATGCTGGCCAAAATCACCCCCAGGGCGACAAATCCGCCGACGGCGAGAATGCCCCGCAGAAAAGAGAAGTCTTTGCGGGTGGTGAAGGCCGTGAACGTCAGCCCACCAAACAGCAGCAGGGTCATCAGGCCGGCCGTCGGAATAACATCCGGTGAGCTATAGTGCGTCGCAATGTACAGCATGGGGAGAAAGATGACTGCCTGAGCCAGGATATACAGACCCAGGCCCAGGTATTGTATCTGCGGCGAGGTATCAGACTGCGCCCAGCGGTCGGCCAGCCAGGACACGCCCATGAAGGCGGCGAGCACGACGAACCAGCCGTAACCACCAACCATGGTCTGGACCAGGGCTGGTGCAAACGACGACTGCAGCAGGAGATTTTCAACCAGGATAAAGGCCAGTATTGCCAACGCGAGGTGGGTGTACGTGCGGCGAATGAATTCCGCTCGCGCGACCTCGGACGCCTGAGCCGCGGGCCGGGAATACGTCATCGTTGAAGCCATATATACCTCCGTGGAGTTGACTATCCTTTCTTCAGGCTAATGCCCTGACAGGGGACAGTCAATGCCGGAGGGGATTGGTCCCCTCGACAGTGGAGCAAAAAGAAGGGACAGCCCGGTGCGGCCGTCCCTCTCTATTCGACGGTAAAGAAACAGGTGTGCAGCCCCGTACGCGTTTATTGAGCAAACGCGGCTTTCAGTCCCTCAGCCGCTTCCGCCAGGGCTTTCTTCTGGGCGTCAAGATGGAAGAAGCTGAAGAAGCCGTGAATCGTTCCGTCGTAGCGGGATATGGTGATATCCGCGCCAGCGTCCTGGAGTTTTTTGCCGTAGGCCTCGCCCTCGTCGCGCAGAGGATCAAACTCGGCCGTGATCACTAGCCCCGGCGGGGGGCTGTTTACGTATTTGGCCAAGAGCGGGGAGGCGTACGGGCTCTTTCCGGCCTCGTCGTTTTCAAGATAATGGTCCCAGAACCACACCATGGAGTCTTTGGTCAGCAGATAACCCTCCCCGTTCTGCTTGCACGACTCGGTATCAAAGGAATGATTGGTGACCGGATAGAGTAGGAGTTGGTAGGCGAGCGAGGGAGCGCCCCGGTCGCCGGACATAAGCGCCACTGCTGCGGCGAGGTTGCCGCCGGCACTATCGCCGCCAACCGCTACCCGTTGTGGGTCTCCGCCAAGGGACGCCACGTTGAGCACCGCCCATTTGGTCGCTTCGTAACAATCCTCGGCCGCCGCGGGAAATTTGTGCTCCGGAGCGAGGCGGTAATCAACGGCAATCGTCATGCAGCCAGCGGCGTTGGTCAGGACGCGACAGGTTGCATCGTGGCTTTCGAGGTCGCCGACCACCCAGCCGCCCCCATGAAAAAAGACCAGAACGGGAAGCGGACCGTCTCCCTCGGGCGTATAGATCCGGACCGGCAGGTCGCCGTTCGGGGTCGGAATGGTCCGGTCTTCAACCTTGGCAACCGGCTCTGGATGCTCAATCTGGAAGAGCTGCTGAATGGCTTGGCGTGCCTCAGCAACCTCCATTTCATTAAAGCCGCGGCCACCGGCGGCCACGATTTGATCAATAAAGGCTTGTTCCTGCTGGCCTAGGGGCATACTTCCCTCCTTGCTGTGAAGAGGAAACATCTCCAGCATCTCGTCGCTATGGGAGGAGACGTTTCCTCTTTGATTCGTGCTGTGCTGTGTCGATAGGTCATGACTGGAATGAGATGTTTATCTGGGGTGAGTGGTATTTTTCAAGAGGGCAATCGACGCCGTACGCGCATCACATGGCTGAGACACGTACGCTGGGACCCCCGGCTGACTGGAAGAAGAAAGGGAGCGGTTGAGACCGAGTCCCGGACTCTCTTTTTTCAGCCCGAGACCATGGGGCGATCAGCGTGTGCTTGCCTGCCCGTTCATCCAACGGGCAAATTTGTCCGTTTCATTCCGGGCCTGCCGCCACAGGAGTTGAACCGCGCGGTCCGGGTCCCAGCTGCCAGGCCGCTCAATGAAGTCAAAGCCCAGTTTGTCCGGCGAGTCTTTAATGCTCGAACGGAGAAACGGATATTTATCCACCCAGGCGGTGACAGGTGAATCGTAAAAATACGGAACGGCTTCGGAAGTAAAGCTGACGGCCCGTCCCTGTCGGATGTCTTTCCGTTCACTGCTGATGTAGTCATACTTGTACTGCCGGATCGCACGGGCCGTCTCGTAATAGCCGATGAGGACTCTGGCGCCGGCCACCACGCGTTTTTCTGCATCTCCTTGGCTTTGGCGGCCCAAGCTGCGGAGCCGATTCCTGGCTTCTCGTACGCCCTTCTCGTAGACTGGAAGCGGGTCGGACAGCACGGCCAGCGTTTCCAGCCCGCGCAAGGTGGCGAGGGCCTGGTCGCCTATGGCTTCCGTTCTCATCTGCACGCCTTCCGGCAACGGTGCCGTCAACATGGTTTGCAGGCTGGCGACCGCCTGTTTCTCCTCTTTCTTCTCTTCTATCCGCTGCCAGATTTCGGGCTCAAAAAAGATCGGACGCCGTTTTCCCTTGCGGGTGACCAACAGCAGGACGGCCTTTTGCTTTTTCTGAGCATCACGGACGGCGTTGCGGTAACTCTTACAGTTTTGAATAGGCCAGCTATTCACCTGTTCAAGGATGTCACCCTTGCGCAACCCGACGCGTGAGCCTGGGGTGAGCTGGGCAATCTCCGCAATAGGGAGACCAGGTGCATCTTTTTGCTTGGCTGGGTGGAGGGTGAGACCCAGATACTCTTGCGCTTCCTGACAGGGATTGGCTCTGGCGGGAGACGGTTGAAAAAAGAAACTCAGTGTGATCACGGCCACAAGAACAAAAGCAGAATATCTCACGGGGACCTTCCTTCTCTCTTGGCTGCCCGCATTTTATATATGGGAGCCTATCGAGTCCGGTCAAGGCGCATACCGGACGGATCGTGATCGAAAGCGAGCCAGGGCAGCCGCTTCTCCCTCGCCGGGGGCTACGGGATTCGAGGCGAAACCTGAGATCGGCCGGCTGGCGGGGCTATCTCTCCCCCCAGCGAAGTTTGCTGCGCAGGACATCAAAAAAGGTCCGGTTAGGGGAGATGATAAGCGGTACGGTCACGCGAGAGCGTTGAATACACACGGTGTCCCCACTCTTGAGCGGATGCCCTTCTTGGCCGTCCAAGGTCAGAGTGACGTCCTCATCCGGAGTCTGGACTACAACGTTGATCTCGGCTTGGTCCGGGAGAATAACCGGGCGGTTTGTCAACGTATGCGGACAGATTGGCGTCAGCACGACCACGCCAAGCGTGGCGTCAACAATCGGTCCGCCCGCCGCCAGCGAATAGGCGGTCGAGCCGGTTGGGGTGGCGACAATGAGCCCGTCCGCTTTATAGGTACAGAGATGTTTGCCGTCCACCCAGGTAGCAAGGTCCATAATACGGGCCAGGGCGCCTTTGTTGATGACCGCATCATTCAGCGCCTGAAACGTGCCAACCGGCTGCCTGTCGCGGATAAGCGTGGTGGTGAGCAGGCTGCGCCGCTCGATGGCATAATCGCCAGCGAAGATACGGGTGAGCGTGGTAAACAGCTCTTCGGTCGTTGTTTCGGTCAGAAAGCCCAGCCCGCCAAGATTGACGCCAAGAATCGGTACGTCCCGCGACGTGGCCCGCCGGGCAACGCTGAGCAGCGTCCCGTCACCGCCCAGCACAACAACCAAGTCGGCCTGGGCCATGATCTCGACTTTACGCCACCCCCGCCCAAGGCCCAGTTCTTCACTGGTGCGGTCCTCCGGCAGAATGCTCTTGCCACGCTCTTGCAGCCAGGCAGCCAGGTCGCGACCCAGCGCAATCGCGGCGGGCGTATTGACTTTGATGACCAGACCGATTGTCTGCATATATCGAGCGGAGCGGTGAGGGCGCTCCCTTTTCTCCGTGCCTCGCGTATAATGGCCTATCTATGGCAATCCGTCAGCCTCATCTGAAGGACCAACACAGTTTATTTGCTCATAGTGCCGAAAAGGAGGCGGCCAAGAAAGCCCCTCTGGCCGAGCGGATGCGACCCCAGACGCTGGATACCTATATTGGCCAGACACATCTCCTCGGGCCGGGTCGCCTCCTGCGCCAAATGATTGAGCAGAAAACGCTGACCTCGCTGATCTTATGGGGGCCGCCGGGCAGTGGAAAAACGACCCTGGCCCGGGTGCTCGCCCAGGCCGTCGAGCTCCCCTGGGTGAGCTTTTCGGCGGTCCTGTCCGGGGTCAAAGATCTGCGTCTCATCCTGGCGGATGCGCAGCGACACCAGCAACAAACAGGGCAGGCGACCGTCGTATTTGTGGACGAAATTCACCGTTTCAATAAAGCCCAACAGGACGCCTTTCTGCCGCATGTAGAGCAGGGGCTGATTATCCTGATTGGCGCAACAACAGAAAATCCATCTTTTGAAGTGATTGCTCCTCTCTTGTCGCGCTCTCGTGTGGTGGTGCTGGAAGCGCTCGAAGCAGAGCAGCTTGTCCAGATTCTGTCTCACGCCTTACAGGACGCAGACCGCGGCCTTGGGCAGTATCAGATTGAAGCGGACGAAGCCGTGCTGCGGACCATTGCCGAGGCCGCACAGGGAGATGCCCGGGTCGCCCTCAATACTCTTGAGGTTGCAACGACCCTGGCGGTCCAAAAAAAAGCTACGCACCTTGACGTAGCCCTGGTACAAGAAGCAACCCAGCGGAAGGCTATCCTGTACGATAAGGCTGGGGAGGAACACTATAATGTCATTTCCGCCTTTATTAAGAGCCTGCGCGGGAGTGATCCTGATGCGGCCTTATACTGGATGCTGCGCATGCTGGAGGCCGGGGAAGATATTCTCTTTATTGCCAGACGGATGGTCATCTTTGCGGCCGAAGACATTGGCAATGCCGATCCGCAGGCCTTGTCTCTGGCTATAGCGACCAAGGAAGCGGTGCATTTCGTCGGGCTGCCGGAGGCGCGTATTCCATTAGCCCAAGCCGCCACCTATCTTGCGGTCGCGCCCAAATCGAACGCGTCATACAAAGCCATGACCGCCGCCCAGGCAGATGTGCAGACCCATGGCCCTCTGCCCGTTCCGCTCCATTTGCGCAACGCACCGACAAAGCTGATGAAAGACCTGGAGTATGGCAAGGGGTATCAGTATGCGCATGATTACGAGGATGCCGCTGTGACCCAGGCCCATTTGCCTGAGAAGCTGACCCAACGACGGTATTATCAGCCCAGCGACCGCGGCCATGAAAAAGTCATGGGCGAGCGGCTGAAGGCATGGCGGAAAAGGCGGACAGACTCTCAGGACTGAAACGGAAGGAGAAAGAAACATGGCCCACTCAGCACCGGAACCTTTTACCATCGCCATACCAGAGGCGGTGCTGACCGATCTGGAAGAGCGGCTCTGCCGCATACGTTGGCCGGGCGAGCTCCCCCATTCAGACTGGGATTACGGTGCGAATCTCTCCTATATTCAGCAACTCGTTGAATACTGGCGCACTGAGTATGACTGGCGTGCCCAGGAACGGGCGATGAATCGCTGGGACCATTTCAAAACCACTATAGACGGACAGGGGATCCATTTTATCCACGCGCGCGGGAAAGGCCCCGCGCCGTTGCCGCTGATTATTTCGCACGGTTGGCCCGGCTCGTTTTACGAGTTTATGGAGGTGATCGGGCCGTTGACCGACCCCGCCGCCCACGGCGGTGACCCGGCCGACGCATTCGATGTGGTGGTGCCGTCCCTGCCGGGCTATGGATTTTCCGCTCCCCCCCAAGAGCGTCAAGTCAATATCAGTCGCATGGCCGAGTGGTTCGCCGTCTTGATGCGAGAGGTCCTTGGCTATGAGCGCTACGGTGCCCAGGGGGGCGACTGGGGCTCCATGATTTCGTCCCGGCTGGGTTATGCCTACCCTGAGCAGCTGATCGGTGTGCATCTCAATATGGTCGGGATTGCGCCCCATCCGGCTAATCGCCAGAATTTGAGCCCTGCGGAGGAGGACTTTCTGAAAGGGATGAGGAGCTGGCAACGAGAGGAGCGCGGCTACCAGGAAATTCAGGGCACCAAGCCTCAGACCCTGGGCTTTGCGCTCAACGACTCGCCGGTTGGAGTATGCGCCTGGATCGTTGAAAAGTTTCGGACCTGGAGTGACTGTGGCGGGAATCCGGAAAACTCCTATACCAAAGACCAACTGCTGACCAACGTCATGCTTTACTGGGTCACGCAAACCTTCCATTCAGCCTCCCGCATTTATTATGAGGAGCGGCACCATCCGTGGCGGCTGGAAAAAGACGAAAAAGTGAGTGTCCCCACCGGGATCGCCGCCTTTCCCAAAGAGATTGCCTGCCCGCCGCGGGAGTGGGCCGAGCGGGCGTATAATATTCAGCACTGGACTGACATGCCGGCCGGCGGCCATTTTGCGGCCATGGAGCAGCCTGCATTGCTGGTCGAGGATATGCGAACGTTCTTCCGCGGTCTGCGTTAAGGTCGATGGCCGACCGCCACAAAATTATTCTCCACGGCTCACGACGCTCACCTTTTGTAGAAAAAGTCTATCGGGGCCTGATGCTGAAACGCCTGCCGTTCGAGATCCACGAGCCCCACACGCTTCAGGACCTCCGTCGGCATAATCCCACGACGGGTAAGATGCCGGCGCTTGAGCTGGACGGACAGCTCCTCTTTGATTCAACCTTCATCCTGCGCGCGCTTGACGCCTACCAGCCGCGCCCGCCGTTACTGTCGGCCGACCCACTGATTGCCGCGCAACAACGCTTGATTGAGGATTGGGCGGACGAGTCCCTGTATTGGTATGGCATGGCCCTGCGGTGGACAGTCCCGGCCAATACCAAACGCGCGCTCCAGATTTTCGTGTCCGCGGCACCACCGCTGCTGCGTCCTCTCATCAGGGTCATGGCTCCACGCCTGATGCGATCACAGGTTCGGGCTCAAGGGACGGGCCGGCTGCCTGCGGACGTGCTGGTACACGAACTCGATGGACACCTTGCGGCCCTGGTCAAAATGGTCGGCCGTGGTCCCTTCTTCTTTGGTCTGGACCAGCCCAGCGTTGCCGACTTGGCCGTCTACGGACAATTATTTTTCCTGTACGACAAGGCCATCCCCGAAGGCCGGGCAACAGTTGAAAACCACCCCGCACTGACCGAACTCTGTCTGCGTTTGGATGTGATGACCGACTAGAGGCAGAATATTCAGGCGGGCCTGCCGCAAAAGCGGTGTCAGCCCTGGGCTTGCTGCGGGGTGATCTCAAAAGCGAAGGCCTCTCTATACCAGCCGATCCAGCGAAAGAGACGAGCAAGAAAATATTTACGAAAGAAGAGTGGGAAAATAGTACCCCGGACCTGTCTCTCCTCCATCCAGACTGCGCTGCCTTGGAAACGGGTTGAACCTATCTGACAGGTGACGGTTGGCGTCTGTTTCAGGTTCTTGACCCACTGCGAGTTCGAGCCTCGCCCGGACGAGACATAAATTTTGTCCTGGGTGGCGACAAACCAGATTTTGACCGTGCGCGGTGCGCCCGTCTTTCGACCGACGACGGTCAGTTCAAGAAGCGATTCGCGATTAAGGTTGGAAAGAGTAAACGTCTCCAGCTTTGTCGATGTGAGGGAGGAGACGTTTACTCTTTCAAGGTCATGTGGGTCGTTTACGCTGGCCATAGCATTGTCATGATTCCAGTGGACCGAAGCGGCCCGCCGTGCCCTTGAGATTCCGAGGCTCGATGATGATCGTCCGCTCCGGAGAGGCGACCGTCGTGCCGAGACGCCAAGCCTGGACGCCATGATCGTCCGCGATCTGTATCACGCGGTCAGCCTCCGCCTCAGCAACTACGACGCAGAAGCCAATCCCCATATTGTAGACCTGGTACATTTCCGCCTCGGTGATCCGTCCGACATCCTGCAACACCGTGAAGAGCGGGGGAGGCGGCGGAAGGGTATGAATATGATAGCCCACTGCGGCCGCGGTCCGAGTAAGATTGAAGAAGCCGTCCCCGGTGATGTGAATAAGGGCTTTGAGCGGAACGTCGGCCGCAAACATGGCGGTGATTTCCGGAACATAAATATGGGTTGGTTCCAGCAGTTCTTCTCCGACGGTGCGTCCAAGTTCTTGCAGATAGCTATCGACCTTGAGTCGGGCGCCTTTGAACAGCACGTGTCGGGCCAAGGTTAAGCCATTGCTATGGATGCCGCTGCTGGCAAGCCCGATCAGCGTATCGCCTGGCTCGACCTCTTTGCCGATAATAATGCGGTCAAGCGGAACCGTGCCGATGGCGGTCCCGGCGAGATCCAGCCCGACGCCGTCCCGAACGCCGTGAATCATCTCTCTCAGTTGCGCAATTTCTCCACCCGCAATATTGACTCTGGCTTGCTCGGCTCCACGATGCAGGCCTTGACCTAATGCGTCGAGCACATCCGGCTGCAAGCTCTCGACCGCGACATAATCAACAAACGAGATCGGGGTCGCGCCAACGCACAACAGGTCGTTGACGTTCATGGCGATACAGTCAATGCCAACCGTATCGTATTTCCCCAGCAACTCTGCCACCAGGAGTTTGGTCCCAACCCCATCGGTGGTAATGCCAATGCCGAGGTTGAGCGCGTCGAGACGAATGATGTTGGCAAAATATCCAAGGGGCAGAGCGGGTCGAGCAGTGGGGTGAAAGGAGAAGGTTTGTTCGACCCAGGCACGGAGTCGATTTAAGCCTGCTTCGGCCTGTGTGCTATCGACGCCTGAAGCGGCATACCGTGGGTCTCTCGCGTGCTCCATGTGCCGCCTTACTCTACCGAATCTCTTATCCGAAGGCAATTGTCCGGCTTTCCTCTTGACTCCATACTGAGCCACGCTCACTATGGAAAGAGAGTCCTGTGAGACTGTATGCCAGACGCCTATGTATGAAGCCTTTTACGGTTTTCAGGAAAATCCGTTCCGCCTCACCCCAGACCCCCGTTACCTCTTTCTGAGCGACAATCACCAGGAGGCCCTTGGTCATCTTCTGTTTGGGGTGAATGAGGGCAATGGCGTGGTGGTCCTGACCGGAGAAATCGGCGCAGGGAAAACAACGCTCCTGCGGACCCTGGTGGGCGATCTTGATGCGCCGACAACGCTTGCGTATCTCTTTAATCCAGCGCTGTCCGACGTCGAACTCTTGCAAGCGATTAATGCTGATCTGGGACTATCGGCCGACTCGACGAGCAAAAGAGAGTTAACCGACGAACTCAACCGTTTTCTTCTCGCCCAACAGGCTGCGGGACGACGGGTGGTGGTGATTATCGATGAAGCTCAGAATCTGACAGCAGCGGTCTTGGAACAGCTCCGTCTCCTCTCTAACCTCGAGACTGAGCAAGAAAAGCTGCTGCACATTATTCTTGCCGGGCAACCAGAACTGCGTGAAATTCTGGCCCAACCAGAACTTGCTCAACTCGACCAGCGCGTGACCATACGCTGGCACCTTGAGCCACTGGGCGTAAAAGACACCGCGGCCTATGTCCGACACCGGCTCAGCGTTGCCGCAGATGGACGAGAAGTCTCGCTTTTTTCGCCTGCGGCTCTGCGGCGGGTGTACCGTTTTTCGCGCGGCATCCCGCGACTCATCAATATTCTGTGCCACCGTGCGCTATTGGTTGGCTATACTCAAGAAGAGTCGCACATACGGTCACAGACGATTCGACAGGCGATCAAGGAATTACGTCGCCATACGACTCGTAGCCCGCGCTTTCGCTGGTCGTCTGCCACTGCGGCAATCGCACTCGTTGTTGGCGGCTTCCTGCTGGTCTGGGGGAGCCTTGATATTCCTGCGGCGTGGAATCAACTGGATAGGTGGGCGTCCCGCGAGGAGGCACAACACTCTCCTCTGTCGGACACTTTCCCCGTACTGGAAACGCGGCCCGGCGTTTCTCAGGAAGAACAGAAAGGGGCGGAAACGCCGCCCTCCATTTTGGAGCCGCGGGTTGTAGACCTTGCCGTTGCAACATCCTCCCCTCAGGAATTATTCCACGCGCTCCAGCAGGACGAGACGCTGTCCAGTGCGGTGCGAGCAACACGCGAGCTGATTGCCACGTGGCGGGGATCGCCTTTGGAAAAAATTGAGTGGCAAGGCGGGAAACTCGACCTTGCTGCCATTGCCGCCGCTCGTCGGCTTGAGTATCTGCCTGTGCGGAGCGATATCCGCCTCCTGACCCTGCTGGACCTGCCAGTGATGATCGGTTTGACGGTTCCACCTTCTCAGCAGACGCGCTTTGCTTTGATCCGCCAGATGACAGCTACCCACTGCCGTATCCGGCTGGAGAGAGATTACATTGTGCCACTCGAAGCAATTCCGCGGCGCTGGTTCCGGGAAGCGCACGTCTTTTGGAAAAACTACGAAGAGATCCGAACAACCCTGGCTATGGGCAGTAGAGGCCCAGCGGTCGAGAAATTGCAAACCTTATTGGCCAACGTCCCCACGCCGTCTCATAGAGGGGCCCTGCTCGTCCATCAGGCGGGAGAGCCGACACTGTTTTTTGGCCCACAAACGCAGGACGCGGTGGCGCACTTCCAGAAAATGCAGCACCTCGTCCCCGACGGGATCGTTGGGCCACAGACCCTGATTCTTCTGTACCGTCGTCTGCCCGAGTATACGCCACCGAGTCTGAGTCGAAGAGAGAGGCTGGAGGGTGCATTTGCCGTTCAACTCCCAACGGGGGTGCGGCAAGGAGCAGACCTTCCTCTTCGTGGAGAGAGGATTGAGCCCGGCGAGCAACTGGAGCCTATAGGGAAGGACGCATGAGCACGATCCTTGACGCCCTCAGAAAAATTGAAGGAGAAAGACACGGGCAGGTCGGCAAGGTCCGGGCCCGCATCCTGGTGAGCCCTCCTCGACCTCTCTCTCCTACCCCTCCATACCGGTCTCGGCTATGGACAGCTGGTGTCGGTTTTCTTCTGGCAGGATTTATCGGAGGCGTATGGATGACCCGTCAGGAAGAAATCCCTCCCGTAGAAGGGGAAACGCCTCATCGCCTCTCAAAAGAAGCGGAACGCCGCTTTCCACTACCGGTTGTGCCTGAAAATTCTGGAGATTCCGAGAAAACAGTCTCTGCCACCACGGAGGGACAAGTCCAAGAAGAACGGGGAAGGATAGGGAGCGCCACTGACCCCTCGCTGCCTGAGCACCCCCTTGTCCTCTCAGAGCCGCCGCTCCAGGATTCCCCCTTTGTTTCCTCGCCCCAAGTCGCGCTGCGCACGTCGCTTGTGGACGCCATCCCCCAGGGGTTTTCTGAGACCGGTGAAGAGAAGGACAACCTAGCCCCTCAAAGACGTGAAGACCGCGCTCCACACATTGCTGAGACGGCAGGCGAGGGGATTGAGCCCACTCTAGAGGGTGGGCTCGAGAAGGATGAGGAGGCGAAGCGCCTTGAGCAAGAACAGCCGTTTGTGCCAGGGGGGCTAGCAGATATAGCAGAGCCAGACGGACCGGAAGATGTCTATGATCCCGCCCCGGCCAATTCAGCGGTCAGCTTTCTTCAGTGGTCACCCGAGTCTGCACGCCGAAAAGCCTTTGTCAGGGTCGGAGGGAGCCCGTTAACCCTTGTCCACGAAGGCGATGCTATTGGCGGCTATACGGTCGTCGAAATTCGGCCAAACGCGGTCGCCCTTCGGTCTGATACGACCCGCTTTCAAATCCGCGTTCGCTAAAGCCTTGACGGCTCTCTGTCTGAGGCTGACGGAGGGGAAGAATTACGAAGCTGCGGCCTTTCTGACCTTCGCCTCTGCCTTGAGTTCTTTGATGCGGCGCTTGAGCGCTTTTTCGCGACGTTTGCGGCGTCGACGAATTTCCTGGTCTCTTTCTCTATGCATGGTCCCTCCTGGTCTTCTCTCCGATTGCTCTTAGAGGTGTTTCCGTAAACTTGAAGCGGATACTATACCCGTCTCAACCCGGCCTGAAAACAGGGTTAAACTTTCTCGGTGGGAAAAAGGCGAGCCACTAGATGTTGTAGACTCTGTGTTTTTCTGCTACAGGACGTTGTGGATGGTCCGGGGTAATCATACCCGCATCCAAATGAACGAGCGGGTGGAGTTGGTCGTGTCACAGGGGGGAACCTCGTTATTTTCCATAAAAGGGCTCAGGGAAGGCCCGACCCTTCTCTTCGATGACCATGCTCCGTTTGCCGATGTCGTTGCGGCGGTTGAGGAAGAATTAGCGCGGGCGAACGGTTTCTTTCGTGGCTCTCCTATCGTACTGCACTTTGGGGATCGTCCCCTGCAAAAAGAAGAATGGTGGCACCTGAAGGAGACCCTCCACCGAGAAGGGGTAGTGCTGCGCTATGTGGTTTCAAACAATGCTGTCAGCCGGAAGATGTTATACAGAGAAGGGCTATCCGTCCGGGAGAGTATACCGCCGTCCCGGAAAGAGAAAACGGATCAAGACATTATTCCGCCCGAAGGACAGCGGGCATCATATCTGCGCCACGGGATGCGGGGCGGACAGAAAGAAGTTTTTGATGGGGATGTGATCCTGGCTGGTGATGTGAACCAAGGGGCGGAAATCATCGCAGGTGGGGATGTGGTTGTGATAGGAACGCTACGCGGAGTCGTCCACGCCGGCTATCCCGATAACGACAGGGCTGTGGTTATCGCGCTCAACCTGACGCCGCTACAGCTCAGAATTGGACCCTTGATCGCCATTCCGGAAGAAGGGCAAAACCACCGCGGTGTACTCCACCCGGAAGTCGCTCGGATTCTGGATGATCAGATCGTGATTGAACCGTATAACGGGAAGCTATAGGAGAGGTGAGCCATGAGTGGACGAGCTATCGTCGTTACCTCGGGCAAGGGGGGGGTCGGGAAAACGACCGCGACCGCAAATATCGGCCTGAGTCTTGCCAGCCGGGGGCAAAAGGTGGTGCTGATTGATGGGGATATCGGGTTGCGCAATCTTGACCTCATTCTGGGCGTCGAAAACCGGGTCGTCTACAATATCGTTGACGTGGTGAGCGGACGCTGTCAGCACAGGCAGGCGCTGGTCAAGGACAAGCGGATGTCGAGCCTTTTTCTGATTCCAGCCTCGCAGATTGACCAGAAGGAGGCGATTAATGCCGACCAGATGCGGGATTTGTCTGCGCAGTTGAAGGAGGAATTCGATTTTGTCCTCATAGACTGCCCAGCCGGGATCGAGCAGGGGTTCCGAAACGCGGTGGCGGCGGCAGATGAGGCGATTGTGGTGACGACACCAGATGTCTCTCCGGTCCGTGATGCAGACCGCGTTATTGGCCTGCTGCAGGGCTCGCTCGGCGAACCGCAACTCATTATTAATCGCATGTCTATGGCCATGGTAAAGCGGGGGGACATGCTCGACCAGCAAGATGTGTTAGACATCTTGGCCATCCGCCTCCTTGGGATTGTCCCCGAAGACGAAGCAGTCGTGATTGCCGGTAACAAAGGGGCCCCGGTCGTCCTGAACGGCGGCTCGCCGTCTGGTGATGCCTACGGGCGTATCGCGCGCAGGATTCTTGGGGAAGACGTTCCGATTCCCGAGCTGAACGGCCACTCCAGTTTCGCCAAGCGGCTCGGCCAATTCATCTTTGGGAGATAAGCTATGACATTAACGGAACGTATCCAGCTCTTTTTTGGTAAGGGTGGAAGCGGAAGTAAGGACGCGGCAAAGAATCGCCTCCTCCTGGTCTTACAAGACGACCGACTTGGTCTGACCGGGGAAAAGAAGGAAGCCTTGCGGAAAGACATCCTTGCGGCAATTCGGAAGCATATCGATATTGACGCGGAGGGCTTCACCATGGAGTTTATGTCCAGCTCGACGGATCAGAAGGAGATGCGGGTTACCGCCCCCGTACAGCTTGGCCGAGGGGCCGTAAACCTTTCAAAATAAGGGTTGTTGAAAGCCGATCGAGCAACAGAACGGACTAAAAAGGGCGGCGGGAGCCGCCCTTTTTTCTTGTGTCCCCCCTTTCCTTCCAAGGAGGGGCGGTTCTGCAATGCCTACAGAATGTAGCGGGACAAGTCTTGATCTTTGACGATCGCATCCAGCTTGTCCCGGACATAATTGGCATCAATCGGCAGCTCCCGCCCGCTCAATTCTGGGGCGTCAAAAGAGAGGTCCTCGACCAGCCGTTCGACGACCGTATGCAGTCGCCGCGCCCCGATGTTCTCAGTCCGTTCATTCACGGTGGCGGCAATCTGGGCAATCTGTTCTACGGCGTCGGTCGTAAAGTTGAGCCTGACGTCTTCCGTATCGAGTAAGGCGACATACTGGGTCAGCAATGCATTTTTGGGTTCGGTCAGGATCCGAACAAAGTCTCCGTGCGTCAGAGGTTCCAGTTCCACGCGAATCGGGAAACGCCCCTGAAATTCCGGAATCAGGTCTGAGGGTTTGGCGGTATGAAACGCACCCGACGCAACAAAAAGGACGTGGTCGGTGCGGACCATGCCATACTTCGTGTTAACGGTGCAGCCTTCGACCAGCGGCAGCAGGTCTCGCTGAACTCCTTGGCGGGAGACGTCTGCACCGTGGGCATTCTCTCGACCGGCAATCTTATCGATTTCGTCAATAAAGATGATGCCGGTCTGCTCGACCCGACGAATGGCCTCCTGGACAACCGCGTCCATATCAACCAGCTTATCGGCCTCTTCGACCGTCAGAATCTCGAGCGCTTCCGGGACCTTCACGCGGCGTTTCTTGGTTTGCTTGGGCATCATATTGGAGAACATCTCTTTGAGCTGATTCTCCATTTCCTCCATACCCTGAGGGGCCATGACTTCGACAAAGGGGGTGGCGGAGCGGGTAATTTCAAGCTCTACCTCTCGCTCGTCCAGCTTCCCTTCGTGGAGCATGCGGCGCATTTTTTCTCGGGTGCTGTGCCTGGCGCTAGTGGCTCCCTCCTCACTCAGGCTGGACGCGGACGGAGTTGGAGGAAGGAGAAGGTCAAGCAACTGCTCTTCCGCCTGAGCATGGGCCTTGACTTGAATCCGCTCCTTTTCTTCCTGCTTGACCAGGCTGACGGCCAGTTCTGTCAGGTCCCGCACCATAGATTCGACATCGCGTCCCACATAACCGACCTCAGTAAACTTTGAGGCCTCCACTTTGATAAACGGAGCCTGGGCCAGACGCGCCAAACGGCGGGCGATCTCGGTTTTGCCAACCCCGGTCGGACCGATCATCAAAATGTTTTTCGGGGCAATCTCGTCACGCAAATCTTCCGGGACTTGCTGCCGTCTCCAGCGATTCCGCAACGCAATCGCAACGGAACGTTTGGCTTTCGCCTGACCAATAATATACCGGTCCAGCTCGGAGACGATTTCTCGCGGGGTCATAACCGGGGGGCTCGTGTCTTGAACGAGTACGGGTGCCCCGTCGACGACATCCGTCATCTTATAGTTCCTCCACTACAATCTGATCATTGGTGTACACGCAGATAGCGCCGGCAATGCGCATGGCCTCCTCAACAATCCGTACCGCATCCAGAGGCGTATGGGCGACCAGCGCGCGGGCTGCTGCCAGGGCATAATTGCCGCCCGATCCAATAGCCAGAACGCCGTCGTCGGGTTCAAGCACATCTCCGCTCCCGGAGATCAGCAGAGATGACTCATGATCAACGACCGCCATCAGCGCTTCAAGGCGCCGTAAGACCCGGTCCGCCCGCCAGTCCCGGGCCAACTCGACTGCGGCCCGCCGGAGGTTTCCATTATATTCTTCCAGCTTGCCTTCGAATTTCTCGCACAGGGTAATGGCGTCCGCCGTCCCGCCCGCAAAGCCGGCCAGAATGCGATCCTTATACAAACGGCGCACTTTCCGTGCGGCGTGCTTGACGACGGTGTCTCCCAGGCTGACCTGCCCGTCTCCCGCCATGGCAACCTTGCCGTCACGGCGGACGGTGAGAATAGTTGTCCCGTGCATGGATGCGTTCACCGTATGTCCTCCAACCACCGGATATTCATAGCATAGAGTTATTGTCGGGTAATGAACTATGGCGGGCGACGCTATAGAGGGTGCCAGGGATAAGTCGCAAGATGTCAGCTTAGGCCCGCGGGTGTGCCTTGTCATACACTTGGGTGAGCCGGTCCAAATTGACGTGGGTGTAGCGTTGTGTGGTGGACAGGCTGGAATGTCCCAACAACTCCTGAATCGCCCGCAGGTCAGCTCCCGCATCAAGCAAATGCGTCGCAAAGGTGTGACGCAGGGCGTGGGGACTGATCTTGTGGGCCAGCCCGCACTGCTTGGCATAGCTGGCCACAAGTCGAGCCACACTCCGAGGAGTTAAGCGTCCACCGCGTTGGTTGAGAAACACCGGTCTGGCGTCACCTGCCGACACGTTGGGGGACGTTGGCCGATAATTATTGCCGAGCAAGGCCGGAATCTCTGCCCGATACCGGTGTAGCGCGTCAAGCGCCGTACGGCCGATCGGCACGATCCGTTCCTTCTGTCCCTTCCCCTTCACCCGCAGGACTTCAAGGTTGGGGTCGACATCCTCCCAGTTCAGGCCGGTTAATTCACTGACGCGGAGCCCGCACGAATAGAGCACTTCGAGTATGGCCCGGTCACGCAGTTCGGCGGGGGTGTCGGGTGCGGGAGTGTCTAAGAGCCGAAACATATCGTCAACCGGGAGATAGGTGGGCAGGGGGTGGTCTTGCTTAGGCGAACTCAGGTGCAGGGTCGGGTCTTGGTCAATCACGGCCTCACGCAGCAAGAAGCGAAAAAAGCTCTTGAGTGCCGAGAGCTTCCGACTAATCGAGCTTTTCGTATGCCGTCGATACAAGGTGGACAAAAAGGCCTGAATGCTGTGGTGGCTGATCCGGGTAACATCGACTTGGCCAGACTCTGCCTGTGCTGTCGGCTTTTCAACAAAAGCGAAGAATTGGTGCAGATCGCTACAGTAGTTCCGCAGGGTATGGGTAGAGACATTTTTTTCTACCTCCAGATAGACGCTATAGCGGTCAAACAATTCGTGGAGTTCTGGTGTCATGAGAATTTCAATTTGCCGCTTTCAATGGTATCAACAAGTCCGGTTTGAAGAAAGTGAGGAGGGAGACGACCTATGATAAAAAAACGAATTCCGCGCCGGATAGTGTAGCGAAAGGGCAAAACGGGGGCGGTTGTGCGAGTCTGTTATCAGTGCCAGGCAGAAATATCTCTCGAAGAGCCCATTGGACGACGCGACACGTGTACAGGGTGCGGGGCTGACGTGCGTTGCTGTCTCAACTGTACCTTTTACGATGTGCGTTCTGCTGATGCGTGCCGTGAACCACAGGCCGATCTCGTCCAGCATAAGGACGCGGCGAATTTTTGTGAATTCTTTGCGCTCAAGCATACGCAGCCGAGTCTGGCTCGTCCATCCGCAGCGGATGCCCGGGCGCAACTGGACGCCTTATTCAAAAAAAAGTCCTGACGGAGTTCCTGCCATGACCGCTCGGCGTTTCCCTCCGCTGCTTTTTTGCCTTGTCTGGCTTGTGCTGCTGGGCGCCTGTCAGCCCGACCCTCACACGGCCCAAGGGACGGCTGAACTCTTTCTTGACGCGCACTATGTGCATATTGACTTGCCGACCGCCAAAGCCTATTGCGCCGGCTTTGCCCGTAACCGGGTAGAGGAGGAAATTCGACTGACCGAGGGCCTGACCATCGATGCCACAACGCGGCAACCGCGGGTGTACTATGAGCTGCTTGAAGAAACACCGCGCGGCGAATCGAGTGTGTCTTTCCTGTATAGGGCAGATTTTGACGTTGACGGAGCCGGACGATTTACCAAGAATATCGTGTTGACCCTACGCGATCAGGCCGAGGGCTGGCGTGTGATCAACTACCGCGAGTACGACTAAAGACCTCCTGTGGTTGACAGGCGGAGACCAGGGGCAAAGGATAGTGTGAAGGTAACGGAGTAAGAGAGGCAGAACGAGACTCAGATGACAAGGGTCGGAAAGGAGGCAGTGATATGCAGGACAAAACCTATGTCATTACCGAGATCGTGGGCACTTCTGAGCAGTCGATCTCGGCGGCGGTGAACAACGCGGTTGACCGCGCCAACAAGACGCTCAAGGCGCTCGACTGGTTTGAGGTCAAGGCGCTCCGCGGAACAGTCGTGGATGGCAAAGTCGGGCAGTATCAGGTCACGCTTGATGTGGGCTTCCGCTATTTGAGCGATGAAGAAATGAAGGCCTGGGCAGAAGGGTAAGCCCTATAGAAATCCTGGGTGTAGAGACGAAAGGGAGAAGCCATGTCAGACAAAACGTATAAGTTAATTGAATTGGTTGGGGTATCGGAGAACTCGATTGAAGAAGCCATCCAGAATGCTGTCGCCCGGGCAAATCAAACCCTGAACAATTTGGATTGGTTTGAGGTCGTTGAAGCGCGCGGTGTGATTCAGGATGGCACAGTCAATCAGTTCCAGGTCAAGATCAAGGTTGGATTTCGGTTGAATATGTAAGACCAGTCTGAACGGTGTCAGAGAGGGCAGAACTGCTTCCACTTCTCCGTGCAAGGCGCTATAAACGAATCGATTCGATCCGTGGGCGACTGGCAACTGTGAGAAACATGAGTATTGAAGGAGACGAATGATGGCGTTACACATCGGTGAGGAAGCTCCCAATTTTACGGCGGAGACTACAGAGGGAACGATCGACTTTCATGAGTGGATCGGAGACGGCTGGGCCATTTTGTTTTCACATCCCAAAGATTTTACTCCGGTGTGTACCACCGAGTTGGGCTATATGGCCGGTCTCAAATCGGAATTTGATAAGCGCAACTGCAAGGTCATCGGTCTGAGCATTGACCCGGTCTCCGACCATACCGAATGGCTTAAAGACATTGAAGAAACGCAGGGGCATGCCGTCACCTATCCCTTGATTGGCGACACGGACCTCGCCGTTGCCAAGCTGTACGACATGATCCACCCGAATGCGAGCGGGACTGCCAAGGGACGGACGGCGGTCGACAACGCAACCGTCCGCTCGGTGTTTGTGGTCGGGCCGGACAAGAAGATCAAGCTCATGATTACCTATCCGATGAGCACCGGGCGGAACTTCGACGAGGTTCTGCGCGTGCTGGATTCCTGCCAGTTGACCGCTCAACACAAAGTCGCCACTCCGGTGAATTGGAAGCAGGGCGAGGACGTGATTATTGTCCCTGCGGTCTCGAACGAGGAGGCCAAGGAAAAATTCCCCGGCGGTTGGAAAGCGCCCAAGCCGTATCTGCGGATCGTACCGCAGCCGCAATAAGACCGCTCGCGCGAGCAGTGAGGGGCCGCTGCCCAGCGACCCCTCTGTTCATGTCGGCTATCAATACGTTTTCAATATGCGGCCGTATGGCAGGTGGGCGTTAAAAAAGCCATAGCGGCACTGCACCACTTCTTTGACGGCCAACTGGTGCCAGGGATCGGCTTCCGTTGGGGCGTTATAGACCAGTGAGCCCGGCCCGCTCCACACCTCGGCAATGCCGTCGGTTCCCACGACAGGAGTGACGGCAAAATTGCACGAGACAAGCTGGGCCAAGGCCGGCTCCTCGCTTTCTTCCGCGCTGGGAATCACTTTGAGGGAAACAATGGGCGGAAATTTGAAGCTCTCGACCGGGGCGTTGCGAATCGCCCGCATGACGGCCGTCGCCAGTCGGTTCCCCGTAGGCCGCTCAATGATGCCCATGAATTCTTCATGTTCCTGCGTCACGTCAACGTGCGCCAGCTTTTTGCCATAGCCCCAGATCTCACGCCCCGCGATCAGCGGCGCTTCCTGGGTGACGAAAAGACTCGGCAGATAGGTCATGGGCTGACCTTCCCAGGTACAGGCCAGGCCCAGAATCGCCTCGTTATACGGTCCAAAGGTCGAGAAGTGATATTTGGCAATAAAGAGGCTGGCGGTCGCCGGCTCAACCAGGGCCAGTCCTTCCGGGAGGAGGCGCAGAGCCCCGTCCTCATCGGTCTGGTAATCAACGATAATTATCTCCATATTGCGGTAATAGAAGGGTGGAGACTGGACCGCGGGGGCGGTCACCGGCATGGAGGGGCCAAACTGACTTTTTGTGAGCTGTCCATACTTTGTCATACGCTATCCTCCTTGTGGTCTGACTGCGCTGTGGCTACGGCATGAAAGAGTAAACGTTTACTCCTTCATGCCGTAACACTTCAGTACGTTCTTTCCCAATATGCCCTCTCGGGCCGATTCGGCCATCAGGTTTGTGAGTTCAATCAAATTGGGAATATATTCGGGTGGATGGTCGGCATGCGGAAAATCGCTGGCCCAGAAAAATCGATCTTCTCCAACAAAGGGGATGACCCCGGCGAGGGCACGTTCATCCGGATCGCCCGAGATCCAACACTGTCGGCGGAAATACTCGCTCGGTTTGTCTTTCAGCAGCACACTTTTGCCCAGCGGCGAGTCATAGACCGCATCCATGCGTTCCAGCCAGTACCCGATCCAGCCCGCGCCCACTTCCAGGACAATGACTTTAAGCTGCGGGAATTTATCGAACACCCCATACTGAAAGAGCGAGACAAAGCCGCCTCGAATGGCATCTCCCCCGGCGATGTTTTGGTAAAACGCGGTCGAAAAACTCGTCATCCGGCCAAATCGGGTCGGGGCCGCCCAGTGTGGCTCAAACGACGGATGAATACCAAACGGCAGATCGAGTTCTTGGGCCACGGCAAACACGCGGTCATGATCGGGATGGCCATGGGCTTTGCGACTCCAGATATATGGAGCCACAAAAAAGCCTTTCATCCCATCCTTGGCCGCCCGACGCAGCTCCGCTTCGGCAAGCTCGGGGATACTAATGGGGATATGGGCAATGGGGAGCAAGCGTCCGTCCGAGTCTGAGCAAAAATCCACCAGCCAGCGATTATACGCCCGGGCATAGGCCATCGACAGCTCAAGGTCTTCACATTCGGGTTCCCATAACAGGCCCAGCGTGGGGTAGAGAAACACCTTTTCAATATTCTCAATGTCCAGACGTTGCAGCCGCTCTTTCGGGTCCATGGAGCCAAACGAGGCATTGTCAATATAGCCAGACCCGGTCGGCTCGCGTTTATACTCAATACCCCCAAGCTGGTCCATCACCCCCAGCCCCGAAGGCGCGCCCTTCCGAGTCATTTTGGATGGCCGACCGTTGACCTCAAGATATTCCAGGCCGTCGTCGTCCTTCCGAATGCGGACCGCGCGGTCACGGTATTTGGGTTCCAGATATTTTTCCCAGAGGTCGGGCGCTTCGAGTATATGGCCGTCGGCATCGATCACACCTGACATGGGGAGACTCGGTAAGACTTCAGGGCCGGGCATGCACATCCTCCTTTTTTGGGCACTCAAGCCGAACTGACTTCTGTCCTTGGAAAGCGCAAGTGAAGCGCCCGACTCAGAAAAACACTTCGCCGTGAGCGTGTTAACTCGAACGTTGTCGCTTACGAAAGAGTTCTTCTCCTTCCTCAATCTGCTCAGGTTCCATAAGCTCAACGATGTACTCACGCACTTTGAGCACGTCATTCTTGTGCTCGCCCGAGGCATTTGTCTCCGCCAGACTGATCCACATATAGGCTTGGCCATAGTCCAGCGGTGTACCCTGGCCCCTGGCGTAGCGGAGTGCCAGATTATACTGCGCCTGGGCATCATCCTGATTGGCCGCCCGGCGATACCAATTCGCCGCCTGGGTGTCGTTCTGTTCGATCCCTTGCCCGGTTGCATACATGAATCCCAGATTGATCTGGGCTTGGGCATGGCCCTGGTCGGCCGCTTGGCGATACCACTTGGCGGCCTCGGCCGCATCCTGTGCCACGCCTTGGCCCGTGCGATACATGAGCCCCAAATTCCACTGTGCGTCGGCATGGCCCTGGTCGGCCGCTTGGCGATACCACTTGGCGGCCTCGGCCGCATCCTGTGCCACACCTTGGCCCGTGTAGTAGTGGAGCCCCATAAAGTAGAGCGATTGCGGTGAGCCCTGTTCAGCGGCCTGGCGATGCCATTGCAGCGCTTGGGTCGCATCCTGATCAACGCGTTGGCCCAGGCCGTAGAGCACGCCCAATTCTGCCTGGGCATGCATGATTCCCTGCTCGGCCGCTTGGGTGAGCTGGGCAATCGTCATCCGTGCAATCAGATTATCGCGGGCGCCCGCGTATTTCGCGGCGGTTGCTTTGGCGGCGTTGAATGAATCACGGTCGCCTTTATAAACAGCCAGCTTGGCCGCGCTATCGGCCGCCTGGTTGATCAAGAGCAATGCCTGGACGTCATCTTGCTCAATTCCCTTACCTGATGAGTATAGAATGCCCAGATCGTACTGGGCCGTCACATGGCCCTGCTCGGCGGCTTTGCGATACCACGCTATCGATGTGTCCATATCCGCTGCCACGCCCAGACCGTTGGCGTACATGACCCCCAAGTTCCACTGGGCCGTTGCATGGCCCTGCTCGGCGGCTTTGCGATACCATACCCCGGCTTCGGTGTAGTCCTGTGCGACGCCGTAGCCGTTATCGTACAGGAAGGCGAGGTCGTACTGCGCCTCAACGTCACCGGCCTCGGCTCGCGCGCGCAGTTCAGCAGTTCTGTCTGTTTGCGCCAGGGTTACGCCGCAAATACATACTCCAACACTTATGAGTATCCAGCGTACTATTGTCTGCATACCAGTTGTCCTACCGTACTCCTTCTCAAATGAGAAGAGCGGGCAGTGTCTCCCCATCTTACTGCTCGGAGTATGCGTTATTTGACGAGAGCGAGCAGAGCCGTGCTGGGCGGATCGCCGATTCCAGACAGCGGGTGACTACCGGTCTTTCTGTGTTGCGGTGAACTGACAACAGCCACACAGACTGATACGGCATCGGCCGGTCCAGGCGTGTTCATGTACCAAAGCCGGGTGGCCACAGGCACACCGGGAGAGACCCGTAATCGTCGGGTGAGACGGCCCTTCGAGTTTCGCCCACTGCCGCTCCAAATCCTGCCGAATCTCTTCATCCCGCGTCATTGTTGAAAATCTGTATCATGTGTGCAGTGCGTCTATCCAGTCCGGTAAGGGTTGATCTGGCACGTCAGCGCTCTCGGGTAAGAGTTCAAGCACGTCGAGCGACATGCGGTAGCGAATACGTCCGTGCCACAGATATGGTGTTCTCACTGAATTGCTCACCATGCCGCCGTGGAGGGCCGGGTGTGTACCCTGAGGGGGAGTAGCCTCCACCCATAACTCTGCCCCACGATGCTGACGAACCCAGGCGTGCGAGTCCGGGTGGATACTGTCCCAACTCTCCGGCTCCACAATCCGGGCTTTTTGACAATACATCATTCTTCCCCATTTCCTTGTACCTCAAGAGGTATCCGTGAGAAAAGATTGCCCGGTGTTCTTGATTGGACGTGCACGTTCAGGTTACCCAGAGTGTCGTCGGACATCTCTTCGAGAGCGCAGGAAAAAATGCAACACAGCGGGAGGAAGCGATATGGACACTTTTCAATATGAAACCGTTCTGAGCACGCTCGGCAATAGCGGGGTCCGCACCATAGCCCTGAACCGGCCCGAGCGCCTGAACGCCATGAACGGGCAGCTCATGGTCGATATCGCACGCGCGTTTGACGAAGCCAACGCCGACCCAGAGACCCGGGCCATTATTTTTACCGGCCAGGGTCGCGCCTTTTGTGCCGGCGATGACCGGAAGGCACATCGCCAGCCTGAAAACGAAATAGAGGCCAGAGATGCCGTGGACGCGGTCCAGCGGGCGACCCTGGCGATTGTCTTTGGTGGGAAGCCGGTTGTGGGAGCCATCAACGGTTGGGCAGTCGGAGGTGGGTTTGAGTTGGCGATCAATTGCGATTTCCCGATCTGGGCGGAAAGCGCCCGAGGATTTTTCCCCGAAGTGTCGCTCAACGCTTTTGTGACCGGCGCCGTCTCGTCGCTTTTACCGGCGCTGGTCGGTCTGAACAAAGCCCGGGAAATGCTGTTTCTGGGCGAACAGTACGACGCCCGTACCCTGCTGGACCTGGGTGTGGCGTGGCGTGTCGTCGACGATGCTCGCCTGCTCACCGAGGCGCACAGTGTGGCGGAGAAACTGAGCAGCCTTCCGCCGCTAGCCGTCCGCGCGATGAAGCGCGTGCTCAATCAGTGCGCAGCCAGTGATATCCACACCGCCCTTCAACTGGAGACAGAGGCGACCGTTGCCAGCTTTCTCGATCCGGAAACAACCGAACGACTCAAGAATTTTTAGTCAAGAATTTTTCATTGGGATTTATATACTTGGCTACCCACCAGACGTACAAACGCCCGGCTGCGGCCAGTGTCGTCTTCCCGTCTTGACGGTCTGCCATGCCTTGGTATGGTGTCCTCGTTCACGTCGGCAAATGACCCGCTCTGTCGGGTCGCCTGCTGAATACAACAACCACCAGAACGCGCGGGAGTCATGACCCGCGCGGTGGTGAATATGCAGGGCCTCACACTGGTCATTTGCTGTGACGTGAACACGGCCCGGCATCCCTGCCGGGACCCTAGCAGAGGAGGCGTGCAATGCCTCGGCAGATTATGGGATGTCTGACAGCCCTGCTGTTGACCAATGTAGTGGCCCACGCGGCCACACTGGATGTTCCTGCCCTCAACACAACCCTGTCTGGTATTGGGGTCGTTCATGGCTGGAAATGTGAGGCGGGAAAGTTGACCGTTCGCTTCGATGGGGGCGACCCCCTTCCGTTAGCCTATGGCAATGCGCGTGCAGATACCGCTTCAGTCTGTGGCGATACCGACAATGGCTTTGTCTCCATTATGAATTGGGGCAATCTCGGTCCCGGGACCCATACGGCAGTGGTCTACGACAACGGCATAGAGTTCGACCGCAGTACCTTCACGGTGGTGACGGCTGGGGAAGCGTTTCTCCGAGGCGTCGAGGCATCCTGCTCTATTCCTGATTTCCCTGACCCAGGTGACACCGGTCACTTTCTATGGGACCAATCGACCCAACACTTGGAATTGGTGGAAGTGGAGTGGGCCTCGCCCCCGGCTGCGGATTGTGCCCGCTGGCCAGAGACGGATGCATTTGAAGACGCCACCCCCACCTGGGTCCGGGCCTGCCTCAACGCAGGGGTGGATATCCATGCGGAATACGACCGCAATGGCTTTACGCCGCTCCATAGTGCCGCGCACCATGGGAACGCTCCCGTTGTACAAGTACTCCTCGAAGCGGGGGCGGATGTGAGCAGGGCTAAGTCAAACGGCTATAATCCCCTCCATGCGGCGTTGGTTGAGGGCACCCGTAATCCAGAGGTCGTGCGGCTATTGCTCGACGCGGGTGCTGATCCACACGCAGAGTATCGGGGTACACCGGCGGTGTTTTATGCGGAAGCCCCTGTCACGCTCCTTCAGTTGTTTCTGGACGCGGGCGCCGACCCGCACCTTATCGGTCCCCACGGTCAGACGCTGATGCACGGCGCGGTGTATGATATTCGGTCGGTGCGCTTGTTGCTGTCCCTCGGCGTGAATCCCGACGCCGCCACCGACCTCGGCGTCACGCCCTTAGTGGCAGCCGTGGGGGGAATGGTGAATCAAACGGTCGTGCAACTCCTGATCCAAGAGGGGGCGCGGGTCAATGTCTTTTCCGGCTATGACCGCCGGACCCCTCTGCACACGGCCGTGCTCGACAACAGGCCTGCGCTCGTGTCCCTGCTCTTGAGTGCAGGCGCAAACCCCAACGTGGCTGACGCGGACGGAAATACGCCGTTGTACTTTGCCGAGCGCTATGGCTACGATGCTGTGGCTCGGTTACTACGGAATGCGGGAGCGCGCGGATGACAATCCAAAGTCAGCAGGGTGTTTCCTCTGGATTCTCCTCAGTTCCGTCTGAATAAATGTTGCGTGCTCGTCGCTGACGGGTTGCCTAGAGGGAACGATGGCTTTAATGGCGAGTTCCTCATGATTAGACCTGACACTCACCGCAACGTTTTGACAGGGCTGGGGGTCAACTTCAAAAGAAAAACGGCGGGCAGAAGAGCCGTGACGGCCCACAGTGGGACGTGTAGGGTGACGCATAGGATCTCGATTTCTCTGACCTTTTCTACATTTTACCTTTGCCGTCAAGTAAAAACAAGGAAAACAGGTGCCTAGCAACTTTCAACAAAAAAGCTTCGTGAGAGAGTGTCGGTCTCGCGCCGTGCTAAGCTTCTACGCCTTCTGCTATTTCTGCTGAGGGACATGAGATGTTGCTCGTCAGGCTGGCGGTGGCAATAGGACTGACAGACCCTATTAGGAGTGTGGTGAAGTTGATTGAGACGGCCCGGGATACTCCCACGAGTGAGCCGCTTCCGGTAGAGCCACAAGAGCGTCCACGGTTACGGCTGATTCGTGATGGCAGAGCAGCCTAATTAGGGCAGCACTGAGGGCTCCTTAACTTGCGGATTGGTGTTTCTCCATCTGCGCTTTCTTGTCCTCAAACGCCTTTATCGGTTCAGGAATCGGCGGCAATAATTCATGAAACGCATTGTGGATATTACGAGCCATCTTTACAAGTAAGCTTAGTAATTTATGAACATCTTGTACTGTCTCACATAGGTGCTGTTTCAAACGGACAGTGGTGTCGCCGCTGTCGTCGAGATATTTTTGATCTGCTTCGCCGCCATTGTGTTCATATACGTGTCGGCGGTGAAACATCCTGTCTACAAATCTGCGTTCATCTTCCTTCGTGTCTGCAAATATGTCGATGTCAAACCAGTTCTCGAAGATGGTTTCCACTTCTCCAAGATTGTGAAAGCGCTGTTTCGACAATCTCTTTCTCCGACGCTCTGTCATTGGCACCTCCCGCGCCAATTGCTTCGCGTACTGCCCGATGAGAGACTCAAAAGAAGCTACTCCATCTCTGACACAATCCCCAGGCGTACCGCGAGAGTTTAGACGCTCACGAATAGTCGGCACAGTCTGGTCTTCGAAGAGCGCTAAATCGTTGCGCGTACCGCACGAGGAACAATATCCAAAGCGTCCCAGAATATCATTGAACTCCCCACAGGCTACGCAGTTGAATTTTTGCTGTTGACTTTGCTCAGACACATAGAAATCAGGTTTTCCCCCTTCTTTGCTTGCGACTTCTGCAACTTCATCCATATCAATCACAACTTCGCCATCTTTCACAGATTCCAGCGCCGTACTCAAGACCCTACAGTAATGATGTATATAGCGCCGTTGGGATTCCGAGAGGAATTGATGAGACTGCTCCGCGATGGCGCAATAAGGACAGACGCTAGGGTATGGGCCACTACGCCAGTACCCGGTACAGGCCGGACACTGATGCCCAAACTGTCCTTCGCTATCGCAGGCGATCCACACTGGAACGCAACCGGGGAATGGCGGCGGGCTAAACAATTGTCCCGCTCCTCCTAACAGTGCAGGTCCCACGGGTTCGCCGTGGAATGCATACACAGCGATTACCCTGATCACCCTAGCCGGCAAATCGCTGACAAGACGAAAACTAATCTGATAACTTTGCCGACCACCCTCTTTTGTCACAATGTTGAAGGCGACCTGACCCCCTAGAGGGGCAATTTCTTCAAATTCGTCGGACACGCTGTGTCTCCCTTAACGAACCAACTTTACATAGACGACATGCTTCTCTGTCTTAGTTCTGACACCTATTTGTAGAACTATTTCCGTTCACTCCCCCATAGAGCCCAAGCAATTACACCAGGAAGGAGCGCGAAAAGCTCCATGCAGTCAACCAAAATACGAGAGGAAAGAGACCCGTCTATAGATTTGGCCAATATGATTATAGGCATAACGAATATAAACGTTGCGATCATCATTCCACTAAAGAGAGACCAAACGAACCGGGGCAACAAAAGCACATAATATAAAAGCCCATGACCCTGGAGTCCTTTTCCGGTCTTGTACTGATACGCTACCATGCCCGACACTAATGCTATCCCCCATAGCAACTCTTGGCCCCACAGCCACTCGGGATATATGAACGCCAATAAGGCAGCTATTCCACACTGAAAGTAAAGGAGATTAACGGCAATTCCGACCTTCTTCGGTCTAATTTCAGAGGCGGCGTTCTGTTGCTCTGAAGATTTGGTCGGTACTTGGCGGAGAGTTGCTTTCGGCGGGCTGGCGTCCGGCACTCGCTCCAGCGGCGGGGCTTCTCGCACGGATTGTACGTGGTCTTCTCTGTGGCGTGCAAGGCGTGCAAGGCGTGCAATACGTTGCCATTCCGTCGGGTTTTGGCTGGGCCGCAGGGCTTCTCTCGCAGGTCGGACCCGGCCTTCCGTGCGGCTGGGAAGTGACTTCCGCCATTGGGCGACGCTTTGTGGCCGGTCCTCTTTGTTGACCCGAATAGCCCAGTCAATTGCGGCGAGGAGCCGGGCATCGTATCGATCTTTGCCGACTGCTGCCGCCGGAGTCAGGTCTTGGCCGTCCCCGCGTTGGTTGAGAGACCGGGTCACGGCGTCGGGCAGTTCCGCCTCCGTTATCCCGCTCACACACCGGTAGGCCACCATGCCCAGCGCGTACAGGTCGGTCCACGGTCCCACGTTTCCAGCTTTGGTCGAGTATTGCTCAATCGGCGCATAGCCCGGCGTGAGAATCGCTGTCACGCTCTTGGACCGCTGTCCCACGGCCTGCCGGGCTGCACCGAAGTCCAGCACCACGGCGCTCCCATCCGAGCGCACCATCAGATTGCCCGGTTTGAGGTCGCGGTGAATATAGCCTGCGGCGTGCATCTCTTCTAAGCCGCTTAAGACTTCGTGAATGAGCCGTTGGAGGGCCGCGTCTGGGAGGGTCGTGTATCGCGTGAGCAGTGCGCTGACAGTCTGACCCTCGACGTACTCCAGCACCATATAGGCTGTGCCGTTGCCCTCAAAGAAGCGGTAGACTTTGTTCAAATGTGGGTGGTCAAAGCGGGCCAGGGTGCGGGCTTCGTCCAGAAAACGGCTCAAACCCCACTCATAGTCCACGGTGTCGGCGCTCGAATTGGGTACGACCGTTCCGGTGTTCGCGCGTGTGGCGAATTCGCTGGGCAGGTATTCCTTGATCGCTACGACTTTGTTGAGATTGGTATCGTCGGCCCGATAGGTGATGCCGAACCCGCCCGCCCCGAGCACCTCGCGGACTGTGTATTCCTGTAACCGGGTGCCCGCTGGCAGGGCGTTGATGTGGTCCATGCAGAGTGCCTTACTAGCACACCTCATGATGCTGTGTAGCCGTCCGTCATTCCTGCGAAAGCAGGAATCTAGGCCCTCCGTTCACCCTGAGCGTCGCGCGGTGAAGTCGAAGGGCCCCCCGCCCACTGGATGCCGGATCACGTCCGGCATGACGAGAACGTGACCGCAGGGCTATAAACTAATCGTGAAATGCGTCAGTCCTTTTTCCTCTCAGGGTTGGGCACCATCTTGCCGTGACCGGGGATAATCCAGTCGGCGAGCTGTACAACCTTTTCTCGACTCGCGTTGAGGGCCTCTTGGTTCCAGGTCAGCGGGGCGTCTCCGGGTGTGATGTCCGGGAATGCCCAGGTATGGGTCAGGACGTAGGTCCCCTGTGCCGTCTCGACGACCAGCGACGCGTCTTCTTCGGTATGTCCCGGGGTTTGTATCACACGTATGCCGGGCGCAATGGCATACTCATCTCCATGATCTTCCCACAGATCGCCGCTATACGTTGCCCAAAAATCGACCAGTCGGGCGTTGGGGAAGAGGGCAATATTTACGGTATGGTCGGGATGGTGATGGCTGATAAAGACATGGGTGACATCCTCAACTGAGACGCCTTCTTTTTTCAGCGCGTCAAGGATGAGAGCCCGCTCTGCAACCATACCGGGATCGGCGACCAACGTGACACCCTCGCCTCGGACCAGGGCAACCGTACCCGCCACATGCCTGGCCCCGTCATCAGCCACACCGGGCATGGGCTGTCGCCCTTCTATCGGCTTGACATAGCCCTCAAGCAGAACGGTGACGGTGTTCGTGTTTTGCGCTTCTTGTCCCTGTACTCCGAGGGGCGTACAAACAAACACAGCCCCCATGAGTCCACCCAGAGCAACGAATCGGCATCTTTTTGTATGCGTCATATTTCCCTCCTGTATGATGCAATGAGTAAACGCGCCCTGCCATTCACCAGGGATAAGGAGGGGCACGTTTACTCATTCTGACATAGCACTCCGGTCTGTGGGGGACTAGGCGTCTCGTTTCTCGCTTTTTTTGTTCGGTGTAGCTATTATCACTGGCAGCGGGACGACGACGAATGTAGCGTTACGAGTAGAAACAGGAGACGCATATGAGTGACCTCTCCTCTACCGAGATATTACGATTGACTCGGGAGTACGGCCTCTACGAATGGGCGGCGCAGAAGGCGGTGAAGCCGCTCAGCGTTGACCATGCTCAGGGCGTCTACTTCTGGACGGTCGACGGCAAACGCTTTCTTGACTTCAACTCTCAGCTGATGTGTGTCAATATCGGCCACGGCGATGAGCGTGTTCTGACCGCCATTCGGGAGCAATCCGAGAAGCTGACCTATGTGATGCCGCATCTTGTGACCGAGCCGCGGGCCAGGCTGCACCAACTCCTGGCCGAGGTCAGCCCCGGTGCCCTCAAACGATCTTTTCTGACGCTGAGCGGAGCGGAGGCGAATGAGCATGCCGTGCGGATTGCTCGCTTGGCCACTCGGCGGCAGAAAATTCTTGTCCGCTATCGTTCCTATCACGGCGCGACAGCCGGGGCCGTCAGCCTGACCGGAGAGCCGCGCCGCTGGGGAGCTGAACCCGGCATCCCCGGCGTTGTGCGGGCTATGGACCCCTACCGCTATCGGTGCCGCTGGTGTCAGGAGCAGTCAGCCTGCAACCTCGACTGCTTGAACCATGTCGAAGATGTCATCCAGTTTGAGGGGGCGCATACGATTGCTGCCGTACTGATTGAGACCGTGACCGGCACGAACGGCATTATCATTCCACCTGACGGCTATCTGCAGGGGCTGCGCACCTTGTGTGATACATATGGCATCCTACTGATCGCCGATGAGGTCATGAGCGGCTTTGGCCGGACGGGCGAGTGGTTTGCCGTCGATCACTGGGACGTCGTGCCCGATATTATGACAGTGGCAAAGGGTCTAACGAGCGCCTACCTGCCGCTTGGCGCCATTATGGTCAACGACGAGATCGCGGCCCATTTTGAAGACAACTTCCTGTATTCCGGATTGACCTATGGGGCCCATCCGGTCTCCTGTGCCGTTGCGGTTGCCACCATTAAGGTCTACCAGGAAGACGGCCTGATCGAGCATGCCAAAAAGATGGGGACCGTTCTGGCGCACGAGATGGAACGCTTACGGAATAAGCATCCCTCGGTTGGAGAAACACGCTCCATCGGCCTGTTTGGCCTGTTCGAGCTGGTCAAAAACCGCCAGACGCGTGAGCCGATGGCTCCCTTTAACGCCACACCTGCCGAGATGGGACCCATGACTCAACTCGGCGCGTTTTTTCGAGAGAATGGTCTTTTTACCCTTGTCCGCTGGAACACTTTTTTTGTGAATCCGCCTCTGTGCATTAGCGAAGAACAACTCTGCGAGGGATTGGCGATTATTGACCAGGCGCTCGACATTACCGACGCGGCCGTCTCGGCTTGATGGCTCTTCTTGAGAGCGGGCGCGCATTAGCATCAAATCCTCTATACCGACCGTAGCCTGAGCGAAAAACGAGGATGCCATGAGAACAATAACAAGGAGAGCGCTACTCCGTTCCGGTCTTGCCTGGTGCGCGGCGACCCCTTGGTTGAAGCCCCTGAGGGCGGCCGCTGACACAGACGCCGGTCAGCCTGCCCCGCAGATGGCTCCCGGCGTGACCGACACCGAGATTGTTCTGGGCATGTCTGCGGCCTTCTCGGGGCCCTCCCGGGGTTTGGGTATCGAACTGTATCGTGGCGCCACTGCCTATTTCGACCATGTGAATGAGCAGGGAGGCATCGCCGGCCGCAACGTGATGCTCAAGACGTATGACGATGGCTACCAACCCGCCCCATCTGTTCGGAATACCCTGAAGCTGATGCTGCAAGACCAGGTATTTCTGCTCTTCGGCTACGTTGGCACACCAACGGTCACGCGTGTCCTCCCCATGCTCAAGAAGTTCCAGGACCGGAATTTCTTTTTGTTTTTCCCCTTCACCGGTGCCCAGCCGCAGCGGGAACCTCCCTATGGCGACTTTGCGTTCAATCTGCGCTCCTCCTATCGCCAGGAAACCGCCGGTCTGGTCGATAATTTCGTGGGTATCAACCGAAAACGTATCGCCGTGTTCTATCAAGCCGATGCGTATGGGCGGAGCGGGTGGGCCGGTGTCAGGCGCGCCTTGAAGCACTACGGAAGACAGATTGCGGGTGAGGCGACCTACCGCCGCGGCACAAAGTTCACCGCCAGCATGCGCAGGCAGGTCGAAATCCTCAAGGCGTCACAGCCCGAAGCAGTAATCTGTATCGGTTCCTACGCGGCCTGTGCGGCCTTTGTCCGCGATGCCGTCAACCTCGGCCTGCAAGTCCCGATTGCCAACCTGTCCTTCGTTGGCAGCGAGAATCTCTTGAAACTCCTCACGCACTGGGCGCTTACCGAGGAGCGTGGCAACAGCGAGCAGTACACGCGCCTCCTCGTCAACTCCCAAGTGGTTCCGAGTTACGAGGAGGCCTCCATGCCCGCCATTCAAGAGTATCGCGACCTGATGCGCCGCTATAACCCGCAGCCACCCCTAGAACTGCTGAAGGAACCCTACCTGCCCTCCGAGCATAGTTTCGTCAGCCTCGAAGGATTTATCGATGCCAAGTTGATGGTTGAAATTCTGCGCCGGCTTGGGGACAGACCGGAACGGAGCCAACTCCAGCAGGCAGTCTTCACCGTTCAGGATTTCGATTTGGGTATTGACGAGCGCGCCTCCTTCGGTCCCGCCCGTCGCCAGGGGCTACAACAAGTCTACTACACCGTTGTTGAGGAAGGCCGTTTTGTCCTGCTGGACAATTGGGAAGACAGGTTTGCCTGACATGAAAATCCAAAAGCTCTTTCAGAAAACCTTATTTGGTGTTTTCTCTCTGTTTGGTCTGATTAGCCTGTCCACCTCCGTACTGTGCATTTATACCGTGGATACACATTTGTCCGAGGAATACGAGAGTAACAGCAAGGACATCGCCAAGACCATTGCCGATTCCAGTGTGGACATTCTCTTGAATCGGGACCTGTCTGCGCTCCAATCGCTCATCGATCAGTTTGTTGAAATTCAGAGCATCCGCTATATCTACATTACGGACGAGGAGGGCGAGTTTGTCGCCCATACGTTTGTTCCCGGTGTGCCCGAAGAAATTCGCACCGGAGACCGGAATAACACGGCGACTGTGGAGCGCAGCCTGCCTGGGATGGGTGATTTTGTGGAAGTGGGCAGTCCGATTCTGGCTGGCGTTGCTGGCACCGTTCATGTCGGCATGGACACCGATCTGATTGCGCTCAAGATTCAGAGAGCAATCGGCCGCCAGGTCTACCTCATCTCCATCATCCTTGTCGTTGGCGTCCTCGCCGCCATCTGGTTTGTCAACCTGGCGGCGAAGCCCCTGGGCGACCTGCTCGCCTACGCCGTTGCCCTCGCGCGTGACCGGGACGACGGAGCGGACGACACGCTACTGGCACGCGACGATGAAGTTGGACAACTCGCCCGCCTCTTCCTCTATTTTTCAGAGGGGGTGCAGGCTGAAGGAGAACAGCGCGTATCGTCTGGAAACGATGGATAGGATTTGACCTCGGAGGGTTTCCGAACAGTGTCTGGGCCGCGCGGGCGGCGGGCTCGCGCCTCGTGGTTACGGTTGATTGGCGATTGAGGACTCCTGGAAATGGCGCAACAAAAACATATGCCGCGCGCGATGATCGCCCTGTTATGTACGCTCCTGCAAACCTGCTTCGGGACCGTCTATGCGTGGAGCTTCTTTCAGACGCTACTGGTCAGGCAGCTTGGCTGGTCGTTCACGGAAACGGCCTGGGCCTTCAGCCTTGCGATTTTTTCCCTGGGTATCGCGGCAGCCTGGGCCGGCACCATGCTGCCACGGTTCGGCCCGCGCAAATTGGCCGTGGCCGGCAGCCTCATGTTCTCGGGCGGCTATGTGCTCGCCAGCCTCGCTTTGCACCTGGATATTATTGAGCTCTTTTATCTCGGCTATGGGGTAATCGGTGGTGCGGGTATCGGGTTTGGCTATGTGACGCCGGTCGCCACCGTGGCGAAATGGTTCCCGGACCACAAGGGCTTAGTGACCGGGATCGTCGTCATGGGCTTTGGTGTGGGCGCGTTTCTTTTGAGTAAGGTGCTGGCCCCACTGCTCGTGCTCCAGGCGGAGGGCGACCTGGCCCTCGTTTTCTTGTGGCTGGGGGTTGTCTTTGCCTGTATCTTGTTGCCTTCCAGCTTTGCCTTGAGCGACCCCCCGACCGCTGTCGCCGCTGTTGCCGCCGTAGCAGACGGTCAGCGGAGCGACGAACCCGACTCTGCTGCTCCCTACCTCCGGTCTTCGGCGTTCATCTTCATGTGGGTTGTCTTTTTCTTTAATATCGCTGCGGGCATCTCCGTTATCAGCTTTCAGTCGGAACTCATGCAGGAAGTGTGGGGCTTTGCCGACCCGTCCTTAGAGCCGGCAATACTGGTCGAATACGGGGCGACCCTGATCGCCGTCAGTTCGTTGTGTAACGGGGTCGGGCGGCTGTTCTGGGGGCTCCTCTCGGACCGTATCGGTCGCGTCCGGGTCTTCAGGATTCTGCTCGCCAGCCAGATGATCGTCTTCGGTATCCTGATGACCGAACGGAATCCCTGGATATTTGCGGCCCTCGTTTGCTACGTCCTCTTATGCTTCGGTGGCGGTTTTGCCACCATGCCTTCTTTCGTACTCGACGTTTTTGGGACGAAAAAGATGTCCACGATTTATGGAACAATTCTGACCGCATGGGCGGCGGCAGGGATCTGCGGTCCTCTCTATGTAGGACATTTGAAAGATCAATATCCCGACCGGGCCGTGATGTATTGCTTTTTGATCGGAATTTTTATGCTGGGTCTTGGGTATGTCTTCTCGTATTTGCTCAACGATGATCGTATTCGCCTGCAGCGTCCGACCCTGGAGGGGACGCTCCGGCAGTATGGTATTGCGTCCCCCCGGCGCGCGCAGAGCCCGCTCCCCAATACCTGAGTGGACAGCGCTGCCACTCGTCCCGTACACTAGGCGTATGGAGTATGCGTGTTCGCCTGACGACGGCTTCGAAGATGAGGATGATGAGGACGAGCGCTGTCCGTGCGTCATCCTCGTTCGAGGGCCACGGCCACCTATCGTCAAGTCCCTCTACCCCAAATAACCGGCTCGACCCTGACACACCAGGCTTGCCTTCCGGGTCTGTTCTCTCTATAGAAGGGCGAGACGTGCGACCAGGGATTCTTCCCGCAGTTGTGACGGGATCGTGTAGACGTACCGAGTTGAAGGAGAGATGCCATGGCTGAGTTTGATGTCCATATTAAAGGGGGAACGGTTGTTGACGGGACACGCGTCCCGCGCTTTCAGGCTGATGTCTGGATCAAGGATGGAAAAATCGCCCAAATTGGCGGTCGGGCGACCGGTGGGGCGGAAAAAGTCATTGATGCGGACGGACTGATCGTTGCCCCCGGGTTTGTTGACCTGCATACCCATTATGATGCGCAGATTCGCTGGGACCCCTGGTGCACGATTTCCGGCTGGCACGGCGTGACCTCAGTGGTTCTGGGCAACTGCGGCTTTGGCTTTGCCCCAGTCAAACCCGAGTTTCAGGAACGCTCCATGCTCACCATGACGCGTACGGAAGCCATCCCGTACGATTCCATGAAAGAAGGTATGACCTGGGAGTGGGAAACCATTCCTGAATATCTGGACTCGCTGGACCGCTCGGCCAAAGGTGTCAACTGTATTCAGTACATGCCCACCGCGTCGCTGATGACCTATGTCATGGGACTGGAGGCCGCCAAGTCCCGTGCGGCCACATCCGCCGAAAAGAAAGAGATGCAGCGATTGCTGCACGAAGGCATGGATGCCGGACTGTGCGGCTTCTCCATTCAGCGGCTCGGCCCCGACTCAACGCAAGCCGATTATGACGGCTCACCGATGGTGACGGACCTCATGGCGGATGAGGATATTCTGAACCTGGCCGAAGTCCTGCGGGAGCGAGACGAGGGATTTATCCAAATCACGCAATCGACCGGCCATATTAAGGCCGACTTGGCCTTTCTGGAGAAGCTGGCGGAAACCGCCCGCCGACCCATTCTGCACAACGTCATTGTTGCGGCCCGCAAGGACCCGAAAATCCACCGCCGGAGTTTGGACTGGCTGGAGCGCTGCCGGGCGAAAAACCTGCCGATCTATGGTCAGACCGGAACGCACCGGACGGGTTTTGCGTTCACGCTGGAACACTGGAATCTGTACGATGCCAGCCCGGCCTGGCGTGAGCTGACGACCGGAACCAAAACCGACAAGCTGGCTAAGATGAAAAACCCGGCTCTGCGTGCCGCGGTCAAGCGCGAGACCGAAGAAGCGGACCGTAAGCTGCAAGTCATCCAGGCCGGCGTGGGCGGCCCGATTCCAAGACTGATCGTCCAGACCGCGAATGATCAGGCCGAGCTGGAACCCTATGTGGGGAAATCCGTTGGTCAGATTGCTGAAGAAGAGGGGAAAGACCCCATCGACGTCATGCTTGACCTGTCGGTTGCCGGTGATCTGAATGTCGAATTTCTGGGACCGGACCGTGGTTTTAACGCCGCGCATACGGCGGAGATGATCAATGATTCGTATTTCACCGTTCCGGGAGCCTCGGACGGCGGTGCCCATACCAAGTTTTTCACGGGCGGCGCTTTTACGACCGACTTTCTGCGCTGGCTCGTCCGGGAGGAACAACTGATCAGTCTGGAAGAGGCGCATTACCGGCTCTCCGCCCTGCCTGCGCATGCGGCCGGCTTCCGTGACCGCGGGGTGTTGCGCGAGGGTGCGGCAGCCGATGTGGTGGTCTATAACCTGGACGAGTTGGACATTGAGCCGAATTGGATCGGCGAGATTGTGCACGACTTCCCTGGGAATGAATGGCGCCGGGTCCAGCGGGCCAAGGGCTATCACGCCATTCTGGTGAATGGGGTCCAGACGTTCGAAGACGGCGAGTGTACCGGAGAAACCCCGGGCCTCCTGCTTCGCAACGGGCGAGGCTAAACCCATTTCCCCTCTGAGTCGCCAAGGGCGACCATTCGGTCGCCCTTTTTCTTGCCGCGAGCCATCTAGGCTGGCCTGACTCCCCGGTATCGGAAAGCCCTCTCAAGAGAGGACGGGAGGAGTCGCCCCGAGCTGACTCTATTCAGTCAGCTCTCTGCCTGGTACACTGGGAGCGCCCCAAAATACAGGCATGAGACGGATGTGGAGAGCATGAAGAGGTAGCGCGATGAGTCAGCTTCCCACAGTTGTTCGACCGACGGCTACGCATCTGCCCCTCGCATCTTCCGACCTCCTGTGCCCAGCCTGTTTCTGGAGCGGTCCGCCGCAGCCTCCTCGGCGCGGCTCTCGCGTCATCGAAAGCCTCCTGTGGGCACTCGGCGTGATGAGTATGGGTCTACTGCTATTGGCGGGACCGCTCGTTCAGCTCCTCGTTGCGCTATTATGTCTGCCTGGTCTGGGATACTCAGTCTGGAGACGGTATCGCCGTTCTGCCGTATGCCCTCAGTGCGGGATCGGACCGCTGCTCCCTGAGGATGCCGTGTATCCCCCAGCCTGCTCCCATTTTCTTTTTAGTACGGAGCCGCGCCGCGCGCCGGATGAAAACCGTGGGTGGTCGGCCGACGGCAAAGACCCGGCCCATCCGCCAATGCCGCTTCTTGAGTCAGTACCAAAGAACAGGCGGGTGCCATGACAAGCGTCAGCGTCATACGCCCAGGGAAGGGAAGCAGCCACTCCAAAAGGGGACAGACCGTGCTCACCGTCCGGCGTTCGGGAGAGCGGAGCATACGGGAACCCCATTGCCGTGCCTGATCTCTGCTCCCTCCCCTCAACGAAAAGAGGCTCTTATGTGGACCAACGTGACACACGCAGCGAAGGACGTGACCGATTATCAGTTCCGACGGCTCATAGTCGATCTCAGACACGAGCATATTCGGCAGGAGGTCGTTCCCTGCCGCGATCTGGACGACTTCCTGGGCGGTATGGGGCGCGCGTTTCGTGTGCTCGAACACTATGACGTTGCGGACGCCTATGCCCCGGACGCGCCGCTGGTGATGAACCTGGGGGTGTTCTCCGGTACGCCGCTGATGACGGGCTTGCGCGTGTTCTTCTCCGCCTACAGTCCGCTTAAAGTCGCCAATAACGGCAAGCCCTTTGCCATGTGGGCGACGGCGTCCGGAAAATTCGCCACAAAAGTTCTGGCTGCCAGTGTTGACGAAGTCATTTTTCTAGGACGGGCGACGCGTCCAGTATTGCTGTTGATGCGCCATACCAACGCCGCTGGTCTGTCCCTCTCGCTCGAAGATGCGCGGAGCATCACCGGCCTGACCACCCATGATAAAATTCTCTCCCTGACCGATCGGTACCAGGATGCGCATGTTGCCGTCATTGGGCCGGCCGGAGAACAGTGGCAACAGAACTGCTACGCGTCTATTGCCTGCAGTACGGTGAATCAAATCCACTCCCGTGAATGTAAGCCGCGATTTGCCGGTCGGGGTGGCATGGGCAGTATCATGGGCTCTAAAAACCTGATCGCGATTGTCGCCCAGGCTCCGGACCGGACACGCGGCAAGCTCTCTCCCGCCCTGCTCGCGGCGAATAAAGAGATCAGTCGAGGCCCTGGGTCAGCCAACTATCGCGATGCCAGGAAGGGCGGTAACGGTGGAACCTGGCGGAATGTCGCTGGCCTGCATCCGGTCGGAGCGTTACCCGAGAAGAATTTTTGGCCACAAGGCACCGAACAGCCCGTGCCCCTGTATCGGGACTCGATGGAAGACGCCTACTGTATTAAAGACGAATCGTGTTTTCAGTGCGGCATTGCCTGCCATAAAAATATTTACTCCGTGCGCGAAGAGAACGGCCGGCACAAGCCCGGAAAATTTTATACGAAGTTTGACTATGAGCCCCTGGACCTGCTGACGGTGAACCTCGGCATATATGCTCCGGAGCAGTCTCTCGAACTGGTCGAGCTGGTCGACCAAGTTGGCTTTGATGCGATCAGTCTGGGCGTCACCTTAGGGTATATTATGGACTATAACGCCCGTCATCCTGAGCAGCCGATTGTGGGTGGCCTATCGTTTGGCGATTTCGCGGCCACACGCCAGGTGATTGTTCAGGCCGCGGCCGGTGGGGTGCCTGAGATCGGACGCGGAGTGAAACGCCTGTCCGAGCAGCTGGGCGAACCTGCCTATGCCATGCACTGCAAGGGCCTGGAGCTGCCGGCCTACCTGCCAGAAACAAACCCGGGCTATCCGTTCGCTATTGCGGGCGGCCATATGGGGATGCGGACCTTCCTCCTGCTCGTGACCGAGGGGAAGACCGACCTCGATTACTGGGTCGATGCCATTGTGAGGCGTGGCATTTATTACACCCGGGATGATGTCATTGGACTGTGTAAATTTGCCGGAACGCCAGATGAGACAATTGAACCCGTTTTCCAGGAGCTGTACGGAGTGACGGTCACGCGTGAGGATATGCAGCATGCCACCCAGCGTGCCTATCTGCGGGGGCTCTTATTAGAACGGAAGCAGGGCGCAACGCTGGACGATTATGTGTTGCCCGCTCGGGTCTATGAGCAGAATCCGCACGTCCAGTTACCCCATTTTCTGACGCCAGACTTTTGGGACCAGTTACGCGCGCGCGTTCTCCAGGCGTTTGATGAACAAATTGTCTCCTATGGTCTGCGCCCGGCCGCCTGAATATGACGTTGTGGCGTACTGTATCCGGCTGTCCAAGTCACAGACGGACCGTCGTCCTGTACGGGCTATTGCCTTTGACCTCGACAGCACGCTCACGCGGCCCTATCTGGACTTCACTCGGCTCAGAGCCCAACTCGATCTGCCCGAGGGCGATATCCTCCACTGGGCCAACTCTCTCCCGCCTCGCCAACGGGCCGAAGCCTTTGCCACTATTGAGGCCTTTGAACAAGACGGGGTCGATCATGTCGCCTGGAACGACGGGGCGCAGGAGACCTTGGCGGCGCTCCAGGCCCGCGGCCTGCCGGTCGCTATTATTACCCGTAACAGCCGGACTTCACTCACCGCCGTATGCGCGCACCTGGACATCCGTGTCGACGTCCTGATTGCCCGAGAGGACGCAACTCCCAAGCCGGACCCGGCCTGTGTCCGGCTGGCAAGCGTCCGCCTGGGGGTTCAGGTGGAGACCCTGCTCATGGTCGGAGACTTTCGGCACGATACCGAGGCCGGCCGGGCGGCTGGTGCCATGACGGTTCTCCTGACCAACGGCAAGACGCCGACCTGGACGGTTGAGGCCGACCTGGTGATTCACCGCCTGCCCGAACTCTTGGCCTATGTGGAAAAAGAGTAAACGTGTCCACCGGTAGACAGGCAGATGCTGACACGTTTACTCTTTTCTGGACTCTCAACATAATGCAGGAGGACACCTCATGGAGTTTGCCATTGCCTACCCGGCTAAACCAGATGCGTGGAAAGACCTTGTCGTGGCTGAAGACAACGGCTTCAGCCACGCCTGGCTGTACGACTCACAGATGATCTATAGCGATGTGTATGCGTGCATGGCGCTTGCCGCGGAGCACACCACCACGATTGTTTTGGGGACTGGCGTCGCCATCCCGAGCAATCGTATCGCTCCGGTGACCGCCCACTCCATTGCCACCATCAATCAACTCGCGCCCGGTCGGGTCATCCTCGGGCTGGGAACCGGATTCACCGGACGCAATACCATGGGCCTCCCGCCGGTTTCGCTCACAGGTACACGTCACTATATCGAGCAGTGCCGCAGCCTGCTCAGAGGAGAGGAGGTGCTCTTTCAAGACAACGAAGGCGATGGGTCTCGCCAACGCTGGATTCGCTTCCTGCACCAAGACCACGGCTATATTAATCTGAAAGACCCGATTCCGATTCATTTTGCGGCCAACGGGCCAAAGGCCCTGGAACTGACCGGAGAGGTCGCAGACGGTTGGATTACGACTATCTCCTCCCCGGACACCTTACGCAAAAACCTGACGGTGGTCGAAAAGGGCGCGGCTCGGGTTGGACGGTCAGCCCAAGACCTGCCCAATGTCGCCCTGACCACAGCCTGTGTGCTGCAACCGGGTGAGTCGGCGACCGCCCAGCGCGTCATGGACCGAGTTGGTCCGTTTGCCATTGTGGCTCTCCACGCCTTGTGGGAGCAGTCTGCGGTCACGGCTAATATGCCGCCGGCCATGGAGCCCCTCTACCAGGGCTTTGCCGACTATGTCGCGCAGATGCGCACGCCTGAGGATCGTCGCTATCTCGAAGTCCACGAGGGCCACCTGATCTACCTCAAGCCGGGGGAGGAGCGCTACTGTAATGCAGACCTGATTCGCGGCATGACGTTGACGGGGACAGGCGAAGAGATCATTGCCCGGCTCAAGGCGCTCGAAGCGGCAGGCCTCAAGCAGGTAGCGGTTCAGGTCGTGAACAATGGGCGCACAATGATTGAAGAATTCAGCCGTGAGGTCATTGCGAAATACTAGGTGGACTATGACACCAGACTCCATCACGCTTGGTATCGCCGTTTCTCTGAGTGGCCGCTATGCCCTGCTCGGGCGCCAGGTCCTTGAGGGACTGGAGTGCTATGTCCGCGACGTGAACGCCGGCGGTGGGATGCGGCTCGGGTCCGAAAATCGAAAGCTCCCGGTCTCTCTGATTGTCGAAGACGACGAAAGCGACGAGGCCAAAGTCCGCAGCCTGACCGAGAAGTTGATCGCCGACGATAAGGTTGATCTGCTGATGGGGCCCTACGGCAGCGGGCTGACCCTGGCCGCCGCAGAGACGGCCGAGGCCACCCAGCAGGTGCTGTGGAATCATAGCGGGTCGGCCGACGAAATCTTCGAGTGCAACCTCTCCTGGGTCGTGGGCCTGTTGAGTCCGGCGTCCCAATACCTGTGCGCCATTCTCGAACTGCTGCGCACGCTCGACCCCGAGGCAAAACGGGTGGCCTTATTGAGTGCCAAAACCGGCTTTGCCACCGATATGGCCAGCGGCGCGCTGGCCTGGATTCAAGAGCACGGACTGACGCTTACCAGCCACCAATTGTACCGGTCCGGTCTGGACGATTTCAGCCCGTTGCTCAACCCGCTCCAGGACGACCCGCCGGACTGGCTGCTCAGCGTTGGCCGCGTCGAGGACGACCTGCGGCTGGGCCGACAGTTGTGTGACCTGCGGCCCCGGCTCAAAGCCGCCGGGCTGGTGGTGGCGGCCATTACGCGCTTTAAGGCCGAGCTCGGCGAGCGGGCCGACGGATTTCTGGCGCCGAGCCAGTGGGAGCCGCAAGTAGAGTACGGGGTGGATTGCGGCCCGTCAGAAAGTGAATTTCTGACCCATTACCTCAAGGGCGCAACCGTGCCCATCGACTATCCGGCCGCCCAAGGATACGCCGCCGGCGTCATTGCCCAGCGCTGCGTTGAGGAAGTCGGCAGTGTGGACCAACACGCCCTGCGCACGGCCGCGAGTCGTCTGCGGTGTACGACCTTCTACGGCCCGTACGCCATTGAAGCGCGGACCGGCCGCCAGACCGCTCACCCCATGCTGGTCACCCAATGGCAGAAGGGCCGGAAGGAAATCGTGTGGCCGCGCACGGTGGCCGAGGCCCAGCCGGTCTATCCGGGACCGTTGTGGGAGTAGATGGATGAGGGAGCAATGTTCCGGGATGTGAACCCGTCCAATAATTGAACTTACTCTCGACCTTGGTTATACTCGCGTAGAGTTGGGATAGGGAGAGGATATAACTATCAGTTACCTATCCCAGCGAGAATCTCCTGAAGAAAGGAGAACGTGAGATGAGTCACATAAGGGCCGAGTATATCTGGATAGACGGCAACAAGCCGACTGCCACATTACGCTCAAAAACGAAAATACTTGACGGACCTATCAGCAGGCTTGACGACATTCCCCTGTGGGGATTCGACGGTTCGAGCACCATGCAGGCCGTAGGGCATGACAGCGACCGCCTGCTCCGCCCTATTTACTACGCACCCGATCCCATCCGCCGCGGCGACAATATCCTGGTCATGAACGAGGTGCGGCTCCCGGATGGGTCCGTGCATGAGTCCAACACGCGCGCTCACCTGGTGAAGCTGCAAGACAAGTATAAAGAGCACGAACCCTGGTTCGGCATTGAGCAGGAGTATACGTTTTTCCGAGGCCGCTCGCCCCTGGGCTGGCCGGAGGGGGGCTATCCCGCGCCTCAGGGACCGTTCTATTGCGGTGTTGGTGCCGATGAGGTCTTTGGTCGAGAAATTGTTGAGGCTCATATGAATGCCTGCCTGGAAGCCGGGCTCGCCCTCTCCGGCATCAATGCCGAGGTCATGCCCGGACAGTGGGAGTTTCAGATCGGTCCCCTGGGCATTCCCGAGGTGGCGGATCAATTATGGATCGCCCGCTGGCTGCTGTATCGCATCGCCGAAGATTCCGGGGTCAATGCCACGCTGCATCCAAAGCCGATCAAAGGCGATTGGAACGGGGCCGGTGCCCACACGAATTTCAGCACCAAAGCCATGCGCGAGGAGGGCGGCTTACGGGTGGTGAGAGCCGCCTGCGAGGCGCTGGAAAAACGACACGAGGAACACATTGCCGTATACGGCGCCCACAACGAAGAACGCCTCACCGGCTTGCATGAGACGTGCAGCATCCACGAATTCCGCTACGGCATCAGTGACCGGGGGGCTTCGGTTCGTATTCCGATGGCCACGGCCAACGAGGGACGCGGCTATCTGGAAGATCGTCGTCCGGCCGCCAATATGGACCCCTATCAGGTCTGTGCCGCGCTGCTCGAAACCACATGCGGTTGAGCCCGGCACACATCGCCTCTCCTGCGGAGGATCGCTATGCTACACACGCCAATCTGCCAGGACCTTGGAATCACCTCTCCAATTTTCTCCGTGGGTATGGGCGGCGGGATGGCCGGGCCGCACCTCACGGCCGCGGTGTCCAACGCCGGTGGATGCGGCGTCTTGGGCATGGGCGGTTTGCCCGCGCCCTTTATCCGGGAACAGATCCAGCGGGTCCGTGCGCTGACCAATCAGCCCTTTGGCGTCAATATCATTCTCCCCCTGCTGCAAGAGGGACAGATTGAAACCTGCTTCACCGAAGCCGTTCCCCTGCTCGTCCTGTTCTGGGGTGACCCTGAACCCTACGTCAAAGAGGCTCATCGCGTCGGGACCAAGGTCTTCCTCCAGGTCGGCTCGGTTGAAGAAGCTGTGACTGCGGTGAACGCCGGAGTTGACGGCATTATCGCCCAAGGGATTGAAGCGGGCGGGCATGTCAAAAGCACAACCTCGCTATCAACCATCGTCCCGGCCGTGGTCGAAGCCGTTGAACCCGTGCCGGTCATTGCCGCGGGCGGCATTGCTACCGGACGTGGGGTTGCGGCGGCCTTCACCTTGGGTGCGCAGGCGGTGTCCATGGGCACGCGCTTTGTGGCCAGTGAAGAAATCCAGGTCATTCAGGCATACAAACAGCGCATTGTTGACAGCACGGCAGAAGACACGGTCTACACCAAACTCTTTGATGTAGGCTGGCCAGACGCCGCTCACCGGGTGCTGCGCACCACGGCGATGGACGAATGGGAAGCCGCGGGTCGCCCGGCCAGCGGCCAACGGCCAGGAGAAGGCCGCGTCATCGGGACGATGCCCATGGCCGGCACGCCCATAGAGCTGCCCAAATACGGCATCTTCCCGCCCATGCCCGGCTTTGAGGGCGACCTGGAACAAACTGCGCTGTATGCGGGCGAATCGTGTCGGTTGATTCATGACATCAAGCCGGCCGGTCAAATCGTGCGCGACATCGTGTCCGAAGCCGAAGAGATACTGAAACATCTGCACGCCTGAGAACCGCAACGGAAAAAACGCTCGGAGAAGACACGCACGACACCTCACGATAGGCCATCACTCGGTCTCTCCGATGAGGAGCGGCGGCGCCAGCCTGGGGTGTATAGCCGGTCTATGACAGATTCTCCAGCCTTTATTATTGACGGGAGATAGACAGCACGCTAGTGGAAACGGGATGAAAGAATCGTTTATCCTCCTGCTGTGGTGGGTGCTGTTCGGTGGCTCACACATGCTCATGTCCGCGCCCAGTTGGCGACCGAAACTGGTTGCCCGGCTTGGAGAGTGGGGCTTCTTCGGGGTCTATTCTCTGATTGCTATCGTTACCATTGTGCCGCTGTGCATGTACTACGGCGCGCACAAGCACACCGGCCCACAGCTCTGGGTCACGCTGCTTCCCTACCTGATAGCGCGTGATGTGAATGTCCTGCTCATGGGGCTGGCCTTTGTCCTCTTCGTCAGCGGCCTGGCAGCCCTGACGCCCAGCTCCATACTGGCCACCACCGCACCCCAGGCGTATGGCATCACCCGGATTACCCGCCACCCGGTGTTTGCCTCGTTCTTTTTGTTTGGTGTGGCGCACTGCCTGATGAATGGTGCCCTGAGCGACATCGTCTTCTTTGGCGGCTTTGTCGTCCATTCCTGGCTTGGCGCGTGGCGTCAGGATCAACGCAAAACCGACGAGCTGCCCGGCTATACGGAATTCCGGCTGTCCACCTCCTTCCTGCCCTTCGGAGCCATTGTCAGCCAACGACAGCCGTTTCCTCTTGGAGAGCTGCGTTGGGGGGCAATCATCCTTGGCGTGGTTGTATTCTACCTGGTGCGGACCTTTCACCCTGATATATTTGGCGGGATTTTGATGACGCTCTAGGATATTCACACCATGCTCCCAGAGATGTTTACCGAGACCTGGAACTGGCTCCTCGACCTGTCCAAGGTCCAATTGATTCTTCTGGGCGGCGGCGTCGCCCTGCTCGTTGCGCTCAGCAAAGTGCTCCGCTTAGTGTTCTTGGCGCTTGTCCTGCTCTTCTTTTTGATCGTGGTGCTGCCGCACCTGCTGACGCGATATGCCGAGTATCCTTTTCCAGAACTCACGCCGGGCGAGCGTGTTGTGCCTCAAGACTGAAGTACGAAAGGAGACGCTAATGGAAGCTGAAAAGAAACTCGAAGAACTCGGGCTGACCCTGCCGCCCATCCCCACCCCGGTGGCCAACTACCTGCCCCTGGTGCGCACCGGCAACCTCGTGTTTGTCTCCGGCCACGGGCCCGGCCTCCTCAAGGATGGCAGCGTGTCGTTCATCCAGGGCAAGCTCGGTAAAGACCTGGACGTTGAGCAGGGTTATGATGCGGCCAAACAGGTCATGCTCAATATCCTGCAATCCCTGAAGCAGGAGCTGGGGGATTTGGACAAAGTCCGCAAAGTGGTCAAGCTGCTGGGCTTTGTCAACTGCACGCCCGATTTCCCCGACCAGCCCAAAGTGATCAACGGTGCGTCCGACCTGCTCGTCGCTCTGTTTGGCGACCGCGGCCGTCACGCCCGCTCGGCCGTAGGCATGAACCAGCTTCCGTTCGGCATCGCCGTTGAGATTGAGATGGTCGTGGAAGTCGAGGACTAACGCAAGTCCCGATTCCGTTCACCCTGAGCGTAGTAGAGCGAAGTCGAACGGCGATGAGGGCCGGATGGCGACACATAATGGTGAGACGCGCTAGGCCGTTTTACGTTAGGCTGTAGCCACGGTGTTGCCCTCTCGTCATGCCGGACGTGATCCGGGGTCCGGGAGCCTGGATTCCTGCTTGCGCAGGAATGACGAGCGGCTACACAGAATCGTAATTTGCGCTAGACCGCGGCAAACTGGGCCACCAGCGCAGCGTTGGATTCCGCTTTCTCAAAGGCGGCCAGTACTGCCTGGGTAGCCTCCACGGTCGGCATCGCGGCAACCTGACGGCGCAGCAAGCGGGCCATTTTGAGTGTATCAGGGTCGAGCAGTTGTTCCTCTTTGCGGGTGCCTGAGGCCGCAATATCAATAGCCGGGAACAGCCGCCGGTCGGCCAGGCGTCGATCAAGCAGCAACTCCATATTGCCCGTTCCCTTGAACTCCTGGGCAATCACCTCATCCATGCGACTGCCCGTGTCAATCAGGCAGCTCGCGACGATGGTCAGTGAGCCGCCTTCTTCAAGCTGCCGGGCGGCGCCAAACAACCGTTTGGGGATTTCCAGCGCATTGGCGTCAATACCGCCGCTCATCGTCCGTCCGGTGGCCGTATTGAGATTGTGGGCACGGCCCAGACGGGTCAGCGAGTCCAGGACAAGGATCACATCCTTATCCTGCAAGGCGCTTTCAACCGCCTGCTCCAGACACGCCGCGGCGGTCTCCAGATGTTCTTCCAGCGAACGATCATTCGAGGACGCAAACACCTCAGCCGGGACGGCCCGGCGAAAGTCAGTCACCTCCTCGGGCCGCTCGTCAACCAGCAGGCTGTACAAGATTGCTTGCGGAGCCCCGGCCGCAGCCGCTACGCACAAGTCTTTTAAGAAGGTCGTCTTGCCGGTTTTAGGCGGTGCGAGGATAATGGCTCGCTGGCCAAATCCAATCGGACAGAACACATCCAGAATTCGAATCGTCAGGGGCGTATCCGGTCCAACAAGCTGAATCTTCCGGTTGGGTGCGATGGGGACCCGGCTTTGAAATTCTTGCAGAGCGGCTGACGGCCCGGGTTGCCCGTTCCGCCGCCCCCGCTGCCTTGTGTGGGCCTGATGATTCCGTTCCCTGGGCTGTGCTCTCCCGCCTCTTCCCCGCCGTCGGTTCTTACGCATGATGCTTCTATTGTTCCTGATCTCCCTGCTGCCTACAAGCTCGATAGACCACAAAACGAAGGCTGCAATCGGCCGCCTGAGCCTCCTGTTTCTCGGGTGATGGCGAGCTGGGCCAGCGCAGATTCCGATCCCGTGTAGCGCGTCTCTCTCCTCCTTGAGGAGTGCGGGCTTCCAGCCCGCATAGCGGCCAGGATGGCCGCCCTCCATCGTGAAACGCTCTAGCGCCCCCCCGCCCGTCGGCGCAGCCACTCCACGCTCAGCATGAACAGCAGGGAAAAGGCAATCAGCAGGGTCGCCACGGCCAGAATCGCCGGACTGATCTGCTCGCGGATACCGGTCCACATCTGACGCGGCACAGTTCGTTGTTCCAGGCCGCCCATGAACAGCACGGTCACCACTTCGTCGAACGAGGTGGCAAACGCAAACAAGGCCCCGGAAATCACGCCGGGGGCGATCAGCGGCAGCACGACGCGCCGGAACGTCCGTAGCGGCCCGGCGCCCAGACTGGCCGCTGCGCGATACAGGTTGGGGTCGAAACCGGACAGCGTCGCGGTCACCGTGATAACGACAAACGGTGTGCCCAGCGTGGCGTGGGCCAGGATGAGCCCCAGGTGGGTCTGAGTCAGACCCAGGTTCGAGTAGAAGAAGAACATACCCGCGGCCGAGATAATCACTGGGGTAATCATCGGCGAGATCAACAGGCCCATGATGGCCGAGCGGCCCGGTAGGGCGGGATGCGTCAGTCCCAGGGCCGCCAGCGTACCCAGCGTGGTTGCGAGCGCGGTGGCTGCCACGCCGATGAACAGGCTGTTGAGCAGGGCGTGTCTCCACTCCGGGTCGCCCATCACACTCTGGTACCAGCGGAGCGAATAGGCGGAAGGCTCCAGACGCAGCATCCCTTCGGTAAAGGTAAAATAGGGTTCGGCGTTAAAACTGAGCGGCACGATGACCACAATCGGCGCGAGCAGAAACACGAACACCGCAGCGCAGAAGGCCAGGTAGGCAGTCCGGCCGGCGCGCTCCCAGGCTCCTCTCGGTGTCATCTCAACCCAACCTCATGCGTTCGATGCCCACCAGGCGGTCGTACACCAGATACAGCACCAGGACGAAGGCCAGCAGCAGACCGCCGATTGCCGCGGCCAGTCCCCAGTTCAGGGAAGTCTGCATATGGTAGGCGATCATATTGGAGATGAGCTGGCCGCTCCGGCCGCCGACCAGGGCGGGCGTGATGTAAAAGCCGATTGCCAGGATGAAGACCAGCAGCGAGCCGGCGCCAACACCGGGCAGGGTCTGCGGCCAGTAAACCCGCCAAAACGCCTGAAGCGTACTTGCACCCAGCGACGCGGCCGCGCTCATATGCAGCCGCGGGATGGTGCGCATGACCGCATACAGCGGCAGCACCATGAAAGGCAGCAGGACGTGGGTCATGGCGACCATGGTGCCGGTCATATTGTAGATCATGGCGAGGCGGTTATTGTCGGCGATCAGGCCGAGCGCGACGAGCGTGCTGTTGATCACTCCCTGGGTCTGGAGCAGGACGATCCAGGCGGTCGTGCGCACCAGCAAGGAGGTCCAGAACGGCACCAGCACCAGCAGCAGCAAGAGATTCGCCCGCTGCGGCGGGGCATGGGCGATCAGATAGGCGATCGGATAACCGAGGAGCAGGCACAGCCCGGTCAAACTCAGGCTCACGACCAGGGTACGCCACAGCAGCGGCAGATAGACGCGATACTCGTCCGGTCGCTGAGCGATGTGGCCATCGCTACGGCGTTCCAGGTCCAGGGCGTGCAAATAGTGGCGCGCAGTAAAACGCTCGCCGGCGTAACGAATCGCGTGCCAGGTTTGCACATCGCCCCAGGCCGCGTGGATGCCGACCAGCGTGTCACGCCACGACGGACCTTCCGCTTCGCGCACACGCCGCGCCGTGCGGGTGATAACGCTCCGCAGTCCGCCCTGCACACGGTTGATACGGGTGGCGACCCGCCCCAGGGTGCGCTCCTGGTGGGCCCTGAGCAGTTCGTTTGCAAGTGTCTCGAACACCGGCTCCGGCGGGATATGTTTGCCCTCCCAGCCCTGCAACAAGCCGAGGGTGCGGGGTAAGGCGTCGGCGACCACCGGGTCATAGACGCTGCGCGACAGCATCGTCATCAGCGGAGCAACGAAGGTCAGCCCGATAAAGGCCACCAGGGGCAGCACCAGCCCCACGGCGCGGAGTTGTGAATCGATTAACGAGCCAGCCATGCACTGAAGCGTTCGTTCATCTCGTCGCCGTGATCTCTCCACCAGCGCCAGTCGTGGCTCAGGGCGTGGGCGACGTTTACGGGGCTGTTCGGCATATGCGGCTTCATATCTACCCCGGTTTCGAGATGGGTGCTAATCAGGGCCGCTCCCGACTTCCGGGCGGGGCTATAGGCAATATAACGCCCGACCGCGGCCAGGGACTCGGTCCGGGTGGCAAAGGTGAGGAACTTCCGAGCCGCTTCCAAATTCGGCGTTCCGGCAACAATACCGAGGATGCCATGGTCCAGCACCTGGCCGTCCCAGACAATCACAAAGGGCTGGTTTTCCAGGACCTGGGCGTTGAAGATACGGCCGTTATAGGCCGTGCTCATCACGACCTCGCCGTCAGCCAGCATCTGTGGCGGTTGTGCGCCGGCCTCCCACCAAACGACCTGGTCCTTGATCGTATCGAGCTTGCGGAAGGCCCGGCCCACGCCCTCCGGCGTGTCCAGCGTCGCATACACCTGATCCACGGGCACGCCGTCGGCCATCAGCGCGAACTCCAGATTAACCAGCGGACTACGGCGCATACCGCGACGTCCGGGGAATTTCTCCAGGTCGAAAAAGTCCTGGATCGTTGTCGGTTTGGGACCGGGCAGGTGGGTCGGGTTATAGGCGTACACCGTAGAGTAGAACAGCATGCCGACACCGCACTCGGTGATCATATCGGGGAAGAAATCGTCCATCGCAGGGGTCCCGTCCGGCGCCGGGGGCAGGTCGGCGGCAACGATGGGTTCGAGCAGCCCCTCGTCACAGCCCCGCGCCGCATCGGCCATCTCCAGATCAACCAGGTCCCAGTAGACCTTACCGGTCTCCACCTGAGCGCGGATTTGAGCCAGGCCGCCGTTATAGGATTCCAGGCGAACTTCAATCCCCGTTTCCGCAGCGAATGGCTCGTTATACGCCTTCTGGCAGGCGCGGGCGTAGGAGCCTCCCCAAGAGACCAAAGTGAGCGATTCATTACCAGCAGCCGGGCGGCTCCAACTCAGGCTGGCCAACAAAACGACTATCGTCGCGTGAATCGCCGGGCGGATGCGATGTAGGCGGGGTATCATGCAGTACGTTCCTCCTCAAAGAATAAATATGTCCTCCAATAGACATGAGATGCTGGACACGTTCACTCTTTCTCGTCCGGTATCAGGGCCCGGCAATCGATCGGCGTCCAGCCGATCTGGACCCGGTCTCCCGCCAGCACAGCGCCGTGACCGACGATATTCGGGATCTTGATGATGAAATCCGTACTGCCACACACGGCCACCCGCAGGCGCAGGTGGTCGCCCAGGAAGGTAATGTCTTCGATACGGGCCTCAAACCGGTTGCTGTACAGCTCCGGCTTGGGCGCGAGGCAGACCCGTTCCGGACGGATGGCCAGGGTGACCGGATCACCTGGTTTGCACGGCCCGACCTGGAAGGCCTGGACGACTTGACCGCCGGCCTCCACCCGCGAGATCTCGTGCTCAACGCTGAGGACTCGTCCGTGCAGCAGATTGTTTTCGCCAATGAAGCTGGCAACGAACGGGCGTTCCGGTTCTTCGTACAGCGTTTCCGGCAGGGCGACCTGCTCAATACGGCCGCGGCGAAAGACGGCAACCCGATCCGACAGCACCATCGCCTCCTGCTGGTCATGGGTGACGTAGACGACCGTGACCCCCAGGCTGCGCTGGATACGCCGAATCTCATACTGCATCTCCTCGCGCAAACGGCGGTCAAGAGCACCGAGCGGCTCATCCATCAGCACCAGGCCGGGCTCGAACACCAGCGCCCGGGCAATGGCCACACGCTGCTGCTGGCCGCCGGACAACTCGGTGGGCCGCCGGTCCTCAAGGCCCTCCAGGCGGACGAGTTGCAGCGCCCGCCGGACGCGCTCCCGGCGTTGCTGTGGGTCAATCCCGCGCACTTCGAGCGGAAACGCCAGATTGCCGCCAACCGTCATATGCGGAAACAGCGCGTAGTTCTGAAAGACCACGCCAATACCGCGCTTGCGCGGCGGCAGATCGTGCACCGAACGCCCACGGATACGGATGGTCCCCGAAGTGGGGGCTTCAAAGCCGGCCAGCATCATCAGGCAGGTGGTCTTACCCGAGCCGGAGGCCCCCAGCAGGGTCAGAAACTCTCCTTCGTGCACGGTCAGGTCCAGGTCGCGTACGACTTGAACCCGTCCGTCATAGCTCTTACACACGCGCTCGAATTCGACGTGGGCATTATGGGTTGAAGCCATGGTGATCCTGTGCGGCTGTCCGGGCCTGCGGATATGGGCGACCTGCCCCCTTCAAATGGCAGGTATCCTGACGTATTCGAGCGAGTAGTGTCAAGGTGTGGTTTTCCAAAAGTCCGGACCACTTTCCGCCCAAAAGTAGAGAAAAGTAGAGAAATTTCATGTTCACGTTTTATGAAATTTGAAAAAATCCTTGCATCTCAAGGACTTATCGCTAATTTTTCACTTATCATGAAAAATGAAAATTTCACGTAAATTTCAGCTTTATTCACGCTTAAACGGCGCTTAAATCCTGATTAGCAAACGGCGTTTCAGGCGTTTTTGGGGGTGCATTTCGGGGTGGGAGGTGTTGAGGATTTTTGAGGGGATTTTTCATGGGGGAGATGCCGGATCACGTCCGGCATGACGAAGGCGGAGCGATGTGACGACAACGTATCGTAAACTGCTCCAGGGAAGTAGGCCTGGAGTGTTGCAAACCCTCAGTCAAGTTCGGTCCGATGAAGTGTCGCCGGGTGGGTCTGTCTGCCGACCCGTTCTGATGCCGCGTCGTTCGTCCACCGTCAGCAGCAGCAAGCCGCCAAGGACGAAGAACCCGACCACCGTGGCCACGCCCAGGCGTTGGCTGCCTGTTGCCTGGGTCACTATGCCCAGCAGCAGGGGGCCGGCAAAGGTCGTAATCTTACCGGAAAAGGCGAACAGGCCGAAAAAGGCGGCTGAGTGCTGCTCCGGTACGAAGCGGGACATCAGCGTGCGACTGGCCGACTGATTCGGTCCCACAAACAGCCCCAGGCTCAGGCCGGCCAGCCACAGCCAGCCGACGCTGGGTGCCCATACCGCCAGCAGGCTGAACACCGTCAGCGCTACCAGCGTCACCAGGATGGTGCGCTTGCCGCCCAGCCGGTCATCCACAAAGCCGAACACGCCGGCGCCGATGCCGGCCGCGATGTTGAGGGCAATACCGAACTGAATGACCTCCGGCAGGCTCATCCCGAACGTGCCGGCCGCGTAGATACCGCCGAAGGCGAAAATGGTGATCAGCCCGTCGTTATACAACAGCCGGGCGGCCAGCAGCCGGGTAATGTCAGGATAATGACGCAGCCGCCCGAACGTATGCTTCAGCTCGCGGTAGGCCCCCATGCGGGGAGAGGCCGAACCGCCTCCGGACGGTCGGCGCGGAGCGAACACGAACAGCGGCAGGCTGAACAGCGCGAACCAGCCGGCCGCCAGCAGGCAGACCGCCCGATAGTTGAAGCCGGCCTCGGTACTGATGCCGAACAGGGGTTGCTCGCGCGCCAGCACGACCAGGGCCAGGACCAAGCTCAGCAGGCCACCGGCATAGCCCAGCCCCCAGGCCCAGCCCGACAGCCGGCCGACCCGCTCGGCCGGGACCAACTCGGGCAGAAAGGCGTTGTAGAATACGGTGCTCAACTCGAATGCGACATTGGCGACCACGAACAGGGACAGGGCTATCAGCCCGGCCCAGACCCAGTCCGGATGCACGCCGGTCAGCCCCGCGCTGGCGACGCAACACACCAGGGTACACACCCCCATACAGGTCAGCCGCCGGCCGCTCCGGTCGGCCAGCGCACCGAGCGGTGGGGCCAGCACCGCCATCAGCACGCCGCTCAGGCCGACCGCGCGCGACCACTGTGCCGTACCGGTCACCTCGTCCGCGGCAATGGCGGTCGTGAAATAGGTGGCATAAACAAAAGTCACCACCAGGGTGGCGAACGCCGAGTTGGCCCAGTCGAACATGGCCCAGGCGGCCAATGTCCGTCGGGGCTGGGCGTGGGTGGCTTGCATGACCGGTCACATAGCAGGCCGTCGGCGCTATGACGAGGGTCTGTGACACGAGAAGACTAGGCTGGCGGCTATCGATGAATGGCTCGACCTTATTACAAATTGCGACTAGTCTACCAATAGTCTGAAATTCTGAAGATTTGTTCAATGTCTAGAATCGGCGCTTTTGAAGCAAAAACCCACCTGTCACAACTGTTACGGCGCGTTCAGGCGGGGGAGCGATTCATCTTTACCAAACATAATCGGCCCGTGGCCGAGTTGATTCCTTTTCAGACGCACGATTCCGACAAGGTACGCGCAGCGATTGCCAGGCGGAAGGCGTTTCAGAAAACGCACAGTCTGGAAGGGCTGTCGGTTCGCCAGATGATCGAGGAAGGACGCAAGTACTGATGGCATTCGTTCTCGATTGCTCGGTCACCATAAAATAGGAAATTCCGAATACAGTTGTGTTGGCGCAGAGCCGGGAGGGACCCCCTCACCCTGGCCCTCTCCCGCCCAGACGTGTGCTGCAAATTACATGACTCGGCGGCCCCCCGCTCCCCTGCGCCGTGCCTGTCTGCGACAGGGGGCCAGGAGTGCGGGCTTCCAGCCCGCAAGCGGCCAAGATGGCCGCTCTCCCAGGAAGCGGGAGGCTCACGCCACAATATACATCACACATCCCAGGGGAGAGGGGATATTCAGGACAGGGGAGAATATAAACGGCGGCCGTCCGGCCGGCGGCGTATCAGGCTCCCGGAGGCCGGTAGGGTACGCTTTTGCCTATGGCCTCGTCCACGGTTTCGGGTGTCACGAGCACGGTGATGCCGATGTTGAGGGCGCCGGCGGCGCCGATCGTCAAGGACACGGCCGATGCCGTGGCGTCGTCGGGAAGGTCGGCAATGATGTACAGGTCAGGTTCCCCGAAGGCGTAGTACAGCACCTCCACGCTTCCACCCATGCCCTCAATGGTCTGGGTTAATGCCTCCCGCCGCCGCGTGCCGCCTTCCTTCAACAAACCGGTCAGACCCGACTGTGTGTACGTTGCGCGAAACATATATTTGCCCATTGGCTGTCCTCCGTTTCAATCCTTACCGACTCGTTCAGGCCGGTGCTTTTACCAGGTGGGCATTGTACGCCAGGAGTCTCAAGGGTTTCAATCCTCACCGGCCCGTTAAGGCCGGTGCCAGCGGTCTATCCCCGTGTGTACGGGGGAACCGCGGCGCGGGCGCGGGTGCCGGGCCGGAAGGCGGGTCTATCCCCGCGTGTACGGGGGAACCGAATCATTTCATCCGATCTTTCTCCCTGATTCAGGTCTATCCCCGCGTGTACGGGGGAACCCAAAGGCGGATATGGCCGCAAGCGCAACCGTAGGGTCTATCCCCGCGTGTACGGGGGAACCCCATCAATGATGCCCAGCGCGATCCTCATTAAGGGTCTATCCCCGCGTGTACGGGGGAACCTTTCTATCGATTCCCCCTCTCTGAAAATGAGGGGGTCTATCCCCGCGTGTACGGGGGAACCGGAAAGAGCTGGTCGTCGCCTCGACGGGCAAGAGGTCTATCCCCGCGTGTACGGGGGAACCTGGGTACACAAGAGGCGCAAGACCACGGCCGCGGGTCTATCCCCGCGTGTACGGGGGAACCTAGAACCAGTTTACGGGGGCCTCTACTAAGCAGGGTCTATCCCCGCGTGTACGGGGGAACCTCCATTATCTGAATATGCCCATCATCCGGTCTGGGTCTATCCCCGCGTGTACGGGGGAACCTCCTTTCTTTTTCTTTCGCCACACTCGATACAAGGTCTATCCCCGCGTGTACGGGGGAACCCCATAGGTTAAACTCGGCATCCCCCATACGGAGGGTCTATCCCCGCGTGTACGGGGGAACCCGCTGGTTTTCCTCGACCGTGGCCTCGTACAGGGGTCTATCCCCGCGTGTACGGGGGAACCCAGGGCTCGTGCGCCATCTCCTGCGCCTGCAACGGTCTATCCCCGCGTGTACGGGGGAACCTTCTCCTTTCTCTATCTCTCTGAGGGGGATGGGGGTCTATCCCCGCGTGTACGGGGGAACCCGCTGGAGCCCGAATAAATGGGAGGGGGAAAGGGGTCTATCCCCGCGTGTACGGGGGAACCTGAATCACCTGCGCCCGGTCGATAGGCCACGGCGGTCTATCCCCGCGTGTACGGGGGAACCTTCCTTGCCCTCGGCCAGGATCGCGGCCCGGAAGGTCTATCCCCGCGTGTACGGGGGAACCGCTTTCCATCACTCCCGGCTGGGAGGTCGTCGGGGTCTATCCCCGCGTGTACGGGGGAACCACCAACACCCACGTTCGGGACGTGATTGTGGGGGGTCTATCCCCGCGTGTACGGGGGAACCCTTGTCATTTCGACTGTCTTTGTTCCATATAAGGGTCTATCCCCGCGTGTACGGGGGAACCATTTTTCCGTCATGCGCTGCACTCTCCACACGGGGTCTATCCCCGCGTGTACGGGGGAACCGGTTTCACTGTGAAAGGTTACAACATGAAACGGGGTCTATCCCCGCGTGTACGGGGGAACCGGAGTTATCCAGGGCTACGTCGTCCTGAATAAGGGTCTATCCCCGCGTGTACGGGGGAACCATGGTAGTTATGATGAGGACAACTTAGCTCATGGGTCTATCCCCGCGTGTACGGGGGAACCGACGCGCAAATCAACGCCCTGATCCAGGCGGCGGGTCTATCCCCGCGTGTACGGGGGAACCGCGAGACCAATAAACAGGACCTCAAATCCTGGAGGTCTATCCCCGCGTGTACGGGGGAACCTACGTCAGGCAATCGGCTAATGACCCGTCTATCGGTCTATCCCCGCGTGTACGGGGGAACCCCACTTAGGCTTGATCCTGAGTGGGCTTTTTCGGGTCTATCCCCGCGTGTACGGGGGAACCCTGGTATGCTGTATTGGGTTCTATTCCTGCTTGGGTCTATCCCCGCGTGTACGGGGGAACCTTCCGGGCAAACAACAATGGCCATACTCCCTACGGTCTATCCCCGCGTGTACGGGGGAACCGGCGCGTGAGCTATTCCGGGAAATGCGGACCAGGGTCTATCCCCGCGTGTACGGGGGAACCCGTTTCTCTATGGCCTGCTGTGCCTGCTCAAGAGGTCTATCCCCGCGTGTACGGGGGAACCGACGCCAAAACCGGCCCCCAAATCGGCCTCAAAGGTCTATCCCCGCGTGTACGGGGGAACCCCGCTCAGGCCGACCGCGCGCGACCACTGTGCCGGTCTATCCCCGCGTGTACGGGGGAACCTCTACTGAGTTTATTAGACTTTTTACCGCCATGAGTCTATTCCCCGGCGTGTAGAGGAACGCCGTTCAGATTGTCAAAGAGCTATTTGTCCTGGGTTTGGCGGGTTCGCCGCGACAAGATGAGGCCCTCTTGGTCCACCAACTCGACCGGTGGTGATCCCAAGACTCGGACGCCTTGTCCCCCCGGCTCACGTGGGTCCTGCCACGTCATGACAATGGATTGACCTCCCAACTCCAGGAACCATTCCTCTATCACTGTCCATATCCGCTCTCTGACGCTACGAGACATCCTCGGGGCTGTGTACACCCCAGGCGCAATCTCGATCATGCAGGAGGCCAGAAACCCACGGGTACGCGGGGCAACGTCACGTGTCACGACTACTGTCATCGTCGTCTATCAGTTTTGTTATCCGATCAATCATCTTCGAGATAATTTTCATCTCTCTGAATCGGCGTCCCGCCAACCGCCGGACATGCCGTTCGAGCGGGATATGTCCATTTTTGTGATGCTGGCCCACTGCCTCAAAGGCGACCGGAATGGTCACTTCAGTCCGGTAGAGGTCTGCAATATCCAGGCAAAAGGCAATAGCCGCATCCTCGTGAATAAAGCCCAGAGGCGGCAGCGTTCCGGTTGCGGCTACGGCTACAATAGCAGCGGCCTCGATTGCCGTGGCGGCATGGTTAATGGCCTGGTTCGGGGCGTCGGTGATATCCGGGTTTTGTCGGTCGTAGCGGCGTCCATGCCAATCAATGCGATACTTCTGGGCCAGCAGGCCGTAGGCCGTTTTCATCCGCGCGCCTTCGATACCTCGCAGGATGGATATGTCCTGTTCGGGCAGCACCTCACCCAAACGCCAGGCGTACATACGGCGGGCGATACGGAGACGTGACCGGTTATCGTTCCAGAGTTTGGCTTGACGGCGCGCTCTTCTTGAATCGTTCGGTCCAAAGGGTTGGGCGCTATACATCCGCACGCCGTCTTCCCCAACCGCCACCAGGCCGGTGCCGTGGCGGGCGAGAAGCCGGAATACGTCGTGGCTCACGGTTGAGCCTGGCCCCAGCAGGATGAACGAGATGTTCTGAAACGGAATAGCGTAATCGCCGGCAGCCATATCCGATGATCCGGCGGTCCGAAAATGCAGCGTGCCATCCTCAACGGTGAGATTTCCACGCGCCAGCCACAGCAGACCGTGACGGTCGGCGTGCGGAATCCGTGCGGCCTCAAGCCCTAATCTTCCTTTCAGCACAGCTTTCCCTTCGTTCGGTCAGCCCGCCTCGGGCTGGTCGCAGGAGCAACATCCCGTAGCCGTAGGCCCGGTGCCGTCCTACCCCACGCGCCAGCAATGTTGTGAAACGCTCCGGCTCATTCACCTTCAAAGTGCCGTGGAATGTGGCATCCGGCCCTTCAGGTCCCGCTGTGCCACGCGAAATACGACTTCGCTGAAAGTGGACAAGGCGTGTGTCTTTACGGCCCAGTTCTGCCGCCGGAGTCAGCCTTTCGGCCAGCCAGTCAAGATAAACCGCCTCTCTGGCTCGGGCGTCTCCAGCCATACCGTTGCGGTCGCCGGAATGCTGGCGCAACGCTTCAATCAGAAAAGCGTCCAGCTCTGCGCCCTTGCGGAAGCGCTCTTTGTCCGTACCAAGCTCTGTCTTCAACCTTCGGACGGGACGTACTCGCAGGTCGAAACCGATCCGTCGGCCTTCCGCCCATTCCGTTGGCATAGCTTTTGCCTCTAAACGGTTAATTTTGAGAACGCTCAGATGTTCAGGTGGAGCCTGGATGTGACCCTTCTCCCGTAAGACTTCTTCGTCGCTCTCACAATAGCCGTAGAGACTCCCTACCCTGCGTCGTGGTGCAACCAACAAACGAAACGGGCGGAGTTCGCCAGGGCCAAACACTTCATCGACCAAATGGTGCAGCGCGCGGCCTTCATCAAATCCTGTCGCATGACCGTGGTGACGAATCCAGCCACGCTCGCCGGCCCAGCGCGCCAGTCTGTCCATCGATACAGGCATGCGGATTAGAAAAAGTGAACTCATGAATTGACCACCCTCTCGATATGCCCTTCCACTACGCGGCGTGACCCGCTGTGCAGCCCTGTCCGCCAACTCCGCAGGTCAGCAAGATCAGTGACCCGTTCAACCTGAGAGCCTGTTTCCGGTCCTTCGCCTGCTGGCCAGAGTGCATGGAATAAGCCCGAGCCTGACAGAGAACAGAGCGCTGCATAGGCTGTCTTTCCATCTGTCCAACCATCCACGAGACGGCAGGAGGGGAGGCACGGCTTCCGCCCTATGAAGAGTGGGCGTGCTGGCCTGTCAAGCGCTCCGGCCAGCGTCTCCAGAGTGGGTGAAAGCTCGGCTGGGTCGAACCGGAGAACCACTTGTACCGCGTGGTCGGCTAGATAGTCCCGCGTGCGACGATGCGGCGCATCATAGCTGGCTCCACCACGCCCCTCCGGTGCACCGAAAGTCGTCCATCCTTTATCTGCCTTGTTGAGCTGCGCGTTCTGCATATCTGTGACGACTCCTGCCGTGGCAGGGGTTCGCTCGCGTCGCGCGGCAAAAATCAACCGATCCTGTAAGGATTGATGCGCCGAGCGATCCAACCAATGCAGTCCGAGAGCATTGGCAAAAAGTCCGGTCAGCATGGAGGTAGCCGGAAAGTCCCGAGTCGGACCCACTTGGTCTACAGCAACGCCGCCAAAAGCCATGAGGGGCGCTTCAAGCCGCACAACAAGCCATGTGTGGCTCATGAGAGCGCTCCAGGCAGCGTCTTCGCCCATTCGGCAAGGTCCGCGAGCGAACAGCGCTCCGCTCTAGGTAGCTCGACATCGGCGAGCGTCATCACTCGCCGTTCCTCATCTGTGGCGTAAGCCTCGTCAAGACGCCTCAGATAATTCGCCATTACATCCACTGCCGCGCCAGTTTCTGGCGCACAGGGACGACGGTAAGCCTCAGCCAGGGTTCGAGGCTGTCGGTCGCCGACTTCTAGGAGCATCAGCGACGCCCGTCCATAGGGCGCAGTGGAGCCAAGCTTCGCACCCGGAGAGACCTCGGCGATCAAATAGAGCAGGTTGTGCAGGACTACGCCCGCCATATCCGTATCGCCGCCGAGATTGTCAAGGAGCCCTGGCAGATCGACAACGACATAGCCGTAAAACAGGCCCGAGGTCAGCTCAGTCTCCTGGATCGTGTCCGCTCCTGGTTCGTCCTTGGACAGATCATCCACGGCGGTGAAATAGTCGCTCTCCGCTTCCTCTTCATGCACGGTAAAGGCGTGCGCGACATGGACCGGTGCGGTGATGTTGGCATCGGGGTCAGAAGTCACCATCCGTCCGAACAGCGCTGCCGTCAGTCCAGCGGGGAGCGTCGCGCCATCACGCATAGCCTTGATGTTGGTCCGAAAGTCTTTCCTCCAATCCTTTGCCGCTTTTGTGGCAGCCTCAGCATTGCCTTTGGCTTCTTGGGCCAAGCGGACGGCTTCCTGGGCCAACCAATCGATCTCCGGTTTCCCGAATAAAAGGGTCTGACGGCTTTTTTTTGTCGTTCCCTTGTCTCCATATACGGCTTGCTGAATCTCAGGTTCCAGCGCTTTCACCACTTCGTCTGGAAAGCGGGTATACAACGGTTCGATGACTTTGTGTGTTACCAGTTCACGAGAACGATAGGCTGCCTCTGTGCCGTCTATCTGGCCTAGTGCATGTGGATCATCCGCGATACGCCAGTGCCGTTTGAGGCATTGAGACGAAACGCGCGTGCGTAATGCACCACCATAGGGCAGTCGCTTCGCTAACCCGGTATCATCACGATTCAGGAGCGCGCTCGTGTAAGGACTAAGAGTGTGTATTTGCAGAAAACGTGGCTCGGTCATTCTTTCTCTCCTTCTTGGTCTGCCTGGTTGTTGCGCTCAGCTCGGTCAAGCCTGCGGTAATAGGGTTCGGCAATGCGCCGCCCGGTACGCCTGATGTCGGAGTCGAGTAGGGTCCAGGCGATATCGACGACGTTAATGCCACTGTCTGACTGGCGGGTCCTGCTGACTGCGCTTACTGCACGACGCAACAGCACTCCCCTCTGTCTCCCACGTGTAGCCATGAGTCGAGCGAGTCGCTGTTCGCTCAGCACTGGGCGGGGAGAGTTTGAGTTTGGCCAGCTCGGGTCGCCGCCGTCGCACAGGACTTCGCCCAATCGGCGCTTGGCGTCATGTAGCGGCTTGCGCTCCGCTGGGTCGCCCTTGGGAGTGAGAAGGGCGAGAATGTGGACGATTGCCATCCAATCTTCAAGACTCTTATCGTTGATCGTAGCGGGATGCTGGGCTGCCAGTCGCCAGAAGCCCGCCGCGCCTGCTGAGATATCCATTCGGCGCAATTCGGCCAGAGGTCCCGGCTCAAGTTTCTCCAGCATATGAGCCGCGGCTATCGCAGTTCTACTCACGGGGTGGGTATCAGGGTTCGGCATCAATATCCTCCTGCATTTCACTGTTTTGGTAGAGTTGTGGGTCAAGCTTGCGTATCCGTGCATGGAAGGCGCGCCACGCCCGCGTCTCCGCTTTCGGTCGTTGAAGCGCTGAGCATGGAACGCCAGGTAGGGCGGCGGCCAGTTCCGCCTTCGCTGCTTCAAACAGCTTACGTCGGAAATCGTTCCCGGCTTTGTCGGTACGATCGCGGTCGCCCGAGGTCTCAGCCTCAAGCCGTGCCCAGAGGTTGGGAAAGAATAACGTGTCGGCTGTTCGATCGAATCGATCTCTCGTTGGCTTTGAAACCGCGTACTGTGACTTGTCCCTCTTCTCCCGCTCGCCACGAGCTGCTAGCAGCGCAATGGCGTCGCGCAAGGCTTCATCGAACTCTTTGATCTCATCCATCTGTATCTGTGAGAGTTTGGCCGCAGTCGGAGACTGAAAAATCCGTACGGCGTGATCCGGGACTGGTACGACGCGGCTCTTGAAACCTTCCGTCTTGCTGTTTCCGCGCGATAGCGCCTCGGCAACGAGCAGCCTGTCGCCCGCTATTTTTTCCTCTTCCGGCCCGAGCTTGGCCAATACTGGCACCTGCCAGTCTCCCCCAAACATCAGATCGGCCAGCCTCCTGTAATGGAAGTCACCACTACTCAGGGTCAGGCTCTTCCCATCCTCTATGTGTACAGGCGTCCACGGGTCGCCAACATTCCCATGATACATCTTCGCGTCGATACGGGCCTTCTTCGATATCGCCCGAACGGCAGACAGCCGCGTTTCAGTCCCGACCAGCCGTACTCGGCGGCAAACCTCAATGAACCAGGGGTCGAGTTCGCGGAGGTCGAGTTGCTGACCCTCTGGCCAGTCGAGACACCAGAGGAGCGCCGGTCCTCCCTCACAGCCAAGTTTGAGACCGTTATCTGTCTGGCGCTCTGCCAGAAACCGCCGAACATCCCGTTTCCACCACGCACTCGGGTTCAGCGTATAATCCTTGCCTTGGGCAGGTGCCAGCCCTAGCATCGGACGGCTGGACGAGCCGCCATTCATCCGTGCGATTCCGTGATTGCCTGCGCCGCCGTAGCCTTCCGATGTTTGCAAGGAGACAAGAGCGAACAGCCAGTCTTCAGCCTCCACCTCACGAGCGACCGCTTGTTTGAGATCGTGGTTCCGCGCGGTGATGAGCAGGTCCAGTGCGTCCGGTGTCGTTACCGGAGACCATTTCACATTGTCCGACGCTGGGGGCTGAAGAAAGGCAGGTTTAGCGAACTCTTCGACTAGCAGGCACCAAGGGGCATCGTCGGTATGGTCTGGGGTCAACTCGCGGAGCAGTGCAGTCCATACCGCAGGGTCCTCAGACAGGTCGGTCTGTTTGGTCGTCCAAATCGCCAGAGCTGCAAGTTGTACCAGAAGCATGTGCCACGCCGGACGCTGATGTGGCCTAAGTGAGGGAAACCCTGTCACTTTCTCTTGCTCCATTGCCGCGAGAAGAGCGGGAAGCGACAGGCGTTCGTGACTGGAGATTGATATGATGGATTCGGTCAGGAGGTTCATGTTCCGCTCTTCTGCTCGCTAGACCCCATGAGAGATGGGGAATCGTCCCGTCCGATCAGCTTTATCTCGGACACCACGGGTCTATCCCGATATCCGTTTCGGGAAATTCTGCGGATGTTTATAGAAAGGATTGACCAGACCTCGGTTGATCGTGAACCGAGGCGGTCGCAGAAACGACGCCATCCAAGTGCGAAGGAAAAACGGAGTTCCATCTTCTACACCTCCTAACAAAAACTCCATATCGGAGACCACATTGAAGAAAGATTATATTCATCATTACGATGATTGCAAGCCCTGCCGCGAATATTTGAAATTACGGCCCCCTACCGTGAACATCAGCCCGTCTGGGAGAGGGTGTGTCTGAACTGCCTCTGCATCGTCTGACAAAATTCCAGCCGACCACCGTGCTGGCAGAGTGATTTGTGTGATTGGGGTTCCAAACGGCCCCTGTGGCCGGAGATCGAACGTCAGCACTACTCCCTCTTCCCCGAGTCGGGTCATAATCCGCTCGTCAAGATGGGGAAAAGACAGGCTCTCGTATGGCTGATTACGATCGAGTCGCTGTAAGTCACCTAAGCCTCGTTCGGCAGCCTTGACGCCGCCGAGTTGACGGTCGTAACGTTTCCACGTTTCTCCTTTCTCCTTGAGTAGCGCGATAATTCGCTCAGGGTGTGTCGCCGCTTCAACCAAGCGTCGGTTCATCTCGGGAACACGCCACAGCGGTTCGTCTTGGATCAACCGTCGTGTCAGCTCCAGCACTGCTAAGTCCTGGTAGATGCCCTGGAACCCTCCACTTTTGTCGTTCCAGCCGCCAAGACCGTTCTCAAAAACGGGTGCTGTTAGCCGGTCAAGCCCGCCTTCGGGCGTCATGACCACGGCTCTAGCCTCCTGAAATCCATCGGGACGTGGGAGCGCATGGCGATGCAGCCGCCCGATCCGCTGCAACAGGACATCTATGGGACAGAGGTCGGTGATGAGAAAGTCGGCGTCAATGTCAAGCGACTGTTCCAGCGTTTGCGTCCCGATCACCACGACACCCCGAGGAGTGCGGTTGGAGTCTGTCGCTAAAACGGCTTCTACCTCCTGATCCAGCAGTATCCGGTCCTCTGCCGCGAACCGACTGTGATGGAGCGCTGGACCGCCTGCAACCGATAAGAGTTTTGCGGCACCACCTCGCTCTTGAACGGCCTGCCATGTCTCCATTGCCGTCTTTACCGTGTTCCGAATCATGAGCACTCGCGCCCCTTGCGTGGAAGCCTCAAGGGCTAGCTCAGTCGCTCTCTGAGCAGCCATACTGTCTAAGGTTATTCCTACGGTCTTGTGTTGCCCGGCACCCTCTGTCCTCCTCGGTGTTGCTTCGCCGCCCACCCAGACCGCTGGGTAGGGTGTAGCTGCTGCTTCCTTGAAGCTCGGCTGCGTTTCTCCCGTCCAGCGTACCCGTGCCCGCGACCCAAGCGTTGCGGACATCAGCATCGCGTACCCCCCAACCGCCAGATGAGCGCTTAGGAGGTGCGTGAGTATACCGGTCATGTAGGTGTCCGAGGCATGGACCTCATCTATCACCAACAGACTACGGCTGAGCGAACTGCCCCGCAGGTGAGCGTGCTTGACCATCAGCCCGGCCAGCATGGCTTGATCCACCGTGCCAACCGCAACGGTTGCAGCGAGGAATCGCGTTGCGTGTTCCGCCGCCCATCGCGCTGGCACGGTGCTCTGTTGGTCCTCCCACAGCACCCTCCATTCAGGAAGACGTTGTCCAGTTGCTTCTCCTGCCTTCAGCATCCCAGGGATAGCCAGAACCGCCTCTGGAGCCCGACTCCCAAAGACTCGTTTCATCGCCGCATTGACACGGCCATGCAGTTGCCGCGCCGCCGCTCTTGTCGGCACTGCGAAATACAGTCCTCCGACGCAACTAGCCGAGAAAAGCTGAGCAAAACGCCAAAGTGCAGCCTCAGTCTTACCTGATCCGGTTTCGGCCTCAAGGATTACCAACTGTTCGTTCGACCCAATCTCACCTACGGCAGTCTGCGCCGGGTTTGGCTGCGCGAAACCCGTCAACTCGGCAAAGGAAAGAGAGGATCGGCGGGGCAAATTTCCCACATCAAGCCCGATCCCGACCAAGGCTCTGATCGCTTGATCATGGGCTTTTTGGTCGTAGTGCGGATCGAACGTGGGGATGAAGTCGCCAAAAAACCGTCTGTCCGACCCTACCCAATCGGCGAGCGCTACGAGCCCTGCGATGAAGTGTATGAAAAGTGGTTCAGCAGACAACGGCTCGTTATCGTCGCCAAAAGCGTCAGGAAACCAGCGACGTAACGCCTCAATCATCGTTAGCGTTTCTACACGCCAGCTATATTGCGGAAGCTCTGGCCAATCTCTTAGAGAAGCCTGCGGCCCTTCTGTTATTGGTCGCCCGTGGTGGGAGAAGCTGGCCAAGATCAACGGAGAAATCCCCTGACCCCACTGCGAAATTGCCTGCGTCATGTCGTGAAAAGGATGCCCAGGAGTCTGCCACGCGAGTTCCAAAAATGACAAGCTTTCTGCCACATGACCACGAAGTGGCTGGTGCCAAAGTCCCTGCTGCCAGCCCTTTGCCTGAAAACCGGGGTGGAGTTTGCCGATATCATGCAGAAAGACCGCCGCACCCATCCGTTCGACGGTTTGTCGCGAGAGATTGATTTCTGCGGCTTTTTCGGCGCGACGCCTGAATGTCGGCAGTTCCAGGAGACGTTGAAATACAGCCGCCACGTCCATCGAATGGTGAGCCAGGTGATGAGACGAGCCATCGGGTCCGGCTGTCTTTCCCCAAGCAGGTAAATTCATGTTAGGCTCTAATTTCTAACGGGTATGAAGGACAGGCTTAGCACACCGGTGTGACATCCGGGGTCACATTTGTTCACAAATTTTTCGGGCTTCTGCGCGGACTTTTTCTCTGAACGATGCCGGGCTGACGACCTGTATCCCACTGCCGAAGTGCAACACCCAGCCGACCAACTCACGGGTATCCGCAGCACGAATCGACATGGCCAAGCATCCGTCTTTTCGTTCAGTGGTCCTCTGGCTCGGGTGCCATTGACGGCCTTTAACCCAGGCGCTGGTGGGTTTGTCGAACAACAGTTCAACTTCAATCAGGGTCCCGTGCATGACAACCAGAGCATCTTTCACGTAGGCGTCCACATCCCGCTAATTTAGTCGGAAGCATATAGTTTCATCGCGGCCTTGTCCCAAAGTTCTCTTCTTTGCGAAAGCTCCCTGTTCATCTCTTCTTCGATTGCCGTTGACGCGTCCTGTGAGAGCTTGTCGAGGGCGGCAATTATTTCTCGTTCAATGTCCCCGGCAGGGTCGTCAATCCATTCCCAAATTTGATCTACAACCATGCCAATCACGAGCGAGGCGCCAAGCGACCACCCCGAGTTTGCCGCGCCCGCAGTAAGAATCCCCGCCGAGACTCCAAGCCGCACAAGCACCCTCTTTGTAATTTTCTCGGCAACCTTTTCAATAACCAACCCAGCGGGATATTTAGCAATATCCCGCTGGGTTGCAGCGACCATGCGTTCTACAATCCTTTTGAACGCCTCAGCAGTAATGGGACCCCCATCCGGTGACAGAAACTGACCGCGAAGCTCTCGCTCTAAGGTCACAGCTAACTCGTTTTCGATGCTCTCAATATCCTTCTCGCTTCTCTTTATCGCTTCTTTCAATGCTGCCTCTAGGTCTTGTTCGGTGAAGATATGCTGCTCAAACTTCTCTTCTACGTACTTCTGGTGCCCCTCCTTGTCTGTGAATGACAGGTAAGGGCGTGCTGCTCTCCACCTGCCGTAGAGGGACACAAGGTCCTCGGAAAGGGGATGCACCCCCGATTTACGGAGGTTGATGAAGGTGGAAAACCCAGCGGCCCGGCGGGTAATCGACTCTGATGCCTTTTGGTAGGCTTTATGTACATACTGTCGGCGTGCTGTCTGGATTCCAATGGATTTTTGGAGCTGCGCCCTATTGATTTTGGCGCAGCCAGACACACAAAGCGCAGCCACCAGAAAAAGAAAAATAGAGAGGTAAGGCGGTATCTGCATCAGGAACCATTGGCGGGTAACTTGGTCGTTGCGCGGCATATACCTTCCCTCTCTCGATAAAAATACCGACTGCCAGAATCATAAAATGGTACCAACCTGCATATCTGAGTCAAGTTTACTTGCCTCCTGTTGGGTGGTTTTACCTCCAAAATAGAGAAACGGAGCGTTGAGACGGAATGGGGTAGCCGGCAAATTGGAGAAACCTCGCTTCCTGCCGGCCCGCAATCCCCGCAAACAATACTCCATGAGAAAAAACGGCAGGAAGGGCGAGTTTAAGACCCTCTTATGGGGTGTATAAGCGCCCTTTCAGGGCTCAGTACTTTTGGCAGATTGCACCTGGGGACACCTTCCCGAGACGTGCCACGCTCGCCAGACATGGGGGGCGGGCTGGGGCAAACCCACCCCGCCGCTCCGCGGCACCCCTCCGAGGAGGGGAGTAGAAAATCATCCCCGCTCGGGGCGGGTGAGGCCGATGAAGAAGGCCGGGCAACCACAAGGGTTGCCCCTACCAGTTCCAGGCCCTCGCCCCTGGGGGGAGGGCCTGCCCTGCGGGGACGAAGGAGGCTGGAGCACATCACGATGCCGTGTAGCGCGTCTCTCGCCCCCTTTAGGAGGGCGGGCTTGCGGCCCGCAGGCGGCCAGGATGGCCGCGCTCCCAGGCATCGGGAGGGTGAGCGGCCTGAGGCGGGGGCGGCGGGCTGGGGCAAACCCACCCCGCCGCTACGCGGCACCCCTCCAGGGAGGGGATGGGACGGGCTCCGGCTGGTGCTTCCGTAAAACGGTCGTGTCGTGAGCCCAAGGGGCGAGGGGTTGGGGTGAGGGCCAAACCGCCAAACACGTTCATTTGCCTCACACGTCCAGGGAGGGGATTATGTATTTTCAGACACCGAGGGCAACGCACGATGGGGTGGCGTGCGGCTCGCTTCTCCTTGAGGGGGGCGGGGGCTCCTGCATCTGGCCTGCCCGACGAGTGCGGACTGGCGCGGCTTGTACAATGGCTGTATTTGGTATTACGATTCTGAGCAGGGCAGTCTTTTCAGCAAGAGGCGTTGAACTGTTCTCCTACAGATGCACAGGAAAGAACCATGCAACCAGACTATACGAGAATCATCACGGTCGAGCCGGGCAAGCGCGGTGGGAAACCCTGCATTCGTGGCCTTCGCATTACGGTCTATGATGTTCTGGAGTATCTGGCGTCCGGGATGACCGAGCCTGAAATTCTGGCCGATTTTCCCGACCTGACTCGCGAGGATATCCGGGCGTGTCTCGCCTTTGCCGCTGAGCGGGAGCGTCGCCTGGTGTCCATTCCGCCAGAATGAGACTGTTGTTCGATCAGAATTTGTCCTGGCGTCTCAGAGAAGCATTACGGGACCTTTATCCTCAATCGCTCCACGTCAGGGATGTGGGTCTGGCATCTGCCGTTGATGTCACCGTATGGGCCTACGCCAAAGAACACGGGTTGGTGATTGTCTCGAAAGACGCTGATTTTCGGCACCTCGGCTTTACCTACGGGCATCCGCCCAAAATTATTTGGATTCGGCGCGGGAACTGTTCAACCAGGGAGATTGCGACGCTTCTTCGCAAACATCACAATGCTGTGCTCGCATTTTATGAGGACGGACAAGATGTCGTTCTCACTCTGTTTTGACTGCTGTTATCAGGGGCTCCGGGGCTCCAAGGTTGACACTGTCTATTTCCAGAGATAGCGTGCAGCCAATTCGCAAATGCGAAGGTGGATGGTTTGGCCATTGGGGGAGTTCCTTTCGGGAACTCCCTTTTTCTATAACGGCCCGCGCAACGCGGGCTTTATGACATTGTGAAACAAAAATGGGGGCTTAACGATCGGTTAAGGGCCGTTTAGTGGCCCTCCCATTTGTAAAGGTCTAATTTTTCGACCGTCGGGCAAGGAAACCCACCCCGCCGCTACGCGGCACCCCTCCGAGGAGGCTGACAAGGGTAGGTAAAGGCCACGTCATGGGGGGCCATAGGTGACCTGGAGTTGGGGGGGCGGCTGCGGCCAGGGTTCCGGCAGGAGCCACAAGCTGCGCCACAACCGGCCCTGGAGGAGTTGGCGGGCGAACCACACCAGCCCTTGGCGGAAGACACTGAGGGGGCGGCGGCCGGGCGGCGGCGGGTCCCGCGGCGTCCGTAAGCGGGCGGGCGGCACCCCCTGCGTCTGGGCGTCCTCACTGCGGGTGCCATAGGCCACCACCCACAAGGTGGCGACCGCCAACACTAACCAGTGGCGCGCCACGCGCGCGGGGTCGGTCCGGCGGGTGTGCTGCCATTGCCAGCCCACGCCTTTGAGGGCGCGGAAGCCGCATTCAATCCACATCCGTAAGCCGTACCAACACAGCCCCACCTGGGCCGGGGCGAGATCGGTGATGACCACCCACGGCTCCTGTTGCCCCACGCCCCAGACCACCACGAGTGTGCCCACCCGTTGGCGCTGGCGCTCCCGAAACAGCACCCCGCGCCCGACCCAGCCTTCCCCCGGGGCCCGGACCAAGGTGGCGGCTGGCTGGCGCGGGCCGCCAAAGGGCTGGAAGGCACTCGCTTGGCGCACCCGCATCACCGGATGCCAGCCCCCGGCCCGAATCGTCCGCCACAGCCGGGGGCTCCACAGCCCCCGGTCCGCGAACACCACCACCTGCATCTCCTTGGGAATGGCCGGGCGCAACTGGCGCAGCAAGCGCCCGAGGGGGCGCAGCCACGCCCCTGGCCGATTGGCCCGCAGAATATGCCACGCCACCGGGATGGCACTCCCGCGATACAAGACGCTGACCACTAACGCCGCCACCCGCTGCCCGTGTAAGGTCGCATCGACGGCCAAGGCTAACTCCCGCCCTTGCCACCAAGCTAAGACCCAGCCCAGCAACGGCCCGAAACAGTGCCCCACCTCCACTTGCGCCTGACACGGCGCCGCTTTATCCGCCCCATCGTACAACCATTCCCGCAGATATTGCCGGACCGTGTGAAAGCCGCCAACCGCCAATAACGCACTCACCACCGCGTTCTGACACGCACTCTGGGCTAACACGGTCCCATACACCCACAGGGCTAACCCCCGCCGCTGGGCCGGCCGTAAGACCGGCAAATACTGGGCAAGCTGCTCTTCCATCTGATAACATTCCCGGGGCAAGCGCATGGACCTCCTCCGACATCCTTCGAGTTTCCGCACTCCGAATGATGCCGCGAGCCCGTGCGCTTGCCTACCGCCCCGCCCGTTTACCTCCCCCTCTGAGCTCCGAGGAGGGGAGTAGAAAATCATCCCCGCTCGGGGCGGGTGAGGCCGATGAAGAAGGCCGGGCAACCACAAGGGTTGCCCCTACCAGTTCCATTCCCTCGCCCCTGGGGGGAGGGCCTGTCCTGCGCCGGGACGAAGGAGGCTGGAGCACATCACGATGCTGTGTAGCGCGTCTCTCGCCCCCTTTAGGAGGGCGGGCTTGCAGCCCGCAGGCGGCCAGGATGGCCGCGCTCCTGAAGACTTCATCCAAGTCGTCTCGCAACAGCCCAGGCAGGCCCGAGAAATCTGGCTGGACGCGCGGGCAGGGTGAAGGAATCGCGCCTTGCTATACTACTAGGTGAGCAGTATGATAGCACCACAATGATGGTACGTACTCAGATATCTCTCGATTCGGAATTGCATACCCGAATTCGTGCACGTGCCGCCGAGTATGGTGTTTCACTTGCCGAATACATACGCCGACTCGTTGACCAAGACCTGGCACAGCCCTCACGAAGCGTCGACCGTTCCATTGTCTTCGATCTCGGCACGTCGGAAGGCACCGATATCGCATTAGAAAAAGATCACATGATCGGGGAAGCGGTCAGTGCCGGGGCGCGCCGCCATCCCAATGCGCCATGAGCATCTTCGTGGACAGCTCAGCCTGGTATGCTGCCGCTGATCGCGGGGACCGACAAAACGATTCTGCTAAGCGACTTCTCATAACCGACGAGCCACTTGTGACAAGTGACCATGTACTGGTCGAGACTTGGCGGCTCATCCACCATTTCATCTCCGCCCATGCGGCGGAAGCGTTCTGGGGCGGTCTGCGTAGCGGTGTCGCAACCATTGAACAGACGACCAGCACAGACCTCGAAGCCGCGTGGGCTATTGGCGAACGCTTCCCCGACCAGGATTTCTCCCTCGTCGACCGTACCTCCTTCGCCATCATGGAACGGCTCGGCATCTCGCGTGTGATTTCATTCGACGACGATTTTGCAGTCTTCCGATATGGCCGCGGGCGTAGGATGGCCTTCGAGGTACTGAGGTGAGCAGTAAATCCATTGCCTGACGAGACCCGCCCGCCCAGCCCATCCGTTGTTGGATAGAGAGGAACTGTGCCTCATTTGCATTCGCGGGATGGGGTGCCGTATGATTCCGCAAAAAGAAGGAGGCTGCCCATGCCTGTGCGTATGCCCACCCCTCAGGATTTGCGCGACGCCGGTCGGCGTTTTGGTTTTGACGTGCATGACGAAGAGATTGACGGCTTCTCGCAGTATATCCGCGAAATGCTGCCGGCCTACCGGCGTCTTGACGAATTGGTTGCGCCCACCGTTCCGGTCAAGTATCCGCGGCGGGATTTCGGAGCGCGGCCGGCGACCGAGGATAACCGGGACAACGGCTGGGCGTGGCGGTGTTCCATCCCCGGTGCGCCAGACGGCCCGCTGGCCGGTAAAACGGTCGGGCTGAAGGATCATGTGCGCGTGGCGGGTATTCCCATGATGAACAGTTCCAGCGTCATGGAAGGCTATGTGCCGGCCGAAGACGCGACGATTGTCACCCGCCTGCTCGACGCCGGCGCCGAAATCATCGGCAAGGTGGTGAATGGCTCGCACTGTTTCGACGCCATCGGGCTCAGCATCTACCCCGGCCCGCAGCCGATTAATCCGTCCGGGCCGGCCACGGGTCGCCACTGTGCCGGCGGGTCGTCAAACGGCAGCGCGGTCGTGGTCGCCAACGGCGACGCGGATATCACCATGGGCGGCGACCAGGGCGGCTCGATTCGCATCCCGGCGGCCTGGTGCGGCATTGTGGGCCTCAAGCCGACCTTTGGTCTGATTCCGCATACCGGGCTGGCCGGCCTCGATCCTACGGTCGATCATACCGGGCCGATGACGAAAACCGTGCGTGACTGTGCGCTGGCCTTGCAGGCCGTGGCCGGTGCGGACGGCCTGGACCCGCGCCAGAAAGACGTCCAGGTCAAGGATTACACCGCTCACCTCGAGCAGGGTGTTGACGGCCTGCGGATAGGCGTCCTCACCCAGGGCTTCGGCCACACTCAATCCATGCCTGAGGTGGACGCGGCCGTGCGCGAGGCCGCGCGGGTGCTGGAGCGTGTCGGGGCGACGCTGGCCGATGTTTCGGTCCCGATGCACCTGGACGGTAACGCGATTCTGTGGCCGCTCATGATTCAGGGTGGGAACGAGACCAATAAGCAGGATGGCTGGGGACACGGCTGGTCGGGCCACTACGCCCTGGATCACGTCAACTTCATGCACCGGGCCGTAAAAGCGCGCGCGAACGATCTGCCGCTGGGTCTGAAGCTCGTGCTGCTGCTCGGTGAATACACCTACCAGCGCTACGGCATGCACTATTATGCCAAGGCGCAGAACCTCACCCGTGCACTGCGGGCCGCCTACGAGCGGATATTTGAGGACGTCGATGTGCTGCTTATGCCGACGATCCCGTTTACCGCGCCGCCCATGCCCGAAGAGGCACTCTCGCCGTACGAGTTTCTGTCGATTTTTGCCAACATGATCCACAATACCGGGTCGTTCAACGCGACCGGCCATCCGGCGCTCACTGTTCCCTGCGGCGAGCACGAGGGGCTGCCGATCGGCCTGCAACTGGTCGGCCGGCACTTTGAAGACGACGTGCTGCTGCGGGCCGCGTATGCCTATGAGCAGAGCTGAGGCCCCGGCCACGCATCAGGCGGCTCCCGGCTGACCGACCAGTTCCCGGGCGAGCCAGCGGTAGAACTGGGCAATGGTCTGCTCGAACGGACTCAGCGGTCCGCGCGCTGCCTTGCTCGAATGCATCGCCTTGGCGAGTTCGGTGGTCGCCAGCTTGTCCTGTTCGTTGACGCGTTCCATGACTCCGCGACGCTGCTCGCCGATATCCGGGGCGGCTTCGAGCAGGTCCGGCGACGCCAGATAGCCGCCCAGAATCCCGGTGCGCTCGGGTCCCTGCGGGTGGAAGCTCAACCAGTTGTTGCCGTTGGGCCGCATGGCCATGGTAAACGCCGGCCAGACATAGACCAGATACCCGGTGGTGAGATCCTCTTCGGTGAAGGTGTCCAGGCGTCCTGTGGGTGACATGGTATGGCCGCCGGATTTGAACGCCTCGTTCATACCGCAGCGCATGTGGGTGAAGGATAAATCCGCGGGGGGCGGCGGGGTATACGAGTTCTGGCCCGGCATATAGTCCTGCACCGTGTCGCTGTGCAGCCCCATGTGGTGATAGTACTCCATCGAATTCTCGGCCGAGAGCTTCCAGTTACCGTCCCAGACGGATTCGTAATGAAAAATCTCTTTTTGCTCGGCCACGCGATAGTTGGCGATAGAGCCTTCGAGCGTTCGCATTTGGGCGGCGAGCGGGGGGGCGTCTTCATCCAGATTGACAAACAAGAAGCCGAACCATTCTTCGAGCCGGTAGCGTGGCAGGCCGCACTGCTCGCGGTCGAAGCGGCCTGCGCCTTCCATACACGGCGCGGACAGCAGGTGGCCGTCGGTCGCATACGTCCAGGCATGGTAGGGACAGACAAATCGGCGCGTGCTGCCCGAGTCCTGCACCAGCGGCATGAAACGGTGCCGGCAGATGTTTGACAACGCCCGAACCTCGCCGTCGTCGCCACGCACGATGATGAGCATGTCACCCAGGACATCGAAGGCGTAATAGTCGCCCGGACTGGGGATATATTCCGCGCGCCCGACACACATCCAGGCGTGCTTGAAAATTTTCTCGATCTCCAGTGCGTACAGCTCGGACGACCGGTAGGCCGCGGGCGGCAGGCTGAGGCAGTCGGTGTCGTCGAGCGTGAGATACTCGCCGAGCACCGCGAGCAGTTGGGCCAGCGTCGGCTGGGGCGAGACCATGCGGGTATTCAAGCACGAAACCGGCCCCAGGAGAAGGTCTTGGGGCCGCGGTCTGTCACCGGCTGCGTTGATAGAAAAACAGCAGCGCGGCCAGCACGGCAAGAACGCTCAGCCCGGTTTGCAGCCCGTCCGGCAGGCCAAGCTCAAGACGGCTGAAGCCCAGGCTGGCGGCCAGCGCAATACCCACGCCGGTCAGGGCTTCGCCGGCAATGGCCCCCGAGGCCAGCAGCACGCCGGGCTGAGAGGCCGCGGTTTCCGAGGCGGGGGGCCGCTGGCGGTGCAGGAGGGCGGACAGCAGGCCGCCCAGAAAAATCGGAACGCTCAGCCCGAACGGCAGATACATGCCGACCGCAACCGGCATAAGGTGGAGCCGGAAAGCCACCCCCCGTCGGGCGAGCAGCCGGTCCACCCCAACCAGGACAAGACCGATCACGGCCCCGGTCCCGACCAGATGCCACGGCAGCTGACCGTCACCGAAAAAACCGCGCGCCAGACTGGCAAACAGTTGTGCCTGAGGGGCAGCGAGTTCTTTGCCGCCAATGCCGCCGGGGGTGTAATCATGGAGCAGTTGCAGGACGGGTGCCATAATCAGCGCGGCCACGGCCACGCCGCCGATCTGCATGATTTGCTGGCGGCGGGGCAAGGCCCCGACCAACTGGCCGGTCTTGAGGTCGTTGCACACATCACCGGCGGTGCAGGCCGTACAGCACACCACCGCGGCCACACCCAGGATGGCCAGCATGCCGGTCGTACCCGTAAAGCCGAACAGGACGAGCATCAGTCCGGTCGCCAGCACGGTGGTGATGGTCATGCCCGAGACCGGGCTGTTGGAGTTGCCAACCAGGCCCACGATATAACTGGCCACCGCGGTAAAAAAGAGCGCCATGACGAACATGATCGCGGTGGCCGTCAGGGTCACATCAAGCCGCCCGGTAAACAGAAAATACACACTGCCGGTGAGGGCCAGGCAGCCCAGCGTCAGGGCGCCGATCCAGGTCAGCGGCATATCCTGAGGCGTGTCCTGAACTCCTGCCTGCCCTGTCCAAGCAGTCGGCAGCAGCGCCCGGACGGCCTCACCCAAGCCGCTCCACACCTGCCCAATGGTCACCACGCCGCCCACGACCATGGTGCCGACCCCGATATAGCGCACCTGCTGTGACCACACCGCGTAAGCACGTTCAACCGGATTTTCCGGACTGGAGATATCCGCACTCAAAATGGGCAGGGTCAGCAGCCAACCCAGCCCGCCTCCCAGAAAGACGAGAGATGCGATATTGAGCCGGACGATCATGCCCACGCCCAAGAGGGCGACGGACAGATCGCTGCCCAGATAGACCACGCTCTTGCCCACCAGCCAGGCCCCTTCGAGCGTTCCCTTGAGCACACCGGCAAAACTCACCAGCGCCTTGAACACAAAGCCAAACAGGGCTCCCTGAACGACCTGGCGGGCATCCCGGTCGCCGGCCTGTTGACCGGTTTGCAGTACCGCGGCACACGCCACGCCTTCGGGAAAGGGCAGGGTGTCGGCGGTGACAAACACCCGGCGCATCGGAATCATGAGCACGATGCCCAGCAGACCACCGGCCAGGGCGACCAGCGTGGTCAACACCATGTCGAACTCGTGCCACACGCCGACCAGGACCAGGGCCGGCATGGTAAAAATAATGCCGGCGGCCAGAGACTCACCCGCGGACGCCGCGGTCTGGGCTTGGTTGGCTTCCAGCACCGATTGTCTGCCCAGCAAAACGCGCAAGAGCAGCAGGGAGACCACTGCGGCCGGAATGGAGGCCGACACCGTCATGCCGACCTTGAGGCCCAGATAGACGTTTGCCGCGCCCATGATCACGGCCAGGGCCAGCCCGATGGAGATGGAGTAGATCGTCAGTTCCTGCCGCATGGGCTGTTACTTAGCCTGTTCTGGGTGGCATCGAAAGACTGGCCGTGTTCTGCTCCCTCGCCCCTGACGTGCGCTGCCTGTTGTTTCGCGGGTCCCCGTCGGGGTGGTGCTCCAGGAGTGCGGGCTTCCAGCCCGCAAGGCGGCCAGGATGGCCGCCCTCCCAGGAAGAAAGGGGAAGCTACCGGGGGCCGGGGTGGGTTCCTCTTGCATCACACGGTTGGAAGGAGAGAGATGTGGCGAGGGGAATATCTCAACTGAGACGCGCTCGTCCTGGCGGACATCTTGCCAGGGCGAGGGAAAGCTTCTACAAGCATTTCCAGGGAGCACTGGTCCGTTATGGCCGGTGAAGATTGAAACCTGATGTCCTACCGTCTTGGTGTTGACGTGGGCGGTACGTTTACCGACTGCCTGCTGATTGACGAAGAACGTGGCAGTGCCGTCACGGCCAAGGTACTGTCAACACCGGCCGACCCGTCTGTGGGCGTACTCGACGGGATTACGCTGGTGTGCGAACGGGCCGGGGCGAATGCTCGCGATATCGCTCATGTGCTGCACGGCACCACCGTTGCGACCAATGCGATCCTAACCGGCAGCGGTGCCCGGGTTGGCCTGGTGACAACCCAGGGCTACCGCCAGGTGTTACAGATTGCGCGCTCCTTTGTGCCTGGCGCGCTGAGCGGCTGGGTGTTGTATAACAAAAGCGAACCCCTGGCGGCGCTGGAATGTACGGTTGAGGTGTCCGAACGTATCAGCGCCACGGGTGAGATCGTGGACCCCCTGGACGAAGCCCAGGCCCGCCAGGCCCTGCGCAGCCTGCGCGCCCGGCAGATCGAATCCCTGACCATTTCTCTTATCAATGCCTATGCCAACGGCACGCACGAACAACGCCTGCGTGCGCTGGCGGCGGAAGAGCTGCCCGGCCTGCCGGTTTCTCTGTCGTCCGAAGTCATTCCGGAAATGCAGGAGTATGAGCGGACCATTACCACGGTGGCGAATTCCTACGTCCGGCCCGTGGTCGAAACCTATGTGCGCAACATCAAGACCGAACTGGCCAAAACCATGCGGGATCCCAAACTCCACATCCTACGCTCGGACGGTGGGCTGGCCTCGGCCCAGGCTGCCGGCCACTATCCCGTCAACTTGTTGATGAGCGGACCCGCCGGCGGAGTCTCGGGAGCCATCTGGGTGGCCGGTCAGGCCGGATATCAGAACCTGCTGACGTTTGATATGGGCGGCACCTCGACCGATGTGGCCCTGGTTCAGGACGGCAAGGCCCAGCTTCGGCGTGAGACCACGGTCGGAGACGTGACGGTCCGGGCGTCCTCGGTTGATGTGCGCTCGGTAGGGGCGGGTGGTGGCTCGATTGCCCACGTACCGGAGCTGACTGCGGCGCTGCGGGTCGGCCCGCATAGTGCCGGCGCCGACCCCGGCCCGGCCTGCTATGGCAAAGGCGGTGCTGAGCCCACCGTAACGGACGCCAACCTCGTGCTTGGCTATCTGCCGGCGGCAACCCGGCTGGGTGGAGAAATGGTTCTTGATCTCGCCGCGGCCGAGCAGGCCGTCGGGACAGTCGCACGCGGTCTGGGTATGTCGGTCAAACAGGCCGCGGCCGGCATCATCGATATTGTGAATGAAAAAATGTTCAGCGCCCTGCGGCTGATCTCGGTCCAGCAGGGTATTGATCCGCGCGACTACGCGCTGACCGCCTTTGGCGGGGCGGGTCCTTTGCACGCCAATGCCCTGGCCAGGCTGCTCGGGGCCTGGCCGGTGATTATCCCCAGAGGGCCGGGTGTGCTGTGCGCCTATGGGGACGCCACAACCCGCTTGCGGAACGAAACTTCCCGCACGCTGCTGCGTCCGTTTTCGCAGCTTGAGACGGCCGATGTGATTACGGTATGCGACGAGCTGGCTCAAGCTGCGGCTCGCGCCCTTGACGCCGAAAACGTGCCGCGCGCAGACCAGACGACCAGCTTTGAGGTCGATGTCCGCTACCACGGCCAGGGTACGCTGCTCACCCTGGAGTTGGGGCGGCAGGAGTTGCAGCACGGGGGGTTGCCGGCAGTCGGAGAGCGGTTTGATCGCCTGCACGAGCAGTTGTACACCTTTGCGCTCGACTCCGACCGCGAACTGGTCAATATCCGGGCCGTTGTGCAGGGTACGGCCACCACGGTGACGCCCTATCGCGCCGAGCCGGGAGACGGTAATCCGGCCCGCGCGGCAATGGGGGAACAGCCGGTGTTTCTCAACAATACGGACCGGACAGCCGTGATCTATGACCGGGCGCGGTTGTGTGCCCAGGACGTTATCCGCGGTCCGGCCATTGTCATGGAAATGGACTCGACCAGTTTGATTCTGTCCGACCACATCGGTCGGGTCGATGCGTATGGCAATATCCTGATCACCCCGGAGGCCTGAACGTCGGAGGGGACAAGTCAAGAGAAGGAGGAGAGATCATGCCAGCCACGATTATTGAGACCAATCCGCAAGCGCATACCCCCCTCCCGCGCGTTCCGGTCGATCCGATTACGCTTGACCTGATTGAAAACGGCCTGGTGGCCGCGCGGGAACAGATGGACGCCCTGCTGTTCCGGACCGCCATGTCGCCCATCATCCGCGACCAGCGTGACGGCTTTCCGGTCATTACCAGCCGGGACGGCAAACTGCTGGCCGGACAGTTTGGCTCGCCCGTGCACGGCTTTACCCAGCGGTATGACGGAACGATTGAAGAGGGCGATATCTTCCTGACCTCAGACCCCTATGAGTGTGACGGCGCCATCAGCCACGCCAACGACTGGTTGGTATGCATGCCCGTGTTTAAGGACGGCCGGCTGATCAACTGGTCGGCCATGTTCGGACATATGGCCGATATTGGCGGTAAGGTGCCGGGCAGCATCCCGACCGATTCCGAACAGATATTTGAGGAGGGGATCTGCATCCGCCGGTCAAAATTTTCAGCAAAGGCGTACTCCAGGAAGAAATCCTGCGGGTCATCCTGCATAACTGTCGCATTCCGGAATGGAACCGGGGTGATTTTCATTCCATTGTGGCGGCGTGTCGGATGGCCGCCAGCCGCTGTGTTGAAATGGCCGAGCGGTTCGGCGAAGCGGTCTATGTCTCCGCCCTGCACGACCTCCTCGACCGCAACCGGCGCGCCATGCAGAAGCTCATCAGCGAGACCATCGCCGAAGAGAAGCGCTACTTCGAGGACTATATCTGCGATGACGGCATGGGCATGGGACCGTACAAAATTGCCTGTAGCCTGTGGCGTGAGGGTGAACGGATCGTTTTTGACTTCGGCGACACCGACCCGCAGTCGGTCGGCGCGATCAATTTTCTCCTGAGCGAGCAGATGTTCCGGATGTTCTGCGGTCAGTTCATGATCAATTTTTTCGATCCGCAGATTCTCCTTAACGACGGATTTTTCGACCTGGTTGATGTCCGTATTCCCGAAGGCTGTTTGCTCAAGCCGCTCAAGCCCGCGGCCCTGTCGAGTCGTACCCACGCCCTGGCCCGTATCTTTGACGTGTTGAGCGGTCTGTTGGGCCAGTCCAACCCCGACTATATGTGCGCGGCCGGCTTCTCGGACAGCCCGCATCTGATGTATTCGGGCTACGATAAAGATGGGGACTGGTTCCTGCTCTTCCAGATCGGCTTTGGTGGTATTCCCGGCAAGCCGGGCGGCGACGGGCCGGACGGTCACTCCTTATGGCCGAAGTTCATGAACGTCCCGAACGAGTTTATCGAAAGCTATTTCCCGGTGCGGATCGAGTGTTATGAGACCATACCCGATAGCGGCGGTCCGGGCCTGCACCGGGGCGGCAACGCCATGAATGTGGGCTACCGCTTCCTGGCTCCCGGTGTGGTTTCCATACACGACGACCGCTGGCTGACCTATCCCTGGGGGGTGCGGGGCGGCCTGCCGGGCGGTCGGAGTACGAAAATCATAGAACGTACGGACGGACGGCGCGAGCTGCTGCCGTCCAAATGTGACCGGGTGCGGGTTGAGGTTGGGGACAAGCTGCTGTTCAAGACCTGGGGCGGTGGTGGCTGGGGCAATCCGCTGGAGCGGCCAGCCCACACAGTCGCGACCGATGTGGATCGAGGACTAGTGACGCGGGAAGGAGCCAAACGCTACGGCGTGGTCCTGCGGGACGACCTGAGTGTGGATGAGCCGGCCACAACCGCACTCCGTGCCGAGCTGGCACGGCAACGCGGTCCAGCCGAGTTATTCGATTTCGGTGGCGACATTGCCGAACTGAAAGCGCGCTGCAAACAAGAGACCGGCTTCGACCCCCCCCAGCCGCCAACCTTTGCCGCCTGGGTCCGGGCGCGGCAAGGACAAACACAGGCGGTGGGCCGTCCCAACGGAAGACAACCTGTGTCCACATCAACGGAAACGGAATATACGGGCGAGATTCCTTTGTCGGAGCCGCGAGCGAAGTAGCGAGATGGTTCCTGCCGTCATTCCGGCGAAAGCTGGAACCCAGGTCTCGACTTCAGCCTCCGGATGCCAGGTCACGTCCGGCATGACGAGCGCGGAACGGCACGTCTACAACCATCACTCATGCACATAGGAAGGCTGGTTGAGATTCCAGTCATACTCGTAGTCCACTGACCCGGCAAAGTCCTTGAGCCGAGCCGCGAGTCCTGCCTCGGCGTACCGGATGAGGTGTGCAAACACGGTCTCTTGGCTGTTGCCGAAGTCCTCCACATACCAGTCATAGATGCTCGAAATCACCAGGAAGTCGTCGTCCACGAAATCTACGCCACGCGGATGATTGACATAGGCGCGCGCGCTGGCGTCGAGCAGTTCTTCGGTGTTGGCCGCGGTAAAGACCGCTGGCGACTGATTCGGACAGCCATAGCTGGCACAGTTCACCGCGTAGTGAATCCGGTTGTCGCGCCAGATGGGCCGCAGGATGCCGTGTTCGATATGGTTGAGCGTCAGTTCCTGGCCGGCGACGGTAGCGTGTACGTCGTCCCAGGGGCCGGATAAGGGGATCCAGCTTTCGTGGATGCCGCGGATGGAATCCACGGGATAGGCGTTGACGACTACCTGCACGGTGAGCGCGTTGTAAAAGTTGATCCAGTAGGCTTTCTGTTCGGCCCTGGGATAGGTTCGCGGATCGTGGGCCTGTAAATGCGCCAGGTAATCGGTCAGCTTGGCAGTGTCTTCTGCGTTCGCCTTGAGCGCGGCATAGTCAAAGCGGTTGACACCTGACGGGTGGGAGCTGAGGTAGGCGGTCAGGAGGTTCTGCCAGGCGCTGTGATCGATGGTTTCGGTATTGGTTTCGTCACTCGCGTTCCAGAACTCGAGCAGGGTCGATGAGGGTGCGGCCAGAGCGAAGCTGGGAGCGACGACAAGCAGGGCCACTGCGACCAGACTCAGCACCAGCCGGTCGCGGTGCCTCGCCCATTTAGTGAGTTGCTTCATAGTCATTTCTCCCCTTAATATCCATGTACTATCTGATTCTTTACAGAACGAAAGGCCCGTAGCCGGGGCCGGTAGGCCGACTGTACGCCTATTCCCTCGCACGTGTCCGCCAATGCTGACAAGGGGGGCTTGCGCTCTATCTCGGACTCACATTATGGTCACCGACAGGACCCCCTATTCTCCTTCGATTCCACGAAGCATCCCCTGACCCTGAAAGCTATGGAAACACGCAACACCTTTGCAGGAGGAAATCGTATGAAAGCGATGATCGGTGTATTGGCCCTCGTTGTTCTCGGAGCCCTGTGGCAGGTATCCGCATCCGCATCGGGCTCTATTTCGATAGGCGGCGGCATCAGCCCCCGAGATGCGTACACGCAGGGCAAGAAGCTCACCTTCAAGAAGCTCGTGTGCTCCTCCTGTCCCATCCAACGGGGCGAGTTGGACCAAACTCGGGCTCAGAGCCTGAAGAACAGCCTCGAAGCGCGTGATGCGGAAAGCAAGCCGGGCACACCGGACGACGAACATATCCAGGTGCTGTGTCCGGGCAGCCAGGGGACCGAGTGCGGCAGTGTGGACGAACAGGAACTCGTCCATTATTACCTGACTCGCCGCTACAAGCTGTAACTGTTTGCTCTTGCAGCCACGCCACGCGCCTTAGCCGCCTTACCGATGAAGTAGAGAGGTCTATATATTATGCGACTAGCCTGTATTCCGGCCTTTGCTATAGCAACTGTGGCCGTTTTCCTTTTTACTGCCGCGCCAGCACGTGCGGGTTCGCCCTGGCTCCCCGCACCAGGGGCTGGAGATGTCAATCTGTCTTACACCTACCAGACGGCGGACGAATTTTATCGCAACACCACAAAAGTCCCGACACCAGGGAACGTCGGAGAAGATCTCGTCCAGCACACGACATATCTGGAGGCGCGCTACGGGTTGTTGGACAATCTCGCCATAGATGGCCGCATCGGCTATGCGCAAGGTCACTATAGCTTTGACCCCTCACGCGGAGCAGGCGCGATTAGTGAGAAGAGTCCTGACGGTTTGGCCGATGTGAACCTGGGAATCACCTATCGTCTCCTTGACGAGACGATCACCGAGAGCCCGCTCCTGCCCACTCTCGCTATACGTTTCGGCGGGATCATCGCCGGAGACTACGAAAGCGGCGACATCAATTCGATTGGCGATGGTGGTGACGGGTTTGAGGTCTCAGGCATGGCCGGCAAGTTTCTCGGCGATATGTTTGTTCTGTCCTCGGAGTTCGGATACCGCAACCGCAGCAACGATATCCCGGACAATCTCTTTTTGAACCTGTCCGGCGGAATCATCCTTTTCAACCGCGTAAGCCTGAACATCAGCTACTATCGCGTGGACACCCCGTGGTCCAGCTTCGACATCGGCGACCCCGGCTTCTCTCCGATCGGAAATGTTTTTCCCGAACTGAAAGAGGAGATGGAACTCATCGGTGGCGGGTTCAATGTTGCGGTCACGGACAGTATCAATCTCGGGTTTCAGTATGCGTCGGTCATCGAGGGCCGGAATACCGCGGCGTCTGACGTTTTCAGCATGTCGCTCGGCTACTCGTTCGACGCCTATTGAGCCTTCCTCTTCCATCTGATGCGCTTGCTTGAGGCCTGCTGCAAGACGTGACGGAGTGAGAAGGCATGGGAAACGATAACTGAAAGATGGCTTCTCTATACGGTTCCCATTTGGTGGACCACCGCTTCGGCGTCTTTTTGGAGCATCTGACCCGGACGGTCGCGATGGCAGGCGGCCTGCTACTGATCGGGGTCATGGCGATGACCGTGATCAGTGTTCTCGGACGCTACCTCTTCAATGCGCCGATCCCAGGCGATTACGAGATGACCGAGCTTGCCTGTGGGGTCGCCGTGTTCGCCTTCTTCCCCTATGGCCACCTGAAGAATGCCAACATCGTTGTCGAGTTCTTCACCGCTCGACTGCACCCGCGCCTCAAGACGGCGCTGGATACGGTGCACAGTCTCGCCTTCACGGTGGTCGCAGGTCTCGTCGCTTGGCGCCTCTTCGTCGGTGGAATGCACAAACTCAGGGATGGCGAGACCACCCTGTTTCTCGGCATCCCGCTCCATTGGGGCTACTTCCTGGCGCTACTGGGAGCAGGATTGTTGACCGCGGTCTGCGTCTGGGTGTTCTCCCGTTATCTGCACGTATTCAAGCGATGACCAATATCGAGTTCGGTGGGCTCTTGTTCGGCATCTGCGTGGTGCTGATCGCTTTCCGGATGCCCGTTGGGGTCGCCATGTTCGTGGTCGGCGGTTTCGGCTTCGCCTCGTTGGCAGGATGGTCGGCGTTTCTCAACCTCCTCAACACCGCCCCGTTCAGTCGGGTGTCGAGCTATACCCTTTCGGTGCTGCCGCTATTCCTGCTGATGGGTCAGTTTGCGACCCGGGCGGGGCTCACCCGCTCGCTGTTCACAGCAGCACGCGCTTGGGTGGGGCACTATCGTGGCGGGCTCGCCATCTCGACTATCTGTGGATGTGCAGCGTTCGGGGCTGTCTGCGGCTCGTCGATCGCGACCGGAGCGACGATGGCCTCGGTGGCGCTACCCGAGATGAAACGCTCCGGCTATTCCGGGGCGCTGGCTACCGGTACGCTGGCCGGCGGCGGTACACTCGGCATTCTGATCCCTCCTTCGATCATCCTGGTGATCTACGCGATCATTACCGAACAGTCGGTCGGCAAGCTGTTCCTCGCCGCGCTCATCCCCGGTCTCATCACGGTGCTTGGTTATTCGATCGCGATCAGCCTCTATGTCCGGCTCAAGCCCGAATCGGCCCCGGTCGCCCCGGCCGTGCCGTTCGGTGAACGCATGCACAGCCTGGGCGCAGTGCTGCCGGTCGCGGCGATCTTTCTGCTGGTCATAGGCGGCATCTATCTCGGTGTGTTCACCCCGACCGAGGGCGCTGCCGTCGGGGCTGCGGCCACCGCCTTGGTCGCAGTTGCCTCTGGTCGGATGAGTTGGGCGAGCTTTGTATCGAGTCTGCTCGATACTGCGCAAGCCACCGCGATGGTCTTCATTATTTTGATTGGTGCCGATATCTATAGCGCCTTTCTCGCGCTGTCCCAGATTCCAGTCGAACTGGCGGATGCGCTCACGACATCGGGACTGGCGCCAATGTCGATCCTGATCGGTATTTTGGTCGTCTATTTGCTCCTCGGCTGCGTGATGGACAGCATGGCCATGATCCTCCTCACAGTGCCGGTATTCTTCCCGCTGGTCACCGGGCTTGATTTCGGCTTCACCGAGGAGGAGATGGCGCTCTGGTTCGGGATTCTGACGCTGATCGTCGTCGAGGTCGGGCTGATCACCCCGCCGATCGGCCTCAACGTCTACATTATCAATTCGCTGGCCGAGGGCGTCCGACTTGGCGAATCGTTCCGGGGCATTGTCCCGTTCCTGCTGAGCGACTTCGTCCGAGTCGCGATCATTCTGGCCCTGCCCGCAACCTGCCTCTGGCTCCCGGGGCTGCTCTAGTCGCTATACTTAGCGACTAAGCGCCTTGCATCGGCGATCAGAGCCTGTCCATCATACCCCATAGCGCTGACCTTCTCGATCCAACTATCGACAACCGTCTGGGTCACCTTCTCCCAGCGCGTCCTCTCTACTTCGGAGAGCGACAGAATCGGATCGTCCCGCTTGACCGCAATGGCGCGGCCCGGCTTCTCGTCGTCCTTCCATATCCGGCCGAGTCGTTTGGCCAATGTCATCCCCGTGCTGTCGTCGATTATGGCTCTGATATCCTGCGGGAGTTGATCGTAGCGCTGCTTGTTCATTGTCATCACGAACACGGCGCAGGAGAGGAAGACCTCAGTGTGGTATTTCGTCACTTCGTGCAGGCGGAGGGGACGCAGGATGGTCCAAGGCATCCAGGTTCCGTCGACCACGCCCAGGGACAGTGCTTCATAGACTTTGGGGGCCGGCATACCGACCGGGATGGCACCGAGCGCCCTGAGCATAGCCGCGCTAGCCTGCGATGGGACGCGCATCTTTAACCCCTTGAGGTCCTCCAAGGTGCGAATCTGTTTCCCGGTGGTGTGGAGGTGGCTGCGTGCGGTGGTATGAAAGACCAACGGTTGGGTGTCCTTATATTCGTCCCGCATCCACTTCCGATAAAACTCGGTCAGTGCTTGGCTGGTCGCGACTGCGTCGCCGGCAACGGAAGGCAGTTCGAATACCTCCGTCAGCGGAAACCGCCCCGGCGAATAGCCGGGCAGGGTCCAGATAATATCAACCACCCCGTCACGCGCCTGGCCATAGAGGTCCGACGGCTTGCCGCCGAGCTGCATGGCCGTAAACACTTGGATCTTGACTCGATTCCCGGACCTCTCCTCAATTGCCTGAGCCCAAGGCTGTATGAATAACCGATTGGCGATCGCCTTAGGTGCGCTGAAAGTGTGCAGCCGGAGCGTGATCTGCTCCGCGTCTACACTGCGCGAAGGCGTGCAGACTATGCCCGTGCAGAGCGCGACAAACGTCGCCCATCCCGTGACCCCTCGGAGCATAGTCATCTGTTTCCTTTCTGATGTTGAGTGGAATGAATATCGGCTCTGTAGAGGATGTCTCCTGCCCCCGCTTTGGCTCATCTCGGCCATTTGAGCATGAGCTGCGTTATCGCGAGATACATAAAGGTCTCAGAGGTGACAGGCAAGCGCAGTATGCCCTGGAGATAGCGGCGTCCCCGAGTGACAAGCCGCCCCTGCCTACGCGTTGTCCGCTCAGATCAACGCGAACTACCCGAAGCGATCGTTGAAAGGGCACAAACGCGGTGCTAGGTTCCTAGGCCATGCCACCGAGAGGAGATGTTCCTATCGTTGCATTCCTCCGCACTAAGCCCAATATAACAACACCGGCCCGCAATGGCCGCCTCGTCCACTGGAACATAAGGGGGCTGGTATGAGTACACACGCGTCCAGCCCGGGTTCCAGTATTCGCTACCAGCCCGACGAGAAACTTCCGGCGGCGCTTGCCCTCGGCCTCGCTCTGCAACTCGCGGCTCTCCTTTTGCCCGGTATCGTGTTGATTCCAACGACTCTGTTCCAGGCCGTCGGCGCGACCGATGTCTTCCTGTTATGGGCCGTATCTGCCTCCGTCATAGCCTGTGGTGTGACCACGCTGCTGCAAGCGGTTCGGGTCGGCCCGGTCGGTGCAGGCTATATTCTGACGACAGGACCCCCCGGAATCGCTATCGCGGTCAGTGCCATGGCGGTCGCCGCGGGTGGTCCGGCCTTACTCGCCACCATGGTCCTCATCATGGCTCTCTTCCAGTTTGTGTTCTCCGCGCGTCTTTCGCTGTTCCGGCGGCTGCTGACGCCGACCATCACGGGAACGGTGTTCATGCTGACGCCGGTTACGGTCATGCCGATTATCTTCAATCAGTTGAAGAATGTGCCGGACGGCACCCCGGCCTTGGCCGCTCCGCTGAGCGCTCTGGCGACCCTCCTCGTCGCTGTTGGTATCATGCTGAAGGCGACGGGGCCGTTGCGTCTCTGGGCGCCGGGCATCGGTATTGCCGTCGGCTCGGCGATCGCCGGGGTTTTCGGTCTCTATGACATCAACCGTGTCGCTGAGGCTTCGTGGATTGGCCTCCCGAGGGCCGAATGGCCGGGCTTCGATCTCAACTTCGGACCAGCTTTCTGGGGGCTTCTTCCGGCGTTTCTGTTCATCGCCCTGCTCTGCACGGTCCAAGCGATCAGCAGTGCCGTTTCCATTCAGCGAATATCCTGGCGTCAGCCCCGGGCGGTGGATTTCCGAGCAGTGCAAGGGGCGGTCGCCGCAGACGGCGTCGGCAATCTCCTGTCCGGCCTCGCGGGAACAATGCCGAACGGGTTCCGTCCGACGGGCGCGGCGATGGCTGAGCTGACCGGCATCAGCTCTCGTAGCGTCGGAGTCGTCCTCGGGGCATTGCTCATCACGCTCGTCTTCCTGCCGAAAGTGCTCGCCGTGCTCCTGGCAATACCGAGCCCGGTTATCGCCGCTTTTATTACCATAACGATGGCGACGATTTTCATCATCGGCATAAAAATCGTCGTTCAGGATGGGCTCGACTATCGCAGGGGCTTAATCGCCGGCGTCGCGTTCTGGCTTGGAGTCGGCTTCCAGAATGGCGTGATATTTCCCGAGTATGTATTGGAGTTCGCGGGAGGTCTGCTGCGGAACGGGATGATAGCTGGCGGCCTCGTTGCCATTGTTATGACCCTCTTCGTGGAGCTGACGAAACCGCGCCGCAGTCGGCTTGAGGTGGAGTTCGGCCTCTCGGCCCTGCAGAAAATCAGAGATTTTCTCGGTGTGTTCGCGTCTCGCAACGGTTGGGGCACAACCATGGCGGACCGCCTCGACGCCGTCGGCGAGGAGGCGTTGTTGACGCTCCTCGGACAAGAGGAAGCCGAAGAAGAGCGTCAGCGACGGCGCTTGCTCCTGGTTGCGCATAAGGAAGACGGTGCGGCGATTCTCGAATTCGTCGCCTCGATGGGCGAGGAGAACCTTCAGGATCAAATCGCGTTGCTCAGCGAGCAGCCCGCCGAAGATTTGATCGAGCGGGAAGTCTCACTTCGGCTATTGCGGCACCCTCGCATCCTCGGTTCGCCATCAGCAATACCATGACGTTGACATCGTAACCGTTCGTGTGGCAAGTCCAGACGGGTAGACGTGAGGCGCCCACGACTTCACCAAGTATGTTTCTCAATGAAGGAGGATACGTTGATGTATTTCGTGATTTTCATGACCGATAAGCCAGGTGTAGGGCAGACGCGGGTCGATATGATGGACACCATTCGTACCTATCTGCATGATCACCCTGATCATCCCGGTGTCAGCCTTCATCATGCGGGCCCGACGCTGGCCGACAACGGAGAGACCATAAACGGTTCTCTCTTGTTGGTCGAAGCGCCTTCGCTTGAGGCGGTGCGAGCTTTTGTCGCGGACCATCCCCTCAACAAGGCGGATCTGCTCGCCGAATGTCAGGTGCGCCCGTGGGACTGGCGGACGGGGCGTCCCACCTAGGGTCTGGTCATAACCAATTTGCCCGATGCGGCCCGTTGCGCTCGCTCCGGGTGGTGTCCCGCCATCCTCCTCAATCCGGACTCTCTTCCGTAGTACTGACTGAGAATCGGAGGTCCCTAATCGGTTGGTGACTCACCTTGTCGGCAGATACGCCCGAACATGGGCCAGGCCAGCGCCAGCCCAATCAGTCCGAATTCCAGCAGGCGGGCCCAGAGCGGCTGCTGATAGGGTTGCAACTCGTAGTCGTTCACATTGAGCCCGGTCACATACGAGATGAGGACGGCCATGGAGGCCGTCCAGGCCCACACGCTGGGGAAGATCGCCGCAAAGGGCAGCAGCCAGAGTAGATACCACGGATTGATGACTGGCGAGGCGGCCAGCAGCACACCGTAGACCCAGTCGCCGCGCGGAACGGGCCGCCCCTCGTCCCGGCGATACCGCTGATAGTACCAGCCCCAGAACAGGGCGCCGGCCAGCCCCAAAACAAGCTTGGACTCGAAGGCCGGCAGCGCCAGCGTCAACAGCCCATAGGCTGCGGCAGTTAAACTCCCACTCCTGGGCGAAGACCAGCAGTGAGTGCAGGTCCGTACCGCCGCTCAGGGCGAACGGCGCGTAGAGAGCCGTCAGCGTAGCGCCGAACAGGACCCAGTGCCGGACTGAGGCACCGACCAGCACGAACGGCACCAGCACCAGGGCGAATATCTTGGCCCCACAGGCAAGGCCCAGACACATCGCAGCGCTCCGCCAGCGGTAGTTCCGGGCCAGGACAATGCGCGGCCAGCAGCAGGCCGACGCCGATGCCGTCCGGGTGAGCGGTGAAGGCGATTTCCTTGATTACCAGCGGACACCAGGCGTAGAGCATACGACGCTCCGCGCCGGTGCCAGGCGCAGCAGCAGGACCACAGCGACAAGGTCAATAATAATCAGCAGGAGTTGTAAGGCCGCGATGCTGCCCGGCCATAGCCAATAGCTGAGCAGGAAGACGAACTGTGTCGTCGGAGCCGTAGATGGTTGGCAACTCGGGATGGTTGATCCCATCCAGCACAGTGTGGAATGCGGCGGGAACGGTCGGGTCGGTGAAAAACGCTTCCGGGACGGCGGCGTAGGGTGTGCCGGTCGTGGCAAAGCGATAGCCGTCCCACAGGTAGCGATAGAAATCGTCTTCAAACAGTGGTCCGCCGACCAGCCCGCAGATTCTGAAGGCCACGGCCCAAAAGAGCAGGGGGCCGAGCGGGAACGGTTCGTCACGCCGGTGGCAGTACAGGAAGAGGCCGAATACCGGCAGGCCGGTCCAGGCCATCAGGATGAAGAAGGCGACCAGGTCGGGTTCGCCGGGCGGTCGCGCCAAAAAGGCGAGGACAGCGTAGCCCAGGGTGCAACTCAGGCCGACCGCGTCCACCAGCCGGCGCGTCGCTACGCTCGGTTGTCCACCCCCGTTTGCGCCGGCTCTCGTCTCAAGCATATCCCGCCCGGTACGACAGGTCGTTACGTGCTCATGATCCGTCGCGTTTCTGTCCCCAGGTATCCCAGTGGGTCAGTTCGGTAGCCGGAATCCGCCGGGCTGCCTTGAAATCCGTGCCCGTATAATAGGCCACGGGTAAAAGTACGCCTTGTGTCACTGTAGCTGGAATATTGAGCAGCTTGGCCGCTTCGTCGGCGTGTTTGAGATGGACGGTGGTCCAACAGCAGCCCAGACCACGCGCGCGGGCGGCCAGCATGAATGACCAGGCCGCGGGCAGAATGGAGCCGTAGGCCGTAGCCTGATCGAAAAGCGGCACCTCGCGGACCTGATCCTCGATGCAGAACAGGACATGGACCGGCACCTCATGCAGATGGTCGACCAGATAGACGGCGGAGTCGATCATGCGTTGGAGGCTGTTTCCCGGGGGAGGTTTCCCCCGAGCCCCCTCAAGGGTCGATGCGGGTCCTGTGGTGCCATACGTCGCGTCGTCGGCCTGCTCCCAGTAGGACTCAAAAGCCTGCTTGTAGAGCCGGGCAATACCGGCCCGTTTTTCCGCATCGCGAATCACCATAAAGCGCCATTTCTGGGTGTTGGTGGCCGAGGGGCTCTGCACCGCCACTTCCAGACATTCTTCGATCAGTTCCGGTGGGACGGGCCGGGTCAGATCGAGACGTTTTCGTATGGAGCGCGTGGTGGTTAAGAGCGTGTCACATATACGCAGGTCCAAATCCGTATTCATAGCTCACCTCTACCTGAAAAAATCACAAAGCATGCGTGAGAACAACTCGCACGCGGGCTGACGTGTTGCCAATGGTGTTGACAAATGAAATTGATAATGATTCTCAATTTCAACAAAATAAATACAGATAAGAGGAGGTGAGGCACCGAGGACTTATCGGCAATCGATATGAGCTATACACGAGCGGCCCGAGGACCTGATCCCAGCGCCCATCAAAGGAGAGAGAGGAGACATACCATAATGCGGAAAAGCATATGGATTTTGAGCGCGCTGGCTCTCGTACTGGGCATTCCCGTGGGCGGCCATGCCGCCGATGAAGAGCGGATGCAGCAGCTTGAACAGCAATTGCAGGCCATGCAGAACGCGATGTCGTCGATGCAGGGCGAGTTGGAAAGCCTGCGGGCCGAACAAAAGCAGGAACAGGAGCGGGAGGCGGAACAGACCCGCCGTCAGGACGTGCTGGCCGAGGAAGTGGACAATCTGCGCACCAGCCTGACCCTGCCCGACTTCAAACCTTTGACCATGGAAGACAGCATATACGGACTGGGACCGGCGGCCTCCAAAATTTACGGCGTCGAGCAGGGCTTGTCGATCGGCGGCTACGGCGAGGCCTTTTACCGCAAGGATGTGAGCGACAAGACGCGCAGCGACCGTGACACGACCGACTATCTGCGCTTTGTGCTCTACGCGGGCTATAAGTTCACTGACCGCATCATCCTCAACACCGAATTGGAGTTCGAGCACGCCTCGACCAGCGTCGGCGGTTCGGTGTCGGTCGAGTTCGCCTACATCGATTTCCTGATGTGGGACTGGGCTAATTTCCGGGCCGGTATGCTGCTCGCCCCGCTGGGCATCGTCAACGAGTTGCACGAGCCCGTGTTCTTCCACGGCGTGGAGCGGCCCGAGGTTGAACGCCGCATCATCCCCTCGACCTGGCGCGAGAACGGCATCGGCATATTCGGTGAGCTGCTGCCCGGTCTCGAATACCGCATCTACGGCATGAACGCGCTTGAGGGTGTGGAAAGTAACACGTCCAAGTGTACGCCTAACGATGACGGCAACTGTGTGACCAAGCCCTCGTTCAAACTGAAGGAGCACTACCGCAGCATGCGTCAGAAGGGCGGTAATGCCCTGGCCGAGGATATCGGGCTTGCGGCGCGGCTGGACTATACGCCCATGCTGAACCTCAAGTTCGGCGGCTCGGTCTACACCGGCAAGTCCTCCCACGATAGTCAGTACTACGAGTGTGTGGACGGGAAGTGTGGCCCGGTCAATGTGCCCGGCGCGCGGCTGACCATCTGGGAACTGCACTCCATGTACAGTTGGCAGGGGCTGGACCTGCGGGCGCTGTTCGCCATGTCCCATCTGGAGGACTCGGATGAACTCAACCGCATCGGGGGCGGCGGCAAGATCGCCAAGGAGATGTACGGCTTCTACGTCGAGGCGGCCTATGACATCATGCCGTGGGTGATGGGGAATACCATACAGCAATTGTCGCCCTTCGTGCGTTTTTCCTATATTGACCAGCACGCCGAGATGGCTGGTGACTGGGATGCCAAGGGTCGCTACGAGCACCGCATCTGGACCACCGGTGTCAGCTATAAACCCCACCCGAACGTGGTGCTCAAGGTGGATTACCGCAACTTCGATACCGTGGACAACGATAACGAGCGCGAAGACGAGGTCAACTTTGGCATTGGCTTTGTTTTTTAGAGTCCGTGCCGTTCAGCACGTTCTGGGCATGGTGGCACTGCTGGGCAGTGCCACCATTGCCGAGGCCGAGGTTTTTTATTCCAAGGCAGAGGCATTACAGGTGGCATTTCCCCAGGCAGACCGCGTCGAGACGCAAACCTTCTTCCTCACCCCGCAACAGATCGAGCAGGTTGAGGACTTGGCGCAGGCCCCGGTTGATTCCAAGCTGGCCACCTTTCACGTCGGTCATACGGCCGACGCTGTGCAGGGCTACGCCTTTATTGAGACACATCTTGTACGGACCTTTCCGGAAACCTTTCTGATGGTGGTGTCCCCCGACGGCACACTGCAGAAACTCCTGGTGCTGGCCTTTTATGAGCCGCTCGACTATCTGCCGTCGGATCTCTGGCTGGAGCAGTTTGATCAGAAGCGCCTGACACCCTCGTTGCGCCTGCGGCGCGATATCCACGGTATTATGGGCTCCACGCTGACCGCCCAGGCCGTGACCCAAGGCGTGCGCAAAGTCCTGGCCCTTTTTCAGGTCTTGATTCAGGAGAAACAATAGCGTGCGCTTTGTGATTACCGGCGAGTGGTCCAGAAACCGGCTGCTCCAACTCATCATCGTTATCTTCGTCATCTATGTCATCGGCCTGTGGCTGACGAACGCCCTGCTGTACTTCCAGAAGATGGACCTGAGCTATGTCTCGGTGACCGAATACTATCTGGGCTCGGAAGAGCGTTTTTTGCAGCCGCGCAGCTATCAGGGCATGCTGGAAGTGTCGCATTTCCATTTATTTGCCATGGGCCTGCTGCTGCTGACGCTGACGCATCTGATGCTGTTCGTGCCCATCTCGCCGAACCTGAAAGCCTGGCTGATTATCATTCCGTTTTTTTCCGCCTTGGTTGACGAGGGCGGCGGCTGGCTGGTGCGCTTTGTCCACCCCGGCTTTGCCTATCTGAAAATTGCCGGCTTTCTCGCCCTGGAAATCAGTCTGGCGGTGCTGGTCGTGATCTGCCTGTGGTCTATCTTTCGTGGCTCGCAAGAGCACTACCGACAGCCGCGGCCGGTCGGCGGGCGGCGGAGCACGGTTGATGAGGAAAATGTCGGCCTGGGTGCCGCAGGGGAGATGGTGGAATGATGAGGGATTGGGGATTAGGGATTGGGGCTTGGACGGTCGTTCTGAGCCTCCTGGTTCTGACCAGCCCTGTCCGGGCGTGTGAGACTGATGGCCGGTATATTATGGGCACGGTTTTTCAGGCCACGCTGTGCCAGGCAGAGCCTCCTTCTCCGGGACAGATGAGCGCGGTGTGGCACGAGGTTTTTACCACCGCGCAGCGGTTTGACGCTCTTTTTACCACCTATGCTCCGCACAGCCCGCTCAGCCATTTGAACGCCCAGGCCGGACAAGGACTTCAGGCGGTTCCGGCCGAGGTGAGTGATGTCCTGCGTCTCTCGCAGCGCTACGCAGACCTGACCAATGGCGCTTTCGATATTACGGTGCGGCCGCTCCTGAGCCTATGGCGACACGCGGCAACAACCCAAACCCAGCCAACCGCAGCGGCTATTCGCCATACCCTGCGGTTCATCGGGAGCCACAAGCTGCACTTTGCCGCGCCCCATCGCGTTGGTCTGCCCGCGCCGGGCATGGCGCTGGACCTGGGGGGGATCGGCAAAGGCTATGCGCTCGACCGGATCGCCAAACAGCTCCGTGAACAGCGGCTGACAAACGCCCTGCTCAATTTTGGGCAGAGCAGCCTGTGGGCGCTTGGCCGGCCGCCCGACGGGGAGGGCTGGCGCTTATTGTTACGACAGCCGAACGGGGAGATCGTCGGCGTTGCCATGTTTTCCGATCAGGCCCTCTCCATCTCCGGGAGTCTTGGCCAGAGCATGCAGGTCGAAGGCCGGCGCTACGGCCACATTATTGATCCTCGGACCGGCCGGCCGGTGCAGCGCGACCTCTTAGCCTGCGTTGTGGCTTCGAGCGCGGCCCAAGCCGAGGCATTGAGCACGGCGCTTTTAATTTTAGGGGAAGGGGAAGGACTCGACCTCATCGAGCAACTCGACGGCGTCGAAGGATTCTTACGTGAAGCACACGGCACACAGTGGATGACAACGGGGTGGGAGCGGGTCAGCCGTTTTGTCGCATTATAGTTCTGTCAGCATACAGAGGAGGGATACAGACATGCGCACCAATGAAATACTGGCAACCATTCCAAACGGGGCATCTGCCACCGCCCGGCCCGATACCGCGCTGGAGATCGCTGTGGAGCTGCCCCAACCGGATGAGCCCGACGGACAAGCAGCCGAACAGCCGAGCATTGCCTTCCGGCGTCTGACGTGGGGCTCGGGTCTGGGTTGGTGTCGGCAGCAAACCCTGACCCTGACTCCGGCTGAAGCCGAGGCCGTGCTCAAGGCATTGCAGAAGAGTCGGCGCAAATGGCGCGGGGACTCTGCCGCACCCCAGGGCAAAGTCATCCCTTTTCCGGGCTGACCCTCAATCTGACCCATTTCCCTCACCGCGGCCCCCTCCCTTTCCCCCTAGGGGAGGGGGCTCCTCCCTTTACGGGCTCAATACTCCTGGGGAGCACGGGCCTTGTCCGTCACTGCTCACCGTCTCTGTATTGCTTTGTCGGCCCAGGCGTGTTCAGAAGGTTCAATTCTAAGGGTCGAAAATCATCGAGACCGTGGAAATAGCCCGGTTGTAATTATTGGCACGGAGCCATGTCCGAACGCAGATTTGGCCATATTCCAGGCTATCCGCTTGGCTCCTACTTCGTCTCTCGCCAGGCACTCTCCAGAGCTGGAGTACACCGGCCTCGCATTGCCGGTATCTCCGGCAGCGGGCGGACGGGAGCCGATTCGGTGGTTCTGGCCGGCGGCTATGAAGATGGGGAGGATTACGAGCGTACCATTTTTTATACCGGCCACGGCGGGCGCGACCCCCAGACCCACGAGCAGATAGGCCACCAGGTCCTTATTCGTGGCAATCTGGCTTTGGCTCAGAACCGATTGCACGGCCTGCCCGTCCGCGTTATCCGTGGGGCCGGGTTCCGTTCTCCCTATGCCCCCGATTCCGGCTATCGGTACGACGGCTTGTACACGGTTGACGACTACTGGCGGGGTGTTGGGCGGGCAGGGTTTTTTATCTGGCGTTTTCGGTTGATCAAAATGGATGAAGACCTCCAGCGGCAGGAACGGGTCGTCCAAGAAAGACTGCACGCCCAGGAACTCAAGCAGCTCTACCACTATCGCTGTCAGATGTGCCGCGTCCAGCTCCGAGGCACCGCCGGGCCGTATGCCGAAGCGGTGTATCTCCGACCCCTCGAAGCCCCGCACAACGGCCCTGATACTCCCGAGAACATGCTATGTCTGTGTCCGAACTGTCATATCCTGCTGAGTATCGGCGGGATTGGTATTGCCGACGATTTTACGTTGATCGGCAGACCGGGGAGTTTATACGTTGATTTTCGGCACCGGATCAGTGTTGAGCATATACGTTATCGGCGGCAACATTATCCGCCTGACTTCGAGATGGTTTAGTGTTGGGAGGGGCTTCGAGCCCGCAAAAAATCCCCTCCTCGGACGTATGATGCGAAAAGAAACCCACCCCGGCCCTTCGGGCTACCCCTCCAGGGAAGGGAATTTTTCCTATCCCCTCCTCGGAGGGGTGGCGCGTGAGCGCCGGGGTGGGTTTCTCAGGCAGGAAAAAAGGGGGAAACCGACGATGCAGGGCAACCTACGTAAGATGAGAACGCAGCCAGGGCCGCCCGTGGAGTATCGCTTGCCAATCGGCGAGCAGGAGGTCGCCGTAAACTCCCTGCTGGGCAAAACCGTGCGCCTCAGTTTTTCCGGGGAGATTCACTGTGTTGCCTGTGGGCGCAAAACCAAGAAGAGTTTCAATCAGGGGTATTGCTATCCCTGCTTTCAGGGTCTTGCCCAGTGCGACATCTGCATCGTGAAACCCGAACTGTGTCATTACGAGCAGGGCACCTGCCGTGAGCCGGCCTGGGGCGAGGCGCACTGCATGCAGCCCCACTATGTCTACATCGCCAACTCATCGGGCCTGAAGGTCGGTATTACGCGCGGCAGCCAGATTCCCACCCGCTGGATGGATCAAGGCGCGGTCCAGGCCCTGCCGATTTTTCGGGTGCAGAGTCGCTATCAGGCCGGGCTGCTTGAGGTCATGTTCAAAGCGCACATAACCGATCGCACCAACTGGCAGCGCATGCTCAAGGGTGTGCCCGAACTCGCGGATTTGGTAGCCAAACGGGACGAATTGCTCGGTCTGTGTCAGGCGGGGCTGCACGATCACACGCAGGCCACCGGGGAAAGCGCCCTCACATTGCTTGGGGAGGCGGACAGCCATTCGTTTACCTACCCCGTGCTGGAGTATCCCACCAAGGTCAGGGCGCGTAATTTTGAAAAGACGCCCAAGATCGAAGGCACGCTGCTGGGCATCAAGGGGCAGTATCTCATATTCGATACCGGCGTGCTGAACGTACGCAAGTTCGGTGGGTATGCGGTGCGGTTCGAGTCGCCAGACTCTCCCGCCTGAACGTCCGTCCGGAGGATTATTCTCCCAAGACCTGGACCCCGGCCTCGGCGCAGGAAATGTCTTGTTCGACCGTCCCGCCCCCGACGCCAATTCCTCCAACGACTTCGCCGTCTATTGTAATGGGCAGCCCGCCACCAACCACGGTTGCCCCTTCAAAATGGGACAATCCCACCAACAGGGCCGGATCGTCTTTGATGGCATTATAAAAATCGGCCGTGCCAAATCCGAATAGCGCGGTATACGCCTTGCGTTGACTGCCTTCGATGCCGAGGAGTGGAGCACCGTCCATACGGGCGAAAGCTTTCAGATTCCCGCCGTCATCAACGATCGCCACATTCTGCTTGACGCCGAGTTCTTTGGCGCGGGCGACCGCCGCTTCGACCATCCGCGCCGCCAGGGCATGGGTAATCGTTTTTTTGGTATAGGTTGTCTGCGGGCTCTGTTTTGCGTCTTCAGCACTGCCGACCGCAGGCGTCAGCGCGATGGAGGCAGAAACGGCAACACACAAGAGCAGAAAGAACCCTCCGGAAAAAACAGTCCTGAGTTGAGTCATGGGATATCTCACCTTTCTCGTCGCCCGGCGCGTCGCGCGCCAGCTTCGTAGCCCACTATTATGAACAAACCTCCCTAGCGCGTCCAGGCCAGCCATCTGGTGAAGAGCGATTTGACCCGAGGGGTCAGCCGGGTGCGATTATAGGCGTCCGCGGCGCGTTTTATGGCTTCGGCCTGGGTGGGATAGGTATGAATGGTCCTGGACAGGGTGCCGAGTCCCAGGCCGCCGACCATGGCCAGGGTCAGCTCCGAGATCATTTCGCCGGCGTGCCGGGTCACGATCGTTGCGCCCAGAATGGTATCCTTGCCAGCTTGAGTATGGATTTTCACAAAGCCGTCGGTATCGCCTTCGAGCACGGCCCGGTCGACCTGTCCCATCTCCTGGTGAAAGGTCTGGATAGCAATACCCTGTTTTTCCGCCTCATGTTCATACAGACCGACATGCGCAATTTCAGGGTCGGTATAGGTACACCACGGCACGGTTAAGGCGCTTGCTTTGGCCCGTCCAACAAACAGGGTGTTCTGGATTACAACGCGGGCCAGGGCATCTGCCATATGGGTGAATTTATACGGCGAGCAAATATCCCCCGCGGCATAAATACGCGGGTTGGTCGTCTGGAGGCGATCATCGACCTTCACGCCCTGTTTGTCATTAAACTCCACCTCGACGGCCTCAAGGTTCAGCCCCTCGACGTTGGGGGCACGGCCCACTCCGAGCAGGACGGCATCCACGCGGACCTCCTCTGGCTGTCCGTCTTTTTCGACCCGAAGCACTGTGTCCTGGCCGTCCCGCTCCACCCCGGTGATCTGACAGCCGAGGACGAGCGTGACCTCGTCCCGAATCAGGGCGGCCTGGATGAGGGCCGCGGCGTCCTTGTCCTCGCGGATGAGAACCTGGGGCATGACTTCCAGGAGGGTGACCTGCGACCCAAAGCGGGCAAATGCTTGGGCCATTTCACAGCCGATTGGGCCGGCGCCGATGATGGCCAGCCGTTTGGGCAGCTCGGTGAGGGAAAAGACGGTTTCGTTGGTCAGATAACCGGCTTCCACCAGACCGGGAATCGGCAGAGGCAGGGCCCGGGCGCCCGTGGCGATAACCGCCCGACGGAAACGCAGGTGCCGGCCGTCGACTTCCACGCTGTCCGAATCCACAAAACGCCCCTCGCCCAGAAAGACATCCACGCCCAGTTCGTCCCGGTAGCGCTGTGCCGAGTCATGCGGGCTGATTTCCGAACGGAGCCGGCGCATCCGTTCCATGACCGCCGGAAAATTCACTTGGGTTCCGGGCGGCACCTCGATTCCGTACTGGTCTGCGTCCCGGACATCCGCAACGGCCCGGGCCGCCCGGAGCAGGGCTTTGGATGGCACGCAGCCGACGTTCAGGCAGTCACCGCCCAAATGTTCCCGTTCCACCAGGGCCACCTTGGCCCCAAGACCGGCCGCGCCGGCTGCCGTAATCAGGCCGGCCGTGCCGCCACCGAGGACGACCAGATTGTAACTTGAGGCTGGCTCCGGGTTCGTCCAGTCACGGGGATGGACGTTGGCAACAAGGGCTTGGTTATACGCGTCTTCAGGCAGTGCAATGGTCGTCATAAGAGTCCTCCTGCTGTGCCCCGGGCTCCTAAGAACAGGGTACGCGGGATAGTCCGGTTTACAAGGAGGGGAGGGCAGTAGGTCGGATGAGCGGAGCGTAATCCGACAAGTACGGAGCTGTCGGGTTACGCCTGTGGCTCACCCGACCTACAAGGCTGCCCCATCGTGTCTGAGCCGGTTTCTACTTGGCCCAGCCGTCTTTGAGCGGCACAAAATAATAGGCGTTGAATTTTCGAGAGCGGAACTTCCAGACCCCGTCGATTTTGGTATACACATCATCGTAATGCCCGGCGGCAATCACACTCTGGCCATCCTGCGTGGCGCGCAGCTCCAGATAGCACGTTCCCGTGGCCCGGTCGCCCTCAAGGTCGATGACGTGATTATGGATAAAAGGCCGTGGATCAAGAGCGGCCAGCCCCTGCTCATAGGCTGCCAATAACGCCTCGGTCCCCTTTGCCGTAGGCTGTGCTCCACCGGCATCAAACTCACCATCTGCGGTAAAGAGGCTGACCACGGCAGGAACGTCCTGCTGCCACACATAGTGGCAGTACCGCTGTGGAAGGTCCCGAATCGCCTCTCGGTCCAACATCTCCTGCACCTGTGTTTCCAGACTTTTGTCAGCCATGGCTTTCTCCTTTCTCGGTTCGTTGTGTGGTCGTCTTACCAAAAGTCAGACGCTCGGGATATGGCAGGATAGAGCTGGGTAGGGCCAAGAGCGTGGGTTGCACCCCGACAAGCCGAGCTTATAGGATGGGCGGGCGCTCAGGAGGGGAGTATGGCTCACACAGCGGATATCGTGATTATCGGTGCGGGTGTGACGGGATCGAGCATTGCGTTCAATCTCGCCACCCGGGGGATCACCAATATCGTCGTCCTGGAGAAAAACTTTATCGCTTCCGGGGCAACCGGCAAAAGCTCGGCCTGCATTCGCCAGCACTATTCAACCGAGGTGACCGCACGTATGGTGCGACGCAGTCTGGACGTGTTTGAAAACTTCGACGATGTGGTCGGCGGGTCGGCCGGTTTTACGCGAACGGGCTATCTGATGGGGGTGTCCGAACAGGACCTCGACGCGCTCAAAAAGGTTGTGGCCATGCAACGCCGCGTCGGGATCAACACCCGCTTTATCTCTCCCGAAGAAATCCGCGAAATCGAACCGCGCACGCGCGTGGAAGACCTGGCCGGCGGGGCCTGGGAGCCGGACTCCGGCTACGCCGACCCGTCCGATACCACCTCGTCCTTTATCCGACGGGCACGAGAGCTGGGCGTGCAGGTCCACCAGGGAACCGAGGTTACCGGCATCCAACTGGTGGGCGGAGCGGTGGCCGAGGTCGTCACCAATAAAGGACGCTTTTCCACGCCCACGGTCATTGACGCGGCCGGCGCCTGGGGCGACCGGATTGCGGCCATGGTGGAAGTGGCGATTCCCCTGACCGTGTGCCGCCACAATATCTGTTTTGTCAAACGACCGCCCGAGGCCGCAGAGCGGCACCCCCTGTTTTACGACTTCGTCAGTCAGGTCTATACGCGGCCCGAGGGCGCGGATCTGACCCTGGTCGGCTCGCTCGACCCGATTGAACTCAACGACCGGGTCGATCCCGACCACTACGACCACGGTGTCAGCTATGACAGAACGGTTGAGATGACGGGCCAGGTCACGCATCGCTTTCCCCGCTTTGAGACCGGATATTTTCACAGCGGCTACTCGGGATTTTTTGATGTCATGCCCGACTGGCATCCGATTCTGGATGCCGTGCCGGGGATTGGCGGAATGTATATGGCCGTCGGCTTCAGCGGCCACGGCTTCAAGCTGGCCCCGGCGGTGGGCGAGATGATGGCCGAGCTGATTCTGAACGGCAAGCAGCCGGGGACGGATATTGACGCCTTTCGCTTTACCCGTTTTGCGGAAAAACAACCTATTCGGGGCATGTATGATGAAGGCCTGATGGGCTAACGGCGATACAGGCCCAAGGAGAAAACCATGACACAATTGCCCCCTGAAGCCGCCCGGACACGTCAGCCGCTGTCCCAGGCGCGGCATATGCCGGCGCATTTTTACACCTCACCCGAGATTTATGCGCGCGAGAAAGAACGTATCTTTCAAAAAGAATGGCTGTGCATGGGCCGGGTCGAAGAACTGGACCAGCCGGGCAGCTATTTGACCTTTCGGATAGCCGGCGAGCCGGTTGTCATCTGTAAAGACCGCCAGGGAGAGCTGCGCGCCTTCTCCAATGTGTGCCGCCACCGGGGGACGCAGGTGGCGTTCGGCGAGTCCGACAACGGAACCCCCTTTGGCAAGGGCTGTGACAAGGCGTTTTCCTGCCCCTACCACGGCTGGACATACGACTTGGACGGCCGGCTGCTCAACGCGCCCCACTCCGCAGAAATGGAGGGCTTTGACACCAAGGATTTCGGTCTGATTCCCCTGCGGGTCGAGACCTGGGCGGGCTTCCTGTTTATCAATTTTGATCCCGCAGCGTCGAGCCTTATGGACGTCCTGAACGAGGTCGATTTTCCCCAGACCTATCAACCCTATCGTTATGAAGACTTTCGCCTGGCGAGCAAGTTCTCGTTCGAGCTGGATTGCAACTGGAAGTTCGTGAACGAAAACCTGACCGACATCTACCATATTGCCGTGCTCCACGTGAACACCTTCGGACCCTGGCAGCCGCTTGAGTCCTACGAGTTTCGGCCCGTACGGGGTGGCTATCACGGCTATTTCAAGGGCAAGACCCTGGCCCCGAACGGCGACTCCTTGTTCGGGACGATTCCCTGGATTTCGGGCAAGCTGGCCGAGGGTGGCTATTCCAGCCATCTGCGGCCGAATATCCCCTGGTTTCCACGCCACGACTTTCTGTGCTTTATGTCGGTCTGGCCGGGGGAGAGCGTCGATAAAACAGTGGGCGTTTCGTACCAGCTCTTTCCCAAGCAGTATTTTGAGCTGCCCGATTTTCAGGACAAGGTGGCCATTTATGACGACTTTCTCAAGGAGTTCCTGGCCGAAGACATCTCGATGATCAAGTCGCTCCAGCAGGGCATGGACTCCAAGTATTTCAAACCCGGTCCCATGTCCCGGTTTGAGGTCGCCATTCACAGCATCGCCAACTACTACCTCGAACGCCTGGAGGCCGAGTAATCCGGGAGTGCCGGCTTCCAGCCGACAAGAGAAAAAGACGGTGGGCAAGATGTCCGCGCTCCCAGGAAGAAACACAGGAGGGTAGCCCAGTGATTACCAATCTCGGACCGGAACTCACCCAAGCCGCGGACGCCATGATCCGTGATGTTCTGCTGGTGCAGTCGGGCGAGACCGTGCTGATCACTGCCGACACGGCTTCGGACATGCGTACGGTTGAGGCCATCCAAAACGCGGCCCGCAATCTTGATACGCCGGTGGCCCTGCTCATTGCTCCGCAACTTCCCTTTCAGGGTGCGCTGGGCGACCCCTATATTTCCGATCCGGTCCGGGCGGCGGTGACCAACTGCGACGTATGGATAGACCTGGCCTTCCCCTATATGGCCGGCTCGCAAGCCTTTGACGCGGCCATGCAGAATCAGCGCACCCGCTATTATCTGGCCGCGGGTCTGAACGCCGAGTCCACGGTCCGGCTCTTCGGCAAGGTCAACCTCGACACCCTGTTTACCGTCACCCAAGCCTTTGACGCCTTGCTGGTCGAGAAAAAGGGCGCTCAGGGCCGCATCACCAACCCGGTCGGCACGGATGTTACCTTCACCGTTGGTGAGCCCATGGCCATGGGCACGGGTCGCGCCAACGGGCCGGGCGCCCTGTTTGTCCCCGGCACGGTCATGATTATGCCCAAGGAAGACTCGGTCAAAGGCGTGGTCAAGTTCGATACCGTCTTCCACGAGTACTACACCCCGCTGGAAGAGCCGATCAGCCTGACCATAGACGGGACCGTGCAGGACGTGTCGGGCGGCGTGGCCGAGGGAACCGTGCTGGAGCGCTCGTTGAGGCGGGCCAGCGGCGAGGGGCTGGGCTATATCATTCACTTCACCTGCGGCATCCATCCTGCCGCGCGCTACACGGGCAACTGTTTCCTTGAGGACCAGCGCGTCCTGGGCTATAACGCGGTCGGCCTGGGCCTGCCGTTCTGGATGCCCGGCGGCGGCGAGAACCATCCCGACGCCGTGCTGTCAAAGCAATCGCTGTGGCTCGACGGCGAGCAGATTGTCAAAGACGGTATCATCGTCGGTCCCCCCGACTTGGCGGAACTCGCCCAAGGCCTGCAACCGTTGTATCGCTAAACTTCCCCTCCGTGGAGGGAAAGAGGAAACGTGTCCTTCAACAGCAGGTAGATGTTGACACGTTTCCTCTTTGTGCCGCGTAGCGGCGGGGTGGGTACCGCTCAGACGGGCTCATAGCGCTGAACGCTGATCTCATGCGCTCGGGCACGCATCTGCGACGCGTCATACCAGGCCTGCATCCGTAGGAGCAGGTCCATGCTCACGTCAAATGCCTGTTCGACACGAAATGCCATCTCCGGCGATAAGGCGGCCTTGGCGTTCAAGACTGCCGAAAGTGTTGCTCGGCGTACACCAAGAATTGCGGCTGCTTTTGTGATGCTCAGCCCCAACTCTTTAATGACCTCGGCGCGGATGAAGTCGCCTGGGTGAGAAGGGGTCATGTTCACTTTGATACCGTTGGTCTCCATCAGTGGTAATCCTCCAAGTTCAAATGGTTAATAGTGCCGTCCTCCTCCTCAAACGTGATTCGCCAATTGCCGGATACTGAAACGCTCCATTCGTTCTGCCGGTCACCTGAGAGTCGGTGGACACGCCAGCCGCGAGGGGCATTATCAATAAAGCTGTCCAAATCGTCAGCCAGAATGAGCACCGTCAAAATCCTGCGAATCCGATTAGCCAAGTCGTGTCTCAAAAACCGTGGGTCGTTGTTCTCAATAAGCCGACGTAAACCTCTGTGTCGGATAGAGCGTACAAACACATCTCCAAGCGTACGGTTTCAGCGTACACTCTTCAAGGTCCTTCTTGAGTGTCGGCCGACTTCCCTTCCACTCTGGACATCTAAGAGGGGAATGGCGCTTGACCGTGTCATCTCCTTGAGATTAGGCTCTTTTTCACCATTGCTTTTGGCTCGATTATGGCGTGGGCTGGATGATTGTGGGCGGGGACTGGCTCCGGAGTACCGGACCGTTCTGCTGTAAGGCAAGCCGGATCATCCGGCTTAACACCTTTTTCCCTTGACCGGGTTCGGCTGGGCGCGCTAACGTCCATCCAGGCGCTTTTCAAGCTCACGCCGAATAACAGGGGGGGCGGATGCAATACGGGATACATGTCAATAGTGGGGCGTCCGTGACCGACCCCGCCGTGCTGCGGGATATGGCTCAACTCGCGGAAGAACTGGGCTGTGAGTCCATCTTGATTGGCGACCACATCCTGCCACCGCAGAAGATTCAGACACCCTTTCCGGTGAAGATGGACAATCCGCCGTGGCATGTGTACCAGGAGCACGATTGGCCGGACTGTTTCACCACCCTGGCGTTTCTGGCTGCGATCACGACGCGAGTGCGGTTGGGGGTGAGTGTGATTATCCTGCCCTATCGCCACCCCGCGGCCGTGACCAAGATGATCACTACGCTGGATCGCCTGTCGGGCGGCCGTATCATCTGTGGGGTTGGTATCGGCTGGCTGAAGGACGAGTTTGCGTTTCTTGGGGTTCCGTTCGAGGATCGGGCGGCCTTGAGCGAGGACTGTCTCAAGTTGATGAAAACCCTGTGGACGGACCCGCATCCGCGTCTCAGCACAGCCTACGGCAGCATTGATGCTGATGTGAATTTCGGGCCGCAACCCGTTCAGCAGCCGCATCCGCCGATTTGGATCGGTGGCAATACCATGCCCGCCCTGCGCCGCGTGGCGCGCTGGGGAGACGGCTGGCAGCCGGTTTTTCTCTCGCCCGAGACGATTCAACAGAAGACCGAGACCTTGCACGCCCTGATGCAAGAGGCCGGACGCGATGCCACCCAGTTGGAGATTACCACCCTGGTCGGCTCGAATGTTTCTGTCGCCCAAGCCCGCGCCTACCAAGTGTCAGGAGTGCAGGCCCTATATATGCTGACCACAACGGATCGGCCGGATGAACTCTTTGCGCAGATGAAACAGTTTGTGGCGACCATGCGAGAAGTCGGCAACGGCTAAAGGAGAGGCGATATGACGCGTATTATTGATGCGGACAGTCACTTTATGGAACCGCTCGATCTGTGGGAACAGCATATCGATCCCCGGTACCGCTCGCGCTGTTTGCGGTTTGAACAGGACCCAAAAAGCAAACGGTATGCGGTGGCGGTTGAAGATGTGCGGATTGATCACTCCGGTGATCTCAGCATCGAGGAACTCATGGGCGTTGCCGTCGGCTATGGCCAAAAAGAATCGGGCCAGGGACTCAAGTCCTTTGATTGGACCCAGGCGTTCAGTCATTCGCTTGAGGACATGGAGCAGCGCATCCACTTCCTCGATGTCGAAGGCATAGAAGGCCAGTTTATCTACCCCACCCTGGGGTTGCTGTGGGAGGACCTGGTTGAAGACCCGGAACTCGCCGCGGCCCATTGCCGGGCCTATAACCGCTGGGCGGTTGAAACCTGTCAGGGGCGTTTGGATCGTCTCTATCCCCTGGGCCATATCTCGTTGCGCAACCCTGCCGCCGCGGTTGAGGAGATCAGGCAGTTGGCCAAAGCCGGCGTGCACGGGGTCTTTGTTGGCGCCCTGCCAATTGATGGCAAAAGCTTTGGCCATCCGGACTTTGATGTCGTCTGGGCAACGGCCCAGGGGTGCGACATTGCCGTCGGACTGCACCTGGTGGTCCATGCAAAATACATTGGCAACGAATGGTATAGCGACCGCGATCCCGGCTTTATGTTTCTCAGCATGAACGTCATTCAAGACCCGCGCATGGCCCTTACCACCATGATCTATGATGGCGTGTTCGAGCGTTTCCCGCGCCTGCGGGTCGCCACGATTGAATCGGCCAGCGGCTGGGTGGCCGAGTGGCTCGACCGTCTGGACTATCGGTTCAGCTATATGGGTCACACCTGCCAGATGAAACGACCGGCCAGCGAGTACTTTGCGCGCAACATCTGGATTTCCGCCGACCCGAGCGAACGGACCCTGCCGCATATGGTTGAGCTGGTTGGGGACGATAAATTTTTTGTTGGTTCAGACTATCCCCACGCCGAAGGCTTTACCGAGCCGGTCAAGAAAACCCGCGAATCGCTGGCCCGTCTGCCCGAAGCCTCGGTCAACAAAATCCTGGGGGAGAATGCGGCCACCTTCTTTGGCCTGTAGTCCATAATAGCCTGATTCCGGCCAGCGCAGTGTGATGAGGCCAGCCGCATGAAACAGCACGCCTTAGCCGATACGCCGTCTTCCGACCGCGTCCGCCGGTGGGATCTGTACGACCTGGACATGCTTGAGCGTATCCAGCGGCGGGTGCTGTGGCTCTCAACCTATATTGTGCATTATGCGAACTTTGTGCGTCCCAACCCGGACGGCATCAAAGTGGGTGGACATGAGGCCAGCTCCGCCTCTGTGGTAACGCTGCTGACCGCGCTGTACTTTTATTTTCTGCGGCCGGGTGACCGCGTGTCCATCAAGCCGCACGCCTCCCCGGTGTTTCATGCGATCCAGTTTCTACGCGGCGTGCTGCCCCAAGAGAAGCTCAAAGCCTTCCGCCAGTACGGTGGCCTGCAAGCCTATCCGTCCCGCACCAAAGACCCGGATCAGGTCGATTTTTCAACCGGATCGGTCGGCCTTGGCGCAGTGACGCCGCTCTTTGGCGCCCTGGTCCGTGACTATCTGGAGGACCATGCTGACGAAGCGGACCGGGAAGCCGCTCCGTCTGAGGACGGGCCGTCCTCGGGCTGGCATATTGCCCTGGTCGGCGATGCCGAGCTGGACGAGGGCAATATCTGGGAGGCGCTGGGGGAAGCCTATACCCAGCGGATGTCGCGGGTGCTGTGGATCGTGGACCTGAACCGCCAGAGCCTCGACCGCGTCGTCCCGGACGGACGCGCCCAGCAGTTGCGGGAAATGTTTGCCGCCAACGGCTGGCATATCATCGACCTCAAATACGGCCACCAACTCGAAGACGTCTTTCGTAAACCCTACGGGCTCAAGCTCAGAGCCCGGATTGATGAGATGAGCAATGAGGAGTACCAGAGCCTGTTGCTCCAGGACGGTATTACTATCCGTGATCGCTTCGTCCAGTCCAACGGGAAAAAAGACGTGGCCATGGCCGAACTGCTGGCCGGTTATGAGCCGGATGAGGTGAAGGAGCTGCTGGCCAATCTCGGCGGGCACGACCTGGAGCGGGTGCTCGAAGCCTTTGCCGAGGCGTTCGCCATCGAGACCCAACCGATTGTGATTTTTGCCTATACGATCAAAGGCTGGAGCCTGCCGCTGGCCGGCAATCCCGCCAACCATGCGCGGCTGCTCAAGCCTGGGGAGATCGAAGACGTTCGCCAGCGGTTGGGCGTAGCCGAGGGTGAGGAGTTTGCCGCCTTTCCCCCGGACAGCGAAGAGGCGCGCTATATCAGCGCGCTGCTGGAAGAGGGGGAGGAGTCGGTCGAGGAATCCCGGCGTTCTGCTCCGGCCATAAGGGCCGCGGAAACAGCTATTGAGATTCCAGCCGGTCTGGGTGGAACGTATCATGGCGTCCTGTCGACGCAGGCCATACTGGGCCGCATTTTTCTGGCACTGAGTCGTCAGCCCGAGATTGCGCCCCATCTGGTGACGATTTCGCCCGATGTCGCCATGTCAACCAATCTGGGCGGCTGGATTCACAAGGTCGGGGTCTACTCGCGTCGTCAGATGAAGAATTATTTCGGGGAGTCGGATATCTCTCTGCTGATCGACTGGCGCGAGAACCCGACCGGCAAACACATCGAACTCGGCATCTCCGAGACTAATCTCTTCCTGGCCCTGGGTGCTTTTGGCCTGGCCGATGAGCTGTATGGGCAGTCCTTGCTCCCGATTGGCACGGTCTACGATCCGTTTGTGTGTCGGGCGCTCGACGCCTTTATTTATGCGGCCTACTCGCAGGCCAGATTCATCGTCATCGGCACTCCCTCGGGGATCAGCCTCAGTCCCGAAGGCGGGGCGCACCAGTCGCTCATTACGCCAGGCATCGGGGTCCAACTGCCCGGTGTCACCTATTACGAACCGGCCTATGCGCTTGAGTTGGAATGGATCCTCCTGGCCGCGCTGGCCGAACTCCAGGACCGGGACACCGGCAAGAGCGCCTATCTGCGGCTCTCGACCAAGCCGCTGGACCAGGCCGTCTTCAATATGGCGCTGGAACGAGACGGAGAAGAAGACCTGCGCCAGCAGGTGCTTCAGGGGGGCTATCGGCTGCTGGATTGGCAGTCCGAGGAAGCCTACCAACCCGGCGTGAACGTCGTCCACGTGTTTGTGACAGGCGCCATGCTGCCGGAAGCGGTTGAGGCCGCACAACAGCTCAGACAGCACGGGGTTTTTGCCAACGTGTTCAACGTGACCAGCGCGGATGTGCTGTTCCACGACTACATGGCGACCCAGCAGCAGAATATGCAGGGCCAACGATACGAAAGCTGGGTGGAAGCTCTGGTGCCGGTTGCCGAGCGGAGCGCCCCGGTCGTGACCCTCCACGACGCGCACCCGCATACCCTGTCGTTTATCGGCGGGGCGCTGGCAACGCGGATGACCTGTCTCGGGGTGACCGAGTTCGGACAGTCCGGTACCCAGACCGACCTGTACCGGCGCTACGGGATTGCACCCGAGAATATTGTCGCGGCCGCCCGCTGGATCGTGGGGCAGCAAGAATAGCTGATTTTCCGCCCCCCTGCTCTCTCTTGTCGCTATAACGTTACAGCGTTAGGATGACTCCATGCGGACTGAGACAAAAAGAGTCACCATTTATTTCGATCCTGATATTCATCGTGCCTTACGATTGAAAGCGGCTGCGACAGAACGGTCGGTTTCTGACATGGTGAACGAAGCCGTAAAATTAGCGCTGGCTGAAGATGTGGAAGATATCCAGGCATTTGAGGAACGAGTGAGTGAGCCGAACCTGGATTTTGACCAATTCGTGAAAATGTTGAAACGCCGTGGCCAAATATAAAATCCTCATCAAGCCGTCGGCGACTAAAGAGATAGAATCCATCCAGAATAAAAAGGACCGCCGGCGGATTGTTCGCCGTATCCAAATTTTGGCTGAATCCCCCCGCCCGCCCGGCTGTGAAAAGCTCTCCGGCTATCAGAATCGCTATCGTATTCGTCAAGGCGTTTATCGGATTGTCTATGCGATAGAAGATGACGCTCTCGTCGTGTATGTGGTCAAAGTGGGGCATCGAAAGGCGGTCTATCGAAAAGGGGCTCTCTGAGGCGCCTGCTCCTTCGTCCTCTCTACACCGAGAAGATGAGAGGCCCATGGAAAGAAAGACAATCTATGCGTATCGGTCTCGTTACGGACACTCACCTGCCGAGCACGATCCGCGATCTCTGGGACGAAGTCAGGGTCGCTTTTGCAGGCGCGGACCTCATCCTTCACGCCGGTGATATCGTCTCTCCTCGCGTGCTGGACTGGTTGGAGGATATCGCGCCGACGCTGGCGGCCCGAGGCAATAATGACAGCGGCTGGGACGACCCACGGGTGGAAGACGTGCAGCGACTGCATCTCGAAGGCTGGCGTATCGCCATGGTCCACGACATGGAGCCTGAAGAGCGACCGATTGTCGACCTCACCCAACAGTATCTGCGCGGTGAGCCTGCGGACATTATCATCACCGGGCATACCCACTTTGAGCGTCTGGAGTATCGGGAGGGGGTCTTGCAGATCAACTCGGGCAGCGCCACCCATCCCCATCTATGGTCCACCCGGCTCGGAACGGTTGGCGTGCTCGATATTGTACCCGGAAACATCACCGCCCATATTCTCCGCCTGGGCGAGAGCCCTGAGCTGAAGAATCCGGGCCGGGAATTATTCTTTGACCTGGAAGCCTGTCAGCAGAGTCCGACCGCTCCGTAGGCACTATTTCCCCAGCGCCTGCAACATTTCGAGCGACGGAGCAAAGAAATGCGCGCCTGACACGGCCTGGGTGTAGTCCATGAGATGATCGTGCAGCCCGTCGCCGCTGGCTCCCAGCATGCGCCGCAGCATCTTGTCGGTAATATCGAGATCTTTGGTATAGGCAATGAAGAACAGGCCCGCCTCCGAGGTCGTCCCATAGGGGAAACTGTGGCGCAGGATTTCCAGCTCTTCACCGTTTTCCTCTATGACCACCCGGCTGATATGAGCGGTCGGGGGTTTGACCTCGTCGGACAGCTCTTCGCTATCCGTCTTACGCCGACCGACGGCTCCTTCCTGCTCGTCCTGTGAGGCGGCGTTCCACTTGGGGAAATTATGCACATAGCGTTGGGTGAAAACATAACTACCGCCGGCGAAGTCGGGGTCTTCGTCACGGATCAGAGCCACCTCTGCCCGCTCCTCATCGCCGCTGGGGTTTTCCGTGCCGTCAATAAATCCGGTCAGATCGCGTGAGTCCAGGTAGCGAAAGCCGTGGACCTCGTCCAACACGTCTATCGCCTCTCCGAGCTGACCGCGAACCTGTTTGGCCAGCTCAAAATTGAGGTCCTGCCGTTTCGAGATGAGGTGAAACAGGATGTCTCCGCCCGTGCTTGGTGCGCTCTTGCCGGGCAGGTCGATGGCGGTGAAGGGTCGCAGCCCCTTGGGCCGACGGCCTGGGGAGAGCACATCCCAAAAGCCCGACCCAAGACTGACCGTACACACCAGGGCGGCCTCCGGGTCGTGCCGGCCAACCGTCGTCACCAGTTCGGGAATACCCGCGACCACCCGGGCGACCGTTTCGCGGGTGGTGGTTGGATTGTTGACCTTGGTGACCAGAAAGAGGGCATGTTGATTCGGTTCCGGAATAATGCCTGCCTGCGGAGTCTGTGCCGTCATTTTTCCCTCCTGACCTATGCTGGATTGCGCCTCCAATACTCTTTCACTGTAGTTGAGGGATGGGGTCCATACCAGTTAGGTTCTGGATTGGAACGAGAAAAAGACACCCGTTCGGCACTCTAACCCAACTCGTCGAGGGTGAGGCGGAAACTCGGGACAAAGGTCTCCAGAAAATAACGCACCTCCGGCAGATCAATCCGCTCAACCGTCTCCTTGAGCGTTTGTTCGGCCTGCGAGAATTCCTGATTGCCCGCGCTGACCTCTTCCAGGCATTTGAGATAGGCGCACAGCTTGTCCGCGGCCTTTACCAACTCGTGGTGGTCGCGGTCAGCGTCAGCCGGCTCAAAGAACGGTCGGTAGTCGGCCCTGAGTTCTTCGGGCAGCATGCTGAAAAGCTTGTGCACCGCGGTCTGCTCAATGGTTTGATAAGCGGTCTTGATCTCGGGGTTAAAATACTTGACGGGTGTCGGCAGGTCGCCAATCAATACCTCGCCAACATCGTGGTAGAGGGCCAGGGTTGCGGCCCGCTCCGGGTTCATCCCGCCGGAGAAAAGCCGATTCCGAATAACGGCTAACATGTGGGTCACCAGCGCGACTTGCAGGCTGTGTTCCTGGACGTTTTCCGGATAGGTGCTGTGCATCAAACTCCAGCGCCGGATAAATTTCATTCGAGAAAGATAGGCAAACAAATGGCTCATATGAGACTCCGCATGCGTTCCGCTTCGGTCGAGGGCGAGGCCGGGTCAGGTTGGGATCATTCCAAACACGCGGAAGAATTGAAAGACACCCAAGCCCGTCACAATAAGCACGACCGCACCGCCCGCCATATTGGCCAGCATGCCGTTAGTGTACGAACCGAGAAGGTTCTGCTGATTCATGACAAACAGGAGACAGCAGGCCAGCAGGGGCAGTAGACAGGCATTAACCGCCTGGGCCAGCAGGATAGCCACCAGCGGTTGCTGCCCAAAAAAAGCGAGCCCTGTCCCAATCAGGACAATCGTACTCCACACCAGTCGGACCTTGCCGGTATCGAGGTCTACGGACCAACTCAGTACCCCGGCCGTGGCATAGGCGGCGGCAAGCGGGGCGGTGATGGCACTCGTTAAACCAGCGGCAAACAGGCCGGTCGCAAACAGGAGAGGCGCGTGGGAGCCGACGAGGGGCTCAAGCTGTTTGGCTATGGAGGTGGTATTTTCCAATGCTATCCCTTGGCGAAAAAAAGCCGCGGCCGCGGTCGCGACCAGGGCCAGGGTGAGGACCCCACCCAGACTGATCGAGAGAAACGTATCGCGGCGAGCCTCGCGCAGGGCTTGGGAAGCGAACAGCGTCGCCGGCCACTTGGCCTGGACCGCGCTGGCGTGCAGAAACAAGTTATACGGAACGACCGTGGTGCCGATCAGCGCCATCACGGTCACAAATGACCCGGTCGGGAGGGTCGGGCTGAAGAAGCCGGTCAGGATATCCGAGAGGGATGGTTGGACGAGCAGCGCCGTCAGCAGAAAGACCCCGCTCATGAGCAGAACCAGAAAAACCAGCACGCGCTCAATTGCCGCGTACGTCCCGGACCACAGCAACACAAACGGCAGGCCGCCAACGACCAGGGTCCAGGATGAGGGCGGAAGCCCGGAGACCTCGGCTAGGGCCACCGACGCGCCAAGGATATTGCCCATCTCAAAGGCAGCGTTGCCGCCGCCAATGCCGATGACCACCAGGGTCAGGAGCAGGAGACGGAAGAACGGGGTTCGAATAGCCGTCCGGAGCGCTTCGCCGAGTCCGCTGCGCGCAATAATACCGAGTCGGGCCGCCATTTCTTGTAAGACGAGGGTGGCAAAAATGGAGAACCCGACCGCCCATACCAGGGCAAACCCAAACTGCGCTCCTGCGACACTGGCGGTCGTGACCGTTCCAGGGCCGATAAAGGCGGCAGCAACGAGCAACCCAGGACCAAAGGGTCTCTTCCGCTGCATGCCTGAGTTTATAGCACGTTTATACGGTCTCAGCCGAGAAGAGCGGCGGTTCGGGCGCGGACCTTAGTAGCGCGCCATGACCTGCTCGGCGAAATCCTTGAATACCGTGCGCGCCGCGGCCATGGGGGGCAGGAGCGTCACTTCTTTCAGCCCGGCCTTTTCGACCGCCCGGAGCTGATCGATGATTTCTGCGGGCTCACCGATCAGACACGTCGCCTGGATGGCTTCAGGGGTGACAAAGCGACGCTCTTCGGGCACGAGAAAGGTGCAGTGGCCGTTGTGAAGCTGGAGGTAACGCTTGTCCGCCGGCGTTTCCATCCGCTCGACGTGGGCGCAGTATTCATCCCAGATGCCTCTATAGCCGGCGGGGATGACTTCCTCCTGGCCGGTTTGTTGATAGATTTCGTACACAAAGTGAATGATGGCGGCGACCTGAGAACCGCACATCTCAATGACCCGGTCCGAGGCTGGCGACTCTCCAGGTTGCAGGACGACGGCCGTGGTAAAGGCCGCGGTATGGAAGCTGTCGGGCAAGGTTCGACCGGCCTGTTCCGCCCCGACTTGGACCTGCTGCCAGTCGCCGAGAAAGGCTTCCGGTCCGGGTTTTATCCCGGCGACCCAGCCATCCCCGAACTCGCCCGCAGCCTTCAGCGCTCGGGGACCATTGGCGGCGACAATCATGGGAATCGGGTCGTCCAGGTTCAGGAAGTGCAGATCCTGATGCAGAAAACGGATCGTCCGCGTGGTGTCATTATAGGTGTATGCAACTTCTTCCCCCCGCAGGAGGGTTTTGACCACCCGGAGATACTCCCGGAAGTCTCGAATACGCATCGGCTGCATACCCATGACCCGCATGGCCGTATGTCCGGTACCGATCCCCAAAAAGACTCGGCCCGGCGCCATGCGATTAATGGAAGCAATGGAGTGGGCGGTGACCGGAGCGATTCTCGTCCCAGGGATGGCAACTCCCGTCCCAATCTGGATACGCGACGTGTGCTGGGCGGCCAGGGCCAAGGTGGCGTAACAGTCCGACCAGATCATCTGCGAGTCGGGGATCCAGGCCCGGTCATAGCCCAATTCTTCCGCGTACTGTATCAATTGCCAGTCGTCGATCTTCGTGGCGACACAAACCCCGAACTGCACGGTTCGTCCTCCTTCTAGGCAGGTGACCCTGCCGCGTCCCTCGCCCGCTCAAGACACGCCAACACCCGCTCCGGCGTGAGCGGGATTTCACTGACCTGGACTCCGAACGGGGAGAGCGCATCGGCAACTGCGTTTGCAATTGCGGCCGGCGGTGCAATGGCTCCCCCTTCGCCTATCCCTTTGATGCCTCCCAGGCTGTCGGGTGAAGGCGTTTCAATATGTCCGATCTCAACAGGGGGAACGTCTACCGCTGTCGGGACGAGATAATCCATCAGCGTGCCGGTCAAGAACTGTCCATTCTCGTCGTAGATGGCATGTTCATACATGGCGGTGCCGATCCCCTGGGCGACTCCGCCCTGAATTTGCCCATCGACAATGATGGGGTTAATAATCCTGCCGCAGTCCTCAACAACGATATAGCGCAGCAGGTGGACTTGGCCGGTTTCCACATCCACCTCGACCGTTGCCAGATGCGTCGCATTGGAATGCGTTGCCGGCGGCGGCTCATAATGCGAGGTCGCTTCGAGACCGGGCTCTTCGTCTGCCGGCAGCTGGCTTGGGGCGACAAGCGCCTGATAGGCAATCGTCTTGATCGGCATTAAGGGCGTTCCGTCTTGCGTACGGCGGATCATACCGTCCGCCAATTCGAGGTCGTCCGGAGGAATTTCGCTAAGCCGTGAGGCCGTACGCAGAATCTTCTCCCGGATCTTCGTTGCCGCGCTGATAATCGCCCCGCCACTGGTCACCGCCGTTCGGCTGCCCCAGGTTCCCCAGCCATATGGAACCAGAGCGGTGTCGCTTTGCACGACTTTCACATCGGCCAGGGCAACGCCCAATTCGTCGGCTGCCACTTGGGCGAGGGTCGTGCGATGGCCCTGACCATGTGAAGAAGAACCGGTCAACACGGTGACTTTCCCATTGACATCCATACGGACGGTGGCCGACTCATAGCCGCCCACCTGTATGCCCATGCGGTTAAAAAACGAAGAGCCGGGGGCCGTGCCTTCGATGTAACAGCCCAGGCCCACGCCAAGATAGCGGCCGGCTTTTCGACCCTGTTCCTGCTCCGCCCGGAAGCTGTCATACCCCAACATACCGAGCGCCTTTTGGAGGGACTCCTGATGGCTGCCGCTCTCGATCTTTGCTCCGGCAATCGTGGTGTAGGGATGATCTTCCTGGCGGATCATATTCCGCAGGCGAATCTCTGCCGGATCAAGCCCCAGCCGATGCGCACCCAAATTCAGCAAGCGTTCCATGACCAGGATGGCAATCGGCAGGCCCACGCCGCGGTAGGCACCCAAGGTGACCTTATTGGTGACAATGGAGAGGGCCTCGTAGCGATAGGCCGGGAGCTTATACGGACCGGGCAGGGCTGAGGCGGCGTGACCGGCTTCCAGGGCCGAACTGAACGGAAAGCAGGAATACGCACCCACGTCGTTCAGAAAGCGCGCCTTCACCCCGAGGATGGTCCCGTCGTTTTTCAGGGCGAGCTCGGCCTCGACAATTTGATGCTTGGCGTGCATGGCCGCGGCCAGATTTTCCCGCCGATCTTCAATCCACTTGATCGGGCAGCCAAAACGCCGGGCGAAGAAGGCGGTCAGGATTTCCTCGGGAAACACATGCGCCTTGGGTCCAAAACCGCCACCGACGTCTGGGGCGATGGCCCGGATATGGTGTTCGGGAAAGTCTAATAAGAGCGCCAGGTTTGAACGGAGGACATGCGGCACTTGGGTCGAGGACCAGATCGTCAGCGAGTCCGTCACCGGATCAAACGTCGCCAGACAGCCGCGCGTCTCCATGGGCAGGGACATGTGACGACCGGTGGTAAAACGTTCAGCCACCACACAGTCAGCCGCCTGAAACGCGGTCTCGACCTCGCCCATACTTACTTCCAGGGTCTGCATGACGTTGTCGCCCCAGTCTTCATGGGCCAGGGGGGCGTCCGGCTCCAGCGCCTGTTCCATGTCCCAGAGCGGGTCGAGCGGGTCGTACTCGACCTCGACCAGCGCGGCGGCATCCTCGGCGACATAGCGGTCGGTGGCAATAACGGCGGCCACCATCTCACCCACAAAGCGGACTTTTCCCCGAGCCAGGACCGGCCAATCGCAGGATTTGTGCGTGGGCGCATTTGTTGGCTCAAACTCGACCCGTAGCGGCTGTATGGCCTCTGCGACATCCTCGCCGGTGACCACCGCCTGGACGCCAGGGTGGGCGGCAGCGGCGCGGGTATCAATGTTGAGGAGACGCGCGTGGGCATACGGGCTGCGGACAAAGGCGACCGCCAGGGTATCGGGCAGATGGATATCGTCTACATACTGACTTTTGCCCAGGAGCATGCGTGGGTCTTCAACTCGCTTGACCTCAGCGCCGACCATCTTTCCCGTGCCAGCAAGACTGGTTGCCATAGTGTGTTCCTTACATCACTCCCCTTTCTCCGTTGGAGAGAGGGTCAGGGTAGGGGGCAAAATCGCTACGGCGTGAGTCTGGCAGTGTGGTAAAAAGGTGTCAAGGCTTTTGCTTGACAGACCGTAAGAGAACGGTATACGCCCATCATAAGGAGGCTGTCCGCATATGACCCTGTCTTCTCAAGAGTACGGGATGAAAGGGAGAGGGGCGCGGGACGCGTCTCGTATCACCCAGACCCAAGCGCCTTTGCACCAAGCCCGACATCTCCCGGGTGACTTTTACACTTCGCAGGAGACCTGCGAATTAGAAAAGGAACGCATCTTCCAGAAAGATTGGCTCTGCGTCGGCCGCGTGGAAGAGTGTGAAAAACCGGGTGACTATCTCACCCTGTGTATTGCGGATGAGCCGATTGTCGTTGTCCGCGACGAAGAGAAGCGACTCAATGCCTTCTATAACGTCTGTCGTCATCGCGGGACCGAGGTGGCGGCCGGTCAGGGCAATACCCAGCGGTTTACGTGTCCGTATCATGGCTGGACGTATGACCTGTGTGGGCGGCTCCAAGGCGCGGCCTATACCCAAGAGATCGAGAATTTCGACATGCGGCAGTACCGCCTGGTGCCACTCAAGCTAGATACCTGGGGCGGATTTATTTTTATCAATTTCAATCCGGATAGTGAAAGCCTGCTGGAATTCTTGGGCGACTTTCCTGAGATCTTTGGACCATACCAACCTGAAAATCTCCGTTTGGCCATTAAGTTTGCCATCGAATATGAGTGTAACTGGAAAGCTACGGCTGAAAATCTGGTTGATATTTATCATCTGGCAACGCTGCACGCTTCTTCGTTCGGTCCATATCAGCCGCTTGAGTCGTATGAATTTCAGCTCAAACCGTGGGGCTACTGCGGCCGTTTTATAGGCGTGAGTCCGATGACGCCCGATGGCCGGCCTCGCTTTGATTTTATGCCCTGGCTGTCAGGCGAACATCTTGAGAAGGGCTATTCCAGCCATCTCCAGCCCAATATGGGATTTTATGCCAGGCAGGATAATATTCATTATGTGACCGAATGGCCGATGGGCGCAAATCGCAGCCTGGCTCTCGTCCATATGCTCTTCCCCAAGCAGCGCTTTGGTCTGCCGGATTTTAAGGAACGCGTCAAAGTCTATGAGGACTTTTTGCACCTTGCCCTAGAGGAAGACATGAGCATGGTGCAGTCTTTACAGCGCGGTTTTCGGTCCCGAGCCTACCGGCCAGGGCCGATGTCGAAGTACGAGGTCGCCGTGCATCATGTGATGAATTACTATCTGGACAAAGTTTTTGGTGAGCAACAATAACGAGCACGTAGACAAGGAGCGATGCCATGTCACTCTCAATCAATCAGACCAATACGATGGTGAGTCTGTTTCGGCAGGAGCTTGAACTGTGTAAAGTCAAGCCGGGAGAAACCGTTGCGGTTCTGTCAGAGGCGGAACAAGCGGTTGAGTATGCCTCGGCGTTTATGATTGCCGCGCGCGAGTTGGGGGTGGATGTGTTCAACGTCAATCTGCCGGCGCGTGGCGCGGGCGGAGCGCAAAACGTGGCCGGCGATGTGGGCCAGAACGCCTTGGCCGGGAACGGGCCGGCTATCGAGGCCCTTAAAAGTGCGGACCTGGTCGTCGATCTTATTTTTCTGCTGTTTTCAAAAGAGCAGCTGGAGATTCAGGCTGCGGACACTCGCATCCTGCTGGTGGTCGAACCCTTTGAGGTTCTGTCGCGTCTCTTTCCCACCCAGGCACTGCGCGAGCGTGTCGAGGCCGCGGAAGCGCGTTTGGCCAAGGCCCAGAACCTCCGCTTTACCAACCCGGCCGGAACGGACGTGCAGTACGAGTTGGGGCAATTCCCGATTCTGACCGAATACGGCTTTACGGATACTCCCGGTCGCTGGGACCACTGGCCGGGCGGATTTCTGGCGACCCAGGGCAACGAGACCGGGGTCAACGGTACGGTCGTCATGGACCGCGGCGACATTCTGTTTCCGTTTAATAAATACGTCCAGGAGCCGATCACCTTTACCATTCGAGACGGTATGATCGTCGATATCGACGGCGGCTTTGATGCCATACTGGTCAAGAACTATATGGACGGCTTTCACGACCCTCGGGCGTTTGCCATCTCGCACATCGGCTGGGGCCTCAACGATCTCGCGCGCTGGGATTACCTCGCCACCGGCGCTCCCTCGGTTGGCATGGACGGGCGGGCCTTTTACGGCAACGTCTTGTTCTCAACCGGTCCTAACACCGAACTCGGTGGGAGCAACGACACGGCCTGCCACATGGACCTACCCATGAAAGGCTGCACGCTGTATCTTGATGACGAACTTATAGTGCAAGACGGCGACGTGATCCCTACAGAGATGCGGGCCAAAGAGTAAACGTGTCCTCCAATAGACGGGCAGATACTGGACACGTTTGCTCTTTGTGGCCAGATAAGAAGGAGACAGTTGCATGCGGACCGTAATTGCGGATAAACGCTGGGCAGAAAAATACCCGGAGATCGGCACCGGCCCGGTTGCGGCCGAGCCGCTGATTTCGCAGGAGCACTTTGAGCTCGAACGGGAGAAAATATTTCGGCGGACCTGGCTGAATATCGGGCGGGTCGAGGAGATCCCGAACTCCGGTGATTATATTGCCAAAGACCTGACCATGTGTCGCGCCTCGGTCCTGATCATTCGGGGCAGGGACGGCGAGGTCCGGGGCTTTCATAACGTGTGCTCCCACCGCGGCAATAAGCTCGTCTGGGACGAGAAGGGCTCGTGTAAAGGCACGCTCACCTGCGGCTTTCACGCCTGGGCGTATAACACCAAGGGCGAACTGACCTGGGTGGCGGATGAAGACAACTTTTTCGATCTGCCCAACAAGTGTGACCTGGGTCTGACTCCGATCCACACCGAGGTGTTCGAAGGCTTTATCTTTATTCATCTGGCCGAGCGTCCACCCGAGAGCCTCCGGGAATATCTCGGAGGGGTGGCCGACCAGCTTGAGGGCGGCGGCTTTGGCGAACTGGCGCTGGCCAAGCGGTATAGAGTGGACGAGCACGCTAACTGGAAAATTGCCCTTGACGCCCAGAACGAGCTGTATCATTTGCCGTTTCAACACCGCCGGACCATTCCCGAGTTCTGCGTGCTGAAAGACGGGCAATTCACGCGTCTGCTCGACGTCCGTCTGTTCAATCACCACAGCGTGTATTCGTCAGACCCGCCCGAGGGTCGCGTTGGCCCGGCCACCGAAAAGCTGGCCGCCCAGTTCAGCGTGGCCGAGACCGAATCTCGCCTACCCCGCATCGGCTCCTTTGACTTTTACACGATCTTTCCCAATATGGCGCTGCTGCTCTTCCGTGGTGTCTCGCACGACTTCTATATGTCTTACAACTTCTGGCCCCAGGCGGTTGATCGGACCGACTGGGATATCAAGATCTATTTTCGTCCGGCGGAAAACGCTGGCCAGCGTGTCGGCCAGGAGTATTTCACCTGCCTGCTCCGGGATCTGCTGCAAGAGGACGCCACCGCCCACGAACAGATTCATATCGGGCTGGCCTCGCGAGCCAAGAAGGAGCTGTACTTCCAGGACGAAGAAATGCAGATTCGGTATTTTCACACCGTACTCGACCGCTTTTACGCTGAGGCGTAGCCCCCCTTCCCTTGGGGGGCCGACCGAGCGGAGCGAGGGAGAGGGGTAAAACAGACCGTGACCACACCGACGCTACCTGCCGAGTTTGCCGATCTTGAGCCTTTTCTCGACTGGGCGCTCGCCACGGAACGCGAGCGGACCAGCAAGCGCCTGGCCAGCAGCATGGAAGAGATCCAGGCCTTCTACGACCATATGTCCGCGCGCGTAGAAGCCGCTACGGCATATCTGAACGCCTTTCCGCTCGACACTCTGCCGCCCGAAGCGGAGAGGCTGTTCCATCTGAGTCTGTCTTTAATGGAAGTAGCCAACGCCGTGGAGATGTTTCAAAACCCAGCCGTGATCAATGGCTTTGATGTCAAGCGCTTTGCGCCAGTGGAGGATGTATGAAATCCGAGTGTCCGATTCAGTTTCACGGTATCGATCATGTCGTGCTGCAAGTCACGGATGTCGAAAATACTTTGCACTTCTATACGACGGTCCTGGGTCTGAGTGTCGAGCGGGTCATCGAGGACATGGGGCTGTATCAGGTGCGGTGCGGCCGCAATCTGATCGATCTGCGGGTCCTGCCGGAAGGGAGCACGCTGGCGGAAAAGGACCAGCGTGGGGTCGATCATGTGTGCCTGCATATGCACGGCGATTTTGACGCCATTGTCCAGTATCTGAGGGACAACTCCGTGCCGATTACCTTCGGGCCCGTCGAGCTGTACGGCGCAACCGGCTATGGCACCTCGGTCTACGTGACCGACCCGAACGGCCATACCCTTGAGCTGAAGGCCGACTATTCCCAATACCCGCTCAAGACGACCGTCAAAGGCGCGATGGCCGGAGTGTCGCGGCCGCCCGCCAACTAGACCGCGCAGAGATTTGGCGCAGAGCGTGTTCCGAGGAGGGCCGGCCGTATGTTGCAACCCAACCCGACGTTGACCGCCTTGTTTGCCCAGGAGTTTGCCTGGTGCCGGGTGCAGTCCGGCCAGACCGCGGCGATTCTGACCGAACCGGACTCGTCCGCGCAGTATCTGGCGGCGAGTTTGACGAGCCTGAGCGCCTGCGGGGCGCGGCCGTTTCAACTCATGCTGCCCATTGACCCGACGCAGCAAAACGATACCGCGGTGAACCGGGGCAATGCCTGCTCCACGCTCCTGCAAGGATTCCCCGAGGTGGTTGAGATGCTGAAGCAGGTTGACTTCATCGTTGACCTCTCGGTCGAAGGGCTGATCCACTCCGAGGAGCGTGGCGAGATTCTCAAGCACGGCCCGCGGATGCTGTACATCCGAGAACCCGCGGACGCGCTTGCCCGTCTGCTGCCAAGCGCGGAACGGACGCAGCGCATCGACCGGGCGGTCGCACGCGCCAAGGCCGCAAAAACAATGACGGTAACCTCGCCGGCGGGCACGGACCTGCGTGTGGACCTGGTCGATAGCTTGGTGACGGGCTCTCGCGGGTTTTGCGCTGAGCCGGGCAGTTGGGCCAACTGGGGTCAGGGGCTGATCGCCGCCTTTCCGGCCTCATCGGATGTGAATGGGCTGGCGGTGTTGGCTCCCGGCGATATTGTCTTCCCCTTTTATAAATACGTCGAAAGTCCGGTCCATCTGTACTTTACCGACGGGTTTGTGACCGGGGTGGAAGGCGATGGCGTCGATGCGGCGTTGATCCGTGATTACCTGGACCGCTGGGAAGACCGGGCCGCCCGCGGCATTTCTCACGTGGGCTGGGGGATGCACGAGAAGGCGTTGTGGCACGCCCTCAGCCTGTACAGCAAGGATGAAGCGATCGGCGTTGACGGCCGCGCGTTTGCGGGCAACTTCCTCTTGTCCACGGGCCCGAACCCGGCGGCGGGCCGGCATACGTTGTGCCATTTTGATATCCCGATGCGAAACTGTAGCGTTTTCCTTGACGGGCAACCGGTTGTGGAAAATGGCGCTATCGTCGAGCCGACGCTCAAGCCGAGCGCCTGAGCCGTGCTGGCAGGCGGAGCGGTGACGGCGCGCCCGACAGGAGGGGAAGAGCATGGATTTCTCGTTTTTTATCATTAACCAGACGCCAGACGGCTCTTCCATGAAACAGATATACGACGAGGGTCTGGAGCAGATCGAATGGGGCGACCGGCTCGGCTATAGTACCGTCTTTTTGGCCGAGCACGCCTTTTATCATCACGGCAAACCTTCCCCGCATGTGCTGCTGGGCAATATCGCGGCGCGGACCAAACGTATTCGTCTGGGCACGGCGGTCAGCGTTCTGCCATGGCACAACCCGATTGAGGTCGCTCAGGACTACGCCACGGTCGATCTGCTGTCCGACGGGCGGCTGGATTTTGGTGTGGGCCGAGGCTTGTTCAAGGGCGAGTTCGATGGCTATGGCGTCCCCTGGGGAGAGGCCGAGGAGCGCTTTAACGAGAGTCTGGATATCATTCTCAAGGCCTGGACCGGCGAGCCCTTTTCGTATGAGGGCCAGTTTTTCAGCATCCCGGAAGTGACCGTGATGCCCAAACCGCTCCAGGAACCGCATCCCCCTCTGTGGCAGCCCTGCCTGAGTCCCTCGACCATGGAGAAAGCCTTGCGGCGGGGGATTACGCCTATTCTGGGGGCTTCTCTCACCCCCCTGGCCGATCTCAGGCAACTGTTTGGGCGTCTTGATGCGGCCATGAAAAAGACCGGCCGGACCGACCTGCCGCGGGTCGGCCACCCCTTCGTCTATGTGAGCGATACGACCAAAAAGGCCCAGGAAGAAGCCCGCCAGGGCATGCAGTGGTTTCTGGACGACTTTGCCATGATGTTTACCCTGCCCGAGGGAGAGAGCTGGCCGGAGACGTATCAGTTCTTCGAGCCGTGGGCCAAGTATATTCGCTCGTTGAGCTATGACAAAGTGATTGACGAGGACCTCGTCTGGTTTGGCGACCCCGAAACGGTCCGCGCCAGAATCCGCTGGCTTCGAGACGAGTGCAAAGTGTCCCACGTGCTGTTGTTCATGCACTTTGGCGGCATGGAGCACGAGAAGGTCATGAAGTCGATGGAGCTGTTTGCGACCAAGGTCATGCCCGAGTTTCAATAGTCCGGGAATATGGAGGGCGGGTCACGCCGCTACGGACCCGCCCTGCGGGACTCACGTCAGATTATACAGCCGGGCCACGTTGTCCCCGAGTATACACTGCTGGGATTCTGGCGATAACGCCGCAATGGCCTCTTTTGTCTCACCCAGCGCGTCAAGGCTGCCGTCCCAGTGCGGAAAGTCCGAGGCCCACACAAAGCGCTCGGCGCCATAGCGCTCGGCCATATAGGGAATCGTGGTTTCGTCCGGGTCAAACGAAATCCAGCACTGCCGGGCAAAGTACTCGCTCGGCAGATGCTTGAGGCCGGTCTTATAGCCGATTTTTTGGTACTTGGAGTCCCAGCGGTCCAGAGCGTGCGGAATCCAGCCGGCGCCGACCTCCAGGAGATTCACTTTCAGGGCGGGAAACCGATCGAAGACTGCGCCCTGAAAGAGTGCGGCAAAGGCCGCCTGGACGTCAGCCACGAGCGGCAGACACTGAAAATACACGAACGATGAATCCATGAAATCGGTGTTTTCCTGGGCAATCCACTGATGACCGAGAAAGTCTTCGTGCACTGCAGTGTGGAACCCGATGGACAAATCATACTCCTGCAACACGGCCCATAGCGGATCGTAGACCCGGTCCCAGAAGGCCCGCTTATTGGCAGGGGCGGCACACACGAACACGCCTTTATGTCCGAGCTGTGCCACCCGCTTCACTTCCGTGATTGCGGCGTCAATGTCCAACAGAACGATGTGGGCAACCGGGATGAGTCGGGTCGGATCGGCGGAACAGAAATCAAGAATCCAGTTGTTGTAGGCGCGGCAGTAGGCCGACGAAAGCTCGACATCGGTAATGCCGGGTTCCCAGATGAGACCGAGGGTGGGAAAGAGCACCGAGATGTCGATGCCATCCGCATCCATGCGTTGCAGACGCGCCCGCGCATCGTAAGCTCCCGCAGGGCCATCACGGTAGCCAAAACGGCCCGGCTCAAAAATCGCCCGCAGGGGCTGCCCGATGCCCGCTGCGGTTGGGCCTATGCCGCGGGTAATGGGCAGCGGTTTATTCTCAACCACGAGGTACTCAACGCCATCATCCCCGGTGTCCATCCGAATAGCGCGATCTTTGAACTTGGCCTCCAGGTAGTTCTGCCACAGATCAACAGGTTCCAGTATGTGTCCGTCCGCATCAATGATTTTCCCGCGCAGCATGCTCCCTCCTTGCCCATCGCATGTAGCGTATTTTTGCGAGTTGCGCACCAGCCCTGCTGTCGGGTGAGGGGTATTCACAACCTGATGAGAGTGGCGAGAAGTATCCAAATATAGTATGTATTTGACAGAATACGTTTAAATAGGTAATAATTCGTTAATATTTTCTTAGAGAAACCATGCCCGAAACCCTGCTCAGCACGCGTGAAGTTGCGGCGTATCTGCATGTCAATGAAAAGCAGGTCTACCGCTTGATTCGAAACGGCACGATTCCGTGTACGCGCGTCACCGGTAAATGGCTGTTCCCGCAAAGCCTGGTGGAGGATTGGGTCAAGCAGAATTCCCTGGCACAAACCACGCCGCCGCACGTCGCGTCCCCAGGAGTGGTCCAGTTTGAACCCGAACGGGGGCTCTTAATCGCGGGCAGCAACGACCTCTTGCTCGATAGCTTGATCGACTTAGCCGGACGGCGTTTCCCCGAACACCTTTTTTACACGACCAACCTGGGCAGCTTTGGCGGTCTCGAAGCGCTGAAGCAAGCGAAGACCCATGTGGCGCTGGCCCATCTGCTGGACCCTGAGACTGGTGAGTACAACGTGCCGTTTGTGTCGCAAGCCGGCCGTCCCGACCTGGTGGCCGTGACCCTCTGGCATCGCCGGCTCGGATTAATCGCCCGGCCCGACAGCAGACCGGTCCGCTCGCTGGCCGAACTGCCACGGAAGAAGAAACGCCTGGTGAACCGCCAGGCCGGGTCTGGGGTACGCTGGTTCATCGATCAGCAGCTCCGGCAGGCCCGGATCAAACCGGAACGGATTACGGGCTACGAGGTCGAAGCCCGGACCCACTGGGAGGTCGGCTTGCACGTGCTCCAGGGGCGGGCGGATGTTGGGGTGGCCGTCCAGTCGGTGGCCGAGCTTTTGGGCCTCTCGTTTACCGAAATGATTGAGGAGCGGTTTGATTTACTCGTCTCTAAAGAGCTGTATTTTGCCAAACCGGTCCAAGCCCTGTTGGACGTCGTGACCTCACCTGAATTACAAGAACGCGCGGCTGCACTCGGAGGCTATGAGGTTCGCGAGGCCGGCAAAGTCGCGTTTGCCCTCTAGCAGTCCCATGCAGGATTTCGGACAAGCCTTTAGTCTGGCCTTTCAGCTCATCGTTTCCGCCGATCCAACGCTGAGTGAGATTATATTCCTTTCTTTGAGAGTGAGTCTCAGTGCTGTCATCATCGCCAGCGTGATTGGTCTCGGCATTGGGGCAACAGTCGGCATTATGCGTTTCCCCGGACGTGGTGCGGTCATCGTCTCCTTAAACGCCTTGATGGGGCTGCCCCCGGTCGTGGTTGGCCTGCTGGTCTATATGATGCTGTCCAATGCCGGCCCGCTCGGCTGGCTCCACCTTTTGTATTCTCCGACAGCGATGATCATTGCCCAGACTATTCTGGTCACGCCCATTATCGCCAGCCTGTCACGACAGGTGATAGAGGACCTCTACCGCGAATATCGAGAGCAATTCTTATCGCTGGGTGTTCCGCCGAAGACGGCCGTTGTCGCCCTGTTGTGGGACGCTCGGTATAGCCTCCTGACAGTCGCTCTGGCCGGCTTTGGACGTGCCATAGCCGAAGTGGGGGCGGTCATCATCGTGGGCGGAAATATCAAGCATGTCACTCGGGTGATGACCACGGCCATTGCGCTGGAGACCTCGAAAGGGGACTTGGCGCTTGCCCTGGCGCTGGGTCTGATTCTCATTCTGATTGCGCTGAGCGTCAATGCCAGCGTGTCGCTCCTGCGCCTCAATGCATCCAATAGCGCCTATGCCTAGCGCCGCAGAGACCCTGCAATCCGAGCGAGTATCGACCGATAGCGCTCAGTCCCTGTTCCCGCTCAAGATTCGTCAACTCGTGTATAGCGTGGGTACACATCGCCTCATTGATGGGATCGACCTGACCATCGAGCAGGACAGCCGTACTGTCATCATGGGTCCGAACGGAGCGGGCAAGAGTCTGCTGCTGCGACTGTTGCATGGCTTGCTGACCCCAACCGCAGGGGAAGTCTGCTGGGGAGAAACCCCACGGATAGACCAGGCCCGGCAGCGACAAGCGCTCGTGTTCCAGCGCCCGGTTTTACTGCGGCGGTCTGTGGGGGCCAATCTGCGCTTCGCGCTCAAGCTGCGTCGGTACACACGGGCCGAAAGAGAGGAGCGCCTGCGGCACATCCTGGAACTTGCCAGCCTCGTCCATCTCGCGGACCGCTCGGCCCGAGTCCTCTCCCAAGGCGAACAACAGCGCGTCGCCATTGCACGCGCCCTGATCCTTGAGCCGGAGGTGCTGCTGCTCGACGAGCCGACCGTCAGTTTGGATCAGGTCTCCGTTGAGGCGATTGAAGAGCTGATTCTCGCCGCGCACAAGCGCGGGACGAAGATCGTCCTGGTGACCCACGATATGGGTCAGGCCCGTCGCTTGGCAGACGAAGTTGTTGTTCTTGGGCAGGGTCGGGTCGTTGAACATTCTCCTGCGCTCCAGTTTTTTCAGCAGCCTAACGCGGAGGCAGCCCATATTTATGGCGACAGCCGGGTTGTTCTGTAGGGAGGAAAATGCGTATACCAACGCCTCGACTGTGGTGCGTGCGAGCCGCCCTCAGCCTGATGCTGGGGCTGCTCTTGAGCGGGATCAGCCAGGCGGAAGAGCGCTTTATTATTCTCCAATCGACGACCTCAACTCAGAACTCCGGCCTGTTTGACGCCATTCTACCCCGTTTTCAGTCTAAGACGGGAATCGAAGTGCGCGTGGTCGCGGTCGGGACGGGCCAGGCGCTCAAGAACGCTCGCAACGGTGATGGCGATGTGCTGCTGGTGCATGCCAAGTCTGATGAGGGGGCCTTTGTCGCCGCGGGCTGGGGGGTGAAGCGATATAATGTCATGTACAACGATTTTGTGATTGTTGGTCCAACGGACGATCCGGCAGGCATTGGTGGTCTACGGCAGGCCGGCCTGGCACTCAAAAAAATTGTCCAAATCCAGGCAGCATTTGTCTCGCGCGGAGATGAAAGCGGCACCCATAAAAAAGAGCGGGTATTGTGGAAAATCGCCGCGGTCGATCCACTGAAGGCGAGTGGGACGTGGTATCGGGAGGCCGGCGCCGGCATGGGGGCAACCCTGAACACTGCGGTCGGAATGCGCGCCTATACGCTGACCGACCGCGGCACCTGGTTGAGTTTTCGGAACAAGGCTGACTACACTATCCTGGTGGAAGGTGACCCGCAGCTGTTCAACCAATACGGGGTGATCCTGGTGAATCCGGCCAAACACCCGCATGTGAAAGCCGGCCTGGGGCAGCAGTTCATCGATTGGCTGGTCGGGCCGGAAGGCCAAAGGCTGATTGCCGGCTATACCATCGCCGGCCAGCCGCTCTTTTTTCCCAACGCTCCAGGAGGATAGTAAACCGGGGGAGTAGACATGGTCACGGGAAGCTGTCACTGCCAAGCCGTCCGATTTGAAATCACCGAGGAGATTCGTGGCTTCATGCATTGCCACTGCCACACGTGTCGCAAGATTAATGGCACGGTGTATGGGTCGAGTGCGCTGGTGACGAGGGCGGGGTTCGCCATTATTGCCGGCCAGGACGCACTGACCGCCTATGAGTCGTCGCCCGGAAAAAAGCGCTGTTTTTGTTCTCGATGCGGCTCGCACGTGTATGCGTATTTTGACCGTGATCCACAGACCATACTCCTTCGTATGGGCACCTTGGACGATGATCCGGGAGTCCGCTCCCAGGGCCATATATGGGTGAGTCATAAAGCGCCCTGGTATGAGATTCGGGATGACCTGCCCCGCTTTGACGAGGATCCTGACAAACGTTGATCAGATACGGTCTTTGCGCTTACTTATGGGCCGGTCACTCTGGTGCGCTGGTCGCCTTCCACCTCTTCATCCCTTACCCCTGGCGTGATATAGGCGGCGCATGGCAAAAAACAGGAGGTGTTCAGTGGCAAGTGTGGCTCGCCGATTCTGTCTGATGTGGCAGCCTTGCCGGCCATGGATTTCCTCAAGGCCGGCACGCTCGACGATACCTCCTGGCTCAAGCCCGAAGCCCAGCTCTGGTGTGACAGCGCCCAGTCCTGGCTCAAGCTGGATGACGCCATTGCGCAAATAGCCCAGAACCCACCGATGGACTAGCAGTTTGTCAGGACTCTCTATTTGCCTCGGAGCCTCCTTTCCTTGCGTTGCTGCCGGTAAAGGCTCCTGAGCAGCGAGGCACTTGCCGGCTGGAGAAAAAGTGTGGTCCAGGAGCGACCGACATGGCAAAGGATATTGAGCGTATCCTGTTTACAGAGACAGATATCCGAGCCGGCCTGAGCCGCGTGGCCCAGGAAGTCGCGGCCTATTACCGGGACGCGCCCTGTACGGTTGTGTCGGTGCTTAAGGGCGGCTGCCTCTTTACGGCGGATATTATCCGCCGGCTTCCCTTTCCGCTCCGTCTGAGCTTTGCCGCGGTGTCGAGCTATGGAGACGGGACAACGAGTGGCCGGCTCAGCCTGGACTATTTCCCGGCCGACCACGAAATCCGGGAGCAGCGTATTCTCCTGGTCGACGACATCCTTGATACGGGCCGGACGCTCGCGTTTCTCCGCGCAGCACTGTTGAAGCAAGGGGCCCGTGAGGTCAAGACCTGTGTGTTACTCGATAAACCCACCCGGCGGGGAGTCGAGTATGAAGCCGACTTTCGCGCTTTTGTTATCGAAGACGTGTTTGTGGTGGGGTATGGGCTCGATTTTGCCGGTCGCTATCGTAACCTGCCGTATATTGCCGTCTTACGGCCCGAGGTCTATGCTGAGTGAGAAGGGCCGACATTCATTAAGGAGAAGAGAGCATGGGTCTCACCTATGTCCGGGCAACGGTGGCCAAACCCAGCGGACGAGGTCGCCCCGTACATGTCCGCTTTCTGGTCGATACCGGAGCGGTGTACACGGTGCTGCCTCTCCATATATGGCGGTCTCTGAAACTGAAGTCCCAACGGAGTGTCGAATTCACCCTGGCCGATGGAACAACTATCACGCGGGGAGTGTCGGAGTGTCGTTTTACTCTTGAGGGACACAGCGCGACTTCTCCGGTTGTGCTTGGAGAGACCGACGACGGTCCGCTGCTGGGAGCCGTCACGCTTGAGACAGTCGGCCTCATGGTCAATCCCCTGAGCCGAACACTCTCTCCGATGCGCTTGATGCTCGCCCAAGTGGGCCAAGCGAAAAAATAAACGCCCTTTCCCAAATCCTCGGATATAAAAAGGGGGACGAGCCGTATGGCTTGTCCCCCTTCTGACTCGAAAATCTGGGACAATGTTTACGACATCGCGGCGTCGAGCGTTTCCACCGACGGAGCGAAGTAGAACGAACCGGAGGCCGGGTTACTGTACGAGGTGAGCCGGTCGCGTTCCTGACCGTCCATGCCATACATGGCCCGCATCCGCTCGCGCAACGGCGCCTGGCTCTTACAGAAGGCCATGAAGTACAGGCCAACCGTGCCATCGTGGAAGGCGTACGGGGTCGAACGGCGCGAAATCTCATCCCGCTTGGGGGTGCTATCGTCACCCGTCTTGCCCTCTCTCAACTCGACATGCGAGAGGTGGGAGGGAGAGGGCTGGGGGGACAGGCGGGTTGAGTCGGCCTTGGTCCGGCCAAAGACTTTTTCCTGCTCTTCAACGGGCAGAAGGTTGAAGGCTTCCAGGTCATGAATCCAACGCTGGGCGATGATAAAGCTCCCGCCAGCGCCCGGCTCGCCATCCGGAACGACGGCGACTTCAACATCCCGCTCAGGCTCGGGGTTGCCGGTGCCATCTTTGAACCCTGACAGGTCGAGCGAGTCACCAAAGATGAAGGTCATGGTCTCGCGGGCAACCCGCATATGCCCCTTCAGGGCTTCCCGAGCGTCCCACTGGGCTTTCCAGACCTCGTCCTTTTTGTCGCTGTTCAGCCAGAACAAGAGCTCTTCCTGGGTGCCCTTGGCTTCCTTACCACTGCCGTCAATCGACCGGAAGGTTTCGTAGGGCTGGAAATCGTTGGGCACATCGTCCGTGAGGTCCGAGAGGAGTGATGGTCCGAGGCCGATGGTCAGATTGATCCCTTTGTCGGCGCAGTCTTTGCGCAACTGCTGGACCGCAGACTTGATCACGCCCATGTCCGCGCCATCCAGCCGACTGAGGTGCACATACCACTGGTGCTGGCCCATATTTCTATTGAGAACTGCTGGTTGGGGTGTTGCCATAAGGCCCTCCTTGCCTCCAAATTGTTGAGAATGAATATGCAGCCGTCTTATCTGAGAGCACTCGGGGCTGTCAAGAGATCAGACGCTTCTCAAGCCTACCTCTTGCGTGTGAGGCGGCGAATCTCTACAAGAAAATGAACATTCACTCAGGATAGGGGGGCCGAATGCGAATACAAAACCGGAGCGTTCTTTTCCTCGCTGGCATACTGAGCCTGGTGGGGCTGTTGTCGGCCGGCGCATATGCCCAGGACGAAGATCAGCAACTGCTGGACGGTTTTCTGCCGTACCGCAATGGCAGCCCGCAGATTGACGGCATAACGCCCGGCATGACACTGACCAAAGAGAATGTGCAGGTTGCCGAAAAGGTGTTGCCGCCGGAGATTGTCCGCGTGGTCCAGGCCGGAGATTTTGAGATTCCCGTCCAGGCGACAACGGATTTTCCGATCCTTGAGGCCTATATGCAGGCGTCGATCAAACACGCCGGCCAAACCCAACTCGACGCCAACGGAGAACTCCAGAACTACACGCTTGGTCAGCCTTTTCCCCTGATTGATCCGGCCGACCCGCAAGCCGGGCTTAAGGCCGCCTGGAATTACCGCATGCGCTATATGGGTGATACCATGACAACCCAAGGCGTCCTGCGTACGGTCAACAGTAGCGGCAATACCGAACGTGCGGTGGACACTCTCTATTCGCGCATGTACGGCATGTTCCGTCCGGACCCGGCACGCAATGTAGCGAAATGGGAAAAGGAGGGGACATGGTGGCGAGAACACTCGATTGTTATGAGCCCCCAGGACCTTGAAGGGGCCCAGAGTCTCACCTTTCACTACGCGGCGGACATGACCAACCAAAAGGGGTGGGCCTACGACCCGCAGAGTCGCCGCACGCGGAGTATTGTCGTCAATCATCAGTCGTCCTCATTTGAGGCGAATTTTCTCATTGAAGATCATGCCGGTTTTCAGGGTTATCTCCACAATTACACCTGGAAGCATCTGGGCGAGCAGGTGATGCTGATGCCGGGTTTCGTCGGCGGAAACCCCCCGGAGTATGGCGGCAAAGGCGGCTGGTATCCCCAGTCGCCGTGGGAGCTGCGCCAGGTCGTCGTTCTGGAAGCCACCTCCAACGATGCCAGCCATCCGTACGGCATGCGACGCTTTTATATTGACCGGCAGATTTATTCGGTCTTTTGCGTTGTCGTGTATGACCGTGAGGGCAATCATTGGCGGACCTTGTTTCACACGTTTGGCGACCCGGCCGACGATCCGGACAACGCCGAGGTAAAGGGCACGCATCTCCACTTGGGCAATGTGTGGATTGACTACAAAAGCAATCGTGCCGCCCTGTGGACCGCCGACGAAATCCTGATCAACAAGCCGCTCAAGCCCAGAAAGTTCACGGTTAAAGAGATGGTCCGTTTGGGGAAGTGAAGCCTAGCTCCCAGTTATGAGGCACGGCGTGCAGGGTCGACAAGCAGCGACGAATAAGCGCACAGCAGCGCGCCTGAGACAGGCCGGGTTGCTGTGCGTTCGCAGCCTGGTCGTTGGTCTAGTGCTTTGGCCGGTCCTGCTGCACGCCCGCTTTCTGGACGAGTCCCAAACGCTACGCTTTAACGGCCGGGTGTATAACCGGACGGCCATGGCCGTGGAGAGCGCGGGTGGAAATACCCGTCTCCAGACGCCGTATAATTCCTTCAATATGCTCCAGAACCGCTCCTTCATCCAAGTCGAATTGCGACACGATCTGGTGGACCTGGTTGAGGGCAGCTATGAGGGCACTCTCAGCGTGCTGGCGCCGCTGTTCAAGCCGCTTCAGTGGCTCCAGCTTGAGGACATCAGTTATTTCGTCACCTATCGGGGGGAGTACGACGGCGTCTGGGACTACGGGCCCGACGTGTTTCGCGAGCGTTTTCCCCTGCACTCCAACTGTGGCCAGCCCAGCAAACAAAAGCGGACCAGTCCGCGTCAGTTTGCCGGCTGCTCGCGCGTCAACTCGCGCCGCAGCTTGCGCATGCGTCATCGGCTGTTTGAGGCCTATGTTGACCTGTCGTGGGAGTTTCTCTTTTTACGTATTGGACGCCAAAACCTGTCCTGGGGAGAGACTGACGCCTTTCGGCTTCTGGACCAGATCAATCCGCTTGACGCCAGCTTTGGCGGCTTCCTCGTTTCCCTGGATGACCGACGCGTACCTCTGGACATGGTGCGGGCCGTGTACAGCTTTGAGGATGTCGGCCCCTTCTCCGAGCTCAATATCGAGGGCTACGGAGCCTTTGATAAGAATATCTCCAGTCCGGTGCCGGTCGGTTCCCCCTGGTCAACCCCGAACCCGCCGGGGATGCGGAGTGTCGTCAAAAAGCCGGCCCAGAATTTCAAGGATACTCGGGGCGGCTTTCGCATCACCGCCAGAGTCGGCGAGCTGACACTGTCTGCGGCGCATTACTACACGTTTCTGGATGCGCCCGAGGTGCGTATTGTCACGCCCAGGACGCGCCCCCCGATCAGCCTGGCGGCGTTTGAGCAGGCAGTCAACGCGGGGCGGGCCGCTCAGTTCATCGTCGATCACTTCCAGGCCAATGTGCTGTATCCGAAAATTGCCATCTCCGGTCTGACTGCTTCTTTCCCCGTGCCGAAGTGGTACGCGATCATACGCAGCGAGGCGGCCGTTTTCTGGGACGAGCCGTTCTTTAAGAACTCCGGCGCTACGCATCTGCTCGGACCGGTCCTCTCCGGCGGCCAGATCACCCCCGGTTACCGCCAGGTCGGGGTCGATCCCATTACCGGCTCGCCGCTGCTGGCGTATGAGAATGATATTGCCCACTCACACGTTGTGCGTTGGGTGCTGGGTATCGATATCAATCGCTATATTCGTGCCCTCAATCCCCAGCAGTCTTTTATTATCAGCGGGCAGATGTTCGGCACGCATATCGTCGATTTTAACGACACGTCGCTGGCGTCGGCCGGGCCGTACGGCTTTGGTCATTTTGCCATTCCGGTGAGCGAGCCCGACCGCCAGAATCAATCCCTGGTCAATATCGATCAACACCAGTTTGTGAACACGCTGAGTATCTCGACTTCCTTCCGCTCCGGGGTGATTAAACCCCAGTTGGTCTTCTTCTACGACTGGCAGGGTTCCTGGCTCGTCCAGCCGGGAGTCACGCTGACGCGGGACCCGTTTCGACTGACGTTCCAGTATAACTATCTCGATGGTCAGTACAACGGCATCGGCTTGCTGCGCGACCGGGACAATCTGATTACGCAGCTTGAGGTGGTGTTCTAGGCTGGAGCGCGGCGATGAGGTCGTCCTCACCCAGTGCCTGCTGCCTCCCGGTTGCCAGGTCCTTCAAGGTATAACGCCGGCGTTCGACCTCGTCAGGGCCGAGAATCAGGGCATAGGGAATCTGCTGAGTGTCGGCGGCCGAGAGCTGGCGCTTGAGCTTGCTCTGCTCCGGGTAGACCTCGACGGTAATGCCTGCCTGACGCAGGCGCGAGGCCAGTCCGATTGCCGGTGGTAGCGGGGTATCGGGCAGGACGCAGACCATCACCTGGGCCGTCAGTTGCAGGGCCGGAAACATCTGTCGCTCTTCCATTAAGAGCAGAATACGTTCCAAACCGAGGGAAAAGCCGACCGCCGGAACCTGCTTGTTGCTGAACATGCCAACCAGATTATCGTAGCGTCCGCCGCCGCCTAAGGAGCCACTGAAGTCGGTCGAGACGACCTCGAAGATAGGGCCGGTATAATAGCTCAGACCCCGTGCCAGCGCCGGGGCCAAACGGATATGCGGACCTGCCGGGGCGTCCATGGTTAAGGCCATAAGCGTTTCAATCTCGTTGAGCGCCTGCTGCGCCTCGGGCTGCAATAACTGTCCGCGCAAGGCTTCTAAAACGGCGTGGTTGCTCATCTCCGGGGTGCTCGTTGTCATGGCGAGCAGACGGTGGGCCGACTCCTGAGTAATGCCGCGTTGCGTGAGTTCTGCCTGCACGCCGTCAACGCCGATTTTATCCAGCTTATCAATCGCGATCAGAGCGGACCCCTCAAGGCTGGGGTCAATGCCGGCCGCCCCGATCATGCTGCGCAGAATCGCCCGGTGGTTGAGCGCAATGGAGAAGTTGGAAAAGCCGAGCTCAAGCAGCGCGCCGCTGACCGCGTTCATCACCTCTGCTTCGGCTAGCAGCGACGTGGTGCCGGTCAGATCAACATCGCACTGATAAAACTCACGAAAGCGACCTTTCGCCGGGCGGTCCGCCCGCCAGACGGGCTGAATCTGGTAGCGCTTGAACACCCTGGGGAGGCTATTACCGTACTGGGCCACGACGCGAGCCAGCGGAACGGTGAGATCGTAGCGCAGTCCAAGCTCGGCCAGGTCTCCGGCTTCGGGGGTCGGTTTTTCCAGGGCGCGCGCGAGTTTGTCTCCCCGGTGGAGAAGACGGAAGAGGAGCTGGTCACCCTCCTCGCCATATTTACCTAACAGCGTGCTTAGATTCTCAATGGCCGGCGTTTCGAGGGGCAGAAAACCGTAGCGCTGAAAGACGTTCTCAATCTTGTCTACAACGTAGCGTCGTTTTGCCACGGTCTCAGGTAAGTAATCTCGCGTGCCGCTCGGCGGCTTGGTACTCGGCATACGCTCACCTCGAACAGGAGTGATACCGGAGTGTATCCGTTCCGAAGAGAACTGTCAGGGCCGTAGGTCGATGAGCGGAGTATCCTTAGCTCTGGACCGCCACCCGGAGGGCTGCGCGGCCCGTATCGGACAGGGAGAGACGACGCTCCCATATGCCGTGGCTGTGCACCTGGCCGAGTCGTTCCAAACGGCTGACGACCACGCCGAGCGTCGAGGCGTTCGCCTCAATCGCTCGGCCCAAGGTCCGCAGAGTCTGCGGACCGCTCTCAATCTGCCTGAGGATTTGGAGTTCAATGGTGGGGACTGAAGAGTGGGGCGGTATAACCGCTCCGGGTTCTTCACTCCTCTCCCGGTATTGCGCTCCCTGGGGAGTGATCTCCAGGGTAAAAAAGTCCGGGCCCGATTGCGCCTGCCGCCGGACCAAGCCCGCGGCTATCAGTTCATCGATTAAGCGGTTCCCGCGCGCGGCGTCTATGCCGAGAAAATCGGTCAGTTCAACCATCTGTCCATAGCCGTGGTGCAGCAGGCCCAGGAATTGCGTATGCTCGGTGGTGAGGACGAAGGGCTTCTGGCCGACCTCGGAGCGGCTGTCCTGCTGGCCTGCCGGCTGTGAGGTTGCCAGCGAGATCAGAACGATCAAGGGCAGGGTGGTAAGGGTTCCGATAAGGACGGTATGCGTTGACCACGCAGTCACACCAGTCAGCTGTAGTCCCTCGTAGACCAGCATGACGACCATCCCGATGAGCGTCCCCCAAAACGCTCCGGTTGCGTTGATCCGCGACCAGCGATGCCCGAGCAAAAAGATCAGCGCCGCCGGGCCCAACATCGCACAGCTAATGGCCAGCAGAAAATAAGGCCCGCCGGGGTAAAAACTGAGCAGCCAGATGCCGCCCCCGGTGACGACGGTGAGGAGCCGGCTGATATGCAGAACCTGCTCCCGTGTCGCCTCCGGATGCAGAAAGCGTTGATACAGGTCGCGCACCAGGGTCGAGGTAATCCCCAGGTGAGCGTTGCTGGTGGTTGAGATGGTCGCCGCCAAGGCCGCTACCAAGCCGAAGAGCGCCACCCCTGCGGGGAGGTCGCGCATCAGCATGCCATACGCGCTCATGGGGTTGGCCTCACCGAGAAAATCCTGGCGATACACGCTCCCCGCGTACAGCCCGAGCAGGCCCAACGCCCCGTGGACAACCAGGACGACCACGACTCCGCCAATCAGATATTGCCAGCGGGCGACAAACTCGGTGCGAGCGGCCGCGGCGCGTAGCCAGTAGTAGTTGCCGCCCCACTGGATGAACATGCCGACCACCAGGGAGACAGTGATAATGCTGGGATAGCTCAGGCGCAACCACGGGAACGTCCCTGCCGTTCCCTGGGTCAACGGAGCCGGAGACACAAACTGAGCTTGAATCATATCCCAGCCACCAAATGTCCACGCACAGTAGCCGACCAGCGCCGGCAGCAGGATAAAGCCCAGAATGACCTGTACGACATCGGTCAGGGTCAACGCCCACAGACCGCCGAGGAGGAGAAACATGATGTGACCGCCGAGAATGAGCGTCACCATCAGCCACAGCGGAGCCTCAAGAAAGCCGGTCATGATCAGCGCCATGGCAATAACATTCATGGCGACCAGGCCGGTCACGCCGAGGACGGTGGCAATGCTGACAACCAGGCGGGTGCGCGCATCAAAGCGCATCTCCAACCACTCCGGCAGGGTATAGGCACCGGAGCGACGGACATACGGACAGGCCAGCAGACCGTATATCCAATAGCCGATAACCGCCGGCAGACTAATACCCCACACCCAGCCAAAAAAACCGTACTGAATGGTCAGGCCCGGAATAATGCTGGTCACGCTGCCGGCAAACGCGATCCCGCAGATCCCGGCAATGCCGGGGAGCAGACTGACCTGGCGGCCGGCAAGCAAATAATCGGCATCGGTCGAAACCCAGCGTTTGGCATACCAGCCCAGAGACCAGAGTAGGGCGATCAAGATGAGAACGGACAGGACGGATATCAGCACGGGCTCCCTCCTTTGCTTGTCCTGATAGCCTAACAAAGCCAACGGAGACAAGGCAGGTGTAACCGTTCAGTCCTGAAGATTCTGCGGATTGGGTTGAATATTTGCCCCCGACCCAATAATGAGACTCTAGCGCGAAAAGGAAGGGAGAAGACCATGGCTCACTATGTCTACGCTGGGGCGTCGCAGTTTTCCAAGAACGGACAGAACACTCCGTCCAGCGGTTTGTGTCGTCAAGGAGTCGGAGAAACGGAGTGGCAGATTTTGAGCCAGGGCCTCCCGGAGCGGGCCGAGATTCGAGCCATTCTTGTCCATCCTGACAATCCGCATCTCTTATACGTCGGCACCCAGCACGGACCGTACCGCAGCACGGACGGCGGGGCGCACTGGGAGGGGCTGGATTTTCCGGATACCGGGATGGCGGTCTGGTCGTTGTTGTTTCGTCCGAACGATCCCCAGGTCGTGTATTGCGGCACCGCACCGGCGGCCATCTATCGGAGCGAAAACGGTGGCGACAGCTGGAAACGCCTGACCTTTGCCCAGCCGTCCGGCATGGTCGAAATGGGCTTTCCGTGTCGCATTATCGGCCTGGCAGCCGACCCGCATGACCCGGATGCGGTGTACGCCGGCCTGGAGGTCGGCGGAATCATCCGCAGTAAAGACGGCGGCGACACCTGGGAAGACTGTAGTCAAGCGCTGCTCCAGTTTGCCGAGCAGGATTATTTGAAGAGTCGTATTCTGAGCAACACCGATGCCGAAGGTATGATGGACACGCACGCCCTGGTGCTGAGTGCCGCGCAGCCGGGCAACGTCTTTCTGGCCACGCGCATGGGTCTGTTTCAAAGCCCGGATCAGGGTCAGACCTGGGCGGATATGGAAATCTGGCGTTCTTCGCCGTTAGCGTACGCGCGTGACATCCAGGTCGCTCCTGGTGACCCCCATACCCTCTACGCCGCGCTGAGTCCTGGGGCGCTCACCCTGAACGGCTCCGTCTACCGCAGTCCGGACCTGGGTCAAACCTGGCAGCGCTTCGATCATGGTATCTCCCCTCAGAGTACCATGATGACCGTTGCCCTCAGCCGCCAGGACCCACAGCTCGTGTACTGTGGCACGCGGGAGGGCCAGGTGTTCGGCACTCAGGACGGCGGTACGACCTGGAGAGAGTCCGCGCTGCCGGACGGATGTCAGAACGTCTATACCTTGGCGTGCGGATAACGCCCTGCTGGGCAAGGATTGAAACTGCCTGCTCCTCTTGGGAGGAGGATGGGCGTGGTTTTTGTCAGGCTGGGAATCCCCGGGCTATCCCTTAGGGAAGTGGTACGGATCAGCCGAGGCAAGATTCTCCAAACTCTTGCCCGAGCGAACCGTGTAGGCTAGAAATGATACTCTTAAGTTTCAGTTCACAACACGTAAAAACGGAGGGAATGCAGAATGGCCGCAAACGGAAAGTTTCCCTATAGCGGGGCGGTTGATGCCGACGGACACATCCTTGAGCCACCTGATACCTGGGAGAAGTATATTCATCCCAAATATAAGGACCGGGCCATCCGCCTGCACACCAATGAAGACGGGCTGGAGGTCCTGGAACTGGATGGACGGCCCGCCAAGTATTCCCAGCCTGGACAACTGGCCCAGTTCGGAGCGATGGGAAAAACATCAGAAGAAGAAACCGCACCCCATCCGGACCGCACCTATGTGGGCGAGGCGCCCTTTGGTTCGATGTATCCCAAAGAGCGGCTGGCCCGTATGGATCAGGAGGGCTTGGAAAAAGCCATTATCTATCCGAGTCTGGGCCTTTTGTGGGAAACCGAAGAGGTTGAAGGCCTCGATCTCCAGGCGGCCTACGCCGAGGCGTATAACCGCTGGGTGGTTGATTTCTGCTCCGACTCCGATGGCCGGCTGATCCCGATTGCCCATATCTCAATGGGAGATGGGAATGTGGCCGCCCAGGAACTGGAACGGGCGGTGCGCGCCGGGGCCAAAGGCGCGTTCTTCGTGCCGTTTACGCCAACCAATAAATCTCACGCCCACCCGGACTACGACCCGTTCTGGGCCAAGGCCCAGGAGTTGGACGTCCCGGTCGGTATTCACCCAAGCGGTGAACCACCCTCCAAGCGGGTGCACCAACGCTTCAAGGATATGCAGAAATGGGCGCTGTGGCACTACAATGTGCACGGCGCCCAGGGACCGCTCCAGGCCTTTACGGCGATGTTCCAGTACGGTCTGTTTGAGCGTTTCCCCAAGATCAAGATTGTGGTGCTGGAATCGGGTGCGGGCTGGGCCGGCTATCTGCTCAACCGTATGGACGCCGTGTTTGACAGCCCCCTGGGCGACACTGTCAAGCTCAAGGAAAAACCCAGCTATTACTTTTATCGCAACTGCTGGATTTCCGGCGACCCGGACGAAAAAGCCTTTGGCCATGTGGTGGACTTCGTAGGCGCAGATAAATTCTTCTGGGCTTCTGATTTTCCGCATCCCGACCATCCGGACAACTATATGGACGAGTTGGTCGAACTGGTTGAGCCCATGTCTGAGGCAACGCGGCAGAAGGTCGTCGGCCGGAACGCGGCGCAGGTCTACAGCCTGTAAAAGGAAAGCGATGAAACTCGAATACCTGTGCGATTACACTGCCACCTTCATCACCCCGATCAGCGTCGGCAAAGGGCCGCTCGGCGAGCGTATTGTGGCCGACCTAACCGGCGGGCACTTCGAGGGCCCGCGGATGAAGGGCAAGGTCCGGGCCAGTGGGGCCGACTGGGCTCTGGTCGGCCCGGACGGCAACCTGCGTCTCGACGTGCGGGCGGTCTTTGAGAGCGACGATGGGGCGGCGATCTATGTCACCTACCGGGCGCGTATGGAAGCCACCGAGGGTATTCGGAAAGCGCTCGCGGGCGGCGGCTCGACTAATTTCGGGGATAATTATTTTATCTCACAGATACAGTTTGAGACCGGCGACGAGCGGTATTCCTGGCTCAACAACCTGATGGCAGTGGGCGAGGGCAAACTCAAGCCCAACGAGGTAACCTATCGGGTGTATGCCGTCGTGCCGGATTAACCCTTCATTCACACGCCTCCTGCCCCAGATGCTCCCTGAGCGTCCGGCCGGCATATTCCGTGCGGTGCAGGCCGCGTCTTTGTAACACCGGTACGACCGCGTCAACAAATTCCGTCATTGAGCCCGGCATGGTCGAGGGGGTGATATTAAACCCGTGGCCGCCGGTCTCATCCAGGAGCGCTTCCATCTGATCGGCGACCTGTTCCGGCGTGCCGACAATTTGCGGACAGCCAATGGTCGCGCCGTAGATTTTGCCGACCTCGCGCATGGTGAGTCGGTCGCGGCCCAGGTCGCCCGCTTGATACATCTTGGTGAATATCTCGAACAGCCCGCGCACGCCTTCAACCTCAATATCTTCAACCGGCTGGTCCAGGTCATATTGGGACAGGTCGTGGTTGGTGTGCCCCGACAGCAGGGCCAATCCGCCTTCGACCGGAACGTGGTCGTTGACGTCTTGCTGCTTCCGGCGCGCCTCTTCCTCCGTTCCTCCGATAATGGCCTGAATACCCCAAATGAATTTGAGGCTGGCGGAATCTCGGCCCATGTTTTTTACCCGTGCGCGCATGTCGTCCGCATAGGCTTTCATAGCTCGGGTGGTCAGTTGCACCCCGAACGCGGCCTCGGCGTGCTTGGCGCAGAAATCGCGCCCAGAGCCTGAGGCGCCCGCCTGAAAAAGGACCGGGTGACCCTGGGGCGAAGGCGCAACCGGCGAGATGCCCGGACAGGAGAACCACTTGCCCTTGTGATTGATGGGATGGACTTTGCTGGGGTCAACATACACCCCGGACGTTTTATCCCCCACGACCGCGTCAGGCTCCCAGCTCTGCCACAGTTTGTGACAGACCTGCATGTATTCATCGGCGCGCTCATAGCGCGCATCGTGCGTAACCGTGCCTTCCAAGCCCATGTTGTGCGCCTCACCAACATGGAAGGAGGTGACAATATTCCACCCGATCCGTCCCCTGGTCAGATGATCGAGCGTCGAAAGTTTACGGACCGCCATATACGGCGGGTAATAGGTGGCGGACAGGGTCACGGCAAAGCCGAGCCTTTCGGTTACCGCAGCCAGCATGGGAACCAGCAGGGTGGGGTCATGAACCGGAAACTGAACGGCATGGATGAGGGCTTCGTCGGTGCGGGCGCGGTAGTTGCCATAGGTGGCGAGTTGGTCTGCAAAAAACATGGCGTCAAACTTGCCCCGCTCCAGCGTTCTGGCAATGTCCTGCCACATATCGGGTTGAGCAAAAGAGGAGCCGACCGCGCTGTCCGGATGGGTCCACGACCCGACCGTATGATTCATGGGGCTGTGAATCAGAAAAGCATTCAGATGCATAATGTTTCTCATGGTGCGGCTCCCCCTGCGTTTTTATGCGCCCAGCATCTCTTGGGCTAACCCCTCTAGCTCCGAAATGACCTCCTCTTCCTGAAGCTTGTTGAGCCAGATAATGGCGTGTTCCGCGCCGGCCGCTTCCAATGCCTGGGCCTGGTCCCGGCTGTGCAACTGTCCCGGCTGCCCAAAGGCGATAACGGAGATGGACTGGGGATCACGCCCGGCTTGGGCGGCCAGCTCGTTCAAGGTCTCGCGTCCGTGTCGAATCTCGTCGGGCGAGGTGCTGACCGGCATCCAGCCGTCCCCCCACTCAACCGTCCGTTTGAACACATTCTTGGCCGAGCCACCCAGAACAACCGGCGGATGCGGCTTTTGGGCCGGCTTGGGAAAGCACTTGACCGCGGGAAAGTCATAATACCTGCCGTGATATTCGGACTCGTCCGCAGTCCACAGCTCTTTCATGGCCAGGACCGAATCCCGGGTCTGGGTCCAGCGGTGCGGAAAGTCCCCGCCCATGATCTCACACTCTTCTTTTTGCCAGCCGGCGCCGATGCCAAACAGGAAACGTCCGCCCGAATAGTGATCCAGCGTGGAGATCTCCTTGGCCAGCAACAACGGGTTACGTTCCGGCACGAGGCAGATCCCGGTGCCCAGCTTGATCTTCGTGGTCGTGGCCGAGGCCCGAGCCAGCGACACAAACGGGTCGGAAATAATCCCGATTGTTCTCGGAATCGGCTGATCCGGAGCCATGGGATAGCCCACAGTAGTATGCACCGGCAGAACCGGATGTTCCGGGACCCAAAACGAGGCAAAGCCCAGTTCTTCGGCCTTGTTCGCCACCACCGCAGGGTCCGCCGACTCGCCGGACGTAAAACAGAATACGCCAATGTCCATATGCTCTCCTCCTTATTCTGAAATGCTCACTCTTGTGTATCTGTCTTCTTCCATTACCTGCAAGATGTTGGGCTGCCTCTTCTACGGGAACACCAGACCGTATTGTGTCATACCTGCGAAAGCAGGTATCCAGGCTTCGGAGATACGACGAAGCCAAGGAGAGGCGGCGCGCTGCCTGAGAGAGAAAATGGACCACACCGGACACAATAAACTCGTCTCTTTTATCTGGTCGATTGCAGATGATTGCTTGCGCGATGTCTATGTGCGGGGCAAATACCGCGATGTTATTTTGCCCATGTTCGTGCTGCGTCGCCTTGACTGTTTGTTGGAAGACTCCAAAGACACGGTACTCGAAGAAGTCCGCTTTCAGCGTGAAGAGGCCGGGTTTACCGATTTGGACCCGGAGGGCCTGCGCGAAGCTTCGGGCACGGTGTTTTACAACACCTCTGAATGGACGCTCAAAAAGCTGATTAAGACGGCGTCCAACAACCGTCAGATTCTGGAGGCGAACTTCCGAGCCTATCTGGACGGCTTTAGTGACAACGTCAAGGAGATTATCGACAAGTTTGAGTTGCGCAATCAGATCAAGCGCATGGTCGAGGCTGATGTGCTGCTGGACGTACTGGAAAAATTCACCTCCGAACGCATCAACCTGAGTGCGCATGAGGCTGTAGACCCGGACGGACGCAGGCTTGCTCCCCTGACCAACCTCGGCATGGGTTATGTGTTTGAAGAATTGATTCGCAAGTTTAACGAGGAAAATAACGAAGAGGCCGGCGAGCACTTCACTCCGCGCGAAGTCATTCAGCTCATGACCCATCTCTTATTCGAGCCGGTTAAAGACCAACTGCCGCCGGTCATCACCGTCTACGATGGGGCCTGCGGGTCCGGCGGGATGCTGACCGAGTCCCAGGGCTTTATGACCGATCCCGGCGGTCAGATTCGTTCAACCGCTCCGGTGTACTTATACGGCAAAGAGGTCAATGGTGAGACCTACGCGATTTGTAAATCTGACATGATGATTAAGGGCAATAATCCCGAGAACATCAAATACGGCTCGACCCTGGCCACGGACGAGTTTGCGGGCATGCGCTTTGATTTCATGCTGTCCAACCCGCCGTATGGGAAGTCGTGGAAAGCCGATCAAAAATCCATTCTCGACGGTAAGGATATTCTCGATCCACGCTTTGAAGTCGCACTGACGAACTTCAAAGGCGAAGAAAAAACCGAACCCGCTATCCCGCGCTCCTCAGACGGGCAACTCTTATTTCTGATGGATATGGTCAGCAAAATGAAGCGGCTGACGGACAGTCCGCTCGGCTCTCGTCTGGCCTCGGTCCACAACGGATCATCCTTGTTTACCGGCGATGCCGGCAGCGGGGAGAGTAATATCCGGCGCTATATTATTGAGAACGACTGGCTGGAAGCCATCATCCAGTTGCCTAATAATCTATTCTATAATACCGGCATCACGACCTACATCTGGCTGTTGTCCAACAACAAGCCGTCCCATCGCAAAGGCAAGGTCCAACTGATTGACGCCTCCGCACTCTACCGCAAACTGCGCAAAAACCTGGGAGCGAAAAACTGCGAATTCGCCCCCGACCACATCACCCACATTACTCAACTCTACCTCGACATGCCGCATCACACGAAAGAAAACCCCATCTCCAAAATCTTCGACAACAGCGACTTCGGCTCCTACAAAGTCACGGTCGAACGTCCCCTGCGCCTCGCGGCCCAATTCACGCCGGAACGTATTGCCACCCTGCGCTTCGTCCCCGCGCTGAGCGAAGTCATGGAATGGGCCTACGAACGCTGGGGCGACGCAATCTATGTCGAACTCGCCGAGCACCAAAAGGCAATAGAAGATTACGTTGAACGTGAAGAATTCAGCCTGTCGCCCAAAAACCGCAAAGCCCTCTTTGCCCTTAAAACCTGGACCGCACAAAAGGCGCTCATGGAAATCGGCCAGCAACTCATGGTCGAGGTCGGACAGGGACTCTGCTTGGACTTCAACCAGTTCAAAGCTCACGTAGACACGGCGCTGAAAAAGCTGAACATCAAACCCAGCAGTTCCGAGAAAGGCCAAATCCTCAATGCCGTAAGCTGGCGCGAGGAAAACGCGGCTAAGGTCATCAAAAAAGTCCACAAGCTCTCCGGCGAAAAACTTGATGAACTCTTGAACGATCTTGGAACGACAGCCGGCCACTTGCCCGACTACGGCTTTTTTCCTCTCCCGCCGGGAGAAGGGCAGGGTGATGGTAACTCCTGGACCGAATATGAACCCGATTCAGAACTCCGCGACACCGAAAACGTGCCCTTAAAAGACAACATCCACGCCTACTTTCTGCGTGAAGTCCGCCCGCATGTTGAAGACGCCTGGTTGAACATCGACAAAACCCAAATCGGCTATGAAATCAGCTTCAACAAATACTTCTACCAGCACACCCCACTTCGCTCCTTGGAAGAAGTAACAGCCGAAATTCTGGCGCTAGAGCGGGAAACCGAAGGCTTGTTGAAAAAATTGGTCAGTTTTGGGGAGGCCGATTAAGTCCGGTTGAGTCTACTTGAGATCAACCCGGCTGATTTTTACCAGGCAATACCCAACGAGATCGACAGCGGCCTGGGCTTACTCAAGGAGAATATAGCCAATCAGGGACTCATATTGCGCTGAACAGGCTATCTTTTTATCGCTGAATGAGATTATCGGCGGAGCAGCGGTAATACCATTGAAACGCTGCTTTGTGTGATGATCTCGATTCTCTTGCGATAGCTCTCCTTATTATTTAATCTTTAGCCGGTAAAATTTAATAAAAATAGCCGGTGTTTAATAAATTTAATTAAGAAATGCTATTATTTAATCTTTAGCCGGTAAAATTTAATAAAAATAGCCGGTGTTTAGAAACTTTTAACTAAACAGTGAAAGGGATACTGGTTATGCAGCGTGGGGAAATAGGTAGATACGAGGTGACGAGCATTGGAGGCGAGCGAGTCAGAGCCTTTGTGCCGGCACCGCTCCCGCCAAACCCCGCGCTGGTTCTGGACGGCCCGTTACAGCAGGCCCTTGAATCAGCAGTGCTCGCCCTGGGCCGGCTTGATGGCGTCTCGACTCTTCTGCCAGACGAGGCGCTTTTTCTCTACGCCTATGTACGGAAGGAAGCGGTGCTCTCCTCCCAGATTGAGGGAACGCAGTCGTCACTGTCCGACCTTTTGCTTTTCGAGTTGGACGAAGCGCCCGGAGTTCCGTTCGATGACGTTGTCGAAGTCTCGAACTATGTAGCGGCGCTCAACCACGGTTTGCGTCGTCTCAAGGAAGACTTCCCGTTGTCCAATCGGCTGATCCGCGAAATTCACGGCATTCTGTTGTCGGACGGGCGGGGAAGCGGAAAAACCCCTGGCGAGTTCCGCCGTTCGCAGAACTGGATTGGCGGGACCCGGCCCGGCAACGCCGTCTTTGTCCCGCCCCCGCATACCGCCGTGCCTGACTGCATGGCCGCGTTCGAGCGTTTTCTCCACGCCGAGGACGATGGGCTTCCTGTGCTGCTTCGGGCGGGACTCGCGCATGTGCAGTTCGAGACCATTCACCCTTTCCTCGACGGAAACGGGCGCGTGGGAAGATTGCTCGTCGCTTTCCTGCTGTGTCAGGCCGGAGTGCTACACGAGCCACTTTTGTATCTGAGCCTGTACTTCAAGCAACACCGCGCTACCTACTATGAGTTGCTGAATCATGTGCGCCGTACCGGTGATTTAGAATCATGGCTCGGCTTTTTCCTCGAAGGAGTGCGGGTGACGGCGGAGGGCGCGGTTGTCACATCGCGTCGCCTGTCCGAGATGTTCGCGTCAGACCGGGCTACCATCGAGCAGGGCGGCCGCCGTGTCGGCTCGGTCCTGCGTGTACATGAAGTGCTGAAGGAGCGACCGGTTCTGTCTCTGTCTGAGATCAGCAATCGTACAACGCTCTCCTTTCCCGCCGCTTCCTCGGCGATGGAACGACTTGTCAAATACGGGATTGCGCGTGAAATAACCGGCAAACGCCGTGGCCGCGTGTTCGTTTACGACGAATATCTTTCGATCCTCAACGAAGGGCTAGAAGCATCGTGAAGTCTGATAGGTGCCGGACGCCTGATATATGGAGGAGAGGAAAAAATGAAACTCAAGAAAATGTTCAAGAATTTCGGTTTAGAGAAGATACGGTTAGGCCCAAAATGGGCCAGCGCGGAAATCTCTTTCAAAACCCCCGACCGGGATGCGGCCTGGGAGTTGTATATTGAGATGCTGACCAGAATCATTACCCAGCCTTTACCGGTTGAAGCGGGGGACGAGAAGACGGCCTTGGATAGCGTGTATTCTCTTTTCCCAACGTCCCGAGAGATTCTTCGGCGGCGAGGGCGTGGGGCAATACAATTCAGCAAGGTTGCCGTACCCGTGTTGAACCAGGTGGTGCGGCCCTTTACTGCAAAGTGGCATAAGGAGTCCTTGGCTGGCGCGTTCGATGACGAGAATAAACGGAAGGAGTTTCGTGAAGAACTGGCGGTATTGCAGGGCGAGTTGCGGAACTACAACCGTTTGCTGGCAGAAATTGCTGAGGTGGAAGATTTGACCGATTTGGAACAGGCAGAAGGAGAATAGCAATGTCTCAAACCAAGAGACATAAGGTCTTCATCAGCTACCACCACGATCAAGACCAAAAGTACAAAGAGCGATTTGCTAAAATGATGAAAGGAGACATTGTAGATAAATCGGTCAAAGAGGGAGACATAAATGACCACAATCTCCCCCTGGACGAAGTTCGCCGGAGAATCCGTGACAATTTCATCGCTGATGCAGCCGTGACTATTGTGCTGATAGGTCGCTGCACCTGGAAGAGAAAGCATGTGGACTGGGAGATTGGTTCCAGTTTGAGTGATACTGAGAATAATCCCCGATGCGGTCTGCTGGGTATTTGGCTCCCTCATCACCCCGATTCTGGCGAGGAAGAGTATGACCCTCACTTGATACCACCAAGACTGGCGGACAACTGCGATGGGGATGACCCCTACGCATGTCTTTATGATTGGAGTAATCAAGCTAGGGACATTCGCCAATGGATTTACCGAGCATTCAAGAGAAGTAAGAAAACACCATACCCCAACAACAAACGGCGGCAGTTTCGAGACAATAGGAGAGGCAAGTGTTCAAGAGGTTGGCAAGATTAGGGAGGAAGAAGGACTTTTCGCTCCTACCATGACGGGGCATCATGCCGACAAGACTTCGGGGGGGTAGTGACTAAGGGGGATTCACACCGCCGTCGTCCGCTCCGTCTGCGCGGTTACGATTATTCATGGGTGGGTGCGTATTTTGTGACCATCTGTACCCACAACCGGACGTGTCTGTTCGGTGAAATCGTGAACGGAGAGATGCGGTTGAACGATGTCGGGCGGATGATCGCTACACAGTGGCGTTCTTTGTCCAAACGATTTCCAAGGGTTCAACCGGATGCGTTCGTCGTGATGCCGAACCACATGCACGGCATTATCGCGTCGATCGATGTAGGGGCGGCCCTTGTGGCCGCCCAAGGCATGGCACATAGGATCAACCCCCCAAGCCGGGCAACCACAAGGGTTGCCCCTACGACATCATTGGGCATGGTGATAGGCGCGTACAAATCATTGACAACGGTTGAATATGCGCGTGGGGTGAAAATGTTGGGTTGGTCGCCGTTCGATGGTAAATTATGGCAACGGAACTATTATGAACATATCATCCGCAACGAGACGGCCCTGAGCCGGATTCGCCAATACATCAAGGACAACCCGGCCCGCTGGGCCGAAGACCTGGAGAATCCAGCCCGCATAACCCATTTGTAGGGATACCTGTAGCGGACCGGACGACCAGGAATCCTGGTAGGGGCGGCCTGGGGTGATGACCGGGAACCCTGGTAGGAGCGGCCCTTGTGGCCGCCTGGGGTATAGGGGATAGGGTTAACCTTCCAAGCCGGGCAACCACAAGGGTTGCCCCTACCGCGAACAATCCATGCCACACCCTCAAACTCTACCCCACCTACAAACCCTCCGGCGTCGAACGGCTTTAAAGGGCTGGGCAATACAGCCGACGCCACCTCTGATCAGGATAGATATGTGGTCAAGAACGTGTAATTTTTATACATATTCTTAATGGGGGGCTGGAGATACGTCATGGCCAGAGTCCAATTGATAATACCCGATGAAGACCGTGACCGTTTCGTCTCTCAGGCTCGCAGGGAGGGCTTGACATTGAGTACTTGGCTGAGGGCTGCCGCCCGTGAACGGCTTGAAGACCGGCAACGCTCCGAGCTTTTCGAGTCACCCGCGGCCTTGGAAGAATTTTTCAGGGCGTGCGATGCCCTGAAAGGTCCCGAGACCGAACCGGAATGGAACGAGCACCTGAGCGCCGCTGGGCCGAAGACCCGGAGAATCCAGCCCGAACAACCCATTTGTAGGGATACCTGTAGCGGACCGGACGACCAAGAATCCTTGTAGGGGCGGCCTGGGGTGATGACCGGGAATCCTGGTAGGGGCGGCCCTTGTGGCCGCCTGGGGTATAGGTGGATATGACCAACCTTCCAAGCCGGGCAACCACAAGGGTTGCCCCTACCGCGAACAATCTATGACCCACACCCTCAAACCCTACCCCGCCTACAAACCCTCCGGCGTACCGTGGCTAGGCGATATTCCGGGCCATTGGGAGACACAGAAGCTCAAGTTCTGTTCGGAGATGAATGGGCAAACACTCCCTGAGAATACAGATCCAAATTTAACGATTTCTTATGTGGATATTGGATCAGTTTCGCAAGGAAGAATTGAGCAGACAGAGACATTTTTATTCAGAAATGCACCTTCGCGTGCCAGGAGAGTCGCAAGGAGAGGAGATACAATAATCTCGACTGTCCGTACTTATCTGAAAGCGATTGCGCACGTCGGGGAAAATGATGCAAAGAATATTTTTTCGACTGGATTCTGTGTCCTCAGCCCCAATAAGAAATTTCATAAAGGGTACTTTAGTTACTTCTCTCAGTCTGCCCCGTTTGTAAACGAGATTGTCAGCTATTCTAAAGGGGTAAGCTTTCCTGCCATTACCTCTGTTGAATTAGGAAACCTTTTTATAGGAGTTCCGCCCCTTCCCGAACAACACCGCATCGCCACCTTCCTCGACCAAAAAACCGCCGAGATCGACGAAGCCATCAACAAAAAGCAGCGCTTAATCGACCTGCTCAAAGAGCAAAAAGCCATTCTCATCAATCAAGCTGTCACCAAAGGGCTGAACCCGAACGTCCCGATGAAGGACAGCGGGGCGGAGTGGATTGGGGAGGTGCCGGCGCATTGGGAGGTCCGTCGAGCGAAGTATATGTTTAGAGAGGTTGACGAGCGATCTAAAACTGGTGCTGAAGAGTTACTCTCTGTCTCGCATACGACGGGTGTTACTCCGCGCTCCGAAAAAAGCGTCTACATGTTTATGGCGGAGGACTATGCGGGTTCAAAGCTCTGTCGGAAAGGGGACCTCGTTATCAATATCATGTGGGCATGGATGGGGGCGCTAGGCGTTTCCGATCGGGTTGGCATAGTAAGTCCATCCTATGGGATTTTCAGGCAGCAAAAAACGGAAGTCTTCAATGCCTGGTATCTGGAACATCTGCTTCGTAGCGTAGAATACGTTGCAGAATACAATCGCCGGTCTACTGGGCTTCATTCGTCACGCTTACGCCTTTACGCAGATATGTTCCTCGCTATGGAGTTGTCAATTCCTTCTAAGGAAGAACAAGACCACATTGAGTCAATAACGACTAAACGTACTAACGAGATTGATAAAACAGTTGACACCGTAGAGCGCGAAATAAACGCGCTCAATGAACTAAAATCGATACTAATATCCCAAGCCGTCACCGGAAAAATAAAAGTCTAAGGCAACCTCAATGGTCAGCAAAACCACCGAACAAGCCCTCGAAGCCTGCATTGAAAAAGCGCTGACCGGTACGTGCAAAGAGGAGCGGGGAGAGGAGGTGATTGGTGAGGAGGAGCGGGGACCGATCTATGGGCCGCATGCCGGATATGAGGCTGGGTTTGCGGCGGACTTTGACCGCGAGTTCGCTATTGATAGAGCCAAGTTCTGGCGATTTTTGGAAGACACCCAAGCGGAAGAGCTGGCCAAGCTGAGCGACCGGCCCGACTGGCAACGCCTGGTCCTGGAACGCCTCAACCGCAAAATCCAGAAAGACGGCATTCTGTCAGTCCTGAAAAAAGGACTGTCGATTGACGACGCGCACCTGACCTTGCTGTACAGCTTGCCGTATAACGACACCAACCCGACCGTCCAGGCCAACTTCTACAAAAACATTTTCTCCGTCACCCGTCAGGTCCACTACTCGGACCGCAACCCCAACCTGTCCATAGACATGGTCGTGTTTCTGAACGGTCTGGCAATTGCCACACTTGAACTCAAAAACCCCTGGTCCGGCCAGACCGTCTACCACGCCAAAAAGCAGTACCGTGAAGACCGCGACCCCAAAGAACCGCTGCTCCAGTTTGCCCGCTGCATTGTCCACTTTGCCGTGGATACCGACGAAGTGTATATGACCACCCGGTTGGCAGGCAAAAAAACCTTCTTTCTGCCGTTTAACAAAGGCTTCAATTTCGGGAAGGGTAATCCGCCTAATCCTGGTGGGCATAAGTCTGCCTATCTATGGGACGAAGTACTGGCCCGAGAGAGCTTGGCCCAGATCATTCAGCACTTTGCCAAGATTGTTGAAGAAAAAGACAGAGACAGCGGCAAGGTGAGTAAGACTCTCTTCTTTCCGCGTTACCATCAGCTCGACGTGGTGCGCCGACTGCTCGCCCATGCCGGAGAGCACGGGGTGGGGCAGACGTATTTGATTCAGCACTCGGCAGGCTCGGGCAAGTCGCACTCGATTACGTGGACGGCGTATCAGTTGATTGAGTTGTATGGGGCAGGCTCAGACCGTCCGGTGTTTGATTCTGTGGTAGTGGTGACGGACCGCCGCGTGTTGGACAAGCAGTTGCGGGATAACATCAAGCAGTTCTCCGAAGTGAAAAACATTGTTGCGCCGGCGTTCGATTCAAATGATCTCAAACACGCGCTGGAGAATGGCAAAAAGATCATTATCACCACCATCCAGAAATTTCCGTTTATCGTCGATGGCATTGAAGATATGTCCGACCGGAACTTCGCCGTGATTATCGACGAAGCCCACTCGTCGCAAGGCGGCCAGACCGCGGACAAACTTCATATGACCTTGGGTATGGACGACGAAGGCGATGGGGAAGAACCCGAGGACGTACAGGACAAAATCCTCAATTACATGGAAGGCCGTAAGCTCGGTAAGAACGCCTCGTATTTTGCTTTCACGGCTACGCCCAAAAACGCCACTTTGGAAAAGTTCGGCAGGCAAACGGCTGATGGCCAGTTTGTACCCTTCCATCTGTATTCGATGAAACAGGCCATTGAGGAAGGCTTTATCATCGATGTATTGGCTAACTACACTACGTATCGAAGCTATTACGAAATCCAGAAATCCATTCAAGACAATCCATTATTCGATACGGCCAAAGCTCAGAAAAAACTGCGTGCTTATGTCGAAGGCCACAAGGAAACGATTGCCACCAAGGCCGACATCATGCTCGGCCACTTTATTGATCATGTCTGGAAGCCCAAAAAACTCAAGGGCAAAGCCAAGGCTATGGTGGTCACGCGGAATATCGAGAACGCGATTCGCTACTTTTTTGCGATCCGGACGGCGCTCACTACGGCAAATGCTCCTTTTCAATCTATTATCGCCTTTTCCGGTAAGAAAACCGTGGATGGGATCGAGTACACCGAAGACAGTCTGAATAACTTTCCCGGTAAGGACATCCCGGAAGAATTCAAAAAGGACAAGTACAAGATTCTGGTTGTGGCCAATAAATTCCTGACCGGCTTTGATGAACCGCTGCTGCATACCATGTACGTGGACAAAAAACTGCAATCCGTCCTGGCCGTGCAGACCATATCGCGCCTGAACCGCTGCAATGAGAAGATGGGCAAGAATGATACCTTTGTCCTCGACTTCTTTAACAGCGCCGCCGATATCAAGACCGCTTTTGATCCGTTCTACACTGCCACCTCGCTGAGTGAAGCGACGGATGTCAATGTGTTACACGATGTCAAAGAAGCGCTGGACGATGTCGGCGTCTACGAATGGCGCGAAGTCGAAGCATTTAATGCCCTGTTTTTCAACAATACTGAAGCAGACCAACTCAGCCCCTTGATTGACACCGCGGCTGCCCGCTTTACGCATGAACTTGAACTCGAAGACACGGCAAAGATTGACTTTAAGATCAAAGCCAAGCAGTTCGTCAAAATTTACGGTCAGGTCGCCTGTATTATTTCCTACAACAATATCCAATGGGAAATGCTGTATTGGTTCCTCAAATTCCTCATACCCAAGCTCCAGGTCAAAGACCCCGATCAGGATCAACTCGATGAATTGCTCGACAGTGTAGACCTGTCTACCTATGGACTGGAGCGGGTGAAGGTTAATCAGAAGATCGATTTAGAAGCGGACGAATCCAGGCTTGAACCTCAAAATCCAAACCCGCGCGGCCATCACGAGGAAGGCGAAAAAGACCCGCTCGACGAGATTATCAAGACGTTTAACGAGCGTTTTTTCGCCGGTTGGGATGCAACCCCGGAAGAACAACGGGTCAAGTTCATTAATATCGCTCGACATGTGATGAACAACCCAGCTTATGCAGACCAGGTAGTCAATAATCAGGATGAGCAGAACCGCCTAATCGCCCTGGAAAAGATGATTCAACAGGCAATTGGCGTAGAACGAAAGCGCGAGCTCGATCTTTACAAACGCTACGCCAATGACCCGGAGTTCAAACGCGCCTTCAACGCCAGCATTGGCCGCCTTGTCCAAAGCACAGTCCTTTCGCAGTATTTTGAGGATGGTGCTGATTGCCAGCCGGCCCCAATACCAAACAGAGAACAGTCGCCCGAATAGTGGCCCAGTGTGGAGGTCTCCCCAGCTAGCAACAACGGGTTGTGTTCCGGTACGAGACAAACCCCAGTGCCCAGCTTGATCTTCGTGGCCGAGACCCGTTTCGCAAACAGAAGTACACGACGAAAAAGGAAGGGGAGCCCGGGAGGGGGGGACTCCCGGACTCCATGGGGGGGGGGGAAATCTGTAGACTCTACGGACAGGTAGGACAGCAAGCACTTTTTAAATGGTACTTTTATTTGAGATGCATATGAAATTTAGATACATATACAATACTGGACATGTGTCAAGTATAACCTGTTTACTTAGTAAAAACAGATATTTATAGAATTATATAAGCTAGGGGAATCGCGCAGTTTATTTTCCTGCCCCTCAGGAAGCAAACTTTCGCCAGACAATTTCGTGGACCAATCGAGAGAAACGACGCTGGTCTTAACGGCTGGAATGAAGCCGAAAAATTGAAGCTTTTTCTACATTCAACTCTTCGGGTTGAGGTGAGGAGGCAGTCTCGCTGGGCTCCTCACCTGCGAGAGTAGGGCGGGTCGGGAAAACCCACCCTGTGCCGTAAAGGCGGCGATTACGCACCCATCAATTTTAGCCAACGGAAGCCAGCGCGGTTTACGATACGTTGTAGCCGTGCCAGTCCATGCTCGGCGGGAAAGACCATGGCTGGCACCAGGCGGCCAGAGAGGGGCTGGGGGGCTCCCCGCCTGGGAGGGCGGCCATCCTGGCCGCCATGCGGGCTGGAAGCCCGCACTCCTCAAGGAGGGGAGAGACGCGCTCCACAACATCGGAGTTTGCTCTAGCGAACTCCAGGGTATTCTGTTTTGCTTTTCTGCCTAATGGAATAAGGTAGCGCGGCAGACTTGGACAGAGATTGTCCTCAGGAGCACATTCATGATTGAAACCGTTTCCCCAGAAAGCGTTGGACTGAGTAGCATCCGCCTGAACCGTATCCCCGAGCATCTCAAGGGCTATGTCGATGACGGGAGAATTCCTGGTTATCTGGTGCTGGTGGCCCGGCGTGGCCAGCCAGCTTATCTGAATCGTTACGGACTACGCGATGTAGAAGCCCACACACCGGTTGAAGAAGACACCATTTTTCGCATCTATTCCATGACCAAGCCCATCACCAGTGTGGCGCTTATGACGCTGTATGAACGAGGATTGTTTCAGCTCGATACCCCAGTGTCAGCCTTCATTCCTGAATTTCAACACTTGGAAGTCTTTGAATCCGGAGATGCTCAGCAGTACCACACCACGCCAGCTGAACGTGAAATAACGATTCGCGATCTGCTGACACATACAGCCGGTTTCACCTACGGCTTTATGAACGTTCATCCGGTTGACGCTCTGTACCGCGCCCAAGGAGTTGAAGGGTCAAGTTCCGAGGGAAGTTTACGCGACATGGTGCAAAAGCTCAGTACCCTCCCGCTACTTTTCTCTCCGGGAACGCGCTGGAGTTATAGTGTGGCTACTGACGTGTTGGGATATCTTGTTGAACTGCTGTCAGGACAGTCGCTCGCTGCCTATTTCAGCGAGCATATTTGGGAGCCGCTGGGTATGCGGGATACTGCCTTTGCGGTTGCGGATGAAGATGTCCCCCGCTTGGCCGCAAACTATGAGTATCAAAAAGGAGACTTTCGTCTCATTGATAGCCCAACGAAGAGTAGGTATCGCGGACAGCCGACGTTTCTCTCAGGTGGGGGCGGGCTGGTCTCAACAGCGAGTGACTATCTCAAGTTTTTGCTTATGCTGAGAAATAGAGGGGTATTGAACGGTGAACGTCTCCTTGGCCGTAAGACCGTTGAACTCATGACCGTGAATCATCTGCCGGACAATGCTGACCTGAGCCGTATGGGCCAGAAGGTGTTCAGTGAGATGCCTTTTGATGGGATTGGGTTCGGTCTGGGTTTTTCCATCACGCTTGATCCGGTCAAAGCCCAGATTCTTGGCTCATCCGGTGAGTATTCATGGGGTGGGGCTGCCAGCACAACTTTTTGGGTTGATCCAGTAGAAGACTTGATCGTCATCTTTCTCACGCAATTGATGCCGTCCTCTTCGTATCCAATCCGGCGTGAGCTACGGGTTTTGACGTATCAAGCGGTTGTGGAGTAGATTGGGAAAGCGCGGGAAACGAGACCGCCCGCGGGAGTGAACGACGCAAACAAGGAGGGACGACATGGACCCACATCAGTATATCGTAGCGCCCTCAACCGTACCGTGGAAAACCTTAGCCCTTGAGGGCGGAGGGGAAACCCAGCTTCAAATGTATTTGAAAGGCAGAGACAGTGGCCCCGAAGCCATACGAGCGCAAATCTCGGAAGACTATACGGTGGAGCCGCATTTCCATTATGCGGCGCAATTCCAAGTTCTGCTCGCCGGTTCAATGGCTTTTCCGCTAGTCCGGCTGGATGCGCCGGCCGTGCACTATACGGAACACAATACCCCCTACGGTCCGTTCACGGTCAGCGGCGGGCACGACATGCTCGTGCTGCATGCCAAGCCGGGCGGTGTGGCTGTCATGCGTGACAAAAAACGGCGCTGGCAGGCCAACGTCCGTGGCCGCGAGCTGACGCGTTGCGCCCATGAAGTCGAGTGGCAGCCCATGCCCGGCTGTCCGCACGCGCGACGCAAGCTGCTGATCCCGCCGAGTTTCGGCCCCACGGCCGAACTGGTTGCATTTCCGGCTGGTGTCGAGTTTACGCCCCCGGTTCCGGAATATGGCCGGTATGAGGTGGTCTATTCGGGTTCGGCCTCTCTTCTTGGCGGGCGACTGGAACCGAAAGCGCTTCGTTTCATTCCGGGTGGAGAACAGGCCGCGCCGTTCACCGCCGGTCCTGAAGGGGTGAATATGATTTTCGTGAGCTTTGACCAGGACGCCCACTATAGTGACGCGGGCAGTACGCAAGACGCGCTGGACCGCATGGAGCAGTAAACAGCAAAAAGGAGAACGATAACCATGAAGGCAGATGAACTCCGCGCCCTCCAGGCACCGCTCAAGGATGACTATAAAGACGCGCCCGAAAAGGCGGTGGTAACGTTGAATGCCGAAGGACGGATTGGCGAAGGCATTACCTGCCGCGTTGAAACGGGTAAGGCATTGGTCGAAGCCGGGCTGCACCCGGCAACTGGCGGCGACGGGCTGGCGGCCTGCTCCGGCGATATGCTGCTGGAGGCGCTCGTAGCGTGTGCCGGCGTGACTCTGCAAGCTGTATCTACGGCGATTGGGGTGGAGCTTCGAGATGGCAAGGTAATCGCGGAGGGCGATCTGGATTTCAGGGGGACCCTCGGGGTTTCAAAGGAAGCTCCGGTCGGCTTTCGTGACATTCGTCTCCGATTTGATCTGGACACGGACGCCGATGCCGAGCAGTTGGCGACCCTGATTCGTCTGACTGAACGCTACTGCGTCGTTTTCCAAACCATCCAGAATAAACCTGACCTCAACGTCTCCTATACCGTTGTATGAGGAGAGCAGACGGTTAGCTTGTTAATGGAATGGATACCGCCCGCTATCACGTGGCTCTCCTCACGCTGGTGACCTTTATTCCAGGTATCTTGTTCTGGCCGTTTGCTCATGGTCTGGTCCATAGTTGGCGACAACTTGGACTCGTGATCTCATACTCCGTGCTGGGGGCGATTCTTATTGCCATTGGCACGGGCGTCTTTCTGCTGCGTCATCCGCTCCTGGCCGTCGAGTTCGGTTCTCCCGGATGGTTAGGTTTGCCTGCCGTGCTGTGCTTTGTGGCAGCCCTGACGATTGAGGTTCAGTGTCGTAGACATCTGAGCTTACGTACCTTGGTCGGCATTCCCGAACTGTCGCCCTCGCCGACCGGTCAGCCGCTCTTGGACCGGGGTATCTATGCACGCTTGCGGCATCCCCGCTATGTCGTTGTGATCTTGAGTGTCTTTGCGGTTGCGCTTTTTACAAACTATCTGGCTGTGTACCTCCTCTGTCCTCTCGCCTGCGTTGTGCTGTATGGCATCACGCTGATGGAAGAACGTGAACTGGTCGAACGCTTTGGGCAGGCCTACGAGCAGTATCAACGCCGGGTACCACGTTTTATCCCCAGGATGCTCAAGCGCTAAAGGGAGGAGTATGGAAAAGTCGGTTCAATTCTACAGTGAAAGTGTTCCTATGGCGGGCGTCCTTTTTCTGCCTGAGGACAGCTCTTCCGAGAGGCCCAGACCCGGCATTGTCATCTGCCACGGCTTTACCGCGGTGAAAGAAGTCATGTTGCCCGATATTGCCCGGCGCGTGGCGCAGGCCGGGTATGTTGTCCTGACGTTTGACTACCGCTTCCTGGGTGCGAGTGGCGGAGAACCCCGTCGCCAGATCATTCCTATGCGGCAGATCGAAGATATCCAAAATGCGGTCACGTTCATGCAGCAACAGCCTGAGGTCGCCCCGGACCGGATTGGACTGCTCGGCGTCAGTCTCGGTGGGGCCAACGTCAGTTATGCTGCCGGGGTAGAAGAGCGGGTCAAAGCCACGGTGAGCGTCTGTGGCATTGGCGACTGTGGGCGTTGGACGCGGGACGCCTGTCATTTCTGGGAATGGCAGGCCTTGCGCCGACGCCTGGAAGACAACCGACGCGCGCGCGTCCTGACCGGGCAGGAGCAGTATGTGCAAGCCAGCGAGATTGTGCCCGAGCCGGAGAGTACGGCCGCCCTGTTTGCTCAGATTCTCGACCAGTATCCGCAGTGGAGCCGGGAGATTACGCTGACCTCGGGTGAAGCGTTGATTGCGTATCGACCCGAGTCCGTCGTGCATCAGATATCACCCCGCGCGATCCTCTGGCTGCACGGCGACGCAGATGAACGCGTATCCATGGAAGAGTCACAGTCCATGTATGAAAAGGCCGGAGAGCCCAAGAGGATTGTGATTCTGCCCGGTCTTGGCCATAGTGATATTCTCTCTGGCCCTGGGCTTGACCAGAGTCTGCCGCTCATCAAAGAATGGTTTGAAACACATCTCTCATAAGGAAACCGTATGCGCCCAGCCAGACGAGGTCTCGTACTCTCTCTCATGCTCGGCTTTTGCCTGGTATGCTCAGCGCAGGTGTCGTCTCAGGAGTGGGGCAAGGTTTTTAATCCGTATACGGGTCAGTGGGAAAACCTGAACCCGCCAACTCCTGCCCCATCAACGCCTCAGTCTGAGACGGTCCCCGTGGAAGTGCTGAAGCGCTCCCCCGCCCCTGCGAGAGTACCAGCGGAAGTACTGCCGCCGGAACCGGACTACACGACTGAGGAAGCGGCGCTGCAAATACTGCAACACGAAACCGCTGAGGCCACCAAGTGGGTGTATGAACGGCCGGACTGCCCGAGCATGCACTACCACAAGTCCCTTCAAGGAAAAGACGTGTGCTCAAATCCCTTCGGAGACGATGTTGCGGTCAGTTGCCCCGATGGGGCGAAGCTTATGACCGACTATCATGCGGCTGGCAGCGACGCCTGCCGCAGTGAACGGTCTTTTTGAGGCGCGGTTCGTGACTCCGTGGGTGATGAGCAGCGGCAGAAAAATATCCTTGCTTCTCGGATACGTCTCAATTAGGCAATATGTGTGTGCATGTCCCACAGGCCGGGGATGAGAAAGTGATCCGTGGCATCGACAACGTGGGTACCTGAGGGAATAGAGACCGTCCCGGTTTCCCCCAGGGCGCTAATACGGTCCTGCGTGAGCACAACGGTCATGTCGGGCCGGGGGGCGTCCCAGTCGCATCTATCACCGTTGCATTGGTAAAGACGACCGGAGCGAGAGAGGAAGGATCGTCCTGCTTCGCCTGAAGAGAGTGTAGACTCACCACCAACGGGAATGGGATGAGCGCAAGCGCATGTTTCATTCTAGCCTCCTCCAAACTCTCTCATCCGGGGTGACTATTCTCTCTTTACCCCTACACCTCTTTCCTTCTATACTCCAGCGAAAACACACAAGGAGGACGGAATGACCCAGACCTTTGAAAAGCAGAGTGTGACAGACGAACTCGCACAACAGATGGTAGCCGCGGCTGTTGCCAAAGCAAAGGAACTTGGGGTGCCCCAAGTTGTGGCTGTGCTGGACGAGAGTGGGCTGCTCAAGGCGTTTTGCCGGATGGATGGAACACCGTTAGTCAGTATCGAGGTGTCTCAGAACAAAGCCTATACTGCCCTTTTTGGGATGCCGTCGCACGAGTTTTTTAACTTTATTAAGGATGATCCGGCGCTCTTGGCAGGGGTGCCGCATATTCCGCGCATTGTGACCTTTGGCGGCGGTTTGCCGATCCGCATTGGGGATAGAGTGGTCGGAGCAATCGGTGTCAGTGGCGGTTCGGTTGAACAAGATATCGAATGCGCCCAAGCCGGACTCGACGTGCTTGCGTAGCAGTCGTGTGCGGTCACTCTTGCAATTGCAGCGCATTCCGTTGCAGGATGGAGAGACCCGTCAATGTATTGCACCAAAGACCTGAACCGGGTGGCTACGGGGAGGAATGAAATGTAACCGCAACCGGCTTCTGCGAGCCAAAGGAGGGATCATATGGCAGAGTACGATCTGCTTATCAAGAACGGCACAATCATCGACGGATTGCAGGTTCCCCGCTATCGGGGCGATATTGCAATTCGTGACGGCAGGATCGTTGCCATGGGGAATATCCAGGACACGGCCACGCGGGTGCTTGATGCAACCGGCATGATCGTCGCGCCAGGGTTTATGGACATCCATACCCATTACGATGCGGCGCTCAGCGGCGGTACGGCCTGGGATCCGTATGCCACGCTCTCCGGCTGGCACGGTGTGACCACGGTGGCAATCGGAAACTGTGGCTTTGGTTTTGCGCCGGTGCGTCCAGAAGACCGTGACCGGGCGATGCGCCGGATGGAGCGAACCGAGTCCATTCCGTTGTCCTGTATGCAGGCCGGCATGCGCTGGGACTGGGAGACCTTCCCCGAGTATCTGGACAGCCTGGACCGGGGCGGATTGGGTATCAATGCCGCTTCACTCGTACCGTACTCTCCGCTGCGCGCCTGGGTGTTGGGCAACGATGCGGCGCGGGACCCGGACTATAAGACAACCCCGGATCAGATTGCGGAGCTGAAACATCTGCTGCGAGAAGGCTTGCAGGCCGGCGGCTTCGGCTTTTCCGCCAGCTTTAGCATGGCGAACCGTGACTATGACGGCGGCTATCTCCCGACCCATGTGGCACCGCGTGAAGAGTTTCTCGAAATGGCATCCGTCATGCGCGAGTTCAACCGCGGCTCTATCGAGTGGACCATGGGCCATGCTCTCCAAGGGCTGGGAATGGACTTCCTATTGGAGTTGGCCAAGACGAGCGGTCGGCCGGTGAACTGGAACGCGATTATCCACGATCCGTCCTCACCCAATACCTGGCGCGAGCAATTGGCCTGGACCGAGCGGGCAAATAAGGAAGCGCCGGTCCTGCCGGTCAACATCTGCATGCCGATTGAGTTTGAGTTTACGCTGGAAACCATGGGCTTGTTTGACCAACTGCCAGCCTGGAACGAGGCCACGGTCGGCAGCCTGGAAGAACGCCGTATGAAGTTGGCCGACCCAGGTCGGCGCGCGGCCCTCAAAGCCGATATGGAAAAGGCCCCGACCGTCATGCCGGGCGAGAATCCCGACGGAGAGCAGGGTCAACTGCGGATGTTCCGCTGGGATGAAACGTTTATTGATGACGTCCACCTGGAAAAGAACGCCCATCTCAAGGGCCGTACCGTTGCCGAGTTGGCCCAAGAGCAGGGCAAGCATCCGATCGATGCGCTGCTCGACCTGTCCGTAGAAGAAGACCTCAAGACCGAGTTTGCCATGCAGGGCTTCATCAATAACGATGAAGAAGCCCTGAGTACCATTCTCAAACACCCGCTCTGTTTGGTCGGAGCCTCGGATGGTGGCGCGCATACCAAATTCCTGACCCTGGGCCGCTATCCGACCCACTTCTTGACCCACTGGGTGCGCGACAAGCAGATCATGACCCTGGAAGAGGCGCACTGGCGGCTGTCGACCATGGTGGGCTGGGCGATTGGTATTCGGGACCGGGGCTGGCTGCGTGAGGGCATGCCCGCGGACATCGTGGTGTACGACCTGGAAAAGCTGGCCGTGCGACCGATGGAGACGATTAAAGACCTGCCCGACGGCGATTGGCGGCGAGTCCAAAAGGCCGACGGCTATCGGTATTCGATTATCAACGGACAGATTACGTTTGAAGACGGTCAGTGCAGCGGAGCCCTGCCGGGTAAGATGCTGCGCAGTTATGATATGGCCGCTGGCTAACGTAGAGCGACTCTTATTCGGGTTTCACCGAGGACAAAACGCCGGGTTTCGACCCGGCGTTTTGGTATGCAGTAAGTATTCCGCTGCTGTGTCTCTCAAGGAGGATTGTGGAGCATGACGGCTTCGGAACAACGAGTTATTGATGCGCTTGAAGCATTGGGGCTGCCCTTTGAGCGGATAACGATAGACCCGGCCCATGCCGATACGGCTGTGTTTTGCGCTCACTATGGTTATCCGCCGGAAACGTCCGGTAACACCATCGTTGTGGCGTCCAAGAAAGAGCCCAAGAAATTTGTGGCCTGTGTGGTCCTGGCCACCACCCAGCTTGATGTGAACAAACGGGTGCGCAAGCTTATGGGGGTGTCCAAGGCGTCGTTTGCCTCGGCCGAGGAGATGCACGCGCTGACGGGCATGGAAGTCGGCGGGGTAACGCCGTTTTCACTGCCTGCGGATATGCCCTTATACGTTGATACGTCGGGTGATGGAGTTGGAAACCGTTGTCCTGGGTGGCGGGGGACGCAGTCTCAAGATCGGGATTTCGCCAGAAGTCTTTCACAAGCTGGGGGCTGAGGTTGTCACAGATTTAGGTATTCAGCGGCCTGTGATAGAGCCATGAAGGCTCCGTGTCCTCATAATACGGGAGCAAAAGGAGGAAGAGTATGGGTCTTTTTCATATGTATACAGGGGACGACGGACAGTCGCATATTGAGGAGCCGGCGTTGAGTGCCCAACCGAGCCAGGAAACACCGCAGGCGACCCAGGAGATTTTCTTTCGGGAACTCCCGGCCGGAACCGCCATGGATTGGCATAACGCTCCCCGACGACAGTATGTGATTGTATTACGGGGCCAGATGGAAATTGGCTTTAAGGACGGGTCGGTCCAGCGCTGCGGACCGGGGGATGCCGTGCTCGCCGCCGACCTGACCGGCGGAGGACATACGACCCGTGTGGTCGGAGACAGTCCTGCACTCGTCGGGGTTGTGCCGGTGGCTGACTGAATAGAGGGGCGGCTCACCTGTCCTGGAAAGAAATGAAATCCAACAGCACCCTCCGCATCTTTGACGGTGCAGTGGCTATTATGACCGGTGGGGCCTCGGGTATCGGGCGCGCGCTGAGCGAGGCGCTGGGCCGACGTGGGGCAAGTGTGGTCTTAGCTGATCGTCAGATCGAGCTGGCCCAAGAGGTCGCGGCTGGCATCCAGGAAAAGGGCGGCAAGGCGTCCGCGGTTGAACTGGACGTTACGGACTTCACTGCGGTAGACCAGTTCGTCCAGGCGACGGCCCAGGCGCACGGCCGGCTGGACTATATGTTCAACAACGCCGGCATTGCGATTGGGGGAGAGGTGCGGGTGTGTCAGATTGAGGACTGGGACAGTGTCCTGAACGTCAATTTGCACGGTGTGGTCAACGGGGTGCAGGCTGCCTATCCGGTGATGCTCAGCCAGGGCTACGGCCATATCGTCAATACCGCTTCCATGGCCGGCCTGCTGCCCATGCCAGCGGCCGTCAGCTATGCGACTACAAAACACGCGGTGGTCGGCCTTTCCAAATCGCTCCGGGTTGAAGCCGCGTCGTATGGGGTCCGTGTCAGCGTGCTTTGTCCTGGGTTTATTCGGACGCCCATCCTGCACGGTGGGAAATACGGCAAGAACTTGCAGTCCGTACCGCCAGAGGTCCAGGAAAAATTCATCCGGCAATACCGGCCGATGGACCCGGCTGTGTTTGCTGAAAAAGTGCTGGACGCACTTGCCCGGAACAAAGCGTTGATTATTGTTCCGGGCTGGTGGAGGCTCTTCTGGTGGTTAAGTCGTCTCTCACCAGCCTTGGAATCTGCTCTCGCCCAACGCAGCTATCGGTCGGTGCGCAAGGTTGTACAGTCTGAGACAGGCGCGTAGCGTGGGTGGCAGGCCCAAGTCAGGCGACTTGCTCAGCCCCGTTGGTATGTGCCTCCGACAGCGGACACACGCCACCCCTCTCTAAGCCGAGCGCGCGAATAAAACGCCCGTAGCCCACAAAAGCCGTAATCCGAAACCCGAGGTCTATGATCTCCGGCTCGGTGAAGTACTGGCGCAGTTCGTCAAACAGCTCTGGTGACGCTTGGGTATGATCTCCGGCCAACACGTCGGCATAGCGGACGGCAGCCTTTTCACGCGGAGTGAGAATCTCGCTGTCCTGATAGATGGACAGATCGCCGATTTGTTCTTCCGTCAGACCTTGTTGCTTTGCCAAAGCAACGCGACCGTTAATTCAAAGGGCGCAGTCGTTGCGTTCCGCAACCTTCAGCCGCACCATCTCGGTCAGCTTCATATCGATGCTGCCACGGGTCTCAAAGATAAGCGGGAAGTAATAGTTGACGAAAGACTTGAATACCTCAGGGGCATGGGCGAATGCCTGCAAAAACGCCGAGCCGCCATACTCCTTGTCATAGGTCTGCATGATCTGCTGAACCTCAGGGTCGATCTGCTCAAATGGAACCGGACTGACATGCGCCATAACACTCCCTCCTTACTCAGCTTGTGTGTACTCCTTCCGGGGGTGAGGAGGCAAGGGGAGATCGTGCTCTATCCCTCTCCTTTCAGAGGGTAGCTTACCTGCTATCCTTATCCCTCTGTGCGTACACTACAGACGGCTGTTATATGAAGGAGGAGAAATGATTACGCTCTACCATGTCCCCGGCGCGCGTTCGACGCGTTCTCTGTGGCTGTTGCATGAACTTGGCGTTGAGTTTGAACTGGTTGAGATGGCCTTTGACCTCAAGGTGCTGCGCGCGCCCGAATATCTCGCTATCCATCCGCTTGGCCGGGTTCCCTGTCTGGTTGACGATGGGCAGACGATTTTTGAGTCGGGCGCGATCGCGCAGTATTTATGTGAAAAATACGACGATGGCAGGCTTGGTCGCGGTCCGGATCATCCGGAGCGGTATGAATGGTTGCAGTGGATACACTACGCCGAAACCGTCGCCGTTCATGGTGCCAGCCTGGTCCAGCAGTCGGTCTTTATTCCCGAAGAACAACGTTCACCTCTTGTTCAGAAATTGGAATCGCGTCGGTTGGAAAAGGCAGTTGAGGTGTTGGACAACCACCTCAAAGATCGGGACTACTTGCTCGCCAGTGGGTTTTCCGCCGCCGATGTGAACGTCGGCTATAGCATCTACCTGGGAGATCAGTTCCTCAGCTTTGACGCCTTCCCCACGGCGATGCAGTATTACGACCGGCTGAGAGAACGCCCAGCCTTTCAGGCCTCGGTTCCAAAAAAGGAAGGATAAAGCAGGGGCGGGCCAGAGCGACCCGACCCTGCGTGTTGGTTTACTACGCGCCCGGAATAATAGACATGACGAAATTGGCAGTGTTCGCACGCGCCTCGCGGGCGGCGGTATACTCCGGAGAATTGAAGAAGTCCTTCGCGACTTCGACCGACTCAAACTCGATAATGAGGGCGAGTGGGGCAACCCATTGGCCCTCGACTGTGTCCGGTGCTCCCCGACCGAGAATCTTACCCTTGTATTTCTGCACGGCAGGGAGAGCAAGTTTTTGGTATTCGGGAAACTTCTCGGGATTCGTAATCTCTGCCTGAACGATCATGTATGCTGACATGTGATATCTCCTGTATTCCGAATTGCTTCACCCTATATGTCTCAATTCTACAGCGGTGGCAAGAGCCGGGCGTCTTGGAAGCGTTTGAAGCACGCCCGGAAATTGTCTTCGGTATCCAGGCATTCGTGAAAGCCGGCCTGCCGCAGTTTGATGGTACTCACCAGCATGGGGGGCGGAGACTGATTTCTGCTGCCATAGCCGAAGGTGAAATCCGCCAGAATAAAGGACTGCCCCACAAATTCTTTCAAGCTGGTGGGTGCACGCAGATCGTACTTCTTGACAATAGCCGCCCACTCGGCTTCATGCCTGGGCATCTCTTCCGCAAGGGAGCACGGCTCTGATGGACCCACCTCCATACCCAGTGCGTCGGCGATAGCCGGCCACACATTTTGCCAGACAAAGACATCACCATTCGTGATATTAAAAATTTCGTTTTCTGCGTTTTCTGATGTCCCGGCCCACTCGCACGCTCGGGCAATCATTCCTGCATCAATCGCCTCGACCACAAAGGGCGGGCCGCCGGGGAAGGACAGGGGCAGCCCGGCCTCCTTGCGCAACGCCGCATACACGCCCAGAGCAGGAATGACATTCATATTGCTGCCCAGCGATTGGCCCAGGATGAGCTGTGGTCGCCAGACTGTCCAGTGCCAGTTTTTGCCAGGCTGTCGCTCGCGCAAATAATCTTCCTGCAGAAAGTAGAAGTTCTCGTGTTGATGACGCGGCCAGCGTTCGCGGGCCGGAACGGGAAAGGGTTCAATATGCACGCCATAGGCTTTTGTGCCTTGGAGCAAGGATACGTGCTGAAGGTCCCGTGCGACGGCTTCAAGCGGAGAGAAGAGATTGTCCAGCATGGCCAGATTGGTTTCCATCTGGTCTTTCTGAAACCAGCCTTCGACCAGACCCGGCTTTTCGTACAGCGCCGCATAAATCAGATGGGTCACGTCCGACATGCGGCCAAAGACTTCCGCGCAGCGGGCCGTATCCGTCAGATCGACCGAAATGACCTCAGCGCCTTCGAGTCCGTCAGGGATACGGCGCGAAACCCCAACCACATCCCAATCGTCCTGCTGCGCGAAGTGCTCGACCGCGGCGTAACCGACCAAACCGGACGCACCCGCCACCAACATCTTTTTCTTGGGCATGGGAAATTCTCCTTCAGAACAGAAAAAACCCGGCGGCGAAAACTCAGTGAAAACATTCTGCCAGCCCGACCGCGGCCAGCCAGTCTTGGACGGTCCGGCGTTCTTCTGTGTTGATTTGATTCATAATGCGGTTAACGAGCATGCGCCGGGATAACTCGGGATAGGGACGGGAGAGGTAGCTGACCTCTTCTGCATAGGTTGTCACAACAAAGGCTTTCGTGCCGCTGGCTTGGGCCTGGGAGTTCGCCAGAATATAGGGCTTATAGGTGGTTGGCATTTCCGAGAGTATCATCTGCGCAAAGGGAGTCGATTGCGGGAACGGCGCCAACTCCCCAGTCCCGTCCCAGCGGTCTGCCTCTCGCTCGCACCACGCGACAATACGGGGATACCGAGCGACGATCTTTTTTGGGTCAGGGTCCATATGGGTATGCGCCCGCAGGCCGCCCAGGACGATAGTATCAACCGCGCACGGGCGGGTGCCTAATAGATAGGGTGTCTGCTGAAGTTGTCGGTCTATGGCATCAAGAATACGGGTATACTCGGCCTCTGCGGCGTGTTGTTGTTTCTCGGAAGCGGTGCCGGTGGCACGACAAGCCCGCTTTCCCCATTCGGCAATCGGCGCGTTTGTGAGAGCTGCGGTAATGGTTGCCTCATCCGCGTCCGGCATGGTCGCTCGGGTAATCCGCTCGGCGGCAAAGCGACTGCTTTCTTCATAATGCCACCGGTAATGGACCATCACCCGCGCCACCCACTCGTCCAAGAACTCTTCAATGGCATGCACGAGGACGCCAAGCGGGCCGAGAGGAAACATCGCTCGGGCGGGATACCGATTGTCCAGCATCATCATGAGGGGGGTCGTATCGCCGATCATCCAGTTCTCGGGTGTGTGTAAGACCGGGACTTGATGGGTTCCTGAACGGTGCTCAATCTCCTGCCGGTTCGCCTGGGTCTTTGGCTTGCGAACAAATGGCGCGCCATAAAAAATCATGGCCGCTTCAAGCTTGCGGGTGAACAGGCTGAGTTCCAGGCCGTAGACGGTATATTGATAGTCCACGCGTTTCCTTTCCTCTGGAGCGGTGTGAGAAGAGGTCTATCATGCGGTCAGACGGAAGTGAATGAGAAAACCGCCGTATTCCGGTACTCGTACCGCGAGCGGAGTTTTTTCTCGCCGGCTTTTCTGCCATGTTAGCAGTCGATGAAAGATCACAAAGTACCAGGGAAGCGGAGGGCCGGAGGGCCATTGCCGAGGTTGTTTGTCCTCAGCCTGCTGCTCTGCTGGCCTGTTCTCGCTCTCGCCGAAGAAACGCCGCGTGAGCAAATCGGTACCGTGCTGGGACAGCCGGTGTATAGAGACCAGCTCACGGACAAAGAGGGTGTCGCGCGCTCGAACGAATTGCACAATCTGTTCAGCCATCCGGTGATGCAGCAGTATCGTGCAGCCCACAGGGATGAGCTGCAACCCACGGAGCGTGAGGTCTCGACGGCGACTGCGCATTTTGATGGCTGGCATAATGAACGTCTCAGGGCTCAGGACCACCCACTCAAAGATCGCCGGGCGGAGATTGAACAAGCGCTTGCCAGGCCGGGGCTGGCGGCGGAGGAGAAACAACAGCTTGAGGACGAACGGCAAGCGATTGATAGCCAGCTCAGACCGCCAGGACGACGTTTTGCCGGCTGGATGGTCGCCAACTGGAAACTCCAGCGTCATCTCTACCAGGAATACGGTGGTGGACGGGTCTTATGGCAACAAGCCGGGCTTGAGGCTTTTGACGCCATGCACGCCTGGCTGAAGCAGCGTGAGAAAGCGGGAGACTTTGCCATCTCCGACCCGATTCTGCACGAACAGTTCTACGCCTACTGGACAACGGTGGACCACGGCGCGTCGCTGAGCGCCGATCAGCGTTTTATTGAACACGAATTTCTCAATCCGTATTGGTTGCGACCGTTTATTGGCGATTCGCTGCAGAAGAACCTGGAGGCGGACCAGCGCCGGTGACGTCGCTTTATACCAGCACCTCGTTCTGAACGATCTGATCCAGCGTCTGCCGCTTGCGGATAAGCACGGGTTCTTGCTCCGGACCGCGGTAGAGCACCTCCGGTGCCTCCGGAAACGAGTTGTAGTTTTTGGAGCTCATACCGGAGCAATACGCGCCCGAGCCTTCAATCACCAGATAATCACCGATAGCGGCGTCGTGGAGCGCGCGGGGTTCCAGCGCTTCCGGGTCGCCGGCCGAAGGCGTGAGGATATCCCCGGATTCACAGCAGTGGCCGGCAACAATGGTGTCGATGGTCGGTCGTTGCTCCCGCTCGGCTGCGTCCGTTGCCGGGACAACAACGAGCGGATGCTGCGCGCCATACATACTGGGCCGCAGCACCTCGGTCATGCCGCTGTCGATCTTGAGAAAGTCGTAGCCGTCTTTCCCGGTGCGGGTCCGGTCCTGGATCGTGGTAATCACGCAGCCGGCATTGGCGACCAGATACGTTCCTGGCTCGACTTCCAGTTGGATTCTTCTGCCCGTGGCTTCCCCAAAAGCCACAAAAGTCTGAACCACGGGCTGGCCGACCTCTTGCAGGTCGGTTGAGGTTTCGTGGCTCATCCGGCCTACTTTATACCCCCCGCCAAGGTTGAGCGTGTGCGCCTCCGGAAAATGTTCCAACAGGCCAATACTCATACCTGCCACATGCTGCCACACCTCGGGGTCTGAGCCCGAGCCAATATGGGTATGAATGCGGACGACCTTGAGCCCATGCTTTTGCACAATGTCCTGGACCGTTGCTCTGTCCTCGTGCCAGATCCCAAAACTTGCCGCCGGGCCACCCACATTGGTCCGGTTCGTCCCGCCGGAGCCGAGGCCGGGGTTGAAACGGATGCCAAGTTCCTGGCCCGGAAAATGCTCGCCAAAATAGCGCAACTGCGCAAGCGAACAGGCGTTGAATGCAACGCCGGTGGTGTGTAAATCCTGGAAATTCTGTGGCAGCTCTTGGGCGGTCAGGGCAATCTTCTGAGCGGCGATGCCGGCTTTCATGGCCCGCTCGACCTCAAAGCCGGAGCTGGCGTCAAAATGGAGTCCCAAACGGTCGAACAAACGGAGAATATTGCCGTTGGGCAGAGCCTTCATGGCGTAGCGCGCTGTCAGACCGAAGGCGTTTGGAAAGTGCAAAACCTCTTGGGCCGCCTGAGTGAGTCGCGCCTCGTCGTAGACATACACCGGTGTCCCGAACTGCTGTGCGATTTTCCGCACGGCGCTGTGAGAAAGAAAACGGGTGGTCTCAATGGCTTGCGTTGACATTATGTTCCTCTGTATATCGGAACGCGGATAATTGTCGAGGACGGGCAGCCGGCTGGACGAGGAACGTGGTCTTAGCGGCAGACGGTGCCGTCGTTATCGGCATCGTGCATATAGATATAGGCCGGATGGCCCCGGCGCACCGGGGCGATGCCGTGGCGACGTGCTTCGGCGCAGGTGATGCGGCCATTGCCGTTATCGTCGTAGCGCTCGAGTACGCTGGCCGGACGGGTCCTTGAGGGTCTCCGCTTCCTGACCCCTACACCCCAGAGGCCCAGGCCAGCCCGCCGGGCCTCGCGTTCATAGCGCCGGAAGCGGTCTCTATAGCGGAACGGGAAGCGTTTTATCAGCCTGCCATACCCCTGCTGAATGAGCATCTCGTTGACAAAGACGCCGTTTGGCAGATGAACATAGGCCAGAGTGCGCCCGTACTTGTCCGTTCTCTGCTGGTCGTATTGAAGACGTATCTGCTTGCCTTCGACGAGGCGCTGCGTGAACGCACGTGCCTCCTTGCCGAAGGGCGCGTCCCATTCGGGGGCATCGACCCCAATGAGTCGGACTTCCCCAACGCCTCGAACCTGGAGTGAGTCGCCATCAATCACCTTATCCACGATTTGGGCCTGAGCGGGGGCTGATACGAGACAGGTCAAAATGACCGTCAGGCTGAGCCAGACGCCGGACGCCGCCTTGTGCTTAGCCCGTGGGTTCGGTATGCCTGCTAATGGAAGAAAAGTGTTTCTGACCATAGGAGAATGACGAAAGAGGAGGTCGTCTTATGACTCATCCCCAACCCGTTCGCGTTCACCTGATTGTCGGTGGGTTTCCGCCGGGCTCTCCGGCAGGGCACGATATGGACTATGCCCGGCTACGGATTCTTCAGCTTTTACTACACGAGCAACCCAATGTCACGGCCTCGGTCAGCGGAGACTTTAGCGACATCGACAAATGGCTGCCTGGGTGCCAGTTATTGGTGACCTATGTTGCCGGCCCTTTCCCCAACGAAGCCCAGAACAGCTTTCTCCGGCAGTGGCTCGAAGACGGCGGGCGTTGGCTGGGGCTGCACGGGACGAGTGGCGGAAAGGCAGCACCGGTGGACAACGACCGACGCGTGCGCAAAATGGTCAAGGCCGACCACCACGCGACCCTGGGTGGTTTCTTTCTGAACCATCCGCCGCTGCGGAAGTTCCAGGTTGATGTGGTCAATCAGCAGCATGTCCTGACCAAGGACCTGCCTGCCTCGTTTGAAGTCATGGACGAGCTGTATCTGATTGAACTCCAGGAGCCGGAAAACTCGGACATTCTATTGACCACCGAGCTGGCAAAAGATCCGTCCCCTCCAGGGTTCGGCTTTGTGTACGATGAAGACACCGCCTTACAACCGGACGGAAAAACCCGGGTGCTGGGCTTTACCCGAGCACTGGGCAGGGGAGGGGTCGCCTATATTGCGCTGGGCCACTGCCATTCAACGACCAGCAATATGCAGCCGTTTGTTGATGAGAGTGTCGATGATGACAGAACAACGCCCCGGGTCTTTCGCGGCTCGTGGGACACCCAGCCGTTTGAACAATTGCTCCGCAACGGAATCGAGTGGGGCTGTAGTCTCAGTGCCTGATACGGACGGTCGTGATACCAGCAGCCTTTTCACTTGAGGGAAAAATTGCGCTGATTACCGGTGGGGGACGCGGGCTGGGTCTGGAAATCGGTCTGGCCTTTGGGCGACATGGAGCCCGAGTGCTCGTCAACGGCCGCAGCCGGGACCAGCTTGAGCGGGCTCTGGCAGCCATTACCGCCGAAGGGAGCAGGGCCGAGGCGCTGGTATGTGATATTGTCGACGAAGGGGCCGTGTCTGCCGCCTTCCAACACATTCGAGACACCTACGGTCGGCTCGATATTCTGGTGAACAACGTTGGCCGACGCGACCGTCGCAAACTCTTTGAATTCGAGCTGGACGCGGTCCGCCAGATGATCGACGTGAATCTGCTTGCGCCGTTCAATGTGAGCCGAGAAGCGGGCCGCCTGATGACCGAGCAGGGTGGTGGTCGCATTATTAACATCACCTCCATCGCCGGTCCGATTGCCAATAGCGGGGATGCCGCGTACACCGCGACCAAGGGCGGCCTTGAAGCGCTGACGCGGGCTTTGGCGGCCGAACTGGGCCCGTCCGGTATTACCGTCAACGCCATCGCGCCGGGATTTTTTGCCACGGAGACAAACAGCGACCTCGTCGCGGACAGGAAAATTGCCAACCTGCTGAAACGGCGAACCGCGCTCGGCCGGTGGGGTGAGCCCGCGGAAATCGCGGGGGCGGCGGTCTTTCTGGCCTCGCCGGCGGCCTCGTATATCACCGGACAGGTGCTGGCAGTTGACGGCGGCTTCCTGGCCCATTTCTGATGGTTGATTTTTTTCTCACCCGACTGGCATAAAGAGAAGACGAACTCGGGAACTGCGGCCAACCGGTCTGGCAATGGAGGAGGAAGAGCGATGACGCTTCAGATTACGCCATTAAGTGACGCCCTCGGGGCTGAGGTAGCAGGTGTCGATTGGACCCAGCCAGTCAGTGATACGACTGTCTCGGCCATTAAAGACGCCTTTTTGACCTATCACCTGGTGTGTTTGCGATCGGAACCGCTGACGCCGGCGGCCTTTGCCCAAGTCAGCCGGTATTTTGGTGAACCCCAGATTCAACTGTTGCGAAATATGCGGGTTGAGGAAGTTCCGGAAGTTTCGGTCTTTAATAGCACGTATAAAAAAGCGGAGGACAAACCGGCCGACTTGCTCTTCGACCGGCGCTCGGGTTGGCATACGGATGACTCCTATTTTGCGGTGCCGGCAAAAGTGACGCTCTTACAGGCCCTGGAAATTCCTGAACATGGCGGGGAAACCCGTTTTTGCAATGCGCGCGCGGCCTACGGAGATTTATCCGTAGAGATGAAAGCCCGCCTCGATGAACTGCGGGCCGTTCACAGCTATGACACCATGCGTGCCCCGGCCCGGGCGATGAAGCGCACCAAAGAAGAAGCGGAGGAAACGCCGGATGTCGTGCATCCCTTGATTCGCACCCATGATGAGACCGGCCAAAGAGCGATTTATTTTAACTCGAACCGGACTGACCGCATCCTGGAGATGGAACGGGAAGCAAGTGACGCGCTGCTCGATCAAATCCATACCCATATGACACAGCCGCAATATCAGTATCATCATGCCTGGCGGGTCGGAGACGTGCTCATGTGGGATAACCGGAGCGTGACGCACTCGGTCAATATGGACTTTCCTCCGGGCCAACGTCGTATCCATCAGCGTATTCTGCTCAAGGGCTCGGTACCAGCGTAGGGAGACGTGCAACCGCGCTATGCTCTTTCTTTCTGTTTTACTTTTGCCTTGGAGGGTGGGTCCGTCGGACCCACCTTTTTTTTGTGTAGGTATATGGGGTAGGCTGACGCTGCGAAAGGCTGGAGTACAAACTGTATGAAATTTCACGCGATTGCCTATGGTACGGTAGGAACCCGAGAAGAGCTCGAACGCGGCATGGCCGGCAAGCGCCCCGAACTCTACCAGCGCATGCTCAAAGACCTCAAAGAATATGTCACGGTGTGTGATCAAGCTGGCTTTGAAGGCTTCGGACACCCCGAGCATCATCTTCAGATCGAGGGCATGGAAGCCACCGGCAGCTCCGGTTTGCTGAGCATGTTTATTGGCCAGCACTCCACGCGCTTAAAGGTTGATGTGCTGGGCTATGTGCTCAACACCCACAACCCTCTGCGCGTGGCTGAAGATGTGGCCATGATGGATCATATGCTGGAGGGCCGTCTGAACGTCGCCTTCGTGCGTGGCTACCAGGCGCGCTGGGTCCAGAATTACGGCAGCCTGCCCGGCGTCGAAGCCGTCGGTCATTGGAATAAAAAGCAAGCGTCCGATCTCAAAAACCGCAGAGCGTTCGAGGAGTCGGTCGCGGTCATCAAGAAGGCCTGGAGCACCGATACGTTTTCTCATCGTGGCGAGTTCTGGCAATTTCCGCCGGAAGGCGCAAAAAATCCGCATCCCATGGAAGCGTATACGCAGTTCGGCGCCGGGGTGAAGGACGACATGACTATAGAAGAGATCGGCATCGCGCCGCGTCCCTACCAGAAGCCCCACCCGCCGCTGTATGCCGGCTTTACCCATAATACGGAATCGATTCGCTATTGGGGCCGGGAAGGCGGGAAGCCGATTATCATTCTTCTGCACGAGGAGTTATGTGCCCGCCTGCAAGGTATCTATCGGGAGGAGGCGGAAAAGGCGGGCCGGGTGGTCCAACCCGGCACCGAACTGGCCTTAGGGGGCCAGCTCGTCCTCACGGAAAACCCTTCGGAAACGTCGCAAATCATGGCGGATACCCGCTGGTTCTGGGAAAAGTGGGGGATTCCGTTTGGGCTGGGGGTTGCCGAGCCGTTGATCGGGGACCCGGACAGCGTGTCGCGCAAGATCGAGCTGGCCCAGAAGATCGGGACGGACGAAATGTTTTTCCTGCTGGGCGATGGGCTCCTGCCGCGGGATACCATTCTGCGCAGCTTCGAGATCTTTGCCACGAAAGTGATGCCGCGCTTTGCCTGACGGTGGCGGAGAGGAAGCCGGATGCCCCAGCCTGATCGAGCCGGAGAAGCAGACGAATTGCGTTCGGCGTTTCCACGCATTTACGAGATTGCCCGGCAGATTCCCTACGGACGGGTGGCAACCTACGGCCAAATCGCCCAAGTCATGGGACCGCCGGTGACCGCACGGGACGTTGGGGACGCCATGGCCGCCCTACGGGACGGACAGCCGGACCCGCCCGTTCCTTGGCAGCGGGTCATTAACGCCCAAGGTAGAGTGAGTACCGGACAGCGTCAGCAGGCTTTACTTGAGCAGGAGGGCGTGGTCTTTACTGTCAAAGGCGTGACCGACCTTGGACGCTTTGGCTGGCAGGGGCCCGACCCGGATTGGGCCGAAGCGCATGGGTTCCATCCACTAAAAAACGCGAGTGAGGAGAAGCAACAGCTCGATCTGTTCTGAGTACCAAGAGGAAAACGATGAGCACATTCAACGTCGATTTGCTCCGCCAGTCGTCTGACGACGGCCCAGTTACCATGATTAATCTGATCAAGTATCGACCACACTCGCTTGACGGTGACGGAACCGGCCGGGAAGCCTACGCCCGGTACACCAAACCGGTCCAGAAGCTCGTTGAGGCGCGAGGCGGACGGGTGCTATGGGCCGGGCCGGTCGCCGAAGCAGCTCTGCACGAGGGTGGCGATGCGAACTGGGACTGGGCGATACTCGTCTACTATCCAAGCCGCGCAGCCTTCATTGATATGGTGGAAAGCAAGGAATTTTTGGAAGCGAACGAACATCGGCGGAACGGGGTCGAAAAGCATGTTATCATGGCGTCCCGAACCCTGCTGCTGGAAGACTTGCCGGAGCAGTGAGTATCAGTGTGTGAGACAGTCAACCGAAGGACAAGGAGGATAGTATGAGTGAGGTCAAAATACCGGATAATCTGCCAAGCTGGATTGCCGACCATTTGCAGCGCTACCTCGATACGGATGGCGCTGATGGACATATGTGGGATTCCGCGCCGGTTGGTGGCCCAGGGCTCCTCCCGACACTGCTGCTGACCACAACAGGTCGTCGGTCAGGCAAGACAGGCATCATGCCCTTAATCTATGGCGAGGCTGATGGGAATTATATTGTGGTTGCCTCCAAAGGCGGTGCACCAAAACATCCCGGCTGGTATCTGAATCTGGCCGCCAACGCGGACGTTGAAGTACAGGTGCTGGCCCGACGTTTTAAGGCCAAAGCCCGAACCACCAGCGGCGAAGAACGCGTCGCGCTATGGAAAAAAATGGCGGTCCTTTATCCGCCCTATATTGACTATCAGGCCAAGACCGAGCGTGAGATTCCGGTGGTAGTGTTAGAGCCGGTGGCGTAATACGAATCTTCGCCGGACTCCAACTCGGGGATACAGGCGTTCGCATATAGGGAGGTAATCCAATGAGTGACGAAATGCGTCGGGTCGTGGACGAGGCCGCCATCCGCCGGGTGATTGATCGCTATTGTCATGCGGTTGATCGTGGGAATGCAGATGATGTAGCTGCGCTCTTTCACCCCAACGGACGGTTAGTGGTCAGCATTGAAGAGAACGATGGCTATAACGGTCGTGAGGCCGTGCGCGAATGGTATGCGAACTACCATAAATACTTCCGGGCGAAACTGACCCACCTCCGTCACAAGATATCCAACATTCAGATTGATCTGAACGGAGACGAGGCGCGGGTGGTGTCCTATATGGACGCCGACCTCATCGCCAAAGACGAAACCACGCCACGCCAGGCAATTGGTCGATACGACGACCGCTTTGTCCGCGATGGCGGGGAATGGTACTTCGCCGAACGCGCGATTGTCGTGTATTACGCCGATGAGCGGCTGGCCGAATTGTTGAGCGCCGATTCGTAGACACTAAGAGGAGGATGGGTCGCCGGACCCATCCTCCTCTTAGTGCCCTCTCAGATCAAGACTCTCCCAAACCATACAAGCGCACGCAGTTCTCTACGACAATCGGCCGGGCCTCATCGGCGGGGACAGTAGCCAGATGTCTCTCCAAGAACTTTCGCGATTCAGGCCAACTGCTGTCGAGGTGGGGAAAGTCTGACGACCACATAATACGGTCCACACCGATGAACTCGCGCAGCATGACACCGGGCAGGTCATCGATAAACGTCAGATAACAGTGCTCGTGCCAATACTCGCTGGGTAAGCGTTTGCATTTGACCATGGGGTCCTTTGCTATGGTGCGGCGATGATAGCCCCAGTCCAGGCGACCCAGAAAGTTGGCGGCCCATGACAGTTCGTTCTCCGCGGAAATCAGCTTTAAGCCCGGATGGCGGTCGAACACGCCCTCCAGGATAAACGTGCCAAACGCCCGTGCCATGCGGACCGGCAGGACCGCATAGCCGACCGCCGCACTTTCTTCGCCCGTCTCATCCCGCGTCCAATTGGTGTTGGCATGCCCGGAGGCAATAATATGGAGACTGAGCGGCATATTGAGTTCGGCCAGCGTCGCCCACAGCGGGTCCCATTGGGCTGCCGAATAGCGTGAGCCGTCGGGCGCATCTTGCGGCAACAGCACCCCCACCAGCCCCTTCTCCTTGGCGCGTCGGCATTCCCGTATGGCCCAGTCCACATCAAAGACCGGTATGACGGCAATGCCGAATAACTCCTGTGGATGGGTGCTGCAAAAATCACTCAGCCAGTCATTATACGCCTGGCAGACGGCCTGCTGCAGGTCCGGGTCGGGGATGCCAAAGGCCCGCATAACGTAATTCGGATACAGCACCTCGGCATCCACCCCGTCCTGACGCATATATTCCACCCGGGCATCCGGGTTCCAATCGTTCGCATCCGTGGCGTAGCGCTGAGCACCTGCTGCGGCCGCGGCGTAGGCTTTCTCTTTATTCTTTGCCACCGCGCCCATCGGACGTTTTGCGATATGCGACAGCATGCCCTCGCACACCCAGATATCTCCCGTGGGTTCCGACACGACGCGCGGCCCCCGGTCTGTATAGGCGTGGGGCAGATAGCGTTGCCACAGGTCAGGGGGTTCGATGGCGTGCGAGTCAGCCGATATGACGCGATACTGTTTCATCGTCCATTCCTTCCTTTGTCCGGAAGACTGAGGATTCTTGGTCAATTTAGGGCCACTCTAGCCTATTGCAGTATAGCCATGTCAAGCGTCCGGCCCAGTCGGAGCCGGGTGTAGCTTGCAAAGGGTGCTGGAAGTTTCTATCTTCCTATAAAAAAGAGAAGGGAAGCAGGTATGCCGATATTCGAACGTGGCGAGACCAAGTTGTATTACGAAGAGCAGGGCGCGGGATTTCCGCTCTTACTCATCGCGCCGGGAGGGATGCGCTCCTCCGTGCCCTTCTGGCAGCAGACCCCCTGGAATCCCATTGAACAGCTTGCGCCCAGCTATCGCGTGATCGCCATGGACCAGCGCAACGCCGGCCAATCAACCGCTCCGATCAGTGCTGTGGATAGCTGGCATACCTACACGGAAGACCAGTTGGCGTTGATGGATCATTTGGGAGTTGAGACCTTCCATGTGGCCGGTATGTGCATTGGCGGACCCTACTGCATGGGCCTCATTCAGGCCGCGCCGCAGCGGGTGGCGTCGGCCATTCTCTTTCAGACGATTGGGCTGTCCGATAACCGCCAGGCGTTTTTCGACATGTTTGACGGTTGGGCCGCCGAGCTGAAACTTGGGCGGCCTGACGTGAGCGACGAGGCCTGGGAGTCGTTCAAGACAAATATGTACAGCGGCGACTTTCTCTTCAACGTCTCCAAAGAGTTTGTCTCACAGTGTCAGACGCCGCTCCTGGTCCTCCTGGGAAACGACCTCTATCATCCGCAGGAGACCTCCCGAGAGATTGCCGCGCTCGCCCCCAACGCCACGCTGGTTGAGCACTGGAAAGAGCCCGAGCATCACTCGGCAGCCAAGCAGGCGGTCGAGCGTTTTCTGGCAGAGCACACATCGGTATAGGGCAAATGATTGCCGGTGCAGGCCCCGATGTCGTTGGCAGGTTTGTCGCTTGCGTATGCATTGAGCGGCGGTTATGCTCTCCCGCATGGGGAGCGATTTTGAACTCCTCGGCGCATTAACGGCTTTGAAAGTATTGCGTCTAATCTGTCCATTCGTGACCTAGATTAAGGTTGCCAGATATGCCAACAGAGCTATGTGAATTCGCCATTTGCGTAGCCAATGAAAGCTACGAAGACCTGGAAATCTGGAAGGTGTACCAGGTCCTTCCCGACCAGAAGGCAGCAGAAGTCGATTGCTTGCGCGTAGTTGATGAATCGGGGGAAGACTATCTCTATCCGACGAGTCGCTTCGTCCGGGTCACATTCCCCGATGACGTGCGTACTCGGCTGCTCGCGATGGCAGGCGAGAAGTAGGTCTCACCTGACCTCCTTATAGATCAGACGGAGAATAATTTGTCATCAAAGCAGCGGGATTAACTCGCTCCGTGCCGCGGTGGAGGCACACCGTTCAGCCAGTAGTTTCCAATGGCGTGATATTTCCAGCGTACCGGGTCGTGCAGGGTATGGGTGCGGGCGTTGCGCCAGTGACGGTTCAGATTGTACTCCTCCAGCGTCGAGCGGGTGCCGGCCAACTCAAACAACTTGTTTGTGGCCAGCACAGAGACCTCCGTGGACATGGCTTTTGCCTCAGCCACGGCGATCGAGGCTTGAGAGACGTTCTCCTCGGTTGGTGAGGCAACCGCCGCGTCCACAAAACGGCCCGCCCGTTCGAGCAGAGCGTCCGAGGCGTGCACCCGGACTTCAAGCTCGCCAATCTGATAAATCGTGTACGGGTCCTCATAGCCGTGCTCCTGGCCGCTATCGATCCACGGCCGCGTATACTGACGGACAAAGGTAATCGTCTCGGCCAGGGCTGCACGAGCGATACCGGCATCGACTGCGGTATGAAAAATTTGAGCAACGGCGCCCATCGGGGTGGGCCGATCAAACGCCGCCTGATGGTCGATAACATGAAAAGGCTCGACCGCAACATTCTCGAACACCGCGGTCCCGCTGGCTGTGGTCCGCTGGCCGAAGCCTGACCAGTCGTCGATGATGGTGACCCCCGGCGCATCACGCCTGACAAAGACGATGGCAATCCGCCCCTGATCGTCCTTGGCGACAGCCGGCACCCAGTGGGCAAACACCGCACCCGTGGAATAGAACTTTCTGCCGTTCAGGAAGAATCTGTCGCCGGAGGCCGTGAGGCGCGTCTGAAAGTCAAAGACGGTTTTTGTGCCGCGCTCGACAAAAGCATTCCCAAAGCGGTCGCCCTCCAACACCCGTTTGAAAAGGAACTCCTTTTGCTCCTCGGTCCCATCCAGTCGGACGGCTTCGATCATATAGTAATGGTTCTGGGGAATCTGGCCTAAAGACGAATCTGCGGCCGATATGACGGCCGTGACTTCGGCCGCGGTCGAGAACGACACACCTGCCCCGCCGTATGCTTTCGGAATAGTGATACCCCATAAGCCGCTCTGCGAGAATGCGTCCAGTTCTTTGCGCGGCAGGCGGCGCTCGCGGTCGCGCTCGGCCGAATCCTGCTGAAAGCGCTCGGCGAGACGCTGGGCAACGGCCAGGGCTTCCTGATCGTCACGAATAATGTGGGCAGGAGCCTCAACCCGCGCCATTGGTGCGGCGACCCGAATACCTTGATCCGGTGGAGCGGTGGCTTGCGAGGGGGCCTGACTCATATATTCTCCTTAGCCTGTTCTTCTATATCCACGCGTGGCGTGGCGGCTTGATATTATTCAGATAATAATTGCCGATGGCCTGAAACTTCCACCGGACGGGATCGTGCAGCGTATGGGTGCGGGCATTTCGCCAGTGACGATCCAGGTTATACTCTTCGAGTGTGGAGCGAGTGCCGGCGAGTTCAAACAATTTATTGGTCGCCTGAATAGCAATCTCCGTGGTCAGAACTTTTGCTTCAGCCACGGCAATAGACGCCGCGGCCACACTGTCTTCATTCGGATTGGCCATTGCCGCATCGACCGTGCGACCAGCCCGGTCCAGGATGGCCTCTGCCGCGTGCAGGCGCATTTTGAGGTCGCCGATTTGGGCGATGGAGTACATGTCCTCATAGCCGTGCTCCTGACCGCTATCGATCCACGGACGGGTATAGCTACGGACAAAGTGAATGGTTTCATCTATCGCGGCCTGGGCAACGCCGAGATCGATGCCGGCATGAATAATCTGCAAGACCGCCCCGTTCGCCGTTGGTATATCGTACGCTTCGTGCGCCGGGATCACATGGCTGGCTGGCACGAAGGCGTCCTCCAGCAGAACGGTCCCACTGGCCGTGGTGCGTTGGCCGAAACTCGACCAGTCATCAATAATGCGCATCCCCGGCGTGGCGCGCTCCACAAAGGCCAGCTGTGCTTTGCCGCGCTCATCGGTCGCTGCGACCGGCACCATGTGGGCGAGTAGCGCGCCGCTGCAATAAAACTTTTGTCCATTTACGACATAGCCGTCCCCGTGGGGACGTATTTGCGTTTCAAAATGACCGACGGTTTTGCTGCCCTTTTCGGAAAAAGCATTGCCGAGACGCATGCCTTTTAAGACCTCGCCAAAGAAAAAGCGCTTCTGCTCCTCACCGGCACACAGACGGATGATATCGAGTATGCCAAGGTGGTTTTGCGGAATCTGTCCGAGCGACGGGTCGGCCGCGGAGATAATTGTAATCACCTCGCCCACCGTGACATACGAGACCTCGGCGCCGCCATAGGCTTTGGGCACGGTCATGCCCCATAAGCCACTCTGCGAGAATGCGTCCAGTTCGGTAAGCGGCAGCCGGCGTTCCCGGTCGCGCAGCGCCGCTTCCTGCGCAAAGCTTTTTGCCAAACGGTGGGCGATATCGACCGCTTCCCGGTCGTCCTGAATAATATGGGCGGGGGTGGCGGGCCGCGGCGGGCCGAGGGCCTCCAGGTCCTTGAGCCGAGACGCTCCATTCGTTTCTGAATGGTCTGTTTGTATTGCCTTGTCTTCCCCGCTCATGGTCACTCTAACTCCTTTGCCTGGCTCTGAAAGAGAGCCTCATAATTTATCGTTCCCCCTCCTGAGCGTCAACGCGCTTCGCCGGCGTGTTGCTTGACTTTGGCCGGGCAGGGTGTCATGACAGGCGCAGAGTGCCAACGTCTAAAGGAGGGTCAGATGAAACTCGGTATTGAGATGTTTGCTACGGATTATTCTGTCCGGCCGGATGAGCTGGCCGTTGCCTGCGAAGAGCGCGGCTTTGAGTCCGTGTGGTACCCGGAACACACCCATATTCCGGCCAGCCGCCGTACGCCCTTTCCCCTTGGGGGCGATTTGCCCAAGGAGTACTGGCATACGCACGACTTGTTTGTGACGCTCACAGCCGCAGCCGCGGTCACCACCAACATCAAAATCGGGAGTGGGATTTGTCTCGCCATGGAGCGCGACCCGATTACGATGGCCAACGAGGTCGCCTCGGTTGATCAGATCTCCAACGGGCGTCTGCTCTTTGGTATCGGCGGTGGGTGGAACGCCGAAGAGATGGAGAACCACGGCACGCCGTTCAAACGACGCTGGAAGGTCTTACGTGAGAAAATTGAGGCGATGAAAGCCATTTGGACCGAAGAGGAAGCGGAGTATCACGGCGAGTTCGTCAATTTTGACCCGATCTGGTCCTACCCGAAGCCCGTGCAGAAACCCCATCCGCCCATTATCCTGGGTTCACACACCTCAAACGGACTCGACCGGGTGGTGCGTTACTGCGACGGCTGGTTTCCCAATGCCCAGGCCTATAAAGACCTGCCCGCGGTCGTGAGCGATCTCCGGAGCCGGGCCGAAAAGGCCGGCCGTCAACCGGATGAGATTTCGATCTCTTTCCTGGGCGCCCCGGAAGATGAGGCGGTGCTGCAACAATACCGCGAGTTGGGAGCTGAGCGAGCCGTGTTTTTTGTGCCGTCCGAAGGGAAAGAGGCGATCTTCCCGCTGTTGGACACATACGCCGCGTTTATCCCCAAGGTTGCGTAAGGACACACGGAAACGCTGCCGGAGGCCTACTATGCCATTTGCTGCTGTGCGTGACATTCAAATGTATTACGAGCTGCGCGGGACCGGACCGCGCCTGCTCTACATCAGCGGGACGGGTGGGGATCTGCGGCGTTCACCGAATGCGTTTGATTCTCCGCTTACAGAACATTTTGAGGTCCTGGCCTATGACCAGCGTGGCTTGGGTCAAACGGACAAACCTGACGTGGCCTACACCATGGCGGACTATGCAGCCGACGCGGATGGGCTGCTCCAGGCGCTCGGCTGGGACGAATGCCTGGTCATGGGCATCTCCTTCGGCGGCATGGTCGCACAGGAATTTGCCCTGCGCTATCCCAACCGAGTGCAGCGTGACTGTTCGCAACAACGGAGTTCGCTTTTCCTGGGACGCGCCGAGCAGCGGAACAGTCCGGGAATATCAACTCCGGTACGATACGGATTCCAACCTTAATGACGGAACCGTTGACCTTATTGCCGCTGGCACTACGCAACACGAGGTGGGTGAGCAGGGCGAAACTGTCTGGGCGCAAGTCAGGGCGCGGGACAACTCGGACGGCAGCTATGGCCCCTGGTCGTACGTGCTGTATGCCACCGGCAACAGAGACGCGGACCGTCAGGTCCCCACTGCCCCCGCCGCGCCTACTGTCACCGCGGGCGACACGCAGTTGACAGTCACCTGGACGGCGCCTGCGGACCACGGATACGTCATCGTCAGGTACTCCGTGGAGTATAGGGCGACCGGCGCGACCGACTGGACGGAGGTTCGGAGGGCCTGGGCGCTTGGCACCGACACCACCCTGTCCTACACCATCGAAAACCTGACAAACGGCAGTCCTTACGAGGTGCGGGTGCTCGCCGCCAGCTCCTCCACCAGCACGGTGCACGCCAATGACGCGTATTGGGTCGGCGGACTGGTGGGCACGAACGGCGGCCCGTACGCCAAAGGCTCCGGCCGCATCATCGCCTGCTACGCCCGCAACGCTGTAAACGGCAAGGGCGATGTCGGCGGGCTGGTGGGCGAGAACTACGCCAGCATCAGCACTTCCTACTCCACCGGCGGCGTGCACAAGCACGGCGGCCCGTACGCCGGGCCGATGGGCGGACTGATCGGCAGGAACGAACTGAACAACAACGACTCCACCGTGTACTATCGCGTCACCGATAGTTACTGGGATAGCAATCTCACGAACTGGCCATTCGGCGTCGGCTCGGACGATGACAATCGCAACAACGTCGTGGACAGCGACGAAACCAACACTCTGCCGGGCCACACCACCGCGCAGTTGCAGGTGCCCACCGGCTACAGTGGCATCTACGCCAACTGGGATGTGGATGTGGACGGCGCCAACACAGTGGACAACCCGTGGGACTTCGGGAGGAGCGACGAATACCCAGATCTGCGGTAAGGGACTCTGGCCTGGGAGGGCGGCCATCTTGGCCGCCATGCGGGCTGGAAGCCCGCACTCCTGGTCCCCGGCCGCGGCCAGGGGTGGCCCCGGGGGTGGCCTGGCCCTGGCTTCCGTAAAACGGTCGGGCTATGAGGAACGGTGAGGAGAATGTACACCGACTCTTCCTTGACGTGGTCCACTCCTTGCAGCGTCTCGACCAACTCGCGGACGCCTCACCGCCCCGCAGATCGCCTCCGCGTCGCGCCAGTCGTTCTTGTTCGACTTCCCATACCCCTTGACAAACTGCGCGCTCCGAACGCCCCCACCACTGGGCTCACAGCGCCAGGGTGAGGATACGTTGTAGCCGTGCCAGTACGCTTTCGTCATGCCGGACGTGATCCGGCATCCAGAGGCCGGGAGGCTGGGGGCCTGGATTCCTGCTTTCGCAGGAATGACGGACGGCGACACAGCATCGTTATTGGCTCTAGACCTCCTCCTTCATACGCATCCCACGTCTCTGGGCGGCGTGCCGTTGTAGGGGCAATGCATGCATTGCCCCTACGGAGCAGTCCGAACAGGGGCCACCACCTCATGTGCAGCACATGTCGGGGGGCAGCTTTTTTCTATATCCCCTCTCGGGAGGGGTGCCGCGTAGCGGCGGGGTGGGTTTCACGGACGGACGATCCCGGAACCCACCCCGGCCCTGCGGGCCACCCCTCCAAGGAGGGGTGGTTTTTTTGTATCCCCTCTCGGGACGTGTGCGGCACATGACATGACTCGGCGGCCCCCGCTCCCCTGCGCCGTGCCTGTCTGTGACAGGGGGCCAGGAGTAGGGGCGACCGGCCGGTCGCCCCTATCAGCCCGCCGCGCGGCCAAGATGGCCGCGGTCCCAGGAAAAGAGGGGGGCTTCAGAGGGCGGGCATATGTCTCGTAGGGGCAACCCCTTGTGGTTGCCCGGTCCCCCTGAACCACGACCCGCCGACGTGTTGCTTGACTTTGACCGGGCGGGGTGGCATCACAGCCCCAGAGTGCCAGGGCCGAAAGCCGGCCGAAGACCCATACGGTCCTTGATGACCTGCGTCAGAGTATGCAAGAACTCGCACATTATCGCAGACAATTTTTTCGACCGCCTGACGAAAGATGCTCCTTTTTCATCACAGCTTTTGCCAAGACGTTGCAATAGGGGGCGCCAGTTGCGAGATGGCCATCAAACAGCCGTCCGGTCGTCATAGCCGGCTCGTGTATCGCGTGACCAATCCTCGCATCAAGGAGAAAAAGAGACTATGGAACAACACGTACGTATCGGTATTGTCACCGTGTCAGACCGCGCCAGTCGCGGTGAATACGAAGACAAAGGTGGTCCCGCCATTCACACGTGGCTCAGTAGCGCGCTGCAGACGCCCTGGGAAGCAGTTGCTCGACTGGTTCCCGATGAACAGCTAGAGATTGAAGCGACGCTTCGGGCGCTCTGCGATCAGGAACGCTGCTGTCTGGTTGTCACCACCGGCGGTACTGGTCCTGCTCCGCGTGACATCACTCCCGACGCTACCACCAATGTGTGCATCCGTGTCCTTGATGGCTTTGCCGAACTGATGCGGACTGAGTCCCTCAAAGTTACTCCAACCGCCATTCTCTCCCGACAGATTGCCGGTGTGCGTGGTAATACGCTCATTGTGAACCTTCCCGGAAATCCGCCAGCCATTGCCGATTGTTTGGCTGCCGTCTTCCCTGCTATCCCCTATTGCATCGACCTCATCGGCGGCCCCTATTTGGAAACCCATGAATCCGTCGTCAGAGCCCATCGTCCGAAGCACGCTCAACGGCCTGGCGGGGCATGAGAGCGAAATTCGTCTCCCACACTCCACTCACAAGGAGAAACAATGATACTGTCCGATCAAGACCTGCGTCTTCGTCTGGCCCGCGGTGAGCTTATTGTCACTCCACTCGATGACCCTGAGGTCCAAATTCAACCAGCAAGCATTGACCTGCGACTCGGCGATACGTTCGTGAGTTATCGGCTTCCGCATATTCCTTGTGTGGACCCACATGACCCCGGAACCGTCGACCAGTACACTGAAACGATTACGATAGCCCCAGGAGATGCGTTCATTCTCCAGCCAGGAGAATTCGCGCTGGGAGCAACGCTTGAGCGCGTTCGTATTCCCGCCGATCTGGTCGCGCGCGTCGAGGGGCGTAGTAGCATTGGCCGTCTTGCCATCGTCGTTCACGCCACGGCAGGTTTTATTGATCCGGGGTTTGAGGGACAAATCACCTTGGAACTGAGCAATCTTGGCCGTGTGGCGGTCAAGTTATACCCTGGGATGCGGATCAGCCAGATCGTACTCCAGCAACTCACCAGTACTGCCTCTCGTCCTTATGGACCTGAACGTGGGAGCAAATATTGGGGTCAGAGTGGACCGGTGACCAGCCGCATCGCTCAGGAGTCTTCTTGGCACTAACGGCGCATCTTGAGCACCGCTCTCGCGTATACGTCGCTCGTGTGTTCAATCGCGCGGACGGATCACGCTTCACGAGCGGCGGGACGGCAGTGGACCGCGACCCAGTCGCTCTATTTGCAATATAATCGCATCCATTTTATAGTCCGGTCCCGCCCTAAGGAAATTACACGATAGTAAGGAGGACGAAATGGGTAACTTGGAAGGAAAAGTGGCGATTGTCACGGGAGCAGCACGTGGCCTCGGTGCCGCCTACTGTGTGGCGCTCGCCCATGAAGGAGCTGCAGTGATGGCCACAGATATACGCGAGTGCGCCGAGACAGTGGGCGACGTTGTAGCTGCTGGTGGACGCGCGATAGGAACAACTGCCGATGTCGCTAACGCGAACAGCGCCAAAGCTATCGCTGATGCAACGCTCGATGCCTATGGACGCATCGATATTCTCGTCAACAATGCCGCAATGTATGGCAATCTTCATGCGGGAAGGTTTCATACGCTTGACGAAGCCGAGTGGGATGCGTGTATGGCGGTTAACGTGAAAGGATTATGGCAGTGTTGCAAGGCTGTGGTCCCAACCATGCAACAGCAAGGAGGCGGTAGTATTATCAATATTAGTTCGCTCGCAGCCGTCTATGGGATCGCCAACGCCTTGCACTACGCGACGTCGAAAGGCGCAGTCATCGGCTTCACCCGTGCGCTCGCGCGTGAACTGGGGCGGGACAACATTCGTGTCAATGCGATTGCGCCCACCATGGTTGATACGCCAGGAACGAGTGAGATAATGAAGGAAAATCGCGACCGTTTTGCCGAAGCCGTCAAGCGTAATCAGACCTTGCGGAAGACCCTCGAAACCGGGGATCTGGTGGGCACCGTTCTGTACCTCGCCAGTGATATGAGTAAATTTGTCACCGGGCAAACGATCATGGTCGATGGCGGCACGGTGTACTTGTAACTCCCTTAACGAGCGCACTTTGGCCCATAAAACGCCGCTTCATCGGGTACCTCCTGATACGTAGGCCACTCCGTTGCATCGCGTTCCGCACCATCTCTTCGGTATAATGACAGCTAAAAATTCCTCCTCGAAAAGAAGGGGCCAGAATGCCATTTACCACTGTCCGTGACATGCGCATGTATTACGAGCTGCGCGGGACCGGACCGCGCCTGCTCTACATCAGCGGGACGGGTGGGGATCTGCGGCGTTCACCGAATGCGTTTGATTCTCCGCTTACAGAACATTTTGAGGTCCTGGCCTATGACCAGCGTGGCTTGGGTCAAACGGACAAACCTGACGTGGCCTACACCATGGCGGACTATGCAGCCGACGCGGATGGGCTGCTCCAGGCGCTCGGCTGGGACGAATGCCTGGTCATGGGCATCTCCTTCGGCGGCATGGTCGCACAGGAATTTGCCCTGCGCTATCCCAACCGAGTGCAGCGCTTAGTGCTCGGCTGTACCAGTAGCGGCGGGGAGGGCGGGGCATCGTATCCCCTGCATGATCTCGCCCATCTCTCTCCACAGGACTGGGCTCGGCGGGTCGTCGAACTGAGCGATATGCGACGGGACGCGGCCTGGCAGGCGGCCAACGGCCAGGAGTTCCAAACCTTGATCGCTGAGATGCTGGCCATTCGAGCGGGGAGTGCGGCCGAGCCCGGCGCGGCCGTTGGGGCGCGCCGCCAAATCGAGGCCCGCCAAAAACACGATACCTATAGCCGCCTGCCTCAGCTCGGGATGCCGGTGCTGATCTGCGGGGGGCGGTATGACGGAGTCGCCCCGGTCGCCAATCAGGAAGCGCTGCACCGCCAGATTGCGACTTCCCGGATGGCCCTCTTTGAGGGCGGCCACCTGTTCTTTGCGCAGGACCCCCGAGCGTTCGAGGACATTATCGTTTTCCTGAATGACGGTCATGTCCTCAGGGGGACGGAGGCTTGACACGGGTTACGGTGGAGCGCTCCTTTTTTTCAACCAGGACTGCCATATCTTCAGCCGCCTTGGCGACCGTAGCAGTCCGGGTGCACATATCGGTTTTCAAATCGCCCTGTGGACTGCGGTAGGCATATACGAAGTATTCCCTCCCGGTCTGAAACGGAATGCCGCACTGTTCCTGTGAGGCCAGCGTTTCGAGAATCAGGGGAGATTCATCCGCCGCCTTAAGCGGCGTGGTGACCTCCAGCGTCACCCGTATGGTCTCAAACTCGTACAGCTGCTCCGAGCCCATCATCTGCTTGAAGGTACCGTACAGCCAGCCATCCGCTTCTATCGTTTCCACGTCGGTCGCTTTGCCGACAAAGACGACGTCTGACTTTTCCAGCCCGAAATTCGGCGACGGAGGCGGCAAACAGCGGCACGCCAGGGCTGCCGCGGAAAGCAGACAAGAAAGGGCTATTCCTCCAACGAGCGCGAACAATATCTTTCTTGAATGAGACATAGACTCTCCTCTTGTACTGGCCGAAACTGTGCGTTCCAAATGACCTAGCCTATTTCCCAGCAGCGCACAACAAAACAAAAGGGTCAGGGAAAACCCCCCGACCCTTTGCGCTTCTCACGGATCAGTAGTCCCGACTAGTCCAGGTCCATCCGGTACGCCTTGATCGCATTCTCAAACACGATCTTGCGGGTGATCTCCTCCGGCACGCCGTTGAAGTCCTTCTTGATCCACTGCCGGGATTCCGGCCAGGTTGAGTCGGTATGCGGAAAGTCGGACGCCCACATGTAATTGTCCTCGCCAAAAATCTTATAGGTCGCCGGACCAACCGGATCGTCCTGGAAGGTCGCCCATATCTGCCGCCGGACGTATTCGCTCGGCTTCATCGGCAGGGGCTCTTTTTCCATGGCGTGGAACTTATCGTAGGCATGGTCCATACGATACATGAAATGCGGGAACCAGCCCGTGTCATTTTCGGCGGACACAATTTTCAGTTCGGGAAAACGCTCCAGCACGCCGCCAAACACGAGCGTGGACAGGGAACGTTGCACCTCGTGGATCACATTCATATAGAACAGGCTGATCTGCGAAAAATCGACTTTGCTCTCCTTGCTCTTGCCGGTAATGACGTGGAGTGAGAGCGGCATGTGAAGTTCCGCGGCGGCCTGCCAAAAGGGATCGTACTCACGGCTGCTATACGGCTTGTCTTCCGGTGGCGAACCCCAGATCATGGCCCCGCGCATACCCTGCTTATGCGTCCGCTCCAGCTCTTTGACCCCCGCATCAATATCTTCGAGGGAGATCAGGCTGATGCCGTACAGGCGTTTGGGACTATGCGAACAGAACTCCGCGACCCAGTCGTTATAGGTGCGGAAGCAGGCCCGTTGCAGGTCGGCATTGGGCAGCCCGAAGAGCGGCATACCCAGCGTGGTGTAGAGCACCTCGGCTTCGACCCCATCGATCTCTTGGTCTTTGATGCGTTCGACCGGGTCCCAGCCGCTCGGACGGGCGGCTTCATAGCCTTTGTCCATATGGTCTTTCAACTCTTCTCCGGACCGTCCGGCTCCGAACCCGCCGGCGACGGGAAAGGGGTCAATGCCGTCCGCCACAAAGATGAAGCCCGGCTTCTTCGGGTTTTCGACCACTTTCGGTGCCTGGTCACGGAATTTGTTGTCCAAGCGTTGCTGCCACAGATCGGCCGGCTCCATCATGTGCGAGTCTGCCGAGATCACGCGTAACTTTGCCATATTACCCTCCTCTTCAAAGAAAGCCTTGCTTCCTTAATGATGGTGTATGTACGAATGCCCTATCTGTGGCATACTCCAAAACGGTCTGTCAAGCGGTAGGGCCGGATAGGTTGAGTGAGCGCTCAGTTTTTTTATCCACCCGTCCGGGTCGAGGCTGGAGGTGGTCCTCGTTGCCACAGCGGGAAATCACCCCGTATAATAGGACCGGAGAACGGTAAGAAGGCAAGGAGTATGCTCCCGAAAGTCTATATCGACGGTCATGTTGGCACGACCGGACTGCGTATTCGGGAATGGCTGGCGGGACGAAACGACATCGAATTACTGACCTTAGCTGAAGCGCAGCGCAAGAATGATACTGCGCGGCGGGCGGTGCTGAATGAGGCTGACGTGGCCATCCTGTGTCTGCCCGATGCCGCGTCATGCGAGGCTGCGGAGTGGGCCGCGCACACGAACACCCGTCTGATTGACGCGAGTACGGCACATCGCGTCGAGGACGGCTGGGTGTACGGTCTACCGGAGCTCCAGCCCGGCCAACGCGAAGCCATTCGGCAGGCAAAATACGTTGCCAATCCCGGCTGCTATCCCTCGGCTTTTCTGCTGCTAGTCCGACCCTTGCTTGAGGCTGGCCTGCTCGAAAAACAGACGCCGATTTCCATTCACGCGCTGTCCGGCTATTCGGGCGGCGGACGACCGTTAATTGAGAAATGGGAGGGCGCCGAGTTGGGCTTGGGCTCGTTGGTGTACGAAGCGCCCTACGCCCTGGAGCGGGTGCATAAGCACGTTCCGGAAATGACGCAGTACAGCCTGCTCGACAATGCACCCCACTTCGTCCCGGCGGTCGGTCCGTTCCGCTGCGGCATGCGGGTCCAGGTGCCGATTCATACCGGTCTGCTGCAACGTGGAGCGGGCGATACGATCTGGGAAGTCTTACGGGAGCGCTATCGGCATGAGCCGTTCGTGCGGGTGCTGCCCAACGAGCAGCAAACCAACGAACGCAGCTTCGACCCGCAGGCCTGTAACGATACCAATCGCCTGGACATCCACGTTGCGCCCCATCCCGCCGGTCATGTCCTGCTGATAGCGATTCTCGATAATCTGGGAAAGGGAGCCTGCGGTGTGGCCATTCAGAATTTGAATTTGATGTTGGGGCTGCCCGAGACAATGGGACTGCCGGCCTAATTGACCATATTGACCCCTGTGACTGATTTGTTTAGGCTGGCCTGCCTCGCTCAGGAATAATGAACTAGATTGAGCCCGCAGATGAGCAGCACGAACCCTCGCGGTTGCCAAATCCATCTTGCCTAGGCGCTATGAGCAAGCGGGAAGCACCCTTTAAGAGACTGATCCAGGAGATACACCAGTCCCCTGAGCAACGAGAGGACTTGTATCAGCAAATTGAGCAAGCCCTGGGAGATAATATTAGAGTCGTCTCGCTTTTTACGTCCTTTACGTTTCCCGTCGTCTTGGAAGACGCAGACGCGGATATGTTAGAAGAGGTTTTAGGGGACACTGATTGGGGCGATAAAGAACTTGTTCTCATTCTCAATTCCCCAGGGGGAAGCGCCCTGGCAGCAGAAAGAATCGTCAATATCTGTAGAAGTTTTAGTGAAAAAAGCTTTCGGGTAATTGTGCCAAAGATGGCCAAGTCTGCCGCGACGATGGTGTGTCTCGGCTCTGACGAAATCATCATGAGCAGGACCTCCGAGCTCGGTCCGATTGACCCCCAAATTTTGATATACGATGAACATGGTGAGCCAGTACGCTATCAAGCTGCCCATGAAATTGTAGACAGCTATAATGAATTAATGGAAGAGGCAAATAAGACAGAAGGACGAATTGAGCCATACTTGCAGCAACTTGCAAGATATGACGCGAGAGACATACGAAAGATCCGGTCTGCACAAGCCCTTTCGGAGAGTATTGCTGTCAATCTACTGAAGAAGGGTATGTTGAAAAGAATTAGGCTCGATAGCATAAAATCGAAAATCAAGCCCTTACTTGACCCGCTCGCAACGCAAGATCACGGGCGTCCGCTATTTGCTGATGACGCAAAGAATTGTGGCTTAAACGTTAAGATAATCGATAATCAAGACGCGCTATGGCGTCTGGTATGGGAGCTGTATATTCGCCTGGATTTTTTAACCTCAACGAGGGCTCCAAAGATTATCGAATCCGTTGATGAAAGCTATGTAGCCGGATATGCCACCGGCCCAGAGAAGGAGGAATAATCATGGCCAGGCAAAGGAGAAAAACGGTACCTCGAAAGAAGCGTCAGCTTGCTATTGATGAAAGTATCAAGAGATTTTTCCCTCCAGTTTCAAGAATGGATGGAGACCGTTCCCCTGGGTGGGGCTGGAGAACAGACGCTACGCCCGAACAAAAGCGAAACCGACTCACCCGACAGAAGTTCGTATAGGCTTCTGTTCTGAGACTTAGAGAGGCCGCTTAATATGCGGCCTTTTTCTTTTTATGAAGAATTATCGTCCGAAGACAAAGGAAGGAGAAGCGAAGTGAGAAACGCTTGGCGTATACGTCGTTTGGGGTTGTTGCTAACGATTATCCTCGGTTCAGGAAATCTACTCGGGTGCGCCTTTGTTGATCGTCGTGTAACGCTCACTCCACCGACGACTATCCCTCAGACGTTCAGTGCTTCAACCTCGTCTTCTGATAAGAAAGAAATTAGCGTTGCACGTCCCCAAGACCTACGTCCGGACCCCACTACAGTCGGAAATATCAGAAATGGGTACGGTATGGTGACCGCTTCAGTTCGGTCCAATACTGACATTCCAATGTGGGTGACGAACTCGGTCATTCAAGGATTGGAGCGTGCAGGATTTCGCGTAGAACGTGCGGAAACTGTTGAGACTGCTCCCACTCCAGTTGCTCTTGATATAGCAGTTTCACGTGCCTTCACAGAGCACGCTCCAGGATTTTTCACAATGAAAGCAAAAGGCGATGTGGCCGCGCAAGTCGAAGTATATAAAGACGGACGTAGGATACACAGACGGACGTACGCCGGAAAGGTTGAGAATCCTGAATTTTTTGTCATGACCTCGGCCAACGAATATCAAACTCTCTTGGATGCAGCGATGAAGGATTTTTTACAGAAAACGTTACCGGATTTAGTCCGCGTACTTGATCAGGCGATTGAAGAATCGTCGCAGGAGTAGAATCCATGGCCATGCGGAGTGGTTCCTACCTTGTACTGATGCTCTTCCTTTTACTTCCCGCTTGCGGTCCATCTTTTTATGGGCAAGTACAACCAAAGGCCGAAACGTGGGAGGTTACGCATAAGCGGCCACCGGCCACGCCTCCCATAGCAAAGCAAGTATCCTCTCCGGTTCAGCCTTCCCTACAAACGGTGACATGGAAAGACATTACGATAGGAAAAACAACGCGTCAGGAAGTCGTAGAGCGCTATGGAATGGGAGAGGCTTCCCAAAGCGGCATCCTCCATTCCATAGACTCAATTCCAGCTTCAATCTCGTTCGGTGAAGAGAACATCGTACAGTCTGTTCGGATCACACCACCAGTTCAGATGGACGAGGCCGACCTCCTGGCTGCCTACGGGAAAGCCGATTGGGAGCGACGGTCGGACGATTTCCTGCGTATCTGGGAATATGACCAGAAAGGGATGACGGTTGAGTTTGCCTCCGACGACACGCGCGTTGCGAGTGTTGAGTACCGTGCGCCAGAATCCCTCGTTGAAGGGAAAGAGGCACTCGTATCTAAAAATTTGGTCCCATTTCGTCCAGCCCTGACGGACGTAGCGAAGAGTTTGGCGAGCGTCCAAACCGTACTCACACAGTCTGGTAAGGCATTTGCCTGGGTTGGAACCAACCAGGAATATACTCAGGCCCAGCAGACATATAGTCTGATTCACCGCCAATGGCCAATTGTGACAGACCGAGACATACAGCGGTATTTGAACGGTGTCATGGACCGGCTAGCCTCGGTTACTCCGAAGCCTCCTTTCCCGTGGACGATTCGGGTCATTGATGCGACAACCCTAAACGCAATGAATCTCGGAGGTGGGATCATCCTGATTAACAGCGGACTATTCAAGCATCTCGACTCCGAAGCCCAACTGGCCTATGTCATCGCGCACGAGATGGGTCACCAGATCAAACGACATCTTGCCTCTCTTCAAAGCAAGCAGCAATTTGCTCAACTGCTGATTGGGGCAGCGGCGCTGGTCACGGCAGGAGCAGGGCATCCCGATGCAGCTCGTGCCGTCAACCAAATTGGCTCGTTGGCCGCTGGGGCGACGCTGGCCTCATTTAGTCGGGCGCAGGAGATAGAGGCGGACGAGATTGGCCTCTATATTTTAAATGCTGCGGAGTATGACACTCGTGAAGCTGAGAAAGTCATGGAAAAATTTATAGAATTGGAAGGACTACACGGACGATCTATTCCCCTGTTCGCTACCCATCCAGACCCAAGAGATCGCCTTTCCCATGTCCAGAATTGGCACGGAAGCCCTGGCGTTGATGACGAGGATAAACGTCGATTGGTGACCACGCATGAATTCGCTGAATTCAAGGATTTATATCGTTACTAGCGGTATTGTCTCCGACAGAATCCTGTCTTACCTCTCGACACCTGGATGCCAGTGCAGGCATGACGCAATACGAGCTGTCATAATGAAAAAAAGTGATCGCTACTTAAAAATCGTTGAGTGGTCGGACGAGGATCAGTGCTATCTCGGCCGTGCTCCCGGCGTCATGCTGGGTGGCGTCCATGGGAAAGACGAAGCCAAAGTCTATGCCGAGTTGTGTCAGGTGGTCGAGGAGTGGATACGGATTCAAGAAACGGATGGCGACCCGCTTCCACCCGAAACTGCGCATAAGGCATACTCGGGGAAATTCAACCTGCGGGTCGGGAAAGCGCTCCACGAGCGGCTGGCGGTCGCGGCCCTCAAAGCCGACCAGAGCCTGAACGCATTTTGTGTCCACGCCCTTGAAAGAGAGATCAATCGCTAATGTTTTCTTTAAGCCGGCCTGCCGAAAGGCGGCCAGGATACGTTCGAGGTCGGCGGGGTCTTTATACGGAAGCGCCTGGGTCATGGTTGTGAACGAGAAGTTGGGGCTGAGGCGGAGAATCTCCGTTGCCAGCGCCCGAGCTTCTTCAAGATGGCCCAGATCAACTGAGGCCAGGAGCAGATTATAATAGGCCGGCAGAAAATCCGGGTTGTGGGCGAGCGCGCGTTTTAAGACCGCTATGGATTCTTCGGTCTGACCGAGCACGCGGTAGGTATGCCCCAGGAAGTGCAGATAGATAAACGGATAGCGGGGGTTGAGGCGGATGGCTTGTTGGATGAGTCGAAGGGCCTCTTGTGGTCGCCCGACGAAAGTCAGTGCGCTCCCGAACCAGGCATAATTGTCCGCATCGTTCGGGCCGAGAGCCACCGCCCGCTCAAGCTCGCTAATCGCCCGCTCATGCTGTTTCTCGAACAGATAGATATAGCCCAATAACCGGTGCGCGACGGGCAACGAGTCGTCCAGGGCCACGGCCCGCTGCACGAGATCATGCGCGCGCTGTGCGACCTGGGGGTCTTGCTCCCACTGCATGATAAAGCCGAAGAAATCTGCCCAGCCCAGCCAGGCATAGGCCGCGGCATACTGCGCGTCCAGGGCGATGGCCTGCTCAAACAGATGTCGGGCCTGGACCAGCGATTCCCGCGTTGTGCGCCAGAGATAGCTTTCCCCGCGCAAGACGAGATCGTAGGCTTGCAGGTTGTCAGTCGATTGTTGGACCAAACGGGTTTGCTCATCCGCAGTCAGGGTGATCTGGAGGGCCTGGACAATTTGCTGCGTGACCTGGTCCTGGAGGGCAAAGATATCCCGCATTTCGCCGTCATAGCGCTCCGCCCAGACATGACCGCCGGTGGTGGCGTCTAAGAGCTGGACATTGATACGAACCCGGTCGTTGGCCCGACGTACACTCCCTTCCAAAACGTAGCGGACGCCCAGGTCGCACCCGACCTGCTCAACATCGACCGCTCGGCCCTTGTAGGTAAACGAAGAATTGCGGGCGATGACAAACAGGCCCGAGATTTTTGAGAGGTCGGTAATAATGTCTTCGGTGATGCCGTCGCTGAAATACTCCTGCTCCGGTTCGCCGCTCATATTCGTAAAGGGCAGTACGGCAATCGAGGGTTTGTCGGGCAGCGGCAGGCGAGGCGGATTCCAGAAGGCCGGCGATGATAAGAGCGGGTACCAGTCTTTGAGGGCGAAGGCGCCAAGACCGAGAATCACGAGGACGACCAGACCGAGGGTGATCAGCGATCCGGGTCCTGGGGGTTTTGGTTCCAGGGTGTGGAGGTCGCTGTCGAGTGTGGGTGGCGCGAGGTCTGCGGCCTCCCAGCGCACCTGATAGACCTGAACGGGATTGGCGATATTCTTCACCCGCTGCTCGCCCTGATACGTAAACACCAAGTCGAGCTTATTCGCTATCTGTTCATGTACGGCGCCCGAGATACAGATGCCTCCGCCTTCAGCCAGGCTTTCCAAACGGGCCGCGATGTTGACGCCCTCTCCGTAAATACGCTCATCTTCAACGACCACGTCGCCGACGTTGATACCCATGCGATAGTGCATCTGTCGGTCTGCCGGAAGCCCGGCGTTCCGCACGGCAAGCTCCGTCTGCACCTCAACCGCGCATTGCACCGCGTCAACCACGCTCGAAAACTCGGCCAGGAGATTATCGCCGGGAGAATCGACCACCCGGCCGGCGTGTTGTTGAATGGTCCGGGTCATCAGCTCCCGGTACGCGGTCAGCGTCCGAATCGTGGCGACTTCATCATCGCCCATGAGACGGCTATAGCCTTGAACATCCGCGCTCAGGATGGCGGCGAGTTTACGCCTGACGGCGGACGGGTCTCTCTCTGACATAAGCGGCGGTCGCGTTCCGGGGTGAACTGCTCCTGCTGAACTGGCCAAAGCCCCTGCCAAGGGATAGCATAGCCGCAGACACGACTGAAGGCAGCAAGAGGAACAGTATGGCAACCTATCTGGTTATTGGAGCCGACCGAGGCATTGCCCACGCGCTGTGCCTGCAATTATGCGAGCGCGGGGAGAACGTGATTGCCGCCTGTTTGGGTGACTCACCCACCCTGGAGGCAAAGGGTGTACGTGTCGAGACTGGCGTCGATGTGACCTCCGACTCGGCGGTCCACACACTGGCCCAGCGCTTGATCGGCACGCATGTGGACGTGCTTGTCCATGTGGCCGGGATTTATCTGGACGACGGCCTTGAAGCCTTACAGATTGCCGATGTGCAGCGCCAGATTGAGGTAAACGCGTTGGGACCGTTGCGCGTGGTCCACGCCCTCCAGTCCTGCCTCGACCACGGCGCAAAAATAGGCATTGTGACCAGCCGGATGGGCTCCATTACCGACAATACCTCGGGCCGGCTGTACGGCTATCGGATGTCCAAGGCCGCGGCCAATATGTTGGGGGCGTCGCTGGCCCAGGACCTCAAAGAGCGCGGCATCGCGGTGGCCCTGCTCCACCCTGGGATGGTCAATACCCAACTGGTGCCCAATCTCCCCGAGGGTGTGCGCAGCCAACTGATTGAACCCGAGGAGGCTGCGCGCGGCCTGCTGGCCCGGATGGATGCGCTGACCCTGGAAACAACCGGAAAATTCTGGCACGCCAACGGCGAGGTGCTGCCCTGGTAGGATACCTCGTCCCTGCCGCGGTCGTTAGGCAAACGTCGCGGACACGCTGCCAAACGAGGAAAAGGTGGTTTCCCAGGTATCGCCCTTTTCAATGGGTGTCGGCCTGGTCATCGAGCCGGTCATAATACACTGGCCCGCTTCCAAGGCCAGATCGAATTGCGCCAGATGGTTCGCCAGCCAGGCAACCGTCTGCAACTGATCGTCAATGGCATCTTTGCCCTGCACGCTGGACACTACCTCGCCGTTGCGCTTGGTCTCCGCGGTCATGGCTCCGAGGTCCACATCCGCCGGGTAGGGCCTGACCTCAGGGCCGGTCACAAATCCCCACTGCGCCACCCCATCGGCAACACCGAGCGGCAGGTCCGCGCCAATATTGAGCCGCATGTCTACCAATTCCAGCGCCGGAGCGGCACCGGCCACGGCAGCCAAAGCCTGCTCGCGGGTCACGCCAGGACCTTTCAAGGTCTGGCCCATGATGATGCACAGCTCGGATTCGATAATCGGCTTGCGGAAGTCGGCACAGTGAAAGCGGCCTCCGCTCTGGAACCGACGGCTGGCCAGCAGATAGGCACTGATCGGGGCATCAAGACCAAACATCTGCCGGGTGGCATCGGACGAGAGACCGACCTTCCAGCCGGCGAGTTGTTCGCCCGCGCTCAGGTGCCGTTCCAGAATCCCTAGTTGAATCTGATAGGCCTCCTCAAACTGCAAGGCCTTGTCCAGGCCGGGAGGCGGATACTGCCCGCTCTGGATAGTCTGCCACAGGGTTTCCACCGCTTCGTTGATATTCATACTGCTTTCCTCCTTCCTTACGCCGGCCCGCCAAAGAGGGGATGCAGCAGGACCGGTGTAACCTCAAACTCCAGATAGCGTGCCAGGGGCAGGCCGGAGAAAATCTGGTGGACCTCTTCGTTTGAGTCCGCATCGACAATAAAGAACGAGCCACTACCACCCAGCCGGCGATAGGCCGCCAGAATTTTCTTTTGCTCAATAAATTGGCGCGCATGGGCCATTTCTTTTTGGATCAGTTCGGCGGCCTGATCTTCAGGGATTTGCGACCGAAGAATTTTGGTTGTCACAACATAGAGCATAGGCGGTCTCCTTTCCTGCGAAGTCTGGAAAAATACTACGGATCTTTAGCGAAATGTGGCCATGATGTCCCGGGCAAAATGACGCAGGAGCTGGGGTTCGGTTGACGGGGAGACTGAGAAGACAATATGGGTCACACCCACGGCAAGATAGCCTTCGATCAGCTTGCGCATATTGTGGTCGGAGGAGAAGGTTGTCGAGATCAGGACGGACTTCTCAATTTCGTCCGGATCTCGGTCGATATGCGAGCAGTGGTCGGCCAGGACCTCGATTTTATGCCGGAAGGTCTCTGGCGTGCCGAAGCTGTTCCACATGTCTGCGTGGCGCGCCACAATGCCCAAAGCCACCTTCTCCCCGCCGGCCCCAACCAGAATCGGCGGATGTGGCTGCTGGATCGGTTTGGGCTCAAAGGGCGCGTCGTGCAGATGGTGATGGCGACCGGTAAAGTTTGCCTGCTGATGGGTCCAGAGTTGTTTAATCAGGGTGATGGACTCGTCCAGGCTGATCAGCCGCTCCCCGGTTGTGGGAAAGGGAATATCGTAAGCCTCGTGTTCCAGCGCAAACCAGCCGCTGCCAATACCGAAAATCAGCCGTCCGTTGCTGATGATATCCACCGTGGTCGCCATTTTGGCCAGGACCGCCGGGTGGCGATAGGTATTGCCCGTCACCATGACCCCCAGACGCACCCGCTGGGTTGCCATGGCCAAAGCCGATAAGGCGGTCCAGCCTTCCAGGCACGGGCCGGTCGGATCGGAAAAAATCGGTAGAAAGTGATCGAAGACCCAGGCCGTATCAAAACCCAGACTGTCTGCTTCCTGCCACAGCCTGAGCATATCGTTCCAGTCCCCGTTTTGTTGTGGAACCTGAATGCCGAAGCGGACTGGGTGTGACATGAGAGGTTCCTTTCTTATAATTCCTTGAGGGCGCGAATCGTGTCTTCATCATACATGGCTGTCCCGAAGGCGGTCTTGCCGAGGAGTTCCAGGGTCTCGTCGCTGTCAAAAGGATGGAACAGCCCGGCCCGCACATCACGATAATAGCGCTCTAAAGGGAGGCGCTTAAAATATGAGGCGCCTCCCACGGCCCGCATAGCGAGGTCAACCACGCGAGCGGAGTTTTCCATGGCCACCATCCTGGCGGCCACGCTTTTGCGGAGCCAGGTGCGAGGCGCTTCCCGGTCGGCCTCGGCGGCGGCTTTCCACAGGCCGGCCCGGGCCGCCTCCAGCAGCATGTCCATCTCGCCGACCTTGGTGTAGACGCTCGGCAGATGGCTCATTGGTTTGTCGAGCGGGAAACGCGGCCGATCGCGCATAAACTCCACCACAAAATTACGGGCCGCAGTAGCAATGCCGATATACACGCTGCCGATGGTAAACGGCGCGCGCGGGAACAGATTGGTTATTCCGCCGCGAGTGACTACCGGACGTTCCAAGAAGACCGCGGATTCCGGAATAAAGGCGTCTTTGAGTTCGGTACTTCTCGACTCGGTTGAACGCATGCCCATGGTATGCCAGTCGTCTTTGATGATGAAACCCGGCGTGTCGCGCGGAATCAGAAAGGTAATAATCGTTCCGGTCTGCTGTCCGTCGTGGACGCCTTCTTTCCAGGTCGCTTCGGCAAAATATCGATCGAGCGCAATGGACTGGGTGCTGAAGATCTTACGCCCGCTCACCCGCCAGCCGCCGTCCACCCGTTCCGCCGTGGTCCGCGGACGAAGAATGGAAACCGCGTTGTCCGGCTCGGAACCCGAGCCGCCAATAATGAGCCGCTCAGCCGCGATCTGACGCAGCATGGCTTCGACGGCAGCCGGGCGCTTCCGCTGCCAGAGGTTGATGAGAAGGCTCATCACATTGAAATGCATATTGATGGCAAGCGCCGTCGGACCGCAGCCCTGGGCCAGCCGTTCCTGGGCCTTGATCCGTTCCAACAGGCTGGCGCCCATGCCGCCCAACTCTTCGGGGATGGTCAGTACGCTGTAGCCGGTCTCTTTCAGCCGCTCGTAGTTCTCATACGGAAACGAGCCTTCTTCATCGTGCTGGGCCGCGCGCGTGGCAAAGTCGTCGGCCAAGGTGGCCGCGAGGTCTATGAAGCGCTGTTCCCGCTCGGTGTGGAACTGCTGCATGCATCCCCTCCTGTGTTCCTGGCTCTCAGCATTATCATTCTGTGTGGGACGGGGTAAGCCGGGGGTGCCTGCATTGACAGTCAGTGTGGGCATACCGTACCAAGACCCGGACAGGAGGCAGCATGTCCACATTTGTCCTGGTTCATGGTTCATGGCACGACGGCTCTGCCTGGGAGCCGGTAGGTGCTCACCTGGCGGAGAAGACCATTGAGGCCGGGCGAGATTAGGGGGGGTGAGCCAACCACCGAGATAGGCTCAGTTTGGTCTCACGCGTTGCTCATGTGCGTGATAAACTCCACTCAGGAACCAAGTCAGAGAATCCCCCAATGTCTGCGAACGATCAGTTAAGTTTGTTTGATACCGACGCGGGTTCTGCTTTCTCTCTATCCTCGGATGTGGAAAAGGCGCTGGATGCACTTGCCCGAGCTGATGGAACCGAATCACGGGGGGCGGTCTTTACCCGCATTGAGGTGGTGGAGTTCATGCTTGATGTGGTGGGGTATGTTGCGGACGCGCCCCTGCACCGGAAAACTGTGCTCGAACCTGCGTGCGGCGGTGGAGATTTTCTACTGCCCATGATTGATCGTCTCGTTGCATCCTGGCAAAGCTCACAGCCCGAGAAAGACAATGTCGTGGACGATCTGGGCGATGCCCTGCGAGCCGTGGAACTCCACCTGGCAACATTTACCGATACTCGACAAAAAGTGATCGAACACCTCGCCGATAAAGGTATTGACCCCGCCTCGGCGGAAGCGCTTGCCTCACGGTGGCTGCGGCAGGAAGACTTTCTGCTTGAACCTTTTACGCAGCATTTTGACTTCGTTGTCGGTAATCCGCCCTATGTCCGTCAGGAGTACATTCCTGCGTCGTTATTAGCAGCGTACAAACGGCGCTACGCCACGCTCTATGATCGGGCCGACCTCTATATTCCATTTGTCGAACGGGCTTTGACGCTGCTGAGCCAAGACGGAACTCTGGGGTTTATCTGTCCTGATCGTTGGATGAAGAATCGCTACGGGGGGCCGTTGCGGGCACTGGTCGCTAGTGATTACCATTTACGTATCCATATCGATATGGTTGGAACCAACGCCTTCCTTGACGAAGTCAGCGCGTATCCCTCGATTATAGTCTTTGAGCGTTCGCAATCAGGACTACCCTCACAATCTCACCTGACTCGCCTCGTCCGCAAACCGAAAATAGACAGGAAGTCTCTTAATATATTGGCACGGGACCTGCGCTCTAAGCACGTTGCGAAAAATTCCGAAGTCCAAGAGACCACAATCCAGACCAACGGGATGTCGCCCTGGATACTGGAATCGAACGACCGAATCGCCCTGCTCAGGCGGATTGAACGGGAGTATCCGACCCTTGAGGAAGCCGGCTGTAAGGTCGGAATCGGTGTGGCCACTGGTGCGGATAAAGCCTTTATCGGGCGGTATGACACTCTCGACGTTGAGGATGACCGCAAGCTCCCGCTCGTTACGACCAAGGACATTCAAAGTGGAGAAGTCCAATGGCGAGGGAACGGCATCATCAATCCTTTCGCGGATGATGGCAAGTTGGTTGACCTCGGTAGCTATCCCAAACTGAAGGTCTATCTGGAACAAAGAAAAGATCGGATTGCCGGACGGCATTGCGCACGAAAGAATCCCGCAAACTGGTATCGCACGATTGACAGAATATGGCCCTCTCTTGCGAAGCGGCCCAAGCTGCTCATCCCCGACATCAAGGGTGAGGCGCATATTGTGTATGAATCGGGACACTTCTATCCGCATCATAATCTGTATTACGTTGTTTCCGAGGAGTGGGATTTGCGCGCGTTGCAGGCGGTTCTCCTGTCGAGCATCACCAATCTGTTCATTGCTACCTATTCGACCCATATGCGGGGTGGCTACCTGAGATTCCAGGCGCAATACCTGAGACGGCTCCGCCTGCCGAAATGGACCGATGTGAATCGAAAACTCCGCACACGCCTCGTGGAAGCCGGACGCGCAAGAGCGATAGATACCTGCAACCAGGCCGCTTTCGATCTGTACGAAATTCTCTGTAAGGACAGACTGCAAATCGGCGTTGGAACGCTTGTAGGCTCGGGCATTGAGGCCGGGCGGGATTAGGGTCTCAGGTGGGTGGGGGGTATGCAGTCTCCGTGAGTCCCGAGTTTCGCTCGCTCAGGGAACCTTGAGAATATCCAGCATATTCTGAATCATACGCTGGGTCGCGCCCCAGATTTTATAGCCCCGGTAGCGATAGGTCTGAATGGGAATGGTTGTGCCATCGTACAGCCAGGTTTCCGCGTTCAGGTTGCCATGGTCGGCGAGAAATGTGAACGGTACGGAGAAAATCTCGGCCACTTCCCAGGCGTTGGGTTGAAAATCGTACGGGTGAGGAATCAGTCCAACATAGGGCGTGACCACATAGTTGCTGGCCATGGTGCGCAGGTCGTCCAAGGGGCCAATCAACTGGACGTCCGACGGGTGTAAGCCCATCTCTTCTTCGGATTCTCGCAGGGCGGTGTGCAGGAGCGACGCATCCTTTTTGTCCGCTCGTCCGCCCGGAAAAGAAACGTCGCCTTTGTGAGTCGGCAGGTTGGACGTGCGAAGCGTAAACAGGAGATGGTAGTCGTCCTCACGCTCGAAGAACGGGACCAACACCGCGGCACGTTTGGCGGTCGTATCCGCGTCAACGAACCGAATTCGACTCTGAAGACGGGTTTTCAGGGTAGCGAGCAGGTCGGTATGCACTGCTGCCAGCCCATCACATCCGTGGTGGTGAGGCAAGGATGCGTATTCGGTTGGCTTGTGAGGCCCATTCTCAGTTGCTACTTCAGGACTGGTGCGGGATGGACCGAGCGCTCAAAGGAGACCGGTGGTCTGTCTCGATAGGCGTGTCCCAGGAATCTGAGAGACATAACCAGGTGAAGAGGTTGAACCATATGGAAAACCCGTCAAGCGATAAAATGCGCCTGGGCTTCTGGACGCCAGTGTATGGCAATTGGATCATCTCAAAAGATCCGGATACGATGGATGCCTCATTTGAGTATACCAAGCGCCTGACACTGCTGGCCGAAGAGTTGGGCTTTGCCACCGTGCTGCTGGCCGAGCATACATTTAATCCGTTTGGCCCTGAGCTGAATCAGCAGGACGCGTGGACGACCAGTGCGGCCTTGGCCGCGATTACCAAGAACATTGAACTCATGCCGGCCGTGCGTCCGGCCTTTAAGCATCCGGCAACAGTGGCCAAGATGGCCTGTAGTATGGACGAGATTAGTGGTGGCCGCGCCGCGCTGAACCTTGTGACTGGCTGGTGGCAACGTGAATGGGAGGCGATGGGATTACCACCCATGCCGCACGATGATCGCTATGTCCGATCTGAAGAATTTCTCACCATTCTCAAAGGACTGTGGACCCAGCCGCATTTTAGTTTTGAAGGACGCTATTATCAGATCGACGATATTACCCTGGCGCCGCCTCCCATTCGCAAGCCACATCCGACCATTTACTTTGGTGGAGAGTCTGACGTGGCTCAGCGTTTGGCGGCAAAACTCGCCGATGTGTATCTCATAAACGGCCGGCCGGTAGATGAAACAAAGACATTGGTCGATCAAGTTCGTACCTGTGCGGCAGAACAGGGCCGTGAGGTCCAGTTTGGTATAAGCGCGTTCGTGATCTGCCGCGACTCAACGACAGCAGCCCAAGAAGAACACGCCCGGCTGCATAGCCTACGCTATGAAGCACCGATCGCTGGCGTTGACCGGAAAGCCGTCATGACGCGGACGTACGGATACGCAGTCGGCCATATTGGTACAAACGGCGGAACAGCAGCCGGCATGGTGGGTACTCCCCAACAGGTCGCCGATCAGCTCCGTGCCTTTCAAGACATTGGCGTGACCACTTTTCTCCTCCAGTTTCATCCCATGTTGGAAGAGATGGAGCGCTTTGGGGAATACGTTATGCCGCGTCTCCGTGGGTAACGGAACGCTTCTGTCTCGCTTTATTCTCCCGGCTCTGCTCGAATCGGCAGCGCCAGCGGCCGGATCGGCGAGCCGGTTGCGCCACGTATTTTGATCGGCGCGGCGATAAAGGCGAATTCATAGATTTGGTCTTTGGCCAAATCGGTGAAAAAGACTCCAGCCACAGCAGCTCAAGCAGGCACACCCCCCGTTCCGCAAACAGGTAGACATGCACGCTGTCTTTTGCCATCGGGAATTTTTCGACTCCCATATTGTCCGCGCCGAGAATGACCGCGCCGTTATCGACCAGCCAGGCGGCACTTTCTTTGGTAATACCCGGGTCGTTATGCACGAACTTTTTGGGGTCGGGCCAGACCGTCATGCGTCCGGTGCGGATTAAAACGGCATCATTCTTCTGTAGGCGGACGCCTTGTTTTTTCATCACTCGCTGAAGGTCTTTGACCGTAATCTCATACGAGGGCGGTAGCATGTCCACGCCCTGCTCTCCCGCAACATCAATCAGAATCCCACGAGTGATAATGGGTGGGATGGCATCCACTCCGGCCTTGGTCCAGCCCTTGTCGCTCAAATAGGTTGGGGCGTCGTAGCCGTTAAAAATTTTCTCGCCTCGTCCGAGGTGATTCAGGGCGTCAATATGGGTGCCCGTGTGAGCGGACAGGGTATAGGCATCATCGTATAAGGCGAGGTTGGGCGGACCGCCGGCCGGGGCCAATTGCTCGACCCGCATCCCGCGCGGCGTATGCGTCATCCACATATGAAACGGCGGGTCGCCCATCCCCAGGTTGGACAGGTCGGGCATGCCTACGAAGTTTGTCACGCTGAGGTCATAGGTTTTGCCGCTGCTGACACGCTGCAAGACGGCCAGGGTATTGGCCTCGGTCAATTCGTTGAGGACGCCGATTTCATCGTCCGGACCATACGGACTCTTGGCCACATCGTCGGCTTGAGCGATAGACCAGGTGAAGAAGAAGACAAACACACTCGATAAAAATCTTGCTTGAAGACCGGCCCACCACGTTTTTTCTGCATCCATTTTTGCCCTCCTTTCTCTTCGCTCATTCTACAGGATTGTTGGATTCATTTCCCCGAGGAGCGTCTCAATCACCTCGTGCAGATGGTCAAGGATCCAGAGATGACCGGCACCTGGAACGAACTGCGCAGAGCAGTGGGGAAGTCGCTCAGCAAGATGCCGTCCAAAAGATGGAGGAATCGCGTTGTCCGCTTCCCCATGCCACAGGTGTACGGGGGTGGAGACCTGGGGGATGGGGATGTGCCACGGTCGAGAGAACCGCACGATTTCGTCCGCCGAGGCACGTCCCCCTTGCGCATAGGCTTCTCCCAGATACTGGCGGAAAAATTCTTGCATGTCAGGACGGGAGGGTAGCGTTGAGCCAGCTTCGCCATACCCGCTGAGTAGCTGCCGACTCATCCGATCCGGGCAGCTCCAGGCGAGGTGACTGAGCATGAAGCTGTAGAATCGGATGAGGTGCGGAGCACGACGGCCAAGAGTAAAGATGAGGCGAGTGGTGAAACTCGCGTGGCGAAGAACTTCCGCTACGGGGGGTCCTGTACTGATAAGCCCCACCGCAGCGACTCGGTCGGAGAGCTGCCATGCACAGGCCAGGGCAAACGGCCCACCCCCGGACACCCCCGCCACCACAAACTGCTCGATAGCTAAAGAGTCCACGAGCTGGACGATGTCGGCAGGCCAGGCAAGATAGGACTGAGAGGGCTGGGGATCTGATTTTCCAAATCCCGGTCTATCGGGAATAATCACGCGCGCCTTGACCCGACCGGCGCGACTCAGCAGGAGCGACCAGCCGAGGCGCGACCCTGGATTCCCATGACACCACAGAACGGGGTAGCCCTGCGGGTCACCGCATTCAAGGTAGCAGAGCCGCCGCTTATCCGCTAATGGGAGAATGTGTTCGGTATGAACCATGTGGAGCTTTGGTATCGAAAAGCGGTGAAAGTGCAAGACAGTGTAACGAATAGGGAGGAGATATGGCCACAAAGGACATCAAGCTTGCCTATGGAATTGACGTGGACGCGGTCGGCGGCTGGCTGGGATCGTACGGCGGCGAAGACTCGCCGGACGATATTTCGCGCGGTCTGTTTGCCGGCGAAATCGGCGTGCCGCGTTTGCTCAAGCTGTTTGAGAAGTACGGCATGAAGACGAGTTGGTTTATTCCCGGCCACTCGATCGAGACGTTTCCAGAGCAGACCCACATGATTGTTGAGGCCGGACACGAGATTGGCGCGCATGGCTACTCCCACGAAAACCCCATCGCCATGACACCCCAGCAAGAGGAAGACGTACTGGTCAAAATCATCGGTCTGATCGAGGAAAAGTCGGGCAACCGTCCCTCCGGCTATGTGGCTCCCTGGTGGGAGTTCTCGAACGTGACCAACGAACTCCTGCTCAAACACGGCTTCCGCTATGACCACAGTCTGATGCATAACGACTTCCATCCCTATTATGTTCGGGCCGGCGATACCTGGACCAATATCGACTATTCCAAGCCGGCGGCAGAGTGGATGAAGCCGCTCATGCGCGGTGAAGAAACCGACCTGGTCGAGATTCCGGCCAACTGGTATCTCGACGATCTGCCGCCCATGATGTTCATCAAAAAATCGCCCAATAGTCATGGCTTTGTGAATCCCCGCGACATCGAACAAATGTGGCGGGATCAGTTCGACTGGATCTATCGTGAGTACGACTACGCCGTCTTCACCATGACCATCCATCCGGATGTGAGCGGCCGCCCGCAGGTGCTGATGATGCACGAGCGCCTGATTGAATATTTCAACAGTCACGCTGGCGTGAGCTGGGCCACGTTTTCGGAGATCGCAGCGGACTTCGCCCACCGGCAACCGCGTCAATAACGCATTGGAGGACGTATGCAGTTTGCAAAGCTTGGGAATACTGGAATGACCGTGTCGCGGCTCTGTCTCGGCTGTATGAGCTATGGCGGCGGTCCGCAGCCCGACTGGGCGATGCCGCGCGACTGGGCCCTGGGTCAGAACGACGCGCGCGAGCATTTTGTCGTAGCTCTGGAGGCCGGCATCAATTTTTTTGATACCGCCGATGTCTACTCGATCGGCCTGAGTGAGGAGATCACCGGACACTGGCTGGGGGAGATGGCTTCACGCGATGACATTGTCGTTGCCACCAAAGTCTGGGGCAAGATGGGGCCCGGGCCAAACCGTGGCGGGCTGAGCCGTAAGCATATTATTGAGGCGTGCGAGCATTCTCTGCGTCGTCTCAAGATGGATTATATCGACCTGTATCAGATCCACCGCTGGGATTTTTCCACGCCGATTGAAGAAACTCTGGAAGCCCTGGATAGCCTCGTGCGTGATGGCAAGGTGCGCTATTTGGGCGCGAGTAGCATGGCGGCCTGGCAGTTTTCCAAGGCGCTCTATGAAGCCAAGGAACAGGGTTGGCACCGTTTCGTGACCATGCAGAACCACTACAATCTGATCTATCGGGAGGAAGAGCGGGAGATGAATCCGCTGTGTATCGACCAGGGCGTGGCGCTCATTCCGTGGAGTCCGCTGGCCCGAGGCTTCTTCGCCGGCAACCGTCAGCCCGAGGGTGGCACGGCACTGACCAAGCGTGCAGAAACCGACGCGTTTGCCCATAATAATTATTTTCGTGAGAACGATTTCGTTGTGGCCGCGACAGTGGAAAAGGTCGCCGAACAGCGGGGTGTCACACCGACCCAGATTGCCTGTGCCTGGATACTCCAGGCGCCGGGTGTCACCGCGCCCATAATCGGAGCCACGCAGATTCATCATCTGAAGGAGCTCTTTGCCGCTGTTGATATGGAACTGAGCGATGAGGAAGTCGCGACGCTCGAGGCGCCATATCAGCCCCATCCCATCCTGGGGCATGAGCAGCCACACCCGGCCAAGATGGTGTAAGGAGGTGGCCCGTGCAACTGATCGATAAAGATGTACCCGGTCCGAAGCGCGACTTTGTCGGCTATGGTCGGCGGCCACCGCAGGTGGCCTGGCCGAATAACGCCAAGGTGGCCGTGAATCTGGTGGTGAATTATGAAGAGGGCTCCGAGTATGCCAAGCCGGCCGGCGACGAGCGCAACGAAGGGCTGGCCGAGATCAACTATGCCCTTGATAAGAAATATCGGGACCTCGCGACCGAGTCCGTCTATGAATACGGCAGCCGGGCCGGAATCTGGCGGCTCATGCGCCTCTTCGACGAATATAAAATTCAGGTGACGTTTTTTGCCTGCGCGGTCGCCCTGGAGCGGAATCCCGAAGTGGGTGAGTGGATCGCCGAGAGTGGTCACGAGCCGTGTTCTCACGGCTGGCGCTGGAGTGAGCACTGGCGACTGAGTCGGGAAGAAGAGCAGCAGCACATGCAGTGGGCGATCGAGTCGATTCAGAAGACGTGCGGCGCGCGTCCGCTGGGCTGGTACTGCCGTTACGGGCCGAGCGTCCATACCCGAGAACTCATCGTCGCCGAAGGCGGCTTTGTGTATGACGCGGACGCCTACAACGACGACCTGCCGTACTTCACTCAAGTCGGAGACACCCGACATCTGATCGTGCCGTACTCCTTCACCTACAACGACGCGCGCTATGTTCTGCCCCAGGGCTATGGCAGCCCGGCGGATTTCTTTGAGTCGTGTAAGCGTGGCTTGGACGAACTCTGGGCCGAGGGCGAGGCCGGCTATCCCAGGATGATGTCTATCGGACTCCACCCGCGGATTGCCGGTCAGGCCGGTCGGACGTCGGGACTACGCGAGTTTATCGAATACGCTCTGGCCAAAGGTGATGTGTGGATGACGCGGCGCATCGATATCGCACGCTGGTGGCTCGAACATCACCAAGAGTTTCAACGCTAAGGAGGGAGAGCGCATGGACAACGAATGGATGGAAAAACTGGCGATCCAGGAACTCTTTGCCCGCTATGCCCACGCTATTGACGATCTCAATCCAGAAGCCTGGGTCGAATGCTTTACGCCGGATGGGATTTTTCAGGTCGGCACGCGCGCCATGCGTGGCCAGGCGGCGCTACGGGGCTATGCCGATGTTCATATCGAAGAAATTCGCTGTCGACACATGATGGCTAATTTCTTGTACGAAGTGAATGGCGACGAAGCCACAGGCCAGTGCAGTATGCTGGCGACGCTGGCAACCGCGGGTGGATACAAGATATTCGCCCAGGGCCGTTATGTTGATCGTCTGGTTAAACACGCGGGCGCCTGGCGTATTGCCCACCGCAAAGTCGAGACTGACCAGCTTGCTTCCAATCCTACCGGGATTACGAGCATTGCCGACCCCGACGTTGCCGCATTGGTCCAACCGTTGGTGGACGCGGCCCGAAAGCTGGGAGACCGGGTACAGGTGTAAACGCTATCTTCAAAGGAGGGCGGTATGGATCTCGTGATTCGGAACGGAACGGTTGTGACGGCGAGTGATATTGCGCAAGCCGATGTGGGCGTTGAAGGCGGTAAGATCAAACATATTGGTCAAGGGTTAGGACCGGCGGCAGCGGAAATTGATGCAAGCGGAAAATATCTCTTCCCCGGCGGTGTTGATGTCCACACTCATGTGGATATCGAACTCATGGGCTATCGCTCGGTTGACGATTTTTACTCCGGGACGGTGGCCGCGGCGTGTGGCGGTGTCACCACCATTGTCGATTATGCCTTGCCCGAAACCGGCCAGTCGATTCAGGGCAGCGTCGAAGCCTGGGAGGAGAAAGCCAAGGACAAATCCATTATCGACTACGGCATCCATCCGGTCATCCTGGAGCCGACCCGGCAGATTATTGATGAAATGGCCGACGCGATTGCTGAAGGCCATACCAGCTTCAAGCTGTTCATGATCGGCATGGCCCGTTTTGACGAGTTGGCAGCCGACTACCTCAAGGTTATGGCGCAGGCCGGTAAGCATGGGGCGCTCACGAACGTTCATGCCGAAGATCAATGTTTAATCGGCTATCTGTGCGAACAAATGACGTCCGAGGGCAAGCTCGGGCCCAAACATTTCCCTGACTCACGGCCCCGCGAGGCCGAAGGCTTGGCGGTACAGCGCGCTATCAGTATGGCTAAATACGCGGAAGCCCCCATCTATTTGGTCCATCTGTCGTGCGAGGAAGCCCTGGCGCCGATTCGTCAGGCCCGCGCCCACGGTCAGATCATCTACGGCGAAACCCGACCGCTGTATCTGCATCTTTCGCGCGAACGCTTTGAAGAGCCGGACGCCGAACGCTATGTTGGCTGGCCGCCGTTGCGAGAAGCGTCCCAAATGCAGGTCATGTGGGACGGGTTGCGCAACGATAATCTGCAAACCGTGGCCACGGACCACTGCGGCTGGAATCTGGCCCAGAAAAAAGCGGGTAAGACCGTAGACGAATTGCTACCCGGCATGTCCAACCTCGAAACCCTGATCCCCATGCTCTACTCCGAGGGTGTCGGTCAGGGGAAACTGTCGCTCAACCGCTTCGTCGAAGTGAGCGCCACCAACCCGGCCAAGCTGTTTGGTCTCTATCCCCAGAAGGGAACGATCTCGGTGGGGTCGGACGCCGACATCGTGATCTTTGATCCGAAGAAAGACGTGACTATTCGCCACCGTGATATGCATTCGCGTGTGGACTACGAATTATACGAAGGCTTTGAGATCACTGGCTGGCCAACGCATACCCTCTCGCGGGGAGAGGTGATTGTGGAAAACGGGACGGTGTTAGGCAACGCGGGCAGGGGACAACTGCTGAAAAGGAAACGCTTCGAGCCCTTATAGGGGGGAACCCTGGCCGCCCTGATGACGACAGTGCCTGAGCAGTTGTTATAGTGCAAACGGGGAGGAGGAGGGGCGCGTCTCAGCTTGCCTTGTCCCCCTTTCCCCGGCGCTCTCCCTCTAGGGGAGAGCGCGCAAGCATTGATTACTTTGCCACTTGGCTCTCAGCATGCCCGTTCACGCTGACCCCGGCGCCCTCCTGGGCCAGGACCGCGGCGGCAGTATCTTCCACTACCGTGCCCTTGAAAAAGTCTGGATTCGTTCCTCCCAGGAACCGAATCGGATTATCGCAGGTGAAATCGCGGAAGTTCTGCGGCGTCATCAGGCCGTCTTCCACGAACTCATAGGTTTCGGGCAGGACGTGGGCCATATTCGGAACATCAAAATGACCGATGTCGGAACCGAACAGGGCGTGCAACTGGGCGTCAAACGGGTTGGCCTTGCGGTTAAAGGCCATGACATTCATCCGGTCGTCCGCCTCGCAGCCAAAGTAGAAATTCGTGGCAAACAAGTCCTTGATGTCCTCGGCTTTGGTGATGTCGCAGGCCGAGTAGTCGTCCAGATCTTCAATGCCGCCGGTATCGACCGAACCCTTGGGCGGCATGGCAGTATCAAGGGCGGCTTCCCGCCGGCGCAGCGCCTCGACAATGGTGGTGTTGCCGTACTGCTCGGCGAGCTCCCGGAACAGCGTATGGTCGAGGTTGGCCGGATCAACTTCGGCCAAGGCATCGATATTGCGCTTCTCCCAGTGTTCGATCAGATCGACGTAGAGCTGACACGCCCAGCCGACCCCACCTTCGAGAAAGGCGAACTTGAGCTCCGGGAAGCGTCGCGTCACCCCGCCTAAGAACAGCGCCTTACACACCGCCTCGTTGGCGGCCGCGAAATGACCAATGTGGTTATAGGTGAAATTGCTCGGCGACATGCGCATGGCAAACCCGCGTCCGCCGGAATGAAAGGAGGGGGCGACTTTGAGCTCGGCACATTTGGCCCAGACCGGGTCGTAGTTGTAGTCGCTGTCAAGACCCAGGACGTCCCGATACGCGACAAATTGCGCTGCATCGGGGTGAACCTCAAGCGCAGCCGGAACGTCGCGCCGGATCAGGCTGCCCAGCATGACGACCTTCAAGCCGAGTTGCGTGACCGCATATTCCAGCTCGGCAACGGCCTCGTCCGGGGTGTGCATGGGAATCACTCCCGCCGGTGTCAGCCGATCCGCATATTTGCCAAAATACTCGGCGCTAAAGGTATTGAAGGCGCGACAGGCCGCCTGACGCGCCTCTGCGTCGGGAATCAGCGGCAGGCCGAGGCCGGCCGTGGGATACATCACGCTGAAGTCGAAGCCAAATTCGTCCAGCCGTTCATACAAAAGCTGCGGCATGACCGCAGTCGCCCGGTCGCGCGTATTCTTGGTCGGCAGCGCCCAGAACGCCTGCTGGCCGACCCCACTGGCCCGGCGTTCGGCCACGGACATGGCGAGTTCCTTTTGCACCAGCTTAGGGAAAAAAGAGAATCCTTCGACGGCTTTATCGCCGCCGATTTTTCGCATTTCCTCTCTGACCAATGGTCCGAATTCCAGCCAGTGTCCATCCGCGTCGATAATGGGATGATCGAGTTGTGCCCGTACCTCTGATGTTGTTGCGTGTCCGTTACTGCTCATCTTTTCCCTCCTTGGCTGACTACTTTGTGTTCTCTGGTAGACCGTCGGGCGACTGTCCGACTGGATATGAAGACAATAGGAAGTTTCTTGATGCTTTTCAATGCATAGTTTGTGTGTCTCCCTCTGGTGCCTCAGCCACCCGAGACATATTCGTCAATTGCCTGATACGAATGCCGTACCAGCACTTCCTCATCGTTCAAATTGAAGTGCGTTCTGATGCCGGTAGCGAGCATGGACTGTGTGGCCTCAAGCGTGCTGCCGTCCTCCAGGAGTGTGTCACGCAATACACATCTGCTGACTTCTTGGCTGAAGCGCTGTCCGGCCCGTGTTGTGGGCGGGCAGTATAAACAGGCTTCCCAGAGGGTGCGGTTGGCCGTGAGCGGCCAGAAATGATGGGTGACATACGTCCCGGCAGAGACGTCGACTGAAAAGTTGGGAAAGATCACATTCAGATCAAACGCCCACTGCGGACTGCGGGTCGGATTGACACCGCGCGGGAGTTAGTCTTCCGTGATACGCCCTTGAGTGACGACCGAGCCAAAGCGATAGGCAAGGGATTCGACGGGTGAGGGCTGATGGCTGGGGTTGCCATACAGAGACATCATCCGATGGCGAGGGTAGAGTTTTATGGTCAAGGCGTGACTAAACGGATTCTCTGGTCCGGAAAAAGTGTCGCCGATGGTTCGCCGGTGGAGGACCGGAACGTGGTAGATCTCCTGAAATGCGTCCAGGGCGACTTTCCAGTTGCAGTTGACTTGAGTGACGTACCGATAGCAGGTTGACATGTAATGAAAAGGATAGCCACGCAGCTGCCGGCCAAACTCGCCCAGAAATTCGTCCAGCGTCTCGCGTGGGTGCGGATCAATGTGGACGAAGAGAAACCCCTCCCAGATATCGAGCGTCACCGGCGTGAGACCCAGCCGGTCTTTATCAAGATCAAAAAATCTGCCCTCATCCGGCACAAACCTGAGCTGCCCATTCAGACCGTAGGACCAACCGTGGAACTTGCACGTCAACATCTGGCAGGTGCCTTGAGTGTCCCAGACAAGCTTATTGCCGCGATGAGAACACATATTGTGAAAGGCGCGAATCCGATCGTCTTTGCTCCGCACGACAAGGACAGATGTCTGACAAATAGCCAGCTCTTTGACAAGATAATCGCCAGCGTTGGGGACGTCCTCTACGCGTCCAACATTCAGCCACACCCGACGAAACAAGTGCGTCCGCTCTTGCTCAAAATAGGCTGGTGAGACACACGGCTCGATCGGGACGGGTTGCGTGCCGAGTGCGGCCGGGGTGTGCCGTACGGGGTGCTCCTGCATAGAGAACCCCTCTAGGCTGGAACGCCGGAAGCGAGCGCATCGATTTGCGCTACTTCTTCTGCCGCGAGCTTCCAGTTTGTCGCAGCCGCATTCGCCCGCACCTGCGCCGGCGTCGTTGCTCCCGCGATCACCGAGGTGACGCACGGCTGGGCAGCGAGCCATGACATGGCGAGTTCAAGCAGGGTGTGGCCGCGCTGTTCGGCAAAGCCTTGCAGAATCTCAACCTTGGCAAAATTCTCATCAGAGGCCATACGCTGCGAGAATGGGAGAACAGCCAGCCGCGTTCCGGGCGCAAAGTCCTCACCGCGTCGATATTTGCCGGTCAGCATGCCGCTGGCTAAAGGAAAGTAGGGCAACTGGCCGAGTCCATGCCGCTCACAGGCTGGGATCGCATCTGCCTCAACCGTACGATTCAACAGGCTCCAGTCATTCTGCGCGGTGACAAAGTGAGCGAAATCGCGCGCTGTGGACTGTTCCACTGCTTTATCAATTTGCTCAGCGGAAAAATTTGAATGTCCGATCGCACGCACTTTACCTTGTCGGACCAGTATGTTCAGCGTCTCAAGGGTCTCTTCAATCGGCGTGTTCGGGTCAGGATAGTGCATTTGATACAGGTCAATCCAGTCTGTTTGTAACCGACGCAGGCTGTCTTCGACACAGCGCCGAATATACTCGCCCGCTCCCCAGCGTTCTCCCGATTTGGCCATCTTGGCGACACCGCCGAATTTTGTGGCCAGAACGATATCTTTGCGACGCGGACCCAACACTGTACCCAGGAACTCCTCAGACTGGCCTTTGCCGTACATATCTGCGGTATCAAAGCAGGTAATGCCGACCTCCAGAGCCGTGTCGATCACAGCCCGGCTGGCTTCCAAATCAATCTTCATTCCAAAGTTGTTACACCCAAGACCCACCAGACTGGCCTGGATTCCCGATGCACCAAGCGGACGTGTTTCCATAGGCGATCTCTCCTCAGAACGGATTGGCTTTATTCAAGAGCAGAGGGGGGCATGCGCTCCCAATCCACCGCACGCTGATACGCCGCCGCGACTCTAAGCAACTGGTCCTCGCGAAAATGCGGGGCGACCAGCATCAGGCCGATCGGCAGTCCATCGACCTTTCCGCATGGCACACTGAGTGCGGGATGGCCGGTCAGATTAAACGGTCCCATGTTGCGGATGACCAGCCCAAGGTCTAAGCCGAGTTGTCCCCCGAAAAGCGTATGCTCAATCGCTTCCTCGTAATGCTCGGGCTCGCGATACCGTGGTGCCTTGATCGGAACTGTTGGCATGGCCAGGACATCTACCTGAGTAAAGACCTGGTTGTACTGTTTGACAAAAGTGGGCCGGACGTTATGCGCCTTGGCGTGCAGCCGCCCGTGCGTAAAGCGGGTCAGGTAAGCGCCAAGGATCAAATGGAGTTTGTAGTTCAGGGGGAGCTCGTGTCCGTGGCTACGCTTAAAGCGGCCAAAGGTGGAGATGAACGAGCTGGGATAGTAGGTCTTTGTGCCGGCGCCCCCCAGATTGGTGTCGAACATATGCTTGCCGCCTTCAAAGTAAATAGGCAGCAGGGCCAACGGGGCTTTGTCGTGCAACGGAATGGAGACACGCTCAAGCTGAGCCCCGGATTGCTCCAGAGTCGTGAGCGCGTCTAAGACGGTCTGGTCAACCTCGGGCTCGCTGCCGGGAAAACCGAAACCCTCGGATAAAATACCGATGCGGACGCCCTCGATATTCTGATTTAATACCTGAGTATAGCTCGGCAATTGGGCCGGCAGGGCGGTCTGCCGTGGATCATAGCCGTCCGCACCCGCCACACACTCCAGGATGATGGCGATCTCTTCGACCGTTCGAGCGAGAGGGCCCACATAATCGATCGTCGGGTCCAGACCAAACACCCCAGTATGGGGAATCAACCCGTGTGTGGGCATCAGGCCCACCGTTCCCGACCAGGCCGCCGGCAGCCGGACCGACCCGCCTTGATCCCCGCCAAAGGCCACGTCAACCAGACCCGCGGCGACCGCCGCGCCGGACCCTGAAGAAGAACCGCCTGTGACGTGGGTCGTATTATGCGGGTTCAGTGGCCGTCCAAAGTCGCCCACGCCACTGAGTCCCGGGCCGCCAAAGGAGAAGTCCTCCATATTCATTTTGCCCACGATGGTAGCTCCGGCGTCGAGCAGTCGTGTGACAAGCGGCGCGTCAAAGTCCGGGATATAGCCGTCCATAAAATGACAACCGAGCGTGAGGGGGAGGCCAGCCACACTGATATGGTCTTTCAGGCCTATGGTCTTGCCCGTGAGCGGGCCATCTTTTGCGCCCTCGATCCGACATTTCCGAATGAAAACGTTCAGTGGGTCTTCTTCCTCGGTTGGCCGATAGCCGGGGTCTCGGTCGGTATAACGGAGGGGTAGACGCTGCTCCTCAATCCTCAACTCCTGAAAGGTTTCGAAGGTTGCGATATGCTCCAGCAGACGAGCGTGCATGCTCTGCATCTCAGCCGGGGTGAGTTCCAAGCCGAGTTCTTGACTGTATTGGGCAAGGTCTTGGATACCGAGTCGGGGCAGCATGATCAGCCCTCCTGTGCCGCAAAGTGAGGCATGACCTCTTTGGCAAACAAGCGCATGGAATATTCCGCTCGGCGGGGGTCAATGCCGCCGATTTGCATCCACATGACCAGATGGGTCACGCCGGCTTCCTGCTGTGAGCGCGTAATCTCTTGAATCGCGTCCTCGGGTGTTCCGATGATGGGCGGCGCGCCAAAGAAGTGGAGTCCCTGGACCGTGCCAAGCTCTTCGGCGGGCGGCAATGGCTCGACGCCAAAATAGCCCCCGGGGATTTGAAAGTCCCCGGCTTCGTCGAGCTTTTGGGTATAAACGGCCATACGATGCCGCACGTGCGGCGCGCATTCTTCCCAGGCGCGTACGCGCGTGTCGGACAGGTAGACCAATCGCAGCGCGGCTTTATGAAAATTCTTCGGATCGTGTCCGTGGCGGCGTAGACTGTCTTCGTACAGCCGTGTGGTATGGGCACTGCCCGCGCCCGCAAAATGACAGCCGTAGCGGGCAACCCGGTCTATCGATTTCGGCGTCAGCCCGGCAACCCATAAGGGAGGGGTAGTTTGTACGGGTCGGGGGCGGAGAGAAATGGGCCCAATCGTGAAATGCTTGCCGGTGTAGGCAAACTCCTCCTGGGTCCACAGCCCGGTAATAATCGCCAGCCCGTCTTCCATCCGCGCCGGCCGCTGGGAGCGGGGGATGTGATAGGCGGCGTATTCGTCCACCACATAGCCCTGGCCCAGACCCAAGTCGAAGCGGCCGTCCGAGAGGGCATCGAGCGTTGCCGCTTCTTCTGCAACCTGAAGTGGATGGTAGAGCGGCAGGATGACGATATAGGTTCCGAGTCGAATGCGGCTGGTCTGGGTGGCCAGTGCGGCCAGCAGCGGAAACTGGGCCGGGAAGTAGTCGTCGGTGCCGTGGTGCTCTGCCGTCCAAATGTGGTCGTAGCCCAACTCTTCGGCCAGCACCGCCTGTCTGACCATACTCCGACACAGTTGGGCCGATGAAACCTGCCAGGGCCGTGGGTTCTCAAACGCGAACAGCAGTCCGAAGTCCATCTCTCCCCCCTTGTGAGACGCATGAGGAGGTTGCCCGTGCGTCCAAACCTTGTCCTCCCAAATCGGGCGTGGTTTAACCGAAGGCAGAAGGGAGGTTGCTATGGCAACATTCGACGAGTACCGCAATCAGTATAAGCACGTTCAGATGGAGCGGCGCAACGGAATTCTGCAACTCACGCTCCACACGGATGGGAAAACCCTGCACTGGGGCGAAGGCCCGCACTCGGAGTTGGGAAAATGTTTCTACGATGTTGGCAGTGACCCGGAGAACAGAGCCGTCATTATTACCGGTACGGAGGACAAGTTCATTGCCCGTTACGCCCGAGAGGACCAATGGGAGATCACGCCCCAGTTATGGGATCATATTTACTGGGATGCCAAAAAGCTCCTCATGAATCACCTGGACATTGAGGTGCCCATGATCGCCGCGGTCAATGGGCCGGCCACCATTCACGCCGAGCTGGCGGTGCTGTGCGATATCGTGCTGGCCTCAGACGACGCGGTGTTCCAGGATGCGCCGCATTTCCCCAACGGGATTGTCCCTGGTGATGGCGTGCATATTGTCTGGCCGCTCCTTTTGGGCGCGAATCGAGGGCGCTACTTCCTGCTCACCGGTCAGAAACTCTCGGCCCAAGAAGCGCTGACGCTCGGGGTGGTCAACGAGGTCATGCCGCGTGAAAAGCTGCTTGCGCGGGCCTGGGAACTGGCAGAAATTGTCTCCAAACAGCCGCCGTTGACCGTTCGCTATGCCCGCGTCGCGCTGACCCAACAGCTCAAGAAGCTGATGCTCGACAATCTTGGCTACGGTTTAGCACTCGAAGGGTTGGGCGCGCAGGAATACTGGCCGGGCGGGAAGAAGAAGTGAGGGAATCGGCTCGATCTCTGTGTCTGGCACCTGCCGAGTCCTGGCAGCGCTCAGCGCTTGCCTGTCGGGTCGGAACCGTCTAATCTTACTTGTAAGATTAAAGAAGGAGCGCGTATGTCAACGCTGGCAACAACCAGAATGTCGTCAAAAGGGCAGGTCGTTATTCCTGAGGAAATTCGCACGCGGCTCCGGCTTGAGCCAGGCGCCCAATTTGTCGCGGTTGGAGAAGGCGATGTCGTTATTCTCAAGAAAATTTCATCTCCCACACTAGCCGACTTCGACGGGTTAATTGCCGAAGCTCGACGGCAGGCACGGAACGCCGGAATGAAGCGCTCGGACATTACGGCTGCGCTGAAGAGTGTCCGGGGAACCAAGTGAGGATCGTTCTTGACACGAATGTTTTTGTGTCGGGCGTATTCTTTAGCGGCCCTCCGTATCTCATCCTTCAGGCTTGGCGAAACGGAAACGTCCAGCTTGTCGGCTCACGAGAAATCTTTGAGGAATATGAACTGGTTGGACGCCGATTAGCAGAGCAATTTCCTGGCGTCTCCCTTGACCCCTTTCTGACCTTGCTGTTTGCCCACGCTCATGGGGTTGAGGCCCATCCTCTTCCCCGGCAGATATGTAGCGACCCGGACGATGATAAATTCCTTGCGTGTGCGCTTGCCGGAAAATGTCGCGTTGTCGTGAGTGGCGACCGGGCGCTCCTCAAGACTTCGGGCTATCGTCGTTTGCAGGTCGTTACTCCTCGGACCTTTGTGGACCAGTATTTATAAATGCTTTTGTAACCCTGGACACTTTCCATGTACCGCTATCAGGAGACACAGCGCTACTTTGCCCAGGTGGCGGATGATATCAAGGACATTGCCGAGCAAGAAATTCGCACGCTTGGAGCCCGAGAGACCAGCCCGACGTACCGTGGAATTTATTTTACCGCCTCACTAAAGGTGCTCTATACTATTAATTTTTATGCCCGCCTGATTACCCGCGTGCTCGCTCCGCTCACATCGTTCAGGTGTCACTCCGACCGCTATCTGTACAAAAAGGCGCGGGAGATCGAGTGGCAGGATTTTCTCGATCCGTCGCAAACCTTTGCCGTTTTTGCCACCGTGGCCAACAGTCGCCTGCGGCACTCGAAATTTGCCGCCCTCCGTCTGAAAGACGCGGTGGTTGACACTTTTCGCGCCGCCACCGGCGTACGGCCGTCCATTGATACCAGAGAGCCGGACGTCTGGATTAATCTATACATCCAGAATGATGAGGCCACGATCAGCCTGGATACGTCCGGAGGCTCGCTCCATCGCCGCGGCTATCGAAAAAAAAGCGTTCAGGCACCCCTGATCGAGACCTTGGCCGCGGCGATTATTCACCATACTGAATGGGATGCACGCCGGCCGCTGTACGACCCGTTCTGCGGCTCCGGCACACTGCTGTGCGAGGCCTATATGTCGGCTGCACGGATGCCGGCGGGACTGTTTCGTCAGCGGTTTGGTTTTCAATCCCTGCCCGACTTCGATATGAGACTCTGGCGACAAGTGCAAGAAGACGGGCGGGCTGCGTTGCGTTCCCCTCCTCAGGGTCTCATCTATGGTAGCGATATTGATCCTGAAGCCGTTCACGCCGCGAGGGTCAACTGCGCCGCCTTTCCCGCCGGGAGGGCCATTACAGTCGAGCAACGCGATGCTTTTCAGATTCGTCGGATCGACGACGCGGTCATTGTGTGCAATCCGCCGTATGGCATCCGCATGGGCAAACAGGACAATCTGGATGCTTTCTACACCCGCCTGGGCGATTTCCTCAAACAGCGCTGTCAAGGCTCGACGGCTTTCATTTATTGTGGAGACCGTCAGCACCTGAAGCGTATCGGCCTCAAACCCGCCTGGAAAAAACCGCTCGTCAACGGCGGACTGGACGGACGGCTGGCAAAATATGAACTGTATTAACTCCCTTCCGGTGTGATCCCTCTCCTGATGCGTGGACGATTTCGAGTACGACATGGTAGAGTAAACGCTACTCAACGAAGGAGGGTATAACGATGCTGTCCCTGAATGAATATGCAAAGTATGACGGCCTTGGGCTGGCCGAGCTGGTTGCGCGCAAAGAAGTCAGCGCCGAAGAGCTTGTGACCACCGCCGTCCAGGCTATTGAAAAGATCAACCCGCAACTGAACGCCGTACTTCAGGTGCTGTCCGACCAGGCACGGGCCGAGATTCGGGGAGGGCTGCCGCAAGGCCCCTTCAGCGGCGTACCGTTTCTGATCAAGGAACTCGTCCTGCATGCCAAGGGAGTCCGCCTCGATATGGGCTCACGGCTGGCTCAGGGCTATGTTGCCTCTGAGGATTCCGAGCTCATGGCGCGCTTTCGACGTGCCGGGTTCGTGCTGACCGGAACAACCCAAACGCCAGAGTTGGGCTATAACCCGACAACGGAGACTGTCCTGTTCGGGCCGGTCCACAACCCGTGGAAGGCTGGCCATAGCGCCGGTGGGTCGAGCGGCGGTTCCGGGGCATCGGTTGCCGCCGGCATTGTACCGGTTGCCCATGCCAACGACGGCGGTGGCTCTATTCGTATTCCGGCCTCGTGCAACGGTCTGGTTGGTCTCAAGCCCTCGCGCGACCTGGTGCCTACCGGGCCCGACTATTCTGATCCGCTGTGTGGCCTGGCGTGTGAGTTTGTTGTCTCACGGAGCGTCCGCGACTCCGCGACCCTGCTCGACATTGTGGCTGGGGCCGATGCCGGTGCGCCTGGCATCCCGGTCCCACCGGCCCGCCCCTACCGCGAGGAGGTGAACGCCGCGCCGGGGAAGCTGCGCATTGCCTGGACCACAATGCCTGCTTCGGGCGAAAAGGTTGACCCGGAATGCGAGCAAGCAGTCCATGATACCGTGCAGGTGTTAGAGGAACTCGGCCATACGGTGTACGAAGGTCGACCGGAGTATGACTGGGAGGAGTTCCTTAAAGAGATTCACGTGATCTGGACTGCCTATAACGCCATGGCGGTTGAAGACTTGGCCGCGGAAATGGGTCGTTCGCCGAGCCCGGATACGCTGGAAGCCGTGACGCTGGCCTGCTGGGAAGACGGCAAGAAGTATTCCGCAGTTGATCTGCTAAAATCCCTGGACTACGGGGGTCGTCTGTCCCGTATCGTCGGTCGCTTCTTTGAGGGCCTGGACGTTTTTGTGACGCCGACTATTGCCAAGCCGCCTGCACCGCACGGAGAAGTGAACCAGAACCGAGCCGGTATGACGGCTATGGAGTGGACCCGCCAGGTCTTCTCCTACGTTCCTTTTACGCCGCTCTTTAATACGACCGGTCAGCCGGCGATTTCCCTACCGTTGCACTGGAGTGCCGACGGCCTGCCGGTCGGTGTCCAGTTTGTTGGTCATTTCGGGGACGAAGCAGGGCTGCTGCGCTTGGCCGCTCAGTTGGAAGAGGCAAAGCCGTGGGCGGACAAGCGGCCGCCGGTGCATGTGGCCGCCTAGCATCTGCTCGGGAGTAAGGCTAAGGCCATAAAAGAACCGCGCACCGGCGAGGAGTCCGCGCATGAGCGATACGCCCCCATCCCCCCACCTCATCCTGTGGGGTGCAGGAACAACCCGCACCATCCGGCCGCACTGGGTGCTGCACGAACTCGGTCTGGAGTATGAAAAACACCTGATTGGCTCGCGGACGGGAGAAACTCAGACCGCCGAGTTTCGCACCCTTAACCCGCGGGGCAAGATTCCCGTGCTCCAGGATGGCGCACTGGTTTTGGCCGAGAGTGCCGCGATTATCAATTATCTGGTTGAAAACTATGGGCCGGAATCCGGGCTGGTCCCCCGTCCGGGTACTCCGCAGCGGGGACTGTACGATCAGTGGTGTTTTTTCATTATGACCGAGCTTGATGCCCACACCTTATACATTCTGCGGCGGCACGATGACCTAGCCTATCTGTATGGCGCCGCGCCGAATGCGGTGCAAGCCGCAAAAGAGGGTTTTGCACGTCAGATTGCCGTGGTGACGCAGGCCCTCCGTTCCGGTGGGCCGTATCTATTGGGTCCAAGCTTTACCTGTGCCGATATCCTGCTGACCACCTGTTTGACCTGGGCTCGTTACTGTAAAATTCCTTTAGCCAATGTGCTGATCGACTATGCCCGGCGGCTGACGGCTCGGTCGGCCTATCGTCAGGCCGCGGCAATTAACGGTGGACCGATGGTTGGGCTGACATGAAAAACCCCGATCGGCTTGCGGGCCGCCGGCTCGCATCCCTCTCACAAACGGTAACTGACTCATGACACAACCGGTTCCGACAAGACACCTGCTGCTTTTTCGGCATGCCAAGTCTGATTGGGGCACGGCGACTGAGGATGATCATGCGCGCCCGCTGACAAAACGGGGCATTGCCGCGGCCCAGGCAATGGGACGGATTCTGGCGGCTTCCGGCCAAATGCCGGACCGTGTCGTGACCTCGTCCGCGGTCCGGGCAAAAACGACGCTGGAGGTGGCCCAGGCCGCAGGCAAATGGAAGTGCCCGACGGAAATAAGCGATGCCCTGTATGCTACCGATGCGAGCGCGGTGCTGGAAGAAATACGCGCCCTCCCCAAGAGTGCGACGACGGTCTTATTCGTTGGTCATGAGCCGACCTGGTCGGAGTTGGCGAGCTTTCTGATCGGCGGCGGAAATATCCGGTTTCCGACCGCAGCATTGGCCCGTATCGATTTGATCGTCCCAGGCTGGCATGCGGTGACCTTTGGCCGGGGAGAACTCGTCTGGCTCCTGCAGCCCAAGTTTTTCACCAAGGGGAAATTTTCACTGAAAAAACCGGATGCGGCAAGCTGGCAGGCACAGGTAGGCAAAAGAAAAGAGTGATAACACCACAGAAGGAGGGGGGATTATGATAAAAGGCATTCACCACACTGCTATTTCAACTGGGGATATCGAACGGGCGCTGCGCTTCTACAAAGATCTGCTCGGTTTTGACGAACTCTTTGCGTTTGAGTGGAAAGTGGGATCGCAGTCAGTTGATCAAATTGTGGGACTCAAGGACTCTTCCTCAAAAGTCGTCATGCTCAAGGCTGGCAACGCCTGCGTGGAGCTGTTCCAGTACGCCACACCAGAGCCCAAGCCCGGCGACCCAAATCGTCCGGTGTGCGACCATGGTATTACCCACCTGTGTCTGCAAGTGGAAGATATTGAGGCTGAATACGAACGGCTCAAAGCCGCGGGCATGCCGTTTCACTGCGCGCCGCAGAAAGCCGGCAAGGGGTTGCGGGCGACCTACGGTCGTGACCCTGACGGCAATGTTGTTGAGCTGTTGGAAGTGGACGACCCGGACGACAAACTCTCGGTGGCGGCGTAGCCAGAGCGTGGAGTTCCCATCTTTACTCAGGAGAGGCATATGACACAGCAGACCCCCGACTCGAAAGAGCCCTATGTTGGTAAAGAGCTTGGCAGTGTTTCCTTCACTGTCACCGAAGCCGTCTTACAGCGATTACTACGACGGTCTGAACCTCTCGCGTCTACAGGCCGCTGCTGTCCCCTCCATGATCGCCAGCTGGACCGGATAACGCCTATTTCGCGCAGTCGTCATTCAGCAATCACTTTGGTCATCTCTGGATGCGCCAAGAGTGGGAATTGTTCACGCCGCTGACGCCGGGCCGAACGTATACGGCAACCGCCCAGATCACGGATATTTACCCCAAGCGCAATCGTTCGGTGGTGCGTTACGAGGTCGAGTTGCGTGCAGACTCTGGAGAATTGGCCCTCCGCACGCGACACCACCAGAGCTATCTGCTCGATCAGCACGACGGGCAGCTCACCTTTCGCGACCCAAAGGCCAAACAGGGCGCGCGACGCTTCGTTGTCCCGGAGGGCGAACCGTTTGGATCGCTCGAACGCGTCATCAGTTTGGAGATGTGCGACCGGTTTTTTCACGGTGACGCCAACTATCACACTAACCGTGAGGAATCGAAAAAACTCGGTTTTGGCGATGTCGTGATCGGTGGGCGGATGACCATGGCCTATGCGGCTCATATTCTCGAAGAACGCTTTGGCTCTGCCTGGTGGACGAGCGGCCGGCTGGACACGAAATTTACCAACCCGGTGTGGCCCAATGAGACCGTTATTGCCCGTGGTGTTATGACCGGCCCACTCAAGGAGGAACCGGAACGGACGGGTGCTTTCGTGTGGCTGGCAAAACCGGACGAGACCGTCGTGCTGGTTGCAAACGCCAGCGTCAAGTCAACAGAGGAAGAACGCAAACGGGATAGCTGAATCTTATGGCAAAATATCGCGAGTCTCCGCAATTCTTTACGCCGCCCGACAGTCCGTTTCAGGTGCCGTGCGACGGAACCTTTCTGGTGAAGGACGCGCCGACCGGTCCTGGGAAGAACGCGCCTGGTCCCGCTGAGTGTCAGGAGCAGCTTGATCGGCTGACCGACCGTCTCGACGATCAGCAGCGGGTGCTGTATGCCCAGACTGAGTATGCGGTCCTGTGCATCTTCCAGGCCATGGACGCCGCAGGCAAAGATTCAACAATTCGGGCTGTCATGCGGGGGCTGGATCCGGCCGGGTTTCGAGTCTCCTCGTTTCAGGCACCATCGGCAGAAGAATACGCCCACGATTTCTTGTGGAGAGCGACGCTCCGCCTGCCTGAACGTGGGCGGATCGGCATTTTTAACCGCAGCTATTATGAAGAGGTGCTGATTGCGCGGGTCCACCCCGAATTGCTGACCCGTCAGAACCTGCCCTGGCTGAAAGAGCTCGACCGCCTCTGGGAGCACCGCTTTGAGTCAATCCGGGACTATGAGAAGCACTTGGTTCGGAACGGCACGATAGTGCTCAAGTTCTGGCTGAATGTCTCCAAGGCAGAACAACGCCAGCGCTTCCTCGACCGTCTGAAGAAACCGAAAAAACACTGGAAATTCTCGGAGGACGATATTGCCGCGCGTGCCTATTGGGACACGTATATGCACGCCTACGAAGACTGTCTGAATCAGACATCCACTCCGTGGGCTCCGTGGTACGCGATTCCCGCAGACGACAAGCCTTATATGCGTCTGGCCGTGGCGCAGATATTGGGGCAGGCTCTCAGGCGGCTGGACCTGCACTATCCAACCCTGACCGCGGAACAGAAGGCCGGTCTTGCCGCTGGCCGCAAGCGTCTCAAAAAGGAAAGTTAACGCGGATTGTGCGGGCGAGCCGCCTCTGGAATATTCACTTCTTGGATGGGTGATGCAAATTACGATTACTCGGCGGCTCCCCGCTCCCCTGCGCCGTGCCGGTCTGCGACAGGGTTCCAGGAGTGCGGGCTTCCAGCCCGCAAGCGGCCAAGATGGCCGCTCTCCCAGGGCAGCGGGAGGGCGAGCGGCCCGAGGCGGGGGCCGCTGGACCGGCCCCGGAAGGCTCACACCACAATATGCATCACACGTCTTGGAGGGGTGGCCGAAGGCCGGGGTGGGTTTCTCGGGCAACTTGTCTCAGGTCGCGCTCGTCGCTCGCCGGGTCATGGCCCGGACCTGAGTGTTCTCACCTTAAAAAGAAACGCCAGACCACCATGCAATAGCACACATAATGTCCCAGCTCACCACGAAGATAATTAAGTTGCGCCAGTGGACCGATCCCTGTACTTCACCACAGTCGTCACTGGCACATCCGTCAGAGACTTTTCCACTGCACACCATACAAACTAGGGTGCCGTCCCGTGTTTGAGTCCCGGAGCTAGCTGCATAAAGAATCCACAAAGTAATGGGCGCGCACAGCAGGATAAGAACAGGCATTCCATGCCCGGCTTCTGAAGCCTAAGTCCATAAAATTCATCCGCTCTTACGTAGCAGCCACCAACAGCGCCTCAATGCCCACCACCCGGTTCCGATACAGTGGTAGTTATGCCCTCAATCTCCTCCGCCACTGAATCAAACTCCTGATGTCAGAGGCCGCTCTGGGCGAAGGTACAGGCTCATCCCTACAGGGAATGGAGTGTGATATTTGAGGCTCGGGTGTCTTTATGGCATGGGTAGTCATGCGCCTGCCGCGCGTAGCTCTGCCCGCAGGGGCTGTGGTAGCCGCTTCGTCAACCGTTCTCGTTGCCATATCCACAACCACGCCATAGACGCTACGTGCTTTCTCCACAGAGATATACTCGTCCAGCGTATCGTCGAGGACCTCCTGCACCGGACGGTCGAGCGGGTTGCCCCAGCCACCGCCACCGGTGGTTTCAAACCAGAAGGTATCGCCATAGGAGAGCTTGTGGCCGCGCAGCAAGGGGTTGAGCCACCGATTGTCCTCGGTCAGACCGCCGACAATGTCCTGCGTGCCATCCGCACGGAGGTGCCACAATCGTTGGGGCGAACTCCGCTGCCCGCCGTTCACGCCTGGGGTGCCCTCGCGCGTGCGGGCCGTTTCCACGCTCATCGCGCCCTCGCACAGAAAGCGGATTTTGAGATGGGAGCCCACCCCGCCCCGATGGTGACCGTCCCCGGCCGAGTCTTGCCGAATATCAAAGGCTTCATACGCAATCGGGAACATCAGCTCCGCGGTCTCCGCTTCCATATTCATGCAGTTGCCCAGCGGGTCCATGGTGACATTCATGCCGTCGTTAAACGGGGTGCCGCCCCAGCCGCCGGCCGGCAGGTCTGAGAAGACGTCGGTTTTCCCGTCCGGCTCACGCACGCCGCACACAAACCAGTTGCAGTCGCCACACGCGGAGCCGACTGCACGCTCGGGCAGGGCATTGGCAATCGCCTGCCACACCGCGCTGGCAACTTTCGGGGCGGCCAGCACCGTACAGCCGATGGTCGGGGCCGGCCATTTGGGGTTCAGCCAGCAGTCGTCGGGTAAGACCACGCTGATCGGGTTGAACATGCCCTCGTTTTGTGGCGCGCTGGGTTCCAGGAAAAACTGGAGGGAGTAAAAGACCGCGGAATGGGTGTTGGCCTTGGGTGAGTTGATGGCGCCGAGACATTGGGGGTCGGAGCCGGTCAGGTCTACGGTGATATCCGAGCCTTTGACCGTCAGGGTCACTTTGACCTTGACGGGATCATCGCTCTGGCCGTCGGTATCGGCATAATCCTCGCCGGTATATACCCCGTCCGGGATACTCTCGATCTTCTTGCGGACAATCCGCTCGGTATAGGCGATCAGCTCGGCCATGGCGGCCTTGATCGTCTCCAGCCCGTACCGCTCGGCCGCAGACTGCATTTCCTCTTCCGCGGCTTTGAGACAGCCGACATGGGCCTGAAGATCACCCTGGATAAAATGCGGGGTGCGCGTGTTGGCCAGCAGAATCTTGAGGATTTCCGGCTTGACCTCATTGTTTTCAAAGGCCTTGATGGGCGGCAGGCGGAGCCCCTCTTCCGCGATATGCGTGCCCCACGACTGGCCGCCCGGCGCCCCGCCGCCAAAGTCCATCCAGTGACCCCGGCTGACCGCAAAGCCCAGCAACTCCGTGCCTTTGTAAAAAATGGGCTTGATCCAGGAGATATCGTTAATATGGGTGCCGCCCCGGTAGGGGTCGTTGACCACATAGATGTCGCCGTCCTGCATATTTTCGATGCCGAACTCATCCCGCACGGCATGGGCCGAGAACTTCATAGCCGCCAGGTGGACGGGGACGTTGGCGGCCTGACTCAACAGCCGCATCTCCGGGTCGTAGATGGCGTTTGAGAAATCAACCATATCGGACAGAATTGGCGAAAACGACGCTCGTTGGAGCACCGCCGTCATCCGATCGCAGGTATACTCAAACAGATTCCGCAAGACCTCAAAGGTAATATGATCGAGTCCTGCCCGGTTTTTAATGCTGTCGCCCGTTTTTTCGAGTGCGCTGGATTGCATGACCATCCTCCTGCAAATGGAACTCTGACTCTGCTCGATTATCGTCCTACCTGTACAATAAGATTGCCTTGGGTATCAATAGTTGCCTGCGCGCCGGGCGGCAGCACGGCCACCGAATCCAGGTATTCAAGAATCGCCGGTCCCTGAAGCTCGGTGCCCGGCTGGAGAATCTGGCCGTTGTAAACCGGACAGGCGATCCATTCTCCGGAAAAATACACCGAGCGCGAGCTTTTCATGGCCACGACATTTTCCGTGGCGACACTTTTATAGGGAGGCAGGGCTGCGGTTGGTGCTGTGGCTGCGAGACTCAGAGAGACAAATGCCGGATCGAAGATATCCGAACTGACCCCATGCTCCTGCTTGTGCACGGCGTGAAAGGTATCGGCAATAGCGACCAAGGCATCCTTGGTGAGCGCGCCGTCCGGAATGGGGGTTTCAATTTCATACGTCTGGCCCACATAGCGCATTTGGGCGGTGCGGTTGATGAGCACATTTTCCGCCGAGACATTATCGCGGGCAAGGAGAGTACGGGCCGTCCGTTCGAGTTCGGCATACGCGCTATTCAGCCGGTCCAGGTCAACCTCCCCAATCGGGGCGTACATGAATTGCTCGACGTCCTGGCGGACATCCATGACGGTGGCGCCAAAGGCCGAGGCCACCCCGGCGGCCGCCGGGACGATGACTTTCGGGATATTCATGGCCCGGGCAACAAAGCAGGCGTGCATGGGCCCGGCTCCACCAAAACTGGTCAGCACGAAATCGCGCGGATCCCGGCCCCTGTTGATAATGACCTTTTTGACGGCCTGGGCCATAATCTCACAGCTGATCTGGATCATGGCGTCTGCGGTCTCGACCGTCGACAGGCCCAGTTGCTCAGCAACGGTACTCACCGCCTGTTCAGCCGCCTGCCGGTCCAGATTGATCTTCCCCCCCAGGGTCGGCTCCAGGCGGCCGAGCAGCAGGTTGGCGTCCGTGATGGTCGGTTCGGTCCCGCCGTTGCCATAACAGGCCGGCCCCGGTTGCGAACCGGCACTGCGCGGCCCCACCCGGAGCGAGCCGCCGCTATCCACCCAGCCGATCGAGCCACCCCCGGCACCCACGCTGTGGATGTCGAGCATGGGCAGGATGATCGGCAGCTCAAATTCGAGTTCATACTCGCGGGTCACGAGGCCCTTGCCGTCTTCGACTATCGAGGCGTCAAAACTCGTCCCGCCCATGTCCGCGCAAATAATGCTGGGCTCGTGTATGGCATCGGCCAGATAGCCGGCATAGGCCACCCCGCCGGCCGGCCCGGACTCCAGCAGTTCTTCCGGATGTTCCTTAGCCAGATCAACGCCCATGACGCCGCCGCTGCTTTTGAGAATCAGCAGGGAGCCGTCAAAGCCCTGTTGGGTAAGGCGTTCCAGCAGATGATCGAAATAGGCGCTCATCACCGGCTTGAGCGCGGCGCTCACCGCGGTGGTGACAAAGCGGCCGTGCTCGCGAAACAGGGGCCGCGTCTCGCCCGACAGCATGATGTGCGCGTCAGGAATATATTCGAGCAGGATGTCGCGCATCTTTCGCTCATGGTCGGCGTTGACATAGGAATTGATGAAACACACGGCAATGGAGTGGATCCCCTCCGCCTGGATCTGTTCGGCAATCTGCTGTGCGGCCGCGGTATCGAGCGGGCGTTCTTCTTCGCCCTTGACGTTAATGCGTTGCGGGACCGTGTAGCGATGGCGCCGCCGAATGAGTGGTTTGGGCTTGACCTGATAGGGGTCGTACAGGTCTTTCCGATGCTGACGACCGATTTCGATGGTATCCCGAAACCCCTGAGTGGTGACCAGGGCCGGGGCCGGGTATGAGCGCTCAATCAGGGCATTGGTTGCGGTGGTCGTGCCATGAACCAGGCAGGAGATCTGGTCAAATGGAATACCCGATTGCTCGACCGCTTCAAGAGAATCCCGGGCGGCCTTTTTGACGGCCTCAATGACACCAACGGAGCGGTCCCACGGTGTGGTCAGCACCTTGGCCGTAACGCGCTCACCGGTCGTTTCTTCCCAGCCAAACAGGTCGGTAAATGTTCCGCCAACATCGACGCCTACCCGCCACATGTGCCGCCATACTCCTTTCGGTGATTCCTTCGCCCTTGCTCCATGCGCCATGGTCAGGCGAGCATCAGGCGTTCACCCTTGGGCTGTGGCACAGGATCGCCGTATTCCCGCGCCGTATCAATCCATAATTGCATGGCTTCCTTGATGTGTTGGAGCGCGGCTTCCTGACTGTCGCCATGCGCCATACATCCCGGTAGTTCAGGCACTTCGGCAACGAACACCTGATCCTCATTGCTCCAGTAGAGAATGATCTCAAATTTATGCATCAGTCGTCCTCGCCCAGGTGATATTTCAGGATCAAGCGGCGGATTTGCCGGACCTGATACGGCTTTGCATGGCCGCCGTCCCGTTGCAAGTTGGGTTTCTCCATGAGTCCCTGCTTTCGATAGATATAATGACTGCCGCGTATGCGCTCGTCAAATCCCATCGCTTTCAACAGGGCGCATAGCTCATCGAATCGGATATTCGCATCCGACCGACCGCTGAGTATCTTCTGGAGAAGCTGTCCTTGCTTACTCACGCCAAGCTCTATCTAAAATGTGTCCTATCTGTAACAGCGCTGTCGTACTGCCTCGCCTCCCAAATCAAACTCTTCTCCAGATTAACCCAATACTTTGGATGACTACACCGTCACGGATCAGAAAATAGTATAGCTTCTCTCCCGTGTATCCACCAAAACTATCTATTTTTATACTCGTCACTTTGTCTTCCGTAACACAGGCGATTCTCATCGCTACCTGGTCACCCCAGCGCGTCTTCCATCTTGGCCTTGAAATCGCGCATGACCTGACAGACGGCCTCGGGCTTGGGCGCGGCGCAGGTGACGTGCAAGCCGTGCAGGCCCGCGTCACGGTAGGCGCGAATTTCGGCCGCGAGTGATGCTGGGATCTACCATTGAGGTGATTTCCAACTCGGCATAGTCCCGCCCGCTGGCTTCCATAAGCTGGCGCAGCTCATCAAAGCGGTGCTGCACATCACTCAAGGGCAGCGGACCGATATGCCAGCCCTGACCGAATGCAACCACCCGCTTCAGGGCCGGGGTGGACTCGCCCCCGACCCAGATGGGCGGGTGCGGTTTTTGGGTCGGCTTGGGGGCAAAATGCAGGTCGCGGTTGATCTGGACGAACTTTCCATCAAAGCGGGGCGTTTCGTTCGTCCAGACCTCTTTCATGACGGCAATATACTCCCGTGTGCGGGGTGCCCGCTCTTTATACGGCACGCCGAGCAATTCGAACTCATCCGCCATCCAGCCCACGCCGGCCCCAAAGATCACCCGTCCACCCGACGCCACATCAAGCGAGGCCACCACCCGTGCCATTTCCAACGGATGACGGTAGGGAACAATCGTCACGCTGGTTCCCAACCTGACCGTTTTCGTGACCGGAATGAGCAGGGCCAGGACGGTGAAGGCGTCCATCCATTCCATTGAGGTAAACACCGAATAGGGGTCTTGGCCGCGCGCCTGGGCCGCGTCAACATAGGGATAGGTCGAGTCTATCTTTTTGGGGATAGTGATGTGGTCGCCGGTCACAATACTGTCATAGCCGAGTTCTTCCGCGGTCTCGCCGATTTTGCGTGCCCCATCGACCTCGCGCAGCGCAGCTCCGCCACCCACGTGCAGTCCGCAATACATCGCCATAGAGAGTCCCTCCTGTTGTGTCGGATGCGGCTACTGCGCCACAATCCCACCGTCAACGGCCATGGCGTGGCCGGTCACGAACGAGGCCGCGTCGGAACACAGCCAGACTGCGGTTTCGGCAATTTCTTCCGGCTGACCCATACGACCGATGGGCTCACCGGCTTCAATCTTCTCGAACATTCTGGGCCGGCGTTCTTTGAGCCGGCCGACCATGGAGGTGTCAATAATGCCCGGACAGACGGCATTCACCCGGATGCCGGATTTGGCGTATTCCAGGGCCGCGGTTTTGGTCAGACCGACCACCCCGTGCTTGCTGGCCACATAGGCCGGCATCCGCGGCGCTCCAAGCAGCCCGGCGGCTGAGGACGTGTTGACAATAGCCCCGCCGCCGTTTTTGAGCATCTGCGGAATCTCGTACTTCATGCACAACCACACGCCGGTCAGATTAATCGCAATCACCGGAGCCCAGTCCGCCTCGGTATAATCCGCGGTTGAGGCCAGCGCACCCTCAATGCCGGCGTTGTTATAGGCGCAGTCCAGGCGGCCGTAGGTCGCAACCACCGTCTCCACCATGGCCTCGACTTCCGTGGCCTGGGACACATCGGCCTTAATGCAGAACGCTTCGCCGCCGGCGTCCTGAATCATTTTCACGGTCTCCTCGGCTCCGGCCACATTAACATCGGCCGCAGCGACCTTGGCCCCTTCGCGGGCAAATATCCGGGCCGCGGCCCGCCCGATACCCGAACTGGCCCCGGTGACCAGGGCGACTTTACCGCTTGTCAGGGTTCCCATGCTGTCCTCCTCTATTCTGGCAAAAGGATATTTTCATAGGGGATTGATATACTTGACCGTTCCCCTCAATGCTAGAAGCAGGGCAGACCCCTGTTTCCTCCGGTATTCACGGCACAAACAATCCAGCCGCATCCTGGTGTTTGCCCAAGAGGTCCGTGTGAGGTATGGGAGAGTAAGAGGAAGATATGACCGAATATGAAACAGCCATTATTGCTTTGAGAGAAACAGGGAATCTTATTGCCCTGGGGGTTGGGTTGACTCAGGCTGCGCTTATTGCCGGCGGGCTGTTGGTCATGCGAAAAGCCGCCGGTCAGCGTGACAAGATGCACGACGAAGTGATGGCTGCATTCAAAGAGCAGCGACAAGACGCGACAGAGCAACACCGCGAAACCATGCGGGCGTTAGAGGCCCTGATAGAGCGGACCGCCCGGCCCGCGTCCTAGCGCACCCCTACTGAGCAACCATGCCGCCATCAACGGACATGGCATGGCCGGTGACGAACGAGGCCGCGTCCGAGCACAGCCATACCACCGATTCGGCGATTTCCTGGGGGATGCCCATGCGACCGACCGGTTCAAAAGAGGCCATCTTTGCGGCCCGGTGGGGACGGTGATCGGTCAGCCTGCCCATCATGGGCGTATCAATAGCGCCGGGGCAGACGGCATTCACCCGAATGCCGGACTTAGCGTATTCCAGAGCTGCGGTTTTGGTCAGGCCGAGCACGCCATGCTTGCTGGCCACATAGGCCGAGCCCCTGCGGAAACCGAGCAGCCCGGCGGCTGAAGACGTATTGACAATCGCGCCCCCGCCTTGGGTGAGCATCTGCGGAATCTCATATTTCATGCTCAACCACACACCGGTCAGATTGATTGCAATCACCTGGTCCCAATCCGCTTCCGTATAGTCGGTTGTCATCATTGAACTGCCCTCAACCCCCGCGTTGTTATGGGCCGCGTCCAGCCGTCCGTAGGTCTCGACCGTCTTGGCAACGAGGGCTTCGACCTGTGCGGCCTGCGACACATCCGCACGGACAAAGAGCGCCTCACCGCCGGCCTCCCGTATGAGGCTGGCCGTCTCTTCTCCGCCTTCAATCGCCACGTCGGACACCACGACCTTGGCTCCTTCCCGGGCGAAGGTCAGCGCGGTAGCGCGGCCAATACCCGAGCTGCCACCGGTAACCAGGGCGACTTTGTTCTGCATCAAGTCTGCCATGCCTATGCTCCTTTATCTGTCCCGCTCATCCCTTACTGACCGCCCTGCCAATCTCTGCCCGTCCTGCTGTATCAGGCATGCGTCTGTGTGTAAAAGGGAAGCGGGGCCGGACACTGGTTCTCTTAGCGTACTTCTTTTCCCCTACCACGGCTGGGGAAATGTGTTATATAGATGCGTTCAGACTGCACGCTCGTTTAGACTGTATTTTGCATCTGGAAGGAAGGAGCCTCGCATGGCCGCAGAAATAGACATTCAGTCGGTCAGGGGCTAACTGGAAAAGGAAACTCGCAAACGCTTTGACGGGGCTGTGGTGGCCGCGACGTTGCTGATTCTTGCGAGCGGCCTGCTCGTTCTGGCTGGCGTCTTATCCGCTGTCCGCCCGGCCTTGGCGCAGACGCCCCTCGATTGTCCCCTGCCCGACGGCGTGATTTTTCTCACAGGCCTGCTCCTGGCCGGCGTCTTATCCGCTGTCCGCCCGGCCTTGGTGCAGACGCCCCTCGACCCACCCGTGACAGCGCAACAGGTAGAAGACGGCAGCGCGAGCCTGATGGACTTCACGCTGGCCGTAAGAGATCAGTTTAGCCAGGGAACAACAACGCCGTCGCCACTGGCGTTGTATGCTGGATGTCTTATAAGACAGGAGGGGAGTGTGTACCGTTCCGGCTCCACCTACCTTATCCAACTGAGGTTCGACGGCAGGGTGTTCGTTCACGCGAAGGACATGTCATTGTCGGGCCGGCAACTCAGGCCCGCGATTTATGGAGCGATTCTTGACGCATTGGGAATCAGCCGGGCCGCCCTGACCGACCCTGCTGCGGCTCAGACCGCCCTCGTTGATGCCGCCACCGGGGATGGCGGCCCGTTCGACGTACCCGGTATCCCCGGCGCTTCCGGCCATGCCGCCGTCTATGTCTCGGCCAAATTCGGGAGTCCGGTCGTGCTCCTCGCGGGATTCGATCTCAACGCATCTCACCTGGTTGAGGAAGACATCGTTCACATCGAACCGGCCGTTACGGCCAGGGAGGTGGTGGACCGCGCAAGCTTGAAGGCCTTCGTCACGCAAGCGGGGGAGTTCTTTCTCGCACTCGCACAGCAGCAGAATGGCGATATGTTGAAAGCAAAAAACGCCCTGCGGGATCCGAACGGGCCGTGGCGACACGGCCCCGTGTACGTCGGCGTCGTAAACCGTGCCACCAATCTCATCCTGTTTCACGGCGGGTTTCCGGACCGGTTCGAGCTTCGACAAGCAGGGATTTCCGTCGACATCGCGACCGGAGAGCTCATCTTTGATCAGCTCATCCGCGCGGCTGAAAGTGACCCGGAGGAAGGCGGCTTCTGGGAGTATTACTTCGACAACCCCGCCGACGCTTTCGACAGCGCCGAAGTCCCCAAGGTGGGTTACGCCCGCATATTCACCGGTTCATTCCGGAGAAGAGACGGATCCGAATTCCCCATTAGCTTCATCGTCAATTCGGGTTTTTATCTGGACTCAGATGGCTCAGGGGCTCTGGAGGGGCGGCTGGAGAATCCGGGGCCGGACTCGTTTCAGAGTGGGGTAGGCGCGCTGTGGGGCTGGGTGTGCGATGCGGAAATGGTGGAGATCGAGATTGAGACCGCGCAGGGGGCTGTCGAGCCGTACATGGCAGCGTATGGCATGGAGCGGCTGGATACGCAGGATATCTGTGGGGACACGAATAATGGGTTTGTGTTGTTATTCAACTGGAACCGGTTGGGCGCTGGTGAGCATACGGTTACTGCCTTGGTCGATGGGATCGTCCTGGGCCGGGCGACGGTGCAGGTGACGACCGTGGGCGAGGGGGATCAGCAGGAGTTTCTGGAAGGGGCCATGGGCGAATGTGTGGCGGAGGACTTTCCCCACATGGGTCAGAGTACCCGGTTGGAGTGGCAGCAAGAGAGTCAGAACTTCGTCATTACGAACGTGGAGTGAGGGAACGGCGGGGCTTTTTGCGGGCACGAGGCTCACCCACTCCCAGACAGGAGGCTGATAGTCTCACCAATCCGCCGAGAGCCAAAACCTGTCAGTTTTCCAGGGTTACGCCGCGACTGCCCCGCCATCCACGGCCATGGCGTGGCCGGTGACAAATGAGGCTGCGTCCGAGCACAACCACACCACGGCCTCGGCGATTTCTTCCGGCTGCCCGGAACGGCCGATGGGTTCCGCGGCAATCATCTTATCGAGCACGTCCGGTCGGTTGCCCGAGACTCGATCAACCATGGCGGTCTTGATGACCCCAGGGCAGACCGCGTTGACCCGAATACCGGATTTGGCATATTCAAGTGCGGCGGTTTTTGTCAGCCCAACCACCCCGTGCTTGCTGGCCACATAGGCGGCCATGCGCTTCACGCCGATGAGGCCCGCCCCGGAGGCCGTGTTGACAATGGCTCCACTCCCCTGCCGGAGCATGTGCGGGATCTCATACTTCATACACAGCCAGACACCCGTCAGATTAATCTGAATGACCGGTGCCCAATCCTCTTCGGCCTGCTCGGCCGTCCTTTTGAGTACGCCTTCGATGCCGGCGTTATTATGGGCGTAGTCGAGCCGGCCGTAGGTCTCGACGGTCTTTTCGACCATAGCGGCCACGGAGGCCGCCTCGCCCATATCGGCCTCAATGAAACACGCTTCCCCACCAGCCCCTGCGATGAGGGATACCGTTTCTTGTCCGCCGACGATATTGAGATCGGCAACCGCGACTTTGGCCCCATCACGGGCGAAGGCCAGGGCGGTTGCCCGGCCAATGCCCGAACTGCCTCCGGTAACGAGGGCGACTTTGTCTGTCATATCGGTCATGCCGTGTGCTCCTTGTCTTTGCTGGCGAGATTATCCTGCGAAACGGCAAGAGTGTCAAAGCGCCTCTTGGAAGGACGGACGCAACTTGATACGGCTTTCGGGTACGCTCGGGTGCGGCTGAAGTTGACGCAGCGCTTTGGAAAAGGAGGGGAACAATGAGCAAGAGTCATCGCCTCATTGATAGCGACTCCCATATCCTGGAGCCACCGGATTTGTTTGAAAAATATCTCGAACCCAGGTTTCGCTCGTCCATGCCGCGCGCATGGGTTGACTATCAGGGCGACCCGCTCGGTTTTGGCATTTCCGTCACCGTTCCCTCGGCCCACGACAAAGAATACGTCATGCCCTTTGGGAGTGATCCCGTCCGAGAGGGTCGGCCCACTTTTGGTGATGCCGGTACCCGCATCGTCCTGCCGGAGCATGACGATGCCTATGCGAGCTTTGCGCGCGAGGGTTTCCCGCCCGAGCACTACGACCTGGCCCTGGAGCGAGCGGGCATTGATTATATGGTCCTGTATCCGACGACCGGTCTGTATATGACCGCGGTGCCGGAGCTCGACGCTGATACTGCGGCGGCCTATCGCCGGGCGTATAATAACTGGCTGCACGATTTTTGTTCCACGGCCGGCAAGCGGGTGGTCGGGGTCGCTTCGGTAGACTTGCGCGATCCCCTTGAGGCGGCAAAGGAGGCCCGCCGCTGCGTCAAAGAGTTCGGTTTCAAGGCGGTGCATATCAATCCGACCCCGGTTGGACAACATCGTTTATACGACGAGTTTTACGATCCGCTGTGGACCGCGCTGGAAGACCTCGATGTCCCGCTGGGCATCCACGTTGGAGCGGGCAACGCCGCGGACGAACTGCTGTATTACTACCTGCCCGAGCTCCGCGTTGCGCAAGCCACGGTGGCGTTCACCATTGGCAATATGCTGGCCAGCACGGCGCTGATTATGGGAGGCGTATTGGAGCGCCATCCCAGGCTACGGGTGGTCCATCTTGAGTCAGGCGCGGGCTGGGTGGCCTTTTGGTTGGACCGTCTCGGGGCCGGCGTCCAGGGCGGCTTTCGGGGGCTGGCCATTGACGGGCTGAGCATGGCGCCGCTCGATTACTTTCAGCGCCAGTGCTATATCGCCGCCGACCAGGATGACCCCGGTATCGCCCAGGTGATCGCCACCCTGGGTGACGACAATATTGTCACCGCCACCGATTTCGGCCATCCCGAAGGCCGCCTGTATGCGCGAGCGACCGAGGAATTGCTCGGTCTGCCCGATGTCTCGGACGCGAGCAAGCACAAGATCATGTGGGATAACGCGCTCAAACTGTATCCGATTCAGCCGGAGTAGGGGGGAGCAAACAGTGGGACTCTATCGCCTGTACACCGGGGACGACGGCCAATCGCATTTCGAAGACCAAAGCCTGGCCTCGCATCCAGGCCTGACTGAGCCGCAGGCCACGTCACATATCTCTTTTGTCGAAGTGCCGGTCGGGACCTTTATGGACTGGCATCCCGCGCCGCGCCGACAATACGTGATTATTGTCTCCGGTCAACTGGAAATCGGCTTAGGCGACGGCACCACCCGACGCTTTGGCCCCGGCGATGCCCGCCTGGTTGAAGACACGACCGGTCAGGGCCATACCACCCGAGTGGTGAGTGACGAGCCGGTGGTGATGGGCATTATCCCGTTGGCCCCCTTGGCCGAGTAAATGGTTTAATTTGACCGTCGGGGTCATTCATGACACCCCGACCGATAGTTGAGACGGGTGAAATCAGGAACCCGCTCGCCCCGTCACTTTTTCAACCATCTGACCGAACACGGCCTCGGCCCGTCCGTGAACTTCTTCCGGCGTAAGCGGTTGGATGGGATGCTCCACCAGGATGACCGTGAAGTTCGGCATGCCGAGCGCCTTGGCCTGTGCAAGGGCGGCATTGGAAAACTCGGTCGTGGCAAACACCGCAGAGGGGATACCGGCTTTTTCAAAAAAGATGCCGTCGTGCACACTGCACGTTGTACACGACCCTCAATCGGCCAGGGCTTCTATCAGAAAATCGCATTTTTGAGCCAGTTCCTGACGGATGTCCTCCGGCGCCGGACGGGCGAACGTGGGCTTCATGCGCCGGATGATGGCGCGCGGCTGGAATTGCGCAGTCAGCATCTCTTCCACGCGGTCCAGGAAAAAATTGCCCTTGGCCTTGCTGATATCGAGCAGACCAACGGTCTTGTCGCGCAAGTCCGGTAAGCGGGCCGCGAGCACCGCGGCGGCCTGCTTCGGGGCTGCGGTCGGGTCATAGAGTTTTGGCATGTCGTTCTCCTCTTGAGGGGGGTTACGTCTCTATGGGTACGGTCACCAGATCACTCCGCCCGGCACCGCCACCCCAGCCGCACATATGCACGGAAAAGCGTCCGGCCGTCCCACCGGCCACGACAATAATAATGCCGTCCGGCGAGGACACTTTCGGGATCAGGCTGAAGTCGTCTGCGGCGTTCAGCCAGCCGGGCAGGTTGGCTCGATTCACGCCTTCACTGCCGTCCGGTCCGGGCAGGAGTTCGTGCAGCGGCCGCCGGACGTTCTCGTACAGATAGCGCTTGACGTCCTGTTTGCTCATGCCATCGGCGGCAATGCTGTTGGCGTGTTCAGGACCCAACACGACAATATAGTTGCCGGCCAGATAGGTCTTATCGCTCCAGCCGACGGCCATGCTGGCCCCGAGGGTGTCCAGAATGCCGCGCGCCGTGCGGCTGCCGTGGTTGCTCACACACTGCGGAGCGTCGCAGCAATAGACGCTGATAGTGCTCTGCGCCGGCTCGTAGCCGTGCTCGACGTGGAGGGGGTCCCACGGGTTCTGTTCTTCGTACTCGCCAATGCAATAGGTGTATTTACCGGGATGGCCCATGGTTGACTTATCGATCTCGCCCGGATGCGCGCCGCCGATATTAATCATAATCAGGCGCAGCGCCCGGCCGATGGTCGCATTGGCCCGCCAGCCCGAACCAAACACGCCGGCCGCACAATTGATATCAAGCTGCTGGCGGATTGGGCCGTTGATAATAAACAGCGGCGTGGCCGTGTGGGTGGTGCCCTGCACGCCGTGCAGATTGGCCCGTTCGTTGCACATGGCCCGAACGCCAGCAATCACGACCGGCAGGAATTCCGGTGTGCAACCGGCCATGACCGCATTCACGGCGATCTTCTCGACCGAGGCTTCACCAAAATTGGGCGGCACGAGCGCAACCACTTCGTCTGCGGCCTGTGAGGTGGCGGCCAGCATGAGTTGCATCCGCTCTTCCGTTGGGGGGACAACGGGCAGCCCGTCGGTGACGCCCTGCTCGAAGTAGTATTCGATGGCGTCGAGTTCCGCGTTCAGGGGTGCGTCGTGTGACATGGTACTCGCTTTATTTCTCTTGGGCTTTCCGTCCGAATCAGCTATACCCCAACCAGACGGCTGATTCAAACAGCAGGCGCTCAGCAGACAAGGAGACGGAGCATGACCAGCGTATTCAACGACTATTACTCGCACGAGAACCACGGCCCGTTTGAGCTGTTCGAGCTCGGTAATTTTTCCCTGGAAGAAGGTGGAACCCTGCACGCCGGCAAGCTCGCCTATACCACCCAGGGAACGCTGAGCGCCCAAAAGGACAATGCCATCCTCATGCCGACCTGGTACTCGGGAACCAGCAAGATCATGGCCGACGTCCACGTGGGCAAAGGCCGGGCCATCGACCCGGACAAATATTTTGTCATTATCGCCAACCAGCTCGGCAACGGTCTGTCAAGTTCGCCGTCCAATACACCCGTCCCGTTCAATATGGCGCGTTTCCCGCGCATCCGGATCGGCGACGATGTCCGCGCCCAGCATAAGCTGGTTACCGAACAGTTTGGTATTGAGCGCCTGGAGCTGGTGTGTGGCGGCTCCATGGGCGCGCAGCAGACCTATGAGTGGGCGGTGCGCTATCCCGACATGGTCAAGCGCGCGGCTCCGCTGGCCGGCACGGCCAAGAATACGCCGCACGACTTTCTGTACGTTGAGACCTTAAACGAGTCCATCACTTCGGACCCGGCCTGGAATAACGGCTGGTATACCGACCCGCATGCGGTCCAGGTCGGCCTGCGTCGCCAGGCCCGCCTGTGGTCGGTGATGGGCTTCTGCACCGAGCTGTTCAAGCAGGAAGCCTGGCGGGAGTTGGGTTTCTCTTCCACCGAAGACTTTGTGGTCGGTTTTGTGGAGAACTATTTTTTGCCCATGGACCCGAACAATCTGTTGTGCATGGCCTGGAAATGGCAGCGGGGGGATGTCAGTCGGCATACCGGCGGTGATCTCAAACAGGCGCTTGAGCGGATTCGGGCAAAAGTATTTGTCATGCCGATTGACGAAGACATGTTCTTCCCGCCGCGCGACTGTGAAGCCGAACAGCAGCTCATTCCGAACAGCGAATTCCGGGTGCTTCACAGCATATACGGCCACCTCGGGCTGTTTGGCATTGAGCCGGACTATCTGAAACAAATCGACCAACACTTGGGCGAGCTGCTGGCGATACCGGTCTAGGGCTCTCCCGCCTGCAGCAGACCCTTGGCTCTCTTTCAACAGTGGTGTATGCAAGGTGTATGTCACGCACGAACGTAAATATCGACGATGAGGCCTGCGCCGAAATCATGCGTCGCTACCGCCTGACATCCAAACGCGAGGCGATCAATCTGGCACTTCGCGCACTTGCAGCGGAGCCCCTTGACGTTGATGAAGCCAAACAACTTCGCGGGTCGGGTTGGGACGGTGACCTCGACGAAATGCGGTCTGGTCGCTTAACGTGATTCTGATAGATACGTCCGCGCCCTATAGGGACTTACTCTCCCATACCCAGGAACGCCTTGACTCGCTCCGTACACCGCGCGGTGTCGAAGTCCCGATGCAGGCTGGCCGTAATCATGCTGGGGTCGCCGGCGTAGAACATTTCGTACAGCTCGTGCCGTGAGCCAAAATCGGAGCCAACCAAATCCCAGGCCAACTTAAAGAGCCGGACTTTGTCCTGGGCCGGGATATGGGCACCGCGATAGTATTTTTCCAGGTCCGGGCCGGTCGGCCCGTCAAAGGCCGAGAATGTCGCCGGAAGCTGCATCAGCCCGCCCGCGCCAATCCGACGCATCATGGCCATCAAGCGCGGATAGATGCGCGGCCCCCAGACCCGTCCGACCTGGAGGGGTTCCAGAGCCGGGTAGATGGCCCCGTTGGACGGATCAATTTCGGCCTCGTGTTCCGCCGCCAGCAGGATGGATTTGATGATTTCTACGTAGCTGGCGGCCTCACCCAGGGTCTCCTGGACAACGGGTTTGTCCTGGACCCCGATGGCTTCAGCCATGAGGCTGAGCGTACCGTAGACAAACTCGAGCTTGGACAGCAGCCGCGTATTGGTCTGGTGGGCCGTCCATTCGCGAATGCGGGTACCGGTATACATCCGGCCAACCAGGTTGACATCTTTGTGCAAAAACACACGCTGCCAGGGGACAAGCACATCATCAAAAACCGCGACCGCGTCCATCTCGTCAAACCGGGCGCTCAACGGATGATCCTCGACCGCGCCGGGTCGGGTAAAGGACTCGCGACACAGAATCTTCAGCCCCGGCGAGGCCACCGGGATGATAAAGACCATGGCATAGGCGGACTCTGCCGCGGTCAGGGTGGGCGGAAAGGGCCAGGCCAGAATCTCATCGGCGAACGGCGCGGCCGTAGCAATCATTTTCGCGCCTCGAATCACCAGCCCCTCGGCGGTCTCGTCGACAATCCCGAGGCACTGATGGGGGTCGTCCTGCTCGGCCCGGTTCTTGGAGCGGTCCACCTGCGGATCAATCAGGGTATGGGTAAGGAACAGGTCGTTCTCGCGGCAGTGCCCATAATAGTCCAGGACGCGTTCCCTGCACTCCGGACTCTGCTGGGCAAAATAGTCGGCCTTGGCCGCCCAGGCCGTGAGCATGGCATTGAGAAAGTCCGCACTGCGGCCCATCATGCCGCAGGTCGCGTCCGCCCAGACCTTGCTCATGGTCCGCCGCCGCACGAGGTCGTCCCGCGTGCGCGGGATCAGAAACGACAGACCGACCGGAGCGCCGCTCGTCGGCGAGGGGTAGCACAGCGTGTCCCGATAGGCCGGGTCGTGCTGCATGTCGTATAAACGCGCAACGCTCTCGACCGCAGCTCGAAAGGCCGGATGGGTGGTCACATCTTCGACGCGCTCGTTGCCAAGCCAGACCTCACGCTGATCGCGCAGTCCCGTAATAAACTCTGCCCCAGTACGTGCACCCATAATCGCCGTCCTTAATACCCGCTCCTCTATAGACCAGTCCGGGCCTGTCAAACAAGACGCGCTATTCCTTCTGCGGCCACCCGGTCCACTCGCCTATGATTCGGAAGAGCGGTTCGCAACCTGTGCCGAAAGCTGTCCAGCCTGGGTTGACGCGAAAAGAAATACAGATGGGCCGGACACGTGCAGTCGGACGCGCCAAAGCCGGGAAGGGGAATCGATGCGCCCGGCATGCGCGCGAAAATATCAGCCCAGGCATGTTCCCGGCGAACGCAGTCGTACGAGTACCAGACGTGCCGGAGTGCGGCAGCCCGGCGGAGATAATCAATATGCCAATGCGGCCGGGTCGCCAGCCGAGAATGATGACCGACCCGCGCCCGTACGCCTCCCGGTCCCAGGGCGCTGCCAACGTAGACGTAGCAGCCCGGCTCAACGGCGAGTTGGCCCAGCCGTCCAATCCGGACAATTCGCCGGTGGTCTGCCTGTAGGATAAGGGCATAGGTGCCGGGGAGAGCATTCATTTCCGGGGCCACCTTTATTAGTCCTTACAGGTCTCTATACTACAAGGGATGCGCGAGGGCAGGTCTCATAACAGAGCAGAGCCAGATATGAGTGCGCGAACCCGTTACACCTTGCCAGGGAACACGACCCAGGACCAGCTCCTCGGTCAGGTGCCAATGCGGTTTCCCCTTGATCTCACCTCTCTGGGAACCCGGACGCGGCACTATTTCGACACCTTTGATTGGCGTCTGTCCCGGCGTGGGCTGGTATTGTGTCAGGCGCGCGATACGGTTGCGCTCTGGTCGCTGGACGGCCGTCCGGTCAGCGAGCGCACGTCCTGCCTGGCGCTCCCGCCCTATGTCAGTAAGTGGGCGGAGAGTCCCCTCAAGGCGCAACTCCTGCCGCTGGTCTCAATCCGTGCGCTTATGGAGCGCGCGGTCGTGCACGCCGCGTATTTTGTGCTGGCGGAGCAGGCGGCCCCTTATCGGCCGGTGGCGCATATTGTTTTTGAAGAAGGTGCCGCCACAGACTACGGACGGACCGTCCCGCTTCCGACCCAGGTCGAGGTCACAGCCTATGCCGGGTCGGCCGTGGCCGGTGAACTGCGGGCGTGGCTGGACTCCTTGGGTCTGACATCATCGGTTTCCCCGAGCGGTCCTGCGGCAACCCTTCATACCGTCCAGCAAGCCAGGGCGTATTCCGCAAAACTCGCTTTCACATTCGAGCCCGATATTCGGGCTGAGCACGCGGTACGCACGATTCTGGCCTTTCTGCTCGACATCGTCAGACAGAACCGACCGGGCATCCTCCACGATATTGATACCGAGTTTTTGCACGACTTTCGGGTCGCCGTTCGGCGCGCCCGGTCCCTGCTCGGCCAACTGCCCAAGGTGCTTCCGGTGCGCTTGACGAAAAAACTGCGTACGGACCTGTCCTTTTTGGGCAGCCTGACCAACCACCTGCGCGACCTGGACGTGTTGCTGCTCCAGCAAGCCGACTGGCTGGCCGCTGTGCCGCCAGACCTGCGACCGGATATGGAGTCACTTTTTCGTGCCGTTCAGCATGAACGCTACGCCACCCATCACCGGCTGGTGGAAGCGCTGAACACCCCGCAGTCTGAGGCCATTCTTCAGCGCTGGGAAAGCGCGACAACAGAGACGAAGGCCAGGGGGCCGCAGGCAGAACACAAGCTGGCCAAGCTGGTCCGAAAGGCCATCCGCAGGCAGTGTCAGCGGATGCTCACCGCCACACCGCCCGACACTCTCAGGGACAGTGCCCCCGAGCAACTGCATCGACTGCGCATCGCCTGTAAGAAGCTGCGCTATATGTTCGAGTTTTTTGCCAGCGCGTTTCCCCAGGAAATGACGGCTGAACCGGTCCGACGTCTGCGCGTCCTCCAGGATGTGCTCGGTCAGCTCAACGACCTCGATGTCCAGCGGCAGATGCTGCGAAACCTCGCCCGCGCAGTGCCGGGCCCGCCTGACCAGAGGCACCGAACTGACAGAGTCATCTGCCTACTGACGCAGACCTTTGAAACGCAGCAGGAGCAACTGCGCACGCAAGTCCATACGACCTTTACGGACTTTATCGCCGAGGTCGCCCCGTGGTTATAAAACGGGGTGGTCAGGAGGACGGTTCACGAACCTTACACACCTGATTGTGGCGGGCTGGCGTAGGGGACTTTCCATACCCCTGGGCCGTATAAGAGGGCGAGCCCGCGATGCAGTTTGTTGTCGCGTGACGGATGTAAGGGAAAACGTTCCTGGAGAAAACGGCTGATCCGTCTCAGCTCATCCTGCGTGCCGGTCTCCAGCTCGACTTCGACCTCATAAAACGTGGCAAAGGTGCGCTCCGGCGCTTTCGGGTCACGGTAGCGCGCCGTATCGAGCGCTATCTCTGCCAGTGCCGCTTCTTGGAGCCCAGTGCTCCGCTTGATGGCCAGGCGTTGGCGCTCCACCTCGGAAATCAGAATCGGGGCCAGCGTCTGACCGATAGCAGCGGCGGGTAAAGCGTCGGCCAATTCTTCTGGCGGAACGAAGGGAAAGGTCGGCGCACCGGGCAGGACCACCGTTCGTTCCGGGCGAGCGTGAATGGCCCCTTTGACCTGCCCCTGTCCCTTGGTCGAAGCTTCCCAGCCATCGTCCCCTATGCGCCGCAGACGCAGGGCCAGCGCATGCCGGGCGATGAGGAAGTCGGCCGTATCCAGATACGTCGTCTGCAACTGGAGAGTCGGGCGGCGCTCAAGACGAAAGGGGCCGAACCGGGAGCAGGCTGCGATCTGATCGAAGACCGCCGCGTCCTCAGTGAGGAGTTTGACTTCAACTTCCTGGAGGACTGCGCTCGGGGTTGTCATTGGTCTGAAAGTCCTTTCGCCTCCCCTCGGCGGAGCTGTGTGCTGTATGACAGAGGAGAAGGATTGTCGGCTTTCTCCAACCTGTGTGTCAAGCCCTCCGGAGGAGGAGAACGCTTGACCCTGCCCGCGTGAACAGGATAGGGATACGGCACGTGAAAGAGCTCGGAACTATACAGGGAGGGGAAAAAGATGTCCTACGATCTGCTGATTAAGAATGGTATGGTGGTTGATGGGAGCGGCGCACCGCCGGTCCGGACCGATATCGCGGTGGCAGAGGGAAAGATTGCTGAAATTGGGAAAATCAGCGACGGCGCAAAAAAGGTCATTGATGCGTCCGATCTGACGGTCACCCCCGGCTTTATCGATCACCATACCCACTATGACGCCCAGATCTGTTGGGACCCGGTCATCTCCCCGTCGTCCTGGCACGGCGTGACCAGCGTCATTATGGGCAACTGCGGTGTGGGCTTGGCGCCGTGCAAACCCGAAGTGCGAGAAATCGCGGCCTGGGATCTCGTCAATGTCGAGGCCATTCCTTTTGATGTGCTGTCACAGGGCGTGACCTGGGATTGGGAAACCTTCCCCGAATATATGGACGCCGCGGCTAAACGAGGCTCGGGGATCAACCTCGGGTTTATGGCTCCGCTGACCCCGTTTCGTCATTATGTGATGGGTGAAGAATCCATGGAGCGGGCCGCCACGCCGGAGGAAACAACCCGGATCGCCGCCCTCCTGCGTGAGGCTATGCAGGCCGGGGCGTTTGGCTTCTCAACCACCAACGGCCCGCAGCATATCGGCTATCAGGGCCGGCCGCTCGCCTGCCGCCTGGCCAGCTTTGACGAACTGGCCGCCTACGCCGGGGTCCTCAAGGACCTTGGCCGGGGCTCGATTGAGTTGGCCCTGAACGACCAGCCGGGTGTCGTCACAGAAAGTGACTATGCCTTGCTCGACCATTTGGGTACGGAAAGCAATCGTCCGGTGACCTGGCTGGCCATGCTGTCACGCGACGACCAGCCCGATGTCTGTATGGAAACGCTCCGCCAGACCGAGTCCCTGATTCAGCGCGGGATCGTGCCGCAGGTCACCTGTCGGCCGCTCAGCGTGCAGGTCAACCTGCGCAACCCGTTCATTTTCGCCAATCTGGAGTGCTGGAATCCGGCCTTTAATAAATCGGAAGAGGAGCAGAGTGCGCTCTACCGTGACCCCGACTTCCGCCAGGCCTGGCGCAAAACCTTTGAGCAGCCCAGGGTCTTTCCTGGGAAGTGGGACCGGGTCGATATCCAGGAAGTCAGCAATCCCGCGCTCAAACAGTACGAGGGTAAAACGGTTGACGAGGTGGCCCGCGAGCGGGGAAAAGACGGGCTGGACACCTTCCTCGACCTGGCCATTGAGGACAATCTGAATATCCAGTACGTCATGGCCCTGTTCAATGCGGACGAAAATCGGGTGGCCGAACTCATTACCCATCCCAACACGATGATCGGCCTGTCGGACGGCGGTGCCCACGTGGATATGCTGTGCGACGCCGGCTACTGCACCTATCTGCTCGGCACCTGGGTGCGTGAAAAACAGCTCATGCCGATTGAGCGGGCGGTCCAGCGCATCACCTCCGAGCCGGCCCGGTTCTTTGGCGTGCCCAATCGGGGTGTGCTGGCTGAAGGCATGGCCGCCGATATTGCCGTTTTCGATGCCGCTACCATCGGCTCGCCCAGACGGCCTGAGATGCGCCATGACCTGCCCGGCGGCGGGCGGCGTCTGGTCGTCCCCGCCCAGGGGGTGATGCACACGATTGTGAACGGCGAGGTCTTGTACCAAGACCAGCAGCACACCGGCGACCTGCCCGGTCAAGTGCTGCGAGCCGGAGCCGCCTAGTCCGCTTTTTCTCCAGCCACGCGCCCCTCCCCGGAGGGGCGCTGAAACATCCCCTCTCGGGAGGGGTGCCGCGAAGCGGCGGGGTGGGCTCTCCCCTTCTGCACGATATAAACACTCCCGCCCATCCAAAACCAGCATAACAACACCACGGACATGGCCAGAGCCAACCAGACCCCGGAACAAGCTGCTCGCGAAAATATTGACAGCTTGCTCACTCAGGCAGGCTGGGCGGTCCAAGACAAAAAGAGCGTCAACTTTAACGCGGGTCTCGGCCTTGCCATACGTGAATATCAAACCGATACTGGCCCGGCCGACTACGTGCTCTTCATCGACCGGAAACCCGTCGGCGTGGTCGAGGCCAAGCCGGAACACTGGGGCCAGAAGATCACGACGGTTGAGGAGCAATCCGGGCGCTACGCGTCCGCAAAACTCAAGTGGGTGAGTAACAGCCAGCCCTTACCCTTCGTGTACGAAAGCACCGGCGTACTCACCCGTTTCACCGACGGACGCGACCCAAGACCGCGCTCCCGCGAGGTGTTCAATTTTCCTCGGCCGGAGACCATGCAGAACTGGTACACCCGGTCGGCCACGCTCCGCGCACGGCTCCAGGCGCTGCCGAGTTTAGACCCCACCGGATTGAGAGGGTGCCAGGTCAACGCCATCGAGCAGCTCGAAGCCTCCTTCAAAGCTGACCGCCCGCGCGCCCTCATTCAAATGGCGACCGGCTCGGGCAAGACCTACACCGCCATCACCTCGATCTACCGGCTGCTCAAACACGCGGACGCCAGGCGCATCCTCTTTCTGGTGGATACCAAAAACCTGGGTGAACAGGCCGAGCAGGAATTCATGGCCTACGTGCCCGGTGACGACAACCGCAAGTTCACCGAGCTGTACAGCGTCCAGCGCCTCACCTCGTCCTTTGTCGCCAGGGATAGCCAGGTCTGCATCAGCACCATCCAGCGCATGTACTCGCTGCTGAAGGACCAGGAGCTGGACGAAGCTCTGGAGCAGACCCACCCGGCGGAGACATTGCTCAAACAACCAACGCCGGTCGTCTACAACGCCAGGATTCCGCCCGAATTCTTTGACTTCATCATCATCGACGAATGCCACCGCTCGATCTACAACCTGTGGCGTCAGGTTCTGGAATACTTCGACGCTTATCTCATCGGCCTGACCGCCACCCCGGACAACCGCACCTATGGCTTCTTCAAAACGAACGTCGTCAGCGAATACGACCATGAGCAGGCCGTCGCCGACGGTGTCAACGTCGGCAATGAAGTCTACGTCATCGATACGGAAAGAACCAGGCACGGCGGGCAACTCAGGGCCGAACAGCAGGTTGAAAAGCGCGAGCGCCTGACGCGCCGCAAGCGCTGGGAGATTCAGGACGAGGACCTCGCCTATACCGCCCAGGAGCTTGACCATGCCGTGGTCAACCCCGACCAGATTCGCACCGTCGTCCGTACCTTTCGCGACAAACTGCCGGAGATATTCCCCGGCCGCAGCGAAGTGCCCAAAACGCTTGTCTTCGCCAAGACCGACAGCCACGCCGACGACATCATCCAGACCGTACGCGAGGAATTCGCCCAAGGCAACGAGTTCTGCAAGAAGGTCACCTACAAGACCGCAGAAGACCCGAAATCCGTCCTGGCCCAGTTCCGCAACGACTACCACCCGCGCATCGCCGTGACCGTGGACATGATCGCCACCGGCACCGATGTCAAGCCGCTCGAATGCCTGCTCTTCATGCGCGACGTGAGGAGCCGCAACTATTTCGAGCAGATGAAGGGCCGCGGCACCCGCACCCTCGACCATGACGATCTCAAGAAAGTCTCGCCCTCCGCGGTCAGCGGCAAGACCCACTATGTGATCGTGGACGCCGTCGGCGTCACCACATCGCTCAAGACCGCCAGCCAACCGCTCATCACCAAACCCTCCGTACCGCTCAAGGACCTCGCCATGGGCGTGATGATGGGCGCACACGACGAAGACACCGTGAGTTCCCTTGCCGGCCGTCTCGCCCGGCTCAACCACCAACTTGACCCCGCCGAGCAGGAACGTATCCGGGAAAAGACCGGCGGCATCGCACTCACGCAAATCGTCGGCAATCTATTGGAAGCCATCGACCCCGACCGCATTCAGGAAAAGGCCCGTGCAATCGAGTCCGTGCCCGACGGTGCCGAGCCGTCACCGGCCGCACGCAAACAAGCCCAGGAACAGTTGGTCCGCGACGCCGCCGGCGTGTTCAACGGCGAGTTGATCGAGCTGATCGACTCGATTCGCCGCGACAAGGAGCAGACCATCGACCACGACAGCCTGGACACCGTGCTGCGCGCCGAATGGGAAGGCGACGCACACGAGAACGCTGAAGCTATGGCGCGGGACTTCCGGCAGTATCTGGAAGCCAATCGCGATGAAATCGAGGCCCTGACCATCTTCTACGCCCAACCGCACCGTCGCCGCGAGTTGACCTACGCCATGATCCGCGAGGTGTGCGACAGACTGAAGAACGACCAGCCCCGATTGTCTCCTTTGCGGGTCTGGCAGGCGTATGTCGTGCTGGATGAGTATAAGGGCAGCCAGCCGGTCAGCGAACTGACCGCGCTCGTGGCGTTGATTCGCCGCGTCTGCGGCATTGACGCGACAATTTCACCCTATGCGGAAACCGTGCGCCGCAATTTTCAGCAGTGGATCATGACGCACCACAGCGGCAGCGGAGAGAAGTTCAACGAGGAGCAGATGGACTGGCTGCGCATGATCCGCGACCACATCATCACCTCGTTTCATCTGGACCGCGACGATCTGGACATGGCTCCGTTCGACGGCAAGGGCGGCCTGGGGCAGATGTATAAGCTCTTCGGAGAGCGGATGGATAGTGTGATTGATGAGTTGAATGAGGCGTTGGCGGCGTGAAGGCAGAAGGGAGAAGGAAAAAGGAAGAAGTGGCGGACCTTCGGACTCGGACGAAGGAGTTTGCACTGCGGATCATTCGCCTTTACTCAGGTCTTCCCAAGCGGACCGAGGCTCAAGTAATAGGCAGACAAATTATTCGTTCTGGAACGTCTGTGGGGGCGAATTACCGGGAGGCGTATCGCGCGCGGAGCAAGGCGGAGTTCATCTCTTCCTTCTGCCTTCCTCCTTTTGCCTTTTCAGACGTTTGCGAAGCGCGACGATCCGCTCAGCATTGGGGTTGTCTACGATCCGGCAGGAAAGCGCTGTCTCACCGCGCACATGGGCGAGCACTTCGCCCAGGGCTGTTTCAATCTCTTGGCCGATGTTGGTGTGTTCGTTCATTTGAAAGCAGCTTGCGAATGGCACGTTCATAGGTGCGGGTGAAGTACAGATGCATGAATTGTCTATCATGTGGCATTGCCGCAGAGCGTGCAAGCTCTTCGGAGAGCGGATGGATAGCGTCATTGACGAACTGAATGAGGCGTTGGCGGCGTAATGGGACTTGAAGCTGCAAGAATCCCAGATGGCTGGGCTCATACATCGCTCGAAGCTGTGTGTCAGATTCTCGATTCCAGGCGTATCCCGTTAAACAGCAGCGAACGCTCGCGGCGTATCGCCGGTAAGTCCGCTGATGATCTCTACCCCTACTACGGCGCCACAGGTCAGGTCGGTGTGATTGACGACTTCATCTTCAACGGCGAGCACATTCTACTGGGCGAAGACGGCGCCCCATTTCTTGATCCTTTCAAGGTCAAATCCTATCTAGTGAGTGGAAAATTTTGGGTCAACAATCATGCCCATATTCTCAGATCAACAGTCTCGAACAAATACATTTGTCATTACCTGAATCACGTTGATTATTCAGATCACGTCACAGGAACAACCAGACTCAAGCTCACCCAAAATGCGCTCAAGAGTATTCCCATTTGTGTTGCGCCAGCAGCGGAGCAACACCGCATCGTCGCCAAGATTGAGGAACTGTTTTCCGAACTGGACAAGGGCATCGAAAGCCTGAAAACCGCTCAGACGCAACTCAAGGTCTATCGTCAGGCGGTGCTCAAGCACGCCTTCGAAGGCAAGCTCACGGCGCAGTGGCGCGAAGAGAATAAAGACAAGCTTGAGACGCCTGAGCAATTACTCGCTCGCATCAAGCAGGAGCGGGAGGCGCGCTACGAGCAGCAACTCCAGGAGTGGAAGGCTGCTGTAAAGGAATGGGAGGAGAGCGGTAAGTCAGGCAAGAAGCCAGCTAAGCCGAAGCGGCCACATGATGTCGCTCCACTCCAACATCGCGAGAAGGAAAAACTACCATCACTACCCCCGGAATGGGCGTTTAGCCGTATGGGTGTATATATCGGCCAGATTGAGGCCGGTAAGAGTTTCAAATGCCTTGAAACGGAACCTTCAGCCGATCAGGTCGGGGTCGCCAAAGTCAGTGCAGTGACTTGGGGAGAGTACGACGAGACGGAAAGCAAGACATGTCTGGACGCCGACAAGATCAATGAGAACCTCTTCATTCGGGAAGGCGATTTCCTACTGAGCCGCGCGAACACTATCGAGTTGGTCGGCGCATCTGTAATCGCGAAGACCGTCACCAAACGGATCATGCTTAGCGACAAGACTCTACGTATCCATTTCACTCCGGAGGATCACCGCTTCTTCCTTTACTACCTGAGGAGCCCCTACGGTCGCACCGAGATAGAGGCTCGTTCAACCGGCAATCAGGAGAGTATGCGGAATATCGGACAAGTCGGGTAGGTCAGGCCCATTGCTGGGCCTTTCCCCCCTAAGAACCGTGCGTGCCACTTTCACGGCACACGGCTCAAGCTCGTTGTAATTGCTCCACTGTGAATCTGTTGGTGACAGTATAAGTGTGTGAGTTTGAGATTAGATAGTGCATTGCTACCTCCTTCTGACCGTTTATGGATATGATGTACATGTAGCTCCTCACCGTTCGTGAGGTGTTGTTGACAGACTGGGCAATGGTTCCCTTGTCGTCGTGCCAGTTCTTTCCATCGGCTTTGGGGTAGTAGCTCTGTTTTTCTCTGCTCTCGTTCTTCCCAGTAGTCTTTTAAGTCTGGGTCATCTGGTGAAGAGTTGTAAGATACCAGAATGTGTCTCTTGATGGGTATCCATGAGAGTTTCGGTAAGTAGGCTTCAGGTGTTCCGAATACCCATTTATCTTTTGACCCTTTCTTAAATTGCCCGAAGTATCGCTTCACTCTCCATTTTATTCCCTTATTAGGGTGTGTTTGCCTGCACCATTGCATGCAATGTTCCCATATAAAGGCGTCCAGGTTGTGGAAGGTCGTTTTTGCTACGCTTCCTCTAAAATAGTTGCCCCATCCGCGTATAATCGGTTTTAATCTTTGGATGATTGCATAGGCGTTCCATCCTTTGAGATTATGCCATTCTTGGTTGAGTCGGTGTTTTATGGCTTTGACCGCTTTATTACTCGGAGTAATAAGGAGCTTCCATCCTGTTCTTGCTGCCTGGATTGGGTACTGTTTGATTGTGAATCCGAGAAAGTCGAATCCTTCCGAGATATGCCGAATATGGGTTTTCTCTGGTGAGAGTTCAAGTCCTCTATGTCCTAGCCATATGCGTATCTCTTCGAGTGCCTGTTTTGCTTCTTCTTTTGTTTCTGTACAGATAACAAAATCATCTGCATATCTCACAAGCGCTCGTGTACCGTTGAGGTATTTTCGTGTGGAGTATGTGACCCCTATTGCGCTTTCCATGCCGTGTAAGGCGATGTTGGCGAGTAACGGGGAGACGACTCCCCCCTGTGGGGTTCCTTCTTCGGGTTGGACCTTCTGTTGTTTTTCCATTATCCCTGCTTTTAACCATGCCTTGATGAGTTTCTGACCAGGAAAGCCCTGGATGGCTTCAAGGATGGTATGGTGTTGGATATGGTCGAAGGCTCCTGTGATGTCAGCATCCACAATCCACTTTTTATTTCGATGTGGGCGGTAAATACTGTACAGTCGTGCTATGGCGTCGTGACAACTGCGTCCAGGTCGGAACCCATAAGAACAGGGCTCGAATTTGGCTTCCCACTCCGGTTCTAAGGCATTCTTGACGATTGCCTGCATTACCCGGTCTCGAATGGTCGGGATGCCGAGGGGACGTTTCTTGCCGTTAGCCTTGGGAATATAGACTCGTCTGACCGGCTGTGCTTTCCATGGCTCGTAGGTGGCAATTTCTTGCATGAGTGCAGTTCTAGCTGCCGGGGTTTTGACTATCACCTTGTCAACACCTGGCGTGCTTCGTCCGGCGTTAATCTGCGTTACCCTTCGGATACTCGTCTCACGGTTGGCTGTGCATTTCAGCATCAGACGTTGCAGGGAACGGACCTTGCGGCGGTTCCCTTGCCGTGAAGCTCGAAAGATTCTCTGCCTCAGGTTGCGCACGATTTTGGCGTTTTCGCACCAGTCGATGCTATTCCAGTCACGCGCTACAACCTCGCTGGCAGTTTCCTGTCTCTTCGCGTCAGTCATAGTGTGCTCCCTTTACAAAGTTCTTTGGACAACGAACCAGCCCCACGTCAGCAGGCTTTCGCCTTGGGTATTGCCCTATCCAGTTGGTTATGTCATACGGTTGCCCGTATGTGAGAGGATGTATGAGAGACTATAATCCTGTGTATGAGCCAAAGCCGAAGCCTCAGCCGAGCAAACTCTGGTGGGTTTTTACCTGGCCAGTGTTTCTTATTGCTCTGACACTGATTCTTTGTCTTATTTACCTACTGTCGTAGGTATTTCCATCCTCTGCGTTTCCCGTTGCCTTTCGGCTACTGGCATTCGCTTCTTGGGGCGTCCTACACCCACTGAAGGATTCGGCCTTCCTTACGGTTGGCTTACTCGTATCCGTCTGGATTTTTGGTAGGGTCTCTTTTGAAGAGGAATGGTCGGAGTATGATTTGCACTATTTTACACAGTTGTTCATGAGGAAACTTGATTGGTTCTGGTGTTGCTCCTGTGAGTACTACCAGACATCTCGCTGTTTCTTCTTCCCAGTCTGTTGTTATGGTGCAATTCTTGGATGGGTTTTCTATCTCTACATCTATGCCTTCTGAGGTGAGTTTGAATTCGCACTTTTTCTCGTGTTGGCCTGAGACTGTGCGCCCAAGAAGGATGTTTGTACTTTCCCTTTTGTGTGGGTAGTATTTGAATTCTATTCCTTCTCGTTTTGCCTCGGAGAGTTCTTTGCGGTTCTCAATATCCTGTTCAACGTGTTTATTGAGTTCCTCAAAGAAGTAAGGCATGTTGCATTTTGCGTATTGTTCCACCCAATTTTTATGGACTTCCTCTATCCTTCTTTTTTATATTTTTACCCTTGGTTTGTCCATACGTTTCTAAGACTCCATTGGGGTTATCACGTTCCGCATAGAAAATATGACGATTGGGTTAGGTGCCCTCTTTACGCCGGAGACGAGGTGTACTCGAAAGGAACTAAAAGACTTTCCTTTCCTTTACTCATATACCAATCACATATGAGCCTTTTATGTCTCGTTTCTTCTGTGTCAACCACCTTTCAGAAGTTCCTAGTAACGACGCTTGTGAGGATTCACTTTCGTTCACCTTACCAATCTTTACCTCTTGCCCTGGTTCGGGATGTGGTTTCCGTTCCCATTAGGCTTTCATCCCAGCTTCACACCCCCGGATTACTCCAAACGCATGTGGGAAGTGAGGAAAGCTTGTACACTAGCTTTAGTACCTAAGTACCTGTTTTCTATGCGACTTCGTGTCGCACGATCGGATCAAGGGTATAATCCTGCCCGTCTGCACCGAAGTTGAGCAGGCCGAGATCGTTCGCACCCTCAACGCCTGCCTTGAAGCCGCCGAGGCTCTGGAGGCCGAGATCGACGCTGCCTCCACCCGCGCCGATGCGCTCCGCCAATCAATCCTGAAAAAAGCTTTCTCCGGCCAACTCGTCCCGCAGGACCCACACGACGAACCGGCCTCGGTTCTTCTGGATCGAATCAGGGTCGAAAGAGAGAAGGCGGTGAAGAACAACCACTCCAAGAAAACAAAGAAGAGAAAGACGACCGCATGAATACCGCTCTCAGTGTCTCCACAGTCTGGAGATAACCTACCCCGCCACTAACGCGGCAGCCCTCCAAGGAGGGAATTATATACGATCTTACCCAAATGTCACTAAATATGTTGTTGTAAAGGGGCGACCACAACACAAAACTGGACTTTTGTTAATGGGAGAGCCTCCCCTTTTTCCTCTCCTTTTCATATGGAAGAGATGCTTGTCAAATAATAGGGAACAACGTATAACACAGCCCCGATTTTACAAAAAAAGGGAACATATGATTCTCGTATTTGTTGGTGCGGGCGGCTCAGCCGCCGTGGACCCAAAGCAGTACCCGACGACCCTAGAATTTTTCAATCTTCTTCCAGACAGTATTACAACTAATACTTTGTTTACTTCAGTGAAGGGTTTTCTCACGGGGCCGAAAAAGAAAGAGAAGGGAACCATTGATATTGAGGATGTATTGGAAACCTTAAACGAACTCCAAGTGAATGGCCAAAGAGCAATTGATAAAACGAAGATTCTAGGATGGACCTTAGGAGGGGAACTAGGATTTATTAGCGGAGTCTCTTTTGATGCCCTTGCTCAGTCTATGGAGCAGTTGATTAAAACGCATGCCGCCCCACTTGCCTCCGAAATTCATAGGCAAGTGTATGATCTCTATGCAGAAGAGCCCGACCCCACTCAGTTGAAGGATTGGGTAAGTCTTCTTTCGGGATTAGCAGAAATCGATCCCGCTATCGAAATCTTTACAACAAATTATGACCTCGTGTTGGAAAGCCTGATTCCACTGGTAAAACCAGATATAAAAACGGGCCGTGATTCCACCAGTGGTATTCAAACACGGCTCGATATCACCCCTTGGCTACTTTCCATGCCAGACGATCCGAGTCGTCCTAGTGGACTCCTCACTAAGCTCCATGGGTCGGTTGATTGGCAAAGGGGCAGGAAAGGAAAAATCAACATAAGCGACACCGACACCGGAAGTGACGATAAACATTGCATTCTCTATCCAGGCCATAAAGGAGAACCGACTGAAGAGCCGTTCAAGGTGTTTCATGAATATTTTCGTCGGGTTATACGGTCCCGGACTCTATCCGCTGCCGTCTTTGTCGGGTTTGCTTTCCGAGATGAGTATATTAACTTCCTTCTGGCCGATCTTCCTAAAGATACTCCTACGGTTTTTGTAACCAAAGATAATATAATCCATCTTGATAGGAGTGGCCCCCCAACCGGTGCTCCTGCCGTCAACAGTTTTATACATATCTCAGCAGGCTTGACATCGCATACGCCCGAGCTATGCCTCGAATATTTAAGAGAGAATAAGCGTAAGAAGTAGTTTCATACCCTGCCCGTTTTGGGTATCCAGGTATATAAGTCCCTCCACGGAGGGGATAGAAGAAGTTCCTGTCTTCAGCAGGCGCCCCGACAGAGAGCGGGCACTGCTGGGAATGCAGGTATTGAAGAGAGGCCAAGGAGAGAATATATTCCGGCTCGACAGCAGGAGACGATATGAGCGAAACGAGGGCGGTGCCCACCGGGCATAGAACGCTGTTTCAGATGGCTGACTTTGAATTGGTGATTGGACCACCATTGTGCAAGGGCGCTGCCTGCGTCGCCCCTCATATCGGTCGTATAAGCCCCCAAATTACGTCTAAAAAGACAAATTACGGTTCAATACACCCCCCAATTACGCACAAAAAGGCATTTAACGGTTCAATACGCCACCGAATTGTGCACAAAAAGACCCTTCATGGTTCAATAAGTTATTGATTTCATTGCATTCAGGTCAGAGACCCCTCCTATATTTTTTTCGGGAGGCGTTTGTTAGAGAAGAACAGGGTTTGATAGTAAGCGTTCCAATGGCACCCCGCAGACACGATACAACCGGGGCGCTCCCTTCTCCTCCCCGCTTGGGACGGGTGAGGCGTATTGCCGCGTCAGCCGGGGAAGAGGGGGCAAAGGCCACGGCGGGCTGGCCGAAGAGGGGGGGGAGCCAGTGGCCGAGATTGATGGCGGCGCGCTTGGCGGCCAGTCGGGGCAACCAGCCCTGGGGGCTACGGGTGCCCGGCCAAGGCAAGCCTAGCCTAGCCTCGACACGCTCCTTCTACAGTGCTCCCTCATCTGCATCGCGCGTCTCGGAGGGGATCAAGAGGGATGTATGACTACACAGCCCATCGTCCCCAAAGTCTGGAGCTTCTGCACCACCCTGCGCGATGACGGGGTGAGCTATGGCGACTACCTGGAACAACTCACCTATCCGATCTTCCTCAAGATGGCCGACGAGTACGCCAAACCACCGTACAACCGTGATGTCGGCATCCCTGCCGAATACGACTGGAGCCCCTTATTCGTGTCTTGGTGTGGCAGGCGTGGCGTCACACCGCTTTTGGGGCGACGGTGAGACGGACCCCGAGCGCCCCCAGCACCTTCATCACCGTGCCGATGCGGGGGTCGCGCTCGCCGGACAGCGCCTTGTACAGGCTGGGCCGGCCCAGGTGGGTTTCGTGGGCGACGGCGGTCATGCCCATAGCGCGTGCCACGGTGCCGACCGCCTTGACGAAAAATTCCGGGTCGTTTTCTTCGAGCGCGGCTTTCAAGTATTCGAGCCGGGCTTCGTCATCTCCCAAAAACTCGGCACTGTCCCACGGGGTATACGTTTCTTTTTCCATGTCGCCTCCCTAGAGTGCGCGCGCCATGCGTTGCGCGCGGCGGATGTCCTGTTGTTGGCTCGTCTTATCGCCACCACACAGCAGGAGAACCACGGTCTTGTCCTGGATCGTGTAATAAACGCGATAGCCTTGGGCCACGTTGATCCGCAGCTCGCTGACCCCCTGGCCCACGCTCCGGTGGTCGCCAAAATTACCCGGTCTAGGCGCACCGCAATCCGCGCCTGTGCCTGACGGTCCCGCAGTGCTTTCATCCAGCGGCGGAAGGTCTCGCTCTGGATGACCGTATATGTCATACCGAGAGTTGTATCCAATTGGATACAGACGATCAAGGCTGAACGCGATGTCTGCCAGAACTTGAAACTGCGGGCCGGAGCAATCTGCGTAATATAAAGGATGAACACCGCCAACCGGCGCTTGCGGCCATCTTCCGAATACTGATATCGGGTGAATCCATGAGCAAAGGGCTTGTCAGAACAGTGATTAGCCTGGATGACGAACAGAAAGCGTGGCTGGACCAGCAGGTCGCGTTGCGCCGCGTGTCCATGGCCGCGCTGATTCGCCAGGCGGTCAGCGAATTTCAGAGACGGGAACAGCGCGGCGCGGCCGTGTCGTTTCAAGAGGTGCTCAAGCAGACGGCGGACATCTGGCAGGGTGGGGACGGGCTTGGGTACCAGGAGCGTATTCGCCAGGAATGGCCGTGAGGGTCTGTACCATCCCCTCTTGGGAGGGGTGGCCCGAAGGGCCGGGGTGGGTTCCTCCTCCGGTCGATTGTCTCCGCTCCTGGAGAGGGCAACCCACCCCGCCGCTGACGCGGCACCCCTCCAAGGAGGGGATCAAGAAGGAAGTATGACTACACAGCCCATCGTTTCCAAAGTCTGGAGCTTCTGCACCACCCTGCGTGACGAACCGACCTCGGTTCTTCTGGACCGAATCAGGGCCGAAAGAGAGAAGACAACGAAGAACAACCACGCCAAGAAAACAAGGAAGAGAAAGACGAGGGCATGACTGGCAAACTGCCCATCAACATCAACCACCTGCTTCTCCAGCGTACCATTGAAGGCGAGCGCGTCGAGTACAAGGCGGGTTGGAATCCGCAGAGCGTGCTGCACACCGTCTGCGCCTTCGCCAACGACTTCCACAATCTGGGTGGCGGTTACGTCGTCCTGGGCGTCAAGGAGCGCGACGGTCGCCCCGTGCTGCCGCCCAAGGGCATTCCGCCGGATTCCGTCGACGCGATCCAGAAGGAACTGTTGAATCTGGGCAATTCGGCCATACAGCCCTATTACCACCCGCTTACGGGGACCTACGCTATTGACGGCCGGACCATACTCGTGCTGTGGGTACCCGGTGGCGAAACCCGCCCTTACAAAGCCAAAGTACATCTCACCAAAGGGCGCTCGGAGTGGGCCTACTTCGTCCGCAAACACACAAGCACCGTCCGTGCGAGAGGCCGGGATGAACGCGAGTTGCTCAGCTTGGCGGCTACTGTGCCCTTTGATGACAGGTATCGCCAGACGGCTTCGCTTGATGACCTGTCGCGTCGGCTTATCCAAGAATTCCTGCGCAACATCGGCAGCGACCTCGCCGCTGAGGCAGCCGGTCTCTCGATTGAGAGCCTGGGCCAGCGCATGAACATTGTCGGCGGTCCTCCCGAAGCAATGTTCCCCAAGAACGCCGGCTTGCTGTTTTTCAACGACCGACCGCACGACTTCTTTCCGGCAACCCAGATTGACGTTGTCTGGTTCCCGGACGGCCCGGGCGGAGACCACTTCGAGGAGAAGGAGTTTCGTGGTCCACTGTCGATCATCCTCGGCGAGGCGATCAGCTACATCGGGCGGAACTACCTGAAGGAAACGGTTGTCAAGCATCCACACAAACCCGAAGCAGAGCGATTCTGGAACTTTCCGATTGGTGCCATCGAAGAGGCCCTGGTGAATGCGATTTATCACCGCTCATACGAGGAACGGGAGCCGGTCGAGGTCCGCATTACCCCGGAAGAGTTGGTGGTCTTGAGCTTTCCCGGTGCCGACCGGTCCATCCGCATGGAAGATTTCAAGAACGGGCAAGCCGTCAGCCGTCGCTACCGCAATCGCCGCATTGGCGAGTTTCTCAAGGAACTCGAACTGGCCGAGGGCAGGTCAACCGGAGTCCCCAAGATTCTGCGAGCCATGCGGCAGAACGGCTCCCCGGAGCCGGTCTTTGAGAGCGACGAGGACCGCACCTGGTTTCTGGTCCGGCTGCCGGCGCATGAACGGGCGTCACTTGGCGCAACCGCACATGAGACCACACATGAGGCCGAACATGTTACCGAACATGTTGAGCGCCTAATTACGGCCCTTACGAGAGAAATGAACCGCCCCCAGTTGCAGGATGCGCTAGGTGTGAATCACCGGCAACATTTCGTCGCGGCGTACCTCAGTCCTGCCCTCAAAGCAGGCCTGATCGAGATGACCCTCCCGGACAAGCCGACCAGCCGGAACCAGCGTTACCGCCGCACGGCGGCCGGAGAGTCTTTGGCGCAAGAAATCAAAGAGAAGTAAGCCTACATATGAATACCGCCCCCATCGTCTCCAAAGTCTGGAGCTTCTGCACCACCCTGCGCGATGACGGGGTGAGCTATGGCGACTACCTGGAACAGCTCACCTACCTGATCTTCCTCAAGATGGCCGACGAGTACGCCCAACCACTGCACAACCGCGATGTCGGCATCCCGGCCGAATATAACTGGCGGAGCCTGAAGTCGAAGAGTGGAGCGGAACTCGAAAGCCACTACGTCACCCTGCTTCGCGAACTCGGCACCAAAAAAGACATGTTGGGTCAGATTTTTACCAAGGCCCAGAACAAGATTCAGGACCCGGCCAAGCTGTTCCGCCTTATCGATATGGTGGACGACACCGAATGGGTGAGCATGGGTGCCGACGTAAAAGGCGATATTTACGAAGGGCTGCTTGAAAAGAACGCCGAAGATACCAAGTCGGGCGCGGGCCAGTATTTCACGCCGCGCGCCCTCATCCGCGCGATAGTCGAATGCGTCCGGCCCGAACCGGGCAGACTCATTGCCGACCCGGCCTGCGGGACAGGCGGTTTCTTTCTGGCCGCCTACGACTTCATCAACAACTCGGACAACTTTAGGCTCGATAAACCGCAGAAGGCGTTCCTGAAGCACGAGGCATTTCACGGCAACGAGATCGTCGCCAACACGCGCCGGTTGTGCCTGATGAATATGTTCCTGCACAACATTGGTGAGATAGACGGCGGCGCGCCCATTTCGTCAAACGATTCGCTGGTGGCCGATGCCGGTCAGCGCTTTGACTACGTGCTGGCGAACCCGCCTTTCGGCAAGAAGAGTTCCATGAGCTTCACCAACGAGGAGGGAGAACAGGAAAAAGAGGACCTGACCTATAACCGGCAGGACTTCTGGGCGACCACCTCGAACAAGCAGCTCAATTTCGTGCAGCACATTCGCACCATGCTCAAGACCACCGGCCGTGCCGCCGTTGTCGTGCCGGACAACGTGCTGTTTGAAGGCGGTGCCGGCGAGACGATTCGCAAGAAGCTGCTGGACAACACCGACCTGCACACCATCCTGCGCCTGCCGACCGGTGTGTTCTACGCCCAAGGGGTCAAGGCCAACGTGATTTTCTTCGACAACCACGAAGCCAGCCCGAATCCCTGGACGAAGCAGGTCTGGTACTACGACTACCGCACCAATATCCACCACACGCTCAAGAAAAAGCCCCTCCGCTTTGAAGACCTCCAGGATTTTATCCAGTGCTATCACCCGCAAAACCGTTGGGAGCGGACGGAAACCTGGGACGCGGAAGCCCACCCCAAGGGGCGGTGGCGAGTGTTCTCGTATGACGAGGTTCTCGCTCGGGATAAGACCAGCCTGGATATTTTCTGGCTCAAGGACAAAAGCCTGGCCGATCTCGATAATCTGCCTGAGCCGGACGAGCTGGCAGCCGAAATCATTGAAAACCTGGAGTCCGGGCTTGCCCGTTTTCGAGAGATTGTGACGGCGTTGGAGCGGTGAGAAGAGAAGGGGCAGGAAACCCACCCCGCCGCTATGCGGCACCCCTCCGGGGAGGGGATGGTGGGCGCCCATCTCGGAACTCTGTGCCCCCTCCGAGTGGAGGGGGGCTATGAAACTAGAGCAAATAACGATGATGTGTAGCCGTCCGTCATTCCTGCGGAAGCAGGAATCCAGGTCTCCAGCCTCCCGGCCTCTGGATGCCGGATCACGTCCGGCATGACGCAAGCGTACTGGCACGGCTACAACGTATCGTGAAACGCGCTAATGCGTTGGCAGGGGAGAAAAGTGGGCGCTGACGATTTTCCACTGGCCGTCTTCTTTGCCGAAGACGAGGGTGGTCCGTCCGTTTAAGGTGCTGACCTGACCGTCCTTCCCCACCGAGGTAAACGTATCATACCCATTTGCTACGCCGGCACTGTCTCCGACCATTCGGCAGGACAGTTGACGCAGGCCGGAGTTGGCCGAGGCAATGCCTGCCATCGCCCCTCGCAAAAAATCAGCGAACTCCGCTTTGCTGTCAAACCGATAGGGAACGTGATCAATTACCTCAAGGTCCTCGGACAGCATGCCAATCGCCTTTTCCACGTCCAATTGCGTAAAGGCGTCAAAGAAGCCCCTGGCCGCGGCTTCGATTTCCTGTGCACTCATGTCTGATCCCTCCTCTATGGATTATACTTGCCCGTCTGCTTAGCGGGACTGATAAAGAGATGCAAGCCGGTCTGGCCCTTCAGGGGCAGTGGTTGCGGAATTGCGCGTTCTCAGGCAGAAAGAGGCTCGATAACGAAGGCCAGCAGTACTCCGGCTCCGGAGGGGATGTCAAGAGTAAACGTATCCTCCATAGATATGAGATGCTGGACACGTTTACTCTTTTTGGGCTGGGGCTTTCTCAGGGGAAACCGCGTGACAAGTATTTTTCGTGGGGGGTGTGTCCTCCTGTGCTGCCTGGTGTCCTGGGTCGTGTTCGGGCCTTTTGCCTCGGTTGCCCAGGCGCAAGAGGGCGAACGTGAGCGCATTCTTGAAAATTTTTCCCTCTATCGAGACGGGCCGCTGGAGGTGGAGGGCATTCAGCCCGGCCTGAAACTTGATGCCACCAACGCTTCAGTCGCTTCTGGGGTCCTGCCGCCGGAGATTCTGACCTATCTGGCGGCGGGTGACTTTTCGATTACCGTGCAGGAGACCACGGACCTGCCGCTTCGACAGTCCTTTATTGACGCAACGCTTCAACACTACCGTGGAGTCGTGGTCGGGGAGGGCGACCTCCAGAATTATGTGGCCGGCCAGCCTTTTCCCGTGCTTCAGGCGGACGACCCGCAGGCCGGTCTGAAAGCGGCCTGGAATCTGCGCTACCGCGACCAGGGCGACGACGCGCAAATGTGGGCGACGAATAGCCTGGTCAACAGCAATGGTAATACGGAACGCTCGCAGACCTTTGCCTTTTTCTCGCTCTACGGCATGCATCGCCCCGACAGCGCAAAAAACCTCCCGCGCTGGGAGAAACACGGCATTTACACCAAACAGTACACCCGCATGCTGGCGCCGTCCGACAGCGAGGGCAATCAAATCCTGGCCGTGCAGCCCGACAACGATTTCCTGCCGCACGACCAGTGGGCCTACGATCCCAAGACGCGCCGTACCCGTAAAATTGTTTATATGCCCTACATCTCGCCTGGGCGGGGCGTGGTGCTGATCGAGGACCGCTCCGGCTTTCTGGGCTATATTCACGCCTATGACTGGAAATATCTGCGCGAGCAGACGGTCCTGACACCAGGGCCGATCCGAGCCAGTGCCCCCACTTGGGGCGGGCGTGGGAATTGGTATCTGGTTGACCCCTGGGAGCTGCGCCGGGCCGTGGTGGTTGAGGCGACGCCGAAAAATTCTCATCCCCTGTACAGCAAGCGCATCCTGTATATCGATGTTCAGACCTCTCTGCCCTTATTTGCCTTCACGTATGACCACGAGGGGCAGCATAAACGGAGTTTTCTGGTGGTCGCCCGGCATCCCGAATTCAACCCGTGGGGCAATAAGGACTGGGTGGCGCAGATTGCCGCCCAGGGCTCGATTGACTATCAGCTTGAGCGGGCCAACAATTTCCAGATTACCAAGTTTCTCCTGAATCGGGACCTCCCCCCGACTCAATTTACTGTCATGACCCTCATGTTGCGCGGGAAGTAAGGCAGGAATGTATATTCCACAGGACGTTGAGATGCTGGCCGGTCTGCCGAGAAAAAAGTTGTGGGTCGGCCTGCTGGCTGGCGTGCTGCTGGGTTTGCAGTCCGGTCTGGCCTGGGCGGTTTTTCTCGATCAGGACGAAAGCCTGCGCTTCAGCGGACGGGTGTATAACCGTACCGCTTTCTCGGTCGAGCGGGCGGCGGAGAATACGCGCCTCCAGACTCCGTATAACGACTGGAATATGCTCCAGAACCGGACCTTTATTCAGGGCGAGTTGAGTCATGACCTGACCGGTCTGGTAGCGGGGAATACGACCGGCCTGCTGGCACCGCTGCAAGCGCTCTTCGCTCCTCTGCGGCTGCTGAGAGCGGATACTCTCGACTATTTTGTGACCTACCGAGGGGAATACGACGGGGTATGGGACTACGGCCCGGCCGTTTTTCGGGAGCGCTATCCGCTGTTTGCGGACTGCGACCCGCCGACCAAGGCAAAACGTTCCCATCCCCGGCGCTTTGGCTGTCGTCACGCCGACCCGCGTCAGCGCTTGCGGCACCGGCATCGTTTGTTTGAAGCCTATGTGAACTATGCCTATGGGCCGTTCTTCCTGCGGGTCGGACGCCAGAACCTGTCGTGGGGTGAGACTGATGTGTTTCGCCTCCTGGATCAGATCAATCCACTCGACGCCGGTTTTGGCGGCTTTCTGGTTTCGCTCGACGAGCGGCGGGTGCCGCTCGATATGGCCCGGGTGGTATATGGGTTCGGCGGCATGGGGCCGCTGTCTGAGCTCAACCTTGAAGGCTTTCTGGTCTTTGACGATAAAATTGCCGCGCCCGTGCCGACCGGCTCTCCCTGGTCCACACCCAACCCGCCGGGGGTTACCGGTCAAATCAAAAAACCCTCAAAGAATTTCGCGGACGCGCGCGGGGGCGGGCGTATTGTTGGCGTGTGGGGCGAGGTCATGTTCAGCCTAGCCCACTACGCCACCTATCTGGACACGCCTGTGCTGCGCATCGTAACGCCGACCAACCGACCCGTCAGTCTGGGCGCTTTTGAGGCCGCGGTACAGGCCGGTGACACGGGTCGCTTTTTGACCGACCACTTCCGGGCCGAGGCGCTGTATCCGAAAATACAGATCAGCGGCGGCTCGCTCACTTTCGGTGTGCCCCGCATCTCGTCCATTCTCCGTGGCGAGTTCGCCTATTTTCACTCCGAGCCGTTTTTTCACAATTCCGCCTCGGACCAGCTTTTGGGACCGGCCTTAACGGGCGGAATCACGCCTGGCTTCCAACAGGTCGGCACCGACCCGGACACGGGTCGCCCTCTGATTCGCTACCGGAATAAGATCACCCGATCCGACGTGGTGCGCTGGTCTCTCGGATTGGATATGACCCGCTATATCAGCCTGCTGAACCCGAACGAATCCTTTCTCATCAGCAGCCAGATTTTTGGGCGACACATCCTGGACTTCAACGACACGCCGGTCTCGGCGGTGGCGGGCTCATACGGCTTCGGACATTTTGCCGCGCCGATCTTCGAGCCCAACCGGGACAATCAGAGCTTTGTCAACATCGATCAGCATCAACTGATTCAAACCCTGTTGATCTCGACCGCCTATTTCTCGGGCAGGGTCGAGCCCAAGCTGATTTTTTTGTACGACTGGCAGGGGTCCTGGCTGGTCCAGCCCGAAATCACCTTTATTCGCGATCCGTTTCGCTTCACCGTGCAGTATAATTATCTGGATGGTCAGTATAACGGTATTGGTTTTCTGCGCGATCGCGACAACGTCATCATCCAATTAGAGGCGGTTATTTAATCCCTTACGCATCGAAATGATACATATTCTGGTCAAATCGGTCGCAGGCGAGGCAGAACACAAAAACCAGCGGCTCGGTACCGGTGCAGCGGACGGTATGCTTCGCGTTAGACGGGATATAGACTGCTGAGCCTGGGCCGAGAGATGTCTCGGAATCGTCAACCGTAACGTGACCGGAGCCGCTGACGATATAATAGTTCTCCTCAGGTTCGTGGTGATGGAGGGGAAGCGCCGCGCCGGGCGGCAGTTCCGCTATCCCGCTGACGAGTCCGCTACTTGCATCGCGTTCGCCCGTGACGAGCAGCTTCCAGCGACACGGACTCTTCGCGGCAAGGTCCGGGTCCGTCCAGCCCTCCCAGTCCAGTTCGTCTTGATTGCGAATAACAGGTTTGTGTACAGGCATATATGACACCGGCCCAGCCTTCGTCTTTACGCTTCAAGGTCCAGTGGGTCGAGGGCGTTGGCGTCTCCGCGACGCATGCGCTCCAGACCATCTTCGCCAACATCGTAGTACAACTCGAACTGATTGCCCTCGGGATCAAGAAAATAGATGCTCTTGGTGATGCCGTGGTCAATTGTGGCGGTGATCTTCACATCGTGGGCCTTGAGTGTCCGATAGCTCTCTTTTAACTCGCCAAAGTCCTCAACCTGGAGGGCGACGTGGTGCAGGCCGACCTGCTTGTTTTTCACCGGTTCTGCCTCCGGCGGCACTTCCAGGACGGCCAGGTCGTGATGTTGCTCACCCAGGGTGAAGAATACGCCCCGTGGCCGTTTGAGCCGGGTGACCACCTCAAAGCCCAGCACCTCGGTGTAAAACTGCTCGAAGCGGGTCAGGTCACACGCTTTGAGCACGACATGGCCGACTTTTTTCGGGCGAATCATGGCAGGCCCTCCTTCTTTCTATACGCCTCCCATACCACGAGCATCCCAATACCGTAAAGCTTGCAGCAAAGGCTGTGGTTGACACAGGACAAAACCCCACGGTATGCCCAGTGCATTATGGAGGAGGGGATATGACGACGGGGCGCTATGTGTCCGCCGACGGGCATGTGGTGGAACCCGCGGACCTGTGGACCACCAGAATGGATCAACAGTTTCGCGACCGGGCGCCACGGGTCGAGTCCCGCCCGGAGGCCGATTACTACATCATTGATGGCCTGTCTCCCTTCCCGGTCGGTCTTGAAGGCGCGACCATGGAAGACAAGATTGCCGGAGAGATTACCACGGTAGTCGGCCATCGGCACGGCGAAACTCGTCCCGGTGCGTGGGACCCCCACGCGCGTCTGGTGGATCAGGACATGGACCACCTCAAGGCGGAGGTGATTTATCCCGGTCTTTTTGGTTTACAGTTCTGGACCGCGCCCGATGTTGCCTATCAGCGTGCGTGTTGGCGGGTATATAACGATTGGCTGAGCGAATTCTGCGCGGCGGCCCCGGAGCGGCTCATCGGGGCCGGATTCTTGCCCATGAAAGGCCCGATGGAGTGGGCGATTGAAGAGGCGCGGCGCATTGCCCGCAAGCCGGGTTTGCGTTCGATCTCGATTCCGGCCGAGGTCGCAGACCGCTCGTACCGGCAGGCGGAATTCGACCCTCTGTGGGAAGTGCTCCAGGATATCGGCCTGCCCGTGTCCATCCATTCCGGGACAAGCACGGGCGAGCCCTTTGCCACAAAGTTTGAGCGGCTGGGAATGGGTATGGGGGTGGTGGACACCAAGATTGCCTTACCCATGCACGCCCTGGCCGACCTCATCTGGGGAGCCGTACCGCGCCGCTATCCCAAACTCAGGTTTGTGATTGTCGAGGGTGGCATCGGCTGGATTGCCGCCCTGCTGCGGCTGATGGACCACTGGTGGGCCGACCATCATCGCTGGATGGAGCCGCGGCTGGACGAAGCGCCGAGTACGTATTTCAAGCGGCAGTTCTGGGCCACGTTTGAGGATGACCGGGCCGGCATTCTGACCCGAGAGCTGCTGGGGACGGACCGGCTGATGTGGGGCTCGGACTATCCGCACACCGAGGGGACCTTCCCATATTCCCGGCAGCAAATCGCGCAGGACTTTGTGGGTGTGCCCGAGTCTGAAGTGTATCAAATGGTGGTCAGTAATGCGGCTGGCCTGTACGGTTTGAGCGTATAGCAACAGCCCCGAGAGATATCATAAGGAGGAGAACCCATGGCAGAAGCAACAGAAGCCGGTATCTTTGAAATCATGTACTCGACCCGCGCGATGCGGAGACTCAAACCCGACCCCATTCCGGAAGAAACTCTCAAGAAAATTATTGACGCCGGCATCCGGGCGCCCAGCGGCGGCAATATGCAGGACTGGGCATTTATCCTGGTCCGTGAGACCGAGCGGAAACGTTTTATCCGCGACTATTACTGGAATACCTGGCAGAAGCTCATGGGCGAGCGTGGCATCCCTGATGACATGCCGCCCGCGCAGCAACGCATGCTGAACGCGGCCGCGCATCTGGCCGTGCATCTGGACGAAGCGCCGGTGCTGCTCCTGGCCTGTGCGAAAACGGAATATCCGCCGCTGGCCGCAATGAACCACGATCGCGCCAATGCCGCGGTTATCCACGGCACGATCTATCCGGCGGTTCAGAACATTCTGCTGGCCTGCCGCGCCCTGGGTGTTGGGGCCACGCTGACGACCATCCATTGTTTCTTTGAGGAAGAGCTGAAACAGCGCTTCGATATCCCGGCGGACATGGAAGTCTCGGCGCTGATTCCCATGGGCTATCCGCAGGGCAAATTCGGACCGGTCTCACGCGCGCCGGTCGAAGATGTCATCCATTGGGATGCCTGGGATGACAAGCAGACAGAGTGAGAAAAGGAGGAGCGTATGGGAGCTGCTGAAAACAAAAAATTGATCCAAGCCGCTTTCGATGCCTGGGCTGCTGGAGACGGCGCGGCGTTCTTTAATATTCTGGCCGAGGATGTCCAATGGACGGTGATCGGTTCCGGTCCCGTCTCGCGGGCCTATACCAGCCGTCAGGCATTTCTGGACGGTGCGGCCAAGCCGTTGAACGCCAAGCTGGCCGGGCCCATTCAGCCCACGGTGGTGAATATTATTGCCGAAGGAGACAACGTCGTCTTGCAATGGGAAGGCACGGCCACGGCCAAATCCGGGAAACCCTATAACAACAGTTATTGTTGGGTAATGCGGGTCGCGGATGGCAAGGTGCGGGAAGGCACGGCCTATATTGATACGGCGCTGGTGGCTGACCTGTGGCAGTCATAGCGCATGTTTGAAGAGCCTGTAGGGGCAATTCATGAATTGCCCCTACGTTAGGGGTAGGGCGTTCATGCCCAAATCGCGTCGTCATCCATCAGCGGGATGCCAAAGGCCGTCTTGCCCAGCAGCTCTAAGGTCTGGTCTGTACTAACGGGATGAAACAGGGCGGCCCGTACGTCGCGGTAATACCGCTCCAGGGGGAAACGCTTGAAATACGAGGCTCCCCCAACCGCTCGTAAGGCCAGATCGACGACCCGGACCGCATTCTCCATCGCAACGGTGCGCGCCGCTACGCTTTTGCGTACCCACGTCTGCGGGTCTTCGATGTCTGCCTCGGCCGCGGCCTTCCACACGATGGCGCGTGCGCTCTCGATCAGCAGGTCCATCTCTCCGACCTTGTTATACACGCTGGGCAGATGGCTCATGGGGGTTTTGAGCGGAAAGCGAGGACGGTCACGCATGAATTCGACCACGAAATCTCGCGCGGCAACGGCAATGCCGAGGTAGGGCGCGGCAATGGTAAACGGTGCTCTGAGAAAAAGATTCGTAATTCCGCCACGGGTAAAGGCTGGCCGTTGCAGGGTCACGGCCGACTCTGGAACAAACGCCTGTGTGAGGGTAGTACTCCGTGACGCCGTTGCGCGCATCCCCAGGGTATACCAGTCGTCCTTGAAGATAAGACCCGGCGTGTCAGGCAGGATGAGGAAGGAGATAATGGTTTCCCCTTCAGGACCGTCTTGCCACAACGCTTCGCTGAAATAGCGGTCCAGCGCAATACTCTGGGTACTGAAGATTTTCCGGCCACTGACCTGCCAGCCACCGTCTACCCGTTCCGCAACAGCCCGAGGTCGTAAAACAGGAATGGCATTATCCGGCTCAGACGCCGAACCACCGCAGATCAACCGCTCATGGGCAATACCTCGCAGGATATCGGCCCGTTTGGAATCGTGGAACCTGCGCCATAAATCGACCAGCAGGCCAATAACATTAAAGTGCATGTTAATAGCCAGGGCAGTCGGCGCACAGCCTTGGCCGAGACGTTCCTGGGCCTTGATCCGTTCCAACAGACTCGCGCCACCACCTCCTAGCTCTTCGGGGATAGTCATGATGGTGTAGCCGCTCTCCTTGAGACGAGCGTAGTTTTCGTACGGAAAAGACCCCTCCTCATCATGCTGGGCCGCACGTTGGGCAAAGTCATCGGCCAGTGATGCCGCAAGGTCAATAAATTGTTGCTCGCGTGGTGTATGGAACTGGTTCATGGCTGCCCCCTTCCGTACGGCGGTCTGGACGAATCTGTGTGTTCGGTGCCACACTCTACCAGCCCCAGTCCTGGCTTTGCCATATGTGACCACCTCTTGTATTCTCGGCGATTCTCACGGAAAAGGTCTCAAAAGAGGAATATTGCACCGGAGAGAAAAGGAGGCGGGATCATGAAACTCTACCGTTCGACCATGTTTGTGCCGGGGAATCGCCCCGACTGGATAGACAAGGCTCCCAAATACGGTCCCGATGCGCTGCTGCTGGACCTTGAAGACGCGGTGCCGATTGCCAACAAGGTTGAGGCACGGCAGATCGTCCGCACCGGCATTGAAGGCTTGCGCGGCAGAGGCGTGGGTGTCTTTGTACGTCTGAACGGCGTGGATACCGGTCTGACCGGCGAGGATATCGAAGCCATTGTGACCGAAGGCCTCGACGCGGTGGCCGTACCCAAGCTGGAAACGGTCGAGGAGGTCCTCAAGGTTGACGCCTGGCTGGAGCTGTTTGAGCGTAAGGCCGGTCTGCCCATCGGCACAATCGAGATCATGGCCCTGCCCGAAACCGCCCGTGGCATCATGGACGCCTATAAACTGGCCACGGCCTGCCCGCGGGTCGGGAATATCATCGGCGGCGTTGGTGCCCGGTCCGGAGACGTGACCAAGGCCATTGGCTATAAGTGGACGCGCCAGGGCCTGGAAACGCTGTATATGGCGTCGCATATTCTCCTGGCCGCGCGAGCCGCGGGTATTGAATATCCGATTGGCGGCGGCTCGCTCGAAGTCGGCGATATCGAGCTGGTACGGGCGCAAATCCAGCGCGGGCGGGAAGTCGGCTTTCGCGGCTGCCTGCTCATTCATCCGTCTGCCGTGCCCATTGCCAACGAGATTTTCGCGCCCTCTCAGGAAGAGATTGAATGGAATAAGGGTGTGATGCAGGCCATGGCCGACGCCGAAAAAGCGGGCAAAGCGGCGGTCACGTACGACGGCATGATGATCGACTACGCTCACGTCCGCAACGCCCTGGAATTGCTCCAGCAGGCGGAATCGTTCGGGATTGAAGTCGGCGAGTACGCCGATGTGAAGGCGCTGTAGGAGTAAGCGTGCGATTTGCTGGAAGAATGTATAGAGCTGGGAAGTTCTGGCTCGCGGAAATCCCTATCCTTGACGCCATGACTCAAGGATATACACGCAAGGAAACGTTCGAGATGGTCGCGGATTTAGTCGAGACCTTAGCCGATCAAGACGGATTTTCCGTGACTGTCCACGCGGGAAAAAACGGTACCTTTGAGGTGAGCTCATCCGACACCCGGACCATGGTCAGCTTACTCCTTCAGCGGCAGCGGGAACTGAGTGGACTGTCGTTAGCGCAAGTCGCAAACCGCCTCGGCGTCAGCTCCAAAAATGCCTATGCGCGCTACGAACGAGGCTCCTCAGTTCCGACCGTGGAGAAGCTGAATGAGTTGCTTCATGCGGTTGCGCCCGACAGAGATTTTGTTTTGACGGAAAGTCAGGCGCACACCTAGGCTGACCTATTTCATCAGCCTCTATCCTCCAGCCAAATACGTCCGCGCTCTGCCCAGCGCCATGAGTGGAAAGTAGTGCCGGTACAGATTGTAGTTGATCATAAATCCGCGCTGGAGTTCGGTGCCCTGCATGAAGCGTCTTTTCATCTCCTGGACGTGCAGGTTCGTGCGGGCGCCCGTACCATAGCCGGGAAAACCGGTGCCGGTGTAATGGGGCTCGTCCCAGGTGCCGTCCTGTTGCGTGCGGAGCAGGTAGTCGAGTCCGGTGTGAATCGCGTCGTCAAAACGATGGCCCTCAATGGACAGCAAAGCCAGTAAGGCCCAGGCCGTCTGCGAGGCCGTGCTTGGCCCCGTGCCGCGCAAGCGGTCGTCCATATAGGACGCGCAGGTCTCCCCCCATCCCCCGTCCGCGTTTTGATGCTCGGCCAGCCACCGGCCCGCCTTGTGTACATAGGCCGCGCTCATGTCTTGGCCGATGGCTCTCAAGGCCGGCAGGACTGCCGCGGTCCCATAGATATGATTGACCCCCCAGCGACCGAACCAACTGCCTTCCGGCTCCTGCTCGGCCAGGACGTAGTCGAGTGCGCGGCGCAGGGCCGGGTGGGAGGCGTCATACCCGAGCACACCAAAGGCTTCGAGCACATGCGCGGTGACATCAACGCTGGGCGGGTCGAGCGCCTCACCGAAATCGCAGAACGGAATCTTGGTCAGCAGGTCTTTATCGTTGTTCTTGTCAAACGCGCCCCAGCCGCCGTTGTCCGACTGCATGGCCAGGACCCAGGCCTTTGCGCGTTCAATCGGCGCGTCAAAACGAGTGTCGCCAGGATTTTGCGCACGGAGGTGGGCCAAGACAATCAGGGCTACCGCGGTGTCGTCCACGTCCGGATAGGCGGCGTTCTCATGCTCAAAAGCCCAGCCGCCGGGACGGACGGTAGGGACTTTGACCTGCCAGTCGCCGACCGTATCCACTTCCTTGCTGAGCACCCACCGGAGCGCCTGTTGCATGGGTTCCGACTGCTGTAACTGGAAACCGCAGTCGGTCAGAGCCAGCAGGGCCAGCAGGGTATCCCAGATGGGGGATTCGCTGGCCTGAATGTGCAGGCTGCCGTTGCGCTCATAGGACCAGTGGTCATCGAGAGCGGACAGCCCCTTGGCCATAACCGGATGCGACAGATGATAGCCCTCGACATTGAGGGCCATCAGGCTATAAATCCACGGCGGCTGAATCCCACCCCAGGCTCCGTCCGCATCCTGGTGGCGGACAATCCATTCCACACTCTGCCGGATGGCGATCTCACGGCCGGGTAAAACTCCGATATTCTGATAGGTGTGCAGGAATTTGTCAGCCGCAAAAAAGAACGATTGCCACAACCCGCTCCGGGCCGGCAGATCGTAGTTCATGTGCTCACGACCCTCGGGAAACAGCTCGTCCAAGCGACAGTCCGGCGGCAGGGGACGGACCACGTGCCGGGCGGACAGAATAGTCAGAGGGAGAATCGTCGCCCGTGCCCATGAGGCGAAATTATAGATGTTAAACGGAAACCAGGTGGGGAAGAATATGACCTCAGGCGGCAGGTTGGGCGTTTTCTGCCACGGCCACTCGCCGATCAGCGCAAACCAATAGCGGGTAAACACCCGTACCGCACTCAGCCCACCATGGGCAAAAATCCATTCCCTGGCTGTACGCAGCCGCTCATCATCCGGGGCAAAGCCGTTCGCGCGCAGGGCTGCATAACATTCAACCGTGGTGTTAATGTCTCCATCCGGAGCGTCATAGTAAATCTCCCACGAGCCGTCCTCGCGCTGGGCGTTGAGCAGGGTCTGCACGATCTGCTGTTTGTGGGGATGCTCATAGCCCAGGAAGTGCATGGCCAGAAGCCACTGCGCTTCCATACAGCAGTTGGATTCCAGCATCCCAGCCCAGTATCCGTCCTCGGCCTGATCCCGATACAGCCATGCCGTTGCGGTGTTAATGGCCTCATCGAGACGCGGCACGACATCGGGCTCAGCAGCGCCAGCAGGCATCGTGATTCCACCCTCCAGTTTTCCCGGTCAGCAAGAATGCGAATTATGACATAGCCGTCTGGAGGCTGCCAGCGCTCAAGACCACTGTCCGAAGACGCCAATTCCTCTGAGGAATGGGGCGACCGCAGAGTGTGACGATCTTGCTTCTGCAGAGCAATCCGACGTAACATGCCAAGCGCAGAAAAGGGGGGTATTATGACCCGAGCCGCACGAGAAGCATTCGAGCCGTATCGGTTTCAGACGCGCAATATCAACGAAGGCGAGAATAAGGCGCACACTAGAGAAGGCGCTCAGGCGCTTGGTTTTCGTGGCTCCATCGTTGGGGGGGCGATTGTGTATGGCCAGATGATCCGCCCGCTCATTGAGCGCTATGGCGAAGTCTGGCTGGGCTGCCACTGGTTTGATTTACGCTTTACGGCACCGGCTTTTGATGAGGATTGGGTCACGTCTCACATTACGCCAGATGCGGAGAGCGACCAGCCGCACGCTTTCTCTGTCCGAGCCAGCAATGAAGAGGGCCAGGAACTGATTGTTATGCGGACGCATATGCCTGACAGCCCTCCGCCGGTGGATGCGCTGGCGTCGCTGGAGCCTGTTGATTGGGAGGGAGAGAGGGAGTTGGGGACCTGGGAGCGCATGGCACTCAACACACCGTTTCGTCGCTTTCGCTGGAGGCTCACCATGTCTCAGCATCTCTCGTACTGCGACAAAACAAACGAAGTGTTGGAGATATTCCGGCAGGGCGATACTCCGCCTGTCCACCCCGGCCTGGTGATGGCGTATGGCAGTTTTGCTGTCCAAAACCAGTTCAAGATGCCGTTTTGGATACACGCCGGCAGCACGCTGCTGACGCGTGGCCTGATCCGTGTCGGTGATGAGGTGGAACTGCGCTGTGTGCCCATTGAAAAATGGAAGCGCGGAGAAAACGAGTGGGTCAAATTCTATCAAGTGTATATCGTAAACGATCAACCCGTGGTTGAGGTCTGGAAGTCCTCAATCATAAAATTCGTCCCGCGTGGCTGAGTGACGCCCTATGCCGTGTAAAGCGAAGCTTACGATCCGCGCTTTTCATCGTCCCGCGCGGCATGGACAATGTGCAGGCCGACCAGACGCGCGACCAGGATGGCAATATACAACTGGCCCATGACTGCCTCGAAGGCGGCCAGGTTCCGCGCCAGCGGAGTCACCGGCGTAATATCCCCGTACCCGAGCGTGGTGAGCGTGACCAGGCTGTAGTACATGAAGACGGACAGGCGACGGACCTCCATGGCCGCGAGGTCAATAGGATCGACCGAAAGCTCGGGCAGATTGAACGACCCAGGTTGGAGTACCTCAAGCAGGGAAAACATGAATGCCCAGGCCAGGCCAACCAGCATATACACACACACCGCGCCATTGACGATATCTCCCGTCACGCGGACCGGACGCAGCACGTTGAGGAGAATCGCCACAGCCGTAAAAGCCAGAAAGAGGAAGCCGAAACAGTGGCTGAAGATAGACAGCCAGTCGCTATAGACCGCGTATGAGACCCACCGCCCGGCTATGGCCGGAACGGCAAAGACCGCCGCGACGAGCAGCACCCTTTTGCTGCGATGCACCTCATAGGTGACGACCAACAGCGTTGTGGAGACCAGCAGGTCGAGCAGAATCAGACCCGGACGACTCGAAAAGAATGCCTGGACGAACGGATTGATGATGTAGAGCGAGAGCAGCGTGACCAGCAGTACCGCATGTCGGGGCACTCGGGCCGCTAGTCTCCTTCGTGCAGCCCGCTCCGTACGGGGCTGGTTCTCTACTGTGAAAGACTGCTGCTTCTCTGGCATCGAATCCGTCCGTGCTTTAGGCTATGACATTGCCGGTAAAAAAACAAAAGACGAGGAGCCGAACGTTGCAGTGTCCAAAATGTCCCAACAGCCCCCTGGTTGCAACGCAGATGCAGGCCACTCAAGTAGACCGTTGCAAGGCGTGGGGGAATCTGGCTGGACGGCGGAGAATTTGACACCCCGCTCAAAGGGGTGGCTCGATAAGGAGGGGGAAGATGGTTTTCCTTGCCATGGCTCTGTCGGTTCTGATCGCCGGTTTCGGTGTCTGGGGTATTATTTCTCCGGCCTCGCTCCTGACCTTTCTGTCCCGCTGGCAAACCCGTGAGGGACTCTGGACTGGTGCGGCCATTCGCCTCATATTCGGGCTTGCTCTATGGTTTGCTGCCCCTCTCTCACGCTTCCCGACCACATTACAGGTCGTCGGCGTGATATCCGTCGTGGCGGGCATCGCCGTGCCGTTCATCGGGTTGGCCCGTTTCAAGAGTATGGTTGCCTGGTGGCTCAACAAACCGCCCTCCTTCACCCGCATCTGGGCGGTGGCGACGCTTGCCCTGGGCGTGTTTTTCGTCTGGGCCGTTATAGGCTGAGCCGAAGGGGCGGGACGCTCTTTTGAGGGACGAACACCGGGCAAGGCAGAGGGCGCGGCGTTCAGCGCTGCTGTCCAAAAGGTCCGAGGATCAAGGCCCCCGCCTCATCCTCCTTCATCTTGGACATACGCCTCCTGTAACAGCTCGCCCTCCGTGGCTTCATGTTGGCCAAGCTGGTCGAACAGGCGCTCGACGTTCTCGCGAATGGGAAGGAATTGCTGACGACTTGACACCGCCATCCCTTTCAGCTCATTGATGGCCTGACCCAGTTGAGCCGATAGGGTCTTATGTTCTGCCTCCAGCCTGTTCACCGCTTGGTGATGTTGCGGTGCGACTTCCAGGACACTGCTCAGAAAGCCTCCTTCCTCTTCCAGGTCAAAATGCTTGTGCAGGTCGTTGGAAAAATCCCGCAGTGCCCAGAGCAGTTCAAGTCGCCAGCTCGGAAAGTCTGCCTGAGGCACCTCCTTGGAGAGTAAGGCGGTAATTGTGCCAATGTCCGCCTTGAGGGCGGCGTGTTGTTGTCGAAGCTTTGTCCCGACGTCTTGGGATTCCATCAGAATCTCCTCCTCTTCGGTGTGGCTTTTTCCTTATCTCATAACCCCTCCTCGTACCAGACCACGCCGAGCGGCTTTTCCCGCTGTCCCAACGGTAAGAAACCCATCCTCCGACTGATAGAGACTCCCTTGCCAGGAGGTTTGCCTGTCCGATAGTATCCGGTGCCACGACCTTGCCGGGATGGCGGAATTGGCAGACGCAGTGGACTCAAAATCCACCGCTGGCGACAGCGTGCGAGTTCGAGTCTCGCTCCCGGCATATTTTCCCTGACCCTCCTTGTTCCCGCTCGTTCCCTGACAGGCCCGACAATACACCAGCAGGTCGCCCTCAAACCGCACGGGCACACAGTCATCCCGGCGTTTTTCGCACACGAGACACATGCCGCGCAGGCTCATCGTGCTCTTCCTTCCCGGCCGCCCCCCTGGGTTGATCTCTCTGGTTGGAGCAGGGGGGCGACCGCCGAGGCCACGCGCCGTGGTGGCAACGCAGCAACGCGCGGCCTCGCGGCCCCGACTCTGGCAAGAGAACCGAGCCGGGGCCAAGGGAGTTTTCAGGGCGCAACGTTCTTCCTCATCCTCTATCAAGTAAGATTTGAGGCATCCTACGGCAGCTGGCTGCTCTTGTCCCTAATCATTTGATTAGGTTCAGAAAAAAATATGAGGAGGGGCCGCCTCCGTTCCTGCCTGGCGCCAGGATGCGGCGTTCAAGGCAAGAGTCAGCCTCACCTGTCCCCGCGGGCTCTCGAACGGAAGGGATGGGCGTTGCCGGAGCGGGGAAGACAGAAAGTCAAAGGGAGACACGACCTGGTCGTTACAGGCGTATGAAGGACACATGGCATCTCATACACTTCTTGTAATAGGGATTATCTCTCTATACCGGTACTGTCCTGTTTTAGACTGTAAGCCCCTGTTTTTGTTAAGGGAAAAACCTCAAATCAGGACAGCACCTCTATACCGATAGAAATACTGCCATGCCCCACGCCCCTGCTCCCTCTCGTACAAGCTTTGGGAATCCCAGAACGTAACGCGCCCCACAGGCCCGGAGCCCCGCTCTTCCCTCACCGAGCGCTTTTGGGTGGGCAAGGGGATGCCCCTTTCGCCTTGAGCACCGAGGACGGGAGCAAGGCCGACGCAGGGGCATCCAACCTAATCATTTGATTAGGGACAACCGGCTGGCAGTTGTGTAGGAAAGGATACGAGACGATTGGATCCATAATCATTTGATGAGGAAAAGGGTTGATCGATCAGTGTACGAAAGGCGTTACACAGAACGACAGCAAGGATGGAGCACGAAATCTCGTGCGCCAGTATCGTCCGTTAGGGGAGATCGTCAGGAAGGGCCAGTATGAGTGACCAAGACGCGTTTGAACGGATTCTGGCGTCGTTGTACGACGCCATGCTCGACGACGCCGAGTGGCCGGTCACCTCGGCCCTGATCGATGAGGCCTGCGGCACGGTGGGCAACACGCTGTTGGTCGGCGAAGACCCGCCGGACGATATCGGGGTCCACTTCGTCGGGCTCTACAAGCGGGGGCAGCGCGACGAAGCCCTGGAACGCGAGTGGCTCGAAGTGTACTACCCCATCGACGAATGTGTGCCGCGGTTCCAGCAACTGCCCGACAGCCACGTGGTCCCCGTCGCCAGCCTGTACACCGCTGAGGAGTTGAAGACCTCGCGCGCCTATAACGAGTGGTTGCGTCGGGTCGGCGCTCAGCAGGGCGTGACGGCGCGTCTGGACGGGCCGCCGGGCTACACCATCGCCTGGGCCAGCGGCGACCCCGTCGGCGCGGGGGGCTGGGCGGCTCCGCAGCTCACGCTGCTCAAGGGGCTCCTGCCCCATATACGCCAATTTGTCCGCGTCCGGCAGGCGTTGGTCAGCGCCGGGGCGCTGGGCGTGTCGGTGACCGACCTGCTCGACAACACTCGGCTCGGGGTCATCCACCTGGACCGGCGGGGGCGAGTCGTGGAGGCCAATGACCGGGCTCGGTATATTCTGCGCCACGGTGATGGGCTGTCGGATTGGAATGGGCAGCTGCGCGCGTATAACCCGGCCGCCCGGGCGCAGTTTGCGCGGCTCTTGGCCGGGGCGCTGCCCTCCTCCGGGACGGTCGCGGTCAGTGGGTCCATGACGCTCCCCCGGGCGTTCGGGTTGCTCCCGTTCGTAGTGCACGTCAAACCCGTCCCGATTTTTTGGATGGACTTCGGCGCCCAGCGCGTGGCCGCGCTGGTGCTGATTGTCGAGCCGGGGAATCGCTCACGGATCGATCCGGGCCTGGTGGCCGAGACCCTGGGGCTCTCCCCGGCGGAAGGCCAAATCGCGGTCTGGGTGGCGGAAGGCCGGACCGTGCGCGAGATTGCCACGGCGACGGGGCGCACGGAGACCGCCATCCGTTACCACTTGCATCAGATCTTCCAGAAGCGGGGAATCGCCCGGCAAGCCGACCTGATCCGGCTGGTGCTGTCGCTCGCCGAGTGGGGGTGACCTCGACGGCACCCGGCCCCCTGGGTGCGTCGCTACGCTGGCTGCCCACTTCCTCCCTCCTGTCCCATAGGGGGGACTCCCCGCCTGGGAGGGCGGTCATCCTGGCCGCCTGCGGGCTGGAATCCCGCACTCCTCAAGGAGGCGTGAGCGGCGCGCGATACCACCGCGTGTAGGGGCGACCGGCCGGTCGCCCCTACTGCACCCCGGTCATGACAAAATTCTGACTATTCTGCTGCCACTCCAAGGTCACCCGCCGGCCGGGGTCAGGAAAGTCCTCCACGACACACATTCCCGCCGCGTCCGGCAGAAACTCTTCCTCGTCCCCCTCGCCCACCGTCGTCACCCGCACCACGGCCCGGCCTAACTCCTCGCCATCCACCCAGGCGCTGACCGTATGCTCCCCCGCCCCCAACCGGTTCCAGTTGAACAACAACCCAAACCCATTGTCCGTGTCCCCACAGTCGGGGTCCGTATCCAGCCGCTCCGTGCCGTAACTCGCCGCATACCGCTCCACCGTGCCGCGCTCGGTCTCGATCTCGATCTCTACGCGGTCCGCCTCACACACCCACCCCGAGATGACCCCAATGCCACTCTGAAAGGAGTTGCCGCCCGGATTCTCCAAGTATCCCACCCCGGCAGTCCCGGCCCCGACCGAGGCCGGAGAACCCAGCCGGGGCAACTGTTTATTCGTCATCGCTGCTGTCGCCATACATCTCAACGGCCGCGCAACACTCCTCCGTCTCATCATCCACACACGGCACGATAGAGTTGGGCGGCCGACACCCCTCCTCCTCTCTCTCCCGTTGCGCTCTTTCCGCTTCGAAGGCTTGCCGGGCGCGCTCCCGCGCCTCCTCGGACCAGGGCACGCCTTTGGTGTGCAGGACGCCTCTCTCATCGAAGACGCCCGTACGGACCATCCAGGTGCTGCTCAGCACGAAGAGCAGGAAGAGAAGAGCCATCCATCGCCACATTTCTTACCTCCTCTTTGCCCTGGCAACTCGGCGGATCGCAGGTGTGCGTGGAGGGCGCGCGTACGCCCCTCTTGCCCGTCTGTGCGGCGGTGTGTGAGCGCCAGGTTGCAGCCTTGCATGGAAACGCCCGGCTCTCCTCACTACCACTCAAAGCCGGCCCGGAAGTAGTAAAACCCGCCGTTGTAGCCATACGGTGAGGCGACCGGGTACTTCTGGCCGGCATCATACGCATTGCGATGCAGACGTCCGACCTTGGTCGGATAGGTGTCGAGCAGGTTGTCCGCACCAGCCGCCACCGTCATCCCGAAGGCGAACGTGTACGACGCTTCCAGGTCAAGCAAGGCCCGGGCCTTGGGGCGGAGGGAAGGACTGATAAAATAATCCTGGTACGGCTCGGTGAACTGATCGTAGTAGTGCAGCCGCAGCAGGCCCCGCCAGGCTCCCCAGGTGTGGTCCGCCATGAGCGAGAAGCGGAACTCCGGCTCGATCTCCTCGACCTGGACTTTCCGCACCGAGTTGATGACCTGCGAATTGATCGAATCGAGATTGAGCTTGGTGTCGTTCCAGTTGCCGGCGAAGGTCAACATGGTCGTACCGTAGCGGTCGCCGAACCACCGCAGGGGATAGGTTGCCACCAAATCAACCCCTTGGGTGTAGGTCTCGAACGCATTGGTAAAAAAGTTCACCGTGGTCACGCGCGTGGCGACGCCGCGGGCCGCCAGGGCGGCCTTGTCTTCAGCGGTGATGGCCTGGGGGGCGGTCAGTCCAATCCGGTTTCTGACTTCGATGTTGTAATAGTCCAGGGTGACGGACAGCTCGCCCAGGGTGAGCACCGTGCCGAGGGAAAAGGAAAAGGAGGTCTCGGGCGTAAGCGGCTTGGCCCCCTTCTGCTGCGCCACCGGGTCACTCGCCGGCAGCGTGGGCTGTTCGATGAGAATGCCGTCGGCATCCAGGCCGAAGGTCGTATCCCGGTAGATGGCCTGTCCCACGGTCGGCGCCCGAAAGCCGGTGCCGAACGAACCGCGTAGCGCCAGGTAGTCTTCAAGCAGGTTCCAGCGGGCCGCCAGCTTGCCGTCCAAAGACTCGCCGACGCCTTCATGATGCTCGAAGCGGCCGGCGGCGGTGAGCAGTACCTGCTCGATAACGTCGGCCTCCAGGTCGAGATACGCGCCAAAGCTGCCCCGGTTGGCCTCCACGGCATTCTCCGGCCGGATGCCGGGATAGGCCTGACCGCCGATGTCAAACCCCTGGGCCGCGAGGCCGTGCTCCTTCGGCTGCCCGTCGCACTCTCCCTGGTCGTCAATGCACCAGCCGTTTTTCTCGCCGGCTTCGATCTCGTACTCTTCCTCACGATACTCCAGCCCGAAGGCCACGTTCAGCGGGGAATAGAACAGGCCGGTATCGAACAGCCGGGAGAGGTCGAGGTTGAAGATCATGTCCCGCTCCTCGTAGGCGCGCCCGAAGTATTCCGTCGGCATGGCCTCTCTGAGGCGCAGGAGCTGCGGGTTGACGGTATTCCAGATGAAGTATGTCGTGCGGTGCTGTCCGAACACGGCGCTCATGTCGTAGTGCCAGCCGTCAAAGAGCGCATACCCGCTCCTCACATCGCCGCGGAGCCCAAAGGCGAGGCTCCAGTCTTCGACGTTGCCGCGCATCCGCGGCGTAAACCCGCCCGGCAAGTCCTGGGCCAACGCGTAGCAGTGCGGGTTGCCGTGCAGCGGGGCCAGCGCGGCCACGCCGTTCTGCGCCAGCTCGCTCGATGGGATGGTCGGACAGTTGCCGGACCTGCCGTCGGGCGACAGGTCGGCGACCAGCACGTTCCCGCCATCTTCATAGACCCCGCCTATCGAGGCCGGCGACCCATACTGGGCAGTTGGGGAGCGGAAATACCACGAATCCAGAATCTCGCGTTCGGCCCAGTTGCCGAAGGCGTAGAGGTGATGGTCGCCCAGGTCAAGGCCGAGGTTGCCGAAGAACTTGTAATCATACGGCACATCCGGCGCACCCCAGATCATCGCCGGGGATTTGACGGGCAGGCCGGCTGCTCTCAGCGATTTCTCCGAGTCGAGCGCATAGCTGCGGTCGGTCGAGTCCGAGTTGGTGAACTCGAAGCTGAAGTTGGCAAAGCCGGCGTCGGTCAGCGGCAGGCCGATGTTGGCCGCCGTGCTCACCATGTCGCCGTCGCCCTGATAATACTGGCCCCAGCGGGCTTCGACCGTCCCGCCCTCGGGCGCGTCGCGCAGCACGAAATTCATCACCCCGGCCACCGCGTCGGAGCCGTACTGGGCACCCGCGCCGTCGCGCAGCACTTCAACGCGTTTGAGAGCAATGGACGGGATCGAGCGAATGTCGGCGCCGTGCGCCCCCTGCGCCTGCCCAAAGGTGAAGATGCTGATGGCGGACGAGCGGTGGCGGCGTTTGCCGTTGACCAGCACCAGGGTCGAGTCCGGCGGCAGGCCGCGCAGCTTGGCCGGGCGGACCAGCGCGTTGGCGTCACCGATGGAGTGCTGGGTGACATTATAGGACGGAACAGTCGCGGCCAGCAGGTTGTTCAGGTCGCGGACGCCATAATTCCTGAAGTTGTCGCCGTCAATGACGTCCACCGGCACCGGCGAGTCTTCGGCCGAGCGGCCGGGCGAGCGAGAGCCGACCACTTGGAATACATCCAACTCCAGGAGTTGCTGTTCCTGCTCAGCCTCTGGCGCGTCAGCCTGCTCCGCGTCTTGTGCCGTGGCCAGCGGGGTGCTCATCAAGACCAAGAGCGACACCAGGAAACCACATTGTCCCAATTTCTTCATACCAGTCCTTCCTCTCCTGTCGGGTGTTCCGATACCCCCATCAGACGCCTGTAAAATGATAGGTCAATTCCAGGCCGTAGACGCGGCCTTTTGACAACGGCGAGAAGCCACCGACACCGTTGCGGGGATTGCGGGAAACAAAGTTGATACCGTGGCCGACCTCATCCAGCAGGTTCTTGCCGTACAGGCCGACCACCCACTGGCTGTTGTTCATGTGCAGGTTCAGACCGGCCTCCACCTTCTTGATCTGTCGGTTGTACAGTGAGTTGTTGTCCTGAGAATATTCTCTGTCCCGGTAGGCGTACTGGATACGCGAGTCGAGCCGGTAGCGGGAGCCGAGAGGCAAACTGTGACGCACCCCCAGGCTGTACGTCCAGACCGGGGCGCGGATCAGGTCGAGGTCCTTATCTTTGTCGTCCGTAATCCCGTCACCACTAATGTCATACCAGATGTCAGTATAGTGCGCGTCCAGGAAACCCATTGCGCCCTGGAGAACGAGCGTATCCACCAGTACGTAGGAACCGTCCAGTTCGACGCCGAATATCTCGGCATCAGCGGTATTGGCAATGTCTTGCACCGTGCCGCTCGGACCACCGGGGATCAACACATCGCGCTGCATGTCTTTGATGATATTGAAGAAGACCGCGCCGTTGAGCCGCGCGCGGGCGCCGAGCGTCGTCTTGAACCCCACCTCGAAATTATCGACCTGCTCTGCATCGGACGGGCCTTCCTGGTCCGCAGACCGGATGCCCGTAATGCGGACATTGTAGTTGCCGGACCGGAAGCCGCGCGTCCAGTGCCAGTACAGCATGATCTGGTCAACCGGTCGCAGGGTCAGGCCGATCTTGGGCGAGAGCGTGTTCCAGCTTGCATCGTCCGAGGAGTCGATCGGGCAGCGGGGACCGCGCAGCATATGGCAGCCGGGGTTGTCCGAGTCATTGATGACCTGGTTATTTGGCAAATACGCGAGAGCGGCTTCCTTTTCCTCGTGGGTGTAACGCAGTCCGCCGGTCAGGGTCAGCCAGTCGGTCAGGTCATAGTCCAGGTTCAGAAACAACCCCACCGTATCCACGTCGTAATAGCCACCGCCGAATTGATGAATGAGCGGACCGTTTGCAAACCCCAGTTGTCGCATTTCAAAGTAATCGAGAGCGTTGGTGAAATAGTAGGTACCGGTGGTCATTTGTAAACGGTTGAAAAACCTCCCAACGTAACGCAACTCGTTGCTGAACTGCTCCGCTTTCAGATCAACCCCGCCATGGAATTGGCTGAGGGGGTGTACGGAGTTCTCCGGCTGCCCGTCAGCATCGATAATAGAGTCGCCCCGCGTGTTGCGCCAGGCGAAGATATCGGTAATTGTTCCGTTCCCGAATGCCACCTCCCAGTCCGCCCGGGCGTTGAAGAAATGCGTCTCGGCGTCGTGATGGCCATCTTCGTCAACATAAAATTTGTGGCTTCGGCGGTCGTAGTAATCGACATTCTGGGCCGCCGGTCCGTCGGATTCAATGTGCTGGTATTCATAGCGCAGCGTCAGGTCAAAATTCTCGGTGGGCCGCCAACTGAAGACCGGCCGCAGCATCAGCGCATCCTGAGCACCAAAGGCCCTGCCGTCGCGCTGGTTTTTAAACCAGCCCTGGTCCTGTTTGGAATGCACCGTAAGGCGGGCCGCCAGGGTATTGGTCAGCGGAGCATTCAGGGTGGCCGAGTTGAAGAAATTGGGGGCTTTGCCGCCGCCTTCGACCGCGCTGCGGAGCGTGGCTTCAAACTGGTCGGTCGGGGTTCTGGTATTGAGCAAGACCGCGCCGCCGACCACGTTGCGGCCGAACAGCACGCCCTGCGGCCCGCGCAAGACCTCAATGCTCTCCAGGTCAAACGTGTCGTACAGCAGCAGTGTGTTCGTCCCCATGTAGACGCCATCGATGAACATGCCAACCGTCGGGTCAAGGGACGGAATGGAACTGTTGATGCCCATGCCGCGGATCGAAAAATTCGCGGTCCCCGGCAAGCTGCCGCTGTCATCAAGGCCCACGTTGGGGATACCGATGGTCAGGTCTTGCAGGTCGCGGAGTTTCGTGGCTTCCAACTGCTCGGCGTCGAAGGCCATCATCGACATAGGCACGTCCTGTATGCGCTGCTCGCGTTTCTGGGCAGTGACGACAACATCTTCCAGCAGCGTGGCAGCTTCAGGCGCGGTGTTTTCAGAGACGGGCTCCCCCTGATCCGCAGGGCCGGAATCCTGGGCAATAGCCGGCGCGGCCACAACCCCGAGGAGCAGAACCATGCCGAGCGCGAGCCGGTGCAGGCTGGTTCGCGCTGAAGCGATGAGACCCTCCGAGTGTTTCAGTTGATATTCAGCCACTCCGTCAATGAGGGACATGCTTCCTCCATCCTCCTCCGCGTGAACATCCGAGAGATTCGAGAGAAAAGCTCCCGACGCGCAAGATAAGAATCGACCTGCTCTAAGAGTTCGTTGTCAACTTCCGTCGTTCGCCTGCCGGTTGTTGGGTCGGCCTTGCAGCGGGTGCCGCCCTCCTCGCGCTGCTCCTTAAGGAGGCGAGAGCGGCGCGACACCACCGCGTGTAGGGGCGACCGGCCGGTCGCCCCTACTGCACCTCCGTAATGACGAAGTTCTGACTCTCTTGCTGCCACTCCAACCGGGTACGCTGCCCCAGCATCGGAAAGTCCTCCGCCACACATTCCCCCTCAACCCCCCGCAGAAACTCTTCCTCTGCCCCTTCCCCCACCGTCGTCACCCGCACCGTCGCCCGGCCCAGTTCCATCCCATCGACCAGGGCGGTGACCATGTGTTCCCCCGCGCCCAACCGGTTCCAGTTGAACAACAACACAAAGCCATTATCCGTGTCCCCACAGATATCCTGCGTATCCAGCCGCTCCATGCCATACATCGCTGTGTACGGTTCGACCTCCCCCTGCGCGGTCTTAATCTCTATTTCCACCATTTCCGCGTCGCACACCCAGCCCCACAGCGCCCGCACCCCACTCTGAAACGAGTTTGGCCCCGGATTCTCCAGCACCCCCCTCAGCCCCACATCTGCTGAGGTCAGATAAAACCCCGAATTGATGATGAAGTCGATTGTGTATGTGGTTCCGTCCGGCCTCGGGAAGTGGGCGGTGAACACGCGGGCGTAGCCCACCTTGGGGATGTCGGCGCTGTCGGTATCGTCGGCGGGGTTGTCAAAGTGATACTCCCAGAAGTCACCTTCCGGGCCACTTTCCGCGGCGGCGATGAGCTGATCCACGATGAGTTCGCCGGTCACGGCGTCACGGGAAATTCCTCCGCGGCGCAGCTCGAACCGGTCCGGAAACCCGCCATGAAACACGATCAGCTTGCTGGTACGTTCCATGATGGCGACGTACACGGGGCCGTGTCGCCACGGCCCGGTCGGATCTCGTAGGGCGACTCTGGCTTTCGAGGTAGCGGCCGGATCGCCGGACTCCAGGAGTGATACGAAGTACTCCCCCGCGGCCGTGACGAAGTCCTTCAAGGTGGGCCGATCCACCACGTCCCTGGCGGTAATGGCCGGTTCGACGTGCGCGATGTCTTCTTCGGCCAGGTGCGATCTGTCGAGATCGAATCCGGCGAGCAGCACGAAGGGTTGCCGCAAAACCGTGAGATATGTGGTGGCATAGCCGGACGCGCCCGGGATACCGGGCACGTTGAACGGGCCGCCATCCCCGGTGGCGGCATCCTCGAAGGCGGCTTGGGCCGCCGCCGGGTCGGTCGGGTCGATGCCCACTGCTTCAAGGATCGCTCCATAAATCACGGGGGTGAGCAGCCGGCCGGACAAGGCCATGTCCTTGGCGTGAATGAACACCCGGCCGTCGGGCGTCAACTGTACGAGGTAGGTGGACCCGGAACGCCAGGGACTGCCCTCCTGCCTGAGGAGACATCTCAGGTATACCGTCTGCGCTGCGGTCGTGGTTCTCTGGGCCTCGCTCACAAATTGGTCGCGCGCGGCCAGCGCGAAGTCCATCAGGCTGGCGCTGCCGTTTTCCACCTGTTGCGCCGTCACGGGTGGGTCTGCGGGCGGCGTCACGCCGGCCGGCAGTGGACAATCGAGCGGCGTCTGCGCCAAGGCCGGGCGTACATCGGAAAAGACGCCGGCCAGCACCAGCAGGCCGCTCAGCATCAGCGTTGTCGGGGTCAGCCAGGGTCCAGTTTGCATCTTCGGGTTCTCCTCTACTCACAGACTGCCGGAGGCAGGTTCGGGGTTTCCCGCTCGCCGTCTCGTGGGCGAGCAGATTAAGGGAGCCCAGAATAGAGCCTAACCCGTCCTACCCAGAGACGGCGCGGTTGTCCCTAGTCAAATGATAGGATTGAGGCGTTTTTTTGGGGGGGGAGCGAGACGCCCGCCCGCGTCCCTCCTGGGACGGGTGCTGCATATTGTGTCGATTGTCCCCTCCGGGCCGTCCGCGCGCGCCCTCACCCGGCCCTGCGGGCCCCCGCTCCCTCTGGGCTCACGGCCCAACAGTTTGACGGAAGCGAGGGCCGGGGCCTGTCCCATCCCCTCTTGGGAGCTCAGAGGGGGAGGTAAACGGGCGGGGCGGTAGGCAAGCGCACGGGCTCGCGGCATCATTCGGAGTGCGGAAACTCGAAGGATGTCGGAGGAGGTCCATGCGCTTGCCCCGGGAATGTTATCAGATGGAAGAGCAGCTTGCCCAGTATTTGCCGGTCTTACGGCCGGCCCAGCGGCGGGGGTTAGCCCTGTGGGTGTATGGGACCGTGTTAGCCCAGAGTGCGTGTCAGAACGCGGTGGTGAGTGCGTTATTGGCGGTTGGCGGCTTTCACACGGTCCGGCAATATCTGCGGGAATGGTTGTACGATGGGGCGGATAAAGCGGCGCCGTGTCAGGCGCAAGTGGAGGTGGGGCACTGTTTCGGGCCGTTGCTGGGCTGGGTCTTAGCTTGGTGGCAAGGGCGGGAGTTAGCCTTGGCCGTCGATGCGACCTTACACGGGCAGCGGGTGGCGGCGTTAGTGGTCAGCGTCTTGTATCGCGGGAGTGCCATCCCGGTGGCGTGGCATATTCTGCGGGCCAATCGGCCAGGGGCGTGGCTGCGCCCCCTCGGGCGCTTGCTGCGCCAGTTGCGCCCGGCCATTCCCAAGGAGATGCAGGTGGTGGTGTTCGCGGACCGGGGGCTGTGGAGCCCCCGGCTGTGGCGGACGATTCGGGCCGGGGGCTGGCATCCGGTGATGCGGGTGCGCCAAGCGAGTGCCTTCCAGCCCTTTGGCGGCCCGCGCCAGCCAGCCGCCACCTTGGTCCGGGCCCCGGGGGAAGGCTGGGTCGGGCGCGGGGTGCTGTTTCGGGAGCGCCAGCGCCAACGGGTGGGCACACTCGTGGTGGTCTGGGGCGTGGGGCAACAGGAGCCGTGGGTGGTCATCACCGATCTCGCCCCGGCCCAGGTGGGGCTGTGTTGGTACGGCTTACGGATGTGGATTGAATGCGGCTTCCGCGCCCTCAAAGGCGTGGGCTGGCAATGGCAGCACACCCGCCGGACCGACCCCGCGCGCGTGGCGCGCCACTGGTTAGTGTTGGCGGTCGCCACCTTGTGGGTGGTGGCCTATGGCACCCGCAGTGAGGACGCCCAGACGCAGGGGGTGCCGCCCGCCCGCTTACGGACGCCGCGGGACCCGCCGCCGCCCGGCCGCCGCCCCCTCAGTGTCTTCCGCCAAGGGCTGGTGTGGTTCGCCCGCCAACTCCTCCAGGGCCGGTTGTGGCGCAGCTTGTGGCTCCTGCCGGAACCCTGGCCGCAGCCGCCCCCCCAACTCCAGGTCACCTATGGCCCCCCATGACGTGGCCTTTACCTACCCTTGTCAGCTCTTGGGAGGGGTGGCCGCAGGCCGGGGTGGGTTTCCTCAGGCCCGGCCCCGTCGAAGAACCCACCCCGCCGCTTTGCGGCACCCCTCCAAGGAGGGGATGTGCTTCGGACCTGCTGACAAACTCCTGCTTTTATTCAGGTTTTTCACGGGAACGCCCCAGGTTCCTTGCTGAGGTCGGTCCGGCAAGGAACCTGGGGCGCTGAGGAAAATGCCTCCCAGGACTCAAGAGGGCTTGTCCGCTGGGTCCCGGTGGCGGGCCTTTTGTGGTGGTGCGCGAACCTGCGTCCGCCGGCGGGTCGGGCTAGACCGGGTGCAGGTAGCGGGCCGGGCGAGGGCGGGCCGGGCGGGCCTGCTGCCGGGTGGGACAGCAGAGCCCCCTGCGGCGTGCCCAGGCAAAGCCGGACGCGCCTTGTCCGGGAGAGAAAACGCCCCAGCCGGAGAAGGGTCCCGCAAAAAGACGACAAAATATGATCCCACCTAATCATTTGATTAGGTGGAGACGTTTTTTCTGATGGAACGAGGCGCGCCCGCCCTCCTTAAGGAGGCGAGAGCGGCGCTACCCAACCGCGAGTAGGGGCGACCGGCCGGTCGCCCCTACTTTTTTGGTCAGCCTAGAGCAAATAACGATGCTATGTAGTCGCCCGTCATTCCTGCGCAAGAACGTCACCCCTGTGAAAACAGGGGCAGGAAGCCAGGTCCCCAGCCTCCCGACCTCTGGAGGCCTGATCAAAGCCTGCCCCGGACATGATCCGGGGTCCGGCATGACGAGCGCGTACTGGTACGGCTACAACGTATCGTGAAACGCGCTCGTGTCTGCACCAGGACGCCCGCGATATGCCCTCAGCCTCCCACGGTCGGGTCTGTGCATTGCTTCCTTGGTAGCAGGTGGCTCCGCTCTGCTTGCCACGGCCCGACTGCACGCGCAGGCATCCTCGTGTCCGTCTCGCACGAAGCGTGGGCACCGGCGAAGCGGCCTACGTGATGATGGTGGCGAGGCGGGCAAGCACCTCATCCATGAGAGGCTCCGGGACGGTTTCGAGGTGTTTCCCATGCCGGGCAGCGAGGTCGAGGACGCGCGGCTGGTCGCAGCGAATCACTCCCCTCGTGCGGGTGCCCGCGTCTTCGAGGGACACCGCGAAACCTCGCCGGCGCGCGAAGCTCCCGCCGGTGGTGATGGGCAGGACCAGCGGCGTCCCGGTCAAGTCGTTGAACGCGGCAGGGGACACGATCACGACCGGCCGGGTCCCCTGTTGTTCATGGCCGGCAGTGGGATCGAGGCTGACGAGCCAGATGTCGCCCCGCTGCATTACAACAGTTCGTGGCCGACCGGCTTCGCGTCAATCCAGGCGCGATCTCCGGCCGCCGCTGGGGCGGTCTCGTCGCATTGGGCCAGCAGCTCATCAAGCGAGTACCGTGGACGTGTCCTGGGCGTCACCACCAAGCGGCCGTCCTCAATGCGGATATCCACGCTGGCACCGACCCCGAGCTGCAGGAGCTCAAGAAGGGCCGGGGGCACGGCGAGCATGACGGAACCGCCAACCTTGCGCAGATTCGTGGTATGCATGAACACCTCTTACATTATATTAAAATATAATAAAGGGCGACTCGCCGCGCAAGGTGGTCCTGCCCTAATTCGGCCGTCATTATGGAAAACCTAGGGCCGGGAACCGCCCACAGTAGGGGCGACCGGCCGGTCGCCCCTACTCAGGCTGGCACTGTACTGCCTAATCGATAAGAATTGAGCTGACCAACGGAAATACCGGACAAGTCGTCACCACCAAGGCGGGTGCGGGAACTTCCCGAGCAGATACGCAAAGTGTCTGTGGTGGCAAGAGCGACACCGGGTTTGAACTGTTGTGGAACTGGAATATCCTGGGAGATGGTTGGCATACCGTCAGGGCCTACGCCGATCAGGAAACAGAACCCTTTTCCTGGAGCAAGGTGTTTGTGACAACCCTGGGACAGGAGACCGTAGGGGCGACGCATGCGTCGCCCCTACGGCACATCCGTGATGACAAAATTCTGCTGCCCCTGCTGCCACTCCACCGTCGTGGTCTGCCCCGCTGCCGGGAAGTCCGCTATCTCATGCGTCTTCCGCAGCCCCCGGCGGAACTCCTCCCCTAGAGGGTGTTAGGCACTTTTGGGGTGCCGGCGCGGGGGACCCCCCGGCACCGTACAACATAGAGTCGTGCGAACTGCCTTCGGAGGGGAAGGTACCTCTGAGGCCGGATTGCCTCTCCCCCAATACGGCTACTCAGGAAAAGAAGAGCACGACGACCACCAGCAGCACCACCGCAATGAGGAAGGTGCGGCTGATGGTCTCGGCCAAACGCGGGCCGGTGCTCCGTTCGATCTTCATGTTGTCGTGCTATTTGCTCAACAGCGCGCGCGTCACGTCCGCCGCAGTGATGTTATTCTCCGCGCTCCGCACGATCTCCCGGAAATGGTCGTGCATGACATCCCACCACTCAGGCAAGCGTTCATCCGCCAGGCCCGCGCTGCTAATTAGGGAGAAATCATGTTTCAAATCGCTCGCCGGTACTTCCAGGAAATAAATACGGCGTGCCGTGGCGCGCACCAGAAACCGGCGGTCGCCACATTCAAGCAAGGCGGCCTTCTCCCCGACTTCCGGGGCGAGGTGCACGCCGTAATACTCGGCACTCAGATCATGGGCATTCGGCGGCGAACAGGCAATGCCGGCGGCAATCGCCGCATGGCCGATATGAGCGCCCTCTTCATCGGCATCCTTGAGAATGTCGATTCCTTCGACCTTATTGCCCAGTATAGACATAGAGTCCCTCTGCCTGGACAGGGAGCGCAAAGCCCAGCAGTCCGAGCGCGAACACGCCTGTGAGTACCAACTTCTTCATACCGACCTCCTTCTCGCAGTGCCCGGTGAGATTCTTGTAATGGGCACCGCGTCTTTCTTACTCCATTCTCATGAGTCATCCTCATCCTGAGAAGTTCGGCGTCCTGGATGGGGATGAACGGGTTCCTTCCGACCAAATTGCAGTGTATTCAGCATTTCCATCAGCCCAACGAGACGCTGGGAATCTTCCTTGGTTTCTGGTTCAATGTGGACGCCACCTTGCCACCAATAAATACGCATTTTCACGCCTTAACGGTGAGGCAACACCCCTTAGACGGTACGGGAAGAATCCCCGTTGTAATGTCGTTTCTCTTCCAAAGCCTTCAGTATCTCCTCGGCTTCTTCTTCCAAGGAGCGACGCATGCTACTGCACTGCTGGCCGGTTGTCCCTAGTCAAATGATAGGATTGAGGCGTTTTTGGAGGGGAGCGAGACGCCCGCCCCTCTTGGGACGGGTGATGCATATTGTGTCGATTGTCCCCTCCGGGCCGTCCGCTCGCGCCCTCACCCGGCCCTGCGGGCCACCCTCTCCCAGAGGGCGAGGGTAAAAAAGCCCCTCTCCATCTGGGAGAGGGGTTGGGGTGAGGGCCAAACCCTCACGGCCGTGCGCCGGGCCGCTGTGCCCGGTGCTGGCGCGATGCTCCAACCACCCGGAGCGGGCCTTCACAGCGGGCGAGAGCGTGTTCGGACCTGCTGACAAGCCCCTGCTTTTCCTCAGGTTTTTCACGGGAACGCCCCAGGTTCCTTGCTGAGGGCGGTCCGGCAAGTCAGGGAGGGCGCTGCGGAAAAAGCATCCCAGGAAACAGAGGACTTCTCCTCTGGGTCCCGGTGGCGGGCCTTTTGTGGTGGGGCGCGACACTGCGTCTGCCGACTGGTCGGGCTAAGACCGGTTGCAGGTAGCAGGCCGGGCGCGGGGGGGCCTGCTTCTGGGTGCGGCAGCAGAGCCCCCTTCGGCTTGCCCAGGCAAAGCCGGACGCGCCTTGTCCGGGACAGAAACCGCCCCAGCCGGCGCATGGTCCTACAAAAATCCGACAAAAAACGCCTCAATCCTATCATTTGATTAGGGACAATCGGGGTGAACTGGTGTATGGCACGTCCTGCTGGTTGGCCATACATCAAATCTCACAGGCCAACGCAGACAGGGGGAGGACATGATTGCATCACCCTTCACGAGGAGAAGGCCCATGAGAACCGCCCATTCCATAATCAGAGAGTAAGGGCCGTTTACGCGGGAAAAAAGCTGAAATGGGCGTGAAATTTTCACCTTTCATGAAAAACGGTAAGTCTTTGCTCTATAAGGATTTTTTCCGATTTCAGCCAAAATGAACATGAAATTTCTCTACTTTTCTCTACTTTTGGGGAAAGGGCGGCGCTGACTTTTGGAAAACCACAAAAGGAGCAATACATGCCGGACTGGACACGCGTGCGCCTGAATCTGCGTTATCACTGGAAGGCGCTCATGCTGGTGGGACTCGCCCTCGGCGCGGCCCTGTTGATCTTGCTATTCGGAGCGTAACCGGAGCAGGGAGGATACCGTGAAAAACGGCCTACCTCGAATTTCCAGACGGCCTGATGAGGACAGTACCTATGTGTCTTGACAGGGAAAACGTGACTACGGTAATGCCGTGCCGCCAGGGAAGGGGGAATCGCGGATGAACCCGGCAAACGAGCCGCTCCGAGAGGCCAATCGCGCGTATCAGCGCCGGCGGAGAAAGCGCTGGCGGTGGCAGAGACTCGTGCTGGTGGGCGCGTTGCTGTTCGTTGCGGGATGGCTGACGGGCGGGCTGCTGGCGGAAATTCTGGTCGGATTCGTGCTGGAGATTCTGGTCACGGGAAGCTCTGGCCTATAGGTCCCCCCGTTATTGCATCGTTCAGCCTTCTGGTTGTTTCCGATTCTGCCATGCTGCCACTCCTTCCATGAAGGGAATTATATACTGGATCAGTCGGGCAGCGGCTTTTTTCCCGCCTTAGAGCGCCGAGGACCGGAGCAAGGCCGACGCAAGGGCGTCCGGCTTAGTCATTTGACTAGGGACAGACGGGCGGCGGTCGTGTTAGGGGAGTTACTTGCTCCCCGCAGGCGGTTGTTTCCGCGCCGGTTTTACTGTAGGCAGAGAGCCTGTTTTTCTACCGATCTGAGGGTGCGTTATGAGCAATGCAAAGACGGTGACAACAGCCCGAAACGCCTGGGAGGACTCCGTTCTCAAGAAGGCCCTGTCGCGGTCTGCGGAGCGTAAAGAACGCTTTGAGACTACGTCGGGCATAGAGATCAAGCGGGTGTATACCAGCGAGGATACCCAGGACGGCGACTACCAGGAAAAGCTCGACTTTCCCGGCCAGTATCCCTTTACCCGTGGCGTCCAGCCCACCATGTATCGCGGTCGTTTCTGGACCATGCGTCAGTATGCCGGTTTTGGCACGGCCGAGGAGTCCAACCGGCGCTACCGCTACCTGCTTGAGCAGGGCCAGACCGGCCTGTCCGTGGCCTTTGATTTACCCACGCAGATGGGCCGGGATTCCGACCATGCGATGGCCGCCGGAGAAGTCGGGCGGGCCGGCGTGGCCATCGACTCGCTGGCGGACATGGAAACCCTGCTGGACGGTATTCCGCTGGACAAGGTCAGCACCTCCATGACCATCAACGCCACTGCGTCCATTCTACTGGCGCTCTATCTGGCGGTGGCGGAAAAACAGGGCGTACCCTGGAATAAGGTCAACGGCACCATTCAGAACGACCTGCTCAAAGAGTACATCGCTCGCGGCACGTATATTTATCCGCCCGGCCCGTCCCTGCGGATCATCACGGATATTTTCGGCTTTTGCGCCGATCAGGTCCCGAACTGGAACACGATTTCGATCTCCGGCTACCACATCCGTGAGGCCGGCTCGACCGCAGCCCAGGAAATTGCGTTTACCCTGGCCGACGGGATCGCCTATGTTGAAGCCGCGCAGTCCGTCGGTCTCGATGTCGATCGGTTTGCTTCCCGGCTGTCGTTCTTTTTCAATGTGCATAATAATTTCTTTGAGGAAGTGGCCAAGTTCCGGGCGGCCCGGCGATTGTGGGCCAAAATCATGAAGGAGCGCTTTGAGGCTAAAAACCCGCGCTCGTGGATGCTGCGCACCCATGCTCAAACGGCAGGATCGACGTTGACAGCCCAGCAGCCGGACAATAACATCATCCGGGTGACCCTTCAGGCCCTGGCCGCGGCCCTGGGCGGGACCAACTCGCTGCACACCAACTCAAAAGACGAAGCCCTGGCCCTGCCGACCGAAGACGCCGTACGGGTTGCGCTCCGCACCCAGCAGGTCATCGCCTACGAGTCCGGGGCCGCGGACACCATCGATCCCCTGGCGGGCTCGTATTTTATCGAATCCCTGACGGACGAGTTGGAGGCCAAGGCGGTCGAGTATATCGACCGGATCGACAAGCTGGGCGGAGCCGTCCAGGCCATTGAGAACGGCTATCAGCAGCGCGAGATTCACGACGCCGCGTTCCGCTATCAGCAGGCCATTGAAACCAAGCAGCAGATCATTGTGGGGGTGAACGATTTCACGGTCGAAGAAGACCACCACGACGAACTGCTGAAGGTCGATCTGGCCCTGGAAGAACGCCAGAAGGAGCGGGTGGCCGGGGTACGCGCCGAGCGCAACCAGGCCGCGGCCCAGGCCGCGCTCGACCGGGTTGGACAGCTGGCGCGGGATGGGGGCAATCTGATGCCGGCCATTATCGATGCCGTGCGGGCCTACGTCACCCTGGGTGAAATCTCGGACGCGCTGCGCAACGAGTTTGGCGAGTATCGACCGCCGACATTCTGAATCCCCCCAGCTCCCCTTATCAAAGGGGGAGTGAGAGGGGATACGAACAGGAGGGGCATTATGAAGGGGACCGTCAGTTTTATTCCCAAGGCGCGCACCATAGAGTTTTTTGAGTACGACCTGCCAGAGGTCGCCGAGGGCGCCATTCTGGCCGAGGTGAGTCGCACCAATGTGTGTGGCTCCGAGGTCCATATGTGGCGCGGCGAGTTCGGCCGGCGTGGTGTCATGCCCGGCCATGAGATGGTGGGCCAGGTGTATAAGCTGGGCAAGGGTGTCACCCATGACACGGCCGGTCAGCCCCTAAAAGAGGGTGACCGGATTGCGCCGGTCTATTACGAGACCTGCGGCAACTGTGTGAACTGTCGAGCCGGCAACGCGGCGGCCTGCGTGGTGCTGGGTATTCGCGCCCGGCGCGTCGGGCCGCACGACCCGCCGCATTTTCATACCCCGTTTGCCACGCACTACTACATCCATCCCGGCCAGCACGTCTACAAAGTGCCCGACAACGTGCCCGACCACGCCGCCTCGGCCGCCAACTGCGCCCTGTCCGAGGTTTTCTTTGGTCTGGATCAAGCCCGGCTCGGCTATGAAGAAACCCTGGTGGTACAGGGTGCCGGCGGGCTCGGCCTGCACGCCATGGCCGTGGCAAAAGCCCGGGGCGCTCGGGTCATTGCCATTGACGGCGTGGACCTGCGTCTCCAGCGGGCCAAAGCCTTTGGCGCGGACGAGATCGTTGACATGCGCGAGTATACCGACACCAAAGCGCGAGTCGTGCAGGTACGGGAGCTGACCGGCGGCCTTGGCGCCGATGTGGTCCTGGAGGTGGCCGGCGTGCCTCAGGCGTTTCTGGAAGCCATCAATCTGGTACGCAGCGGTGGGCGGGTCATTGAGATCGGCAATATCTCCCTTGGGCTGACCGTCGAGGTCCCGCCGGCCCTCATTACCTTCAAGTCGCCCCAGATCATTGGCGTGGCCACCTATAACCCACACTATCTGCACAAGGCGCTGAACTTTCTGTCCGCGCATATGGATACCTATCCCTATCACGAGTTGGTGGACGCCGAGTTCCCGCTTGCGCAGGCGGGCGAAGCCCTGGAGAAATCAGACCGCAAGGAAATCACCCGCGCCTCGCTGCTGCCGTAGATGCGACTCGCGCGTGGAGGAAGGCATGAAAGACACACTCAGAACTGGCATGATCTTTGAGCAGACCATTACGACCACACCCGAGATGGGCATTGTGCATCTCGGGCCGGACGCGCCGCGCATGTATTCCACGCCGGCCATGATTCAGTTGATGGAAGGCACCTGCGTGCGGTTTCTCACTCCCTATATGGACGAGGGCGAGCAGACGGTCGGCTTCCACGTGGATGTCCGGCATCTGGCGCCCACCCAGATTGGCCAGCGGGTGACCGGCAGAGTCCGGTTGGAGGAAATCAAGGGTCGGCGGCTCAAGTTCACGGTTGAGGCGTACAACGAGGATGCCACCAAGATTGGTGAGGGTCTGCACGAGCGCGCGGTGATTGATATCAACCGTTTCTCCGAGTCCTGATCTTCATCCCCTCCCGAGAAGAGATTGGGGTGGTGATGTGTCGTTTTGCCTATTCTCCCTCACCCCGGCCCTCTCTCCCTACCGGACCTGCGAGCCGACCCGCACTCGTTTCTCCGGGCGTAAGACGATGACCTGCTCGCCATCCGAGGCGGCCAGGAGCATGCCCTGGCTCTCGACCCCGCGCAGTTTTGCCGGCTGAAGATTGGCGACCACCACAAGCTGCCGACCGACGAGTTCCTCCGGGCTGTAATGCGCCCGGATGCCCGCCACGAGTTGGCGTTCGGTCTCTTCGCCAATATCGACCGTGAGGACCAGCAGGCGGTCGGCGTTCGGGTGGGGCTTTGCCGAGGTGACGGTTCCCACCCGCAAATCCATTTTGCTGAACTCTTCAATCGTGACCATACGACGCCGCTCCTTTTTGAAATGCATGCCACTATAGCTGGGCCGGAAGAAAGAGCAACGAGGGGCAAGTTGCATCCCCCTCACCCCAGCCCTCTCCCTCTGGGGGAGAGGGCTGGGGTGAGTCCCCTCCACGGAGCGGCGGGGTGGGTTGTGTTTGCAGGTACGCTCCAGGAACCCACCCCGGCCTTCGGCCACCCCTCCCGAGAGGGGATAGGAGAGGAGGTTACGCAATGAGTAGTTATAGGCTTTTCCCCAACACAGATTCTTAAATCTTTCTTGCTTTTCCCTTCCCTTTCTGAAAGTCTCAGCCCATCCACGTTTAGCGATGTACCCGCCTCGTCGGGTCACTTGCTGAATACAACAGTCGCGTGCAGATCAAGGAGTAGCTACCTTGGTTGCGGCGAATAGGCAGGGCCTCACTATCGGTACATCGTTGTGACGTGGATATGGCCCGGCAACTCCGGGCGAATCAACCGTAGGGGGTGCCACATGCGTGTGCTGCTGTATGTTCTCGGGTTCTGGGGCGGCTGGGTGGTTGGAGTCATTGCGGGGATGGCGTTGCTCGGGTCGCAGGGTGAGTCCTTTATGCTCTTTGGCCTGATTGGCTCAGGCGTGGGTATCTGGATTGTGCGAAAGGGGTATCATCCAGACCCGTCCCCTCCTCGCTATGAGTCCCAACAGCCCCAGACCACCTACAACGACAACCGAAGCATCGACAATCGGCGCGTGTTCAACATCATCGCCCAAGACAAAGACGAGGCGGCGCAGATTCTCCGGCAGTTGGAGCAGGGGGACGAGCCAGCAGCCATTGAAATGGACGATGTGCGCCACAAGATGCTGGAGAGGAAGGACAAGGAGGGCCGGGCATGGCCGGGGTACAGCGATGCAGATGACGGAAAATGGCCAGGATATAGCAAGGACTAGGCTCTTGCCTTGTAACTGAAAATTATCCTGACAGCACAACCACTTAGCAATTTGACTATCCGTTGGGTAGCGGGGCACAAAGAAAGAGGGAGGCCCCTGGAAAGACCTCCCTCAAAGAACTGCTCCCGTAGCTTAATTAGGAAGAGCAGCGCCGTGACGAAGCGCAAGGTGTGGGTTCGACTCCCACCGGGAGAACCGAATATCTAGTCAGACTCTTACACGTCCTCGCACAAATAGTCAAACCACCCGATAGTGGGTCGGTTTGAAAACTACTCCATCAAGGCTCCTATGAACTGTGCTAGGAATTTCTTACATATCTTCAGACATTTCGGGTGAAATTTATCTCTGTGTATGAGTCTGTTCTTGTCGAACCAAAAACAGAGAATTGTCTTTTCATCAATGACTTCCTGCACAATCATAACAGGGCTTCGAGAAAGGTTTTCTACTACCACGACCGTTTCCCATTCGATAAATTGAGAGAGATCGGCCATCTTCTGTTTTCTCGGCATCCGAGTCCTCCCTACCCAAACAAACCCCGCAGGATAGTATCAAAAGCGTTCGGGTCCTTCCGCCGATTGTACTTCCAGCTTGCTTCATTCAAGTACAGCGGCATGTACTTCTTGGTGTAGTGATGGTGCGTGCCGTACCACGCTCGCTTGACGAGACTCCAGAAGCCTTCAATCGTGTTGGTGTGGGTCTCTCCGATAGCAAACACGCGACTGTGGTTGATGACTTGGTGCTCGTACAGAGGCTCTAATTCATTGTAGCCACCAAACTCGTCCGTCATCAAAGTTGTGCCCTCTGGTTTGACAGCCGAGCGGATGAACTTGACTAATGTCTCACCGTCTACCCGCTTCGCCATCATCGTCTTGACTTTGCCGCCCCGCTCTACAGCGCCCAGTACGGCTGTTTTGGGTCCTCTATTCCCTCTATGGTGACTCCGGTCTTCCTTCTTGTTCTCCTTGCGAGGACGGCCACCCACATACGTCTCGTCTGCTTCGACAATGCCCTTCAGCAGGGTGTCTTTCTTGCCCATGGCCTTGCGAATACGCTGGAGGATGTACCAAGCGGTCTTCTGGTTGAGTCTGAGGTCACGGGAGAGCTGGTGACTGGACAGGCTTTTCTTGGCGTTGACAACCAGGGAGATGGCAGCAAACCACTTCTGAAGGGGGACGCGGGTCTTCTCGAAGATCGTGCCGGAGAGCACGTTGAAGGAGGAGGTACACTCATGGCAGTTCCAGCGGCCTATGAGCTTGTTTTCCTTCTTGCGCTGCACGTCTTTTGAGTGGCAGTAGGGGCACTCGGGCTCGCCATTCCAGCGGATATCTTCTAAGTGAGTGATGCAGGCCAGTTGGTCAGGGAAGGTGTCGAGCAGATCAAACAGATTCATCGTCTTTCTCCCTGTATCTTCTTTCGATACAGAGAGTTTATAGAATCTGTGTAAAAAAGTCAAGCCTGTAACTACTCATTGCGGGAGGTTAGCATTTTGACTTTTTTACGGGAGACAGCCATAATCCGAGGGTTACGCGACGAGAAGGAAACGCTGGAGTGGTACAGCTTACGTCCGAGACACACGCGGCCCTGAGTCAGCACGCGCGGGAGACTTTTCCGGAGGAGTGCTGTGGGGCCATTATGCGGATGGACGGACGTGAGGAAGTCCGCCGCATTGCCAATGTTCAAAACGCCATGCACGCCAAGGACCCGCGCACCTATCCGCGGGATGCCACGATTGCGTATCTCATGGAGCCCACGGAACTGCTGGCCGTGCTCAAAGCGGTCGATGCCGGGGCCGAGCTGACGGCATTCTACCATTCCCATCCTAACCATGACGCCTATTTTTCCGCTGAAGATAAAGCCCAAGCCATGTTCGGTGATGAACCGTCCTACCCGGATGCCTCGTATCTGGTGATCTCCATCTATGAACGTGAGGTCAGAACCATCAAGGCGTTTGGTTGGGACGACATTAGCAGGGATTTTATTGAAACCGAGTGTCAGGTCTTGGGAGAGAACGGATCGCCTGCTCCAGCCCAAGGAAGGGGACGCATAAAGAAGGAGAGAACAGGATGACGATAAAACAGGTGAAACGCGGGCTGTGTGCCCTGGTCGCGGCGGGCGGGATGCTGGGCTTCGTGACTTCCGCTGGCTGGGCGAACGATTTACCCAAGGCGGGCACGTGGTCGCTCGGGATGCAGTCCGGCTATACCATCAGCGCAGACTCCGGGTCCCGGAAAATCGAAAAAGTCCCGGTGCATCTCCGCATCGGCTATACGGCCTTTCAGGGCTCCAAATGGTTTCTACCCAAAGGCGCGCTCGAAATCGCCACCGAGCCCTTTGGTTCCATAATAACCCAGAAATCACGGGGCCGAGGACTTGAGCGCCACAGAGGCTCTTTTGAGGTTGGCCTGATGCTGCCGGTGCTGACCTATCACTTTGATCTCGGCATTCCGTTCTACCCCTATATCGAGGGGGGGCTGGGCGTCATGTATCACAACCTTCAGGGCTATGATCTCGGCGGCGGCCTCAATTTTGCTGAAATGGTGGGCGGTGGCGGCACCTATTTTATTGACGATAATCTGGCTATCAATTTTGGCTATCGTTTCCGGCACGCCTCGAATGCCAGCCTGTATGACGAAAACCGCGGCCTGAATACGCATACCTTTACGGCCGGTTTCTCGTATCTGCTGCCGGCCCAATAATGGCCAGCGCTACGGAAAGAAACGCGTGATGGCGGAGCGAAAGAAAAAAGCGCCGAAAGAAAATGAGTGGTGGGTGGAGGAGCACAAAAGCCGTGAGCGGGCAAACCAGTCCGAACGGCAGGCTCCGGCTGGGGCCTCGTTTTTTAAGACCGTCGAGGACTACGACCAGGTCCAGGCCGAAAAGAACCTGACCGACCTGAACGCGCAACTCTTAGCCCAGGCCGACCCCGCGCCCGGCGCGTGGGGCTATGTATCCCTGCTTGAAAAAAAGTCCTCCCAGCGTGAGATCGACAAGATCAAACGGTACATGCCCCTCCCGTCCAATCTGCGCGGTGCCATTGTGGACTCCGGTCTGTCGCTGCGCGCCATTGTGGCCGATACCCAGGAACTAGGGCTCTTGATGGAGTTCAATTTTATTCAGGAAGCCTCGTTCGACTGTTGGATTCGCAACGAATGGGTGAGCGAACAAGTCTTTCGGGGCAAAAATGAACTGCTCAAGCGTTCCGAGCGGCTCCTCAGGCGCTATCTGCGCCGCGCGTCGCAGGCCGGCCATGAATTCTTTGACGCCCCCAGTCCGAGTGGGGCCTTACCGCCGGCGCGAACCGAGTGGTAAACGCCGGGGCTGACACGACGCACTCCTCAAGAAACGTATGACGCAAACAGCGTGTGGTGTCACTAGTCGAAAACGGAGCCGGAGTGTACCGGAGTCGGCGGAACCCACCCCGCCGCTCCGCGGCGCAAAGAGGAAACGTGTCCTTCAACAGAACCGGCAGATGTTGACACGTTCCCTCTTTCCCTCCCAAGAGGGGATAAAGAAGCTCCCCTCCTTGGAGGGGTGGCCCGAAGGGCCGGGGTGGGTTACCCTCTGCCAGCAGTCACTTCATATGCCCACATAAGGAGGAAGCCATGCCGAGTACTGCATCCCGCCTGCGCGCCATGCTCAACGGCCCGGAGATGGTTGTTGCGCCGTTCATCTTCGATGCGTTTCAGGCCAAGATTGCCCAAGCCACTGGGTTTGAGGCCGTGTATATGACCGGGTTCGGGACGGCGGCCTCGCGCGGATTTCCCGATGTGGGGCTGCTGACCATGGCCGAGATGGTCGAGAATGTGCGTGCCATTGCGGGCGCCATCGATATTCCGCTGGTGTGCGATGCGGACACCGGCTACGGCAACCCGGTGAATGTCTACCGGACCGTTCGTGAATATGAAGCGGCGGGAGCGGCGGCGCTGCATATGGAAGACCAGGTGTGGCCCAAGCGCTGCGGGTTTTTATCCGGGAAGCAGGTCATCCCCATGGCCGACATGATCCCGAAAGTCAAAGCCGCGTGTGATGCCCGACGCAACAAGGACTTCGTGATTATTGCCCGCACCGATGCCCTGGCGGTCAATGGCTGGGACGATGTTGTCCAACGTGCCAGGGCATATAGAGAGGCGGGCGCCGATCTCATCTTTGTGGACGGGATTAAAACGCACGACGATATCAAGCGCTACGTCCAGAAGCTTGGCGACCTGCCGCTGCTGTATAACGGGCAACTGCTGCCCGTGCAGGAACTCGCCACATACGGCTTCAAGCTGACGATTTATTCCGCAACCCTGATGGCCGCCTACATCCGCATGCGCGACGCCATGCAGGAACTCAAAACCACGGGCCGTATTGTGCAGGGCGCAGGCTGGGAGTCGTTTGAGGAGCTGACGGCACTACTCGGTGTGCCGGAAGCCATGGAACTGGGGAGAAAGTACGAGCAGTAGCAGATAATCCCCTCCAGGGGGGGAGCAGAATACATCCCCTCTTGGGAGGGGTGCCGCGTAGCGGCGGGGTGGGTCTAACGGACGGTCGTACCAGGTACCCACCCCGGCCTTCGGCCACCCTTCCAGGGAGGGGATAGGATTACGGTTTTTGTTCTACCCCACCCGCTGAAAGCCGAACAGCGACAGACGCCGGTGGGTCCTGCCGGCTGGCTTTGCCTTGGAAACCACCTGCTTGAGAGTTGCTGAAAAATTCTCAAGGTCCACGTGCTTCCGCTCCTCAAACTCTTCAAGCTCACGCTGCCGTTTTGCCTGAAACGCCTCGAAGTCGCTGACCCACTGCGCGTGGAAGCTGTCCAGGGCGGTGGCGACATCCTTGAACATGGAGGAATTGACCACGAGAGAGCCGCCACAGTGAGGACAGTAGAAGACGATGCCAATCCGAAAATGCCGAAACGGTGCGCTGAATTCCTCGTCGCAACGATGACAGTTAATCGGGACTTCCCATTCGTCTACGCTCGGAATGGAGAGCGAGACAGAATCGGCAACCGATGCCGGGGCAGCGGCCGGAGCGGGTTGTGGAGCCGGTGCTGGAGCGGGTTGCGCCGCCGGGGCAGCTTCAGCCCCTGGAGCCTCAACCGGAGCCGGAGCAGCCTCTCCCCCTTCGCCCTTAAAACGAGAGGGGAAATCATCTCCAAACGTCTGCTCGGGATGGAGTTCCTTGGCCCGCGCCAGTAACACGTCCTCCGTCTCGACAATGTCCGGGTTCGGGATACAACAGTCCACCGGACACACCGCCGCACACGCTTCCTGATCGAAAAAGCCGACGCACTCCGTGCATTTATCCGGGACGATATAAAAGATGTCATCATCAATGGCGGGATTTGTTGCCCCGTTCAAGTCCCACTCCACCCCGCCTTGATAGATGGCGGTATTGGGACACTCGGGCTCACACGCCCCGCAGTTGATACAGTCCTCAGTGATCATCGTCGCCATTGCCAGTCACTCCCTTTGCCCGTCCGCTCTTGCTGGCGTCGGTTTCAGTAGGGGTAGCGACCAGTCAGGCGGCTGTCAATAACCCTGATTTTATCCCCTCTCGGGAGGGGTGGCCCGTAGGGCCGGGGTGGGTTCCTGGATCGTACCTGCAAACACGACCCCTCCCGGCCGTCCCGTCTTGCAAACCGGAGGGACACAACGGATAATATCACTCACGGTTTGAACCTCGGATCCGCAAAAAACAGACTGCACTGCTGCCATGAATCCCGCCTTTGTTCCCCGTCTGGTTAACGGGCCGTTTGGCGACCCCGGGCTGTATATTCAACTGCGCTGGGAAGGCCGGGCCGTCTTGTTCGACCTCGGTCAGAACGACAGCTTCCCTGCCGGGGACCTGTGTCGGGTCAGCCACGTGTGTGTCTCGCACTGCCATATGGATCACTTCATTGGGTTTGACCGACTGCTGCGCGTGTTTCTGGGTCGGGACCAGACCCTGTGGCTGTGTGGGCCGCCCGGTATCCTGGACTGTGTTGAGGGTAAACTGCGCGGCTATACCTGGAATCTGGTGGACGGTTATGGGTTCTCGCTTGAGGTGGCAGAGGTCTGGCCGGATTCGATCCGGCGGGCCGTCTTTCCGGCGGCAAGCGGTTTTCGGCGGGAGGCGCTGCCTGAACAGCCCTTCCACGGGCTGGTCGTGGATGAGTCGGCATTCTGCATCCGTGCGACCCATCTTGACCACCGCATCTACTCCCTGGCGTTCGCGCTGGAAGAGAAGAGCCATCTGAATGTGGATACCATCTACTTGGCACGGCAGGGCGTTCCCCCCGGTCCGTGGCTGTCCGCGCTCAAGAACGCCCTGCGCAGGGGGGAGCCGGATAGCGCCGTGGTCACGGCCACGTGGCAGGAAAACGGACAGGCCCGTTCTCGGGATTTCAGCCTGGGCACGCTACGGGGGTCGCTGGTCAAGGAAACACAGGGACAGAAATTTGCCTATGTGGTGGATACGCTCTTCAGCCCGGAGAACACGGAACGCATTGCGGCCCTGGCCCAGGACGCGGATGTCTTTTTCTGTGAATCTCCATTTCTGGACGCCGATGAAGACCAGGCCACCAAGCGTTATCATCTCACCGCCAAACAGGCCGGCCTCCTGGGGCGTTCCGCTCACGCCCGGGAGCTGCGGGTTTTCCATTTTTCTCCGCGCTACGCCGGCCGGGCCGAGGAATTATACCGTGAGGCCCAGGCGTCTTTTTGTGGCGAGTCTCCCCAAGCTGCTCCGCAAGCTGAGCAGAACGAGGCCGCTACGCTGACCCCGGCAGGAAGGTGAGCCCGCCGTATGCCCGTCGTGATCCCGCAGCCCGTTCAGCGTTTCATCAATGATCACGTGGTTGCCCGCCTGGCGACTGCTGACGCCGCGGGTCAGCCGCACGTGATTCCGTTCTGTTATGCCTTTGATGGCGAGCACGTCTATTTTGTGGTGGACCACAAACCCAAGCGCCAAACCGGCAAACCCCTCAAGCGCATCCGCAATATGCTGGAAAACCCGCAGGCGGCCATTGTGATTGACGACTATGACGACGACTGGACCCAGCTCGCCTATGTCCTCATAACCGGCACGACTGCGCTGGTGGATGATGAAGCCGAATACGCCCGCATCCTGGCCCGGCTGCGCGAACGCTATCCCCAGTATCGCGCCATGGACCTCACTTTCGCCGATAATGCCATGGTCCGCATCTCGCCCACCAAGGTGCACGCCTGGGGGAAAATCGAGCAGGACTGAGAGCGGCGTCCTGCTTAGAGACGCTCCAGCACCTGTTGCATGACCCACACGGCGCGCCCAATCTCTTGCGAAGAAATCACCAGCGGCGGAGCCAGGCGGACAACCGTATCTTCGTGCAGGGTCCAGCCCAGGACGAGACCCTGGGCAAAGCAGTCCTGCACAAACTGCTGGGTCAGTTGCGGGCTGGTGAAGTCCAGGCCGATCAGCAAGCCGCATCCCCGCACGGCAGTACACCGGCCGGTCTCGACCAGGGGTTCCAGCCGGCGACAAAACTCCGCTCCTTTATCTTGGGCCCGCTGGACGAGGCCGTCCTGAAGCAGCACGTCGAGGGCGGCCAGGCCCGCGGCACAGCACACCGGATGCCCGCCGAATGTCGTGACATGGGCGAGAGCGGGGTCGTGCGATAAGGTCTCCATGATCTGCGGGGTGCTGATAAACGCCCCGAGAGGCATACCGCCGCCCAGGGCTTTGGCAACCACCAGGATGTCGGGTGTCACCTGCCAGTGCTCGCCGGCAAACAGCCTGCCGGTCCGCCCGAAGCCGGTAATCACCTCATCAAAAATAAGCAGCGCCCCGACCTCGGAACAGCGCTGACGGAGTGCCGGCAGATAGTCGTCGTCCGGGATACGGACGCCGCCCTCGCCCTGGATGGGTTCGATAATGACCGCGGCAACGGTCTCGTCGATGGCGTGCAAGGCCGAGCGATCGTTAAAGGGCAGAAAGGCTGTGGTTGGCAGCAGGGGCTCAAACGGGTCGCGATAGACCGGATTGCCCCCGACCGACACGGAGCCGAATGTGTCACCGTGAAAGCTGCCAACAAAACTGACAAAACCGGACCGACCGGTATACTTCCGGGCGGTCTTGAGCGCACCCTCGACCGCCTCCGTGCCACTATTGGTGAAATAGGTCACCGACAACTCGCCGGGGGTCAGTTCGGCCAGCCGCCGCGCCAGATCGACCTGGGGCTGTTGGATATATTCACCGTAGACCATGGCGTGCAGATATTGCTCGGCCTGGGCCTGAACAGCCCGGACCACCGCCGGATGGGTATGGCCGATGCCGGTTACGCCAATGCCGGACAGCAGGTCGAGATATTCCCTGCCGCTGGTGTCTGTCACAACGCAGCCGCGCGACCGCGCGACTTCCACGCCCATGGGGGCGGGCGAGGTCTGGCTCACATAGCGCAGAAAATCGTCGCGAAGAGAAGCCATGTTCAAAACATATGCGAGCGGGAAGGGTTCAGCAATTCCATACGGCCAGTCGGAAGGAACCCACCCCGGCCTCCTTCGACTTAGCTCAGGACAGGCCTCCCAAGAGGGGATGTAAAAAAGCTCCCCTCCTTGGAGGGGTGGCCCGGAGGGCCGGGGTGGGTTCCTGGTACGGCCGTCCGTTAGACCCACCCCGCCGCTACGCGGCACCCCTCCCAAGAGGGGAAGGGGATGTAGAAAAAAGCTCCTCTCCTCTTTGTGCGACGTCAGCGGCGGGGTGGGTTCCTCGGCCTCTGAGGGTATTTTCTCCGATCGTCGAAATTGGTAGCGTGCGCCCTGGACATACAAGGAGGAACGGATGGCCAGGAAGAAAGTCTTAGTCGCGGGTGCCTCCGGTCTGGTCGGTTTTGCAGCCGTGCGCCATTTTGCCAGCCTGGACGGATGGGATGTTGTGGGCGTGTCACGCCGTATTCCCGATGGCCTTGAGGGCGCTACGCTCATATCCGTTGACCTGCAAGACCGGACCCGTTGCACCGAAGTCTTCAGCCAGATGCACGATGTGACCCATGTGGTCTATACCGCACTGTACGAAAAGCCCGGGGTGGTCCAGGGCTGGCGCGAGCGGGATCAGATGGAAACGAATCTGAGAATGCTGGAGAATCTGTTTGAGCCGCTCAAGGCCGCGGCAACCCAGCTCCAGCACGTGTCGCTGTTGCAGGGCACCAAGGCCTACGGCGCGCATATCGAACCGTTTCCCGCACCGGCGCGCGAACGCTGGCCGCGCCATCGGCACGAGAATTTTTATTTCCTGCAAGAAGACTATCTGCGCGAGCAGCAGCGGGGAAAAGACTGGCACTGGTCAATCTTCCGGCCTCAGCTCATTTTTGGTGAAGCGCTCAAGGGCAACCTCAACGTGCTGCCTGCCATTTGCGTGTACGCCGCACTCCGTAAAGAAGCCGGTCTGCCGCTCTCATTTCCCGGCGGTCCGCCCTACGTCTTTGAAGCCGTAGACGCCGACCTGCTGGCGCGCTCCTTGGCCTGGGCCGCCACCAGCCCGAATGCGCGCAACGAGACGTTTAACAGCACCAATGGCGATGTGTTTGTGTGGCAAAATGTCTGGCCGACGATTGCCGATGCCCTGGGCATGGAAGTCGGTCCGCCCGAGCCGCTATGTCTCACGGAAGAGATGCCCAAGCGCGATGCCGCCTGGGCCGCAATTGTCGATAAGTATCAGCTCAAGGCTCCACGAAAAATGCTGGACTTTGTGGGCGGCTCGTTCGAGTTGACCGACCTGTCCTTTGCCTACGGCGCGTCAGAGCCGCCACCGCCCATCGTCGTCAGCACGATCAAGATCAGGCAGGCCGGTTTCCACGAGTGTATGGATACGGAGGATATGTTCCGGAACCTGATTAAGCGTTACCAGGATTTGGGATGGATACCGCCGGTGTAGACGAGCGAATGTCACTAGGTGTTTTGTCTCTGATCCCCTCCTTCTTTGGGGACCGAGTATCCGACAGTTGTGGAGATGGAAAGCGATGAGATGAGGGAGAGTCTAATCCCCTCTCGGGAGGGGTGGCCGAAGGCCGGGGTGGGTTTCTCCATTACGGTCCATCCGCAGAACCCACCCCGCCGCTACGCGGCACCCCTCCAAGGAGGGGATTTTCTACTCTGTCATTTTCATATTAATAGCCGGATCAAAGATTTGAAAGGACTCTAACTATGGAATACATAGCTGCCTTTCTCTTAATCGCCGTCCCCTCCCTGTTTGTCTATCTCGCACTTGATGCGGCGCGACGCTCTAAGTAGACAGGCTGCCAACACAAGAAGGGAGAGGATTTTTCTTATCCTTATTAAGAGGATACTCCATCTCGCCATTTACTTCTCAACCCCAACCCACCGCACCAAATCACCAACCCTTGGTCTTCCGCCATGACGCCAACTCAGCGGGGGAAGTTGCATGGTCCCGATTGGGCACACACGGCTGACACCCAACGCCCCTAATGTATCCGTGAGAGTCGCCAGCCGTTCTGGACCTGCTGCCACCCCCACGGCTTCGAGATAGGGCTGCCACGCATCAAGAATCTCGCCAAGCTGCGGAATGTTCCGTAACGGCTTCACCCGGATCGTCCGATACAAAGGCGATTGGACGAAGGTCGGGTCGGCGTCGTACACTACGGTCCAGTCCGTTCCGTTCGGGCTCGCGTGCAGGACCACGTCTTTCCCGGCCAGCGCTTGCCATTCGGCTTCGTCTCTCACCCTTCGGATGGCGGTGCTGACTTCCGGTGGGACCGGACCGCGCGGCAGTTCGGTTTGCCAATGGGTCAGGCCCGTGGCGAGGAAAGCCGCGAACTCTTTTGGGGTGACGGCTCCGCCTTCCTCAATATAGATAAGCTGGGGAGACAGACAGCCCTGCTGGTCGTATAACGCCACGTCATAGGCTGCTTTGTGAGCGATGGCTTTCGCATCGGTCAGGCTCTCTTTAGTCACCAGACCAAAACTTACTTTGTGCCCGTAGCCGATAAACTGCCCGCGCGTTCGTTTCCGGATTGCCGCGAGGCTCGCATCCGCGCCGGAGGCAACAACAATGTCCGCTCGTCCATACGCCAGGTCTTCAAGCGCCGTGTTTCCTCCAGGCCAGGAAACGACGCTGAGACAGGCGCCCAGGCTTGGGTCGATGTCCTGAATCGAACGGGCGAACAGGGCGGGCAGGACGGGCTCTGCGGACGAGGTTTTGACCAGGGTGGCGGATTTCACCAGCAGAGAGAAAATGACGCTGTCAAGCCCTGCTCCGGGCACGTTGCCGGCCAGGACGTGCGTTATCAGCGGCGGACCAGAGGCGCGCTTTTGTCCTGAGACGGACGGGACAAAGCGGTCGAGGACTTCAAGACAACCCAGTTCATCAACGCAGAGCGTTTCTATCTTGGCCGCTCGATATTCCCGAAAAATAAGGGGCAACACATGCCGGATCATGGCTGGAGAGAGGCCGGTCGTTTCCGGGAGACGGGCTTCGGCTTCCTGGCGTTCTGGTGAGTCGGGGTCGAGCCAGCGTTGCACGGCCTGGTCTATACAGATCAGGATGTCCCGGGCCGTTCTGGGGACGAGGTGTTGGATGCGGTTGGCGAGCAGGGCGTCAAGCCTTGCGCTCAGGTCGGTCGGGGAGGGTGACGGCATGCCTCTACCCGTTACTGGGCGGATAAAAACTCGTCCAGGACCAGCGCGCAGCCGCGTGCTTCCGAGCCTGGGGTCCGGCCGATAATCTCAAACCCCTCGCCCGTCAGATAGCCCACATCATCAGTCTGAATCGCCATGACCGAGCCGCAGTTGGCCAGATCAAAGTGCCGCAGGATGCCGTGCTCGCCCGGCGGCACTTCTTCCAGGGTTTCGGGATGGACGACCAGTGTGCGTGTCCAGGCCGGGCCGATTTTATACCGCGGCTCGTTGCTCTTCCGAAAACGGTTGTACAGGACGTGGTCGTAAAACTGCGAGGCCATCTCGGTCATGCCGTATTCGTTCACACAGTAATAGCCGGCGACCTTGAGATATTTCCAGCACGACTGCAAATAGCCGTTGCGCGAGAGCGGGCGGCCTTTGCCCTTATTGCCGCCGGTATCCATAATGCGGCTGCTGGAGGGGAGCGCAAAGGTTTTCCGATTGGCGGCGCACCAGTCGAAAAAGGCGACTAGGGCCGAGGTAATCGCCAGGACGCAGACCGGCTCGCTCGTCTCCTGGGCGTGGGTGACGTCCGCGGCAAAGGCTTCCAGGTGAATACCGTCCGCATCAATAAAATACCGGCTGTCAGGGGTTCCCAGCTCACGCATCACCCATTCGGCCATCTGGGTCAGCGACGAGTACGGTTGGGTCTCAGGATCGGGGATCAGGCTCAAGACCCGCAGCGGACGCTTTTCGGGCAGCACGCACTGTGAGAAATGGGCCAGCGCCGAGGCGTGGTATAACTGCAGATCGGGGACCAAGTGGCGGCCGCGCTTTTCCTGGCCTTGTGTAGTGCCGCTGGTCAAAAAGACTTTTTCCGGCGGACCGCAGGTCAACTCAAGCTCTTTGAAGGCAACGGTAGGAACGGCTGGAACAGCCTGCCAGGTTTGGACGGTCTCCGGGGTCTTGTCTCTGGCCAGGCAGAAGCGCTGATACGGAAGGTTCTGCTCGAATTGATGGGCGAAGACATCCAGGGCCAGGCTCCCAAAGTCCTTCCTCTCAGGCGCGGCGATGAAATCCAGGACGCGAGTGTCTATGTGGTTTCGTGGTGCATTCACGGAAAAAAGAGCATAGAAAGCCGCCAAACCCCTGTCAACGAGAGGCTGATACGGGGTTGGAGCTGTTTCTGAAATCCGCTAGGCTGTCCATACCAAGGAGAACGGCCATGCCATCCATCGAAGCACTATACGATGAAGCCTACGATTCCCTGTGTGACGGTGAGACCGATCAAGCCATTGCCGCCTATAAGGCGATTCTGGAGATCGACCCGAACCATGTCGAAGCCGTACACGACCTGGCCCACGCCTATGCGGATAACGAGCAGCTCGATGAAGCCATTGAAATGGCAAAAAAGTTGACTGAGTTGAGTCCCGACGACGAGATGAGCTACACGGTCCTCTCCCGCCTGTACCAGCAGAAAGGTATGGTCCCGGAGGCTGAAGCCGTAGCGGCCAAGGCGCGCATGCTCGACTGGAAACGCCAGTTGCAGGAGCAGAAAGAGGACAACTAAACCGGTTGGGGACCAGGCGCTGCCATGCCAGAACGAACCGATGAAGAAATGGTCTTGCGGCTGATTCATCGAATCAAGCTGCTGATCGCCACCAACGATGAAATCCCGATTGAGACCAAGCTGCAATCGCAAGGCATGCTCAAAGAGTTTGAGAAGCTTTTCACTGTCCCTCAAGATGAGCAGGACCCGGATGAAGTCCACGGCCAGTATAATGACCTGTACATCGAACTGAGCGAATATGCCGACCTTGAGGCCCTCCTGCTTGCCATGCGGAACTTCAGTCCGTATATCGATTAACCTCAACTGCGGACAGATAGGTAGGGGCAACCCCCTGTGGTTGCCCTTTTGTATGCCGCACAACCAACACGAAAGACAAGGAGCAATCATTTATGCCGCATATCAAATCCAATGGCATTGAGTTGTACTACGAAGAACAGGGGCAGGGTGAACCGCTCCTCCTTATTATGGGCTTCACCGTCAGCTCGATCGGTTGGCACTGGAATGTGGACGGCTTTGCCCGGACTTTCAGGACGATTGCCTTTGATAACCGCGGGGTGGGGCAAAGCGAGAAACCGGACGCTCCATACTCCATGACGATGTTCGCCGATGATACCGCCGGCCTGCTGGATCACTTGGGGATCGAGCAGGCCAACGTCTTCGGTATCTCAATGGGCGGCATGATCGCCCAGGAGTTCGCCCTGCGTCATCCTCAGCGGGTCAAAAGCCTGATCCTGGGCTGCACCAACTGTGGGGGAGAAAAGACGCTGTTGTCACAAGACCCCGAAGTGCTGGACATGTTGAACAATATTGCCGACTTCGACGTGGAACAAGCGGCCCTGGCCATGACCAAGGTCGCCGTCACTCCGTGGTTTATGCAGAAGCATATGAATACCCTGCTCGAACTCAACCAGCTTTCCAGCCAGCATCCAACCCCCAAGCACGGCATGATCAGCCAGATGGCCGCAATTCAGGGGCATGATACGTACGAACGGCTGCCGGATATCAGTGTGCCAACGCTGGTGGTGACCGGCAAAGAGGACGGCTTGGTTCCGCCGGAGAACTCCGTCACCTTGGCTCAGCGGATTCCCAACGCCGACCTGACCATTCTGTCCAACGCCAGCCATTTGTTTAACATCGAGTTAGCCCAGACCACGGTTGATGTGGTGACGGAATTTATTCAGCGTCAGCACGCCTGGCAGTAGCCGGTCCTGCCCAAAGCTGCTGCCTGACAAAGAAGAGGGGCGTCCGACCGGACGCCCCTCTTATGACGGCAAGGTATAAATGGCTTAAAAAACGCCCGGTCAGCGTATCAGTTCGCCGCCGGCGCACTCGCTCTGAGCGTTTTCAACTCGGCGTTAATCTCTCTGTTCTCGGCCTGGCAATAATCAAGCGCCTCGGCCGTGGCCCGCTCGCGGCCAATCAGGCCGTCCAGGCGTTGTTTGGCGTCTTTTAGCTCGCGAACCTGTTCGTTGAGCGCGGCGTTGTCGGCCCGCAGGGTGTTGACGGCACCCGGCAAGAGACTGGTGAGAAACCCGCTGGTCAGGTCCAGGCGCTCAAGCGCCATGCCCGATACGATCAGCGAGAGCCATAACACACCCACGGCAATATAACTCCAGGTCGCTTTTTTTAATTCCTCTTCGGCGGATAGTTGTTCCTCTGCCATTCATGTCCTCCTGAAAAATTTGCGACACCCTAACAGAAAAGCCCCGGTAAAAAAAGTTGGGCTGGCGTCAGGCTGGGGGTGGCTTCTCGACACGTGCGAGATACTCGGTCAGCGCGTCCGCCGTGCTGGGAAACGCCAGCTCCGACCAGGGGATATCGGCCGGGGCAAAGAGCTTGACGGCCAGCGTTTCGTCCAGGGCCTGAGGCTTACCGGCGAGTACGGTCGCCGGATACACCAGTACAACGACCGGATAGCCGGGGTAGGAGTAGGCATTGAGCAGATGCCCCACCTCCACTGTGAGGCCGGTCTCTTCCAAGGTCTCGCGAATGGCCGCGTCTTCGACGCGCTCGCCGCGGTCCAGGAAGCCGCCGGGAAAGACCCATTTGCCATAGCCGGGCTCGATCCCGCGCTGTAACAGGAGAATTTTGCCCTGTATGACCGGAATGGTACAGGCCGCGACTTTGGGGTCGTCATAGAAAATAAACGAGCAGTTCCCGCAGACCCGCCGTTTGGGTTCGTTGGGTTTGAGCACCTGGCGGCTTAACGTCCCGCCACACTTCGGGCAGAATCGAAAATGGGCTCCGTGGTGATGATGCTCGTGCGAACCGGACGGATGGGCAGGCGTGTGACTCTCGGCCATCCGGCGACTCTATCATGTGGCCTCGGGTGAAAAAACCGCGCGAGAGCAGAGCGGCGCAATGACGACCTGGCAAACCTTTCTCTTTGCTATCAGCCTCGGACTCGGCGCCGGCATCACACCCGGTCCGCTGTCCAGCCTGGTCATCCAGGAGAGCTTACGTAGCGGCTGGAAGAGCGGGGCGTGTGTGGCCCTGGCTCCGCCGGTTGCGGACATACTGGTCGTCGGCCTCGTGCTGGCCGTGCTGCATCAACTCCCGCCCGCGAGCTTTTCGGTCCTCAGCCTCATCGGCGGGTGCTATGTGTGCTTCCTCGGGTGGGAGACCCTGCGGACATTGGCACCCATGGGGTCGGAGGCGGGAGGCGCGGGAAGCGTGCTGTTGAGTTTCCGCAAAGGTTTGCTGGTCAACCTGCTGAATCCCCATCCGTATATCTTCTGGCTGACGGTTGGGGGGCCGCTCGTCACGGACAATGCTCGCCATGATACCTGGCTCCCGATTGTTGCCTTCCTGTTCGGCTTCTACGGCTGTCTGGTCGGGTCAAAGGTCCTGATTGCCGTTCTTGTTCATGGCGGACGGGCGCGTCTGCAAGGGACTGGCTATCGGATAGCCCTCCGATTGAGCGGAGTCTCCCTCCTCCTGTTTGGTCTGTTGCTGATCTGGGACGGCGTGTCCGCGCTGGTCAGTTGAGCGTGCCGCGCGCTCCCGCGTCGGACTTTGTTGCGACAATCTGCCGCGCCAATTGAACAATGGACAGCGGCGCGCAGCCCTCGGCTTTATTGTTCACAATCACATAGCTGGGCTGGCGTCGCACGCTGCTGTCGAGACAGAACTCGGCAATGGCCCGGCGTGATGTGGGGTCCGCATCGACAATTTGATTAAACGGTGCGTATTTCTGTTTTGCGGCCTGGTAGCTCAGATGGCGCGCCTGCATCCAGCGGATGACAAGCGCCCGGCCCCGTTCCGGTTGCACCAGGGCGGCTTGTTCGCGAATCGGCGGCATACTGGGATGACCATTCAGGCAATGACACGCACCGATCGCAGATAAGGCATCGATATATTCCGGGGTAAAGAGTGTAGAGTTCCGAATCTCGACCGCGTAGAGAGGGCCGCGTGGCAGTCGGTCCAGAAACTGATACAGCCGCTCGACAAAAGAGCCGGAACCCGCCAGGCGAGCATCGTCTTGGGGAGAGAACTGGAAGAGCAGGGGGCCGGCTTTGTCTTTGAGCCCGTCCGTGAACGGACCAACCACTTCCTGGGTCGCGTAGTGCGGGTCGAGAAACAGGCGGTTGGGCTGCCCGCGCCGCGTGCCGTACCGGGAATGATCGCCAAAGCCGGCCAGGGTGCAGTATTCATGCGCCTTGACCAGAAAGCGGAAGGTCTCCGGCACTTGCGCGGCGTAGTCGGCGAATTGGGCCGTGGTCATGGGGCGATAATACGTCCGGTCAACCCCGACGGTCCGCAAGAGCGGATGCTGGGAATACAGCGGCAACCCTTCGCGCGACAGTGTTGCCTGTGGGGCAGGGCGGTCATAAATCAAACCCTCCCACCCAGGGAAAGACCAGGAAGAGGTCCCGAGCCGAATCGTTTCCGGCAGGGAGGCGGCCAACGCCTCCACGTCCGGCGAGAGAGGGGCGGGATTGACCTGCTGTGTGCGCTTGTCTGGGACCTCGGAAGAAGAGGGCGGGGCGAATAGATGCAGTTGCGCCTCTTCCGCCGGTCGTTTTCCCGCTCTGGCCATGAGGACTTATGGTAGCAGGTGAGACGAACAATTACCTCAGCGTGTGAAAGACGGCGCACTATCGGGCAGAGATGAGAGACCAGCCCGTCGAAACCTGTGGCTATGCGTGTGTCGATATTGCTATTTCGAATATGTCCGGGTATATTACCGGATATATGTCAAGCCAAACTACGCGCAAAAAAGCGGTGCAAGCCTATCGGCAACGCGCGAAGGAACGCGGCTGGGTGCGCCTTGAAGTGCAGACGTCAAAAGAGGATGCGCCCTTGATTCGCCAAGTGACACGGGCATTGCGGAGTGACCCCGTGCGCGCGGCCCAACTCCGCCGGCATCTGCACCGCCTTATCAATCCTGCACCACACGCTGACCTGAAGGCACTCCTCGCTTCCGCCCCACTCGACGGCATTGACCTGTCCCGTCAACACGACGTGGGTCGTGAGGTAGACTTCTGAACTACCTGATCGACACCAACATTATCTCTGAGGTCCGAAAGGGGACGCGCTGCGCTGCCAATGTCACGCGCTGGTATGCTTCGCTTACCAGTGACGCTATCTATCTGAGCGTCCTCGTCCTTGGGGAGATTCGTAAAGGCATTGAGCAGGCCAGACCCCGAGACCCGGACAAGGCACTTGCCCTTGAGCACTGGTTACAGGCTGTGTACGAACGGTTTAGCGGACGAATTTTGCCGGTCGATCAGGTAATCGCTGACGAGTGGGGGCGGATGAACGCGACGCGAACCTTGTCTGTTATTGATAGTCTTTTGGCCGCTACCGCTAAGGTCCATGACCTGACACTGGCCACGCGCAATATCGCCGATGTGAAAGATACCGGGGCTCGGGTCGTCAATCCGTTTGACCCGGAAACCTGGGAGTAAGTTTCGGAGAGGTTAACACCTCTACCTATGAGCAAGCCGAAACCGTTTTCGTCTGGATTGACTTTTCTGCATTTCTTCCGTTCGATGGAGGAAAACGTCCTGAAGGGAGAGGGGATGAGAGAGCGCATTAGCATTGATGCCACCGTACAGCATGGCAAGCCGGTCATCCGTGGCACGCGGGTCCCGGTCGTACGACTCATTGGGGGACTGGCCGGTGGGATGACCATCGAGCAGGTGGCTGACGAGTACGGGGTAACGGAAGCAGACGTACGGGCCGCTCTGACCTATGCAAGCGAGCTGATCGAACAAGAAGAACACCACTCTTTGCCCTCCTAGACTCCCGCTGTGCGCTTTCTTATTGATGCGGACCTGCCTCGGGCCACTGGCGATTCCTTGCGGAAGGCAGGCCATGACGCCTTCGATGTTCGTGATATTGGCCTTACGTCCGGGCCGTCATGCCGCCATCAACCATATACACGCCACCGCTACAGTAGGAGCTTTCGTCACTGGCCAAAAAGAGCATGATCCTGGCCACCTCTACGGGGTCGGCGTAGCGTTGCAGGGGGACCATAGCTGACACCATCTCCTTGGCCCGCCCCGGATCGTCGGGCTCAAAGCCCTTTTCCAGGGAACGCATCATCCGGGTATCTACCGGAGCCGGATTGACCGTATTGACCCGAATCTTCTTGGCTGCCATTTCCAGGGCCGCGGTGCGCATCAACCCGATCACGGCGTGTTTGCTGGCAATATAGGCCGACATCCCGGCTGCGCCGCGCACGCCGGCAACCGAAGAGGTTATGACGATGCTGCCGCCGCCCCGCTTGGCAATCTCCGGCGCGGCGTACTTAAGCCCTAACCACACGCCGCGCACATTGACGGCCATGACCTGATCGAACGTGTCGATCTCATAGTCGGTAATCGGTTTGACCTCGCCTTCAACACCGGCGTTGGCCAGCAGGATATCGACCCCGCCGAACTGCTCGACTGCGGCCTGAATGTACTGCTGTGTCTGGTCGGGCTGGGTAACATCAGCGGCGCAATAGCGCACCGCATCGCTCCCAATAGTCCGGGCGGCCTCTTTGAGCGCGTCCTCGTGTAAATCAACCAATAAGACCTTCGCGCCTTCCTGGGCAAACAGGTTTCCGGCCTGGAGACCGATTCCGCCCGCGCCTCCGGTGATAATGGCAACTTTATTGTCTAAACGTCCCATACTGTTCCTCCTGGTGTCTCTCTTTTAGTGCGCCTCGTCTTATGGGGTTTCGCGCGCCTTGGCAAGGGAACGGCAGGTGCGTTCCATCGTGAGATATTCGATGCCCCGCAGCCACCTGCGGTGTAGGAAGGAGAGCGGTGCTCTCGTCATGCCGAACGTGATCTGGCATCCCTGCTTCGACTTCACCCCTTGGGGGCTACGCTCAGTATGAACGGGAGGGAACCTCTTGTGAGGATTCCTCAGACCGCAACAAAGAAATCATCAGCCAGCACAGGGCGGTGAACGCGGCACTGATGAAGACCAAGGGGACGAAGCCGGTTTGATCGTAGAGCCAGCCGCCCAGCACTTGAGACCCGCTTCGACCCAGGTTCAGGGCAGACATCAGGAGCGCGAATACTGTTCCCTCGACGCGGGCCGGGCAGGAGCGGGCCGCAAGATCGAGCACGGCCAGATGGGTAATCTGCGAAATCAGGCCGTAGCTGAGAAAAATGATAATCGCAGACCGAGGTCCGGTTAAGCCCAGGAAACCGAGCGTTGACAACACGCCGAGCGTCACCGCGATAAAGAGAAGGCGGCGGAGGGAAACGTTCCGAAAAAAGAAAAAGAAGATGACCGCGCCCAGCATGCCGGCCGCGTTTGCCAGCGCGCCGAGTGTGCCGATATAGATTTTTGAGAATTGAAGAACGTCGCGCTCGTAGTATAAGAGCGGCGTGCCGAACAGCGGGCTGAAGTTCCACACAAACAGAAAACCGGCTACAATCCAGACCGCACGCGACCGAGTGGCTGTTCTGAGCGCGTGCGCCGTCTCTCGTAACTGCGCCTGTCCCGATTGATGCGGCGCTTCCCGTACAAAGAAGAGGGTTGCCAGCAAGGTGGCGAGCGGAAAGAACCCGCAGACGAAAAAAGCGGTATGCGGAGTGGCATATTCAGAGAGATAGCCGCCACCCAGATGGGCGAGGGTCAAGGCCAGGCCCATTGCCGCCCATTGAATCGATTGAAAACTCCCGGTGAGACCGAGGGGCCGCCCGGTCTCGACCATGAGCGCGTCGGCCATGACGTCGGCAAAGGCCAGGGTAAACGAACATGCCATGAGCAGCACCAGGACGGTGGTATACGCCGCCGGTGCAACAGCCAGGGCCAGCCAGCTTCCCAGGCCCAAGGCGCTCATCAATATGAGATAGCCCTTGCGCCGCGAGCCGCCCAAGGGCAGGAAGTCGGACACGAGGCCGTAGACCGGCTTGATGGTCCACCCCAAGCCGATCATGGCCCAGACAAAGCCGGCCTGCGCGGCACTCAGGCTGAGGTCTTCCTTGAGGAGATATTGAATGGGTTGATAGGGCAGACCGGTTGAGAGATCGATTGTGCCCTGAACAAAATAGAGTGCCGCGAAGAACAGCGCGGAACGCCGCACCCCTTCATGGCGGAAGGGTTGGATTGCGTGCCGGAATGAAGGGGAGAGAGAGGCGATGTGGTGGTGTCTCCTTAGAGAGGGGCGGGGATAACCCACCCCGCCGCTAGCGCGGCACCCCTCCAAGGAGGGGATAAAAAAAGCTCCTCTCCTTGGAACGTGTGCTGCCTATTGTGGCGTGAGCCTCCCAGGGACCGGTCCGCAGCCCCCGCCTCGGGCCGCGCGCGCCCGCTGCCTGGGAGCGCGGCCATCTTGGCCGCTTGCGGGCTGGAAGCCCGCACTCCTGGAACCCTGTCACAGACCGGCACGGCGCAGGGGAGCGGGGGCCGCCGAGTAATGTCATCTGCATCACACGTCCTCGGAGGGGTGGCCGCAGGCCGGGGTGGGTTCCTTTTCGTATTCCACGTCCCGAGAGGGGATAGGATGAAAAGTCCTCACACCGACGCACTCGGTCGCGCCTTCATGGCATCGTACCAGCGGACGAGGTTGTTCCAGGCCGGGTCGAGCTGAAACGTTCCGCGGTGATGCGCGGTCTCCAGGCCGATAAACAGCATGATGTCGGCAATGGAGAAATTCCCGGCCAGCCAGTCCTTGCCTTCCAGGCCGTCGTTGACCAGCGGGAGGCGGTGCATCAGGACGCGACGGGCCTGGTCGGATACGTCGCCTTTGGACAGCACCATGCGTGAGGCCGTCAAATACACCCCGATCTCACAGCGCCGCTCCCAGGAGCGCACCAGCGCCCGGCTGACGGGGTCGGTGCCGATCAGGGGCGGGTCAGGATAGAGTTCCTCCAGATACTCCATAATCGGCAGCGTTTCGATCAGGACCGTACCGTCATCGAGCTCCAGGATGGGAACGCCGGCAAACGGGTTCTTGGCCAGAAACTCCGGCGTCTTCTGCTCGCCGGCATAGAGGTCGATTTCCTTGATCGGAATGTCCAGGTTTTTTTCGGCCAGATAGATGCGCACCTTGCGCGGGTTGGGTGCGCGTTTGGTGTCGAGATAGAGCAGCATGGAATCCTCCTTAAAACTCGGTCGATTCTTCTTTCCGGGCGTGAGTAATCCGGACCGTGGGCGTCCAGGTCCGCTGGCGTCGGGCAAGACGGCTCTCGGGTGTCTCTCCGTCAAAATTGGTTATGTGGGTGGTGAAATTGGCCGGGTCGATACGCTCAAACGTATGGACGTTGACCACGGCATAATCGCGCTCGGCAATCCGGCTCACCGCAAAGGTGAGCACCCCGCAACGGGCACAGGCGTAGAAGTCGGCCGTCTCGTGGCCAAAGCGGTAGGTGGGAACGTGCGTGGTGTCCGTGATCGTTGCGTGGAGTTCCGCTTGGGGATGTGAGGTGTAGGTGCCCCGGTGCTTCATGCAGAAGCTGCAACTGCACGCCCGAACAGGAATCTCCGCGGCATCGAGCGGCCACAGGAATTCGTACCGGATCGTCCCGCAGTGGCATCCGCCCTCAATTCGTTGCATGCTGACTCCTTGTCCGTCCCCGGAACGCTTGCTATGCTCGCCGCCTTGAGCAATACCGCAATCATAGAGGAGAAGATGTATGGCAGCCACACCCTCTACCCGCCGTTTTGATGATCGCAATATCCGGTGGCAGAGCCTGGGCGACTTTGAACACCTCGAGGTCACCCTGCTCGATGTGGATGAAGAAAACAATATCGTGGACCTGATGGTCAAATTCGCGCCAAACGAGAAGATCTTTCTGCACCGTCATCTGGCCCTGACCAACACCCTGGTCGTGGATGGCGAGCATATTATCTACGAAGCCGATGGGAGCGCGGTCAAAGATGTCCGCCCGGTTGGAAAATACACCTCCAGTCCCGCCGGGGACGCGCATCTCGAAGGCGGTGGCGCCGACGGGGCGATCGTGCACTACAGCGTGCGCGGCGACAGCGATGCCCTGTTCGATGTCCTGAACGACGATATGAGCGTGGCTGCGACGCTGCGCACCGCCGACTTTAAGGCCGTGCTTGAGGACCAAAAACAGTCTGCCTGATGTCGCCATGACACCGCCTGTCAGCACCTATGCGGATGATCTAGCGGAATAAAGAAGGGGAGTGGTGGACGTCCTGATTCCGTGCCCGTCGCAACGGGACCGCAACGCCCTGGCCGGCATGTCCGAGCATAGGTTTCATCTGCTCGACGCGCCGCTCAATCCGCGCACCCCCTCCCCGGAATTGGACCTGCTGGCGTATACCGACCAGTGCCGCGACTATATCAAGGCCCACTCCATTGATGCCGTTTTCTATTCCCGCGACGTGGCCGATATCGTGGCTGCGGTCTTATGCGAGGAGTTCGGGTTTCCGGGACCGAGTGTGGAGTCGGTTTTTCTCTGCCTCCACAAATACTACGGCCGTCAGTATGAACCCCATCCGGTCCGCTGTGACCCCATCGATCTGGCGGACGAGCAGCCGGCGATTACGCGCTACCCGTGTTATCTCAAACCGCCCTGGCTGAACCTCGGGATTCTGGGCTTTAAGCTCGACTCGGCCGATGACCTCCAGCGGGCGCTGGCGGTCGCCCGACGGGAATATCCGGCCTGGTCGCCGCTCTATCTGCCGTTTTTCGAGCGCTATATCGACTGCGAGAAGTTCCCCCTGGCCAACCGAGAAATCATGCTGGTCGAAGACTTTGTTGACGGGCCGCAGGTGACGGTCGAGGGCTGGGTCGCCAATGCGCGGCCGGCGCTCTGGGCGATTACGGATACCAATACCTATCCGGGCACCCGGATTATTGACAATTTTTCGCTGCCGTCCCGGCATCCGGCCCACATCCAGGAATTGCTGGCTCAGCAGACCCTGGAAGCGATCGGCAATATCGGTCTGGACAACGGCTTCTTCAATATCGAGTTCTGGTGCCATGACGATGCGGTTACCCTGACGGAGGTCAACGGACGGGCGGCGACCTGTTTCTATAATCTGTATCGTCGCTGTCTCGGGGCCTGCGTGTACGAAGCCGGACTGACGCTGGCCAGCGGGCGGGCGCCCCAGCCCCCGCTGATGCAAGGAGTAAACGTGTCCTCCAATAGACATGAGATGCTGGATACGTTTACTCCTTCGACCGATGTTGTGGGTGGCCAGTTTAATTTCATCACGTTTGGTGAAGATCTGGCCGAGAATCTGTTCGATTTCACGCAGGCGCAGGAAGTGAGCGATCTGACGATCTATGTCGAGCCGGGACAGGAAATTCGTCCGGTGAGCGAGTTTGGGGTCGTGCTGGCCCAAATCGATTTGTTCGGCCCCAGCTATGCGGCGATTCATGCCGAAGCCGAGGTGTTACGCCGCCGAATGCTGAAACAGCCGGCCCATTCGCCGTGGTAAATGTGTCAACCCAAGGGTCTGGACCAGGGGTATGTGTCGTTTTGTTGTGTATCGTGGAAGGCCGGTTCCGCTCGCCGAGGTCATCAGCGCGCCTGAGCATTCCCTGATAGAGCAGAGTTACCAGCCCAAGGAGATGACCGCCGGAACGGTCAATGTGGACGGGTTTGGGGTCGGGTGGTATAACCGCGCGCTTGACCCCACGCCGTGTATCTACACCAATATTGTCCCGATCTGGAATGATCGTAATCTGCCCGGCTTGAGCCGTCATATTGTTTCGGACTGTATTGTCGCCAACGTCCGTAGCGCCACACCCGGTTTCGGACTCGATCAGAGCAACTGTCAGCCGTTTGCCTACGATCGTTTGTCGTTCATGCATAATGGCTTTATTGAAAAGTCCCGGGATGGCCTGCTGCGCAAAATACGCGAGGCCCTCCACGATGAGTACTATCGCCTCATTCGGGGCTCGACCGACTCCGAACACATCTTTGCTCTTCTTCTGAACTTTCTGCACGGTCAGGAGCTGACGCCACAGGCATATGCGACCGCCATTCGGCACACGGTTGACCAGTTGTTGGCCTGGACGCGCGGGCAGGCGGTTCATATTGGGCTGAATCTGGTGCTGTGCGACGGGGTGCATGTGGTCGCCCTCCGCTTTGCGAATACCTCGCCGGCGCCGTCGCTGTATTACTTGTGTAACGGGGCGGACTTCTCCGACTCGGTGGTCATTGCGTCGGAAAAACTCTCTGCCGACCCAGGCTGGAAGACCGTCCCGGAGAGCCATATTGTGACCTGCCGGGACGCCACGGGTGTTGATCTTATCGCCCTTGGCGGCCAGGAGGCAGCATGATCGACATTGCCGACTTCCGGTCGCGGATGATGGAGGCGCGGGCGTATACGAGGGCGCTGTTCGCGGCGATCGATCCGGCAGACTTCTGTCGCCAGGTGCACGCCGAGTTCAGTCCGGTCGGCTGGCACCTCGGCCATATCGGGGTGACCGAGGGCTTCTGGATTCTGCAGCAGTGTCAGCACGCGGCCTCCCTGTCGTCTGAGTATGACGTGGTTTTCTCTCCGCTTGATAATCCGAAAGAGAATCGGGTCAATCTCCCCGCCGCGTCCGAGATCTTTGCGTACCTGGGTGAAGTCCGTGCACGCGTGTTCGCCTTTCTGGAGCGGGGCGATTGGCCGGACAGCCATCCCTTGCTGGGCGAAGGTCGTATCCTGAACATGCTTCTCCAACACGAAGAACAGCATACCGAGACCATCCTGCTGATTCTCAATCTGCTTGCAGCCCGGCGACTCGATGCGGGCGAGGGGGGCTCGTTCACTGCCTCCGCCGTGCCGCGCCGGAGGCCTCTGCCGCGTTCCGACCGAACGACCATGGTCCGGATTCCCGCCGGAGCCTACAGCATGGGCAGCGACGACAGCGCGCGCACGCTGGACAATGAACGGCCCGCCCGGCAGGTCTGGCTTGAGGAATTCTGGATTGATCCAACGCCGGTCACAAACGCCGATTTCCTGGAGTTCATGGATGCCGGCGGATATCGGAACCCTGCCTGGTGGAGTCAGCAGGGGTGGCGCTGGTGCGAGGCGCATCATATTGCCCATCCCCTGTACTGGCGCCCAGGGAGGACTCGGGGGCACTGGCTGGAGATTGACCCGTTCGGTGTCTCGCCGTTGGACCCGGCCCAACCTGTGCGGTGTGTGAGTTGGTACGAGGCCGAGGCTTACGCCCGCTGTGTCGGGAAACGGCTGCCGACCGAGGCCGAATGGGAGAAAGCGGCCTGGTGGGAGGCTGAACGGCAAGCCGCCGCTGCGCAGTCAGATCCTCCAGAGTCCGGTCTCGGTCTGATCGGTGGGGTCTGGGAGTGGACCCACACCTGGTTCCACCCCTATCCGGGTTTTCAGGCTTTCCCGTACGACGGCTATTCGGTTCCGTATTTTGATCAACACCACCGGGTCTTGCGCGGCGGGTCGTGGGCGACGCGACGGCATGTCCTACGCTCAACGTTTCGGAACTGGTATCATCCCGGCATGCGAGCCGTCTTTGCCGGCTTGCGGTGTGCAAAGGATGCCGGGCAAGGGGATTAGGGATTGGGGAGAGTAAAAGTCCCCTCTTGGGAGGGAAAGAGGAAACGTGTCCAGCCTTTGTTTGGCTGTTGGAGGACACGCTTCCTCTTTGTGCCGCGTGAGCGGCGGGGTGGGTTTGGGCAGGCTGACCAGGGAAACCCACCCCGGCCTTCGGCCACCCCTCCAAGGAGGGGATGCTATTCCCTCTCCCCTGGTGGGAGAGGGCCAGGGTGAGGGGGATTGTGTGTATGTCAACAGTGAGACCAGAGACTGACCGTTTGCAAATTTCTACAGTGGGCAAGGTACGTTCGCAGTTGCGGACGGATGTTGCCTTCGGCTTGCGGCAAAGCCAGAAAACCCTGCCGCCCAAGTATTTTTACGACGCCTACGGGTCGCGTCTGTTTGAGGATATCTGCCAGCAGCCGGAGTACTACCTCACCCGGACCGAAGCGCAGATCCTGCGCACGCACGCCGCGGATATCGTGCGACAGACGGCGGGCGCCTCACTGGTCGAGCTGGGAAGTGGCAGTTCGGTGAAAACCCGCCTCCTGTTCGATGAATATCAACGCCGGGACCATCTCCTGCACTATGTGCCGATCGATATCAGCGCGTCGATGCTCGAAGAGACCGCACGGGGCTTGCTGACTGACTACCCCACCATGTCGATTGAGGCCCTGGCGACCGACTATCTGGCCGGACTTACCGTCCTGCCTAATACCCGACCCCGCCTCGTCCTCTTTTTGGGTAGCAATCTGGGTAATTTCAGTCCGACGGAGCAGACCGAACTGTTTCAGCACCTGGCGGCCTACCTCCATCCCGGCGATCAGTTCTTATTGGGGCTCGACCTGCGGAAGTCTGTTGAGGTTATAGAAGCCGCGTATAATGACGCGGCTGGAGTCACGGCCGATTTCAACCTCAATATCCTGCGTCATATCAACCGCGAGCTCCAGGCGGATTTTAATCTCGCGCAGTTTTCTCATCTGGCCTTTTATAATCGGGAACTGCATCAAATCGAAATGCACCTGAAGAGTGAAGTGGCACAGGAAGTGATTATCACTGCCCTAGACCTGACCGTCTCGTTTCGAGTGGGTGAGACCATCCACACGGAGATATCCAGAAAGTTCGACGCGCAAGAAGTCAAAGAACAACTGATAGGCCACGGCTTTCAATCTCAATCCCAATGGACTGATCCCGACAACCTCTTTCTCTTGAGCCTCTTTCGCTATACGGGCTAAGCGGACTGCACGCACATGCCGCATGTGGGCAACCGGAGAGAGCTGCTCCTCATTGCAACCGGCGGGACAATCAGTCAGGGGCGCACCGAGCCGGGCGGGAAGAGTCGTCCCGGGCTGTCGGCCGCGGATTTATTGGCCCAGACTGCAATCGAGACCGGACATCTGCACTGCCTGGACCTGCCGTATCCTAACGGCGTGATTGCCTCGGGTGCCGAGTTGCTCAGGCTTGCACGGGCGATTGAGCGGGCGGCCAAGGAGGGCAGGGACGGTATCGTGGTGACGCATGGAACCGATGCCCTCGAAGAGGTGGCGTATGGGATCGATGAAATGCTCTCCGGGGCTGTGCCTATTGTCTTTACCGGGGCGATGCGGCCGAGTTGGGCCGCCGACTATGACGGGATACAAAATCTGGAGAACGCCGTGCGGGTCGTCTCTTGCTTGTTGCCTGAATACGGAACGCTGGTCACGCTGCACGGTGACATCTTTGAGACCTGGAGCGTGTACAAAAGCGATACCGTCGCCCTGGACGCCTTTACGGCGCGGCGCGGGGCTCCGTCCGGACGCGTCAACGGGCAGCGGATTGAAATCGGCTGGCAGCCTACGTGCTGGAATCGTCTGGGGCGTCTGCCCCAAGCCATACCCTACTCAATTCCCATCCTCACGCTTGGGGTTGGCGATGACGCCGCACTGCTCAAGCTGGTAGGTGAGCGGGCCGAGCGGTCCATAGACGGCTTGGTCGTCGCGAGCATGGGGGCCGGGAGCATCCCACCAACCGCACTCGTACAAATCCGCCGTCTGGCAGCCATGGGGCTGCCCGTGGTGTGTTGTTCCGGCGCTCCAAGCGGACCCACCGCGGCACCGCAGTATTACCCCGGCACGTACGATGAACTCATGGCTGCGGGAATCAGGCTTGAAAACGTACTCTCCCCGCGTAAAGCCCGCGTGCGTCTGATGCTGAGTCTCGGGCTGAACGTGCCGTATCGTCCGTTTGAGAGCGAGGCGTGATGCCCGCTACAACACTCTGGGCAGGACCTCTTTTCCGAACCGCTCCAGCGAGCCCATAATTTTGTCGTGGGCCAACCCGCCGAAATTTGCCAGCAGGCTCACGTTGGTGATGCCCATGGTCTGGATTTCCTCGATGCGCTCGACGCACTGGTCCGGGTCACCAAAGATGACTTTATGCGGGTACAGATAGCCTTCATAGTCAAAGGTCTTGAAGGCGTCCTTGAGACCCTGGTACGGCCGATACTGATCGGAGTAGGCGGCTTCCTGGTTGGAGGCGGCCACTGCGTTTATATAGCGCATCATGGCCTCGCGAGGCTCTTCCTTTGCCTTTGCCGCGGTCTCGCCGCAATAAAAATGGTACACCCCGAGGATTTCCGGAGCATCCGTGTAGCCATGGGCCTGCCGGGTCTGGGTGAAGAGTTGGATACGACCCACCAGGACTTCCGGATTGGGCTGGGCATAGGGGACGACCATTAAATGATAGCCCATCTTGCCGGCCCACTCGAACGATTCCGGCGTAAAAATACAGGCAACATAGACGGGTGGTGGTTGCTGAACGGGTTGCGGAATGACCTGGAGATTCTGCACCTTGCGGAATGTGCCGTCGTGGGAGACCCGTCTTTCCGCCCAGGCTTGCATGATGATGGCATGGGCTTCTTCAAACAGTGCCCGACTGTCACCCATATTGCGCTCAAAGGCGTCGTACTCGCCCTTTTGAAATCCCCGTCCAATCCCGAACTCCAAGCGCCCGCCCGATAAGCAGTCGAGCATGGCATACTCCTCTGCCAGCCGAATCGGGTCCTGGAGCGGCAGGAGGGCAATCCCGGAGCCAATGCGGATGTTCTTCGTGCGTTGGGCAACCGCGGCCCCAATCACGGGAACGGAGGGCAGATGGCCGCCGTAATTGTAAAAATGGTGTTCCGCAAACCAGACGGAGTGAAAGCCGAGAGCCTCAGCCCGGTCGGTCTCTGTGAGCATGTCACGGTAGAATTGCTCATCGCTGGGGTGAAATTCCGGGAAAAAGCTGGGCAAATGAAAGAGTGAGATTCGCATACCGCCTCCTATGGTTCCTTTTCATAGCCGACTTTCCCCCTGGAAAGAAGGCGGGAGAGGCGGAATCTGCCTCTGGGGGTACGTTGAACTGGATGCGTGGGTTTGCTAGTTGGGGAGCTTATTTACTATTATAGAAAAAGCGCAGATAGACGGTCTGCATAAGAGTTGGTCGTGTTAGAGCAGGAGAGGGTGGTGATGCAGGCAAAATATCCGGGATGGCGTACAGCGTTCTTGCTCGTCGTTTTGTTCGTCGGAGTGTGGTCCGGCTCCGCGTTTGGAAACGTTGATAAACACGCGACCTCTGCGGTTTCTCCGCTTCCCTATCCAAAGGCTCTCCAACCCCAGGTCGAGTTCTGGACCAAGATTTTCGGTATCTACTCGGAATATCAGGTCGTCATTCACGACGCGGTCTATTTGGACAAGGTGTATGCCGTCCTCGATTTTCGGCCGCTCTTAAAGAAGCACAGCGAAGCCAAAGTCCGGAAGCTGAAAGCCAAGCGGACCAAGCAGGAACTCAGAAAAGTTCGGGCCGCCCTGCGTAAACTTCACACACACGGCGCAAAAGGCCGGACGCTGAGTACGCGTGAGAAAAAAATTCGGGCGCTCTTCAGAGATGTCAAGGAACGCCACAAGTTCCGCAAGGCCGCAGCGAAGAAGCGGCTGCGAGCGCAGTCCGGGATACGGGAGCGCTTTCACCGGAGCCTGCGCCTCTCCGGTCGCTATCTGCCCAGGATGGAGAAGATATTCCGTCAAAAAGGACTCCCGGTGGTCCTGACCCGCCTCCCCCTGATCGAATCGTCTTTCAATATTGAGGCCTATTCAAAAGTTGGTGCGGCCGGCATCTGGCAATTCATGCCGGCGACCGGGCGCTTGTTTCTGACGATTAACCATGTGGTTGACGAGCGTCTTGACCCCATTATTGCCACCCGGGCTGCCGCCGACTTGCTCAAGGCGAATTATGACAAGCTGCAAACCTGGCCGCTGGCGGTTACGGCCTATAACCATGGCCGGGCCGGGATGGCGCGCGCCGTCCGGAAAGTCGGCACGCGCGATATTGTTCCCATTATCCGCCGCTACAAAAGCCGGACGTTCGGGTTTGCGTCGCGGAACTTTTATGCCGAGTTGCTGGCGGCCATTGAGGTTGAGAAAAACAGCGCCAAATACTTCGGCCCCATCAAACGCGACCCTCTCCTCCGGTATGATGAAGTCGATCTTCAGCATTTTGTCTCTCTCGAAAATCTGGCCAGAGCTGCCAACACCAGTACCGAGCGATTAGTGGCGCTCAACCCCTCCTTTGGGCCACTGATTCGGAACGGTAAACTCTACGTCCCACGCGGCCACCGTTTGCGTATCCCGGCCGGTGCGCGGAAAGACTTCACCCGGCGTTACGCCGCGCTCAGCCCTCGGGCCAAGACCGACCAACAGGCCGCTGCCTTTGCTTTTCATAAGGTCCGGCGCGGGCAGACGCTGGGCGGTATTGCGCGGCGCTACGGGACGAGCGCTCGGACCCTGCAGCGCCTGAACGGACTCAGAAGCGCGCATTTCATCCGCATCGGACAACGTCTGCGCGTCCCTCTGAGAGGGAAGGGCAGACGGCCGGCGACCCGATCCGTCCAGGTGGCACGGGCAGCCTCGCGGGACGGGACGCATATTGTGCGGCGGGGAGAATCGCTCGGCAAGATCGCCCAACGCTACAACACAACTGTGGCGGCGCTCCAACGGCTTAACGGCATCAAAAACGCCGCGCTGATACCGGTCGGGAAAAAACTGCGCATCTCGGCTGACTCTCCTGGTAAAGCCAAAGTACGGTATGTCAAACACCGGGTCCGGCGTGGCCAAACGCTCGGTAGCATCGCCCGACGCTACGGCACAAAGGTGTCCATTCTCAAGCGTCTGAATGGCGTGAAGAACGTCAAACGCCTGCAAATCGGCCAAGTGTTGCGTATTCCAGCAGGCTGAAGAGCAGCATTACTGTATTCTGCCCTGTTCCCAGCCTTGGATGCGCATTGGACTGAACTGAAACTTAGTCCATTCTCACCAGATGCGTCCAAACGAGCCCGGCCACGAACCGAAAGTGCTGATCGTAAGATAATAAAAGAGCAGAATAGGCGTTTGTATCAAGGGTGACCTTCATGACCAGAAAGCTTTGTCAATGTGATCGAGTGGAGCGAGCGTCTGTAGAAACGCTTCTTCCTCTTCTTGAGACCAGGCCCCAATGAGAGAGCCTAAAGTGTCCCCCACCTTGTTTGCATCATGCTTTGGAGAATCAAGTCCTGCTCCACGTCGGAGTAGCAGCAACGCCGCTTTATTGAGGGAGAGGCCTTCCTCTTGAGCCAGCTTGTGTAAGTGTTGCTGGAGGGCGGAGTCGAATCCACGAATCGTTAATTGTTTCATTGCGTATACTCCCTGCTGTTTTGACTCAAAAATGAGTCATTTTGAGTCAACTGATGAGTCATATCCACCTTCGTCAAGTTCGCCGACGGTACTCTGATTCCCCCACTCCTCACCGGTATGCTACGATTTGGGCCGCGTACGAGAGGGAGGACCGTGTGGGTTATTACCCTGTTTTTCTCGATTTGGACCAGGCACGCTGTCTGGTCATTGGCGGGGGGACGATTGCCGAGCGCAAGGTGGAGGCGTTGCTTGCGGCCGGCGGGGAGGTGACGCTTGTCAGTCCTGAGCTGACAGTCGCTCTGCGCGCCCTTGAAGTCGCCGGTCGGCTGACGGTTCGGCAACGCCCCTATCAACGGGGAGACCTTGACACTGTTTCGCTGGTGATTGCGGCTACGGATGATCCCGCCTTGCAGCAACAGATTGCCGCGGATGCCAAACAGGCCAATATTTTATGCAATATCGTCGATCAGCCTGCGTTGTGCTCGTTTATTATGCCGGCAGTAGTGCAACGGGGCGACCTGACGATTGCGGTTTCAACCAAGGGGGCAAGTCCTGCCCTGGCAAAAAAGATTCGGCAAGACCTGACTGAACAATTCGGGCCGGAATATGCGGTCGCGCTCCGATTGTTGCGCCGGATTCGTGAACGCCTGATGCATGAACAATGCAGCGTGCGAGAGCGCCAACGCTTGTTGACCGCTCTGGCCGAATCCCATCTGCTGGACTATCTTCGAGCCCGCCAAACCGATAAATTAGACGCACTCCTACAGCAGACGCTGGGGGAGGCGTATACCCTGGAGCGTCTCGCCTTTTCGTGGTGAGTGAGTGTATGGAAGTCTGGCTGCTGACACTGACACTGCTGTTATACCTGCTCAGCACGGCGAGCTTTATTGTCGGTCTGTTTTCCGTTCGACCCGTCGTGCGGACGGTAGCGCCGAGTTGCTTGCTGGCCGCCTGTGGGTGCCATGCCAGCGCTATTGCAGTCCGGTCTCTTACGGTGGGCTATTTTGCGGTCACAGACGTGTATGAAGCCCTCTCCTTTTTTGCCTGTCTCACTGCGGCAATGGGGCTGCTGGTACAGTGGCGGCTGCCCGTTTCCATTTTAGGCGCTATTGTGAGTCCCATCGGGTTTATCCTGACCCTCGGCGTATATGTCTTTTACACCCAGGCGGGAGCGCTGCCGCCGACACTGCAAAGCGCCTGGCTGCCCATTCATGTGACGGCCGCCTATCTTGGGTATGCCGTCTTTGTCGTCGCCTGTAGTGCCAGCCTGGTCTATCTGGTCCAGGAAAAACACCTCAAACAGAAAAAAGCCTCTTCGCTTCTCCGCCGTCTGCCCTCGCTGGAAACTCTCGATCATTTGAACTACCGTTCCCTGGCCTGGGGCTTTTTACTCTTGACCCTCGGGCTGTTAAGCGGTGCGGTCTGGGCCGGGTACGCCTGGGAGCACTTCTGGATATGGGAGCCCCGGCTCATCTTGTCCGTGCTGACCTGGATTTTCTATGCGTTGCTGCTCCACTACCGGAGTGCCGGCTGGCGTGGCCGGCGGGCGGCAACGTTGACGATTGTCTGCTTTGCCATGCTGGTGGTTTCCTTTGTAGGGGTCCAGTTTTTCCCCGGACGACATGGAGGTCAGTTTGGCTAGTCTTGTCCAGCCGGCCTCCTCGCTCATGGTGGTAGGCCTCAACCACCATACCACGCCGGTCGAACTCCGGGAGCAGCTAGCTTTCAGCGACGGCGCGTTGGATGCGTCTTTACCGCGGCTCGTGGATACGGAGACCATCCGAGAGGGGGCCATTCTCTCCACCTGTAACCGCGTTGAGGTGGTGGCCCATACACCGAATCTGAATGCGGCGAATGAGAAGATTTGCACGTTTTTAGCCGAGGAACAGCGCGTGGCGCTGCCCCGCTTTGCGCCCTACCTCTACACCCACGTTAACCAGGAAGCAGTCAGCCATTTGTTTCGCGTTGCCTCAAGTCTCGATTCTCTGGTGGTCGGCGAGCCTCAGATTCTGGGTCAGGTAAAAGACGCCTATAACACGTCTTCCGCACTCGGCACCCTGGGAACGGTGTTGCACCGCTGTTTTCACAAGTCGTTCTCGGTTGCCAAACGGGTGCGAACCGAGACCAGCATTGCGGCCAAAGCGGTGTCGGTGAGCTCGGCGGCCGTTGATCTGGCCTGTACGATTTTTGACCGTCTGGAGGACAAGACCGCCATGGTCATTGGTGTGGGCGAGATGGGCGAACAAGCCGTTCGGCATCTACGCGGACGCGGGATCGGCACCATCATGGTGACCAACCGCACCTTTCGCCGCGCGGTTGAACTCGCCCGGACCTGCAACGGAACCGTCGTGCCGTTTGATCAGCTGGACAAACACCTCCACCTCACCGACGTGGTGATAGGCTCTGCCAGCAGCCCGCACTATATCCTGCATTCCGGCATGGTCGAAGAGGCGCTTGAAGAGCGCAAACGCAGCCCCATGTTTCTGATTGACCTGGGGGTGCCACGCAACTTTGATCCGCGTCTGAACAGTCTGGATAACGTCTTTTTGTATGACATCGATGATATGGAGCAGGTGGTTGAAGATAATAGAGGAGAGCGCCACATTGAGGCGGTTAAAGCCGAAGCCATCGTGGCCGAGGAAGTGGAAAAATTCTGGCGCTGGTTTGCCAACCAAGAGGTGACCCCCACGATTGTGGCGCTCCGAGAACGGGCCGAGACAATCCGCTCGCGCGAAGTGGAAAGGACCCTGGCCGGGCTTGCCGACCTCTCACCGCAGGCAAAGGAATCGATTGAAGCCCTCACCCGCTCCCTGACGAACAAGCTCCTCCATCCACCTCTGGCGTATCTCAAACAGCGCCACCACAACAGTGTCAAGCGTGAAGCTGAATACGCCCAAGAGGTCGCCTCCCCTCACGTCATTCGTCAAATCTTCGGTCTTGATGCCTCCGAAGAATAGGCCACTATCAGTCGCAGATTATGCGCACAATCATCCGGATTGGAACGAGAAGCAGCCCCCTTGCGCTGTGGCAGGCGCAGTGGGTGAAAGACCGGCTGGAGCAGCAGTGGCCGGCCCTCAGGGTTGAGCTGGTTCCCGTCAAAACTTCGGGTGACCGATTCCAAAACATCTCCTTGTCCCGTATTGGCGGCAAAGGGCTGTTTGTCAAGGAAATTGAAGAGGCGCTGCAGGCGGGCCGGGTTGATCTGGCGGTCCACTCGGTCAAAGATGTACCGGCCGTCTTGCCTGCCGGACTCTCGCTGAGTGTGATCCCACAACGGGAAGACCCGCGGGATGTCCTGATCACGTCCAATGGGGAAACCCTGGATGAGCTGCCTGCGGGCACCTGGGTCGGGACGAGTAGCCTGCGCCGTCAGGCTTTACTGCTGCATCTCCGGCCCGATCTCCACATCGCAATGCTGCGCGGCAATGTCGAGACCCGCTTGCGTAAACAGCGCGACGGGGAGGTCGATGCGACGATTCTGGCTGCGGCCGGCCTCAAGCGACTCGGTCTCATGCCCACCCGGAGTCATATCCTGGATGAGCGGATCTTTGTCCCCGCTGTCGGACAGGGGGCACTCGGCATTGAAACGTGCGTCGAAGCCGATATTGAAGCACTCCTCCGGCCGCTGCACCATGTTGAAACCGCGCTGGCCGTCACGGCTGAGCGGGCGTTCTTAGGTCGGATGGGTGGCAGTTGTCGCACACCACTCGCGGCCCTGGCCACCGCCCGGGCTGCAGGTGTCACGCTGGTGGCCCTGATCGCCAGCCCGGACGGACAAGTCGTGCTGCGTGGGCAGGAACACGGTCCTGCCGAAACCGCTGAGCAACTGGGTATCAGGCTTGCCGAGCGCCTGTTGGCTCAGGGCGGGAATGAAATCCTCGCGCGGTTGGAGCAGGAAGGTTGAGGGGAACGGGTATGCCGACTGGGAAGGTATACTTGGTTGGAGCGGGGCCGGGCGACCCCGGGCTGCTGACCCTTAAAGGCCAGCGCTGCCTCGAGGAGGCTGATGTTATCATCTACGACTATCTGGTCGATATCCGCCTACTGGATTATGTCCGGCCCGAAGCCACCCTGCTCTACGCCGGAAAACGGGGAGGAAGCCAAGCCGTTTCGCAGCAAACCATTAACGAACTGATGCGTGAGCATGCTGCAAACGGCAAAGTCGTCGCTCGACTCAAGGGCGGCGACCCTTTGCTGTTCGGTAGAGGCGGTGAAGAGGCAGAGGAACTGGTCGCGGCCAGTATTCCGTTTGAAATTGTTCCCGGTGTCTCCTCGGCTACAGCCGTGCCCGCCTATGCCGGCATTCCCTTGACCCACCGCGATCACGCCTCCGCGGTTGCGATCGTCTCCGGGCATAAAGAGGTGTGGGAAACCGCACCGCATCTGAATTGGGCCACCCTGGCTGGAGTGGGTGGAACCCTGGTTTTCCTGATGGGGACGCGGCAACTACCAAACAATATGCACCGTCTGATGGAGTTTGGCCTGCCGGCCGAGACCCCGATCGCGCTGATTCGATGGGGAACAAAAGCTGACCAGGAAGTGCTCACCGGAACGGTGGGGCACATTGCCGAACAGGCCGCCGCACGAGGCTTTGAACCACCCGCCGTTATTGTCGTCGGCAACGTAGTCCGACTCCGCGACCGGCTGCAATGGTTTGAATCAAAACCCCTCTTTGGCAAACGTATTGTGATTACCCGCCCTCGGATGCAGGCGAGCGGTTTTGCCGACCTGCTCGAACAGCACGGAGCCGAGGTCTTTCGTTTTCCGCTGATCGAAACGGTGCCACCGGAGTCCTCTGCCGCCCTGGATGCTGCCCTGGATGGCTTGGCAGGTTATGACTGGCTCGTCTTTACGAGTGTGAATGGGGTGCGCTATTTTTTTGAGCGTTTGCAAGCCCGGCAGCGAGACATCCGCAGCCTGGGAGATATCCGTATTGCCGCGATTGGGCCGGAAACCGCGCGTTCGATCCAGGCCCGCCACCTCCGGGTTGATGCCATGCCGCACGAATATCAGGCAGAGGCGCTCATACAGGTGCTCCAGGCAAAAAAGGCACAACGCATCCTGTTGCCCCGCGCTGCCGAAGCCCGAGCCATTCTACCCCAGGAACTGCGCGCGTCCGGCGCACAGGTTGACGAGATCGCCATCTATCGTACCATCCGGCCCCAGGGTCGAGACGAAACGCTGCGTGATATGCTGCGCGCCGGGCAGATTGATCTGCTGACGTTTACCAGTTCCAGCACGGTCCGAAACTTTATGGAGTGCTTGTCCGGAGAAGATAGCGCGGCTTTGCTGGGTCAGGCTCAGATCGGCTGTATTGGGCCGATTACGGCCGCGACTGCCCAGGAATACGGATTGACCGTGGCGGTCCAGCCGTCAGCCTATACGATTCCCGCTTTTGTTGAGGCTATCGTTGCATATTTCCGCACAGAGCATAATACAATAGGGTGATTGGAGTCCCACGTTATGTCTTTTCCCATCCACCGGCCACGCCGCCTGCGACGCAACGAGAATCTGCGTCGGATGACGAGAGAAACACATCTGCGGGTTGATGACCTGATTATGCCGCTATTCATCGTGCCCGGGACGGGAGTGGAAAACCCGATTGGGGCTATGCCCGGTATTGCCCAACTCTCGGTTGATCGGGCCGTAGAAGAGTGTCAGCAGATTCGAGACCTCGGGATTCCCGGGGTGATCTTATTTGGTATTCCGGATGAAAAGGACACGGTCGGCTCCGACGCCTATAACGATAACGGGATTATCCAACGCGCCTTACGCGCGCTCAAAGAAGAAGTGCCCGGACTCACGCTGATCACCGACGTCTGCTTGTGTGAGTACACCGACCACGGGCATTGTGGCCTGATCAAGGGCAACGACGTCGAGAATGATGCAACGCTTGAGCTTCTGGTCAAAGAGTCGCTCTCGCACGTTCGCGCCGGGGCGGACATGGTGGCACCGTCTGACATGATGGACGGCCGGGTCGGAGCCATCCGTCAGGCGCTCGACCGGGAGGGCTTTCCGCATATTCCGATTATGGCCTATGCGTCCAAATTTGCCTCCGGCTTTTACGGTCCTTTTCGCGAGGCCGCGGAATCGACGCCCCAGTTTGGGGATCGACGCTCCTATCAGATGGACCCGGCCAATGGAGACGAAGCGCTCCGGGAGGTTGCTCTTGATATTGAAGAAGGGGCGGACATCGTGATGGTCAAACCCGCCTTACCGTATTTGGACATTATCCGCCGTGTCAAGGAAAAATTCGGTTATCCGCTCGCCGCCTATAATGTGAGTGGGGAATACGCCATGCTCAAGGCTGCGGCCCTGAACGGTTGGCTGGATGAGGATCGCGTCATGCTCGAATCCCTGACGAGTATCAGGCGCGCCGGTGCCGACCTCATTCTGACGTATTTTGCCAAGGACGCGGCGCGGATACTGGAGAAGGGCCGGGCCGCGTAACGTTGTGAGGGCGTGTCCGTCTTTCATGTGACCTCATCGAGAAGAGTCCGTCATGTCCCAAAAGAAAAAGAAACCGCCGGTCGTGTCTACGCTCGACGCGCTCCGTCGGGTACGGAAAGAACTCCCGCCACCAGCCCGTCTGCAAGAGGATGAAAAAAAATATCGTCGTCCGGTTGCCCGGCGGGAGGCCAGAAAAGAGATTGAGCGCTCCACTCAAGAGGAGTAGAGTACACAGAGTGAAGAAGGCTCTGCGGAAGAGGAGGCAATCTCTCATGACATGGAAGAAACAAGCGGTCGTGACGGCGGCAGCCGTGCTGCTCTTGGCTCCGGTGGCGGTCGCCGGCGACAACTATGATGATTTTGAGGATACCCATCCGCTGCGGATTGTATCCTACCCGGTCCACGCGGTTGGCTATCTGCTTGAACGGCTGGTCGCGCGACCGCTCCATGCGGTCGTGTCACAGCCGAAGCTTGAGCCGATAGTCGGTCATGATAAGCATCCGTTTGATTTTGATGAGCAGCTCCGGGAAGCGCCGGCCCCGACCGAGTAGAACCCCGACTGATGCTGCCGTCCCGCGTTGGCCGGACCGAACGCAGCGCACATCAGACAGACAGCCCAAACCCGGAAGGAGGGTCCTGGTATGAAACAGAAAATCGAAGGCGACTACGTCCACGTTGACTCAGTCGGCTGGCAACCATTTCCCGGAGAATTTTCGACTGGGGGCATTCGGTGGAAGCTGTTGCACGTCTCGCCCGAGATGGGGGCTTGGACGGCGATTTTCGATTGCCCGAAGGGTTCTTCGTTTGCCCGGCATATCCATGTCGGGCCGGGTGAATATTTCCTGACCAAAGGCAAAATGGAAGTCCGCGGCGGCGCGGGCGACGGCGGGGCGACGGCAATGGCCGTCGGCTATGGCTACGAGGCCTGTAACGCCCGGCACGACCAGACCAATTTTGTTGAAGACAGTGAGTTTTATATGACCTTCCTCGGCCCGCTCCAGTTTATTGACGAAGACGGCAATACCCTGGCCGTCGTGGGTTGGGAACAGGCCGACGGCCTGTGGGCACAGCAGACCGGACAAGCGTAGAGCGGTGGCGGTCTCTACCAGAGGGGACGCAGATCTAACACGAACGCCGGTAATACAGGGTCGCCGCTGAGCGTGGCTGGGTTGTCTTTCGATTCGACCGATTTACCGGGGCGGTAGATATAGACCCGCTTCTCAATTGGGTCGATGAGCCAGCCGAGTTGGACGCCATTGGCGCCATACTCCTGCATCTTTTCCTGTAAGGGAGCAAGCTGGTCGCTTGGAGACCGGAGTTCTACAACAAAAGAAGGGCTGAGCGGGGCAAAGCCTGCTCGTTGCTCTGGCGTGAGCGCCCGCCACTGCTCCCGCCTCACCCATGAAGCGTCTAGAGAACGGATCGCGCCATTTGGGAGGGTGAAGCCGGTTGACGAATCAAAAGAGAGCCCGCTGCCATCCTTCTTTGCCCAAGCCGTAAGCGCAAAAAATATTTCACCGCTCCGCCATCCACTCTCCGACCCCGTTGGCGGCATAATCACTAATTCCTTTTGGGCGGTGAGCTCAAAGCGGAGATCTCGATTCTCCTGGCATAAGTGGACAAACTGCTCACTCGTCAACTGAGTGGTCTGCACCTTGAGCTTGAATGGTGCGCTGAGTGATGTCTCAACATCTGTGTGCAGCATAGGTGCCCCTGCCCTTGTGTGAGCCTAAGACTTTACCATCAGCTTTGCAACGGGGCGATGTTTACGCGGATATCTCCACCCAGAGGCGTAGCAACCCGACTAGCGATAGCGGAGCGGTCCCGTACACACGACCTCGCCCTGGCCCGGAACGATCTCTCCAATAGGATAGGCATACTCGCCGCAACCCTGAATGTGCGAGACGACCTCGGCGACGTGGGATTGCTGACACACGACGGCGATTCCTACTCCCAGGTTAAACGTCCGAAGCATATGTTCATCAGAGATTGATCCGCGCTGTTTGATCACACCAAATACCGGATTGACGTGATAGGTAGAGAGATCAATGAGCGCGTTACAGTCGGATGGTAGAATACGATTAAGATTCTCTTGTATGCCTCCTCCAGTGATGTGAGCCATACCGGTGATGAAATTCGTCTGGAAAAGATCTTTGAGGGCTTGGTAGTAACAACGGTGTGGTTCCAAGATGAGATCAAGAAATGGGCGATTATCTATCTGTTGAGTCAGGAGTTCAGGGTTTTGGGCCATCAGGTCCCGGATAAGGGTATAGCCATTGGTATGTGGACCGGATGATTGAACGGCAACAACGACGTCACCGACAGTCATGTGAGAACCATCAATAATCTGGTCCCGTTCGACAACGCCAACAACGTTCGATCCGAGAATATATTTGTCCGCGTCCAGTATTCCCGGTTGTTCCGACGTTTCTCCCCCTGTCAGTACGCAACCCTGCGCCTCGCAGGCAGCAGCACAGGCGGTAACAATACGCTTGACCGTAGATTCGTCGAGTTTACCACACACAATCAGGTCTTGAACGGCGAGCGGCTCCGCGCCCATGACAATACAATCATTGATGAGATGATTAATCATGTCATGGCAGACAGACTCCACGCGATCATACGCAAACGCGAGAACCTGTTTGCTGCCGGGCTCCTCTGTTTTCAGCACCAGGACCGGATTGGTGTAGGTGCTGAGGTCCAGTAAAAACAAAGAGGAAAAAGCGCCAACTGTATTGATCAGGCGCGTGTCTTTGCCATCAATGACCTCAGAGAACCCCGCTTTTGTTTGGTTCGCCAAGTCAACGTTGACACGGTATTTCACATTTCATCCTGTGTAAGAATTCTTTACTTCACTTGGTAACGGACTACTTCGTTGTTCCAGCGTGGATCTTCCTTGGTGACTGTCTTGACCACGATTGTCACCTCGGGAGAGTACCACGAGGTCGTATGATTCACTCCGGAGATAAATTCACCAGCCTTCCAATTGTCTATGCACTCGACTCTGAATGTTTTGAATGTACCTGCTGCCACCGAGACTTCTTCATACGCCTTGACTTCACAGGCGACCTGGCCTTTCCATCGAGCGTTATTGGCTGCCGTGAATCCAGTATATGAGCCACTCCACTGTTTCCCGACTTGGAGTGGAAAGGACATGCCTGGATGATAGGGTAGATACTCCATGAGGATAGTGCCTGCTTTATCAGTCAGTCTGACCGTATTAAAATCGTTTTCAACCGACGTATACACTGAATACTCTCCACATCGGGCAATCATATAGCCGTCCTTATTCAGGTCGGTTATCTGCCACTTCTTACACGGAACGGTGAGAGCTCCGTTCGCAAACTCCACCTGATTCCCGACTGCTGGAGTTGGCCGTTCGGCTATGGGAGCCTCGTCAGCCCAGAGGCGTATGCAAGGAAGAAGGACAAGCATTCCTAGCCCCATAGCGATTAAATAGTGTCCTGTTCGTTGTTGCATTTCTTACCCCTTTCATACGTTTTGGCTGGTTTCTCACAGCGTCGGTGGCTGCCAGCCACCGAGGACAGTCTCAATATATTGGGCAACGGCCAAGGCGATATCCTCCCGCCACGGACGGGTGACAATCTGAATGCCAATCGGAAGCCCGTCGGGCGAAGTCCCAGCGCGCACTGCTGCCGTGGGCCATCCTGTCAGATTGTATGCGCCCGTATACGAAAAAAGGCCGAACTTATTAGAATCGAATGAAACCCCGTGAGGTGGTGCTGGGGCGGCCATGATTGGAGCGATGATGACATCGAATTGGTCCATGAAGGAGAGCAGGGCGCTCCGAAAGGTGTTCCACTGTCTGACCAATTGAAGGAATTCCGTTGTTGTCACGGAACGGGAGGACCGAGCATCAAGTGCAAGCTGGACCAATGGACTATATTCGGTCGTGCCAATTTCTTTGAGAAAGGCTTGTAAACCTGCACCTCCGTCTGCTGAGACAAGACGAAAATACAAGTCTGTAGACTGATTCAGGCCGGCTGGTTGCGATTCTTCGACTGCCATCCCAGCGTCAGCCAATACTTTGGCTGTTGTCATGACGGTATCTATTGTTGCCGGAGTTGGCGTCACCATGCCTGGAGAGAGTGGATGCCGGGTATAGTAGGCAACCCGGAGTTTCTCCAATCTCACCTCCTTTGGATCGCCGAGTGGCATGGGGACAAGTGACGCATCTTTACCGTCGAGCCCAATGAGGAGAGGAAGGGTTAGTATCAAATCCTCAACTCGTCGAGCCATCGGGCCTGATTGCCAAAATGCATCTAAGGCCCCTCCTGACCCGGGAAAATGTCCGGTTTTTGGTACCCGCCCAGTAGTTGGCTTTATCCCGACTATGCCACAACAGTGACATGGAAATCTGATACTTCCACCACCATCGTTCCCAATGCCAAAAGGTGAGCCGCCTGCGGCAATAATAGCCCCTTCTCCACCACTACTCCCGCCAGCAATACGCGACAGATCATACGGATTGTTCGTCCGGCCATAGACCAGATTGTCAGTTTCTGCGCCGAAGCCAAGCTCTGGCATGTTTGTTTTGCCGAGCAAAATCCCCCCAGCAGCGCGGAGACGAGCGATGATGACTGCATCTTCCTTTGGGACAAAGGAGGCCCGCCCCTTCGTGCCTGACGCGCAAATTACTCCCGCGGTTTCAATGTTGTCTTTGACTGTGAAGGGGACTCCGTGGAGCGGACCTTGGATTTCTCCTCGGGCTAACGCTTGGTCGGCTGCGCGGGCTTCTTGGAGTGCCGTACCTGTGGCAGTCTGGACAACGGCATTCAGCTTTGGATTGATGACCCCTATGCGATCTAAACACGCATTGACCACCTCTACTGACGAAACCTGTTTCTCGCGGATCGCTTTGGCCAGTGTGGTTGCTGAATCATAAATGTGTGTGTCCGGTGGTTTGGTTGGCGGTACTTCGTTCGCCTGAACGGGAGACACAAGGGTAGGGGCCATGGTCACGGTCAGAGCCGCCACACCTCCTTTGCCCGATAGGGCAAGAAACTCTCGGCGGGATAGTGCTTGTCCGTAAGCCGAAGGTTCCCGTCCTGGACGGCTGCTTTCGCTCATATCTCCTCCTGGATGTCGTAAAGAGATGCCTGCCATGCTCGTAAGTATGGGTGAAGCTGCTCTCTCCCGCATAACGGGAAGGTGAGGATAGGGAGAGGAAATATAACGATAGGCTAATTTTTTTCTACGATACTGGCCTGTCGGAGGATCGCGAGCAGCCGTTCGCCCTCTGCCGGGTCTTTATATGGGATGAGACGCTTGAGTGTGTCCAGAGAAGAGTATGAGGGAAAGAGAAAGCTCTCGACCAGCTCGGCCCGTGCATCTTCCTTTCGGCCAAGTTCAGTATAGACCGCTGCGAGGTTTGCCCGAGCAAAAAAGGATAGAGGATTATAGGAGACCGCACGCCGTAGTGCAGCAATGGCCTTTTCATGCTGTCCTAGCAGCCGATAGGCGTGTCCTGCTGTGGTTGCATAAAAAGCTGCGGCTGTAGTATCGAGTTGGTAGGTGCGCCTTACTGCGGCTGTATAAAAAGCTGCGGCTGTAGTGTCGAGTCGGATAGCCTTTTCTGCTAGATTCAGCGCGCGTTGAGGCTGCCCAGCAAAAGCCAGCGTGGCTGCGAGCGAGCCATAACACCGAGCGCACGTGTAATCAAGCGCAATGGCCCGTTCTGCTGAGGCAATGGATTGGGTATGGTGCTTTTGGGTAAGATAAATATCGGCCAGGAAAAGATAGGCATCAGGACATGAGTCATTGAGCGCAATGGCCCGCTGCATATAGCGAGCCGCTTGTTCCAGGTTGTACGGCGCTTGATCCCAGGACCACCAATCTTGCCAGGCGAGCCACCCAAGGCCGGCAAAAGCTGCTGCATAGGATGGCTCGTGCGTAATCGCCTGCTGAAATAAATAACGCGCGTGTGTATGGGCCTGGGGGGTAGAAAGCGCATGTGCATTCCAGCCTTGTACGAGCAAGTGCCTGGCAGTTGGATTTCTTGTTTCTGACACCCATTGCTGGCAGAACACACCTTCAATCCGAGACCGGTCGTATAACGTTGGTATGCGTTCGCTCAGCATGGCGTCGGGCGGGATGGCAGGAGAAAGGGGATAGTGAGAGAAGACTGTAGCCCAGCCGGCAAGGAAAAGTACGAGCCCCAACGTCAAGCCGCGGTTTCGCCATGGAAAAAGTAACATAGACGTAAGAGAGAGAATCCTGTTAATGAGCGTTGCTGGCGACGGCAGAGCCGGATGCATCCAGCCGCGCATTTGGTTCCGTACCTTGTCTGGCTGTTCGGTCGCTTCAACAATGAAACGATACCCTCGACCAATCTGAGTCTTGATGAGCTGTTGCCGAGTGCTGGTATCACACACCGCTTTACGAGCTTTTGCCACGCAGTGGGTTAAGGCTGCCTCGCTTACCACAAGACCGGGCCATAATTGCTCAATGAGTTCATCACGTGAGACGGTTCGGTCGCGGTGGATAATGAGATAGGCGAGAAGATCAAAGACCTTTGGCTCGGTTTTAATCAGTTTCCCGGTATGGTGGAGCTGATAGCGGTCGGTATCAAGTATGAACTCACCAAATGCGTAGATCATTGGCTCTCCAAAGGTGTCAAATGCAATTGAGGCCCTGTTGACCCTTCTGGAACGACCTCACTATACCTTGCTGAACTATCTCTCAATATATTAAGGGTGCAGAATAGCCCATTCAGGTTATAGTACAACTGAAAAATATCAGAACTTATTCTGGAGCATTCTGGTTGAATAGTAGCGACTCTTTGTTTTGAAAGACTCCGCGTGCATTCTCGCAGAACCGCTCGACGGCGGCCCGATTGAGAGTCTCTCCAGTCTGCAACATTACTGCCTGGAGATACGGCCCTGGCTTGTCGGAAATATTCTTCAAGTTCTCCCAACTCGGCTGTACAACGAAATGCAAATGTTGTGGCTGCCACTCAGCATGAGACCACAAGCAAACGTATACTTGGCTTGGTTGGAGAAGTTCAGAAACGACTTGCGACGCCTCGTGGAGCAGCGGTCCCATCTCTGCTGTCTCCTGGCTGGTGAGTTCCCATAAATGCAGGCAATGTCGTATGGGTTTGACGATAAGCGTCCCAACGCCGAAGGGTCCAGTACAGTGTTCGACAACCCAGTGCTGCGTACGATGAACGCGTCCACCTGGAAGATCTTTTTGACCCTGAGTCAGTTGACACGCGTAGCAGTCCATACAAAGCTCTCCTTCTGTAGCGAGTGTATCTGTAGTTGATCTTGTGGAGAACTGATCTTATCTGAATCTGACTGAGGATAAACGGGAACCTACATGAATCGCGCCGAACGCCGACGGCAAGCCAAGGCTGTAAAGAAGAAACCGACTGGGAAAGAGAAAACATCCGCTCCACGATTGGATATTGCCCAGATTAAGAGCCAACTCCAACAGGCGGCCTCGCCTCAGGAAGTGCAGCAGTTTATCGGCCAACTCCGTGAACACGGGCTGCCCCAGGCCGGAGGCGAAGAGTTGATTGCCTACGCTGCGCAGTATCATGAGGCGCTTGCTGCCCTGAACAGTGATGACAAGGCAGCGTCCGTAGCTCTCCTGGTGAACTCTGCGCACGCCTGGGCGGACGACCGAATCGACCAATCGCCCGACCGTGAGCGGCGTGCGTGCAAAGCGGGCTGCGCCTTTTGTTGTTATTTGCCGGTTGTGTTGGCCAGCGCCGCCGAGGTGGTCTATCTGGCAGACTGGCTGAGGGCCAACTGTACGCCCGAGGAGTTGGCAGCCGTGCGGAGCAGGCTGGAAGCTCGGTGCGAACAGAGCACGACCAGCTTACCGGACCAGAAGCGACTCCCCTGTGCCCTGCTCCAGGATGACACATGTATGGCCTATGAAGCCCGCCCGTTCAAATGTCGCGGCTGGAACTCCGTTCGCCTTGAGGCGTGTGAACGGGCCTACGGGCAAAGCCAGGCCACCACGAAAGTACCGGTTGATACCTTCGCTTTTGTCATGGGGAATGCGGTGCTGAACGGTCTGAGCGACGCCACGCGGAACGCTGAGCTCGATGGCGGGGCGTATGAACTCAACGCGGCCTTACTCCGCGCGCTCGACCTGTCGGACGCAACCCTCCGTTGGCGAAACGGTGAGCGGCTTTTTGATGCAAGGCGTCGCTAAAAAGGGCTGGAGGATTCCTCTGTACGCTTGTAGTATGTTTATCTAACCAAGGTACTATGACTGAGGTGGATAACGAGTGAAGAGGGAAAGCCATGATGGAGACCGTATCGAAATCTCAATTCAAACCTCACGCGCTCGAATATCTTCGACAAGTTGAAAAAACGAGAAAACCTTTGGTGATTACAGACCGAGGCCGTCCCGTTCTCAAACTTGTTCCCTATGCAGAGGACTCTGATAAAATCTTAAAAGAACTGCGAGGGTCGGTCCTGAAATATCAAGACCCGACTGAACCTGTCGGGTCGGAAGACTGGGAAACATTCACGTGATCCTACTGGACACACACGCCTGGGTGTGGTGGGTTAATAACCCACAAGAACTTTCGTCAGCCGCCAACAGCGCGATTGATGCAGCCCGGGAAGCAAGCGCGGTTTACGTATCCTCTATGAGCGTGTGGGAAGTCGCCCTGCTTGTGGCCAAAGGTCGTCTCCAACTAACCATGGGTGTAGAGGCTTGGATTATCCGGTCCGAGGCCTTGCCGTTCCTCAATTTTATTCCAGTTGATAACGGTATTGCTGTCCGCTCTACCACTCTTCCCGGAACGCTTCACAGTGATCCGGCTGACCGCATTATTATCGCTTCGGCGCTTACTTTAGGGGTAGCTATCGTAACGAAGGATGAGAAGATCAAACGCTACCGTCACGTGGAGACGGTATGGTGAAATAAGGGGACGTTGAGGGCTACTCCCGAACCGCGAACACCCACAGCACTCCGCCCTGCGGGACGTGCGTCTTGGTGCCGTAGAAGGTATTCAGCATCTCCTGTTTCCGCTCTGCATCCACGCCCCAGCCCGACAGCACGGCAACATACTGGACCCCATCGACCTGATACGTTGTGGGGACGCCCGTCACTCCGGAATTTGTCCGTTGCTGCCATAAGACCTGGCCGGTCTTGGCGTCAAAGGCACGAAAATAGCGGTCGTTGGTCCCACCCATGAAAACAAGCCCGCCGCCGGTTGTGAGCACCGGTCCCCAATTATGGCTCTTAAAGGTGGAGGTCCAGACTTTCTTGCCCGCGTTCAAATCCCAAGCCTGGAGTTCACCGATATGGTCTTTGGCGTCCGGATGGGGCAGCAATTCAAAATCGTCCGGAAACGCGATGCCCATATAGAGCTGACCGGGTCGATAGGTTTCTTTTCGGCCAGTCAGCGCGCCGCACAGGTTCTCGTTGGCCGGGACGTAGAGCAGGCCGGTCTTGGGATTATACGCCGCCGGTGGCCAGTCCTTGCCGCCCCATGAGGATGGGCAGTACTCGGCGCGTCGTCCGATACCGGGAATTTTCGTGGTATCGTATTCAGGGCGGCCCGTTTCAGGGTCAATGCTTTTGAAAACGTTCTGGCGGACAAAAGGCCGGGCTTCCACAAAATTGATCTGGTCCGCACCGCGCTCCAGCGTCCACAGATAGCCGTTGCGCGCGGGATGTACTAAGCCCTTAAAGGTCCGGTCGCCCTTTTTGACATCGATCAACAGCGGGGCGGACACTTCGTCCCAATCCCATGAGCCGTTCCAGTGGTATTGATGGTGCGCTTTCAGCTCACCGCTGTCCGCGTCCAAGGCGATGACCGAAGTCGAGTAGAGATTATTGCCCGGTCGGGCCTCACCCATAAACGGGCCGGCATTCCCGGTTCCCCAGAAGGTCAGGTTGAGGTCCGGGTCATAGCTGCCGGTCACCCAAATCGACACCCCGCCGGTCTTCCAGCTTTCGCCTTCCCAACTCTCGTGACCGGGCTCTCCCGGTCCGGGAATGGTATGGGTTTTCCAGATGGACCTGCCGGTCTCGGCATCCAGGGCCTGGATAAAACCACGGATGCCAAACTCCCCACCCGACATGCCGACAAGGATTTTGCCGTTCACCGCCAAGGGGGCGAGGGTCATGTAATAGCCGGACAAATAATCTTCGAGTTCTTCCTCCCAGACTACTTCACCCGTTTTGGCATCCAGGGCGACCACACAGGTATCGACCGTCCCGAAGTAGACTTTATCACCATACAGGGCGACGCCACGATTGGTCGGATGCAACTGGAACAGGTCTTCGGGCAACTCGCGCTCATAGCGCCACAAGAGGTCGCCCGTCTTGGCATTAAAGGCAAAGACCTGGTTTTCGGGGGAGGTGACGAACATGACGCCGTTGTTCACGATCGGCGGGGCTTGATGGCCTTCCGTCACGCCGGTCGAAAAGGTCCAGACCGGAACGAGCTTGCCCACATTGGCCGGCGTAATCTGCTCCAGGGGACTATAGCCCCAGCTATTATACGTCCCGCGGTACATGAGCCAGTTTTCAGGCTCGGGCTGCAACAGTCGCTGTGCGGTCACGGGCGTATAGTCCTGTTGCTGGGCACTCACCAGAGTTGGCGCAAACCCGAAGAGACTGACGAGGAGACTCGTGAGGAGGCTAGACGTGCTGTATCGCATCTGACGTATCCTTATTTCTTTTTCTTAAAGCCGACTTTACCGATAAACGGACCCTTGACCGTCAGGAGCCCGTCTCTCACCTCTAATGGAAGGGTCGCCAAGGGCTTCGGTGCCGGGCCGCCGACCACACGGCCATGGTTTTTCGGGTCAAAGAACGAGGCATGACACGGACAGACAAGCTGCTGCGTCGGTCCGATCCATTCGGACACATCACAGCCCGTGTGGGTACACACGGCTGAATAGCACACGAGTCCATCCAGTGAGCGCGCGCGCGTCTTGTCACTCAGCTCTTCCGGTTTCAACCGGATCAGGAGAACCTGATTGAGTCGAAACCGGCTGCGCACGGTATCGGTCGCCGGGTCCTTGGGATAGGCGAACTCCGGGCGCTCGCCTACCGAGATGTCTTGGGGTGAGATAGCCTGTCCGGCCCGGTCCCCAAAGGCGAAGACCAGTTGATCGCCGGGTGTCAGCCGTGACCGGCGCGGGTCTTTTTTTCTCGCAGCGTTTGCCGCCCGGTCAAAGACCGGCAGGCCCAGACGCAGCCCAAACAGGGAGGTCAACAGGGCGCGACGAGTGAGACCCCGGAAGTCCGTTTTGTGTGCAGCCCGGTGTAATGAATATAGACAACCGCCGCGTGTCATCACTGTTCCTCGCCGCAACCTTCTACTGGCGCGGAACGGTGCAGTCAACGGGATGGAAGAGCGGAAGAGGTAGGAGAGCGAGCAGTTCCCTACCCCTTCCGCTCTCAAGAGGGGAAAGACACCGCCTACTGAATTTTATCCGTAAAATTCGGCAGGACCTTGTCGGTCAACAGCTCGAAACTGCGCATGACGTTCTTATGCGGCACGAGTTCATTATAGGTGTAGAGCCAGAAGTACTCGGCCGGCAACTTTTTGAAGATCGCCTCAAACTTGCGGCTCACGGTGTCCGGGCTGCCACAAATGGTGAGGCCCCGCTCGACCATGGACTCGAACGTATTCGGGATCGTTCGGTAATCCTCGTCCACCCGCATCAGGGCGGCGTTGAAGCCGAACGGCTCAAAGAACTTGGTCCAGATAAAACAGCCACTCTCTCTGCCCAGGGCCATGGCTTCTTCGTCCGTGTCAGCTACGATCACCTCGCGCACCAGGCCGACGCCCTGACCGAAATCCAGGCTCTTACCGACTTCAGCCGCGCCTTCCTGGCAGGCGCGGAACTGGCCGGAGCAGATGTCCGGGTCGCAGACGACGGTCAGCGGAACCACATTGTTCTGGGCGGCCCAGCGGACCGAGGACTCTGAAAAGCTGAACGGCTGAAAGAGGGGCGGGTGGGGCTTTTGATACGGTTCGGGCACCGTGCCTATCTCGGTCAGAATACCGTCGTCGTCCACGCCCTGGCCAAACTCGCGAGTGACATTATGCGCCGGCCAGAAAATATCCTTGGGCGGAATCTGCCAGTACTTACCCGAATGACTGAAGGTCGGGTTGGTCCAGGCCTTCATGATAATTTGAAAATGCTCCTGGTAGAGTTCTCTCTTGAGCTCTTCGTACCGCTCCGGGTCGGTGTTGTTGTCGGCCAGGATGTCGTAGTGCTGCCCCAGGGTGTTGACCCAACGCGGCTGATAGCCCCGGGCAAAGCCAACAAAGGCCCGACCTTTTGTGACCTGGTCGAGAATGGCGGTGTCTTCAGCCACGCGAATGGGATTCTGGCAGGGGAGGACCAGGCCGAGTTGTCCCAGCCGGATGTTCTCGGTCTGCATGCCGAGATACAGGTCGAGCATGAGGGGGTTGGTCGAAACCTCTTCGCCTTCGATATGGAAGTGGTGCTCGGTGAAGCCAATGCCATAGTAGCCGTGCGCGTCGAGATACTGAGCCTGCTCAGACAGGTTGCGCAGCATGCGCTGGTAGAGGTCGGTCCGCCGACCAGCCATGCCGGCTTGCAACTCGCTCTTACTGCCAATCGCGGGAAGATAGAAAACACCGAATTCCATAGGTCACCCCCTGCTGTGAAAAGGTTTGTCGTATGCCCGTAGAGAAACTTGAGAAAAAACTCGAAAAAGTGAGGGGGCCAGAAGGCCCCCTGCCGTGTTCGTCAATCGTTTTCTATGCTTCAGGTGGAAAGAAAACCAGCGTCCGCGTTTCAATGCTCTCCCGAGCCGGCGCATCCGGTGGAGACGTTGGGTCTTCAAACGCCGAATGGGCGGTGAAACGCGCCCGCCCATCCGTGGCCGAGTCGTAACACTTGAGCAGCATGGCTTCGTTGCGCTCCATCTGTGGGAAGTAAAACCAGCGGTGGTTGGGGTTATGGGAGACCGAATAGACCTCACCGGTCCGGTCTTCGTACTTCAGGTCGGTTTCGTTGAAGTCGTCCTGCGTCATGCTGGCGGCATCACACACGGCCAGCGGGGCGTCCTGCACCGGGCCGTGAATCGGTCGCCAGACATTGATGACGGCAAAGCGATGTTGCAGCCATTCTTCGGCTTCTCCGTCCGGCAGCAGATCGCGTACCCGCTGCGGACCGGACTGGAGGGTATAATCGTTGTGGGCAAACTTGACTGGCTCGCGGGCGCCATTTTCGCCACGAGCACACATCGGGGCGCAGCGCACGTTGTGATCAAAGACGTGGACCTTCTCGGCACCGGTGATTTTTTTGATCAGCTCGACCACCTCGGGATAATAGACCGCTTTGACTTCTTCGGCGTCATAAAAGTTTTCGACCGTGGTTTCATGCTGCGTAAAGGTGATGCCCTGTTTATCGAGCGAGATGTCGTTGATATGCTCGCGGGCGTTCTGAATCGCCATCGTGTGTTTGACCTGGGTGGTATTTCGTTGGGGGACGCCAGGAGGCGGAGTGCACAGGTAATAGGTTGGTTTCTCCTGCTGGTCTTCAACCTTGAGATAACTCATTGGGGCGTTGACGTGCGATGCTGTTTTCATGGGGGCCTCCTTCCCCTTCCTTGCTCCTCAGTAATGTGGAGGGACGATTATAGCGGTCTCGTTACTCTTGTATAGTCGGTTTTCACCAGAAAAAATTGGAAGCCGTTTAGCGAGGCAGCCCGTACGCCTCACCACGCGCCAGGAATTCAGTCACATCATTGGCCATGAGGAGAATATCGTGCGTCTTGCCGGCCCGGTCTTTGACCTCGTCGCGTAAAATCGCTTCTGCCCGAAAGCCCAGCTCTTCAAACACGGTGCGGGCGCCGGTTTGATCCAGCGTCATACGCGCGACGACTTTTTGAATCCCTAACGAGAGGGCGACGTCGAACGCCTCGCGGGTCAACAAGCGGCCCAGGCCCATCTTGCGTGCGTCTGGGGCAATCAGCACCCGGATTTCCGCCACATGGCGTGACCAGTCAAAGTCATTCCGATACAGGGTGGCGTAGCCCAGGAGCCGGGTCTCGCTCTCCGCGAGCAGGGTATACATCTTTTCGCTGGCGATATCGTGCAGCCAGCGGTCTATAGATGACTGTTTGGTAATATCCCGACGTAAAAACATCAGGTCGTGATAGGGGAGCTGTTGGGCAAAATCCAGCATTAACGGCCCATCGTCCGCGCCCATCATCCGCAGGCTCAGGGCTGTCCCTTTGACTTCAACGGTTTTGGGAAAACCTTCCACGCTCTTCTCCTTTTTCTGTGCGGTCGCTCTCTCAGACCGAACGCTGTGACAGCCATACGTCCAGCTTTGGCCACAGACGATAGATGGCGTTCCCCCCGGCGACCAGGCTGACGTGGCCGCCCTTGAGAACAATTTCAGACTTGTCTGGACTGCCTACCAGCTTCACCAAGTCCTGCGAGGCGGCCGAAGGAACAATATGGTCGTGCTGGGCCGCCACGTGCAGAAAGGGAACGGTGATGTTCCCCAAGTCAACCCTGCGACCGTCTAGCTCAAATGTATTCCGAACGAGTTTATTCTCGCGCATAAAGTCGTTGACCAACTGGCGGGCGGTTTCCCCCGGAAAGGGAATATGATCCGCGGCCCAGCGATCAAAGCGCAGGTGGGCGGTGACAAAGGCCTCGTTTTGGGCGTTGTCGAGCAGTTTCATCTGGCCGGCACTTTTCTGAAACGGTCGCAGCATCTGGATCGAGGCGTCCATCAGTTCCGAGGGGATATTGCCCAGGCTGTCGATCAGCCGGTCGAGATCAAAATGGGCCGGGTCGGTCCAGGTGCGGTAGAGCGACATGCCGTCCGAGTTCACCGGCGTGGTAAAACACACCAGATTCTTGAGCGGACCGTCGGGATACAGGGTCGCGTACAGCGCCGCCAGAAGTCCACCCAGGCAATAGCCGATCATGGACACATCGGGCTCTCCCGAATCTTCGCCCACCACGGCCACGCACTCGGGGATGAAATCGGTCACATAGTCGTCCAGCCTGAGATGTTTATGTTCACGTCGCGGTACACCCCAGTCGATCAGATACACGTCAAAACCCTGGAGCAGCAGATATTCGATAAAGCTCTGACCCTTGGCCAAATCGAGAATATAGGGCCGACTGACCAGGGACATGACGACCAGGACCGGAACCCGGTACACCTCGGAGCTGAGGGGACGATAGTGATACAGCTTCATTGTGCCGCGTGAGTGCACGACATCTTTCGGGGTCGGCCCAACCTCAAGGTCGAGTTCGAGCGGGGCCGGCAGGTCCGGGACGTTGCGCTGAATGGCGCGGTCAACCGTTTCCCTCGCTTTTGCTGCAACGTCTTCGTGCGCCAGTTGTTGTGCCTGTTGCATGGGCTCTAATCCTTTTCTCCGGCGGACTCCTTGGGCTTTTTGGTACGTTTCGGACGCATGGGCGCGTCGTCAGCCCCGCCCTCATATTCCGCCAGCAGGCGGCGCAGATGCCGGACCTCTACCTGGAGTCCGGCCACATGATCCTCGAGTTCGCCGACCCGGTCGCTCAGCGCGATAATATCCGTGCGGGACGGGAGGTTGAGGGCGGCCAAGTATTGGGCCATGGATTCGGTAAACATGCGGTGCAGGTGCATGGCTTCCTGGACATACTTGCCCGTGGTTTGGGCAAACTGATCATTGCCCAGAATACCCGACAGGGTGTCACTCCATTGCTTCTCTGACTTTTGGTACCATTCGCGCCAGGTCCGGAGCGGATCGAAATTTTGCGTGCCTTCAGCTTTGTCCATGCGAACGCTCTCCTTTACGGGCTGGTCGGCGGGGGGAGGGAAAGAGAAGGGGAGGTCAATACTGAATTTTAGCGGCTACGATAGGAGGCGTGCCGCTAATGTACAAGGTGACAGGTGTCACATAGGTGACGGAAAGCGGCGTTTCTCTGGGGAAATATGGTGTTTTTGTTACATGCGTGACAAGAAGCCGGATACTCATCCGAACCGTGCTGTACTCGACGCTCGGGAAGTCAAGAGGCGGTGACGTGCGGACGACGAGCGCGGGAACATGTGGTAGAGTCGAAAACCTGCTGCGAGAGCGCGACCGGTAGACGCAATGGCAAAAAAGAATACATCTCACTCTTCTCCATCTGCCGCACGCACGGCAACCGACATGATGGAGCAGTACTGGCAGGTCAAGGAACAGTACAAAGAGGAACTGCTGTTCTACCGTTTCGGTGACTTCTACGAGATGTTTTTTGACGACGCGGCAGTCGCGGCGCGTGAATTAGACATCGTGCTGACCGCCCGTGCGCACGGAAAGGGCACCGAAAAGGTCCCCATGTGCGGGGTCCCGCATTACCGCTTGGAGCCGTATCTCACCCGGCTGGTCGAGAAGGGCTACAAGGTTGCGGTGTGTGAACAGCTTGAGGAGTCCCACAAGGGAAAAGGGATTATTCCGCGCGATGTTGTTCGTATTGTCACACCGGGGACGTTGTTCGAATCCGAGAGTCGGGAACGAACGCTGGTTGCCGTGTTGTCCGAGAAAGACGCGGTCGGCGTGGCCAGTCTGGATTTGGCGACGGCTGAGTTTCTGGTTGCCGAAACCAACGTTGCTGATTTGCCCAGCCTGCTGGAAAAGCTCCAACCGCAAGAATTGGTCTGTGGGGCGGGCGAGTCGTGCGACACGGGTTGGAGTCGTCAGGTCTGCCGCACCGAACGCCCGGCCGAGGCGTTTCGCTTTGAGCAGGCGCGTACCGTCCTCAGCAAGCAGTTTGGTCGCAAGCGCATTGACACTCTCGTTTTCTCCCATCGGCGTGCCCTGTGCGCAGCCGGGGCGGTATTCGCCTATGCGCGGGAAACGCAGCGTGCGTTTCTGCCCCATATCCGTGCGCCTGAACCGTATCGGCACGATGCCTTTGTCGTGCTCGACCCGCAGACACAGCGCAACCTTGAACTGGTGGAAAATGTGTGCGAGGGCTCGCCCGAGGGAACCGTCCTGGCCGTGCTGGACCATACCACCACCCGGATGGGTAAGCGGCGCTTGCGACACTGGGTGCTGCATCCCTTACGCGCGGTCGATGAGATCCACACCCGCCAAGAGGCGCTTGCCGAATTGAGCCGTCGCCATGATGTACGGGCAGAGCTACGGCGTGTCCTCTCCGGCCTGCCCGACCTCGAACGTCTGACTTCACGCATTACGTCCGCGATTGCCAACCCGCGAGACTTGGCCGCCCTGAAATCCGCTCTGGTTCGCCTGCCGGACCTCCACGCTGCCCTGACCAGGGCCGGGAGCCGTCTGCTGACGACGTATTGTGAAGAAATCGATCTGCTGGACGATGTGACCGCTGAGATTGCGCGCACCCTTCTCGACGAGCCAAAACCCACGGCCAAAGAGGGCGGGCTGATTCGTGCCGGTGTCTCCGCCGACCTGGACGAACTGCGGGGGGTTCAAACCGATGGAACGGGCTGGCTGGCCGAGTATGAACAGCAGGAGCGGGAACGCGCTCAGATTCCCAACCTCAAGGTCGGTTTCAACAAGGTCTTCGGGTATTATGTGGAAATCACCAAGTCTGCGCTCAATCGGGTGCCCAAAAACTACATCCGCCGTCAAACTCTGGTTAACGCCGAACGCTTTGTCACGGATGAACTGCGTGCCTTTGAATCCACGGTTTTGTCCGCGACAGACCGTGGCAATCAATTAGAGTATGCCCTCTTCACTCAACTTAGACAGCGCGTCGCCGCCCAGGCCGGGCGGCTGCGCCACACTGCGACCATCCTCGGTACCCTCGACGCGCTGAGTTCCCTGGCGGAGTTAGCCGCGAAGCAGGGGTGGGTTCGTCCCGATGTCATCGACGGATACGAGCTACGCATAGCAGAGGGTCGGCATCCGGTCCTTGATACGCGCAATGCGCAATTCGTGCCGAACGATCTGCGCTTGGATACAAGCCAGCACGTGCTGATCATCACCGGCCCCAATGCCGCTGGGAAAAGCACCTATGCGCGTCAGGCGGCTCTACTCGTCCTGCTGGCCCAAATGGGGAGTTTCATTCCCGCCCAGTCTGCTACCATTGGGGCCGTAGATCGTATTTTTACGCGGGTCGGTGCGGCGGATTTTCTGGCGCAAGGCTTATCGACTTTTATGGTCGAGATGATGGAGACGGCGAACATCCTGAAGCATGCAACCGAGCGGAGTCTGGTCATTCTCGACGAAGTCGGCCGGGGAACCGGCACGACGGATGGCCGCGCCCTGGCTCAGGCGGTTGCCGAAAAGCTCGCCACCCAGGTCCGGGCCAAGACCCTGTTTACCACCCATTATCACGAACTGGCGCCGATCGCAGACGTTTTGCCCGGAGTGGTCAACGCCCGGCTTGAGGTCCGTGAGAACCGGGACGAGGTAGCCTTTCTCTATAAGGTCGTGCCGGGGGCGGCCCAAAAGAGTTACGGCCTGTATGTCGCCAAGCTGGCCGGACTGCCCTTCGATGTGGTCGAGCGGGCCGAGACGTTATTAGCTGAAATTGAAGCGGGACAGCCACTGCCCGGTGATCGGCAGCAGAGAGTGGAACAACCCCAAGCACCCGGCGACCAAGCCGTTGTATCCCGTCTCGCCCGGATTGACCCGCTGCGGACCACGCCGCTTGAGGCGCTGCTGTTGATTGCCGAACTGAAGCAAATGGCTGAGGAGAGAGCGGCCGAAGCGCAGGCGTCGTATACCGGGACTCCCGACAAGTAAAGCCTCGCCTGGCTACCATACGGACATCCATAGCCATGCCCATTCGTATCCTTCCCCCTGACGTACAACAAAAGATTGCCGCCGGTGAGGTGGTGGAACGACCGGCCAGCGTTGTGAAAGAACTCATGGAGAACGCCCTGGATGCCGGAGCGCATACCATCAGGGTGGAGGTCGAGGAGGCCGGACGGCGGCTCATTCGTGTTACCGACGATGGTGCGGGCTTGGTCGCGGACGAAGTCGCGCTCGCGTGTAAACGTTTTGCGACCAGTAAAATTCAGCACGATCACGACCTGACCAGCGTTCAGACCTTTGGCTTTCGCGGGGAGGCGTTACCCAGCATTGCCGCAATCTCACGGCTGCGGATTCTGAGTCGTCCAAGAAGTGCTCCGCTGGGGGTGGAAGTCAAAAGCGAGGACGGCAAACTGAGTCCCGTTCAAGAGGCCGGCGCGCCGGTTGGGACCTGTGTCGAGGTTGCTGACCTGTTTTACAATACGCCGGCTCGCTTGCAATTTATGCGCAGTTTGCGGACTGAGTACGGCCATATTATGGGCGCGTTCACGCGCTTTGCCTTAGCCTTCCCGGAGAAAACTCTCTCGCTGTCGTTTGACGGACGCGAGGTCTACAACTTTCCGTCCGTCCCGTTCCAGGAGCGGGTCGAGGCCTGTTTTGGCCTTGAGATCGCCTCCCGCCTGGAGGAGTTTGAGAACACGGGTCTGAACGGTCGTGTCTGGGGATTTCTGGTGACGCAGGAGGAAGCCTGGCGCCGACGCTACTACTTCTTTGTCAATCGGCGGGCCGTGCGCAACGCCACCCTGTATCGTGTCGTGCGTGACACCCTCGACAACGACGGCGGCATGGTGTGCCTGTTCGTCGAGCTGCACCCCTCCCAACTGAACGTGAATATCCATCCCGCCAAGACCGAGGTGCGTTTTCGAGATGACCCGAGTGTGTATGATCTGGTCCGAGGCGGTCTCCAACGCCGTGCCACGCCAGGCTGGCTTACGGCTTCGCAGGTTGCTGAAGACGGAGTGTCGTATGGAGAAGGACCGTACGCGGGCTTCTCTCTGGTCGGCCAGGTGGAGGCTACCTTCCTGCTGACTTTATCCGAAGGACATTTGTATCTGCTGGATCAACACGCCGCCGAAGAACGCGTGCTGTACGAACGACTCAAAAACGGACAGGTTCAGAGTCGGCCCCTCATCTCGCCTCAAGTCGTCCAACTCTCAGCCGAAGAACATGCTTTCTTTGATGAACAGGCTGAAGCCTTTGCCACGTGTGGTTTCAGCGCCGAACTCTTTGGACCGCATGTGCTGGCTCTCCGTGCGATTCCTGAGTTTCTCGATCCCAAAACGTCGGGCCTGACCTTCTCCCGACTTGTCACGCGCGTGCGCACGCAAAAAGAAGGCCTGCATCAAGCCCTCTCCTGTCTCGGAGCGATTAAAGCCGGTCAGGTCCTCGACCGCGAAGCGCAAGGCCGTCTCCTCGACGCCTGGACCCAAACGGCCAACCCCCACGCCTGCGCCCACAACCGCCCGGTGTATTTCCGTCTGTCCCTTGATGAAGTAAGGCGAAAAGTTGGTCGAACAGGCTTAGGCTGCGGATTTGAGAAGGAGGACGACTAGGCTTGAGACTATCTCAGCAGGGCTGAGCGAATGGGAGTTTGAAGAAGCGGAATGGATGAAACCTACCTCAAGGGAGATGTTCCAGGTCGTCTAGGTCCTTAAACCGCCCACTCGCTCGCTTATTCTTTTTCAAATGTTCGAGGGTGATGAGCACGACTTCTATCCCATCTAATGTGTCGATAATGCGTTCTGCGTAACACTCTTCAAAATCGACCCCCGATATTGAAGTCAGAATTTCGATACGCATTGGGGGAACTCCCATGCGAACGATATTCTTTTCCTGTAGGAAGAGTTTTCCTGAAAGACCTGGAGTCGTAAATCCGAACTCTTGTAAAGCCGTTACAATTTTAGCGGCGTTTTCTGGAGTACGTGCAATCCAGACATCAAGGTCATTGGTTGCCCGTGGATAGCCATGATACCCGACTGCGTAACCGCCAATGAGGAGATACTTACAGCCGTGAGAGTTGAACAACTTCAAGAACTCTTTGAAGTCGGGCGGTAGAGTGATCTCCATAATTAATCCGGCGGAGCACTTCGACATGCCGTAATCGCTCATGAGGAGAACGGGAGCGCCAGTATGCCTTCTTATCTGACTCGTCGCCAAGAGACGCAGTGGAGAAGGCTGTTTTATCGATTTTGAGATCGGCGGGAGAATTCGAGGCCATAGTGAGAAATCCTTTTGAAAAAAGATTATAGCTGAATGTCTATAGAATCCCTATGCTCCTGTAACCTTTTCTCGTCCACCTGCAACTACTAAGGTGGACATCGATGAATTCGAACGACGCGGCGCTCGTAAAGCGGGTGTTGGCAGGCGAAAAGGCTGCCTTCGGCCCTTTGATTGATCGGCATTGGTCGAGAGCGATGCGGCTCGCCCTGCGTCGGCTCAGTAATTTGGCGGATGCCGAAGACGTTGTTCAAGACGCGTTTTTTCAGGCGTTCCTGAACCTTCGATTGCTCAAAACGCCTGAGAGTTTCGGGGCTTGGCTGAATGGGATCGTCGTCAATCTCAGCCGAATGCAGCATCGGAATAAACGTCAGGATGTTGTCTTCGAGAAGGAAGAGACAAGAATTATCAGTGCGGAGAAAATGGAGGATAAAATCCTCCTCTCTCCAGAGGCCCTGTACGAAACGCAGGAGTCATATCAAGCGCTCTTGGCTGCTCTGGCAACATTACCGGTCGAACAGCGCCGGGCGGTTCATCTGCATTATTTGGATGGGCTGACCCTCCGAGAGATCAGTACTCGTGCGGGAGTGTCTGTGGGGGCGGTGAAAGTGCGGCTGCATCGCGCGCGTACAAAGCTGAGCGCGACATTGGCCGGAGAAGGGCGAAGACGGCAGACCACCGATACTTTTCAGGTGATTGTTGAGGAGAGAAGTATGAGGACACAAGGGAAGCATATACCTCTCTTTCCAATGAGGGACATGGTTGTTTTTCCGTTCATGACTGTTCCGCTGTTTCTGGGACGGGCAAAGTCTATCAAGGCTCTTGAGGCGGCAGTGGCCGGTGATGGCCGAGTCTTTCTTGTTGCCCAAAGGGACTCAAAGACAAGCGAACCTACGGGTAAGGATGTATTCTCAGTCGGGACTGTCGCTCAGGTTGTGAATCGTGTTCATCTCCCCAACGGGGCTGTGAGGGTTCTGGTCGAAGGAAAGCAACGGGGTCGCATTCTCCGTCATGGAAAGCGGGGCGGGGTCTTCTCCGCAAAGATTGTAGAGATAGCAGAACAATGTAAGCGAACGGATAACGTTGAAACGCTCATGCGCGAGATAAAAGCTGGGTTTGGATGCTTTGAGATGTTACGGAGCAAAGCGGTTACCCCGCAAGCGGTCGGGGCGGTTGAGATGATCGATGATCCGATTCCTCTCGGAGACACTGTCAGTGGCTATCTCAAATTAGATATCGAAGCCAAGCAACAGCTACTTGAAACACTCGATCCGGAAAAACGTCTGAAAAAAATTCTAAAATACCTACCGTCCGCTGTCTCTCCATCTGTCCCGCCGCTATAAGCGTACCACGTGCTACGACTGACCCGACCTGGGACAGGCCCGGGACTCGGGGAAGAGGTGCGCAAGGCACGACCCAGGGGATGTCAGCCTGATCGTGATTTGATTTAGGCGTTCTTCATAACTAACACTCTTATGCCATCCGCTTGGGATCGGGCTGCATATGGCCCAGAATCGGGTGCGGCCGGTAGGGCTCTTCGAGGGTGGCCACTTCTTCCGGGCTGAGCTTGATATCGACCGTCTCAAAGATTTCCTCGAGGTGATGTGTCTTGGTCGCGCCGATGATGGGGGCGACTACTCCGGGGGCCTGGAGTACCCAGGCGCAGGCGATCTGAGTCGGTGACACGCCACGCTCCTGGGCGACTTTCCCTACCGCGACGGCCACTTCCTCGTCGCTGTCGTTAAAATACATCCGGCGTGTCATCGGGTCGGTTTGCGCCCGCTTTGTCGGGCCTTCTCCCTCCACTTTTGTCCGATTGCCGGCGAAATAACCGCGGGCGAGCGGACTCCACGGAATCAGCGCGACGCCCTGGTCTATGCACAGCGGATTCATTTCGCGCTCTTCCTCGCGATAGATCAGGTTGTAGTGGTTCTGCATGGCGACGAACCGATGCCAGCCGTGCTCCTTGGCCGTATAGAGCGCCTTGGAGAACTGCCAGGCGGCCATGCTGCTGGCTCCGAGGTAGCGCACCTTGCCGGCGCGGACGAGGCTATCCAGCGCTTCGAGCGTTTCTTCAATCGGCGTGGAAAAATCCCAGCGGTGAATCTGGTACAGGTCGATATAGTCCGTTTTGAGGCGGCGCAGGGAATACTCACAGGCTTCAATGATATGTTTGCGGCTCAGCCCCCGCCGGTTCGGGCCATCGCCCATGGGTCCGTTGACCTTGGTCGCCAGGACAATATCGTCGCGTGTAGCCATCTCGCCCAGCCATTTGCCGGTGATCTCCTCGCTCACACCAATCGAATAGACATCCGCGGTATCAAAAAAAGTCACGCCCGATTCCAGGGCGAGGGCGAAGTGTTCACGCGCCGCGTCTTCCCCGATGGTCCACTTGCGCCATTTGCCGTCCCCGTAGCTCATGCACCCCATACAGATGCGTGAAACCGTCATGCCCGTATTCCCAAGCTTTGCGTACTCCATACCTTCTCCAATCTGACTAATATTTTGTCCTGGTGATTGAATGCCGCCGCTACGACTCGCTCTTCGTTCACTGCTGCCTGTAGAGTGGCTTGGTCATTATCAATTCTTCGTCTATCTTTTCAACCGTGGGATTCTCAGCGAAGCATTAAGGAGAGCAGACATGACCATCACCGAACATACCGTCAAAACCAATAGGCATACGACTTTTTATCTGGCTGCCGGTCCCGAGGATGGGCCGCTTGTTATCTTTGCCCACGGCTGGCCCGAGCTTTCTATAAGCTGGCGGCACCAACTGCCGGCTTTGGCCGCGCTGGGGTTTCGGACTATAGCGCCGGACATGCGCGGTTATGGCCGCTCGTCCGTGTATGCGCAGCACAGCGATTATGCCCAAGAACAGATCGTCCGCGACATGCTGGAGTTGATCGACGCGCTAGAACAGGAGAAAGCCGTCTGGGTCGGCCATGATTGGGGTAGCCCGGTGGTGTGGAATATGGCGAGTCACCATCCGGACCGGTGTCATGCGGTCGCCAATCTGTGTGTCCCCTACTACACCCTTGAGCGCGGGCTTGAGCACACGCTGACCCTGGTGGACCGCGACCTTTATCCTGAAGATAAGTACTCTGCCGGGCAGTGGGATTATATGCGCTACTATGAAGAGAGCTTTGCCGAGTCCATCGCTCCGATGGATGCCCAGGCCTACCGATTCGTCAAACTGCTGTTTCGGAAAGGGAACCCCGAAGGCGAGGGCAAGCCGGCCATCACCTCAACCGCGCGGCGCGATCATAGTATGCTCGGCATGGCTGAGATCCCCGATCTGCCGCGTGACGCCGAGGTGGTCACCGAAGAGGACCTGCGCATCTATGCCTCCGCGCTCGAACGCAACGGGTTCTTCGGCCCCTCTTCGTGGTATATGAATCATCCGGTCAACACGGCTTACGCCGAGACTGCCCACAACGATGGCTATCTCGATATGCCGGTGTTGTTTCTGACCGCCCAATACGACTTTGTGTGTGAGTGCGTTCACTCACGCCTGGCCGAGCCCATGCGTGCCTACTGCCGGAATCTGTCCGAAGCAACGATCCGCTCAGGCCATTGGATGGCTCAGGAAAAGCCGGTGGAAGTGAATGCCGCCTTAGTGCAGTGGCTTGCCACCGCGGTCCCGAGCATCTGGCCGCGGCCGCGGTGAAGCCGGACTATTCCTGCTGTTCAAAGACCTCGTTGGCAATACCGGCGGCCGTCATGGCCGCCGGCCAGCCGGAGTAAAACGCCAGGTGTGTAATCAGCTCTCCGATTTCTTCCTGGGTGACCCCGTTGTCTAGGGCGCGCTGGAGATGTGGACGGAGCTGTTGGGGACGGTAGGTGGACATGAGGGTCGCCACGGTGATGAGGCTACGGTCACGCTTGGATAAGCCGGGACGCTCCCAGACATCGCCAAATAGAACTTTCTCGGTCAGGTCAATCAGCTTGGGTGCCACTTTCCGGGCTTTTTCTCGCATAGTTGTAACGGGCGCGTTTGCCATAAGGTTCTCCTTGGCTGAGTAGAGTGTTGGTCAGGAGTAGCAGTTCGCCGAACCGCCAGCCAGACTGGGCCGCTAGAGAGCTTTATAATTCTGTGTGGAGAGTGGTCTTGAACTGCTCCCATTCTTCAAAGATCGCTGCATGGAGACTGGCCGCACATCCTGCATTGACGGTATCTATATACGCAGAAAGTTCTCGGATTTTTATAATCAGACGATAATAGTAGCGAGCACATTGAAGCTCACCGGCTATCTTTACGCTAGAGACTTTTGTGAAATCAGGCTCACGCTTGTCTTGATAGGTCAGACGACGGATTGCGCTGTTAGCAAGTCGTAGTCGATCCGCCTTTGTAATATCTGCCCACAGCCTAGGCTTTGTGCGACGCGCATTAGCTTTCCCAACCGTAAAGGCGTTCTTCTTTTCGGGGTCAATCGACAAGTGATCTCTGATGCATTTAGCGACCTTTGGCAGTGCTTCCTCGACCTTCTTTTGTTGTGCACCACCCCCCTTAGTTACTCGTGCCATGACAGTCTTTCTTTCAGCGTGACGACCCGCTACCTGCTCCTAGCGACTCGATTCATAAAATCCTGATCTAATTCCAACCTTTCATCAGCCGCAAGCCAAAGTTCGCCTGAGGGTGTGAGGCCATGAAAAAGCCATACTGTGATCCCCTCTTGCTTCGCAACCTCGACGGCAGGCAGGAAATCACTATCCCCTGCGACTAAGGCTGCATGCGTTATCGTACGCTTACTGCTGAGAAGGGCAAAATCAAGGCCGAGCAACAAATCAGTACGTTTTTGTTGGAAGATGGGCTTAGCGTTATTATCAAATCCCCGATGCGCCAATCTTCCCTCTCTCACTTGGAAGCGCTCAATACGGCCTAATCGGTCGAAGAATTTACGCTTCTTTGCAAATCGCTCTCTTTCATCGTCAGCAGGAGGATTACTTTGGTAGGGAAGGCAGTCATAGTAGTAAGTCCGCAATAAGTCTATGGCGTTTGGGGTTTTGCTCGAAACGGTAGAGACTACTTCCTCCACAAACTTAACGTAGTCGACCCAAGTGCCAAATTCTTTTGCTATTTTGTCGATATATCCACCGTCTATAAAAATCGCCAGTCGAGACATAAGCCGTAATGAGGAAAAGACGTATAAAAGCAATAAGCCGAAGAGACAAGCTTCTTCGGCTTATTAGCTCGGAGTTTTGATAAGCTTACCTGACATGCCGTCTAGGAACAGCGCCCATTGCCTTCCTTGCCCGTATTGGGCCAACAGTGGATAATGGTCCTGCTGCCAGAGGGGACGCCAGGGGGTATTCTTAAAATGTAAGTAACCCGCTTTGATCGGCCCGTCAACAGGGATTATATTTCCTTAGGAATACCCGTGGGGCTTACGCGACCTCAAACAGTCCGGCTGCGCCCATGCCGCCACCCACACACATTGTGATGACCACGTTCTTCGCACCGCGCCGTTTGCCTTCGATCAGCGCATGACCGACCATGCGTGAGCCACTCATCCCGTAGGGGTGACCAATCGAGATTGATCCGCCGTTCACGTTCAGCCGTTCGTCCGGAATACCGAGCCTGTCCCGACAGTAGATGACCTGGCAGGCGAAGGCTTCGTTCAGCTCCCACAGGTCGATATCGTCCATAGTTAGGCCGTTGCGTTCGAGCAGCTTGGGAACGGCAAAGACCGGACCAATCCCCATCTCGTCCGGCTCGCAGCCGGCTACGGCCATGCCCCGATACACCCCCAAGGGCTGGAGCCCCCGTTGCTCGGCCCGCTTGCGCTCCATCAGCACGCAGGCCGACACCCCGTCGGACAACTGGCTGGCATTACCGGCTGTGATGAAGCCGCCCTCTCCCATGACCGGTGGTAGCGCGGCCAGACCGGCCGCGTTCGTACTCGGACGGTTACATTCGTCCCGCTCAATGGTAATCTCCTGGCGCGTGGTCTCGCCCGTCTCCTTGTCGGTAAACAGCTTGGTGACGGTGCATGGAATGATCTCATCATCGAAACGTCCGGCCTGCTGACCTGCGGCGGTACGCTGCTGACTCTGGAGTGCATACTCATCCTGCGCTTCCCGGGAGATGTTGTAGCGCTTCGAGACCACCTCTGCGGTGTCGATCATGGCCATATACAGATCCGGGGCCTTTTCCAGAGCAATGGCGTCTTCATTGCGGTATTCGTTCTGATGGTCGTTCTGGACAAGGCTGATCGACTCCAGACCACCGGCCACCACGGTCTGCATACCATCGGCCACAATCTGTTTTGCCGCTATGGAAAGGCTCATCAGCCCTGAGGAACATTGCCGATCAATAGTCTGGCCGGAGACACTCACCGGCAACCCCGCGGCGATGCCACACTGCCGTGCCACATTATAGCCCTGGGTACCTTCCTGGAGCGCGGCGCCCATAATCAGATCGTCGATTTCGCCAACCTCTATTTGGGCTCGATTGATGGCGGCCTGAAGAACCGGGGCGGCCAGGGTCGGGGTTGTGGTGTCATTAAACGCACCACGATAGGCCTTGCCAATCGGTGTCCGGGCAGTCGATACGATGACAGCTTCTCGCATAGCAATCTCCTCCTCAGTATTTTACGCTATCGGCAAGTCTTAGCAGCTCCCACCCCTTCCTCCAACTGGCACACGATCTTTTCTCCTACGGGTAGGGAACCTAGGAAGGAGACCCGCGATGTCCGATATCGGGCTGACGCATATCGCCCTTCCGGCCACCAATATGGAGGCGAGCCTTGCCTTCTATGCGACCTATGCCCGTATGCGGGTCGTCCACCGTCGGACTGACCCGGATGGAACAGAGGTCGTTTGGCTGAGTGACCGGACGCGTCCCTTTGTGATTGTCCTCATCCAGTCGCCTCGGGTGGATGCTCCCTTATTGCCCCTTGCCCATCTCGGCGTTGGCTGTGCAACCCGCCAGGAAGTCGATGCTCTGTGTGAGCACGCCCGGCAGGCCGGCTGTTTGCGCTTGGGGCCGACCGATTCAGGCTATCCGATCGGCTATTGGGCCTTCCTGTCCGACCCGGATGGACACACCCTTGAAATTGCCTATGGACAAGAGGTTGCCCTCACAGTCGCCAAGCCTGAGCAAGGAGGGTAGCGTCGAAAGTTTCATTCTATCTACCCTTTTGGTGGATTTTCTGAGAGGAAGAACCCTACTAGAATCGATCCCGCGATAGCTTTAAGAAGAGAGATGCGAATTCTCCCATGAAAGATCAGTCTCACGCTCCAGACGCTCAGACCCCTTTCCCACGGCCCCCCTCCTCGGAGCACGGAAGCCGCGTGCTGGATTATTTTCAGTCTCCGACCCTTTCCCCGCTATTTCTCTTGGGTAACGCATTGGTCGTTCTCCAGGATTTGTCCGATGAATCCTTTGATTGCTGCATGACCAGCCCTCCGTATTGGGCAAAACGCGAGTACGTCGGCGGCGGTATTGGGGCGGAGAAAAATTACCAGGATTTCATTACACATCTCGTGGATATTTTGCGTGAGGTAAAACGGGTGCTGAAACCTACGGGCTCCTTATGGCTGAATATCGGCGACACTTATCTCGACAAGCAACTCCTCGGTATTCCGTGGCGGCTGGCGCTCATGTTGACCGATCAAGAGGGGTGGATTTTGCGCAACAGCATCATCTGGAATAAGGTCAAGGGTGCTCCGGACAATGCACACGACAAGTTGCGCAATGTCCATGAGAACATCTTCCACTTTGTGAAAAGCCCTAAAGGCTATTATTACGATACGGATGCGATTCGCTCCAATCCAAAGAAGGCGCGCGTGGTCAACGGAGCGGTGGTATCTGCAACAGGGGTGACGGGGATTCGTTACAAGCGTCAGATTGAACTTTCTACAGCACTGACGGATGATGAGAAGAAGAGCGCCTTCCTTGCCCTGAAGAAAATTCTACACGATATCGCTCAAGGCAAAATCGCCGACTTTCGGATGATTATTCGTGGGCAACAGCGTACCACCCATTCGGATGCCGAAGGGGTGTCGGGGCGTGCCCGAGAACTTAAGGAAAAGGGCTTTTACTTTCTCAAGTATCACCCGAAGGGCAGTAAGCCCTCTGACGTGTGGGACATTCTACCGGAAGATACGCAGAAACGCTCGCTCCATTTTGCCCCATATACGGAGGACCTGTGTAAAATTCCCATCCTTGCCACCTGCCCGGTGAACGGCATCGTTCTTGATCCGTTCTGTGGCACCGGGACGACCATGTTGGCGGCGAGAAATTTGGGTAGAAAGTCTGTCGGAATCGATATCGCCGCAGAATACATAGAAATCGCTACGGAGCGCTGCCATTCTCTTCTATGAGTAAAGTTCGTGAACTATTCGGGCGGTCGACCGCTACCGGTAGCATTGATTGGCACGCGGAATCCTCGCGGCAAAACTGTCCCTTCTTAGGACGCAAATGTATCAAGATACGAAAGAGTCAACCCGCTATCTCCATTGGTACGTGCGTCGTTTCCCACGGTAAAGACAGCGTTCCCATCGTTATCTGTCCCCATCGCATTCTTGAACGGGGGCAGATATTTACCGACTGTCTCTTCCTTTTAACTGCGCACGAACCGGGAAACGAACTGCATATCGTACCGGAGATATCTATCCCCGGAGGCAATGTTGATTATTTTCTTACGTCTGTCAGGAACCGAAGAGTCATGGATTTTGTTGGTATTGAATTGCAGACGCTCGATACAACAGGAACGGTCTGGCCTGAGCGTCAACGCTTTCTCCGGGACGCGGGGCTGCACATTGATGACCCCGCTGTCGAATCAAGTCGGAAATACGGCATAAACTGGAAGATGAACGCAAAGACCATTCTGGTGCAGCTTCACCATAAGATTGAGACCTTTGAGAATCTCAACAAGCGTCTGGTGCTCGTTATCCAAGATTGCCTTCTTGAGTATATGAAACGAGAGTTTCGTTTTGAACATTTCCGACAGGCAGTCCTTGGAGATTCGATGCACATCCATTCCTACAGGATGGACGAACAGGACGATGCGACGCTCCGAATCGAGCTTGATTCTCGCTTCAGTACGGACGCGAATGGCATTGCGGCATGTCTCGGACTACAGGCAGGGGCTCGGGTCGCGCTGGAGGAAATTATTGGTCGTCTGGAAGGAAAGATATCAAGGGATACGCTCTTTTCTCTTTCATAGGGGACCATGGGTGTGGCGTTGTTTGTTCGCTAAGCGCGCGCACATAGGCCTTGACTCCCAGGAACGCTTGGCATGCCTTGCTCGGGAAAGACACTGCCTGAGCCGGCATGGTGAACTAATAAATGCTTACTGGTACGCCGCCTATGAATTGTATTGCCTGTCGAGAGGTCGCCATTCACTCTACACTCTTAACCAGCTTTCCGTTTTCCCAAGCATATCTCCATCCTTTTGATTCAGATACCATTCCTTCCATGTACTTTTTGACACGGGAGTCTACGCAGGATTTGAGAAGATCCTCCCAAAATAGGAGAATCACTTGATTTTTGTAGCAGTCCTCGAATTTGCGTACGTTGCTGTCTCTATGATTCTTCATTTTCTCAGCACGACGCCATTTCTGCTCCGGCACGAGTGCAACCGGCACGACCGATAAGTGAGAGCTGTCCTCTATAGGCTTGAGGCGCTTTAGCCAAGGGTTCAAACCTTTGGCTACACTCAAGTCTGTCAAGTACTTAACCTCAATAGGAATCATGAGGCCAGAGCTTGGATCGCTGATCAGGACATCGGCCATCTCATGACCGTCGCTCCTACAATCTGGGAAAAGGTATCCATGTGCATCGAAAGTGATATGCGAAGACTTGGCGTCCAAAAAAATAGGCTTCAACTCCATCCCTTGCTCTTTTGCTCTCCTATTCAATAGCCTACTGAAGTCTTTTACGCGCTTTCCTACTCCATCAATGAATTCGTTGAAGTAGTAGCCCGCAAAAAATTTTGTATAGAGATTCCGTTCCTTCTCGGACTCAATAGTCGTTTCGTCTGTCTGATATAACATCACCCTTCTCCAAACTTGGGCATATACTCATACTCACCTCCTCCAGTGCGGTGCGAAATTAGGTAAGGGCCAGGCGCATAGTTGATTACTCCGGCGTATCCGGCGGCCCGAAGCCCCCGCCGCCCGGCGTTTGCATGACAAAGACATCGCCCGGCTGCATCAGCGTTTCATCGCTGCCTGCGAGCTCTTCAATGCTTCCGTCCACACGTTCGACTATATCACGACCCCGCTCTCCGGCCTGACCGCCAGCCAGTCCATACGGTTCGGTCAGGCGGTGGCTGCATAATGTAGTGACAATCATGGATTCCAAAAACCGTAACCGCCGGGTAATCCCCGCGCCGCCCGCCTGCTGTCCCACGCCGCCAGAACCGTGGCGGATGGCAAAACTTTCAACGCGCACCGGAAAACGCCACTCCAACACCTCGGGGTCGGTCATACGCGTGTTGGTCATATGACTATGCACCGCGTCGCAGCCCGGATGGTCGGGACCGGCACCGGTGCCGCCGCATATGGTTTCGTAGTTTTGATACTGCTCGTTCCCATACACAAAATTATTGACCGTGCCCTGCGACGAGGCGAGCACCCCGAGCGCGCCATACAGGGCGTCCGTGACGCATTGAGAGACTTCCGTATTGCCGGCGATCACCGCGGCCGGGTATTTCGGGCTGATGATGGAGTGCGGCGGGATAATGATATCGAGCGGTTTCAGACAGCCCTCGTTCAGCGGAATCGCGTCAGCCACCAGGGTCCGAAAAACGTACAGGACCGCGGCCTTACACACCGCTGCGGGCGCGTTGTAGTTGCCGCCGTGCTGGGCAGACGTGCCGCTGAAATCGATACTGGCTCGGCGGGCCGATTGGTCCACTCGAATGCTGACCTGAATCTGACAGCCGTTGTCCATGGGATAGGTGAACGTGCCATCGATGAGGACATCGAGCACGCGCCGCACAGACTCCTCGGCATTGTCCTGGACGTGCTGCATATAGGCGTGCACGACCTCGATGCCAAAGTGCTCGACCATTTTTCTGAGTTCCTGCACCCCAGTTTCGTTGGCCGCGAGCTGGGCGCGCAGGTCCGCCATGTTCTGGTCAGGATTCCGGCAGGGATACGCGCCCGAACCCAGCAGTTGCCGCATCTCCTGTTCGCGCAGCCGGCCCTGGCGAACAAAGAGAAAATTGTCGATCAGCACGCCCTCCTGGTGAATGGTGGTGCTGTCCGGTGGGGCCGAGCCGGGCGTGCGTCCGCCGATATCGGCATGATGCCCGCGCGAGCCCACATAAAACAGAATGCGATCCGCACGGGTTGTATCAAACACGGGCGTAATGACCGTCACATCCGGCAGATGCGTGCCGCCGTTATAGGGGGCATTCAGGACATAGGCATCACCGGGCCGCATGCTCCCCTGGTTGGCCTTGATGACGGTTTTAATCGACTCGCCCATAGAGCCCAGATGAACCGGAACGTGCGGAGCGTTGGCGACCAGGCTCCCGTCCGGTGCAAAGATGGCACACGAGAAATCCAGCCGTTCTTTGATATTCACCGAGTAGGCCGTATTGGCCAGCGTCGCGCCCATTTGCTCGGCGACTGACATAAAGAGGTTGTTAAACACCTCCAACATCACCGGGTCGGCCGCGGTGCCAATCGCCGCTTGATGTGATCTCGGTTTTGTGCGGGTCAGGAGCAGGTGGCCATAGCGGTTCAGTTCGGCCTGCCACTCCGGCTCAACCACCGTGGTTGCCGTGGACTCACAAATAATGGCGGGGCCGGGAATGCGTTGGCCCGGTTGAAGTTGCTCTCGCTGGAATACCGGTGTGTCCTGCCAAGCGCCATCCATATATGCCCGGACCCGCTGAAGCGGGTGGGCCGTCTTGTCCTCAGCCGCCGGCAATTCGGCGTCATCAACCTGTTCCGTGGTGCCGACCGCTTCGACCGAGACCGCCTCGGCAACCAGTTGTCGCCCCTCGACGCTAAAGCCGAAGCGCTGCTTGTGGGTGGTCTCAAACGCGGTTCGCATGTCGTCGAGGTCGGACAAGTCCACCTGTAAGGCGGTGTCCGTTCCCTGGTAGCGCAGATGGACCCGTTTATGCAGGGTGAGTCGATCGGCGGAGACGCCTTGCGCAAGAATTTCGTTGCGGGCCTCGTCGCCGAGTTCCGCACAGGCCGTTTCCAATACGGATATGGCTGGGGCTGCAAGCGGCTGTTCGATCTGTTGCTCGCGCAGCGCCCGCACGTCTGCCAGGCCCATCCCATAGGCCGATAATACCCCGGCAAACGGATGGAGAAAGACAGTCTGCATGCCCAGCGCGTCCGCGACCAGACAGGCGTGCTGGCCGGCGGCCCCACCAAAACAGTTCAGAGTATACTCCGTCACATCATAGCCGCGCTGAACGGAGATTTTTTTGATGGCGTTCGCCATGTTTTCCACGGCGATACGCAGAAAGCCGGCAGCTATGGCTTCAGGCGACCGGACGGTATTGCCCGTGGCGCTGGCAATCTCTTGGGCAAAGGCTGCGAACTTTTGTCGAACAATCCGCACGTCCAAAGCCTGGTCCGCGTTCGGGCCGAACACCGCGGGGAAAAAGGCTGCTTGCAGCTTGCCCAGCATGACGTTGCAGTCGGTCACGGTGAGTGGGCCGCCGCGCTGATAGCACGCTGGCCCAGGGTCTGCGCCGGCCGAGTCCGGACCAACCCGAAAACGGGCGCCATCAAAGTGCAGGATAGACCCCCCGCCCGCCGCGACGGTGTGAATATGCATCATTGGGGCGCGCATGCGGACGCCAGCAACCAGGGTCTCGAACGTCCGCTCATATTCGCCGTCATAGTGCGATACATCGGTTGAGGTGCCGCCCATATCGAAGCCGATGACTTTGCGAAAACCCGCCATCGACGCGGTCCGGACCATGCCGATCACCCCACCGGCCGGCCCGGATAAAATACTGTCCTTGCCCTGAAACAGGTGGGCATCGGTCAGCCCGCCGTTCGACTGCATGAACATCAGCTTGGGACCGGATTGGCGCTCCGCCTCCAATTCTCCCGCGACCTGCTCGACGTAACGCCGCAGCAGCGGTGAGAGGTAGGCATCAACCACCGTGGTATCGCCGCGTGAGACCAGCTTCATCAACGGGCTGACCGCATGGGAGACCGAGACCTGCTGAAAGCCGATCTCGGTGGCAATGGCGGCGACCCGGGCTTCATGCGCCGCGTACCGATAGCCATGGACAAAGGCAATGGCCACGGCACGAATACCGGCGTCATAGGCAGTCTGAAGGCACCGTCGCGCGCCGTCTTCATCCAGGGGGGTGACCAGTGCGCCGTGGGCGTCAATCCGTTCTCTGACCTCGATTACCCGCTCGTACAGCATCTCCGGCAGGACAATATGCCGGGCAAACAGGTCGGGGCGATTCTGATAGCCGATCCGCAGGGTATCCCCAAACCCCTGGGTAGTGACAAACACGGTCCGGTCGCCCTTGCGTTCCAGCAGGGCATTGGTCGCGACCGTGGTCCCCATCTTCACCAGAGCAACCGTATCGGGTGGGATGGCCGCGTCGCCATCGATCCCGAGCAGATCGCGAATGCCCTGGACGGCGGCGTCCTGATAGCGTTCAGGATTGGCCGACAGCAGTTTATGCGTCACTAGGGTGCCGTCAGGACGACGCGCCACCAGATCGGTGAACGTCCCGCCGCGGTCAATCCAAATCTGCCATCCCTGTTCCTGGTGCGAGGTACCCTGCGCATTCATGATCCGGTTGCCTCCACGCGTCTGTTATCCCTCACGGTTGCGGACGCTATAGCCAAAGCGGGGGAAATGCACCGTGACACGCCCGGTGCGCTCGTTCCGGTGCTGAAGCGCCATGCGCTGGGCGTCGATGGAAACGAGGGTGCCGATACTGGGGTTGGCCCGACCATAGTCGGTTGGCGTAATGGAGACTGTCTCGCCAAGGGCAGGGTCTCCGTCCAGCGTCTGACTTGGTAAGACTGGCAAAGGGTCGCTGGAAGCCGCAACGTCGAGCGCTTCGTGTGCGGTCATCAAGGTTGGACTGCCATGACCGCGGGCGGCCACCCGCTCCATCCACTCACGGATCACGTCCGGAATAACGGCCGTGCGTTCGCCGGCGAGCTGGTCCATGACCCATAGCGGATGGTAGATCACGCAATCGGCCAGGGACATTGCTTGGCCATGGATATAGGTCCGTCCGTCGTGCAGGATATCGCTGATCCAATTCAACTGCGGGCGCAACTGGGCGAGGTTCTTGGCTGCCGCAACCTTCCGGTGGGCGAGCCCCGGTTCGGGCTTGCCGAGTAAGGCGGCCCGGTCGGCCAGGAATTCCGGGGTGAACCGGTCGGCGTCGGCATGTTCGCAGGAAATATAATTGATGGTATTGCGCGTCAGGGTCGCGTCCGTCCAGCGCTCCAGACCGGCAATAAATGCCCGTTGGGCGACCGAATCCGGTCCCGGATAGAGCGTGGGTTCCGGGAAACGGCGTTCAAGCTCTTCGATAATCCGCGCGGTATCACAAAAAACGTCGGCGCCGATCTGGAGGGCCGGCGCACGACGGTAGCCGCCGGTGAGGGGAATATAGTCCGGCTTGGGCAGGGTAGGGGGAATCTCGACCGAGCGCCAGGCCAGACCCTTGAGACCCAGAACGAGACGGACCTTTTCAGAGTAGTTGGAGAAATCGTAGTGATGCAGAATAAGTTCAGAGGACATGGGCTTTCCTTTTACCTTGATCTGAAACCCATAAAGTGGCAAGGAGTAGAGGGGAATTCAAGGGAGGAAGCTGCAAAGAGAGAACCAGGAGGGGAAGCCGTATGCCAGCTACACATTTTTTTGCCAGGAATCCCGAAGAGATCGGTCTCGACTCGGAAAAAGTCCACGCCCTGTTTGAGCGGGCCGAGCGAGAAGTCAAATCCGGCCTGCTGCCGGCCACTCAGGTGGCGATTGCCCGCAACGGAAAAATCGGTGCCATGCAAACCTTTGGCAAGGCCGTTCAAGGCGGGACAGAGAAACCGGCGACTGATGAAACACGATTTGTCATTATGTCCTCGACCAAGGCGTTCACCTCTGCCTCCGCCTGGATTCTCATGCAGGAGGGCAAACTGCGCCCGGAAGACCGTGTGGTCGATTATATTCCCGAGTTTGGAACGAACGGCAAAGACGTCGTGACGGTCGAGCAGTTGTTTATTCATACCTCAGCCATTCCCTATGCCCCGCACTGGCAAAAAGAATGGGCCGACCCCGACCGACGCCTCGCCCGCTTTGCCCAGTGGAAGCTGGACCACGTTCCAGGGGAGAAGTTCGTCTATCACGTATCGGCGAATTTCTGGCCGGTCGCCGCTATTGTCGAGCAACTCAGCGGCCAGCGTTTGAGCGAGTTTGTGCGGACGCGGATTGCCGAGCCGCTGGGCCTGCCCGACTTACGCTTCGGGCTGCCGCCCTCCGGGAACGCCGACGTGGCTGATGTCGAGTGGGTAGGCGAAGCCCCGACTGCCGAAGAGTATGAAAAACTGGGGGTCAAAGGCTTTAACGCCACGACCAACGCCATCAATGAAGACGGGGTCTTGGAACTGAACGAAACGGTCACCCGAGAAGCCGGGTCGCCGTCAGCCGGCTGCATTACCACGGCGGGTGATATTGCGTTGTTCTATCAGGCCCTGCTGAACGACGGTCATGCCCACGACGGGACGCCGGTCTGGCAGCCTGAAATGCTGAAAGAGGCGCGGCGCGTTCGCACCGGAGAGCTGCGCGACCCCTTCCTCGGCCACCGGGCCAACCGGGCCCTGGGGATCGCCGTTGCCGGTGGGGACGGCAAGGCCAATCTGCGCGGCTTCGGGCGCACCAATTCCGCGGAATCGTTCGGGCATCCGGGCTTTGGCGGCCAGAGCGGTTGGGCCGATCCGGCAACGGGTATCTCGTTCGGTTTTCTGACCAACGGGTTCGACCGGCACGACATCCGGGAAGCCCGCCGGCGGGTGGCCCTGTCGAGTCTGGCCGCCTCGTGCGCGGCGGAGTAAGGATGATTGTGCTTTGTAAGGCGGTGAACTGATAGGGGCGATCTTATTTTCGGTTTTTCCAATTCTCTAATTGAGGATAAGAAGAATGTTAATAAGATGCTGTGGTGAATGCTTTCTCCAGGGAAGCGGTATAAGCCAGCGAATTAGTGAGGTCATTGAGTATGGTGAATACAATCCTGGCTGTCATCCGTGAAGGCAAAATAGTTCCCTTGGAAGCAGTTCAGCTTCCCGAAGGAACACACGCTTTAGTGACACTGCTGCCTGAAGATGATGTGCGCTTCTGGTTGACGGCCAGTGAGTCTTCATTAAGTGAGATATGGGGAGATGCCGAGGACGACATCTATGCCGAACTACTCGAAGAATGAAATCGTCCTAGTGCGTTATCCGTTCTCTGACCTGACAAGCGCAAAGGTTCGCCCTGCCATCGTTGTTAATGCTCCCCATGTATCTCAAGACCTCTTCATTGTTCCGCTTACAAGCAAAACAACAACGTTGCGTCCAGGTGAATTTGTACTTACCGAATGGAAAAGGGTGGGTTTGAATGTCGAGACTGCTGTTAAGCGCGGCATCTTTACCATAGATCAAAAGCTGGTACTCAAGAGTATCGGGGCCCTACCGAAAATAGACGCTGAAAATCTGGAAAGCTCGTTACGTGAATGGTTAGACTTGCATTAAGGCTATGGATTCCGGCCGACCCGAACACAACAGAGAGTTGTCTTCGAGACCGGCGTTATAAAGGCTGTAATCAAGAAACTGTCTCCCTCATGTCGATTTCTGTCGCTGGCTGGCGAAGTACTCGTTTACCGACCGGAGCAGTTCGGGGCGGTCGCTTTGGAAGGGGCAGCGGTCCAAGCGCTCGGCGACATGGGCTGCTACATAGCTGGCAAAGAGGTGATAGAGCAAAGGTGAAAACTCCTCGCGCACCTCACCGTGGACGGGTAACACTATGTGCGCATGGCGGGTGACTTGGGTAGCGTCTCTGTGCGCCACGACAATGACTCGTCGGCCTAAGCCGCGCGCCGTTGCTGCCACGCTCTCCGCCCGCCAATGCGAGCGGCCTGGTGGGGCGATGACAAAAACCGGCATGTCCACGGGATAGGCAAAGCGTTCAACATGCCACCACTCTTCCAAGTCCTGCCCCATGGCAAAAACACCCGCGGCTTCGATCAGCTTTGCCGCGCTGTAGAGGGCCGTACCATAACTCGGCCCACTGCCCAGCATGACCACAACGGGGCTTGCGCTAATCATATCCGCTACCTCCCGACAGCCCGTCTGAATCGCGTTCGTGGTGGCGTCCACCGCATCGGCGAGATCGACCAATTCCCGGCGCAGACGCTCTGCTTCCTCTCGGGCATACCTGTCTTGCAACTCACCTAACTGAATCGCCGCCAACAGCATGCCCACCAGGCTGGCCTGGTAGGTGCGAATTCCTGGGGAGCGTTCCTTGTGGGGCAGTTCAACCACGACGCTCCGATCCGTCGCCTGCGTAACCGGGCTGTTGGGCGTGCCGGTGAGGGCCACGGTGAGCGCGCCGTTCTCTTTGGCGCGTTCAATCGCCTGCACGACGCGCTCGGTACCACCCGAGGCCGAGGTTGCAATCACCACGGTCTGATGCGGTGCAGCGGGGCGCATCCAGGCGCCGCCGTAGTCCAGAAAACGTTGCGCGCTCAGCGGCTCGCAGTCCACGCCGGCAACAGCCTCAAAGGCCATTTCAGCGGCACACGCGGCGTGGTAGGAATCCCCGTCTCCAGTGAGGTAGATTTTTTTCACCGCCCGCCATTCCGACGGCGTGAGGGCCGCCCGCACCTGCTGCTCAAACGAGCGGGTTAACTGTCGTACATCGCCGGCTAAGCCTGCGACCTGCCCGAACATCACCTCCGGCTTGAGTGGCTCCATCGTTCCATCCTTTTCATTCCAATCCTCGCACGATGTCTACATAGGCCTTTACCCGCTCGACATCAATTTGCCCGCCCCACCCACCGCGTTCCAGGCAGGTCCCGACAAACGCTCCGTCCGCCGCTGCCAGTAACCGCGCCGCGTTGTCGTGGTTGGTGTAGCCCGCCAAAATAATCGGCAGACCCGGAACGGCCTGTCGCACCGAGGCGATCATCTCCAGCGTTTTCCTTTCGTCGGGAGCACCCAACGACACCGCGTCCGCCCCAACATGTTTGGCGCTCCGGGCGATCTCTGCGGTCGGCTTTGGCTCGCCAAACCATTTGAAGTGCATAGAGTCAACTTCGGCAATGACCCTGACATCCCAGGCATCAATCTTTTTGCGATACTCCATCACGTCGAGCGGATTGGCTTCGACCATGCCGTGCGCGGTCAGCGTTGTGCCCACCACTGCGCCGGCCCGAATAAAACTTCCTCCCGCCACCTTTGCCACCGCCAACGAGGCTTTGAGCGCATTCCGCATCAATTGCACCCCGACCTGGAACTCCGTGCCCGTAGCCTGGACAATGGCATGCGCAATCAAGCCCATAGCGGTCGTGCGTGCCGGATCGGATTCGTCTTTCGCGCTGTAAATGCGATCGACGGTCTGTACCAGACAACCGTCCGCCCCGCCACGGTAGAGTGCGCGGGCCGATTCAACCGCGGTCTCAAGGGTCTGGTTGAAACTGCCGTCCTGGTAAAACAGGGTGCCGGGCAGCGGTTGCAGATGAATCATGCCCAATACGGCTTTGCGTTTGCCAAGGGTTAAAAACTCTCGCATGGTCAGTCCCCCCGAGAATGCGCCCCGCGGCGCGTGGCTCCAACTGTGGAATGCTTATCATGCTGCTGTCAAGCCACGCAGACGACCAGACGTATGCCGCCTCTGGACAATCCGCCGTTGGGCGCTATGTATGAGCTTCAACCGTGTAAAAAGAGGAAAGGAGGTTCCTATGGGTTTCGAGGTGCTCAACACTTGGCTCGACGCCTACGGCAAAGCCTGGGAGAACCAGGACCCGGAGGCTGCGGCAGCCCTCTTCACCGAGGATGGGACCTATGCCTGGGGCCCGTTCGCTGAGCCGCTCACAGGTCAGCCAGCGATCCGACGCGCCTGGGAGACCGCTACCCAGAAGAACCAGAGCGGGATTGCGTTTGGTTATGAGCCCCTGGCGATGACCGGAGACGGACGGTACGTCGCGCGCTGGTGGTCATCGATGGAATCCGTACAGACGGGCCAATCCGTCAGAATGGAAGGGATCTTTCTGATCACGTTGACCGAGAGTGGCCGGTGTCGTGTGTTCCGGGAGTGGTGGAACGAAGATCCGCCCGCAACCGGAGCTTCGGAGTTCGAGTAACTTCGATCTTGCCGGTTCACATCGAGCTAGGGTCACTTTTCGATTGCGCCGGATGTCCCTAGCGTGCAAGTATCCTGAGACTGCCGTGGTAGACCCGCAAAGGAGGAATCGCTCGTGAAATTTTCTCTGATTTACGAGCTTGAGATGCCCAAACCCTGGACGTCTCGAACGGAATACGAGACCTATTGGGAGGCGCTGGCTCAGGCGCAACTTGCCGATGAGCTTGGTTTCGATACGGTTTGGGAGGTGGAGCACCATTTCCTCGTCGAGTACTCGCATTCGTCAGCCCCCGAGGTGTTTCTCTCAGCCCTGAGCCAACGCACGAAAAACGTTCGACTCGGACACGGCGTCACACTCCTTCCCTTTCCCTACAATCATCCTATCCGAGCGGCGGAGCGGGCCGCCGCACTGGATATCGTCTCCAACGGACGCTTAGAGTTTGGCTCGGGCCGTTCTGTCACCGAGGTTGAACTCGGAGGCTTCCAGATCGACCCGGAGGAGACCCGCGAGATGTGCGAGGAGGGGCTTGAGGTCATCGTCAAGGCATGGACAACAGATCCACTCGAACATGCCGGCAAACGGCTCAAAATCCCGCCGCGCAGTGTCATCCCTAAACCTGTCCAGAAGCCTCATCCGCCGCTGTGGATGGCGGCGACCGGCCCAACGTCCTTTGAAACGGCTGGTGAGCGGGGGCTCGGAGCCTTGTGTTTCAACTTTGCCTGGGAGCAAGCGCACCGCAGTTTCAGCCTGTATCGTAAGGCCGTCGCACACGCTCAGCCTGTGGGCCACTTTGTGAAAAACGAGTTTGCTCAGTTCTTGGTCGTCAACTGTAGCACGGACCAGGAAAGCCTGAAGATTAGCCTCGACGCAGCCCGTTGGTTTTTTCACAAGATAGAAGAGCTCTTCGTGACGCTCGTTCAGGCGGACACGAAGAGCTACAGCTATCTGAAAGACATGTTCGATCTGAGTCGGCCACCACAGGAGGCCTCGGACGATGAACTTTTGGAACATCCGGCCGTGATCGTCGGCGATCCCGAACGCTGCATCCGAAAAATTGAGCCCTGGTACAAAATGGGGATCGACCAGGCGATCTGTCTGGTGCAGTTCGGCCGGCTGCCACATCAGCAGATTATGGATTCGCTCAGACTCATCGGCCGCTACGTCATACCCCATTTTAGCCCTGGTCAGACGGCGTAGAGAGTGCGGGCGGACGTGACAAAACGGAACATCCGATTTTTTTAAGGTAGACGAGGAGGTTTGCGTATGAGCACCACGAGAACTTGGGTTGATCTCAACAGCGATGTGGGTGAATCCTTTGGTAACTACGTGCTGGGACGGCCTGAGGAGGTGATGCAGGGGATTAGTCACGCCAACATCGCGTGCGGCTTTCACGCCGGTGATCCCAGCTGGGTCCGTCGCTGTGTCGAGAGTGCCAAGGAGTACGGGGTGACGGTCGGGGGCCATCCGGGCTTTCCCGACATGCTGGGTTTCGGCCGGAGACTCATGCACATCACTCCCCAAGAGGGCAAGGATTATGTTGTGTATCAACTCGGGGCGCTGAAAGCCTTTGCCGAAGCAGCAGGATTACGGCTTGAGGCGGCCAAGCCGCATAGTGCATTTTACGTGTGGGCACAGCTCAGCGAGGAGAATACCCGCGCGATGCTTGAGGGCTTTCAAGCGGTGAACCCGGATATCGTGGCCTACCTGCCGGCGCTGCCGTGCTACCCCGTCCTGGACGTCGCCGAGCAACTGGGGATGCGGGTCGTCAAAGAGTTCTACCCAGGGTTAGGGTACAAGGATGACGGAGACCTGACCTACGGGCACGGTGAGGACAGTGTGGACGAAGCAGTCCGACTCGTTATGCGCGTTGTCACCGAGGGTAAGGTCACGACCACGAGTGGCAAAGAACTCACGCTTGATGCAGAAAGCATTGCCATATCGGGCGAGTTGATGCAGGCTCCGGAGATTCTGCGGTCACTGCGAGAGGCCCTGACCCGTGAGGGGGTGACAATCCGCAGTGCGCTTCATGCCGCGAACGGCCGGTAAGAGCGTCAGGCTATTACACCCCCACCGCTGGGGATAGTCACTACCCGCACAATTCTGGAGTGCGACGAGCAAAAGGAGGAGAACCGATGGCAGTGGAGAAAATGTCCCCAGAGGTCGAAGAGCTTGTCGCGCTCAACGAGGAAATTGAATGGTTGGGCGAAGGCTATGGTGGGTTCGATGAAAACGGCATGATCCGAGGCGTCGCCGAAGGCCCGGTGTGGTGGAACGCCGGTGGCTGGTGGGATGAAGGCGGCTTTCTGCTGTTCAGCGATAATGCCACCAATAAGCGTTATAAGTGGAAAGAGGGTGAGGGGGTCACGCTCTACAAAGAGCCGACGAATGATGCCAACGGGCTGACCCGTGACCGTCAAGGCCGGCTTATCGCCTGTGAGCACGCCAGTCGTCAGGTCACCCGCGAAGAGCTTGATGGCAGCCTGACCGTTGTCGCGAATAATTATCGTGGACAGCGTTTGAACCGGCCCAACGACGTGGTGGTCAAATCCGACGGGGCGATTTATTTCACCGATCCGGTAACGCTGGGGGTCCAACCCGAACTTGACATTGCCGGCGTGTATCGGGTTTCACCCGACCTGGGGCAGATCAATCTGCTTGTGCGCGACTTTGTGCTGCCCAACGGTCTGGCCTTTTCGGTTGACGAGAAGATTCTCTATATCAACGATTCGCTGCGGAAACATATCCGGGCTTTTGATCTCGATTCGCTCTGGGGTTCGGGCATGCTGAACATGGCCACCGACCGCGTCTTCTGCGACATGAGCGCCGACTCCCGGCCAGGCGTACCCGACGGGATGAAGGTCGATGTGCAGGGGAACGTCTATTGTAGCGGTCCTGGCGGGATCTGGATCATGGATTCCTCAGGCAAGCATCTCGGGACTATTCTGAGTGGCGGCAAACATGTCACCAATATGTGTTTCGGAGATGATGATTGGAAGACTTTGTTTATCACTACGTTTGGTGAGATGGGCAGGATGCGGGTGAAGATTCCGGGCATCCCGGTGCCGCGGGGAGAGGTGTAGGGGTGGTGGGCACGGTAGAATCCAATACTCATGAATACCCTACAGATCGTTGAACGAGTATACGCAGAACTATCTGGGAGGATAGTACAAGGAGTTATCCCAATTGCCCTACGGCCTCCCGCATTGGTCGGCACGGTTCAGGACGACCCATTCGACTCTTGGGTAGGGGAGGCGATCAGGCATATTCTTCCAGATATTGAAGTATTTCATGCTGGGAAATTGACAACACCCGATATCGTGTTGCGACATAGACCGAGCAACTCAATTCTGGGACTTGAGGTAAAGAAGCTGATTCAGCAGGCCAACGGGAAAGATTCCAGGGGACTAACAATCGATTACAATAGCTGTCTTCCCTGTGGGAAGGCCCTTATCAAGGTTGGACGAGATACCGTGGAGGTCCCCTGCTTCTACCTCTTTGCCTTACTGAGCAACGATAGCTCCTCGATAGTCACCTCTATCCTCATGGATGGTGATTTTCTCAATTATGATTTTGACCTGCACAAGGACGCAAAGTACGCAAATCAAAGCGAGTACGACCACGGTCCATACGGAGAAGGTTCCGTCCGGCACCGGAGAATGTACACCTATCCGAATCCACTCAATTACAAACTGAACTTCTTTCACCTCCGCCATATACTCATCATCAAGCAGCACGATGTGGCCGCTCTTGCTGCACGGGATGTCCCCTGTACGGACCTTATCGTCAGAGATGATAAGTATCAGAATTCTTTCCACTACATCGTGATTGACAACTCTACGAGACGCACCCTCTCTCTCGATCAACTGCCGGGTCGACAGGATATTTTTCAAGCCTGTAAGTCCCGACGGCCCCGAGAGCGGACAGCATCCATGCCCCAACTCTCCGAATAAATTTATGCCAAAGCTTATAGAGAACGACTTTCCGTTTGCAGAACTCTCGCTCGTAGCCGAGCGGGAATCCTGGCGTAAAGAGGTCTATCGTCCTGTTTATTATCTCCATAAGTGGTGGGCTCGAAGGTTGGGCTCGGTCTTTCGTGGAATACTGCTCGGCACATGTTTAGAGGATGGTGAGGACTTCTGGGGTCGCTTTTACAAGAAGAATACTTTTGAGAATACTGTCGTCTTCGATCCTTTTATGGGGAGTGGTGTTACTGTTGGCGAAGCCGTCAAACTTGGTTGTAAAGCTGTGGGGCGCGACGTCAACCCAGTCGCATATCTCGCCTGCCGCGCCGCACTTTCCCGATACACCGATGCTGAGGTTCTCTCTACATACCGGTGTTTGGAACGGGCTCTTGCTTCGAGACTTCTCAGTTACTTCCAAACCAGAACGAGAACCGGCCAGCTCGCGACCGTTTTATACTATTTCCTCGTTAAAGTGGTTTCTTGTTCGGAATGTGGGAAAGAGGTTGACCTCTTCAAAACACGGATCTTCTCCAAGAACGCGACTCCTCAGAAGGACTCTTCGGCGCGTGCCCTCTGTCCTGGTTGCGGCTCTGTGAACCTTACCGTTTACGATGCCGAGCGTGTCAGTTGTCCGGAATGTTCGTTGACGTATAACCCTCAGCACGGGAATATCAGTGGAGCGGAAGTCCGTTGTGACGGCTGTCAATATACTTTCCGTCTTACCGATAGGATGAAGTCTCTTGAGGGTCCTTTACTCTTTCGGCGCTATGCAAAGCTACTTCTGACAGAGGACGGGGAGAAGCTGTATGAACCGATGAACGAATTCGATGGGGAGATTGAGCGCCAAATAGCAGAAGAGTTTGCTACGACCTCAAGCAGTTTCCCCGTTGTGGACATCAAGCCCGGCTATAACACCAACCAGATGCTGAACCACAACTACAGGTATTGGCATGAGCTATTCTCCGACAGGCAACTCGTCTGCATCAGGCATCTTATTGAGGCAATCAAAGGTATCGAAGATCCAGACTTGAAACTCCTTTTTTCTTGCCTCTTTTCCGGCACATTAGAATTCAACAACCTGTTCACCTCTTTTAAGGGTGAAGGTACAGGGGCCGTACGGCATATGTTCTCTCACCATGTCTTAAAGCCGGAGATGATGCCGCTTGAGGCGAATATCTGGGGAACGACCAAGTCTTCCGGCGCGTTTTCAGGCTTGTTCCGGTCTCGCGTTGAGAAGGCGCTTGCCTATAAAGCTGATCCGTCTGAACTCAGGCTTCATTCATCAAAAAGTATGAAGGTTGGCGGTATCAATCAGCCTGTCTCTGTAGAAATAGCGGATAGCTTTGCGCAGTTTGCCTCACGGCCGAAAACAGCCTATCTCACCCTGGGAGATTCCAGTTGTATCGACATCCCTGATAAGAGTATCGATATAGTCGTTACGGACCCGCCCTTTTTTGACAATGTTCATTATTCCCAGCTTGCTGATTTCTTTTACTATTGGCTCAATCAGACTCTGGAATTTTCTGCCACGACGACGACGAGATGTGCGCAGGAAGTCCAAGACACCGACCCTGAACTCTTCACCGGAAAACTCACCTCTGTTTTCGCCGAGTGTAACCGTGTCCTCAATGATAAGGGCCTGCTTGTTTTTACCTATCATCACGCCCGCCACGAAGGCTGGACCGCCGTCCACCGAGCAATCAGACATGCCGGACTTGTCTGTACGCGAGGGTATCCGATAAAGGCCGAGATGTCCGTTTCAATGCCGTTGCAACAGGCCGCATCTCCCATCCACTTAGACCTCATTCTTGTCTGTCGTAAGGATAAGAAAGTAAAGAGAAATGGCCGAGTGAGTTATCCGTTACGTTCGGCAATCAATGTGGCGAAGGAACATATATCCAGACTGAAGTCGGCTGGCATAAAGGTATCGCTCGGTGACGCAAAAGTGATCCTCATGGGTTGCCTGCTGTGCGAAGCTCACAAGATGAAGAATCTTGACCGAGAAGAGAGATTTCTGGAGGAACTGGAGCAGAACCTCGACACTTACGTGGCCCAGGTCATTTCTGCAAAAGGGGAAGTGCTTTACAAAGCCAAGGAACCCGAACAACTACGGCTATTTGAAGAAATGGAGAAATACCTGGCGAGTAAAGAGAGGGGCCATCTCAACCTCGGTGGCTCCTCCCTGTCCCCGTAAGTTGGATTAGCGCGGCGTAATCCGCCCACCTTCAAATGGAGAAAACATGGTTCGTATTCCAACCCATCGCTCTCCAACTCATCCGGGAGAAATGCTCCTAGAGGAATTCCTGCGCCCTATGGGCTTAACTCAGCGTGAGCTTGCCGCCAAGCTCCATGTGCCATATCAGCGAATTAACGAGTTGGTGCGAGGGCGACGCGGCGTAAGCCCAGGAACGGCCCTGCGCTTAGCGAAGTTCTTCGGCACTTCTGCTGCTTTCTGGCTTAACCTTCAACTCCGCTGGGACCTGTACCATGCCCAGCGCTCAGAGGCCAAGGAACTGAAGAGAATTCGGCAATACCCGTCCACCCGACGCCCTGCCGCCTCAATGGAAGAAAGCGTTGCGTAGAAGGAAGGAGAAAACGCTTTCAGTTCCTCCCCTTTACCGCCGCACGCCTGGGGTCTCTACCGGTAAGCCGCGGCCACGCCAGGCTAGATACAATTCGAGATTCACGTAGTCGTCAGTCCCGTGGGCCAGGGGTTGGGCGCGGATCGCGGTGTTGCACCAGGCAAACATGCGGTGCGTTGACCCCAGCGTTTGCCAGCTTAGCCGATAGACGGGGAAGCCGTTGGTCTGTCCCTGGCTGACGACTTCTCCGCGCAGGCGTTGTCCGGCATACTCGTCGTGGCAATGGCTGCACGCCATATCGAGTTGGCCGCGGCGGCGCATAAAGAACGCTTTACCCGCCTCGAAAAACGGCGCGGCCGGCCCTTCGATGTCCACACTCAGCGGTATCCCGTGTGACTGAGAACCCACAAACGTGCTGAGCGCCAACAGGGCTTCGGATTCATACGGATAGGCTTCGGCCCGGAGCTGCTCTGTGCGACAGCGGTTAATCCGTTGCTCCAGGTTGATGAGTTTTTCTGTGCGCGGATCGAATTGCGGATAGCGTGTCCGTACTCCGCGCATGCCTGTTGCCGCGTCTCCATGACAACTGGCACACGCCTGTTGGTTGTCTCCTTGGGTCCGGTCCCATAACTCACGGCCACGCTCGGCCCATAACATACCCGGATTGCCAAACTCATCATCCTGTAGCTGTCGGTGTTCCTCCGACAGATAGGTATAACCGGAGCGACGGCCTTCAACGCTGGATGGGGAAGTCTCGCGCTGCGAACTGCTTGGAGTTTGGGAAGCCTTTGTAGTTGGTGGAGCTTCATTGCGAAGCGTCAGGAGATACGCCACGACATCTTCGATTTCCTGCGCGGTGAGGATCGGCTTGCCCCGGTAGGCTTTGAGTACGGAATGCAGACCAGTGACCGTATGATATGCCGGCATGATGGAGTGCGGGTTCAACGCCTTGGGGTTTAGCAGTCGCAGGCGCAACTCAGCAGCGGTATAGCGGTTCCCGATATTGTCCAAGGGTAGCCCCACCGTGCCATGGAAGCGACGTTCGGGCAAAAGAGCAAACCTGTCAACATCTGCCTGCTTATTGGAAGACAGGTTTGCTCTTTGCGGCAAGGCATGACACACCACACAATCGCCGCGCTCCCGGTCGAGTACAATGCGCCGTCCTCGCTCCGCGTCGCCGGGTCGGTCGGTCAACGGGGTGGGAATCCCTTCATGCCGGGTCTGCGGACCGTCGGACTGCTGATTCCCCTGAGCGTAGAGATCGCCCAGCACAAGAAGTCCGATCCATACCTGAATGACAAAAGCTTTCCAATAGCTTCCGTACATCGTAGCGTCACTTTTACCCAAACGTATCGGCGGTAATATTGGCGTACCACGAGCGGGCGTAGGCCGCTTCGAGCGCACGGGTTGTCTCCGGCGCGTCAAGCGGGCTCGTACCACTCGACCCTGGGACGACCTGTATCGTGTCGTTTTCAACGGCATACACCGCACTGATAGAGATGCCGTAGTCAGGCGCAACCAGGCTGTAACAGGTATTCATCAATGCCGGCTGTGCAACCGGCTCACCCCGGAGCCGGGCTACAATGGCCGCGGCGCAGACCTTGGCCTGATTATTGGCGCTAAAGGCGGATTTGGGCATGGGGTTGGCGATAGCCGCGTCGCCAATAATATGAATGTTGGCGTGTACGCGAGATTCGAATGTGCTGCCGTGTACGGGACACCAGCCCGTACCGGCATCGAGACCGTTCACCTGGGCAATCGTTGCCGCGCGCTGCGGGGCAACAATGTTAGCTACCGCGGGCTTATATTCGTCAAACTCCGTGCGGACGATGCCGGTGCGTGTATCGACCTGAGTGACCCGCCCGCCCTGCGCGCCGGGCACCCATTCGAGCAGGTCCGGATACAGTCGCTTCCACGCGGCCAGAAACAGTCTGTCCTTGGTAAAGCTGTCCTTGGCGTCAAGCAATAAGACTTTTGATTTTGGCTTGTGGGTTTTGAGATAGTGGGCAATCAAACTGGCCCGCTCATACGGTCCCGGCGGACAGCGGTAGGGCGTCTCCGGTGCGCTGATCACCACCAGTCCGCCGTCTTCCATAGCCTCCAGTTGGCGGCGCAGCAGCAGCGTTTGCGAACCGGCCTGCCAGGCGTGCGGGAATACCGTACTGGCTTCGGCGTCGTAGCCTTCTATTACGTCCCAGCGCAGTTCAACCCCAGGGGACAAAACAAGCTTGTCATAGGCTAAGATGCTACCATCACTGAGTATGATTCTTCGCGCGGTCGGATCAAGCTCCTGGGCCTGGGCATGGACAATCTGCACGCCATAGCATTCCCGGAGCTGTCGGTAGGTATAGGTCAACGAGGTGAGCGGACGAAGACCAGCCAAGACTGCGTTGCTGAACGGGCAGGTGATAAACTGAGGCTGCGGAGTCACCAGCGTAACGTCAAGGCTCGGGTCGGCCAGACGTAAATACTTTGCGCAGGTCGCCCCGCCAAAGCCGCCGCCGACAACGATGACCCTGGCCTGGGTGTTTGCCCGCGCCCGGCGAGTCAGCAGACGGGACAAGGGGAGGCTTCCGGCCAGGCTGAAGAATTGACGGCGGGTGAGATATGGAGGCATCAGTCAAACGTCAAACGTTGCAGGTCAAGCGTCGTGGGGGCAACCACGGGGGGTTGCCCCCACATTGCTCAACGTGCCCGCACTCTTGCAAAATACGCCACCACGGCCTCAACGTCCGCCTCACTCAGCCCTTTGGCAATCTGATTCATCACCGTCCCCTGACGCTCTCCGGTCCGAAACGCCTGCATGGCCGCTCTGAAGTCCTCGGGTGACAACCTGTCAAGCGCGGGAATGGCGCCCTGACTCTGCCCGTCAGGGCCATGACAGGCCGCACACGCCTGAGCCCAGGCCACACCGCGTGCCGGGATTGGGGCGGCGCTCACCAGGGCAGGGGCTGCCAGTAGGACGAAGAGCTGTCGCGTCAGGACGAGCGGCCATCTCATTCGCTGACCGTGAGCACTGCGCGCTCGGATGTCGTGACTCCGGCATCGTCTGTCCACACGCACTCCAACTCGCCCGACCCTTCGGCTGTGGTAAAAAATGAGAAATACGGGTTGGCGGCAATGCCAGGGAACAATTCCGCGTGGAAAACTTCCGTCCCGTTGTACAGGCACCGGACGGTATGCACGATATTTTTGGGAATCTTCTGACCTACGTTGTTATACCGAAAGCCTGTTTCCATGGGATGACGGATGAGCAAACGCACCTCAAAGACCGCTCCGTGTTTGACAATCTCAGGGACTTTGATTCTCGCCTTGGCCATGCCGCCCGTTCAGCTTCCCTCAACACAGGCCGCAGCCGTAACAACGACTTCCGCGCTTGCCATCCAGGCTGTGCCGTCGTTCATGACCGCAACCGCAACAACCTGCTGGGTGCCGGCCAGTCGAATCCGGGTGTGGACCTCGGCTCGTCCGGCCCGCGGCCCCAGCGAGAAGCGGGCAATAACCGGCCTGGGGTTTTTTTCCGAGAAAATGTGAATGTGCCTCACATGGGCCTGTGGCGTCATCGGGCTCTCGACCCGGACCCGTAGCCGAACGGAATGACCGCTTTCGGCCAGGGTTGGCAGGGTCAGTGAGACACGGCCGACTTGGGGCAGCACCCCTCCGGTTGCCTGACGAATAGGCGGCACGAGCTTCTCGGGAAGAGCGTCTGCTGAACGCGCCTTCCCGAGCGGCACGAGCAGGCAGCCTAGAGAGCTAAGCAGACCGACGAGCACGTGCCGTCGTGACAGGCGATTAAGCCGGGCGTAAATCATGATTCTTTAACGGCAACGAACGAATGCGCTTGCCGGTTGCCGCAAAGATGGCATTACACAGGGCCGGTGCAAGCGGGGCCATGCCCGGCTCGCCCACGCCGCCCCAAAAACCGCCGGTCGGCTTGAGGATCACCTCGACGGTGGGCATCTCGGCGATCCGCATCATCCGGTAGTCATGAAAATTCGACTGTTCAACCCGGCCCCCCTTAATGGTGATCTCTCCGTACAGCGCGGCGGTCAGGCCGTAGACGACGCTGCCTTCGAGCTGAGCCCGGACCGAGTCGGGATTGGCCGCATACCCACAATCAATACCGACAACCACGCGATGGATGGTCAACTCACCTGTGCCATTGACCGAGGCCTCAATCACCGCCGCAGTATAGCTCCCATAGGAGTCCTGTACGGCAATCCCGCGGTGTACGCCTTCCGGTAGAGGACTGTCCCATCCGGCTGCCTCGGCGACCGCGTCCAGAATGGCCAGGTCCTTCGACGCTTGGGGAGTCTGGAGGAGGGTGCGTCGAAATTGGTATGGGTCCTGCCCGGCCGCGTGGGCTAACTCATCAATAAAACTCTCCCGAAAGAACGGATTATGGGTATGCGCCACCGCTCGCCACGGCCCTGGCGGCACGTGGGTGTTGCGCATGGCATATTCCATATGCATGTTCGGAAAGGCATACGGCGCGTCGGCAAAAGTCCGCACACCGACGATATCCACCCCGTCTCGAATCAGATGAGGACGGACTTCACTGAAAATCGACTGCTCGGCCTGGCGCACGGTCCAGGCGCTTGGTTCCCCGGACGCGTTGAGCGCGGCTCTCATGCGGACCAGGGCCACCGGCCGATAGCGGCCGTGCTGGATATCCTCTTCTCTGGACCAGATCAATTGCACCGGCGTGCCGGGCATGGTTTTGGCAATCCTGACAGCCTGGCGCACAAACTCAATATGCAGCCCGCGCCGCCCAAAGCCTCCCCCGAGATGGACCTTGTGGACCTCGACTCGACTCACTGGAACGTCCGCGGTTTCAGCCGTCACAGCCGCGGTGGCCTCGCTGTTCTGGGCTGGTGCCCAGACGTCAACCCGCTGCTCCGTATACAGCGCCGTACAGTTCTGCGGTTCCATGGTGGCGTGCTCAAGATAGGGAGCATAATAGTCGGCTTCGATCGTCGTGGCCGCGCTGGAAAACGCGCTGTCGATATCGCCCTCCTGACGTGAGACCGGCGCCTTTTCGAGTTGGATGCCCTCGCGCAGAAATTCCAGGATGCTGTCGCTGCTGACGTGGGCGTGCTCACCGAAGTCCCACTCAATTGGCAGGGCGCGGATAGCCTGCTGCGCGTTCCACCAGCTTTCCTTGGCAACAACGACCACCGCATCTTCCAGGGGAACGACCTTGACCACTCCGCGCATGCCGGCGATTTTTTCGGCGTCCACGCTTCTCAGGCTGCCGCCGAACACCGGACACTGGGCAATCGCGGCATAGACCATGCCGGGCAGCCGGGTATCAATGGCAAACGCGGTCTTGCCCGTCACCTTATCCGGGATGTCAAACCGCTTGGCCGGTTGGCCCAGCAGGGTCCAGTCCGAGGGGTCTTTGAGCGGCGGATTTTCGGGGATGTCGAGCATGGCCGCCTCGGCCGCCACCGCTCCAAAGCTGAATTGTCGCTGGGTTGGGGTATGGGTGACGAAGCTGTTCTCGGCAACACATTCTGCGACCGGCACGCCCCAGCGCCGCGCGGCCGCGGTGGTCAGCATCAGGCGGGCCGCGGCTCCGGCGGTGCGTAAATACTCCTGGCTGTCACGTATTGACCGGCTGCCGCCGGTGAGCATGGTACGAAAGATACGATTACGCCGCAGATGTTCACTCGTTGACGCATATTCGGCCTGGACCTTGCTCCAGTCACAGGCCAGCTCTTCGGCAACCAGCATGGGCAGGCCGGTAAAATTGCCCTGGCCCATCTCTACCCGCGCGACGCGAATGATGATGGTGTCATCCGGTCGAATCAGGACCCAGGCGGTCACCTCAGGACTGGTTTCAGCCTGAGCACTCGCCTGCTCCGCCTCGGCCACGGAAGACTTGGGAAGCGCTACTTCCAGGAGCAGCCCACCCCCGACCGCAGCCGAGCGCAACAAAAACGAACGACGGGACATATTCGATATCTGTTTCATCGGCGCGTCCTTATCCCTGCATCCCGTTGTTCGAGCCGGATTTTTTGGCGGCCGTATGAATGGCGGCCCGAATACGCGTATACGTCCCGCAGCGGCAAATATTCGTCACGGCTTCGTTGATATCCGCATCAGTTGGCCGGGGCTTTTTCTTCAGCAGTGCCGCGGCGGACATAATCATGCCGGTCTGACAATAGCCGCACTGCGGCACCTGATGCGCGACCCACGCCTGCTGTAGGGGATGGCTGCCATCTGTGGAGAGCCCTTCTATAGTCGTAATGTTCTTGCCCGCAGCAATGGAGGCCGGCATGACGCACGAGCGCACCGGTTCGCCATCCAGATGGACGGTGCAGGCCCCACACACGGACATGCCGCAGCCGAATTTCGTTCCGGTCAGCCCCAGGATATCGCGCAAAACCCACAGCAGCCGCATGTCCGAGCTGACATCAACGCTGTGTTCCGTTCCGTTCACGGTCAGTGCAATCATGCTGTCCCCTTTTCCCCGTAAGTACGATTTACCGCATAGCTTGAAAGACCACAAATCGTCTGTCAAGCATATCTTTTTAGATCATGGGCGAGTGCCGCGGGGAGATTTTCGTCTAGCTTGATCTTCACAGATTATCTGGAACGCCAGGCAAGGGAAGGTCTTCCTGGGCAGAAGCGGCGGCAAAAGCGATTGCCGCCCGGACATCATATTCGTTCTCTTCTCCCTGACGGGGGCCTACAAGCCAGTCTATGCCGACCGGCAGGCCCGGGGCCCGCCGGTGGTGTGGCTCCCGGCTGGAGCGGAACTCATCGCGAAAGTACAGGGCTACTTCACGGGCCATTCGATTCCTTCCTCGTGTACAGGGTTCATGCTAATAAAACGTCAACGGATGATAGGGGGCACAAGGTCCGTAGAGGTCGGCATAGACTGCCAGCGCAACGAAGCCTAAAATAAAGTTAACGAGATTCACCATGATTCGTACTATTGAAGCCACAATCGCCAAAGACGGGAGTGTTCATTTGTCGGAGCCGGTACAGCTTCCTGAAGCTCGGCGTGCGATAGTTACTATTCTCGAAGAGGAGCCGCGCACAACCCCATCAGCGGCACTACTCAGCGAGGAGTCACTCGCCAAAGACTGGAACCGTCCGGAAGAAGATGAAGCGTGGAGCCACTTAGACCAAGCTCAGTAGTCATTATTCGTCCGGGTAAGATATTCACTGCGAATACGTCGATTGTGTCGGACAACATTGGTGAATTGAATTCGCGGGCTTTTGAATCTGTACGACAAGCAGTCACGAAGATTGTGAATGGTACACCTACCGGGTAGTCACTGTTTCACTCCTCGGAACGATGGCCAACCTTCTTACACGCGTGTGGACTTGGCGGCACGTCCAAGGCGGGGCTGCGTTCAAAAAATCCCACCGGCATCAGGCTGAAGCCGGCATACTCGACCGGCATCACCGGCCAATCCTCGGGCCGCGGAATATGGGTGAGGCCAAAGGTATGCCAGACGACGATGTCGGTGTTCTCGATATTGCGTCCGCGTGAATAACGCAGCAGACCCTCGCCGCCGGGGCTCTGGAGCGTGATGTCGCCGGCCGCGCTGAGTTCGTCCGGCGTAAACGCGGTGACCCATAGATTATGCTGAGCAAACCCGGCCCGTTGCCCCACGTAGGAGTCTGCCTGGGCAAACAGGGTCGGCGTTGCGCCGGCAAGCAGCTTATAGCCGACCGGCACCCCCAGCCGATTTGTCCGCTGCGGGTTGACGATCTTCCAGCTCCGGCTGGCCCGCGGGTCAATATCCCGTCGCGCATCATCCTCGGATGCCAGGAGCGTCGTCTTGGCGCGGAACTGCGTCCCGTACGGATTGTCCGGCCCGGGCGGCCCGGGCTCGACATCGACCTCGTAGACCGAGTTGGGCTCGCCGTCCACATCAAAATCGAGCCGGAAACAGAACAGATGCTGGTGAATCGGGGAGGCCAGGTTAGGCGCAATCAGCGGAGCGAACTCGGGCTGCTCGGCCCCGGTTTCAACCGCGCTGACACCGACGATACCGGTCAGCTTGACCTCCATCTGAATCGTGCCGTCCAGGTATAAATACCAGAAGAAGCCATACTCATAATTCCCGACCGTGAAGAACGAGCTGACCACCAAACGCCGCGAGCGCCGGACTTCCGTGGTTGCGGACAGCAAGTCGCGGTGCTTCCACAGCACGCCGTAATCTTCTTCGTGCATGCAAATGGCATTTTCGATCGTATAGACAGAACCGTCGGCCAGCAGCGTGGGCATATCAAAGTAATGGATTTCGCCCAGACAGTCGCAGCCCAGGGTGAGCGAATTGGCCAGATTGCCCACACTCGCTTCGCTGGCATCAAGCACGTGTTTCCAGGCGTGCATGGGGTCGCGGTCGCCATAGGGCACCACCATGTCCGCCAACGACGCCCGATATAGGATGGAGCGCCGCTCCCCGGCATCGTCATAACTCAGGGTGTGCAGGACCAGGCCGTGCTGGGGGTGCATACCGACCCGGAACGACCATCTCTGCCATTCTACCGCGTACCCATCGACGCGGAAGCTCGGCCCCTCGGGCTGGGTAATGGCAATGGGTTTCAAGTCGGTCCGTAGCGCAGGCTGATGGCTGGCCTCGTAGCGCCCACTCTCCGGTGGCAGGGGGGTCACGCCATGGTCTTCCAGATGGACCACCCGGCCCACGGTCAGGTCCACGTGGGCAATCAGGCCCTGGAGCGGACGGGCATAGCCGTTGTCGGTTTTGTCTTCACGCACAAAAGCAATCGTCCGGGCTAGGCGGTGGGTGGGGTCCACGCCGTCGGGAAGGGGACCACTGCCCGGCCACATATCGATTTGCACCCGGCGTATATCCTCGATCCCGCGCCGCTTTACCGCAGCCTGCCAGTCGGGGTCGGCTTTGGTAAGCTTGATCGACTGCATGAGATCCCATCCCCCGAACGGCACCTGCCCGCTGCTGAGGCGCTGCACCTCAAGCAGCTCTCCCGTCGTGATATTGACCCGTGCCGCAAAACTGCCCGACTGTCTGCCGTTGGCATACTCGTCCACCCCCAGAAAGCGCAGCACCCGCGCAAAAGGCCTGCCTGGGGTAAAGGCTTTGACTTCATCCTTGGGCGGCTCCACCAGACTGACGCTGGAGAAGGCGGTCTGACCGTTCAGCTCGCCCGAGCCTTTCAGGATGGCCACCCCGCGCTCAATCTCGCTCCGGCTCAGCGGGTCCAAGGGATGTGTGGGGGCAGTCAGACCATGGTCTGACTGTATGTCCTGTATGGCGCTGGTCATGCGGGTTTCTCCTTTATTAACGTGCCGTCAGGGCGACCTGTTCAGCGTCCGCCTGAAATATCGTAGATCGTGGTAGTGACATACGAGGCCTCATCCGTGCAGATCCACACCACCAGATTGGCCACCTCTTCGGGTTCGCAAATGCGCCCCAGGACCGTCTGCGCTTTGGCAATGGCTTCGGCCCGCTCAATGCCGATACTCGCTTCAAAAATTTCCGTCCGGGTAATTCCGGGCCGCACACAACAAACCCGAATCCCCTCGGGCCCGACTTCCCTGGACAGGCCCATGGTAAAGGAATCAAGCGCGCCCTTGCTGGAGGCGTAGACCACATCACCCGGCAGCCCGCCGTACCGCGAGGAAACAGAACCGACGTTAACGATCACGCCTCCGGCGCCACCACGTTTGGTGGACATGCGTTTAATGGCCTCGCGAGCGCTCACGAACACGCCAAAGATATTGAGATTATACACCCCCTGGATACGATCCAGCTTAGCGTCGACGACCGCGGTCTCATAGTCGATTGCGGCATTATTCACCAGGGCGGTGACCGGACCGAGTTCGGCATCGGTCCGGCGAAACAACTCAACAACACCCTCTTCCGTTCCTACATCGGCCTGCACGGCAATCGCCCGTTGCCCGGCCTGGGTCACGTCGTGGACCACCTCTTCGGCCCGATCCTTGGCGCGCGCATAATTGACGCACACGTCAAACCCGGCCCGCGCTGCTCGTCGTGAAATAGCGGCTCCAATGCCACGACTTCCGCCCGTCACGATCATGACACCCGACATCCTGTCTCCTTTTTTTCAGAGGGCAATCGTCAGCAGAGAGCTGCCGTCGGCCTGGACGGTCAGCCGGTCAGCCGGGTTGACGACCACCGTGGTCGTGGCGAACTCAACGATGGCCGGGCCGGTCAGCCGGTCGCCCGCCGCCAGCGCGTCGCCCTGATAAATCTCGGTTTCCACCTCGGCATTGACCCCGGCCATATAGGCCATGCGTCGGCTGGTCGGTTGTGGCCGGCCTGCGGGCTGTGTGGCCAGCCGTCCCTCGGGGGCGGGGCGGTTGCCCGTGGCGGCGATCCGCCAGTGCAGACACTCAATGGGCTGGTCGCGCATCGAATAGGTAAATCGCCGCTCGTGCTCGTCATGAAAATCGGCTTCGAGTCGACGCAAGAGGTCCGCGTCAATCGGTCCTTCGGGCAGCGGTACGGTCAGGTTGTGAACCTGGCCCGGATAGCGTCCCTCCAGGTGGCGGGCGAACCGAATCTCTTCGGGCTTAAAGCCCTCCTCCTCAAGATGAGCGGTGCCCTCGACGATCAAGTCGTCAAACACCCGGGCGATATCCGTGGCCGCGCCGGACTGATTCGTATAGCAGTGGTGGAGGCGCACATAGTCGTGCCGCACCGGCGTGACCGCCATACCGAAGGCGCACAGCCCACCCGCGGAGCGTGGAATCAGGACCTCGCGGATTTCAAGCATGCGGGCCAGTTCGGCCGCGTGCAGGCCACCCGCACCGCCGCCCGCGACCATGACATAGTCACGAGGATCGATGCCGCGCTCAATCGAGACTGCTCGTATGGCCGAGGCCATATTCGAATTCACGATGGTCAGGATACCGGCCGCTGCCTCGCGGACGGACAGCCCCAACGGCGTGGCAATATGTTCGGCAATGGCCCGGTGCGCCAGGTGCTCGTCAAGGGAACGCCGTCCGCCCAGAAACGCACCGGGCGACATCCGCCCAACGGCCAGGTTGGCGTCGGTGACCGCGGGTGCACGGCCACCCCGGCCGTAACAGGCCGGACCCGGCTGAGAACCCGCGCTCTGCGGTCCAACCCGTAGCGCCTTGCCGCTGTCGAGCCAGGCAATCGAGCCGCCGCCGGCGCCGATCGACAGCACTTCGACCCCATTCACCCCAATAGGCTGGTGGGCCACCTTGATATCGGTTGACATGACCGGTTCGCTGTCGCGCAGCATGCAGACGTCAAAGCTGGTCCCGCCCATGTCGATAATGATCAGCCGGTCGGGCGCTTTGGTATCCGAGGCGTAGTGCGCACCCGCGGCCGGCCCGGCCGCCGGGCCCGAGGCCACGGCATTGACAGGTCGAGCCAAAAGGTCCGGCACGGATGCACAGCCGCCGTTGACCTGCATGATCTGCGGCGGATGGGGCAGGCCGCCGGTCGCCATCTCTTTCTCAAAGGCACGCAGATAGTCGCCGATAATAGGCGCGATATAGGCGGACAGCACGGTTGCCGAGGTGCGCTCCCACTCGCGAATCTCCGGCAGGACATCGCAGGAGCACAGCACATCGACGCCGGGCAGCTCCTCGCGCACGATCTCGGCGGTGCGTTTTTCGTGGCTCGGATCGACGATGGACCACAGATAGGCAACCGCCACCGCTTTGACACCATGGGCGCCGAGTCGCTGGGCTGCGGCGCGGACCGCCTCTTCGTCGAGCGGCAGGACCTCGGAACCGTCCGCGCCAGTACGCTCGGGAATGCCCAGACGTAAATAGCGCGGAATAAAGTCCTCGGGCTTCTGGAGGTGGATGTTGAATCGCTCGGGCTTGCCGCCCCGGCCCAGATACATGATGTCCCGGAGCCCCTGGGTGCACAGCAGGCCAATGACCGGACCGTTGCGCTGTATTAGAGCATTGGTCGCCATGGTCTGACCATGAACCAAAAATTCCGTCTCACGCAGCAGTTCTGCGACCGTGGTTCCTGCTTCCTCGGCCATGCCGGCGAGACCCCGCGTAATCGCTAGTAGCGGTTGGTCAGGAGTCGAGTCTTCTTTGTAGACGTGGAATCTGCCGTCGTCGCGCAGCAGGACCACATCGGTGAAGGTGCCGCCGATATCGATACCGACTCGATGCCCCATGTTTACGTCTCCTGCGGCGGAGCGCTGAAGTTCCGGGCGATGGTCGGGGCTTCGAGATAGCGATCACCGGGACGCATATTCTGCTGCGTCCACGTGCCGGCAGCCGGGGTGGTGGGCTCGATCATCGGGCGCTCGTTCTGACGCAGCGCGGCCCGGAGCTTTTCGGTCGCGGCAACGTCAAGGCTGCGCTCAAGATCGTCTTTGACCACCACGCCAAACACGGTGCGGGCCGTGTCTTCGCTGATCCACTCGTCCCGCAGGTCGCGGCGCACCTGTTCCGGGTCGCGGTCAAGCGGGTTGCCCCAGCCGCCGCCGCCCGCGGACACCCCATTCCAGGTTTCGCCTTCGCGAATCAGCAGTTGTCCCGCGGAGGAGGTAAACGTCCGGCTGCCATCCGCGTGCTCGATATAGATGCCGCCGCCTGGGCTCATGGTACCGCCGTTCACCCCGTGCGGCGGGTTCTTCAGGCCCTCACCAAAGCCGATACACTCCATGTCGCCGGCAATCGGCCGATAGCGGGTGCGCAGTCCGGGTCCGCCGATCCATTGGCCCATGCCCAGGGCGTCGGTCTCAATCTCGTTCTGCTCGACGCGGATCGGATACAGCAATTCCAACTGCTCGATCGAGGCCGAGGTGAGTCCGCCCATGCCGGCGATGGTGCACAGGACCGGCCACCCATCGGCGTCCTTTGCCGCGCCCTGGCCTCCGCCGCTGTTGAACAGCATGCAGCCCCACTCCTTGCCGGTTCTCGAATCAACCCCGTTAAAATTCGGGACGTGGGCGGTGTGCGCTCCGCCCGCGGGCACGCGCTCGGGGATGGCCTTGGCCATGGCGATATTGATCACCTCGTGCATGGGGTCGGCCGGATTCTGGGTTGCCCCAGCCACCGCGGCCGGCCACTTGGCCAGGCAGATGGTGTTGTCGTCGGCGTCGGCGCTGATGTGTTGCAGCACACCGTGGTTATGCGGAATGTCGGAGTCAATATAGTATAGAAACGGGATCGTCGAAGTCGCCATCATGACCGCATAGGTCGCGTTGAACGAGCCGGTGGACGGTGGCCCGCCGCTGTAGTGGACGTGGATATCCGCGCCCTTCTTGGTGATGGTGGCCCGGATCGGAATATCGATCGCCCCATTGCCGTCGGTATCGGTCCAGGTCTCACCGTGGTAGACGCCGTCGGGAATCGAGCAGAACTCCTCTGACGCGCGCTGGTCGGCGTAGTCCATGAGCCCGTCGCTATAGCGCACCACCTCGTCGCGACCGTACTGCTCGCACAGCTCGATCAGACCCTTGCGAGCCACACCGCAGGCCCCGAGCTGAGCGCGCAGGTCGCCGTGCAGGGCGTCCCGATAGCGCACGTTGGCCAGATACAGCTCGACAATATCGTGGCGTTCGACCCCGCGGTCGACCAGCTTGGTCGGCGGAATAACAATGCCCTCCTGGAAGATGGTCTTGGCCGCGGGTACGATGCTCGACGCCTCGATAGCACCAGTATCGAGCTGATGGCCGCGCGCCACGGTCCAGAACACCTGCTTGCCGTCCACAAAGACCGGCTGGGCCGTCACCAGGTCCGGGATGTGGGTATTGCCCCGGTAGGGGTCGTTCGACATATACACGTCGCCGTCGTGGATATCGTCCCCAAACACGGAGACAATTTCCATCAGCAGGGTCCGAATGCTGTTGCAGTGGATGGGCAGGCAATCGGCCATGGTGACCTGACGCGGCCCGCTAGAGTGGGCGTCGTAGATCATGCACGAGTAGTCGCGGGCCAGGGCGATGACCGAGGTCCACGCCGTCTGCTCCATGGCCAGGGTCATCTCCTGACCGATGGCCTCAAAGCGGTTACGGATCACACTAAAAGTGATAGGGTCGAACGCTGCCTCCGTGGGCGGCAGGGGGATGGCATCAATCTTACTGGCCGTTGCCATGGGTGCACTCCTTTACGAAACGGTTCTACTCACAGACCGGACTCCCGCAGGAAGACGTCTCCGAATCGTAAACGCTGAGGCGGGAAGAATCAATGCGTGAGCGCGTGCTACGCTCCTTCCCAAATCTGTCTCCTATATGCATACTCACTTGGTGAGGGAGAATCCTATGCAAACCCTAACTCTGTCGCCATTGCATCCCGTGTTCGCAGCCGAAGCCCAAGGGATTGATCTGCGGCAACCAACTGATGCAGATCTAGCAGCCAGGATAGAGGCTGCCATGGATGAGTTCGCCGTGCTGGTCTTCCGCGACCAGGTTCTGGACGAATCCCAGCAGATGGCGTTTACCCGCGCGCTTGGTCCCGTTGATATGGGGCTGCTCAAGGTGTTGCAGCGGCGGAGCCGGTTCAAAGAGGCCGGGATGATCGACATCTCCAACGTCGATCTCGAAAGCCAGATTCTGGCGCGGGACGACCCGCGCCTGATTACCATGCTGGCCAACCAGCTCTGGCACAGCGACAGCTCGTTCAAGCAACCGGCGGCCAAGTATTCCCTGCTGCTGGCCTGCATTGTGCCCGAGCAGGGAGGGGAAACCGAGTTCGCTGATATGCGTGCGGCCTATGATGCTTTGCCGGACGAGGTCAGGGGGGAGCTCGAAGGGCTGGTGGCCGAACACTCTGCCTTTCATTCGCGTATTCAGCTCGGCGACCGGCAATACACGCCGGAAGATTTGGCCAAGTATCCGACCGTGGACTGGCCCGTCGTCCGTACTCATCCGGGCTCCCGGCGGAAGACACTCTTTATCGGGGTACATGCCACGCGCATTGTGGACTGGCCGGTCCCGGAAGGGCGGCTCCTGCTCGCCGAGCTTTTGGAACACGCCACGCAACGTCAGTTTGTGTACCGCCATACCTGGCGTCCGGGCGATTTGGTGATCTGGGACAATCGCGCCGTGCTGCATCGGGGCCGTCGCTACGATCTTTCCCAGCGGCGTGAGTTGCGCCGGAGTACGGTCGAAGACGCCCGGGGGTGAACGCTATAGTCTGAACCCACAGGAGGGAGCGCAATGCGACTTGGATTAGTCACCGGATACTCAGGTCCGAAGATGGAACACACCATGGAGGTGATCCTGGAAGCCGAACGCCTGGGGTTCGACTCGGTCTGGACCGGTGAAGCCTGGGGGTCGGACGTGGTTTCTTTTCTGGCCTTTGTTGGCGCGCGTACGTCAACAATCAAGCTGGGAGCGGGAATCTTGCAGATGCAGGCGCGGACTCCGGCCATGACCGCCATGACCGCCATGACGCTTGATGGTTTGACCGATGGACGCTTTCTGATTGGGTTGGGGCCGTCGAATCCACAGGTCATTGAGGGCTGGCACGGCGTATCCTATGGCAGGCCGCTCCAGCGCTATCGGGAGTATGTCGAAATTTTACGCAAAATTCTGGCCCGCGAGGAACGGCTTGAGTTTGCCGGCCAGGAGTATCAGATTCCGTACGCCGGGCCTGATGCCAGCGGGCTGGGCAAGCCGCTGAAGAGTATTCTCCACGGTCGGCCCGATATGAAAATCTACACCGCCTCAATTGGCCCCAAGGGAATTGCGCTGGCGGCTGAAATTGCTGACGGCCTGCTCCCGGTGTGGATGAGCCCGGATTGGGGCGAGTCGTATTATCGCCCGCACCTCGAAGCCGGATTTGCCACAGCCGGGAACGGCAAAAGCCTGCGGGATTTCGATCTTGCCCCGTATGTGACGTGCGTGCTGGGCGACGATCTGGACCAATGTCGCGCCCCGGTCAAAGCCAGTCTGGCCTTGTATATCGACGGTATGGGGGCCCGCACCAAGAATTTCTATAACAGCTATGTCCGAAACTTCGGGTATGAGGGGCTGGCCACAACATTGCAGGACTTATATCTCTCGGGCCAGAAAGCGGCCGCCCAAGCGGCCGTGCCCGATGAGCTGGTTGATGCCGTCGCCCTGGTCGGTCCCAAGGAACGGATTGCCGAGCAGCTCACGCGCTGGAAAGCGTCACCAGTCACGACCATGATTATTGGTACGAATCAGGTCGAGGCCCTGCGCGTCCTGGCGGAGTTGTGCCTGTAGCTCACGGCATTTGTAGAAAGCTGACACTATGAAACTCTATATGGTTCCCGCCGCTCCGAACCCCACGAAAGTGATGCTGTATATTGCCGAGAAAACGGCTGCCGGGGCTGAGATGGATATCGAACAGGTCCTTGTCAACGCGCTCAAAAATGAGCAAAAGAGCGAGGACCATCTGGCGCGCAATCCGTTTGGGAGTCTGCCCGTGCTGGAGGTTGCGGATAATGAGTACATTGTCGAATCGCTGGCGATTATCGAGTATTTGGAAGAGTGTTTTCCCCAACCGGCGATGTGGGGTCATGGAACGCGTGAACGCATACGCGCACGTGAGCTGGAACGGATCGCCGACCTCCGTGTGCTGCTTCAAATCGGGCGTTGTGTCCACGCCACGAAATCGCCTATCGGACTTCCCCCTAATCCCGGGGTCGCGGCGCAGGCCAAGCACGCGCTGCCGGTTGCCTTTCAGTACTTTGAGGATGTTTTAGCCGACGGTCGCGCACTGCTCTTAGGCGACCGCGTATCGGTTGCCGACTGCACCCTTCAGGCCGCCTTGCAGTTCATGCGCTTTGCCAAGTTTGATCTCATCGGAGACTATCCGCATCTCACACGCTGGGACGCCGCGTACCGCCAACGCACGGCGGCTCAAGCGGTGTTGAAATTCTGAGTGTGATACAGCTTTAGGAGCCCCTTCCATCTACGAAAAGGGGCTGAATAAGTAGGAGAAAATTTATGAGGATTGGGATTTCACTACCGGTGAGAGAGCTTCAGGGCGATCTGGGAGCGATCAGGGCGTTTGCCCAAACGGCCGACGAGTTAGGCTATACGCATCTGCGCGTCCCGGATCAGGTTCTCCGGCCCGATAGCGGCTATGTGCACGAGCCGCTGACGCTGCTGGCCTATGTGGCGGCAATCACGCAGAAGATAGAACTGGTGCCTTCGGTCATTGTTCTGCCCTCGCGCCAGACCGTGCTGGTCGCTAAGCAGGCCACGGAGTTGGACGTGCTGTCCGGCGGCCGCTTGCGTCTCGGCATCGGCGTTGGTCCCAGCGCCGAGGAATACCGCGCCCAGGGCGCGGACTTTCGGACGCGGGGGGATCGCTGCGAGGAACAGATGACCCTCCTCAAGCAGCTCTGGACGCAGCTCACGGTCGAATTTGACGGACGCTGGGACACGGTATCCGGGGCCGGCCTGAATCCGCTACCGATCCAAAGGCCGATCCCGCTCTGGATAGGCGCACAGAGTGTTCCCATTCCACGCATTCGGCGTCGGATCGGACGCCTGGCCGACGGCTGGTTTGTGCTGTGTACGCCGGAAGAATTCCCGGCCATACAGGCTGACATTCTGTGCGCCGCCGAAACGGCCGGCCGGAGTCCGCAGGACATCGGTACCGAAGCCGGTATAGCCGTGGTCGGTCCCCGCGAGGCGGAATGGCGCGACCGGGTGGCCGGCTGGCGGCGGGCCGGCCTGAGCCACGTGTGTTTACGTACGCTCGGGGGTGGGCTGGATGCGCAGGGACATCTGGACACTATGCAGCGCGTGTATGCCGAGGTGCCCAGGGACTGAGCTATCGATCCCGCTAGGCTTCGTCCTTGGGGCCAAAGGAATCGGTCGTGATCCGACGCGACTTGAACTTCCACTCACCGTCAACTTTGGCGTACTCGTCGTTATACCAGCCCTTCATCTCCCACTTTTTGCCCTCGCGGTTCATGTGGACTTCCACATAACACGTCCCCGTGGCCTGATCCGGCCCGCTCAGTTCAATGACGTGGTTATGAATGAAGGGCCGGGGCCGCATCGCCAAGCCGCCCTTGATCATGGTGCGCAAGCCGTCGTGTCCCTGTGCGCCCGGCAGGCTGGGGTCGTCGGTCGAGAACGCGCCGTCTTCGGTAAAGAGGTTGACGTATCCGTCCAAATCCTGTTGCCACACACAGTGACAGTACTGCAAAGGCAGGTTGCGAATCGCCTCGCGGTCAACCATTTCCTGCATCTGTGCCTCAAGACTCTTGTCTGCCATGCTGTCCTCCTTTTTTGTTTCCCCGTTTTTTCCCTCTTCCCCCTGAGAAATGGACACGGTGTTGTTATCACTCCGGCAGAAACGACGGGCTGCCCGTTTTGGCGGTTTGGCCGCCGTCGGCGACAAAAGCCGCACCCGTCACAAACGAGGCCAGATCGGAGGCCAGAAACAGAATGACATTGGCCATTTCTTCCGGCTTTCCCAGCCGCCCCATGGGGATGACCTCATCGAATTTCTCGGCAAACCCCGGCTGCTCCAGGGCGGGTGCGATCAGCGGCGTGTCGATGGCCCCCGGACAGATGCAGTTGGCCCGGATACCGGCGCGGGCATACTCCACGGCAACCACCCGGGTGAGATTGATCACGCCGGCCTTGGCGGCGTTATACGCGGCAATGCCGTAATCGGCCCGCAGCCCCGAAATGGAGGCGGTGTTGACGATGGCCCCGCCGCCGTTCTGGCGCATAACCGGGATGGCCTTTTTCATGGCGTGAAAAACCGACGACAAACCCAGGTCGATCATATTGTCCCAGACACTGTCTTCCAGGTCGGCGGTGCGGGCCATGACCGGACTGTCGGGCCCGGCTGCGGGCAGCCCGAAGGCGTTATTATGCAGAAAGTCGAGCCGGCCAAAGGTGTCCGTCGTGGTCGCAATCATCCGGTCAATGTCGGTCTGCTGGGTCACATCGGCGATCACGGCAATGGCCCTTCCGCCCGCTGCCGTGATTTCGGCGACCACTGCATTCGCGTTCTCCGCGTTAATATCCGCGACCGCAACCGCTCCGCCGCGCTGGGCAAATCCCAGGGCGGTGGCGCGGCCAATGCCCGAGGCTGCGCCCGTTACCAAGCCGACTTTGCCGCTAAAATCCATGTGTGTCTCCTCAGCAACTGCCGCTACGCCAAATTAAAAATGCGTGCCCCGTTATCCCAGAACAGCTTGCGTTTCGACTCTTCGGAAATGGGCTGATCGAGCATGGCTTGCACGCCCCACGGATAGGTACCGTCCGGGTGCGGATAGTCGGAGTCCCAGGTGAAATTATCGTCACCCACCAGCTCCACCGCGGCTTTCATGGTGGGTTCGTCACCCCGGAAACCCACGCATACATTGCTGCGAAAATACTCCGTCGGCGGCCGGGTGAGATATTCATGTTCGGCGTTGCCGCTGAACTTCCAGTGTTGCTCCATACGTTGCAGCCAATAGGGAGTCCAGCCGCCGTCGCCCTCAACGTGGATGACTTTGAGTTGGGGAAATTTTTCAAAGATGCCGAACCAGATCAGGCCGGCCATGGCCGCCATGGCCTCAAACGGATGGGATAAAATATGGCCGCTGGTATGCGTGTCCATGCGATCGCCAAACGAGGGCACCGAGGCCGAAGCCGAGTCATGGGTTGAGATGGGCTTGCCCAGCTTTTCGATGGTCGCCCACAGCGGATGATAGTCCTCATGCCACAGCGTCCGGCCACCGACCGGGTTGGGCCGCATATAATAACTCACGCAGCCGTTTGCCGCGGCGCGTTCGGCCTCTCTGATCGCCTCCTCCGGTTCCTGCATGGGCAGGGCAGCGGCCCAGCGGAGACGTTCGGGCGCTTCGGAGGTGTAGTCGGCGGCCCAGTTGTTATAGGCCCGGCAGCAGGCCGCCAGCAGTTTGGTGTCGCGGAACTCGCGGCCGAGCATCTGGCCGGTGTAGGTCGGGTAGAGAATCTGGACATCCACGCCCTGCTCGTCCATGTCTACGAGTCGGCTTTTGGCGCTAAAGCCGGTTTCTTTGGCTCGCTCAAAGCGGTCCATGGCCTTATACGCGGCCTTGAGAAACGCCTTGGCCGCCATCGGATATTTGCCCTTTTCACGGGTAAACGACTCGCCTTCGACCAGAAAGGTACGCCGTCCCGACCCCGGTGCCTCGCCCATCCGGGGCGCTTCGGCCTTATACGCGTCCTCCATATGCCGTTCCCACAGCCAGTCCGGCTCCATCATATGAGAATCGGTATCGACAATTTTGAATCCGTCACGCATGGTCAACTCCCTCCAGTGTGTGCTGCTTTTTTAGCGCTACTCGGGCCGTTGTTTGGTATCACCTCTGCCGTTACGAGAGTAGGGGGCCGGTCAGCCCTTGGGCAGCCCAAGTACCCGCTCACCGATGATGTTGTGCTGAATCTCGTTGGTCCCGGCTGCAATGGTGCCACGCCGCGCCGCCAGCATGCGATGCGACCATTTACCGCGGTCAATCGCTCCGCTGGCCTGATATTCGAACTGGCTATAGGGACCCAGCAACTCCATGGCAAAGTCCTGCATACGCAGGTTCAGGCCGCTCGTACCGAGCTTCATCATCGAGCCCTCCGGTCCGGGCGGGAGCCCTTTGAGCTGTTTGGTAAGCTGCCGGAAACTGGTGTATTTGAGCGCTGCGGCCTCGCAGGCGAAGCCGGCCAGGCTCTGCCGCACATAGCTGTCCTCCCAGGCCGGACGCCCATCCCAGGCCACTTTTTTGGCCAATTCGGTGAGCTGTCTGACCTCGACCATCATGTCGGTACGCCCGCCGTGAATCGTGCGCTCGAACATCATATTGGTCATGGCGACCATCCAGCCCCGATTCTTCTCTCCAACAAGGTTGGCCAGGGGGACCTGGACATCATCAAAGAACACCTGGTTGAACCCGCTCTCTCCGGTCATCTGGACCAGCGGCCGCACGGTGATGCCGGGGCTTTTCATATCGACCAGCAGATAGCTGAGTCCCTTATGCTTGGGCGCGTCAGGGTCGGTCCGACACAGCAGGGTCGTGAAATCGGCGCGGTGGGCGTTGGAGGTCCAGACCTTGGAACCGTTGACCAGGAAGTGGTCGCCCCGGTCCACGGCCCGCGTCTCAACCGCGGCCAGGTCGGAGCCGTGGTCGGGTTCTGACAGACCCTGACACCAGATTTCCTCAGCCGGCGGAATCTTGGGGATATAGCGCTGCTTCTGTTCCGGCGTGCCCCATTGCATCAGCGTCGGTCCCACCCGCGCGATGCCCTGAAAATTGACCGTTGGTGGAGCCTTGGCCCGGTCGAGTTCCTCATGGTAGATGACCTGCTGGATCAGGCTCGCACCGCGGCCGCCATACTCCTGGGGCCAGTGGATGCACATCCAGCCTCCGTCGTACAATTGGCGGTGCCAGGCGCGGCGACGCTCGAACTCTTCCAGGGTGTCGGGGTCGTGCAATTCGTCGTCCCGCCAGTCGCGGGGGATATTGTGTTCGAGCCAGCTTCTGAATTCCTGTCGAAAGGCTTCGTCTTCCGGGCTGAATTTGAAATCCATGCCTAGGCCCTTTCCTCCAATTCGGCCAGTAGCTCGTCCAGGTCCACCTTCCCACGGCCGGCCTGAATATTGCCCTGCGCGTCGCGGGACCAGGTCTCGGGTGGCCGGTCCACCGACAGTTCCACCCCGTTGCCGTCCGGGTCAGCCAGGTAGACGGACTCGGACACGCCGTGGTCGGAGGTGCCCTGCAACGGGTAGTCGGCCTGCCGCAGCGCCTGCACCGCCCGGGCCAGTTCGCGACGGCTGGGGTAGAGAATGGCAAAGTGATACAGCCCGGTATGTCCGGGCGGGGGCGGGCTGGCCTCCGGTCCGGCCCAGGTGTTCAGCGCCAGGTGGTGATGGTAGCCGCCGGCGGACAGAAACACGGCCGAATCCTTGTAGCGCATGGTCTCCTCAAAGCCCAACAGGTCACGATAAAAGGCTAATGAGCGCTCCAGGTCGGTCACCGTCAGATGAATATGGCCGATTTGGGTCTGAGGGTGAATCGGCTCGGACGACGCTGTCACTGCTTGTGCCATAGGAACTCCCTCCTTCCCTAGCCGTTGATAAAAGCGCCTTCGCTATCGAGTTGGGTGAGGATTTGCATCCATAAGCCCAAGGTGACCCCACCGCCGGGAATCGCCGCGGATTGGCCGGCCTCGAACAGCTCACGCTTGGTGGCTCCATGTTCGATTGCCCGTTTGAGATGGGCCACAGCGCCTTCTTTCCGGCCCGCAAACACCAGAATGGCGGTCATGACCATTTCACGGTATTTGACCGGAAGGGCCTGACCCTCGCCCGTGCCCTTCTCGCCATAGGCTCGGAATGCCTTGGCGTAGTCGGGGTCTTGCTGCTCCATCCAGTCGAGAAAGGCGTACAGTTGCGGGTCGGCTTCGGCGTATGAACTCGTTGCTGCCCGTGCGTCAGATGCGCTCATACCGTGTCCTCCTTTTTCTTGGGCCATAGCATCTTGGACCGTTGGGGCCAAGAGAGAAGCTTATTCCCGCCACTCCAGCCAACGCCCGTGCGCGTGGACAGCAGCCATGTGGCGTTTGGTATAACTGCTGTTTCTGAAGTCTCTGATGAGGATTTGTGCCCAGCCTTCTGGGACGCCATCCATAATGACGACGGAGACGGGGCGGGTTGCTGAGAATGCGGCCAACAGCTTCCACAACTTTTTACGGTCTTGGGGTGAGAGCTGGTAGAGGACCATGGAAGCGTACAGACACAAGTGTGAGTCCGGCGGGGCTTGGGATAACAGCTCGGGCAGATGGGTGAGCGCGTCGCCTGTCACAATCGGAACTGGGTTATCGCGCGCTATGCGGGCGGCGGCTTCAGTCTCCTGGTGCCGCTCCAGATGTTCGGGAAAAATGAGTGCACGCAGCCAGCGCATGGCATCCGTGTCCGTCACATCGATTGGGTTGATGTCGATCCCCGCCCGCCAGGCGATACGGAATTCTTCGGGTAGAGACGGGAGGGGGACGGTCCCTCTGACCTGGGTCGAAAGCTGGACGGCCGCGTTCTTGTTGCCCCACGTTCTGCTTGCCCCGGACGGATACTCATAGCGGTGGTAATAACGGTCCCAATGGAGGTTCAGTCCGGCGCTGCTGCCTACCTCGATGATCGAGAGGGGCTGACTCCCGGCCTCTTGAGCAAGCTGAGCAAAGACCGGCAGGAGACAGGTCGTGCGGCGGACGACGTTGGTTTGGGCCAGGCGGGTTGTGATGAGCCGTCTGATTGTCTCGGTGTGAGTCCAGACAAAGTCTTGAAACAGTGGATAGGTCTCCTGGGAGGGCGGACTCAGTGTTTTTTCCGAGGCAACCACGTCCGGGTAGAAGTCGCGCACGGGATGACGAACTCCACCCAGGAGGAGATAATGCACTGCGCCGAACAGCAGGTTTGCTGACGGTTGCGAGGGCGGACAGCTGGCGGCGAAGCGCAGCATGTCGGGGTCGTCCAGTACGCCTAACGATAAGGCATGGTACAGGGGCGAGCCGTTTTCCGGCGCTTGTTTCAGACCGAAGTTACGGAAGTAGGTGCGAACCTGATCGAGATCGCTGCTTGGCTGGGAAGACATGGGTGAAGGGTGCTCTCCGGGCCTGCTACGCTGAACGGAGGGCTGGGCGGTTGGAGCGCCACCGCCCAGAGCGAGACTTATCCGCCAAAATAGCTCTTGGGATTTTCGACCATCAGGGTGTGAATGGTTCCTTCGCTCACACCGGCCTTGGCCAGGGTGGGAATAATGTTTTTCAGAATATGGGAATAATTACTGTTCGGACAGGCTTCGACAAATTGCTCCCAGGCCTTGCTGGGTCGGCCCATCAGGCAATGGACGGCATCATGCGAGAGCATAATCCGGTCATAACCGACGGCCAGCAGGCCAATCAGCGAGGCCAGGCGCATTTTATCCGGAGCAATGATGTCAATGCCGAAGCGGTCAAACCCGATCCACGCGCCGCGGTCTAAAACGTCAAAATAATAACGCATATCTCCTACACCACAGGCGTGGCCGATGAGCACGCGGTTGAAATCCACACCTTCATCTTCAAATACGTCCAGGGTCTCGCGGCCAAACGGGCCCAACTCGTCATTGTGACACAGGATGGGAACACCCGTGGCTTTATGGGCGCGGGCCGCCGCGCGCAAACAGGTCTCCTCGTGCGTGCCGATCGTTTTGGCGGTCTCGGTCATGCCCGGAATCCCACCGGTCGCGGTCTTGATGAGGCCGGCTTTGATGCCCGTTTTATCAATGCCGTCCGTAATCTCCCGCACATAGATTTCGGCGATATCGTCCGCGGGCAGACTCCGGAAGTGGGGCGGAATACCGAGCGCTTCGTTGTACAGGCCGGTGGCGACCACGACATTCAGGCCGGATTTGTCCGCGCATTCCGCGGCAAATTCCGGGTCGCGACCCAATTCCATCGGGCAGGGATCAACAAACGAGGTCACGCCCAACTCTTTGATCTCCTTGAGCTTTTCAACGGCTCCGGCGATTTCCTTTTTACGGTCAAAACTGGTGTTATCCCACTCATAGCCAGGGAAACCGACGGTTAAATGCTCGTGGATCAGGGTGAATCCCAAATCGTCGGTGGAGCGGTCGCCGAGTACTGTCTGGACATTTGCCATGGGTGAGGCTCCTTTCCTTGCTTCCTGTCTTAATGAGGTGTCACGCCAGCCTGCTAGATATCGTACTCGACATCCAGCGAGGTCACCCGTCGCAGTTCACGCCGATATGTCGTGTCTGCATACGGCCGGGCGCGGTGCATGGTCGCCCGATTGTCATAGATCACCAGGTCCCCGACTTGCCAGGAGTGCCGGTAGACACACTCCGGTCGGGTAGCGTGCTCAATCAGTTCGAGCAGCAGCAGGCGTCCCTCGGGGATCGGCCAGTCGATGATTTTGGAGGCGTGCGCCGCGATGTAGAGCGACTTGCGTCCCGTGCGCGGCAGGATGCGGATCAGGGGGTGAATCGCGCCCTTGAGAATCTCCTGTTCCGTTTGGGAAAACTCGAAACCCAGGACGTGGCGCGAGTGAGCGATTGAGTGATGCACGCGCAGCCCCTCAAGCCGGGCTTTCATCTCGTCCGATAAGCGGTCATAGGCCGCGCGCATGTCGGCATATTCCGTGTCCGCGCTGACGGGCGGGACGACTCTGGAAAAGAGCATGGAGTAGCGTCCGGGCGGGTCCTGGAAAGAGGCGTCCGTGTGCCACAGCCGATTGCCCAGGCCGTACATGCGCTTGCGGTCATCGGCCTGATAGACCTCACCGTTCGCGTTGAGGTTGGAGACATCGGCCAATGCCTCGTTGCCCAGTCGGCTCTTCTGGAGGGCGCTGATGCCGGTCTTGGTGTGCAATTGGCCGTCCAGGCGTTGGGCAAAGGCCAGGTGCTCCTCGTCCGTGAAGTGCTGGTTACGGAAGACGAGCAGGGCGTACTCGTCCATGCTGGCACGAATCTCCAGCAACGTCTCAGGGTCGGTCACCTGGCGGAGATCAATGGAGCTGACCTCAGCCGCGAACTGGGGGTGGAGTTTGCGAAATGTCAGGGACATGGGAATCGGTCCTTTCTCGAAAGCTGCTATACCACATCCCAGCCTGTCTTGGCGAGGGAGCGCAGCCCTCAACTCTGGCTCAAGATTGACAGCCCAATAATGCGCGGCATATGGTGCGGGTTCGTTACAACGACGAGACTGCTGAATGAGGAGGTTTGCTATGGATATCGGTAAAGTGGGTGTCTGGTTTTTTCTGGATGGAATGACGGCTCCTGAGAGTGCTCAATTCGCCCGGACGGTTGAGAAGTCCGGCTATAAAACCTTGTGGATCCCCGAGGCGGTCGGGCGTGAGCCGTTTGCCCACGCGGCCTATCTGCTGAGCAATACCGAGCAGTTGTCCATTGCAACCGGGATTGCCAATATCTGGGCGCGGGACGCCTATACCATGGCCACGGCAACCAATACGGTGGCTGAGCTGTCGGGCGGTCGGTTCGTACTCGGCATCGGCGTCAGTCACAAGCCGATCGTGTCCAATCTGCGTGGCCACGACTACAACAAGCCGTACAGCTATATGAAGGAGTATCTGCCGAAGCTGAAGGACGTCTTTTACCAAGCGCCCAAACCCAAAGAGCCGGCCCCCATTGTGATTGCCGCCCTGCATCCCAAGATGCTGGTCCTGTCCGCCGAACAGGCCCAGGGTACGCATACCTATTTCGTGCCACCGGAACATACGGCCAAGGTGCGTGAGCAGATCGGCCCTGACGCCTGGATCTGCGCCGCCCAGGCAGTCATTCTTGAAAAGGACGCGACCAAGGCCCGCGCCGCCGCGCGGCAGTATATGAAGACCTATGTTCCCCGCCTGCCCAATTACACCAACAACCTGAAAAACCTGGGCTGGAAGGACGCGGACTTTGAAGACGGGTGCAGCGATGCCCTGGTGGACGCCATTGTTGCCTGGGGCAGTGAAGAGCAGATTCAGGACCGTATCGACGCTCATCTCAAAGCCGGGGCCACGCACGTCTGCTTCTTGCCGGTCAGGGTAGACGACGAATCCTTACCCGATATGCGCGCGGTCGAAGCCTTTGCGCCCGGTGCGTAGGGAACGGTGAAGTCACCCGCGGCAGCGGCCACGTCCCTGGCCGCTGCGTCATGAACTCGTGATGACCCGTTCGGTCAGTGTTGCCTTTCAGACGGATAAGCCTGTTTCGGCTTATGGGCCGCTGGCGCAAATCGTTGAAGACTACGGCTTTGCTGGTGTGAGCGTCTATAATGACATGCTCTATCAGCCCGCCTGGCTGCCGTTGCTGGAAATCGCACGACACACGACCCGCGTCCGGATCGGTCCGGCAGCGGTCAATCCGTTTACCTGTCACCCCATCAATATCGCCGGCGATATTGCGCTTCTGGATGAAGCCTCGCACGGGCGGGCGTACTTGGGCTTGGTGCGTGGAGGATGGCTGGATTTTGTCGGCCTGCACCCGCAGCGGCCCATCACCGCCCTCCGTGAGGCGTTTGGCTGCATTCGGCATCTGCTCAGCCAATCGACCGAACCCTATCGGGGAGAGGTGTTTTCCTTAGCGGGCGGCGCGGCCCTGCGCTGGAAGATACACCGGTCAGAGTTGCCCTTCTTGTTGGGAACGTGGGGGCAGAAGACGCTTGCGGCGTGTATTGAAGAGATCGCGGAGGTCAAACTCGGCGGGACAACGAATCCGACCGCAGTGTCTCAGATGCGCGCTGCCATAGCCGAGAGCGCTATGCAGGCCCGACGGCAGGCTGACGCAATTGGCCTCGTGGTCGGCGCGGTCACGGTGGTTGATACGGACGGCAAAGCCGCTCGTGATCTCGCCCGGCGAGAAGCCGCGCTCTACCTGCCGATCATCGCTACGCTGGACCGCCGCCTGGTCATTGAGCCCGAGTTGTTGGTGCGCCTCAAGGAGGCGACTGACGCCTACGATTTTGAGCGGGCCGGGAGCTATATCTCTGACGATTTACTCCAGCGGTTGGCTTTTGCCGGAACGCCGGACCAGGTAGCCGGCCAAGCTGCGGCGCTGTTCGAGGCAGGTGCCCGCCGGATCGAGTTCGGCACTCCCCACGGTCTCACAACCGCACAGGGCCTGCGCTTACTGGGCGAGCGGGTGCTGCCGGCGTTGCGAGAGTATGTTGATGAAAGCTGAAAGACTCAGTGGTCTGTTTGCCTATGCTCGCCGGGCTGTGCTCGCGATGCGGACACGGGCCTCCCAAAACGGCGCGGAGGTTGTCACGCCCGCAGACGTAGAGCGAGAGCCCAAAGCTGTGCGGCGGGCACGGAAACAAAGAGTGAGGCGTGTCTGAGGCCTCTGTCTGGGTGTTGGATGCCAACGTCCTCCATCCTCCGCATAGCGAAACAGCGGAGTGGATCAGCCCGCGCGTTGAAACACCAGTTCCGGCACTACCACTTCCCACTCTTCGCATTTGAGAGTGTCCTGGTACTGTGGTTCCGAGTCGGTACGACTTCGCGTAACAACAGCCAAGACCGTTGCCGACTGCAAGCGCATTGCAGCCGGGGGTTTATAGCCTCTGGCCAGGCGACCTACCATGTCTCCGCTGCGGTCCAGCAGCAGCCACGGTTGCTGCGTGGTTCTGACTCGGAGCGAGTCACCAGGCGAAAGAGCAGCGATGGCACGATGCACCGGCTTGCTAGTCTGGTAGCGCCCCGCAAAGCTCAGATCAACATCACGCAGACTGAGCCGCTGATAGCGGGTTGTCATCTCCTGGGTGGGCGGTGGTACTGCGACTGGGGGCCGGTGCAGGACCGAGGGATGATCGTGCAAGGTCGCTTGGAACGGATGGGATTCGTCAAAGCACGTTAGTGTCAAGGTCTGCCGGGCACGAGTCATGGCCACGTAGTAAAGGCGGCGGGGTGCGTCTGCGTCTTCGCTGCGGCCAACTTTGTTCCAGCCGCCGTCCAGAACGACCACATGGTCGAACTCCAGTCCTTTGGCGCGATGCGCGGTCAGCAGTAGCAGGCCGCGCTGTCGGCGGCGTACGTCTCGTCCCCACTCCGCCAGACACTCGATGAAGTGCTCCAGCGGAGTTTCCGTTCCGCCGGTTTCTAAAGCGTATTCGTCTACGGCTTCTCGAAGCAGTTCGACCCAAGGGCCGGAGAATTGGGTGTCCAGCCAAGCGCTGAGGACGGTACTGTCCACGAGGTTGGTTTTGCGTTGGCGGAGCCAGGCAAGCAATGTCTGGGTTTCTCGCAGCCGCCAAAATCCTGGGATTTCCTCGTTGCCCATCTGGACCGGAATGCCGTGGACTTCGCAACAGGCCCGAACCGGTTCTAAGTAGCGCCACTCGCGAGCAATGATCGCGCAGCCGGACCAGTCCCAATCTGCTGTCAGAGTGGATAGACGCTGCAACTCCGCTATTGCCGTCTGGGCCTGTGAGATCGGGTTACGCCGTATGGGTAGAATCTGCACCCGTCCACGCGACACGGGGTCCAAATCCTCCCAGACTCCGCCGGACGACTGCTTAGTACGTGCCCGGTCAATATGAATGGGATGGTCGGATTTCATACGTCGTGCGGCCGGCTCAATAACCGTATTGGCCGCGGCAATGATGTGGGCCGTGGAGCGGTAATTGTCCGTCAGGAAGGCCGGTCTGGCCCGATAGTCTGCCTCGAAACGTTTGATAAACTCGACCGACGCGCCGCTGAAGGCGTAGATGTTCTGGTCGTCGTCGCCCACGGCAAACAAGCTGAGCTTGTCGTCTTCATCGGCCAGAGTTCGACCGGCCAGGGCTGAGATTAAATCGTACTGCTCTGGCCCGATGTCCTGGTATTCGTCCACGAGTATCCAGCGGAAACCGGCCAGAAGCCGCGCTCGCTGCTCATCGGCGTCGTCCGCCGGCAACCCCGCGCCCTTCAGCAGGTCCACCGCCTGTCGGAGTATGTCTTGGAACATGTCGTTGTCTAGTCGTTCCGCGCGCCCGCTGAAGCTGGCGCCCACCAACCGCATGGCAAAGCCGTGGCAGGTGAGTACGGTTATGCCACGGGCATCGTCACCAAGCAGATCGGCTAGGCGGCGACGAATCTCGACAGCAGCATGGCGATTATACGCCAGGGCCAGAATGCCACGCGGGTTTTCGCGCCGCACGCGCAATAAATAGGCAATCCGATGCACCAGCACTCGCGTTTTGCCGGAGCCGGGGCCGGCCAGCACCAGGACGCTGGTCTGTTCTCGGTCGTCGGAGACAATGCGCTGCTGGGCGGAGTTCTTCAGATTCTCCACAATATCTCGCCACGATTCCGGCGTGGTCTGGCGCGTAATCTCCTTGTCGCGGTCGGGTAGCCAGCGGCGCAAAAAGTCCTGCTGCTTGAGATTGAAATAGTCCATGACGAGAGCCAGCGCGTCGGTCATGGCCCGCAAGCCGCGCTGGACATACTCCGCCATGACGTGAATCTGGAGTACCTGGTCCTGGTAGTGAAGTTTGAGCGGTGTGAAGTCCGTGGTGGTAAAGCGGCGCTGTTCCTGACTCAAACGTATGGACATGGCGGGGCGGAAGATGGCCAATCCTTTATTGAGGCGGATGATTTCCTGTTCGTGCAGCCATAGCAGGGCGCGGTCCAGTAGCCGTTCGGGGTCCCTGACAGTGGTCTTCAGTTCCAGGTCCGACCGAATTGCGTTCAACAGCTTGCCGAGGGTTGTTTCGACCAACAGGTCCGTACCCCGACTCCCCGAGGGCAGACTGTCGAGCAGGTGGTTCAACAGCACCTGGGCCGCGGCCCGGCGCCGCCCCGCAGTCTCTATCAGAGCGGCCCATTCTCGCTGAAGCGTGATCTGCACAGCCTCCTGACCCAGCCCGCGTAATCCCAGGCTGCCCTTACCACCTTCCTCGCCGCGTCCGTCCAGGGCAAGGCCGCGCAGAATACGTACCACACGTTCTGGAAGGGCGGATGTGTGACCGGCGTCCTTGAGCCGCTGGGTAGCGAGGCGTACGTGCAGCGTTGAGGTGTCGTCCTTCCCAATGTCCGGGGCCGCTTCTTGCAGGGCGGCGATAAGGGCGTGCTCTAGGTCCGCGGCTTCGTCGAAGCGTTTTGGCGAGGCATGCTGGACCCCGGTATGGACAAAGGCGGTCAGCGCGGTGTCGTTATTGGCAATCCCCAGTCGCTCCAGGTCGTGCAGGGCACGGCGTACCTGTTCTGCAGGCAACCCGGAGACTGTCATCAACTCGTCGGTAGAGATGCCTTCGTCACGATCTGCATCAATCACGCTCCCGGTAATGGCTAACAGGCGCTGGCGATAGTCAGTCGTAACGGTAGTCTCGGCCAGTTTGGCTCGGGCTTCTTGCACTGAGTTGACTCGCAGGGAAGACGGGAAGACCTGTACGCGGTCCTCTCCACGGGCCAATAATGAGGCTTCTTCCAGCCAGGAGATGGCGGTCCGTACGCGGGTGTCGTCGGTCGCGGAGTCGCGCTCGAAAGCAGCGTCCTCGTCCTCGCCGAGGATCTCCCCTACGGTGGCGACGACTTGGCCGTTCAGGCGCTTCTTGCGATCCAGATTGCGCAGTGCCTTGAGGATGGCGTGGATTTCTTGCCGGGTCAGCCGCGAGCGTGCCGACATGCCGAACTGTCGCTCGATATCATCGGTCGTGTAGAGCAGCACACAGCGCGCCGTTTCCCGGTCACGTCCGGCCCGGCCCGCTTCCTGCACATAGTTTTCCAGCGAACCGGGAATATCGGCGTGAATGACCAAGCGCACGTCCGGCTTGTCGATGCCCATACCGAAGGCGTTAGTGGCAACGATCACCCGGATATCGCCACTGATGAAGCGCTGCTGCACGTTCTTTTTGATCTCCGGTGATAAGCCGGCGTGGAAGTGGGCTGCGACAACATCCTTGGCGCAGAGATATTGAGTAATATCTTCGGTTTGGCGGCGTGTCGCACAGTAGACGATAGCGCCGCCGGGCGTGTCCGAAGGCAGGTCCGCAGTCAGGATTTGGTGGATATGGGCGAATTTTTCACCGCCCGTCGTCGGCACAACCACGAATTCCAGGTTGGTGCGTTGCGCGCCGCCGTCGAAAACGATCAGGTCAACGCCGAGCTTGTCACGGAAGTGGACACGGATGTCTTCCCGCACATCGGGTTTGGCCGTTGCCGTCAGGCAGACTATTTGTCCATCGGGTGTCTTCTCGCGGATAAAACGGGCCACGTAGCGGTAGTCGGGCCGGAAGTCGTGGCCCCAGCGTGACAGACAATGCGCCTCGTCCAACACCCAGGTACCGATTTCGCGCTGGTCCAGGACTCGGCGCACGGCTCGACTGCGTAGTTGCTCGGGTGAGACAATAAGGATGCTGGCATCGCCCAGGCGTACCCGCTCCAGGGCTGTGGCGCGCTCGGGCATGGACAACATACCGTTAATGGTCACGCTGGACACGACGCCGTGGGCTTCCAAGCCGGCGACTTGGTCGGCCATGAGCGCTACTAGCGGCGAAATGACTACAGTCAGCGCGCCGGTCTTGTCGTACCGGGACAGGGCCGGGATTTGATAGCACAGTGATTTGCCGGTACTGGTCGGCAAAATGCCCAGCACGTGTTGTCCGGCCATGATCGCCTCGACAATGGCCTGTTGCATGGGCCGACCGTCTTCGTCGCTGGGTTCCGGACGAAAGTCCGCAAACCCGAACCAGCGGGTCAGTTCCTTGCGGGAGTCGTGCCGTTCCCGACACCACTCGCAGGCGGGACTGGTGCAGGCCGTGTCGCGCAACCGGCACACTAGCACCCCGGCTGCGGGGAACTGATGCCGCACCCAGGGTGGCATGACCGAGTTCCCGCCGGCCACCGACAGCCAGGCCAGCGCATAGGCCAGTCCCCAACCGTTACCTGCCGTATCCGCCAGGACTTCTTGCAGCACCGCGCGGCTCTGGGTGAGACAGGTCGTGCCTGCGAGCCGGTCTCGAATCGCTCTATAGGCATCGACGTGGGGCGGTCGGGCCGATCCTCGTATGATCGTAAAAAAAGCATCAAAGCCGGCCCCAGTGTCGTCCGCGCTGGTCAGCCAGTGCCAGGCGGTCAGCAAGTCGGGGTCCGCTTCACTCAGCGCTTTTTGCTGGTCGCTAAAAACGTCCAGGGAGAGGCGGGCGTCCAACTCCGGGTCGTTGACGCGTCCGCGTTTGAGCTGTCCGTCCTGATAATGCTTGACCAGATGATGATAGGGATGACGAGGGAAGGCCAGGGGATTGAGCCGCAAGGTATCCACTGCCGGCCGGCGCAGCAGCTGTAGGTCGGGTTTTGCCGCGGTCAGATGGGGCAGGTCGAACGCAATCAGATTATGGCCCAGCAGATAATCCGCCCCCTTGGCGAATGCGTCCAGGTTTTTCAGGGCCGTGTCCAGGTCACCGCTGTGAAACGTCAGGGCCTTGCCGCTCCGCGACCGTACCGCACCAAAGGCGTGGATGCGATTGTCGTGCCGGCCGACTTCGAGGTCTAGGGCGAGAAAATCCACGGCAAGGCGACAGGTGTTCGGGTGAGCACCTTGTTCTTGGTCTATTCTTCAAGGGAAGAGCGAGTGTCAGAAGCCGGCGACGCCGTTGTCCAGTTGCACCCCGAAGGAGTTGAGCGCCATGGACACCATATTGTACTGGCCGACGGTGAAGACCACGTCCATGAGTTGCTGAGTCGTATAGCGCTCGCTCAGGGCCGCCCAGGTGTCGTCACTGATAAACGCGTCTGCGTGTAGTTCGTCCGCGGCGCGCAGCAGGGTGGCGTCAAACGGGTCCCAGCCGTCCGCGTCCGGGCCCTCTTTGATTCGCACGATTTCTGCGTCCGTCAGCCCGGCTTCTCTGCCAAAGATCACGTGCTGGCCCCATTCGTATTCAGCCTGACACAACCAGCCGATACGCAATATCAATAGCTCGCGCTCTCTGGGGACCAGAGTCGAGGTCTCACCCATGATGTGGTAGGCCCAGACCTGGAATTTCTTTGCGGCCTCCCAATGTCGCGCCAGGGTACCAACCACATTATACACTCGGCCCTCACGGGAGCGGGCCTCCAGGGCCTCTCGCTGCTCGTCCGTCCATTCGTCTGCTGTGAGTGGGGTGATGCGGGGCTGTGAGAGTTTCATATCATTCTCTTTCTATCTCTATCTCTCTTTTATACTATAAAAAGGCCGAGAGCGTGCCCTCGGCCTGGCTATCTATGGCAGGTCTCAATAGCGGCGCTGTTTTACTCCAGGCCGTACACGCGAGCGGCGGTGTCATGGACGATCTTGCGCAACTCCTCGTCGGGTAGCATGCCCAGCCGCTTGTTGACGATTTCCCGCGAGCGCGGAAAGGTTGCCGCGGTATGCGGATAGTCGGACGACCACATGGTGTTGTCCGGACCGTAGCGATGGAGCGAGTCCACGAACACCGGGTCGGCGATAAAGGTCGCGTACACCTGACGTTTGACATAGTCACTGGCACGCTTCGGCAGGTCCATATTACCGAGTGCGCCCAAGCGGCGCTGCACGATGTCGAGCCGGTACATGAGGTAGGCCATCCAGCCGACGTCGTTTTCCGCGGAAACGATTTTCAGACCGGGAAACTTCTCAAGCACGCCGCCATAGACCATCTCGGAAATCGAGCGCTCGATCTGGTGATGCAGGGTCGCCAGGGACAGTAGAAAACCCTTGCCGCTGGCCTGGTTTGCGCCCGTGCCACTCCGGGCGGTGAGAATGTGGAGGGAGAGCGGCATATTCAGGTCCTGGGCCGCCGCCCAAAACGGCTCATAGTCGGGATGACTATAGGGACGGTCGTCCGGCGGTTCGGCCCAAATCATTGCGCCCCGCATGCCCTGCTTGGCGATGCGTTGCAGTTCGTCCACGGCCAGGGGAATGTCTTCCAGAGTGATCAGACCCAACGGGACGAGGCGCTTCGGGTCGTAACTGCAATACTCGGTCGCCCAGTCGTTGAAGGCCCGAAAGCAGGAATAGCGCAATTCCGCGTCGTCCAGACCGAACAGTGGCATTCCCATGGAGGTATAAATAACCTCTGCCCGGACGCCGTCACGATCCTGGTCCGCGATCCGATAGGCGGGGTCCCAGACGCTTTTGGGCGCTTCATCAAAGCCCTTTTTATTGTGCTCGGGCAGTTCCGGCGACGGCACGCCAGCCCCAAAGAATCCGGCGACGGACATGGGGGTGATATTCTCACACACGAACCACTCCCCGGCGCGACCGTTCAGCCCCTTGACGGTGCGAGGGGCACGGTCGCGAAACTTCTTATCTATCCGCTCGGCCCACATATTGGGCGGCTCAACAAAATGCGAGTCTGCTGAAATGAGTGTATACTCCGACATGAGCTCTCCCTCCTTAACTGACTGCTCTTCACTGTCCATACTCTACGTCAGATTCGACCAGGTTGCTATGCCTTGCTTTCGCTCTCTCGCATCGTTTATAGAGGGTGCATGCAATACGATCTGATTCTGAAAAACGGTACGCTTATTGACGGTTCCGGGCTGCCCCGTTTCCAGGCTGACGTCGGTATCAGCCACGGAAAAATCGCGGCCATCGGTAGAATCCGCGAAAGTGCTCGGGAGGTGATTGATGCCGAGGGCCATGTGGTCGCTCCAGGGTTTGTCGATGCGCACACCCATATGGACGCCCAGGTGTTCTGGGACCCGCTGGGAACGTGCTCCTGCTGGCATGGTATCACCAGTGTGGTGATGGGGAATTGCGGTTTTTCGCTCGCCCCGTGTGCAGAGCAGGACAAACTGCTGGTGATGCGCAATCTTGAACGGGCGGAAGATATTGCCCCGGAAGCAATGGAGGCAGGTATTCCGTGGAGTTGGACTACCTACCCGGAATACCTGGATGCGGTCGATGCACTGCCGAAGGGGATCAACTATGCCGCCTATATCGGGCACTCCGCGCTGCGGACCCACGTCATGGGTGAGCGCGCATTTACGCAAGAAGCGAGCCCGGCAGACCTGGAAGCCATGCAGCATGAAGTGCGGGCCGCGATTCAGGCGGGTGCTATTGGACTGAGCACCTCACGCACCCACAACCATCAGACGCCGGACGGTCAACCGGTTGCCAGCCGACTGGCGACCTGGCAGGAAGTGCGCCAACTGGTTGGCACCATGGGCGAACTGAATGCCGGTGTGTTTGAAATTGCCAACGAAGATGCCCGGTTCGACCCTGAACGGATTGATGAGTATCTTGGCCGTCTCAAAGCGCTCGCCGTTGACACTGGCGTGCCGGTCACGTTTGGCATGTTCAGCAGCCGCCAGGCACCAAATATGTGGCAGCCGTTCTTTACCCTGGCCGATGAAACCGCCGAGGCGGGCGGACGGATGTTCATTCAGGTGCATAGTCGCCCGCTGAACGTGGTGCTGTCATTCGAGACGGCCACGCCGTTCGATACATTGCCCGTGTGGCAGGATATCAGAAAACGCCCATTAGCCGCCCAAGAGGCCGCGTTGCGTCATCCGGAAACACGTCAGAAGCTGGTTGAGGCCATCCGCCAACGACCGCGCGGTCAGAACAAGGGAGTTGGCGCAGAGCCGCGCGCGGCGAATTTCAAGTGGCTGTTTGTCATGGACTCTGCCACTCCCCCGTATCGTTCAATCGCCGGGATTGCCGATGAGCGCAATCAAGACCCGGTCGAAGTGTTTATTGATCTGGCCTTGGAGAAGGGCCTGAAACAGTTTTTCCTGCAACCGCTCGTCAACCACAATCAAGATCATGTGCTGGAGATGATGCGGCACCCGCGCTCGGTCATCACTTTCTCCGATTCCGGTGCGCACGTCTCACAGATCATGGACTCGTCGCTCCAAACCCATGTCCTCGGTCATTGGGTTCGGGAGAGGCAGGCGCTGACGTTGGAAGAGGCAGTCCGACAGTTGAGCTTTGTTCCGGCCTCTCACTGGGGCCTGAGAGGACGAGGATTGCTGCGTGAGGGCTGGAACGCCGATGTGGTGATCTTTGATCCCCAGACCGTGGCGCCGCAGTTGCCGGAAGTCGTCTATGATCTACCGGCTGGTGCGCGGCGACTCAAGCAACAGGCGAACGGCTTTCTGGCCACAGTCGTGAACGGTGAGACGGTCTTGCGTCACAACGAACACACGGGTGCGTTGCCCGGTCGGTTGCTGCGGGGGCCGCGCGCCACCGGTTAAAACCTAACGGGACCGGGAGGCCGTTTTGCGAGACGAGTATGGAAATTCTAGAAATTATCGCCATCCTTGCATGCTCGATTTTTGCCGGGGCGGCGATTTATGGCACTGTGGTGGAGCATCCGGCCCGCCTCGCATGTGGAACGGAACTCGCCGCCACTGTTTTTGGACCGAGCTACAGGCGCGCCGCAGCTATGCAAGCTTCTCTCGCGCTTCTCGCCACACTGGCCGGCGTTGCGGTAGCGATAAACGGAGGGGTGGGGCTATGGTTCGTGGGAGCTTGCCTCATCTTCAGCGTCGTGCCGTTCACTTTCTTAGGCATCATGCCGACGAACAAGCGGCTGCTTGACCCAGAGCGCGACCGCACCTCAGAAGAAACCCAGGTGCTGCTTGAGAAGTGGGGCAGACTTCATGCTGTCCGCAGCGTTTCAAGCTTTGCCGCGTCAATCTTGTATGTGTATCTTGGTGTGACAACCTAACCGGAAGTTCTGATTTTTGCCCCTCTCCTTTCTCCTACGACGTCAACACATAAGGGCAAGGTAAGGGCTCTTCTTGCCTGGAGCCCTACGCAACCGCAAACCGCTCTACACTGCCTGTGGTTCCGGCGCTACGGCTGCGGCCCCCGCGCCCGCCAAAAATGCGCCGACGCAAGACAGAAACGCCCAGTCATAACTGCCGGTGTTATCGTATAGAACGCCGGCAATGATGGGCCCCAGCGCGCCGCCAATACTCAGTCCCAACGTCCCCAGCACACCGGCAATGGCTCCAAAAGCCTGCCGACCAAAATCGTGTCCGACGATCAAGGGCCACAGCACAATCATGCCGCCATAGCCGAGTCCAAAGAGCGACACGAACAGCGTGAGCGCCCAAAACCCGAGACTCTCCAGAAAGAGTAACGCTCCGATGCCGGCCGCCTGCATGCACAGACACCCGGCCAGGATGGCGTGGGGGTGGCGGATGTGTTCGCTGACCCAGCCTGCCAGAAATCGCCCGGCCATGCTCATGCCCAAAGAGATGCCGGTAATCGTTGAAGCTAACTCGAGGCTATACCCGGCATCCTGAAAAAAGGCGACCTGGTGGGCATGCACGGCTCCCCCCGCCATCAGCCCCAGGCAGAATGCGGCCCCTAAGCGCCAAAAGGTTGCCGTGGACAGTGCCTGCCTGAGGGTCCAGTCCCGCACGTCCTGCTCTGGCTCGGGTCCCAGCAGCGTGTGACGCACCTTCGCATAATCCTGTCCCAAGGGTTTGAGGCCCTTTTCCTGTGGGGTGTTAACGACGAAGAACCAGACCAGGGGCAGCATGCCGAAGAGGGACAGGCCGGCCAGGACCTGATAGCCCACCCGCCAACTGAACTCGGCGATCAAAAACCCGCACAGCGGGACGAGCACCAGCCCCCCGCCACTCGCGCCGACCAGGGCGATGCCCATCGCCAGCCCCCGTTTGTCCACAAACCACTGGGTAATGACCTTCCCCACGGGCATGGGTCCGATGCCCGCCAGCCCGACCCCTAAAAACAGGTAGAGGGCGTAGAAGCCGGGCAGGCTGCTGACGGCGCTGAGCAGGAGCAGAGCGACGCCGTCAATCAGGGCACTCAGCAGAAAGACCCAGCGGGCACCAACATGGTCAATGAGCCAGCCCCAGGCGGGCAGAACCAGGCCGGCAACCAGCAAATACAGAGAGAACGCCGTGGCGGTCTCGGCCCGTGACCAGCCGAATTCCTGGGTGAGTGGCTTCAGAAACGTCGAGAAGGTATAGGTGAACCCGCCGTCGATGATGGAGATAAAGAACAGAACGCCGACAATCAGCCAGCCATAGAAGATGCCTTCGCTACGGTCTGCGCTTCCGTCCTCGCTCTTGAGGTCGTCCAAGGACCCTGGCTCTCTCATCAGCCGCGATTAGATAGAGGATGTCCCGGTCTGTCAATCTGAAATGATGTGATATTGATATGGAGTGAAAGTGAACGCGCTGGGTACACTATAGGGCGCAAAAAAGAGGAGAGTAGTATGACACGCGGGGATAGAAGCCTCGGCTTCCCCCACGGCTTAGCGCTCTGTGACACCTGCAAATGCTGAAACCATCGGCCACCCGGCGGCGACGAGGGCTAACCGCACAGCCCCGGCCGGGCCGGGGCTTTTTTACCCGGCGTTGCTGGGGAGACCGTCCACGGTCAGCGTCTAATCGCAATACCAGGTGCAGGAAACGGCATTGTCCAAGGTGTGGTGCTCCAAGGCCCGGTCAGAATCCCATACCACGTTGCCATCTGCATCATGGCAGACATACTCTGCCCCGAATACTCCGCAACCGCCTATGACATCGCTATGAGTATTGGTCCAAGAAACATTCGTGAAACACGCTTCAATATTCTGACGGAGGTTTATTAAAATTCGAGGGCTTCCGTCATGCCCACTAAAATCAACGCACGCGGTCTTCACGCGATAACACGAATACGTGTTAAACTCGGAAAGATTCGTGTACTCGCCATCAAAATTCTCGTTGGTGCATGTCTCAGAGACGCTACACCAGGCGTCCCAACCGAATTCCCGCCCCCGCTGGCATGAATTCGCTCTTAGTCCGTCCTCCTCGCAAAACCACCCGCTCACCCATGTGCCGTCCGCTTGCTTTGTGGAGATGGTCTCCCACTCACCATCGCAGTCGGTCATGTTGGGTGCGCTATAGATGGTGTAGCCGTTGACAGTGACCGGATCGTCGCTGTCATCATCTCCTTCCCTGCCGCCTTCTCCGCTTCCCGGTGGACACGCATCACCGGCACAGGTGTTGATGTCTTGTGTTCCCGAGACCTCAAAATGCTGCGTCGCCGTGGACCAGGTCAGCGTTGTGGCCTTGCCGGGTGAAGGGAAATCAACCACCTCCACTTCCGTGCCGGCTTTATCCTGAATAAAAGGTAGCCCGGTATGCCCTATGGTGAAGCTCCGAGAATCAAACGCTTCCCCGTTGTCTCTCGCAACGACCATGTCATACCCAATCAAGTCATTCCAGTTGACTTGGATAATAAAGCCATTGTTCTCTTCACCAAGACAGACCCCTGCGGTGTCAGACCGCGGCATGTTCTGCGCCGGATCGAGCTTGAGCACCCCTTCCCTTTCCGGGCCTGTCAGCCACAGTTCAATGTCGTTGGAGTTGCACTTCCAGCCGGAAATAAAGCCGATCCCGCTGACAAAGGCAGACGGAGAATCAATGAAGCCTCGGTCCGGCGCTTGTGCCCAAGCGCTTGTTACCCACCCCACCGAGATCCCCACCAAGATTGCTCCGATTCCTCTCCCTCGCATTAGTGCCCCACCCTTTCTGCGTCAGTCCTACCTGCGCGCTTCCCTCGCGTCTGGAATCACACCCAGGATATGCCAGGCATCCTTGCCCGCTTCCACATCTTCCACCGGGATCGCGGTGTGCTTGGAGTCTGGAGTGTTGGGCCGGCGGCCCCCGATGCTCCTTAGCCAAGCGTTATGAACCTCCACCTTCCTCTTGGCGGCGTCCCGGAGCCGCACGATATAATAGGCTGGCTCCGACGGCTGAAGGTCCACGAGGATGAGGAAATCGTCCTCCGGAGCCTGCTGCTCGGCTTCGGCTTTGTCGATATTCCACTGCCACACCTTGAATCTTTTGGTCTTGACCAGAATGTTGACCGTGCGGCTGGTATCCGGATGCATGGCCACAACAGCCACACGCGCGCGCGTGGTGTTCGTCAGGGTGGCCAGGGCACCCCGGCGGTTGAGTTCGTCCGCCACAAGTGATCTTCCCACGCGACCCACCTGATGTGGGGCCAAGTCCTTCCATTGTTTCATGATGTCTCCTCTTTATTGCTCGGAACGCTCTAATCTCGTGGAGCAAGCTGTCCGGTGACATACTGGTGGACGAGGCTTGCGATGAGGGTCTGATAGCCGAGCCCTTGCCTGGCAGCCCGAACCTTGATGGCTTCCAAATCTGCCTTGGTCAAGCGTAGCCCAATACGTTCTGACTTGGCCAGCGTGTTCCGAGCAATGGTCCGGAAACGCTGAACTTCCTCTGCACCAGCCGGTGGAGGAAATGTATATTCCTCAGCAGCCTGAGCCTCCAAGACCGCCCGCTCTTCGGGATCAAGATCGTTCATCAGTTGGATCTCAGCTTCTTTCGTTTCCGGTCGCCGCTTGTTCTTATTCATGTCTGCCCCTTTCCTTTGTCACACGGTGGTACGACAGAGTACAATATTATTGATATGAGGTGAAAGTGAACGCGCCGGATACACTATAGGGCGCAAAAAGGAGGAGAGTCGTATGAGTGAACTCACATTACCAAAAGAGAAAACCGCCATTCTGGTAATGGACTGCCAGAACGATATTGTGCATGAAGACGGGAAATTTGGTGGGCACCTGACTGGCGGGACCATGCCCAGGCTTATTAAGGAAAAGAACGTCCTGGGAAATATCAGCGCCCTGGCTGCCGCGGGGAGGACGGCTCACGTACCGATCATCCATGTGCGACATGCCTACCGGCCGGATTACTCCGACTTACTGGAGCACGTGAAGGTCTTTCAGGTGATCAAGCAAATGGAAGCCTTGCAGGACGGGACGTGGGGAGCTGAGATCCATGCCGACCTCACCCCCGAACCGGAAGACCTGGTGATTACCAAAACACGGGTGAGTTCCTTTTACGCCAGTCCTCTGGAAGCCATTCTCAATTCCCAAGGGCGTACCCATTTGGTGCTGACCGGTATCGCCACAGATGGTGTTGTCGAAGGCACAGCGCGGGACGGCACGGACCGGGGCTATCATATCTTCATTCCTGAAGATTGCTGTGCCGCCACGACCGAAGAGGCCCATGGGGTCATTTTAGGCGCGGCACTAGGCGGGCTCACTACGGTGTGTACGTCGGATGAGGTGATCCGGGCGTTGGCGTAGGGGCGCAGCAGGCTGCGCCCCTGCATTGGCTTTGCTGAAGAAGGCCGAAGAGGCTGTCCGAACCGGAACGTGTTGCTACAGTTCCGGCGGCGCCAGAATCGTAAAGCCAAAGAACGATTCGTTTCCGGTCCGAAGCGTATGTGGCGCGCCGGCCGGAATCATCAGCACATCACCGGCCTTGATGTCCTGCTCTTTGCCGGACACTCTGGCGGTGGCACAGCCTTCGACAACATAAATAATCTGGTCGCCCTTGTGGGTATTCTCTTCGTCGTTGCTATAGCCGGCCGGCAGGGTGAAGGCGACTGTCTGGCTCAAATCGGTTTCCTGGAGCTTGGCAACCTCACTCCCCCGATGGTCAAAGACGTTGGCAACGTCAAGTCCGCCGGATGCGCCGTTCCCTCCGATTTCCTGCATCTGTTCGGCAAAGAGCTCGTCCGAGATCAGCCCCTGCCGATAGGCCTTCAGGATTTGCTTCACCTCAAAATCTTTGTTCGCCATGGTGTGTTCCCTCCTCTGATGAGTGTGTAAATCTTCTCTTTGGCAATAACGCCAGACCGTATGAAAAGCAAGGCGCTCTTTTCCCGCTCCCAAACGTCTGGATTGAATAGCTTGCAGAAAAGAGGGGAAGGGGCATATGGTTTGAGAATTGCAAAATAAGGATATCGCACGGGTCGCAGTCTTTTAAGCGTCAGCTACAAGAATACACCATGAGCCTAAAAAGCTTTATCGCTATGCCCGATGTGAGGGCCAGAATCAAACCTTTGCGTCCTCGATTGCCCCGTAAAATTAACGCACTACTGAAAGTCGAGTCAGGCACCAAGAGTTATATGTTGGTTGGTACAGCTTTCGACTATCTCCTTCGCTTCGAACTCCAACGTCAAGCACCTCATGCTCAAGCGGAGCGGTGGGTGGCCGAGTCTGCGCCTGATCTCATTTGGCGTGAAAGCGATGGAATGATAGCATTCATGGATCCGAGACGTACATATAATGGTGACGCTGGGCCGCCTCCTGAGGGCGATTACGAAGCCGTCTACGAATTAGCACAACGTGTCCGCAGTATTGTCGAGGGAGCGAAGATCGCTGTTGCGACTTATCTGAAGAGCAAGAGACCAAGCAGCACCAGACGAGAAGAACTCGCTTCCCACGCGATTCGGTTGGCTCAATTGGACGAGGTCTATCGGAGCAAGAGGCTGGATGCACAGTTCGAGACTGTCGATCCCGCAGACGTTCAAGACCTGCTTGCCCTGCTGGCTATCGTACCGTTCGACACGCTGCTCCACAAACAGGTAATGCTACTCAACCCAACCTTTGGAGATTCATCGCCACTTGTCGGCGGAGCGGATGCGGACCTCATCACAGGGGACATGCTCGTTGATTTCAAAACAACGAAGAAAAACGCAATGAACGCCGCCGACTTGGATCAATTGCTCGGCTATTTTTTACTCGCTCGGAATCAACGGCGTAGCGGCCACCAGTTTCCAGAGATCAAAAAACTGGGCCTCTACTTCTGTCGCCACGGATATCTCTGGGCAGCAGATACCAGCAGTTGGACAGACCATCCACAATTTTTGGAAGTCGAGAAGTGGTTCTTGAAACGCGCTGGAGAAGTGTTCGGCTCTCGTAAGCAAAGGACCCGACGTATTTCAGGGAGCGCGTGAGATCGATTCGAAGACCAATTTTGTCGCCGTACCGCGACAAGTTTTCCTTACGGATTATACTCCTATGCAATACACGACCCTCGGACGGACCGGCCTCAAGGTCAGCGTGGCCGGCCTTGGGTGCGGCGGCCACAGCCGATTGGGGCAGAAAACGGGCAAAACCGAACAGGAATCCATCAGTGTTGTGCGACAGGCGTTAGCCCTGGGCATCAACCTCATCGATACTGCCGAGGCGTATGGGACAGAGGGCATTGTCGGCAAGGCGCTACAGGACGTTGGTCGCGACCAAGTGGTGATTTCCACCAAAAAGCTGTGCCCGGACCCTGAGGGTGACGACCCAAGCGGAGAGCTGCGGCGTGGCGTGGAACATAGTCTCAAACGCCTCCAGACCGACTATGTGGATGTGTTCTATCTCCACGGGGTGCGGCCCGGGCAATACCAGTATGCGTACGACACGCTTGCTCCCGTGCTGGGCCGGCTGCGCGAGGAGGGTAAGGTTCGCTTTCTCGGTGTGACCGAGGCGTTTATTCCCGACCCGCAGCACGCTATGCTCAAGCGGGCTCTGAAAGACGACTGCTGGGACGTGGTGATGGTCGGCTTCAATTTGCTTAACCAATCCGCCCGACAGCGGGTGTTCCCGCACACCCAGGCCAAAAATGTTGGGACGATGGGCATGTTCGCCGTACGGAACGCGCTCAGCCGTCCGGCCCATCTGAAAAAAATTCTGGCTGAACTCAGAGACAAAAACCAAATCGATCCCGCCCTGTGTGAGGCCCCGGACGTGCTCGGCTTTCTGACTGATACGGGAAAGGCCGGGACTCTTCCCGAGGCGGCCTATCGTTACTGCCGGTATGAGCCTGGGCTGGATAGCGTCTTGACGGGCACCGGCAGTGTCGAACATCTTAAAGAGAATACCGCCGCTCTGCTCAAAGAACCACTGCCGTTGGCAGACTGTGAGCGGCTGGCCGCACTGTTCGGGCAGGTCGATTGCGTGTCGGGAAATTAAGGAGGTCCCTATGAGCGAGTCCACCCTGACGGTTGAAAGAGATGTGGCTATCCCCATGCGGGACGGCACGTTGCTGCGCGCCGATGTCTATCGTCCGGCAACGGGCAGGCATCCGGTTATCTTGCAGCGGACCCCGTATGACAAAGGGCTGACGACGATAGCCATGCTCATGCTTGATGTGATCCGAACTGCCAGTGAGGGCTATGCTGTCGTCATCCAGGACGCGCGTGGACGCTACGCCTCGGACGGAGAGTTTTATACCTTTCGCGACGATATAGCCGACGGCTATGATACGATTGAATGGTGTGGCGTGCAGCCGTGGTCAGACGGCAATGTGGGCATGTATGGCGCGTCCTACGTTGGGGCCACTCAGTGGTTGGCCGCGCTGAGCCAGCCGCCCCATTTGAAAGCGATCTTTCCGCTGATTACGGCGTCCGATTATCATGAGGGCTGGACGTATCAGGGCGGAGCCTTTGCGCTGGGCTTTAATGCGAGCTGGACCATGACCGGCCTGGCGCCCGATACGGCCATGCGTCTGGCGAAAGACCGGCCCGAACTGCGGGATGGGGTCGGCCAACTCCTGTCCGGGATTGACGATATGTGTGAGGCGTTTCGTCACCTGCCGCTTAAAGATTTTCCATTCTTTCATCAGTCTGCGTCCTATTTTTACGACTGGGTGGCACATCCTGACGACGACGACTACTGGGCGCAGTTCAATATCGAAAATCGGCATGACACGATTCCCGTTCCGGCCTGTAATGTCGGCGGCTGGTACGACATCTTCCTGGGTGGCACGATTCGTAATTATCTGGGAATGCGCGAGCGCGGCGCTACGCCGGAGGCCCGCGATGGTCAAAAGCTCGTTATCGGTCCGTGGCACCATGCGCTGCCGCTGAACAATGTTGTGGGTGAGGCGAATTTCGGACTCTCAACAACACAACTGGCCGCGGGCATGGACGGATTGCACCTGCGCTGGTTTGACTACTGGCTCAAAGGTAAACAGAACGGCCTGTTGGAAGAGCCGCCGGTGCGTATTTTCGTCATGGGCGAAAATGTGTGGCGGAATGAGAACGAGTGGCCGCTAGCTCGGACGCAATATACGCCATACTATTTGCACAGCACCGGTAAAGCGAATGGTCTGCACGGTGATGGTAGCCTGAGCCCTGAGGCTCCACGTAGCGAGCCGGCGGACGTCTTCGTCTCCGACCCGCGTCACCCCGTTCCGACCAAAGGCGGCGGGCTATGCTGCTGGCCGGCGGCCGTTCCCGGCGGGGCGTTCGATCAACGCTCCGTGGAAGAGCGGGAAGACGTGCTGGTGTACACCACCCCCGTACTGGAGCAGGACGTCGAGGTCACCGGACCTGTCTCGGTGACCCTGTATGCGGCGACCAGCGCGGTTGATACGGATTTTACGGCCAAGCTGGTGGACGTGCATCCCGAAGGATATGCCCAGAACCTGACGGACGGCATCATTCGTGGCCGCTATCGAGCCTCGAAAGCCCAGGCCACGCTCCTCCAGCCCGGTGAGGTCTACGAGTTTACGATAGACGTGTGGGCAACCAGCAATGTCTTCAAGGCCGGGCACTGCATCCGGCTTGAAATTGCCAGCTCAAACTTTCCGCGTTTTGACCGTAATCCGCAAACCGGCGAGGCCAGCGGTGAGGCCAGTCGTTTAGAGCCTGCCCTCCAACGCGTCTTTCATGATGAGGCCCATCCCTCGCATGTGGTGCTGCCGATCATTCCCCGCTGAGGGGTGTGCTGGTTGAAGGGAGGCCGACGGTGAAAAGGCGGGTTATAGAAACGGTTTGACCGCCTCTTCACGTCAGATGTTTCACTCGCTCCCGCCGGCCACCGGCGGGAAGATGCTGACCTGGTCACCGTCCGCAAGTGCCTGATCGAACTCCCGGGTCTGCTCGCCGTTGACCAGGACCATCTGGGCCAGGTCGAGAGGAATGTCGAGATGATGAATCAGATCATTAACCGTTGCCTGATCTGCGAGATCAAGCGTGGCTTTCCCCAGAGAGCCTTTGGGTAGTTTTTTCCGAAGATTGGCAAAGAGCTTGATACTGACCTGCATCGACTATTCACCCTTGGTTATTCACCCTTATCAAGGCCTGGTGTCGGTGTCCGTGGGAGCGTATCCAGCGCGTCCGGGCGAGAGCCGATAAGCGGGCCGTGCGAGCCTTTTTGCCAGGCCGGGGGTGTCTTCCCGTCCACCCGGTAGGCGCGCGCCGTGGCAGGTGCACCCAGGAGGGTGTGACCGACCAGTTTCTGCGCGGTCCCGGTGGCGACATAGGCGCGACGCACATCGGTCGGGTTCTCTTTGACGTAGTCTGCCCAGTTTCCCAGGGCCTGCTGTGTCTGAATGAGTCCTTTGACCATACCGACATCGTTCAGCATGGTGACATCATCAATCGGGCCGACGAACAGCGCTCCGACCATGCGGTCGCCGTCCCAGACGTATTTACGATAAATCGGGCGCGTCGGGTTCCAGACGGTGGTGATCGACTCATTCGCATCTGTCCGCCACTGGCCAAAGCTGGCACAGTGCAGATTGATGACATCCAATACGTTGAGCAGCAGGCTGCCCGGATAGTGCGTCTCTTGGCCGGCCATGTTGGCGCCGGCAATCCGACCGTGGTCCACGGCCGTTGGCTGAATTGCATGCACCGCGGGCGAGCCGTTCAGCAGGTCCGGCCCGGCGGCAACATCACCGGCCGCATAGATGCCGGGAATATTGGTCTGCATGCAGTCGTCAACCACAATGCCGCCGTCAACGTGAATGCCGGAGCCGTTGAGAAAGCCCAGGTTGGGCTGAATGCCTGTAGCCAAAATGACAATATCCGCACTCAGGCTGGCTCCATTGCTTAGCGACAGGCTGAGCGCCCCGCCCTCACGGCTAATGCTTTGGACCTGCGCGCCGGTGTGAACCGCCACATTCTGGCTGGTCAGCCAGCCTTCGACCGCCTGTGCGCCGGTGGCGTCGAGCATGCGCGGCAGGACCTGAGCTTCGGTTTCAACCACCGAGAGGTTCCAGTCCAGCTTGGCCATGGCATTCAACACGATAAAACCGATAAAGCCGGCACCAATGAGCACCGCCCTGGGCGTTCCCTGCGCTTTCGCCATGACCTGTTTGGCGTCTTCGAGCGTCCAGAAGGTATACACGCCTTCCTGGTCGACGCCGGTAATAGGCGGACGCTGGGCCGAAGAGCCGGTCGCGATGAGCAGGGTGTCAAACGCGTGGCTGGAGCCATCACCAAGTGTGACAGTACGCGCCTGGGTATCGACTTTCCCGACCTGGCCCGACACGGAGGTAATCCCGTGCTGTTCAAAATAGGCCGCGTCTCCGGTCAGCACATGCTGCTCCGGAATGTCGTTCGCCAGGTAGTAGGGCAGGACCATGCGCGAGTAGGCAGGCTCGTTGGAGATGAGCGTGATCTGCGCTTCGGAGCCTGCGGTTGCCCGGATCGTTTCCGCTGCGGCCACCCCGGCCGGTCCCCCGCCAATAATGATGTGTTGTGCCATGACGTGTGTTCCTTGTGGGTCTCTTGGGTCTTTAGGGTCCTTTGGGTCTCAAAGACTCAACCGACTCAACCGACCCAAAGACTCAACCGACCCAACCGACCTCCTTTACTCCAACCCCAGCTCTTTCTTCTTGGCTTCGGAGATTTTGCCGTCCTTATCCCAGCCTCGCAGTTCGTAATACTCGGGCAGCATCTCACCCAGTCGGTTGACCTCGCCCTTGGCCGGGCCAGACGGGATGGGCTCTTCCAGAATCCGCTTGGGCAGGGTGTCGTCCTTGCCGGTGAAGCCTGCCCGTTCGTTCCACAGCCGCTCCAGGTTCCAGATGCGCTCCCCAATCTGGACCAGTTCTTCCAGCGTATACGGCACGCCCGTGGCGGCCGACAGTTGAGGCAGCATTTCTTCCAGACCCACACCGAAAGTGAGGAATTGGCACAGGCCGGTGGCATCAACGGTTGAGGTGGCGTCCTGGAAAATTTTGGTAATCTCCGCCTTCTCCTCTGTGGCGCGTGGGTCCATCTGACGCGGCAGGCCCAGAATTTCGGCCGCCACCGTATAGGCTTTCAAATGACACGCCCCGCGGTTGGAGGTTGCATAGCCCAGGCCCATGCCCTGAATGGCGCGGGCTTCGTACGCGGCAAACTCCTGACCACGGACGCCCATGAAGAACTCGGGTCGGCCCAGCGTCTCGGTCATGCGTTTGGAGCCTTCGGCCACGGCATCACCAAAGCCCTGCCGGTAGGCGGTCTTCTCGGCCATGGCGACGAGGGCTTCCGCGCTGCCGAACTCCAGCGGAATCTCGGTTTCGTCCTGGCTGACCACACCCTTCTCGAACAACTCCATGGCCGCGGCTACGCTGGCCCCAAAGCTGATGGAATCCATACCCAGGTCGTTACACAGCCAGTTGGCCTTGATCAGCGCGTCCAGGTCGCCCACGCCACACTCCGAGCCCATGGCCCAGGCCGCTTCGTACTCGGGGCCCTCGCCGGCGATCTTCCAGTTTTGCGGATTGGTGGTGACCGAGTATTTCGAGGAGGCTTCGCCCGGCAGGGTGCTGACCCGCCCACAGGCAATGGTGCAGGAGAAACAGGCTTTATTGGCGACCAGACGGGTTTCGGTCAGGGTTTCACCGCTGATGTTTTCGGCTTCATCAAAGACGGTCTGCTGATGGTTGCGGGTCGGTAGCGCGCCGTGCTCGTTAATCACGTTGACCAGCACTTCGGTGCCGTACATGGGCAGGCCCTCGGCGGTCACGGGTGACTGTCGCAGCTTTTCCTTCATGGCCCACTGGCCTTCCAGATAGGCCTGCGGGTCTGCCAGAGAGACCCCGCCGGTGCCGCGCAGGGCAATGGCCTTGAGATTTTTGGAGCCCATCACCGCGCCCACGCCGGACCGGCCCGCGGCCCGGTGCAGGTCGTTCATGATACAGGCAAAGCGTACCAGGTTTTCTCCGGCCGGGCCGATGCTGGCAATGATGGTGTCAGGTACGCCGAGTTCGGTGCGGAGGGCTTCTTCGGTCTGCCAGACCGTCTTGCCCCACAGGTGGGTCGCCTCGCGCAGTTCCACCCGGTCGTCATAGATCCACAGATAGGACGGCTGCGCGGCCTTGCCCTCCAGGATGATCATGTCATAGCCGGCGAATTTCATCTCCGGCCCCCAGAAGCCGCCGGAATTCGAGGTGGTAATGGCATTGGTCAGTGCGCCCTTGGTGACGACCATATAGCGTGAGCCGCAGGACGCGTTGGTGCCGGTCAGCGGTCCGGTGGCAAAGATCATCTTGTTCTCCGGGCTGAGCGGATCGACGCTGGGGTCCATCTCTTCGGAGAGATATTTGACGCCGAGCCCGCGGCCGCCGACATAGTCTCTGGCCCATTCTGCGTTCAGCGGTTCCTTGGTGATGGCACCGGTGGTCAGATTGACGCGCAGGACAGTCCCGGTCCAGCCGTGCATTGTATTGGTCGCGCTCATGCGTTGCCTCCTTCTTCGTCCTGCATATGTTGAAAACCCCGGTTGACTTTGTCCGCCCAACTGGCCAGCCAGTCCGGCTGATCCATATCCACGTATTCAAGTGCGCCGGTTGGACATGACTTGACGCACGCCGGGTCACCGCCACACAGGTCACACTTGAAGGCTTTGTGGGTATCCGGGTTATAGAACATGGTGCCGTACGGGCAGGCTACCGTGCAGACCGCACAGCCGACACACACATCGTCCATCACCACCTTGGCGTTCGTGTCCGAGTCAATGCCAATCGCATTCACCGGACAGGCCGTCAGGCACCAGGCCTCATCGCACTGAAAGCAGGTATAGGGTGCATAGACGGCCTGCTCGTCAAAGATATGGACGCGAATGACGGAACGGGATGGCTGAAAGGTTCCGGTTTGGACAAAGGCACAAGCCAGCTCGCACTGCACGCAGCTCGTACACTTCTCAGTAATTACGCGCAATTGTTTCATATGGTGTGGGCCCTCCTGCATTTTCTCTAACAGATTCGTCCGCAGAATGCCACAAAAGTCAGGCGCTCAAGAACGGCAACCGGCATCGGCAGACTGACCGTTGTCATCTGCTCCTGGGGCGAGGGATGACACAAACAGCATGCTGTCGTTAAGTCGGCTTGCCGACCGCCTAGGGAAAGCGCTAGGCTACGGAAACCAACACCATACGGGAGGGCGTAGTATGAAAGTGAACTGGGACGAGGAAGTCTGCACGCATTCGGCAAATTGTGTGAAGAGCCTGCCACAAGTCTTTAAGGTTGAAGGTGGGGAATTCGTGATTGATCCCAGCGCGGCGTCAGACGACGAGGTCCGGGCCGTTGTTGCCAAATGCCCGTCAGGGGCGCTGACCGTGCAGGAAGATTAAAGCGGGATAGGGCCGTTTTTCTGCGGCTGCTCGTATGTCACAAACCTCGACGCCGCACATATTTCTCAACGGGCGCGTTTCCGTCCTGGTGGGTGACATTACCCAACAGCGGGTCGTTGCGGTGGTGAATGCGGCCAACGCAAGCCTGCTGGGTGGTGGGGGTGTGGATGGTGCCATTCATCGGGCGGGCGGGCCGGATATTCTCGCGGCCTGTCAGGAACTGCGGCGGACCCGTTATCCTGACGGGCTGCCCACGGGCGAAGCCGTCCTCACTACGGCCGGCCGCCTACCGGCCCACCATGTGATTCATACGGTCGGACCAGTCTATGATGCTGCCGGAGAGCGGGCGGAAGGTCTACTCTCTGCCTGTTACCGCAACTCCCTTTCGCTTGCCAGACAGCATGGGCTGACGACGCTGGCTTTCCCGGCCATCTCTACCGGTGTGTACGGCTATCCGCGTGAGGAGGCCGCGGCAGTTGCCTCGCGGGCAATTGCCGACTTCTTTGCTACTGACGTTACTATTGCAGAAGTCCGTCTGGTGTTCTTTGCTCAGCAAGATGTTGACATCTTCATGGCGCACCACGCCTTTCCGGCTGCATAAAAATCAGCCTACCCCGTTCTCCGCGACCTCTCCCTTTCTCGTTCCGGGTATGGTAAGGCTGTCTGTTTTGGAAGGGAGGGACGTATGTCGAGAGGGCAGACTGCTGCGGGCTTCGAGCTGGGCCGCCGGCTCTGGGTGATACTCGTCTTGGCTTGCTGGCTGGGGGCGACTCCGGTTTCGGCCGAGGACAACGAGGGCCGGACCTGGCGTATGCTGGACGAACTTTCCGAAGAAGAACTCGCCCGCTTCGACTTTTCAACCGACACGCCCCGCCACGCAGACATCCCGTATATGCCGGCGGAAGCTTATCCTTTCGAGCCGCCTTACACGCCGGAAGAGGTCGGCTATCGGATCATGGAGTTCCCGCATATGCCCCGCTGGAACTGTGTTCAGATCGAAGACACGGGAACACTCACCCCGACCGGCTATCTCTTTGTTCAACAGATTATCGCCCTGGTGCATTATCGCGACCCGGAAGGACTGATGGGCCAGATTCTGTCCAAGCCGGGGGAAGTCTACTCGCGCTGGCTCACCCAGGATGTCGCTCCTCCGGAAAACTATGGCAACCAGATGCTCTTCAGTACGTTTCGGACCGATCAACACCTGACCAAAAAAGCGGACCTGTTTGGGTATTCTCTGAGCATGCGCCGGGTGCGTCGCTTTCCCCAGCCGCGGCGGCAGGAAAAATTTCCAAACGCGCCCATGGCCTATGACGATTTTTTGGGCCGCGATGCCTGGGAGTTCTCCTGGCGTATTCTGGGCACTGACGTGCTCTACAAAACCGCGCGTTTTCCAAAAACGCGCCAGTCGATCACGCTTCAGACCGAGGACGGGACTTTTCAGGATGTCCCGGCCAGCGCCATCAAACTGATGGGCGACGACTATCCGTTTTATACCGAAGATAACGGAGTCAAATGCTATCTGGTCGAGGCCGCCGCCAAGCAAGACTGGCTGCCCGATTACTATGCACCCCGGATTCTGTTCTGGGCGGACCAGCACTATTTCTATCCGTTGCGGACCGAAATATACGGCAGGAACGGCGAACCCATTATGATAGAGGAGCGCGTGGCCAAGCTGATGAACCCGCGCCTCAAGGAACGTGGCTATCATAACCTGATTACCCTGTGGTGGGACCCGCAGCAGGACTTTTACTCGTACGGCATCCATGACGCCATGCAGCTCCGGGACTGGTCACAAGAGGATAAGGATGTGTTCTTTAATCCGGACTTTATGCGCCGCACCTGGTTCCCGGCACCGCTCAAAACTCAAGCCGGTATCAGCTTACCGGAGGAGTTTTTCCTCCGGCCCCAACTCCATCGCGGCAAGTTTCCTAAGGAGCGCACCCTCGTCCTGCCGGACTATCTGGAAGAAAGAATTCGAGCCCAGGAGGAAGCCGGCTATATTGTCTTTACCGGAGAGACGAACGGAGCGGAGTAGGACCGGAAGGACGATTCTCTCGAACCGTCCTTCCAAAGAAGTCCCGCGGCCTTCTACGCTCCACCTGAGCCGTTGGTTCCGTTGCCGCGCGTGGCCCAGAAAATCCGCTCGGGATTCATGGGCAGTTCGTACAGCCGGGTACCGGTGGCGCGGTAAATCGCATTGGCCAGGGCCGCGCCCGGCGGCACGATGGGCACTTCGCCCACGCCGCGCAGACCGTAGGGGCCTTCGGAGGCCGGGACTTCGGTCAGGACGGTTTCGATCATGGGCAGGTCCAGCGCCACCGGACAGCGATAGTCCAGCAGGCTGGCGTTTTTCAGCTCGCCGTTATCAAAGACATATTCTTCATTCAGAGCCCAACCGATGCCCTGCACGGCCCCGCCCTGGATCTGGCCTTCAACCTGGGTCGGATTGATGGCTTTGCCAACATCCTGGAAGCAGGTATAGCGCAGGATAGTCACTTTGCCCGTCTCCGGGTCGATCTCAACATCCGCGACATGGGCGGCATAGGCGTGGGCCGGCTGCATCCGGGTGGTGCTGCCCTTGCCGATGATCGGCCCGCTGCCCCAGGCCACACTCTCGCGGGCCAGTTCGGACAGGCTGACTTCGTTCTGGGTATCACCCTTGGCCCAGAACCGTTTAGCCTGATACTCGACCTCATCGACCGACACCTTGAGCTTTTCCGCGGCCCGCTCTTTGAGTTGGGTCAATACATCCTGACTGGCCTGGTGGGCGGCGGCACTCATCGTGTAGGTAATCCGACTGCCGCCGCTCAGGTCGGCAAACGGGGCGCTGTCGGTATCACCCACTGTGATAGTGATGTCTTGGGGATCAAGTTGGAGTTCATCGGCCACCATCTGGGAAATCGTGGTGCGGGTGCCGGTCAGGTCCACGGTGCCGACAAAGATGGAAGCGGTAGCGTCCGGGTTGATCTTGACCTCGGCACTCGATGTGAAGGAACCGCCGATCCAGTAACCCAGGGCCAGACCCCGACCGCGGTGAGGACCCTCCAGCGGCGTGGTCCAGCACGGATGCGTCTCAATCTGTTTCAGCATCTCGGTCAGGCCGATACGGTTGAGCGGCATGCCCAGGGGCAAAGTATCGCCTTCTTCGGCGGCGTTTTTCTGCCGAAACGCCAGCGGGTCGACGCCAATCTCGTCTGCCAGGGCGTCCATCAGCGCCTCAACCGCAAAGGCCGCCGGCGTACCGCCAGGGGCGCGGTAGGCTTGAACGCGGGGCTTATTGGTCAGCACGTCGAACCCTTCGGCAACCATATTATCCAGTTTATACGGGGCTAAACCCACCAGCAGGCCGCGGGCGACCGGCGAGCCGGGAAAGGCGCCGGCATCGTAGCGCATGGTTGTCGTCAGCGCAGTAATCTTCCCATCCCTGGTTGCGCCGGCTTTCACGGTGATGACCGCGGGTGCTCCTGGACCGGTCGCACGCAGCACTTCTTCCCGAGAGACCACGAGTTTGACCGGCCGGCTGGTCTTTTGGGCCAGCACAATGGCGGTGGGTTCAAACAGCGCCAGGGCTTTGCCGCCAAATCCGCCTCCGATCTCCATGGGGACGACTTTGAGTTGGCTGGCCGGGAGACCGAGCAGGGTCACGAGTTGGGTCCGGACGGTGAAATGTCCCTGGGCCGAGGTCCACAAGGTGACCCGGCCGTTGGGCTCGACCCGCGCGGCGCAGGCCTGGGGTTCCAGATAGCCCTGGTGAACCATCTGGGTCGTATACGTTTTCTCAACAACCGCGTCGGCCGCTGCGAACCCGGCCTCAACATCGCCCCTGGTATAGACCATATGGGTGGAAATATTACTCGGCTGATCGGACTTTTCCTGGGTCGCCTCTTCGAGGGTGTGCAGGTCTTCGTGAACGAGCGGGGCGTCCGGCCGCATGGCCTGGAGCACGTCTTCCACGACCGGTAGGGGTTCGTAGTCGACGTCAACCAGTCCGGCCGCTTCCTCGGCAATAAACGGATCGGTGGCGGCCACCGCGGCCACGACCTGACCGTGATAGCGCACTTTATCCGAGGCCATGACGATCTCACGGATGGCGCTCATGTCGATGCTGACTTCCCCCACCAGGGGGGCGGTCGCGCCTTTCGGCAGGGAGGGCAGATCGTGTGCGGTGATGACGGCTTTCACGCCGGGTAGCGCTTTGGCCCGGCTAGTATCAATCTGCTTGATACGAGCGTGGGCATACGGGCTACGGACGAGTTTCGCCCACAGCATGCCGGGCAGATCGAGGTCAGCCCCATAGGTCGCCTTGCCCGTGACCCGTTCCGGGGCATCAACTTTGGCCAAAGACGTTCCAATCACACTATACTCAGCCATGCTGTCCCTCCTTAGGTGGTTTGTGAAAGCGCCTGCGACGCGGCCTGAATGGCGCGAACGATTTTGTCATACCCCGTACAGCGGCACAGGTTGCCGGAAATCGCCAGACGAATCTCCGGTTCGCTCGGGCTGGGGTTGCGTTCCAACAGCGCCCTGGCCGACATGATAAAGCCCGGCGTACAAAACCCGCACTGCAAGGCACCGTGTTCGATAAAAGCCTGTTGGACGGGGTGGAGGTTGCCCTCAGCCGCAACCCCTTCGACCGTGGTCACGTCCGCGCCCGCGGCTTCTACGGCGAACACGAGGCAAGCATTGACGACAGTACCGTTCAAGACGACCGTACACGCCCCACAGTTGCCATTGCCACAGCCTTCCTTGGGTCCCATATGGCCCAGCTTATAGCGCAGGGCGTCCAGCAGCGTTTCCCGGGTATCGACCAGCGCGGCGTGCGGCTCGCCGTTGACGTTCAGTTCAATCGCCTGCTTCATGATGCCTCCCCCCTGGCTCTCTCTAGCGCCTTGCCCAGCGTGCGCCGCGTCAGCACTTTTACCAACTCAATCCGATAGGCCGCCGAGCCACGCACGTCGGAGATCGGACTGGCGGCCTGGGAGGCCAGCTCCCCGGCCTGGGCCAGCGTTGTGTCGTCCAAAGACTTGCCCACTAAAAACGCCTCGGCCGCTTTTGCCCGGACGGGAGTGGGCGCAACCGCGGCCAGTACGATACGGGCCTGCTCGCAGGTGCGAGCGTCCGAGCTGAGCTGGACAAACGAGCCCACCCCGGCCACCGCAATGTCCATCTCTTCGCGCGGGATAAAACGCAGATAGGCCGCGCCGGAATGGGGTGGGGGAGGCGGCAGCACAATCTCGACCAGGACTTCGCCTTTTTCCAGCACGGTCTGGCCCGGTCCGACAAAAAAATCTTCTGACGAAATTTCTCGCTGCCCGTTTGGCCCGGCGATCACCAGCCTCGCGCCGTACGACACCGCCGGTGGAACGGCGTCCGCGGACGGGGCAGCGTTACAAAAATTGCCGCCCAGCGCGGCGCGGTTCTGTATTTGATACGAGCCGATCAGGGCGCAGGCCTCGGCCAGGGCCGGGTAGTGGACGCGCACCGGCTCGAACTCGGCGATCTGCGTACACGACACGGCCGCACCAATGCGGAGCACGGCCTCGTAGGAGAGGACATTGAGCTCGGGAATTTTTTTGACGTCAACCACCAGAGCCGGGCTCCGGCGGTTCTCCTTCATCTGGGCAATGAGGTCGGTTCCACCTGCCAGGGGTCGCGCCTCACCACCTGCCTCGGCCAGCAACGTCACGGCGTCTTGTAGATTCTGCGGAGCAGCGTACTCGAATGCGTCCACACTCAGACCCTCCTTCTCCTTGTTGGACACTAGTACTCCTATCCCTTGAAGTAGGAAAAGATCAAGAGAAAGCGCAGTCACAGCTCACGCCCAAGCCTTGATCGCTTCACTTCTTTGGGTAAGAATAATATAATTCTTACCCGGAGGGAGTATGCGTATCACATCAAAAGGTCAAATCACCATTCCCATTGAAATCCGGGAACAATTGGGACTGCTGCCCTATACGGAAGTTGCCTGTGAGGTGGACGGAGATGCCGTGCGCATCACAAAGACACAGACTCGGCAGGGGCGAGGGCGTTCAATCGTGGCCCAACTACGCGGCAAGGGGACGGGCCGGATGACGACCGACGAAATCATGGCACTCACTCGAGGGCCGCGCCCGTGAACGCCGTTCTGGTGGATAGCAATGTCCTGCTTGATATTCTGACTGAAGATCCTACCTGGGGGATGTGGTCTGAAGAAGCCCTAGCCCGCTGTGCGGACACTGGCCTCCTTGTCATCAACCCCATTATCTACGCCGAGGTCTCGGTTAGATTCGACCGTATTGAAGACCTGGATGAGGCCCTCCCACCCGCAGCGTTTCAACGCGTTCCCTTGCCCTGGGAAGCTGCCTTTCTGGCCGGGAAGAGTTTTCTTGCCTATCGGAAACGAGGCGGCCGAAAGCGCTCCCCTTTACCAGACTTCTATATCGGAGCCCACGCTGCGGTCGCAGGGATGCCTTTGCTCACAAGAGATGTGGCTCACTTTCAGACAAGTTTTCCCACTGTCCAACTGATCGCTCCCTAAGAACGTGTGGACAAGTCGGGTCGGGCCTGATTAAGTAATCCGGCTGTGAGGCGGAGGAGTCTGAGTGCGGAAACCTTGTATAAGGAGGAAAGATTCTTGGCAAACTGGACTGAACAGAAGGCTCATGTAGCCGAAGCTGAATTAACGCTCATTAAGGGCGGATCAGGTAAACCCTTGTTAATGCTGCATGATGAGCTGGGATTTCCCGGATGGATGAAATGGAATGACGAGCTTGCTGCAGAGCGTGCGTTCGTGATTCCGCTCCAGCCCGGTTTTGGTAAAACCCCGCGCCTGGAGTGGATTCGGGGTTTCCGTGACCTGGCTGGTCTGTATAGCATGGCGGTCAGAGAAATGGGGCTCGACCCGGTGGATGTCATTGCGTTCTCAGCCGGTGGATTTATCGCCGCCGAGATGGTCGCGGCCGACCCCAAGATTTTTGATCACCTGATTCTGGTGGGACCGATGGGGCTCAAGCCCGAGAAGGGCGAAATCTGGGATATCTTCCCGGTGACGATTCGGACTCATTTACGGGCAACCGTTGCCGACCCGGGGACCGCCGAGTTCGGAAGCATTTACGGCGGCGAGATGACGCCGGAGCAATTCGAGGCATTTGAGGATGCCAGGGCGGAAAGTGCGCGTATCGGCTGGGAACCGTATATGCATAACCCCAGCCTGCCTTATCTGTTGCGTGGCGTGAAAAACGTCTCCACTCTACTGGTCCGCGGGTCCGAAGACCGGATCGTGCCAGCGGGCTGCATTGCCGCCTATACCAAAGCCATTGACGGGGCCAGGGCCGTGGAAATCGCCAATGTCGGCCATCGTCCGGAAATCGAAAACTCGGCCGAATTTGTCAAAATCGTGCAAGACTTCCTGAAAGAGTAAACGTGTCTCCCAATAGACATGCAGATGTTGACACGTTTACTCTTTGCGTCGTAATTGCGTGGGACAAGCTCGTCCGAAGGAGAAGGCCTTATGCAAATTTCCTATTTCACCGAACGGCCCTATCGTGGTCTGAACGAAGACGAGATACTTAAGAACAAAGCCTACTTCGCCGTACCCAACGCCCTGTTCGACCGTGAGCAGGCGGCGAACGATTACAATTATTATCTGGACGAATACTGCTACGCCGAAGAGCTTGGGTTCGATGCCGTCGCGCTCAACGAGCACCACGGCAACCCCTTTTGTATGGGCAGCGTCATGAATGTCGAAGCATCTATCCTGGCGCGTATTACCAAAAAGGTCCGCATTGTCCTGATCGGCAATCCGTTGCCGGTGCTGAAGCATCCGCTGCGGATGGCTGAAGAGTTGGCCGAGATTGATTTGATCTCGCGCGGGCGCTTGGTGACCGGCTGGGTGCGGGGAGCGGGCAGCGAACAGTTCTTCAATAATGCCAACCCGGCCTATAACCGGGAGATGTTCAACGAAGCCCACGACTTTATCGTGCAGGCCTGGACCAAGCCCGGTCCGTGGCGCTACGAGGGCAAGCATTTTCACTATCGACATGTGAACCCGTGGGCCTTACCCTACCAGAAACCGCATCCGCCGATGTGGATTCCCGGGGTGCTGAGTCCGGAGACGGCCCGCTGGTGTGCGGAGCACCGCTACCCCTATCTGGGGCTGGGCACGGCCTTGGGACCGACCTGTGACCTATGGGATTTCTACGCCGATGAAGCCGCCAAGCACGGCTATCAGGCTGGCCCGGAAAACTTTGGCTATTTGATTCCGACCTTTCTGGCCGAGACGGAAGAGAAGGCCCAGGAAATCGGCAAGAACTTTGTGTTTGGTGGCGGCCAGAACGCCTTCTCCCGTCCCGAGCATACCCTGCCGCCGGGCTATAACTCCAAGGGGGCGATTCGGATGTTGGCCAAGCATCCGGGTGGGAGCTGGCTGGGTGTCAGCCCCGAGAAGCTGCGTGCTCACTCGGACGGCGGTCGGCCCGACACCACCGACTTTGATACTGTCCGTCAAAAACTGCTCAAGGGCTACGGTAAGGCGCAGAAGAATCTCCAGCTCCTCATCGGCACGCCGGAGTCCGTCCTGCCCAAGGCCAAGACTTTGCTGCGGGTGCTGCGTCCGAGTATTTTCGTCTTCTTCAATATCCAGGGGCCGGTCGGTGACGAGGACCGCAAAACGAGCATGCGTCTGATTGCCCAGGAGTTGACCCCGCGACTGCGAGAATACGCCAAGGAAATCGATCTGGTCGATCCGTTTGAACGCACCCCTGGCTCGGTAGCCTATCGCAATGGGGTGACGCGTGACCCGGTCGTGGACCGCGAGCCGCTGGCCGCGTTGGGCATGGCCGGATAGGTCGCACATCTGGGTTGAGTGCCGTCTGTATTTGCAGGCGGAAAGGGTGGTCGTGAGGCCACCCTTTTTGTTGTGCGCAGAACAGGGGTAGGATGTTCGCAGGAGCAACATTACTTCCAGACTGAGGAGGACGCGCACGATGAGTGATGCTCACGAACATGATACCGGCGCGGCCTTTCAGCAGCGCCGGTTGACACAAGACCAGAACCGCGACCGCGAGATTCAGGTCAAGGCGATCGAAGCCCTGCTTGCCGAAAAGGGTTTTGTTTCCAGTACGTTGCTCGATACCGTTCTGGACTCGTACGAAAACGATATCGGGCCGCTGAACGGCTGCCGGGTGGTTGCCCGGGCCTGGACGGACCCCGCCTATAAGGTCCGTTTGCTTGAGAATGGCACCGCCGCCATAGCCGAGTTGGGCTTTGGCGGCTTGCAGGGCGAGCATCTGGTTGTGGTGGAGAATACGCCCCAGACGCATAACGTGATCGTCTGTGCTTTATGCTCGTGTTACCCTTGGCCGGTCCTGGGTCTGCCGCCGTTCTGGTATAAGAGCCAGTCGTATCGCTCCAGGGTCACGGGCCGGCCGCGCGAGGTGCTCCGGGAGTTCGGGCTTGAGCTGGACGAAAGCATCAGGATTCAGGTCTGGAACAGCACCTTCCAGACCCGCTATATGGTCCTGCCGGAGCGACCGGCCGGCACGGAGCAGATGACGCTCGACGAGCTCACGGCTATTGTCACGCGGGATGCGATGATCGGAGTGGCACGGGTTGAGGCTGAGAAAAAACAGCCGCCCGGTCTTTCCCAGAGAAACGTCTCTGACATGCAGGGTCCCGCCGCTCTGCCCCGGCGAAGCGGCGAACTCCAGTTCCAGGACCCGTGGGAAGGTATCGCGTTTGCCCTGGGGGTCGCCCTGTGCGAACAGCGGCACTACGCCTGGTCCGAGTTTCAGGAGCGGTTGATTGCCGAGATTGTCAGTGCGGACCGGCAACCGCCCGAGACGCGCCCAACCTATTATGAAAGCTGGCTGGCCGCCTTTGAAAAGCTGCTCGACGCCAAGAGCATACTGGCGCAGACAGCGCTCAACAGCCGCGTCCGACAAATCAAACGTGGCCTCTCCCTGCGCCGCACCCGTCTTCCGTTTGGCGTCCTGCCGTGGCCGGATGAGGAGGGATAAGCCACGGACCCTGGAGGCTCGCCCCCATATCCCCTCTTGGGAGGGGTGCCGCGTCAGCGGCGGGGTGGGTTTGTTCGGCCGGGCGTGCAGGGACAACCCACCCCGGCCTTCGGCCACCCCTCCAGGGAGGGGATAGGCAAGCGCACGGGCTCGCGGCATCATTCGGAGTGCGGAAACTCCGGAGGAGGTCCATGCGGCCCCGGGAATGCAGCTTGCCCGGCAATAATTTTTTGGCCTTCCAGACGGTTCGCTATTTCCTCTGAAGCCAGTCCCAGAACTGCGCCAGTTGCGCCCGGCCATTCCTTGAGGACAAGGTGGGTGTGCTCACCGGGATGGGGGGCGCTGGGCAGATCGGAGGGTTCCAGGTCGCGGGCTTCGATCACCGGGCCGGGCACCCAGATCGACCCGAGGTCTGGATCGTCAACGTGATGGAAGCAGGGCAGACCCCGGGCGTGCTGTTCCGCCTCGATACTGTCCCGACACGGTTCGACTACCAGCCCGGCTTGGCCCAGGGTTTTGAGTACCTCTTCCTGCGGCCGGGCCGCAATCCAGTCGGCAATTTGCCGCTTAATCGTATCGACCCGCTCATAGCGCGCATGATCGCCGTGGATCTCGTGGCCCTGTTCGTCGAGGGCGAGGTTGTGCAGGCCGGTGGCATCGCGCAGCCGACGTAACACCGAATCGCCAATCAGATTCAGGGTGACGAACTTCCCGTCCCGGGCGTAGTAATGGCCATGGACGGCGTCCAGCAGATTGTCGCCAATCGGTTCCCGGCCCTCGCCCGTTGTCTCGGCCTGGGCGTACCAGCCCAACTCCGCCAGGGTTTGAAACGCGACCTGTTCCAGCGCGATCTGATAGCAGTCGCCCCGCCCGGTTTCCGCCAGGCGGCGTAGAGCAACATGAAAGGCGTTCAGGCCGTGCAGCCCGGTGAGCATATCGAAAAACGCCACCGGAATGGTGAGCGGTCTGCCGTGTGGCTCGCCGGTGGCGTGGGCTAAGCCGGTCGCTCCCTGCATGGAGTAATCGTTGGCCGCCCGCCCGTCGTGCCCGCCGTCGAACTGGATTTTAATGACGGACGGCCCGCAGTGCTCGACCAGATGGGCGTAGTCGAGCCAGGGCGCCATGCGCGGGGGCCAGTTGCTGATCAGCACATGGGTTTCTCGAATGAGGTCGAGGACGAGCCGCTTGCCCGCCTCCTGGCGAAAGTCGATGGCCACCGCCTGCATGCCGCGGTGCAGCATCTGCCAAGGGATGCTGACACCGGCCCGATTCAGAGGTCCACGGTCTCGGTCGGGCAGGCCGCGGCCGTGGTGTGCCCCCATAATGGGCTCGACCAGAATGACGCGCACCCCGAGGCGCATCAATTCGAGCAGCATTTTGTTCGGGGCGACAAACAGCCCAATGGCCACAACGGTAATCTCTTCGCCGTCTATGCTGTAGCGTAATTGGAAAGGCATGTTCTACCTCCTCTAACGTTAACGATACCACAGCACCTGATGCTCATCCCACTCAACCCGCTTCCCCGGTGGGATAACAAACGTGGTCATGGCATGCTCAATAATGGCCGGCCCATCGACCACATTCCCGGCCCGGAGGCGGTCCATATCCCACAGATTGAAGTCCAGCCATTCTTTTTTCCAGTAGGCCCGCCGCTGCCCTTTTGAGGCCGTCGGGTCTGGTGTCTTGTTCCCCAGCCTGAATTGTCGAGTAATGGGCGCACGCTTGTCCACCACGGCTTCAATAAATGCGCCGTCGATCTGATAACCGGCCTCCGGGAAGCGTCCCGCAACCGGATAGATCCGACCAAATTCTTTCTCAAAACTCTCGATCAAGACCTCAACGTCATGCCGCGTTTCGACCGTGCCGTGCGGTACGTGGGCGCTCCAGCTCACAAACAGTTGGCCGACATACCGCGCGGAGATGCCGTAGCGGAAGTGAATCTTCTCTCTAGCGACCCCGACCCGGGCGAGTTCGGTATAGGCCTGCTCTTCCAGTTCGCGCCAGGCGGTAGCGACTTTCTTGGCTTCCTCGATACGCTCATCAGGAGTTAGCTCCGGCGAGAGCGTACACACCACCGTTTTCTCTATGCGAGAAAAATTTTCTGCCACAGATATGCCCCAGGCCGAAAAGGCTGCTGCCCAGGGGACGGTACACACGGCCGCGGCTTCAACCCGCTCTGCCACACCCCAGAGATGGAGCGGGCCGCTGCCGCCATACACCAAGAGCACATAGGCTCCAGGGCTGAGCCCACGGCTGAGCAATGAGCCGTTAATATGATCGCCCAGGGAGTCATGAATCATGTCCAGCACCCCCTCGCACGCCTCATAGACCTCTATGCCCAGCGGACGAGCCAGCCGTTCTTCCAGCGCGGTCAGGGCCTTGTCCCGGTCCAGCTTGACCCGTCCGCCAAGAAAATTGTCCGGGGAGAGATAGCCCAACACCAAATCCACGTCGGCCACCGTAATCTCAGGGTGATTGAGACAGACGCCGACCTGGGGGCCGGCACTCTGGGGGCCCAGGGTGACCCGCTTATAGCGCGGGTCCACATGGATCTCCGTGCCCGCGCCCGAGCCAATGGAGTCAATGCCCAGAGCCGGCGCGTTCAGGCGATGACGCGCAAAGTCCAGACTCCGCGCAACCGGCAGCAGACCATCGACAATCGCACCCACATCAAACGTGGTACCGCCCAGGTCACAGCACACGACATTCTGCCAGCCCTTGACATCGGCCAATGCCTGGCCGCCCAGAATGCCGCCAATGGGTCCTGAGACAACGGTCTCATACAGCCGGGGATGACGGATACTGGCCACCGCGCCGTATAAGAGCAGGGTGCCCAATTCGTAGGGATACTGGTCGGCTCTGGCTGCGGCTTCAACCGCGAGGAGTTGAGACTGGGTATGCTCTGCCCCGTAACACTCAACCAGGAGGCTCTTCATGCGGGTGCTTTCCTGGCGACGCGGACAGATATCGGCCGAAATGACGACCGGAATGGCCTGCCCACGTTCCCGCATCACCCGCTCGGCAATGGCTTTGGCCTGGCGTTCGTGGCTGGGGTTGGTGTAGGAACACAAAAAAACAATGCCGATGGCTTCGATCCCCTCGTCCAGGAAAAAATGTATGGCGTCTTCGATCTCTTTTTCGTTGAGTGGGATGAGGACCGTGCCTTCGGCCAGTTGCGACCCGGCGCGATACGGGCTGCCGCCGAGAATCCGTTCGGATATACCTTTCACATGCCTGAGAGAAACGAGCGGAGCCGTATGTTCGTGGAGCTGCCATTTGGCTTGTTCCAAACGCGTCTGGCCCAGCCAGGTGAGTCCCCGCTCAATAGAGGGATAGTGTTCAAAGCCCCGTGTGACGAGCAGACCCACCTTGGCGCCGGTCCCGGTCACCACCAGATTCGTCAGCGTCGTGCCGGCATAAATCACCATCTGGGTGGTGGCGTGGACCTGACTGCGGGTAACCCCGGCTTCCTGAGCCGCGTCGGCCACTGCTTCGAGATAGCTCTCAGCCTGATTGTCCGGGACGGTCAGGCTCTTGCCGATATAGCCGTTACCCGCCTCGTCCGAGAGGTAGCAGTCGGTCATCGTGCCGCCCGCGTCCAGGGTCAGAAAATAGCGGTCCGTCATCGGTCGTCTTCCTCAGCCCAGGCCGCGGTGAGGGTGGCGGAACGATCCTGATACCAGTCCGGGCTTTCGTCCGGCAGCGGCCGACCCAGCCAGTCTCGGTACAGGCTGTCCAGGTCGGGCAGGAGTTCAAACACAATCGGGTAGCCGTGGGGTGCGACCTCAACGCCGAGCTGGGCATAACACCCCGGACAGTAGAACTCCCGGACTTCCAAATGTTCTGGATTGGGCAGAATACCGGCGTTATACACCTCTTCAAGATCTTCTTTGGTTTTTCGTACGGCCAGCATGCTGTGGAGTTTCCAGTTCACCCGATAGTCACCAAACTCATGCCCGCAGTCACATTTGACGACCCGTCCGCCCTGTGCTTTCCGTACGATATAGAGATGCTCCGATATACGCAGCAGAATGGTGTCGTCCCAGGCCACCCGCTCCTGGAGGACGTGCAGATAGGTCCAGAAGCGATCCGGGTCCTTGGTCGGCATTCTGATGAGGTCTTTGACCTGGTCCTCCGGCAGTTGTCCATCAACCAGGAGGCGGAGGCGTTCCTGCATTTTACGATCCATGCGGGTCCTCGGCCACCTGCCAAAACGAGACAAAGGCGTCTCGAAAGGTCTCGTACTGGCGACAGTCCTGATACATTCGCTGGCTCATCTCGGGCAGGCTGTTGTCCTGCACGTGTTTGCGCTCGTTTTTCCACCAGTCTCGGACCGGTATGGCGCGGTGTTTTCTCCGTTCCTTGAGCTGATGCCGTGCCTGCCGGGTGGCTTCTGCGTTTACCGTCCACTCGTGTGCCGTCCGCTGCGCCACAACGCCGTAGACCGTTTGTGCCACCTCGGGAGAGAGCCAGCCTTCTTCCAGGTCGGCGCGTACCCGGTCCGGGTCCCGATCTAATGGCTCACCCCACGAACTGCCGGCCTCGTTGGCGTAATAGATCAGATCACCGTCCGTCACTTCCCATTCCGGCGTTTGGGTGACGTTGTCGAGCATCCGCTCGGCCGTGAGCAGCCCGCGTTCCAGATAGTCTCGCGCTTCAAGCGCATTGCGTGGCAACGGAATCTGTTGGGCTATCAGTTCCCGGACGTTGGTTTTGTGCAGGAGCAGAATATAGGAGGGCAGGGCGGGATAGCCGCCGCAGATGCCGACGATGCAGGCGGGCGAGGTCCCGGTTGGCGAGCCGGTACTGTGAAAGGTCATTTTCCCTCCGGGGTTGGTCACCAGATAGCCGATGCCAAACGCCACGGGGCCGCGATACTTGCCGTGCACCATCACATCGGGTACGAGCCCCCGACTGAGATGGGTAATGGCCGGGCACAGGAACTCGTACTCTTCCGCCTCACCGATGTCGGACAGTGGGTTGCCGGTACCGACTGCCACAGACACGCCATCCCGCCAGGGCGTGACCCCCAGGGGCATGTTGGCGGTCAGACTCCAGTCTGCGCTGGCAAAGGGGGTGCCGTTGGCGAAGCTGCCCTCAAACGAGCTAATACCCCACAGGACTTCGTTGACCCAGGCCTCTTCCAGAAAGCCCCGCGCAAAGCGCCCGAGGGCATAGCCGCGACCAAGATTGCTGTGCGCATCAATGGCCATGACGCAGCCATGGACCGAGCCCAGATCATCCCGGGTGGGCTGGCACAGGCTGCCGGGGTCGGTCTTGCGCTGGGCGATTTCATAGATGGCGTTACTGATAGCCGGCCCCATGGCCAGGACCGGAAAGTCGGTATACGCGCCCAGATTCCAGCCGCCGGGATAACAATTATAATGGGTAAACCCCTGCGAGCTGGCCCCGCGGAAATCCTGGGTGATCGTCCCGTCAGGGTTGATTTGGCAGGTGGCCGGGACGTGGAGGGTGCAGTCGATGGCCTCCGGAAACGCCGTACCCAGATACTGCTTTTGGGTGACGTGAATAATTTTGGGATGATGGGAGATCATGGGCACCTGCCAGGCTTTGACCCGTTCGATGATCTCACGCCGGTCGCGCTCAATAATCTCGTGCATGGCCTGAACAAAGCGTTCAGCCCCAAACTCTTCGGTCATATTGAGGACGCGCTCGCGGACCATCAGCGCGCCGACCAGCTTCATTTTGTCATCCAGGATGTTCATCACCCCCATCCGGGTTCGCCGTTTGAGGGTCAGCTCCCAGGCTTTGGATTGGACGAAGTTCTGACCGGTCTTCTGGGGCGGAACGACGAATCCGTCCGTATAGGTGGTGGGCGACACCCCGGCCATACCCGGCGTAAACGCACTCCCGACATCGACCAGATGCAGGCTGGCCGCCGCCCAGCCAATGAGCTGGTCTTCGGCAAAGAGCGGCAGAACGGTATACATATCGTTGTTCTGCGAGCTGCCGTGGACCGGGTCGTTGCACGAGAAAATATCCCCGTCGTGGATGCCGCCCATGCCGGGGTCTGCGTCATAATCAAGCTGGCCCATGGTCCCGATCATCATCCGCAGGGCACCGGAATGCCCGCACAGCCCCCAGGAGGAGGCAACGGCGCGCCCGTCCGGGGTGGCTACAAATTGCAGTAACTCTCCGGTAATGGCGCTGGGTGAGGTTGAGATCAGCATGGAGGTGTCGCGGCCATACTGCGTCGCCGTGATCAGTTTCCAGTAAATCCGCTCAAGCTGAGTCGGCTCATGCGCAAAGAGGTGGAGGGCCTCAGAGCCGTACGATGAGCCGGTCTCAGCCTGGTTGCGCTCACGCTCCTCAACGACTTCTTTGAGCGTTCTGTCCCCGTGGACTATCCCCATGGACGGCTCCTTTCACTGGCAGGCGATTATTGTAAGGGGTTGTCTGAGTGTCAAGCATTCTCTTCGGGGCGGTTCGACCAAAATAAAATTGTCCACCGTCCTTGATTCTCAATTTTCATTACGTATGTTTTATAAAATAATACATCTAGTGGAGAAAAAGCGATGCAAAAGCTGGTTCGGAAGAATATCTTTCTCGATCCGCAGGCACTGAAACGTGCCCAGAAGATATTGGGGAAAAAGAGCGAGTCAGAGACTATCCGGGAAGCGCTCAACCTTGTGGCCTTCCGTAACGAGGTCATGCGCGGCTTTGATCGGGTGGCGGGGAAAGCACCGGACTTCAGGGATATCTGGGAAGAAGATTGATGTCCGCCCTGTTGTTTGACACGAGTGTGTATATTCCAATTCTGCGCGATGAAAATTTTGCGAGAGAATTTCGACCCCGTTATCTCCGCGGGCTTCCGCTCACATACTGTAGCTCTGTCGTCATAGAAGAACTTCTCGCTGGAGTCCGAGCGATCCGACATCGAAGACAGGCGGCTGCCCTGTATGAACCCTTCGAGCGGGTGCGACGAATTATTACCCCCAGTCATCGCATATGGAAAGAAGCCGGGACCGTTGTCGCAACGATAGCGAACCAAGCCCCCCAGCTCCGTGATAAGCTCTCGCGTGGATTCCTGAACGATATTCTTATTGCTTTGAGTGGGCGTTCTATCGGAGCAACGGTCGTCACTCGGAACGAGGAGGACTTTCGGCTCATCCAGCGGTTCCGAAAGTTCTCACTGGAAGTTCTCTAACTGCATGCTTACCGACAGTGCGGAATGACTTCCCTGGCAAAGCGCTCCATCGAGCGTTTGACGATGGCGTGATCGACCAGACCGCCCTGGTTGAAATAGCCAATAAACTCGGTCATAGGAAATTCCTGCTTGAAGTGCCGAATGCGTTCGATGCAGTAATCCGGATCGCCGAAGGCGCCCATCTTGTTGTCCAACCCCTCGTAGTTGACCCGCTCCAAGCGCTCCACTATCTGTTGGAAGGCTTCGTAACTTTTGATGGTGGCCTTGCCGAGCGGACGGAGCCGTTCTCCTGCGGCTCGAAAAAAATTCATCAGGCTTGGTTCGTATTCTTCCCGGGCTTTGGCCCGGCTGTCGGCAACGTGGACGGGAAACATCAGCGCGACATCGGGCCGGACCCCAGGGTTCAGATTGTTCTGATACTCCGCGATATAGCCGCGCAGTTTGTCGGGCGGGTTAATCAGCGGAGAAGCAAAGATAGACAGGCCGAGTTGACCGGCTAAAGCAAAGGTGTCCGGGCTGTTGGCTGCCATGCGTATCGGAGGGTAGGGCTGCTGAATGGGGCGCGGCACGACCGGCAGATCCTCGGCCTGGAAGTATTTGCCCTGATAGGACAGGCGGTCCGTTGTCCAGGCGGTGCGAATGACGTCGAGGGCTTCCGCAAAGCGCTCCCGACTCTCTTCCATGGGCACGTTATAACCTTGGTAATGCACCGGCGCGGTGCCGCGTCCGACGCCGAACTCCAGCCGTCCGCCGCTCAGAATGTCGGCGGTGGCCGCTTCTTCCGCCATTTTCATCGGGCTGTGCAGCGGCAGAAGGGTGACGGCGGTGCCCAGACGGATACGCTCGGTATGCTGGGCCGCGGTTGCCAGCACCATCAGCGGCGAGGCCATAATCGAAGTGCTCGGCCCAAAGTGCAGTTCGCCCAGCCAGACGGTATCAAAGCCGACTTCGTCGCCCAGGCGAATCTGGGCCAGAATATCGTGGTAGCGCTGACGCTCTGATTGTGTGGGCGCGCACGGCAACTGATCGAAAAACCCAAAGCGCATGAAGCCCTCCTTATTTGCTTGGGCGTATTGCTCATTCTTTTTAGCGGGCGGTATATCCTCCGTCGCTAACCAATTCTGCGCCGGTCACATACGAGGACTCATCCGAAGCAAGATAGAGCACGCCATACGCGACTTCTTCGGCCGTGCCGTCCCTGCCCAGAGGAGTGAGCCGCAAGAGCATCAAGCGGGACAAATGCGGCGGTTCCGCCCTGTTGAGCGATGTTCTCGACGGCAGACCGGCCTTGGGCTGCAAGGATATCGCCCAGGACGACCTGAGCTCCCTCACGTGCGAATAAACGTGCTTCGCTCTCACCCATGCCACGGGCAGCACCGGAGATAAGGGCCACTTTTCCAGAGAGTCGTCCCGCCATCTAGCGTCTCCCCTTAGGACGTGTGGGGGCGAGACTCGTGGTAGTGGACGACTTTCCAGGCCGCGTCTGTACGCCGCAGGATAAAGGTGTCGCGTCCACCGGTCACAAAGGGCTCGGTCAGTCGCCTGAGCTCGGCCTCAAAGTGGAAATTGCAAAACGCGTAGGCCGTATCGCCGAACACGTCGATGGTGATATCGCTCAGTTGCATGGCCTTGACGCGGACGACCGACTCTGCGGCATGGCGAAAATAAGCCTCCACCTCGGTCCAGCCCCGGATCGGCTGGGCGCGCTCCTCGGGAATATAGAGGATGTGTTCATAGTCGGGGTCCCAGATGCTTTTGAGCCCTTCCCAGTCCATGGCTTCCCAGCATTTGGAATAACGCTCAAGAATAGCCTCGATCTGCTGTGTGTCCTGTTCCGTGGTCGGCATAGGTGGGTCCTCATCCGAGTTGGGTCACAAAGGTCTCCAGGGTCTGGTTGAATGCCAGCGGCTGCTCAATCTGGTACATATGGGCAACGTCGGTGACGATCTGCAAGTCCGCATTCTGCATGTGTTCGGCCAGAATCTGGTTGGCTTCAACCGGCGTGGCCTCATCTTCTTCGCCCACTACGATCAGCGTGGGCTGAGTAATCTCCGCGAGCCTGGGCGTAATATCCCAGTTCCACACGCCGTCCGGGTGTTCGACCAGGGCGCAGGCCACGCGCCGCGGAAAGGTGATAGGATCGAGTAGATTGTTTTTGAGCAGGTGGCAGAGCTCGGGCCGCTCGTGCCGCGTCCGCTGGGAAAAACATCGCCGCACAAACTCGTCGGTCATCTCTTCGTATTTGGTCCGCAGATCTCTCAGCAGATCGGTCGAATCCACAAACCGGGTCAGATTCGTCGCGCTGCTGATAATCAGATTGCCGGCGACGAGGTCCGGGTTGTCCAGGCATATCTGCATGGCCCGCATGCCGCCCATGGAATTGCCAACCAGAATCGCACGGTCAAGGCCCAAAGCGGCCAGTACGGCGGCATCGTCGGCCGCCATCTCCTGAATGGAATACCCGCTCAGCGGTTTGCTCGAACGTCCGTGGCCCCGGGCTTCGATCACGATGCAGCGATAGCGGTGGGCCAGGAGCGGAACCTGGTAGGTCCATATCCAGGCGTTGCAGGAATACCCGTGCAGAAAAACGAGCGGCCGACCCTGCCCATAATCGTCGTAATGCACGCGAATCCCGTGCTCCCTTTCAACGAATGGCATGGACGCTCCTCTTCTCTTTGTCTACTGGCCAAGAAAGGGTGTTTTCACCCAGCCGTCGCCGTATGGCGTAAAGAAGAAAGGTGTCACGCTGAGGTATTTGAATTTCCACTCGCCGTCCCGCTTCTCATAGCGCTCTTCGTACCGACCGGTCAGCCAGGCGGCCTGGTTGCCCTCGGCCAGGGTGCAGGGCTGAAACAGATACCACTGGCCCGTGGCGGTGTCTGCGTCTACCTCAATAATGGGGTTCATGACATTGTGGACCGCAAAAGGAAAAATTTCAGCCGCACCCTGAAAGAAGGTGCGGATGGCCTCACGGCCTTCGTGCTTGCCGAATTTGCCGCCATCCCAGACCGCGTCCTCAGCAAACAGCTCCGCAATGCCGTCCGCGTCGTACTGATTGTCGCAGAAGGCACAATAACGGGCTTTGAGCTTTTTGATGGCTTCAATGCTCTCCAGGGTTTGAATGCGTTGGGCGAGATCGTCAGCGTTCATGTCTGCTCCCTCCTTGGTGAGATGTTATTGCCTCGTTGTTTCTGAAGACCCGATGGATGTGGCCGGCTCCGCCTTGACCAGACGACAGGGGAGGCCGCGCAGCAGCCAGGTACCCATCATGGGGTCGCACTGCGCCGGGTCATCATCGGTACACACATTGATATTCGTTTCCCACAGGCCGTACAGCTCCGGAGCCTGTCCTGGACGCTCGGGATACCACCAGCGGTCGGCCTGGACGACGCACGGATGGAGGGTGTCATCCAGGCGGGCGACGTGCCGCACGCTGCCGATTGGGGTCTCGATGGTGATCCACGTCCCGTCCTCAATACCGAGTTCCGCCGCGGCGTGCGGGTGAAGCTGAACCACCGGGTGGGGATACTTCTTACGGAACCAGGGCATCTGCTGGCTGTTCTGGTGAAAGCCTTCGATGACCCGCCCTCCGGTTGTCAGCACCAGCGGATAGTCGGTCGACCAGCGCGTAAAAATTTCCGGTTCCTCGTAGACGGGCAGGGCCGGGTAGTCGAGGTCGGTCAGGATGGCTGAGCGTAACTCCACCCGCCCGGATGGGGTCCCAAAGCGCGGCTTATCGTCCTGGGCCGACCGACCGACGAATTTCCCGTAGCGTGGCGTAGCGGACATCCACGGCCCGGTCTGCTGAGCAAGGGTGTGAAAGCTGAGGCCGGCCGGTCGCAGACAGGTATCCCAGAACTCCTCAACGGTTTCCGGCCAGTCGGCCTCCTGACCCAGCCGTCGCCCGAGGTCTCTCCACAGCTCATAATCGTTCCGGTGACCATACTCGGGCTCGATGGCCGCGTGGCTCGCCGCGGCGTAATCGCCGGCGGTGCCCATATAGCCCAGGCCGGTGGAGAAGGACGGCTTTTCGAGCCAGTGGCTGGCTGGCAGGACGTAGTCGGCCAACTGCGCGGTCGGAGACAGAAACAGGTCGTGGACCACCAGTAGTTCCAGGTTGGCACTCCGCAGCGCTTGCTCGACCCGCCTGGCATTGCCACTCCCACCCAGCGGATTATGGTGCTGGACAAACAACCCCTTGACCGGGTACGGCTCGCCCTGGGTAATCGCCTGCCACAAGCTGGGCTCATGGGCCGAAGCCGTCCAGCTCAGCAGGTGGTGCTTGCCGTGCCAGGCCGGTGCCATGGCCGCATCAAGCTGTTTATACCCGTCGCCCAGCAGACGAAAGCGATCGATCCCCAGTCGCTTGCGCCACTGTTCTTCGGGCAGTCGGTCCATCAGCATCACATCCCCGTTTGCCACGACCTGCCGGGGAGGGCCGGACAGGGAGTGGCCACCCTCCCGATCCAGATTGCCGCTAATGGCCACCAGACAGGCAATTGCCCGCGCAGCCTGGAGGCTCGCCGGGCCGAGCTGGCACACTCCGTTGCCACTATTGATAATGCCTGGCCGGTTGCGAGCAAACAGCCGGGCAGCTTTGACCAGGAGTTCTTGTGGGACCCAGGTGAGTTCGGCGGCCCGCTGCGGCGAATAGGCGGCCACGTGTTGCTGCAAGGCGTCGAACCCGGTGGTGTACTGCTCGACAAACTCCCGGTCGTACAGACCTTCTTCAATCAGAACCGAGAGCCAGCCTAAGGCTAAGGCCCCATCCGTCCCAGGACGGAGCTGCAACCACAGATCGGCCCGCTTGGCCTCGGTAGTGTAGTGGGGGTCAACCACAATGAGTGTGGCTCCCTGGCGGTGGGCCTTGACGATCTGTTTCCACAGGAGGGGCACCGAAGCACTCGGCCGCATCCCCCACAGCACGATGCATTTCGTCAGGCCGGGGACGGGAGAAGTATGCGCGGTCGGGCCATAGCCATAGGTCAGGGCCTCGGCCATGGTCGTTGGGCCGGAGCAGATTTTATCCTGTCCGGCGCTGTTGGGACTGCCGAAAAGGTTCAGAAAGCGCTCGCCAAGGCCCCAGTCCGCGCCATGAAACGTGCCGAAGGTGACGGCAACACTCTCCGGACCGTGCTGGTGCTTCAAGGTTTGGAGTCGTGCGGCAATATCGTCCAGGGCTTCGTCCCAGCTGACCTGCTGCCAGGCTCCCTCGCCCCGCTCCCCCGTGCGTTTGAGTGGCCAGTGGACGCGCCCCTCCTGATAGTGCAGTTCGGCGGCCCGGCGGCCCTTAATACAGACAAACCCCTGACTGATCGGATGCGCCGCATCGCCGCTGATCTGGGTAATGCGCCCGTCCGTCACGTGGGCAAGCACGCCACACTGCTGAGAACAGCTACAACATATGACGGGCCTGACGGCTGTCGGCTCTTGGGTGGAAAGAGTCATGGCGTGCCTTTCATGCAAAGAACATGAAATCGCTCTAGTCCATCTCAGACTTGGTGTCAATGAAAAAATGGTCTCAGGGATTCGAAACCACAACAAAGAATATGTCTTGCCAACAGGGGGGAAAAGGGCGTAGAGAGGAAAACGGTTCTGGAAAAGGGAGGGCTCGGTGAAATTCGGAATTTTTTCTACCGTAACAAAAGCTGACGAGCGCAGTGTCCAGCAGCTCTTCCAAGAAAACCTGGAACAAGTCGTGTACGCCGAACAACTCGGCTATGACAGTTTTTGGTTTGCCGAACACCACTTTTCTACCTACAGCATGATTGCCTCGCCCAACCTGATGGTGGCTTCGGCCGCTCAGCGGACCAGTCGCATCAAGCTCGGCCCGGCGGTGAATGTCCTGCCGTTCCATCATCCGATCCGTTTAGCCGAAGAGGGGGCCATGCTGGATATGATGAGTGACGGTCGCTTGCTGTGGGGCATAGGCCGGGGCATTCAGCCTGGAGAATTTATCCCCTGGAAGGTGGACCATAACCAGAGTCGTGAGATTTTTGACGAGACCCATGAAGCCGTCATTCGTGCCTGGACGCAGCCCACCTTTTCTTACAGCGGCCGATTTATTGATATTCCTGAGACGAGCCTGGAACTCCGACCGGTCCAAAAACCCCATCCTCCGGTCTGGACCGCGGGCCTATCCGAACCGTCCGTCCACTGGGCGGCGAAACATAACTATCCGTGTATGGAGGTGTATACCCTACTCCCGACCATGCAGCAGCATTGGGAGATATACAAGGAGGAGAATGCCCGGCATGGCCATCGGATTGATCATGTGGGTTTGGTGCCGACACGGCACGTGTATCTGGCTGCTACGGATGAGCAGGCAAAAGCGGAGGTCCTCCCGACGCTCGCTACCCGTTGGCAGCAGCTCCTCAAGCTCGCCAAACCGGCTGAAATGGCACAGTCGTCTTCCTACGCCTATCTCAAGGGAACATTTGATGCTGCGGCCAGAGGCGACCTGACTGAACTCATGGACCTGGGTATGCTCCTGATCGGCAGCCCGGAAACCTGTGTGCGGCTGATTCAGCGCCATCAGGAGTTTTTGCCCGACCTCCGGTATATGATTCTCTTTTTTGCCTATGGCAGCCTCAGTCAGGCGCAAATCCGGAACTCAATGCGGCTGTTTGCCGAGGAAGTCATGCCAGAGTTTATGGAGGCTGAAGCCCGCATTCCGATGGTCAACGGACAGCGTGTACAGGAGCGGATATGACCACCGTCGCTCAGGAAGTCTGGTTTGGGCAGCCGCTCGTGCCGGGCAAAAGGCCGGTCAAGAAAAACCTGTTTGAGGAAGTCGTGCACGCGACCGGAACCTTGGAGTTGGTGCCGGTTTTTCCCTATCTTGATGATGGGGCGATCGTACCGTGTCTGAGCGTCTCGATCGGCGGGCCGAACGCCAGAAAGTTCCAGTTTTTTCACGAGAACGTCGTCCCTGAAGTACTACTCTGTCTCGCGGGCGAAGACAGTGCGCTCCAGGCGGGCCAGATGATGGTGCTGCCCAATATGCACGGGGTGAATAACTTCCTGAAAGACCTGGCGAACGAACACGCTTATATGGTCGTGCTGATTACCATTCGCATGAACTCCCAGGACAATCAAAACGAGGGATTTGTGATCCGGTGCGAGCAGTGCAACGAGGTCGTCTATCGGCGTGAGACCAATATCAAGCGCGGGCCGAAGCGACCGTATTACCCGGAGTTTTATGCGCTCGGTTTCTATGCCGATGTGATTGATGCGTTCAACGCCTCGGCTCGGGCGTGTCCCAAGTGCGGTCATGTGCAGGCACCCTTTCCTGCCGAGCAGGTTGGCTGGCGACGCTACGCTCAGCAGGTTGCGGTTGCCAACCGTGCCCGGACAGCAAGCGAGCAGCGCGCCGCGCGCGACGGGTAGGGGGAGCGGTTATGGAACGCAGACGCATGGTGCAGCTCTTTGAGGCGGCCGAGCACCTCTGGGGGTCGTTCGATGATTTCCCCGCTCTGCCGCCTGGCATTGATCCCATGCCGCATCTCAGTCGGAATACCATTTCGCAACCGTTCTTTCTGGTTAGCGACCAAGACCAGACCTTGATCAACCTGACCGGAGGGGGAGAGGTTTGGGTCGGGGGGGAGCGGCCGGAGCAATTGCAGCTTGCGGTTGGGGACAGTGTCTATATTCCGGCCGGTATTCCCAGTCGGGTGATAACCCATACCCCGAGTTTGCAGGTCCGCTTCAAAGCCGAGACCCCAGGCAGAGAAGCAGTCGTATGGTACTGCCCCGACTGCCGGGCTGTAGTGCATTGGCGGTCTATTGATACCCAGGCTGAAATCCCCCAGACGGCCTATTGGCAAGCGGTTCAGCAGTTCAATACCGACCCTGCACTGCGCGTCTGTCCCGCCTGTCAGATAGAACATCCTCGGGTTGAGTTGGGTGATATTGCCTGGCCGGCAGTCGCTCAAGCTATTCAAAGCAATAGGGGCAAATCGGAGGAAGCATAGGGATGAGTACGACGCAGCTCCTTAACTTTGTGGACGGCGAGTGGTGTCATTCGAGCGCAACGGAATCGCTGACCATTCCGAATCCGGCGACGGCCCAGGCAATCGCCAGCCTGCCTGTCTCTCCGGCTCCTGATGTCGATGCCGCGGTCCGGGCGGCCACCCGTGCCTTTCCCGAGTGGCGGCGCACACCGGCGGGTGAGCGGATACAGTTTTTGTTCACATTCAAGACGCTGTTGGAGGAACACCTCGACGAATTGGCCCAAACCATTACCAATGAATGCGGCAAGACCTATACCGAAGCGGCTGGAGAAATGCGGCGCGGCATTGAGAATGTCGAGGTTGCCTGTGGCATCCCCAGTTTGCTCCAGGGTCTGTACAGCGAGGATATTGCGCGCGGTATTGATGAGACCATGATTCGGCAGCCGGTCGGCGTGGTGGCGGCGATTACGCCGTTTAATTTTCCGGGCATGATTCCGCTGTGGTTTCTGCCGTATGCCATTGCGTGTGGGAACACCTTTATTCTCAAGCCGTCGGACAAAACGCCCCTCACCGCTCAAAAGATCTTTGCCCTGTTGGAGCAAACCGGCTTGCCCAAAGGCGTGGCCAATCTGGTCAACGGCGCAAAAGAAACCGTAGACGCCTTGGTCGATCATCCCGAGGTACGGGCCATCAGTCTGGTCGGTTCCACGCCGGTCGCCAGGGCGGTGTACGCCCGCGCCACGGCAAACGGCAAACGCGCGCAATGTCAGGGCGGGGCAAAAAACCCCATTATCGTGCTGCCTGACGCCGATATTGAAGAGGTGGCCCAGGTCGCGGCTGAGTCGGCCTTTGGCTGTGCCGGTCAACGCTGCCTGGCGGCCTCGTTGGCCATCACGGTGGGTGACGCGGAACAGCCATTTGTTGAGGCCATGGCCGCCGTCGCCATACGGCGAAACGTTGGCTACGGGCTGGACGCCGGAGTGGAAATGGGGCCGGTGATCCGAGCCGAGAGTAAAGCGCGCATTGAACAGCTTATCCAGACCGGTCTCGACGACGGGGCCCAGGCCCTCGTTGACGGCCGCCGGGCCGAGGTCACCAGCTATGAACAGGGCTATTTCGTCAAGCCGACCATCCTGACCGAGGTGCAGCCGAGGAGCCAGATCGCGACCACTGAGATATTTGGGCCGGTCCTGAGTGTGATGTCGGCAAAAGATGTTGACGCCGCGCTCAGCTTGGTGAACGGCCAGCACTACGGCAATATGGCCTGTCTCTTTACCCGGAGTGGGGCGGCGGCCCGAAAGTTTCGATACGAAGCTCAGGTGGGCAACCTGGGGATTAACGTCGGTGTTGCCGCGCCCATGGCCTTCTTTCCTTTTAGCGGCTGGAAAGACAGCTTTTTTGGCGATCTGCATGGCCAGGGACGCGATGCCATCGATTTTTATACGGAAAAGAAGGTGGTTGTAGAACGGTGGGGCTAAGCAAGCGTCGCTGAAGAAGGGGTCTCTCATGTCAATCGACAGTCTGTCTGACGCTGGAACTGAAACACGAACCGTGGCTGCCCATCGACCGACCATCCGGGGCACCCGCCACATGGTCGCGGCCGGTCACTATTTGGCGGCGCACGCCGGCTTTCATATGCTTGAGGCCGGTGGCAATGCGGTTGATGCGGGTGTTGCTGCCGGTATTGCCCTGGGTGTCTTGCAGAGCGATCTGGTGAATGTGGCCGGTGTGGCCCCAATCATCCTGTATCTGGCCGACCGGCAGGAGGTGACGACGATCAGCGGTCTGGGTTGCTGGCCGCAGGCCGCCTCGGTGGAGATGTTTCAGCACCAGCACGCCGGCCATATTCCTGTGGGTATTCTCCGCACCGTGGTACCCAGTGCGCCCGACGCCTGGATTACCGCGCTGGAGCGGTATGGAACCATGGGGTTTGGTGAGGTCGCGGCGGCCGCGATCCGTTTTGCGCACGACGGGTTTCCCATCCATGCTTTTACCGCGGGTATCATCAAGGCGAATGCCGACAAGTATCGGCGCTGGCCATCGAACGCGGCCATCTATCTACCCGGCGGTCAGGCCCCACAGCCGGGCGACATCTTCAAACAAACCGATCTGGCCGGAACCTTGCAGTATATGGCTGACGAAGAGGCCCACGCCCGGAGCCGGGGACGGGAAGCCGGGCTCCAGGCGGCCCGGGCCGCTTTCTATCAAGGCGATATTGCCGCGGCGATTATCAAGTTTCACGCGGAGAACGACGGGCTGCTGACCGCCAAAGACCTGGCCGAGTTTCGAGTTGCTGTAGAACCCCCAACGCGGACGACATTCCAGGACCTTGAAGTCTACGCCTGTGGCCCGTGGTGTCAGGGGCCGGTCTTGCAGCAAGCGCTGAATCTCCTGGAAGGCTACGATCTTGCGGCCCAGGGCCACAATTCGCCCCAGTATATTCACACGATGGCCGAAGCGCTCAAACTGGCGTTTGCCGACCGGGACCGCTACTACGGCGACCCGCGCTTCGTTGAGGTGCCCATCGAGGGGCTGTTGTCCAAGGACTATGCCGAGCAACGCCGTTCCCTGATTCGGGAGCATGAAGCCTGGCCCGAGATGCCACCGGCCGGCGACCCCAAGCGCGGCCGGGCGGCGGTTGACGCCGAGCTCGGTCCAGCGCCGAACGAGACGGCCCAGCCCGGCCTGGACACCTCGTACGTCTGCGTCATAGACCGGCATGGCAATGCTTTCTCTGCCACTCCGAGCGATACCTCATCTGATATGCCGGTCGTGCCGGGGACGGGTGTGTGTCCGTCATCACGCGGTTCGCAGTCCTGGGCCGACCCGAATCATGCTTCCTGTGTTGCCCCTGGAAAACGTCCTCGCCTGACCCCCAACCCGGCCTTGGTCCTGCGCGACGGACGCCCCTTTCTGGTGTTGGGCTCTCCCGGCGGCGATGTCCAGCCGCAGGCCATGTTGCAGACCCTGCTCAACACTGCGGTCTTTGGCATGGAGGCCCAGGAAGCGGTCGAAGCGCCGCGCTTTGCCAGCTACAGCTTCCCGGATTCCTTTGAACCGCACGCCTACCATCCCGGTCGGTTGAATATCGAGGGCCGTATCGACGAGCAGACCGGAGCGTCGCTGTCCGAGCGTGGTCACCAGGTGCACCGGTGGCCGGACTGGGTGTGGCGGGCTGGTGCCGTATGCTGCATTCATGTCGAGCCAACAACCGGTGTGCTGGCCGGTGGTGCCGACCCGCGCCGTGCGTCGTACGCCGTGGGTTGGTAACGAAGGTCTTGCTGTAAAGGAGGGAAGACGATGTCATCCACACAAGAATATCTGGTGAGCTGTGGCACGACAAAGACGCCGGCCCATCTGCCGGTTGACCGGACCCGCATCCCGCCCGGACCGCCACCCTCTCTTGCTCCCTTGCCCGACGCGGCGGCCGCCTTTCGTGCCGCGGTCACGCAGCCGGTTGGCATGCCGGCCCTGGAGAAGCTGGTCAAGCCGGGAGCAAAGGTTACCATCGGCATTCAGGACGGCCGGGCCACGCACTACCATCCCGACGACCAGGATTTGCGTATTCTCGGGCTGCCCATCTTACTCGATCTGTTAGGCCAGTACGGGGTCAAGCCCGAAGACATTCAGATCAAGGTTGCCAACGCGCTCCACCGCATGTGGACCCGCAAGGAGATGACCCACATCCTGGGCCCGAAGCTGCCCTACACGCTGGGGGGCCGCCTGGCCTGCATTGATGCGACCGACCCGGACCAGTTTGTCAATCTGGGCATGACCCGGCGGGGCATGGAAGTCATGGTGCACCGCTCGGTCGTTGAGTCTGATCTGTTCATCTTCATGTCTGTTCCCGGCGGATTCTTCCAGGGTGGCTGGAAGTCCATTCTGGTGGGGATGAGCAATTGGGAGTCTATCCGCTATCATCACCGCCCCTGGCCGTTCGCCTCGGGCCATTCGGTCCAGGACCCCAAGAACAGCTCCTTTCACAAGCTGCTGAATGAAATGGGTTCCCTGGTGGACGCTGAGCTGGAAGGTCGCGGCCACCCGCCCATCATGAAGATAGAGGGCGTCCTGACCACGAGTACTCCGCAGCGATTTGCGGCCATTGACGCCGGGCTGATTACCCCGGTGCGGGAGATGCATATTGATATGCTGCTCTCGCAGCTCGTTACTGACGTGGAAGGGCAGACGGATGTGCTGCTGATGGGGATGGGGGATGGGGACGGTTACTCGCGCCTGTCGGTCTTTAATCCCATTCACTGTCGCAACAAGGCGTTATCCGGGTTGTTCAACGCCTATCACGAGAACCCTCTGGTCCGAAAAGGCGGGCTGCTCATCGTTGCCAACCCCTTTGACCCCAAATTCAGTCTGCTTAACCATCCCTCGTACCACACCCTCTACCACGAGGTGTTGCCAGCCATGCAGGACCCGGTCGAGGTGTGGGATACCTACTCCGAAGAGTACGCACACCGCCCGGAGTTCGTGCACAAGTATCGCAACGGCTTTGCGTTCCACGGTGCGCACCCGTGTATTCTGTACGGGCAGGGCTTGTATGCGCTCAACCATCTGGGCGGTGTCCTGGCTGCGGGCGTACCCAAGGAAAACGAAGCCGTCGCTCGACGGATGGGCTTTGAGCCGTTCCCCACCGTTGAAGCCGCGCTCAGCGAGGCCGAAGCGCGGCTCGGCAAAGACTGCACGATTACCTATCACCAACACCTGGAGGAACACGGCTATTTCACGCGGGTGCACATGAATGGCGACACCGCCTAGTTCTGAAGCGCGCTATGCTCTACGATGCTTTTGTCGGAGGTCGGCCCGATGAATGAACCTCAGCCTCACAAGGACTATGCGACGCTTGAAGACCTGACGTATACGTCGGGCAAAGCGGAATTGGTGGATGGAAGGATTGTGTCCATGGCACCGACTGGCGGCGCTCCGGGCTACGCTGGCGATGAGATATTCGTTTCCCTGCGGGCCTATGCGCGTCGGATTCAGAGAGGGATTGCGGTTGGAGATAACAAAGGCTTTCGCGTCAATCTGCCGCACCGCCAGTCCTTCAGCCCGGACGCGGCCTATTATACCGGTCCTAATCCCGGGATGAATTTTTATGCTGGTGCTCCTGTATTTGCTGCCGAGGTGAGAAGCGAGGGCAATTATGGAGCAGAGGCCGAGCTGGCACAAAAACGGGCAGACTATTTTGCGGCTGGGACGCAGGTCGTATGGGATGTCGATTTGCTCAGCGATGAGGTTGTCAGAGTCTATCGAGCAAGTGATCCTGACCACCCTACGGTCTATCGGCGCGGTGAGGAGGCTGAAGCCGAACCGGCAGTGCCGGGCTGGTCCATGCCGGTCGCTGAGTTGTTTTTCGACCCTTCAGTCTAACTCAATCCCGTACAGCTTTGCGGCGTTTTCGTACACAATCTTGCGCGTGATATGAGCCGGAACATTAGCAAAGTCTCGTTCAATGACTTTGCGTGAATGGGGCCAGGTGGTGTCCGTGTGCGGAAAATCGGACGCCCACATACAGTTATCCTGGCCAAAGACCGCTGCGTTCGAGGCGCCGATCGGGTCGTCCTGAAAGGTCGCCCAGACCTGACGGCGGACATATTCGCTCGGTTTCATGGGAAGCGGATGTTCCACCATTACCCCAAACTTCTCATAGGTATGGTCCAGGCGCTGGACATAATGGGCCAGCCAGCCGATATCACTTTCCGCGGAAACAATTTTGAGTCTGGGAAAACGGGCCAGCACTCCGCCAAAGATGAGACTGGTCAGAGACTTTTGGACTTCGTGAATGAGGTGCACGAACCGCATGGCCGTCTGGTTGACCCAGCCGCTTGAGCCACGGTCCATGACCACCCGGGTATTATTGTCCCGGCTGGTCACGACATGCAGGGAGAGTGGCATATCGAGGTCTTGCGCCGCGGTCCAGAACGGATCGTACACCGGACTATAATACGGCCGGTCTTCGGGCGGAGCGCCCCAGATCATCCCGCCGCTGAGACCCAATTTTGCCGCGCGTTCGAGCTCTGTGACCGCGGTCTGAATATCCTCAAGCGAGATCAGCGCAACGGGATAGAGCCGCTTGGGATCGTGCGACCGAAACTCCGCCACCCAGTCGTTATAGACCCGAAAACAGGCATGTTGGAGTTCGGCGTCCGCGAGCTGGAACAGGGCCAGACCCAGGGTAGTGTAGATCACCTCGGCCCGGATCCCGTCGATGTCCTGGTCCTTGATACGCTCGACCGGGTCCCAGCCGCTGGGCCGGGCCGCTTCATAACCGCGGGTGAGATGTTTTTTGAGCTCTTCACCACTGCGGCCCGTCGAAAATCCACCCGCCACAGGAAAGGGTGTGATACCGGGAGCCATGAAAAAATGTCCGGGTTTTTCTGTGTTCTCGACCACCCGTGGGGCGCGGTCCCGGAACTGTTGATCGAGCCGGGTAGTCCATAGATCGGGCGGCTCTGTCATATGCGAATCGGCAGAAATAACACGTAGCGGCTCCATCTCTCCCCCTGTGTCTGGTCATTTGTGGACGGCAATCCCGTACATCGACCGAGCAACGCCTAGCATTTTCGCTTCCGACGTGTCAAACCACTCTGTGCAAGACGTTGATGACAGGAGGTGTTCCATATGAGTCATTCGACAGTGATACGCGGGAAGAGAAGCATCCTGCTAATAGCGCTGATAACCGCCATCGTGCTGAGCTGGCCTCCGGGTGTTGCCGCAGAGCAGACCGGCGGCTTGCAGGACGCGACGGATATTCGTAAGCTCACTCTCTGTTATGCTCATGGAACGGACGCTATCGGACGGGGTGACGTCGCGGTAGGAAAGGCGATCTACCAGCCGTGCTTCACAAAAGACGCGACCTTCTCGGTTGTCTTTCCAAACGGGCAACAGGAGAAAAGGACCGGCTCGGACGCCTGGGCGGATTTTGTGGCGACGGTATTTCAGGGTGCCGGCTATACGAGTACCCAACATCTTCTAGGAACCATCAGTATTGAGGTACAGGACAAGAACGCCACAATGAGCACCTATCTGCACGCAACCCACGTTCTCCCAAACGGCAGCATGGATATTGCAAACGGCACCTATGAAGACACCGTGGTGAAAACCGAAGAGGGTTGGCGTATTCAGAGCCGTAAGCTCACCCTCATCACTTTTCTTAACCTTGCGCCGACCGCCCCGCATCCGAGGAGTGAAGAATAGGCTATCCCTCCGGTCAGAATAGTCCCGGATGAAAGGTCCCGCTGGTATCCTCAACCGTGCACAGGGCGGCGGATACGATATCTCCGGTGTCCGCACAGCACACGTCCGTCGGACCGCAGGTAAAGCCGTCAAACAAGATACGGGCGGCCCCATCCTGACCCTGAAACGATGGGTGGAAACAGTCGCAGCACGAAATCTGCTCCTCCTTAAACTTGTACACCCAAGAAGCGTTACTGAAGCTGAGGGAATTTCCGGTCGCTTTGACCGCCCCGCCAACCGCCTCGCCGCCGACTGTCACCACGGGAGAAACTTCGTCCTTAGCCAAGGCGGCATACTCCGAGGAGACCCGCTCCATAATGTCACGATATGCCTTGGCTGTTTCGTAACCATCTTGCAGGCGCTGTTCGTCCGAGCAGTCTTTGGTGATAGACCCGCACAGGCCGGTATCAAATACGTTAAGCGCGGCCGCCCATAGGCCCCTACAGTTCCCACCAAGACCAGGAAAGCAGTTTGCTTTGCTCGTGTGGTTACACAACTGAGTCACCCGCACGGGCGCGGCAATGCCGATTTTCAATTCCGGGACGGTAATCAACACGTCGAGCCCCTTACGAAACTCGCGCTCAAACGCCGCCTCCGTGGTGCGGCAGTGGTTTATCGGGTCCTGATCGTCCCCTTCTGCACACTCGGTTTGAATACGTTCAATGGTGCCGCTGCAAATATCGTTATGGCCCATCTCGACCGTAACATAGCGCGGGGCCGGTTGTGTGCCGAGAAGCATAGCCGATTCCTGCGCTTGGGCGAAAAAATTCTTGAGCATTTCGGCACCGGATTCGGCGCTATTGGGGTCGGCGTTCACAATCATAGCGCCCTGTCGGCACTCAATCTGTTCCGCTTGGCTAAAAACTCTGTCCTCGCCAGCGCTGCAAAACGTATCGCCATGAGTGATGCTGGTTGCCCAGTTGAATGTCTCTCTGTCATCCACTGCACAAGGCTCTCGGGCGTTCACTGCCTTGCTGATGCTATCCCCGATGGCGTCGATAGAGGCAATCCGAGGCGCGAGATTATCGAGCCGCGCAATCGTGAAGTTCTGGAGAGACTCTTGCCAGGCGACAATGAGGTCCGTTCCGGCCTCGGGAAAATTTTGCAGCCGAGCGTGTTTGCCAACGTCCCTCTTGAAGTCTTCCCCGAGGGTAGTGACGGTGAAGGTGGCAGTGCCAAACTCCACCCCGTCCGCCCGTGCACTGACCGTATGCTGGCCATCGCCGAGCCGATTCCAGTTGAACAAGAGCCCAAAGCCGTTATCGATGTCCCCGCAGAGTACCTCCCCCTCCTCCGTATACTCAGTGTCTTCGCGGGTGGTCTTATAGCCGGCCCGCCAAGTCTCTTCCTTAGCGGTGCCGGGATTAAAGACAATATCAATCCGCTCGGCGTCACACACCCAGCCGGAAATCACTCCTACACCACTCTGAAACGAGCCCGGCTGCGGGTTCTCCAGAATACGCGGTGACGTACCGCTCGTCCCGCCGCTACTCCTCATGTCCCCCTGAATCACGAAGTTCTGGAGCGGCTGTTGCCAGACGAGGGTGACATCGCTCCCATCCACTGGAAAATCTTCAACGACAAACTCTCCGCTTACGTTCCTCTTGAAGTCTTCCCCGAGGGTAGTGACGGTGAAGGTGGCAGTGCCAAACTCCACCCCGTCCGCCTGAGCGCTGACCGTATGCTGGCCGTCACCGAGCCGATTCCAGTTGAACAAGAGCCCAAAGCCGTTGTCGGTGTCCCCGCAGATGACCGCCCCCTCCGGCGTATACGCGGTGTCTTCGCGGGTGGTCTTATAGCCGGCCCGCCAAGTCTCTTCCGTGGCGGTGCCGGGATTAAAGACAATATCAATCCGTTCAGCCTCGCACACCCAGCCGGAAATCACGCCTACACCACTCTGAAACGAGCCCGGCCGCGGATTCTCAAAAGATGACCGCGCGTGGAGTGATTGAGGGAAAGACAAGCCGCCGATAAAGGTGACGAAGAGTACAAGAATGAGTGTAATTTTCATGACTATGCCTCGTAGCATTCCCCTGACAGGTTGACAAATCCACGGCAGGGGTATCCCATGGCCGGCTATAGCGAGAAAATCTTTTCAGATTGGTCACTGTTCCAGAAGAAGGAGGGAGAATGTCGTACGATCTGATTATCAAAAATGGGACCGTCGTTGATGGCTCGGGTATGCCCCGATTCCGTGCCGATGTGGGCATCGTGGATGGAAAAATCGCTTCGATTGGTCGCATTCGCGACGGCGCGCAAGAGACGATCGACGCCGAAGGCCACGTCGTCACCCCCGGTTTCATTGATGGCCATACCCATATGGACGCCCAGGTCTCCTGGGACCCGCTCGGAACGTGTTCCTGCTGGCACGGCATTACCAGCGTGGTGATGGGTAACTGCGGATTTTCGCTCGCGCCGTGTAAGGAGAGCGAAAAGGACATGGTCATGCGCAACCTGGAGCGGGCCGAAGACATTGCGCCCGAGGCCATGAACGCCGGTATCAAATGGACCTGGGAGACCTTTCCCGAGTATCTGGATTCGGTTGAGCGGCTACCCAAGGGCATCAACTATGCCGCCTATATGGGGCATTCCGCCCTGCGCACCCATGTGATGGGCGAGCGTGCCTTTACCGACCCGGCTACCGAGCAGGATTTGGAGCAGATGAAACAGGCGGTGCGCGAAGCGATTCAGGCCGGCGCGATGGGCTTCACCACCTCGCGCACTCGTAACCACCAAACACCGCAGCGTCAGCCCGTGGCCAGTCGGCTGGCCACCTGGGACGAGGTCCGGCAGTTGGTCGGTACCATGGGCGAGATGGGGGCCGGCATCTTTGAAATCGCCGGCGAAGACACGGGCCAGAACCCGGAGCGCATCCGTGAATACATGGACCGCCTCAAGGCTTTGGCGGTCGATACCGGAGTCCCGGTGACCTACGGTATGTTCAGTATGCGCCGGGCGCCGGACTGCTGGCAGCCCTATCTTGATTTAACCGACGAAACCGCAGCCGCGGGTGGCCGCATGTTCCTGCAGGTACACAGCCGCGCGCTGAATGCGGTTCTGTCCTTCCAGACCAATACGCCGTTTGACCGGCTGCCGAGCTGGCGCGCGCTCAAGAAGATGAAGTCACTCGAAGAGAAGGAAGCAGCCCTGCGGAATCCCGACTACCGGCGCAAACTGGTTGAAGAGGCCCACACCCAAGAAGACGACGGCAACCGGGGGGTCGGTCCCGAAGCGCGAGCGGCGAATTTCAAATGGCTGTTCTTGATGGACAAGCCCAATCCGCCCCACCGCTCCATCGAAGAGATCGCCGCGGAGCGGAATCAGGACCCGGTCGAGACCTTTATTGATCTGGCCCTGGAGAAAAACCTCAAGCAGTTCTTCCTGCAACCGCTGGCCAATGAGAACCAGGAGCATGTGCTGGAGATGATGCGGCACCCGCGTTCCGTCATCACCTTCTCTGACTCCGGCGCCCACGTTTCTCAGATTATGGACTCGTCCTTGCAGACCCACCTGCTGAGCCATTGGGTGCGCGAGCAGCAAGCTCTGACCCTCGAAGACGCGGTCCGGCAGCTCACCTTCGTGCCGGCTTCCCAGTGGGGCTTGCACGGGCGTGGCCTGCTGCGTGAGGGGATGACCGCGGACGTCGTAGTCTTCGACCCGGAAACGGTCGGGCCGATGATGCCGGAGTTGACCTACGATCTGCCCGCAGGCGCGCGGCGGCTCAAACAGAAAGCCGCGGGTTTTCTGGCTTCGGTCGTCAACGGCCAGGTGGTTCTGCGCGAAAACGAGCATACCGGCGCGCTGCCCGGCCAGTTGTTGCGTGGACCGTTGGCTCAACGTTAAGCGTCGGGTTTTTTTGACTTTGCATACGGGCGGATGCGAGTGATCGTGTCCGCCCTTTTATTTTTACCCGATCAGCGTCCGACACTCCCGGCCGCCGGAGAGCTGCGGGTCAAGCCCAACCGTCTCTCCGGCCACCTGTCCGGCCGCATAGCCCTCAGGATCGACCTTCAGCGAGCGTGGTGTGCCGGACAGTTTGCGCATGCGCGTCCCCTGGCTGGCCAGATAGGTATAGACCTCATCGCGATAGTTCTTCCGTACCGTGGGCAGCGTAGTCTTGGCTGCGGCCGGTTCTCGTTCGGCAATCAGGGCCTTGATCTTGTCAGTGATGGACTGGGCACAACCATAGGCAAAGGAATCCAGAAAACGCCGCCCCTTGCCGTAATGCGCCTTGCGTAAGCGCTGGACGGTCTGGATGAGATAGTGCAGCATTTCTTTGGCAACAACGACATTATGGGAGCGACCGATAATAAACGACCGGCCTACGGACAGGGTCGAACAACAAAAGTACAACTTGCAGGTCGCGAGCCAGAGCAGCCTCTCCCACGGAAGCAGGCGGCTCGTTTTCCAGCCTTCGACCCGCATGGTGCGTTCGCCCTGTACGCCTCGGGCCTCAACCTCTGTCAACGAGAGATTATACGTGGCCAGAAGCTGATGAACTTTGGCCGCCGCCAGGGCCGCTTCGTGTTCGGTCGCGGCTTCATCGCGGCTGAGTTGGAGCAGTTTCTGGATTTTATGGATGAGGGAATCCGGGGCAACGGGATCGATAGCGGTATTCATTCCTACCTATTCTACTGGGCACCCTAAGGAAACACTAGGCCATCATTGTACAACACTCAGTTCCCAAGCTGATCGATGCCCCAGCGAATACCGCGTCTGAGCAGCTCGTAGTAGACGGGCGATTCCCACGAACAGCGCTCAATAGAGCAGACCGGCATAAAGGGCTGCATGTCGTATTTCCCTCGACAGTGACCGAGCGTCAGATAGAGGACTTCACCCTGACCGCAGGGGTGCAGATAGAGCTGGGGACGCGGGTCGTCATTGCCCAGGTCTTCGCGGACATAGCCCTCCGACTTGGCGGTATAGCGCGACTCCAGCAGGGTGTGGATTTCCCCATAAAACTCGCAGTAATACGGCTCATCCGTGACCTCGAAGGGTTGAATGCCGCGGACGAGCGGGTGGCTGGGGTCGGCGACCGTGACGTGAATGGGCTGAATAGGCGGATGCGACACAAAGTGGTTGCCCAGCATGTCGGACAAGGCCGGGGCTTTCCGTGGCGTATCGACCTTGCCGGGAATCACAACCCCGTCGGTCTCCAGGCTTTCTCCGACAAACTCCAGCAGCGCACTCGTGCCGTGCAGGGCAAACCAGCGCCCGCCACTGCTGAGAAACTGCTGGAGACCCTCCTGCTGCTCCGGGGTCGGACACACATCACAGGTATAGGTGACGAGGAGCCTGGACTGCCGGATGGCGTCATGATCGCGGTAATCTTCGGCGACCCGGACAACCACGTCCTCGTGTTCGGCCAGAAGCTTGAGCAGTTCAAGCCGAGCAAAATTGGTGTCGTGATATTTGGCGTTACAGATGAGATAGACGTCAATACGAGCATTCCCATTACTACTTTCTGCCATAGCGATCTCCTCTCGCTAATATAAGCTTGATCCCATTATCCAGTTCGTCGGAGAGTAAAGATATCCCGGTGTGCTATGCCGGGGAAAGAGACTGTCTCCATACATCTTTGCACCTGAGCCTGGGAGTGCTATGCCGTCAGTATTGAAAAATACTCTCAGCATTCAGGAGGGGAATTATGGAAAACGGACATACCATTTGTGTTGGAACTGTTGGCGCTGGGGTGTGGTATAGCTCGGACAGTGGTGCTCGTTGGCGGCGGAGTCGTATGAAGCTGCCGTTCCATGCCGAACCTGGAGAAATCCAGATTCGTTCGCTGGTGGTGTCTCCGAACGATACCAACGTGGTGTATGCCGGCTCCGAGGTTGGATTGTATCGAAGCGAGGACAAGGGTGCGGTCTGGGACCTGGTGGAATCTCCCGCGGACGACAAACAAATCTGGTCCATTGCCGTGCATCCTGACGACCCGAACGTCATTCTTTTCGGTACCAAACCGCCGTGTGTCTTTCGTACCAAGGATGGTGGTCAGACCTGGGAAGAGCTGCCTCTCAACGCGGCCGAGCGTTGCCTGGCCGGAGCGCCCAAGGTCACCAACCTCCTGTTCGACCCGCGCGACTCCGGCACGGTCTGGGCCAGCGTTGAGATCGACGGCATCTATCGGAGCGCCGATGGTGGCGACACCTGGGAGCATCTGCCCGCCCTGGGTAAAAGTGAGCTGAACCAGGATATCCATGGTTTGACCATCAGCCCCGACCCGCACCGAAAAATCATCGCCACCACCCCAGACGGTATTTGGACCAGCACGGACGAAGGCCAGAGCTGGGCGCTGCACGAGTTCCCGCGTTTCTCCGAGCGAGGTATTTCGTACTGCCGTGGCGTGGCGTTGAAAGCCGACGATCCCAACGTGATGTTTGTGGGTAATGGGGATTTCATTCCGGGCAAGGTTGGGGCCATCCAGCGTTCGACTGACGGGGGGCAAACCTGGCAGCAGGCCCCGTTACCCGCCGTACCCAACTCAACCATGTACTGGTTTGCCACACATCCGGCGGACCCTGACTTTATCGTGGCCAACAGCCTGCACGGCTATGTCTACACCAGTCAGGACGGCGGGGCGTCGTGGAACAAATCGGAACGAGAGTTCGGCGAGGTCCGGGCGCTAGCCTGGGTGCCGAATTGATGCTGAATTGAAGAGATGATGATAGTGCTTTCGATTTGTGAACGCTCCGGTATATCGCGATGTCGATCCACGAACGCTGCATCTGCCGCCTAACCGTGCCTCCGGGGCCGACCCTGGCAAGTTAGCGCGCCAAATTGCTCGGTACGGCTCGGTAATCCAAGGAATGCCCTCTCCATGGGTATATCGCGGTACCGACGGGGCGTTGATGATTTACGATGGTGTCACGCGGGCCATGCGAGTTGCCACATTGCTTCCCGGAAGATTTATCCGGGTGGAAATCGTGGGAGATCTGTCGGCTACGTGCGGCCATCTGCCAACCATAGGAGATTATGTGTCATGACCACTCCAGTCCAGAAGGAGATTCTCCATATACTTGAAGAACTCAGTCATCGTTGCCCCGAGGTGCGTTTCGGACAATTGATTGTCAATCTTTCCTACCTGGCGAAGGGACCAACCAACGAGGCGACTTGGGACGTAGAAGACGAAGAGTTACTTGCCGCTGCTCGCAAGCATCTTGCAGAGCGTCTCCAAAAACAGTCAGACGCAGCCTGACTACTCTCCGCCTCCATATTTTTTCATCCAGTTGGTAAACGTCTGGTAGTTCGGTAGACCGACCAACTTGCAGGCTGCGGACTTGTTACCTCGGGCGTCGCTGTACGCCCGGTTCAGATAATGTCGCGCTACCTCGGCCAGCAGGCCGGGCAGGTTGAATCCGTTACCCAAGCTGCGGTTCAGTACCGACTCGGAAGCAGGAGTCTCTTTTCTGATCGGAAAGAGTGCCGCCTGAATATCCTGTGCATCAATGACGGGCGTCACGGTCCAGATGGCAGCCCGAGACAGGGTGTTGGACAGTTCACGGACATTTCCCGGCCAGGGGTGCTGGAGGAGAAGATTTCTCGCCTCAACAGACAGTTGCTTGTGAACCCAGCCGGGCTGCTGCGCGCAGTCGGTATTGATTTTCTCCAACACGTGATCGATCAGCAGGCCCACGTCGCCCGTTCGTTCGCGCAAGGCCGGCAGGCGCAGCACGCCGACCGCCAGCCGGTGAAACAAGTCTTCTCGGAATCGCTGCTCGGCAACTTCGTCCCGGAGGTTGCGGTTGGTGGCGGCAATGACTCGAATGTCTATCTTCTTAGGCTTGGTCGAACCGATCCGTTGGACCGTGCCTTCCTGAAGACAGCGCAGCAGCTTGACCTGGGCGGCAAGCGGGAGTTCGCCGATTTCATCCAGAAACAGCGTACCGGTATGCGCGGCTTCCAAATAACCGGCTTTGGCCTCGGCTCCGGTGAAGGCTCCTTTGGTGGTGCCGAAAAACTCGGCTTCGACCAACTCACCCGGAATCGCTCCGCAGTTGACCTCGATGAACGGCCGTCCAGCCCTGTGGCTAGACGCATGAATCGCTCGCGCGAACAGTTCTTTGCCGGTCCCCGACTCACCCTGAATCAGCACCGGCACGTCATGCACGGCCAGTCGTCTGGCCCGGGCAATCTCGGTTTTCATTGCCTGACAGCGATGGATGATGGCCTCAAATTCCGGGACTTCCGACGGCAGCCCTTGCGTAAGGCGGACGATCTGGTCAGCATTGACCTGCGGCAGGTATTCGGCCGCAAGGTCGAATGGGAACGAGACGGTCCGCACGCCGTCTTGGACAGAGGACTCTATGAGTTCCGCAGGGTGGGTAGTCTTAGCCAGCACGATCCACACTGCGGCCATAGCCGGTGTGCCCGGACTGAGATGATACACGAACCGGGCAGAGCCGTTTGCCTTGTCGCGCAGACCATCGAGCACCGCTACTGCGGCTTCGTAGATTTCGTCGAATCGGGTAGGGCTGGTCAGAGAGACCGGGTGAAGAGCGGCATTGATCCCGCACCGCTCGTTCAGCCATGTGCGGTAAGCCTTCGACTGCTGAGGCGCATGATCGGTCAGGAGATGCACGGCATCAAAGTCCCGCTCCCGTACTGCCTGTCCGATGGGGCCAAGTTCACCGCCCAATTCGTTACCGGAAGCACGCAAATCCGTATTGCCCAGCCAGGCGACAAGAATACATTGAGACATAGCCTGTTGATACAAGATTTCTTGTTCTATGCAAAGTTTTGTGTAACCCAATCCCCCTCTTTTCCCAGAGAGATGCCTGTTTTTTCCCTCTCCCCTGGCGGGAGAGGGCTAGGGTGAGGGAGAAATGCAAACTGAATCACTGCCCAAAAATGGAGTTCAATAGCCAAGCGTCGTTAATTTCCGTACAGTGGGGCCGTTCAATGCAAGGCGGTATTATCGTGGCACGGGAGTTGCACTATCCCCTAAGCAGAAAGCTGAACAACGGAACCGGAGAACAAGAACATGCTGCGTGAGTACCGGCTGACCAACTTCAAAGCCTTCGGTGAAACCGTCACCATCCCCATTCGCCCCCTCACGCTCATCTTCGGTGCCAACTCGTCAGGGAAGAGTTCGATTTTCCAGTCGTTGTTGCTTCTCAAACAGACGCTTGAGGAAGCGAAAAACCCTGCGACCGTCCTGCTTCCCAAAGGATCGTTGGTCGATTTGGGGACGTATCGCGACTTTGTTCATCGGCATGAGACTAACAGAAGTTTTGAGTTCAGAGCGCGCTTTGACCTGGGAAACACGAACGAATCAATCTTGGGCAAACGGCAAGAATATGTGCCAAGTCTCCCGGGAGGCCGGCAAATTCTTGATGCTATGGGTATAGCGGATGCCAGCCTCACTCTAAAATTCTCCTATGATGAGGAGAAGCGTACCTTAGAGCCTTCCGGCGTGGATCTCACCATCGAAGACGAACGTCTCCCTCTGATTTCATATAATGACACCGAAGTCTCCTGCAATTTTGAGTCGAAATTCTGGCGGCCATGGTGGAGCTATATGAAGCGTTATATCAAGGAGTTAATTGCGTGGGCACATTCGATAGAAGATGGAGAGACAGGAGAGGACATAGGAGAGGATTGGGAGGGCCTTCAATCAACTCTGGAACGCTATCAACTAGAAGATATAATAGAAGGTGTCAAACAATCAGGAAGTGTTGATTTTCGGAAATTTTTTCCAGACAAATTCAAGTTTGATCTCATGTCGTTTGCAAACCTTGTCAACTGGAAGGTAAACGTTTCCCTCGTGGCCCAGTACTCCACTAAGGACGGGACGGAATACGACTCAACCCCGGACGTAAGTTATCGAGACATTAGAGGAGAGCTGAACGAATCGATATGTCGATTCGCCACGGCTATCTGCTCTCCTCTCCCCCGACTCTTAGAAAATTTGGTATATCTGGGGCCTTTGCGGAGTCAACCAGAACACTACTACGAATACAGCGATGACGTGTCTGAATATGTCGGACAAAGAGGCGAGAACCTCCCCTCCATCATAGTCAAAAGGTCGGATATATTGGAAGAAATCAATGGCGACCTGAAACGCCTTAGGGTGAGATACCGTCTAAAACTTTCCAAGCTACGGCATGAGGACGAAAGCTCAAGCAATCTTTTTTCTCCTCGCCTAGTCGATAAGGACACTGGTATAGACGCTAGCCTGCGGGATGTTGGCTTTGGCATCAGCCAAGTGCTACCTATCGTGGTGCAAAGCGGGCTCTCCGAGAAGAAAACGCTCTTGATCGAGCAACCGGAAATCCATCTCCACCCCGCTCATCAGGCCGAACTCGGAGATATGTTCATTCGGTCTGCCAAGGAACGGGACAATACCCTTCTTTTGGAGACGCATAGTGAGCATCTGATGCTCCGCATCCTACGCCGAATCAGGCAAACCACCAACAAGGATAGCGATATACCCGAGGGTTGCAAAATCAGCCCGAAAGACGTGGCCGTTCTGTACGTCCAACCGGGCAAAAACGGTGCAGAGGTCATCGAAATACCAGTGACCGAGGACGGTGACTTCAAAAATCCTTGGCCTGGTGGCTTCTTCGAGGAGAGCATCAAGGAGCTATTTTAACGATGATCTACGAGTATGCACTGGAACCTGAACTCGTGGCATCGTGGCACAAGGAACCAACGAAGTGCAGTTTCTTTATAGATAAATTCGGATTCGGTACGGGTAGGGTTGTGTCGGATTACCCAAAGGAATGGGCCGAAACGGTCTGGAAATTTTTCAGCGAGAGCTACGCCAAAGCTTCGGACCTAGAGCGAAAACGTATGGCGAAATTACTCGGAAAGATCGCACGTCCCACAGTTAAACGACCAGACCAATACTGGACCCCTACCCCTACGATGAGTTGGCTTGCCAATGCGGAGAGTGAACACAATCGCAAACCTTTTCACGCGATTCTTGCTCGCAACAATCCTCGTAATAATGCAGGTGTTATGTGCGAGTCTGAGGTTTGGGATGATCCAGCCAAAGGCTGGGATGCACCAAGCGGAACGATCGTCCTACGAACAGCGGAGGAGATGGCAAAGTCTGTTGCTCCAATGCTGCGCTGTGCGACAACAATACGGTTTATTGATCCGTATTTCGATGCCCACAAGAAGAAATTTAGAGAGCCTCTTGCTGCTTTTGTGAAGGTAGCTGGGACACGTGGGGCTCAGAACGGGTTTGAACGGATCACATTTGAACTACACGTATCGCAGGCCACTTATGGACGAGAACACTTTGTGAGCGGGTGTGAATCGAAGCTCCCTTGTATACTTCCCATGGGGGTGAAACTTACCATCTTCCGCTGGAAGGACAAAAAGGGTGGTGCAAGCGTAGACAGCAATACACACCCTCGCTATATCCTCACAGACGTTGGTGGGGTGTCCTTTGAGAAGGGACTTGATGAGGAGGACGAACATATCATTACTGATAATGTTGACGTTAGCCTTCTTCCCCCCGAAGTCTACCGCCAACGGTGGGATGACTACGACGAGCAAAACGGGGCGTTCAATCTCGATGAAGGGGAGGAAGCTTTTGAGGTCAAAGGTCGGGCAACCGGCTAAGTACGGACACTCACAACAGCCGGGACTGCCGTAGCATCTCTGCCACCCGTTCATCGCCTCTGCCCAGGGAGCGGAAGACTTCGAGGAGGGAATCCAGGCGCTCGTGGTCACGGGCCTGCTCGGCTTCAACCGCCTTTACACGGAGAAGCGCTTGTCCTTGACAGGGGGAAGCACGGAAATGCGGCTCATAACAGCCCGTGCTGACGGAGGGCGGTCGCTACCTCTTTATTGTCCTTGCTTATCTTACGGAGGGCTTCGATCAGGGCATTCCACTTGTCCGGGTCTTTGCGCAACTTTTCAAATCTCCTCAACTCGGCGCTTTTAACCGGGCGGGGGGGATGCTTCGCGTCCCAGATGACAAACGCTATGAAGCCGGCAAGGGCGAGATAGGGCAGGGCCATAACCGTCCAGAATATGAGTCGTTCGTTCCGATTAAACCAGGTGTCGGCCCGCCGGTAGTGAGTGGTCACTTCCTGTGAACTCTGGTGTTGAAACGCCGTCTGTTCATCAGCCCGGAGTTGGGCGGTCTCAATGGCTTCCATCTTGACTGGACATAGCAAAGCCATAAACACAAACAGGACAACGATTTTCCCGAACCGTGACATCGCCCCCATAAAATGGCACCGGGACCGGGAAGTCAATCTGTGCGTCTCGCCCAAGCTTGTATACCGCCCGAGAAGCGCATATTAAGTGACGATTGCAAACAACGGAGGCAGACATGCAGGCAGCGAGCGATGTGACAACGAGCGATTATGGGGCCGCTGAAACGGCCATGCAGGCGTACCTGCGCGAAGGGGAGAAACGGGCCTATGATCTCGATAATCGCGGTCCGATTCGTTTTCACGCCGGAGGCAGGGTCCACACCGACATTCTTGATGCCTATTGGAAATATGGCTTCTATGTCTTCGAAGGGGTGCTCAAGCAAGAGGAACTGAACGATATCGAAGCTGACCTGTTCGATATCATGGAACGTCTTCCGACCGAGCGGGGCTCTGCGGTCGATGCCCAGGGTCGTCCCGCCCTGGGGGTTGGGTGTGAGGCGCCGACACTGTTCTGGTCCAAACCGCTCGGTGATCCTTTTGGCGGGACCGATCTCGCCAACGGTCGCCATCCGGTCAAGATGCTGGAGCCTACCCCGGTTACCGGTCTGCCCCAAGAAGTGGTCTATCTCATTATTGGCTCGCTGCAATTTTCCGAAGCCAGTCTTCGCACCTACGCCCATCCGCAGCTCCTGGCCGTGGCAGCAGCCGTTAACGGTGAGGATTTTGTGCCGTTCGCCGATGCGCTGTTCATCAAAGAGCCGGGCAAAGGGGCCTCGGTCGCCTGGCATCAGGATGGTACGACGCACTGGGAAAGTCCGACCTGGGACCAGGGAGCCCACGGTTTCAACTTCATGGCCCAGCTCTACGGTTGTACCCCGGCAAACGGGGTGTGGGTCGTGCCGGGAACGCATAAAGTCGGGCATATCGATATTACGCAGCGGGTTGCCGAGGCGGGCTCGGAGCGCCTGCCGGATGCCGTCCCCATGGTGTGTAAGCCGGGCGATGTGGTTATCTCCAACCGGCAATTGCTGCACTGTTCGTTTGCCAATACCAGCCCGGACTGGCGCGTCACGGTGAACTTTGGCTTTCATCGCCGTGCGTCCGTGCTGGGGGTGAAGGGTGGTGGAGTGCATAGCGCACCGGCGGTCTACGATGAAGAACGTATCCGTACCCGCTCACGCGTGATCGGCTATGCCATTGATGCGCGCCGGCAGCGCTTCCCGGACGAAACGCCGTTTCCCTATAAGCCTTTTGTTAAATCAGGCGAGCACTACTGCTGGGACGAAGAAGCCAAAGCCAGCATGAAGGATTACAATCTGCTGGATTTCAGCATCTGAGGACGGACGGCGCAGCGCCGTTCTCTTCGCTCAGAATTTGACCCGCACCCCGCCAAAGGCGCCGAACGGCTGCCCCGGCCCCATAAAGCGCTCGACGCCGGTGTCATCCACCGCATTTTCAAAATACGCGCCGTAGCTTTCGTATTCTTCGTCAAAGATGTTTTCGAGGCGCAGAAAGATATCAAACGCCTTATAGCGGTATTCAATCGCGGCGTTGGCCACAAAATACGGGTCCAACCGACTGCGTTGGTTGGCCTCATCGCCCCGCAGTCGCTGTCCGTCCACATAAGCTCCGTCCAGGCTCAAACGTAACTGAGAGCCGATGAAGAACTCGATACCGCCATTGACCCGGTGCGGCGGGACCAGCGGCAGGCGGTCTCCCTCACGGACCAGGGCGATACGCTCTTCGTTGGCGAACGTAAACAGCTCAATCTCATCGTTAAATGTGGCATCCGTTACCGTGTAATTCAGAAACCAGTTGCCCCAACTCCACACGCCGCGCAGCAGGAGTTCGATGCCCTGGCGACGGGTGGCGTCTACATTCTGAAAAAACCCCAGTACGCGGCTCTCCGGCTCGTTCCGAAACAGGATGTCATCTTTGAGGTCCGTCCGAAAGAACGCCAGGGTCGCGTCAACATAGGGAGGCAAGGCCCAGCGGACGCCTGTCTCCCAGGTCTTGCCCTTGACCGCGTTCAGGGGTGGGTCGTCCACAATCGCGGTCGGCACCGGGCAGGGCGCTTCGGGATTGGCGCAGGTCAACTCAATCGCGGTTGGCGCGCGGTAACTCTCACTATACCCGGCATACAGGCTCAGATGCTCGGTGAAGGTATAGGTCGCCCCCACTGCGGGATTAAACCGGTCAAAGGTATGGTTCCCGCTGGCGTCCGTTTCCGCCCCGTCGTCGTCATCGTCGTCCTCAAGCCCGGCGAGGCGATCCTGAATGCGGAGATAGGTGACCTCATAACGGCCGGACACGGTCACCGTCAGCTTATCAATCGGTTCGGCGCTGATGGTGAAAAACGGGCCGCCGGCGTGGGTTTCGGTTTTGACACTGGTCTCCACCTCAAATTCGTCCGCCTCGTCCTCTACCAGGGCCTGGAGCAGGGCCAGGTCGTCTTCCAGATCATCATCGCCGTCGTCATCACCGTCGTGGTCGCCGTTGTCATCCCCATTATCATCGCTGTCATCGTCGTCCTCGCCCCGCTCGCCGATGAGGTGGTCAAGGCGGGCCCCGCTGTAATCGCCACCAATTGTGACCGAGACCGGCCGCTCCCATACCGTGCCTTGGTAGGCCAACTGGAGTGCGCCTCCCCAACCCTTCTGATTCGTACGGGCGTCAACGTCTTCTTCAACATCCACGTTAAACTGGTCCACATCCAACAGGCGACCGTACAGATTGGCCGACAACGAGAAGCCACGGCCCAGGTCGCGTTGATGCTGGCTGTTGAGAAACCACAGGTCGGGTTTGAAAATATCGGGATGGGTAAACACCGCGGAGCGGTTACGCTTGAGGCGGCTCTCGGGCAGCGGGCCGTTGCCGGTCAACTTGTTGTTCACATGGGTCAGGGAGAGGGTCAAGTCATCATGCGTCCCCCGATAGCCGACCTTGCCGAACAGATGGCCGACATGGCTTTTTGAGAAATCCCGAAAGCCGTCTTCGAGAAAGAGATTGCCCGACACAAAATAATCGAACTTGCCGCGGCTGCCCCCATGTTGCAGCAAGGTCCGATAGCGGGCGAAACTCCCGCCCCAGACCTCTGCGGTGGTGCCCGGATGGGTAAAGCCGCGCTTGGTCTGCATCACAATGGTCCCGCCGAGCGTGTTGCGACCATAGACCGGGTTTGAGCCGGGGATGAGTTCCAGACGATCAATGGCATCGGTGGGAATCAAATCCCAGTTGACCTGGTCGGCCAAGGGCTCGTTGACGCGCACGCCATCGACAAAAACGCTCAGCCCCGGCGGCGTCCCAATCAGAAAAGAACTGGTAAAACCCCGATAGCTGACGTCAGGCTGGAAGGGGTTATTCTGGACGTGATTCAGGTTCACTCCGCCCAGGCTGCGGGACAGAGTGTCGGTCAGATTGAGCGCGCCGCGCCGTGTAATCTGCTCGCCGGTGATGGTCTGCACATTAGCCGGTATGTGCTCGCGCGCGACGGGTGCGCTCATCAACGGCGTCGTACCGCGCACTTCGATGTCCGGCAGGGTGACGGGCGAAGACTGGGCCAGAACTGATGTGGCTAACACGAGACTCAGCGCAGTACTGCCAAAAATGTGTAGCAAGACCAGACAAATCCTTTGGCTTCGCAATGGGTTGTCCTCCATATCATCCGAAAGACACCTAGATAGCCGAATCCCGCGCAAGGGTGGTATCCGGGAAAACCCTGAAAAGCAGCTAGGATAACCCTGAAAGCGAGAAGGTTAGTGGTCTGGCGCGACCAGACCGGTCCGCACCGCATAGCGGACCAGGCCGGCAATATGGCGAATGCCGAGCCGGTCCATAAGCTGACTGCGATGGGTTTCGACGGTCTTGGTGCTGAGATGCAAGAGGCTGGCAATCTGCTTGGTGGTATGCCCTTCGGCAATCAGTTGGAGGATTTCGCGTTGGCGGACGGTCAAAGGAGTTGGCGCAGGTTCGGCCATGTCCTCGGCCGGGTTATTCACGCGCTGCAAATAGCGGTCAACCACGTGTTTGGAGACAGCCGGACTGAGATAGGTTTCACCGTGGGCCACGGCTTGCACGGCCAATTCGAGTTCGGTCGTTGCGGCGTCTTTGAGCAGATAGCCGGCTGCCCCCACCCGGAGCGCTTGGCTGACGTATTCTTCGTTTTTATGCATGGACAGCATAATCACCTGGACCCCAGGGCAGGTTTTCGTGACCTGTACGGTCGCGTCCAAACCGTTGAGTCCCTGCATGGTCACATCCATGAAGACGATATCCGGTTGGTGCTCTTGAATGAGATGGAGGGCGTCCCGGCCGTCATTGGCTTCGGCTACCACTTCGACGTTGGGAACCTGTTCGAGCAGAGACCGAATCCCGGCACGGACCAGGGTGTGGTCATCGGCCAGAAGAATACGAATAGGCTTCACACCAGGACCCCAGATCAGAGGGGAAAGCGGGCGCAGACCTCAGTGCCTCTATGCGGGGCTGACACAATGCTCAACCTGCCCCCGGCCAGCTCAGCGCGCTCCTGCATACTCAATACGCCAATACTGCTCCCCTGGATAGCGGCTTCCCGCGCGTGTGTCACGTTAAACCCGACTCCATCGTCCTGAATCGTACAGTACAGGCCATCAGAGTGGATGCCGAGTTCAATCCTCACCTGTTGGGCGCGGGCGTGTCGAGTAATATTCGTCAAGGCTTCCTGGACGACTCGAAAACATGCGGTGGCAATATCCGGCGGGATGTCGTGGTCCGCCACTCCATCGCTCTGAAAGGTGAGAGCAACCCCGCTGCTCTGGGTATGCCGGTCCGCATACCACCGCAGCGTAGGGACAAGGCCCAGGTCGTCCAGCATGGACGGACGCAGGTCCAGTGCGACATCTCGCACCTTTTCCAGGGTCTGATCGGTCAGGGCAAGACTCTCCTGTAAGTGGGCATTGGTCTCGGTCTCTGGAATATTGTCCTGCACGAGCTGGAGGTTCAGCTTGATCATGGTCAGGGTCTGGCCGACTTCGTCGTGCAGCTCGCGGGCAATACGCTGCCGTTCCTCCTCCTGCGAAGCCTGAACCGTGCGGGACATGGTTTTAAGCGCGGCCTCGGTCTGTTTTCGCTCAGCGATTTCTTCGGACAGCGCGATATTCGTGGCTTCGAGTTCCTGGGTTCGCTCCTGCACTCTTTGCTGGAGTTCATCGCGTGCCGTCTGGAGTGCGGTGATGAGTCGCTGTCCATAATAGCCGATGACGGCGAATAAGCCCCACACCACCAGGCGCAGGCGCACCTCTTCGGGTTCGGAAGTAAAGACTTCCGCAAGGAAGTGACGTTGCTGCTCAAACAGCCACACGTCAACCGCCGCATCACACAGCCAGAACACGGTCCCCAGGCCAATGCTCAGCCACAGCAGCCTGCGATCTTTCATGTACTGCCGGTCTCTATCACCGCCTCCACATGGGCCCCCGGGTGGGGGCCCTCAGTGCTTATTCGATGCGATACACGCGCGCGGCGGTATCGTGAATGAGCTTCTTGCGGTCGGCCTCGGACAACGCGCTAAAGGTGTCTTGGATAAACTCCTGCGAGCGCGGCCAGATGGCGGCCGTGTGCGGATAGTCCGAAGACCACATGGCGTTGTCTGCCGCGTAGCGGTGATAGCCATCGAGCAGGATGGGCTCCTCAATGAAGGTCGCGTACACCTGACGCTTCACGTAGTCGCTCGGCTTCATGCTCAACTCGACCGAGGAGAGCGGGCCGATGCGCCGGTGGGCAAAATCCATCCGCCACATGAAATACGGCATCCAGGCCACGTCATTCTCGGCCGAAACAATGGTGAGCTGGGGAAAACGCTCCAGCACGCCGCCGAGGACAAACACGGCAATCGAGCGCTCCACTTCGTGATGCAGCGTGGAGACCTGGAGCGCCAGGTTATCGGCAAAGAAGTCAATGCCCATGCCCTTCCGGCCAGTCAGGATGTGTAAGGAAAGCGGCATGTTGAGGTCCGAGGCGGCCGCCCAGAACGGATCATAGTCGGTGTGGCTGTACGGGCGTTCATCGGGCGGTTCCGCCCAGATCATGGCTCCGCGCATGCCTTTTTTGGCGATACGTTCGAGCTCCCTGGTGCCGGCCTGAATGTCCTCAAGCGTGACGAGTCCAAGCGGCAAAAGCCGCTTTGGATCATGGCTGCAATAGTCGACCGCCCAGTCGTTATAGGCCCGAAAACAGGCGTCCCGCAGCTCGACATTATCCAGGCCGTAGAGCGGCATGCCCATAGAGGTGTAGATCACCTCGGCCTCCAGACCGTCCCGCTCCTGGTCCTTAATACGCGCGGCGGGGTCCCAGACGCTGGCTGGGGCGGCCTCAAAGCCCTTCCTGTTGTGTGCCGGCAGATCTTCCGAAGGAACGCCGGCACCAAAAAACCCGGCCACCGGTATCGGGTTGATGTTCTCGCACACAAAGAACTCGCCCTCTTTTCCGTTAAACCCCTTGACCGTGTGCGGAGCCTGATCCCGGAATTTCTTATCCAGTCGTTCCGCCCACATATCGGGCGGCTCTACAAAATGCGAATCTGCCGAAATCACTCCAGACTGTGCCATAATTCCCTCCTTGGCTGTCATGAATGTCTCCCGAAACGAACAACGAACCAGACCTACCGGTTACTCCGACCTCTTTCCCACTAGCACGCTTTGTGCGGTGGTCAAGAGGAACGGAATGGTCTATATGAAGCGGCATGCAATACGATCTCCTTATTAAAAACGGTACGGTGGTTGATGGTTCCGGGTTGCCTCGCTTTCAGGCGGACGTGGCAATCGCTGGGGGCAAAATTGCCGCCATTGGCAAAATTCGTGAGGGCGCCAGGGAAATCATCGATGCCGAGGGGCATGTCGTCTCCCCCGGTTTTGTTGACGGCCATACCCATATGGACGCCCAGGTGTTTTGGGATCCGCTCGGAACATGTTCGTGCTGGCATGGCATTACCAGCGTGGTCATGGGCAACTGCGGCTTCTCGTTGGCCCCTTGCAGCGAAGAGGACAAACTGCTGGTGATGCGCAATCTGGAGCGCGCCGAAGATATTTCGCCCGAAGCCATGGAGGCCGGTATCAAGTGGAGTTGGACCACCTATCCGGAATATCTGGATGCGGTTGAACGCCTGCCCAAAGGCATTAACTACTCCGCCTATATCGGTCATTCCGCGCTGCGGACCTATGTCATGGGCGAGCGGGCTTTCACCGAAGAAGCGACTCCCGGCGATCTTGAAGCCATGAAGCGTGAGGTTCGCAGCGCCATACAAGCCGGTGCGGCCGGCTTTACTACCTCACGCACACGCAACCATCAGACACCCGACGGCCAGCCGGTTGCGAGTCGGCTCGCCACCTGGGACGAGGTTCGCCACCTGGTCGGCGTGCTCGGCGAGCTGAACGCCGGTGTGTTTGAGATTGCCGGTGAAGACACCGGACTCAACCCGGACCGGATTCAGGATTATTGTAATCGGCTCAAAGCTCTGGCGGTGGATACCGGCGTGCCGGTCACGTTCGGCATGTTCAGCGCGCCCAAGGCCCCGGACTATTGGCGCCCGTTTTTTGCGCTGGCGGATGAAACCGCCGCAGCCGGCGGACGCATGTTCATTCAGGTCCACAGCCGGCCCATCAGCGTGTTGCAGTCGTTCGAGTCGGTCACCTCGTTCGACAAGCTGCCGGTCTGGCGCGACATCCGAAAACTGTCCCTGGCAGAACAGGAAGCGGCCTTGCGTAATCCTGACATGCGCCAGAAGCTGGTGCAGTCCGCCAGTCAGCCGCCCCAGGAAGGAACCCGGGCGGTCGGCGCGGAAGCCCGCGCGGCGAATTTCAAATGGCTGTTCCCCATCATGGACCGGGCCGTACCGCCGTATGAATCGGTGGCCGAGATTGCCGCCGAACGCAACCAGGACCCGGTGGAGACCTATATCGAGCTTGCCCTGGACAAGGGGCTGAAGCGCTTCTTCATGCAGCCGCTGACCAATACCCATGAGCCCAGCACCTTGGAGATGATGCAGCACCCCCGCTCGGTGATTACCTTCTCGGACTCGGGTGCCCATGTTTCACAGATCATGGACTCCTCCCTGCAAACCCATCTGTTGAGTTACTGGGTACGTGAGCAAGAAGCTCTGACCCTGGAAGACGCGGTGCACCAACTGAGCTTCGTGCCGGCGTCCCATTGGAAGCTGGCCGGACGCGGCCTGCTGCGCGAGGGCTGGAACGCCGATGTCGTAATTTTTGATCCGCAAACCGTCGAGCCGCAGGTCCCCGAGCTGACCTACGACTTGCCGGCCGGCGCCCGACGGCTCAAGCAAAAAGCCAACGGCTTTCTGGCGACCATCGTCAATGGTGAAGTCGTCCTGCGGAACAACGAACACACCGGTGCCCTGCCGGGGCAGTTGTTGCGCGGCCCACTAGCCAGTCAGTGAAAAACACCCGTCCTGTTGCCCTCTCCCAGCGGGAGAGGGTCAGGGCGAGGGTCCTTTCTTCGAGTCCGAACCGCTCGTAATCTCCCGTAACCGTGCTACCATTTGTCGTCCCCTCTCTGGAAAACCTCCCGGAGACGAACGGGATATTAAGGAGGGCTCCACATGGCTGAAGAGCGCACGGAATGGACCGAGGACGATTCCCAACTCTACCGCGAACTGGCGGCGATTGCCGTGCCAGCGCGAGCCGAGCAGGTCGCGACGATTTTGAGTCTGCTGCCCTTTCAGCAACAGGATGCATTCCACGCGGTTGAGCTGGGCTGCGGGGAAGGGGCCTTGTCCTTTGCCGTGCTGGACTGTTTTCCGAACGCCTCGGTGCTGGCCCTGGACGGATCGGCAAGCATGCGCGCGCAGGCCAGCCTCCACCTCCAGCGCTTTGAAGATCGAGCTCGGGTCGCGACATTTGACATGGCCTCACCGGACTGGCTCGGTTCTCTGGATGAGAGCGACTGCGTCGTCTCCTCCCTGTGCGTCCACCATCTGAGTGGGCAGGAAAAGCAATGGCTGTTCACGGAGATAGGCAAACGGATTTCAGACCGCGGTATTGTCCTGCTTGCAGACATCGTCAAACCGCAGCGGTCAGAAGCGTGGGCGTCCTTTGGCGAAGGCTGGGACCGGATTACGCAGGCACTCTCAATCGAAAAGACCGGCTCAACCCGGCTCTTTGAGAAATTCACCCAGGAGAAGTGGAATTATTTCCACACCCCCGACCCCTACGACAAACCCTCGCCGCTGTTCGATCAGTTGACCTGGCTCAAGCAGGCCGGCTTTGCAGTGGCGGACTGCTTCTGGCTCCAATCCGGACACGCCATTTATGGCGGCTATAAAACACCGGGTGACGCGGGGCCCCCGCCCGCGCCCGCCAGCGTGTCCTTCGCGGCCGCCCTGACATCCGCTCAGACAGCCTTACGGGTCATAGAGCAGCAGGCCGGGGCATAGGCGCTCTCGAAAGGAGGCTCGCCAGTATGCGTGACATCAGCCGCCGGAAGTTTCTGAAGGACGCGGGTACGGTTGTCGCTGGAGTGGCCGGCTTACAGGCCGCTGCCTCAACGCCGTCTGAAGCAGACGCGCCGGTCGGCCAGGCTGTTCAGGAAAGCCCCGCGAAGGGGTGGCGCTTCGGGATCCAAATCGAGCCGCAGTTCGGTTTTACCTACGACGAAGTCGCCCAAATCGCAAAAGAAGCGGAACGGCTTGGTTTTTACGGCTTGTGGGCCTCGGACCATCTTTTTTGGGACTCCAGGTCTGAGCAGCGCAACTGCCTGGAGGCCTGGACCCTGCTGACCGCACTGGCTCCGGTGACGACCCGACTGCGGTTGGGAACGCTGGTCACGTGCAACTCGTATCGTCCGCCCAGCATCCTGGCAAAGATCGCATCCAGCCTCGATCATCTCAGCAACGGCCGACTGGAGTTTGGCATCGGAGCCGGCTGGAAGGAGCTTGAGTATCGGGCCTACGGGATTCCCTTTCCCTCGATTGGTACACGTCTGTCTCAGCTCGAAGAGGCGGTGCAGGTGGTGCGCCTGTTGTGGACTCAGGAACGGGCCTCTTTTTCCGGTACGCACTACCAGTTACAGGAGGCGTTGTGCGCTCCCAAGCCCGTGCAGCAACCGCCCCGAATCTGGATTGCCGGCGGCGGAGAGAAGGTCATGCTGCGTATCGTGGCCCAGTACGCCGATGGCTGGAACATCCTGCTGAGGTCTTCGGTAGAAACTGTGAAAAGAAAGACCGATATCCTGCGCCAACACTGTGACGCGCAGAAGCGGGATTTCTCAACGATTGAGAAGTCGCTGTTTCTGGCGGTGGTGCTGGCGGAAGACGAAAAAGAGCTCAAACGGCGAGAGGCTGAGTCCGCCCAGGCCTTAGGCGGGCGGGGATTGTGGGCGTCCCGAGAGCTGGGAACAGCCGGGACGCCGGAGCGCCTGGCGGAAACCCTGCGGGCGTTGCAGGCGCTGGGCTTCCACCATTTCCAGATGGTGTTTCCGTACAAGCAGGAACAGGAAATGCTCCAGCGCTTTGCCGAGCTGGTGGTTCCGCAGTTGGGCTAGCGCGTTGCACGATAGGCTCTCACGCTGCCGGAGACTCCCGTCCTGCAGGAATTGATCCAGCCTCCCCGAGCGTGCTTTGACTCCGCCCCTGTGGAGCTTGCCCTTCGACAAGCTCAGGACAGGCTCAGCACGAACGGAGAGGGGGATAGGGGTGAGAGGACCGTCATCGGGCAACCACAGGGGGTTGCCCCTACGGTGGGGACCGGATGGACCCAATAGACTCAATAGACCCAACAGACCCCACCGACCCAACATGGTGAAACGCTCTTTTATAGTCGGGCTCCTCATGCTGCCGACCCTGATTGGTTGCGCACCACGTTCTCAACCTGCGGCCCGTGCAGTTGCCAGGGCTTCCGCCGCGGCCGTGTTTGCGAGTATGGAAGCGAACCGGGCCGCGGCACAGGCCGAGCCGCTGGCCGAGTTGTACGAGATTACCGATACGGACTTATCGTGCGAACAGGCCCAGCAACTTGCCTACCGGACAGTCGAGCGCATGGGGTATCGCGTAACGAGTGCAACCCGAGCTGCGCCAGAAAAAACCGGGGCAATACAGGCGCAGCAAATACGGTCGGGTCAGACGGCGCTGGTCCAGGTGACGGTTCGGTGTCAGCCGCAGGGCGTGGTTGTTGACGCCGCCTCGCTCAGCACCCTGGACGTGGCCTCCCCTACGCCGCACCCGCTCGTGACGGATTATCACGAGCGAGAGGCCCCGCGTCTGACCAAGAACCGCCCGCCACCGACCACCTACTTTCGGCGGGCGTTTTATTCCCTGTTTCACGGGCTGGCCGACAACGTCAAACGCTACGGACCCGAGGGCCAGGTATATGTGCATATCCGGCCCCTGCCGCCGATGGAGGCGGAGTTGCTCTTCGGTGTCCACACGCCGGACATTTTTATTGTTGCCGTAGAAGTCGCCAATCGGACGCAACAGACCTATGTGTTCGATACGGAGCAGGTCCACCTCCTCTCGGTCACAGGAGGCACAGTCCGCGCCTTAGCAGAGAAAGACGCCGCCCGTCTCCCGCCACCCATGGTCAGTCAGGCGCTTGCGGCGCATGTCGCCGCACATGGGTATTTGTATTATCCGGCCGGGGAATATCTGAGCGTGCAGGGCACTCTGACGGAGGTGCAGAGTCGGGAGCGGCAGGGCTTTCAGATTGAGTTCTGATTGGCCTGGCTCCGCTTCTTTGCTACGTTCCTTTGACAACATCAGTAGAGGGGGGCCCGCCTATGTATTCCATGCGAAAAATTTCCGGTATCGAAAAATTCATTCACCCGGCGGTTATTCACCAGACCCTGGTGAAGGAGGATTCTCGAAACGTTGAAATCTGGATGCAGACCTCACAGCCGGGCAAGCCGACCCCAACCCACTACCATTCGGGCGAAGAGATTCTTATTGTTCTCAAGGGAACCGGTTGGTGCCAGGTGGATGGGCAGCAGATCGATTTCGGACCCAACAGCGTCCTCACCGTTCCCGCCTACACCCCGCATAAAATCTGCACCACCGGTGAGGAAGAGATGCAGGCGATTGCCGTCCTGGAAACCCCGGTCGAAATTTTCAATCGCGCCGGCGAGCCGATTCAGTTGCCCTGGCCCTACGGAGAAACGCCGGGCACACTTGAGCCGACGCCGTCCGAGGCGAGTGAGTAGAAGATCAAGCGAGGAAAGAGAGTATGAAAAAGTTTCTGGCGCGGACGCTCATGTTGATTGGCGCGTGGGTCGTCGTCATGGCCATTGTCGGCGTTATCACCACCCTGATGAGTCAAGAGAGTCTGCCGGAGCGCATCGTGCTTGAGATCGACTTCGAGCGCGAGTTTGCCGAGTATATTCCAACCGACCCGCTGGCGAGCGTCCTTATGGAACAGACCGCGTCGGTCCGGGATATTGTTGACGCGCTGCAACAGGCAGCTACCGACGATCGCGTCCTGGCCCTGGTCGCACGTACAGGCACGCCGCGTATGGGCCTGGCGGAAATCCAAGAGGTACGGGATGCCGTCATGGCCTTCCGGAACAGTGGTAAACCGACCGTTGCCTATGCCGAGACCTTTGGCGAGTTCGGACCTGGAAACGGAGCGTATTATCTGGCGGCCGCCTTTGACCGCATCTATCTTCAACCGTCCGGGGACATTGGTCTCACCGGCTTAATGGCGGAATCGGCATTCGTTAGCGGGACGCTGGAGAAGCTGGGCCTCTCGCCCCGTATGGACCACCGCTACGAGTATAAAAACGCGCTGAATATGTTCACCGAAAAAAAATACACCCAGCCTCATCGTGAGGCGCTCCTCCAGATTATTGAATCCCAGTTCGGCCAGATCGTACAGGGCATTGCCGCGGGCCGAGACTTGGAAGCCGATGTGGTCCGAACCCTGGTTGACCGTGGGCCGTTTCTTGGAAAGCAAGCGCTAGCGGAAAATCTGGTTGACGGGCTGACGTATCGGGATGAGGTCCAGGCGATCATCGATGATGACCTTGGCGAGGAGGCGGAACGCGTCAGTTTGTTTACCTATCTCCGCCAGATGGGTCGCCCACACAACGAAGGAGAAGCGATTGCGCTCATTTACGGAGTCGGTGGGGTGCATCGCGGCAAGAGCGAATACAGCGCTGCCCTGAGCGGACCGACGATGGGATCGGACTCGGTGTCGGCGGCGTTTCGATCTGCCGTGCAGAACGATACGGTGAAGGCCATTCTGTTTCGGGTTGACAGTCCGGGCGGCTCCTATGTGGCCTCCGATACGATCTGGCGCGAGACCGTCCGAGCCAAGGAGGCGGGCAAACCGGTCATTGTCTCTATGGGCAACGTGGCCGGCTCGGGCGGCTATTTCGTGGCTGCGGCCGCGGATAAAATTGTGGCCCAGCCCGGTACGATCACCGGCTCCATCGGTGTGGTTGGTGGGAAGATGCTCACCGCCGAACTCATGGAGAAAATCGGCATCTCATCGGACGAGGTGCATACCAGTACCAACGCCACCATGTGGTCGAGCTCGCTCGATTATACGCCCCAGCAGTGGCAACGGATCACGACCTGGCTCGATCATGTGTACGCGGACTTTACACAGAAAGTTGCCCAGGGAAGGGGTCTCACCCAGGAACAGGTGCACGCCGTGGCCAAGGGCCGGATTTGGACGGGTGAAGATGCCAAAGATATCGGTCTGGTCGACGAACTCGGCGGCTTCCCGACAGCGCTACGTCTCGCCAAACAAGCGGCGGGGATTGAGGCAGATGCACCGGTACAGGTCAAACTCTTTCCCGAACAGAAAACCCTCGTTGACACGGTCCTGGCTCGCCTCCAGGGTCGAGAGGACGCCGCGGCTGAGGCCAGCCCGACAGCAGCGGCTCTGCGCCAGGTCACGCAAGCCGTACGGCCCGTTATCCAGATGGGACAGCGCCTTGGGCTGTGGTCCGAGCCGGGCGTACTGACCATGCCCCACTGGGAGATGGCGTGGTGAGGCAGCCTTATTGAAGCTCAGCCTGGGCTGACTGCTGCACCGGCTGGGCTTGTATCGCCACCGGGGTGAGGTTCATCAGATTGTCCGAGACCGGACAGCGCGTCTCTATGGTTGCCAGCCATTGGTCCAGGGTGGCCTGATCGACATCGGCGTCAACCTTGAGCGTGACGTCAATGTTTTTGTATCCGGCCCGGTCATCCGTCTGCTTGCCGAGTAGTTTTTGCGGATTGAGCGGACCGGCCGCATCGATGGCCAGGGATCGAATCGTAAAGCCCATCTCTTTGGCAATAATATGCCCCATCACATTGAGACAGCCGGCCAAGCCGGCCAGGATATACTCAACCGGATTTGGTCCTTCGTCATCTCCGCCCAGACCCGGCGGCTCATCAACGATCAGCTCAAACCCTCTGACCTGAACCGCCAGGCGAGCCGGTGATTCAGACTGTCCTGAAACCTTGAATGTGACATCAGACATGAACTGCCTCCTGTGTGACCCTAAGGGAGCGGCCGGCTTGGCAAGAGGTCTATTGCCGCCGTTCGAGCAGGCGCTCTGCGATACCTCGCGTCAGCTTCAGATTCTCGCCAGCCATCATCGCCGTATCCCGTTGCATTTGAGCAATATGATCCAGACGCTCTTGGTCGGCCTCTCTGAGTTGGGTCATGAGGCTGACGAGTCGGGACATGAGCCGGGTCTGCTTCCGTATGTCCCGGAGCGTTTCTCCCTGTTCGGCAACGCGCTTATCGAGCGCCTCCAGTTTGCTCTGTACCGTTGTGATCTGCTTATGGAGCGTGGTTAAGTTCTTTGCCATATGCGCTACTCCCGCCCTCTCGGGGCGGTTATGCCGCGAGTCTGCGGCTGCCCTGGGCGGCCGGTAGGGAGGGATCAAGGGCGAAGCGGAGGTGGGGCAGGTCGGTATCACTTTTTGTCATGGTTGCAATAATTGGAGTGGTGCACTGCAACCGCCCGGAGTCCCCCCAGGCTCCGGCCTTGAAGGTGATGAGGCGGGGCTTGCCGCGCTGCGCCGCGTGAAACACGTATTCCGGGTCAACCTGGACAACGACCGGGTCGTCTTGGTCCTGAACCCGAGCCAGATGCAGGCTGTCGAGATAGGTAATATCCGCGCCCGAGATATGCTCGGGGTTCTCCAGCTCGACCTCCATGAGCGTTTCACCGTCGCGTTCAACCGTCCCAATCACCCGATCGTGGCGCGGCTGAAGCGAGACCGCCGCGGTCTCAACCGTAAACCCCCAGCGTGCTTGCAACTCGCTCACCGCCTGCTCGGTGCTGGCATAGGCGTGCAGCAGGTAGCCGCGGGGCCGAATGCCGGCCCGCACGATAATACGGACCTGGGCGAGGGCAAACGGCCCGACCGGGCTGTCGGGATAATGCATGACCGAGAACGTGGCGTACGGCGGAATACTCGGATGGAGCGCGGGCGGAATCAGCCATTCCGCCGGTTCCTCGGCAATTTCATAGCTGAGTTGAAGAATCTCCGCGTCCTTGAGCTCCCAGGCGTCGGTATCAAAGCCGGTCATCAGCGGCGCTCGGGCCGCTGCGGCTTCAACGTCCTGTTTCCCAAACACCGGCATTAGCTGGCTCCTCCCGCGACGGCGCGTTGCGGCTGGGCGTCGGCAAACGCGGGCATGACCTCTTTGGCAAACAGCCGCAGACTGTCGAGAACCTGGGCCTGCGGAATGATCTCGGCAGCGTTGAGGAGGAAATTGACGCGGTCCACGCCGCTGGCTTCCCATTTTTTGAGCTCACCAATGAGATGTTCGGGATTCCCGACCGCGATCCCTTCCGGTGCCTTGAACTGATCGCCGGGGCTGGACGCCTGGCGCCGCAGGGAGGGCAGCAGGCCGGCGGCTGGGTATGATTTGGCGGGATAGGCCTCTTTTGCCATATCCAACTGGGCCGCCATGTAGTTGAAATGGCGAATCATTTTCATCCCGGTTTTGGCACCGGTTTCATTGTCTGCGTGGCAGTACAGGAAGTTGACGGTCGCGACCTGGTTGTTCACAAACGCGCCAACCGGATTACAGTTCTGCACGCGGCGGCGGTATTCTTTGACCTTGGCTTCCTGCTCGGCAAAGCTGGTAAAGGTCACCCCCAGACAGCCGATGCCGCGGTCCGCGGCGTCAAGCTCGGTGCCCGGACTGGTAACGGCCACCCACATGGGCGGATGGGGTTTCTGATAGGGTTTGGGCAGCACCGCCCGGGACGGCATGGAGAAATACTGGCCCTCATAGCCGAAGCGCTCTTGCGTCCACATCTTCGGGATGCAGTGGACAAACTCGTCCCAGCTTTTTTTGGTCTCGTCCGGGCTGGCCCGAAAGCCACCCAGCTCGGTCCAGGTCGCCGATCGTCCGGTCCCGAACTGGAGCCGCCCACCGGATAAAATATCCAACACTGCGGCGCGTTCGGCAATCCGAATCGGATGGTTAAATTGTGGCACGCAGATGACGATGCCGTGGCCGACATTGATATGCTTGGTCTGCATGGCGCAGGCGGTCAGAAAAAGCTCGGGAGCCGAACAGTGGGAGTATTCTTCCAGGAAGTGATGCTCCACCGCCCAGACCTGCTCAAAGCCGAGTTCGTCGGCCAGACGCACCTGTTCGAGCGCATTCAGATACACGCCGCGCTCGGCCTCCTGGTCCCAGGGCCGGGGAACGGATAGTTCATAAAAAATACCGAACTTCATGCTGACCTCCTTTTGACGCTGACAAACGCCGGAACGCTCTCAATCTCTGTGAGGGGTGTATCGTACTTGCCGGGTTTAGGTAAGAGGGAAACGTGTCTAGTGCGCTCAGCCTTTCCGAAAGGGCGCAAGTGCCTCGGCGGCGCGCTGTGCCTCCCGGCGCAGCAGGATCAGGTCTGTGCCGTACAAGAGATATTGCGCGCCGCTGTCGATAATGGCCTGAACATTATCGAGTTGGGTCACGGCCGCAGCCGTGGCGATGCCCCGCTCGTGACACAGCGCATTGACCCGAGCGGTCGCTTCGAGCAGTTCGGGGTTGTTGAATTGACCCGGCGCGCCCAGACTCTGGGCCAGGTCCTGATAGCCTACCAGGGTCAGGTCAATGCCGGGAATCAGAATCTCGTCCATATTCTCCACGGCTTCTCTGGTCTCGATGATCACGCCGAGCAAGGTGTGGGCATTGGCGTGCTGCATGGCCGTCTGTGTATCAACATCTTCATACGCGGTATTCGCTCCCAGATAGATGGCCGTCCCCCGCTTTCCCTCGGGATGGTATTTGGCCAGCTCAATGAAGCGTTGTACCTCGGCCCCGGTTTTGACATGCGGCACAATCAGGCTCTGACAGCCGCAGTCGAGCAGGCGCGTCACGTGCTCATATTCAAGATCAGGAATGCGGACCACCGGGGTCATCCCGGCCGCATGGGCGTAGTCGCACAGATCGACAACTGTTTCCAGGTTGTAGGCCGAGTGCTCGGTGCAGATCATGATGAAGTCCATGCCGGCCTGTGACAGCGTATGGATAGCCCCACGGCTCTTGAGGTCCCACACCAGCGTCCCCAGCGCACAGTCTCCGGCCTTGAGTGACTTTTTGAGTGCATTGTCTCGCATACATTCTCCTCCTGTGAGGAGATTATCCTGCGGAGACGAGGGACGTGTCAAGGAACGCAAAGAAGGGATATGCTGCTTCAGACCTATGAACTTGAAAGACCGAAGACGCCTAGTCGTAATGGAATCCTCTCGCCCGCGGCGTGCCTGCACCTCGAAACCAAGGCCGCGTCCGCTGTCTCCTGCTTGTCTTCTCTCCTATCTCTGTCTCTCGTTCCCTGTCCTCCTCGCCCCTCACGTCGGGGCCGATGTCATTGCGGCTATGGGGGCAAAGGAAATCCGTGCAAGCAGGACGCTGGTTGGAGCCGTCCGAACCGTACAGACGGAAAGAGTGTTGTTTGTGAACCCGCCCGGAGAGCCGGATACGTGGATTGAGGACGAACGGATACTCACAGCAATCGCTCAGTACGGGATAAATGGAGAACTCACGGAAAGGACCGAGTACGCACCTGATGGAGCAGCGATGGTCCGCGTCATCCGCCAGTATAACCGGGCGCATAAGCTGAGCACCGAACATCTGTATAACTCCCAGGGGGCACTCTGGCGGAAGACCAGCCATATCTATGATGAGGCGGGCCGTCTGACACAGGCGGTGAGTACCGACGTGGACGACGATCTCTGGTTTCGAGATGTCTATACGTACACCGAAGACGGCCGACCGGCTCACATAGATCACCACGACCCGGACGGAACCTTTCTCCATCGAGCCAGCTTTAGCTACGATGGGGAAGGCCGGGTCGCCAAACGGTCCTTGTCCGACGCCGATGGCTCTCCGATCTCAAGCAACACGTATATGTATGATGCAGAGGGGAGAATCCAAGCCGTAATCACCCACGGACGAAGCGGTGCCCTGACAGGGCGCTGGGTGTACGCCTATGACGAGCACGGGAACGAACGGGAGTGGGTGGCGTCTGACAGGGATGGCGCGATTCAGCGCAAAGAAGTCTATACCTATGAGTACGATGCCCACGGGAATTGGGTAAAGCAGGTCACCGCGGAGTGGATTCCGGACGGTGAGGGAGGCTACCTCGAACCCGCCGAGGCGATCTATCGGACGATTACCTATCACCCGCAGGGAGAGACCGGGGACAAGGAGGGTCTATAGGGTCGATTGAGTCCATTGAGTTTCCGAGACCCAACAGACCCTATAGACCCAAAAAATCCAACAGACCCCAGCCTCCTACGCCTTCATGCCCGCGGCCTTGGCCTTCTCATGGATACTGGAAGCCGCGCTGGCGCGACTATCGATTCTTGCAAACCAGGCCGTCAGGTTTTTCAGGTCCGGGCTGATCTTCTGGCCGACGCCGGCCCCGAAATCAAAGGCGCAGTACAGAATAATATCGACCAACGTAAACCGGTCGCCTACGACGAACTGTTTGCCCTCCATCAGGCCATCCAGCCAGGCGAGCTTTTCTTGCACGATTTCCTTGAGACCGGCCGCGGCTTCGGGCAGGCAGTGCATACGCTCCTTAAACATGTCCAGGCCCTCGGCATAGCGGAAGCCGTTATACATATGCTCGGTGATCTGGAGTTCGATACGCCGCTGCCACATGCGGGTTTCGGCCTTTTCCTCCGGGGTCGAGCCGATTAACGCCGGGCCGGACTGGGTATCTTCAAGGTATTCGCAAATGGCGGTCGTTTCTGCCAGGACGCTGCCATCGTCCAACTCGATCGCCGGCATTTGGCCGCCGGGGTTCTTCTCGGTATACGGCCCCTGCCGGTTCTCCGCACCCAGAATATCTACTTCGATCGTATCGAGCGTAACGCCTTTTTCCGCCATGAACATGCGGACGCAACGCGGATTCGGACCGAGTGAATTATACATTCTCATAAGAGCCTCCTTGGTAGGGTATTCTGTAGAGCGGTTTAGCCTATTTGGTCTCCGGGGCGCAAGCAGTGAACTGAACGACGCTCACTGGATTCACTGCCGGCCACCGTTGGCCGTACCGATACCTGCTACCGTGTCGCGAGCCGGCAGAAGCAGGATGCGGTGATCGGGACGTCGGTGCGGGCCAAGGCGAGGTCCAGTCGCTGCTTCACGATTGCCGCCTCCTGAATTTGCCCGAGCCGTTGGAGGCACTCGTGATATCCATGCAGGCTCCAGACGTTGTCCGGGTGCTGGCAGGCGCGGCTCAGCGTATCGTCGTACCCGAGGTCCGCTCGATATACCGCAGCCGCCTCCTCGACCCGATCCTGCTCAAGCAGCAGGGCGGCGAGCGCATGGCGCGTCGGTTGCATCCAGCCCCAGGGCTCGTCGTAGGGCAGGTTGTCGTCCAGTTCCACGGCCGCCCAGAGATGTCCGAACGCAGTGTCAAAGCGGCCGCGACGGTATTCGATCTCACCCCGCATCATCTCCCTTGCGATCGCGAGAATGTCGAGACACTGATTGTTGAACACGGAGCGGCTCCCCGGGACGCGGGTGAGCGCTTCATCGAAGCTGGCGGCCTCGCGCTCCGCGGCATCTACATCACCTGTCACCGCGCGAGCGACCGCCTTGGCGTACCGCGTCATTGCGGTCGTCACGCAAAAGAGATCGCGGTTCTCCGGCAGCTCTTCCGCAACGATAGCGTTCCACTTCCCGAACCGGATGAGCACGTGCTGCTTCATCGAAACAAAGCCTTCCAGCCAGTCCGCCATGGGTGGCGAGGCGAGGCTGAGCAGCTCCTCAGTAAGCGTCGCGCTCATCTCCTCGGCCGCCGCAAGGGCGGGCCGGTACTGTCCGAGGAACATCGCCCCGTAGATCCTGAAGTGGTAGTTATGGCACCGGTAGAGCGAGTAGAAGTTGTTCGCACCCTCGCGCGCCAGAAACTTGCGATCCGCTTCGATGGCCGCCTGATTCGACTCCACCACCGCTCGGTAGTCGCCACACAGTACGTCGATGTGGGTCGGCATGTGCTCAAGGTGGCCGGCGTCCGGCACGAGACCGCGCAGCCGGTCGCCGGCCGCGAGCGCCCGCTCCGGGTGCGGCGACATCTCCATCAGGTGGATGTACATGTGGAGCAGGCCCGGGTGGGCCTCCTCGCCCCGTTCCTTGCGTTGCTGCATCGCCTTCTCGAGGACCTCGATGGCTTCTTCCGTATCTGCCCCTTCCGCCGGCCGGCCGGTCTTCAGGTTCCAGAGCGCCCACGGGGTGCGGTTCATGATCGCCTCGGCGAACAGGGCTGCCACGTCCGGATCAGCCTCGCCGTGCTCCACGTAGACCGCCCGCATCGCACCCGCGTACGCATCGTTCCACGGGCACATGTCCGCCGCAGGCGAGCGTAACGGGTAGCGATGTTCAAGGGTACTGATGAGGGACCGCTCGATACTCGTCGCGTTCGGGGCGAGTGCCCGCGCCCGCGCCGCCGCGTCGTACGCAATCCCGAGCGAACGGACCGCATCTCCCTCGTCGAACGCCTCCCACGGCTTGTTGTAGTTTGGCCCGACCGCGTAGGCGACTCCCCACCATGCCATGGCGCACGCCGGGTCGGCATCGAGCGCCCGGCGGTAGCACGCGACCGCCTCGTCGTGGTTGTAGCCGTAGGTCCAGGCGAGCCCCCGGTCGAACCAGCGCTGTGCTTCCTCGGAGCCGGTCGTGACAGGCCGGCTATAGGTCCCCAGATCGTAGTAGCCTTCGGACATGGTCTCTCCTTCGCGCATTTTGCCGTCGGTGTCGCACTTGCCAGCCTGCATATCTCACCAAGGGTCCTCGTGCGAGAGAGAACTTCTCCTCTCCGAGATCACACTGCCCCTGGGTAAAGCGAAGAACGATTTAATCTTCCGCGAGGGGGAGAGCCAGTAGAGAGGGCAGGAGGCTAGGGAGCGGGTCTCCCAGGCTCGGAGTGTCGTATTGCCCGCCTTGTCTTCCCCCAGTCCTTATTTTAGGCTGCAAGCCGGTCACGCGACACTGGTGAGGTCGTTCACCGTGGTCAGGAGTTCTGGATGCCTGCTGAGCCGCCGCCTCGTTTTTTAGCCGACCGCATGGTCGGCACCTTGGCAAAATGGCTGCGCCTGCTGGGCTATGATACCGTCTATATGCCCGAGGCTTCACCCGCGAGCGTGAAGCGCGAAGCGCGCCGCCAGGGCCGCATCCTGCTGACCCGCCGGACCTGTTTTCTGAACCAGAGAGATATGCCGCCGTTTGTGTTTATTCGTGCCGACCGCTTTCGGGAACAGCTCAAGCAGGTCTGCATCGACTTGCAGCTCACGGCCCCGTCTTCTCTGCTCAGGCGGTGCAGCGTGTGCAACCAGGAATTGGAAACAATTGACCGCGAGCGGGTTCAAGCCCGCGTGCCCGCGTATGTGTGGCAAACGCAATCGACCTTTTTCCACTGCCGAAAATGTCAGCGCGTCTATTGGAACGCCACCCACCGCGAACGCATAATCGAAGAGCTGAGACACATGGGGATGGTGTAGGGAGCAATGGAACCGGCCGGCGCTCAACCCATCTGGCTGTTCTGGGACGGCGCATGCGGCCTGTGTCGGCGGGTCGTTGCCTGGGTCAAACACCGCGATGTGACGAACCAGATTCGGGCGGTCCCCTACCAGGACGCGCCCCGCCCCCCGATGACGGATAGCCTGGCCCGACAGTGCGAACGCTCGGTATACGTCATCACGCGGGATGGACAGATTTTGTCCGCCGGTCGAGCGAGTCTGTACGTATTGGGGAAAGTAGGGTTTCCGCGCCTGGCCTGGGTGGGCCGTCTGCCGCCCTTTGTGTGGGGTATTGAACTGGGCTACTGGATCGTTGCGCGAAATCGGCAGTTTTTCAGTCAGTGGCTGTTTCCGGAAAAATGAGGTGAGGGACTGGAAGTGAGGGGTTGGGGATTGGAGCCTGGAACCCTGTCTTATACTGTGTCCCCTCTGCTCCGCTAGACTTGTCCCAGTTGGCGCAGGGCCTCATACAACACAATCGCCGCGGCATTGGACAAGTTCAAACTGCGCACCCGCGCGCCCGGCATCGGAATGGTGTACAGAGTCTCGGCGTATTCCGTGCGGATTGCCGCTGACAACCCCCGTGTCTCGCTGCCAAAGACGAGCAGGTCGTCCGGCTGATAGCGGACCGTGGTGTAGGACCGCTGGGCGCGTGCGGAAAAGGCCAACAGGCGGCCGGGTGGGCGCTGTTCGAGAAAGGCGCTCCACGACTCATACACGTGCAGGTCGACAGCCGGCCAGTAATCGAGGCCGGCACGCTTGAGATAGCGATCCTCAAGAGAAAACCCCAATGGGCCAACAAGGTGCAGGGAGCTTTGCGTGGCCGCACACAGCCGGGCGGTTGTCCCGGTGTTGGGTGGAATCTCCGGTTCGACAAAGACGATGTGCATGGGGGAATGGCCGGACTAGTCCGGCCCTTTGACTTGGAGCGGGTAGGTGGATTCACCGATGTGTAAAACGAATCCCTCGCCCGCGGCCGCCGGCTGGACATACTGCGTGAGCTGATAGTAGGCCGGTCGAAGAAAGCGAGCCGTGTGTTTTTGCCCCTTGACCTTGCAGTACAGGACATCGTTGGCACCGATGGTCAGCGTGTGGGGGGACAGTCGCTCTTCGCTCTCGTCGTTTAAGCGCAGACTAAAACCCCGCTCCGGGTCTCCGGCGACCTGGGTGACAACATAGGGGGTGTCTTCAATTTCAACGCGCGCGCGATCACGCCCCAGCACGATCTCATACTCACCCCGCGCATTCTCTTGGAGACATTGGCTAAAGAGTTTGTTGATGCGCTGATTTTGGATACGCTCATCATTGGCATACCACCAGCCATCTTTTCCAAAGTGTATCTTGCGGGTGGGGTCGATGGCCCAGAAACCGGCTCGTGGCATCGCGGCTCAGCTCCCCTGACGCGGGCTGCGGTCTGCGGTGTCGAGGATGAGTGTCACCGGGCCGTCATTCACGAGTTGGACTGCCATATGCGCCTGGAAGTGCCCCGTGGCAACCGGGATATCGCGACGCTGGCAGCGAGCGACAAAATATTCATACAAGGGTTTGGCAGTGGCCGGCTCTGCCGCGGCCGTAAACGATGGGCGACGGCCTTTGCGCGTAGTGCCGTACAGCGTGAATTGCGACACAACCAGGAGCGACCCGCCCACGTCTTGGACGGAGTGGGCAAATTTTCCGGCCCGGTCCGAAAAAATCCGTAGCCCGATAATTTTCTCGCTCAGAAAGTCCGCCTCTACTTCAGTGTCCCCCGTTGTCACGCCGAGCAGGACAAGCAGGCCGTGCCGGATCTGCCCGACGATTTTCCCCTCAACCGAGACCTGCGCCTCGCGTACTCGCTGGATAACGGCCCGCATGTTGCCCCTCCGTGCAATAGACAGTGTAATAGATAGTGCGATAGGTAGCTGAGTCCTCCGGTGCATACAAGATGAGAGCCGTCCAGATGTCCACCGAACTGGCATCAGGTCTGGCCTTCGGCTATGATCGCCGCATGTATCCCGTCCTGCTCGAACTCGGCCCTTTTACGATATACAGCTACGGGGTCATGATGGCTCTCGGCTTTGTGGCCGCAGCTTGGCTGCTGGGCAAAGGACTTGCCTATCAAGGCCGGAACCCGGAGCTCGCTTCGGCCCTGGTCCTGTGGGCTGCCATCGGGGGGCTGGTCGGGGCCCGGCTACTCTTCATTCTGGCTAATTGGTCCGCATTTCTGACCGATTCGTGGGCGTTGCTTTTTACCGGCGCCGGCTTTGTCTGGCACGGCGGCTTAATCGGCGGGGTCGTCGGCGTCAGTTTGGGTATCCGGCACTACAAGCTGCCTTGGCCGGAGACCATGGATGCCATTGCCCCGGCCATCGCCCTGGGCCATGGAACCGGACGCATTGGCTGCCAGTTGGCTGGTGACGGGGACTGGGGACCGCCAACCGACCTGCCCTGGGGGATGGCCTACCCGGACGCTATTATTGGCTGGAACTATCCGCCGGACGTGTTCGTTCATCCAACGCCGCTCTACGAGATGCTCACGTATTTCGCGATTGCGGCCGTGTTATGGAACCGCCGGACGGCTGGGTATCGTCCGGGCTCCCTGTTTTGGGGGTATTTGCTCTTGGCCGGGATTGCCCGGTTTTTCCTGGAATTTGTGCGGGTCAATCCTCCGCTCTGGGGAACATTCTCTCAAGCCCAGGTGATCAGCATCGGCTTGATGCTGGTCGGAGCGAGCCTGCTGTTCAAAAGCGGGAAGCATGGGCGCGTCTCGGCTGCCCCTCATACGGTGGAGAATACGCTGGAGAAATCGCGATGAGAGCCTGGCTTATCCTTGGGGGTGTGGGCATGTTGGTGCTGCTGGGGGTGGTCATTTTGATCACCACACCCTCTCAGACCACACTGCCCCGACCGGCTCCGGATTTCCTGCTGCCCGATATGGGCGGTCAGGCCGTCCGCCTGTCTCAGCTCAAGGGAAAGGTTGTTCTGCTCAATGTCTGGGCGACGTGGTGCGGTCCGTGTCGGAAGGAAATGCCGACCATGGAAGCCCTGGCGCGCAGACTCAGCGGCGAGGACTTTGTCCTGCTGGCCGTGAGCCAGGATGTCGATGGAGCCGTAACGGTGAAACCCTATCTGCAGGAAGGGGGATATACCTTTCCGGTGCTGCTCGATGTCCAAGGCGAGGTTGGCAGGAAATATGGTGTCACCGGTTATCCCGAAACGTTTATCATTGATCGTCAAGGGCAAGTCGTTTATCACCATATCGGCTATAATGACTGGGCTCAGTCTCAGGTCGAGGAAACGCTCCGGCGTTTGATCCAACAGGGGGAGTGGCGTGTCGATACGGGGATGCCGGCGCCCGGCGCTCATACCCCCTTACTGTCAGAAGGATAACGGCTCCTTATTCCCCGGTAGGGTAAGGAAGACAAGCCCGGAGAGCAGGCCCGCCCATATCGGAGCGCGTGAAGTGTGCTATACTGGGCAATCGTGATATCGCACAAAGCCGAGCGCATGGCAGATAGCAGGGGAATACAATGATGCACAGAAAGCGGCGGCGAATCCCGATCGGATTGGTTGCTGGTGGTATTGGGCTCAGCGTGGTTCTGTTTGGAGGATATGGGCTCAATCTTGTTTCCGCCGTTGACCGCAGCACCTATGAAGACCTTGAGGCGTTTACCAACGTCTTGGCTATTGTTCGCAAAAACTACGTTGAGGAAACAGAGACGCAAGCCCTCATTGAAGGGGCGATTAATGGCATGCTCGGTGCGTTGGACCCGCACAGTGCCTATTTGACACCCGATTCCTATAAGGAACTCCAGGTCGATACAGAGGGCAGTTTCGGTGGCCTGGGTATTGAGATCACCATGCGAGATGGCATTCTGACGGTTGTTTCGCCTATTGAGGATACGCCCGCCTACCGTGCCGGGGTCCAGGCCGGGGACCAGATCATCAAGATCAACGATGAGCTGACAAAAGACATGTCACTCATCCAGGCGGTGAAAAAGATGCGGGGTAAGCAGGGAACCGAGATTACGATCTCGGTTCGCCGTGAAGGCGTGCCCCGGCTGATTGATGTGCCCCTTATTCGTGAAGTGATCAAGATTCGCAGTGTGAAATCAAAAACCCTGGAAGACGGCTATGCCTATATTCGGGTCACCCAGTTTCAAGACCAAACCAGTCATGACCTGGACGCCGCGCTGCAAAAACTCGGCCAGGAAAATGGTCAACTCCAGGGCATGGTGCTGGACTTGCGCAATAATCCCGGCGGACTGCTCAGCCAGGCGGTCAAAGTCTCCGATCTCTTTTTGAGTTCCGGTATGATCGTGTATACCGAAGGCCGGCTCGAAAGCCAGCAGCAAAAATATTTCGCCCATCCCGGAGGATATACGGACATCCCGATGGTTGTGCTGGTCAATGGCGGTAGTGCTAGTGCCTCCGAGATTGTCGCTGGCGCGGTACAGGATCATGGCCGCGCAGTGGTGCTGGGAACCAAGACTTTTGGCAAAGGCTCGGTCCAGACGATTTTACCGGTCGATGGGGGAGCGGCTCTGCGGCTGACCACCGCCATGTATTTCACGCCCAACGGGCGGTCGATCCAGGTGACGGGCATCGCCCCTGATATCGAACTGGAAAATCTGCCCGAAGCCCATGTCGCAGCCCGGCGACGCCACGGGGTGCGTGAAGAGAATCTCAGCGGACACTTTGACAATATCAGCACCACTCCGGGGACAGCGGACGACAGTCCTGCCGATGCTGAGGCAGCGCCCCAGGCCCTGCCCGAGATTGATATTAAGGAAGGGGAGCTGGGCCAAGACCCGCAGCTCGACCGGGCGCTTGAATTGCTCAAGTCGTGGAAGGTCTTTCAGACAACGGTGGCTGAGGCAAAAAGCTAGGATGGGTGCTTGAGCGGCTCCTATGACGACTTCTGCCTTTGCACCCGGCTCCTCGCGTGCGCTGTCCGTCACCGACCTGGCAAGCCTGATCCAAGGCCAGCTTGAGGCTGATTTTGGCGATGTCTGGGTTGTTGGCGAGCTCTCCGGCCTGCGCACCCCCGCCTCCGGGCATATCTATTTCACCCTCAAGGATGACACCAGCCAGTTGCGTGGCGTGATGTTTCGCGGCTATGCCCGGTTGCTCCGCTTTCGGCCCGAGGATGGCCTGGAGGTCCTGATTAAGGGCCGGGTCAGTCTGTATGCCACCCGGGGCGATTTGCAGGTCTATGCGGCCAGTATGGAGCCGCGCGGGCTGGGTGGGCAACAATTGGCCTTGGAGCAGCTCAAGGCCAAACTCGTTGCCGAGGGACTCTTCGCCCCGGAACGTAAACGTCCCCTGCCGTTCTTCCCGCGTCGGGTCGGCGTCGTGACCGCTCTCGGGGGGGCGGCTATTCAGGATATTCTGACCATTCTGCACGGCCGCTGCCCGTATACACAGGTCGTCGTCCGGCCCACCAGGGTGCAAGGCGCCGGGGCCGGTGTTGAAATTGCCGCAGGTATCAATGACCTGAACGAACACGGGCAGGTCGAGGTGATTATTGTTGGCCGCGGTGGCGGCTCGCGTGAGGATTTGTCCGCCTTTAATGAGGAGGTAGTGGCCCGCGCAATCGCCGACTCTGAGCGGCCTGTTATCGCCGCAGTCGGCCATGAGATTGACCTGAGCATTGCCGACTTGGTGGCGGATTCCCGCGCCCCAACGCCGACGGCCGCGGCCGAGATGGTTGTGCCGGTATGGACTGACCTGTCTGACCGGGTAGCGGGTACGGCCCGGGCGTTGACCACAGCCATGCAGCGGACGGTGAGCGACCGGCGGCGTCAGGCCATGCGGCTGGAAGAACGTATGCGTGACCCGCAGCATCAGATTGACGCGCTGCGCGCGCGCACGCGGACGGCACTGGCCCGCCTCCACTCGGCGTTTGCGCGCAAGAACGAGGGTGTCCGCGCTCGGCTCGAAGATGTCGCAGCAACCCTCAACAGCCTGAGTCCCCTTGCCGTTTTGAGTCGGGGGTATAGTCTCACGCGGACCATCCCTGAGAACGCCGTGGTGCGGGACGCTGCCACGCTCCGTCCTGGAGAGCGTGTGCGCTTGACTTTTGCTCAAGGCGAGGCGCAGGCCCGCATTGAAGAGGTAACGCCATAGATGGACCTTGCCACGGATAAAAAATTCGAGGACGCCTTGCAGGATTTGGAAAGTGTTGTTGAGAAACTCGACGCCGGCACCCTGTCGCTCGAAGAGTCCCTCCAAGCCTTTGAAGAGGGGGTGGCGCTGGTCCGCTTTCTGGAAGAAAAACTGACCGAGGTGGAAAAACGGGTCGAGGTCCTGACACGGGATAACAGCGGTCTCCTTCAGACCCAGAGTCTGGAGATCGACGAAGAAGGGGATGCGTGAAACTCGAACAGTATTTAGAACGGCGCTGTGCGCTGATTGACCGGACGCTCAAGCAACTGCTGGCCGACCATGAGGCTCCGCCCAAGAACTTGGGCAAGGCCATGCACTACAGCCTGTTTTCCGGGGGGAAACGGATTCGGCCCATCCTGGCCCTGGCCAGCGGGGAGGCCGTCGGCGCGCGGCCGCAGCCCATCCTGCCCTTTGCCTGCGCCCTGGAAATGATCCACTCGTACTCGTTGGTGCACGACGATCTACCGGCCATGGACGATGATGATCTGCGCCGCGGGAAGCCGACCAATCATGTCGTGTTTGGTGAAGCCATGGCCATTTTGGCCGGTGACGGACTGCTGACCGAAGCCTTTCGAATCATGGCCCAGGCCGCGCTCAAACGCGGGCAGGACCGCACTGCGGCCCTCCAGGCCATATGGGAAGTGGCGGCCGGAGCCGGTATGGCCGGCATGGTTGGTGGACAGGTGGCGGACATTGAAGCCGAACACCAAAAGCCGACCCGCAAACGGGTTGAGTATATTCATACCCGCAAGACCGGAGCCTTGCTGCGGGCATCGGTCCGCGTTGGCGCCCGGGTCGGGGGGGCGAGCGCGAAACAATATGCCCGCCTCGACCGGTACGGGACAGCCGTTGGGCTGGCCTTTCAGGTGACGGACGATATTCTGGACATTGAGGGCGGCACGGCAAAAACGGGTAAACGGGTCGGACGGGATGCGGAGCTCAACAAAGCCACCTATCCGGCCGCTCTGGGGATGAAAAAAACCAAGCGGTACGCGCGGGAACTGCTCGATGAGGCCCTCACCGCCCTCCAATCATTCAGCCCCAAAGCCGAACCGCTGCGTCAGATCGCCCGTTTTGTGGTCGAACGGGCGGTTCCGTCTGAAACGTGAGCCAGCGCAAGCGCCTTGATCTGCTGCTGGTTGAACGGGGTCTGGTTGCCAGCCGAGAACAGGCCCGGCGGCTGATCATGGCCGGTGCCGTGGTTGCCGGCGAGCAGCGGGCGGACAAGCCCGGCACCTTGGTTGATCCGGCGACCGCAGTGCGGCTCAAGGCCGACGCCCAGTCGCCCTACGTTAGCCGAGGTGGCCACAAACTGGCGGGCGGGCTGAAGGACTTTGGTTTGGACGTGACCGGAGTCACCGCCCTGGATGTCGGAGCTTCGACCGGCGGGTTTACGGACTGTCTTTTGCAGCACGGCGCGGCCAAGGTCTTTGCCGTTGACGTCGGCTACGGACAACTGGCCTGGTCTCTCCGCCAAGACCCGCGCGTCGTGAACCTGGAACGTCGGAATATCCGCAGCCTTGCTCCTGACGAATTGACCCCGACTCCGAGCTTGGCGGTGATTGATGCCTCGTTTATTTCGCTCACTTTGGTTATTCCGCACGTCATCAGTCTGATCGTCGATAAGGGAGAAATTGTCGCCCTGGTCAAGCCTCAGTTCGAAGTGGGGAAAGGGCGGGTGGGGAAGGGCGGTGTAGTCCGTGACCCGGCCCTCCACGCGGAAGTGCTGGCGGACTTGCAGGCGCGCGCGTCCGGTTGGCAGCTTGAAGTCAAAGGAGTGACGGAATCGCCCCTGCGAGGACCAAAAGGCAATAAGGAATTTTTCCTGTACGTACAGAAACGCTGATTCTCCATCCCCTCTTGGGAGGGATGCCGAAGGCGGGGTGGGTTCTCTCCTGCCGGACGCGATGTGACACCCACCCCGTCCCCTGCGGGCCGCCCCTCCGAGGAGGAGAATAGAGGAATCGGGCTGAGCCGGTGCTGAGCGGAGTCACAGGATCAATTCGAGGAGGAAATTCGTATGTCACTCAGTCAAACATTACATGATACCGCTGCCTCGACCTGGCAAAAGACGCTCGCGCACCCCTTTGTGGTCGGTCTTGGAGACGGCAGCCTGCCTTTGGAAAAATTCCAGTTTTATATGTGTCAGGACTATATATTCCTGATTGAGTACAGCCGTGTCCTGGCCCTGGCGACGGCAAAAGCTCCCGACCTGGACACCATGGGGCGTTTTGCTCAGCTCCTTGATGCGACCCTCAATCAGGAAATGGCGCTCCACCGCGCGTTTGCCGCGGAGTGTGGCATCAGCGCGAAGACGCTGGCCGCAACCCAGGCCGCACCAACCACGCAGGCGTATACGAATCATTTAGTACGGGTGGCGGCGCTCGGAGACCTGGCTGCCATAGTCAGCGCGGTTCTACCCTGCCAGTGGGGCTATAGTGAGATCGGCCAGGCGCTGGCACGACAGGGCAAGCCGAGTGCTCCAGCCTTTTACGGCAAATGGATTGATATGTACGCCGACCCGGAGTTTGCCGCCCTTTCGACCTGGCTCCGGGACGTGCTCGACCACCTGGCGCCCTCCGCGGACGAAAAACAGCTCACGCAGATTTTTCAAACCAGCGCCCGCTACGAATACCTCTTCTGGGAGATGGCCTACCAAACGCAAGACTGGCCGGTGTAAGTGGGCGGGTCCATTCCATCAACCTACGAGACTCGTTCTATGGGACTAGGCTGCACGCTCGCGAGTGATTGCCTCCCGGAGGCCCTCAAGCAGTCCCTCCAGGTGCGCCATTCGCTCGCGCAAAGCAGCGAGGTCATCACGTAAAGCGGCGATCTCCTCACCGATATCCTTACGCAAGGTGGCGATCTCCTGACGCTGGACCGCCAGTTCGGTACGGATGGCTCGTTGGCCGGTCAGGATTAAGCCGGCCAGGGCCACCCCTACGGAGGCGACGGCAATAATTTCCGGGCTCATATTTCTTCCTTACCGGCTCGTTCCCCAAACATCAATTCCCAGCATGCCCGTTCGCGGGACGATCCCTTGACAGTCAGGAGGAACAGGGGTACACAAAAGGCACCTTTAATTTAGCCCCGAGAGGCTAGGAAGGGCGGCCATGAAAAACTTCATCTTCCTTACTGCATTGACGAAAGTAGAATAAGCCCCCTTGGGTTTCCAAGGGGGCTTTTTTTTGACGTATGCCACAGGCGGCGCAGCGTATCGTTCTGGATTCGTCAGCAATCGCGCGGGCTCTGACCCGGATTGCACACGAGATTCTTGAGCGGAATCAAGGCAGCGACCAACTCGCGCTGGTCGGCATTCACACCCGTGGCGTGGACCTGTCGGTCCGCCTGGCGGACAAGGTCGCCGCTATTGAAGGGGTCCGTCCGCAGTGCGGAGAAATTGATATCACCCTCTATCGTGATGATGTGGGGCGGACCCGGACTCAGCCCGAGGTGCACGGCACCTCCATTCCTTTTGCGGTCGATACCATGCGCATCGTGTTGGTGGACGATGTGCTGTACACGGGGCGGACCGTGCGGGCGGCAATGGACGCGCTGGTGGACTTTGGCCGGCCCAAAAGCATCCAGCTCGCCGTTCTGGTTGATCGGGGACACCGCGAGTTGCCGATTCGGCCTGACTATGTGGGGAAAAACATTCCAACGTCGTACGAAGAGCGGGTGTCGGTCTGTCTGGTGGAACATGACGGACAGGATCGGGTCGTGATTGAGTAGGAGGTCGCCATGACGTTCAGCCAGCGCCATTTCCTCGGTATCGAAGGCTTGTCTCGGGACGAATTATTATTCGTGCTCAACACGGCCGAATCCTTTCGAGAGATTTCTGAGCGGGAAGTGAAAAAAGTCCCGACGCTACGGGGGAAAACCATTATCAACCTGTTCTACGAGTCCAGTACCCGGACGCGCTCCTCCTTTGAGATTGCGGCCAAACGCCTGTCCGCCGATGCGATCAATATCTCCGCCTCCACGAGCAGCGTGAACAAAGGCGAAACTCTGATGGACACGGCCCGCAACCTGTGCGCCATGCGTCCGGCGGCCCTGGTGCTGCGTCATCCGGCGTCCGGCGCGCCCCACCTGCTGGCCCGGTTGAATCAATGTCCGGTGATCAACGCCGGTGACGGCACCCACGAGCATCCGACCCAGGCCCTCCTGGACGTCATGACCATCCGTGAACATCTCGGCGACGTTGCGGGGAAAACCATTGCTATTGTGGGCGACATCCTGCATAGCCGGGTGGCGCGGTCCAATATCCTGGCTCTGACAACCCTGGGTGCCCAGGTTCGGCTGATCGGTCCGCCAACCCTGCTGCCGCCGGAATTCAGCCGCTGGGGTGTTGAGCGGCACACGGATTTGCGGGCTGGCCTGGCCGGGGTTGACGCGATTATGATGCTGCGCTTGCAGCGCGAGCGACAAACGCGGAATTTTTTCCCCAGCCTGGACGAATACGCTCGCCGCTTCTGCTTGACGGTTGAGGTGCTCGGAGAAGCCAAACCGAACGTGATTATTTTACACCCCGGTCCGATGAACCGCGGGGTTGAGATTGACTCGCGGGTTGCGGACGGTCCGTACTCAGTGATTCTCGAACAGGTGACAAACGGCGTTGCGGTCCGCATGGCCGTTCTCTACCTGCTCACGACGCAGGAGCGGCTGGCGACTCAGGACCAAGCTGCGACCAATGGGCAGGCGGTCGGGTCGGAGAGGACTGACACGCAGACAGAGCCCGGTGCGTGGGATGAGCGCACTTTACCCAAACGGGCGGTAGGGGAATAAATCATGCGTATGGTTGTGCAGAACGGGATGGTTATCGATCCGGCCAACGGGCTGGAAGCGAACCTGGACCTCCTCATCGAAGAGGACGTGATTCGTGAGGTGGGCCAGCCCGGCGGCTTTGCCTCGGTTGAGGCGCAGCGTATTGACGCCTCCGGCTGCGTTGTCGCTCCCGGACTGATTGATATGCACGTGCATCTGCGCGAGCCGGGCTATGAATACAAAGAGACGGTTCTGACCGGTACCCAGGCTGCGGTGGCTGGCGGATTCACCGCGGTGGCCTGTATGGCTAATACCAATCCGGTCAACGATAATGGGGCGGTCACGCGCTTTATTGTGGAGCAGGCGCGCAGTGCCGGGCTGGCTCGGGTGTTCCCGATTGGGGCGCTTTCAAAGGGCCTCAACGGAGAAGAGTTGGCCGAAATCGGGGAGATGATTGAGGCCGGTGCCGTCGCCATATCAGACGACGGCCGCCCGGTTATGGATGCCAACCTGATGCGCCGCGCCCTGGAATACTGCTCGATGTTTGACGTGCCGATCAGTGTGCATGAAGAAGACCTGCACCTCTCGTCCGGGGGCAGCATGAATGAGGGGCCGACCTCGGTGCGCCTGGGTATTCGCGGCGTCCCGAGCGTCGCCGAAGATATCATGGTCGCCCGTGATATTGCCCTGGCGCGCCTTACCGGCGGACGGGTGCATATTGCTCATATCAGTACCCGCCGCGCGGTGGACTCGGTCCGTCAGGCAAAGGCCGAAGGTTTGGCGGTCACGGCCGAGGTCGCCCCGCACCATTTTATGCTCACCGAAGAGGCGGTTGAGGGGTATAATACCAACGCGAAAATGAGCCCGCCGCTCCGACTGGCCGACGACGTGGCGGCCATGAAGGAAGGTTTGCGAGACGGGACCATTGACGCCATTGCAACCGACCACGCTCCCCACCACCGGGACGAGAAAGAAGTCGAATTCGATCATGCCTCCCACGGCGTGACCGGCCTGGAGACAGCCCTGTCGTTGACGCTGCATTTAGTTCAGGACGGAGTGTTGTCCCTCTCCGAAGCAGTGCAGAAACTCACTGTGAATCCGGCTCATATTCTAGGGCTTCCCTACGGCACGCTTGCGGTGGGCAGCCCTGCGGATCTGACGCTTTTTGACTCACAGGCGAGCTGGCGGCTGGACCCGCTCGCCTCCCGGTCGCGCAGTCAGAACACGCCTTTTGCCGGCTGGGAGTTGACCGGCAAGGTACGGCTGACCATGGTTGATGGTCGGCTTGTGTACGATGACCGTGAACAGGAGGGCAAGGCAGCGTGAAGCCTCCAGCGCTTTTGGCCCTTGCCGATGGGACGGTCTTTGAGGGGAGTGCTTTTGGCGCTCAGGGAGAAGTGGTCGGCGAGATTGTCTTCAACACCTCGCTGACCGGCTATCAGGAGATCCTCACCGATCCGTCCTATAAGGGCCAGATCGTCACCATGACCTATCCCGAGATCGGCAATGTCGGGGTCAATACCGAAGATGTCGAATCCCGCCAACCCTTTGTGGAAGGCTTTGTGGTCAAGGAATACTGGGAACGGCCCAGTAACTGGCGAGCCCAAAAGAGCCTGGCTGCCTATATGCGCGAGCATGACATCGTGGGTATTCAGGGCATTGATACCAGGGCGCTCGTCCGTCGCATTCGCGATGGCGGCGCCCAACAGGGCGTGATTTCGACCCGCGACCTCGATGCCAAGCGTCTGGTGGAAAAGGCGCAAGCCGCCCCAAGCCTGGTCGGGCGTGATCTGGTCAAAGAGGTCACCTGCCGCGAGCCGTACGACTGGTCTCAGGGCTACTGGGAACTGGAAAGCGGTTATCGCCGGCAAGGAGCAGGGCAAAAGGGACACACGCCCGAGCCGCGCTTCTCTGTGGTCGCCTACGATTTTGGCGTGAAGTTCAATATCCTGCGCCATCTGGTTGAGGCGGGCTGTCGGGTACGGGTTGTGTCAGCCCACACGTCCGCTGCAGAAGTCCTGCGCCTCAAGCCGGACGGCGTCTTTCTGTCGAACGGTCCGGGCGACCCTGATGCGGTGCCCTATGCCAGGGACAATATCGCCGCCCTGGTGGGAAAAGTCCCCCTGTTCGGTATCTGTCTCGGACACCAGATTCTGGGCCTGGCCTTGGGTGGACAGACCTATAAGCTCAAATTCGGTCACCACGGGGGCAACCAGCCGGTGATGGACCTTGCAACCCGGAAGGTCGAGATTACGGCGCAGAATCATGGTTTCTGTGTCGATGTCGATTCGTTGCAAGCGCGGGCGGAAGTCACCCATCTCAACCTGAACGACCGGACGGTGGAAGGCTTACGGCATACGCAGGAGCCGCTCTTTTCCGTGCAGTACCATCCCGAGTCTTCTCCGGGTCCCCATGATGCCGACTATTTGTTCCGACGCTTCACCGCGCTGATGGAGCAGTGTCGAGGCTGATTCCCGAGCAGCAGATACAAGTCATGCCCAAGCGTACAGACCTTCATTCCATTTTGCTGATCGGCTCCGGCCCGATTGTGATCGGCCAGGCGTGTGAATTTGATTACTCGGGCACCCAAGCCTGCAAGGCACTCAAAGAGGAGGGTTACCGCGTCATACTGGTCAACTCGAATCCGGCCACGATTATGACCGATCCCGATTTTGCGGACCGGACCTATATTGAGCCGCTGACCCGGTCCGTCCTTGAAAAAATTATTGAACGGGAACGTCCGGACGCCCTGCTGCCGACTATTGGCGGTCAGACCGGTTTGAATCTGGCCATTGACCTGGCCGAAGGAGGTATTCTTGACCGCCACGGAGTGGAACTCATTGGGGCCAAGCTACCGGCCATCAAGAAAGCCGAGGATCGTAATCTGTTTAAGGCGGCCATGGAGCGCATCGGCCTGGACCTGCCCCGGAGCGGCTATATCCACTCTCTTGAGGAAGCGTATGCCTTACGCGATAGCTTAGGCCTGCCGTTGATCATCCGGCCGTCTCGGACTCTTGGGGGCGCCGGGGGCGGGATCGTCCAGACACCGCAGGAATTCCAGGCCATTGTCGAGTGGGGCTTGCAGGCCTCTCCCACGCATGAGGTCCTGATTGAAGAGTCGATCGCCGGTTGGAAAGAGTTTGAATTGGAAGTGATGCGTGACACTCAGGACAATGTGGTCATCATCTGTTCCATCGAAAATTTCGATCCCCTCGGCGTTCATACCGGTGATTCCATTACGGTTGCGCCTGCCCAGACCCTGACCGACAAAGAATACCAACTCATGCGGGATGCGGCGCTGCGTATCATCCGCGAAATCGGGGTGGACACCGGTGGGTCCAATATCCAGTTTGCCGTCCACCCGGAGACCGGTCGGCTGGTGGTGATTGAAATGAACCCGCGGGTGTCTCGCTCGTCTGCGCTGGCGAGTAAAGCCACCGGGTTTCCGATTGCCAAAATTGCCGCCAAGCTGGCCGTAGGCTACACCCTGGACGAAATTCCGAATGATATTACGCGCGAGACGCCAGCCTCTTTTGAACCCACGATCGACTATGTGGTGGTCAAGGTGCCGCGTTTCACCTTTGATAAATTCCCCCAAACCCGGGATTTGCTCGGACCGCAGATGAAATCGGTCGGCGAGGCCATGTCCATAGGCCGGACGTTCAAAGAGGCGCTTCAGAAAGCCCTGCGTTCGCTCGAAATCGATAGCTACGGGTTTGAATCGACAAACGGTAGCGTGGAGACCTCGCTGGATGCCATGCGTGCGTCCCTGCAAACCCCGAACGCCCAGCGGCTATGGTCTGTGGCGGAAGCGCTCCGTCTGGGCATGGGTGTGGATGAACTCTATCAGCTCTCAAAAATCGACCCGTGGTTTCTGGACAATATCGTGCAGATCATAGAGTACGAAAAGGAAATCCGGCAGGCGAGAGGGTCAGGGGAGGCCACCGGGCCGGCTGCCCAACCGGCCGAGGTCGTAGCGGCATTACCGCCCGGCCTGTTACGCCGGGCGAAACAGATGGGCTTTTCCGATGTTCATCTCGGCCGTCTGCTCGGTGTCAGCGAGGGTGACGTTCGGGCCGAACGCGAACGCCTGGATGTGATTCCGGTCTATAAAACAGTGGATACCTGCGCCGCCGAATTCGTGGCCCATACGCCCTATTTATACTCAACCTACGAAGACGAAGACGAATCCCAGCCGACCGACCGCAAGAAGGTGATCATTCTGGGTGGCGGGCCGAATCGGATCGGCCAGGGCATTGAGTTCGACTATTGCTGCGTGCACGCGGCCTTTGCGCTCAAAGAAGACGGCTTTGAAGCCATTATGGTGAACTGTAACCCCGAGACCGTCAGTACGGATTATGACACGTCCGACAAGCTGTATTTTGAGCCGCTGACGCTGGAAGATGTGCTGAGTATCGTGCGGAGTGAACAGCCGTATGGCGTCATTGTCCAGTTCGGCGGGCAGACACCGCTCAAGCTGGCCGTGCCGCTTGAACAGGCCGGGGTGCCGATTCTGGGCACGCCGCCGGATGCCATTGACCGGGCCGAGGACCGCGAACGGTTCAAGCGGCTGCTCGAACAACTTGGCCTCAGGCAGCCGGCCAACGGCACGGCCCGGTCGGTTGAGGAAGCCGTGGCCATTGCCCAGGCCATCGCCTATCCGGTGCTGGTCCGTCCCTCCTATGTCCTGGGCGGCCGGGCCATGGAACTGGTGTATGACGAGGCGAGTCTGCGACGCTATATGCGCGAGGCCGTGTCCGTGTCCGCGGAGCGACCGGTCCTGATCGATAAATTCCTGGACGACGCCACCGAGGTTGATGTGGACGCTCTGAGCGACGGTCAGCGGGTCGTGGTCGGCGGCATTATGGAACATATTGAGCTTGCCGGTGTCCATTCCGGTGACAGTGCCTGTTCTCTGCCGCCACGCACCCTGTCCGCCGCCGTGCAGAATGAAATCCGGCGGCAAACTACTCTGTTGGCCCAAGAGCTGGGTGTGGTCGGTCTGATGAATATCCAGTTCGCCGTCAAGGATCAGCAGGTTTTTCTGATTGAGGTGAATCCGCGCGCCTCACGAACCGTGCCGTTTGTGAGCAAGTCGATCGGCATTCCCCTGGCAAAAATCGCCGCGCGCGTCATGGCGGGAAAAACGTTGGACGAGCTGGGTTTTACCCAGGAGGTCATTCCCGACCACGTCAATGTCAAAGAAGCGGTGTTTCCGTTTATTAAATTCCCCGGTGTGGACACCATCCTGGGACCGGAGATGAAGTCAACCGGCGAGGTCATGGGGGTGGACCAGTCCTTTGCCATGGCGTTTGCCAAAGCGCAGTTGGCCGCAGGGAATACCTTGCCGGAAACGGGTACAGCATTTTTAAGCGTGCGCGACCGCGATAAGCCGGCTCTCCTGTCCATTGCCAGGCAGTTGGTGGAGAATGATTTCTCCCTGGTGGCGACGCGTGGCACCTGTGCGTTTCTCCAACAGGACGGACTGCCGGTTGAGATGGTGAAGAAAGTCCTGGAAGGCTCCCCGCATATTGTGGATGCCCTCCAGACGGGCTCGATCGATCTGGTCATTAATACGACTGAGGGGGCGCAGTCCATCCAGGACTCCTTTTCGATTCGACGAAGCGCCCTGGAGTGCCAGGTGCCGTATTTTACGACGGTGGCGGGAGCGGGAGCCGCGGTCGAAGGCATTGCCCGCCTCAAGCAGGGCCTGCTCGGCGTGTGCCCGCTCCAGGCCTATCACGGTGAAGAGCACGGGTAAGAGGGGTATGGCGGTCGGAAAGTCGAAAGGCGAGGAGGTGGAGAGGCGAAAGGCGGCTGAAACTCCTCGCCTCTTTGACCGTACATCCTCCCCAGCCCCTCTTATCAAGGAGGGAGAACCGGCCCATTCTTTTCGATCGCGCCCGCCACCGCTTAAAAACTCGGTGCAGTATGTCAAAGGCGTAGGGCCGCGTCGGGCCGAACAGTTGGCACGGCTGGGCATAGAGACGGTCGAAGATCTGCTCTACCACATTCCCTTCCGCTATCAGGACCGGCGCGAAATCAAGAAAATCTGTCATCTTCAGATGGGGGATGAGACGGCGGTCACCGGCCAGATCGCCCGGATGGAGCGGCGCTTTCTGGCCCGCCGGCGTCGCTGGGTGCTCGAAGCCGTCGTCCGAGACGAAACCGGTTTTCTTTTCCTGCTGTGGTATCACCAGCATCGCTATTTTCAGCAGCGCTATCAGCTTGGCCAGCGGGTCCTGCTGTACGGCAAGGTCGAGAAGGGCATGAAGGGCGGCAAGTGGATGATCCACCCGGACATGGAGCCGCTGGAAGAGGACGACGAGACCGCCCGCGTCTTGCCCATTTACAATAAGACTACCGAAATGACAGTGGCTGCCATGCGCCGGATCGTGCATGGTGCGGTTGACCGCTACGTGGATCAGGTCGCCAACGGTGTGCCACAGGAAATCTGTGAGCGCCTGCACCTGATGCCGCTCAATCACGCCCTGCGGCAGTTGCACTTCCCCCCGCTCGATGCTGAGGTTGTCGAACTCAACGAGGCCACCTCTCAGGCGCACCGGGCCGTGGTGTTTGATGAACTCTTTTATTTGCAACTGGGCATGGCCCTGCGCCGGCGCAATACCGTCCGGGAAGAGGGGTTGTCCATTGTGCCGGGGCCGCTCGTCCAGCAGATATATGGCATTCTGCCGTTTCAATTGACCGCCGCCCAGGAGCGGGTGGTTGAGACACTTTTTCGGGATATGGCTGCCCCCCACCCCATGAACCGTTTGGTCCAGGGAGATGTTGGCTCGGGCAAGACGATCGTGGCCTTCTTTGCGGCCCTGGCCGCCCTCGATAGCGGCTACCAGGTGGCTTTCATGGCTCCGACGGAACTCTTGGCCGAGCAGCACTACCGGACGCTGACACCGCTGGCTGAGCAACTCGGTCTGTCCATGACGCTGCTGACCGGAGAAATCCGCCCGAAACGGAAACAAGAGATCTATGGTCTCCTGGAGCGGGGTGAGGTCGAGATCGCGGTTGGGACGCACGCCCTGATCCAGGAGGGCGTCCGCTTTCGGCATCTGGGCCTGGCCATTGTGGATGAGCAGCATCGCTTTGGGGTGATGCAGCGCGCCGCCCTGCGAAAACGCGGTGCGAACCCGGATATTCTGCTGCTGACCGCAACCCCGATCCCCCGCACCCTGGCCCTGACCCTGTATGGCGACCTGGATGTCTCAGCTATTGATGAACGTCCGCCCGGCCGCAAGCCGATCACGACGCATGTGTTCCATGAAGGCGAGCGGAAGAAAGTTTATCGGCTCGTTAAAGACCAGCTCGAACGGGGCCATCAAGCCTATGTGGTCTACCCGCTGGTTGAGGAATCCGAGAAGTCCGACTTGAAGGCCGCGACCTCCATGGCCAAAGAGCTGGCCCAGACCTTTTTTGCCAACTATTCGGTCGGGCTCGTCCACGGTCGTATGAAGGGCGACGAAAAAGACGCGGTCATGCAGCGTTTTAAGGCGGGCGAGCATCACCTGCTGGTTTCGACCACCGTCATTGAGGTCGGCATTGACGTGCCGAACGCGACCGTCATGGTGATCGAGCATGCCGAGCGCTTCGGCTTGGCTCAGTTGCACCAGTTGCGCGGTCGAGTCGGACGCGGGCAGGCGGCCTCCCTGTGTCTGCTGCTGGCCCAGTATGCGCCGGGCGACGAGTCCCAGCGGCGTCTTCAGGTCATGACGGAAACCGACGACGGCTTCAAAATCGCCGAAGCCGACCTGACGTTTCGCGGGCCGGGCGAGTTCCTGGGTACGCGTCAGTCGGGCATGCCCGACTTCCGGGTGGCCAATATCGTACGTGACAGCAAACTGCTGGAAACCGCGCGAGACGAAGCCCTGGCCTGGCTCGAACGCGACCCCAACCTGACCACCCCCGAGTCCCGCCGCCTGCGCGTCGTCCTCGAAGACCGCTGGGCCGGTCGGCTGGAGCTGGCCAGGGTGGGGTAGAACTGTTTGAGGACCCTAGAGCATTCTGTTTTTAGGTGGAGGCATAGCCAGCATGGGTGAAGTAGTGGCGGCATTCCTCCGGTTCGAAGCGGTCCAGCAGCGTCCCGATCCGCCGCCAAGTCGCTTCAACGGTGCGTTCGGCCGCGTGGCGGAGCAAAGCTTTGAGCTTGGCGAAGACCTGTTCAATCGGGTTAAGGTCGGGGGAGTAGGGTGGCAGGAAGCGTAGCGTGGCCCCCACCCGCTCAATGGCGGCCCGCACGGCGGGACTCTTGTGGCTGCTCAGATTATCCATAATGACGATATCGCCCGGCGTGAGCGTTGGCAGCAGACACTGTTCGACATAGGCCAGGAAGCAGGGTCCGTTCATCGGGCCATCGAAGACACACGGCGCGGCTAGGCGGTCGTGGCGGAGCGTCGCCACGAAGGTCAGCGTGTGCCAGTGCCCATGGGGCCGGGTCGCGCGCAACCGCTGGCCCCGGGGGCAGCGGCCATGACTGCGGGTCATGTTCGTCTTGGCCCAGGTCTCATCCAGGAACACCAGGCGGCGTGGATCAAGTTGGCCTTGCGCGTGCTGCCACTGCCGGCGGAGCCGCGCGATGTCCGGCCGATCCTGCTCGGAGGCCGCCAGGCTTTTTTTTGAAGCTGATCCCTTCGCCTTTGAAGAACCGCGACAGCATGCCCGTGTCTACCCGCACTCCGCGCTCCGTCAACAGCCGGGCCGCCAGCGCGGCCAGCGTGATGTCGGGCTGAGCCGCCAGAACCGCCAACACCCAAGCGCGGTGCGGCTGCACCTTCGAGGGCCGATGCCCCCCGGTCCCCGCACTCTCCCGCTCCCCGCTCCGGTGGAAGCGCTGCAGCCACTTGATCGCCGCGGCGGCACTGACCCCAAACCGCCGCGCCGCCGCCCGCCGGCTCAGCCCTTCGCCTGCCACGGCATCAATCACGCGATCCCGCAAATCTTGCGAGTAGGCGCGAGCCATCTCCTCCCTCCTTCCGCAGTGCTCACCCTGCTCTCCCTCCCCAGCTTGCTGCAAAAACTTCCCTGATTCAATCTATTCGCAGAAGACTCTAGAGCATTTCACGATGAGTTGTAGCCATGCCGTTACGCTCTCGTCATACCGGACTTGATCCGGCATCCAGAGGTCGGGGGGCTGGGGACCCGTCATTCCGGCTTTCGCCGGAATGACGGGTGGCTACACGGTATTATTATTTGTTCCAGGTTAGGCGTTGAGACGGATAGTGTTCGAGAGGGGGGCAATTTGGGTTTCAGCGGGTTTCTGACTTGCGCTGCGGTTCCTCCCAAATCAATTTCCCGTTCTCGTTCGTCGTTGGAACCGGGGATGGAGGTGGACCGCTGGGCGTGGATGATTGCTCCACGCTGGCTTGCTCGGCGACCAGCGCCTCGGCCTCTCTGGCCAGCCGTTTCCGATGGACTCGGAATATGCATCCCTCGTCAGTCTTCATGTTGATTCGATACAATTCACCGTAAAAAAGTACAAGCCGTAACAATACAAGGAACTTGGGCACGTGAACATTGAGAGTGCAGAAAAGTAGGGCGGATGAGCGTGGCGTAATCCGACAATACGGCCCGCCCGGACGCGTCGGGCTACGCCTTCGGCTAACCCGACTTACGATACCCTTAGGGACGCTGAGGCGATGCTCAGTCTGGCCAGTCGAATGCCCAGACTTCTTCGAGGAATTGCTTGTGATATGTCTCAATGTCGCTGTTCGGACCATGACCGACTAGGGCGAAGAAGCCCGGCCCGGGGAGGCGCTTCTTTTTACTTACAACCAGCGCCATCAGGTACGGCTCCTGCCGATCCTGGTTTTCTTCTGCAAGGCGATTCAATACCGCATACAGGGCGCTTCCTACCCCCTGCGACCACCGAAAATTGAACAGAGCCGCTATCTCTCCGTAGGTTACGGTTTTGCCTTCTCGCGCCGTCTTGACGAGATGGTGTCGGAGTTGAGCTTGATCGAATTTGGTGGAACCGGTCGTTCGATTAGGTGCCGAGGCGCGCGGGACCGTAGCATGGCGCGGTAATTCTTCGCCTCGGGCATCGTCCGCCATGCGTTGCTCATCGTAGAGCCGAGTGAGCGCTCCGGCCTGCTCGGACGCGCCCACAGTGTCCAAGAGTTTGCGCATAGCGTCTAGGTAGCTCAGCGCACGACGCTTTCCTATCTGCCCAGTGAAGTGCGCAACGGCGTTCCGTGCATCCCGTACACGAGAGATATAGCGCCGGACCTTATCTGAATAGCGAAACACTCCTGGGTTTTTTTGTAGAGTATTGAGCAGCGCTTGAACGTCTAGGGAACCGCTGGTGTACTTGCGCCACTCTTTGCCGTAGTAGGCGTGCATTTTTCTTTCGACGTAGAGGGTGAGCACGGGGCGTAGAATGTCCAACCCTTCATCCACCCGCAGCTTGCGCCGCTTGGAAGCAAGCGATTCATCCATTGCGCGGGGAAGAATACTGGCCATGCAGTATGAAATCAAGCAACTCGGTCACGCTACGCCGTGGCAACAGAAAGTAGGTCGGATGAGCGGAGTGTAATCCGATGATACGGCTAACCCGTATATGGACCTCTCCCGGTATTGGAGGCACATCCGGCACCTGCATCAAAATTCGATCAACCGCAGTGGGGCCCGCCCGTCGGGCGCGCTCCTCTAGGTACTCCTCGGTGAGCAGCACGGACATTTTCTCGGCTACGGTAATGGTGATGAACTGGCTAATCGATACTGATTTTTTTGCGGCTAACTCACGGACCTAGAGTAGTTTTCAGGGTGGTGTAGCGAGGTGCTATCCCTAGTATCGGAGATAGCTGGCTCACTCAGCTGGGGAGAAGCCCTCAAGCGCACACCCGCGAGCCATGGGACGCTACACTAATGTGAATTTTGCTCTAGCGGTGGAGGGAATCGGGAAGCCGCAGGCTTAATACGCTCATAAAGCCTCCTTCGGGACCGCTATCGTGTTTGAGAGTCCGTTGCGAACGGATTGGTGAGAAGTAAATCTTCAATCGTGTAACCCGCTTGCATGTCCTCGGTGTGCAGGACCGTACAGGTTCCATTCAGGGCGGCACGGATGACGAGCCCGTCCCAGATTGACAGTTGATGGAGGCGGTGGAGATCAATCGCGGCCAGCAGGTCCGTGGGGGTCATTGTGACAACGTCAAAGCGGGAGTACAGGCTTACGCGTCGTTTAGCGTCCTGGCTGCTCATGCCGAGCTTCCGTGTCGCCGCAGCAAAGAATTCCTGCAAAATTTGCAAAGACAGGACTCCGCGACGCTCCCGCATCAAGCGGCGTATCAGTTCGCGGGCGCGGGTCTGCTTGCGCCGGTCGCGGGCGTCATCGGCGTACACCAGTACATTGGTGTCGATAAACTCACGACCGCTCATGCAATTGCTCCCGGGTCCACGAACTCGATGAACGGTGCACGTTTTCCGCCCACATCGCGTCGAGTTGGTTTATAGCCGTCTCTACATCGTTGACACGGGTTAATTCTTCCAGGTAGTCGCGAATAAGCTGGTTCAAGCTGGTGCCGCGGGTGGCTGCGATACGCCGAGCCTCAACCACGACTCGATTATCAATAGACAGAGTGACATTCATAAACACATGCTATGTGTGCACGTAATATGTGTCAATATTTTAAGTCGCCTGTCCACTCCACCCGCCTCAGAAGTCAAGACGTAGGAATCCGTTCCCAACGGTTTGACCGGTTTCCGTAAATCCCCTATATCCTTAGCAGGAATTGAGGCCCTCGCGGAGACGAGCTGAACGGCCTGTTTCCCAAGAGGTGAGACAGCATGGAATTTCCACGTATTAAACGGCTTCCGCCCTACCTCTTCGCCACCCTGGATAAGATGAAAATGGAGGCGCGCTGGGCGGGGGAGGATATTATTGATTTTGGGATGGGCAATCCCGACCATCCCTCTCCGCAGCATGTTGTGGACAAGTTGGTTGAGGCCGCGGCCAAGCCGCAGAATCATCGCTATTCAACCTCGCGGGGGCTCTATAAGCTGCGCCTGGCGATCTGCGACTGGTATAAACGCCGCTTTGAGGTGGATCTCGACCCCGATTCCGAATCCATTGTGACCATTGGCTCGAAAGAGGGCCTGTCCCATCTGGCACTGTCGATTCTCGGGCCGGGTGATGTGGCCATCTGCCCGAGTCCGACCTATCCCATCCACCAGTATTCGATTGTGATGGCCAACGCCGATTTGCGGGTCGTTCCGCTCCGACCGGGGGAAGACTTCTTTACCTCGCTTCAGGAAACGGTCCAACAGTGCTGGCCGCGGCCCAAGGTCCTGCTACTGTGCTTCCCGCATAATCCGACGACCGCCGTTGTGGACCTTGAATTTTTTACGCGCGTCGTGGAATTCGCTCGCGAGCATAAATTGTTCGTCATTCACGATTTTGCCTATGCCGACCTCTTTTTTGACGGCTATACGCCGCCGAGCTTCCTCCAAGTGCCTGGCGCAAAAGAGATTGGCGTCGAGTTTTTTACCCTGTCGAAATCCTACGATATGCCGGGCTGGCGGGTGGGCTTTGCCTGCGGCAATCCAGAGGCGATCATGGCCTTGGGCCGGCTCAAAAGTTATTTTGACTACGGTATTTTCCAGCCGATTCAAATCGCTGCGATTCATGCCTTGAACGGTCCCCAGGACTGCGTGGAAGACATGCGCCGGCGCTATCGTCAGCGTCGCGATGTCCTGATTGACGGCTTGGAGCGGGTCGGCTGGCATATCCCCAAACCCAAGGGCACGATGTTTGTCTGGGCGCAGATCCCGGAGCCGCTGCGGGCCATGGGCTCTATGGCTTTTGCGGAATTTCTCCTGACGGAAGCCAAAGTCGCGGTATCCCCAGGCGTAGGCTTTGGGCCGTATGGAGAAGACTACGTCCGCTTCGCCTTGATCGAGAATGAGCATCGAACCCGACAGGCGGTGCGCGGTATCCGTAAAGCCTTTGGCGGCGCCGGTGCTCCGGCCGAGCCGGCGGACAAAAAGCTTCGGGCGGTATAATGGTGGGAGAGGGGGTCAAACTCGGGCTTATCGGGTTGGGCACGGTTGGTTCCGGTGTGGTCCAACTCCTGGACCGGCAGCGCGAGGCGTTTGCCCGAAAAATAGGCGCACCCCTGCAACTCGTCCACGTTGCGAGCCGGAGCATCGCCACAAAACCGCACCCGCCTCTGCCCGGTGTCCGCTTATCGGCCGACCCGTGGAGCGTCGTGCACGATGCTGAGGTTGATATTGTTCTGGAACTCATTGGGGGAACCGACCCCGCCCGCTCCCTGGTTTTGGAAGCGATGGCGCGGGGTAAATCCGTTGTGACGGCAAACAAGGCCCTGCTGGCCCTCCACGGCGATGAGGTTTTTGCCGCGGCCGAAGCACACGGGGTCCGCCTGGGGTTTGAAGCCAGCGTGGCCGGCGGCATCCCGGTTATTCGAACGCTGCGGGAAGGTTTTGTCGCGGACCGCAACAAGGCGCTGTTCGGGATTGTGAACGGAACCTGTAATTATATCCTGGCGACGATGAGTGAGGATGGCGCCGAGTTTGATCCCGTCCTGCGGAGAGCCCAAGAGTTGGGCTTGGCTGAAGCCGACCCCCGTATGGATGTCGATGGCATTGACGCCGCTCAGAAGCTGACGCTGCTCATCATGCTCGCCTTTGGTGTGCGGGTGCCGGTCGATGCCGTGTACACCGAGGGGATTCGGCAACTCGATCAGATCGATATCGCCTTTGCGCGCGAGTTCGGCTACGCAATCAAGCTGTTGGCGATTGCCAAGGAAGAATCCGGCGTACTGGAGACCCGGGTCCATCCGACCATGATTCCGCAAGACAGTCTGCTGGCGGGTGTGGGCGGCGCGTATAATGCCATCTTTACACAAGGAGAAGCCCTCGGCTCTTCTCTCCAGTTCGGACAGGGAGCGGGCAGTTTGCCGACCGCGGCGGCGGTCTTGTCTGACGTGGTAGATAGCGCCCGGGCGCAGACGAAGCAGCAACAGCCCTGGCCACCGCTCGGTTGTGCCTGGACGGAGCTGAAGCCGGTCGCTGTCCGGCCCATGGATGAGCTGGTGAGTGAGTATTATCTGCGCTTCATGGCCGTTGACCGTCCTGGGGTGCTCACCCAGATTAGCGGGATTTTAGGCGACCAGGACATCAGCATTGCCTCGGTGATTCAGCGTGGGCGGAGCGACGGTGATAATACCGTGCCCCTGGTCATGCGGACGCATGCCGCGATGGAACGGAATTTGAAGACGGCGATGACATTAGTGGACCAATTGCCCATCGTGCAGGGCAAGTCTGTGTATGTCCGTATTGAGGAGAGTCTCGGTTAACGCAACGGACCGGATGGCAAGAATCGGTCAGAAACAGATATGACACACAGCGCGATGATAGATACTCCTGCTCTTCCTTTGACAGCCCCGAGCCCGTCTCCGTTTCGAGCCTGGTTTGGCTGTGCGGCCGGCTGTCCGGGCGAAAACCCGCTCAACAAAATCCTGTATTACTGCCCGACCTGCGGCGGGCTGTTAGATGTCCAGCACGATATTAACGCCCTCAAGACGCGCACGCCCCAAGAATGGCGGCATTTGTTTGACGAGCGCTATCGACGCACACTCTACCCCTATGGCAGCGGGGTGTGGGGCAAGAAAGAAATGGTGTGTCCGGCGATTGACGACGCAAACATCGTTTCCACCTATGAGGGCGGCACCAATCTGTTCTGGGCTGAGCGACTCGGACGCTACATCGGTATTGACGACCTGTGGGTCAAACAGTGCGGCAACTCCCATACCGGGTCATTCAAGGACCTGGGCATGACGGTGCTCGTCTCCATGGTGAAGCAGATGATTGCCGACGGCGTGTCCATTCCCGCGGTTGCGTGCGCCTCAACCGGCGATACGTCGGCCGCCCTGGCCGCCTACTGCGCCGCGGCCGGCATCCCGGCTATTGTGATTCTCCCCCGCAATCGAGTGTCTACGGCCCAACTGATTCAGCCCATGGCAAACGGGGCGCTGACCTTGTCGCTCGATACCGACTTTGATGGCTGTATGCGGGTCGTGCGTGAGCTGTGTACAAAAGAAAACATCTATCTCGCCAATTCGATGAACAGCCTGCGGCTTGAGGGCCAGAAGACCATCTCGATTGAGATTGTTCAGCAGTTTGACTGGGAAGTCCCCGATGTGGTGATCGTCCCCGGAGGAAATCTGGGCAACGTCACGGCAATTGGGCGTGGCTTCCTGCTCATGCAGGAACTTGGGATGATTGATCGCCTGCCCCGTCTGGTCTGTGCCCAGGCCGAACGCGCCAATCCATTATACAAGAGCTTTACTGTCGGCTTTAAAAAATATCGTTCGGTCAAAGCCAAAAAAACTCTGGCGTCAGCCATTCAGATCGGGAACCCGGTCAGCGTGCATAAGGCCATCCGGGTTCTCCAGACCTTCGATAGTATTGTTGAGCAGGCCAGCGAAGAAGAGCTGGCCGAAGCGTCGGCACTGGCAGATTTGACCGGCCTGTTCAACTGTCCGCACACTGGGGTAGCGCTTGCCGTTCTCTTGAAACTGGCGCGCAGTGGGCAGATCCGGTCACACGAACGGGTCGTTGTGATATCCACTGCCCATGGGCTCAAGTTTACCGACTTTAAACGGCGCTACCATGAAGGGCGGTTGCGTGGGGTGGCCGCGCATTCCGCCAACAGGCCGATTGAATCGCCGGCCGATTATCACAGTGCCCGGGCCGCGATTTTCGACGCGCTTGAGCGCCGGCCGGCATCTTCTGTTCACGGATTTCCAGATGGGTGAGAGGTATGAAATACATCGTTCTTCAAGGTGATGGTATGGCGGACTGGCCGGTCGATGAACTCGGCGGGAAAACGCCTCTTGAGTACGCGCGGACGCCGCATATGGACCATATTGCCTCTCACGGCATCTTTGGCCTCACCCAGACGATTCCCGAGGGCTATCCCGCGGGCAGCGATGTCGGAACCATGAGTCTGCTCGGCTATGACCCGCGGCAGTACCACACCGGCCGCTCACCCATTGAAGCGGCCAGTATGGGGGTGGACTTGGGGCCGGAAGATATTGCGTTTCGGTGCAATCTGGTCACTCTGGGCCGTGCAGCCGACGGAACCGAAACCATGCTTGACTTTGCGGCCGACCACATCCCCAGCGCCGATGCGGCCGAGTTGATTGGGACGCTTCAGCACGAGTTGGGTAGCGATGAGTTTTCCTTTTATCCAGGTGTGAGCTATCGGCACCTGCTGGTCTGGCACGGCGGCAAGGAAAAGATGGACACCACGCCACCGCACGATATCACCGGCCAACCCGTACAGGAGTACTGGCCCCAGGGAGATGGTGGCGAGCAACTGTGCTCGCTGATGAAACGCGCCCAAGAGATCTGCGTCCAGCATCCCGTCAATGCCAAGCGCCAGGCCGAGGGACATCAGCCGGCCTCTTCGATCTGGCTGTGGGGGCAGGGCCGCCGTCCTGCCGTACCGACGATCGCCGAACGCTTCGGTCTCAGCGGTTCGGTCATTTCCGCGGTTGATCTGGTCCGCGGCATTGGTGTCCTGGCCGGACTTGAAGTGATCCTGGTGCCCGGCGCGACCGGCTTTCTCGATACGAACTATCTCGGCAAGGCCGAATATGGTCTGGCCGCCCTGCGTGACAAAGATTTTCTCTTCCTGCACGTTGAGGCAACGGATGAAGCCGGTCATATGGGCGCGGCCGATAAAAAGGTCCAGGCGCTTGAGGATTTTGACGAGAAGGTTGTTGGGACTATCCTGGATGGGCTGACCGCCTTCCCTGAGTGGACCATCCTGCTGATGCCCGACCATGCCACGCCCGTTGCGATCAAGACCCATTCGTCCGACCCCGTGCCGTTTGCCGTGCTCTCGTCCCATGATCGGACACCCGCGTCTCCAGCGGTGGGCTATAACGAGCCGTGTGCGAAAGCGACGCAGGTATTTGTGTCTGAGGCCTGGCGTTTGATGGAGCACGTGATTCGCGGACAGATGCGGGCCCTGGTATAGGTGGGAATCGGGAGAAACACAAGAGATTTGGCATGGATCGGAACCTCGCGCTTGAGTTCGTTCGGGTGACAGAAGCCGCGGCTTTAGCCGCAGCGGCCCACATGGGGCGGGGAGATGAAGCGGTTGCCGACGCTGCCGCTGTGGAAGCCATGCACCGGCTGTTCCCTGCTATCGAGTTCAGGGGCCAGCTTGTCCTCGGCGAGGGAGATGAAGACTCGGTGCCCATGCTGTACGTCGACGAAATGCTCGGGACCGGGGCGGGTCCTGCCATTGAGGTCGCGGTCGATGCGCTTGAAGGGGCAACCACCTGCGCGCTCGGTGCGCCGAATGCGATTGTCGCCATTGCCGTTGCTGAAGAAGGCGGTTTTCTCCGCTGTCCAGCGGATGTGTATATGGAGAAGATGGCCGTCGGACCCTGGGGTCGGGGGGTGATTGATCTGGATAAGTCAATGGGTGACAATCTTGCCGCCCTCGCAGAAGTGAAAGGGGTCAAACCGCAAAACCTGCGCGTGGTCATGCTTGACCGGCCACGTCATGCCAAGTTGCTGCACGAACTGCGTGAGATCGACGTCCATGTCACCCTCATTAGTGACGGGGACCTGTCGGCGGCCTTAGCCACCACGCGGGAGGAGTCTGGGATTGACCTGTTGGTTGGGACGGGACGCGCCGCCCAGGGTATTCTCGCGGCGGCGGCCCTGCGGTGTTTGGGCGGGGAGATTCAGGCGCGCTTCCAGCCGGGGAACGCGGCAGAATTTGAACAACTGCGTGAAAGCGGAGTGGAGGATATTCGGAAAAAGTATACGGCCGAAGAACTCGCCCGCGGCAGCGTGGTCTTTGCCGCAACCGGAGTGACCACCGGGAACTATTTGCGCGGGGTACGGTTTTTTCCTGGGGGGGGTGAGTCGCATTCCGTGGTGATGCGCTCAAAGAGCCGGACCATCCGCTTTCTCAATACGGTTCACTACTTTGAGGAGCAGCCGGAGTATTAATATGACGTATGAAAATATCGTATTTGAAAAAGAAGAGGCGATTGGCATTCTGCTGATCAATCGTCCCAAGAGCCTGAATGCGCTGAATCCCGTTACCCTGAATGAGATTGCCGACTGCCTGGACGCGGTGCAGCGCGATGCCGAGCTGCGCTGTCTTGTGATGACCGGCGCGGGCGACCGGGCTTTTGTTGCCGGAGCGGATATATCGGCGATGGTGTCGATGTCTCCCTTGGAGGGAAAAGCCTTTGCTGCCTTGGGGCTCCGCGTGGCGCGGACGCTTGAGGAAATGCCCATTCCCGTGATTGCCGCGGTCAACGGCTTTGCCCTGGGCGGCGGCATAGAACTCGCCTTGGCCTGTGATATGATTATTGCCGCGGATACGGCCAGGTTCGGTCAGCCTGAAATTAATCTCGGGGTCATTCCCGGCTTTGGCGGTACCCAGCGCTTAGCGCGTCGGATTGGGCTACCGCTGGCCCGAGAACTGATCTACTCTGGCGATATGATCGATGCCGAGGCAGCGGTCCGCTACGGTCTGGCCAATCGCGTCGTGCCTGCGGCCGAGTGTGTGAATGAGGCCAAAGCCCTCGCCCATAAGCTGGCCACAAAACCGCCCATTGCCATTCAGCAGGCAAAGGCGGCCATTAATGCCGGTATTGATATGGATATTGTCAATGGCTGTCGTTTTGAAACCGAGGCTTTTGGGTTGACGTTTGCGACGCAGGACAAGGCCGAAGGGATGGCCGCGTTTCTTGAAAAACGAGCGGCGAAGTTTTCTGGAAAATAAGACGAACGTGCCCCTATTCCGAGTGTGTTCGTCATGCTATGTAGCGTAAAATTCATTGCTCTCAAAAGGACTTGGGATGCAAAGAGTAAACGTGTCCTCCCATTAGATATGAGATGCTGGACACGTTTACTCTTCAGGGCGAATACGCTGGAGAGACACTTGATTCTCCCGGAGGAAGCATGAATAAGCAAGCGTGGTTAAATGAGAAATATCCCCAACAGGAGGAACGTTCACAGCGGTTCTCGACCATATCCGACATGGAGGTTGAGCCCGTCTATACGCCGGACGATCTCAACGGCTCCAACCTCGAAGGGATAGGCTATCCGGGGGAATACCCTTACACCCGTGGGGTTTACCCGAGCATGTATCGGGGTCGTTACTGGACCATGCGTCAGTTTGCCGGGTTCGGCACGCCTGAGGATACGAATCAACGCTTTAAGCTGCTGTTGTCCGAGGGCCAAACCGGCCTGTCAACCGCCTTTGATATGCCGGTGCTGATGGGCTATGACGCGGACCACCCGCGCTCATTGGGCGAGGTCGGCCGTGAGGGCGTGTCGGTCTCGACCATCAAAGACATGGAGCGCCTGTTCCAGGATATTCCGCTCGATAAAGTCTCCACCTCGATGACGGTGAACTGCACGGCCAGTATTTTGCTCGCCATGTATATTGCGGTTGCCGATAAGCAGGGCCTCCCCCGCAATCAGATTAGCGGGACGATCCAGAACGATATGCTCAAGGAGTATATTGCCCAAAAAGAGTGGATCTGTCCGCCCGAACCAGCCGTCCGCATTGTTACTGACATGATTGAATTCTGCGCCAAGGAGGTGCCGCGCTGGCACGCCGTCTCGATTTCGGGCTATCATATCCGTGAGGCCGGCTCGACCGCGGTCCAGGAACTAGCCTTTACCTTGGCCGACGGCATTGGCTATGTCCAAGCCGGTATAGAACGGGGCCTTGACGTTGACGAATTTGCCCCGCGGCTGTCTTTTTTCTTTGATATCCACAACGACTTTTTTGAAGAAATCGCCAAACTGCGAGCGGCACGCCGGATGTGGGCCACGATTATGAAGGAGCGCTTTGGTGCAAAGAACCCCCGCTCCATGCTGCTGCGTACTCATTGCCAGACAGCCGGTGTCAGCCTGACTGCCCAGCAACCGGTCAACAATGTCGTACGGGTGGCAATTCAGGCCCTGGCGGGCGTTCTGGGCGGCACCCAGTCGCTGCATACCAACTCCATGGACGAGACCCTGGCCCTCCCGACCGAAGAGTCCGTCACGGTCGCGCTGCGCACCCAGCAAATTATTGCAGAAGAGAGCGGCGTCACCAACTTCGTCGATCCGCTGGGCGGCAGTTGGGCCATAGAAGCCCTGACGGACCGTATGGAAAAAGAGGCGTTCGCCTATATCGACCGGATTGACGAACTCGGCGGTATTATTCGGGCGATCAATATCGGCTTTCCGCAAAAGGAAATAGCCGATGCGGCCTATCGCTATCAGCAGCAGTTGGACGCCAGAGAAAAGATGATCGTCGGGGTGAATTCGCACGCGGTTGAAGAAGAGCGCCCGATGGAAATCCTCAAGATTGATCCGGAAGTGGAGCGCAGCCAGATTGCCCAGGTCACGCAGGTGAAACAGGAGCGTGACAAGGCTACGGCCGAAGAGCAGCTTGGCCGGGTCCATGCCGCGGCGCGTAACGGGCAGAACCTGATGCCGGTCCTGATTGATGCCGTCAAGGCCCACTGTACGGTGGGCGAGATCTCCGATGTCTACCGTGAGGTGTTTGGCGTCTATCAGGACCCTGCCTGGCTGTGACGAAGTTTTCTGGAGGTTGGTGTGTCCGAAGAAAAAATACTCCGCATCCTGGTTGCAAAAGCTGGGCTCGATGGTCATGACCGCGGTGCAAAGATTATTGCCCGCGCGCTCAGGGACGCCGGCTTTGAGGTGATCTACACTGGCTTACATCAGACGCCGGAAATGATCGCTGAGGCGGCCGTGCAGGAAGACGTCGACGCCGTTGGGTTAAGCATTCTTTCCGGTGCGCATATGACCTTATTCCCCGCTATTCTGGGTGCGCTCAAAGAACGGGGAGCCGATGATGTCGCTGTTTTTGGTGGGGGGATCGTCCCGGAAGACGATATGCCCGGACTGATGCAGGTCGGCGTGAGAAAAGTGTTTACTCCCGGAGCCAGCACCCAGGAAATTGTGGACTGGATCTGGGCCAATGTTGAACCGCGCTCCGGTCTCTAAGCGAGGGAATGAACTCCGCGGGTAAGGGCATTATGGTTAAACTGGTCGTCTGTGTAAAACGCAAGCCCGGTATGGGTGTTGAAGAGTTTCACGACTACTGGCGGACGCAGCATGGGAGTCTGGTGAAGAGCGTCCCGGGGCTACGACGGTATATTCGGAAATACGTCCAGAGTCACACGATCCCGCAGGCGTACGAGAACGATGCTGCGCCCTTCGACGGTATTGCGGAACTGTGGTTTGACGATCACGCTACGGTCGAGGCTTTTTTAGCGGACCCGGACTACCTGGCCCAAGTACGACCGGACGAACTGAAATTCTCAGACCACCCCAACCTCGCCTGGTTCGTGACCGAAGAAGTTCCCATAATTGACGGCTAATCATCTGCTTTCAGACGGCTCCCACTGCTGTGGAGTGCTTTGACGTTATCATTATCGGCTCCGGTCCGGCCGGGACCGCCACCGCGCTCAATCTGCTGCGGGCCGACCCCGCGCTCGCTGGCACTATTCTCCTGCTCGACAAAGCCGTTCATCCCCGAGAGAAGATCTGTGCCGGCGGACTCATCCCCCATACCCTCGACTGTCTCAACGCCCTAGAGATCCCGCTGAGCGTTCCTCACGTCCGGGTCAACCGAGCCCGTGTTCAGGTCTGGCCCAGCCAAGAGGTCGTGTGTGAAGAAGGGGGGATGTGTTCCATTATTCGACGGAACGAGTTTGATTTTTTGCTCGTACGCACCGCCGCAGAGCGTGGAGCGGAAATCCGCCAGGGAGAAAAGGTCATCCGGCTGGTTCGAGAGCCGGGCGGCATCCGCGTAGTGACCGAAAAGACGACGTATCGCGCTCGGATTGTGGTTGGGGCTGACGGGTCCGGGAGCCGGGTGCGACGACAATTGATCGGGCAGACCCACCAGCCGGTCGGCAAGGCCATGATGGCTGATGTTCCGGTCTCGGAAACAGACTGGGACGGCTTCGTCCAGCAGCGCTACGACTTTAATTTCCGGCCCGTCCAGGACGGATTACGTGGCTATCTGTGGGCCTTTCCCTGTCTGATTGATCAGGTTGCCCATGTGAACCTTGGTATTTATTCATTGGGCGTCAATTCTCTCTCAAACGCGGCCCTCCAGGATTGTCTCGCTACGGAAATCGACGCGTTCACTACAGCGACGGCATCAAAGAGTGCACGTGTCCGGCATCGCATGGTTAGTGGAGGACACGTGCACTCTTCCGGGCAAACCCGACGGCTGCGGGCTTTTCCCATTTATGGCTATGCTCCCGAACGACCGCTTGCCGCCCCGCATGTTGTGCTCGTCGGCGATGCGGCAGGAGCGGAGCCGCTTATGGGGGAAGGCATTTCCTTTGCGTTTGAATACGGAGCCTTTGCCGCTCAGGCCATCTGCGAGGCGCTGCGGACCAAGGACTTCTCGTTTGATGCCTATACCCTGACGGTCGTTCAGTCGTGGCTCGGCAAGAAGCTGGCACGGCTGGCTTTTGCCACCAAACTTTTCTACGGTCGGACAGCCCGCTTGTGGTTTACGCTTGCGGCGCGGAATACGCGTCTCCAATCCATTGGCTTGAAATGGTATAATGGGGTGGATGGTTGGCATCAGCGGAGTGGATGGGATGCCGTCCGAGCGGTCATCAGACGATATCCGCAGCCAGTCGTAAGGAGGCAAGAGCGTGGCACGGCAGAAAAGGACCCGACCGGCAGCACCAAGGCGTAAAACATCGCGGAAAAAGGGACGATGGCTGTGGCTCCCGAAACTCATGCTGCTCATGGCGTGTGTGGGATTGGTGGTGTTTATCGGCATAATTTTTGTGATGGAAGAAGAGCTGCGTCGGATGGGCCTGTTCGGCCCTGAAGAAGGGCCTGCGACGACCCCGAGCCAAGTCGTTGCTCAGCCGACCCCTGAAAATATCCCCGCCGATGTCGTTGAAGAGGTCACCCAAGAGGAACGTCAAGAATTAGAGGCCATTCTGCAGCAGATGAAGGGAAAATAGAGTTCCCCTGACCTGAACCGATGGAATTTCTGGACGCTTATCAACGTGCTGTTGCGCTCCCGCGGGTGCCGCGGCGCATTATTTCGCTCGTCCCGAGTATTACCGAGACGGTGTTCGCGCTTGGGGCCGGTGAGCGGGTTGTCGGTGTCACGTCCTACTGTACCCATCCGCCTGATGGGGTGGCAGGTGTGACACACGTCGGCGGAACAAAAGACCCTGACCTTGAAACGATTGAGCGCCTGGAGCCCGACCTCATCATTGTCAACGATGAGGAGAACCGGCAGGAGGACTTCAGCGCGCTGGAAAAACGAGGGTTGCCCCTGTATGTCACCGCACCGCGTACGGTAGTGGAGGGGATATGGATGGTAGAACAGCTCGGTCCGCTCATCGGCTGCCAGGAGCAAGCCCGGACGCTGGTGCGATCACTCCGGCAGCAATACGAGGAGAGCACGGCTGGGCTCAAAGAGGCCGAACGGCTCCGCGTCTTTTGTCCTATCTGGCGCAAGCCCTGGATGTCGTTTAATCGCGAGACGTATAGCGATGATATGCTCTGGCAGTGTGGTGGAGAGAACATCTTTCGCACCAAGGACGAGCGGTATTTCTCTCTCGCTCTTGACGAAGTAGTTGCGGCTGACCCCCACCTCGTTCTGCTCCCGAGTGAGCCCTATCCCTTTGCAGAAAAGCATTTCGTCCATCTTGCCCCACTCCAGGAGACCACAGCGGGCCGCGGCGGTCACTTCTACTGCGTTGATGGCATGGCGCTGTGTTGGTATGGACCGCGCATCGCTCACGGTTTAACCGAACTGTCCCGTCTCTTTGCTTTTGTGCGGGACACAATGGACGAGTAGATAGCTGAGTCTATAGAATCCGTTGGGTCTGCTGAGTCAATGACCCTCTGGACTCAACAGACCCAGTAGACTCAAAGGACCTTGTATGTCAACGCTTGAAGATGCCTTACGCAAAGTGCCGCCGCAGAGCCTGGAGGCGGAAGAGTCCGTCCTGGGTGGTATCCTGCTAGACTCCCACGCCCTCGACCGGGTGATTGAGGTCATGGGTCCCGATGATTTTTATCGCGAGACGAACCGGAAAATTTTTCTGGCCATGCTCGCCTTAACCGAGCGGGGTGAACCGATTGACCTGATTACGCTCACCGATACCCTCAAAGCGCGCGACGAATTGCAGGAGATCGGCGGAGCCACCTATCTGGCCGAGCTGAGCGATAAGGTGCCGAGCGCGGCCAATATTGCCTTCTACGCACGTATCGTGAAAGAAAAGGCCGTCCTGCGCAGTTTGATTAATGTGTCCGGGGAGATTGTCAGTCGGGCCTATACCGGCCAGGAAGACATCGAGCGATTTCTTGACGAAGCCGAACGGCTGATCTTTGACGTGTCCGAGCAGCGGATTCGCCCGGCCTTTGCCAAGGTCGGGGATATGATCATGGACACGATCAAAATCATCGAACAACTGTATGAACGCAAGGAGTTGGTGACTGGCGTTCCGACCGGTTTTCTGGATCTCGATCAAAAAACGGCCGGACTCCAGCCCGCTGACCTGGTAATCATCGCGGCGCGACCCAGCATGGGCAAAACCGCCTTTGCGCTCAATATTGCCCAGTATGTGGCGATGCAGACCGAGACCGCGGTGGGTATCTTCTCGCTCGAAATGGCGAAAGAACAACTGGTGATGCGGATGCTGTGTGCGGAAGCCCGCGTGGACAACGCTAAAGTCCGCGCCGGGTATTTGGCGGAAAGGGACTTTCCGCGTCTGGCGATGGCCGCCGGCCGTCTGGCCGAAGCCCCGATCTATATCGATGATACGCCCGGACAGAATGTCCTCGAACTCCGGGCCAAGGCGCGCCGGTTGAAACGCGAGACCAACCTCGGCCTCATTATTATTGATTATCTCCAGTTGATGCGTGGCCTCACCGCGCAGGAGAATCGGACCCAGGAGCTTGCGGAAATTTCGCGCAGTCTGAAGGCCCTGGCCAAAGAGCTGGCCATCCCCGTGGTCGCTCTCTCTCAGCTCAACCGCCAGGTCGAACTCCGCTCTGATAAACGGCCCGTCATGTCAGACATCCGTGAATGTGTCCCGGGAGAAACGTTGGTGACTCTGGCTGATGGACGGCGTGTCCCTATTCAAAACCTTGTTGGGACGACCCCGCTAGTGCTTGCCGTCTCAGCCGAGGGGCAAGTGCTCCCGGCCAAGAGCGAGCGCGTCTGGCGTGTAGGTCGGCGATCCGTTTTTACCGTTCGACTCGCCAGTGGACGATGTGTCCGAGCTACAGCGCAGCACCGCTTCTTGGGTGCGCAGGGTTGGCAGCGTGTAGAGAATCTCGGTGTCGGAAATCGGCTTGCCCTGGCCCGCTGCATACCAGAGCCACAGCAGACCGAGGCTTGGCCAGAGGGACGAGTGGCCCTGCTCGCTCACCTTATTGGTGATGGGAGTTATCTAACGCGCCAGCCGCTTCGTTATACGACGAGTTCGGAAGAAAATAGCCGTCTGGTTATGGAAACGGCCCGTCGTGAGTTTGGCATGCGTGTCTCACGCCATCCGGGATGTGGGAGTTGGCATCAACTCGTACTCAGTGGAAATGGAAACCGTTGGCACCCGGCTGGGGTTAATCGTTGGCTGCGCGAGCTGGGAATTTTCAATCAGCGTTCCCATCAGAAGCGTGTTCCAGAACAAGTTTTTCGCCTCAGTAACGATCAAATTGCTGTATTCTTGCGACATCTGTGGGCTACTGATGGAACGATTCATGTCCGGACGAAAAAGAGAAGTGGTGGGCATGTCATTATGTACAGCACGAACAGCCCTGGACTGGTCCGGGATGTCATGGCGCTTTTACTCCGCTACGGTATAGTTGCTCGTCAGCAAACCGTTCGGAAAGGAGCGTATAAGCCCACACATATGATTGCGGTGACTGGGGTGGAGCAGCAGCTTCGGTTCCTCGACTGTATTGGAGCATTTGGTCCCCGAGTATCCCAAGCAAAGCAACTCCGAGCTGCTTTGCTTGGCGTCCATTCCAACACCAATGTAGATACAGTTCCTCAAGAGTGGTTTGCGCGGGTGAAGACAGCCATGAGAGAGCGAGGCATTTCTCAGCGTGCCATGGCCGCTGCCCGAGGTACTGCCTATGGAGGGGCTTCGCATTTCCGTTTTGCACCTTCTCGGTCGACGATGATGGAATATGCGCAGATTCTGAACGATGATGTGCTACGGACGCAATGCTCAAATGACCTCTTCTGGGATCGGGTTGTTGAGATTGAGCCGCATGGAGAAGAAGAAGTGTTTGATCTCACCGTTCCTGGCCCAGCTTCCTGGCTGGCAGACGGGATAGTGAGTCATAACAGTGGCAGTATTGAGCAGGATGCGGATGTCATCATGTTTATCTATCGGGACGAGGTCTACCATGCCGAGTCAGAAGAAGAAGGGACCGCGGAAATCATTATCGGCAAGCAGCGCAACGGTCCGACGGGCACAATCCGGCTGGCTTGGCGGAGCGAGTACACGCGATTTGACAATCTGGTCGATACCGTTGCCGAACCCGAAGAAGAGATGGTGGAGGAGGGGTGATCCCGCTGTTGATAGTCAAGCAGTCTATAGGGTCCATAGGGGCGGTGACACAAGAGACTCAACTTCTGTCAAGCTGTCGCAGCAGGGTTTTGACCCGATATTGGATATCCGGGGCGAGAACAATATCGCTAATCAGCGCGACCGCGTCTGCGCCGGCCCGGAGGGCGGCTGGCGCCCGTTCGGCCGTAATCCCCCCGATCGCCACAACAGGAATACGAACCTGCTGACAAATTTCCTGCAACTGCTCAAGGCCGCGGGCGGCATAGCCGGTCGCCTTTGTCGTTGTGCCGAAGAGCGGTCCAAATCCAATATAGTCGGCCCCCTCCTGTTCAGCGCTCAGCGCCTGCTGGACCGTGTGGGTTGAAACGCCGATAATCTTCTCGCGTCCTACGATCTTGCGGGCCGCGGCTAGTGGGAGATCTTCCTGACCGAGATGAACGCCGTCCGCCTCAACTGCCAGGGCAATATCCACCCGGTCATTGATGATGAGCGTACACTGATAGCGCCGGCAAATGCGTTGGACTTCTGTAGCCAGGGCGACAAAGTCTCGCGTCGGCTGCTGTTTGACACGCAGCTGGAGGAGCCGTACGCCTCCAGCACACAGATGATCGGTCAGTCCCTGGAATGACAGGCCGGGCCGATTCAACGTGTCAGCCATGGCGTAGAACGGACTGGGAAAGGCGAAGGGCATATGAGGAGCCGCTCACTTTTTGACGGCTATTTTGAGATCCGTCATTTTCTTGCGTAAGGTATTGCGATTAATCCCCAAAATCTCTGCGGCCTTGAGCTGATTCCCGCGGGTATGGTCCAGGACGAGTTCGATCAGCGGCTTTTCGACCTGGCTGATGACCACCGCATGCAGGTCTCCGGTCTCGAGCAGGTCGGGTTGCTGAAGATAGGCCGTGAGTTGGCGCTGGATGACCTCCTCGAACGAGAGTTCCGCAAGATCGGCCGGCAGCGGGGCTCTCGTCTGCGGGAGCGAGAAATCTGCCGGCATCAGTAACGGCCCTGGGCTGAGGACAGTCGCTCTGAGGAGGGTGTTTTCCAACTCCCGCACATTCCCCGGCCAGGAATAATGGGTGAGCAGGGCTTGCGCCTCAGGGGTAATCCCTGTGGCCGCCGCCCCCACCTCCTGCGTGATCTTATCGAGAAAATAGGCGGTGAGTTCAGGAATATCTTCACGCCGTTGGCGCAGTGGGGGCAGGGTGATCGGCACAACACGAAGACGAAAATACAAATCTTCCCGAAAACGTTTTTCTTTGACGGCGGCCGCCAGGTCCTGATTTGTGGCCGCGATGATGCGCACGTCCGCTTGGAGAGCCTGGCTGCCTCCGACCCGGGTGAACTCACGTTCCTGGAGGACGCGGAGCAGTTTTGCCTGAAGCGACGGGGGCATGTCGCCTATTTCATCCAGGAAGAGAGTCCCACCAGCGGCCTGTTCAAACTTCCCGGCATGCCGCTCAACCGCACCGGTGAATGCCCCACGTTCGTGGCCGAACAGCTCGCTTTCGAGTAAATCGAGCGGAATGGCTGAACAGTTTACCCCAATAAAGGGCGCTCGCCAGCGGGCCGAGTAGTGGTGAATCACTTTTGCCACCAGCTCTTTGCCTGTGCCACTCTCGCCCTGAAGGAGTACGGTTGCGTCGCTGCGGACGATACGTCCGATGGTTTTGTACACCTGCTGCATGGCCGCGCCGCTGCCGATGATCTGCTCATCGCGGCCTTGGATAGCCGGCAGTGGCCGTTCGGTATTGGCTGTGAGCCGTTTGGTTTCTATGACGTGGGTGACCAAAGCGTGCACATCATCAAGGTCAAACGGCTTTGGCAAATAGTCAAAGGCCCCGTGCTTCATCGCCTCGATCGCATTGGTCAGCGTGGTTTGACCGGTCATGATGATGATCGGGAGGTCGATCTGCGCGGCTTGCGTCTTCTGTAAGAGATCCAAACCGTTGAGTCCCGGCATGCGAATATCGACAAAGGCCAGATCGAACACCTGTTCCTGCACGGCCGACCAGGCCTGAGAGCCGGTTGCGACCGCCTCGACGTGATAGCCCTGCTCGGTGAGCGTATCATGCAGGACCTGGCGGATGAGATCTTCGTCGTCGGCAATGAGAATCGTTCCGTTCACCACAGCATCCTATCCTGGCGGGACGGGTAAATATACGTGGAAGCTCACCCCTTGCCCCGGGCTGCTTTCGACCCGAATGGTCCCTCCGTGTTGCGCAATAATCTGTTGGCTGACCGGTAAGCCCAAGCCTGTGCCCTGGCTCTTGGTGGTAAAAAACGGGGTGAACAAATGGGGGAGATGATCCGGGCTAATCCCCGGCCCGTTGTCGGTGAAAATAACGCACAGAAAACGACCGCCGGCGTGGTTGTCGTAGAGCGGTTGCTTTTCCGGAGTGTCTGGGGGCTGCGTTTGAGCAGGGGTCGCAATGCTCCCTGGCTGAAGGGGGACAGTCCGGTCAAGGGGTAAACGCACCAGATGAAAATCTGTCGCCATTTTTGTTGAAATGCTGAGGACCCCACCACGTTGTCCGCGGAGGGCCTGTACACTGTTTTTGATCAGATTGCGAAAGACTTGGGAGAGGCGCGCTTCATCGCCCGACACGAGCGGCAAACTCGGGTCAAAATGGGTCTGGACGGTTGTTCCTTTGGAGGCCGCTTCTTGTTCAAGCAGTAGGACATCGGTGATCGTCTTGTGGATATTGACCGGCTGGGGATCAAAGTGGGGACACGCCGAGAGCTCGAGCAACTGCTCAAGCAGCGCGCTGAGACGGTCAATCTCGTCCACCATGATAGTCGTGTATTTGACCGCGGACTGGTCGGTCTTGACCCGGGACTGGAGGAGTTGAGCCGCGCCTCGGATGCCCGCCAGGGGATTTTTGATTTCGTGTGCGAGTCCGGCAGCCACCACGCCAAGGGAGGTCAGTCGGTCATCCCGCTGTTTCTCCTCTTCCAGTTCTTTCTGGTGGCTCAGATCGTGTAGGACCAGGACAAGCCCGAGGGGACAGTCGTCCTGGTCGAAAATAGGAGAACAGGTGACACGGACCGGTACGACGCGGCGAAAACGGTCACGTAAATCTCCCTCTCCTGCCGTGCGGCTATAGCCAGGTTCCTGCGCCCTCCGGATGAGGGTCACAATCCACGGATTTTCGTCAAAAACCTGGATGTACGAAACCCCCCGGACTTGTGTTTGGGCAACACCGGTGAGGGATTCCGCGGCGGCATTAAAGAAGACGATATTGTGTCGGTTATCGATGATGGCCAAACCTTCTTCGAGATATGTGGCAATATGTTCCCAATAGCCCGAGGGAAAGTTTGAAGGAGATTGGCCTGAGGTGAGTCTTTGCTGCGTCACTCAAGGTCCCATCTCAAACCTTGTTTTTCTTGTCAAGACGGGGTTGCCAAACAGCGCTGACGCCAGCTATGCTGTTCTGACATGCAGGACCCAGAAGCACTCTGCCGCCATGTGAGTCAGGTTCTTGTGGAGGCATTGTGCACGAAGGGTGCGGTCCGCCTGAGTGGGCAGCGGGCTGCGGTTGCGAACAAGGTTGCGAGCGCGTTACTCGCGAACTTCCGCCAAGAAGTCGCCCTTGAAAAGGAAGCCGAGCGGTTAGCCGAAGCGCACATCCAGAAGACGCCAACGGTTGATCGCTATAAGGTCATCCAGCTCATTAAGCGACGCTTAGCCGAAGAGCGGGACTTTGCGCTATGAGCGATCTGTCTGACAATCGCATTACCGCTCTGGCCCGTTCGGCCTTACGGGCCATTGCCGCAGAAGGCAAGATTGTCAATGAGAGAGGGGCATTGATCGAGAGTAAACGGATATTGAGTTCGTACTTTCAGCAGGGAGACGCAATCGATGCCGCGGTGCGGCGAAAGATTCGTTCCCTGTCGAGAAAAGTCGCCCCAGGAAGTACGGAATGGGATGTCCTGTATCGTCGGTATTTTGAGGAAGAGTCCCGAAAGCGAAAATTCTGAGCGCTGACGGTTGACAACACCAGAAGAGTGATTATTTTCCCCCCAGCCTGAGCGGGGGTGGAATCCCTCCCATAGAGAAGATTCACAGTTAAGGAAACACGTCTGAGAGAAAGGAGACGAGGTATGAAAATTCGACCTCTACAGGATCGGATTATTGTCAAGCGGATTGCGGAAGAAGAGAAGACCGCAGGTGGCATCATCATTCCGGATACCGCAAAGGAAAAACCCCAGGAGGGGAAGGTGACCGCCGTCGGAAACGGGAAGGTCGGAGAAGACGGCAGGGTCACCCCGCTCGATGTCAAGAAAGGTGACAAGGTGCTCTTTGGCAAATACGCCGGGACAGAGATCAAGATCGACGGTGAAGAGCACTTGATTATGCGCGAGGATGATATCCTCGGCGTGGTCGAAGGATAATCCGGGATATCAAGGGAGGATCAGGAATGGCTGCCAAGCTTGTCAAATTCAGTCAAGATGCGAGAGATAAGACCCTCAAAGGAGTAAACGTTCTGGCCGATGCGGTGACTGTCACCCTCGGTCCAAAGGGACGCAATGTTGTCATCGAGAAATCCTTTGGCGCGCCCAATGTCACCAAAGACGGCGTGACCGTCGCCAAGGAGATCGAGCTTGAGGACAAGTTCGAAAATATGGGCGCTCAGATGGTCAAAGAGGTCGCCAGCAAAACCTCTGACGTGGCTGGTGATGGGACGACGACGGCGACGGTGCTCGCCCGGGCGATCTATGCGGAAGGCGTCAAAATGGTCGCCGCCGGCCACGATCCCATGAGCATTAAGCGGGGTATCGATAAAGCCGTGACCACCATGGTCAACGAGCTGCGCAACCTGTCCAAGTCCACCCGCGACCAAACCGAAATTGCCCAGGTCGGCACCATCTCGGCCAATAACGACTCGACCATCGGTGGCATTATTGCCGAAGCCATGAACAAGGTCGGCCGAGAAGGCGTCATCACCGTCGAAGAGGCCAAGGGGCTGGATACGACGCTCGACGTCGTCGAGGGAATGCAGTTCGACCGGGGCTATCTCTCTCCCTATTTTGTGACCGATCCGGAACGGATGGAGGGGGTGTACGAGGATGCCTACCTGCTCATTCACGAGAAGAAAATTTCAGCCATGAAAGACCTGCTGCCCGTGCTCGAGGCCGTGGCCAAGAGCGGCAAACCGTTGCTCATCATCGCCGAAGATATCGAAGGCGAAGCACTGGCCACGCTGGTCGTGAACAAGATTCGTGGCACCCTCCAGTGTGTGGCGGTCAAGGCGCCGGGTTTTGGTGATCGCCGCAAGGCCATGCTTGAGGATATTGCTATTCTGACCGGCGGTCGGGTCATCGCCGAAGAACTGGGCGTGAAATTAGAGAGCCTGACGCTCAATGACCTCGGCCGGGCCAAACGTCTTGTTGTCGATAAAGACAATACCACCATCGTTGATGGCGCTGGGAAGAAGGGTGACATCGGCGGCCGTATCAATCAGATCCGGGCCCAGATCGATGAGACGACTTCAGACTATGACCGGGAGAAACTGCAAGAACGCCTGGCCAAAATGGTCGGTGGCGTGGCCGTCATCCAGGTTGGCGCCGCCACTGAGGTCGAGATGAAGGAGAAGAAGGCGCGCGTCGAGGATGCCCTGCACGCCACGCGGGCCGCGGTTGAAGAAGGCATCGTTCCTGGTGGTGGGGTCGCCCTCATCCGCTCTTCCGGTAAGCTCGGCAAGGTTGAGGTGAACGAAGAAGAACAGATCGGCGTCAACATTATCCAAAGAGCAATCCAAGAGCCCTTACGCTGGATTTCTTCTAATGCGGGAGAAGAGGGTTCTATCGTCTTGGATCGGGTTCGTAACAGCAAGGGCGCGAACGGCTTCAACGCGGCAACCGGTCAGTTCGAAGACCTCATCAAAGCCGGCATTGTCGATCCCACCAAGGTCGTGCGGACTGCCCTGCAGAATGCCTCGTCCGTCGCCGGTCTGTTATTAACAACCGAAGCCACAGTTGCAGAGAAGCCTGAGGAGAAAGGCGGCGCCGCCATGCCGCCAATGCCTCCAGGCGGTATGGGTGGCATGGGCGGTATGGGTGGCATGGGCGGTATGATGTAGTCTTCCTACATTGCGCAATCGTCAAAAAAGGCCCTACACCAGTAGGGCCTTTTTTATTGCTGTGACGGGGAAATCGGACGGGTCTAATTTTCGGACAGCCCGGTGATCCGAATCCCGGCGGAATGCACTTTATTTCGGATATTCAAACGAATCAGGAGGGCGGTAATCGGCTCGATCAAACTGGCGGCGGCCAGCGGACCGACGTCAACCGTATGAATACCCAGCTTCTGCACCAGCTCAATCACCGTCGGTCTGGCATCCTTATCTCCACAGACCAGGACATCACAGTCAATTTCAGCGTTGACGTCACGTAAGAGATGAGCGGAAATATTTTGTAACGCACACACGACCTGGACATCGTCGCCCAGGATTTGTTTCGCTTCTTCTGTTGCAGAGCCCGCCTCCGGCATGACCACCCGCCGTGCGTTATCCGGGTCGAGCGGGACCGATACGTCCACAAATATCTTTCCCTTGAGTTGATCTTTCACGGACTCTACCGTCTTGACGTGGGCGGAGTACGGCACGGTGATAAACACCACGTCGGCTGCGGCTGCGGCCGTGACGTTATCCGTTCCGCGCAGGAGGTCACGGCCGAGTTCCTGATTGAGCTCGCTGGCTACGCGTTCTCCCTTTTCCTGTTGACGTGAGCCGATAATGACCTCTTCTCCCGCGAGTGCCCAGCGCAGGGCCAGGCCGGGACCTTGTTCTCCAGTTCCTCCCAAAATGGCAATCTTCACGCGTTCTCTCCTCTCTTTCCTGCAGCTTGATTTTTATTGGCTCCCGCCAACGGAGGCCTTGATATACTTTTCCGTGACCGGCGATAAGTCACGCGGCGACACCATAACCTCAATGATGACAAAAGACGAGGTCCGGTCGGCTTCCAATAACGCCTGGCGTAGCTCTTGGACTGTCGTGGCTCGTAACCCCTTGCCGCCCCACTCCTGGGCCAGCGTGGCATAGGGCCACGGAGGAATGGTGAGCAAGTCTTGCCGTTCGGAAACCGGCCGAAAAATGCCCCAGCCACCGTTATTCATGACCAGGACAATAGGATTGAGTTTGTGACGGGGCGCGTGCGAAATCTCTGAGCCCGTCATTTGAAAGGCCCCGTCCCCACACAACACAAGCGGCCGTTGACCGGTCCCTAATTGCGCACCAAGCGCTCCGGGGACGCCAAAGCCCATCGAGGCATAATACCCTTGGGCGAGATAGCCACCACCGTGGCCAATCTTGATATCCAGCCCGGCGAACAGCATATCGCCCGCTTCAGCCACAACCATATAGCCTTCGCGTCCATCCAGGAATGCATTGACTTCCCATAACATATCCGAGACCTGGATCGTCCGATTCTCTCCGGGCGGCTGCGGGGCGAGATTGTCATAATAGGTAATCTCTTCCTGGTGCAGCCTTAGCGGAGCCTGCAGCAAAGACTGGACGTAATCCTCAATGGAGACCTCGGTATAGGTATGAAAGCTGACGTGGACCTTATTCTCCGCGGCCCAGATTGAGTGATGACGGTCGATGTATTGCGGCCGTGAGCCCAGATTCATATCCGTCAGGAGGGAGCCCAGGTGGAGCACCAGGTCGGACTCCTCAATCCGTTTGCGGATGGGCGCCGGTGAGATGGCCCCAATATGGACACCCATATATTGGGGATGGTCCATGGGGAAGGCGCCCTTGGCCAAAACGGTTGTCAGGCAGGGCCCGCCGATCTTTTCGACCAGGGTAATGATATCGGTCGTGAGATGATGCCGAAAGGTTTCAATACCAATGATAACGGCTGGTTTGTGCGCCTGATTGAGACGGGCAGTGGTCTCTCGGACGGATTCCTCAACCTTTTGGGCATCGGACTGGGCCCGATGAAATCTGCCGTCCCACTCTCTGATCCGTACAGGGACGCCAATCTCCTGCTCAACCATATCCTGATGGATCTCGATATAGCCCGGTTGCTGATGCCGCCAAATCTCCTGGACCACCTCATCAATATCCGTTGCCGCGGTCCGTGGATCGTCAATGATTTTCGCGGCGCAGGTAATTTCCTGAAAAATATGGAATTGGGACTCAATCTCTCGGGCCTGGTGATGGACTAACACCCCGAGTTTGCGCTTCTCTTCACCCGGCCCACCGCTGATGACCAGGACCGGTACCCGCTCGGAATATGATCCGGCGACGCTGTTCACGACGTTATGCCCCCCGGCCCCGTAGGTCACACACAGGACGCCGATTTTTCCGGTGGCCCGTGCATATCCATCGACGGCGAAGCCGGCACCCGGCTCATGCGAAGACGTAATGACTCGGATATCGTGAGGCTGGCCGAACTTCATGAAGAGCTGAATGACCAGATCACCAGGAATCCCAAACAGGTGGGTCAGGCCAATCCTGCGCAAATATGCGACAAGATAATTCCCGAGTTGCATCCGCGCTTTCATACACTCTCCCTGTGGATAGTATATCAGAAAAGCGGACGGTCAGACGACCATTGGCACGGCATTCCCAGCCGGACATCACCCCAACGCCTGATTGCGTGGTGTCCCCCCCATCCCCACCTGGGAGAGCGGCCATCTTGGCCGCTTGCGGGCTGGAAGCCCGCACTCCTCAAGGAGGTGTAGGGAGTCTATTCTCCATTGACCGAAAACGCGAGCAGGGCGTTGCCCGGCATCCCACCCCGATAGCCGTAGCCGGAGTGGACATACAGCATGCCGTCCACAATGGTCGGCCCAGGGCCGTCAAACGAGCCGCCCTTGGTCGTGACGCCGTTGGTGCTCGCATACTCCTGGACGGCGTTGTAGTCCCAGATGACCTGTCCGGTGTCGGTGGCATAGCCGCGCAGATGGCCGTCCACCGAACCGGAGAACACCACGCCGGGCAGGGCCGACACCGCCGCTGACTGGGCCGGGCTGCACTGCGGGCGGTCGCCACAGCCGACCGGCGGGACGTGCCATTTACGCTCGCCGCTCTCAATATCAAGGGCAAACAGGCCGCCCCCAACGCTGCCGTCCAGGACCCGGGTCCAGCTCCCGTCTGCCTGCTCGACCGTCTTCCGGACGACATCGGACAGGGCCACATAGACCTGTGTGGCATCGGCCGCCGACCCCCACTGAATCCCGCCGAGCAGGCCGCCCTTGCCGACCCGCTCCTGCCAGAGAATTTCTCCGTTCCGGTCCGGGTCTATAGCGTGCATCACCCCGGACTTCTGGCCGGCCAGGATGATGCGCCGCCCGTCGGGCATGATACGCAGAATGGGTGGGGAGGCGAAATCCAGGTCCGGGCCGCGCGCCTGCGGACAGTTGGTATCGTCTCCAATCTCGCAGGCGACATTCCAGGCGTCACCCACGGTGAACTGTTTTGACCACAGGGCCGCTCCGCTCCGCATATCAAAGGCCATCACCGCATCGCTCGTCAGCGAGGCCGGGTCGGAATAATTGTCGCCCGTGGCCACATACAGGCGGTTGCGCTCCGGGTCGAGCGTTGGTGAGGACCAGACGGTGGCGCCGGACGGCCCCCAGAGCTGCACGCCGATCGCATTCTTGCGAACCGGTGCCGGGGGCTCCGGAATGGTATATGCTTTCCAGACCAGCTTACCGTTAAAGCGGTTGAGCGCCATGATCTTGCCGCGAAACGTACAACATTCGTAGGTGGGGTCGGCGCCGGCGAGTTCTTCCAGGGAAGTGGTGGCCACGTAGAGCCGGTTGCCGTGCGTTTTCGGTGTGCCGGTAATCCGCGCCAAGGGATGGTCGTCTACGTCCACTTTCCAGAGTTCCTTGCCCGTGCGGGCATCCAGCGCATACACATTGGCTGCCGCGTCCCCCACATAGACCACGTAGCGCGGCGGGGTGGTGGCGGGCAGATTGTCAACCACCGGGGTGGCGCGCACCCCGGTCGCAGTTTTCACCGACCAGTACAAGCAGCCGGTTTTGGCATCGAGCGAATAAACACGGCCCTGGAGCGAGCCGATAAACACCCGCCCGCCGACCACCGTCGGCTGGGAGACCCGAAAATCCATGGGCAGCCCAAACACCCATTTGACCTTGAGATTGGGTACCTGGTCGGCGCTGATCCCGGCAGCCTCGGCGGATTGGAAGCGGGTGTTGAAGGGATCGACCCCCCAGCCGTTCCACTGCGGAGCACCGTCTTCGACCGTAAAAGTCCCTGGCGCGTCTTCACAGAACCCGGCGACCGTCTCGTCCTTTTCGGTCGGAGGCGGCAGTTGCCTGCCGGTTATCCACTCGGCTAAGGCGCGCCGCTCTTGATTGGTGCGGGCCATGCCGAGGAACTTCATCCTGCCACGTTCCAGGGAATGCAAGACCATCACGGCGGGCAGGCGTGACATGCCGTCACGGTGCGGTGCGCGTTTGACCTGCCCCTCGTGGCAGCGCGCACAGTGCGTCTGGTAGAGCGCTGCGCCGTCGCTTTCCCCTTGTGTTGGAGAGAGGGCCCAGCTCGGGGCAAGACTTACGCCTGACAACAGCAGGCCGCCCACAAGAACCTGGCTCACGGTGCGCATTTTTTGCTTGAGAGTCCCATCACGGACAGACATCCACCGACCTCCGGAGCCGCCATCTGAACAATCTTCGGCCGTTTCCATGCTGATCGTGGCCGGCGAGGCCACCGTTCCAGAACAACGTGTAGGGGCGACGCATGCGTCGCCCCTACTGCACCTCCGTAATGACGAAGTTCTGACTCTCTTGCTGCCACTCCAACCGGGTACGCTGCCCCAGCATCGGAAAGTCCTCCGCCACACATTCCCCCTCAACCCCCCGCAGAAACTCTTCCTCTGCCCCTTCCCCCACCGTCGTCACCCGCACCGTCGCCCGGCCCAGTTCCATCCCATCGACCAGGGCAGTAACGGTATGCTCGCCAGCCCCCAACCGGTTCCAGTTGAACAATATCACAAACCCATTATCCATGTCTCCACAGACCTCCTGCGTATCCAGCCGCTCCATGCCATACATCGCCGTGTACGGCTCGACCTCCCCCTGCGCAGTCTCAATCTCGATTTCCACCATTTCCGCGTCACATACCCAGCCCCACAGCGCCCGCACCCCACTCTGAAACGAGTGCGGACCCGGATTCTCCAGCCGCCCCCTCAGCTCCACAGCCTCTGAGGTCGGATAAAATCCCGAATTGATGATGTAGTCGACTGGGGCTGTGCTTCCGTCCGGCAACGGGAGGGGGAGGGTGAACACATGAGCATAGCCCACCTTGGGGACGTCGACGCTGTCGGTATCGTCGGCGGGGTTGTCGAAGTAATACTCCCAGAAGCCGCCGTCCGGGTCACTTTCCGCCGCACGGATGAGCTGATCCACGACGAGTTCGCCGGTCGCGATGTCGCGGGCAATGCCTCCGTATCGCAGTTCGAACCGGTCCGGAAACCCGCCGTGAAACAGGATCAGCTTGGTGGCACGGCTCATGACGGCGAGGTACACGGGGCCGTGTCTCCAGGGCCCGTTCGGGTCCCGTAGGGCGGTCTTGATGCTCAAGGCAGCGGTCAGGCCGCCGGACTCTAGGATTTCGATGAAGTACTCCCCCGCGGCCGTGACGAAGGCCTTCAAGGTGGCCCGGTCCACCACCTCCCTGGCCGTGACGGCCGGGTCGATGTGCGCGATGTCTTCTTCGGCCAGGTGCGACGAGTCGAGATCGAATCCGACGATATCCACACGAGGTTGCCGCAATTGGCCTGAGATACTTGCGGTGGCATAGCCGGACGCGCCCGGGATACCGGGCACGTTGAACGGGCCGCCATCCCCGGCAGCGGCGAAGGCGGCCTGAGTGGCTGCCGGGTCGGTCAGGTCGGCCGGGTCAATGCCCACTGCTTCAAGGATCGCTTCATAAATCACGGGGGTGAGCAGCCGGCCGGACAAGGCCATGGCCTTGGCGTGAGTGAGCACCCTGCCGTCGCTCGTCAGTACCACAATGTAGGTGGAGCCGGAACGGTACGCACTCCCCTCCTGTCTGGTAAGACATGTGATGTAGGCTGCTTGGCCTAGGGACGTGGATTCGTGGTCGCGCACGGCCAGCGCGAAGTCCATCAGGCTGGCGCTGCCGTCTTCCACCTGTTGCGCCGTCACGGGTGGGTCTGCGGGAGGGGTTACGCCGGCAGGCAGTGGACAATCGAGGGGCGCCTCGCCAAGGCCGGGCGGGCAGCGGCAAAGATGCCGGCCAGCACCAGCAGGCCGGTGGCCAGCATCAGCGTTGTCGCGGTAAGCAAGGCTCCGTTTTTCCGTTCCCCCCGAAGATCTCTTCCTGTGGCCATGTGCAACTCCTTCCTTCCAGATGGCAAATCCCGGCTGAACAGGCGGACCGTCGGCAGTGTCTCCGAGTGAACCCGGTAGCCGGTCCCCGCGCTGTGGAGCGGGTCAGGAACGGACGGTACCGCATCCGGCCGCTTTTGACCCTAGTCATTTGACTAGGAAAATGAAGATTGAGCAGTTTTTTTGGGGGGCGCTTGAGGCGAGCGCGGTTTACGTGAGGCTGGAGCCACGCCGTTGCCCGCTCGTCATGCCGGACCCCGGATCATGGCCGGGGCAGGCTGTGATCCGGCAGCCAGTCCTTCGACTTCGCTTTGCTACGCTCAGGACGAACGGGGGGCGGGGGCCCTGGCTTCCGGCCCCTGTTTTCACCGGGGTGACGTGCTTGCCCAGCGCCCGCCCCTGGCTTGACCAGGGGAATGCCGGACGGCGACACCGCATCGGAATGTGCTCTCGTATTCGGGAGGACTTTCGCTTGGACCCGGCTTTTCCCGGCCCCCCGAAAACAACCGGCGTGCTACTCCTCAACGCGCTCGAAGACCAACACCTGCCCCTCTGCGCTATGGAGCGTGAGTCGGTCCCCTGCGACCTCGAACCGCTCGACGTTCACCCATAAGGTCTTCACCCGTTGTTCCTGATCGAAGAGGCGCTGAGTGGGACACCCGGCCTCTGTCGCCTCGAAATCGGCAAGCTGCAATGCACTCCCCCGCACCCGGTACCGGGCCGCATACCTGTTGCAGCCGGTCCATCCTTTTAGCGTGGTGGCGCTGAACTGCACATCGACTTCCCCCACCACGGCATCGGGAGCATCCGCCGTCCCCAACGCGACCAACTGCCAAGCTGTCTCCGCCAATCCATGACCATGATCGTCGTCATGATCGGTCCCATGGTCATGGTCGTCATCCCTATCATGGCTGACGAAACCGGACGGAACGAGCGCTCCGCCGAGCACCCAACTCCGAATAGTCTCCATCTCCTCATCGGACAACGGCGGCATACCCCGAGGCATACGACTGCCGCGGGTGGGGGCATCCATGGCTATTTTCTCGACAAGATAGCTCTCATCCGGACGACCCGGATTGATCAGCAGGGTGCCATCAGAGAGCTGACCGCTCCCGGCGGCGATCGTAGTGCGTGGCATATGCCCTTCGGCCAAATCCAGGTTCGCGACGGGATGGCCCTCCTCGTTCTCGCTCGAATGGCAGGGAAGACAGTGCGCGTTGAAAATTGCCTGCACCGCGGCCAGGGTGTCTCCAGTTGTTGCGTCCTCGTTATATGCCTCGACGATACCGGTGTTCTGGGTGGGCAGGGCATAATCCACCCGCAGATTGGCTGTGCCCATCTCAGCCCCAGTTGTTGCGTTCACAATGAGTATCTGGTCGTTGTGCACATCCACCCCCGTCCAGGAGTCCTCGAAGCTGAAGGCTGCGTTAAATTCGATGTTCCCAGGCACGGCAACCGTAACGGTATGCTCAAGAATCACCGGCTCGCAGCCCTCCGCCTGAATCTCGACGCCAACGGTATGCTCCCCAGCACCCAGGTGGGCATAGTTGACCACACCGGAATAACTCGTATTGCGGGGAGCGCCCTCTACTTTTTGTTGTACGTCTTCTCGTGGACCACAGCACGGCAGGGGGTAGTCGTGTTGAGTGGCCCCATCAACCCGGAGGTAGACTGACACGGGGGCAGCATTGGTCGCAAAGGCCCAGCCCCGTATTGTCCCGATCCCGGCAACGCCGGTCTCGTCGGATGGATTATCCAAGAACGCCTGAATGGTGTCTGCCCGCCCTGCCGATGCCGTCAAAAGAAGCAAACCGAGGACGACGGTCAGGATTTGGTGTTGTTTCATCGTTCCCTCCTCCTTGCGTAGGCAGTCCGTTCTTGCGAACTTGTCATTCCGTCGGAGGCCCACCGTAGGAAGGCGTGGGCACGGAGTCAAGCGAGATTTTATCTTCCGGCGACCATGTCCAGACAAGATACCGCACTCCCGCCGCCTCACAGGCTACCTGGATACGGTGTTCATACTGCCCAATCCGTCCATCCGTGTCATAGATTACCACCGCAGGTTCCTTGCCGGTAAATGGCTTTCCAGCCTATTCAGATGGCAAACACGAGAGCGTTTCACGAGAGGTTCTCACCGTGTCATTGCGCTCTCGTCATACCGGACTTGATCCGGTATCCAGCCGGCCGCGTTGACGGTGCCTGATTTTTCTGCGATTTTCTTCATTTTGTACAGACAAAATACTTGACTTTTTTGAATAAATTGTCTGTACTATTAAAAATGTGCGCTAAAGGAATCTATGAATGGGACGACACCAAACGACAGGCCAATCTCCATAAACACGGTCTGGATTTCGCGGATATGGTCTCTTTCGATTGGGATACCGCATATGTCACCCTCATGGATCATCCCTCAGAGGAGCGCTGGATTGCTCTCGGGTTCCTCAACCTCACCCTCTGTTTTGTCGTCTATACGGAGCGCGGGGACCATATCCGGCTTATCAGTCTCAGAAAAGCGACACGAAAGGAGCGAGACGCCTATGGCAAAAACTAATGCTACTCTCTCTTCCACCCCGACCCTGCACGAGTTGGCCGCGAGCACGCTGTCCTTCGACGCTATCGCGGCGCAGCATGGCGAGGAGGTCGCTATCCAGGTTGGGATTCTCCGCGACCCGGACACGCACGAGTTGACCGCGGCCGAGGCCGATGGGCTTCAGCCGGCGAAGCGGCGCGGGCGCGGGAAACAGAAAGCGCCGGTGAAGGTGCGGGTGAGTGTGCGCCTGGATGCCGACCTGGTCGAGAAGTTCCGGGACAGTGGTCGGGGCTGGCAGACCAGGATGAACGGGATGCTGCGCCGGTCTGTGTTTGGCAAGCAGGTCGGCTTCGTCCCTCCGGCCGGCCGTCGGACGCCCTCTTCCCTGCTGACCAAGACACCCAGGACGGCCCGGAAGGCCCGGCCATCTGTCCGGCAGAAAAAACAAGCCCCAGCATAGGAAAGACCGGTTTTGCTCGTCTTGAATGAGCACGGAAAGATCGATAGTTGATGCGGAAACACCCCCGCAAAAGGCAAATAACGACATTTGCCTCAGACTGTTCTTCTGTCATCGTCGCGGGCAGGGTCATGAGCTCTATAGGTCGGCTGAATACAGCGGAATAACTCGTATTGCGGGGAGCGCCCTCTACTTTTTGTTGTACGTCTTCTCGTGGACCACAGCACGGCAGGGGGTAGTCGTGTTGAGTGGCCCCATCAACCCGGAGGTAGACTGACACGGGGGCAGCATTGGTCGCAAAGGCCCAGCCCCGTATCGTCCCGATCCCGGCAACGCCGGTCTCGTCGGATGGATTGTCCAAGAACGCCTGAATGGTGTCTGCCCGCCCTGCCGATGCGGTCAAAAGAAGCAAACCGAGGACGACGGTCAGGATTTGGTGTTGTTTCATCGTTCCCTCCTCCTTGCGTAGGCAGTCCGTTCTTGCGAACTTGTCATTCCGTCGGAGGCCCACCGTAGGAAGGCGTGGGCACGGAGTCAAGCGAGGTCTTATCTTCCGGCGACCATGTCCAGACAAGATACCGCACTCCCGCCGCCTTACAGGCTACCTGGATACGGTGTTCATACTGCCCAATCTGCCCATCCGTGTCATAGATTACCACCGCAGGTTCCTTGCCGGTCAGATGCGCAAAGAATAGGGCTTGCTGCACACTATCCAGACTGCTCCGTTTGTCTAAGCCCCCCTCATACACCGTGTCCTCCGTCTCACAATCCACTCGGATATAACTCTGTCCTGTGGGATAGGTGTATGCATGCCGTACCTCAGTCTGTCCGCCTGCACTCGTGCAGAAGGCTTGATTGTGCGTTTTCTCATCACTCGGCTGTCGTGTCGTTCTTTGTGGCGGCGCGGGCGAGTCTCTCGCCGTAGGAGCGGGTGGGTCTCTACTCGGCGTTGGGGAATGGGGACGGAAAATAAACACTCCTACTGAAAAGACCACCAGTAGGAGACAGGTGACAAAGAAAGCGCTCCGCCTCTTGCGCTCCTTCATAACGCAGCTCGATGACGTAAACACGGAACACCGGCGATGGGAGTGCCGGGCCGTGTTTACATCACAACATGGTTGTTTGGAGTGAGTTCCTGCGTATTCGCCACGGCGCGGGTCGCGACTCCCCCGCCTTCGGTGACTCTTGTATTAGACAGGCGACCCGACTCAGCGGGCAACCATGTCGTAGATGTAAACAGGGAGAAGCATGATGAAAAACGGCTGGAAAGTCAACGGAAGAGAGTGCATTAGGGTATGAACAGACTCTCTTATGAGAAACAAATACAGAGGATTTCCCTCTTAGTGGGAGGAATGTCCTAGACCAGCGTCACATGCCCTCCCCCAACGGAAACCGCTCCCCGCACGCTTCGTGTTCTGTATCCCGTTCCCAGTCGTCATACTCAAAGCAGACCCGATAGTGCCCCGGGGGCGGGGTGCCGCCAAAATGTGGCAAGAGCGTCTCCGTGGAGAGACCTGGGGGCAGGGAATAGGCCACCGCGAAAAAACCCACGTGCACGCCCTCCGGGAGCGGGGTGTACCATGGGGTCCAGCCATATCGCAAAGTCCATTGATCGAGGCGAAATGACCCACCGCCATAGGTCAGCGGTCGGTCCGTGCCGTTGGTAACGCGGGCGCAAATACGGGTCGGGGCTTCGGAGAGGACCCGAAATTGGATGACCACCTCAGGCGGGAGCGGTGGCGGCGGATACGGCACTCCGGCGCACGGAGCAGGCCAGGGCCGGGGGATGTCTACCCCGCCGATGTCCACGTCCCCGAGGGTGGGGGCCTGGCCGACAATAAACCAGAAGAAGAGGGTTCCCAGCATGATGGTAGCTATGCCGCAGGTGCGGGCGGGTTGTCAATTCTTGACAGCACAAGGCGGCCCGTCCTACAACAGGCCCATGCAATCACGACGGCAATGGACGGGCGGGCTGGTGGCCCTTGTCCTCTGGGCGCAGGCCGTGTGGGCGGTGCCTTTGAGCGGTACGGTGGAAGGCTTTGGGACGAGCAACCCGATAGGCGGTTACGAGGGGGCCTTTCATCGGTCCACGCTCCTGTTCCGGGGAGCGACCACCACGGGCGGGGCGCTGCGGTGTACGGGGGAGTTGGTCCATCTGTACTATCCGGTCCCGAGCGGTGTATGTGGGGCGGACGCCACGCAAGCGGCTTTCGAGTATGCGTATTATTGTCAGGATGAAGGCCCGTCTGATCTGTTTCACGCACGGAGCTACGGCACCGCCTGTTACGACAACGCCACGTGTTATGAGGGGCAGGTGTTTCCGCAGGTGGGCTGTACCTACACCTTCACGGAGCACGTGGAGGCCACCGAGGGCGTCGGCATCGCCTCCGACAGTCAGGACACCTGGGAGACGGTCGGCCACGGCACGGTCACCCAGGTGCAGCCCTCGTATGTGCCGGACCTGTTTTTTGTGGCCTATACGTTCAGCGCCACCTGGGATGGAGCGTTGAACCGTGGTGAGGCTACCCCGCTGGCTCCTGCCGGGGCGCGGCTCGAAATCCCCGCCCCTGGGACGACGGTGAGCGGCATTGGCGTGGTGTCCGGGTGGTCCTGTTTGGGTGGGGAGCTGGCCGTGGAGTTCAGCGACTCGGAGGGCGTCATCTTCACCCAAACCGTGCTCCAGGGCTCGGAGCGGACCGATACCGCGGGGGTGTGCGGGGATATCGACAATGGCTTTTCCAGTCTCATCAACTGGACCCGCCTGGGCACGGGCGAGCGCACGGCCCGGCTCCTCCGCAATGGGGAAGAGGTGGCCGCGCAGACGTTCTACGTGCAGGCATTCGACCAAGGGTTTGTGACCGGGGCGGTGGGCAGGTGTACGATTCCTGATTTCCCCGAGGCCGGGAAAAACGCCACGTTCGTGTGGGAGGAGAGCCAGCAGGGATTGGTGTTGGGGGGCGTGGAATAACGGTATTGCTTTTTTCCCATCATACCCCCTGGCGTCCCCTCTCCAGAGCGTTGTCGAGATGGAAGATTCTCTGTGTATGAAGAGATCATCCGACCTTACATCTCCAAGAAAGGATCGGACCCCACAAAAGGACAAGCCCCCAAAGTAGGACAGCCCCGCGAACTTAGGACAAAGCCCCTCAAATCAGGACAGCACCGGACGTGTACCAGTGGCGCGGCCGCGTTGACGGTGCCAGGACGCCCTGCGTAGGATGGAGCCCATGAAGAAGTTTCTTCCCCCGCGCGCGGGCCTCTTAGTCCTTGTGCTGGTGGGGTGGCTGGCCGGCCACACGGCCGCTGAGCCCGGCGTCACCGTCGCCGGATACTGCCAGGCGTTTGCGCGCAGCTTCTGCGCGCAGCAGGCGCTGGCCTACCAGGAGCAGTCGGTCAGCATCGCCCCGCACTCGGAGTTCCTGCGGGCACTGTCGAACCTGTTTCACCCACGGGACTCCACCTTCACGGCGGGGTATCGGTGCGCGTTCGGTGGCGAGCCCAGACCCAGGACGGGCAGACGCAGACATTTTCGGTCAGTCTCCTTTTGACCCGCACCTTGCCGTTCGCCGAGTACACCCAATGGGAGCGCCTTCAGCTCCTCCCGATTACCTACGTGACGGACGAGACCACCGGCCGGGCGGGCTATGGGGTCTTCAAGTACCTGGAGCCGTCCTCATAAGGACAGTACCCGATACCCTGTGCTGGTACAGTTTGAGCTGTAAGATACTATTGCTATTGGGGTAAAACCCCCTAAATGTACCAGTACACAACGCCCCCTCAGACTTGCTGTATAGGAAAATAATCTTTATACTGAGAATAACAACGTTGTGTGTCCACAATTGCTCAACCCTTTAGCCGGCGGGGTTCCCAACACGCCGCCGCGATGCAAGGAGGCGCTGATGACACACCATATCACCACGTTCACCAAACGGGGCACCCATACCGTCGATTTCGCCCACCCCTTCCTGTTCAAAAACCACCTCTTTCCGACCGAAGCCGAGGCGCGTGCGGAACTCGTCTCCCTGGATGCGCGGTGCTGCCCGCAGTTGCAGCAGATCGCCAATGGCGAGTGGGCCATCTGGGTCCACAGCTATCAGCCGTCGCCCCAAGAGACATATATCCCGCAGTAACCAAGGGGGGCTGGCGGATGCTCCTGCTCGACGCAACCTTGCCCTCCCGCAGGTGCGGCGCCCGGCCCCCAAACAGGCCATCCTAACCCCCGTTTAAGGCCCATTTAAGCCCGATTTTCGTGTGAAATTATATGAAATGCGCGTGAAATTCTCACATTTCATAATAAGTGAAAAATTGGCGATAAGTCCTTGAGCTACAAGGATTTTTTTCAAATTTCATAAAACGTGAACATGAAATTTCTCTACTTTTCTCTACTTTTGGGGAGAGGGTGGCACTGGTTTTTGACACAAAGTGGCACTCGATTTTTGAAATTCTACAAAGAAAGGGCTACGGGAGACGGAAAAAAGGGAGGCGGAAGCCTACAGGGTAGGGGGGAACTCCGACGGACGGTTGCCGGGCAGGCGTGGCGCTTAGCCGAAAAATTCCTCGACATTGCCGGAAACGACCGGAACACTCTGAACGGCATTATTCCGAAAGACCCGGAACAGAACGGTCTCGCCGGCGGGCCGGCTCCAGAGTTGTTCATAAAAGGCGCGTCGGTCGGCTATTTCTTTCTCGTCGATGGCGAGGATCACATCCCCGGTTTTCAGCCCTGATTTGGCCCCCGGACCATCGGGCAGGAGGCCGGCGATAACGAGATGGTCTTTGACCGTATACGAATACATGCCGATCCAGGCGCGGGAGGGCCGGGTGACCCGCCGTCCATAACGCAGGAGTTCGTCCTGGTGTTCGGTGAAGTGTTCAACCGGAATGGCCAGGGAAAACTTTCCGATTTCATTGAGATTGAGAGAAACGACGCCGACCATACGTCCGCGCATATCGAACATGGGTCCGCCGCCCAAGCCCGGATTCATCGCCGTACTCGTCAATGCCCGATCCAGGCTATACTCCCAGTAGGCATCAAAATGGGAGACCGAGGTGAGTCCGCCGCCATTCACCCGCCGACCGTTTTCTTCTCCCGCACTGGCGACCAGGAAGACCTCATCCCCCGCGTCCAGCGCGGTGGAAGACTGAAGGGGGACGGCGGGAAAACCAGCTTGGGAGACTTTGAGTACGGCAATACCGCTCGCAAAATCCTGCGCCACCACCTCAGCTTCGAGCTGGGTGTTATCAATCATGCTGACCTGGACCTGAGACGCGCCAATAACAATGTAGTTGACGGTCAGAATATAGCCGTCCGGGCTCACCACCGCCCCGGACCCCATACGCTCAGTGCCTAACAGTTGGGCGGAATGGTGCTGTGAGGGAACGGTGACCTGGATGGCAACCGTCGAAGGAATCACTTGTTCAATAAGCCTGACCGAAGCGTTCACGCTGTCCCCTTTGAGTCTGCGGAGTCAACAATAACTAATGCCTCACTTATGTGAAAGCAACCCCTCAAGACCCTGACCCGCTGACGCCTGCCCGAGCAGACCGGCGTATGCTAATATCCCGTACTTTTCAGGCCCGTTCGCTTTGGTCATTATGGCGAGGCGCGGACACGACTGACCAGAAGGGGTAACCGTACCGTGATGAAACGTTCGACCGAGCCGCCCACATCGACCCTGTCCGAGTATGAATCAAAGCGTGTGATTGCCGGATACGGGGGCGCGGTTTCTCGAGAAGTCCTCGTCCAAGACCCGTCCGAGGCAGGCCGCGCAGCCGCGGAGATAGGGCTTCCCGTTGTCGTGAAACTGTGCGGGCCGCGTATCGCTCATAAGACCGAACGGCAGCTCGTCCGCCTCGGACTTGATACGGCCCAGGCTGTTGAGCGGGCGGCGCACGAGCTGTGGGCGCGCCGTCGGGATGAAGATGGGGAAGTCGGTCTGCTCGTTGCTGAGATGGTTGCCGGGCAGAGAGAGTTGATCGCCGGTATGGTCCGTGACCCTCAATTCGGTCCGTGCGTCCTCCTGGGCCTTGGCGGTGTTCTGACCGAAGCGCTCGGTGATGCGGTCTTTGCCCTGGCACCGCTCTCCCACACTCAAGCGAGAGCCATGGTTGAAGGGATGCGCTTCGAACATCTCGTGACCCAACCGTTTCGGGGCGAGGAGCCGGTTGCGCTCGATGCCCTGGCCGATCTCTTGGTTGGGCTGGGCCGCTTGGCCGTCGAGCGATCTGACATTGAGAGCGTGGACGTGAACCCGCTGATCGTTGTCAACGGAAAACCCATTGCGGTTGATGCCCTGGTCGTCAGGAATCCGACACTCCACATCAGGCCAACGGTTCAGCGGCGTACCCCTGATGATACCCTGGAACGCTTCCGCCCCCTGTTTCACCCGCGCGGTGTGGTCGTTGCCGGGGCGTCCTCCCATCCAGGGAAATTCGGGTTTGTCTCTTTGCACAACCTCAGACGCTTCGGCTATCAAGGCGAAATCTTTCCGGTCAATCGTGACGGCGCGGAGATTCTCGGCCAACCCACCTATCGGACGGTAGAGGAGATTCCGCCGGATAAGGCTGACCTCGTCTTTGTATGTACCCCTGCTGCGGCCAACGTCGAGCTGCTGCGTGCCTGTGCCAAGATCGGCGTGCGGTCCGCCTTTGTCGCCAGTGGGGGCTATCGGGAGGCCGGAGAGGAGGGCCGCCGCCTGGAAAACGAACTGGTCGAAACCGCGGAGGAGCTTGGCATGCTGCTAGCCGGGCCGAACGGCCAAGGGGTGATCTCGACGCCGGTATCGATGTGTGCCCAAATTGTGGCGCCGTACCCTCCGGCGGGCCGCCTGTCCGTCGTGAGTCAGAGCGGGAATCTGCTGTCGGCCTTCTTGAACTACTCCGTCCAGACCGGAGTCGGCGTGAGTAAGGCTGTTTCTGCCGGCAACTCAGCCAACACGAATATCGCTGACTATCTGGAATATTTTGCGGCCGACCCGGAAACCGATGTCGTTCTGGCCTATCTCGAGGGCGTGCCTGACGGCCCTCATTTCATTGACGCGGTCCGCGCTCTCACTCAGCGCAAGCCCTTGGTGTTGGTGAAAGGCGGTGCCGCGGCAGAGGGGCAGCGGGCGGCCTTGTCGCATACCGGTTCGCTGGCGACGGACGACCGTGTCTTTGACGGGCTATGTCGCCAGTTTGGCGTATTGCGGGCACCGACGATCGAACATGCCTTTGAGTGGGCGGCGACCCTGGCGACCCAGCCGCTGCCGCAAGGCCGACGGGTCGTGGTCTTTACCACCGTTGGCGGCTGGGGGGTCCTGACCGCAGATGCCTGCGCCCAGGCCGGGCTCGACCTTATTCCCCTTCCCCAGGATTTGGTAGAAACGATTAGCACCCTGGTCCCGGCCCGCTGGAGTCACAATAATCCGATTGATCTGGCGGGTGGCGAGACCCGGGATACGGTTCCTCAAGTCCTTGACCTCGTGTGTGGACACCCCGAGGTCGATGCGGTGCTGCACCTCGGCCTGGGTATTCAGGCCGCAACCGCCCACGGCTTTAAGGGCGGTGCATTCTATCCGGACTACGGCTTGGAGCGCATGGCCGGATTCCACGAAAACCAAGAGCGACGCTATGCCGCCGCCGCAGCCGAAGCTTCAGACCGGCATCAAAAACCTGTCCTCACGACCACCGAACTCGTCTATACTGCTTCGGAGTACGGCAATGCCGGCCCCCTGGCCGTCCGTGAAGCCGGTCGCGTGTGTTACCCGAGCGCCCACCGGGCAGTTGCCGCGCTCCGGGCCGCGATAGAGTATGCGGAATTTCGCCGGCGTTATGATACGACTGAGTGACAAGCCGGAAAGAAGACACAGGAGGGAAGCATGAGACCTGACTACACCGTCATTGATGCCGATGGGCATGTCGATGAGAAGGCCGTCAACTGGGTTGACTTACTGCCCGAGCGCTATCACAAGGACGCGCCCTGTTGGGTGAGCTACCCGGACGGTCGCAAGCATCTGGTGGTTGAGGGCAAAATGTGGCCCAGCCGGCGCGATTTCTACGGCCGACTCGGCATGTGGCCCGAGCCCAAGAAGCCGGACCATCAATGGGGCTGGGATCGCGTCGGGATGCAGGACCCGCACAAACGTATCCCCGATATGGACCTCGAAGGGATCGACATCGCCGTCCTGTTCGGGACCTTTATCGGCCTCGGTGCCGCCGCGTCCATTGAAGACCCCGGCCTGGGCATGGCCGTCTCCGTCGCCTATAACAACTGGCTGGCCGAATACTGCAAACCCTACGCTGACCGCCTCAAAGGCATCGCCATGATTCCCATGCAGGACCCCGAGGCGGCTCGGGTCGAAATCAAACGGACGGTCGAGCAACTGGGCATGGTCGGTGTCCAGGTCCTGACGAATTTCGGTGGCAAGCTCCTGCACGAAGCTGAGTTTGACCCGATTTGGGAAGAAGCCCAGGGCCTGGGTGTCCCCATTTGCGCGCATATCATCTCAACCAACTCCGCGGGTGTCGATCGCTTTGATCGCTACGTGTTCAAGCACGCCTTTTATTCGCTCGACACTATGCTGGCCGTCGCCTCGTTTGCCTCCGGGGGGATTTTGGAGCGATTCCCGAAGCTGAAGGTGGCCTTTATGGAAGCCGGTGCCGGCTGGGTCCCGTGGATGATGGACCGACTCCACGAGCACTATGAATTATTGCCACAGCAAATGCCCTGGCAGCAGCGCAGCCCCGAGGACTGGATCACGAGCGAGAACTGCTTCTTCGCGGTCGAGCCGGACGAAAAGACCATTCCGTTCGTGGCGCGACTGATCGGGGAAGACCGCCTGATCTATGCCTCTGACTACTCGCACTGGGACTGCATGTGCCCGGATTCGGTCAAAGCCATTTATGAGCGGACGGATATCTCGGACGGGCTGAAGAAGAAAATCCTGAGCGAGAATGCTGCCCGCTTATTCAACCTCTAGACGCGAGTGGCCCTATGCATGACTACATCACTCCCGCCGGCTGGCGAACGGGGATCGAGGAGGTCGCGCCAAAAGTCTACGCCTATATTCAGGCGTATGGTGAACTGGGTGTGAGCAACGCCGGCCTGTTGCTGGACCGCGAAGGCGTCATGGCGATTGACGCCCTCATGGTTCCGTCCATGACCGCCCGCTTTCTCGGGGCGATTAAGAAAGTGACGAAACGGCCGGTCTCCCGGCTGGTCAACACCCACCATCACGTCGATCACAGCGGCGGCAATTTTCTCTTTCGCGACGCCCAGGTCATCGGCCATACCTTCTGTCGCGACGAACAAGTCCGGGAAGGCATACCCGTCAAACAGCTCCAGCAGCGCATTCCGCGCTTTGCCAAGGAGTTCTCCAAGCTCAAACCCAAGGTCCCGGACCTGACCTTTGAAGACCGGCTGGTCTTCCACCAGTCCGGACGGGACGTGGAACTGCGCCATCTCGGACCGGCCCACACCTTTGGCGACGCCTTTGTCTATTTGCCCAAAGACAAGATTCTTTTTGCCGGAGACCTGGCTTTTTACTATGTCACGCCCCTGGCCTTCCAGGGTCATGTCGGTAATTGGATCAAGGTTGCCGATCGGATTTTGAAGATGGACGTGGACCTCATCGTGCCGGGGCACGGCCCGCTTGGCGGTAAAAAGGAACTGCGCGAAATGCGATCCTACCTCATGCTCGTCCGGCGCGAGGCCAAGAAGCGCTTTCAGCTCGGTATGAGCCCCGAGGAAGCCGCCCGCGACGTGAAGCTCGGCATCTACGCCCGCTGGCGTGAGCCCGAGCGGATTCTGCCCAACATCATGCGGCTCTACCAGGAGTTTCAGAACGAACTCGACCGACCCATTGACCGGCAGCGTATGATGGACGGCATGCGCCAACTCCGGGCCGAACGCCACAACCACGCCGCGGGTGAACCGGACTGGTGCTGTACCTAGGCCTCCCTCTCCGCCATCAGCGCCCGCGCCTGTGACTCCACCACCGTTCCCTTAAAGAAGTCCGGGTTGACGGCGCTCCAGAAGCGGACGGGATTCGCAAACACAAAATCCCTGAAATTATCGTCGGTCATCACCCCGTCTTCAACGTTTTCGTACGCCTCGGGCAACACCCCGGCCATGTCCGGCACGTCGAAGTGGCCGATATCCGAGCCAAACAGCGCGTTGATCTTGGCCCCATACGGATTGACTTTGGTGTTGAAGGCCCAGGCGTTCAGCGGGTCGTCGGCCTCGCAGCCGAAGTAGAAATTCGGCACAAACAGGTCGCGGATGTCCTCGGCGCGCTCGATCTCGCAGGGCGCAAAATCGTCCAGTTTTTCCGGCTCTTTGGTGAGCAGGCCGAGATGGGCCTGCGTCGCTTTCTGCCCCAGCTTTTCCATCGCCGCGGGCGAAGCATATTTCTGGAACAAATCGACCAGCATTTCCTGGTTCAGATTGGCGGGGTTCACATTATCCAACGCCTTGGGGTTGCGAATCTTCCAGTGCCCGATGAGGTCGCTGTACAAGCCGCAGGCCCAGCCCACGCCGCCCTCTAAAAAGGCAAAGCGCAGCTCCGGGAAACGCCGCGTCACGCCGTTCATGAAGATGGATTTGCAGACCGCCTCTCCGGCCTGGGCAAAATGGCCGATGTGGTTGTACACAAAATTGGAAATCGAGGCTCGCATGCCAATACCTGATGAGGCCGAGTGAAAGCTGGGCGGAATGCCCACTTCAAGGCATTTTGCCCAGACCGGGTCATAATCATGCTCGCTGTCTATGCCCAGGGTGTCGTGCCAGATGGCGTAACGACCAGCCTCGGGCGCCTTACGTGCCACCGCCGGAACCTGACGCCGGATGAGGCTCGACAGCATGGCCACCTTAAAGCCCTTGCTCTTGATGAACTCCAGCTCTTCAAGCGCCTCCTCCGGGGTAAACATCGGCACCACCGCAGCCGGAGTCAGGCGGTCTTCCAGGCCCTTGAACTGATCGGCCGTATACATATTAAACGCGCGGCAGGCCGCCCGCCGCACTTCATCATCGCGCAGAAACGGCGCGAACAGCGCGCCTCCGGTCGGATAGATCACCCCGAAGTCGATGCCGAGTTCATCCAGGCGCTCATACAGCAGCTTGGGCAGCATGGCGGTCGCGCGGTCGCGCGTATTCTTGGTCGGCACCCCCCACCAGGCCGGCTGGAGCATCCGCCGATCCTTGCGTTCCTCTTCGGAGAGACCCGCCCATTTCTTATTGCCGAACTGGTTGGCGACCTTGCTATAGCGCTCGGCCACACGCTCTCCCGCGACCTCGTGCAAATAATCTATGGCCGCCGGCTCAAACTCGATCCAGTGACCGTCTGAGTCAATGACCGGATGGCTCAGTTTGGCGTGAATCTGCTCGGCTGTCTGGTGTGACGACATGGGCTCCCTCCTTGGCGTAGCGGAAAGTGCAACGTGATCGAATTGTTCTGGAATGTGTTGTAGCAGGATCGGGGGGAGGGGAAAATATGTTGGTATTGCTTGTCAATATTCCAGGGTGATATTGCAGACGCGAAAAAGTCCTGGAAAGAGTATCAGAGCCATGCGAAAGCTTAGAACCTTAGGTGCGGTAGAAGCGGATTATCTCCGTGACCACCCTGACGAGATGGAAGAGTATAGGTCCGTCATCTTTGAGGAGTACGCCCATGACGGGAACACCGGCGCGTTGTTGGCGTCGTTACGAACGATGAGCAAGGTCAAAGGTATCACGACGACCGCACGCGAAGCCGGCCTGTCACGAAAGGGATTACAAAAGGCACTCTCAGAGAAGGGAAATCCAAAGTTTGAGAGCATCAACGCCATTATGCATGCCCTCGGCTACCGGCTCAGTCCACGGAAGCTTGACATGACAGCGGCAAAATAGTGCGATTAAACATTCCCGTTCCGTGGCCCCTCAAGAAAGATGTCTGCTGCACTTCTTTCTCTGTCAAAACTGACAAAGTTAGAGAAGGAGGAAGCTACAACTAACCGTTGGCGCCCTCGGTTTGTTGCGTTTAGCGGCCGCTTCTCTTATGAGTCTGCTGATATGTTGACTGAACCCGAAGAGACGAAATATCTTTAAGAGGAGGTAATGCTGCCTATGCTTTTCCGGGAATCGTCTTCTCGGTACGGGTTGACGGAAGAAGTGCGCGGTCCTTTAGCGAACGACAAGAATTAAAAAGTAGTAATATATGCCTTCCCAAAGCAGTATCGACCAGGCGATCGAACATCATATCAACGGTCAGTTGGACCAGGCCCTCGGACTCTACGTGCAGGCCCTCCAGGAAGACCCGCAGACCCCGGGGGCCGCTGACCTCATATCGGCCATACTCCGCACCTATCTGGAATTAGCCTTGGCTTTGATGAAAACAGGCCGCGATAAGGAAGCGATCCGCAGCTTTCAGCGTGTCCTGGCCATACAGCCCGATGAGTCCGTGGCGCATGCGTATCTCAGTCGGCTCTTCATCTCGAACAATGATTTACCCCAGGCAACGCGGCACCTGCGCCACTATTTGCGCCTGGTGCCGGAGGATCATATCGGGGCCAGAATGCTCCTCGCCTATACGGGCGCAGAGTCAGTCCCGGAGCGACCAGCATCGGCCTATATTACGCGCCTGTATGATAATTACGCCGCCTCGTACGACCAGAAGCTGGTTGGCAGCCTGCACTACCAGTGCCCGCATTTGATTCGGGCGGCATTGGAGCGGCACTGCCAGGACAAAGTCGCCATTCTTGATCTGGGCTGCGGGACCGGCCTGTGTGGCCAAGCGGTCAGTTCGATGGCCACACGCCTGGATGGTGTGGACTTGTCCCCACAGATGATCGCCAAAGCCAGACAGCGTGCGATCTATAATGAGCTGGCGGTGGGCGACCTCTATCCTTTTCTTGAGAAAAAAGCGAAGTGTTATAACGTGCTCGTTGCCGCCGGTGTGTTTGAGCATATCGGCGACCCGCGCCGCGTTTTCCGGGCTGCGTTCGGCGCACTCCGGGGCTCCGGCCTGTTCATTTTCACGGCCGAGGACAACCCGACCCGGGAGCTGAGCGTCAACAGCTCCGGGTACTATATACATGGCCGGGCCTATCTGGCAGAGCGAGCGGTACAGTGCGGATTTGCCGTCAGTTCTCTGGAATCGGCCACGCTACGCCGTGATAACGGCGTAGCGGTCCGGGGGCTGTGTGTCGTGCTGAGCAAGACCCCGTAGCGAACCCGCAAAAAGAATTGGGGATGCTACGGGGAGTCTGCTACTCAACCGTCTCTACCGGCTCAGCCGGTTCTTCTTCGCTGTCTGCCGGGGCGTAGGAAAACGTCAGCTTGTCCTCGTCAAAGTCGATCTCGACCTCGCCCCCTTCTTGGAGCTGGCCGAACAGAATCTCATCCGCGAGCACCTGCTTCACCTCAGTCTGGATCAGGCGTGCCATCGGGCGGGCGCCAAACGTTTTGTCATAGCCCTTTTCCGCCAGATAACGGCGGGCGGCCGGCGTCAGCGTAATGGACACTTTCCGTTCGGTGAGCTGCTCGACCAGTTCCTTCACGAACTTTTCAACCACCCGCTCAATGGCCTGCATGGGCAAGGACCGAAAGTGCACGATCGCGTCTAAGCGGTTGCGGAATTCCGGGCTGAAGAGTTTCTCAATCGCCTGCTGATCCTTACCCTCATTTGAGATATTGCCAAAGCCGATGGCGTGCGCCGCTATCTCGCGGGCGCCGGCGTTGCTGGTCATAATAATAATCACATGCCGGAAATCAGCTTTTTTGCCATTGTTATCGGTCAGGGTGGCGTGGTCCATGACCTGCAATAAAATATTGAACAGGTCGGGATGGGCCTTTTCGATCTCGTCCAGCAAGAGGACCGCGTGCGGATTGCGTGTAACCGCGTCGGTGAGCAATCCGCCCTGGTCGAAGCCGACGTATCCCGGAGGCGCACCGATCAGACGCGAGACCGTATGCTTCTCCATGTACTCGCTCATATCGAAGCGCAGAAATTGGAGACCCAGGGTTTCCGCCAGTTGCTTGGCAACCTCGGTTTTGCCCACGCCGGTCGGTCCCGAGAACAGAAACGAGCCAACGGGTTTTTCGGGCTGGCCCAGGCCGGCGCGCGCCAGCCGAATAGCCCGCACCAGGGTTTCAATCGCCGTATCCTGGCCAAAGACTACGCCCTTGAGATCGGCGTCCAGGCTCTGCAGGCGCTCCTTGTCCGAGGCGGAAACGCTGCGGGGCGGTATCCGGGCGATCTTGGCCACAATGGACTCAATGTCGGTGTCATGAATGATCTTCTTGCCGTCTTCCTCGGGAGCGGGGCGAATCTGAAAGGACGCGCCCACCTCGTCGATCACGTCAATCGCTTTGTCCGGCAGAAACCGATCATTGATATATTTTGCCGACAGTTCGGCCGCGGCCTTGAGCGCGTCGTGCGTGTATTCCACCCCGTGGTGTTCTTCGTAGTGCGGCTTGAGGCCGCTCAGGATTTCCACGGCGTCTTCGATGCTCGGCTCGTGGACCTCAATTTTCTGGAAGCGCCGGGCCAGGGCTCGGTCACGCTCAAAATAACTCCGGTACTCGTGGTAGGTGGTGGCGCCGATGCAGCGCATCTTGCCCGACGCCAACGCGGGTTTGAGGATATTCGAGGCATCCATGGACCCTCCGCTGGTTGCGCCTGCTCCGACAATGGTGTGGATTTCATCGATAAACAGGATGGCCCCCGGCTGTTTATCGAGCGCCTTCAGCACGGCTTTGAGCCGTTCTTCAAACTGGCCCCGGAATTTTGTGCCGGCCAGGACGGAGCCCATATCGAGCGAGTAGATGCGGGCCTCTTTTAGGACGTCGGGCACATCGTCCTCGGCAATCTTGAGCGCCAGCCCGTCGACAATCGCGGTCTTGCCGACCCCCGAATCGCCGACATAGATCGGGTTGTTCTTGCGCCGCCGACACAGGACATGAATGGTCCGCTCAATCTCGATCTCGCGACCGATTAGCGGATCAATATCCCCGTTCTTGGCCTTTTGTACGAGATTGGTGGTAAACGCCTCAAGCGGGTCTTTGGCCGGACGGGGCTCGCCATCTTCGTCGTGGCCGTCGTGCGCAGCACCGGGCTCGGATTCTTCATCGGACGGCGTTTTGGAAATGCCGTGCGAGATATAATTCAGCACATCCAGCCGGGTCACGCCGTGCTTCTCCAGGAGATAGACCGCGTGACTGTTGTCCTCGCGAAACAGGGCCACAAAGAAATTGCGCGTCTCAATGACTTCTTTGCCCGCAGATTGTACATGGGCAGCCGCCCGCTGTAATACCCGGTGAAAGGCCAGAGTCTGCTGGGGGTCAACCTCACCGGCATCCTCCGGCAGCGACTCCAGATTCTCTTTGAGAAACTCCTCAAGGTCGGCTTGGAGTTCTTTAACGTCTCCACCACACTGCCGCACAATCTCGGCCACGGTCTCATCGAACAGCAAGGCGTGCAGCACATGTTCCAGACAGAGAAACTCGTGCCGCCGACGCCGTGCCTCGTTAATCGCCAGACCAATCGTGACTTCCAGTTCTCGACTAATTCGCATGGTAAGGGCTCCGCTCGCTAGGCTTCTTCCATACTGCACTTTAAGGGAAATTCATGTTTCTTGGCTAAACTGTCAACGCGGGAGACTTTCGCCTCCGCCACCTCATAGGTATAGACGCCGGCTACGCCAGTTCCCTGACGATGGACGTGGAGCATAATCTGGGTGGCCTTGGTTGCGTCGTGACGAAAGACGGACTGGAGAATATAGACCACAAACTCCATGGTCGTGTAGTCATCGTTATGCAACAGGACCTTGTAGAGCGGTGGCTTCTTGAGCTTTTTTTCCGTTTCGGTAACTACGCCGTGGTCGAGATCCGTGTCACGATCATTCTGGTCTCTCATAACACCCTCGCACTCTTCATCTTTTTCCATACCGCGCTACAGACGTATGTGCCCAGGTTTTCGTTCCGTCCGATTATAACCAGAATCATTAGCATACGATATAATGGGACTTCTATAGGATTTCAATGCACGTTGGACTAGAGCGTGTTAGGGACTTTGGCCCAAGCCCTCAACCAGCCGTTTGAGCATGAGGAGAGCGAACGTCAGGAAGTGGAGGCCAGCCAGGGTTGCGGGCAGGCGTTCATAGTCGCGCGCCAAGCGGCGAAAGCGAGCCGTCCACCCGAAACTCCGTTCCACCACCCACCGCCGTGGGAGCAGGACGAAGCCTTTCTTGGCGGCCGGGAGCTTGATGACCTCCAGGGTGATCCCCACTTGGGCGGCGTCCTGCGCAGGTTGCGCGCCCGTATAGCCTTGATCCCCATAGGCTAACTTAACCGTCTCCCCCGTGACCCCCTGGACTTGCGCCGCCAACGCCTTCACCCGCGCCCGATCCTGCTCGTTCGCTGGAGTCACGTGGAGGGCCAGCAGATACCCGAGCGTATCGACGGCCATATGGACCTTACTCCCCCGCCGCCGCTTCGCCCCATCATAGCCGGCGCGCCCGCCACTCTCGGGACTCGACTGTAACGTGCGACTATCGAGAATCGCGGCCGACGGCTGCTCAGGACGCCCTGCCGCCAGCCGCAGGACCGCCCGTAAATCATGGACGAGCGCCTCAAACACCCCCGCCTTCACCCACCGGTGCGTTTGTTGATAGACTATCTCCCACGGGGGGAGAGCATTCGGTCACATCCGCCACGGAGCCCCCGCCCGCACCAGCCAACGGCGGCCGTTAAAGACTTCGCGTCAGGCAGGCCGCCGCTGGGGGGCCGCTTCGGGCATCAACGGCACATCGGGCGCGACTCACGCCCCTTCCTCATCGCTTACATCGCTCGGATACGCTCCCCGCTCCATCCGCCCACTATAGACCGCTGCCCCAAAAGTGCCTAACACCCTCTAGACTGAAGCCCGCGACCGACCCCAGGAGGCCAGGAGGAATAAGAAATCATGTCAAACCCGTCGCCCCATAGGCTGCCTGAAACCGCGACTCCCGAACGGTACGTGATTCGCCTGACTCCCGATCTGACCCACTTCACTTTTACGGGTGAGGAAACGATCACCATCACCGTTCATGAGGCTACCCACACCCTCGTCCTGAACGCCTGCGAGCTAACGATTCAGCAGGTTGACAAAATAATTCATACGAATATCATATGAATATGAAAATGTCACTGCTACTGCTCGCGGCGGCCTTATCATTACTGCATACCCCCATCCCGGATGGCCCGCTACCTCCGCCCTGCCCGCGATGCAACATGGCAGCAGGAGCCCCACCCTGGCCACCCCCAGAAGACCCGTCGCTAGGCGGCGGTGGCTATGAATTGGGCCCCTGTCCGAGCTCTTTAACGCTCGTGGGCGAGAGAAGGAATGACCGTACGGCTGCATTCCGGTCTGTGAGAACCCGTGGTGCTGTGTCTGCTGATGCTGATGGTGCTAGAGGCTGCGCACGCCCTGCCCCAGTGGGCCTAGCCCGACCCCTCCTGGGTACCCCCTGGGGAGCGAGATGAGCCACAGTGTTGGAGGTCATCAACGCATTCAGCCGGAGGGAGGGGCCCTGAGGAGAGCGCTGGATAGCGTCCCATCAGGCGCTACACAACGGAGGATAGTATGACTTCTTCTTCATATATTGCGACGATCACTCTTGTCTTGGTTGTGACCAGTATTTCGATTTCGACCAACGAAGCGCACGCCATCCAGCCCGAAGTTATCGCAGTAAGGGCAGTAAGGGAGCATGCGAAGTGGTCTTTGAGTCGCATTAAGCAATGTTCGCGGTCCGAAGCATCTACGGATCAATGCAAAGCAGTGATGCGAAGCTATGTGGCACTTGTTCATGGCCAAGGGGTTACAATGGATCGATTTGAAGCATGTGTGAGGGACGGCTCACCAGAAACCTGCTCGAAAACGATCACAACGTGGGGGCTATATGAATGGATTTTTCTTCCGATCGCCGTTCCCTTGTGGCTCTTTGCTTTCTTCGTCTACCTCTTCTACCTCCTTCCTTTGATGCTCATCGTGACCCTGATTAAAATCCCTCTCTTTTTCCTCGGTATCACCGAAACGTGGTATCTGTTCATTCCTCCGCTCTAAGGTTTGGTAGCGGAATTGTGAAAAGATATCTCAGAAGCGGCTCGGGTCGTATGAGGTTAGCTAGAAAACCCGTGTGCTCTGCCCCTTGATACGTCTTTTTGATCAAGTCGGTGAACTTGTTAGAGAGCTTGTCAGGAACTTCAATCTCTATCTTTCGCCGCAAAAATTCAACATCGGATGTCACAACCTGTACATCCTTTGGGTTGAGTTCCAGCCAATTGGCCAGATACTTTGTTTGTCGCTCGCCTTTTAAGATCCCATCAATCGAGGCGAAAGGATCGCCTTCAATGTGGAGCCCGATACACTGCGGTTTCTCAAAATCACTAGCCATCCTATTCCCCCGACTGAAGGGGCTTCTATTTTCCACTTGCCTCAGCATATCGTTCGGCAAGAAAAGCAGCAGAACCCCCAGCTCAGTAGGTAAGCCTCCTGCCCCCCCCCATAGGTACTCGAATGGCGGCCGCCCAGCTTGAACCTTACCACTCACCACATTGCTGTATTTCATGATATAGCCATAGTGGCTTTGATCCTCGCGTATTCTCCATGCGAATGAGATATCGTACATATCGGATAATTCGGACGATATCTTATCTAAGAGCCAGGAACTGTCCTTGGGGTTGTCCTTGGGGTTGTCCTTGGGGATCGGTTGGTCAGTGATCAGGTCCTTTATTTCTAGTGATTCCAGATTCGTGTTCTTAGGTACGAGAAATGATGCTTTATGGGTGAGGTAAAGCTGCTCATCAGTCCTCTCCCTGTGCTTATACGGACACACCCCACTCCAGTACCGGAGAGACCACATATCGCGGTAGTCATCCTTAGCTTCTTTGCTTTTTTTCTCTTGGCCTACGATGAAAATCTGAAAAAAGGCATCCGCAATGAGACCTATTCGTCTAGCAGCACGGGTGTCAAAGTTCTCACGGGAGACATGGATCAGTGCGGCCCCTTCTACGAGAGATCGAACGAGGCCACGACGGCGCCAGTTAAACATCTTAGCCTCGTTCAAGGAATTCTTCCCTAGAAGTTGGCGCGCGTCCTTCAACATGTCTTTTTTTTCGCTGTCAAAAAGCAGGCGACTTAACTCATCTTCCAAATCTTCCCTTGAATACGACATTTTCTCAATCCTTTCTTTTGGCTATTGAATTTGCGTCGAATGTGTTTATAATTCCTTCAAATGATTATCAAGTGGGAGAAATCATGCGAATGAGCTGGAAGTTTGCCGGGGCGATATTAGCAGTCAACTTCGCCACAGTTCTTGTAATTTTGAAAGCCCTTGAGGGCGAGGGAATTGGAATCCTGGCCTGCCGGGTAGTGACTACGTTAATCGCTAGTATTACATCTATAGTCGCGGCAGGCCTGATGCGGAAAAGGGAAGCGGGAGAAGAGCAATTCGTGGAGACGTGGATGATAATTGCTCTCGGCTGGTTCGCCACTCTGGTGATAGTCCCCGCACCCAACCCATTATTTCCAGTTCCGCCGATATTGGGCATCATTCCTTTTCCGGTAGTACGCCCGGTCGCCTATAGTGTGATCTTCGCTTCAAGCGTTGGGGCCAGCCTGGCCGGAATATGGATCGCGGGGTGGATGTATGGTTCGCTCAGGGGCAAGAAGGTCCTGAGCGGCGTGCTAGTCATGCTTTTCGTTGTACCTCCTATAACGGCTTACGTGCTGATCTGGGATCTGTATCCTACCGGGTTCGGGACAGTTGCTGGGCTCTTCGTTGTGGCCGGGTTCTGTCTCATGACCTATCAGAGCATTATGGGAGCGACTCGAAAAATTCGCATACTCTTGGGCAGCTTAACTATTGCCCTAGTCTTCTTTGCTCCTTGGACTGACTTGCTCAACCCTGTCCGCTCTTATGGTATGGACTCCCACCACCCTTTTTCACCAGGTTCCATTGTCTTTTTTGCGCTGCCCTCAGCGTTCTGCGCCGCTGTGTTGACGATACTGGGCGTCAAAGCTTGGGATAAGTTGCTTTTTTTACATTATTTGATCCGGCAAAGACAGGCATGATTTGAGAAAATCACCCTAAAACGAAGGAGACAGTATGCCAGACACAGTGTCCTATAGGCTACCGGAAACCGCGACTCCCGAACGGTACGTGATTCGCCTGACTCCCGATCTGACCCACTTCACTTTTACGGGTGAGGAAACGATCACCATCACCGTTCATGAGGCTACCCACACCCTCGTCCTGAACGCCTGCGAGCTAACGATTCAGCAGGTGGTGCTCGCCGACGAAACGGGCGTAAGCCAGGCGGGCAGTGCGACCCTCGACGAACCAAACGAGCGGGCGGTGCTCGAGTTCCCGCAGGCCATCGGCCCCGGTCGCTATGCCTTGCAGATCGCGTTTGAAGGCGTCCTCAACGACAAGTTACGCGGCTTTTACCGTAGCAGCTATAAGAACGCCGAGGGTGCGGACGTCATCCTGGCCTCAACCCAATTTGAGTCCACCGATGCCCGGCGGGCCTTTCCGTGTTGGGATGAGCCGGCAGCCAAAGCCGTCTTTCAGGCGACGCTGGTGGTTGATGAGGAGCTGACCGCCATCTCCAATACGGCCGTTGTGAGCCAAGACCCGATCCCTGGGACGGGCAAGAAAGCGGTCGTGTTTGCCGACACGATCAAGATGTCAACCTATCTGGTGGCCTTCATCGTGGGTGAGTTTGAGGCCAGCGAAGCCGTGTATGTTGGGAGTATACCGCTGCGGGTGTGGGCCGTGCCGGGCAAGCAGCACCTGAGCTCGTTTGGGCGGGCCATCGGCGCCGCATCGCTGCAATTCTTCAGCGACTATTACGGCCGTCCTTATCCCGGCGACAAGCTTGACCTGATTGCTATCCCGGATTTCGCTTTCGGAGCGATGGAGAACCTCGGGGCCATTACCTTTCGGGAAACCGCCCTGCTGATTGATGAAAATACTGCGGCCCGGAGTGAGTTGGAACGCGTCGCGGACGTGGTTTCACACGAGAACGCGCACATGTGGTTCGGCGATCTGGTGACCATGCGCTGGTGGAATGGAATCTGGCTCAACGAAGCCTTTGCAACGTGGGCTGAAATGATGGCCGTTGATGCCTGGAAGCCCGAATGGCAGCGCTGGACCAGTTTTGCCGTCTCGCGGGCCGCTGCGTTGCAGGTTGACGGGCTGCGCAGCTCCCGCCCCATCGAGTTCCCGGTCGAACACCCGGACGAGGCCCAGGGCATGTTCGATATTCTGACCTATGAGAAAGGCGCCGCCATCCTGCGCATGCTGGAGCAATACCTCGGTCCCCAGGCCTTTCAGAAAGGCGTCAACCATTATCTCGGGAAACACGAATACGACAACGCCGAAACTACCGACCTGTGGGATGCATTGGAGGAAGCAACCCAACAGCCGGTCCGGTCCATGATGGATAGCTGGGTCTTCCAGGCCGGTTATCCCCTGATTTCCGTTGCGATGGACGGCTCTGAACTGGTGATTTCTCAACAGCCGTTTCATTATATGCAAAACGGTAACCAGCAGGCTGAAGACAAACGCTGGCAGGCCCCGATTTTTATCAAAGCCAAAAGAGCCGCTGAAGCCGAAACCCAGACCGCCCTGCTGACTACTGACGAACTGCGCCTACCCCTGTCAGAGCGGCCGGACTGGGTCGTCGTCAACGCGGGCGGGTACGGCTTTTATCGGGTCCGATACGCCCCAGACCTGCTCGGCCAGCTCACCGAAGATATACATGCCCAGCTCTCTCCGATCGAGCGCTTCAACCTGATCAACGATACCTGGGCGACCGCGCAGGCCGGTCTGACGCCGCTGTCCGCCTATCTCGACCTCCTGCCCGTATTCCGGGAAGAGTCAGACCACAATGTGTGGGCCGCCATTCTCGGCTCGTGTCATTATCTCTACCGTCTGCTCGACCCAGGACAGCGTCCGGCCTTGCAACGTCATATCCGTGAACTGATCGCCCCGCTCACCCAGCAGTTGGGCTGGGCTCCCCAAGATGGGGAAGATGCTCTTATCAGCCAGCTCAGAGGGGAGCTACTCGGCGCGCTGGGCACCCTTGGAGACGATACGGCCACCCAAAAGCAGGCGCGGACGCTCTATACGCAGTATCGGGCCGATCGGAACGCCGTGGACCGCAATCTGGTTCCCGCGCTGGTGTCGATCCTTGCCTATACGGGCGATGCGGCAACGTATGATGCCTTTCGTCAAATCTCGCAGAACGCCGCCACGCCGCAAGAAGAGCAGCGCTATCAGTTTGCGTTGGCCAGCTTCCGTCAACCCGCCCTCTTCACCCGGACCCTGGACATGACGCTTAACGGCGAGGTTCGCACCCAGAACGCGCCCTACCTCATGCGCTCGCTGTTGATGAACACCGAGGGCCGCGAGCTGGCCTGGCAGTTTCTCCAGGAACGCTGGGGCGACATGCTGGAGAAGTTCCCGGACGTGTCCATCGTGCGCATGTGCGAAGGGATCGTCGCGCTCGTCACACCCGAGCTTGAGGCCCAGGTCAATACTTTCTTCACCGACCATCCCGTCCCGAACGCCGGCAAGATGATGGATCAGCACCTGGAAAAACTGCGCGTCGCGGTTGCCTGCCAGCAACGCGAGGCCGGGAACCTGCGGGAGTATTTTGAGCAGACGGGGTAGCGTGAGGGATGTTTCTACTCCCTCTCCCCCGGAGGGAGAGGACCGGGGTGAGGGGGACAATTTGGGATAGAGATAGTTTTACATAGCGTTACGTATCACCCAGAGATAGAGGCAATGAAGCAACGGAAATTGCGTTATCACTACGACCGTGAAGCAGATGTCATGTATTTTTACTTTCATCGTCCACGAAAGGCGAAAACCGTGGAATTGAATGCAGACTTTCTGCTGCGGCTTGACCCAGTAACTGAAGAAGTCGCCGGCCTGACCATCATCAGCTTCTCACAACATTTTTCGTTCTTACAAGGGAAGGTACCGGATGACGGTGAAGTAGAAACCAAGACAATTATCAAGACCCTGCTGGCAGCCTGAGTTCTGGAGTTGAGCGCCCCTATGCCAGGTTAAGGAAACCCCACTCATCGAAAAGGTGTTCCTATGAGTGAGTTTGTTATCTGTATCGACATCGAGAGGAATCCGGCCAGTCTGATCGTGGGAAAAGTCTACCGTACCCTATCGGACGCTGAGGCCCGGACACGCGGCCTTCTCAGGGTTTTGGATGAAGATACGTCGGAGCCAGATGGGTATCTCTATCCGGCCTCCATGTTTGCACCGGTTGAACTGCCTGAGGCAGCGAAGCGGGCATTAACCGCAACGCGTGTTTGAGCCTAAGGGATATCGGATTAGCGTAGCGTATCCGACCTACGTATCTAAAACTATTTTCTTATTTAGTGGTGTTTCGCGTTTCGACATAATTGTCTCCCTCCCTTCGGACTCAGTCCGATATTGTCCCTTCACCCAGGTGCCGTACGCCCGAGCCATGTCATAAAAGGCCCCTTGATTGTCAAAGTCCCCAAGCCGCACACGTTTCATATGTGTTCTGTTATCGTCGAGTTCGACTGTACACTCAACAAACCCTATTAAGGCTCCGGGATTGCTAGGAGTCCAGCCTTGATCTTTCAAGCCAGGAACGCTGAAAACATCCGAATAGAGCAAGGGCTTAGGGGCGATGGTGGGAGTCTGTTTGATCTGGTCCCGGTGCTTCGTCAACCAAGCGTCGAACTCCTCGCGACTAATACTTGTCTCATCCCAGAACGTGGCCCGATCGTACGGCAGTTCGCGGAAGCGGCGTAGCAGGAAGTCGCGGTCCAGAAAGGCCAGCAGGTTGCCCGCCTTGGGGCCGGAGTCGCGGTCGAGCAACGTTCGATAGATGGCCTGAAAGGCGCGAGCCGGCGCGAGCGGCGTGAGACGCGCGGTGTCGAATAACGCGGCCTGTAAGGCGTTATCGTCCTGGGGAATATCGGGCAGGCGGGCGGCGAGTTGGTGCAGAAAGGCGCGCTGGCTGACAGTCAGCTCGGCGGCTCGCTCCGGGAGCGTATCCTGCAAGACGATCCGCTCCTCGGGGCTGGCGTAGTGCTCCAGCCAGTAGCGGGCCGCCTGAGCCCGGCGGTCGAGTTGTTGCCGCTCAATAGCCGTCAGGGCCGCGCCCTTGCGCTTTTCGATCTCTCCGCTGAGGTCAAGATGCGGCAGTTGCGCTATCGTTGCGACCAGTTGAAAGTCCGCGGCGTAGAAATCATCTTTCAGGGTGGTCTGCGCCAGTTGATATACTCGCTTGTCGTCTTCCGATACCGCGGGGTCGCGATACGTCCGAGTATGAAATCGATCAAAGTCATTGAAAATTTTGATAATGGATTTTTCGTCCGGAGAGAAATTCACCGGCTGTTTGGGCTGGGTGCGGATCATGACGAAGCGCAGGATTTCGGGCGGCAGGAAATCCGCCATATCCCGGGCGGAAACGCCCAGTCCCCTGGACGAACTCATCTTGGCGCCGCCGACCAGAAAAAACTCGTACGGGATGTTGAGCGGCGGAGCCCGATGGAAAATTTTCCGCAAACAGGCCGCGGCCACGTCCCGAGAGCCGCCCTTTGTGGTGTGATCTTTGCCCGCGCCCTCAATCGTAATATTGAACGTTTTCCACTTGGCGGTCCATTCGAGCTTCCACGGGAGTTTGCCCCTGCCGTCAAACGGCGAAACTTTTCCTTGATAGCCGCACCCGGATGCCCAGGTGACGAGGTCGGGCCGGCAGGTGTAGGTGACTTCTTTGCCGTCGTAGTCGGTGACCTCGGTCGTGCCAATGCGTCCGCACTGTTCGCACACAGTCTGGAAAGGATACCAGTTATCCGGTCGCTCGGACTTGCTGACCTCTTTGTATATGCGCCGGACGGTCGCGGCGTTACGCAAAATAGCATCAATGGCCTCGTTGAATTGGCCTGAGCGATAGATATCGCGCATCCGGTAGGTCTCGGCCTCGACGTTCAAGTCGCGGAATACGCTGAAAAAATCCTGGATATAGTGCTCGGAGATATCGGAGAAGGACGAGCCCGGCGGCGGCGGCACCTGACATAGCGGCGCGCCGAGATAGGGTCGAAAGAATTCTTCTTCACCGGCCGGCAGCTCATCCAATGGATCGTAGTCATCAACCCCAAAAGTATACCGGACCGGCAAGCCACGGGCCTGAATCGCCCGGAAAACGACATCGTGAATGAGTACGCCCCGCAGAGCGCCAACGTGAGCCCGGCCCGAGGGAGTCTTCGAGTCGTTGATGAGTTGTTCTCCCTCGACCTGGGCGGCGATTTTATCACACCAAAGCATGCATCCTCTCCAACCTGTGTATTCTCCCGCTCGATGAGCGGGAATCCAGCCAAGAAACAGGCTCTGTTATGCTATGAAAACATAAAAAAGGCAAAGGCGAAGGGCGGGCAACCACAGGGGGTTGCCCCTACGCTGTACACTCCCTCTCCCCTGGCGGGAGAGGGCTAGGGTGAGGGGGATGCTTCGCAGACAGAAGAACGACGGGAAACCGAGACACAGGCCGTTCTTCGCTTTACAGGCTTCGTGGCACGTTCTATGAAGGAGAGAGGGTCGCTGTCAGGTAGTGAGGTGGGCCGGACACAGCGGGAAGGAGACCGCGGATTGTGGAACAGGACCGAGCAGCCGTTGTACATGCGCTCCGGGTCTCCGAGCAGATTCTTTCCCTGGTTCGTAAACATACCGAGCAAATTGAGCAGCTCCGGCCCGGCACTCGGCATTCCCTCGACCTGGGGCAGGTTCCGCATCTCAACGGTTTGGAAGCCGCAACCCTGCTCCGACTCGTGCAGCACGGAAAAAGTCGTGGGGTGACGGTCCAGTTCACCGGTGTCCGTCAGCAGGCCCATCAAGCGTTTATTGGACTTGATCTCAGCCTGCTCGATTCACCGGAACAGAGGCGCGGCAGACTGTCACTGCTGGAGTCTGTTGGTGCACATACCCTGACCGCCGTGGCAACGGGCCGGCGGCTCATCGCAATGATAGGCGAACTCGCGTACTGGCTGTGCATTGCTCCCTGGCGCGGAAAAAGCGTCAAATGGGACCGGACCCACGAACAAATTGTGAAGATTGGCGTGGACGGCATCCCGATTGTGACCTTTCTCTCTTTTCTGGTCGGTGCGGTCCTGGCCCTGAACGCGGCCAGTCAGCTCCGGCAGTTCGGCGCCGCCATCTATATTGCGAATCTCGTCGCCGTTTCCATGACGCGCGAGATGGCTCCCTTGATTACGGCAATTATTGTCGCGGGACGGAGTGGCTCGGCCATTACCGCAGAGCTGGGGACCATGGTGGTATCCGAAGAGATCGACGCCATGCGCACCATGGCCCTCAGTCCGGGTCGCTTTCTGCTGCTGCCGCGCATGCTGGCCCTGCTGTGCGCCGTGCCAAGTCTGACCATGCTCTCGAATGTGACCGGTATTTTTGGCGGCTATTGGATCGGCGTTCTGGTCCTCGGGCTGGGCAGTCGGAATTATCTCCAGCAAACCGGCCAGGCCCTGCTGATGAGCGATTTGGTCACGGGCATGATAAAAAGCCTGGTCTTCGCCGGTCTGATCGGCTTGGTCGCCTGCTACCGCGGCTTCTATGTGCACGGTGGGGCCGAGGGCGTAGGAACGAATACGACGGCCTCCGTTGTCGCCTCTATTGTCCTGTGCATTCTGGCGGACGCCGTCTTTACGACCATATTTTTCTATCTAGCCTAGCTAAGAGCGAGTCAGTTTGATGGCAACAACACACGCCCCTCCGTCCGTTCCCTCTGCCGTTCAGGTTGACGGACTTGTGGCCGAGTACGACGGACGGGCTGTCCTTGATCGCGTCAGCATGCAGGCCCATCAAGGCGAGATCACGGTAGTGTTGGGTGAGAGCGGCTGCGGAAAAACAACTCTGCTGCGCCACATCGTCGGACTGCTGACGCCAAAGGCGGGGCAGGTCTTTATCAACGGACGGAATTTGCATGCGGCCGGTGAAGAGGAGCGGGAGCGGATCTTGCGCGACATTGGCATGTCTTTTCAGGGCGGAGCCTTGTTCAGCTCGTTGACCCTGGAAGAGAATATTGCCCTACCCATTATCGAGCATACCCAGGTGGACCGGGAAACCGCGACCCTGCTGGCCAGAATGAAGCTGTGTGTGGTGGGTCTGGAACACGCTGCCCGGTTGTTACCCGCCGAACTCAGCGGTGGCATGAAGAAACGAGCGGCCGTTGCCCGTGCGCTGGCCTTGGACCCCGGCTTGCTGCTCTTCGATGAACTCTCGGCCGGGCTTGATCCTGTCACTGCGCGTGAATTGGATGAATTGATCCTGCGCTTAAAAGAACATTTGGGTATGACGATTGTGATTGTGACGCATGAACTCGGGAGCATTCAAATGATTGCCGACCGGGCCGTCATGTTGGATGCCGGAAAAGTGTTGGCCACGGGCTCCTTGGAGGAAGTCCGGCAGACAGACCACCCGAAGATTCAGGCCTTTTTCGACCGTCGGCCTCGCGCCAGGACCCTGCACGGGGATTTGCGTGACAGCCTGATCGTGAATGGAGAACGCTATGGGACAGGATCGGGTTAAGGTCGGTCTGTTCGTCACGCTCAGCTTCTTTTTGTTTGCCAGCGCTCTCCTGTGGCTGGCCGGCTCACGTTTTTTTCAGCCGGTCGATACCTACACCATTCTCTTTACGGAGTCGGTCAGCGGGCTGTTACCCGGCGCCGCGGTCGAATACCAGGGAGTGACCGTGGGGAAAGTCGAAACCATCGGTCTGACCCAGGACACGCCGCCCCGTGCCCAGGTGGCCATTGCCCTCCAGCCCGGTACCCCCATCCGGCAGGACACCACGGCGCATCTGATCGGCTCCTTTGTGACCGGCATTCGCTACATCGAACTGGCGGGCGGGTCGAGCGCCGCTCCAATCCTGGATCCTGGGGCCGTCATTCCGGTGCAACGCGGGGGACTTGAGGAGTTCCGGGATCGGGCCGGGGCCATTGCCGAACGCTTGCTGGATACCCTGATCCGCATTGAACAGGGGGTGCTGAGCGAACACAACTTAACCGCACTTACGGATTTTCTAAAAAATATGTCGCTGCTGACCCAAGACCTGCGCACCTCGCTGGCCGAAGTGTCAACGCCGGACACGCGGCTGGCCTTACGGCAGATGGTCGAGAATTTAGCCCAGACCGCGGCCGGGCTGAAAAGCGCCACAGCCGCCATCAACACGATTCGGGAAGAGCTGTTTCAAGACGGCAAAGCCATGCTGGTCCAGATTCGGCACACCGCGGAGGCCACCGCCGACCTCGCCAACGACGTGCGCCGCCTGACCCAACACGTCGATGAACTTGTAGTCGATAACCGGCACGAGGTCCGGCAGGTTCTGAGCAATTTGTCACACACTTCTCGCGAACTCAGAGAGCTGAGCGAATCCTTACGCACCGACCCGTCTTCGCTCGTCTGGGGGACGACGGTCTCGGCAAAAGAAATTCCCGATCCATGAGGTATCCCCGGCTCTTCTTTCCAGTTCTTCTCATCGGCCTTGTGATTGGCGGGTGCAGCCTCACGCAGTCCAAGCAAGAGGTGCAGTATTACGCCTTATCCCTCTCCCCGCACTCCCCCGCCCCGTCCGGTCCCGCGCCTGTCAAGGCGTCGCTCGTCGTGCGGCCGTTTAGCGCCCAGCCGCCGTATCATCGTGACCGGATGGTCTATCGCTCTTCACCCTATGAGTTTGATTTTTATCACTATCACCGCTGGGTCACGAAACCGGCCGACATGCTCACCACCCTGACCCGACGGACTCTGCAACAGTCGGGTCTCTTTACGACCGTCTATCCCACCCCGGACGCTCGGGCCGATCTGCGTCTCGGAGGCGTGGTCCGGCAATACGAAGAGGTTGATCAGGCGCAATCCTGGCAAGCGGTGCTGAGTATCGAGGTATGGCTGTCCCGCTCCCAGGAGCCGGCCCCTTTTTGGTTCCGGTCCTATAGCGCAACCCGGCTGGCGGCGAAGCGCAACCCCGCGGCTGTGGCGGAAGCGATGAGCCAGAATTTACAGGATATTCTTGCGCGCCTGACCCACGATCTGGCCAACGTACTGTCGACACAGACACCGCCCTCAAGACCCTGATAGAGCAGACCGCCCGAGAGCAATTGACGCTGATGGGCCACCCCAGGAGGACTGTCGGGGCAATTCATGAATTGCCCCGACCACGTCACATAAAGCGTTGACCTCACTCTCCGTTCACCGAAAAGGCGATCAGGGCGTTGCCCGACATCCCACCCCACAGACCGTAGCCAGACATCACGTACAGCATGCCGTCCGCAATGGTCGGGCCTGGACCGTCAAATGAGCCGCCCTTGGTCTTGACGCCATTGGTGCTCGCATACTCCTGATCAGCGTTGTAGTCCCAGACGACAGTGCCGCTGTCGGTGGCATAGCCGCGCAGATGGCCGTCCACCGAACCGGAGAACACCACGCCGGGCAGGGCCGACACGGCCGCCGACTGGGCCGGGCTGCACTGCGGTCGGTCGCCACAGCCGACCGGCGGAACGTGCCATTTACGCTCGCCGCTCTCGATATCAAGGGCAAACATGCCGCCCCCGACGCTGCCGTCCAGGGTGGTAGCCCAGCCCGTGTCCGAGTTCTCCACCGTCCTGAGGCCGATATCGGACAGGGCCACATAGACCTGTTTGGCATCGGCCGCCGACCCCCATTGAATCCCGCCGGCCAGACCGCCCTTACCGACGCGGTGCTGCCACAGAATCTCACCGTCACGATCCGGGTCTATGGCGTGCATCACCCCGGACTTCTGGCCGGCCAGGATCACCCGCCGGCCATCCGGCAGAATACGCACGATGGGCGAGGAGGCGAAGTCCAGGTCCGGGCCACGCGCCTCCGGACAGTTGGTATCGTCCTCGGTCTCACAGGCGACATTCCAGGCGTCACCCGCGGTAAACTGTTTTGACCACAGGACTTGGCCGCTCCGCATGTCGAAGGCCATCACCGCATCACTCGTCAGTGAGGCTGGGTCGGAGTAATTATCGCCCGTGGTGACATAGACACGGTTGCGCTCGGGGTCGAGCGCGGGAGAGGACCAGACCGAGGCGCCGGACGGCCCCCAGAGCTGCACGCCGATCGCATTCTTACGAACAGGCGCCGGTGGATCCGGAATGGTATACGCCTTCCAGACCAGCTTGCCGTTAAAGCGGTTTAAGGCCACCATGGAGCCGCGGAAGGTGCAGCACTCATAGCTGGGGTCGCCGCCGGCGACTTCTTCAAGCGCGGTGGCCGAGGCATAGATGCGGTTGCCGTGTGTTTTGGGTGTGCCGGTGATACGCGCCAGAGGATGGTCGTCGATTCTGACCCGCCAGAGCTGCCGGCCGGTCTGGGCGTCAAGGGCGTAGAGATTGGCCTCGGAATCGCCGACATAGACGACGTGGCGCGGCGGGTTGGTCGCGGGCAGGTTGTCAACTACCGGGGTGGCGCGCACCCCGGCCGCGGTTTTGACCGACCAGTGCAGACAGCCGGTTTTGGCGTCCAGCGCGTACACCAGGCCCTTCATCGAGCCGATAAAGACCCGGCCGCCGACCACAGTCGGCTGGGAGACCCGAAAATCCATGGGTAAACCAAACACCCACTTGACCTTCAGCTCAGGCACCTGCTCGGCGCTGATACCGGCAGCCTCGGCGGGTTGGAAGCGGGTGTTGAAGACATCCACCCCCCAGCCGTTCCACTGCGAGGCACCGTCTTCAACCACGAACTCGCCCGGCGCGTCTGCGCAAAATCCGGCGACCGTCTCGTCCTTTTCGGTCGGAGGCGGCAGTTGCTTGCCGGTGATCCACTCGGCTAAAGCACGCCGCTCTTGATTGGTCCGGGTCATGCCCTGGAATTGCATCTTGCCGATTTCCAGAGAGTGTAAGACCATCACGGCCGGCAGGCGCTGCATGACATTGCGGTGCGGCGCGCGTTTGACCTGCCCCTCGTGGCAGCGCGCACAGTGCGCCTGGTAGAGCGCTTCGCCGTCACTTCCCCCTTCGGTTGATGGGAGAGCCCAACTCGAAGAAACACTCACGCTCGACAACAGCGCACCACACACAAAGGCCCGGAGCACAACGCGTATTTTTTGCTTTAGAGACCCATCACGGACAGACATACACCGACCTCCTTTTTCCCACTGTCCACTCTTTTTGCCTGGGAGGAGTATTTTCTGTCAAACCCTTCCCAATCCCACTCCAACTTGAAGAAACGTCCCGGGAGCAGATGTCTTATTCCCCGTTCACCGAGAACGCGATCAGGGCGTTGCCCCCGATGCCACCGGAAAAACCGTAGCCCGAATGAACGTAGACCATACCATCGACAATGGTCGGGCCCGGGCCGTCAAATGAGCCGCCGCGGGTCTTGACGCCGTTGGTGCTCTCATACTCCTGGTCGGCGTTATAATCCCACACCACCGCTCCGCTGTCGGTCGCATACGCCCGCAAGTGGCTATCCACGGAACCGGAGAAGACCACCCCGGGTAGCGCGGACACTGCGGCCGACTGGGCCGGACTGCACTTGGTTCGCTCCCCGCAGCCTGGCGGTGGGACGTGCCATTTGCGCTCGCCGGTTTCGATATCAAGGGCGAACATGCCACCCCCAACACTGCTGTCGAGCCGGGTCGTAAAGCCGATGTCGGAATCCCGTATGGCTCGCAGCCCAATATCGGACAGGGCCACGTAGACCTGTTTGGCGTCCGCGGCCGAGCCCCATTGAATCCCGCCGACCAGGCCGCCCTTGCCGACCCGCTCCTGCCAGAGAATTTCTCCGTTCCGGTCCGGGTCTATGGCGTGCATCACCCCGGACTTCTGGCCGGCCAGGATGATGCGCCGCCCGTCGGGCATTATCCGCAGGATGGGCGAGGAGGCGAAGTCCAGGTCCGGGCCGCGCGCCTCCGGACAGTTGGTATCGTCCTCCAGCTCACAGCCCGCGTTCCAGGCGTCGTTGGGCGTAAATTGCTTCGACCACAAGACATCGCCGGTGCGCAGATCAAGGGCCACGACCGCATCGCTCGTCAGCGAGGCCGGGTCGGAATAATTGTCGCCCGTGGTCACATACAGGCGGTTGCGCTCCGGGTCGAGCGCCGGTGAGGACCAGATCGACGCACCGGACGGTCCCCAGAGCTGCACGCCGATCGCATTCTTGCGGACGGGTACGGCCGGGTCCAGCATATAGGCCCGCCAGACCAGCTTACCGTTAAAGCGGTTGAGCGCCATGATCTTGCCGCGAAACGTACAACACTCGTAGGTGGGGTCGGAGCCGGCGATTTCCTCCAGGGCGGTAGTGGACACGTAGAGCCGGTTGCCGTGCGTTTTCGGCGTGCCGGTAATCGTCGACAAAGGATGGTCGTCCACATCGACTTTCCAGAGTTCTTTGCCCGTGCGGGCATCCAGCGCATACATGTTTGCCGCCGCGTCCCCCACATAGACCACAGAGCGCGGCGGGGTGGTGCCCGGCAGGCTATCGACCACCATGGTCGAGCGGACCCCACCGTCCGTTTTCACCGACCAGTACAAGCAGCCGGTCTTGGCATCGAGCGAATAAATCCGGCCCTGGAGCGAGCCGATAAACACCCGGCCGCCGACCACCGTCGGCTGGGAGACCCGAAAATCCATGGGCAGCCCAAACACCCATTTGACCTTGAGATTGGGCACCTGGTCGGCTGGGATACCAGCCTGCTCAGCCGACTGGAAGCGGCTATTGGTGTGATCAACCCCCCAGCCGTTCCACTGCGGAGCGCCTTCTTCGATGGAGAACTCGCCTGGCGCGTCCGCGCAAAACCCGGCAACCGTATCGTCCGTGTCCTTGATCTTCTTGCCGGTGATCCATTCGGACAGGGCGCGGCGCTCGGCAATGGTTCGCATCCAGCCCTGCATACGCATCTTGCCCACGCTCAGCGAATGCAGCACCATCTCCGCGGGCAGGCGTGACATGACCTCACGGATTGGAGCCCGTTTCACCTGGCCTTCATGACACTGGGCGCAGTAGGTGTTGTAGAGTTGCTCCACATCGGGCGTCTGGTGGGCGCCGACCTCCATTGCCCAACTCGCCGGGGCACTCCACTGGAGCACGGCAAAGCACAGCGCTCCGCTCAGCCACGTTATCAAGTTTTTGAGCCCTATCCTATCCGTCGTACCCATAACACTCCCCCTTTTATGTATTGTAAGAGCATGTCTATTCGTCATCGACCGAAAAGGCCAGCAGCGCGTTGCCCGGCATGCCGCCCCAATAGCCGTAGCCGGAATTCACATACAGCATACCGTCAACAATCGTCGGGCCAGGCCCGTCGAACGAGCCCCCTTTGGTCTGGACCCCATTCGTGCTTTCGTATTCCTGGTCGGCGTTATACTCCCAGACCACGGCGCCGTCTGCGGTTGAGTAGGCGCGCAAATGGCCATCAACAGAGCCGGAAAAGACCACACCGGGGATCACGGATATGGCCGCGGACTGCGCCGGGCTACACTGGGCGCGCCCGTTACAGCCTGGGGGCGGGGTATGCCATTTACGCTCACCCGTCTCGACGTCATAGGCAAACATCCCGCCGCCGACGTTGCCGTTGAGGCTGGTCGTCCAGCCCAGGTCCTTATCTTTGTGGGTCTCAACACCGATATCGGACAGGGCCACATAGATGGTCCGGGCATCGGCCGCCGGTCCCCACTGGATGCCCCCGATCAGGCCGCCCTTGCCCAACCGCTGCTGCCAGAGAATTTCGCCCTCCCGGTCCGGGTCTACGGCGTGGAGGACGCCGGATTTCTGGCCGGCCAGGAGTACGCGCTTGCCGCTGGGCAGCGTGACCAGAATCGCCGACGAGCCAAAGTCCAGGTCCGGTCCCCTAGCCTCGGGACAGTTCGAGTCGTCATCGGTCTCACAGCCGATATTCCAGGCGTCGTTCGGCGTGAACTGTTGCGACCAGAGGAATTCACCCGTTCTCAGATCAAAAGCCACGATGGCATCGCTGGTGAGCGAAGCGGGGTCGGAATAGTTATCGCCAGTCGTGACATACAGCCGGCCGCGTTCCAGATCGAGGGTGGGGGAAGACCAGACCGAGGCTCCCGAGGGGCCCCACAACTGGGTACCCTTTCTGTTTTTCCGGACTGGTACGGCCGGCTCCGGAATCGTATAGGTCTTCCAAACCATCTTGCCGTTAATCGGGTTCATGGCCACCAGCGTGCCCCGAAAGGTACAGCACTCGTAGTCGGCATCCGCGCCGGCCGCCTCTTCCAGGGCCGTCAGGGGCACGTAGAGCCGATTCCCGTGCAGCTTGGGCGTTCCGGTGATACGCGCCATGGGATGATCGTCAATCTTGTTGCGCCATAACTCCGTGCCCGTCCGGGCGTCCAGGGCGTAGACCGTGGCTTCGGAATCCCCGAAATAGACCACATAGCGGGCCGGGTCGGTCCCCGGCAGTTTTCCGACGACCAGGGTCGAACGAACGCCGGCTCTGGGTTTCATCGACCAGTACAGGCAGCCGGTCTTGGCGTCGAGCGAATAGACCCGGCCTTTCATGGTGCCGACAAAGACCCGGTTGCCGACCACGGTCGGCTGGGAGGTTTGGTAGTCCATCGGCAAGCCAAACACCCATTTGACTTTCAGCTTGGAGACCTGCTCCGCGCTGACCCCGGCCTGTTCCGCAGGCTGGAAACGGCTGTTGACGACATCCACACCCCAGCCGTTCCACTGCGGAGCCCCGTCTTCGACCCTGAATTCGCCTGGAGTGTCGGCGCAAAAACCCGCCACCGTCTCATCGGTGGCCGCTTCCGGTTTAAGCTTCTTGCTGGTGACCCATTCGGAGATAGCGCGGCGCTCTTCGTTGGTGCGCAGCACGCCCTGGAATTTCATTTTGCCCAGTTCCAGCGAGTGCAGCACAAATTCGGCCGGCAGGCGGCGCATAATGTCAAGCTGCGCCGCACGGGTTGACTGCCCGGCGTGGCATTTCGCGCAGTGCTGCTCATACAACGCCTGGCCATCGGGCTTCTGCTCCGCCGGGGCAACGGCCCAGCTTGGAGAGCAGAGCAAACCGGTGAGCGCTACGGCCAGGCCGGCGGCCCAACGGATGTGCCACAGGTGGGTGCGAGTCGAGCTCCAGTACTGTGTCATGATCCCCTCCTTCATGCTCAACTCTACACTATTTACCGCGCATTTGGTCGTTCTGCTAGCGTAGCGCTCGTGGGCCGGAGGGGAGCAGAGGGGGCCTATGATTTATGCAGGCGCTGCTCCCAGTCATACTCGCGATTCGTCACCACATCTTCCATGCGCTGGATGCGCCGGTCGAGATGATCAAAGGTGTGTTTCAAACGGTGGAGCGCCAGCCCGCGCGAGTTGACGTAGGCGTCGTAGAACTCGCGTTCGCCCGTACTGGCAAACGGCACGACCGGCTCCGGCTTCATCACCACCGCGGCCAACAGGTACAGGCCGCCCACCGGCCAAAAACCGGAGAAGAGAAAAAACAGGACGGTCAGCATGCGCGTCCAAAAGAGTGAAATATCGAGATAGTCGGCAATGCCTTTACACACACCGAGCAGCATCCCGTCGCGTGACCGGTATAAGCCCGTCGGGCGTTCGGCTGTCGTCATCGTTGTCCCTCTCCTTTTCTTTCCTGGTCAAGCAAAAGCGTCTCCAACGCCTCTACGCGGGCCTCCATCTTCGATAAGCCTTGATAGAGTTCCTGAATCATCTGGGCTTCATCCGCCTGCGCCAGATGGCCCTGTTTGGGCGTGCTCTTCCGCCAGATGAGCCACACGGCCAGCGCCAGCCCTCCAACCACCGCAACAAAGACCGAGCCGAGAAAACAAAGGACGGCAAGCAATCCAACGTCCATGTGTGTACCCATGAGATTCACTCTACCATCAGCTTTCTTCGAGACAACCGGTTAGTACTGCGGCGGCGCGGTTGTCTTTTGCTCAACCGTAGCTTTGAGCTTGGCTAACTCTTTTTCGATCTCCTCGTCGCCTTCCAGGCGGGCAAACTCTTCCGCGAGTTGACTCTCGGTGCTGGGACCGGGGTTCACCAGGTCGGCCTCCGCCTCCATACGCTCAATCCGATTTTCAAATTGTTCAAACCGGACAAAGGCCTCCGAGCTATCGAGGCGGCGTATGTCCTCTTGGGCGCGTTTCCGCTTTTGAGCATGGATATGACGCTGGATGAGCAGGCGCTGCTTTTCGCGGACGGTGCCAAGCTTATTTTCCAACTGGGTAATATCGTCCTGATACTGGCGAATCAGCGCGTCACACTCGGTGCGTTCCTTTTGCAGCGCGGTGCTGCGTTCGGTATAGCGCCGCTTCTGTATGAGGGCCTCACGCGCCAGGTCTTCGCGTTCTTTGTCTACTGCGAGTTGGGCCTTTTCGCCCCACTGGCCGGCCCGTGTCTCGACGGTTTGACAGTCACGCTCGATTTTCTTTTTTGCGGCCATGGCCCCGGCGCAGGAGGCTTTGATCTCAACCAGCGTATCCTCCATTTCCTTGATCATGAGCCGAATGAGCTTCTCCGGGTCTTCCGCTTTATCGAGCATGGCGTTGAGGTTGGCGCTGATAATGTCACGGACTCGGGTGAAAATTCCCATGATGCTTCTCCTTTGCTATCGGTACACCTTGGAGTACAGCATCTCGTGTGCCAATTCAGAAAGCCCTTTCTTTTCAGGTATCTATAAAAATCAGAGGGAATACAGCAGATTTGTTTTCGCTTCTAATATGCTATATACACCTCTAAATGGCGAAAAAAACCACTCCTATTGCTTCTCATACTTCTTCAGGGCCTCAAGAGGCGCTTGGCCAGTCAGAGGCATTTCTGGCATTTCAGGAGCGCTTATCCCAGGTGGCTCGGGTCAACCGGCCGGTTCTCCTGATAGGAGAGCGCGGAACGGGCAAAGAACTTGCCGCGGCTCGGCTGCATTATCTGTCCGAGCGCTGGCAAGGACCCCTTGTCACCCTCCACTGTGCGGCACTCTCACCCGGCCTGATCGAAGCCGAATTATTCGGCCATGAAGCCGGGGCTTTTACCGGAGCCACCCGGCAGCGTCTCGGCCGTTTTGAGACGGCTCACAACGGCACCCTCTTTCTCGACGAAATTGGGCAGATCCCGCTCGAAACCCAGGAAAAAATCCTGCGGGTCGTCGAGTATGGCAGCTTTGAACGGGTCGGCAGTTCGCAGCCTGTTGAGAGCGATGTACGGATTATCGGCGCAACCAATGCCGACCTTAAGGCACTCGCCGCACGCGGGCAGTTCAGAGCCGACTTGCTCGACCGGCTGTCTTTTGAGGTGCTGTTTCTCCCGCCCCTGCGTGAGCGTCCCGAGGATATTGTGCTCCTCACCGACCACTTTGCCGCGCGGATGGCCTTTGAGTTGGGACGGGAAGATGTTCCGCAGTTCAGTGACGCGGCGCGTACCGTTCTGGATAATTATCCCTGGCCGGGCAATATCAGGGAATTGAAAAATGTGGTTGAGCGTGCGGTTTACCGTGCGGATACGGGGTTGATTCGTGAGACCGACATCGTCCTCGACCCGTTTCAGGCTCCGTTTCAGCCCTCCCCCCAGACATCAGAGGAACGAGAGGAGGAGCCAGCCGCCTTCCCTCGGACGGTCCCAACGAATGAGAGCGCTTCTCCCGTGCCCTTTACCCAAGCGGTACAGGAATTCGAGCGCCGGCTGCTGGCAAACGGGCTGCGCGCGACACGCTATAATCAGAAAAAGGCCGCCGAACGACTCGGCCTCACCTATCATCAGTTTCGCGGCCTATACCGGAAATACGCGGAACGCTTACAATGGCCAGAGGACGAGTGAGGGGCTGACCTGATGATCCCGTCCAGAGCGTTTTGGCCGTTGGGTTGTCGAAGCGTGACGAGGAAGCCGGGCCGTAGAGCCGGAACCCACCCTAGGCGTAAAAGCGATACACGCCCTCGGCCACACAGGCCGGCTTACTGCTGTCTTCCACCTCAAAGGTCAGACCGACCGTGACTTGCAGGCCGCCGGTCACATCTTCCACATTGTTCAACGCGGCCCGCGCCCGTACCTTTTTGCCGACCGGGACGGGCGAGGGAAAGCGGAGTTTATTCAGCCCGTAGTTCACGCCCATTTTAATGCCCTGCACCGCCCAGATCTGATCCATGAAATACGGTGCTAACGAGAGGGTATAATACCCGTGGGCCACCGGACCGCCAAAGGGCGACTCTTTTTTGGCACGCTCGACGTCAAGATGAATCCACTGATGGTCATGGGTACACTCGGCAAAGGCGTTGATTTCTTCCTGGGTGACCAGATGCCAATCCGAGACACCGAGTTCCTCACCAACCAGGGATTTGACATCGTTATAGTCTACTTTTCGGGTCGTCATATATGACTCCTTTCTGTACGAAGCGGGTGCAAAATCGTGTTCTTTCCCTATTGTCTTGGGTGTCGTGTTGTCAAGGGGAAGAGCGGCCTGTAGGCTCTCCACAATGACCCAAGACGCGCCCCCGCCTCCAGAGACCGGCTTGTGCGCCTCCTGCCGACACACCCGCGAGATTGTCAGTGGCAGGGGCTCCCGCTTCTATTATTGCGGACGGTCTGAAACGGACACTCGCTATCCCAAGTATCCGCGTCTGCCAGTCCGCGAGTGCCCCGGCTATCAATCGACTCTTGCCAGGGCGACAGAGACATAGAAGGACTGCACTATCTCAGGCTAACGATGCAGCAGCATCGCGGTCGTGGGTACCCCGTTGCCTGAAGAGACAAAGGCCACCTCGGCGTCCGGGACCTGGTTAATGGCTTGTCCGCGCAGTTGACGCACGGCTTCAACAACATTTTCCATGCCGTGAATATAGCCTTCGGACAGGTTGCCACCACTCGTGTTGAGCGGCAGAGAGCCATGCGGCCACAACAGCTTGCCGTCAGAAACAAAGTCTCCCCCCTCGCCACGTTGGCAGAAACCGAGTTCCTCAATCGCCATGAGGACGAGCGGGGTAAAATGGTCATACACAAAACACACATCTACGTCGCTGTGCGCTATTCCGGCCCGGGCAAACAGGGCTTTGCCGGTTACGGTGGATTCCGTTTCGGCTTTCTCAACATTCTTCACCACACGCTGGGCGTTCCACTCGCCCGCCCCAAAGGCCCCGCCCATAATATAGGCGGGTTTGTGCGGACCGTTTTTTGCCCGCTCGACTGAGGTAATCACCACCGCGGCCCCGCCGTCGGTTTCCAGACAGCAATCCAGCAAATGGAGAGGGTCGGCAATGATACGCGAGCTTTGGTGGTCTTCAATGGTGATCGGCCGACCCCGCATGACCGCGTTGGGGTTGGTCTGAGCATGCGTCCGACAGGCGACTGAGATGGCGCCAAAGTCCGCACTCTTGGTCCCGTATAAATGCATATGGCGACGCGCGGCCAGGGCCACCATCTGGGCCGGGCTGAAGAGACCGTAGGGTTCGAGGTAGGCACCCACGCCGGACGCGCCCTTACGGACGGCGGCGCGACCGAAACGCGGCGTCCCACGACCCGAGCGTTCGTTCATGGCCCGGAAGGCGACCACGTAATCGGCCATGCCGGTGGCCACGGCCATGGCTCCGAGCAGAATCGAGCCGACCGGCCCGCCCCCGCCGCCGTAGGGCGCTTCCGCGTAAAAACGCAGTTCCGGGATACCCAGGTTTGCCGCGATATCGACCGGATCGTTATTATCCATGGAGAACTTGGCGATCCCGTCGATATCGCTCGGCTTGAGTCCGGCGTCGGCAATCGCGTTGCGTATGGCTTCGACCGCCAGGCTCATTTCGCTCCGACCTGAATCTTTTGAGTATTCGGTGTGACCGATACCTACGATAGCTGTCTTATCTTTCAGGGTTTCCGTTTCCATACCGACCTCCCGGAACCGAATTGAAGCCGGAATTAGAGCACAGGTCGGCCGGATTTGCCACAGCCGTTCGGCGTGTCGGAGCAGGGCTCTAAGCAGCCGGGACGAGCATACGCCTGACGGAGCGCTTCTCAGTCAACCGTCGCCCGAAATTGCAACTCGGCGTTAGACCGTCCGGCCAGGCCAGATCTCTCCTTCGATCAAGCTGATGTCATCACGGTACGGGTCCGTATCCAGGGTCTTCTCAAGCTCCAGCGCGGAGACAGCAGCATCAAAGGCATCTTCACTGTCCGCAGCTTGGGTCCGATGCTCTGTCTTGAGACCGGGATAGTGTTGGTTCAGGTAGTTGAACCTCGCCGAACAATCAGACTTGACGACCGCGCCTGTAAATAGACGTGGGTAGATCTCGACGACCATCGGTCGGGTCGGAGGATCAAACGGCCAAACCGAGACACCGGCGTCTCTTATCTTAGACAAGAACGGCATCCCGCGGATCGAACCAGTTCCCACGGCACCTGCTCCGCCGACTTGAAACACAGACTTCGGCTTGATACCCCTCACGCCGTCTACTTGCTTCTCTGTCCGACGGAAGTGTTGGTCAAGGTCGGGCTTCCTCTTACCTGGACGCCCCCAAAACGGCGATTCGCACCGGCGAAGCCAATCTTCGCCCTCGCGTCCGACTAACGCCCAGAAGTCGCCAGCGGTAGAGGCACCCTTTTTCTCCACGAACCATCTTGGCATCGAAAACGCAAAATCCAGACCTGCAATCGCGGTCGGGCAGTTCTTCAAGTGCCCTAAGAGCCAACTGATAGCCTTTTCGCGTGTGGCAGCGGGCGCAAGTTCCACTAATCTGCCCTGTTCGGACATCGCCGTCCATATCTTGCCTTTCGGCTTCTCAGCGCCCGACCAATCGATGGCTATTGCCCTTGTCATTAAAGCATAGTGCTCTGCACGTTTTGCCAATACAACCCCGTCACCCCGTGAACGGTAACATTGAATAGTGTAGGATGGGGACGCCCTTTTCGGCCTTGGGCGCAACCCGCACGGAACGTGAAGGCATCGGGCTATGCACACAATGCAATATCGAGGTTACACCGCCCACATTGAATTCGACGAGGACGACCGCATATTTGTCGGCCATCTTGTCGGCATAAAGGACATCGTCGGTTTTCATGGAACAACGGTTGACGAGCTTGAGTGAGCTTTTCACGAATCCGTCGATGCCTACATCGCCATCAGCGAGGAACAGGGCCGACAGCCACAAAAACCCTATTCCGGCAGACTCATGTTGCACGTTTCGCCCGAAGTCCACTCCGCCGTTGCGACCGCAGCGAGTGTACGGGGAAAAAGCATCAACCAGTGGGCTTCCGAAGTCCTGGGGAAGGTAGCTGCGCAGAGTTGACGTTTTCTCTGACATTATACACCAATACGGTGTGATGCTTATGATTCAGGTTACAGTTTTCACCATCTGATGATATTTGAGGTAGTGGACTCATGACGAATGGCGTAGAGACGGAACAGCCGGCCTTACGGCTTGCACGATATCTCAAAGAATTCGTTGGCCATCGCACGACGATCGTCAAGGATATTGACAAATACGACACCGTGCTTTGGTTTGCGGACTTACCTCAAGAGACGGATTGCCGAAGCGGTGTTTGGTCCGACGACAGAAAACTAGACGATTATTGGCTGGAGGTCGAGAAGCAGATATTCGAGTCAGCCCCAGAATTGCCTGAGACCGTACTTCCGTGGATAGACGAGAAGGCGTTCAAACGGGCCACGCCAGAGATTTCGCCGCTACGCACAAGCATATGGGTGCCCGACGAGAGAACAGAACTTGCCGAGGGCGAAACACCGCCTCTCATTGAGCAGCCGCTCCAGGACCACCCTGAAGTACAGGCTGCATACGACGCCTACCGCCCGAGTTGGGAAGCTTGGTCGAAGGAGCATAGGCGACGCGAAGCCATTCAGAAGGTCTATGCGGAGTTGTTTCGTCTGCGCACACAAGTACTGAAGCAAGGCGAGGTCTTCGAAGTCGTGCTAGGTCTGGGATTGCTTGACTGGCGACGCGGGACTCGTATCCGACGGCACATTGTCGTGGCGAGTGCAGAACTCGAATTCGATTCAGACAAGGGCCTCATACGTGTTGCACCTCCGGGTGAAGGCGCCAAACTACGAATCGAAGATGAAATGCTGGATGCTCAAGATCGTCCCGACCTCAGCAATTACGAAACGGTCAAGGAACAATTAGCAGAGATAGGAGACGACATTTGGGATCAGGCTCGGATGCATACTGCACTCCGAACCTGGGCTCAGGCGCTCCACGAAAACGCACGCTGGTCGCCCGAACTCGGCGTCCAGGCCCAAAGTGACACGGGGCCGGCAGTGAGCTTCACACCCGCCTTGATCTTGCGAAAGCGGCGACAGACCGCAATGCAGCGCGTATACGATGCGCTTATTGCGCAACTTTCGGATGATTCACTGAAGATTCCGAAGGGTTGGGTCGGACTGGTCGAAGATATCGGATTCGGAGCGGACGCCAACAAGAGTAAAACAGGGATTCCAACGGAACAGCATTCAGGAAAGTCTCCACCCGAGAAATACTTTCCGTTACCAGCAAACCGAGAGCAGCGTCAGATCATCGAAACGCTTGACCATCAACGTGGCGTGCTGGTTCAAGGACCACCAGGCACGGGCAAGAGCCTCACCATCGCCAATCTGATCTGTCATCTCTTGGCTACGGGGCGGCGCGTCCTTGTGACAGCGGAGACGGCGCAGGCGCTTCGGGTTGTCAAAGACAAGCTCCCCGAGGAACTTCGGCCACTTTGCGTTAGCCTTTTAGGTCAGGGCGGCGATGCCTTCGCTGAACTCAACAGCGCCGTGCAGGGAATTACGACAAAACAAGCTTCCTATGACGCGCTGGGCGACAACGATCTCATCAATGAGACTGAGAACGACCTTGAGGCTGCCCGCCGTCGCTTAGCCAAGACGGATTCCGAGCTTCAGAGCCTTCGTGAGGACGAAACGGTTTGTCATTCGGTAGCGAATGGGGCTTATTCCGGGACAGCCTCCGAGATAGCAAAGCGCGTAGCTTCAGAGCGTGCGCAATACGGGTGGCTGCGCTTGCCGAATGACGCGAACGAGCAACCCCCGCTTTCTCGTAAGGAAATGACCGATTGGCTTGAAATTCTGCGCCGTTATAGCGAAGAGCAAATTTCGCAAGCCAAACTGAGAGCCCCTTCGTACACCGATCTTGTCACACCGGAAGAGTTCGCCACCGCCGTGGCCTCAGAAAACGATGAGGCATCAGCAGTCGCCAAGAACGAAGTACTGCGGTCTCACGCAGCCTACCCGCCCCTGTCGGCCCTCACACTGGAGCTTCGGAAAGAGATTGCCAACCGGCTCCGTGATATCGAGAGCCAGCGGCGGACGGTCGCTTTTCAACAAAACGAGTGGCTGCAAACTCCAATCCAAGATTGGGTCGCGGGCAGGCAGGCGCGATGGGACGCCATCATCGGTTCAAGCCGAGAAGCGCTCGCGCGGGTAGAACCCCTGTGTGAACGTCTGGGTGCTCGGGCAGTAACGATCCCGGAAGGCCGCGAGTTGTGGAAGGTACGCGCCGACGCAGAAGCCGCTATGGCTCATTTCAATGCCGGCGGCAAATGGAAGCGCCTTGGCCTGTTCACACCGCAGAACTTGAAAGGGCGTGACTATCTGAAGGACGAAGTTCTGGTGGACAGTGTTGGCGCTTCTGACTGCGAGCGCTTGCAGGCTGTCAGTGACTATCTGGGTATTGGGTTCGCACGGGAGGAATTGTGCAATATCTGGGACAGAACCGGTGCCGAGTCGCTTCCAGACGACCTGCGACAAGCCCTCGCAGTGGCAAAGGAACAGCTATCCACCTTGGAGAGGGCACGCGATTACGCCGGGGCGTGCAACGACCTCGCTCAAACTATGGCGACGGCTTCCCCGCCGGTCCCGGCACCGGATTGGTTGAATGGCGATACGGAGAAATGGCTTGAGTTGATCGAGGCAGCGGCTGTCGAGGACCGCTATCGAACGGCAACTCAGAAGGTCGATTCCGCTGCCGGAGCGCTGACCAAGCTTCACGGTCTGCATGACGCTCATCCGGTCGTTGCAACTCTCGCCGACGCGGTAGAACAGCGAAACGTCAGGGCCTACAGCGAGCACTACGAGGAACTTGTCTTCATCGAGACCTTGCTATTCGACCAAGAGACACGCTCGAAGATAGCGGATGTCCTCACTACAGCGGTTCCGGGATTGGTAAACGCTGTTGCCGAGACTATTGAGGACGAGGCCTGGGACAGCCGTTTCGGTGCATGGGAAAAAGCTTGGTGCTGGGCAGTAGCTGACCTCTGGCTCGATAAGCGTTCAGACTTCTCTTACCAACAGAAGTTGCAGCAGCAGCGCCATGAGGCGGAGAAAAAAATCGCTGTCCTGTTGACTCGTCTCGCCGCCCTTCGAGCGTGGAAGCATTTCTTTGCACGTTTATCGAAGAAGCAGCAAGCTGCCCTGAAGGGCTGGCGGGAGGCGGTTCGGGCCATGGGAAAACGAACCGGAAAATCAGCCAGACTTGCTCGCTTGCGTCGTGAGGCTCGTACCTATATGGACGAATGTCGTGACGCGATTCCGGTGTGGATCATGCCGCGTTACCTAGTGGCCGAAATGGTGAACCTTGGACCGGAGTGCTACGACCTCGTTATTGTCGATGAGGCCAGCCAACTCGGGGTTGATAGCTCCTTTCTCTTTTATATCTCCAAAAAAATTGTTGTGGTCGGCGATGATCAACAGATTAGCCCTTATGGTATTGGGATACCCGACGACGCAATTGCCGATTTGCAACACCGCTATCTGAGAGGGCTCCCGCACCTCCACGCCTTCTCTCCTCAGAGCAGCTTGTACGGCAACGCAAACATTCGTTTTGGCGACCGGAACATCGTGCTACGGGAACACTTCCGTTGCATGCCCGAAATCATCCAGTTCTCGAATGATCTCTGTTATGCACCTAACAGGACGCCTCTTGATCCGCTGCGTACCTACCCGGAAAATCGTCTGGAGCCACTGGTACTACGACATGTGGCAGATGGCTATCGGGCAGGCAGCGCCCAGAATACCCAGAATCCTCCCGAGGCGGATGCCATTGTCAATCAGATAGCTGCTTGTATCGCGGACCCTCGTTACGTCAGAGCCACAATGGGCGTCATCAGCCTTCAGGGTGAGGCGCAGGCCGCTCTGATCCAACGAAAACTATTGGAACATGTCGATGTGGACCCCAAGGATATCGAAGAAAGGCGTCTAATCTGTGGAGACGCCTACGCTTTTCAGGGGGACGAACGAGACATCATTTTTCTCAGTATGGTAGCGTCGGAGAGAGATGAGAATGGACAACCTCGGAGAATCGGGACGCTGGCGGACGAATCTGCCAAGCAGCGCTTCAACGTGGCCACGAGCCGTGCACGGAATCAGCTCTGGCTTTTCCACACAGTTCCCCTCAATGTTCTGAGCAATAAGTGTATGCGTTACCGCCTACTGAGCTACTTCCTTGACCCCAAACGCCAAGCTACTGAGGAACGCGGACAAAGGTTCGGGAGTGAGTTCGAGCGCGACGTTTTCCGCCGGCTCACCGACAAAGACTTCCACGTGCGAACCCAGGTGGGAGTTGGAGACACCACGAACCATCGCTACCGCATTGACCTTGTCGTCGAAGGCATGCAAGGGCGTCTGGCGGTCGAATGCGATGGGGATAAGTGGCATGGACCCGAACGCTACGAACAGGATATGGCCCGCCAACGAGACCTTGAACGAGCCGGTTGGGAGTTTGTCCGAATTCGGGGCAGCAATTTCTATCGCAATCCAGATAAGGCTATGGAACCCGTTTGGGTTGAACTCAATCGTCTGGGAATCGGGCCTGGAGGAATCGATGGCGAGGCCGCGGTACAGCCTCCGCCTCCCTTACCCAGGCAAGGGAACGAGGACGACAGGCCGGCAACTCCAGTCCCAACCAGTTCTCCACCGACGAGCAAGGAGGAATCGACCCGAACGCGAGCGCAACGGATGGTGCCCATGAACCTCCCACTGGAGGACCGTAACAATGATTTATTTGCAAGGGCCGAAGCTACGAAGAAGCAGGAGCCGGTATCTTCAACGTTCCTAGATATGGAGGATGATTCACGGCCAGTATCCAAGGACCCAACAACGGACCAAAGGGACCGTAACGCATATACCTTTGAACGATTCCCGCTGAGATCAGATGAGCATGATCTTCTGTATGATGATCGATATCATGTCGATCTTGTAATTCAATTAATTCTGAACCACATCTCTTCGATGTCGCATGACGAAATGCGGTCAGCCGCGGCTGCTCTTCTTGCTCTTGAACGTTTACCCTACTCCACACCCGGCGTTGACGTGAGGTTGAGTTTCTCAACTCCCAATCTGGATGGCAACTACGCGTGGGCGGATATTGAAATATTTGAGGAAGAATTCAGGTTGAGCTTAGGTGAATATTTCAATACTCACGGTGTCGGTGGTGACACCGAAAGTAGGACTGTCTTCTTTGCTCAGGCCGGTTCTGATTGGCGAGAGGGAGATGTCAACGAATGGCTGAGTTCCGCGCAGCATTATGACCAGCCAAGTTCGGACGAAGACAATACCGATTATGAGGCGATCGATGCTCTCTTGGGTGGTAGGTTCGCCGAGTTCGTCAAGTGCGTAGAGGAGGGCTCTGATTACAAGACACTCGACTGGTTCTCTAAGATCACGACCGATGATTAGGGAGATGAGGACTATATAGAGTTGAGGGGAAATCTAATATTTGGAGGGCGACAACGATGTGTATCCTTACCGATGCTAACTTGCTCGGGACCAATCTGCCTACAAGATATACCGGACATCTTTGAGCCTCCAATGACTACATTCCAGACAGTTACCGACGAGACACTGGCTGAACAAATACACTCTGCTGGAGAGCGAATTGTATTCACCGCCCCCGGAGTGACCTCGAAGGTCGCGGAAGCGCTGACCGGGGCATATCTGCGAGAATCGGTGGCCGTTACCGTGGTCCTTGACTCGGACGAAGATGCGTACCGCATTGGTTTTGGCGATCTGGAGGGACTCACCACTCTGTATAAATTTACTCTGGAAAATGGAAGGCCCTTACGTCGGGAACCGGGCTTACGGATAGGACTACTCGTGGTCGATGACGTTGCTACAATTTGGTCCCCTACCCCCCAATCACTCGAAAGCACTCGAAAGCAAGGGCAATACAACGGCATCATCTTGAAAGGGGTGAGCGCGAGAAAATTGCGGGAGGCGGTGTGGGATGATGGGGTGAGCGTCCCCCCGGTGGAAGCCGAGGGCGGCACCAAGACACTCCTGCCAGAAGAGACCAAAAAGATGGTAGCCTCGCTTAACGAGAACCCACCCATACCGTTTGACCTTGCGCAAAAGACGCGGGTGTTCTCTACGAGATTCCATTTCGTAGAGACAGAGCTTAGGGGAGCGGGGTGGACAAACAGGAAAATTAAAATTTCTAACTTGTTGCTTAACTCGGATTTACCTGAAGACCTGCAAGAAGTCCTCGAAACGCAAGTTCGCCCATACCAGGAAAAAGCCGATTTTGCCATCGACGCCCCACTTATTGTTGGAGGGCAACAGGCATTCAACAAGGACGGTAAGAAAATTCTTGTCCCGACAACGCAAAAAGATATCGAAACCATATGGAGGGGCATTAAGGATCGTTACTTTGTGAAAATTCAAGGTTTTGGCTCTTTGATACGAAAAATAGATATGACCGCTTTCCGCGAAGAAGTCGATGCTTTCGAAAATCTATTGCAAATCTGGATTGAGAAGTTTCACCAAAATATAAAGAACGACGAAGAGGAAATTATCCAGACCCTCGTTCGGTCTATGCAGGTACGGATTCAACGATCTGCCCGTAAAACTGAATATCAAAAGTTTAATCTGGCCGAAGAAGTGCGGGCGGGGTTTAAGAAAATGCGTGTTGTTGATCCACATGTCCGGATTGTCATCAAGGATGTCTCCTGGGAGTCTACTCGCGACGAAGAGTTCACCGAAGCACTACGACAGGCCCTGCCTGACGAAGAGATGCAGAATTGGTTCAAAGAGTTCATGGCGGTGCCGGAGACGACATTGGGAGAGATATCACCGTGACGCCATCACGCGCTTCAGACGCAGTTCGCCATACGCCGGAGCCGGCACGGGCCGCAACCGACCGGCGGTCGGAGTTTGAGCATGACCGCGCCCGGATTATCCACTCGGCGGCGTTTCGACGTTTGCAGGGCAAGACCCAGGTCTTCGGCATTTATGAGGGAGATTTTTTTCGGACCCGCCTCACCCACTCTCTCGAAGTCGCTCAGATTGCCAAGGGCATTGCCCTGACTCTGGGAGCCGACCCGGACTTGGTCGAGACGGTCTGCCTGGCCCACGACCTCGGCCATCCGCCCTTTGGCCATAACGGCGAGCGGACGCTGCATCAACTCATGCGGGCGCATGGTGGCTTTGAGGGCAACGCGCAGACCTTGCGCATTGTGACCCGTCTTGAACACAAGCATGCCGACTATGCCGGCCTGAATTTGACCTATCAAACCCTGGACGGGATTCTCAAATATAAAACCTGCATCGACGCAAGTGCGCTGGCTAACGTGGCACAGGGTCTGGTCAAAGGCTTTTACGCCGCAGACCGCGCCCTCGTCGAGGCTATCATCCGCCGGACCGGCAGCGGACAGCAGCGCAGCCTTGAGTGCCAAATCATGGATGTGGCGGATGACATCGCCTATTCCGTGCACGACTTGGAGGACAGTCTCAAAGCCGGCTTACTCACCCCGGCCGACCTGCGCCGTCTTCCGCCGGCGCGCGTGGTACGGGCGGTCAATGCAAAGCTGACCGCTTGGGGACGAACCATCGATGAAAGCACGGTCCACCGGGAACTGGCCCAGATTGCCGACCGACTCGAACAGCTCGAACAGCGCTCTCTTCGGGCCGGCAGAAAAATGCTGATCCGTGATCTCATTCATGAATTCGTCAGTCCGGTTGCTCACCAATCCTACGGTCTGGTTGATACCGATTTTCCCAACCGGGTTCGCATCGAAGCCCTCAAGGCGTTCGAGTCGTACAAGGTCATCAACAATCCGCGTGTGACCACACTCGGCCATAAGGGCAAAGAAGTCCTCCAGCGCCTGTTTGCCGTGCTCGACCAGGGCCAGGAGTCCATCGGTCTCTTCCCCGAAGACCACGGCGAGCACTATGAAAACGCGCTGCTCAACGGTGACGAGGCTGCCCGCAAACGGGTCATCTGCGACTTTCTGGCCGGCATGACCGATTCATACGCCCTGCGGTTTTATAGTCGGCTGTTCGTTCCGGGCGAGGGCAGCTTTTATGAGATGCTGTGATTGACGATTCCCTGAATTGATTTGTCTATTTATAAATAGGGATATTCATACCTCTAAAGGTTCTAAATATGAGTATAGGCTATTGGCTCGCTCTCGTCACGGCTGGACCTCGGCTCGCTGTCCCGATATGCATGCGGCATTCCACTCGAAGAGGAGAAGCTGATGGATTTCGGGGTGACCTAGCGAGGCTACCGCAACACCGCTTCTCCATCGCGGCCTGTTTTCATCAAAGCTGGGGTAAATTCGAGATAGGTTCGGAGTCTCGTCGATAGGACTTTCTATTCCCCGCTCTTGTCGTTCGCCAAAGGGTCACGCCCTTCCTCCGTCAACCCGTACCGAGAAGACGATTCCCGGAAAAGCATAGGCTGGTGTGAACCGGCCGAGTAGGCGGTCATTTGCCGCTCTGCGATACGCCGGGTAGTCGGTGTCCAGTTTCCTATCTTCTTTGCCAGACTAGCGAGGTCCAGCAGATTCAGTAGCTTCGCCGTAATCGGGCGTTTGGAGTCCCAGAATACGAGGGATGACCAGAACTCGAGTGCAAGCGGCGACGATACGAGTTCGTACAGGGCGAGGCATTCTTCCTCGCTGTCACACGGGAAGAAGTAACAGGTATCGTCAAGCAGTATGGGCTGTCCATCAAGCGGTCCGATCTTTGTGAAGCGTAGGCTCTTGTAGAGCCCCGAGATTGCGACTTTCCAGGGAGCGAAGGAGTATGGCCCGATGCCGAAGATCGAGAACTTTGATCTCTTCTTGTAGATAGAGCTGCTGCGTGCTTCAAGAGTCTGTTCATGAGAGGTTAAGTATTGCCACGCCCGAGGCGCACGACTACGAAGCTCGTGTGGCGATTCATCCATGGACCGGTGAGGAACCAAGAGATATTTCCGGGGAGGACGGTGACCGGCGACATCTGAACTCTTCAATAGGGGAAAGACAACATCGGCTTCTAGCGATGCAACCTCACCGAGGCCATTAACCAATTCTCCGTTCTTGACTGAGAACTCGAAGACCCGACTACAGTCGTGCTTTACACCTGAGCGCCATCCGGTCAGACCGTCCGAGTAGAGGAAGTGAAGCCGTCCGTAAGTCTTTAAGTCGGATACGAGGCGCTCATCTCTCATCCCGAAGCTTGACGACGGCCTCGGATCGTTCAGCGTATCGTAGACGGCGCACTCGTGGGTTTGCGCGCCTGGAACTAGACAAACGAAAAGCAGGCAGGCGTCTACCGAAACGCCAAACTCTCGACGAGCGTCAAGTCGATAGATCGTCGCGGACTTGATCGGGAAATACGCAGACCAGGCATGGACGAGTACCTTCCTCGCGACGCTCGTCTTACACAGCACCGCGATTGCTCCGTGCCGTCCCCTGAGCCAGCGGAGGTTCTCTCGCAACATCCATTCCGAGATGTCAAAATTTGCACGCCCTGTCAGGGCGTCAATACCGCGCAAGCCATCAAGGTTTGACTTCTCCGGGAGATTGCTACCACCCAAAGAGCCAACCGTAGCGTTGGTCACCCACGGCGGGTTGCCGAGGACGAGCAACGGTTCTGAGAGCTTCGAGAGTTCAGCATCCCAGTCAATCCGAAAGAAGTCCCCCTTTTGTACTGTCGCCTGAGAAGAGTGAGACACGGCCCGATAGGCTGCTTCAGCATAGGTGGGATTGTATTCGTAACCCCGTACTGTGGCGTCTGGAAACGTCTCAAGAGCCGCGACAAGGAAAGCGCCCTGGCCGCACGTAGGCTCAATTATGGAGGAAGGCGCAAAACCGGTACGAAGTAAGAGACTGCATACCGATTTGGCTAGACGCGGGGGAGTCTGGAAATCGCCAAACTCCATCGTCTGTTTGGCAGCTCTGGGATTCATTTGACGCGGATAACTCCTGGGACTGAGCCGGCCCTGTCTATAACGCGTCGGTATTAGAGAAGCTAGGATGGGAAGGGTCTAAGCACGAGAGGTCGTGTCCATTGCTTCTTAGGGTTTGGAGTACACTCTGCTTCACATCAGGAGTGCTCTCTAAGCTGGAAGGTGTAACGCTGAGGTTACTCATCTGTGAATTTCCTCACAAAGCCTATAGATCGTAGATACGCTCACCCTAGCATAAAGTACCATCCTACTCGCCGCGCGATAGTTGCGTAACCCATAACGGCTGGACCTCGGCTCGCTGTCCCGATATGCATGCGGCATTCCACTCGAAGAGGAGAAGCTGATGGATTTCGGGGTGACCTTTCCTTCGCGGGTTGGCGATTTTGAACTGATCGAATTGGCCGAGCGGCTGGGCTATCGCCAGGCCTGGTTTTACGACTCGCAGATGATCTATTCGGACGTCTATGCGACCATGGCCCTGGCCGCGCATAAGACCTCCACGATTCGACTCGGAACCGGTGTGGCCGTGCCGACGACGCGCCTGGCTCCAACCATTGCCCATTCGATTGCGACCATTAACCAACTTGCCCCCGGCCGGGTGGAATTAGGCGTAGGAACCGGAAACACCGCCCGGCTGACGATGGACCTGCGCCCCATCACGTTAACGCGCATGAAAAAGGAAGTGCGCTTGATCCAGACCCTGCTTGCCGGTGAGACCGGAACGCTCCGGGAAGAGGGCGAAGAGCACGCCGTCCGTTTCCTGCATCCGCACCGCAGTTATATCAATCTCAAAGACCCCGTGACGGTCAGTATCTCTGCCCTGGGTCCCAAGACCCTGGCCTACTGCGGCTCGGAATCGGACGGTCATATCACCTGGGGCATAGACCCGGACGGGCTGCGGGCGGCCCGGACCATCATCGACGACGCGGCCCGGAAGCGTGGCAAATCACCGGGCGACGTACCCTCAAAATGTTTCTTCCCCACCGCGGTGCTTTCTCCTGGTGAGACAACCGCAACGCCGCGCATCATGAGCCTGGTCGCTCCGTTCATTATGAATTTCCTGCACGTCCAGGTCGAGTGGGGCAGCGCCTTGCTGCCGCCGATTCCGGCAGTAGCGGAATGGGTGGAGCGCTACAAAAAATACGCCGCGGAACTCCCCGCGGACACGCGCCATCTCACCCTCCACGAGGGTCATATCATTTATCCGCGTGAGGACGAGGCGAAATTCATCGTGCCGGAACTGGCCGACGTGGTCGCCATCATCGGCCAGCCGGACGAGATTATTGCGCGCATCCACGCCCTCGAAGACGCCGGCCTGTCGCATTTCGCCTTTCAGGTCATGGACGACGACCCGGTCCGGCAGATGACCGACTTTGCCGAAAAGGTGATGGCCAAGTACTAAAAAGCAAGGGCGAAAACCGCGAAGGAGTCTGTATGCATATTGGCGTGTTTAGTTATAACACCGAGTACACTATGGCCGCGGATGAACTGGCGGTCGCCTGCGAGGAGCGGGGCTATGAATCCTTGTGGCTGCCGGAACATACGCATATTCCGGCCAGCCGGGAGTCCCCATTCCCCGGTGGCGGAGCGCTGCCCAAGGAATATATCCACATGTCCGATCCGTTTATTGGGCTGGCGGCCGCAGCCGCGGTGACAACGACGCTCAAGCTGGGGACAGGCATCTCTCTCGTGACCGAGCACGACCCCATTGTCCAGGCAAAGCAAATTGCCTCTCTGGATCGCCTCTCACAGGGCCGGTTTCTGTTCGGTATCGGCGCCGGCTGGAACAAAGAAGAAATGCGCAATCACGGCACGCCGCCCAATCGGCGCTGGACCGTCCTGACCGAACGCGTTGAGGCCATGCAGGCATTATGGACGCAAGACGAAGCCTCGTATCACGGCGAATTTGTCAACTTTGATCGAGTCTGGTCCCATCCCAAGCCGTTGACACGGCCGCATCCGCCGATTCTGCTCGGCAGCCTGAGTTCAAAAATCGCGCTCAAACGCGTTGTCGATCTGTGCGATGGCTGGATTCCGGTTGCGGCCGCGGTCGAAGACCTGCCGGGCTCGATTGCGAAAATGCATGAGTACGCCGAGTCCATTGGGCGTGACCCGCAGTCCATTCCGATCACCTGCTTTTGTACCAACGCACCAAAGGCACATGTTCTTGAGCGCTTTCAGCACTACGGGGCGGTCCGGACCGTTGTCCGCATACCGACTGAAGATCGAGAGCAAGTACGGGCGTTTCTGGATGCGTACGCGCCCATGCTCCAAAAGTTCGCTTGAAGTTTTGTCTCTGACACTGCTATGACGAAGTCATTTCAGACCAAAGGAGGGCTGTTATGGCTTCGTTCATGGGGGCATATGGGGGACAGACGTATGCGTTAATGCGGATTGTCTTGGGATTCACCTTCCTTTTCCACGGGACCCAAAAGCTGTTGGGCTTCCCCTTACCGCCGCCGGAAGCACCCGCGTTTATCCTCTATGTCGCGGGTCCTATCGAACTGGTTGGCGGGGCACTGGTCATGATCGGGTTGATGACCGGTTGGGCGGCCTTTATCTGTAGCGGCCTGATGGCGGCCGCCTACTGGATGGCGCACGGCATGAATGCCCTCCTGCCGATTCAGAATCAGGGCGAGCTGGCCGTTGTCTACTGTTTCGCCTTTTTGTTTATCTCCGCGCATGGCTCTGGGATGTGGAGCGTCGACGCCAGCCGGAGCAGCGCCTCTCCGTCGGCCGAATGAGCTTCGCCTAATCCGTCCCCTTCTTCCGGTTGAACCGCCGCCCTTCGACACCGACACCGCGCCATGCCGTAACCCGTCATTTCGCCGAAAATACACCGCCCCCGTAAAAACGGGGGTCGGCATCCACCCCTGCGACTTCCTCCCGGTGCGCGGGTATCGTGCCCGCAGCCTTTCCCCCGATCACCTTGTCCAGGACAGGGCAGACCCTACCCGAGCGACACGATTCCTGGTAGGCTGACCAACCTGCTAAAAGTGTGAAGATTGGAGTGTATCAGTATGGCTGAATTCGCCTATGCGTCGCATATACAGGTTGGGGAGAAGCGGTTTCGAGAACGCTACGGACTCGACTTTGAAGACTTCCAGGTTGGGCAGATTTTCAAACATCGGCCCGGTTTGACGATTACCCAACAGGACAACCTCGAAGAATCGTTTGATACCCTCAACCAGGCCATGATCCACTTTGATGCTCACTACGCCTCCAAGACCGAGTGGAAAAGACCCCTGGTCGTCAGCACGCTGACCCTGCAACGCCTGATCGGCATGACCTGGAAAACGTTTTTCAAGAAAACGCGCATCCTGGGCTGGTCTGCGCTCAATATGACGGCCCCCGTCTTTGGCGGAGACACGCTCTACGCCGAGACCGAAATCAGGGCCAAGGAGGAGGTTGCCGGTGATGCCGCGTGTGGCAAGCTTACGGTCGAAACCAGGGGGGTGAATCAGGACGGCAAGCTGGTGTGCGTGATGGGCTATGACCTGCTGGTGTATAAGCGTGACGCCGTACCGTTCGAAGCCGTCAATTACTAGACTGAAGGTAAACCGCCATGAGTCAGTTTCATTCGCACCGAAAACTTGAAGACCAGGTGTTCATGGAGATCGCGGGCATCGAGTTCGAAGACTTTGAAGTCGGCCAGGTCTTTGAACACCGACCGGGACGCACGTTCACGGCTGAGGAAAACCGGCAACATACCTTTCGGTCTGCCGACCTCTTCGCCCGCACCGCCGACGCGGAGTATAACCACAAGGTCTATGGCGGCGAAAACGTCATCAGCGAAACCCTGGTGCTGAGCGCGGTCACCGCCATGACAACGAAAACGTTTAACAAGGTCGTGGCCAACCTCGGCTGGACCGATGTCACACTGCCGACACCGGTCAAAGCCGGCGATACGATCTACGCCGAGTCCGAACTGCTCGACAAACGCGAGTCGCGCTCCCGCCCGGCTCAGGCCGTGCTGCACGTCCGCACCCGGGCGGTCAATCAGGACGGCCAGGAAGTCTGCTCGTTTGAACGAAAACTTCTGATCTATAAACGCGGTCTGGGACCGTACGAAGACGCAGGCTATTAGGAAGAGGTATCCCCGCATGAATATCCTTGAAGAAGGCAAGGTACTCACTCTCGATTTTAAGAAGCTGCGCAAGGTCGCGGAAACCGACCAGGATGTCATCCCGGTCGTGTTGCAACACGCCGAGAACGGCGCGGTTTTGTTTATCGGCTATGCGAACGACCTGGCGCTCAAGGAGACATTCGCAACCCGACAGGCCGTGCTGTGGTCCACCTCGCGCAACGAGTTATGGCGCAAGGGCGCAACCTCAGGCGATGTGCTCGATCTGGTTGATGTCCGTGTCAACTGTGAACAGAATTCCGTGTTGTACCGCGTCATCCCGCGCAGGGGCGGCGTGTGTCATACCAAAGACGCTACCGGCAAAGCCCGGCAGACGTGTTATTACCGCGCCACGACCGCCATGGATCGGGACCTCGAATTCGTTTGATACCCTGTGGCCGATAAGGAGCGGACGCATGAAGCTTGGTATCTTCAGTTTCAATACCGAATACACCATGCCGGCGGCAGAGTTGGCCGTCGCCGGCGAGGAACGCGGCTTTGAGTCCCTGTGGGTACCCGAACACACCCACATTCCGGCCAGCCGGGAAACCCCCTGGCCGGCCGGCGGCCCGCTGCCCAAGGAATACATCCACATGTCCGACCCGTTCTCAACCCTGGCCGCCGCCGCGGCCGTGACCGAGAAAATCCTGTTGGGCACCGGCGTTTCGCTGATCATCGAGCACGAGCCCTTATATCAAGCCAAGCAGGTGGCGACCCTGGACCGCATCTCCAACGGCCGTTTTCTGTTTGGGGTGGGTGCCGGCTGGATTCGGGAAGAAATGCAGAACCACGGCACCCCGCCCAACCGGCGTTGGCAGGTTTTCAAGGAGCATCTTGAGGCCATGAAAGCCCTGTGGACGCAGGAGGAAGCCTCCTACCACGGCGAATTCGTGAACTTCGACCGGGTCTGGTCCTATCCCAAGCCGCTGACCGTGCCGCACCCGCCCATCATTCTGGGCAGCATGAGCTCCAAGCTGGGCCGGCAGCGCGTGGTCGATCACTGTGACGGCTGGCTGCCCATCGAGACCCTGATTGACGACTGGCCGGCCGCCCTGGCCGACCTGAACGAACGCGCGGAAAAAGCGGGGCGCGCTCCGGGGTCCATCCCCATCTCGTTTTTCTGTATCGACACCCCGGACGAGCAACGCCTGGGGCGCTACCGGGATATGGGAGCCGTCAGGACCGCGGTACGCATTCCGACCGAAGGTCGCGAGGTCATTCTGCCCTTCCTGGACCAATACGCCGAGATAGCCCAGCGGTTGGCGTGAAATACGCTGTCCCTCAGTGTTTTCATCGATTGGCTGTAGTGAGGGGCACCCGCGAGCTTAATTCAACACCCGCACGGGAGCACCCTTCAGAAACGCCTGAATGTTCTCCACCGTCTCGTCAAAGAAGACTTGATACGTTTCCTGCGTCACATACCCGATATGGGGCGTGATGATGGTGTTTTCCGCCCGCCGTAGCGGATGGTCCAGGGGCAAGGGCTCCTCATCAAATACATCCAAGCCTGCGCCTGCGATCGTTCCATTGCGGAGGGCCGCGATAAGCGCCGCCTCGTCGACAATCGGCCCCCGCGAGGTGTTAATCACATAGGCCGTGGGTTTCATCCGATTGAGTTCCTGGTGTCCGATGAGACCCCGCGACCGGGCGCTCAGGACCAGATGAATCGAAAGAATGTCGGCGCGGACCAGGAGTTCGTCTTTACTCACCAGGGTCGCGCCGCGCTCAGCCGCGCGCACGGCTGTCAGATTTTGGCTCCAGGCAATGACGTCCATCTGAAAGGCGTTGCCGACTCGTGCCACCTCCGATCCTAACCGTCCCAGCCCCATCAGCCCGAGGGTTTTGCCATTCAGCCCCAGTCCCATGCTGACCTGCCAGCGTCCCGCCCGGGTGGCCTGGTCTTCGTCCGGAATATGACGCAGCAGCGATAAAATCAGACCCCAGGTGAGCTCGGCGGTCGGATACAGGATACCGCCGGTTCCGCACACCAGGACGTTACAGTCTGCGGCGGCCTGCATATCGATGGCAGCGTTGCGCATGCCCGTTGTGGTCAATAAGCGCAGCCGTGGCAACTGCTCCAGCAGCGCACGCGGAAAGGGCGTCCGTTCCCGCATCGCCATGACGATGTCGAAGTCCTTGAGCCGCTCGGCCACGGCGGCCTGGTCCGTCAGATGATCTTGAAACACCTCGACCTCAACCTCTACCGGCAGCACGCTCCAGTCCGTCATCTTTCGAGCCACGTCCTGATAATCGTCCAGGACGGCAACGCGTACCATACATCTATCTCCGGGCCGCACTCATTTCTGGAGGCGCACGAATTTTTGCAGCACATGCCCGTCAAGAGGGATCAAACCCTGCCTCCCGCCGGCGCTGTAGTTCACCTCGCTGACGTAGAGGTCGCCTCGCGAGTCGGCCCAGATGCCGTGCGGCGCATAGAAGTTGCCCGGCTCCAAACCGTGTCCGCCAAAGCGGTGTTGGACCTCCCCGTCCAGCGTGAGCACGGTCACACACGAGGGTGGTTCGTGCGGCGGTACCGCGGCTCCCAGATTATTCGGCATGGACGCAACCTTGAAGCCCAGCTCGGCGACAAAGAGATTTTCATCCTCGTCGATATACAGATCGTCCGGCCGATTCACATGCGTCCACTCGGTGACATAGTTCCCGTCTTCGGTAAAGAGCTGAATACGCGAGTTCTCCCGGTCGGCGACATACACCCGTCCGCGTTGGTCAACGGCAATCGCGTGGGGTATTTTGAACTGTCCGGGGCCACTGCCGGGCTCCCCCCAGGAAAACTGGAGCTCGCCCGCGGCCGAGAATTTATGCACCCGCGCGTTGCCGTAGCCATCGGCGATATACATATCGCCCTGGGGTGAGAGGGCGACGTTGGTGACCATATTAAACGGACCGGCGGATTGTTGGACCGGCGTGGTCCAAGCCTGAAAGCCGGTCTCCGCGGGCTTGTCTTTCTCGCCCAGCGTCTTGATGAGCGTACCGTCCGGGGTGAAGAGACGGACCGTATGGTCGAAGTTGTCGGCACAGTAGATGGTGTCGTCAGGACCGATAAAAATGCCGTGGGCGTTGGTAAAGACATCTTCTCCCCAGGCGTTCAGAAACTTACCGTCCCGATCAAACACGATCATGGGATGGTCGCCCCGGTTAAAGGCATATACCCGGTCCTGTGAGTCGGTCGCCACCCCGGCCACCTCAACAAACGACCAGCCTTCGGGCAGCTGTTCCCAGCCTTCGATGACCTCGTATTCGACCTTATTCTGTCCCAGTGCCATATGTCCTCCTTTACGCCACCCGTTGGTCGAGTTGCACCACGATGCCGTCGGGGTCTTTGAATAATGTGGTCCGCACCTGTCCGCCCGGCTCTTCGCCGTAGGCCACACTGTCAAAGGTCGTGGGCGGCATGACGATCGGCACCCCGGCGGCCCGGACTTTTTCAAACGTGTCTTCGAGGTCGTCCACCCAAAAGGCAAAATGGTGAATGCCCACCTGATTGAGATTGAGCGCCCCACCGGAAACCGGTTGGTTCTCCGACAGGACGATAAAAGTGGCGTCCGGCCCGTCGTCCCAACGCAGATAGACCCCGTGACGCGGCTTGGCCAGCGCCCCGCCCGGATTCTCCTGCGGATCGTCCAGGGTGACCCGCAGGCCCAATATGTCACGGTAAAATGTAAGCGATCGCTCCATATTGCTGACCCCAATGGCAATATGTGAGGTATTGCGAATTTTCATCTCGGCCTCCTTCTGCGCTCCGCCCGGCCCCTAGGTTCCCGACCAGTTGGGGGCACGCTTTTCACGAAAGGCACGCAAGCCCTCCTGCTGGTCGGCCGATAAAAAGCACTCGGTCGCCGCTTCATTCTCGCCCATGATCGCCGTCTCGATGTCAACGTCCCGGTTGCGGGCAAAGCACTGTTTGACTTGGGAGACGGCAATCGGCCCGCGGCTGACCAGGGTATCGACCAGGGTCTGGACGCGCTCGATGAGCGCGTCCGGCTGCACGCAGGCGTTGAGCAGCCCGATCCGCTCGGCTTCGGCGGCCTCGATGATATTGCCCGTCATACCCAGTTCCTTGGCCTTGGTCTCGCCAACCAGGCGGGGCAGAAGATGCGTGGAGCCGTTGGTCATGGGCTGGTTGATATTGACCTCGGCCGACCCGATACGGGCGGTGCTTGCGGCAATACGGAAATCGCACACCAGGGTGAGCTCGAATCCCGCGCCAACCACCACGCCGTTGATGGCCGCGATGGTTGGCTTGGGCAGGGTGCGGATCACCGACCAGGTCGCAGCCAACTCGTTGAGAAACGTCCGGAAGTCATCCAGACGGGTGTGCTCCATGGTGCTGATGTCGGCGCCGGCGCAAAATCCCCGGCCCGCACCGGTGAAAACGACGACCCGCACCTGGGGATCTTCTTGCGCGTCGGTACAGGCCTGCTTGAGGCTGCGGACCAGCGCGGGCGAGAGCGCGTTCAGCACGGTCGGACGATTGAGGGTGATCCAGGCCGCAGGGCCGCGCTTTTCATACAGGATATCTTGCAGCTCCATAGTTCCCTCCTGTCTGCAAGAGAACATGACACGGAGGGCTGCAAATTACCAGGCTCAGGTTACTTCAGGCTGAAGTCCACTCCGCCTGACGGATGAGCTGGACCTTGCGTTCGTACAGGCTTTCTTCAAGCCCGACCGGATACTGTCCCGGCTGGTTCAAACGGGTGATATCGCCTGGAAGTTTGGCGAGCTGCTCCTGGGTGCGCTGGCGGATGCGGGTCAGGGGCGGGCTTTCATAGACGGCTCTGCCCTGACGGAACACCGGCGCCAGCAGGTCGGAAAAAGCCGTGTCTCCCGAAATCCTGCGGCGTGTGGCCGGATCGCTCATGTCGACCATGGTGCAGCCGTCCGCGAGGTCGGCCTCCTTGCCATACATCACGTCGCACAGAAACTCTTTGTGCGTGTGGTAACGGCGAACCTGGGGAATATCCGGGTTGGTCACTTTTACCGTCTCTTCCGACAGCTTGATTCTGTCCTGCCACGCGCCATCGGGAGCGCGGACCGCGGTCAGCTTGTACACCCCGCCCAGGGCGGGCTGATCGTAGGCGGTCACGAGTTTCGTTCCCACGCCCCACACGTCAATCGTGCTGCCCTGCTCCTTGAGCTGGGTGATCAGGCGTTCGTCCAGATCACTGCTGCCGACAATGCGCGCGTTGGGAAAGCCGGCGGCGTCCAGGATGTCCCGGGCTGCTATACTCAGTTGGGCCAGGTTGCCCGAATCGAGCCGGATACCGACCATTTCATGGCCGCGGGCTCGCAGCCATTGCCCGACTTGGGCGGCTTTCCGTACCCCTTCCAGGGTATTGTAGGTGTCTACCAGAAAGATGCAGTTATTGGGCATGGCCTCGGCATAGGTTTGGAAGGCTTCCAGGTCATCATCAAAGACCATGACCCAACTATGCGCGTGCGTGCCTCTGACCGGAATCCCGAACAGCTTGCCGGCCAGCACATTCGAGGTGGCATCGCAGCCACCGATATACGCGGCCCGGCTGGCGGCCAGGCCCCCGTCGATGCCCTGGGCGCGGCGCAGGCCGAACTCCAGGACGGGTTCTCCGCCGGTCGCCAGGCAGATCCGAGCGGCCTTGGTCGCGACCAGGGTTTGGAAGTTGATCAGATTGAGCAGCGCCGTCTCGATGAGCTGGCACTGCATCAGCGGTCCCTGGACGCGGACCAGCGGCTCGGGCGGAAAAACCAGCGTGCCTTCCGGGATGGCATCGACCTGGCAACTGAAGGTCATGGACTCCAAGGCGTCAAGAAACCCCCGGTCGAACAGCGGTTTGCCGTCAGTGCCGCATACCTCGGTCAGAAAGGCCGTGTCGTCCGCGTCGAACCGAAAATGGCCGAGAAAATCCACCATATATTCCAGGCCGCAGGCAATGCTGAAGCTTCCCCCAAAGGGGTTTTGGCGGAAGAAGAGGTTAAAGACGGATTCCCGGTCGGCGATCCCTGCCTTCCAATAGCCATAGGCCATGGTGAGCTGGTAGAGGTCGGTCAGCAGGGTCAGGGAGGGCCGGTACAACTCGGACGGAATGTTCATGATCGTTTAGTGGTCGTCATGTCTCATCCTGGGAGCGCGGCCATCTTGGCCGCGTTTCTTTGTGGGCTGGAAGCCCGCACTCCCAGTGAGGAAGCTCCCTTCAACGAGTAACTCGCCTATTCCAGATTGGCCTCAATAAGCATCGGTCCCGGCGTCTTGAACGCATACCGGAGGGCCTCGTTGAGTTCTTCCGTGGTATGCACCGCCCGGCCTTCCACTCCAAAGCCCTCGGCCAATTTCACAAAGTCGAACTCAGGCGAGTCGAGCGCCGTCAGCGACAGGCTGGCCTCGCCCGGTGTCATTTTGGCGCGTTCCAGCTCCCAGCGCAGAATGGAATAGGCTTTGTTCTTACAAATAATACTGGTCAGATGCTGTTGCTCGCGGGCCATGGTCCACAAGGCCTGAATGGTGTACAGCGAAGAGCCGTCACCTTCGAGGCAGATGGTCGGACGGTCCGGAGCCGCGGCCGCAGCTCCCACCGCACACGGCAGCCCCTGGCCGATAGAGCCCCCCGTCAGCGCCATATACGTAAACGGCGGCGCTCCGCCGGCCATGCCGTGATAGGCAAACCCCGCGGTTGCGCCCTCATCCATGACAATCGCGCCCTCGGGCTGGGCCGCGGCCAGGGCCCGGCACATATTGGCCGGGGTGAGAGGACCGCTCGGCACTTCCGGCCGGTCCGGGGCCGGTGCCGTGCGCACGGCGGGTGCGTCAAGCGCATCGGCCAGCGCGGTCAGGGCGATCGCCGGGTCGATCGTGTCGCGGCATAACTGAATGAGCTGCGCGTCTTCCGCACACAAACTGCTGCGGGTGTTCGGATAGCCGAAAAACGCCACCGGTTCGTGCGCGCCGGCCAGGATAACGTTTTTATACGGCTCCAGGAGCTGGCTGGCCGGTTCCGGCGCGTAGGGAATTTTGTCCGGGGAGATCAAGCCGATGCCGCGGTCCTGAATGGGCGGAAAGGTCGGCGTCAGCACCCGGCAGCCGGTTGCCCGTTCGATCCGGTCGGCGGCTTGCAGCCCTGCGGTCCGCAGCGCACTGCCGCTCAGCACCAGCGCGGTCTGACCCGTCCGGAGCGCCCGGGCCGCGCGTTCGGTCTCGTCCGTGTCCGGCGGCGCGGGCGCGGCAATCTTCGGCTGGACGGGCGGGGTGTTAACGCTTGCCCATTGGATATCGCCCGGCAGAATCAGGGTGGTCGGGCCGGTTGGCAACTGGGCCGCACGGGCAATGACCTCGGCCATGTCCTGTCCGACCGTGTCCGGGCTTTTTGCGGTCAGGACGAATTGAGACATGGGCTGGGCCAGGGTTTCAATGTCCGCGGTCAGCGGCGCGTTGGCGGCAATATGCCAGGTGGCATGTTCGCCCACGATGGACACCACGGGCGAGTGGGCTTTGCGGGCGTTATGCAAATTGGCCTGCCCGTTGGCCAGCCCCGGACCCAAATGGAGCAAGGCCAGGGCCGGGCGGCCGGTGACCCGCGCATAGCCGTCGGCCGCGCCGGTGCACACCCCTTCAAAAACCGCCAGCACCGGCTTGATGCCCGGACAGCGGTCGAGGGCCTGCACGAGGTATAACTCGGTCGTACCCGGATTGGCAAAACATACATCAATGCCGGCCGCGGCCGCGGTCTGAATGGCAACTTCCGCGCCCGTCAGGGGTTGTGGGCTTGATTGCGTCTCCATGCTGCTCGCTTTCTGTATTGGATCGTCCGAGTCATACCACAAAACGCGGGGGGTGTAAGTAAAGGGTATGGCGAAAACCGTTATCCCGTAGAGTGAAACGAAGGGCTTGTTTCATATCGAAAACCCTAGTAGCAATATCTCTCAGAAGAAATTAGCCTTTTGTTGAGAAAGTTTGGTATTATTGAAGGGGTTCTGGGGTGCGGGAGAGAAAGGCTACACCACAACCGACGATAGAGGGTATTATGAAGATCACCACCCCTAAAAAAAATAGAATACCTCAGCGGTCGGATGAAGACCTTGATCGGGCGGTTCGGAAGATTTACCAAACATATGGTTCTGACTTATCGGCATTTTCTAAGGCAGTCCGAGATCATTTTGAATTCGCGCGCCAGCAGGATACGAAAAAATATCGTCGTGCAAAGTTAGCAGGGAGTCCGTCCCAGTGAGGGGCTAAACGAGGGTTGGAGTGATCACCCCAAATGCTGATTTCAGGCCCAATCCTGGGCGAGCGATATACATCCAAGGCACCATAGATCAGTCTTTACTACAGCGCTTAACGCCGAGAATCGTGTCCCTTCAAAACCGAAGTCGGGGCCCTATCACCGTCTATATTGATAGCCTTGGTGGTAGCACTCTTGCCGCTGATGCTCTACGTGGTTTGCTTGCGGCGAACAATCTGGACCTTGCAGGTTCGTGTCGTCTAATCACCGTAGCCACGACAACGGCCGCAAGCGCGGCAGCGGATCTGCTTATTGCGGGTGATTATGCGCTCGCATATCCAGAAACGAGGATTTTGTACCACGGCGTACGAAACAATCTTGATATTGCTCTGACGGCGGAGCTTGCTTCAGTCTTAAGGGAGAGCCTGAAGTCGACGAATGACCGTTACGCGGTAACGCTTACTCATCGAGCCTCACGTCGATTTATTTGGCGCTTTGTCAACGTCCGGTCGAGATTTGATCAGGTACGGAGTAAATATGAAAACAGCACGATGTCTGACCTTGACTGTTTCCTTGACATAGTATCCGAGAATATCTCTGCCCCTGCCCGGAGAGTGCTTAATTCCGCGAGGGAGAGAACGAAGAGATATAACGCCCTCGTTGACCGTGCATCGAAGGCGGTTAGAAGCAAGCGGTTCCGAAATGCTAAGCGTCACGCTGATAGGGAAGCGGTGGTGATAAAGGCGATAGTGGACTTTGAACTGGTATCTAATAAAAGTGCACAATGGACATTTGAGCAGGTAGGGCTATCTCAGCTTACTGACGATTTCTTTCTTCTACAAGAATATTTCACGAATGTTGAAAGTTCGGAGTTCAAACAGCACTGCCTTCGCTGGGCCAATTTTATCTTGACAACTGATGATCAAAACGAACTCAATGATACATCGGAGGAGATGAGGGATGATAAAATATTCGAGAAGGTGCTTCCCTCCCTTCGCCCAGTTTGGTCGTTTTTTGTTGCACTCTGTCATGTATTGCAGGAAGGTGAGAACGAGTTGACGGCTACTGATGCATGTTGGCTTGGGCTAATTGATGAAGTAATTGGCTCCCTAGAGCCGCTGCCTCTTCGGTATTTCATGGAATTCACTCCAGACGTGGAACCCATCCAAGGCGAACTACAGATCGACGAACCAGAGCCCGACGCTTAGCTTGTAAATCGAAGTGAGAGTACGGAGATTCTGGTCTCTGAGTTGGCCCTTTTGTGACCGTCTTCTGTAGGGACGCCTTAAGAGAGACGGGCTCGTTGAGTATCATCCGAAGAGGGACGTATGCAGCATTCTATATACAAGGTCAAATCATTGAAGAGAGTAGCTCCGTATACGCTCCATATTAGCTTTGACGATGACACTGAACAAACGATTGACTTTCAGCCTGTCCTCGCCGGCGAACTGTATGGACCACTACAGGACCCTGTCGTCTTCGGTCAGGTGAGCATAGACTCAGAAGTGCACACCCTTGTCTGGCCTAACGGCGCAGATTTCGATCCCGCGATCTTACACGATTGGCCTGTACACCAGGCCGAATTTATCGCCCGTGCCCGGCAATGGGGAACGACTGGAGACAAAGAGCCTCTTTCAACGAACAATGCTACCACGGTGTAATACGCTAATGGCGACCGCTCCACAGCCCGACCATACAGAGCTGAAACTCGTCCGGCAGGGGGACGCACTACGGATCGCCCGTATGTCGCGCGATCTGGTCGAGCACGGCTTACCGTGGACGTGGACTCCCCGGCGGGTGATCGCGCATATTCGCGGGCGTGACAGCAACGTCCTCGGCGCCTGGCATGAGGGCCGACTGATCGGCTTTGCCATTATGCAGTTTTACGCCGAACGGGCTCATCTGAACCTGCTGGCGGTCGAGCCTGCTGCCCGCCGGTTGGGGGTCGGGCGGTGTTTGATTGAGTGGCAAGAGCAGGTAGCCCGCGCCGGAGACATCCCGGTCGTCAACTTGGAGGTGCGCGCCAATAATCCCGGCGCGCAAGCGTTCTACCGCCGGCTCGGCTACCGTCAGGTTAAATATCTGCCGGGCTATTATCAGGGGCGCGAGGCCGCCATCCGCATGCGCCACGATTTGCGGGGCGGTGAGTAGGGGCTTCCCGCCACAGCATTGCTACCCTGATAACTTCTCCAGCAACTCTGCTTCGTTCAAAATAGTGATCCCCAGCTTTTCGGCCTTGTCGCGTTTTGAGCCGGGGTCGGTGCCGGCGACGACGTAGTCCGTCTTTTTTGAGACGCCGGATGTGACCTTTGCGCCAAGGGCTTCGAGGCGCTGTTTTGCCTCCGGCCGGGTCAGGCTGGCCAGGGTGCCGGTCAGGACGAAGGTCTGCCCGTGCAGGCTACCGGCCGGCCTGGTCTCAACCTGCGGGAAATGCACCCCGGCGTCGAGCAATTTTTTGACAACGGCCCGGTTGTGTTCCTGCCCAAAAAAAGCGGCCAGGCTCCGGGCGACCTCCGGCCCAATATCGGGCACGTCCTGGAGAGCTTCCTCCTCGGCCTGCATGATGTGATCCAAATCACCGAGATGCTCGGCCAATTGGCGGGCCGTGGCTTCACCCACGTGGCGGATACCCAGCGCGGCGATCAAGCGGGGCAGGGTGGTGGTCTTGCTGCGCTCAAGCGCGTCAGTCAGATTGTGGGCGGATTTTTCCCCCAGCCGGTCAAGCGCGGCCAACTGCGCAGCGGTCAGCAGGTAGAGGTCGCCGGGGTCGCGGACGAGATCCCTGTCCACCAACTGGTCTATGATTTTCTCCCCCAGCCCGTCGATGTCCATAGAGCCGCGGGCGGCAAAGAATGTGAGGCTTTCCTTGAGTTGGGCCGGACAGGCCAGGCCGGTACAGCGATACGCAGCCTCACCTTCCTCGCGCACAACCTGTGCGCTGCACACCGGGCAGACGGGCGGCATCGCAAAGCGCCGTTCCTGGCCGGTACGCTTCTCCGGGATCGTTTTCACCACATAGGGGATGACATCACCGGCCCGCTCGACAATAACGGTATCGCCAATCCGGATGTCTTTGCGCCGGATTTCATCCATATTGTGCAGGGAGGCGCTTTTGACGGTGACGCCGCCGATATGGACCGCCGCCAGCTCGGCCACCGGGGTCAGCGTGCCAATCCGCCCGACTTGCGGAACGATATCCCGGACGGTGGTCGTTGCCTGGATGGCCGGGAATTTATACGCCGTGGCCCAACGGGGCGAGCGTGAAATCTGGCCGAGTTGGGCTTGCAGTGCAAAGCTGTTCACCTTCACCACCACCCCGTCAATTTCGTAATCCAGGCTGTCGCGTCGCGTTTCCAGGTCGTCACAGACCGCGAAGACGGCCTCGACGGTCGGGCATACGCGACCCAGCGGCACCGCTTTGATGCCCCAGCCGATGAGGGCCTGGCGCAGCTCCCAATAGGACGCAAACGTGCCGCCCTCGATCTGTCCGACCCCATAGCAAAAGAAATCGAGCGGCCGCCCGGCGGTGATAGACGAATCGAGCTGTTTGAGCGAACCGGCGGTAGCGTTGCGCGGGTTGGCGAAGAGGGGCTCGCCGGCTTTTGCCCGAGCGCCGTTGAGGCTGCGGAAAGCCGCCTTGGGCAGAAAGACTTCCCCGCGGACTTCGAGCCGCCCCGGAACCGGCTGCGCAGGCTGGGGGAAGAGGGTCAAGGGAATGGAGCGCACGGTTCTGAGATTGGCCGTGACGTCCTCGCCCGTGACTCCGTCCCCGCGTGTCGAGCCCACGGCCAGTTTCCCGTTTTCATACACCAGTTCGACGGCGACCCCGTCGATCTTCGGCTCGGCCACGTATGCGATATCCTGCGTTGTTTCGAGCCCGCGTTGGACGCGCTGATGAAACTCCTGCATCTCGCCCTGGGAGACGACGTTGGCCAGCGACAGCATCGGCACGCTATGACGGACCTGGGCAAATGCGGCCAGCGGCGGCGCGCCGACCTTCTGGGTGGGGGAGGCCGGATCGTGCAGTGCCGGATACGCAGCTTCCAGGTCAACCAGACGCCGAAAGAGCTGGTCGTATTCGGCGTCGCTGATGAGCGGCTCGTCCAGGACGTAGTAGCGATGATTATGCAACGCTAACTCCGCGCGCAATCGCTCCACTTCCTGTCGGATTTTGTGGCTCACAACCGTGGAACCAGCAGCCATTTCCTTCCTCGTCTCTGCGTCCACTATCTCCTTAATTTATCCTTGATCGAGTGCGGTGTACATGTTCATGCCGGTTGATACATCCGGTCATACGCCGGCTGCTGCATGGTGACGCAGTGCAACGCGCCGAGGCCGACTACCAGCTCGCGACACGGAATCCCCCGGATGCGTCGCCCCGGAAACAGCTCTTGGAGGAGAGCCTGGGCGGTGCGGTCATGGGGATGGTTATAGGTTGGAACCAGCACGGTGCGATTGGCGATATAGAAATTGACATAACTGGCCGGGAGACGCTCGGCTTCAGACTCCACCGGACCGGGCATGGGGAGCGGCACCACACGCAGGGCTTGTCCGTCCTGGTCGCGCATGGCCCGCAGCCGGCGCAGATTGTCTTGGAGCGGTTTGTAGTTCATGTCGGTTGGATCGTCTTCGACCGCACACGCCACAGTCGTGGGATTGACGAACCGGGCAATATCGTCCACATGGCCGTCCGTATCATCCCCGACGATCCCCTCGCCGAGCCAGCCAATGTGGTGAACCCCGAGAAACGCTTTCAGCCTGCGCTCAATATCGGAGCGGCTGAGCGTCGGATTACGATTGGGGTTGAGTAAGCAGGACTCGGTCGTCAGCAGCATGCCCCGACCGTTGACCTCAATGGACCCGCCCTCAAGCACCATGTCCGGAATAAACGAGCGAAGGGTGAGGTACTGGGCAATGCGTTCCGGAACGCGGTCGTCCAGGTCCCAGGGCGGGTATTTGGCCCCCCAGGCGTTAAACGTCCAGTTGGTCAGGCCGAGTTCGATTGTCTGTCCGTGCTGACGGGTCAGAAAGATCGGGCCGTGATCCCGGGTCCAGGCATCGTTGGTCGGAATCTCGTATATGCCAATACGAGCGAGGTCCACTCCAGCAGTGTCAAGGGTGTGGCGGACGCGCCCGGCAGTCCCGGGGTCATTCACACAAATATGCACCCGTTCGTCCTGGTGCAAGGCGGTGATCAGCTGGACGTACACCGCGGCAATGGTCGAGTCCATGCCGGGCCAGGTGTCCCGATTATGCGGCCAGGCCAGCCAGGTAGCGGCGTGCGGTTCCCATTCCGCGGGCATCCGAAAGCTGAGCTGGGCAGGTGTGGGCTGGGGGGAGGTCATGCGAGCGGGCCAGGGTTGATACGCGCGAACGACTCGGCGGAGCTAGGAGTCAAGAAAACGCCGGGTCAGGTCGGCGTAGGCGTCAATCCGGCGGTCACGGAAAAACGGCCAATACTGACGCGTGGTATTAAGCTGGTCGAGCGCGCACGGAACAATCAGGGTTTCCTCGGCGTCGGCACTCGCCTGCTTGAGGATGCGACCGAACGGGTCGCTGACAAAGGAGGTGCCCCAGAAATTAAGCGCTCCCTCCTGGCCGACACGGTTGACCGCGGCGACGTACAGCCCGTTGGCGATGGCGTGGCTGCGCTGCATGATCTGCCAGGCTTCCCGCTGCGCCTGGTGCTCTTCTTCACCATCGTCCGGATGGTCGCCAATAGCGGTCGGATAAAACAGGACCTGGGCGCCGCTCAGCGCGGTGAGCCGTGCACCCTCGGGAAACCACTGGTCCCAGCAGATGAGCACCCCGATCCGCGCATAGCGGGTGTGAAAGGTCCGAAATCCGAGATCGCCGGGGGTAAAATAGAACTTCTCGTAATAGAGCGGGTCATCCGGGATATGCATCTTGCGGTACTGGCCGAGGAGCGTTCCGTCGGCATCGATCACCACCGCGGTGTTATGAAAAATCCCCTCTGCCCTCTTCTCAAATACGGGCACGATCAGGACGACCTGATGGGCCGCGGCGAGTTGGCTCAGTCGCCCGGTGGTGGGTCCGGGGACGGGCTCTGCCAGAGCGAACCGCTCAACGTCTTCGCTCTGGCCGAAATAGCGTGATCCGAACAATTCCTGGAGGCAGACGATCTGCGCTCCCTGCCGGGCAGCCTCCTGGATAGCGGCAATCGCCTTGTCCAGGTTGGTGCTCGGTCGGTCGCTGCACGCCATCTGCACCAGGCCGAGAATGACCTGCTGGGTATGGGCGGCGGAGGAGGGCGCTGTCATGACAGGAGAAATTGTAAGGGATGGCGTTTCCGGGCTCAATGCCATTTGCGCCACTGCGCTTTTGACACGAAATATGAAAGTCTCTATAAAATCTCGTTGTCTTTCCTCTGCTGAGAGAGGGCACCAGATATCTGAGCGCCTAAAGTGAGTGTCTTTCATGACTCGTCTGACCAGGAGCGAACCCAAGGAAGCCAGACAGCTTTCCCTGACGCCGGTGGGGGGAGCCGAGGTGGCGGTTGTGGACAGCCGCGCCTTGTCTGCCCAAACGGTGCTGGAAGAGACGATCTCTCTGTACGGTATTCGGAACTGGGGCAGTGAGTACTTCCGGGTGAATGACAACGGGGAAGTCGTGTGTGCCTTCCCCACGTCGCAGCCCGCTCACACCCCACTCAAAGATTTGGTTACCCAACTCGGAGACCAGGGCATTGCTACGCCGGTCGTGCTGCGTTTCCCCCAGATTATCCAGCATCAGCTGAACATTCTGGCCGGAGCCTTTGCGTCTGCCATCAAGGAATTCGGTTACCGCAAAGACTACATCCCGGCCTATCCCATCAAGGTCAACCAGAAGAAAGAAGTGGTGCTGGATGTCCTCCGCTTTGGAGACCCGTACCAGGCCGGTCTTGAGGTCGGCAGCAAGGCCGAGCTGGCCGTTGCATTGGCGCTGACTGACAATCGGCACTCGCCCATTATCTGCAACGGGGTGAAGGACGCGGGCTATATCAAACTGGCTCTGATCGGCATGCAGATCGGCAAGCGCGTCTTTATTGTGGTGGAGAGCATCTTTGAGCTGCACGCGCTGCTGGCGTGTAGCCAACGCTTCGGCATCCGCCCGCGTATTGGCCTCCGCCTCAAATTGTCGGCCCGTGGGAGCGGCAAGTGGGAGAAATCGAGCGGTGATTTGTCCAAGTTCGGGTTCACCACACCCGACCTCCTCAAATGTATTCGTTCCCTCCGAGAAGCCGACATGCTCGACTGTCTGAGCCTGCTGCACTTTCACATTGGCTCACAGGTCACAGAGATCAGGCGGGTGAAGTACGCGGTCAAGGAGGCGGCCCGCACCTATGCCAAGCTGCGCCAGTTCTGTCCGCGGCTCACCTCTCTCGACGTGGGTGGTGGCTTGGGTATTGATTATGATGGCTCCCGCACGGCTTCGGAGTCGAGCGTCAATTACTCTGTCCAGGAGTATGCCAACGATATTATTTACTCGATTAAAGAGGTGTGTGAGAGCGAAGGGGTTGAAGAGCCCACCGTGCTGACGGAAACCGGACGGATGATCGCCGCGCCGCATGCCGTGCTGGTCTTCAATAGCGTCGATGAAATTGGGCTCTCGAACGGCCCGGTGCGGGTCGATGACTATGAGCGCCGGCCGGAAGTCATCCAGGAGATGTACGATATCTATACCGGGACGAACGCCAAGAACTACCGTGAGTACTATCACGACATCCTGGAGCAGCGCGAAGAAATGTTCTCGCTCTTCAATCTGGGCTATCTCTCGCTGGAGGACCGCGGGCTGGGTCAGGAACTTTTCTGGGGCACGTGCGAACGGGCGCTCAAATTTGCCAAGGCGGTCAAGCATATGCCCGAGGAGTTTGAAGACCTGGAACAACGCCTGGCACATAAATTTATTTGTAATTTTTCCGTCTTTCAGTCCATTCCCGATTCCTGGGCACTCGAACAGCTCTTTCCCATCATGCCGATTCACCGGCTGAACGAGATTCCTGAGCGGAAGGGCTATTTGGCGGACCTCACCTGCGACTCGGACGGCAAGGTCGATAATTTTGTGGACCTGCGGGACATCAAGGAGTATCTGGAACTCCACGCCCTGAACGGGGAGCCGTATTACCTGGGGGTGTTTTTTACGGGCGCGTATCAGGACGTTATGGGTGACTACCACAATCTTTTTGGCCACGTCCACGATGTCTCGGTGGTGATTGATGAAAACGGCACGGCGCAGATCACCGAGATTATTCCGGGCCATACGGTAGAGGACGTCCTCCATATTTTTCGCTACGAGCGAGAAGAACTCCTCGCCGCATTCCGCACTCGCATACGCGAAGGCGTCGAGCAAACGGGAGTTCCGGCCGAAGCGGAGGAAGACCTGCTCAGAGAATACGAAGCCGTCTTGGGCAGCTATACCTATCTGACACCCAACCCCTAATACGATGTCCCATATTCTCGACGGCAACGACCCGCGGACCATTCTGCACGCGGCCGAGCGGCTCGGGGCCGGAGATATCGCGGCCTTCCCCACGGAGACCGTCTACGGCCTGGGTGCCAATGCGCTGAACGAAAGGGCGGTTGCCAAGGTCTTTGCCGCCAAGAACCGGCCCGAGTTCGACCCGCTGATTGTCCATATTGGGGATAAAGACGCGGTTTCCCAATACGTCACCACCCTTGACCCGCGTGCCCGGCAGCTCATGGACGCCTTCTGGCCGGGCGCGCTGACGCTTGTTCTGCCCAAACGGTCCATTATTCCGGACCTGGTCACTGCCGGGCTGGGGACGGTCGCGCTGCGCATGCCGGCGCATCCGGTTGCGCTGGCGCTCCTGCGGGCCGTCGCTTTCCCGATTGCGGCCCCGAGCGCCAACCCGTTCGGGTACGTCAGCCCAACGACTGCGGCGCATGTGCGCGACTCGCTCGGGGACGAGGTCGATCTGATTATTGACGGTGGGCCGTGCCAGGTCGGCGTTGAGTCAACGGTCTGTGCGCTGACCGAGCAACCGGCCGTGCTGCTCCGGCCCGGAGGTGTCACGCTCGAACAGATCGAATCGGTCATCGGCCCGGTCCACCTGGGTAAGCCAACCCAAACGGACCGGCGTTCACCGGGAACGCTGCGGTCGCATTATGCACCCCGCGTCCCGGTTCTTTTGCTGAAACCTGGGGAGGCTCTGCCTCAGCCCGCGGCTGGCGAACGGCTCGGGCTGCTCAGTCTCACCCCCCGGTCCGATGCCCACGGCTATACGAGAACGGAAGCGTTGTCAGAGGACGGGAATCTGCTCGACGCGGCGGTCCACCTGTTTGCCGCGCTCAGGCGGCTGGACGCCGCCGGACTGGACCGGGTCGTCATCGAATCCGTTCCTGAGACCGGCTTGGGTCGGGCAATCATGGACCGGTTGCGCCGGGCAGCGGCGCGCGACTGATATGTGGGACGAGTCTCCGTAGGTGAGGCGGTGGCCTTACCGTCTGCTGTGGGCAGACATTTTTTCAAAAGCTGGAGAGTGGGAATTGAGTAGTGTAAGGTTGCTATTCTGAATGGCTCCCCATACTGCACAATATGGGATATAGTGGCGCAACAAACGATTTCTTTCAGAAAGTGGGAAATCTCATGACACAGTGGTCGGTCCATGTTTCGGACGAAACCGATAAAGCCTTACGAGCCTTCCTGGCTCAGCAGGGGGATGAATCGGATAATCTCTCAGCTTTCGTAGAGTGTGCTGTCAGATCTGTCATACGCAGGGAAACGATCAAACGCATGCAGGACCGTAACAGCCAGTACGACCAGCAGGAAATCCTGGCCACGGTGGATGACGCAGTCAAGTGGAGCCGTGGTCATCGTTCTTGATACATCGGTTCTCATCAGTGCCCTCATCTCTCAGGGCACTCCGCCCCAACAGCTCTATCTGAAATGGATGGAAGGCGTATTTCGCCTCCTTACCTCTACCGCCCAAGTAGAAGAATTTACACGAGTCATTGAGTACGATCGTCTCAAAAAATATATTCGCAGCCCCACTGAGGCGCGGGAGATGCTCCAAACCCTTCAGGAGGACGCTGAGATACTGCAAGAATTACCAGACGTTCATATCTCCCCTGATCCGGACGACAACGCCATCCTTGCGACAGCGATAGCCGGGAAAGCGGATTACCTGGTCTCCGGTGACAAGGGTGATTTACTCGGCTTGGGCGAAATTGAGGGCGTTCCAATCGTTACGGCTCGAATGGCACTGCGTCTAATAGAGTTCTAACGAGAGGAGTATGCGCGATCTGTCGGACTATTCCTTAGGCTCTCAGCCTTATGACTTTTACCAAATGAGAAACAGAAGAGGGGAGAACTCTTATCTCCTCCCCTTCTTCCGCTTTTGAGCGAATCGCTCAGCCGTCTTCTACAGTGCGTCAATAATGGCGTTAAAGGTCGCGCTGGGCCGCATGGCCTGGCCGGCCTTTTCCGGGTCGGGTAAGTAGTAGCCGCCGACATCGACCGGTGCGCCCTGGGCGGCCAGCAGTTCTGCGGTAATCGTGGTTTCCTGCTCTTCGAGCTGTTTTGCCACCCCGGCAAAGCGGGCCTGTATAGCCGGATCTTTGGTCTGGGCGGCCAGGGCCTGAGCCCAGTACAGGGCCAGATAGAAGGTGCTGCCCCGGTTGTCGATTTCGTTCACCTTGCGGGAGGGGGAGCGCGAGTTTTCCAGGTATGTGCTGATAGCCTGGTCGAGCGTTTCCGCAAACAACGCGGCTTTTTCGTTCTCGGTATTTTGTGCGATCAACTCAAGCGAGGGCACCAGGGCACAGTACTCACCCAGCGAATCCCATCTGAGGTGGCCTTCCTGCACGAACTGCTGCACATGCTTGGGAGCGGAGCCGCCCGCGCCGGTCTCGAACAGGCCGCCGCCTTTCATCAGCGGCACGATCGACAGCATCCGGGCGCTGGTGCCCAGCTCGAGAATCGGGAACAGGTCGGTCAGATAGTCACGCAGGACGTTGCCCGTCACCGCAATCGTGTTTTCCCCTCTCCGAATCCGTTCCAGGGAAAAGCGCATGGCCTCCTGCGGTTTCATCACGCGAATATCCAGCCCCGTGGTGTCGTGCTCCGGCAGATAGGTATTGACCTTCTTGAGGATTTGCGTATCGTGCCCCCGGTTCTCGTCCAGCCAGAAAATCGCCGGGGACCCGGAGGCTTTTGCGCGTGACACCGCCAGGCGGACCCAGTCGCGGATCGGGGCATCCTTGGTCTGGCTCATTCTGAAGATATCGCCGACTTCGACGGACTGCTCCAGCAGGCTGCTCCCGGCCGCGTCCACAACGCGAATAGTCCCATCAGCCGGGGCTTCAAAGGTCTTGTCGTGCGAGCCGTACTCTTCGGCTTTCTGGGCCATCAAACCGACGTTGGAGACATTGCCCATGGTTGTCGGGTCAAACTGCCCGTGCTGTTTGGCGTTTTCCAGAATTTCCTTATACATGGTTGCGTAGCAGCGGTCCGGCACCATGGCGATGGTATCCTGGAGTTCGTCGTTCTTATTCCACATCCGGCCGCCGTCACGCACAACGTTGGGCATGGAGGCGTCGATGATGATGTCGTTCGGGACGTGCAGATTGGTGATGCCGCGGCGGGCATTGACCATGGCCAGCGCCGGTCGCTTGTCATACACTGCGGCAATATCGGCTTCGATCTCGGCTTTTTTCCCGGCCGGCAGGCGGTCGAGCTTGGCCAGCACGTCGGCCAGGCCGTAGTTGACGTTCGCCCCGATTTCCTTGAGCGCCGCGGCGTGCTTGTCGAGTGCGTCCCGGAAATAGACGGACACACAGTGGCCGAACATGATGGGATCGGAGACTTTCATCATGGTCGATTTGAGGTGCAGGGACAGCAACACCCCGTCGTTCCTGGCCGCGTCCATCTGCTCGGCATAGAAGGCGCGCAGGGCCTTGACGTTCATGACTGAGGCATCAACGACTTCGCCCGCAAGCAGGGCCAGGCCATCCTTCAGCACGGTCACGCTGCCGTCACCGGCAACAAATTCGATCCGCGCCTGGGCCGCCGCCTCCAGGGTGGTCGATTTCTCGCTCTCGTAGAAATCCCTGCCCTGCATATGGGCCACCCGGGCCTTGGAACCGCTCTCCGGCCACTGCTGCATCATCTTGTGGGGATTCTTCTGAAAGAATTTTTTGACCGAAGTGGCCGGCCTGCGGTCGGAGTTGCCTTCCCGCAGCACCGGATTGACCGCCGAACCGAGGACCACGGCAAAGCGGGCCTGGAGCGCCCGCTCCGCGTCGTTTTGGGGTTCTTCCGGATAGTCGGGGATATCGTAGCCTTTGGCCTGTAACTCTTTGATCGCGTCTTTGAGTTGGGGAATGGTCGCGCTGATATTAGGCAGTTTGACGATGTTCGCCTGGGGCGTCTGCGTCATCTCTCCGAGTTGGCTCAGACAATCGGGAATTTTTTGCTCCTCAGTCAGCTTATCGGGAAAGTTGGCGATGATTCTGCCGGTCAGGGAGATATCGCTGGTTTCCACCTCAATGCCCGAGCCTTTGGTATACGCCTGGATGATAGGGAGGAGCGCAAAGGTTGCCAGTGCCGGGGCTTCATCGATCTGGGTCCACGTAATTTTTGCTGGGGTCATATTCTCTCCTTACCTCTCATGGTGTGCCGCTTTAATTGCGCGCGAGATTATACCAAATCACAGCTCAATCGGAAGGGTGGTGGAACGGACAGCCGCTCGCAGCCACGTTGCAAAGCGTAGGGGAAGAGGGTAGACAGTGAGTTCAGTCAGCGGAAGTAGGCCGATATGCGACGCATCCCTCTCCTGTGTGCTCTTGTCTGTATCCTGAGCGCCTTCTCGGCGTGCCGTGAGGCGATTGAGGAAGTTCCGCTGAATACCAGCCTGATTACCCTGACGGATAAATTTTTTGATGTGGAGGCCCTCTCGGCCGAGAAAGCCGTGGTCGTCGGTTATGCGGGGAAAATCCTCCTCACCACTGATGGTGGCCAGAGCTGGCAGGCCAAGGACAGCGGGACCCATGCCGCCCTGTACAGCATTACGTTTCCTGATGACCGGCATGGCTGGATCAGTGGGCAGGACGGCGTCATGCTGCACTCCACGGACGGGGGCGAGACCTGGCAGCCGCAGGACAGCCAACTCAGCGATCCGATATTCGGTATTTCTTTTATCGATACCCACCACGGCTGGGCCGCGGCCGACCGGGCGACCTATCTGAAAACCACCAACGGCGGGGAGTCCTGGGAGTCGGGCTATATCCAGCCTTCGCTCGAAGGAGTCGGGGCGGATGCCACCCTGGCCCTGGTGGACCCCATCTTCTACGATGTCCAGTTCCTGGATGAAAATACTGGCTGGATAGTGGGCGAGTTCGGCAAAATCTACCATACCACGGACGGCGGCCAGAACTGGGGAGAACAGCAGAACAGCCTGCTCGGACAGGCGGGATTCAGCGATGCCCTGAATCTCCCCACGTTCTTCGGGATCTCCTTTTCCGACGCGAACAACGGCGTGGCTGTCGGGCTTGAAGGGAAGGTTGCGACAACCTCCAATGCCGGTCAGCACTGGACCTTTATCGGGCAGGCTGAAGGAGCCCTGTTCGATACGGAACCGTTATACGCGCCGCATTTAACTGGTGCTGGCGACGATGGCTGGATCGTGGGCGGAGCCGGTCGGGTTCTGCGCCTTCAGAGTGGACAGTGGCAACCGACGAGTGTTGGTATGCCCATCGCCACCTGGCTGCGGGCGGTTGATTTCTACGATGCCGACCATGGCTGGATTGTGGGGGGATATGGCGCCATCTTACGCACGACGGACGGCGGCCAGAGTTGGCTACGCGTTTTTGGCTAACATGCACACCGGGGAGTAAAAAAGACTATGACCGACGCGGCGTTTGATATTGCGGGGAAAGTCACTGTTGTCACCGGCGGCGGCACGGGAATCGGGGCGGAGATCGCGGCTGAGTTCTGCCGCCGTGGTGCGCCGGTGATGATTACCAGCCGGACGATGGATCACCTGGGCCCGGTTGCGGACGGGATCAGAAAGGATGGCGGCGAAGTTGACGCGATTGTGTGTGATGTGCGCAAAGACGATCAGGTCGAGGCGGTGATCGAGAAAACCGTCCAAAACTGGGGTCGGGTCGATATTTTGATCAATAACGCCGGGGCGAGCTTTGTGGCCAACGCCCACGAGATCTCGGCGAATGGGTTCGGCGCTATTGTGGCTATCAATCTGAACGGCACCTTTCTCTTTTCCAAGGCCGCGGCCCTGGTGATGATGGAAAAGAAGACCGGCGGCAGCATCATTAATATTTCGTCGGACGCCGGGGTGTTTGGTTCGGCCACGATGTCGCACTACGGGGCGGCAAAGGCGGGGATTATCAATTTGACCCGCTCTCTGGCCATTGAGTGGGCCGACTCTGGCATCCGCGTGAACTGCATCTCGCCCGGTCCGATCGAAACCCCAGGGGTCAAGGAAGTCCTGTGGCCAACCAAGGAACTGCAAGACAAAGCCACCGGCTCGACCGCCCTGAATCGCTTCGGGACGGGTCTCGAAATCGCCTGGCCGTGCGTGTTCCTGGCCTCAAAGGCGGGTGGATATGTGAATGGCGTCAACCTCCAGGTTGACGGCTGCATGACCCGCGCGGGCATACCGGAAAGTCGGCTCAATTAAGCCGCGTCACACCAGAAAGCGGAGCGCTGAATATGGTCGGCATTGTTTCGTATGGGTCGTATATCCCTTCCTATCGTCTCCCGCGTGATGTGATCGCCAAAGAGTGGGACACCCCGTCGCTCGGCGGGGAGCGAGCCCTGGCCAGTTTTGATGAGGACAGCCTGACCCTGGCCATGAACGCCAGCATAGACGCCCTGGGCGAGCGTAATCCGAAAGAGGTCGCCGGGATCTTTTTTGCCTCAACGACCTCGCCCTACCGGGAGAAGCAGGCCGCGGCCACCGTAGCCACGGTCCTGGATACGGATAAAGAGCTGCGGACCATGGATTTTACGGATTCGCTGCGTGCCGGCACCTCGGCGCTCCTGACCGCCCTGGACTTGGCCAAGGCGGGCGAACTCTTCCTGGTGTGTGCCGGCGACGCGCGCATGGGGGAGCCGGACACCATACAGGAACAGCACTACGGCGATGCCGGCGGAGCCCTGGTCATTGGCTCGGAAAACGTGATCGCCGAGCTGGTGGGCAGCCATACGGTCAGCCAGGAATTTATCGGGACCTGGCGAACCGAAGAGCAGGACTACCTCAAATCGTTTCCCGGCGGGTTTGAGAACAAGTTCGGCTATAACCGTTTTATCGCGGAAACCGTTCAGGGCCTGCTGCAAAAATGCAATCTCGAAGCCAAGGATATTACCAACGCAGCCATTGCCGCCCCCACCCAGAGAGCCCTGCAGGGCGCCCTGCGCAGCCTGGGCTTTGATATCAAGAGCCAGGTGCAGGAAACGTTTTGGAATACGGTCGGGGACGCCGGGACCGCCCAGCCGCTGGTCCTGCTGGCCGCGGTGCTTGAGCGGGCCAAGCCGGGCGATTTGATCCTGGTTGCCGGCTATGGGGATGGGGGCGATGCGGCCCTGTTTCGGGTCACGGACGGGATTACCGGTTTTCAGGTGGTCCGAAGCGTGTACTCGCAGATTGAGGTGAAGCGGACGCTGCAATCCTACGGCAAATACGCCCGCTTTCGGAAGCTGATGCGGAAGGATTACACGACGGAAGACGAGTCCACACCGGTCGTGCTGCTGCGCGACCAGAAGCAGATTTTGCCCCTGTACGGGGGGAGATGCCCGGCGTGCGGCGCCATTCAGTTTCCCATTCATCGCATCTGTACGGAATGTGGCTATCGCGGGGGGCTGGAAGAGGTCAAGCTGTCGCGGCGGGGGCGGCTCTTTACCTTTACGAACGACTATCTGACCGAGACGCCGGACCCGCCAACAACGCACGCCGTGGTTGATCTTGAGGGCGGCGGGCGCGTCTTTGTCCAGCTTACGGACTGTGAGGCCGATCGGGTTGAAATCGGCATGCCGCTCGAGTTGACATTTCGCAAATATCATGAAGGCTATGGGATCAAGAATTATTTCTGGAAGGCACGGCCTGCAGAATAGGCGAACCCAGGTAAGACACAACATCTTTGAGAGGAGGCAGTATGAATATTCGGGACAAGGTCGCGGTGATTGGGGCTGGATGCAGTAAGTTTGGTGAAAACTACGACAAGAGCGCCGAAGATATGATTGTCGAGGCCGCGCTCGACGCTTATACGGACGCGCATATCGATCCGAGTCAGATTCAGGCCGCCTGGGTCGGGACGCTCAGCTCAGCCAGTGCCGGCAACGCCCTGGCCGACCCGCTCAAGCTGTTCAACATCCCGATTACCCGCGTGGAAAACTACTGCGCCTCGGGTATGGACGCGTTTCGGAATGCGTGTATGGCGGTGGCCTCCGGCATGTATGACGTGGTTCTGGCGCTGGGTTTCGAGAAGCTGCGTGACTCCGGTCAGCGCGGTCTGGGGACGTTTGGCGACCATCCTGTTGTGGGCTATGGCACGACCGCTCCGTCGCTGTTTGCCATGGCGGCCAACCGCTACTTTGAAACGTATGGCATTGATAAGACGGCCCTGGCCAAGGTCGCCATCAAAAATCATCACAACGGCACGATGAGCCCCAAGGCGCATTTTCGGATGGAGGTCTCGGAAGACCAGGTCGTCAACGCGCCGCTGATCTGTAGCCCGCTCGGTCTGCTGGACTGCTGCCCGACCACGGACGGGGCCGCGGCGGTGATCATCTGCAAGGAAGAACTGGCCCGCTCGTTCCGACCCGACCCGGTGAAAGTCAAAGGCGTCGGCCTGTCCGTCACCTCGGGTGAGCCGTATATGAAACCGAGCTTCGCCTACACCGGCTTTCCCGCCACAGCGCAGGCGGCCCAATCGGCCTATGAGCAAGCCGGCCTGACGGCCAGGGATATTGACCTGGTTGAATGCCATGACTGCTTTACCATCACCGAAATTCTGAACTATGAAGACCTCGGCCTGTGCGAAAAGGGCGAGGGCTGGCGCTATGTGGCCGAGGGCCGGGCCAACATCGACGGCGGAGCGGTTCCCGTGAACCCCTCGGGTGGGCTGAAATCGTTCGGTCATCCCATTGGCGCGACCGGCATTCGCATGATCTATGAGGTGTCGCAGCACTTATGGGGCAAAGCCGGTGAGCGACAAGTCAAAGATGCGGAAGTGGGTCTGGCCCATAACCTGGGTGGTCCGGGTTCGGTAGGCTGCGTGACCATTCTGGCCAATAGCTAAGGCGAACAGTAACGGGTGATAACGAGGACTGGGAGATACTCAGTCCTCGTTCTTTTTTGTGGGGGTGTCATGGATTTTGGTTTTAGCGAAGAGCAGGATCTGCTGCGCCAATCGGCCGCCGATTTTTTACGTAACGAATGCCCCATGTCCTATGTCCGCCAGATGATGGAGGACGAGCGGGGCTATGCGGACGAGGTCTGGAACAAGATGGCCGAGCTGGGTTGGATGGGGCTGATCGTGCCGGAAGCATACGGCGGGGCCGGGCTGTCTATCGTCGATCTGGTCGTAGTGCTGGAAGAGATGGGGAAGGTCGTGCTGCCCGGCCCCTTCTTTTCGACTGTGGCGCCGGGCGGGCTGTGTGTGCAGGCCGCCGGGAGCGAAGCGCAGAAAAAGACCCTGCTGCCCGGTATGGCGTCCGGGCAGACCACGCTGACCCTGGCCTGCCTCGAAGAAAACGCCCGCTGGGATGAGGCCGGCATCAACCTCAGCGCCGAGAAGAACGGCAGCGGGTATGTGCTGAACGGGGTGAAATTATTCGTGCCGGACGCCCATGTTGTCGATCACATCATCTGTGCCGCGCGTACGTCCGAGGGGGTGACGCTGTTTCTGCTCGACCGCCAACAGGCCGGCCTTGGAATCCGCCTGCTCAAGACCATGGATCAGACGCGGAAGCTGTGCGAGGTGACCCTGGACAATGTGCCCGTCGGTGCCGCTGCTCTGCTGGGAGCGCCCGGCCAGGGCTGGGATATTTTGTCTCGTGTCATCAATCGGAGCAAAGTGGCCCTGAGCGCCGAAATGTGCGGGGGCGCGCAACAGGTGCTGGACATGAGTGTGGAATACGCCAAAGTGCGCGAGCAGTTCGGCCGTCCGATCGGGTCGTTTCAGGCCATCCAGCATAAATGCGCCGATATGCTGGTGCAGGTCGAGGGGGCCAAGTCGGCCACGTATTACGCGGCCTGGGCCGTCTCAAACGATACGCCCGACGCGGCCCTGGCCGCCGCCATGGCCAAGGCGTATTGCAGCGATGCCTACCGTCAGGTGACGAGCGAAGGCATACAGGTCCACGGCGGTATCGGTTTTACCTGGGAGCACGACATGCATATTTACTTCAAGCGCGCCAAGGGCTCGGAGGTCACCTTTGGTGACGCCACCTGGAACCGGGAACTCGTGGCCCAGCATACGCTGGATTAGGGGCACTGCCAGCTAGGCCGGTAACGTCTTCACGGCAACTCTGCGGGCTGCCCGAATCAGGGCTTTGTCCAGCGTCGCCAACGGGATTCCATGCCGCATAGCCAGTTCCAGATAAGAGGCATCGTAGGTTGTGAGAGATGTGGCCCGGGCGAGGTTCAATATCTCTCTGAATGCCCGGCCGTCGGTCTCGGCATCGGTGGTAATGGGAAGGTTGCGAACAAGCTCCAGGGCGGTCGTGAGCTGTGCGGCTGTTATCCTTCCGTGTCGTTCCGCCTGCACCAGAACGTTACCCAGCTCCAGGCGCCAGAGATTAGGGACGATTGCGTTCCTGTCATCATCCCGTAGCTCCTTGAGTAATTGATCTGTGTTGGGGCCGGCTTCATCTTGAAACAACCACGCCAGTGCGACAGAGCAGTCCAGTACAAACGTGCTCATCGGCGCCCCGTATCGCGTAGAGTTTTCCAGTCCAGACCGTCCAGCTTCATGCCTTTGCGAAACTCAAACAAGGTGTCAATGGTAGCGGCGACCTGTGTCCGGTCGGACCGTTGAGCCGGCACCAGCCGCGCAATCGGCTCGCCCCGTTTGGTGATGAGTACTTCCTGCCCTTGGCTGACTTTTTCGAGCAGGGCGGACAAATGGGTTTTTGCTTCAAAGGTGCCAACTTCAATCATGGCTGCCCTCAATCAATCTAGTTTGGTTAACTAGTATATTAGGTGGCGGTAAGGTGTCAATGATCGAATCGTGCCATGGTATCAGACTGTGGTCTATTACTTCGCTCATCAAGGAATGCGGCATCATGAAGACTGGTTGAAACCATGACCGGATTTGCCGAATCCACGGTCGAAACAACGTCCAACATGGTCTATACTGGACCAGTATCGCTTGGTTGCCGGAGGTGTGACTATGGAAATTTCCAAACCCAACCGTGTATGGACTGTGGCCGAAGCGAAGACCCACCTGTCGAAAATCTTGCGACTGGCCGAGGTAGAGGGGCCGCAGACTATCGGGACCCGGCGGCCATGTGTCGTCGTCCCCGCCGACACGTGGTACGCGAAAGCCCCACCTCGCAAGCCGCTTGGTCAGTGGTTAGTTGAAAACACTCCACGAGGGACTGAGCTTAAAATTCCGAGTCGTAGGGAAAGTAGACGCAAAATCCCGTTCATCGACGAGTCAGACGAATGAGCGGCTACCTCGTGGACACAAATGTCGTTTCGGAGTTGGTAAAGCGGAGTCCGCACCCGGCCGTTGTCAATTTTCTATCCGCTCAGAATGATCTTTGGCTATCGGCCATAGTCGTCGAAGAACTTGAATTGGGCGTGCGCCTCCTCCCGGAAGGCCGCCGTCAAGACGGCCTGAAAGGCTGGTTGTCCAAAATTATGGAAGACTTTGACCAGCGTGTCTTGCCTGTCGGGACTCCAGAAGCCGTGTGGGCGGCCACGCTCCAGGCACGCGCACATCGGGAGGGCCGTGTGTTGGAACTGGCCGACGCGTTGATAGCGGGGACGGCGATGACCAACAATCTGTCGGTAGCAACTCGCAACGTTGTGGATTTCGACTCCTTGGGCGTCGGGGTTATCAACCCCTGGGAAACGCCGTGACCACTATTACCGAATCCACCGTCGAAGACGCCGCCCTGGCCTGGCTCGAAAGCCTCGGCTGGAACATCGTCCACGGCCCCGACATCGCGCCCGATACGCCGGGCGCAGAGCGCGGCGACTACGCAGCGGTGGTGCTCGAACGGCGGCTGCGCGATACCACCGCCCGACTCGCCGTGTCAACTCGGGAACAGGAGTTGCAGATAGACCATTCCGGTCAGGCTTAAAACGAAAAAGAGCAGCATGCCGCCGAAGAGCGCCAGCGGCCGGAGCGGCTTGCGCGAAGGAAACCAGCGCCGGCCGGCCAGGAGCAACCACAGGCTGAAGACCCACACGATGCACAGCACCAGGCCGATGAGGTGAGATAAAAGAGACATGGGGCTGATAGCATATACCGACGGCGAACGTGACGGCAACGAACCTGACGCCGAAAAAGCGTCGGAGCGAGTCGGCAGAGAGGCGATTTCGAGCGCTCGAACCGGGGTGTGATTGCGTTGCATTGCAGTGCGTTTCACTATACAGTCCCCCAGGTAGGTGAAGGCGTGCAAATCCTCGTTGAAAATATCGGTTCGTCCCCGACCGCGGTCCAGTTTGACGAGGATGCTCAGGCGCTGAACCAGCTCCTGAGCCATCGTCCGGGGCGTGATGGGGGCGAGTATCGATTGACGGGTCCGCTGCAGGTTGCGCTGCACTATATGCGTTCCGGCGAAGACCTCTTGTTTGATGGTACGCTGAGCGCCGACCTGGCCGGGCAATGCGCCCGTTGCCTCGAAGAGTTTCCGCTGGCATTGAGTCGTCCCTTCTCCTGGGTGCTCCTGCCGGCCGGTCCGCAGGGGGTTCTTGGTCGCGAAACCGAACTGAACCAGGAAGACTTGGCCGCCAGCTTCTATAGTGGAGATACGGTTGATGTGTCGCTCCTGGTTCGAGAGCAGTTTTTCTTATCGCTGCCGAGCTACCCGCTGTGTCAGGAGACGTGTAAAGGGCTGTGTGAACAGTGTGGGGTGAATCTCAACAGCGAGGAGTGCTCCTGTTCGCCCGGATGGACGGACCCGCGTCTCGCCGTTCTTGCGACCCTCCGCCTGCCCAAAAGAGTAAACGTGTCCTCCAATAAACATGAGATGCTGGACACGTCTACTCTTTCACAGCGAGTGTCTTCCGAGAAGACAGAAAAAGCCCACTCCTAGCGTGTATATTCATAGAAGGAAGAGAAAGTTATGGCTGTACCAAAGCGCAAAACGTCAAAGTCAAAACGCAACCAACGTCGCTCTCATCACGCGCTCGTCGCTCCACAGTGGTCAACCTGCTCCCAGTGCGGGGACCCGGTTCTGCCCCACCGTATCTGTGGTACCTGTGGCTATTACCGTGGGCGGCAGGTGATGACGATCGAAGAAGAAGAGTAGCCTCCCATGCGTCGTACCGAGGAGGACTTCCCTTCTGCCGGGGAAGAGCGACGGTGAGCAGCCCATCATGCATATCGCGCTAGATGCCATGGGGGGCGATCTGGCTCCCCAGGCCGCTATTGCCGGAGCCGCCCAGGCCGCCCAGGAGTACGGGGTCTCACTGCTCCTCGTTGGGGATCAGGAAAAGATTCGACAAGAGCTCCGCCGGAACGGACAGCGGGAGTCCTCCCAGCTCGTTATCCAGCATGCGAGCGAGGTCATTGAGATGGGAGATTCTCCTGTCGCGGCCCTCCGTCGCAAGCGTGACTCATCCCTGCGGGTCGCCTTTACGCATGTCAAAGCTGGCAAGGCGGGCGCTGTCGTGAGCGCCGGGAACTCGGGTGCGGTCCTCGGTCTGGCGGTCACCATGCTGGGCTGCCTGCCCGATGTGGACCGCCCGGCTATTGTCACGTCCGTTCCTGCTCTCACCGGACGTACCTGCCTGGTGGACGCCGGGGCCAATGTCGAGTGTACACCCATGCACCTGGTGCAGTTCGCCATCATGGGCGAAGTCTACGCCCGGGTTGTGCGGGGCATTCAGAGTCCTCGGGTCGGAGTCCTGAGTAACGGCGAGGAGGACTCAAAAGGGACCGAAACAACGCGGGCCGCCCACACTGTCCTCTCCAGGCTGCCACTGAACTACATCGGTTATATTGAAGGCCGAGAGCTCAATAATGGTGGGGTCGACGTCGCGGTCACCGACGGATTTACCGGGAATATCGCGCTCAAGACGATGGAAGGATTTTATGACTTTACCCAAGGTCAGCTCCGCTCCCTCTTCTCGTCGAGCTGGCGCGGGAAGCTCGCCTTTCTGCTGCTCAAGCGCTCGTTTGCCGATTTGCGAGCCAGCATTGATTACGACGAAGTCGGAGGCGCCCCACTCCTGGGAACGGATGGCGTGACCATTATTGCGCACGGGTCGTCCTCACCCAAGGCGATCAAGAACGCCATTCGGGTTGCCCACGAATCGCTCCAGCGCGGAGTGAACCAGCATATCACCGAGAGCTTGCAGCATATGTCAGGCATAGAAACGCTGACTGCTGGGGACGGACGCGGGCGTCGGATATCTGGTCGCAGACTCCGCCAGAAATTCCGCTCGACCAAATCCGCCGGAGCAGGGGACGGAACACGCGCTGCGCCTGACAAGAGCGGCTCAATCAACCAACTCGATAACAGCGACGAAACACAGCCGTCGGAGCCTGCCGAATGAGTCGTCCGCTGGCCTTTCTTTTCCCTGGGCAAGGGTCTCAGACCGTCGGCATGGGACGCGCCCTGGTGGAGCGGTTTCCCGTGGCCGCCGAGGTGTTTGCCGAGGCCGATGCCGCCCTGGGGTTCTCGTTGTCCACGCTGTGTTTTGAGGGGCCGGAAGAAGACCTCATCCTGACTCACAACACGCAGCCCGCCATTGTCACAACCAGCGTTGCCGCCTGGCGGGCGCTGGCCCAGGAGGTGGACCTGCAACCGGTCTGCGTTGCCGGCCACAGTTTAGGCGAGTACTCGGCCCTGGTCGCGGCTGGCGCGCTGGACTTCGCCGATGCCGTCCGTATCGTGCGGGAACGCGGCCGCCTGATGCAGGCGGCCGTCCCGCCCGGGGTGGGTGCGATGGCGGCCCTGTTTGGCCTGTCCGAGCAGGTTGTCGCAGAGGTGTGTACGGAAGCGGCGCAGGGCGAAGTTGTCTCTCCGGCGAATTTGAACGGTGGCGACCAGGTGGTCATCGCCGGTCATGCCGGAGCGGTGCAAAGAGCCGTGGCCGGTGCCAAGGAGCGTGGGGCAAAACGGGCGGTCGAACTTGCGGTGAGCGCGCCTTTTCACTGTGCCCTCATGGCCCCGGCTGCGGAGGGGCTGGCCCGCGTCCTCGAACCGAGAACCGTCCGTCCTCCGAGCGTTGGGGTGATTGCCAATGCCACGGCCGAAGTCAACCGGGCCGCGGAGCAGGTCAAAGACCTGCTGGTCCGACAAGTCACGGCGCCCGTCCGCTGGGAAGAAAGCATGCAGCGGGTGCGAGACCTCGGCTGTGAGGGGGCGGTGGAACTGGGCGCGGGGCGCGTCCTCAGCGGCTTGTTCAAACGCCTTGATCGGAAGTTCCCGTGCGTTTCCATAAGCGACCCCGACAGCTTGGCAGCCAGCCTGGAGTGGTTGCGATCATGAGCGTGGACGCACGCGGCGGTTTGAACGGCCTCGTTGCCCTGGTGACCGGCGCCTCACGGGGGATTGGCCGCGCGGTCGCGGAACGTCTGGCGCAAGACGGGGCGACGGTGGTGATTAACTATGTCAAGAATCAGGCCGCGGCCGAGGCTGTCCGGGCGGGTATTGAGGCCCGGAACGGACGGGCCGAAGTCTGTCAATTCGACATTGCCGACGGCGCCGCCGTCACCACGGCAACGCGAGATATTCTTGAGCGGCAAGGCAAGATCGACATTCTGGTCAATAATGCCGGCATGTCGATTGACACGCTCCTGGTCCGGCTCAAGGAAGACGAGTGGGAAACGGTCCTCAACACCAATCTGACCGGCGTCTTTCGCTGTACGAAGGCGGTCACCCGCTCCATGATGAAGCAGCGTTTTGGTCGGATTATTAATGTGACGTCAGTGGTTGCCCAAACCGGGAATACCGGACAGGCGGCCTATTCGGCCGCAAAAGCCGGCATCATTGGCTTTACCAAGACGATGGCCAAAGAGCTCGCCTCCCGGTCGATTACGGTGAATGCCGTCGCCCCGGGATTTATAGAGACCGATATGACCAGGTCCTTGCCAGAAGAGGCGAAAACAGGATATCTGAGCCATATTCCCGCTGGGCGTTGGGGAACGGTTGAGGAAGTGGCCGATACAGTAGCGTTCTTGGCAAACCCCCGAGCGGGCTATATCACTGGACAGATTATTAACGTCAATGGCGGCATGTATATGTAACTGGAGTTGGTTCGGCCAATTCCTCAGAGACCGCCGAGCGAAAGGAGAGAGGAGGTCCCAGCTATGGCAGAAGCTTCGACCGAGGCACGCGTCAAGGAAATTATCTGTGAGCAATTGGGTGTGAGTGAGGACGAGGTCAGTCTGGATTCCTCGTTTATCGAAGACCTTGGCGCAGACTCTCTGGATATTGTCGAACTCGTGATGGCGCTGGAAGAGGAGTACGATACCGAAATCTCTGACGAACAGGCTGAAAAGATTCGGACGGTCCGGAACGTTATCGAATATATCGAGAGCCACCAATAGCCGGCCGGACACGGGCTCAGGAGTGTCCAGACCGAAAGAATCGCAGTGGTCTCTCCGGAGCCCTGCGATTTTTCTGTATCTATGAGGACAAAGGGAACAGTTCGACCGCAAGCATTGCCGGATGGGGAGAGAAGGAGCACTGGTATGACGAGTCAGCTCGCCCAGCACGACCCTGATGTCTATGCCGCCATTCAAGAGGAGACGCAACGCCAGGAGTACAATCTTGAGCTTATCGCGTCAGAGAATGTGGTGAGCGAGGCGGTGCTGGAGGCGCAGGGCTCCGTGCTCACGAATAAGTATGCAGAAGGCTATCCCCGGAAGCGCTACTACGGCGGCTGCGAGTATGTGGATGTGGTTGAACAGCTCGCCATTGACCGCGCCAAGGTGTTATTCGGTGCCGCGCACGTCAATGTCCAGCCGCACTCCGGAGCCCAAGCCAATATGGCCGCCTATTTCTCTCAGCTCCAGCCCGGAGACACCATTCTGAGCATGAACCTGTCGCACGGCGGGCATCTCACGCACGGCAGTCCGGTCAATTTTTCCGGAAAATTCTTTCAGGTCGTTCCGTATGGCGTCCGGGAGGACAATCAACGTATTGACTACGCTGAGATTGCCGCCCTGGCGCGTCAGCATCGACCCAAGATGATTGTGGCCGGACACAGTGCCTATCCACGCCAGATTGACACCGCGCCCTTTCGAGACATCGCCGACGAGGTCGGGGCCCTGTTGATGGTCGATATTGCCCACTTTGCCGGGCTGGTGGCTGCCGGGCTGCACCCCTCTCCCGTGCCGTATGCCGACCTGGTTACGACGACGACTCATAAGACGCTGCGCGGGCCACGCGGTGGGATGATTATGTGCCGCCAGGAGCTGGCCAAAAGCGTGAATTCGTCCGTCTTTCCCGGTCATCAGGGCGGACCGCTGATGCATGTGATTGCGGCCAAGGCCGTGGCGCTGAAGGAAGCGGCAACACCGGAGTTTCGAGCCTACCAGCAGCAGATTATCACCAATGCGCAAGCCCTGGCCGCCAGTCTCGTCCGGCGCGGGTTCCGCCTGGTCTCGGGCGGCACGGAGAACCATCTGATGCTGCTCGACCTGCGCGAGACCGAACTGACCGGCAAAGTGGCCCAGGAAACCCTGGATCAGGCTCGGATTACGGTCAATAAAAACGCGATCCCGTTTGATACGCGCTCTCCCTTTGTGACCAGCGGGGTGCGGATTGGCACACCAGCGGTGACGAGTCGGGGTATGAAAGAAGCTGAGATGGATCACATTGCCGACCTTATTGCTCGCGCCCTGCAGCGAGTTGGCGACGAGCGGGGACTGGCCGCCATTGGTGAAGAGGTCCGGGCGCTGTGCCAGCAGTTCCCCGTCTATGCCCACCGGGTTGCGCGGACGGCCTAAGCTGAAACGGAGAGCACGAGTGTCAGGTGATAGCGTGAGCCCTGTTCCCTCCCGCAGCGTATGAAGTGTCCTTTTTGTTCCCACCTGGAAAGTCGCGTCATTGATTCTCGTTTGAGTCGGGAGGGTGATGTTACCCGCCGGCGGCGGGAGTGCGAGGAGTGCGAGCGGCGCTTCACGACCTATGAGCGGGTTGAAGAAATTCTCCCGCTGGTCGTCAAGAAGGACGGGCGGCGGGAGACCTATGATCGGCTCAAAATTATCACCGGCCTCAAAAAAGCGTGTGAAAAACGTCCGATCAGCATTGAGACCATAGAAGAGATTGCGGATCACATCGAGCGGACGCTCCAGGGGCGGGGCGAGAAAGAAATCCCAGGCGCGATGATTGGTGAAGAAGTCATGCGCCATCTGTACGATCTGGACAAGGTCGCCTATGTCCGCTTTTCCTCTGTATATCGCTCTTTTCAAGATCTTGACGAGTTCATGTCTGAGCTCAGGGACCTCATTCGGGAACGCAGCGCGGACGACGACAAACGGGCCCGGCGCGCAAAGCCGGAAAAGACGAAATCATGAACACTGATGAAGTGTTTATGCGGCGCGCGGTGGACCTGGCCCTGCGGGCGCAGGGGCGGACGAGTCCGAATCCCGTGGTGGGGGCCGTTATTGTCCGCGACGGTCGTGTTCTTGGCGAGGGCTATCATCGGCGGGCGGGACTGCCGCACGCCGAAGTTGAAGCGCTGCGCAAAGCGACCCGCCCGGTCCGTGGGGCCACCGTCTACGTCAACCTCGAACCGTGCTCGCATTACGGCAGAACGCCCCCCTGTGCCCAGGCCCTGATCGAGGCCGGTGTTGCCCGTGTGGTCATAGGCATGACCGACCCGAACCCGCAGGTGAGAGGACGTGGGATTCGGCGTCTGCGCCGTGCCGGCATTGCGGTCACGACCGGCGTACTCAAAGAGCTGTGCCAACGGACCAATGAGGATTTTGCGGTGGCGATCCGGACCGGATTGCCCTTTGTCACCTTGAAACTGGCGGCTTCCCTCGACGGCCGCATCGCCGCGGCGAGCGGCGACGCCCGCTGGATTAGCGGAACGGCATCACGTCGTAAAGTCCACGAGTTGCGCAACCGGGTGGACGCGATCCTGGTCGGCGCGGAAACGGTCCTGGCCGACGATCCCCAGTTGACGTGTCGCATCCGTGGGGGGCGAGACCCCCTGCGCGTTATTCTTGACGGGCGGCTCAGGATCAGCCCCCAGGCGCAAGTGTGCCACCTCTCTTCCAAGGCCGCCACCGTGATTGCGACAACACGCCGCGCCGCCCAACTCCGTGGGGCTGAGTTTGAGCGAGCCGGTGTTGAAATCCTGGCCCTTCCCGGAAAACGGGGGAAGATTCTGCTCCGTCCGGTGCTCGAAACCCTGGCGCAGCGCGGGGCAAAGCATGTGCTGATCGAAGGGGGCGGACAGGTTGCGGCGGCGGCCCTGCAAGAAGGGCTGGTGCAGAAACTCGTATTTTTTTACGGCGCCGTGCTGCTGGGCGGTGATGGACGGGCCATGCTCGCTCCGTTAGGGATTGGACGGGTTGCCGAGGGAATAAAACTCCATACAATGCAGGTAGACCGCAGTGGGAACGATGTGGTGGTGTCAGGCTATATTCGGACGTAAGGAGGGGTTATGCCAATCGCGCTCTCACCCATAGAAGAGGCGCTCCAACAGCTCAGCCAGGGAAAAATGGCGATCCTGGTTGAAAACGACACTGGGGAAGGGGAAGCCGACCTGTGTCTGGCGGCTGATCTGACCACACCGGATGGCGTCAACTTCATGGCTACCCACGGTCGTGGCCTGGTGTGTTTAGCTCTGACCGAAGAGAAAATTCGCGAGCTCGGGATTCCCATGCTCGGGCATGGGTATGAAGGGAGTCGTCAACGGGTCTTTGGCGCCTCGATTGAAGCCCGCCGCGGTGTGACAACCGGGATATCGGCCTATGATCGCGCGGTGACGATCACGACTGCGGTCCGTGATGACGCCCGCCCGGCCGACCTGGTGATGCCAGGGCATATCTTTCCGCTCTTTGCCCACCGGGGTGGGGTGTTGGCGCGCCGGGGCTTATCTGAAGCCGGCATTGATCTGGCTCGACTGGCCGGTCTCAAGTCGGCGGCAACCCTGTGTACGATTCTCCGCGACGATGGCGATATTGCCCAGGGCCAGGAGATTGAAGCCTTCGCGCAAGAGCACACTCTGCCGATTGTGAGCATAGCCGGCCTGACCACCTACCGGTTACGGACGGAATCCGTCATTCACCGGGTGGGTGAGGGAGAAATCACGAGTCCGTTTGGGGGGCAGTTTTTAGCCATCGTCTACCGAACCGAAGTCGATAACCACGAACATATTGCCCTGGTCAAAGGGCGGATTACGACCCGGGAGCCCGTCACGGTCCGGGTCCATTCGCAATGTCTCACCGGTGATGTGTTCGGTTCGGAACGGTGTGACTGCGGAGACCAGCTCACGCATGCCATGGAGTGCATTGCAGAGGAAGGCCGCGGGGTTGTGATCTATCTGCAGCAAGAGGGCCGGGGGATCGGACTGGCCAATAAGATCCGGGCTTACGCCCTCCAGGATAAAGGCATGGACACGGTTGAAGCCAACCTCCATCTTGGATTTGAGGAAGATCTCCGGGATTATGGCATTGGAGCGCAGATTCTCCGCGACCTGCGCGTCTCGCAGGTCCGTTTGCTGACGAATAATCCGCAGAAAATCAGCGGGCTCGAAGAATACGGGGTAAACGTTGTTGAACGACAACCCATTGAGACGCCCCCCCACAAGGGGAATATCCACTATCTCCAGGTCAAGAAGGAAAAGCTGGGGCATCTGCTCTCCGAGCTCAAGCCGTTGCTCTAAGGCCGTCGGATCGATCACTGCGTGAAGAGGGGAAGCTATGGCCCGAGTCATTACTGGCAAGCTGGAGGCGACGGGGATGCGGTTTGGCATTGTCGTGTCGCAGTTCAATCGTTTGATTACCGAGCGTTTACAGGCGGGCGCCATTGACGCCTTCTGTCGCCATGGGGCGCGGGACGAAGATATTGATGTGGTGCTGGTTCCGGGGGCGTTTGACATCCCCCTGTTTGCGAAGCGGCTGGCAACCAGCGGCCGCTATGAGGCCGTGGTCTGTGTTGGGGCGGTCATCAAGGGTGAGACGCCGCACTTCGATTATATTGCGGCGGCCATGACCCAGGGCATTAAAGAAATCATGCTCTCCTCCGGCGTACCCGTGACATTTGGGGTGCTGACCACAGACTCTGTTGAGCAAGCGCTGGACCGGGCCGGAGCAAAACTCGGGAATAAGGGCTGGGAAGCGGCCCTGTCCGCTATTGAGATGGTCAACGCCCTCGGGGCGTTACAGGAAATCGAGTGAGTGTCGTATGGCAGCCCGTGGAACCCGACGCCAAGAGCGTGAATACGCCCTCCAGGTCCTGTACCAGATTGATATCAGCGGGGTGACGCCGCGGCAGGCGCTGGCGCTTTTCGAGCAGTGCTTTACCCAGGCGACCGAGGTCCGGGGGTTTACCGCGGATTTGGTGAACGGGACGTGGCGCGAGCGGCGTCAGCTTGACAGTATGATCGCCGCGGCCGCCGAACACTGGCGGGTCGGCCGCTTGCCCAAGGTGGATTTGAACCTGCTGCGTCTCGGGGCGTATGAACTGGCAACCTATCCCGACTTATCCGCGGGGGTGACGATTAACGAAGCCATTGAAATTGCTCGCCGCTACTGTAGTGACGACGCGCCGACCTTTGTGAACGGCGTGCTGGATCGGATCGCGCACGTTGTCGGGAAGAGTAAACGTGTCATCCACTAGACATGCAGATGTTGACCCGTTTACTCTTTGAAGAAAGTACAACCTCATGAGTCTCTCGAATAAACAGTCCAACGGAGCCGCGCCGGAAGCGCCGGCAGGCGGGAAAATACGCTATCAGCCGAGCGTCATCGAGCCGAAATGGCAGCGCTATTGGCGGGAACAGAAAACCTTTCGCGCCGAGATCGATCCTCGGAAGCAAAAATACTACATCCTGGATATGTTCCCCTATCCGAGTGCCGCCGGACTGCACGTCGGACACCCGGAAGGCTATACCGCAACCGATATCCTGGCCCGCTATAAGCGCATGCGGGGATTGAACGTTCTGCATCCCATGGGCTGGGACGCGTTCGGACTGCCCGCGGAGCAATATGCGATTGAGACGGGTACGCACCCCCGCGAAACAACGGCTCATAATATCACGACCTTTCGGCGTCAAATCCAGGCCCTGGGCTTTTCCTACGATTGGGACCGGGAGATTTCGACCTGTGAGCCCGACTACTATCGCTGGACGCAATGGATATTCCTCAAACTGTACGAGCGCGGCCTGGCCTATATGGCAGAGGTGGCGGTCAACTGGTGCCCGGCCCTGGGTACGGTCCTGGCCAACGAAGAGGTCATTGACGGCAAGAGTGAGCGCGGCGGACATGAGGTCATTCGCAAGCCCATGCGGCAGTGGATGCTCCGGATTACGGCCTATGCGGAACGGCTGCTCGCCGGACTCGACGACCTCGATTGGCCGGAAAATGTCAAGGAAATGCAGCGAAACTGGATCGGACGGAGCGAGGGCGCCCGCATTCGCTTCCAACTGTGTCATGGCGATGGGTCTTCGTTTGCGGAAGAAGACGCCTTTTTCGATGTGTTTACCACGCGCCCGGATACGCTGTTTGGCGCGACCTATTGTGTCCTGGCCCCGGAACATCCCCTGGTTGAGCGCATCACCACCCCGGACAATCGGGCCGCGGTTGAAGCGTATAAAGAAGAGGCGCTGCGCAAGTCCGACCTGGCCCGCACGGAACTGCTGAAAGAAAAGACCGGGGTCAATACGGGCGGCTATGCGCTGAATCCCGTCAACGGCGAGCCGATTCCGATTTGGGTCGCCGACTATGTCCTGTTCACCTATGGCACCGGGGCGATTATGGCCGTGCCGGGCGGAGACGAGCGAGACTGGGAGTTTGCCCGCCAGTTTGACCTCCCGATTGTTGAAGTGGTCGAGGGTGGGGATATGGAAACCGGCGCCTATATCGGAGACGGACCCCATGTGAACTCGGGCTTTCTGGACGGCCTCGACGTGGCCCAGGCCAAGAAAAAGATGCAGGTCTGGCTGGAGGAAAACGGCCACGGCGAAGGCACGGTGAACTATAAGCTCCGGGACTGGTTGTTCAGCCGCCAGCGGTATTGGGGCGAGCCGTTTCCTGTGCTCCATGTAAACGGACAGCCCCAGCCGGTCGCGCCGCAGGATTTGCCCGTGCTCCTGCCCGACGTCGAGAGTTTCCGCCCAACCGGAACCGGCGAACCCCCGCTGGCCGCCGCGCAGGAGTGGGTGGAGACGACCGAGCCGGCCTCGGGTCAGCCGGCCTTGCGGGAAACCAACACCATGCCCCAGTGGGCCGGGAGCTGTTGGTATTTTCTGCGCTTCCTGGACCCGCAGAATACGGACAAGCCGTGGGACGCGGAGGCCGAACAGTACTGGATGCCGGTCGATTTATACGTCGGGGGCGTGGAGCACGCCGTGCTGCACTTATTGTACGCCCGCTTCTGGCACCACGTTCTGTACGACTGCGGCCTCGTGTCCACACCCGAACCTTTCCAGCGTCTGGTCAATCCAGGTATGGTCCTGGGCTTCAGTTATCGCTATTACCAGGACGAGCAGGGCCGGCGCTATGCGGTGCAGGCCGTTGAGAAGATTACTCAGGACGGCAACGAGGAGGCCGAGTACGCGCTCAGGGTGGACCCGACGACACCGCTCAGCGTGGACTATGTGCCGGTAGACCAGGTGGTGTGGCGCGACGAAAAGCCCTATCATCCGGATGAGACGGACCTGGAACTGGAGCCCCAAACCGACAAAATGTCGAAATCCCGGGGCAATGTGGTGAATCCCGATGTCGTGATTGAAGAGTATGGGGCCGATGCGCTGCGCTGCCATGAGATGTTTATGGGACCGCTGGATCAGGTCAAACCCTGGAATACGCGCTCGGTTGCCGGCGTGTATCGCTTCCTGCACCGGGCCTGGTCGCTGATTGTGGCCGACACCGGCGACCTGCGCCCGGCGATTGTGGACGCGGACCCGCAGCCCGCCGCGGAACTCACCCGTCTCTTTCATAAAACGGTCAAAAAAGTCACGGAAGACATCGAGGGCATGCGCTTCCACACCGCGTTGAGTGCCCTGATGGTGTTTGTGAACGACGCGCAAAAGGCCCCGCGCCTGCCGCGAGTGCTGGCTAAGGAATTTGTGCTGCTGCTGGCGCCCTTTGCGCCCCATCTGGGCGAAGAATTGTGGCAGCGTCTGGGGCACGCCGAGACGCTGACGTACGAAACCTGGCCGGCGTACGACCCGGAACTCATTCAGGATGAGACCGTCACGGTCGCGGTCCAGGTCAACGGAAAATTCCGGGCGACCGTTGAGCTGGCCGTTGACGCGGATAAGGAAACGGTCCTGGACGCGGCGAGGAAGCAGGACAAGGTGGCCACGCATTTGGCCGGCAAGACCATCCGGCGCGAGATCGTCGTGCCGGGCCGACTGGTGAACTTCGTTGTCGCCTAGCGTAGCGTTGGGAACTCCCCGTCTCAGGTCTTCCATGAAGAGAGCGTATGCCATTTTGATCGCCGTGAGTGTCTGCCTGTGGAGCGCGTGCGGCTATCAGCTTGCGGGGACCGCCCCCTTACCGCAGGGCATCCAGAGTGTGAGCTTTGCTGAATTTTCCAATCGTACGCTTGAGACCGGTGTGGAAAAGGAACTCCAGTGGGCCATGGAGCGAGAGTTTCGGACCCGTCGGAATATTCGGGTCACCGACACGGGCGAAGGGGTGATTTCCGCCCAACTCCAGACGCTGGAACTGCGACCGTTTTCCTTTGACCGCCGCGATCAGGTGCTTGAGTACGAAATGATACTGGCCCTCGATGTCCAGCTCACCGACCGAGGAAGCGGGAAGGTCCTGTGGCAGGCAGACAACCTGCGGGTGACGGAATATTACAGCGCCATTCCCCAGGTCCTGGTCACGACCTCGCCCGAATTCCTGCAGGGAACGCTCGACCCTTCCGACCTGCCCGGCCTCACGGATGTGCAGTTCTCGGAAACGCAACGCCGCCTTGCCGTTGGGCGCCTCTTTACTGCGGCGGCGCGTGAGGTCTCGTTCCGTCTGGGCGATAATTTCTAATCCGCATCCACGGATTAGGATTCCGACTCAGGACAGCCCCTGACCACCCATTCACACTGTATTATTATTAAAGCCTGCGTTGCGCAGGCCGTGAGCCCGAGCGGCACCTGAGCGGTGTAAATTAGCAGCCTTGCCGCTAGGGTCAGGCGGAGGCGGTTTTGTGTTTGTGGACCAGTTTTGAGAGCTGGCCGATATACCGGTCTGCCGCGTGTTTGGGAATAAACCGTTTCTGACCCGCCCGGTGGAGTGCACTGACCGCCGTCCGCAGAGAACTCTCGATGGCTGTGCTCTCTCCGCTCTCGACCGCTGCCGCGACTCTTTTCATAAGGGTCTTCACCCGTGATTTGGCTGCGTGGTTACGGGCTCGCCGCACTTCGCTTTGGCGATGACGTTTTTTTTCTCCTGATGCCACGTACAATACTCCTCTCTGAGGCACTGTTCCTACCATGAGTGGGGAGACTGATCAATGTCGCGCAACGACTCCGGAGAAAACGCCCAGGTTGTGCGGGCCGTTGGACAGATCGGTGGGCTGACGCTGCTGAGCCGCATTTCCGGCTTGGGTCGGGATATGGTGATCGGCTCTGTCTTTGGCGCGGGTCTGGCCGCTGACGCGTTCTTTGTGGCGTTCCGCATTCCCAACCTGCTCCGGCGTCTCGTCGGTGAGGGGGCAACCGACGCCGCCTTTGTCCCGGTGCTGACCAGATATCTGACCCGGCGGTCCCGCACGACGAGTCGTCTGCTTCGTGCATTCTTCGGAACCGGGCTTGGCCTGCTGCTCGTTTTGACCGGCCTGGGGATAGGCTTTGCCGACCCCATTACCCGCCTCTTCGCGCCCGGCTTTGCGGGCGACAAACTGCTGCTCACCATTGATTTAACCCGCGTCATGTTTGTCTACCTCTTGTGCGTTGGTGCGGCCGCGCTGGCCATGGGGGTCTTGCACGCGCTCCGACACTTTACGGCTCCGGCCTTTGCGCCGGTGCTGTTTAACGCCGCAGTGATTGTGAGCGTGTTCGGTCTGTCGGCCCATATGGCCGAGCCCGTGATGAGTCTGGCCTACGGGGTCGTGCTGGGCGGCGTCTGCCAACTCCTGTGGCAGCTGCCCGCGCTCGTCCGCCACGGGGTGTCGTTGCGTCTGAGCTGGCAGCCACGCCACCCGGCCTTACGGCGTATGGGCCTGCTCCTCTTGCCGCTCGTCTTTGGGACCGGCATTTTTCAACTCAATCAAATCATCAGCACCCTGCTGGCCTCGCTGCTCGCGGACGGCAGCGTCGCCTGCCTGTGGTATGCCAGCCGTTTGTTTGAGTTTCCCGTTGGAATTTTTGTTGTTGCCCTGAGTACCGCGGCCCTACCCAGTCTGGCCACGTACGCCCAGCAGAAGGACTGGGCCGGCATGCGGGACAGTCTGGGTTTCGCCCTGCGCTTGGTCAATGTAGTCACGCTGCCCGCGGCGGTTGGGCTGGCCGTTCTGGCGACGCCTATCACGACGGTCCTGTTTTTCAGAGGTGCCTTTTCCGCTCAGGACGTAGCGCTCACAGCGGCGACCCTTCAGGCGCTGGCCCTGGGCCTGTGGGCGGTGGCGGCGACACGCCAGGTCACGGCCTGTTTGTACGCCCTCGGGGATACCCGGACACCAGTATGGGGTGGCGTGGTCGCCCTCATGACGAAAATAGGGGCCAGCCTTGTCCTCATGGGCGGTATCAGTCTCCCAGGGGAGGCGAACTGGCTGGCGCAGGGGGTCGTCGCTGTGAGCGGCATGGTCTCGATGCAGCATTGGGGGGTTGTCGGCCTTGCGGCCGCAACCTCGCTCGCGTCCATGGTCAATCTGGTCTTCCAGGCCGTTCGCCTGTCACGGCGTTTTGCAGCCTTTCCGTGGCAACCGTGGGTCGTCTCTCTGCTGTGGAGTGGCATCGCGTCGGTCGGGATGCTGGGCGTACTGTGGTGGTGTGTGGGGCAGATTGACTGGCTTGCCCCGGACGGTTCCCGGCTCAGCCGGCTGGGGAGTCTCGGGGGGGCGCTTCTGATCGGCGTGTGCAGTTTTGTGGTCCTGGTCTGGCCGGGTGGGAAAGATGAGCTGCGCGCCTTACTGGGCATCCTACCCCACCGTCTGCTTGGCTTCCTGCCACAATTCCTCCAGCCGCGTCAGTGAGGTGTGATAGATGTCCTCCCGGTTGCGCGCGAGTTGCTCCTCGATGTAACGAAAGCGCTTGCTAAAACGGCTGCTGGCCTTACGCAGGGCCGACTCGGCGTCCAGGTCAAGATGCCGGGCGAGGCTGGTCAAGGCAAACAACAGATCGCCGAGTTCATGTTCCTGCTGCTCCGTGTGCCGCGTTGCCAGTGCGGCTGCCAATTCCTGATACTCTTCCGTGACCTTCTCAAAGACCGCCGCCGCCGACGACCAGTCAAAACCGACTCGGGTGGCCTTTTCGCCCAGTCGCTGCGCCTGGATCAAGGCCGGTGCGCCTTTGGGAACGCCGGCCAGAATGGATTGATCCGTGCCTCCTCTTGCCCTCTTTTTTGCCCTTTTCTCCTGCGCTTTGATCTTGGCCCAATTCTGACTGACCTCTGCGGCGCTCTCGACTTTCAGGTCGCTAAAGACGTGCGGATGGCGACGGGTCATTTTATCGGCAATGGCCTGGGCCACATCGTCAATCGTAAATTCCCCGGCTTCCGCCATAAGCTGGGCGTGAAAAACGATCTGGAGGAGGAGGTCCCCCAATTCCTCTTTCAGCTCAGCCCAGTCTTCCGCCTCAAGGGCGTCCAGCACCTCATAGGTCTCTTCAACGAGGTAGGGCTTGAGCGTCTGCGGCGTCTGTTCCTTATCCCACGGGCAGCCGTTCGGACTGCGCAGCGTCGCCATAATGCTGACGAGTCGGGCAAACGCGGGGTGGGGACTGTGTGCCATGGCAGACGGGATAGAAGGCAGAATCTCTATAATTTACGCCCGCTCGGAATAGGCTTGGTCTGACCTTGAAAAACATCTGAGTGAAGGGTCCATCTGTATCGAAGGAAGATAACCAGGCTTCTCCTTGAAAGTGGTAAAGTACCGCCCAAGAAGCAGATCAATTGATACCTGCGCTACCCTATCCTCTGGAATTTCCGGGTCAAAGCGTAGGTGTTGGTTCTTCAGATGTTCGAGGATTTTAGGGCGAGAGAGGAACAACTGGTTGTACCTTAGCAGTTGACGCCTGCACTTGACGAGTGTCAAAAGCGTGCCCCTGCACGATGGCAGTTACATCGTTTTCTGTGATTGCAATAATACGAGCGAGAACGGAGGTTGACCCTGTTTCTATTGCCTCCTTTAGTGCACTAGTATCAACAAATCCAACCCACTGACCTTCCGGAAGTTCAATGCGAACAAGGCGTTCATTTGAAAAAGGCCCCGGCTTTACTTCGCAGGGGAGCCACACCCTACCACCCACTTGCAAAGGCATACATTCTTTCCTTCTTCAAAGATACAACTGACTGTGTTGAGTAGAATATATCTACTGTGTATTCTCTGGTGTCAACCACGGCAGGGTAAAAGATTCTGGGAGCCAGGAGCCGGAAAAATGGGGAATGTAGACGCACGGATGCGCGTACCCTGGAGTGGGTAAGACCGTATATAATTCTCTCGCAGGGTGGGTTAGGGCGCCGCAAATAAAGAAGGGCTCCAGGTCGTGGCGGGGCATATCCATGAGGCGTCACGCCAGCACTTTCTGCGTGGTGCGAAAATGCAGCTTGGCGACCTGGCCCAGGCCGTCCGGGCCGTACTGCTCCACCACGGCTTTGCCCGCGGCGATGACCTGAGAGCCGGCGCCTTTCGGCAGGGGGATGGCAAAGCGGCTGCTCAAATCCTGCAAGCGGCGTAAGAATTCTGCCCGGGCGACCAGCGAGGCGGCCGCGACTTCTATCTCCTGTTCGGCACGTGGCTTTTGAATGAGTTCGACGGTCCGGCCTCTTTGCATCAGGGCAGTGTTGAGAAAGCGCGCGTTGCCAAACTGGTCGGCAATCACCCGCTCACACCGGACGGTTTCCAGGAGATTTTCTATGGCGCGGGCATGTCCCCAGGCGAGCAGAGTGTTGAGATTCTTGAGCGAGGCGTACAGGCTGTTGTAGCGCTCGGGGCCTATGGCCACGAGGGTGGTCGGACACAGCGTGCGGATGTGGGCGGCCAGGGTATGGGCGCGTTTGTCCGAGCAGGTCTTGCTATCCCGCACGCCCAGGTCGCGCAACTGCGCTTCCTGGTCCGGCGTCACACAGACCCCGGCGATGACCAGTGGGCCGAAATAATCGCCCTTGCCGGATTCATCGATCCCAATTGTGCCCGTGCGAGGAGAGGCGGTCGTCATACGGCGGGAGACCGGAAGGCGGTTTGCGGGCGAGGGTGCTCGTCACGAATGAGGACCCTATGGTCTCGGACCGCAACCCGGCCCTCGGCAAAGAGCTTGATGGTCGCGGGATAGATGCGATGTTCCTGGGCCAGAATCCGGGCGCTCAAACGGTCTTCCGTATCGTCAGGATAGACGGGGACGGCGGCCTGCATGATAATCGGGCCGTGATCCATTTCCTCGTCAACCAGATGGACGCTTGCGCCGCTGATCCGCACGCCGCGTTCCAGGGCCTGCCGCTGGGCGTGCAGACCGGGGAAGGCCGGCAGGAGGGCCGGGTGGATATTCAGAATCCGCTGCGGGAAAGCCTGAATAAAGCGGGCCGAGAGCAGGCGCATAAAGCCGGCCAGAACGACCAGCTCAACCGCGTGGTCTCGCAAGAGGGCGACCAGATGCAGGTCAAACTCTTCCCGGGAAGCAAAGCCGGTGTGAGACAGTACCGCGGTTGAGAGGCCGTGGCGCTGGGCCCGTACCAGGCCATAGGCATCGCTCCGGTTACTCACCACGATACGGATCCGGGCGGGCAGGTCTCCGCGCTCAATGGCATCGATAATGGCCTGGAGGTTGGTACCGCCCCCGGAGATGAGAACGCCAAGAGAGAGAGGTGTCGTCATACGCTCTTAGAGATCGACCACTCGGGCGAGAGTAAAAACATCAACACTGCGCGCTCCATTCTGGTACAGGGTTCGGGCACACTCTTCAACCGTCGCGCCCGATGTATACACGTCGTCCACAAGGAGGAGGCGCTTTCCCTTCGCCAGGGCGGGAGTATGCACCCGAAAGGCTCCGCGGACATTGGCGCGACGGTCTTCTCTGCTCAGCTTCGTCTGGGGCTGGGTCGGCCGGGTGCGACCGAGCAGCCAGGGATCAACCGGGGCATTGATCCGTCGCCCAATCCCACGGGCCAGGATGAGCGATTGATTGAATCCACGCCAGCGCAGTCGGGTCAGGTGCAGGGGAACAGGAATAATGCGATCATAGTCCTCCGCCGGCCCTGCGTCCTGATCCTGGGCGCGGGAGAAGTGACGCGCCATGAGTCCGGCGAGTACCTTTCCGGCCCTCATATTGCGCCCATATTTGAACCGGAGGATGCTCTGACGGAGAGGCTGGGGCGATCCGCTTGCGGTGCCATACGCAGCCCACGCCCGCGCGGAGCGAAAACCGGGCGGCTGTTGGACGCACTGCTGGCATATCCGGTCAGGTCCGACCCCGGAGGCAAAGGGGCGGCCGCACTGCGTGCAGAGCGGGGAGTGGACGAGCCGAATCCAGCCCCAACACGTTGGGCAGAACGCCCGGTCCGCAGGCAGACCGGCGGAGCAGTTGAGGCAGCGCCACGGATACAGCACGGTGAGTGCCGTCCGGGCCGCGGCACCGAGCCGGTGCCGCCACACCGGTCCGTCACTCTGCTGAGAACTTTTGATTGTCCCTCTCCCCGGCATATGAAAATTTCCGGCAGTGGTTCATTTTGCCTGTTCCCCCTCTGAGGACGTGTACTCCAGATTACATTATCCGGCCCCCCCCCCGCTCCCCTGCGCCGTGTCCGTCCGCGCCAGGGCTTCCGGCCCGCAGAGGAAAAAACAGCGGGCAAGATGCCCGCGCTCCCAGGCAGCAGGAGAGCGAGCGGCCCCTCGGTCCCCCTCACCCCAGTCCTCTCCCCCCAGGGGCTGAGTACACGACAGTTTCACCGAGACCGGGAATCCGGGGGGAAGGCATCAGCAAATCCCCTCCGAGGAGGGGATGAGGGGCTCCTGCCCTCGCTTCCGTAAAACTGTCGTGCCGTGAGCCCCCCAGGGGCGAGGGAAGGGAACTGGTAGGGGCAACCCCCTGTGGTTGCCCGGCTCCCTCAGCGGTCAAGAGCGATGTGAAACCGAACCACTACCAAATTTCTCAAGGCCTTGTTTTGGCAGGAACGCTCGTATATTGGTAGCCGCATCGTAGTACAGACTTTTTTCGGTCCTGCCCATGAGTCCGAGCACGGGGCTGGGAGGCGATGTGCCTGACCACAAGAGAAGGACGAAGCACCCTGTCTTTCAATATCTTGCCAGCAGCGCCACCTCGACAAGCCGAGACAGGGTTGGACCGGTAGAGAGGACTTGGTAATGGCGAATACACAACGGGCAATCGCGCCGATGTTGCGCCTGCCCACTGCTCCGGACGAAAAACCGTATCTGGTCGGTCATCGATGCCCCGCTTGTCCCGCCACCTTCATCGGCGGGAACCGGGTCGGCTGCGGCAAGTGTGCCTTTATCGGCGATCTGTCCGAGGTGCGGCTCAGCGATCACGGTACGCTCTACGTGTACTCCATTGTGCACCAGTCCGCGCCCGGCATCCCGGTCCCGTACGTCTCCGCCATTGTTGACCTCCCGGAAGGGGTGAGCGTCCGGTGCAATCTGGTCGATATTGAGCCCGACCCGCAAAAGATTGAATTCGGCATGCCGGTGGACATGGTGACGCGGAAAGTGCGCGAACGCAAGGAAAAAAACGCGCACGGAGAAGAAGAGACAATCGACATTATTGCTTTCTTTTTCAGGCCACGCAAAGATGAAGAAAGCTGATAACGGCAAAGGGGTGTCAATTATGAGAGACGTATATGTGGTCGGTGTCGGCATGATCAAGTTCGGACGCTACCCTGACAAGGACGTGTCCCAAATGGGAGCACAAGCCGGAGTCCTCGCCCTCAAGGACGCCGGGGCGTCCATCACAGACGTTGAGTTGCTGGTGTGTGGGAATTTGTTCCAGGCCAATGCCATGAATGCGCAGAAGATTCTGCAGCAAATTGGCCAAACCGGCATCCCCGCCCTCAATGTCTCGAACGCGTGCGCGACGGGTTCGACCGCCTTTCGCGAGGCCTATGTCGGCGTCGCGTCCGGGATGTACGATATCACCATGGCCGTTGGCGTTGAGCAGATGGGAAAGATGGGTCTGCTCGGCGGCGGAGCCCGCAGCGGCGGAGAGAGCGTTGAGGGGGTATTGGGCAGTGGCCTGATGCCGGCCGTCTTTGGTCAGGCCGGTGTGGAACATATGCGCAAGCACGGCACGACGGCCGAGCATTTCGCCAAAATCTCGGTGAAGAACCATAAGCATTCCGTTCACAATCCCCTGTCCCAGTACCAGATTGAGGTGTCGCTGGATGACGTCATGAACGCCCGGATGGTTGCCTATCCCAATACGCTCTATATGTGCTGTCCAACTGGAGACGGTGCGGCGGCGGCGATCTTGATGTCGGAAGACAAGATCAAGCAGTTTACCAGTCAGCCGATAAAAGTCGCGACTTCCGTCCTGACCTCGGATCCCTATACCGATCGGGACCTGACCATGCCCGATGTCAATACCCTGACGCAGAATGCGGCAAAAGAAGCCTATGAAAAGGCCGGTATTGGGCCGCAAGACCTGAGTCTGGTCGAACTCCACGATTGTTTTGCCACAGCAGAGCTGCTGCATTACGAGAACCTGGGTCTGTGTGCCGCAGGGGAAGCCGGGCGGATGATTGACGAAGGGCGAACCGAACTGGGTGGCGATATTCCGGTCAACGTCAGTGGGGGCCTGCTCTCCAAGGGGCATCCGCTTGGGGCAACCGGAGTCGCGAACATCTATGAGATCGTGACCCAGCTCCGAGGCCAGGGGGGAGCGCGCCAGGTTGAAGGGGCCAAGGCTGGCCTCGCCCATGTCATTGGCCTCGGGTCGGCCTGTACGATCCATATTCTGACCGCCTAACTGTTGAAGGCTACGATTATTCTGTGGAGGGGTTGGGGCCCGAGTGTCACCAACCCCTGCTGCGTTTGTGCGGAACGTCCTCGCCAGACAGATGGGGGAGTTATGGACCTGCCGATTGTCAAAAAGCTGAAAAAAGAGCTTGACGCATTATACCACGAACTCAACGTCCGTATTCCAAAAGATCTCCAAGAGGCCGCCGCCCACGGCGACCTGAGTGAAAATGCCGAGTATGATGCGGCGCGGGCGCGTCAAGACTACGTCCGAGCCCGGATCGCCCAACTGACTGAACGGATGCAGCAACTCTCGCTGTATGACCTGTCGAGTATTCCAAAAGATTCGATTGCCTATGGCAGCCGCGTCACACTCGAAGAGGTCGATTCGGGTCAGGTGGTCGAGTATCAGATCGTTTTTCCTGAAGAAGTTGACCCTGCCGCGGGGCAGATTTCGCTCCACTCCCCGATTGGCCAGGCCCTGTTGCACAAGGAACTCGACGACGAGGTGGAGATCGTCACTCCTCAAGGGAAGCAGTTCTATACGATTATCGAGCTGGCCACCCTGCACGATCTTGAAAACGGCGGAGAGGAGGAATGAGGCGGACTGCGCCTCTTGCGTGAGAGGCGAGGATCGTTTAGCTTAAGATGGGAAGCAGGGGAAAAGTGGGCGGGAGCCCACTTTTTTTTTCCATATGCAGCCCTCAGTCCGAGAGATTATCCAGCAGGTTGAAACCCTGGCCGCCCCCCTGGCCGAGGATGAAGGCTTTGAGTTGTGGGGCGTAGACCTGTTGACCGAGAATGGCCGCTGGGTACTGCGGGTTTTGCTGGACAACACAGACGGGGTGACGCTTGATGATTGTACCCGAGTCCATAGACAGCTGAGCGATGTGCTTGATGTACATGACCCGATTTCATGGCGCTATACACTTGAAGTGTCCTCGCCCGGTCTTCAGCGTCCGCTTTTTCGCCCCAGCCAGTGTCAACGCTATATGGGACAACCGATCCGCTTACAGACAAAAACAGCCCAAGACGGGAAGCGGGCTTTCATTGGCCCGATATGTGAAGTAGAAGAGAATGCTGTTAGCGTGGTTGACCAGGAAAGAGGAAAAGTTCGGGTGAGCTGGGCGAATGTGGCGCGGGCCCACGTCGATCTTCCTCTCCCCCTGCCTGGGAAGGGCCCCGAGAAGAAGAAACGGAAAGGCAGACGCCGTCAGACGAGGTAACCGCTATGCAGTCAGACTTGAATCGGGTGATCGAACAAGTCAGTAAAGAAAAAGGGATGGACCGGAGCGTTATTATTGAAGCGCTCGAGAGCGCCATGCTGTCTGCGGCCCGCCGAACCTTTGGCCAGAAGCAGATCGAGGCGAAATTTAATGAGGACATCGGTGAGGTTGAACTCTTTGAAATTAAAACCGTGGTCGGGACCGTGACCGATGCGGAAACCGAAATAGAGGTGGCGGAAGCGCAAGAGACGCTGGACCCTGAGGCCCAGCTCGGCGACGAACTGCTCAGCAAGCTGCCCGCGGCGTCTTTTGGCCGCATTGCCGCCCAAGTGGCAAAACAGAGCGTCATTCAGAAGGTGCGCGAGGCCGAACGCGAGCTGATCTATAATGAATTCAAGAATCGGAAAGGCGAACTCTTTTCCGGGATCGTCCAGCGCGTTGAACGGCGGAACATCATTGTCAATTTGGGTCGGACTGACGCGATCCTGCCTGAAAAGGAACAGATTCCCTGGGAGCGATACCGCCAGGGGGACCGCATACGGGCCTATATCCTGGATGTCGATCTGGCGCAAAAAGGCCCCCAGATCGTGCTCTCTCGCACCCACCCGGGGTTCCTGATCAAACTGTTCGAGCAAGAGGCGCCGGAGGTGTACGAAGGCATTGTGGAAATCAAGGGCGCCGCCCGAGAACCGGGCACCCGCGCAAAGATTGGCGTGCGCTCAACCGACCCTGATGTCGACCCGGTGGGAGCCTGTGTTGGGATGAAAGGGACGCGCGTCCAATCCGTCGTCCAGGAACTCCGGGGAGAACGGATAGATATTGTTCCCTGGACACCTGACCCGGCTGAATATGTCTGTCGCGCCATTCTGCCGGCCAAGGTGGCCAAGATTATTCTGGACGAAGATGAAAACACCATGGAAGTGATCGTCCCGGACGATCAGCTCTCCCTGGCGATTGGGAAGAAGGGCCAGAATGTCCGGCTGGCTTCCCGTCTGACGAACTGGAAGCTGGACGTCCGGTCCGAGTCGGAAGTCGAGTTGGAACACGTCCAAGTCCTTGAAGCCTTGAATGCCATCCCAGGCATAGGGGAGTCGAACGCCGATATTACGGCAGAGCTCTTATACCAACAGGGCTTTAAATCGGCTCAGGACATCGCTGCTGCCGATGTTGATACGCTGCTTGAAATTGAAGGGATTGGACCAGACCGGGCTCCGCTGATCTGGACCGCGGCCCAGGCGCAGGCGGAGAAAATAGCGGCGGAACAGGAGGCTGAGCTCAGTGAACAGGATACGGAGACGGTTGAGACAGCCTCGACAAATATGCAGGAAGAATCCGCCACGGCTCCCGTTGATGGAGGAGACCGAGCGGAGCCGACGGAGACCGCTGCCGAGGACGTATGAAGCACACCGAGCCGATTCGGACCTGTCTGGGATGTGGTCGTCGGGAGCGGAAAGGCCGGTTGTTACGGTTGACGGCAACGTCTCAAGGCCGGCTCATTCCCGCTCCCAGCCATGGTCGCGGCGGATATCTCCACGCCAGCCGGGAATGTGTTAATGCTTTTGTCAACGCACGGACGAAGAGGTATCGATCCTTACGAGCGGTATGCTCCCACGAGGCGCGGGTGAGCTATGCTGCTCTGATAGAACCCAGCCTGCCGGGGTGAAGAGACGGCGATGAGGTCATATGTCACGTAAGCGTATCCATGAATTAGCCAAAGAATGGGGAGTCGAAACGCGACAGGTGCTGACTCAGCTTGAGGCTCAGGGCATCCACGGGAAAAAGGCCCAAAGCACGCTCTCGGAGCAAGAGGCTGAGGCCGCGCAGCAGGCGCTTCAGTCGCCGCCAGTTACCCCCCTCGTCCTCGGAGAAGAAAAAGTCGTTGCCGAACGCGTTGTCACCGAGCTTGACCAGCAAAAAGAGCATGTGGTGACCGCTCGGGAAGAGATTCGCGAGAATCGGATTCGCCCCAACGTTATTCGACGCCGGAAGCGTGTCGAAGTCCTGAACGATGACACGGCTGCGTGGTCTGAATCTGCTCCGGTCGCCTTTTCAGCGCCAACCGTCGAAGAGCCGCTGCCGACCTTTGCTCCGGTTGCGTTTGATGCTCCCGTACCGCAGCCCGCTCCGTTTATTCCCGAACCGCTCTCTGCCGAGACGCCCGCCTTCGAGCTCCCGCCCGAGTCGATGGACGAGACCCACCAGCAGGAGGCCCGAGGTGAGGTCTCTGAGCCGTCTATACCCGTGTTGGTTGATGACGGAACAGCCAGCGCAGAGGAAGAACGGGATTCTGCCGAACAAGAGGAGCAAGGTGCTGCTCTCCCCAGCGATGCCGCCCCAGCCGAGGAACCGCAACTCACGGTTGTGGCAGAAGCCCCCGCCCAGGGAGAGACGAGTGAAGACTCGGCTCCGGTAGCGGAGGACGCCAGGGAAGAAGGCGCCCGTTCGGCACGGGTACTGGGTCGGATCGATCTGGGTAAATTCGCCGAACCGCCCACCCCACCTGGCTTCACCCGCCCCCCTTCCTCTCCCTCTTTCCCCGCTGATGTCGGTCTCCGTGAGGGGACGAGTGGTGAAGGGATAGGGGCGAGCGGGAAAAAGCGCGGCAAGAAGCGGAAGGTTATCCGCAGCGCCGAGTCGCTCGATGTCCAGGAGCGAGAAGCACACGTCGCGCGAGGGGGCAAAAAGAAACGGCTCCTGCCGGGTAAAGAGCAGCGGCAGACCGAAATTACGGTTCCCAAGGCCAGCAAGCGGGTTGTGCGGATCTCCGAGGTGATTACCGTTGGAGATCTCGCTCACAGTCTGGGGATCAAGGTTGGCGAAGTCATCAAAAAGCTGATGGGCCTTGGGGTCATGGCGACCATCAATCAGGTTCTCGATCATGATACGGCCTCGCTCGTGGCCGCGGACTTCGAATATACGGTCGAGAATGTGGCTTTTGATGCCGAGTCTGTCCTGGAAGACGAGCACGAAGCCTCAGAAGATGAGGGCGCGCTTGAGTCCCGGCCGCCGGTGGTGACCATCATGGGGCATGTCGACCACGGAAAAACGTCACTGCTGGATAAGATTCGACAGACGAATGTCACCGACCACGAACAGGGCGGCATTACCCAACACATCGGGGCCTATAATGTGCCGGTCGAAGGCCGCAGCGTGACGTTTCTTGACACCCCGGGCCACGAGGCATTTACGTCCATGCGCGCGCGTGGCGCCAAGGCAACGGATATCGTGACGCTGGTGGTGGCTGCGGACGATGGGGTCATGCCCCAGACCGTTGAGGCCATTAATCACGCCCGGGCCGCCGAGGTGCCCATCATCGTGGCGGTGAACAAAATAGACAAGCCGGGCGCAGACCCCGAACGGGTCAAGCGCGAGCTGATGTCCCAGGGCCTGGTCGCAGAGGATTTGGGCGGGGATATTATTTTTGCTCCGGTGTCCGCTCTCACCGGAGAGGGGATTGCCCATCTCCTGGAGATGCTGACCCTCCAGGCCGACATCATGGAACTGCGCGCCAATCCGAACAAATTCGCCCGCGGGGTCATTGTGGAAGCCCAGCTCGACCGGGGCCGTGGGGCGGTCGCCACGGTCCTGATCCAAGAGGGACAATTGAAAGTCGGCGATCCCTTTGTGTGTGGGACGGAACATGGCCGGGTCAGGGCCATGATTGACAGCCGGGGCCAGAAGGTAAAAATTGCCCTCCCGTCCATGCCGGTCGAGATTCTTGGCCTGACCGGAGTCCCTGAAGCCGGGGATATGTTTGTCTCCCTGGGTGATGAAGCCAAGGCGCGGCAGATCGCGGACTACCGCACAGAGAAGCGGCGTGAGACGGAATTGACGAAGAGTAGTCGGACCTCGCTCGAAGACTTTTACCAACAGGCCCAAGCCGGAGAAGTGCAGGAGCTTCGGGTGATTATTAAAGCCGATGTCCAGGGCTCGGCCGAAGCCGTACGGGATGCGCTGACCCGGTTGTCTACCGACGAGGTGAAGCTGATCGTGCTCCACGCCTCTGTTGGCGGTATCTCCGAATCCGACGTCCTGCTCGCCTCGGCCTCGAAGGGCATTATTATCGGCTTTAATATCCGCCCCGAGATCAAGGCGGCCCAGTTGGCGGACCGGGAGGGTATTGAGCTGCGCTTGTACGGCATTATTTATGATGTCATTGCCGATGTCCGGGCGGCCATGGAGGGCCTGCTCGCCCCGACCTATAAAGAAAACCCGCTCGGTCGAGCGGAGGTCCGGGAGGTCTTTTCGGTTTCAAAGATTGGCCTGGTTGCCGGCTGCATGGTGGTCGAAGGTGGAGTCACGCGCGGGGCTCAGGTTCGAGTGGTCCGTGACCACGTGGTGGTCCACACCGGACGCCTTTCGACGCTGCGTCGATTCAAGGATGACGTCCGCGAAGTCTCGGCCGGAACGGAATGCGGGGCCAGCGTCGAGAATTTTCAGGATGTCAAAGTCGGCGATGTCCTGGAGGTGTATGAGGTCGAAGAAGTCGCACGGCGCCTCGAACCACGCTCTCAGGAAGTGGAACAGCACGCGTCATAGCCGGTACAGGGGAAAGCGGAGGGGTGGGGCGACCCGGCAGGGTGGTCTGCTGCCCGGTCGTTCCCGTGCCCGATCAGGAGGTGGCCGATGGTTGTGGGCGTGCTTCGACTGATCCTCTACTGTCATGCGAGTCATTCCTTAAAGGAGAAACGGGGCGTTGTGCGGAAGGTCAAGCGCCGCGTCCGGAACGAATTCAACGTTTCCATCGCAGAGTACGCCGAGCAGGACCAGTGGCAAACCATTGCTCTGGCGGTCTGCCAGGTCGGCTCTGATCATGCCTATGTTGAGGGCGCCTTACAGGCGGTGACGAATTTTATCGAGCGGCTGCACGTCGCTGAGCTGGGTGAAACTCAGGTCGAGATTCTCCACTACTAGAAGATTGATATGCCTGTCCGTCGTCCTGAACGGGTGAGCGGTCTGCTCCTCCACGCCATTGCCGATATCGTCTTACGGGAAGTGAAAGACCCCAGAGTCAGCGGGGTAACCGTCACTGCCGCAACCCTGAGCCCCGACCTGCGCCTGGCGCGCATCTTCGTGCGGACCCTCCAGGACGAAACCCGTGCGGAGGCCCTGGCCGGTCTCCAGAGCGCAGCCGGCTATATCCGCCGTCAGGTGGCCGCCCGTTTGCAACTCCGCTACACCCCCACGCTTGAATTTCTCTATGACACGACCCTGGATGAGGTCAACCACCTGGAAAATCTTTTTCACCAAATCAAACAGGAAGACCGCTAGTGGCCGGACTTGATGGGCTCCTCCTCATCGACAAGCCACAGGGGCCGACGTCTGCGGAGGTTGTCCGTATTCTCAAAAAGGCGCTGCAGGTCAAAAAAATTGGCCATCTCGGGACGCTTGACCCCTTTGCCAGCGGCCTGCTGCCGCTCTGTCTGGGGGCCGGAACCAAACTTTCGCAGTTCCTCATGGCCGAACAGAAGTCCTATACCGGAACGCTGCAACTCGGCGTTGAGACCGATACGCTCGACTGCACCGGGACGGTCACCCGCACGGCGTCTGTTCCAGCCTGCACCCCGACGCAGCTGAGAAAGATCGAGCAGCGGTTTATGGGCGACTCCTGGCAGACTCCGCCGATGTATTCCGCGCTGAAACGAAAAGGGGTCCCGCTGTACAAACTGGCCCGGCAAGGTATTGAGGTGGAGCGCGAGCCCCGTCGGGTGCATCTATCTCATCTCGCTCTGACGCTCGGAGAGCCGCACACCATTCATTTTTCGGTCTCGTGCTCAAAGGGTACCTATATCCGGGTCCTGGCCGCCGATGTCGGCATGGCGCTCAACACTCTCGCCCATCTGACGAGTCTCCGTCGGACGACTTTTGGTGCGTTCACCATCGACCAGGCCATCCCGCTCTCCCAGGTCCGGAGTCTCCAGCCGGGACAGCCGTTGCCCCTGCTCTCATCAGCCCAGGCGACCCGGTCCTACCGGACTTTTGTGGTATCAGCCCCGGAGGCGGCGCTCATCCGGCACGGACAGCAGGCTTTTTTACAGACACTGCCGGCAGCCCGGGCCACAGGAGAGACGGCCCGGATTCTGAGCGCGGAGCGTGAATTGATTGCCATTGTGACCGCCGAGCAGGAGACCTGGAAGCTGGCCCGGGTGTTCTAACTTTACACTAGGAAAACAGCGTGTTAGAAATGAAAGGAATAATCAAGGAGTAAGGAAGAAAGAGCAAGGAAGAAAGAAGGAAGACTTATGCAGGAGGCTGAACAGAAAAGCGAAACCATCAGTCAGTTTCGGATGCACGACAAGGATACGGGATCACCCGAAGTCCAAATTGCCATTCTGACCAAGCGGATCGTCCACCTTACCGAGCATTTCAAAACCCATAAAAAAGACCACCTCTCTCGGCGCGGCCTGCTCAAAATGGTGGGTCGCCGCCGCCGTTTGCTCGACTACCTGCGGAGTAGGGATATACAGCGCTATCGCACTATACTCCAACGCCTCGGCTTGCGACGCTAGGTCAAGGTTCTCATTTTTGTTGTCCGTTGTTGTGGAGAGTGTGATCGCTGCGTCGTCAGAACCGTGGCGCAGAAAACATTGAAGGAAGACATGTATAAAAAGATCGAAATGGAATACTACGGCCGCCCGCTGTCCATTGAAACCGGGCGTCTTGCTAAACAGACGAGTGGCGCGGCCCTCGTCCAATACGGGGAAACCGTTGTCCTGGTGACCGCGGTGGCGTCAGATTCCCCGCGTGAGGGGATCGACTTTTTCCCTTTGACCGTTGACTACCAGGAACGAACCTATGCCGCGGGAAAAATTCCCGGGGGATTTTTTAAGCGGGAAGGGCGTCCGGCAGAGCGGGAAGTCCTCACCTCGCGGATTGTCGACCGGGCGATTCGGCCGCTCTTCCCCAAGGGCTTCGCCTGTGAGACCCAACTCGTTGCGTCGGTCCTGTCGGTCGATCGAGAAAACGACGCCGACACCCTGGCCCTGATCGGCGCTTCTGCGGCGCTGCAAGTCTCCGATATCCCGTTCCGGGGACCCATTGCCGGAGTCCGGATTGGACGCCTACACGGCGAGCTGGTGGTCAATCCACTTCAGAGCCAATTCCAGGACAGCGATATCAATCTGTTTGTGGCCGCCGGCCGGGACGCCATTGTCATGGTTGAGGGCGGCGCGCGCATGGTGTCTGAAGAAGACATGCTTGAGGCGCTGTTCCTCGCTCAGGAAGCCGTCGCTCCGGTCCTTGACGCGCAGGACGAACTCGTCCGGGTCGCCGGAAAGCCAAAGCGCGTGTTCGCCGAGCCGGCGATAGATGCCGAACTCGCCGACCGGGTGCGGGCCGCCGCCGCACCACAGCTCGGTGCGGCGCTGACGATTGCGGCCAAACTCGAGCGCGGGGCGGCCATCAAGACGGCCAGGAAAGAAGCGTCCGCGGCGCTCGCAGAAGAGTTCGCCGACCGGGACGAGGAGGTTGCCGAGGCCCTGGAGAAACTGACCGGCGAGATCATGCGCAAGGCAATTGTCGATGAGAGCCGGCGGGTGGACGGGCGCGGCTTGACCGACGTTCGTCCCATTGCGTGCGAGGTCGGCGTCCTGCCGCGCACGCATGGTTCGGCGATTTTTACCCGTGGTGAAACACAGGCCCTGGCGGTTTCAACCCTGGGAACCGCGGCCGACGAGCAGCGGGTCGATGCCCTGATCGGCGAGCAGTACAAGAAATTCATGCTGCATTACAACTTCCCGCCTTTCAGCGTGGGGGAAGCCCGTCCGTTGCGGAACCCTGGGCGGCGGGAGATCGGACACGGCGCCCTGGCCGAACGGGCCCTGACGGCCGTTCTGCCGGCCGGGGATGCTTTCCCCTATACGATCCGGACCGTTTCGGAAATTCTGGAATCCAACGGCTCGTCCTCCATGGCCACGGTGTGCAGCGGGGCGCTGTCCCTGATGGACGCCGGCGTCCCCATTGTCGCTCCGGTCGCCGGCATTGCCATGGGACTCATCAAGGAAGGGGAAGAAGTCCGGATTCTCAGTGATATTCTTGGTGATGAGGATCATCTGGGCGATATGGACTTCAAGGTTGCGGGCACGGCCGACGGGATTACCGCGCTCCAAATGGATATCAAAATTGCCGGCGTCACACGCGAGATCATGCGCCAGGCCCTCTACCAGGCCCGTGACGGACGGCTGCACATTCTCGGCAAGATGGCCGAGTCGCTCGAAACGCCGCGCGAACAGGTCGCCGAACACGCCCCGCGGATACTGACCCTGAAAATCAAGCCGGATAAAATTCGGGACCTTATCGGCCCCGGCGGCAAAATGATCCGCTCCATTGTCGAAGAGACCGGAGTCAAGATTGACGTCGAAGACGACGGCACGGTGTCCATTGCCTCCTCCGACGGGGACTCCATGGAGCGGGCGATCAGCAAAGTTGAGGCGGTCACCGCGGATGCGGAGATCGGCAAGCTCTACACCGGAACGGTCAAGAAGGTCGTCGATTTTGGGGCTTTTGTCGAAATCCTGCCCGGTAAGGAAGGGCTGGTCCACATCTCCCAGCTTGCGCCTGAGCGCGTGCGGCAGGTGACCGATATTGTTGATGAGGGGGACGAGATTACCGTTAAGGTCCTTGAGATCGATAAGCAGGGAAAAATTCGTCTCAGCCGGCGTGAGGCCCTGGCCGAGCAGAACGCGGCGCGATAGCAGTACCGAAGGAGGGCAGGTGAGCGCAGAGATCGTCGTGCCCATTACGCGCGTGCGCCAGGCTGAACCGGGCGCGCCAGCGCTCCCGCTCCCCCGCTATATGACCCCCGGCTCTGCCGGGATGGATATTGCCGCCGCTCTGACGGACACCGTTGTCCTTGCCCCGCTCCAGCGGTGTGTGATTCCAACCGGCTTCGCCCTGGCCCTGCCGCAGGATTACGAAGCCCAGGTCCGTCCCCGCAGCGGACTCGCCCTGCGCCAGGGGCTGACCATTCTGAACGCGCCGGGAACGATAGACGCCGACTATCGGGAAGAGGTCAAGATTTTGCTCATTAACCTTGGCGACAAACCGGTCGAGGTCAAACGGGGCGACCGCATCGCCCAGCTCATTATCGCTCCGGTGGCCCGGGTCCGTTGGACCGAGGTCGATGCGCTCGGCTCCACCCAGCGTCACGGCGGGTTCGGTCATACCGGCACGGCAGCCCGCACGGACAGTTGACTCTCGGCTGAGGTGTGGTAGGTTCAGCCTCTGAATGTTGTGCTCAACGCGGGTGTAGCTCAGCTGGCTAGAGCGTGTGCTTGCCAAGCACAAGGTCGCCGGTTCGACCCCGGTCACCCGCTTTCTTCTCTCCTGCCGCAGTTGCGTTGTGACACCAGTATCCACTCCCGTTTTCCTCATTGATGGACAGTCGTACATCTACCGTGCCTTTTACGCGGTACGGGATCTGACCAACGCTCAGGGCTTTCCCACCAACGCCATCTTCGGTTTTGTGAATATGCTCCAGCGTATCCATGCGGAGCACACTCCCAGCCATCTCGGCATGGTTTTTGACTCCCCGGGAAAGACCTTTCGCCACGATATCTATCCGCAGTACAAGGCCAACCGGGCCACCATGCCGGATGAGTTGCGGATGCAGATCCCCCGCATAAAAGAGGTTGTCCAGGCCTATCATATTCCTATTCTCGAACTTGCCGGTTACGAGGCTGATGACATCATTGCCACCCTGGCGACACGCTGGGAGGGAGAGGGCGCGGAGGTGGTCATTGTCTCCGGGGATAAAGACTTGATGCAGCTCGTCTCGGAGCGCGTCAGCATGCTCGATACCATGCGGGACCGGCGCATCGGCCCCGCCGAAGTGCAGGCAAAATTCGGCGTCGAGCCGGGCCGCGTTGTCGAGGTGCAGGCCTTGATGGGCGACGCCACCGACAATATCCCCGGCATTCCCGGTGTTGGTGAGAAGACCGCGATCAAGCTGATCACGCAGTGGCAGAATCTGGAGAGCGTGCTGCAGCACGCCGCCGAGATCAAAGGCAAGCTTGGCCAGCGTATCCGGGAGCACGCCGCATTGGCCCGCCTGTCAAAAACGCTGGCGACCCTCAGACAGGACGTGCCCCTGACCCCGGCGCTTGAAGACCTGGCGCTGACAGCGCCGGACAACGAGCGTTTACACGAGTTGTTCACCGAGTTTGAATTCCGTCGCTTCCTGGCCGATCTGGACACCGACTGGGAGTTTTCCCTGGCCGATGAACGCGCCGCGCCGACGGAACCCCCCGGTGTCTATGAGCCCGTGCGCACCGCACAACAGCTCGACTCGCTCGTCGCCCGTATTCAGGCGGCCAAAACCTATTGCCTCGATACGGAAACGACGGCGCTCAACCCGCTCAATGCGGAACTGGTCGGTGTTTCGCTGGCGACTCAAGAGCGGCAGGCCTGGTATATTCCGCTTGGACACCGCTCGGACGATGCCGCCCCCCACGTGCCGCTCGACAAGACGCTCGCCGCACTGCGTACGCTTTTTGCCGACCCCTCGCTGACCCTCATCGGTCAGAACCTGAAATACGACCTGATGGTCCTGGCCAACTACGGCCTGCACGCGCACAACCGCCTGGCTGACACCATGCTGGCCTCGTATCTCCTCAACCCGACGCAGCGCCACAACCTGAACGATCTGGCGCAAGAACATCTGGGCTACACCATGGTCTCGTATGCGGATGTGACCGATGGTGCCAAAAAGAATTTTGCCGAGGTGTCGGTCGAGGACGCCACGCGCTACGCCGGGGAAGACGCGGATATGACCCTCCGGCTGGCTCACCGTTTGTTTCCCCGTGTCACCCAAGAAGGCATGGACAGCCTGTTCGCCGATATCGAAACCCCGCTCGTGCAGGTGCTGGCCCAAATGGAGCGGACCGGGATGCGGGTGGACACCGCGGTGCTGGCGCGCCTGTCCGGGGAATTCGGGCAACAGCGAGACCGGCTCGAAGCGGAAATCCACGCCATGGCCGGAGAACCGTTTAATATCGCCTCCCCCAAGCAGCTCCAGTCCATCCTGTTCGAGAAGCTCGGACTGCCGCGCGGCAAAAAAACCAAGACGGGATCGTCCACCGATTCCTCCGTGCTTGAGCGTCTGGCTGAAGAATATCCCCTGCCGGAGAAGATCCTGGCCTACCGGAGCTTTGCCAAACTCCAGAGCACCTATGTTGACTCCTTGCCCAAGCTCATCCGGGCGGACACCGGTCGCGTGCATACCTCGTTTAATCAGACCGTGACGGCCACGGGCCGGCTGTCTTCCAGCAATCCGAATTTGCAGAATATTCCCATCCGGAGTGAAGAGGGCCGTCGCATCCGAACGGCCTTTGTGCCGGAACCCGGCTGGCGCCTCCTCTCCGCCGACTACTCCCAGATCGAGCTGCGCCTCCTCGCCCACCTGAGCCAGGACCCCGTCCTGGTCGAATCCTTTCACAAAGGTCAGGACGTGCATGCCCGGACCGCGGCGGAAATTTTCGAGACCTCCATAGACGCGGTTTCGAGTGACCAGCGGCGTGAGGCCAAAACCATTAATTTCGGTCTGATCTACGGCATGGGCGCGCGGCGACTGGCGCGGACCTTACGCATTCCGTTCAAAACCGCCCAAGCCTATATCGACCAGTATTTCAGCCGCTACGGCAGCATTAAGACCTATATGGACGGCACGCTGGCCGGCGCCCAGGAGCGCGGCTATGTCTCGACGCTGTTCGGTCGCCGGCGCTATGTCCCGGACCTGGGGAGCAAAAGCCCGCAACTGGCCAGCGCCGCGGAACGAATCGCCATCAACACCCCCATCCAGGGTACGGCGGCCGATCTGATCAAAGCCGCCATGGTCAGCATTGCCCGCCAGCTCGACCGGCAGGGGCTCCGGACGCGCATGCTCCTCCAGGTGCACGACGAGTTATTATTCGAGGTGCCGGACTCCGAGCTTGCGCAGATACAGGCCCTGGTCCGCGAGAGCATGGAGGGGGTGATGGCGCTCAACGTTCCGCTCCGCGTCGATGTCGGCGTGGGCGGTAATTGGGCCGAGGCGCATTAGGCGGCTCCTCTCCTGGGAGAGCGGCCATCCTGGCCGCTTGCGGGCTGGAAGCCCGCACTCCTGGAAACCCACCCCGGCCCTTCGGGCCACCCCTCCAAGGAGGGGAGCTTTTTTATCCCCTCCTTGGAGGGAAAGAGGAAACGTGTCCTCCAAACAGCCCTCAATGCTGGACACATTTCCTCTTTGTGCCGCGTAGCGGCGGGGTGGGTTTTCCCCGGCTGTACAAACCCGCCCGGCTTTGAAAAGCTGGAGCCCATATCGGCACAACGCAAAGGAGGAAGCAGCATGGCGTACCGGGAAAACTACGAACATCTCATCATCGAGAAAAACGACGGGATTGCACTCCTGACGATTAACCGACCCGAGTCCCTCAACTCGACAAATTTCCGCCTGCACTACGAGCTGAGCAAGGTCTGGCTCGATATCGCGGACGACCCCGCGGTGCGCGTGGCGGTGATTACGGGCGCCGGCCGGGCCTTCTCGGCCGGGGGCGATTTTGACGTGGTCGAGAAATCCATGGGCAATCTTGATGTGGTCTCCGAGACCATGAAAGAAGCGCGGGACATCGTGCACAATATGATCAACTGCGATAAACCCATTATCTCGGCGATTAACGGCGTAGCGGTCGGGGCCGGACTGGCGGTCGCGCTGCTGGCCGACATCAGCATTGCCTCGGAGAAGGCGCGTTTTACCGACGGGCATACCCGGCTGGGGGTGGCCGCCGGAGACCACGCCGCGGTCATCTGGCCCCTGCTGGTCGGCATGGCCAAGGCCAAATACTATTTGCTGACGTGCGATATGCTGGACGCGAAAGAAGCCGAGCGCATAGGTCTGGTCAGCATGGTCGTCCCGCCGGATGAGCTCATGCCCAAGGCGATGGAAGTGGCGAACAAACTGGCGACGGGTGCTCAGCAAGCCATTCGTTGGACCAAGCAGTCGCTCAATCAGTGGCTGCGGGCCGCCGCCCATACCTCGTTCGACTATTCGCTCGCCCTGGAGATGCTGGGCTTCTTTGGCAAAGACGTGGGCGAGGGGCTCAGCTCCGTGATGGAACGCCGCGCCCCGGTTTTTCCCTCCGCGAACGAAGACGCATGACTACTCAGGAACACATCGAGTCCACGCTCCGGCAGACCCTGTCCGCAACCGAGGTGCAGATCATAGACGAGAGTGCCCTGCACGCCGGCCATGCCGGAGCGGCCTCCGGCGGCGGGCATTACCGGGTCACGGTGGTGTCCCCGCTGTTTACCGGCAAGAACTCCGTTCAGCGCCACCGCCTGGTCTACGCCGCATTGGCGGACGACATGCAGCAGACGATCCACGCGCTGGCGCTGACCACGCTTGCTCCACACGAACGCACGTAAGATCTGGGGAGTCTGTTGGGTCTGTTGGGTCTATTGGGTCTGTGGGGTCGATTGGGTCTGTGGGGTCAGGGAGGTGTGGGGGTGGCTCCCCTCCTGGGAGTGCGGCCATCCTGGCCGCTTGCGGGCTGGAAGCCCGCACTCCTCAATGGACGTGTGCTGCCCATTGTGTGGCGGTCCCTACGGACAGCAGGCCCGGCCCCCTCACCCTAGCCCTCCAGGGGCTCACGGCACGACAGTTTTACGGAAGCGAGGGCAGGGGTTCGTCCCATCCCCTCTTGGGAGGGGTGGCCGAAGGCCGGGGTGGGTTTCCCCAGGCCCACCGGCATGCCCGAACCCACCCCGCCGCTACGCGGCACCCCTCCAAGGAGGGGATTTGCTGCGTCCTTCCCCCCGGATTCCCGGTCTCTACAAAACCTCAGCCCTCCAGGGGAGAGGGAATGAAGCTCGTAGGGGCAACCCTTGTGGTTGCCCGGCCTTTGCTCCACCGCACCGCTATATGCGCTAGACCCGGTAATACTCGCGGTACCACTTCACGAAGCGCGGAATGCCTTCCTCAATGGTCGTGGTGGGGCGGAAGCCCACATCGTGTATGAGGTCTTCCACATCGGCCCAGGTGGCCGGGATGTCGCCGGCCTGCAACGGCAGCAGGCGTTTTTCGGCTTTCTTCCCCAGGGTGTGTTCCAGCACTTCGATAAAATGGAGTAACTCCACCGGCCGGGGGTGGCCGATATTATATACGCGGTAGGGTGCGGTACTCGTGCCGGGGTCCGGGTTCCTGCCCGACCAGTGGGGGTTGGGTTGGGCGATGCGGTCATGGGCGCGCACCACTCCCTCGACAACATCGTCGATATAGGTAAAGGCGCGCTGCATCCTGCCGTAGTTGAACACGGCAATCGGCTCGCCGGACAGGATGGCCTTGGTGAAGATGAACAGGGCCATATCCGGCCGGCCCCACGGGCCATAGACGGTGAAAAAGCGCAGGCCCGTCGTCGGCAGGTGATAGGCATGGCTGTAGGTATGGGCCAGCAGTTCGTTGGCCTTTTTTGAGACTGCATACAGGGAAACCGGGTGGTCAACATTGTCCTGCACCGAAAAGGGCAACTTCGTATTGGCACCGTACACCGAGCTGCTCGAAGCGTACGTCAGATGCCGGACCTCGGTCTGCCGGCAGCCTTCGAGGAGATGCAGGAAGCCCACGAGATTGCTGTCGATATAGGCGTGCGGGTTGGCGAGGGAGTGGCGCACCCCGGCCTGGGCCGCGAGATGGATCACCCGCTCCGGCGTATGCCGGGCGAACAGGTCCTCCATGCCCTGTCGGTCGGCCAGGTCGAGCCGCGCGAATGCAAACTGTTCGTGAGCGGTGAGTTGGGCGAGACGGGCTTCTTTCAGACGCACATCATAATAGGGGTCCAGGTTGTCGAGTCCGACAACGGTATCGCCGCGTTCGAGCAAATACCGGCTGACATGAAAGCCGATAAAACCGCCAGCGCCCGTCACCAGGACCGTCATGCCGACCTCTCCGGTTGTTGCCGGGCAGGCGCAGTTGAAGCGGGTGTGGAAGTGTGCTGCGTCGGGGTTGCGGCCCGATGTTTGCCCAGCAGCAGGCGCGCCACCGTGACATGATAATCAAGGCCGGACCACACGCCGACGACCAGGGCGATCCACAAAAAATACATCCCCAGCAGATGAAAATCGATAAAGCCGTATTGATAGTGAATAATCAGACCGTGCAGAGCGAACATCTGGAAGAGGGTCTTATACTTGCCGAGCTGGTCGGCGGAGACGACCAGCCCCTGTCCGGCGGCAACGCTCCGCAGCCCGGTCACCGCGATTTCTCGTCCGAGGATCACCACCACCATCCAGGCCGGGGGGCGCGGTACACGGTCGCTGGCCACCAGCATGACCAGGGCGGCCATGACCAGCAGCTTATCGGCCAGCGGATCGAGGAAGGTGCCGAGAATGGTCGTCTGGCCGTGCTTGCGGGCAAGATAGCCGTCGAAATAATCGGTCAGACAGGCAACGAAGAAAATACCCGCCGCCATCAGGCTCGAGACCGGGTCCGTATCCGCCAGGCAATAGACCAGAAAGGGAACGAGCGCGATGCGCAGGAAGCTCAAAAGATTGGGGAGATCTAACATGCCGAGTTCCGGGCGTTCGCCGCCCCGGTGCGAGCAAGACTCCCGCCCAGAATAAAAGATTGGGCATGAGAGTGCAAAGTCACACGCCCTGCCGTTCTCGGCACCTGAGGTCCCGCACGGGGGATTCCCTCCCGTGGGAGGACTCTCAGCCCGCCCTCAGTGCAAAATATTCAGCGCCGCATTCCAGTCCCGGTCAGATGCTGGCTGCCCGTCAGGTGCCGCGCGCCGTGCTCGTGTTCCCAGGCTGGGACGTTGCGCACGGGAAAACGGCTGCCTGACCCTTCTGTATCAATGAGATATTTGAGACTCACAATTCTGGGGCCGGGCGGGAGGGGCGCAAGCGCAGGGCGTACATTTCCTTAAGCATGGTGTCTGTATCCATGTCCTTCCACGCTCCGGCAGCGCGCCGAAACGCTTCTTTGCGCCCTTGTACGGATTCATGCTGGCCATTCGCTTCGGACGAGCGTTGCAGATAGACATCCACGGCTTCACGGAGCGCTGTAGAGAACTCCTTGCCGCTCTCAGCGGCGAGTGTATTCAACACTGCGAGGTCAGCCTCACTCAAACGAATACCGTGCGGGTCAACTGCCATACTGTTTCCTTTATTTCGTCACTGTACCGTCAATCCCGACAGGCAGCAATATGCGCTACGCATCACCCGAGTTTTGGATAATGCTCTGCGAGGGCGAGTTCTCTGTGCTGTTTCTTCTCTTCCAAATAAAGAAAGATTCCGAATATCTGATCCTTGCCGTCAAAGAAACAGAGATAAATCAAGCTCTTACCGTACCTTGGGGTGGGGGGGATGAAAAGAAACAAGTTGTCAGTTATTAAGAGCCCCGTCTCAAAACCTCAAGGACGTGTGCTGCATATGAGAAAAGGGCGGATGCCCTGCGGTGTCACTCCCGCGCAAGCCCGTCACCCCGTCCCTGCTACGGGGCGGGAGTCCAGGGCGGTGGCGGCGCACCGAGGGAGGCGGGCAACCACAAGGGTTGCCCCTACATATCCCTTCCCTCTCCCCTGGAGGGCTTATGGCACGACAGTTTTACGGAAGCAAGGACCGGGTCCGTCCCATCCCCTCTTGGGAGGGGTGGCCGAAGGCCGGGGTGGGTTTCCCCAGGCCCATCGGCATGCCCGAACCCACCCCGCCGCTACGCGGCACAAAGAGGAAGCGTGTCCTCCAACCGCCAAACACATGCTGGACACGTTTCCTCTTTCCCTCCGAGGAGGGGATTTGCTGATGTCTTCCCCCCGGATTCCCAGTCTCGGTGAAACTGTCGTGTACTCAGCCCCTGGAGGGAGAGGGCCAGGGTGAGGGGGACCGAGGGGCCGCCCGCCTTGGCCAGCCGCGGCTATGGGAGGCATTCGGCAAGTTCATGTGCATCACACGTCAAGGGGGAGAGAGACGCGCTACACCGCGTCGTTCTTTGCTCTAGTACCGGGGGGGAAATCCATGCTGCTGCGTTTCTGTCTTGTCTTCGTACTCCTGGCTCCGTCCCTGGCCGCCGCAACACTCGATGTTCCTGGTGAAGGCACCACCCTGTCCGGTGTCGGCGTCATCTCGGGCTGGAAGTGTGAAGTGGCGGGAGACCTGACCGTCCGCTTCTTGGCTGACGGCTCCCCCGTCAGCGTTGCCGGCATAGACACCTTTCCGCTGCTGTACGGCAGCGCGCGGCCCGATGTCCGGGACATCGGGGCCTGTCCCGACGTGGATGTCGGTTTTGTAGCTGTCTGGAATTGGGGGAATCTGGACGACGGAGACTACACCGCGGTCGTGTACGACAATGGCGTGGAGTTCGACCGCAATACGTTTACGGTGGTGACCACTGGAGAGGCGTTTCGGACCGACCTGGAAGGAGAGTGTACGATTCCGCAGTTCCCCGACCCGGGAGAATCCGCCCGCTTTGTCTGGAACACGGGCACGCAACACCTTGAAATGGTGTCCGTGCGTGCCCGCTCCGTTGACCAGTCGATTGTCACATATCTGACCGGCCCGGTGGCGGAAGGCAAATCACCGGGGTTGATTGCAGCCATTATTGACGAGGAGGGGGTCCGGGCCATTGCGTCCGCTGGGGTCCGCAAGCAGGGGTCACCCGAGAAGCTGACGGTCAACGATCTGATGCAGATAGGCTCCATCACCAAGGCGATGACGTCCACCATGCTGGCGACCTTGGTGGCGGATGGGACATTCGTCAACGGCTGGGAGACGACGCTTGCCCAGGTCTTTCCCGAACTGGTTGACGAGATGCATCCAGACTACCGCGGCGTCACCCTGTGGCAACTGGTTCGCCACGTAGGCGGTGTTCCGGACGACGTGCCGGCCTGGTGGACCTCTCATCCGACACTGCCCATGGTTGCCCGGCGCTACCGAATCCTCAAAGAGAATCTGGCCGATCCGCCGGGCAGCCCCATCGGCGAGTTCAGCTATTCCAACGCCGGCTACCTGGTTGCAGCGGCCATGGCGGAGAAGCTGACGGGCCAGAGCTGGGAGACCCTGATGGAAGAGCGCCTGTTCACACCGTTGGGGATGTCGAGCGCGGGGTTTGGGGTGCCAGGCACCCGGGGTGAGGCGGATCAGCCCTGGCAGCATCACCGCGATAGTGCCGGCAGGTGGCGGCCAATCCAATTGGATTACGGTACTCCCTTGGCTCCAGCCGGCAACGTGCATACGTCATTGGAGGACCTCGCCAAGTTCATCGCGCTGCAATTCCTCAACAAGCGTCCGGCGATTCTCAATCGACAGCAGTTGGACGAGGTGCTCATGCCCATACCGGGAAACTATGGAGGAGCGGCCGGTTGGGTTGTCTCCCACCGACTGGAGGGGGATCGGACAGTACTGTGGCTCTTGACTCAAGGTGGGGCTGGTCCGTGTTGTGGGTTCTTTGCGGTTGTCCGGGCAGTCCCCAGCCGAGGACGCGCGTATATGGCGGTCGCCAATTCCTGGGACGACGGCGATCTTTACAGCAGCGAGACTATCCGCCTGCTCGAATCTATTCTCGATAGCCTCATAGATCACAGCCCCTGACGGTAAGGAAACCAGCCTGGGAGCCCGTTACCGTGCGCCATCAGTTGCCGCAGTTGGCACACGCAGTCAGGGAATGATGACAAAGTTCTGGAGCGACTCCTCCCACCGCAGCCGCTTGTTCTCCCCAGCCCGGGGAAAATCCGGAATGGGAAACGTGCCACTTAACCCCTGCCGGAACGGCACCCCAAAGGTCGTCACCCGCACCGTGGTACTGGCGAACTCCTGCCCATCAATCAGCGCCCGCACCGTGTGCGTCCCCGGCCCCAGGTTGTTCCAGTTCCACAACAGACTGAAGCCCGCGTCGCTATGCCCACAGCGACGCTCCACCGCCGCCTCCCGCTGCGTCCCATAGGCGGCGCGCAGCGGCCTCCCGTTCAACTCGATGACAATCTCTTCAGCCTCACACGCCCAGCCGGAAATCACCCCCAGCCCACTCTGGGCCGACCCCAGCGACGGGTTTTCCAAAAGTGCATCGATCCCAGCCACCCGGTTATATCCCCCGCCGGTATTTGGCTGTCCGTCGGTGATGACAAAGTTCTGGAGGGATTCTTCCCACTGGACGCGGGTGGTCTCGCCCGAGGCAGGGAAGTCGGGCAGGGCAAACGTGCCACTCCAGCCCCGCGGGAAGGGGTCCTCCCCAAAGGTGGTCACCCGCACGGTCGTGTGGGCGAACTCCTGCCCGTCAATCAGGGCGCGCACCGTATGCGGCCCCGGCCCCAGGTTGTTCCAGTTCCACAACAGACTGAAGCCGGCGTTGCGATGTCCACAGATACGCTCCACCGCTGCTTCCCGCTCCGTCCCGTAGCTCGCTTTGAATGGCCGCCCGTCCAACTCGATAACAATCTCGTGGGCGTGACACGCCCAGCCCGAGATGACACCAACCCCGCTCTGGAAGGAGGCGGCCCGGGGGTTCTCCAGGGTCACGGGGGAGACGAAATCCGTTGCGAACACGGTCACATCGTCGATATACCACCCGTCAGCGGTCTCCGTGGCGTCGGACCAGAGACCGAAGGCGAGGTATAGACGTGCCCCAACGAAAGGACTCAGCTCAATCACCGCCTGCTGCCATCCTGCCTGTGAACCGGTGAGAGATTTCAAGTGTATACAATCTCCGTTTTCCGGGCATACCCATACACCGCCCCCATCCCCACTGGTAAAGTCGTACCGCTGCCAGAAGGTCAGGGTGGCGGAAGTCACCCCTGTCAGATCAATAATCGGAGACCAAAGGGCAACATTCTGATTATTCTGATAATTCCCTCCGGGACTGTCCGTCCAGGCACGTGTCCCGCTCCGTGAAGAGGTGCTGGTCAGCGCCCAGGGAGAATCGCTAGAACAGGGGAGGGGTTCACAAGAGGCCTCAGTCCAATCGCCCGTGCCCCTCTCCATGTCGTCTTCAAATACGGTGTCGCTCGCTCCGGCCTGTATCACCGTGAACGTCCAGCCGCCAATTGTTAGTGTGCCGGTTCGTACAGCGGATCTGGGGTTAGCCGCTACCGTGTAACGGACACGTCCGGCACCACTCCCCGTGCTCCCGGACGTGATGCGCAGCCATTCAGCGTTGCTCGTGGCGGACCACTCACAATCGCTCGCTGCCGTTACCTGGACGCTGGCACTGTCCCGCCCCGGCCCGAAGAGATGAGAGGAAGCAGCCAGAAAGTCGATACAGGTGGTAAACGTGGCCGGATCGGTGTTAATGGTCACGCGGTAGCCAGTGGTATAGGCTGCGTCGATGGAGACCTGGAGGCCGGTCTCCACGTCGGTAAAAATCTCGCCCGGCGTCCACATGGCTCCCTCGTCATTCGGGTCGCCGTTGTTGTCGATGTCCACCACTTGGGCCAGCCGGTCTTCCCGCGTGGTATCGACTTTATGAATAATAATCGCTTCGTCCGGGATTCCGTCATCGTAGCCGGCAAACAGGCGTGCCTCGACGGTGTAGAAGTCCGTCTCCGAGTTCCCGATGGGAATCTGGGCCATCAGATAGCCCTCAGCACCGGGTAGGGCCAGCCGTTCGAGGGTAATGGTGCGGGTTGTGTTGGGCGCCGATACATACTTCCGGTCCGGGGGAATCCAGCCCAGGAAGTCCTTGTGGTAGGCGATGGTATGGACGCCCAGGTAGCCGTACTCAGGATCGTACGACATCACAGAGAACCCGCTCATCACATCCCAGTCAGAGTCATAGGTGGTGGGACTTGATGGGGGATCATCTTGGCCATAAGGACCGGAGGAATGCAGCAAGCCCATGGCATGGCCCATCTCATGGGCCACAGCGGGGTGATATTCTTCTTCAACATGACTGGGGTGTATCCAGGTAATCCCCCAGAAGCGCGTCTGCCCATCCAGCGTTAGCCGCTGGCTACCACCGTTACTGCCACCGGTAGTCTCACCGTAATTAAAGACCAGGTTGATTCCATCGAAATCTGGAAAGAACACATCGGCATCGGCGGCCGCCGTGCAGTCGTCTCGTGCTCTGTCGGTCGGAAAGCTTTCCCATCTGTCCTCGTCTCCGGAGCGGTAATACGACCGGGGCTGGGGCAGGTTGTACCAACCGACCACCCGACTGCCAGCCAGATTCGGGATGTTTCCATATGAGAGTTCTCTCCAATAATGCGCCAGGCCGGGATAGGAGGCCCCCATCCAGTTCTCATAAAAGCTGACCGGATGCGGGGTGACATCGGTTGCATCTCCAAACCGGCATAAGATCGTCACCCACGCCTGGGAGCCGCGCACCTGAGAATCGGCCCCGGCGGACGGGAGCACCGCCCTGGGTGGGGGCGGCTCATCTGGAGACACATCGGCGGCGAAGGTCCCCCCTGGCGCAGCGGCCGACGGTGACGCGGGCAACTCGATGGAGCGGACGCGAAACCGGACCGGGTCCTGCTCCCATGCTCCCTCGACTGTCACCCGCTTGCGGTTCAACGTCACCGGGCCGCCGAGCGGCTGCATGAGTGCACTATCGATCAAGAGTTCATGCCGTGTGCCCGAATCCTCAGTCAACGTGTAGGTGATCTCAGCGGCAAGGCCAGACTCGGTCGGGTAATCGGCGACCGTGAAGCTGAACCAGCCGGTGAGGCTCTGGTCTTGGGATGCGGCGGGCGGAGCAGGGACCGCCCATAGAGCAGCAGCAGGAAGAAAACGAGAGCGAGTCTGCACACAGCGCGGCGGCGGTTCATTTTCAACGACAATGTGAAATCCTGGCCGATGCCACCAATAACCCAGCCTGAACGCGGCTACACTCGTTCGCCGAACAGCGAGAGCTGGCTGCCTTTGGGACGGCTCCCCAGCGCCAGCGGGTAGCGCCCGGTAAAACAGGCGTCGCAAAAGCCGTTTCCGGTGACCTGGAGGCCGGCGTACATGCCCGCCTCGCTCAGATAGGCCAGGCTGTCGGCGGTGACGTAGCGGCTGATCTCTTCGACCGAATGGGAGGAGGCGATCAATTCCCGTCTGGTCGGCGTATCCACCCCGTAAAAGCAGGGGGCGATGGTCGGCGGGGCGCTGATGCGCAAATGGACTTCCCGGGCACCGGTCGCACGAATCATTTTGACGATTTTCCGACAGGTCGTCCCGCGCACAATGGAGTCGTCCACCACGACGACCCGTTTGCCGCGCAGAATATCGGCTTGGGCGTTGAGCTTGACCTTGACCCCAAAATGACGAATGGACGACTGGGGCTCGATGAAAGTCCGGCCCACATAGTGATTGCGGATCAGGCCCATTTCAAACGGCAGGCGGGCTTCTTCGGCATAGCCCAGGGCCGCGGGCACCCCGGAGTCCGGAACGGGAATAACGACATCCGCCTCGACCGGGGCCTCGCGCGCCAACTGGCGGCCAAACGACTTCCGCGCGTGGTAGACATTCTGCCCGAACATGGTGCTGTCCGGCCGCGCAAAATAGACATGCTCGAAAATACAGCGGGCCGCCGGCGCCGGCGGAAACGGGTTATAGCTGGTCAGGCCGTGGGTATCAAACAGAATGACCTCCCCGGCCTGCACTTCCCGCTCATACCGCGCTCCAATGAGGTCCAGCGCGCAGGTCTCGGACGTGACCACATAGCCCGTCTGGCCCGCGTGTTTGATGCGTCCCAGCACCAGCGGCCGAAACCCGTAGGGGTCGCGCGCCGCAACCATATGATCCTCGCTCAGGAAGACCAGGGAGTAGGCCCCCCGCACCTGGGACAAGGCGTCGATAATGCGGTCAACCGGCTGCCCGGCCTGCGAGGCGGCAATAAGATGCAGGATGACCTCGGTATCGACCGTGGACTGAAAAATCGAGCCGCCCGTTTCCAGCCGGGCGCGCAGTTCTTCGGCGTTGACCAGATTGCCGTTATGTGCAATCGCCACCGAGCCGAGCGTATACTTGGCCAGCAGGGGCTGGGTGTTCTTGAGCATGGTTGAGCCGGCGGTGGAATAGCGGTTGTGGCCAATGGCGCTTGCCCCCTCCAGGCGACGGATCCGCTTTTCGTCAAAAATATCGGCCACCAGCCCCATGCCCTTATGCGTCAGCAGGGTCTGGCCGTTTGAAGAGGTGATGCCGGCAGACTCCTGTCCCCGATGTTGCAGGGAATATAACGCCAGATAGGCCAGGTTGGCCGCTTCCGGATGACCATAGACGCCCACGACTCCGCACTCTTCGTGGAACCCATCGAACACCGCACCGGCTGTGTCGTGTACCACGTGATTCCTCCCCGCTCAGAATGGGTGAACGTGTCCTGCAACAGACCGGCAGATAGCGGCACGTTTACTCATGTGTCAACTGTTGGGCCAGCGCCGTTTGCCACTGCTGGCGTAGGGCGGCGGTGGCGATTTTCATATAGCCGACAATTTCGAGGTCCGTCCCGCCCACTTCACCCAAGACGCTGAACGGTAACGCGCGCGCGTGGAGCAGCGCTTTGAGCCGCTCCCAGTCGGGCGGTCGGACCGAAACGACCGCCCGGGATTGGCTCTCTCCAAAAAGCAGGGCGTCAGGGCGTATACCCCCTCCCTCTGAGGGGGGGAGGGTCACACGCGCGCCCAGCGTCTGCCGGGGGTGGCTGATACACGCTTCTGCCAGTGCCACGGCTAGTCCGCCTTCCGCCACATCATGGGCCGAGGAAAAGAGCCCGGCCTGGGCGGCCCGGAGGCACACCTGCTGGAGGCGCTTTTCCCGTTCCAGGTCAAGCCGCGGGGGCCGGCCACACTCCCGGCCATGGACCGTGGCCAGATATTCGCTCGCGCCGAGTTCTTCGTGCGTTTCGCCCAACAGGACGATGAGGTCGCCCGGGTGCTGAAACCACTGGGTGACATGCTGCGTGACCGTGTCCAGAATCCCGACCATGGCAACGGTCGGTGTCGGAGGAATCGCCTGCCCATCGGTTTCATTATAGAAGCTGACGTTGCCGCTGACTACCGCAATCTCCAGGGCCTCACAGGCGGCCCGCATCCCGTCAATGGCCTGGACAAACTGCCACATCACCTCCGGCTTCTCGGGATTGCCAAAATTGAGGCAGTCGGACAGGGCCACCGGCCTGGCCCCGCTGACGGCCAGGTTGCGCGCGCTCTCGGCGACCGCAATCGCCGCGCCGCGATAGGGGTCGAGGGCGCAGTAGCGGCTATTGCAATCGACACTGATGCCCAGCCCCTTGTCCGACTCTTTCAGCCGAAGGACGGCCGCATCCGAGCCGGGCTGGACCACCGTATTCCCGCCAACCAGAAAATCGTACTGCCGGTAGACCCATTCCTTACTGGCAAGATTCGGCGTGGTGAGCAGCGTGGTCAGAACCGCGGCATAGTCGGTCGGCAGCGGCAGGGCGCTGAGGTCCAACTGCTGTTTCGACGTCAGGTCGGCCGGTCTGGCCGCCGGGCGTTCGTAGGCCGGGGCCTGCGAGGTCAGAGCCGCGACCGGAATGCGAACGACCTCCTCTCCCCGCCACGTGGTGCGGAACAGACCATCGTCCGTGACCTCCCCAATGACGACCGCCTGGAGGTCCCAGGTGGCAAACACGTCCTTGACGGCCTCTTCACAGCCCTCCTTGGCGACGATCAGCATCCGCTCCTGGGACTCGGACAGCAGCAGCTCATAGGGAGGAATACCGGCTTCACGGGTCGGGACGGTGTCCAGGTCCAGGACGATACCGGCCTTGCCCCGGTCGGCCATTTCCACCGACGAGCTGGTCAGGCCGGCGGCCCCCATGTCCTGAATCCCGATAATCAGGTCCTGCTGCATGAGGCTGAGGCAGGCCTCGATCAGAATATTCTCGGTGAACGGGTCGCCCACCTGAACGGCCGGCCGGAGATCTTCAGACTTGTCGTCGAATTCCCGCGAGGCCAGCAGGCTCGCGCCGTGAATGCCGTCCCGGCCGGTGCGCGAGCCCACATAGATGACCGGATTGCCCACCCCCGCGGCCGTGGCCCGAAAAATCCGGTCAGTCGGGGCAATGCCCAGGGTAAAGGCATTGACCAGGATATTGCCGTTATAGCCGGGGTTGAAATACACCTCGCCGCCGACGGTCGGTACACCGACGCTATTCCCGTAGCCGCCAATACCGCCCACCACACCCCTGAGCAGATGGGCGGTGCGCGGATGCCCAATCGCCCCGAAGCGGAGCGAGTTCAGCGAGGCAATCGGACGGGCGCCCATGGTAAAGACATCGCGCAGGATACCGCCGACCCCGGTGGCGGCTCCGTGATAGGGCTCGATAAAAGACGGATGGTTATGGCTTTCGATCTTGAAGACCGCGGCCAGCCCGTCACCGATATCGACGATACCGGCATTCTCGCCCGGCCCCTGCAGGATGGCCGGTCCGGTCGTGGGCAGACGCCGCAGAAAGCGCCGGGAACTCTTATAGCTACAGTGCTCCGACCACATCACCGAGAACACGCCCAACTCCTCGAACGTCGGGCTGCGCCCCAGGGTCCGGACGATGCGGTCGTACTCGTCGGTTGACAGGCCGTGGTCGTGAGCGAGCTGGAGATCAACCGGTATGGCTGCCATGGCTACCCAAAGACCGAGGTAAAGAGTTTGCGCCCGTCCTCGCCCCCCAGCAGGGCTTCGACCGCATGTTCGGGATGGGGCATGAGGCCGACCACGTTGCCGCCGGTGTTGGAGACCCCGGCGATATTCTGCACGGCTCCGTTCGGGTTGGCCGACTCCAGGGCCTCGCCGGCCTGATTCACATAGCGGAAGACGATCTGCTCGTTATCCTGGAGGGCCTTGAGGGTGGCCTCGTCCGCCACATAGCAGCCCTCGCCGTGTTTGATCGGCAGGGACAGGCACTCGCCCGCCGCACACCGGGCCGTAAAACGGGTCCGGGTCGTCTCCACCCGGACGGCAACCCACTCGCAGATAAACGCCAGCGAACGGTTACGGACCAGCGCCCCCGGCAGGAGCCCGCTCTCGCACAGAATCTGAAACCCGTTGCACATGCCCAGCACCGGCCCGCCGGCGCGGGCAAAGGCCAGCACGCTGGACATGACCGGCGAGAAGCGGGCGACCGCCCCGCAGCGGAGATAGTCGCCATAGGAAAACCCGCCCGGCAGCACAATCGCCTCGACCCCGTGCAAATCCCGGTCCTTATGCCACAACGGGACCGCCTCCTGCCCGAGCACGCGCTCCAGACAGTAGACGGAGTCCCGGTCGTCGTTCGAGCCGGGGAAGGTGACGACACCCCACTTCACTCGGTGTTACTCCTCGACAATCTCAAAGCGAAAGTCTTCAATGATGAGGTTGGCCAAGAGGCGCCGGCACATCTCTTCGACGCGCTGCTCGGCCTGCGCTTTCGACAGGCCCGTCAGCCGGACCTCCAGATACTTGCCCATGCGGACCTCGCCGACCTCCGTATAATCGAGAGTGTGCAGGGACTGGGCAATGGCTTTTCCCTGGGGGTCGAGAATGGCTTTTTTGGGCGTGACGTAGACTTTGGCCAGCATGCTCCGCTCCCACCGTGCTTCACTCTTCACTGCCCACTCTCAAACCCACCCCCGCCGCTACGCGGCACCCCTCCCAAGAGGGGATGGGTCGTCTCCTGCCCTTGCTTCCGTAAAACTGTCGTGCCATGAGCGCTTCCTGGGAGAGCGGCCATCTTGGCCGCTTGCGGGCTGGAAGCCCGCACTCCTGCACTACCCACTCAAACCCCCCTCGGGCCGCTGCCCCACACTCTTGACTCTCCACTGCTCTCCCTCACTCCGACCGTGCAAACACGCGCTCGAATATACGGTCCGTATGCCGCAGCGCGTGGCTCGGGTCAAAGAGTTGATCGATCTCGTCCGGCGCCAACAGCCGGGTAATATCCGGGTCCCGGCGCACCTCCGCGGCAAAAGAGGCCTGGTGCTCCCAGACCTTCATGGCGTTGCGCTGGACCCAGCCATAGGCCTCTTCACGGGCAATGCCCTTGCGGACCAGGGCCAGGAGCAGATGTTCGGAATAAATCGCTTCCCCCAGCACGGCCATATTGGCCTGCATCCGCTCGGGATGCACCACCATGCGATCCGCCAGCGTGGTCAGCCGGGCCAGCATAAAGTCGAGCAGCGTGGTCGCGTCCGGGCCGATCACCCGTTCGACCGAGGAATGGCTGATATCCCGCTCATGCCACAGGGGCACGTTCTCCAGGGCCGACAGCGCATAGCCGCGCAGCAGGCGGGCCAGACCGCTCACGTTTCCAACTGCCACGGATTGCGCTTATGCGGCATGGCCGACGAGCCCTTCTGGCCGGGCGTAAACGGCTCCTGGACCTCAAAGACCTCGGTGCGTTGCAGATGGCGCAGCTCGGTCGCGATCCGGTCGAGCGAGCTGCCGACCAGCGCCAGGGTCGAGAAAAAGGAGGCGTGCCGGTCGCGCGGGACCACCTGGGTGGCGATGGTTTCCGGCACCAGCCCCAGGCGCGCGCACACCGCGGTTTCGATCGCGGGATCGATATTGGCATAGGTGCCGACCGCGCCCGAGATTTTACCGACCGCGACCTCGCGGCGGGCCTGCTCCAAACGGGCCTTGTTGCGCTCCATCTCGGCGAACCAGTGGGCAACTTTGAGACCAAAGGTAATCGGCTCGGCATGCACGCCGTGGCTGCGGCCGATCATGACCGTGTGCCGATGTTCCTGGGCACGTCGCCGCAGCACGGCGAGCAGCGTGTCCAGGTCGGCCAGCAGCACATCCGTTGCCTCGCACAGTTGCACGGCAAAGCCGGTATCAATCACGTCCGACGAGGTCAGGCCGAGATGCAGATAGCGTCCTTCCGGGCCGACGCTTTCGGCCACGGCCGTGACAAAGGCCACCACATCGTGCTTGACCTCGGCTTCGATCTCCTGCATGCGACCGATATCGAGCCGGGCGCGTTGCCGCAGCCGCGGAATCACCTCCGCCGGGATATCGCCGCGCTCGGCCAGGGCCTCGCACGCCAGCAGTTCGACTTCCAGCCAGGCGGAAAACTTGTTCTCCTCCGACCAGATTTTGCGCAGGGCCGGCCGGGTATAACGTTCAATCATGAGCGCAGTGCTATCAGAACTTCAGCAGCGACCAAAGAGGGGGCGGTTGAACTGTGCGAATATGCTGCCGTTTCGACGCAGGTTTCCGCTTGTCGGCTATGGGAAAAACTGAGAGGCGGTGGGCTCCCCCCTGGTACGTGTGATGCAAATGAACTTGTTTGGCGGTTCGGCCCTCACCCCAACCCCTCTCCCTCTGGGCTCACGGCACGACAGTTTTACGGAAGCGAGGGCCGGGGGCCGTCCCATCCCCTCCCAAGACGCGTGATGCAGATTAGTAGGCGGGGAAGAGGGTGGCGAGGGCCAGGGGAGGGCGGTTGAAGAGGTGGTTGAGCCACAGACCGAGATTGACAGCGGCGAGCTTGGCGGCGATGCGGGTCAGGAAGCCGTGGGGGGTGCGGGCACGCGGGAAGTGGAGGCCCAAGGTGTCGGTCAACTGTCCATTGATGGTCTCGATGATCTGGCGCCAGCGGCCATGCTGGCGGCGGGCCCGCTTGGCCCGCCGCCCCTTGGGGGGTGTGAGCACGGGGGCGCCGTAGTCCTGGTCCCAATGGGCTTGCCACTCTGTCCCCTCAAAGCCTTTATCGGCCAGATAGGGTCCAGCGCTGGGTGTCCCCGCGCCGGCCTGCGGCCAGCGCGGCCCGGTCGGGCCCACATACGGCGTACCATTGGGGCGCGTGGGGCGGAGCAGGTCCTGGCGCTGGCGGGGGCGCGCCTGGGGGGCGGCGCGCCAGCCCAAGAGCGCCTCGGCCAGCCAGCGGTCCTCCGTACTGGCCGGGGCGAGCACGAAGCCCGTCACCCCCCCGGTGGGCAGCACGGCGAGGAGCAACTTACAGCCGTAGTACCAGTCTTTATCACTCCCGCCCCAGCCCAAGGCGGCGATCTCCCCCAACCGCCGCCGCCGACAGCCCCGGCAGCGGCGCACCACGGGCACGGCTACCGTATCGATGACCTCATAGGCCGCCCCCGCCGCCCGCAACTCCCGCGCCACCACCGGCACCAAGGCCACCAACACCCCCGCCAAGTCCCGACACCGCCGGTTATACGCACTCTGGCTCAGCAGCCGCGGGAAATACCCCCGCCAGTACGTCCGCACATAACGTAAAAACGCCCGCTCCGAGCGGCCCCCCCACTGCCCGCACAGCGCTAACGTCAACACCTCACGGTCCGACACGGTGGGGCGGGGCCCCGGCCGCACCGGCTTCGCCCCCGCTACCTGCTGCTGGTACAGATCATCGACAATGGTATACAAAGCCACCAGGAACGTATCGAGGTCCATGAGCATCGCGCGCCTCCTTTGGTCAGGTCCGGCGAGCGTAGCTCAGCCTCGATACGGTCCCTACCCCTCTCCCTTAATTTGCATCACGCGTCCCAGGAGGGGTGCCGCGGAGCGGCGGGGTGGGTGCGGGAACGCCGGGGGGCCCGGGGAAACCCACCCCGGCCTGCGGCCACCCCTCCGAGGAGGGGATTTGCTGATGCCTTCCCCCCGGATTCCCGGTCTCGATGAAACTGTCGTGTCCTCAGCCCTCTGGGAGAGGGTGGCCCGCAGAGCCGGCCCCGTACTGGATACGGGGGCCGGGTGAGGGCGCGAGCGGACGGCCCGGAGGGGACAATCGACACAATATGCATCACACGTCTGGTAGGGGCGACCCCTTTATATTGCTCTCCGAATAGAAGACCCCTGCTTCGGTATCCCAAATTAGGAGTAATAAAAAAATCAGACATAAAGCCGCCCCTTTATGTACTAAAACATTTCTCAAAATCCAGAAACAGACTGTACACTAGAGCAAATTCCGATTCTGTGGAGCCACCCGTCATTCCTGCGCAAGCAGGAATCCAGGCGGACAGGCCCTTCGACTTCGCTCCGCTCAGGACAAACGGGAAGCCGGGCGTGCTGAGCCTGCCCTGAGCCGAGTCGAAGGGTGTTGCAACCACATCAGGGGCGGGATAAATTAGTACACCCTGCTCCACAGCAGCACACACGGCGGCGTACCCAAGTGGCTAAGGGAGAGGTCTGCAAAACCTCCATTCACCGGTTCGAATCCGGTCGCCGCCTTGTCATTCTTCTTCAGTCCGGCCCCCGCGCCGCGGCCCAAAACACACACCCCTTTCCGAGTTTTGGATAAAATCGAGTAGGGCTCGGACATCCTGGGACGGGTCGGTCTCCAACAGGCGTTCGACCTGGTGACGCATATTGCCCCGCTGGCGGAACAGGGTCGCAAACGCCCGCCGCAGGGCGGCGATCCGCTCCCGGCTGAAACCGGCCCGCCGCAGGCCGACGACGTTTAAGCCGCGCACGGTATGAGTACCGTCCATAATACAAAAGGGCGGGACATCCCGGCTGGTCCGGGACAGTCCCCGCAGCAGGGCCAGGGTCCCGATCCTGACAAACTGATGCACCACACAGTTGCCCGACACAAAGGCCCGGTCCGCGACTTCGACGTAACCGGCCAGGAGCGCCCCGCCGGCAATGATCGTCTGATTGCCCAACCGGCAGTTATGCGCGACATGGGCGTGCTGCATCAGATAGTTGTCGTTGCCGATAACGGTTGCGCTGTCGGCCTGGGTGCCGCGGTGAATTTGACTGTGCTCCCGGATGATGTTGCGGTGACCGATCCTGAGAAAGCTTTTTGCACCCGAGTACGACACGTCTTGCGGAACGTGGCCGATGACCGCGCCCATATGGATTTCATTGTCTTCGCCGATTTCCGTCCAGCCGGTCAGGACGGCATGGGCCAGAATCCGCGTGCCGCGACCGACCCGGACCGCGCCGTCGATCACCACATAGGGCCCAATGTCAACACTGGGGTCAATGTCGGCCTGCGGGGAAATAACGGCTGTCGGATGAATCGCCATGCCGGACACGCGAGGGTCTTGAACCTTGGTCGGGGTTCAGTTTGCTTATTCCCCCTCACCCCTCTGAGCTGAGGACACGACAGTTTTGTAGAGACGGGGAATCCGGGGGGAAGGCATCAGCAACTCCCCTCCTTGGAGGGAAAGAGGAAGCGTGTCCCGCATTGAGGGCTGTTTGGAGGACACGTTTCCTCTTTGTGCCGCGGAGCGGCGGGGTGGGTTTGGGAACACCGGTGGGCCTGGGGAAACCCACCCCGGCCTTCGGCCACCCCTCCCAAGAGGGGATGGGTCGTCCCCGGCCCTCGCTTCCGTAAAACTGTCGTGCCGTGAGCCCCTCTGAGGGAGGGGGCGCTCCGCCGGCAGCTCTTTGGCGGGCGCGGTCACTCATTGTCGTCCTCTGCCAGTGTCGGGTCGGTCGGCTCGCCGGAAATGTGATAGGTCTCGCTCGCCCACGCTCCACGGTCCAGCGTCCGGCAGCGCTCCGAACAAAAAGGACGGTAGACATTGTTCTGCCAGGCCGTTTCCTTACGGCACTCCGGGCATCTGACTGTCCGCATAACAGCTCACTTGAGAAGAAGTACATCCTCCAACGCGGAGGTTTGCCTGTTGACGTATTGGAACGGAAAAGCGGGCGACCGGACTTGAACCGGCGACGTCCAGCTTGGGAAGCTGGCATTCTACCACTGAATTACGCCCGCTCGGAATGATCGTCTGCCCCTCCACCCAACAAAGACGGGAAAGCAACCTGGAAAAAGAAAACCCCGGCCTCGACCTACTCTCCCACAGCATACCGCTGTAGTACCATCGGCGCTGGAGGGCTTAACGGCCGTGTTCGGGATGGGAACGGGTGTGGCCCCTCCGCCATTGAGACCGGGGAAATTTTCCAGCCATTCTAATACCGACCTCACCCCGGAGTGTCAAGCCTGCCGCCCCGCCCCTGGGAGGCCGACGACCGTGCACGACATTGACACGAGTAGGTCATTGGCCTACAACGGAGCATGGAGTTCGAGTGGGACGACGCCAAGAGTGATGCCTGTTTCACAGACCGCGGCTTCGACTTCGCGTACGTCGCGCACGCATTCCTCGACGAGGACCGGATCGTCGGTGTGGACCGGCGCTGGGACTATGGCGAAGACCGCTACCGGCTGCTGGGCGCGGTAGAGGGCCGGGTGTTCGTGGTGATCTACACGATGCGCGGCTCGACGATCCGCATTATTTCAGCCCGCAAGGCCAACCGCAGGGAGGTTCGTGCATATGAGCGGAACACGGTTGACGATTGATCCGGACAGCCCGCAGGGCCTTCCTCGCGGACGGGTCAACCATGAGGTGCTGGATGCGACCGGCGAGGAGGACATCGCCCGCCAGGCGCGCGACGACGCCGCCGAGGCCATGCGCGACATGGGGCACTTCGCCCGCCGGGTGCGCCGGCGTCTCGGGCTGACCCAGGTCGAGTTCGCTCGGCGCATCGACGTGCCTCACGAGACCATCCGCAACTGGGAGCAGGGCAAGCGAGGGCCGACGGGTGCGGCCAGGGCGCTGCTCAAGATCCTGGACAAGGCGCCCGAGACGGCGCTGCGTGTGCTTGGCTGACGCCGGGCGGCGATACGCGCCACCGTACCCATCCCCTGAAAAGCCGCCCCGGAGTGTCAAGCCTGCCGCCCGCCTTCATCCCCTCTCGGGAAGGGTGCTGCACATGACCTTGTGTGGCGGTTTGACCCTCACCTCCTGGGAGAGCGGCCATCCTGGCCGCTTGCGGGCTGGTAGGGGCGACCGGCCGGTCGCCCCTACTCGGCGATAACATTGGTGTCGAGCAGATACATCAGGAGAAGTCCGCCGGTCTGCCTATCTCCGCGTCCAGGCGGGGCGGCTCAAAATCGATGTCTGCCGCTTCCGGCATGGCGAGTAATTCGACGATGCTTTCTTCCGTCTTGGTGATCTTGAGGTAGTCCTCAATCGTCAACAAGACATGCGCCGTCCGGCCACGGTCAGTAATAAAAACCGGTCCCCCCGCCGCCGCCCGCTTGGCTTTACTCACGTCCTGATTAAACTCCCGGCTGGTAACGGCTGTGATCCGCATATCCTGAACCTTTCTCTTTGTAGGCAAATTACTCCACATTGGAACCTGCAACAACCGTCGAATCCTTCCGCGGGCAGTCCGCAGGTCGGTGAGCGGAGCGTCAACCGACACGGAGCCGGGCCCGTGTCGGTTGACGCCCCCGGTATCCGTCGTTACCGTGAGGCACGTGAAGGAAGAAATCACCCGCATTTTTCAGGCGAGTATTGAGGCCAAAGAACAATTCTTACGGGCGCAGAGCAAGGAGTTGATCGCCGCAACCGACACCGTCATCCGGACGCTGCGTGCGGGTGGCAAGATTCTCCTGTTCGGAAACGGCGGCAGCGCGGCCGACGCCCAGCATCTGGCCGCCGAGTTCGTGAACCGCTACCTGATCGATCGTCCCCCGCTGCCGGCGATTGCGCTGACGACCGACTCCTCGACCTTGACCTCGATCGCCAACGACTACGGTCCCGCCGATATTTTTGTCAAGCAGATACAGGCGCTTGGCAAGAATAACGATGTCGCCATCGCGCTCTCGACCAGCGGCAACTCGGCAAACGTGCTGCGCGGCCTGGAGTGCTGTCGCGCGCTCGGCATGCCGACCATCGGGCTGACGGGCGGCAGTGGCGGGGAGATGGCCGCCCTGGTCGATCACTGCCTGTGCGTCTCGTCCACAACCGTCACACCCCGGATTCAGGAAACCCATATTCTCATCGGCCACGTGATCTGCGAGATGGTTGACCGCCGCCTCTACGGGGCCGGCGGAGAGTGAACAGTGAAAAACCGAACGTCCGGGGAGCGGCACCCCTCCCGGGACGGTGTGATACGAGAGAGGGAGTTCCGGGGGGAGGAGCGTGATGAGGCGAGGGCGAACTTTCCTGTTGCTGACCGCGGTCGGCCTGGTGGTCGCCATGCTGGTGTCGAAACCGCGGCCCCAAGACCACCCGCAAACCCGCCCGGAATCCGCCGAGCGGATGGTGCTCGACGCGGCCATGGCGCAGATCAGCGCCCACAGCCGGGGGACGGTCCGGGAGCCACTCGCAGAGGCAGCGCCTGGAGGGCCTGAAACGCCGGCCGCGGGAGACACCCCCTTCCCGGATGCCCCCGTCCGGCCGCCTGACGGCTATGCGTTTGTCGTCTCGCACGGCGCTATGTCCAAGGCCCGGATGGAGCGCGAGGACGAAGCCGAATATGAGCGTGCGGACCACGGCTGGCTGGGGACAGCCGAGGCCCTCGACCGGCTGGTCAGCCAGGCGGCCAGGGCCGGGCGCGACTGGTCCTTCGGGTGGCTGCGCCTCGCCCCCGGCGCGAGCCTGGACGATCTCGGACCAGCGCTCAACGGGCTGAATGTGGAGGTCCTTGGCTCGGCGGGGGATCTGGTACGCGCCCGGCTGCCGGGCGACCCGGCCGGCCTCCGGGCGGTCGCGGCGTTGCCGTCTGTCGATGGGCTGGGCGCGCTCCCCACGGAACGGAAGATCGCCGCAGGGCTGGCCAACGACGCCCTGACCCAGCCGGGTGATGAAGAACTGCCGGTGTTCATCACCCTGATGACGGATGATCCCGGCGGCCAATGGCGGCGCGCTCTGGAAGGTCTCGGCGCTGTGGTCGGCCGTTTCGATTCGGACATCCGGGTCTACACGGCCAACGTCAGCTACGCCGCCCTCGCCGCCCTCGCCGAGGCGGATTTTGTGCTGGCCATTGAACCGGTCGGCCTGGTGGAAGCCGCCCACGACACCGCCGTCCCCGCCATGGGAGCCGATGCGCTCCGACTCTACCAGCCCGCCTCCCGGCTCTTCTCCGGCATCGGCGGGGTGTCCGTACCCATCGGCGTGATGGATACCGGGCTCAACATCAACCATGTGGACATTGCCTCGAACCGGGAGAGCATCTGCGGCGCCAACTTCGTGTATCTCGAACCCCGGATCGACGATCTGGATCTGTGGGTGGACGCTGACGGGCACGGCACCCATGTCACCGGCACCATCGCCGGGAACGGTGCTGCCGACCCGCGTTTCGCCGGCATGGCGCCCCTGGTGTCGCATATTCGTTTCGCCAAGGTGCTGTCCCATGAGGGCCTCGGTTCCGCAGACAGCGTCATACGGGGGATGGACTTCCTCGCCAGACCGTCAGGCTGCGCGGAGGCCGGATGGAGCGCCGCCCTGGTCAAACCGCTGATCGTCAACATGAGCCTGGGGGAGAGCGCCCTGCTATTCGAAGGTCGAGCCGTCGACGAACGCAAGCTCGATTCCATCGTCTGGGGTCATCGTCAACTCTACGTCGTCGCTCAGGCGAACGCACATATTCACGGCTTCTCAAATTTCGCCGCGGCCAAGAACTCCCTGGCCGTGGGCGCGGTGCTGGACAGTGGCGAACTGGCTTCTTTCAGCAGCCACGGTCCGACCGCGGACGGACGACTGGCCCCCCAGGTTGTTGCGACGGGTGTCGATCTCCACTCGGCCCGGGGCGGGGGGAGCAGGGGCGCCTACGTCAGCTTTAGTGGCACGAGCATGGCGTCGCCCTCGGTCGCCGGTGTGGCCGCCCTGCTCATGGACGCGGCCCCGGCGCACCGGGAACAGCCCGCCCTGACACGGGCGCGGTTGATGGCCAGCGCCATCAAGCCGGACTTGTGGCTGGAGGACCCGATACGGTTCCCCACCGACAACTCCAACGGACCGGGAGCGCTGCACGCCCGGTACGGGCTGGGCAAGGCATCGGCCCGCACCAGCGTGCTCAACCGGGACCGGGGAGACGGCTGGACGAGCGGCGGTGCGATATCCGCACTGCAAGACGGCGAATACGCCTATTACGACATCGTCGTGCCGGCGGGCGCCAGCCGCCTGGACCTGGTCATGACCTGGGACGAGCCGCCCACGGACACCATCGCCGGCGCCGTGCTGAACGATCTGGACCTGTGGCTGGACCGGGACGGCGACTGCGGAGCGGGGGCCTGCGGGGAGTATGCGTCGATCTCCCGCACGGACAATGTGGAGTGGGTCATCGTCAGGAACCCGCCGGCCGGCACCTACCGGGCGAAGGTCGTGTCACAGCGCGTCTATACCGCCGCGCCCCGCGCCGCCCTGGCCTGGACCGTCATCCGCGGTGCCTCCACGCCGACGCTCACCATCGATGCGGACAAGGCCGTCCTCCACAGCGGAGACGAACTGACACTGACGCTGACTGCGGACACTTACGTCGCTGCCGGGACGCGGCTGGCCGTGGACTGCCGTGACACCAGCGGCTCTCCCAACTGTGACCTCTCGATCCGGGACGCGAAGGCGACCCGCGAAGACGGCCTGGTGTCCGGTGAGGAGTGGCGCGAGCTCGGTGCGGCCATCGCGCTGGGCGAAATCGCCGCCGGCGAGTCCCAGGAGGTCACGCTCAGGGTTTCAAACCGGGGCGCGGATGCGGCGCGCCTCTACTTCACGGCGAGCGCCTGGAACGCGCGGGCCGCTTCGATGTCGGTGGTGGTCCGCACGCGCGGCGCAGACCAGTCCGCGGCTCCCGAAGCCGAACCGCCGGCGAACACGGCATTTGCGGCCGCCGCCACGCTGGGAGGCGAAGAGGGTTCCCGGGTGTTGGATCTGCTGCGCGCGCCGCCGGAGGTGGGGGAGCCGGGGTTCGGCTCCTCCGGTGAACGCCCCAGGGGTTCCGCCTGGTATATCTGGACGGCCCCGACAGATCGTTTAGCCCGGTTTGGTGCCCGCCGGGATGCGGATTTCCGGGACGCGGGCGAAGTCAATATCACGGTTTTCCAGGGTGATCGGCTCACCGCCCTTGAGCGGGTCGCGTCAGGCCCCTGGGGTGCCGAGTTCTTCGCTCAGGCCGGGCAAACCTATCGAGTCCGGGTGAGTCACACCGGCAGAAGCGTTCCGCTGCTCCTCCGTTGGTCCCAGGGACCGCGGCCCGCCAACGACGCCTTCGGGGCCAGCGTTGCCCTTGCCGGCGCCGAGGGCGGTGTCGCAGGGAACAACGAGGGCGCCACCCTGGAACCGGGCGAGTTGTTCGGGCAGTTGGCGGCCACCATCTGGTATCGCTGGACGGCGCCCGGCGATGGCGCCTGGGAGTTTGCGTCGAGCAACGAGAACCTGCACGTGCTCGCGTTCGTCGGCGACCGTCTCTCCGAACTGCGGCTGGTTTCGGGCCTGCCGCGCGCTGCGGCCACGTTTCCGGCGGGCAGCGGCCAGGAATACCGCATCGCCGTCGCCGCATCCAGCGCCTATGCCGCCGGAGGAGCCTTTGAGTTGACGTGGCAGACGACCGGGCGCGGGGCGACCAACGACGATCTCCAGGGAGCCGAAGAAATCGCGAGTACGCTCTCGTCGGCGCATCCTGTCACAGCCGATGCTCAAGCGACCGTAGAACCCAACGAGCCCGTCGAAAGCGGTATCAGAACGGGGTGGTGGGTGTGGACGGCACCCCAGGACGGCCGCTACACGTGGCGGCTCACGGATACGGATTTCACCGAGTTGCTGGTGTCGGTGTTCACCGGCGACACCCTCGGCGCATTACGGTTGGTTGCCACGACCGGGCCGCACACCACCGCGACCGAGTTCACGTTTGCAGCCGTCCGGGGCCGCCGCTACTGGATTTCGGTCGGCTTTCCGAACGGCGACCTCGGCGCATTCCTGTTTGTGCCGACGCCCGCAACCCTGGTGTGGGGACCGACGCCGGCGAACGACGCGCCGGCGGGTGCGGCCTCCCTCACGGGTGTCAGCGGCTCGGTGACGGGCTCAAACGAGTTCGCGACTGCGGGGCGCGGCGAGCGCGGCGGCGTTCTGGGCCACTCGTCTCTGTGGTGGACCTTTGCGGCGCCGGCTGCCGGTTGGTATCGTTTCCGGATTGACGACCCCGACGTGCCCTGGACATTGGCCGTCTACCGAGACACGGGCGACGGGTTCGGCGCGCTGGAATTGATCGGGACGAGTCAGTTCAAAGGCATCGCGTCCGACGCCGGCGCAGTCGTATTCCAGGCGGAGGCGGGCGCGCGCTACACGATCCGGCTCGGGCTCACGGGCGACGCTGCGGGCGACGAATTCACGCTGCACTGGGACGCGGCCGAACCCCCGGTGTGGCTCAGATACGCCGGGCGTCTGGACGACGGCGACCTGGACGCAAACGGCACCCCGGTCGAACTCCCCGATCCGGGCGACGCGGCGTTCAACAGTACCGGAACGGCGCTGTATGTGGGCACGGCGCTCGGGCTACAGGTTTTCGAACGTGCCCCCGAAAGCGGCGATCTGGCGCTCGTACAGTCCCTGGGGGGTGATGTGTCGGATAGCGCGCTGATCTGGGACCCGCACAGAGAAAAGCTGTACGCGCACGACTGTGGAACCTGGCGCATATTCGCGCCCGTGGATGGCACCCACCGGACGCTCAGGGAGGCGGGGACACTCACCATAACCGGTGCCGCCCGGAGCGCTGCTCTGTGCGGCGATGTGCTCATGGACGCCGGGGGATCGTTCCTCTATGTACTGGAGCGCTGGGGGGGAGCCTTACACGTCCTCGCCTTCAATTTCTCCATTTTCTCCCACCTCACGGGGGACAGTCTCAGGCCGGTACAGACTGTGGAAATCGATGCTGACATGATGAGCGCCTTGATCTCCAACAGCGGCCGGCACATGTATGTGCTGACGGGGCATGCGCTGCTCGTTTTCGAGCGCTATCCGGGAACTGGCAAACTCGCGCAGGTTGGGGCTGTCGAAGGTCTGCAAGAAGCCCGAGCCATCGCGCTCAGCGACGATGACCGCCACTTGTTCGTCTTCGACGACTCTGGAAACCGGACCATCCTCTTCCAACTGGACGACCCCTCGAACCCGCAATTCCTCGACATCCTGCCGCCATTTGAGAACGCGCCGCGGTCGGAGTGGACCGGGTGTCAAGTCGCCGCCGCGCGAAACGGGTTGCCGGCGGTGGATGCCTTTTGCACCAGTTCCGCCTTCAGCGTGCGATGGCGGTTGGAAACCGGCGAGCTCGAAGCCACCGACTATGTCGCGAACTGGCAGCAGGATCGTTTTAACAACCATGTGCCCGACTTCGGCTTCGTTCGCAGCCTGGCGCTAAGCCCGGATGGCAAGCACGCTTACCTGACGACCGACGATGCCGGGATCGTGCTCTTCGAGCGGGTCGGTAACGAGACGGTCGAGCGCGAGTGAACGGGCAAGGATGAGGAGGAGCGACGGCCGCCCCGGTCGATCACCGCCTTTGCGGGCTGGAAGCCCGCACTCATTAAAATCCCCTCCTCGGAGGGGATAGGAAAAGCTCCTGTCTGTTCGTCTTTGCCGAATCTTCGCCTCTCATCCACCGGACGATAACCGCGCTGACAATCGGCTTGACACAGGGCTGGGCATAGGAGAAAACGAGCCCATGAGTGAGTTTGAGGCAGCGACGATTGCTTTCCAGAATGCAACGATTGCTTTCCAGGATGCAACGATTGCTTTCCAGAATGCCTCTCTATGGGCAACCTATGTCCAGGCCGGGGTGGCGGGCTTGGTGGGCTTGGTACAATGCGTCCTGATTGCCTACGGTTTAAGGTTGATGCAGCGGAGCAACGCCGACCGGCAACGCCAAACGGACCTTGCCGAGAAACGGCATGAGGAAAGCATGCTGGCACTGCGGACGCTGATCGAACGGACCGCACCACGGTAAGCGAGCGCGTTTCACGATAAGTTGTAGCCGTGTCAGTACACTCTCGTCGACGTGGAACTGATAGACTGCCACTAACGGAAAGGAGAGCTGCCGTGTCGATGAAGAATCCGCCCCACCCCGGCAAGGTTGTCCGGGTGTCCTGTCTGGAACCGCTCGGATTGAATGTCACCGCAGGCGCGAAGGTGCTCGGCGTCAGTCGCCAAGCCCTCTCGAACCTGGTGAATGGCCGCGCCCGCATGTCTACCGACATGGCGGTCCGACTGGCGAAAGCTTTCGGCTCGACAACGGAGACGTGGATACGCTTGCAGGCGGCCTACGATGTGGCGCAGGCGCAGGCGCGTGAGGATGAAATCGAGGTTGCGCGCTACGAGCCACGACCCAGCGGCGGGGCAATAGGAAAAACACGGAGCGCCGGCTATCAGACCCGGCTGCACGCCGGGTCTGATAGCCGGCAAGAGAGACAGCATGAAATTCCCCCCCATCGACCCGAAGCGAGCCGCCACCTATCCGCTCAGCCAACGCAGCAGCAAAGTTGCCGCCCAGGGCCTGGGCACGCCGTGGCGGGTGGGTGGCAGCCTGAGGGAGTTTCTGCACTCTCTGCCCCGTATTCTGGCCGCTCCCGACCTGGCGGAGGTCGCCAGCCGTATCGCGACCGCGGTCCGGGCCGGGCGGCCGGTTGTCCTGGGCATGGGCGCCCACCCGCTCAAAGTCGGCCTGTCCCCGCTGATTATCGATCTTCTGGAGCGCGGTGTTATCGCCGCGGTGGCGCTCAACGGGGCCGGTATTATCCACGACTTTGAACTGGCCTATCAGGGGGCAACCTCCGAAGACGTCGCCGCCAGTCTGGATACGGGCCGGTTCGGCATGGCGCAGGAAACCGGAGAATTCCTGAACGCGGCCATGCAGACCGGGGTGATGCAGCAGGGGGTCGGGATTGGCCGGGCCGTGGGAGACCGTATCCTGGCCGAACAACTGCCCCACGCCGCGCTGAGCGTCCTGGCCGCGTGTGCCCGGCTGGAGGTGCCCGCCTGCGTGCATGTCGCTATCGGGACCGATATCATCCATATGCATCCCAGCGTGGACGGCCGGGCCATCGGGGAGGGCAGCCTGCGCGATTTTCACCTGCTGACCTCGGTGGTCGCCCAGCTGGAGGGCGGGGTGTTTCTCAACCTGGGCTCCGCGGTCATCATTCCCGAGGTGTTCCTGAAAGCACTCTCCCTGGCGCGAAATCTCGGCCATCCGGTGCGCACCCTGACCACGGTTGACCTTGATTTCATCCGGCACTATCGACCGACCGTCAACGTGGTCCACCGCCCCACCCAACAGGGCGGGCGCGGCTTTCAGCTCACCGGCCACCACGAAATCCTCTTCCCGCTGCTATGCGCCGCGGTCCTGGAGGAACTGGGCAGCGACGCGCCGGACGAGTCGTAGTATTTTACCCCCTCACCCTGGCCCTCTCCCGCCAGGGGAGAGGGGATGTCTATCGTAGGGGCAACCCCCTGTGGTTGCCCGGCCTTCTCCTCCTGGGAGGGCGGCCATCCTGGCCGCCTTGCGGGCGGGTAGGGGCGACCGGCCGGTCGCCCCTACTGCGGTATATCTTCGGTCTCCTCCTTTAGATAAGCTGTCCTCCCAACTCCGGTAAATCAAGGAGCCATGTGATGGAAACGAAAGAAGCAGTAGACCGGTTGACTCAACGGTGGAAAGAGGCCCGGCTGAAGATCAAGCCGGGTGTTTCCGCCGAACAGTTGGCTCAATTTGAGGATAAGTTTAAGACCCGGTTGGGACCCGATATACACGCATACTTCGAGGCGGTGAATGGGATGGAGTCGGACGAAATGGACTCCGAGTATCATATCCGGTTCTGGCCTCTGGAGGAGATCAAACCGCTGCATGAAGAAGTTGATGCTCCTTGGGTAGCAGAATATACAAGCTATTATCTATTCGCGGACTACCTGCTGTGGTCTCACGGCTACGCGATTGACCTCAGTCCCGCCGGTCAAGGGACTATCGTGATGGTGGGCGGAGAGAATCCTCAAAAGGTAGCCTCATCGTTTGCTGAGTTTATGTCTCTGTATTTAGACGAGCCTGAGCAAATTTTCGGTAATGCCTGATTGAAAGCCGAAGGTAGGGGCGACCGGCCGGTCGCCCCTACTCTTGACCGTGTTGTCCTCTCGTGGCTATCCTGTGTGTATTCTCATGTGTGGAGAATGACACAATGGCGACAAACCTGGCGATAGACCCCCAACTGCTCGACAAGGCGCTCGAAGTCGGGGGTGAGAAAACGAAGAAGGCGACCGTCAACCGGGCCTTACGGGAGTTCATTGCCCGGCGTGAACAGGAACGCTTGCTTGAGCTGTTCGGGAAACTCGACTGGGACGACGAGTACGACTACAAGCGGGAACGGACGCGCCGGTGATGCTGTTCGCAGACACCAGCGTCTGGTCACTGGCCTTGCGGCGAGACGCGTCTCCCGAAGGACCCCAGGTGCGGCGGCTGCGGGAGGCGCTGAGCGGTGGCGAAGCGGTGCACACGACCGGCATCGTGCTCCAGGAATTGTTGCAGGGCTACCGGGGACCAAGGGCCGGGGCGCAGGTTGTGGAACGCTTCGCCGCCCTTCCGCTGATCGTCCCGGCGCGCGATGACCATATCGACGCGGCCGCCCTCCGCAACACGTGCCGCGGCCACGGCATTCAGGTCGGCACCATTGACGCGCTGCTCGCCCAACTCTGCATCCGTCACGATTTGGTGATGTTGACCACCGACCGTGATTTCAGCCACATCGCACAATGGACACCGCTCCAACTCTGGCGGGCCGCATGACCTTGGCGTAGGGGCGACCGGCCGGTCGCCCCTACCTCGAACGACATCCCCTCGCCCGGCCGCTGCACATCCGGCGGAAATCATATATAATCGTCAGGTCTTCGGCCCGAATGGATACGCCATGAAGTTCATGCTGTTTTTACTGCCCTCAATCCCGGCCACGCTGGAGGAGCGCAAGGCCCTGCGGCCGATTGCCGCGCATTCGGACCGCTGGCAGGCCATGTTTGAGGAGGTGGTCGAACTGGCCCGGTTTGCCGAAGAGCTGGGCTTTGACGCGGTCGCCTTCCCGGAACACCACCTGCACAGCGAAGGCTTCGAGATGGGCGCTCCGCCCGAGTTTCTGCTGTACGTGGCCATGCAGACCAAGCGGATACAGGTCGGCCCCATCGGCTATGTGCTGCCCGGTTGGGACCCGCTGCGCCTGGCGGTGACAACGGCCTGGCTGGACCAGTTGACCCAGGGGCGCTCTTTTGTCGGCTTTGCCCGCGGCTACCAGCAGCGCTGGCTGAACCAGATGGCGCAGAAGGTGCATATTTCCGCCACGACCAGCGACCAGTCCAGCCTGGACGAGACCAACCGGCGCGCCTTTGAAGAGGTCTACCACATTCTCAAGCTGGCCTGGTCGGACGAGCCGTTCCGCTTTCAGGGCGAATTTTATGAATACCCCTACCCGTACGAGAGCGGCACGCCCTGGCCGCCCGCGCCGTGGACCCGGGAATACGGCACGCCGGGAGAACTGGACAGCCGGGGCAACGTCCACCGCCTCACCGTCGTGCCCAAGTCCTACCAAAAACCCCATCCCCCGCTGTTTCAGGCGTTTTCGGTCAGCGAGTCCACCATCCGCTGGTGCGCCCGAGAGGGGGTCATCCCCATGATCCTCCTGTCGCGCCACGAACAGGTCCGCCAGCTCGCCCAAATCTATGCCGAAGAGGCCGGCCGGGCCGGACGCTGGCTGCCGCTGGGGTCGAACATCGGCGTGCTGCGCCAGATATATTTTGCCGACACCGTTCCGCAGGCCGTCCGTCTGGCGGAAGAGGGTCTGGTCGGGGTAGGATATAAACGCTTCTGGGGGCATTTCGGTTTTTGGGAAGCGTTTCGCTTTCCCGAGGATGAACTCGAATATCCGAGCGGGGAGCAACGTCTGCCCCTACAGGAATGGACGGTTGAGCGTATGATACGGGCGAATTATCTGTATGCCGGGCCGGTGGACGACGTGGTCCGCGGCATCGATGCCCTGGCCGACGCGGCCAACCCGGAATGGTTTGCCTGGCTGTTTGACCAGGGGCTCCTCCCCCGGGCCGAGCTGAGAAAACAACTCGAACTCTTCGGCACCCACATCCTGCCCCGTTATCGTTCATAATCCCAGACCCAACAGACCCAACAGACCCAACAGACTTCATACCATGCCGCAGTTCCAATACCAGGCCACCACCCCCCAAGGGCAGATGATCGAAGGCGTCAGAGAAGCCGAAGAGGAGCGTGCGGTCGTGGCCTGGCTCCACACCCAGGGCTATATCCCCCTCAACGTGGCGCTCCCGCACGGCCGGGACGCAAAACCCGCCCGCAACTGGCAGCTCTCCCTGCCGGCCTTGCCCTGGAGTGGCCGCGTCACGCAGCGCGACGTGCTGCTCCTGACCCGCGAGCTGGCCACCATGCTGGCGGCCGGGCTGCCCCTGGACCGGGCGCTGTCGGCCCTGGTCGGGCTGGCGTCAAAACCGGCCCTGAGCCGCGTGGCGGACGACGTGCTGAAGACCGTCCAGCAGGGGAAATCGCTGGCCGATGCCCTGGCCGAGTACCCCACCATCTTCCCCCCCCTCTATCTGAACATGGTGCGGGCCGGAGAAGTCGGCGGCTTTCTGGAGACGGCCTTGCAACGCCTGACGGAATATCTTGAGCGTGCCCAGGAGGTGCAGGAGGAAGTGAAATCGGCGCTGACCTATCCGGTCCTGCTCGTCCTGTTCGGCGCCGGGGCGATTGTCTTCATGTTCATCTTCATCCTGCCGCGCTTTGCCGGCCTGTTTGCCGACAGCGGCCAGGCCCTCCCGGCCTCAACCCGGTTCATGCTGGCGACCAGTGAGGTGTTGCGTTCCTATTGGTGGGGCTTCCTCCTGGCCGGGGCCGGCGGCGCGGTGGGCTGGCAGCGCTATGTGGCCACCCCCCAGGGCCGCCTGGCCTGGGACGGCTTCCGCCTGCGCCTTCCCCTGCTCGGCTCCTTGCTCCAAAAGCGCGAGGTGGGCCGTTTTTCCCGCACCTTGAGCACCCTGCTCAGCAGCGGGGTGCCGTTGCTCCAGGCGCTGGAGGTGGTGGAGGCCGTTGTCGAGAACAGCGTCATCCGTCAGGCCGTCAAGGAAGTCCGCACCGGTGTCCGGGAAGGGCAGGGGCTGGCCGCCCCGCTCGGCCGCACCGGCGCCTTTCCGCCGCTGGCCCTGCAAATGGTCGGGGTCGGCGAGGAAACCGGCCGGCTGGACGATATGCTGAAGCAGGTGGCCGATTACTTTGAACGCGAGACGCAGCGGCAGATCAAGCGGATGACCTCGCTGGTCGAACCCATTTTGTTGCTGACCATGGGACTGATCATCGGTTTTGTGGTGATTGCCATGCTGGTTGGTATCTTCAGCATCAACGATATGCCCCTCTGACGGGTAGAAAGGAAGTGGCGTATGCGACAGACCCAACAGACCCAACAGACCCAACGACCCAATCGACCCACCCGACCCGACAGGCCGGTTTTACGCTCATCGAACTCCTGGTCGTGATGGTCATCATCGGTCTGCTGGTTGCCCTGGTCGGGCCGAACGTCATGGGCCGGGCCGAGAAAGCCAAGCCCCAGGCCGCCCGGGTGCAGATCGAGAATCTCGCCAGTGCGCTGGAGATGTTCAAACTGGACGTCGGCCGCTATCCGACCGAAGAGGAGGGCCTGTCCGTGTTACGCCAGGCGCCGTCCGGCGTGGAGCGCTGGGACGGTCCCTATCTCAGAAAGCAGGTGCCCAAGGACCCGTGGGACCGTGACTATGTCTATCGCCTTGCCGGAAAGGAATTTGAGGTGCTTTCCTACGGCGCGGACGGCGCGACCGGCGGTGCCGATGTGGACGCCGATATTCTCAGTTCGGAATAAGCGGTGTGACGGGAAGTATGATGCGAAGAGGAACCCACCCCGGCCCTTCGGGCCACCCCTCCAAGGAGGGGAGCTTTTTTTATCCCCTCTTGGTGCTGCGCAGCCCCTTCCTCATCCCCTCTCGGGAGGGGTGCCGCGTAGCGGCGGGGTGGGTCTGCCGGTCGGGTGTGTCAGGGAACCCACCCCGGCCTACGGCCACCCCTCCAAGGAGGGGATAGAGAACCCAGCCCCGCGCCCCTTCCTCATCCCCTCTCGGGAGGGAAAGAGGAAACGTGTCCTCCAAACAGTCCTCAATGCGGGACACGCTTTGTGCCGCGCTAGCCGGTCGGGTGTGTCAGGGAACCCATCCCGGCCTACGGCCACCTCTCCAAGGAGGGGCTAGAGAACCCAGCTCCGCGCCCCTTCCTCATCCCCTCTCGGGAGGGAAAGAGGAAATGTGTCCTCCAAACAGTCCTCAATGCGGGACACGTTTCCTCTTTGTGCCGCGCTAGCGGCGGGGTGGGTCTAACGACCGGGTGTGTCAGGGAACCCACCCCGGCCTACGGCCACCCCTCCAAGGAGGGGCTAGAGAAAACAGAACCGATAACAACAGGAGGCTTGGGTGAAGCTCCCGCCGAGCGTACAGCGCCTCGCCACGGTTGACTATTGTGACGGCCTCGGCATCGCCGTTGGGTCGCACACGGTCAGCTTTGTGCACAGTACCAAGCGCCTCTTTCAGGTCGGGCTGAAAGAAACGCGGACCGTCCCCCTGCCGGAAACCGCCGCGGATCATCTGCCGGCTATCCGGCGCGCCCTGACGGACTTTCTGGCCGACATCGAAACCCTGCCCGACCAGACCGTGCTGTGTCTGCCCCGCACCGAGGCGAGCGTCAGCCGGCTGGTCGTGCCGGAAGCCGCGCGCGGCTCGCTGGAACAGGTCGTCCGCTATGAAGTCGAACGCCTGCTGCCCTTCCGTGAGGAAGAACTCTATTACGATTACGTGACGACCGAAGAGGGCGGGGAAGAGCGGCGGCTCGGGGTCGTCATCTTTTGCTTTCCCCGCCAGACCGTCGATCCCCTGGTCAACCTCCTGGTCGAGCACAATCTGCGCCCGCAGAGCGTCACCCTGAGCAGCGCCGCGCACGCCACCACCCTGCTGGCCTGTTGCCCGGCCGAGCACGGGCAGCAGGTCCTGGCCGCCCAGGAAAACGGCAACCTGGAATTGAACTTTCTGCACGAGCGGCAGCTCGTGGCCAGTCACACCGTGCCGCTTGCGCGCGTTGCCGAGGCCGACACCTGGACCGATACGCTCGCCCACGGCATTGCCCGGAACTTCCCCGGCAGTGCGCCGGACACGGTTCCGGTCTTTACCTGGGACGGGCACGGCACCCTCCCGGTCAGCGTGGAGCCGGAACGGGACCTGGCGCGCGCCGCCCAGGAACAGTTTCCGGTCGTTGCCGGGGACGGGGCCATGTCCGTTGAGACCTGCTCCGCCATCGGCGCTTCCCTCCAGGCCGTAGGCGAGGGCAGAGAGGTCAACGTCCTGCCCACTGCAAGCCGGGCGCACCGGGAAAAAACGATCTCCCCGCTCACCCTGGTGTTTGTGGGCGGCATTCTGGTGCTGAGCCTGGTCTGGGCCGCGTCGGTTATGATCCAGGACCGCCGCGCCCTCAACCGGGTCCAGGACCAGATTCAGACCCTGGCCCCGGCGGTGCGTCAGGTCCAGGACGATGAAGCGGTCGTGCAACGTCTTCAGGCCCAACTCCAGACCCTGCGGTCCGAGACCCGCATCCGGCTGACCCCGCTCCTCAAGGACATGTCCGAGCGCATTCCCCAGCAGGTCTACCTGACCAACTTCCAGTTCAGGAACGGCAAGGTCGAACTCACCGGTGTGGCCAAGAGCGGCTCGGCCTCCGATCTGGTCGGCGCCCTGGAAGCCTCGCCCTGCCTGCACGACGTGGCGCCCAAAGCGCCCTTTAAGACCTCCAGCAAGGGTGAAACCTTTACCCTGGGCGCACAGGTGAACCCATGCGACTGAACGCACTCCTGGAGGCATGGCAGCGACTCTCCGCCCGGGAGCGGCTCCTGGCCGGCCTGGCCTGCGGCGCCCTGATGCTGGTCGTCCTGCGCTATGGCGTGGTTGCCCCGTACACGGCCTATACCGCCCAGCTCGAAGAGCGGACCCGGCGCGACGTGCAGCGCCTGGCAAAAATGCAGCGGCAGCGGGACCGCGCCGCCGAGGTCCAGCAGCGGATGCGCCTCCTGGAGAAACAGTTTGCCGCGGCCTATGACACACTCGTCCCCGGTGAAACCCCGACCCTGGCCGCGGCCCAGTTGCAGGAACGGGTCCAGACCTTTGCCGACCGCAGCGGGCTGACCCTGGTCACCACCCAGGTCATGCGGGACAAATCGCTCGGGTCGCTGCGCAAGACGCGGGTGCAAATGACCTTTCGGGGCGACACGCCGGCGGTTGCGGATTTTCTGGCCAGGGTCGAATACGAAGACTGGCTGCTGTCGGTGTCCCGTCTGGAGATCGCGACCTCCCGTCGCCGCCGTCGCCGGCGCGCGGCCCGTCCGCCGCTGACGATTACGCTTGAGGTGGAGGGCATCATGCGGGCAAGCGCCCAGGGGGGAACGGCCCTTCAGGTCGCCAAGAAAGACCAGACAGCCAAGGGAGAATAAGTCACAGCTATGCGCATTCGGCGATTTTTTCATAGCATCCTGGCGGTCATCGCCCTCGGTATTGTCTGGCAGATGGTCAGTACCTGGAGCCGGGCCATGCCGAGCGTCCCGGCGGAGTCGGCGCGCAGCCTGAAAAAGGAGCGCCCCGCCACGGCCCTGCCGGCGCGCCCTATCCGAGTCGGCCAGCGTCTGGCCCAGCAGATCACCGACAAAGACCTCTTTTCGCCGGACCGCAAGCGGCCGGTCGTGGTCCAGCCGGTCGTGACAACCGAGCCGCCCCCGCCGCCCTCGCATCTCACCCTGGTCGGCGTTTTGCTGACTCCGGGCCGGGAAGAGGCATTTCTGGCCAACTCCTCACAGGGCAACCGCGTGACCCGGGTGCAGAAGGGCGAGCAGATCGAGCTCTATCGTCTCACCCGGCTGACCGCCTCCGAGGCTACCCTCTCCCTGGGCAATGGCGGGGGAGAGGTCGCCTTGCCCCTCGCCCTGCTCACCAGTACAAAGGCCAAGAGCCTGCCCCGGCTGGCCCCCAGGAAGGCGGCCGCCGCAAAACAGGCCCAACCGCCGGCCCAGAGCCCGGCCGCGGCTGAGGCGGGCGACGACGACCCGGCCCGGATTCGGGAGAATATCCGCCAGTTGCAGCGCCGCCTGCGCACGATCCGGCGGCAGGCCGCGCGCGAGCGCCGGGCCGAACGAGAGCAAGCGAGAGAAGCGGCCCAGGCAGAAGCGACCGCACAGGCCGAGGCGGAGTGAGAGGCCGGAGTTGGGTAGTGTCTCACTGTGAAATCCCCCCTCCCTGGCCCTCCCCTCAAGGGGGAAGGAATGTCTGCTCCCTCTCCCCTGGAGGGTTCACGGCACGACAGTTCTACGGAAGCGAGGGCCGGGGTCCGTCCCATCCCCTCTTGGGAGGGGTGGCCGAAGGCCGGGGTGGGTTTCCCCGGGCCCGCCGACATGCCCGAACCCACCCCGCCGCTACGCGGCACAAAGAGGAAACGTGTCCTCCAAACAGCCCTCAATGCGGGACACGTTTCCTCTTTCCCTCCAAGGAGGGGATTTGCTGCGTCCTTCCCCCCCGGATTCCCGGTCTCGGTGAAACTGTCGTGTACTCAGCCCTCCAGGGGAGAGGGGGCAGACATTGCTTTGCTATACAGAATCGGAATGTGCTCCGGAGTTGAGAGAAATGCGGGAATCTATGCGGACACGTGAGGTGGGAATGGGACGGGCCGGGGAATGGACATGCCTTCTCCTGTGTTTTTTTGTGTTGAGCTTCCTGTTGAGCCGGCCGGCTCCGGGTCGAGCGCAGGAGGCCGAGGACGCGCTGGCTGACGACGCGCCGTTTGCCGAAGACGGGCTGTCCGACGAGGACGACCCGGCGCTGGCCGAAGCGGGTGCGGAGGAATGCGTCCCGGTTGACGCGGACGACCTGATTGAATTGAATTTCGAGGGCGCCGACATCCGGGAAGTGATCCAGGGGCTGGCCGCCGGGCTGTGCATTCACTACTCGATCGATCCCAGGGTGCAGGGCGCGGTCACCCTGCGGACGGCCAGCAAAATTCGCGGCCAGGACCTCTTTCCGCTGTTCCATCAAATCCTGCGCATCAACGGCATCGCCGCGGTCAAGGTCGGCGACATCTACCATATTGCCCCGGTGGGCGAGGCCAAGACCAAGGTGCCCCTGCTGAGCGGGAGCAGCCAGCGCCGCACCGCGTCCGTGCAGGACGAGTTCGTGATTGAGCTGATCAAGGTCGAGCATATTGCGGCCGCCGAGATGACGGAAATTCTGCAACCCTTTGTCTCGCCCGGCGGCGACGTGGTGGCCTACCCGCGCGGCAACCTGGTCATCCTGACCGACCTGGCCTCGAACGTCGAACGCCTGCGCGACCTGATCGCCGCGTTTGATACCGACACGTTTCGGACCCTCCACACCCAGATTTACCGCATCGAACACGCCAACGTTGAGGACCTGGGCAAGGAGCTGGCGAGCATCCTCCAGCCCTACGGCGTGACCGTCGAGAACGCGGAAGAACGCGGGCTGTACCTCATTCCGCTCACCCGGCTGAACGCGATTGTCGTGTTCGGCTTTAACGAGGAGATTTTCGACCAGATCGAAAAATGGATCAGAGTCCTGGACGTACCGCCCGAGAAGGGCGGCGGGCGCACCGTTTACGTGTACGCGGTCGAGAACGCCAAGGCCGCCGACCTGGCCGGTGTACTGGGTGATTTATACGGTAGCGGGGGCGGCGGCAGGAGCCGCCGCGGGCGCGACCGCGAGGGCGGTCAGGATGCCAACCGCGGCGGGGGAGACTCGGAGACCGGACGCGGAAGCGGCGGCGGGCTCGGTGGGCGCGGCGGCTCGCGCGGCGGCGGGGGCGGCAACGTCGTGATTGAGCCCATAGAGGGCGAGACCCCGCTCTTCAAGGAAGTCGTCCGCATCGTGGCCGACGATATCTCGAACTCCCTGATTGTGCTGGCCACCCCGCGCGATTACGACAAAATCCGGGAGGTGCTGGTCCGCATCGACGTGGTGCCCCGGCAGGTGTTGATTGAAGCCATTATTGCGGAGATCGCGCTGACCGGCGACCTGCAATTCGGCATCGAATACGCCTTTGCCACCGGGGGCATCGAGAGCATTCTCGGCACGGGCGGAGCGGGCGGGGTCGGGGCCGGGGGACCCAGGAATCTCAATATCGCCAATAACGCGCTGCTCCAGTCCGGGGCCAAGCGGGCGGTGAAGATCGGCCAGAGCGGCCTGTTCTCCTTCATTACCGACCAGGACCGTTTCATCTCGCTGATCAGCGCCGTCAACTCGCGCTCCAGGGTGAACATCCTGGCCACCCCGCACGTGATTGCCGCGGACAATCGCGAGGCGCATATCCTGATCGGCGAAGAGGTGCCGATTCTGACCTCCACCCAGCAGAGCACCCTGGCGACCGCGAATATCGTGTCCAGCATCCAGTATCGGGATACCGGCACGATTTTGACCATCCTGCCCCAGGTCAACTCGGCCGGTCTGGTCAATATGGAGATTCGCCAGGAAGTCAGCGATGTCGGGTCGCCCTCGTTCGGTGACACCAACTCGCCCAGCTTTACCTCGCGCGAAACCGAAACCACGGTGGTCGTGCAGAACCGCGAGTCCGTGCTGCTCGGCGGCATTATCGACGAACGGGTCGAGCGCATCCGCAACGGCGTGCCCTTTCTGATGGACGTGCCCGTGCTGGGCCGTCTCTTTCGCATCGAGCAGGACAAGCGCGAGCGGACCGAGCTGGTCATCCTGATTACGCCCCACGTCATCCGCGACCGCAACGAAGCACAAATTGTGACAGAGGAATTCACCAACCGCGTCCACCGCCTCCGCAAAGTGATCGAAAGCGCCCGCCAACCCACCGACCAGCAGCCCACCACCGACGAGGAATAACTTCTTCTATCCCCTCCTCGGAGGGGTGGCCCGCAGGGCCGGGGTGGGTTCCTGGCCCGTCCGTCCGTTAGACCCACCCCGCCGCTCACGCGGCACCCCTCCCAGGAGGGGAGTTAAAAAACCATCCCCTCTCGGGAGGGGTGGCCCGCAGGGCCGGGGTGGGTTCCTGGCATGTCGTCCCGAGGAAACCCACCCCGCCGCTGACGCGGCACCCCTCCCAGGAGGGGAGTTAAAAAATCATCCCCTCCTCGGAGGGGTGGCCCGTAGGGCCGGGGTGGGTTCCTGGCATGTCGTCCCGAGGAAACCCACCCCGCCGCTGACGCGGCACCCCTCCCAGGAGGGGAGTAAAAAAATCATCCCCTCCTCGGAGGGGTGGCCGAAGGCCGGGGTGGGTTTTTCTCCCTGATCCACTCCCGAATCACCGTCAACACTCCTTCCAGGTTCTGTCTGACCTCTTCATCCTGAAAGCGTAAAAACCGCACGCCCAGCGCTTCCAGTCGCTGTTGCCGCCGCCGGTCGTGTTGCTGTCCCGTAGCACTGTCGTGGGTGACGCCATCAACCTCAATGGCGAGCATGAGGTCTTTGCTAAAAAAGTCCACGATATACTCATCGATAGGGCGTTGCCGGTCAAAGTCATAGCCCTCCATCTGCCGCGCCCTGAGCTGTTGCCATAACAGCACCTCCGCCCGCGTCATATGCTGCCGGAGATACCGCGCACGTTCTTTCAGGCGCGGGTTATACCGTACGACCTTCCGCTTCATGCCCTCTTATCCCATTTTTCATCCCCTCTCGGGAGGGGTGGCCCGTAGGGCTCTCCTTCTCTTCATCCCCTCTCGGGAGGGGTGGCCCGTAGGGCCGGGGTGGGTTCCCGGCGCGCCCGTCCGGCTAGACCCACCCCGCCGCTTTGCGGCACCCCTCCAAGGAGGCTCAGAGGGGGAGGTAAACGGGCGGGGCGGTAGGCAAGCGCACGGGCTCGCGGCATCATTCGGAGTGCGGAAACTCGAAGGATGTCGGAGGAGGTCCATGCGCTTGCCCCGGGAATGTTATCAGATGGAAGAGCAGCTTGCCCAGTATTTGCCGGTCTTACGGCCGGCCCAGCGGCGGGGGTTAGCCCTGTGGGTGTATGGGACCGTGTTAGCCCAGAGTGCGTGTCAGAACGCGGTGGTGAGTGCGTTATTGGCGGTTGGCGGCTTTCACACGGTCCGGCAATATCTGCGGGAATGGTTGTACGATGGGGCGGATAAAGCGGCGCCGTGTCAGGCGCAAGTGGAGGTGGGGCACTGTTTCGGGCCGTTGCTGGGCTGGGTCTTAGCTTGGTGGCAAGGGCGGGAGTTAGCCTTGGCCGTCGATGCGACCTTACACGGGCAGCGGGTGGCGGCGTTAGTGGTCAGCGTCTTGTATCGCGGGAGTGCCATCCCGGTGGCGTGGCATATTCTGCGGGCCAATCGGCCAGGGGCGTGGCTGCGCCCCCTCGGGCGCTTGCTGCGCCAGTTGCGCCCGGCCATTCCCAAGGAGATGCAGGTGGTGGTGTTCGCGGACCGGGGGCTGTGGAGCCCCCGGCTGTGGCGGACGATTCGGGCCGGGGGCTGGCATCCGGTGATGCGGGTGCGCCAAGCGAGTGCCTTCCAGCCCTTTGGCGGCCCGCGCCAGCCAGCCGCCACCTTGGTCCGGGCCCCGGGGGAAGGCTGGGTCGGGCGCGGGGTGCTGTTTCGGGAGCGCCAGCGCCAACGGGTGGGCACACTCGTGGTGGTCTGGGGCGTGGGGCAACAGGAGCCGTGGGTGGTCATCACCGATCTCGCCCCGGCCCAGGTGGGGCTGTGTTGGTACGGCTTACGGATGTGGATTGAATGCGGCTTCCGCGCCCTCAAAGGCGTGGGCTGGCAATGGCAGCACACCCGCCGGACCGACCCCGCGCGCGTGGCGCGCCACTGGTTAGTGTTGGCGGTCGCCACCTTGTGGGTGGTGGCCTATGGCACCCGCAGTGAGGACGCCCAGACGCAGGGGGTGCCGCCCGCCCGCTTACGGACGCCGCGGGACCCGCCGCCGCCCGGCCGCCGCCCCCTCAGTGTCTTCCGCCAAGGGCTGGTGTGGTTCGCCCGCCAACTCCTCCAGGGCCGGTTGTGGCGCAGCTTGTGGCTCCTGCCGGAACCCTGGCCGCAGCCGCCCCCCCAACTCCAGGTCACCTATGGCCCCCCATGACGTGGCCTTTACCTACCCTTGTCAGCTCCAAGGAGGGGATGGGGAAGGGGGGAGCGACCCTCCCTTCGACAAGCTTAGGACAGGCCTCCAAGGAGGGGAGTAAAAAAACTATCCCCTCTCGGGAGGGGTGGCCGAAGGCCGGGGTGGGTTCCTGGAACGCCCGCACGAAGAAACCCACCCCGCCGCTTTGCGGCACAAAGAGGAAACGTGTCCTCCAAACAGCCCTCAATGCGGGACACGTTTCCTCTTTCCCTCCAAGGAGGGGATGGTTTTTGGCTGCTTGACAACCGAAACCGGCTTTGAACTAATACCATGCATGGCCCCTACCGCAGACAAAATAAACGCCTCCCTGTTGACCCGCATCACCGTGCGCCCGGATGTCTTTGGCGGCAAACCCATTGTTCGGGATATGCGTATTTCGGTCGAACTCATCTTGAGTCTGTTGGCACAGGGAGTGACACCAGCGGCCATTCTGGCGGACTATCCCGACCTGGAAGCCGATGACATTCGCGCGTGTATCGCCTACGCGCATGCGGTCATCGCCAAGGATACCTTGTCTGCGGTATCGGTAGCGGAGTCGTGAAATTTCTTGTTGATCGGTGTGCCGGTCGCCGTCTGGCGGAGTGGCTGCGTGACCAGGGCCATGACGTTGTCGAATCCCGCGCGCTTGGCCCCGACCCGGGGGATCAAGCGCTACTTGAACGCGCCGCGACCGAAGGCAGAATTCTCGTGACAATCGATACTGACTTTGGAGAGCTTGTATATGTGAGGGATGTTTCGCATGCGGGACTGGTGCGACTTCCAGACGTGTCGACGGCGCAGCGTATTGCCTTGATGGCCGAAGTGCTTGAGCAGCATCGGCAGGCGCTGGAAAGACAGGCGGTCGTGACGGTCCGTGGTGGACGGGTCCGCATTTCCCAGCCTCCGTCGTTGTAAGGCTACCGCCCGGGCCTGCTGGCAGGCGTACAAACAGGAGAGACGACATGCCCGTCAAAGCGCATCAGGCGAGTGATTATCTCAAGACGCCGGAAGACATCGCGGCGTATCTGAACGCGGCGATTGAGGACATGGGGGAGGACCCACGTTTACTCATGAAAGCCTTGCGCAACGTCGCTGCGGCGCAAGGCGGCGTATCCGCGCTCGCGCGGCACGCCAAGCTGGACCGGGTCGCATTGTCTCGTGCCCTGTCTGGCCGGCGCCATCCACGGCTGGACACCCTTGCCAAAGTGGCTGCCGCGTGTGGTGTCAAGCTCCAGTTCTCGGTATAGCGCCATCCTCTTTCCTTCTCCTGGGAGCGCGGGCCTCTTGCCTGCTCCTCCTCCCATCCCCTCCTCGGAGGGGTGGCCGAAGGCCGGGGTGGGTTCCTGGCATGTCACTACGCGGAAACCCACCCCGCCGCTTTGCGGCACCCCTCCCGAGAGGGGATAGAAAAAAAGCTCCCATCCTTGGAGGGGTGGCCCGTATTTCCTTCCCTGGGAGCGCAGGCCTCTTGCCTGCTCCTCCTCCCTATCCCCTCCTCGGAGGGGTGGCCGAAGGCCGGGGTGGGTTCCTGGCATGTCGCCACGCGGAAACCCACCCCGCCGCTACGCGGCACCCCTCCAAGGAGGGGATAAGAAAGGGCCGCTTTTCTTCGCTGGGAGCGCGGGCCTCTTGCCTGCCTGTTTTCTCTTTTGCGGGCTGGAAGCCCGCCCTCCCAGGGGGGGAGGGGGCACTCCCAGCCGTCCGCTTGACAACCGAAAACGGGTTTGAACTAATACCATTTGCGGTCGCAACTGAATGACAACTCCATGAAAATACACGAACTGCCGGCTTATGCGTACCTGCCTGCCCGGTGCCCGGAATCGGCAGGGTTTCAGGCCGAATGCGCAGAAATCCCCGGCCTTATCGCTTACGGAGAGACAGCGGAAGAGGCTTTGGAGGAAATCAAAATCGCGGTGTGTGGCTGGCTCGAAGTTTTGGAGGAAGAGGGTTTGCCCTTTCCTGAACCGCAACTGGAAAGGCCAGTCCGTCAAGGAGGCCGGTCGTATACCCATCAGATTGAATCCTGATGATCGCCCGGACTCGTCCGGCGTAGGCAGATTCTCCTATCCCCTCTCGGGAGGGGTGGCCGAAGGCCGGGGTGGGTTTCTGGACCGCCCGCGCGAGGGAACCCACCCCGCCGCTTTGCGGCACCCCTCCAAGGAGGGGATAAAAGAGTGCCCCACGGCTCAATAAGTTGTCGATTTTACCGCATTCAGGAGCAGAAAGGAGCACAAAAAACACCCCTGTGGTTCAATAAGTTGTTGATTTTATTGAATTCAGGTCGGGTACCCCCCCCTGTTTTTTAGAAAATTGTTAAAACAGAACGGTGTTTGAAGGATAGGCCCAATACGGCACCCCGCAGACGCTACACTATTGGGATTTCTATCTTCCGCAGACGGCGGAAATCGCGCGCCGAAATGTCGAAATCCTGACTACCGACCCTGGCGACCCATTCTTCAAAATGAGGGATGAGATCCGCGGTAAGGTTTTGATCTTGTTTATACATATACTCCATAAAATACCCGACAGTGTTCAGTGCTACTGTTTTGACCATAACCGCATCTTTCTTTTGTTGAGCGATCAAATTTTCCAGCTTGCACATGAGCCTGATCTCGGCTTGCGGCATATTGCCTTCCTCGCTCTGGGCTTCGGCGCGGTCGAGCAGGCCGTCCCGTAGGCGCTCTAACCGGTTGAGTTCGGTCTTTTCTTTTTCCTCCCGCAGGCCGTCTCAGTCGCCGCGTCTGCACCACGATTTGAGTGTTCTCAGGGTTTCGCCGGTCTGCTGGTGAACCTCTTTCAGTGACAGCCCAATGTTGACGTACAGTTTTCGGGCGGCTTTCTGGGCTTCGGCTTTTTCCTTGGTCGGACGACGATACGGCATAGCTTAACACTCCCTGTGATACCGGCAGGCGGACGCTTGTCCCGCTGCTCTTCTTCCGTTCCATTATACAGCGTCGAACGTGTACAAGACAGACAGAGGAGAATATTAAAGCCGTCACCACAAGTGATGTATCCTATCCCCTCCTTGGAGGGGTGGCCGAAGGCCGGGGTGGGTTCCTGGAACGCCCGCCCGTTAGACCCACCCCACCGCTACGCGGCACCCCTCCCGAGAGGGGATAGAAAAAAACCATCCCCTCCTTGGAGGGGTGGCCGAAGGCCGGGGTGGGTTCCTGGCATGTCACTACGCGGAGACCCACCCCACCGCTTTGCGGCACCCCTCCCGAGAGGGGATAGAAAAAAAGCTCCCCTCCCAAGAGGGGATAACGATGTTGCCAACTTGACAACCGAAACCGGGTTTGAACTAATACTATCCATGGCCGTTGCCGAAGACAGGTTTGCAGGCTTGCTGGTTGCGGTAAGCAAGCCGTTTTGCTATTGACACTTTTTCTCCGCATACACTATAGTAACAAGACACACAGACAACATTGTGTTATGTCGTATGGGCCAGAAGGGCCGCATGAAGAAGGAAAAGCGAGACCGCTGTGTATGAGGCCGATGTTGGGTACGAGGAAGCCGGGGGGGCGAGGTGCTGGATGGGTCGTGGCCTTGGTGGCCGGGGTCGTCTGTCTCGGAACCGCTCAGACCGCGCCGCCCGCACCGCAAATCGCGCCGCTGGCCGAGCGGGTGACCGCCTTTTGGGAAGCCCGTTTGCAGGGGGATGAGGTCAGCGCCTATCAATACGAAATCTATGCCCGCACCGGAGAACTGACCGTCACCCAGTATGTCCAGGCCCGGTCGCCGACACTGAAATATATGGCCTACACCATCGACAACATCCAGGAACAGGAAAACCAGGCCGAGGTCACCGTCAAGCTGCAATATCGGATGGACATTCCGGGCATGGTTGACTTGCCCATGGCAATGGCGATAAAGGAGCGATGGGATCGCCTTGACGACGGCCAGTGGTATCGCAACCTCAAACCCGAAAAGCCCCGCAAGACCGCAGACCAGAAGGGCTGAATGTTTGCTTGACAGGGTGCGGGATATTCATTATGGTGCTCAGCAATTACGCCGCACGGGGGAAGCCGAAAGGCAGTATTGATGTTCGGGCGGGCCCGGAACGGGCGACATGAAGGAGGCGCGGTATTGGTGAACAACAATAAGAACAGGTTCCTGGCGTTTGGTAAGCACATGAACAACACGACAGACAAAACAGAAGAAAGAAGCTTTCAGGAAGAAAGGAGAGACGTGATGAAGATGGATAAAATGTTTGCGGGCCTGATCGCGCTCGTGGCGGGCGTTGCCCTCTCGGCCGGGAGTGCCTTTGCAACCAACGGCTATGTGGGCGGCGATTTTGCCCGGATGAAACTGATTCCCTATTATGAGACCGGAGATACGAAGGCCACCATCATCGGTATCCAGAACCTGTCGGGGCAAGAGCAGGATACCATGGACAAGAATGCTGATGTTACGGATATCCAGGCTGTCTTGAATGGCAGGGCAGCGAACGCCAATGCGGCTGGGCTGATTACTGGTATTGATGCAAACGGAAGCCTTTGTTCGACCACAGCCGCTTGCACCACGGGTCAAGCTCAAGATCCCACTAAGAAGGCGAATACTGAAGCCGCTCTTGAGAAGGCGAAGATGGCGGCCCACACCGAACACCTCTTCATCATGGTGAATGTCTACGACTCCATGGGCATGATGATGGACGATGCCTCAGCAACCTTGTGCCTGAAAGAGCATGAGTTCGGGGTGGTGGTGCTCCAGGGGGCGATGAACGACATGATGATGGACAGCAACAATATGAAGGTGATGTCGGTGATGGACGAGGACATTCCCGCATACGGTTATGTGAAAGTCATGGCGGAAGATCGGAAATTCACCGGCTGCGGAGCGACCGCCCCGAACAGACTTCAGACTGTCGATACTCGTGCCGATACCTCGACGGGCGACAAGACGGAGAACGGGGCCAACAGCCTGATCTCCACTTGGGCCATTATCCAGGACACGGGCATGGGCTTCTTCGGGACGGAAGTGCCGAGCGCTACTATCTCGATGGAGAAAAATGCTGGGGCGGACGCGACTATCACCACTGATGACGGCGACCCGGAGCTTGCCTGCTATTCAGCTGCGAATGCGACAGATAATACCCCCGCGGCCAACGAGCTCCCCAATTCCCTGGGTGCTTTCATGATGACCCGATGCGGCCTGATTCCCGAACGGCATAATATTACTGCTGATGCTGATGCTGATGGGTCGTCCCTTGATGAGGTCACTACGACGAATAATGCCAACGCCATCGCCCGGTACGATATTGGGGATGAGTCCACGGTCTATGTGTGGCTGGCAAAAGGTGATGATGCCGCCACGAAGGCAATTCCGAGTAAGCGGCGCATGCTGGATGTCACTGTCAAATGCGAGGACGGGATGGTGATGATGGATGAAGACGTAGACGGGAACAAAAAGCCCTTCAGAGTTGCCGCCCCTGGTATGCTCACCATGATTAACCCCAGCATGGGTGACTTGGGCATGGCGACCGACATGTGTGAGGGCGACCGTGGCGTGCTGAAGATCACGATGCCGAATGGCAGCCATGCCGGCGCGGTACTGACCCACATCACGCAGATGGAGGGCCACTATCGCATGAACTTCCCCGGCTACAGCATGGCTTCTATGACGGATGTTTGTACTGCTGATAGCGCCAATAAGTGCCAGGGGATGGATTAAGTAACACCACCTCATAACACGGCTCTGACACAAGGAGGCAAGGGTTTCGGTCCTTGCCTCCTTTTTTTGTCCGCGCTTGATACGCCGCGTCCCTCCCCATCCCCTTCCAGGTGTCGTGTCTCCCCCATTCCCATCCCCTCCTTGGAGGCCTGTCCTGAGCCGAGTCGAAGGGGGTGGCCTTTGTCAACTGAACCGGCGTTGACTTTTCCGTTGTGGTGGGCAATGCTCTCTGCCCAACTTTCTTGACGAACTGATAGACGCCTTTCCTATCCCCTCCCTGGAGGGGTGCCGCGTAGCGGCGGGGTGGGTTCCCCCCGGCAACCCGATTGACCCCCCGCTCCTTCCTTGACGAACCGATAGATGCTCTGGTATTCCTGAAAGCTCAGGAAGTGAGGGAAAAACGTATGTGGCAAGAACGTCTATCACCGAGGAATGAGGGGGAGAAAATGCAAATAGTACTCAAGATAAAAATCGGTCCGTTCCTGGTTATTTCCTCAGTTCTCGCACTATGGACGCTTCTGGCCGCCCGGCCTGTTCAGGCCCACGACAGTACAGTACGCCTCCCCATCCCCAGTTGCGGCAATCTGCCTGAGTCCACATTCCTTGCCACACCCATAGCCATTACCGCCGCTACCTTAACTGACGCCGATGGCACTAACGACGCGACAACGCGAGGCGGGGGCGTCACCGGGCGGGGCGACAACAAGTTTCGCTATGCCAGGATTACCATCCCCGCGCTGGCCGCAGGAGAACTGCGGGTGTCCGATGCGGCAACAGCCGGGCCCTCGGACGCGGTGCTGTGTCGGGGCAGCAGTCCGCTTGTGAACTCCATCACGTCCTACACCGCGCATAATACTGCCTTAGCCGCAGCCGCCAGAGCCGACGACGGTGATGCTGCCACTACCACTGACCAAGCCGCCAAAGCCACCGCCGCTGGCATCGCCGCCACCGCCGCCGCCTCCGAAACCGTATTAGGCACGGCCAGAAGCGCCCTCAGCAGGGCCAGGAGCGCCCTCAACACGGCCCGGAGCAACCTCAACGCGGCCGTCAGAGCCTTGAATGCCGCGAATGCCACCGGAGCATCCATTACCGAGGCCACCGACGCCGAACAAGCTGCCTTAACTGCCTATAACGCCGCTGTCCTTCCCTCCTCCAGTATGGCGGACGCTGACGAATTAGCGGATGTCCAAGGCAAATTAGGCCCCGCCGGCACAGCCTTAGGCGCGGCAGGCACAGCCTTAACCGCCGCCAGTACTGCCCTCACCGCTGCGGCCACCGCCATGCACATGGGTTTTCAGATCAGGGCGCCGGTCTCGCCGGGCGATCAAGAGTATATTGTGGTCGTGTCCTCGGAAGACCCTACCTCAGACTTGGCCGTGAATGTCCAGTTCCACGGCGCGATAGATATTGCCACCTCTCCGGCCTCAATTACGGGTGCGTTGCGGGCCGGCGGCGCGCCGGAATACACGCTCCACATCTCCGCGCCTGGGCTGCTGACCCTGGAGACGACCGGGAACACGGATACGATTGGGACGCTTGATGATAGCGATGGCGCTGAGGTCGCGCAGGCCGAATCCGGTGGTAGCGGAGACAATTTCAAAATTGTCGTGCCGGTTCCAGCGAACACCGCCCCTACTGAAGGTTATAAGGCGACCGTCCAGGGGCAAACCTCGACGACGACAGGGAGTTACACCCTGGGCATGGACTTCCAAGTCGCGATGACGGCAACCATCACAGGGATTACGGATACGCAGGTAGATGTGGCCGACGCTCCCACATGGACCGGTACTGGTGTTCCCGCTGATGATACGACATTACAGATTCAGCCGAGCACGGATGAGGATTATTTTCTCCTCACCGTTGGGGCTGATTCCGGGTTCCTGACCGTTGAGGCAAACAACGACGCCACCACGGCAAGAGATGCGGACACCCGAGGAACGCTCTTTGGCGCGATGGGCGAGGGGCCGATGGGAGAAATGCGGACCGGGCAGATTGCGATGGATGCCGACAGCGGCCCCACCCCCCATTTCGGGTTCACCGTGCCGGTCGAGGCAGGGAAGCATTATCTGCTGAAAGTGGAAGGGACGGCTGGGGTCTACGTACTGCAAGGGGCCTTCGCTGCGGCGGAAGATCACGACGGTGACCCCGACACAGACACGATCACGCCTCCCGCCGACGCTATCTCAGACACCTTGACGGCGAGTACCGGGACGACACAGAACGCATTCCGGTATCTGCTCAGCATTGAGGAATCCGGGACCCTGTATCTGCATACGACCGGAACGACGGACGTAACCGGGACGCTCTACGGGCCGGACGGCAGGCGGGTTGCCAGGGATGAGGACAGTGGCAACGGCAACAATTTCAGGATTGCCGTGAATGTCGGTCCAGGTCTGTATATCCTGGAGGTGAAGGGGGCGGCGCGCTCGACGGCGGGGCCCTACTCGTTGGTCACGAACTTTGTCGCTGGGGCTGGTGGACCTGTCACGCCGGGGACACCAGGGACGGGTGATGATGAAGTGACAAGGTTGCGGAATCAGATAACGACTTTGCAGAATCAATTAGCCGAGTGCCAAGGTGGGGTGACGACGGATGTGAGGGGCAGCTTGGATGACCCCAACAGCGATGGCGCCAACACGGGCTACAGAAGCGGCGTGGGGCTCATCCGGGGCTGGGTGTGTGCGGCCAATGCGGTTGAGGTGCTCATTTTTGACGATGAAGAGGAGGTCGTCGCTACTGTCAGCACCCCGTATGGCTCAGCGCGACCCGATACGGCCTTGACGTGTGAGGACTCCAACAACGGGTTTGCAGCGCAGTACAACTACAATCATCTACCTGAGGGAGAGTATACGGCCCGCGCCTATGCAGACGGCCGGCAGATTGGCGTGGATCGCACGTTTGAGGTGGTCCATCTGACAGGGTTCGCAAGGACCGATAGGGATAGATTTCTGCGAGACCTGCCGGCAGGGACGTGCGACGTGGAAGACTTCCCTGAGGATGGGGACGCCACGCGCCTGCGGTGGGAAGAGAGCCTCCAGAACTTCGTCATCGAAGACGCCGGGTAAACCCGTTGGGGCCGGTTGCTCATCCGGCCTCTTTCCTCTGGCATAAAACAGGGCCGGCTGCGTAGGGGCGACCGGCCGGTCGCCCCTACTTGCGAAGATAACCGCATACGAAACCGCAACGCCGGCATTTCAGGCTGCTCAAATCGAGATCAGCCGGGCCGGATTGGAAATCAGCCGACCTTCTGGTAAGAGATACGGAAGATTGAGGAAATAGGGATGTCGGAATTTGAAGCCGCCACCATCGCCTTTCAGGAAGCCACCATCGCCTACCAGAACGCGAGCCTCGCCTACCAGGAAGCCACCATCGCCATCCATAAAGCGAGCCTCACCATCCAGGAAACGGGCCTCGCCATCCAGCAGGACAATCTGACCCTGGGCTACTGGCAGACCGCCCTGAGCGCCCTGACCCTGGTCGTCTCCAGTGGCTTGGTCATGTACGGCTTCCGGCTCATACGCCTGGGCACCGAGCAGCGCCGCGAGGAAGCCCGGCAGCAGCACACCGAGACCATGCGCGCCCTGGAAGCCCTCATCGAACGCACCGCCCCCCAGTCGTAATACGCGCGGCTGCGTAGGGGCGACCGGCCGGTCGCCCCTACTAGCGAAGATGCCCGCATACGAAACCGCCACGCCGGCATTTCTGCCCCTGTCCGAGCTGCACAAGCGCGGCCTGAAATTTCAGCATCCGTGAAATTTCACGTTTCATGAAAGATGGCCATCGTCGTCCTCACGCACGCCATCGCCTTCCTCTCCGGCCTCATAATCGGCGCTCTGCCGGTGTTCGTAAACCCGCCCTAAAACCCCCTTAAACACCGTTCCAAAGTCAGAATTTTGAGCCTGAAAAAGGCGTGAAATTTTCAAATTTCGTGAGAAATGAAAAAAATCCCCTAACTCCCCGTCCTATAATGGTTTTTCGGTATTTCGCCCGATTTCGGCCCTGAAATTTCTCTACTTTTCTCTACTTTTGGGGAGAGGGCGGCCTCGAATTTTGGAAAAAAATGCCCCCCGAATCCGACTTTTTATCCCCTCCCGAGAGGGGATAAAAAACCCTGCTGTTTCCTTCTTCGCTGGGAGCGCCGGCATCTTGCCTGCTCCTCCTACCATCCCCTCCTTGGAGGGGTGGCCGAAGGCCGGGGTGGGTTCCTGGCACGCCCACACGCGGAAACCCACCCCGCCGCTACGCGGCACCCCTCCAAGGAGGGGATAAAAAAGTTCCCCGTTTCTTCTCATGGGAGCGCGGGCATCTTGCCTGCCTGTCTTTTCCTTTGCGGGCTGGAAGCCCGCACTCCCAGGGAAGGAGCGGGCAACCACAAGGGTTGCCCCTACCAGTTCCATTCCCTCGCCCCTGGTGGGAGTTGACCGCAAGGATGCATGAGTTATGTTCGGTGTGATCCAGGGGATAAACGTATGGAAACCGACGAATGCCTTCAGCGGATTGAGTCCGATATCCATGAGATGAAGGCGGACATTACCGATATCAAGGTGAACGTGGCAAGGATCACCGCCACGATTGAATCCACCTTCCCACACCTCGCCACCAAGGAAAGTGTGGCGAAAATTGAAACGACGATCGAATCGACTTTGCCCCATGTTGCCACCAAGGCAGAAGTGGAAGAGGCCAAGCATGAGGCCACCAAGGGGAAGTACGGTCTTTTTGTGGGTGTGATCGCCTTGCTGCTCTCCATAGGAACGCTCGTCACGAGATTCATAGGGGAGTAACCCCCCCACGACTCAGACGGCAGGGGTTGCGGCCCGTGCCGTCTTTTCTTGACACTCCCAACAGGCTGAACTAGGATAAATCCCGCTGAGAGGTGGGAAAAGCAGAATGGCGAACGAACAAGATGCTCGGCTTGCACGCATTGAAGCCAATGTCGGACGCATTGAGTCTGACATTGGACGCATTGAGTCCGATGTCAGAGAACTCAAATCTGATATGAAAGAGGTGCGTTCCAGCCTGTCAAAAATTGAAGGGGCGCTCCCTCACTTTGCGACCAAAGAGGAAGTAGAACAGGCCAAACATGAGGCGACCAAAGGGAAGTATGGTGTTCTTGTTGGTGTGATCGCTTTTCTCTTATCGCTGGGAACGCTGGCAACGAAATATCTAGCGGAATAGTCCCTCCGTACAACACTGCTCCCCCACCAGGAGGCACGGGTTTCGGCCCGTGCCGCTTTTTTTGTCCTGAACCATCCCCTCTCGGGAGGGGTGGCCCGTAGGCCGGGGTGGGTTCCTGAGGCGACCGTCCGTTAGACCCACCCCACTGCTTCGCAGCACCCCTCCCAGGAGGGGATAAAAGAGCCCCTTTTCTCCCCCCCCCTGGGAGCGCGGGCATCTTGCCCGCTCCTCCTCCCATCCCCTCTCGGGAGGGGTGGCCCGCAGGGCCGGGGTGGGTTCCGGGCATGTCACTACGAGGAAACCCACCCCGCTGCTTCGCAGCACCCCTCCAAGGAGGGGATAAAAAAACTCCCCTCCTCGGAGGCCTGTCCTGAGCTTGCCGAAGGGGGTGGCCGAAGAGCCTGCCCCGTACTTGATACGGGGGCCGGGGTGGGTTCCCCCCAGCACGCCCCACGCCATCATTGACACAAGGGCCGGTTCCTGGTGCTATGGCGACAGGGAGAGCGGCCGATGAGCCTGATTGTCTCAGAAGTGTACGATGCCCTGATTGAAGCCGGCACGTCCGAAGCCAAGGCCAAGGCTGCCGCTGGCGCCATTCCTCTGGCCGAACACCTCGCCACCAAGGAAGACTTGACTGAAGTCAAAGCCGCGTTGAAGACCGACATTGCTGAAGTCAAGGCCGCGTTGAAGACCGACATTGCCACCGTCAGAACCGAGATTGCCGAAGTCAAGGCCGAGATTGCCGGCCTGGAAACCCGGCTCTATCGGCAGTTGTGGCTCATGGCTGTCGGCATTGTCGGCCTGACCGTCACCTTGACGAAGCTGCTGGCCTGACCCTTGTGTTGTAGGGGCAACCCCCTGTGGTTGCCCTTTTAACCCCCTGTGGTTGCCCTTTTAACTGTCCCACCATGCAAACGGTCCATGTGTCGGGCTGTACTCCCGTTTGTGTGATGAGGACACGGCCCGGCAACTCCCAGGCGCTGGGTCGTGTTCAAAACAGGAGGAAGAGATGGACTGGACGAAGACCCGGCTCAATGTGCAGTATCAGTGGAGAACCGTTCTTCTGTGGGTCATCGGCATTGGGCTGGTCGTGGCCTTCATCCTGTAGCGCGTGATGAGGACGCCCGCGCCCGCCTGGGTGAAGGGATATCAGCCGTCTCCCAGCGGCGAGGCGACAGTGGGGGGGGATAGGAGACCCACCCCGCCGCTTTGCGGCACCCCTCCTTGGAGGGGATAAAAGAGCTCCCCGTTTCTTCTCCTGGGAGCGCAGGCCTCTTGCCCGCTCCTCCTCCCATCCCCTCTCGGGAGGGGTGGCCGCAGGCCGGGGTGGGTTCCGGGCGTGTGGCCAGGCGGCAACCCACCCCGCCGCTTTGCGGCACCCCTCCAAGGAGGGGATAAAAGAGCTCCCCGTTTCTTCCCCTGGGAGCGCGGGCCTCTTGCCTGCTTGGTTTGGCGTGATTTTTCTCTGCACTGCCTACTTTGTGGCGGGAGCGGTGTGGGTATGGGACGCGCCTTTGAGTTCGCCGATGTCGCGATTGAGCACAATGAGATTGTCGGTGAGTAACTTGTTGAGCGCGTCAAACTTGGCATCGAATTTCATGTCGAGCTGGTCAATCCGGCTATTCAACCGCCACCAGACTGTCCCGAGAACACCGAGCACCACCAAAAACGGAACCAGATCAATCCACGTCATTGCGGCTCTCCCTTCTGCTTTCTTATATTGTCCGTAATGAGGAAAATGTCAATTGTAATGGATACAGACGAGCGCCTTTTGCGGATTGAGTCCGATATCCATGAGATGAAGGCGGACATTCTTCCCCATCCCCTCCTCGGAGGGGTGGCCCGTAGGGCCGGGGTGGGTTCCGGGCGTGTGGCCAGGCGGCAACCCACCCCGCCGCTTTGCGGCACAAAGAGGAAGCGTGTCCTCCAACCGCCAAGTAAATGCTGGACACGTTTCCTCTTTCCCTCCAAGGAGGGGATAAAAGAGCTCCCCGTTTCTTCTCCTGGGAGCGCGGGCATCTTGCCCGCTCCTCCTCCCATCCCCTCCGTGGAGGCCTGTCCTGAGCCTGGTCGAAGGGCCGGGGTGGGTTGCCCCGTCTCGCCTTTTTTTGTCCGCTCTGAGAAAATTGCTTTTCCGCGGCCTGTCCGTTAGGGTGGGCAAACGCTTCGGACAAGGAAGGCGCATGACGGACTACGAAACCGCGAGTTTAGCGCTCCAACAGGCGGGCGTGGAGATTGGCCGCGCGGGCGTGTGGGCGACCTATGTACAGGCCGCAGTGGCTCTCATCATCGGCGGGTTCCAATGTGGGTTGATTTATGTGGGATTACGGCGGATGGGGGAAGCCTCTGCCGAGCGGAAAGCCCAGCACGAAGAGACGATGACCGTCATGCAGGCCCAGCACGCAGAAACCATGACCGTCATGCAGACCCGGCACGCAGAAAACATGGCGGCGCACGAAGAAAGCATGACCGCCCTCAAGGAACTCATCCGCCGCACCGCCCCGCGTTCATAAACGCCCGGCACCTCTCATATCCGCACTGAGCCGAAACGAAAACCAGGACAAGGGAGGAGCAATGGGCAATCCGTTTATCTATTGGGGCATCTCGTTGGTCTGCTTGCTGCTTGGAGCGCTGAGTCTACTCTGGGGGGATATCTTCTGGTTATGCGTACTGGGGGGCCTGAGTGGAGGGTTTCTTTTACTCTTTGTGTTGGCAGCGATCCTGGAAATGCGAACGTGGGAAAGTGGGATAGATTGGTGGTAACAGGGAACTATCGATCCTCCTCCCATCCCCACTCGGGAGGAGTGGGTTAGGGTTGACGGTGAAGAAGACGGGGATATATTTTGGTCTGGCACCTGTTAAGGAGGATTCACCCTATGGCAGACAAACAGCCCAATGGCTCGGAAAGCCTGTATGCGATGGGCCTGTTGAGTGGAGTGCATGGGCGGACTGAGCGGAGGACGAAACCGCACCCCTACGCATTAAAAACCCCCAATGCGAAAAGCCGCGAGGCCATTCATCAAGCGCGAACTGGAGAGGGATTGGTGGGATTTGAGAGTGCAGAAGAAATGATCGCCTCTCTGAACGATGAGTAAGCCTCACTATACGAACCAGTTCAAGAAAGACTACAAGCTCGCAAAAAAGAGGGGAAAAGACATAACCAAACTGAATGAACTACTAAGGAAAATCATTGCTGGTACACCACTCGAACCCCATCACAAACAACACCGCTTACAAGGTGACTGGAAGCCAGCGTGGGAATGCCATGTGGAACCAAATTGGCTTTTGATCTAGGATGATGAAGACGCTGAACGCCTAAAGTTCTTACGCACTGGAACCCATTCCGACCTCTTCAAAAAATGATTGTCGGCCTGATCTCCTCACCCGGCGCTGACACAAGCAGGCAAGGGTTACGGCCCCTGCCTCTTTTTGTGTGGGGTTGGGTTGACGGTGAAGAAGACAGAGGGGCTCTTTTCTTGCTCTTGCCTCCTGGGAGCGCAGGCCTCTTGCCCGCTCCTCCTCCCATCCCCTCTCGGGAGGGGTGGCCGCAGGCCGGGGTGGGTTCCGGGCGTGTGGCCAGGTGGCAACCCACCCCGCCGCTTTGCGGCACCCCTCCAAGGAGGGGATAAAAAAGCTCCTGCTGGCCCTGAGGGCGCTGGTCGAGCGGACTGCCCCCCAAACTGAAACCTTTGTCCCCGTGCTCGTCTCCCGCAATCGGGGAGCCGCCTCACTGGATACAAACGTGGCCAGTGTGTTATCCTTCGCGAGCGGAGCGTTGATATTCGCGCGCTCCCGGAGCGTTAATCGTGAAAGAGGACGAAGACGATCAGCAAGGCGTAGACGCCAAGAAGCCCCCGTTGTCACCTGACAGCGGCGCCGAGCCCCCGGTCCCTCGGGGGTCGCGGCCGACTCCGCCCAACCCAGGCGCGACCCCGGTTGCCCCGATGACCGTTGCCGCGTTGGTTGAAAAGTTTCCGGATGAGGCCGCGGCCCAGCGCTGGCTGGAGGGGGTGCGCTGGCCGGAGGGGCGGGTGTGCGGGCACTGCGGGTCTCCGCAGACCAACACTGTCAGCCCTGCGCAGTCAATGCCGTACTGGTGTGCGACGTGCCGGCAGTATTTCAGCCTCAAGACGGGCACGCCGCTCCAGCGGAGCAGATTGCCGCTCCGGGCGTGGGTGCTGGCGATCTTTGTGATGACGATACACCGCACGGAGGAGGCGAGCCTGCCGGTGATATGTGAGACGCTGGACGTGGAGCGACGGACGGCGCAGTCGATGATACGCCGGATTCGGCAGGGCGCCACCCAGCGGTTGATCTCCGCCAACCCGCATCTCGTGGCCCGGGCCATGTTCCAGCAGGCAGAAAAGAAGACACCCGACGTGACCGTGCCGTGGCAGTTGCAGAAAGGCGATTTGGTTCGAGAGAAAGCGGGCGGCCCGGTTATGGTGATTATGTGGGTGTACCCGGATCGGGAGGCGGCGCGCTGTCGCTGGGTGGAAGGCGCGGATTGGACGGACGCGGTCTTCCGGCTGGACGATCTCCAGCGCGTGACCCGGCTATCAAATCCCGTGACCTGACCCCGGTTGCCGCGTAAGGGGAGTTTTTTTCTATCCCCTCTCGGGAGGGGATGGCTCACGACACGACAGTTTTACGGAAGCAAGGACCGGGTCCGTCCCATCCCCTCTTGGGAGGGGTGGCCGAAGGCCGGGGTGGGTTTCCCCGGGCCCACCGGCATTCCCGAACCCACCCCGCCGCTACGCGGCACAAAGAGGAAGCGTGTCCTCCAACCGCCAAGTAAATGCTGGACACGTTTCCTCTTTCCCTCCGAGGAGGGGATGGGAAAGGGGCGCCGCACTGCACGACTCAATCGCGGCTTTTTTCATACTGGGAGCGCGGGCCTCTTGCCCGCTCCTCCTCCCATCCCCTCTCGGGAGGGGTGGCCGCAGGCCGGGGTGGGTTCCGGGAGTGTAGCCACGCGGAAACCCACCCCGCCGCTTTGCGGCACCCCTCCAAGGAGGGGATAAAAAAGCTCCCCTTTTCTTCTCCTGGGAGCGCAGGCATCTTGCCTGCTGTTTTTTACCTTTGCGGGCCGGAAGCCCGCACCCCCGGAGCCCCACCCCTCCAGGGAGGGAATAGGAGGCCGGGAGCTTTGCGTTTTGCCGGGCAAGTTGGTAGGTTGGGGGCCCTATGGCGAGCGCAACGTTTGATACCTTACATGCGGCCAAGGCGCTGACTGCGGCGGGCTTTGAGGCGCAACAGGCCGAGGCCATCACGGACACGATCCGGGAGGCGTTTACCGAGAGTGTGGCGACCAAGGCCGATATCGCTGAGGTGAAGGCTGGAATCGCCGCCCTGAAAACGCGGGTGGTGGAGCGTTTTGAGGCTTTATACAAGCAGCTCTGGTTGATGGGGCTGGGCATCGTGACCGCGGTCGCGGCGATTGTGAAACTGTTGTAGATGTCGGTTGTGTCTCGCTCTGCCTCGTCCGACTGGGTTGTCCGCACACACAATCTGGGCAAATGCTATAAGCTGTACACAAGGCCGCTCGACCGGCTCAAGGAGCTGTTTGTTTCGTCCCGCCGCTATCACCAGGACTTCTGGGCCTTGCAGGACGTGAACCTGCACCTCGAAGCCGGCCAGTCGTGCGGCATTATCGGGCGCAACGGCTCGGGCAAGTCCACCCTGCTCAAGCTCATCTCCGGCGTGACCCGGCCCTCGTCCGGTACGGTCGAGGTGACCGGCCGGGTGGGGGCGCTGCTGGAGCTGGGCACGGGCTTTCACCCGGAATACACCGGGCGGGAGAATATCTATTTTTCGGCGGCCATGCTGGGCCTGGAGGGCGCGGAAACCGAGGCCCTGGTGCCGGAGATTATCGCCTTTGCCGAGCTGGACGACTTTATCGACCAGCCGGTCAAAACCTATTCCTCGGGCATGTATATGCGCCTGGGCTTTGCCGTGGCCACCACCGTCCGGCCCGATATCCTGATTACGGACGAGGTGCTGTCGGTCGGCGACGAGGCGTTTCAGAAGAAGTGCATTCGCCGCATGGAGGGGTTTCTGGATCAGGGCAAAACGCTCCTGTTCTGCTCCCACAGCATGTACCACGTCCAGAAGCTGTGCCAGAAAGCCCTGTGGCTCGACCACGGCCGGGTCCGCGCCTGGGGAGGCGCGGCCGAGGTGACGCTGGCGTTTGAGGACTATCTGCGCGAGCTGGAGGCCCGGGAAGAGCAGCAGGCCGAGGCGCAGCCGGCGGCCGACGCGGCCCGGCCCAGCCGCCTGCGCCAGGTCCGCCTGCTGGACACGGCCGGCCGGGAGACCGATGTGTTTGACCTGGGCGAGACCGCCCGGCTCGAAATGATCGCCGAGGTGCCCGACGGCCAGCCGCCGGTTTTTGCGGTCGGCCATGTGCGGCGCAACGACAAGTTCGGCGTGTACGGCATCTTCAGCGACATGGACCGGGTCGAACCCCAGCGCGTGGATGCCTGCACCTTTCGGATCGGGTATGAGGTCAGCCTCAGTTTGCTGCCCGGCAACTACACCTTTCGGACCCATGTTCTTGACCCGTCCGGCCTGCGCATGTTTGATACCGTGGAAAAGGACTTTTCGGTGCGGGGCGAGAGCCGCGAGCTGGGCGTGTGCCGCCTGCCGCACCGCTGGACGTGATGCGAAGAGGAACCCACCCCGGCCTTCGGCCACCCCTCCGAGGAGGGGATAGAAAAAAAAGCTCCCCTCTTGGGAGGGAAAGAGGAAACGTGTCCTCCAACCAGCCCTCAATGCTGGACACATTTCCTCTTTGTGCCGCGCAGCGGCGGGGTGGGTTATCCCCCTGGGAGTGCGGGCTTCCAGCCCGCAAAGGCAAGGCGGGCAAGATGGCCGCGCTCCCAGGAGAGAAGGAAGCCGGCGGGCAAGCTGCCGCACCGTTGGACGTGATGCGAACAGGAACCCACCCCGGCCTTCGGCCACCCCTCCGAGGAGGGGATAAAAAAGCAGGCGGGCAAGCTGCCGCACCGCTGGACGTGATGCGAACAGGAACCCATCCCGGCCTGCGGCCACCCCTCCCGAGAGGGGATAAAAAAGCTCCCCTCCTTGGAGGGGTGGCCCGCAGGGCCGGGGTGGGTTATTCCCGCCAGCACGCCCTGAACAACCGGGAGAGTGAAGCCTGAGCAGGAGGAGAGACGGCATGCCGGAGAACGGACGTTTCCTGGACGAGACGCAGCGCGCCGCGGCCCTGCGCGCGCTTGAGGACGAGTTCGCCACGACCCTGACCGAGGCGCAGGTGTTCCAGGCCGCGCGGCTGTTCCTGAGTATTGTCTCCTCCTCGGCCCTGACCGACCCCGCCGCCGTCGCCCACGAAGTCCGCAGCCAGCTTGCCGCCGAGGGGGAGGCATGATCGTCCTGGGTGTGACCGGGCTGTTTCACGATGCGTCCGCGGCCCTGGTCCGGGACGGGGAGCTGGTGGCCTATGCCGAGGAAGAACGTCTGATCCGGCAAAAACACGCCCACGGCAAATTCCCCCATCAGGCCATCCGCTTCTGCCTGCGTAAGGCCGGGGTCGATTTCCGCGACATCGACGCCCTGGCGTTTTATTACGACTGTGCCCGCAGCCTGGGCGACGACTGGAAGGTCGAGCCGTTTTTCTCGCACTTCCAGCGTCATCCACACGATCTGCTCAGCTATTTCAGAAACCTGCAAATGATCCGCAGCTATGTCGAGAGCTTCGCCCAGACCGTCGGCGTCCGGCTGGAAGTGATCGACCACCACGACTGCCATCTGGCGACCGCCTTCCTGTGCTCACCGTTCGAGCGGGCCAATATCCTGTCGCTGGACGCGCGTGGAGAATCGGTCACGGCAATCCTGGCAAAGGGCGAGGGCACGCAGATCACCCACCTGGCCGAAATCCCCATGCCGCACTCGCTGGGCATGCTGTATTCCGCGGTGACTCACTTCCTCGGGTTTACGTTTCTGGACGGCGAGGGCAGCGTCATGGGGCTGGCCTCGTATGGCGAGGACCGGTTTGCCGAGGTGTTCGACCAGATCGTGACCCCTACGCCGGAGGGGTTTGTCACCCGGCCGTACGATTACTGGTCGCAGGCAATCGTGAGCTGGTTGTCCGAGGTGCCGGTGGGGCTGAGTCGTTTTTTCGGGCCGCCGCGGGCGTATCGCAGAAACCCGATCAACGGCACGGATGAGCATATTGCGGCCTCGCTCCAGGCGGTGACCGAGCGGATTGGGGCGCATCTGTTTGATCTGCTCTTTGCGCAGACCGGCTGGCACGACTTCTGTCTGGCCGGCGGGGTGGGCCTGAACGCCAAGATGAACGGCGAGCTGGCCGCCCATCCCGCGGTGCAGCGCCTCTATGTGCCGCCGGCGGCCAACGATCCGGGCTGCGCCATTGGCGCGGCATTTGCGCTGTACGCCAGGGAAACGGGCCAACGCCCCCATCCCCTGCCCCACGCTTATTTTGGCCCGGAATGGAGCAATCAGGATATCACAACCGCCCTTGAGGAGACGGGTGTTTCATATACGGCCTGCTCGGACGTGACCACCCGCGGGGCCGAGCTTTTGGCCGACGGCAATATCCTGGGCTGGTTTCAGGGCCGGATGGAAATGGGACCGCGCGCCCTGGGGAACCGCTCCATCCTGGCCAATCCCGGCGATACGACCATGAAGGATCGGGTCAACAATCGGGTCAAGCACCGCGAGGACTGGCGGCCCTTTGGCCCCTCGGTGGTGGTGGAGCAGCGCGCGCGCTATTTCCCCACGTCCGTCTCCGCCCCGTATATGACCATGGCCCTGCCGACGACCCCGGCCGGCCGGCGCGACCTGAGCGCCGCCATGCACGTCGATGCCACGGCCCGCGCCCAGGTCGTGACCCCCGAGGCCAACCCGCGTTACCATGCGCTGATTACCGAATTCGGCAGACTGACGGGGATTCACGGGCTGCTCAACACCTCGTTTAATCTGAAGGGGGACCCGATCGTGAACACGCCGCATGACGCCATTGCCATGTTCCAGCAGACGGGCATGGATCATCTCGTTATCGGCGATTTTCTGGTGTCCCGCTAGAACCCACCCCGCCGCTAGCGCGGCACCCCTCCGAGGAGGGGATAAAAAAGCTCCCCTCTTGGGAGGGAAAGAGGAAACGTGTCCAGCATTTACTGGGCTGTTGGAGGACACGCTTCCTCTTTGTGGCCCGTAGGGCCGGGGTGGGTTATCCCCCTGGGAGTGCGGGCTTCCAGCCCGCAAGATAAGAAACAGGCGGCCAAGATGGCCGCGCTCCCAGGAAGGAAGAAGCGGTAGGTAAAGAGGGCGTAACCTGACCTGCACGGCTTGAGATTTCCCGATTGGTATATACAATTGTATTGGCAAGGAGGGGCCCGTTCTATCTGAGAGACAAGAAATGAAAGACAAAACTATTACCAGTATGTCACTGGGGGAAGCGATCCTCCGGCAGGATAAGACCAGAACCGACTGGCCGCGGCTGCGGCGGGAGCGCGCTGCCGGCGTGGAGCCGGCCAGGGAGGCGGCAGAGGGGGAATTCGACTGGGCGAAGGCTAGCGTGGTCATGCCCCCTGCCAAGTCGGCGATCTCCCTGCGGTTAGACACCGACGTGCTGGCCTTCTTCAAGGCGCAGGGCCGGGGTTACCAGACGCGGATCAACGCGGTTTTGCGTAGTTACATGGAAGCCCAGCAAGGATAAGCTCCAGTCCGGCGCTCGTGCGGCTTGGTCATGCTTCCCTCCGGGAGTGCGGACCGTCCCCCCCTGGGAGTGCGGGCTTCCAGCCCGCAAAAGAAAAAGCAGGCGGGCAAGATGCCCGCGCTCCCAGGAAGTAAGAAGATGGAGGCAAGAGAGCAGGCCCGGAGGTCGGATGAGCGGAGCGTAATCCGACAAGTCCGGGGAGTCAGAAATCATCCCCTCTCGGGAGGGAAAGAGGAAACGTGTCCAGCATTTACTGGGCTGTTGGAGGACACGCTTCCTCTTTGTGGCCGCAGGCCGGGGTGGGTAAAGGGCAGGGCGGACCATGGGAAACCCACCCCGCCGCTAGCGCGGCACCCCTCCGAGGAGGGGATAGAAAAGAAGCTCCCCTCTCGGGAGGGAAAGAGGAAACGTGTCCAGCATTTACTGGGCTGTTGGAGGACACGCTTCCTCTTTGTGGCCGCAGGCCGGGGTGGGTAAAGGGCAGGGCGGACCATGGGAAACCCACCCCGCCGCTTTGCGGCACCCCTCCGAGGAGGGGATAGAAAAGAAGCTCCCCGCCTCGGCGGGGAGAGAAGACGGCTGTACGGTATGCTGACCACCCTGACGACCCATCGCTATCTCCTGGTGACCATGGTCCGGCGTGAGATCGGCGCCCGCTTCGCCGGTACGAGCCTGGGCGGTCTGTGGTCCTTGATCCAGCCAGCCATCCTGTTAGGTCTGTACACCATGGTGTTCTCGGCGATTTACCGGGTGGGCGAGATTGAGGGCGGGCACGGGTTTGTCGAGTTTGTGTTCTGCGGCCTGTGGCCGTGGCTGGCGTTTCAGGAGGCCTGCCTGCGCTCGGTGACGGCCATCACCAACAACGCCAATGTGGTGAAGAAATTGCAGTTTCCGTCAGAACTGCTGGTGGTGGCGGTGGTGCTGGCCAGCTTTCTGGTGCAGGGCGTCGGCTTTCTGTTGTTCCTGCTCGGGCTGATGGTGTGGAAAGGCACGTTCATCGGTGGGGTCGGGCTGCTGCTGTGCCTGCCCTTCGGTCTGGCGCTGCTCCTGGCAATCGGGCTGGGTATGCTGCTGGCCTGTGGGAATGTTTTCTTTCGGGATGTCGAACAGCTCGCCACCGCCGGGTTTACGCTGTGGTTTTTTCTGACCCCGATTCTGTATCCGGCCAGCCTCATCCCGGAAGCCATCGGCGGGCTGTTTCTCCTGAACCCGATGGTGGCGATTACCGATGCCTACCGCTCGATTATTCTGTCGGGCGGCCTGAACCTGGGCGGCGCGCTGGCGTACAGCCTGTGCTGGGCGGGCGGACTCTTCTGGTTTGGCCGGTATGCCTTCGAGCGCTGCCGGGGATTTTTTGCCGATTATCTCTAAACGGGTGAGAACATGGCCGATCGCTTCGACTACGCCGAGTATGAATTCAAACTGCGCGACCGGCAGTGGAACCGTGAGATGCAGAGCGGCTATGTGGCCCATTTTCAGGGGTGTCACAAGGTGTTGGACCTGGCCTGCGGCTCGGGCATTTTCCTGGAACTGTTGGCCGAGCACGGCATTCCCGCGCTCGGGGTTGAACGCAATCCCACGGTGGTGGCCTGGGTGAAACAGCACGGCTGGAACATCGTCGAGCAGGATGTGTTCGCCTTTCTGGCACAGACGACCGAGACCTATGACGGGGTCTTTTGTTCGCATTTTCTGGAGCATCTGCCCTTTGAGCAGGTCCTGCGGTTTTTTGCACTGCTCGCCCCGCGCGTCAGCGTTGCGGGCACCGTGGTGATTGTCGTACCCAACCCCGAATCCATCCGCATGCAGTTGTTGGGCTTCTGGCGCGACCCCGAGCATGTCCGTTTCTATCATCCCGAGTTGCTTGAGGCGGTCTGCCGGCACGCCGGCCTTGAGGTGATACACACCAACCGTGAGGACGTGCCCCATTTGCTGCCGCCGCTCGTCCTGCCGCAGGCCGGGGAGGCCGGCGGGGGCCAGCCTCCCCGGCCCGGAGGCTGGCTGAAAGAAGGGCTCAGGTCCGTGTATTTTCAGCTTCTGCGCCGGTTGCGACTCATACCCGCTGCGGACCTGCTGGCCCTGGAAGCACGCCTCCGGCAGGAGATGGACGCGCAGCGCAAGGCCATTGCCGCGTGGGCAGGGGGAGCCGGTGATGCTATCAACGGCATGTGGGCACGGCCCGACAATGCCGCTATTGTGTGTCGCAAGACAAAAGCCTGAGAAGTTGTGTCGGAGTCCCCTAGGGTGATATGGCATGGAGAGGAGAAGGCACATGGAAGGGTTGTATGTCGAAAAACGCGACGAAGGGTATTGGATAGCCCGTACCCGAGTATCGCTGGATTCTGTTGTTTTTGCCTTTCTTGATGGGGTGTCCCCCGAAGCAATCGCAACAGAGTGTTTCCCGGTCCTGACTCTGGAACAGGTCTATGGGTCGATTACCTATTATCTGTCTCATCGCGCCGAGATTGATGACTATCTGCAACAGGCCGATGCAGAGTTTGCTGATCTGCGACATGCGTTGCGCCAAGCCAACCCTCAATTCCACGCGAAACTCGTGCAGGCGCGCCGTCAGGGACAATCGACCCAAGCATGAAGGTACGTTTTCAAGCTGATGCTGATCTCATTCGTGTTGTGGTGGATGATCTCCTTCTTATCTGGGAGACAAGTGACGCAGAGGAATGGATCAATCAAATACAGTCTCTGCCACTGTAAAAACCCCTCTATCCGCCGATCCCGGAATGACTACGCCGGCTCGTGTTTCCGTTCTTCTGGTCACAAAAAACGGCGCGCGCTATCTGGCCGAAGTGCTGGACCGTATCGGTCAACAACGGGGCCGCTTTCAACTCGACGAAATCATTGCGGTGGATTCCGGTTCGCGCGACCACACCCTGGCCATTCTTGCGGCCCACGCGGTGCGCGTCATACGGATCCCGCCCCAGGAGTTCGGCCACGGCAAAACCCGCAATCTGGCCGCAAGCTACGCGCGGGGCGACTATCTGGTGTTTCTGACCCAGGACGCGACCCCCGCCAATGCCGACTGGCTGGACGCGCTGCTGGCCCCCCTCCAGGCCGATTCGTCCATTGCCGGGGCGTATAGCCGCCATCTCCCCCGGCCGCACTGTCACCCCATGGAGTGGCGGCGCATTGTTGAAGACGAGCTGTCGGGCCGGGCGGAATCCTGCCTGAACAGCAGCGCCGCCCCCGATTATGCCGACAATCCGGCTCCTTTTTATTTTTTCTCGAACGTCAGTTCGATCCTGCGCCGCCGCGTATGGCGGCAATTCCCTTTTCCCGAGGTGGAATTCGCCGAGGACCAACTGTGGGCCAGGCGCGTGCTTGAGGCCGGGTATCAAACCGCCTATCGGGCCGACTCGCTGGTGTACCATTCCCACGGGTATGGCCCCTGGCCCAATTTCAGGCGGCATTTCGATCATGCCCGCGCGCTGAGCGCTAGTGATGCCGCCGCCAGTCTGTGCCTGGGACGCACGCCGTCAACAGCCTGGCGCGCCGCCCGCCGGGACTTGTCGTTCTGGCGCTGGCTCACAAACCGGGGACGGCTGCGCGTCGGGCTGCGCTGGGGGGCCCTGGCCCTGGCCTGGCATCTTGCGGCACTATGGGGCACCTGGCTCGGCGAACGCAAGCAGAGCCTGGCTCCCGCTCTGGTGCGGCGGATTTCTTTACAGGAGAGCAGAAAACAGAAATAAACGGCCTATGCGTATTCTCCAGGTCGCGCACGGCTATCCGCCCGAGAAGTGGGGCGGGGCGGAACTCGTCACCGCCACCCTGGTGCAGGCGCTCGCCCGGCGGGGTCATGCGGTGACGGTCTTCGCCCGGACCGCCGATCCCGCTGCCGAGGAATTTTCGGTGCAACAAGACCCTGCCGATACGGACGGGCACACCGGGGTGCGCGTTGTGCGGGTGGTCAACAATCTCAGCCACGCCTCACAGTTTCGCCTGGAGTATGACCATCCGTTTCTTGACGAGGCGTTCCACCGGGTTTTGGCCGACTCGCGTCCCGATGTCGTGCACGTTCAGCACGTCATCCATCTGTCCGGGAGTGTGCTCCAGGTCCCGGCCCAGCTCGGTTATCCGGTCGTTCTCAGTTTGCACGACTTCTTTTTCGCCTGCGCCCGCATCCATCTTGTGGACAACCACCGCCGGCTGTGTCCGGGGCCGGACCGGGGCGAACGCTGTATCGCCTGCCTGCAAACGGAAACCAGCGCGGATGAGGCACGTCGGCGCTTCCAATACTTTGAGCGACTCCTCCATCTCCCGCGACGGGTGGTCGTGCCATCTCAGTTCCTGGCTGACCGCATGTCCGCCCTGTTCCCGTTTCTGGAGCCCCGTCTCCGGGTTCTGGCTCCCGGCGTCCTGCCCGTTCAAGGAGTGCGGGCTTCCAGCCCGCAAACCACAGCGGCCGGGACGGCCGCTCTCCCGGAACAGATACAGCCGGAAGACCGGAAACACCGGGAGCCCATGCGGGTGTTGTATATCGGCGCGCTGGTGCCGCATAAGGGCCCGCACTTGATTCTCCAGGCCGTGCGGGGCGTATCGGTTGGAGGCCTGACCGTCTCCCTGTACGGTGAGCGGGCCGCGGATTGGCCCGCCTATGCCGACCGACTGGAGGCGGACGCGGCCGGCCGGCCCGTTCGTTTCTGTGGCACGTATGCCCATGATGAATTACGTGCGATTCTGGCCCGGCACGACGTGCTGGTTGTTCCCAGTATCTGCGAGGAGACCTTTTCGCTGGTCACGCGGGAGGCGCTTCAGGCCGGTCTGCCGGTCATTGCCGCCAGGCGCGGGGCCCTGCCCGAAGTCATTCAGGACGGGGTGAACGGCCTGCTGTTTGAAGCCGAGAATGCCGACGACCTGCGGCGTTGCCTGGAGCGCCTGCGGACCGATACCCGGTTGCGTGAACAGCTCGCGCCGGCCTCGACACCAATGCGAGACCCGCAGGCCTACGCTCAGGATATGGAGGCCGTGTATGAGGCCGTGCGGGATAAACCAAAGGAAGAAAACCCTCACCCTAGCCCTCTCCCAGAGGGAGAGGGGAGGAGAGATGGGTCTCGCCTAGCGGGAGAGAGGAGGAGAACTGGAAACTCGGAACCGACCCCGACCCGCGCGGTCAGCGTGTGCCTGCCCACGTATAACGGCGCGGATTATATTGAAGAGGCCCTGCGCAGCATTCTGAACCAGACCTGTCAGGATTTTGAGCTCCTGATTGTTGACGACGGCTCAACCGACACTACGCTCGATATCGTTCAGTCCTTCTCTGACCCGAGAATACAGATACACCGCAACCCGGAGCGGCTGGGCATTCCGGCCAATTGGAACCGTTGTCTTGAACTCGCCGGTGGAGCGTTCGTGTGTGTCTTTCACCAGGACGACGTGATGCTGCCCGACAATCTGGAACGCAAGGTCCAAGTGTTGAGCGCGGACGAAACCGTCGGCTTTGTCCATTCCGGGGTGGAAACGCTGGTTGACGAGTCGGCGCCAGACTTGTTTGCCGACTGGATTGAGGACGCGACCGACGACACGGTCTGGGACGGGCCGGAGTATTTTCGGACCCTGCTCCTCAACGGCAACCGGGTGTGCGCGCCGACCGTCCTGGCCCGGCGGAGCGCCCTGCTTGAACAGGGGGGATTTGACCGGGACCTGGGCTTTGCCTGTGACTATGCCATGTGGCTCAGGCTGTGTCTGCGGTATCGGGTGGGCTTTCTGGCGCGTCCCCTGGTCCGCTATCGCTGGCACGGCGGCAATGCCTCGCACGCCTATCAATTCGAGCGTGGGGTGGAGGAAATAACCACCGCCGCTCGTCGTGGCCTGCGGCTGTACCGGGAACGGGAACCGCACGCCGACGGCCCGGTCCTTGACGAGGCCCTGACCGCCCTTGACACGCTCCGGCATTGGGCGGTGGAACTCCGGCGCGGGAAAGTCTGGCTGGAAGGTCAACAGGCCAGTTGGCGCAGCGTGGCCGAGACCCAGAACACGCTTATTCGTGAACTTCGGGGCTGGATAGCAGAGCTCGAAGCAGGCAGAACGTGGTTGGAAGCGCAGCGGACGAACTGGCAGACCCAGGCGGAGGAACGAGAACGTATGGTGCAGGAGCAACAGGCGTGGAGCGGTGAGCTGGAGAAAGCCAGGGCGTGGATGGAAGAACAGCGCAACAACTGGGAGAACATTTCCCGGCAGCACGAGGAACGGGCCGACCACTGGCAGGTCCAGACCCGTCAGTGGCAGCAGAGCTGGTGGGGCCGGCTGGGCACCCGACTGAAACTGGTCAAGCCGGTCCGGGAGTTTCCGGCTCAAGTAGCCGGCCAAAGTAGCCGGCCAAAGTAGAAAACATGATTGATCCCAACAGTCCCGATTACACCAATACCCCGGCCTCGGACCAACGTCCGGTCTATGGCTACGCTCCGGTCGACCCGACCGCTCCGCCGGCCGTGACCATCGTGACGCCGTATTACAACACCGGCGCGATTTTTCATGATACGGCGCGGTCCGTTTTTCGACAGTCTTTCCAGCAGTGGGAATGGATTATCGTCAACGACGGCTCGACCGACCCGGAGGCGCTGGCCATTCTCGACTCCTACCGCAACACGGACACGAGGATTCGGGTGATTGACCACGAGGTCAACCAGGGGCCCAGCGCCGGACGGAATACCGCGTACCGGGCCGCCCGTGCGGAGTATGTCGTTCAGCTTGATACGGATAATCTGCTGGAGCCGACCGCCATAGAGAAATGGGTCTGGCTGTTGGAGTCCTATCCCGAGTTTGCGTTTGTGAAGGGCTACTCGGTTGGCTTTGATGCTACCGAGTACCTGTGGGAGCAGGGCTTCCACAACGGTGGGGTCTTTCTGGAGCAGAACCTGGTGGACATCACCGGCGCGGTGCGGCGCAGCGTGCATACCGCCGTCGGCGGTTATGACGAAACGATCCGGGGCGGGCTGGAAGACTGGGACTTCTGGCTGCACTGCGCCAGCGCGGGCCACTGGGGCACGACGCTGCCGGAGTATCTCGACTGGTACCGCCGCCGCGAGAATCACGGCGACCGCTGGGATAACTGGGACGGGGGGAAGCGCGAGGCCGCCTTTCGGAAAAAAATGCGCCAGCGTTACCCGCGTCTGTGGGAGGAATTTCCCACTCCCCAGGCCGCGCCGCTCGCACCGTATGAAACCGTTCCCGATACGCTCCCGTGGGAGAACCGGCTCCGCAAGGAAAAGCCGCGGTTGCTGCTGATCGTGCCGTGGCTGGCCATGGGCGGCTCGGACAAGTTCAACCTGGACCTGCTGGGTCAACTCGTCCGGCGCGGCTGGGAAGTGACCATAGCGACGACGCTCAGCAGTGAGCATCCCTGGCTGGCCCAGTTTGCCCGCCTGACACCTGATGTTTTTGTCCTGCACCGTTTTCTGCGGCCCGCGGACTATCCGCGCTTTGTGCGCTCTCTGATCCGCAGCCGGGAGATGGATGCGGTGCTCGTCTCGCACAGCGAGTTCGGCTACCAGCTCCTGCCCTATCTGCGGGCGCATTTTCCAGGGCTGCCCCTGCTCGATTTCTGTCATATTGAGGAAGAGGCGTGGAAGAACGGCGGCTATCCGCAGATGGCGGTCACCTATCAGGAAACGCTGGACCGCAGCCTGGTTTCGTCGGAACACCTGAAAACCTGGATGGCGGGGCGGGGGGCCGACCCGGATGCTGTCCAGGTGTGTCATACGAATATCGACCCCGACTATTGGCAACCCGACGCCGAGCGGGGCCGCCGTGCCCGCCGGCACTACGATATTGCCGAATCAAGGCCGCTGATTGTGTTTGTCGGGCGCGTGTGCGCCCAAAAACAACCCAAGGTTCTGGCACAGACCGCGCTGCGTCTTGCCCAGGACAACGCCGATTTCGTGCTTGTGGTTGCCGGTGACGGGCCGGATTTTGCCTGGCTCAAGTCCTTTGTCCGCAAGCACCGGCTGGAGCGGCGGGTCCGCCTCGTCGGGGAGCTGTCCAATACGGATGTCCGCGACCTGCTGGCCGCGGCGGACATTTTCTTTCTGCCCTCGGAGTGGGAGGGGATCGCGCTTTCGGTCTATGAGGCCCTGGCCTGCGGAGTACCGGTGGTGGGGGCTGATGTGGGCGGACAGCGCGAGCTGGTGACGCCTGAATGCGGGGTGCTGATTGACCGGGGGTCGGAAGAAGACGAAGCCCGGCAGTACGCCACCGTCCTGGCCCGCCTGCTGGACGCACCGGAGCAACGCAAGAGCATGGGCCAACAGGGGCGCCAGCGTATTCAGGAGCACTTTCGACTGGAGCAGATGACCGATACCGTTCTGGCGGCCTGCGAAGCCGCGCGACAGGCGCGGCAAGCGGCAACCGCACCGGTTCCCGGCCTTGGTCTCGGGCGCGCCTGTGCAACGCAAGCCGTGGAGTATCTGCGGATTACGACGGTGACGGACTGGCTCTGGCAGGAACGGGAGCGGAGTGCCGGACAAGGGCAGGGAACGAGCCTGATTCCGGCCCATCTCGTGGCCGCGTATGGCCATTCCTGGCGGACGGTGCTGTATTTTTCGGTCCGCCGGATGTTCTTGCCGCTGTATACCGCCCTGCTCAAGACCAACCGCCCGTGGCTGTTATCCCTGAAAAATCGTCTCAAACGGCGCTTGCTGCGTGAGGGCACTCCATAGAGACGTGTGATGCAGATTGTGTCGATTGTCCCCTCCGGGCCGTCCGCGCGCGCCCTCACCCGGCCCTGCGGGCCACCCTCTCCCAGAGGGCGAGGGTAAAAAAGCCCCTCTCTCTTTGGGCTCACGGCACGACAGTTTTACGGAAGCGAGGGCAGGGGTCCGTCCCATCCCCTCTTGGGAGGGGTGGCCGAAGGCCGGGGTGGGTTTCTCCGGGCTCGCCGGCATGCCCGAACCCACCCCGCCGCTCCGCGGCACCCCTCCAAGGAGGGGATTTGCTGCGTCCTTCCCCCCCGGATTCCCGGTCTCGGTGAAACTGTCGTGTCCTCAGCCCTTTGGGAGAGGGGTTGGGGTGAGGGCCAAACCGCCAAACAAGTTAATTTGCATCACACGTTAGAGTGGGGAGCGTGGCCTGCCAGCCTACAAAAGTGGAGAAGAGAGCAACTTGACTTTTACCACCTCAGCCTGTTGGATGACGGTATGCGAAGGATCATGCTCGGGTGTGTGCTGTGGAGCATCGTTGTGCTGCCCAGCTCGGCTTGGGCGGTTACTCCGTCACCGGCCTTAACCGACCGGGAGATTGCTGAAAGGCTGACCCGGTTGGAGACGCGGCTGGACGAGGGACTGACGGGGTTGCGGGCAGAGCTGGCCCAACTGCGGGCGGACATGCAGGAGCAGAACCGCCAACTGCGGGCGGACATGCGGGAGCAGAACCGGCAGTTGCGCGAAGATATGAATATCCGCTTTGAGGAGCATTCCCGGCTGATCCTCGGCATCCTGGCTGCGTTTGCGGCCCTCTTTGTGATTAACGTCAGCCTTGTGGTGTGGGACCGGCGGACGGCTGCGCGTCCGTTTGAGGAGAAGGTGGCCGTCATTGCCCAGGAGCTGGCGGAAAGTCGCTCACGATGGGAGGTGCTCCTGGAAGCCGTCCGGGCGGTGGGGCAGCAGAACCAGACAGTGGCTGCTGTGCTGAGACGCTTCAACCTGCTGTAGGAGCCGGGGCAGCTCAAGACGAGTGGCTGCTGTCCCAGTTCCCCTTGAGTGGCTGATCGAAGGAGGACGCCGGTAATGGCCTGCGTTCGATCAACAGAGACAACAGCGTACGCAGCTTGGACAAGTCTTTGCCACGCTTGTTTGCTCGTTTCACGTCGCGTTTGAACTGTGTTGAGCGGACCGGCGTGAGCACGTTCAGTCAAATACCCAAGTCTTGGAACAGGTCGTCCGGTGTGTCGAAGCGTTTTCCCTTGCCGCTTTCCAACTCGTTTAGCGCTTTGGTGGTGACGGCATTGGGTACTCGGCCTGTAAACGGCAGGTGCTTTTCCTCCGCTATGTGTATCAGCAGCAGACGAATGGCGTCCGATACGGACAGTCCCAGCGCTTCCAGTGCTTCAGTCGTTCGTGCCTTTATATCGGGGTCAATGCGGGCTCGTACAACGGTATCCGTACGCATGGTGACGATCTCCTCAGGGGGTGCTTCACCATAGCGTAACAGGGATCAAGGTCAATGGGATCGTCGCGGGTGACAGGGCCGAGTAGGGCAACTTGACTTTTACTACCTCAGCCTGTTGGATGACGGTATGCGAAGGATCATGCTCGGATGCGTGCTGTGGAGCATCGTTATGCTGCCCAGCTCGGCATGGGCGGTTACTCCGTCACCGGCCTTAACTGACCGGGAGATTGCTGAAAGGCTGACCCGGTTGGAGACACGGCTGGACGAGGGACTGACGGGATTGCGGGCAGAGCTGGCCCAACTGCGGGCGGACATGCGGGAGCAGAACCGGCAGTTGCGCGAAGATATGAATATCCGCTTTGAGGAGCATTCCCGGCTGATCCTCGGCATCCTGGCCGCGTTTGCGGCCCTCTTTGTGATTAACGTCAGCCTTGTGGTGTGGGACCGGCGGACGGCTGCGCGTCCGTTTGAGGAGAAGGTGGCCGTCATTGCCCAGGAGCTGGCGGAAAGTCGCTCACGGTGGGAGGTGCTACTGGAAGCCGTCCGGGCGGTAGGGCAGCAGAACCAGACAGTGGCTGCTGTGCTGAGACGCTTCAACCTGCTGTAGGAGCCGGGGCAGCTCAAGACACCTGGCTGTTATCCCTGAAAAATCGTCTCAAACGACGCTTGCTGTGTGAGGGAACCCCATGAGGGATGTGCGGGATACCTATATTCGCCAGGTTGTGGCCGGAAAATCGTTTGCCGATGTTGGCGGGCTGTAGGGGACGGTCAATGAGAAGGTCTCGGTTGCCCATACGCACGGTGCGCGCACGCTGAGCATGATTGATGTCTCACCGCCCGACAGCGAGTTGTGGACGTTATTTGACGAGCGGCGACGCACGCTCCGGCTACCGGCGGTGGAGTGTGTCAGCGCAGATATCCTGGCCCTGGCAGAGGCCGACCCTCGCCCGCAGTTTGATGTCGTGCACTGCTCCGGGGTGCTGTACCATATGCCCGAGCCCATGCAGTTCTTACGCGCCTTACGCAAGATCGCCCGTGAGGCTCTCGTTCTGACCTCGGCGATCACTGCGACTCGGGTCGAAAGCGCAAAAGGAGTGCTTGAGCTACCCGCCGCGGCCATGCTGTGTATTCCGGCTCTCCAGGGCCGCGAGCGTGAGATTGTCCAGGCGTATTGGCAGGGCATTGTCGGAGACGGGGCGTTCGGCATCACGCAGGAGGTGGCGGAGTGGAGTTTTGAGGATTTCGGTCCCTGGTGGTGGCTGCCGACGGCTGAGGCCCTCAGGGCCATGTGTGAAGTGGCCGGGTTCCGCTATGAAGCCGGGGAGCCGAGCTGGAACGGCAATGCGTATACGGTGCGGCTGTCGGTTCGGTCGTAGGACGCGATGAACATCGGGCGAAACGCCGGTGTTTGCGTAGGATAGGGGGAATTTTTGGTTCGTTCCTACCTCAGCATATCAAGATGCCCCTCCGCTCTGACCTGTCCTACTGCTGCCCACCACTCTGCGTCTGTTGGTCGGCAGACTCCATGGAAAAACTGGTGCACGGCCTTTTTGAAATTGGCGAACGTGGCCTCTTCTTCGGCAATATCAAAAAGCACCTCTCTATAGGCTTCCCTGAATTTGCCGTACGCAGCCGGGCGCGTTGCCGCCCCCGCCGCAATACCTCCGGGTTGGACGCCGTTGATCCAGACCATTCCCTCTTCGTCGGGGTTGCACTCCACCACCGCCCGACCACGCGCTTCAACTTCGGCAAGAAACCCGTTCCCGAATATCCTGTCTTGAAACGTAAAAAAGAGCGGTAATCTATCCATCATTGGTTTCCCATTTCTGTTTGCCCGCTCGGCTATCAAGCGCTGTTGCCCTGGGCTTAATTTGATATCTTCCGGCTTAACGGTCATGCCCTTCGTGCTCCTCATTATTCTGTGTATACAGTATATCGTATTTTTGGAAAATGATCAGTTTGTTATGAGGCCGGAGTCGAGTTGGAACGGCAATGCGCATACTCTGCTCCTGTCGGTCTCCTGAGTATTGGGAGAGGGCAGCAAGCCGATATGGACACCGCCTGGCACGTCTTTCGCCTCTTACTCCTCGCACTCGCCCTATTCGCGGTTTCGCAGATCGCTGGAGATGTGGATGAGTGCGACCTGGGTATAACACCCGAGGACCTCTTCCTCGAAGCGCGCTTGCAAACGAACGATGACCCGTACGGCTATGTGGCCCACGCGCTCGGTTCGATAGACGGACAGATCTATACCAATTCCAAAGAAGCCTTCGAGCGAAACTATGCCGCCGGCTTCCGGCTGTTTGAAGTTGATCTGGTACAGCTCAAGGATGGGACCGTACTCGCTGCTCATGACCGGTTCGAAAAGCGCTACGGGCTACGGCGCTCCTTCGCCGAGACGACAAAAAACGAACTGGCTGGAAAGCGGTATCTGGACAAATACACGCTGATGACGGGGCGTGAATTACTGAGTCAGTTGAATGACAAGAAGAACGCCTATTTGATTGCCGACACGAAGAACGGCAGACACTTTGAAATAGTCGAACGTCTGGTCGAAATTGCGAAGGCAGAGTTTCCGTGCGTTCTGGACCGAGTGATCCCGCATATCGCGGGACGCGAAAGCGAATTAGCCCGACTCAACCAAATCCATCCCTTCAAGAATTATATGCTCGCCTTGTACCGCTCGAACAAGACCGATGATGAGGTCCTCGCGTTTATGAAGAAACATCGTCTCAATGCCGTGATGATGTGGTGGGATTCGCGCTATACCCCACAGTTCAAGGACCGACTGGCGGACATTGGGGTCGTGACGTACGTGCACAGCATAAAGGACCCGGCCACCATCGCTGCCTTTCGGAGGCAGGGAGTTGGTGTCTATACCGACAGCACATTTCCTCATCGCTGATGGCGGTGTCATGCGAGCGGATTCAGTTGCGTATCCGCGCCCAACCCGCGACAAAGCAGGGCGGCCCAAATAGTCAATGGCAAGCCGTTTAACGGGCTTCATGAGACAAGAGGCTCAGGGCGTCGGGGGCTGTCTGGTTCCGCCTGGCGTGCCGATAGTCTCGTCGGTTTCGTCTGGAGAAGTCAGGAGTGGTGCGTTGGCCTGCGGCTGGAATACCGGCAGGGACTGAGGGGAACCTGCTGCGCGGACGAGTGTGATCTGGTCCTTGTGTGTCGTCACACCAAAGGCTTCAACCGTATTTTTGCCCGGCCGGAAAAATTGCGGGTCAAGAAGCGCCGACCACCGTCCGTATTTTCCTTTAACGGTAAAGAACCACGGCCGTGTGATTGCCCGCACGACCCCGTTCAGTGCCAGGGCGATGAATCTGAACTCCTCCGAGTGCAATGTGCCGGTGATGTGGGTGGGAAGAAACGGTGCGTCCGGGTCAACCTGAGCGAGACGAGCCGACTGATCGATAGTAATGGCAAGACGTGCGTCCTCACTCATAGACAAGTCCTGGATACGTTGCCCCACGAGCCCTGGGGGTGCCGCTTTGGGCAGCACGGGTGTCGCGGGTGGAAAAAGCTGGGCCTGTCTCTTGACCGCAGTACGGACCTCGGTGTCAAATCTGTCCAGGGTGATATGCGTCGATAGAGGGGAAACCTTCTCTGTTTCAGTCCGTGGTTCGGGCGAAAATGTCGAATCGCCGTCAACCGGCCAGGGCGGTTTAATGCCCAGAATGTCCGCTATAGTAGGCAGGATATCAATGGTTTCCACATTGTGATCAAGAATTTCACCCTGCTGCTGAAATGGTGCCTTGACAAACAAGGGAACAGCCATAATGTCGGCAAAATTCGTCTTTGTGATGGCTCGCCTATTGTCGTGCGGGCGAAAGCTGACGCCATGATCGGCCGTAACGACAATCAAGGATTTTTCATACAGGTCCGCCGCTTTAAGCTGGGCGATCAACTGCCCCAGGAGGGTGTCAACGAACCCGACTTGTAGCAAATAGCGCTGATGACTCTGAGTCGCCGCCCATTCATCACTACTCCAGGTCTCTTTCGTCAGCCCGTTCAGTCCGTAATCGACGCTATAGACTTGGCCTGAAGGCAGATACACATAGTGGGCGTGGGGTAACAGACTATGCAGATAGTACAATGTTGGCTGTTGGGTCGGTTGAATGGCGTGGAGAAAATTGGAGAAGACCTGGGGCCGGTCGATATGCATGCTCACCTGCGCTAGTAACGAATCTTGGAGGGATTTCCATACGTGAGCGGGAATCTGACGCTCCTCAGCCTGGGATAAGAGGGCAGGGCCGCCCGCAAAATCTCTCCAGCGGGCCTGAAGTGAAGGCAGGCCGGATTTCTGATCTTCCGGCAGGAGGATGTGCAGATAGACGATGCCGACATCCGAAAAGAGCGTCCGCATCCGTACGCTCCAGGGCTCTCGGAACTGGGTACATAATTCATGCGGGCAGAGTTCCGTAATGGTGCCGTGGGCCTGGACGGCATAGGTCCCGCCGAGCAGCGTGAAGATGTTACGCGGATATCCGGATACGGTTGGGAGCCGATTCGGAATCGGATAGCTGCCCGTTAAAATGGCTGGCACCGCCCTGGGGGTCCAACTGCTCATGGACGAGGCATTGCGGAACCAGGTTGCGTCTTCGGCAAATACGGCAAAATTTGGATAGCGCTCAGCATCAATCCGGTGGTGTTCGTCCATAAGGGAGATTGACGAAAACTCATCAAAGATCACCAGCACGATGGGCGGCGGGTCTTTAATCTTCACCTGAGCAATATCAACGGGCGACGAGAACAGCAGCGTTGAGACCGGAGAGAAAAAGAGAAAGAGGCTCGGGAAGAGCACGATGCCGGGTGAGAGGAGCGTGCAGAATGTTCGGACCAGAGGCAGCAGATGATAACTGGCGCTCGCGAGCAGCCCGACCCCGCCGGCTCCCAACATCAGAACGAGGCCCGAAATATGTGGAAGCGTCTGGAGCGTCTGCAATGCCTGGAGGGAGAGCATTGCCGATAATCCTCCAACCAGGAATACGTGCAGCCCTACGCTCAGCCCCACATGAACGACACGGATTCCCCAGATAACAAGCACGCCCAGCGCCGGAACAACAACGCTCAGGAGGACGGCGAACAGGACGACGTCGAGGGCTGGCGACTGACGCAGGACAAAGAATTCCGCGGTACGGGAGAAGAGATCAAAGAGCGGTTGGGCGACTGCGAAGTTCCACAGGACAAGAAGATGCAGGCCGGGAAAAAGAAAGTCCGCTTGCGTGTTATGAGAGCGGAGAGATGGAGGTGCGAGACCCATATCCCTATCGTCTCACACTTGGCGCTTGCTCCGCGCGTAGTAGAGTATGCGCGTGCCGGATTCGAGCGTCTCTTGCCGGTCAATTTCAAAGGCATCGGCCAAACAGCGCTCGAAATACCCCAGGTCATAATCCGTGTAATGATCAGCCTTATGCCGTAGCAGGGTCTGGACCATGGGGTCGTCGCGGGTGACGAACTCAATCACCAGCGCCGTATCGAGACTCGCCAGCCAAGAGACGAATTCCCTGAGCGGAATATGGGCGCTGATGACCACGTGGTGGAGGAGAGCCAGACATAAGGTCAGGTCGGGTTTGCCGCGTTCAACGAGGGCCTTGCGTTCTTGCCCACGCCAACCGCAATTGGGGGCGGGGTCGGCCACGTTGCTGATAAGGGGCAGAACGTTGGGGGATTGCTCTTTCCTGAGCGCGCAATAGAGGCGGTCAACCGCCAGAGCGTCGATATCCATTGCCAGCACGTATTCAGCGTTTTCTGCGGCAATGCGCGAGAACGTGCCGGTGTTGCAGCCCAGGTCCCAGACAAGATTCCAGCGCCGGGAATGGGCGACGCGTCGCACGAAATCGGCCTTCTGGTGTTGCTCCCTTTCCGTGTAGGGGAGGGCCTCGGTATAGTCGGACCAGGTTGAGCGCGTCTGCTGCCAGGTCAGTTTGGCCACCTGCTTTCGCAGCCGGCTGACATTGGCCTGAATCAACGCCTTATGGAAACCGGCCTGACGTAAATCTTTCTTGAGATTGCGCTCGGTTCGAGCATACGACGCCTCGGCTTTTGCTTGAAGGACGACATGCGACAGCACGCCCGGTCGGAGCAGGTCTCTGAGCGACATGAGCCGGGCACACTGGGCCGGCTCAATGCCTTCCAGACTGCCGCGCAGCCAGGGCTGAAAGGGCAGGTCTTTGTAGGCTTGCAGAAAGAGTGGATAGAGAAAGAGCTGGCAGAACTGGCGATAGCCGACCCAGGGCTCGCCGGGTCGCAGCCGCTCGAACGAGGGAATATCGATAAAGACCGGCTGGCTGCCGGACCACTGGATGTTGAAGGGGGTGGCGTCTTTGAGCGTCATGCCGGCGTCCAGCGCAGCGGCCTGAAGCTCAAGGGTCAGCAGCGCGGCGTCCTGTAACATGCTGAACGGCCACTCGTAGGGATAGGAGATAAACGGAATGGCCTGGTGTTTGAGAATAACGGACCAGTGTGCATCACATTGTCCGGCGTGGGGTGAAGCGTCTGTGGGCTCAACCTGATCGGTTCGGACAATTTTCCCTTCGGCCATGAATTGTTGGAAGAATGACTGGGCCTTGAGGACTTCCCACTCTTGAGCGGCATGGGTATTGAGGCCGCGCAGAACCGCGCCGTCCTGGTAAAAGACCCGGCTGGTCCGGTCACGGAATGAGCCCGGCTCAAGGTGGGAAGCAGCCATGCTGATATGAGTCTGAATGGACGGATAAGAAGAGACGAGGCCCCTTATCCGCTCTACTGTGGGCCATCAGAGGAGTCTGAGGTCGAAAGGGAGGCTGAATTCGTGTCCGAATCGTTTTCCTCCTGTTGGGCACTCATACCGAAGAGGGCGAGCAGGCGATGCCAGTAGAGTTTGGCGATGACCGCGAGGCCAGCCAGTCCGCCGAGTACGAGTTGGAGCAGCATGCTGCCACTGCCCGGGTCGAGATAGGCAAATGCCACGGAAGGCGCTATCAGACTGAGGAACAAGACAATGAGAATAAGATACCCAAACCGGTGCACGTGTTGTTCCCTCCGTATGCCGCACAATTCATATATTTTTCATGGACACGTAACGCGCCTGTAATAACCGATCCTGGTTGTTTTCTCAATGGCGAGGGGACTCTCGTACTCTCTTCCTTTTTTTCTCCTGGGAGCCCGCACTCCGTTGACATGGGTCTCTTCCCTCCGGGGGGGAGTATAGATACATGAAAGAGAGGTCCTGCGAGGCTGTAGAGAATGCGTATTGTCCAGGTCGTCAACGGTTTGCCGCCGGAATATCTGGGAGGGACCGAAACCTACGCCGCTACTCTTGCCCAGGAGTTGGCGCGGCAGGGTCACGCAGTCTCGGTCTTTGCACGGCGTGAGAACGCACAGCAGCCTGAGTACGCGGTGGAAACAACGACGGTTGACCAGGTTGAGATCAGCCGTATCAACAATACCCTGCGGCAGAGCACGAGTTTTGCCGACAGTTATCAAAACGACGCCATTGCCGCCCGTTTCGGGCAGATGCTGGATCGTTTCAAGCCCGACATCGTCCATTTCCAGCATCTGGTCTATCTGTCCACAACGTGTGTGCGAGAAGCGGCCCAGCGGCAGATTCCGGTGGTGATGACGCTGCACGACTACTGGCTCATCTGCCAGCGCGGCCGGTTTCTGAAACCCGATCTATCGGTCTGTCCCGGCCAGACCAATACCGGCTGCGCCCGGTGTTTTCACCATGTGCTTGATCCAAAGATGTCGGTCCTCTATGGCTGGCTGAAACCGCTCCTTGGCCGACAGCCCTGGCTCAGGGAGCAGGCCCGGCGTTGGTATGGGAAACGCGCCGACTCCCGGCCCGTCTCGCTCGCGGCTCAGCGACAGATTCAGGCCCGGATGGCTCATATTCGGGCGCTGTGTGCGTCGGTGTCGCTGTTTTTGGCGCCGTCGCGCTTTCTGCGCGAGCAGTTTGTGGCTTTTGGGGTACCGCAAGAGAAAATTCTGTTTCACGAGTGTGGCTTGCAGACCGACGCCATTCGGCCCGCTCCGAAACCCTTTGCTCCTCAGAAAAACAGGGGCGAGCGGTCGCTCGTTTTTGGCTATATCGGCGTTGTTGACCCGGTGAAGGGCGTCCATCTGCTGGTCGAGGCCTTTCAGACCCTGCCCCAGGCGGAACTGCGTATCTACGGCGGCGAGGCGGCCTATGCGCCCTATCCGGACGAGAAGCGCTTCCGCTCCCAGTTGGCCAACTCGGCCCGTATTCGGTGCATGGGACGCTACGAACAGCATGAACTCGGCCGCATTCTGGCTGAGGTGGATGTCGTCGTCGTGCCCTCGATCTGGTATGAAAATGCTCCGCTGGTGATTCGGGAGGCATTCCTGGCCCATACCCCGGTGATTACCGCCGACTTTGGCGGCATGCGCGAGTGGGTAGCGGATGGCGTGAACGGGCTTCTCTTTGAGCCGCGTAATATTGATGACCTGCGTCAAAAGATGATGCGTTTTATTACCGAACCGGATTTGGTCGCCCGGCTCTCACGAGCATTCCCCGCGGTCAGATCAATTCGCGCCGACGCCGCCCTGCTCGAACAGCATTATCGGCGTCTTTTGCAGGACTCCCGGTGCCCATGACGCTCTCGCTGACCATTCCGTGCCGGGCGGATGAACCGGACCTGGGCAGCACGCTGGAGAGCCTGTTGGCGGCCAGTCTGTCGCCCCAGCTTCCGTCCGGCTGTGTCCGGGAACTGCTCGTGTGTATTAACGGAGTCGGCCCGGACCAATCCTGTCCGCCGCTGCTGGCGGTCCGGGATTTTTGTGCGCGTCACGCGATATCGCTCCGGGAGATTGCGCTCTCCTCCGCAGAGCAGGCTCAAACGCATAAACGGTATCAGTCCTCTCCGGGGGCTAAGGGGCGGGGAGCCTTGACGTGTCGCGTGCTGTTGGCGGCCTGGCGGGGGAAACCCAGAGCCATGAACACCCTGTGGCAGTGGGCGTACGGCGACCTGCTCCTGTTCTGTGACGCCGACGTCCGCCTCGACCCGCCGGCCATTGCCCATTTATACGCGCAGGCGCGGGCGGAGCCGCAGTTGGGGCTGGTTGCCGCGCGTGAAGTCCCGATGCTGGAGGCCGAGGCGAGCATCTGGAGTGGGATGGGCGCGCTGCCGTATCGATTCAACTTCGGCAATGCCGGTGGCCGTCTCTTCCTGATACGCAAAGATGCGCTGAGCCAGCCCATGCCGGAAGACTTGCTGCTGGAAGATGCCTGGCTGACGGTTGCGGTCGGAAAACAGCGGGTGCGCAAGGCCGTGCAGGCTCAGGTGTTCTTTGTCCTGCCGCAGACCTGGCGGGATTATTTTGCCGAGCGGGTGCGGGCCGAGGGCGGGAAAATGCAGCTCTACCGCCAGCACCCGCGCCTGCTCGCAAACGGCCCGGTCGCGACGTATCCCTGGGCCGAGTTTTTGCGCGAAATTCGGATACGTGAGTACGGGCTGGTCCTGTTGGCCCTGGGCATTCGTGGTCTGGCTCGGCTGTGGGCCTGGAGACGCCTCAGACGGGCCGGCTTCTACAGTTTGTATCGGCCCTTTGTGTCAACCAAACGCTGGTCCGCAGCGGCGCAGGCATCGACCCGGCCGTTCGGACAGTCCGGGGCTCAGCAATGAAGGTCTCGGTTGTCATCCTGGCCTGGAATTCCGCGTCTAGGATTGAAGCCTGTCTGGCCTCGCTGCCGGCCGGTTTGACGGTCGGCCACGAGGTGATCGTGGTGGATAACGGTTCCCGGGATCGGACGGTATCGGTATTGAGGAACCGCTTTCCCCATGTTCGTATTATTGCGAATCGGAAAAACCGGGGGGTTGCACCGGCGCGGAATCAGGGTATCCGGAGCGCGCAGGGAGAATATATCCTCATCCTGGATGACGATACGATTGTGCATCCCGGCGCGTTGGACCAGCTTGTGCATCTGCTTGACTCCAGGCCGGAGGTTGGCCTGTGCGGGCCCAAACTCGTAGATGCCGAGGGGCAACTGTGTCTGTCGTGCCGTTTGTTTCCGACCCTCCTGGACAAACTCGGGCGTCGTTTTCCGTCCGCGCTCACGCGCCGCGCCGCCCGGCAGGCCGAGTTGGCGGACTGGGCGCACGATACGCTGCGGCCGGTGGACTATATGATCGGTGCCTGCCAGCTCATTCGCCGGCGGGCGCTCGATGAGGTCGGCCTGCTGGACGAACGGATTTTTTACGGTCCGGAGGATGTCGATCTGTGTCTGCGCATGCACCAGGCCGGCTGGCAGGTCGTCTACCAGCCGGCCGCGGTGGTGACGCACGCCGAGCAACGCATCGCCCGCTCGGCGTTCTCGCGCCTGGGCTGGAAACATCTGCGGGGCCTTGCCTACTACTTTTGGAAGCATCGGTATATAGTCTCTCGTCGGGCGTTGTACGCGCGATTTCCAAACGCCCCGAGGGAGAGTCATACGTTGTGAAGTCTGTACTCCCGCCCGGAACGCCAGGGCGGACGCGCGACTCCGGAAGACGGTCACCCCGCAGAAACGACCAGACCGTTCTCTTGCTGATGCTGGCCGACCTGGTGTGGGCCGGCATTGCGTATGGGAGTGCCTTTTCCCTGCGCGTCTATCTGCCCTTTCCCCTGACGGCGGATTTCCTGCCGGCTTCGCGTTTCACCGAGGTTGCCCACCCGCTGCTGTTGCTCTTGGGGACGCAGGTGGCACTGCTCTATTTCTTCGGCTTGTACGACCAGCCGGCACCGCACCGGCGCGTCCGTCTGGTGACGCGGGTGGCGACGGCCCTCGGCATCCAACTGCTGGCCACCGCGGCCTGGTATTTCTTTCGGGGCGACTTGTCCTTCCCGCGCTCCGTGCTGGTTGTCTTCTGGGTGTTTAATACCCTGGGCGTTGTTGGAGTGCGGCTGTGGATGAATCATCGTCTCGGACACTCCAGCCCGGTGCGTGTTCTGCTGATCGGTCTGACGCAGGATGTGCGGATGTTTCTCTCCAGCCTGACCGACCTCCACCCGTCCCCCGGCCTCGATGTCGTGGGCGCGATCGGGTTGGAGGACTCTGCCTGCCGGACACCAGAAGAGGTCGGTGTCCCGTGGCTGGGCAGGATAGACAGTCTGCCCCAGGTCCTTGAACAGGTCGAGATTGATGAGGTGATTCTCCTGTCGTCCGCCAGTTGGAAAGACTCGTTTGTTGACCGGCTGTTGAATCTGCCGAGCGGCCATATGGCATCCGAACGGCCGCGCGTCCTCGTGGTCCCCTCCGTGTACGACATTCTGGTGGGACGGGTGTCGTCCGTGCGTCTGCACGACGTGCCCTTGGTCGAGGTGCTGAAGAACCCGCGTGAAGAACTGGCCTTTGTGATGAAAAGTATCGGCGATCGTCTGATTGCCGGCGTCTTGCTGGTCCTGTGTATGCCGCTGGTGGGTGTGGCCGCCTGCCTGGTCAAGCTCTCATCGTCAGGACCGATGCTGTACCGGCAACGTCGGGTAGGCCGACACGGAAAAGAATTCACCCTGTATAAACTGCGCACCATGGTCAATGAGGCCGAGGCGCGGACCGGTCCGGTGCTGGCGCGCTCGGATGACAGCCGGGTGACGCCGGTCGGTCGCCTGTTGCGGGCCACCCGGATTGACGAAATCCCGCAGCTTTTCAACGTCCTCAACGGCTCCATGAGTCTGGTTGGTCCCCGCCCGGAGCGACCCGAGTTTGTGGCCGAGTTCCGGCAGACTATTCCCGGTTATGCCGAACGTCTTCAGGTCAAACCGGGTCTGACCGGCCTGGCCCAGGTCAACGGCGAATACCATACCTCGCCCGAGTACAAGCTGAAATACGATTTGGCCTATATCTATAATTATTCGCTGTGGCTGGACGTCCGCGTCTTGACCGAGACGGTCAAGGTTATCCTGACCCGGCGAGGCGTATAGGATTCGGATGGTGTCGGCCCTGATACAACCTCGGCGGTGGGACGACGCTCTGCGGGTCGGCCTGCTGGTGCTGTTCTTTGCCACCTGGAATTTACCCATCGCCTTTCAGCAAACCGCGCTGGGCTGTCTGCTGGCCTTTCTCGGCTATACGCTGTGGCGGACCCGCTCTCTGCCCCGGACACTGCTGTGGTGGCCCTTTTTCGTTTTTTTTGCCGCCCTCCTGGTCTCAACCGTTTTGAGCCCCGATCCGCTTCAGTCCTTCATCGGCTATCGGAAAATGTGGCTCATGGGCGGTTGTCTGGCGGTCTTTGTGCTCGTCCGCAGTGGGCGGGAAGTGGAAACAGTGTTGACCGTGGCGCTCTGGGTCGCCGGAGCGGTGGCGGCCTACAGCATTGTGCAGCACTTTACCGGGCTCGATCTGGCCAAAACGCTGGTCGGCAAGGAGTCCAACCTCGACCCGTTCTGGTTCGGCCGCCAGGAGGGCTACCGGGTCAAGGGGCTGCATCCGTCCGGGATTACCTATGCTCATGCCCTGCTCTTTCCGCTGTGCCTGATCACCGCCTGGGGATTGTCTCCTGGGTTAGTATCAAGACAGCGCCTCCTGCTGGGGGTCGGCTGGGTGTGTATGCTGTTGGCCCTGTTCTTCTCCCTCACGCGCGGCGTCTGGGTCGCCTACAGTGTGGTGCTGGTGGTGTATGGGCTGGTCCGGGGCCGCCGCGCGGTGCTGGCCGTGGTGGGGGGGGTGGCGGTGTGCGCTCTGCTCTTTGTCGGTGCCGGGCAGGGGGTGCGCGAACGGGGGCTGTCGATCTTTGACCTTGAGGCCTATAGCGGGCGCAGTCAGATCTGGCTGGCCAATATGGATATGATCAAAGAGCGGCCCCTGACCGGCTGGGGGTTTGGGAACTATAAGCAGTTTCGGGAGGCGTTTTATCAGCGCTATCCCCGGGCCGACACCGATGCGCACGCGCACAATAATTTCCTCCAGATGGGGGTGGATGCCGGTCTGCTGGGCCTGGCGGCCTTTCTCTTCCTGGTTGGCTCGATTATCATGACGGGCTGGCGCGCCTATGTGAGACAACGGACCGAGCCGCTGAAAAGCCTGACCCTGGGCTGCTGGCTCGGTCTGGTCGGTTTTCTGATTGGCGGCCTGACCCAGTACAACTGGGGGGACGCGGAAGTCGGGCTGGTGTGGTGGGCCACGGTGGGGCTGATGATGCGGGTCGCAAGCGGTGTTGAGGAGAGGGACTCAAGGGCCGTGTCAGCGACAGAAGCCCCGAGAAGCTGAGCGTAACGCATGCAACGTCTGTGGGGCTATATTTATCAATACCGCTACCGGTATATGCGTGGCATCGCCTGCCTGGTGGTGACGGCGACCCTGGCGATGTCCATCCCGTGGCTGCTCAAGCAGGCGGTCGAAGGGATCGAGCATGGTCGGCCGCTCGACGAGATTGCGTCTACGGTGCTGCTGATTATCGGGATTGCCCTGCTCCAGGGGCTTGTCCGCTCTTTTTCGCGCTTTCTGATCTTCAACGCCGGGCGGGATATCGAGTACCAACTCCGCAATGAGCTGTTTGCCCATTTGCAGACGCTGTCCCTGAGCTATTACCAGCGCCAGCCCATTGGTGACCTGATGTCGCGCCTGGTCAACGACGTGACCGCGGTGCGCCTGTTGCTTGGCCTGGGTATTATCAACATTCTGAACACCCCGCTGTACTACGTGTATGCCATGGCGGCCATGCTGGCCATGGACCCGGTCCTGACCCTGTTGGCGATTGCGCCGTACCCCTTCATGTTTCTGGTGGTCAGAGCGATGAGTCGCCAGCTCATGGAGCGCACGCTCAATGTGCAGGCCGGTCTGGCCGACCTGTCGAGCCGCGTCCAGGAGAGCGTCAGCGGTATGCCCGTCGTGCGCGCCTATGTGCGTGAGGCCTGGCAGAACGGCGTATTTGGGACGCTGAACGAGCGCTTCAAGGTCGAGAATATTGCCCTGGCTCGCCTGCGCGGCCTGTTTCCGCCGCTGATGAAGGGCATATCCGGAACCGGGCTGCTGGTTGTGCTGTGGTACGGCGGCTCACAGGTCATTGCCGGTCAGCTCAGCTTGGGCGACCTGGTGGCGTTTATGGGCTATCTCCACCTGCTGGCCTGGCCGACCATGGCCATGGGCTGGCTGATCTCCCTCTATCAGCGCGGCAAGGCCGCCATGCAACGGCTGGAGGTGATCTGGCAAACCCGGCCCGACATCGTTGACGGCGAGGAGAACGGCGCGAGTCGGAGTGTGCCAGCGATACGCGGCGAGATTGGGTTTCGACACGTGGATTTTGCCTATCCGCTCGATGACCGCAGACCGGGCAGGCGCGTGGGCAATGGCCACGCGCCTGACGGGCGAACGGTCTTGCACGATATTACGTTTACGGTCCCGGCCGGAAAAACCGTTGGCATTGTCGGGCGTATGGGCGCGGGCAAGAGTACCCTGGTTCATCTGCTGCCGCGTTTGTTTGATGTCACCCGCGGTGCCATCACCATTGATGGGCGGGACATTCGGCTCTTCTCCCTGGCCGCGCTCCGGCGCTGTATCGGCTTTGTGCCCCAGGACCCGTTTCTCTTTTCGGCTCGCATTCAAGACAATATTGCCTTTTCCCAGCCCGAGGTGGACGGCGGCGAGGTGCGTCGGACGGCCGCCCTGGCCAGTGTTGACGGTGAGATTGAGGATTTTCCCAAGGGCTATGAGACCGTCATTGGTGAGCGGGGGATGACGCTGTCGGGCGGGCAAAAGCAGCGTCTGACGCTGTCTCGGGCCTTGCTGGCCGACACGCCCATCCTCGTCCTGGACTGCGCGCTGTCCAGCGTTGATGTGACCACGGAGCGGAAGATTCTCCAGGCGCTGCGGACGAGCACCACGGAAAAGACGGTGCTCATCATTTCCCACCGGGTGTCGGCCATACGAGACGCCGACCTCATCGTTGTCCTGGATGCGGGACGGATCGTCGAGATGGGAACGCACACGGAGTTGGTCGAGCAGGGGCGCATGTATACGGAACTCTTTCAGGATCAGGCGCTCGAAGAGGAACTGGCGGAACTGTGAACCAGGGACAAGACGAAGCCGCCCTCGGCAAAACCTACGATCTGGCGCTCCTGCGCCGTCTGTGGGGCTATATCCGGCCGTACCGCGCGACATTTATTGTGGCCCTGGTCTGTCTGCCGCTGACCTCTGCCTGTCTCCTGGCCCAACCGTATCTGCTCAAGTTGGGCGTGGATTGGTATATGGCGCAGGGTGACGCTGCGGGGCTGACGCGCATCGGCCTGCTGTTTGCCGCTGCGTTGCTCGGCGAGTTTTTATTCTTTTACATTCAGTTTCAGGCCACGATGCTGGTCGCCCAGCGCAGCCTGGCCGATTTGCGGCGTGACCTGTTCAGCCACGTACAGGAACTGCCGTCGAGCTTTTTTGAACGCACGCCGGTCGGTCGCCTGGTTACCCGTCTGACCACCGATGTCGATGCCATCAACGAAGCCTTCTCTGCCGGGACCCTGACCATCTTCATGGACATCCTGACCCTGGTGGGCATTGTCGTGATTATGCTGTCGATCGATTTTCACCTGGCAGTCGTGACGCTGGCTCTCCTGCCCCCGTTGTTGCTCATCCTGAATTTTTTTCGGACCCGGACGCGGGTGACCTATCGGACTATCCGGGAACGCCTGGCGCGGATTAATGCTTTTCTGCAGGAAACCTTGTCCGGGATTATGGTCGTGCAGGTGTTTGCCCAGGAACGAAAAATGTTTGCCGAGTTTGAGCAGCGCAATCGCGCCCACCGCGACGCCAACCACCTCTCCAATATTTATGAAGCCAGTCTGTTCTCCATTGTTGAGGCGCTGAGCATCGTCTCTATTGCGCTTATGCTGTGGTATGGCGCGGGCCAGGTCGGCCAGGGCCTGGTCGCCCTGGGGACGCTGGTGGCTTTTATCGAGTATTTGCAGAAGTTCTTTGTGCCGATCCGGGAATTCAGTACCAAATACACCACCATGCAGACGGCCATGACTGCGGTCGAGCGCGTGTTTCAACTGCTGGATACGCCGGTTACGATCACCTCTCCGCCGGCGGCACATCGGCCGCACGAGGTGGCGGGCCGGATAGATTTTGAGCATGTCTGGTTTGCGTACAACGAGGAGGAGTGGGTACTGCGGGACGTGTCCTTTTCGGTCGCCCCTGGCGAGAGCATCGCCCTGGTCGGCGCGACCGGCGCGGGCAAGACCACCATCAGCAAGCTGCTCAACCGCTTTTATGATATTCAGCGGGGCCGCATCCTGGTGGACAGTGTCGATATTCGCGAGTGGGATATGCACGTCCTGCGCCGCCGGGTTGGCGTGGTGCTGCAGGACGTCTTCCTGTTTGTTGGCGATGTGGCCACCAATCTGAGTTTGGGTCGGACCGACCTGACGCTGGACGACTTGCAGCACGCCGCCCGGCATGTGAATGCGGAGCGCTTTATTCGGGAACTGCCGGGCGGCTACCACGAACACCTGCACGAACGGGGCGCCAACCTGTCTGCCGGCCAGCGCCAGCTCCTGTCGTTCGCCCGTGCCCTGGCCTATGACCCGGCCATCCTGATCCTGGACGAAGCCACCTCAAGCGTTGACCCGGAGGCTGAGGTGCTCATTCAGGATGCGCTGACCAAGCTGATGCGGAACCGGACCACGCTGGTGATTGCGCATCGCTTCTCAACCATCCAGAATGCCGACCGCATCATCGTTCTGCACAAGGGCAGGCTGCGGGAAGTCGGCACCCATCAGGCGTTGATAGCGCAGCGCGGTATCTACTGGCGCTTATACCAATTGCAGTACGCCCACGCCGCCGGCACCTTACAAGCCCATACGGACGGACCCGTTCTGGAAGAAATATAACGAGGCGGCCATGCGTGTGCGGCCTGGGGTCCTGAAATGAGGAAACGCGCGCTCAATTGAGACATGAACATGTTGGCCCGTTTACTCATTTTCGCCTGCCTGGGTGTGCTGCCGGCCTGCACCCCGTTGTATATTCTGCGGGCCGGCTATGAGGAGGCAAAGATCCTGTGGTACCGCAGACCGATTGCCGACATCTTGAAGGAGCCCGGTCAGCTCGACCTGTCCACCCAGGAAAAACTCCGGCTTGTCTTACGTGTGCGGGACTTTGCCGAGCAGGACCTCGGCTTCCGGGTCGGGGGGAGTTATGGCAGCGTGTCCGAACTCCCCTCGCCGCCAACCATTTATGTGGTCACCGCAGCGCACCGGACGCGTTTGGAAGCCTATACCTGGTGGTTCCCCATTGTCGGCCGGGTCTCCTACAAGGGGTATTTTGAGAGATCGCAGGCCGACGCGGAAGCCCGGCGTTTAGAGACACAGGGGTTTGACACCTATATTCGGACCGCGGCGGCCTTCAGCACCCTGGGCTGGTTTGCCGACCCGCTTCTGCCTCAACTGTTGGGCTATGATGGGGCCACCCTGGCCAATATCGTGCTGCACGAGCTGTTTCATAATACGTTTTATCTGTCCGGGCAGACGGCCTTTAACGAATCGCTCGCCAATTTTGCCGGGTATCGTGGCGCTATCGCCTTTTTTGTCAAAGCGCACGGGGAGACCCACGCTCTGACCCGACACCTGCGAGCCGCCTGGGAAAAGGAGTTGGCCGTTTCGCACTTTCTCGAACAGGCCCGGCGGCGGCTGACGAAGTTATACACCTCTCCGTTCAGTGAAGCGGAGAAGCTGACGCAGCGAAAAGACGTATTCACGCAGCTCCAGGAAGAATTTCGCCAACTGCCCGGGAGTATTGCGCAAACCTCCGATTTTGCCTCCGTGCAGCTCAATAACGCGGTCGTCCTGCACTATTTGACCTACCTCAAAGATTTGCGCGTCTTCGAGCGGGTGTACGAGCAGCACAATCACGATCTGCGGCGGACGCTGGACGCCATTACCGCCACGGCCGAGGACGCGGAGCAGCCGTTTGAGGCGGTGGAAAAAACGTATTATTGAAGAATAATGAAAAAACTCGTTTCTACAATCACCCAACGGGGACAAGTCACGATTCCGGTTGAGGTGAGACGTTTGCTCGGTCTCAAGCCTCGTGATCGTGTGGCTTTTGAGATTGGGGAGAACGAAGTCAAATTGGTCCCGGTTCGGTTTACGCTTGAGTCCGCGTATGGCTCTGTTCCTTCACCCGGAGAACCGCAGGACTTCAAAAAGCTCTCTCGGCGGGTCAAGGAAGCACGAGCGGAGGCCATTGTTCGAAGCATGCAAAAAAAATGAGATTTATCGATACGAATATTTTTCTCCGTTACCTGACACGGGAGGATGAATCCGAGTTGCACGTCTTCGAGAAGAAGTCGCGCAAGACACCGCGCCGTGCGCTCGCGACCGCCAGGGAACGGATGAGACAGGTGATGACATGACAAAGCTGAAGGACCTGACGGCGCGCCTCATGGAGGATGCCGAGTTCCGGGAGGAATATGCGCGCGTCGACGAGGAGTATGCGCTCATCGAGGCGCTGGTCCGCGCCCGCACGGCGGCGAAATTGACGCAGGCGGAGCTTGCCCGACGGCTCGGCACGACCCAGTCCGCTGTCGCGCGGCTGGAAGGCGGCCGGGTGTCGCCGTCCTTCGCGACCCTCCGCCGCTACGCCGAAGCAACCGGCACACGGCTGACCGTGGGCCTGGTTCCGACCGACGGCTGAGACGGGCCGGGCGGGCTGGATTGCCGACTGGGCCTAACGGGTGCTCCGCAATGTCCGCATAACCAAACGCAACAAAAAGAGATATTCGCCCCCGTATTACTGTCGGAATCCCTGATTCCCGTGACAAACCTTTCAGGAGGAGCCATGAATTTTTCCAGTTGGACGAACGTCCTGGAGCACATATCCGAGCGCCTCGCTCCGATGCTGCCTGCGGCCCTGGGCGCGACCGGTTTGCTGTTGGTGGGCTGGATTGCGGCGATTCTTGCCCGTTTCCTCACGAGAAAAATTATCGTGGCGGCTGTCGCCCGCATCAACACACAATTCCGTCTGGCTGAAAGTCTCAGCGGAACGAGACTCGCCGAGGATGCCCCACGGATCATCGGAACGCTCGTATATTGGGTCGTGCTGTTGTTCTTCGTGGCTGCTGCGATCGACAAACTGCCCCTGCCGGTCGTGACGGACCTGTTGCAGAGCATCGCCTATTATCTGCCCCGCGTCCTGTTAGCGGTCGTGCTTGTCTTTATGGGACTGGGCGCAGGAATTCTGGTCAATCGGTGGACGACGAGGGTGGCTGCGGCGGCCGGCGTCGAGTATGCGTCAGTCCTTGGACGGGTCGCCCAGATGGCCGTCCTTGTGGTTGCCCTCCTCGTTGGTGCGCAGGAAATCGGTTTAGAGAGCGGGATCTTCACCGCAACGATTCTCATCATTATTGCCGCAACCCTGGGGGGAGTAGCGCTCTCGCTCAGCCTGGGCTCAGGCCCGATTGTGAGTAACATCATGGCCTCGTACTACGCGGCAAAGGCATACCGAGTCGGCGATGTCGTGCGTGTAGCGGGTATTGAGGGTGTCGTACGAGAAATTACCCCCACCTCCATTGTGCTTGATGCGGCTGACGGTCAGGTGCATCTCCCGGCAAGAAAGTATTGTGACGAAGTATCGGTGGTGCTGAGGAGGGACTGATGCAGACGGCTACGCAAAGGGCAGCATATATGCATATGAACCGTCACCCCGAGGAGGCGGCACGGGTGTTGGAAGGATTCTCGCCAGGTGAAATCGTGGCCGTCTTGCAGGCCGCACCCGTCGAGAGCGCTGCCGGTGTGCTTGCCTGCGTTGCTCCCGCCCTGGCCGGTTCGTGCCTGACCCACTGGCCGGAGGGAGAGCGTTCGCGAGTCGTGGAGCAGCTTCCCTCGTCAATTGCCGCCGCGTTGTTGCGCCAACTGGAACCAGCGGTCCGGGAAGACGTGTTCAGTGGTCTTTCATCTCATGTTCGTGCGTCGCTCGATCAAGCGCTGCGGTATCCGGCTCAGTCGGCCGGAGCGCTCGCCGACCCGTCAGTGCTCACGCTCCACTCCGACCTCACGGTAGAAGAGGCATTGGCTCGTCTCAGCGAAAGCGGTGGCCCGATCGCCTCTCGCATCTTCGTGCTTGACCGTTCCCAGCGCTTCGTGGGCGCTGTCACGCCGGGCCAGTTGCTCGGTAGCAGACGTGATACGCCTGTCGAGTCTTTGGAACTAGATACGACGCCAGGGGTGCCTTCCCACGCCAGCGCTCAGACGCTGGGTGCGGGACAAGCGTCGCCGGAATCCGTTGCGGTTGTGGACCCTCGGGGAACATTCTTGGGGATTATCGGAGCCGACACCCTCAAACGTTTAGAAGGACATAAGGTTCGTCTTCCGGCCATACACCTGCTGGCTTCCCTCAGTGAGTTCTATTCGCTCGGGCTCAGTGAGATGTTTGGGGGACGGAGTTCTGGTTCCCATGTGACCAACCAGCCGGGGGAGACGAACCGTGCCAACAGCTAGCCTTGAAGTCGAACAATTGCTTGTCCATGATTTTTTTGCACGCCATCCGGAGGAAGCGGCGGATTATCTCGAAACCTCGACGCCATCCGAGGCGGATGAGGTGCTCTCCCACGTGGCGCCGGAAACGTGTATCGAAGCACTCCGCCGTCTGTCGCCGGCAAAGGCCCTGGATATTCTCGCGGAGATCGACCTCGATCACGGCAGACAACTGATCCGCAATTTGGACCCTCCCCAGGCCGGCGCACTGTTGAGCGGACTCGGGACGCAACGCTGTGACGACCTCCTGGCGGGTTTGGCGCGGGCAGAGGCGGGGGCATTGCACACCCTCATGCAGCATCCCGCGGACAGTGCCGGCCGGCTCATGGACCCCCGCATTACGGTCTTTCAGCCTGATATGACAGTCGAGGAAGCTCTGGAACGGCTGCGGTCGATACGACAGCGACGGCGCGTGCTTGACCTGTTGATTGTAGACAACGACGGGCGTCTGTCCGGGACCGTTCCAATTCAAGAGGTGGTGCTGGCCGAGTCGGAAGCGACACTGCTGTCCCTGGTCACCGGGGTACCGGTGGCCGTCTCCGCATTTACCACGCGGGAAGAGATCGTCGAGACTATGGAGCGTCACAAGCTGACCAGCATTCCGGTGGTGGACTATGACAACAAGCCGCTGGGGATCATCCGGCTCAATGAACTGGTGTCCGCGGTCGAAGAAGAACTCAGCGCCGACCTCGTCAGCATGACGGGCGCGAGCAAGGAAGAGCGCGCCCTCTCGAAAGTGAGCTTCGCCATTCGCAAGCGCCTGCCCTGGTTGCAGATCAACCTGGCCACCGCATTTCTGGCGGCGGCTGTGGTTGGGGTCTTCGAGGAGACGATCGCCCGGTTCACCGCGCTCGCCGTCCTGTTGCCGGTTGTGGCCGGTCAATCGGGCAACACCGGTGCGCAGGCCCTGGCCGTCGTTCTGCGCGGGCTGGCCCTGCGTGAGATCACCCTGCGCCACTGGCCCCAGGTCGTGAGCAAGGAATTTGTTGCCGGCCTGGTGAACGGTCTGGGCGTCGCCCTGGTCACTTGTGCCGGTGTCTACGTGTGGAGCGGGTCGCCCGGACTGGTGTTCGTCATTGGCCTGGCCATGGTGCTTGCGATGGCCATCGCCGGAGTCGCCGGAGCGCTGATCCCCGTGCTCTTGGCGAGAATGGGGCAGGACCCGGCGCAATCCTCCTCCATCGTGCTGACCACGGTCACCGACGTCTTTGGATTTTTCAGTTTTCTTGGGCTGGCGACCGTGTTTTCATCACTGTTATGAATCGGGTTCACAGAGCGGAGGGGCTGAGATGACAATGCTGTTTGTTGTTGCCGGGTTGACGGTTCTGATATCGAGCATGTGCTCGCTGTTCGAGGCAACACTGTACTCGACCCGTATGGGGTCGCTTGAGGCTGAGCGGGCAGAGGGGAAACACGCCCGTCTGGCCGAGCGGTTCATCTCCATGAAGGCGAACATCGCCCGCCCGACCTCCGCGATCCTGATACTCAACACGATTGCGAACACGGCCGGAGCAACCATCTGCGGGATGTACGCCGCGCAGATGCTGGGCTCAGGCTGGGTCCCGGCGTTCTCCGTCGGTTTGACTGTTGCCATCCTGTTTGTGGGCGAGATTCTTCCCAAGACGTACGGGGCAACCCACTGGCGAACCATCTGGCATCTGATCGTCTGGCCGCTGACGCTGATGCAGAGAGGTCTTTCACCCTTCATTCGGGTCACGCAGGCGTTTTCCGGCTTCTTTACCGGCGGCCTGGGTATTCCCGCAGTCACGGAGGATGAGATTCGGGCCGATATTCATCTGGGGCGGAAGGCCGGTGAGTTATCCGCCTCGGAACTGCAACTCCTCAATGCGGTTTTTCATTTTGACGATATGCTGGCGCGCCAGGTGATGGTTGCGCGCAGGGATGTCGTGTTCTTCGAGGTGCACTGGTCGCTTGAAAAATGTCTGGAAATCGCCAAGGAAACGCGCCACACGCGCTTTCCGCTGTGCATCGGGTCACTGGACGAGGTGATCGGGCTGGTCCACGTCAAGGACCTGCTGGGCCTGACCGGCGACGACGATGGCGTTCTCAGGTCGGTCGCGCGACCTATCCGACATATCCCCGAGACCCTGCCGATCAGCCGGCTTTTGCGAGAGATGCAGAGCACCCACCAGCAGATGGCGCTGGTTGACGATGAGTTCGGTTCGGTCGTTGGTGTCATTACCATGGAGAATGTGGTTGAGCAGATTGTCGGCGACGTGCAGGACGAGTTTGACAGCGAGCCGCCGGAAATCGTGCCCGAAGGTGCCGATGTCTTCAAGGTGAGCGGGCAGTTGCCGATCGAGCGAGTGAACCGGGAACTGGGTCTTGATCTGTCTGCACCCGATGTGGATACGCTGTCGGGGCTGCTGGTCAGCCGCTTGAATCGGCTGCTCAAGGTCGGTGACCAGGTCCGCCTCCAAAACGCGGTTGCCGAGGTGGTTGAGGAGCAAGGCGGCCGGGCGGTCCAGGTGCGGATGCGCATTGCCCAGGGCAATGCGGGCGAGGAGATATTGCCTGAAAAATCAGCCCCATAGATCGGCTTGGCGGAGCGTCATTCGCCCGGTTTCCCGGTCTGCTGAAGAAATGAGACTGCGGCTTGGGCGACTTCGCCCTCTCTGGCCATAAAGAAATGGTCCGCGCCGCTCATGACCTCAAGCTGCTTTGGGGCGGATATTTTTGCAACCAGCTCGGTCAGGGCGGGGATGGGGGAGTAGCTGTCCCGGTCGCCGCTGATGAGCAGGAGCGGTTTGGTCACGCTGACAAGAAAGGCCGGGTCACGAAATCCCAGCGGGAAAGCCACGCCTATCAGGCGGTGGACGCGGTCGTCTTGTGCTCCGGCTTGCAGGCCCACCATCGAGCCAAACGAGTAGCCGGCAACCACGACGGTCGAGACGGGCTGGCGGTCCAGGAGGGCCGTGACCGCCGCTTTCACATCCTCGCGCTCGGCCTCGCCTTCGTCGTGGGTGCCTTCACTGCGTCCAACCCCACGGAAATTGAATCGCAGCGTGGCGATATTCTCCTTCTGGAAGGCGTGTGCCAACGCTGACACCACATTGTTGTGCATCTCGCCCCCATACAGCGGATGGGGATGACACAGCACCGCTCCGAGGACGGGAGCCTGGTGTGAGGTCGAGAGAAGACCTTCTAGGGTGATGGCGTCAGCGCCCTCGCCAACCGGAAAGGTGATGTGCTCTTCCATACAGTCCTCCTTGCTTCATTCGGGTAGGCGAAAACCCGGCGGAACACAAGTGGGACGCGCAACTGTAGTGGTGAAAGAAGAGCGCCAGAGCAGAGAACGATGCGGTGTAGCGCGTCTCTCTCCCCCTTTACGTGTGATGCATATTGTGTCGCTTGTCCCCTCCGGGCCGTCCGCTCGCGCCCTCACCCGGCCCTGCGGGCCACCCTCAGCCCAGAGGGCTCACGGCACGACAGTTTTACGGAAGCGAGGGCCGGGGTCCGTCCCATCCCCTCTTGGGAGGGGTGGCCGAAGGCCGGGGTGGGTTTCTCCGGGCCCACCGGCGTTCCCGAACCCACCCCGCCGCTACGCGGCACCCCTCCGAGGAGGGGATTTGCTGATGCCTTCCCCCCGGATTCCCGGTCTCGGTGAAACTGTCGTGTCCTCAGCCCAGAGGGCGAGGGTAAAAAAGCCCCTCTCCCTCTGGGAGAGGGGTTGGGGTGAGGGCCAAACCGCCAAACAAGTTAATTTGCATCACACGTCCTTAAGGAGGGCGGGCTTCCAGCCCGCATGGCGGCCAGGATGGCCGCCCTCCCAGGAGGAGAGCCGCCCACCTCCTCTCCCAGGCCGCTTGGAGCAGGCCACGGGCGGGTGTGTCCGGCATGCTCAGGCCGGTGGCTGCGTCGTGCGGAGAGCCGCCAGACAGGTTGCCACGATCGCCTCGCTGGCCGTGGCTTCGGCCGTAATGACCTCGGCGGCACCGGCGGATTGCAGCGAGTCCTTGTCCATCTCGTACGGGGCCCGGGCGATCACCGCGACGTGCGGGGCGGTCGCCCGAATTGTACGGACGGCGGATTCGGCGGCACTCGTGTCGTTGATATTCACGACCACCAGGCGGGCCTGCCGGCAGCCCAACTCCTCCAGCACCTCCTGTTGCGCAACGTCTCCGAGGACGGCCCGGTCGCCGGCGGCGTGGGCCGCGCGGACCTTGTCCGGGTTCCGGTCAACCGCGACATAGGTCAACCCCATCCCTCGCACAGCCCGACAGACGCGTTGACCCGTCAGGCCATAGCCGGCCACGATGACATGGCCGCTGGGCGGCTCGGGCAGATCGATACTGGGCGGTTCTGCCCCCAAGAGTCGGTTCAGCCAGGGCACATACGCCGCACCGCCGACCAGGTGTGGCCCAAACGCAATGGCCGGTGGCGTCAGCAGCATGGAGAGGACGATGGCCATCAGCAGATTGTGGGCAAGCGCGGCTGGGAGGAGGTCCGTTCCAGACGCGGCGTTCAAGAGCACAAAGGAGAATTCCCCGATCTGGCACAGTGTGGCGGCGGACAGGATCCCCACCCGCAAGGGCAGGCGGAGGAGCAGCGCGGTGCCGAGAATAATCGCGAACTTGCCGACCAGGATGACGCACAGGAGCCCGACGGTCGCTATCAGGTGCGCGCCGATGTCCGCCATATTCAGCAGCATGCCGACAGACACGAAGAACAGACTGGCCAGGACCTCGCGGGCCGGGATCACCTCTGACATCGCCTGGTGTCGGAACTCGCTGCCCGCGACAACCAGGCCGGCCAGAAACGCCCCGAGGGCCAGCGAGATGCCCGCCAACGATAGCGCCCAGGCCGTGCCGAAGCAGACGAGAAAGACGCTCAGAATGAAGAGTTCGCGCTCGCGCGTCCGGGCCACGAACGCGAGCAAGCGGGGGACGACCCGGCGCGCGGCGAGCAACACCCCCACGAGGACCATGAGGGCCGTGCCGACCGTCACGCCAATGTCCCCGATGGCGCCCCCTTCTCCAGCCAGGTAGGGTACGGCCAACATCATCGGCACCACACACAGGTCCTGGAAGACGAGGATACCGACTGCCAGACGGCCGTGCGGCGCTTCGAGTTCGCCGCTCGTGGAAAGCGCGCGCAAGACGATGGCCGTGCTGGAGACCGCGACGACACAGCCCAGGAAGAGCGCGGGACCGGGTGCCAGCCCGCCCCCGATGGCTATCCCGGCTGCGCATGCCACCGTAAGGGCGACCTGCAAGCCCCCGCCCAGCAGGATGGCTTTCCACAGACGCCGGAGCCGGTCGAGCGAGAGTTCCAGACCGATCCCGAAGAGCAGGAGTACGACGCCGACCTCGGCCAGGACCTCGACGCGATGGGCGTCGTTGATGAGCCCGAGGCCGGTCGGCCCGACGAGCGCCCCGGTCAGAATGAACCCGGCAATCGAGGGAAAGTGAGCGCGCTTCAGGAGGGTGACGACCGCCACCGCCACCCCAAACACAATGACCAGGTCTTTGAGATATGCAACTTCAGGCATACGCGCAGTGTAGCAGAAATGGATGCTTCTCTAATTTCGATGGCGTGAGTCCTTGCCGTCTTGAGGAGAGAAGGGGGGTGTGACTTCTCTCCTCGCACCGATGAAGAGGCGCGACGGCTTATTCATTTTCGCTGTCTGTACGTACGACCTCAACCGAACAGTGTGAGCGCGAGGCGACCGCGGCTGACACACTGCCGAGAAAGAGTCTCCCGATTCCGCGTAGCCCCCGTGCCCCGACAAAAATGCAGTCTGCATCCCAACGCTCGGTTGCTTCTACAAGGACCTGCTTTGGGTTGCCGCTGAGGATATGGGGAGAGGCGGCGAGCCCTGCCCCCCGTACCTGCTCAACCACCGCTTCAACCAAGGCTTGGACCCGTTCTGGGGCGTCCTGTGTTTGTTCATACGCTTCGCGCCAGAGTACGGCTGCGGCCAAAACAGGGTTAATGACCGCAACGACATGGACCTTCGTGTCCGAAGGCCAGGAGCGTTGGGTCAGGGTACGCACCGCGGCGTCTGCCCCAGGTGAGCCATCGACGCCAAGAACAATGCGTATAGGAGAGTCGGCTTGCTTATTGTGACCTCGTGACACTCGTACTGAACACCGTGCTTCCGTAACGACTTTCTGAGAGACACTGCCCAGCATGAGACGGTCGAGAGGAGAACGACCGTGCGAACCAAGAACAATCAGGTCTGGCTTCCAGTCATTTGCCTCTTTGAGCACTGCCCAGGCAGGGGAATCGGCACTGGCTTCGGCTGAAACTTGCCAGCTCGGAGAGTTCGCTTGCACTCGTCTGCAAGCCCGGACTGCAAGCGCCCGCGCCTCCTCAACCGCGTGCATAGCCTTTTCGTAAGCCTGATTCCGAGCCGCAATAATCTGCTCTTCCCGTACTGTTGTGACTGGCTGGAGACGCACCTCTTCGTCTGGCCTTGGGGCGACCCAGACATCGGCGACCGAGAGAAGTCTCGCCTCCACCTCGGCCGGTAGTCCTGCTCGGCGGAGGTCGTTTAAGGCCGTGTCGGCGCAGCTCGAACCGTCATAAGCAACCAGAATCTTCATTGGCCTCCTCCCCGGGTGAAAAATGGAGTACCAGAGCAATGACCCCACTTTGAAGTTCAAAGTGCAGCACTTGGCGGGTCGAACTGTACCAGTTGGCTTCGAAGTGTACCAGCGCCAGCGGGAGGGGGAGTATTGGTCCCGTGGGGAATTGGTATATGGGGACTCAATGCAATCGCCCAAAGAAAAGGTTGTTTTTTAAGCTATAATAGACTGCTGCATGAATCAGGAGTATCGCCTCAAAAAGGGACGGGGTTTTGCGCTCCAACACCTGTGGGCAGCGCTAACACAGTGGCTCCCACGGGGTTATTCTTTTTTTTCTGCTGTCCGCAAAAAAGTTCAGGACGATGCCCTCAGCCTGCGGGCCATGGGGCTCACCTATGTCACCCTGTTGTCCCTGGTGCCGCTCTTGCCAAAAATATGCGCGTTCAGCTCTCTGCGCTGGAGCCGCTGATTGAAACGCTGCTGGCAAAAGGCGTGCTCTTGCAGACCGTTGAGCCGGAAGGTATAGTCCCTGGCCGTCCGCCCGAGCAGATTGCGGTCGCGAGCGTGCTGGATATCCTGCGCGCGCCCGGTGATGAGCCTGCTGCAATTGATGGCGGAGATGCCATCTCGGCTCTGCTCGACCGGCGGAATCGGGCGGTCGAGCAGGCCCTTGACGGCATCACGCTCCGCTCTCTGGCCATGGACGATCCCTTCAATCATTAACCGTCTCGAACGAGTTCGTCCTTGTATTGTGTTTCGATACGTGGCGAAAACTCGTTTGTGTTTGTGTCTCTCCGAGACATGCGGTATTCTGGGAGGGTGGCGCGCAGAGCGCACCGGCCGTGAGGCAACGGCGGAGGCCGGTGGGGGAGGTGGATGCGGTGGAAACTCAGGGTCATTACCGATGTGGCAGCCTCAATCTCAACGTGCGGGGGCTTGGACAATCAGCAACTTTAGCGATCAATGAGCGGAGCAACGTGCTCCGTCGCGAAGGGCGCCGCGTCTATAAACTCGGGCTGGGCCAATCGCCATTTCCCATTCCGTCCGAAGTGGTGAACGCGCTCAGGCTACACGCCCACGAAGACGATTACCTGCCGGTCACCGGTCTGCCCGCCCTGCGGGAAGCAGTGGCGGAGTTTCATCGCCAGAAAGACCGCGTGCAGGCCCGCCCCGAGGGTGTCCTGGTCGGACCCGGCTCAAAAGAACTCCTGTTCCTCTTGCAGCTGACTTTTTATGGCGAACTGCTCGTGCCGTCTCCAGCCTGGGTGTCCTATATCCCCCAGGCTCGTATTATCGGTCGCACCGTCAATCTCATCCCGACGACCTTCGAAGAGAACTGGCGCGTTTCCCCACAGTGCCTGGAGGCCATCTGTAAAGCCGATCCGGACCGGCCGCGTATTCTGGTGTTGAATTATCCGGGGAACCCCGAGGGGGGCAGCTATACGGCGCACGAGCTTAAAGAGCTGGCCGCGGTCGCCCGGCAGTTCGGGGTAATTCTGCTGTCGGATGAAATTTATGGTCAACTGCACCACCAGGGAGCGCATGTATCTGTTGCCCGCTTTTACCCGGAAGGAACAATCATCAGTTCCGGGCTGTCCAAATGGTGTGGAGCCGGCGGTTGGCGGCTCGGGACGTTTACCTTTCCACCGGATTTGAGCTGGCTGATGGAAGCGATGGCAGCCGTAGCCAGTGAGACCTATACGTCGGTCAGCGCCCCGATTCAATATGCGGCCACCCGGGCGTTTCAGGCGAGCATCGGGATCGAGCGCTATCTCTCGCACGTCCGCCGCATTCTGTCGGACCTGGGCCAACGCTGTGCGCAGATTCTTCAGGCGGCCGGTGTCCGGGTGCACGCGCCGGTTGGCGCCTTTTATCTCTTTCCGGATTTTTCCCCCTTTGCCGAGCGGCTGGCGCAGCGCGGTATTATGGACAGCGACTCTTTGTGCGAGGCGCTCCTGCGCGATACGGGTGTTGCCGTTCTGCCCGGCTCGGCGTTTCAGCGCCCGCGGGAGGAACTCACCGCCCGGGTTGCCTATGTCGGCTTTGACGGCGCAAGAGCGCTCACCGCGAGTGAGGCGATTCCGCTCGACCACGACCTCCCGGCCGATTTTATCGAGCGCTGGTGTGGAGATATGATTGAAGCCGTGCAGCGTATGACGAGTTGGGTAACGGAAACGAAGTCGCCCAAAGTCGTGGATCTGATGGATCGGAAAGAAAGGGCCACCGGGTAAACGCGTCCGAGTATACGTCACCTGAGCCGCACCCCAGTTTGCATTTTCTTTTCCCCCCAACTCTCTCCCCTTCGAGACGGGTGATGCGAAAAGGAACCCACCCCGGCCCTTCGGGCCACCCCTCCGAGGAGGGGATAACAAAGCTCCCCTCCTCGGAGGGGTGCCGCGCTAGCGGCGGGGTGGGTTCTCCCCGGCCCGGCAGTCCCTCACGTCTTGAAGGGGAGGAGAGACAGGCATCCTCGCTGAGAGACACGGAAGGAGAGGGGGAGGGGCATTTTGCCGTTTCTCCTTGACACGCCCCAAATCAGCCTTACCTTTTTGACGGTCAAGAGTCACAGCCAGTTAAAAACGACCGAGCCCGAACGGCCGGAGGAAGGGGGGCTGCGTGGATCTCAATCGTTTGACCGAAAAATCGCAGGAAGCGCTGCGCCAGGCCCAGGTGCTGGCAACCCGACGGAATCACCAGGGGGTTGATGTTGAGCATGTGTTGGCCGCATTAACGGAATCTGCCGACGGAGTCGTCCCGGCTCTTATCAACCAGGCCGGAGTGCCCCTCGATGCACTGACCGCCGAGCTTGAAAAGTCGCTGCATCGCGTTCCGCAGGTTTCCGGCCCGGCCGGCGGCCCGGACCATGTGTACGTCACCCAGCGCTTATCCCAGTTGCTCGCCCGTGCTGAAGATGAAGCCAAGGAACTGAAAGACGACTACGTCAGCGTCGAACATGTGCTGCTGGCCATGCTGGAAGACGATGGGGCGACGGGCCGCTTGTTGCGCGACCACGGCCTGAGCCGAGAACGCCTGCTTGCGGCGCTCCAGAAAGTACGCGGCCACCAGCGTGTGACCAATCAAAATCCGGAGGGCACCTATCAGGCTCTGGAGCGCTATGGCCGGGACCTGACGCAGGCGGCAAGCCTGGGCAAGCTTGACCCGGTTATCGGCCGGGATGATGAAATTCGCCGGGTCGTGCAGGTGCTGTCTCGCCGCACCAAGAATAATCCGGTGCTGATCGGCGACCCAGGTGTCGGCAAGACCGCCATTGTGGAAGGGCTGGCGCAGCGTATTGTCAGCGGCGATGTGCCGGAAAGCCTGAAGCATCGTCGGGTGATCGTCCTGGATATGGGCGCGCTGATTGCCGGTGCAAAATTTCGGGGTGAGTTCGAAGAGCGGCTCAAAGCCGTGCTCAAAGAAGTCCAGGAGTCTGAGGGCGAGGTGGTACTGTTTATTGATGAGTTGCATACGGTGGTGGGCGCAGGCGCGTCGGAGGGTGCCATGGACGCGTCCAATCTGCTGAAACCGATGCTGGCCCGCGGCGAGCTGCACTGCATCGGGGCGACCACGTTGGACGAGTATCGTCAATACGTGGAAAAGGACCGGGCGCTGGAACGGCGCTTTCAGCCGGTAACGGTTGACCAGCCATCCGTGGAAGACACGATTTCCATTCTGCGCGGGCTGCGCGAACGCTACGAAATCCACCACGGGGTTCGCATCAAGGACGCGGCGCTGGTGACCGCGGCGGTCTTGTCGCACCGCTACATCAGCGACCGCTTTCTGCCGGACAAGGCTATTGATCTGATGGACGAAGCCGCGGCCCGGCTCCGGACCGAAATCGACTCCATGCCGACCGAACTGGACGAGGTGTCCAGGCGGGTGTTGCAGCTCGAAATTGAACGCGAAGCCCTGCGCAAGGAGACTGACCAGGCCTCGCAGCTGCGGCTGGAGAAGCTGGAAAAGGAGCTGGCGGATTGTCAGGCTGAGGCCGGGGCGCTGACCGCCCGGTGGGAGATGGAGAAGAACAGCATCGGTCAGCTCCGCCGCCTCAAAGAAGAAATTGAGCAGACCAGACGCGCCATTGAAAAGGCCGAGCGCGACTATGACCTCAACCGGGTCGCCGAACTGAAATACGGCAAGCTGGCCCAGCTTGAGCGCGACCTGGCGGATGGGGAAGCAACGCTGCATAGCGAACAGGGCCCGAGTCGCCTCCTCAAGGAGGAGGTTGACGAAGACGATATTGCGGCCATTATCTCGCGCTGGACGGGCATTCCCGTTGCAAAGCTGCTCGAAGGCGAGCGGGAAAAATTATTGCAGCTCGGTGAGCTGCTGCATCACCGGCTGATCGGTCAGGAAGAGGCCGTCCAGGCGGTGGCCGACGCGGTTATTCGCGCCCGCTCGGGACTCAAAGACCCGCACCGACCGATTGGGTCGTTCATCTTTCTGGGACCGACCGGCGTGGGAAAAACCGAACTGGCCCGGGCGCTGGCCGAGTTTTTGTTTGACGATGAGACGAATATGGTCCGGCTCGATATGTCGGAATACATGGAGAAGCATACGGTCGCGCGTCTCATTGGCGCGCCTCCGGGGTATGTGGGCTATGACGAAGGCGGGCAGCTGACCGAAGCGGTTCGGCGGAAACCCTATTCCGTCGTCCTGTTTGACGAGATCGAAAAGGCCCATCCCGATGTCTTCAACGCCTTGCTCCAGATTTTGGACGACGGACGGTTAACCGATGGGCATGGCCGGACGGTTGACTTTAAGAACACCGTTATCATCATGACCTCGAACGTCGGCAGCCAACTGATCCTGGGTTATCGGGGCGGTGATGACGCCGAGGCGTATGAGCGCATGAAGAGAGAGGTGCTGGATGCCCTGCGGAACGAATTCCGGCCGGAGTTTCTGAATCGGGTCGACGAGATTGTGGTATTCCACAGCCTGACCCGGGAGCACCTCAAACAGATCGTCGAGATTCAGCTTGGACACTTGCGGGAGCGGCTGGCCGAGCGGCAAATCACGCTTGAACTGACGGAAAGCGCGAAGGAATATTTCGCCCACACCGGCTATGACCCGACCTACGGGGCTCGGCCCCTCAAGCGTCTCCTCCAGAAAGAGATAGAGACCAATCTTGGCCGGAAAATCATCGCCGGCGAGGTAGCGGAGAATGCCCACGTGATCGTCGCCTACGACCGCCACGATCTCACCTTCACGACCGCCCCGGTGGCTGAGGTGGCGTAAATTCCTCCTGCCACGCCGGCGTTCGCATATGCAGACCAGGGAGGGGGTGGAAGGGTGCGTCCCGCTTCTTGGTCCATAATAAAACCCTGTTCTCGTAACCGGCCTTTTTTATTTGACTTTTCACCTATTTCTTTCTACAGTCTCCCTCCGTTCTCCAGTAAGGGAGAGCTGCCCTCTTTTCAGGCTCGCAAGGTTATGAAGCGGTATGAGTTGGTAAAGCGGTGTGAGTGGGTATGAAGCGGTGTGAGTGGGTGCGAAGCGGCGTGAGTGGGAAAGAGGAGACTCCTCGGAGGAGGTATCTCTATGCTGAACGAAACGACCCCCCGCCCGGATATTGCGAACGGCTCCTCCATTGCCGTCACGCCCGAATCCCCCGCCCCGCGCTTCAAGGTGTACAATGAGCGCCACCTCGACCAGATTCCGCAACTGCAACGCGTATCTGATGAGCAACGGTTTAATATGCGCGTGGTGGCCAATGTCTTGCCCTTTCGCATTAATCCGTACGTCATCGAGCATCTCATTGATTGGGACAATATCCCCGATGACCCCATGTTCCAGTTGACTTTTCCGCAGCCTGGCATGTTGCAGCCGGAAGACTTTGAGCGCATGGCTGACCTGCTCAGGAAAGGGGCGGACCGCATTGCCGTCAAAGCCGTCGCGGACGAGATCCGTATCCGGCTGAACCCGCATCCCGCCGGCCAACAGCAGATGAACGTCCCGCATATGGACGGCGAATCGCTGCCCGGCATGCAACATAAGTATAGCGAAACCGTCCTCTTTTTTCCGAGCCAGGGCCAGACGTGTCATACGTATTGCACCTTCTGCTTCCGCTGGGCGCAGTTCGTGGGTATTCAAGAGCTGCGTTTTAATTCAAACGACGCCGGTCAGCTGCATAGCTATCTGGCCTCACAGCCGCAGGTGAGTGATCTGCTCATGACCGGCGGAGACCCGATGGTCATGAAAACCCACCACTTGGCCGAATACCTGCGTCCCTTGCTTCAACCGGAGTTCGAGCACGTCCAGACCATTCGGATCGGAACAAAAGCGCTGACCTACTGGCCCTTCCGCTTTACGAGCGATGCGGATGCCGACGACCTCATGCGGCTGTGTGAACAGCTCGTCGCCGCGGGTAAACACGTGGCGTTCATGGCGCACTATAACCACTGGAGAGAATTGGAGCAGCCGCAGGTCCGTGAGGCGATTCGGCGTCTGCGCTCGACCGGCGCGGTCATCCGCGGTCAGGGACCGCTCCTGGCCCATATCAACGATGATGCCGCGGTGTGGACCCGGATGTGGCGGACACAGGTCCGCCTGGGCATCATTCCGTACTATATGTTCGTTGAGCGCGATACCGGGGCGCGACACTATTTTGAGGTGCCGCTGGCTCGTGCCTGGGAGATCTACCGTGAGGCCATTTCCCAGGTCTCCGGCCTGGCGCGGACCGCCCGCGGCCCGTCCATGAGCGCGGGACCGGGCAAGGTCGAGGTGCAGGGCATCACCGAAGTAAACGGCGAAAAGGTCTTTGTCCTGCGCTTTATCCAGGGGCGCAATGCCGACTGGGTCCAGCGACCGTTCTTTGCCAGGTTTGACCCCGACGCAACCTGGCTCGACCACCTCAAACCCGCCGGCGGGGAGCCCCACTTTTTCTTTGAGCCCGAATACCGGGCCATACAGGCGCGGGCGTCTGCCGGACACTGAGGCTATTCGCGGGGCTTGAGCATCCGAATTCGCCGCACCGGCGGATGGCCGGGGGTGTCGTCAATAAAGGTGAGGTGCTCGGCCTCGCACGCGGGACAGATAATCAAGGTCCCGTATTTTTCGTCCTCGACCATGGGTGGCCAGTTGCCGTCCGCCGGCTCTCCATAGTTGCTCATCTGATAGAGTTCGTCGGCACACATCAGACAGTACTGAGCTTTTGCCATCGGCTGACTCCTTCTCCTGGCGTCATCACGTCGTCGGGTGTCATCTCTCTCCGATACGGCACGACTCCTTGTCCTTCGTCTTGACGCCCTGAGGGGGACGGGGTAGGTCTTCTCTTGTCCGGGAGCCACCGCCACAACAAGGGGATGACATGTTCGAGTACACTATGGAGCACCTCTTTTCCTATACCGCCACCCTGGAGATGCCGCCTGAAACAATAGGGCCGGTGCCCGGCGGCGTCCGGGTCAATGTATACATCACGGGTGGGAAAGTCGAAGGTCCCAAACTGCAAGGCAAGCTCCGTCCGGTTGGCGCGGACTGGCTGACTGTCCGACCCGATGGGGTGGCGTATCTGGATGTGCGGGCGACCGTTGAGGCGAACGACGGCGCGCTGATCTATGTGACCTATAATGGGGTGTTGGATATGGGCGCGGACGGCTATCAGAAATTTTTGGACGGCGAGATTCCGCCGAGTGGGACGCCGATTCGGACGAATCCCTGGTGCCATACCGCTCACCCCGACTATCTATGGATGAATCGTTGCCTGTGTGTTGGGATCGGAGAAGCGTATCTGGAACGGGGTGAAGTGCGCTACGACGTGTATGCCGTACGCTAGGCGTATGGCGGACGGGAATGGGTATGAGTAAATCGAACTGGCATTGGTGCGTAGTCCTCATCGTCGGTCTGCTGCTGTGGGGTCGTCCCGTCGATGCCGCGGTTGAGGTCGGGAGTCCCGCGCCCGCGTTCTGTTTGCCCGCACAGGACGGTGAGGCGCAGGACGGCCAGACGGTCTGCCTCTCGGACTTCAGGGGGAAACAAAACGTCCTGCTGCTGTTTTATATTTTGGACTTTACCCCCGGCTGAACCCTCCAGTTATCAACCGGGCAGGACGCTCGGCAGGAAGAGCAACTCGACGCGGTGGTCCTGGGAATCAGTACGAATCATACGGCTTCCCAGCGCATATTTCGCGAACAACTGGCCCTCAGTTATCCGTTGTTGAGCGCGTTTGACGCTCCTGAGGTAGTTGAAAACTATGTGGGCTGGCTGGACCGGGAAAAGCGGCTCAGCCAGAGGGCCTATGTGCTGATTGATACAGATGGGATGGTGCGTTTTGTCCGAGTCATGCAGAACCCCGGAGAGGTTCTTCCGGTAAGCGAGTTGGAGGCTGAGCTGGCCAAGCTCAAATCGGCCCGGTAATACGCGCCGGCTTGCACTTTGCGAGTGAGAGATGAATAATGAGCGGCCAGGAGCGAGGACGGCAAAAGGAGGCCCGATAGTGCAGGCGCGCGTGCTCTGGTTGCCATTCGTTATGGCCGGTGTCCTGACCGCCGGTCTGTGGACCTCTCCACGTCCCGCCCAGGCGCAGAACGCTCCGGCTCATACGGACCCGTACGCCCAGGAGGTCGGCGCCCCACAAGTGCTGGAAATTCCTGTCCAGAGCGGCCGGAGCCAACCGGCCGTTCCGGTCGAACCCCCAGCGTCTGATTTCAGAGACTTGCATCCGCACGAAGACTGGTCCTCTGCTGCAACGGATAGTCAGTTCTCCGAATGGCCCGACCCGTCTGTGGCTGAGTCCAAACGTACCTATCTCGGCGTCCTGTATGCCACAGCCGAGGAAGGACCGGAGGGCGTCCGGGTCTTAAGCGTGATTGAGGGCAGTCCGGCGCATCGTTCCGGTTTCGAAGGCGTGAATGCGCCAACGCGACACAACCGGAATGATTTAGTGAAGAAGGCGGCCATCATTGCGCTGGCCATGTCACCGGCCGGTCCGTTCGTCATGCCCCTCGTTGCCGCTCACGATCATCTCACGCGGGAGCGCCATCCTGTCGGCGACCTTATTGTCGCGGTTGGGAACACGCCGGTTCGGACCGCCCGGGACTTTACCGAAGCCATACAGCGCTACAGCCCCGGAGACCAGGTGGCCTTTTCCGTCCTGCGAAAGAACCAGCCCCTCCAAATTACGGTGACGCTCGAAGAAGAGCCGTTGGGACCGTAAATTCGTCCTGATAGGCTCTGTGACAGTCGCGATTCTGTCAGTCTGGGCATTCGCTGTATTCCGCAAGAACACACCGACTGACGGGCAACACCCCTGGCGGCGCGTGGGGTCGCCCCTACACGGCGGTGTTGTCGAGGGTGTGGGTCATAGATTATTCGCGGTAGGGGCAACCCTTGTGGTTGCCCGGCTTGGAAGGTTGACCCTATGTGCCATGCCTTGGGCGGCCACAAGGGCCGCCCCTACCGGGCTTCGGACAGATGTCCCACCTGGGTACGGAAGGCGTTGACGGTGTTGTTCATGAGCATAGACACGGTCACCGGCCCGACACCGCCCGGAACCGGCGTAATAAACGCCGCGCGTTCCTTGGCCGTGTCAAATTCCACATCGCCAACGAGGCGTGAGCCCACCTGATTGATGCCAACATCGATCACGGTTGCCCCGGGACGGACCCAGTCGCCCTTGATCAACCCGGGAGAACCGACTGCCACAACGAGGACCTCTGCCCGACGGACATGCTCGGCTAACAGCCCCCGCTGAGCGGTCGCGATATGGCAGATGGTCACCGTGGCTAAGCGGTCGACCAGCATCAGGCTGAGCGGCTTGCCCACCAGATCGCTGTGTCCGACAATAACCGCCTCTTTCCCCTCCATGTCGAGCCCGGTTGCGTCCAAAAGGCGCATGACGGCCAGGGCGGTACAGGAACCAATGCGTATTTCTCCGGTGACGGCGGCCCCGACATTTTCCGGATGGGTGCCGTCCACATCTTTTTGTGGGGCAATATGGTTGACCAGGACTGAGCGGCGTACATGCTCCGGCAGGGGGAGCTGAATGATTACGCCGGTGACTTCGGGGTCCTGGTTCAGCTGCTCCAACCGGCGCAGCACCTCAGCTTCCTGGGCATTGTCCGGGAGATGGTACCAGCGATACTCAATCCCCAACCCCCGGGCAATCCGGTTCATGGATCGAATATAGACTTCGATGGCCGGGTTTGAGCCGATATAAATGCTGACCAGCACAGGTCTGCGTCCGGTGCGCTGGATCAACTCTGAGATTTCCGCTCCAAGTTCCGCATACACTGACTGGGCGATGACCTGGCCTTTGACGATCTGGGCCCCCATGCGGAAACGCTATCATCTGACACAAACGGGCGGAAGCGGGCCGCCTAGCTCATTTGCCGATTTCGTGATAGGCGAGGGGCGGAAAAGGTGGCGTATGAAAACATTTTTCGAGCGGTTTGTGGATGAGGTCGCCCGCAAGAGAGACGCTGGGGAAATCGATGAGGAAAGGGCCCGGCAATGGATAGCCGAGGTCCAGCAGCGGCTGGAGGAACACGCCGAACAGCATCCCAATGCCCCCATTGTCCAAATGCCGGTGAAACACTAGACCTGAGAAGTGGTTGAAAGCATGCCGAAAAGAAAACCCACCCGTGCAGTCCAGATTGGCAAAGTCCAGGTTGGGGCGGGCGCACCCATCGTTGTGCAGAGCATGTGTGCGACCAAAACAACGGATATTGATGCCACCGTCGCTCAGGTGCATCAACTCGAAGAGGCCGGAGCGGGTATTGTCCGGATTGCGGTGGACAATCCCAAAGAGGCCGCGGCCCTTAAAGAGATCCGTGCCCAAACCACGGCAACCCTCTCCGTAGACCTCCAGGAGAACTATAAGGTCGCGAACCAGGTCGCACCCCATGTTGATAAGATCCGCTACAATCCCGGCCATCTGCACCATATTGAGAAGCGCAAAACTATTCCGGAAAAGGTTGCCTGGCTGGTTGATGTCGCCCGAGAGCATGATGTCGCCATCCGGATTGGCGTTAACTGCGGTTCGGTGGCTCCCGCGTTTCTTGAAAAATATCCCGGCGATCAGATGGAAGCCCTGGTCCAATCGACCCTGTATCACTGCCAGCTTATGGAAGACCTGCACTACGAGCGCTTCGTTGTGTCGCTCAAGGATTCCGACCCGGCCAAGGTCGTTGAAGCCAACACCCGGTTTTCCCAGACGCGCCCGGATGTGCCTCTCCATCTGGGTGTGACCGAAGCCGGCTTGCCGCCGGACGGCGTGATCAAGAGCCGGATTGCCTTTGAAAAGCTGTTGGCCAATGGTGTGGGTGACACGATTCGCGTGTCCCTGACCCTGCCCAATGAGCGCAAACACGAGGAAGTCAGCGCCGGTTTCTCCATTCTCAACGACACGCAAAACGGCCGTTTCATCTCAGTCCCCGACTTTGGAAAGGGCCTGAATATCATCTCCTGCCCAAGCTGCTCGCGGGTTGAAAATGAGAAATTCGTCGAGCTCGCACAGGAGGTCAAGGCCATGTCCGCCTACGCCAAGCAGCACGACATCACCATTGCCGTCATGGGCTGTCGGGTCAACGGTCCCGGAGAAACCGACGATGCGGACCTGGGGCTGTGGTGTGGGCCGACAACGGTGAATCTCAAGAAGAAGAGCGTCAAGCTCGGTCACTTCGGCTACGACGTTGTTCTGGACCGCCTCAAGGACGAAATTGACCAGCTGATTGCCGAGCGCCGCTCGGCCTAGCAGCGCCTACTCGGCGGCTCCTGCGGCTTCGTCCGTGGCCCGCATCTTGTGTTCCACGCGGGTGCTGGCCCGGTCCAGGACCTGCGCCGCGTCGGGGTTGGCCTCCTTGGCCCGTTGGAGCATGAGCAACGCCTCCGCATAGCGTCCGACCTGCTCATAGGCAAACGCCAGGTTCGACAAATAGTTGAAGTCGTCCGGCCTCACCTGTACGGCTGCTTCGAGCGGGGCAAGCGCTTCTTGGTACTGCTCCAATTTCAGCAAGGTTACACCCAGCAACTCCTGAACAAACGGATTGTCCGGTCGCAGGTGGGCGGCCAGCCTGGCCTTGGGGAGAAGGGTGCCCGGATTCGAGGAGTTGAGCAATTCCGTATAGCGGGCACCCAACAGGTCCAGAAACTCCAGGGTGGCAATCTCGCGGTAATAGCCGATATCCTTATCGTCCGGGGTGAGGCGGGCGGCCTGGTTCACCTCGCTGAGGGCCGCGTACGAACGTTCGAGCGGATCGTCCGTGCCCACCGCTTTGGAACGCATGAAGAGGGCGCGGGCGAGCATGGTTGCCGGTTCAACCCCATACTGCTCGGCCAAGCGGTCCGGGTGAATATGGGGTAAGAGCCGAGCCAGGATAAAGGGCATCGTGCCGGCAATGCCCAACCGATTGAGCTCGGCAAACTCGACCGAGGTATGGTCGTCGGTCAGGAGCGGATAATCATCCCCGACCAGGGCATCGATGCGCGGCCCGTCAAAAATAATATACTTGAGAATATCCTGCCCGCGGGTGATGCCGATCTCTTCCAGGTCGGCGCGGACCTCCGCGCTGAGCTGACTGAGGCGTTGGTCCAGGACCGCGGGAGACAGGGCGAGGGGCTGTCTGGCTCCCACCAGCAGGGTGTAGCGGCTCGTGAACAGGAGCAGGGTCTCTTCGCGGAACACGCGCCGAAAGGTGGACAGCACCGACAGGTAATCGGTCGGCGCCATATTGTGCAAAGGCAGCCACTGGACATAGACGCCGGTGTCGTTCAGTTTGTCATAGACCTGTTGGTAATATTCCAGCGTGTAGAGTATCCAGGACTCGGCTGCGGCCGGGTGGGTGGCGTCGGCGGTAATCGCGTCATAGCGATGGGGCGAGACTTTCAGATAATTTCGCCCATCATCGGCGATCAGCGTCCAGTTCGTGCGTTCGACGACATTGCCGTTTTCGGCGCCGAAAAAATGCATGGCCGCCCGGACATCGGGAACAATGTCTACCGCCTCGACGGTCACGTCATGTTTGGTCGCCGCTCCCAACGTCACCCCTCCGCCGACCGCGTTGACCAAAACCTGTTTGGGGTCGGGCTGGAGCAGCAGGGGCAGGTGGCCCAGCATCTTAAAGGTCGCGACGGCGTCCCGATGGGTCGGCACCTCCTCGATGCAGTTGATAAAGAGTTCTTTGATTTCACCGACCTGGAAAACGGCCAGCGTGCCGGACACGCCCTCCCGATAGAACAGCAGTTCCCCTTCGATATTCTCAAAGCGGTCGTACCATTTCATGAGCGTCAGCTCTTTGGGTACGAGCACGGCGACCACCAGGGTCGCTGCTGCGAGGAGGCCGCCCCAGGCGAGCCTGAGCGCACCATAGGGACGGGTCAGCACAAGCAGGAGAAGACCGACACAGACCGACAGCAGAGCCAGGAAGACCATGCCCTGACTCAGTCCCAGCAGCGGAATCAGGATCAGGCCACCGCTGAGCGCACCGCCCAGACTGCCGAAGGTATTGGCGGCAAAGACAACGCCGGCGGCGCTGTGTGGGGAACGCTTGGTCTGGTCGCGAAAAAGATCAACGAGCAGAGGGACAACAAAGCCCGAGGCGGTCGCTGGAATAAGGGTGACGACCGCGGCCGCGGCAAAACGGACCAGACCCAGGCCGAGCCAATGATTGCCGCCGACCCAGCGACTGAGGTCCAGGGTGACATCGTGGAGCTGGTTGAATATCCCTAAGGAAACAAGAATGGCGGCGGCTCCAATGGCTTGAACGAGCAGAAACACCAGCGCCTTGGTCGGCTGGCTTGCCCGCGACGGCCCGCAGGCGGCATACAGCCACGCTCCCAGGGCCAGTCCCAGCAGGATGCCGGCCAGCACAACCGAGAAGGAATAGGTGTTGTTCGACACCACGCAGATCAGGGTCCGTACCCAGATGATTTGAAGCGCGAGGCCCGTAAAGCCGGTGATAAACGGAAAAAAGAGCAACCTGGCGGGGAGTGAGGATGTCCGGCCCGTATACGCGGGCCGTTCGGCAGGCCGGTCCGGTTGTTTGACGGGCCGCCGGGGTTGGATCAGGGCGACCAGACAGATTGCCGCATTGATCGCGGTTGCGATCAGCGTGGTCTGAAACACGCCATAGGTCCGAATGAAGAAGACCCCGGCAAAAAACGCTCCGAGCACGGAACCGGTGGTGTTGATCGCGTATAAGAGCCCGACCCGGCGTCCGGTGCGTCCCTCCTGAGCGACCTGCCGGGCCAGGGTGGGCAGGGTGAGTCCCATCAGCGTTGCGGGCAGCGCCAGGGCGAGCAGGGCAAGAACGATTTGCAACGCAAAACTGCCGCCGGACGCCACATAGACCACGTCGATAATTTTCAGCAAAAAGGGAAAAATCAGGGCGAAAACGCCGATCAATCCTTCGGCCAGACCATACACGACAAAGGGGTGATAGCGGGACAAGCGGCGGCTTTGACCGGCCATATAGCCCAGGGCAAGACCCAGCATGAAGGCCGCGGTGACCACGGTGACGGCGTAGGTCGACAGCCCGAACACGACGTGCAGCAGGCGTTCCCAGACCACTTCGTACAGCAGGGCGGTAAAACCGGACAGAAAGAAGAGAACGAGAATCATACCAGCCTTTTATTGGGCCTCTTATTGAGCGTTGTGGAAAATAACCCCGAGAGTATAGCGCTGCCCGGAGGTGACGGTGCTGAGGCCATGCCGGACGGTCAGACGATAATACCCGCGTGTGCCGCGCACCGGACGATAGCGCGTGGCAAAGATAATAGCTTGCCCTTGCTGCAGGGTGAGCGCAATACCGCGCGACTGCGCCCGCGGGCGTTGTTCAAGCAGCAGAAATTCTCCGCCCGTATAGTCGGTCTGCGGACGGCTCAGACAGAACGTCATCTGCAGGGGAAAGGCGACTGGCCCATACAGGTCCTGATGTAAACAGTTGTAGCCGCCCTGTTCGTAATACAGGAGCAGGGGGGTCGGTTTGATCTGGCCGTGCTCCTGGCAGAGGCTGAGGAAACGCGCCAGCGTCGGGGGAAAGGGAGCGGGCTGTTTGAGGGCGGCCATCCAGCGATTCGCAATCCGGGCCAGGGGCGGGTAGGTCTGGGCTCTGAGGCGGGTGACGAGCCGTGGCAGCGGGTCCGCAAAGTACTGGTACTCGCCGACGCCAAATCGATGCTGAGCCATATTCACCCGTTTGCGGAACCGTGTGGTCTTGGCATACAGCCGGACGAGCATTGCGCACTCCCGGGGTGTGAGCATCGGCGGCGTGACGGCATAGCCCTGTGTCCACAGCGATTCTTCTATGGTCGGCCAGTCGAGCTGGGATAGGCGGGTGTGACTCGTCATCGGCCTCTACCGCGGTGCCCAATCCGGCAGGCTGTCCAGTTCGATCCCGAACGCCGGTACTCCAATCACATATAAAAGCCCGGTCAGGATCAGGATGCTCAGGATATTGAGGCCGAAACCGGCCCCGAACATTTGCGGCAGGGTGACATGGCCGCTGGCAAAAATAATGGCGTTCGGGGCGGTGGCGGTCGGCAGCATAAAGGCAAAGGAAGCCGCAAAGGTGGCGGGGATCATGAGCAACAGCGGATCAACCTCCAGCCCGGTCGCGGTGGCGGCGAGCACCGGCATGACCAGGGTAGTCGTGGCCGTATTGCTGGTAAACTCGGTCAGCCAGACCATGAGGGCGCAGACGGAGAAGATGGCGACAAAAGGGGAGACATCCCGCAGAAAAGACAGTTGGGAGCCGGCCCAGTTCGCCAGGCCGGAATGGCCCACGCCCTCGGCCAGGGCGAGGCTGCCGCCGAGCAGGACCAGGATGCCCCACGGAATTTTGGCGGTGTCGTCCCAGGTCAGCAGGAACTCGCCCTTTTTTTGTCCGGACGGAACAAGAAACAGCAGGATGGCGGCCAGGATGGCGACGGTGGAGTCCTGGATGTGGTGCGGGTGGGGAAACAGGCTGGCCCAGCCGGGTAGGGACAGCGCTCCGAAATCGATATCCTTTCTGAAAATCCAGAGCAGCGCGGTGGTCAGCGATAACAGCAACACCCGACGTTCTCCACCGAGTATGGGGCCGAGGTCCGTGAGCTGTTGGGCTAAAAAGGCCTGGTTATCCTGCCAGCCCGCGCTCGGCACCCGGAAATAGATATAGACCAGATAGAACCAGACGCTGACCACCATGAAAGCCGCGGTCGGCACGCCAAACAGCATCCACTGGAAGAAGCCGATATCCGGCGCGTCCGGAAAGAGCCTGGTAAACGCGCCCATGAACACGACGTTGGGCGGAGTGCCGACGGGAGTGCTCACCCCGCCGATCGAGGCGCTATAGGCCAGGCCGAGCATCAGGGCAATGCCAAAGCCCTGGGTAGTGTCGTAGCCCTGGCTGGCGGCATGGTGCAGAACCGCCAGGGCGATAGGCAGCATGATAATGGTTGAGGCGGTATTGGACACCCACATGGAGAGCAGGGCGGTCGTACTGAGAAAGCCGAGAATGAGCAACTGGGGCGAGCGGCCTATGCCGGACAGAATCAGTAGCGCGACCCGGCGGTGAAGCTGCCATTTCTCCATGGCGATGGCCAGAAAAAAGGCGCCAAAGAATAAAAAGACGATATGGTCGGCGTACGCGGTTGAGACCTCATGCGCGCTCAAGATATCGAGCAGCGGAAACAGGACGAGCGGGACGAGGCCGGTGACCGTAATATGGGTGGCCTCGGTGACCCACCACGCTCCCATCAGGGCAACCACTCCCGCGGTATGCCAGGCGGCCGGGCTCATATCCGCCGGCGGGCCGGTCAAGAGAAACAGCAGGAGCAGGCCTATTCCGGTAAACAGGCCAATCACCCGGCGTCTGCCAAAGGGCGGCGGAGCCTCTGCTGCGGGAGTGTCTGTTGCCGTTGTCTGAGTCATGTGAAAAGCTCTGCGCAGAACAGAATGCGTAAACGTACCAGCATCCCTATGTCTGTTGAGGGGTACGTTTACGCATTGGAGGACATATGAAAATTACCCGTTTTGTAGCGACCGCGACCGGCGGGTCGCAGTTCGAGGAGATTGATATCCCGATCATGAACGAGCGACAAGATGCCGAAGGGCACACCCTGCTCTTGTCCAACACCTATACCTCGCCGGGGGTGTGTTTTGTCGACCTGCCCGAAGGGCTGGATCAGGACTGGCACCAGGCGCCAACGCGCCAAATCGTTGTGGTCCTGTCCGGGACGCTGGAAGTCACGACCACGGATAATCAGGTCCGGCAGTGGAATACCGGCGAGGCGTTTATCGCCGCCGATGTCACCGGCCAGGGCCATAAAACGCGTACGCTCGGGGGACCGGCACGGGTGATGTTTGCGCCGCTGCCCGAGAACTTTTCCATGGAGAACTGGTCGGCGGGTTAAGTCGGGGTGGGTTCCTCTTCCCCAGCGGTAAGCGCAGGCCCAGGTTTCCAGCCCGTGACCATCATCCACACCTCCGCAAGCCGGCTGATCCCCTGCTCCGGAGCCAGTGTGTACGAGGCTGTCCTCGCCTTTGAAGACTATCCGCTGTGGTGGCCCAGGAAGTTTCATCCCCGCTTCCAGCCGTCTCAGTTGTCTGACCGGGGCCACGAACGGGTCGGTGACCGCCTCGCCTTTACCCCCGTCCCCGGTATATGGACGGGCTGGGAAATCACTGCTGTTATCCCCGTGGAGCAGATTCGGGTTTCCTACTTTCGGGGTTTTCACACTGGGTGGGGGGTGTGGGGATTTACCCCGCAACAGGAAGGTACCCTGCTCTCCTTTGAAATGCGGATCGTGCCCAAGAATCCGCTCTACGGTCTGGTGTACAGACTGGCCGGGGTTCCCCACAGGCACGCCGCCCATATGCAGGAATTGTTCATCGGTCTGGAAGGCTATCTGCAAGACAGGCCGCTGGCGGAAGGGGGAAGGGCGAGGCAGGGGAAGTGTTCCGGGACTGTCCGACCTGTCCGGAGCTAGTGGTGGTACCGACAGGGTCGTATCAGATGGGATCACCCGTATCTGAGGAGGACCGGCCGGGTTGGGAAGGGCCGGTGCACCGGGTCATCATTGCGGAGCTATCTGCGGTGGTGGTGTATGAAGTGACGTTTGCGGGGTGAGACGCCTGTGTGAGTGGCGGTAGCTGTGGGCAACGCTCCTTGGTCAAAAGAATGTCTTGGGAAAGACGCTGTTACGCGGCTCCCTGTCGGATGGCGATGGCCTCGCGCAGGCCGTCCAGCAGTCCTTCGAGGTGGGCCATGCGCTCACGCAGTTCGGCGATTTGCTGTTCCAGGGCGGTGAACCGCTCACCGAAGTCCTGACGCTGGGCGGCCAGCTCCCGGCGGAGTTCGGCCTGTTCGGTATTGAAGTCCCGACGCTGGGCGGCCAGCTCGGCACGGACGGCCCGTTGCCCGCTCAGCATCAACCCGGCCAGGGTCGCTCCGACCGCTACGACAGCTATCAGAACGCTGATCAATTCAACACTCATGGTGACTCACCATACCCACCAACGAGGAGGAGGGCAAGGAGCGGCTTTGAGGGTCGGGAAGAAATCCCTCACCCCGGCCCTCTCCCAGAGGGAGAGGGAGGAAAAGAGGCGAACGCTTACGCCTTGGCGCTCGGGCGTGCGGAAACGTCCGCGTGCCAGCGCTTGGTGTTGGTATTGGCCTCGGGAATGCCCATCTTGGCAAAACTGGCAAAATCGACCACACATAGCGCGGTGATATCGGCAATGGTGTATCGCTCCCCGGCAATATAGGTGCTCTGGCTGAGCCGTTGTTCCAGCCGTTCATAAAAACGCTCGACTCCGGCCTTCCCCCGGGCGGCCAGTTCGGGAATGGCCTGAACGTTCTCCAGACCGGGCAGCCCCCGGTTCTTAAAGGGATCAAACGAGTTGCGGAACATCTCGCCCGTCGGATTGAGGCCGTCGAATTCCATATGGCGCTGCCACGACTCGATTTGGGCCTTCTCCAAGGCGTCCTGGCCCATGAGGTTCGGCTCCGGGTGCGTCTCTTCGATATAGCGGCAGATTGCGATGGTCTCGTCAATGCGGTTCCCGTCGTCGAGTTCGAGCGTGGGCAACAGGCCGCGCGGATTCACCGCCAGATATTCCGGCTTGAGGTTTTCTCCTTCGATAATACTCACCTCGGTCTTGAGAATATCAACCCCTTTTTCTGCCAGAAAGACACGCACCCGACGGGGGTTGGGGGCCATTTGGCAATCGTATAGTTTCATGCTGCTCTCCTTTCTTGTGGTGTAAAGACTGGGGAGAACAATAACCCTCCCAAACGAAGATGCAAGTCCGGTCGGGCCGGACGCGACAGCAGGTGGTCCTTTAGGCGAGCGCGCCGACGGGCTACAGTAGGAAAAAGTTGAGCTGTCCGAACCTGTACGGAGGGGGAGCAGATGCAAAAAAGACTCTGGCGTCTACTTGTGAGCGTGACCCTGATGGTGGGGGCAGTGCCGCTCTGCCGGGCGGATGTCAGTCCGGGTGACACCATTACCGCGGCCAATATGGCCCAGGCCGCCGACCTGCTCACCCCGTCCACGCGCTGGATGTTGGAGCAGGGCATGACCATGGGGATCGGAGAGCCGCGTCCCTACACCTGGCCCCGAGCGTATCAGGACGCAACGGAACGATACGCGGGACAGGTTGTCATCTCTGCCGATGGACGGGAAATAGCGAACTATATTGCCGGGGCTCCGTTTCCAATCATTGATGCCCAGGACCATCTGGCCGGCTACAAGATCATGTGGAACCATGCCCAACCGCCCTACAGCATCGACAATATCGGGGCGAGCTATGTCGCCCATCTGGTCAATAGCCAGGGCAACGTGGACCAGTCCTTTGAGAATTCGTGGCGTCGGGTCATGTGGACGGGCCGCTTATACGCCGACCCAAAGCCCATTATCCCGCACAATCCCGCGGTCCGGCATAGTCATATGTGGGGGCCGCTGGTGTTGCCCAACCGCCACAAGGGACTGGCCGTGCTCGAATTTCGCTATATCCCGGCGAGTGTGGCAGACGACACCTATCTCTACTCGCCGCAACTCCGCCGGGTGCGGCGGATCAGTGTGGCGGACCGCAGCGCCAGTATTTGGGGCTCGGATTATGATCTTGACTCGTTCTATGGCTTTAATGCGAAAATCGGAAGCTGGGATTTCAAGCTCCTGGCGGAAAAAGACATTCTCGGGGTACTGCACAGCGGTCGCTACGGGGACCCGGCCGAGTGGTGCGGCCGGCGGGATACAGGCCAGGGCCTCCTGGCGGTACTGCCGTGCGTGACCTGGGAAAAACGGCGGGTGTGGGTGGTGGAGGCCAGGCCGCTCAACTACCCCAGAAAGTACGCCTATTCAAAACGGGTGCTGTACGTTGACCAGGAAACCTTCGGTATCGGGATCGCCGAGATGTACGACACGAACGGGGAACTCCAAAAGGGGCTCGTCCACTGTGCCTTTGTGACAAAAAAACCCCACCCCGGCTATCCGTCCAACCCACTCTCCGGGGGGCGTTATAACTATCAGGAAGAACAACTCTTTGTCCCCAACTTCGTGATGGTTGATTTTCAGAAAATGCTGGCCACGGTCGGTGAAATCCCCTCGACCGAACAACGCTCCTCGGAATGGCAAGGAGAGCCCTATTTCAACGAAGCCGGGGTCAAATGGACGGACCCTGATTCACATACGCCCAGCTCCCTGACGGACATGGGACGCTAGGCGGCGCTGTCGGGTCGCCTCCCTATGCGACCTGCCTGATTGCCGTCCGCAGAAAAACGAACCCAACCACGACGACCATGGCGCTGCTCATAACGATGCAGGTCGTCAGGGGGCCGATAGCGTCGACCAAGACACCGGATAGGGGGGCTCCGAGCATGCCGGCGGCTCCCATAAAGCCGATCGTATAGACAGACAGCACGCGGGCACGGTTCGCGACGCTGGCCTGCTCCTGATACACGGTCCGGCCGGCGTTGATAAAGAGGGCCGCGCTGACTCCCCAGGCGCAAACGGTCAGCATAGTGCCCCAAAAGGGCAAGCCGAACGAAACCATAAAGAGGCAGCCCGCGCCGAAGAGGAGAGACGCGATTTGGGCTTCGCCCTTATGCCGAATCCCGCCGGCCCAGAGCATGCCCAGGGAGCCAAGAATTGTTCCCAGCGGAAAGGTCATATTGAGCAGGGCCAGTTGGTCCACTCCGCCGTGGTAGAAGTCGCGGATTAAAAGGGGCAGGACAACCAGGAAGGGACCAATAAAGAAAATGCCGACCGCGACGGCGAGCAGCAGCGTGGCCGAGAGGGCCGGTGACTGCCGGACCTCTCGCACCCCTTCGATGACATCCGTCAGCCGGAGGCTCCCGGTTGACCGCTGACGCTTCGGGCTCGGTAGTTTCTTTAACGGCGGAATACCGGCCAGCAGCACCAGACTGTGCAGGCCCAGGGCCGGAACCGTCCCGATCCAGCGTGCCGTCCCTGCCAGGAGAGAGCCGAGTATCTGCATGCCCCACTGCGTCATGGTCATCCCGGTCACCGAGCGCAGCATATTGGAGCCCGCGACCTGGGAGAGTTGCGCGTCGCGGGCAGGCATGACAAATGCCTGGACCGTGCCCATGCCAATGGCGTAGGCGATGAGGAGGGGGATGGACAACATGGCATTGGCGACGGCGAGGAAGAGGCCGGCAGAAATCCCGCTCCCAATCAGATGCAGGAGCATCAGCAGACGCCGTTGGTCATAGCGGTCGGCAATGGTTCCGCCGGGCAGGGCCAAAAGCACGGACGGAACCATCATCGCGCTTTGGGTGATCCCGACCCATTCTGCCTCGGCGTTGAGAACGCCGACTACCAACCAGGAAAAAAGAACGCTTTGCATCCCAATAGCCATGAACCAACTGCCGGTTCCGGCCAGAAACCAGAAGTAGGGCGTTGGCAGGTGGGCCGGTGAGCGCGGTTGATCGGCAGGCCGGGAAAGGCCCCGAGAGGCGTCAGGAGGAGCCGAAGAGGAGGATGCCGTGTCTGGTGAAGAGGCGTGCGACAATGTGAGCGTCCTTGATGGTTTGAGCAAGGTCGTTGTAGAAAGATGGGCAACGGCAGCATAGCGGACCAGGGTCGCTCAAGCGAGGGGGAAGCCCCCCGTTCGCCTTGAACGCTGCTTGAAGACGTGTGATGCTTATTCCCAGGAATCCGTGCTGACCAGATGTGCGGAGACCGCCGGACCGGGGGAAACCCACCCCGCCGCTAACGCGGCACCCCTCCAAGGAGGGGATGTGTTCTGCTCCCCTCCTTGGAGGGGTGGCCGAAGGCCGGGCCGGGTTCCTTTTGACGAGCGGGTCACCCTCGGAAGGCGGGCGGACGGGAGTCTGAAGATGGTTCTGTGTCTTTTGGTTAGTCTCTTGGTCGTGGGTGGAGCAAGCGTTGCCCAGGCTCAATCCTCTCCCCTTGCGCGGATTTCTCTTCCCCCCGGGTTTCAGATCGCTGTGTACGCGCCCCGCGTCCCCAATGCGCGCGCGCTCGCCCTGGGGTCCAAGGGGACAGTCTTTGTCGGCACCCAGCGCGCGGGAAAGGTCTATGCGGTTGTCGATCATGACCAGGACCAGCGGGCCGATGAGGTGCATACGCTTGCCGAGGGCTTATTCATGCCGAGCGGCGTGGCCTTTCGTGACGGTGCGCTGTACGTGGCCGAGGTCAACCGTGTTCTCCGTTATGATGATATTGAGTCCCGACTCAGCAACCCGTCCTCACCGGTTGTGGTGAACGATACGCTCCCGCGTGACACATGGCACGGCTGGAAGTTCATTCGGTTCGGACCCGATGATTTATTATATGTGCCGGTTGGGGCTCCGTGTAATGTGTGTACCAAGAGTGACCCACGCTACGCCTCGATTCTCCGTATGAAGCCGGACGGCAGCGCGCTGGAAAACTATGCCCGCGGCGTGCGCAATACCGTTGGGTTTGACTGGCATCCTGAAACCCAGGAACTCTGGTTTACGGACAACGGGCGGGACTGGCTGGGCGATGATTCCCCACCGTGTGAACTCAATCGTGCTCCCCGGCCCGACTTGCACTTCGGGTTCCCGTACTGTCACGGGAGCAGCATCTCCGACCCGGACTTTGGGCGAGAGCGACCCTGCACCGCGTTTACTCCACCCGCGCAGGAACTCGGACCCCATGTCGCCCCGCTGGGCATGCGTTTTTATACGGGCTCGATGTTTCCGGCTTCCTACCGGAATCAGATTTTTATTGCCGAGCACGGCTCGTGGAACCGTAGCTCCCCGATCGGCTATCGGGTGGTGCTGGTCCGCCTGGAGAATAATATTGCAACGAGCTACGAGGTCTTTGCCGAGGGCTGGCTCCAAAAAGACGGAGCCTGGGGGCGTCCGGTTGACGTCCTGGTGATGCCGGATGGGGCGCTGCTGGTGTCCGATGACCGTGCTGGAGTCATTTATCGGATCAGTTATCAGGGCGAGTAGACGGTCTGTCCGAAAAGATGAGAAGCGCTTCATGGCCGACGTGCCGAGTGACATACAGATACGGCAACTGACCGAAGGCGACCGTGAGGCCGCCCTGGCGGTCATTAATACGGCGGCACGCTGGTACCGGGAGTTTTTGCCCGTCGAGGAATATCACGACCCGGAGATGACACAAGACGACTGGGCCAAAGAGGCGGAACGTCTCCGCTGGTATGGAGCCTTTGCATCGGATGCGCTCCTTGGCGTGATGGGGCTGGAATATGTCAAAGACGTTGCCCTCCTGCGTCACGCCTATATTCTGCCCGACCGGCAGCGGCAGGGGATCGGCTCTCTGCTGCGGACATATATCGAGCGGCAGATTCGCGGAGTACGCCGCATCGTGGTTGGCACCTATACCGGCAATTACAAAGCGCGGGATGCGCTGGAAGCTGCTGGCTATACGCTCTCAGCGGACTCGGAGGCCGTCCTCCGAGCGTATTACGATATTCCCGAAGATCGCCTCCAGTCTTCTGTCACGTATGAGAAAAAGATCGGGTGAGCCGGAGCTTGCTCGCCTGCCTTTATTCAGGGTCAGAGCGGACCAAGCGCTCAGCCGGATGCCCTGAGCGAGTCCGCTTCGAGCGTGCGTGGACGGCGGACACCCTCACGTTCGAGAATGGGGACGACCGTGGCAATAAAGTCTGTCATCTCTTCTTCAACATGTCTGAACGTCAGGCCGACCGCATCGGCGCCGGCCGCATGAAACCGGGCGAGAGTGTGGGCGACCTGCTCCGGGGTCCCGATCAGCTTGCCGCTACCGACTCCGAGAATAACGCTCCGCAACATGTCTTCGACGGAAACGCCCTGGCCCAGGGTCGAGGCAACTGTGCCCACCGTCTGGCCGGTTAAGGTTTCCAGCCACTCGCGGGCGCTGTCGAACTCCGCGTGCGCAAATATCTCTTCGACTTCCGCGCGGGCGGCCTCTTCCGTGTCACGGCATAAGACAAAGAGGTAGATGATAACTTTTACCTCACGGCCCTGCTTCGCTGCCCTGGCGCGCACGTCGGACACTTCCCCGGCCAGGAGTTCCGGTGACTGGGCGCCGGCAAAATACCAGTCGCAATACCGCGCGGCAAAATCCCGGCCAACCGGCGAGCTCCCGGCATTATACAGCAGCGGCGGTCGGGCCGGTTTCGGATGGCAGGTACCCTGGCTGATGGAGAAAAACTCGCCCGCATAATCAAACCAGTCCTCGGTCCAGAATTTCTTGAGGACCTCAACAAACTCCGTGGACTGCGCATAGCGCTTATCGTGCTCCAGCAGAGGGATATCAAGCATGCGAAAGTCCTGCTCCGCCCAGCCACTGACGATGTTCAGCGCCCAGCGCCCTTTGCTGATCTGATCCAGAGTGGCTCCAATCCGGGCCACCATGCCGGGATGATAAAAGGCGGTATGGACCGTGGAGATGAGCTGGAGATTTTGGGTGGCCATGGCCAGGCCGGCGGCCGCGGTAAACGAGTCGAGCGAGTAACTCCAGAAACGTGCCGGACCAAAGCCTGCCCCACCCCGTTGGGCCATGAAAAAAATTTCAAGTCCGCTCCGGTCGAGGAGTTGAGCGAGGCGAAGGTTGTAATCATAGGTCGGCTCGGTGCGCTGCTCGGCGGACGAGACCAGGACAAAGGCATTTTTGCCAAATGAGGGCGCGCAGCCAATGGTGGGGGCGAAGACGCCGAGTTCAAGATGTCGATCACTCACGAGTTTTCTCCTTCTATGTTCTCTCGTTTGCAAGTTTCTGGAGTCAGGCCGCGTCTGTCGGACTTGATGAGAGCAGCGACGGAAACCAGCGCGGTATGGCCGCCTGATAGGCCGTATAGTCCTCGCCAAACCGTTTTCTCAGGGTAGGCTCCTCAATATGAAGCACGAGTGCGCGACTGACCAGCAGCAGCAACAGCGTATAGAGCGAGACGCGGACGGACGGAAACCAGACGATCTGGCCGCACAGCAGGGCGAACAGACCGACCAGCATGGGATGCTGAATATGGGCGTACGGGCCGGCAACAACCATGCGCTGGGGGGGGTCGAGGGGGAAGGGGGTGCCGTCGCCGCGGCGGACAAGATAATACGCCGCCGAAAAGAGTAAGGCTCCTCCGCCCAGACAGAGGAGAGCACCGAGCAGGGAAAACAGCATCGAAAAGGGAAGCGGCGCCGCGGCCTCAAGCGGCCGCAGTTTCCAGGGCAGATAGCCGACCAGGAAGCCGGGAATGACAAGCGTATACACCGTAGCGCGAAGCCGGAGGGACAGCATGGAAAGGTCTCAAGCGTTTACGCGTCGCGGTCTGCTTCTCTCTCAGGGGACATGTGATATTCACTCCCAGGAACCAGCGCTCGCCAGACGTGGGGAACCGCCGGGTTGGGGCAAACCCACCCCGCCGCTTGCGCGGCACCCCTCCCAAGAGGGGATGGGTTCGGCTCCCCTCCTCGGAGGGGTGGCCGTAAGGCCGGGGTGGGTTCCTTTTCGCATCACACGCCAGGGAGAGGGGGTTCTATATCCCACGAAAACGCGGCGGGCGTTTCTCCAGCATGGCCCGCACGCCTTCGTTGGCGTCTTCGCTCTTACGCGCCTGACGGACCAGGGTGTCGAGGTCGTCGGAGGCTATACCGTCCCGGAGCGAGATCATACGCAGGATGCTCTTTTTCATGCCAGCCAGGGAGAGCGGCGCGTTGGCGGCAATCGTCCGGGCCAGTGCCAGCGTGGCTGCTTCCAGCTCGTCGGCTGAGACGAGTTGGTGCACCATGCCGATTTCATACGCCCGCTGGGCGCTCACCGGCTGGCCGGTGAGCAGAATCTGCTTGGTGAAGGCCGGGCCGACGATCTCAACGAGTTTTTGACCCAAGCGGAACGGCACAATCAGACCCAGCCGGGCCAGGGGCATGCCAAACCGGGCGACTTCTGAAACAACGCGCAGGTCGCAGTGAAGGGCGAGTTCACAGCCACCGGCCAGGGCATCGCCCTGGACCATGGCAATAGTCGGATGGCGAGACGTTTCGATTTTTCCGAGCAGCTCGATAATCCCGATCTCCGCATCTTCGTTGCTCTGCTGACGGGCGTTTAACTCCCGCAGGTCCAGACCGGCACAAAAAGCTTTACCTTCGCCGCGGACGATAATCGCGCGGACCTCGGTGTTGGTCTCCAGTTCGCCAAAATAATGCTCCAACCCTTCCAGTACCGCCGTATTCATGGCGTTCCGCTTTTCCGGGCGGTTCAGGGTAATGGTTGCAATGCCTTCGTCAATTGAGCACAGGATTTCTTCAGCCACACGCGCCTCCTTGGAATACGTGCGCCTAGCTAAACGGTTTCTCCAAGAGAGGTCAAGATGACGGGCGGGGGCCGCTGCAATTCCCGCATCGAAAAACCGCTGATCGGTATTCGGATTGATTGTGAGAGTGCCTACATGAGCGGGCGGCTGTTGAGACTTGGTGGGGGAGTGGGAGGATTGGGGTCGTCAGGCTTCTGTTCGGTGTCCGCGGAGTCGGTCAGAAAGACAATCTCTGCCAGCAGACCGGTTACCAGGAAGAGGAGGACAGCACTGCCCCAGTAAGCGATGTGAAGGGCATAAAACGCACCAATCGACATGAGGGCGGCGGCGATGGCGCACACGATGGATAGCCGAGGGGGAAGCCTTACCGGCTTTTTGTAGCGGGCCGGGAGAAGTCCGATCAGCAGCCCGAACGGGCCGATCAATACGCCTCCGATCAACCGGCCTTGCCACTCCCGGCCCTTGCTAGCGGCGATACAGGCCGACAGAACCGCGCAGAGGAGCCAGAGAGCGATAAAGGCGAGGAGTTGCATGAAACAGTTGCAGATATACTATGCTGGCTGATTTCCAAACTTTGTCCGTCCTTCCAGCCATTTTTTTAACGATTGTTGACTCTCTCCCGACTTTCGTCCGACTAAAATACCAGAGACACTCAGGTCTTCATCGAGGTCGGGCCAATGGATGAGCGTCCCATCACCAATAATCTCAAAGTTCTTTCGTTCCTCTGGGGTACCGTGCCCTAGGCGTGCATACCAAGTGAGCGGGACGATGACAGTCCGGCCGTCAACAAGGTCAACTGTAAGGGAGTCGTCCTCAACGGCGACCCCCTGAGCCCGTGCTTCTTCAATCTCCATGGCCGAAGAAGTCATGCCAATTGAAAAATCATTCACCGAACTTCCAGGTGTTGTCTGCCGTACCGCTGATCTTCCAGCGCGGCACAACAATATTGGCCTCGTTGGTCTGCTCAAATTCGACTCTGACGGGCAGACCGATGGCCACGTCTTCTTCGTCGTCCAGCATGACCCCGCCGACGCGGACGAGGGAGCCGTCGGCTTCGTGGCAGTCGTCTAACTCAATCAGGCCGACAACATAGGGGACCGCCTCGACAAATGCGCCCAGGATGGGCTGGGTCACGACGATATAGCTGTGGAGCACGCCGGTTCCGGCGGTCTCAAACCAGCCGAGGTCCATGGAGTTGCACTTGTTGCAGGCTGGAAAGGGCGGAAACCACTTGTGGCTGCAGTCCTGGCACTGGCGCACGAGGTATTTGTGTTCTTTGGTGCCCATCCACCATTCAGCGGTATCGAAATCGGGCATGATTGTGATTTTGCTGTAATCAATTGGACCAGGCATAGTCACCCCTCCTTTAGGCTGAAATCCCGCGCAGAATGACTGAACTCGACATGGTTTCCGTTCCCCACCCGAGACAGGCCGCAATGCGCGCGTCTTTCACTTGCCGACAGCCGGCCTGACGGTCGTAGCTGTGTGTGCCCTCGGCCCAGCCCGGACAGGCGTCATCGGCGCGATGGCGGAGTTGGCGGACGTTTTCAATCACCATGCTCACCCCGTGGGTATAGCCTTCGGACAGATGCCCCCCGGAGAGGTTGGACGGCAACTCGTGGTCAATCTGCAAACGGCCACCTTTCACAAACTCGCCCGCCTCGCCTTTGCCGCAGAAACCGTAGGCTTCAAGCTGAATGAGGGTGGTGAAGGTAAAGGCGTCGTAGCACGAAATCAGGTTTACGTCTTTTTGACTGATCCCGGCCATGCCGAACAGACGGTTGCGGCCGTAATTCCCGGCGACGTAGTGGATCTCCGGGCGCGAGTAGTTCCAGGCCGCGTTGGGCGCCATGGTCCGCCCCGTCCCGCCCATAATGAAAACCGGCGGCTGGCGCAGGTCATAGGCGCGTTCACGAGAAGTGATAATGAGACAGGCCGAGACATCGGTTTCGAGGCAGCAGTCGAGCAGGCGCAGGGGTTTGACCACCCAGCGGGAATTCTGGTGATCGTCTATCGTGATGGGGTGGCGCATGACCGCCTTGGGATTCAGGCTGGCGTGATAGCGATGGGCAACCGCGATTTCAGCCAGCGACTTGGTGGTCGTGCCGGTGTCGCGCAAATAGCGCATGGCAGACATGCCGAAGCGCTGGGCCGGCGAGGTCCAGCCCCAGGGCATCATGAACTGGTTGTCCTCGGCCGCCCGGGTCGGCGGCACCGGACCACTCGGTGCCTGTCCGCCCATGCGTCGCCCGGAGCGCCCGTTCATGGAGCGAAATATGACCATGGTTTTGCAATAGCCGGCTTCCAGCAGGCCGACCGTATTGCCAATCAGCGCTTCGGTGCTCGATCCTCCGCCGAGAATATCGACCGAATAATTGAGCCGCATGCCGAGCGACGTGGCAACATGATTCGAGGTGGTTGAATCCCCGGCTTGATAGCTGGTCATGCCGTCAATATCGCGTGGCTCCAGGCCGGCATCGGCCACCGCTTTTTTGACCGCCTCGCACGCCATGGACAAGGTCGTGCGGTTTGATGGACGCATATGCGGCGTTTCTCCTACGCCGACAATGCAGTATTTGTCAGTCAGTGCCCCCATGTTTCCCTCCTTTTCCCATGGTTGTTCAGCCCCCAGCCGGTGCAGGGGCAATTCATGAATTGCCCCTACGGAGTCCGCAACCTGACCTCCTGAACCAGCTCGCGATAGCGCCCGGGGTCCTGGCGCTCTGAAGCCCCAAATCCCACGATGAGGCGGTCTAAGAGCCCGCTATAGCGATGAACCAGTTTTGTGGCGATGGTGTCATAGGTGCCGATGACGGCGATCTCATCCAGCATCTCATCGGTAATTTCCGCCGCCATGCCGTCCCAGTCGCCCTTGGCGGCTTTTTCGTTCAGCCGAAAGCAGGTCTCTCCCCAGCCGTGCGCATCGAGCACGCCCTTATAGGTCCGCGTTGACGCATAGGTCGAGGGCATCAGGGCCGTGTCGATTTTCATGGTCGGCTCCTAATACGATCTCGGCATACCCAGCACGTGTTCGGCAATAAAATTGAGCACCATATTGTTCGAGATCGGTGCGATCGAGAACAGGCGGCTCTCGCGAAACTTGCGCTCCACATCGTACTCGGCGGCAAAGCCATACCCGCCGTGGGTATCGATAGCCGCGTTGGCTGCGGCCCAGGAGGCTTGCGAGCACAGGAGCTTCGCCATATTGGCTTCTGCGCCACAGGCTTCACCGGCGTCAAATAAATCGGAGGCGCGAAAGCGCATGAGGTCCGCGGCCTCAGTCTGGGCATAGGCCTGGGCCAGCGGAAACTGGATGCCCTGGTTCTTGGTAATAGGCCGTCCAAAAATCTCGCGTTCATTGCCGTACTGGACGGCGCGCTTGATAAACCAGCGGGCATCGCCAATGGCCTCGGAGGCGACCAGGATACGCTCGGCATTCATGCCGTCGAGAATATAGTAGAAGCCGGAGCCTTCTTCGCCAATCAGGTTTTCGACCGGGACCCTGAGCTCGTGGAAAAAGAGCTGGTTGGTTTCATGGTTAATCATAGCGTCAATCGGGCGCACCTCGACGGCGTCTCCGGCCTCCCGCAAATCCACCAGAAAGATGCTCATGCCCAGCGTTCTTTTGGGGCTTTCGTCGTAGGGCGTGGTCCGGGCCAGAAGGAGGAGCATATCGGAGTGCTGCACCCGAGAGGTGAAAATTTTACCGCCGTTGACGATGTAGTAGTCGCCCTCTCTCTTGGCCGTGGTGCGAATATGCGTCGTATCGGAGCCGGCGTCCGGCTCGGTGACACCAAAAGCCTGGAGTCGAATCTCCCCGCTCGCAATCCGGGGTAAATAGCGCTGTTTCTGTTCAGCGCTGCCGTGCCGGAGCAGGGAGCCCATGATGTACATCTGGGCATGGCAGGCGGCGGCATTGCCGCCCGAGCGGTTGATCTCTTCTAAAATCACGCTGGCCTCTGTCACCGTCAGCCCCGAGCCTCCGTATTGTTCGGGGATTAAGGCCGCCAACCAGCCGGCTTGGGTCAGTTCATCCACAAACTGCTCGGGATAGCGATGTTCCTTATCGAGCTTGCGCCAATACTCATCGCCATACTGACTACAGAATTTACGAATCTCATTCCGAATTTCCGGACAGCGTTCTTTTTCTGGCATGGGGTTTCCTCCCTCTCAATACACGCTACAGCAGCGCTCGCGGGTGTGTTTTACTCTCTGGTGAACATCAGGTCGGGCCGCAGGACAGTGTTGCCGCGGGACAGGCTGTTCACGGTCGCCTTGGAGACCATGACCGCCGTCGGGTTTTTATCGGCCAGACTGCGGGCCAGGGCGTATGCGGTCGGCAGGAGTTCTGCTTGAGTGACTACCTGATTGACCAAGCCGAGTTGGAGGGCTTCGTCCGCCTTCAGGTGCCGGCAGTTGAGGATGATGTCCTTGGCGCGATTCGGCCCCACATTGGCAACCAGCAGGGCGGTTGAGGGTGGACTCAGCGGCACGCCGAGGTCCACTTCGGGAAACCAGAACTCCGCTTCCTCAACCGCTATCCGAAAATCACACGCCAGCGCCAGCGACCAGCCGCCACCGATCGCGTAGCCGTTGATTGCGGCAATCACGACCGGCTCCATATTGGCAAACATATCGAGCGTGCGGGCAATGGCGCGTGTCCACCGCTTGCCGAGCGGAGCGAAGATTTTGCGCCGTTCCTGGCGGTCGCTGATGCCTCTGATGGGCGAGAGGTCTGCACCGGCTGAAAACGTATTGCCCGTCCCGGTAAAAACAACCACGCGAATGTCCGCGTCGTCGCGTATCTGGTATTGCAGGCGCTCCAGTTCCAGGGCAATGTCTTCGTTGAGCGGATTACGTTTTTCCGGTCGGTTAAAGGTGAGCGTGGCAATGGTCCCGTCTTTTTCCAAAAGAAAGTGGTCTGGCACGGTGAGCCCCCTTGGCTGCGTACAACAGCGAACCCATCTAAGCGGACGCCCTGCCGTCTGGCAAGAGAGGCGGACCCGGCCTTTTTCTTGGAAATGGGATATGTTTGAGAATTATAGTGAAAGGTAAATTCGGTAGGATTGCATATGCATCGTACCCAGGCCTACACGGTCAAATTAAGCCGTGCCGTGCATGAGCGGCTGGCGGCGTTTTTGGAGCAACAACGGCTCTTGTATAATGCCGCACTTGAAGAACGCATTGGCGGGTATCGCAAGGCGGGGAAGTCGGTGAGTTTGCACGATCAGAATAAGAGCCTGACTGTTTTACGAGATGATCCTGAGTTCAATCAATACGATCTTAAGTGTCAGCGGTCTGCCCTGTTTACCTTAGACCGTGCCTTCAAGGGTTTCTTTCGGCGTGTGAAGGCGGGACAGAAGCCGGGGTTTCCTCGTTTCAAGAATAAGTACCGGGGGGTGCGGTCCTTTTCGACTTCTCGGCCCCGCCTCAAGTCGCATGGCCGGTGGCACAGTTTGTCCCTTAAGGGAATTGGGCGGTTGCGGTTCAGAGGGCAGATTGATGGGACCGTTCTCAAAGCGTGTGTTGTACGGACACCGATACGGATTGTGGTGCAGTTAGTCGTGGAACACCCTGATGCCCAATCCGCTCCTCGTCCCCCACTCGGAATTGATGTCGGCATTACGGCTCGTGCCACATTATCCGATGGGACGCGATACGTAGGGCAGCAGATAGACCGAGAGCGGCTAACAGTTCTTCAGAAACGTTTATCCAACGCGAAGAAAGGGTCAAAGAACCGGCAGAAGCGGAAGCGGATGTTGGCTAAGAAATGGCAGCGGGTCCGGGAACGAGAGCAGGGCATCCTGCATGAAATGACAACCGATCTCGTGAAGAAGACGAATTGCTACTATGTCGAAGATTTGTGCGTGCAGAACATGATGGGCAATCATCATCTGGCACGCGCCATTGCTGAACAACGGTGGTCCACTTTTGTCCATATGCTTACCTACAAGGCTGAGAGTGCCGGTGGGTGGGTCGTGAAGGTGGACCCGAAGCATACGTCGCAAGACTGTAGCCGGTGTGGAGCGAGGGTGAAGAAGTCTCTATCGGATCGGTTGCATGTGTGTCCTGATTGTGGCTTGTCGATTGACCGGGACTGGAATGCGGCGCTGAACATTTTGAACCGAGGACTCACGGTGAGTCCTCCCACGGGTGGGAAGGTCCCGTGCGGTGTTATAGGCACCGAGAACGGTAGTGCGTGTTACTTTGCACTATAATTCCCATATGTTTAGTCCGAGTCGAGCAGATAAAGGAGGACGGTATGGATCTTGGACTCTCAAACCACGTTGCAATGATTAGCGGAGCGAGTCGGGGCATTGGGCGTGCTATCGCCTTGGGACTAGCCGCGGAAGGCTGTCGCTTGAGCCTGTGCGCGCGGGGTCGAGAACAGCTTGAGGCAACCGCTCAAGAAGCCCGGGGGACGGGTGTTGAGGTGCTGGCCACGGCGCTGGATGTGACCCAGGAAGCCGAGGCCCGGCACTGGGTCGAAGCCACGCAGCAACATTTTGATGGGATAGATATTCTCATCAACAATGTGGGCGGGTCGCGTCCGGGCGGCAATCTCAACGCTTCCCGGCAGGACTGGCAAGCCGGCTTTGCGCTCAATTTCTTTTCTGCGCTGGACCTGTGCCAACTGGTCGTCCCGGTCATGGAAGAACGCCAGGCGGGCTGTGTGATTAATATCGCTTCGATCTACGGCCGCGAGTGGGGCGGGCCGATGACCTATAACGCCGCAAAGGCGGCCATGATCAGCTTGTCCAAGGAAATGGCCCGTACGCTTGCTCCCAAAGGGATTCGCGTCAACAGCGTTGCGCCGGGGTCGATTCTCTTTCCTGGGGGAGCATGGGAACAACGACAAAAAGAAAACCCCGAGGGCATTGCCGCTTTTGTCAAAGCCGAGCTGCCGGTCGGGCGTTTTGGAAAGCCGGAAGAAGTGGCGGATGTGGTCGTTTTTCTGGCATCGGAACGCGCCCAGTGGGTGTCCGGGGCGTGTATTACTGTTGATGGCTGTCAGTCACGCTCGTTGATTTAAGGGAAGGGGCTGGAGCTATGAATGAACGCTATGAAACCCTGGAACTGCGGCGGGATACGGACCTTCTCTGGCTCGTTCTGAACCGTCCGGCGTCGCTGAACGCCATGAATAGTCTGCTGGTTCACGAGCTGCATACGGTGCTCGACGAACTGCACCAGGATCAGACTGTCCGGGTGGTCATCCTGCGGGGTGCGGGCCGCGGCTTTTGCGCGGGGCTTGATCTCAAACAGTCAAGTGCAGCAACCGGGACCTATTCTGTGGCCCAGGGCCTGCGTGACCAGCGCCGGATTGCCGAGCTGGCGATTAAAATTCACCGCGCCCCACAACCATTTATTGCCGCTGTTCACGGCCCGGCCGCCGGGGGTGGTTTTGCCCTGGCCCTGGCGAGCGATATCCGCATTGTTGGGGAATCCGCGCGGATGAACGCGGCTTTTATCCGTATCGGGCTGTCGGCCTGTGATGTGGGCGTGAGTTATTTTCTGCCCCGGCTGGTCGGGGCTTCGGTCGCTTCCGAACTCTTACTGACCGGGGACTTTGTTGACGCGCAACGGGCCCTGGCAACGGGGCTGGCCTCTCGTCTGGTGCCGGACGCCGAATTGGATCAGGCCGCCGAGGCGATGGCCCGCCATATTCTCCGCAACTCGCCCCTGGGGGTGCGGTTGACGAAAGAATGCCTGCGCTATTCGGTTGACGCGCCGACGCTGGAGGCGGCCATTGCCATGGAAGATCGAAACCAGATTCTGACCACGCGGACCAATGACGTGCGCGAGGGTATTGCCGCTTTTCTGGAGAAACGCGAGCCGCAGTACGAGGATGCCTGAGGAACGCCGGCCGTCCGAAGATGTTTTCCTGTGTAGGGGCAACCTCCTGTGGTTGCCCGTTGCACGGCAGGTTGCATCACATATCTAGAGGGTGAGCAGCCGGGGGAGTTCGGCAATACTCGGCAGGATATAATCCGCCTGCGTCTGCCGCATGACCGCGTCGGTACTGGTCCCGGTGAGGACCCCAACGGTGGCGACACCGGCTGCCTTGCCGGCCTGAATATCAATGGGGGAGTCGCCAATATACACCGCCTGGTGAGGGGCAAGCTGTAGATGTTCCAGGCACTTCAGGACGGGCTCCGGATGGGGCTTCCGATGGGTGACGTCTTCCCGGCCGACGATGCCGTTAAAGAGGTGACGGACACCCCAGGTGTCAAGAAAGGGCAGGGCGCGACCGGATGAGGTGGCAATCCCGAGTTGAAGGCCGTGTTGATGAAGACGGTGCAGGAGTTCAAGACTCCCCGGAACGGCCTGCGTCTCTTCATGATAGCGCCGCAGCCATTCGTCCATGCGACTGTCGGTGATGCGCTTGATACGGTCCTCCGGGTTGGGATAGTCGGGGGGAAAGAGCTGAACGAGCGGATTCTCAACCCCGCGACGCATCAGCTCATACACCCGGTCGCGCGGAACTGGGGGAATACCGGCCAGGGCCAGGACCTCCAGGGCGATCTCGTAGAAAAACTCGACCGACTGGGCGAGCGTCCCATCCACATCGAAGATAATGCCCGTCGCGTGTATACGACTCATTCTCCGAGCTGATCCCAGGCCTGTTGGATTTGCTGCTCAAGGGCCTGGAGTGAACCGTTATTGTGGATGACCACCTGGGCGTGTTTGCGACGCTCTGCGTTTGAAAGCTGGTTTGCAATCCGGGCTTCGGCGTCCGCAGCGGACATGCCGCGTTGCTCGGACACCCGGCGAATGGCGGCCTCTTTGTCGGCCTCTACCACCCAGACCGTATCGGCCAGGGGCAGCCAGTTCGCCTCAATCAGGATCGCCGCCTCAACCACAATGGGCGCGGCAAAGCCTTCGGCCCGCTTGGCCTGGATACGCTGCCGGATTTCCTCGAACATAATCGGATGGACGATGGCATTGAGCCGGGCGAGCACGTCCGGACTACTGAAGACAATAGCCCCCAGCTTTTTGCGGTCTATGGTGTGGTCTGCCGCGAGGATTTCCTGTCCGAAGGCCTCGGTGACCTGTTTCCAGGCGGCCTTGCCCGGCAGATAGATTTCGTGCCCGACGATGTCCGCGTCAATAATATGGGCACCCAGCGTGGCCAGGATCTTGGAGACAGTGCTTTTGCCCGAGCCGATTCCGCCGGTCAGTCCAATGGTTTTCATGTGTCCCCTGTATTTATGGAGAAGAGCCTTGCGGAGAATATCACTGCTTTTTGTGTCAGAGATAGGTTGTGTCAGAGATAGGGGATGGCTGCAAGGGCGAGCCGGCTTCTCTCTTGCTGACGGGCATGGTATCACAGCGGGCAACGTTACTGTGCGGAGGACGCATGCCATACGCAGACATACGCGGAGTCAGACTCCATTATGAAGATCTTGGGGATGGGCCGCCCTTCCTCCTATTGCCCGGAGCGCTGGGAACCGGACAATCGGATTTCGCTCCACAGTTGGAAGCGCTCCCCCGGCGCGGCCTCCGGGTTGTTGCGCCTGACCCGCGCGGCTATGGCAAATCCCGCCCGCCCGCCCGCGCGTTTCCGCTCGATTTCTATCAGCAGGACGCCGAGGATTTCGTGGCTCTGATGGAGACGCTCGATTGTTCGACTTATGCCGTGGGTGGATGGAGCGACGGCGCGATTACGAGTTTGTTACTGACCTTGGCCTATCCGCAACGGGTGACCAAGATGGCGCTCTGGGGCGGGAATGCCTATGTTTCCCAGGATGATATTGATGCCTACGAGAAAACGCGTCGCGTAGCGGATTGGTCTCCCCGCGCGGCCGCGCCGATGCAGGCGATGTATGGCGATGGCTTTCAAGATCTGTGGGCTCGTTGGTGTGACGCCCAGCAGATGTTGTTGAAAGCGGGTGGCGATTTGTGTCGGGATCGCCTGGCGCAGATTACCTGTCCCACCTTTCTGATACATGGGGGCAAAGATCCCCTGGTACCGCCCTTTCATGCCCATGTCTTACAGCAGGGAATCGCCGGGTCGCGCTTACACGTGTTTCCGGATGGAAGACATAATATTCATCTCTTCTACGCCGATGCGTTTAACGAGTTATTAGTCGAGTTTCTGCTGTCTTAACCGGTGCGATTCAGGGAGGATGCTATGGCCACCGTAGAATTTTTTTATGATTACTCCAGCCCGTGGACTTATCTGGCGTTCACCAGGATCGATGGGCTGTGCCGCAAATACAATGCCGACCTTCAGTGGCGTCCGTTTCTGGTGGGTGGGGTGTTCAATACGGTCAATCCTTCGGTGTACGAGTTCCGGGAAAAGGGGGTGCCGGCCAAGCAACAGTATATGGCAAAGGATATGAATGACTGGGCGCGCTACTATGGTCTGAAAATTGTCATGCCCCCCTCCGTTTTTCCGGTGAATTCGGTCAAAGCGCTGCGCGGTGCGCTTGTCGCGCTCGAACATCCTGGCAAGTTTCTGCCCTATAGCTATCGGGTGTTTGAGACCTACTGGGGCGAGGACCAGGACATCAGTCAGGATGAGGTGCTGCGAAAAATTGTCGCGGCAGTCGGTCTTGATGAAGAAGAGTATTTCGACAAGATCAAACGTCAGGACTATAAAGATCGGGTTCGGGCGAACACGGACGCGGTGATCGAACGTGGAGGATTCGGGACGCCGACGATCTATGTCAACGGTGACTCTATGTTTTTCGGGAATGACCGGCTGGTCTTGGTTGAAGAAGAGTTAAAGCGGAGTGCATAGCCGAACGGTGCGAAAGGGATACGCGTAAAGAGGGCAGCCATCATGGCTGCCCTCTTTTGTTTGCTCTCAATACTGTGTTCTCGGCCGTCAGCCGTCCCACCCCCACTTCTGCTTGTTCTCGGCAACCTCATCCGAGGTGGGGTGTTCTATTTTCTCATGCCCGGCGACCTCAAAATCTGCCTCGTCGTCAACCATTGCGTAGTTGAGCGGAGTGTCGGATTCAAACACGTCGGGTACGGCGACTTCCTCAAAAATGGCCTGCCAGGGGCATTCGGGCTCACACGCCCCACAGTCAATACATTCGTCCGGATGGATATAGAGTTGGTTCGGGTATTTTTCGGTATCATCGCCGGTATATTTATAAATGCAGTCAACCGGACAAACGGCCACACAGCCCGTGTCGACGCAGTCCCGGCATAGTCTCGTGATGATGTATGTCATCGTCTCCTCCTTGCATCATGTCCAAAACGGGCGAGTAGCAGGTAAAGAACGGACCCGCACCGCGAGCCCCACACTGCTATCGCATCATTTCGGGCAGGTCAATTACAGACACGGGTGAGGCAGCACACCTGTGTGGCGCTCCGTGCGAGGAGGTATGGAGCCGTCATCTCACCCGGAACCATCGGTTCGTGATGAGAGAGGAGCACGCTATCACGCGGAAGCGGAGTGGGTGCGATGATAGTCTGTCACGAGACGGAGGGCTGCGGCAGCCCGCTCATGGGTCGCTACGGTCGCGATACCACGTTGATGAAACTGGGCTCGGGCGTGGAGCAGACTGGCTTCATGGGCAAACGGCTGGAGCACAACAAGAAAGGGCTTGGCTGAATGCGCGGCAAAGCGACTCAGGGTGTCGAGCAGGGTCGTCAGAGTTTGAGGCCGGGCTTCCCACTGTCCGGCCACCAGGCCGGCCCCCGTATCCATGACAATCGCATCAATATGCGGGTCACGGTCAAGGATGGAGAGCAAGCGGTCCAGGGTATCGGTCCTCTGACCCATCCCGATCGTATGACCGGAATCGAGCGGGTTCTGAAAGCTGCCGCCAATGACGTTAAAGAACGAAGACAGTTCTTCGTAAGAGGCAGCGCTGAGCGGGGGAACCCGCAGACCGGCAGCGGCACAGGCGTCGGTGAGACTGACCGAGGGACCGCCCGTCATGGCAATCAGCCCCACTCCGTCTCCGGTTGCCGGCTTGGTAAACCGCAACAGCTTGATGACATCAAGCAATTCATCAAAACTGCTCACGGAGATGGCTCCGGCCTGACGGACCATGGACGCCCATATGGTAGCGGGGACGGCGAGTGAGCCGGTGTGTGACGAGGTGGCCCGCTGGCCGGCCTCGGTCTGGCCACCCTTCCAGATGACAACCGGTTTGCGGGGTGTGACCTCGCGGAGCAAGCGAAAGAAGCGGCGCCCTTCCCGCACGCCCTCAAGATAGATACCGATAATTTCCGTTTCGTCGTCGTGCGCGAGATAGTCGAGGTAGTCACTGGCATCAAGGACTGTCGCGTTCCCGAAACTGACAGCCTTGCTGATCCGCAGTCCATGACTCGTAGCTGCCATACTAAAGGTGATCGTGTGGGTACCACTCTGACCGATAAACCCGACTGAGCCCGGTTCCCCAGCCGGCAGGTCGGGGTAATTGCGGAGGCCGATTTTTGGATGGTAGATGCCCATGCAGTTCGGACCGATAAGAGCGAGTCCGGCCTCCTGAGCGGTTTTGGTCACACTCTGCTCCAAGCGTTGGCCCTCTTCGTCATGGACTTCGGAGAAGCCCGAGGTGAAGAGCATCACCCCGGCGACCTTTTTCGCTGCACAATCTGCGACAATATGCGGCGCGACTTGTCGGGGGACCGCGGTGATGACGTAGTCGATCTCGTCCGGAATCGACTCCAGGCTCGGGTAGTTGGGAACCCCTAAATCCGTAATGCCCTGGATTTCTTGCTCGTCAATCTGGACGGAATAGACTTTGCCCTCGAAGGTCGTCTGGCTCCGTAACCACAGATAATTCATGGCGCGTTTATCGCCGACCACGGCAACCGTACGGGGATGAAACGTACGCGCCAGGGCCGCCCGTGTCTCGTCCGACAGCGGGCGGGATGGGGCGCGGGGACCCTCAGCGTGGAGGACGACGTGGGCATCAACGGCGAGACAGCCGTCCTCGTAGGCAAAAACGGGGTTGAGGTCGAGTTCTTGGATATCCGGCTGAGCCTCGGCTAAGGCCGACAGAGAGAGGAGGGCCTGCTCCAGAGCGGCCAGGTCAACCGCGGCTTGACCGCGATGACCGGTTAACAGCGGAAATCCACTGATTTCACGGATCATGTGAGCAGCGTCCTGGGGGCGGAGCGGAGCCACCCGGAAGGCGACATCTTTGAGCACCTCGACATGCACTCCACCCAGGCCAAACATGATGAGCGGACCGAACTGCGGATCGGATGTCAGGCCGATAATGACCTCAACCCCGGGTTGGGCCATGGGTTGAACCGAGATGCCTTCGATGACTGCGGCAGGCTGTGTCGTACGGACGGCGGTCACGATGTCATTAAACGCGCGGCGGACGGCGGATTCTGTGGCGAGGTTGAGTTGCACGCCGCCGATATCGCTTTTATGGGCGACGTCGGCTGAGCTGATCTTGAGCGCAACCGGAAATCTCATATCTCGGGCGAGCGTGATGGCCTCCTCGGCAGTGCGAGCCAGCTCCGTCCGTACAGTAGGGATGCCGGCCGATTGAACTAATGCCTTGGCTTCTCTTTCGGTCAGCGCCAAACGATGCTGCTCTTTTGCGCGTTGGACGATAGTGCGGGCAGTAGTATCGGCCATAGGTTCCCCTTCTGATGCCTGAGCGCTCTTCTTATCCGAGCAGGCGGGAGTGGGCAATCTGAATGGGAGATATCCTCTGCTCAGGCAGAGCGGGGGGGACAAAAATGCCGTCGAAGAAAAGACAGGCTCCGACCCTAGCCGTCTTTTTGCTCGATCTGCTTACGAAGGGCGGCGACCTCGTCCCGAATGGATTGGAGGGGTGTGGCCAACATCCCTTCGAGCACGTCCTGGACGAACTTCTCAATATATTTCCCCTGCATATCCCCCTCGATATTGACCCGATCACCAGGCTTGCGCTGATGTAGCGTGGTGACGGTGTGGGTGTGGGGAATAATGGCACAGGTAAATGTTGTGGGCTGACAATCAAAGACCGTCAGACTAATGCCATCAACGGCTACCGAGCCTTTCTCCACCAGGTAGCGACTGAGTTCGGTCGGGAGCGCGAAGGTATAGAGAAACGAATCGCCTTCCGGCTGAATGGATGTGACCTGTCCAACTCCGTCAACATGACCCCAGACCAGATGACCGGACAGACGGTCCTCAAGTCGGAGCGAGCGTTCCAGATTCACACCATCGCCAACTTGGAGTTCTCCCAGGGTCGTGCGTCGCAGCGACTCCGCTGAAACGTCAAAGCTGAGTTGATCTGCCTCAATTGCGGTCACGGTTAAGCAGGCCCCATTGGTACAAATGCTCTCGCCCAGACTGATCTCTTGGGTGGGAAGATTGGTTCGCAGCCTGAGGCGAACCCCTGCGGCAATGGGGTCGATCTTCGTGATGGTTCCGGTTGTTTCAATAATGCCGCTAAACATAATACCTCGGGGGGATTGGGAATGAAGGAGCGTTGTGTCTGGCTTCATCCCCGGTCTTAGCCTGCTGCCCGCACACTCGGCTGCTCTTTGAGTCGATTGATCCACGCCTCAAGCCGGGGATGCGGAATATCGACATTCAGCCTGGGAAACAGGAGGGCCCACGACACGTACGGAATATCTGCCAGGGTCAATGTCGAGCCGACCAGAAAGTCGTTATGGCCAAGTTCGTTTGCGAGGTGATCGAAGCACAGGTTCAGGGCCGCATTTGCCCGCGAGACAACCTCGTGGTCCGCAGCACCGCCCTGCATGGGTTTGAGCAGGAGCTCTGCGGCCAGGGTTGCTACGGCGTGCTCATACGGGTTATCGGCATAATGCATGAGGACGCGGGCGCGGGCGCGTTGTCCGACATCGTCCGGCAGCAAGGGCGGGGTAGGGTAGGTGTCGTTCAAGTATTCCATAATAATGGTGGACTCGTAGACCGTTGTCCCATTGTCCTGAAGTGCGGGAACTTTCCCATAGGGATTAATTGTCAGATATTCAGGCGTTTTCTGCTCGCCCTTGGTGATGTCAATCGGGACTTTTTCATACTCCAGCCCTTTTGCTTCGAGGGTGATCCGCACCTTGCGTGCGCGGGGAGACAGGGAAAAATCGTAGAGCTTAATCATGGCTGCTCTTGGCGCTTGGCCGTTTTCCGACGGTTGATAATCTGCTGAGCCGTGTCTTTGAGACGGAGGTGCCAGCGTTTGGCCCACTCAAAATCTCGGCTCAGAATCCCAAAGCCGACAAAGATTAACACAATACCCGGACCGGGAATGCCGGGCAGGCTGAGAAAGAGGCCCACAAGCAGGAGAACAATCCCACTCACGATCCGACAAATGCGCCAGAGCTGATCGCGCGCCGTACGAAGCATGTTTGGTCAGCCTAACAATCAAGAGGATCAGGACAGGCTAGCGATCATCGAGAATTTTACCACTGCGGGCCTTTTCTACCGTCTCATCGAACTGCGGGCCGAGATCAACGCCCATTTCTCTTGCTCGTTTCTTTGCCCACAGGCCTACGTTGCGGTTGTCGCGGTAGAACGCCTCGTCTCTGGGGGCATTGGTGTCCAGGTTCTTGAGTCGAGCCTCTTCTCCCTGATGATAGGCAAAACGCGAGAGTATTCGGGTGAGGCGGCGTTGCTTGCAGTATTGACACCGAGGAGATTTCTGGACATCTCCTATCTTCATAAAAATGAGACTTTGCTGTCTTTTGCACGCCCGACAGTAGTATTCGTAGATCGGCATAACGATTTCTCTCCCACTATCATACCTCTATTGAAGGTGCTATAGAGAGCTCTACTTCACCGTGTTTGGACGAGTGGACGGAACAGTGGGAGGATGTGGTGGAATACGCTGGTGAGAGAAAACCTGAGCTAGGATCAGGAGCGTGTACTACCTTGAAGAAGAGCGCCAGGGCGCAGGCTTCCCGTGGGCAAATCATGTGCTTATGGGAGCGATGCTGTGTTGTTTTGCCTATGAACTCACACTCGGCCCGGCTTTCCAGCCCTTCCTTACGACCTATGGCTGGATTCCCGCACAATTCTCTCTGGCGCTAACCCAGGGCCAATTCCCCGTTTCTTCCTCGCTTTTTGCTTGTCTCTTCCTGCATGGGGGTGGGCTTCATCTGGTTGGCAATCTGCTCTGCCTGTTTTTTCTCGGGAACGCCGTAGAGGCGCGGTTAGGAGCAGTCCGCTACCTGGTGTTGTATCTGTGTGGCAACGTCATTGCCCTGTTAACCCAGGCGGCGATTACGCCGTTTTCCTCAACTCCAATGATAGGCGCGAGTGGGGCGATTGCCGCCGTTGCCGGTGTCTATTGTCTGATTCTTTTCTCAACCCAGGAGTCCGATACCACCGCGCATTCCTCTCCCCAGCCTCTTGAAGGAACTCTGACGATCCTCTTTTTGAGCGGCTGGGTCTTCTTTCATGTGGTCGGTGCTATCTCTGTATACGCTATTGGAGAAGCCGCTTTCTTTTCATCGACCCCTATTGCCTGGGGGGCCCATATTGGCGGTTTTCTGGGCGGTCTCATCCTCGGCCCGCTCCTTTTATCTTTCCCGGAGAGACGTCGTCGCAGACCCACTGTCGATCTTGTGCCCTTTCTGTTGAATCGACCCAACTCCCTGCTCCGCTAACGAAGCGAGAGGGGATGAATTGCTCTTTTTTTAGTTTAGTTGAGCGGAAAGGGCGGCAAGGGTTCGGCGAGCGGTCAGTGAACGGGGCTCAGCCGTAAGCGCTCGCCCAAATTCTCGGGCGGCCTGGAGGAGATCCCCTTTTGCGAGGGCAATCCGGCCCAGGTTCAGATATGGATAATGTGGCGTGTCATAATGAGCCGCCTCTATCGCGTGCTCTAACCAGGGGACGGCGGCGTCCAGCTTGCCCATCCTCATAAGATAGAGACCGATGTCGTTGTACGGATTGCCAAACTCGGGGTTGAGGGCAATTGCGGTGCGGCATTCTTCAATCGCGTCCTCGTAACGGCGGAGAAAACCATACGTCCACCCGAGAGAAGTATGTGCCTCTGCGGTCGGATGCAGTTGGATGGACTCCTGATAGAAGCGCATGGCTTCCCCCAGGTCGCCTTGTCTTTGGGCCTGATAACCTTTGTATAAGAGGGCCGATGCCCTTTCCTCGCGGTCTTTTATTGTTTCCATCTGTTCTGCCCCTCTCGTGAGCCCTATCAGAAAAATGTGTCTGATTTTCCGGCTGTCAAGTCCGAGTCGGAAGTTTTGAAGAAGGGGGGGAGGCGGTGAAGTGGAAGTAGAAGGAGAGGGCAGTGTAGTAGAGAGGATAGTAGAGAGAGGCAATGACGAGCCAAGGACGGGCATGGGGGAGCTGGGATAGCAGCAGGAGAAGGACACCAACCCAAATGGCGCCGAGCACATTCGTCAAGAGGCGCAGGCGAACGGTACGCGTGGGATACACATAGCGAATAGGGATAAAGACGCCTATGGCAAGGAGGAGGACCAGGCTACCGTTCAGCCAAATGGGCGTCCCGCCTGCGTAGAGATAGAACGCCACAATATTCCAGTAGGAGGGAAAACCGGTAAAAAAGAAATCCTGTGTTTTGGCCTCGGCCTGACAAAAACCATACGCGCTGGAAAGGAGCAACGCCGCCACGAAGAGGAGCGTTCCAGAAGCCGGAAGCAACTGAAACTGGTAGAGAAAAACAGCCGGGATAATGACGTAGGTAAAATAGTCAACAATGTCATCCAACTTGGCGCCGTCAAACCAGGGCAGAATCCGTTTCACCTGAACAGCTCTCGCCAGAACGCCATCGGTCGCATCAATGAGTACGGCGACCAACATCCAGACAAAGGCCTGCCGAGGCTTGCTCAGGAAAATAGCCTGGAGGGAGAGAAATCCAGCGATAACACCGGAAGCCGTGTAGGCGTGGACCGCCCAGGCGGCAAAAAGACGCGCGTGGCCTTTCACCTCATGTGACGCGCTGTTGGCTGAGGGTGGGCTCATACAGAATTTGGATGATCGTACCATCCGGGTCGGCACAGTACAGGGAGCGGCTGCCATCCCGATGGGTCCGGACTGGTGTGACGATAGGGACATCGTGCGTCTCTAGTATTTTGGCGGCTCGGTCGACATCGTCGCTCCGCGGAACGATGAATCCGACGTGGTCAAGGCGTTGCCCCGCTCGACCGCGTCGGGGTGTCGCCTTATGCAGGGCCAGATTGTCACAGCCCGAGGAGAGGTAGGCATTGTCCGGGTCGGGCTGCCAGACGACCTGCATGCCGAACAGGGTTGTGTAAAATTCAACCGAAACGGCAACATCCGCCACATTCAGGGCAATATGTCGCAGGCCGGAATGGGAGATTTTTGCCTCAGAGGCCATGGATGTCTGTCCTATCGCAGGGGTATGCGTATTGTGACAAATCTGGTGCGCGTTGAGTAGGGGAGCTACGACTTTTTGAGAAAAATATACAGTTCGCCGCGTTGAGCCATCAGGCCGGCCTCTGGTTGCGGCCCACTCCCCCAATAGATATCCGCGCGTCCGGGACCGGTAATGGCGGCGCCGCGGTCTTGCAGCGCCACAAAACGCGAAAAGGGTTGCCACGAGACCTGCCCGTCCTCCTCCAGGTGAGGCTTGGTGGTACGGATAAAGCCGAGCGCACCCGGCGGATACCAGTTCGGGTCGACCGCAATTGAACGGCCCGGTGTCAGCGGGACGCCCAAGCTGCCCAGCGGCCCGGCGGAGACGATCCGAAAGAAAATATAACGACTATTATGGAACAAGATTCGCTCTTGTTCGGCTGGATGCTGCCGCAGATAGTGGCGAATGCCCTGGGCCGACGCCTCTCCGGACTGGAGTTTCCCTTGACTGAGGAGTAGCTTGCCAATGCTCCGATACGGCCAGCCGTTTGAGGCCGCATAGCCGACCCGAAACCAGGCGCCGTCCGGCAGCCGAATTTTCCCGGATCCCTGAATATGGAGGAAAAAACGCTCAACCGGGTCGTCGAGCCAGACGAGTTCTCTGTGCTGAGACACCAGAATATGTTGTCCGTCAATCTGATTCCGAGAGAAATAGGGGACGAGTCGTCCGTTTGCGACGCGACCGTATATGTCTTGCGGAAACCGCTGGAAAGGGTAAACGTGTCCAGCTTTTTGGGCTGATTGGAGGGCACGTTTACTCTTCGTCGTAAATCGGGAGGCGTCAACTTTTACCAAATCAGTCGGAGGACGGTACAAAGGATAGCGATAGCGCTCGGTTCGGATAAAGCTGCCCTGCAGTTCGGGTTCGTGGTAGGCAGTGAAAAGCACAGGTGCGGTCGCACGATAGAGGTCGAATGCTCTCTGGACCTCCAGAGCGAGGTCTCCGGGCTGATCGAGCAGGGCAAGAAATGCGCCGAGACTGTTCCGGACCTGGCCGACGCCGACCTGTTGCTGTCCAAAGGAAAATGCTTGGGAGTCCGGCTTCTGCTCCAGGGCCGCGAGGCTCTGTTGGAGCGCGGCCTTGAGAGAGCTGCGGTCAAGATCGTCGACTAAAGGGGGAATCTGATCGGCGGACAGCAGGGTAAGTGTCGGCTCAGCCCGGCTGTCTGTCACCGGCAGCAGGAGAGCAAAGAAACACAGCAAGAAAAAGGCGCTCACGGACGCTCGCATTATTCCTCGACGCTTCTCTTACATCGTATCACACCGGCGGGCTGCCGGCTGTCCTGGTAAGCCTTTTACCGAGCCTCATGCTGATTGAGGCGCGCTCTGGATTCCCGCGTCGCGTATACTTCTTGCGCCGCGCTGACACCAGCCCCGGCTGCGCAAGCATGACCATTTTGCTGTAACACGGCCTCCAGTGCGCTTAAAACAAGCAGCACATTGCTACGGGTGCTGGATTCTCCCATCAGGCCAATACGCCAGACTTTTCCGGCGAACACGCCCAAGCCGGCACCAATCTCGATATTATACTCAGCGAGGAGGTGCTTGCGAACGGTCGCATCGTCAATGCCATCGGGGATGGCGACGCTGTTGAGCATCCAGAGGCGGGCGCCTTCCTGGGCGACCAGCCGCATCCCTAGCGCGTTGAGGCCGGCAGCGAGGGCCAAATGATTGTCCTCGTGGCGACGAAATCGTACGGCTAAGCCTTCTTCGGAAATCAGCTGTAAGGCCTCCCGCAGGGCATAGTTCATCGAGATAGGGGCGGTGTGGTGGTACACGCGTTCCTCACCCCAATATTGCTCAAGCAGGCTCAGGTCCAGATACCAGCTCTGAACCCTGTGCTTGCGGTTCCGTATGACCTCTTGGGCGGCCGGACTAAAGGTGACGGGCGAGAGGCCGGGCGGACAACTCAGACACTTCTGGGTCCCGCTATAACAGACATCAATCTGCCATTCGTCTATTTTGAGGGGGCAGCCGCCGAGCGACGTGACCGCATCAACCAGAAACAGCGCTCCTGCCTGATGGACGAGCGGAGCAATGTCTTCCAAAGGCTGCCAGGCTCCGGTTGATGTCTCGGCATTGACGAGCGCCACCAACTTTGGTCGAGCGCAGCGCTTGAGGGCCGCGCGGACATCGTCCGGGTCAAAGACGGATCCCCAGGGGGCTTCCATGATAACGGGTGTTCCGCCGCAGCGTTTCACGACATCGACCATGCGGGTGCCGAATACGCCGTTGACGCCGATGACGACTTCGTCTCCAGGCTCGACCATATTCACAAAGCAGGTTTCCATGCCAGCGCTGCCGGTCCCCGAGATCGGGAGGGTGAGGGAGTTCGATGTTTGAAAGACAAACCGGAGGAGTGCCTTGGTCTCTTCCATCAGCCGAATAAACTCAGGGTCAAGATGCCCAACAAGCGGGGTGGACAGGGCACGCAGTACCCGAGGATGGACGTTGCTCGGACCGGGACCTAACAAGGTTCTGGGAGGCGGGGAGAACTCACCACAGGCTTCCATACACTTCCTCTCTTGGCTGTTCTTACTGATGACAAAAAAATTTCGGCTACGGTACCACGCTCAGACAGGGGGGAAAAGTCAGGCAGGCCTTGTCCCCTGCACGCGAGCGCCTCTCCGGAAAATATTCGTTCGTGGGCAGACAGCAGGAAAGTTTTTTGTTACAAGTTTGCAATACACTATTCTTTACTGGTGTCGGCACGTAGGGGAAGGGCAGAGGGGACGTAATGACCGTGACGATTCGCCACATGCTAGCGGAGGATATCCCTCGCGTTGGGGCAGTCATGGTTGCCGCCTTTAATGACCTCTTTCGCCGCCATGGCTACCCTGAGCCATTTCCGTCGCCGGCCGCCGGAACATCCATCGCACAAGGGTATGCACGGCTTGAGCCAAACGAGTGTTTCACCGCGCTCCAGGATGGACAGATCGTTGGGTCCGGTTTCATCCATCTTCGGGGCGATACGGCCGGGATCGGCCCGATTACTATTGATCCGAGCGCCCAAGCCCAAGGTGCCGGGCGAGCACTGATGCAGGCCGTGATTGAGGCGGGGGGCGTGTGTCCTTCGCTCCGGCTGGTGCAGGACGCCTTTAACGTGGTGTCCTTTCCATTGTATAGCACGCTTGGTTTTGAGGCGCGCGGCACTATTGCTTCATTGGTCGGGCAGCACATTCAGGCAGACGTTCCAGGGGATGTTGAAATCCGGGAGTGGGCGACGGAGGATATCGAACACCTGGCGACACTGGATACGTGCCTAACCGGTATTGCGCGTAAACAGGATATGCGGTTTTTCCACGCCCAGCCGCCACATATTGCCGCCCTTGTTCAGGGGCAACTCGCGGGTTACCTGTGTTTCCTTCGCACAGAGGCAGGGACGTTTTTTGGCCCCGCTGCAGCAACGCAACCGTCGGTCTTACGCGCGCTGATTCTGTCCGCGGTGGAGCGCGAACAGGGAAAGGCCCTGCGCATGCGCTTCCCTACACGGCATGCAACTTTATTACGCGAGTTGCTCGCCGTGGGCTTTCGGGTGGAAACCCTCCAGACCTATATGGTTCGCGGGGCGTGGCAGACCCCGGACGGGGCGGAGTTGCTCGCCCTCTTTCCAGAAGCGTTATAGGAAGAACAGGGAAGTCGTGATGCCGACCCTCAACGGAACCGATCTTGGGCTTTTCCCCACAATGGGCGTTGGCTCCTATGCCTCGCCGTCGTGGCTGATCGCAACCAGAAGAGCCCTCCGTGCCGGGACTGCCGGTCCGGCAGATGTCGAGGAAGCCATTCAAGACGCGGTAAAAATGGCCGTCTGGGACCAGGAAGAAGCCGGGCTGGACATTCTGACTGATGGTGAGATTCGTCGTCAGCGCTTTCTGTGGAACGTGGTCGAAAAATTATCCGGTCTCAATATGGTCCGGGCGCAACGCAAGCTCGGTATCATGAGCTACGATAGTGCACCGCGTTTTGAGACAACGGAACGGGTCAGCGCCCCTGACGGCTTCGGGTTAGTCGACGAATTCACCTTTGTCCAAGCCCAAACCGATAAACCGCTCAAAGTCTGCTGCCCCGGTCCGCTCACGATCGCCATGCCCATCCGGCTTAAGGCTGGCTATCCACAGGGCGACTATCTGCCGCTCCTGTACGACTTGGCAGCGCTTGTGAACAGGGAACTCCGCGGCGTTGTTGCGGCTGGTGCGACCTTTATTCAACTTGACGAACCCTCCGCCGTGGGTCGGGAGCCGGCCCTGTCCATCGAAGAAACAGTAAAGCTGTTCAACACCACCCTGGAGGGGGTGGAGGCCAAAATCGCCTTACACGTCTGCTTTGGCAATAATCAGGGCCGGCCGGCCATGAAGCGGACGTATAAACCGCTGTTCCCCGGCATTCTTGACGTTAAGGTCGATCAATTCGCCTTGGAATTTGCGAATCGAGAAATGGCCGAGCTGGCACTCTGGAGCCAGTACGGTGATGAGCGTGAGTTTGCGGCTGGGGTCGTTGATGTAAAGTCCATGTACCTGGAGACGGCGGAAGATGTGGCCGAGCGTATTCGTCTGACGCTTGAACATGTGAATCCGGAAAAGCTCTACCTGACCTGCGATTGTGGTTTTTCTGCGTCGTCCCGGAATTTAGCCCGAGCCAAGCTGGGAGCCCTGGTGGCCGGCGCCCAGCTTGTCCGACGAGAGGTCAGTGGAGCGTAAATCATCCAAACGATTTGTCCCCTCCTTCCCGGCTTCGCCCGCTTGGGATGAGGAGTGGCCCGGCGAACAGCCTGGGGACGCCCCGCCGGAAGAGTCCCCTCTGCCGGTACCCAGCCCGCAGGTGACAATGGGGACGTGTGAGGTCTGGTGTATCAGCCCCGAGGGCTATGAATGCCGTCTGGAGATGCCGGTTGACGGCGCCGGCGGTATGGCCGCCGTGATCGTCGAGCTTGAAGCCATGGGCTTTACCCCTCGCCAGCCAAAAACAAAGCCCGCTCAACGGCACCAGCGGCCACGGCCCCAGTCTCAGCAGCCTATTCCCCCTCCACCCCAGACCGAGCCCAGCCCGCCGTGGTGCGACGAGCATGGCTGTTCGTTCAAGCTCTTTCGTAAAAACGGTCGGCGGTGGTGGGCGCATTATGACGAAGCCAGCGGCCGCTGGTGCAACTCGCCGATTCCTGTGCGGGACGGAGAGTAGACCTTCACTCGTCCGGTTGCTGAGCGTCCCGCAGGTTCGACAGCGCGGATTCCATTCGCTCTAAACGCTGAAGAATTTCCTGTTGCGGATCGGCACGCAAATAGCCCTGCTCAACCAACTGGATAAAATTGCGTGCAACCTCATCGGCAGAGAGCGGTCCTTCAGGTTGGTACCACTGATACAGCCAGTTGCACATACCAAGAATGGCAAACGACACCAGCTTGGCCGGCAGCGGGGCGAGGCGTCCGGTTTTGATACCCGCAGCAATCACATCCTCAATGAGCCCGTCGTATACCCGTCGTTCGGCGCGCGCCCGTTTGGCAATCTCCTGGGGCAGATGACTCTCTTCACTAAAAAAAACCGTCAGAAAATTGCGGTGGTCAGCCATGAGGCGAACCTGATGCCGGATAATCTGCCGCAGCTTCTCTTCGGGCGCTATGGGCTGAGAACAAATCTGCCGCAGGTCGCGCTGAAAAATAGCAATAGAACGCTCAAATACCCGGATCAGCAGTTCTTCTTTACTGGGACAGTAACGATACAGGGTGACGCGGGAGATCCCCAAGCGCTCGGCAATAGTCTCGAGCGTCGTTGCCCGGTAGCCCTGTTCGCCGAAACAGTCTGCCGCGGCTTGCAGGACTGCTTCCTCACGGAGGGCCTGCTTAAAAGAGTGGCCGTCCCCGGCTTTTTTGTCCGCTGGAAGGGGACGTTTACTCTTTCTCCCCCGGGCGTGTCCGTTCTTTGTCGCCATGCCCTGCGCTTACTGGATTCCCCCCATCCATGCAAGCGACCCCATGGGAGAGGGATCGGCTCTGCTGCCAATTGTTCCACTCAACTCTTGCACCTCCCGGTCAGGCCGGGGTAAGGAAGAAGAATCACGGCAGAAGACCGCTAAGGAGGGACCAATGGCAAACACCCACGTTTCAAAAAAAGCGATGCTCGAACGCGTTGCCCGTTTCAAAGAACTGAGGTCCAGCGCGCAGGCATTTCTTGATAGTGAGATTCCAGGCCATGAACGGGATATCTATAACGTGATCGGCCGCGGCGTCACCGAGGATACGAACCTCAACCCCGCGATTACTGCGGTTCAGGACTTTAACGTCACCTACGTCGGTGCGAGTCCGGGCAAAGGCGCGGCCCTGCACAGCCACAGCACGGTTGAAGTGTTCATCCCGCTGTCGGGGAAATGGTCCATCTACTGGGGAGATGAGGGTGACCAGGAAGTGATCCTGGATGCCTGGGACACGGTCTCGGTCCCGCCCGGCGTGATGCGCGGATTTAAAAATGTCGGCGATGGCGACGCGCATTTGATGGCCATTCTCGGCGGAACCGATGCCGGTCATGTGGCCTGGGCTCCGAAAGTGCTTGAGCAAGCCAAGCAGACGAATCTTAGACTCGATGAGCAGGGGAATTTGCTGCCAAACGACTAGTTCGCCCCCCCGGACTTCCTGAAGTACGCCTGCGCTGAGGCAAGGCTGAAACGCTGGTGATAGGCGAGTTCGTCCTCAGGATAGCGATGCTCACGGCCGTAGACGCAGGTGTACCGGGCGTGACAGCGCTCGGCGCAATCGGTCGGGACGCGCAGGCGATGCTGTGTGCAGGCAAGCAGGTCCCAGTTTTGTGCGGCGCTGACGGCCTGGGTCGGGCAGGCGGCTATACAGGGCCGCTCCACGCAGGTGGAACACGGCTCAAAGTCTTGGGCCGGGGCCGAGAGTGCTGGGAAGTCGTGATCAATCAAAACCGCGGCGCGCCAGGCTATCCAGGGCCCATACCGGGGATGGATTTGGACGCCGAGGATACTGGGCACTGACAACCGCGCGGCCTGTGCCAGGTGCATGAAGGATACGGTCAGGCCGCTGAAAAACTGAAACGGATAGATAAGACGACACTGAGCGCGGGCCGTGTCTAAAAGCGGCGTCAGCCGCGCTCTTATCACTTCGACGGTGTAGTCGTCCAGCGGATGTTCATGCTGCTGGAGATAGCCCGGCCGCACCGCGGTATACTCCCGGAAGTGGTTCCAGAATTCTCCACCGCCATTCCCAATAACAACGACAGTCTCGGTCTCAGGAAACCACTGCTTGATACGATACTGCGGCGGAACCAGGGCCTCATAGTCAGACCTCGGCGTTGTCCCGATGAGGTTGAGCCCGACGGGAGCGAGAGCTGCCGTGATGTCCTGGAGAAGTCCCATACATGTCTGCCTTTTTAATAGCGGACGGCAACCAGGAATAAACCCTGCGGCGGTGCGTTCAGTCCGGCCCGGGAGCGGTCGTGCGCCGCAAAAACCGCAGCAAATTCGTCCGTGCTCAAAGCGCCTCGACCGACATCTACCAGGGTGCCCACAATATTTCTGACCATATGGCGCAGAAATGACCGGGCTTCGACAGTATACACGAGAAAATCGTGCTCGCGACAGACGGCACTGTGCATCACTGTGCGCCACGGTGTGCGTTTCACGGAGTCTGCTCCCTGAAAAGACGCAAAATTATGATGCCCGATGAGTAGGGCCGCAGCGGTATTCATAGCCTCCTGATCCAAAGGGTAGGGGATATGCCACGAGTAGCGGGCCTGAATGGCCGAGGGGTAGGGCCGGTTCCAGAGACGGTACTGATAGGTCCTGCTGTGTGCATCGTAGCGTGGATGAAAGGTGTCCGACACCTCGCTGATTGTATGGATGGCAATATCTGAGGGCAGAACCGAGTTGAGGCTGTGCTGAAACTGCACAAGGTCGAGAGGAGGGGTCGCCTGAAAAGTGGCCACCTGGCCCAGCGCATGAACCCCGGCGTCTGTTCGCCCAGCCACCCGCACACGAATGGGCCTATTCAGAATCCGGGAGAGGACGGCTTCGAGCGTCCCCTGAACAGTGGCACCCGTGGGCTGAATCTGCCAGCCATGATAATTGGTCCCATCGTATTCGAGCAGCAATTTGTAATGCACGGGATACGGAAAGTCGTCTACGCCCGGCCGGTCCGGGCAGCAGTAAAAAGGCCCGCAATAGCTGCGGGCCTATGGGTCTCACGCTGTCGGTCCGCCGGGAGCTACTGTCCCAGCTTATAGACCTCAGCCACGTTTGCTCCGATGACCTGTTGCCGGGCCGTTTCGGAGAGTGGCGTGACCAGCCGTTTCAGGGCCGGCATATACTGGTCGCTGTGGTCCGGGTGCGGGAAGTCCGAGGCCCAGAAGAATTTGTCGGCTCCGACGAATTCAATGATGTTCTGCAAGGCTTTTTCGTCCGGGTCGGCTGAGATCCAGCACTGGCGCTGAAAATAAAAGCTGGGCCGCTCCTTGAGTTGGGTCGAATGGGCCAGCGGACCCTCAAACACGGCATCCATCCGGTCGAGCAAATAGCCAATCCAGCCGGCCTGGGATTCGAGCACGATGGCCTTTACCTTAGGGAAGCGCTCGAACACACCGTGATGAAAGAGTGACACAAACGCCTGCTGCATGTTCTGGGCGACCAGTACATCGAAATACCAGTTGAAATCGATCGGCTCCGTTGGCACGAGTTCTTCAAAGCGCCCGTGGGGCATGAATTGGATGGGTTCAAAGGTGGGGTGCAGGGCAATGGGCACGTCCAGCTCCTGCGCCTTTGCCCAGACCGGATCATAGTCCGGATGGCCGTGCGATTTCTTCGTCCAGGTAAACGGTGCGAAAAAAGCGCCTTTACAACCCGCCTTGACCGCTCGTTCCAGTTCTGTCGCCGCTTCGTTGGCGTCCGTGCCGGACAGATGGGCGATGGGGATGAGGCGGCCGCCCGACTCGGAGCAGAAGTCCACAATCCAGCGGTTATAGGCCCGGCAATAGGCGGCCGAGATTTCCGGGTCCTGGATCTCACTCTCCCATAACAGGCCGATAGTCGGATAGAGAATCGATTTTGCCAGCCCTTCGCCATCAATCCGCTCTATGCGTTCCTTGGCGTCCATTGAGCCAAACGGCGCACCATCAATATAGCGGCGGTCCGGACCGGGTACGATATCCGGCTGGCCCATGGCGCCCAGAATGCCGGGAAAACCGCGCTCGCACAGTCGGGACGGTTTGCCGTCAAATTCAAAATACTCCCAACCTTCGTTGTCCGTTTTAATCCGAATGGCCCGCTCGCGGTATTGCGGATCAAGATATTGCTCCCACAAATCGGGCGGCTCCAAAATATGGCCGTCACAATCGATGGAACCCTCAAGACTGACTTCACCGTTCCCCGCTGACATATAAACCCCCTTTGGTGTTGTATGGAATTGTATCTCTCCCTTACCGAGAATCCAAGAAAAATACTAGTCGGCAAGTCTGAGGATTGCTGTACTGGAGCAAGGGGATCCGCCTAGACCCCCAGAGTACCCTAGTCCTCCAACTGGAGAACTGGTAAAGGAAGCAGCAGGCTGTATTGAAAGACAAGGAGTTTTCAGCATGCTTGGGACAGTATTAGGCGTAGTTGTCGGGGCAGCAGTCTTGGTCGGTTCCTGGTCGGCGGCGGGTTTTTCCGATGAGGGGTTTGTGTCGACCGGGGCCGTGACGCTGGGCGTCTTGGGGGCACTCAGCGTGGCCACGCTGGTTTCATTCCTAGCCAACGCGGGCCATCAGGAGCCGGAGTAAGGGCTGGCAGGCAACCCTTCCCGATAGCCCTGTATTTTGCGTCAGGGCCGGCCGTTCAGGAATGATTCGTCCTGCTAGGAATGTTGCACCCCTGCGGGATTGACAGGCGAACAGGGCGGCGGGTAAGTACTTCACGTACTTTACGCGAAAGTGGCGGAATTGGCAGACGCGCAGGATTCAGGATCCTGTGGGGTAAAACCCGTGGGGGTTCAAGTCCCCCCTTTCGCATAGATCAGAGGGGGCTTTTCTCAATAAAGAGGGAAGCCCCTTTTTACTGGTATGCTGATACAACGAATCGCCTCTCTTATCGTATGAGTCTGCTTTCCCAAGGAGCGAGTTGATGCCAAACGCACTGGCCAGCCAATACGACCCGGCCGCACTGGAAAAAACGATAGTCCAGCGCTGGGCCGAGACCAAACCCTTTGCTGCGACACCAGACGACAACGAGCAACGCTATGTGATCATGATGCCGCTGCCGAATGTCACCGGCGCGCTGCACATGGGGCACGCCATGGACAACGTCATGCAGGATATGCTGACGCGCTGGCATCGTATGAGAGGGGAGAACGCGCTGTGGATGGCCGGAACGGACCACGCTGGTATCGCCACGCAAGCCGTTGTGGAAAAGCGCCTGTTCGAGCTGGAAGGCAAAACGCGGCATGATATTGGCCGCGAGGCCCTGGTCGAGCGTATCTGGGACTGGAAAGAGCAGTACCAGGCCCGCATTGTCAGCCAACAGCAAGCCATGGGCTGTTCGTGTGACTGGGACCGCCAGCGCTTTACCATGGACGAGGTCTGTGCCCGGGCCGTCCAGTGGACCTTTTTTCACCTGTTCCGGGACGGGCTTATTTTTCGCGGGACGCGCCTGGTCAACTGGGACTGCCATTTGCAGACTGCGGTCGCGGATGACGAGATTGTGTATGAAAGCGTCCAGGGGCATTTCTGGCATCTGCGCTATCCGGTCATTCATCCGCAGCCCGGCGAGCCGGCATACGTGGTGGTGGCCACAACGCGGCCTGAAACCATGCTGGGCGACACGGCGGTGGCCTGCCATCCCGATCCGCGCGGAGCCCTGGAAGAGTTGATTCGTAAAACACAGGAGCGCCTGACCCGAGCCGGCCAAAAAGAGCGGGTCGAACTGGAAGCGGAAGTGGCGCGACTTGAAAAACGACGCGATACGCATCTGCCGCAGCTTGAACAGCTCGCAGCCATGGCCAGAGCCGGTCGTCTGGTGCGCCTCCCGCTGCTGGACCGCCCGATTCCGCTCATCTGCGACGAATGGGCAAAACCCGAACTCGGCAGCGGCTGTGTGAAAATCACTCCAGGCCACGATCCCAATGATTATGAGGTCTGGGGCCGCCACAGCGAAGAGATCGGTATGATTAACATTCTGAGTGCCGATGGCTCTTTGAATGACCAGGCCGGACCATATCAAGGGCTCGACCGCTTTGCGGCCCGAGACAAGGTTATCCAGGATTTGGACGCGCTCGGCCTGCTTGAGGCGATTGAAGATCGGGAGATCGAAATCGGCCACTCGGATCGCTCCAAGACTCCGGTTGAGCCTTATCTGTCGGAGCAGTGGTTCGTGCGCATGGGTGATGTGAACGGGGGTGTCGTCTGCGGCCGGGGGACGGCCAATGAATTTGTCGCACCCGGACTGGCCCAGGCCGCCCTTGACGCTGCCGAAGGCAAGTGGCGCTCGCCCTCGGGCAAGAACGTGTCGTTTCACCCGGACATTCGTTACCGGAACACCTATATCAACTGGCTCGCCGAGAAGCGGGACTGGTGCATCAGCCGTCAGCTCTGGTGGGGGCATCAGATTCCGATCTGGTCGGGCAGCTTTGAGGGCCAGGCATTACAGGAACAGCTCGCCTGGCTCGCACCCTATCTGACGCGGGAAGATATGGTCGCCCGCTTACAGACGAGTGAAACCAACGAACTTATCAATCCCGATATGCCCGGTCGTCTGGCTCAGTCTGTTGCCGACGACACGCCGGAGCAAATCCAGGGAAAAATCTTGGTGTGTTTGCGTGAGCCGTCCAGCCAAGCGGACGTGGTGAGCGACCTGGAAGCGGCTGGCTTTGTTCGTGACCCTGATGTGCTGGATACCTGGTTTTCGAGCGGGTTGTGGCCACACAGTACCCTGGGCTGGCCCGACCCCAACACTGCGGCAGTCGAAGCCGGTCAATCGCCCCTGGGGACACACGACGGTTCCCCCGACTGCCTCTCGTATTATTATCCCGGTTCCTGCCTGGTGACCGGGCGCGACATCATTACCTTATGGGTCGCCCGCATGGTCCTGATGGGCCTGTATAACCTGGGTGACGTGCCGTTCACCGATGTCTTTATCCACGCCACGATCTTAGATGGCAAAGGCGAGCGGATGAGCAAGTCAAAAGGCAATGGCATCGACCCGGTGGATATTATCGAACGCTACGGCTGTGATGCCATGCGCTACGTCCTGTGCGAGATGCAAACCGGCTCGCAGGACATTCGCCTCCCCGTTCAAGCCATATCGCCGTTTACCAATGAGCCCGTAGACCTGGCAAAGGCCAAGCACGGCAGCAGCATTTTCACCTATGTGTGTCCCAAAACCGGCAAAGAGTTTGATGTGCTCGGCACCATGCCGGACATCCCCTCGGCCAAGCTGATCAGCGACCGCTTTGAGGTCGGTCGTCACTTCTGCAACAAGCTGTGGAACGCGACGCGGTTTGCCTTGCTGAATCTTGAGCAGGCCCCCTTCGCCGAGTTGAATCCGGCTGCGCTGCCGTTCGAGGAGCGCTGGATCTTATCCCGTTTGACGCGGGCAATCGCCGAAGTGCAGCAACAGCTTGGAGCCTATAATCCGTCGGCTGCCCTGTCTGCGGCGCGGGATTTTTTCTGGTCGGAGCTGTGCGATTGGTATCTGGAAATGATCAAGCCACGCCTGCGCACGGACGGCACGGACAGCGCCCGACAAGTTCTGGCCTTTTGCGTTGATCAGACCCTGCGGCTGTTTCACCCGTTTATTCCTTTTGTGACCGATTTCCTGTGGCAACACCTGAATGCACATGCCGCCCAACGCGGAATCGAGAGTCAACTTCAGACGCCGGACGCGATAGCCCACGCGCCCTGGCCGCAACCGCATACGAGTTGGCAGGATGAGCAGCTCGAACAGCAGGTGGATTTTTTACAGAACGTTATTCGGGCCATCCGCGATATTCGCAGCCAGTATACGGTGCCGCCGAAACAGCGGGTGCAGGTACGCATCAAAACCGTGGACGAAGTACCGGATATCCTGAACACGGGACTGATTCACGTCCAGGGCCTGGCCGGGGTTGAGTCGGTTGAGATGGCCGCGGACGCCGAGCGGACGCGCGATTCCGCCACCGCGGTCGTGGGCGAGCTTGAGGTGTATGTGCTCGGGGTCATCGACATCGAGAAAGAACGGGCGCGTTTGAACGGACAGATCAAAAAGCTGAGCGGCACGCTTGAGGGCGTACGGAAAAAACTCGGCAACGAAAAATTCCTCTCACGGGCAAACCCCGAAGTGGTGGCAAAGGAACGTTCCAAGCTGGCGGACATGGAGTCGCAGTTGGGGACGCTCAATGAAAATCTTGCTGCGTTGGGGTAAAGGCTTGACGCTCCCTTACGTCAGGCTGCGATAGATACATCGCTTGATCGTTTCTCCTTACTTATATATATTTTTTGTAAGGAGGAGCGGTATGGTTGTAAAGGGGAATAATATACTTGACACAACTACCTGTCAAGCGTAGGGTGTGGCGCGCGTGACAGGCTGGGTTCATCTCTCTCTAGGGTTCTCTTGACAGTGCACGAGGATTGCCCACCGGCCCTCTGCGACTTGGTGCACCAGGGGATAGCAGCGCTCATCGAGGTGGACTAATTCAGCCCGTGCCTCTCCAGGGGTAAAGGTTCGGTTCTGCCACACGATGGGCCTATCAAGATCAAAGGTCCGGTCTCCCACACGAGTGGGAATGGTGATATAGTTCGCCATTGCAGGTTCCTTTCGACTGCGGAGCGTTGCCGCGCTCCGGTAAATGGTTGAAGGACAACAGACGCACCCCAGCCCCAGGGTGGTGGCCCTCGGCTGGAGAAGAAAGTTTGAAAAATCCGTCCGCGCATACTTGACCCTTCGTGCGCGGAATGCTAGGCGGGAGTTGCTTACTGTCCCGCTGTGCATTCCGCACGACAATGACCCAGCGCTCGTCGCTGGGTTTTTTGTATCCACATCAGGCCCCAGGGTCAAGTCAAACACCGTCTGCTTTTCTTGACTCTTTTGCGTAGTGGCGCTACGCTCTTCCTATCAACCTCAAGCAGTACCCGCGCGTCGGGTCGCTTGCTGAATAGAACAGTCGCAAGCTGGCTCGGGAGTAGCTACCGGAGTCGCGGCGAATAAGCAGGGCTCACCTCGTTATACTGCTTGGGGGTTGATACGGCCCGGCAACCTGGATCAGCCGGGCGTCGGCTTCCCCCTTGCCTGTAGCACCTGCCGCACCTGTCCCCCTCTATTTGTCTGGTCCTTCCACTGTCGAGAGAAAGCAACGCGAGAAGCGCGTCTGTGTGAACGTGTCCCGCACCGGACTGGTTCTCCGGTGCGGGACCCAACACCGCCTGACGGGTCAAGTGGTGTCGGTGCATGTCCATTTTTCCTGTCAGGCGGGGAAGGGTCAAGTCTCTGCCTATGGTGTCATGTATTTTGTTGGTGCTGGCGGTGTTCACGTCACCAGCGTTCGCCCAGTGGGACCGGCTCACTGATTACGAGAAGTATGAGGGAAGGGGCTACGGCAATCAGGACACCTATGAGCCTGAGCCCTGGAGTCCCACACGGACGGGCAAACACGATCCGCTTGTCCAGCCGTATCTTGATGGCGACATAGAGCCCGGCCATATCCCCTACAACTGTGGGCATATCACCAGTCCTCGGGCAAAGCGCGACTGTCAACGCGATTGGGAAGCCTCTGACCCCAACGATTACCTCAATTATGGGAGGTAGTCATGCCGCACCATCTGAAGGCGGGGCTCCTGGGTCTTGTGGTCATAATCGGCAGCGGATGTAGCGCCCCCACAGAACTGAATGCGCGCGAGCAGATACAAGCGCAAATAGTGCTCCTGGAGGTAGAACACCGCAACTTCCAGGCATGTCATAAGCGCTCCATGCAACAGATAGAGGAGTTTTCTGCCTGCATGGAGATGCCGTTTCAGTCTGCTGAGGCCGATGCCTGTTTTGCCGCGATCAAGAACCAGAATGCCTATGTCGAATCACTCGACTGTGAGAAATATAACGCCCAAGCAGGACAGTATGCCGAAGCCTACCGGAAAGCGCAAAGGGTGTGTTGGGATATTTACCCTGACGCGGCCTCGTCCGAGAGGGAGGAGTTTCGCGCTTGTGTGGCCTCCCACCTCAGCTTGTAGGGGCGGCATATGCCTGTCGATATTGACCGCTTTATGGCCGTGTGGGCCGTGATGCTGGGTCTCTCTGGCCTTGGAACATGGTATGAGTGGCGAGAAGGCCAAGTGGGGAATGTAGACGAGTTTTTCCGCGTGTGGTTTGATACCTTCTCCAAATGGAGCGGAGCCTGTCTGTTGTTTGGGCTTGCCGTGTACTTGCTTGAATGGCTCGGTCGGTAGGGTCTATGTCCGTGGTGGCCGCAGAAAAAAGAAAGGCTCCAAAATATACTGAACCACTTTCCACAGGTGCTTGTGTGGGAACTCCACTTTCCCCCCACTTGCGAGCGTAACGACGATCCGGCATTTGCTTTTTTCCGCATCCCAGCGAGTCGAGATGGTGTAGTTTTCCTCAGAAGAAACCTCGTTACGGAAGGCGATTTTTACCCGGATATGGTCAGGCTCAGGCTCGTAGACAAATACACAAGTGCGCGTGGAATGCCCGAGCTCCAACCGGGATATCCGACAGGCTGTTTCGTCGGTTTCAACTTTATACCGAGAGACCCCTTTGAGCGCGTTGAGGTGCTCTGTTGCCTCGCCTGCCAACTGAAAAACCTCAACGGTGAGCGCCTCCCCCTCGCATTTCGCCCGTTCCTTTACCCAATTCGGAGAATGTGCCATCCCTATTTCCGCTCCCGCTTCCGTTTCTTCTTCTCGCCATATTTCGGCGCTGGCTCCTGCACGTCCGCACTCGGCGCGGGGTCTTTGGGCTTACGATCCCGCAGCGGCACCCCCAGCCCGGCCCGGAGCAGATCGTCAAAACTCAGGTCGCTCTTAGTGGGTGCCATTATGCAATCAACTCCTCATAGGTCAGCCGTCCACCGACCCCAGCTTTCAGAATAGCGTCAATCCGTTGCTCACTCGTCAAGCCGATCATGTTCCAGCGCTGGGAGAACTCGGCAAGGTAGCGGTCCAGGTGCTTCCAGGTGATATCATGGAAGACGCCCGTATAACCGCGCTTGAGGAGCGCCCAGAACGACTCTACGCCGTTCGTGTGGGCTTTCCCCCTCACATATTCACCGGCGCTATGGTTGACGGATTCATGGTGATACAGGCTGCCCAGCGGAAGATAGGCCCGCGCTTCATCCGTGTACAGGGTCTCTTTCGGTTCCACATGGGCGGTCAGGAACCGGCCCAGCGTCGGGGTATCGGTCTTCTCCACTTTCTTAGCGACCGCCTTCCCCGTTGTCCGCGAGACCACACCGGCCACCGCCATTTTGCCGCTCGGGCCTCGGCCTTCCTGCTTCTGGCTGGCATGGCGATTCTTGTTCTTTCCGCCGAAGTAACTCTCGTCCGCTTCGACTGGACCGGGCAGGGTGCCCGCTGCCGCGCTGGCCTGCTCGGCCGCCTTGCGGAGTCGCCCCAGGATGAACCAAGCGGTCTTTTGCGTTACGCCGATTTCCCTGGCGAGCTGGTAGCTACTGATACCCTTGCGGCTGGTTGCCATGAGGAAGGCCGCGACAAACCACTTCTGCAACGTGATACGGCTCTCCTCATAGACCGTGCCTTTCCGCACGCTGAACTGCTTTTTGCATTCCGCGCATTTGAAGATGCCTGGACGGTTGAGGCGGTGAATCTTCCGACTGGAATCACACAGCGGGCAGGTAATCCCGTCCGGCCAGCGGAGTTGTTCGAGGTGGCGCGCGCAGGCCGCTTCGTCGGGGAAGGATTTGAGGAGACCTAGCACGTTGTTGTAACCCGTTGTGTTTGTTGTCATAAGGGAAGTGTAGCAAAATCATTTGGTTGTGTCAAGTATATTATTCCCTTGTAAAGATCACATCAAAGCGCCAAGTGACTTTCCCGGCGAGGGTGCTGGACGCGCTCGGCGTGGGCCCAGGCGACCAACTCGAACTGGAAGAAGGCCCCGACGGCTTCATTCTACGCCCGCGGCGGATAGATTTGTCTCGGCTTGGGGGGCTTCGCGACAAGATTCCACCCGGACATCCGCCGTTCGATCTGCAAGCCTTTCGGGAGCAACTATATGATCCGTCGCTACGGGATTGATACCTCAGTCCTCGTGCGGTTGCTCACTGGAGGCCCGGAAAAGGATTTCGCGTATTGTGTGAGTAAGCTTCGCGTCCTGGTCGAAGACCAGACCTGCGAGGTTTTTGTTTCAAACCAAGTCGTTGGGGAGGCGTATGTCGCCGTTCAGCACCACTATGGGGTGTCCAAGGCTGACGCTCGCGCTTCCTTGCTCGATGTACTCCGCAGCGGGTTGGTTGCCCCTCTGAACGGGCGTTCGGTCATCGAAGCGCTCAACGCCTCTGGTGGTCCGGGGCTGTTCGACCGCCTCATCGCCGACGACTATTCTCGCGCTAGCCTGGAAGTCCTGACGCTGGACCGTCAGATGGCTGCCTTGTCCGACGTGCGACGAATCTAAAACCAACTGAAACCATTCCCACAGCCAGAAACTGATTGAGAAATGGCTTGCCTCGAAGTCCCTGGGTACTCTCTCACCTTGTTTCAGCCTCCCCGGCTGTATACATTCCTAGGCCATGCATCCGTTTGACCATCCGGCTGTGGACCGGCTGATTCGTCTCGCGCTGGAAGAGGACATTGGTCGGGGCGATGCGACCACGCGAGCGACGATTCCCGTCAATCAGGCGGCGCATGGAAAAATTACGGCCAAGGCCGAGGTTGTGCTGGCCGGACTGCCAATAATTGGAATGGTTCTGGCGCAGACGGATAAAACGGCTGGGGTGCGTTTGCTCGTGCAAGAGGGGAGTCGAGTTACGGTCGGGACGGTTGTTGCGGAGGTGTGGGGACAGGCTGCCGGGCTGCTGACTGCGGAGCGGACCTTGCTCAATTTTCTGCAACACCTCTCCGGGGTGGCAACCCTGACTCGAAAATTTGTTGAGGCCGTGGCCGGGACCCACTGCACCATTATTGATACCCGCAAGACCCTGCCCGGCCTGCGCCTGCTGGATAAGTATGCGGTTGTCCAGGGTGGGGGAAGAAATCATCGGCTTGGGCTGGACGACGGGGTATTGATTAAAGACAATCACATTGCCGTCTGTGGTGGGGTGGGTGCTGCGGTCCGCCAGGCACGGAGTCAGGCGTCAACGTGGCTGCGTATCGAAGTGGAGTGCACAACTATGACTGAGGTCGAAGAGGCTCTTGACGCTCAGGCCGACATCGTCCTGCTGGACAATATGACCACCGCCCAGATGACCGAAGCCGTACAACTGATACATGGACGAGCCCTGGTTGAAGCCTCGGGCAATATATCGCTGGCACGCGTCCGGGAAGTGGCGGAAACGGGGGTGGATTTTATCTCGGTCGGTGTCCTGACCCATTCAACTCCGGCCGCAGACCTGAGTATGGCCATAATGTGTGAGTCTGAGTCGTAGGGGCTGGAGCGCTCTCATGGCCGACCTGCCTGACCACAGCTTCGAGACGGCCCTCGTGTCTCAGTTGTCCCAACCGGCGACGCGGCTGCTCGGTCGCCCGCTGCATTTTTTTGACACTATCGATTCCACCAATACGTCGGCTGCCAGACTGGCACGCGAGGATGCAGCCGAGGGAACGGTTGTGATCGCTGATGCGCAGACCGGTGGCAAGGGCCGCTTGGGACGGAGCTGGGTTTCGCCGCCCGGAGTAAACCTCTATCTGTCGGTCATTCTCCGCCCCCGGAAACCTGCCTCAGCCGCACCGCAATTAAGCCTGCTGGCCTCCGTGGCAGTGGCTGAGACCATCGTTCAGCAGACGCAGTTGGTACCCGCCATCAAATGGCCCAACGATGTCCTGGTTTCAGGGAAAAAGGTGTGCGGTATCCTGACTGAGATGCAGTCGAACGGCCCGCAGCTCAGGTCCGTCATTGTCGGTATCGGAGTCAATATCAATGCTCCGCTGGCATCATTTCCTGAGGAATTGCAGGATAGGGCTTCTTCGCTCTTCCTGATGCGTGGGGAGCCGGTTGACCGGGCGGCGTTTGCTGTCAGTTTGCTGACCCACCTTGAGAAATTATACGTTCTGTGGCTAGAAAAAGGATTCCCGGCAGTGGGTGCAGCCTGGGAAGGCTATGCGTCCGAGTTGCTGGGAAAATCGATCACGGTGACAGTGCCTGAAGGGATAATCTCAGGGACGGTGCGTGGCATTGATCGGGACGGTGCACTCCTGGTTGAATCCGTGTCTCCGGAAGGGCAGGCGAGGCCGTCCCCGCGCGTCCAGCGTATTCTGGCTGGTGATGTGACCGTGGTTGATGGCTATCGAAAGACGGACCCAGTGAACTGATCGAAGTGGACATCCATGATACTCGCCGTTGATGTGGGGAATACGCATACGGTCGCCGGTCTCTACGACACGCAAGACCTCGCCTACCACTGGCGCTTTGTGACCGAGGCGGAGCGAACGGCAGACGAGTACGGAGTCTTGCTGCAAAGCTTGTTTACTGCTCATGGACTCAGCCTCTCTTGCGTGACCGGCATTATTGTGTCGAGCGTTGTGCCGGCCATGGTGAAAACGCTCGAAGATCTCGCCCAGACGTATTTTCAGCTGACTCCTCTCATTGTCGGCCCAGGCATCAAGACCGGGATGCCGATCCTGTATGATAACCCCCGAGAGGTTGGGGCCGACCGGATCGTGAATGCGGTGGCAGCCTATGAACGCTACCGGACCGCCACGATTATTGTCGATTTTGGGACCGCCACAACCTTTGACTACGTGACGCAAGCCGGAGAATACCTGGGGGGGGCTATTGTCCCCGGCGTCGGGATTTCCCTGGATGCGCTCTTTCACAAAACGGCCAAACTCTACCGGGTGGAACTGGTCAAGCCGCCCAAGATCGTTGGCCGCAATACGGTCAACGCCATCCAATCTGGTATCTATTATGGCTACACGGCTCTGGTTGACGGGATGGTAGAGCGTATTCAGCATGAAAATGGCGCGCAGGCCCGCGTGATCGCCACGGGTGGATTTGCCCAGTTGATCGCGGCAGAATCACGAACCATTGAAGAGGTCGATGAATTCGTGACCCTGGAGGGCCTGCGTATTCTGTATGAACGCAATCATTAAGAGCGTAGAGGCGATATGAAGACGACTGTGACGCAACGCAGTAACGCAGATCGTGCGACGCTTCCATAAAGGAGGGAAATATGGCTGCTGATGATATCCATCGCATCCGAACCATTGGACTACTCGCTGAAGGTGGGGCCGGGAAGACGACCCTGGGGGAAGCGCTCTTGTACGCCGCTGGCGAGACCACCCGTCAGGGACGGGTGGAGGATGAAAGCTCGGTGCTCGACTTTGAGCCTGAGGAAATGCGACGAAAAACCACCCTCTCCACGGCCTTCCATACCCTGCACTGGAAGAAGCACGACATCTGTTTGGTTGACCCGCCTGGATATGCGAATTTTTTACCGGACACCCGCTATGCCATGGAGGCGATGAGCGGAGCCCTCTTCATCGCCGGCCCAACCGGCCAACTCAAGGTCGAGACTGAACGGCTGTGGAATTGGGCCAAGGATATACAGCTTCCTCGCATCGTCTGTCTGTCCCGGATGGATCGCGAGGAGGGAGAATTCGGCGCGGCTGTCGATGCCCTGAACAGTACGCTTGAGACCACCCTGACCCCGATTCACATTCCGATTGGCTCTCAGGCTAACTTCCGGGGGGTAGTTGACCTGTTGTCTATGAAAGCCCTGATGTTTCAAGGCGATAAGGGCGAAATCACGGCCGAGGCCATTCCCGATGACCTCCAAGGTCAAGCGGATGACTATCGTGAAAAATTGATTGAGGCGGTTGTCGAAACAGACGATGATCTCCTGACACGCTATCTTGAGGGCGAGGAGTTGAGCGCGGAAGACATTACTCAGGGATTGAGTGCAGGTGTGGCGGCCTCCCAGATTTTTCCCGTACTGTGTCTCTCCGGGGGCCAGACTCTGGGCATCCAGCCGGTGTTGAACGCCATGGTTGACCTGCTTCCGTCCCCGGCCTCCCGTCCGAGTGTGACCGCTACCGATCCGAAAACCCATGAAGCGGTTGAGCGCAACCCCGACCCGACCGCGCCGTTTACCGCCCGTGTGTTCAAGACGGTTGACTCACAAGCGGGCAAACTGGCGCTCTTCCATGTGATTTCTGGAAAGGTGGAGAGTGACTCGGTCGTGTATAATGCGACCCGTGATGCCAAAGAACGCCTCGGCCAGTTGTTTCACCTGAAAGGCAAAAAACAGGAACCCGTGGCCACGGCATTGCCGGGCGATATCATCGGTGTGGCCAAGCTCAAAGAGACGCATACCGGCGATACGCTGTGCGACGACAAAAATCCGGCTCTCCTGCCCCCGCTGGTCGAATTCAATCCGGCCATCTCGTTCGCCCTGGGGCTCAAGTCTCGCGGCGACGAAGAAAAGATCATGACCTCCCTGGACCGGCTCAACGAGGAGGACCCCGCCCTCAAGGTGGACCGAGACCAACAGTCCAACGAGATTCTCATCTCCGGGGCCGGCCAACTTCATATTGAAGTGGTGGTCGAAAAATTGAAGCGGAAATACGGCGTTGACGTGGAGCTGAAAGCGCCCAAGGTGCCGTATCGTGAAACCATTACCGGCAGAACCGAGGCCCAGGGCCGCTTGAAGAAACAATCGGGTGGGCGAGGTCAGTTTGGCGATACCTGGCTACGAGTTGGACCCCTCACCCGTGGTGCGGGTTTTGAATTCGTCAACGAAATAAAAGGCGGCGCGATTCCGCGTCAGTATATTCCGTCAGTGGAAAAAGGGGTGGTCGATGCCTTGGGCAAAGGGTTTCTGGCTGGCTATCCCATCGTGGATGTCCAGGTAGTGCTGTATGACGGCTCCTACCACGAGGTGGACTCCTCGGACATGGCGTTTCAGATTGCCGGGTCTATTGGTATTCAAAACGCGCTGGAAAAGGCGAAGCCGGTGTTGCTAGAGCCCATTATGCACCTCGATATCACCGTGCCAGAGGAGTATATGGGCGATATCAGTGGTGATATTAATCGGCGACGTGGCAGACTCGTGAGTGTCGACGCCAAGGGCCATAACCAGATCATTAAGGCCTCCGTTCCCATGGCTGAGGTATTAACTTATGCGCCTGATCTCCGGTCTATGACCAGTGGACGCGGCACCTTTGAGGTTGGTTTTTCGCACTACGAAGAAGTGCCGCATCATTTAACGGAAAAAATCGTTCAAGAGAGCAAGCAGGCGAAAGAGGAAGCCAGTCATTAAGCCTATGCAAGCCCCGGCGGAGAGCCTCCGCCTGTCCGCCGGGCACGAGATGAGACATTGACAACTTCACTCGGGCTATACTAGAGTTCTCTTTCCTTTCATTTTCAGGAGGGTTACTTATGGATGTCAAAGAAGAAGAGTTGATCCGTTCCCTACTCGATACTGACCCCGAACTGCGCCGCCACTATGAGGAACACGCTCAACTCAAACAGCGCCTTCAAGAACTCAGAGCAAAACCCTTCCTGACTGAAGAAGAAGAGATCGAAGAAAAAACGATTCAAAAACAAAAACTAGCGGGTAAAGATCGCATCATGGAAATCCTCGCCCGCCACAAACGACAAGCAGCATAACCGAGGATCGCTGCGTTCACGGTTTCGACTCGCCTGGGAGTACCTCAACCCCGTTCGCATGGCTGGGGCGTCGCCCGGTTAAACGTTTCCTTCTCAGAAGCTCATTGAGCAGCAGGACCTATGCGTCATACAATCTCTATCTTGGTTGAGAATGAATTCGGTGTTCTCGCGCGGGTCGCCGGACTTTTTAGTGGCCGTGGCTTCAATATTGACAGCCTGAGCGTGGCAAAGACCCTGGACCCCTCATTGTCCCGTGTCACGCTCGTCACGGAAGGCGACGATCAGATTGTCGAGCAGATCACGAAACAGCTCAATAAACTGATCTGCGTCATCAAGGTCAGTGACTTCCAAGACACGCCGCACGTGGAACGTGAAATGGCGCTCATCAAGGTTGCCGCAGACGAACGCACCCGCGGCGAAATCCTGAATATCATCGATATCTTCCGAGCCAAAGTGATCGATGCTGGGCCGCGATCCTTTGTGATTGAAGTAACCGGTGATGAGGGGAAGATTACGGCCATCTTGGATTTACTCAAGCCACTGGGCGTCAAGGAGATTGTGCGAACCGGAAAAGTCGCCGTCCAGCGCGGGCTTCAGACACTCTCAGCGACGACCGCGGACAATACCCTGGAGCAGCAGCGGAAGGTGCGTCGGCTGCGCTAGGCGAATCCAGAGGCTCTCCGTCATGAGTGCGGACGAGAGAGCTCAGGAGGAAAAGACAAAAGGAGTACGTAGCATGAGCATGAACATTTATTATGACAACGATGCCGACCTGTCCCGGCTTACGGGAAAGAAAATTGTCATTGTCGGATACGGCAGCCAGGGCCACGCCCACGCCCTCAACCTGCGTGACTCCGGGATGGACGTCCGGATTGGGCTGCGAAAAGACAGCGGCTCCTGGAAAAAGGCTGAGGAGGCCGGCTTTGTGGTCCAGGAGGTCGGAGCCGCCTCGGCTGACGCCGATATCATCATGATCCTGACACCCGACGAGGTCGCCAGCGAGATGTATGCGTCGGATATTAAAGCCGGCCTCACAGCCGGGAAATACCTGGCTTGTGCGCACGGATTTAATATCCATTTCAAGAAAATCGTTCCGCCCGAAGCGGTGAACGTTTTCATGGTCGCCCCCAAAGGTCCCGGTCATCTCGTCCGGAGTGAATTTGAGAAGGGTCGGGGTGTGCCCTGCCTGATCGCGATTGCGCAAGACCCGTCCGGGGATACCAAGGCGGTGTCCATGGCCTACGCCTCGGCCATCGGTGGCGGACGCGCGGCGATTTTGGAGACCTCGTTCAAAGAAGAGACCGAGACCGATCTGTTTGGGGAACAAACCGTCCTGTGCGGCGGAGTGACCGAACTCATGCGAGCCGGTTTTGAGACCCTGGTCGATGCCGGATATGCGCCGGAGATGGCGTATTTTGAGTGCCTGCACGAAATGAAGCTGATCGTGGACCTCATCTATGAAGGGGGGATCACGAATATGCGCTACTCGATCAGCAATACGGCCGAGTTCGGGGATATGACCCGTGGCAAACGGGTCATTGGGGACGAAACCCGTGAAGCGATGAAGAACATCCTGGCTGATATTCAGTCCGGAAAATTTGCCGATGAATGGATGGATGAGTATCGGTCTGGCTTGCCGCGCTTCAATGCCCTGCGCAAAGAGGGTGCGAGCCATGCGGCTGAAGTTGTTGGCGACAATCTGCGCGGCATGATGCCCTGGCTCCAGCAAGACCGGCTGGTCGATAAGGCGAAAAATTAACTCGGGACAGGATGGGGCTGACACGCGGGGAGAGGAGCTTGGCCTCCTCTTTTCGCTTCCCCTGTTTTGATTATGCATTTTGCGCGTGAGGGATATCCCTGGATCTTCGGGCTTGGCTCACTCTCTCTTGTACTCGGTCTGCTCGACTTTCACTTCTCCGGCTGGATTCTCCTTGGGCTTACCCTCTTTATTGCCTTTTTCTTTCGTGACCCCGATCGCGAGATTCCTGACGATACCGATGCGATTGTCTCTCCTGCCGATGGACGCGTTATCACGGTTGAGCCGTTGGCACGCGGCAAATACGCCTCGGAGCAGCCTGCTGCTCGGGTTGGCATCTTCCTGTCTCCGCTCAACGTGCATGTCAATCGCGCACCGGTGACCGGAAAGGTCGCCCAGATTCACTATCAGCCGGGGAAATTTCGAGCCGCGTTTGCCGCCGATGCCGCCGAGGTCAACGAGCAGAATGCGGTCAGTATTCAGGATACCCACGGCCGCCGGATTGTCCTGGTCCAGATTGCCGGGATGCTGGCCCGGCGTATTGTCTGTCGTCTGACGGACGGGGAACAGGTCCAACGAGGCGACCGGTACGGCATGATCATGTTGGGCTCGCGGGTGGACGTGTATTGTCCGGTAGAGGTAGAGTTGAAAATAGCCGTCGGACAACGAGTAAAGGCCGGAGAGACGGTGATCGGCGCATACCGTACTCATGTGAAAACGTAACAGGGAGGGTGCCCGTGGCTATGCAAACACGCGAAAAAGTCCGACGGCTGCCGACCCGTAAAAAAATACGTCCCCCCCTGCGCAAGGGCGTCTATCTGTTGCCCAATCTTTTTACGACGGGCGGACTGTTCTGTGGGTTTTACGCCAGTGTGACGACCCTGCAGGGAGAGTTCCGAGTTGCGGCAACCGCGATCCTGATCGCGCTGATTTTCGATTCCCTCGATGGCCGTATTGCCCGGATGACGAAGACCTCCAGCCGTTTTGGCGCGGAATACGATTCTCTGTCCGACCTGGTCGCTTTTGGGGTGGCCCCCGGTTTGCTGGCCTATCGCTGGGCCTTGGAGCCGTGGGGCGCGTGGGGGTGGTTGGCCGCGGCCTTATACGTGGTATGTGGCGCCCTTCGCCTGGCCCGCTTTAATGTCCAAAGTGGAGTGGTGGATAAGGAGAGTTTTGTTGGGCTGCCGATCCCGGCCGCGGCGGCCGTCATCGCGACGACGCTCTGGGTGTATGACTACCTGGGTGGTGAGGGGACGACCAGCAAGCACATCACCCTCCTCCTGTTGGTATATGTGCTGGCCGGCCTGATGATCAGTACGATTCGCTATGCGAGCTTTAAAGATCTGAATCTGCGCGACCGTCAGCCCTTTGGCCTGTTGATTGTGGGCATCATTCTCTTACAGCTGACCATTGCCGAGCCGCAGATCATGTTATTTGCCATTGCCGGAGTGTATGCGTTGTCCGGTCCGGTCGGTATGGTCGTGCGTCTGTGGAAGAAGAGAGGCCCAGAGGAAGCCGGGCCTGACGTTGCCCTTGTCCAACCAAAACAGGTCCGTGAACCCTCTGAGCAGCAGCCTCGTTCACTTGACAATGAGAAAAAGGGTTCGGTATAAAGAAGAATACATGCCTAGCACGACTAACACTTTAGGTCTCCTACTCGGCCTCCTGCTTAGCATCCCGCCTGAGGGATCCGAGGGAGGTGCATAGGTCACACCAGACTCTTGGAGGCCACGGGCGGAAGTTCTGATCCGTGGCCCCTTGTCTTAAAGGGCTGCGGGTATCTCGCAGCCCTTTTTTTATATCGACAACACGCAGGAGGACGTTATGGAACGCGAATTTGTAAAAATTTTTGATACGACGTTACGCGACGGTGAGCAGTCGCCCGGCGCGACCATGAATATTGAAGAAAAAGTGATGGTCGCCGGACAGCTCGAAAAGCTCAATGTGGATGTGATCGAGGCTGGCTTCGCCGCGTCGTCAGAGGGTGACTTTGAATCGGTCCGGCGCGTTGCCGAACTCGTCTCAACGCCTATTGTCCTGAGTCTGTCGCGTACCAAGGAAGACGATATTCGGCGTGCGATTCGGGCCGTCGAGCAGGCCAAGCACCCTGGGGTGCATATTTTTATCGCCACCTCCGACATCCATCTCAAACATAAACTCATGATGAGTCGTCAGGAGTGCGTTGACGCCGCGGTTTGGGCGGTCGAGTATGCGAAAAAACACCTGGACTATATCGAGTTCTCGGCCGAAGACGCCTCTCGCACGGACCGCGACTTTCTGGCCCAGATTTTCGGTGAGGTCATTCGGGCCGGAGCTGTGACCATTAATGTCCCGGATACCACCGGCTATGCCATCCCCCATCAGTTCGGTGCCCTGTTTCAGCATCTGCGGGAAACGGTTCCCGGCGGCAGCGACGTGACGTGGAGTGCGCATTGCCACAACGATTTGGGCCTGGCCGTAGCGAACTCCCTGGCGGCCATTGAGAACGGCGCCCGCCAGGTGGAGTGTACGATTAACGGTATAGGCGAACGCGCCGGGAATACGTCCATGGAAGAAGTCGTCATGGCGCTCAGAACGCGCGAGGATGTGTTCGCCCATGTCACCACACACGTTGTGACCGAGCAGATTTACCCCTCCAGTCAACTGCTGTCTCAAATTACCGGCATTACCGTTCCCATCAACAAGCCGGTGGTTGGTGATAATGCCTTTGCCCACGAGGCTGGCATTCACCAGGACGGCGTCCTGAAATACAAGCTGACCTATGAGATCATGCAGCCCCAGACGATAGGCTTGGACAGCAATAGGCTTGTCCTGGGGAAACATTCGGGTCGGCACGCTTTTATCGAGCGGCTGAAATTCTTGGGCATTGACTATACGGGGACCGATATGAATAAGGCCTTCATGCGTTTTAAGGCCCTGGCCGACAAGAAAAAGAGCGTCTACGACGAAGACCTGATGGCGATTGTGATGGAGGAGACGGCCCGTATCCCCGAGAAATACGAGTTGATGTATATGAATGTCACCTCATCCAGCATGGCGGTTCCGCATGCCACCGTGAAGATGAAGGTGAACGGCGAGGAATTGGTTGAGAACGCCTCCGGCGACGGTATGGTTGACGCCTGCTACAAGGCAATTGCGCAAATTGCGCAAATGGACCTCAAGTTAGAGCGCTACTCGGTCAAATCCATCACCGGCGGGACCGATGCCCAGGGCGAGGTCTCGTGCCTCCTGCGTAAAAACGGAACCTCCGTGAACGGCCAGGGCTCTCACACCGACATTATTATGGCCAGTGCCTTGGCCTTCACCAATGCGCTCAATAAGTTCGCTCAAATGGAACGCTATGGAGACCGGTCCGGCGTCCATCGCCAGGGGCCATAAGTCTCGTCCGCGTAACGACAGGTGAATATCGAGGGGGCGACCAGCCGGTCGCCCCTATTTGCTTGTGCTCCCGTTTGTGATGGATTTGACCCACGAAAAGGAGAAAGCATGGCGCATAATATTGCAGTATTTGGCGGGGACGGCATTGGGCCCGAGGTCATGGGCGAGGCAATCAAGGTCCTCGAGATTGTTGGCTCACGATTTGATATTGCCTTTTCTTTTGAGTTGGCCTCGGCGGGCGGATGTTCGATTGACGAACACGGCGTGGCCCTGACGGACTCGGCCCTGCGGCTCGCCAAAGAAAGCGACGCCGTCCTGCTCGGTGCCGTCGGCGGGCCGAAATGGGACGACCCGAAGGCCTCGGTCCGACCCGAGCAAGCCATTCTCGGGCTGCGCAAAGAGTTGGCACTCTTCGCCAACTTGCGACCGGTCCAGGTCAACCGTCATCTGCTGCACGCCTCGACCTTGAAACCCGAAGTCCTGGAAGGCGTCGATCTCATGGTCGTCCGAGAGCTGACCGGGGGTGTCTATTACGGTCGGCCGAGCGAACGCCGGACCGGGCCGTCCGGGCGGGAGGCGGTCGATACGATTTTCTATACCGAGGGAGAAGTCGAGCGACTGATGCGCGCTTCATTCGACCTGGCGCGGAAGCGGCGCAAGAAGCTGACCTCGGTCGATAAGGCCAATATCATGGCGTCTTCACGCATGTGGCGCGAAGTCGCCAATGAAGTCGCCCAGGAGTACCCCGATGTCGAGTATGAAGACGTGTTGGTGGATGCCATGTCGATGCATCTGATCCGGCGACCCGCCGACTTTGACGTGATTGCCGCGGAAAATATGTTTGGTGATATTTTAACGGACGAGGCCTCAATGCTGGCCGGGTCCATGGGTCTGCTGCCCTCTGCGTCGCTCGGCGAGGGCAGCCGCGGGCTGTTTGAGCCCATTCATGGCACGGCGCCGGACATTGCAGGGCAGGACAAAGCCAACCCGCTGGCCATGATTCTGTCAACCGCGCTCATGCTGCGTCTCTCTTTTGGCCAGGACGAGGCCGCCCTGGCGATTGAAGAGGCGGTCGATCAGGTGTTGGGAAATGGTTACCGGACGCCGGATATTGCTCAGCCCGAGTGCCGCGTGGTTGGCTGCCAGGAAATGGGCAAGCTGGTGCGTGAAAAGCTGAGCTGATGCCGGGAGAGGGAGATTCTATCGGGTCGGCTTGCTTAGATTTGACGGATTGCGCTCACCCCTATCCGCTAGAAGGGTGTGCCGGCCTCAGCGTGGCACGTCTGTGCGCTCTCCTATAGCGACAGGGCTCCATCAATCGTTGCCCTGGACCTTCCGCAGACAATCTTCCAACAGCTTAACCGATGGGCGAGCCCCATACTGTATGGTGCGAACCCACTCCGCATAGCATGCTACCAGGAGTTGGTTGCCTGTGTCGGTGAGCATATAAGAGGTGAGCGAAAAATCCGAGTCGATACCGATCTCTATGGCCTCACGTCCTTCTGGCGACAACAAATTCTGGGACTCAAGCCAGCGCATCACGACATCAAAATGAACCTTCGCAGCTTCCAGACTCGGACAGGTTTTCCCGTCTGGAAAATGCCAGGACACCTTGTCATACGTCGTCCCATTTCCCATCATGCCCTCCGTATGACTTCCGTTTTCACGTCTGGAGCGAAGCGGACTAACTCACCGGTACGACGGTCTACGATATAGTTACCCCCAGCATCACGGATTCGTTCTTCTTTTGCCAGTTGAGCCGTCTTGTCTACGGTTTCGGAAGTCACCTCGACTGACTTGACGACCTCTCCGTCCTTAATCACCTCAAAATCAATTTTGCGAGACTCACCTGTTTCCGGATCACGGACGATTTCCCCGTTCTCGTTACGTAGATAGCGCTGGCTCTCAACATGGTAACCATCCGCCGCAGGGTGCTCGCGCACCAATTCGTCGCCGACCACCTTTTCTCGCTCCATACCGGCTTCTCTATTGGCCTCTAAGACCTCCCGTCGCACTTCACTCAGTGTGGCTTCATTGCGAGCAGCAAGGGATTCGATTGAGTCGAACCTGATCGTCTCAAGTTGTTGGAGCAGCCCTTGTTCGCTAACAAGCGTCTCTGCTGTCTCTGCTGCGGCCTCACGGATGCCCTGAGCGACTGTTGCTTCGGCTAACGCCTTTCTGGCGGCAGCCTCCGCTATTACAGCGGTCAGAGGTTCCACGTTGCTCCTCCAAGCTGGGCCATGACTTGTTTTGTGATTTCATGTCGCACGTCCGGGACATCCACGATAAAGTAGGTTCTGACGATTTGGTTTACAGCAGCAACATCGTCTCCTGGAATCCTTGCTCGGATCGCTCGGTCGAGAGCGAGTTCACATATCCGGCGCATCGCCCCATCTCGCGCGTCTGTCACACCCCATCCTTGCGCAAGCCGTTGTTGAAAGTCACGGCCAGCCTGTTCATCGCCGCCCAGCAGCGCAGCGACAAAAGGGGTGACTTCGCAGACCAAACCGTCTTGCAAACGAAAGGTGCCGTTTGCCAGCAACTCGACAATACCGGTGCTCAGGAAGCTCTTGATAGATGACTCTGAACTTCTATGGTCACGCTGAAGAAGTAAGGACCTCACCTGCGACACGGCCTTATCTGTATAGCTCGGACACTCTGACGATTCGCCGCACGCAAGCGTGCAAAGGAGTTGCGATATTAAGGCGTATCCATCCGGACCCAGAATATGCCGGACAGCCATCGCATTAGCCTCATCATCCGCATCTACGGCTGCACGTGGAAGCATCTCTCTATGGACCCTATCATCACTGATTTTCCGTTGAGAAACGGTTTGCTTGATTTTGACTTCGATTGGTCGTTGCATCCCCTCTCTTGCGTAGAGTGCATGACCGGTCTGGAGGGATGTGAGGTAGATCGCCTCGTTTTCTTCCAAACCGAGGGTCGAGGCGAGCAGAGCCTGATCGTCGCGTGATACTAACCTATGGACAATTTTGGCGTTCGTGTTCTTGATGACATCGGGCAGCAGCTTCGACGGAATCTGCTCGACCACAGCTACTCCTTGGCCCATCGAACGCATTTCGGAGATCACGTTTGCGAAGAACTCAACGGCTTTACCTCGCGGGTTGCCGAGATGTTCGGTTTGGCGCTCCTGCGTAACGTTTTTCAGGAGCCGGTGTGCCTCCTCAATCACGAGAATGTGCTGGAGCTTGGACTCCTGTCTTAGATCGTATGGGTTACGGGCAGGGTCCTCGGTCTGGCGGTACTCGCTGATGAGAGTGAGGAGCAATCCGACAACGAACGCCTTGTCGTCGTCGTCCGACAATGCCTCTAACTCAAGCACGGTCGGATGTGCCAGTAAATTTTTAATGTCGAGCGGTTCTGATGAGTTGAACAACAGCCCCTTAGCGCCTACCGCGAGGCTATCCAGTCGGGTGATAATGGCTGTCCTGATATTGTCCGAGAGTTCACCTCTGTAATCCAGCCGAGATCGGACATATTCCTGAACCTCATCCCGTAGGTCGAGAAAGGTTGGGAAGTAACACCGCGCCTCTTTCTCTTCGTACCGTTGCTTGTCTGGCTGGCCGTCGGGGCCGAGGAGTTGTGGATGCCTACCGGTAGTCAGGTTCCATCCGCGCTTCAGATAGATGTTGTGGAGACACTGTTCAACAATGTACGGCATAGGGCCGTAGAGCGAAAAGCTGGCGTTGAAAATTGCCTTGAGATAGTCGATATGAACGCCCGCCCGCACCTTGGGCATGATATGGAAAGGGTTCAATCTCAGTGGCGCGATCATGGTATCCCCGGGTGTGTAGATACGCAGGCGCTCTTCCAACGAGGAGTAACCGAGTAGTTGGCGATAGTCTCGTTTTGCCGACTCCAACACGAGGAAGGGCACCTTTGCTGCTGCCAGTATTTCCTTGACGGTCGTAGTCTTTCCGGCCCCCGTCAGGCCGCACACGAACAGATGCTTTGCAAGATCGGTCGGACCGAGACGCACGTCAACGCCTTCAAGCGGACGACCGTGGTCGCAGACATGACCCAGGAAATGGCCCTCGTCAGGCGCGATGGGGTGGGTATCCGTTAGGCTCAAGGCGGGTGTCCGACGAATCTCGTATCCAGGCAGGTTCTCAGAAGGTGGTGCGGAGATGGAGGCCAGTTCTTCGCTAGTCAGGTAGGAGGCGAGGCTTTTAGGAAAAACATCGCTGTAATCATCGTCTTTGGGGAGTAGGAGCGGGCGCTGGTCGGTGAGGGTATCGTGGTGGACGCGCGGAGGATATACATCGATACTCGGCTTGGCGAGTTCACCAAGGAGGGCGCCGGTTAGTATGTCGCGCCCTGCCGCGGTCTCTGTGGCAAAGGTAATCGCGGTTTCCCACTGACCGACGTTAGCGGCTTTCATCAGTCGATCTGTCTGCCGCTCGGCAAGTCGTTCCAACTCAAGCGCCACGCTGACCTGTTGTTCCTCGGAGAGACTTTCACTCCAGTGTGACTCGCCACTAGACGTTTGGGTGTCCGTTTCCGTCGTCGAATGTTGACCCGAGGCTGCGAGAATTACAGAGGCGCCAATTCCCGCGCCGATTCCCGCACCGACAGGGCCTCCGACTAATGCTCCAACAGCTCCACCAACCACAGCACCTCCGGCCGCCTTCCCAAACCGGGGATCGGTCTTCGTCGTTCCTTTGGTCTGACTGATTTGCCAGCTCTCGCCCCCTCCCGATTCTCTAGTTCGCGTTTGCCTTGCTAGAGCGTGACATTTGTCTCGAATTTTGAATACGGCATTCAATTGACCCGATAGATCATCATTAGGGATGGGACGGGACACAAACAGCAGGATGTATGTCTCGCCGTGCAGGCTCTGAACAACCGAAGACAGGTTGAAGTGTTGGCGTTCATCATCGACTTTCAGCACGGGCACACCCGAGAGCATGCCGCCAAAACGCTTGCTCCTAACTAACGTCTCTACGGTCGTTTTCTCGCAGTCGAGAGCGAGTCCCGGTAGCAGTCCTTGAAGGATACGTTTGAACACGCCCGGGGCGGTGGATGAATCCGCTTGTGTGGACATGAAGCCGAAGTGCAACGACACGCCCGAACGCGAACCGACGATCGCGGTCAGCACGGTCCAGCCTGCCCGATGCGCAGCGGACAGGACGCTACGGTAGCGCTGCTCAATGAACTGCTGAGCGTTGTCAACGCCGTCTGGCAGGACCACGGAGGAGACCCTGAAGAGATAGAAGCGGCGCAACAGTCCGCCCAAGTCTGCCTCCACGTGAGCAGGGAGCGTATCGTTATGGACTACTTCCAGGAACGGAAGCAAATCTCGCAGTGCCTTTTCTGTCTCAGCATATATTTCAGCATGACGCTGATCCATCAAGCCGTTCCTCCCTCCGCTCTTGTTTCGTCGTTCTGAAACTCTTTGAAAACTGCGACGAAGTAGTCTTCAACGCCTGCCAGCCACGAAGACACTTGTTGTTCTGATTGAGTCACGTAAGCGTCCACATCGTTCCGTAGCCGCTGAAGGGCGATGCCGGTGGTGGATGTATGAGCGATTCGGAAGGCGACCGCAGAAGCGACAAGGGTGGCTACTCCTCCCACGAGGCGGGGAATCAGTCCGCTCAGTAACAGCGCGGTCATGAGCCCACCGGCCGCAGCCGTCGCACCTGCCGCAATCCCACCGACTATTACCCGCGGATCGAATGAAAATTCCAGAGATTCAGGCTCCAGAGGGAAAGATTCCTTGACGCGACTCCGTAGGTCGAGGTCATAGAACTCATTTTTGACCGCCGTCGGGGCGTCGGCCAATGCTGCTATTGCATCCTCCATCAGGTAGTTTAGCAAGGTATCGAGAAGAAGCTGAGTCTTCGCAACGACCATTGTCCGTACGTGATCAACAAGCTGCCGCCGCTCCTGATCGACATCCGCATCGGCTCCAAAATGGTGGCTCAAATCCTTGCGCAGTTCGTCAAACTCTTCGCGAGTATCCGCCGTGATCCGTTTTGCCGCTCGACGGTTCACCGGATATCTCCCAACATGTCGTTGATCCGGGTTACCTCAGTCGCGATGTCTTTTTTTTTCTGTCTTGCCCTTTTGATGTTTTTCAATATCTCATCGTTCTCGGCCTTGCTCTTCTTAATTTCCTCTAGCGCTTTTATGCGTGAATTGATCAGGGTCTTCAGAGCCGACTGGAAGCTCTTCTTGTAGTTATCGACAAGACTTGACACGAGGTTGGGAAAGCCCTTCGATGTCTCCTCTCCTATTATTTTCCTAGCAGCGCTTTTGAAGTTGGACAGGTGTTTGCTGGCGCTATACCTTCTCTTATTCTCTGTGAATTCCTTCAGGCCGAGGGTGAATATCTTCTGCGTCCATTCCCAGGCTCCCTTGGGACTTCTCGACACGTCATATTTGTCATACGCCTCTTGCTTTGCTTTGATAGCAATGGCCGAAGTATCGATAGTCGGCATGGTGATGCTATACTCGGCCTTGAACTCTCCTCCTAGTCGCTCCGACTCCTCTTTGAATCGAGTCCTTATCTCCGCCGCCATGGTATTGCCGAGCGAGCGGACTGAGTTGCTAAAGTTTTCAAGCTCCCTTTTTGCTGCGTCGAGAGAGGTTGCGCTCCTAATCTGGCTGATATGCTCGTCTCTGATCTGTTTAAGCCTCTGACGATATGAGGCCCTCGTTCCGCTGTAGTCCTCCCTGACCTTCTGACCGAACTTGTTCATCGAGAGTTTATATTCGTTCAAGCGGTCCCGATACTCGTCGATATCGCTCTCGAAGGTCTGCGGGCTTTTCTTCTTCTTTTCCCACGCGGCGAGATTCTGTTCATGGTGTGCGGTCTGGTTGTCGTATCCACTCTTCACTGAATCGAGAAGGCCCGAGAGTTGGATCCCTGGCGCCTGGCTCGAGAAATCATCAATAAGGCGCTCCATTTCGTCGAAGTTCGATAATCTGCGCAATTCAGACTGAACGGTCTTGTGATTGGGATCGGCATCAACATCGTCAAGGACATTGTTCAGTAGCCTCCGTTTGGCCTCGAAGATACTCGCTTCGTCTCCCCTCTTCTCTGCTTTGAAGTTCTGCTCTTGCTGACGATAGTGCTCCTTTAGTGAGGCCGCAGAGTCGAACTCCTCAATCTCGTCGGAAATAATTTTGAGTAGAGAGTCTACGTGCAGAATTCGATCTTGGTTAATCTTCTTAGTGTACAGTCTGCGGGCTTCCTCGACTTTCATATCGATGTCGTCGCTTGAATTTCTCCCGCTTTTGGTCAGAACCAGGAATAGCGTCTCCCAAGTGTGCTCAGGCACGACCTTATTTATGAAGTTGTGAAAGGAGCCACTCTCGACTGGAGAGTCGAGCGAATGGACGAACAGTACCGCGTTGGCTTCCCGGATATACTCGTGAGTAGCATCCTGGAGGCCGCCTACGGCATTAACGCCTGGGCTATCAACAAGACGCAGCCCATCAAAGGCGTACTTGAGTGGGAAGCCGAAGGTGATTTGCTTAGGGATGTCCGTGAGGGATCGGCTTTCCACATACTCATGGATGATGGGCTCCTTATCCTGTAATCGCAATCCGCTCTTCTCTTCCAGTTCGGCTATAGGAAGGGGGCGACTTGGCCTAATTTTTTCCGCAACGATGTCCGCGTCAATCAGCACGGTCGGGATGCTGCGGTATCTGTCCTGGATAGCTCCGACTTCTTGTAGGCGCTTGGATACCTCGTGGCCACGCACTGTTTCCGTGTGCCCGTCGGCGTAGCGAATCTCAGCATATTTCTTCCCAGACTTGAATATCTCGACGATGGCGCTCGAAGTCTGCAAGACGCCAGTCGGCAAAATGTACTCTCCGAGGAGTGCATTGATAAGAGTAGATTTCCCAGCCTTCGCTTCCCCTACCACAGCGAGAACGTATCGGCCGTCTTCCACTTCCTTGATGCGAGTTTTCAGGAAATTAACATCGACACCGTCCTCGGTGTCGCCACGGAATCGGAGATACCGAGCACATACATCCAGAACTGCGACCTTCGCCTCGTGGTAACGCTGGCCTATCATCAACCGTTCCTATTTCCGGGGGATTCGCTAGATGACTATCTCTGACAGATATATATTATACTATAACTATCATCAACCGTTCCTATTTCGGATACGTCGCCAGGGGGCGACACTTGGGGGAAGGGCTCGCCCTGCTTATGGTCGCTTGAGCAGGTCGTACCAGTGAAACGCAACCACAACCAACGCATGGGTAATATGTCCCTGGCGGATGAGGTCAGGAATACCGGCGAGTGGAGCTAGCGTTACTTCGGTTTCCTCGGTCGTATCAAAGCTCGGCTCGAAACGTTTTTCGACATTACGGGCCAGAAAGCTGTGACAGCGGTTGCCCTGAATGGCAGGGTTGGGGTGGATTGCGCCCAGCGGAATAATATCCTCTGAGTCGTAGCCGGTCTCTTCTTGCATTTCCCGACGGGCGGCGTGCAGCGGTGAGGGGTCTTCTCGGTCTACCATGCCCCCCGGAATTTCGAGGGTCATATCGTTCGTCCCGTGTCGATATTGTCGGATCAGCACAACGCGACCGTCGGCTGTCACGGGGATGATATTGACCCAATCACCACTGTCGAGCACGAAGAAGTCATGCTCTTCGTTTGTCCGAGGCGAACGAGAGCGGTTCTTTTGCAGCGAAAAGATGCGACACGAATAGACGGTTTCAGAGTCGAGACGTTGCCAGGGCTTGAGCTTGCTCGGGGGCGAATCTGCCATAACGCAACGCTAAAATAGCCGTCGGTATTCAATAGCCGGGCAGCGATCCATAATGACGGTGAGCCCTGCCTCGTGTGCCCGCTGTGCCGCAGCAGGGTCAATGACGCCTAATTGCAGCCACAGTATGGACGCGCCTACGGCTATGGATTCCTCGGCGACTTGACCGACGAACTGCGAGCGCCGGAACACGTCAACCATCTCTATGCGAGTCGGTACGGCGTGCAGGCTCGGAAAACATTGCTCGCCCAGCACTTCCTGGCAGTGCGGGTTCACTGGGATAATGGTGTGGCCCTTGGCTTTGAGTAGAGCTGCGATTTGATGGCTGTCCCGACTCGGGTCAGGCGAACAGCCGACAACGGCAATGGTCCTTGGGGGTGCCAGAATATCCCGGATCGTAGCGTCGGCCGGATTGGTAAAACCGGCCCAGGATGACGAATGCGACATGGTGGTCACGCGGCTCGTTGCAGGAGGTCGTCAAACGAATGCTCAAGACAGCGTTTGATTTCGACCATGCGCGCCCGAAAGGCCTCTTCGCCCTGCATGGCCGGGTCCTCAATGTCTCCCTGCTCGCCGGCAAACTCCTTGAGCGTAAAGGCCGCTTTGCCCTCTGCTTCGGGATAGGCGTCGAGCATGGATTTTTGCTCGTTCGTCATAGTCAGGATGAGGTCGGCGTCAGCAATAAGCTCTCGATGCCGTTTGAGGTCGGTTGAAACAAACTCGTCGCGTTTAATCTGAATCCCATGCTCCTGCAAGATGAAATAGGCGTCAAGGGACGCGATCATGCCGTCCCTGGCGTAGATGGCTATGCCACCGGAGCGAACGTCAATATGCCGGACATCGCGGTCTCCCAACATCTTTTCCAAGAGGACATGGGCCATCACGCTCCGGCTGGTATTCGCGTGACACACAATAAGAATATTATAGGGAGATGGCTGGCTCACAAGAATGTCCGGGTTCTGAATGTCCTGGGGTAAAATAGCGAGACGCAAGGGGGCTCCCCTGCGTCTCCGGCCTGTCTGGTATCAGTGACTCAGTCCTGTTTGAGGGATTTGAAGACCGATCCCAGGTCTTCTTTGGCAGTGTTCCCCTTGGCCAGTTCGACCTTGAGCTGCCCGCCCAGTTCGGCTGCGTCCCACATGCCTTTTTTCTTGACGGTTCCGACAGAATGCCAGCCCTGCATCAGCCACACGCACCCTCCGCCCACACGAAAGACCTCGCCGTGGACATCGGCCGCGTCTTCACTCGCCAGCCAGGCAACCAGAGGTGCAATATGACCGGGGTCAAAATAGTCATGCGCGCCTTCTTCTTCCGGTCCCGCCATCAGGCCGGCGGTTTGCGGTGTCGCATCCACGGTCATCCGCGTGCGCGCCAGCGGGGCGATGGCATTGCCGGTGACCCCATATTTCTGCATCTCTCGGTCAACGATGATGGCCATGGTGGCCAGCGCCGCTTTTGCCGGGCCATAGTTCGGTTGACCGGGGCTGCCCAGCAGACCGGCGTCCGAGGATGTGTTAATCACGCGACCATTCAAAAGATTCCCTTGCTTATGCTGTTCGCGCCAGTATTCACAGGCGTGGCGGGAACAGTTGAAAGAGCCTTTCAGGTGGACGTTCAGGACCGCGTCCCACTCGTCTTCGGACATATTGAAGATCATCCGGTCGCGCAGGATACCGGCGTTGTTGACGAGAATATTGAGCTTGCCAAAGGAATCGAGCGCACATTCGACAATCCGTTTGGCACCCGCGAAGTCAGTGACGCTCTCGAAATTCGCCACCGCCTCCCCGCCCGCGGCTTTAATCTCGTCAACCACCTGCTGGGCCGGGCTGTCATCCGAGCCAGTACCATCGAAACTACCTCCCAAGTCGTTGACCACAACCTTGGCTCCGTTTTTTGCCAGAAGCAGGGCTTCTTCTCGTCCGATTCCACGTCCGGCCCCTGTCACAATAGCGACTCTTCCATCGAGCAGCATAGATTCTTCTCCTTGTTTGGTTGGTCTAATTTTTTCAGTAAACCAGAGTGTTTACGCCACCCTTGTCTGCCTGAGACACTTGGCTTTGTCAAGGAGTCGAGGCGTTTGGCGCAAGAAAAAAGCCCTGGAAGACTCTATCCTCCAGGGCTTTATAGCAAGGCTGAATCGCCTGCTTTAGGCGTCGTAGTACAGCGCAAATTCGTAGGGATGGGGTCGCAGGCGGAGTTCGTCAATCTCCTGGGTGCGTTTGTATTCGACCCAGGTCTCCACCACATCCTGGGTAAACACATCGCCCTTCAACAGAAAATCGTAGTCCTTTTCCAAGGCGTCCAGGGCCTCCGGCAGTGAGCCGGGCACGGATGGGACATGGGCCAGCTCTTCTGGAGTCAGGGCGTAGATGTCTTTATCCAGTGGGTCGCCTGGGTTCAGCTTCCGCTCAACCCCGTCGAGACCAGCCATCAGCATCGCCGAAAAGGCCAGATAGCCATTGCTGGTGGCATCCGGGAAGCGAACCTCAATGCGCTTCGCCTTGGGACTCATGGAATACATGGGAATACGCACTGCTGCCGAACGGTTGCGGGAAGAGTAGGCCAAGTTGACCGGCGCTTCAAATCCCGGAACCAGGCGACGATAGGAATTGGCCGTTGGAGCGGCAAAAGCACAAATGGCTGGCGCGTGGGCCAGGATGCCGGCAATATAGTGCATGGCAAATTCGCTCATGCCGCCATAGCTATCACCAGCGAAGAGCGGATTGCCGTCCTTCCAGACCGACTGGTGGGTATGCATGCCCGAGCCGTTGTCACCAAAGACTGGCTTGGGCATAAAGGTCGCGGTTTTCCCATGTCTCTTGGCCACGTTTTTGACAATATATTTATACCATTGTAGCGCATCGGCCATTTGGACCAGGGGCAGAAAGCGCAGGTCAATCTCTGCCTGGCCAGCGGTGGCCACCTCATGGTGGTGCTTCTCAACTCGAATCCCAACCTGCTCCATCATCTGAACCATCTCAGTCCGGACGTCTTGATACGAGTCGAGCGGCGATACCGGGAAGTAGCCTTCTTTGTGCCGGGGCTTATAGCCAAGATTGGGTCCTTCTTCCCGGCCAGAGTTCCAGACGCCTTCAATCGAATTGACGTGATAATAGCCTTCGTACGCATTCTGGTCGAAACGGACTTCGTCAAGGATGAAGAATTCCGGCTCAGGCCCGAAATACGCCACTTCGCCGAACCCGCCGGACTGGACGTAGGCTTCGGCCTTCTTGGCGATGCCGCGCGGGTCGCGCGAGTACGGCTCACGCGTGATCGGATCCACGATATTGCAGAGCAGGCTGAGCGTCGGCCGTTCGTAGAACGGGTCCATGACCGCTGTGTTGGGGTCGGGCATGACCAGCATGTCCGAGGCGTTAATCGGCTGCCAGCCGCGAATCGAAGAGCCGTCAAAACCTGACCCGTCCTCGAACAGGTCTTCGTTATATTCACTCAGCGGTATGGTGAAATGTTGCCAGGTCCCGATCAGGTCCATGAACTTGAGGTCGACTAACTCAGCACCCGTTTCCTTTGCCAGAGCGATAGCTTCTTGTGGCGTCATAGTGACTCTTTTCCTCCTTACACTAGCAATGATGTTCTGTGCAGATACTCGCGGTCGGCATTACAGTGCGTCTTCCCCGCGCTCACCTGTCCGTATACGAATGACTTCTTCAACCGAATTGACAAAAATTTTGCCGTCTCCGATGCGTCCCGTTTTGGCCGCCTCCTGAATGGTCTCGACAACCGTGGCCACCTGCTCCTCTCTGACAACGATTTCCAGCTTGACCTTGGGCAGGAAGTCAACCACGTATTCGGCGCCCCGGTAGAGTTCGGTATGCCCCTTTTGGCGACCAAAGCCCTTGACCTCGCTCACGGTGAGCCCGGCTAAGCCGACTGCATTCAGGCCCTCTTTCACCTCATCCAGCTTGAACGGCTTAATAATCGCTTCAACCTTTTTCAGTGTGCCCATGTTACTACCCTCTCTAGGCCCTCTCTAAAATAAAATATGCAACATGTAAAGCGGACAGGCGTACTGCGGAGGGCGTAATCCACCTTACGGCACTCTCATGAATATGAGCAAGACAAATGCCAGTCTGCACAGACCTCGGGAGCAGGAAATTCCTTAAGAAACAGCATAGATACAGGAGGCTCATGCTGCCTAGTTCCCAGGCAACGCACTTTTTTTAGGCAGAAGGGACCGATTTTCCTGCCCGAAACTTTTGCTCCTCACCTTTCAGCAGACGCCCGATATTTTCGTGATGACGGACAATAATCAGCCCGGCGACCACGATGCCCGCAAGAAGAACGGGCCACGGATAGGCGAAAAAGAAGATGAAGCAGGGTGTGAGCGCTGCCGCCACGAGAGACGCAAGCGAGACAATGCGGAACACCACAAACATCAAGACAAAACCGAGCAGTGCCGTCAGGATGGCTATTGGTGCAAGGCCCAAGAAAACGCCCAGCCCGGTGGCAACCCCCTTGCCACCCACAAAACGGAGAAAGACGGGAAAAAGGTGGCCCAGGATTGCCATCACGGCAGCACTGGCCTGAACAACCTCGTTGAATCCCAGCCAACGAGTCATGAGAACGGGGAAGAGACCTTTAAGGATATCCCCTATGAGGGTCAGTATGCCGGCCTTTTTCCCTGCCGTACGCGCAACATTCGTTGCCCCTATATTCCCGCTCCCCGCCTCCTGGACAGCGATACCTTGTCGCTTGGCGATGAGCGCGCCAGTTGGAATAGAGCCGCACAGATAGGACGCAACACTGGAAAGGATCAGAACGCCCAGGTCGAGGTCTGAGAGCATGATGTCCGAATCTGCCTCACCCGTCAGTATAACTGGCGGATATGTCCGGGTTCCTGGAAAGCGAGAGAGCAATGGTCGGGGTGACTGGATTTGAACCAGCGACCCCACGGTCCCGAACCGTGTGCTCTACCAGGCTGAGCCACACCCCGACACGCTGTACTATTTGTTTCCTAATAACTCGGGCCGGGTTCCAGGGTCAAGTAGGGGACCGGTGTCCGGCGTGGTGTTATCCACCCGCCAGCTTCTATTCCAGGGGGCACGACCAGAACTCTCCGACCTGTTGAAAGCCGTTTTCCCTGAAAAAGGCGGGAGTAAGCTGCGCTGTTGATTGGCCCGAACACGGCAGCCAGACCACACTGGGACACGCCCGCTTCCGGGCACGCTCCTTTACGAAATCGAGGAGCGCTTGCCCGACCTGGGTCGGCGCAGAAGGTAAGACCGCGAGATCGAGAACTGCCAGCCAACCGGGGCGGTGGAGGCGACGAATATAGCTGATGAGGATCATGCCCTGGAGCACGTCGGCATGCTGGGCAACGTAGAAGTCGAGCGCTGGGTCTCGAGCGAGCCGCCGCCAGTGACGAACTTCCGCTTTGTGCCACTCCGCGTCAGCAGTGCCCGGGAAGAGCATCGTCTGGCAGTCGCTGAGGTCCGTTCGTCTTCCGCGACGGATGGTGAGCATGGCTTGTCTCCTACCACATATTGACATAAGCCAGGAATACCAGTTGCTCACAGTCTGTGGGTGAGTGGCCGTCCGATAAAGAAAAAGCCCAAGTTGAAGATTACATGCCCTCGGTTCCCATCCCGCTCACAATTGAACGGCTGTCCTACGGCCCGGCGGGCGTCGGCCGGATGAATGGCAAAGACGGGGGGAAAGTCGTCTTTGTCCCGCAGACGGCTCCTGGGGACCGCGTGGACGTTGTCCTGACCAAAGAAAAAAAACGGTACGCACACGGCCACCTTGTTGCTGTACGGCAACCCGGTCCGGCCCGGCGGATGCCGCCGTGTCGCTATGTGCCGCGCTGCGGTGGTTGCCCGTGGCAGCATGTGACCTATGCGGAACAACTCAGGGCTAAGGAAGCGCTCGTCCGAGAGCATATGCGGCGTATTGGAGGCGTGGAGGACCCGCCCATACTCCCGATTATTCCCAGCCCGCAGGAGTGGCGCTATCGCCATCGTATCCGCCTGCGGACCGAACCGCCCGCCCGGCTCGGCTTTTATCAGTCTCAGTCGCACGAGTTGGTCGAGCTCGGGGACTGTCTCATTGCCGGGGAGGACTGTGCAACGCATTTGGCACACGCCCGCGCCTGGCTAACCCGGTTGCGGACCACGGTACGACGCATCGAGTTGATCACGAGTGACCCGCTCCGGGCGGTAACCGGCGGAGTGGTTCTGATCGGGAATGCGCAAGGGCGTTTTCAGGCCGATGATGAGGAAGCATGCGCAGCCTTTGTCGCCAGACACGACGATGTGGCCGGGTTGATACTCTTTGGACGCGGTTGGCGCCGCGTGTGGGGTGAGACCCGTATTGTGTTGGACCTGGGCGTTGACGACCTGGTTCTGGAGGTCAAGCGGGGCGGGTTTACGCAGGTCAATCCTGCGGGCAACCGGGTGCTGATCGCCGCTCTTCTCCGGCTGAGCGATTTTAAGGAATCACAAAAAGTGATTGAATGTCATACGGGCGCCGGCAATCTGAGCCTGCCGATTGCCAGGCGGGTCAGCGCGCTCATCGGCATCGAACAAGACCCGTACGCGCTTGCCGACGCCCGCGATAACGTTGCCCGGACGGGATTGGACAATGTGACCTTTGTGCACGCCTCGGCCCGGGTCGGGCTGCAAACACTAGCCCACCATAAGGTGGAGGCGGATACCCTGGTCCTGGATCCGCCTCGAGCGGGGGCCGCCGACAGCCTCGACGATATCCCTCGACTGAGGATTCAAAAAGTGGTCTATGTCTCGTGTGACCCCACGACACTCGCCCATGATCTGCGCCGTCTCAGTCAATTGGGATACCGGGTTGAGTGCCTCCAGTCGATCGACCTTTTTCCCCATACCTACCACGTTGAAACAATCGCGATTGCTGTATTGACTTGATGAAAACAGCCTCCTATGCTTCCTGCAACATCCCCGTACCGCACCTGGAAAAGCGCTTCGGCGGAGATAGAAGATGCCATCAAATACACAAGAAAAACCACACTCTTCAAAAGTCACGCTGATCCCTGCCAAAGGGGTCTCACAGACCATCAATTACTTGCTGGAAGATCGCGATGAGCTCGAATGGTTGGTGGCGATCGGACGCAATAAGCGCGGTGAGATCTTCTTTTATGATACCGGCGGCGATATCATCGAAGACCTCGGCAGTCTGGACTATCTCAAACAGCGTCTGCTGCGTGCCCACTTCGGTGACGAGTGGGAATAACGGCTGAGTGCGGACGCCCCCAGCTCCCGACGGCTCGACGAATCAGTCCACCACCTCGTCTTCAATCGGCTGACCAGCCAGAATCCGGTCGCCGTCTATGGTGAGCGGAACGCGGACTAAAAACTTTCCGCACGGCGGACCAAAAATACATTCTCCCGTATCCGGCTCAAAAGCCGCCCCATGCGTTGCGCACAGGATATAGCGACCGTCTTCGGTCAAGAACTGGTTATCGATCCAGTCCATGGTCATGGGCACGTGCGCACAGCGGTTGATGTACGCGAAGTACTGGCCGTCGTAGTTCACCACAAAACACTCGGTCTCTCGTCCCTCGACTGACAGCATAAATTTTTTGGTCTTTCCCGGCCCGATCTCTCCCAGCTGGGCGATGGTGACTGAAGGGGGCGTCTCAGATGGTGGCACTCCTACCTCCTGTAGTATCCACGTACGTTTCGACATAGTCTAGCATCGAGACCGGGGGAGGGAAATCGATACGCAGATGCCCAGCGCCATGAAAAACGGGAGACTCTGGAGGCAGGTATGCTGCCTTCTCGGCGCCGGCTGCGTGCTGACTGTTGATTTCGGTTGGGCTGATGACAGTGTGCCAGTGCCCCCGCTTGACGCCGGTCTCATCGTCTTGCTGCATCCCGTATGTGTTCATTTTGCCATTGCCCTGATTGTCTTTGGTGTGCTTCTTGACTGTGGTGGAAGCCTTGGCGGACGGCGAGACTGGCAGCAGACCGGCAAAATCGGTTTCCTCGCCGGTGTTGGTGCGGTGGGCCTGGCGGTCCTGAGTGGCTGGATCGAACAGCAGCTCCCACAACCCAACAGTGTTTTTGATCCCCAAGTCGCGGGGCTACTCTTCTACCACGAATATGGCGGGTATGTGCTGCTCGGATTTTTTATCATCCTGCTTGTGGCGCGCTTGCAAATTCGTGAGCAATTGCCGCTCCTGTATATCATCCTGGCCGGCATGGGACTGATCGGTCTAACGATCCAGGGGTATTGGGGTGGGGAAATGGTCTATCGCTACGGGGCCGGTGTACGGGCGGTTCAGGTGCTGAGTGATGCTGCACAACCGACGCTATCGGAAAACATGAGAATGCCCGAGGCTGATGAGAATCTAAAGCGCGATTAATCCCGGTCGTGAAAGATTGTGCCGCTCAGGTTGCGAGAAGTGCCTGCCGAGCCGCCGGACCAGGTGTGGAAGGTGGTACCGCCAAAGTTTTGAGAGACGCCTGCCGAACCGTCAGACCAAGTGTGAAAGGCTGTGCCGCCAAGGTTGCGAGAAGTGCCTGCCGAGCCGTCAGACCAAGTGTGAAAGGTGCCGCCGCCAAGGTTGCGAGAAGTGCCTGCCGAGCCGTCAGACCAAGTGTGAAAGGTGCCGCCGCCAAGATTTTGAGAGGTGCCTACTGAGCCGTCGGACCAAGTGTGAAAGGTGGTACCGCCAAGATTTTGAGAAGTGCCTACTGAGCCGTCGGACCAATTATGGAAAGTGGTACCACCAAGGTTTTGAGAGACGCCTGCCGAACCGTCAGAACATGAGTGGAAGGTCGTTCCTCCGATGTTCTGGGAACTACAGGACGCCTCACTGTCTCCGTACAGACTGAAGCCTATGAAGACAACAAATGCAAATGCGGTACAAAGGCGTATTTGCATTTTCTTCAGACACTATTCGGCCGTTTCTTCGGCCTTAAAGCCGGCTTCGGCATGGGCACCGTCGCAGAACGGCTTGTTTGCCGATTGACCACAGCGACACAGATAAATGGCGTCGTCCTCAACCGTATACGGGTTACGTCTCTGGTCCGTGAGCGTGACTGCACCTTTGACCTCGTACGGCCCGTTCTTGAGCACTCGAATCTTCACCTCGTCCATATCATTTCCTCCCTCTGGAATATGACTTTCCCTCTCGCCTGAACAGGACGGATTATCGCACACTGCTATGGGCGTGGCAATGCGACACGGACTTCAGTCCGCCTCATCGGGCGATTCGTCCGGCCCCGGTGGCGGAAGGGGTTCCCTGGGCAGGGCGAAGGGGGTCAGGTCCAGCGAAGGCTGGTCTGTTGTGATCAGTTCGTAAATCAACTTGCCGGTAATGGGGGCCAGGACAATGCCGTTGCGATGGTGACCGGTGGCCAGGACAACATTGTCGATGCCGGGCGCCCGGCACAGAATGGGCCGACGCGTCGGTGAATAAGGCCGTAAACCGGCCCAAAACCGGCTGAGCGGGGCCTTGCTGATCCCTGGCACGAGCGCTTCTGAGCGGTCAATAAAAGCTTGAACCGTGTCCAGCGTGACGTCTTTTGTATGACCGACATACTCGACGCTTGAGCCGATAATAACCTCGCCGTTTTTGCGTGGGACCAGATAGTGTTCGTCGCACGAGATCACGTGGTTGAGCTGAGTGGCGCGAACGGCCAGCATCTGGCCTTTGGCCGGCTCAACGGGAATCGCGATATCAAACAGCTCCCCGACCTGACGCGACCAAGAGCCCGTGGCAATCACCACCGTCCCGGCTTCAACCCAGTCTTCGCCGATGCGAACAGATTGGACGCGCCCTTGTGCCAGGCGAACCTCGGTCACCGTTGTGCCGGTTCTCAGTTGGGCGCCGCATTTTTCCGCAGTTAGTGCCCAGGCCGCGGCCAGCTTGCCGTTATGCAGATGATGATCGCTCGGAAAATGGACGGCCCCACGGAGGTTTGGGGTCAAGGCCGGTTCGGCTTGCCGGAGCGCCTCGGCTGACAGCCAGGTGACGGGGTGGCCCTGTTCTTGTCTGAGCTCATACAGCTTACGATATTTTTTTTCGTCGGCGTCGTTGCGGATGAGGCACAAGACGCCAACGGTCTGATATTCAACGTCAATGCCGGTTGCCTGCTGAATCTCTTGAATCAGCGCAGGGTAGAGCGCCTGGCTGGCCTTCTTGAGTTGATACATCGGGCCACGCTTCGAGCGCCCGCTGGAAACGGCCAAAATCCCGGCCGCCGCAGCAGACGCCTCCTGGCCCGGCTGTTGTTTATCGACCAGGATGGTCTTGTATCGGTGTCGGGTGAAGGTGTGGGCAATGGAACTGCCGATTACGCCCGCCCCAAGAACGACGACATCTGCGCTTGTCATGGCCCGCTATTGTAATGATCACCAGCGGAAAAGAAAGAGCAAGCGACGCACCTGGCCCTTACTCCTGCCGAAAGGCCGGGGCGCGTCCGTTCAGCAGACTGCCGAGTTCCGCGGCCGGAAAACGCAGCCCGAGATAGAACGACCCAAAAAGCCCATACACGGCGCTGGCCTCATCAAAGCGCATCTCATAGACCAGTTTTTTGAACACCAGGGGATCATCGGCAAAAAGGTCCACGCCCCATTCCCAGTCGTCGAAGCCAATTGAGCCCGAAATGATCTGGGTCACCTGGCCGGCATAGCGACGGCCGATCATGCCGTGCTCGCGCATCATCTGCTGTCGGGCGGTGATGGAAAGCTGATACCAGTTTTTGTCCTCGCCGCGCTTTTTGTCCATCGGATAGAAGCTGAGATAGCGGCGGGCGGGAATGGACGGCCAGACCCGACCGGTCATCGCCTCGCGCTTTTGTGCGAGCTCTTTCTCTACGGCTGCACGCCACTCGGCCGTGCCCGGCTGGAGGCCCTGTTCGGCCAGGCTGCGGTAGAGGTGAATCGAGGCTTCATACAGCCCAAGCTCGACCACCGAGACGTACGACGTCGTGGGCTCAAGAAAATCGCTCAGCCCGAGCCTTGCGACCTGCAACTCTGCCTCATTCGCCGCATCAAACGTGCGCCGAAAGTGGACAAGCATGAGGTCGCCTTTATGCCCCAAGAGGGAAAAGAGCCCGGTTTGTTCGGAGCCTTCCGCTTCCATGGCGGCAAAGGTTTGCACAGCGTCGCCCAGAATCTCGTCCTGAGCCCTGGCGGATACGGCCCTCCAGTCCGCCCAGCGTACACGAAACATCTGGTGGAGTATGGCCGAGCCTTCAAGGGCGAGCGGTATGGGGGGGATGACTGCGGGTTGCTCTTCCATGTTGCTACAACTCCCTGGGAAACTTACCGCCGGATAAATGGTGCTGCGGCCTGGGTTGTTGTGTTGGCGATAAAGGGGCCGCGCCGAATCGAGTGGCCGAGAGGCCTACGGCTGATAGATGGCCCGGATGGACGAATCGAGTGGCCAGGAGACTTCCGGGTGATGGACGGTTTGGAAGGACGAATTGAGGGATTGCGACGTTGAATCGTATGCAGCGGGCGGTAAACCTCTCGCTCTCTGCGCTCCTGACGGGGGAAACGACGGAGCCGCCGGTACGGACGATAAGGTCGCAGGGCATGCACCACCACTGGCGTTTCAACGTAATCGGGCTCGCGGATGACTTCGATAATACGCGGGGGCTGTTCGACAATGACAACGTCCGGCTCTGCTTGGACTACGGGCTCGGGTGGCGGTGGCGGAATAAAGTCAATCGCGGCCTGGCGGATAATGGCTTCGGCTCCATCAGCAGAAAGCGCCAGGCGCTGGGCTGTTGCCGCCCGTCGGACCGCCGCCACCAGTTGGGCGACACTGTCCGGGTCAAGGGTGCGGCTCACCTGCCAGCCTCCCGCGGGCTGGATGCCGACTCCGTTCAGCGGGCCCAAGGCGTCGATGCTGCCGTCTTTGATCAGGCCGAAGTCTACGGCAATTTTTTGGGCAAAGGCTCCCTGGCTGCGTGCGGAATACTCGCGGCTCGGGGTGATGAGGGCCGGTGATGGGGCAACGTCTGAGGAGAAAGAGCGATAGATTTTTACCCGATCCTGGTAGGTTTCAGGAATCTCTACGCTTTCATCCACAATGTGAATAACCCCCCTTGTGTCGGTCCAACGATAGAGGTCGGCCCCTGCCTCAGCCGGGTACCCAAGACTGCTCAAATAGAGGACGCCGGCGAAATACATCGGCCAAAGAAATAGGCGTGACCGCATAGCCTGCCATTATAGTCGAGTGACACTAGAAACCAAGCCGCTCTTGACCCAGGGCAAGTCACACTACACAGTGAGACAGAGAACACTAGGCAGTATGCCTGAGCACGGATGTGCATATGGACGAACTCATTCAAAAGGCCGATATCCTGCTGGAGGCCTTGCCGTTTATTCGTCGTTTTTCCGGTAAGACCATTGTTATCAAATATGGCGGGCACGCCATGCAGGACGAGGACCTCAAGCAACACTTTGCCGAGGACATCGTCCTCCTCAAATACGTGGGTATGAAGCCGGTTGTCGTCCACGGTGGTGGCCCGCAGATTGGGCAGTTGCTCAAGCGCTTGGATATTCCCTCCCACTTTGTCCGCGGCATGCGCGTGACCGATACCCCGACCATGGAAGTGGTCGAGATGGTGCTCAACCGGGTCAATAAAGAGATTGTGACCCTCATCAATCAACAGGGAAACCCCGCGGTTGGGATTAGCGGCAAAGATGGCGAGCTCGTCGTGGCGCGTCAAATGCTCGTGGACGCGGAAGAAAATGGACGGACCGTGCAGCGCGATATTGGTCATGTGGGGGAGATCATCGGCGTGAATCCGCGCGTGATTCATGCCCTGACCGCCCAGGACTTTATTCCGGTGATCGCTCCGATCGGCATTGGTCTAGATGGTGAAACGTATAATATCAACGCCGACCTATTTGCCGGGAAAATAGCCGAAGCCCTCCAGGCCGAAAAGTTTATTTTACTGACCGACGTCGCGGGGATTCAGGATAAGGACGATACCCTTCTGCCGACACTGACCGCGGCTGAGGCCGAGGCGCTCATCGCCGAGGGCGTCATCCATGCCGGGATGATCCCCAAGGTCGAGTGCTGTATTGCCGCGCTGCACGGTGGGGCACAAAAGGCGCATGTTCTTGACGGCCGTGTGCGTCACGCCATTCTACTGGAGATTCTGACCAAGGCCGGTATCGGGACCGAAGTGGTCCGGCGCACGAGGTAACGCTTTCCACGCGCTCTTGGCAAAAATAGGGTGCCGGTGTATAGGGGTGAACTTCCGCTAGAAGCGCGAGAGGTGCGGGCGCGTGGCAACTGTGAAAGGGTGGTTTTTTTGACAAAGCAGCCAGGGGGAAAAGCATATGAACAGCCAGGAAATCGTTGACCTGAATAATCAATATCTGTGTTCCACCTATGCCCGTTTTCCGGTTGCCTTTGTCCGGGGTGAAGGCTGTCGCCTGTGGGACGCGGAGGGGAAGTCCTATTTGGATTTTTTTGCCAGCCTGGCGGTGATGAACCTGGGGCAATGTCACCCTGCGGTGGTCAAAGCCGTGCAGGAACAGGTTGCGACGCTCACGCATATTTCTAATCTGCATTATATTATTCCGCAGGCACGTTTGGCTGAACTGCTGTGTACTCATTCGTTTGCCGATAAGGTGTTCTTTTGCAACAGCGGGGCCGAGGCCAACGAAGCCTCGATTAAACTGGCGCGCAAATATGGGGTGGATAAGCGTGAGGGGCGCTATGAGATTCTCTCCACGCTGGGTTCGTTCCACGGTCGGACCATGGCCACGATTGCCGCCACCGGTCAGGAAAAAGTCCGTCAGGGGTTCGGGCCGGTGCTGGAGGGCTTCCGCTATGTGCCATTTGGGGACCTGGCGGCCATGGAAGGGGCGCTATCAGATAAGACCGTCGCGATTCTGGTCGAGCCGATTCAGGGCGAAGGCGGGGTGGTCGTGCCACCCGACGGCTACCTCAGAGGATTGCGCGAGTTGTGCGACCGCAACGGACTGCTGCTCATTTTCGACGAAGTGCAAGTCGGTATCGGTCGGACGGGCAAACTTTTCGCCCATGAACACGCAGGGGTGACTCCGGATATTATGCCGCTCGCCAAGGCGCTGGGCGGGGGTGTGCCGATTGGGGCCATGCTGACGACAGCCGAGGTGGCGGAAAGCCTCAGCCTCGGTACGCACGGCTCAACGTTTGGCGGCAATGCGATTGCCTGTGCAGCTGGTATTGCGGTGGTTGAAACCCTGCTCAACGAGGGCGTGCTCGACAATTGTGCCGAGATGGGGACCTATTTCCTGAGTCGGCTTCAGGCGCTGAAAGAAAAGTTTTCCTTTATTACCGATGTGCGCGGAAAAGGGCTGATTCTGGGAGCTGAACTCGACCGCGAAGGCGCAAAAATTGCGGACACCTGCCTGACCGAAGGGGTGATGATCAATTGCGCCGCGGGAAAAGTGCTGCGCTTCATCCCACCGTTGATTATTACCAAGGATGAGATCGACGAGGGCCTGGACATCCTTGAAAAAGTACTGGCCCGACAATGAAACGCGACCTGATCAGCATCGGCGATTTGACCCAGGACGAGGTCGAGACGCTCTTTTCGCTGGCGCAGCGGCTCAAGGCTGACCGCCAAAAGGGCTGGCCGCATCCGATCCTGGCAGGCAAAACGCTGGCGATGATTTTTGAGAAGCCCAGCTTGCGCACCCGGGTGACGTTCGAGGCCGGTATGGACCAACTGGGCGGCTATGCGATTTATCTCTCACCCCAGGACATCGGTCTGGGTACGCGGGAAACCGTTCCCGATGTTGCCAAGAACCTCTCGCGCTGGGTTGATCTCCTCATGGCCCGGACCTTCTCGCATCAGGCGCTGACCGACCTCGCCCAGGCCGCAACGATTCCGGTCATCAACGGGTTGTCCGACCTGCTCCACCCCTGCCAGGTCCTGGCCGACTGTTTGACCCTGATCGAACACCGGGGCGCTCTTGAGGGCCTGAAAATCGCCTTTGTCGGTGATGGCAACAACGTGGTGCACTCCTGGTTACATGCCGCGGTGAAATTGCCGTTTCGTTTTGTGCTGGCCTGCCCACCCGGATATGAGCCGGACCGGGCCGTTCTGGAGCAGACGCGTCAGGCCGGCGCACGGGTGACGGTCACCCATACCGTGGCTGAGGCCGCGCGTGAGGCTGACGCGGTCTATACCGATGTGTGGACAAGCATGGGCCAGGAGGAGGAAGGGGCGGTCCGCCGCCAGGCGTTCGCTGACTATCAGGTCAATGCCGAGGTGATGAGCCTGACAAAACCGGACGCCCTGGTCATGCACTGTCTGCCCGCTCATCGGGGAGAGGAGATCACGGCGGACGTGCTGGACGGCCCACAGTCGGTCGTTTTTGACCAATCCGAGAACCGTCTGCATATCCAAAAGGCCATTATGGTCTGGCTGCTCCAAGGGTAGTCGGCGCTGAGCCGTCTGGATTGAAAGGAAATCGCTTGTGGTAGATGTGAAAAAAGTCGTGCTTGCCTATAGTGGCGGACTCGATACCTCGGTCATTCTGCGCTGGCTGATTGATACCTATGGCTGCGAGGTGGTCGCCTTTTGTGCAGACCTTGGCCAGGGCGAAGAACTCGAACCCGTCGAGGAAAAAGCCAAGGCGGTTGGGGCCAGTACGATCTATATCGAAGACCTGCGCGAGGAGTTTGTGCGCGAGTATGTGTTTCCCATGCTGCGCGCCAACGCGTCTTACGAGGCCGGTTATCTGCTGGGGACGTCCATCGCCCGGCCGCTGATCGCGAAACGCCAGATTGAAATCGCCCGCCAGGAAGGTGCAGATGCGGTGTCGCACGGCGCGACAGGAAAAGGCAACGACCAGGTTCGCTTTGAGCTGACCTATTATGCCCTGGAGCCGCATATCACCGTGATTGCGCCCTGGCGGGAATGGGATATGCAGGGCCGAGCCGACCTCATCGCCTATGCCGAAGAACGTCAGATTCCCATTCCGGTCAGCCGGGAGAAGCCCTACAGCACGGACCGCAACCTGCTGCACCTGAGTTTTGAGGGCGGCATCCTGGAAGATCCCTGGCGGGAACCGTATGAAGATATGTTCGTGCTGTCGGTTTCACCGGAGAACGCCCCCGACCAGCCGGAATATATTGAAGTCGATTTTGTGGCTGGCGATCCCACGACGATTAACGGTGCAGCGCTGTCTCCGGCCCGCCTGCTGGCCAAAGCCAACGAGCTGGGCGGAAAACACGGCGTTGGGCGATGTGACCTGGTCGAGAATCGCTACGTGGGTATGAAGGCGCGAGGTGTGTATGAGACGCCCGGCGGCACGATTCTGCACGCGGCGCACCGGGCGCTGGAGACGCTGACCCTGGACCGCGAAGTCGTGCATCTGCGCGACTCGCTGATCCCGCGCTACGCGGAGATGATCTATTATGGTTATTGGTTTGCGCCTGAACGTGAGATGCTCCAGGCCGCTATTGATGAGTCGCAGAAAAACGTCACCGGCACAGTCCGGCTCAAGCTGTATAAAGGCAATGTGATGGTCGTGGGTCGCAAATCTGATCGCACCCTGTACAATCCCGAGGTCGCCTCTTTTGACGAGAGCGGCGAGTATCAACAGGCAGACGCGGAAGGATTCATCCGCCTCAATTCCCTGCGTTTGCGTATACGTAGGCTGGCCCAGAAGTAGGGACGAACGTCTCCTGATGGGCAAGAATCGACGGGATGGTGTCAGCCGCGCGTTCTCGCCCAGTATGTCTCGATGAAATCAAAAAGCACAAAAGCCTGGGCCGGACGATTTGCTGCCGCGGCCGACCCGCGGATGGAAGCTTTCACTTCCTCGCTGGCCTTTGATCGACGCTTGGCCCGCTACGACGTCCAGGGCAGCGTGGCCCACTGTCGGATGCTGGTCAAACAGAAGCTGCTGAGTCGAGCCGAGGGCCAGAAAATTCTGACCGGGCTCAAAAATATCGAGCGTGAGTTGGAGCGGGACCGTTTTCCCTTCCTGCCGTCGGACGAGGATATTCATATGGCCATCGAGCGGCGGCTCACGGAAAAAATCGGCCCGCTCGGCGGCAAGCTGCATACGGCCCGAAGCCGTAACGATCAGGTCCTGCTGGATGTCCGCCTCTTTGTGCGCGATGAGATCGCGGCGATTGGCAAGCTCCTCACCCGCTTGCAGAAACGGCTGGCCAGAGTGGCCAAGCGCCATCGGGCCGTTATCCTGCCCGGCTATACCCATCTCCAGCGTGCCCAGCCTGTATTGCTGGCCCACCATCTGCTCGCCTACCACGAGATGTTCAGCCGCGATGCCGAACGCTTGCAGCAGTGCGGCGAGCGCGTGAATGTCCTGCCCCTGGGGGCCGGGGCGCTGGCCGGCACCACGCTACCGATTGATCGCGCCTATATTGCGCGGTTGCTCGGTTTTGCTCGGGTGAGTGAAAACAGCCTGGATACGGTGGCCGACCGGGATTTTGTGGTCGAGTTTCTGTCCAGCGGAGCGATCCTGGGGATGCATCTCAGCCGTTTGTCCGAAGAACTCGTACTATGGTCGAGCAGTGAATTCGGTTTTGTTGATTTGCCGGAGGCCTTTTCGACCGGCAGTTCCATGATGCCCCAAAAAAAGAACCCCGACGTCCCGGAAATTATCCGCGGCAAGACAGGCCGCCTGTACGGGAACCTGTTCGCCCTGTTGACCGTGCTCAAGGGCTTGCCGCTGACCTATAATCGCGACCTGCAAGAAGATAAGGAGCCGCTGTTTGATACGGTAGATACGCTCAAGGGCATTCTGACTGTTCTTGAGCCCATGCTGGGGCAGTTGCGTTTTCGTACCGATCGACTGACCGAGGCGGCGCTGGGCGGATTCATGCTGGCCACCGATGTTGCCGACTATCTGGTTGAGAAGAAGCTGCCGTTCCGCCAGGCCCATAGCGTTGTCGGTGCGGTGGTCCAGTGGTGTGTGGCTGAGGGAAAGGAACTCCACCAGTTGACGCTTCAGGACTGGCGGCAATTTTCCCCCCTGTTCGAGGCCGACCTGCTGCCACGCTTGAGCCTGGAAGCCGCGGTTGAGCGGCGCCAGTCCTATGGCGGGACTGCGCAAAAAAATGTTGAGCGTCAGCTTCGCTCGGCAGGAGTATGATCGTGCTGAGGCAATATGTTCTCGCCTGCCTGCTTGGAGTTGGTACGCTGCTCCTGCTATCTGCCTGCGGGCATAAAACCGATATTCGTCCCCCCTCGCTGGTTGCGCCCGAAGCGATTGGTGATTTAGCCTTGACCATAGAAGAGCGGGGTGTCACGCTGCGCTGGGGGCGCCCCCAACGCTACGCGGATGGCAGCCAGATGGACGACCTGGGCGGCTTTGTGGTACTACGGGCGCAACGAGACGGGGCAGGCCGGCAGCCCTTTACCCGGCTGGCACTGATTCCGGTAGAAGACCGTGACCGCTTTCAACAAGAGAGAAAGTTCAGCTATACGGACGAGCCGCTGACGGCTGGAACCTTGTACCGCTATCGCGTCTTGGCCGTCACCCTGGACGGCTATTTGGGCAATGTCTCGAATACGGTTGAGTTGGTCTGGCAGGAGCAGGCCGGAGGGGGCAAAGGGTAAACGTGTTCGGCATCTCATGTCTATCTGGAGAACACGTTTACCCTTTCTAGTCGGTATGCAGTCAGTGGAAGGTAGTACGCATGAAGCTTCCGTTTACCAAGATGCACGGTATCAGCAACGACTATATCTATGTCAATGCGTTTGACACCCATCTTCCCGACCCCGTCAGGGTCGCCCGTCAGGTGAGTCAGCGCCGGACGGGTATAGGTGGAGATGGGCTTATTTTGATCTGCCCGTCGGAGACGGCCCATGCCCGCATGGAGATGTATAACGCGGATGGCAGCCGCGGGGAGATGTGCGGTAACGGGATTCGTTGCGTCGGGAAATATCTCTACGACCACGGCATTGCGACCGCCAATCCGCTCCGAGTGGACACCGACGCCGGGCTGAAGGTGCTCTTTCTCGAAGTTGAAGATGGCAGAGTGGCCCGTGTGACGGTCGATATGGGCGAGCCCATCCTTGACGGGCCGCAGATTCCCGTTACCGCAACCGGCCACATTGTCAATCAGCCGCTGCACGTTGACGGGCAAGCCTACGCCGTGACCTGCGTCTCCATGGGCAATCCGCACTGCGTCACTTTTGTCGATGATGTTGAGGCCCTAGCGCTGGAAAAAATCGGGCCGCAGTTTGAGAGCCACGCCTTCTTCCCGAACCGGGTCAACACCGAATTCATTCAGGTGGTCAGTCCGTCCGAACTCAATATGCGGGTGTGGGAACGCGGGTCCGGGGAAACCTGGGCGTGTGGCACGGGGGCCTGTGGGGCGGCCGTGGCTGCGATTCTCAACGAGAAATCGGAGCGCCGGGTCATCGTCCACCTGCGTGGTGGCGATCTGGAAATAGAGTGGCGTGCCGAAGATAACCATGTCTATATGACCGGCGCGGCAGAAGAAGTCTTTGAAGGAGTGGTCGAAGTCGAGTAATATGGACGTTCCTCTTTGAGCGCAAAAGAGAACAGGAGGGCAGCATGTTTTCAGGATCACTGGTTGCGCTGGTTACGCCGTTCAAGAACAATGCCGTCGACGAACAACGGTTGGTAGACTTGGTTGAATGGCATATTAAAAGCGGGACGCATGGGATCGTTCCGTGTGGGACAACGGGTGAGTCTGCGACGCTCTCTCACCAAGAACACACGCAGGTGGTCAAACTCGTTGTCGAGGCCGCCAGGAAGCGTATTCCCGTAGTGGCCGGGACGGGGTCGAACTCAACCGCGGAAGCCATCTACATGACGTGCGAAGCCCAAGAAATTGGGGCCGACGGCGCGCTCATGATCTCGCCGTATTATAACCGACCGCCGCAAGAAGGTATCTATCAGCACTACAAGGCGGTGGCCGAGGCAGCTCAGGACTTCCCCATTGTTTTTTACAATATCCCGAGCCGGACGGGATCGAATATCCTGCCCGAGACCATGGCCCGTCTGTCCCAGATCGAGAACATTGTTGGCGTCAAGGAAGCCTCCGGCTCAGTCGATCAGGTGATCGACATCCGGCTCGCCTGCGGTGACAACCTGGCCATCTTGTCGGGCGAAGATACGCTGACGTTTTCCATGATGGCGCTGGGCGGCGCCGGTGTTATCAGCACCGCAGCCAATGTTGCGCCCAAGGCCATGGCCGAGTTGGCAAACGCCGGGCTGAACAGGGAGTGGGACAAAGCGTCCGCCCTGCAACTCCGCCTCGTCCCGCTCATCCGCGCCCTGTTTATCGAGACCAACCCCATTCCGGCCAAGACTGCGCTGGCGCTGATGGGGATGTGTGAAGCCGAGTTGCGTCAGCCGCTGGCCCCCATGGCCGACGCCAATAAGGAAAAGCTGAAAGCCACGCTCAAGAAGTACGAACTGATTTAGTTTTATCCTCTCTCTGACGTGTGCTGCACATTAGATGGGGGCCCCTAGGGCCACTCATCTGGCCCCTCTCCCTCAAGGGGAAAGGGCAGCCGAGCCTTGGGGCGGCCCCCGTTCGGGCTGAGCGTAGCCCCAGAGGGGCGAAGTCGAAGCATGCGCCCGCCGGTTCGACACCGGGCAGGCGAATGGGTATCACACGTCTATGGGAGATGTGACGCCGTAGGGGTAATTCATGAATTGCTCCTACGGAGAGGGGAAGAGATATGGGAACGAATATCGTCATCTGCGGTGCGGCCGGGCGCATGGGAAAAATGCTGGTGCGTCTCATTCACGAACATCCCGATACCCAGCTCGTTGGGGCAATCGAAGCGGTGGGCCATCCCGCCCTTGACTCGGATGCTGGCGAAACCGCCGGCGTCGGATCACTCGGGGTGCCGGTGACGAGTGATTATGCAGCGGTGGCTGGTCCGGATACTGTTACCCTGGACTTTACCCTGGCCGATGCGGCAATGGACCATCTGCGAACGGCCGTCGCCAGTGGCGCTGGCATTGCCGTTGGGACGACCGGTCTGTCGGCTGAGCAACGGGCTGAGGCGGACCGTATCGCTCCCCAGAGCCGGGTTCTGATCGCCCCGAATATGAGCGTTGGGGTGAACGTCTTAATGAAGGTCGTGGAGGATGTGGCCAGGATTGTAGGCAAAGACTTTGATCCCGAGGTGGTGGAAATGCACCATCGCTTCAAAATCGACGCGCCCAGCGGAACCGCGCTCGCTCTGGGCCGGATTATTGCCGAGGCGCAGGGCAAGGATTTTGATCAGAGCGCCAAATATGGCCGTCAAGGTATTACGGGTCAGAGGACTGACGAAGAAATCGGCATGATGACCTTACGCGGCGGCGATACGGTGGGCGAGCACACCGTGCACTTTGCCGGCTTTGGCGAACGCCTGGAGCTGACCCATCGGGCTCTGAACCGTGAATGTCTGGCCCGTGGCGCGGTCCGGGCCGCCCTGTGGTTGGCGAATCAGCCCAACGGGCTGTATTCGATGAAAGATGTATTAGGGCTATAAGGCGGCGGCCCCACCCCGGCCCTTGCTCGTGCGACCGCTGTCCACATGCCTATACTCCTCCCAATGCAAGATGGGTAAAGCGGGGAGAAGGTGATGTATAAAATCGAGATGACAGACAACCTTCAGCTGAATCTCCAGTCGATTCATAAAAAAGTACGGAGGAGGCTTATTAAGGAGAGCTATGCTCGACTGCGGAACAACCCCGAGGAACCTCCCGAGATAAAGAAGCTGAGAGGTTGGAAGGATGTCTACCGATTAAAAATTCTTCAAGACTACCGGGCTATTTATCGTGTTGACCGGGATTCCAAGGTTGTTACCCTGTTGATCGTCGGACACCGTAGTAAAGTATACGAGCAACTTGGTCATGACATGGAAAAAGACCAACCCTCTGCTCGTATCATCGCCAATGAGCAGGCTCATCCTCTTCTGGAACGGCGACCTGAGCCGGAAGAGTTCGGGCAGGCATACCAACGCGTCCTGAACGAGCCGCCACCTCCAGAGCCTGAAGGGACCCATGACGAACCGCTACCCAATACCTTCAACGCTGAGTTGATTGATAGATTGAGCATTAAGCCACCCCACCGTTCGGAACTGCTGAAATGTCGAACAGAAGGGCAACTGCTCGACTGCCCTGTTCCAGATAACGTTAAAAAAAAGATACTTGATGCCCTCTATCCAAAACATATTGAACAGATCGTGGACGAACCGAAGCGCGAAGTGGACTCGGCTGAATCACTTCAACAACTCGCCGAGGGCACCCGTTCTCTTAATTCGTTCCTGCTTTCCCTTGATGATACTCAAAAACCACTTACGGAACGATTCAACGGCAACAATCTCCAAGGACCATGGCTCATTAAGGGTGGTCCTGGGTCGGGCAAATCTACGGTCGCGCTCTATTGCATCAGAAACCTGCTCAAGGCCGATCAAGCGAGGTTGCAATTGGAGTCAAGACCGCTCCGTATTCTTTTGACGACATATACTAGGTCCTTGGTCAATGCTTCATCGTATCTCCTTGAGGTATTGGGCGTCGATCAGAGGCGACAGCGAGTTCACATCGTTAACGTCGACCAACTTGTCAAAGAGCACTTGCCTTCAGTCTGGAGACGGCGAGCGATCTATAAGGCTAGGTCCCAGGAGTGGCGAGCTATCGTTGAAACATGCCTAGACGCGCTTGTATCCAGGCATGAAGCCTTCAGCTTCAACATGGATGACCATGAATTCCTCTATGATGAGTTGAACTCTGTACTCATCGGCAATGAGATTGGCAGCTTGGAAGAATATGTGTCATTCGAGCGGGTTGGCCGGGGACGAAGACTCGGCAAGAATCAGCGCCAGCAAATATGGGACTTTTCTCTCGAAGTAGAGAAAGAACTGGAGAAAAAAAGGTACTGTCTTCCGTCGCACCAGTTTGCGACGGCCCTCGAATCAATACAGCCTAGATACGACTATGTCTTTATCGACGAGGCCCAAGACCTCGCTCCCGTGGCACTACGGATGTGTAAGAATCTGGCCCTGAACTCGAAAAATGTTTTCCTGACGGCCGACAGAAACCAGTCGATTTATACATCCGGCTTCTCTTGGAATCGAGTAGCGGAAGATCTCAATTTCCGAGGGCGTTCAACAATCTTCCGGCGAAACTACCGCACCACGCACGAGATCATTGATGCTATCCGCTCTCTGATCGCTGCTGACGAGGATATTGATGATGAGACGATCAACGATCAGCCAGTACGATCCGGCGAAATCCCCGCATTACGCTGGGTTGACACGCAGACGCAGGAAGTCAGTGTTATAAAGGATTGGATCACTCATGCTCTTCTCAAAGAACGGGTCGGCTATGATTCCGCTGCCGTGCTGTGCCCCACAAACGATGATTGCAATCGAATAGCCCAGGCTCTACCACCTGAGTTCAAGGCCAGAAGTATGATGTCCAAAGACATGGATATCGGCCATCCAGGTGTCAAGGTGATGACTATGCACGCCGCTAAAGGTATGGAGTTCCCAGTCGTGGCCGTAGTAGGACTCAACCAGGATTTCCCCTGGTCTGCACGTGGCGGTTCGGATCAAGGGGAAATCGACAATCAGCTGAGGAGAACCTTTTTCGTTGCATGCAGCCGCGCCATGCGTCGTCTACTGGTAATTGGTGATCGATCATATCCTTCTAAGTTTCTGGAAGGGTTCGACGAGGAACACTGGGACATCTCCTGAACACTGGCACCCTTTCCACACTCAGGCTTCGCAGGTCGCATCCGTGGGAAGGCTCTGGTTCAAGCGTGTTACCACTTCCCGCGTCAGGCCAAGAATTGCCGTTAGTCTTATCAATCCGCCGCCCACGGATCGACCAGCGTTACCCCCATGTCTTTGAAATCTCGGATATTACGTGTGGCCAGGGTTAGGCCGTGCCGTAACGCCACGGCAGCGATCTGCGCGTCCGCCATGGGCTTTGGCCGACCGGTCCTGTCACCCTCACCCATAATTGTCCCCCAGATCACCGCGGCCTCCCGGTCAAGGGGGAGGATACGACCCTGAAACTGCGTGGCCAGATCGTGATTGATCCAGCGGGTGAGGCGCTCCCGTTGCGCCCTGTCCTTCACACGACGAGCACCGCGCACGAGCTCCCCAAGGCTCAGAGCCGCAAGAAACAGGTCGCTCGCCATCTGGCGGCTGACCCATTCGCGCACTCGCGGGGCAGGGCGCGGACGGAAGGTCTCGCTGATGACGTTCGTGTCGATCAGAAACGCCACTATTCAAAGTCCACCACGCGACCCGGCGTTCGGTCGCGCTCGATTGTCAAGTCTTTCCCCACAAGCGGAGAGGCCCGCAGAAAGGCCAGCAACTCGGCGCCAGTTCGCGCCGGTTCAACCGCTGTTAGAGAGGCGAGAGCGTTGCGTACTCGCCTCGCCTCGTCGCCGCCCGTGCGGAGCACGCCAGCGACGGCCTTTACAATGCCGACATCCTGGGCGGGTACCGTGACTTCAACACGTCGCGCCCCCTGGGCGGCCACCTTTGCGCGGTGCCGAACAACCCGCTGCTTTGTTCCTTCACGGCCCGATTGCATGACAATGTTCTCCTTGTCGGAAACGTTACCGGAATATAATACGCCTAGGGGTGCCAGTCAACCATTGGCATAGCCGGTGAGGCATTATCCTTACCACTTCCCGCGCCGGGTTGGGAATTGCCGGGCCTCGGCGAGGCGCTGGAGAAAAACGCCGCGTGGAATTTCGTACGCTCCGAGTCGTTGTAGGTGTGGATTAACGATCTGACAGTCGATCAATTGAAACTGCCATTGATGGAGCTGCTGGGTTAAGCGGCAGAAGGCGACTTTTGAGGCATTGGCCACGCGTTTGAACATTGACTCGCCGAAAAACGCGTGACCCAAACTCACCCCGTAAATCCCTCCGACAAGCTCGCCGTTGTCCCAGGCCTCAGCAGAGTGGGCAAAGCCGGCTTCATGCAGGGCGCAGTAAGCGGTCAGCATGTCGGGTGTAATCCAGGTACCTTCCCCGTTCCGAATCCGCGTTTCCGCGCAGGCGTAGACGACCTCTTCAAAGGCCCGGTCAAACGTGACCGAAAAGCGCTCCTGCCGGAGCAGCCGGCGCAAACTGCGGGAGATATGAAACCCGTCCGGATCGATGACACAGCGTTGCGGCGGACTCCACCACAGAATCGGGGCATCGTCGCTATACCACGGAAAAATGCCGAGTTGATAGGCCAGCAATAACCGCTTGAGACCCAGGTCCCCGCCAACCGCTAGCAGCCCTTCCGGGTTGGCCCATTCAGGATTGGGAAAGACGAGTTCCTTAGTCAGTTGGTAGACGGGCATGCTGGTCTCTTATGGTTCAGAAAACACAACTGCCTGTCAATGCGACAAAGAGGAAACGTGTCCCGCATCTCCAGGCTGTCGGAGGACAGGTTTCCTCTTTTCATCGGCGTGCCGGACCAGCGCTTGCTTTTTTCTGAAAAATCGCGGAAGAGAGGGAAAAGACTGAAAGCAGGAGGAGTGCTATGGATCGGGTGAGCAAGGTTCCCTTTGAGCAGGTTGACGCCGAACTCCAGGCAATCATGCGCGAGTACGACCAGGAACTTGGTGGGTCGGAGTTCGTACAGGTCTTTGCCCACGCGCCTGAGGTGTTCAAGTCGTTTATTAATTTCTATTTCCCGTTGGTGTCAGGCGAACGGGGCAAGGTTGACGTCAAACTGACCGAGTTGGCCCGCCTCAAGGTGGCTGAGCGTAACGACTGCAATTTATGAATGCACGCCCGGTTTGCCTTGGCAAGGCAACAAGGAGTGACGGAAGAACTGATTGCAGCGCTGCCCCAGTACGAAACTAGTGAACTCTTTACGTCGCGCGAAAAAATCGCGATTCGCTTTGCTGATATTCTGGCTGGAGATCACCGCTCGGCTTCACCTGCGCTGTTTGATGCTTTACGCGAGCATTTTACCGAGCCGGAGATCATGGAACTGGGCTGGCGGATTGTGACCTTTGTTGGCTACGGCCGGTTGATTCATGTGCTCGGTCTGGAGATTGGGCAGACCTGTCCGCTACACACTGCGGATTCTGCTCCAGGGCAGGAGGCGCAAACCTCCGCTCAGTAACCTCCCTGGGTATTTATCCGCAGGGTCGATGCGCCGGACGTAACCCCACCCGGATTACGCCCGGTCCAGAGATATGTTGAACCGGTTGAGCAGCTCTTCTGCCGAAACTGGCGGTGTCGGCGGCGGGGACGGTGGGGTCACACTGAGTGGCTGGGGTGCGGGTGGCGGCGGCAGGCGGTGTGCTGGTGTACACTGGCTTAAAACAAGACAGCAGATCAGCAGACAACCGAATCGTGCAAACCATATGTTGCTCATGCCTAGTCGCAACCAATGAGTCTATACGAAAAATACCGACTCGTTTGTATCAAAACTGGCTGGGATGAGCGACCGCATGCGCGGTCTCAGCCAGAATGATGGCGCGGCGATCAAAATCGCTGAGTCGCTCATCCCTGAGTTGGCGGTTCTTGTACAACACAAAGAGCTGCATACCCACGACGGCTGTTTTCCACAGAGCAAAGGTTTCATAAAATCTGATATTGCCGACGTCACGACCACTCCGCTGAGCATAACGCTGAACGATTGCGTCCCGGGACAGGAACCCCGGTAAAACGGGCATTTGGGCAATCTCCCGTCGGTTCGACGGATCATCATGCTGGGTCCAGTAATTGAGTAACAGACCCAGGTCGATGAGTGGGTCGCCGAGCGTGCATTGGTCCCAGTCAAAGAGAGCAATAATCCGAGTGATGTCTGTTGGATCGACCATCAGATTGTCAAGCTTATAGTCATTGTGCAGCAGGGTTGGAGGGGGTGAAGCTGGCACATGGCCAGCCAACCACTGTCCAAGTTCGTCCATAAGCGGAAGTTCTTCGACCTTGGCCGACTCCCAGCGCTTGCGCCAGTTGCGAACCTGCCGTTCGACAAATCCCTGGGGTCTGCCCAAGGTGTCGAGTCCGACCGCCCGGTAATCTACCGCGTGGAAGTCAACCAGGGTGTCCACAACAGCTTCGCTGAGGCGGGTATACACGTCCGGCCGACCAAGCTGCTCCGCCGGCAGGTCTTTATGGATAACCAGGCCGCTTCTGCGCTCCATGACAAAAAACGGCGCACCCAGGACGCTAGTGTCGTCACAAAAAAAATACGGCCGCGAGGCCGGTGGAAAAACTGGCCACAGGGCAGACAGCGCCCGAAATTCCCGAGCCATATCATAGGCCCCTACGGCCAGTGGACCGCCGGGCGGCCGGCGGAGGACGTATTCGTGGGTACCAAAGCGTACCAGATAGGTCAGATTGGCATGCCCGCCGGCAAACTGCACGACCATCAGCGGGCCGTCAGCCTTGGGCAGACGCTCACGCACATAGGTATCCACCACGTTCAGGTCAAGAGTAGCCTCCGGACGAACGGCCACGGTTTCAGGTTCGGTCCAGCCTGGCGGCGTATGTTCCATCGACGTTCCTTCTCTCCCGGGTATGACCTGTAGAACAAGTCTGTGTCATGCATAGGTAATGGAAGCCGCGGGTGTTTACAATAATCTGCCAATCCAGAAACCGCACACAACGGCCAGCAGGCCAACCATCACGCTGCCGACAATATTCAGCAGGCCGAGGAGCGTACTGCCGTTCTGAAACAAATGCATCGACTCATATGCGAACGTCGAGAAGGTAGTATAGGCACCCAGAAAACCAACGACGAAAAAATGTCGTTGTGGAGATGCCAAGAGCGCCCGGTCATGCAGAACGGCGAGAGTGACACCCAAGAGCAAGCTCCCGCTGATATTGGCCAGAAACGTCCCGTATGGAAAATTGGCTCCCAGAAGCCGTACCGCCCAAATCGAAACCAGAAAGCGTGCGTTTGCACCGAAAAAGCCTCCCAATCCAATCAGAAGATATTGCACGCGATTTCCCCCTTTGCGCCCGAGCACATGTGATTCTCGTTTCTTTCCTTAGCGAAGCGTTTCGCCCGGAGATAGTCCGTCCTCTTCCTATGTCAGGCTGTCCCGTCATTGACTCCTGCCGCGCGACCGTCTTTAGTGGAAGCACGGGAGAAGAGGTAGAGTCATACGGAGGGAAGACGATGGACGATATTCTCCAAGCACTATTCCGCTGGATCCATTTACTGGCCGGTATCACCTGGATCGGCCTGCTGTACTATTTCAATCTGATCAACGCCCACTTCCAGGGCGCGCTTGAGGCGGACGTCCGCAAACAGGTTGTGCCGCAGATCATGCCGCGTACGCTGTGGTGGTTCCGCTGGGGAGCCATGTTCACCTTTTTGTCCGGTCTGTTGATGATTCTCTGGAAGTATTTCCTGCTGGGGAGCGGCTTTACTGGCGATGCCGGTCTGTTCGGGTCAAGCGCTGGGCTGTGGATCACCATGGGTGCGCTGTTCGGTACGATCATGTGGTTTAATGTCTGGTTCATTATCTGGCCGGCCCAGCAGCAGATTATCACGGCTACGGTCAAGGGCGAGGCGCCGGACCCGGCGCTGCCCAAGCGGGCATTGCTCGCCTCCCGCACGAATACCTTTCTGTCCGTTCCCATGCTGTTCGGCATGATCACCGGCTCCGGGCATTATCCGTCGCTTACCTTTGGACCGCTGTGGCTGATTATTGTCCTGGTGCTTGGCTTCGGTCTGGCCTATTACCTGATTTTCCAGGTTGGCGGGAAAGTCGCTAAGGACTGGCCGGTAGAGGAGTGACGAGCTACTCCTGATGCGCCTCTGATTGAAACGTCAGCTCGACCTTTGTCTCTCCTCTTTCAGGTAGAGCAATCTTCTGCGAGATCGTGCCAAACCGCTCGTGCCAGGCTGCGAGGGTATACTCGCCCGGTGGGGCGTTGTGGAGCCTGAAGGCTCCGTCCTGATCGCTCAGGGCAAAATACGGATGGTCGAACACACCTAGATAACTCCGCATCCAGCCGTGGATGTCACACTTGACCTCAATGCCGACCTCCTCCGTCTCAATGGTTATACTCCGCGACGTGCCCTTGAGCCCCAGGCTGAAATTCCAGTGTGACGAATTGTGCGGCAGGCCGTGGACATTATGGGCCATGGGGTCACTATTGAGATAGCGAATCGGTTGATCGACCCGAATCGCCATAATACGCGGGAGAAAGATGCAGCCTTTTTGGTCGTTCTCAACCGGTTCTTCAGGAACGGCAAAAACTCGTTCGCCCAGGCCGTCTTTGATATATACCAGGGCGTTTTGCAGTCTGCCGTTAGTGACCAGCACATCGTCGGCGTAGACTGTCCCCTCGTGTTGGGCGGCGCATTCCGACCAGCCACCAAGCTGAACAACGCTTTGCGCCGGCACGGGACCCTCGAAATGGACGCTCCCGGAAATCGTGCCCACCGTGGACAGGTCGAGCGGGGTAGGCTGACGGGGCGGCTTGGACGGGGTGGAACTGTTGCAAGCTGAGCAAAGAATAAGTAGCCCAATGGCAATCAGTTGGACAGATTGAAAAATATGCATCTCACCCTCACCCCAGCCCTCTCCCTGAGGGAGAGGGAGCTATGAAGTACTCTCACGCTTAGCTTGGACTTCCGCCAGATTGACGCAGTTGATGGGTGGCTCGCCGACGCGCAGGCGGTTGACATTGGCGGCCAGACCGCGCGCGATATCGTTATACGACAAATCGGTTACACCTGCGGTATGGGGCGTGGCAATCACATTGTATTGAAACAGCGGGTCGGCCGGGTCGGTCGGCTCGTCCCAAAAAACGTCCAGGGCCGCCCCGGCGATGTCTTTATTGGCCAGGGCCGTCACCAGGGCGTCATGATCGAGGACCGGGCCGCGCCCCACGTTAATGAGGTAGGCCGTATTCTTCATGCTGGCGAGGGCCTGTGCATTGATGACCTCCCGTGTGTAGGGCGTGACCGGAAGGGCCAGGACAACGAAGTCGGCTTCTGCCAGGACGTGCCTGAGGTCGTGTGGCCCACCAAGGAAGTCAAACCCGTATTCTTCCTTGATGCGCTCGGACGGGTGTTGTTTCAGACCCAGCAGCCGCATGTCAAAATGACGCAGGCGACTGGCCAGTTCCGTTCCGATACTCCCGACACCGAGAATGGCGACCGTCTTATCCAGCAGTCCTTTGCCCATGGGCGAGCCAAAGACACCGCTCCGTACGTTTTCAGCCGCCTGGGGAAATTTTCGGGCTAGGGCGAGCATGAGAAAGATGGCGTGCTCCGAGACTGAGGCGGCGTTGCCCGCCCCTTCCTGGCCCGGGACATTGGCCACATAGATACCTTGTTCGGTCGCAACCGGAATATCCACGCCTTCGAGCCCAACGCCGAATTGGTGGATCATGCGGGCCGAGGTGGCTCGAATAATTTCCGCGTCCACGCGGTGCATGGTCGGCACAACCACGTCGGCGTCACGGGTCGCACTTGGTACCTCCTCTGCCGGGCAGGCAATGATGGTGTCATCCGGCAGATGGTGTCGGAGCGTCTCGGAACAATGGGGGAAATGGGTGGAGCACAGAACGATTTTCATGCGGCGTTTTCCTTTGGGCCTGTTGAGTCTGTTGAGTCCGTTAAGCCGGACCCAAAGGACCCAAAGGACCCAATCGACTCAATCGACTCAACCCTGCCGGGCGGAGTCCATGACCCTTTCAATATCCAGCACGCGCGGGCCATCCCACGAGAGTTCAATCTCCCACCGGTCGTCTGCATTCACAACCAGCTCACGCTCCCCGTCGAGCGCGATAATCGAGGGCGTAAAAGTGACAGGCATCCGAGTGCCAAGCTCCATCAGACCATGGTGTTGGATAGAGACGGGGACTACCATCCCGGGGGCAATGGGCGCGTTGATGGAGCGGATATCGCCCCCGAAGCGGACATACAGCCCAGCGTCGTCAGCCGGACGGATAGGGTGCAGGCTGCCGCCGATTGAGGCTAGGCCGATATTTGTAGGCTGGCCTTGGGTGAGAAAGAGTTCTTTGAGACGCTCAGCCTCCCACACGGCCCTGGCGCCAACAAACTGATAGTCACACACGGCCGCATCAACCAGGGCGATGTCTTCGAGCGTCCCATTCCGGTACAGGTTAAGCCGCTTGGTCGGGCGGGTACACGTTTCCGGGGAGAAGTGTCGAACCGCGTAATAGCCCGCGGCCAAGCCCGCCAGAGTGGACTCCAAAAACTGGGGAAAGGCGTTATTCGTTCCGGTTGAAAGCGGAACGAGCGGCATGCTGCCGCTGCCTTTGGTGACCACCCGATTGGTGCCGTCGCCACCAATGACGATGACACAGGCCACCCCCTGCTCGCGCATAAGCTGCGCCGCCCGGGTCGAATCGCTGGCCTCATCGAAGATCGACATTTCAAGAAAACGAGTGGTGAGACGCAGTTCGTTCTCAATCCCGGACAGGGCTTTAGTAAAGATATTGGCCGGGTCAGGAAAGAGGACCACTTCGTTTGCCCCGGCGCCCTGAATGCCGAGAATGGCCCGCCGGACGATATAGACTTTTTCCTGGGTATCGAGGATGGACCCATGCGCGACAAGGCGGCGGATGTCCTTGCCCGCGCGCGGGTTTGCAATAATACCGACGGATGACATGGAAAATAGGGGGTTGGGAGTTAGGGGCTGGGGGTTGGGGAGGTCTAGCCCCTAACCCCCAGCCCCTAATATCTAGTCCTAAAACAGTCCCAGGGCTGCCTCGCTGATTTTCTGCGGGTTGGGCAGATAGTGATCTTCCAGGGGCGGGCTGAACGGCACCGGGGTATGAGGGGCGGACACCATTTTTATGGGCGCGTTCAGGTAATCAAACCCCTTGTCCGCGACCATGGCCGCGATATCGGTTGCCACATTGCAGCGCGGGTGCGACTCGTCGGCGATCACCAGCCGGCCCGTCTTTTCGACCGAGGCCAGAACCGTGTCTTCGTCAAAAGGCGAGAGGGTGCGAGGATCGATCACCTCCGCGCTTTTACCCTGCTTTTCCAGCTCCGTAGCTGCGGCCAGGGAATGATGGACCATCTTGCCGATAGCCACGATTGTGACATCCTCACCAGCCCGCTTAACGTCCGCCTTTCCAAACGGAATGCTGTAGTCTTCCTCCGGCACGCTGCCCTTGATGCCGCCGAAGGTGATGTCCTCAAAGAAGATCACCAAGTCGTCGTCCCGGATGGCCGAAATCAGCAGGCCCTTGGCATCGTACGGCGTCGAGGGGACGACCGTTTTGAGGCCAGGGATATGGGTAAACAGCGAATGTAAGACCTGAGAGTGTTGGGCCGCGGCGCGGTAGCCGCCTCCGCAGATAGTCCGAATCACAAGCGGGACTTTTGCTTTGCCGCCAAACATATAGCGGAGTTTCGCGCCCTGGTTCAGAAGCTGATCAAAACACACGCCCATAAACCCGACGAACATCATCTCGGCAATGGGTCGCAGGCCCGTGGCCGCAGCACCAACCGCCGCGCCAATAAAACCGGACTCACTGATGGGCGTATCGATAACCCGCTCCCGGCCAAATTCCTTGACCAGGCCTTTTGTCACGCCCAGGACGCCGCCCCAGGCTTCGTCGCCTTCGAGGTGATCGATATCGGCTCCACCCGCAACATCTTCGCCCATGATCACCACTTTCGGGTCGCGCTGCATTTCCTGACGCATGGCTTCGTTCAGCGCCTCACCAAAATTCAATTCTCGCTCTGCCATAATGTCTCTCCGCAAAGGTAGTGGAGGTTGGGGGTTAGGGTCTGGATTTCCCCAATCCCCAACTCCCAATCCCTAATTCCTAATAGCTCACATACACATCGGTGAAGGTTTCCTGGACCTCGGGGAAGGGGCTGTCTTCCGCGAATGTGACGGCTTCGTCAATCGCGGTATTGACCCGCCCATCGATATCGGCCATCTCGGCTTCGGACACTAGGCCACGGGACAGGACCGCGTCCGTGAAACGCTTGATCGGATCGAGTTCGTTACGGTATCGCTCGTTTTCTTCGGCGACTTTATAGGTCTGCGCATCGCCTTCAAAATGGCCGTGGTGACGATAGGTCTTGCACTCCAGCAGGCTCGGCCCCTGTCCGGCCCGGGCGCGCGCAACGGCTTCATGCGCCGACTCGTACACGGCAAACAGGTCGTTCCCGTCTATGGTGACGCCCGGCATATTATACGCTGCGGCACGGTCGGCGATATTCTCGACACTGCAATGATAATGCGCTGGCGTGGACTCGGCATAGCCGTTATTCTCGGCCACAAAAATGATCGGAAGCTTCCAGATTGCGGCCAGGTTGAGGCTCTCGTGCAAGGTGCCTTGTTCTGAGGCCCCATCACCAAAGAAGCAGATCGTCACCTGGTCAGTGCCCGTGGTTTTGGCGGTTAGGCCGGACCCGCAGGCCAGCGGTGGCCCCCCGCCGACAATGCCGTTGGCTCCCAGCATGCCTTTGTCCATATCGGCAATATGCATGGAGCCACCCTTGCCCTTGCAAATCCCGGTGGCTTTGCCAAACAGCTCGGCCATCATGCCTCGCACGTCCACCCCTTTTGCCACACAGTGGCCGTGTCCCCGATGGGTCGAGGTCATATAGTCGGCATCTGTAAGATTGGCACAGATGCCGACCGCGACCGCTTCTTCCCCGGCATAGAGATGCACGAAGCCTGGGATCTTTCCCTTCCCAAACTCGGTACTGACCCTGGTTTCAAACACCCGGATGAGCTGCATGCGCTCATAGATCCAGAGGAGCTTGTCTTTGGGAATATCCATACGACCCTCCTTTTTCCAATCGTTGTGTACCGGCTTCATAACACGAAACGCAGAGGGGGGAAACAGAAAAGGGGGTGGGGGTTAGGTGGGGAGGTGCTGTGCTGGCGTACGGGGGTGAGATGTGATGAATGTGGATAAGTTCGCCATAGAAAAGATACGCTTCGGCGAAAGTGATGTTTGCGCTAAGTTCATTACACCGGTCCTGCGTTAGGCCGACTGAGACGAGGCTATGCATGGAATGAGGGTAGCCGATGCCTTCTCTCCTCTACGAACCTGATGAATGCCCGCCGTATACGCTTGCCTTTGGGCTCAGCTTTCAGCGGGCGATAATCATGTGCCCCAGCTTGGTGCTCATCCCGACCATTATCATGCGGGCGGCGAATCAGGACGAAACCTATCTGTCCTGGGGCATCTTTGCGCTGTTTGCGGTGAATGCCGTGACATCGGTATTGCAGGTCTTCCGCATCGGACGCTTTGGCTCCGGATATGTGCTCCCTATGGCGACTAGCAGTGCCTTCATCGGCGTATGCATCACCGCGCTTGTTGAAGGCGGCCCGTCCCTGATGGCGACCCTGCTGATTGTTGCCTCGACTCTTCAGTTCGTGCTTGCCACCCGTCTCTCCCTGCTGCGGCGCTTCATCACACCGGTGGTGACCGGGACGCTTCTCGCCCTGATACCTGTTTCCATCATGCCGGCAGTCTTTCGGCTGCTGAGTGAGGTGCCGGAAGGGACGCCGTGGGCCGTGGCCCCGACGAGTGCGGCGGTCACCTTTGCCGTGGCCTTGGCGATCTCGCTACGGGCCCCAGCGACATGGCGACTATGGGCGCCGCTTATTGGGATCTCGTTAGGCTGTGCGGTGGCCGCACCGTTTGGTCTGTACGATACCGAGCAGATATTAGCCGCGCCCTGGATCGGTTTTCCCACCAATGCCTGGCCAGGGGTGGGGTTGACGTTCAGTCCCGCCTTCTGGTCTCTCCTGCCGGGATTCCTGTTTGTGGCACTAATCGGGACAACAGGGACCCTCGGCCATGCCGTTGCCACTCAGCGGGTCTCGTGGCGCAGACGGCGGGCGACCGATCTCCGCTCGGTCCAGGGTGCGGTTGCTACCGTCGGCTTGGGCAATCTGCTGTGCGGCATCGCTGGGACGATACCGACTGGGACTGCTCCATCAAGCGCGCCGTTTGTGGAACTGACCGGCGTGGCCGCACGTCGTGTCGGGATATGTATCGGCCTCGTCTTTTTCGCCTTGGCGTTCCTGCCGAAGGTGATGGCCGTGTTGATCGCCATTCCGAGTCCGGTGGCTGCCGCCTATCTCATTATTCTGTTTAGCCCCATACTGAATCAGGGGATGCAGCTTATTCTCCAAGGAGGGAGCGATTATCGTAAAACGCTGGTGACCGGTGTGTCGTTCTGGGTTGGGGTGGGCTTCCAGTATCAGGCCATTTTCCCGGACTATCTGAGCGGGGCCTGGGGGCTGCTCCTGAGCGACGGCATCACTGCGGGGGGTCTCATGGTGGTGGGATTAACCGTATTCATGGAGCTGACCGGCCCACGCCGCAGACATCTTGACATGGAGTTGGCAATCGCGAGCCTGCCAAAGCTTGAAGCTTTCCTGAGCGAGTGTGCTGCCCGCCTGAGGTGGAGTGCGGAGGCGACTCAACGCCTGGGTTTGATTGGCGAGGAAGCGCTTACGAGTCTGGTGCAACAAAGGGAGGACTCGGCGACTCACACGGAACGCCGTTTGCACGTGATCGCACGCCAGGACGGCGGTGCCGTGGACCTGGAGTTTATGGCGGCGGTCGGCGAGGAAAACCTTGAAGACCACATGGCCTTGCTCGGGGAACATGTGGAAACGCCAAACGAGCGTGAACTCTCGCTGCGTTTGCTGCGCCACTTCGCCTCATCTGTACGACACCAACAGTATCACAACGTTGATATTCTAACCGTGCGCGTTGACGGCTCGGTGTAACTTCAAGAGCGGGTAGGGCCGTCATGCCGCGATCCTCGGCAGTGTGGTGGGGAGAGGCAAGCGGTGTTGGGGAAGCTTATTCGTCCTCGTCCGGCAGCCGGTAGGCCGTGCCGTCAACGAGGCGTTTGGCGTTATAGTTCCAATGGGTCATCCACTCTTCAATCACGCGATAGGCCGGACATTGGCCTGTGTCGATCTCCTCACGCAGCCGCTCAAGATAGATGGTCTCATTTGCTCCGGCCGCGTTGCAGTCGTTATGTCGCTCCAGGCCCTCCCAGGCAATCGCGACCAGCTCTTTGGCCAGATCGAGCAGGCGGATGCCCTGTACGCGCGCGCCCAGGGCCTGGCGGTGGGCCTGATGATAGGCTTCGAGGCGTTCGTCCCAACTCCATTTTTTAACCAGATCCCAGGCGGCCAGTAGCGGGTCGGTATCAAAAAAGATGCCCTTGGTGAGGGCCGGGACGGCCAGCATGTATTCAAACGGCTGGTTGTCGAAGCAGCGAATCTCCAGGTATTTTTTGATCCGCACTTCTGGAAAGAGGGTCGTCAGGTGAATGCTCCAGTCCTCCAGGGTAGGGCGTTCGCCTTCATGTCCTTCCTCCAAAAATTGGCGAAAGGACATATGGGTCATATTTATCCACTGCCCCTTACGCACGATGAAATACATGGGAATATTCAGCGCGTACTCCGCATAGTCTTCAAACGTCGGAGCGTCGGCAAAGGCAAAGGGTAGCAGGCCACAGCGGCGCTTGTCCGTCTCGGTCCAGACGTGGCCGCGCATGGTCATAAAACCGTTCAGACTGCCGTCTGAAATCGGGGAGTTGGCAAACATGGCGGACAGGATGGGGACGAGTCCCATGCTGGCCTTAAACTTCAGCATGGCGTCGGCTTCGTCGCTAAAGTCGAAATTGACCTGAATGGACGCGGTTTGCTTCATCATGCGATGCCCCAGCGTGCCGACCCTTTCCATATACGGAGCCATGATCTGATAGCGCGTTTTGGGAATCCATTGGATATCGTCGAGCGGGCTGACCGGCTGGACTCCCAGGTTTACGAAGTCGATGTCCAGTTCGTCCGCAATGGGCAGCAGGTGCTTGAGATGGCGACGGAGTTCTTTGTCCGCACAATGGACGGTCTCGCACTGTTCGCCGGAGAGTTCGAGTTGAGCACCGGGTTCGAGTGCAATATTGGCACGCTCCCCTTGAAGGGCGATAATACGACCTTCTTCTTCCTGGGGTTCCCATTCCAGGGAATCGGCCAGGCGGCTCAAGATATGCTCAATACCGCGCCGACCGGAGTAGCGCGCGGCGCGCCCACTCCGACGTGACACGCCGAGCAGTTCGTACTCTGTGCCAATACGCCAGTCTGCTCGGGGCTTTGCAGCGTCAAAGAAGTATTCGATGAGTTGGGCATGGTCTTCAACAATAAGACCTGCGTCTGGTCCTTCGACGTATTGCGACATCCGGTGACATCCTTCCCCTGGGTGCGGACCCCTCCTACAAAACGGCATCAACGTAACCAGACGCAGAGGCCAAGGCAAGGGGATTTTGGAACGTTGGTTGTTCTGCGACTGGGACTGATGGTTTTCAGATAGGTAGGCCTTCTGTCAATGTGATACCCTGGGATTACCCCGGAGCGCTTCTTGAGCGGTGAGATATGCGGCAAAAGGACAGTGCGTGCCGCAGCCATGCTCACCTGCCAGGGCGAGGGCGCGGCGGAGGGCAGCCTCCATGGCGGTAAACCAGCCGGATTGGGCAGGAAAGAGATTTGCCGGCCCGATACGCGTGGCGATACCGGTCTTTTCAAATAGCTGCATGGCCTCGGAACGCAGCCCCAGGATGAGGAAGGTTTTGCCGGCGCTTTCCAATTGACGTTGGCTGGATTCGAGCAGGCTGGCGATGGTGATGTCCAAGCCCTGTGTCTGGCGGATGCGGAGAATAACGACGCGGATATGAGGCTCGGCATTCATGCGCTCAAGCGCGGCTTGGAGCTCTCCTGATGCCGCGAAAAATAATGGGCCCGTCAGGTTGAGGATACGAATGGCGGAACAGTGCTGCCCTCGCTCTTCCTGTTCGTGGTCAACCTCTCGAAAGCGGCCTTTCTCGCTGATCGTCATCTCTCGGATCGTGAGCAGGCGAGCGCGACGTAAAAAGAGGAGAATGCTGATCCCGACGCCAATATAAATCGCCTGGTCAAGCGGCACGAGCCATGTCCCGACGAGCGTGGCGAGAAATGCCATCCGGTCACCTTGGGTGCCGCGCAGTATCATACGAATACGATCCCTGTCGATGAGATCCAGGGCTAAGACGAACAACAGACCGGCCAGACTTGGAATTGGTGTCTGATTGACCACGGGCCCGAGAAAGAGCAGCACGGCCAGCATCAACAGTCCGCAAAACAGCGCCGACAGACGGCTCTGTGCGCCGGCCTGTTGATTTAAAGTCGAACGAGCCAGGCTGCCGCTGACCGGGTAGCCGCCCGAAAAGGCCGCTGCGATGTTCGCTAGCCCTTGGCCCGAAAATTCGGTGGCCATATCCAGCCGCTGTCCCGACTTGGCCGCAAGCGTGCGGGCCACAGAACTGGACTCAACCAGGGACAGGACAGCGCAAGCAATTGCCGTCGGGAGCAGGCTCGCCCACTGGTCCAGGTGGGGTACGGTGAGCGGTGGCAGGCCGACTGGCAGGGGGGCGAGGTCGGCAACCAGTTGGAGCCCGGCGTCAGACAACTGAAAGACGCGTGCCACAACGATGCTGAGCCCCAGGGCGATAATCGCGGCTGGCAGGCGGGGATAAAAGTGACGCAGATACAGGACGCAGGCAATTGTGCCGAGGGTGAAAAGGGCGGCGAGCAGTTGGACTTCCGAGAGCGAGGACAGCCAGCCGCCGATCATCTGGGCGGGATTGCCCACAACGCGAACCGTACCGGTTGCATTGGGAAGCTGGCCGATCATAATCAGGACGGCGGCTCCTGAGATATACCCACGGACAACCGGCTGTGAGATATAATCGGCGAGCGCGTCGAGTCGCAGTAGCCCGGCGAGAAATTGGACACCCCCAACCATAAAGGCCAGGGTGACTCCGACGGTCATGGGACTCGCGCCACCGTGCGCCACCTCGGCGGCGACGGCAGTGCCAACCAGTAGACTCACGGCGTTTGTGGGGCCGGTCACAACATGGCGGGAGCTGCGGAACAGCGCGCCCACTATGGCCGGTAGGGCTGCCGCATACAGGCCCATGGCCGGGGGAAGACCGGCGATCATGGCATAGGCCACGCCTTGGGGAATGTCGAGAAAGGTCACGCTCGGGCTGGCGAGCAGGTCCCGAGGGAGATGACGAAGCTGGTAGGCCCGGAGGTCGAGAAACGGGAGAAAGCGCTGCATCAGTCCTTAGGCGGTCGCTCCGTCTCAGGCAGTTGATAGTTCTCTCGACCCGGCTTGAGCGGGCGTAACATCCAGTAGGGCCGCCGCGTGCCGTCGGGCGAGACTTGGCTGGCCGGTCGGGTCAGTTCGAGCCACTTCTTATACGCGGCATGCGCCTTGTCCGTATCGACCTGGATATCCCCATACTGATCGCCCCTTTGGGCGGGGCTGACTCGAACGGCCTGGTGCCAGCAGTGCATGCCGGAGATCGGGTCGGGGTGGACCGGAAAGGTGAGATTCTGATGCACGCCGGTATCCGTCCACCAGACGCGTGCGCTATCGGCATCCGCGCTCGAATAGCCGTGGACTCCCTGTTTGCGAGACAAGTGCCACTGACTGCCGTTTCGGTCGAGCCCGACCGTGGCCATCATCTGACGCTGGCCAGCCTGATCGAGCTTCCAGCGGCCCATGTGGTGGCTACAGCCAACGACGCCGGGTCGAATCCCTTCCGTCACCCAGGCTTTGAGCACAAAATAGCCAATCTCGGTTTCGACTCGGACGAGGTCTCCCGTACCCACGCCCAGGCGCTGGGCATCACCGGGATGCAGCCAGAGCGGGTTGGTGTGGGCAATCTCGTCCAGCCATTTGGCATTTGCGCTCCGGGTGTGAATCTGGACCGGTAGGCGAAAGGTCGGGATCAAGACCATTTGGTCGTCTGTGAGCCGGTCGGGATGGATATGACTCTTGCTATACGTGGGGAGAGCGTATTCCGGCCAACCCCAGTCCTTAAGCGTCTTTGAATAAAACTCAAGGCGGCCGCTTGGGGTTGGAAAGCCGCGATACACGTTGCCGTCTTGGCTCGCTATTTTAACGCCAACACGGCGCCGGCCATCTGTATCCCCGTCGGGCGAGGGCAGGGGGACGATATTCGGACCGGCGGGCTTGGGGCTTGCGGTGAAAACGCGGCCCAGACGGTCAACCTGGGTATTGTCCAGCTCAGCCGGTGGGACTGTTTGCGCGTGGACCGCTCCGATGTTCTTTTGTAGTTCAAACGCGCCGTAGCGACGCATATAGGCCAGCGGCGAGAGTCCCTGGACCGCAGCCTGTTCCGGGAGCCCCGGAACTGACTGCTCAAAAATAAACCCGTAATACTCGTCAAGGGTGAGTTTCTGGTCTGGGTGGGCCTTGGATTCAAAATATTGGCGTATCCCCAGCGCGCCGTCCGGGTCGACCTGCCAGGATAACTCGATCCAGAACTCGTTCTCTTCCCAGACCTCGCCTGGGTTTGCCTGGCGCGTGTCTGTCACCGGCTGGCCGAGGCGTTCTCTGGCGGCTCGCAGGACGGGCTGACGGAAGCCGATCCACTGGGCGTCGTGCGTTTCGTAGGAATGCGTGTCGTGGCGCTCGCTGCCAACGCCCATGGGCAGAATGTAATCGGCGAAATAGGCACTCTCGTTCCAGGTTGGAGTCAGGGCGACGTGCAGGCCGATTTTCTGTTCATCGCCGAGGGTTTCAATCCACGAAAACCCATCGGGGTTGGTCCAGACCGGGTTATACACACGAGTGAAATAGACGTCGAGTTTCGCGCGCTCTTCTTTCAGAAAATGCGGCAACAGAAAAGACAGTTCGTGAATGGCCAGTGGGTATTCGGCCGGCCAGGAAAGCGTATTCCACATGGCTGGGTGGGGTGGGGTATGGATGGGGCGCGGCACAAACTTGTTCCACGCGTTGGGATACGTCCCGCCCGGTGTTGCGACAGAACCCGTGAGGGTGTTGAGGAAAAACAGCGCCCGCGCGACCTGCCAGCCGCCGAGATTGCCGGCGGACGCGCTCCGCCAGGTGTGAGTCGCCAGTCGCGTTCCAGCCGAGGCAACCAGCGTAGCGATGGCCTCAATGGTGTGTGGACTGACTCCGGATTCTTGGGCTGCAAAGGCGAAGCTGTACTTAGTATAGAGCTGTTTCAGCGCGGCTTCAAAATTTTCAAACGTGGGCTCCAGGTCAGGCCGCTCGTCCTGGAGATATTCCTGCCAGTTCCACCAGTCATGCACGAAGGTACGGTTGTATTGTTCGGTCTGAATAAGGTGGTTGGCTATGGCGAGTAGAATGGCCGCCTCACTGCCCGGATAGGGTGCAACCCAATGGTCGGCATGGGTGGCGCTATTGGACAGGCGGACGTCAAAGACGATGAGCTTGGCCCCACGCCGCTTGGCGTCCATAATGCGCTGGGCATGCGGATTAAAATAATGGCCCGATTCCAGGTGGGCGCTGATGAGAAGGATGACATCGGCATGTTCGTGGTCGGGGCTGGGACGGTCCGCACCCATCCAAAAATGATATCCGGCGCGAGCCCCGGACGAACAGATATTGGTATGGGAGTTGTGGCCATCGACACCCCAGGCGGCCAGGACGCGCTCGGTGTAGCCATCCTCGCCAGGGCGGCCAACGTGGTACATGATTTCGTTGCGACGGCCTTCCTGGAGCGCCCGCCGGAGACGGCCGGCAATATCACCGAGCGCCTCGTCCCAGGAGACCTGTTGCCACTTGCCCTCGCCACGTTTACCCGCCCGTTTCAGGGGATGGAGAATGCGATCAGGGTCGTTGATCTGGTTGAGTGTGGCTGGGCCCTTGGCGCAGTTCCGGCCCCGTGAGGCCGGATGTTCAGGATTACCCTCGAATTTTCTGACGCTGAGCGTCTCCGGATCAACATAGGCCAGCAGGCCGCAGGCCGACTCGCAGTTAAAACACGTGGTGGGAACAAGCATAGAGTGTTGTTCGACACGCTGCGGCCAGGCGCGAGCGTCCAACTCAACCCAATCGTCCCAGCGTTCCTTGGGAGGAAACGACGCGAGGTGGTTGCGACTTGGTCCTGGATAAAACGTCTCCTCCCGTGCCTCTGTATCCTGACGAGCGGCAGACACGCGTTTATTGGGTCGCTCAGTACTCATGGCCATACCCCCTTAGGCGAGCGGCACGCTTTGCCCGGCCTGCACGTAGGCGTGTTCATATGCCAGCAATCCAATAAGGGCCGCACACCCTGCCGGTATGCCAACCCACGGCGCGAGCAGGCCGAGAGAGACGAGGAGTACGCCACCCCAGAAATACATCCGGTACTGACCCTTTGTCATCTCGGCAGCGGCGAGATGGGCATGGACGGTGGGATGGTGCAGGGTGAATTCCCCGCTCACCAGGAGGAGATGCAGCGCGCACGCGATTCCCAGGAGCGTGGCGACCGGTGAAACTACGGCAGGTGCCCACCAGACCGCACAAGGGAGGAGCGCCGCGGCTCCCGCGATAAGCGTTTGGACGAGAAAATGGAGGGGAAGGAGCGGGTTTTGCCACAGGTCACGGGCAGTAGATTGGGCAAAGAGATAGGCGGTATACACGCTGGTCAGCACGCCCAGTGGAATACCGAGTAGCATCAGTCCCGCCTGCCATGCGGTTTCGCCTGCAAAGAGACTGGCAAAAAAGTGAAGGATCAGAACACTGCCAAAACCCAGGATGATAAAAGCGCCCCGGACCAACCAACTCCTCCACTGCGGGCGGGTAAAGATGAGCATAAAGCGCTCGGGATGATCCAAATCGGCGATGAGAATCAGACCGGTGAGGGCGAGAAATATCCCGCTCAGAATCGGGGCGAGCCATTGCCAGAGCATATGCTCCGGACTCAGCATTCCAAAGAGCACCAGAAAAGCCGGAATCAGATAGGCCCCCGAGGCAAGCCCTTTGGTCCAGGTATACAGGCTCAGCCGCCAGTCCCACGGGGCATGGTGTGGCACGTCATAGGCCAGCACGGCCTGGGCGGAGCTATTGTGCCGGGTCGGATGGCCCGAGGTCACCTGCTGTGCTCCCCGGCCCTGTTCGCTCCACAGAAAAAGCCCGCCTTCGGGCCGGGTGGCAGCCAACGGGTCTAGCGTGGCCTGGTGGGCGCCGGTGTAGAACAGTTTGGGGTGAGTTTCCTTTTCAGGCCGCCGCACGGCAACGGGCTCCCGGCCCACGATGGCCGCTACGCTTGAATCGGGGTCATTCAGGTCACCTACCATGATCGCCTCTGTCGGGCAGACCACAACACAGGCCGGCTCCAGGTTCATATCGATCCGATGCGCACAAAAATTGCACTTCTCGGCCGAGTGGTCTTCGGGATTGATAAAAATCGCGTCGTACGGACAGGCCGCAATACAGGCCTTGCAGCCAATACAAATGGACTTGTCAAAATCCACGATGCCGTCAGACCGGGCGTACATGGCCGCGGTCGGACAGGCGTGGGTGCAGGGTGCGTCCTGACACTGATTGCACCGGGTGACCTGAAAGGCTCGCCGGGCGTTGGGGAAGGTGCCCACATCGGTGTATTTCACATAGGTGCGATTGACCGAGACCGGGACGTGGTTCTCTGATTTGCAGGCGGTACTGCACGCATGGCAGCCAATACATGTGGTGTGATCAATGACCTTGGCCCATCTCACTTCGGGTGTTGCTGGGGACGCTTCGTGAGTGGCTGTTTCCATGCGGTCTGCTCCTTCCCGTGGTGCGCGTCGGATCTCGGGCAAGCCGCCGCGCCCTCCCAACTAGCGTGTAATGGGTAACTGTTGCTCGTTCCAGTCCAGCATCCCCCCTTTGAGATTTGAGACGCGCTCGAATCCAAGGCCGGTCAGAATGGCGGCGGCCGTTGTGCTACGGACTCCGGCCCGACATACAACAATAACATTACCGTCTTTATAGTGTTCGATTTCTCCCGCGCGCGTCGGTACCTCTTTAAGGGGGATGAGGATGCTGCCCGGTATATGGCCAAGGTCATCGCTGTACTCGTCTGGCTCACGAACATCGAGCAGGAGCGGGGGGAAAGCACTCTCCCGCTGGGATTGGACTTCTTGTGCGGAAAGCTGCCGCACACTGTTCAGCGCAGAGAGGCTCGGAAACTGGATGGATTGGTCTTCAATGGCGGACTGGTTCGGTTGGAGAACTTCCTGAATTTTATCCGGCAGCGAGAGCTGGAGGTTATTCATCAAATCGACATATTCCTCACGACTGCGACCCGCAACACGCGGATTTGTCTGTTTTTCTTCGCCAATAGTGGATTGAGCATGGCCTCGATAATCATGGCCGGGAAAGACAAGCGTACTGTCGGGCAGCGGGAACAGCTTATGATAGATGCTGTCGTACTGGGCGCCAGGATCACCACCGGGAAAGTCGGTCCGTCCGGTGCCGTGGATGAAAAGGGTATCGCCGGTGAACACCCGATCCATGGTGTGCAAGCACATACTGTCAGGCGTATGGCCTGGGGTCGCGAGCACGTGTAGGGTGAGCGTCCCAACTCGGATGAGCTGCCCATCTTCGACATGCATATTGACATGCGGGGCGGGGGCACGCCTATGCATGATCACGGGTGCATCGGTGAGATCCCGTAATTCCCAGCTCCCCGTCAGATGATCGGCGTGGGTGTGCGTATCGATGATGCTGTTGAGCGTATACCCATAATAGGCGAGCAAGGCGAGATAGCGGTCGGTTTTTTCCAGGACTGGATCAATGAGGGCGACTTCCTGTGTTTTTTCGCACCCGATCAGATAGGTCTTGGTGGCGCTGCGATTGAGTTCGCGAAACAGCATGATAAGCGCTCTTCATCTGAGCAAGGTCAACAACGTGAAGCCTATCATACCTTTTCCACATATGGAAAATGGGGAAATAATGTCAAGACGACAGGGTGATATATGAATCGGCTCCTCAGCGCCTTTCTCCTTGGATTGTTCTACCTGTCCTGCGAGAGCGTAGGCTCTCTTGGCGCGGGGCAGCAAGCCGAGACTGAAAGAGATGCCCTCGGACTTCGGGGCCCTGTCAGATCGTTGTCCATCTTTCGGGCCGACGTAGAGAAACAGGGGGACAGGTGGGAGTCGCAGGAAGAACTGCCGGTCCGTACGGATCGATTTGATCGACGGGGTAATCTCACCGAGCGCCTGTCCTATGACCCGGAGGGAGCGCTCCGCGAGCGGACGACCTTTTTGTACGACGTGAGCACCAATGAAAGAGAAGTACGACGCTACGGGCCGGAGAACAGTCTCTCTGGACGCGTTGTCTCATCCTATGCTGACCATGGAGCCCTCACTGAGTCGCGTTCCTATTCGGCCAGAGATGTGCCGACAGAACGAGTGACCTTTCAGTATGACGCCACCGGCAGAGAAATTGAGTCGCATATTTATCAGCCGAACGGTGAGCTGAAGAACCGCACGGCTTCACGTTACGATGTTCAGGGAAATATTGTAGAACAGTGGTGGTACGATGCGGCAGAGACGCTTGTGAAGAAGGTCGTCTACCATCGCGATTTTCGGGGAACCCTGGTGACCCGAGTCTCTTTTGTCTATGCGGCGGATTCCCGGTTGCGTGAGCGAACGGACGTTCACTTCAATAACAATGGTGATCCGACCGAGCGTATTGTATACGTGGATGGCGGTCGGCAGCGCCACACAGAGGTGTTTACCTATCGGTACGATGCCTTTGGCAATTGGACGACCCAAACGGTCAAGCGGCAGGTCGTCAATAAGAATGCCTCCTATTTTAGACCGACGCGGATCATCTTTCGGGTTTTTGAGTACTACGAAAGAGGGGGAACGTAATCCGAACTTGGTGTTTTACCCGAACGTTTCGGTGGAGTCTGTCCTGAGGGAGGTCGAGGCTGCTAGGCCCGCCGTGTGAGGATACAGCCCAACTCGTGCAGTCCGGCCGGATGCGGAATGGAGAGCGGCTCAGCGTCCTGCCATTCCCAGCGAGCGTCCTGAAAAAGCTGGTGCATGGTATCGAGATCGCACGGAAACGGCGGACCAGCCGGGTTTGTTGCCTGCATAAAGAGCGCAAACAGTTGTCCGCTCGGCCTGAGCCACGAGAAGAGTTGGCGTTCGTAGTCCGGGCGGGTTGAGGGATCGAGGGCACACAGACAGGTCTGGTCGTAGACTGCATCGAAGCGGGCCGGGGCATCCCAGTCGAGTAAGTCGGCTTGAATCACTTGTGCGGTCACGCCGGCCTTCTCAACCATCTGTCGGGCGCTCTGGATTGCTGACGGAGCGAGGTCAACGGCGGTGACCTCGAACCCCCGCTGGGCCAGGGTGACCACCTCATGGCAACGCCCACAGCCGGGAATAAGTATACGACACGGGTGCAGCAGTCCTTGCGCCAGCCAGGTGAGAAGGGCCGGGTTGGCCGCGTCCCGTTGCCAAGCGGTGCGGCCGGTGTGATAGCGAGTTTCCCACTCCGCTCGCCGAGTCGCCGTATCGCTCACGCTCGTCTCCTGACCTCGGACGGAGACCTCCCAGCGCTGGTGCGCTGAGGGGTCAGTCTCAAAGGGGCTCGAATCCAGACCGTCTGAAGAGATGGGGTCGGACCCGGCGCTATTTGAAGGTGTGGCGCGGAAAGGTCTGGGTGTCACCAGAGATAAAGGTGAAGGGGAGAGGCCCGTGCACATTGGAGTTGGGATCCCCTCTATATTCAATTTCCCCATTCACCGACCCGCAATCCTCTGGAATAGTGAGCCTCACCTTGGTAACGATGATTTCGCCGACGCTCATAGCTACGGGAATCGTGGCCTCTCCATTGACGACTTTTTCTGTTGCCCCTTCGTCCTGGGGAACATACACGGGCGGCTGCTGGGCCGACTGGACCTCGGCGCGAAAGCACTCGAAGTCGTCGATCCCTGTCACTACCATCTTGCTGCCGGAAATGGCTTCGACGTTGACTTCTGAATCTCCGGCTCCCAATTCGCATCCCGTCCATGTCAAGGCGGCTCCGAGCATCGCCACAGCTAGAAACGTATTCGTATGCATTGCTCATCTCTCCTTTCTTTTACCTGTGTCCCTGCTGAGAAATTTTTTGCCCTGATTTGTCCGTCTAGCGTTTCAGAAATCGCGCCATATTGCCACCATATATTCCTCGCCTCTCTTCTTTGGAGAGTGGCAGGGTGTCCAAAGAAGAAGTCCAGCCCGTCGGTTAGCCATTTACCACGAGAAAATCAGAGGCATATACCAAATAGTCAAAACCGACAAGCTCACAAGCACGATCAAAAGATAGCGGTGGGGGTTAGCGTGCGACTGCCCGCAGCGCTTCGGCCAGCGCCAGAATATCTTCTTCCGTATTATAAACATGGGGCGACACGCGAATGGAGGTACCACGCTGTGAGACGTACACGTCGCGCCGACGTAAGGCTTCGAGAATAGCCGGGACCTGCTCGACATCGGCAATCCGAACACCAAATAAGTGGGCTGCGCGCTCGTATGGTGGCGCGACCGTGTAGGGAGTTCCGTCAAGGGCCTGACCAAGTTCTCTGCTCAGTTGGGCGCAGTAAGTCTGGATGCTATCCACCCCCCATTCGCCGATCTGCTTGAGGGCTGCGAGGAGCATGGGGATCATGATGAAATTCGAGCGTTCCCCGGTATCAAAACGTCGTGCCCCTGGTTGGTATTCGGACTGATAATTGATTAGGGCGCTGAAATTCTGGCTGTCTTTGCGGTTAATCCAGTTGTGCTCAAAGGGCTCCCCGTTCAGCAAGCGATCGCCGACAGCCGCGACGCTGTACTGGTAGGGGCCGAGCAGCCATTTATAGCCGGCGCAGACCAAAAGATCAGGTTGAACCCGCTTAAAATCAAACGGCAGGACACCGACCGACTGGGTACCGTCCACGATAAACCGGGCGCCCACATCGCGGGTACGCTGTCCAATCTGTTCCAGGTCAAAGAGCGTGCCATCTGTCCAGTGCACACTACTCAGGGCCACGACGGCAGTATGGGTATCGATGGCTTCGAGAAATCTTGTGTTCCAAACCCTTCCCTGCGCGTGGGATTCTCGGGGCCGGTCAACTCTCCGCAAGGTTGCGCGCGTGCGCTTGCACTGCTCCAGCCAGGGGTAGACATTGCTCGGGAACTCCTCGCCGGGAATCACGACGTTCTGGTCCGGTTTGAGCGGGATGTTATATGTCGCGATACCCATCCCATAGCTGACTGCTGGGATGAGGGCGATCCGCTCGGGCGAGGTGTGTATGAGCCGGGCGAACGCAAGGCGCAATTTTTCTGCCGGATCAAAGAAATCGGCCGTCCCAATCTCGGAGGGAACGGCTTTGCGTCGCAAGCCGTTTATACCGGCCGTTTCAACGGCTCTTAACAACGGCGCCATATAGGCACAGTTGAGGTAGTGTTGACCGTCGGGCAAAGAAAATAAATCGCGCTGGCATTGCATCGGCGTACTCGTTTCTTGGCTGGGCTCTGTCTCGAATGGCCGACACGGCTGGCCTGAGACCCTCCGAGCAGACTGCGTGGTTTCAATCTTTCTCTTGTGCTAGCCTAGCACTATGGGTCGAGTTTGCCAGCGGTCTTGTGTCACCTTTCTCTTCCTGGTTTTACTCCTGCATTGCACACAGATGTGCTTTGCCGCCGGCCATACCCGGACGACCAATATCTCTCCTCCTGATGCCGCGCAGAGCACCCAGACAACCCCGTGTCATACACCGGACAGGGAGTCTCATTCCCCTCCCGAAAAATGCCCAGATTGCGGAGAGCATCTCTTTCTCAAGCCTCTGGTAGTGGTAGGTGCGGAACTGCCCGCAAGCTCACCTGCGGCGCGTTCTCTCTCATTCTTGGACGCGTCGGTTAGTCTTTCCCCCCGGCCGTTATCCCTTGATCTTCGACTCTCAGAAGGACGGGCCCCCTATTCCGTCCCACGGTATCTGTCCTTTTCCATGTTCCGTCTCTAAATCCTGCCCTATCACCTCGCAGGTGATAGTTGCCCATTTCTGCGTCGCGACGGCGTATTGATGCCGAACCGCTCTCTGTGCGTCTTCCGAAGACGCACGCTCATACCAGTAGTGAGAAAGTAGACTCTGATGATGAACAGTCTCGCGTGGCGATTTTTTATTGTAGCACTTGTCGCCATAACTCCTCTGCCGTCGGGGTGTATGACGGCTTCCAGCTTCACGGCACGTACTGGAGGCGGGCCATCTCCCGTGCCTCCGAGCAATGCTTTCCGGCCTATTCTGGGAGAAGATACGTCAGGCACGGACAGCGCCCCAGGGAGACAAGCAAAGTCGACCGCCTCCACGACAGGGCGATTTCCGAAGACCCTTCATGGCTATGTCCTCTACGCGCTCGAAAACAGTGCCAAGCTACGGGGGAGTTTTGCGGCCTATCAGGCAGCCCTCAAGAAACGACCTCAAGTCACAGCTCTTGCCGACCCCCGACTGACCTATGGATATTTCTTGCGTTCGGTTGAGACTCGGGTCGGAGCGCAGCAGCATCGGCTCGGCCTGAGTCAGGCGTTTCCGTGGTTCGGAACGCTGGCGCTACGAGGTGATGAGGCGGATTTCGAGGCGCAGGCGGCCTTTTATCGTTTTCTGAGTCTCAAAAACGAACTCGTTTTTGACGTGGCCAAGACGTATGCTGAACTGGTCTATCTGCACGCCACGGTCCGCATTGCCGAAGAGACTCTCCAACTCGTTCAATCCTGGGAAAAAGTCCTCCAGGTCCGTTTTCGCTCTGGTATCGGGACGCACAGCGATTTGGTGCGTGTGCAGACCGAGTTGGGGCAATTAGAGGACCGCCTCGCGGAATTCCGTGAGGTCATCCAACCGACCCAAGTGGCGTTTAACGCGCTGTTGAATCGTCCCGCGACGGCAGCCATTCACATTCCTCCCAACCTGCTCCTGGATCCGGCTCTGGATGCGGAAGCGCGCGCGGCCCGGCAGTTGACCGAAGAGACTCTCCTCAAAGGCAACCCTGAGCTGGTGCGCGTCGAAGCCCTTATCCAGGCGAGACGGGTGGGGGTCGAACTGGCCGGGAAAACGGCTTACCCCGATTTCACTCTCGGCCTTGATTATATCGCGACGGATAAGCGTCCGGGGCCAGCCAACAGCGGCAAAGATGCCCTGATGCCGACGCTCTCAATGACCCTCCCGATCTATTGGCAGAAGAATAGGGCAAGCGTCGAGGAAGCGGTATGGCGGCAATATAGTCTGGAAGCACAGCGTCGGGATAGCGCCGCGGTGTTGGCCTCAGACTTTGCCAGAGCGCGGTTTGCGCTGCACGACGCCGAGCGCAAGATTGCCCTCTTTACTAATACGCTGCTGCCCAAAGCAGAAGAGTCTATTGAAGCCAGCTTTACTGCCTATGAGAGTGGCGAGGCCGGCTTCCTGGATGTGCTCGACTCAGGCCGGCGGTTGTTGGATTTCGAACTGTCGCTGAGCCGGGCTCGAACGGCCCGAGCCATCGCCATCGCGAAGCTTTTTATGCTGAGCGGTGGATATAGCAATTTACTCTCTGATGGGGAGAGGGGAGGATGAATCCAATGAGACCTATCAACGTTTTCATGATGACAGGGTTGCTCCTGTGTCTGACGATATTGACAGGAGTTGGGAAGAGTGTTGCTCAGCATGCCGGCCATGACACGCACAGACACGCCTCGCATGCTACCGTCCCGCAGGGCGGAGAAGCCGGAGCATCCGGTCAGGAGATTCGGCTCAGCGACACTGCCAAGCGCTTGATCCAGCTTGAGACCGCGCCGGTGGAGCGGAAATGGGTCGCCCGGGAGGTGCGGCTGGTCGGGAAGATTGATTATGACGAAACGCGGCTCAAGCATATTACTGCTTGGGTGTCCGGGCGTGTGGACCGCCTGTACGTGAACTATACCGGGATTCGCGTCAACCAGGGCGACCATATGGTCTCTCTCTACAGCCCGGAGCTCCTGTCTGCTCAGGAAGAGCTGATTCAGGCGGCCCGTTCACTTGACCGGCTCCGTGAGAGCACCAGTACCATCGTGAAACGCTCGTCGGAGCGCTCGGTGCAAGCTGCCCGGGACAAGCTGCGCCTGCTGGGGCTGACGAGTACGCAGGTGGGCCAGATTGAGAAACGGGGGCAGGCCGATGAGCAGGTCACCATCTACGCTCCTATAGGCGGGATTGTGGTGGAGAAGCAGATCAACGAGGGCATGTATGTGGATACGGGCACCGAGATTTACACGATTGCCGATCTGTCACGCCTGTGGTTGTATCTGGATGCCTATGAGTCTGATCTGCCCTGGCTTCGCTACGGGCAACAGGTGGCCTTTCAGGCCGAAGCGTTCCCCGGAGAAGAATTTCACGGAGTAGTTTCCTTCGTTCAGCCCTTCCTTGACGAGAGAACACGCACAGTCCGGGTGCGGGTGAACGTGGAAAATCCCGACCTCAGGCTGAAGCCCGGATTATTTGTTACCGCAACGATCCAGGCCCAGATTTCGGACCAGGGAACCGTCGTCGGGCCTTCTTATACCGGCCAGTATATCTGCCCCATGCATCCGGAGGTGATACGCGAGGTGGCGGGCAGTTGCCCCATTTGCGGCATGACCCTGGTCCTGGCCGACAGTCTTCCTCTGCTGGGCCACAGTCATGAACACCAGGCTGGGCCGCCGCTGGTTATTCCGGCGTCAGCACCGCTCATTACGGGGAAGCGCGCCATTGTGTACGTGCAGAAACCGGGTACTGGGACGTATGAGGGCAGAACCGTTACACTCGGTTCGCGCGCAGGGGACTATTACGTGGTCAAAGCTGGTGTCCATGAGGGGGAACGTGTCGTTTCCAGTGGCTCGTTCAAAATTGATGCAGACCTCCAGATTCAGGGCAAACGCAGCATGATGAATCCCCACGGCGGGCGGGCAGGCGGTACGCATGCCCATTGAGGTCCAAAGACATAGGGGAGCTCTGCATGAATACCGCTATCCGCTTTTGTCTTGAAAATAAGCTGGTCGTCGCCCTCTTCATTATCTTCGTTACTGCGTGGGGCGTTATGGTTGCCCCGTTTGATTGGAAGCTCGATTTTCTCCCTCGGAACCCGGTCATGGTCGACGCCATCCCGGACATTAGCGAGAATCAGCAAATTGTCTTTACGAAATGGCCGGGACGCTCTCCGCGTGATATTGAGGATCAAATCAGCTATCCGCTGACGGTCTCCCTGCTGGGGATACCCGGGGTCAAAACCATACGGAGCTTTTCGTATTTTGGATACTCCTCCATATACATCATTTTCAAGGATGAAGTGGACTTCTACTGGTCGCGTTCCCGGGTGTTGGAGAAACTCTCCAGCCTCCCGCAGGGCATGTTACCGGACGGTGTCTCGCCCGCGCTTGGGCCGGATGCGACTGCCCTGGGACAGATCTTCTGGTATACGCTCGAAGGCCGTGATCCTGATGACAATCCAACCGGTGGCTGGAATCTGGACGAGATCCGTAGCGTCCAGGACTGGTACGTTCGCTATGCGCTGCAAGGGGCGGACGGCGTTGCCGAGGTGGCCTCTATCGGCGGGTTTGTTAAAGAATACCAAATCGACATCAACCCCGATGCGCTTCGGGCGTATGATGTCAGTCTTGCCCAGATCATTAATGCGGTTCGGAACTCCAATCTCGATGTTGGCGCGCGCACTATTGAAGTGAACCGGGTGGAATATATCGTCCGTGGCGTGGGCTTTATTCGGACGCTCCAAGACATCGAGGATATCGCCATCACCGTTCGGGAGAATAATATCCCGGTTCAGGTCAAAGATGTTGCGCAGGTGCGGCTCGGTCCGGCTCTGCGACGTGGGGCGCTTGATAAAGATGGGGCTGAAGTCGTGGGAGGAGTCGTGGTCGTCCGCCATGGCGAGAATCCTCTCACGACAATCCAGAACGTTCGAGCGAAGATTGACGAAATCTCTCCCGGCATGCCGGAAAAGACGCTCGCCGATGGCACTGTGTCAAAACTCACGATCGTGCCCTTCTATGACCGGACCGGATTGATTCTTGAGACGCTCGGGACACTCAGGGCCGCGCTGACGGAAGAAATCCTCGTGACCGTCATCGTGGTGGTCGTCATGGTCTTCCACCTGATGAGTGCTTTCCTGATTGCCCTGGTGCTTCCCTTGGCGATCCTGATTGCCTTCATCCTTATGCAGTCGCTTCAAGTGTCGGCCAATATTGTGGCGCTCTCCGGTATTGCGATTGCCATTGGCACGATGGTCGATATGGGTATTGTCCTGTGTGAGAATATTCTCTTCCACCTCAACGCTGCCCAGCCCGGTAAGAGCCGTTTGGAGATAGTCTATGAAGCAACCATCGAAGTTGCCGGGGCTTTACGCACCGCAGTCCTGACGACGGTTGTGAGTTTTCTGCCCGTGTTTGCCCTCCAGGCCGCGGAAGGAAAACTGTTTACACCGCTTGCCTACACCAAGACATTTGCTCTTCTGGGAGCGCTGTTTGTTTCGCTCGTTATAATCCCACCAGCGGCTTATCTCCTTTTTCGGGATTGGACGGGGCGAACCGGACTGAGGCGAGGGCTCTACCTCGCCGAGAGCATCGCTGGCCTCTTGCTGATGTGGACCTACCTCTTTCCTGGTCTCATCCTGATGCTGCTGGGTGTCTATAACCTGGCGCGTGAGACGTTTCTCTCTCGTTATGTGTGGCTTTCCCGTTCCCTCGCTCTGGCTGGCATTATCGTCATCACCCTGTTCTTTCTGGCCCGGTCTTGGCTCCCCGTTGGAATTGGAACAGGGACACCCATCAATATGGTCTTTGTGGGAGTACTGATTGCCCTGTCGTTGACCGGCTTCAAGTTTTTTCAGGACGTGTACCCACGACTCCTCGGCTGGTGTCTTCAACACAAACTCCTCTTCGCAGTCATTCCTCTCAGCGTGGTAGTAGCGGGCGGAGCGATTTGGTCCCGTATGGGCGAGGAATTTATGCCGCCGCTCGACGAGGGGTCATTTCTGTACATGCCGACGACCATGCCGCATGCCTCCATTGGAGAAGCGCTGGAGGTGGTGAAGAATCTTGATAGGGCTGTTGCTGCGATTCCTGAGGTTGCATTGAGCGTGGGGAAACTGGGACGAGTCGATTCTTCACTCGATCCAGCGCCTATCTCCATGTTTGAGAACGTTATTAACTACAAGTCGGAGTACATCGTCGATGTCAGTGGCTATCCGGCCTATTTTCGCTATGACACAGCCGCTGAGGAATTTGTCCGCGATGCGCAGGGCCAGCTTATTCCAGACCCGGACGGGCGGCCGTATCGGCAGTGGCGGGCCCACATTCGTACTCCCGATGATATCTGGAATGAAATTGTCCGGGTCACCACAATCCCAGGCGTCACGTCCGCGCCCAAGCTCCAACCCATCGCCGCTCGTATCGTCATGCTGCAATCCGGCATGCGTGCGCCCATGGGAGTAAAAGTGAAAGGGCCGACCCTGGAAACTATTGATACCGTTGGGCAACAGATTGAAACTTGGCTGAAAGAGGTGCCGTCTATCGAACCGGCAACCGTTATCGCGGACCGCGTCATTGGCAAGCCGTATCTGGAGATTCGGATTAACCGCGCCCAGATCGCCCGCTATGGGCTGACGATCAAGACTGTCCAGGACATCATCGAAGTCGCCGTTGGTGGCAAGCCGCTGACGCTGACGGTTGAAGGACGGGAGCGGTATCCGGTGCGGATTCGATACCTCCGAGAACTTCGAAACGACCTGGAAACCTTGGGCGGGATTCTCATTCCCACGCCCCTCGGCCAACACATCCCACTCCGTGAACTCGCAGATATTTCGTTTGAACGCCGCGCGCAAGTGATCAAGAGTGAAGACACCTTCCTGACGAGCTATGTGGTCTTTGACAAAAAGCCCGGCCGTGCCGAAGTGGAGGTGGTCAGGGAAGCACAGGTGTATCTGCAAGACAAACTTGCGCGTGGTGAATGGCAGCTGCCAGCCGGGGTCAGCTATACGTTTGCCGGGAGCTATGAGAATCAGCTCCGGGCAAAGAAGCGACTCAGTATTGTTATTCCACTTACCCTCCTTGTGATTTTTCTTATTCTGTACTTGCAATTCCGTTCAGTCACAACGACCTTTTTCATCTTCTCGGGTATCTTTGTTGCGTGGGCCGGCGGGTTTCTTATGCTGTGGCTGTATGCTCAGGACTGGTTTTTGAACGTCGGCCTAGGCGAGATCAATCTGCGTGACCTGTTTCAGGTCCGACCCTTTAATTTGAGCGTCGCGGTATGGGTTGGCTTTATTGCGCTGTTTGGCATCGCGACGGATAACGGAGTCCTGATGGCAAGCTATCTCGAACAGCGGTTTGAAAAAGATGGACCCGGAACGAGAGAGGGAATTCGAACTACGGTTCGATTGGCGGCTCAACGGCGCATACGGCCGGCATTGATGACTACGGCAACGACACTCTTGGCCCTCTTACCCGTGCTCACCTCGCGGGGCCGTGGGGCCGATATCATGGTACCGATGGCCATCCCGTCTTTCGGCGGCATGGCCATCGCTCTGCTGACCGTATTTGTCGTTCCGGTCCTGTACTGCGGGGTCGAGGAGTTTCGAGCCCGCAGACGGGTTGAGGGCTGAGTCAGCAGTCGATCGGCAGGCCAGAGAGGAGAGTTTGATAAGTAAAACTAGAGTGCCAGGTAAACAGTTCCAGCCTCGATTTTTGTCCGGTACGTCGTGGCCTGGGCTGGCCGTCGACTCTGTCCGGTCCGGAGATCAAATCGCCAGCCGTGCATCGGACATTTGATACCGCCTTCACTATCTGTATAGCCACGAATCAAGGGTCCCTTGCGATGAGGGCAGCGGTTGTTGATGGCAAAGACGGCTCCGTCGATATTGAAAAGAGCAATCTCCACGCCGTTGGCTGTGACGAGTTTCCGTTCTCCTGGGGGAAGTTCGTCGGTCTGGCAGACTGCCTGCCAGCCGCTTTTTGCCGGAGCGTGAGGCGGCATAAATGAGACGCAACGGATGTCTAGGGCAGATACCCCCAGAGTTTGACAACATCGCGCGTGTCGCTGTTACGGTAGGTTTGATATTTCAGCAGGGTGTCGATGCCGTCACAGGTACGCTCCAGATTTGTCTCCATGCCTGGAAAGTCGCCCCAGCCGTGGTCGTTCTTGTTGTCCAGAATCCACTGGAGGCCACGCAGAATAGTTCCACGCTTGTGGGAGTCCTCCAGAATATGGGTCACCAGCATGAGTGACCGTGTACAGTCCATGGTGTGGTCGACGTTCTCTTCATCCCACGAGCCGGCCTGGGCCTGCCAGTCACACAACCGGGCGGCCCCTTTGGTGCACGCCTCACGGACTCCGCTGACCTGTTGATCAAGAACGAGGTCGGCGACCAGTGCGTCTTGGATTAGGTGGGCAGTAATCTCTACGCCGGATGGATGAAACTCGCCGTCATACCAGCCACCATCCGGGCTCTGGTTGTCGATGATAAAGCGCATGCCCTGCTGCCAGGCGCGCCGAACCTCCTGCTGCCTGTGGGTTTCGTCTAGGGCCATGACCACATTAAAAAAACTGACCGGATGACTGGTCGTATCCAGATCGGCCCAGGCCGGGTCAACCCACCGGCCGTCCTGGTGTTGGGTATCAAGAAAGTAGTCGATGGCTTGCTGGATAGATTGGGTCAGTTGAGCCTGCCGAAGAAAACGGTTGCCGCGAATAAGCATGAGGCCGCAGAACGCCGACACCCAAACGGTACTCTCGGTATCGGAAGAGAGCGGACTCCAGCCGCCGTCTCCATTCTGGCAGGCTACGAGCGCGCGATAGTCGTCCAGGAAATCTGGAGTGGTTCGTGTGTGCAAGAGTACGCGTAGCGCGTGGGCAACGAGTTCCAGGTCTTGTGGACCAGCGGTAAGGCTCCAATTGTTCCGCTCGCGCAAGAAAAACGCGTACTCGTCTTTAATAAGCGTATTCATGTTTTGTACGTCCATAGGGCACCCCATCCGAGACCGTGCCGCAAGCCTGGATGCTCGTACCAGCCATCTTAGGGCTAGTGGATTTTTGCCCAGGCACGTCGGTAATCTTCGAAGGTATCGATTTCAAGCCAACCTTTATAAATGTCCACACAGGCGATGTCGTGGTTGCGATCGGTGAGTTCTTGGAGCATATCGGTGAAGGCTGCAGTCTCCAGGGTGCTCGCCTCATGGAAGCGACGTGGCGCACTGCCCATCTGAAGCTCTTGATAGGTCGTCCGTAAGACCTGCGCACCCGAGGCGGAAAACATAGCGAGGCCAATAAACTCACCATCGGCATCCTGTGGCGCGATCTCTCGGCCTATCTGTGTCAGCGTCGTGGCCTCGGCGGTGGGGAGATAGCGATAGCCTGTTTTGGGAGGCTGATGGGTAACCACCAAGTCTGGGTGTTTCGTTCGGACCTCTGCTTGTCCCGGTTCGTGATCGTTCCAGGCGCGATCAACCACGATGCTGATATCGGCTTGAGATTTGAGCAATTTTTCGAGAATGGAAGGATCGAGAAGAATGTCCGAATACAGAAAGAGGAAGCGGCCCGTCATCTCCGCCTCGGCCAGAAAGAGGGAAGCGAGTTCGCCAGTCTCATGGAAGCGGTCGTTGTCATAGTAGCGAATATTCGGCAGGGTGATCTGCTCTTTCTGGTAGCCCCGAACAACGATGATATCTTTGACTCCGCACTCGTTCAGCACCTGAATCTGTCGCTCCAGAATGGTCTTGCCCTTGATTTCAAGCATGGCCTTTGGGCGGTCCTCAATCAGAGGTAAAAGGTCTTCCTCAAAGCCGGCCGCAATAATAATCGCGGTCACCTCATGGCCGCCGGGAACGAGAAATTTCTTTTCGTTGGCCTGGAGGTCTGGGACCCCAACAAGGTCGTAGATTTCGGACAACGTAACAATCTGTTTGTCAACCGCTGCCGGTCGACCTTCACGCTTGAGGGTCGTCAACGCGCTACGCATTCCTGTGACAGCGGCGCGCAGGGTCTGGTTGGCAAAAATAACGAGCTGAAAACCGGCGGCAGCAAGGTCGTGCGCAGTGATATCGGCGTAGGTCGTTGGTACGGATACGAGCGGACAGGGCATATCCCAGCTTGCCGCAAAATCCCTCAGTTCTTCATCAAACGTCGTCGCTTTGGAATGGATGAGGATAGCGTCAGCGCCCGCCTCAACATAGGCTCGGGCTCGGTGCAGCGCCTCCTGTTTCCCCCAACCGGCAATAAAAGCTTCTGTGCGGGCAATAATGGCAAAGTCGGCATTCTGCCGCGCGGCCGTCGCGGCCTGGATTTTTCGGGCGTGCTCGTCAATCGGGACGAGTTCGCGCTGGACTCCGGCGTAAAAACTGCACCGTTTGGGAAAGATATTATCTTCGATACAAATGCCGGCTACCCCAGCATGCTCGTATTCGGTCACCGTGCGTATGACGTTAATGGCGTTGCCAAAGCCGTTGTCACAATCGGCAATCACCGGAATACTCACTGCGGTGCTCATCCGCCGCACCGCCTCCAGGGTCTCGCTCATTGTGAGTATATTGGCATCCGGCATGGCATTGGTGGCCGAGATGCCAAAACCGCTGGCCCAGATGGCATCAAATCCGGCCTCCTGGGCCAGTCTGGCGGAGAGGGCATCGTGTGCCCCCAGAACCAAAGCTGGACCGGGCTGCTTGAGCAATTCCTGCAGGCGTGCCGTTGCTGTCATGGTGGGCAAACTATAGGGGGCGGTTCGGCGGGTCGCAAGTCCCTAAAGATCTTCGTGCTCTCCGCTGAATCTCACGCAAACGCAATCCGCTGGAGGTCGTTCAGAGCTGTTTGAAGCTCGTCCAGTTTGTTGTTGAGTGTCGCCGGGGCGCTAATCGAAAAAACAGCGCTCTGCGCTTGCTCCGGGTTCCGCAACCAAGCGGAGAGAATCACACTGGCGTCGATTTCGTGAGATCGTAAAGGGACATCGCGATCTGTATCAAAATGTTCATCAGCGAGGGCCGCCAAATATTCCAGGTCGCCCAGGCTGGAGACGGTACGGTTTTCGATCAGACGTCCGTTGAGGACAAGATACGCCTGGGCCGTTCCGGTTTGGCGGCTGGGCAATAAGAGCAAGGCATTCGCCCGGGTCACAATCCAATGAAAGCGCTGATGCAGATGGAGAATATGGTCGAGCAACTCGATATCCTGCTGTAAGCGGGCGGCCCCTTCGTATTGTAAATCCGCGGCCAGACGGTCACGTTTTGCTATTAACGTCTCTCGCAGTATTGGGGCTTCACCACTGAGCGCCGCGCTGAAACGCTGCACTTGCTCCCGGTAGGTCTTGCGTGAGACCCGCCCTACGCACGGCGCGGTACAGGCGCCAATTTGACCACTCACGCAAGGCGACACCTCGGGAGTCGGTGAGAGGTTACCCGGACAGGTTCTGAGACCGAAAAGTCGAGCGAGGAGTCGTTGGGCTCGTTCGGCGAAGTCGCGATTGCGGAACGGGCCGATATACAGGGCACGATCACTCCCCGGCTTTGCCGTGACCGACAGGCGAGGATAGGCATTCCTGACGCTAAGCTTGAGAAAGGCGACCCGGGGGAGATGCTTGGAAAGTCGATTATACGGCGGTTTGAGGGCGCGAATAAGGCTAGCCTCGCGTAACGACGCCTCAAGCTCCGAGCCGGTTTGTTCGTAGACAACGTCGCGTGCGTGGCGGACCAAATCGAGGACCTTGTCGCTGTGTCCCGAAGAATTGGTGAAATAGGAGTTGACTCGACGATGCAGATTCTTGGCTTTGCCGATGTAGAGCAGCTTCCCCTCGGCGTCGAGCATCCGATACACTCCGGGACTTATCGGAATATCTGTCAGAGTCGAGCGGGGGACAAAACATTCAAAACGGCGGCCATCGCGGGCGCTATGTTGAAACTCGAGGAGCTGGCCGAGCGTGGTGACTCCTTGTCGGACGAGCTGCTCCAGAAAAATGCAGAAAATTTCCGCCGTCACCCGTGCATCGGCCAAGGCGCGATGTTGGGTCGGATACGAGACGCCGAGGTGGGCAGCGACCGAGTCGAGCGAACGGGATCGAATGCCAGATAAGAGTCGCCGGGCCAGCTTCAGGGTGCAGACTGAGGAATTTCGTAAAGAGGCAGCGACGAGACGTTGCGCGTCAAAGTTGAGGAAGCCAAGGTCAAAGCTGGCGTTATGGGCAACGATAACTGCCGGACCCAGAAAATGCAGTAACCGAGGAAAGATTTCTCCAATCCGTGGCTGATCCTTGAGCATGGCATCGGTGATGCCGGTCAAACGGGTTATCCCGGCTGGAACATGCTGCCCCGGATTGAGTAGAGTATGAAACTCCTCGCCAAGCTTCCCGTGGCCGACTCGAACTGCGGCGACTTCAGTCATGGCCGCTTTCCCGGGCTTGAGACCGGTTGTTTCGAGGTCAAGAACGACAAACTGGGTATCGTGGAGTGGGCGGTTGAGGTCGGCGTGGAGCGTGAGCGTCCAGCGGTCTGTTTTCGCATCGTAGGCGCAGTGTTGATCGGCACCAAGGGCCGCATGGATGAGGCGTGCGCCCAGCTCCGGATCACGTTGAGAAGGAAAAGGAGTAATTGTGCCTGAGACGAAAATCTCGTGGAGCAACTCGGCCGAGGTTGCTCCGCCTGGCCGGTCCGCGAGATAGTCGTAAAGTTTCTGTCGCACGCGGAGCGTAGCCTCGCGTCTTCTCACGTATTTGGCAAAAGGACGGTTATGTTCCGGCAATCGTCATGCGGGCAATTTTCACCGTTGGTGCGGAGATCGTCCCGCGCCGTTCTAAGTCATTGCCTATGACCTCAATGTTTTTGAACATATCGAGCAGATTACCGGCGATAGTGATCTCCTCCACCGGATAGACGATCTCTCCGCTTTCGATCCACAGCCCAACCGCTCCCCGCGAATAGTCACCCGTCACGGGATTGACACCGAAGCCGGACAACTCGGTGATATATAAGCCGGACCGAACCGAACGAATAATATCTTCGGGTGGGGTTGTACCGGGCCGCAAGAAGAAATTCGTTGTGCTGGCCGTCGGAGTATCGGCAAAAGAACGGCTGGCGCTGCCCGTAGATTGGAGTCCGAGTTTACGTGCAGAATAGGTATCCAGGAGATAGCTCGTAAGCACTCCGTCCTCAACGACAACATTCTGGCGGGTCGGCAGCCCTTCTCCATCAAAAGGTTTTGAGCCTAAAGCGGAGGGTATGCGTGCGTGGTCTTCGACAAAGATCCCATCTGCCGCGATCTTTTCGCCGATTTTATCCAGTAGGAAAGAAGTTTTTCTATAGAGGGTCGAGCCAGAAATCGCGCCGGCCAGGTGACGGAGTAAGCTGGCTGCCATCTCCGGTTCAAAGACGACCGGCGCTTCTTGAGTCTGGACTTGTTTTGCACCAAGACGACGGACCGTCCGTTCTGCAGCTTTTTGGCCGACCGCTTTTGCCGCTTCAAGATCCTTGAGTTTCCGTTGTGATGAATACCAGTAGTCTCGCTGCATCCCTCCGTCTTGGGAAGCGACTGGAACAACACTCAGCGAGAAACTCGTGGTGTGGTAGCTGCCGCAAAATCCCAGGGAGTTTGCATAGACCATTTCACGAGATGCGTTCGCAAACTCGGCCCCCTCGGAATTCGTAATTCTTGAATCGCTGGCAAATGCCGATTCCTCCGCTTCCTGGGCTCGCGCAAGTTTCTCTTCCAGCGTGAGGGATGCGCTGGTGTCGGTGAGATCGAGGTCTGGAACGTCCTGGGCCAAATCTGACTGGTCGGGGAGGCCGGAGAATGGGTCAGCCGCCGTCGCTTTGGCAAGAGCGAGGGTTTCCGTAACAAAAGCCTGTAATGCCGTATGCGTAAAATTTGCGGTTGAGGTAATAGCGCTACTCTGACCCGCAAAGAGACGCAGCCCCATCCGTTTCTCTTGGGAGTTTTGAATTTTTTCAACTTTTCCCAGGCGAATACCCGCAGAAAAAGATTCCCCGCTCGCAATGACCAAATCTCCTGCGGTTGCGCCCCGCTGACGGGCTTGATCGAGAACATCTGAGGCAAGTGCTGTCAGGTCCATATCTGTCCTTTAAGGTGATGGAGAAAACTCTAC
>CBDBDK010000001.1:1455000-2899491 GCA_965203745.1 uncultured Binatia bacterium (SeqCode)
CAGGTAGAGAGCCCTAATAGCCGGCTGGCTTGACGGATATCTGCTTTCGTTAGTCCAGCTTCAACCAAAGGGTGACGAACATTATACTCCTTTGCAGACTGAAGGCCCGGCCGATAGTCGGTCAGGTCGTCAAGATTGATGCCATCCGGAAGATCCATCACCCCACTCCTTTCCTTCTTCACACTGCAATGCTATCCAATGCGAGACGTTTGGCCTCTCTCTGACAGATTTCATATAAGGAGCTTTTACAGAAATAGCATCGATTAATAGGATTTGCTGCGTATTCCGATATATCCAGCTCATTATGCTGGATTCGCAGGAGTTCTACCTTCAGCCTCTTGACCAGTTCGATTGCCTGTTGTTCATCGTGAGGGGGGGTCGACGGTGAGACCGTCATCAGTGCGATAACATCGTTACGTAAGACCTGAGAAGCAACTGCCAGGAGGAAGCTGGAGTCAACTCCTCCTGAAAAAGCGACGAGAGTCGACCCCATCCTTTCAAGATATGCTTTAAGGCTATCGATTTTCTGGGTGAGTTCGATATCCATATCCGTATACGGCTCAATGTTCACGTTAAATGCCCTCCGCGTGGAAGATGTCTGTTGTGAGATAACGCTCTCCAGCATCACAAAAGATAGTGAGAACGGTCTTCCCTTCTCCTAAATTTCTTGCAACACGGACGGACGCTGCACAGACTGCACCAGATGAAATACCCACAAGAATACCTTCCTGGCGGGCGAGGTCCCGTGTATAAGTTGTGGCTTCTTCATCTGACACGGAGAGGATCTCATCATAGATCTCCGTATCCAAGATTGAGGGAACAAACCCTGCACCAATCCCCTGAATGTTGTGGTAGCCAGGATCTTTCCCTTCAAGAACAGGAGAGGCAGTTGGCTCAACGGCAAAGATTTGGAGATGTGGATATGCTTGCTTCAGCACTTCTCCAACTCCAGTGATTGTGCCACCAGTCCCAACTCCGAGGACGAGAGCATCGAGGTGAGGGAGCTGCTGCAAGATTTCTTGAGCGGTTGTTTGACGATGTATTTCTGGGTTTGCTGGATTATCGAATTGTTGTGGCATAAAATAGCGGGGGTGACTAGCCGCGGTTTGTTGCGCTTTTTGAATCGCCGCGTGCATCCCCTTTGTATCTGGTGTCAAAATAAGGTCAGCGCCGTATGCGGCAAGAAGGTTCTGACGTTCTTCACTCATCGTGTCTGGCATTGTGAGGGTCAATTGGTAGCCCTTCACCGCCGCAACAAGGGCTAGGCCTATCCCGGTATTACCACTCGTCGGCTCAACAATGGTCATGCCTGGTGTTAATTCACCTGAGCGTTCCGCTGCTTCGATCATGCTGAGGCAAATCCGGTCTTTGAGGCTCCCGCCAGGATTGAGTGATTCAAGCTTCGCCCATATCTCGGCGCTTCCAGGGCTCGGAATATTACGGAGTTGAACAATGGGAGTATTCCCAATGAGTTGGAGGAGAGAATCTGCGACTTGGCAGGGAGCAGGCATGGCACAATAAATCAAAACACACAGTGCTTAAGCATTCTCACGCTACCCAGGTAAACCTTGAAAGTCAATTCAGCGATGGTCCGTACAATCGTCCTTTTCCCCGGCAGTCTTGGAGACTTTCTCTGTTTTTTACCCGCGTTACAGGCAGCTGGAAAACATCAGCGTAACCTCGTTGTTGTCGGCAGAGAAACGACTCGTGCCTTTCTTGAGGCCTTCGTATGTTTCCCTCGACCCGTCTCGGTACAGACTGTTTCCATAGACGATGCGCGCTTTGCCCGCCTTTTTGCTTCTTGTTCTTTAACTAGAGATGCTGATCTCGACAGCTTTTTTTTGCCTGGCGCCTCAGTGCTCTCATGGTTCGGCGCCTCTCTCCCGCAGTTGAAGAAAAATCTGGAGCAATACGCGCCTAGTCGATTCACCGTCTTCCCCTTTTTCTCAGGCCAGGTTGAGTCTCATGCCAGCGTTTATTATCTGAGCTGTCTGGGGGAGCAGGGAAAAGGAGGGGTGCATAGGCCCCCTTCCGTACAACTCAAAGAGCCATGGCTCCAATGGGGGGTGGCATATTGGCGACAACGAGGGTGGGAGTCGAAGCATATTTTAATCATCCACCCAGGCAGCGGCGGACAGAGAAAACGATGGGAAGCAGAAGGATTTCGGCAAGTGGCAGAGTGGTGGAGGAACAGCCGGGACCAGGAAGTGCTCATAGTACTTGGGCCTGCTGAAGCGGAGGAGGGCGAGTATTGGCGTCGCTATGGCCATGTTGAGACATCTCTTGCGCTCCCCCAGGTCGCGAGTATCCTCACCCGGGCAACCTGTTATATAGGAAACGACTCTGGAGTGAGCCATCTTGCCGGGGTGGTCGGTGCACGAGGCGTTGTCATATTTGGACCAACTCGGCCTGAACAATGGCGTCCTCTCGGGGGAGGGCTACAGGTCATCAAAAATACCCGCTACCGCGAGAAATGGCCGGCTCGAGAGGGAATTTCTCTGGAAGAAGTAACGCCAGAGCAAGTCTGGGAGAGACTGACCACAGGGCTTGGATATGCCCGTTGAGTGTCAAAGCGTGCGAGAACACACTATAGTGTGGCATAATGGGTTTGTATAATGATGGAGGGCAATCGCAATGAGCGAAGAAGAACAAGAGCGGAGCCAGGGATTCCGGGTCACTGATCGCCGCCGCTTCTCTCCAGAGTCAGGAGAGCCCCGATCAACACAGACAGAGGAGGGCACTGCGGATACTCAGCAGGAATCGGTACCGCCTCAAGCCGAGACGCAGGAGACATCAGCGCAAGGTCGCCCTCATGAGGCCACATCCGATCAGATTGAGATTACTTTTTCGAGCTTTATTCTTGGCCTGAGTACGCAGGCGCTCATATCGCTCGGAGAGATTCCAGCCGCCCCTGGTCAGGCAGCCCAAACCGATCTTACCGCCGCACGGCAGATGATAGATGTCCTGGCCATGTTACAACAAAAAACTTCCGGTAACCTCGATGCAGATGAGGGGCAGATGCTGGAAAATGTGCTGTACGATTTGCGGATGCGATACGTCGAGCTCAAAAGGGGAGAACATCCGGCATAGTGCGGTGACACTGCCGTCGCTATTGGTAACTCTCCGTCCTTATTCGTGGTGGATATGCAACGGATATTTTGGAAACTCATTGGTTGTCTTTTCCTGGGATTGCTTGGAACCGCGAGCGTTCTTGGCTGGCAGTTTTACCACAAATTAGAAGGCGCAGCAGTGAAGCGTTTCTCTGATCATCGCTGGGCAGTCCCCTCCAAGGTCTATGCGCGTCCGCTCCTCCTTTACCCCGGACTCAATGTCGAAGAAGCTGCTCTCTTTGACCATCTGGCACGCTTGGATTATCAACAGGTCGGCCATCCCATTCGTGCTCGGGGAGACTATTGGCGCGATGTCCAGAGCGGGGAAGTCCAGATTTTTTTGCGAGAATCCACATATCCCGGACGAGAGCGCTCTGCTCGACGGATTCTGCTGTCCATAGCGCGGGGGCGAATCGAACGCCTGACCGATCTTGATGATGAGACTGAAATCCGGGCTATCGAGACGGAGCCGGAAATCATTACGCGTTTCTATGCTCAAGCGTGGGAAGAACGCAGGGTAGTGAAACTCTACGAAGTTCCCTCTCTGCTTGTCAAAGCCGTGCTGGCGGCTGAAGATCACCGATTTTTTGAACATAGCGGGGTTGATTGGTGGCGCATCTTGGGAGCTTTATGGGCAAACGTCACTGCTGGGCGAACCGTCCAAGGTGGCAGTACGCTTACGCAGCAGCTGATTAAGAACTTCTTTCTTTCCCAAGAAAGAACCATCAAGCGCAAGCTGACCGAAGTCTGTCTGGCGCTCATTATTGAAAACCATTATTCCAAGCTGCAAATCCTCGAGAATTATTTGAATGAAATTTACTTAGGCCAGCGAGGCGCCAAGAGTATTTTGGGCATTTGGGAAGCGGCTCGATTCTACTTTGGAAAAGCACCTCGGGACTTAACGCTCGGAGAAATGACAATCATTGCCGGCATGATCAAGGCGCCGAACCGATACGCCCCCAACCGTCACCCTGAGCGCGCCATCCTGCGGCGCAATCACATTCTTCAAAGAATGGTCGTATTAGGGACCATTACAGAAGAGGAAGCAACCGCGGCCCGGCACGAAGAAGCGGGACCGCGCCAGATGCCACCTGAGAAAAATAAAGCACCGTATTTTGTTGACTTCATCAGAAAAAAGCTTGAGGCCAGCTACCCTGCTGGAATATTAACCAAGGCCGGGCTCAATATCTTTACTGTCTTGGATATGAGACTTCAGCAGATCGCGCGTGAAGTCATTCAGACAGGGCTGACGGAACTTGAAGAAAAGCACCCGCAGTTGAAACGAGAGATACCCGAAGAGCGCCTCCAGGCATGCCTGGTCGCTATCCAACCCCAAACCGGACATATTCTCGCTTTGGTGGGTGGGCGTGACTACCAAGTGTCGCAGTTTAATCGGACCGTTCAAGCCCGCCGGCAACTTGGCTCGATTTTTAAGCCAGTGGTGTTCCTGGCGGCCCTTGAAAAAGAAAGACAACAGCGAGACGGTCGGTTCCTTCCCACCAGTCTGGTGAACGATACGCCCTTCAGTTGGTTCTATGAAGATAAAGAATGGAGTCCGCGGAACTATAAAAATCGCTATCGTGGCCTGATGAGTCTTCGAAAAGCTCTCGAAAAATCATCGAATGCGGCGACGGCGCGTATTGCCCAGGAAGTCGGCCTTGAACCCGCTCGCCAAATGGCCGTTCGTCTGGGCTTTACCAGTCCTTTGCCGGCCTACCCCTCACTTGCTCTCGGAGCGGCTGAGGTGACACCCATCGAAGTCGCCTTCGCGTATAGTACCCTGGCCAATCAAGGTATTGCGACCCAGCCAGAGACTATTCACTGGATCACCAGTCGCACGGGAGAAATAATTGAGCAGCACCAGATGACGGTCAAACGGCGGATTCATCCAGACGATGCATATGTTTTGACTCACCTGCTGGAGGGAGTCATGAAACAGGGAACGGGTGTGGGTGCCCGTCGGCGGGGATTTGTCCGTCCTGCCGCCGGAAAGACGGGGACCACGAACGATTACGGAGATGCTTGGTTTGTAGGCTATACGCCCGATCTCTTAACGGTTGTGTGGGTCGGGTTTGATCGCCGGGTTTCGCTCAACCTTTCTGGTGCCCAGGTCGCCTTACCTATTTGGACTGCATTTATGAAGCGTGCGACGGTAGGGATGCCGATCACAGATTTCTCGTCACCACCTGGGGTGACGCTTGTGGCGATTGATCAACAAACTGGGCTGCGTGCGACTCCACATTGTCCCAATGTTATGCAAGAGGCTTTCCCAAAGGGGCAGGAGCCGATTCTTTCGTGTCCGTATCATACTTCTGGCCCGACCCCCCACCGCCCTCCCGTTCGTACGACGTCGGCAGACCACCAATCCCCCGCACCAAAAATTCCTGTCGGAGAACCGCCTGTGGCGCTGTCTGAGTCTTTGCACCCCGTTTCAGCCAATACGCCATCGCCGCAACCGAGCCGATCAAAACCGTGGTGGAATATATTGTAATCGCGCTGCTGCGCTCTCTCGTGAGGTCTCTGCTGCCGAGTGCCGTTCTTGTGCTGGCATGTGGAAGTCTCGCCGGATACGCGCAAGAGGGTGCAGCGTACAATCAAGTCGAAGAAGCGGCGCAGCAAAACGGCAGACGACTACAATATCGCGGAATGCTGCAAGAGCACGCGGCTCCTCTTCTGCCTGACCCCGCCGTATTTTCTCCCCAGGATCGCATTGCCTTCTATTTTGTCGAACAAGGCCAGGCCGCGTTGAGTCAGGAAGATTTCCATCGCGCCCGTATTTTTTTTGAGCGAGCCGTGAATATTGCTCCCTTACAACCCTATGGCTATTACTTTCTTGGTCGTGCGACTTTTGCTCAAGGTGACGCACACCAAGCCTTGGTATTTTTACTGAAGGCGGAGCTGGCGTTATCAGAAGAGAACGCTGATTGGATGGCGAAAACGAAATGCCTCCAGGGAATGATTCATGAGGACTTAGGAGCATATCGAGAGGCGCGACGCAGTTACCAACGCTGCCTGGAAATTTCTCCGCAAAGCTTGCGCGCCATGAGTGGCCTTGCCCGGTTGCCCGATGAGAGTGAGCCGTGAACATGCCGGGTCAAAAGGAATTTACGGTCTTGGGTATTGAGTCCTCGTGCGATGACACGGCCGTGGCCGTCCTGCGTGGACGGCGTATCCTGTCTAATGTTGTCTCGTCTCAGGATGCGGTCCATGGCCCCTATGGTGGGATAGTGCCCGAACTAGCCTCGCGGCAACATATCCAAAATGCCCTTCCCGTTCTCGATGCGGCGTTGGAGCAAGCCGACATCACTCTCGACGCGGTTGACGGGATTGCCGTCACTGCAGGACCGGGCTTGGTCGGTTCGTTGCTGGTTGGCGTGTCGCTTGCGAAGTCGCTCGCCTTTGCCAGGAACCTCCCCTTTATTGGTATCAATCACCTTGAGGGGCACCTGCTAGCGGTGCAGCTTGAACACGAGGTCGATTTTCCATTCCTATGCGTATTAGTGTCCGGTGGCCATACGAGTTTATACCTGGCGCGGGATTGGGGACGCTATCGACGTCTCGGCGCGACCCGGGATGATGCGGCTGGTGAAGCCTTCGACAAAGGCGCGAAAATGCTCGGCCTCGGGTACCCAGGCGGTCGGATTATTGATGAACTGGCCAAAGCAGGCCGACGGGACGCCGTTCGATTTCCTCGTGCGCGTATCAAAAAGGCGGGGTATGACTTCAGCTATAGTGGGCTCAAGACTGCGCTACGGCAATTTCTCGTCTCTCCGGAGCGAGAGCGGTATATCCAGGCCGATATCGCGGCTAGTTATCAAGAGGCCGTGGTGGACCCTGTGGTAGACACCACTGTACGGGCGGTCCACGATCTGAACATCGGCCGTGTTGTCGTATCCGGCGGCGTCTCGGCCAATTCTCGGCTGCGCCAGCGCATGATCGAAGTCGGAGAGCAAAATGATTTTCAGGCATTCTTCCCGTCGTTGAAGCTGTGTACGGATAATGCCGCCATGATCGCTTTTGCCGGGGCCTGGCGTCTTGCCGCGGGACAACGCTCCGGGTTGGATCTGAATGCGTCTGCCGTGCTGCCGTTAGAAAATGCCTAGGAGAGCCCCGGTGTGAAGGCCGCCGCGCCACCCTTGCTTCAACAAGCCCGTTACGCCCTTGGCGAACTTGGCATTCGTCCCCATAAACGCCTTGGTCAGCATTTTCTCATTGATGACGAGGTTATCCGGCGTATGGTGACAGCGGCGGCCATCTGCCCTGAAGATCACGTTTTGGAGATCGGACCGGGGCTTGGAGCGCTCTCTGAACTTTTGGTCACACAAGCAGGGCAACTCATCTTAGTCGAGACGGACGCGACGTTGGCCGACCGACTGACTGCGCGCTTCGCTCATGATGGGCACGTCCAGATGATTGTGGCTGACTTTCTTCGCCTGGACCTGAAAGATACGTTTCGAGCCCAGTCTCTCAAGGTCGTAGCCAGCCTCCCCTACAACGCGGCGACTCCTATCCTCTTCCGGTTGCTCGAGCATCGGACGCAGTTTCCGCAGGCCACGGTCATGCTCCAGCGGGAGGTGGCCGAGCGTATTACAGCCTCTCCGGGAACAAAGGCGTATGGTGTGCTGTCCGTCTTGATTCAACTCTACGCGACGACGGAAGCGGTGTGCTCGGTTGGACCCCGCAGCTTTTTCCCGGCACCTCAAGTGCACTCCCAAGTGATTAAACTGATTTTCCACAAGGAGCCTCGGGTTGCAGTTGCTGATGAGGGCCTGTTTCGCCAGATCGTGAAGGCGGCCTTTAACCAACGCCGAAAAACGCTTCGCAACGCGTTGCGCGGGGTTGGTGGGGCAGACCTTGAAGCCGCCGGCCAACGAGCGGATATTGACTTGCAGCGCCGTGGCGAGACGCTGAGCCTTGAGGCCTTTGCGCGCCTGGCGAATAGTTGGCGGAGGTAATCCGGACATATAAAAGGGGATACTATGGAACGGAAAGTCATTGCATACACCGTCAGAGACCAGATCGCCACGATCACCCTCAACCGTCCTCAGCGCAGAAACTCGTGGACGGGGAGAATGCACGTTGAGTATCGCTGGTCTATTGAGCAAGCCGAGAACGACCCGGAGGTGCGGGCCATTCTTGTGACCGGGGCAGGCCGGGATTTTTGTGTTGGGGCTGATTCGCGGGCGCTTGAGGGACATGTTGAAAAAGGTGGCTACGACCCAGGCACGCCAGACACCATGCCGACCCCTGGGTATGGCGTCCGGCCCGAGTTTGACGCGGATTTCGCGTATCAATTCGGCCTGACCAAACCGGTGATTGCGGCTATTAACGGCGCGGTGGCTGGTGCTGGCCTGGCTGTCGCCTGCTACGCCGATATCCGTTTTGCCGCAGAAGGCGCGAAATTCACAACTGCTCACGGAGCTCTGAACCTGCCGGCCGAGTTTGGTCTGTCCTGGCTGCTCCCGCGCCTGATGGGCGTCACACGGGCAAATGATATTCTGCTCACGAGCCGTATTTTTCTGGCAGAAGAAGCCTATGAACTCGGGCTGGTCAATAAAGTCCTGCCGTTCGACGAACTCCTGCCCTACACGTACGACTACATCTGCGAGATGATAGCCCGTGTTTCCCCTGGGTCGTTGCGGGTAACCAAAAACCAGATCTATGCTGACTTGCACGGCGACGCGGCCTCGGCGGTCCAGCGTTCGCGCAGCCTGATTGACCGCATGATGACCGAGTCAGACTTCCGGGAAGGTGTTGCCGCCTTCACCGAAAAGCGTCCGCCGCATTGGTCAGGAAAGTGAGTGCCTACAATCCCAGCCGCGACATATCGAGTGAAATCCAGACAATCCAGGCGGTCAGGACCAGCGCCACTCCGGTAAAAACTTGGATACGCTTAACCAGACCAGGCAATTTATCCGGTGGGAATGCCTCCCCGCGTACCTCCGTGCGGACTAGGCGGTGACCCATGCCCAGGGAAACCGCGGCGCTCACGTTAATCAGAATAAAGACAATGAGGAGTTTGAGGCTCAGCAGGCTCCCGAAGTCTGATAAATATCCCTCTGGCGTAAAGAAGGCTAAGCCGGGCTTGGCTTTGAATGCCGTGAGATTCCACGCGCCGGTCATCAGCACGACTCCGAGCGAGCCGATGCTGAGCGGATTGTAGTATTTCAGACCCTGGGCCAAGTAGGTTTGTTTTGCTACCGGGTCGTCAATCTGAGCGGCTGGTGGAAGCAGCATGACGAGGAGGGTGACGCCGCTGCCAAAGAAGACGGCTAAGCTGAGGACATGCGTCCATAAGAGAATAAAATCACTCATCAGGCGGACGTTAAACCAGAGGGCACTAGAAATGTAAATGGCCGCCCGATAAGGATGTTTGACACTCAAAACTGGGGCCGATATCCTGACCGGAACTGATGTTTTCTCTTTATTTTATGTTCCCTTAGGAGAGATAAGGAAGGACGAATGGCCGAAAACGTTTTACTGCGCCATGAAGATGTCCCCGATATTCACAAGCTTGATGTCTACTTGGCCCATGATGGCTATGTCGCAGCGCGCAAGGCGCTGACGACGCTCAAGCCTGAGGAAGTCACTGCCCAGGTAAAAGAATCGAACCTGCGCGGGCGGGGTGGGGCGGGTTTTCCGGCAGGCGTCAAATGGGGGTTCTTGCCCAAGGACTCGGATAAGCCCGTCTATCTGTGTTGCAATGCCGACGAGAGTGAGCCCGGAACGTTCAAAGATCGGGCGATCATCGAAAAGAACACCCATATCCTCTTAGAAGGTATTCTCATCACCTGCTACGCCATCAACGCCCACACGGCCTATATCTATATTAGGGGTGAATTCGCCTACGGCGCAAAATGCCTGGAACGGGCCCTGGCCGAGGCGTATGTGCAGGGCTTATTCGGCAAAGGCATTTTCGGCACCGGCTTTGATCTTGAGGTCTATATCCACCGGGGAGCCGGGGCCTATATCTGTGGGGAGGAGACCGGCCTGATTGAGTCGCTTGAGGGCAAGCGCGCCTATCCCCGTATCAAACCGCCGTTCCCGGCCGTGTACGGCTTATTTGGCTGCCCGACTATTGTGAATAATGTGGAAACGCTTGCCTGCGTGCCGTCTATCATCAAAAACGGGCCGGACTGGTTTCGGTCGATTGGGCCGGAAAGCGGACCGGGTCCCAAAATATACGGAGTCAGCGGGCATGTTGAGAAGCCCGGTATGTTCGAGCTGCCCATGGGTATGCCGCTGCGCGAGGTGATTTACGACTATGCGGGTGGCATCAAGGATGGCAAGCAGCTCAAGGCCGTCATGCCGGCCGGGTCGTCGTTCCCCGTTCTGACGCCGGATGAGATTGACGTCCATATGGATTTCGACTCCATGCGCGCCATTGGCGCCTTTCTGGGCACCGCCGGTATTATCGTGATGGACGAAGATACCTGTATGGTTCGCGCCTTGAAGATCATTGATCGCTTCTATCACCATGAGTCCTGCGGCCAATGCTCGCCGTGTCGGGAGGGAACCGGCTGGTTACACAAGCTCCTGGTTCGACTCGAAGAGGGCAACGGTAAAGCCGAGGATATCGACCTGATGGATCGGATTTGTACCAATATGATGGGCAATACGGTGTGTGTCTTAGCTGACGCAGCAGCCATGCCAACCCAGAGTTATCTGACGAAGTTCCGCGACGAGTTCGTTGCCCATGTGACGGAAGGTGGCTGCTCCCTGAAAAAAGCAGCGCTCCAGCCCGAAGCTGCCTAAGTCCCTCCCAGAGGTTTCCATGCCAACACTTGAAATCGATGGCCAAGAAGTGACGGTCGAAGACGGCCTCAACGTCATCCAAGCCGCCGAACAGGTCGGCATTGAAGTGCCGCACTACTGTTACCATCCCGGACTCAGCATATCGGGCAACTGCCGCATGTGTCTGGTCGAGATCGAAAAAATCCCCAAACTCCAGATCGGCTGTAATACGCGGGTTGCCGATGGGATGGTGGTAAAAACTACCAGTGAAAGAGCGAAACACGCCCAGGCCGCGGTGCTCGAATTTCTTTTAATCAACCACCCGATCGATTGTCCCATCTGCGACCAGGCCGGCGAGTGCAAGCTCCAAGACTATTACATGCTGTACGGTGCCTATAAGAGCGAGATGCAGCTTGAAGCAAAGGTGCATAAGGGAAAAGTGGTTGACCTGGGACCCGAAGTGGTGCTCGACGAAGAGCGCTGCATTCTGTGCGCCCGTTGTACCCGCTTCTGCGATGAAATAACCCAGACCGGCGAGTTAGGTATTTTTGAGCGCGGGGATCATTCCCGCATCAGTCTCTTTCCGGGGAAGCAACTCGACAATCCCTATTCCGGTAATGTTGTTGACGTGTGTCCGGTAGGAGCGCTGACGAGCAAGGATTTCCGCTTTAAGTCCCGGGTCTGGTATCTTGAAAAAACGCCCTCGACCTGTACCCGCTGCGCCACCGGCTGCAACATCGATATCTACCATCGGCGGGGCGAGGTCTTTCGGTTTCGGCCGCGCCAGAATCCCGACGTCAATGCCTATTGGATGTGTGATGAGGGACGGCACTGGTATAAGTCCTTCCAACAGGACAGCCGGATTCCCACCCCTTTAGTCCGCGATGAATCGTCTTTTACGGTTGCCTCGTGGGACGAGGCTGGAAAAAAGGTGGCCCACGCCGTCCGTTCGACCCAAGACGAGCATGGGGCGGATGCGGTCGCGGCAATTATTGGAGCCAAGGCAACCAACGAAGAAGCCTTTCTGCTCTCCCGCCTGCTCAGAGAGCAAATAGGCTCCACACGCGCGGCTGGCCTGTCATGGTCTCCGGTCGATGCGTTCCACGATGACTTTCTGATCCACGCCGACAAAAACCCGAACACGCAGGGACTGAAGAGTCTGGGTCTGCTGAACGGCGGAGGCGAGGCCGAGGTGATTCTCGCTGCTGCAGAGCAGGGGCAGGTAAAAGTCCTCTTTATTCTTGGCGCAGACCTCGTCACGGCATTTGGTCAAGAACGTATTGATAGCGCTCTGGGCGAAACAACCGTCATCGTGCTCGACACGGACTATAATGGCACGACCGAGTACGCAGACATTGTGCTACCGATCGCGGCGGCTGTGGAGACGGACGGGACGTGTACGAATCAGGCCGGACGGGTCCAGCGGCTCTCCCAGGCCTTCCCGCCACCGGGAGAAGCGAAAACCGGTTGGGAAGCGCTGGCCTTGCTGAGCACACAGTTGGACGGCCCGGACTCTGTTTCGATTAGCGCCGTCTTTAGCGAATTAACGCACTCGGTCCCATCCTTTTCTGGTCTGACGTATGGCAAGATTGGTCTCCAGGGGGTACTCTTAGCCGGAGATTGATCATAGGCCGACCGGTGCGTATTGCCACGTGGAACGTCAATTCGATTCGGGCGCGTAAGGAACGGGTGCTGGAATGGCTCACCCGCCAGCAACTGCCTGAAATCGTTTGTCTGCAAGAAACAAAAGTTACGGACGACGCCTTTCCTCGCCGCGAATTTGAGGATGTTGGCTACTGTGTGACCGTTTATGGACAAAAGACCTATAACGGCGTTGCTATCCTGTCTCGCTCGGAGCCGAGCCAGGTCCTGAGCCGCCTCGCTGGTGACTCCAAGGACCCCGAAGCTCGTTTCTTGTCCGTCCACGTTGCAGGTGTTCACGTCCTGTGTCTCTACGTTCCGAATGGACAGGTGGTTGGAAGTGAGAAGTTTGCGTATAAGCGCACCTGGCTGAGCCGTGTCCGGCACTTTCTTGACGCTCAGTGCGATGCCGGAAGGCCGCTCGCTGTGTGCGGAGATTTGAATATCGCGCCCGAAGCGCGGGATGTCCATGACCCGGAGGGATGGGAAGACAGCGTCCTGTTTCATCCGGACATGCGCCAAGCATTTTCTGCTCTGTGTGAGTGGGGCTTGGTTGATACGTTTCGCCTCCATCACGCCGAGGGAAAGCTGTATAGCTGGTGGGATTATCGTCAACTGGCCTTCCCCAAAAACAAGGGGCTCCGGATTGACCATATCCTCGTCACCCAGTCGTTGGCTGAGCGGTGCACGGACGTTGCCATAGACCGCGAGGCGCGCAAAGGCAAGGGAGCTTCGGATCACGCCCCGGTTATTGCCGCATTTGGCGATGTATCAGGGTGAAGACCGGGTGGATAATCGCGCAGGGCAGAGGCCCGTTGTCTTTGGAAAGAAAACCTGACAGTGTGAAGGCCTTGGAGGAGCATATGCAGAAGCCACCAGTCGATTATATCAAACGCATTACGGCCAATTATGCCGCGCTTGGCTACAAGACGTATCAATGGGTGCATAACGAAGACACGCCGCCGTGGACTCCGCTGACCAAGCCGTTGTCGGAGTGCCGCCTGGGCCTGATTGCTTCCGGTGGCATTTATGTGACCGGCCAGGTCGCTTTTCATACCAAGGATGATTTTTCCTTCCGAGCCATCCCCAAGGATGTCACAACCTCAGACCTGCGGACCGCTCATTTTGCCTACGACCAGACCGATGCTCGGCGTGATCCCAACGTTGTTTTCCCGATTGATACGCTCCGCCGCTTAGAAAAAGAGGGCGTCATCGGCGAACTGGCCGACCATGCCTTTACCTTTATGGGCGGTATTTATTCGACTCGGAAAGTCCGTGAGGCACTAGCCCCGCAATTGACCGAACAATTGAAGGCAGAGCGTGTTGATGTGGCTTTACTGGTCCCCGTTTGACCGGTGTGCCATCAGTCCGTGGGACTGATTGCCCGTAGTGCTGAGGCCGCCGGTATCCCGACATTATGCATGGGAAGCGCGCTGGATATTCTCCAGTCCGTTTATCCGCCGCGCGCAGCTTTTCTCGACTACCTGCTTGGCCACACAACCGGCAAGCCGTTCGAGCCGGAACTCCAGCGCGCGGTCCTGCTTGAGGCCCTTGAGGCGTTCTCCTCGTTTACAGAGCCCGGTCAGATCAAGCACCTGCCGTTCCGCTGGGCGGAGGACGATAGCTGGAAAGATAGCGTGATGAATGACGGCGACACTCGTACCCCACGCCGCGATACCCCGCAGTATCAAACCGAAGAAGACCGTATTCTGGCTGAGCAGAACGACCCGGAAGCCTGCGGGGTGTGTGAGACGGCGGCTTAAGAGGCGGACACAGACTGTCGAGCGGAGGAAGACGGTATCCCCTCCGAGATCTGTTTCCTCCCCCTTCGGGAGAGGACCAGGGTGGGGATTTCTCTCCGAGGAGACGCAATGGCGGGGCGTGACTCACTTGGTGGAGCAACTGTGGTGATCGGGTGCGGCGGTATCGGCAGTGCGGTTATTGCCAAGCTCGCCAACCAGGGAACCCCGCTTGTTGTCGCTGATCTCGATTATGCGCGCGCCGAGGAAAGCGTCGCTAACCTCCCCACCGAAGCCCTCGCCCACAGTGTTGACGTGACCGATGAGGCATCCGTTGCTGCGTTGATTGCCCAGGCGCAGGCGGCCTTCGGCGTCGTCACCCGGCTCGTGTATACGGCCGGCATTATCTATACCGGCAACTTTCTGGAGCTGTCTCCCCGTCAGTGGCGCCAGACGTTCGAAGTGAACCTGACCGGCGCATTTTGCAGTATCCAGGCTACTGCTCGTCACCTGATCGAGAATAATCAACCCGGCCGGATGGTGATGGTTGCCTCGGTTGCCGGGCGCGGTCCGCGTGCCGATAGTAGTGACTACGCGGCGAGTAAAGCCGGCCTCATCAGTTTGGTTCGCTCCGCAGCCGCCAGTCTCGCTGCTGCCAATATCCAGGTCAATGCGGTCTGCCCAGGAATCGTTGATACTCCAATGACGTATGGCATCCATAGGCAGCGGGCCGTCCGGCGCGGCATCAGCGTGGAAGAATCCCTGGCTGGGCTGGCCGACACTATTCCTCTCGGACGGATCGAAAGTCCCCAGGAAGTTGCTGAGGTTATCTGGTTTCTCCTGTCAGATGCAGCGAGCTATATAACCGGACAAGCGCTTAACGTCTGCGGTGGATTGGCATTTGACTGAGGGAGCCGGAAGACAGTGAACGCTCTCTATCTCTTGAGCGTCAGAGGAGGCTGCCATGTTGGGCGTGTGGCATTTCAGCCTGACCGTCTCGGACCTTGAACGATCAATCGCGTTCTACCAGAAGCTCGGACTCAAGCTGCTGCTCGTCCAGGAACAGGCCAATGCCTATACGAGTCGCTTGGTTGGGTATGAGAACGCCCACCTCAAGGTTGCCCAATTTGTCATCCCAGGCCGGCCGCGCGGTCGCTCGACCCACGACCTTGAGTTGGTTGAGTACGTCCATCCAAAAGGCCGGCGGCAGAAGCCGGACATCTGTAATCCCGGCGAAGCTCACCTCGCGCTAACAGTTACGGACATCCACGCTCGTTACGAGCAACTCACGGCGGACGGCGTTCATTTCTTCTCGCCGCCGAACGCCATCACTTCAGGCGTCAACCAGGGAGGGTACACCTGCTACTTTTGGGACCCCGACCAGATTGTCCTTGAGCTGGTCCAACCTCCCTCCAGCGACTGACTGAGGGCAGGGTCATATAGGAGTGACCCGCGCCTTCAATTGCTCTGAGTTGCCCCCTCAGCATGTGGTTTTCCAAAATTCAGTAGCCCTCTCCTCAAAAGTAGAGAAAAGTAGATAAATTTCATGTTCATTCTTGATGAAATCCAAAAAAGCCCTTATAAGTCAAGGACTTATCATTTCTCATGAAAAATGAAAATTTCACGCGCATTTCAGCTTTTTTCACGCTTAAACAGCACTTAAATGCTGATTAGCAAACGGTGTTTCAGGCGTTTTTGGGTGCAGGGCGGGGTTGGAGACGTTGAGGGGTTTTTAGGCGGCTTTTCATGGGGGAAAAGCGCCACGGCCATGATCTTGCCAAAGTCGGGACCCCCATTGCCGCACCATAGTGTAAGTGGTTTGCTTATAGTTTTTGCAAGACAAGAAAGACAAACCCGAGGGAAGTGGTCCCGGAGTGTTGCAACCCCTCACTCAGAAGCTCGCGAAAGGACAAAAAATGTCGAACTTCTCCCCAAGAAATTTCTCTATTCTCTTCAGGGACGACTGGCACACAACCGGACTTGCCTATGATATTGCCCAGGTTGATCGGGATGCTCTTTTCAAGGAATACAATGCACTGGTCCAGTGCGCACCGCGCCGCTCGGACAGAAACCTGCCTTATTTCGATTTCGCCGGACATGACGGCAGGCTTTCGACTATAGGAGGTAGTAACCGGCGCGAAGAGCACTTGGCGATCGCTCTCTTGAATCTTAATAGATGGTGGTCGCGTCCCGACGGCAGTCGGTTTTATCTGCTTGATTACCAGTTTCCGCTAAAGGCTAGGCAGGGGGATAAAGGTATTCGGGCGGTTGATCTGCTGGGTATCACAGCCCAGAGACGGCTTATGGTCATTGAGATGAAAGTGAAACCGCGCGGTGACAACAGTCGAGGGGAAACTCCTGTAGCCGCGCTGATGCAGGGGCTTCGCTATGCTGCCGTCGTGCAGGCCAACTACGAGGGGATCGCAGCCGAGATGAATCGGCATTTCAAGGTGACAATCAAGGCAGGGCCGCCAATCGTTCAGGTACTCGCACCTCAGGCGTGGTGGCGAGGCTGGCTGGGGATTCACGGATCAACTCGTGACGCCGCCGGAGATTGGGAACCGGCGTTTGCAAAGCTCGCTCAGGATATAGAGAACCGGCTCGATGTCGCTGTCGAGTGTGTAGCACTTGATGAACTCAATGATACCGATATTACCTTCGGCCCGGACCGAAAGACGCCGCAACTCGCCCATGTCCCCTCGCTCTATCCTGTTCGGCCAGGCGAGGTGCTTCCCATAGGAAAAGCCCTGTCTTCGCACCGGCCTGAGGAGTAAACGGTGACGAGTTATACAAATTATGAGAAGGCGGTTCTCCAGACGTTATGGACTTGGGCTAATCAGCATCATCGGGGTGAACTCGACGGTGGTAAGCGGAAGGGACGTCCTCCGGTTCTCGCAGGCAGGTTCGCCTCAAAGAATGTCCTGGTTCCTCAGAGCAGATCGAAAGCCGATGATATTCGCGCAGCCATCTCCCGAAATCAGCGGCATCGATGGTTTCGCAGTCTGAGGAGTTCCCAAGCCTTGGCGCAAAGCGTTTTTGGGGCGGTTCGCGCCTTCCACCGCCTTGATCTGCTCCAGAACGTGTCCGCCGAGTGCGGACGACCGGCTTTCTTTGATGACCATCAGGGCTGGACGCTCGACTTTGAGCACGAGGTACGCTGCTTGAAGGAGCCGAGACCGACCAGTATCGATGTGCTGCTGAGCGGCTCGAACGGGCGAATTACGGTCGAGTGCAAGTTCACCGAGCAAGAGTTTGGCACCTGCTCGCGTGCGCGCCTGCGTCCCAGCGATCTCAACTATTCTGAACAGTACTGCAACGGGAACTACCAAGTCCAACGCCAACGCCGCCACCGTTGCTCGCTGACGGAAATCGGCATCCAATACTGGGATCATCTGCCCTACCTGTTCGACTGGCCAGCCGACTGCGATCATGAGCCGTGTCCCTTCGGAGGCGTGTACCAATTAGCGCGGAATGCGCTTGCTGCCGCCCTCACACCGAAGGGAAAGCTTGATCCGAACGCAGGACACGCGCTTGTTGTTTACGACGCTCGTAACCCCGAGTTCCAGGCTGGCGGTAAGGCTAAAAGTCAGTGGATGACGGTAAGCGCCGCGTGTCGCGTGCCGGGACTTGTGCGCCGCTTGAGTTGGCAAAGTCTGCTAGCCGCCATCGCCCGCGCATCGGAACTGGCATATCTCGTTGATGGTGTAAGGGAGAAGTACGGTCTGGAACCGTAGCACGTCGAAGCCCCTATCGTGTCTACCAGGTTGTCGCTCGTTCGTTCAGGGGAGGGGACCCGAAAGTGCACCACACACGTAAGGGGTGTCACGGTACCTCTGCATGAAGTCGCCTATTGGCAGGAGTAACGGGAGTAGGGCCGGTCCGCTCGGTGGTATTGATCGTCGTCAATCCTCTGCCCCCTCACCGTACCGCTTCCGATGGCACATGCAGCACCAGAGAACCGCTACTCGTATACACGCGAATCGTGGAGGTCATAAATCCACGATCCACAGAAGAGTAGGTCCGTCCTCTGAGGTAGAAGCACTGTCCATCCAGCAAGGCTTGCATCTGCCGGTGGTCTTGCGCGTTCGATGCCTGCACGAACTCAGTGAGGGCACCGGAGGTCACGCACCCGACATAATCGCCGGTGATGGTTCCGCTCTGCGCCCCTGCGAAGGCAGGGACGAGCAGGCCAAGCGTCAGGATGAGGGGAACGAATCCTTTCTTCATGTATCTCCTCTTTATAGTCCTTATACCGTACGCTTTCCCGTCCCGATTTCGCGGAATTTCGCCTTGACTTCGACCCGGTTTTATGAGCCAATAACCGCAATGAAAACAGCCACTTAGGTGGTGTATTGGCATAAACACTCTCACTCAGAATAATAGAGGGAAGGAGTTAAGGAGTTTGGGTAAGATTGTGTATAATTCCCTATGGTAAAATTCTTTCTCTTTGGCACTGTTCAAAAAGTGCCCTCACCTTAATAAGGAGCACCCAACATGTCCCAGCACGATTTTACAGGTCTTCTAAATCAGTATCCACGGGTCATCAATCAAATGCAGTCTCAATTCACCAGCCACGAATTCATCTGCGCTCTTAAACAGCAGTACCAGCATCTTTACGACGATGCCGTACTTACTTACCGCAAGAATAATAACCCTGATCCTGAGCGAACGGTCCATGCGATTCTGTCACGAAAGCTTCGTGGGTGCCCCACACTCAAGCATATGGGAAAAGTCGCCAGCAGGAACGTCCAGGGTAATCTTAATCAGTGTGCCGAATGGCAAAAGCTGTAATGCAATCTTCCTCGTTCTGGTGTTATAGAATCGTCAATTGCTCCAGGTGAGCACAGGATGAAGGTGAGTCAGGGTATAACATCGGGCGACATCATCCACTAGGCGCGACTGTTTTGAGAACAACTCCATCTTGATCAGTTATGACAGCGCAAAGAATATCTGCCACGATGAGGTTGGTCGCCGTGTTAATCTCTGTTGTATCCATCTCCGACAGAATACGATCAGTTGCGGTAAAAGGTTCCTTTGGACGCACTACAACACCAATACGCATCTGCTCCTTCAGTTTCGCCGCGCGTTGAAGTGGAACGGGAACCCTAACTACTGGGGTACGGTCCTTACCCGTCCTGAGTTCGTGAACCCATTTCAATTCCCGGGATTGATTTTTAGGAAGTGGACTATCAAAGACGCCATAATTCACCCGCTCGATTACATTCTTCGAGGCTCTACGAGAACGTGCGCGTTTGGTCGTTAAACCCATGGCCTGGACTGGGTCGAGGGAAGATAGTGGTCCAATCCCATAAGGATTACCGGAGCCAAACACGGCATACGAGGCAACAGGATGATTATCCCAGGCGTAATGTTCCATGACGAATATCTCGTTGTCCGCATCGTACTCAACGTAACGCGGGTCATATATGCCCTCAAGGAGCATGGCCTGCGAGAAAGGAGCCGCTGCGACCGCTCTGGCTTGGCGTTCCTCAACTAGACGGGCCTCAAATTGCGCCGTGGTTTCAAATTCGTCCTTTGTCAGATTTGCTGGGGGTATAGAACCGGTCATGGAAGCATAGACTTCCTGCACATCCCTGAATGTCACAGAATCCCCCGTCGCCGGGCATTCTGCCGCTTTGAGTATGTTCGCGGTAATGCCCTGTACCGCGAACATACTCAGCAACATCAATGCAAAAGTCGCCTTTATATTTCCTTTCCACATGAACCGGGTCATATTGGGCTCAAAGAGAGTGGGTTGGTGGAAGCCGACTACAATCGATGCGGTGTCATGCGAATCAGGAACTTTCCGCCCTACCGAACCTATTTCGAACACTCCTCCTTACTCGGGCCTGCTATCCATAAATTGATGGGGTTTCCGTTTACAAGGACACCCCTCAGGGTTTTCCTCAGACGCCTCACATAACGACAGTCTTTTCGATCCTCTACGATCAAGACGATACCGGGTTGCCGGTCTGCCTGTTGGGCGTAATGTATGGCTTGTCCTAAGCTCTTTACGACTCCCTCCCATTCAGAGGCATGTTTAATCTCAATGGCGTGTGTCTTAGTGAGGCAGTCTGCTTGGGTGCCATCGTTTAATAGCTCTTCTGTATAGCGATTTTCCCTCTGGCACCACTCCGTCTGATGAATCTTTTCATGGGCGGCTTTTCCTTCTACCAAAGGGAAAGACATGGCGACTACAAGAGCCGCCAGTATTTGTCTCATCATGCTCGCCCTACAACTGCTCGACCAGCTTCTCGACTTCACTCCATTCCACAATCGGGGTTAGGCGACGCTTTTCAATCAGGCCGCTTGAGACGATTTTGCCAAAGACCTGGAAGGTCGGGGTATGGTCGGGAATATCCACCAGAAAGATGACCTTGGGTTCTTCATTCGAGAACCACGGGCCACCGGCAAAGCGGACCTCTTGCGGTGCACCGACCGAGGCCGGGTTTTTTGCGGCCGAGCCGATGAGCCCGACAAATTCCTTCATCCGCTCCGGGCTGGGGTCCTTGAGCCAGACTTCGTCAAGATAGAGTGCCATATGTTTCTCCTTTCACTTTGACTTTTATCCTGCGCCTACTTCTTCGGGAACCACCACGACTTCCATGTCGATTCCAACTTTCTCACTAGCCTCTTTGAGAAGTGGATAGAGGGCGGAATCGTTATTGCTGCACAATGCAACAGATCGAATCCGACCTGTACGGAATTTTTGCTTGACGAGTATCGCCGAAAAGAGGGCCTTACCCATCACAGACATACCAAGACGCTTTAGTTTTTTTTCGGTGTGGACGATGGTCACCTCACGATTATTAAGCGATTTATATATTGATTTATGGTAAGAATCCGACTTAGCGCTCCAATTAATACGCTCTGGCTTACTCTTCGGCAAGATTAATGCGCAGTTCACCAGCCGACCCTTGGTGTCAGTCTTGTCTGGTACTTGGAACTCATGGAAGAGTTGACCTTTGCGACCCAGCTTGTTTTTCCAATACCAGTCAATCATCGGGGTTTCATACTGCTCCGGCCACTTCCTTTCCTGAAAAGATTCAGGAACTACTTCAACCCTTATATCATCAATGCCGATTCTCTTTGCGACACGCTTGAGGAGGCGGTGGAGTTCAGGATTTTTCTCCTTGCATAGAGCAACAGACATCAATGGGCCCGGATTAAAGTTCTGCTTAACAAGCATTCCCGAAAATAATGTCTGACCCATCAAGGGCATACCGAGACGGTTCGCCTTGGCTTGGACAACGATTACATGTTGATCCTGAAGGGTCGGTTCGTACTGAGTTCCTTTAGGTTTTTTCGGCAAGATAATGGCGTCTAGGGAACGACGCTCACAATTGCCCCCTTTTCTTACCGCCGTAAATTCTTTGCACAACGTGCCGCCCACTCTATCCCAATACCAGCAAATCATCGGGTCTTCGTATTTACTCATCGAATCTTTCCTTATCTTTCAGTCGGCCAACATGTCGTCCAACTCGCTACCCACCTCTAACACCTGTTGGAATCAACCGACGGTGGCGAGGAATGGATTCACGACGCGTATCTGGCCATAGAGTTGGTCGTGGTTCAGGTCTTCGCTGAACAGGGTTCGGGCACCCAACGCGTCGGCTGCGGCGATGATCGCTCCGTCCCAGTAGCTGATACGGTAACGCTGGCTGAGTTCAGCGCCAATCTTGACGAGGCTCGGCTCGATAGCCTGACAGGGGAAGGCTTCGAGTTGCTCAATCCATTCGAGCGCCTCGGCGGCACTCAGCGGAGCAGGGAGCTTGTGCACGACCGTGACGTAAAACTCCTGGAGTACCTGGGCCGAGAGTCCGAAATCGAATTCGTCAATCAGCCGGAGCGCCTGCCGGCGCTTGACTGCCTCCTCGCCGCTACCTGCCGCCGCATAGACCAGGATATTGGTATCGAGGAAGGCCTCAACGCTCATGCAGTTCCTCGCGGGTCCACGAGCGCGAACCGACCTGGGCCGTTGACTGCTCGCTGAGCTGCCGGATTCGCTGCCTCGCCTTACGGGCGCGGTCTTCTCGGTTTGCGAGCCCGGTCAGGAACTCTCGGACGAGTGCGTTGACTGTGGAGCCACGCTCAGCCGCATAGCGCCGTACCGTGCGAACAACGTCTTCGTCAATGCTGAGAGTGATATTTTTCATGGACACAGTTTATGTGTGACTGTGTCCTCTGTCAAATCGTACGTCAGTCGGCCAGCATGTCGTCCAACTCGCCGCTGACTTCCAGCGTCTGCAACTCCATGAAGCCGCCGATGGACTCTTCTCCGATAAAAATCTGGGGGACAGTGTGCTGCCCTGAACGCTGGGCAATCTCTTGCCGCATCGTGGGATCGTCTGACACGTCAATGTCTTCGAACGGAACGCCTTTTTGGGTGAGCAAAGCCTTTGCTGCGGTGCAAAAGCCTCAATAATCTGTTGAGTAGACGGTAATCTTTTTCATGAAGGCCGATCCTTTCACTTCGTTATCTGTACACCTTAAGAGCAGGCCCTATGGCAGCTCGGTGCTGCCCGTGAGGTATCTGTCTACTTCTCTGGCTGCCCCGCGTCCTTCGTTAAAGGCCCAGACGACTAGACTCTGGCCGCGACGCATGTCGCCGGCGGCAAATACGCCATCTACGTTTGTCTGGAACTGGCCGTATTCCGCCTTGGCATTTGAGCGCGGGTCACGCTCAACCCCGAGTTGTTCGAGGATCGGGTCTTCCGGCCCAAGAAAGCCCATGGCGAGCAGAACCAAGTCCGCCGGCCAGACCTTTTCTGTTCCTGGCAGGGGCTTGGGAATAAACGCGCCGTTTTCGTTTTTCCCCCATTCTATCTCGACGGTGTGCAACTCTTTGACATTGCCGTGTGCGTCGCCTACAAATCGTTCCGTCTGAATCAAATAAATGCGTGGGTCCGCACCAAACCGAGCTTCTGCTTCCTCTTGTCCATAATCAACCCGCAAAATTTTGGGCCACTCCGGCCAGGGATTGTCCGGCTGCCGCTCCAGGGGAGGCTGAGGAAGAATCTCAAATTGGGTCAGCGTCTTGCATTTGTGGCGGAGTGACGTGCCAACACAGTCGGTACCGGTGTCTCCACCTCCAATAACGATCACATTTTTATCCGTCGCAGAGATATACGCTCCATCCACATGGTCCGAGTCGAGCAGGCTTTTGGTGTTAGCGTGGAGGAACTCCATGGCGAAATGGATGCCGCCCAGGTTACGGCCTTCTGCCGGCAGGTCGCGTGGTTTTGTCGCTCCCCCGCACAAGACGATGGCGTCAAAATCTTCTCGTAATTGAGCCGCCGGAATGTCGCTGCCAATGGCCGTATTCGTCACAAAGGTAATGCCCTCTTGAGCCATCAGGTCGACGCGGCGTTGTACAATGGCCTTGTCCAGCTTCATATTGGGAATGCCATACATGAGCAGGCCGCCTATACGATCAGCCCGTTCGTAGACGGTGACCGCGTGGCCAGCCTTATTGAGCTGCGCGGCGCACGAGAGGCCGGCTGGACCGGAGCCAACCACGGCCACCTTTTTCCCGGTCCGTTTCTCCGGTGGGTGAGGGACCACCCAGCCTTCGGCAAAGCCGCGATCAACGATGGAGCATTCAATGTTTTTGATGGTGACCGGCGGGTTCGTAATCCCGAGTACGCACGATCCCTCGCACGGCGCCGGACATACCCGACCGGTGAACTCCGGAAAATTATTGGTTTTGTGCAGCCGCTCCAGCGCCTCCCGCCAGAGGCCGCGATAGACGAGGTCATTCCACTCCGGGATCAGGTTATTAATCGGACAACCCGAGGCCATGCCGCTGATCAGGGTTCCGGTATGACAGAATGGGATGCCGCAATCCATGCAGCGGCCGCCTTGCTCCTGAAGTTTGCTCTCGGGAAAATGCTGGTGAAACTCCCCCCAGTCATTAACCCGCTCGGCTGGTGAACGGTCTACGGGTAACTCCCGCTCGTATTCCATGAATCCGGTAGGCTTCCCCATACGGTCTTCCTTCGTCAGGCTACATCCGGGTGCAAAGTATTAGTTGCCGCTCACCCGTGCAGCATCGTTCTTATTAGCCTCAAAAGCCGCCATGATGGCTTCATCGCCGGCTAGGCCACTACCTTGAGCCCGGCTAATCGCGTCGAGCATGCGTTGATAGTCCTTGGGCATGACTTTGACAAATTCCAGCGCTCTCGCCTCCCAGTCATCAAGAATCTGCTGCGCTTGAGTGCTGCGGGTGTACCGGACGTGTTTTTGCAGCATGGCGCGAACGTCCTGGAGATCGCCCTCGTTGAGTCTGCCCAGGGTGACGGTTTCGAGATTACACTGGTTATGCAAGGTTGCGTTGCTGTCCAAGACGTAGGCGATTCCGCCGGACATGCCCGCAGCGAAGTTGCGGCCGGTCTCGCCCAGCACGACCACGCGCCCGCCCGTCATATACTCACAGCCATGGTCGCCGACTCCTTCGATTACGGCGCGTACACCGCTGTTGCGCACACAGAAGCGTTCCCCTGCCATGCCGCGAATATAGGCCTCCCCGTTGGTCGCCCCATAAAAGGCCACATTGCCGACAATGATGTTTTCCTCCGCGGTAAAAGTCGAACCTGTTGGGGGATACAGAACGACCTTGCCACCAGAAAGCCCCTTGGCGAAGTAGTCGTTGGCATCGCCCTCCAGTTCCAGCGTCATACCGGGTGGGACAAACGCCCCAAAACTCTGACCGGCCGATCCCTGGAAATGAAAGTGTATGGTATCTTCCGGTAGGCCCTCTCGACCGTAGCGTCGGGTGACCTCACTGCCCAGTATCGTTCCGGTGACGCGGTTGACGTTTTGAATGGGTAGTGTAGCGGACACTTTTTCTTGACGTTCCAGCGCTGGACGTGCCAGGTCAATCAGGGCCTGTTTATCCAGAGAGCGTTCAATGCCGTGGTTCTGGCCAATCTGACAGTACCGACCGATCTCGGGACCCACCTGGGGTTGGTGCAGAATATCGGTGTAGTCCAGCCCTTTGGCTTTCCAGTGGTCTATGGCTTTATGGGCCTCGATCTTGTCGGTCCGACCAATCATGTCATTCATGGTCCGAAAGCCGAGTTGAGCCATATACTCACGGATTTCCTGGGCAACGAACTGCATGAAGTTGACCGCATGGGCCGGGTCGCCCATGAACTTCTTGCGCAATGCAGGGTTCTGGGTCGCGACGCCGACCGGACAGGTGTCGAGATGGCAGACCCGCATCATAATACAGCCGAGTGAAACCAGGGCGGCTGTGGCGAAACCGAACTCTTCAGCGCCCAGCAGGGCGGCAATTATCACATCCCGTCCGGTTTTGAGCTGACCGTCGGTTTCGACGGCAATCCGGCTGCGCAGATTGTTGAGGACCAGGGTTTGATGCGTTTCCGCCAGGCCAAGCTCCCAGGGAAGGCCGGCGTGCTTGATACTCGTCTGCGGCGAGGCCCCGGTCCCGCCGTCGTGACCACTGATCAGCACGACATCGGCATGGCCTTTGGCAACACCGGCGGCAATCGTGCCGACCCCGACCTCGGAGACCAGCTTCACGCTGATACGCGCCTCGGTATTAGCGTTCTTTAAGTCGTGAATGAGCTGGGCCAGGTCTTCAATTGAATAGATATCGTGGTGGGGAGGCGGCGAAATCAGTCCGACGCCGGGGGTGGAGAGCCGCACCTTGGCAATCCACGGATAAACTTTCCGACCGGGCAGTTCGCCGCCTTCTCCGGGCTTCGCCCCCTGGGCCATTTTGATCTGGATTTCACGCGCCTGGGTCAGATATTCGCTGGTGACGCCAAAACGGCCCGAGGCGACCTGCTTGATCGCACTATTCCGTGAGTCACCATTGGGGTCCGGCGTATAGCGTGCAATATCTTCGCCGCCTTCTCCCGTATTGCTTTTGCCGCCGATACGGTTCATGGCAATAGCCAGGGCTTCATGCGCCTCTTTACTGATCGAGCCATAGGACATGGCGCCGGTCTTAAAGCGGGTGGTAATGGCCTCAATCGGCTCGACCTCTTCAAGCGGGATTGGCTCAGCCGCCGGTTTCAATTCCAGCAGCCCGCGCAGCGTAGCGAGCCGCTCCGATTGGTCGTCTATGAGTCGCGTATACTCCTTAAAGGCGGCATAGTCGTTTATGCGACAAGCCTTTTGCAGCAGATGAATAGTACGCGGGTTAAAGAGGTGCAGTTCGCCGTCCTTGCGGAATTGATACTGACCGTACACCTCAAGCGTCTCTCCACGAACCGGAATGGCCGGGAATGCCCTGGCATGTTGTTGGCTCGCTTCTTGGGCGAGTTCCGCCAGACTAATGCCGCCTACGCGGGAGGGCGTCCAGGTAAAATAGCGATCAACCAGCTCCCGGCCCAGACCGATGGCTTCAAAAATCTGCGCGCCACAGTAGGATTTAATCGTTGAAATGCCCATCTTGGACATGACTTTGACGATGCCCTTGACCGCGGCTTTGATATAGCTGCTCACTGCGTCATGATAGGCAATGCCCGTCAACATGCCCTCGCCGATCATGTCGTTCAGACACTCGTAGACCATATAGGGGTTAATCGCCTGGACGCCATAGCCGAGCAGCACACAGAAATGATGAACCTCGCGCGGCTCGCCCGATTCGAGCACGAGTCCGACCCGAGTCCGGCTGCCGGCCCGAATCAGATGATGGTGCAGGCCCGACGCCGCCAGCAGAGCCGGGATCGCGGCGCGTTCGGCATTTACGTCTCTATCTGACAGGATCAGCAGCGTTGCGCCGTGCTCAATCGCAGCATCCGCGGCCTGACAGAGCCCGTCTAAAGCCTGCTCAAGACCGTCTTTACCGTGCTTTGGGTTAAAGAGTATGGGCAAGGTCGCGGCCTTGAGCCCCGGTTGGTCAATACGCCGCAGCTTTTCGAGGTCCGCATTCTTCAGGATCGGAATAGGCAGCCGGATTTGGTGGCAATTGTCCGGCTGAGGGTCGAGCAAATTCCCCTCTGAGCCCAGCGTCAGGGTTGTTGAGGTGACCAGTTCTTCTCGAATCGGGTCGATGGGGGGATTGGTGACCTGGGCAAAGAGCTGCTTGAAATAATTGTATAAAAGCTGGGGCTTATCGGACAACACGGCCAGCGGCGTATCCGTGCCCATGGAACCGATAGGCTGGATTTTATTCAGCGCCATTGGTCCGATATTGACCTTCAAATCCTCGAAGCTGTATCCAAACGCGCGCAGATGCTGGAGCGTGGCCTCATGATCGCATACCGGCTGCTCCTCTGTCACATCCGGGAGCTGATCGAAATACACCGTGTGTTGGTTCAGCCACTGACGGTAGGGGCGGGTGCTCATGATTTCCTGTTTCAACTCTTCATCACTAATAATGCGGCCCTTCTCCGTGTCGACCAGGAACATCCGCCCCGGCTGGAGCCGTCGTTTCTCTAAAACGCGTTCTGGCTCGACTTCGAGCGCACCAACCTCGGAGCCCATGATGACGAGGTCATCCTTGGTCACATAGTACCGAGACGGACGGAGCCCGTTCCGGTCCAAGACGGCCCCCACGCGGGTGCCGTCCGTGAAGGCAATGGAGGCGGGGCCATCCCAGGGCTCCATCAGACAACTGTGATATTCATAAAAGGCCCGTTTTGCATCGGCCATGCTGGCATGATTCTCCCACGGCTCGGGGATCATCATCATCATCGCATGGGGCAGGGAGCGCCCGCTCAGCGCCAGGAATTCCAAGCAGTTGTCAAAAATGGCGGAATCACTGCCGTCTTCCAGGACAACCGGAAAGACTTTCGACAGGTCGTCACCAAAGAGTGCTGAAGCCATTAATGCCTGCCGGGCTCGCATCCAGTTGACGTTCCCCCGCAGGGTATTAATCTCGCCGTTGTGGATGAGGTAGCGATACGGGTGGGAGCGTTCCCAGCTCGGAAAGGTGTTGGTGCTAAAGCGTGAATGGACTAGGGCAATAGCACTTTCCATGTCCGGGTCGGACAGGTCCGGATAGAAGGTTTCGAGCTGCTGCGGCGTGAGCATGCCTTTATAGATCAGGGTCTTGTACGACAAGCTGGGGATATAGAAATATTCTCCACCAGCGACCCCGCCGTAACGGATGGCGTTCGTCACGCGTCGGCGGATCACATACAGCTTGCGCTCAAAGGCGAGATCATCCGCCAGACCGTCGGCACTACGACCAATGAAAACTTGCCGAACGCACGGTTCACACGCCTTGGCCGTCTCCCCTAGGTCGACATTGTTTGTCGGGACATCCCGCCAGCCCAGGACCGTTTGGCCTTCTTCCCTGACGATGGCCTCTAGACGCTGCTCGCAATCGTGTCGCTGGGCAGCGTCTGGTGGCAGGTAGACCATGCCGACCCCGTACTGACCCGGAGCGGGCAGGCTGATATCCAGAGCCCGACAGGTTGCGCTCAGGAAGCGATGGGGGAGTTGGAGGAGCATGCCTGCCCCATCGCCCGTGCCTTCTTCACAGCCACGTGCCCCACGATGATCCAGATTGACCAGAACGGTTAAACCTTGTTCGACCACTTGATGCGAGCGCTTACCTTTGATGTTGACCACAAAGCCAATGCCGCAGGCGTCATGTTCAAAGCTGGGATCGTAGAGTCCTTGTTTCCGAGGTATACCGGCGTAAGGAGTAAACGTATCCTCCACTACACGCCGAATTGCTGATACGTTTTGTGTCATATACGCCCCTTCCTGTCTCTGTGCCGTATAGAAATTCCTGCTTCCGTGGGCTGTCAGGCCCCGCGTCTCACCCGCGGGGCGAGGGCAGTTGCCACTGCCTGCTGCCGGCCGTCCACGACCGCCTTTTTCTCCGACTGGAGCCTCAACCACAGCCCTTCGGTATGTGTGGACAACACTACGGATGTTTCCGTCCGTTCCACCCCTTCAAGCGAACGAATTTGACGAATGACCTCCTCAAGGTCTGAGGTGTTATCGGCTTTGACCTTCAGCAGGAGGGTGTATTCGCCAGTCACATGATGACATTCCTGAATATCTTCAAAACTATCAATAGCCGTTTCAAACTGTGTAATCAGCTTGGGATGATTAATGGAAACGCCAATAAAAGCCGTGGTATCCTTCCCCAGCTTGCGTGCATCGAGAACGGCGGTATACCCGCGTATGACTCCGCTCTCCTCCAATTTCTTAATCCGTTCGATGACGGATGGAGCCGACAGCCCCACGCGTTCGCCAATTTTCACCAGTGGCAGTTTGCAGTTTTCCTGGAGAACCGAGAGGATATGCCTATCTAAATGGTCGATACTGTCGAGTTCCATATGAATTCTGCCCACTTCGATCACATACCGAATTTATTGAGGCTAAAAATGACAAGGGGCTAACAAATAGCGGAGAATAGGTTATTCTGTCAAGCGAACGTTCAGGAGATTGTGGTTCCTTGAGTTTTTTCCTGGCCCTCGTATAATTATCCACTCAGAAATTGGAGTAGAAGCACATCATGGCAACAATGACCGGTGCACAGATCACAATTGAGAGCCTGCTGGCTGAGGGCGTGGATACCATCTTTGGTTATCCTGGTGGTGCCATCCTGCCGACCTATGACGCCCTGGTTCAGAATACGGCCTTGCGCCACATCTTGGTCCGACACGAGCAGGGAGCGGCCCATATGGCCGAGGGGTATGCCCGCGTGTCCGGTCGTCCCGGTGTCGTGCTGGTGACTTCGGGGCCAGGGGCAACGAATACGGTTACCGGCATTGCGGATGCCTATATGGATTCAACCCCTCTCGTTGTCATCTGCGGTCAGGTGCCGACCAATATGATCGGCAATGATGCTTTTCAGGAAGCCGATGTGACCGGCATCACCCGTCCCTGCACCAAGCACAATTATTTGATCCGTGACGTCAACGACATCTCCCGGACGATTAAAGAGGCTTTCCATATTGCCGGTAGCGGACGACCGGGGCCGGTCCTGATTGATCTACCCAAGGACGTGCAGACCGCTGAAGCCTCCTTTGCCCATCCTGAAACTGTGAGTCTGCGAGGCTATAAGCCGACCCTCAAGGGCAATATCCGCCAGATCGAACGTGCGCTCGAAGTCATCGAACAGGCCGAACGCCCGCTCTTCTACGTGGGCGGCGGGGTGCAGTGGTCCGGGGCGTCCGAACCGCTCATCGAACTGGTCCGCGGCCTCAAGATTCCGATTACCACAACGGTCATGGCCTTGGGCGTGTATCCGAGCGATGACCCGTTGAGCCTGGGTATGTTGGGCATGCACGGCGGGTATTGGACCAATATGGCAGTGCAGAATTGCGACGCCCTCATTGCCGTGGGAGCACGGTTTGATGACCGGGTCACGGGCCGAACGAGCGACTTTGCCCCCAAAGCAGAGAAAATCGTCCATATCGATATCGACCCCTCTTCGATCAGCAAGAACATCAAAGTCGATGTCCCCATTGTGGGTGATATCAAGGAAGTCTTGCAGGTCATGCTCGGGAAAGTGAAAACCCGTGAACAACTGGCGCCGCGCCAGAAGATATGGGGAGAATGGCATCAGCACATCATGGCCTGGAAACAGGAAAAACCACTGCCCTATCAGACCCAGGGAGCAAATGGGGAGATTCTCCCCCGGGCTGTGCTGGAAGAGATCAACCAGATCACCGGGGGCGACGCTATTGTCGTGACCGATGTGGGCCAACACCAGATGTGGGCCGCTCAGATGATGAAGTTCTCCCAGCCGCGCTCATGGCTGACGTCAGGCGGCCTCGGGACCATGGGCTATGGCCTGCCGGCCGGGATCGGGGCCCATTTTGCCGCCCCGGACAGACAGGTCGTGGTGATTAGCGGTGACGGCAGTATTCAGATGAACATTCAGGAACTGTCCGCTGCCGTCCAGTATAATGTTCCGGTCAAGGTCATCATTCTGAACAACCACTATCTGGGCATGGTCCGGCAGTGGCAGGAGAAGTTCTACGAAGAACGTTACTCTCACTCCTATATGGATGCCATGCCGGACTTTGTGAAACTGGCCGAAGCCTATGGAGCCAAAGGGTTTCGGGCGGAAAAATCGTCCGAGCTGTCCGCCACACTGCAAGCCGCCTTTGCGGAGGCGGGACCCGTTCTGGTGGAAGTCGTCATTCCGAAAAGCGAAGGAGTGTTCCCCATGGTGCCGGCCGGTAGCGCCATGCATGAAATGCTCTTTGCGTAGAGCCGAACAGGAAAAATGGCCCAGTCGTGGCACGGGATATACCGCAAAAGCCGGGGGGTGAACCCGCCCAGCACCGCTTCTATCAGGGAGTGATCCATAAAATTTCTTCCGGCAATGAAACCGGCGTCGTCCTGAGCGATTCCGGGAAAGAAATTCCCTTTGTCTTTCCGTTTTTACGGCTGATTGGGGCTCCGCGTCTGGACATTCGATTCCTGACCGAGGGCATGCGTGTAGGCTTTGACGTTGGCTGGACTTCGCAGGGGCTGCGCATATCAGTCTTAAAAATCTACGATTAATCCCCACCTGTTGAGGCGCACGGTCATTAGAGCGGCAGGGTTGTCCGGAACAGCACAAAACGCCCCAGAAATTCGCCCACAATAGCCGTCAGAATGGCGACATAAAAAAGACCGGTTGCTGCCATGGTCTGCGGAATCTGAAGCGTCCGCCATATCATATAGGCGACACCGAGTGAGGCGAGCGGTCCCAAGCCAAGCCGCATCCAGAGCAGGGTCTGATGATCCGTCCACAACTCCCGGACGCTAGCGCTTGTGGCCGCATGGCCACTGAGCAGCAGGAGGCCGAGACTAAGCGTCAGGGTTGCGAGATGGACGAGGATAGTGCCGGCATAGAACCTGAAGATGCGCTTAAAAGGGTCAAGAGAGAGATCGAGCTCGATGAGGTACCAATGCCCCAGGGACATGCCGGTTGCCACCGCGCCCAGCATCAGGGCCGAGGTCAGAAAACTGAGCGGATAGACAAGCGTCTCGACTGAAAAAAGCGGTGCCGTCCGATACACGCTGGCGCTGAAACTCAAAGCAATCAGCCCAAAGAGCAGGGTGAACAGATAGGCGCGGGCACGCAGGACAAAGCGCTCTCCCCATAACGTATAGGTGTACAGCCCGCACAACACGCAGAACAGTAGCCACAAACTGCCTTCAAAGGTGCGGGTATTCCACAACATTTCTGGAAGGGCCGAGTAGGCCAGGGACAGTTTGCCGATGCAGATAATCAGACCACACCCCAGATAAACGCAGGCCGTGGACTTGAAAAACCCGCGTTCAATCTCATGGAACCCCGGTACGCTCAGGGCAAAGACACCGCCAAAGGCGAGTTGACCGAAGAGGAGGAGAAATGTGTGCGCAAAGTCAGTCATGCCCGGACTGTACCGACCCCCGAATATGATCTCAAGCCGGGAGGGAGAGCGTCCTTGAGGAGGTCCGGGCGTGGTGTTCCCGCTTGCCGTTCCAACGGCCAACTGGTAGGGAGATGGAACTGATTATCAGATCGCTGACGAGGAAGATTGTGGCAGAATCGCTGATTACAGACGAAATTCGAGCCTGGATCGGTCGTCAGGCGCCGCCCTGGACGATTGAGGTCACGGCGCTGGATGTTAAACGCTTTGCGGTGGCAACCGATGACCGTAACCCCCTCTACACGGATGCCGAGCAGGCGAAGCAGAGCCGCTATGGCGGGCTGATAGCGCCACCCCTGTTCTATATGGCTCCGCTGACGGACCCGGTCCCCGAAGACGAACTCCGTCCCGACGGGCTGCCCTATGAAGGGCGCTTTCCCATTCCTCCGACCCCGCTTCCGCGCCTGATGGATGGTGGAACGGACATCGAGTTTTTTACTCCGATTCGCGTCGGCGATACCCTGACCGTGCGCAGTAAAATAGTGGACATCTACCAGAAAGAGGGACGATCCGGGTCCTTGATCTTCGTGGTACGCGAGACCACCTATACGAACCAGAACGATGAGGTTGTCGTTGTTGAAAAAGGGTCGTCTATTTTGCGCTGACAGGTGCGGGGCAGGGAGTCATGGACACACAGCTGTATTTTGAAGACGTGACCGAGGGGATGGCGTTGCCGAGTTTGGAGAAGATGCCGTCAAACACCCTGTTGTTCCTGTATAGTAGCATCACCTGGAATCCACAGCGGATTCACTTTGATAAGGATTTCACCCAGGCCGAGGGTTATCGGGATATTGTGGTGCACGGTCCGCTCCGCGGCGCGTTTTTATCGCAATTATTGACGGGGTGGATCGGTGAACAGGGAACGCTGAAGAAGCTGTCGTATGCCAACCGCGATATTGCCTATGTCAATGAGCGTCTGGTGTGTACAGGCACGGTGACCAAGAAATGGATCGAAGCCGGGACGGGCCATGTCACCTGCGATGTCTGGGTTGAGAATGCGGAAGCGGCTCGCCTCACGCTGGGGAGTGCGACGGTGCTCCTGCCTTTGAAGGCTGATCCTGATCCGACCCAGACCGCCTAAAGGAGTCTCCATGGCGCAATCACGCCTGACGATTATTCATACCTCTGATGTCCATCTTGAAAGCGATACTTTTGGCCGTGGAGAGGCCGGTCAGGCCTATCGAAGCCGGATTCAGGACGCGTTCCGAAGAGTCGTTGACCTGGTGTGCGATACGCCGGCCAATTTATTCCTCATTGCCGGAGACCTGTTTGACTCAAACCGGGTGCCGGAATCCGGGGTCGAATTTGTCAATGCCGAACTCCGCCGCGCGCCCTGTCCGGTCATCCTCATTCCCGGCAATCACGACTGTTATGACCATCGGTCAATATACAAAAAAGTCGATTTCACCGCAGCCGGATCGCACGTCCATACCCTGACGGAAGAAGCCGGCCGCACGATCCAATTCCCGGAATTGCAGGCAACCGTGTGGGGCAAGGGCCTGGTCGAGCATGACCCCTCCTTCCGCCCCCTGGCCGGGGTGCCGAACCGCCAAGAAGATTGGTGGCATATCGGTATGGCCCACGGCTATTACGTCGAAGACGAGGAAATACAGCGCTCTTCGCCGGTGGAGCCGGAAGAGATCGCACGGTCCGGCCTGGATTATCTGGCCATGGGGCATGTGCATGTTTTCAGTGACCTCAGTCAGGGGGTCACAACGTCGTGCTATCCTGGCACGCCGGCCCCGTTATATATGGGGGTGGATGACGGTGGGAGTGTGGCGGTCGTAACCCTTGATCCGGAAAACGGCGTACTGCTGAGGCAGCAGAAGGTCGTGCTGTAATGCCTCCCCAGCCTGTACGTTCCGGTTTTTTCTCCACCCCGATTTTGCTAAGAGAAGTGTATGGCTGAGCGAGCGGATCTGCGGCGGCGACCGCAACGAACAACGGTGAGAGATATTCTCCGTACCGCGGTCAATCTCGAAAAAAAGGCGATGGCCCTCTATATGCAGTTCACCCACCTGTTTGAAGGTCAGGAGGAGCTGCGCAAGTTCTGGTTTGGGATGGCGCGTCATGAGGCCAGTCATCTTGGGGCGCTGGCCCTCGTCGAAGGCGTAGTTGAAAACGACCCTAGTGTCGCCGAGAGCAGCAAGGTCTGGTTCGATCCGTCAACCGTGGTTCGCCTCCGGTCTCTCCTCAACGCCTATAGCCGCGAGGCTGGAAAAGAGATTTCCGTCGAGCGTGCTTTTGAAATGGCCATAGACGTCGAAGGCTCCGAGCTGGAAGACGTGGTTGTTGACCTGCTCCATGTGGTCCGTGAGCAGATGGTCCGTGAACAGGCGGTCAAGCTCCTGATTCACGACCTCAGCGACCTGAGCTATATGGTCGAGAAATTCACCAACGATGAAGCCTTGCTGGCGCGAGCCGACGCCCTGGTAGACCATAGAGTTGACGCCCTGGCTGCCGACCAGGCTCAGAAGGCACCCTAAGGGCAGCACGCGAGACGAATGGGAGCTTCCCTAAGGAGAGATACGCTGATGAATCCTGTTGTCCTACAAGTCGCCCTCTGTCTTCTCATCGTCCTGTGGGGTTTGTCCATGATCGTCATGGGGATGGTGTGGCGCAACGGGATCTGGTTCGTTCTTGGTGCAGCCGTTCTCGTCGTCGGACTGCCGTTCATGCGTAACCTTCTGCCCGATCGATTGAGACGCGCCGTGCAATAGCGATCCTGTCACTGCCTTTCGTCGCTTCGGACGGGCTTGGCCCCTGTGCTGTGGAAGTCATGTTCTTTCGGCTCCTCGTTCTATTCACCATTGTTCCACTCGCGGAGTTGTATCTGCTCCTTCAGGTTGGCAGTATCCTCGGAGTTGGCCTGACAATCCTCCTGGTTATCGGTACGGGGGTTGTTGGAGCGTATCTGGCGCGGCTGGAAGGCTGGCGGACGCTGCGACAGATGCAGGAAAATCTCCACAACGGGATTGCGCCAACCGGAGAGTTGATCGACGCCGCGCTTATTCTCGGGGCCGGCCTCCTCTTGATTACACCGGGAATTGTAACCGACGTTGTCGGTTTCAGTTTGCTCTTCCCCCCCTCCCGAGCCGCGCTGAAGCGCGCTATTCGGCGGCGCCTTGAAGCTCATACGCAGGCCTCTTCGTCCACCATTGAGGTGGAAGTCATTCGCCGGACGGACTGACGAATGTAGTGTAGCGCTTCTTATCCGTATGGTGTTATGGTGTAGCCTATTGGCCGGCCACTGGTAGGCCGGATGTGGATCTGCGGTTGCTGACGAACAAAGAGTAAACGGAGAACAGCATGAAAGTAGGTTTCTCGATCCACATGAGGTATCCGCAGCAGTTCCGCACCAAGTCCTGGTCACAGCTCTACCAGGATGAAATCGATCTCGCTGTTTATGCCGAAGAGCTGGGGTTCGACAGTTGCTGGGTCTATGAGCATCACTTTACCGAGCCCGAAGGCCATTGCACCTCACCTATGGCGGTCTGTGCCGCGCTGGCGGCGCGTACCAAACGTATGGAGATCGGGCCGAACCTCATCCTGCCGCTGCACGATCCCGTTTTGGTGGCGGAGGAGGCCGCCGTCATCGACCTGATGTCCGGCGGGCGCTTCTGCCTCGGGCTCGTGCAAGGCTACCGTGGGGTCGAATACGACGGCTGGGGGATCCCGACCAGTGAGCGCGGACGGCGCCTGAGCGAAGGCGTGGACATCATTCGCAAGTGCTGGCAGGGCGAGACCTTCAGCTACGACGGCGAGTTCTGGCAATACTCCAAGATCACGCCGGACCCGCCGCCCGCGCATGATATCCCGATCCTCTATGGTGGCCGCGCGCCCGCCGGCCTGCGCCGCGCGGCGAGGGACCGCGTCGGCCTTCTTTCACAAGGACCAGGTATGGAGTCCCCCAAGCTCTACGCAGAGGAATGCAAGAAACTCGGCTGGGGACCTGGGGACGTGCGCCATCTTCGCTACTTCGTCGTTTCCGAGGATCCCGAGAAAACCTGGGCTGAATTGAAACCCTATGCCGAGAACATGATGAAGGTCTATGACAAATGGTTTCAGAATTCGAAGGACCGCGGTGTGACCCAGGTGATCGGTGACGAGCTCAACGCAGATGATCTGCTGGCGGACGACCTCTACATCGTCGGCACGCCCGAGCACGCGATCGAGCGCGTAAACAAGCTCAAGGCCGATTACCCCGATATCCACGAGGTGTGGGGTCTGTGGCACTTCCCGGGCCTAGCGCACGAAAAGGTGGCCGAGTCGCTCGAACTGTTTGCCAACAAGGTAATGCCCCATATTCGCTGAGAGGAGGTTTCCAATGTCAAGACAACCGTACGATGCTCCCGACTGGTCGCTGGTGCCCGGCCATACCGCTTTGATCCTGATCGATCTACAGAACGACGTTCTTTCGGACGACGGCTGGTACGCGAAGAGCGGCGTCGACATCTCCCACATGCAACGCGTCATCGAGCCGACCAAGCGCATGCTCGACGGCGCTCGCGCCAAGGGCGTGCCGGTAATATGGACCACCCACGGCCTGCACAACGAGATCGATGCCGGGGTCTTCTGGGATACCCGGCCGTTTCTGCACGGCGGCGGCTTCCGCGTCGGCTCCTGGGGTCACGGCATATACGACGAGTACGAAGTGCTGCCCGACGAGTGGCTTGTGGACAAGCGGCGCTTGAGTGCGTTCTTCAACACCGAGCTCGACACGATCCTGAAGGGGCTCGCGGTCGAGACCCTGATCATCTCGGGCGTGCTCACGAATCAATGCGTCGCCGGCACCACGAAGGACGCGATGTACCGCGACTACAAGGCCATCATGATCGAGGACTGCTGCGGCACGACCGTACCCGAGCTACACGCCCCGACCATCAGGATGTGCGAAGTGGGTTGGGGTGCCGTGTGGAGTATCGGGCAGGTGCTCGAGGCCTTCGCGAAGCTACCCGAACCCGCGACCCGCGTGGCGTGATCAGGTGACGGCATAGTGAGCACAATAATAAAGAAGGAAGCCACTGCCGAAGATCTCACGACGGCGGATGGCACGCTTGAGGACGCCCCGCGTAAACTCGATCCGACCACCTTTGCGGTAGTCTTCAACGCGCTCAACGCGATCGTTAAAGAGATGTCGTTGACCTTCGAATACTCTGCGTGGTCGTCGATCATCGCCGAGGCGCGGGATTTCTCCTGCGCGGTCTACGATGCGGAGGTCCCGCCGAACGCACTGTGCGTGTTCGACGGGTTGCCCATTCACGTCAACGCGCAGCCCGTCGCGATCGGCGAGATCACGAAGTTCTTTGGTCCCGAGGATCTCCACGATGGCGATTTGATCCTCGTCAACAGCGCCTATTACGGCAATACGCATCTGGGCGATTTCGTGCTCGCTACACCCGTCTTCTACGAGGGCGAGCATCTGTTCTGGTCGGCGGCGACCGGGCATCACATGGATGTCGGCTCAGCGTATCGTACCAGCGTGCCAACCTACGCTACCGATATTTGGAGCGAGGGCCTGCAGATCTCGCCCTTGAAGATCGCCGACCGCGGCAAGATGCGCAAGGATGTCCTGAACTTCCTGTTGGAAAACGTCCGCTACCGCGACTTCATATACGGCGATCTGATGTCACAGATCGGTTCAGCGAAAACCGGTAAGAAGCGTCTGCTGGAGCTCCTGGATACCTGGGGTGCCGATACGCTCAGACGCTTCTCGCGCGAGATTATCGAGTACGCCGACCGGCGCACGCGCGAAGAGCTCGAAACCTGGCCAGACGGAATCTACGAGTCCGAAGCCTGGGTCGATTCGGACGGCTACGGGCGCACCGATATCGCGATTCGCTGCAAGCTGACCATCGACGGTCACAAGCTCACTGTCGATTTCGACGGCTCCGACCCACAGGGGCGCGGTGGTGTGAACGCGGGTTGGGCGACCTGCCGCAATTCGGTGTCGACCGCGATCCTCATGTGCATCGATCCCAGTATCCCGCACAACGAAGGTTGCCTGCAACACATCGAGGTCAAGGCGCCGAAGGGCACCATCGTCAACGCCGAATGGCCGGGACCGACTGCCGCGGCGACCATTGTGCCGGCCGATTCGATCACCGACGCGGTGTGGAAGTGTCTCGCGCAGGCGATCCCGGAGAAGGTCGTCGCCGGTTGCGGGCACGTAACGCCGAACTGCGTGACGACCGGAATCGACCGACGCATCGAAGGCGTCGAGAAACCCTTCGGCGTGATCCTCTTCAACGGCAGTTCCGGCGGGGGCGCCTCGGCAACTTCCGACGGCTGGCCGTTTCTGGTCACGCCCGGCACCGTGGGTGGGCTGCGCTTTGCCCCGATCGAGATTATCGAGCTGCATTTCCCGCTCGTGGTGAAGGAATATCAGGTACGTACCGATTCGATGGGCGCCGGCAAGCATTGCGGTGGACCGGGTCTGAATTTCTTTGTGACGCCGCGCGGCACAGGCCAGATCGACAATTACGGGTACGGTGACGGCATGTCCAACCCGCCGTTCGGACTGTTCGGGGGCAAGCCGGGTGACGGCGGTGCGTTATACCGCGTGGACAAGGACGGCAAGAAGTATATCGTCAGTGCGTCATCGTACTTCCGTACGCGCGAAGGCGAGATTTGGTGCGCGGTCTCGACCGGCGGCGGCGGTTACGGCAATCCACTCGATCGCCCGACGGACAAGGTCGCGCGCGACGTGCGCGACGAGTTCATCAGCATCGAAACCGCGCGCAACGATTACGGTGTCGTGTTCGATCCGGAAACCTTCGCAGTAGACGAAACGGCCACCAAGGCGTTACGCGCCAAGATGCGGGCGGGTCAGACCATCGAGATCATCGATCCGTCAGGGCCGAACGCGGGGACGTACTTCCGCTCGCTCCTCAGACCGGGAGACGAGTACGCGCTCAATCCACTGCCGCCGGAGGATGCGGACGCTACGCTCTAATTCCCGCTCCGACGACCAGGGAACCGGTATTTATGGGCATGCGCCTCGGCATCGATATCGGCGGTACGTTCACCGATTTCATCCTCGCGACCGAGGCGGGTGACCTCGAGGTCTGGAAGACGCCGAGCACGCCGACGGCGCCCGAGCAGGCCGTCTTCGACGGTGTACGGGACCTCGCTCGGCAACAGGATCTGGACGTCGCGCAATTCGTCTCACGGTGCGACCACATCATCCACGGCACCACCATCGCCACCAATACCATCATCAATCGCAGCGGCCCCAAGATGGGGATCCTGCACACCGAGGGATTCCGCGACATCCTGTACCTTCGCGACGGCCACAAACCGGACCGCTATAACCTCCAGCTCTTGCCTCCCGAGCCGCTGATCCCGCGCCACCTGTGCTTGGGCGTATCCGAACGCATGCTCTATACCGGCGAAGTCGAGGAAGCGCTTGACGAAGGCAGCGTGCGGCGCGCGCTCGCCCACTTCAAAGAAGAAGGCGTCGACTCGGTTGCCGTATGCCTGATGTGGTCGATGATCAATCCCGCGCACGAAAGGTGCATCGAGGCGATCCTCACTGAGGAAATGCCGGACGCCTATACGGCGTTGAGCGCCGACATCCTGCCCCGGATCCGGGAATACCCGAGGGCCTGCGCCACGGTGTTGAGCGCCTATGTCGGTCCCGCGATTGAAGACTATCTGACCAAGATCGCCGAGTTCTTTCGTGACAATGGCTATCAGAAGGACCTCTTGATTATGCAGGTCACCGGCGGATCGGCACGCGTGCCCGAGATCCAAAAGCGTCCAGTGCTCGCGGTCGGCTCGGGACCCGCCGCGGGCCCGCCGGCGAGTGTGTTCATCGGCCATCGCCACGGCGAGCAGAATCAGATGCTGATCGAGATGGGTGGCACGAGCTTTGAGGTGTCCATGATCACGGGCGGCGAGATCCCGATGAGCACGGATATGGAGGTCGCGGGCTTTCCGCTCGGCGTGGCCGCCGTTGATATCCATTCGATCGGGGCGGGCGGCGGGAGCATGGCGTGGATCGATCCCGGCGGCATGTTGCGTGTAGGCCCGCAAAGCGCCGGTGCGGCGCCGGGGCCCGCGTGTTATGGCCACGGCGGCACGGCGCCGACCGTCACCGACGCGAACCTGCTCCTCGGCTACATCAATCCCGAGAATTTTCTCGGTGGACGAATGACGCTCGACCGCGCGGCAGCCGAACACGCGTTGACGGCCGTCGGCGACCGCCTCGACATGAGCGCAGTTGAAACGGCCGCGGCGATCTACCGAATCATTAACACCGAGATGGTCGGCGCGATGCGCGCGGTGTCGGTCATGCGCGGCGTCGACCCGCGCGGCTATACCGTCGTCGTCGGCGGTGGAGCCGGCGGCGCACACGCGGCAAAGATCGCGCAGGAGCTCGGGGTCGGCAAGGCCATCTGCCCGACCATCGCAGGCGGGTTGTGCGCGTTCGGCATGCTCGCCGCAGATGTCGGACACGCCTACCTCACGACGCGACCGATGAATACCGGGGACATGGATATCAATGCCGTTAACGCGATCTACAACGAGATGGAGACGCAGGCCCAGGCGCAGCTCAAGGCGCAGGGCTTCGCGGCCGAGGACATCAAGACGGCACGGTTTGCCGACGCGAAATACCCCTACCAGACGCACGAGATCATCGTGTCGATCCCGAGCGGACCGCTCGGCGAGGACGACATCGAACGCATGGCCAACTCATTCCACGATACCCACGAACGCCTCTACACTTATTGCCTGCGCGATATGCCGGTCGACATGAACGGCTGGCGGGTCACCGCGACGGGCCAGCTGCCGCCGCTGCTGCTGGAAGAGCAGACGCTAGGTCCCGAAGAGCCGTCACCGGCAAGGTCGGGCACACGGCCGCTCTACTTTCCCGACCACGACGGTTTCACCGACACGAATATCTACGCGGGCCAAGCACTCAAACCCGGCATGACGGTACGGGGCCCGGCCGTTGTCGAGCTACCGACCACGACGATCGTCGTCTTTCCCGGCCATATCTTGAAGGTCTCCGTATACGGCGACTTTGACATCGAGATCCCGCAGTAATTCAGCCGTGGTCCTGCGATAGCGGAGAAGGATGAAGGGAGGGGAGGAGAGAGGGGATCAGCAGCGCCAACAGGAGCGCGCCAGCCCCGCCGACGAGATACGGTGCGTTAATTCCAGCCTGTTCGAGGAGGGCTCCAGTCATCAAGCTCGAACACCCTCCACCCAGGCCCATACTGATCATGCTAAACAGGGCTTGGCCGGTCGAGCGCAGTTGGGGTGGGATGGTGGCTTCGAGATAGAGCGGCCCCCCCAGAAAGAGCCCGGTGACCGTCAGGGCATGGAGGACCTGGACCGGGTAAAGCAGCGGGAGGGCGGTTACTTGACTGAGGAAAAGCCAGCGGAAGGCGCCGGCACCGATCCCCACAGCCAGGAGTCCACGCGCACCGAGGCGGCGGACACTCGTTCCCAATAGGGTCATGAAGATAATCTCCGGGACGAGCATCACACACCACATGTTGCGAATGGTCTCGATATCGCCCCCTCGGTCGCGAATATAAATGGGAAAGATATCCATCGGACCATGGAGAAAGAAAAAGGCCAGAAATCCAACCAGGGTCAGGCGCAGGAACGGGCCCTGAGAGAGGAGGCTGCGCCACTCGCCTTGCAGAGCGCGTAGCGCAACCGGCCCACGGTGGGGAAGAGTAAGCGCTGAGACGGCTGCACACAGGGTGAGGCCGGCGGCCAGCGGGAAGAGGATACCAAGCTGGGGCTCTGACGGTAGACTGAGAGCTGTTGTCTGGAAGACTGCCAGCGGGGGGAGGGCGGCCAACAGCCACGGGAAGCCAAGCACGGCGCAGAAAAACCCGAGAGTTCCAAACGCTCTGATAATGCCAAAGGCATGTTGACTCCCCTGTAACACCGCCAGGCTTACCGAAACGGTCATGGGAATAAGGGCACGGGAAAAAAAGGCGAACAGAACCGTGATACACACCAGCGCCAGAAAGCTCTCCACACAGCCAAGCAAGAAGTACCCGGCTGCCGAACCCGAGGCTAACACCACCAGGACACGAATCCGTAGCCCACTCCGGTCCGCGACAATACCCCATAGGGGCTGAACAAAGAAACCGACTAGGGGCAGGGTGGCAAAGACAACGCCCACCTGAAACCCGTCAAGGCCGACATTCTCACGAAGATACAGACCGTAGTAGGGGAAAAAGACTCCGAGGGCTCCCATGATCAGAAACCAGAAAAGAGCCAGGGGAGTGGCTTGGCGTAGGTGGGTGTTCATGGTGGTTGAGAGCCGCTGGAAGGAACGGACAACCGGAACGCAAGAGGGCGGGGGTGAGTCCCGTAGCGTCTCACTTCACACGTAATCGTCTGCGCGCTGCCGATTCTGCGGACACGAGGTGCATGCGGCTTTCTCACGTCTGGGCCAGAGTGAGCGGCCGACGTAGAATACGGCCACGACAAGAACCGGGAATATCAGTAGCGTTTGGAAATCCATGCTTTATCCAATCCACCGGCTGCCTATTTGATACACCGCCAGCGCTCCAAGATACGCCAGACTCGTCATATAGATAAATGTCAAGAGCGGATAGCCCCAGGAATTCGTTTCCCGTTTGATGGTCGCCAGGGTAGCACCGCACTGACAGCACAGGGCAAAAAAGACCATGATCGAAATTGCCACAACCGGCGTGTACACCGGTCGGCCGTCCGGCCAGCGCTCCGCCCGCATGGCCTGGCGCAATTCGACGCTCTCTTCATCCTGGCCGGCGCCCAGATTATAGATCGTCCCGAGTGCGGCAATAATCACCTCACGAGCCGGAAAACTCGCCAGCGTAGCCATGCCGATTTTCCAGTCCCAGCCTAAGGGCTGGACAAACGGCTCAATCGCCCGTCCAGCCTGTCCGAGATAACTCTCGCGCAAACGAATGCCGGCCAGCTCACTCTCAAGCAGCGCCAACTCGGCTTCCGTGGCGGTCGCCCGGCGGGTCTCAAATTCTTCTGAGACGAGGTCCTGGTTTGGATAATAGGAGAGTGCCCAGACCAGGATCGTCGTGGCCAGGATGATGCTGCCGGCACGCTTGAGAAAGGCCATGCTGCGGTCGTACATGCGAAACACGACCACCCGCCAGGCCGGTAGCTTAAAGGGTGGCAGTTCCATGAGAAAAGGCACGGCCTCACCACTCAGCAGCGTCCGCTTGAGTATCCAGGCAATGGGAGGGGCAACGAGCAGGCCGAGACAGTACATGCAAAAGAGTGTCAGTCCCTGCAAGCCAAAAATGCCCCACACGGTCTGGGCCGGGATAAAAGCCGCGATCAACAACACGTACACCGGCAGCCGTGCGCTACAGCTCATCAGGGGCGCGATAAGAATGGTCGCAATCCGGTCCCGCTGATTGTCAATTGTCCGGGCCGCCATAATGCCCGGAATCGCGCAGGCGAAAGAGGAGAGCAGCGGAATAAAGCTCCGTCCCGACAGCCCAAAGCCGGCCATCACCCGATCCATGAGAAAGGCCGCTCGCGCCATATAGCCGGAATCTTCAAGGATAGCGATCAAACCGAACAGAATCGCAATTTGCGGGACAAACACCACCACCGCGCCCACTCCACCGATCACGCCATCGACAATCAGGCTTTGCAGCGGACCCTCGGGCAGCGCGCTGCCGACCCAGGGACCCAGTGCCGAAAAGACGGTGTCAATGCTGTCCATGAGCGGCAGCGCCCAGGAAAAGATCGACTGAAAGGTCACGCCCATAACCGTCAGAAAAATGGCCAACCCCCAGACTTTATGGGTGACAAGGGAGTCAATCAGCTCGGACCAGTCGGTCCGGTCACGGCTCAGGCTGGACGAGGAGCGACACGCGTCCGCCACAACTTGGGCGATCCACGCATAGCGACTGTCTACTTCCATCTGCGGGAGCTGGACCGCGTCAGCGGTCAAACGCTGGCGGGCCGCCTGGACGGAGTCCCGCACCTGTGCTCCATGCTGTCGGGTGAGATCCTGCTCAACCATGCCACCGGTATCGATCAGCAGCCGCTCAATCAGAAAGTGGGGAAAGCGAGCAGTCGGATGGGCCTGGGTGAGCTGCTGGGCCAGCGCCTGGGCCTCTTGCGTGAACGCTTCGGGAAACACCACAGGCCGGGGTGGGGAGATGGCTGCGCCAAGCGTATCGCACAAGGCCTGACGGAGGTGATCGATCCCCCGACGTTTGGTGGCCTGCACCGGGACGACGCGTACTCCCAAGCGTTTCTCCAGCACGGCAATATCGATATGTAGGCCCTGCTTTTCCGCCAGATCGAACATGGTCAGCGCGATGACGCAGGGCAGCCCGATATCCATGATCTGGGTCGCAATATACAGATTGCGATCAAGGTTCGTCGCATCGACCACGCACAGGACAACATCCGGCGCGACTGCTTCGTCGCCAGAGCCGAGCAGGACGGAGACGGCGACCATCTCATCCGGCGCGCGGGGCGCCAGCGAATAGACTCCCGGCAGGTCAACCGCGAGAAACCGGACACCATTCTGACGAAACTCTCCGAGCGTACTTTCGACCGTCACCCCAGGATAATTCCCGGTGTGCTGGCTGAGTCCGGTGAGTGCGTTAAAGAGGGTTGTCTTGCCCGTATTGGGATTCCCAATCACCGCAACCCGATAAGAAGCGATATCGGGGGCGGCGGTGCGAGCAGACGAAGCAACTGGTGTTTCGACATCCATAGCGACAGGGCGAGGCACGTACGAGGGAGCCTCCTCCTCATTTTCATTGTTCGGTAAGATAGACCCGTTTGGCCTCGTGGAGCCGGAGCGCGAGGGAAAAGCCTCGAATACGTATTTGCATGGGATCACCCAGCGGCGCAAAACGGATGATCTGCACGGTCTGGCCGCTGGTAAAGCCGAGTTCAGCCAGCCGCTGAGAAATGCCGTCTGTACCCGTGACAGAGTGAATACGTCCCTGCTCTTCAGGGCCGAGGTCGGCCAGTGTTTTCATAAGATGCGCAGAAGTATGGGATTTCGTTCAGATGAGTCCAATTTATCTCTCTGAGTGAAATTGATAGTCAATTTCAATTATAGAAACAAGCCCTGTCGAACTCTGGTTCGATTCCAACGCGCCCCCGGCTGGGGTAGAACCGCCCTAGCGCGTATTCTCGTGAATGATAGCGTGGCTCCGAGAATGCTAAAAAGAAAGCGACCTGCATGGCAAAAGTGACCATCCGCGCCTTAAAGAACGGTCCCTATGAAGTGCGCGGAGAACCCAGCCTCATGGACAGGAGAGGGGGGAAGTACCGGGGGCAGAAAGACCCCCTGTATTTATGCCGGTGTGGCAAGTCCAAAAACAAACCGTACTGTGATGGCAGCCACATAAAAGCGGGTTTTCGGGCAGAAGAGAGCGCACCCGTACCGGTGCCTAAGTAGTTATTCTTTTGGTAGAAATTCTTACCTCCATATCCCTACCTACATCACTCTGACTGCGGGACTTGACAAATATCGTCTCGGAGGCTAGAAATATATAATTGAAATTGATATTCAATTTCAATTTAACTTACGCCCGGCCCACGGCCTTTGAGCCTCGAGCCCGCAGTAGTCGTCGCTGCGGGCTTTTTCGTGCAAGGTGGCATACGGGCCGCAGGTTCGTCGTTTTGGCTATGCAAGGTTTGGTGTTGGGCCTTGCATCTGGCCCCGGGGCATCCCTCCTACAGCCCCGGGGCCCATCCCCATAGGCCAGAACCTGCCAGACCGACGCTCTGCATTTCCGACGACGGAGCAGCCGGTTGGGCTGACCCTGAAGGGCTCCCGTCTTTTCAAGGAGGTAAGGATATTGAAATTGAAATGAGTCCTGTAACATGTTGAGGTTTAGGGCGTAGAGAGTGACACTCGTCCTGGCATTGGCCAATAGCGCCGCCAATGATAGCTGAGGAATGGGTGATGTCTGATTCCAACGACAAGGCCTACTATCCTAAAGACACCAAACGCCTCGTTGCCGTGACCGGTGCCGCGGGTTTTCTCGGGAGCCATATATGCCGCGCCTTGCTGCGCTGCGGGTATACGGTGCGTGCTGTTACGCGCCGGGGCAGTAGTCGCAAATTTCCCGATGACCTGAGCAGGCGGGTCGAATTGTGGCCTGCGGATGTTCGAAATGTCGAATCGTTGAACTCGGCATTCCAAAATGCTGATGCCGTCGTACACACTGCTGCGATGGTGACGATTGGCGCCGATCCCGAGGATCTGGTTAGGGCGGTCAACCTGACGGGTACCCGAAACGCGATTAAAGCGTGTGTTGACAACGGTGTGCGCAGGCTGGTGCACATCGGTTCCATACACGCATTCAGCCCGTTGCGTGGAAGGGTTTTAGACGCTGATGCAAAGCTGGGACAGCATGCCAAAATCCCCTATACGATCACAAAAGCCGAAGCGCATAGCAGCGTGCTCGAAGCGGCGAGGAGTGGTCAGATCAATGCCTCTGTTATCTGTCCTTCGAGTCTTATAGGTCCTGGCGATACGGAGCCGACCCTCGTTGGTGATATGTTGCTCGCCATCGCGCAAAAGCGGTTGCCGTGTCTCATTGACGCGGGATTCTGGTGGAGCGATGTGCGAGATGTGGCGGCCGCTACCGCAAATGCGGTGGGGCAGAGCGAATGTCATGGTGAGGTGTATTTTACCGTGGGTCGATACGCAAAGATTATTGAACTGGCGCGTCTGTGTTCCCACACTCTGGGGCGTCGTGTGACGCGCCCTGCCATGCCCTATTTTCTGGCTCTGGCGGGTTTGCCTTTTGTTCAACTGTATGCCGCGATAAAAAATCGACCGCCTCTTTACTCCAGAAATTCGCTTGACCTTTTACGCGACTGTCCGGTGTCTGTTGATGTGTCCTCGGCGAGGAGACAATTGGGATACGAATCTCGACCACTTGAAGAATCGATCCGCGATGCCCTCAATTGGTTCAAAGAGCAGGGAATGGGGTTGTGAGCGGGGAAATTCCCGTATTTGAGGTCCTCGCCTGGATTTGGGTGGGGCTGGCGCCGTTGGCACTGATCGCGGGTTTGGTGAAGTGGGACCCGGTGGAGCGCGTTGGGGGCACGGGTATCGGGCCTCGCATCAACAGCCGCTGGGGTTGGTTTATGATGGAGGTGCCCGCGCTGCTTACCTTCCCGGTCATTTACTTTCTCAGTCCGCATCATCATTTTGTCGGCCATACAGTGGTCGCTCTGTGGGTCGCGCACTACACCCATCGAGCGCTGATCTGGCCGTGGATTGTTCCACGGCGCGGCAGCAAGATGCGAGTCATGCTGTGCGCGTCCGGTATAGTTTTCAATGTACTCAACGGCGGCTTATGGGGATGGTCTATGGGATACATCGCCGATTATGCCAACGATTGGGTGACCGACCCGCGATTTGTCAGCGGTCTGACGTTGGCAGTAAGCGGCGGTGCGTTGAATATCTGGTCTGATTATCGTCTCTGGCGGCTGCGTAGGGATAACGGTGGCCAATACGTCATTCCCCGCGGCGGTGTTTTCAACCTCGTGTCATGCCCCAATCTGCTGGGTGAAATAGTCGAATGGGTCGGCTTCGCGCTGTTGAGTTGGTCGCTGCCGGGCCTCGCGTTTGCCCTGTGGACGATTGCAAACATGGTGCCGAGGGCACTCTGGCGCCACGCCTGGTATCACGAGACATTTGAGAATTATCCTTTGCAACGGCGCGCCATATTGCCAGGATTGATTTGAACGCACTGACCCTATGCTGACGGGTATGACGTTGGCTATTGGGTCGCCCGTAGCGCGCGTCCGAGCGTATCACCGCTCTTAATGGCCTACCGAGTCGGGCTGCGGGACGGGCGAATTCCGTAAATCCTGGGCTGCCTTGGCCACCACGGCTTGCATCGCAAAGAACTCTTCCGGGGTCATCTTAATGATGGCGCGGCCTACCATCACGTGAAGACAGCCTTCTGAACACAAAGAGACCGTGATGCGTTTATCCGGCGTTTGCCATAGGTGGGTGTCATACATAGTCGTTCTCCTTTATTCTTGGGGGGTGTGGTCCGGGTCTGCTTTGCTCGGCGGTGTCGCTGTTTCAGTCACGGCTGCGTTAATGGCCTGAGCTATCTGAAAAAAGTCGTGCTGGCAGACGAGCAAACGGAGCGTACCGATTTGGATGGGCACGCCAGGGTCGAGGCACAGATCAACCTGGGTCACGCCAGACCATTGCCCAAGGGTCTCAGCCGGCTGACATTGCCACTGCGTGGGCATGTGTTGTGCCGGCGATAAATGGGACGGGAGAGCTGCATGGGCTCCGCTGCTCAGCGGCCTCTCTGTGGCTCCGGATCGCTGAGCAACTGATGGTCGGGTGGATTTGGTTTGCTCGACGGCGACTGCCCACAAGAGAAAGACGATCAGGCTGTATTCGGAGAGCAAGAGTATGGCACGGGCACTGAGATAGCGAGGCTGCGGTCTGCGGGAGGATGCGCTTTTTTGTCCCATACTAATCCTCATCCAGTCCGAAACGTCAGCCCGAGGGGAGCAGGCCCCGGGGTTGGGGTAGGAAAACCCCAGGGCCTGCGGCAGGGAAGGCAGCCTCCCCCCTGCAACTTGGTATTCCATAGGGATGCGGCGTACTCACTTGCTGCATGTTGACCCCTATAGCGACTCCAAAAAGGTGAGTAATGCCTTGCGCTCGTCTACGGGCATCAGGCGGAAGGCTTCCCGCGCGGCTTCGGCTTCCCCGCCATGCCACAGAATGGCCTCTGTGAGATTGCGCGCCCGACCATCGTGCAGGAAAAAGGTGTGACCTTGGGCGCGCCGGGTCAGGCCGATGCCCCATAACGGCGGCGTTCGCCATTCCCGGCCGGTCGCGACAAAATCCGGTCGGCCATCCGCCAGGCCGTCTCCCATGTCGTGCAGGAGCAGGTCGGTGTAGGGATGAATGGTCTGGTTGGACACTTCCGGCACCCCGGCTAAGACGCCGGTTCGGATGGTGGGAATATGACAGCCCGTGCACTGCGCCTCATGAAAGAGGTCTTCCCCTTGCTGTACCTGTGGATCGTCGAGATTGCGCCGGGCGGGTACGGCGAGTGTCTGGACATAAAAAGTGGCGACATCAGCCGTTTCCAGATCAATCTCAGGGTCGTCCTCCAAGCCGTCATCCTGGATCTGACCAAACGCACTTTCTTGGGGAAGGAAGGGGTTGGTCACGCCCATGTCCTGGTTGTAGGCGGTAAAGGTCTGCTGCAAGAGGTTTGGATTATTGGCCTTCCAGCCAAAACGTCCGAGCGCCGTTTGCTGCCGCACAACGTCCCAGACCCAATTGGGCCGGCCTGAGATGCCATCGCCGTCCGCATCGTCCTCGTCCGCCAAGCCGAGAATCGTGTCCTCATCAATCGCTTCAAGCAGACCCCGCCCGAAGACCGGCAGAGCCATCCGTGGTGAGGTGAGCACCGTATCCGGAATCGGCTGAGCGGGATTCTCGATCTGAAAGTGCAGACGGCGCAACTCAAACGCCTCGCCATCGCCAAACATGCCGTCGCTGAACTCTTCGCTGATAACAACATCGGCTTCGGGCAGCACGCCAAAGTTGGCCAGGTGCTGGAGCTGCGTGCCCATACCGGGGACCGCCAGAGGACCGCCCGTCAGGGGGTCGGTGCCGGGCAGGCTGACTCGAAGAAACATGGAGGCCATGCGTTCGCCGTCCCGCGGCGGCCGTCCGCGGCCGTTTTTTGGATGGCAACTGTCGCAGGCATTATTATTGAAAATGGGCCCCAGTCCGCTGAAGACCGGAGCAGGGGCGGTGACAAAACTATCTCCAAAAGCGACATCCCCAGCCAGATGCTTGTCCAGCCGTACCCCGTCGAGATTCGGAGCCGGCAGCTCAAACGCCTGGCTGGCGGCACTAAAAATCGTTGTGGCCCCACCGGCCAGGGCCGCGGTCTGGCTTCCATCGGCTCCGCTCGGTCTGGCTTCAACCAGGAGCGGTGATTGGAGGCTGGTTGCATATTTGAGACGCAGGTCAGTCGGGATATGCTCGACAAGCGCATCGGCTATCAGCAACTCGTTATCCTCAATGCGGACAGTGGCGGCCGTCATATCCATCGTCTCCACAAACTCCACGTCCCCTGGTTTGACGACCGCCACAGCGTGATCCAGAACCACTGCGGTCTCACCAGCGGCCTGGACTTCAACTCCAATGGTATGCACCCCGGCACTGAGCCGGCCGTAATTGAACAACAAACTGAAAGATGTGGCCAAAGGGGCGTCCGGAAACTCGGCTTGGACATCGCTGCGGTCCCCGCAACACGGAATCGCTTCCTGGAGTTCGCCGTCAATGCGCAGCCGGACACTGACCGGCGCGCCAGTATCGCTATACGCCCAGCCCGAGATGGTATGAATACCGGACATATGTTCTCCGTCGGGTGGGTTTTCCAGGGTCGCGGTAATAGTGGCCCAGGCCGAGGAATGCCGGAAGAAGGCGGAGACACACAGGGTGAGCAACGTGAGGATGAAGACGACAAAGCGAGGTTTCTGCATGAACTGTTCCCAATGTGAGGCCGTCCTGGTAGCCGGAGCGGGATCACCCCACTCCGGCTCATTGGTCCTGCAATCGTGCGGTTAGTGGTCGTGGCCGAAATCCGCCGCATTGACAGCTTCAAGAACCTCTCCCAGCTTCGTCTCCAATGCCATGGCGGCTTGGATAGCATTTGCGACAGCATCGGGATGGGCGGTGATGCTCTGTCCAAAGGGCTCCGGGATGGCGATAATGGCCGCCTTGGCATCACGGATTGCCATTCGGACTTCCGCGTCCAGGGCCGGGTTTTGACTGGCGACAAAATCCGTCACCCCCATCGAGGTGCTGTCGGTCTGGTCAAAACGACCCTCATAGACGTTGTTGATACTGCGCACGTTGTTGAGGAAGTCGATCCTGGAGTTATTGCTGTAGCGCGACTCTTCTTCAGCGGGGCTCGGGGCTCCCAGTTTGGCGTCATGCAGCTCGGCAGCAATCCCTATCATGGCTTCGAGCAGCGTTTGCATGGCCGCTCTCTCGCTGTCGTAGGTCATACTGCCGTGGCCGGCCATGGCAAGTTCCGCCACGAAATTCCCCATATCGGGATCCCAACTGTTGCGGAGTGCCTCGGTGTGGCCGACAAACTCCATAGCCACCCTCCGCGCGTAGGCTCTCCTGCGTTCATCGGTGTGGAGGGCGTTCACAATCGCGGCCGGGTCGGTGTTGCCGTTCATATCCTGGAACAGTAGATATTCCAGGGCATGGAAACCCTGAACGTCGTCAGCAAGCTCGACGGTCGTAATATCAGCGCTGGACGCGATGATCGCTTCGAGGTCAGTGACGTTAAGCGGCCAGGTGTCCAGGAAGGGGTCGTGTGCGTCCGTGTCCACCGGCCCAAACAGAAACGCCTCGCTCTGCTCCCAGGGGATACGTGCATCCCGCCAGGCATGTTGGACGGCGGGCAGCAGGGCAATCGCATCAGCCTCGCTTTGAGCGCTTGTCCCGACCAAGGAAAAGACTGCTGCACACAGGGTGTCTACGGACGCAACCCTAGCAGATGCATCCGGGCATTCCGACGCCATATGCAGCGCGTCATAGGTGGCGAAAATGGCGTTGGCGACATCACTCAGGATTTCCTCTACATGCAGGTCAGCAGGTCCTTGCGCTGCCGTGATCTGAAAGGATTGCAGACCGGTCTTATAGTTGAGGTCGACATTGACGGTCGCGGTCATGCCACTGTCCTTGTCCGTGACCTCAATCCCGCTCACGACAATTTTGTCCCCCTCAATGCTGGCCGCGGCTCCGCTGAGGTCAACGGCGCTGAGAAATTCCGAGTTGGCGGGAACAACGACGGTGACGGCATGATCGACAACCATGGTTTCTTCACCGGTGGCGCTGACTTCGACGCCAATGGTATGTACTCCGGCCGGAAGCCGCCCGTAGTTGAATAACAGCCCATAGCCAGTTTCCAGTGGGGCGTCCGAGTGAGCAGCCTGGACATCCTCACGGGGACCACAGCATGGGATTGTTTCGCGTACTTCCCCGTTCACTCGCAGTTTGACGGTCACGGCCGCGCCTTCGGTCGAATAGGCCCAGCCCGAAATCGCGCTCACACCCGAGGCTGTGTCTCCCTGGCCTGGATTTTCGTGGGTTACGATAATCTCGGCAAAACTCGGTACGCTGATAAGCAGGGAGAGAAAAAAGACGCTCAGACCGAGCAACCATTTCCAAGTCGATAGGGTGAAAGGTTGAGATGTGGTCATTCTGTGTACTCCTTGTTTGTGTCTGTTGTTGTGTTGTCCGCCTGCCCGGTCAGAGCTGGCGGGAGCCCGGTACATTACTCCTGGTGAAATGTTATGGTCCGGCCATTCTGTACGCTCCTTTTTCTGCATGACGTTGTCTTGTTCGCCCGTCTCTGTTCATGCCCCCACTCGGTAGGAGGGGGAGGGGGTCCCTAGGCGAGGAGGGATTCCCTAGGGACCCTGGGAGGAGGAGAGGGAACTCCACCCACTGTTATTGTAAGAAGAGAGCCTGCTCAGGCGTAAACGGTTCTCCAGCCCGTTCTCGCCAGCGGACTGCGCGTGCAGCATACTCTTCAGCCATGCGGACGGACGCTAGGTTCGGACGCATGGCCAGTAGCAAATAGTGGAAAGCAATGCTGCGGGCGGTCTGAGCCGATGGGGAGCGCTGATAGCGCTCTTCCAGCCATACGGCCGCGGATAGGAAGACTTGGAAAGGAACGAGGTTCGCTTGGTGACGGAGTTGCCACGCTTCAGCAATGAACGGGTCGCGGAACATTTTACCCTCCGATGGAACGGATACCCGAGTGCGCTCTGCGCTGGGCTCTGGGTTGGGACCGCGGGCCGCTGTATGCTCAGGGAAGGTTGTTGAGTATTGTGTTACAGCATCGTCGATTGTCGTAGCGCTCTAATGTTGCGTGTGCGAGCTCCAATGGGAGCTGGTCTCTAAGATATGTCGTTCTGCCGCGTGGACGACTTGGGCCAAGTCCACAAAGTGTTCTTTCCGGAACGAAATACAGGTATGTCCAACTTGAAGATAGACATGCCCTTGCGGGCAGACGCGCGCTGTAATGCCGGCGTCATTGGTAAAGACCTTCGCAAATTGGTCCTGTAGGTCTTGCCCGCCTTTCTCCTTGTCTTTCATATTTCTCTCCCTTCCTTATTTGTCTGTTCGGTTATTTTGGTCATGGGCCTGTTATCCGGGCTACAAGGGCCTTATTCAGGCCATATTGAAAGTGAATTTCAAAATCGTTTCAGCACCTAGTTGAAAATGATTATCAAAATCAATTCTCCAATAAAATCAATAACTTAGAGTTGACAAGGGTCATGCGGATGTGTATAGTGTATTCATCGTTGGTTGATTAATTCCTGTAACCAAGGAGGTCTCTCATGGATGCCCAAAAAGTGATTGCTGCATTGAACAAAGCCGTTTCCCTTGAACACGCCGCGACCCTCCAATACCAGCAGCACGCCCTCCTCGTGAGCGGTCTGTGGCGTAAGGTCTTCGCTGACTTTTTTGAAGGCCAGAGCAAGACCGCGCTTTCCCATGCCCATACATTTGGCCAAAAGATCGTTTCCCTGGGTGGTGTCCCCTCAGTTGAGATTGGGACGACGGTGCACCAGTCAACCGACCTGGAAGAAATGCTACAGCAGGACTTGGCGCTCGAAAAAGAAGCCATGCAGGCGTATCTGGAAGCCCATGCCCTGGCCGAAGGCAATGTCGCGCTGCGCTCCATGCTCGAGAACCATATCGAAGGGGAGCAGGAGGACATTGAAGAATTGGAGATGTACCTGGGCATGGTGGAAACGAAAAATGTTGAGCCTGAGGTCACGCTGCGGCGAGTGAAATGACCGCTGCCTCGCTTGGTGTTTTCGTGGGCGGCCGCTTCATTGGGGGCGCCCATTTTTTTGTCCAGGTTCGCATTGTTCTGACTGCCCCTCGGGTGACTGCGTTGTGACAGTCCGCCATGTGGAAGGGGTTTCCCAGGGGATAAAAACAACGCGCTTGCAGCGGCGACACTTGAGTTCTATGCCGTCAATGCTCTGCTTGGCTAACAGACTGCCGCACGGACACCGACATTCATAAACAACGTGAGCATCGATAACAGACTTGGAAGGTTGGTCTGCTTCGTTCATAGATGAAATTGAGAATCATTTTCAATTTCAATTGTCAATACCCTGATATTAAGATTTATCGGCAACATAAAGCGGCGGCGTTGCGTGCAAGAGAAGGAGTCGATACTATCGCCAGTCCACACTGATACGGAGAGGTGGCCGAGTGGTCGAAGGCGCTCGCCTGCTAAGCGAGTGTACGTTTAACCGCGTACCGAGGGTTCGAATCCCTCCCTCTCCGCTCCGGTCGACGTTGCGGTTCCCTTCTCGTGTGTGGTAAGAAGAGGGCTCCGTTGAATCGTTCCCGTGTTTAGTTTTCCCACCTGCGCGCCCTTAGCTCAGTCCGGATAGAGCGGCAGACTACGAATCTGTAGGTCGGAGGTTCGAATCCTCCAGGGCGCGCTTTCTTTCTTTGCTTCCGGCAATATCCGGCTCCATTCGTCGTCGTGGCCATTGGATACACTGTCACCCTTGCGTTTTCGTCCTTTTTCATATTTACAAACCTCAGGGGAAGAAAAATGATCCGACAGAAAGGGGGATGCATGGTTTACGAGAAGCGAGGAATTGTCGCTGGTATTGCGTTGTTGTTCTTATGCGTAACCGGAGCGGCCTATGGAGATGATTTGGATGATGTGGAAGCTGCCTTTAACGCCGATATGAAGCGCTTTAATGCAAAGGATGCCTCGGCTTTTGCTACGGATGCGCATGATGATGTTGTGCTGTTCGGCATGCTGTCGCCCTTTGCCGTTAAGGGCAAAGCAGCCATAACGGAAATGCTGGAAGGATTCTTTGCCGATAGCGAACGTGTCGTCTTGACTCCGATTAATCCCGAATTCCGCATTATCGGCGCGAGTGCCTTGGCTTGGGGGCATTTTACGAATACCGAGGTGCCAGCCATTGGGCCGCGAGAGGTAATCCATGGTCGATACACATTCACCTACGCAAAAAGAGATGGGAAATGGGTCCTGGTTGGGCTGCATTTCTCTCCACTCGGGGTCGAAGAGTAAAGGAGGGGTGCAATGAGAAACCAGGAAAGAAGGACCATGAGTTGGAGATGTGTGCTTGTTGTCGCCGTTGTATTGGTGCTTGGGAGTATCGCCTCGGAGAGCGCTGCCCAGCAGACGCGCGATGCTTTAATTACGAGCTTTGGGGAGGAGCTCCAGGCAATTAACGGGAAAGACCTCGACGCCGTGGTGTCCCATGCCCACGAGGATGTCGTCTTGTTTGGGTTATATTCTCCGTTTCCTATCGTTGGTAAAGCCGCCTTTCGCCAGGCCGTACAAGACTACTTTGATACCTTTGAAGAGGCGAACCTCAACCCGGCGCATGAAGAATATATGGTCATTGGGGAGACCGGAGTTGCCTGGGGGCTGTATCAACTGACGACCAAGCCGAAGGGCGGCATGGAGCAGACGGTGAATGGGCAGTACATGTTTACGTATGCGCGTCCTTCGGGACAGTGGCAGATTGTGAGCTGGCACTTCTCTCCTCTCCCAGGCGGGAACTAAATCAAAACCTTGGCTGTCCGTATAGGTTGAACCGAAGCGTTACCTCTTGACCCCTCCTGCCGTGGTTCCTGGTCGGAGGGGTTCTGTGTCAGCGCCAGCGCTGTTTGTTCTTCTCACCTATCCTGTCAGTCCCGCTCGTTGTGTAAACGTCGTACATATCACTCTTATTCTGCGGTGTGCTCTTTCCATCCCGACCGGGGTGTGGTAGGGGTGGCCGTTCCGTATACAAAAGGAAAGGAGACACTGCTTTGGCAGAGACACAATGGGAGGAAAAGAAGGTTAAAGTCGGGGATGCTGAGTTGACCGTTATTGAGGGCGGTTCGGGCAGCCCCCTGATCGTTCTGCATGAAGAACTTGGCCACCCTGGGATTACGAACTGGCATAACGAATTGGCTCGGGATCATACGGTCATGATCCCCTTATATCCGGGGTTCGGTCAGACCGAGCGCGTCGAGTGGGTGAGTAATATCCGTGACTTGGCTGGCTTATACGGTCGTGTACTCCGAGAACAGAATCTCGCGCCGGCAAATGTGATCGGCTTTTCCTTGGGGGGGTGGATCGCGGCTGAGATGGCAGCCTGCAATGCTGCCCAGTTTCGACGTATGGTGCTCGTTGCGCCTTTTGGCGTTCGCCCGCCGGAGGGATATATTGCGGACATGTTCCAGGTGACGGCCAAGGCCTACCTGGACGCGAGTGTAAAGGATATTGAGGGAACACCAGAGTTTGCCAAGCTGTACGGCGGCGAACCCACGCCGGAGCAGTTCGAGGCATGGGAGGATGCGCGGGCTGAAAGCGCCCGCATTGCCTGGGCGCCGTATATGTTCAACCCCAGTCTGGGCCCCCTGCTTGAGTGCGGCGGCGAAGTCAAGACGCTGATTATCTGGGGTCAGGACGACCAAATCGCTCCGGTGAGCGCGGCTGCGGTCTATCAGCAGTCCATTGCCGGCTCCGAACTACTCGTGCTGGAGGGATGTGGCCATCGCCCTGAGGTTGAGCAGGCGGATACGTTTGTTGAGAAGGTCCGGAGTTTTCTGGCCTAAGTTCAGCAGGGGCACATGTGCCCCTGATTCTATCGATACGAAGTATATTCCCGACCAAACGCTTCCCGGGCAACGATGCCCTTCATGATCTCCGGCGTTCCGTCACCGATTTCGAGTCCCACCACATCGCGCCAGCGCTGTTCAAGCGGGGAGTCCATATTATAGCCATAGTGCCCATGTAAGATCATACAGGCATGAATGGCCTCGGCCGCTGACTTCGGGCCAAACCATTTGACCATGGCTGCTTCTGAAGTGTGCTTACGCCCCTGATCTTTGAGCCACAAACATTTATAGGACAATACCCGGGCAGACTCTAACAGCGTCAGATGTTCGGCAATTTGGAAGGCAACCCCTTCAAACGTTGCCAGCGGTTTGCCAAACACCTCTCGGCCCTTTGTATATTCAATCGTCTCATCAATGGACTGTTGAGCCGCGCCAATGCACGCCAGGGCAATAATCGCCCGGTTGAAGTCAAAGGCGATCATTGCCTGGTAGAAGCCCTTGCCTGGCTCGCCCACCATATTGTGCGCAGGCACCCGGACTTCATCGAAAAAGAGAGACCCGCGTTGGGTCAATCGCTCTCCGGCCGCAAAATAGGGCTGGCGGGTGACGCCGGGAGCGTCGAGCGGAACCAGAAAGGCGGAGATCCCGCGCGCGCCGACGTCTCCGGTCCGGGCAAAGACTATGCACGCGTCTGCATACCCGGCAAAAGTGATGGACGCCTTTTCTCCGCTAATGATGTAGTCGTCGCCCATTTTCTTCGCTCGGGTCGTGATATTGGCCGCGTCCGACCCTGCCCCTGGCTCTGTCAGACCAAAGGCGATGACCGCCTCGCCAGCCGCGTGCCGGGAGAGCCATTCTGCCTGGACTTCCGGGTGGGCAAAGTCCGCCAACAGTTCGGAGGCAATGAGACCAAGCTGGATATAGAGACTATAGTTGAAGTCACCCCGAGACAGTTCTTCGGCCATCAGGCCACAGGTCACATAGTCAGCCATCAACCCACCAAACTGTTCCGGGACCCGCAGACCGAAGACGCCGAGCTCAGCGGCTTCTTTGATGAGCGCACGTGAAATGACCTCGCCCCGGTCCCAGCGGTGGTAATTGGGTGCCAGCTTGTCTTTGGCGTATTGGCGGAGGGTCTGTTGCAGCAAGAGTTGGTCTTCTGAAAAGGCAAAATCCATAGCACTATCCTTGGGCTGTCGGGCGTTCCGGCCCATGGTACGGACTGGAGTAAAGCCGTGCAAGGCATGGCGGTGAGACGCGCCTAGGGCAGTCGAGAGGCAGAATCTGGCACGGATGCGCGCGTCGGGCAATGGGTCGCGCGTTTGAACCGCCGGACGTGATACAACAGGACCGTCACCGTCAGCCAGAAGACCTGTACTCCAATGGCCGCGGCCCAGAGAAACCACGATAATTGTTGAAAGACCGCGCACAGGAAGATCAATAACGAATAGTCTCGACTCGCTAAGCCGAATACCATTCTGTGTAGCAGCCGAGCCTGCCAGGTTTGCTGGTACGGACCGGGTACGACCGTTCGGTCCGCCACAACGACACAGGCGAAAGACAACACAATTCCTCCGACCATGAGGCCGACAAGAACAAATGGCGCCTGCGTCCCGCCCTGGGTCCAGACTGCGAAGCCCAGCCCGACGAAGGTGGCGATATGAACGATGGTATCGAGCGTAATATCGAGCCAGGCGCCCAACCGGGATTCGAGAAACTTCATCCGGGCGACTTCCCCATCACAGCAGTCAAGCACGGCAGAGAGCTGCAAGAGGAGGGCGCCAAAAACAGGCCCCCAATAGCCAGCCTGAAAGAAACAGGCCGCGCCGAAGAGACCAATCAGGCAGGACAGCACGGTAATCTGGTTTGGAGTCAGGGCCGTCCGTAAAAGAAAATGTGTCAAAGAACGAGAGAGTTTGCGATTGAGATAGGTATCGACCAGACCGTCCTTGGGATTATCAAGCGAGGCGAGGAGGGCCGATTCCGCGTGCCGCAGGGAAGTCGAATCAGTCAACTGGTAGAGCAGGTGAGGGGAAGCCGGTACGCTCCTGAGCGGTGTCTGAGGTTGGATGGCCAAAGCCGTCGTCCCAGTCCTGACTATCGTTTCCTGGACTGGAAGACCGCAGGCTGCGTCCGGCTGCGGGCCGAGTACCAACGCGGACGTGCCATCTCCCGTCTCGACGCCCACTGTCTCGCCAAGCTGAGCAGTCCGGTCGAGGTCAAATGCCAGGGCTGGGGAAAAGAGCGTGGCGAGCGAATAGTAGAGACAGCGCCCGTTGGTAACAGTCCGGACTGGTCCGGGTTGAGCGTCAGTCGTCTGCGTCCAGACGATTTGAGTCGTGAGGCGTTTATCGTCGGACAGGTCGCGTTGCAATTCTTCCTGCCGGGCGGGTTGGGCTTCCGAGCGCGCGTCCATGACCAGATAGCACGTTTTTGCCCCGGCGTATTGAGCGCTGAGGATAGCGCGTTTGAGAAGAGATATCCCCCCCAGCAGAGCCAAGGGGTCAGGACCTGTCACAGGAATAAAAATCCAAGCTGTGGTGATCATCCGCGCTGCTTCCAGGTGGGGTCTATATTCACCCACCTTATCTCAGGCTTCAGTGATTGTATAAGTTTTCTCCGGCAACGAAAATCGCCTGCCTCACGGAGTTAGGCTCCGTACTCTGCACCAGACTGCTGCTCGACAGTCCTCTTGTGCCTCAGAAAGACGTTTGGTGTAATACCCGGATCGCACCGATAAAGGAGAGGCTATGGACTTCCGCTATACGCCTGAAGAAGAGCAATTTCGCCATGAGGTCCGCTCCTGGCTGGAAGCACATACACCGGCCGACTTGCGAGCCGGAAAAGACGATGACCTTAGCGTCGACGAACGCTGGGAGCGGCGCAAGGACTGGCATAAAACACTGCACGCCGGGGGCTGGATTGGCCTGTGGTGGCCGCAGGAATACGGCGGACGGGGAGCGTCGGTCAGTGAACAGGCGATTTTCAACGAAGAGTTGGCGCGCGCCCAAGTGCCTGGTGGGATCAATATGAGCGGGGTCACCATGCTGGGGCCCACGCTCATGCACTGGGGGACGGAAGAACAAAAGCAACGCTTCTTGCCCAAAATCCTGCCGGCCGAAGAGCTGTGGTGTCAGGGCTATTCCGAGCCGGGCTCGGGTTCGGACCTGGCCTCCCTCCAGACGCGCGCGGTGGAAGACGGCGATCATTTTGTGGTGAACGGCCAGAAGGTATGGACAAGCTGGGCGCAGCACTCGGACTGGTGTTTTTTGTTGGTCCGCACTGACCCGGACGCACCCAAGCATAACGGCATCAGCTATCTGCTGGTTGATATGCGCAGCCCCGGCATTACCGTCCGGCCGCTCGTCCAAATGAATGGCGATGCCGAGTTTAACGAAGTCTTTTTCGAAGATGTCCGAGTGCCCAAAGAGCACCTGGTTGGCGAAAAAAACCGCGGCTGGATGGTGGCGATTACCACCCTGATGTTTGAACGTGTGGCCACCAGCAGTTATTACCGGGTGGAGACGCTCCTGCCCCAACTGTATGACCTGGCGCACCGGCTGGAACACGATGGAAAGCCGGCCAGCGAAAACGCCGCCGTACGCCAGCAACTCGCCCAGTTTGCCATAGAAGGAGCAGCGATAAAGTATAATGAGCTGCGGCGGCTCACGCGTCAGATAAAGGGCCAACCGCCGGGCCCGGAAGGGTCTTTTGCAAAAATCACCTCTACGGAACTGAATCTGCGCGTCGCCAATTTTGCCATGGAACTCTTGGGGCCGTACTCAACCCTGGCCAAAGACTCCCCATTTGCCATTGATCAGGCGCGCTGGTCGTACCGGGCTCTCACCGCCCGGTCCGGGACGATTGCCGCTGGCACCAATGAGATTTTGCGTGGGGTCATCGGCGAGCGGGTCTTGAAGTTACCGAAAAGTCGGTAACGGTGGGGGCGTGAGAAGCTGGAAGGAGAAGACATGGCCGAAGATGCGCATGCGCAAGCCACGGACGGAGCAACCCCGCTCCATAGGGCAGCAAGGGCGGGTGACTTAACAGCCGTCAGGCTCTTCCTGGAATACGAGGCTGATATAAATGCGCAAGACACGTACGGAGCGACCGCGCTCCATTGGGCGATAGAGGCGGGCGAGAGGGAAATCGTCAGGATCCTTCTGAAACACGGAGCGGATATGCAGGCACAAACCGAGGGCGGCTGGACTGCGCTCCATGAGACAGCACGGGCAGGCGACACGGCCACTGTTAAGCTGCTCTTGGAAGACGGGCCCAATACGGATGTGCAAACCAAGGACGGACGAACCGCGCTGCACGAGGCGGTAGGCGAGGGTCACACGGAGATCGTCAGAGTCCTCTTGGAACACGGAGCGAACGTGGATGCGCCGCGCGCACTCTATAGGGCGGTACGGGAGGGCCACACAGAAATCGCCAGCCTACTACGTCACTATAGGGCAACCGAATAATTTAAGGTAGATCGTCGAGCATTATGATTTGTTTGACACAGCGAACAGGCGTGGACTAGGATTGCGGGCAATGGTTCTCAGCGGGTTCTCAACAGGGCTTTCCGACAAAAACAGGAGGGTTTTATGGCGGATGGAAAAGCGCGGCGTATGTGGGCATTGCCGAACGCGGAACTGACCGTTCCGCAAGCGTTGCTGATGCACGGCGGTGCGCCGGATTTGGTGACCATACCCTGTCCGGCCTATCTGATTGAACACGAGAAGGGTCTGGTCTTGTTCGACACCGGCTGTCACCCCGCGGTGGCGGATGACCCGGTCGCTCACTGGGGGCCGTTTGCCGAACATCTTCAGGTGTCATACCCCAAGGAGATGCTGCTCGACCGGCAGATTCAGGCGCTCGGCTACAAGATGTCGGACATCAAGTATGTCCTCATCTCCCATCTGCATCTCGACCACACGGGCTATATGCACGCCTTCCCCAACGCGACCTTCATCATCATGCAGGACGAGTTGCGCTACGCCTACTGGCCGGAGCCCCACCTGCGCGATGTGTTTGTGTTCAAGGACATTGTGCCCACGCGGGGTTTTCAGTGGCTGGAGCTCAACGGAGACTTTGACATTTTCGGGGACGGCAGCCTGCATATGCTGAAAACTCCGGGGCATACCCCTGGGGAAAGCTCACTCCATGTGCGCCTGCCGAATCGTTCCATTCTGTTGGTTGGCGATACGCTTCATCTGCGTGAACAATTCAACACCCTGTCCGGGATGCCGCTGGATACCGACCCTGCGGCCTCGTCGTTGTCCATCCAGCGCCTGCGGGCCATTCGAGACCTGCACGAGTGTACGGTCTGGATCTCGCACGACCCGGAAGACTGGGATGAACTGCCCCACGCACCAACCGCCATTGAGTAAGGCCATGAGGTAAAGAGGATATGTCAGCATGCCACTCTACGAATACCACTGCCCGCCCTGTGACATCGTCTTTGAAGAACTCTGCTCCCTGGGCGAAGCACAGACAAAAAAACCCTGTCCGGACTGTGGCAGAAAGGCTCCCCGGATCGTCTCCTCTTTTGCTATTTCTCATAGTGTGAGCGGGGAACCCTATGACCCGGTGACTGCCTCGCGCCAGAACTCGCTCGATCCACGCCCATTGTGCATGCAGCACTCGCAGATCCCGCTGTCCTGCCACATGGATGAGTATTCGGTCAAACGTTTTGCCGCGCACGCCGCGGGGAAGGGCAACGAGTTTGACGACTTCGTTGCGCGGGCAACGGAAGTCCGCAAACAGCGCGGGCTTCAACAGCCGACCTATGCACCGGCGACACACGGGCACGATCACGACCACGGGCATACGCACAGTCATGACACCAACTTCCGGCTCCACGGGCACGCGCAGGTAAAAGGGCAGTCGCACGACCATACCCATACCCATCGCCACGGGCAGGGGAAGCAAAAGAAGAAGCAGCCGGCGCATGCGCACTAAGGTGATGGCAACCGGACTGAAGGGGCGACCGCACGGCCGCCCTTTTTGTTTTGTGGTGTACTCAGGAAAGGGAATAGAAGGGAGAGACGTATGGCAGACTTTGGCCTGGTAACGATTCCAACGCATTACACCATCCAACCCGCAGACCTGGCGCGGTGGGCCGAAGAGAGTGGCTTCGAGTCTCTTTTCTTTGGTGAGCACTCGCATATTCCCACCAGCCGCAAGACGCCGTTTCCGTTGGGCGGGGAACTCCCCATGTATTACAGCGAGTTCTACGACCCTTTTGTCGGGTTGACCGCAGCCGCGGCGGTGACCCACACGCTCAAGATTGGGACGTCGGTCTGTCTGGTGCCGGAGCACAATCCTATTAATCTGGCCAAGAGCACGGCCTGTCTGGACCGGGTGTCCAACGGCCGTTTTCTGTTTGGCATTGGCGCGGGCTGGAACGCCGAGGAGATGGGCGATCATGGGATAGCCTTCAAGGATCGCTGGAAACAGACCCGTGAGCGCGTGCTGGCCATCCGGGAAATCTGGACCAGGGATGAGGCAGAATTTCACGGTCAGTTTGTTGACTTTGATCCCATCTGGTGCTGGCCCAAGCCGGTGCAAGCAGGCGGCCCGCCAATCTTGATGGGCGCAGACTCGAAGTGGTCGCCAAAGCGGATTGCCGAATACTGCGACGGCTGGATTCCCATTGATCGACCAGACCTCGCCAGCGGACTCGCTGCGGTCCGCGAACAGATGGAGCAGTATGGGCGCTCTATGGACCGGTTTGACCTGAGCGTGATTACCGGATCAGCGTTTGCCGGAGAGAACTCGGTCGAAAGTCGTGTCGAGGAACTGCTGAGCGTTGGGGTAAATCGCGTCCTCTTTCTTATTGAGCCGGATCAGCCTGACGCACAATGGCCGGTTCTCGAAGGCTATGCAAAGCTGATTGCCTCTATTCAATAGGGCCGTTCTGGGATAAGGAAAATCACCAGGAAAAGGCAAGGGGAGATCTGAGTGTGGCTGACGCAATAAATTTTCCTCGTCCGGTACCGAACATCGACGACGAAGAGTTCTGGAATGGCTGTAATCGCGATGAGCTGCTGATGCAGCGGTGCACCGCCTGTCAGCGGTTTCGTTGGCTGCCCAAACCCATGTGTCCGCACTGTAACGCCCTGGAGCACGAATGGGTAAAAATGAGCGGCAGAGGCAAGGTGTTTTCGTGGACCATTATTGTCCATCCAGTCCACCCGGCCGCGAATGAAAAGGTGCCGTATAACGTGGCGCAGGTGCAATTAGACGAAGATGCCGACCTTATTATGGTGACCAGTCTGGTCGATATCGACAATGACGCAATCGCCATGGATATGCCGGTCGAGGTCGTCTTTGTTGAACACGAACCTGGGGTCAAGATTCCTAAATTTCGTCCGATATAGAGCGTCGCATGCAACTCGAACTCGAAAACAATGTTGTGCTCGTAACGGGTGGTAGCAAAGGCATAGGCCGGGCCGCCGCGCTTGGCTTTCTCGCCGAAGGGGCGGCCGTCCTCATTTGCGCTCGGGGCGCGGAGGCCCTGGACGAGACTGTCGCGCTCGCCCAGGATGTGGGGCGTGGACGCCTCATCGCCGTGCAGGCCGACCTCACTCAGGCTGAGGCGATCAAAAACGTGGTGGCGCGCTGCCTGGAAGAATTCGGACGGATCGACGTTCTGGTGAACAATGCCGGCAGTGCCCGGCCCGGCCCGTTTCTTGATATCTCGGATGAGGACTGGACGGAGGACTGGACGCTCAAGTTCTTTGGCTATGTGCGGATGGCGCGTGAGGTGTTTCCGCGCATGCAGCAGCAGGGCCGCGGCGTTATTGTGAATATTATTGGAACCGGTGGCCTACGACCCATAGCCAATTACATGGTCGGTGGCGCGGCTAATGCGGCGCTCAACCATTTTACCAAAGCTCTGGCTGCCGAAGGGGCGCAGCACGGGGTCCGCGTCGTCGGCATCAACCCCGGCCCGATTCTGACCGAACGGCTCCAGAAGTTTGCCTCCGTCTTCAGTCAGGGAGGCGGCAGCCCTGAAGAAACCCTCCGCAAAATGACCCCGTTGGGCCGCGTTGGCGAAGCGGAGGAAGTCGCCGACCTGATCCTGTTTCTCTCCTCCGCGCGTGCGGCCTTTATCCACGGTGCCAACATCACCATAGACGGTGGAGCCAACCCTGGGTTGATGGGTTAAGGGCGCGCTCCCTGAGTAGGGATGGCTGCCCGGTGTGTTTCCAGCCATGACGTGAGCGACAAAAGACGAGTGAGCATGAGTCGTATTCCAACCAACCCGGAACTCCTCCGGCACGTCTTGTCTGCGTTTATTATCAATGAAGTCCATAAAGTCGGCCTTAAGCGGGTGGTTGTGGGTCTCTCGGGTGGGGTGGACTCTGCCCTGAGCACGTGTCTGGCGGCGGTGGCCTTAGGGCCCGACAATGTGCTGGCCGTGAAAATGCCGTATAAAACGTCGAGTAAAGAGAGTATCGAGCACGCGGACTTGGTGATTGCTGCAACTGGGATAGCGTCGATCACGGTTGATATTTCAGCCCAGGTGGACGCGTATTTCGCCAAATTCCCCGACGCCGACAATATGCGCCGTGGCAATAAAATGGCCCGCGAGCGTATGACTATTCTGTACGACCACTCGGCCCGCTGGAATGCGCTCGTGCTGGGCACGAGTAATAAAACCGAACTGCTGCTGGGCTATGGGACGCTGTTTGGCGATATGGCCTCAGCCATCAATCCTCTGGGCGATCTGTATAAGACCCAAGTCTGGGCCTTGTCCGATTGTGTAGGCGTGCCAGAGGCCGTTGTGACCAAACAGCCCTCCGCGGATTTGTGGGCGGGACAGACCGATGAGCAAGAGCTGGGGTTTTCCTATCAGGAGGTCGATGAGTTATTGTATCTCCTGGTCGACCAGCGTTACTCTCGTGAGGAATTGCTGGTCGAGGGGTTTCAGGCCGACTTTATCGATCAGATTGCGCGCCGGATCATGAACTCGCAGTACAAGCGCCGCCTGCCGGTCATTGCCAAGGTCTCTCAGCGCACGATTGATCGTGATTTTCGGTATGCCCGCGACTGGGGCCGGTGACGTGGCCGGCACGCTCCACATTGTCGCCACGCCCATAGGCAACTTAGAGGACATCACCCTCCGGGCGTTGCGGACCCTTAAGGAAGTTGACCTGATTGCGGCAGAAGACACCCGCCATACACGCAAGCTCCTGACACATTATGGGATTACGACTCCGCTGACGAGCTATCACAATCACAGCGAATCAACCAAAGCCCCCGTACTCGTCGAAACCTTGCTGGCGGGTAAAAACATTGCCCTGGTCAGTGATGCCGGCACTCCATGCATCTCCGACCCAGGCTATCGTTTGGTCAAGGGTGCCGTTGAGGCCGACATCCCGGTCGTGCCTATTCCCGGTCCCTCCATGCTGACCGCGTTGATGAGTGTCGGTGGTTTGCCAACCGATCGTTTCGCTTTTGAAGGGTTTTTGCCGGCAAAGAAAGGGCAGCGTCAAAGAGCGTTGCGAGAGCTCTACCACGAGAAGCGGCCCCTCATTTTTTACGAGTCTCCACACCGCCTGTTGAGCACCCTGGCTGACCTTGCGCATATTTTCGGAGATCGTCGCGTCGTGGTTGGCCGGGAGCTGACCAAGCAGTTCGAGGAAATCCTGCGCGGACCCATCAGCACGGTTTGCCGCGCGTTCCACAACCGGCCGGTCAAGGGCGAAGTCGCACTCGTGGTCGAGGGCTGGGACGAGAAAGAGAGGGACGCTCCAGCACAACCCGCAGCCGAACTGATGCGGCAACTCTTGGCGGACGGGGTTGGCGTGAAAGAGGCTGCGCGCGCGGTGAGCGAGGCATGCCATATCCCCAAACGGGACGCCTATGCCTTGGGTGTCAGGATGAAAGCGGACTCACGGACCAATCAACACGGTTGACATAGGGGGCCGATCGCCAAGCGGTCAGCTGAGTGGATGGCCCGGCTGGAAATTGGTATGACAAAAGTCCAAGACCATATAGTGTCTGATACGCCGCAGGCGGGGCATTCCAATCTGGAAGACAGGCTGGAAGAGAAATGGAGTAGGAGGAGAAGACAGCATGGCGCTCGACTATAACAATATTATTGACGCGGACGGCCACATCCTTGAACCGGCAGATACCTGGGAGCGGTATATCGATCCTGCCTATCGGGACCGGGCGCTCCGCATTCGGACGCTTGAGGGGCGGGAAGTCCTGGAAATGAACGGTAAGCCGTCTCGTTTTTTTGACGTCCGTGTCCTGACCGGTCTGGGTGGCATGGGGAAGGGAAGCAAAGAAATCGAACAGATGATGGAGCAATCCTATCCCGGCAGCGCTCCCTTTGGCTCAATGGACCCCCAAGAGCGGGTAGCCCTCCTGGACCAGGAAGGCATTGCCAAAGCCATTCTCTACCCCAGTCTGGGGCTCACCTGGGAGTGCGAGCTTGATGACGCAGAGCTGTCCCTGGCGTACGCCAAGGCGTACAACCGCTGGCTGTGTGATTTCTGTTCCGACTCGGACGGCCGCCTGATTGCCATTGCCCATATTTCGCTGGCCGACCCGACTGCGGCCACGGCCGAACTGGAACGCTCCGTGCGCGCAGGAGCCAAAGGCGCTTTTCTCGCCCCCTATACGCTTACCCGTATCCCGCACGCCCATCCCGACCACGATATCTTTTGGGCAAAAGCCCAGGAACTCGCCGTGCCGGTTGCCATCCATCCCATGGCCGAACATCCCAAGATTCGGACCTATCAACGCTTTGACGGCATGAAGAGTGCGCGCTGGATGCAAAACACGCTCGGTATGCAGGGACCCCAGCAGGCGCTCTACGGCCTGTTTCAATGGGGGCTGTTTGATCGCTTTCCTCAGATCAAAGTCGTGCTGCTTGAGTCTGGTGCGGGGTGGATAGGCGCAGCCCTGGACCGGATGGATACGACGTATGAAACCAGCCTGGGCGATAATGTACCGCTCAAGGAAAAACCGAGTGTCTATTTTAAGCGCCAATGCTGGATTTCCGGCGACCCGGACGAGCGGGCGCTGGCGCATATCATCGAGTATGTGGGCAACGATCGTTTCTTCTGGGCGACTGACTACCCCCACTTCGATCATCCCGGAAACTATATGGAAGAGTTGGAGGAACTGGTCGCACCACTGTCAGAGACCGCGCGTAATAATCTGCTCGGGGATAGCGTCGCCCAAGTCTACGGCATCTAAATATCCGGCGCTACCCGGTTAGGCCGTCGCGCCGCTGAGAACAACACGTCCGTATCCACCGTGTCGGCTAGCGTAGCGGCTACGTCGTCCAGGGCCACCTCGACGCTGGCCTCGTATTGCAGGGTCGCAGTCCCGGTGTCGCGGATGCGTCCGAGCCAGGCGCGCCGATACGCATCGTTCCCAAACAGCCCGTGCAGATACGTGCCCTCGATCAGCCCGTCTTGGCTGCGCGCGCCGTCCGGACCGGTTTCGAGCTGAAACATTGGCCGGGTCAGGGCGCGCCCGTCTGATTGACCGGTGTGAATTTCATAGCCCGTGACGGACGCACCGCTCAGGGTGCAGCGTCCGCGTGCCGGACGAACGGTTTTTTCACCAGCCATGGTCGTCTCAAGCTCAAGCAGGCCGAGCCCTGGACGCGACCCGATCGGACCGTCCGTACCCGATGGGTCGTGAACATGATGGCCCAACATCTGAAAGCCGCCGCACACGCCCAATACGCGGCCGCCGACTCTGGTGTGCGCTATCACGTCGTGGTCCCAGCCCTGGGCGCGCAGGAAGTCCAGATCGCCGTTGGTCGATTTGGTGCCGAAGAGGATCACGACGTCCACGTCACGCGGAATCGGACGACCGGGCGGCACAAAGGTAAAATCCACGTCCGGTTCAAACCGGAGCGGGTCGGCGTCGTCGAAATTCGCCAGGCGGGACAGCAGGGGGGCCGCAATCCGAATGCAATCGGTGCGCTCGCTATGCCCGAGTGAGAGCGCCACCGCGTCTTCCGCGGGCAGGCATGTCGCGGCCGGCATCCATGGGACCACGCCAAAGCACGGCCAACCCGTGCGTCGTTCAATCACCGCAACCCCTTCCGTAAACAGGGCTGGATCCCCCCGAAACTTGTTGACCAGAAAGCCCGCAATCAGTGCATTGTCCTCAGGGTCCAGCACACTCTGGGTGCCGACCAGGGCGGCAATGACACCCCCACGGTCAATATCGCCGACGAGGCAGACGGGCACCCCTGCGGCGATCGCAAACCCCATATTCGCAATATCGCCGGTCCGCAGGTTGACCTCGGCCGGACTGCCGGCCCCTTCGACGAGAACAAGGTCATGAGCGGCGACGAGACGCTGGAAACTCTGCATGACGGCGGTCATCAGGTGGGCGCGTCCGGTGGTATAGTCCGCGGCATTCAGCAGGCCGACCGGTTTGCCGTGGACGACGACCTGTGCCCCGCGGTCAGTCTGTGGCTTCAACAACACAGGATTGAAATCCGGGTGCGGTTCGAGCCCGGCCGCGCGCGCCTGCAGAGCCTGCGCCCGACCAATCTCCCCGCCAGCCGCACACGCGACCGCGTTATTCGACATGTTCTGTGGCTTGAACGGAGCGACCTTCCAGCCTCGTTGCTTGGCCAGACGGCACAATCCCGCAACCACGACGGACTTTCCGACGTCGGAGCCGGTTCCCTGGATCATGAGGACCCGTGCGCTCATGGCGGTCACGTCTGGCGAGCTAGGCGGACAGATAGGTCCGCGCTGCCCGCGCGACCGGAGCAAACGCCTCGCTGACGGTATCGACGAGTTGGGCCAGCGGCACCCAGCGCCGGCGCCGGTCGGTTTCATACTCGTCCACCTCGCCCGTCACCTGGGCGGCAAAAAACGAAAAGCGACGAGGACCGTTTTTGGACGCGAGGTCGAGGGCTTTCAGCAGCGGTCCGGTCCGCACCGTATAGCCGCTCTCTTCCATACATTCGCGGGCGGCAGCTTGCTCCAGCGTCTCGCCTGGATCAACCGTTCCGACCGGGAAGATCCAGGCATCGCGCTGCCGCCGGGCGGTAATGATCAGGATGGCATAGGTTCCGTCCGGCTCGTGTCGATAGGCAACAACACCGGCCTTTTGTCCTTCAACCGAGCCTGGGGGAGGGGAGTCTTGCGAAGCCATGGGGAGTCATGATGCCGAGGACACTCCCGGATTGCAAGGTAATGGCCTATGATGAACGGACAAGGAGGGAAGCGGTGCACGGGTTCGTGATTGCCGGCACGCAGAGCGGTGTGGGGAAAACCACGCTGACCCTCGGCTTGCTGGCCGCTTTACGAAAACGCGGCTTGTCCGTCCAGCCTTTTAAGATAGGCCCGGACTTTATTGATCCAGGCCACCACACTGCGGTCACCGGAGTGCCGTCCAGAAACCTCGATGGCTGGATGTTGTCACGAGCGTACAACACCAATGTGTTCAACCGTAGTCTGTACGGCCACGATGTTGGCGTTGTGGAAGGGATGATGGGCCTGTTTGACGGCTATGACGGCAAGAGCGAAGCCGGCAGTACGGCAGAGATGGCGAAATGGCTGGGGCTGCCGGTCCTGCTGGTGGTTGATGCCTCGGCCATGGCGCGCAGTGTTGCGGCCGTCATTCACGGATTTCAGCATTTCGATTCGGAGCTGAATGTCGCCGGCGTGATCTTCAACAAGATAGGCGGGCCGGGCCATCTGCGCTATCTCGAAGAGGCCGTCCGCGACGTTCCCAATATCACTGTACTCGGCGGACTCCCAGCTGACGAGACCATCACCCTGCCCGAACGCCACCTGGGATTGGTCACCAGAGAGGAGCAACAATTATCTGCCGGACAGATCGATCACCTGGCCGGAGCGATAGAAGCTCACCTCGACCTGTCCTCACTCCTTCGGCTGAGTGCCTCCCCAACCCCTAGTCCCCAATCCCAGCCCGACAGGGCGTCACCGGCCTCTCCCGTGCGCTTTGGTATCGCCCGGGACGAAGCCTTCTGTTTTTACTATCCCGATAATCTGGAACTCCTGGAACACGCCGGCGCCATACTCGTTTTCTTCAGTCCGCTGCACGACTCACATCTCCCCCCGGACCTGCACGGCCTCTACCTGGGGGGTGGCTATCCTGAAGTCCACGCCCAGACATTAGCCGCCAACACGACTATGCGTCAGGAGATGAAAGACTTTATCCAAGACGGGAAAACGGTGTACGCCGAGTGTGGCGGGTTGATGTATCTGACTCAAGGTATACGGGACGTGGAGGGACACGATTTTCCTATGGTTGGCGTCTATCCCACCATCGTGCGCATGCGGTCACGCCTGAGCGCGCTGGGATACGCAGAGGTGACTATTCCGCCAACCAATGACCTGTTCCCCGCCCTGCGGGTCCGCGGTCACGAATTTCACTACTCGGAATTGGTGCCGGACCTTGCCGTTAAGCAGGCTCGGACGCTGTATCAGGTCCGCCAGCGTGCCGCGGAGGCGACCCGACCCGAGGGTTATGTGTATAAGCGCTGCCTGGCGAGTTATATCCATCTGCACTTCGGCAGTAATCCGGCCTTTGCCCAGCAGATTGTTCGTCTGGCTTCCGCATGAGCCAGAGCGACACCGCGCTTGCCGTTGTGCTTGACAATATACAGGCCCTCCGATACCAACTGACCCGAACCGTGCTTGAGGTGCCCATCCAGGGTGAAAAAGGGAAGTCGGTGCAAAGCCGGCGCGGTCCCGCCACTGTGATGGGGGAGCCTGTCTCGATGATGCCACTGCCGGTGCAAGCCGGTGGGAAGGCCGTTGACAGGCGTTGGGGTGTGAACTCCTGAACCCCTAAGCCAGGAAACCTGCCTGAAGCCATGAACCGGCCTCTCCGCGGAGGGAGAAGGGTTACCGCGTGTTACGACTCTGGAGACGCGATTTCCTGCCCCATTTATTCTGGTTGGGTAGGCTGCCAGCTGTTTCCACATGACGTGTCACACACGCCCCTTCCTCTTCTCTCCGAACGGAAGGTCTCCCCGAGGAGGGAAGATGGGAAAGTCCATATATTCTGTATCTGTTTTGGCCGTATCGCTCCTGGTCTGGGGTGCAGGCGGTCCATCCACACCAGCCCAGGCCCAGTCTCCTTCGATGTCATCCCCCGCGGTCGCTCCGGTCGATGAGACGCACGCGGCCCAGCAGTCCGTGCCGACCACCGCGCTGGACCCCATCATTGTCACGGCGTCAAAGTTTGAAGAGCCCCTTTCACAGGTATCAAACGCGGTAACGGTCGTGACGCAGGAAGACATTGCGCGCCGTCAGACCACCGACCTGTTTGACCAGTTGCGCGAGGTGCCGGGTTTCTCCTTCAGCCAGACCGGCAGCCGCGGTGCGACGACCTCGCTTTTTACGCGCGGAGGTGAGTCTGACCATAATATGATCCTGATCGACGGGGTGAAGGTCAACCGAGCGGGTGGCAGTTTCAAGTTCGGTGATATGACGACCTTGGGCATAGGCCGCATTGAGGTGGTGCGCGGGCCGCAGAGCGCTCTGTACGGCTCTGATGCTATGAGTACGGTTATCCAACTCTTGACCCCGCGCGGCCAGGGACCGGCACGTGGAACCCTGAGTTTCCGTACGGGCAACCCCGATACCTTTGAGGAGCGTCTCAGTATTTCCGGCGGGACAGAATTATACGGCTATAACGTAGCCGTCGGGCGGGTTGACAGCGGGGGCATCCTGCCAATCAATAACGACTACGGCAGCACGACTGTTGCCTCCCGTTTCGACCTTGACCCCAGCGACGACCTGCAACTCACGACCACCCTCCGCTATATTGACAGCCGCTTTCGCGTTGCCACGAGCAGCGGCGATATCCTCGACCGGCAGGGAAACGGTCTGGATCCCCAGGCGACCAGTGACAACCGTCGTATCATTCTCGGACCGCGGGTCACCTATCAGCCCACCTCGTGGTGGCGACACAATCTCCAACTGGGGATGCTGTACGAATGGTTCACCTATCGCGACCCGGAAAATGGGGGAGTCGATTGCCGCGACGACGACACCGCGACCTGGAACGACTGTGACGGCCTGGGCTCCCTCACCATCAATAGCGAATACCGCTTGTCTGCCGACTACTCCTCCGATTTTTTCCTGCCGGTCATGCTCGGCGTCGTGCCGACCTTTACCCTCGGGGGCTATGTCGAAGACGAACACTACAACCAAAAGAACGGTCCCAGCGGGAGTCGGAACGCCCAGGCGTTCTACTCCCAACTGCATTTGGCGTGGCAAGAGACGCTGTTCGTGACATCCGGGTTCCGCCTGGACGACGCGGTCACGTATGGGACGCATGTCAGCCCGCGGGTCTCGGTCGCCCTGATCCTCCCCGGCCTCGACACCAAACTGCGGGGTGGCTACAGCCAGGGCATCAAGGCGGCCAGTTTCTCCCAGAACATCGACACTGCGTTTTCCCGAGGGGATCCCGACCTGGAGGCGGAGCAGTCCAAGAGTTGGGAAATCGGCATTGACCAGCCCTTCGCCCTGGGCACGTTCGACACCCAGGTGAGCCTGACGTATTTTTCGACCGAATACAAAAACCTGATCGCGTATACCTTCGCGCCCGTACCAGCGCCAAACTATGTGAACGTTCACCGCGCCCGAAGTCGCGGGCTTGAAGTCGAGACATCCGCCCTCTTGCCCTATGGATTCTCGGTGCGGGGCTCATATACCTATCTAGAAACCAAGGTGCTGGCGAATGCCGGAAATGACGGGTTTGGATCCTTCAGGCAGGGTGGTCCCCTGGTTCGACGGCCTAAGCATGTGGCTTCCTTCACCCTGAACTATGCCGACGAGCGCCTGAACGCCAACTTTCATCTGTATATCAAGGGTAATGTTACCGAACGGAGCGGTACCCTCCACGACGGCTACGAGCGGGCGGATGTGGCGCTATCCTATCTGCTGTTCGAGGATCGCTGGGGTATCCGGTCTCTGACTCTCGAAGGGAAGGTGATGAATCTGTTTGATGCTGACTATCAGGAGGTCTTGTACTTCTCGTCCGCGGAAACGACTTTTATGACCGGCTTCCGGGCGGAATTCTGAACAGCGGGCCGGATGGAACTCTGACTGCAAAACATCGTGCCCGATCCGGAGATACTCTCGAAAGGTCAGCGGACGCGCAGCGCCTGGGCGAGACGTGCCTCTGCATCTGCATCGGGCGGCAGGCCGATACGCAGCCGGTTTCGGCTCCAGTCAAAGCGGCGAACGGAGATGCCGCGCCCAGCCAGGCGGTGCCAGACATTGCCGGCGTCGTCTACCTTAACAAAGCGGAAGAGGTCTACGCCGCCTACTACACGCAGGCCGGCCGAGCACAGAACCGCATCCAGACGCGCACGTGACGCCGCTAGCCGGTGACGGGTGCCCTGCTGCCAGCCGCTATCTCGGTAAGCTTGTGCTCCTGCGGCCAGTGCCGGGCCGGATACGCTCCAGACACCTAGGCACTGCCGGACTGTTTCCAGGATGTCTCGTGGTGCAATCAGCGCTCCAAGCCGGAGTCCGGGCAGACCGAAGAATTTACCGAACGAGCGCAGGAGTATGAGGCCTGCCCGCCCGCCGCCTACTGCCATGGATAGGTCCGGCCGGACATCGGCATAGGCTTCGTCAACGATCAGCCAGCCGTCCTTTGCGGCGAGTGCTGTACGCGTCGCCTCAAGCCGGTCCGGGTTCCAGACGCGACCGTCCGGATTATTGGGGTTGCACAGAACGACGAGATCGGTCGTGGCAAGGGTATCTAAGGGGTCCGGTGTTTCAATGACCCGACAGCTCGCCGCTCGCCAGACCTTGGCATGGTCGGCAAAGGTCGGCCGTGCAATGGCCACTCGTGTCCCGTGCCGGAGCCGGAGCAGTGTCGGCAGGAGACGGATGAGTAGCTCGCTGCCCGGAATGGGCAGGACGAACTCCGCCGCTGCCCCGAATGCCTCCGCCATTGCGTCCCTGCAAGCTGCCATTGCGGTAGCGGTCGGTAAACGCTGGAAGGTCTCCGGTTGCGGACTGTCCAGCGGATAGGGCCAGGGGTTGATTCCGGTGGACAGATCGACCCAGGGCTCTGGCGCCTGGGGGAAACGGGCGTGCATGAGGTCAAGCGCCCCTCCGTGGTCGCCCTCGTCCATTCTCATGGCTCGATCTCCCCGACCGCCAGGGTGAGCAGTACCAGTGCGGCCAGTAGCATGGTCCGCACGTAGAGATGCAGCCCGCGCCGCGCGTCGCTTGGTCCGGGGTCTGGTGCCGCCGCATTCAGCCAGGGGGCAGCCGCCTCTGAACCCGCATACACGCGCGGGCCGCTCAGCCGAATGCCAAGTGCCCCGGCCATGGCGCTCTCCGGCCAACCGGCATTGGGCGAGCGATGGTTCCGGGCGTCGCAGAGCATGACGCGAACGCTGGCGGGTCTGAAACTCGCCAGCGCAATGAGGCCACCCGTGAGTCGAGCCGGAATGAGGTTGGCCGCATCGTCGAGCCGGGCGGCAAAGCCGCCGAACGCCCATAGACGATCCGTTCGATAGCCGAGCATGGAATCCAGTGTATTGATGGCCTTATAGGCCGCCAGCCCTGGCAAGCCGAGCAGGCTGCCCCAGAAGAGAGGCGCGATGACGCCGTCGGAAGCATTCTCGGCCAGGCTCTCCAGGTTCGCCCGCGCAACGCCAGCGGTGTCGAGTTCAGTGGGGTCGCGGCTGACAATATGGCTGACAGCCTGCCGTGCCCCCGCTAGATCGCCACATTCCAGATGCTGGGTGACGCGCAGGACGTGACAATACAGGTTGCGGCTGGCCAGGAGGCTGGAAGCCGTTGCCATTTCCACGGCGAAACCGACCGGCGTTTCTGGCAGGAGGACAACGAGCAGGTAAGCGACCAGCGTGGCCGCGGCAACGACAACAAGCGTAGTCAGCATCCCGAGCGTGCGGCGCACGGTGGGAGTGAAACGGTCCAGATTCAACGTTGCTTCGAGCGTAGAGATCAGGCTGCCGATCCAGACCACCGGGTGACGGATGAGGCGGTAGAGCCAGTCGGGCCAGCCGCAGACGGCTTCGACCAGGAAGGCGCCTAGCATGAGCATGGCCGCCGACACGTTCAGGCCACTCCCTCGATCTGTACGCTCCACTCGGCACCCTGCCGCTCAACCCGTGCGTGCATACCGTAGACCGTTCGTATTCGGTCCGCGGTTAGGGTCTCTTCGGGTGAACCGTTGGCAAGGATTGCCCCGTCTTTCATCCAAATGAGCCGGTCGGCAAAGCGGACGGCCAGCCCCACATCGTGCAGGACGACCAACACGCCGCCACCCGCGTCCACAAAACGTCGCAGGAGTTCCATGACCTGGAACTGGTGCCGCAGGTCCAGGGCCGCGGTCGGCTCGTCGGCAATCAGCAGCGGGGCCTCGGCGGCAAAGGCTCGGGCACAATGAACACGGGCGAGTTCTCCGCCAGATAAGGTATCGGTTGGGCGGTGCGCCAACTCGGCGAGGTCGCATGCCGCCACCGCGCGATCAACCGCTTCGGCATCCCTGGTGCGTAACCGCCCGAGCGCTGCGCCGTAGGCGAACCGCCCGAGTGCGACCACGTCACGCACGGTGTTAGGCCAGGCCAGCGGACGTACTTGCGGGAGATATCCTACACGACGGGCTCGTTCCATGGACGAGAGTCGTGCCGTGACCTCACTGTCCAGCGTCGCCGCTCCCGAGGAAAGCCGTCCGAGACCCAGCGCGGCGCGTAGCAGGGTCGTCTTGCCCGCGCCATTGGGCCCGAGCAGGACGACCAGCTCGCCGGACCGTAAGCTGAAGGAGGCGTCCTCCACCAGCGTTGCCCGGCCGATCCTGACCGTCACGTTCTTTGCGCGGAGTTTAGTCACGGACCGCCCTCCGCTGCAAAGTGATCCAGACAAAGACGGGTGCGCCGATAAAAGCGGCGACCACGCCCAGCTTCAACTCCGAACTGGTCGGCAACAGGCGCACTGCGATGTCGGCAAGGACGAGAACGAGCCCGGCAAGCAGTGCAGACGGCAGCAGGCTGCGCGCCGGATCGTGACCGACGCGCGGACGCACAATATGCGGTGCGATGATGCCGACAAAGCCAATAGCGCCTGCGATCGCGACTGCCGCGCCGGTAGCCAGCCCGGTACCCAGCACGACCGCGAGGCGCTGGCGACGGAGATTGAGGCCCACGCCCACAGCGGCTTCCTCCCCCAGCGTGAGCGCCGACAGGCCCCGGCGGGTCGTGAAGAGTACGGCTAGACCGATAAGCATGAACGGGGCGGCGAGCGCCAGGTCGTCAACACTCCGGTTAGCGACGGAGCCCAGCATCCAGTTCACCATATCCGCCAGCGAGAACGGATTGGGGGCAAGATTCATCAGTAGCGACATAGCCGCCCCCGCGAAGCTTGACAGGCCGACGCCGACCAGGATGAGTGTTACCACCGATGAGGTGTGGACCGCGACCAGGGCGATGAGGGCCGACGCTGCGGATGCACCTGTGATGGCGGCCACCGGCACGCTATACCCCCAGGCCTCTGCGAAGCCGTAGTACAGCACAAACGTCGCTCCCAGAGAGGCTGACGCCGATACGCCCAAGACCCCAGGCTCCGCGAGCGGGTTGCGCAGCAGCCCCTGCATTGCGGCGCCACTTGCCCCCAGCGCGGCGCCTACGACGAACGCGGCCACCGCACGCGGCAGGCGGATCTGCCAGATTACCAGACTGTCGCCAATCGGCGCCTGCCCCAGGAACGCCGCTAGTACGCGGGGTGCGCCCATGGGGGTTGTACCGAGAAAACAGGCGGCCGCCAACGCTACGACAGCTGTCATAGCCAGGGCAAGATTGAGCCCACTCGCGGTCACTGCGCGGTCTCTCCGCTGCCTGTCAGCGCCAGCGCCTCAATGGCGTCGAGCAGGAACCATCCGCCACAGGCGACCCAGGCTCCCTCAAGCGAAACGACGGGTCGCTCGCGGAGCTGTCGGCGGGCGATGGGGTGGCGAGCCGCGCTCCAATTGTCATCGTGATTCGTGGCCCCCCAGATGACGGCTGCCACGAGATCGGGTTGTTCATGGGCTAAACGCTCGAGCGGCAGGGAGCGCCAGCCGGGCTTCTGCTGGAAGTTGACCAGACCCGCGGCGCCCAGCATCTCGTGGACCAACGTGCCGGGTCCGCTCGTCACACCAGCCGGCGTCATATACAGCGCCGACGACGCGTCCGATAGGGCGCGCAGAGCAGCCAGCCGCGCGTCCATCTCGGCGATTACTGCTGCGCCGCGAGCCTGCTGGCCAAGCCCTTGAGCCACTGTTGCAATCGTGTCTCTGACATGGTTGAGGTCACCGGCAAAGCCGATTTGCAGCACAGGTGTGTCCATACGCTCGACAAACGCGGTGACGTTCGGCCCCCCACCGTAGGAGCGGACTACCAAATCGGGTTGCAGGACGAGAACATCTTCGGCCCGGGGGCGAATCTGTCTCAGCCCCTTGGCGTAGCCCCGCATATAGGAAAAGGTTTTCTCGGCGTCGGGTGAGACTGCCAGGACATGCTCGCGAGGCGCCAGCTTGAGGACGTACTGATCGGCGCAGTAGTCAAGGCTGACGATACGTGTCGGCTGGTCCACGCGTTGCGGCTGCTCGGTCGGGCTACACGCGGCCTGCCCGACAAGAACGGCCAGGGCGGCCAGCCAGAACACCCCCTCAGAAATCGATCCCATGCTGGGCTTTGATCCCGGCTTTGAAAGGATGCTTCACCTCGCGCATCTCGCTGACGAGGTCGGCATAATCCTGTAGCTCCGGTTTGGCGTCGCGGCCGGTCAGAATCACACTCGTCCGGGTCGAGCGCGCTTTGAGACCCTCAAGCACGCTCTCGATAGATAGATAGTCATAACGGAGCGCAATATTGATTTCATCCAGCACGACCAGATCGTAGTCACCGCTCTCCAGTAGCCCCCGCGCTTTGGCAAAGGCTGCCGTGGCGGCCTCGGTGTCGCGGTCGCGATCCTGAGTGTTCCAAGTGAAGCCATCGCCCATGCAGTGCCAGACGAGTTGGTCGGGAAATCCGGCGAAGAATTTCCGCTCGCCGGTCATCCACTTGCCCTTGATGAACTGGACGACACCGACCCGCTGGCCCCAGCCGAGCGCCCGTGCAATCACACCAAAGGCGGAACTCGATTTGCCTTTCCCGTCACCGGTATAGACCAGCACCAGACCTCGCCCAGGATGACGAGCCGTATCTACCTTACGGCGATGCTCGGCCTGCAGGACTTTCATCTTTTCCTTATGTTCAGCAGCAGTATCCATAGGCTTCGAATGCAGGCCTCATACATACAAACCATCCAGCCGAAGTCAAGAGTAGCGCGCTTAATATCACATATAGTTCTGTCCCCTCACCGGTCCTCGTTTCCCGTGGCTAGCTGCTACTCCCGCGCCATGCTAGGGTCCCGGAGCATCGGCAGCACGCCGAAGCATACGAAATGGTATCTGGCTCAGCCTTGAAACGACTGAGGCCAGCCGAAGGAATCTGCTCATGTTCGACGTCCGGCCCGTCTCCCACGCACTGGATGCCGCGATCCAGCGTGCCATTGACGCGAAGACCAAGCCGCGCAGTGCGCTGGGAGTCATCGAGACCCTGGCTGCGCAGATCGCCCGCATCCAGGATACGCTCACGCCACGCCTGGACCGCTGTCGTCTGATCATTTTCGCGGGTGACCACGGGATAGCGGCTGAGGGAGTGTCTGCCTATCCGCAAGAGGTGACGCGGCAGATGCTCAGCAATTTTCTCGCGGGTGGTGCTGCGGCAAATGTCTTCGCACGTGTGAACGGTGTAGAGCTGCATATTGTTGACGCTGGCGTTGCCGGCGCAGCGGTTCACGCCCCCGGACTCACGTCGCGGCGAATTGATGCCGGCACCCGGAACAGCGCCGTGGAGGCTGCCATGACGCCGGAACAGTGTGAGGCCGCGCTCGACAGCGGCCGTGAGATTGGCGAGAACAGCGCCGCAGAGGCCGCGGCGTTCGGCGAAATGGGAATAGCCAACACCTCGTCCGCAAGCCTAATCGTCCATAAGCTCACTGGTGTTGAGCTCGACGTGCTGATCGGCTGCGGCACCGGGCTTGACGCTGCTGGGCTAGCGCACAAGCATGCAGTCCTCTCACGCGCGGCGGCCCGCACTCCAGTCCGGATCGATGCGTCCAGAGCGCTACGTGAGTATGGTGGCTTTGAGCTAGTGATGCTAGCTGGGGCGTTCATCGGCGCGGCACAGGCCGGAGCGGTAGTGCTGGTCGATGGGTTTATCGCTGCCGCCGCGGCGCTGGCTGCGACCGAGCTTGCTCCGCCGCTGCGGGACTACCTCGTCTTCGCCCATCGCTCTGTCGAGCCAGGCCACCGTGTAGTGCTTGAGACCCTGGCCGTCCGTCCCGTGCTTGATTTGGACATGCGCCTAGGTGAAGGCACTGGTGCGCTGCTGGCCTGGCCGATTCTCAAATGCGCCGCGGCCATGCTGTCGGATATGGCAACTTTCGAGACCGCCGGAGTCAGCGGAGCGAAGGCATGAGCGTGGCCCGTCGGGAACTTGCCGCACTGCTGCTCGCAGTCCAGTTCCTGACGCGCTGGCCGGTCCGGGTGTCGGGCGTCTTCCCTGAGGAGAGGCTGGCCGCCACGGTTCGCTACTACCCGCTCGTCGGGGTCTTGATCGGGGCGTTTGCGGGCGGAATATTCTGGCTCGCCCATCTCATTTTTCCGATGAGCTTGGCAGTTGTTTTGTCCACCGCGGCCTCGTTGCTCGCGACCGGTGCCCTGCACGAGGACGGGTTTGCAGACGCCTGCGACGGACTCGGCGGCAGCTCGGAGCGGGAGAAAGCGCTTGCCATCATGCGCGACAGCCGACTCGGAACCTACGGCGCGGTCGGGCTCGGGCTGATGCTTACGGCGAAAATTCTGGCCCTGGTCGCACTACCGGCATCTATTGTCCCGTGGCTGTTGGTCGCCGCGCACGCCGCCAGCCGGTCCTCTGTCGTGTTCGTGATTGCGACGAGCCAGTATGTCCGGGACGCCGGTACGGCCACACCGGTTACCGAAACGCCGCATCCCGGCAGCCTTCTCTTCGCCCTGGCAACCGGTGCGGCTGCGGTCGGTGGACTGGGTATAGCCGGAGCGTACAGTGTTATTCCCGTCGGTCTGATAGGGCTTGCCGCCGGACATATCGCTATGCGTCGCGTGTATGAGCGCCGGCTGGGGGGCTATACTGGAGACTGTCTCGGTAGTGTACAGCAAATGAGTGAGTTGGGGATGTATCTCGGAGTGGTTGGGGTGATGTCGTCGCCGTGACGACCGTGCGCCAGAGATGTTTACGCGGGACCTTTGAGCAGGACAGGCAGGCCCGCGGCCACAAAATAGACACGCTTCGCCAACCGGGCGACGGCTTGGTTGAGCCGGCCGGCGTGGTCACGGAAGGTGCGCGCCGCGGCATTGTCCGGCACGATGCCCAAGCCGACTTCATTGGCGACCAATACCACCGGACCGGATACATTGGTGAGCGTATCGAGTAGCGCGTTTTGGGCAGCGTCGATTTCCCGATCATAATGCATGAGGTTGCCAAGCCACACCGTCAGGCAATCGACTAGCAGGCAGATATTGGGTGTACTCTCCTGCCGAATGGCCTCTGCGAGATCAAGCGGTGCTTCTACCGTATGCCAGTCAGCCCCGCGCTGGCGGCGGTGCACCTCGATGCGGTGAGCCATTTCGTCGTCAACGCGCTCGGCAGTCGCGATATAGACTCGCTGGCTATGACAACGCGCCAGACTCTCGGCGAAGGTGCTCTTGCCCGAGCGCGCGCCGCCGAGTACCAGGGTGATACCAAAGCAAGGTTCGATCCTATTCATGTTGCTGTACGATACTGCTTCGGAGTGCTGCTTCAGTATTACTGGCTATCGGATTCGAGATGACGGCAAAAGGGGAGTCGGGTATATCTTGGACAATAGCCAGAGCTTTGACCGTTGGGACAAAATTATATGGGCACCACGCTGGTGTCAGTGAGGAGGATGTATGCCGACTCTGCTGGACCCACTGCCGTCTGACAAACTTGCCCACCCGCCCACACCGCCGCCACCACTACTCCAGAAGCTCGAATTTCTCGTGGGTCGCTTTCGCGGCGACGGGAGCTCCACGAAAGGCGGGCGGCGATTTCACAAGCAGATGGTCGGCGCGTGGGAGGCGGGCGGTCAATTTCTGTCCCTGCGCATGCGCGTGGCCTACCCGCTGAAGGACGGACTCTTGGACGTGCATGAAGCCTGTGTGATGCTCGGCTGTAATGCCACCTGCCAGCACCTTGAAGCCCGTGCCTACACCGATGGGGGAGGGCTGATTGACTACCAACTGAGCTACGATGGACAGAGTCTCTCTTTTCCGGACCGCCCACCCGGCCATCAGCCCACAGCGAAACGCGCGCGGAAGATTCTGAGTCCGCATGAAAGCGGCTTTGCCGAGCGGCTTGAGGTTGATTTTGGAACGGGTGCATTTGAGCCGTATTCGCTCGTGATGATGCGGCGACAGGGATAGCGCTGTCCAGGGCGTGAGTCTTTCATTCTTGAGGGCCTAGAGAGAGATTCTGTTCAGCCCCAAGGGCCTGCTCCGGGGCCTCAGGGGTCTTGCCCGTCCTGGCAGGACTGGTAATTGATAGGAAGAAATACGATGACTCTTTCAACCCTTGTCCATCCTAGTACTCATGGCATGGGATTAGAGTCTGGAGTGTATGTTGAAAAGGGGAAGGAATGTCACAGCGCCGCTTCACGTCTGTCGTTTATAGTGTCCTTGTGCTGCTCGTGTGTGCCGCCGGCTGCGCGCCCGCACCGGCGGACGACCCTCGGGCTCAACTGAAGGCCCGGAACGTGAAATATAGTGAAAAGATGTTTCGGAGCCGGGCGCAGGTGGGCGATCTGAAATCGGTTCAGCTCATGCTCGAAGCCGGTATGGATCCGAATGTCGCAGGAGCGCATGGAGAAACAGCCCTTCGGTATGCCGCGTCCACTGGTAAGACCGACATTGTCAATGTGCTGCTCGAAGCCGGGGCGGATGTCAATATTGAAGATAAGGACGGCTTCACGCCGCTACGCTACGCAGTATACAACGGCCATAGAGAGATCGTTGAGGCCCTTTTAGCCAAAGGGGCCGACGTACGAGGTGGCAGCGGAGATGGCTGGACGCCTGAGGCAGTCGCGATGGGTAGAGGCTATCCCGAGATCGTCCGGCTCCTCAAAAATGCCCAGCCGCAAGGGTAACGTCTGAACAATTGGATCCCGCCCGGCACGAATACCGTATTCAAACGATCTGCCTGCTCATTGTCAGCACGGTCGTGGTCGCGGCTGCCCTGTATTGGCTGCGGCCTGTTCTGGTTCCTTTTGTCCTGGCCGTTTTTATTGCCTACGGGCTGCTTCCCCTAGTTGAATTCCAGGTCCGCCGCCTCCGCCTGCCCCACTTCGTCGCCGTAGCTTCAACCCTGATTATTGGAGTGGTGATTCTCGGGAGCCTGGGCCTGCTCATCTCAACCTCCGTGAGTCAGTTGCAAGCGAATGCCGCTGCCTACCAGCAGCAGATTGAGCTGCTCGGTACAAAAGTGTCGGCTCTCCTGCCAGCCGGGACGTTCCGCGCTGAAGGGAACCCATTCGCCCAACTGCCCCTCGGCAACATCAGCGGTGTGCTGCTACAGACGACGAATGCCATAGTCGGCCTGCTCTCCCAAGGCTTACTGGTCCTGATTTTTGTCTTATACCTGCTGCTTGGTGGCGCACGGCAAAGCGGGAAAGCTGGTGGTGCCTGGGCGGAGATTGAGACACAGATCGAACACTACATCGTGACCAAGGCCCTGATCTCTCTGGCTACCGGCGCCCTGGTTGGCCTCACCCTGGCCGTTCTCGGCGTCGATCTGGCGCTGGTCTTTGGCCTGCTCGCCTTCCTACTCAATTTCATTCCCAGCGTCGGATCGATTATCGCGACCTTGCTTCCCGTACCGGTTGTTGTCGTCAGCCCGGATATCTCGACCACAACCGCGATCCTGGCCATCCTGCTGCCGAGTCTGATTCAAATCATTATCGGCAATATCATTGAACCCAAGGTCATGGGGGAAGCCCTCGACCTGCACCCGATCGTCATCCTCATGACCTTGATCGTCTGGGGCATGCTGTGGGGCGTTGTCGGTATGTTGCTGGCCACCCCAATGACCGCCATTCTGAAGATTCTGTTCGAACGGCTCGAACCCATGGCTCCGGTCGCCCAGGTTCTGGCCGGACGGCTCGATGCGTTCCGCTCGTGAGTGCGGTCTGCGCTTCTTATAGCGGCAGTGGTCAGACCCATAGCCGGGAGGGGCCTTCGTCCCTCCAGCATCGCCCAGGTAGCTGAATACCCTTACACGCGATAAGACTCAGGGGTAATGAAAGTTGAGCTCGATTCAAGGTCTCACCAACGGCTCCAGACAACCGCCCTAGACTCGCCTACTGTGGGCGAGCTGAGGGGTGGCCGCGAGACCGCCCTTGCCATGCGGGTAGAGGAAGTCTTCTCGTATCGCCGACCCCTCCAGCCGTTTTTATTGAATTGTATTGGCTATCAGGCGAAGGGCGGGGTCTGGTTAGTGATCTTAGCCTTTCGGCTCGGTACGGAATCTGCTCGGCACGTTGCCGGCCGAGTATACCTTAATCCCCTGCAAAACGAGGACACTGTTCTCCTGCAACATCTCGCTCTCCAGGAGCGTTTTGTTTTTGTCTTTCTGAATACGGCGCTGAGCGGTGGGGTGAGCCAAGAGCGGATATGGTCGATGGAAGAGCGATATCGTGTCCGTATGCTGTTGAGCCAGACTGGGCGTGCGGCCTCTCAGCGGCCGGCAAATACGCTGGAGTTTGAACGGGCCAAAGCCGAGTTTGATGCGCGATTTTCCCTGTCTCACCTGCTGGCCACCCGGACACCAATAGGAGGAGCCGTGCTGCCGTCCTTTCGCGGCGCCGTTCACGGCGCTGTTTTGGAATAGCGGGGGGAAGGGCCGCCGTATGCAGAAGGACAACGGACGGTATTATTACAGCCCAACAGACCTGAACGAATTTCTTGCCTCGCCGTTTGCGACGTGGATGTCGCGCTACGCCCTGGACTCTCCCGGTCAGGCTCAGCCCGACCCCGAACCGCTCTCCCTAACCACACTCGCCGAACGGGCGCGAAAACATGAACAGGCGTGTCTGACGCAACTCCGACAAGAGGACCGTGAGATCTATACGCTGCCGACGGACGCGGACCGAGTGGAGGCGACCATAACGGCAATGCAGGCTGGACACGAAGTCATCTGTCAAGGTTGGCTGCAAAGCGACGTGGGCCAAGATGTTCGACCCGAGTATTTTCTCGGACGGCCCGACTTTCTGGTGCAGACTGCGGGGGTGTCCGCTCTGGGCAATTATGGCTACGAGGTGTGGGGTGCCACCCTCGCCACGCAGCCGAGTCCGGCGCATCTGATTCAACTCTGCTGCTCCGCCGATTTGCTCCAGACCGTTCAGGGGCAACGACCTGACTCGATGCTGTTGTGGCTTGGCTCTGGTGAACAGCGCCGCTTTCGAACCGCCGACTTCATCTACTACTACCTCGCCTTGAAGCAGGCCTTTCTGGCTTACATGCAGCACTTTGATCCAGCGGTACAGCCCAGTCCGGAGCTTGGCGGGGATTACGGCCGCTGGACTGTGCAGGCGACCCGGACACTTGAGACAGCCGACCATCTGAGCCGCGTGGCCAATATCTCCGTGAGCCAGATTCAGAAACTCAACGCGGCCGGCATTACTACGCTCACCTCCCTGGCAGAGTCCACGCTGGCGCATGTCCCAAGAATTGAGGACACTGTGTTTGCCCGGCTCAAGGAGCAGGCGCACCTGCAAGCCGCCTCGGCCGGGGCCGACCAGCCGGCCTATCGGATTCTTACACCTGACCCGTCGGCCCAGCGGCGTGGCTTGGCCCTGCTGCCTCCGGCTTCTCCGGGTGACATCTTTTTTGACATGGAGGGCTATCCGCTGGTGAAGGGCGGACTGGAATATCTCTTTGGCGCGCTTGCGCTTGATGACGGTCAGTGCGTGTTCCACGACTGGTGGGCGCATGACATCGATCAGGAACGGCGGGCCTTTTGTGATTTCATCGATTGGGCCTACGCTCGCTGGCAGGCCGACCCCACTTTGCATATTTATCACTACGCCAACTATGAGGTGGCCGCGTTGCGGCGGCTGATGGGACGGCATGGGAGCCGAGAATCCGAGGTTGACACGCTCCTGCGTCACGAAGTTTTTGTGGATCTGTATGCCGTTGTCCGGCACGGTGTGCGGGTCGGCGAGCCGCACTATTCGATTAAAAACCTTGAACGTTTATACCGGCCCGTACGGGCCGGGGAGGTGACGAGCGCGGTTGACTCCATTGCGGCCTACGAGCGCTGGTTGGCGAGTGGAGAAGCCCAAGACTGGACCGCCTCTCCGCTCCTCCAGGCGATTCGCGCCTATAACCGAGACGACTGTGAATCAACCTGGCAGTTGACCTGCTGGCTTCGGGAGCGTCAGCAGGAAGCCGGGGTTGCCTGGATACCGAAACAGGATGTACCCCTAGAAGCTCCGGAAGAGCCAGACCCCCTCGCCGACCTCGCCTCTCCCCAAGCCCTCGCTCAAACGCTGCTAGCGGAAATCCCGCCCACCCCGCAGCGACACACGGCGCGTTGGCAGACACAAGAACTGCTTGGACAGATGGTTGAATTTCACCGGCGAGAGGCGAAGCCGGTGTGGTGGGCGATGTTTGACCGTCACGCCATGACCGAAGAAGAGCTCGTGCAAGATATGAACTGCCTCGGCGGTTTAAGGCGGCTCTCCCAGCCACCGGAGCCAATCAAACGCTCTCACGGCTTTTGGTATAGCTATGATCCCGATCAGGATACCAAGTTGGATGTCGGCGCCCAGTGCTATTTTGCCCACGATCTTGAGATGAAGATACCCATCCATGCTGTGGACCAGGAGCGGGGACGTATTTGTCTCAAATTCAGTCCACGAAGGCTGAAACAGCTTCCGAACGGGCTACCTCCGGACTCGCTTTCCCTGATTCCAGATGAATACGTCTCTGCTCGGGTGATTGAAAATGCTGTCCGGGATGTCGCCCAAACTTGGCAGGAAGAAAATAGACTCCCGTCCGCCTTGGACGACTTTCTTCTGCGTCGTCCACCCCGCTTGCAGCCCCAGCACCCGATTGACGGCGGCGCACTCATTGGCCCGAACGAAGACCGCTCTCACGCCGTCCTGCGGCTCGTCGAGTCCCTCGATCACTCAACCCTCTGCCTGCAAGGTCCGCCGGGCAGCGGCAAGACCACGCTGGGTGCCCGGATGATTCTGTCCCTGCTGGACCGAGGCAAGCGCGTGGGCATCACCGCCAACAGCCATGCCGCCATTCTCAACCTCATGCGCAAGTGCAAGGAGCTACGGCAGGGGCGGCTGGAGTGTCTCAAAATAGGCGGTCCGGCCGAGGAGCGGTTTTTTGAGCTGTGTCCCGAAGCGACCTATGTTCAGCGCGTGCGAGACGCAATTCCACACTTGGAGCAGTTTCGGCTGCTCGGAGGAACGGCCTGGGCGTTGAGCGATCCTGGGTTGCGAGGCAAGCTGGACTATCTCTTTGTGGACGAGGCCGGTCAGGTGTCGGTGGCCAACCTGATGGGTATGGCCGCGGCCACGGAGAATATCGTCCTGTGCGGCGATCAGATGCAGTTGGGTCAACCGGTCCAGGGCGCGCATCCCGGAGAGAGCGGGCTGTCCATTCTCGAATACCTGCTTCAGGAGAAGGCGACCATACCGCCCGATATGGGTGTGTTCTTAGCCATAACCTGGCGGCTGCATCCTGAGCTCTGTCGTTTTCTCTCTGACGCGGTGTACGAAGGTCGTCTCCACGCCGCGCCCCAAACGGCCCGACGGCGCGTCTGTCTTCCCCAAACGGGAGGTCGAATCATTACTCGGGAAGCCGGTTTGGTTTTTGTCCCCGTGCTACACGAAGGCAACACGCAAACGAGTGACGAGGAAGTGCGGGCTGTCCGCGAGGTGGTTGGCGATCTACTTGGCCGAGACATCACGGATATGACCGGACAACGGCTGCGTCCGTTGCAACTGGCCGACATCCTGTGTGTTGCTCCGTACAATATGCAGGTCCGTAAACTCCAGGCCGCTTTGGGACCGGATGCCAGGGTCGGTACGGTCGATAAATTTCAGGGTCAGGAAGCGCCGGTCGTCATTCTGTCCATGTGTGCCAGTCAGGGCGATACGTCTTCGCGCGGGATCGACTTTCTGTTTCACAAGAATCGGCTTAACGTCGCCCTCTCACGTGCCCAGAGTCTGGCTATCGTTGTGGCCAGCCCGGCCCTGGCCCGGACCCGCTGTCAGACCCTGGCCCACATGGAACTGGTGAATCTGTTTTGTCGGGTGATGGAAGAGGGAAAACCGTCGCCGCAAAACACGTCCTCTGCGCCTTAGTCATCAGGGTCGCCCAGCGGTTTCTCCCAGGCCATTTTGGCTAAGTACAGAAACACCCCGCCGATGCCTAACAAGACAAGGCCCTTGAGGTCGCTCTGCCGCAGATAATCAACGCTCTGCAGAAAACACAGAAAACTGCCGACCACGAGTCCGATGGCTGTCCCCTTCATGGCGTCCCTCCTTTCAGACCATACCTGTCCTCCTCTCATACGAAAGGAGACGCCGTCAAGCCTGGATCAAGCCCAGGGCAAGGGTGCGACCCGCTTATGCGTTTGACACCGCTTGGCACGCCGCCTGAATATCTTCCAGACACATGTCCAGACGATCCTGGTGGGTCCGAAAACATAACGCACAGATACGGATAGCAAATCGGTCACCCAGCATCGTACCGGTCAGCAGGACCCGTTTGCGGGAGTTAATAGTTTGAAGCCAGGTGTGGTTCAGTTCGTTGAGGGCAGGGGTATCCAGACCGGGTCGGTTCAGCCGAAAGGCGACAATGGACAATTGGGGCTCGGCAACGATTTCAACCTCCGGGATTTTTTTGAGTTCCCCTGTGGCCCAAGCGGCCAGATCGAGTTTTTCGTCCAGGGCCTGACGAAAGGGCTGAATGCCGTGCATCTTGAGGGGCAGCCAGACGCGTAGCCCGCGAAAGTCGCGCGAGAGTTCTGGCGAAATCTGGCAAAAATCTACGCAATCGGGATCATCCTGCATGGTCGGCAGATAGGCGGCCGCCTCACCCTGATGCGCCCGCTTGAGGGCCTCGCGCTCTCGCACGAGAAGAGACCCGGTGCCAAAAGGAAGAAAGAGGCCCTTATGCGGGTCAAGGGTGATCGAATCCGCTCGCCCAATCCCGCCTAATCGAGCCCGACCACGCTGGGTCAGCATAAAGAAGCCGCCGTAGGCCGCGTCAACATGCAGCCAGAGCCCGTGTTGGTGAGCAATGTCGGCCAGGGCCGTGAGGTCGTCTACCGCGCCCGTATTGGTCGTACCGGCGTTCCCGATGATGAGAAATGGTGTAAGACCCGCCCGCCGGTCCGCTTCGATGTGCTGCTGTAAGGCATCGAGCCGGATGCGGAACTGCTCGTCCGTTGGAATCTCCCGAACGTTGTGGGCAGGGAATCCGGCTAGCAGGGCCGCCTTTTGTACTGAATGGTGGGTCTGGCCGGACGTATACATGCTGCCGGTCAGAAAATTCTCGGGCAGGCGCTCGCGACGGGCGGTAAAAATGGCCGAGAAGTTCGCCAGCGAACCTCCGGTGGTCAGAAAACCACCGGCAGAAGCCGGATAACCGATAATATCGCAGAACCAGCGCACCACATTGGCTTCAAGCTGGGCCAGGCCGGGGGACGCGGCCCAGACGCCGACGTAGCGATTCACCGCGTCACTAATCAGATCCGCCACTGCGGCATGAAAAATGCCGCCGCCGGGGACATAGGCCAAATATCCCGGTCCGGCACAGTTGAAACTGCGCGGAATGGCCGTATGGAACAGCACACGTAAAAGCTCGGCATAGCTCTGTCCATGCTCGGGCAGGGGCTCTCGCAGGCTGCGGGCGAGTTTAGCTCCGCCTTCGGCATTGGCTGCCGGCTGGTCCGCTAACGACTCAATATGGGCAGTAATATACTGCATCGCCTGGTCAACCAGGTGACGCATCTCGTCAGTCGAGGGCTCAAGCGGAAAAGACTCCGCTACTCCGTCGCTATGCATCGGCATGCGGCTCGCCTTGCAACAGAATTTCAACGCATTGCTGCACGGCATCCGCTGCCTTGTCACGCAGGGTCTGCTCGGTATTGCTGGCAATGGGATGGGGGATAACGGCAAAGGGATAGTCGGACATACCCTGGACCGTGGCCATGGCTTTGGCCGTTGGGACAAAACGATCGGTGATAATGGCGGTGGCTACTACGCCGGCCTTTTCGGCAGTCAGGGCATCGTGCAAACTGCACGATGAACAACTGCCTCAATCACCGACCGCGGAAATGACCGCGTCACACGCTGCGAACCCTTTTGCAACATCTTCAGGAACTGGACGGCTGGCATCCGGTTTGTGCAGGCGGATGACGGTACTGACACTGTGTTGTGAACGCAGGAGCGTTTCGACGTGATCGAGCAAGACGTCTACATTGAGCTTGCCGTTGTCGAGCAGGCCGACCGTCCGGCCAGCCAGAGAGGGCAGGCGGGAGACGGTCGCCTGAGTCGCTTGGCCGTCGTCAAAAGTTGGGTCAAGAACGCGTAGTGTCATAGCCTGACTCCTTATGGGGTTTCGATGATCTGTGTCACGGCCTGCGACCGGGAACCCAACCACGGCGGCACAATCGCCCCAAACCCTCCTGCCGGACCACCGGCAGCGATCACGAGTAAATCGTCCGGCGAGCGTAAGGCGCCGAAGCGCTGGTCGGCTCCCTTGCCCAGGTTGACGATCTGCTTTTTCCCCACCGTAGCCCAGTCACGGCGCACAACCCGGGCGGAACGGTAGATATATGCCTGGATATCACGCTTTTGCCACCCCGCGGCCGTAATAAGGTCGCGTAGTTGTTTGGGAACGATCAAGGCATAATTCCCGGCCCAGATCGAATAGGTCAACATATTGTGACGTATCTCCGCCGCAAAGGTCTCGACGATTTCTTCCGGGTCGCGAGTCCACTCGTTCATGGTTTGGTGTGGGGACTCTCCCGCCATAACCGTAACCGCCGACACACCGGTAGGAATGCCACGCTGTTGCGCGAGAGGTGTCCAGGGACTGTCTTCTTCGTCTTCGGCAATACAGAAGGTGAATTTGCCCGGATGGCCCAGGGTGGAGCGGTCGAGCTGTCCGGGCAGACAGCCGAGCACATTAATGAGTATGAGACGGATGGCACGGCCAATGCAGGCATTGGCCCGGCTGTGACTAGCCAGGACATTATGGGTGGCGTTCAGCCCGATTCGCTGTCGAATGGGGCCGTTGACCACAATAAACTGGGCACTCCCACCAGTGCTCGCCGTGCTGCCGTGCAGATTGAACTCCGGCTGGCACATGGCTTTGATGATGGCGACGGCCACGGGCATATAGGCCGGCAGACAGCCCGCCATCACCGCATTGATGGCGACCTTCTCCGCGGTAATCGGACGTTGGCGGACGGACTCGACGCCAATAACCGCGCTCGGTGCCAGGCCAGTCGCATCGAGACAGTCCTGAACCAATTCCTCGGTAGGGGGAAGAATGGGCAGACCGTCCGTCCAGCCGCGTCTGTGATACATATCATTGACGGCGACGATATCGGCCAGGTCGTAGCTTGGGGACCGTAATTGCGTCACTGGCTATACCTTTCGTGGATGCGGATGGCGTAAAAGATAGGGAACAAGCGGCACCATAACCAGCAGGGGAAGACTGACCAGGACCGCGGCCCAGAGCACATTGAGGTACTCGGTGATATAGCCCCCTGACCAGGGTCCTAACACGATGCCAAGACTGAAGGCCATATTATAAAACCCGAAGGCTCTGCCAGACTGCCCGTCGGTGAGATAGTCCGCCATCAGGGGGAGGGTGGGGACAAGGGCTGCCGACAGGGCAAAAATTGTTCCCAGGGCGAGGGGGAACAGCCAGATCGAATCAAGAGTAGAAAACAGGCTGGGCGTGAGTACCGCCGCGGCGAGCAGGCCGAATTGGATGGGTTCCCGTCGCCCGCGCCGATCCGACCACCAACCGATGAGGGGCTGGATAATCAGCATAGCCAGACCCCAGCCCGAAAAGAACAGACCGATATGCTGGCGCGTCCAACCCAGCCGGGAGAATTGGAGCGGCAGCAATATCTCAATGGCCCCCAGCGTGGCACAGGTGACGAGAATCACCAAGCAGGCGCATACAAGCTCGCGTCGTAATCCATCGCGGAAAAAAGATGGAGCGACAGAGTTGGCCACTCCATGGGTGGAGGGTGGCGCATAGCGCGGGAGCAGGGCAAAGGCGCATACAGCCAGGCCAAACGGCACCCCGGCAAAATACAGGAAGGGGTCACGTACCTGGCCCAGACTGCCGAGGGCCGGACCGGCAACAACGCCGATACTGAAGGCCATCATCAGGACGCTCATTTCCACGCCGCGCCGCTCCGTGGTTGCCAGCCGGGCCGCAAGGGGAAGGGCCGCAGCCCAGGTTGCGGACGCGGCGATTCCTTGCGTGACGCGGCAGCCGAACAGGGTCCAGAACCCGCTGGCCTGCCAGAACCCGAGCGAGGCAACTCCCAAGGCCAGCATGCCGACTGTCAGCCACCGCCGTTCGCCCCAGCGGTCAACCAACAGACCAAAGGGCAGGTAGAGCAGCAGGGAAATCAAGCCGTATGAGGCATACAACGTACCCGTGCGGGTTTCTCCCAGGCCCAATTCCGCTGCAAAGCTCGGCAGCGCCGGGATGATAACCGTATAGCCCACGGCATCGGTAAAAATAATGGCCACCGCCAGGCCGAGTAATAGCCAGCGCGGCCGCACCGCCCGAGCAGCCCGAGTAGGCGCTGACGCTGGGGGTGAAGCGGAGAGTGCAACCCCAGCTTGAGAAAGGGCGGACGGGGCAGGGTGTGTCTGGGAGGAATCAGACTGCTTCATTATTGTTTTTGGCCGTGGCCGGCTTGGTGGTCTGGGAGGAGAAGAGATCCGGATGTTGGTCAACAAACACGCTGGGGTCGCCCCGCCCCAGCGCTCTCAGATAGGCCTGATTATGGTCCTGCAGCCACTGTTTTTCGGGAATGAGGTCGGGCGCCCGCTCGTCCTGGAGGCTCATCTCCTGTTTGAGTTGGAGGAGGCGCTCGACGATCATCAGCGGGTTCTGACCAGCGTTCTGTTCCGCTGTTTCCAGCAGCAGATCTGACGTCCGTTTGTTCAGATAGTCCAGCATCATGGCCCGCTGACGGGGTGTGGCCATCTTGCCGGCGGCGCGGGCTGCGACTTTGGCGTCCTCTTCACCCAGCAGTGCGTAGACTTTGACCGCGTTGAAGAAATAGGAAGGGACGCTCTGAGCCCGTCCACGCCCCCGGGACCAGACGTAGAAGAGGACCAGGATAGCCAAAAGTGTAACGAGAAGGACGCCCATAATGGCGATGGAATCCTTTCTCGGCCTTCGCACCAGGGTGCTAGGCTGCCAGTCGCTCGCGCACGCGGACCAGGCGCTCAGCTCCCCAGAACAACTCGCCGTTGACCACATAGCTGGGGACGCCAAACACGCCCACCTTTTCGGCCTCGGTTTGTATGCGCTCCAACTCGCGGCGGCCGTCGCCGTTCAGGTAATCGAGAAATCCTTGGGTATCGATGCCGACTTCTTCCAGCGCTTTCTTCAGCACCTGGGGATCTTCAATTTCGAGTTCGCGTTTCCAAAAGCGTTCGTACACGAGATGGTGGTAGGGCCGGAAGTCTCCCTGTTGTTTGGCGTACAGCATGCCGATATGGCTCAGCGAGGAGTCGAAAATATGGCGGGGTCCCCGAATCGTCAGGCCGCGTCGGGTGGCTTCGCGACGGCAGTCCATATAGCTGTATTTCACTCGCCGCCACTGATGGGCATTCCGCTCCTCGACAACGACTTTGCCCGTGCCATCGACCTCGGCAGAGCCTAGAAATTTGGGAATGTCCAAGGTCAGCGGCAGAAAGTCTACCGTCACATCGAACTCCTGCTCCAGTTGAAAAGTTTCCTCCTGGGCAAGGTAGGCGTACGGACTCTTATAATCAAAATAATGGGTGATAGTAGTGATCGTCATGCGGGTACTCCTGTCTTCGTGCTCGCGGCTCGAACCTAGCCTATCCGCTGGCATCCCTGCAAGGGAGGACCATGTAGGGGCAACCCCCTGTGGTTGCCCGGTCCGTGCTCCAGTGCAATACACAAAATGAGGAGGACAGTATGAGTAAGCGTATATCCACGGCGAAAATGGAACCACGCCGCCGCTACCCCCGGGTTGTCTCACACGCGGAACTCGTCCGCCGCGCCCAGACGCTGGCGCCCGTCCTGCGCCAGCGTGCACCACACACTGATGATATTCGACACTTGCCTGATGAAACCCGCCAAGACCTCCGGGCGGCCGGTCTTGCCCGGATTCTCCAGCCGGCACGTTATGGGGGGTGTGAGGCCCACCTGTCCGGTATGGTCGATATTCTGACGACGGTCGGCAGCGGCTGTGGTTCAACCGCCTGGTGTCTGGCCCAATATATCGGCCATAATTTCATGGTGGCGCAGTGGCCGGAACGGGCTCAAGAAACGGTCTGGGGTACGAGTCCGCAAAATCTATTGAGCGGTATTCTTATCCCCCTTCTGGGCAAAGCCCGAAAGGTGCGGGGCGGGTATGAACTGTCCGGTCAATTTCCGTTTGTGAGTGGGGTCACGAGCTGCGACTGGTGTCTGTTTGCCGCCATGGTGGAAAACGGCCCAGGCGGGAAGCCCGAAGAACGCTATTTCATCCTGCCCCAGGGTGCTTTCGAGATCCTCGACACCTGGGACGCCATCGGACTGCGGGGCTCGGCCAGTCACGATGTTAAAGCCGACCGCGTGTTTATCCCGACCCATATGACGCTGCCGTTGCGGCACCTGAAAGGTGGCGAGACGAGTCCGGGACGCAAGGTCAATCGTGCTACGCTCTACCGCTCGCCCAGCTATATGACGTTCGGCATTCTCATCTCCAGCGCGTCGGTGGGAATCGCCGAGGGTATTGTGCGCGACTATGTCGAGCAGGTCAAAAGCCGGGTCGCGCTCATGTCCGGCCAGAGCCTGCACGAGCAGGCGCTACAGCATACGAAAATTTCGGAGGCGACGCTGGCGGTCGAAGCCGCCAAAGCCCTGTTGTACAGAAACTGCGACGAGATCATGCAAATCCTCGAAGCGGGTAACCTGCCGTTGCCCGAGCAGCGGACAAAATATCGTGCCGCGGGGGCCTACGCCGGCAAGTTGGCCCTTCAGGCCGCGAACCTGATCTGGGATGCCGGCGGCGGGCGTGGGGTATATATGAATAACCCCATTGCGCGCGCCTATCGCGATATCTGTACGGCAACCCGCCATTTCACCCATATCTGGGATGTGAACGGCGCGACCCATGGACGAGTCCGGGTCGGGCTGCCTCTGGACAACCCGGCACTGTGAATACCAACGATCCGCTTATGGTCTGTCCGGTCTCCCGTGTCGCCACAGGAGCAGCAGCGTCCCCAAGACCAGGATGTCCAGGCAGAGATGCGCGGCAGCCAGCAACTCTCGGGGAAGGGGCTGAAGTGTAGCTGACAGAGGGACGAGAAAGTCTGGCGCGGAAGCCTGGCCTGCCGCATGCTGGACCAGCTTGGTCAGGAGCCAGTGCTGCTGCTGAACCGTGTCCAGAGCGGTCCAGTGCAGATAGGCGAATACGCTGAAGGCCAGCGCCCAGGACGCCAAGAGAACGGTGACGGTCCGGGTCCGATCAGCAAGCCGAACGAGGACGGCGGAAAAGATCAGTAGCCCCAATCCAACCCCGGCAAAGAGGAACCAGAGTTGTCGGGCGGCTGCCGATTGCTGAAAAACCAGCCCGAGGACGTTGTGGGCGGTAACCATAGCTGTTGGGTCGAGGCCGACTTGGGGTGGATCGATATGCGGGTCGAGACCCAGGTCGCTCGGCGAATGGCCGCCCTCATCCACGAGGCGAAAACTCTCCTGGCCGGGCGTTGGCCGCTCGTCTGACTCAGCGGCAGCGCTGGGACTGCTACAGAGTGCTACTCCAATAACAAGCGTAAAAAATAGGGTCCGTAACCGTCTGCTGTCTGGTCTATGAGCCACGTGTCTGAAACCGTTTTGGTGTTCTTTCCTCCTTTATTGCCAGGAACGGAGGCGACGTTCCAGCGGGGGTGATACGGATATGACGCAGCCGGCGGATAAGGCGGTACGGGTCGAATCGATGCTTGTCTGCGTATCTGAGGTTTGCTATCCGTCCCTTCAATTCTTTCAGAAGGAGGTGGACATGGCTCAAACGCTGACAGAACTCTTAAAAGACTCGCCCAAAAACTGGGGACGCTGGGGGGCGGACGATGAAATCGGTTCTCTGAATTTTCTGACCCAAGCGGAAGTCCTGCGTGGGGTGAGGGCTGTTCAAAGCGGTAACGTCTTTACGCTCCAGGTGCGGATGTGCCATCCCGACGGCGACCCCGGCTACAAGGGCCGCAGCCAGCCGAGCCGGATGATGGTCATGGACAAGGGCCACTATCTGAGCGGTAAGGCTCAGCCGTTTCCGGGCGGGATCGAGTACGCCGATGACGTCATGATGACCAATCTCCAGGCCACGACGCAGTATGATGCCTTGGGTCACGTCTGGTTCGACGACAAACTCTATAATGGCTATGACGCCAGAACGACTATGGGGGGCGGACTCAGTAAGGATAGCATTCTGCCCGTAGCGGAACGCGGCGTAGTCGGCCGCGGCGTATTGCTCGATGTGGCTCGCTACAAAAACCTACCCCACTTACCTGCCGGGTATGGCATCAGCTTGGACGAGTTGCAGCAGACGGCCGAACATCAAAAGTTGACTATAGAAAAGCACGATATCCTCCTGGTTCGGACCGGCTGGCTGAATCGCTTTTTTACCGAAGGGCCGGCGGCCTATTACGGTGAAAACGCAACGGATGACTCGCCCGATACGGCTGTCCAGGCCATGAGTGAACCGGGGATTGCGTACAGCCCCGAACTGGTGAACTGGTTCCACGAGATGGAAATCCCCAGCCTGGGCAGCGATACCCTGGCAAGCGAGCAAACGTCTCATCCCGAGTCCGGCTGCTTTGTGCCGCTTCACGGGGCACTCATGCGCAATCTCGGTGTCCTGTTCAGCGAAATCAACTGGCTCGAGGACCTGGCCGCCGATTGTGCGGAAGACGGACAGTACGCGTTTCTTTATGCCTGCACGCCGCTCAAGATCGTCGGTGCTGCCGGCTCGCCGATTAATCCGATTGTGGTGAAGTAGACCCCCTCACCCTAGCCCTCTCCCTCAAGGGGAGAGGGGACAAGAGCCCAACCCCTAACCCCTAATCCCCAATCCCTTAAACGGTGCTAGAGCCCTTGCAGAATTTTTGCGCGCTTGTCCGCGTACTCGGCATCGGTCAAGTAGCCTTTTTCATGCAGCCGTTCGATCTCTTCCAAGCGCTCCTCAGTTGCGACGTACTGCACGGCCAGTCCTGACGCAAAGGCACTGCCGTCCGTGCGTGCTTTGTAGCGAGCTTTGATGATGGCATCGACCTGGCTGCCGTATTTGCGTATCGCGTTGGCGCTGAGTTTGTTGAACAGACGGGTCTTGCTGGTGCTCTCCTCGTCGGCGTCTCGGATCAGAGACATCGGCGCATCCCAGATTTTCTGGGAGAGGGTTTTCTCATTACGCTGCACGCTCGACCGGACTTTTCCGAGTTTCCGGTAGGGCCGCATTGGCGTCCCAGCCGTGACCACCACATCGGCCGCAGACTTTCTGTCGGAATAGTCACGCTCTCCCGTCACTGCTGGTGTCTGCGCCACCTGTTTGGGTGGCTCATAATAGGTCGTCACGTTGGCTTTGAGCGGTGTCAGTAAGCGCTCGGGTAGCGACGCCATGCCGGAGCCAACCCGAATGATGCTGCCACTGCCGGCATTGCTTTCAATAAAGACGTTCTGCTCTGACTTGCCGAGCGGTTTGTCCGGGTCGCGAATGGTCACCACCCAGCGCTCATCGTTTTCAACCGCCTTTTGCTTGGGTGCCCAACCCTCGTCCTTGGCCGTCTTAATTAACAGGGCGGCCAGTTGTTGCGGCGGCACTGAAAAATGAGCGGTTTGCGAGTCCGCATCGATTTTCCCCTCTTCTGCGAGCGGTGTGGTTGAAGCCGATTTGTCGGAGCCTGAGAGTTTTGGAATAAGGCTCTTACTGCATGCCGGCAGACTCAGGAGGAGTAGCGAGAGACACACATAAAGCACAGCCATGCACATCATCCTTTCTCGTTTTGATTTGTAATCGGTTTTCGCTCCATGTTTCCACTCCTCCGTCTCGTGGGGTGGTAGAAGCGTAGTCCCGATTGTAAGCCAAGTCGAGCGGGGGGACAACTCGGTCTGTCGGCAAAGTGGCCGGTGGGCATACCAGGGCTCTTGTCGTCCCGTCATAGCCGCGCCCCTGATCGTAATGCTATGGTGCGGTACGAAGACTATGAGTCTGGAAGGAGACTATTCGTGAGCCAGCATATCAATCGACAATGGCGTTTGGCCTGCCGCCCGCAGGGCATGGTCAAGGAATCGGACTTTGCCTATCACGAGGCCGAGATGCCCCAGCTTGAGGACGGGCAGTTTCTGGTCCGTAATCTGTACCTCGCCTTCGAGCCGGCCATGCGCGGCTGGATCGAGGACCGTAAGAGCTATATCCAGCCGGTCCAGATCGATGAGGTCATGCGGGCCCTGAGCGTGGGCCAGGTCATTGAGTCGCGTAATCCAAATTTCCGGCCGGGCGAGTGCGTGCAGGGCGGCTTTGGCTGGCAGGAGTATGCGGCGGCCAGTGAGCGGGGCGGTCTGATGCCGCCGACAAAGATTCCGGCTGACGCTCCATTGACCTGGCCGCTAGGCGTCCTTGGGGTGACGGGTCTGACCGCGTATTTCGGCATCCTGGATGTCGGGCTGCCCAAAGCTGGCGAGACCTGCGTGGTATCGGGTGCGGCCGGGGCAACCGGCTCGATTGCCGGACAGATTGCCAAGCTCAAGGGCTGCCGGGTCATCGGCATTGCTGGCGGGCCAGAAAAATGCCGCTGGCTGACCGAAGAAGCCCACTATGACGCGGCCATCGATTACAAGGCTGAAGATGTGGAAGCGCGGCTCGGCGCGTTGTGCCCGGACGGCATCCATCTGTATTTTGATAATGTTGGGGGGGATATCCTGGATGCGGCGCTGGCGCATATTGCGCTCAACGCGCGCGTGGTGCTGTGTGGCGGCATTTCGCGCTACAACGAAGCCACCCCGCCGCCCGGACCGAAAAATTATATGAATCTGGTGATCCAGCGGGCGCGGATGGAGGGCTTTATTGTCATTGACTATGCGGCTCGGTTTGGGCAGGCGGCCCAAGAGCTGACGGAGTGGATTACCAGCGGCCAGTTGACCTTTCAGGAAGACATTCAAGAGGGGTTTGAAAACGCGCCACGCACGTTTCTGCGGCTGTTTGAAGGTAAGAATCAGGGCAAGCAATTGTTGAAAATTGCCGAGCCGTCATTAGAGCGAGTGTAAGGGGGTTAGGGCTAACCCCCAATCCCCAGTACCTAATCCCTTCTTCCTAAAACACCCGATCCGGCCCTTTGGGAATAATGCCGCTCGGGTTCACTTTCCGAATGGTATAATACGTCCGTTTGATGTGCTCGAAATTCACCGTCTCGGCCACGCCGGGCAGGTCATACAGCCGTTTGAGATAGGCCGACAGATTAGGGTAGTCGATAATGCGGCGGAGGTTGCACTTGAAGAGACCGTAGTAGGCGACGTCAAAACGAATCAGGGTCACAAACGCCCGCCAATCCGTTTCGGTGAGCCGCTCGCCAAGGAGGTAGGGCTGTCCCCCCAGCCGTTGCTCCAATTCGTCCAAACAGTCGAACACATCGGTCACGGCAGACTCATACGCCTCTTGGCTCATGGCGAATCCGGTTCGGTAGACGCCGTTGTTGAGGCTCTCGTACAGCCGTTCGTTCAGGGCGTCAATCTCGGGCCGTAAGTCCGCGGGATAAAAATCGACCGAGGCATCTCCATAGGCGTCAAAGGCGGTATTGAGCATGCGGATGATGTCAGCCGACTCATTATTGACCATTGTGTTCCGCTGCTTATCCCACAGCACCGGAACGGTCGGACGGCCGGTAAAGTGGGGGTCGGCGCGGGTGTAGAGTTCGTGGACGTAGCGGATATTGAACAGCGGATCGGGAATGGAGCCCGGATACTCACCAAAGCTGTAGCCCTGGTCGGTAAACTCAGGGATAGCGACCGAAAGGGAGATGGCATCCTCTAATTTTTTCAGCTTGCGGTAGAGCAGGGCCCGGCAGGCCCACGGGCAGTTGTAGGCAATATACAGGTGATAGCGGCCCGGCTCCGCCCGAAATCCGCCGTCTCCGGTCGGACCGGCTGAGCCGTCCGGGGTGATCCAATGCCGAAACGTCGATTCCTGCCGGATAAAGCGGCCCTGAGTGTCCGTGCGTTTTTTCATCTGCCAATCATCTTCCCATTTTCCGTCTACGAGCATGGAGTCCTCCTTCTGATTGGTCTCTCCACTCACGAGCGTGACTGTTCCCTGAGCACAACCTCGACCGGCTCTCCCACCGTAAGAGTGCCCGCTGTCCGATGAATGATGTTCTGCCCAAAATAGACTTTTGTGCCGACCCGCCGATAGGTCGCCAGAGTACGCAGTGGCTCGACGCCGCGCTCACCCGTCGCCTGGTCGGTAGTGGTCACGGTACAGCGCTCACACGGCTTGGCCGTGTCAAAGGTGACGGTGTTGATTCGTACCTGTTGCCAGCCGTCCTCGGCATACCGGTCGCAGCCGGCGACCACCAGATTCGGGCGGAAGCGGTTCATGGGCAGCGGTGTATCGAGTCGCGCGTTGAGGTCGTTTAAGGACGCCTCCGAAATAAGCAGCAACGGATAGCCATCGGAGAAGCCGGTGAGCGCCGGTGTCCTGGCATAGCGGGGGTCAACCCGACGCTCGAAGGAATCCGCCATTTTGACCAATCGGACGGATTCCCCCAACCAGTCGGAAAAGAACTGGGCTGCTATGTCGCCTTGATCGACAGCTTCACACCAATCACGCCACACCCGCACGTGGCGCGTTGGTCCGACGACGCCCGTTGTTGGTACCGAGACGGCCTGTCCTTCGGGGGTTGAGAGGTGCAATGTGTCGGCCTCAAGCTGGGGGGTAATCAGGGCCAGGCGGGGATGCTCGCGCTGGGTCACAAAATCGTCGTGCCCATCAACGATCATCCAGCCGCGGTCGTGCCGGAGTCCGCGCGCATCGAGGGTGGCCTGCGCACAGCGGACCCCCGCGCACGATTTTACGGGATGCCGGAGACATAGAGCCCAGCCACCGTAATCATGGTGCTTCTTTTACACCTGCGACGGGGTGGGGGCGGCAAACACGTTTTTCTCGAATGCGTCTGCGGCTCGCAGGACGGTGGCGTCATCCCCGTGCCGACCGATTAGCATCATACCCACCGGTAAGCCTTCCGAGATCGCACAGGGAGCCGTCAGCGCGGGATGACCGGTCACGTCAAACGGACAGGTATTATGCAGCATTTCGAGCGCACGCTGCACGTACTCTTCGCGACTGGCGTCAGGTCCGGGGATTTTGGTGGCTTTCATCGGCAGGGTGGGCATGAGCAGCAGGTCATGCTCTTGGAGGGCGGTATCGTAGGCCGCTCCCAGAGCGCGGGCCATGTTCTGGGCCTTGGCGTAATAATGGCCGTGATAGTGCTCCTGCATATAGCGGCCGAGCAGGATGACCATTTTGACGGTTTCCGACAGGTCGTTCGGGCGGGTGAGCCGTCCGCGCGCCGCGGCATCAAGCAGGCTGGTGGTATAATGCCCCTTCCAATTCGTTCCCATGCCCCCCCCCTCAACCATCAGCAGGGTTGGGCCTTCGGTGGCAATGCTGTTCCAGACATGCCGACCATCGCGGTGCCAGGGCAGGGACACGGTTGTGACCGCAGCCCCGAGTTTCTCAAATACCCGGGCCGCCTCCCGGACACTGTCGTCGACGTCCGGTTCTGATACGTCCCAGCCAAAGCCTTCTTCGACAACGCCAATCCGCAGCCCGCCAATATCTCCGCTGAGGGCCTGAGTGTAGGCCTGGCCCTGGAGCCCGGCCTGCTGGCGCGGGTCTAGTCCGTCCGGACCGGCCAACACCTCAAGCAGCAAGGCCGCATCGTGCACGCTGCGCGTCATCGGCCCGGTATGATCAAGCGTAATTTCAATTGGCATAATGCCGGTATACGGAACCAGGCCGTAGGTTGGTTTATGCCCATAGATGCCGCACCACGAGGACGGCATGCGAATCGAGCCGCCCTGGTCGCCGCCAATCGCCATATCGACCACACCGGCCGCGACCAGTGCCCCGCTGCCGCACGAAGAGCCGCCCGTTGTGCGACTGTGGTCGTGCGGGTTGAGCACCGGACCGGTAGCATTGGTATGACTGCCGCCGGAGAAACACAGATTCTCACATACCGCCTTGCCCACAATGTGACCGCCAGCATCAAGAATACGGGTCACAATAGTGGCGTCGATTTCCGGGGTGTAGCCTTCGAGAATACTGCTGCCGTTCATCATGGGGACACCGGCGACACAGACGTTATCCTTGATGGCCAGGGTTTTCCCCGCCAGCGGTCCTGAGGACGCGCCTTTGAGGTCCGTCCGCCAGTACCAGGCCCCGAGCGGGTTGTCTTCCGGCTGGGGCCGGTAGCCCGGCGTCCGCGGATAGGAGACCGGCAGGCTCGGCTCGGTAAGCTCATCCAGTCGGGCGTAGGATTCCAGAACCCCACCCATAAGCCCCTGAAACGACTCCAGGTCGTCATCGGTCAGTTCCAGGCCGTAGCCAGCTGCAATATCGGCGAGGTCATCAACGGTCGGGTGTTTGACTGCCATAGTGAGGTCTCCTTATCTCTACTTGGTTTTGATATCTCCCTCCATAGCATAGGGCCTACGGCCTGGAGAAGATGGAGCGGTGTTCTCGTTCCGGTCCAGCGTGCTATGTAAGATGACACGAGGGAGGAAGAACGGCCTGAGAACGGTTCCGATTCAAAGCGTATGGCAGCCTTTATTCTTGATATTGGAGACCACGTGGCTCTTCGTGAAGGGTCCATTCTGGATTTAGGCGGAGGATTTCGGGTTGAGGGGCCGGACGCGGGCGAGGTGATTGACATCTCGGTCGGGATGGACGTGGTGGCCGTTCAATGGGAGCGGGCACAGTTCCGTGGCTGGTATGACGTTGAAACGCTGTCGCGCCTGGTCCACGTTGATACGCCCACGGAGGCGTTGTTGCGCCTGTCCCAGGCCGAGATGCTGCACTTTGCCTCAATTCAGGACTTGCTCAACCGGTTGGGGTTTGAGGAAGATCAGGAACACGCCTGTCTGCGGCAGGCCCAGCACGGCCATGTGGTTGAATTTGACCGTATGGCGGGCCAATCGGTTCCCAGCTTTGTCTCCCAAGGAATCCGGGACGGCTGGCTGCGTTCATATCTGCAAGAGGAGAAAAGTGGAGCCGATGGGATTTGAACCCACGACCTCTAGAGTGCGATTCTAGCGCTCTCCCAACTGAGCTACGGCCCCAAATGATGATAACGGCTGGCGTGCACGGCTGCGCACCGCCCAACGCTAGCAGTCCCAGCGGTTTTTGCAAGCAGGCTCATCAGCGTCCAAAAGTCAGACGAGGCCGACCTCCAGATAGGTAAGTATTCCCCGTAGACCGGTGGCATCGAAGCGGGCGTTGATGCGGGAGCGGAAAATAAAATGGTAAAACCCGTCTTCGGATCTGGCCTCCGGCGGTGGATTTTCGTCCCACGCCCCCTGCTGGCAGGCGTCCAACAGGCTCTCGTCAACCGCATAACTTCCAGAGCGCGTATGCAGAGTCACGCCGCGCAGCACACCCTTGTCGTCTAGCTTGGCCTGGAGTTGCACATAGTTGCGGGCGGCCACGACGTCGTCCACCTGGAGATTGCGTCGCTGCCGAATCAGGAGATGCTGAAACACGCGCTGGGCAACCCGGCGGACGAACGGTGCAAAGCGACTCGCTTTGGTATTGAGAAAGGTGAGATTGCCTTTACGGACGTCGGGCAGATAGTCGAGGGTCCCGCGCGGTCCTGGCATGGTGAGGAAATTTTCGCGGGCTGGTGGTGGGGCCATGGCCAGGAGTTCGTTGCCAGAGGGGGGTGTGCGCTGGGCTTCTTCTTCATCTTCCGCCTCGCCATCTGTTGATAGCCAGCCTTTTGCCAATACGTCATCCGGTCGGGCAAAGAGTTGGGGCTTGGCTTTGCGCGCTTTGGGGTCGCCTTGCAGTGGTGAACGCTTGTTTTTGGCGTCCTTCAGCGCTTGTTCCAAAGGATTGTCAACTGGCGGTTTCCGACTGCGTCCCGGTGTGTTGAGGGCCAGTTGGGTCGGCTCTTGCTGCGGGACTTTGTCGGCCTTGTCCGGTGTCGGCTGCTTTTCTTCTTCAGGCGGCTTGGTCAGCGGCGTCCCGACTGCGACAGTCTGCTCTTCGACCGCAGTATTCCGGTCGCTGAGAAAGCGGGTCTGGTCCGGAACCTGGTCATTGACCTCATCCGGCACGCTGACGATCTGTTGCTCCGGGACTGCCGGAGGTGACTGCTGCTCCTCTTTGGGCTGTTCTTCGGCTGGCTCCGGTTCCTGAACTTGCGGGGGCACCTGCGCGACCTGGGGTGGGGTGAACGCCTCTGGCGGTAACAACTCAACGGCCGTCAACTGTTCTTGCGGCGGGGCTTGGGCGCGTTTGAATTGGGGCCACAACAGGAGCAGGATCAAATGCAGGAGAAGGGAGAACAGGAGGAAAAGCACGAGCGGGTCACGCTGTGCGGGAGGGACAGGTGTTAAGACCGCGGCCGACATTTGAGGCATTCTAGCTGTCTCGGCCACGGGCCGCAAGGAAACGCGGATGCCTTGCCCGGTGGCGCGGGCCGGCTTATAGTGGGCACACCATGTTTGGTCTCGGTGTTGGCGAACTCGTTATTATTCTCGTTATTGTCCTCATCATATTCGGGGCAGGGAAATTGCCGGAGATCGGTGAAGGACTCGGCAAGGGTATACGCAGCTTTCGAAAAGCCGTGAAAAATCCCGACGAGATAGATGTCACGCCCGAGCAGGGATCAGGCAAAGGAACCGACGAGCAGTCCTAAGAAGGCCGCCCGAATTGCGCCGCGACAACCCGGCTGCTGAATTCGACGACCCGGTCAGGCGGGTCGGTAAAAGCAATCAGAAAATCGGCCCCTTCTCCTGCCGCGACCCAGAACTGCTTGGGCGGCATGAGACTCTGCAAGATATGCACCTGCCGGCGGGAGAGACTTTCGAGCACTTCTGGGGCGGTCTCGGTTCCGCAGAAAATGAGCCGCTGGCCTAACACCTGACCACTATCGCCGAGCAGCGTTCCCTCGATTTGAATGCGCTGTGCAGGTGCCGTGGCTTGGTTCACTGCCCTGCCTGCAATAGCAAAGACTTGGTGCCCGTCTTTTGTGTGCCAAAAGCCTCCGCGCATTTTTGTGAGGGCAATATGCCGCGCGGACGGGCGTTCGGCGTCGAGTAAGGAGCCGAGGACCGGAAGGTGCGAGAACACGACTGCGGTCTGTTCTATGTAGGAGGAGACGATAAAGGTCAAGCCGGCATAGCCGGCAACGATCAGGCCGAGGAGCAAGATGGGTAAGCGGGATGAAAGAACCGTCTCGTGCGAGGCCAGAGTTGGCTGGGGCGGCCGTTCAACCCTGCCTTCGGCAGGGTGGTCTTTGTCGGAGAAAGAGGCTGTGACTGACGGAAGAGTATCAGGCGCTCGCGGCGCGGCCGGGGTGAACTGAGCGGGTGCGGTGCGGCTCGTCCTCGGCTTTGCAGACCTTGCGGAACCGGTTGAATCTGCGGCTTCCAATTCTCCATCCGGGACCAAGTCAGGGGATGGGCTATCCGACCAGTCTTGATCTGTGGGCAAATCAGCATCAGAGAGCTGTGTCGAAAGAGTGTCGGAAGAAGAGAAGTCGCCAGAAGACGTAAAGGCAGGGTCGGCGGCGGGGGCCTCGGATGGTGCGACTTCCGGATCAACGTCTGGTTCTGGAAGGTGGTCTATTTGGACGAGCGGCGGGGCAAACTGGAAAACATGTCCGCAGTCTGGCCGCGAACATTCAAAAAACGTTGTCTCATCAACCACCCCTGCCACGTCGGTCCGATAACGAGTATGGCAGGAAGGGCATTCCACAATCACACCCCACCTCCTGCGAGCCACTACGATTGTATGCCCAGGTGGAGAAAAATCAACTGCGTTGACGGCCAGTTGGAGAAGAAACTATAATAAGAAAGCGACGAGGGAGCGGGTAAAGAGGAGCGGTCTTTGATCATTCTTGCCACACTACGCATGGCATTTATTGTCCTGCATACCGTGTTCTGGGGCGGTCCAGTCTATTTCCTCTCTTTTTTCGATCCGTATGCCGAGCGCGCGGCCCGTCTTATCCGGTTCTGGGCAAAAGGAAATCTATGGGCGTGTGGAGTGTCTGTCCGTGTACAGGGTCTGAGTCAGTTGAATCCCCACTCGGCCTATCTTTTTATGTCTAATCATCAGAGCCAGTTTGACATCCTGGCGCTCATGGCTGCCCTCGAAGATTTCCCCTTGCGTTGGGTGGCAAAGCACGAGCTGCGTAAAGTGCCCATTTTGGGCGCGTGTATGTATCGGACCCATCAAGTATTAGTCGATCGGGGCAGCCGAACCCAGGCTGTTGCCACCTTGCGCAAAGTCAAGGAACTCCTTGACGCTCATATCTCAGTCCTGTTTTTCCCTGAAGGGACACGTGGGGAGAACGGACGTCTCTTGCCGTTTAAGCCCGGCGGTTTTATGGCCGCGGTGGAAGCGGGTATGCCGGTCGTTCCCATCACGATTAACGGCAGTCGGTTGATTCTCCCCCCTGGAGACTGGAAAGTCCGTTCCGGAGAAATTGAGATTATCTTTGGGGCACCGATTCCGATTCGTCGAGACGGCCCCAGAAAGGCAGCCCGCAGCGCCCTGATGACGCAGGTTGAGGCCGCGATTGCTGCTCGGTTGAAAACCGCCGAATCCTCACCGACGTCTGCCGAGCATGCTCCATCTTCTCCGCCATCTGGACAACCGGAGCGTCTGGGTGAACAAGACGGCCGTGAGACCGAATATAGGGCCACACCATGAGTAACGGTCGCCTGCGTATTGTGCCACTCGGCGGCCTGGGCGAGATTGGGCTTAATCTGATGTTGATTGAGTACTGTCCGGCCAGCTGTGCGGAGGAAACCGTCGCGATCGCCATAGACTGCGGGCTGATGTTTCCTGAACAGGAGATGTTGGGGATAGATATCGTCATCCCCGACCTGAGATATCTGCGCGAGCAGCATCATTTGCAGGCAGTAGTGCTGACTCACGGACACGAGGATCATATTGGCGCTCTGCCGCATCTGCTCAAAGAATTTCAGGTGCCGGTCTATGGGACGCCGTTCACCCTTGGCTTAGTGCGTGACAAACTTCAGGAGCATCACTTTGACGATGAGGTGCAACTGCACGAGTTCCGGCCCCGGGAAGCCTGGGAGATCGGTCCTTTTTGTCTTGAAGGGATTCATGTCACGCACAGTATTGTCGATGCCTCGGCTCTGGCTATTACCACACCACTCGGGACTATCATTCATACCGGAGATTTTCGGTTCGATCAGACGCCGATAGATGGACGCCGGTCCGACCTGAGTCGTTTTGCCGAATGGGGAGAGCAAGGGGTATTGCTCTTGATGTCCGACTCGACCAATGTTGAGCGCGCCGGCTCTACCCCGTCCGAACGCACGATTACCCGACCGCTCGAGGACATTATCGCCCACGCGCAGGGCAAGGTTCTGGTGGCAACCTTTGCCTCGCATATTCACCGCATACGCCAAGTTGTTGATCTGTCGGTCAAACAGGGCCGTCAGGTTGGCGTTGTGGGCAAACGGCTAGTGAGCAATATTGGCATTGCTGAGGAGACCGGGCACCTCCCGCTGCCCCAGGAGGCGCTGATCGATATCGCGAACGTACCGGACCTTGCTCCGCACACTGTGACCTTGCTCACAACGGGATCACAAGGCGAGCCTCTGTCGGCCTTATCCCAGATTGCGGTTGGAGATCACAAGCGAATACAGCTAGAGGCCAAGGATACCGTTATCCTCTCGTCACGGGTTATTCCAGGCAACGAGCGGACCATTGCGCGGCTGATTGATCATCTCTCCCGACGGGGAGCCGAAGTGTATTACGAGGCCATTGCCTGCGTGCATGTGTCCGGTCATGCGGCCCAGGACGAATTGCGCTTGATGCTTAACCTGGTGCGTCCTCAATATTTTGTTCCCATACACGGGGAATATCGTTTCCTGACGCGTCATTGCGAGCTGGCCCGAGAGGTAGGCGTTGATCCCAATAATGTCTTTCTGCTCGAAGACGGACAAGTATTAGAGATACAGGCCCAGGAAGCTCGTCTGACCGGGTCGGTTCCCGCTGGCCGGGTGTTTGTTGATGGACTAGCCGGAATCGAAGAAGAAGTCCTGCGTGACCGCCGACACGTGGCTGAGGACGGCCTGGTGGTCGCCATCGTCGGACTGGAGCAACAGACCGGAGAGCTCTTGAGCGGACCCGATCTGCTCTCGCGCGGCTTTCTGCCGTCGACAAACGGAGACGGCTATGCCGCCGCCAAAGAGGCGGTTCGCGCCACGCTTGATGCGCTGCCGGCCGAGTCCCGAACTGATAGCGGTGTCGTGAAGGAGCAGGTTCGGCTGACCTTACGGCGTTATTTTCGTAAGACACTCGGGCGTCGGCCTGTGGTCTTGCCGTTTGTCATGGAGATGTAGATGTGGGGAGGGTGGAATGGCAGTCAAGAAAAACTTACGCCGGCAAGACAAAGATGCCGAGCAAGAACACAGTACTGTTCAAGAACGCTCCGCCTTGGGCGAGGGAATTGGTGTGCTGTGTGTGACGCTCACCATCTTTTTGGGACTCGCCTTTTTTTCGTATCAGCCTGACGCTGCGGATAGTAATCAGGTCGGTCGGGCCGGATATTTGGCGGCTCACGTTCTGCGTCGGGCGTTCGGTCTGACGGCTTATCTATTCCCGGCTCTCTTGCTGTACGCTATGGCGCTCCGCTTTCGTTGGCTGCGGTGTGCCGCCCCCTTCGTCCAGGGCATCTCGTTTGTGGTCTTTACCCTGGCGGCTTCAGCCTTTCTGGCTCTCTGGTTCGATGGACGGCCGATCTTTCAGGCTGGGGGCTGGGTCGGGAGCTTCCTGGCTCTCCATCTGCGTCAAGCCGGGAATCTTGTCGGTGCCTACTTGCTCCTGTCTCCTGTCTTGCTGGTCTCGTTTATGGGCACAACTCAGCTCTCCCTGGTGAAACTGGGGAGCGGGCTGGTTGCAGTCGGCTGCGTGATCGGGCGATTCGGCTGGTCCCGACTGCGGACTCTATCGGGTCAGGCTGCGAGTCGGACCTCAGGCTGGCTCGAACAGATATCAGAGCGTTGGACGACCCGGCAGACGGAGCGACAAGCTCCGCTATCCGAACCGCTCTTCTGTGAAGAGGATGCCGCCGAGGTCTATACGCTCAAAAAAGAGCCGCCCCAGCCCCGTCCGCTGCCAAAGAAGAAAACACGCCAACCGGCCCCTGAATCTGAGCCGCCAGACGCTCTGGATGAGCCAGAAGAGAGCAAGCCACCTATTATTATTAGTCGGCCACCCGCGGCGACGGGCGAGGACAAGTCCGCCCCTCCGGCGCAGCCTCCAAGTCCGACCGGTGGCGCGGACAATAGACCGTATGCCTTACCCACCCTGGCCCTGCTCGATCCGCCCGTCCGTTTAGCGGTCAAGGTCGATGAAGAAGCGCTGCACGCCAGCTCCCAGATATTGGAAAACAAGCTGGGTGATTTTGGTGTTTCCGGCAGTGTGGTCGCCGTGCGGCCCGGCCCGGTTATTACGACCTATGAGTTTGAACCGGCACCGGGGGTCAAGGTCAATCGCGTCGTGTCATTAGCCGATGATCTGCAAATGGCCTTACGCGCCGTGTCCGTCCGTATCCTGGCTCCCATTCCGGGCAAAGCCGTCGTCGGGATTGAGGTCTCTAATGCCAAGCGCGAGAAGGTCTGTCTGCGCGAGATTCTGGACAGTGGCGCCTGCCACCAGACCGAGTCGCCCCTGGCCCTGGCCTTAGGTAAGGATACGGTTGGCAATCCCGTGGTGACGGACCTGGCACGGATGCCTCACCTGTTGGTGGCGGGGGCAACTGGGACCGGTAAGTCGGTCTCACTCAATGTGATGATTATGAGCATTCTGGCCCGGGCGACGCCGCGTGACGTGCGTTTTATTATGATTGACCCGAAAATGCTGGAACTCTCCTTATACGAGGGCCTGCCACACCAACTGTCGCATGTCATTACCAATCCCAAGGAGGCCGGTGTCGCCCTGCAGGAAGTCGTGCGGCGCATGGAGTACCGCTATCAGTTGCTTAAGGATAAAGGCGTGCGAAATATTGGGGCCTATAATCGTGTCCTCGAAACTGGGGAAACGGACACCAACGGCATTATCAAGCTGACGGAGGTCGTCCACGACAATGAGGACGAGCTGACTGCCGCGCAACCGCAGTCTAAGACCCGGCTGGAACTCAACCATCAACGTTTACCCTATTTGATTGTCCTGGTTGACGAATTAGCCGATCTGATGCTGACGGTCGGTCGGGAAATCGAGGAGCCGATTACCCGGCTGGCACAGATGGGGCGAGCGGCCGGGATTCATCTGATTCTGGCAACTCAGCGACCGTCTGTTGATGTGATCACCGGATTGATTAAAGCCAACTTTCCAGCCCGTGTTTCCTTTCAGGTCTCCTCTCGCATCGACTCCCGGACGATTCTGGACGCCGTTGGTGCCGAGCGGCTGTTGGGTGATGGCGATATGCTGTTCCTTCCGCCGGGCAGCGCCAAACCCCAGCGTATCCATGGCGCCTTTGTCTCAGAACCCGAGATCAGAAAGTTCGCCGTGGCGATTAAGAAGCAGGGCAAGCCGGTTTTCGACGAGGAGTTGGTCGCTGCACTCGAATCGGCGCGAACGCAGAAGGGGGCCGGTCCGCACGAAGAAGAGGATTACGACGAAATGTATGAGCAGGCGCGTGACCTGGTGATGGAAAGCCGCCAGGCCTCCATCTCCTGGCTGCAGCGTCGCTTGCGCGTTGGCTATAATCGGGCTGCGCGCATGATTGAACGGATGGAGCGTGAAGGGCTCATCGCGCCTGCCGGCGAAGCCGGGAAACCGCGTGAGGTCCTGGTGCAGGTCCAGGCCGAGGCCGAGTAGGTCAGAGGTCGTCACTCTGACTGTTGGTTTTCCTGCCGACTAGTACCGTGTTCTATCTTCATACTGTGCGAAGACGGTCTATGCGCTTTTTGAGGATCAGCCTGCTCCTCCTCCTGCTCGCCTTGCCTGAAGGTCATTTCTTCGTCGCTTCTCCAGCTGAGGATTTCCAAGGCCGATCTGCTGGCACGAAAGCGTCGAGCGAGATAACTGCGCGGAAAACGATTGTGGCCCGTCTCCAGGCGCGTTACGACGAAACCGATGGTTTTCGAGCCGACTTTGTCCAGGAGGTCACCTCGGCCACGCTCGGACAGACACTCACGTCTCGGGGGCAGGTGTTCTTCAAGAAACCGGGCCGCATGCGTTGGGAATTTACGGAACCGCAACAGCTTCTGATCGCCGATGGCAGCGCACTCTGGCTGTATCAACCCACAGAACGGCAAGTGGTGAAAACGCCTTTTCAGTATGCCTTCAGCTCGCAGACGCCGGTCTCGTTTCTTACCGGAGTCGGCCGTCTGGAGGAAGATTTCTCCGTCCTGCCTCAAGGGGAGACCAGCAGCGTGTATCAGCTCCGTCTCACGCCCAGGCGGGTGGCTGAGGCCATTGGTCTGTTGGATATCGAAGTGAGTAAAGAGACGTTCGATATCCTCCAAGCTCTGATTACTGATCCGTTGGGCAATACCACGCGGGTCTCCTTTACGAATATCGAGCGTGAAACGGCGCTAGGGGACGATCTCTTCAGGTTTAAGTTACCGCCTGGGATTGATCTGGTTGAACCCCTACCCGGTTCGTAAACACGGCAGACTGGCCCAACGGTCTGCCCGGTGCCTTGTTTGCGGGTCGAGATAATGCCAAGTAAAGAGAACTGCTAAAACAGACGCATGCGGAGGAGAGCCATGGAATCGCTCCGAGGAAAAGTCGCCATTGTGGGGGCAGCCGATACCGAGGTCGGTATCGTCCCGCATCTGAGTGCCACTCAACTCTACGTCAAGGCGGCCAAGTCTGCGCTGGAAGACGCGGGCATCACCAAGGATGAGATCGATGGGTTGATTACCTGCAATTCGTTTGTCGAGCCGTATATGTATCACGCGGAAATGATTGCCGAGTATATGCAGATCTTCCCGCGCTACTGTCTCAATGTGGCTACGGGAGGCGGAACGACTCTGGCGATTCTGCATCACGCCGCCGCGGCTATTGCCAGTGGCATGTGCCACACCGTGCTCGTCACTATGGCGGATAATATGCTGTCCGGCCTCTCCCGGGACCGGGCGATTGAAGCTATGTCAACGGCCGGACACGCCCAGTTTGAACGACCCTACGGTCCCCCCATTCCGGCGTTTTACGCCCTGATCGCTCAGGCGCATATGCACGCCTATGGCACCACCAGCGAGCAATTGGCCGCAGTGGCGGTGGCCTGTCGGCGGCACGCCTCGATGAATCCGGCCGCGCAGATGCGCGACCCGATTACGGTTGATGATGTTATCAACTCAAAAATGATTGCCTCGCCCCTGCACCTGCTGGACTGCTCGCTGGTGTCCGACGGTGGAGCTGCCCTGATTCTCACCTCAGCCGACCGTGCCAGGGATTTCCCCCATCCTCCCGTCTATATGCTGGGGGTTGGAGAGGGGCATTCGCACGAACACATCAGCCAAGCCCGCAACCTTACTACCTCGGCGGCAAAAGAGGCGGGTGAACGTGCCTATGCCATGGCCGGGCTGGGGCCCAAAGATATCGACGTGGCTGAGCTGTACGACTGCTTTACCCCGGTGGTGGTTATTGAGTTGGAAGACCTGGGCTTTTGTCCCAAGGGGGAAGGGGGACGTTTTGTTGAGGGGGGGCGGATTGAGCTCGGGGGTGAGCTCCCGGTGAATACGCATGGCGGGATGATGTCACACTGCCACCCTGGGCATCCCGGCTCGATGTTTTCGGTAACGGAAGCGGTTTCCCAACTGCGCGGCGCATGTGGACCGCGTCAGGTCAAAGACGCCAACATCGCCTTTGTCCATGCGCAGGGGGGGATCATGTCCACGCACTGCTCGATGATTCTGGGAAAGGAGGTTGGATGATGACAACGCCACTAGAAAAGGCTCTGCCCGTTCCGACTGGCGAAACGCAACCGTTCTGGGAGGGTTGTCGGAATCATGAGTTGCGCATCCAGCAGTGTAGCGCCTGCGGGCAGTACCAATTTTATCCGCGTCTCTACTGCACGGCCTGCATGAGTGAGCAAGTCGAGTGGGTGCGGGCGTCCGGCCGCGGAACGGTGCTGTCGTTTACCGTTGTCTATCGTCCGGTGACCAAGGCGTTTGCCGAGGAAGTGCCCTATGTCGTGGCGCTTGTCACCCTGGAGGAAGGTCCGCAGCTGATGAGTAATATCATCGAGTGTGACCCTGAGCAGGTGGCGATTGGGATGCCGGTTGAGAGTGTTTTTGAAGACTGGTCGGAGGACATAGCGGTGCTGAAGTTCCGACCGGTCCTGGCGTAAGTGGAGAGGTTACGCATGCGCTACGACATCGTTATTCGGAACGGAACGATTATCGACGGCACCGGTCAACCCAGCGTGCAGGCAGACATAGGGGTCCGGGGTGATCGGATCGTCGCTGTTGGCAGCCTGAGCGGCGATGCGGGCCAAGCGATTGACGCAACGGGCCATGTGGTTGCCCCTGGTTTTATCGATGTCCACTCCCACGATGACTTCGCTCTGCTTGATCGTCCGCTGTGCGATTTCAAGATTCTGCAGGGCGTCACGACTGAGGTCATAGGCAACTGCGGCTTTGGGGCCGCTCCGGCAAATGATGCCTATCGCAACTTCTTACGGGGCTTTGGGCCGCTCTTGTTCGGTCCGATGGGCGACTTTTCGTGGGAGACCACGGCTGAGTTTTATCATGCGCTCGAATCCCGACCATCCGCCGTCAATGTGGCCTGTCTCATTCCTCACGCAGCCGTTCGATACGGAGCGTTATCTGATGAAGAGCGGGAGCCTACCGCTCAGGATATTGGGCGCATGCAGGCCCTTGTCCAAGAGGGGATGGAAGCCGGGGCGGCTGGCATGTCAACCGGCCTATTCTACGCGCCTGGCCGTTATGCTCAGACAGAAGAAGTGATTGCCTTGGCAAAAGTCGTGGCCGCATACCATGGTGTCTATGCGACGCATATGCGCGATGAAGCTGATCATCTGCTCGACTCTATTCAGGAAACGATCCGCATTGGTGAAGAGTCAGGCGCGGGGGTCCAAATCTCCCATCACAAAGCTATGGGCCGAAAGAATTGGGGCAAAGTGCGAGACTCTTTGGCCCTGGTTGAGCAAGCGCGGGCGCGCGGCCTCGATATTTCCTCTGACGCCTATCCGTATACCGCAGGCAGTACTACGCTGGCCGCGCTCGTCCAGGGCGGCGTGATTGAACGCGCCGCTCCGAGCGATGTCCTGATTGCCTCAACGCCCGTCCAGCACGAATATGAAGGTAAGACCTTGGAAGACATCTGCCAACTGACGGGAAAGTCCCTCCAGCAAACTGTCGCCGAGCTTATTGCCGGAGAAGGAGAAAGTACGGTCGCTGTTATCTTTGGGATGGATGAGACAGATGTCCGTCGCGTCTTAGCGCACCCCACAACCATGATCGGCTCTGATGGGATTCCGTCTGTTGCGGGCAAACCGCATCCTCGTCTGTACGGCACGTTTGCCTGTGTCCTAGGGAAATACGTCCGGGATGCACAGCTGCTGACCCTAGAAGAAGCGGTTCATCGGATGACTGGCTTACCCGCACAAAAATTCCGTCTTCGAGACCGTGGTCTCATTTGTGAGGGTTCTTATGCCGACCTTGTCATCTTTGATCCCCAGACGGTTGCCGATGTTGGGACCTATCAAGAACCGCGCCGTCATCCTTCCGGCATTCACTCGGTTATTGTGAACGGGGCCGTCACCATGGAGCAGGGTCGCCACCGCGGAATCTGTAACGGACGCCTCCTCCGGCAGCATGCTGCCGGAGTTTGAAAACGAAAGTGTAGAATCAGGGTGTCTTTAGATCATATCCTCTGACACTGGCCGAAATCCTTCCAGTTCAGACAGGCAGCCCTGTCGTAAGACGTGCACAACCCACTGATGCCCTTCTTGTGCCTCTTGGTGTTCCCGCCATTGCAGCCCGTATACGGCCTGTGCTTCCTCGGCCACTTCCTGGTCAACTGCGTGTATGGCATACACGGCCGTTCCAAACTGCATACCGCCCTGCCTCTTCGCCTGGCGAACGAGATAGGGCGGGTAGCGCTGCGTTGACACAACATAATGACGATCATCGTGGGTGACCTCTTCTTCCCACCCGGATGGCCGCCACATTGGACTAAAACCGTAATACCAGCCTAACAGGCCACTGGCGAACAGGAGCACGAGGCTGCCGAGAACCATGACCGCCCCAAACGGAGAGTTATACATCCAGGCGAGGCCGCCGAAAAATAAACCTGCCAGTCCGGTGACAACACCGGTATGAGCAAGAATGGTAATGAGTCGCACTCGGAATGTCCTTTCCCCAAGGGGAGCAAATCTCCGCGAGGCCCGGGTGTATCGTGTTTTTTCGTCCCCGGCCACTCCCCTCATTGAGTCCGGCTACACTGGGAGGAGCTGAAAGTCTAATTATTGCGGGGCTTTACTGTATCAGAGCGGAGACATCAATAGGGTGCTCGTGCGTTTACTCTCTCCCAGAAGTATGTTACCCGTAACCGCAAGTCTTACGCCGGGAGGAGGCGGTCATGTCCGGCCATTCCAAATGGAGCACCATTAAGCATAAGAAGGCAGTCAAGGATGCCCGTCGGGGCAAGATGTTTACAAAATTGATTAAAGATCTCTCGATCTCGGCCCGGATGGGTGGGAGCGATCCATCCGCAAACCCACGCCTGCGCACGGCCATAGCTGCGGCAAAGGCGGCCAGTATGCCAGGCGATACGATAGACCGGGCGGTGAAAAAAGGCGCTGGAGAGCTTGAGGGTGTCAGCTATGAAGAGGTGACCTACGAGGGGCATGCGCCAGGCGGAGCGGCCATTATGCTGCAGACACTGACGGACAATAAAAATCGAACAGTTTCCGAAGTGCGTCATCTGTTCACCAAAAGTGGAGGGAGCTTAGGCCAGCCTAACTCTGTTGCCTGGATGTTCACCCACAAGGGCATTATTACCATAGAAAAAGACCAGGCTGAGGAAGATCAACTCATGGAGATTGCCCTTGACGCCGGGGCGGAAGATGTCACAACGGGCGATGAGATGTTTGAGGTTGTGACAGCTCCCGATGACCTCGAAGACGTGCGGCAGGCGCTCGAAAATGCCAATATTGGGACGGTGTCCACTGAAGCGACGATGGTACCCCAAAACACGGTCAGTCTCTCCGGCAAGGAAGCCGAACAAACTTTACGTCTGCTCGACGCCCTCCAGGAGCTTGACGATGTCCAAACCGTTTCCGCGAATGTAGAAATTGCTGAAGAGGAGATGGAACGACTCAGTGCGGCCTAAGGAAGGAAAGGCTATCGACTCTCGCAACGCTCAGACTCCACTGCGCGTGTTGGGAATAGACCCTGGCACGCTGCGGACCGGATGGGGTGTCATTGAGAAGACACGCCGGACGTTGACCTTTTGTGCCGGAGACGTTGTCTCTGTCAAAGGCTTCCGTTCCCTGCCTGAACGCCTGCGTCTCATCTACGAAGAGCTTGTGACGGTGATTGACCGCTGGGCTCCTCACGTCTTGAGTCTTGAAAAAGCCTTTGTGGCCCATAACGTCCAGAGCGCTCTGCGCCTCGGCGAGGCGCGGGGCGTCGTGCTCCTGGCTGCGGCCCAAGCCGGTCTGCGGATTGCCGAGTATAATCCAACGGAAATTAAGACGGCGGTGACCGGATATGGCCGGGCAGGGAAAATGCAGGTCCAAAAAGCCGTCTTTTCCCAACTGCACCATCCAGACGGAGAGGCGGGGGTCTTTCCGTCAAGCCAGGATGCGACGGATGCGCTGGCGGCAGCCATTTGTCACTGTAGCGCTGCCCGCCTGCCCGACCTGCTCCACCAAGTTGGCGCTCAGCCGCGACGCGCTGGGGGCAGGAAGGCCCGCTCTTTACGCGATGTCTTCACGGAACAGACGGTAGCCCAGATGCTTGCCGCAGACCAGAAAAAGCACGACTAACCCGCTCGCACGGCAACCCCTATGATTGCGCGCCTCTACGGAGTGCTCCACGAAAAGACCCCTGGGCAACTCATTGTCGACGTTGGTGGAGTCGGCTATCAGGTATTGGTGTCATTACAAACCTTCTATCATCTGCCAGGAGTGGGAGAGCCGGTCAGCTTGCTCATCCATACCCATGCGCGAGAAGACGCCCTCCAGCTATTCGGCTTTCTGGAAGAAAAGGAGAAGTCGTATTTTCTGCTGCTTCGTAGCGTGAGTGGTATCGGCCCGCGCCTGGCCTTAAATATTCTGTCGGGCATTCCGGTTGATGAACTGGAGAGCGCGCTGCATACGCGCGATGTGACACGCTTGGTTGCGACTCCAGGTGTTGGAAAAAAGACGGCGGAACGTTTGGTTGTCGAACTCCAGGAGAAAGTCGGCGCAAGTGAAGTGCAGAATGGGACTCCGGCGGCAACGCCCAGTCCACTCCCGACTGAAGCGGCCTCTGCTCTGGTGAATCTTGGCTATCGGCAGGCGCAAGCCGAGAAGACGGTACGGGCGGTTGTCCGGGATGGACACACGACTATTGCTGACGTGATCCGAGAATCGTTACGGAGGCTCAGTGCATGAGCCGTGCCGCGAAAGACATGCCAAAAGAGACGGACGAGAATACGGATGGTCCGGGGCGCGACGTGCTGGATCCTCATATGTCGCCGCCGGACGCTCTGTCGGACGGTGAGGCTGACTGGCCTGATGAGCCACGTGTCGAGGGCTCGCTCCGCCCGCGCAGTCTTGAGGAGTACATCGGACAAGAGGGAACGAAACAGAACCTGGCGATAGCGATTGAGGCGGCCAAGCAGCGGGATGATGTTCTTGACCACTTGCTCTTCTGTGGTCCGCCCGGATTGGGAAAAACGTCCCTGGCGCATATTATTGCGCGTGAAATGGATGTCACGATTCGGGCCACTACCGGCCCGGTGATTGAACGGCCCGGCGACTTGGCCGCTATTCTGACCAACCTGGAAGAAGGCGACGTGCTCTTCATTGATGAGATCCATCGACTCAATCACGTGGTTGAGGAGTTTTTGTATCCGGCCATGGAGGACTTTGAACTAGATCTCGTTGTCGGCCAGGGACCGTCAGCCCGAACGGTCAAGTTACCCCTGAAGCATTTCACCTTAGTTGGTGCCACCACCCGTGCTGGGCTCTTGACCTCACCGCTCCGAGACCGTTTTGGGGCAACGTTTCGCCTGGATTTTTATCAGGTGGTCGAGTTGGAACAGATCATTCGTCGGTCGGCCTCAATTCTTGAGATTGAGGCCGATGCGGGTGGAACCGCAGAAGTCGCACGTCGCTCACGGGGAACCCCTCGCATCGCCAATCGCTTACTCCGACGGGTACGCGACTATGCCCAAGTGAAGAAAGAGCCGATTGTGACGCAAGCAGTGGCTCATGCCGCCCTGACGCTGGTTGAGGTGGATGAGGCCGGATTCGATAAAATGGACCTGGCGATTCTGCGGACGATTATCGAGAAGTTTAACGGTGGGCCGGTCGGTGTCGAGACCATAGCCGCGGCCATTGGCGAAGAGAAGAGCACCATTGAAGACGTGTACGAGCCCTATCTCTTGCAGGAGGGGTTTTTGCAGCGCACACCGCGGGGACGGTTGGCCACCCTCAAAGCCTACCAGCATCTGCATATTGACCAACCTGATAAAAAGGAGCAGGGCGACTTGTTCTAGCGAAAGCGACCCAAATGGCTAATGGTGGAACTCTGAGTATGATGGTATGTCTTCATTGTTTTTGTTGCTGACATGAGCAGGGCGAGAGAGTATGGAAGCCCCGGTCCACGAAAATCGCTTGGAGGAGCATAAACGTCGCCAGTTCTGGGAGATCGTTGTCATCATCGCGGCAGCACTGGGCGTCTTTTTGTTTGCCTTTCTCCAGAGTCGCTCGCCACAACTTAGCGACGGCGAAAGTCTGATCAGCAACATTATTTTTATTCTGCTGATCAATCTCAATATCATTCTGCTCGTTTTGCTGGTTTTCCTGGTTGGTCGGAACCTGCTGAAGCTGTTTTACGAGCGCCGCCGGAAGCTGCCCGGCGCACACCTCCGCTCTCGGCTCGTCCTCGCTTTCTTAGGTATTTCTCTTTTCCCGGCAGTACTCCTGTTCTTTATCGGGGTCGGTTTTCTCACGAAATCGATCGAGAATTGGTTTGCCCTGCGTGTTGAGCGCTCGTTAAGCAGTTCGCTTGAGGTCGTTGACGGCGTCTATGCACGCCTTGCTGATGAGACTCTGGCGCACGCACGGGCAATCGCTCAGACGATTATCGCCCAGGACCTCCTTGAGCCGACGCACTACGAGAGGCTGCAAGCCCGCATGAACAGCGAGCAGCACGAACGTGGCCTGACCCAACTCGTCGTGTACTCCGCCGCGCTCACCCTTGTGGCCAATGCGCCGGAGACGAGCGGAGCGTTGACGGCTCCCCAACTCGACGAGACCCTCTTGGAGCGGGTCCGGTCTGAGACCGAAGAGGTTCAACAAATCGTGGCTCTGGAGCGGGCCGAGTTGGTGTACGGAGGTGTTCCCGCCGTTATTGGAGAACACTTGGTCGGGGTTGTTGTGGCCGGCACCCAGGTTCCCGTGAACGTCGTCAGACAAGGGCTGCAGGTGGTCGAAGCGTTGGGCGAGTATCGCCAACTCAGGATATTGAAGCAGCCAATCAAGAACAATTATGTGATTACAATGGTCCTCGTCACCCTGGTCGTCATCTTCTCGGCGATCTGGGTGGGTGTCTATCTGGCGAAAAAAATTACCGTTCCTCTCCAACAATTATCGGCCGCCACCCGGGAGGTCGCTCAGGGCCACTGGGCGCACCGGATTGAGGGAGAGGGAGAGGATGAGATCGGAACGCTCGTTTCCGCCTTCAATCGGATGACCGTCGATCTCCAGCAGAGTCACCAGGAACTTGAGGCCCGGCGTCGCTATATGGAGATCTTACTCGGGAATATCAACGCTGGCGTCGTCTCGTTTGATCGGGATGGTCGGCTCTCCACCCTGAATCGGGCGGCGGAACAGTTGCTGGGTTTGCACGCCGAGAGCGTTATTGGGCAGGACTATTGTGATATTTTCTCCGCAAGTGAGTTCCAGGAAGTGCAGCGCATCGTTCATGAACTCCTTCTTGGGCAAAACGGCAACGGGAACGATGCCGGTCAAGAACAGCAAGGCCAGCTCCGTTTGGATCGCGATGGACACGTCCACTCCCTCTTAATAACGGGCACCTCTCTGCCTGACGACCGTGGTCATGCGCTTGGGGTGTTATGCTTTTTTGAGGATGTCACGCAGATCGTCCAAGTCGAACGGATGGAAGCCTGGCGCGAAGTCGCCCGTCGGATTGCACATGAAATCAAAAATCCGCTGACACCGATCCAGCTTGCGGCGCAGCGCCTCCAGCGCCGGTTTGGTCCCCAGATTACGGACGGGAACGAAGTGTTTGACGAGTGTGTGCAGAGCATTGCGCATGAAGTCGACGCGATTAAAAAACTTGTCAACGAATTTTCCACGTTTGCCCGTCTGTCGGCTGGAAAGCATAGTCTGCATGACCTGAACGCCTTGGCACAGGAGACCATTGTTCTAATCGCCGAAGCCTACCGCGATCTGGACGTTGTCTTTATGCCGGACCACTCCCTACCGTTGTTCGAGCTTGACCGCGAGGGGATGCGCCGCGTCCTGCGTAATCTGTTGGACAATGCTGTTGTTGCCTGCCGAGAAGGGACGGAGGGGCCTCCGGGCCGTATCGAAGTCACGACCCGATATATGCGCTCGCTTGGCATTGCACGTATCGAAGTCGCTGATAATGGCTGTGGGATCCCGCCGGACATAAAGGAGCGATTGTTTGAGCCGTATTTTTCAACCAAAAAGGATGGGACCGGGCTCGGGCTGGCCATTGTTGCCACCGTGGTGGCGGACCATCAGGCCTTTATCCGGGTACGAGACAACACGCCACGAGGCAGTCGGTTCATTATTGAGATGCCTGTGCGCAGTAGTGCTCGTCAGACAGAGATGCTGCGCGAGAAGCCCTCGTCACCGTCCATTGAAGACGCAGCGTGAGGCAGGGGAGGGACGTCTATGGAAGCGCCGATCCTAATCGTGGATGACGAAGAAAAAATCCGGACGATGTTACGTGGAGTTTTGCAAGATGAGGGGTTCCGTACGCTTGAGGCGGACTCGGGTGAAAACGTTCTTGACTTAGTCGCTACGTGGCAGCCGTGTCTGGTCCTCCTCGACATCTGGATGCCGCATGTTGATGGGATCGCTCTGCTCGAACAGCTCCAGTCTCGGGAGCCTGAACTGCCGATTATTGTGATTTCCGGTCATGGAACGATCGAAACAGCTGTCCGCGCCACAAAACTTGGAGCAGCAGATTTCCTCGAAAAGCCCTTCTCGCTGGATACTTTACTCCGTTCGGTCTACCGTGCCCTGGGAACAGAGCCGAATCAGCCTGCCGTTAACCAGATAGCCGTCACTGCGACTGATACGGACTTCCCCACCGCGCACACGACGCGAAAAATCCCGGCCCGGACCATTCGTCAGAGTGTGGTCGTGCATGGCCGGGGGCTCCACTCGGGGGTGCGCACGGGGATTATTTTACATCCCTTGCCGCCGGGCAGCGGCATTGTTTTCGGGCCCTTGTCCTCAGACGTCCTGATTCCGGCCACGGTCGAGTATGTCCAATCGACCGGCTATGCAACCAGCCTGTATCGAGAGGGGGCGGGAGTGAAAACGGTTGAACATCTGCTCTCGTCCCTGCACGGTTATGGTATCACCAACCTGCTCATCAAAATGCAGGGAGAGGTTCCTATTCTCGATGGGTCGGCACTGGAATTTTGTCAATTGCTCGACAGTGCTGGCATTATTGAACAAGATGAAGAGGTAGAGGCGTTAAGCGTAGACCGGACCTATCAGGTCGGCGACCACGGTGCGGGAAAGTTCCTCCGTATTGAGCCCTCAGAGCAGCTTGAGATCGACTACTGTCTGGAATATCCAGAGCCAGTTGGGAGACAGGAGTTTCACTATGTTCAGCATGATGCCGACCGCTATCGTGAGACGATCGCGCCGGCGCGGACCTTCGGTTTTCTCAAGGAGATTGAAGCGCTTGAAGAGATGGGTCTCGCCAACGGCGGCCGGCTGAATAACTGCCTCGTGATTGGCGAGCAAGGAATCATCAATCCGCCGCTCCGTTTCGAGGATGAGCTTGTCCGCCACAAGATTCTTGATCTGCTCGGCGACCTCTACCTCTTAGGACAACCTATCCGTGGCAAAGTGACCGCCTACCGGACAGGACATGGCGATAATATTGCTCTGCTGCGGGCAATCCGAGAAGAGCAGGCTCCGCGCGTGCCAGAGCCGGCGTCAAAGACCGCCTCGGCTCTCCAGTGATCCGTCAGGGTGTCACCCGCTCTAACATTCTGGGAAATGGAATTGATTCTCGGACGTGGTGCAGACCGCACAGCCAAGTGACCATGCGCTCAATGCCCATGCCAAAACCTGCATGGGGAACGGAGCCGTAGCGTCTCAGGTCAAGATACCAAGAGAAGGCTTCTTCAGACAGGTCATGCGCCTCCAGTTTCCCTTGTAAGACGGCGAGGTCGTCTTCACGCTGCCCGCCCCCGATGATCTCGCCATAGCCTTCTGGCGCGAGGACGTCCATGCAGAGGGCAACGGTGGTATCCTGTGGGTCGGTCTTCATATAAAAGGCTTTGTTGTCTATCGGGTAGCGATGGATGATAACCGGACGGTCAAATTGTTCGGATAAGATGGTTTCGTCATCACCGCCAAAGTCGTCCCCCCACTGAATGTCGACGCCCTTGGCTTGCAGGCGCTCGATCGCTTCGCTGTAGCTGATACGCGGAAACGGCTTCTTCACCTGGGCGAGTTTGGCGATATCACGCTCAAGCGTCTGGAGTTCCGCCTGTCGGTTGGTCAGGACGCGCTGGACGACGGCTTCCAGAAAATCTTCGGCCAGGTCCATGTCGCCATCTAGGTCGCAGTAGGCCACTTCGGGTTCAATCATCCAAAATTCAGTGAGATGGCGCCGCGTTTTGGATTTCTCGGCACGAAAGGTCGGACCGCAGCAGTAGACTTTACCGAACGCCATGGCACCGGCTTCCATATAGAGCTGACCGCTCTGGGTGAGATAGACGGTGTCATCGAAATAGTCGACCGGGAAAAGGGTGGTTGTCCCTTCACAGGCGGCCGGGGTGAAGATCGGAGCATCGAGCAGGGTAAAGCCACGTACATCGAAGTAGTCTCGACACGCTTTGATGACTTCACTGCGAATACGCAGGAGAGCCTGCTGGCGTGAGGAGCGAAGCCACAGATGGCGGTGGTCGAGCAGAAAGGCAACCCCGTGCTCCTTGGGGGTAATCGGGTAGGCGTGGGCCTGCTGGGTGAGGTGTAAGCCGCTGACGCCGAGTTCAAATCCAATCGGTGCGCGCGTATCCGCCCGGACCGTACCTTGGACAATAACGGACGACTCCTGGGTGAGGTCCTGCCCTAGGGCAAAGGTCTCGGTCGAGACGTCGCCCCTGAATACCACACACTGGATCGTGCCGGTGCCGTCGCGCACTTGAAGAAAGTGCAGCTTGCCGCTGGAGCGCTTGTTGTACAACCAGCCGCGGAGCTCGACTTCTTGCCCTTCGTATTGGGCAATATCCTTGACATAAACCCACTCAGGCATACGCATTTCCTTCCTGGATTGCCGAACGTTTTTTAGAAGAGCACTATAGCACAAAGGAAGAGGAAGACATGAGGCCGAGTCGGATGTCCAAGAGTCTTGGACAGTGATTGCTAGCGTTCCGGCTGAGTCTGCCTCTGACTTGGGAGGAATTCCTGTACCAGAGAGGATAAGGATTGGGACGGCTTCTGAGCCGCCTGCGAGGGTTGTGGCGTTGGGGACATTAAGCGGTGAAAGAGGCTGGACTCGCGCTGAAAGAACCCCTCAGTGTGATAGGATTCCCGGAAGTGGAAGTAGGTATAGTCTAAATGATGGCAGACCTCATGTAACAGGGTTCTCAGAAAGGTTCGGAAGGCAACGGTTTGTTTTCGTTTTGCGGTTCGCATCCAGACTTGGATCGAATCATTTTTACTGCCTCCGCTGTATTGCGTGTAGAGCCCGTGGAGTTCCCCCTGTTGGTTCGACGGACGGGTGCCGTGTACGCGAACCTGGACCGTGCGGACCCTGAGCTGCCGGCAGATGTGATTGACAATAGTTTGGGAGAGTGCTGCGACACGGGCTTGCTCTTCTGCCTCGAGAGCGGCGGGCAGGGCTTTGACCGCCGCTCGAAGTTGTGAGGTTGGATCAAATTCAATCGTTGTGACCGCAGTGCTCCGATCAAAGATTCGCTGCTGAAAAGGGGTCAGTTTTGCACGCCAGTGTCGCCGCATTACACACCCTCCTGCCCATCCTCACTTATTGTGGCCTGAAAGGAGCGGGACGGCAAGAGAGCGGCAAGGGCCGCAATCCTTTTCTTTTGTCGGGGAATTACATAGACTGCGGACGGTAAGCTTCTGGCAAGAGGAGAAGACGATGCAGGTATGTCGCTCGTCGACGCTCTGGCTCCCTCTCTTCATTGGAACGGCGTTCTTCTACCCCAGCGCGGAGGCGCGGGCCGATGCATTTGTACGCTTTTTCGCAAACCAAAAAGTTGGACAAGAGATCACAGTGACAGGCGGCTTCCGACGTTTCCCTGATCGAGACAAACAACGCTATTTTATACGAGATAGGCAGACGGGTGAGGTTGAGTACGTGGAATACTATGGGATGACGATGCTTCCGACCTTGGTTGTCGGTAATGGTGCCGTTTCCGTGAAGGCGAGTATCATGGACCGGATACTCCTGTTCTATGCGGACCAGGCTCTTGTGAAAGATATCCCCCTCAAGGGTGAGTCGTACTGGTTTACCGGGACGTTGATCGGCTATCAGTACGGAACGATGGGTATTACGCGGGGAATGGGTATTGGTGGCGATCCGTATATTTTACTCAGGAGCGTCTCAGCCACCCCCCCGGAGACGCCCGCCCTGCCACCCCAAAGGAAAGAAAAAGAAGACGCCAACTGAACAGGCTCGGCGCGTTTGCCATTGGCGTTGACCTCTTCAGCCGAGCCGTCTTCAGCGCCGGCTCGTTCGACCGTCAGGGTGGGCGATATGTCGAATGTCGCGCTCGTCTTTCCCCTCGCCCGTGAGGCCGTGCTCCAGTCTGGGGTTGATGCCAAACCGTTTGTGATTGCCGTAACTGTCGCCGCGTCGTCGAGCTTTACCTCTCCACTTGGGTACCAAACCAGCCTTATGGTCTATGGAGCGGGTGGATATCGTTTCCTGGATTTCGCGAAGATCGGTATCTTGCTCAAAGTCCTGCTGTTCATTGTGTCAATGATTTGCATTTCGTATGCGTGGCCCTTCTCAAGCGCAACACGACCATTCTTGAACGGATCACTTGGGCTTGATAATGAAGACTTTACAAGTCTTCATTTACCCGTATTTCGCCGTCGCCAATGTAGTAAGGAGAAATCGACAGCAGATTTGATGCTGAAGAGAGGACCGAGTGGACGAACACAACACCCCTGATATCCACACTCGTATCACTGAGCGACTCAGGCAGATTCAATATCCAGGCTCACAGCGGGATATTGTGACGTTAGGACTCGTTGGTAAGGTCCAAGTCCAGGCAGACAGTGCGGTGGTACATATTCGAGCAAGCAGTATCAAAGAAGATGTGCTTCGACACCTGCGTGGACGTATAACGCAAGAATTGACGACCTTACCCGAGATCGTGCACGTCCATATTCATGCGTTCTCCGCTCAAACCGGGCAACCAGACCAGGGCGGCAAAGTGGGCAACCAAGCCGTGCGAGAGCGAGCAGATATTCCTGGTGTGCGGCGTATCCTGGCGGTGGCTAGCGGTAAAGGCGGGGTCGGGAAATCGACGATTGCGGTCAACCTCGCCCTGGCATTAGCGTCGTTAGGACATAAGGTTGGGCTGCTTGACGCCGATATTTATGGGCCCAGTGTGCCGCTGATGATGGGGACCGAGGCCACGCCACGGGCCGGGCAGGACAAAAAGATCTACCCGGTTGAAAAGTATGGGGTCAGCCTCATCTCAATGGGCTTTTTTCTGGATGACCAATCTCCGGTGATCTGGCGTGGACCCATTGTGATGAGCATTATCCGCCAGTTCCTGCGGGACGTTATCTGGAGTGAATTGGATTACTTAGTTGTGGACCTGCCGCCTGGCACGGGGGATATTGCCCTCACCTTGGCTCAGGAAGTGCCCCTGCATGGGGGTGTTGTTGTGACGACGCCGCAAGATGTGGCCCTGCTTGATGTCCAGCGCGGGATCAGCATGTTCAAACAGGTCAACGTGCCGCTTCTCGGGGTTATCGAGAATATGAGTTTTTACGAGTGTCCGGTCTGCCACGAAAAAGAAGAAGTCTTTGGCCATGGTGGAGCACAGAAAACAGGTTTGAAAGTTCTGGGCGAGGTCCCCTTGGTTGAAGAAGTACGCGCTGGTGCCGACGCCGGCAAGCCGGTGGTTGTCTCGGCTCCTGACCATCCGGTTGCCCAGGAGTTTTTCGGGATCGCCCGACAGGTCGTCGCAACAGAGGAAATGCAGTTGCCCCAGTCGGTCCACTAGGTCTGCATAACGAGGATGCCATGCCGACTCCCCTTCTCCTAACGCCCATCCCGGAAGACCAGCTGCTGCGGGTGCTGTGGGATGACGATACCCTGAGCGACTATCCATTCGCCTATCTGCGGGGCTGGTGTCCGTGTGCAGTCTGTCAAGGGCATGGTGGCGAACGCCACTTTGTTGAGGTGGAGAATCCTCAGCTTGTGAGCATCAATATGGTCGGTAATTATGCCGTGAATCCAACCTGGGACGATGGCCACGAAACGGGCATTTACACCTACGCCTACCTGCGGAGTTTGGGTGAGAGCCAAGACAATCAGCACAGCCATAATAACCCCGAGGGGACACCCTAAAGGCGTATCTATGTCAACACTACCAACACCCCAGGAATTGTTAGAAGTGCTCAAACAGGTCAAATATCCCGGCTTTAGCCGAGATATTGTCGCCTTCGGCGTGGTCAAGGATATTGCGGTCGGCGGCGCAGCGGTAACGGTAGAGCTCGCTCCTTCAACCGGCAATGCGGAGGTCATCGCAAACATTCGACAACGGGTGATTGAAACGCTGAGCCCGCTCGTTCAACTGCCTGTAGAGATTTCCATCCAACAGCCGGCCGCCCCACAACCCACACCCCAGTCCAAGCCCGGGATTCCAGGGGTGCGGCATGTAATCGCGGTGGCTAGTGGCAAGGGTGGAGTTGGAAAATCAACCGTTTCGGTGAACCTGGCAACCGCGCTGGCGCGAACAGGCCAGCGGGTTGGGGTGATGGATGCGGATGTCTATGGACCGAGTATTCCCCTCATGCTGGGCATTACCGAGAAGCCCAAGAGTACGGAAGACAAACGGTTGATCCCAGTTGCCAAATACGACATGCAGGTCATGTCAATGGGCTTTCTGATTCCAGATGGCCACGCTGTCATTTGGCGTGGGCCGATGATTGATAAGCTGCTGACCGAGTTTATCACTAAGGTCGAGTGGGGAGAATTGGATGTGCTGGTTGTTGACCTGCCGCCCGGCACCGGGGATGCCCAGTTGACCATGGTGCAAAAGGTCCCGCTCTCCGGCGGGGTTATCGTGACAACGCCCCAGGATGTGGCGCTGCTTGATGCGCGGCGCGGTATCAAGATGTTTGAGGAAGTTGACGTTCCAGTCTTAGGCGTGATCGAGAATATGAGCTATCTGATCTGCCGTTCCTGTGGGCACGAAGCGCATATTTTTTCTCACGGCAACGGGGTAAAAATGGCCGAACGATTTCACCTGCCCTTCCTCGGTCAGGTGCCCCTCGTCCACGAGATTGTCGCTGGAGGGGATGCGGGCGTACCGCTTGTCATCGCTCAGCCTGACCACCCGCAGAGTCAGACTTTTCTTGAGATTGCCCAGCAGGTGCTGAAGCAAGTCGAAACCCCGTCGGTCCGCCCTGGGACGCTCCAATAGGGTAATCTCCGTCCATCGACATGGCAAAATTATACGTCTCGTTTGAAAACGGGAATCCTGAACAGGTGATTGAATTTGATCCGTCTCTGGCGCCTTTTCACCACGACGGAGAGCCGGGTTCCATCCTCGACATCTTACTCGGCCATGGTGTTGAACTCGAACACGCTTGCGGCGGCAATTGTGCCTGCACAACCTGCCATGTGATTGTCACCCAGGGCATGGCGCATTTGACTGAGAACGAAGAGGAAGAGGACGATATGCTCGACAAGGCGCCTGGTTTGGTGTCAACGTCGCGGCTAGGCTGCCAAGCGGTTATGGCTGAAGGTGAAGTAAAAATCCGTATTCCTCGCCACACCATTAACCAACAGGTCTAATGGAGAATAGCCGCGCGCATGCCTTCCTCGCCGACCTTTACCGCCACTATCGAAAAGATTGTTGAACGAACTCCAGATACCCGCTCTTTTTTTCTCCGGGTTGGGAGTGGCCGGAAACTCTCATTTCTGCCGGGCCAATTCCTCTCGTTTTTGCTTCCGGTCGGTGGCGAAACGCTCACCCGGGCATACACGATTGCTTCCCTGCCTGGGGAAGAGGAGTGTTTTGAGATTTGTTTGAATCAGGTTGATGGTGGTCCCGGTTCCTCCTACCTCTTCAGCCGGAAAGAAGCCGACGGCCTTTGCTTTACCGGCCCGTGGGGAAACTTCGTCCTCGACCAGCCAACGTCCGCCGAATACATTTTTATTGCCGACCGGGTTGGTGTCGTGCCTTTTCGGCCTATGATTGCCCGCCTCCTGACTACGGGCGGACGGCACACCACCCGGTTGCTGTACGCTGCGCCACAGGCAGGAGACTTGTTGTACGCTGATGAGTGGCAGAGGTGGGAGGGCCAGTGCGCTTATTTTTCTTTTCAACCGCTCATCGCCGAGTGTGAACCGGAGGAGTATTCAATAGAGAAGGGGCTTTTGCCTTACGTCGAGCAGCATTTTGTAAAAGAGGTGAGCCAGTACAGCCGACGGTTTTATATTTGCGGGATAGGGCGGCCCGTTCTGTTATTGAGAGACCTCCTCCGTGGAGCCGGATACGAGCGTCAGGTGGTGAAATATGAAAAATGGTAGAGCCATAGTGTTGAACCATTATCGGAAAAGAAGCTGTACGGCATTCTTCTCACAGCGGAACGGTTGACAAGTTGGACTCTAGAACTCTATCATCGGGGCAATCACGAGTGAGAGATTTCTAGTATAAACACCGCTTTATTATAAGGAGCAGTGAGCGATGGCATACACCGAGCGAGTGATAGAGCATTACGAGCGGCCCCGGAACGTGGGGAGTTTTGAGAGCGCAGAAGCGAACGTGGGCACCGGGGTGGTGGGGGCGCCGGAGTGCGGGGACGTGATGAAGTTACAACTCAAGATCAACCCGCAGACCGAAGTGATTGAAGATGCGAAGTTCAAGACCTTTGGGTGTGGGTCGGCGATTGCGTCGTCGAGCTATGTGACCGAGTTGGTAAAGGGGAAGACAGTGGCGGAGGCGGGGGAGATCAAGAACACGCAGATCGTGGAGGAGTTGGCGTTACCACCGGTGAAGATTCACTGTTCGGTGTTAGCGGAGGATGCGATCAAGGCGGCGGTAGCGGACTGGCGGGGCCAGGGGGCAACCAAGAAGGATGCCGCCTAGACAAGGGCATAACGCAACCGGGACCGAGACGGGGAAGAGATGGAAAACAACACCACGCAAGTAACGGCCACACGGCTCCAGGGCGGAGAAGAAGCCTTGCTGGGTGATGCGGTTGTTCTGACCCAATTGGATAAAGCCATTGGTTGGGCTCGGAAGTATTCGATTTTTCCTTATCCATTCGCAACCGCATGTTGTGCTATGGAGTATATGGCGCTGTCGATGACGCCGTATGATATCGATCGTTTTGGGGCTTTACTGCCCCGGTTTAGTCCCAGACAAGCTGATTTGCTGATGGTGATCGGAACGGTGACGTGTCGTCAGGCTCCCATCCTGAAGCGCGTATACGAACAGATGGCGGAGCCGAACTGGGTGATGGCTTTTGGGGCCTGTGCTTCGACCGGTGGGTTTTACGATAACTACACCACCGTCGCGGGTATCGACCATATTGTGCCGGTTGACGTGTATGTGCCTGGCTGTCCGCCCCGTCCTGAAAATGTCTTGGATGCCCTCATGGCTTTGCAGCGAAGAATTCAAAGTCAAAAGCAGAAATTCCGCGGAGCTGAACTGTAGAGGTCACGGAATAGCAGCATGGTCTCTCATCTGGGTGCCGGAGTATCCTCGAAATCAACCGATCGCAGCTCTCTGATGAATATCGGGCGAAGGGTGGACTACGCTGTGCGTGCGTTGACCTATCTTGCCGCCCAGCCCCAGGACAGGGTGGTTCCAAGGCGGGAGATCCAGACAAAACAGGATATTCCTGCACACTTCCTGTCGAAGATTATGAAGCAGCTTGCGGGCGGGGGATTGGTTGAGTCCTATATGGGGGCTCGTGGTGGGTTTATGCTCAAGAAGCCGGCGTCTGACATCAGCCTGCGAGCGGTGTATGAGTGCTTGGAGGGACCGCTATTGCTGATGGAATGTCTCGACGAGGATGGGAATGCCTGCTGCTATCATCAGGTGTGCAACCAGATTTCCGTGTGGGGGGAGGCACAACGATTGCTCGGGTCGTATCTGGCCGAGGTCTCCATCGGACAAATCGCACACAAGGTGGGGTTGCGAGAGGAGCTTGCTCATCGCGGGCAGGGAGAGTATACAGAATCTGCTCGTCACCACAGTGCTGAGCCGTCGCCCTGAAGGCGAACTAACTTCTCAACTGGGAGAGAGGCAACCTGGGAGCGCTCTGTTGAATAGAAGGAGCTTGTACGGTGCTGTTTAATCTTGGGAACGTTCTCGTCTTTTCCATTCTTGCCATTGCGTTCTGTGCCGTCCATCTCGCGCTGGGAAAGCTGTTGCGTCCGCACAATCCGGAGGCAAAGAAGCTAACCACGTATGAGTGCGGAGAGCCGCCGACCGGGGGTGCCTGGATTAATTTTAACATTCGTTTCTACCTGATCGCCCTCGTGTTTGTGATATTTGAAATCGAGGTTGCCTTTATTTTCCCGGTTGCTGTGGCTTTTCGTGACTGGTTGCTCAATGGGCAAGGGCTCTTTGCTCTCATCGAGATTTTAATCTTTCTGGGCATTCTTGTCGTTGGACTGGTCTATGTCTGGGCTAAGCGGGACCTTGAATGGCTCAAGCGACTGCAACCAACCGCAGCCGAAGCGCAGACCGCAGAGAAAGAATCCGAATTGCCGAAAGCTGCCTGAGGAGGAAGCATGTCCCTGATCAATAGTGTGCCGGAGATGGTGGTCACCACCAAGCTTGATGAGGTTCTCAATTGGACGCGGAAATCATCGGTATGGTATATGCTCTTCGGTCTGGCGTGCTGTGCCATTGAGCTGATGCAAACCGGCGGTCCCCGAGCGGACTTGGAGCGTTTCGGGGCGGCTCCACGGGCGACCCCGCGTCAGTCCGATATGATGATTATTGCCGGGACGCTCACATTGAAGATGGCGCTACGGACTAAAGTCCTTTACGATCAGATGCCCGATCCTAAATATGTGATTTCCATGGGGAGTTGTTCAAATTGTGGCGGGCTATTTCAGCTAGCGTACTCGGTCTGTGATGGTGTCGATAAGGTGATTCCCGTTGACGTCTATGTTCCCGGCTGCCCGCCCCGTCCCGAAGCCCTGACCGAGGGGCTGCTCAAACTCCAAGAAAAAATGATGCAGGAGCGCTGGTTGGTGAAGGGCTCTTCCGCGCAAGCCGCGGCATAAAGGCCTTGGACGACAAGCGGCACATCCGGAAGAGCACGGCAGTGTGTGAACTATGAGCCCCACAGAGATACACCAAAGATTACAAGACCAGCACGCCGCCGCCGTTACATCCTTTGCGGCTGACGCCCTCGATCCTTTCATGCTCGTCAAGCCGGACTCCATCGTGGAGGTGTGTCGATTTCTTCACGACGACCCGGATTTGGCCTTTGACTGTTTGACGAATATGTCTGGTGTGGATTTCTTAAAGGAGGACTATATCCAAGTAGTGCTCCACCTGTACTCCTATCCCCATCGCCATGCGATAGTGGTCAAGGCGAATGTGTCGCGCGAAGAGCCGAGCATGCCTTCTGTGGAAGCGGTCTGGAAAGCCGCTAATTGGCTGGAACGCGAGATCTACGACTTGCTTGGCGTCGTTTTCACCGGACACCCGGACTTGAGGCGTTTATTAATGCCGGAAGATTGGGTCGGGCATCCGCTCCGCAAGGATTTTGTCGAGCCTGAAGAGTACCATGGAATCAGCACGCGTCGAGAGAGCTTGCTGAAATAAGTTCACGCTCGTGTTCTACCCCACCTTCTCCGTTTCTCTAGCCCTTTTTCTTCAAGCCCAAAGCGGGAGGCATATATGAGCCTGGCAGGATATGAGTTTGAAGTCCAACGTGATGATGGTCTCGCAACGGAAGAGATGACCCTGAATATGGGTCCCCAGCATCCGAGTACGCATGGGGTGTTGCGTTTTGTGGTCAAGGCCGACGGTGAAATCATGCGGACGGCCCTCCCTGATATTGGTTATCTGCATCGCTCCATAGAAAAGATATCCGAGAAGGTCGGCTATCACGGTTTTATGCCCTATACGGATCGCGTCGATTATGTATCGGCCATGCAGTGTAACCAGGGCTGGGCCATGGTCTGTGAGCGCGCGGCCGGGATCGAAGTTCCTCGGCGGGGAGAGTTTTGTCGGGTCATTGCTTGCGAATTGGGCCGGATCGCCAGTCACCTGCTCTCGGTTGGGACCATGGTCATGGATATTGGTGGTATGACCCCATTTACGCATGCGATTCGGGAGCGGGAGAAGGTGAACAACCTGCTTGAAGATTTGTGCGGTGCGCGGTTGACTTTTAACTATATGCGTATTGGCGGCGTGGCCTGGGATTTACCGCCCGGATACACTGAACAGGTGACTGCATTCCTGGACCAGTTCGAACCCCTTATTGACGAATACAACGATCTGATTTCCTACAATAAGATTTATGTCGAGCGCTTAGCTAATGTTGCGGCGGTCAGCAAGGAAGAGGCGATTAACTACAACTTGGTTGGACCCAACCTGCGTGGCTGCGGCTTTCAGTACGATGTGCGCCGGGATGAGCCCTATTCGATTTACCCGGAATTGGACTTTGATATCCCAGTTGGAACTGGTGAAGTCGGTACCCTGGGCGATTGCTTTGACCGCTATATGGTGCGGATTAAAGAATTAAAAGAATCCTGCAAAATCGTCCGCCAATGCCTAGAGATGATTCCTGACGGACCGGTCCTGGCACGAGTGGCCAAGAAGCTCAAGCCGCCGGTTGGTGATGCCCACATCCGTGTCGAAGCCTCTCGGGGGGATATGGGCTGGTATGTGGTCAGTGACGGAAGTGAGTTCCCCTATCGGACAAAAATTAGAACGGGATCATTTTCCGCGATGAGCATAGTGGACAAACTCAGTCGCGGGATTATGATTGCCGACTTGATTGCGCTGATTGCCAGCCTCGATGTGGTGGCTCCCGAAGTTGACCGGTAACGGGAAATACGGTACGAGTGCGGCGCTATGCAGAGCTTCATTGATGGTCTCATTGCCAGCGGTGTATTTGGCGGGCTTCCTGCGGAGGCGGTCTACCCCGCCATGATGTTTCTGTTTGCCTCCCTGGTTGTCTTTGGCTTTGTCTTACCTCTGGTGACGATTACCATCTGGCTTGAGCGGCGGGTCTGGTCGCGCATTCAGTCACGGGTCGGGCCGAATCGGGTTGGGCCCCAAGGCGTCCTGCAAGGGTTGGCTGATGGGGTGAAAAATATCCTGAAGGAAGATGTGGTTCCCGATGCCGCGGACCGCCCGCTGTTTGTGTTCGCGCCCTATCTGTTGGTCTGGGGATTTCTGGCCACCTTTGTCGTTATTCCGTTCAGCAGTGCGCTCGTTATTGCTGACCTCAATGTGGGGCTCCTCTATATTGTGGCAATTGTTGCGCTTTCTGCCGTCGGCGTCCTCATGGCGGGCTGGGCATCGAATAATAAATGGTCCCTGCTGGGAGGCATTCGATCAGCCGCCCAGGTCGTGAGTTATGAGATTCCCGCTGGATTGGCATTGTTGCCCGTTGTGCTCCTTACTGGAACCCTGAGTACGCAAGGAATCATTCAAGCCCAAGGCTGGGCACCCTGGGACTGGTTCCTCTTCCATAGCCCATTTACGTTCGTTGCCGCCTTTGCTTTCTATATTTCTGCCCTGGCGGAAACCAACCGAACGCCTTTTGACATTCCAGAAGCGGAATCGGAACTGGTAGCTGGATTTGCGACCGAGTATAGTGGTTTCCGGTTTGCGCTCTTCTTTTTGGCAGAGTGGGGTAGCTTGTACGTCACGGGTGCCATTATGGCCGTCTTATTCCTGGGTGGCTGGCAGATCCCGACCGGATGGACAAATAACACGGTAGTATTGAATATCGCGCAACTCGGGGTCTTTTTCCTCAAGGCGTATTTCTGGGTGTTTCTGGCCATGTGGATACGCGCCACCCTGCCCCGTATCCGGGTGGATCAGATGATGTCGCTGTGCTGGAAGTATTTAGTGCCGCTTGGGTTTGTAAATTTGGTTGGGACTGCGGTCTGGATGGTGATTTGGCCGGAGGGCAATACGTTTGTGCCGTATCTCATGGTTGTCGGTACGCTGGCTCTTCTTGTCATCTTCTTCCGTCGCGTCATGTACCATTTACGTCGGGCGAAGCCGGAACTCTACTTTAATCCGGCAATCTAAAGGGATGGCTAGGGGAGCGCGCTATGGCGAGTAGTATTGGCCAATATCTGAAGCACGCGAAAGATGCGGCGGCCACGATTTTCGAAGGGATGAGTGTCACCATGTCCCACTTCGTCCGCAAGCCGTATACTATTCAGTATCCAGACCGGACTGCGGTCCGCGTCCAAGATACGCTTCCCCTGCGCTATCGAGGTATTCTTGAAGTTGACTTAGAGATTTGCACTGGCTGTTTGGCGTGCGAGCGGGCGTGTCCGATTGACTGTATTGTGATTGACGCGCCAAAGGACAAAGCGACGCGGGCGATGCTCCTGAGCCGTTTCGATATCGACATCGCCAAGTGTATGTACTGCGGTCTGTGCAGCGAGGTCTGTCCCACCGGGTCGATCCATCATACGACCGAGTTTGAAGGGGCGGATTACTCACTGGAGAGCATGATCCGCCGTTTTGTGAAGGACCCCGTATTGGCGTATAAGGCGAAGAAAGGGGAGGAGACCGACCCGTTGGTTGCGCCGATCCTGGACCGTGGCATGGAATTTCTGGCGGAATGGGCGGAGCCCGTTGATATGAAGAAATATAAAAAAGAGCAGGAAGAGGCCGCCTCATAAGGTGCGGATGAGGAGATCTGGCAATGCCTTTGGAAGCGTTGGTTTTCTATCTGCTGGCCGCTTTGACCATTGGGTCGGCCCTCATCGTCGCGCTCTCTCATAATCTGGTGTATTCCGCCTTTGCTCTGTTGGGGGCATTCATGGGGGTGGCCGGCTTATATGCGCTGTTAGCCGCCGACTTTGTCGCGGTGATTCAGGTCATGCTCTACATCGGTGGCATTCTCGTGCTCATCCTCTTTGCGGTGATGCTGACCCATCGGATTGCTGATGTGGATGTCTCGAATCGGACGGTCGGACGTATTCCCGCGGCCTTGATTCTTGGCGTTGTCGGGGCCGTCATGGGGGTCTGTATTGGGGCGGCTGAATGGGTACAGCATGCTGAACCTATGGTCGAGCCGACGACATTCGGTATTGGCGAGGCTTTTCTGGGGCCGTATATCCTGCCATTCGAGCTCGCTTCAGTCGTGTTGCTCGTTGCGCTGATTGGGGCGGTTGTCGTGTCACGCAAGGAACTGCGTGGGCCTATGGCCGACGGATAATGGCCTAGTCCCGGCTCGGTGATCTCGCTTGACGCCCTCCCTTGATTTTTTTCCTCCTCCCATTTAAGACGGGACGACCCTCCACAACACTACGAATGATTATGGATGGACTACTGCTCGATATAGGGCTACGGCATTTTCTGTTTGTCAGTCTGATTGTTTTTGTGCTCGGCCTCTATTGTGTCCTCACCCGGAAGAACGCCATTGGGATTCTTCTGGGCGTGGAGTTGATCCTGAACTCCGCAAACATTAACTATATTGCCTTCTCACATTTTTCTTCCGGCAATTACGATGGCCAGGTCTTTGCGATTTTCGTGATTATGCTCGCCGCTGCCGAAGCGGTGATTGGTTTGGCCATTGTGCTCGGGATCTATCAGAATTTTTCGTCGATCGACATCGAAGCCGTCGATAGCTTGCAAGGCTAGTCTATGGATCACTCGCTTCTCGTCTCCTACCTGCGCTGGATCGTTCTCTTTCCCCTGCTCGGTGCCGTTATCAATGGTGTTTTCGGGGCGAAGATCCAGGAGCGCTTTGGGAAGAACGGGATCAGCGTCGTTGCCTGCACGGCTGTCGGTCTGGCCTTTATCTTTGCGCTACGGGCCTTTTTTCAGCTCACCAGTCTGGTGCCTGAAGAACGCTACCTGCTTGATACGCTCCTGCGCTGGATCCATATCGGTGCTCTTCAGGTTGATATCGCGTTCGCCGTCGATCCCCTCTCCGGCCTGATGATCCTGATCGTCACCGGTATTGGCGGTCTGATTCACCTGTATTCGATCGGCTATATGCATGATGATGAAGCGTACTGGCGCTTTTTCGCCTATCTCAATCTTTTTACCGCGGCGATGCTGACCCTGGTGCTGGCCGATAACCTGGTGTTGATGTTTGTGGGCTGGGAAGGCGTTGGCCTGTGCTCCTATGGACTGATTGGATTTTGGTATAAGGAACAGGCGAACACTACTGCTGGGAACAAGGCCTTTATTGTCAACCGGATTGGTGACGCCGGCTTTACGCTGGGCATTTTTATTATTTTCTGGAGTCTCTTTGAAGCGGGACACGGGACGACCGCAGTCTTTCGTGACCTGAGTCATCTGGTTCATCACCTGGAAGGGCAAATGGTCTGGGGCGTCCCGGCGGCGACGCTCGCGGCGCTGTGTCTTTTTGTCGGGGCGACTGGGAAGTCCGCCCAGATTCCACTCTATGTGTGGTTGCCGGATGCGATGGCCGGACCGACTCCAGTGAGTGCTCTGATCCATGCTGCGACCATGGTGACCGCCGGTGTGTATATGATGGCTCGGATGCACTTTCTCTTTTCCATGTCGCCGGTTGCGCTCGGCGTGGTGGCGACGGTCGGAGCCTTAACCGCGCTCGTTGCAGCAACCATTGGTCTCGCCCAGTTTGATATTAAGAAAGTGCTCGCGTATTCGACCGTCAGTCAACTCGGGTATATGGTGCTGGGTGTCGGTGTTGGAGCGTATGGCGCTGCTGTCTTCCATCTGATGACGCACGCATTCTTTAAGGCCTGCCTGTTCCTGGGCTCGGGAAGCGTCATCCATGCCATGGGCGATGAGCAGGATATGCGCAAGATGGGCGGGCTCAGAGAGAAAATGCCGCTCACCTTTTGGACCTTTTTGATCTCAACGATTGCGATTGCCGGTATCCCGCCTCTGGCCGGGTTTTTCTCAAAGGACGAAATTCTCTGGCTGACGTTTTCCGGTGGACATCCGTTCCTGTGGTTGATCGGGTTTGCGGCTGCCGGGATGACGGCGTTTTATATGTTTCGTCAGGTCTTCATGGTGTTTTTTGGAGAGAATCGTGCCGATGAGCACACCAAAGAGCATTTGCACGAATCCCCTCCAGTGATGACCTACCCCTTAATTGTTCTTGCCGTGGGGGCGCTCTTTGCCGGTTTTCTTGGGGTACCCCCCGCCCTTGGCGGGAGCAACATCCTGGAGCACTGGTTCGAGCCTGTCTTTGCCGGTGGTCATGGCGGTGGCCACGCTGCCCATCACCACGTTGAGGTGATCGAGTATGTCCTGATGGCGGCTTCCGTTGGCATTGCAGCCGTCGGGATATTTCTCGCGTATCTGATTTACTATCGGCAGTCCCTGTCAGCCGACACGTTTACTGCGGTCGGAGGCGGTGTGCCGTATCAGGCCGTGTTCAACAAATACTATGTTGACGAACTCTACCATGCGACCGCCGTCCGAGGGACCCTGGTGGTCAGCTGGTTATGCTCCGCCTTTGATAGTCGTGTCATCGACTTTATCGTGAATGGTGTTGCCAAAGTGACCAGTGTAGTAGGTTGGGCGGTTGGTCGATTTGACCACTACGTCATTGATGGGCTGGTGAACGGACTGGCCGATGTCACTTTTGGTATCGGCAATCGGCTGCGCCAGATCCAGACCGGCAATCTCAGTATTTATCTGTATGTCATTGTTGGTGCGATTGCCGTCTCCCAATTCTTACCGCGGGTGGGAGCGGACACATTACTCCCGGTCGTGGTGGTCTTTCTCTCCCTGGTGATCGTGGTCGGAATAGCGCTGTGGCTCTCCACCAGACGAATCCAGTGGCGTCTGATGTTTACAAAAGAGGGAGTCTCGGAGCTCCGGTGAATCAGACCTTTTATCAAGCCCCTTGTGCGGATGTGCGGTAAGGAGCCGTTATGGAGTCCTCTATTCTCACCTTAATGATTTTCTTCCCTCTGGCTGGCATGGTCGCGGTCTTCTGCCTGCCGAGTCAAGCAAAAGATTTAATTCGATGGACGGCGTTTGCTTTTACCCTGCCTGCATTCTTTTTGGGCATCTGGCTCTACCAGAACTTTGATACCACGACCACGGCGCTCCAATTTGTTGTGAATGTCCCGTGGATTGAGTCTTTCAATATTCGCTATTTTGTTGGCGTCGATGGCGTCAGCATATCCATGATTTTGCTGACTGCCTTTCTGTGCCCGATCTGCATTCTGGCCTCTTGGAATATTGAGCGGGCTGAGAAGGGTTATTTCGCCCTGTTCCTGCTGCTGGATACGGCCATGACGGGCGTTTTCTGCGCCATGGACTTCTTCCTGTTTTTCATCTTCTGGGAATTGATGCTGCTGCCGATGTATTTCCTGATTGGCATCTGGGGTGGGCCGCGGCGGGAATATGCGGCGATCAAATTTTTCCTGTATACGATGCTCGGCAGTGCGCTGATGTTGGTCTGTATGCTGGTCTTCTATTTTCAGGCCGGGGCCATCGAAGGCGTTGGATACACTTTTGATTTGACCCAACTCCCGGTCGTGGCGCAGCATTTTCAGACCGAGCCGCTCTTGTTTGGCTTCTCTTTGCCGCAAATCATGTGGCTCGCGCTCTTTATTAACTTTGCCGTAAAAATTCCGGCCTTCCCTTTCCATACGTGGCTGCCTGACGCCCACGTCGAAGCGCCAACCGCAATCTCCGTTATTCTGGCCGGGGTTCTCCTGAAAATGGGAACGTATGGGATTTTACGGGTGAATTATCCCCTGCTCCCGGCAGAAACCTTCTTTTTTGCGCCGTACTGTTTGGCTGCCTTAGGGGCATGGAACATCGTCTACGGGGCCTTCTGTGCCTTATCCCAGTGTTTTACCGAGCCCAAGGATTTGAAAAAACTCGTGGCCTATTCCAGCATCAGTCACATGGGCTATGTCATGTTGGGTATGGCCTCGTTTACCCCCCAGGGGATCAACGGTGCGGTCTTACAGATGTTTAATCATGGAACAATTACCGCCATGCTCTTCCTCATTGTCGGGGTGATCTATGATCGGGCTCACCATAGGCGCATTGACGGGTTTGGCGGCTTAGCTTCTGTGATGCCGGTCTATACTGGCGTGATGGGTCTCGCTTTTTTTGCGGCCATGGGCCTGCCTGGTTTGTCGGCTTTTATTTCTGAAGTCCTGTGTCTCCTCGGTGCATGGCATACGCATAAAATTCCCACTTTGCTCGGCGCTCTGACCGTCATTATTACCGCGAGTTACCTGCTGTGGACGATCCAACAAATGTTTCTCGGAAAACCACGTGAGGAGTATGCAGACATGCACCTCTCAGAAATCAATACAAGAGAGCTGTGTATGTTGGTCCCGCTCGGGGCTATTGTTGTGATTCTGGGATTTTATCCGCACGCCGTTCTGGACCTGCTCGACGTCTCGCTCCAGGGGCTCAACGAGGTCGTGCTGTCTGCAAGCACGAATAGTCCTGATACTGCGGCAGTTGCGCTACGCTAGCGTGTTGAACGAGAGAGAAAGCATGCCATGAACCTCGGCAGTATTGAAAGCCTGGCATATCTCTACCCTGAAGGGATTCTTGTTCTCTCCATTCTGGCGATTTTTCTTGTAGACCTGTGTGTAGAGGATAAAGAGCGGCTCGGTAATATTGCCCTGGTTGGCGCCGCTCTGGCTTTGGTCTTTACTTCGGGCCTGTCCTTTTTTGGCGTCCGTCTTATCGAAGGATTACAAGGAGCTGGGGAGGGGTGGCTGTTTCATCGCATGATTGCGCTGGATAGTTTTGCTATTTTCTTTAAAGTGATTCTTTCCTTGTCCGTAGTCGGAACTGTCTGGATGTCTCTTGGCTCGCGAGAGATTAACGGCCCGAATCAGGGCGAATACTATGGCATTTTACTGGCGAGCGGCCTCGGTATGTTCTTCATGGCCTCGGCAACGAATCTGCTCCTGGCCTATCTGTCTTTAGAGTTCGTCAGTCTGACATCGTATGTGTTGACGGGATATTTGACGCACAATCGAAGATCTGGAGAAGCCGCGCTGAAATATCTCATTTACGGTGGTGTGGCCTCGGGGACCATGATCTATGGCATGAGTTGGATCTTTGGTTTGACCGGAAGTCTGGACTATGCAGAGATTAACGCTGCTCTGCTACAAAACGCTCCAGACCAACTCACATTATTTATTGCTCTTGTCCTTATGCTGGCCGGGTTCGGCTATAAAATTGCCGCGGTTCCCTTCCATATGTGGGCTCCCGATGTCTACCACGGGGCACCCATTCCTGTGACGGCTTTTCTTTCGGTCGGCTCAAAGGCGGCGGGTTTCGCCCTCTTGATGAGATTTTTCTATCCAGCGCTTTCTCAAAGCGGAGACGCCGGCATGTGGCAATTCGTCCCCGGCGTCGAGTGGCCACAACTCATGCTTATTGTGGCGATGGTGACCATGACGCTTGGGAACCTTGCTGCCCTGAACCAGTATAACGTGAAGCGTCTCCTAGCCTATTCCAGCATTGCCCACGCTGGCTACATCCTCATGGGGTTTGTTGTGCTCAGCGACGAAGGGCTGCGGGCTATGCTGTTCTACATCGTCGTCTATTATTTGATGAACCTTGGGGCGTTTATCGTCGTCATGGTTGTGGCGAATAATACTGGTCGTGAAGACCTAGAAGGCTTTCGCGGGCTTGCCTGGAGAGGGGGAGCTTTGCCTGCGGTGGCGATGGCAATTTTCCTCTTTTCGCTCACAGGTCTTCCTCCGCTCGCTGGCTTTATTGGCAAATTCTATCTCTTTGCGGCGGTGGTGAAGGGCCAATTCTATTGGCTTGCCGTGGTTGGGATATTGAACAGTGTCGTGTCCCTCTATTATTATGCGCGCATTGTAAAGACGATGTTCCTTGATGAGCCGTCTGATTCGGAAGGTGAGGTCACTCTCGACCCACACAATGGCTCTCTACTGGCAATCTTGAGTGTGGCGACTGTTATCCTCGGGGTGTATTGGGCACCGGTTTTCGATTTTGCTGACCGTTCGACGCGTTTTTTCTTGGGCAGCTAACGAACACGTAGGCGTCGGAGCGAGAACAGAACCCGATTTGTCCGGCCTTTGACGGCATGTTAGGCTAGGGAGGCGAGAACATCGCAACCCCCACGTTGAGCGGGAACTGAACCATGTCGGGGCGTAGCGCAGCCTGGTAGCGCACCTGCCTTGGGAGCAGGGGGTCGGCCGTTCAAATCGGCTCGCCCCGATACGATGTCACTGTCAGGAGGAACAGCCCAACACTCCTGACAGACTAGGCCGTGAGGGCGCCAGTAGCTCAGCTGGATAGAGCAACGGCCTTCTAAGCCGTGGGTCAGGGGTTCGAATCCCTTCTGGCGCATAGGGTGGGTGTAGCTCAGTTGGTAGAGCACTGGGTTGTGGTCCCAGGAGTCGAGGGTTCAAGTCCCTTCACCCACCTTGTCTCCCTCATTCCAGCGCATGATATTCTCCTGACAAGCGTACTCGCGGCTCCGGTTGCCATGGCTAGGAATAGTAGTTATGGTGCCCGTGGGCCGCTAGCTCAGTTGGCAGAGCAGCTGACTCTTAATCAGCGGGTCCGGAGTTCGAATCTCCGGCGGCCCATCACCCTCGGCGAGGACATATGCGAGAGTGGCGAAATTGGCAGACGCGCTAGACTTAGGATCTAGTCCGCTTGAAGCGGATGGGGGTTCAAGTCCCCCCTCTCGCACGCGCGTCTTATCCGGGTGATATGAAGAGTTCCGTTGATATTTGTAATAGGTTGTTAGTGTATGAAGATTTCGATTGAGAGTCTGAGCCCGGTCCAGAAAAAAATCGCTTTCGAGATTCCTGCGGATCAAGTCCAAGCTGGACTGGACAGGGCGTATCGAGCCTATCAAAACCGCGTTCGGCTGAAAGGCTTTCGAACCGGGAGAGTGCCAAGGCAGGTGCTCGAACGTCGCTTTGGAGAAGAGATTGCTGCAGAAGTGAGTTCCTCTCTGGTTGAGGAGTCTCTTGCCAAAGCCATAGAGGAGCACGAACTTGCCATTGTGACAAAGCCGCAGATTGTGGCCGAGCGCTTGGTCGCGGGAAATCCGTTCTGTTATTCAGCGACGGTTGAGACGAAGCCCGAGGTCAAGAACGTTGATTACGAAGGGATAGCGGTTGACAAAGTGATTTCGCCAGTAGCGGAGAAGGAGGTCGACGAGTCCTTAGCCCGACTTGCCGAATCCTTTGCCCAGCTTCACCCCGTAACGGATCGAGATCAGGCTGAATCGGGAGATGTTGTCACCCTAGACTACCGGGCCATACAGCACGGACGAGCCATTCCGGGGCTCGAAGGAAAGGCCCGATTGGTTGAGTTGGGCAAGGAGTCGCTCCTGCCTGGGTTTCAAGAGCAGATCATTGGTGTCAAGAAAGGACAGACTGTTGAATTCTCGCTGCCATTGCCCCAGGGACCCCAAGAGACAGAATCCGATCAACAGGAAACTCTGCCTACTGCTACCTTTCACGTCACCATACACGATATTGCTCAGAAGGAAGTGCCTCTTTTAGACGATGAGTTTGCGAAAGATCACGGAGAGTGTGATACCCTCGAGGAACTACGCGCCAAGATTCGAGAGAATATGGAACAGATGGCGGAGCGGACAGCCGAAGGGCAGATGCATGACGCTGTGCTGAGCCAAATACTCCACAAAAATCCCTTTGAGGTCCCACCCAGCCTTATTCGTGAACAAGCGCAACAGTTGTTCGTTGAGTCGGGCATGCAGGGACAGAGCAATGTCGGCTTTGATGACCCGACTATTCCTGAGGCTATGCGTGAGGATTTTTCCCAGCGGGCCAAGCGACAGATTGAAACGACACTGCTCCTTGATACACTGGTAGAGCAACTCGGTATCACAAGTACGGAGGAAGAGGTTGATCTGAAGATTGAAAATTTTGGAGCGGCGAGTGCCGAACAGCGACAGCAGATTGAGACATTCTACGCTGATCCGAGGAATCGTCAGATGCTGCAAGGGCGACTGTGCAGAGAAAAGGCTCTTCAGGCGATTGTGGGAAAGGCCCATGTCCGAGTGGTTCAAGAAGACATTGCTGAGGCTGAGGAAAACGATTAGTATAGAGCCTTGGTGAAGAACCTTTCCTTGGGGGATTGGGCTGAAAGATGAAAGCTTTTCTCTGTGACACTACATATCTGGTGACTATCTAGTACGGACAGATAAGTGAGTATGGATGCTGTTTTTTCTTCCGAGCGGAGGGACGCCACGCTAACCTAGAGCAAGCACCCCCATACCGTGCGGTCTGAAAACGATCCAAGGAGTAGCTATGCCCAGAAATGGCGATGATCGTCCCGGAAATTTAGTTTGCTCTTTTTGTGGCAAGAGTCAGGATGAGGTTCGCAAACTGATTGCGGGCCCTACGGTCTACATCTGTGACGAATGTATCGACCTGTGTAACGACATTATCGCGGAAGAGTGTGACCAGGAAGACTCGTTGGCGGCGTCCTCGGCCGTCCCAAAACCGGCAGAGATAAAGCGTGTTTTGGACCAATACGTCATCGGACAGGAGCAAGCAAAGAAAATTCTCTCTGTCGCTGTCCACAATCACTACAAACGCGTTGACTCGCAATTGATGACAAGTGAGGTGGAACTCCAAAAGTCTAATATTCTTCTTCTCGGTCCGACGGGGTCAGGGAAAACTCTCCTGGCCCAAACTTTGGCTCGTTTCCTCCAGGTGCCTTTTACGATCGGTGATGCAACAAGTCTGACCGAGGCCGGGTATGTTGGGGAGGATGTCGAGAATATTGTCTTAAGTTTATTGCAAAATGCCGACTATGACGTTGAGAAATGTCAGAAGGGAATCGTCTATATCGATGAAATCGACAAGATCGCCCGAAAAGGTGATAATCCTTCGATTACCCGAGATGTTTCCGGTGAAGGTGTCCAACAAGCGTTGCTCAAGATTATTGAGGGGACGGTCGCGAGCGTACCCCCAAAAGGAGGCCGGAAACACCCGCAGCAAGAGTTCGTTCAGGTTGATACGACCAATATCCTCTTTATCTGCGGCGGCGCGTTTGTCGGTCTGGAAGATGTTATTCAACGACGGATTGGGGGGAAGAGTCTTGGGTTTGGGGCAGATGTCCGGAGCGCAAACCTGAAGGGGAGCAGTTTGCTCACCGAAGTGCAACCGGAAGACCTCCTGAAATTTGGCATGATACCGGAATTTATCGGCCGTCTTCCCGTTTTAGCGACGCTCAAGGAACTGGACGATCAGGCGTTAGTCCGCATTTTGCGTGAGCCAAAAAATGCACTCGTTCGTCAATACCAAAAACTCTTTGAATTGGAGAATGTCCACCTACGCTTTACGGAAGGCGCGCTGACCGCGATTGCTCGTGAGGCCTTAGCCCGAAAAACCGGAGCTCGCGGGCTGCGTGCTATTATGGAAAACATCATGCTGGATATCATGTACGATATCCCCTCACAGCCGAATATCAAAGAGGTCCTTATTTCCGAAGAAGTGGTGTCACGCAATGTGCAGCCTATTGTGATGTACCAAAAGGCAACGGCCGAGAGTGCCTGACAACCCGATTCGGAAAACAGCGGCATGTTGTTCCAGAAAGACCAATAGAGATCGGAAAAAGGAGGGGCCGTGCGTCTACCGCTTTTACCGTTACGAGATATTATTGTTTTTCCTCACATGGTCGTTCCCCTCTTTGTGGGGCGGCAAAAGTCGATTAAGGCACTCGAAGAATCGGTTGCCGGCGATAAACTGATTTTTCTTGCAACGCAGCGTGATGCGAAAGTCAACGATCCGATTGCTAATGACATCTATTCAATGGGTACCATTGGGCATGTCGTGCAACTCCTCCGGTTGCCAGACGGGACCGTGAAGGTGCTGGTTGAGGGGAAACAGCGCGGACAGGTTGTCCAATACGTGGAGCAGAATGACTTCTTCTGGGCTGACGTGGAAGAGGTTGAAGAGACGTCACAACGACAAGCCGAAATCGATGCGTTGGTGAAAAGCGTGAATACGGCATTTGAGAACTATGTGCGTCTGAATAAGAAGATTCCTCCAGAGATGATTATGTCGGTCTCGGCGCTTGATGATCCGTCTCGACTCGCCGATACTATTATTGCTCACCTTGGTATTAAACTGGAGGATAAACAGACCCTGCTCGAAACGATCGATCCCGCTGACCGGTTAGAGAAAGTACTGAGCTTCACGCGTTCCGAGATTGAGATACTTGAGGTGGAGAGGAGGATACGCAACCGGGTCAAAAAACAAATGGAAAAGACCCAGAAGGAGTACTATCTCAACGAGCAGATGCGGGCCATTCAAAAAGAACTCGGAGAAAAAGACGAATTCAAGAATGAGCTGCAAGAGCTCGAAGAAAAAATCCGACAAAAGAAATTGTCTCAAGAGGCGCGGGACAAAGTAGAAAAGGAGCTCAAGAAGCTGAAAATGATGTCGCCAATGTCTGCCGAGGCGACTGTTGTGCGAAACTATATTGACTGGTTGCTCGTCCTGCCCTGGTATGAATATACGGAAGATAAACTGGATATTCAAGATGCGGAAAAGATTTTAGACGAGGACCACTACGGTCTGGAAAAGGTCAAAGAACGCATCCTGGAATATCTTGCTGTCCAGAGTCTTGTCGGCGAGTTAAAAGGTCCGATTCTCTGTTTTGTCGGTCCTCCGGGGGTGGGGAAAACGTCCTTAGGAAAGTCCATTGCCCGCTCGACGGACCGAGAGTTTGTTCGAGTCTCCCTCGGTGGAGTGCGCGACGAGGCAGAAATCCGGGGACACCGCCGGACCTATATCGGCGCAATGCCTGGGAAAATAATCCAGGGAATGAAAAAGGCAGGGTCAGGGAACCCGGTCTTCCTTCTCGATGAGATCGACAAGATGTCAACCGATTTTCGGGGGGATCCGTCTGCTGCGTTGATGGAGGTTCTGGATCCAGAACAGAATACGACCTTCAACGACCATTACCTCGATGTAGATTACGATCTGTCAAAAATTCTTTTTATCTGTACGGCAAATAATCTTGAGCGGATTCCACGTCCCCTCCAGGACCGCATGGAGATCATTAGAATCCCTGGTTACACCGAGTGGGAAAAATTAAATATTGCGAAGCATTTTCTGTTTAAAAAGCAACGTGAGGCCAACGGCCTGACCGAGCAGAATATCACGTGCTCTGACCGGATCCTGTCTACCGTGGTACGCTCCTATACCCGAGAATCTGGAGTCAGAAATCTCGAACGGGAAATCGCGACGTTGTGTCGAAAGGTTGCGGTGGAAGTTGTCAAAAAGGGCAAAGATACGCATGTCCGATTAAATCAGAAACGACTCGAAAAATATTTGGGGCCTGTCCGATATCGGGTGAGTAAGACAGAGCAGGAAGACAAGATTGGTGTCGTGACTGGCTTGGCCTGGACTGATATGGGAGGTGAATTGCTTGCGACGGAGGTGACCATTGTCCCTGGTAAAGGTAAGTTAACCATTACTGGAAAAATTGGTGATGTAATGCAAGAGTCTGCCCAGGCGGCGATGAGCTATGTACGCTCACGTGCCGATGAGTTAGGGCTCGACAAGGATTTTTACCAAAACATTGATGTGCATATCCACATTCCAGAAGGAGCGATCCCGAAAGACGGTCCATCGGCCGGCGTGACAATGGCAACCTGTCTAGTATCGGCTCTGACAAAGATTCCGGTTCGACATGACACGGCTATGACCGGAGAAATTACCCTTCGTGGCCGTGTGCTCCCCATTGGTGGTCTCAAGGAGAAGATACTCGCCGCCCATCGTGGAGGGATAACAAGAATAGTCATCCCAATTGAAAACGAAAAAGACCTCCAGGAAGTTCCGGCGAATATCTTGCGAGCCGTCCATGTCGAACCTGTTGACCATCTCGACGCAGTGCTCCGCAATGCGCTCGTCCTTGCCGAGCCTGAGGAGTTCCTAGCAAAGAAAGAGACTGTGGTTGATGAGGATCCTCTCTATTCTTCCGATGCACCTGACCCGACTGAATCAACCGAGATCGTAACCCATTAAGAAACATGAGGGGATTGACTAGGAAAGGGAGCAGTGGTAGAGCTCAGAGCCTCGTTTAGGGTAAGGCGCGCTCGCTAGCCTCCTTCGTCCTTGTATGTAGGGCGGTTAGCTCAGAGGAAGAGCATCGGCCTTACAAGCCGAGGGCCATCCGTTCAAATCGGATACCGCCCATATGGTGGGGTCGTAGTTCAGCTGGTTTAGAACGCCGGCCTGTCACGCCGGAGGTCGCGAGTTCGAGTCTCGTCGGCCCCGCCATCCTCCATACCTGTGATGAAAGTGCTGTGATCTATGAAGAAAGAAACGCAAACATTACCTCAAGAACAAGCGCTCCCCGCACGCCCTTGGTATCTGGTCGATGCGAAAGACCAAGTCGTCGGGCGTCTTGCAAGTAACATCGCGAGCGCCTTACGAGGGAAGAGAAATCCAGCCTTTTCTCCCCATACTGACACTGGAGATTTTATTGTCGTCATTAATGCACGCCATGTGAGACTGACGGGGAAGAAGCTTCAAGATAAACAATACTACCGGCATACGGGATACCCGGGCGGTATACGACAGCGGTCTGCGGAACAGCTGATCAAATCGTCCCCTGAATACATCCTGAAAAAGGCGGTAGCCGGGATGTTGCCGAAGAATGCTCTTGGACGCAAGCTGGTAAAGAAATTAAAAATCTATCCTGACGCATCCCACCCTCACGCCGCCCAGACGCCCATCGCTCAATAAAGAGTAGGGGCCGAGAAAGAGAGAAGGAAGGCGCTTTGTATGGCTGAGAATCCATCCGAATGTTGGGGAACTGGAAAACGAAAAACAGCGATTGCCAGGGTTCGCCTGCTTCCTGGGGAAGGGCGGTATACCGTCAACAAAAAAGCCCTTGACGAATATTTTGGCCGTGAAGCAATCCGGATGATTGCGCGGCAGCCCCTTATTGTGACGCAAACGGAAGACCAATACGATGTCAAGGCCAATGTCCAAGGGGGCGGAAACTCTGCCCAAGCTGCTGCTATTCGTCATGGGATTACCCGTGCCCTTCTCAAAGCCAACCCAGACTTTCGGACCCCCCTGAAAAAAGAAGGATTTGTTACCCGTGACTCACGAGAAGTTGAGCGCAAGAAGTATGGCAGGCACAAAGCGCGGAAGCGTCCTCAGTATTCAAAGCGGTAAGCTCTTATCGGCCAATTAGTCGATGCCGAGAAGGAAATAAATACCGACTAAGCTGAGCGTTCCATTCGCGAGCCAAGCAGAGAGGGTCGGGGGCAGGATCCCGCCGTTACCGAGAGAAACGGTGAGGGCGAGAAAGACCCAGTAGCCAAACCCAACAAGCAGAGCCGCAGCGAGCGCTGTTGGCACGGTAAGTTGCTTCGCGCCCGGTATCGCAAGTGCTGCTCCTAACAGTGTCATGACAAATGCCGCAAAAGGGATTGCCCCCTTGAGTTTGAGGTCTACTTGATATTCTGTCGTATCGAGGCCCTTTTGTTGGAGATCTGCGATATAAGCCCTGAGCGCCTGTGATGAAAACTCTTCGGATTTCATGGCAACAAGGGAAAAGTCTTCTGGTGTTTCCTTGAGTAGCAGAGATGGCGGGAGCGAACGATACGTGTCTCCTCGCTCCAGCGTGCTCTCCTGGACTCCTTCAAAATGCCACCTTCCGTCTCGCCAAGAGGCTTGAGCAATCTTCGTTAAAAACTGCACCTGAAAATTCTCACTGAGGGTATAAATAGTGAGACCGGAAAGGACATTCCGGCGTGAATCAAAGTGGTCGATATGGTAGAAGCTATTTGCTCCATGGTACCAGAACCCTCGCGTCTGAAAGAGACCTTTAAAAGCCTTGCCTTTAATCTCCACGGTATTGATATAGCGAGACTTGTGAAAGGCGTACGGAACGACACTCTCGTTCCACACCCATCCACCAAGACTTAACACACCAGCAGATACGAGGAGGGGAACAGCCATCTGCCAGGCACTCACACCACAGGCTTTGAGTGCCTGGAGTTCCTTATGGCGGGAGAGCATTCCGAGGCTCAAAAGCGACCCGGCGAGTGCCGCGGCAGGGACCGCTTGGGTGACAAAGAGGGGTAATTTAAAAAGAAAATAGCTGCCTATAGCGGAGAGGGGGGCTTTATATTTCACGAAACTGCTAAAGCGATCAAAAAAATCAACCAGTAGTGAGAGTCCGAGAAAGAGAAGAAGGCAGAGTAAAAAGAGACGAATAAATTCTTTGCACAGATAGACTGCGATGAGTCGAGAAGGAAAAGGAAAGCCAGTTTGATCCATAACCCGTGTCAGAGTCATTGGACGACAAAAGAGGACAATGGGCGCTTGGAAAAACACTGTGACAACCAAGTCAGGAGAGGGAAAAGGGGTTTTTCTTGCGTCACCCGAGAGAAGAGATAGACACCGAGACCGCCTAAGACGACATTCGGCATCCACAGGGCAATGGCAGGAGAGAGCACTCCCCTTTCTCCAAACGTCTCCCCGGCAGTAAGCAGCAGATAGTAGAGTAGGATAATGCCGAGGCTTATACCAAATCTGACCGAACGAAAGGTCCAGGTCGTTCGCACACTCAGGGGAAGAGCGATCAGACTAAAGACCACACATGCAAACGGCAGGGCAAGGCGGCGATGGAATTCAACAAGCGCTTTATTATGTTGTGAAGACGCCTCTTGACTCTGAGACAAGCGGTGGAGGAGCTCCGCTATGGTCATATCTTTGGGGCTATGGTTCGGCTCGCTCACGTGAGCGAGCAGCGCAGCAGTATCCAACGTCACATCATAGACAGAAAAATGGGTGGTCTGATGGCCCTTTTCTGCCTGTTGCATACTATGCACAGTCCCCTTGTTTAAGCGTAGGGTCAATAGATTTCCTTTAGCACTCGGAACAATGAGGCCATTGTGAGCAAAAATGGTATCTTTTCTATGTGGAGTCCGACTATCAGCGATCATGATCCCCTTGAGAACCGTCCCCGGCGGTTCAATTTCTTCTGCATAGATAACCAGACCTGAAAATTCACTATTGAACGTCTTTTCTTTTAAGCCCGCGGTTGCTCGTGTTTTCGAAACATCATAGAACACACGATCGAGCCCGGCGTTACTCCACGGACGGACAGAGAGCGTGAGGAAAAAAGAGATCCCTAAAAGGACCACTGTCAGCAGAGAAAGCGGTACGGCCATTTGAGAAAGACTCATACCACAACTTTTCAGCGCAATGATTTCCCTATCCGTTGAGAGCCGGCCAAATCCCCACAGAATGGCAAGAAGGAAGGCCATCGGTACTGTCACTTCGAGAAAAGAAGGAAGGACGAAGAACAGCATTTTACTGATATGCAGGATTGATACGCCCCGACTGATGACTAAATCAATGAGTTCCAGGATACGCGCCGTGAACAAAATGCAGGTAAAGATGAGCAAGCTGAGACAGAAGGGTAGAGTAATTTCGAGGAAGATATAGCGTGTCAGAATTTTGCCCATGAAACGAAATCCTAGAAGAAATACGTTGCACTGTAAATCACGTGTCATATATGGACTCCGCCCGCTCAACGAGTACCTCCGGACACAGCCAGAAACAATTGAGACCATCTATGCTCTCCGATTGCAGAGAACGGAGAGCATCATTCAATATGCTCGACAGCTTCACATACCCATTCAATACCAGTCCACAGCTTTCCTTGATGCCCTCACGCACGAGGGGAATCACCAAGGAATCGCTGCTCAGATGCGTCCGTTTCAGTATGCTGCCCTGACTGAGCTGATACAGCGCCCAGTAGACTGTATTCTGGTACTCGATGAGATAGTGGACCCTCGGAATCTTGGAGCGCTACTCAGAACAGCGGAGTCAGCGAAGGTTGGAGGTGTGATATTAACGAAACGACGTTCTGCGCAACTCTCGGCAAGTGTTGAAAAAGCCGCCGCTGGGGCAACAGCATATCTTCCTATATGTCGAGTCGGAAATTTGCAGCATGCCCTCATGGCCTTAAAACAAGCGAATTTCTGGCTTGTCGGACTCAATCCGCAGGCAAGCTCCACAGTGTATGATCTCGATATGCATGGAAAGGTCGCCCTCGTCCTAGGTGGCGAAGGGAGGGGAATACGCCCGCTCGTCCAGGACACCTGTGATTACTTAGTATCAATACCGATGGAAGGACAGATTTCCTCTCTAAATGTTTCTGTCGCCGGTGCCATCGTACTCTATGAACGGCTCCGTCAAATTCGTATGTCGTAGTACTAGGAAGTCTCATGGCAGTGTCCTTGCCTATTGTCAGGTTGTTTTTTTGCTAGTTATCCGTAAGATATAGAAATTGAAGAGAATTTTCCTTTTGAGGAGGCAAGAGCTTAAGAGATTTTACTGCTATTGACTGCCGGAATGAGCTAGGGTAGGATGGGCCGCTCGTCTGAGATATAACAAGGTTTCGTTTGAAAAGGCCCTGAAATCTACATAATTATTGAGCTACATTATTGGGCTACGGAAAATCATACCCGGTCACGCTGGCGTAGCTCAACGGTAGAGCAACTGATTTGTAATCAGTAGGTTGTAGGTTCAATTCCTATCGCCAGCTTTCGTCGAGATGAAAACCGTGCTCATGGAGAGGTGCCCGAGCGGCCAAAGGGAGCAGACTGTAAATCTGCCGGCATATGCCTTCGAAGGTTCGAATCCTTCCCTCTCCACTCTAAAACAGGGAAGACTTTGGGCGGGAATAGCTCAGTTGGCTAGAGCGCGAGCCTTCCAAGCTCGGGGTCGCGGGTTCGAGTCCCGTTTCCCGCTCCAATATTTTGCAAGAGGGAACAGTATCTCCTTAATACTGCTTCTGGCATCTTGTAGGACAGACATCGCATTCTATAGGTTATGACGAAGTGAGAAAATCGACTCTAATGCCCAGGTAGCTCAGTAGGTAGAGCACGTCCTTGGTAAGGACGAGGTCGGCGGTTCAAGCCCGCTCCTGGGCTTGTCCCATTTTCACGAAAGAAACAGAATATTAAAAGCTTGACTGTTGGGAAGGTTGGGACAAGTTTCCCACTGTTTATCGCATTGCGCAGAAAGGGAGAGAGATGGCGAAGGAGCGGTTTGAGCGGACGAAGCCGCACATGAATGTGGGGACGATCGGGCATATTGACCATGGGAAGACGACGCTGACGGCGGCGATCACGAAGGTGTTGGCCGAGCGGAAGATGGCCGAGGCGGTGGCGTTTGACGAGATTGACAAAGCGCCGGAGGAGAAGGAGCGGGGGATCACGATCAACACGGCGCACGTGGAATATGAGACCGAGCAGCGGCACTATGCGCACGTGGATTGTCCGGGGCATGCGGACTATATCAAGAACATGATCACCGGGGCGGCGCAGATGGACGGAGCGATCTTGGTCGTGGCGGCCTCGGACGGGCCGATGCCGCAGACGCGGGAGCATATTCTATTGGCGCGGCAAGTGGGGGTACCGGCGATCGTGGTGTTCATGAACAAGGTGGACATGGTGGATGACGAGGAGTTGTTGGATTTAGTCGAGTTAGAGATGCGGGAGTTGCTGTCGAAGTATGACTTTCCGGGCGATGATACGCCGATTATTCGGGGGAGTGCGCTTCGGGCTCTGGAGGGGGAAGCCGACGGGGAGGCGCAAGTGCTGGAGTTGATGGCCGCGGTGGACAGTTTTATTCCCGAGCCGGCGCGGGATGTGGACCAAGAGTTTTTGATGTCCGTCGAAGACGTGTTTACGATTTCGGGGCGGGGGACGGTGGCGACGGGGCGCGTAGAGCGGGGGCGGATCAAAGTGGGGGAAGAGGTGGAGATCGTCGGGATTCGGGAGACGCAGAAGACGACCGTGACGGGCGTCGAGATGTTCCGCAAGCTCTTAGATGAAGGGGTGGCGGGGGACAATGTGGGGTGTTTACTGCGGGGGATCAAGCGGGAGGAGATCGAGCGGGGGCAGGTGTTGGCCAAGCCGGGGAGTATCACGCCGCACACGAAGTATGAGGCCGAGGTATATGTGTTGACGAAGGATGAGGGGGGGCGGCACACGCCGTTTTTCAATGGGTATCGGCCGCAGTTTTACTTTCGGACGACGGATGTGACGGGGTCGGTGACGTTGCAGGAGGGGACGGAGATGGTGATGCCGGGGGACAACACGCAGATGACGGTGGCGTTACTGACGCCGATTGCGATGGATGAGGGGTTACGGTTTGCGATTCGGGAGGGCGGCCGCACGGTGGGGGCCGGGGTTGTCACCAAAATCCTGGAGTAGGAGAAGAGAGAAGTTATTATGAGAGACCTCGTCGGACTTTCCTGTGAGCGCTGTAAGAGCAAAAATTATACCACGACCAAAAATAAGAAACTCACTCCCGATAAACTTGTTCGACGGAAATTTTGCCCAGTCTCAGTCTGTCGCTCTCATACCTTACATAAAGAAGTAAAGGTGTGAGCGAGGAGGGTCAGTAGCTCGAATTGGATAGAGCACCGGACTCCAAATCCGGGGGTTGCAGGTTCGAGTCCTGCCTGACCCGTTCCCTTTGGGTAGGTGCGTTTCCTCTAGCGAGATGGGATAGTACTATATGGGTGCGTTTGAGACAGCGCGGGCATACTGCCAAGAGGCGTGGGCAGAGACCCAGAAGGTCCATTGGCCGAGCCGCAAAGAGGTTCGCTCGGCGACGCTGGTTGTGCTCCTCCTTGTTGCAATCGTTGCACTGTTCTTGTTCTCGGTCGATGCTGTGCTGTCGTGGCTGTTTCGCTCGTTCCTGGGAAATTAACTATCAGCATAAAGGGGCCTGAGGTTATGGGCAAGCAATGGTATATCGTCCATACCTATTCTGGGTACGAACGCAAAGCGAAAGCCGCTTTAGAGGAACGTATTCGGACTCTGGAGAAGCAGGAAGCGTTTGGGGACGTGCTAGTGCCAGAGGAGCAAGTCGTTGAGTTAGTAAAAGGAAAAAAGCGCACATCGGCTCGGAAATTTTTTCCGGGTTACATCCTCGTACAGATGGAGATGAATGATGAGACTTGGCATGTTGTCCGGTCAACGCCCAAAGTGACTGGATTTGTTGGTGGAACAAACGATCCTCAGACTATTCCGTCAGTGTCAGAAGCCGAGGTGTCCGAGATTCACCAGCAAGTTCAAGAGGGGGCCTTGCGGCCTAAGCCAAAAATCTCGTTTGCGACAGGAGAGGGCGTGAAAGTTGTTGATGGCCCTTTTCAGGACTTTACTGGCGTTGTTGAGGAAGTGAAGCCGGATAAGGGGAAGTTGCGCGTCTTGATTAGTATATTTGGTCGGGCCACTCCGGTTGAGCTCGATCTTGTCCAAGTTGAAAAAGCATAAGTAATGGTGAGAAACGATGGCAAAGAAAATAGACACAACGATCAAGCTTCAGATTCCGGCTGGACAAGCGAACCCCAGCCCGCCCGTCGGTCCTGCCCTGGGGCAAAGGGGGGTCAATATCATGGAGTTCTGTAAAGCGTTCAATGCGAAAACGCAGGACCAGCAAGGGTTACTGATTCCCGTTGTGATTACTGTTTATGTAGACCGCTCTTTTTCCTTTATCACCAAGACGCCGCCAGCCTCCACGCTTCTGAAGAAGGCCGCCGGACTGGAAAAAGCCTCTAGTGAGCCAGCGAGGGAGATGAAGGGTTCCGTGACTCAGAAACAGATTGAGGCGATTGCCACGACGAAGATGCCGGATCTGAATGCGAAAGACCTTGAGGGCGCAATGCGCATTATTGCCGGGACGGCGCGCAGCATGGGAATTGAGGTGGTGAATTGATATGGCTCGAAAAAGCAAAAGCTATCATTCTGCTCAGGAGAAGGTCGACCGGACCAAGCGCTACCCCTTAGAGGAAGCACTTGTCCTTGCCAGCGAGACGAAACGCGCCAAGTTCGATGAGAGTGTCGAACTTGCAGTCCGGCTCGGCGTTGACCCGAGGAAGGCCGACCAAAACATCCGTGGGACAGTGCTCCTTCCTCATGGAACTGGGAAATCCGTATGTGTTGCTGTTTTCGCCAAAGGGGAAAAGGCCCAAGAGGCCGAGGAAGCGGGTGCTGATGTTGTCGGCGGTGAAGACCTGGCAAAGCGTATTAGCGATGAAGGTTGGCTGGAGTTCGATAAGGCTGTTGCCACTCCAGACATGATGGGGGTTGTGGGGCGACTCGGAAAAATTCTCGGGCCACGAGGCCTCATGCCAAACCCGAAAGTTGGGACGGTGACCCCAGATATTGCCCAGGCGGTTCAAGACCTGAAGGGAGGCAAGGTCGAATATCGGGTTGACAAAGCCGGCAATGTGCATGTGCCGATCGGTAAGGCATCATTTGAAAAAGCACAGCTAGTTGACAATGCCCAGTCTCTTCTTGAGAGCTTGGTGCGTGCGAAGCCTGCCTCGGCAAAAGGCACCTATCTCAAGAGTATTACGGTGAGTACTAGCATGGGACCAGGAGTCCGCGTCGACCCGACTGTATCCTTCCGTTAAGGCGAGGAAGAGCGACGCCATTCATCTCGGCGACACGAAAGAGAAACAATGGACCGACAAACAAAGGAAGAAACGGTTAGCGATCTGCAGAATCGATTTGCCAGTGCGACTGCAGCAGTGGTGACCGAATATCAAGGGTTAACAGTCGAAGAGCTCAACGTGCTACGTCGCGAACTACGCGAAGTGTCTGGAGAATATCGCGTCGCAAAGAACACGCTGGTCGCACTCGCCATTGATGGCACTCCATACCTGTCCTTGAAAGAGCTCCTTGCCGGTCAGAATGGCTTGGTCCTTGGATATGGTGATGTCGTTGGGCTCACAAAGGTTGTTGCTCGCTATGCCTCTGAAAACGAGAAGTTCACGATTAAGGGAGGAGTCACAGAGGGGCAATTCCTGGAGACTGCTGGTATAGAGAAATTAGCGACCCTGCCAAGTGCCGAGGCACTCCGAGCACAATTGCTCGGGGTGCTCTCTCAACCTGCTACCCGCCTGGTCGGGGCGTTATCCGCTCCTGGGAGCCAACTCGCCCGATTACTGAATGAACGCATGTCCCAACTGAACTCAGACTAACTGAAAATTGCTTTCCTGAAGGAGGAATGTATGGCTCTGACAGAAGAGAAGATGGACGAACTCATTACCACGCTGTCTGACCTCACGATTCTTGAGGCTTCAGATCTGGTAAAGAAGCTCGAAGAAAAATGGGGCGTCAGCGCGGCCGCCCCTGTCGTGGTTGCTGGAGGAGGAGCCGCTGGGGGTGATGCTGCACCTGCCGCAGAAGCGGAGAAAGACGAATTCAACGTTATGCTGACGGGCCCTGGGGAGAAAAAGATTCAGGTTATTAAGGTCGTCCGCGAGTTGACCGGGCTTGGGCTCAAAGAAGCCAAAGAGCTTGTCGATAGCGCGCCCAAAGCGGTCAAAGAAGGCGCATCCAAGGCGGAAGCGGAAGAGATCAAAAACAAGCTGGAAGAGGCTGGGGGGTCGGTCGAGTTGCAGTAGAAATGGATGAGAACGGAAGGGTTGTGAAGTCGAGAGATGCAGATGACACGAGTATGGGCTGGACGAACAGAATAAGTCTGAAGAAGACTTGGTTGGCACTATACCTCCCTGACGCGATGCTTCCCCTTGTCCGTAAAGTTAAGGCCGCCGTAACCAATGTGTGTTGGTCAGCAGGTGGGCTGAAGGAAGTATTGAGACGAGAGAAGCTGTGGCCACGGCTGCACGAGTACATCACGTAATATAGATTTTGAGGTACATACCATGTCCACAGGAAAAAAATCACAAGAGAAGGGGGCCAATTTTGAGGATTGGTGCGATGTGTGTATCCCAAAAATTTTTCATCCGGACTATTTCGAATATGAAGATGAATCACCCAAAAAATTACCCGACGGTAAAGATGGTTTTATCGACTTTCGTATCAAGACAAAGCGGCCTCAGCAGATAGGCGCAATCATAGAATGCAAATGTTACGAAGATTCAACTTTGGGGCAGGGGGCGATTAAACAATTAAAAAAATATAAGAAAGGCTGGCCAGGGTGGGCGAAGTGGGCAATGCTCTGGATAAGCAGCGATACACAATATACAAAAAATTTCCTGTTGGATGCGGAAAAGGAGGGAATCGAAGTCTGGCAAATCCCTACAGGCTTCTTCCGAGACCTCGGAGTCACTCTCGCTGACATATTCGACGGTATAACTGGGTGGAGAATTTTTAGTAAATTTTCGAGGAAACTCCTGAAAGAGGCCCGTCCCCTAAACCACCCAAATCAAGGTCAATATCTCGGGTTTGAACGTCCACCGAACTACCTAGAGGAGATGCATTTTGATGTATTGAAGAGGAGCGCGAAGAATGACGGGGACGACCGGCGTGCGGCCTTACGCGCAGAGCTAGAGAGAATGCGCGAGAAAGTTGGTTTTGACGACGATACTTGTAACGTAATGCTCGAACTGATCGCTAAGGAGAATCAGCCTTCCCTCCCTCAGACCGATACGAGTGGCGATCAGGTGAATGATCCCGAGCCGAGGCCAGAGCCGGGAAATCTCCCGCATAATTTCCGTATCCGACGGTCCTTTGGTCATATCGAAAAAATCGTCGAATTCCCGCATCTGTTGGAAATTCAGCGCCACTCCTACGACGAATTTCTCCAACGGTTGCTGCCTGCTGACCAGAGGACTGATGCCGGACTCCAGGGGGTTTTTCGGTCCGTTTTCCCGATCAAAGACTTCAACGAGACGGCGTCTCTGGAGTTTGTGAATTATACGCTTGGCGAGCCGAAATACTCAGTCGAAGAGTGCCACCAAAGAGGGATGACCTATGCCGCTCCCCTCAAAGTCACTATCCAACTCGTCCTGTGGGATGTTGATGCCAGGAGCGGTGCGCGGACGATCAAAAACGTCAAAGAGCAGGAAGTCTATTTTGGCGAGGTCCCGTTAATGACCAATCATGGCACCTTTATGGTCAATGGGACTGAGCGGGTGATTGTGAGTCAACTCCACCGATCCCCCGGAGCCTTCTTTGATCATGACAAAGGGAAAACGCATGCGAGTGGGAAATTACTCTACTCTGCGCGCGTCATTCCCTATCGTGGATCATGGATCGACTTTGAGTTTGACCCAAAAGATATTCTCTATGTCCGGATTGACCGCCGCCGCAAGTTTCACGCAACCGTGCTCTTGCGAGCGTTGGGGATGTCGACCGAGGAACTGCTGAATTATTTCTATCGCCGGGATACTATCTTTTTCAACAGTGCAGGGGAACAAATACCAACACAGGCTTTTCTGCCAGACCATCTCCTCGGTCTGCGGGCAACGCAGGATATTCGTAACCCTGAAACCGGTGATGTGTTGGTCAAGGAAGGCCGGAAGTTTACCCGTGGAGCACTGAGACAGTTAGAGGCGGCTGGTCTTGAGCAGATACCCATCTCGCCAGGGGAACTGCTTGGACGTGTGGCAGCCCACGATATCATCGATCCCGCGACCCAAGAAGTCCTCGTACAGTGTAATGAGGAGGTGACGCAGGAATATCTCGACCTCCTCATTGAGCGTGGCGTGTCCCGGTTTGAAGTCTTGTTTATTGACGATACGCATATCGGTTCTTCGTTTCGCAATACACTCCTTCAAGACAAGACTGCCTCTCCGGCCGAGGCAATGATTGAGATCTATCGCCGTCTCCGCCCTGGCGATCCGCCGACCAACGAGGCGGCCACGTCGTTTTTTCAGAACCTGTTCTTTAATCCTGAGCGTTACAATCTCTCCCGAGTGGGACGTCTGAAGCTCAACTATAAGCTCGGACTCACCGCTCCGCTGGATCACGGGACCCTCCGACGTGAAGATATCTTAGAGACCGTTCGGTATCTCGTCGAACTCAAAAACGGTAATGGCGTTGTCGATGATATTGACCACTTAGGAAATCGTCGTGTTCGCGCAGTCGGAGAGCTCGTCGAAAACCAGTTTCGTATTGGCTTAGTCCGAATGGAGCGGGCAGTAAAAGAGCGGATGAGTCTCCAGGATGTTGAGACCTTAATGCCGCAAGAATTGGTCAATTATAAGCCGGTTTCAGCGGCGCTTAAGGAGTTTTTCGGATCGAGCCAGCTCTCTCAGTTCATGGACCAAACGAATCCGCTGTCGGAGGTCACGCATAAACGACGACTTTCCGCGCTGGGACCTGGTGGGCTGACCCGGGAACGTGCCGGCTTTGAGGTGCGTGACGTTCACCCCACTCACTATGGTCGCGTCTGTCCGATTGAAACGCCGGAAGGGCCTAATATTGGGCTGATTTCGAGTCTTTCGACCTATGCTCGGGTCAACGAGTTTGGGTTCATTGAGACGCCCTATCGGGCAGTAGAGAGTGGGCGGGTGACTGAGGATGTCCGCTATTTATCTGCGCTGGAGGAAGAGAGTCAGACCATCGCGCAAGCGAACGCGCCGGTTGATACCACAGGTACTTTTGTCAATACGCTGGTTTCTGCTCGACTGGGTGGGGAGTTTGTGATGGTGCCTCCCGATCAGGTTCAGCTCATGGATGTCTCTCCGACGCAACTGGTGAGTGTGGCCGCCGCACTGATCCCTTTCTTAGAGCATGATGATGCCAACCGGGCATTGATGGGATCCAATATGCAGCGGCAGGCGGTACCCCTGCTACGGACGGAAGCTCCGCTTGTTGGCACTGGAATGGAGCAGGTCGTGGCGCGGGACTCTGGGGCTGCTCTTGTCGCTCAGCGCGACGGAATTGTCGAGAGCGTGGATTCCACTCGGGTCGTGATCAAAGCTGAATCGCAGACCACACAGGGAGACGTTGGTGTTGATATCTATAGCCTCACGAAATACCAGCGCTCTAACCAAAATACGTGTATTAACCAGCGCCCTATTGTTCAAATTGGCGATCGGGTTAAGGTGGGAGATGTTATCGCCGATGGCCCAGCCACAGAGATGGGAGAACTTGCGCTGGGGAGAAACGTCCTGGTGGCCTTTATGATCTGGGGGGGCTATAACTTTGAGGATTCCATCCTGGTGAGTGAGCGACTCATTCGTGACGACGTCTTTACATCGGTCCATATCGAGGAATTTGAGTGTGTCGCCCGGGATACAAAACTCGGACCGGAGGAAATCACCCAAGATATTCCGAATGTTGGGGAAGAGGCACTCAAGGACCTTGACGAGAGTGGGATTGTCAGAATCGGTGCTGAAGTGCGGCCAAGTGATATTCTCGTGGGAAAAATCACGCCCAAAGGCGAAACGCAACTTTCTCCAGAAGAGAAACTGCTCCGAGCAATTTTTGGTGAAAAAGCCGGAGAGGTCCGTGATACCTCGCTCCGTGTTCCCCCTGGAGTTGAAGGCACGGTGATTGATGTCCGCGTATTCTCACGAAAAGGTGAGACCAAAGACGAGCGCAGCCAGGACCTTGAAGAGGCGGAGATTCAACGGCTGCAACAAGACCGAGACGAGGAGATCCATATTATCCGAGACAGTACGCGTGGCAAGATCACGCAACTGTTGGTCGGGAAGACAGCAACGCTGCGGGTCAGTGACGATGAGTCCCGACGCGTAGTGATCGCCAAAGGGCAGGCGATTACGGAAGAGCTTCTGGAGACGCTGCCAGAGCAGTTGTGGCGTAGGGTTCGAGTCGAGGATGAGACGGTAGAGGAAGAGATACGGAAGACGGTGGATTCTCTTGCCGACCATATCGGCGCTATCCGTGAGGAATGCGAAAGAAAAATTGAGAGACTGAAGAGTGGAGACGAACTGCCCCCAGGGATTATCAAGATGGTGAAGGTCTTTATCGCCATAAAACGTCGCCTCCAGGTTGGTGACAAGATGGCTGGGAGACACGGGAACAAGGGGGTGCTGTCTCGGATTCTCCCAGAGGAAGACATGCCGTATCTTGAGGATGGTACTCCGGTCGATGTTGTCCTGAATCCCCTCGGCGTACCCTCTCGTATGAATGTTGGGCAAATCCTGGAAACCCATCTCGGTTGGGCGGTGCAGTCGCTGGGCAAACAGGTCGGGAATGATGCGGAGGCCGAGGGAGAAGCTGCGACCAATAGTCTCCGTGCGCGGCTGAAGGACCTCGCCCGTTCAACCGAGGCGGCTCGGCTCATTGATGGACTCTCGGAGACCGAGGTCAAAGAGTTGGCCAGTCGCTCGAAACACGGCTCTCACGTTGCGACTCCGGTCTTTGACGGCGCCCCGGAGACAGAAATTTTCTCTTTGCTTGAGCAGGCCGGCCTGCCCGATACTGGGCAGACTACGCTCTACGACGGGCGAACAGGGGAACCATTCAGCCAGCCAGTGACCGTTGGTGTGATGTATATTCTGAAACTGCATCATCTTGTTGAAGACAAGATTCATGCGCGTTCAACCGGGCCGTATTCTCTGGTGACGCAACAGCCTCTTGGTGGAAAAGCGCAATTTGGGGGACAACGGCTTGGCGAAATGGAAGTGTGGGCACTGGAAGCCTATGGTGCCGCGTACAGCCTGCAAGAGATGCTCACGGTCAAATCGGACGATGTTGCCGGCCGGACTCGGATGTATGAAGCGATTGTCAAAGGTGAAAATGTCCTGGAACCTGGTCTGCCCGAGTCATTCAATGTGATGATTCGCGAGCTCCAGAGCCTGGCGCTCAATGTCGAGTTGCTTGAAGAAAATCAATAAGGTGAGGTGAGGACAAAATGGAAGATTTTCTGGGTCTTTTTGAAAAACCCCAAAATCCGCTCCGTTTTAATGCGATCCAGGTCTCGTTGGCGTCCAAGGAGATGGTTTGCTCTTGGTCCCATGGCGAGGTCAAGAAACCTGAAACCATCAATTATCGCACGTTTAAGCCTGAGCGTGACGGGCTTTTTTGCGCAAAAATATTTGGACCGACCAAAGACTATGAGTGTAATTGTGGCAAATACAAACGGATGCGTCATCGAGGCGTTGTCTGCGAGAAGTGCGGGGTCGAGGTCATTCAGTCGAAAGTCCGTCGTGAACGAATGGGCCATATTGACCTTGCCAGCCCCGTGGCACACATCTGGTTTTTGAAGAGCCTCCCCAGCCGGATCGGGACACTCATGGATATGACGCTCAAGGAACTTGAGCGGGTGCTGTACTTTGAGTCCTATATCGTTCTTGATCCGGGTGAAACGCCGCTTGGGCGAAAACAACTGCTGAGTGAAACCCAGTACCGGAAAGCCGTTGAGGAATTTGGTCCGGGGAGCTTCCGAGCAGGGATGGGTGCGGAGGCGGTTCGCGAACTATTACAAGACTTTGACCTGGAACAGTTAGCTCAAGAGCTCCGGGTTGAAATGGTCGAGACATCGAGCGAAGCCCGACGGAAGAAAACCGCGAAACGTCTCAAGGTCGTCAATGCCTTTCGGCAGTCTGGTAACCGTCCGGAAGAGATGATTCTGGAAGTCATCCCCGTCATTCCACCAGACCTCCGGCCCCTCGTCCCGCTCGATGGGGGGCGCTTTGCGACTTCAGATCTGAATGACCTGTATCGTCGAGTGATTAATCGCAACAATCGGCTCAAGCGGCTTATGGAGCTGAGTGCCCCGGATATCATTATTCGAAACGAGAAACGCATGCTTCAAGAGGCGGTCGATGCCCTCTTTGATAACGGCCGTCGTGGCCGCCCATTGACTGGCCCAAACAAACGTCCTCTCAAGTCTTTGTCCGACATGCTGAAAGGCAAAAGCGGTCGTTTTCGCCAAAATCTCCTCGGAAAGCGCGTCGATTATTCAGGCCGTTCGGTCATTGTAGTCGGACCGGAATTACGCCTCCACCAATGCGGTCTGCCGAAGTATATGGCTTTGGAATTGTTCAAACCGTTCATCTACAACAAGCTTGAGGAACGAGGGTATACGACCACGATCAAGAGTGCCAAGAAGATGGTGGAGAAGGAACGGCCAGAAGTCTGGGACATCCTGGACGAGGTGATCAAGGAGCATCCAGTTTTGCTCAACCGCGCCCCAACCCTGCATCGGCTCGGCATCCAGGCCTTTGAACCCATCCTGATCGAAGGTAAAGCTATTCAGCTGCACCCCCTCGTCTGTATGGCCTATAATGCCGACTTTGACGGTGACCAGATGGCCGTGCATGTCCCGCTGTCGGTTGAGGCCCAGGTTGAGGCTCGTAGCTTGATGATGTCAACCAATAATATTCTCTCACCTGCTCACGGCAAGGCGGTCATCGCCCCTACCCAAGACGTCGTCCTTGGACTGTATAACGCGACCCGTGAGCGCTCCGGTGCGCTCGGTGAGGGAAAGATTTTCAGCAGTCCGGGTGAGGTTCGGGTTGCCTACGACCAAGGTACGGTTGACTTGCAGGCGAAGATCACAGTGCGCCTGGATGGTGAACGGGTCGAAACAACGGTGGGTCGGATCCTGCTGGCGGAAATTGCACCGCCGGAGATTCCCTTCTCGGATATCAACCGAGTGATGAAGAAAAAAGAACTCGGTGCCTTGATTGATGCTGCCTTTTTGCGGGCGGGCAACAAGGCCACCGTGATCTTCGCGGACCGTCTGAAAGATCTTGGCTTCGAGTATGCTACTCGGGCGGGTATCTCAATCGGCATCAAGGACATGGTGATTCCGCAAGAAAAGGGCCATCTCTTGAACCAAGCGCAAAAGAGTCTGCAAGAGATTCAGGACCAATATACAAAAGGTCTGATTACAGACGGTGAGCGGCACAATAAGGTTGTTGATACCTGGGCCTCGGTCACCGATGAAGCGGCCAATGAGATGTTCAGGGGTCTCCAGGAAGACAAAGCCGGGTTTAGCCCCATCTATATGATGGCAGACTCTGGATCGCGCGGCAGTGCGCAGCAGATTCGCCAGCTCGCGGGTATGCGCGGTCTCATGGCAAAGCCATCGGGGGAAATCATCGAAACACCGATTACGGCGAACTTCCGTGAAGGACTCTCCGTGCTCCAATACTTTATCTCCACCCACGGGGCGCGGAAGGGGTTAGCTGATACCGCTCTCAAGACAGCGAATTCTGGTTATCTGACCCGACGGCTTGTTGATGTCGCTCAGGACTCGATCGTGAGCGAAGAGGACTGCGGTACAATCGATGGTATCGAGATGAATCCGCTGGTTGAGGGCGGGGAAATCATAGAAAGCCTTGGGGAGCGTGTCTTAGGACGTGTTGCCCTCGATGATATTCGTGATCCTTTTACCCAAGAGGTTGTTGTTCGCGCAAACGAAGAAATTGATGAAGACCGCGTCGTACGCATAGAAGAAGCCGGGATTGAGCGCGTATGGATACGGTCTGCGCTGACCTGTACGACTAGGCGAGGCATATGTGCACGGTGCTATGGCCGGGACCTTGCCCGTGGGCGAATAGTGCATTTAGGCGAAGCGGTTGGCATTATTGCTGCGCAGTCGATTGGCGAGCCAGGTACCCAACTGACCATGCGGACGTTCCACATTGGTGGGACGGCCAGCCGACTGGCCGAGCAGACGACGCTAACGGTTCGGCATGAGGGCGTACTCCGCTATATCAATCTCAAGACCGTGGTCGACCGGGATGGGAATCTCGTTGTAATGAACCGCAACGGAGAGGTTGCTGTGACTGAAGTTCTCGAGCCAGGACGGGAGCGTGAAAGAGAACGGTATCAGATCGTCTATGGTGCAAAGCTGAAAAAGAAAGACGGGGCAAAGGTCAAAACCAACGATTTAATCGCGGAATGGGACCCCTATACCGTCCCCATTCTGACTGAGGTCAGCGGTGAGGTGAAATTCGGTGATATCGACGACAGGACCATGCAAGAAAAGGTCGATGAGCGGACAGGTCTGTCCACACGGGTCATTATCGAATTCCGCGATCCAAATATGCGCCCACGGGTATCAATCAAAGATGACAGCGGTAAAACGGCGAAGCTGTCGAATGGATTGGACGCCCGCTATCTGCTGCCGGTTGGCTCTAATATCAATGTGAGCGCGGGCCAACGGGTTGAAGCAGGGGACGTGCTGGCAAAGATCCCACGAGAAACCACCAAAACGAAAGATATTACTGGTGGTCTGCCTCGGGTTGCCGAACTCTTTGAGGCACGCAAGCCGAAAGAGTTCGCCGTGATCAGCGAAATTGAAGGGACGGTCTCTTTTGGGAAAGATACCAAAGGAAAAAGGAAGGTGTTGATTACCCCTGAAGTGGGCGAAGCGCGGGAGTATCTCATTCCTCGGGGAAAACATATCAGCGTACGAGAAGGCGATTACGTCCGGCCGGGAGAGCCGCTGATGGATGGGTCCTCAAATCCGCATGACATCCTTGGTGTTCTCGGCGAGCGCGAACTCGCAAAGTCTCTGGTGGACGCGATTCAAGAAATCTATCGCCTCCAGGGGGTACGTATCCATGATAAACATATCGAAGTGATTGTGAGACAAATGATGCGGCGTGTGCTCGTGACCGAGGTTGGAGATTCTGATTTCTTGGTTGGCGAGCAAGTAGAGAAGTGGCGCTTCCAAGAAGAGACAGAACGTGTGCTGGCTGATGGCGACACCCCCCCAGAAGCGAAATCGCTCCTGATGGGAATTACAAAAGCGAGTCTCTCGACAGATAGTTTCATCTCAGCCGCTTCATTCCAAGAAACGACTAAGGTGCTGACGGAAGCGGCTATTAATGGCAAGGTCGATCACCTGTTAGGGCTCAAAGAGAATGTCATCATGGGACGGCTCATTCCTGCGGGAACCGGCACCCCGAGTTATACGCAGCTCACTGCCGGAAGCCCGGAGGTTTTGCTCGAGGAAGAAGAACCTTTGCCTATTGCCCAAATACTCGAAGCATAGAAAGAGGGAACGGCAGGCCGAGAGTCGCAAGGAGGATGAATGCCTACGGTTCAGCAACTCGTACGAAAAGGAAGAGTGCAACAACGCAGAAAATTGACCGCCCCAGCTTTGCAATCCTGTCCTCAACGGCGTGGGGTGTGTACTCGGGTCTATACGACGACTCCGAAAAAGCCGAACTCGGCCCTGAGAAAAGTTGCCCGTGTGCGACTGACCAACGGTATTGAGGTGACAGCGTATATCCCCGGCATCGGACACAATCTGCAGGAACACTCCGTTGTGCTTATCCGTGGCGGTCGAGTCAAGGACTTACCCGGCGTCCGCTATCACATTATCCGTGGTACACTTGACTCCATCGGTGTCCAGGAACGAAAGCAGGGCCGATCAAAATACGGCGCAAAGAAGCCCAAGTAGACGAGAGGGAAAAGTATGCCACGTAAGGGACCTGCCGCGCGACGCGAGATTCTACCGGACCCGAAATACCACGATGTTAGTGTATCAAAATTCGCCAATATGATGATGCTCGATGGAGAAAAGGGAAAAGTAGAGAAGATCATATACGGAGCAATGGAACTGATCCAGCAGAGAACGGGAGAGGACGCGCTCGAGGTTTTTAAGCGTGCATTAGAAAATGTCAAACCTCTTGTTGAGGTCCGATCACGCCGAGTTGGTGGGGCGACCTACCAGGTGCCGGTTGAAGTACGCCAAGTCCGACGGAATTCTTTGGCCATGCGCTGGCTTGTCCAATCTTCCAGGCAACGCTCGGAGAAGAATATGGAAGAGAAGCTGGCCGGCGAACTCTTTGAGGCGTCCCAGAATCGAGGGGGTGCCGTGAAGAAACGTGAAGATACGCACCGTATGGCGGAAGCGAATAAAGCATTTGCCCATTATCGCTGGTAATAGAGACACGATTACTCGTTGAGTGGCGAAACGGACCTCTTTTTTATATTTCGACTACAGGTGAACACTGCCGGTGTCGCATGTGACCTGAAGAAAAGACGAGGGAAGAGCAGAGGGGAACGAGCCTAAATATCTACTGCTGTAGGCGGTTGACTCTTCTGAAATAGCATTTAGAATTGCGAACTTCAGAATAAAGGAGCGAACCGGGTTCTGGTATGCTCCTCTGAAGACGAGCTCCAACGATGAGGTGGTCGTACAGGCCCCCTCTGTTCGTAGTGGATATTTTTATCGCATTGCGCAGAAAGGGAGAGAGATGGCGAAGGAGCGGTTTGAGCGGACGAAGCCGCACATGAATGTGGGGACGATCGGGCATATTGACCATGGGAAGACGACGCTGACGGCGGCGATCACGAAGGTGTTGGCCGAGCGGAAGATGGCCGAGGCGGTGGCGTTTGACGAGATTGACAAAGCGCCGGAGGAGAAGGAGCGGGGGATCACGATCAACACGGCGCACGTGGAATATGAGACCGAGCAGCGGCACTATGCGCACGTGGATTGTCCGGGGCATGCGGACTATATCAAGAACATGATCACCGGGGCGGCGCAGATGGACGGAGCGATCTTGGTCGTGGCGGCCTCGGACGGGCCGATGCCGCAGACGCGGGAGCATATTCTATTGGCGCGGCAAGTGGGGGTACCGGCGATCGTGGTGTTCATGAACAAGGTGGACATGGTGGATGACGAGGAGTTGTTGGATTTAGTCGAGTTAGAGATGCGGGAGTTGCTGTCGAAGTATGACTTTCCGGGCGATGATACGCCGATTATTCGGGGGAGTGCGCTTCGGGCTCTGGAGGGGGAAGTCGACGGGGAGGCGCAAGTGCTGGAGTTGATGGCCGCGGTGGACAGTTTTATTCCCGAGCCGGCGCGGGATGTGGACCAAGAGTTTTTGATGTCCGTCGAAGACGTGTTTACGATTTCGGGGCGGGGGACGGTGGCGACGGGGCGCGTAGAGCGGGGGCGGATCAAAGTGGGGGAAGAGGTGGAGATCGTCGGGATTCGGGAGACGCAGAAGACGACCGTGACGGGCGTCGAGATGTTCCGCAAGCTCTTAGATGAAGGGGTGGCGGGGGACAATGTGGGGTGTTTACTGCGGGGGATCAAGCGGGAGGAGATCGAGCGGGGGCAGGTGTTGGCCAAGCCGGGGAGTATCACGCCGCACACGAAGTATGAGGCCGAGGTATATGTGTTGACGAAGGATGAGGGGGGGCGGCACACGCCGTTTTTCAATGGGTATCGGCCGCAGTTTTACTTTCGGACGACGGATGTGACGGGGTCGGTGACGTTGCAGGAGGGGACGGAGATGGTGATGCCGGGGGACAACACGCAGATGACGGTGGCGTTACTGACGCCGATTGCGATGGATGAGGGGTTACGGTTTGCGATTCGGGAGGGCGGCCGCACGGTGGGGGCCGGGGTTGTCACCAAAATCCTGGAGTAGGGTCCTATGACCACTATCATGAATGAAAAGATCCGTATCCGTCTCAAAGCCTATGACCACCGGGTACTTGATCAATCAGTCAGAGAGATTGTCGAAACAGTCAGGCGGACCGGAGGGCGGGTCGCTGGCCCTATCCCGCTTCCGACGCGGATCGAACGGTTCACGGTAAACCGCTCACCCCATGTTGATAAAAAGTCGCGGGAACAGTTTGAAATACGAACCCACAAGCGTTTGCTTGACATCCTTGACCCAACTCAGCAAACCATTGATGCGCTCGGGAAACTGGAATTGGCCGCTGGAGTCGATGTTGAGATCAAGCTGGAGTAGTGGGAGAGGGGACGATGCAAGGGTTAATAGGAAAGAAGCTCGGCATGACGCAGGTTTTTTCCGCCGAGGGAGACCTCGTTCCGGTTACGGTCATACAGGCTGGACCATGTACCGTTGTGCAAAAGAAAACTCAGCAGAGAGATGGCTATACTGCGCTCCAACTGGGATTTGGAAGTAAAAAACCACAACGTGTTTCTCAGCCTGTTCTAGGACATACCCAGAAGTCTGGTGCCGGCCCCTTCGCTGTCCTCCGCGAGTTTCGGATAGATGATATCGACGGCTACGAGGTCGGCGGTGAAATTACAGTTGGACAAGTTTTCCAGTCTGGAGATCGGGTCAACGTTGTTGGTCGGACAAAAGGCCGGGGCTATGCCGGAGTGATGAAACGACACGGCATGGGCGGATTCCCGAAGAGTCATGGAACGCATGAGTACTTCCGCCATGGTGGGGCTATCGGAAACCGCTCCTACCCTGGGAAAATTTTCAAAGGGAAGAGAATGGCAGGCCATTACGGGAATGATCGGATGAAGGCGTTAAATCTGCAAGTAGTTGACGTCCAGCCAGATGAAAATCTGCTCTTCCTGTGTGGGTCTATACCGGGTGCGAGAGGACAAGTTGTCCTCATCCATAAGCAAGGATAACCAATGGCAGCCCAGGAAACGTCTATTAGCGTTCTCTCTGCTCAACGCGAGAAGGTTGGAGAGATTGCTCTTCCCGCTGTGATCTCCGAGCAGCCTCAGCGGGAGCACCTCTTGTTCGAAACAGTGAGAATGCAGTTGGCCAATCGTCGCTCTGGGACGGCGGCAACAAAGACGCGGGCGCAGGTGCGTGGTGGAGGAAGAAAACCGTGGCGACAAAAAGGAACCGGCCGGGCGCGGTCAGGAAGTAACCGGTCTCCGGTGTGGGTCGGTGGGGCAACGGTGTTCGGTCCCCAGCCACGTTCGTATGCGTACCGTATGCCGCGGTCGGCCCGGAAGACTGCCCTGCGTGCCGCCCTCGCGCAGAAACTGCGTCAAGACGAGGTGGTTGTCATCGACGCCATTCAGTTTGATGAGCCCAAAACAAAGCAGATGGTCATCCTGCTCGCGCAACTTGAGATGGGCGATAGCGTTTTGCTTGTCTTGGCGGATGCAGACGTAAACGTACAGAAATCCGCGCGTAATTTGCCTGGAGTAAAGGTCCTGTTGAGTCAAGGGCTGAATGTCTATGACCTGCTTCGCTACCGAAAGATATTAGTGACACAAGCGGCGATGCAACAGATCAGTGAGCGACTAGGTGGGGAGTAATATGGATGTCTATTCTGTTCTTGTTGCGCCATTGATCACTGAGAAATCAACCCTGGCAAGCGAGGTTGGCAATCAGGTCGTCTTTCGTGTCCACCCGCAGGCCAATAAGGTGAGTATTAAAAACGCAGTTGAGACGCTTTTTGATGTGAAAGTCAAACAAGTGCGGACTATTCAATATATCGGCAAACATCGGCGCGTTGGTCGGTCGCAGGGCAGAAAAGCCGCCTGGAAGAAGGCCTATGTCACCCTACGTGATGGCGACCGTATAGACTTCTTTGAAGGGGCGTAACTCGTGGCTGTCCGACAGTACAAACCAACGTCGGCTGGGAGGCGCTTCCAAAGTGTCTCTCGCTTCAGTGAGATCGCGAAGACAAAAGAAGGGCCGGAGCGGTCCTTGCTGGTACCCCTCCACAAGCATGGTGGGCGGAATAATAGAGGGCGACTCACTGTCCTTCACCGGGGCGGTGGCCATAAACGACGGTATCGTTTGATAGACTTCCGCCGCGACAAGGACAGTATTGAGGCGAAGGTTGCTGCTATAGAATATGATCCAAATCGCTCTGCCCATATTGCCCAACTCCATTATCGGGATGGAGAGAAACGTTATATCCTCGCCCCCGCCGGTCTGGCTGTTGGCCATGTTGTCATGTCAGGAGAATCAGCAGATATTCGTCCTGGTAATTGTTTACCGTTGCGGTGTATTCCGGTTGGTACGATTATCCACAACATCGAACTGAAGATAGGCAAGGGAGCTCAGATTGTCAGGAGCGCTGGGGCCGCTGCGCAGCTGATGGCCAGAGAAGGTGTGTACGCAACAGTGAAGCTCCCCTCGGGAGAAATGCGGCTGGTGCATCAAAACTGCAAAGCCACTATCGGTCAGGTCGGTAACCTCGATCATGAGAATGTCTCGTATGGGAAGGCGGGTCGGAGTCGGTGGTTTGGCCGTCGGCCGCGCGTGCGAGGCATTGCCATGAATCCGGTAGACCACCCACTTGGGGGAGGTGAAGGAAGAAGCAAAGGGAATCATCCCATGAGTCCCTGGGGGGTGCTAGCCAAGGGGTATAAGACCAGACGACGCTCAAAGTCAGACAAATATATTGTCCAAAAGAGAAAGAAATAAGATGCCCCGCTCAATCAAAAAAGGTCCATTCATTGACGACCACTTGTTGAAGAAGGTCGATACGGCCGTGCAAAGCGGTGATAAAAAGGTGATTAAAACCTGGTCCCGTCGATCCACGATTATCCCTGAAATGATTGGATTGACCTTCGCCGTGCACAATGGAAGGAAATTTATCCCTGTCTATGTGACTGAAAATATGGTCGGTCATAAACTCGGTGAATTTTCTCCAACACGGACCTTTTATGGCCATGCCGGGGATAAGAAGGGCGACGTGAAAAGGAGATAGAAGGTAGCAGCTATGGAGGTTCGCTCAATCACTCGTCATGTGCGAATGGCGCCGCGGAAAGCCCGTTTAGTGGCGGATCTCATCCGTGGCAAACAGGTCGAAGAAGCGCTGATGGTTCTGCGTTTTTCCCAGAAGAAGGCGGCGCGTGTTTTTACAAAAACTCTCCAAGCTGCCATTGCCAACGCCACAGATACGCAGAATGTTGATCCTGATACATTGTATGTGAAACAGGCCACCGTAAACGGGGGAGCAACCTTTCGGCGCTTTACTCCTCGCGCGCACGGACGCGCAACGCCGATTCGGAAGCGCACGAGTCATTTTACGATTATTGTCGACGAGAAATAGACGAAAGAAGAATAGGATGGGTCAGAAAGTACATCCGAAGGGGTTCCGGGTTGGCGTGCTTGAAGGGTGGGAGTCTCGCTGGTTTGCAGAGAGAGAGTATGCCACGTTGCTGCACGATGACATTCGTATCCGAGAGTTCATTAAGAAGCGTCTCTATCATGCCGGGATTGCGAAAATTGAAGTCGAGCGCGCCGCGAACAAGGCAAAAATCAATATCTATACCGCTCGCCCCGGCATTGTGATTGGAAAAAAAGGGGTGGAGATAGAAAAGCTGAAAACCGAACTCGCCCAGCAAACCGACCGGGAAGTCTATCTGAATATTCACGAAGTACGACGTCCCGACCTAGACGCGCAACTCGTCTCTGAAAACGTCGCTCTTCAGCTTGAGCGACGGGTGGCCTTTCGGCGCGCCATGAAGGAGAGTGTGACACGCGCCATTCGCATGGGAGCACAAGGAGTGAAAGTGCGTTGCTCGGGGCGGCTCGGTGGAGCGGAGATCGCCCGTACCGAGTGGTATCGAGAAGGACGGGTCCCACTGCATACCTTGCGGGCCGATATTAGCTATGGTGTGGCAGAAGCCCGAACCACATATGGTGTGATCGGGGTGAAGGTGTGGATCTTCCGAGGCGAAGTCCTCACGAAAGAAGAAGAGCAACACCGCTCAACCGTGAGTGCCTAAAGGACGCCAGATATGCTCTCGCCCAGGAAAACGAAGTTCCGAAAACAGCAGCGGAGACGCATATACGGTAACGCCCACCGTGGTGCTACCCTCTCGTTTGGCGACTATGGCTTACAAACGACCGAACGTGGCTGGGTGACCGCCCGGCAGATAGAAGCCGCCCGGATTGCTTTGACCCGTCATGTTCGCCGTGGGGGGCGTATCTGGATTCGTGTCTTTCCCGATAAGCCGGTGACCAAAAAGCCAACGGAAACGCGCATGGGAAAGGGCAAGGCATCGCCCGAATTTTGGGTTGCGGTTGTCAAGCCGGGACGGATGCTCTTCGAAATCGAAGGAGTCCCTCGCGAGACCGCCCGTGAGGCGCTACGGCTTGCTGCCAATAAACTGCCTGTCAGTACGCAGATACGAGAGCGACTAGGAGCGACATATGCGGGCGCGTGAAGTCCGAGAGTTAACCGACGAAGAAATGCGGGGAAAAGCGCAAGAGCTGAATGAAGAACTCTTTCGTCTCCGTTTGAGGAGAGGGACAGGGCAAATTGAAGACGCCATGCGAATCCGAAAAATTCGTCGAGATATTGCTCGGGTAAAGACCATACAACACGAACGTATTCGCACCGCGAGTAAAGAACGGAGCTAGGTGTGCCTGGAAACCGGAAAGTCAGACAAGGGGTCGTCGTCAGTGATAAGATGGATAAAACTGTCACGGTCCAAATTGAGCGGCTTGTCCGTCATCCGATGTACAAGAAGTATGTTCGCCAACGGAAAAAATATAAGGTGCATGACCCCGCCAACGAATGCCGGACTGGAGATCTTGTCACCATTACGGAAACGAGACCTCTCAGCCGAGATAAGCGCTGGCGCGTACGAGCGGTATTGAAGTCGGAGACATCGGGGACGGTATAGTAAAGAGGTAGGCGTATGATTCAGGTGGAATCCGTTCTTGACGTTGCCGATAACTCGGGGGCACGACGCGTCCGGTGTATTCGTGTCCTAGGTGGGACACGTCGGAGATATGCATCGGTTGGTGATGAAGTTGTTGTTTCGGTCCGGGAAGCCATTCCCAATGCGAAAGTGAAAAAAGGCGATGTAATGCGCGCCGTCGTTGTCCGAACGGCTAAGGAACTCGGCCGTCCAGATGGCTCGTATATTCGTTTTGATACCAATTCCGCCGTGCTGCTCGATAATCAGCGTGAGCCGCTTGGAACACGTATTTTCGGACCCGTGGCGCGCGAGCTCCGGGCGAAGCGTTTTATGAAAATTATTTCCCTCGCCCCAGAGGTGCTGTAGGACAGGCCATGGCTGCACGTATTAAAAAAAATGATTCTGTGATGATTATCGCCGGAAAAGAGCGAGGAAAAATAGGAAAGGTCATCCGGGTACAGCCGCAACAGGAGCGAGCCGTTGTTGAGCGCCTCAATATGGTCAAGCGCCACGTCAAGCCGCGTGGGCCACAGGACTCTGGCGGGATATTGGAAAAAGAGGCCTCCATTCATCTCTCAAATTTGATGCTGGTCGATCCTCAAGACGGGCGTCCGACTCGGGTCGGGTTCCGGGTCGTTGATGGACGGAAGATGCGGGTGAGCCGACGAACCGGGAATGTGTTGGATTGATACTTATGGCTCGTATTAAAGATCTCTACTATAGACAACTACTTCCCGCTCTGAAGCAAGAGTTGGGGTGTGCCAACGTGATGCAGGTCCCTCGTCTGTCAAAGATTGTGATCAACATGGGGCTGGGAGAAGGGGCCACAAACGCCAAATTGCTCGAAAGTAGCGTCGAGGAAATTGGACTGATCGTGGGACAGAAGCCGGTGGTCACTCGGGCTCACAAATCGATTGCGAATTTTAAACTCCGGGAAGGTATGACGATCGGTTGTGCGGTCACGTTACGCGGGGAGCGCATGTATGAGTTTTTTGACCGCCTGGTCAATGTGGCGCTTCCCCGGGTGAGAGACTTTCGAGGCATATCTGATAGTTCTTTTGACGGTCGCGGGAATTATTCTCTCGGCATTCGAGAGCATACCATCTTCCCTGAAATAAATTTGGATAAGATTGATCAAATAAAAGGGTTTACCGTCTCTATGGTAACGACGGCAAAAACAGATCTAGAGGGGCGTGCATTACTGCGAGCCCTTGGCATGCCTTTTCGGAGTTAAGAGCTATGGCACGAACATGTTTACGCGTCAAGGCACAACGGAAGCCGAAATTTCGCGTTCGGGAATATAATCGCTGTCCACTATGTGGTCGCTCGCGTGGTTTCTATCGTCGATTCCGTATGTGTCGTATCTGCTTGCGGACCTATGCGCTGAAGGGCCAAATTCCTGGCATGACCAAGGCAAGTTGGTAGGGAAGAGGATTATGCAGACTGACCCTATTGCCGATTTGTTGACGTGTATCCGCAACGCGTTACGGGCGCGGAAAAAGACCGTTTCGGTGCCGCGCTCCCGTATCAAGGAAGCCATTGTTCAAATCCTTGTCACTGAAGGCTTCATCCAGAATTATCGCAGCGTTGAGGATAACGGATTTCCCTGTCTCATCATTGAGCTCAAGTATGATGACGCCGGACGCCCCGCACTCCACGGGGTGCAGCGCGTGAGTAAGCCGAGCCTGCGAACCTATGTCCGGGCAGATGCTATCCCCGCCGTGCGAAACGGACTCGGAGTGAATATCCTGTCGACCTCTCGTGGGGTTATCGTTGACCGGGATGCCCGCGCGCTTCGCGTCGGTGGGGAAGTCCTGTGTAGTGCGTGGTAAAGGAGAAAGAGGGCCATAACGTATGTCTGGTGTTGGGCACAAGCCGGTCCTGCTGCCGGATGCGGTAAAAGTTTCATGTGACCAGGGAACGCTGACGGCTGAAGGACCAAAGGGGGTTCTGCAGGTGCCGGTTGACGACGCGCTCTCGGTCGAAATTACGACATCCAGCGTGCTGTTGATCCGGGCGGATGATTCGCGCCGCTCTAAAGCACGGCAAGGGCTCACTCGGAAGCTTGTCGCCAATGCCGTTCAAGGGGTCTCGACCGGGTTTTCAAAGGTGCTGGAAATTAACGGAGTCGGATATCGAGCCGACGCGGTGAAGGACATCCTCCAGCTGAACCTCGGGTTTTCTCACCCTATTTTCTTTCAACTGCCTACGGGGGTCAGTGCCAAGGTTGATCGCCAGACGCAGATTACAATCGAGGGGGTCGATAAACAACTTGTCGGAGAAGTCGCGGCATCAATCCGTCGGCTCCGGCCACCCGAGCCCTATAAGGGAAAAGGGATTAAATACATAGATGAGCATGTGCGGAGAAAAGCTGGAAAGACCGCTGTTGCTGCTGGAGGATAGGAATGGCCGGGACGAACCCTCGTGAACGGAGCCGTCTGCTCCGTCGAAAGCGGATCAGACGGAAAGTGCGTGGAACGGACAGTCGACCGCGCTTATGTATCTATCGCAGCAATAAACATCTCTACGCCCAAGTGATCTCTGATGAGAGTGGTCGGTCTTTAGCGTCCGTCTCAACCCTTTCGGCAGACCTCAAGGAACGGATGCAGCAAAAAGCGGCGACGGTCTCTGCGGCAAAAGAAGTGGGACAGCTCATTGCGAAAAAGTGTCAAGAGCAGGGGATACAGACCGTCGTTTTTGATCGGAACGGATTCCTCTTTCATGGACAGGTCCGCGCGGTCGCCGATGCAGCGCGCGAGGCTGGCCTACAACTCTAGGGAGTATGCCTGTGGCGACTGACGATGATCGGATTAATCCTGACGAACTCGATATTCAAGAGAAGGTCGTTCATATCAATCGTGTGAGTAAAGTGGTCAAGGGTGGACGCCGTTTCAGTTTCAGCGCTGTTGTTGTGGCGGGGGATGGTGCGGGACATGTTGGCTACGGCTTAGGGAAGGCTCACGAAGTCCCAGAGGCCATCCGGAAAGGTGTTGAGCACGCGAAGAAGTCTTTGATTCGCGTGCCGCTCGTCGAAGATACCTTGCCCTACGCGGTTATTGGCCGGCACGGCGCGGGCAAGGTGCTGCTTAAACCCGCCGCGGCCGGTACCGGCCTCATCGCGGGTGGCGGCGTGCGTATCGTTATGGAATTGGCTGGCGTACGGAACGCGCTCACAAAATGTCTCGGATCGACGAACCCGCATAACTCCGTAAAGGCGACACTGGCTGCCCTGGAGAGCCTGGACGGCCCGGAGCAGGTTGCCGAGCGGAGGGGGAAGCCCGTGCTGAGTATGAAAGGATAGGGCATGGCCGACGCAGGAAAAGGGCAGGTCTTAGCCATCACCTTGAAGCGGAGTGCTATTGGGGGGACACGGCGCCAGCGCGAGACCTTGCGCGGCCTTGGCCTCACCCGCGTTGGGAAGACTGTGCTACGAAACGATTCGCCCTCACTCCAAGGGATGGTGAATCGAGTATCTCATCTTATCGAGGTGCGTGAGAATGGATCTTAGTCACTTACGGCCCGCCCCCGGGTCTATGAAAAAACGAAAGCGGGTCGGCCGTGGTCCGGGGTCCGGGCTCGGCAAAACAGCAGGCCGTGGGCATAAAGGAAGCGGCGCGCGCTCCGGTGGCAATATTCCACCCGGCTATGAAGGTGGACAAATGCCGCTTTCCCGCAGGTTGCCCAAACGAGGGTTTCACAATCCATTTCGACAAGAGTACACCATCATTAACCTTGGGAGTCTGGAGCGCTTTGAGGCTGGGAGTGTCGTTGACCTTGATGTGTTTCGCCAGTCTGGTCTCGTGAGTGGTCTTAAGTGTAAAGTCAAAATATTGGCAAAGGGGGAACTGACAAAGGCCCTGACGGTAAGAGCCCATGCCTTTAGCGCGCAAGCGCGTGAAAAGATTACTGCGCTGGGGGGGACAGCCGAGGTCGGGTAGTCATGTTCGAAGGCTTACAAAACGCGACAAAGATATCAGACCTGCGCCGCCGGCTCCTCTTTACCTTTGCCTTGCTCGCCGTCTACCGCATCGGCGTAGCGATCCCCACTCCAGGTATTGATGGAGAGGCGCTTGCGGCGTTCTTCGAGCAAGCGGCCAGCACTGTTTTTGGCTTAGTGAATCTCTTTTCCGGTGGTGCCCTTGAGCGTTTCTCCATCTTTGCCCTGGGCATTATGCCCTATATTAGTGCCTCCATTATCTTCCAACTCCTCACCGTCGTGGTCCCAACTCTTGAGCGCTTGTCAAAAGAAGGGGAGCAAGGCCGGCGTAAGATTACCCAGTACACTCGCTACAGCACTGTTGGCTTAGCTCTTCTCCAAGGGCTGTTTATCAGCATCGGACTCGAACAGATTCAGGCACCTGGCGGGAGCTTAGTTGTTTTTAATCCAGGCTGGGGATTTCGCCTCATGACGATGATTACGCTGGCCGCCGGTACTGCTTTTATCATGTGGTTAGGCGAACAGATTACCGAGCGTGGCGTTGGCAATGGCATCTCTCTCATCATATTCGCTGGTATTGTCGCCAGTATTCCCTCAGCGGTGACTGCAACGACGGAGTTTGTTCGAGAAGGCGAATTAAGCATCCTTTTATTACTGCTCCTGTTGGTTGGCATGGTAGCCATCGTTGCCGCAGTGATTTTTATGGAGCGCGGCCAGCGCCGCATTCCGGTGCAATATGCAAAACGGGTTATAGGTCGAAGAGTCTATGGTGGGCAAAGTTCTCATCTGCCACTGAAAGTGAACACCGCTGGAGTGATCCCCCCGATTTTCGCCTCCTCGGTCTTGATTTTTCCGGCGACCATCGCCGGCTTTGCCGACCATCCGTGGGCCCAAACCGTTGCAAATGTTTTGACGCCGGGCGGGTCGATCTATAACGTCAGCTATGTCGCGATGATTATCTTCTTCTGTTATTTTTATACTGCTGTTGTCTTCAACCCTACTGATGTTGCCGACAATATGAAAAAGAATGGCGGATTTATTCCTGGTATCCGTCCTGGGCAACGCACAGCGGACTATATCGATCGGGTCTTAAGTCGGATAACGTTGACGGGAGCAATTTATGTCTCCATCGTCTGTGTTCTGCCTAATCTTCTGGTGGGGTCTTTTAATGTACCATTTTTCTTTGGGGGAACGGCGCTGCTTATTGTCGTTGGCGTCGCTTTGGACACAGTAGCGCAGATTGAAACACAGCTCATCATGAGAAACTATGAAGGCTTCATGAAGCGCGGGCGCATCAGAGGGCGACGAGGGTAGAGGACGCTGTCCGATTTTCTCACCGATGATTTTTCTGAAATCCCTTGAAGAGATAGAGACAATGCGGACTGCGAATCGCATTGTTGCCGAAATCTTGAGCGAACTACGGCAGCGTGTTCGGCCAGGTATCTCAACCGGAGAGCTTGATGGTATCGCGGGAGAATGGATTGCAAAAAAGAAGGCTCAAACCGCATTTAAAGGGTATACGATTCGGAACGGTTCTGTTCCGTTCCCGGCCCATATTTGTACCTCTTTGAATAACGAAGTCGTCCACGGTATCCCCTCTCACCAGCGGATCATTCAAGACGGGGATATTGTCAGCCTGGATTTTGGTGTAGTGTATGGTGAATTTTATGGTGACGCCGCAGTATCTTTTGCGGTCGGAGAGGTCGGTCAGTCTGTTCGGCAGCTTTTAGAGACGACTGCCGTCGCCCTTGAAGCAGGCATAGGCCACGCCTGTGTTGGCAACCGTCTTGGCGATATATCCGCCGCAGTTCAGGAGCGTGTCGAGCGAGATGGCTTCTCTGTGGTGCGAGAATTTGTTGGACATGGGATTGGTCGTAGGCTGCATGAAGACCCGCCTGTCCCCAATTATGGTATGCGGAACCGGGGTGTCCGCTTGCGCGAAGGAATGGTCATCGCGATTGAGCCCATGGTGAACATGGGTGCTCCGGAGGTCGCCATGCTAGAGGATGGGTGGACTGCGGTGACAAAAGACGGCAGCCTCTCAGCGCACTTTGAGCATTCAGTTGCGATCCTGGCAGATGGACCAGTGGTGCTCAGTAGCATGTAAGAGAAAAGTATTCATACACGGAACCGTTTTCAGGTAAGAATGGAAATGAGGTTGGCATGAAAGTTCGGGCTTCTGTGAAACCAATGTGTCGAAAGTGTAAGGTGATTAAACGCAGGGGCATTATACGGGTCATCTGTGAAAACCCGCGACACAAGCAACGACAGGGCTAGGTGTTTTCCCGACGCGGACGAAAGTAAGAGTGGAGAAGGCGTATGGCACGGATTGCAGGTATCGAATTACCCCGGAACAAGAAAATCGGTATCGGTCTCACCTATATCTATGGGATCGGACGGGTCACCGCCCTCAAAATTCTGGCCGAGGCGGGAGTTGACCCAGACGCCAATTCTGACGCGTTGGCGGATGATGAGATCGTAAACATCCGGCGGGCTATCGATCAAGACCATCGTGTCGAGGGAGACCTCAGGCGCGATGTTGCGAGTCATATTAAACATTATATTGACATTGGGGCCTACCGGGGCCTCCGACACCGCCGAAATTTGCCGGTCCGCGGTCAGAAGACAAAAAATAATTCTCGGACGCGTAAGGGACCGAGACGGACCGTTGCCGGAAAGAAAGTCGCGCCTACTCCTAAATAGTGGACGGCGTGAGGAGAGGGGCATTGTATGGCAAAGGCGGCGAGGCGGTCTGTCTCACGGAAGAAGAAAATTCGGAAAAACATTCCAGAAGGTGTGGTGAACATCTACTCGACCTTCAACAATACTATTGTGACCATTGCTGACCCGCAAGGAAATACTGTGGCCTGGGCGAGCGCGGGGAGCGTGGGCCTGAAGGGGTCACGGAAGGGCACGCCGTTTGCCGCCCAGATGGCGGCGGAGAGCGCGGCGCGTAAAGCGGCCGATGCCGGTATGCGCTCGGTTCAAGTGCACGTGAAGGGGCCCGGTGCCGGGAGAGAATCCGCTCTGCGAGCACTCCAGTCCGCCGGGTTTGCGGTGAGTCTCATCCGGGACGTCACGCCTATCCCTCACAATGGCTGTCGTCCGCCCAAGCGTCGCAGAGTCTAAGAGACCGAGTGTGCGAGCTGAGAGTTGATACAGATCAGGAGGTTTTTTGTGGCACGCTATCGAGGCCCATCCTGCCGTCTCTGCCGTCGAGAAGGGTTGAAACTCTTTCTGAAAGGCGAACGGTGTTACACGGATAAATGTGCAATTGAGAGAAGAAGCTATCCGCCGGGACAGCACGGCCAAGGGAGAGGAAGAAAGGCGACCGAGTACAGCGTTCAGTTGCGAGAGAAACAAAAGCTGAAACGTATCTATGGGACGCTTGAGGGGCCGTTTCGTCGTCTTTTCGAGCGGGCCGAGCGCCAACGTGGAATCACCGGAGAAAATCTTTTGATTCTTCTCGAGAGTCGTCTCGACAATATGGTGTACCGGATGGGATTTGCAACCTCACGCTCAGAGGCTCGCCAGTTGATACGCCATGGCCATTTTCACGTCAACGGACGAAGAGTGACGATTCCATCGTACGGTGTAAAGGCCGGGGACGAGGTGCAGGTACGCGAGGCAAGCCGAAAAATTACCCGTATCCAAGAATCCGTCGAGCTTGCCCAGCGACGCGGAGTGCCAGAATGGCTTGAGGTCCAAACGGATTCTTTTTCTGGAAAAGTCCGTGCTCTACCGGCTCGGCCGGAGATCACCTTGCCTATCAACGAACAGCTTATTGTTGAGCTATACTCGAAAGTCTAGCGCAACGGATTGGCGTGGCGGATCGTAGTAGGCATGGATGCAGGACGAAAGAGGGAGCAGCATGCAGGAGAGTGATCTCATCAAGCCCAAGACACTCGATGTTGAAGACAAAACCTTAACCCCCACATACGGCCGCTTTATCGGCGAGCCCTTCGAACGTGGATTCGGGACAACATTGGGCAATGCCCTGAGGCGAATTCTTCTCTCCTCCCTGCCTGGGGCGGCTATCACCAAGGTCAGGATTCAAGATGTTGTGCATGAATTCTCGACGATTCCTGGTGTCACGGAAGATGTCACAGATATCCTTCTGAACCTCAAAGAAGTCCGATTCCGTCTCCACGACAGCGATATGGAAACGGCCACCCTGCGGGTCAATGGTGCGAAGAGTGTGAGCGCTGGGGATTTGGTCGTAGGTCCTCAGGTTGACATTCTCAATCCAGAGGCCCATGTTGCGAAACTGAGTCAAGACGGAAAGCTCGAAGTGGAAGCCGAGATTCGCACAGGGCGCGGGTATATGGCGGCCGACCGGAATCAGTCTGAAGAGAGCCCGGTTGGTACCATTCCCCTTGATGCGGTGTTTTCTCCTGTTCGAAAGGTCAATGTCACCGTAACCAACGCGCGTGTTGGTCAGCGGACGGACTATGAAAGGCTGGCGCTTGAAATATGGACCGATGGCAGCATTGAGCCGAAAGAAGCGGTAGCCGCGGCCGCACGGATCGCTCAGGATCAGCTATCGATTTTTTCTGGTACGACAGAAGAGATCGACAGCCAAGAAGAGCGCCCGGGACAGGAAGACCAGTCACCGACGAATGAAAATCTTTTTCGACCCATTGAAGAATTGGCGCTTTCGGTTCGTTCTGCCAATTGCCTCCAAAGTGCAGATATCCGCTATGTGGGTGAACTCGTTGTCAAGGCCGAGCCCGAACTTCTCAAAACGAAGAATTTCGGACGAAAATCACTCAACGAGATTAAAGAATTACTTCATGAGATGGGATTAGAGCTTGGAATGCATCTGGAAGCATTTCCCCCTCGGGAAGAGTTGGATCGAATGCGAGTCTCCCGTGAGGGCAATCTGGCCTAGCCAGAGTCTCGGAGCAGCAGGGAAGCGAGGACGATGCGACATCTGAAAGCCGGGCGAAAACTGAACCGTACGGCAGCGCACAGAAAGGCGCTGCTGCGGAACTTATTGAAGGCGTTGGTGCTGCGTGAACAAGTCCGAACGACTGACGCAAAGGCCAAAGAACTCCGCCGCTGGGCGGACCGTCTGGTGACCCTTGGAAAAAAGAATTCGGTCCATACGCGCCGTCTTGCCTTCTCGTATCTTGGTAGCCGAAAACTGGTCCAACGTTTGTTTGATGAGGTTGCTCCACGCTTTCAGGGTCGGGCGGGTGGATATACACGGGTGCTGAAGATAGGTCCTCGCCGTGGAGATGCCGCTCCAGTCTCACTTGTCGAGTTTACGGAACGGGCAAGTGCTCCCTTAACCGGAGGAGACGCTGGGAGCGCATAGAAGCCAGGTCGGGGAGTCGAGGCGCCAGCCGGGGTGATTCGAGAATCTGAACAGTTCCTCGAAGCGTGCACCTCAGTGGACGAGTCGGGAAGGGGGAGCGTTGTTCCCCCTTTGTCATTCTCTCGGATAAGTCAGGTGTATATGAGGAAATAGGAGGAAGGACTCGCCATGGCTGTTCGGCAGTATGCCTTTCACTTTAATCTCCTCGAGGGGTGTATCGTATGCGGGAGTGTCGTGGTGAGCTTTCTTCTTGTCTTTGCTTTTGGGATCTATATCGGAAAAGAAGTGCAGGTGTATAAAACCGCCCGGGAGACGCGGACCGTACGCTTTCCTGTTGAGCCTGCTGACCACAACGTGTCTGTGAGTCCTGCGCCCCAGACCTTTCCGCTGACTTCAAAGAAGATCTCAGAGAAGAAGACTCAGAACGGCCAGCCGCAGACGATGTCTTCATCTCCACCCGTTGGAGAGAGTGTTTCTGTAAACCCAGCGCAGGCGTCGCAAAACAAAAAGCGAGAGATCGCACTGACCGCGCCCACTCCAAGCGAAGGTAAATTGCAAGACCAAAAAAAGCCGCAGGTTCCGGGTGGGTGGAGCATTCAGGTTCATGTCACAAAGAGCCTAAGTACGGCGCGCCAACTTGCCGCGGAACTCCGTAGACGAGGCTATACCGCCTCCGTCAACAGGCTGACAAAGAACGGAGAAACATTGTACCGTTTGCGCGTTGGAACATTTCCCCAAGACGAGGCCCAGCGTGTAGCTGCGCGCTTTCGACGTGAAGAGAAATTCGCCCAGGCCTACCTGGTCTCAGATTAACCCTTCGTGCTGTATCCATGACGGTCAAAGATGCCATCGCCCACGTGGTTGCCGGCGCAGATCTGACGGAAGAAGAGATGTATGCCGTCATCACCGATTTGATGGATGGGCAGGCCAGTCCGGCTCAGATTGGAGCCTTATTGACCGCGCTCCACATCAAGGGTGAGACTGTCGCCGAGATCTCTGGGGCGGCTGGGGCTATGCGCGCTATGGCGACACCAGTTCGTCCGGGGTGCGCGGTTATTGATACCTGCGGCACTGGGGGAGACGGCTGCCATACGTTTAATATTTCAACCTGTGCCGCTTTCGTGGTTGCCGCCGCGGGTTTATGTGTGGCAAAACATGGTAATCGGGCAATGTCTGGAACGGTTGGCGGTGCTGATGTCTTAGAAACCCTCGGCGCGCGTATTGAGATGTCGCCACAGCAGGTGGCATACTGCATGCGAGAAGTCGGCTTCGGATTCTTGCTTGCCCCAGCCTTTCATCGAGCTATGCGCCATGCGGTTGGCCCACGTCGGGAAGTTGGGATACGGACCATCTTCAATATCCTTGGTCCTCTCACGAATCCGGCCGGAGCGCAATATCAACTCATTGGTGTCTTTGACCAGCGTTGGGTTGAGCCGCTAGCCGTGGCACTCGGACGATTGGGCTGTCAGCACGGCTTGGTCGTGCATGGGGAGGATGGGCTGGATGAGGTGTCACTGAGCGGCCCGACGCAAGTTGCTGAGTGGGGGCCACAGGGCGTTCGGACGTATAACATCAATCCGACGGATTACAGTTTTCCGTGTCGTCCGTTAACCGCCCTCCAGGTCTCAAGTGCCCAGGAATCGGCAGATATCATCCGGTCGGTCTTAGCTGGAACCCCAGGCCCCCACCGAGACGTTGTCTTGCTCAATGCTGGAGCAGCCCTCTATGCTGGGAACGCAGCTGCTTCACTAGCAGATGGGATTGCGCTTGCAAGGAAAACGATAGACAGTGGAGCCGCGGCCCAGACACTGGAACGATTTATCCCGCTGACCCACAGGGAAATGGCATGATTCTTGACGACATCGTGGCCTATAAACGCGAGGAACTTGCACTCCAAAAACGGCAGGTATCGCTCGGCCAGCTTCAAGACATGCCGCTGTTCCACTCTCAGCCGCCTGATCTTTTCCAGACCTTGTCTACCTGGAACGGGCGGACGATTATTGCCGAGATAAAAAAGGCATCGCCCTCCAAGGGCGTGATCCGGCAAGACTTTGATCCCCTCGCTCTCGCCCGTATCTATGAATCCTCGGGAGCAGCGGCCATCTCTGTGCTTACGGAAAAGAAATTTTTTCAGGGCAGCCTCGAATATCTCAAACAGATTCGCCAGCAGGTTGCGCTCCCTCTCCTCAGAAAAGATTTCGTCTTTGATGACTACCAAGTGTACGAAGCTCGTGCCTACGGAGCGAGCGCTATTCTCTTAATTGTCGCAATTCTCGAAGACGCTCAGCTGTACGACCTGATGCATCTGACTCAAACACTAGGGATCGGCTGTCTGGTCGAAGTGCATGATGAAGCAGAATGCGAGCGCGCCCTGGCCCAGGACGCGTCCTTGCTGGGTATCAACAACCGGGATCTGCGTACCTTTCATACGACGATTGAGACTACTGAACGTCTTGTGCAAAGTCTGTCCTCCGACGTACTGGTGGTATCTGAGAGCGGACTGTCAACCCGGCATCAATTAAACCGACTCGAGGCTCAGGGGGTGCGGGCGTTCTTAATCGGTGAGACCTTTATGGCGGCGCCAGACCCTGGAGAGCCGCTCCGCTCGCTGTTAGGATATTCCTCGTAGTCTCCCCATGTCCGTCCGCGTCAAAATCTGTGGTATTACGACGGTCGCCGATGCCCGGCTTGCCGTGCGGGCCGGCGCCGATCTGATTGGCCTGAACTTTTATCCGCCTAGCCCACGCTCTGTTTCTGAGTCAACTGCCAAAGCGATCCGGAGCATTCTGCCTCAGGATATTCGCTGTGTTGGTGTTTTCGTTAATGCGGAGCGGGAGCGTATCGCTGCCTATATTCGGTCTCTCTCGCTTGACGCAGTCCAGTTTCACGGTGATGAGGACGCTGCTGCCCTGACGAACTGGTCGGTTGCGACCATCAAGGCGATTCGGGTCGGCTCGGAGACCTCTCTCCCTGAGCAACTCGAAGGGATTCAGGCTGATTACCTCCTCCTTGACACGTATAGTTCTCGCGGATACGGAGGGACGGGCGAAACCTTTGCCTGGGGGTATGCTGCGACTCTTCCTCGGCTGACCCTGGACCGGACGATTTTGGCGGGGGGGCTCAATGCAGAGAATGTGGCCACTGCGGTTGAGGCCGCGCGGCCGTGGGCCGTCGATGTCGCCAGTGGTGTTGAGTCAGTTCCCGGACGGAAAGATGCCGAAAAACTGTACGCGTTCATCAACAATGCCAAAACTGCCTGATAAACATGGACATTTTGGTCTCTATGGCGGTCGCTATGTAGCGGAGACCCTGATGCCGGCTTTGCTTGAGCTCGAAGAGGTCTATTGCCAATGCCGCAGAGACTCGACGTTTAAGCGAGAACTTCGCGCACTCCAGCGTGAATATATTGGCCGACCGACGCCGCTCACCTTTGCCGCCCGCTTGACTGAGCGGCTTGGGGGAGCGAAGGTCTATCTCAAGCGTGAAGATCTGTGTCATACCGGTGCGCATAAGATCAATAACACCATCGGTCAGGCCTTATTGGCAAAACGCATGGGGAAAGAGCGACTTATTGCCGAAACCGGGGCTGGTCAACATGGAGTTGCAACGGCGACCGTTGCGGCCCTCCTCGGGTTCTCGTGCGAAGTCTTTATGGGCCGTGAAGATACTGTGCGTCAAGCGCCCAATGTTTTCCGGATGCGACTTTTGGGAGCAACGTTGCGGGAGGTTGTTTCTGGGAGTCAGACCCTGAAAGACGCGATGAATGAAGCCTTGCGTGACTGGATTACGCATGTGGCGCATACTTTTTATGTCATCGGCACAGTCGCCGGTCCACATCCGTATCCGATGTTGGTCCGTGACTTTCAGTCTGTTATTGGGCGTGAGACCAAAAAGCAGATCGTGCAGCACGAGGGTCGTTTACCGGACTATCTTATTGCCTGTGTTGGGGGTGGCAGCAACGCGATGGGCCTTTTTGCTCCTTTTCTCCCCGAACCCGCAGTCCACATGGTTGCGGTTGAGGCCGGAGGGCTCGGTGCAGGCCGGAATGCTGCCTCAATGGCAAACGGGTACGCCGGCGTGTTACACGGTAGCAAGACGTATGTGCTCCAGGACGAGACCGGCCAGATTTCCGCAACACATTCGCTTGCGCCGGGGTTGGACTACCCCGGTGTTGGACCAGAATTGAGCTACTGGAATGACCAGCAGCGCATTCGCTGTGTGACGGTCCAGGATGCGCAAGCAGTCGAGGGGATGCGGCTTTTGGCTGAGACGGAGGGGATTATTCCTGCCTTGGAGAGTGCGCATGCCGTCGCCTATGCTGCGACCCTCGTCCCACAACTCTCGGCCACAGCCATTGTGGTGATTAACGTTTCTGGTCGAGGGGATAAAGACCTCCAAAGCGTGGCCAGCTTTCTCGGTGAAAACGCTCTATGACGCGCATTGCCGACACTTTTACCCAGTTGCAGGCCCGCAGAGAGGTTGGCCTCATCCCCTTCATTACTGCTGGGGATCCTGATATCGAGACGACGTTCGCGTTAGTCCATGAAATGGCCCGACAAGGGGCTGACATCATCGAACTCGGTGTTCCTTTTTCTGATCCGATGGCCGATGGGCCAACCCTACAGCGTGCCGCAGAACGTGCCTTGCAGCACGGTACGTCGTTGTCCCACGTATTTGAACTGGTGCGTCGTTTACGACAGTCGCTCACGATTCCAATCCTGCTCTTTGGTTATTATAATCCGATCTGGCGCTACGGTGGGGAGCGCTTTGCCGCCGATGCTCGTCAGGCAGGTGTTGATGGCGTACTCTGCGTTGATCTCCCGCCTGAAGAAGCAGAGGAGTTGAAACGGGAGACGGATCGCTACGATTTGGATATGATTTTTCTCCTCGCTCCAACCAGTTCGCTGGACCGAGCTCAGAGGGTGCTGGCCCGTGCGCGCGGATTTATCTATTATGTCGCGGTGACGGGCGTGACAGGCGTACGGGCGGCCCTCCCAGCGGATTTGAGCGATATGGTGCGACGCATTCGCGCCATTTCTCCAGTCCCCGTTGGTGTTGGGTTCGGTATCTCTTCAGCGGAGCATGCCGTGCAGGTTGCTGGCGTGGCTGACGCCGCTATTGTCGGAAGCGCTATCTCACAGGTCATTGAACAATCGCTGGGACAGCCGGACCTGGTACCGCGTGTGGGAGCGCTTATTGCCGAGCTCAAAACAGCCCTATGCAGCACCGCGACCGCCACTCCAAGCGATACGAGGACTACTATCGCCCCACCGTGATCCTGGGGACAGGCGGAGAGCTCTGAAGAAAGAGTGAGTATGGCAGAACCGGCAGTCACGATGAGTCAAGAGGAGGGGGAGGCCATTTGGCTCAAATGTTCGACGTGCCAAGAAATTTTATTCCGGAAGGAGGTTGAACGTCGTCTTTTTATTTGTCCCAAATGTGGCGCTCATCTCCGACTGACCGCCGAACAACGACTGCTCACCATTGTCGATCGCGGCTCGTTCATTGAGTATGCACCGCACGTGCACTCCACCGATCCTCTCACTTTCACCGACCGGAAACCGTACGCCCAACGGTTAGCTGATGCGCGCAGTCGCTCGGGACGTGCCGAAGCCGTTGTCTGCGGGGTGGCGACCCTTGACGGGCGTCGTGTTGCTCTCGGCTGTTTCGACTTCTCTTTTCTCGGTGGCAGTATGGGGACTGCTGTGGGGGAAAAGCTGACCCGGATTATCGAGCACGCCCGTGCAGAACAATTGCCCGTTATTTTCTTCTCTGCCTCCGGCGGTGCCAGGATGCAGGAAGGGGTGCTCTCGCTGATGCAGATGGCAAAGATCACTATGGCGCTTGGTCGTTTGCGAGAAGCTGGGTTGCCGTATATCTCGGTGTTGACAGACCCTACAACGGGTGGCGTTGCCGCCTCACTGGGGATGCTGGGTGACATTAATATTGCTGAGCCAGGAGCCCTGATTGGCTTTGCTGGACAGCGCGTGATCGAACAGACCATCCGGGAAAAGCTTCCTCCGGGTTTTCAACGAGCGGAATTTTTATTGGAACACGGTATGGTAGACCTTGTTGTTGAGCGTAAGGATTTGCGCGGGATGTTAAGCCGGTTGCTTGGTCTCTTATGCAATCCTGTACCAACCTCTGACTCAACCCCAGAAGCGTCTCACTTTCCCCCATAACGCACCATCCTGTAAGCGGCTATTCAGAAAGACAGGATGTCCGACTACTCAGATACATTGGCGTGGTTGTATGGACTCGAAGTCGAGCGTATGGACCTCAAGCTTGAGCGGATCATGCTCGCGCTCCGTTTGGGCAATGACCCGCAGCGTCAATTTCCCAGCGTTCATATCGCCGGCACGAATGGGAAAGGCTCCACCGCGGCCATATTGCATGCCATCCTCAGCGCTGCGGGGTATAAGGTGGGATTGTTTACGTCTCCACATCTGATCGACTTTTGTGAGCGGATCCGGATTGGCACGCGGTGGGTCTCTCCACGCGAAGTGGTAGATACCGTGGCGGCAATTAAGTCCGACCTCGAACCGGCGGACATTCGGTTGACCCCGTTCGAGATGATGACGGTGCTGGCTTTTCGTATCTTTGCCCAAGCCTGCGTGGATATCGCCATTGTGGAGGTTGGTTTGGGTGGAAGGCTCGATGCCACCAATGTGCTCACCCCCCTGGTGTCCATCATCACCAGTATCGGACTTGACCACCAGAAATATCTGGGATCAACTCTAGTTGATATTGCGCGTGAAAAGGGCGGAATTATTAAGCCCGCGGTACCGGCCGTGCTTGGGAAGCTCGACCAGGAGAGCCGTGACGTTTTATATCGGAGGGCTCGAGATCAAGGCAGCGCGATTCTGTCGTATGGCCCGGATTTTACGCTTGAGAGAGACGCTTCCGGCCGGTATTGCTACGATGGAAAGCAGTATCAATATCAGGATCTTCAGCTTTCTCTAAACGGAAAAATTCAAGCACACAATGCCGCGGTTGCTTTGGCGAGTCTGGAATATCTCCAGGATTCTTTCCCGGTGACAGAGGCTCGAATTCATGCGGGATTACGGTTGGTGCACTGGCCGGGTAGGTTGGATATTGTGTCAACGCAACCCCTTGTCATCCTTGACGGGGCGCATAATATCCAGGCTCTTCACGCGTTACTGGCCGAACTCCCTGACCTCGCTCCGAATCGGCGTCTTCTTTTTCTTTTTGGGGTCATGCGGGATAAGGAGTGGCGTCCGATGGTAGACGCCTTGGAACAGGTCGCCGCCGAGGTTGTTGTCACAGCGGTCGCGCAACCACGAGCAGAAGATCCGTATACGGTGCAACGTGCTTTTTCTGCCAACTGTTCTGTGCGCACCATTGAGGGGGCCGCAGAAGCTTGTCGACAACTGCTCCATCAAGTCGGTCCTCAAGAGGCTCTTGTGGTGTGTGGCTCGTTGTTCTTAGTTGGAGAAGTGCTGCCACTCTTTCCCGAAGCCTGTGTTGCCCCCGCGATCTCCCAGACCCAACGGCCGCTGGCCTGAGAGAGTATAGGTGGTCATGCAAAGAATTCTTTGTTTTTTTCTCTTGCTCACGCTTTCCTGGCTTATCGAGGCCGAGGTCGTCCCTGCACAAGAACCGGTTGAGGTCAATGCTGACACACTCAGCTATGAAGAGGACGGAGAGACGGTGGCGGCGCAAGGGAACGTCGTTGTCACCAAGGGCCAAACGACACTCACCGCAGATACGGTGAGTGTCAGCCGGACCAGGAATGAACTTCAGGCTCGCGGAAATGTCGTGCTGCAAGACCCTCAAGGGAATATTCAGGCTGAGGCGTTACGCCTGGAACTCACGGATGAAACAGGCGAAATTGAAAATGGCGTCATTCACATGCCCCAGCGTCAATATACGATTACCGGCAGGAGGCTCCAAAAATCGTACGGTCAGACTTACCATATTGAAGACGGAACGATAACAACGTGTGAGTGTGAAGCCGACGAACAGCCAGATTGGAGGCTGGACGCCTCCGAATTTGATCTCACCCTGGCTGGAACCGGTAAGCTTCGTGGCGGACTCCTGCGGGCTCGTGACATCCCGCTCCTGTATATCCCCTATGGTGCGGTTCCTGTCCGCAAGGACCGCCAAAGTGGCGCGCTCGCGCCCCGGGCCGGCTTTTCGAGTAAGCGCGGGTTCCAGTGGGAACAACCCTTCTATTGGGCAATCAGTAAGAGTCAAGATCTCACGATAACGGCGGATGTTGAAACCTCTGCTCGGGTTGGACTCCTGGGAGAATACCGCTATGCGCCCAGTGAGCGGGTGGAGGGCGATTTCTCCGCTTCGTACTTTAATGAACAGATTCGGGGACCGGCCTCAACGACCTCACCTGTTGATCGCTGGAGTGTCACAGGAGCACATCGGCAGCGTATGGCCGCTAATGTGGAGGTGTATAGTGATTTATTTTTTGTGAGTGACGACTTCTTCTTGCGTGAATTCAATGTCTCCTTCCATCCAGGGCTTGAAGATCATCAGCTCCGTTCACGGCGGTTTACCGCTTCCCGAGCCGGCGGTCTGAAAACCTGGAAGAACGCTCAGTTCCGTTCCGAGGCGCGCTATTATCAGGATTTGCGAAACGATCAGGATGACGCCTTTCAGGTTCTGCCCCAGGTCAATTTTCAGGGCCACCGCCGTTTCTGGAACGACCGTCTTGAAGCCGGGATGACCGTACAGGGCAGCCATTTTTTTCGGAACCGTGGCTACTATGGTCAGCGCTTTGATCTCGCTCCCTGGGTATCGCTCCCTTTCTCCCTCGGCAGGTATGTCTATGGCTCGGTGACGGCGACTGGACGAGAGACGGTCTACCATATGAGTTCCCGCGCTCGGGGGCGACCGGTCGTGCCTGGCTCCGGACGCCTAAAAAAGACGCAGACCAGGGAGACGGTCCAGCTACAGGCTGAGTTCGGAACACGCCTCTCCCGGGTTTTCGATGTTGGTTGGGGACGGGTGAGTAAACTCCAACATGTGATCGAGCCGCATGTCTCGTTCTCCTACGTCCCTCGGGTTGGTCAAGATGATCTGCCGCTCTATGATGCGCTCGACCGGATTAACCGGCGCAGCCTCTTTGTCTATGGTGTTGCAAACAGGCTCCTTGGAAAATTTGACCCGCTCCCCGGCGCTTCCAATCGGCAAGCTCGCGTCCGTGAACTGCTCCGCGTATCCGTGACCCAGGCTTACGACCCGAGCCGACGTCTGCGAGAAGAAGGCGAACGATTTGGCCTGAGCGAGACGGACCAGCATTTTTCTGATGTGGATATCAGCGCGCATGCCCGCCCCTTCTCGCTCTTTACCCTCGCGGCGGAGACGACATATGATGTCGATCAAGGAGACATGATTGCCGCCCGCATTGGTGGATACCTCCAGGACCCGCGTCCGCTCCCAGAGACGAGTCCATTACTGCGCCATCTGCAGCGACGGACGAGTATTGGGGTTTCGTACCGGACCATTGCCGACCGGCTTCTGAAAGAGCTCAATTCCCGTGTTGTCCTCCGTCTGAATGAATACCTGACGGTCGCCTATTTCACGCGCTATGATCTGAATGATAAGGTATTCATCGGGTCGCGCTATTTCTTTCGTGTCCTCTCTCCGCAGAAATGTTGGACGTTTGATTTCGGAGTTGTTGAGAAAGTGAATCCCGATGAGGTTGAGTTTCGGTTTTCCCTGTCTTTGGTTGGTATTACGTCAGCTGGCAAGAGCGCGTTTTGAGACAAGTCTGTGACCGTTTGTTCTGGGACAGTCTGATCGAGACAGCCGTATTAGACCGCTATGCAAAAGATTTTTTCTGAAGGACAGCTGGCGGAACAGCTGGCTCGACTCCGCCGTCAGGGTAAGCGCATCGTCTTTACCAACGGCTGTTTCGACCTGATGCATAGCGGTCATGTCTATATGCTGGCTCAGGCAAAGACGTTTGGCGATATCCTTGCGGTCGGTATGAACACCGATGCTTCGGTCAAACGGCTGAAAGGAGACAAGCGGCCAATTCTTGATCAAGCCAGTCGTTTGGCCCTGCTGGCGGCCCTTGAGGTCGTTGACTATATCACCCTGTTTGAAGAAGATACGCCGCTTGCCTTGATTCGTCGGCTTCAACCACACATTCTCGTCAAAGGGGGGGATTGGAGCCCCGAGGCTATTGTGGGCAAAGAAGTTGTTGAACACGCCGGTGGACGCGTCGTTGCGGTCCGTCATCAAGACGGCTTTTCAACGACCAATCTGATTGAACGTATTCTTGTTGCCTATCAGGAATAGTCGTTCGGTTCCCCCGTGTTGCACGAGTGTCAGGCCTGTGGTATGCGCGGATGCTTCCAGGAGGATGACCGTAGCCCAGAGATGTGAAATTTGTGGAAAAGGCCCCGTGGTGGGCAATAATGTGAGTCACGCAAATAACAAGACGAAGCGTCGCTGGTTACCGAACCTGCAACGGGTGCGGGCAAGCGTCGCCGGTTCGGTGAAACGCTTGCGCGTCTGTACGCGCTGTATCCGTTCTGGAAAAATTGTGAAAGCGGTGTAAAAGCCTCCACACTTCCTTCCGCTCTGTCTCTCTCACCCATTCGCCTACCGTTCCCCCCTTTTTTAGCCCCACTTCCCTAGGGAAGCGGACAGGTGTGACGCTCCTTAGGAGGGCACGCGTGACACCTTGACCACGCCTCTGACCCGTTCCAGGTTGCGCATGACACGCTGAAGATCATCGGCGCTTGGGATGAGGACCTCAAATACATTGAGAGCGCGTTTGTCCGACAGAGTCCGGACATTAGCATTGGAGATATTGAGTCCGACGGTGCTGATCGCTTTACTCATATTGGTCAGGAGGCCGGGGCGATCTTCGGACAGGACTTCGATTTTCACCAGACGCGTATAATCTGCGGTGGGGTCCCAACTGACGGCAACATGTCGTTGAGGATCACTTTCCAGCAGACGCTGACAGGCAATCGTATGAACGGTGACTCCCTTGCCTCGCGTGATAACGCCCACAATGCGTTCCCCAGGGAGGGGGTTGCAACAGCGTCCGAACCGAATCAGGACGTTCCCGACCCCACCGACCTTCACCCCACTTGAATCCTCTGATGGAGGTTTCTGGCGGATTTTTTCAAGCTCGGTGGTCTGCGCCGTCCGATCGAGCGTTTCGGTGAATTGAGGAAGGAGGTGGCTGAGCACCTGTCCCGCTGTCACTTGCCCGTAACCTAGGGCCGCAAAAAGCATTTCTTCATTGCTAAATCCCAGCGCCTCTAGCGTTGGCCCAATTTTGCGTTGTTTGCGCATCGCCGTCAGTGAGCTGTGATTGCGGACTAACTCACGCTCAAGGAACTCTTGCCCAAGGGCAACGCTGCGTTCTCGCTGTTCTTCTTTGAGCCAGTGTCGAATCCGGGATTTGGCCTTCGGGGTTTTGACAATTTTCAACCAGTCTTTGCTCGGCGATTGGTTTTTGGTTGTGATGATTTCGACGACATCGCCGTTTTGGACCTGATACCGCAATGGAACCTGACGGCCGTTCACTCGGGCACCGGTGCAATGATTACCGACTTCTGAGTGAATACGGTAGGCAAAATCGATAACCGACGCGCCACGCGGAAAGCTGTTGAGGTCGCCTTGCGGGGTGAAGGCGTACACTTCTTCGGTAAAGAGGTCTTCCTTGATGGTATGGAGAAATTCTTGAGGGTCCTGGACGTGCTGTTGTAACTCAACTAGTTGGCGCAGCCAAGTGAAACGTTGTGCTTCCTCTTGTCCTTGGCCGTCTTTATAGGTCCAGTGGGCGGCGATGCCTTCCTCTGCGACCCGGTGCATCTCGCGGGTTCGAATCTGAACCTCCATCCGTTCGCCATGCGGTCCAATGACGGTGGTATGAAGCGACTGATACATATTCGCCTTGGGCAGGGCAATATAATCCTTAAAGCGGCCAGGAACGGGACGCCAGTGACTGTGGACTATGCCCAACGCCTGATAACATTCGCGCATGGATTGCACGACAATGCGGAAGCCGACCAAGTCATAAACCTGGCTGAAGACCAGATTCTGAGACCGCATTTTTTGATAGATCGAATAGAAGTGTTTCGGACGCCCGGAGACTTGAGCCGTAATATCGGCCTCGGCCAACGTCTTTTCAAGGATGTCAATGACTTCGGTAATATATTGCTTCCGCTCGCTCTTCTTCTTGATAATATTGCGCTTCAGTTCAGAGTAGACCTTCGGGTGTAGATAGCGGAGCGCGTTATCTTCAAGTTCGCTCTTCATCCAATAGATACCCAAACGATGGGCGAGCGGGGCGTAAATTTCGAGCGTCTCCGACGAAATCTCCCGCTGTTTATCCTCACTGAGATAGGAGAGCGTCCGCATATTATGGGCACGGTCGGCGAGCTTCACCAGAATAACACGGATATCCTGCGCCATGGCAAAAATCATTTTCCGAAAATTTTCGGCCTGACGCTCTTCACGAGTGGTGAAGTGAATTTTGCTGATCTTTGTCACCCCGTCGACCAGGGCGGCGATCTCATTGCCAAAATGCTGTTCGATCTGATCGAGAGTAGTTAAAGTATCCTCTACCGTATCGTGTAGCAGGCTGGTGACGACGCTCGGCACATCGAGCTTCATATCGGTAATAATTTCCGCCACTCCCACCGGATGGATGAAATAGGGCTCGCCAGAGTGGCGCTTCTGACCCTGATGCATACGTTCCGAAAACGCGTACGCATCCGTGATCAGGCCGACCTTCGCCTCAGGATGATAGGACTGGACTTTCGTAATAATTTGATTCAAGTCGCGGTGCTGGTTCATTCGGTCCCTATGGGTGGTGCAGCGCACGTTGAGTAAGCGGAAGCGATACGGAGGGGAGAGAGGTCCAGGCGTGAGACGCGGACTCTTTCTGCACAGAGAATGGCGTGTAACGCCGCGACACTGGCCTCGAGTTGGTCATTGATGACGCAATAGTCATAGCGGGCTAACTCTCGGGTCTCTTCCTGCGCACGCCGAATGCGTTGCGTAATAGCCTCTTCCTCGTCGGTCTCCCGCGCGCGTAAGCGATCTTCCAGTTTTTGCCACGAAGGCGGTAGGATAAAAACGAGCACGGCCTCTGGGTAACACAACTTGAGTTGCTCAGCCCCCTGGACATCAATGTCTAACAGGAAGTCTTGGCCCGTGTTGAGCGTATTCTCAATAGTTGCGCGCGTTGTCCCATAGTAGGCTCTGTGGACCTGAGCCCATTCGGCAAAGGCCCCTTGATCCCGAAGCGAAAGAAAAGTCTCTTCACTCACAAAGTGATAGTCTTTACCGTCTACTTCCCCAGACCGGCGAGGTCGAGTGGTATGCGAAATTGACCAACCGAGATTTGATGTTCTCGCAATCAGTTCACGCGCCAGAGTGGTTTTCCCAGCCCCAGAGGGGGCTGACAAGATCAGAAGAATTCCACGCCGAGAGAAGCTTAAGCATTGATCGGCATCATCCAACATACGTTATTCTATATTTTGCACTTGTTCACGAATTTTTTCCACCTCCTCCTTGGCCTGGACGACGAGATGGCGGATAGACGCATCATCTGCCTTGGCGCCAATCGTGTTGATCTCCCGTTGCATCTCTTGCAGGAGAAAGTCCATCCGTTTTCCAACCGGCTCAGCTAGTCGGAGGAGATCGGAGAACACACCGAGGTGACTTTGAAGTCGGACGCATTCCTCGGTGATATCGCTCTTTTGAGCCAGACTGGCCACATCCTGCAGAACGCGCCGGTGATCAGAGTCGAGATGGGGCAGAAGCGTGGTGACCTTGTCTGCCAATTTCTGTCGCGTTGCCTGTTTGGTGTGTGTACTGCGCCGCCCGACACTCCGACGTATTTTTTCGAGGGTCGCAATCCGCCCGCGGAGGTCGCGTTGCAGAAATTTTCCTTCGCGCCGACGGTGTCGCTCCAGCGCGTTGAGTGCACGTTGCAGCGCCTTCTTTGACGCCTCAATCTCGATACTGGAGGGCCGATGTGCTTCGGCGACCTGGAACACTTCTGGCCGGGATAGAAAAAAATGGAGGGTCAGGTCTCCTCCGAGGTCGAGGGTGCTCTTGAGTTGCCCGGCAGCCTTTATGTACGCTCGCGCCAGCTCAATATTGGGAACAACCGTGTACGAGCGTGCCGTCTGCCCTGAGAGTGTGAGGAAAACTTCAATCCGCCCGCGCTTTATCTGCGTGGCAACCATTGTCCGTAATTCGTCTTCAAGTGCGAGAAAGCCGCGGGGCAGATGGAGTTTGACTTCGAGAAAACGGTGATTAACCGCACGGATATCGACCGTTGCACGTCCGCCCGAAAAGGCGAGGCTCCCGTTTCCAAATCCGGTCATACTTTTCATGACAGGGGTGCCCTTAATGCGGCTTTCAATTCTTCCCTATTGACAGTTGCCGTACCGACTTTGCCGACCACAACTCCAGCCGCATGGTTGGCGAGAATGGTGGTGGCCTCGAGTCCAGCACCGGTTCCGAGGGCGAGCGCACACACAGCAACGACAGTGTCACCTGCCCCTGTGACATCAAAGACCTCACGGGCGGTGGTTGAGAAATGGGCCACGCGACGATCCGGTTGAAATAAGCTCATGCCTTCTTCACCGCGAGAAACAAGCACGGCCGCTGCGTCCCATAGATCGAGAAGCTGAGTGCCGGCCTGTTGCAAGGTTGCGTCATTCACAATGTCGACCTGAGTCGCTTGTCCTGCTTCTTCTTTGTTCGGCTTCATAAGACTCGCGCCACGATAATGAACGAAATTTTGGCGTTTCGGATCGATCACGTAGACAAAGTCCAGTTGCGTTTGCAGTCTGGCCAGCAGGTCGAGCAGGTCGGCCTCAATCAGCCCTTTGCCGTAGTCCGACACCACACAGACATCAAAGTCGTGGATATGGCGCCGGATAAAGGTCCGCAGTCGCGCTCGTACGCGCGCACTCGGGCCATCGGTCGGGTCACGGTCAAGTCGGACGACTTGCTGGCTATGGGCAATGATACGAGTCTTGCTAATTGTCTCATACGGACTGCTGGTCACCATACCCCCGATTTTTGCGCCCTGTCTCAGTAATTCTCTCCGCAGGAGTCGGCCCGCCTGATCCTTGCCTACAACGCCACAGACTGTCACACTGCCACCCAAGGCACGGATATTGGTCACCACATTTCCGGCTCCTCCGGCGTGCAGGCTCTCGCGCGTGACACGCACGACAGGAACAGGTGCTTCAGGGGAGATACGGTTGACTTGGCCCCAAATGTAACGATCGAGCATGAGGTCGCCAATGACCAGTACCCGAACGCGTGAGAATCGCGGGAGGAGGGCGGCGAGGTTACCGAACGACTGATGTCGGCGAGAAGACGGAGGCTTCATAGCGATCCTTTCTGTCGCTCACGGCGCTGCCGCCAAGAGTTCGTAATAGAGGGCTTCATTAGCACGTGCGGTTGTCTCGATATCAAAATGCGTCCGGACCTTGGCTTGTCCATGGGCGCCCAAAGTCTTTGCCCAGTCAGGAGAGCGCACGCATTGGAGGAGCGCATTGCACAAGGCTGAGGGGTCTTGAGCTGGTATAAGGAGGCCTGTTTCTCTATCGGTGATGAGCTCAGTTATACCGCCAACCCGGCTTGCCACCACTGGGAGACCCGCCGCCAGCGCTTCAATAACGGCGACGCCCAAACCTTCCCAAACGGGAGTGTGAACAAAAATGTCTGCGGCGGCTAAATGCGTAGATACGTCTCGACAAAATCCGGCAAAGTGAAACACGGAAGCTAGGCCAAGCGCACGCACACGGGCTTCTAATTCCGGCCGGAGTGGCCCATCTCCACAGATGAGGTAACGGAGGGATAGCGTCCGGTCGGTCTGCCCAGCGTGCTGACCCTGCTGACAGTCGGAGTGGAGTTTGGCTGCTGCTTCGATTAGTGTGTGGGGAGATTTGCGCTTCGTCAGCGTACCGGCCATGAGAATCACTGTGGTATCCTCGCCGAGTCCGTATTGGTGTCGAATAGCCATGCGTTGGGAGGCTGTGGGCAGAAACTGCTTGGTATCAATACCACTCGGGATAATGCGGATAGTCCTATCGGAAATATGTGCGGTTCCCAGTGCGGCCGCCACGCCTGAGGAGATCGCGACGATCATGTCAACCTGCCTGCCATACAGAAACCGACTCAACCAGCCCGTCTTGATTGGGTAATCCATCCGACGCGTGACAAGGCGGCGGACTGGCAGGGCATGGAGCCACGGACTGAGTGCATGTGCTCTGGCCGTATGGAAATGCACGAGGTCGTAGCGTTCCCTACGGACCAGACGACGCAGACGCCATCCTGCCAGACCATCAAGGTGATTACGGACCGAGAGCGGCTGAACGGCGAGGTTGTCGTGCTGGAGGCGCTGAGCCAAGATGCCGTGCAGCGGAGTTGCAACATGGGAGATATGGCCAGCTCGGTGAAGGTAGCGGGTCAGACCCAACACCTGGGCTTCTCCGCCTCCCCAATGCCGTTCTGGGTCAACGTGCAGGATCCGTAACTGGCGTGTCATGAGAAGTGTTTCGGGACGAGCTCTGCGCAGAATCTGATGTCTGCTCCCATAGCTTGGCATATTTCAGGAAAACGTAGAATGCCGAGGTCGCAGCAACAAAAAGGCCGGGAAGCCCATCTCTGATACATCTCCGGAAAAAATAAAAGCTCAGAAAGCGCCACAATGGGCGCAACAACACGTCGCTCAGATACTTCCGGCGCTTCCGCAGCATCAGTTCGCGGGACGAGATATCTGTCAGGCTGTTCACGGTGCGAAGATGATCACTAATATCGGTGTAGGTATAGTGATGAAGGTTACCGCTCAGGTGCTCGGAGCAGCCATGCAGGAGCACTTTTTCATGAGGATCGACGCCTCCCCACCTGACCTTGTGTTTCCGGAAGAGCCGGAGCCGATAGCTGGGGTACCAGCCGTGCCACCACCAGCGCCCTAAATAGTGGACGAGGCGTGGGATATAGAATCCGTCGACTGCGGGGTCATCCTGTTGCAGCACAACCTGAATCTCGTTCTGAAGGAGCGGGCTGACTTCTTCATCTGCATCAATATTGAGGATCCACTCATAGCTTGCCTGAGAGAGCGCAAAACGTTTTTGCTCAACATAGCCCGGCCACGCACGCTGAATGATACGGGCTGAATACTCTTGACAGATTTCTACGGTCTTATCGGTGGAAAACGAGTCAACCACGACGATCTCATCGCACCACTTGACGCTTTCAAGACAGCGCCGAATCGCTTGCTCCTCATTAAAGCAGACAATACAGCACGAGATAGGACGCCGAGGAACGACGCCAAGAGATGGGCCGAGAGCGTGGACCGCACCGGGTGTCTGCGCGCTGGCTACAGATGGCGCGCGACGCCGTTTTCGTCTGGCGTACTCGCGGTCTTTCCGGCGACGCACGGACAGCAACGTTTTGAGCAAGGAGCGGCGCTGCTTGGATGGCGGCAGAGGAGGACCGAGATAGGCATACAAAAAGAACAGGCGTTCAGTCTGCCGGGCTCGACGGCCTAGAGTCCGGTCGAGCTGCACCAGATTTTTAACACGCCGCCGCAGTGTCAGGCTCGGACAGTGTTTGAGACGATCAAGATCAACCAGGCAAAATCGCCACCTCGGTCCATGCTGCGCTTCGCATTCTTCCACGAGTAGGTTCGCGTCTCTCAGATCTCCGCTATACAGACCGGCCGCGTGAAAAGATCGCACGAAGAGGGCCAGTTCGCGAAGAAAAAGGCGACGCTGTGCCACAGACCAACGCGGCGCAGACTCCCGCCAATAGTCCGAAAGTGAAGGATACGACAGTGCTTGGCTGATATAGACACTTTCCTGCACCAGGCCGGCTCTCCGCTTCTCCACAACGGCCAATGGTTGAGGAACAGGAAAGCCATGCGTCTGTAACAATTGCGCTCCACGCCACGCCCGGCGAGCCGGGGAGCCGTGGATCAATGCATCCGCCCGGCGACGCCAGTGAGTCAGTTGGTGGCGCTTGATCACGACGGACTGGGTCGAATCGGACATCAGCGTTACCGTCGTGCCTGTGTCCTGTTTGAGAATGCGGGTGCACCGCCAGTGTGTTGGCTGCGAAGAAACGAGGTCTGTGACTCGCGCAGCATCCAGACGTGAATGGACAATGGCGGGCACGGTCGTGCTGACGGAACTCGTAACGCTCACAACAACAGGCTTCCCTACATATAGCCGAGATCGGTCAGACGCTTTTCAAGGTCGGCCTTTTCCGTCTCTGACATAACAAACTCTGGCGTTGCGACACGCGACCCGTGTCGGATGTCCTCAATCCGGCGCTGAAGCAGCTCAGCCACATCTTGACGTTGGTGGACCAAGTTGTACCGTTCCGAAGGATCGTTCGGAAGGTGATACAGCTCTACGGGAATACGTGGATTATTGGGGGCATGGATGTATTTCCACTCGGACGTACGCCAACCGACCCGCTGATCGCGCGGATCTGAACGGACGCGCAAAAACGCTTCTATATAAGCCTCCAGGCCGAGCGGAGTATCATCCAGCAGGACCGGCTTGATACTCGTCCCATGAATCCCGTGCGGAACCGGTGCCCCGACGAGATCCAGCAGGGTTGGCAGGGCATCGATCTGGCGGACGAGCTGAGGGGCGAGTTTGCCCGCTGGCAGGCGGAGAGAGTCTGCCCCAGCTCCCAACATCGAAAAGACCAGCGGCACACGGACGAGATCCTCGGAGACGTCCATCTCATGCCCTTCTCGCTTGATCGTTTTCCGTCCGGACAGATCGCGCACCAGGCGATACCAGCGGTATTGGAGATCTGTCTGGACGACATGTTCGCCATGGTCGCCGTGAACTACGACGAGGGTATTCTCCGGCAGCACAGTGAGGAGTCTGTCCAACTCGGCATCCAGACATGATAAGGCGCGCTCGTAGCGATTCCGGCCGTAGGTCTGGCCTCGGAAGGCTGGCAGGATATGCCGCCGATGATGCAGTTCCCATAAGTGTAAAAAGCCGAACCACGGCTGCTGCACCGGTAGGCTTTGCAGGCGCCGCCGAAAATCCATACCCCAATTTGTGGACAGGTAGGCTGACCCCTCTCGACAGTGATAGATGTCAAACCCGCGGTCCAGATCGGTCTCAGGAAAGAGGGGGCCACTCACTTCCGCCCAGGTATGGTAGCCATATGCCCGGAAGGCGTCGACCAAGGATGGAACTGCCGGGTTTAGTTTCAGCCCGAAAATCGAACGAATGCCGTGTACGAAGGAGTAGCTGCCGGTCAGCAGGCTGGCCACACAGGGCGTTGTTGACGAAGCCGAGGCAATGGCCTGCGTACAGGCCACACCGGAACGAGCGAGGCGGTCTAGGGTCGGCGTCTGCGCGCCCCGGTCCTCGCCGACAACAGCATCGGCTCGTAAACAGTCAATTAAGAGAAAAAGGATATTCGGACGATTCATACAGATATGCCGGTTGGACCCTGATTCCTGGGCCATGCTTATGTAGTCTGGACACGATTGAGGACGTGACGCGCCTTCTCAAGAACCTGCTCTGGGGTAATGCGCTGCATACAGGCACGCTGAATTTTACAGTCTCGCGTATAACACGGACTGCACGCCGCTGAGCCGGACAGAACAAGATCTTCCGATCCCCATGGTGCCGAGCGGATAGGGCTTGTGGCGCCCCACAGAGAAATCACGGGCGTTCCAACTGCTGCGGCAATATGCATGGGGCCTGAATCTGGTCCAATGCCGAGCCGGGTACGCGAAAAAATACCAATCAGATCACGTAGGGTGGTTTTTCCACTCAAATCGGTTGCTTTCGCCTCCCCCAGCGCGGTGCTGACTTGGCTCGCAAACATCACCTCTCCCGGCCCCCCAATCAATACTGTGCCCATATCATACTCCTGCTGGAGGGTTCGTGCCACCTGAGCGGTTGCCGTTGGAAACCAGAACCGACTTGGCCAGCGCGAGCCAAGAAAAAAGGTCACATAAGGACGCGAGGTGTCGGCGAGTAAGGTGTCGATATATCGCTCTTCTTCCCCCTGCAGCCGGAGGTCAAATGCTACCCCGTCGTCGGGAAGACCCAGCGCGTCCGCAAAACGTAAATATTGTCGAAGTTTGAGAGAAAAGTCTGGAATGGGATCAAGCGTATGTGTATTACACAGCCAATTGCCTTCTTTGGTGTTCTGACGATGAAACCCCAGTCGAACCGGTGCCCGCGACCAGAGACTGACTAGGCCACTCTTGGCATGGCGCTGTAGGTCGAGGACCAAGTCAAACTGTTTAGACCGAATCGTTTGAAGAAAAGGCCAAAACTGCCGAGGCCCTTGAGACCGGTTATAGAGCAAGATCTCATTAAGAGCAGGGTGCGCTTCGAGCAAAGGAGCTGCCGCTGGTTCCACCGCCCAGGTAATATGTGCCCGCGGATAGCCCCGCCGAACTCGAGTGAGTAAAGGGAGCGCCCGGGTCACATCCCCAATTGCCCCGAAGAGAAGGATGAGAATGCGATCAGGTTGGATGGCAACAGTGGGTCGCGTCACGCTATGGATGGTATAACGAATGTGTTTCTCCGTCTCCTGGCTCCAGGCGAGAGGCTGTCATTCGGATCCGTGAGAGGCCGACCACTCTCACGGTAGATAGACCTAGCGAGCTCATCATTTTTGATCCCGGCGGAATATGTCGTACAGCCCTCTATTACCCCTCAAGAGTTGTTCCTCGTGCAAACAACTGTTGCTCGGTGCCAAATTTCGTGATTGATCGTCGAAGGCGAGCAAGGTTTCGTTTACGATGGGAAGAGGACAGTGGCGTGGGAAAGATGCGTGCCCGGTCAAAGTCTATAATGAGCACCTGGTGCTGACCGCAGTCATTCCGAACGAGAATATTCGTGAGGTTGAGATCCGCGTGAGAGATGCCACTCTCATGCATGGTGTTGATCGTCTGTAAGACTTTGTCAGTAACAACCTGACGTTCCTTAATCGGCGGTTTGGTTTGCAGCCATTCCCGCCAGTTAAGGAACCCTTGGGCTTCACGAGTGATGAGGGTTCCTCGATACAATCCAAAAGGCCGCCACTCAACTCTAGCGCCCAGGACTTCAACCGTCGGAACACCGCGTTCGCAGGCTATGACTGTCGTGCAGAGTTCGGTAAAGGGGCGCGGTGGGTGATCCCAATACAGGTCGTGTACAAAATGGCGAACCAGGCCTCCACGTTGATAGCGTCGGACGATAGCCGGACTCTGGGCGTCGAACGGAACGCGCTGGATCATGCCCCGTCCGCCCTGGAGACGGTCAGCCCTGCCGGCTTTGATTGCTTCTAGGGCGTTGAGCAGTGCAGCCTCTTGTCCATCTCTGAGCCACCAGCTACAGGCGGTCGTAGCATGTTCAGCAAATCCGTCTGGGGGTGTCAGCGAACGGAAGACGGCGAACATCGTATCAGGGATGCGTGCGTAGAAGCTTACCCCGAGGCCGCGTCCGAGTGTGAATGACTGGAAGGGGTGGATGCGCTGCCTTGAGGTTTAGGGGTCGCATCTGCCGGTACATTTTGAATTTCCCACAGCTTGGCATAGGTGACAAGCACGGCGTAGGAATCGAACAACGCTATTGTCAAGCCAGTCATTCCGTGTCGCCACTCGCCCTTGCCAAGATAAGAGGAAAAGAACGTACCAAGAGGGGGGAAGATAAAATGCCGGGATTTCACCTGCTTGTTTTGCCTGGCCCATTCTTTGGCGGTTTCCGACGTTGTGGCATTAAGTGTGGCAAAGCGTTCTCGGAGTGTCATGGTAACGCTACTGGCCGTGGCTTATCTGCACAGGACGAGGCGCAGATCGTTTGAGAAGCCTATTAACACCGACTAATACGTCATGGGCGGTTATCAGCTGCATACACTCTTCAGTACCACGTGGGCAGGAAGGGCCACCGTGCCGACGACAGGGGCGACAAAACAAATCCCTTTTTTCAACGATCACGGCATTGTCGCTATACGGACCGTACCCCAAGCTTGGCGTGGTCGCGCAAAAGATCGCAACAACCGGGACCTGCCGCGCAACGGCAAGGTGCATAGGTGCACTGTCATTGCTAATGACCACCTGGGCCCGATCAATGAGAGCCATAAACGTTTGCAGGTCGGTCTGACCGGCAAGGTTGAGCAGGCCCGCCACCCGGGCCTGATCTTCGATCTCCTGCGCTATGGGCACGTCATCCGGGCCACCACACAACACCACGCGTCCGTAGTGTCGTGCAAGAGAATGAACGAGGGCGCTATAGCCTGCCGTTGTCCAACGTTTGGTATACCAGACTGAGCCCGGACACACGATAAACACCGGGTCGGAGGCGGCAATCTGGGCCTCGTCAAGGAAACGCTGAGCGTTGGTCCGAGTGGCTGGGTGATAGGCGACATATGGTGTACGGTCGCAGGATTCGGGCTCAAGACCAAACGCCCGCATAATACACAAAATACGCTCAACTTCGTGTCGGTCGGTGTCCCGCTGGGCGGTCTGATGATACAAGAACCAGCCGGGACTTTGGCGAAATCCCACGCGGTGCGGAATGCCAGCCAGGGCCAGTAGCAGAGCAGTCCGAAAGGATTTATGCGGCGCGACTGCCAGTGTAAAGTGCTGGCGCTGGAGCCGGCGGGCCGTTTGCAGCAGGCCGAGAAACCCCCGGTCGTCTCCACGCTTGCTATCGACGAGAACGTTGTCCACCGCAGGGTGATCTTGGACGAGCGGTTGTGCCTGGGGGGTCGTGAGGACGGTCAGCGATTCAAGGGCGAGTGCGCGACGCAGGGTGCTGAGGAGCGGAGTGGTCAAAACCACATCCCCAAGAAAACCGGTCTGGGCAACGAGGAGACGCTCCATCAGGCGGTCTCAACTTTCCGGAGTCGCAACACTAAATTGTCTTCCATTAGAAGACGGGGGTGACACAGCCAGCGCAGCAGCTTCCTGTTCTCCAGTCGCTGGTTCGGGTTTTTCTCACGTATCCACAGCGTGTACCAGGTATAGGCCAGCACGGGTAAACCCAGCGTCGCCAGCAAGAACCGTGAGTAGAGCTTGATCTTGCTGTGGCCCAGGCGTTCCAGGCTGAGTCCGTTTTGCTTACATAGATAGTATAAAATCGGTAGCTCAATCGGATAGTTGTGAAACCGATGGGCGTGGTTGAGGGGAGTCTCAAATGGAATAAAGCGTCGTTTGGTCTTGTGGTATCCGCTGAGCATAAAATGCACCCGCGAGTTCAGACGCATAACATTGGGCGTGGTCAAAATTAGCGACCCGCCAGGCTTAAGAATCCGAGCCAACTCGCCCAGTGCCGCTTGATGGTCGGACAGATGCTCAATGACCTCAATCAACAAGACCACATCAAAACTTGCATCGTCGTAGGGCAGCCGCTCTCGCAGGTCGACGCCATAATCAATAGGGAGCCCGTTCTTGTCCGGTCCACTGGCTTCAAAGTTGGTCCCCCGCAGCGCGAAACGTCGATGTTGTAACGATGCTAAAACGTCCCCTTCTTTACAGCTGACATCGAGGAGAGTTTTCCCTCCATCAGGAATATCAGCCAGCAGGTCGGAAACGGCTTGAATAAGGAACGGAGCTGCCATAGCGCTCTTACTCTCCGTTTTTTTTCTTTCCTATTCCTTTCAGTTGAGACTCAATAAACGCTAAGAACTGCTCGACATCGCTGACCTCCATATCGATACGGAGAGCAACGAGCTTATCCGTGGCAAACGGAAACTTCTCAAGCTTCACTAGATCTTTTTCCGTCGTCACCACGAAATCACACGCTCGGCTGGCTGACACAATCGTTTGCCAGTTCCTTTCTGTATAGACATGATGGTCTGGAAATACCATCATGTCCATAATTTCCGCGTCTGCTTCTCTGACAAAACGGTGGAACAGAGCTGGAGTTGCAACACCGCTGACCACCATAACCTTCTTATGTGCCAATAAGAATAAGGGCAACTCTTGCCACTCGCCATGCGTGGAGTGAATAAGCACGGTTGGACGTGGGTTCGCAAAAAAGAAAGGTTTCTCCCGTATGTGAAGGGAGGCAGCGTAGTCCTGCTGAGGCTGTACCGTCCCCCCTTTCGTCACAACGACCAAGTCTGCTCGACGTATGGCAGTAGACGGTTCGCGAAATGGACCGGCAGGGAGCACCCACGTTTCTTTTTGCTGGGCATCAAGCAGCAGAATGTCCAGGCTGCGGCCTAAGCGTCGGTATTGAAAACCATCATCCAGAATCAATACCTCAACGCCATAGGTTTCTTGTGCCAGCCGGGCCGCTCGGACGCGGTCGCGTCCGGCCAGAACGACATCGGAAAAGGTTCTGGCCAGCATCACGGCTTCGTCTCCAACCTCCTCCGGCGTGGCCTGTACACGACCGTCCGTACCCGCTGTTGTGACGCCTTTATTCTTCCCCTTATAGCCTCTTGAGAGAATGGCGACCCGGTGATGCTGAGCGTGCAGCAAACGAGCGAGCCAGAGAACGAAAGGTGTCTTCCCCGTTCCGCCAACGGTAAGATTACCTACGCTAATAATGTGAAGGGGAGGCTGCTCAATGCGAAGGATACCCTTCTCGTATAAAAAATTACGGACCCGGACGACGGATGAGAACAGGATCGAGAGTGGAACGGCCGCCAGCCAGCCCAACACGCCGAGGAAGCCCTGACGAGTCCAGATTTTCTGGACGAGACGCTGGAGGGAAATCATACGCAGGCTAGGAGTGGGAAGGAGCGCAGGTCGAACAGTGGTGAAGGACAACGTCTAAGGTGCGCTCAACCGCGCCTTGTTGCTGCTCAATGGTTTTGCGTGCCAACGCTCCTGTTTTCTGTCGTAAGTTGGCATCGGTCATCAACGGTAGAGCGGCGTCATACAAGCTGTGCGCGTCGTAAACTTCAATCCCTCCTTGGACTTTTTTCAGCTCTGCGACAATCGACGAAAAATTATGCGTATACGGACCAAAACAGACCGGGACTCCGACAAGGGCCGATTCAATCATACTATGCCCGCCAGGACCTCGAATCAGACTGCCACCAACAAAAACGAGGGAAGCCGCAGCATAGAAACCGACAAGCTCTCCGAGTGTATCCAAGAGAAACACCTCGGTGTCAGGGGAGGCCGGCGCGGAGTACGCACTGCGTTTGATATAGCGCCAGCCCTGCCGTTGTAATAATGCCTCGACTGAAGAAAAACGCTCTGGATGACGGGGAGCAAGAAGGAGCAGCAGGTGGGGCAGATCGCCTCGAAGCTCCCGAACGGCTTGGAGGAGAATTTCCTCTTCGGACTCATGGGTGCTTGCGCCAATAAGCAGCGGCCGGTCGTCCAAACCTGCTTGGGCTAAAATTGCCCGGCCGGCTTCTCCGCCGACATTCACGCCGTCAACCTTGAAATTTCCTGTCACCTGCACACGTTGAGCGTCCGCGCCAGCGGCAATAAGGCGTTGCGCATCTTCCTGGGTCTGCATGCAGCCTGCGGTAATGCTCTGCAAGACCGGACGAAAGACGGGGGAGAGCAGACCATAGCGTCGCTGGGCGCGTTTGGAGAAGCGGCCACTCACCAGAAGGGTCGGTATACGCCGACGGGCCAGGCTTGTCAGCATATTCGGCCACATCTCTGTTTCGGTGAAAAAGAATACCTGTGGTCCGATCCGTTTGAGGACGCGACGGCTCACAAGCGGATAATCGAGTGGGAAATAGAACACCCCATCTGCTTCGGGACACCGTTCGATTGCGGTTTGATAGGCCGTCGTGGTTTGCACTGAGACTACAAGCGGCGTGTCTGGAAAGCGCGCCTTCAGCGCGTATAAGAAGGGCCGAGTGGCGAGGAGCTCACCAACGGAGGGGGCGTGGAGCCAGAACGGTGCCGTACCCTGTGTCAGCCGGATAACGTTCGAGGGCAGCCGGCCGAGTCGTTGCCCCAAGCCGATGCGATAGCGTGGCCTCAGAATGAGCGCCATGACCGCAAGAGGAAAAGCGAGAACAATGAGCGCCGTCAAAAGAACATTGTAGACCGCGAGACTCATGGGTGCTTGAAATACGTGTCGGCCTGCCCGGTGACGGTCCGTAAACGCTCTTCCAGTTCTTGCCGCTTCTGTTCCAGTTGCGCGGGGGTCGTCTCTGCTGGAACGGAGATAGGCGACCCCACCACGTAGACGACTCGACTAAAGGGGAAGGGGATCATGAGACGATCCCAACTCCCAATTCTGATATGCCACGCCGCACTATATGTGGTCGGATATACAGGAGCGCCGGTGGTGCGGGCAAGCTGGAGTACGCCGGATTTGGCCTGCTGGCAAGGTCCACGGGGTCCATCCGGAACAACGATAAGATCGTAACCGAGTCGATACGCCTCGATCAGACCTTTGAGTCCGCTGACCCAACCACGAGAAGACGAGCCTCGGACCGCAGCAATACCGAAGCGCTTGAGCACGCGGGTGATAATTTCTCCGTCACGGTGGATACTATTCATAATACAGGCCTTTTGGCCGCGATAGCCAAAGCGCATGAGCACGATACGGCTATGCCAAAAGGCGAGGATGACCTGTTCGCCCCGTTCCCAGCGCGCGAACAGATCGTCTACACCGACATAACATTTTCTGGTCGTCACCTTGAGTAACCACAGCAGAACAAAGGCGAGACCTGCCCAGAGACGAATTTTGAGCTCTTCACCGAATGGGAAGTGTGGCTGTCGGCTGAACGGGTGGGGTAAAGAGTGAGCCGTGGTAGGGCTAGTGGGAGGTTGAGTTGAATGCAGCATAGGTGTCAGGCAGCCGAACGCGGCTCGGCGCGAAACTGAAGCTCATACAGGCGTCGGTAGTGGGTGTTGTGCGCCAAGAGTTCCTCATGCGGTCCTTCTTCCATGATATGTCCGTTGTCTAAGACCACAATCCGATCGGCCTTCTGAATGGTTGATAAGCGGTGGGCAATCACCAGTACGGTCCGCCCAACCATCAGGCGTTCGATGGCGTCTTGGACTAGGCGTTCTGATTCATTATCAAGTGAAGAGGTTGCCTCATCAAGGATCAACATGGGTGCGTTTTTCAAGAGTGCCCGGGCAATAGCGAGCCGTTGGCGCTGACCTCCAGACAGCCGCGCTCCGAGCTCACCAATCTGGGTCGCATATCCCTCCGGGAGCGCCATGATGAAGTCGTGGGCATGGGCGGCCTTGGCCGCGGCAATAATCTCCTCCTCGGGCCGTTGCGGCATACCGTAGGCAATATTATTGCGTACGGTGTCATTAAACAAAAAAGTGGCCTGGGTGACCACGGCAATCTGGGAGCGCAATGAGGCAAGGGTCAGGTTGCGGAGGTCTGTTCCGTCTACCGTGATCTGTCCTTCACTGACATCGTAGAAGCGCGGAATTAAATCGGCCAGGGTACTCTTGCCGCCTCCACTGGGGCCGGCTAAGGCCACGACCTGCCCTGTGTCTATGGTGAGGTTGATATGTCGTAAGACCCACTCCTCTTGATAGCGAAAGGAGACATCGTGGAACTGGATACGTTGCCTGAAGCGTGACAGGCCGTGCGCCTGCGGCCGGTCTCGAACATCGCTGCCCTCGTCCAAGACCTCGAACAACCGTTCTGCCCCAGCCAATCCGTTTTGCACGGCGGTCTGCGTTCGGGTGAGATGCTTGAAGGGCTGATAGATCAGCAGCATGGCCGTCAGAAACGCCACAAATTCACCCTGGGTACGCTCCCCCTCAATGACGCTCAGCCCGCCATACCAGACAACCCCGGCAATGCCACAAGCTGCCAGGAGTTCGACCATGGAAGGCACGAATGCCTTGAGTCGTCCCGCCCGAATGGCATGCTTGTACAGCCTATGATTTTCGGCGGCAAAGCGTTGTCGTTCATAGTCTTCCATGCCAAAAGCTTTGACCACGCGTGTCCCCTGGATGGTTTCTTGCAACAAGGCTGACAAATACCCGAGTGAGCCTTGGCCTCTGCGACTCAAACGACGGACCTTCTGATAGATCCGCATGAGCGGCAGAATGGTTGCGGGAAAGGCAATGAAGGCGATACTGGCGAGAACCCAATCCTTGATAAACGCGACCGTCACCAAGACCACCAGCGTTGTCGCATCCCGCATCATTGACGCCGTGGCTTGGGTGAGCGCTTGGCGGACGAGCAGGGTGTCATTCGTTACCCGCGATATCAGAGTGCCCGTTGGGTGGCGCTGAAAAAAAGACAGGGAGAGTGATTGAAGATGGGCATTGAGGGTATTGCGTAAATCTTCAACGATCCGTTGGCCCACGTATTCCATCAGATAGATATGACCAAAATTACACACACTCCGAAAACTAAAGGTCAGGATAATAATGAGCGGGAGGGTCTTGAGGGCAGAGAGATTCTTGTCGGCAAAAATATCGTCAAACACATGTTCGACCAGAAAGGGCAATACGCCGTTTGTGGCACTGAACAAGACCATGCATACGACTGCGGGAAGAAACGCACGGTAGAGGTATGGTCGCAAATACAACAGCAGGCGCCGGTAAACAGTCATAACTCCGCGAGACTCAATGAGCGCTTGGCCAACAAATTGAAAATCAAGTCCGCCGCACGTTTGGCGGCTCCAGGCTCCCCGAGCCTAGTCCGTACCTCTCGCAACCCTTCTTGGGCAACGCTATATGCCCGTGCATCGGTTAGCAACCGTCGCGCCTCAGTGGCAATCCGCTCTGGGGTGACGGCACTTTGAATCAACTCGGGCACAACCTGTCGCTCGGCAATGAGATTGGGCATGCCAATGAAGGGGACGTGGACAAACAAACGAGCCAGGGCATAGGTCACTGGAGCCAGACGATACACAATCACCATGGGCCGTTCGAGCAGGGCCATCTCCAGCGTAGCAGTGCCAGAGGCCACGATAGCGAGGTCGGCGGCATACGCGACGTTATAGGTATCCCCTTGGACGATCTGAATGGCGGCCGAGTGGGAGCGGGCCGTAGTTTCGATTCGGTCGAGGTCAAGCGTTGAGGCGACGGCGAGAATAAATTGATACGTATCTCCCAGAATGGTTATTACGCGAAGGAGCGGGGGGAGTAAATAGCGCACCTCTTGCGTTCGACTACCCGGCAGCAGGACAATCGTCTTACGAGCCGGATCGAGGTGGTAGCGACGCAGGGTGTCGGCCCGAGAACGGGTTGGCCGGACGCGATCGACCAGCGGATGACCCACAAATTCAACCGAGCAGCCATGTGCGGTATAAAAGTCCGGCTCAAACGGAAACACAGCGGCAAGCAGGTCCACCCGCCTGGCAATCGTATAGACCCGCTTCCTCCGCCAGGCCCAGACCTGAGGGCTAATATAGTAAAAGACGGGGATGTTGGCCCGCTTGGCGACTTTTGCCAGCCGCAAATTAAACTCTGGAAAATCAATCAGCACCAGCAAATCCGGGGGATGTGTACGCAGGATATGGGTCAGTGTGCGATAGGTTCGTAACAGGGAGGTGAGCTTATCGGCTGCCTCGAATAGGCCCATGCCGGCGATGGCTGCCGAATCGACCAGGGTCTGCATACCGGCCGCCCGCAGAGCCGGTCCACCCACCCCAAAGATGTCAAGCTGCGGTTGCTGTGCCTTCAGGGCTAAGACAAGATCGGCTCCGTGCACGTCCCCTGAAGCTTCCCCAGCAACGAGCAGAATCCGCACTAGGGAATCTCCAGGCTTTCAACAATGCGCTCGGCCTCTTCCAGGGCTTGGAGGCCGTCCAGACCACTCACAAGCGGTGTGCTGCGATCCTGCACGGAACGGAGAAACGCTCTGATTTCTTCCTCCAGCGCGTCTTCTCCCCCTACCGCACGCTCTTCAAAAGAGAGGTTGGGCAGGGCGGTCTCGCTTGCTGCCGGCTCGCGGCGACAAAGGCGTATGGTCTGCGCGCCATAATCCACAACAAGGTAGGTGTCGGGCTGGAAAACGCGCATCTTCCGTTCTCGCTTGAGGGCCACCCGGCTGGCGGTAATATTCGCAATGCAGCCTGAAGCAAACCGCAGGCGGACATTCGCGATATCCGGTTCGTCCGTCAGGACGGGTACGCCAAACGCCTCGCGGGAGACAACCGGTGAACGGACTAGGCTGAGAATCACGTCCAAGTCGTGAATCATTAAATCCCGCACCACATCAACATCTGTCCCGCGCTCAATAAAGGGTGCGACGCGATGACACTCAATAAAGCGTGGTGCCGTTAATATACCAGTCAACGACCGGAGGGCGGGGTTAAAGCGTTCCAAATGTCCGACTTGGAGTATGCAGCCGTGCTCATGTGCGAGGTCAACGAGGCGACGGCCTTCAGCGCCGGTTGCCGTGAGGGGTTTTTCAACCAGGACGTCAATACCCTGCACGAGGAAATCATGGGCGACTGTGGCGTGCAGTTGGGTTGGTACGGCGATACTGACGCAGTCCACATTTCCAAACAGCGCACGATAGTCGGTCTGGGCTGAGGTCTGACATTCCTGTGCGACTTCCTCAGCTCGCGCGGCATTGGTATCGACAACGCCAACTAAATCGACGCCCTCCAAACGTTCATATTTTTGGGCATGAAAACGTCCCAGATAGCCCACGCCGACAACGCCGGCTCGAAGCGGGAGAGACGATGAGAAAGAACTCGGTGGGTGAGCCATCAGCGCGTTCTCTTGAGGGTATGGCGTCCCATGCCGTGCACAAGCGCGTCCGTCATCCGCAAACGGTACTTCTCAGCACAGCGTGGAGTGCCTCTGCTGCGGGATGAGAGTTATCTGCCATACGACCATCGATTCCCGAAATCAAGCTGCGGCCTCTTGCCTGAGGGCGTGTGACGACTGCTCCGGTAACGCCTCTGCCGGCGGGCTGTTGGGCGGACCTTTCATCAGGTCGAAGTAGAGTTGGGGAAAGGCGTCGGGTTTATCGGTGGGGATGGGCTTCCAGTCGCCGCCGCGGATATAGGTTGCCCCACCAGTATACTCCCACCTATCTGCTTTCCACTCATAGGTTGCCCGGCATGGGATAAGGCGTGGAATCATATTTTTAATGGGTGCCTGTTCAGCTTCTTCCTTAGTCTCAAAAAAGTCGCTCTGTGTCACTTTGCAGGTAAAAGTGACGATACCGAGGGTTCTTTCTGGATCGCGGGTGTCCACAATATAGGTCATATGCCGTATACCAAAGGTGAGCTTTGCCCACTGAAGCAAGATGCTGTCTCGAAAAACAGGTTCCGTCTGCTCTATGACCTTTTGGACGCCGGCTATAAATTCTTCCAGACCTTCTTTTAAGGGCTCCTTGGCAAAGCCGGAGGAGAGCGGCTGAATAAGAAGAAGCAGGTTGACGAGTATCAGAACGACATACCGCATCACGTGACTCGTTTCACTCAGTATCCCACGCAGCCCCTATCACTAAAACTTGGCTTTGACAATGGAAACAGACCGAGAGGGGGCGGTGTGCCGCGGGCCAGCTTGATTCGCCTTCTGTTCGCTGGCATAACCCTGACAAGAGAGCATGATGACGCTGACCCGAAGACAAAAGGAAATCTGGGACTATCTGGCCGCCTATGTTGAAGAACATGGTTATGCCCCAACCCTTGAGGAAATTGGTGCCCACTTCGGCCTCTCCTCGCTGGCAACAGTCCATAAGCATTTGAGTAATCTCGAACGCAAAGGTCTGATTACCAGAACGTGGAACCTGAGCCGAGCCATCGAGCTCACGCCACCTGAAAATTCAGTCGAAGCCGTTGAGCTACCGCTGCTGGGAGAAGTGGCGGCGGGCTCGCCCATTGAGGCCCTGGAAACCGAGGCGAGACTTGCGGTGCCCGTTGATTTCGTCCGCCGACCACACAACGCGTTTACGCTCCGTGTCCGGGGCGCATCGATGGTTGACGAGGGCATTCTCGACGGTGATTTTATCGTTGTCGAGCCGCGCCCCAGTGCGGACAACGGAGAAACCGTTGTTGCTCTTATCGACGGTGAGGCCACCGTCAAGAAATTCCATCGACAAGCCGACGGCCGGATTCGCCTCCAACCCGCCAACCCGAGCATGGAGCCGATTCTTGCGCGGGAAGAGGAGGTAGAAGTACGCGGTATTGTGGTTGCCGTCCTGAGAAGATTGAGGAAGTAGGCTGAGCCGTGCCCTTTTCCCTCTACGTACATATTCCCTATTGTCTCAGTAAATGCCCCTACTGTGACTTTAACGCCTACGCTGCACAAAGCTGGCCTGAGGAGCGTTATATCGACGCCCTGTGCCGAGAGTTTGCCTGCTATATGCAGAACCCGCCCTGGCAGGGCGAAACGCTTGAGACCATCTATTTCGGCGGCGGAACACCGTCACTCTTTCAGCCACAGTCGCTGGAGCGTTTCCTCACCTGCGTCGCCGAGCACTGCTCGCTAGCTCCTGACGTAGAGATGTCTCTTGAAGCCGACCCGGCTACGGTTTCGCTCGAAACGCTCTCCGGATACCAGACGCTCGGGATGAGCCGACTGAGTCTTGGCATTCAATCGTTTGAGCCGTCTGTGCTTCGGACGCTGGGCAGACTCCACACGAGAGAGGAGGCGCTACGGACAATCGAGCTTGCCAGAGCAGCCAAGTTTTTCAACCTGAATATCGACCTCATATTCGGTGTACCAAATCAGACGTTGGACTTACTTGCGCGCGATCTCAACCAGGTCTTTGGCTGTAAACCTGAGCATATTTCGGTGTATGGCTTGACCTATGAGGAGAACACTCCATTTTATGCAATGCGCCAAAAAGGAGTGTTGCAACCGGTAGATGAAGAGACCGAGATTGCCATGTACACCCAAGTCCAGGCGGCCTGTGCTGCCCACGGCTATGAGCGCTACGAGATATCCAACTTTGCCCGACCCGGATACGCCTCTCAACATAATCTGCGCTATTGGCAGGGCGGAGCCTATCTCGGGCTGGGAGCTGGAGCACATTCGTTCTCGTGTACGCTAGGCTGGGGGACACGCTGGAGCAATATACGGAGTCCAAAAACCTATATGGAGCTGGCGCTCTCCGTGGGTCGGGCAGACCAATATGTCGAACACTTGACCCAAGAGCAGGCGCGTGGCGAGTTTCTCTTTCTCAACCTCCGCCAGATAGATGGCATGTCCTTGAGTGGATTTGAGAGGCGGTTTGGACAGCCCTTCTTTGGGCAGTTTCCGCACGCGACCGACATGGTGAGCAAAGGACTCATGGCCCAGGAGGCGGGAAAGGTCAGACTCACCTCTAAGGGATTGCTGGTAGCGGATAGTGTTTTTGCGAGCTTTTTTTAGCTTTCGCTCGCCGTCTCTTGGCCGAAATGTCGGTACAACAGGTTCATATACGGGCCGCAGGGACGACGCGCCTTAAAAAAGTCGCGTGCTTCTTCGAGTGACATGGCGTGATAGACGTGCAGATAGGCAATCGCAACCGTCGGGGCACGATTGCAGCCGGCATTACAGTGGAGGAACACCCGGTTGCCACTCTGGAGGTTGGTCTGGAGTAACTCAAGGGCCTGAGGCAGAGCCTCAGCCAAGCTGTCACAATCATAATCGGCCACAGGCGTTCGGAAGAATGTTATCTGATTGGTGCGGTAGGCGGTATGAAGGGCGGTGATATCCAGTCCCTTCAGGGTGAGATCCTCGGCATCCTGGAGGCTTAAAACAGCAGAGATTCCGAAGGTTTGTCTGAGCCACGGAACATCTTCGACGCTCGGATATTCTCCAACAAAGAGGTTGGGGAGGATCTCGCTGACTTCAGGTCGGCGGGCACGAAGCGTGTCTGCTGTTGGAGCAAAGGGGTGATAAAAATCGGCCATCCGTGCAGAGTAAACAAGGGCTGCTCGGGCGTCAACACAACCTGAAAAACCGAATCAGATAATAGAGGCTTGCTATGTATGGCCCATTTCCGATAGGAATAGCAGGGCGGTTGAGATCCCAGCGTCCAACCAATATCGAAGGAGGATCTTGTTATGAGTGCAGAAAACGAAAAATTGGTTACGGATTTCTGTAACGCCTGGTCAAACCTGAACGTGGATGAACTGTTGGGCTATCTGAGCGAAGATTGCTTCTATCACAATATCCCCATGGAGCCCTGTGTCGGTCACGCCGCAATCCGTGCCTTTGCCGAGCCGTTCTTAAAGAATGCGCAAAGCGCGCAGTTCGAGATCAAGTATACCACCTCATCGGGAAACGTGGTGATGAACGAGCGGGTTGATACCTTTGTCGTGGGACCAAAGACGATTTCCTTACCTGTGGCGGGTATATTTGAAATTACGGATGGCAAGATCTCTGCCTGGCGCGATTACTTTGATCTCGAATCGTTTAACAAACAGATGGGCTAAGGTCGTATCCTGGCTTACATGTGAAAGACTGGTGAACGTGTAGAAAGGTTGATGTATGGAGAAACTGGTACCCGGACTAGAAGGGGTGCCCATTATGGAGTCGGAAATCGGCTTCATTAATGGCCTGGAGGGCATCCTGGAATACCGTGGCATCTCAATTGAGGAGTTGGCTGAGAAGAGTACCTATGAGGAGGTGGCGTATCTGCTCCTGTTTGGGAAACTGCCCACCCGTGACGAACTCAAGAATTTTGATCAAGATCTGCGTACCCACCGGCGGGTCAAGTATCGCATTCTCGATATGATGAAATGCATGCCGGAAAATGGCCATCCCATGGACATGCTACAGGCCGCGGTGGCTGCGATGGGCATGTTTTATCCAGCCCGGGATATCCGAGATGAAACGCAGCGCTATTGGTCGACCATTCGTCTCGTTGCCAAGATGCCGACCATTGTGGCGGCCTTTGAGCGCATGCGCCACGGCGACGAACCAGTCCGGCCACGGGACGATCTGTCTCATGCGGCGAATTTTCTGTGGATGCTAAACGAGGAGGAGCCTGACCCGCTTGATGCGCGGATTATGGACGTATGCCTGATTCTACACGCTGAGCATACGATGAACGCTTCGACGTTCAGCGGCTTGGTCGTCGGATCCACCGAGGCCGACCCGTATACCATGGTGTCGTCGGCTATTGGCGCCCTGACCGGTCCCCTCCACGGCGGAGCCAATGAGCAAGCGCTCAAGATGTTCCAGGAGATCGGAACAGTGGACAATGCCAGGCCGTTTATCGAAGCGCGTCTGGCTGCCAAACAAAAAATCATGGGCATGGGCCACCGGGTATACAAGGTCAAGGACCCACGAGCAAACGCCCTGCAAGGTCTGGCCCTCAAGCTGTTTGAAGCCAAAGGTGAGCATCCGCTGTACAAGGTCGCCCAAGAGGTTGAGAAGATCATCAGCGAGCGGGTCGGAGCAAAAGGGATTGCCTCGAACGTCGATTTTTACTCCGGCGTAGTCTATGACAAGCTGGATATTCCCATCGACCAATTCACACCGATCTTTGCTATCGCCCGGGTGGCTGGCTGGCTGGCTCATTGGCACGAGCAGCTCAAGAACAATCGTATCTTTCGACCGACACAGGTATACACCGGGGGGCACCAATCCCCATACATCCCGTCAGAACAACGATCGTAGCATTCATTCCGTAACCCGATATGAGGCGGAGAGGAGAGAACTCTTCGCCTTTTTTATGTCTGGAGTATGAAACGTAGAACCTATGAAGCGACTTGGCGGTCGAACTGTTGAACGACAGCCTCAGGCAGAGTCGTGGTGTGCGTGGCGTGCTCAATCGTTATGCTGACCAGGCTCCCATCAGCGCCGAGATCAAGATAGATGTTCTCGTTGACTGCTTGCGTCTCCTGAATCGGACGGTCGGAAAATTCTCAGAGTGCAGTATCTGTATCCTTAAAATGTTTCACCTTCATAGCTGATACCTGAGGAACCCTCACCCTGGCCCTCTCCCAGAGGGAGAGGGGAGTAGAAGGGAGATTTCATCTATCCCTTCGGCTTCACCTCTGCATTGACGCAGTTCAGGGGCATTTCACCTCTGCGCAGCCGGTTCACATTCTCAGCCACACGCTTGGCAATGCCTTGGAGGCTGACGTCGGTTGCGCCACCTATATGCGGGGTCGCCAGCACGTTGTACTGAAAAATTTCGTCGTTTGGATCAAAGGGTTCGGACCAGAATACGTCCAGACCGGCGCCGGCAATACGGCCTTCTCTCAGAGCGGTAAGCAGGGCCGCATAGTCTAACACCGGCCCACGGGCGACGTTGATCACAAAGGCTTCCGGTTTCAGACAGGCGAACTCGGCCTGGCCCATGAGGCCACGCGTTTTGTCATTCAGGGGGGGAGCAGTAATGACAAAATCGGCTTCTCGCAGGACGGTATGAAATCCATCCTGCGCAACGTGATGGTCGATTGGCGGACCGTCATCCGATTTGTCTGCCGTCGGTCCCCGGCGGGAAACAGCCAGGATGTGCATTTCAAAGCCGGTCAAGCGACGGGCAAGGGCCCGCCCAATGCCACCATAGCCAATAATGGCGACGGTTTTGCCCTTGAGGGCGTGTCCCATCGGTGACCCCAGGACTTTGTTTTGAATACTCTCTTGAGTCTGCTGGTATTTTCTGGCCAGACCGAGCATGAAAAACAGGGCAAGCTCGGCAACGGACTCGGCATTGCCAGTGCCGGCCGTTGGTACATTCGCCACGTAGATACCCGCAGCGGTGGCTACCGGAATATCGACCGAGTCTAAACCTGCACCATACTGCTGGACGAGCTTCAACCGGGGCGAACGGAGCGCATCGCTGCCGATGGGTGAGACCGTTGGGATCAAGACATCTGCGTTCTGGGCCGCTTCCGCAACAGCATCGGGCGGACAATCAAGAATGTCATCCTCAGGCAGTTCCTGTTGAAGGATACGGCACACATAGGTCAAACCCTGTCGGCAAAAGTAAATCCGCATAACACCTTCCCTTGATCGTTGATGCTGCCTGACCGATAATAAGCCGCCCTGATGATAGGCTGCCCCAGTCAAGAAGAAAAGAGTCAAGAAGAAAAGGAGGAAGAGCCGATGGACTATAGCCGTTACGAATGTCTCCACGCAGAACGCGCAGGGAAGGTGTTGACAGTCTCATTCAATCGTCCGCAAGCCTTGAATGCCATTAACGCCCAGTTGCATACTGAGCTGTCTCAGATCTTTGCCGATATCGCCCAGGATACTGAGACAGAGGCTGTCGTGCTGACGGGTAAAGGCCGCGCGTTCTGTGCGGGTGGCGATATCAAGTGGTTCCAGGATATGACGTCCGCACAGTTGGATGCGCTCTTCATTGAGGCGCGCAAAATTATTATCGACATGCTGGAAGTGGAACAGCCGATTATCGCCGCGGTTAACGGGCCGGCAACCGGTTTGGGCGCCACCCTGGCGCTTTTCTCCGATGTCATTTATGCGGCGGATAACGCGAAAATTGGTGACCCGCATGTCCGCGTCGGAGTGGTTGCTGGAGACGGGGGAGCCATTATCTGGCCTTGGTTGATTGGGACGGCTAAAGCCAAGGAGTTTCTCATGACCGGCGACTTAGTGAAAGCCGACGAGGCCGAGCGTATCGGTCTTGTCAACCATGTCGTTCCCGCGGATCAGCTTATGGAAAAAGCCATGGCCTTTGCGACCCGAATGGCGAATGGCCCGCGTATGGCGATTCGGGGAACCAAGGTCTCGGTAAATAAAATTCTCCGTGACACGGTCAACCTCGTTCTCGATACCTCCTTATCGATAGAAAAACACTGTTTTCATACGGCAGACCATAGAGAGGCGATTCAGTCTTTTGTGGAGAAAAGGGAGCCCCGATTCACCGGGCAATAAACACCGGGAAAAGAGTCCCTTGAGGGTCTTTGTGCTTGATGGCTGCGACGCGTGCTCAGCCCCGCTATTCGTCTCGTCCGACACGTCCGATTACGGTGACTATCGCGGCGTGTCTGGTCGCTGCCTATGCGGGCCTGTTTATTGTCTGGGACATTATTGCTCCGTTTGAGCGGTCCTATGCTGAAGGTCCGGTCAGTGTCATTTTGGGCTTTCGCGTGTTCGGTCTGTCTGCCCAACTCATGCACGCCTTGCAACTGCTAGTTGCGGGCAGCCTCGCGTATCATCTCTGGACAATGCGGCGTTTTGGTTGGCACCTGGTCGTGTTCAGTATCGGTTATATGCTGGTCTCATACGTGATATGGGCACAGGTCTATGGCGAGTCTGAGCGTATCGTTGGCTTTGGGCTGTTCTATGCCGTGATACTTCTCATTCTGCTGGCGCTTACCTTTCCGCACCGCAGAAAGTTTGTGTGAAGTATTCCAAGGCGCAAGGGCCGTATCGGGAAAACTGGAGGGAGAATGGTTGATTGTAATGAAAATGTGGGAAACTTGCTTGACTTCTCTGGGAAAACAGCCTTGGTCGCGGGGGTGCTAGACGAAAATTCCATAGGCTGGCCCATTGCCAAGATGCTCAACGATGGCGGCGCTCGGATTGCCCTCTCCATTCAGCGTAAGGCCGTCCGGCGTATGATGGGAGATATCCCGAACCAACTGAATAGTCCGCTGATTGCCGAGTGCGATGTGAGTAAGGACGAACAGGTTGAACGGCTGTTCGACCAGGTCGAACAGGAGTTCGGGCATCTGGACTATCTGATTCACTCCATTGCGTATGCCCCGCCAACGTCCTTTGGACAGCGTTTTGTGAACATCTCACGCACGGATTTTGCCTTGGCCATGGATGTCAGCGCGTATTCGCTGATTACGCTGGCACGGGGCGCGTTCCCGCTCATGAAAGACCGGGGCGGGTGTATTTTGGCCATGACCTATTACGCGGGCGAAAAGGTCATTCCCGGCTACCAACTGATGAGTATTACCAAGGCGGCGCTCGACAATATCATCCGGAATCTTGCCTTTGACTTGGCGCCGCATCGCATCCGCGTCAATGGTCTTTCTCCCGGTCCGACTGCGACTAAGGCTGGAACCAGTATCCCTGGTTTCGAAATTATGCAGAATCATATGCGCGAATATGCGCCGTTGCGGGAGGAAATTCGGAACACTGATGCGGGCAAAGTGGCTCTGTTTTTATGCAGTCCAATGGCTGAAAAAATTACCGGTGAGATCGTGCATATTGACGGTGGCTATAACATTATGGGGATGACGATTAAGCCACCAGAGGCTTAGCCAGAGTGCTACAGGCACTTGCCAAAGGGAGGATGAAGCATGCAAACAGTTGAACCTCAAGCAGTTGGTATGGACCCAACCCGGGTCGAACGTTTTTTTTCGGTAGTGGAACGTAAAATCGAGGAAGGCTGGTTGTTTGGTGGCGCGTTTTTGCTTGCCCGGCACGGCAAGATCGCTGCCGCGCGAGCGCTGGGCCACTCAGAACCACCCAAGGGTCGGGTAGCGAAAACGGATGACATCTTCTGTTTGTTTTCAACCACCAAGCCTATCACCGCGACGATGTTACTCATGAAAGTTGACCAGGGTGAGGTCAAGCTTTTTGATAAAGTCGCGGATTACATTCCAGAGTTTGCCGCTGCCGGCAAGCGGAGTGTCACCGTCTCTCAGGTGATGACCCACACAGCCGGATTCCCGACCATGGCCATAGACTGGCCGATGTCAAAGTGGGGTGATTGGGATGCCACGATCGCCCGTATCTGCGCCCAGCCGTTAGAGTTTGAACCGGGAAAAGCCGTCCACTATCACGCGCTGACAGGATCGTGGATTTTAGCTGAGATTGCCCGCCGGGTAGACGGTGGCAAGCGCAGCTTTGCCCAAATGTGCGAAGAAGATCTGTACGGCCCATTAGGTATGCACGACTCCCACATAGGCGTCCGGCCCGATATGCAAGAACGTCGGGTGCCAGTCCAGGCGCTCGACGAGGGTGGCGTGCCATTTCCTATGTCGTTTCTGGAAGCCTTTAACGCCCCTGAGGTACAGGCCGCAGCGATTCCGGGCGGTGGGTCATATTCCACCGTGTCTGATTTGGCCCGTTTCTACCAGATGTGGCTCAACGGTGGTGAGCTTGACGGCATCCGGTTGCTCAGTCCAGCCCTGGTTGAGTTGGCGACCACGATTCATACCGGTGATATGGAAGACCGGCTGATCGAACCCATACGTGTGGCAAAACAATGGCCGTTCGTCCCGGCGAATCGTGGCTTGGGGTATTGGGTGCGCGGGAGCGGCATCTTCCCTTCATATTTTGGCACGCTCGCCTCACCACGGGCATACGGACATGCCGGCGCCAGCAGCGTCATGGCCTGGGCCGACCCGGTTCGGGATCTCACCTTCGTGGGTCTGACCAGCGGTCTTATTGAGGAGCCGCGTAGCATTGAGCGCTGGGCGTTGTTTTCTGATTTGGCCCAGGCGTGCGTTGTGGACTGAATCGTAGCGTCGGGGTGTCGGAGTATGGAAGCTCAGTAGGACGGCTGAAGATAGGTTGAGCCAGGGTGTGTTAAACATCTTTGCCGACGGCGTCTCGGAGATGGGGCAGCCTTTCTCGCTCTACAATTCGTGCCAGTCCCCGAACAATACGCTGGGCGAGGAAAGGCCCTTCATAAATCAGCCCGGTATAAATCTGGACTAATGACGCCCCGGCACGTATTCGCTGGTACGCCTCCTCTGCCGAGAATATCCCGCCCACACCAATGATGGGCAGCTTGCCTTCAACCGCACGGTAGGCAGTCCGAAGTACTGTGCAGGCGCGTGCTGCGAGGGGCTGGCCACTCAGACCGCCTGCTTCAGGTGATCCTGCGCGGAGTCCGGATCGCTCAACGGTGGTATTCGTCGCAATCAAGCCGGAGACGCCGACTGACAGAGCAAGCTGAGCAATTTCTTCAATTGCAGCCGCGTTAAGGTCCGGGGCGATTTTGACCAGGAGGGGTTTGGGAGAAATATGCTCCGTCTCGGCGAACTGTCGCATAGAGGCAAGGAGGGCTTCGAGTAATCGGCCCAATCGTTCGGCCTCTTGCAGCTTGCGGAGTTCTGGCGTGTTGGGGGAGCTGACGTTCACAACCAGATAGTCTGTAAAAGGGAGGAGTTTTTCGCAACTTTCGAGATAGTCCGCCACGGCAGCGCTGAGCGGGGTGATTTTTGATTTGCCGATGTTGAATCCCAAAGGAATGGGCTGGGAATCTTGAGGGGTCAAAAGGGACGGCAAACGCTGGGCGATGGCGCGTGCACCATCGTTGTTAAAACCCAAGCGGTTAATGAGCGCTCTGTCTTGAGCAAGACGAAAAATACGTGGCTTTGGATTACCCGGCTGGGCTCTGGCGGTAATTGTACCTAATTCAGCAAATCCGAATCCCAAGGTGGACCAGATCAGAGGAACTACCGCATTTTTGTCGTAGCCAGCCGCCAGGCCGACAGGATTGGGGAAGCGGAGGCCACAGAGGTCTTGGGCGAGCCGTGGATGGCTGAAGGCTGGCGTTGGTTTCCGCTGGGATGCTTGGAGCAGTTTCAGCGCATTGATCGACAGATGGTGGGCGTGTTCAGGGTCGAGGGCGAAAAACAGCGGGCGCAGAAAGGAATAGAGCATGCCCCGATTTATACGTCTTTCAGCGACGTGAGATTCTTATGCTTAAGCAGTTCGAGGGTCTGGGACGCCGCTGCCTGATGCGCACGTTTTTTGCTGCGTCCTTCACCCCGGCCGTATATTTCCCCGGCTATGGATACTTGGCTGACAAACCGTTTTTCGTGGTCCGGCCCGTTCACCTTGATGACCTCGTAGGACGGGGTTTGTTTAAATATCTTTTGGGTGATTTCCTGCAAACGGGTTTTGCTATCAAACGCAGCCATCCGCTCTGTCTCTTGCAGGTCTTCAGCAAAATGCCTGGCGACGAGCAGGGTGACGGGAGGGAAGCCGCCATCAAGGTAGATGGCACCCAGCACGGCCTCGTACGCCGCGGCGAGGATGGAGGGTTTGCCTCGGCCGCCGCTCCGCTCCTCGCCCCGTCCCATACGTAGCCAGTCTCCGAGAGAGAGGGTCTGAGCCTTGACTGCAAGCACTTCCGCATTGACCAGCGAGGCGCGCATCTTTGATAAGTCTCCTTCACGATATTGAGGGAACTGGCGGAAAAGAAGATCGCTCATCACGAGTCCTAAAACGGCATCGCCTAAGAATTCCAGCTTTTCGTTTTGCTCTTCGCCCTCCTCAAGTTGGGCAGACCGATGCGTTAAGGCGAGCTGGAGGAGGGCTGGATTGGTAAATGTATACCCAAGGATGGACTGAAGGGCGGTGATGTCAGTCGGATCAGGCATAGGTCTTAAAGCGCGATCACCATTCCTCATGCAGCGTCCTGAAGAATAGTGCCGGACAGTAATCCATCATCGGCCCGCGTCATTCTCACCGGAACTTCTCGGTTCATGTAGTCATCGCTGCCGTCCGCACAGACTCTGAGATAGTTGCGGCTATAGCCCTTGAGTCGCCCACTGGCTCTGTCCCGCTGATGCTCAAAAAGAACAGGTAAAGTCTCAGACTCAAACTGACGGAGGAATGCCGCCTTCTTGCGTTCACCGAGGGCACGAACCCGTCTCGCTCTCTCCTGGATGATGGATGGGGGGACTCGGTCTGTGAACTTTGCCGCGGTTGTCCCACTCCGGACTGAATAGGGAAATACGTGGAAATACGTGAAGGGGCTTGTCTCCAAAAAGTCCATTCCCTGGGAAAATTCCGTCTCGCCTTCACCGGGAAAGCCGACGATGAGGTCCGTCCCCAAGGCCGCGTGTGGTAGCCGCTGCCGCAGTTCAGTCAAAATATCTCTGGCAAGGGCAGTGTCGTATCGCCTTCGCATCCGAGCCAGGATGGAATCTTCCCCCCATTGGAGAGGAATATGTAAATGGGGACATAGAATCTCCGAGTGGGTGAGGAGCTGTATCAGGGCTGGGCTGATTTCATGCGGGTCAAGCGAACTCAGACGCACACGCGGAACCGGCCGTCGTTCCTCCAGGACTTCGAGCAGCCAGGTGAGGCTGACCTGGGGATTGAGGTCTGCGCCATAGCCGCCCAGATGAATACCGGTCAGGACCACTTCCTGAAAGCCCTGGTCGGCCAAGCGGTCGAGCTGCTCCAGGATGACACGCGGGGCGATACTGCGGCTTTTCCCGCGCGACATGGGCACAATACAAAACGTACAGAAAAGATCGCAGCCTTCCTGAATTTTGAGAAACGCCCGAGTCTGACCCTGAAAGGTCACTGCTCCAAACGTATTGATGCCTGGCGTAGCTTCATGCCTGGCGGTCCGCAGCTTGCTGACAAAAACCTTCTGGTCTGGCGGCTGAGTGGCGGAGGCCCCCTGAGCAACCAGACGAACCAGATCGTCAGGCCGATTGAGCCCAACAACATAATCCACTTCGGGCAGGTGAGCCACAGCCTCGGGACTCACCTGGGCATAACAGCCGGTCATAATGACCTGGGCATCCGGGTTGCGCCGCTTCGCCCGGCGCACTAACTGGCGACTCTCAGCGTCCGCCTGATTGGTGACCGTGCAACTATTGACGATATAGACCTCGGCCGCATCGCTGAAAGGGACGCACTGGTGACCTGCGGCAGAGAGACGCTCTTGCAGCGTGGCTGCGTCATACTGATTCACCTTACAGCCCAGGGTGGTGATGGCAACACGACGCGAGGTGTGCGGCGAAGAGGTCACGTCAAGTGAAGTGACAAGCGACATGAATACAGCATCCTTTACGGGAGAGGGCCCTCAATCCAGCCACCGCCCAGCACGAGGTCTCCATCATAAAACACGACTGCCTGTCCCGGTGTGATGGCTGGAGACGCCTCCTGAAACCACACCTCCGCGGTGGTGGCGGTAGTAGGGCTGACCGTTGCGGCAATAGGGTCCTGACGATAGCGAATTTTGGCCGCAACCTGGACTTTATCCGGTTGATTGCCCGCTACCCAATTGACGTCTTTGGCCCGAAGGCCGTGCCTCTTGAGTTGCTCCTGCGTGCCAACGGTCACACGGCCGGACGCAGGGTCAATATGGGTGACATAATGAGGCTGCGTTAACCCACCGAGCCCCAGGCCGCGCCGCTGGCCAATCGTAAAGCGATGGATGCCAGCATGCGAACCCAAAACCTGTCCCGTCTGATCGACAATTTCCCCTGATATCACGTGATCAGAGGCGATACGCTGGTCGAGAAAGCGAGCATAATTCCCATCCGGGACAAAACAAATATCCTGGCTCTCCGGCTTCTCGGCTACGCGTAAGTCCAGCGAATGTGCCTTGGCCCGGACCTGCTCTTTGGTCAGATGGCCAACCGGGAAGAGGGTGCGTTTGAGTTGGGCTTGGTTAAGCGTAAACAGGAAGTACGATTGATCCTTATACGGATCTGCTCCGCGTAAGAGGGAGGCCGTTCGGGTCGCTTCATCCCAACCAATCCGGGCATAATGACCGGTAGCCACATACGCGGCGTCGAGTTCACGCGCGCGTTGCCATAACAGGTCAAACTTGAGATCACGGTTGCACAACAGACAGGGATTCGGTGTCCGACCGTACTGATATTCCTGGGTGAAAACATCAATGACGCGCGTTTGAAAGGCTTCTTTCAGATTGAGGACGTAATACGGAATGCCGAGTTGTTCGGCGACGCGGCGCGCATCCTGAAAATCATCAATAGAGCAACAACTCCCCGCATGGCCCTCGGCCGAACCGGCGAGCAACATGGAGATAGCAATAACCTCGTAGCCAGCCTCGACAAGCAGAGCCGTTGCGACTGCACTGTCCACCCCGCCACTCAGCGCCGCAAGGACACGGGTGCCGTGGTTCTCTTGAAGGTTGGGGGAGCACTCAGGATTTCTTCTGAGCGGTAATGCTCTATGCTGCATAGCATTGTTTTCCTTCATGCCATTCGGCATATCAATTACCATTCAGTATCAATACTGAATGCTTATAGAGAATTGAGCGGCTGTTTCCCTTACCCGCTCCGACCTGCCTTTCGGACTCGTTCCACAATACCGGGCAGTATCCGTATAACCGCTTCGATATCTTCTTCAGTCGTGTCTCTGCCGGCACTAAACCGAATCGCGCTCTTGGCTCCGGCTTCGTCGCAGCCTACAGCCAAGAGAACATGAGACGGCTCCACCGACCCTGCCGCACACGCAGAGCCGGTGGAAACGGCAACGCCGGCGAGGTCAAGACCCATCATTAAGCCTTCGCCTGAGGCTCCTGCAAAGCCGACATTCAGGGTGTTCGGTAAGCAGGCCTGCGTTGGCGTGTAGCGGACGACATCCGGGATACACCGCTGTATGCCGTCCCACAGGCGAGCTGTAAAATGTATCAGACGCGGGTGCGTTGATTCAATATCTTTGGCGCAGAGTTGAGCCGCGCAGCCAAAGCCGACGGCAGCAGCCACATTCTCCGTGCCGGGCCGTTTTTCACGCTCCTGAGGGCCACCACGAAAAACAGCGGACAACGTTGTCCCCTGCCGTACATACAGCGCCCCGACCCCTTTGGGGCCATAAATTTTATGCGCGGACAGGGATAAGAGATCGACCCCGAGTTGGTTTACATCAACGGGGATTTTCCCCACCGCCTGGACCGCATCCACATGGAATGGAATAGCGCGTTCGCGAATCATGGGGCTCAACTCCCGGATAGGCTGGAGGGTACCAATCTCGTGATTGGCAAGGCCGATGCTCACGAGGGCAGTGTCCGGGGTCAGGGCGGCTTCAAGAGCGCCCGGACTGACGCGCCCCTGGCCATTTACCGCAAGCGTCACAACCTCAACAGAAGCGGTGTCGGTACCGAGGGCTTTGACTGTTTCCAGGACAGATGAGTGTTCGATGGGAGTGGTCACGATACGAAAGGGGGTTGCTCCCCGAGGCTTGAGCACCCCATACACGGCCAGATTATTACTCTCTGTCCCACCGCTGGTAAACAGTATTTCTGAGGATTTGGCTCCAATCAGCGCCGCCACTTGATCGCGCGCCGTTTCCAGAGCCTGTTTGGCTTGACGACCAGCCCAATGCACGCTTGACGGATTGCCGAATGTCCCTGTGAAGTAGGGCAACATAGCCTCTACGACTTCTGGCCGTACGGGCGTCGTTGCATTATGGTCGAGATAGATCTGCTGCATAGCGTGTTGGCTAACCCGTTTCCTGGCGCCATGGCAGCCGGACATCCTGAAGGGCTTTGAGGGCACTCTGGTGGGTGAGGTCCGCGCGTAAGGGGGTGACTGAAATATAGCCGTCGTGGACGGCGACACAGTCCGATCCCTCTATGGGATCGAAGCCGAGGTCATCGCCGCCGATCCAGTAGTATTCTCTACCTCTCGGGTCCGTGCGTACGTCAATATTCTCGCCGTAATGTCGTTTGCCCTGGCGGGTGAAGCGATAACCTCTGATCTGGTCTTGAGGCAGATTGGGCACGTTGACGTTCAGCAGGCTGTCCGCTGGAAATCGAGGGGTCTGGATTTCCGTCGCCAGCATGGCCGAGAACTCGGCAGCCGCCTGAAAATGGTACGGGGCTGTAAATGTTACCAGCGAAACGGCAATGGCTGGAATGCCTAAAAGGGCTCCTTCCAGTGCCGCGGCAACCGTGCCCGAATACGTAATATCGTCTCCCATATTCGGGCCTTTGTTGATGCCTGAAACCACCAGGTCAGGCCGAGCGGGTAAAAACCCCTTGACGGCAATATTGATACAATCGGTTGGGGTGCCGTTGACGGCAAAGCGGTGTGGGGCGACCTCTTCGATCCGCAAGGGCCGATGGAGGGTCAAAGAATGACTGACCGCACTTTGCTCTTTGTCGGGAGCAACGGTATAGACCTCACCAACGCTCGCGAGCGCTTCTTCGAGGCAAAGGAGGCCTTCTGACTGGATACCGTCGTCGTTCGACACCAGAATTACCATAACGATATTCCACCAGAAAGCCGGGAAAAAGGAAAGGCGACCACCTGTGTGATCGCCTTTCCTCACGTAGCCAACGTGGTCGGGGTGAGCCGATTTGAACGGCCGACCACTCGCACCCCAAGCGAGTACGCTACCAGACTGCGCCACACCCCGATCTGCTCCCTCATATCGCTTGGAGACTCAAAGGGTCAAGGGCCTGACCGCTTCTCTGGCTCATTGTTTCTTGCTATGCAGGGGGGAGGTCGTGAGTCTTCCGCGGAGAATTTTGAGGATAATGAGAGGCGAATATGCCAACCTACACGGGCGGTTGTCATTGCGGGCGTGTCCGGTTTGAGGTCTCCGGTCAGATTGACCGGGTACTGGACTGTAATTGCTCAATCTGTAGGAAGAAGGGCTTTTTGCACTGGATCGTCGAGCCTGAGCAGTTTCGACTGCTGTCTTCTCCAGACGCTCTCAGCCTGTATGAATTTCATACCAAGACGGCCAAGCATTATTTTTGCCCTGCGTGCGGGATCTCCTCGTACTATATTCCGCGTTCACACCCCAATATGATCGATGTGAATCTGCGCTGTGTAGATGACGTGAATCTGGAGGGGCTGGAAATCGAGTTCTTCAACGGTCAGGACTGGGAGCAGGCCCGGTCGGACCTTGATAAGCAGTAAACGGGGTTCCCGTTATTCCACGAAGTGCCCGATGTCGAGCGTAATAAACCGATAGCCTAAGGCTTTACCATGTTGAATCAGTGGCTCACGGATTGTCTCTTCGAGTAAACGCGGACAATCCGCTGCTGGGGCCATAATACAGACCATGTCCCCCTCGACCCGAACAGGGTAGGCCGGAAAGCCCAGTTCCTGAAATATCTCGACCCAGGCTGCGGACGGATCGTCTTGGTCCGCTTTCAGGGAGCGCTCAGAATTTCTTTTGAGCGGTAATGCTCTATGCTGCATAGCATTGTTTTCCTTTATGCCATTCGGCATATCAATTACCATTCAGTATCAATACTGAATGCTTATGGCCAAAGAGTATACTATAAAATAGGAAACGAATGAATTGTGTGTTGGGGAAAGTGAGTGAGGGATGGCAGACGCCGGCGTTATCTTCGATTTGGACGGGGTTCTCATTGACTCTGAGGGGTTGTACTACCGCGCGTATAGCGAAGTGCTCAAGCCGTATGGCGTCACCGTAACCCCACGCGAATATGAAGAATACTGGATCGCCCAGGGAATCGGACCCGAATACGTTGTAGAAAAGCACAATTTGCCGGTCGCACCAGCTACCTTGCGCCAGTTGCGCTCGCCTATTTTTCTTCAGTTATTGAAAACGGAAGCGACGCTGATGCCCTCTGTGCAGGAATCCCTCACTCAGTTGTCCGAGCACTTTGGACTCACCGTTGCAACCAATAGTAATCGAGAACATTTAGACTTCGTCCTACGGCGGTTTGGCCTTGACCGGTTTTTCGATCACACGGTCGCACGCCAGGATTATGAACGAGCGAAACCTGAGCCGGATGCCTTCTTAGCCGCGGTAAAAAAGCTCGGACTAGCCCGCGAGCGGTGCATAGTCGTGGAGGACACCTATCGTGGTGTCACGGCGGCTGCCAGAGCTGGCATTGTCTGCATCGCCGTACCGAATGCATACACCCAAAACAATGACTTTCGTCAGGCCGCCCTCATCTTATCCAACCTCGGTGAAGTTACGCCCGAGGTGGTACGGTCACTGCTCTAATACCTTTCCCCTATGTGGATTTTCCTCTATTGTGGCCCCTCAATAGTGCAGGGGAAGCGCACAAAAGGAGGACGATACATGGCGGCTCAAGAATCAACCCCGGACGCGAAACAGTTCACGGACCACTATGTTCAGGCGAACGGACTGCGGTTTCATTATCTCGACTGGGGCAGCCCGGAAAAGCCACCATTAATCCTGCTGCATGGGGTAGGGCAGACCTGTCATACCTGGGATCTGTTTGCGGCGGCCATGGTTGACCATTTTCACGTCATGGCTTTCGATCAGCGTGGCCATGGGGATACGGACTGGGCTACCGATAAGGACTATTCACGCGCCAGCATGGTCGAGGATGCGAATGCCTTCACTGACGCCCTCGGCCTGGAGCATTTTTTCTTGACCGGCATGTCGATGGGGGGAGCAAACTCGCTCGCCTTCACCGCGAAACATCCCGACAAAGTCGAAGCCCTGGTCGTCGTGGATGTTGGCCCGCGAGTGGAACCCAAAGGCGTCAAGCATATCCGTGATTTTATGAAAAACTACCGTGAGTTTGACTCCCTGGATCAGGCGGCAGAGGTGATCCATCGGTTTAATCCACGGCGTCCGCTCGAAGTCATCCGCAAATATACGGTGGTGTATAATCTCAAAGAGACTCCAGAGGGCAAGTGGACCTGGAAATACGATACCTATTTCAGCGACGGCCACCGTAAGGTTGATGTCAAACAGATGCAGGAGGAACTGTCTGCGGCGGTCAAAAAAATCCAATGTCCGACCTTGGTGGTCAAGGGCGGCGAGAGCGATGTCTTCTCCCTGGATGGCGCACGGGACTTACAAGAACTGATTCCTGGTTCGGAATTTGCCCTCGTACCCAAGGCGGGTCATTCTGTCATGGGAGATAATCCGCAGGGGTTTGAGTCAGCGGTCCGCGGGTTTTATGAGAAAAAGGGGTATCTGTAGGCCACCCAAGAGACGCGGCCAGAACGAATGGGGAGAGATATATGGATCTCGGTCTCAAAGATAAAGTTGTCATTGTCGGTGGCGCCAGTAAGGGTATTGGTCAGGCGACCGCATTAGCGTTTGCCAAAGAGGGGGCAAAAGTCGTCATCTGCGCCCGTAACCCGGAACTCTTGGACCAGTCTGCGCGCGAGATGCAGAGTGAGACAGGAGCCGAGGTATTAGCCGTAGCCGGAGATCTTGCGCAAGCCGAAGCAGCCGAAAGGCTGGTCGATAAGACGGTTGCCAAATTTGGCACCGTCCACGTCCTCGTGCCGAATACCGGCGGCCCGCCATTGGGCGGCTTTGGAGACATGGACGACACCGCCTGGGAGCAGGCTTTTGCGCTCAATTTTCTCAGCACCGTCCGGCTGATTCGGAAAGCGCTACCCTATATGCAAAAGCAGCGCTGGGGACGTATTGTCAGCGTCATGTCCATGTCGGTCAAAGAACCGCTTGACGGTCTTATCCTGTCGAACGGCGTGCGTCCGGCCGTGGTCGGCATGGCAAAGACGCTGTCGCGCGAGGTCGGTCAGTATAATATTACGGTCAACACGGTCTTGCCCGGCCGCATTCTCACCGACCGCCTCACCGGGGCGCTGGCCATCCGGGCTGAAAAGGCCGGTATCTCCTTGGAACAGGCCCTGGAGGAGGGTGGGAAAGACGTGCCGCTCGGCCGGATTGGTGAGCCGGTAGAAATGGCCAACGGCATTGTCTTCCTGGCCTCGGAGGCAGCCAGTTATATTACGGGAACGAGTCTCCAGATAGACGGTGGGGCGGTCCGGGGGTTGCTCTAGCGTGGACCCCATTCTGCACGCTGCGGTGAAGGCTGCGCATGCCGCTGGCGATATTGCCCTGTGCTATTTCAAAACCAATCTGACGGTTGAGCTGAAAGCTGATCGTACCCCCGTCACCAGAGCCGACCGGGAGTGTGAAGCGCGCATTATCGACGTGCTGCACACGCACTTCCCGGACCATGGCTTTCTGGGCGAAGAACTCGGCGAGCAGCCGGGCAACACATCCGCCCGGTGGATTATCGACCCGATTGACGGCACCAAAAATTTTATTCGCGGGATTCCTTTTTTTGCTACACTCATTGCTCTTGAAGAAGACGGGGAAATCACTGCCGGCGTGATGTACGCACCAGCCCTTGACGACCTGCTGTATGCCCAGAAAGGGCAGGGCACCTTTGCCAATGGCAAACAGGTGTCTGTCTCGGAGGTCGCCCAACTGCAGGATGCTATGCTGATTCATGGCGGTCTGAATGACCTGAAAGCCCGGCCGTGTTGGCAGCCTTTTTTGCGCTTAATTGACGCGACCGCTCGACAGCGAGGCTTTGGGGATGCGTTAGGACACAGTCTGGTGGCGAAGGGACTGGCCGAGGTCGCCCTGGAGCCGGAAATCAAGCCCTGGGACGTGGCGGCAACCAAGATTCTGATCACCGAAGCGGGCGGACGGTTCTCCGATTTTGCCGGCACACCGTCTATTTACACCGGCGACGCAGTGATCTCGAACGGACGGCTGCACGACGAGGTTGTACAACTGCTGCAAGGCTGAAGGGCCAGCATAGAGACAGGTCCCACGCTGGCCCCTCAGTACAATTTAAATACCGTAGAACGTCGCCGCGTTGGTGCCCAGAATCTTGTCCACAGACTCCGTCGGTAGGGAGGAGAGGACGTCCCGCGCCTTTTGGACCGGATCAACAAATCCTTCGGCGTGCGGATAGTCGGAGCCAATGAAGAATCGGTCGTCGCCGGCAAACTGAACCATCAAGGGAAACATCTTTTCCTCCGGGTCACCGTTGACCCAGATATTACGGGCAAAATACTCGCTCGCCGGACGTTTCATCTGTGAGGTGTGGCCCATATACTGGTAGCGATAGTCCACCCGCTCCAGCCACTCGCCTATCCAGCCGACCATGGCCTCGATGGTCGCGACCCGCAGCTTGGGAAAGCGCTCAAACACCCCGTCATACATCATCGCCGTCACGGCATGACGTGGGTCTTGGATGATGCTCATGGTCAGATACATAAAGCCAGGGTCGCGATCACGGAACCACTCGCTGCCAGCGTAGTTTTTATGACCGACGAGGTGGAGGCCGATACTCAGGTCGAGGTCCTGGGCCGCGGCCCAGACCGGGTCGTACTCCGGTAAGCCAAAACTCTTGCCGTCAATAGGTGCCGCCGCCACAAAGATCGTCCGGCAGCCGAGCTTGGCGACGCGTTCCATTTCTCGCACGGCCAACTGTGGATCACGGAGGGAGATGTGCGCTGCGGGGTAGAGACGATCCTTGTGTGAGTGGCACACCTCAAATGTCCAGGTGTTATACGCGCGACAGTGGGCGTCGGCCAGATAGGGGTTGTCTACCTCGCCCTCCCAGAACAGGCCGAGCGTCGGGTAGATGACCTGGCAGGCCATCTGCTCATCGTCGAGGAATTGCACCCGCTGCCCCATGTCTGACCACTCAGTGCTATAATAATGGTAGCGGTCGAAGGTGTTCAGGTCTCGGCCTTGCTCCTTTTGGCCGTAACCGGCAACCGCGCTCAGAAATTGTTCGACATCGAAGATCTGCATGGGTTTCTCGTTGACCAGAAACTTTTTTTCCCCGCTCACCCGGTCGGTTTCAATCTGCATCGCCTGCTCACGGTAGGTAGGATCAATATAGCGTTGGAAAAGGTCCAACGGTTCAAGAAAATGGGCGTCTCCATCAATGACTCGCATAACGTATTCTCCTTCCGTGCGGTATCTCGTTTTTTATGGTGGTACTGCTGTTTTGGGGAAAATGCAAGGGAATTGAGCCAACCCCTGGTCGGTATAGCCTGTTTCGGATAGAACTGGGGCAGTATAATAGGGGGGGTAACCGTATGGATACGCCAATTGAAATCATCGAGTTCTCAGACTATCTGTGACCATGGTGCTTTCCGGCCGCGGAGCGGCTTCGCAAGATCAAAGAACGCTTTGGTGATCAAGTCAGTGTTAAATGGCATCCCTTTGCCTTACGTCCGCACTATGAGGCCCGCCCGTTTCAGTTTAAGGACAGCTATGTGGAGCAGGCCTGGCGGCGGGCGTCGGCTCTGGCTGAACCGGATGGTCTGGCATATTCCATGTGGCCGCATGCAGAATTTCCGCGCTGGAGTATGCCTGGCCTGGAAGCTGGCACGGCCGCCCAGCGTCAGGGAGAGGACGCCTTCCTTCGCTTTCACTCCGGGCTCTTTCGGGCTTTTTTCATTGAGAACAAGAGTCTGATTGAAAAAGAGACCTGCGTTGAGGTTGCCCGGCAGGCTGGCCTGGACGTGAACGTCTTCCTGAACGATATCGCAGATACAACCCTCCAAGACCAGGTACGTCAGCAGTGCGAAGACGCAGTGGATACATATTTCGTGAGTGCGGTGCCGACCGTCCTGATTGGCGGGAAACGACGCCAAATCGGCATGGTGCCGGCTGAAACCTATCTGGAAGACCTGGCGGCGCTGGGCGCCACATAAAGGCGCTGTATGGCAGAAAAGGACGAGCATACGTTCAATCTCCGCTTCTCCCTGAGCGCGGACATTCCTTCCGAGGCCTGGGAGGATGACGATTTTGAGGGAGACGAGTGGCTGAACGAATGGGAAAGCGCAGTGAAACCGGGCCTGGTCCGGGAAGTGTTTACGTATTTACGACAGTTTGCCGGCTGGAACTGCCATATCCGCAATCGCGGTATTTCTCCGCTTGATGAAATTGAAATTGTGCTGCGCAAAGAGGGCGGGTAGGGCGGTTGATCAGTAGATGGACCCATAAAAAAGGGGCAGGTGTAACGCCTGCCCCTTTTTCTTTCGGTTACCTACTCTCTACTAGAGCATTCTGTTTTTAGGTGGAGGCATAGCCAGCATGGGTGAAGTAGTGGCGGCATTCCTCCGGTTCGAAGCGGTCCAGCAGCGTCCCGATCCGCCGCCAAGTCGCTTCAACGGTGCGTTCGGCCGCGTGGCGGAGCAAAGCTTTGAGCTTGGCGAAGACCTGTTCAATCGGGTTAAGGTCGGGGGAGTAGGGTGGCAGGAAGCGTAGCGTGGCCCCCACCCGCTCAATGGCGGCCCGCACGGCGGGACTCTTGTGGCTGCTCAGATTATCCATAATGACGATATCGCCCGGCGTGAGCGTTGGCAGCAGACACTGTTCGACATAGGCCAGGAAGCAGGGTCCGTTCATCGGGCCATCGAAGACACACGGCGCGGCTAGGCGGTCGTGGCGGAGCGTCGCCACGAAGGTCAGCGTGTGCCAGTGCCCATGGGGCCGGGTCGCGCGCAACCGCTGGCCCCGGGGGCAGCGGCCATGACTGCGGGTCATGTTCGTCTTGGCCCAGGTCTCATCCAGGAACACCAGGCGGCGTGGATCAAGTTGGCCTTGCGCGTGCTGCCACTGCCGGCGGAGCCGCGCGATGTCCGGCCGATCCTGCTCGGAGGCCGCCAGGCTTTTTTTTGAAGCTGATCCCTTCGCCTTTGAAGAACCGCGACAGCATGCCCGTGTCTACCCGCACTCCGCGCTCCGTCAACAGCCGGGCCGCCAGCGCGGCCAGCGTGATGTCGGGCTGAGCCGCCAGAACCGCCAACACCCAAGCGCGGTGCGGCTGCACCTTCGAGGGCCGATGCCCCCCGGTCCCCGCACTCTCCCGCTCCCCGCTCCGGTGGAAGCGCTGCAGCCACTTGATCGCCGCGGCGGCACTGACCCCAAACCGCCGCGCCGCCGCCCGCCGGCTCAGCCCTTCGCCTGCCACGGCATCAATCACGCGATCCCGCAAATCTTGCGAGTAGGCGCGAGCCATCTCCTCCCTCCTTCCGCAGTGCTCACCCTGCTCTCCCTCCCCAGCTTGCTGCAAAAACTTCCCTGATTCAATCTATTCGCAGAAGACTCTAGACCTGGGTTGAGCCCAATAAGTTTCCGCCGAGCGATGGGTGACCAACGCTCTTATCGCCGAACACGTTAATCAGCGAGGTCTTGCCGGAAGAGAGTGCACGCTCCAGAGCCGGAATAATCTCGTCCGGCTGCTCCACATGCTCGGTGTAGACACCCATGGGTTCAAACACCTTGTCATAGCGAATATCCTTAATCATATCGAATGGGTCGGTGCGGCCTTTAAGCAGGGGCATGGACTCAAACGTCGGCCCCCACGAACTATTGTTCCACAGCAGGGTAATAATCGGGATGTCGTATTTGGCCGCGGTCTCCATATCCATCCCGCCGATACCCAGACCACCATCACCACTGACCACGATGACTTGCTTGCCCGGCCGTCCGAGCTGCACCCCGATACCCATCCCTACGCCGTGCCCGACTGGAGCGAGCGGCCCGGCGTCGACAATCTGACCCGGCTCGTGGGCGGTAAACCACTGGCTCGTATAGCCACTCAGGGTGAAGCTGTCGATGATGAGGGTGGCGTCTGTATCGATAACAGAGGTGAGGTCTTTGGCCAGCCGGTCCGGGTGGATAGGGCTGGCGCCGTGATGCTGTTGCTCACGGTCCTGAATAAGCTTGTTATAGTTATCGCGCACCTCAACCATGTTTTGGAGCCACGGACTCTCCCGCTTGGCGCTAAAGTCAAGCTGCATCTCTTTGATCGTATCGATCATCTGACGCAACACCAGCTTGGGGTCGCCGACAATGCCGACTTCGGCTGGGACGTGCCAGCCAACCCGCTGGGCAGTGGCATCAACCTGGATATAGGTGGCTTTATCGCTCCAGGTCGGGGGTTGCCCGAACTTCTCTCCGCTCCAGAATTTGAATCCAATTGCCAGCACCACGTCGGCCTGGCCTGTAAACGGCTTTTTCCACGCACCCCGAACGGCGAGCGGATGGTCTTCGTCAACCGCGCCCTGGCCGGCACGACGGCAATACACCGGGGTGCTGGTGAGTTCTGCCAGTTCTTTCAGCTCCGCCTCGGCACCGGACCAGAAAATCCCGTCCCCACCGGCAATGAGCGGTTTTTTCGCCTGAAAAATAAGCTCAACCGCGCGTTCAATCTGGCGCGGGTCGCCCTGAAAGCGGAGTTCGTCCGGACCATAGACTTTTGCGCCTTTGCGCTGCTTGGACTCGTCTTCCTGGTGGTAAAGGATATTGGTCGGAATTTCGAGCAGGGAGACGCCCTGGGGGGCTGAGGTGGCCTCACGAAATGCCTGACGCAGGTCGATTTCAATGGTTGACCAGTCAAGTACACGCTTGGCAAATTTTGAGAAGGAACTCACCACATCCGAACCGTAGGCTTCCTGAAAGGAGCCGATAAAGTCCTCGGTAGTGGGGTGCTGACCCGCGAGACAGACGACCGCACTATTGGTCAGACCGGCACCACACAGGCCGGTCACCGCGTTGGTCAGACCGCAGCCGGCAGTGACACAGCAGATGCCGGGTTTGCCGGTCACACGGGCGTAGCCATCCGCGGCATAGGCGGTGGCTTGCTCGTGGCGCATGTGGATGAGTTTGATGCCATTATCTCTGAGAGTCGCCAGAATGGGGAAAGTATGTCCGCCATTCACGGCAAACATATACTTCACGCCCTGTTCCTTTAATATCCGTCCAATCAGCGTCCCGCCATCAACTGTCGCCATATCTCTACTCCTCCTTTAATTCGTCCTGACCCTATGCAAGCAGGCGGCATCTTCCCATATTTCACCCAAAGAAAAAAGGGAGGTCCTTTTGGGGAACCTCCCTTTTTTAGACTACGTTTGTAGGAGAGGCATTGCACCTCTCCGGTTGTGATTACAGCAGGTAGTACTGGAGACGAATCCAGAACAGATCGCGCTCCGCCCACAGGTGCAGCCCTGTAGCATCGACCTGGTTAGTGCTGCCCATATACATGACCGTACCGGCAAAGAGGTCGAGGTTGCGGAAGTACAGGCCGTGCCAGTAGGTCTGGGCCAGTAACAGCGGCTGTTTAGCGTTTACCGAGTAGGCGAAGGCAAACAGCGGCTCCAGCTTGCCCCGGAAATAAAAGCCCGACATGCCAAAGGTGTACAACTGATTAAACCGACTGTGCCGGTCGCGCGGCGCGTTGGTGAAGGCGTTCAGGCCTGTTGCGCGGTTATCATTCTGATAGGTGGTCAGGGCCTGGAAGGTGTAGAAGGTGGTCTGGTCGCCAATGCCGCCCGGCAGGCCGCGCGCCCAGCCCATGCCCGGAAAGGACTGAATGGACTGAATCAGGTCAAAGCCGATCATGCTCCGCCACACGGACGTACCGGTCTTAATTCGCGCAATGCGCTGGCGCGGGCTGGGGCAGAAGCTGCCGTGTCCCTCGGCGCACGGGTTGCCGTCGCCGTCCGTAAAGGGATGGGTCGGAATCTGCGAGCCCGTCCTGCCCTCTGCCATAGCCCTGGCTTGCGCCGCGGCTACACGCGCGTCGTAGTGCTCTTGGTCCCTGCCGCCGTTCGCGACTGGTGCTATGTTGCGCGGCTCATTGGTCGACCAACTCTGCTCCAGGCGGAAGACTGCACCCGTGTAGTCAAAATCGTTATAGGTGACCGTGAAGCCAAACACGTTCGTCCAGGGATACCAGTGGGACACATCGAAACACGCGGTCGAATTCCGGTCGTTGTTCAGTTTGCTGTCCTGACTGTAGCCGTACATGTCGACCCCGACGAAGAACGTCGCGATGTTATCCTCGAAACATCGGTCCAGGGCGCGGCGGAAGTTGAGCATATTGTTCGGGTTGGACGGGTCATGGACAAATGTCCCAGGAGCGACAGCTCTACCCGCAAATCTCCCCTCCGTTGGCACACCTCCCACGTATCCGGCCGACTGCGGGCGGGGGTCCAGGCCCACAGTTCGTTTACCATCCGCATCGAGCGGCGACTCGGCAAAGAAGGTGTCGAAATGGAAGACACCGCCCGGATCGGTGCGCTTGTACATATAGTTCAGGGTGAAGTCAAAGTTGTCGAATATCTTTCCCATCAGCCGCACGCCGACCATGCTGTTGTCCCACTTGGTGCCGCGGATATGGTGGGTTTTCGACCCGCCGCCAATCCGGTACAGGAAGTTGCCTCCCCGGCCCGCGGTATCGTCCGTACACGGCCCTACACCACTACACCCGGAATCACCCGCCATCCTCGCCTGGTTGCGCCCGACCCGGAATAACGACCAAGGATGGCGAACCCGGGAGTAGTCATGGTATGGCCCCCAGGGGACGCCCTTGGTGGTCAACACTCCTGGTGAGGTCGGCGAATCAAAGTAATCAGTCGGATCGCCAATGAAGCTCGGGTCATCGTAACGCAGGCCGCCCCAGCCACCTTCCAACACCAAGTGTTGGGTGATGGGCCGCCAGCGCGGGGTGTAGAATAACTCCAAGCCAACGTAGGACATAATCGTCCCAACGTTCCCGATGTCATACAGGAACTTGACAGCCCAGATGGGTGTCCGAAAGTCCTCAAAGGCTTCGCCTACCGCCTGGTTCTGGTCCAGCCGGAGCGGGTTGGCAATGTCAATGGAGCGGAACAGGTCGGATTCGCCCCACACGATCTGCTGTTTGCCCAGCTTCATCGACAGCCCATAGCCCATCACATTCCCAAAGTCCACGTTCAGGTTCATTTCCCGAAAGCCGTTCTCGGGAAAGGTGAAGGACTTGAACTGCTTGATGCGATGGGGATACATGTCGTCGTACTTATCACGCACATCGTAGACCGGGTCAAAGCGGCCCCGATACATGAAGGAAAAGTCGGCGCGCCGTACCCCTGGGATCTTGATGTTCTTGTCGAACAGCCCGCCCTCGGGCGTTACCAGGTCTTGAAACTCGTACTCCACGCGCATCTCGTTGCGCCACTGTACCCACTCGAAATTATCCCCTGGGCTGCCGTCATATTGAAATGCGTGCTGCATCTCGTACACGACTTGAATCTCCGATTTCCCCACTCGGATCGTCGCTTGCGCGGGGCTCGTCAGCCACACAAGTCCCCCTACGATGGCCAGCCCGGCTACCAATCTTGTTAGCCATGCCCTTCGCCTTCGTCCCCCGTTGCGTTCGACCATAGGCTTCCCTCCTTTGAAAAGATGATGTCCCTAATGGATAGTACTTTAGGGGCCTGGATGTCAAGCGAAAATGTTAAGCGAGTATTAAAACTATGAGCCATGTATCCGAACGTAAAAACGGGAGGCCCTTTTGAGGAGCCTCCCGTTTTGAGACCGAATTTGTAGGAGAGGCGTTGCACCTCTCCGGTTGTGACTACAGCAGGTAGTACTGGAGGCGAATCCAGAACAGGTCGCGGTCGGCCCACAGGTGCAGCCCCGTGCCGTCCGTGTCGTTGCGACCGCCCATATACATGACCGTGCCGGCAAAGATGTCGAGGTTGCGGAAGAGGAAGCCGTGCCAGTAGGTCTGGGCCAGAATCAGCGGATGCTTGGAGTTCACCGAGTAGGCGACCGCAAACAGCGGCTCCAGCTTGCCCCGGAAGTAGAAGCCCGACAGGCCAAAGGTGTACAACTGATTAAACCGATGGTGCCGGTCTCGCGGCGCGTTGGTAAAGGCGTTGACACCCGAGGGCCGGTTGTCGTTCTGGTAGGTGGTCAGGGCCTGGAAGGTGTAGAAGGTCGCTTGGTCGCCAATGCCGCCCGGCAGGCCGCGCGTCCAGCCCATGCCCGGAAAGGACTGAATGGACTGAATCAGGTCAAAGCCGATCATACTCCGCCACACAGATGAGCCCTGCTTGATCCGCGCGCCGTTGATCTTCTTACCCGGACACACATTCACGCCCGGTACGCAGGGATTGCCCTCACCATCGCTGTGCGGGCCGGTGATGAGCGGGTCAACGTCCGGTGCGCCGAATACCGCGCCACGACGGTCAACCCCGTTTTCGGCCGCATACGCATCAACTGCTGCGGCGTACTCCGGGTTGTCATCCAGGCCGGCCAGATAGTTCTCCCGGGCGGCCTGCAACTTCGCATCAAAGTGCGCTTGAGACTGACCACCATAGTTCGAGCCGCCCCAGTTACGCCCTTCATTGGTCGACCAGCTCTGCTCCAGGCGGAACACCGCGCCGGTGTAGTCGAAGTCGTTATAGGTGACCGTGAAGCCAAACACATTCGTCCACGGATACGAGTGGGCGACCTCGAAACATGCGGTTGCAGCCCGGTCGTTGTTCGGGTTACCGTCCTGGCTGTAGCCCAACATGTCGACCCCGCTGAAAAACGAGGCCTGATTCTCTTCGAAACACCGGTCCAGGGCGCGGCGGAAGTTGAGCATGTTGTTCGGGTTGGTCGGGTCGTGCGCAAAGAATCCACCCTCCGAACCCAGCAGAGTGTTGCTGAAGGAGCCGAGTCGCCGGCCGTACTGGTCCACCCTGCCGAGGCCGTCGTCGTGGTCTCTGCCAAAGAAGGACGGCAGGTCAAACACGGCATACGGATCGACGCGTTTGTACATATAGTTCAGGGTAAAGTCGAAATTGTCGAAAATCTTCCCCATCATCCGCACGCCGACCATGCTGTTCTTCCACTTGGTGCCGCGGATATGGTGGGTGTGGCGACCGCCGCCAATTCGGTACAGGAAGTTGGTGCCTCGGCCGGCGGCGTCGTCCGTACACGGGACATCAGCGTTACAACCGCTGTCCGGGGCCATATTCGCCAGGTTGCGCCCGACCCGGAACACGGACCAGGGGTGACGACTCCGGGCGTAGTCATGGTAGGGTCCCCAGGGGACGCCCTTCGTGGTCAACACACCCGGTGAGGTCGGCGAATCAAAGTAATCTTCTACGTCGCCAATATAATTCGGGTCGTCGTAGCGCAGGCCACCCCAGCCGCCTTCCAATACGAGGTGCTGCACGAGAGACCGCCAGCGCGGGGTGTAGAACAACTCCAGACCGACGTTGGACAGCAGGGTCCCGACGTTCCCGATGTCGTACAGAAACTTGACGGCCCAGATCGGACTCCGAAAGTCCTCAAAGGCTTCGCCTACCGCCTGGTTCTGGTCCAGCCGCAGGGGGTTGGCAATGTCAATGGAGCGGAACAGGTCGGATTCGCCCCACACGATCTGCTGTTTGCCCAGTTTCATCGACAGCCGATGGCCCATCACATCCCCGAAGTCCACATCCAGGTTCATCTCCCGAAAGCCGTTCTCGGGAAAGGTGAAAGACTTGAACTGCTTAATGCGGTGGGAGTACATATCGTCATACTTGTCGCGGACTTCATACACCGGGTCAAAGCGGCCCCGATACATGAAGGAGAAGTCGGCGCGCCGTACCCCTGGGATCTTTATGTTCTTACCGAACAACCCGCCCTCGGTTGACACGAGATCCTGATACTCGTACTCCACGCGCAACTCGTTGCGCCACTGCACCCACTCGAAGTTATCTCCAGGGCTGCCGTCAAATTGAAAGGCGTGCTGCATCTCGTACACGACTTGAATCTCTGAGTCGCCCACCCGAACCACCGCTTGCGCGGGGTTTGTGAGCCAAACGAGCCCTACTGCGATGGCTAGCCCGGCCACCAGTCCTCTCAGGCCCGAATGCTTCTTCCTGTTGTGTTTGATCATAAACTTTCCCTCCTGTAACAAAGAATTATCCTCCCTATCTTGACTCACTTGCTGTTTCCCTGGTTGCAGCAGGTCACCCCCTTTCCCCATAAATCCTTAATGCAATTTATCATGCAGAAGATGATTTGGTATTCCAGGCTGCTTCTAGCGCTATTCTTCATATTTTGCAACTGCCCAGACGGCATTTCCTCCCTGTGTTTCTGCTCTTGACAAATGCGTCGGCTTTCTTTAATAGACCGCTCCATGCAGGATATTTTTTCTCATTACGGCAAATGGCTGCGGAATGGGCTCATTGCATGTGGAATTGGATCGATTGTCGTGCTGGGCGGGTGTGAACTTGGCGCCCCCCCCATCGAAGAGGTCAAGGATGCTGAGCCCAAACCGTCTTTGGTTGACCAGTATAAGCAAGCCAATAAGGATAGCCGAGAGCCCGGATTGGCTGCGAACCCGAAAGCCCTCGGGGAGTCCTTGCTGACAAATCCTGAAGGGGCGATGCAAAAGGGCGGAGAAGATCTGGAGAATCAGGAATAAAGCCCTCCGCTTTGTCTTCCAGATTGCCTTTTCGCATTTTAGTAACAATTCGCGCGTGGCTATTGTGACCGCGCGCCTGTCCCCCCCGGTCCATTCTCATGTATAGGCGAGTTGCTTTGAGTGGCTCCTACGATAAGTAGGGAGGTTACTCCAGTGGAGCGTCGCTTGCGTCTTTCGACGTGATCTCCGTCCCGCTCTTCCAAGATCTTTTTCAAGGCGTCCGGATGCACGTTCGGTTCTGCCACTGTGCCAGTCTTTGGAAAAAAAGAGGCAGCCTCATGAGGCTGCCTCTTTTGCCTTCAGTCAAGAAGGGAGAGCGGTTTTAGGCAATAATACCTTCTCTGGCGGCCCGAACAAAGAACTTCGGATGCCAGAGCACCAATGCCGACGGCACAAAGGTACAGGCGCCAAGGAAGCTGATACCCATCCACAATGCCAGTAGCAGGCCCATTTCCGAACAGAAGCGAATGTTCGAGAATGCCCACAGGACCGTCGCAGTGATCAGGGTTGCTGCGGTAAAGGCCACGGCTTTCCCCGCTGTCGCGAGTCCTAAGCGGACGGCGTCGTTGATATCGCCGTCATATTCTTCCACTGCTCGACTGACGATATATAAGGCATAGTCGATGCCAAATCCGACCCCGACGGTGACCACCGGCAGGGACTGCAAGTTGATACCGATATTCCGCACGCCCATATACGCATTCACCACGCCGTCGGCCAGAAACAGGCCGATCATCATCACGACTGCGGCAACGGGGGAACGGTAGGTAAACATCACGATCAGGAAGATCGTCCCAAAACCCAGGCCGTGCATATACAGGTTGTTCTTGAGAATCTCTTCGTTCGCCGCCGCCGTCACCCCGATCAAACCACCAGCCAGACGCCAGTCCGCATTGGGCAGGGGATTATCGGCAACGAATTTCCGCGCTTCCTGAATAATCCGGGCGATATTATCCCCCTGGTGATTGGCGCAGTAGAACGTCACCCGCGAGACCGTGTAGCTCGGGTCGAGAAATTTCGACGACTCGCCAGGTGGTGTTCCGGCAAAATAGTAGAAGAAAAGCGAACTCACCCGCCGGGCACTGGCCGGGATGGAGCCCCAGCGTGGCTGCATATCATAGAAAGTCATATTAATGGCCTGAATGATGTCAGCCAGCGAGAAGCTGTAGCCAATGTCCCTGTCGCGTTCCATGTGACGCTGGAATTTTTCGAGCTGTCGCAATAAATCGGGGTTCTTGAGCACTTCTTTGTCTCGTCCCTCAACCACAATGATGAGGGGTTCAATTCCACCGAAATACTTCTGAATCTCGATATGAGCCTGATTATACGGCGACTCCAGATGCAACAGCGGCGTGGCTGCGGTCGGGTCGCCGATGGTGAGGTGCCGAATCTGGGTCAGGGCGATGAGAAAGGAAACAACCCAGAAAATAACAATCATCCTGGCGTTTTTGGGCGTCGTGATCCAGGCTGCGCAGCTGTCAGCAAAACGCTGGAACCAGCCGTTCTCGCGTTTCAGGACCTTTTCCGGGTCAGGCGCGTTGAGGTAGTAGTACACCACCGGATTCATGAGCAGTTCGCTGATCGCCACCGAGGCGACCCAGATCGAGGCCGAGATGGCGATCTTCTGCAGGATGACCACCGGCACGACCACGATGACGAGCATGCCCAACGAGTCGGTAATAATACCGCTCAAGGTTGGCACGAATAATTCGGCAAACGCGGCGACAATCGCCTTTTCCTTATTCCACTGCCACTTGTGGTATTCCTCATAATAGCGCTCGTGCATCTGCACCGAATGGCTTATGGCCCGGGCCGTGACAAAGAAGGGAATCACCAGGGCGAGCGGGTCCATGGAGAAGCCCATCATGGCCTGGATACCCAGACCCCAAAAGGCCGATACAACGCCAGTGATGGTCGGGCGCAATGCCCCCCGCCAATCGTGGAAGTAGAGGTAGAGCAAGATCCAGCACACTGCCGCCGCGGCGAGGAAGATGTAGAACACCTCGTTCGCGTAGTAGTAGATCCAGCCGTAGAGCTGGGGCTCGCCGGCCACCCAGATCGTCTCCTCGGCAGTCTCAAACGGTTCTTTGACGGTCCGGCGAATCTCTTCAAAGACGGTCCTGTAGTCAAGTCTCCCCTCAATGAAGTTGGCTTTCAGCAGGAGGGCCTGACCGTTCAGGGCGACCAACTGGCCGTAGATGGTTTCGGTGTTATAGCAAATCTCCTTGATTTCAGCGACTTCCCGGTCCGTCTTGGGTGGGCGACGCATGACCGGGGGGGTGGCGATCGTTCCTCCTGACACGGTGAGATAGCGCGTCGTGCGGTGGCCGATAGACTCGATCTGGTCGTGGTTCACCCCGGTGACGCGGTCCATGGCCTGCGTCATATCGTAGACTTTTCTGAGCAGACCGGTTGTGAAGACGTCACCCTTGTCCACTTTCAGCATCACGTTCACATTGTTTGCCCCGCCGAATTGATCGGCAAAGCGGAAATGCACGCGGACAAACGGATGGCGATACGGCAGCAGATCGTTAAAGCTGGTCGACATTTGGATCGATAACGCCTGCCAGGCCATAAAGCCGGTGATAAGCAACACCCCGACCGTGATCAGAAAGCGGTTACGGATCAGGCCCTCTCCCAAACGATAGAGGGCGGCGCGGTCTCTGGAATGCGCTTCGAGCTCTTCAATAGTCGGTATCTTTCTCTCAGCCACGGTTTTCTCCTTTTTTCTAATCCTTCACTCTGCGTGATACTGCTGTGAGCCGGCGCTCAGACGCCGAACTAATGCGCGGCGGCCTCCTCCTCGGCGACTTCCTGCTCAACTAACTCCCAGCTCTTGCCTCCATCGCTGGTGATCATGATGGTGCCTTTCCCGCCTACCAGAACGCCCTTGCCATTTTCCCCAAACGCAACAGAATTGATCCAGGTGTAGACGCCATCCGGTGTCTGGGTCGGACCCCAGTTGGCCCCGCTGTCGGTGGTATCAAGCACGACCGCATTCATGCCAGCGAGGACGAGGCGACCATTTTCACCCGGCGTGTCAACATCGTAGAGATGCAGTGCCGGAACATCTGCATTGCTGCCCTCACGCGCGATCCAGGTCCACTTCTGACCGCCGTCACTGGTTTTCGCAATAGCCCCACCAGCGCCGACCATCACTCCATTACTGGGATCGCTAAAGTGTACCTTGAAAAACGCACCCATCACCATGACGTCCCGCACGCCCCCCTGCTCAACGAGTTCATCGAGCAGACTGTCGTGCTGTGCCCCCCAGGTCTTGCCACCATCCGTGGTGTAGCGGACATTGCCGTATTCGCCGACTATCCAGCCGATGTTTTTGTCCAGAAACTGCACGCTGTAATAGATGATGTCAGGCACGGCCAGACTGGTGAACTCGGACAGGCCGATCTGAGACACGTCCATACGCTCGACGTTCCAGGTTTCTCCACCGTTGTCGGTCCACATCCAGGTTGATTCATCGCCACACGCCCAGCCGTGCAGTTGGTCAACAAAGGAGACCGCCATCAGGGTCTTGTCCGTATCGGCGGTTTGCCTCGTCCACGTTTTCCCGCCGTCCCGAGAGTGAATGACGGCCCCATTATGGCCGACTGCCCAGCCATGCTCACCGGAGAAGCTGACGTTGTTGAGCGACCAGATCACACCGCTATCAACGTCTGCCCAGGTGTTTCCCGCATCTTCAGTCCGTAAGATGCGTCCGGCGTAGCCCACAACGACAAAGGTGTCGTCCGTAACGTGGGCTGCACCAAAAAATTTGTCGGTCCGCGCAAGCAATGATGTGCTCCATGCGGTTGGCTGTCCTCCGTGACAGCCCGCCAAGCCAAGTAGGGTCGCAAGAGTAAATAGCGCGGCGAAAAGGCTGGCGCATCTTTGGGCCAAGTGGGCCCTAGCGGTATTCATAGCGTGGTAACCTCCCTTTTGGTTGTGGACGACTTGCACACGGGCTCCCCCACAGGATTTCGTGCCTTCCGTCCTTTGCATTTTTTTACAACAAAAGTCAAGGGACGATCAGGTATGGTCGCCTCGACCTTGTCGCCGCTTTCCTTCTCAAAACGAAGAACCCTCTTATCAAAATAAAAATCCCCCGTACAGGGTTGTACGGGGGATTTTCTTCATCACAACAGGGCAGGGGGCTGTGACGTTTAGCGAGCGCTCTGGATCAGGAAATTCACGGTGAACGCCTCAGGCGTGTTCCACTCCTTGGCGGTATTGAAGTACCAGTCATACTTCGGCACGTAGTATTCGTCATAGCCCGGAGGGCAGTCCCACTTGGAGCTATGGGTGATCTGCATGTCGATCACCTGACCGTTGTGGGTAAAGACCTGCTCCTCGTCGTAGTCCGCGGCAATATACTTATCTGAGGGCTTCGTCGAGATGTTCATGAGCTGAGTCCAGGTTTTCCAGATCTCACCACCCTGGTCATACGTCTCTGACCATGAGGTGTTGAAGTACTCTTTGTCGAGGTAGATAACCCGCTTGGAGTAGGCATACTGGTTATACCCGGTCGGGATGCCTTCGACGACCCATACCGGCCGACGTTCCCACTGCACTTGGTCTGACCACAGGAAGGCGGTCGCCCCGCTCCGGCCGTCTGGTGCAGCGGCCCATACGGCTCGACTCTGATAATGGCCTGAGTGGGCCGACATGAGGGTCTCTTTCTCGGCTAAAACGCGCCACGTCCAGTAGCCGGGCTTGGCGTTGAAGCCCCAAATCGAGTCGATGTCGATATCCGTACCCCAGAAGGCGTCTGAGCGGTTCGCCACACTGATACGACGTACACGGCGCAGTTCGGGCAGATACATATACGAGTCATCCGGATTTTCGAGCGGGGTATACCGGAAGTTCAGCACGCCGGCGCCCTTCAGATCGTTGGGGGCGTACAGCGGTCCCCACTGCTCGGTATAGGTGATCTGTGGGTTAAACGGCGCGATCGGCTTCGGGTCCATGATCAGCCGACCTTCCCACTTCATACGCCGCCAGAAGTGCGAGGCGTAGAAGCGCTCCATCTCGCCCTTGTAGTTCACAAGCTCGAGAATCCAGGGGCAGCCCACGTTGTCCGTGAAATCGGGAAAGTACTCGTGGTTCCACATCGCCTTGGCGCCAGCGAGGGGATCGTTGACGTCAATATTGGGAAACGGGCACCCAGCGACGTAGTTGGTCAACGTCCGACCATCTTCTGACAAATTCACTTGACCGGCAAATTTTTCTGTAGCCTCTGAGTACAACCTGGGCCATTCGTATTTGCGGTACTCGATGACCTTCATCTTCATGCCCTGGTTGATCATCCAGTTTGCCGTTGGATTGAGGACATCAGCCGCCTCGGCCATATTGCTCTGATCGACAACATCCCCCGGTTGGGGGAAGTTCGCGGTGGCTGGGACGACCCAGCTTACCGCTGCCGCGCATACGACCGCGGCGAAAAAATCTACTTTCAGCTTCATAATGCAAGCCTCCTTTCGAAAACCTCTGCCCTGAGTGGAATTTCCTCTCTCCGTAATATGGAGCATGGGAGCAAGGAACAATAGCTCAGCGGCAGGTTTTTTTCTACTACCGCAGAAGGGGAGGGACCACAAGGGCTTTTGCAACACTCTGATGACACCGGGTTTTTGCCGTTCTGAGGGGGGTATCTTTAGGGAGAAGGATCAATGCTGAATCCCTCACGTGGGGGGGCGAGCGGTCGTCCGGTCGGCGTGTCCGGGGCTAGGCCCGCTTCACGCAGCAGCCGCGCAAGAGCGGCAAGAACATCCGAAACCGAGCGCTGCGCCTCCAGCAGCTCATCGTTTGCCCGTGAGAGCTGAATATAATCCTGTCGCTCAACCGCATCAACGACCGACACCAGGGCAAACTCATGGGCGCGCCAGGATTCGATGTAGCCCTGATGGATCTGCATCAGGGCCGGGGACTGTGGTTCATAGCGCTCTAATTCGACAACATACTCCCGGGCGACCCCGATCGCCGGACGCATGGTTTCCAGCACAAAGTCGTCATGAACGAACTGGTCTTCTCGGGCGCTGGCGATCGCGTTGTTAATTTTTGCCTCGGTAGCCGCCCAGAGGCGGGCCTGGTCCATATACGTCGTCAGGTCGTCCTGGATGCTTATTTCTTCAAACTGGCAGCTGGGCAGCACGGCGAGCCAGATAAACAAGAGCGATGGTGTGAGCAGCCTTGAACAAGACCGCTGAGAGTGCTTGTTCATCTGACTCTTCTTGCTCGAGTGTCGGCTTAAGACTGGTCGCCGGTTAGGAACTCTCTTCCGTATCACGCTGTGTCGCCTGAAAGATAAGGTCTTCGTAATATTTCACATTATAGCCCAATAGGAGCACTTCGGGAGAGCCGTCTTTACGGGCATAGACGGCCGTTTTTGTCGGATTATAGCCGCCAATGAAAACGGTTTCTTTGCCTTGCTCTCCATCGCCTTCAACGATGACGGTCGAAGCAGGGGGGGCCAGACCGTACGATGTCAAGTCCTCCGGGGCCTCATGGACGATGGGTACCTTTCTATCCGGGGTGAGGTTTTCAATAAAACTGATCACAAGCGCAGAGGTGACCGGTGCACCTGACGGTTCAAGGATCCGCCACTCCGCCTGAGTCTCACCCGGCTGAGCCTCGCTGCGCTGCGAGACAAAGGTGAGCTGCTGGCGATGGATGGAGAGCTTATGAATCGTGCCACGTTTGAGGGTGAGAAAAGTCCCCTCCCGGACTGGGCGCGGTTCGAAGATAGGCGCCTCTGGGCCGCCTGGACGCCATTCAAAGAGGAGATAATATCCACCGAGTACAACGGCAAGAATGTAGTATAGCCCAACCCGCTGCCACGTCATCCGCGATACCTCCGCCACGTAAAGACACCCACCCCGATTAACAAGAAAGAGCCTGGCACGATGACGGTACTTGTGACAAGAACGGTCTGAATTTGATCCGAGGAGAGAAAGAGTTGATTGACGCCCGACTGTTGTGTCTCCGGCCTGGCCGCCATCTGAGTTTGGTCCTCGGCGAGCCAATTGATGGCATTGATGAAGAGGTCTTTATTGCCGCCCTGTTCGACTAAATTATTATTGACGAAATCCGCATCGCCAAACACCACAATACGTCCGAGCGCATCCTCAGTCCGAATAGCCATCTCACCGGCAATCGGAATTGGGCCACGAAAGTCCCGTCCCTCCTCAAATTTTGTAATCCCGGTGCGTGGGATGTTTTCCTGGGCACTGGCCCAGCCCTGGGGCGAGGTGGCCAGAATAGCTGTGGCCATCAAGCCCTTTTCCTCATCTGGCTCCATATACACCACGCGGGCGAGTGAAAAGATAGGCGGCGCATTAACCGAGCGGATCATCGGGTGCGGTTTCTTGGTGGCTGAAGCCCGGAAAGTTAACATCTCGCCGGCAAACAGACGCTTAGTGGGATCGACCGCAATAAGGGGCGGCAGGCTAATACCGTATCTCTCAAGAAAGGTAACAAATGAGGGCGAGCTGTCTGGATCGAGCAATACGAACAGGGCGCCACCGCGCCGCACATAGACGTCCAGCGCTTCCAGCTCAAACGGGAGAAAATCAGATGTTGGGCCGAAGATGACAACCGCAGTCGCATCCTCCGGGACCGCTCCGCTCTCTCCGAGTGAGAGGCTTTTCTCATCATAAAACTCATCAACCAGGGCCCCCCGGAGCTTGCTATAGCCCCGCTGCGGGGAGGCGTCGGCCAGAGCCGCCTCCCCGTGCCCGGTCAGAAAGTAAATAACTTTGTCGCCCGGTGCACGCGAAACCTGAAGCAGGGTGGCAACGGCCGCGGATTCACCCCTACCCAGCAGCGTTCCTTTGCGTATCCCGCTCGACTCAAACACCATGGTTCCGTATTGGGTAGCCTGGTATTCCCGGGCCAGGGCAGGATTCCGATTGATGTCAACAATACTGTAGTTGAAGTGCGGCGAGAGGTTGGCCATGCGGCTGAGCATGTCCTTGATAAAGAAATTTTCCGGACGGTCACTGTGAACAAAGGCCATGACCTGGACATCGCGTTTCAGGTCGGATACGACCTGTTGCGCCCGCGGCGAGAGCGTAAACTTTTTCTGTGGAGTCAGGTCAAGCCGCTGATTGTATTCAGATAGGATAGATTGGACAGCAACAATCAGAGCAAAGAACCCCAGAGTTCCAATAACGAGTTTAATCGTGTTGCGAACGTTGGCATTCATCGGCGTCCTCTCCACTGTCGCGCTTCCAGGGAGCGAAGGGTCAGAAAGCTGAAAAAGATAATAAAGAGCAAAAAGAAGGTGATTTCTTTTACATCGATGAAGCCAAGAGCAAAGCTCTGGAAGTGGGTGACCATGGAGACGGAGGCAATCGTGCTGATGAGCCCGAATTGCGTCGCCCCGTCATTCCAGCTCAGAATCCAAAAAAAGAGCAGCGTCCCGAGCGAACCCAAACCTGCAACGACGATGTTATCCGTGAGAGACGAAATAAACAGGCCACAGGCAATAAACGCCAGGGAGAGCATCACCAGCCCAACATAGCCAGGCACTATCAGCGTCCAATTGAACGGTTGCAGGGAAAACATCAACACTGGATAGATCAGAGTGAACGACAGCATAAACAGCGTGGCAATGGCACACGCGACAAATTTGCCCCAAAAGAGGTCGGCGTCACGCATCGGATAGGTCAGCAAGAGCTCGATCGTGCCGAGCCGCTTTTCTTCGGCGAAGAGACGCATGGTCAGGAAGGGGACGGTGAGCATGATGACCAGACGCAGGTCGGTGAACATAAGCTGCCAAAAGTTTTCCATGATATTCAGACCAAAGCCAAACTGGACATAGAAAACCAGGTCGGAGTAAAAATAATAGCCGCTCAGCAACAGGAAGACCGCCGAGATCAGATAAATAAACGGCGACAGAAAATACGAGCGTAATTCCTTATTCAGGACGGCCCAAAAATTCGCAAACATCGTCCCACCTTTTATAAAAATGTCTTATCCGCTCTCTACCCGATGACGCTGATCGCCTGACCTCGATGCTGAGATGTGACGGGCTCCGTGGCTCTTCACGCCGCCTCCTTTTGCTCTTCTCTTCTGGTCAAACGGACAAAGAGGGCTTCAAGGTCGAGGGTGACCGGTCTGAGCTCATGCAGAGCCCAGCCGTTATTGATGACTGTCTGGGCAACCTCTCGGGCGATATCTTGATTGGAGGACTGAACCGTAAAAACAGCATCCTCTGGTCCGTCACCGTCTTTCTTGTTTTGCTCGGTGACTTGGGCGACCGCCTTGATCGCCCGTAGTGTAGGCAGAATGCTTTGACGCGGTCCGCCCACTCGGACCAGCACGCTTGCCATGCCCTGGACCCGCTCGCTCAGGCGTTCCGTAGTGTCTTCGGCAATGATACGACCCTTATCGATAATGACCACCCGTTCGCAGGTCAATTCCACCTCGTGCAGAATATGGCTTGACAGCAGGATGGTTGCTTTCCTGCTCAGTCCCTTGATGAGCTCACGGATGTCGATCACTTGGTTCGGATCAAGGCCAACCGTCGGCTCGTCTAGGATGAGAACCTCAGGCTCACTCAGGAGAGCTTGGGCTAACCCGACCCGCTGGCGATAGCCCTTCGACAGCGTTCCCATTTGACGATGAGCCATGTCTTCAAGCGCGCACTCGCTGAGGACGCGTTCGACATTGGTGCGCCGTTGTGACACGCCATTAATCTTGACCCGAGCGCAGAAATTCAGAAATGCTCGGACCGACATGTCCGGGTAGAGGACGACGTTTTCCGGCAGATAGCCCAGACGGTTGCGGACTGCAAGCGAAGACGTCGACACGTCAATCCCGGCCACGTGGACTGTCCCTTCCGTTGCCGAAAAAAATCCGGTTAGGATACGCATGAGCGTCGTTTTGCCCGAACCGTTTGGTCCGAGCAGGCCGACAATTTCCCCACTCTTGACATCAAAGGAAACTCGGTCAAGGGCGCAAACTTGCCCATAATATTTGGTAACGTTCTGAACGCCGATCATAAAAACCCTACAAAAATCTTGCTGGCTGGACTATGACGCTGAGGGCGTGGCCATTGCGGCAGGCGCGGCTTTCAATGCATCAATTTCGGCCTCGAGTTCCCGCTGGAGCCGTTTCAGCTTATTCACCTCGACCTCAAGCGTGTTGCGTGTTTTCGCCGCGCGGTCCCTATCGTGGGTGAGTTCCTTGTTGGTGCCCTCAAGCTCTGCGACCTGTGTCCTGAGGCTGTTCACCTCGCCTGGAAGTATGCCTGCCAGATACGATGTGGTCAGTCCGAGGCGCTCAAAGGCGACGCCGGTGAGCAGTAACCCAAGCCACAGCACCCCAATGCTGATGTAATGCCAAACCGCTTTTGAAAGACCACTGTCCCCGCCTGCCTGCCCTGTATCACTGGCCATAATTCCCCCTCCGCAAAATGAAAGTACGGACACCCTAGCAAAAAAGAAAATAGAGAAAAAGCCGCCGGTTAGTCTGTCATGAGCGAGAGAGGTAACATGGCTGTTACCTCTCTCGCTGGCTCGTAGGGTTAACGGGCACTCTGGATGAGGAAGTTCACCGAGAACGCTTTGGAGGTGTTAAATTCAATGGCCTCGTTGAAATACCACTCGTTGATCCAGTCTTCCCGCTTCTCATAGCCGGATGGCGCATCCCACTTGCTGAAGTGGGCAAGCTGGAGGTCCATCTGCATCCCATGAGGAGTGAAGGCCCAGTCATCCGTGTAATTGTATTTGGCACCACGGATCGGTTTTACCGGATAGCCTTCGTACGGCAGGGGGCCATACTCAAACATATTAAACCAGAGTTTCCACAGCTCACCACCGTTGTCGTACATTTCCGAGAAATTCTGAGCCCAGAAGTCTTTGTCGACATACATGATACGCTTGGAATAGGCATACTGGCTGTAGGCAACCGGGAGTCCCTCAACAACATAGACGTTGCGCTTTTCCCAGTTGATATTGCACGGCATACCCGCGATCACGCCGCTTCTGCCGTCCGGCTGTGCACACCAGACATCTCTGGTGCCGTATTGCCCCATATGGACCGGAGCCAGGATTTGCTTTTCGGCCAAGAGGCGCCACTTCCAGTAGGCGTGCTTGGAATTCATGCCCCACAGGGAGTCGAGATCCATGTCCGTGCCCCAGAAGGCATCCGAGCGGTTCGCGACGCTGATACGACGCACACGCCGCAGCTCAGGCAGATACATATAGGAGTCATCCGGAATGTTCGTCGGCAGATAGCGTGTATTGAGCACGCCAGCGCCCTTCAGGTCGTTGGGAATAAAAAGCGGACCAAACTGCTCCGTATACCGCATTGGCGGGTTGTTCGGGACAATCGGTTTGGGATCGGTGTACAGACGACCGGTCCACATCATCCGACGCCAGAACTGGGAGCCGTACATACGTTCCATCTCGCCCCGGTTATTGACGAGTTCCATGATCCATTCGGTCCCCACGTTGTCCACATAAGAAGGCTTCTGCTCCTGGTTCCACATGATCTTCGCCCCAGCCAGGGGATCGTTGGGATCAATGTTTGGGAACGGGAGACCGGCTACGTAGTTTAACATTTCCCGGCCGTCGGCCGAGATTTGGACTTGGCCTGAGTATTTCTCGGTCGCTTCGGCATAGAGTTTAGGCAGATTGACTTTCTTATACTCAATGACCTTAATGGGCATGCCGTTTTCGACAAACCACTGTATGCCTGGGATAAGGAGCTCACCTGCCTCAGCCATGTTGTCTTTGGTAATGGTGTCCCCTGGGTTGACATCGGCAGCCACCCAGCTCGGGGCTGATAGACTCATCGCGCCTACGAGCGTCAGTGCGCAGGCAATTCTGGCCCACCAATAGGTTCTCATAAAATCCTCTCCTTTTTATAATATTCCTACGAGATACATGCGAGCGGTGGTTTGGTCAGCATGGGGGGGCACGGCTCATGATCGTATCCTTCCTATAATGGCTTTATCTTTATTAGAGGGCATACTTGTCAATAGTTTCAGAAGAGGCTTTTTCCCCCTCCTCTGGGAGGGGCGGCAAGACCGGGGGAATATTCTCCTTCGGTTCTTCTCCTCAAGTGTTCCAAGGACAAAGCGGTCAATTATGCAACTCCGGCGGCTTGTGCCGTGACAAATCGCGGTTTGAAGAGCGCAACCAGAACGGGTAAAAGCGTCATGGTCGCCAAGAAACTTACCCCCATCCAGAGGGCGAGCAGCAGCCCCATCTCTGCACTAAAGCGGAGGCTGGACATGGTCCAGAACAGCGTACCGAGGATCATGGTCAGCGCGGTAAAGGTCACCGCTTTCCCGGACGTTGCGAGTGCCGTCCTCACCGCGTCATCCAGCCCGCTGCCCAGCCGATGCTCTTCGATGATACGACTCATAACATACAGGGCATAGTCGATGCCAAATCCGACGCCGACCGTCACCACTGGGAGGGTATGGATATTAATGCCAATATCGCGGGCTCCCATATATGCGTTAATCACGGCGTTCGCGACGAGTAGCGGGATAATCATATACACCCCGGCCATGACCGAGCGGTAGGTAATAACGAGGACAAGGAAGATCGTGCCAAAACCAAGAATATTGACCAGAATATCATTCCGAAACAGCTCTTCGTTGGCAGCAGCCAATACACCAATAGGGCCGCCGGCGAGCCGAAACTGGGCGACGTCACTGGGATGGGCATCGATATAGTCGCGAGCCCGCTGAATCACCCGTCGAATGGTTTCCCCCTGATGATCGGTCAGAAAGAAGCGGACGGGTGCAGAGCGATACTGGTGATCAATGACCTGCGCGCTTTCCTGAAATGAGGTGCCGAAGAAGTAGGAGGCGAGCAGGAGCCGGACTTCACTCCTGCGTCGGGGAAGGACCTCCCATTTGGGCTCTTGTTCATGAATGGCTCCGTTTACGACCGACAGAATATCCACAAATGAGAAGCTCAACCCTACCGCTGGGTCGCGTTCGAGCGCGCGCTGAAATTGTTCGATCCAGGGCAAGACCTCAGGAGTTGCCAATGAAGGCTCCTCGCTTTGCTGACGAAATCGGTCGAGCGCACTCTGGCTTTTGCTCGCGTCTTCGGCCTCTTCTTTCTCCGGCTCTTTACGCTCAACCACAACCATGAGTTGCTCAACCCCACCAAAGGTGTCTTGAATGCGAGCGTGGGCGGTATTATGCGGAGAGTCACGGTATAGAAGTGGAGTGGCCGCGGTCGGGTCGCCAATCACCAGATTTTGCCAGAAGTAGACGCTGATGACCAAAACAAGTGCCCAACCGGCGAGCGTCAGCCCTTTGCCTGCGGAAGAGACGAGAAAATTCGCCGCAGTCGAGACAATGCGCTTGAAGAGCCCGTTCTCGCGCCGTTCAACGACCCGGATGTCGGGTTCACGCAGGTAGTGGTAGACGATCGGATTCAACAAGAGCTCGCTCACGGTAATGGCGAGAATCCACACCGCCGCACTAATGGCGAGTTTCTGCAAGAGCACAATGGGCACGAACAGGATCACCAGCAGGCCCAGGGCATCCGTCAGGATACCCGACAGGGTGGGCACGAAAAGCTCGGCGAACGAGGCAATAATGGCCGGCTCTTTTTGCCCCTTCGCCTTGCGATACTCCTCATAATAGCGTTCGTGCATCTGGACGGAGTGGCTGACCGCCCGGGCGGTAATAAAGAACGGGATGACGAGGGTGAGGGGGTCAAGGCTGAAGCCTATCATCTTGATAAATCCCAGCCCCCAAATGGCTGAGATGACACCGGTCAAGGTGGGCCGCAGCGCCCCGCGGACATCGTGAAAATACCAGTACAGCAGCAGCCACAGCAGCACCGTCGTTGCCAGAAAAATGACGTAGACCTGCTTGGCGTAGAAATACACCCAGCCGTACAGGGCCGGTTGACCGGCCAGATAAATCCGCGTGTTGTCATCCTCGTACGGTTCAACGACAGAGCGCCGGACTTCCTCAAACAGCCGTCGATAATCGAGCCGCTGCTCGATAAAAGTGGCGTTGAGCAGGGCGGCCTTTTCGTCCAGCGAAACCAGTACGCCGTATAAATTCCGCGAGGAGTGCACGATCCGACGGACGCGCTCGACTTCCGCCTCGGTCTCGGGTGCCCGTTCCATGACCGGCTCGACTTCCTGCATCCCGCCACTTTTCATGATCACGCGGCGATTAGTCCGGTGGGCGATGGAGTTGACCAACTCATTATTCACGCCATACACCCGCTCCAACGCCTGGGTCATATTGAAAATCTTGGTCAAGGTGGCCTGATTGAAGATGGTGCCTTCTTCGACCTCCAACATCAGCATGATGGTGTTGGCCCCACCAAAGGTCGGCGCGTAGGTTTTATGGACCTGAATGAAAGGGTGGTTCTCCGGCAGTTGTTCGTCGAACCGTGTGACGAGGTCGAGCTGGACGGCAAACGAGGCGAAAATCAGGGTGGCGACGGTAACGAGCAGTAGAACAAGCCTGCGCCGCGCAATAATCTGCTCCCCCAGTGTATATAAATAGCCGCGCTCTTCAGTGTTCATGCCACCCCCTTTCTGCGTTGCCCTGTGGTCCTAGCGGATGCTGACGCATATACGATTGTCTTGTCAGATAGGAAAAGTCAGCTCTCCGTTGGACTCACGGTTTTCCCCGTTTACGCTCAAGTAGCTCGTCAATAATCGTTTCGATGTTCTGAGGAGAGAGGTCCTGCACCCGTATCCAACCGTCGATGATCAGGGTCGGGACACTCTCAATATAATAGCTATTCCCCAGGGCAACAGTTGCTTCAAGCTCAGCCTTCCCCCCGTCTGCATCGAGTTGGCTCAGGAGCAATTCGGGATCGAGGCCGATGCGGTGGGCGACATGGGCGATGCCGGCTCGGCTGCCCGTATCAATATCTTCCTCAAAGCGTGCGTGAAACAGGGCGCGCTGCATCTCTTCACTCAGCCCCAACTCGTGAGAGATGGCGTAAGCCCGGGCTGGAATTTGAGAGGACGCATGGACAATCGGGACCGCGTGAAAGCGGACATCGAGCTGATTTGGATATTTTTGCCTGAGTGCCGGGATGAGGTTGGAGAAGACGTCATAGCAATGTGGACACAGAAAGTCCTCAAAGACGCTCAGCACGATCTTTTGTGATTCCGTTCCCTCTGGAGCTCGGCGTACAAAAGAAAACGTACCTGATAAAGAGAGATACTGATCCATCAGATCAGTCGTGGGCTGGCCCTTTGGCGGGAATGCGAGGCAAGCGAGGAAGAAGCTCAGAAGAAAAGAGAAGATTCGTAAGACCATGTCTGGCCGGATCATAGGAAGCAAAAGGGCACTTTGCAAGTGTAAAAAGTGCCCCTTTGCAGCACTCGATAAGAGTACTTTGTGAGGGAGCGGTTGGAGAGGGACAATTCAAGAATTGTCCCGTAGCATTAGGCAACCAACTGCCGTAACACGTAGGGCAAAATGCCCCCATGCCGGTAGTATTCGACCTCAATGGGCGTATCAATGCGAACGGTAACCTGGACATCTCTTGACTGTCCATTGGCACGGTGAACGACCAAGGTCACGTCCTGGAGAGGTTTAAGATCGGCGTTGAGGCCGATGAGATCAAAGGTCTCAGTCCCGTCAAGGCTCAGCGTTTTCACGCTGGTGCCCTCTTTGAATTGACAGGGCACCACACCCATAAAGACCAGATTGCTGCGGTGAATCCGCTCGAAGCTTTGAGCGATGACCGCTTTCACCCCAAGCAGCCGCGTCCCCTTGGCGGCCCAGTCACGCGAACTGCCCGTGCCATACTCCTGTCCGGCCAACACGACCAGAGGGGTGCCGTCGGCCTGATATTGCATGGCCGCATCGTAGATCGCCATCTGCTCGCCACCATTCCCATGAGCCGCCTGATACTGCGTGACCCCACCTTCAACTCCAGGCACCATCAAGTTCTTAATCCGCACGTTGGCAAACGTGCCCCGGGTCATGATGCGATCATTCCCGCGCCGCGAGCCATAACTATTGAAGTCTTTGACCGTAACTCCATGCTCCTGGAGGTACTGTCCGGCCGGCGCGTCCGGCTTAATTGCGCCCGCGGGACTGATGTGATCGGTGGTGACGGAATCGCCCAGCACGGCCAGCGGGCGGGCACCGGTAATGTCTTGAATCGTCCCGGCCTGGAGGCCGAAAGCATCAAAGAAGGGCGGCTCCTGAATATAGGTCGATTCCGCGTTCCACTCGTAGACCGCACCGCTCGAACTAGAAATGTTATTCCAGAGCGGATTTTGTTCTTCAAAGTCGGTATACAACCGGCGGTAGGTGTCTGAGTCCATGGCAGACGCCAGCAGGTCTTGAATTTCACTCCCGCTCGGCCACAGGTCACGCAAATAGACGGCGGCTCCGTCCTTGTCTTGGCCAACGGGCTCGCTGGTCAGGTCAATATCAACCCGACCCGCCAGGGCAAACGCCACGACGAGCGGTGGACTCATCAGAAAATTGGCTCGAATATTTTGGTGGACACGCGCCTCGAAGTTGCGATTGCCGCTCAAGACGCTGGCAGCCACAAGATTATGCTGTGTAACGGTCTGTTCGATCTCCGAATCAAGGGGGCCGGAGTTCCCGATACAGGTAGTACAGCCATAGCCCACAGTCTGAAAGCCGACTTGGTTGAGATACTGTTGTAAGCCGGTTTTCTCCAGATATTCCGTTACGACCCGCGAGCCCGGACCCAGAGACGTTTTGACCGTCGGTTTGACCGTCATGCCGCGCTCGACCGCCTTCTTGGCCACGAGTCCGGCTGCCAACATCACACTCGGGTTTGAGGTGTTTGTGCATGAAGTAATCGCGGCAATGAGCACATCCCCATGTCCAATATCACCGAAGTTCGAAGGGCCGTCTTTCGGTATGGCATGGCGCTGGTCAAGCGTGGCTTGGTCGGCCTGAAAACCACCCTCGTTGAGCGGCGTTGTAAGGAGTCCCTGGAATGCCTCCTTCATGTCCGGGAGGTCAATCCGGTCCTGCGGACGACGTGGGCCGGCCAGACCGGGCTGCACATCAGCCAAGTCGAGTTCAAGCACTTGGCTGTAGTCCACCTCACCCTGGCGCGGAATGCCAAACATCTGCTGGGCCTGGAAATAGCTCCGGAACGCATCAACCTGTTCCTCAGTGCGACCCGTGGCTGTCAGGTATGTGCAGGTTTCCTCATCAATCGGAAAAAAGCCCATGGTCGCGCCATACTCCGGTGCCATATTGGCAATCGTTGCTCGGTCGGTCAGGGGCAGGGAGGCCGCACCTTCGCCAAAATATTCCACAAATTTTCCTACGACCTTGGCGGCGCGGAGCATCTCGGTACAGTGCAGCACGAGGTCCGTCGCGGTGACCCCCTCACGCAGGCGGCCGGTCATATGCATACCAACGACATCCGGGGTGAGAAAGTACACCGGTTGCCCTAACATGCCGGCCTCTGCCTCAATCCCCCCAACACCCCAGGCGACCACTCCAAGGCCGTTAATCATGGTGGTATGCGAGTCCGTGCCGACCAGGGTATCCGGATAATAGACGCCATCTCTCTCAAGAACGCCTTTGGCCAGGTATTCCAGATTGACCTGATGGACAATACCGACCCCCGGCGGTACGACCTGAAAGCTATCGAATGCCTGCATGCCCCATTTCAGGAATTGATACCGGGGCTGATTGCGCTCAAATTCGATCTCCATATTTCGTTGTAAAGCATCCCCCACCCCCGAGTGATCGACCTGAATAGAGTGGTCGACCACCAAATCCACGGGCACCAGAGGTTCGATCAGTTTGGGGTCTTTGCCCAGCTTAGCTACGGCTGAACGCATGGCGGCCAAGTCGACCAGCAGGGGAACGCCGGTAAAGTCTTGCAGGATAATTCGTGCCACTACAAAGGGAATTTCCGCCGTACGGGTTTCCGTCGGTCTCCAATTGGCAAGGGCCCGGATATCCTCTTCAATAATCTTCTGGCCGTCATAGTTGCGTAAGACCGACTCCAGCACGATACGGATACTGACTGGAAGCCGGGAAACTGGTCCGACGCCCGCTTGCTCGAGTTGGGGTAGGGAATAAAATTGGCCAGTTTTTCCAGCCGCGGTGGTAAAGGTTTGTAAAGAGTCAAAAAGGTTATGTGCCATACAAAAGTCCCTCCACCTCTGTCGCCTATTGCAAAATTACCATTCGGTGCTTGGCTAAGCGGATATATTCTCTCGCCCATCAAGGCAAGGGAGCGGCGAAGCACGAGAACGCTAAATCGGAGAGTTTGCTTGGTATCTTGTGCTGTAGCCGGATCAGCGAGTATATATCTGGGGTAGGAGAGGTCAGCCAATGCAATGGACTTGGAACCGGAGCCTGAGTCGACTTGTCAGCAGGGTAGGGGCTGGAAGCTGTCTCGTTCTCGTCCTTCTGGCATCCTCACTTTTCGCCGAGGAGGCTCGTCCCCAGAAGCAGAATCTTCGAGCCGGGCCACCCTCATGGACGGGCGATCTCACGCCCATAACTGCCCAGGAATGGAGTCGGGACCGGGCCGCTCATCTCTTGGAGCGGGCCGGTTTTGGCGGTCCACCCCAAGCAGTTGACCATCTGGCTGCGATGGCTCCAGCCGCTGCCGTTCGTCATCTGGTTCACTACCAAGGCACAGACAACAGCCACGTCCCGCCGTTCGACGAATCTGGGGTGTTCGACCCAACGCTTGACCCGTTTCCGAAAAGCCGAGCTGACGCCGTGCGGATTGCCCGAGTCAACGGCGAGTCCATGGGGGTTAAGGTCAAACCCGGCGGGAATCGCCCCCTCCAGCCCGTTGTCGATCGTTTTTTCTATTGGCTGCGGGCCGACGCACTGGAAATGCGACGGGCCGGACAGTGGTGGGCCCAGCGTATGCTGGTGACAAAGCGCCCGCTCCAGGAAAAACTCGCCCTGTTCTGGCACGGCCATTTTGCGACCTCAGACACCAAGGTGCGGGACTACCGCAAACTTCTCAAACAGCTCGAATTATTCTGGCAACGGGGGAATGGGAGTTTTCGTGACCTCCTCATCGGCGTCGCCCAGGATCCGGCCATGCTCGTCTATCTGGATGCCGGAGAGAATATCAAAGGCCACCCCAACGAGAACTTTGGCAGAGAAATCCTGGAACTCTTCACCCTGGGTGTGGGCAACTACACCGAGGCCGACATTCGCGAGGCCTCCCGGGCGTTTACCGGCTGGACCCATGTGGGGCTGGACTTTGTCGTCAAACCCGAGCTGCACGACGACGGGCAGAAGACCTTCCTCGGACACACCGGGAATTACGACGGCACCGATATTATTGATATTATTCTGGAACAGGACGTGGCGGCCCGCTTTATTGCGGCCAAATTATATCGCTATTTTGTCCGGCAAAATCCCTCGCCCGAGCTGGTGGTGCGACTCGGTGCGATCCTGCGAGCGCATCACTACGAAATCGCGCCGCTGTTGACGACGATTTTTCTCTCGCGCGACTTCTACAGTCCGCCAGCCTACGGAACCCAGATCAAAAGCCCGGTGCATCTCGTGATTTCGACCTATCGCAAGCTCGGGCTGACCAATATTCCCGGAGTGCCCGACTTCAACACGACCACTCGCGACCTGGGCCAAGAACTCTTTCATCCGCCGAACGTCGCCGGCTGGGAGGGGGGACGGAGCTGGATTACGCCCGCCTTGCTGCTTGAACGCGGAAACTTCGCCCGCGCGATCTTCTTTCCCGATATAGTGAATTTTCGGCCGCCGGACCGCTGGATGCCGGTGACCAACCAAAAGGTGGCGACCAAGATCGCCCAAGGCTATGAAATTACAGCCGCGACGATTGAGACCGATGATAACGCCATGTCCGGCAACGCCATGGATCCGTCAGGCTCCGAGTCCATGTCCATGTTCAATATGATGGCGGGAGCGGACGAAGACTATAACACTCGCTACGGCAGCACGCACGGCTGGCAAGAAGCTTTTCGTCGGGTGAAACCCATTCCTCGTTTTGCCGCCCAGCTTTCCATGACCAGCGTCGTTCGCCAAGCTGGGCTTGCAACAACACCTGAAGTCGTTGATTATTTTCTTGGTCGTCTGTTGCGGGTTCCCCTGGCGGCAGACGACCGACAAGCGCTTATCGATTTCCTCACCCAGGAGCTCGGGACAGATTCGATCAAACCGGCGCTGACCTATCTGGAGGAACCGGTCCGTCATCTGGTTCATCTCATTATGAGCACACCAGAATATCAGTTGGGCTAAGAACCAAGGATAAGGCGTATGGCTAAGACCTCGATCAAAACATCTCTATTGAATAGGCCACTATCCCGGCGCGATGCCCTCCGAGTGGGCATGTACAGCCTCGGCGTTGGAGCGGGACTGCTCGGTACTCCTCTTGTGTCCCGTGGCCCGTTCTCAGTACTGGCAAAGCAAGCAAATGCGGCGACGTCACCCCATGCGCATCCAGAACGCATTCTTGTCGTGGTCGAACTCTCAGGTGGGAACGACGGGGTGAATACGATCATTCCGTATGGTGACGACGCCTATTACCAGCAGCGTCCGACCATTGGTATTCCAGCCCAAGACGTGCGGAAGATCGACGCGCACTTTGGTTTTCATCCGGCCATGGCCGGATTCGAGCATCTATATAAAGACGGCAAGCTGGCCATCGTGCACGCCTGCGGATACGACAATCCGATCCTGTCGCATTTTGCGTCCATGGGCTTTTGGCATACGGGCAGTCCTCATGCGGGAGAAAAGCTCGGCTGGTTAGGTCGTTTGGCCGATGCGCTCGACCCTGAGGTGCAGCGCAACTATCTGGTCAATATTGCCACCGCGCAATCCCTCGCCGTGCGCAGCCGCCATCATTCGCCCCTGGTCTTCTATGACCCCGAAGGGTTTAAGCGGAATGGCGTTCACCAGCAACAACCGCTCTTCCCGCGGCTGAGTGACAAGCGGGCAACCCCCAACGCTTCCTTGAACTTCCTGACCGGCTTGGCTGAAAACGCAACAGAAAGCGCGGTCTTTGTTCGTCAGGCATGGGCGGACTATCAGACCCCGGTCGACTATGGCGTACGGGCGGCCGGTCTCGGGCTTGATTTGCGCAAGGTCGCGGCCTTAATCAAAGCCGAGATACCGACCCGGCTGTACTACGTGAGTTATGCGGGCAACGTCTTTGATACGCATGTCCATCAAAACGATCTCCATTTCCGCCTCCTGACCTACACCACCGACGCACTCCGTGGCTTTATGGCAGACCTCAACCGCATCGGTCGGGTCGATGACGTCGCGATCATGGTCTTTACCGAATTTGGCCGGCGCATCCCCGAGAACGCCAGTAAAGGCACTGACCACGGCACGGCCACGCCGGTGTACGTCATTGGGGAGAAGGTCAAAGGTGGTTTCTACAGCACTCCACCCAGTCTGACCGATTTGGACGACGGCAACCTGCGCTATACGACCGACTTCCGTCGTGTCTACGCCACGTTGATTCAGGAGTGGCTGGGCTACGATGATACGAAGGCGTTGCTCCGAGAGGAGTTTGAGCCTTTGGGGATGTTTGTGTGAGGAGAGTGTCCCCGACGGGATTTGAACCCGTGTCGCCGGCGTGAAAGGCCGGTGTCCTGGGCCAGGCTAGACGACGGGGACAGAGTGGATTGTAAAAGAGGGATGAGCCGACCGGGGCTCGAACCCGGGACCCTCTGCTTAAAAGGCAGATGCTCTACCAACTGAGCTATCGGCTCAGCTCAGCGCACCTTACCTGATACCCTTCAAGAACTCAAACCCCCTCCGCTATAACGGACCGATACCCGGAGCCGGACATGCCGCCCGGCGTTGACTTGTCGGCTGCCCGTGGGTAGCGTTCGGACATGACCGCCGTCCGTTCACGTTTTGCCCCGAGTCCGACCGGTTTCCTGCATATTGGCGGAGCCCGGACCGCCCTGTTCGCCCTTTTGGCTTCACGGCAACAATCCGGAACCTTTGTGCTGCGCATTGACGACACCGACGTACAGCGCTCTACCCAGGAATTCCACGACGATATTGTGGATTCGATGCGCTGGCTTGGGCTGGCTTGGGACGAGGGCCCGTACTATCAGAGCCAGCGCTCGGTGCAGTACCAGGAAATGGGGGAACAGTTGCTCAGCCAAGGGCGGGCCTTTCGCTGTTTTTGTACGCCCGAGGAGCTTGAGGCAAAACGGAAAGCTGCACTCGCCGCAGGACGCAGTCCGGCCTACGACGGGGCCTGCCGGGACTATCTGCCCGAGCCGGGCGAATCTCGTCCCTACACGGTGCGTTTCCGGAGTCCCAAAGAAGGCGAGACTGTTGTTGATGATCTGCTGAAGGGGCGGGTGGTGTTTCAGAATCAGGAACTGGACGACCTGATTCTGGTGCGCTCCGACGGCTCACCAACCTATAACTTCTGCTCGGTCTTTGATGACGCCGACCTCCACATCTCTCATATTGTTCGAGGCGATGATCATCTGACGAATACGCCGCGTCAGATCCTGCTCTTCCAGGCAATGGAGGCTTCGCTCCCTCGTTTCGCTCACCTGCCTCTGATTTTAGGCAACGACCGGGCTCCGCTCAGCAAGCGCCATGGAGCGACCGCCGTCCGCGCCTATCGAGAAGCGGGCTATTTGCCGGATGCGCTGGTGAATTTTCTGGCGCGTCTCGGATGGGCGCATGGCGACGACGAAATCTTTTCGTGGCAGGAGCTTGAAGAAAAATTCAAGCTCGAAGATGTCGGTGCCTCAGCCGGCGTCTTTAACCCGGAAAAGCTGGAGTGGCTGAATGCGCACTATCTCAATGCGCGGAATGCCAAGCAATTGACACAGGAAGTGAAGCCCTTTCTCCCTGCAACGGAACGTCCCATGCCTGATGACGACTGGCTGGCACGGATGGTGATAACGCTGCAACCCCGGGCGAAAACGCTGGTGGAGTTGGGTACGCAGTCCCATTTCTACCTGACGGACAATATTACGCTGGAAGAGAAGGCGGCAAGGAAATTTCTGAAGGCCGCCGCTCTTCCGCTGCTGGCGCGTTTGCGGACCCAACTACATGACGTGGCAGTCTGGGATGAGCCAATGCTCCATAAAGCATTCACGACATTTATGGAAACCGAGCAGGTCAAACTCGGCAAAATCGCCCAACCGGTCAGGGTCGCACTCACCGGAAAGACGGCGAGCCCTGGGATTTTTGAGGTCATGGAGGTGTTGGGAAAGGAGCGCTGTCTTGCCCGGATTGACCGTGTCTTAGCGGAGCCGCCGGTTGCGGTTGAATCTTGACTTCCTATAGTTGCTTATTTATTGTGAACAACACTGAGGTGTGGGCTAATTGGTAAGCCACCTGACTCTGGATCAGGCGATTGTAGGTTCGAGTCCTACCACCTCAGCTTCCCCTCAGGTCCCATCGTCTAGCCTGGCCTAGGACACCGGCCTCTCACGCCGGCGACACGGGTTCAAATCCCGTTGGGACCATTCCTCCTCTCTCTTGTTCGTATGGTCCGCATCTAGGGCTTGATTCGCCATCCCCACTTCCTATAATGCCCCCAAGAGGTGGTGGGTAACTGTCAACGCAACCCCTTGGACTCATACAAGGAGCGCTTTATGGCAGCCGAGCAGAATGTCTTTGAGCGGATGATCCAGGCCGACCGGGAGAATCAAGAGAGCAAACACTGGAGTGGGACCTTTATCGAGTATCTGGAAAAGATCAGGAAAGACCCCTCGCTGGTCAAGCACGCCCATGCACGGACCTATGACATGATCCTGCGCGAAGGGGTCTCTGATGTGAACGAGACCGATGATCCACGGGTCAGACGGCTGTTCAAGGACGAGTCACTCAAGGTCTATAATTTCTTCAAGGACGAATTCTTCGGCATTGAAGAAACCCTGGCCCAGATCGTGCGCTACTTCCAGTCCGCAGCCATGCGTGGTGAAGAGAGCCGCCAGGTTCTCTATCTCATGGGTCCGGTGGGGGCCGGGAAGAGTTCGCTCGTTGAGAAGCTCCAGCGCGGGCTCGAAGGGCTGGAGCCGATCTATGCGATTGCGGGATCGCCCATGCACGAAGAGCCGCTCCTGCTCATTCCCCGCCATTTGCGTAAAGAATTCGAGAAGATGCTCGATGTGCGGATTGAGGGCGATCTCTGTCCGGTGACCCGTTGGCGTCTGCGGGAGGAGTTCAAAAACCGCTATGAAGAGATGCCGGTCTCCACGGTCGGTTTTTCCAAGCGGAATCGCCGCGGGATTGGTGTCGTACCGCCCGTTGACCCGAACAATCAGGACACCTCGGTGCTGATCGGCTCAGAGGACATCTCAAAATTGGACCGCTACTCAGAAGGCGACCCGCGCGTACTCGAACTGAATGGGGCCTTCAACGTCGGCAACCGCGGCATGGTCGAGTTCATTGAGGTCTTCAAGAACGAGACGGAATATCTGCACGCGATGATTACGGCCACGCAGGAGAAATTCGTCCCCGCGCCAGGTCGCCATGGAACGGTCTTTGTCGACACGGTCATTGTGGCCCATTCGAACGAGGCGGAGTGGCAGAAGTTCAAGGCCGACCATACCAACGAGGCGATTCTGGACCGCATCGTTGTGGTCAAGGTGCCCTATAATTTGCGTCAGTCGGAAGAGGTCAAAATCTACCAAAAGATGCTGCACTACTCCGACTTCCGGGCGAGCGTGGCACCGCATACGCTCGAAATTGCGGCGATGTTCGCCATCCTGTCACGTCTGGAGCCCTCGCCAAAATGCGACCTGATGACCAAGCTGCGCCTGTACAACGGTGAAGAAGTGGTCGAGAAAGGTCGAACCAAAAAGATCACCGTCAAAGAGCTGCGCGAGGATGCCAAGCGCGAAGGCATGTCCGGCATCTCTACCCGCTTCATCATGAAGGCGCTCGACAATGCCCTGTCGGACGGTGGGTCATCGATTAACCCAATCAGTGTGCGTGAAGCCCTGATTCGGATGGTTAAGGAAATGGAAATTGCCGACGATCTGCGCAAGCAGTATCTGGAGTTTCTCCAAGACACGATCCATAAAGAATACCTCGAAATTCTGGAGAAGGAGATCACCAAAGCCTTTGTCTACTCTTATCAGGAACAAGCTGAATCGCTCTTTCAGAACTACCTGGACCACGCCGAAGCGTATGTGAACCAGACGAAAGTCAAAGACCGTAATACTAAGGAAGATCTCTTACCGGATGAGGGGTTTCTTAAATCCATTGAGGAACAGATTGCGATTATCGGCTCGGCCGCGGACGGCTTCCGCCAAGAGGTAATTGCCTATCTCTGGGCGGCATTACGGCGCGGAGAAAAAGTTGGATATGAGAGCTACGAGCCGCTGAAGGACGCGATTGAGAAAAAGCTGATGAGTTCCGTGCGCGATATCAGCCGCATTATTACCAAGGCGCGGACGCGAGACGAGGAACAGCAGCAAAAGCACGCTGCCATGGTGCGGCGCTTGATCGAACTCGGGTATCCGGAGGACAGTGTCGATGTGATCTTAAAATACGCAGCCAACCATTTGTGGAAAGATTAACGTGCGGCCGGCTGCTCTTCAGCCTGGCTTGCCGAGGTGAGTTGAGGCGGTGCAGGGTATGAAACCGACAATCAACGCGATCTTTCGTCCGTATTCTTCATCTGATGCGTTGCGCTCTGACCGCAGTGCTGGCGACCGGCAGCGGCACCGGCAGAAGGTCAGGGAAGCGGTGCGCGAGAATATCGCCGACCTGATTGCCGAAGAGTCCATCATCGGCAAGAACAAAGATAAAGTCATCAAGGTGCCCATCCGCGGGGTCAAGGAATACCGCTTTATCTACGGCGAAAACGCCTCCGGTGTTGGACAGGGAGACGGCAACTCGGAAGAAGGCCAGGTCATTGGCAAGACCGACGGAACCGGCCAGGGGCAGGGCGAGGATAAAGCCGGCGATCAGCCCGGTGTTGATTATTATGAGACCGACGTGACCCTGGAAGAGCTGATCGAGATCATGTTCGAGGACCTCGAACTGCCGGATATGGAACGCAAGATTTTGCGCGAAGTCCTGTCCGACCGCATCAGCAAGCGCAAGGGCTTTCGGAAAGCGGGCATCCGGATTCGGCTGGACAAGAAACGGACGGTCAAATCCCGCATCAAACGCCGCTTGGCTTCTACCAGACCGGACGACGACCAAACGGACGAGGAGGAGCGCTTCCCCTTTCGCAAAGAGGACCTCGTCTATCGCCATCTGGTCGAAGATGTCCGACCGGAATCCAACGCCGCGGTTCTGTGCATCATGGACACCTCGGGGTCGATGGATACCCTGAAAAAATATCTGGCGCGCAGCTTCTTCTTCATGCTGTACCAATTTGTCTGCACCAAATACCGGAATGTCGAGATTGCCTTTATTGCGCACCATACCGAGGGAAAAGAAGTCACCGAGGAAGAATTTTTCTATAAGGGAGAGTCGGGCGGGACGTTCATCTCCTCCGGATACAATAAAGCACTCGAAGTGATCCATGCCCGCTATCATCCGTCCTTGTGGAATCTGTACGCCTTTCACTGTTCGGACGGAGATAATTTTGACTCCGACAACCCCGCGGCTCTCAAGGCCGCCCAGGAACTGTGTGAGCTGTGTAATCTGTTTGGCTATGGGGAGATCAAGCCGCTCGGGTCGCGCTATTATGAAAGCTCCATGCTCAATATTTTCCGCCGTCTGGAAGCCGAGAATTTCCAGACCGTGCTGATCGAACGTAAAGAAGACATCTGGCCGAGCTTTAAGACCTTTATGTCCAAAGAACGCACACCGATCGCGACGGAAACGCGCGCGGCGGCCGAACAATAAGAGTATTGGGGCAACAAGGTAGTCGAGGAATAGCTATGGCTGAGTGGGATGTGAGAGACCTGGAGGGCTGGGACGAAAAAATTCGCGTCAAGGTCCAGGAGTTCGGCTTATCCTGTTTTGATCAAGAGTTTGAAGTCTGTGACCACAACCAGATGCTGGGCTATATGGCCTATTCGGGTATGCCGTCGCATTACCCGCATTGGTCCTATGGGAAGAGCTTCGAGAAGCTCAAAACCATGTACGACTACGGGGTGTCCGGATTGCCGTATGAGATGGTCATCAACTCTGACCCGTCGATCGCCTACTTGATGACCGACAACTCGTTTTGTCTCCAGGTTCTGACGATTGCCCATGTCTACGGCCATAACGATTTTTTCAAAAACAATTTCACCTTCAAAAGTACCCAGGCCGAGCACACCATCAGTCGCTTCAAGGTCCATGCCGACCGGGTTCGCTCCTATCTTGAGGATCCGTCCATTGGCGTTGAAAAGGTCGAACGGATTTTGGATGCCGCCCACGGTCTGTCGTTGCAGTGCCGGCGGAATCTTGCGATCAAAAAGCTCACACTCCGAGAGCAGCGGGAGCGGATGGTAGAGGCCGCGCGCCCCGCGGATGATCCGTTTGCAGACCTGCACCAGCAGGAAGATGTCGAAGCCCCGAACCTCAACAAACTGCCGGCTTCTCCAGAAGAAGATCTCTTACTGTTTATTCGTGACCATAACGATAAGCTGAGCGATTGGGAGCGTGACCTGCTGACCATTGTGCACGAGACCGCACAGTATTTTATCCCTCAGATGGAAACGAAGATCATGAACGAGGGCTGGGCCAGCTACTGGCACCGCGAAATCATGAACAGCCTCGATCTCCCCCAAGATTTGTATCTCGAATTTCTCGTCCGACATAACCAGGTTGTGCGCCCTTTTCCCAAGGGCCTGAACCCTTACTATCTGGGTCTCAAAGTGTGGGATGATATTAAGCGCCGCCACGACGATCCGACCCCGGAGGAGATCGAAAAATATGGCCGGCCAACCAAAACCGGCATCCAAGCGCTTTTCGAAGCCCGTGAGGTGGACCGGGATGCCTCTTTCCTGCGCCGCTTTCTGACCGAAGAACTCATGCGCGAAATGGACATGTTCGAATATGAACCGCGCGGCGAGGATCTGGTGATCTCCAAGGTTTCAGATAAGGAAGGCTGGCGTGGCATCAAAGAAACCCTCATCAAGAGCGTAGGCATGGGCGGGGTACCGGTCATTAAGATTGAAGACGCGGACTACAATCAGAACCGTAGCCTGTACGTCAAACATTACCACGAGGGACGCGACCTCCAGCTCGAATATGCGGAGAAGGCGATTTCCTACCTGCATCGCCTGTGGGGCCACGAGGTCGTGTTGGAGACGGTGGTCAACAGCAAACGGGCGCTGCTGTCGTACAGCGACGACGGCTTTTCCGCCAAACCGCTAAAGTAATACTCTGTCCGTACTAGAGCCCGGTCAGCTTGCTGTGCCCGACGGTACACAAGATGCAGAAGGCTTTTTTTCGTAAATCTTCCGCCTCTTACAGCCTTCTGTTTCTGCGGTGGAGACTGAGACCCCACGCCTTGCCCTGTAAAAAAATCTACAGGGCTCTGTACACAATCATTCCGGGCTTGCTTTTGAAATAGCTTAAAAGCTTTTCATCAACAACGCGTCTGTTCTCTTTTCTTGAAGAAGCGTGCCTCAGATACAGCGTATTATCCTTCTTGATGACTATTCCCGTATGCGATACGTCAAGCCCGGCCTTATGTGAGTAAGCGCTCACGTAATCTCCCGCTTTCAGCTTGGTAGTGACGGATTGATTTATCTCGTCCGAGGGAATGTAAGTGATGATTCTAGCGACCACAGGGATTCCAGCCATGTAACGAGTGCCATCCGCCTTTTTATTCAAGAACTTTTTTACCGAAATGGTAGTGACGCCGCCAACGGCCTGGGTCATGTCCTTAATCCTGTCAGAATCAGAGGCCGTCCAATCGGAAAAGAAATGTTTTCTTGACTTGTATGAAATCTCGCCCTCTTTATACCTTACCCTGATGAGGTTGCCCTTGATTTCTCCGTATCTGGAGGACAGCCTTAGCGCCTCTACATAGTCAAGGTAGGTAAAGCAATCAAGCCACGTCAGATTTATAGTCAAAATCTCTCTGGCTTCCTCATCGCCGACCAGTGTGCCTTCCTTGTATGGCATGCCAATGAACTGGCTCGATATAAAATCAATTTTTTCGCTGGTTGAGCCGTAATTTGAGGCTTCCTGGATGATACGGACTAGGTCCCCTTTCGTGAACCTGCCAAGGTCAATGCGCTCCTCCACCTCAAAACAGCCTGCGACCGCTTGCACCAACAAAACGAAAAACCCGAAGAATGTAACTTTATACTTCATGATCCTTCAGGCCCTCTCCATCCCATCACTCTCGCAATTCGACGCCGTACGAAACTGAAACCGGGGCAGGATGGTTCGAGGCGCTGACCTTTTAGCAAGAGAGGGTTGAAGCTATAGAGGGGAGTGAGAAGCATTAGCCAGACAGCTATGTATAGACAGACTCTAAAAGCACAACGGCCTCAGCTCGCATACCTTCTGCGCGCCCGATAAAGCCCAGAGTCTCGCCCGTGGTCGCCTTAATGTTCATAGCCGATGGCTCGACCTCCAGGACTTCCGCCATATTCTGTCGCATGGCGTCTTTATAGGCGGCGAGCTTTGGCCGTTGTGCCAGGATGGTCACATCCGCGTTGCACACGCGGTAGCCCTGGGCTTTGACTTTCTCCATGACAACCCGCAGCAGGGCAAGGCTTGACGCGCCACGATAGCGAGGATCGGAATCCGGGAAATGCTGGCCGATATCCCCTTCGCCCAGGGCGCCCAAGAGCGCGTTGCTCAGAGCATGACAGACGACATCGGCATCGGAGTGGCCCAGGAGTCCCTTCTCCCACGGAACCTCAACACCGCCCAGAACCAGCTTGCGTCCCGGCACGAGCCGGTGAATATCTACGCCCTGACCAATGCGAAAAGGCATACCGATTTCGAACCTACAGGTTGGTCGCCATCAGTTCCACCAGGTGGGTATTGAAACGCACCGGATCGGGAAGTTCCGAACCCTCGGCCAGGAGGCCATAGCCAAACAGCAATTCGGCGTAGGTCTTCAGGCGTGGATCGTCGTTGTCATGTTGAAAGTGCGCTTGGAGTTTCTCCAAGAGGGGATGGGTCGGATTCAGCTCCATGATCCGCTTTTGTTTAGGCAGGTCTTGCTGAGCCTGGCGTAACAGCCGCTCCATTTGAGGGCTAGGGTCGCTCTCCTCGCTGACCAGGCAGACGGGGGATGCCGTCAGCCGATTGGACAAGCGGACTTCTTTAATATGTTCGTCCAGCATTTTCTGGAGCGTTTGGAGCAAATCCGTATAGCTCTCGGACTGCTGCTTAAGCTCTTGCTCCGTCGTCGCCCGTTCGCTCTCGCTGCCGATATGGACCGTACCTTTCCCAATGGACCTGAGCTTTTTCCCCTCGAACTCGGTCAGGGATTGCACGACGAGTTCATCCACCGGGTCAATCAAATACAAGACTTCATGGCCTTTTTCCTTAAAGGCTTCCACATGCGGGGAGTTCTCAACCGCGCCGCGTGACTCGCCAGTCAAATAAAAAATCTCCGGCTGAGCGAGGGGCATGCGTTCGACGTAGTCTTTCAAGCCGACGAGCTTTTCCGGGTCTTTGGAGGAAGGAAAGAGCAGCAGCGGAGCGATACGGTCTTTGTTCTCAAAGTCCGTACTCAGTCCCTCCTTGAGCACTCGACCAAACTGTCCCCAAAACTTGAGATAGGTCTCCGCATCCTGCTGGACGAGGGTACTCAACGAGTCCAGCACTTTTTTGGTCAACCAATTACGGATTTGGGTAATATGTCGATCCTGCTGGAGCCGTTGGCGTGAAACGTTCAGCGGCAGATCAGCGGAATCAACCACGCCTTTCAGAAAACGGAGATAGCGCGGAATGAGGTCTTCGCACTGCTCCATGATCATGACCCGTTGGGCGTAGAGCTGGAGCCCAAACGGCGAGGCATGAAAGGCGAGATCAAATGGAGCTTGCGAGGGCAAGAAGGCCAGGGCCTGAAACTCAAAGCGTCCCTCGGCCCGAAAATTAAGCGTCTTGAGCGGAGGATTCCAGTCGTGGGCAATATGCTTGTAGAATTCGGTATATTCGTCTTCTGTGACCTCAGACGGTGTCCGCGTCCAAATGGGTTTCATGGAGTTGAGGGTCTTGTCTTCTACCACAATGGTCGGTTGCGCGCCTTCCCTGGGCTTGCCCTCATCATCCCGTTCGATTTCTTCGCGTTCCTGCTTATTCTTAATCGGATAGGTGACAAAGTCGGAGTGCCGTTTCACAATATTGTTCAGTACCCAAGAGTCCGTGAAATCTTCAATCCCGTTTTCAGGGTCAGCCGGCTTGAGCTGGAGGGTGATTGAGGTCCCGCTCTGAGGACGCTCGGCTGCTCGCAGTGAATACTCGCCGTCTCCCGTGGATTCCCACTCCGTGGCAGTGTCCTCACCCGCGCGACGAGTAACCAGAGTAACCTTATCCGACACCATAAACGCCGAGTAAAAGCCAACGCCAAAACGGCCAATCAGTTCGGATAAGGCTTCTGGAGACTGCCCGTCCTGCCGGACCTGTTCGAGCAGGGCGCGCGTACCGGATTTGGCAATCGTCCCGATATTGCTCACCACCTCGTCCCGGCTCATGCCAATACCATTATCGGTAATGGTGAGGATGCGGTTCTGCTGGTCCGCTTCCAGGCGAATTTCGAGTGTGGTCGCATCCGGTAACAGCTCCGGCTTTGTCAGCGACTCAAAGCGCAGTTTGTCCAACGCATCTGACGCGTTCGAGATCAGCTCGCGCAGGAAAATATCCTTATTGGTATAGAGCGAGTGAATAACGAGATTCAGCAGTTGTTTGGTTTCCGCTTGAAAGGCAAACGTCTCAGCGGCTTGATTCGGTTGCTCACCCATTGGTTTCTCCTCTTCCATAATAAAAACAGGCCCAGTCAGGCAGAGTCCACCCTCCGGCGCCTAGTGCGTTCCATTCTTTTCAATAATCATTCTTTTTCGGAACGCAAACGGTCGCACTTGGGCAAATGGCTGATAGTCAAACGTTTTGCAATGTCTGCGTAGCTATGAGGTCCGCAGTCGTAACCCCCTCTGTGAACCAGCCAATCGACGTTTTCAGAAAGCCACGCGGCTGTCGATTGAAAGTGGGTGACATGCAAGCCCTTGCCGAAGGTGCTTCCCTACCCCTCAACAAGCGGTCTTGAAAGAGGTCATATTCAAGGTCTGGGTATGATAGAATAACAAGTAACCTTGTGATATTGCTAATCTATGAAGGATGTCGAAAAGGACATTGAACCGGCCATTCCTACGGCCTCTAGCAAGGGAGAAGATCGAAAGGAAAATACAGCCTTGATGGAGCCTATGCTAATCGCAGAAGGCTCAAGGCACCGAACCGGGCTGACTGACCTCGCCGTTGAACTGGCCGCGCGCTCCGCGGGTTTCACCCGCAGTCTGCCACAGGGTGTACACACGGCGCTTGCGACGCTCCTCCGGACGATGAACTGTTATTACAGCAACCTGATCGAGGGACACAATACTCACCCAGTCGATATCGAACGCGCGCTGAAGGGCGATTACAGCACTGAGCCGAAAATACGGAGTCTCCAGCTTGAGGCCGAGGCCCATATCGCAGTCCAGGAATGGATCGACGACGGCGGGATCGAGGGCCGCGCCGTGACGGTGGGTGAGCTCATGGAAATCCACCGGCGATTTTGCGAACGACTCCCGGAGGAACTACTTTGGGTCGAAGGGCCTGATACAAAACAACTCCTCCGGGTCGTCCCCGGCGCGTTGCGCGATCACCACGTCCAGGTTGGTCAGCATATCCCGGTAAGCCCAGGGGCCATTACTCGCTTCCTGGAACGCTTCGAGGCCGTCTACGGCAATCTCGGTACGACGGACTCGATCCTGGCTTCGGCCGCCGCACATCACCGTCTGCTGTGGATCCACCCTTTCCTGGACGGTAACGGGCGTGTGGCGCGTCTAATGTCCTACGCCATGCTGAGGGCTACGCTCGACACGGGCGGCGTCTGGTCGATCGCGCGCGGCCTCGCGCGCAATGTTGCCGACTACAAGGCGCAGCTTGCGGCTTGCGATCTTCCCCGCCGTAACGACCTCGACGGGCGTGGCAATCTGAGCGAAGAGACGCTGGCCGAGTTCACGCAGTTCTTTCTCCGTGTCTGTATCGATCAAGTGAAATTCATGGAAGAACTGGTCGACCCGGACCGGCTTCGGAACCGAATTCTGATCTGGGTGGAAGAGGAGGTGCGCGCAGGTACCCTGCCGCCGAAATCAGGGGCCGTGCTCGAGGCAGTACTGTTCCGGGGAGAACTGCCGCGCGGCGATGTCGCCGCAATCCTAGGGACCATGGAACGGCAGGCGCGCCGGGTGACTTCCGTCCTGCTTGAGCACGAAATACTGGTATCGAAAAGCTCGCGTGCACCGCTACGCTTAGCTTTTCCGGCAAAGCTTGCCTCGCGCTGGATGCCCGGACTTTTTCCAGAAGTAACAGAGTAATTTGGACACTTCGCCACAAGCAGGCATTGGTTGGGTCGAGGCGAAAGGGCGGAAAGACGTAATGTCGGTCTGAGGTCACTGGTGATTCTACCGAAACGCTACCAAAACACTACCGGAATAGCGCTGTTTTTCCAGGATTTTCTTCACTCCCTGTGTTAGGCTCATTATCAGCCAAGCCGAGACACGAATACGGACTATTTAGCCGATCTGAGTCCAAATATATATCCCCAAGGAGGCAGAAGATGCAAACTGATGCCCAAGCGGTCGAACCCAAACTTCACGCCCGGCCCATCCAGTCACAAGCGATAGTCGAGCCTCCTGGCCCGCCCGCCAACCTCCTCGGCTTCTTCGCTTTTCTTGTGTTTGGCTCACCCCGTGACCTGACCAATATCTATATGGACATGGCGCGAGAGTACGGAGACGTTGTTCGTATGGGGACTGGACCGTGGAGAGTGTATTTCGTCAGTCATCCAGACCATGTCAAACACGTCTTACAGGACAATAATCATAACTACGGCAAGCAATACGCTTTCAACGAACTGCTGAAACAGGTCATTGGTAACGGCCTCCTCACCAGTGAAGGTGAAGTCTGGCGGCGGCGACGGAGGCTGGCTCAGCCTGCGTTTCACCGCCGCCAGATTGAAAACTTTGCGACGACCATGGTCGAGGAGACCACGACCATGCTGGAACGCTGGGCAGTCCTCCAGCGGGCAGACGAACCCTTTGATGTGATGGCCGAAATGCAGAACCTAGCCACACTGATTGTCGGCCGTGCCCTGTTCAGCACCGATCTCAGTACGGGATACACCAATACGATGCGGCAGAGCTTGCGGTTCTCCATGGAGTATATGAACCGGCGCATGCGGCGTCCGCTCTCCCTGCCGCTCTGGGTGCCAACTCCGGCTCATCGACGTTTCCGGAAAGCCACACGACTGTCTGATGAGAAGATATTCGACATTATTCGGGAACGCCGTAAGAACTTGGCTCTGAACACAGACGGACCCAACGATTTGCTGGACATGTTGCTGGCCGCCCGGGACGAAGAGAACGGCGAAGGCTTGACCGACCAGGAACTCCGGGATGAGATCACGACTTTTATTGGAGCAGGCAACGAAACGATCGCCGTTACGCTGGCCTGGGCTTGGTATCTCCTCTCTAAACATCCAGAGGTAGCACGTAAATTACACGCTGAATTGGATGTGGTGCTCGGGGGCCGCGTGCCAAGCGTCGAAGACCTGCCTCAACTTCCATACACCCGTATGATTATTGAAGAAACCATGCGGGTGTATCCGGCTGCCTGGGCCATAGGGCGCGGCATCGTTGCGGATGATGTGATTGGTCGCTTCAAGATTCAGAAGGGCGGCATGATGATCGTCAGTCCGTACGTTACCCACCGGCGGCCTGATATCTGGGATAATCCGGAGGGCTTTGAACCCGAACGCTTTACGCCCGAACGGGTGGCCGAACGTCCGCGCTACGCCTACTTCCCGTTTGGTGGCGGCCCACGTCAATGCATTGGCAATACTTTTGCCCTTATGGAAGCCCAGCTCGTCCTGGCAACGGTGGGCCAAAAATATCGGCTGCACTTGATTCCCGGCTGTACGGTTGAATCCGATCCTATTTTTACCCTGCGCCCGAACCGACCGGTGATGATGACGTTGCAGCCTCGGTAAACGGCGACTGTTTCCCCGGTTCGCCATATTGACAACGCTTCGGCAGAAGCGGTAGTGGTAGAAGGGTTATGGCGGATCGGCTCTCTTCTTTCCCGTTTTCCTTCGCTTTCTATTTTGCCCCCTAGGGGGCACATCTTTTTGTTCATATTACAGGTCTATTTTTGTCTTTCTTATGCTCTTGCTGGAGCAAGTAAACGCCGAGGTGTAACTATGCTGATTAAAATGACGAAGCGGGCAACCCAAGACGAAGTTGCCGCTGTTGAAAAAAAGCTGCACGGCTGGGGCTATAAAACCGGCAAAATGGTTGGCGAGGAGATTACCCTGATCGGGGTGTATGGAGATATTACCCGCCTGCCGACCGGCGAAGTCCAAGAAATGGGCGGTGTAGAGACCCTGATTCCCATCTCACGGGCGTATAAACGCGCGGCGCAAAAAGGCTCGCCCGGCAACCTCATGCATCACCGCGTCCGGATCGGTGAGGTCGAGGTTGGGGGAGACGAAATGACGGTCATTGCCGGCCCGTGTTCGGTTGAGAGTGAAGCCCAGATCATGGAAGCCGCCCGGATTGTCAAAGAAGCTGGAGGGAAAGTGCTGCGTGGCGGGGTGGTCAAATACCGCTCCAGTCCGTATAGCGGCTGGGAAGGGATCGGGTCGAGCTCTGACGAGGCCCTGCGTAACGGTCTCAACCTGATCGTCAAAGCCGGACGGGCCTTCGAGCTGCCGACTGTTGTTGAAGTTCTCGATCCAGGCGACGTGCCTCTTTATGAAGATCTAGGAGTGGACTGCTTCCAAATTGGTGAGCCCAATGCCAAAAATCAGGCATTGCTGAACCGCTTGCGTGATACACCGCTGCCCATCATCCATAAACGCGGTAACTCACTGGACATGGAAGCCTATCTCTTGTGGGTCGAGCGGGTGATGGCCCTGGGCAAGGAAAACGTTATCCTGTGTGAGCGGGGAATCCTGAGCGCCAATAAATATACGCGCAATACCCTGGACCTGGGTGGGGTGGCGGCCTTCCACTATCAATTGTCCTGTCTGCCGATTGCCATAGATGCCTCGCACGGAACCGGCTTGCGCGACCTGGTGCATCCCATGACCCTGGCCGGTATCATGGCTGGAGCCTCTATCGTCCTGGTCGAATGCCACCCCAATCCGCTCATTGCCAAATCGGATGGCTTTCAAGGCTTGTTCCCCGAACAACTGAAGCATCTCATCACCGCTTGCGAAAAAGTCTGGGAGACGCGCCAACGCCTTGAACCCCTCTACGTGCCCAGTGCTGTACTCGAACGGGAGTACGAGACGCGGGTCACCGAGGACAAGCAGCGCTTCTTTGGTGCACGGTAACGGATGACCATACGTAAGCCACCCCGGCTCAATCCAGGCGATCGGGTCGGCATTGTCTCTCCCGCGGCTGCCGTCCAAGCAGAGAGGTTGAAGCAGGGTTGTCTCGCACTTCAGCAGTGTGGATTTTCGGTCCAGGTTGGAGCCCAAGCGCTCCAACGTGACCGATTCTTCGCGGGAACGGACCGAGTTCGGGCTGAAGAGTTGACGGCCATGTTTACGGACCCGGGTGTTCAGGCGGTCTTTTGTAGCCGGGCAGGCTATGGCTCCGGTCGGCTTCTGCCCCTGCTCGATTTTGCGATCTTCTCGCAACAGCCGAAAATTTTTGTTGGCTATAGCGATGTCACCTTGCTACTGAATGCGTTTGTCCAAAGGACCGGCTTGGTCTGCTTTCATGGACCTCTTGTCGCTGGTGAGTTCGCCGAAGGCTTGTCCGAACGATCCCGCATGCATCTGTTCAATCTCCTGACTCGGGGTACAGGCGAGGCATCGCTGCCCTTCTCGACGACCCTCCGGACCGGTGTGGCCGAGGGGCCGTTATTGGGCGGCTGTTTGTCCGTCCTTGTCGCAACGCTAGGGACGCCCTTTGCTTTTGATCCGCGAGGCGCTATTTTATTCCTTGAAGATATTGGCGAAAAGCCGTATCGTATTGATAGGATGTTAGTTCAGCTCAAGCAGGGTGGCGTATTGGAAAATCTAGCAGGGGTTGTGTTCGGGGATATGCAAGGGTGTTGGGGAACGGAAGATGATCCGACCTTGCTCTTGTCTGTTATTGCTGACGCATTTGCAGATTACTCCTATCCAGTTGGGTTTGGTCTGCCGGCCGGGCACGGCGGAGAGAATTTCGCTCTCCCGTTGGGTACCCGTGTTCGCCTCGATGCCGGGCAGCAACAGTTAGTATTCCTCGAGTCTGCAGTCACATAAGCGGAGGGAGGGAAGATGGACTTCTCGGCGGTGGATGTGGTGTTGGAAGAGGCGGTGCGAGATGGGACGTTTCCTGGAGCTGTCGTCTTAGTCAGGCAAGACGGAGAGGTCGTCTATCGCAAGGCGCACGGATATCGGAGCCTGGAGCCTGAGCACACGCCGCTCAGCGAAGACACGGTTTTTGATCTGGCTTCACTCACCAAGCCGCTGGCAACTACAGTGGCCCTGATGCGCTTCGTGGCGGAAAAGAAAATCCGACTCGATGATCGGATCAGCCGCTTTTTCACGAACTTTGGGACGTGCGGTAAAATGGCGACGACCATACGGCACCTCCTCTCTCATTCCTCTGGGCTGCCGGCCTGGCGGCCATACTACGAAGAGCTCAGAGCGCAGGAACAGAAGATCACCCGGTTGGCGACGCTGGGCTCACAAAGCGCGCGGGACTTTATCTATGCCCAAATTCAGCGCGAAAAAGCCGAATATGAACCGGGCACGCGTACCCTGTACAGCGACCTCGGCTTCATGCTGCTTGGTGCATTGATTGAAGACATGAGTGGTACGAGTCTTGACCAATACTGCTGGAATAAGATTTATCGCCCACTCGGTCTGCAGGCGATGGGGTTTATTAATATCGAGACGCTGCGCCAGAAAAAATTTGAGACGGCCACCGAGATGATCGCCCCAACCGAACGCTGTCCGTGGCGCGGACGTATCTTGTGTGGGGAGGTCCACGACGACAATGCCTGCGCCATGGGCGGAGTTGCCGGCCATGCCGGTCTCTTTGCGCCCATTGATGAGGTCGATCAGTTAGTCAGTACTTTGGTGGAATGCCATGCTGGTAGCCATCCCTTTCTGCCTGCCGATGTCGTGCGCGACTTTTGGACGGTGAACACCGCAGTGCCGGATTCGACCTGGGCCTGCGGATGGGACACACCCTCACCGCAGGGATCAAGTGCTGGCGAGTTTTTCTCGTCCCGCTCCTTTGGTCATTTGGGCTTCACCGGAACCTCGGTGTGGATTGATCTGGAGCGGAACATTCACATCATTATGCTGAGTAACCGCGTCCATCCACGCCGGGAGAACGAAAAGATCGCCGCTTTTCGGCCAATCCTGCATAATGCCGTCATGAAGACCCTGCTTGACGCCGAGAGGCGGGGAACGAGTGAGTCCGCGTCCGAGACAACAGGGCAGCCGGATACGCAAGACGAAGAAGCCCTCGGAGCCTCCGGCACCCTCCCTTTAGCTTCGTGAGTCGTAGGCCAAACACGGCTGCGTGAGCCGAGCCCGGTATGCCGCATGTCACTGAACCGGACCTGAGGGGAATCCGTCACATCCATTGCATCGCGATAGCCGGCGTTGGTATGGCAACGCTGGCTGCCATGCTGAAAGAGCGCGGCTATCGGGTGACCGGCTCGGACCGGGAGATCTATCCTCCGATGAGCGACTTTCTCGCTCACGCCGACATCCCCGTCATCCAGGGATATCAGGGGGAGAATCTGAGCCCCGCGCCAGACCTCGTCGTTGTGGGAAATGCGGTCTCCCGCACGAATCCCGAAGTTGCAGCCTTATTGAACGCGGACATCCCCTATATCTCTTTCCCGCAGGCGGTCGGTGCCTTCTTTCTTGCTGACAAACGCCCGTTGGTTGTCGCTGGAACGCATGGCAAGACCACATCGACGGCACTGTTGGCCTGGGTTTTAGATCAGGCCGACCGATCGCCGGGTCTGCTGGTTGGGGGAATCAGCCGGAATTTTGGCCGGGGCTATTGTCTGGGCAGCGGCCGAGATTTTGTGATTGAGGGCGATGAATACGACTCGGCCTTTTTTGACAAGGGCCCGAAATTCCTGCACTACCGCCCGCAGGCAGTTCTCCTGAACGCCATTGAATTTGACCATGCCGATATTTATCAGGACCTCGACCAGATTAAATCCGCCTTTCGACGTCTACTTGAAATCATCCCGTCTGGCGCTCCAATTGTTGCCTGTAATGATTTCCCCGAGGTTCTGCACGTCGCGCGAGCGACAGGCAAACCGTTTGTGACGTTTGGTTTAAACGAGCAGGCTGACTGGCAAGCGCACGACATCCGGGACGACGGTCGTCAACTGATTTTTACGATTACGCGAGGCCAACACGCCTGGGGGCATTTCAGCTGCCCGCTGATGGGACGCATGAATGTGCGGAATGCCTTGGGGGTGAGCGCCTTGGCTTCGATGATCGGCTTGTCCGCCCACGAGGTTGCGCCCGGTATGGCCAGCTTTCTCGGGGTTGAGCGTCGCCAGGAGTTGGTTGGGGAAGTCCAAGGGGATTACGATTATTGACGACTTTGCGCATCATCCCACTGCCGTCACTGTGGCGATCGAAGCCGTCCAGTTGCGTTATCCTGGACGCCGTGTCTGGGCCGTCTTCGAGCCGCGCTCCAATACGTGTCGGAGAAAAATCTTTCAAAAACCCCTGACCGAAGCGCTCGGGCGTGCCGACCGCATCCTGCTTGGCCCGGTATTCACCAAACCGCAAGACCCGCTTGCCACCGCTGACCTGTTCGCACCGGCCGAACTCGTCGCCGACCTCCAAGCCCGTGGCAAATATGCCCACGCCGGCAGCAGCGTGCCGGATCTTCGCATGCACCTTGCCGAGGAGTGTCGTGCCGGAGATGTGGTGCTGGTGATGTCGAACGGGGCATTTGGGGAGCTGCCACGCAAACTCCTCGCGACGTTGCAGGACGGTTAAGGCAAGCGGATATCAGCGACTGTCGCACCATTCCCGTACATCTGCACATACGTTCGATAATTGCGCAGGACTAGCTTCACATAACGGCGTGTCTCGCCGTAACTGATGTTCTCGACAAACTCGTCCGGTTCCAGCTCTCCAAATCGCGCGAGCCATTTGTCCGCCGCCTTTTCCCCGGCATTGTAGGCACCTAAGGCTAGAATCAGGCTTCCCTGATAGCGCTCCAAGAGACCCCGTAGATAGGTTGTCCCGAGCCGAATATTGAGTGCTGGATCGGTTAAAGCGCTCCCTCCGTTCAGCGGCAAGTCGGTGAGTCTAGCTGCGGTTGTCGGCAATAGCTGCATCAGTCCATAGGCGTTCGCCCGTGAGACTGCTGCGGCGTCAAACAGACTTTCCTGTCGAATGAGAGAAATAATGAGATAGGGATCAAGGTCTTTTTTTTCGGCGTGTGTGAGGACGAGGTCCCAATAGGCTTGTGGGTAGAGATACACCTGCCTGGCTGCGCTACGCAGGTTCAGCCGCGGCAGTAACCGAAACACCGAGGTATAGTCGTTAACGCGCTGATACGCGGAGATGAAAAATTTTGTCCAGGATGTTCCCTTTCGTGCGTGGTGGCGGACGAAATCAAGCTCACGACGCGCCAGGTCTAGGAGGCCGAGGTCCACGAGGGTGGTGTAGCGCTGATAGTGCGCCCCTTGGACTGCGGAGAGGCGAGGGGGAGGGGAGGCCGGCGGGGTCTTGAGGGGGAGGGCCGATAGCATTGTGCCTAGGCGCTTTTCCGCCCACAGCGCGTAATAGCCATACGGATAGCGACGCAGGAGCCGTCGATACACGGTGGCCGCTTCCTCGGATTGACCTGAACGCCCGGTTGCGCGCGCCTGCCAGTACAGGGCGCGTATACCTTCGACGGTTCCGGGCACAGACTGCGCGAGTTTTTGAAATATCTTCTGCGCGGTTCGATACTCCCCCTGGCTATAGGCCATCCAGCCTTGGCGCCAGTGCGCTTCAAGGGCCAATGGTGTGCGAGAGAACTGCCGTCTGAGGTGTTGGTAGGCCGAAGCGGCGTTGGCATTGTCCTGCTTGGATTGAAAGATACGCCCCATAGCATTCCATGCCTCTGCGGCCAAGTCGTGACGTGGATACGCTTTGGTCAGCCGTTTAAAGAGCAGTAGGGCCGCGTCATCTTCGTCTTGATTCCAGAAAAATCGTGCCCAACGGTACAGGGCTTTGGGGGCAAATGGCGTGTTTGGATAGCGTTCGACAACCTCCTGCCACTGCGTGATAGCTGCCTCGCGTTGTCCCTGGCTTTTATAGAGCCCGGCGAGTAAGAGCAAGCCGGCCGGCCTCAGGCTGCTGGTAGAGAAGCGCGTCTGAAACTGTTCGGCGAGGTTTCGTGCCGTCTCAACATCTTCCTCCTTCACCAACAACTTGGTCTCGTCGTAATACGCCCGTGCCGTCTGGAGTGGAAAATCCTCCGGGTGCTGCTCTCGCAGCGCGGCAACTCGGGCTTTGGCGGCTTCTCCGACTGCCGTTCGCGGCGTACTTGCCCGCAGGGCTTGATAGCGTTGATAGGCGAAAGACCGCTTCCCCTGTTGTTCGTAGGCTTGGGCGATGAGGAGCGTGGATTGCTGCCGAACCGCGTCGGTCACCAGCGGGTCTTGTTGCGCCTGCTTGGCATAGGCAATCGTGCGTTCCCATCGTTCTTCCGTAAAGGTGAGCCGGGCTAAGGCCAGGGCTGCATTGCTCTGCCAGATCGTCATCGGGTACTCGTCCAAAAGCCGCTTGAAAACAGCACGCGCTTCCACCGGGCTACCAGCTTTGAGATGGAGTTCTCCTAAAAAGTATAAGCTGTAATCGACTAGCAGGGGCTCGTGTTGCTGCACGTGTTCAAAGGCCGGGCGAGCTGCCTCCCAGTCTTTGTTTTGAAACGCGCGATAGCCGTGCAGAAAAACAGAGGAGGGTGATACGTCTGCGGAGGGGGAAACGTCTGATGGGACCCCTGAAGCAGTTGGCGAATCAGGGGTCTGATGCAAGCCTCGCGGACCAACCAGCATTTCGTCAGCGTTGCCCTGAGACCAGACGAGGGTTGAGCCGCTGATGACACTCAGCAGAAAAAGGCAGAGAAGGCGAATACAGTGCTGCATTACGGGAAGAGAAGAGCTGCGTTTTGAGAAGTGGAATGGCTGCCGCAATTGAGTCTCCGACCATTTCCTATTAAGGTCAAATTCTTACAGAAAAACTGACACCAGGTAAGGGAGGCTAGCCATGCAGATCGGGGTACTCGCTTTTTTGACCGAACAGTCCGGAGAGTCGGGGGCTATTGCCCAAGAGGCCGAGCGTCTCGGGTTTGAGTCATTTTGGGTTGCCGAGCATTTAGTCATACCGACGCACTCTACGACCTATTATCCCCGCTCGCCGGATGGAAAAATCCCTGAATTCTATGCGCATCTGATTGACCCGTTTGTGGCCTTGGCGGCGGCTGCGCAGGCGACACAGACGATTCGTCTGGGGACGGGTATTTGCCTCCTGCCGGAACGGAACACCATCACGACGGCAAAGGCTGCGGCGAGTATTGATTTATACTCGAACGGGCGACTCCTCTTCGGGGTCGGAGCCGGCTGGCTCCCTGAGGAGGCCGAAATTATGGGCGTGCAGTTCCCCAAACGCTGGCAGCATCTACGGGAATCGGTGGAAGCCCTCCGAGAGCTGTGGACCAAGGACGAAGCCAGCTATAACGGCGAGTTTGTTCGCTTCCCGTCGGTCAAACTCTTTCCCAAGCCGGTCCAAAAGCCCACCCCGCCGATCTTTCTTGGTGCGCACGATCGACGCTACGCGCTCAAACGGGTGGCCCGCTATGCCGATGGCTGGTGCCCTGGGGGACTCACGCCCGAGCAGGCCGAGGAAGACATTCCCATTATCAAACAACTGGCCCGGGAGGCCGGTCGTGACCCCGAAGCCCTTGAATTCTCCGTCCTCCTGCTCTCTTCGCCCGAAGGCGGTCTGGATGGCGATATGCTCAAACACTACCAGGAAGCCGGCGTCACCCGGGTGATAATGGCCGCGGCTCAAGCTGCCTTTCGCAATGGTGCTGAAGCCGTTCAGCAACTCGCGCCTATTGTTGAGCGGGCTCAACACGTATAAGCATCAGCTCGCACGTGAGAGGAAAAGCGGTCATGAAAATAGCACGCAATGTCGTCTGGACGGTGAGCCTGAGCTTCCTCGGCCTCGTGAGCTGTGGCTCTGTGAAATCAACAGTGTCATCCGTGTCAGCCATCATTCCAGGTGTAGAGCCGCCAAAAAAAGAAGAGCGGATCAAAGCTGGGGAGAAGCTGAATCTGAACGTCTCGCCACAAATGGCACTCATGCTGTTTCGGGACGTGGCGGAGGAAAACGGCTGGGAAGTCAGCGCCATGGGGGACCAGAGAAATATCAACGGTGAGGTGACCGGGAAGTTTTTCCGCGTTGAGACGATTCAGTTTGTCGGTGGGCGCAGGATCATGTCCGGCGTGTTCTTCAAAGAAAAAGACGATGACGAGGCGTCCTATGTGACCATGGGCAAGCCCGGACCCGAAGCCGCCTATGGCATTCCGACCGCCCTGGCCAGGCCCTTGCTGGCGTCTATTGCCGAATGGACAGGGGAGGCGGACGAGACCATTGAGACCGTAGAAGACGCAACAGAATGGAGTCCTTTGGAAGAAGCCTTAGGCGAAGACTTTGAAGAAAGAGAAGAAGCGCTGGAAGAGCGGGACGAATTTGAGGACACGGAATTCAGCGCCTTCGAGGAGACGCTGGGCTCCGACTCTGAAGAAGACGATGCACTAGCAGATGTCGAACTCAGTCCTGAAGAAGAGGAGATATTAGAAGAGATAGAACTCGGCCCCATTGAGTAAGGCGTGTTGCTAGTCCAGGCGGGAACGAAAAATACGCTGCCGGCGGGTCCCACCGGCGAGCGCCCGAAATAACAGGCCGCGAAAAACCATGACCACGTAGAGGAAAAAAGAACAGCCTGCGGCCCAGATAATCTCCGCCGCCGAATTCCAAAACCCGATGCCGAGGGGCAGCAGCATTGATCGACCAAGCTGCATGGGCATGGCCAGAATATCGAGCGGAAAGAAGAGCGACGAAGCCAAGCCAATTGGCGGTAAACCGCCGAGAACCGACACCACCACCACCAGCCCAACCAAGGGCACAAACCACTCCACTCCACTTTCACGCAGAAACTCAACGCTCTCCTGGATCATGGCCCATCCGTCGGTCCGGCCTTGGTAGATGACCTCCGTGACCGGGCTGAGCAGGATCGGGAGAATGAGGTGGACGAGCACATACAGGGCCTGAGAGCCAGCCCCGCCGGGCAGCATCGAGAACAGCAGGCGGATCAGCATTAGGAAGAACAGAATGCTGATAACCGAGCCAAAGTGAGGCCGCCAACTATCAAGTAACTCTTGTGGCTGAACGCGTTGGCCGTGCACAACGCCGTCAATAAAATATAAGTACGAGCTGGTACACAGGACCATGACCAGTCCAACCAGGAGTTCTCCGACAAAACCCATCCGCCCAAAAAAGGTTGCCGCAAGAATGATGAGCGGCGTGTACACCAAGGGCAGGAGGGCGATCCACCAGCCTTTTCCGAATTTCTCGACCGTCTCTCTTGCTGTGTTCCTATAGATGGTGAGCGTCGCCGCTATCAGGGCATTCCAATCCATGACTCCTCCTCACTCCCTCAGCCCAGACAGAGCGGTCTATTGGTCGGGTGTGCTCCCTTGAGTCAGCCATAAGCAGGGCTCCGGTAATCAGAGTAGTATCACGGCCAGCTCATGTGGGGAAACGGCGCCCTTTACCGCGTCTATGCTTCTACGCGGACCCGTTTTGGTCCAAAGGCAATCAGTACGGCGGGAAGGGTGCGCAACAGCGGAATCCGCGGGACCAGCCGTATGGACAGGGGGAGCCGAAACGACACGTCGCCGCGCAATGCCGGCGCAATAAGGCGTTGCTGAATCTGCGCCTGAAATGCCTGGATAACGCGTGTTGGCCACTCGCGTTGCCGCTGTATGGCCGCCAGATGACGCTCCTGGACGGTGTGACTCCGAAGGGGTCGAGCCAGGATATTTGCCGCGACCACGGCATCATGAATCGCATAGTTAATGCCCACACCACCGACTGGAGACATGACATGGGCCGCGTCGCCTATCAGCAACAGACCGGCTTGATACCACTGCGAGAGCCGGTCGGCGCCAACGGACAGGACGGCAATATCCTGCCAGTCCGAGAGCTGGTCCACACGGTCGTGAGCCCAGGGGACGAGCTCTCGAACGGACCGTTGCAGGGCTTCCAGACCCGCTGCGCGAACGTGCCTATAGCGGCCTTTGAGGATGGCATAGCCGATCTGCCAATAGGCATACCGATTCTGGAGGACGAGCAGACGTCCCTGTCCAATGCGGAGCGTCGCACCGGCATCAACCGGGTCGTCCGGTTGACGCGGCAACCGGAACCACAGCATATCCATGGGTGGCTGGGACGTCTGCGGTTTCAGCTTGGCAAGGCGACGCAGCCGAGAGAAACGGCCGTCCGCCCCAATCGTGAGCTGAGCGCGGACCTCGTGCCAGTCTCCATGCGCGGTCCGATAGCGTACGCCCCGGACATGGCCGTTCTTTCTGATCAACCCCTGGACATTGGCTCCCATGCGAAGCTGAAAGTGGGGATAGTGTTTTGCTTCGGCGGTGATGAAGTCCAGGAAATCGACCTGGGGAATCAGAGTGATATACGGGTGGGGCGTTTTGAGGCGGCGCAGGTCGATCAACTGGAGCGATTCTTCGGGCGTCTGGATGGAGAGGCGGTCAATCTTGGCATGGTGCAGGCTCAACAGACGCTCGGCCAGGCCAATCGAATCCAGTATCTCCATGACCGACGGATGGAGGGTATCGCCGCGAAAATCACGGTCAAAATTGAGGTGGCTTTCAAGCAGCGTAACCGGAACGTCCTGACGTGCCAGCAGGAGGGCGAGCATGGCCCCGGCCGGACCTCCACCAACGATGCAGCACGCGGTCTCGTGCGTCCTCACCCTAGAACAATCCGATCGATTGCAACAAAATAATCGTCACCGCAATAGGCGCGACAAAGCGCAGCAGAAAGACCCACCCCAGATAGAGAACCGGTCTCAGGTCGCCGGCCGGGATTTCCGCTTGCCGCTCTTGATGCGTCAGCGACCACCCGACAAATACGGCAACCAGGAGCCCACTAATGGGCAGTAAATAGCTCGTCACTATCGTGTCGGCCAGATCGACACCTTTCACGGCCGAGAAAACGCCCAGAGCCCCTATCACACCTCCCAGCCCCCAACTGGCCGGTCCGCGGGCCCAGCCCCGCTCATCAACAAAATAGGCGACGACAACCTCCAGGCCGGCCATAGCAGAACTTAAGGCCGCAAAGGTGAGAAGCAAAAAGAACAGGACGGCGAGGAATTGTCCGAATGGGAGCTGACTGAAGACGGTGGGGAGTGTCTTGAAAATAAGCGCCGGACCATCACTTGGTTCCAGTTGAAATGTAAACACCAGGGGAAAGATGACAAATCCAGCCAGGAGCGCAATCCCGGTGTCACTGGCCGCTACGAAGAGAGTGGAGCGGGGCAGTTTGCTGTCGCGTTGCAGATAGCTCCCATAGGTGATGAGCATCCCCAGGCCGACGCTCAGCGAGAAAAAGGCTTGTCCCAAGGCTGCAAGCACAGCCTCAGGATTAATCTTGTCCCAATTCGGTGTCAATAAAAAAGCGATGCCTTCCGCGGCGCCCTCGGTCGTAAGGGCATAGACCAGTAGGAAACAGAGCATCAGGAAGAGGGCTGGCATCATGATTTTATTGCCCCACTCAATGCCACGTGAGACACCGCGAGAGACAAACCATATGGTGGCGGCCATAAAAACGGCATGCCAAAACATTTGGAGGACTGGATTGGCTGACAGCGAGTCAAAGAGCTGTCCGATCTCTGGCGTTGATCGGCTCGCAAAACTATCGGCAAGAGAGAGGAAAATATAATGCAGAACCCAGCCACCAACGACCGAATAGTAGGACAGCAAAATAAAGCTAGCCGTCACGCTGAGCCAGCCCGTGATGGGCCACGCCGAGTCCGGTCGCAGAGTGAAAAATGCGCCAACGGCACTCCGCTGAGTGCTGCGTCCGATGAGAAGTTCGGCAATCATAATCGGGATGCCGACTGCCAGGACACAACCTAGATAGACGAGGATGAATGCTCCTCCCCCATACTCTCCGGTGACAGACGGAAAACGCCAGACATTGCCCAACCCGACCGCCGACCCCATGGCGGCAAGCACGAATCCAAACGTTCCTGACCAGTTGTCCCTGCTTTGCGCCATTGCCACTCTATCTCCGCCATCCCCCTATGGCATCCACCCGCCGGGAAACAGCAAAAGGGCGGAGACTTGCCCCGCCCTTATCAGCCGACTGCTTGTGCGCTGGAAGTTTCGCTGACCCTACATGCCCGCTGGGTCATAGCGCACCAGGGTGCGTGAGCCGTCGGCAAAGCCGCTCCGAAAACCCTCTTCATATTGCGGCCAGCCGCCCGGGTATTTTTCGGCAAAGGTCTTGAACATGATTTCGGTGATGGCATCGTCCTTCACCAGAGACCCGGCGGCCTCAAACGACGGCCCCTCGCGCGAGCCGATCCAGACCTTGGCTTTGGTGCGGCCGGCCTGGATGCGCCTGACGCGATACGTTGTCACTGGCGTCCCCACCCAGACGGCCCCGTCATGCTCGAAAAACCAGATCTCGGCCTTTGAGCCCAAATCGCCGCTCTTACGCTCGGACTGGATATAGACATATTTGCTGGAGTCCAGTGCCTGTTTCAGCTCTGAAGAAAGCTCGGCTGCGGACGGATGTGGCGTAGCGAAAAAGAACGTGCCACTCAGCACGGCCAGAAGAACCCAGGAAGACCCATGGAAACGTGTGTGTAAACGCATACTCCCTCCGATATATATTGGATTTACGACGCACTCTCGGCGTCATACTGCGCTTCGGAGACAACTTTCATCGACTGAATAATAATGGGCTCCTGCGGAACATCTTGATGCATGCCCCTTCGTCCGGTTGCGACCCGCTCGATGGCACTCACGACGTCCATGCCCTCGATGACTCTGCCAAAGACGCAATACCCGAAGCCCTGCATCGAGGTATCTTTATGGTTCAGAAAGTCATTATCGTTGACATTAATGAAGAACTGAGAGGTGGCGGAATCAACCATATTCGTGCGGGCCATGGCCAGCGTTCCGGTGTCGTTGGTCAGGCCGTTGGCGGCCTCATTCTTGATGGCCGGCTTGGTCGGCTTCTGCTGCATGGCCTCGGTAAAGCCGCCCCCTTGGATCATGAAGCCGGGGATCACCCGATGGAAAATCGTCCCGTCATAAAAGCCCTCGCTGATATAGGCGAGGAAATTTGTGACCGTTTCCGGCGCCTCTTTCTGAAACAGCTCGATTTTTACCTCTCCCTTGGAGGTTGCCATGAGCACCACCGGCCCCCCGGCTGCTCCGCCGCCCGCCTCCGCACATCCTGGCAAATTGACCAGCAAGACGACTGAAAAAATGACAAACTGCTTCACTCCCCACATCGGTTTTCCTCCAAATACTCGACTTTAACCGCCCGACAACCTAACCCAGCCTGAGGACGAAGGGAAGTGCCTGAGCAGGGCACTCAACACGCCGTGGATTTACAACTGCTCCAGATACTCCAACACCTCCTGAAGCGGCATAACATCCCCGTACTTTGCGCCGATATCGAACAGATTGGCCTGGTGTGGCTCTTGGGCTCGGTCGCCGACACACTCAATCGGCACAATGGGCCGAAAACCGTTGGCCAGGGCATCCATGACCGTTGCGCGGACACAGCCGCTCGTGGTGCAGCCGGTAACGATAGCGGTATCGACCGACTGCATGGTGAGGGTTGAGGCCAGATAGGTACCGAAGAAGCCGGAGGCGTATTTCTTGGTAATCACCAGGTCGCCGGGCTCCTGATTGAGGCGCGGGTCGAGCTTGACCAGGTCGCTTCCGATGGTGAGCATACGCAGAGAGGGTGCCTTTTCGGGCCATAGGCCGGCATCGTCCTGCCGGTGGGGATCATAGCCCACAACCGTAAAAATAACCGGAATGTCTTTCTTGCGGGCCGCGGCGATGAGCTCGTTTGTCGCCGCGACTTCGGCATCAAGATTGCCGGCAAGCGGGGACTGTTCCGGAATGGTAAAGCCCAACTGAAAGTCCACTACAATCAGCGCGGGCTTTTTCCCAAAGCCGAGTTTATGGCCGAGTTGGGCATGTTCATAAATCGCGTTTTTGTCTTCAGTCTGAGCCATAGTCGTCTCCTTCTTTATAAGCCTCGCGGTCGCACAACCTGCTCAACAAATCGGCCGCTCGGCTGTTCGGCCACAATCTCGCCGTCCTCCATAACCAACTGGCCACGCAGGAAGGTTTTCACCGGAATACCCTTGACCTGACGGCCCTCCCACAACGAATAGTCCGCGCGTGACCGCATCCGGTCGACCCCCAGCACAGCGTCCTTTTCCGGGTCGAGCACCACGATGTCCGCATCGGAGCCAATGGCCAGGGCCCCCTTCTTGGGGTAGAGGCCGTACAGCTTGGCCGCGTTTTCGGACAAGATTTTTGAGAGGGTTACCAGATCGATACGGCCTTTGTTCACCCCTTCGTGGAACAGGAGGGGCAGGGTATCGGCCACCTGAAGGTTAATACCTACACGACAATCCCAAAAATCTCCATCGGTCTTGAACGACGAGGAGTAGGTCAGGCTGTCCGTTCCGACGACAGATAGGGTGCCTTCCTGAAGTCCACGCCACAGCCGCTCCTTGTCTTTCTCAAAACGAATCGGTGGCTGAATTTTCGCTTTGCCGCCCATGCCCTGTGCATCCATTTCCGGGGCCGTGGTGTTGAGAAAACAGGCCACCGTTTCTCCCACAATGTTCAGCCCCTCGGCGTGCAGGCGCTTGACTGTTTCCACGGTATGCGCGGCGCTGATATGGACCGGGTAGATTGGGACGCGCAGTTGGTTGGCGATCATCCCATAGGTATAGACTTGGACACTTTCGGCCCACTCCGGACTGGACTCGGCCCAGGCCGTGAGCTGGTCGGCTCGGCCCATTTCGCGCAAGCGATCGACCAGGATGCCACGGACGTGCGGGTCTTCGGCATGAATCTTGGCAAAGGTCGGCGGCCCACAGTGGGCCAACTGCTCACACGCCGCGTGAAAGAAAGAGGGTGTGATGCCGTCCGGGTTCATGCCAAAGGCTTCGGCCTGCGGGCCGGAATAACCGGTAAAGAATTTATACGATACGCCGCCCTTTGCGGCCACGGCCGGGATCTGGGCGACCTGATCGAGCGTGTTGACCACGCAGGTCACCTTGAAATCGCACCAGGAATGATTGGTGCCGCACTCGACAGCCTGGTCAAACAGGTCCAACATCGGATCCTTGCCGATCAGGGTAGTGGTGGCAATCGTCGTGACTCCGCCGATCAGACAATCCTTGGTGTCGCGCAAGAAATCTTCGACCATGGCCTCATCGCCAAAACGATCCGAAATGCCGAAGTGGACGTGGGGGTCAAACGTCCCAGGGAACAGGATTTTGCCCTCAACGTCGATTTCGCGTTTGGCCTGACCCAGGCTTGAGCTTGCACCGACCGCGACGATCTGTTCCCCCTCAATGCCAATCCCGCCCCGGATCACACCGTTCGGCGTAACAACTAACCCGTTCTTTAGGACGATGTCATATGACACGGCAGCCTCCTTTTTGGGTATGTGGATACAACAAGTCCGAGACGATTATCGAACCAAACGGGGCGGCCTGTCAATGTAAAAACGAGCCCTGGCTCGTGTGTCCCTGGGCCTCTTTCTCTTTTCGGCGCTTTTGCGCTAAAAGCGTGGAACGAGACGGAACGCAAAAAGGAGGACGCTATGGCAGTCAACGATGATCTGACTGAAGCCCAGGTAGAGGGGTTCTTCTCGACCCTGAGCAACTGGGGAAAATGGGGAGCAAACGATCAGCTTGGCGCGCTCAACTATATTACGCCTGAGAAACGCACGCAGGCCGCAGCCGGGGTGCAAGACGGCCACTCGGTGTCGTTATCTCTGCCGTTGGCGACGCATCACGGGCCGGATAATCCGACTCCGGTCATGCATTTGATGATGAAGACCGGTGCGCCGGGTGAGGAGAGCCTAGTCCCCCTGCCGTATAGCGCCGACTATTTTGCCATTGCTCCGCATGGGGTCGCGAACACGCATATCGATGCCCTGTGCCACGTGTTTCACAACGATAAGATGTATAACGGCTATCCCTCCTCGGACGTGACCGCCCAGGGCGCGCTGAACGGGGCGATCCATTCCATTAAGAACGGTATTGTGTCGCGCGGGGTGTTGATCGATATCCCGCCGCTCAAGAACCGTGACTATCTGGAGCCGGGCGAGGCGATTACGCCGGCGGACCTGGAAGCTGCGGAACAGGCGGGAAACTTCAAGGTTGAAGAAGGCGATGTGCTCTTTGTGCGGACCGGTCGCCACACGCGCCAGAAAGCCCAGGGCAACTGGGATGCGCTTCAGGACGGCCTAGCCGGGCTGGGTGCGGCCTGCCTGCCCTGGATTCACGAGCGGAAAATTGCCGTGCTGGGCTGTGACGGGGTGAGTGACGTTGTGCCGAGTGGCTATGATAATCTCATCATGCCCATCCACTCGTGTACCCTAGTGGCCATGGGTATACACCTGCTCGACAACTGCCTGTTGGACGACCTGAGCACGGCCTGCGCCGCCCGCTCACGCTGGACGTTCATGCTGACGGTGGCTCCGCTGGTGCTGGTCAAGGGAACGGCCTCGCCGGTGAACCCTATTGCCATGTTTTAGGCTTGCTGCCGTGGGGCAGGGGCGAGTTCTTCTGCCCTGTTTTTTCTGCTCTGTCTCGTCCGACTTCCGCGGAGCAGGTGCCAAGCAATGAAAATCCTCTTCCTGCACGGCTTTGGCGCAACCCCTGGAGGGACCAAGCCGACTTTTCTCAAGGCTAACGGCTTTGAAGTTTGTAATCCTCTTCTGCCGAATGACGACTTTGACGCCTGTGTGCGTATTGCTCAGGCCGAGTTTGACCGTCAGCGGCCTGAGGTGATTGTGGGTTCCAGCCGGGGGGGCGCGGTCGCGATCAACATCGACAGCGGAGAGACGTCGCTCGTGCTGCTTTGCCCGGCCTGGAAACGCTGGGGTAGGGCGACATCTGTCAAGCCGAATACCCTTATCCTCCACGCCGAGGCTGATGAGGCCGTTCCCTTTGCCCACAGTGTCGAGTTGGTACAGAATAGCGGCCTGCCTGACTCTGCTTTGATTCGTTCTGGAACTGAGCATCGATTGATTGATCCTGATTCGTTGGACAGATTGCTCAAGGCGATTGACAAGCTCGCCGGTTCTGGAGAGAGGAGCGGGTAATGGCTGAGGTAAAGACCGGCCCAAAACTCGACACGCACCCAGAGGAGTAAAAGAGGCACTCTCATGCCGGTATCCTTCCCCGCAGAGCGGGCCGAGAAACGGCAGATGCTCCTACAGGCAGTCGAGCAGGTCCGTGGGGCGCTTGCCGCCCAGATAGACGAAGCCGAGGAAGCCCGGACGCTGCCCGACGCCTCGGTGGCGGCCCTGCGCGAGGCCGGCCTGTTCAAGCTGAAACTGCCGGCGGAACTCGGTGGGGCCGAGGCCGACCCGGTGACGCAACTGGAGGTGATTGAGGCCGTAACAACGATCAATCCGTCCGTGGGCTGGTGCATGTTTATTGGCGCTGCCATTGTTGGCATGGCCGGCGCCTTTCTCCCAGACGAAACCATCGCCACAATGTTCCCACATGGTCGCGTCCCGACCATGGCGGGTGGCTTGATGCCCGGCCGAGCCGTGCCCGAGCAGGGCGGCTACCGTGTCAGCGGTCGCTGGTCGTGGGGCAGTGGCATCCGCTATGCCGAATGGGTATTGGTCCAAACCCTGGTCGAGCGTGACTCCCAGACGCCCGAGGTGCGGGCCGTGGTCTTCCCGATTGCCCAAGCCCAGGTCATCGACAACTGGCATGTGCTTGGCATGAAAGGCACCGGCAGTTGTGACTACGCGGTTGCGGACCTGTTTGTTCCCGAGGCGTTTACCTTTGCCGTGGGCAGTACGCCGCCACAGCGCGGCGGGCCCTTATATATCATGGGCTGGCCAGGCTATGTGGCGAATGAACACGCAGCCTTTGCTCTGGGGATTGCCCGCTGTGCGCTTGACGCGATTATTGATCTGGCCCAATCAAAAAAACGGGGCTATGGACCCCAGCGGCGCTTGAGTGACAGGGCCGTCGTTCAGCGGATGATCGCCCAGGCAGACCTCCGGCTGCGCGGAACACGCCTGGTCGTTATCGATATCCTCGAAAAAGCCTGGCAGACGGCCAGCGCCGGCCAAGTGCCAGGTCCGGCGCTCCAGGCCGAAATGCGTAGCGTCGCGACCCTGGCTACAGACGTGGCGCTTGAGATCACGACCAACGCCTTTCGCGCTGGTGCCGGTAGTGCCGTGCGCTTGGAGCATGTCTTGCAGCGCTGCCTGCGGGATTTGCACACTGCCGCGGCCCATTTGATGGTCAATGATTCATCCTATGAAAATTACGGGCAATTTCTGCTCGGTCAATCCGACATCGATCCCATGGGATGACACTGGAGGAGAACGAGTATACGGAGGAGGTTATGGCCCGCTTACACCTGGAAACGGCAAATACGATTGTCACCGCAGCACTCCAAAAGGCCCGTGCCATGCATGCCTCCCCACTCGCAGTTGCGGTGTTGGATGAAACCGGACAGCTTCAGTCTTTTCAACGCGAAGACGAAACGAGCCTGATGCGTGCCGATGTAGCGATCGGCAAGGCCTGGGGCGCGTTGGGCATGGGCCGCTCGTCTCGGGTGCTGGGCAGTGTTGCGGCCGAGCGGCCTCATTTCGTACAGGCATTGACCGCAGTTGCTCAGGGCAAGCTCGTGCCGGTGCCGGGTGGCGTGCTGATCCGGGACGGGTCTCAGTCCATTATCGGGGCGGTCGGGATATCGGGCGATACCTCGGATATTGATGAGGAATGCGCCGTGGCCGCCATTGAAGCGGCCGGGCTGACGGCTGATACGGGTGTCCCTGCATAGTCAGGCAGACAGCCAACGGAGGAGAACGCATGGGATATGCTGATATTGGCGGACTGCGGATACACTATCACACCACCGGTGACAGCTCACACGGACAGCGCGTCTTATACGTCCACGGAACCGGCTGTGACGGCCGGGTGTGGCACAGGCATATGCGGGCGATAGCCGACCATCATACGCCGGTGGCGATAGACCTGCCGGGGCACGGCCAATCGTCCGGCACTGGGTTTCGTGGCGCGGCGGATTATACCCATTACGCGATCCGGCTGGCCGACCATTTGGGCTGGGACCGGTTTGTGATCGCCGGACATTCCCTCGGCGGCGGGATCGCCCTGACCGCAGCCATCTACTATGCGGACCGTCTCAGCGGCATGATGCTCATTGATACCGGCGCGCGGCTGCGGGTGGACCCGAACGTCCTTGAGAACTCGCGCCAACTGGCTGCGGGTGAAGCCGGGATTGCCATTGATCCGCGTTTGGGCTTCGCCAAAAGCACCCCCCAGTCCCTCGTCGATACGCTCAATGCCTTGACGTCCGAGACTGATCCCAAGGTGACCTACAAGGACTGGATTAGCGACGACATGTTCGACTGTATGAGTCGAGTCGCCAACATCCATGCCCCGTCGATCGCCATCTGCGGAGACGAGGACTATTTTACGCCGGTCAAGTATTCCGAGTACTTCCGCGACCGAATGCCGCACTGTCAACTCGAAGTCATCCCTCAGGCCGGCCACTGGACGTATGAGGAGCAGCCCGAAATCTTTGACCGTATTGTCCGGACCTACCTGGACAATCTGCCGTCCTGAGTCGGCTACGGCCACCCCAGCCTGCGTTCCCTCTCACTCTGGGAGAGGGCTAGGGTGAGGGTTTTCCTTACCGGGCGCTTCCGAGTAACCGGAACCGCACAGCGCCCTACGCCTGCTCCTGCGCAACACCGCCCAGACCGGGGGTCCGCCGGACATGGCCCCAAATGCTGCCCGAGGTATGCATCTGGACCTGCCAGGTCGCGTCATCAACCTCCCGTGCGCCCCAGCCATATTCAACCGCAAAGCCGGACGGCGTCTGCATATAGAACGAGGTCATATGGTCGTTGGTATGACGGCCCAGACTCATCGTAATCGGCACGTCCTGATCCTGGCATAGATAATAGGTCGAACCGACATCGTTGAGCGACTGCGTCTGCAACATGAAATGATTCAGACGCTTGGGCGGGTTGGGAGCCTCGACAAAGGCGAGCGAATGATGACGCGGATTGCAGTGGAAAAAGGTGGCCTGAAAAGTTGTGCCCGGAGCGGGTGTGATATGGACATAGTCGCTGATCCGCATCCCCAGGACATCCCGATAAAAGTTGATGCTCTGCTCGGCGTTATTGACCAGGATCACAAAATGCCCCAAGCCCTGCTCTCCGGTCTTAAAGCCCGAGACCGGCCGCGGGGACTGAAACGGCCTATCAAAATGGACGAGTGGGCCATAGAAGATCTCTGACGGGATACCGCTCGGGTCCTGGAAGCGAATCAGCCCGGCCACCCGGCGGACCGCCCGCTCTTCAGGCGTGCCTTGGGCGACTTCAACCCCGGCTACCCCAAGCTGGTCCGCCAAGGCGTGCAAAGCATGTTCATCGGCAACCTCCCAGCCAATATAGGCAAGGTCATCCTTGCCCGTCGGATGTACCAGAAAGCGATGGTGGTACTCATCCATACGCAGATAGAGCGAGCCGTCCTCGTCGTGTTCGCTCACGGCCAGCCCGAGCACCGAGGTGGCGAATTGTTCCCAGGCGGCCATGTCACTGACGCTCAGTCCCAAATACCCGAGTTGCGATACGCTGGTCATACTGTCCTCCTCAGTACATTATCGTACAGCCATACCCTACGCTAAAAACCTACGTTACTCGTAGGGCAGGGTAGTAAAGCATAATCCGACAGATGTCATGGGTTAATCTTTACCCCGATTGTCAAGCAGGCTGCGTAAGGCCCGTGTTTGCTCCGCTAACGCAGACGTGTGCTCACTAAGCGTTGACACCATCGCATCTCGGCTTTTGTTGCTCTTGCTCATGAGCCAGAGCCCAATGCTGAGGAGTAGTGCTGTGATGAAAACTCCCGACGCGGAAACCCACACCTGCGCCCATTCTGCGGTCATGCCGACCTCCTAGCTGAGCCATTGTTCTGCATTCCGTCTCCAAGCGCAAGCTGTTTTCTTCATCTCATGTTATTGAAGATGATAGCCTAGTGTCTCTCCGTCAGGAATAATAGATATTCTGAAATGAATGGTGAAAGTTTACACTTCTCCATTGACCAGATGGAGTGGATTGATGACTGCTGGAAACCGTGAGTTCCTAAGATGAGCGAAGAACGAAAGATTAAAAACGTCGCAGAATATCTTGAGAAAGTCTCAGAGACAAAAGAGGGCTGGTCCGACCCTGTCCTGCCTTGCCAACTATTTCCCCCCAAGCCTTGACTCGAATGACCTTTCGGACGCACGATGCAGGAGGCCCCAAGTAAGAGGTCGCGGAGAGCAGCATACTTCCCAGATTACAGTGTTCAACACGAAGGAGGCGCATATGGAAACGGCAGTCCTATGTTCCGGTTTACTGGGTTTGTTGGTCTTTGGACTCGGCTTTATGGTTTCTATGACACGCGGCAAAACGGAAACCACCAGTGGTGTCAATGCGGACCCCGCCGACCGCTTATATAAAATGGTACGTGCACACGGCAACGCAGCCGAGTACGCACCCATGTTGGCCTTGCTCATGCTCATCGCGGCGATGGGCGCAGAGGCCGTCCCGGCCTGGGTCATGTGGACGATGATACTGGTGACCGCCTGTCGCTATCTGCACGCCATCGGCATGATCGCCTGTTCGACGCTCGCGCAACCTCATCCTCTCCGTGTCGTCGGTGCTCTCGGCACGTATATCGGCGGCGTCGTGCTGTGTGTCGCGGTGTTTATGGGCAGTATGGGCGGTTAGCCGCACCGCTGAGGGCGGAAGGTCGCTCTCCCCTTCCGCCCTGCTTTCTGACCTCCAGGGCGCAGTGGCTCAAAGCCTCACGGCTAGAGCGACTCCAGGAAGTTCTGTAAGGCGCTCAGACACTCCTCAGGTCTATCCACATAGATTTCGTGCCCAGGGCCTTCGACAATGGCAATCCGCGCGTTGGGAATCTCCGTGCGCATGGAGAGCTGGTCGGTCAAGGGGGTGATCGGGCTGTTGGCAGGAGCCAGCACCAGCGTCGGGACGCTGACCTGAGGCAGGAGCGGCGCCGTGTCCGCACCGTCCAGCGTCTTGGTAATCCCTTGTAGAACATGGGCCGGTGTTTTCGCCCACTCCTTGAGCACCCATTCAATGTGCTCCGGGCTGTTGCCGCTGATGATCTTGCGCTCAATCATCACACGACCCCAGCCGACAGAACCTTCGGAGGCCAGAAGCTTATGCAGGTTGCCTTGCTCACCGGACAAGGCGCGTGTGCCCGCCGGACGAATCGTGGTTGGTGAATTGCAAATCGTCAGGCTCTTGAGTCGCTCCGGCCAGCGCGTGGCAAAGAGCACACCGAGGATGCCGCCAATGGATTCGCCTACATAGTGCACTTGCTGGAGCCCCAGCGCGTCCATGAAGGCGTGCATATCCATGACCAACTCGTCCAATGACCAACGATGGTCCGGACCGGGGTCAGCAGACTGGCCGTGCCCGCGCATATCGCGGCGGATGACTTGATAGTGGCGCGCCAGCGGAGGAATCCAGTGATACCAAAACCTGGTACTCCGACCGACCCCGTGTTGGAGCCAGACCGTCTCCTTGTCCGTTATCCAGGGATCGGTGAAGTCATCGACCTCATAATACATCTCACACTGATTGGCAGAGACGGTCGGCATGTTATCCACCTCTCCTTTTCGTCATACGTCGACCCTGTCCGGCCTCGCTCGAACCGGACCTAGTCAAGCTGACCACAATCGGTAATCACAATACGCTGCCTGGGCTGCCCATTCTGACTGCCCTGGGCCTCCATGGCACGAACCACGTCCATGCCTTCGACCACACTGCCGAACACCACGTGTTTGCCGTCCAGCCACGGTGTCTGGGTGGTGGTAATAAAGAATTGGGAGCCGTTCGTACCGGGACCGGCGTTGGCCATGCTCAGCAAACCGGCGTCGGTATGCTTGAGCTGAAAGTTCTCGTCGGCAAACCGGGAACCGTAGATGGACTCTCCCCCGGTGCCGTTGCCGTTGGTAAAATCTCCGCCCTGACACATGAAGTCGGGAATGACGCGGTGAAACGTCGAACCCTTGTAGTGCAGCGGTTTGCCGGATTGACCGGCCCCTTTCTCGCCGGTACACAGTGCCCGAAAATTTTCCGCGGTTTCGGGAACGACGTCGGCTCTGAGTTCAAAAACGATCCGTCCGGCCGCATCATCTCCGATCGTGATATCAAAAAATACTCTCGGGTTGGTGTGTTCGCTCATTGTCTTCTCTCTTTCTCAGGTGTCTGAATTCTCGCCCTGACGAGTGTCGTCCTGCGCAGTCTATAGAATTTACGCTGGTGAGACTAGGCGTCCGTAGGCGGCGTGCTTAGCGAAACCGGACCGACACGATTCCAACGCCGGAAAAATCCGCGCTATAGCTCCCCGGTTGCGTGACAGCGTGATGACAAAATGAGCCGGTGATGACGGGTTGGCCCGGCTCCAGGCCCAAACCGAATGGATGCAGTCGGCGGCACAGGCGTGACAGCGAGAGATAGGGATCATCCATTGTTACGCCCGGCGTCTTAGTCTCAACCACCTGGCCGTTATGCGAAAATGTTACCGTGGTATTGACCAGCCCGTCTCGGACCGGGGCTTCCGGTCCAACGACGATCCCCCACTGGGCCAAGCCGTCGGCCACCAAGGGCATGGGGCCCTGATCCGGCTGGACGCGGACCTCGTTGATCTCAAACGCTGGAGCAACGGCCCGAACTGCGGCTTTGGCTTGCTCGCGATCGACGTCCGGGCCGCGTAAGGCCGAGCCGACTATCAGGCAGAGTTCGGGTTCAATATGACAACGCATAATCGAAGCAACGGGCAGGGTCGCCCCGGACGGAAAGACCCGATTCTGGAGGACATAGCCAAACGGCCGTATGTCTTTTCCCATCCGGTCGCGGGCTTTCCCCGACGTCAGCCCGACCTTCCAGCCGCCAAGCTGTTCTCCTGCGGCCTCAAAGCGCCGCAGAACGCAGAGTTGGACGGCGAGCGCTTCGTCCAGGTCCGAAGGGATGGGCTCAATGGGGGCTGGTTGGGTTCCGTTTCGGCGGGCGTGGTAGAGGTTGTTGATGAGGACCTCTGGTGTCGCGGTCATATTGCCTCCTGTGCGAGCTATGAGAGGTTGGGCTCCGTTCGCCCGACCCGCATCAGGTGTATCACCTCTGCAAGCTTGTGTCCCTGCCGGGTGCGTGGCAAGATGCTGCTGCCTGGCACAAGCCAAATGCTAACGGCAGCCTGAAGAAGGAGGGAGCCATGTCTGATCTGTCTCAGCTTGCCTATGCGACGACCGCAGAAGTCGCCGCCATGATCCAAAGGAAGGAAATTTCAAGCCGCGAAGCCGTTGACTATTTTCTTGCTCGGGTCGAAGCGCTCGATAAGACCATTAATAGCGTCGTGACGATCGATGCGGAACGGGCGCGGGCAGAGGCCGATGCCGCGGATGCGGATTTGGCCCGCGGTGCCTTCCGAGGACCGCTGCACGGCGTGCCGATGACGATCAAGGATTCGTATCAAACCAAAGGCATGCGGACGACGTCGGGCGCACCGGAACTCAAGGATTTTATCCCGGAGGAAGACGCCTGGCCGGTTGCCCGACTGCGCGAAGCCGGGGCCATTGTCTACGGCAAGACCAATCTGCCGATCTACGCCGGTGACTTACAGAGCTATAATGAGATTTTTGGCACGACCAATAATCCGCACGATACCACACGTACGCCGGGCGGCTCGTCCGGCGGCTCGGGGGCCGCTTTGGCCTGTGGCTTCACGCCGTTAGAGTTAGGCAGTGATATCGGCGGCTCGATTCGCCTGCCGTCTCATATGTCGGGGGTCACCGGCCACAAGCCGAGCTATGGCATTGTACCCGCCCACGGGCAGATTCCAGGCCCGCCGGGAACCCTGACGCTGGCCGACCTGGCGGTTGCCGGACCCATGGCCCGGAATGTCGAAGACCTGGAACTGGGGCTCGATATCATGGCCGGTCCCAATCGCTGGGAGCAGCCGGCGTGGCGCTTGGAGCTACCGGCTCCGCGCAGACAGGCGCTCAAGGACTACCGTATTGCGACCTGGCTGGACGATCCCCGCTGTCCGGTCGAGCCGGAAGCGCGAACCCTGCTGGAAAACGCCGCCAGTGCACTAGCACGTGCTGGCGCGACGGTGAGCGCCGATGCGCGGCCCGAATTCAGCCTGGAAAAAATCGCGGCGACCTTTATGGCCCTGTTACAGTCCGCACTGTCCGGCGGTGTCTCGCGAGACAAAATCGAAGAGTTCGCGCAGTCGAGCGGCGACACCTCAACGGACCAGACCCGGCGGCTGTTTGCCATGTGGCATCGCGAATGGCTGAGCTATAACGAACGCCGGATGCAGATGCGTAAACGCTGGGAAGAGTTCTTCCAGGACTGGGACGTGATGCTGCTGCCGGTCATGCCGTGTCCGGCGATCAAGCACGACCACTCCGAGCCCCAAGCCGGACGGACGGCCCTGGTTGGCGGGCAGCAACGGCCATATTGGGATTTGGTGACGTGGATGGCACCCGCCGGCGCCTGCCTGCTGCCGGCCACGGTGATTCCGGTGGGACAGCTCGACACCGGATTGCCGATTGGTATTCAGATTGTCGGTCCCTATCTTGAAGACCGGACAACCCTGCACGTGGCGAAATATCTATTGGAAATGATGGGCGGGTGTCCGCGCCCGGCCGGTTTCTAAAGCGGACAGAGAAAGGAAGAGGTATGGCACAACTGGATGGAAAAGTGGCCCTGGTAACGGGCGGAGCCCGGGGGATTGGGCGAGGTATTGCCCTGGCCCTGGCAAATGCCGGAGCCGATGTGGCCGTGTCGGACATTGAAACCATGACGAGTACGGCCCAGCAGTATGGCGCGACCGCGGTCGGGGGATTTACGCAGGCTCAGCAAACTGCGGAAGAAATCATCTCCCTCGGGCGGCGCTCAGTCGCGATTCAGGCCGATGTCACCCAGAAAGACGACACGCTGCGTATGGTCGAGGAAGCCACGGGTGCGTTGGGCGGTCTGGATATCGTGGTCTGTAACGCCGGCGTGGTGAATATGGCGAAGGTCGAAGACATGTCCGAAGAAGCCTGGGACCTGACCTTTGCCGTCAATGCCAAAGGGGTCTTTCTCTCCTGTCAAGCCGCGATTCCGGCCCTCAAAAGCCGAGGTGGGGGCCTGATTATCAATATTGCCTCAATCGCGGGCAAGAACGGTTTTGGCGGTCTGGCGCACTACTGCGCCTCAAAGTTTGCGGTCGTGGGCTTCAGCAATTCTCTGGCCAAAGAGCTGGCTCAGGCCAATATCCGCGTCAACGCCATTTGTCCGGGCATTTTGCGCACCCAGATGTGGGAATACCTGGCCGAGTCGCTCAAACAGCCGGACGAATCCAAGGAGGACTCCTGGCAACGCTGGGTCAAGAACGTGATCCCCCAGGGTCGGCCCCAAACACCGGACGATATCGGACAACTGGCCGTGTATCTGGCCCTGGCCGAGAACGTGACCGGACAGGCTATCAATGTCGATGGCGGCATCGAAATGCACTAGAGGGGGACTCGCTCATGGAATATCGTTCTTTCGGACAAACCGGTATCGCAGTGTCCGCCATTGGCGTCGGCTGTTGGGAGATCGGCGGCGGCTACGGGTCAATTGAAGAACAGGAGTTTATTGCCGCGGTGCACACCGCCCTGGACCTGGGCATTACGTGTTTTGATACCGCCGAGGCTTATGGGTTTGGAGCCTCGGAGCGTTCGCTGGCCAAGGCGCTTGGCGGTCGCCGGAAAGACGCGGTCGTCGTGACCAAGTTTGGTATCGGCTACAAAGAAGCGCCGAATTATCGAGACAGCAGCCGTGAGCGAGTCATGGTCTCGATCGAAAAAAGCCTGAAGAACCTGAACACGGACTACGTGGACGTGTATATGGTCCACTGGCCGGACCTGAACACGCCTTTTGAAGAGACCATGCAGGCTTTGGACGACGTCGTGCAGCAGGGCAAGGCGCGGGCCATCGGCATCTCGAACTTCCGGCGTGAGCAGATTGAGGCCAGCATGACAACCCGCCGGGTGGACGTCGCCCAATACTGCTGGAATATGTTTGACCGCCGTATGGACCAGGAGATCCTGCCCTACTGTCGTGAGCACCACATGGGTGTCATGGCCTATGGCTCGCTCGCCTACGGGCTGCTGAGCGGAACCTTTCATGCGGATATGACCTTTGACGAAGGAGACTGGCGGGCGCGTCAGGGCCGTATGGGTGGCATCAATCTGTTCCAGACCATGTTCGGCCCAGATCACTTTCCCAACAACATGAAGGCGGTGGAAGAGCTGAAGGGTTTGGCCGCCCGCTATAACAAAAGCCTGCCGCAGTTTGCGCTGCGCTGGACGCTCTCACATCCGACAGTGAGTACGGCCTTGGTCGGCTGTCGCAGGGCTGCCGAGGTAGAAGATAACGTCGGTGCTCTGGGATGGGATATCAGGCAGGAAGACTTTGCCGAAATCGATGCGATTTTTGAGCGGAACGGTGTGGTGACCTGCCCGGATGTGTGGTTGGAGCGGGAGTAGGAAGGGCTTGCTGAGACGGGACGGCAAGGAACGCTGCCAGCGACTGTCGTCCCTCAGGCTATCCTCGCCACCATGAAGGCCGCGGGCCGCTTCCGGTTGTTCGTTGCCGTACGCCCAGGATGACCGCTAACTCCTGCCACACCTGCGACTCCACTTGCTTGAAGAAATCACTCCCCTCGAAATCCCTCTCCAGCACGGTGATTGTGGCGTGCGCAAAGAGCTTCTGCACCCAGGCATCAAACGGGACGGGGGGGAGGAACGAAAAGGCTTTGAGCTTATCCGCCGCGTCCAACATGCCGGAGCTGACCTTGTTGGCCAGAAAATAACTGTGGGATTTTCGTTGGAGTCGTTTGTTGAGCGCTGAGATTTCCATGAGGACATTGAGCGCGGTTCGCCAACTGATATCGTCCTCTTCCAACACAATAAGGTTCATGTCGCTCAGGGTTGTGGCCGCCAAACTCAGACTGCCGAGTCCGGCTTGGGTGTCAAAAATGACGTAGTCGACGGGTAACGACGACGTTGCAAACTCGTAGAACTTGCCAAGTTTATCGATCGTTTCGTTCAGCTCTAAGTGGTGTAACGGCGCCCCGTCGGGTCGCTCACTTTCGGTCGAAGAGGGTATGATAAAAAGCCCGTCCAACCGTTCATAGGTCGGGGAGCCAGCCGTTGCCTGAACCGTTATCTCTTGGCTCTCCTCGTAATTGTTATTGTTTTGGGCGAGCCCTTTGTGGAGTGCATGCAGGAGTTCCGGCTGATCCCCATCTTCCAAATAAAAATAATCGGTTAAGGAGAACGGAAGCTGATCGAGTTCATACTTGTTTTGAAAGGCCAGGAGGGTAAGACCACGGACGGACAAGTCCAAATCGACGAGGAGCACATTACACTTCTCTTGCCGCTGGATAATTCTGCCTAAGCTGGTTGCCAGCAGGGTCTTTCCGACGCCACCTTTTCCGCTACACAGGGTGATTGTTCGCACGCTGATATCCTCCGGCTAGCGTGATCTTCGAGTCATGTTGTCTCAATATCAGGTGGGCAGAAGTTGTCGAGACGCTACGACTCCCTTATCCAGCGTGTTGTACTCTTTTCCACGGGCAGGTATCAAGTGCCGGGAAGAGAGATGAAACCTGGAGCAAGACAAAAGTTCGGAGAAATAAAGGAGAAAAGCATGGGACGCTTGCAGGAAAAAGTCGCGGTGATTACCGGTGCCAGCTCAGGCATCGGTCGGGCTATTGCCATCGGCTTCGCCGACGAGGGGGCTCGAATCGTCTGCTCGGACATCCGGCCTGATGTCCGGCCCGAGGGCTATGATGCCGATACCCAGAGGGCGACTGCTGAGATGATTACGGCCCAGGGTGGCCAGGCCTGCTTTGTGCAAGCGGATGTGACCAAAGGCCACGAGGTCGAAGCGGTCATTCGACAGGCGGTGGAGCGCTTTGGCCGGCTTGACATTATGGTCAACAATGCCGGCGTGTTCACGCGCTTAGCCCCCATCCATGAAAAGACCGAAGAAGAATACGATTCTACCATGGGAGTGAACGCCAAAGGCGTCTGGAATGGCTGTCAGCAAGCCATTCGCCAGTTCCTGAAGCAGGGTGACGGAGGGAAAATCGTCAATATCGTCTCGATTGCCGGGGTGATCGGCTTACCCGAGGAACCGGCCTACTGCGCCTCAAAAGCTGCCGCTGCAAACCTCACCCGTCAGCTCGCGGTGGACTATGGCCCACATGGGATCAACGTCAACGCGATCTGCCCCAACTTTTTGACAACGGCCATGACCCGCCCGTTTCACGAAAATCCAGACATCAAATCTACCGTCGAAGCCCTCACCCCGCTCGGTCGCTGGGGGACGATTCACGATATGGTCGGCCCGGTGATTTTCCTGGCCTCGTCGGAGGCGAATTATGTGACGGGCAGTTTGTTAATGGTGGACGGCGGCTTTACCGCGAAGTGAGGGAATATCTACGAGGGCTTGGTTGACGAGAGGCAGGTCTGTCCCTAGTCTCGTATCCTTCGGCCCGGGATCGTTACGCCCATGACACAGGGGACAGGGAATGCATCTTGAGAATCTCTTGATTGGGCATAAGAGCCTGGCGGGGAACACGGGTCTCTCGGTTCTTCTTTTCACGCAGCGGGTGGTGTGTGCGTATCATCTGTGCGGCTCGGCCCCAGGCACGCGTGATGTTGTCCCGCTCAATCTGGGAAACTCGGTTGAAGAGATCGACGCGCTGGTGTTTACCGGCGGGAGCGCATATGGGCTCGGAGCGTCCACCGGCGTGATGGAATATCAGCAGGAACAGGGCCGGGGACTGGCGACACCCGGTCGGATTGTACCGATTGTGCCAACCGCGTGCATTTTTGATCTTGCCTATGGCGAGCCGGTCTATCCGGCGGCCCAGGATGCGTATGACGCCTGTAAAGTCGCCACCAATAGCGAATATGCACGCGGGAGAGTCGGCGTTGGAAGCGGCGCGACGGTCGGCAAGGGACTGGAGAACGGCCGCCCCATGACCGGTGGGTTCGGTGTCGGACATATACAGACAGGTGAACTCAAGGTGTTGGCCTGTGCGGCGGTGAACGCCTTCGGTGATGTCAGAGAAAACGGCAAAATCATCGCCGGCGCGGTTGATACACACGGGCAGTTTCTCAACATCGAACAGCATCTGCTGCGCGGGAGCGCCGAGGCCAGAACCTCACTCCCCCAAAACACCACCCTGGTCGCGGTTGTCACCAATGCGGCCCTGAACCAGGAGGCCCTCTTTATCGTGGCAAAAATGGCTACCGCCGGGTTTGCCCGGGCGCTTTCACCCGCCTTGAGCCCGTGGGACGGCGATCTGGTGTTCAGCGTGTCTGCCGGACAGGTGCGGAGTGATGTCACCCTGGTCGGGACGGTAGCCGCGGAAGCCACCCGCCTGGCCATTCTTGACGCCGTGCGGGAATCACAGGTAATTGGCTGAGAAACGGAGGGCTCTGCATGCTCAAACTGCACGATTATTTGTCTTCTGGAAACGGGTATAAAGTTCGATTATTGCTCACTCAGCTCGGGATTCCCTTTGAACGTATTGAGCACGACATCCTCCAGGGAGAGACGCGTACGCCGGACTTTCTGAAGATCAACCCCAACGGTCGTATCCCTGTCCTGGAGTTGGAGGAGGGGACCTGTCTGTCCGAGTCCAATGCGATTCTCTTCTATCTCGCCGAGGGAACCGCCTTCCTGCCCGACCATCACTTGGCTCGGGCGCAGATTCTCCAGTGGATGTTCTTTGAGCAGTACAGCCATGAGCCCAACATCGCCACGTCGCGCTTTTGGCTGATGCACGGTGAGCTAACGGACGAACGACGCGCCGGACTGGAGCAAAAACGTCCCCTCGGCTATGCCGCGCTCGAGGTCATGGAGCAGCACCTCGCAAAACGGACCTTCTTTGTGAGCGAGCGCTATACGATCGCGGACATCGCGTTATATGCCTACACCCACGTCGCCCATGAGGGGGGCTTTGAGCTGGATCGTTTTAAGGCGATTAAGGTGTGGCTTGACCGCATCCGGGTACAACCCGGCCATATCTCCATTCTACAAACCTGAGACCCATGAGCCTACGGTCTCGCCCAACTCGCTTTGCACGTCCTCGTCGGTTCGTCCCGAGCGTTTGAGGACGTGAAAGGAGTGGTCGCCGCCCTCAATAATATGGAGGGTCGCTCGCTTGCCCAAGCTGCGGCATAAGGGTGTGATGCAAGCGAGTTCGGCCAGCCTGTCCCGAGTCCCTTGTAAGAAGAGCATGGGGACGGTCACCTCGGCTAAATGCGCGCCCCGCTCGCTCGACGGTTTTCCTGCCGCATGGAGGGGAAAGCCGAAAAAGATCAACCCTCGAACGTCCGGCAGGCGACCCTCGGCCGCAACCAACGAGGTCAACCGTCCTCCCATGGATTTCCCGCCGGCCAGGAGGGGCAGTCCTCGGGCCGCTTTTTTGGCCGTCTCAACCGCTGAGACGATGGTCGCGCGTAAGGTCGTTTGGGAGTCAGGACTTTTCTTGCCTTTTTCCATATACGGAAACTGATAGCGGAACGTCGCAATTTTCTGGGTGGCAAGCTGTTCCGACACGGCCTGCATAAAGGGGTGCCGCATCCCGGCTCCGGCACCATGACCCAGAACGAGCAGGGCACGAGCAGACGTGGGCCGCAAGAGGAGCGCAGAGACGGCACCGGCCTGCTCGGTTGGTGTAAATTGCAGCGTTCGAAGCGAAGTTGCCATGTGGTTAGGGGTTAGGGGTCTTGGCCTGGATTTTGGCCCAGGTGTCGCGCAGGGTCACGGTTCGGTTAAAGACCGGGCGACCCGGAGACGAGTCGGTCGTATCCACACAGAAATAGCCCTGCCGTTCAAACTGAAAGCGACTGCCGGCTTCGGCCTGGGCCAGGCTCGGCTCGACTTTGCAGTCGGTCAGGACTTCGAGCGAGTGCGGGTTCAGATAGTCGGTGAACGCCTGCTCCGTCTTTCACATTATCCGGGTCGGGCTTGGTGAAAAGATGATCGTAGAGCCGAACCTCGGCGGTGACGGCCTGCTCGGCTGACACCCAGTGAACGGTGGCTTTGACCTTGCGACCGGCAGCCGGCCCGCCGCTGCGCGTCTCGGGATCGTAGGTGCAGTGGATTTCTGCAATCTCCCCGGTGTCATCTTTGACGACGCTGACGCATTTGATGATATAGGCGTAGCGCAAGCGTACTTCCCGGCCGGGTGCGAGACGAAAAAATTTACGCGGCGGGTCTTCACGAAAGTCCTCGCGTTCAATATAGACCACCCGCGAAAAGGGGACGTGCCGCGTGCCGGCGCTGGCATCTTCCGGGTTGTTGATCGCGTCGAGGTATTCAACCCGGTCTTGGGGATAATTGTCTATGACAACCCGCAGGGGACGAAGGACTGCCATGACCCGCTGGGGCGGTTCGATTCAACTCTTCGCGGATACAGTGTTCGAGCATGGCATAGTCAACCGTGCTGTTCCGTTTGGCCAGGCCGATACGTTCGCAGAAGGTTCGAATCGACTGCGGTGTGTAGCCCCGGCGGCGGAGTCCGGCCAGGGTCGGCATACGCGGGTCGTCCCAACCGCTCACATATCTGTCGGTCACCAGAGCCAGGAGCTTACGTTTGCTCATGACCGTATAGGTCAGGTTCAAGCGGGCGAATTCGATCTGCTGGGGATGGCTCGGAACGGGGAGGACGGCCAACGCCCAGTCGTACAGGGGACGATGATCCTCGAACTCGAGGGTGCACAGCGAGTGGGTGATCCCTTCGAGCGCATCGCTCAGGCAGTGGGTGAAGTCATACATGGGATAGATGCACCAGCTCTCTCCCGTGCGGTGGTGCGTGGCCTTCAGAATCCGGTACAGCGTGGGGTCGCGCATATTGATGTTGGGCGAGGCCATATCGATCCTGGCTCGCAGGACGTGCGCGCCCTCTGGAAACTCGCCGGTCCGCATGCGCGCAAACAGGTCGAGATTTTCCTCAACCGAGCGCTGCCGATAGGGGCTGTCTCGACCCGGTTCGGTCAGGGTGCCGCGGTAGGCGCGGATTTCGTCGGGGCTCAGGCTGCACACATAGGCTTTCCCGTCCTTGATGAGCTGGACCGCATAGTCGTACAACTGCTCGAAATAGTCAGAGGCGTAGTATTCCCGGTCGTCCCAGTCAAAGCCGAGCCATTTGACATCCCGCTTAATGGATTCGACGTAATCGATGTTTTCTTTGGTCGGGTTGGTGTCGTCGAAGCGGAGGTTGCACGTCCCTCCGTATTCCAGTGCCACCCCAAAGTTCAGGCAGATGGATTTGGCATGTCCGATATGGAGGTGGCCGTTCGGTTCGGGTGGAAAGCGGGTTGCGACCTTGCCGTTATGTTTATTGGTCCTCAGGTCTTCGGCGATAATCGTCCGAATAAAGTCTGTGGATTGGGGGGTGTCGGTCGTCGCCATAGGTCAGCGTCCATATTTCTCCGCAACGGATCAGCAACTCTCTCTTGAGGGTAGAGAATATAACCGTGATTGCTCCTGGATCAAGAACGGTGCTTTTCTAGGTTGCGGGCGATTCGGGCAGACGAAATAGACGCAAGGCCGTGTCGCGCAAAAATTTCTGCTTGGATTCCGGCCTGAGTTCGAGCGCATCGATCTCCTTGATTGCCCGTTCGGGGTCAATCACCGGCCAGTCCGTCCCGAACAGGACTTTGTCCTTGCCCCAGGTATTGATGAAATGGACAAAGGACTCCGGCCAATGGCGTGGCGCATAGGCATCCGAGCCGATATAGACATTCTCATGCTTCCAGGCCACCGAGATCATCTCCTCCGTCCAGGGATACCCCAGGTGAATGCCGATGAGCACCAACTCGGGAAAATCAATGGCGATCTGATCCAGCGTAATCGGCCGGCCGACACTCGGTAGAATCCGCTCACGCTGATAGCGCAGGCAGTGGCCGACCTGCATCATCAGCGGAATCTCCAATTCGCAGCACTTGGCATAAATGGGATAATAGCGGGCGTGGTCGGGCGGCAGGCCAAACCAGTGCGGGTAGAGATGGGCGCCAACAAATCCATACTCTTTGACCGCGTATTCCAGGTCGCGCAGACCCTGCATCCCCCGGGTGGGATCAACCCCGGCCAGCCCGGAAAAACGGTCCGGATAGCGCTGACAGATGTCTGCCACCCGGTCGTACGGAATCTCGAATGAGCCTTTGATGCGCAGGTCGCCGGCACGAACCGCAACCAGTAGGGAGCGCTGAATCCGGGCGCGGTCCATTTTCTCCAGATAGGGTTCCAGTGGTACGCCGGGCCGTAACTCGGCTGGAAACCGGACCTGGTCGAGAAAATACTCATCCACCCCGGTCTGGCCCTGCTGGACCTCTTGCGGGGTAAAGAGATTACAGACGATATCGATAGCACCATCCATGCGCTTGCCTTTCTGTGGTGGGGTCTCTGCCTCCACGATGACGCGCCGTGTCCTTTGCGTCAATGGTGGGGATATGATGTGTGTGACCCAGACGGCGCAGCATGAGGAGGACCAGTATGAAATTCGGCATTCACTATTCCATTGGCGTCAACGCCGATCCCCAGGCGGACGATTATATACGGGTCGCCCAAAAGGCGGAGGAGCTTGGCTACCATTCGCTCTGGCTGGGAGACCATATTGTGATCCCGGAAAAAATTGAGGCGGCCTATCCCTATTCGGCGGACGGAGCGGCCGGCTTTCCCCGCCGGGCTCCGTTCCCAGACCCCTTTGTCCTGCTCGGAGGTCTGGCCCTGGCAACCTCGCGGATTCTGCTGGGGACGAGCGTCATCGTCATCCCCTATCGCAACCCGCTGGCGGTTGCCAAGGCGGTCACCACAGTCGATCTGTTATCTCACGGACGGTTCCAGTTTGGGGTAGGGGTCGGCTGGCTCAAAGAAGAGTTCGACGCTTTAGGGGAAGACTTCACTCGGCGGGCACGACAAACCCGAGAATATCTGCACATCATGAAAGCGGCCTGGCAGGCTAAGCCTGCGAGCTTCTCCGGCGAGTTCCTCACATTTTCAGACATTCACAACGTTCCTCTGCCGGTCCAGAATCCGCATCCGCCCATTATTTTCGGCGGGGAGAGTCTGCCAGCCCTCAAGCGGGTGGCCGACTTGGGAGATGGGTGGCAGCCGGGCACGGCCTCCCTCAAGGTGCTGTCAAAAAGCGTCCCACAATTACAAGCTCTCATGACTGAACGCGGGCGGGACTATGCTGACCTCTCCGTCTCGGCCCTGAGCGCCGCCGGACCCTTACTCCGCAAGCCAGAGGTCATTCCCCAGCTCGGCGAGTTGGGGGTGCGAGAGTTGATCCTGTTTATGACGGCGGCGGATACGCAAAAGACTCTTGCGGTTATTGAAGAGTTTGCGGAAAAAATGATGGATTAAAGGATCACTCTGTCTCTAATTCAACTCGGCTTCCTGCAAGCGATTCATATACGCACGTCTCCAACACCGCTTCGTCCTGATACAATGAACGCTCGCGCGCAACGGCAAGAATCACGACTGACATTTTCCGGTCGGTACCTTGGAAGATTAGACGTAGCCAGGCCCCTCAATCACGGGGTGTACACTCAGGAAATCTTCGTCCACTTCTACTCCTATTCCCGGCTTTTCAAGGGGGAGAACACAGCCCTTGGCATCAAGCCTGTACGGTGGAGAGACGAGTTCGTCACGAAATAAATTGTTCTGAGAAACATCCGCTTCGAAATATCCAGCGTTGTTAATAGCAGCGAGAAAATGGATAGTGGCAGCCATGTTAATCCCGGTCATCGATGTATGTGGGTGGATCGGAAGCTTCCATGCTGAAGCTAACGCAGCGATGCGCATAGCCTCAGTCACACCACCTGTCTTTGACAAGTCCGGCTGTAGAATACGAATAGCGCCATCTTCGATAAGCCGCACAAACTCAAACCGAGTGTAATGATTCTCCCCCGCGGCAAGCGGTATATGGCCAAAAGTCGCCGCGGTGGCATAGCTCCGGTAGTCGTGGGCCGCAAAGGGTTCTTCCAACCACCCGACCGCGAGTTCGTCGAACCGCGACATGACCTGACGGACATCTTCAAGGCAATAGCCGGTATTTGCATCAACCAATAAGGTGAGGTCAGGGCCAAACGCGGCACGGACAGCTTGGACCCGTTCGAGGTCACGCTGTGGAGTATCTCCAACGCGGAGTTTCACGGCGCTATAGCCCAACTCCGTCAGGGCACGCACCTCTTCCACCAGATGTTCCGGCGCTTGATAGCCCAAGGACACACCCCCTGCATACGCAGGAATTGGCTGGGCCGAGCCACCGAGGAGTTTGTACAAGGGCCAGCCTGAGGCCTTCCCGCGAATGTCCCACAACGCCATATCAATGCCGCTCAGGGCTATGGCAGCCCCAGCGCCCAAGCCGTGACTCTGGAGTTGCATGGTGTAGACACGTTCCCACACTCCTGTGGTGTCGAATGCATCCATGCCCAGCACGAGTTGGCGTAAGGTCGTATTCACGACATGCGCGACCGTGCCGGGGGCTCGCGCGTGGTGAGACTCACCATAGCCAATCAGTCCATTTTCGGTGTGGACCTTGACCACAACGGCGTCGCGTTTGACAGCGCGACCAATACCAAGCTGAACGGTCGCATTCTGGGGTAGAGGAAAAGAGGTCGGGTAGGCTACGATGTCTACAATGCGTTCCATGCTGCGCTCCATAGGGCCCTTGTCACGAAAAGATGGGTGATTATAGGGGCACAAAGAAAACTGACACAAGGCCGAGTATCGGCAATGTCCGACTCCTGCCAGACCCGGGTATAGCCCTCTTTCCCTGGGCGAGGGCTAGGGGGAGGGTAATTCGATGGTGCGTCTATTTTGCTTTAGGGATCCTGCTGCTGACTGTGGGGGCAAGCCCGGCGACCGGCCAGGCAACCAAACTGCCCGGCGACTATTTCCCCCTGTCGGTCGCCAATCGCTGGCAGTACGAGTCGAGCGAAGGCACGCCAACAAGCCCCGTGACCGAGACCTGGGAGGTGGTCAGCCGAAAGGGGGCGGGCTATGGGCTGCGCATCCAGCAGAGTCTCCTGGCCAAGGACGCTCCTGCGGAGTTTGTCTCCGCAGCGTCCACCGGGGTCGTGATGCAGACGAGCGACACCGCGTCCGAAGACGAGCAGCCGCAGTTCATCCTCAAATCGCCACTCACACTAGGGGCAACCTGGAAAACGTCGGCCGGACGCTACGAAATCACCGGGCTGAATGCGTTGGCTGCGGTGCCGGCTGGCGTATTTGAAGAGTGTATCGAAGTCACCTTTTGGAGCCGCAATGGCCAAGCCAAGGCGGTGACGCTGTACGCCCCTGGTGTTGGCATGGTCCAGCGGGATGAATCCTTTACCATTCTGGGCGGCTTGGGTGATGAGGCTGGCCCGCGCCAGGGCAAGGTCAGCCTCTGGCTCACTGAATGGCACGTGAAGCCAGCCACAGCTGACGAATAATCTCTGGAGAGCGGATACGTGAGGCTCGCATGATTGAGCCTTTCCTGCCTAACGCCGGTGTCTGCGTCGAGAGATGGCAACCAGCATGCCAAGCAGAAGAATCACACCAGGCTCAGCAACAATGGTGATAAGGAATAACTGCCGCGTCTGCTCCGTGGTGAGCACCAAGGTGGAAATTTTCTGCTGAATTGTAGCATCCCTGGGGCGTTCGGTAATAAACTTCTCGTCCTGCACCAGCCACTGCACCGTGTTGAGAAAGAGGTCTCTATTGCCCAGCAAGGACAGCCTGGCATTGCTGGCAAAATCGCTGTCTCCATACACAACCAGGCGGGCACCGGGTTCCGTTGGTTGGTCTCCGCCAGCGGGTGGCGTGTCCCCGTTAGTTGGCTGGTCTCGGTGAAGCGTTGCCGCCACTGCCAGGGAAATCGGTCCTGGCCGGGCCTTGGTGCCCTCAAAGTCTACTGCGCCTTCAGGGGAATCGGCTCCGGCCCGAAAGCGGGCCCAGGCGCCCGGTCCGGTCCGGCAGAACGGCTGGGCCGAGAGCACGCCGTCGGGCAATGGGTCGGCCGGCTCAACCGAACGGGAGAGCGGAAAAATGGTGCCGACCTGGAAGTCTTTGACAATCTCGACGCCAGTATTATACAGCGACACCAGCGGACTCAGCGCGTCGCCGCCAAAGAGTCTGTTCTGTGGATCATAGACAACATCCTGGTCGAGCTCGACACCGTACTGGGCAAGGAAAGCGGTCAGGTTGGGTGCCGACATGGGGTCAAGCATGAAGAGGAGGCTCCCGCCGGCCGAGAGATAGTGGGCAAGACGCTCAAGCTCGTCCGGTAAGAGGTCGGTCTGCGGGCCACTGACCACGACAAGAGCCGCGTCTTCGGGGATGCGCTCGGTCCGAGCCAGAAAGACGGGCCGGATAATGAAGTTTTCGTTGCGTAAGGCTGAAGCGGCCTCGCTATAGCCTAACTGCGGTTGACCATCCTGCGGGTCTTTTTCGCCGTGGCCACCAACAAAATAGATGGTTTTTTGCTCCTGGCGGAGAAACTGAAACAGGGCCTCGGTGATGGTCTTCTCGCCTGCACCTGGCAGAAGTTTGTGCTGCCCGTCGTACTCGAGGACCGCGGTTCCGTAATGGGTCGCCCCGTACTGCCGGGCAAGCCCGATGTTCCGGTCCCGGTGCAGAATCCGATACTGGAAGTAGGCGTTTTCCGCGGTAAAGCGCTTAAGCACATCCTCATAGCGTTGATACGCATCTGGAGAGCCACCAAAAAACAACGTGAGCAGCGCGTCCTTGTCCAGGTCAGCCAGCAGGCTTTTGGTCTGCTTTGACACGGATAAGGTCTGCGTGGGGGTGAAGTCCCAGCGCAGATTATTGCGAATGGAGAGCGTTTGGAGACCGACCAGACCGGCCAAAATAAGCAGGTCAAGAACCGCCACCGTGACCCACTGCTTTCGGCTTGGTGTGGCGAGAAACGTCCTGAACGAGGAGAACTCCCCCTTGCCACGCCACCGCCGCGCGCGGAGTGCCTGCCAGGTCAGTAACAAAAAGAATGAGAAAAAGAAGAGAAAAAAGGTGATTTCCTGGCTGTCAATCGCACCGCGGGCGAAATTGTAAAAGCGATCAAAGAGCGAAATTTGCAGCAGGACGTGGAGCCAGGCTTCACTCATGGCCTGCTCGTTCCAGGTCAGTGACCAGAACAGGACGAGTACGCCGAGGGTTGCCATGGCCGCAATCGCTTGGCTGTCGGTGAGCGCTGATAAGAGCAGGCCCACGCTGATAAACACCAGGCCAATGAGCAGCAGACCGACATAGCCGGGTATCAACGCTGGCCAATATACCTCGGGATGCCAGTGCGAGAGGACGAAGGGATACACCAGGGTTAATCCCAGAACGACGAGCAGCAGGGTGGCGGCCGCCAGGAATTTGCCCAGCAACACGCTGCTCTCCGGGATCGGGTAGGTCCATAACAGGTCGAGGGTGCCGAGTTTTTTTTCTTCCGCAAACGAGCGCGCGGTAATGGCCGGGACGAGCAGCAGGAGGACATAGCGGAGATCGTGAAAAAAGAATTCCCACAAGCCACGTGCCAGGTTCTGGCCGCCCCACATCATAAAGAAGCTGATGTCGGTATAAAAGAAGAACCCGCACAAAGCCAGGGCAACCGCCACAATGGCGTACGCCAGAAACAGGCCAAAGTAAGAGCGGAGTTCTTTAACGAAAATTGCGCGGAGAACCATACGTCGGTCTCATCGATGCCGTTGTTTATGGCTGCGGCTGATCAACCACCCGGTGGAAGATTTCCTCGAGGTCCATCTCTCGGGAGCGGAGTTCAAATAAGCGCCAGCCATGTCCGGACACGGCTTCCACAATGCTGGGCCGGACGTCCTCGTGCTGAGCGGCACGCACCGTATAGGAGGTCGCACCGCCATTCTCCTGGGAGGTCACCTGGACCTCGTGGACACCGGGCAGGCTGTGCAGGAGGGTTTCCACTTCGGCTTGCGGGCCCTCAATATGGGCCACAACCTCACTGGCATCGCGCAGCCGGTGCGTCAGATTGTCTGGGGTATCCAGGGCTAGCAACTGGCCTCTGGCGAGGATCATCACCCGATCGCACGTCATACGCACTTCGGGCAAAATATGGGTGGACAACAAGACGGTCCGATTCCCCCGCATGCCGCGGATGAGCTGTCGAAACTCGGCTGCCTGCTCAGGGTCGAGGCCGATGGTCGGCTCGTCAAGAATGAGTACGCTGGGATCGTGCAGCATGGCCTGAGCCAGGCCGACACGTTGGCGGTAGCCTTTTGAAAGCGTGCCGATGTAGACGCGGGTCACAGAGCCGAGGTCCAGTTCTTCAATGACCTGGGATACACGAACCCGCCGGGCCGTACCGCCTAGCCCTTTGAGCTTGCCCACAAAATCGAGATAGGTGGCCACCTCCATCTCCGGGTAGAGTGAGATGTGCTCCGGCATATAGCCGAGTTGGCGCCTGACGGCCAGAGATTCGCTCAGTACGCTATGGCCGGCAACGCTGGCCGTGCCCGTGGTCGGAGACAGAATACAGGCGAGAATACGGATGGTCGTAGACTTGCCCGCGCCGTTCGGACCGAGGAGTCCCACGATCTCTCCGTGGTCAACAGAGAAACTCACATCCGAGATGGCGCGAAACGTGCCGTAGAGTTTCGTCAGACCTGAGGCTTCGATCATGATAGTGCGCTCATTTCCAGTAAACACAGACAGTATCGTGCCCGATGCTGTCGAATCAACTCCCTCGACCCGCCTCCGCGTCACCCAGCGGAAAGCGAAGGCGCAGAACTGACCTAATGCGCACTGTGGCCACCATCAACCGGAATGACTGCGCCCGTCATAAAGCTCGCCTCATCCGAGGCCAGATAGAGGGCCAGGGAGACCACTTCGTGCGAGTTCCCAAAGCGCTTGAGCAGATGTGTGTCGGCAATTTGTTGCCACACCGCCTCTTTGTTGTCCATGTCCTTGATGTATTCGCGCGGCATGGGGGTATCAATTGCGCCCGGACAGATGGCATTGACCCGAATATTATACGGAGCCAGGTCCACCGCCATACAACGGGTCAGATTCACCAACCCGCCTTTGGCCGCCCCATAGGCCGACATCTGTGGATAGCCAAGAATGCCGCCGGCTGATGAGATATTAATAATCGAGCCGCTCCGTTGTTTCTCCATATGCGCGACCACTGCCTGGCTCATCAGGAACGGTCCGGTCAGATCGATCCGAATAATCCGTTCCCATTCTTCCAGGGTGGTCTCCTGAAACGGTTTTCCTAAAATAACCCCGGCGTTGTTATACAAAACATCGATGCGACCAAAGCTTGCCATAGCTTTTTCGACAACCGCCTTGATCCCGTCCGGGTCCGAAGTGTCAGCCTGGACCCATTCGATCCGGGCTCCGGCTGAAGGAATATGAGTGGCGGTGTGTTCAATCTCTGGCAGGATATCGCTGATCACCAGGGACGCGCCTTCTTGCGCAAAGGTCTGGGCGGCCACCGCACCTTGACCGCGCGCGGCTCCGGTAATGATCGCGACTTTTCCATCTAAACGGCCCATGTCGTCCTCCTTGTTGTTTTCCTTCCGAGGAGATAGCAGAAACTCGCCTTGCGTGCCAAATACGGCTTGCTGAGGAGGAACAGGCTGGCTATGTTGCCCACGATATGGAGGGGGGCTGATCTCGCTCGTAGCACAGCGAAGAGAGGACAGTATGGCAAAGACCGATCCGATCACCTTGGCGGTTGTCCAAGGCATGCTTGAATCAACCCAGCGTGAGATGACGCTGACCATCGAGAAAACGTCGCGCTCGTCCGTGTTCAACATTGCGCGCGATTACTCTAACGCCCTATTTCTCGGCAGCGGCGAGATGATTCTGCAAGGCCAGGACATCCCCATTCACTTAGGCTCGCTGATGCCGGCCCTGCGGACCGTTGCCGACTATTTCGGCGACGATATCCATCCGGGGGATGTGTTCTATCACAACGATCCCGCCTGGAGCGGCTCTCATATTGTTGACTGCTGCATGTATAAGCCGGTCTTCTACCAGGACGAGCTCGCGTTCTGGACGGTCAGCAAAGGCCACGTCACCGACATTGGCGGCCCCGTACCCGCCGGCTATAACCCCGAAGCCAAAGAGATTTATGCCGAGGGCCTGCGCATCCCGCCGCTGAAAATACGGGACCGCGGGGTAGAGCGGAGAGATGTGGTGAATTTCATTCTGACCAATGTCCGTTCCCGCCGACTCCAAGCCGGGGATATGCGTGCTCAGCTTGCCGCGGTCACGATTGGCGAGCGCAACCTGATCGGTCTGCTTGAGAAATACGGCAAAGATGTGGTCATGGCCTGTATGGCGGAACTGCTCGATCTGGCCGAACACCAGATGCGGGCGTTTATCAACGCTATTCCAGACGGGACCTATTACGGTAAATCCGTTCTTGAAGACGCTGGACACGGCTATGGCGATATCGAGATTGCCGCGACCGTCGAGATTGCTGGTGACACCATGGCCGTCTCGCTGTCGAGCCCACCCCAGATTCCGTATTTCATCAATTCCTATGCGGCCAACTCGCTGTCCGGGGTGTATCTCGGGGTGATGATGTTCGCCCAACTGCCCCCGCCGTATAACGAGGGGCTGTATCGGCCCATTACGGTTGATGTCGGCCCGGAAGGCACCCTCACCAATGCCAAAGAACCGGCGCCGCACGCGAACTGTACAACCACCCCGTCCGAGTCGATTACGGATGCCGTGCGTATGGCGCTCGAACAGGCCCTGCCCGAAAAGGCGGTGGCTTCCTGGGGACATTCAAACGGCCTGAACATTGCCGGGCAGGATTATCGCTCGGGTGAAGAATACGTTTCCATGATTCTGGCCACCATCATCAGCGGTGGCGGCGCCTCGCATAAGACGGACGGCTGGCCGGCGGTAGGGCCGCAGTGCTGTTTTGGTGCCCTGACGAGTGGCGATGTTGAAATTCTCGAATACCAATATCCGATTATCATCCACCGCTACGGTCTGATGACGGACTCGGGTGGGGCCGGAAAACTGCGCGGCGGTTCGGGCACGCACTGGGAAGTCGAACCGCTCCACGATCCCATGACGGTTGTCATGTTCGGCGAAGGACGGCGCTACCCGGCTCAGGGCGCGCTCGGTGCGGTCTCGAAGCTGCGCGAGCCCAAGGTGGGACGGGCACTGTATTACAAGAAAGACGGCAGCGTCGAGGAGATCAAGACCAACCGGATTGCTGAAATTGAGCCGGGCGAACGCTTCGCCAACCAGAACCCCGGCGGCGGCGGTGTGGGCGACCCGCATGAACGCGACCGGGACAAGGTGCTCGAAGACGTACGCAACGGCTTCGTGTCCGTCCAAGCCGCCTGGGAGGAGTACGGCGTCCGGGTCGAGGACGACGCGCCGCTCAAGCTCGCCGTTGGGAAATAGGGTTGGTGTAATGAATGACAACTACCTGAAAGCGGAACCTATCAATCTCAGAAATCATCCGACCTTGAATGAGAGATGGATACAGAATCTCATCGAGAACGATCCATCAATCCTCGGATTAGGAGGCGATCTGGGGGTGCGGGCTAGTGAACGGAGACAGCCTCGCGCAGGGAGGCTTGATCTTCTACTCCGGGACACTGAGACGGAGCGGCGATACGAGGTTGAAATTCAACTCGGAGCAACAGATGAATCACATATCATCAGGACAGTAGAGTACTGGGATATCGAGAGAAAGCGCTTTCCACAGTATGACCACTGCGCAGTGATCATTGCGGAAGATATTACAAGCCGATTTCTCAATGTCGTATCGCTTTTCAATGGCGCGATTCCACTGATTGCCATTCAGATGCAGGCGATTAGGGTTGGCGAAAATATGACCGTCGTATTCACCAAGGTGATGGACGAATTGAAACGCGGGCTCGTTGACGAAGACGAGGAGGCAGAGGCAGCGCCGGCTGACCGAGCCCATTGGGAGAACCGCTCCACAAGGGAGACTGTCGCTTTGGCCGATCAAATGCTAAACGTCCTGCGAAAATTCGACCCAAGCCTGAACCTAAAATACAATAAGTTCTACATCGGTCTTGAGAAAGACGGTAGGCCCTTCAATTTTGTAGAGTTCGTTCCGAGGAGGAACTTTTTCACCTTTCGGCTTAAACTGCCAGAGAGTGATGAGCATGACGAGAAAATAAACGGAGCCGGTTTTGTCGTTCAGTACGATTCAAATCACGGGGGCCGTTATCTTCTTAAATTGACGGAAAACGATATTCAGTCGAAATCCGAGATTCTTAGAGAGCTATCACACCTCGCCTACGAACTTAAGGCGAAAGTGTGAGATATAAAGCCTCACTGTGCGCTAAAGGACCTATGTCACACCAAGTTGCGAGTCGCGAACACGCTTACCGTCTCGGCATCGACACCGGCGGGACGTTTACCGACTTTATTCTGGCCTCGGCCGGTGAAGGCATCCGTCTCTATAAGACGCCATCCACCCCGCACGACCCGCCCAGCGCCGTGCGCGAAGGACTTGAGCAGATCGGAACCGACCTCAGCTGTAGTGTGGCGGACTTCCTGCAAGACTGTGACCTCGTCATTCTCGGTACGACCGTCGGGGTCAACGCCCTGCTCGAACATAAGGGGGCCAAGACCGGCCTGTTCTGCACCGCTGGCCATGAAGACTCGCTCGAAATTCGTCTCGGCCACAAGGAAGACGGGCACCGCTACGACGCGGATTTTCCCCAAGCAAGCATGCTGGTCCCGCGCGCCCTGCGTTTCCCGGTCGAAGAGCGCGTGCTGAGTACCGGTGAGGTGCGTGTTCCGCTCAACGAAACCGATGTCCGGCGCGGTATCCGTCGCTTTCAGGAAGAGGGCGTTGAAGCTGTGGCCATCTCTCTGGTCTGGTCGTTCCTCTACCCCGAACACGAGCGGCGTATCGCCGAGTTGGTCCGGGCAGAAATGCCTGGGACCTATGTGACGCTGTCGGTCGATCTGCTGCCTCAGATCCGTGAGTACACCCGGACCAGCACGACTGTGATGAACGCCTATATCGGTCCGCTCATCCAGCGTTATGTCGAGCGCATGGAGGCCCTGCTGCGCGACCTGGGCTACGCTAATCCGGTCCGCTATATGCAGAGCAATGGGGGCCTGACCTCCGGTCGCTTCCTGGCCGACAAGGGCATCTACGCCCTGAACTCGGGACCGGCCGCGGGGCCGAACGCCGGCCTGTTCTTCCATGAAGGTAAAGAGCACGACGGTGATCGGCCGCGTGACATCATCACGGTGGATATGGGCGGCACCAGCTTCGACATCAGCCTAAGCAAGGACGGCAAGACGAATATCGTCAAAGACGTTGATTTTCTGCGCTACCGGATCGGCATCCCCATGCTGCAGGTCGAGACCCTCGGAGCGGGCGGTGGCAGCATCGCCTTTGTGAACCGTATGGGGCTGTTGCAGGTCGGGCCGGAGAGCGCCGGCGCCCAGCCGGGACCGGCCGCCTATGGTCAGGGCGGGCGGCGTCCGACCGTGACCGATGCTCTGGTCGTGCTGGGCTATCTGAACCAGGAAGCACTGCTGGGCGGCCGGCTACGGATCGACGCCGAGGCGGCCCGCCGTGTGATTGCGGCCGAGATTGCCGGCCCGCTCAAGCTGGATATCGAGCGGGCCGCCCAAGGGATTTTCACCCTGGTGAACTCCAATATGGTCAGCGGCATCCGGCGGGTGTCAATCGAACGTGGCTATGATCCGCGTGACTTCATGATGGTCGTTGGCGGTGGGGCCGGGCCGGCTCACGCCGGTCGGTTGGCCAGCGAGCTCGGCATTCCGACCATCCTCATTCCCAAGATATCCTCTGCCTTCTGTGCGTTCGGTGAGATTCTGGCGGATATGAAACACAGCTATCTGTCGTCCAGCGCGATCCGCCTGGACGCTGTGGACTACGCGCACCTCAACGACACCTTTGCGGCCATGGAAGCGCAGGGACGGCACGACCTGGGCAGCGCTGGGGTGGACCCGGACGCGATAGCAATCTCCCGCTCGCTGGACATGCGTTACGTCGATCAGGTCCATGAATGCCAGGTCGATATCCCGTCGGAAGACATCTCGGCCAGCAATATCGATACGATTGCCGAGGCGTTTCACACCCGTCACGAAGAACTGTTCACCTATTGCGAGCGGGATAATGCGGTCGAGATCATGAATCTGGAGTCCACTGTCGTGGGCAAAGTGGCGCGGCCTCAACTGCCGCCACTCGCCAGTGGAAGCGCTGACCCCGCCCGCGCCCAGAGCGGCGAACGCCCGGCCTTCTTTGAAGAGCACAACGCCTTTGTGGCGACGCCGGTCTACGACGGCGCCAAATTGCTGGTAGGCAACGTGGTCGTTGGGCCGGCAATTATTGAGGAAATCACGACCTCAATCGTGGTCTTTCCCGGCTGGCGGGTCCGACTGGACAACCCCGGGGTATATGTGATGACGGTGAGGGAATAGCCGCTCTGACGTCTTTTACTGCCCCAACACACCGGCCTGGTCGAACAGGCCCAACTCCAGACGAATCAACTCCAGGCGCGCCTCGCGCGCTCGGCGTGCTTGCAGCGCCTCGTTAATCGTGACTTGGTGAAAGCGGATATGACCGCCGGGCGAGGCCTGTGCAATCAGGTCGAGGTCCGCTTTGATGACTGTGCCGATGGTGGTATAGCCGCCGCCCGTCACCGCGTCGTTCAAGAGGACGATGGCCTCCAGCCCGCCCGGAATCTGGATCGAGCCGATGGGGTAGCCCAGATCGACCACATTGGAGGGATCGGCGCCCGCGCCAAACGGCTGCTCGCCCGCGTTAAACTCAAACGTCGGGCCCTTGAGTCGATAGCCAATCCGGTCGGCTTCGGTCGAGACTTCCCAGTTCGCAGCCAGAAAGCCCTTCAGGCTGTCCGAGGCTACACGATGGCTACACATCCCCATTACGACGCGCACGTCGAGTTCTTTTTGCGGGACCGGGATCAGCGCCGGGTCGCAGGTCCGTCCCAGCATCGCGTCGGGTGCGGTGTGAGGCGCGCCGAGCGGCAGGCAGTCGCCAGCCTCCAGTTTGCGTCCGTCCAGACCGCCGAAACGGCCCAGCATATAGGTCGAGCGGCTGCCGAGCCGTTCGGACACCGTAATCCCGCCGGCCAGACAGATATAGGCCCGTGCCCCACGGCGCACTCCGCCCACGCTGACGCGGTCGCCAGGATGCAGGGCGTGAGCGCGCCACTGCGCCGCAGGCTGATTGTTGATGGTAAACGCGATGTCCGCACCGGTCACCGCGATCACACCCGCGCTCGTCACCTCGAAGGATGGGCCGGAGTAGGTCACTTCCAGCCCTGCGGCGCTCTCCGGGTTGCCGACCAGCAGGTTGCCGACCCGAAATGAGAAATCGTCCAGCGCACCCGAAGGCGGCATGCCGATGTGGTACCAGTGTAAGCGACCGAGGTCCTGGACGGTGGTCAACAGGCCGGGCTCAAGGATGTTAAGCATGCGCGGCTTCTTCTCGCAGGTGTTTGAGGTAGCGCTCCGGATCGCGCATATATTCGCCCGGATGAAAATCCTGTTCAATAATGCGGTAGCGATAGCTGCCGGCTTCGACCTGCGAGCGGATGTCATTATACTCATCCATATCAATAGGCCGGAATTGCCAGCGATCCCCGGCGTTGGCCAGAATATAGCGTTCTTTGAGGTCTGGCAGGTGTTCCTCCGGGTCATACACGGGCACGGCAGACATGCCGATCAGCTGATATCCGCCCGGTCCCTGCACGGGGTAAATGCACAGAAACACCCCGGCATGGGCCACGGCGCGCTCGGGAGTATCCGTCCGCGGGCGAATGTATTTGGGCGCCTGAATGGCCTGCTCGGGCGGGCACATGCGATAGCACCAGGCCGTACCGGGTACAAAACCGACCATGGAGATCCAGTACGGCCGGTCGCAGTAGGCGGTAATGAACTCCTCCTTCGAGGAATAGCCGTTGACCCGCATCAGGTATTCGAGGTTGGACACCGACGGGTCCTGATGCCGGTCGGCAAAGCGTTTGGCGCACTCCTGGGTCCAGGGGTCGTCGAACAGCACCGGGATATCGACCAGCCGAGAGGTCAGCGTCTCCGCGGACTGAATCTCGCGTTCGAGCTCCTTGAGGGTTCGGATCAAGGTGTCGGGATGGGTCTCTTCGGGCCGGAAATGGACCAGATAAGAAGCGTTGGCCGGACAGACCTCAATGACCCCAGGGATGCGCCGGCGCTCAATCTCGCGGCAGATTGACAGCAGTTTAAAATTAATGGCGAGGTCCATTGCCTCGCTGAAGACCACCAGCAGATATTCATCGCCACCGTAGTCATAGCGCGTCTCTGACATGGCTCCACCTTGTTCCACGCAACCGCTGCTCCAGATCAGAATCGCTGCGGCAGAGTTGCGAATCAGATGTTACGCGCTCGCCCGCTGCTGCAAAGGCAGAATGTCCGCATTCTCGGTATGAATCGCACTCCGAATGGCTATGCCTTCTCGCTGGAGAGCGGCGTGCAGCCCGTCAAGGACTTCCGGGGCATTGACCACATCCCCGTGGACGCACACGCTTTCTCCCTCAACATCGATCACGTCTCCGCCATCTGCGGTTGTCTGTCCGTCAACGGCAAAGCGCAGCACCAGTTCAACGATCTCTTCCACATCTTCGGTGCCATACGAGCGCTTGACGGTAATTGCACCCGTCTCGTCGTAGTTGAGGCCCGGATAGAATTCCTTGACCACCCGAAATCCCATCTTTTCCGCGGTAGAGAGCAGCGGGAAATGGGGCAGGGCAGGCAGATAGACGGTGAGGTGTGGATCAACCGCCTGAAAGCCCTCCAGAATGGCACGGGCATTGTCTTCGGACTGTATCCCCCACGAATAGAACGCGCCGTGTGGCTTGGCGGCCTGCAGCGTGAGGCCGTGCATTTCGCAAAAGGCCTTGAGGGCGCCGGCCTGATAGACGACATAATCGGTCGCCTCCTGATGGGTGATGTTCATCAGCCGCCGGCCAAAGCCCAGCAAATCAGGAAAGCCGGGGTGGGCACCCACGGTGACCCCGTACTGCTTGGCCCATTCCACCGTGCGACTCATCCAACTCGGGTCGCCGGCATGAAAGCCGCAGGCAATATTGGCGTGGGAGATGCGCTTCATGACCTCTTCTGGTCGGCCAAGCACGAAGTTGCCAAACGATTCACCCATATCACTATTGAGATCGATCCAATTTCTGCGCATGGTGTACCCCTCCTGCACGAGCTAAAAACGTGAAGAATTATCGCTCTCCACCGATGCGCTGTCAATGTTTGGAGGAGACTTTAGGCCGAGCGCCGTCCTTCTTCTGAAAGCAAACGGGGCTACGCGCTTTTCTAGTTGTGGTGAAATGCAGCGATAGCCTGCACCACCTCTTCTTGCATGGCCGGAGTGAGCTCCGGGTAGATGGGCAGAGCCAGGCTGTGCCCTGCGGCGTATTCGCTGTGGGGGAATGCGCCACGCTGATAGTGCAAAGAGGTAAAACAGGGCTGGAGATGCAGCGGCGTTGGGTAGTAAACTGCCGCGCCAATACCCTGACGCTGGAGTGTTGCCAATAGGGCGTCCCGATGGGCGCTCTGGACAACAAACTGATGGTAGACGTGTCGCCGTTGCGGAGCCTCGACAGGCAGGCTTATCTCTCCGAGTTCTTGGGAGGCAAACAGCCGACGATACGTGTCGGCATTGCGCTGCCGGGCCGCCGTCCAGGCATCCACATGCCGCAGTTTGACGCGCAGCACCGCGGCTTGGAGAGCGTCCAAGCGGAAGTTCCCTCCCACCCGAGTATGCTCATACCTGGACTGCTCCCCATGACTTCGCAACTGTCTAACCCGTTGCGCAAGCTGTGCGTCATTGGTGGTCACCAGCCCGCCATCACCGTATCCACCGAGATTTTTAGATGGAAAAAAACTGAAACAACCCAAATGCCCAAGCGAGCCCGCTCGTTTGCCTTTGTACTCCGCGCCTATTGCCTGCGCGGCATCTTCGATCAGAAAAAGATTCCGACGAGCGGCAATCTCAAGAACCGGGTCCATGTCCGCTATCTGGCCAAACAGATGGATCGGGATAATGGCCCGGGTCCGTAGGGTGATGGCAGCTTCGACCCGGGTCGGGTCCAGATTATACGTCAGGGGGTCAATATCAACAAAGACCGGCCGGGCTCCGAGACGAGCAATACTCCCGACTGAGGCGAAAAAGGTATACGGCGAGGTGATGATCTCATCGTCCGGCCGAATATCAATTGCCATCAGGGCGACCAGCAGGGCATCGGTGCCGGACGAGACCCCGATCCCGTACCGACATCGAGAGTAGGCCGCAATCTCACGCTCAAAGGCTTCAACCTCTGGCCCCAAAACGAATTGCTGGGACTCCAGCACGCGCTCGACCGCAGCCCGGATTTCCTCCCGGATTGTGGCGTATTGAGCTTTGAGATCGAGCAGGGGGACAGCCATACAACAGCCTTGCTCTCCGCTCAGTATGGGTTCCCTGGGGCAGGGTCAAGAGCGCGGGATTTTAATGGGTAGGAAAGCGGTAGAATCGCAACATATTTTGCGTGTGACGAGGAGGGATGGTAATCTGAAAAGGAGAGATGTTCGAGTGTAAGGAATTCTCTATGCAGTGCTTGTGGAAATGCTCTCGAATCATTGTCACCGGACTTCTCCTGTGTGGGCTGGGAGGAGGGCTTTCCGGTTGTACACAGGAATCGCAGAACATGCTGAGTCGCTCCCTCCAAAACTGGACGGGAACCAACGGCGTCTTGGATATTTATGCCGGAGAAAAGCTGGTCCTGCGCTTTATTGAGATCGATAAACTCAGCACCGCGGCAGCAACCGGTGATGGCAGCACGGCGAGACCCTACCGCTTTGGCTATGGCTATGCTGACAAGAACCTGAATTTCCGGGTCGATGAAGGCGAAAAAAAGGTTTATTTTGAGTTCAGCGATTACTCAACCAGCTATGTGTTCTACGAGAACTACACCGAGTAACAAAACGTGACGGAATTTTTCAATTTCATCCCGCTCGGCTGGGAATTCCGCTGGCGAGACGGGATAGATATCGCCTGTATGGCGTTCGTCGTATACCAAGCCTATATCCGCTTTCGTGGAACGCAGGCCGCACGGATAGGGGTTGGGCTGGCCGTGCTCGGCCTGTTCTATTTCCTCGCCAGCCAGGCCGGACTCTTTTTAACCACCTGGGTACTGGGCGGCATTTGGGCCGCGGCTTTTATTCTGGTCGTCGTCGTGTTCCAGGCTGAAATTCGTCAGATTCTTGAGCAGGTCAATCCTGTTCTCTCTACCCCAAGGATTTTTCGTCGGACCCCTGCTGAAACCCGGATTGCAGACTTCCTGGTCACCATAGCGGACACGTGTTTTAGTCTGGCGAAAAAGCGCCACGGCGCAATCCTCGTTTTTGAGCATAACGACCCGGTGGAACCCCTCTTGCGGAGCCAGGGCGTCCTGATTGATGCCGAAGTTAGCGATTTACTCCTTGACAATTTGTTTACGCCCTCCAGCCCCCTGCACGATGGTGCCGTTTATATTCGGGCCGGGCGGGTCTGTCGGGCTGGCTGTATCTTGCCGCTTTCAGAATCGCGCTCGCTGCCTTATACGTATGGGACCCGTCATCGGGCCGCGTTGGGGATCACGGAGCGTTCTGACGCACTGGCTGTCGTCGTTTCGGAAGAGCGAGGTGCGGTTTCCGTTGTCGACCGGGGCGGTATGGTGACGCTGCCGGGATCGTCCGAGCTGTTGACTTGGCTGAATTCGCGTCTTTCCGGTGCCAAGAAAAGGCGGGCCCACTGGCGGTGGCGTGATATGCTGGAGGCCAATATTCGTCCCAAACTGGGTGCCCTGGCGGCGGTCTGCGTCCTCTGGCTGATCCTGGTTGGCCCGCAAAACACTGAGGTCGGGTTTGCGGTCCCTGTGGTCTACTACAATATCCCAGGGCATTTGGACATGACCGGCAGGAATACCCAGGAGGTCTACCTGCGGGTACGAGGATCGCGTGAACTGTTGGCCTTACTTGACCCGCGTGGCCTGCGGGCGCAGGTTGATCTCTCAAGTGCCCAGGCTGGGCGGAGCCGTTTTCCCCTGACCGCGCACGATGTCAATATCCCGCTCGGTCTCCAAGTCGCGGGGATGGACCCGTCGAGCGTGAGTGTGCGTCTCAAGGAACGTCCGTCTCCGTCGGAACAAACAGAGCAAAACGGCAATACGCGCCAGACGTCGTAAGGCCGTCTCCTATTCCGACTGCGCTACCGTAGCCTGCAATAACTCCCACACCCGTGCCACGTGTTCATGCGTGGTGGCTTGGTTGCCGATGGCAACGCGGATGGCATAGTGGCCGCCCAGCTTGGTATGCGACAAGAATGCCTGCCCGCTGGCGTTCACCGCGTCGATAAGGGCCGCGTTATGCTCGTCCGGGTCTTGGCCGCCGGACGACAGGTGGCGGAAACAGACGGTAGAGAACGGAATTGGCGCCAGCCGCTCCCAGTTTGGTGCGGCGTCGACCTGCTCGGCCAGCCAGTGTGCTTCCCGCATATGGCCACCGATGATTGAGGCCAGCCCGGCCCGGCCATAGGCGCGGATGACCATCCACAGTTTAAGCGCCCGAAAGCGCCGGCCCAGAGACAGGCCGTAGTCCATAAAGTTGACCACATCCTGCTCGTCGGTTTTAAGATAGTCGGCCACCAGCGAAAAGGCGCGTTTGAGGTCGTCGGGCCGGTGCGTATACAGTAGGCTGCAATCGATTGGGGTCAGCAGCCACTTATGCGGGTTGGTGACAAACGAATCGGCGCGCTCACAGCCGGCCAGTACGTCTCGGTGTGAGGGGACTAGGGCTGCGGCTCCACCATAGGCGGCGTCAACGTGCAGCCACACCTGATACCGTTCGCAAATATCGGCAATGGCCGGAATCGGATCAATGCTGGTTGACGAGGTCGTGCCGACCGTTGCCACAACGGCGACGGGTTTGACTCCGACCGCCAGATCACTCGTGATGGCCCGCTCCAAGCGGTCCGGTCGCATCCGAAACGCGTCGTCCGTCTCAATATGTCTGGTCCAACGCCGCCCGATGCCCAAGGCAATCGCCGCTTTATCAATCGAACTATGTGCCTGGGTTGAGGTGTATATCGCCAGTGGCGGCAGGTCGTTCCGACCCGCCATGCCGTGCTCGCGAATGTCCAGGCCCGCCGCCTCACGTGCTGCGGCCAGCGCGTATAAGGAGGAGGCTGAGGCCGTATCTGTAATTTCTCCGAACCAGCCAACCGGCAGGCCGAGCATCTCGGCGACCCATTGCAGGGTGCGCTGTTCCAACTCGGTTGCCGCAGGTGAGGTGCGCCACAACATGGCATTGACGTTGAGCGCCGCGGAAATCAGTTCGCCCACAATACCGGGGCCCGACCCGCTAATCCCAAAATAGGCAAAGAAGGCCGGATGATTCCAGTGCGTAATGCCCGGCAGGATGAGACGGTCTACGTCTTTGAGAATGCCCTCCAGTGACTCGCCGTGTTCGGGCGGGCTCTCAGGCAGGGTTGCCGCGATATCGCCCGGTGAGACACGCGCCAGGACCGGCCGGTCGCCGGCCTGCTCCAAATAGGACGCGACCCATGCTGCCGCCTCGGAGAGCGCACGTTGGAGCTCTTGCGGGCTTGGGCCTATCTGTCGAGTCATGGTGTATCGTCCTCATACGGGATTTCAAGCAACCTTATCGCGGTTTTCCGCCGGATAGCAATCTGCTGAGCGGGCTAGAGATCGACAGCGGAGGACTGCTGCTGTTGACGACGGAGTTCTTCCGCAAACGGATCAAGACGGGGGTGCCTCCCGAGTTTTTTGATGAAGGCCGTATTCTCCGGGTGCCCAACAAAAACGCTCTCAAAAAAACGATGCGCTCCTGGGGCAACGCGTTGATAGTATTCGCGCATGATGTGGGCCGCCTCGTGCCCGAGCCACGTGTCGGGTAAGAGATCGTCCGGCAGACCGGGGTCACTGAACAAAAATTTACGATATTCATGAATCAGTTGGATCTCTTCACAAAAACAGATTTCATCAGAGAGGAACGACTGGTCGAGTTTACTCCGATACACCTCGATGAAGGCCGCATAGCCCTGCTGGATCGCATCAAGATTCCAACACTTGTCAACGAGGCGCTGATTCTCTGCTGGACCACGGTAGTGAGCGGTGAAGAAGTCGAGATAGGACGCAATGTCATAGCGCTCGGCAATTTCGATGAGCTGTGGTCGCAGGTCACGAGGACTGATCCACACGCTGCTGGCAAGCTGGCCAAAGCCAGTCCAACTGAATTCACGTCGGATTTTATCCCGAACGATTTTACGTTTCTCTGGAATAGTGTAGGTCACAATCAGCCATTCGCCATTCCAGGCCGGATTATCGAGTTTATAGATCCGACTCGCCGCCTCGGCCATGCGCCGTTCGCCTTGAGCAGTCAATCCGTAGAAACCTTTCTTGCCAAGCCGACGATTGCGGAGCCAACCGTCGGCAGTGATACGTGAAAGCGCGACTCGTACCGCTTGCGGAGCAATATCAAACTCCTGCATGAGGCGGATCAGACTGCCGACCCAGATCTCACCGCCGTAATTGCGAACAAAATCGCCGAACAGAGTGAAGAGGAGGGAACGTGGACGCATGTCTCACAAATCATAGGTGAAGCGATAATATTTTGCTTGACTTAATGTAACATATTATATACTGTACGCTTTATAAATGATACATTAAGAAGCAGGAGAGAACAATGGCTCGCATCCTTCTGGAAAAGGCCCCGCCCATTGCTCGTATTATTTTTAACCGACCCGAGGTTGTGAATGCCACGGATGGGCGCTTTGTGAAAGAGCTTCATGCCGTAGGCCAGGTTCTGGCCGGGGCCAAAGATATTCGTGCGATCATCATCACCGGGGCCGGACGAGGGTTTTGTTCGGGCATTGATCTCACGGCCGTATCCCAGGATGAGATTCAGATGCCCTGGTTCCGAGAGTGGGAAGAGACCCTGCGCCTGTTTGAGACCATGTACGATAAGGTCGTGATCTGCGGCATTCATGGGGCCTGCATCGGCGGGGGGCTGCAGTTCTCATTAACCTGCGATATGCGGATTGCCGTGGATAATGCCTTTTTCAGCCTCACCGCGGTACGGCATAGCATCATCCCCGGTCTTGGGACGTTTCGTTTGCCCCGTGTCGTTGGTCTGGGCCGCGGTCGGCTGCTTGCCCTGGCGACCCTACAGATCAAAGCCAAACAAGCGCTGGAATGGGGACTCGTAGACCAAGTTGTCAAGGCCAAAGACCTGGAAAAAACCCTGCATAGCGCTGTAGACATGTTTCTCCAAACAGCTCCTACCGCCTTTCGGGAATCGAAAAAACTGCTGGTCCAGAGTTATGATCTTCCGTATGAACAGTTTCTGTCCGCCTATCTTAAAGGTCAGCAAGCCTGTCTCGCCTCGGCCGACCACACCGTGGCCAGTGCGGCCTACCTGTCCAAGACACCTGCGCAGTACCAAACGTCGAAAAAACACCCCTCCGACCCAAGCCGCCCAATACGCAAAACCCGGCTGGTGGCATAGATGCTTCAATGACGTTAGAGTGACGGACGGAGACCAAAGGCGAGACGTCCCATGAGTACGGCTATACGCGCTGATGAACAGGTACGGCGACCTGAGGTGCAAACCGAGTCAGCCTCATCAACTTCAGGGAGAATTGAATTTGCGACCCGGCCCGAACACTACCGGCACTGGAAACTGTCGATAGACGGCCGAGTCGCCAAGCTCGCAATGGATGTGCAGGAAGACGCGCCCCTGGTTCCGGGCTATGAGCTCAAGCTCAATTCGTACGACCTGGGCGTGGACATCGAACTCTACGACGCGATTCAGCGTCTCCGCTTCGAGCACCCTGAAGTCGCTACGGTGGTGCTCTGTTCGGCCAAGCCGCAGGTCTTTTGTGCCGGGGCAAATATTCGCATGCTGGCCCAGTCTTCACACGCGCATAAGGTCAACTTCTGCAAGTTTACGAACGAGACGCGCAATAGCATCGAGGATGCCAGCGCCCACTCCGGGCAAACCTATGTCTGCGCCGTGAATGGGGCGGCCTCAGGCGGCGGGTATGAACTGGCCCTGGCGTGTGAGCACATTATGCTTATTGACGATGGCTCAAGCGCGGTGTCCCTGCCCGAGTTACCGCTGCTTGCGGTCTTGCCCGGAACCGGCGGCCTGACGCGGCTCGTCGACAAACGGCACGTGCGGCGTGATCGGGCCGATTTCTTTTGTACAACGTCTGAGGGCCTGCGTGGGAAACGGGCTCAGGAGTGGAATCTGGTTGACGAAATCGCCCCGCGCTCGCGTTTTGAGGAAACGGTTCACAACCGCGCCTTGGCTTTTGCTGCCCAATCGGACCGCCCCGCGGATGCGGTTGGTATCGCTCTGACTCCCCTGGCTCGCTCTATTGCAGAGACGGTCATTACCTACGAGCATATCTCAATCGAGCTGGACCGAGAGTTGCGGACCGCCTCATTCACGGTCCACGCACCAAGCGGAGACCTGCCGCACACAGTGGAAGCCGTTCATGCTGCCGGTGCGCGCTTCTGGCCCCTGGCGCTGGCGCGTGAGTTGGATGACGCCATTCTGCACTTACGGCTGAATGAAGAGGATATTGGGACCTGGGTGTTTCGCACCAGCGGCGAGGCTACGCTGGTCGAAGACGTTGATAGCCTCCTGACCGAGCACGTCGATGACTGGCTGATCCGCGAGATTATCCTCTATCTCAAGCGTACCTTCCAGCGTCTGGACGTAAGCGCGCGGAGCCTGATCGCCCTGATCGAGCCGGGCAGTTGTTTTACCGGCACTTTATTCGAACTCGTGCTGGCTGCCGACCGGTCGTATATGCTGGACGGCAGGTTTGAGGGAAGCGAGTTGCCTGCGGCCGCGCTCCGTTTGACACACATGAACTTTGGTCCCTTGCCCCTGCATAACGTCAGCACTCGCCTGAGCAGTCGTTTCCCGGCGCAACCGGATCATATTGCGGAGTTGCGGTCGTATATGGGACGGGATATCGACACGAAGACGGCCGACGAACTTGGGCTGGTCACCTTTATCCCGGATGATATCGACTGGGAAGACGAAGTCAGGCTGGCGCTGGAAGAACGGGCCAGCTTCTCGCCCGACGCCCTGACCGGCATGGAGGCCAGCCTGCGTTTTGCCGGTCAGGAAACCCTCCAGACCAAGATATTCGGGCGTCTGAGCGCCTGGCAAAACTGGATCTTTCAGCGACCGAACGCCGTCGGTGAAGACGGGGCATTGACGCTGTACGGCACGGGGAAACAGAGCCGTTTTCGGAAACAGAGGGTGTAGACATGGCGATTGATTATACGGAGCGCATTCCGAACAATGTTGCCCTAGCCGAGAACCGCCGCCTCCAACGCGCCCTAGAGTCGTGGCAACCGAATTATTTACGCTGGTGGGATAGCTGTGGTCCTGAGGGAACGCAGGCGTATGACGTCTACCTGCGCACGGCTATCAGTGTCGAATCCGACGGCTGGGCCCATTTTGACTATGTGAAAATGCCCGACTATCGGTGGGGGATTTTCCTGGCCAAACCACAGGAGGAGCGCCGTATCGCCTTCGGAGACCACCTTGGCGAACCGGTCTGGCAGGAAGTCCCAGGCGAATATCGCAGCCTCTTACGCCGCTTGGTCGTGACCCAGGGGGATACCGAGCCGGCCTCCGTCGAACAGCAGCGCCATCTGGGCTACACCTGCCCCTCGCTGTACGACCTGCGCAACCTGTTTCAGATCAATGTTGAAGAGGGGCGTCATCTGTGGGCCATGGTCTATATCCTGCACGCGTATTTTGGGCGCGACGGTCGGGAAGAAGCCGAGATGATGCTGGAGCGCCATTCCGGTGATGCGGACAGACCGCGTATCCTGGGCGCGTTTAACGAAGAGACGCCGCACTGGCTGTCCTATTTCATGTTTACCTTTTTCACTGATCGCGACGGGAAATATCAGCTCGCCTCGTTGGCCGAATCCAGCTTCGACCCGTTAGCCCGGACCTGCCAGTTCATGCTGACGGAGGAGGCGCATCACATGTTTGTGGGGGAGACCGGAGTGATGCGGATTATCCAACGCACGTGTGAGGTGATGAACGACCTCAAGACCGATGACCCTGAACGCATCCGTGCGGCCGGAGCCATAGACCTACCGACCTTACAGCGCTTCATCAATTTTCATTACAGCGTCTCGCTCGACCTGTTCGGTCAGGAACGTTCGACCAATGCCGCCGACTATTTTACAACCGGCCTCAAAGGTCGCTATCGTGAAACCCGCATCAACGACGATCATCGCCTCTCGGACCTGACTTGGCCGGTCCAGCGCCCCGCGGACGGTACCATCGTATGCGAGGACGTATCGGCCCTGCTCGCCATTAACGAACGCTTGCGCGACGATTATATTGCCGACTCGCAGCGGGGTCTGGACCGCTGGAACAAGGTGATTGAACGGCAGGGTATTGAGAGCCCGCTGTACCTGCCCCATCGGGGCTTTCAGCGTAAAATCGGTGCTTTTTCCGATGCCCATATCTCCCCACAAGGAGAGATCGTGACAGCCGAAGAGTGGCAGCGCCAGTGTGCTGCGTGGTTGCCGACCGAGGACGATCACGCCTTTGTGGCCTCGCTCATGCAACCGGTCACCGAACCGGGCGTAATGGCAAGCTGGATTGCCCCGCCAGCCCGCGGGATCAACAATCAACCCCTCGACTTTCCTTATGTGGAGTGGGCAGACAGCCCAAGGGGAGAGTAGGCATGCAGGCCAATACCGTTGCTATTGATCCGGCAGATTCTCCAGCTTCCATCCGGTTTGCTCCACGTTTCAATGTGGCCGTACCGTTTATCGATCGGCATCTGGAAGAAGGACGGGCGCACCAGATTGCCATACGTACGGTTCACGGCGATGTGACCTATGGGCAGCTTGCCGAGCAGGTCAATCGGTGCGGCAATGTTTTGCGATCAATGGGCGTCGGGACCGGCCATCGGATGCTGATGATCGTGAAAGACTGCCCTGAATTCTTCTTTCTCTTTTGGGGTGCCATCAAGGCCGGGATTGTGCCCGTGCCGGTCAACACTTTGCTCCGGGCGACCGATTATCAATACATGATTGACGATTCCGAGTGTGCGCTGGTCGCCTATTCCACTGAGTCCGCGCACACCGCAGAGCCCGCCCTTGCCGAGGCCGAGCGCACACCGCAGTCCCTATGCGTCGCAGGGGAGGACTCGACTTTCGCGGCCCTGACGCGATCCGCGTCCACGGAGCTGGAGCCCGCTCCGGCTTCGGCCGAAGACGCCTGCTTTTGGCTGTATTCCTCAGGTTCGACCGGTCGACCCAAAGGCGCGGTCCATCGCCAGCGCGACATGGTGGTCACCTGTGTGCAGTACGCCCAAGCTGTGCTGGGTATGACCGAAGAGGACGTGTGTTTTTCCGCGGCCAAGCTGTTTTTTGCCTACGGCCTGGGCAATGCCATGACGTTTCCGCTGTGGTGCGGAGCAACTGCGGTCTTAAGCGACCAGCGCCCATCACCGGAGATGACGTTCGAACTGATCGAACGTTTTCGGCCCACGCTCTATTTCGGGGTACCAACTTTGTACGCTGCCCAGTTGCTCGCCTTGGAGCAAGGCCCGCGCGTATTCCCGTCCTTACGCGCCTGTGTCTCGGCCGGCGAGGCGCTGCCGGCTGAAGTGTTCCGGCGCTGGAAGGAGCGTACCGGCCTGACGATTCTGGATGGGATCGGCTCGACCGAACTACTGCATATTTTCATTTCCAACCGTCTGGATGATTACAAGCCAGGCACCAGCGGTCGCCCGATTCCCGGCTACGAGGCCAAGATTGTGGATGAAAGCGGGCAGCCTGTTGCTGCCGGCGAGATGGGTCGCCTCTTGATTCGGGGCCAGTCCGGGGCTGCCTATTACTGGAATAACCCTGAGAAGACCGCACAAACCATGTTGGGAGACTGGATGAACACCGGCGATACCTATGTCCAAGACGAAGAGGGGTATTTTGCCTACTGCGGCCGGGCGGATGATATGCTCAAGGTCTCAGGCCAATGGGTCTCGCCGGCCGAGGTCGAGGGCATTCTGTTTCAACATCCGGCCGTGCTGGAGGCGGCGATTGTCGGCTGGGAAGACGACAGTCGCCTGATCAAGCCCAAGGCATTCGTGGTCCTCAAAGAAGGCCAGACCGCCTCAGCAGGCCTGGCCCAGGAGCTGAGCCTTTTTGTCAAAGATCGCACGCTGCCGCATAAATACCCGCGTTGGGTCGAGTTTGTCTCCGACCTGCCTAAGACCGCAACCGGAAAAATTCAACGCTATAAGCTGCGGACGCCGGAGTAGCGTCCTTGTCGCTATCTGCCAGATGAAAGCTCATGCGATGTCTCCAGTGTGACACCGATAATCCAGACGGTGCAAAGTTTTGTATCGAATGCGGAGCCGCGCTCCAGAACCGCTGTCCGAACTGCGGCTGTGAGAACGTTGCCAGAGCCAAATTCTGCATGGAATGCGGGACGGCGCTCGCCAAGTCACCCAATCCTCAATCCCCAGCCCCCAGCCCCCACACCTACACCCCGCTCCATCTGGCCGAGCGTATCCGCGCTGAGCAGGCCGCGCTTGAAGCTCGTGGGGCGACTGAGGGCGAGCGGAAAACCATTACTGCCCTGTTCGCCGATATCAAAGGTTCGATGGAACTCATCGAGGACCTCGACCCGGAAGACGCGCGCTCCATTATTGACCCGGCCCTGCAACTCATGATGGTCGCCGTGCATCGCTATGAAGGCTACGTCGCCCAGTCCATGGGCGATGGTATTTTTGCGCTCTTTGGCGCGCCGATCGCCCACGAAGACCACGCCCAGCGCGCCCTGTTTGCCGCCTTACGCATGCAAGAAGAGGGCCGGGCCTATGCCGAGCGGCTCCGGCATGACAAAGGGATCAATCTGCAGATGCGGGTGGGCGTCAATACCGGTGAGGTCGTCGTGCGCTCCATTCGGAAAAACGACCTGCACACCGACTATGTTCCGGTTGGTCATTCGACCAGCCTGGCGGCCCGCATGGAAGGGCTGGCCACGCCGGGTACGACGGTCGTGAGTGCGGATACCCACCAGCTTACCGAGGGATATTTTGAGTTTAAGGATTTGGGTGCGGCGAAGATCAAAGGCGTCAGCGAGCCCGTCCGGATTTACGAACTCCTCGGAGTCGGTGCCCTGCGTACCCGGCTCCAGGTGTCAGCTGCGCGTGGCCTGTCTCGTTTCGTTGGGCGCAAGAAAGAGATCGAACATCTCAAACAGGTCCGCGAACAAGCGACAAACGGCCAGGGACAGATGGTCGGCGTGGTGGGCGAGCCGGGAGTTGGCAAGTCTCGGCTGTTTCACGAATTCAAGGTGCTGTCCGAGCAGCACTGTCTGGTCCTTGAAACGTTTTGTGCCGCCCATGGCAGCGGCTATGCGTATCTGCCCCTAGTCGAGTTGCTGAGGAATTATTTTCGTATTCGTCCCCAGGACGACGAACGGACGCTGCATGAAAAAGTCGCCGGGCGGGTGGTGGCGCTTGAGCGTGAACTCGAAGACGGACTGTCCTATCTGTTGAGCCTCTTGGGCCATTCTGAATTCGCCGCGGCGCTTCAGCAGATGGACCCCCACATCCGTCAACAGCGCTCCTTCGATGTTATTAAACGACTCCTTGTGCGTGAGAGCCTCACCCGGCCGGTAGTGCTGATTTTTGAGGACTTGCAGTGGCTGGACGAAGGCACGCAGGCCTTTCTCGATACCCTGAGTGAGAGCCTGGCCACCGCGCCTGTGCTGCTGTTGGTCAACTACCGACCGGAATACCGACACGAGTGGGGAAGCAAGACCTACTACAGCCAGCTCCGACTTGACGCGCTGGGTCTGGAAGATGCCAAAGAGCTCCTGGCAGCACTCCTCGACGAGGCAAACTGGCCGGTTACGGCCGCTTCGCTCGAACCCCTCAAACAGCTCATCTTGGAGAAAACAGAGGGCACGCCCTTTTTCATGGAGGAAATGGTCCGAGCGCTGTTTGACCAGGGCGTCCTGGTCCACAGCATGGGTGGCCTCTCCCTTACCAGGCCGCTCGATGAGGTCCATATCCCGGCGACGGTCCAGGGTGTTCTGGCCGGTCGGATTGACCAATTAGGGGCTGTAGAAAAAGAGTTGCTCCAGACCGCCGCGGTGATTGGTCGGGAGTTCTCGCTCAGCCTCCTGACCCAGGTCGCTCAACAGGATGAGGATACGCTCGTGCCGTTGTTATCCCATTTGCAGACAGCCGAATTCATCTATGAGCAGCCGGCCTTTCCCGAAGTCGAATATACCTTTAAGCACGCGCTTACCCAGGATGTGGCCTATAATTCGCTCTTATCCGAGCGCCGCCAGGACGTGCACGCCCGGACGGCGCAGGCCATTGCATCCTTGTTCCACGAGCAACTGAATGATCGCCGCCTCAGGGAACTCGCCTATCATTCCGCCCAGAGTGGTCATACGGAGAAAGCCGTTGAGTATTCTCAACGTGCTGGAGAGATGGCGCTGAAGAGTTCGGCCTATACTGAGGCAATTCGGGATTTCAACCACGCGCTAGACCTGTTACCAGCACTGCCCCACACCCCGGACCGTCCGCAGCAAGAGCTGACCCTGCTCATCTCACTCGGCTCCTGCCTGATGGCGACCAAGGGCTATGCCGCGCCCGAAGTGGAGCGCGTGTATACACGTGCTCGCGAATTGGCGCGCGGGATCGGAGACCTGCCGCAGAAGTTCCCCGTGCTTTTTGGTTTATGGCGGTTTCATCTGGTGCGCGGAGAGTATGCTGCGGCAGGGGAAATGACCGAAAAGCTCCAGCGTCTGTCCGAGTGCATGCCGGACTCCCAGCAATTTCTCCCGGCTCAGCAAGCGCTTGGATTGACAGCCTTCCGATTAGGCGCGTTTGCCGACGCCAGAGTCCATCTGGAACGGGCCGTGGACATATACGATCCGAGTATCCACGGCCCGGAGAACGCCCAAGGCGTGATAGGCCAGGATCCTGGTGTCGCCAGTCTGGCCTTTCTGGCCTGGATGCTGTGGCATCTTGGCTATCCCGATCAAGCCCTCCAGCGCAGCCAGGCAGCCATTGCACTCGCGCGTGAGATTTCGCATCCCTACAGTCTGGTCTTTGCCCTGCATTTTGGAACGTCGGTCCATCGCTTTCGACGAGAAGGGGCGCTGGCCCAAACCCAGGCAGAGGGTGTGGTCGCGTTGGCGAGTGAGCAGGGCTTCCCATATTTTCACGCCGCCGGAACCTATTTGCGCGGGTGGGCCCTAGCAGAACAGGGCCAGGTGGAAGAGGGGATTGCCGATATGCTGGAGGGCCAGCGCATCTGGCAGGAGTCCGGTATTCGGCAACTCGGTCAGGTGTCTCTGCCTTTGGCAGAGGCCTATGGCAAACTCGGTCGCGTTGGGGATGGCTTGGCCGTGTTGTCCCAGGCGGAAGCCGAGCTGGACAAGAGTAACGAAAAATGGTGGCAGGCCGAACTGCTACGCACCCGGGGAGAATTATTACTCGCGGCCCAAGACGGTATGGGTCACAACAGCAAGGAAATCACAGCCTGTTTTGAGGATGCTCTCCTGATCGCCCGCAGTCAGCAGGCAAGATCCCTGGAACTCCGCAGTGCAACCCGCCTGGCCACATTCTGGAAAGACCGTGGGAAGTCGGACGCCGCCTACCAACTCCTGTCGAAGATCTACGGATGGTTTAGCGAGGGATTCGACACACCGGACCTGCAAGCGGCGAAAGCACTGCTGGATGAGCTTGCACCCGTTCCGGCATAGGGAGGGTTAGGGATTCGGGGTTAGGGGTTAGGGATTGAGGGAAAGGGCAACTGCCCTTGCGATAAGCGGAGAGCTGGTGAGCGAAGCATTGTAAACATCTGTCTGACTTCCTATACTCGGCCTAGTTTTCCTAAAAAGGAATCAACCGTCGGAGGGGCGGTATCTCTCTCGGGGAGGTTTTTATGAGTAGCAATGGCCGGACGAACGGGGCGAGTGTACGCGCCCGATTACAGCATCCGATTATAGACGCAGACGGACACTGGCTGGAGTTTGGGCCGCTGGTGCGCGAGCAGTTGAGAAAAATCGGCGGCGCCAAGGCAGTCGAAGGTTTCTCTATGTTCACCACCCTTGTCCAAGAACATTTACGCCTGTCGGTGGCCGAACGGCGCCACCAGCGGACCGCGCAGCAAGCCTTCTGGGGGATTCCAACCAAGAATACGCGCGACCGGGCCACGGCCATGATGCCTCAGTTGCTGTATGAACGCCTGGACGAGTTCGGCATAGATTTTACCATCCTCTATCCCACCGCGGGTCTGGGGTTGACCCGCGGTAGTGATACTGAACTGCGGAAAGCCGCCTGCCGGGCGTTCAATATTTTCAGCGCAGACTATTTTCAGGCCTATGCCGACCGTATGACCCCGACGGCGGTGATTCCGATGAACACGCCGGAAGAGGCACTGGAAGAAATCGACTATGTGACCGCGCAGCTCGGGATGAAGGTCATCATGCTGGGCAGTATGATCAAACGGCCCATTCCCGCCGCGGTCGAGCACTACCCCGGTACCGAAGAACTGCTGACGTGGCGTGACGTGCTAGGGCTGGACAGCGAATACGACTACGACCCGGTCTGGGAAATGTGTGTTGAGCGTGGCCTGTCGCCGACGTTTCATACCGGCTCGCGTGGATATGCGCTACGGATTTCACCCTCCAATTTTGTGTACAACCACATTGGCCATTTTGCCGCGGCAAACGAAGCCGTGTGTAAAGCCCTCTTTCTCGGTGGCGTCACCCGGCGTTTCCCCACGCTCAAATTCGCCTTTCTGGAGGGTGGGGTTGGTTGGGCGTGTCAGTTATACGCCGATCTGATCGAACACTGGGAGAAGCGCAATATCGAGGCGCTGGCGGAGGTTGATCCGGCTAATCTGGACCAGAAACTCCTGGGCGAATTGGTGCGGCAATACGGCAACACAGACATGGCCGAGGCGTTCACCCAGCGCGACGCAGCCCTGGATACCGTACTGAGTGCACAAGGCTCAACGGCCGTCGGCGGCATCGATAATCTGGACGACTTTTCGGCCTGTAGGATCACCCAGGCGTCCGACATTCATGACTTGTTTGTCAAGAATTTCTATTTTGGCTGTGAGTCGGATGACAAGATGAACGCCTGGGCCTTCAATCGACAGTGTAATCCGTTTGGTGCGCAGCTCAATGCGCTCTTCGGGTCGGACATCGGCCATTTTGATGTCGCGAATATGAGCCACGTGGTGCCCGAAGCGTATGAACTGGTTGAAAAAGGTCTGGTCAGCGAGGCTGGTTTTCGAGACTTTATGTGTACCAATCCCATCCGTTTCTGGGGCGAGGCCAATCCGGACTTTTTCAAAGGAACCGTGGTAGAAGAGACTGCCAGTGCGGTTCTGTCGGAGGGGACAGTCGAAACGAGGCCGAACGGTCACGCGACGAGTCAGTTGTCGAAGTAAGGGCGGTGCGCACACTGCCCCTAGGTCATTAAGCGGGCGATGTCCTCATCCAGGCCGTTGCGGATCTGCTCGGCCAGCGCGTTCCGGGCGCGTCCCTTGGTGCTGCCGTAGGACGGCAGGTCGAGTGCCGCGAGACGACGGGCTTCGCCGAGCGCCTCGTCTAACAGGGTTTCAGCCGGGCACACCCGATCCAAGAAACCGACATCGACGGCCTCGGCTGGGCTGTACAAGCGGGCTTGGATCACTGCGTTGGTAAAGTGCCGCTTGGACAGTCGTTCGCGCGCGAACATCAGACCAAATTCCGGCAGCGTCATCCCAATAGCGACCTCATTGAGTCCTATTTTGAAATCGCCCTGGGCGCCCAAACGGGTATCGCTGGCAAGCAGCATAAAGCCGCCGGCGGCAATGGCGTGACCCGTGCTGGCGGCAATAACCGGTTGCGGATGGGTGAACAGCTTGAGCAGCATTCGTGCACCGGCAGTCACGAGTGTGCGACCAGCCTCCGGCCCGGACTGGAGGACGGTGAGATCGAATCCCGCGGAAAAACGACCGGGCCGGCCCGTTAAGACGACCGCCTTGGCTTCCTGCGCGGCTTTGTCCAAAGCGTCGTTCACACCTTGGACCAGCGCAGGGTTGACTGCGTTGGCCTTGCCGTCGTCAAGACGCAGAATGGCAATCGTATCGTTCAGTTCATAGTGCACCGGGTTGTTTGACATGGATGTTCTCCTCTGCAAGTTCAGTGTCCCTTATCCTTTTGCGTCCTGGCTGTATAGGTAAGCCGGACGCGGGTCTCCTGGGCTGCGCGGACCGACACCGGCTGGGTTTGTTCTCCAAGCCGTTCGTGCCACAGGCGCAGGCCGTACTCGCCCACAGGGATGTGGCTGATGGCGAACCGGCCGGTGGCGTCTGTTACCGCAGTATAGGGGTGGTCGGTGACAATAATATGCGCCCGCATCCAGGTATGCAGCACATCACAATCGATCAGCACATGACCCGGTTGCATAAAACGATAAGTTTTCTCGGACCAGTACGGCAGACCCAGATTGAATATGGTCTTGTGGCCATTTCGGCGGGCGTGGACATTATGCAGAATGAAGTCGCTGTTCCGCAGCGCGAGCGTTTGCCCGACGGCTATGGTTTGGACGCGGGGAACAAAGGCGCAGTTTTTATTGTCTAGTAGGCCGGGAAAGGCGGGGTTGCCTTTCCCGGCGTGAATACCGTCCAGGACGACGACGACATTTTTGAGGCCCCCATAAGCATCAACCAGAAGACTCTCATCCGGCACGCTTTCCCCGCAGACTGCCCTGTTCTTGTGAACGGGCAGGGTTGCCTGTGGTGGCGCTTGCCCGTCGAATAGGACATGTCCGCTGATGCTGCCGCCGTCCTCAACTGTGATTTCCCGGTAAGCGTGTACAGATGGGACAATGACGAATAATATGAGCAGGCTAGCGTGCCAGCAGGCTGATTTGTAAGTCGTCACATTCTATACATGACGGCTTTCGTGAAGGCGGGTCAAGTCGTGGTCTTTCCCCTTTAGGAGTCATACCTCTATGTCGACGTCCAACAAGACCTTTGCAAAAAGGGCAAGAATGCCATTGAAGAACAGCGGCCTCTTCAGCCACGTTCTCAAGCGATTGACGCCTTGCTCGCATTACGAACCAAAATGCCATCCGTGAACGCGGCAAGAATCCGTGCAGCCCGAGAGAAGGGTCGCCCTTAATGCAAATGGTTGTCGATATCAGTCTGCCGGAAACGCTACTCTACCAACAATCCCCCAACCCAATTGCCATGAAAGCCGTACGGCACCCGGTGGGGGAGGTGAATGGTGGCCAGTGGCTCGTGTGTGATATTTTCGGCGTCGAGAATGACCAGGTCGCTCCGATTTTCCCCTTTGCGGTACACTCCCACGAGCAGAAAGCCTTCGCCTTCGGCTGACCGCGCGGAGCGTGGAACAAAAATCGGCTCCGAGGAATAGCTGTCCGGGCCAAACGCATGAGTCTGGGACCGACCGTTTGCATGATCATACCCAATGACCGTGTTGAAAAGACCTTCCGAGGACGGCACCGCGCCCTCCTGGCCCGCCGCATACCCCCGCCGGTAGGGTAAGCCCGCGTAGCGTTCGTCCAGTCGGGGAAACTCGCTGAGCCGGTCGTCCTGTTGCGCCTGGATGATTGAGTGAGAGGTCAGGTCAAGCGACCAGCGGGTGAAGATCGGGATGTTGGTCTCCAGGTCTTCTCCGTCAACCTGGAACAGTGGCAACAGGCGGAACTGACACACATCGGCGCTGACCGTATTGCCCCGGGTGTAGGCGTTCATGGCGTGAAACACAAAGCAGGGGTCGGTCTCAAACCAGACGAGGCCCTCGCTCCCTCCGTCGCGTGGCATGACCCCGATGTGCGTTCCGAGTTCCGGCTCCCAGCGTACGGGAGAGCCGGAGGCCAGATTTTCCGGGCGCAGGGTCGCCGGAAAAACCATGAAGATGATGTGCTCTCTGGTGGCAATGAAATCGTGCATCATGGTCGGCACCGGCAGGGGAATCTCTTCGTTCCGCGTAATGTCACCGTCCGCCGAGACGACCGTGTAGCGCAGATAGGGCGGGAACGGTCCGTAACCAAAAAAGAGGAGTTCACCCGTTTCCGGATCGACCTTGGGATGAGCGGTCATGGCTCCCTGGAGCTTGCCGTTAAAATCGTACACGCCGATGGTTTCGAGAGTTGACGGCTCAAGCTCATAGGGCGGACCACCCTCCCACAGGGCGAGCAATCGCCCGGCGTGGAAGATGATATTCGTATTGGCGGCATTCGGAAAAACGCCCTGGGCTCGTTCGTCCGTATTGCTCAGGTCGCTGAGGCCGGCAAAGAGCGCTTCCCCGTGCCGGCGCTCAAGCTTGAAACGTTCCGTTCGGACCCAGCGATTCCGATAATGCGCCTTACCCGCACTCAGGGTAAACGCATGGATCATGCCGTCTCCGTCAAACCAGTGATACTGTCCGCGTGGCGCAAACTGCGGGTTTGAGCCGTTCCGGTACAGGGTGCCGTTCAAATCGGCTGGGATGTCGCCCGTGACGACCAGGTCGTGAATCTCGCCCTCCATAGGCCAGGGGGCATAATTCCCCTGGAGAAATGGATCGTCAGGAAAAGGTCGGCTCATGCTGTCCTCCTGTTTCGCGGTTAAGGGTGTGCATATTGGACTGCATATTGGTGCGCCTTTCAAGCGCCGTTGTCCTTTGATGGTACTGACGCTAGGCTGCTCGGACGAACAGAAAGGACGGGCTCGTCCAAGGGAGGGAGTATGTCTGCTGCTGAACTCTGTTTTCTTAGCGCAACCGAACTGGCTCGGCGTATACGCACCCGCGAGGTCTCGTGCCGGGAAGTCATGGAAGCGCATCTGGCCCGGATCGAGCGCGTCAATCCGCGGGTGAACGCGATTGTGACCCTGTTGGCCGAGCGTGGCCTGGAGCGGGCGACCGCCGCCGATGACGCGCTCGGGCGAGGCCAGGAGGTCGGTCCGCTGCACGGCTTGCCCATTGCCCACAAGGATTTGGTCTTGACCAAAGGCGTACGCACCACGCTCGGCTCGCCGATCTTCGCCGACTTTGTTCCCGACCAGGACGAGATCATTGTCGAACGCCTGCGAGCTGCGGGTGCGATTGCCATCGGCAAGACGAATACGCCCGAGTTCGGGGCCGGCTCACAAACGTATAACGAAGTGTTTGGCGAAACGCTCAACCCGTACGATCTCTCCACAACCTGTGGCGGCAGCAGCGGTGGGGCCGCGGTGTCGCTGGCGACCGGGATGCTGCCAATTGCCGATGGCAGCGACCTGGGCGGCTCGCTGCGCAACCCGGCCAGTTTTTGCAATGTGGTGGGGTTCCGACCCTCGCCCGGTCGCGTGCCCACCTGGCCGCACCGGGTCGGCTGGTTTCCGTTTGCCGTCGAGGGGCCGATGGCCCGTACCGTGCAGGATGTGGCGCTGTTGCTGAGCGTCATGGCCGGGCCTGACCCCCGGGTGCCGATTGCCAACACCGAATCGGGTGAGCAGTTCCTTCAGCCGCTTGAGCGTTCCTTTGCGGATACCCCGATTGCCTGGAGTCCGACGCTGGGCGGCCTGCCGGTCGATGCCCGTGTGACCGCGGTGCTCGAAAGCCAGCGAGGCGTTTTTGCCGACCTGGGCTGCGTCATTGAGGAGGCGACCCCCGACTTCCAGGATGCCGACGAGGTCTTTCGCGTCTGGCGGGCGTGGTATTTTGATCTGTCTTTGGGCGAGCTGCTGCCCGAAAACCGGGATAAAATGAAAGACACGGTCATCTGGAATATCGAAGAAGGAACAAAACTCACCGGCCCGCAGATCGGGCAGGCCGAGAAAAAGCGTACGCTGCTCTATCACCGGGTACGTGAGTTCATGGAACAGTACGAGTTCCTGATTCTGCCCGTCTCTCAGGTGCCGCCGTTTGATGTCAAACAGCGCTACGTACATGAGATTAACGGCGTACAGATGGAGACGTATTTGGACTGGATGCGCTCGTGCTACTACATCAGTGTTACCGGCCTGCCGGCCATCTCGGTGCCGTGCGGCTTTACACCGGAGGGCCTGCCCGTTGGCGTACAGATCGTTGGCCGGCACCAGAACGAACTGGGCGTGCTTCAGTTGGCCTATGCGTTTGAGCAGGCCACACGGGTGGGGGAGAGAAGGCCGGAGATTGGGGGGTAGGGATTGGGGGTTGGAGGTTGGGGAATCGGGGTAACGCTCTGAGCGTATCAATTCATAAATAGAGAGGAGGACGATCCTATGCAATTTGGTTTTATGGAGGATTTTCGGAACCCGGAGCCTTGGGCGCGGCCGTTTCCCGAGCTGTATAACGCGATCTTAGACCAAACCGTCCGGGCCGAGGAACTCGGCTATGACCATGTCTGGCTGACCGAGCACCACTTTACTGAGGATGGCTATAATCCGTCGCTGCTGCCGACCGCGGCGGCGATTGCCACCCGAACGAGCACCATTCGGATCGGGACGTTTATTCTGCTGCTGCCCTTCCAGCATCCGATCCGGGTGGCGGAAGACGCCACCTGTGTCGATATCTGGTCAAACGGTCGGTTCGACCTGGGTGTCGGACAGGGCTATTCGTATATGGAGTTTGACGCCCTGTGTATGCCGCGCAAGGAGCGCTCGGCGCGTTTACGCGAGGGCGTTGAGCTGATTCAAAAAGTCTGGACCGAGGATGCGGTCTCGTTTGACGGGCGTTTCACCCAGGTGAAAGACCTGACCCTGAGCCCCAAGTCGGTGCAGCAGCCCATGCCGCTGTGGATCGGCGCGCGGGCCGAGAAAGCCACCCGCAGCGCGGCCCGACTGGGCTGTCATCTCATGGCAACTATCGGACCCGACCCGGCGGGGTGGTATATCGACGAACTCAAAAAGTGCGGGCGCAACCCGGATGATTTCAACATCGCGCAATTACGTCTGGTGTATCTGGCCGACACTGAAGACCAGGCCTGGGAGGACTGCCAGGACCATCTGTTCAGTATGATGGAGTTCTACGGCCATATTCTGGCCGAGGCGAATGATGCTCCTGGAGATAAAGATGTGTGGACCTACACCAAGCCGGAGGAACTCCGTCACTCGGCCTTCGGGGAAGCGGTGATGATCGGCACGCCGGACCAGGTCGCCCGAAAAATGGAACGCTTCAAAAATGAATTCCAATGCACGCATTTCATTATGAGCACGCAACTGGCCGGCATGGACCCCAAGAAATCGACCCGCTCGCTGGAGCTGTTTGCCAAGGAGATCATGCCGAGTTTCCGGGGGTGAGCGATCATGCGATTTGAAAATAGGGGTGTCCTGATTACCGGCGCGGGGAGCGGAATCGGGCAGGCGGCAAGCCTGGCCTTTGCCACAGAAGGCGCTGCGATTGCCGCAGCGGACCTCCGGCTTGAAGCGGCCCAGGCAACCGTCAGCGCGGTTGAGGAATTAGGGCGTAAGGCCGTGGCCCTTCAGGTCGATGTCACGCAACCGGATGCGGTGCGGGCCATGGTCGAGCAGGCCGTGGCCGGGATCGGCTCACTCGATGTGCTGATCAACAGCGCGGGGGTGCGCGAGATCGTCCAGTTCCTGGAACTGCCCGCCGAAGAATGGACGAAGGTCATTGGCACCAACCTGACCGGGACGTTTTTGTGCAGTCAAACCGTTGCCCAGCACCTGATTGCGCAGAATAAAAGCGGAAAAATCATTAACCTGTCGTCAGTCGCCGGTCTCGTGGGCGTACCGAACCGGGCGGCCTATGTAGCCTCCAAGCATGGGGTGGTCGGTCTGACCAAGGAAATGGGGATGGAGCTGGCCGATAAGCGTATCCAGGTTAATGCCATTGCCCCTGGTGTGGTCGAGACCGCCATGACCGCGGGCTATTTTGACAAGCCGGATATCGTAGCCTCGCTCAAAAAGGCGCATCCGGCCGGACGCTGGGCTCAGCCTGAGGAAATCGCCAAGCTGATGCTGTTCCTGGCGTCTGAGGACGCAGACTTCATGACTGGCGCAACGATTCCGATTGACGGTGGGTTTGTAGCCGGCAAGGCTATCTAAGGGAGTGTGATATGGCCGAACAGAAACAGATTCTTGAAGGGGTCCGTATTCTTGACCTGACCCAATGGCTGGCTGGACCACAGGCCACGCGGCTGATGGTGGACCTGGGGGCGGAGGTCATCAAGGTTGAACTCCCCCCCAAAGGCGAACACAGCCGGCATATCCGCATTGTGCCCAAGGACGGCAAGGATGGCGCCACGCCGAGCTATTTCATCATGCACAACCGGGGCAAGAAGAGCCTGTGCGTGGATATCAAAACCCCGGCCGGCCAGGCCGTCATCAAGGATTTGGTCCTGCACTGCGACGTGCTGTTCGAGAACTTCACGCCCGGCATCATGGAGCGCTACGGTCTGACCTATGAGAGCCTGTCCGCCGTCAACCCGAGTCTTGTCATGTGCTCGGTTTCGACCTATGGGCAGACCGGGCCGTACTCCCGTCGCATCGGCAACGACCTGGTCGCCCTGGCGGCTGGTGGATTGCTTCATCTGGTTGGCGAGCCGGACGGCTATCCGGCCTATCCGGCCTCGGCCATTGGTGATCACATGACCGCGCTCAACGCCTTTGGCGCGATTATGGCGGCCCTGTTTCACCGTCAGCGTACGGGCGAGGGCCAGCATATCGACCTGGCCCTGGTGGACTGCACCTATAATTCGCACGACTGGGCGCTGGCGGCCTACAGCGTGACCGACGGCGCGGTCGACCCGCAGCGCGGCGGCTCGCAGCGGGCCGGGGCGTTTCCCTACGGCGCGTTCAAATCCAAGGACGGCTATATCGCCATCGGGCTGATTACCGAGGACCACTGGGTGACCCTGGTCAAACGCATGGGGCACGAAGAACTCTTGACCTCGCCCGAGTTCAAGACCAACCGCTGGCGCATTCAGAACGCAGACGCCCTGCGGGTCATTATCGAAGAGTGGCTGCAATCGCTGCCGAGCGATGAAGAGGCGATTCGGATTATGGCCGACGAACTCCGCCTGCCGGTCGCCCCGATTCTGTCCATCGGCCAATTCGCAGAAGACCCGCATTTAAGCAAACGCATGGTCGAAACCATGCCTAACCCGGCCTACGGCGAACTGAAGTTGCTTCAATCCCCTCATAAATTTTCCAAGACCCCGCCGCGCATCCCTGGGCCGGCGTCACGCCTCGGCCAACATACGGCCGAGTTGCTGGGCGGCCTGTGCGGCTATACGGCCGAGCGAATCCAGGAATTAAAGGACCAGGGCATCCTTGTTGAGAATACGGACGGGTAGCCGCGGCCCTGCGGAGGCTCGCCTTATTCTTGAGGCGCATGTGGAATAACATTCTTGAGGGCTGCTTTTCCACTACCGGACACCATGAGAACGGCAACACCGCCGCTGCGGAGATTGTCCTCCATTTGCATAGCCTTCTCTTTCGGGGCAAAGAACGCTTCGATTCCATACTTAACGCGATACGGTGGAGTATTTTGGGTAATCCGACCGCGCAGAAAGATGCCGTCTGCTGGCCGATTCAGAGACACCCCGGAAAAATCGTAGACGTTTCCTTCGCCCGGTTGGAGGCTCACGTATACGACCTCCCCAACGCGGAGACGGGCAAGCCCGTCCAGGGCGTCCTCAGGCAGCGTAGTGAAGGTATAGTTCAGGCGGGCATAGTTGCCGCGGAACAGGGAACGGGGATCGACCGGAGTCGTTTTGACGTGGATTTCCCGCCCAGTCCACAGGGGGGTGGCGGCGCTGACGACCATGCCGAGCAGGACGAAAAACTGCAAGGCGATGGTAGCGCACAGAGCGGCTGTGATATATGGGCGCGTCACGCTTTGCTCTCCTGTGTCTGCCGTATTTTCCAATACCGCGCCGACCCCAACAACAGGAGTGCCAGCACCAGGAACAGCAGCGCGGCACCGAGGTAGTCGCCGATCAAGTCCACATAGCGCAGGAAGGCGGTCAGGAGAATCGTTCCGACACCAAGCGAGAAGTAATGCGAGATGCCGCGCAACGTCCCCTGAACGATCAGCCAAGTGCCTGCACCGATAAGGGCGATATTGTCGAGGACCTGGAGATACACTGCATCACCTGGATCATCCAGAAGAATCACCGTGAGCATGGCGGCGACGCTCAGAACGCTGAGAGTGAGGAGCGAGGGCAGCTTGGCGGCCTTGGTCCCCAGCCCCACAGCACCCGCCATCAACGCACCCACAATGACCCACATCGACCACAGGTTGTGCCAGTTGGCCTCAATCAGGCCGGCCCACGGTGCCTCAAAGCTCAGCACGAGCAGGCTGAGGAGACCGAAGCGCAGGGTCCAGAGCGACAGCACCGCACCGTAGTCCTTGGCCTTGGTCTCGCCTCTGGCCTGCAAGTAATGGCTGGTGGCGTAGGCAAGAATGAACAGCGCCACGCTGACAAAGATATGCTCGGCCGCAGTCTCCAATCGCCCATGGCTGCCTGCCCAGAGGAGAGAAAGCAAGGCTTCGATCCAGAAGAAAAGGCTGATGACAACGGTCAGAAATAAGGTGATGCTGGGCCGGCCTCTGACCAAGACGTACAGTTGGGCCGCCAGAAACAGGGGAAACGATGCGCCGAAGAAGTCCAGCGCGTATTCTATAAAAAACCAGAGCAGAGCGAGCCAGGCGCTCAGCAGCGTGATCCAGGGATGACACAGCACGACGCCGAACGGGAGTCCTCCGAGCGCCCACCAGAACACCCCGTCGGGCATATGTTCGCCCAGATGATAAATCTGCGCGATCAGGATGATGGAGGCGCCGTAGAACAGGTTGCCCAGGATGAAGAGACCCACGGCCTGCGACATGCTGCCCGACAAATAGAGCCGCAGCGCGAGGCCGTGGGTACCGACGGTCAGGGCGAGTAAGCTCGTCATCCGTAGCCCACGCGGGATGGTGTCCCAATTCGCTCCAATCACCGTTATCAGGGCAAGCCCAATGAAGACACAGCCCAAGACGACCAGCAGACTGTAGGCTGTCGAACGGGCGCGGATGGTGGTGTAATCAACACCGTAGAGCCGGCAGATCAACTGCGCCTGATCAACCGAGATCAGTCCCTGGTCAACCCAGGTCGATATCTCCCTGGCCAAGTCTTTTTTGAGCAGGCGGATCAGTCGCACGTCTGTCACCCTACCAGAACCGAGCGAGTAGGTCTCGGCGTGCCGTAAAACAGGTGGTCCATGCTTGCGTCTCCCTAGCTTTTTATACTATGCGAGCGGTCGGGGGGCCGACAAGCGCTTGGCACGAAACAGGTATTTGCAGTAAGACGGACATGTACTTGGCTCATATAACGGGGAGAACGTATGCAGAAGCGGAACAAAATGACAGGTCTTTGGAAGACGAGCAGGAGGCTGACAGTCATACTCGTCTGCGCTGTGGCCCTGCTGCCGCTGACCGCTCACGCCCAAAACGCGGCCTACAACCAGACCGCTCTGGTTGCGCTGTGTCAGATATCCGCCGCTGGCGCCGCGGGCCGATTCGACACTGCCGAGCAACTTTTCAGCGAGGGCAAGGACGCCGGACTCAGCGAACTCCAGATGTACGAGGCCGTCTTGAACCTGCTGCCCTACATCGGCTATCCGCGCACCCTGAGCACGCTGGGACGCTTTCAGCAGGTGTATCCCGACTACATCAGCCAGCGTTCCCAGGGCCAGAGTCCGCAGCCGACCGAACCCTGGCCGGAGTATGCCCCGAGCATCTGGGGCGAACGCGGGATGCAGATTCAAGAGCAACTAACCGGTGGCAGTGAGGAGAACCAGAAGCTTATCCAGCGGCTCAGTCAGATCAGTCCTGAACTGGCCGAATGGGTACGCTATGACGACTTTGGCCGGGTCTTTGGGCGGGACGGGCTGCTCCTGATCGAACGCGAGGCCATTGTGCTCGGCGCGCTGATTGCCCAGGGGGCGCCCCAGATTGCGTTTCACTACAAGGCCCTGCTTCGGGTTGGGGGCGATGACAGCTTGGTTGATACCCTGCTTGAGGCGGTATCGGACATCGTGGACGAAAAAGCGCTGGCCTCCGCGCGGCATCATATTGCCGAAGCACGGAAGTAGGAAACCACTTCTTAGAGGGGGCGCAACGATGTCAGGTTACGCTTCGCTAACCTGACCTACGGCTAGCCTTCTTTGGCCAAGTTGAGCGTAATCTGGATTGCGTGAACGGTAGCGGAGGCGGGTTCAATTTAGCGAGGCAGATGGAGGGAGCACGGTATGGACGAGCGTATCTACAACCGAAACCGAAAATGGACGCGAGAGACGTTCCTAGATAATTTCGCCGTCGCAGAAGAACGTCATGCCGCACGACGCCTCTTAGACGTGGCCCGAGATTCTGGTGCCGTTTTTCACTGGGGACCGAGTGGTGTGAGCATCCGCATGCGATGCTCGCTTTGGGGAAACCCAGTCTCCGTCGCTTGGCTCTACCCGCCGTCAACCACAGACAACGGGTGGATGAAAACCCGAGATTTCTCTTTCGGCGTCGCAATACTTGACGAAGCTCCGCCTCCGCCGCCCGCATTGAGCACCGTCCTTAAGCAATGGGCGGATCAATTTGGAGCCGATAGCTTCACCACTAGGGTGGTAAAAGCCAGCGGGCTACCCGTCAAAGGGGTAGACGCGTGGTCGGTCAACTACCCCGACGCGGTCCAACACCTTGACCTTCTCTCGGGTCGGCTTGCCAATATCCTGACAAAACTGCAATCTGCCACGGGGGAGCCTCCGACTCCAGAACGAGTTGCGCCCCTCTCTGCTCTTCTTGGCGAATTGGACGCCGATAGAAGCGAACGGTGATCTCCCTCGATACCTTTGTTGTGCTTGCCCAACTCCTGGCGGAAGACCGCCCGCGGAAGAACTCTCTAGGATAACGCCCGAATGGGTAAAAGACCTTCTCGCAAATGATAGTCTCCCCAGTCCCGCCGTGCAGGCGGCGAATATCCACCTCAGTCTCCCTTAATAAGGGGGAACCGCGTCAGCGCAGGGGGATCAGCCGAGGTCTTCGACTTCGCTGACGCTACGCTCAGACTGAACGGCGTAGGGTTTGGGAGACTCCGCTCGGCGGCTCCACAAAACTGCCGTGCCGTGAGCATAGAGGGCGAGGGGTCGGAAGCGGACTGCTTCCTTCAATGATCTGCTTAGTCGATCTCCCCAAAGCGCCGTCGATAGGCTTCAAGGAGATGTTCCGCCTGCTCCGCGCGCCGTTCAAACGCACCCACACGCAGTTCCTGCTCCGCCCGCTGGTGCTCCTGGTCGGCGCGCTGACGTGCTTGCTCCGCGCGCTGGCTCTCTTGCTCCGCCCGTTGACGTTCCTGCTCCGCGCGCCGTTGTTCCTGCTCCGCCCGTTGGCGTTCCTGGTCGGCCAACTCCTGGGGCGTGGGTATGAGTTCCCCTTCTGGAGTCATCCACCTCAGCCAGCCTTCGTGAACGGTCAGATAGAGTTCGGCTGCCGGTGAGTATAACCGGCCCCGCTCATCCGGGGCGATCTCTTGATACCGGGTTCCGTGTAGATGATAGGCGGTGAACTCCTGGGAAAAAGGGTCGTAGAGATAATACTCGCTGGTGTGAAAGACCCGCTCGTACAAGGCTTTCTTTTCGTCCTTATCGACGGCACGGGTGCTGTCCGAGAGGAGTTCGACAATGAGGTCGGGAAAACGCATCCCCTCGTGCCACACAACCCAACTCTTGCGCTCCCGGTTTTCTACATCCAGTACCAGAAAAAAGTCCGGCCCGCGAAAGCGTCGCTTGTTCTGCGGGTCGTAGTGGATAAACATATTGCCGCTCGCATAATAGTCGGTCCGGTCGGCCCAGTGGGTTTGGAGTGAGTAGATCAAGGTCCACATCTGGTCCCGATGGCGAGCGGTCTCCATCGGCTCTCCGTCGTCGCACGGCAGGTCGTCTTCGGTAGGTAAGGCGCGGATGCTCTCCAGGATGTCGGGCTCGGTAATGGGCTCGCTAAAAGAAAACGACTCTGGAACACTCATACCAGACTCCTATTGGCACCCGACGGACTGTTGGTTCAAATCCGGCAGGCACTTGAAGACCAACCTTAGCGGATTCTCAAGTCTGGTGCTATGCGCCCCGGCGATAGACAAGCGCGGGAGTTTTTGTTTTTCTAGGCAGCCTCTACTACGAACCCAAAAGGAGAACGCGTATGCTGCCAGTTGGTTATCTCCCCTGTACCCAAGACCCTCCGTCCGGCTCGAATATGGGACGGGTGATTGATGAAGTTGTTGCCGAGGCCCAGGCCGCGGAGGCCAGTGGCTGGGACGGCTGCTTTCTGACCGAACACCACCAGCAGGAAGACGGCTATCTGCCCAACCCGTTGCTGCTGGCCGGCCTGGTCGGGATGAAGACCGAACGCATAAAGGTCGGCACGTGCGTGTTGTTGATGCCGCTCCACCATCCCGTCCATGTTGCGGAAGACTGCGCCGTGATTGACCAGGCGACCAAGGGGCGTCTCGTTTTGAGTCTCGGCGTGGGGTATCAGCAGCACGATTTCGACGCGTTCGAGATTCCGATCACCGAGCGGGCCACCCGGACCGAAGAGGCCATCGATATTATCCGCAAGAGCTGGACGGGTGAGCGCTTCTCTTTTGAGGGCAAGCATTTTCACTATCAGGATACCCTGATTACGCCCGGTCCGAGCCAACAGTCCGGTCCGCCGATCTGGATGGCGTCCTGGACGCCGGTCGGGCTGCGCCGGGCAGGCCGGCTGGCGGACGGCTGGATCGCCGACCCGGTGCAGAGCCTTGGAGTCATTAAAGACTATGCCGCCCGCTACCGGGCCGCCGCGGAAAAGGCCGGTCGGAAGCCGTATATCTGCCTGATGCGCGATGCCGTGCTGGCCGACAGCATGGCCGACGCCGAAGCCGCGAGTGAGCCGACCATGTATACCCACCGTTTCTACTTTCAGTACGATGCCTATGTCCAGGATGAACACATCAAGGACGTCAAGACGCCCGAAGAGCTGAGCTTTGGCATCGCTTCCAAGGAGCGACTGATTGTGGGCTCTCCCGAAGACTGCCTGGAGCAACTCCAGATGTGGAAAGAGGCGATTCAGCCGGATTATTTGATCATGCGCTTTCGACAGCCGGGCGGTCCGTCGCACGAGAATACGCTGCAAGCGATACGCACCTTTGGCGAAAAAGTGATTCCGAAGTTGTAAAGACCCTCACCCGACCCTCTCCCGAGAGACGTGTGATGCGAACAGGAACCCACCCCGGCTCTTCGACAAGCTCAGGGGCACCCCTCCGAGGAGGGGAACAGCACACATCCCCTCTTGGGAGGGAAAGAGGAAACGTGTCCCGCATTGAGGGCTGTTTGGAGGACACGTTTCCTCTTTGTGCCGCGCTAGCGGCGGGGTGGGTTTGCCCCGGCCTGGCGGCCCCCGCGTCTGGTGAAGAGGGGGAGGATTAAGATATGGAAATTCCGCTGACCCAACACTTGGCCGCATTCTGTACCCGGCTCGATTATGACAGCCTGCCGGCTGAGGTAGTCGAGCGGGCCAAATACTTCTTTCTCGATTATCTCGGTGTTGCGGTGCGTGGCTCGCTGTCCGATTCCAGCCAGCCGCTCTACCGCATGGCGGGCAGCCTGGCCCCGACCGGACGGGGAACGATCCTGGGCCGGGCAGAGAAGGCGAACTTCCCGTATGCGGCCCTGGCCAACGGCACCTCCGCCCACAGCCTGGAACTGGACGACACCCATCAGGCCGGGTCGATTCATCTGGGTGTGTCGGTCTTTTCCGCGGCGCTCGCCGTGGCGGAACAGGTGGGCGCGAGCGGTAAGGATTTTCTTACCGCCAGCGTGGTCGGCTTTGAGGTCGCGTCCCGGCTGGCCATGGCCCTTAAACCGACCGAGCACTACGGCCGAGGGTTCCACCCCACGGCGACCTGCGGCACCTTTGGCGCTGCGGCCAGCGCGGCCAAGCTGCTGGGCTTGAGTGACGCACAACTGCTGTCCGCCCTCGGCATTGCCGGCAGTCAGTCTGCCGGGTCAATGGAGTTCCTGGCCGAGGGGGCCTGGACAAAACGCTTCCATCCGGGCTGGGCCGCGTTCAGTGGTGTTCACGCCGCTCTGTTGGCAAAAGAGGGCTTCATTGGTCCGAGTACGATCCTCGAAGGTCGGGACGGCTTTCTCAAGGCGTATGGGGTGCGGCCCGAGCCAGGCAAAATCAGCGAGGGTCTGGGCGAGGATTTTCAGATTCTGCAAACCGCGGTCAAACCGCACGCCTGCTGCCGTTATACCCAGGCTCCGATCGATACGGTGCTCAACCTCGTACGGGAACACGATGTGCAACCCGGGCAGGTCGAGCGGGTCACCATCGGTATGCTCGAAACCGGCATTCCGGTTATCTGCGAGCCGGCCGAGCGCAAGTATCGTCCCGCGAATGTGGTGGAGGCCCAGTTCAGCCTGCCCTTTGGGGTTGCGGTGGCATTGATCAAACGGCGGGCCGGACTGGATGAATTTTCCGAATCTATGTTGGAGGATGCCGCAGTCGGTGCCCTCATGACCAGGGTCGGGTATGAGCGTGACTCGGAACTGGAAAAAAACTATCCCAAGGAATGGCCGGCCTGGGCGCGCATCGCTCTGAACACCGGCCAGGAAGTCTCCGCTCAGGTGCGTTTCCCAAAAGGCGACCCGGAAAACCCGTTGTCGTGGGATGAGCTGACGGCGAAATACGCCGATCTCGCGACCGCGGTCTGGACGGACGCACGCGCCAGCCGGGTGTGCGAGACGGTCCGGGCGCTTGAAGCCGCATCCGATCTGCGCAATCTGACCCAAGGGCTGTAATAGAGTGAACGTCATACTGGAGGAATAAAGAATGGACTATGGTTATGTGTTTCCTGGCGGGGTGCATGTCTATAAAGACGTCATGCTGGCGGAAAAACGCGGCTACACGCACGCCTGGCTATACGATTCCCAAATGTTGTTCAGCGATGTCTATGCCTCCCTGGCCCTATGCGCGGTGAATACGAAAAAGATCAAGCTGGGACCTGGGGTGACCAATCCGGCATCGCGCATTGCCCCGGTCACGGCCGGCGCGATTGCGTCCATCAACGAACTGGCGCCCGGCCGAACCATCCTCGGGATCGGAACGGGCAATACTGCCCGGCGGACCCTGGGTATGCCGGCGGCCCGGTTGATGGATATGCGCGAGCACATCGAGACCTGTCGGAACCTGCTGGTGGGTAAGACCACACCCTACCAGGAAGGCCATCGCCGCCGCATGGTGAAGTTCCTCAACCCCAAAGGCGGCTGGATCAACATCAGGAAAAAAGTGCCGATTTATGTTGCGGCGAGCGGTCCCAAGACTTTAGAGCTAGCAGGTGAAATCGCCGACGGCATTATTCTGTTTGGCGCCGTCAGCCCCAGCCTGATTGAGTTCGTGATGAACCACATCTGGACCGGAGCCGAGCGGGCCGGGCGCAATCCGAAGCGGATTTACACCCTGTGCATGACCGCCTTCCATCTCACCAATAAGGGCGAGCAACTCGAAACCTCGAAAGTCCGCAGAGCCGTCGGGCCGTTTGTCTCGTCCTCCAGCAATATCTTTGCCTTTTCCTGCCCCAACCCGAAGGACCTGCCGGCTGATGTGCGGGACGACCTGATGGCTTTCAAAAACGCCTATCGCGCCCCCGAGGGTCCAATCGAAACCCGTCACCTCAAGCTCTACGCCGATTATCTGCAAGGCTTTAAGAAGGCGCACGAGCCGCTGGTCACGGAGAAGATGATTCGGGCCACCACGCTGACCGGTACCAAGGAAGAAGTGCTGGAGTCGGTCCGGGCCATGAAGAAAGCCGGCATCAAGCAGGTCGCGGTCCAGCCGGTCACGGACGCCCGTACGACCATCGACGCCTTCGCCCGGGCGGTGATTCGCAAGATGAAATAGCCGCCTGAGAGGAAGCGTGTTTATTGCTGCGGGGTGTATGGAACCAGCACGGCGGTGCCGGTAATGGCGCGCTCGCCGTGCTCGTTCTCAACGACTAAGTCGCAGTACACGGTCGGCACGCCGTCTTCCTCGTTTTTCTCGGTAATCATGCCCCACAGCGCAATCGTGTCGCCGTGGCGCACGGGCGTGCGAAACGTCGTGTTCAGGCTGCGCAGCCGCCAGCCCACAAAAAAGTCCTTGAGCATCTGACACAGATACGTGGTGCTCAGAGGACCGGGAATAATCGGCTTGGTCAGCCCGGCCTGCTCGGCGTCCTTCTGATGAAAGAAGAATTTGAGGCCGGTGATCTGGACCGCATCCGCATAGCGCAGGACCGTCTCTTTGGTCGGGGTTTTCCAGACCGGTCCGATCTCGTCGCCGATCTCTACGTCGTCAAAGGATTTTAGCTGCTGATTCATAATGGCCTATCGGAAGACGGGCATGACTTCATTGGCGAAAATTTTGAGCGTGGCCAGAAAATCGTCCTGCGCCATGTCGCTGAATATCATGGTGAACAGCGTCACGCCTTTTTTATTTTTCTCCTGCAAGGCCTGAATAACGCCGTCCGGGTCGCCGCACACGCCGCATTTATCGAGGTTGGCCAGTCGCCCCAGGGTTTTTTTGGCCAGCGGGTATTTCTTGTCAAAATCCTGTTTATCTTTCCCCAGGACAACCAGCGTCTGTTCGGAGATTTCAATCTCGTCCGGGTTGCGGCCGATGGTGTTGCAATGACCGGTAATCACTGACCACTTCTGCTCGATCTTATGGGCCGCGGCGGCCGGACAGTTCCAGCGGTCGGCGTGTTCGGCCACAATCTTGAGCCCCTTGCGCTCGGCCATGGCCCCGATCGTAATGGGCGGGTGGGGCTTCTGAACGGGTTTGGGATTACAGTGGGCCTCGGCGATGGTGTAGTGTTCGCCCGCATACGAGGCGGCGTCTTCGGTAAACATCTTCTTCATGATGACGACGCCTTCTCTCATCTGGTCCGCTCGGACGCCGCCGGACGGAAAGGGGTAGCCGTAGGCCTCATACTCCTCATTCATCCAGCCGGCTCCCAGACCGATTTCAACCCGGCCTTGGCTGATGTTGTCCAGGCTGGCCGCCATCTTGGCCAGAAAGGCGGGGTTGCGATACGAGTTGCACAGCACCAGACCGCCGACGCGGATCGTGGTGGTGACCATGGCCATGGACGACATGACCGTCCAGCCCTCCAGGAAATCGGCCTGGGTCAGCCCGCGCGGCCACATGTGATCGGTAAACCAGATGGAGTGGAAACCGTACTCCTCGCAGGCCAGGGCCCGTTCTTTGAGCAATGGAAACGGTAGGCCGATCTGGGGCTGAAACAGACCAAATTGAATGGGACGGGCCATGGTGTTCTCCTCTCGTTTGTCAGGGCGTGTGATTGACTCGGTATTTAATCCCCTCCTTGGAGGGGTGGCCGAAGGCCGGGGTGGGTTCTTCGGCCGATCAAAACACACCCCGCCGCTACGCGGCACCTCTCTCAAGAGGGGATAAGTAAGACGAGTCCTGCCTCTCCCTAAGGCTTATTATCCTCTCGACCGCGCGTCGTCTATTGCCGTGGCACTGCGGGGTTTTACCTTGACAATCCTGAGGGCCACAGCCAAGATGCCAAGAACACCTGAGACGCCACGGGCATAATGTCCGATGGTGCTGGAGCAAGACGGCTATGGATTTTGAACTCACACAAGAACAGACCATGATCCGCGACCTGTGTCGGGATTTCGCCAAAAAAGAGATCGCTCCGTACGCGGACGAGTGGTCCGCCGCGGAGCATTTCCCGACAGAGGTTTTTCACAAGCTCGCCGAGTTACAGTTGATGGGGCTGCTCATCCCCGAGGAGTACGGGGGCTCTAACGCCGGTACCATGGGCATGGTCATGGCGATTGAGGAGTTGGGCAAGGTCGATCAGTCGATAGCCACCACCCTCCAGGCCCATCTGACCATCGGCTCGCTGCCGTATTTGCACTTTGGTACGGAAGAACAGAAGAAAAAATGGCTGACCCCTCTGGCCAAAGGGGAACACCTCGGGGCCTTCGGTCTGACCGAACCCCAGGCCGGCTCGGATGCCGCTAACATCATGACCACGTCCCGTCTTGAGGGCGATGACTGGGTGGTGAACGGCACCAAGAGCTTTATCTCCAACGCGGGGACGCCGCTGAGTTACGGCCTGGTGGCGCTTACCACGAACGGCAGCAGCGACAACGGCAAAAAACAATACAGCGCGCTGATTATTCCCAAAGATACACCCGGCTATACGGTTGGCCAGCGGTATAAAAAAATAGGCTGGCATACGGTTGATACGCGGGAACAGATTTTTGAGAACGTCCGCGTACCGCGTGACCATCTCCTGGGCGAGCAGGGCTCGGGCTTTCGGGCGTTTTTGAAGACACTCGAATGCGGGCGCATCTCCGTTGCCACGCTCGGCCTGTCGCTGGCCGAAGCCTGCCTGGATTTGTCGCTCAGGCATGCCCTGGAACGCGAAACCTTTGGTCAGCCCCTGGCCTCTCATCAGGCCATTCAGTTCAAGCTGGCCGATATGGCCACCCAGGCCGAGATGGCCCGGCTGATGATCTACCGCGCCGCCACGCTGCGCGACGAGGGTAAGCCCTACGCCAAAGAGGCGGCGATGGCCAAGCTGGCCTCGTCTGAAATCGCGGTCAGAACGGCAGAAGAAGCCGTCCAGATTCACGGCGGCTATGGCTATATGCGCGAATCACCGGTCTCCCGTTTCTATCTGGACTCAAAGATTCTCACCATTGGTGAAGGAACCAGCGAGGTGCAGCGCATGGTGATCGCCCGCCAGTTGGGCTGTTGAGACTGGGGATTGGAAACTGGGGGTTCGGGATGAGCTCTCCAACCCCTAACCCCCAACCCCTAAAGGACTCCTAATGACCTCTCCATATTTTGATCTTTCCGGGAAAACGGCCATTATCACCGGCGGCAGTAAGGGCCTGGGTGAACAGATGGCCTACGCCCTGGCCGAGGCCGGGGCCGATGTGGCGCTCGTCAGCCGGACGCAGGCCGACCTCGATGCCGTCTCGTCCGCTATCCATGCAGCCACCGGTCGCCGGGTGATTGGCGTTGCCGCGGATGTCACCAAAGACACTGAGATTCAGGCCATGGTGCAAGCGGTCATGGCCGAGTTCGGGCAGATCGATATTCTGGTTAACAACGCCGGTATCGGCGGGACGACCCCGGTGCACGATCTGAGCGAAGCAGAGTGGGACCGCTTTATGAACCTCAATCTCAAGGGTCCGGTGCTGTGTTCCAAGCATGTCGGGGTCGAGATGGCCAAACGCAAGCAGGGTAATATTATTAACGTGTCTTCCCTGTTCTCGAAAATTGTTGCGCGCTATATGGCCGCCTATGGGGCGACCAAAGCGGCCCTGGTGTCTTTTACCCGCACCCTGGCGCTTGAATGGGCCCGGGATAATATCCGGGTGAACGCCCTGTGTCCGGGCTATTTTGATACACCGATGAACCACGAATTTTGGGAGACCAAGGGCGGGAAGGGAATTATCGGCAAAATCCCGATGCAGCGGGTTGGTGACCCCAAGGAGCTCAAACCGGCGATTATCTTTCTGGCCTCAGACGCCAATACCTTCATGACCGGCACGACGCTCTTCGTTGATGGCGGGCATAGTTTGGTCGGATAATGGGAGACAGAAACCGGGAGGTAAAGTATGGCACCCTGGCAGCATACGTATAAGGATAAGCTCATCTCAGCCGAACAGGCCGCCAGCCTCGTCAAGTCGGACAGTTTAGTCCGGCTGCACATCGGCAAACCGCCCATCCCCGTTCTGGACGCCTTGGCGGCGCGGAATAGAGAGCTGGAACAGGTGACCCTTATCCAGTGTTATCCACTGTACGAGCACCCCATCTGGAACGACGCCGTCTATGACGCCTCGTTCACTCGGATCGTTGATTATGTCGGGGCCGGCTGTCGGGAGGGCATGAAAAAGCACTATGTGGATTTCATGCCGCTGGATTATCCCCAGTATGCCAAGCAGTCCGAACAGGGCCGGACCAATACCTGGAACGCCGATATTTTCTTTGGCGTGGTCTCACCGCCGGATGAAAAGGGCTATTGCAGCTTTGGTAACGCCCTCTGGTATAACAAGGACGTGGCCAGGGCGGCCAAGTGTTTTGTTGCGGAAGTTGACCCCGCCTGCATTCGGACCCACGGCGACAACTGGATCCATGTGTCTGAGATCGACTATCTGGTCGAAGAGACCAAGCCTTTTCCGCTTGGGACCCCTCCACCGCCGGACGAGGAACAGGGCACCTTAGAGGTTATTGGGGAATTCGCCTCAACCCTGATCAAGGACGGCGACACCGTCCAAATGGGCATTGGCGCGATCTCCGAAGCCATTGGTCTGTTTCTGATGGACCGGAACGATCTGGGGATTCATAGCGAAATCATGACCGCCAGCCATGTTGAACTGGTCAAACGCGGCGTGGCGACCGGTCAATACAAATCGATGCATAAGGGCAAGGCGGTCGCGGCTATGGTCGTCGGTGGCGCGGACCTGGAATTCGTCAATAACAACCCGGCCTTTGAGTTGTACAGCGTGTTGTATACGAACTCCCTGTTGACCATCGCCGCCCAGAAGAGTCAGGTCGCGGTGAATAGCACCCTGTCCATCGATCTGACCGGACAGGCCGCGGCCGAGTCGCTCGGCCCGCAAATGTACTCCGGTATCGGTGGGCAGATGACGTTTATGATGGGCTCGATGTACTCGGAGGGGGGGCGATCCATCATGGTGCTGCCGTCCACGGCGCGCCGAGGCTCACTGTCCCGTATTGTTCCCATGCTGGAGCCGGGGAGCACGCTGACCACGCCCCGCCAGTACACGGACTATGTGGTGACCGAGTTTGGCATGGTGAATCTTCAGGGCAAGACGCAACGCCAGCGCGCCGAGGCCCTGATCAGCATCGCGCATCCCGACTTTCAGCCCGAGCTGAAACGCGCGGCAAAGAAAATGTTCTGGCCCTAGGCCAGACGGCGGTCCAAAGGAGACACATTGCGAATACGTTGGTTGACAACCCTTCCATACATAAGGGTAGGGGCAGCCCCAGAGGGCTGCCTTTTTCGTCGGAGCACCGTGGGGCTGGTGGTGCTGCTCGTTCTGCTCCTGCCCGTGCCGACCTGGTCCCAAAGTGTTGACGAACTGCTCTCCAACCCGGCGGCCTTTGACCGGCAAAAAGTTAAAGTGACCGGTCAGGTCACGACCCTTATCGTTGAGGAAGGCGAAAAACCGCACACCAAGTTTAAGCTCGGTGACGCAGAAAGAACGATCTCCGTCTTTATGCGCGGTGTCCAGGCGCTGACTGAGGGTGAGGCGTATGAGGTCGATGGCGTGTTTCTGGTCAAACCGGCCAGCGACGGATCGACGCAGATCAGTGGGATTGTGGGCCAGACCGTTCTTCCCCTGGAGAAAGAACCTCTGTCAGAAGAGCCGCTGGAGTTTGCGGAAAAGGAAACGGCTGAGGAGTTCGAGTCGCAAGAGCTGACGGACGAGCTGGTAGAGTCTGAAGAGACGGCTGTGGATGACATCCCAGGTCTCTTAGTGGCCGATTTATTAGAGGCTCCGGCTGCGTTTGATCGACGAGAGGTCAGCCTGGCAGGTGAAGTTACAACCCTGAGAGTCACAGAGGGAGATAATCCTTCCACAAAGTTTAAGCTGCACGATGCCAGTGGTGAAATCCCGGTCTTTATGCGCGGTGTCCAGACGTTGACCGAGGGCGAGCTCTACGAGGTTGGCGGGGTGTTTCTGGTCAAACCGGCCAGCGACGGATCGACGCGGATCAGCGGGATTGTGGGCCAGACCGTTCTTCCCCTGGAGAAAGAACCTCTGTCAGAAGAGCCGCTGGAGTTTGCGGAAAAGGAAACGGCTGAGGAGTTCGAGTTGCAAGAACTGGCGGACGAGCCGTTGGAGTTGGAAGAGACGGCTCTGGATGACCCCATAGGTCTTTTGGTGGCTGACCTGTTAGAGGACCCGGCGGCGTTTGATCGGTTGGCGATCAGTCTGGCGGGTGAAGTCTCGACCCTGAGAGTGACAAACGGAGACCACCCCTCCACCAAGTTCAAACTGCACGATGTCAGCGGTGAGATTCCGGTGTTTATGAGTGGAGCCAGAGCGCTGACTGAAGGTGAGTCGTATGAGATTGACGGCGTGTTCCTGGTAAAATCGACCAACGATGGAACCGGCGAGGTGAGCGGAATTGTGGCCAGCACGGTTGAACCTGTCGAACCGGAACCCGCGCCCGTGCCGGTAGCCGAGGCTCCAACAGACGAGCCGGCGACCCCTCCCGCCTACACGGCTCCGGTCTACACGGTGAGTGCACTGCTCGCCGATCAGGCGCAGTTTGATCGGCGCTTCGTGAGTGTGACCGGACAAGTGACGAGCCTGACCACTCGCTATGGGGCTCGGACGTACCAGAAGTTCAAGCTCACCGACGGCAGCGGTACGATCCCGATTTTCATTCCGGGCACTTCCCCGTGTGAGCAGGGTCAGATTTGCAAAGTCACCGGTGTGTTCCTCATTAAAAGAACACAGGATGGCGAGTCTGAGATCAGTGGGATTAAGGCCGACGCCGTCGAAAAGGTGGAGGATGCGCCTTATCTACAGTGGAGGAGCCTGGTGTTCCGGGAGCAGGTAGGTGAGCCGGGCTCCAACTCCAGATTCCTGGGTGGGTATGCGTTTCCAGAATGAGGGCGACGGGAACGTCGCCCTCATGAGATATTAGCCAACCAGAATTTCTTTGGCGTGGATCGTATCCAGGTATTCCCGCACGGCTGCAATCTTGCCGTCCGATAATTCAATCAGAAAGTGGTACTGGTTGTTATAGACCTTGCCGTTGGCCAACTCACCATACGACTCGGCTTCAACCGCAACCCGGTCCCCCTCGGCAATCACGCCTTTGGGTGTGATTTTCAGGCCGTTCGGCATGGCCGCGCCAATGCCTTTGACCAGTTCGCCGAACTCCGCCTTGGTCTTGGTGCCGGACAGCTCGAACTTGCCGGCCACCCACCACGTGGCGTCGTCGGTCATCAGGTCCAGTGCGGCGTCGAAATTCCCGGCGGAAAAATTCTCAAAGAACCCGAGGACAACACCTTTATTCGCGTCACTCATACGTAACCTCCTTTGCTGTGCATCGTCACACCGATGCCGATCAGAATAAGATGCCCCTTTATAGCCCACCTGTCTGAGGCTTCGCAAGCGAAGCGGTGAGAGGATAGGACGTACCTTCATTCAAAGTTTCGAGAGTTAGCTGCGTATCCTCATCCCCACTTGTCGCACCGCATGATAAAGATAACAAGCGAATACGTGAAATCTCGAAGATATGGGAATAGACGATATGAGGGTTATGGCAATAATCGTGGTACAGGAAGGAAGCAATGGCAACGGACTTCAGCTTTGCACGAAACCTGATTGACGAGATCGACGGATGGGTGAACGAACTCGCCGCTCATCTGATGCCGCCTCGTATAATTAACACTGGACAGGGTATGAGTCGGCTTGAGTTGCGCAAACACACACCACATACCGTCATGATTGGAAAGTGCGTTCGAGCCGCGAGCGGTATTCGTGCAGCGCTCACTCTTGCCGACCTTGGCTACGTGGTAGAGTGTGCTGCCCTGTTGAGAGTTGTTTCCGACTTTTGCACCGAAATCATGGCTATTAGCAGTGCGTTGAATAGGAAGGGCGAACTGCCACGCACCGTGCAGACTTTTGTGGAGCAGTATTTTGCTCCGATACCGAAAACGCCAGAGGAGTTGGAAGCAGCCGACCGCGCCCGCTACGTAAGCCGCGAGAAGCTGCTCAAGGAAGTAGGAGGTTTTTTGGCTGCGAACGCGAATGTAGACAGTAAACAATCTCTTCCCGTCCTTAGGTTTCTTAATATGATCTACGATAAATACGTGCATGGCGCTTATGAAACTACTATGGAACTGTGTGACCCCGATACCAGTCGCTTCATGATGCGGGGTCATCCCTCTCAATCGAAGCGGCAGGAGTTCGCCGAGGCTGTGTTTCTGAAACTTCATGAAGTTGTAATTGCTATTGAACACACCGCCGCAGTTACCGGGCAGACGAAAATTTTCGAAGCGGTACGGAATGCGCGTCGTACCATGGATAGTTCGATTGCTTTACCCACGACGAAGCCGCATTAAGTCCGATATGCTTTTCGACACTGGGAGAATTGAAATGAGGCGATATCTTCAGTCATTTTGGCTTTTGTTCTTGCTTGCTGCCAATCCAGTAATCGCGAATACGAATGTAGAAGTTGATGTCGGTGGCGTAAAAATTGACGTTCAAGCGCCAAATAGGTTCTACGAGATTAGTTCTCTCTCTTCTGAAACACGAGAAATTGCGGCAATGGGGACACCGTCAACTAATCGTCTGTTAGCGGTGTTCGTATCAGAAGAAGATTTAGGAAGAATAGTGAAAGGCGAATCTCCCATATTGGAGCGCTATATACTTTTACAAGTTTCTCGAAGACTGGAAGCCGAGAATATTTCCAATATGGATTTTCAAAAATTGGTAACTCATTTTAAGGATCAACAGAACGTACTCTTCGGCAAGTATAAAGATAAGATTGATGGACTACTTGAGGGTGCTACCAAAAAAATGTCTGAGGAGTCTGATTTATTGCTAAAAATGGAACTTGGAGAGAATATATCATTAGGTATCTTTCTCGAACAACCAAACGCTTTTGGGTTCGCAAATTTGATGAAATACCGAGTTGCTGTAGAAGGGGAAGAACTTGATTCTATCGTTGCTGGGGGAAGCTCATTCATTTTAACTAGGGGCAAAATGCTGTTCGCATATGTTTACAGTGTTTATGAAACACAAGATGATGTTGATTGGGTTAGGTCAAAGTCCAAGGAATGGGTAAATTCACTCTTAGTCTCCAACGAAACGGCCACATCCAACTCCGTCCAAAGGCTCTCTCCGATAACGGGAATCGATTGGGAGCGGATTGTGGGTAAAGGAATCGTTGGCGCTGTAGTGGGTGGGCTGCTCGCTTTGATAATAGGGCTCTTTCGTCGTATGAAAAATTCTTTCAAGAAAGATATAAACAATGCTTAATTCACGTTTATATTCACACCCTATGTAAGGAGAAAATACTCACGCCCTATACTAGGTACACACCTCAAGAAGTCGAATCGCAAGGCGAAGCAATGTATGCGCAACGGATTCGGGACAAGCTGGACCATCAGCATACCGGCAAGTTCTTGGTCATCGACATTGAAACAGGTGACTACGAAATCGACGCGGACGACTTGGTCGCAACGCAACATCTCCTCACCACTCATCCCAATGCGGTTATTTATGGTTTGCGGATTGGCTTTCCAACTGCCTATCGCATTGGCAGTGGCTTCTCGGTGAAGACACAATGATGACTGGACAGGTTACGGCGAACCGAGAGGCGGTTATCGAATTGGAAATTGTTGGCTCGGAGCAGAGAAGAGAAAAAGTTGAGGCCATGATTGATACGGACTTCAATGGCTATGCCTCTAACATGACAACTATCCCTTTCCCCCATCCACTTGTCTTCTTCACTGTATGGGGGCTACTTCCTTCAACTTCATTCTTCTAAATACAAGTAGTCTCTCGCTTCTTGGACATATGCTTCTAAAGGCTTCATTTCACTATGGCTCGACATGCCATTTATTAAATAATAGAAGTACTCAGTTCTTCCATTCATAAGAACATTTGACAAGAAAACTAAGTAGATAGCTGCGGCGTAAATGTTAAGGATTAGTACTCCGTCCACATAATAAGGATTTGTATTGAATTTGCATTGATCTAGCGTTTGAAGCACGTCTCTTAATTTTTTGAGCTTTTTATCTTTACTTCCGAGATAGGCTTCGAGGTTGATGACGGAATCCCTATCCTCTTCCTTGAAACTACGCGCCACAGGAACACTGTCAGCTATTCTGCATATAGCTTCGTATATGTCATTTAGTCGTTCTTCTACGTCTTCTTTCGTATCTGCTACTATGGAGCGCCAAAAACGCCTAAATCTTGTGTCTCTTTTCTCTCGATTGTTGATGGATTTCTCAAACATATTTAAGAACTCATCGAACAGAAATTCTAAGTGATGCCCTTTCTTTTTGTTCTCTTTAATCCATCTATCAAACTGCTCTTCTCCAAAAGCAGATACCATTAGCCCTTTTAGGAGAAATTCAAAAGATTTTCCCAGATGGTACATGCTTGTAGCCAAGGAGATTAAATACCTTTCCAGAAAAATCGACATGTCTCTTCTTTTGCACGGACCGAAAGGAAGGGGCACGATTATGGCCCTACCGATGAGCGCAGATATTTCTTCTTCCGGCCCTTTTCCCTCAGAATATATTTCTTCTATCTCTTCATCCCATTTCTTTAACATGGTCTGACTTATTCTTTTCTGTTCTTGAAAAGCCAGTTTTGCCAATAGTCTGATGTTTTCGTAAAACTTCCATTCTCGCAAAGAATCTCCAGCAAAGTTCTTGAACTCATTAGCGACGGCGAAATAGGATATTGATCCTAATTCTTTTTCTTCTTTTTCCTTCACATCATAGCTTTTCTGTTGCATTGAAATCCTTTTCAGCCGCGCCCTGTCGGTTCTCATGAATGAGGCAGCGACGAATTTTTTAGACCGACCTATGCGCTGCCTCATCTACCCGGTGGGAGTTCCCGGTTCTGCTGTTGATAGGCCAGAGCCATTTCACGCAGGGCGTCTTTAAGCATGCGCCGGCATTCTTCCAGGTCTTTGCCCTCGGTCACGACCTCCGGCCATTCGACGACCTGTCCCATATAGCCAGCCTCAATCCTGGTGTAGGTGGCGGTGTAAGTGTGCGACATATTACCCCCTGAGTTTTCATTTGCCTGAGGGTTTGCAAAACTCCAAGAGCACTTCCCTAGAGCGGTTTACGATACGTTATAGCCGGGCCAGGCCGCTTGCGTCATGCCGGACGTGATCCGGTATCCAGAAACCGGGGGGTGGGGGGCCTGGATTCCTGTTTGCACAGGAATGACGGACGGCTACACAGAATCGGAATTTAATCCAGGGTTTGTCTTTCCTTCTCCTGCAAAAACCATGAATACATCCATCACTGACACTCTGGTGCGGCAAGGGTGGTCCCGACTTTTGGAAAATCATGGCCGTGGCGCTTTTCCCCCATGAAAAATCCCCTCAAAAATCCTCAACGCCTCCCACCCCGAAATTCACCCCCCAAAAACCCCTGAAACGCCGTTTGCTAATCAGGATTTAAGCGCCGTTTAAGCGGGAATAAATCTGAAGTTTGCGTGAAATTTTCACTTTTCATGATAAGTGAAAAATTAGCGATAAGTCATTGAGGTGCAAGGATTTTTTTCAAATTTCATCAAACGTGAACATGAAATTTTTCTACTTTTTTCTACTTTTGGGCGGAAAATGGTCCTGATTTTTGGAAAACCACAATTTGCCATCAACTACTGCCCGGCTGGGTAACCGCGCCCTCGGAGGCGGAGGTGACCTGGGCCGCATACTTGGCGAATACACCGGAGGTGTAACGCGGAGTCGGTGGTTGCCAGTCGGCCAGGCGGGTTTGTATTTCGGCGTCGCTCAACTCGACGTTGAGTTGACGCTTCTCAATATCGATCACCACCATGTCGCCTTCCCGGAGAATGGCAATCGGGCCGCCAACTGCGGCTTCCGGCGCAATATGGCCGGCCATGAGGCCGCGCGTCGCCCCGCTAAAGCGTCCATCCGTGATTAAGGACACGGAGTCGCCAAGGCCTTCACCCACGATGGCCGCAGTTACGCCCAACATCTCTCGCATGCCCGGCCCACCCCTCGGACCTTCATAACGAATGACCACGACATCACCCTCCTTGATGTGCTGTTGCGTGACCGCTGCCATAGCGTCTTCCTCACACTCGAAGAGCCGGGCCGGTCCGCGGTGATACGGACGCTCATGCCCGGCGACTTTAATGACACAGCCCTCCGGCGCGAGATTGCCTCGCAGAATGACCAGACCGCCGGTGTCTTTGAGCGGCTGCGCCAGTGGCAGAATGACATCCTGCCCCGGGGTTTCAACGGCCTTTGCCGCCTCAACCGCAAGGGTTTCCCCGCTGGCGTTCAGTTGCCCGCCGTCAACCAGCCCGCCGTCAACCAGGCGCTGGGCAATCAGTTGGATGCCGCCGGCTCTGTCCACATCCGTCGCCACATATTTCCCGCCGGGCTTGAGGTCGGCAATGAGCGGGGTGCGGCGACTGACCGTATCGAAATCGTCAATATCGAGCGGAATACCGGCTTCCCGCGCCATTGCCAGTAAATGCAACACCGCGTTGGTTGACCCGCCGGTTGCGGCCACACAGGCAATAGCGTTCTCAAACGCCTGACGGTTCAAGATGTCCAGCGGTCGGATATTCTTGTTGAGCAGGTCCATCACGCGCTGCCCGCACTCGACCGCAACCGCGTCTTTGCGCCCATCGGTTGCCGGAACACTCGCCGTACCCATGGGCGACAGGCCGATGAATTCCATGACGGTGGCCATGGTGTTGGCCGTATACTGTCCGCCACAGGCACCGGCTCCCGGACAGGCGAAGTCCTCGATATGCTTGAGATCAGTGTCACTCATGCGTCCTGCGGCATTGGCCCCAATGGCCTCGAACACGTCCTGAATGGTCACGTCTTTGTCCTGAAAGCGACCGGGTGCGATCGAACCGCCATACAACAGCAGCCCTGGAACATTCAGACGGGCCAGGGCGAGGGCCCCGGCAGGAATGGTCTTGTCACACCCCACGATAACGACCATGGCGTCAAACATATAGCCTCGACCGACCAGCTCAATCGAGTCGGCAATGACTTCGCGGCTGACGAGGGAGGCTTTCATGCCCTCCGTCCCCATAGTGACGGCGTCGCTGATGGAGACGGTGTTGATTTCCATGGGTGTACCGCCGGCCTCCCGTACGCCCTGCTTGACCTTGTCGGCCAGCTGGCGCTGATTGAAGTTGCACGGCATGGTCTCAATCCAGGTATGCGACACACCGACCAGCGGTTTGGCCAGATCGTCATCCGTAAAGCCGATGGCCTTGAACATGGAGCGCGCCCCGGCGCGGTCGCGGCCCTCGGTAATGATGTGGCTGGAGTGTTTGGGATTGAACGCCATAGTCCCCTCCTTCGTGGTAAAGAAATAGTGGCAAAGCAAGTATAGGCCCTTCCTGCTCTATAGTCTTGTCTGACGACTCCGCGCAAGCCTGTACCCCGGGTCTTCACCCTTGACAGTCGAGAGCCATCTTGTAGCTTGTGGACGACTCCATGCAGGTGCCGAAGCGGCACCCTTTGGGACGATGGGTCCGAAAGAATTTGCCGGGCGACAGCGTTGCCTAAGTCTATGGACTGAATCGATGACCGCCCCAGCGTCAAAGAAAAGGGGAGAGCATGCTTGAAACCATTGCTTCTGGATATGGACTGCTTGAAGGTCCACGGGTAGACGACGCGGACAATTTATACTTCAGCGATGTGACCAACGGCGGGGTGTACTGCCGCGCACCAAATGGAGAGATATCGACGGTTGTACCGCGCCGGCGCGGGGTTGGTGGCATCGCCCTGCATGCGGCTGGTGGCCTGGTCATCTCCGGCAAGAACGTGTGTCACGTCAAAGACGGCACGACGCGCATCCTGTTCCAGCGCGACGATATTCCCGGCTTTAACGATCTCTTCACGGATTCCCAAGGCCGTGTCCTGGTCGGCTCACTGCGCTCCGATCCCTTCAAGCTTAAGGTTCAGGTCCCTGGGGAGTTATGGCGGCTGGCGGGTGAGGACTCGGCGGCCCTCCTGTACGGCGATGTTGGCATCACCAACGGCATTGGCTTCTCGCCGGACGGGAGCAAGCTCTACCATTCGGACAGCGTGCCTCGGCATATTATCCTGCACGATGTTGTGGCTGACGGGTCGATGTCGAACCGCCGCGTTCTGGCCAGTCTGCCCGCTGATTGGGTGCCTGATGGCTTGGCGGTTGATGAGGACGGTTGTGTGTGGGTCGCTGTCTATGGTGGTGGCTGTGCTCTGCGCTACACGCCTGAAGGCAAGGAGGATCGGAAGGTTGAGGTGCCGGCCAAGGCGGTCACGAGTTTATGTTTTGGCGGCGTAGATCGGCGCGATCTGTATATTGTGACAGCGGATAATACCGACGACCCGGACCGCAAGGGAACGATTTTCCGCACCCGGGTGGATACCCCCGGTCTGGCGGTGATGCCGGCAAGCATCTAGAGCGTTTTACGTTAGGCTGTAGCCACGGTGTTGCACTCTCGTTATGCCGGATGTGATCCGGCATCCAGCGGCTGGGGGGCCGGGAGCCTGGATGCCTGCTTGCGCAGGAATGACGGGCGGCTACACAGCCGCGTTATTTGCTCTAGCGCGGAGGGCAGGGGCCTCACTCGACCTTCATGATGCGGTCTAAGAGCCGATCTCGGACCTCCGCATTTGTCGCCATATCAACCGCGGTCCAGGCCAGTGACAGGGCTCCGTCAATAATGGCTTTATCCGCGGCTTCGGTTATGCAGTGAGCGGTAAACTCGGGCTGATGGTTGACGGCCGGTAGCGAATCAATCCCAATGGCAGGGTGAATGGCGGGCATCGCAAGGGAGACGTTGCCCATGTCCGTTGAACCGGCCGCGCGTTTGAGGGATGGATCAAGGGTTGGAAAAACCCGGCCCAGCGCTTCGGCATTCCGACGATAGGCCGCGGCGATATCCGGGTCGTGCAGCATCTCCGCATACGGTTTTTCACCGCCGTTGATTTCGAGCGTGGAGCCGGTTGCCAGCGCGCCCGCTTCAAAGCATCTGACAACCTTCTGTTTGATCTCATCAAGGGCCGCCAGGGTGTTCGCCCGGACAATATACTTCGCCACCGTGTGGGCGGGGATGATGTTGGGCGCGTCACCCCCTTTGGTAATCATGCCGTGAATACGGTCCGTGGAGCGGATGTGCTGGCGGAGCAGGCCAATGGCTGTTTGGGCAACGGTCAGGGCATCCGCAGCGTTAATGCCGCGTTCGGGAAAGGCTGAGGCGTGCGCTTCTTTGCCGTGGTAGCAGACCTCAAACATGGAGGCGGCAATAATGGGGAATTCGACCACGTCCTTCGGCGCGGGATGGACCATCATCGCCGCGTGCATACCCTCAAACGCGCCCCGTTCGAGCAGGAGAATTTTCCCCCCGGCGTCACAGACTTCTTCTGCCGGAGTGCCGATTACGCTCACGGTTAGCCCTACCTCATCCGCAATTTTTGCCGCGGCAATTCCGGCCCCAACCGACGCCGCAGCAATAATATTATGACCACAGGCATGGCCGATCCCAGGGAGGCTGTCATACTCCGCACAGAAGCCGATATGCAGCGGTCCGCTTCCGGCCCGGGCGATGAACGCGGTCGGAAGATCGCAGATGCCGGTTTCAACCGAGAAGCCCGCGTCGGTTAGCGTTTCCGAGAGCCAGTGGGCCGCCTTCTCTTCTTCAAATCCAATCTCGGGGTGGGCGTGAATCCGGTGACTCAGGGCAATGAGATCGTCTCGCGCCTGGTCAAATCGTTCCTGGGCTCCAGCCTTGGCATCCATAGGTACTCCTTTTTCTCTTCCTGCCTTACCATATGCTCTTCTCCGGCGTCCAGAACAACATATCCTTCCAAATCCACGAAAGAACGTGGTACATGAAGGCAAGGTTCTGTGAGAGCGGGAAAGAAGAAGGAGGATTGCGCATGGATACCGTCTGGTGTGGACAACTCGCTGTTTCGGTCTTTTTTGCCATCGCTTTTTTACAATCAGCAGCCGACAAGTGGTTTGATAGCGCGGGGAACATCGAGTTTTTCAGCGGGCATTTTTCCAATAGCCCGCTGGCCAGCATGGTGCCGGCGATGTTCTGGACCATCACGGTCCTCGAATCGCTGGCCGGTGTGTTGAGTGGCCTTGGTGCGCTCATGCTCCTGCTTGGTATGGGAACAAACCTGGCCGTGTTGGGACTGATATTCTCAACCGTCTCCTTGCTGTGCCTGTTCTTCGGCCAACGCCTGGCCCAAGATTACGCCGGCGCGGCAGTGATCGCCGCCTACTTTGCCGTGGCGCTGCTGGGCTTTGCCATCCTGGGCGGATAATACGCTAGGCGGTTGCCTCGGGGGCTTTCCGCTGCATCAGCCGGTCACGTATCCGCTCATCTGTCGCCATATCAATAGCCGTCCAGGCCATGGACAGGGCTCCGTCTATCAGGGCTTTGTCCGCGGCCTGAGTCACACAGTGCGCCGTGAATTCGGGTTGGTGATTCACCGCCGGCAACGAGTCAATCCCGATAAACGGGTGGATTGAAGGCAGGGCCAAAGACACATTACCCATATCCGTCGAACCCGCCGCGCGTTCAATGGCCGGACCACGTTCTGGGAAAACGCGCCCGAGCGCTTCCGCGTTGCGTTGGTACAGATTGGCGATCTCCATATCGGAGCGGTGCTCCGCGTAGGGCTTGTCTCCACCAACGATTTCGAGCGTTGACCCGGTTGCCAAAGCACCCGCTTCAAAACAGCGCTGGACTTTTTCTTTGATGCTATCCAGTTCGTTCAAGGTCTTGGCCCGGACAATATATTTGGCCGCGGTATGAGCGGGGATGATGTTCGGCGCGTCCCCACCCTGGGTGATAATGCCGTGAATGCGATCTGTCGAGCGAATGTGCTGCCGCAGGAGACCGATGGCCGTTTGCGCCACTGTCAAGGCGTCAGCCGCATTGATGCCGTGTTCGGGAAAGGCCGAAGCGTGGGCTTCCTTGCCTGTATAGTGCACATGAAACATGGAGCAGGCAATAATAGCTGGATCAACCACATCCATAGGAGCCGGGTGGACCATCATGGCGGCATGAGCATCTGTGAAGGCGTCCCGTTCCAAGAGGAGAATTTTCCCCCCGGCGTCCCCGGCTTCTTCGGCGGGTGTCCCGAGCACACTTACGGTCAGTCCCACTTCGTCCGCAATCTTTGCTGCGGCAATCCCGGCGCCGACCGCGGATGCGGCGATGATATTATGACCGCAGGCATGGCCGATGCCGGGCAGGCAGTCGTATTCGGCGCAGATGGTAATATGCAGCGGTCCATTGCCGGCACGTGCCACAAAAGCGGTTGGCAGGTCACAAATGCCGGTTTCTACGCGAAAGCCGGCGTTGCTGAGCATTTCTGTAATCCAGGCGCAGGCTTTCTCTTCCTCAAAACCAAGCTCGGGATGGGCGTGAATACGATGACTCAGAGCAATCAGGTCATCTTGAGCTTGCGTGAATCGTTCCTGTGCGCCGGTCTTCGCATTCATACGGTTCTCCTTGATTGTCCCCTCCCTCGGGGCTAGGGCTGGGGTGAGGATTCTCTTCGCCCTAACACACTGGCGTATCTGGCGTCCAGCGGGAGATGAAAATCGGTCTTGACTCCCGTGTCCCTAGGTCCGAGTTATAGAGTATACTACAGGAACGAAGTCGAACCGGTTATGCCGGCTCTGAAAGGGGTATAAGTGGGGACTGTGCCCGAAACATTACAAAATCCCACCTCGACCCGTTTTGGTATTCGCGGTATGCACTGTGCCGCGTGCGTTGCCAAGGTCGAACGGGCTCTGTCACAAACGCAGGGTGTCGTACGGGCGAGTGTCAATCTGGCGAGTGAAGAAGCCCTGGTGGAATATCTGCCCGGTCAGGTCAGCTTGCCTGGCCTTGGCGCGGCGGTTGCCTCAAGCGGCTTTGAAATGGTCGAACGTGGAGAGAGCGCCGAAGAGGAGGTCGAACGCCAGCGTCGGGACGACTACCTTCTGCTGAAAAGGAAGCTGATCGTCAGCGCCGTGTTGACGGTGGTGATCCTGATGGGGTCTATGACTCCGCTGCTATCTTTCCTGCCGTTCGGTGCTCCCGTGTTGTTATTCGTCCTTACCACTCCTGTCCAGTTCTGGGTCGGCGGACAGTTTTATCGAAACGCCTGGGCCAGGGCACGGCACGGTTCCAGCGATATGAATACCCTGATCGCGGTCGGGACCTCGGCGGCCTATCTCTATAGTACGGTGGCGGTGTTTGCTCCTGGTTTTTTTGTGGCAGTCGGACAGCAGCCCCAGATGTATTTCGATACAGCCGCGGTGATTATTACCCTGATCCTGCTGGGTCGTTTGCTGGAAGCGCAGGCAAAGAGAAGAACGACGGAGGCCATTCGGCGTCTGGCCCAACTGCAACCCAAAACGGCGACAGTGTTGCGCGGAGAGGGAGAACAAGAAACCGTTCAGGTCGAGCAGGTCCAGGTTGGCGACCGGGTTCTTGTCCGGCCTGGTGAGTCCATTCCTGTCGACGGTATCGTCCGGACGGGCTCGTCAGCGGTGGACGAATCCATGCTGACCGGTGAGAGCCTGCCGGTTGAAAAGCGGCCCGGAGATAGCGTGACGGGGGCGACGCTCAACACCATGGGTGCGCTGACTGTGCTGGCGACCAAGGTCGGTCAAGAGACTGCCCTGGCTCGCATCATTGATCTCGTTCGTCAGGCCCAGGGCTCAAAAGCGCCGATTCAACGCTTGGCCGATACGATTGCAGCCTACTTTGTGCCGGCGGTTATCGTGACTGCTGTTGTCACGTTTTGTCTCTGGCTGATATTCGGACCGGACCCGTCTCTCACCTTTGCCCTCATGACCTTTGTGGCCGTGCTGATTATTGCCTGTCCGTGTTCGTTGGGCTTGGCCACTCCGACCGCCATCATGGTCGGCACCGGGCGTGGGGCCGAATATGGTGTACTCATCAAAGGCGGAGAGATATTAGAGCGGGCGCATACCCTGACCACCGTGGTCTTTGATAAAACCGGTACCCTGACGACTGGAAAACCCGCGGTAACTGAGGTTGTTCCGTCCGAGACGCTGCCCGAGCGGGCAACGCTGAGCAGCGAGGAGATACTGCGCATAGCCGCGCGTGTGGAATGGCACAGCGAGCATCCGCTGGGACAGGCCGTTGTGCAACAGGCCAAGGCGCAGGGTCTGAATCTCGGGTCGGTCGAGTCGTTTGTTGCGCTGGCCGGACACGGCGTCGAAGCCCGGATCGATGGGAAACTCGTCCTGGTGGGCAGCCGGCGGCTCCTCGCCCAGCGTAGTATCCAGTCTGACGACATGCTGGAACACGGCGAGCGCCTATCGCGTGAGGGGAAGACACCGCTCTATGTGGTGCTCAACCGGCGCGTCGTCGGACTGATCGCAGTCGCCGATACGCTCAAGCCTCAGGCTGCCGAGGCGGTCCGCCGACTCCAACAGATGGGGCTCGAAGCGGTCATGTTGACAGGAGATAACCAATACACGGCTCAAGCGATTGCCCGTCAGGCTGGTATTGCACGAGTACTGGCCGAAGTCTTACCCGAGGATAAGGCGGCCGAGATTGCACGCCTCCAGGACAACGGTGCGGCCGTCGCCATGGTCGGCGACGGGATCAACGACGCCCCAGCCCTGGCCCAAGCAACGGTTGGTATTGCCGTGGGTACCGGGACGGATATTGCCCTTGAGGCCGCCGATATTACGCTGATGCGGGGTGAATTAAGCGGTGTGGCGACGGCCATTGAACTGTCACGGCGAACCGTCCAGACCATTCGGCAGAATCTATTCTGGGCGTTTTCCTATAATACCGCGGGTATTCCGCTTGCCGCCGGACTGCTCTATCCGTTCTTTGGCATTCTGCTCGATCCCATGGTTGCCGCGTCCGCCATGGCCTTGAGTTCGGTCTCGGTGTTGACGAATTCCTTACGATTGCGGACGATGCGCTTGGGAGAGTCCGCCGGGTGAGACGGTGGACATAGGGTCGTATGAGCTACTCCACCACCGTTCGCGGCCAGCGTTTTTCTTTTGCCGATCTGCGTGAAGTCTTTGCCAAGGCGAATGAAGACAAGTCGGGCGACCGGTTGGCCGGGATTGCCGCCACCTCCGAGCAGGAACGGGTTGCGGCCAAGCTGGCCCTGGCTGATATTCCGTTGTCGGACATCATGGCGAATCCCCTCATAGAGCCCGCCCAAGACGAAGTGAGTCGGCTGATTCTTGAGACCTATGACCAGGAGACGTTCCGTCCGTTTGCCCATCTGACGGTCGGCGAGTTCCGCGAGTATGTGCTGGATGAGGATCAGGATAGTGCTCGTTTGGGTGCGCTCCACTGGGCCATTATCCCGGAGGTCGCCGCGGCTGTCACAAAGCTGATGAGCAATAAAGACCTGATTGTGGCTGCCAGCAAAATCCGCAACATCACGCGCTGTCGCAACACCATGGGCCAGCCCGGCGTCCTGGGGATTCGGGTGCAGCCCAATCATCCGGCCGACGATCTCGGCGGGATTCTGCTGTCTGCCATTGATGGCTTGCTGTTCGGGTGTGGAGATGCCGTCATCGGCGTGAACCCGGCGACCGAGTCCGTGGAAACGGTCAGCCAGATTCTGCACGGACTTCAGCGTTTGATTGAAGCCTATGACATCCCAACCCAATCGTGCTGCCTGGCGCATATCAGCACGCAGCTCGACAGCCTTGAGCGTGGCGCGCCCGTAGACCTGTTGTTTCAGTCTCTTGCCGGGACGGAAGCGGCCAATGCGAGTTTTGGGATCAATCTGAATATCCTGCGTGAGGGCCGTGAGCGTGTCCTCGAACAGCATCGAAGTCGCGAGGTAGCCTGGGTGGGTGATGCGGTCATGTATTTTGAAACCGGGCAGGGGAGTGCATTGTCGGCTAATGCCCATCACGGCGTGGATCAACTCACGCTCGAAGCCCGAACCTACGGCGTGGCCCGTACGTTTGCCCCCTTCCTCGTCAATACCGTCGTGGGCTTTATCGGCCCCGAGTATTTATATGATGAACGCCAGATCGTTCGGGCTGGTTTGGAAGATCATTTTATGGGTAAGCTGCTCGGCCTGCCCATGGGTTGTGACGTGTGTTACACCAACCACGCTCAGGCGGACCAGAACTCGGCGGATAATCTCCTGCTCCTGCTGACCGCGGCTGGCTGCAATTATTTTATGGGGGTGCCGTGCGCCGATGATGTGATGTTGAGCTATCAGTCCACCAGTTTTCACGACGCCCTCGGTGCCCGTCAGCTCTTTGGCTTACAGCCAGCCCCGGAGTTCTTGGCCTGGCTGGAGCAGATGGACATCTTTCGGAATGGAAACCTCGTGGCATCGGAGAGTCTTGCTCGACAACGCCTCGAAGAAACGGTCAAGCTGATTGCATAGCTGGGAGTATGGTGAAGACCCCTGCAATATCTGACACTCACGACCCGTTAGCGGTAATCCGGACCCGGACCCCAGCCCGGATATTTACCGGTCGGTCCGGGTCGGCTTATCGGACGCAGACGCAGCTCAGCCTGCGCTCGGACCATGCCTCAGCCAGAGACGCGGTGCAGACCGATATTGATTGGGAACGGGGTCTTGGGCCGGACTTTCTACAAGCGTGGGATGTGTTTACCGTCTCCAGCCAGGCCCGGAGTAAAGCCGAATATCTGATGCGACCCGACCTGGGTCGCCGACTCAACGAGCATGCCAGAGCGGAGGTCGTGAGCCACTGCGCCGCTGGTGCCGACCTCCAGGTTGTTATTGGCGACGGGCTCTCGGTCGCTGCCGTTATCAGGCAGGTGCCAGCCCTATTGCCGCTGCTCCATGCCGGTGCGGAAAAACGTGGCTGGCGCTTTGGTCGGCCCTTTGCCGTCCGCTATTGCCGTGTCGGGGTGCTGAACGATATTGGCGAGTTGCTTGCTCCGACCGTCCTGGTGCTCCTCATTGGAGAACGGCCCGGCCTGCTGACCGCAGAGAGCCTCTCGGCGTATATGGCCTATCGTCCCCGGAGCGGCCATACTGACGCTGAGAGAAATCTGATCTCAAACATTCATGCCCGCGGTGTGGGGGTTGAGGAAGCCGCAGACCGTATCCTGCGTCTGGTCGAACTCATGCGGCGAGCGCAACTGAGTGGGGTTGCGGTCAAAGAAGAGTTCGGAGCGCTGGCGCAAAACGCTCCGCCTCTCCTTGCTGACGAATAGTCGTATTCCATTGCGGCTCCCGACAGCTTGTGATTTGAAGGGTTGATCTCACCTCAGGAGGATTCGGTATGGCAACTCCCGGTATGTTGATAATGAGTAATATGGCTCCAGGTTCTCTGGATCAGTACACCGCTTATGTCAAAAAGGCAGAGGAGCGTGGTCTGCGCAATTTCCTGGTGACAGAATCGTTTACCGACTCCTTGGCGCTCGCCCAGCACTTGGCGTCCGTGACCTCGAATATCCAGGTCGGCACGGGCATTACCAACCTCTATCTGCGCAACCCGCTCATTGCGGCCCTGCACGCCATGACCATAGATCGTCTTGCTCCGGGACGGCTCCTGCTCGGCCTGGGCACCAGTCATGTCCCGTTAAACAGCATGTTCGGTATAGATATGGCCAAACCCCTGACCGCTTTGCGGGAATATGTACAGGCAGTGCGGAACATCTTTGATGGGAAAGATGAGGCTGCGGCGGCGCTTGGGCTGCCATCGATGAAAGCCGATAACGCAATTCCCATTTATCTGGCCGGTATTTCGCCCAAGAGTATTCACCTGACCGGTGAACTGGCCGATGGCAGCCTGCCGCTGAATTATGCGCCGCACGGGCTGCACGAAGTGGTGGAGGGGATTGCGACCGGCGCGCAAGAGGCTGGGCGTTCACCCGCGGATGTCCAAATCGGGCTCATCATGCACTGTTGTGTGAGTGAGGACAAAGCGGTTGCGCTGCGTTCCGTACGACAAACCCTGTCTTTTTATGGACGCATGCCGTACTACAACCGGCTCTTTGTCCGACAGGGCTTTGAGAAAGAAGCTGCCGGTATTATGGCGGCGGCCCAAAAGAACGACATGGCCGCGGCAGCCGAAGCCGTGTCCGAAGAAATGGCGGAACAGGTTGCCGCTCTGGGCAGCCCGCAGGAGTGTCAGAAAAAGCTTGACGAGTTTGAGCGGGCCGGAGCGTCGTATGTGATATTGTATCCGACCGCGATTGACGGCGATTATGAACGGGGCGTCAACGCGGTCCTGGATACGTTTGGAGGATAGGGCGACGGCATTCCACCTATGGGCCGAAGAGCAAAAAAATCGACCGACTTAGCACTCGATACGAGTGCACCGGCAGTACGGGCCGACCGCTGGCTGTGGGCCGCACGGTTTTATAAGAGCCGCTCGCTGGCGGCCGAAGCCTGTGAGGGCGGGAAGGTTGAGGTCAACGGGCATACGGCAAAGGCGCATAAGCTGGTGCGGGTGGATGATACGCTTGAGTTCCCCCATCCGCATGGACTCAAGAAGCTCAAGGTGCTGGCGGTCTCTGATAAGCGAGGCCCGGCAACTGAAGCCCGCTTACTGTATGAGGACCATTCGCCGCCGCCAGACGCGGGCTTTGATTTCTTTGATCAGCCGTCTTTTCGGTCACGGGGCAGTGGGCGTCCGACCAAGCGCGAGCGCCGTGAGACCGAATGGTTACGCAGACGATAAATGAATGTGGATCGAGGCCGTGAGGAATATACGATGATTGATCTTCGGAGCGATACGGTAACCTTACCGAGCCAGGCCATGCGCGACGCCATTGTGCAGGCCGAGCTGGGTGACGATGTCATGGGCGAAGACCCGACCGTCAATCGGCTGGAAGAGCTTGCCGCAGAAAAGATAGGCAAAGAGGCCGCCGTGCTGGTGACCAGTGGAACCATGGGAAATCTGGTCTCCCTGCTGAGCCACTGCACCCGGGGACAGGATGTCATTCTTGGCGACCAGTGCCATATTTTCAAATATGAAGCCGGGGGAGCGTCGGCTCTGGGCGGGCTGGCCTTTCACACCGTGCCCACGGGCCGTTTTGGAGAACTCGCCCTGCCGGATATCAAACGGGCTATATATCCCGCTGATGAGCACTACGCCCCGCCAGGTCTGATCTGTTTGGAGAACACGCATAATCGTTGCGGAGGGACGGTCCTGCCGGTTGAGTATCTTCGCTCTGTCCGTCGCCTGGCCGATACGGCCGGCGTGCCGGTGCATCTTGACGGCTCACGTATCTTTAATGCCGCGGTGGCTTTGGGCTGTGAGGTGCCTGCCTTAACCCAGTCTGTCGATTCGGTCCAATTTTGCCTGTCCAAAGGACTGTCCGCTCCGGTCGGCTCTCTCGTGTGTGGAAGTCAAGAGTTTATCCGGCGGGCTCGACGTTATCGGAAAATGGTCGGCGGCGGGATGCGCCAGGCTGGTATCATTGCTGCGGCGGGAATCGTGGCCTTGAACGCAATGGTCGAGCGTCTGGTCGAAGACCACCAGACTGCCCGGCGGCTGGCTGAGGGCCTGGCTGAACTGCCCGGTGTGCATATTGATCTGGAGACGGTCCAGACCAATCTCGTGATCTTTTCTGTGCCGACACCCCACGCCAACGGCGGTTCTTTTGCCGAGGTGCTCGGACAGGCCGGCGTGAAAATCGGCGATATTGGTGGCGAACGCTTCCGCGCTGTGACGCACTACGGCATATCACAATCGGATATCGATGAGGCCTTGCAGGTCATCCGTCAGACCTGGCAGCCGGCCGCAGCCTAATCGCTGCGCCTATATATTTTTTCAGCTGGGATAGAGGGAAACGATCAACATCATACAGGAGGGAATGTGATGGCAAAGGTACAAACCGTTTTGGGCGACACCACCTCGGACCAGTTGGGGTTCACGCTCGTACACGAGCATCTGACGGCCGGTTTTCCCGGTTATGAATGGGACAACACCAGTTTTGATCGCAAGAAAGAGGTCGATAGTGCGGTAGAAAAGCTCAGAGAGATCAAAGAGCTAGGAGTGACCTCGTTTGTTGATCCCTGTCCCATGGAATTAGGCCGCGACCCGGAGTTCGCCGCCGAGTGCGCCGAGCGGTCCGGGCTGAATGTCATCATTGCCACCGGCTTGTACAACGAAGCCTTGGGTATCCCGCCGCATTTTCGGAGTTTGGGAGCGGACGATATCGCCGAGGTCTATGTGCGTGAGATCACTGAGGGGATCGGGAATACCGGGATTAAGGCCGGCATCATTAAAACCGCAACCGGTGGCATTCCGGGTATGACCGAGACGGCGACGAGTATCGGGAAACACGAAGAGACGTGTCTACGGGCCGCGGCGCGGACGCATAAGGCCACGGGTATGTCCATTCTATGCCACAACGATGAGCTGGGCCCGTTCGGACGTGAGACCCTGGACGTTTTTGAAGACGAAGGGGTTGATTTTAACCGGGTGATGATCGGCCATGCGTGTGGCGTGGGTGATATGCGTTACTACTTCGATGTGCTTGAGCGGGGAGCCTGGATAGGCTTTGATCGCTTTGGAGTCGAAACCATTGCTTCCGATAAAATGCGTCTGGCCTCCCTCATCGGCCTACTGGCTGTTGGGTATGACCGGATTATGCTGTCGCACGATGCCGTGCACTGCATGATGGGCCGTCCGAGCAAGGCATGGGAACAGTTTGTTGAGGCCTGTCCGAACTGGAACTATTCGCACATCCTGAAAAATATCATTCCGCAACTGGGCAGAGCAGGGGTGAGCGAGGGCACCATCCATACCATGACGGTCGAAAATCCCAAAAACTATTTTGGGGGATAGACGCAGGGTACCGAATCTGGCCCTTCCCCTCACGGGAGGAAGGGCCAGGCTACTCCCTCTCTCCCACTCCACCGGACTCTCGGTAGCTACTCTTTCAACTCAATGGAAATCTGGCTGTAGCGTGTGTCGCCGACGTTGGTCAGCGTGTGGGTCACGCCTTTGACCGGGGGCATAATGACTTGGCCGGCCTCAGGATAATGTGTCTGGCGTTCGGGCTCCGGCCCGGCGAGTGTTGCCCTGAGCTTTGAACCCTCAAGACAAATCACCACTTCGTCAAATTCGTGTGTATGCTGCCTGGTGGACTGGCCGGGCTCCAGCACAAGTTTCCAGACGGCGATGCGCTCATGGTCGATCAGCAGGATCGGTTTGACGGTGGTGCCAGCGGCGCTCACCGGGGTGTAGACCAGAACCGCAAGGCCCGCTCCGAGGCCGCCTAGCGCCAGAATCAGGCCGACACCCAGCCCCAGGAAAAAACGTTTCATGCCCGGCGCTTTCTCGTGTCGCTGTTCGGCCTATTTGGCCCGGGAGACATAGTCTCCGGTTTCGGTGTCCACCCGAACGGACTCGCCAATGTCGATAAATCCGGGAACGCGGACGACGAGACCGGTTTCCATGGTAGCCGGCTTTAACTCGTTGGTGACGGTTGCCCCCTTCATGGCGGGTGGGGTGTCGGTCACGGTGAGATCGACCGTCTTCGGCAGGCTGATGCCGACCGGATTGTCTTCGTACAGATCCAGAGTGATCTTCATATTGGGGACAAGATAGTGCACCGAGTCGCCAAGCAGGTCTTTCGACAAGGTAATCTGCTCGTAATCCTTGGAGTTCATGAAGCAGTACTCATCGCCGGATTCGTACAGATATTCCATTTCCCGCTGTTCGAGCGTGACCCGGTCGACTTTGTCGTTCGAGCTGAATTTATGTTCTGTTTGTAAGCCGCTTCGCAGATTGCGGAGTTTTGTTTGTACAAAGCCGCGCTTATTGCCGGGAGTGACGTGTATCAAATCCATGATGCGATGGAGATCGTTTTGATAGATGATAAGCGCCCCCGCGCGCAGCTGAGTCGCTGGTATGAGCATCCGTCCTATACCCTCCTGTTCGTGGCTCTTTTCAGTCGTGTCACTCTACCATTGGCCTGGTAAAGTGGGCAAGGCGAGTCGTACTAGTGGAGTTGGTCTGCGGCCGGCGTTGATGACGCGAAAATCGGCGAGCCATGGTGATGCACGATGAACCACTGGCTATCCCGCTTTTCAAACAGATTCGTCGTCAAAATCCGTGACCGGGATGTGCCGTCCGGTCCGCCCGATTCGAGGTTTTCGATGAGGACCACCCAGCCCAGGCTTCCGGACACTTCGACACGGACATCGGTCAAATCAAATCGCATGGACTCCGTATTGGAAAAAATCCGCTCCCAACTCGCCATCACCGGTCCCCAGCCTGCCAGGAGCGGCCATCCCGGATGGACGCATTTGATGTGGCTGGCTTGCAGCCAGACCTTTTCCATCTCTTTGATGTCCAGCGTTTCAAAGGCGCGGTAAAAGGCCTGGTTTGCCGCGGTGACAGCATCGCGTTCTTCCATATGCCTTTCCTATGATGGTTTTGGGGCCATGAAAACCAGGACGGTCAGTTGGTCGGCGCTGGTATTGCTGACACCATGCTCGGCTCCAGACGGAGCTATCGCAATGTCGCCGGCTCCAAGTTCTCGGGTTTCCTGTCCAACCCGGACTGTGGCCCGTCCGTTCAGTACATAATAGATTTTATCGGAGCCGGTATGCGTGTGGGGCGTCTGCTCCTGTCCGGGTTCAAAGCAGTATACATCGCAGAACATGCGGTCGGTCGTAAACAGATTGACTTTTTTCATTTTCTCGGACGAAAAAGCAATCCGGGCGGCGACCTGCTTAAAAACATCCATGGTTGTCCACCTTTTGATCCGCTTGATGTTGGTCCGTGTACTCCATAGGGATGCATACCACCTTTATCAGATAGTCAAAACCCCTGAGCCGAGCCCACGGGAGAAGATTGATCCTTCTCGGCGGGCATAAGGTTTTGAAAAAAACTCTTGTCTCTCAAACCTTTTCTCTGGCATACTAGAGGTATAGGTTTAATGGGTTGTCCTTGGAGGTGGTTGGCGTGGATCTTCCTCAGTGTCGAAAATGTCCAAAAGGAGTGCTTGTCCCCTTGTCCGACTACGGTCCACGAGGGTCGGACCTTGAGTTCAAAGTCTGGGCGTGTACGAATCCGACCTGTTGCTTTACTATTCGGATTGACAAAGGGGTTGTTCACTTCGGGGAGAACGAACCAAAACGTCACCACGAGCATCGTCGCTCGTAAGAACGACTCCCGGTCGGCCATCCTTTCCCATGCCTTTTTTCTCCCTGTTCTCTCCAGTTCGTATCGCTCTCGGGTGAACGCTCATCCGCCCTGGGTCTCGGCTTGTTTTGTTCCGGCCAGCCTTGGTATGAGAACGCTGAGTCCATGAGAAATGAGGGGAAGCTATGAAACAAGCACTCGCGGGAGTTCGCGTTCTGGAATTTACCCAGGTCATGGCCGGACCGTTTTGCGCCATGCTCCTTGGGGACTTGGGAGCCGATGTCATTAAGGTCGAGCCCCCCGGCGGCGATACCACCCGGCGCATGGGCAAACGGCAGGGGATGGAGAGTAGCGGCTATTGGGCGGTCAACCGGAATAAGCGCGGTATTGTGCTCAATCTCAAAGACCGCCGCGCCCAGGATCTTGTGCGGGCACTCGCGCGGCAGGCTGACGTGGTGGTAGAGAATTATCGTCCGGGGGTGATGGCCGGATTCGGCTTGGACTATGACAGTCTGAAGCAGGAGCAGCCCGGTCTCATCTACGCCTCGGTATCCGGCTTTGGCTCAACCGGCCCGTACGCGCACAAGGGCGGCTTTGATCTCGTTGCCCAAGGCATGTCAGGCATTATGTCCGTGACGGGCGAGGAAGGCAGGCCACCGGTCAAGTGCGGGATTCCCGTGACTGACCTCGGGGCCGGTCTCTTTGCCGAACAAGCCATTCTTGCCGCCTATATTCATCGTCTCAAAACAGGCGAGGGCCAATATATTGATACGTCGCTGCTGGAAGCGGGTGTGGCCCTGTCGGTCTGGGAATCGACCCAGTATTTCTCAACCGGAGGTATCCCCGAGCCCATGGGCTCTGCCCATCGTATGTCAGCCCCGTATCAGGCGATTCGCTGCGCGGACGGCTATATCAATTTGGGTGCGGCCAACACCCGGACGTGGGAGAAGTTTGCCCAGGCCATCGGACGCCCCGAATTGTTAGATCGGTCCGAATACGCGGAAGACGGTCTCCGCGTCAAAAACCGGCATCAACTCACGCAAGAAATAGAAGCGGTGACCACCCAGCAGCCGCGCTCGCACTGGCTCGCCATGCTCGAAGAGGTTGGCGTCCCGTGCGGGCCGATCTCAAATTACGCCGAGGTTTTCGCCGACCCGCATATTCAAGCGCGCGGCATGGTGCAGGAGATGGAACACCCGGTTGGGGGGACCGTACAGGTGCTGGGTCCGGCTGCGAAACTGTCCGAGACGCCAGCCCGGCTGGCTCGTCCTTCTCCATTGTATGGTGAGCACACCGCCGAGGTGTTGGCCGAGATTGGCTGGACGCAGGCGGAAATTCAGGAATTGGAAAAAGCCGGAGTCATAGCGACTCGGCCTGACTCTCCTCAATGATGTGTCAGGATCTGCGCCCCATAGACAAATAGCACGCCAGTCAGGGTGGCAACCGGAAGCTGGCGGGAGTGACTGGCATCATGCGCTGCAGGCAGGAGACTTCCGGCTCCCAGATAGAGCAAGACCCCGCCGAACCACGCCAGCAATAGGGAGAGCAAGGCTGTCTGAAAGGTCACAAACGACTGGGCGTAGACGCCGGCAAGGGGTGCCAGGGCGGTGAGAACGAGCATGATTCTGGTGGCCCGAATGGTCTGCTGCGTCCCGAGCATGACGCCGGCAATACTCGCACCGTCCGCTATTTTATGAAGCGTGACACCCAAGGCAATCGCCCAACCCATATGCCCGCCAGCGTGAAAGCCCTGGCCTATGGCAAACCCATCAAAAAAACTGTGTACCAGAATGCCCGTTGCGCCCCAGATACCAGCGTGCGGAGCGTGAGCATGGTGTGCGGCTTGCTCGGCTGGGGTCTCTCGATGGTGCGTGAGGTGCTCGACGAGATAGAAACACAGAAACCCCAGCGCGCAGGATAATAAGATGTGATGATGATGGAAAGTTGAGCCAGTGGTCGAGAGCAGTTCCAGCGACTCCGGAATCACCTCCATCAACGCCCCGGCAATCAGCGCGCCCGCGCAAAAGGCAAAAACTACGCCCTGGTAGACCTGGAGGCGTAAAGCGAGCAGCCCGCCACCAAGGGTCAGGACAAAAGTCGCACCAGCGACCCAGAATGCTGTCATTATTGCGTTCCACCGAAAGCCGTGCTCAAAGTATCTTCTGATCGGGCTAGGTCACCCTACCAATTTGGGGCACGTGGTACTATCCCCTTAGGGTTGCTAATACAAGCTGGATGCAGTGGCTGTCCTGTTGTAAAGCTGAAGCAGTCACCCGCATGAAAACATGTCATGAAGGACTGACGGACGCCTGGGCGGCTCGGGACTCGGCCTCGTGCTCCTTGCTCGACAGGCCCTCCAGCCCTTCTTTCACCAGCCAGGGAGTCATCAGCAGCGCGGCGACCGGGTCCGCCCACCACCAGCTAAGCGCTGCGTTTGCCCCAAGTCCAAGCAAGAGGGTAAACGAAAGATAGGAGCAGGCCAGCGTCTCTTTGGCCTCAGCCCGCAGTGCCCGGCTGCCGACCTCTGTTGCCGCCCGCAACTTCCCAAACGAGATCAACGGCATAATAATGAGCGAGGCTGTGGCCAGCAGCATACCGATATAACTTACGTTTGGAACCTCTCGATGCCACAGCATCCAAACGGACTGAATCAGGACATACAGGGCGAGGGCCATAAAAGACAGGCCCACAAAGCGATGGACCACCAGGTCCGCGCGGGCGACCCGGTCAGAATCCGCCCCGCGCGCCTCAAGGCGCAGCCGCCAGATGAGGACGCTGGCGGCCACGAGTTCGATGACGCTGTTGGAGCCAAATTCAATCAGGGAAATACTCGCCGCTTCAACGCCGGCCCACAGCGCAATAACGGCCTCCACCACGTTATAGAGCATAGTGGTGATAACCAGGGTGATCCCCACCCGCAGCCAGTACGAGGAGCCCTGCGCTTTCTCCATCCGTCACCCTCCCTCTACCCCTGTCCTCATATCTTTTCATGGGCGGAGAAGAAAGAAAAACTCGACGAAAAGGAAGGGTATCTAACGTGGTCGCATTGCGCGAAAGAGCCAGGCTGCGGCCAACAGCAGGGCGAGACAGGCGGCGGCCATCTGGCCGGGGGGGTAATCGTACTCATTCGCCACAATAAAGGCGAAGACACTCATGCCGAGAGAGACCAGCGGAGCCAGGATGAACAGGCTGCCGGCCGTCCGGCCCAGGCTCTTGGCAACCAGGGCCGGCAGCACCAGGCTCGCAAAGGCAAACACGACGCCGGAAACACGGATGGAAAACCCGACGGTCAGACCGAGCCAGGTCGAGAGCAGACCGTTCCAGAGCCCGGTTCTCAGGCCGGCCGCACGGGCCATGACCGGGTCAAGGGTAATCAGCAGGACGGAGCGGTAATACACAACCAGAACCGCGCCGGTCAGCAGCGTCATCCCGGCAAAAATCCAGACATCCTCCACGCGTGCCCCAATGATCGTGCTGGACAACAGGCGGTTGACCTCCTCCATACCGTGTGGACTGTGGGAGAGCAGCAGAATGGAAGTGCTCACGGAGAACAGAAAGACCCAGCCGGTGATGGCCTCGTGTGTTTCCTGACCGGCCCGCCGTCCGCCGCCCGTTGTGAGAAAGGCGGCCAGCACGGCAAACAGCCCACCCATGAGGGAGTGGACCAGATCGGAATTCAACCAGGAAGCCGGGCTGAGCAGGTTGCCGGACCAGATTCCTACGGCAATGCCCAACAAGGACGCCTGCGAGACCGCCGCGCCGATGAATATCTGATCGCGGGCAACCACCAGCACCCCGATCAGCGACAGCAGGATACCAATCAACCAGCCGGACAGATAGGCGTTCTGGAAGAGCGGCCACGAACTCACGAAGCTGTCGATCATTACGGAGCCTGGGAATGCAGGTCGGACGAATCCTCTGGTGAGACGTGCAGATGAATACGCTGGCCGCGACCATAGACGCGGTCCAGGTTGGACTCATTCAGCACCTGGGCTTTGGGGCCGGCAATAACAGTCCCCTGCGCAACCAGACCGATATGGGTGGCGTAGCGTTCGGCCAGGCCAAGATTATGGGTAACGAACAGGCAGGTGTTGTGCTCCTGCTTGTGAATATCGGTCAAGGTTTGCAGAAAGTCGTTTTCCGCGGCCATATCGAGATTGTTCGTCGGCTCGTCCAGAATCAACAGGGCAGGGCGTCTCACCAGGGCTCGGGCAACCAGTGCGCGTTGGCGCTGGCCACCCGACAGCGTCCAGTAGTTCTTATGCATCAGTTGGTCCATATCAAGTGTGCTCAGCGCCCGGTCCAGATACTCCTGTTGTGTGGCCCGGTTCAGGCCGGTACCGACCAGACCCAGGCCAACGAACTCACGAATCGTAATCGGCAGCGTGGGATTGATATCGCAGCGCTGCGGCACGAATCCGACCCCGTTGGCTACCTGTCGAGAGAGGCGACCCGTCTGCGGCTTGAGCAGTCCGAGCAATGCCTGAAGCAGGGTGGTCTTGCCGCTGCCGTTCCGGCCCAGCACGAACCACAATTCGCCGGCCCGGATCGTCAGATTAACGCGCCCGAGCACAACAAAATTGCCATACCCGACCGACAGATTGGCCGTTTGCAGCACAACATCGCTGTCCATGGGACCGTCCTAGCACTGCAAGCAGGTCTTGCACAGATGCCGGTTCAGCAGATGCCCGCACGCCAGCAGCCCGGCTCCGAGCACGACACCCACGACCTCGACTGTCTCTTCGGGAGAAAGGCGTCCGCAGACGATAAGCAGGAGCGCCGCCCCGAGCAGCAGCAGAGTACGGCGTTGGTGGTGAATGCGAAATCCCCAGCACAGGCTCCCCACGGCCAGTACGAGTGAAGTGCCCAGCAGTAGCGTTTCCGTCGCTTCGTCAGCAAGAAAGCCGAGCCCTACGAACGGGAGCAGAGACAGGAGCAGAGGAGTCGCCATGCAATGAGCAGCGCAGGCCAGCGACAGCCCCGCCCCGAGTTGGTCTACCCACAGAGCGGCTGCGCTTGGCTTAGGGGAAAGGGGGAGGGCCGAATGGGAAAGCATGCGTCTCGACCCGATGCTCTACTTGGTCGTTCCCGCTAAGGCGGCTGCGAGTTGCTTCACGTTGTAATCCACCATATCGAGGTAGTGTGCCGTGCCAGGGCGAGAATCGGCCTGTACAGCCATGGGCACAACCGTGGCGCCGGAATTCTCTGAGACGAATTGGGCATAGCGGGGGTCGTAATAGGCTACCGCCAGGACGGCTCTCACTCCGTTCGCCTTCATCAACTCAATCACCGTATTCAGATGTTTCGTTGTTGGGGGAATGCCCGGCAGGGGTTCGAGATAGGTAATCATGTCGAACCCGAAGAGTCCGGCAAAATACACCCAGGCGTTATGGTCGCCGACGAGCTTGTTGCCGGCGTGGGGCAGCAGGCTGCCGATCCAGCCGCCCAGCAGCGCCTCCTGACCCTGACTCTTGAGAAAGGTTTCCAGCCGTCCGTGCCGGGCCAGCACTATCAGCTTCTCGAAGTCGTAGGCGTCGGCCAGGGCTTCGCCGACCAGGGCCACGCCCAAACGCCGCCGGAAGTCGGCATAGCGCTCGGCGAAATACGGGGCACTGGCCGGCCGGAGCGCGCTCAGCCGGTCCCGCAGCAGCAGCGCCACCCGCAGGCCGTTCATGGGGTCGAGCAGATAGTGCGGGTTGCCGGATGGATGGATATCTCCCATGGAGCGGTCGACCGGGGTGCTCGGGACCTCAAGCGGAGCAATGACTATGGACGCATCGATATAGCCCTGGCTGCCGGGGAGAATAGCGCCGTTCCGGGCATTTTGCAGCAGGGGCGGCGCCCAGCCAATTTCCAGGTCCAGACCGACCTGGATATACACATCGCAAGTACTCAGGGCCTTGATGAAGCTCGGCTTGGGTACCACAAAGTGGGCGTTTTCCGGCCCTTTGGCAAAGACCGTCAGCGTCGTCTGCTCGCCGCCGACCTCCTGGACCAGGCTGCCGAGTTCGGGCACCGTGGCACAGACTTTGAGCGGCTGGGCCTGGGCGAACGGGGTCAACCACAAGCCGCTAACCAGACTCACGAGTGTTATGACAGAGATAAGAAAACGGATCATCAACATGGCCTATTCTCCTACTGTTCGCTTAGAAGCTGTGCGCGGCGTGGGCACCGTACAGCCACTCGAAACCGAGCCAGATGGTGTGCGCGTCGTCATTGAGGTGGCTGGCCACATCATAGTTGTACTGGAGCCGGATGCGCGAGAACTCGGTCGGCCGCCAGACCAGCAACGGAGAGAGGCGGTGGCGGTCATCCCGGAACGGATCGTTCTTACGTCCGCCGACGCTCTGCCCACTCCCGCCGGCGTACTCATAGCGCAGGCCGGCGGCCCATCCGGTCCGAAACCCGTACAAAAGCTGGGTGTACAGGCCCCAGTCCTTGAGCGTGCGGCCCGGCAGGGTGGCGAGATCGCCGGTCTCGGTTTCCTGTGTGTAGCGGGCCGCGCGGTAGTCGCGCTTTATGATCTCGGTCTGCCAGGTCAGGAACGGATAGCCGAAATTACCGGCCGGCTGCCAGCGCCACTTCATGTCCAGCCCGTACAGCCAGGTGTCGGCATCCCGCCCGGTTGAGTTCGGCCCGTACAGGCCGGACAGGCCGAACACCGCAGTCACGTCGTCGGTGAAGTCGAACGAGTTTTCCAAACGGGTCAGATAGAGGAAATCTCCAAAGCCGCGCACATCTTGGGCGATAATCGGCCGGCCGGCGATGCCGTCGCCATGAATGCCGCCGGCCGGCTCCTCAGCGTGTTCGTCGGCGTGGCCGTGTTCGTCGGCGTGTTCATCCCCGTGCGCGTCACCGCCGCCACCGTGCGCGTCACCGCCGCCCCCGTGGGCATGGGCCAGTTCTCCGCCCAGGAAGCTAGCCATGGTCACGCCGCCCGCGTTCTGCATGCCGAAGTGAAACTCGGAGAACCACGGCGTGGGAGGAAGCCACGAGGCCCGAAAACCGGCCTGCCGCATGCCGTCTCCGCCGAACATGCGGGAGTTGACCACCGGTTGATCAATCCAGTCCCAGAAGTGGGGGTGTTGCGCGTTGATCTGACCGAACTCGGTCAGAAAATGGCCAACCTCAAGCTGAAGATCATAGGGCAGGGCCGACGAGGTGAGAAAGGCTTCCTCAAGCTCAAACGCGGTCTCGCCGGTGCTTGGGTTGACCGAGGTGAGGATATGCGCCTCGCCGGTAAAGTAGGGGTCCACCGCACCAGACAGGGAAAACTCGGCCTGACCCAGGGTGAAGCCACGTTGTTTCGGGTCGTGGCTACCACCCTGTATTGTCGAAATCGCGGCGTCTCGCTCGCTGGAGCCGCCGGCGAAGAACAGCACATCGGCTGAAATATCAATGAGGCGCAACTGCGTGTTTCCACCCAGCGGCTGTGACCACAGCGCCCGCCGGTCCGGTGCTGCCGGCTCAAAGTCCGGGACACCGAGTTCGTCAAGCGCCTGATCCAGCGGAGAGGCGACCCGGGTGGCCATAGGGTCAACTTGTTGTCGCTGTATTGCCTGGACCTGTGCCTCTTGTGCCTCGACTTTTTGCTCGAGTGCCTGATCTCGCGAGGTCGAGTCCTTTTGCATTTGCGAGATGGTTTGCTGGAGTTGCTCGACAGTTTGCTGAAGACGGTCAACCTGACTGCGGAGGGCTTGGACCTCGGCCGGGTCGCCGGCCTGGGCGCTGGCGCCTGGCGGGGACAGAAGGATGGAAGTGGCCGAGATGAGAGCGATCACGAGTGTTGTGCGCATGGAGGTTCCTTTTTGCATAATAGTTGTAATAGCAACATCATTATTAAAGAACGACCGGGGATTGTCAAGCCGACCCGGACTGCCATGATTCTAGTGCGGTACGAGACAAGAATCGAGCGCAGCAAGAAGCGCCGAGCGGTCAAACGCCGCGCCAATAAACACCAGATGATCCTGAGGTTGTGGGGTCAGGGATGCCTGCCCGATAAAAAACTCTTTTCCAGTGAACTGTAACTCCCATTGTTTCGAGGAGTTGTGAAAGCGAACGAAGCCCTTCGCCCGCCAGACTTCGTCGGGTAGTGCTTGCATCACTTCGGCAAAGGGCTCCGGGATAAAGGAACACGGAGCGCGATAGGTCAGTGTATGGAAATGGTCATGCTGGGGTGCGCGAGCAGTGGTGGGGGCCGCCCGAGTCCCCTGCTGACTCAGCACCTCAGAAAAATCCACATCGGCGTAGGTGGTCAGGCGAATTTCGGCCCGGGAGTTTTTGCGTTGGACTTCTTGAGCCGTTCTTGCGAGCTGCATCCAATGGGCGAGGTCACATTTGTTAATCAAGACGAAGTCTGCCGTCTCGGTAAATGAGTGCAGACCATAGCCTGCCATCTGTTGGGATGAGCCCCGCACGTCGATAACGGCAATCATCGCGGCAACAAACGCGCGTGACAGCATCTCTATATGTGTGAGCTGATCCAACAGGCGGACAGGGTCGGCCAGCCCGGTTGCTTCGATAAAGATGACATCGGGCTGCTGGGTGATGAGAGCCGTGAGGGCGGAGTTCAAATCCGGCCGCAGCGTACAGCAAATACAACCATCGGCAAACGTTGTGGTCGGATAGCCTTGCCCCTGGAGGCGTTCACCATCGGTGCTCACGTCTCCATAATCGTTAATCAGAACCGCCGGTTTAAGACCCTGTGACGCGGTATAGGCCAAGAGGCCCTGCAGGAAGGTGGTCTTGCCACTCCCCAGGAAGCCGGAAATGACGTAGATGGGGATGCTGGGAGCGTGCTCGAATAGCGTTTTTACAGACAGCATAATGCAGAAGACAGCCGAGTGAGACAAAAAGGAACCCCCAACAGAGTAACAGGAGGGAAACTCTGTCGGGGGACCGGGCAAGGAAGACAGGCACTCATAGCACCCTCTCTCCTCTGCCCGGAGAGGGATTGAGGGACGGTGAACCCTGGGAAAACGAAATGCGGTTCATCACGGGTCTCTAATATCAAGTATTTGATGTATTTGCAACTATATTGTAAAAAGATTATTATGACGAAGGCTTCATAGAGAGAGAGAAGTGTGGAGTGGGGAGGCACGTGGCCTCCGTTGTCGGTTGCAAGTGGTGGACCTCCGGCACTTTTTTCTTGCCGGAGGCCACAGAAATCAGTAAGATGGGGGACGCTATGAAAAAGGAAAGGATCGTTCGATCAATCGCAGAACTCCGCGCCCTGGTTCGATCCACTGGGCTACGGAGCACCGGCCCCCGTGTTGCTGTGTTGCAGCGGCTTCAGCAGGCAATGACTCCTATGAGTCATGCGGAGATCGCCGAAGCCCTGAAGCCGGCAGGATTGGACCGGGCGACGCTCTATCGGAATCTCATTGACCTGACTGATGCCGGCCTCTTGTCGCGAACGGACCATGGCGATCACGTCTGGCGTTTTGAACTACGTGACAATGCGCACGGCCAGCCCGAACGGCATCCTCATTTTACCTGTATTGACTGTGGCGAGGTCGAGTGCCTGCCCGATGCGAGCATCGAGGTATCCGCACCACACCGTGCGCCTCGTGCAATCAGAGATAACCATTTTGAAGTACAGATCACCGGCCTGTGCGACCGTTGCACCGCCTAGACTCGGATGGTAGCCCCGGCCCGCGCTCAGAGGCGAGGGCTCGCAACCCTAGGGCGTTTCACGATACATTGTAGCCGCGCCAGGCCGCGCTCGTCGGGAAGGCCAGGGGCCTGCCCCAAGCGTGGGGGTAGTTCCCCTCCTGGGAGGGCGGCCATCCTGGCCGCCATGCGGGCTGGAAGCCCGCACTCCTATATGAGGAGAGGGACACGCTACACAATATCGTGATTTGCTCTAGCGTCCAATCGTATCTGACAGCTTCATCTTTTTCTGGACGGCAGTGAGATAGCCACCACCACCCAGCGGTGTGGGAACCTCAAGCTGCTGGATGACCTCCGCCTGAGCCGTGTTGATGACCGAGATCAGGCCATCTCCGCCGTGCGTGACAAATCCCCATTGCCCGTCTGGAGTCAGTGCCGGGAGTCGCAACTGCTGTCCCGCTGCAAATGGCGATAAGTCCGGGTCAAGTGGCTCCTTTAGGGCAGGAAGCGCAACCGTAGTCCTGATCTGCGCGAATGTCGGAGACTGGGGGTCGGCATCAAGCAGGAACGCGCGATCGCCCTGCGGGCCTTGCAGAATATAGAGCGCCACGGTTTTGGAGAGGGCAAAGCGGTGCAACAATCCCGGACCGAGGGCGACCCGGGTGACTGCCCCGGTTTCGATGTTGCCGATATACGCGTCGTTTGACCATTCGGTCCAATCGTTCGGATCCGCAGAATCATCTCGAATAAAGGAAAAAACCGTCCGTTGGTCATCGGCAAGGCGCATATACAACGCGCGCCCTCCACTGCGCTCAGCAGTGTCATAGGGCAGGGTAATACCAGGCGTCAGATCTCCGCCATCGATGTCTGAGCACTCAATGCCCATGTCCGTCGCTGAGCAATAGACCTTCAGCTTATGGCTGATCACATCACCCTGAGGCCGGGAACCTAATTCAACATCGCTGAGGAATGCCTCTTCGTTACTGATGAGGCGACTGAGACGAAAGGCTTCATGAATGCCTTCCTCATGATGTTCCTCGTCGTGCTCGTCCTCATGCTCGCCTTCGTGCTCGTCCTCATGCTCGCCTTCGTGCTCGTCCTCGCCCTCGTGGTCGTCCTCACCCTCGTGGTCTTCTTCGCCCTCGTGGTCGTCCTCACCCTCGTGGTCTTCTTCGCCCTCGTGGTCGTCCTCGCCCTCGTGGTCGTCCTCACCCTCGTGGTCTTCTTCGCCCTCGTGGTCGTCCTCGCCCTCGTGGTCGTCCTCACCCTCGTGGTCGTCCTCGCCCTCGTGGTCGTCCTCACCCTCGTGGTCTTCTTCGCCTTCGTGGTCTTCTTCGCCCTCGTGGTCTTCTTCGCCCTCGTGGTCGTCCTCGCCCTCGTGGTCGTGTTCTTCCTCACCCTCGTGGTCTTCTTCGCCTTCGTGGTCTTCTTCGCCCTCGTGGTCGTCCTCGCCCTCGTGGTCGTGTTCTTCCTCGCCCTCGTGGTCGTGTTCTTCCTCACCCTCGTGGTCTTCTTCGCCTTCGTGGTCTTCTTCGCCTTCGTGGTCTTCTTCGCCTTCGTGGTCGTGGTCTTCCTCGCCTTCGTGTTCTTCCTCGCCTTCGTGGTCATCATGAGCCTGAGCGCTATACGCAAAAGGCAGCTCGCTTCCGAGGCGCTGCAAAAGCATGTCGGGGCTCCGGGCGATTGCTATACCGGGCACTTCACTCTCAATCGGGTCGGTCACAATGGTGCTATAGGACGAAGAAGTCCACCAGCGTAAATCGACCACGGAGACTGACCCCCCACCTGTGCCGTGGGCATCCTCATGGCCATGCTCATCCGCGTCATGGTCGTCATGCGCGCCCTCGTCGTGGTCACCATGCTCCTCGTCGTGGTCATCCTCATGACCATGCTCATCCGCGTCATGGTCGTCATGCGCGTCCTCGTCATGGTCGCCGTCCTCCTCGTGGTCGCCGTCCTCGGCATGCACTGTGCCCGAAGCAACCGCGGCAAATTCCATCTTTGGATGCACGGCAATCTGGCCGACACCACCCGTCCAACTCACGACTGCGCGACCAATGATGGCCGGTTCCCCTTTGAGGTTCATCTTGAGCATGATCATCTCGCCGCTCGGTCTGGCCTCGCCGTGGGTGTCAGCGTGTCCGTGCTCGTCCTCATGACCGTGCTCATCCTCATGGCCGTGCTCATCCTCATGGCCGTGCTCATCCTCATGACCGTGCTCATCCTCATGACCGTGCTCGTCCTCATGACCGTGCTCGTCCTGCGAGGCGGCCTCTTCATTGATAAAAATGAGCCGATCTCCTTTGAGGGGAAGAAAACCCGCCTGTGGAGCCATGCGTATGTTATCGAACTCCGCCTGCAAGGTAAGTGATGGGAGTTCATAGACGTAGAGCTTCTCCGCTGCCGGGTCGGCGACGATAAGCTGCCCATCGTTTTGGGCAAGAGCCGGTAGTGCCCAGAGAAAGAGGAAAGCGACACTCCAGCAAATGATGAAGCCTCGTAGGAATATACTTCGGTAGTGCATGATTCTTATTTCCTTCTTCTCACAGGGGAGTCTTTCTCTATTTGAGAAACGAGAGTCTAATACCAAGGGTTTAATGTATTTGCAACTGGGTTGTAAAAATATCGCTGTCCATCAGTCTGGGCGGGCGAGGAGCCGGGATTGAGGGAGGGTTCAAGCTGGCCCGACGGAGCGGACCGGCCACCACAGACCTATAGGCCGTGTCGGTCACGAAGAATGGTCGCGGCCTGTGCGATGACCGTCAGTTTTTGTTCGGCAAGCGTGGCTGATGCGATGGGATTATCCGCAAACGTCGCAAAGCCGCAGTCGGGGGTCAGGAGGAGACGCTCGGCCCCAAAAAGACGAATGGCTTTCTCCGCCTTTGCGACAATCTGGTCTACTGTCTCAAGACTTTGCGTCTTCTGATTCACCACCCCAACACCGACGCGCCGGTCGTCCGGCAGGCCGCGCAGCACCGCCTCATCTCCAGCCCGAGGCGTGCAGAGCTCAAGCATGAGCGTGCCCACTGCAACTTTCTTCAGCAGGGGCAGAAGTGGTCCATAGTCGCCGGCCAGGGCCACGCTTTCATCCGGCGTCCAGTTGCCACGACAGATATGTAATGCCAGGCGTTCTTGGGGTAGGGCGGCGACCGTCTGATTAATGAGCGATTCGGCAAAGTCCAACTCCGCCGCCGCCTCGCGCTTCTCTCCCAGCGCACCACACATAAACGTACGATTGTTTGAGGTGCCGCTGAAAACGACCTCGGTCAGGACAGGTTCGTCCAATTGAACCAGCGAGACGCCAGCGGCGAGCAAGAAGTGAATTTCCTCGCGCAAGACCCGAATCACGTCTACGGCGAGTTCTTCCCGCGTGTCATAGGCCCGGTCGGAGATACACTCCATCCACATCGTGCGGGTCAGCAGATAGGGGCCGGGTAGGGCGACCTTGAGCGGACGGTCGGTCAGGTTGGCAAGGAAATCTGCCTCGTGAACGGCCAGCGAGTGGCTTCGGCCCAATGGCCCGAAAACCGCCGGATGGCGTACCTTGCCGGCCGGGACGTCCAAGGCGCGCAACTCGCGCTCGAACTCTTCGGGATCGTCGACATACGGCAGCAGGTCGGTGATGGGAATCAGCTGGCAGTTGTCGAGCAGCCCGCCGACGAAGCTGGCGTAGTTATCACGACGCTGCTCGCCGTCGGTGAGCACGTCGACGCCGGCACGCTGCTGGGCGGCTGCCGTCAGTCGCACGGCATCATCAGCGGTCTGGTCAAACTCTTCGGCCGACATGCGGCCTTCGAGATGATCGTTGAGGGCGCGTAACAGCCAAGGCGGTCGCGGCCAACTGCCGACGCCCATGACGGACAGCGGGGCAACGCTCGGGGCCGGGGCAGGCTGCGGCAGGTGGTCGGGAATCACGACCTCGGCGATGGGCTGGGTAATTGGCGCGTATTCTTTTTCGCGTGCTGAACGTTGTTTCGTCTTCTTCTTTTTTGGGGGAGTCGCTGGCTCGGGCTCAGCGGAACGAAGGTCTGGAGCCGGACCCTTTGAAACCAGAAAGCTGTTCTGTTTACCTCGGCTGATGTGGGAGACCAGATCGTTTCCGGTCAGACGACACCAGGCCGGCAGGTCTTCGACGACCGAGCTTTCGGTGGACAGGATTTCGAGCAGTTGGCCTGGGGTGAGGGGATCAATATGCTTGCGGATCAGTAACAACAGGCCATTGCCACAGTCGAGGTCCCCACCGTCAAAACTGTCCGTCGGCTGATACGGGTGCGTCTGAGTATCGGAGTCCATGCCTGCCTATTCCTACGCTTCGTTTCCCTCTCCCAGAAGGAGAGGGTGAGGGTCTGCCCTAATACGACACGCTCGGTGTCCCGCCGGCCAGGAACTCGACCAGCTTGGCCCCACCAACAATCTTGGCCCCAGGCACAAGGTTGTTCTCATCCAGGCCACGTTTCTTAAAGCAGGGCGAACACACGTATATCGTGCCGTCGGCTTCGGCAAAATTGGTCATCAGTTCTTTGAGCGGAGCAAAGCCGTCCTCATGAATATCGTCGGCATAGCCGTTGACGGCCAGACGCACGCCCTCGGTGCTCAAGAAGACCAGGGTTTCCTGGTCCGAGCCGACCGCGGCATTGGCAATCACAAAGGCGACAGTTGCTTTGTCGGTATTATCCTTTGAGTGAGTCAGTGAAACACAGAATTGTCCTGCCATAACGTGTACTCCTTTGCCGGGTGTCGTTGTTGAGAGCGGTATCATAGCCAGCCAGACTGGTGCAAACAACAACGCTCGACCGAGCAGAGTGAAAATCCCCTCCTCGGAGGGGTGGCCTGAAGGGCCGGGGTGGGTGCTGCCTCGCGCCCGGCAGGAGGGAACCCACCCCGCCTTCGGCACCCCTCCCGAGAGGGGATAGGGACAAGCGAAAGCCGTGTTATAGCCCTATGCGCCGGAATCGGCTAAGACTGTATGAGCCATGAAAGGAAGAGGAGAACCGTATGGGCGCAGACGACACTAACGAACGTAAATACGGCTTTAATACGCGTCAGTTACACGCGGGACAAAACCCCGACCCAACAACGGGCAGCCGAGCCGTTCCGATTTACCACACCACGAGTTATCAGTTTAAGAATACCGAGCACGCGGCCAATCTGTTCGCGCTGAGCGAACCCGGCAATATCTATACGCGCATCATGAACCCGACCAACGATGTGCTGGAGCAGCGGGTCGCCGCCCTTGAGGGTGGGGTGGGAGCGTTGGCGGCCAGTAGCGGCCACGCCGCGCAGATGATGGCCATCATGGCGCTGTGCGGCCAGGGCGACCATATTGTGACCAGTAGCCGGCTGTACGGCGGCACGTTTAATCAATTCGCGCATACCTTCCCGCGCATGGGCATTACCTCGACCTTCGTGGACCCGACCCAGCCGGAAGAATTTGAAAAGGCCATCCAGCCCAACACCAAAATCATCTATGGTGAGACCCTGGGCAACCCGGATATTACAGTCTTTCCCTTTGATGAAGTGTCGGCCATTTCCCAGGCCCACAATATTCCGGTGATGATCGACAACACGTTTGCCACGCCGTATCTGTGTCGGCCGTTCGAGTGGGGCGCGCATATAGTGACCCATAGCACGACCAAGTTTCTGAGTGGTCACGGCACTGCCATCGGTGGCATGATTGTGGATGGTGGTAATTTCGATTGGACCAGCGGACGCTTTCCGAATTTTATCGAACCGGACCCATCGTATCACGGCTTGGTGTATGCTGACCTCGGAGCGCCAGCCATGATACTCAAATCGCGGGTGCAAATCCTGCGCGATGTGGGTGGCTGCCAAGCGCCGTTTGACAGTTTTACGACCCTGCTCGGGATCGAGACGCTGAGCCTGCGTATGGAACGCCACGTGGCTAATGCCCAGCAGGTCGCCGAGTTTTTGGAGAGCCATGCCGGCGTGAACGCCGTCGCTTTTCCTGGGCTGGTCAACAGCCCGGACCATGAAAAGGCCAAGAAGTATTTGCCGTTCGGACCCGGCTCGATCATGGGCTTTCAGATCAAGGGTGGCCGAGCCGCGGGCGAGAAGTTCATTAACAGTCTCAAGCTGCACAGCCATGTCGCCAATGTCGGTGATGCCAAGAGTCTGGCCATTCACCCGGCCAGTACGACCCACAGCCAGCTCAACGAAGACGAGTTGGTCAGTGCTGGTGCAACAGTCGATTTTGTCCGGCTGAGCGTTGGCTTGGAAGATATTGACGACATCATCTGGGATCTGGAACAAGCCCTGCACGCAGCCACCGGGTAGGCCGTTCGAGACGGAATAGAGCATGAGCACGAATGGCTCAGTCGGGCTTGCTCAGCCCCGGCAATTGACTTTTGCTGAGGAGGAGCCCTTTCAGTTGGACAGCGGGGCCACCCTTGGTCCGGTGACCATGGCGTATGAAACCTACGGCCAACTCAACGCCGACCGGACCAACGCCATTCTTATTACGCATGCCCTGAGCGGCAGCGCGCATGCGGCCGGCTACCATCAGCCGGATGAGTCCAAAACCGGCTGGTGGGACGACTGCATCGGACCGGGCAAAGCCTTTGATACCAATAAATTCTTTATTATTTGCAGTAATGTCCTGGGCGGCTGCTACGGCTCGACCGGACCGGCATCCCCTGATCCGGCGACCGGCGAACCGTATGGCATGCGTTTCCCGGTCGTGACCATTGGGGACATGGTGCGTGCTCAGGTTCGGCTGATCGATCATCTGGGCATAGACACCCTGCTGTGTGTGGCCGGCGGTTCAATGGGCGGCATGCAGGCGCTTGAATGGGCGGCACATTATCCGCACCGGCTGAAAGCCGCCATTCCCATCGCGACCACCGCCCATCACAGCCCCATGCTGATTGCCCTGAGCGAAGTGGGACGGCAGGCGATTTATGCTGATCCGGCCTGGAATAATGGGGATTATTACGACGCGGGTCTCAAGCCTGATGCCGGCTTAGCGGTCGCCCGCATGGTTGGTCATATTACCTATCTGAGCGAAGAGTCCATGCAGCAGAAGTTCGGGCGGCGGCTCCAGGACCAGGTTCGGTACGGCTATGAGTTTCGTTCCGAGTTTCAGGTCGAGAGCTACCTCAAATACAAAGGTCATAATTTTACGCGCCGGTTTGATGCCAACAGCTATCTGTATGTGACCAAGGCGATGGACTATTTTGATCTGAGCGCACAGACCGGGTCGGTGGCGGCCGCCTTTGCCAACTCGGCCGACCTGCGCTACCTGGTGCTGAGCTTTACCAGCGATTGGCTCTACCCGAGCTATCACAGCAAGGAACTCGTCAGCGCGCTCACTGCAGCCGGTGCGGATGTGACCTATTTGGACGTCCAAAGCTCATGGGGACATGACGCGTTTCTGCTTGAGGTCGAAACCATGACCAAGCTACTCAGCGGCTTTCTGGAGCGTTTGGTCCAATCGGAGCGGGTGGCCCTCCCGCCCGGTTTCCCGCCCGCCGGCTCACCAAAGGAGCAGACCAAGACCGAGGCCGCGGCATGAGTGGTGAGGCTGAACCGGCTGCGCCTCCGCGTCCGATCGTATCGAGCGGGAGTCCGGTCTTGCTGCGGTCAGACCTGCTCGCTATTGCCGACATGGTGCCGGCCGGGTCACGGGTTTTGGACCTGGGTTGTGGTGACGGAGCCCTGCTCGAATATCTGGTGCGTAGCAAGCAGGTGACGGGACGCGGCGTGGAACGCAGCGAAGAGGGTATGCTCGCCTGTGTCCGGCGTGGCCTGAGCGTGCGCCAGGGAAACCTGGAAGAGGGACTGGCCGATTACCCGGATGCGAGTTTTGACTCGGTGATTCTGAGTCAGACTCTGCCCTTTCTGAACGATCCGGCCATGATCCTGAGTGAGATGCTCCGGGTTGGTAGCCGCGCGATTGTCAGTTTTCCGAACTGGGGCTTTTGGCGCTGTCGGCTCGAAATGCTCGTGGCCGGCCGTATGCCGCAGGTGTTTGATCTGGCCGAGTGCTGGTACGAAGCGCCGCGCTGGCAAGCGTTCACTGTGGCTGACTTTTGCGACTTTTGTCACCATTTGGGCTTTGGCATATTGGAAGAGATCTATTTATCCCGGAGCCGGCGTTTGAAGAGTCCGCGTTACAAAAACTTACGCGCCACAACCGCAGTCTTTGCGTTGCAGCGCTTTTAGAGCGCTGAGTGACATTTTCCAGCGCGCTTATGGCCGACACTCACTCATCTCTCCCTGTCCTCCAGCACAAAGCCTACGACCGGCCATCGCAGTTTGTCCCGGAAAATCTATTGCGCGAAGCGCGGCGTCAAATGGGCCTGCCAGAAGGTCAGGTGCCGAGGATCTGCGTGCTTGACCCGGACGGGGATATTGTCGCTAGTCTGCTGGGTCGTGGTGAGGCGCACGAACACGACACTTGGGCCTGTTACCACACGACCTTACATCGGTTTACGCTCAGCGGGATTGAGTTCGGCATTATCCGGCATGTGGTGGGTGCGCCGTTTGCCGTTTTGGTAGCCGAGGAATTATTTGCCTCCGGCTGTCAGTTGCTCATCCACGTCACGTCCTCCGGGCAGATTGTCCACAAAGAAGAGCCGCCGTTTTTTATCCTGGTCGAAAAAGCCCTGCGCGACGAGGGCACGAGCTATCATTACTTACCGCCGTCTGATTTCTCATTTTTGAAGCTGGACCTGTTGGACCTGTTTACCCGCGCCCTCTCAGACGGAGACCCACCGGTCTATCGTGGGGCAACCTGGACAACCGACGCCCCGTTTCGAGAAACGCAAGAAGCGATTCGGCACGCGGAACAGCGTGGGATTCTGGCCGTCGAAATGGAGGCCGCCGCCCTGTACGCCTTCGCCCAGGCACGAGACAAGGCGGTCGTATGTTTTGCCCATGTCACCAATCAGATGGGCCGGGTTGAGGGCGATTTTGAAAAAGGCGAGGGGGCCGGCAGTCGCGACGCCTTGCGGTTGATTGCGGCGGCGGCTCAGGCGTGGCTGGATGCTAAGAAGGCGTGAGAGTCGGCCTTTCCTATGGGTCCCTCGCGTCAGGGTCCCCCCGTTACGCTTAGGAGTTGGATTTGCCGGACCTGCGCGCCTGGCCGTTGAAGCGCTACCCCTACTTGGTGTTCTCTGTTGAGCGGGACGACCACATTGACGTATGGCGAGTGCTCCATAGCCAGCGCGACCTCCCGGCTTGGATGCGTGAGCCGGAAACATGACCTGAGAGGGCGGCTGGCTTACGCTCTGATAACCGGCCTGCGGGACCCAGAAGGTGTGATGATTCCGGTTTCCTATGAAGAGCCCAGAAAGTCGTTAAGACGGGTGATTCCGTTGGTTCGCAAGATCATGCCCGGCTGAACTTGCTCCTGTTCCATGATCCGATTCAGAGCATCAACAATAAGCTTATCCGATAGCCAACGACCTGACCCAGGTCGGAAAACTCCAATAACTCCGTGGTGTGGGAGGCGCTCCAAGGCGAGTCGATAGAGCCCTGTCGGATCACGGCGACCCTTTCGGCCAACATTCGTGGTCAGAATGGGGAGAGCCAAGCGTTGAGCTACGGCGAAGACTTCCTCATCGGAAGTTCCTGTTGGCAACTGGATGACATCATACCCGGCCGCTTTCAGACGTGAGAGAAGGGCAGCGCTGGCACTATCTTCATCAACGAGAATCTTCACGGTTTCGGCGGGTGTGACTGGGCAAGTTCTTCACTGAGGGCCAATTCGTCAGCCGTATCAGCCTCGATCACGTCGTGAAAACGCCCATAGTAGTCAAGGGCTTCCTCAAGAGCCGCCACCGGGAGGGACCAATCTTGAGCGGCGCTCTCAAGACTCTGGCTATTCGCCCGCATGGACTCGATGACACGGGACACCGGCAACTTAGGCCGGCCAACAAAGAATGCCTGTCGGAGCCAATGGTCTGGCTGCTGCATCAGATAGCGATAGACAGGCGCGGCTTGCGTCGTCCCGGCGGTTGCAGTGGGGATGTCTAAGGGGTTTACGCTGGTCATAACTATTTCCTGTATTTTTGCTAACGTAGCGCTCTCAGTCTCTATGGGCAATATATTCATATCCATTTTGCTCCCTCTCCTCCTAGGAGAGGGCTGGGGTGAGGGAGATTGGTAATGGCCGCCCCCGTACCTGTCGCCCTTTCGTCTTGATTGCGAGCCTTCAGTACCTGAGCTAAAGTAGTCTGAATTTAGACTACTGGGGGCCTGTATGCGTATCCTGCCGTTAGCCGAAGTCAAGGCAAAGCTGAGTCAACTCGTGACCGACATTGCGACTACCGACGAGGAGGTCACCATCACCAAAAATGGTCAGGCAACTGCTGTCTTGGTGAGCTACGAGGAGTTTGAGAGCTGGCAGGAGACCCTCGCTGTCCTGTCGAACCAGGAGTTGGTCAAAGAGATTCACACCGGAATCCAGCAGCTTAAACAGGAACGCGGCAAGCCGTTGACGGATACCGATCTCGACCAACTCTTTGCTGATGAGGCGTAGCGTGTGTCGAGTTCGACTCCCACGCGAAGTCCAAGCGGCTATCCGGGCCATGCATTCGGCACTCAAGCAACGTATTCGGGCGGCCTTAGACACCCTTCGGGAGCATCCGTCAGCAGGAAAGCCTTTACAGCGTGAACTCGCCGGGTCGAGGAGTTTCCGGGTTGGGCGCGTTCGGATTATTTACCGGACAACCCGAACGGTTCTCGAAGTGAGCGCCATAGGCCCACGGACGAGTATCTATCAGGACACGACCCGCCGTTTGGCGAGAGCGTCACGGATACGATAAGCGGCTTGATTGGGCAAGTTCTTCACTGAGGATCAATTCGACGGCTTCTCTCCTTACTCCAGGATCAGGACAAGGCCACCTGGATCATCCAAGCCCGTCACAAGGGCTTCGACCTGAGAGCCGTCGAGATTCGCCCGGTATATACCGTCGTCCCTGACCGTGTAGTACATCTTACCCCCGGCCAGATCCAAGGCGAGACTAGTTCCATCATTCGAGCGGGGTACGAGATTCTCAACATGGGAGCCGTCGTCGAGGTTGGCCCGGTAGATGGAGCCACCGAATTCCTTTATCCAGTAGACCTTACTCTTGGTTAAGTCCAAGGCGAAAGATCCGGTAAAAGGCAGCTCCTTCGTGAAGAGGGTTTCAAGCTGGGTACCGTCGAGGTTCGCCCGCTGCATTGCTTCGGAGCCGTCAACATAGCCCCTCCAATACAGCTTGCCTCCGGCCAAGTCCAGGAAGAGACCTGAATGAGAGTCAGTTGCAACCGGAAGGAAGGTCTCAACCTGGGTGCCGTCAAGGTTCGCCCACCGAATATCATCCGGCGCCCCTATCCAGTACATTTTGTTTCCCACCGGGTCCAGGGCAAGGGCGTCTATGTCCTCTTCCAACACAAGGGCCTCGACCTGAGAGCCGTCGAGATTGGCTCGGTAAATGCCGAGATCGTTGTTCGTCCAGTACATCTTGCCCCCGGCCAGATCCAGTGCGAGGTTTTCACCATAACCACCCGCCGATGCCTGCTCTCCGGCGAAGAGGGTTTCAACCTGGGTGCCGTCAAGATTGGCCCGCTGGATTCTGCCGTCGGTCGTCCAGTACATCTTCCGGGCTTGATTCCGGGTCCGAGCTACATGGACCAACTCCAGGTGTTGCGTGCTCTGGTTCCACGCAAATAGCGTGCTTTCGCCTGGCGAGGGAAAATCTGGAATGGTACACCTCCCACTCGCGCCCCGCACAAAGTTCTCGCCGAACGTCACGACCGTGAAAGTGGTGCGGTCGAACTCCACGCCATTATCGGACACGACCGCGGTGTATTGCCCGTCGGCCATTTCCCCCCAATTCCAGGTGGAGCTAAAGCCGTTATGCACGTCGCCACACACGCCCGCCGTATCCGGTCGGAAACTGCCGTGCGGCAAAGGAAAGGTGTCTGCGCCTTCTTTGCTGAATGGGGTGCCGTCGTTATCGAAGAAGCGGATGGTCAGGTCTCCCACAACCTCACACTTCCAGCCCGAAATCAAGCTGACCCCCGACAGGGTGGTGCCCTCACCGGGAACGCCAAGCGTTGCCGCGTGGGCCGCGCTGCTGACCACTACCAGCGCTCCCGCTATGCCCCACATGAGGACAGTTTTCCAACGATACCGTAGATTCAACTGGATCGTAGTCCAGTCAGCCATCCCACACCTCCTTGGTGTATTTCAGGGCCTCGGCATGGTTGCCGGGCCGTGTCAACGTCACAGCATAGAAATGGAGTGAGTCCCGCATATTCACTACCGCGCGGGTAGCTACTCCTGCGTTTTAGTGTGCTTGTTGTATTGAGCAGGCGACCCAACTCAGCGGGTTTCTACGCCTGACGTTGACTGTAGGGAGAATGGCCGAAGTTGTATACAGTGCCAAGGTGGATGGAAGACTCTATGGAAGACTCTTAGGTATATTTGATTCAATCCAGACAACTAAAAGAGGAGAGAAAGAAGAATGGAATACAAAAGCCAACATTCTGTTGAACAAAGCTACTTAAAAGAATTCAGCAAAGACGGAGAGATGTTCGATATTTATCTACTGAAACAGGGAAAGGCTCTTCGGGAAAAACCCATAAGAGACCAATGTCAGAAGGATTGGTACTACGAAAAGGGTGGAGACTTTGAGGGAATGTTGAAAAAAATTGAAGATATCGTTCTGGAATTCAGAAAAGAGGTAACGGAAGGAGACATAACACTAGAAAAGGGAAACGACGCACATAGGTGCCTGGCAATGGGGGCGATAATACAGAGAATAAGAGGGCCAGAATATCTCGACTGGGCGAAAAATGTTGCAGAGAGGACAAACCAAGTAAAGGTTCGCGGGAAACAGCGTGGAGAACCTTTGGACCGTAGTGATTTACTGGGGGCTATAATCGGTTGCGCAAACTCAATAAACGATCTTGATCTCAGGATATTAAGAGCGGAGGAATCGGACCTGATTGCATCAGATAACCCAGTTGCGGCACAGAACAGAATCGTCAAACGTCATGATCTAATAGGAAACACCGGATTAAGAATGTTGGGACTAGAGTTAGTCTGGCCGCTCAACCCCAGAACCGCATTGTATTTCTTCGACGGCAATTCGTATAAGTGTGTCGGCGATTTCGGAGAGACAATCAAAGTCAATGAAGAAGAGACGGACGAGATAAACGGTCTTCAAGTGCAAAATGCAATTCAGTGCCTATACGCTCAAGAATGGACGGAGAGAATGAGTCAGACGGTAGCGAGATACCGAGAAGAGCGCGCACAAGCCACTGACTCTGAGATAAGAGAAGAAGAGGAAGATGGTGCGACCATCTTCGAGATGAGTAAGCAGGATCGGATCACAAAGCCCTGGGATTGGAAAAAATCTACTTGCCGGAGTGAGGCGAAGTTCTGCGCTCTGATATGGGGTAAACGTAGAGACGACTTGTTCCGGGAGCTAGACAGTGGAAGGCATTTCCCCCTAGTGAATGATTCGATAAGAGATGAAATTCTTACGATATTCTATCGTCCACCAGAGGGAGTTCCACTCCCGACAGACTTTACGAAAGACAGAGGTTGGTAGAAACGGAACCAGGAGCATGAAAAAACACTTCGGCTATCGGTGCGAATATTGCGAAGGGACGGTTCAAGAGAAGCGCGTTGAGCGGGAAGCGTTCAAACACAGAGCCGGTTTTGTCATCCTGGAGGATGTACTGATTGGGGTCTGTGATACATGCGCCAATCGTTATTATAGCGCCGAAATCCTCAAACATGTTCAGGCTGTTGCAACCGGTAAAATCCTCCCGCAGCGCACTGAGCACGTTCCAGTTTCCCAAACTCAATGAGGACAGCCTTGACTATGCGGGAGCGGACGTTCTGTTCTAGCCGGTCCAAATTTTTAACGGCTTTTCGCGCACCCAAGATAAGAGGGCGAATCTGGCCGTTTTTCGAGGAGTACATACTATGGAAATGTGGACTCGCTTTTGGCCCTTTCTTGCGGTCTTTTCCATAATGGTCACGTGGGAATTTGTCTCTCCGCGCCGCATTCTTGCTCAAGGAAGACAAGAACGCTGGCCCACGAACCTGGGGCTGACTCTGCTCAATGTGGTTTTGGTATGGGCTCTGGTCGGTGCTGTGGCCTATATGGCGGCCACTTTTGCGGCAGAACAACAGATTGGACTGCTGCATTGGCTGTCAGCGCCTTTCTGGTTCGCCGTCCCTGTCACCATCCTTGTCCTCGACTGCGCACTCTACATCCAGCATCGCCTCTTCCATACCTTCCCCCTTCTGTGGCGGGTGCATCAGGTTCACCATGCTGATCTTGGGTTCGATGCCACAACCGGCCTCCGTTTTCATCCTATCGAGGTTTTGCTCTCTCTCGCCTATAAAGCGGTTGTCATTATTGCGCTGGGAGCGCCTGTTTGGGCCGCGGTTGCCTTTGAGATCATCCTGAACGCCACGTCCGTTTTTAACCACAGTAATGTCAATCTTCCTGAAGGGTTTGACCGGCGTCTGCGTTGGTTCCTGGTGACGCCAGACATGCATCGGATTCATCACTCCACACGAGCGGTGGAAACTAATGCAAACTTCGGCTTTTCTGTTCCATGGTGGGATCGGCTGTGCGGAACCTACCGGGCCGAGCCGGCTTTAGGGCAACTGGGCCTTGAGATTGGACTGTCATATTATCGAAATTCGTTTCACCTCGGGCAGTTGTTGCTCCTCCCCTTTCAGGCTCGTATTCCCCTGGAGAAACCGTGGAAGGAAATCTTGCCCCTTCAGCTCAGCGAAATGCTGGCAGAAGAAAATCCTCCCTATGTACTCGACGTGCGAGACCTGGACGAATTTACCGGTGAGCTTGGTCATATCGATGGGGCCCACTTGATGCCGGTCTCCGATTTAGACAAACGAATGAACGAGCTGGCGCCCCATCGCTCTCAAACGGTCGTCCTGGTGTGAAAGACGGAACGTCGCTCAGTCAGAGCGGCGGACGTGTTAGAACAAAACGGTTTCTCTTCTCTCCTGGTTCTGTCCGGCGGCATGCTCGGATGGACAGGGGCAGGGTTGCCCGTATCGCATAAAACTGACACTACCTGACATTCCCTAGCGGAGCATGCTACATACAGCCGGAGGAAAAAATGAAAGGAGAGTAGATATGGCAGAAATACGTGAAATAACCTCCGGCCTGGAATTTCCCGAAGGCCCGATTGCCATGGATGACGGCAGCGTCATCCTGACGGAGATCAAGCGCGGTACGCTGACGCGGGTCAAGCCTGATGGGACCAAGGAAGTTGTGGCCGAGACCGGCGGTGGGCCGAACGGCGCGGCAATCGGGCCGGACGGCAAAATCTATGTATGTAATAACGGTGGCTTTGAGTGGATGGAAGCCGGCGGGCTGACCGTGCCGCACGGCATCCCCGACAGCTATACCAATGGCTATATCCAACGGGTCGATATGGACACCGGCGCGGTGGAAACGATTTATACCGAGTGTGAGGGCCATAGGCTGTACGGACCGAACGATATAGTGTTTGATGCCCAAGGGGGCATGTGGCTCAGCGACTTCGGTAAGATCCGTGACCGTGACCGCGACGTGTGCAGTCTCTATTACGCCAAGACGGACGGCTCGCTCATTAAGGAAGTCGTCTATCCGATCCAGGGACCGAACGGCATCGGCTTGGCCCCTGGCGATGCCACCTTGTATGCGGCCCAGACGTTTGAAGCCCGGTTGTGGAGCTGGAATGTTACCGGTCCGGGCGAGTTGGAACGCGTGGAAGGGGCGGGTGGTCCGCTCTTGGCCGGTCCGGGTGGTGGCGTCCTGGTGGCCGGTTTGCCGGGCTATCAGCTGCTGGACTCCTTAGCGGTTGAGGCCAACGGCAACGTATGCGTGGCGACCATTCTGAATGGCGGCATTACCGTGTTTGCGCCGGACGGTTCGTCGGTCGAGCATGTTCCCGTGCCGGGCGACCCGGTGGTGACCAATATCTGTTTTGGTGGATCGGATCTGAAAACGGCCTATATCACGCTGTCGGGAACGGGCAAGCTGGTGGCCATGGACTGGCCGCGTCCGGGCCTGAAGCTGAATTTCACGCGCTAGGCGTATCACTGGGAGTGCGGGCATCTTGCCCGCGGCCCGCTTTACTTATGGGCTGGGTGATGACGAGGAAAACCCACCCCGGCCCTTCGGGCCACCCCTCCAAGGAGGGGATTTTTTTCGCTCCCGGTGGGAGCGGGAGAAAACTCAGTCCAGATGCTCGTGGCCGGGCTTTTGATGATGTTCCTCGTGCGCCTGCGGACCGATCGGTCGGACATCCCGACCTTTCTCGTGACTGAGGCAGATGCGGCCCAGAAATTTGACATTGGCGCAGGCGTCAACCTCGCCCACATGGCACTCCTCAATGTTCGGAATAAAAAAGCGATACGGCCCGCCTTTGTTCTCCGGTAGGGCCGTATCGTTGAAGCGATAGGCAATAATGCCCTCTTGTACGGCTTCCAGCGGCACGCTGGCGAAAAATTTTCCGTCGGTGGACTCCAGGGTGATATAGCGGACGGTTTCTTTTGGCCCGACCTGGTCCAACACGGCTTGGAGGCGGACGGCGCTGCCATCTCGGCCGGGAATAAGCTGGCTCACGTCCTCAATCTGATCCGCGAGTGCCCGCAGCTCGGTAAAACCAAAGGCTTGGGGTGACCGGACTTCGCCTTCAACGTGTAACTGTGTCATATCTTCTCCTCCGACTCACAAGAGATACGGCCCGTATTATACCGTGCTCAAAGGAGATTGTCTTGTAGGGGAGAGCGGGTTGTTGACCGCCTACCGTCGGTGGGGCAGGGTAGCATTCAAGCTGCGTGGGGAGGAACACGGCGATGCGGATCATTACCTGTAATCTGAACGGCATTCGGTCGGCGGCGAGTAAAGGGTTTTTTGCTTGGCTGGAAAAACAAAACGCCGACATGGTGTGTGTCCAAGAGCTTAAAGCCCAGGAAAAAGACGTCATCCCTACCTATCAGGAAGTCGGAGTTCTGAGCGGGACGTTTCACTATGCGGAAAAGCCGGGCTATTCCGGCGTGGGCATCTATGCCCGGCGGCAACCGGATCGCGTTCGCATTGGCTGGGGCTGGCCCGACGCGGACCGCGAAGGACGCTATCTACGGGCGGACTTTGGCAGGCTTGTGGTGATCTCGCTCTACCTGCCGTCCGGTTCGAGTTCCGAGGAGCGTCAGCGTGTGAAATATCGGTTCATGGGTAAAATCTTGCCGGAGCTGAAGGCGCTGCGCGCTAGCCGTCGCCATGTTGTCCTGTGTGGGGACTGGAATATCGCCCATACCAAGAAGGATATAAAAAATTGGCGCGGTAATCAGAAGAACTCTGGCTTTCTCCCCGAAGAGCGCGCCTGGATGACGCAGATATTTGATGAAGTCGGTCTAGTGGATGCGTTTCGACAGGTCAATCCTGACGCGGAAGAATATACCTGGTGGTCGTTTCGCGGCCAGGCCTGGGCGAAAGACGTTGGCTGGCGGATCGATTACCAGGTGGTCACCCCAGGGTTAGCCAAACTGGCGACACAGACCGCGATCTACAAGGAGGAGCGTTTTTCGGATCACGCCCCGCTGAGCATCGATTACGACTACGCGTTTGACCGTCCCAAGTCACGCACACGCGCCGTTGCGGGTTCAAAAAGGGCTCGTTCACGGAAGGCTGCCGGAAAGCGGCCTTCCCGGAAGCGTCGGGCGGATTAAGGCAGTGTCAGCCGACACGGGACGAAGACCCTCACCCCAGCCCTCTCCCGGAGGGCTCACGGCACGACAGTTTTACGGAAGCGAGGGCAGGGGTCCGTCCCATCCCCTCTTGGGAGGGGTGGCCGAAGGCCGGGGTGGGTTTCCCCAGGCCCACCGGTGTTCCCGAACCCACCCCGCCGCTACGCGGCACCCCTCCGAGGAGGGGATTTGCTGATTCCTTCCCCCCGGATTCCCGGTCTCTGTGAAACTGTCGTGTGCTCAGCCCGGAGGGAGAGGGGTAAGAAGTAAGGTTCCTCTTAAGCAAGCACCTTTTTGCATTCCGCCGTGACTTTGGCACATGCCTCGGCGGTCTCTATGCAGAGCGGATGGTGGGTATGCTTGCGACATTCCGCCTCACACGCGTCATGAACCGCTATGCAGACGGGGACAAAGGCTTTGAGTTGAGCGGAATCGGCCGCGGCGAGCACCCCCAGTGCTTCACTCACCGCGTTCATCTCTTGAATGCGCGCGGCACAGGCAGACAGCGACGTGTCACCGGTCGCAAACAGGTTGAGACAATGCTTGAGGCACATCGACCCGATGCCCACACAGGCTTGGGCCACCAGGACAAGTGTGCGGTGTTTTGGGGTGGCGTCATGTACATGCTCAGCCTGTTCATGATGGGCGGCCAGGGCTGGAGAGGCCACAAACCCGGCCAAGGCAGCGCCCGAGACGCCCAGCAGGACATCGCGGCGTTTTATGGGGGGCTGCTCGGCGGGGGTAGTATTGTGCTTCTTATGTGCGTCCATGATTGACTCCTTATTCTGGTCTATTGGACGGTCCATTTCCTGCCCCTGTGAAAGTATACCATACTTTGTCAGTCAAAGGCTCGTACAGACAAGAGGATATCTTGCTCCACCACGATAGGGGAGGGGCGACGCCCCTACGTCCTAGTCCGATTCTCCAGGTGGGGGCAGGGGGATGGCTTCGTCAATCAACATGACCGGGATATCGTCTCGAATGGGGTAGCAATAGCGTTGGTCTTCACGGACCAGGGCCGCGTCCATGGCTGCGGAGACGACCTCACCCGCCCGGTTTTTGAGGCTGCCGTTTTGAATATGAGTGTTGAGTGTGTCTACCAGCTCAGTCGGGGCCGGTGCTACAGGCTGCTTGGTCTCCGGACACACCAGGATAGCCAGTAGCTCCTGACTAACTGCCATGTGCGTTCCCTCCTCCAGACTGAGCGTCGATGGACAGCATGACCTCCAACAACACCTGCACGGCATCCCGTAAGGCCGCCAGGGGCATCCGCTCGTTCAGACCGTGGACGCCGCGGGCATCTTCTGCCGCGAGTGCGAGGCCTGAAAAGCCGTAGCTGGTAATGCCTTTTTCTCTGAAATAATGCGTGTCGGTGAAACCGCCCAGGACGCTGGGGAGAACCGGAGCGTGGGGGTCTCTACGCGCGGCAACGGAACGGATCGCCTCGAAGAGGGGGGTATCCGGGTCCGAGGCGGCGGCAGGAAAGTTTAACAGGGTTGAGAACTGGATGTTCGGATCATCTACTACCTGTTTGAGTTCTGCGATGAATTGTTGCGGGTCTTCTCCCGGTAAGAGGCGGCAGTCAAGGTGGGCGGACGCCGAGGCCGGGACGACGTTGGTTTTTGGACTGCCGTTGAGAACGGTCAGGGAGATGGTATTCCGCACCAGGGCATTATGGCCCGGATTTGCCGTGAATTTCTTGCGAAACGTCTCGTCCCGGAGGGCCTGTTCAAGCGCCCGGTAGTGTCGGGCGGTTTCCGCATCTTCGGAGTCTGCCAAGGCGCTGAAATACGCCTGGACCACAGGCACGACCTTGAAAGTCGTCTGATGGCGACGAATTTTATCCAGGGCCCGTACGAGGCGGGTCACCGCCGTCTCAGGCTTCGGACTCGATCCATGGCCTGCCGGTCCTGTCGCTTTGAGTTCAATCCAACACGGCGCCTTTTCCGCCACTGAGACGCGATACGAGCGCTTGCCTTCGCGCTGCCGAATGCCGCCGCCTTCGGTCAGGAGAAACTCCGCGTCGGCAATGCGGTCGAAATGCTGGTCAACAAACCAGCCGGCGCCCTTTCTGCCCCCGACCTCTTCATCTCCCGTGCCGAGAAAAATAATGTCGCGTTCAAAACTCAGGCCACTCCGCTTGAGTAAGGCCAGCGCAAGAAACTGGACGACAGCAACGCCTTTACAATCGATCGCCCCTCGCCCGTGGACGTAGCCATCTTTGATCACCCCGCCAAATGGGTCGAACTCCCATTCCGCCGGGTCGGCAGGGACCACATCGAGGTGATGCAGGAGGATGAGCGCCTTTTTCTTGCCGCTGCCTTTGAGCCGGCCGTAGATAATGCCCCGGCCCGGCTCCGACTCGTAGACCTGGGCCTCAATGCCTTCCTGGGTGAGGATGTTCTGCCAGAACTGGGCTGCGGCCGTCTCGTTCCCCGGCGGGTTGGACGTGTCAATTTGGATGGCCTGACTGAGCAGCTCGCCAGCCTCTTTTTCGACCGCCGACCAGTCTATGTCCGGGATGGCCTGGGTCTCCGCTGGAAGGGGTCGAACGAAGACGAGCGGGAAGACAAGGAGCAGAGACAACCAAATACGGCGGTCCGTGCCTCTCAACGTTTGGGTCTGGGTCATCATGCGGGTAGTCCTATCCTGTGTCTAGGTGGAATCTGGTTCGTAGTGCTTCCTGGTGGCCTGTTTCGCGCTTATGCCATACCCAAGCAACTTCTTCAACGACGAAGGGCGATCGGGCCAGACGACTTGCCTTGTTCCGGCTGGAGAAGCTCGATACAAACAGACTCCGAAAAAGCGACAGGAAAAGGACGGGCCATGAGCGGACATAGGATATTCGATGTCAGCGGCAAGAGCGGCTATGTCACCGGCGGTGGTTCGGGGCTGGGACGTGCCATTGCCCTGGGTATGGCCGAGGCCGGCGCCGCGGTCGTGGTGAGCGATATCAATCAGGAGGCGGCCCGGAAAGTGGCGGAAGAAATTCGCGCTCAGCGTGGGGAGGCCCGTTCCCTGGCCATAGACGTGTCGCAAAAAGACCAAGTGGAAAAGCTGATCCAGACGACAACCGAAGAGTTGGGTGGGCTGGATTTTGCCTTTAATAATGCGGGTATCCTTAAACTTGGGAAGCCGGAAGATATCAGCCCAGCCGATTGGCAGGAGGAACTCAACGTTGACTTGACTGGCGTGTTCCTGTGTTGTCAGGCCGCGGGTCGCTATATGATGGACCACGGAGGTGGAAAAATTGTGAATACGGCCTCTATCTCGGGCTTGGTTGTCAACTCGGGGCTGACCTATTCGACCGCCAAGGCCGGTGTCATTCAGCTCACCCGGGTGCTGGCCGTGCGGTGGGCGAGACACGGCGTGTATGTGAATTGTTTCAGCCCCGGCTATATTCGCACCGGCATGACGGCACCGCATCTCACCCGGCCTGAGGTCGAAAAAGAAATGCTGCGCCAGACCCCGCTGCGCCGTTTGGGCGAACCGCGCGACCTGGTCGGCGCGGCTCTGTTTCTGTCGTCTCCGGCTTCTGATTTTGTGACCGGTCAGAATATTATTGTTGATGGTGGGGTCACCTTGACGTAAGGTGCTGCCTCACTTGGTATACCAAGCACATCCAACCCGGTGGTCAGAGTAATACCGCGTCTGCGCCCTGCTCCTGTTTGGCAGTCTGAGTGGTCCGTTTTGCGGCGCGGCGCTTTCTGGGGGCCGCGCTCTTCTTCTTCGGACGGGCTTTCTTCGGTTTTGCCTTGGGTGTTGGCCGTTTTTCGGTGATTTCGATTTCATACTGTTCAATATGAAAGTCAGAGTCGGTCCGAAAAAAGAAGCGGGTGTTGAGTTGAGCCTCAAGGGCATCCAGCCATTCTTCTTCCTCCTCGTATAAAAAAGTGAGGACGTCTGGATGGGCATAGACGGTAACGGCTTGGGCGTGTGGCTGAAGTGCCACTTCTTTGTGTAACTGGCGGATGAGATTGTAGGTAATAGTGGGAATCGACTGTCTATGGCCCCGGCCGTCACAAGCGGCGCAGGGAGCACAGAGTTGCTGCTGGAGGCTCTCCCGCGTCCGTTTGCGTGTCATCTGCACCAGCCCAAGTTCACTGATCTTCCGCATATTGCTGCGGGTCTTGTCTTTCTTCAGGGCCGCGCGCAGCGTTTCTGTGACTTTGGTGCGGTTGGCCGCGCGCTCCATATCGATGAAGTCCACGATAATGAGACCCCCAATATTGCGCAGGCGTAACTGTTCGACCACGACCTGGGCGGCCTCCAGGTTCGTGTGCAGCATGGTCTCTTCTTGGTTCCGTTTCCCAACAAAGCGGCCCGTGTTCACGTCAATTGCCGTGAGCGCTTCTGTGTGGTCAATAACGATATGGCCGCCGGATTTGAGGGGGACGCGTCTGTCGAGCGCTTTGGTAATCTGCGGCTCAATTTTATAGTGCTCAAAGATAGGCGCCTGTTTATCGTGGAGCTTCACGCGGCCGGTCAAACGCGGCATGAAGGTCGCGATGAATTCATTAATGCGTTCGTAATCATTCGCATTATCGATAATGATCTCATTGATATCCGGCGTGAACATATCGCGAATGATACGCAGGATGACGTCCATATCGTCGTGCACGAGGGTTGGGGCTGCGTGCTGCTCACGTTTTTTGGTGATCCTGCCCCAGAGTTTGAGCAGGAATCTCATGTCGTCGTGAATCTCTTTTTTGGTCAGACCTTCACACGCGGTGCGGACAATAAAACCGCCCTCGGCGGGTCGCAGGCTGACGACCGCTTCTCGGAGCCGGCTGCGCTCTTTGCCGTCCGCAATGCGCCTGGACACACCGATATGTTCTATGGTCGGTGTGTACACCAGCTGTCGTCCGGGCAGAGAGAGGTGGGCGGTGAGTCGGGGACCTTTCGTCCCGATCGGCTCTTTGGCCACCTGGACCAGAATTTCCTGATTCTCCTTCAGTTTTTGTTCGAGTGGAATATGCGGCCCAGAACGGGATCGACGGCGCCCCTTTGCGGGTCGGGGCTCGTCGTTTGGAGGTGACTCCTCTTCCTCGTTGAGCTCGCTCTCCGAGTCGGCCAGGTCAAAATCGTCCAGTAGATCGTCGGTGTCTGGGTCCTGGTCGTCGGTGTCATCGATCATACCGGGGGGTAACGGGCCGCCAAAGACATCCGAAGCATGAATGAAGCCGGCTTTTTCCAGTCCAATATCAACGAACGCGGCCTGCATGCCCGGAAGGACGCGATTCACGCGCCCGAGATAGATATTGCCCGCAACATTGCGCTGCTGCGCGCGCTCAATGTGAATCTCTACGAGCGTTTCGTTTTCGAGCAGAGCAACACGAGCCTCTTGATGGGTAGAATTAATAACGATTCTTTGACGCACGAGTATTAGCCTGTTGCTGGAAGCGGTTCTTGCTCATGATGCAGTGGCCCCTTCTGAGAGAAGGCATCTGAGCGAAATTGTGTCACGGTTTTTGTCACCCGTAAGATTTTCACCTCTTGTGGGGACAGGGTGAGGAGCGCACCAATGAATTCATGCGGTTTGAGGGTGCCCACCTCTGTCATAGCGATGTCGACTGAGAGGGTGAGTGGTGTTTCCAGAGTAATGGCTGGTATCAACTGCTTGGCGTCAAGGGTGCGCTCCCGATGACGGGTCCGTTTGCGGATGGGGAAGGTCTGGGCGTGATGAAACTGACCTAACCGTTCCTGCACGAAGCTCGGATCGCGTTTTTCCAGGGGAAGCGTATCGAGGGCGACCTCGTAGCGCTGGGTAGCAATACTGACATCGATACTTGGCCTGTCCAGGTCGATCTGCTGCACCTGCTGGATCTGAAAGCCACTCGGCAGCTCAGCATTCAGACGCTGCTGTACCTCTTTTGCCGGCATCACTTCATACAAGAGGATATCAAGAAATTCCTCCTTGCTCTCCATGCCGACCGGGAGAGCCGGGCCAAAACTCAGACGAGGTAAGGGATGAAAGCCTTGGCTGTAGGCAAGGGGGAGGCACGCCCGGCGACAGGAGCGGGCAAAGAGTGTCGCAACTTCTTTTGCGCCCAGAAAGCGGGCCATGTCGAGCTTGCTATACCGTAGCCGAAAACGCATGACGGCCCCTTGTGGCTTGCCTTGGCTCGCCGCAATGGTATTGGGGTCACCGGCAAGCCATTCATCGGCGTTGCCCGAACTTGGAGGCTGAGCGGCAGGCTGGGGTGCCTTGGATGGAGCAGTGCTCAGCACTCCAAGGGGGGTCGCTTTCAGCTTGTCTTCATCCAATATGCCACTATAGCGTTTGATTCTTGCCTGCTGTTGTTCTGCTTTTTTCTGTTGCATCATCTGCCATTGCCGGGTGCCCCATCTATCCTGAGTGGGCAGGGTCGCTCGCGCCCAGGGATCGACCTCCGGTCCTCTATGGTCGGCGCCTTTGGCACCGTTCAGATGATAGGTGACGTTGCGGACGCTCTTAAAATCACACGCTCCACAATACGAACAGCGCTCCACGCTACAGTCGGGGGTGAGAGTGCCTTCGAGTGCTTTTGCCAGATCGCGCTGGAGCCATTGCTTCGTGACGCCACTGTCCAAATGGTCCCATGGAAGCGACTCACCGAGTAGGCGCCGGCGGAGATAAAAATTGGGCTCGATGTGGTGCGCGTGAAAGGCCTGCTGCCACAGATCGAGTTGGAATTGCTCTGTCCAGCCGTCAAACCGACAGCCGAGATGATAGGCGGTCAAGAGCGGAGCGCCCAAACACCGGTCACCCCGAGCGAAAACACCCTCAAGAAAGGACAGCCGCGCGTCGTGCCATTTGAATTGAATCCCGTAACGTCGCAGTTCGCGCCGTAAGAGTTGCTGCCGCGCTTCGGTTTCCTCTAGATCGACTTGGGCGGCCCATTGAAACGGCGTATGCGGTTTGGGGATAAAGGTCGAAACACTGGCCGTGACCTGACGCTGATGCTTACCGGCCGCAGAGACCTTTCGGCACAGGTCGACGATGCCCAGCAGATCTTCTTCTGTCTCGGTCGGCTGTCCGAGCATGAAGTATAATTTCACGCTTTTCCACCCCAGACCAAATAGCAGACGCGCCGCCTCAATCAGTTCTTCTTCCTGATATTCTTTTTGGATCACATCGCGGAGACGCTGTGAGCCAGCCTCGGGCGCAAGAGTGAATCCCGTTTTTCGTACCCGGCGGATTTCTTCCAGGATATGGGGGGAGAGGGCGTCTACCCGTGTCGAGGGCAGAGAGACGGAGACTTTGAGGTCCGAAAAACGATTCATAATAGACCGCAGGAGCGGGTTCACACAGCTATAGTCGCCGGTACTCAAACTGAGCAGCGAAACCTCTTCATAGCCGCTCTTTTTGACTAATTGGTCTATCTGCTCCTGGAGGGCACGTGGGTCGCGCTCCCGTAGGGGGCGATAGATATATCCCGCCTGGCAAAAGCGGCAGCCGCGCACGCAGCCGCGCATGACTTCCGCAGCAACGCGATCGTGTACGATGTTCACATTCGGCACGATCTGGGTGGTGAGCTGGGGGACGGTATTGAGGTCTTCAACAATGCGTTTTTTGACAACCGTGGAGTCCGCATAGCGAGGGCGGATATCGCTCAGCGTGCCGCTCGGGGTATATGTCGGCTCAAAAAAGGCCGGGACGTATACACCCGGAATATGGCGTAGCGCCTGGAGGAGGGATTCCCGGTCTTTTCCATCCCAGGCTAAATAGGCGTCACAGATATCAAAAATCGCTTCCTCACCATCTCCGAGGAGAAAGGCATCGATAAAGTCGGCGATGGGCTCCGGATGAAATGCACAGGGTCCACCGGCAATCACCAGTGGATGAGACGCGCCGCGGTCGCGCGCGAGCAAGGGAATCCCGCCAAGGTCCAGCATGGCCAAGACGTTGGTATAGGTCAGTTCGTACTGGAGACTGAAGCCAATAATCTCGAAGGCGGACAATGGCCGGTAGGTTTCAAGGGAGACAAGCGGCAGATGGTGCTGGCGAAGCTGCTCCTCCATATCCAGCCACGGTGCATAGACGCGCTCCGCCTGAATATCGGGACGATTATTGAGTAAATTATACAGAACTTGTAAGCCGAAGTGGGACTGCGCGATTTCGTAGACCTCGGGGAAGGCCAGTGCGAAGCGTAAGTGTATATCCGTAGGGTCTTTGACGATGGTCCCGAGTTCGCCGCCTGTATAACGAGAAGGCTGTTCAACCAACGGAAGAATGGCGGCGTACGCCTGCCGGAGGTCGGTCTCCTTCCTCATCCCCGCACTCAATAGATACCTCTCTTCATACTTCTTTATATCGGAAACCCCGACAGCCCCGCAAGGAGACGGCCCCTCTGGGATGTGTGAGGCAGATTGTGTCGATTCCCTCCCACGACCAGTCCCACCGGGCAACCACAAGGGTTGCCCTACCATTGGCTGCCGGACCGGTCCCTGGGAGGCGCCCGCCACAATAGGCAACACCCCTTCCTGGAGGGGATAGAAGAAGTTCCTGTCTTCAGCCGGCGCCCCGACAGAGAGCGGGTACTGCGGGGAATGCAGGTATTGAATACAGGCCAATGAGAGAATATATTCCGGCTCGAAAGCAGGAGACGCTATGAGCGAAACGAGGGCGGAGCCCACCTAGCATAGAACGCTGTTTAACAGATGGCTGATTTTGAACTGATGATTGGACCATCATGGTGTAGGGGCAACGTATACGACGCTCCTATCGGTCGTACAAGCCACCAAATTACGCCCAAAAATGCATTTCACGGTTCGATAAGCCCCCAAATTTTGCACAAAAAGGCACCTCGTGGTTCAATAAGGTATTGATTTTATTGAATTCAGGTCGGAGACCCCCCCCTATATTTTTGAGAAGCGTTTGTTAAAAAAGAACAGTGTTTGATAATGAGCTACCCCAATAGCACCTCGCAGACACGATAAAACCAGGTCGCTCCCGTAAAACTGTCGTGTCGTGAGCCCCTTGGGGGAGAGGACTAGGGTGAGGGGGCCGGGACAGATGTGGTTCCGTAGGGGCAATTCATGAATTGCCCCTACACCGGCCAGTCGAAGAGCCCGCCCCGTACTTGATACGGGGGCCAGGGTGGATTTACCCACACAGGTCTTGCCTGTCAGCCCGGACTCAGCCACAACAGGCGTCATGCCGACCGCGAACGCAAAACTGACCACCGCAGTCGAGGACTACCTGACCGACCTCCGCCGGATACGCGCCTCCGGCGGAGCGACCGGGGAGCGGTCGTACTATCCGGCACTGTCCGCCCTGCTCAACACTGTGGGTGCGACCCTGAAACCTAAAACATTTTGCGTGGCCGAACTCGCAGCCCAAGGGGCCGGCCATCCCGACTTCGGGCTCTACACGGCCAAGCAGGTACAGAAAGGCCAGCCCAAGGAAGGACAGGTCCCGGAACGCGGCGTGGTCGAAGTAAAATCCGCACAGGACGACGCGTGGCTGACCGCAGCGTCCACCCAAGTGAGCCGGTATTGGGATCGCTATCGGCTCGTGCTGGTCACGAACACGCGCGATTTCGTGTTGGTGGGGGAAGACGCCGCTGGCCAGCCGGCTACACTCGAAACCTTCCGCCTAGCCGACAGTGCCGAAACATTCGACCGCCTCCTTGAAACGCCCCGCGCATTTGCCCGCGATATGGGCGCCGGGCTCGGCGAATATCTCTGCCGCGCCCTGTCCCACCGGGCCGCCCTGACCGAGCCGAAAGACCTCGCGTGGTTGCTGGCTTCCTATGCGCGCGACGGCCTCGCACGGATTGAGACTGCTGGCGCCGTCCCCCAACTCACCGCCCTCCGTACCGCCCTGGAGGAGGCGTTGGGCGTGCGATTTACAGGCGACAAGGGAACCCGCTTCTTCCATTCCACCTTGGTCCAGACTTTATTCTATGGGGTATTCTCTGCCTGGGTGTTGCTCTCCCGTCATGCCGGACGTGATCCGGCATCCAGAGGGCAGGCGGGCAGCACATCGACATCGTTCGATTGGCGCGTGGCGGTCTGGTATCTGCGTGCGCCGGTACTACGCGCATTATTCCAGCAGATTTCTGACCCCGGCCGCCTGCAACCGCTTGGCCTGGTCGAAGTCCTGGACTGGACCTCCGCAGCTCTCAACCGCGTGGACCGTGCGGCCTTCTTTGCCCGCTTCAACGAAGGCGAAGCCGTCCCCTACTTCTACGAACCCTTCCTCGAAGCCTTTGACCCTGAGTTACGGAAACAGTTAGGCGTGTGGTACACGCCTGCCGAAGTGGTCCGCTACATGGTGGCCCGTGTGGATAAGGCTTTGAAAGACGATCTTGGCATTGCTGACGGGCTCGCTGCGGACAATGTGTATATCCTGGACCCGTGTTGCGGCACCGGAGCGTATCTGGCGGAGGTCTTACGCCGTATCGCCGCCAACCTCACCGGCAAAGGTATGGGCGCTCTTGCTGGCGCGCGGGTCAAACAGGCCGCCATCAACCGGGTCTTCGGCTTCGAGATCATGCCCGCCCCGTTTGTGGTGGCGCACCTGCAAGTCGGCCTGACCATGCAGGACTTGGACGCGCCTTTGGTAGACGACGGCAATGAACGCCCCGGCGTCTTCCTCACCAACGCCCTGACCGGCTGGGAACCCCACACTACCAAACCGCTTCCTTTCCCCGAACTCGAAGAAGAACGCGACCGGGCCGAACGGGTCAAGCAGAGCACCCCGATCCTCGTGATTCTCGGCAACCCACCCTACAACGGCTTTGCCGGGATGGCCGTAGACGAAGAGCGGGCATTGTCGGAAGCCTACCGCATGACCAAACGGGTACGGAAACCGGAAGGTCAAGGCTTGAACGATCTGTACGTGCGTTTCTTCCGTATGGCCGAACGGCGGATTGCCGAGAAGACCGGGCAAGGCGTGGTGTGTTTCATCTCGAACTATTCGTGGCTGGACGGGTTATCGTTCACCGGGATGCGAGAGCGCTATCTGGAGGCGTTTGACACGATTCGGATTGACAACTTGCATGGCGACCGCATCATCTCGGAATACGCGCCCGACGGGCGGACTAGCGAAACGGTCTTCGCGCTTCCAGGGCAATCGCCCGGCATCAAAGTAGGTACGAGTATCGCGCTGTTTTCCAAGTCAGGGAAAACCGCTTCATCAAAGAGCAAGTGTATTCTGTACCGCGACTTCCACCAAGCGAAAGCGACCGAACGACGGCAGGCGTTGCTGGACGGTCTCGACGCTCCGGCAATTGATGCGGGTTATTCAGAATTGGAGCCTGATCTTCGACTCGGTTTGCCATTTAAGCAACTGGCCGTCAGCGAACACTGGTTCGACTGGCCAGCGCTGCCTGAACTCTTCCCCGTATCGTTTCCCGGTGTTCAAACAAGCCGTGATCCGTTTCTCGTCGATATAGACCTAGCACGTTTGAAAGTACGGGTTGCTGATTACTTCAACGTGGGTCTAAGCCATGAAGACATTGCACGACGTTATCCGAGTGTCATGAAGGCTACGGCACGGTTCGAGGCACGCCGGGTACGCGACACGCTGCTCGTTCGTGGCGGGCCAGATGATGGCGGCTTTGTCCGTCACGCCTATCGGCCGTTCGACAATCGTTGGCTCTACTGGGAGGGGGAAACGAAGCTGCTTGATGAAAAGCGCGCGGATTACAAACCACATGTGTTCAACTCGAACAGGTGGCTGTGCACCGCTCAGCATTTACGGAAAGGAGAAGCGGAACCCCAAGCTGTTTGCACTCAGCATATTGGCGCACGGCACTTGATTGAGCGCGGAGCCAATTGGTTCCCCGCTTGGCTCCGCGACAACGACATGGGTAGCGGTGGCGACGGCTTGCGACGACGCCCCAACCTGTCAGCCGCCGCGCAACGCTATCTCAAACAGATCAACGCCAGCGTAGAAGACCTGTTTCACCACGTTCTGGCCGTCTTGCACGATCCTGCCTACCGCGAGGCCAACGCCGGAGCGTTGCGCATGGAATGGCCACGTATCCCGCTACCCGGCTGGCCTACCCCTGGGAGCGCGGGCATCTTGCCCGCGTCTGACGCAGCGGAAGCCCTCGCCCAATCCGCAGCACGCGGACGCGAACTGGCCGCTCTGCTTGACCCCGATACCCCGGTGCCCGGCGTGACAACCGGAACCCTCCGCCCAGACATCGCCGCCATTGCGGTTCCCGCTACGGTGGACGGGCGGAATATGGATGGTGACAATTTTGCGCTGACCGCTGGGTGGGGGCATTACGGCACGGGCGATGCGGTAATGCCGGGACAAGGGCGGGTGGTCGAACGTGAGTACACGGCGGATGAATGTGCCGCGCTGGTAGGGACGACGCATGCGTCGTCCCTACACGGCACTACAACCTTCGACATCTACCTGAACGGTAACGCCTATTGGCGCAATGTCCCCGCCGCCGTCTGGCGCTACAAGCTGGGCGGTTATCAGGTGCTTAAAAAGTGGTTGTCGTATCGTGAACGGGGGGTGCTGGGGCGGGCGTTGAGGCCGGAGGAGGTGCTATACTTTGCGGAGGTGGCGCGGCGGATTGGGGCGATAGTGGTGGTAACCGATACGCCGGTGGTGTCGGATTACGCCGATGGCTAATCCGACATCCTTTCTGTTCTTTTACAGCGAGAGCGTGAAATTCTGGTGAAAACCTTGACACGTAGAACCGGGCTGGGTATACGGGTCCGATATTCTCGGTCAACGGAAAACCCTGTTTTTCTTGGTGGGTTAGGGGCACATGAGCGTTCTCAATACCAAAGTGCTCGTTCTCAATCGGTCTTATTTCCCGGTGCATATCACATCGGTCCGGCGAGCATTCTCCCTGCTCTATCAGGGCATTGCGAAAGCGGTCGATCAGCAGTATCGCACGTTTGACTATGAAAGCTGGAGTGCGCTGTCCGCCACCGTCCACGATGAGACCATCGGTCTTATCGGGCGTGCTATCCGGGTGCCGCGCGTCATTCTGCTCGTTTCGTATGACCGGGTTCCACGACGCCAGGTGCGGTTCAGCCGTTTCAACGTTTTTGCGCGCGATAAGAATACCTGTCAATACTGTGGCCGGCGTTTTTCGCGTAGCGAGCTGAATCTCGACCATGTCATCCCCCGCTCCCAGGGCGGTCTCTCGACCTGGGAAAATATCGTCTGCTCCTGTTTGCGCTGCAACCGCGTGAAAGGTGGCCGCCGGCCTGAAGAAGCAAGAATGAGGTTGATCAAGAAGCCGGTTCAACCCGAGTGGACGCCCTTTATGCTTGAGACGTTCACCTTCAAGCGCTACCAGGAATGGTTGCCCTTTCTCAACGAAGTCGATGCGGCCTACTGGAATACCGAGCTCTTGGAACGGTAGTCTTCAGACCTGCTTCTCTCTGATTCCTGCTGGATTTTCTTGTATCCACAAGATATAGTAGCAGTATGGTCCCAGAGCCCTTTCTCTTGCGTGAGTAGCATGTGAGTTGGCGCTATATTTGGCATGAGGAAAGAGGCGGGGAGGATTTGGAGGCGTTGTGGGGCAAATGCGGATCAAACAGCTTGAACTCCTCGGATTTAAATCCTTTAAGCAGAAGACGACGCTCACCTTTCCGAAAGGAATTACTGCTGTCGTCGGTCCCAACGGCTGCGGAAAGTCGAATATTGTCGATGCCTTACGCTGGGTTCTGGGCGAGCAGAGCGCCAAACATCTCCGCGGTCAGGAGATGAGTGATGTGGTCTTTGCCGGGAATGACCGCAGTGCGCCACTCGGTATGGCCGATGTCTCCCTCCTCTTGGAGGATGTTGCCCCTCCCGGCCTGTCCGTGAACGGGACGAACGGTCACAACGGTGCCCATGAGAATGGCGCCGGGCCGGACTGGACCGAAGTCATGGTCTCGCGACGTTATTTTCGGTCTGGAGACTCTGAATATCTTTTCAACAAAGTCCCCTGCCGTTTGCGCGATATTGTTGAATTCTTTCTTGGGACCGGAGCGGGCACGAAAGCCTACGCCATTATTGAGCAGGGTCGTGTCGAGGCGCTGATTAACGCCAAAGCGCAAGATATCCGGGTACTCGTGGAAGAAGCCGCCGGGGTGAGTTTGTATCGCAGTCGCCGTTTGGCTGCCGAGCGCAAACTCGAACGAACCCGAGAGAATTTGTCTCGGGTGTCTGATCTGCTGTATGAGATGGACCGTCAGTTGGGGACCCTCCGTCGTCAGGCAAAAAAGGCCGCACGATATAAGGCACTCCAGGATGAGCTGAAAACCATTGATCTCACACTCCAGAGTCGTGCCTACCAAGCATTGACAGCAGAGGTCCACAGCCTGGTGAGCCGGCAGGCTGCGGTCGGGCGAGAAGAAGAGCAACTCAACCAAAAGATCCACACCCTCCAAGCAGAGCGGATGTCCACAGCCGAGCGGGCCGCGCGCGAGGAAGACGCGCTCCGAGAACTTGAAGAGTGTCTCCACGCTCTGGAAAGTACGCTTCAACAGTCCGAGCAGAAACAGTCGTTCCGAGCCCAGCAGGAGGAGCAGGTTCAATCACGTCTTACCAACGCGGAGCATGACCATCGTCTGGTGTCAGAGAAGAAAGCGCAGGTGGAACAAGAGTTCTCTCAGCGAGTGGCGAGTGTGGCGGAGGTGGCTGAGCAGATACAACACGATGAAGACACCCTGCAGGCACAAGAGCATACCCTTGTTGACCTGCAAGACGCTGCCCTGCAGCACGAATCCCAGGTTGAAGAACTCAAGACCGAAATGGTTGACCTCCTCACCCAGGAATCGCAAGTCCAAAACGCGCTGGCCTACTCCCATAAGCGGACTGAGGAGGTCTCCCAGCGGTTGGCGGTGCTGGCTGACGACGCCAAGCAGGTTGGCCAACTCCGGACAGAGCGGGAGCAGGCACTTGCCGTGCTTCAGGAAAAGTCATCGGCTCTTTCCCTGCATATCCGCCATGGACAGCAGCAGCACGAAGAAAAGGATAAAGCGTTGCGGGCGACTATTCGCTCTGGAGAAGAACTTGATACGGCCCTCTCTGAGGCACTGGCCAAGCAAGCAGAATTGCGGGCGCGCTTGGCGACCTTGGAAGAACTCGAACAAGAGTACGACCGCTATGATCAAGGCGTCCAATCGGTCATGACCGACAGCGACTTTCCCGCTGCCATTCTTGGAGTCGTGGCGCAAATGATAGAAGTACCGCAAGCCTATGAGCGCGCGGTTGCCGCTGTGTTACGGGAGAAGCTGGAGTATATGGTGGTGGCAGACACCGAGGCCGGTGTCGTTGCGGTCGACTATTTGAGCCAGATGCAGTCTGGGCACGGGCATTTTATTCCACTCCAACTCCAGGGTGACAAACAGACGCCGAGTCTGACTAGGGCTGACGGGCCGATGTGGGCGACTGTTGGAGAGGGCGTGTCTCCCCTCATCCGTCACGTTGATATTCCGCCCGACTATAGACAGATGGTCGAAGCCCTCCTGGGTGATGTCGTGCTCGTTCCCAACCTCCGGGTTGGGCTGGAACTCTGGAACCAGAGCCTGGACACTCGGACCTATGTTACGCCACAGGGAGAGGTCATTTCCGCTCTTGGTGGCGTCAGCGGAGGGAGTGGTGGTGTTGCGGAAGCAGGCCTTCTTGAGCGGCGGCGGGAAATTCGAGGGTTGCGGCAGGAACTGCCCCAACAGGCTGAGCAGGTGTCCGGCCTTGTCGAGCAGCGGCAAATCCTGAAGCAACGCCAACAGGTATTTGAAGGCGAGTTGCGGAGTCTTGACGTGCAAGCCCAGAAGCTGGGCCAGGAGAATGAAGCACTGCAGCGCGAGGCGGGGCAGCTTGAAGGTGAAGTACGCCGCTTGCTTGACCGTGGAGAAGGGGTAAGTTACGAGCAGAACGCCCTGGAACAAGAAAGTCAGTCTTTACAAGCGGACATGCAGAAGGCCCGTACGCAGGCACTCGCTATTGCGACGCAACGTCAGGAGCGTGAAGACCTGCTGGCCGTTCAGCAAGTAGAGCTGGAAGCAGCAAAGGTCGCGTGTGACCGACATCGTACGCAGATGGATGACCTGCGTGTCCGCCTTGCCGAACATCGAGAACGCTACGGTGGCCTCCAGACCCAGGTGGACCAACTCAGACGCCAGATGCAGGACTTGGAAGAACGGATACAGGCCGGCCAAGCTGATATCCAGGCTGGCAAGCAAGAGGCAGAGCGTCTCCTGTTGGAAAAGGCTGCGTTAGAAGATCAGGTGACACAGACGCTCTCCAGCCTTGATTCGGCGAAAGCAGAACGCACCCGTCGCGGTGCTGAGTGTGCCCAGTTCCGGGCAACTGCTCAGCAGTGTGAAACGCTGATCGAAGAGCATCGACAGGCGGCAACTCAGCTGCAGGAGGAAAAAAGACAGGTTGAGGTGAGTCTGGCTGAAAAGCGGGTGAGTCGTGAACATCTTGAGGAGGCGGTCCAGGAACGCTATCAGGTGAAGCTGACAGAAGTCCTTTCAGCCTATAGTCACCAGGAACTTGACCAGGCTGAGGGAGAATCGCGCCGTCAGGAATTACGTGAGAAGCTTGCTCGGCTTGGTGAGGTCAATCCCAATGCTGTGGTTGAGCTTGATGAGGTCCAGGAGCGCTTTACTTCTATTGAATCCCAGAAGGCTGATCTGTTGCATTCAATTGAGGATTTGCAAAGTACAATCAATAAGTTAAACCGCGAGTCACGGGACCGTTTTCGGGAAACCTTCCACCGGGTGAATGCGAAGTTTGGTGAGGTATACGCACGTTTGGTTGACGGTGGTCAGGCACATATTACTCTGACCAATGAATCGGATTTGTCTGAGAGTGGCGTCGAACTAGAGGTCCAACCCCCAGGTAAACGCCTCCGCTCCATGCAACTTCTTTCTGGAGGAGAGAAGGCCCTGGCCGCGCTGAGTTTCACTTTTGCCCTGTTTTTGATACGGCCGAGTCCATTCTGCATTCTCGATGAGGTCGATGCACCGCTCGACGATGCCAATGTCGGACGGTTTAACCAGTTATTGCGGGAAATGAGTGAGACAACGCAGATTGTTTTGATTACGCATAATAAGCGCACCATGGAGGTGGCAGATACGCTCTACGGCGTCACTATGCAGGAGCCGGGTGTGTCGACCATGGTGTCCGTGCGTGTGTCCTGATGGCGCTCCGATTTTGGCAGCGAAAAGAGAAGGTGCAGACGGACTCTACTTCCCCATCGGTCGTAGATACACACTCTCCTGCTCCGATTCCGAAAGATGCGCGCTGGCGACGTGGGCTCGCTCGATTACGGGACCTTTTGCGTCGGCCCTTTGATGCCTCGTCAGAGCAGAGCCGGCAGTCGAGAGAAATCTTCTTCTCCGACCTGGAGGAGGTCCTTATCCAAGCCGATGTTGGCGTCGACACCTCCTTGCAGATCGTAGAGCGTCTACGCACCCGTACACCTACAGTCCGGACAGGCATACCGTCTCAGGATGAGGCCGACGCACTTCGTTCTGATCTCAAGGCGGAACTGCGGTCCCTTCTTGAGAGGGAGGCTCAGCCCGTTGAATGGGATGATACGCGGCCAAGAGTCATTCTGGTTGTCGGCGTCAATGGAGCGGGGAAGACGACCTCTATTGCGAAGTTGGCAGCACGGCTGAAAAAAGAAGGAAAAACGGTCCTACTGGTCGCCGGGGATACGTTTCGAGCAGCCGCCATTGAACAACTCTCAGTCTGGGCCGAACGATTGGGCCTTGAGATCATTAAGCATAGGGACGGCGCCTCGCCCTCAGCCGTGGTCTTTGACGGTGTCCGTGCTGCAGTGGCACGCGGGGTCGATGTCGTCCTGATTGATACGGCTGGACGGCTCCATACCAAAACGCCGCTTATGGAGGAACTTAAAAAAATACACCGAGTCATTGGGCGGGAGATTGCTGGGGCACCGCATGAGGTTTTGCTGGTTTTGGATGCCGGAACTGGGCAGAATGCTCTCAGCCAAGCACGGACCTTCCAGGCGGCTTTCTCACTGACCGGTGTAATCTTATCCAAGATGGATGGGTCAGCAAAAGGCGGAGTTGCCCTAGCCGTTGGGAGCCAGCTCGGCGTGCCCATTCAATATATTGGACTTGGAGAACAGCTTGAAGATTTAGAAGTTTTCTCACCGGATGATTTTATTACGGCACTTTTCGACCAACCTCCGGAATAAATATTTCTCTTGACGTCACGTCTAAGAGGCAATAGGGTAAACTTTTACTTTATTCTAGGGTGGTAATGGCGCTGGAAAGCCTAAAACTTCTTGAGGCGAAACTGGATGGATTCTTGGAACGCCACGAGCAGGTCCAGAGTGCAAATAGTGCACTGCTGGTTCGCATTGATAAACAAGAGCATGAATATGCGCTCTTGCTCAAGCGAATCCAGCAATACGAAGCGGAGCGAGACGAGATTCGGAGCCGCTTGGAGAAAATCCTGACTCAATTCAGCCATTTGGGGATTGCCTGGGAGGACGGGGGCTAGGCGATGAAGCGATTAATGGAAGTACATATTTTTGGACAAACCTTCACGGTGACGAGTGAAGATGATGAGCAATATGTTCGAGAAATTGCTTCTTTTGTTGACCAGCGCATGCGCCAGATTGCGGAAAGTGCAAAAGTGACGGTCCCTTTTCGAGTCGCGATTATGGCGGCGTTGAGTATTGCCGACGAATTGGCCAAGTCCGGTCAGCAGGAATCGAGCCAGCAAGAAACCCAGCTCATCCAGGAAGCTGAGTTGATTTCAAGCCGACTTCTTGAGCGTTTGGAGGAAGCCGAAAGCCGTGCAAATGAGCCAACGGCTGATAATCCGTTGAACTCACATTCTGCCGGCTAGTTGTCTGCAACTCTCGACTGAGAAGAGAACACGTAACACCACTCGCATCATGAAGGCGAGTGGCTTCGATTGCACGCCCCCCCTCTTGCGCTCCTTCCGCCCCTGGGTGAAGAAGGAAGGAGACTGTGACAACTGATATGTGCTGGTTGTTATTGCAGGAGCCGCTCTCTATTGAGCGTAGCCTGCGAGGCCATACGTATTGATCAGAAAGGATATATACTAAGAGGATGCGTATAGGGGGTAGTAGCTACCACAGTGAGGTTATTCGACCGGAGTGTGGTAAGGAGGGTAATAATGGAACTTGTCTTAGGACTGCTGATAGGGGCAGCTGGTGTCGGAGGACTCGTCTTTCTACGGCAAAAATGGAACCAGGAAACCATACACAGTGCAGAGGAGGCTGCACAACAGATTCTTGATGAGGCAAAAAAAGAAGGATCGGTTATTAAACGAGAGGCCCAAGTTCAGGCTAAAGATGCGATTTTGCAGGCGAAAAGCGAAGTAGAGCAGGAGATAAACGAAAGACGGAAAGAAATTCAACAGGTTGAGCGACGGCTCCAAGGACGGGATGAAGCGTTGGAGAAGCGCTCCGAGGCACTGGCTGATCGGGAAGACGGCTTGAATCGGCGCGAACAGAGCCTCAAGAGCAAAGCCGACAGTCAGCAGAAAAAAGAGCAAGAGTACGACCGCTTAATAGACCAAACGCGCCAGAAACTTGAACAAACAGCCGGCCTGAGTCGGGATGAGGCCAAACAAGTCCTGGTTGACCAGATGACCGATGAGGCCCGCCAGGACGCCTCCCGCCGGATTATGGCCGTCGAAGAAGAAGCCCGAGAAGAAGCGACCCGGCGGGCTCGAAAAATTATTAGTATTGCGATTGAACGCCTGTCCGGTGAGTTTGTCTCCGAGCGGACCGCGTCGGTCATTCATCTTCCCAGCGACGATATGAAGGGTCGTATTATTGGTCGTGAAGGGCGCAATATCCGGGCGTTTGAGGCTGCGACCGGGGTCGATCTGGTTATTGATGATACGCCCGAAACAGTGCTGGTTTCGAGTCATAGTCCCATTCGACGAGAAATTACGCGTGTAGCGCTTGAGCGCCTGATTTCGGATGGACGTATTAATCCGGGTCGGATCGAGGAGGTCGTCAAAAAAGCGGAAGGCGAGGTTGAAGAATCGGTCCGTGAGGCTGGTCAACGAGCCGTGCTTGAACTTGGGATCAACGGGGTTCATCCCGAAATTGTCAAGCTGATCGGAATGTTGAAGTACCGGTATAGCTATGGCCAGAATGTCCTCATGCATTCAATAGAAACGGCGTACATCTGCGGTATTATTGCCGCCGAACTCGGGCTGAACGAGAAACAGGCCAAACGTTCCGGACTGCTCCACGATATTGGGAAAGCGGTCTCACACGAGATTGAAGGCTCGCACGCGATCATCGGCGGAGAAGTGGCCCGGAAATACGGTGAGTCGGCAAAAATCGTCAACGCCATTGCCGCCCACCACGAGGAGGTTCGGGCGGAAACCGTTCTGGCCCCTATTGTTGATGCTGCGGATGCGTTATCGGGTGCCCGGCCGGGCGCTCGGCGAGAGGTGCTGGAGAGCTATGTCAAACGACTCGAAGACCTGGAGCGTATCAGCAGTTCATTCAACGGCGTAGAGAAGTCGTTTGCGGTGCAGGCCGGCCGTGAAGTGCGCATTATGGTGAACCCCGGTTCAGTGTCGGACGGTGATGCCTCCAGTATCGCCAGAGAGGTTGCCAAGCAAATTGAAAGCGAGATGACGTACCCCGGCCAGATTAAAGTTACCGTCATCCGTGAATCACGGTCCACGGAATACGCGCGGTAAAAGGTCAGCGAGGCTATGACCCTGTCAGGTGCAGCACAACTTAAGGAAATTAAACGCGGAGCCGTGGATATTATTCCGCTGGAAGAGCTCAAGCAAAAGCTCGAACGCGGCAGACCCTTACGGGTAAAATGGGGGGCGGACCCGTCCGCCCCGGACCTACATCTCGGTCATACCGTCGTGCTGAATAAACTCCGCCAGTTTCAGGAGTTCGGGCATACGGTTATTTTCTTGATCGGTGATTTTACTGCTATGATCGGCGACCCTACCGGTCGCTCCGAAACGCGGAAGGCCCTGACACGTGAACAGGTCAAGGCGAATGCGGAGACCTACACCCAGCAGGTCTTCAAGGTTCTTGATCCGGACCTCACCGAACTCCGTTTTAATTCGGAATGGATCGATCCACTTTCTCCCTCCGACATGGTCAAGCTATGTGGCCATTACACAGTAGCCCGACTGCTGGAGCGGGACGATTTTTCTAAACGCCTCCAAAACGGGGTGCCGATTCATGTGCATGAGTTTCTGTACCCGTTGCTCCAGGGCTATGATTCCGTTGCCCTTCAGGCTGATGTTGAACTGGGTGGAACGGATCAGCGCTTCAATCTCCTGGTGGGGCGTGAGATACAGCGCGGCTTTGGTCAGGAGCCTCAGGTGATTCTGACGACGCCCATTCTTGAAGGCATTAACGGGACGCAAAAGATGAGTAAATCGCTCGGTAATGCGGTCGGTATTACCGACCCGCCGAACGACATGTACGGCAAGATCATGTCGATCTCTGATGAACTGATGCTGGGCTATTACGAACTGCTCAGTACCGTTGATGACGCTCATGTCCAAGCGGTTGCGGATGGACACATCCATCCGATGGAGGCCAAGAAACAATTAGCGGCCGAGTTGGTGACGCGTTTTCATGATAGTCAGGCGGCCGCGCGAGCAGCCAAAGAATTTTCTCGACGTTTTCAGCACGGGCAGCGTCCGGAGGAGATACCGTCGTACGCTTGGTCTGGGCCAGGGGCACACGTATGGGTTTGCCATTTACTGAAGACCCCAGACTTGGTGAAATCCACGAGTGAAGCTCGCCGGCTCATCCGACAGGGTGGGGTGAGGATCGATGGGGAGCGGGTCAGTGACGTGGAGTTGCAGGTTCCCGCGCAAGGAGAGGTGGTCCTCCAGGTTGGGAAACGGCGCATCCTGAAGGTCGTCTTTGGACCAGAGGCAGCGACCCCCTCTTGACGTGCCATGCCATCCTCGCCTGACTCGATCTATCGGTGTGGTTTTATTGCGCTTGTCGGCCGTCCCAACGTCGGGAAATCAACGCTGCTCAATACGCTGATAGGGGCGCAGATTGCCATTGTCTCGCCCAAACCCCAAACCACACGAACGCGCATAACCGGGATCAAAACCCAGTCCAACGCCCAACTCATTTTTGTTGATACCCCAGGAATTCATGGCGGTCAGCAGTCTCTCCTCAACCGACATATGGTTGATACCGCCTTGCGTGCTCTGCAGGAGACCGATGTCACACTCTTCCTGCTCGATGCAGCACATGGACTGACTGCAGCCGATACCCAGATTGCCCAGCGCCTCACTCAGCTCAAGACCCAGGTTTTGGTCGGAGTGAACAAGATTGACCTTGTCCAAAAAAGCATGCTCATTCCGCTCCTTGAACAGGTAGGGCGTCTACTGCCTGAGTGTGACGTGATTCCCATCAGCGCGCTCGAAGGGGAGAATACGGCCGAACTTATGTCCACCCTGATGGCTGTTCTCCCCCCCGGTCCGGCCCTCTACCCGGATGATAACATCACGGATCAGAGCGAGCGGGGCCTCGCCCAGGAGATGGTTCGGGAACAGATGTTCTTCCACACCCAGCAGGAAATCCCGTACCGTACGGCTGTTATTGTCGAGCAGTTTGAAGAGCGCACCGAGAAGCCGCTGTTACGTATTTACGCTACCATCCACGTTGAACGGCCATCCCAGAAGGCTATCCTAATTGGTCAAAAGGGGGCACGGCTCAAAAAAATCGGCCAAGCCGCGCGCCAGCGCATGGAGGCCTTTTTTGGCTGCCGGGTGTATCTGGAACTCTTTGTCAAAGTTTCAAAAGGCTGGACGAATAGCCCTGGGATGTTGCGCGAACTGGAATTGTTGAAGTAAGCGGCAGAACCGCTGATGAGCGCTCACCGCCCGGCGCACAAGAGAGCATAACGGAGTATAAGAATGGGATGGTTGGCCCGCTGGGGCATGAGCCTGACGCGCTGGACGGAGCGCTGGATACCCGACTCGTGGGTCATTGCCGTCATGTTGACGCTGGTGGTGGCCCTCCTGGCCCTCACGGTCGGAGGTGCTTCTCCGGCAACGGTATTGACCGCGTGGGGGGATGGTTTGTGGGCCCTGCTCAGTCTGACCATGCAGTTTACCGTCATGATGGTCGTGGCGTATGCCTGCGCCGTCTCCCCGCCGCTCAAGCGGGTATTTGTATGGCTCGCCTCACGCCCCGACCCTGACAAGCCGCGCCAGGCCATCATCCTCATGGCGTTGTTTTCGACCATCACCGCGTGGCTCAACTGGGCCTTATGTCTTGTCATTTCGGCGGCGTTTCTCCCTTTTATCGTGCGTGCCAACCCGCGCGTGGACTTCCGCCTGCTCGTAACCTGCGCCTACCTCGGTGTTGGAACCGTATGGCATACCGGCCTGTCCGGCTCGGCTCCGCTCATTATTGCCACGCCGGATAATTTCCTCATCAAGGCTGGAATCTTAGCGGAAACCATTCCGACCACGCAGACCATGTTTGCCGCATTTAATCTATGGTACGCGCTTGTGGCCGGGCTGGTGGGGATTCTCGTTGCGGCCGTTCTCGTCCCGCCAGCAGCGGACGCGGTGACTGCCTCGGACGAACAGGCCGATCGTTTGGAAGCGTTGAACCAACCCATACAGAAACCAGACGCGACACGCCCGGCAGAAAAAATGGAATGGTGGCCCGGCTGGTCTCTGATTGCCAGTAGCGCCATGTTGCTCTACTTCGGGCTTCAGATTCTCGAAAAAGGTTTTGGCCAGACCTGGACGATTGACAACTACAATCTCATCTTCCTGGCTTTGGGTCTTCTCCTGCACTGGTATCCCAAATCCTTTTTGCACGCCTGTGAACAAGGGATTCGCAACACCTGGGGGATCGTCATCCAGTATCCTTTGTACGCGGGGATTTTCGGACTGATGTCATATACGGCTCTGGGTGAGGTGCTGACGGCCTTTTTCATTGACGCCAGTTCACCGCGCACCTTTCCATCCATTGTGTATCTGTATTCCGGGGTGCTGAACTATTTCGTGCCGTCGGGCGGGTCGAAATGGATCGTTGAAGCCTCCTATCTCATCCCGGCGGGACAGACCTTGGGACTCTCCATCCCAACCGTCACCCTGAGCTATGCGTATGGAGATATGACGACCAATCTATTGCAACCGTTCTGGGCGATTCCCATTCTCACCGTTGCCGGGCTCCGCTTTGGCGACATTATGGGCTATTGCTTACTCTTGGCCGGGTTTCTGGTCATGTTTAATCTCGTAGCGTTGTTCCTGATCCCGTTGCAGCTCTGATTTCCTTGCCCACTCCCCAACCCCTACTCCCTCAGCCCTCTCTTCAATAGGTCCGTCTCCAATACGAGAGCAGGGCTTGCTCAAATGCTTTAGCCCGCTCAGTCCAGGCTTCTGCTTCTGGGGGCGTTTGGACTTTCTCGGCATGACGGGCCACGTCAAATGCCGCTCGTCTGGCAAAGTCCGTCAAGAGGAGGGCGAAGCCTAACTGCTGTCCTTTGTCTGTTGTCAATATACCGGTCAGACCATCGACATAACTCATCGTGCCTGACTTGGCCCGCACCTTTTCTCCGAGTTCGGCCCACTCGTTCTCCCACTCCGGCTGCGGCAGGAGGTCGAGCAAAGGAGAGGGCATCTCCGGCCCTCTGCGTCCGGTTTGTCCGGATGTGGGGGTCACTCCATTATAGAGTATTGCGGTGAGATGACGCGGCGAGTGGCGGGACATGCTGCTCAGGCCCGAATGGTTCATGCTCACAAATCCGGTCCAGTCTGTCTGCGGAAGACGGCGCTGATACCAGTCCGTCAATAGTGCTGCTGAGTCTGCAATGGATAACGGGAGGTCTCTCAACGCGCGCGAGGTGACGAGGCCGATGAGTTCGGCGGACAGATTAGTACTGTGGAATAGCATTCCACTCAGAATTTCCGGCAGGGGCTTGCTGTCATGCGTATACAGGAGGCGTGTGTTGGCCGGGGCCGGAGCGGCTTGGGGCTGGGGTAGGGTAATACCTCGTTGCAGACAGTAGGTACGAAACAAAGAGGCCGCGACCTTCCCTGGGGCACGCCTGATCGGAAGTTTTTTGAAACCTCGTGCCGGAAGCTGACGCGAGAGCAGCCAGTGGTCCCTGTTCCCTCCATCAAGGAGAATGGGGGCATCAGATTGCACGCCTATGGGAATCAGCCCAGTACTGACACCGGCAACTGGAAGAAAAATACCGTCCGCCGGCGACCGCAACCAAGTCTGAAAATTTTTGGCTCCGGGCCTACCCGTCCAGCGTAACTGAACACGGTTGTAGTTGAGCGAGAGGGCACTCACACTGGGGTTATACGCGGCCGCGACCGGTTGCTTGGGATTAATCTCCTGCGTCGTTGTGAGAAAGCTTTCATCAAAAGCAAAGCGTCCCCTCACGTGGGTAATACCGGCGGCTTTCAGGGCGTCAACAAAGCCTTGGAGGTCATTCGTTGATAAGGTCGGATCTCCACCCCCGGCCAGATACAGGTCTCCGTGCAGGGTGGACTCGCGGACTTTCCCGCTTACGAGTAGGCGGGTCGTAAATCGATAGTCTTCCCCTAAAATTTCTAAAGCCGCGAGGGCAGTAATGAGTTTTGTGGTCGAAGCCGGGATACGGGGCGTGTCAGCATCGTAAGTGTCAACAACCCGGCCATCCGTCAGCCGAAACAGGTGGTAGCCAACGTCCTGAGGGTCTAGCCGATGTTGTTGGAGTAAGCGCTTGAGCGTCTCTGGAGCAGGTTGGGCCCAGGCATTCTGCGGGAATGCGAAGACCACGGTCCATAGGGCGATGCCTGCCAGTACGAAGGCGAGTCCGCATAAAAAAGAGTGGCACCGGTACAGGGGCCACTCTGCGGGGACCGCGACGCGGCGCGTCCGAGTCGCGCGCATCTCTCTGGAGTTTCTCTGTGAGAACAAGGTTCTGTGCTACCGTAATAATGCCCGCGCAATCACCATACGGTGGACCTCGGACGGCCCTTCTCCAATACGCCGGACTCGGGCCTCACGATACCAGCGTTCAAGCGGAAACTCTTTTGATACGCCATAGCCACCATGAATCTGGACGGCGTTATCGATCACCCGGCCCAGGACCTCGCTCGAATACAGTTTGGCTATCGAGGCTTCAACGCGCGCATCTTCTCCGCGGTCAGCCTTCCAGGCACCATCCCAGATGAGCAGGCGCGTTGCGCGCAATTCGACTTCCGCATCGGCCAGCATCCACTGAATCGCCTGGCGTTGGCTCAAGAGCTCGCCAAACGTTTCTCGCTGCTTGGCGTGGTCGATCGCCATCCGATGGGCAGCTACGGCAACCCCGAGGTTTGCGGCTGAGTAGGGAAAGCGCGCCTTGGTCAGCAGGTCAAAGCAGAGGTAGAGCCCCTGGCCTTCATCGCCAATCATATTTTCGGCCGGTACTCGGCAATCTTCAAATGAGACCTCGTTGGGCAGCGAGACGGTCCGAATAGTCCTGAACGGGCGAGCGGTAAAGCCGGGGGTTCCCTTGTCAATAATAAAGCAGCTAATGCCCTTCCGGCCCTTTTCCGGATCGGTCCGGACAAAGACCACTCCCCATTCGGCCTCATGCGCGTGCGAGATAAAAATCTTTGAGCCGTTAATCACCCACGAATCCCCGTCACGCACGGCTCGGGTTTGAATGGCCCCAGCCGGGTCTGAGCCACCGCTCGGTTCAGTGATGGCAAAGAACGTGTACAGGCCGTTTTTCAGCGTGGGTACGGCATATTTTTGAAGCTGTTCCGGGGTGCCGGCATAAATAGGATTCGGCGGATAGCGCCCAAACGTTCCGCAGCCAGGATTGTATAGGCCCATGCGATGCTGGGCCATCTCTTCCAAGGCAATGGACATGCTAAAAGTATTCAAACCCCCGCCCCCGTACTCCTTGGGAGCGCCGGGACACCAGAGACCGGCGGCCTTGGTCTTGGCTGACAGACGCGCATAGACGTCGTCGGGCAGGTCCGCGGCATCGGGATCGATGGCCTGTTCAGCCGGGATAATTTCCTCGCGTATAAAACGCCGAATTTGGTCTTGCAGCAGGGTGAGTTCTTCGGGCAGGGTATAGCCTTGGAAATCGTTCATGGGACATGCTCGCGGTTAGGGGAGGGTCAACCCGCCCGCCTGAATTTGGGTAAGGTCACCTCTGGGGTGACATCGTCAAACACGACCTCAAGCGGCAGGTCCAGCCGCAAATCAGCATCTGCCACATCGGTCAGCCAACTGAGCATCCGGACGCCTTCTTCCAGTTCCACCACCACCGGACTGTAGGGCACCAAATCGGCAAACTGCGGCAACATCGGCTGCATGGCCGTCGTCCATGAAAAGAGTTTGCCTTTGCCCGAAGCCTTGGCCCACTCCCATGCAAACGAGCCGCACTTGGCACACATATCACGCGGTACATGGCGCCAAGTGCCGCAATTCGTGCAGCGCTGAAAGCGCAGTTCGTGCTGTTTGCAATACGCATAAAACTCGGCCGCGAAGCCCCGCATTTTCGGGACCGGACGCCGATATTCCTGGGTTTCTGCCATGATAGCCGCTCCCCTGTTATCGGCGCATAATTGCCAGGCTTCCGTCACCAAAGTCTCCCCAGCCCGTGACCAGACCGAGTTGGGCGTCTTTGACTTGACGCTCACCGGCTTCATGACGGAGTTGATGCGTGGCTTCTACAACGTGGTTCATGCCCCATACATGGGCCTCGGAATGCAGGCCGCCGTGGGTATTCAAGGGCAGTTCGCCGTCCAGCGCAAACCTGTCCCCCTGCGCGTACTCACCAACCTCGCCCCGTTTGCACAGCCCGAGCGCTTCCATCTGGAGCAGCACGACATAGGTAAAGCAGTCGTAGATTTCGGCAAAGTCGAGGTCTTTGAGGTCGACGTCAGCCATTTGCAGGGCATTCGGCGTGGCAAAGCTGAGCCCGATCGTAAACGGGTCGGGCCGGGCTGGAATGTCATCCGCAGGGTAGGGATGGCCCTCGGCAATCCCCGAAATATACACCGGGTCATGTTTGAGGTCGCGCGCTCGTTCCGGCGATGTCATGACCACGGCGGCCGCTCCGTCGGTTTCCAAACAACAGTCGAACAACCGGAAGGGTTTGGAGACCCAGCGGGCGTTCAGATAGTCCTCCATACTGAGCGGGCGGCCCTGCATATAGGCTTTATCGTTCAGTTGGGCATGTTTGCGTGAGGTGACCGCCACGGTGCCCATGGCCTCGTCTGGGGTGCCGTACAGTTCTTTATGTCGGGTGGCCAGCCAAGCGTACCACTGTACCGGAACGTTGGCCCCATAGGGCAGATAGTATTCGCCTATGGTGTTGGCCAGTGCGCCGGGGGCTCCGCTGCCGCCACCGCCGTTGCCTTTACTCTTACTGCCCATGTCGCGGACGCGCATTGTAGAGTAGCCGTTCCAGCCCAGCGGCACGAGGATATTTTTCGCCACTCCGCAGGCAATTGCCATGGCTGCGCTTTGGAGCGAAGTGACCGGACTGGCCCCACCCATATGCACCGTGACCGCATAGCGCAGGTCCTCGACGCCAAGGTTGGCGGCAAAATGTTCAGAGGTTGGCGGCAGCGGGGGAGGGATAATGCCGTCGATATCATGTGGGCTCAGGCCCGCATCGTTCAGGGCGTTCATTGAGGCTTCGAGCATCAGCGCGAGGTCGGTCTTGCCCGACCCTCGGGTGTAAGCGGTCTCGCCCACGCCGACGATACAGGCTTGGTCTTTCAAGGCGTACATAGGTCCTCCTTCCTAGCTTTCCGTATGCGCGATAAATCGTATACTGGGAAAGATCGGCTTGTAAAGGTGAAACGGCAGAACACCTGACGTAGACTGGCTTTGACTCGTTTCGGGCCACTTGGTAGCATAGGCAACAACTCACTAAAAGTTTTATCTTAAAGGAAGAAAATATCACTTGGAGAATATGAAAATCCGCACCCTCTTTGATGCCCACCCACAGACGTTTTCGTTTGAATTTTTTCCCCCAAAGACAACAGAAGATGGAGAGGCGCTTTTTGATCGAGCCCGCGAACTCCAGAAGTTGGGGGCCAGCTTTTGCTCTGTGACCTACGGCGCTGGTGGTTCGACCCGAAAGAATACCATCGATCTGGTGTGTCGCTTCCAAGCCGAACTGGGGCTCATCGGTATGGCCCACCTGACCTGCGTGGGGCACAGCCAAACGGAACTCAGAGATATTCTGTTTGAGCTGAAGGACCGTGGCGTCGAGAACCTCATGTGTCTACGCGGCGACCCGCCGCGCGGCGAAACTGTGTTTACCCCGGCCCCGGACGGTTTTGCTCACGCCGCCGAATTGGTGGCCCTGGCCCGACGCAGCGGCGACTTTTGTATTGGCGTGGCAGGCTATCCCGAGACGCACCCGGAAAGCGTGGATACGCTTCAGGACTTGCAGCATCTCAAGGCAAAGGTGGACTGTGGGGCCGATTTTGTGACCACTCAGTTGTTTTTCGACACTCAGGACTATTTTGATTTTGTGGCGCTGGCGAGACAGCTTGGGGTTCGGCAGCGCATTATCCCGGGCATCATGCCCATTCTGAACTACCGTCAGATTGTCCGCTTCACCCGGATGTGTGGCGCGTCCATTCCGCTCGCGCTGCAAGAGCGCTTGGAGCCGGTCGCTGAGGATGCCGACGCGGTGTTTGAAATTGGGGTTGACTGGGCATGGCAGCAGTGTGAAGCCTTGCTTGCCGGTGGCGCGCCTGGTATTCACTTCTACACCCTGAACCGTTCCCGAGCGACCCAGCTTATTTTTGAGCGACTCCGCCAGAGCAGTGTGAGCCCGCTCCTGCCGCCAGCGGCATAGCTCGTTCCGTACAGTATACTGAGCGTGCCTTCCTCATTGACGCTACGCTTCCGGGTACGGTATGGTCTGGCCTGATTAAGAGGTTTTTTGGGATGACCAAACGACGAGCAATGCTGCTGTTGACCTATACCCTCGGCGAGCACGTCAATCGGGAGGAGTATGAACAGTGGCTCCGTGACGTGGACAATCCGTTTTTCAACAGCGTGCCGGGTGTTAAGCGCTATGCGAATTGGAAAGTGCTGGATGAAAAACTTGGGACGGTGCAATTTACGCACTACGACCTGCTTGAGATCGACGATTTGGATGCCTGGGAAAAGGTTTGGGGGAATGAGGAACTCCGGAAATTTGCCCAAGGCTGGACGCAGCGCTGGTCCGTACACGGTCCTGATGAAAAATACGCCGGTCTGAATTATCAGGTCATGCTGTGCGAGGAGATTGCCGCGCCCGATTAAGAGACACGGCTGAGAGCTGAACAAAACACCGTGGCGACATCAACCCAATCACACGAAGTCGAAACCTTTCTGGCCGGCTTGTCTCAGTACAATGTCGGGCCGTTGTGGAAGGTGCTCGGCAAACAGCTTACACCCACACCGGAAACGCCGGTCAAGCCGTATCTGTGGCGCTGGAAAGACCTGCGTCCCCAACTCCTTCGCTCAGGCGAGCTCGTCTCTGCGGCTGAGGCCGAACGGCGGGTGCTCATGCTACTCAACCCCGGACTCGAGGGCCGGGTCGCCACAACCCATACGCTGTATGCCGGGATTCAGCTTATCCTGCCCGGTGAGGTCGCGCGAACCCACCGGCACACGCCCAACGCACTCCGCTTCATTATGGAAGGACAGGGGGCCTATACGGTCGTTGATGGTGAAAAACTGCCTATGGAGCCGGGGGATTTTGTCTTAACCCCGAACTGGACGTGGCATGAGCATGGCAGTGAAGGCACCGAGCCCGTTGTCTGGCTCGATGGGTTGGACCTGCCCTTAGCCGGCATGCTGGCCGGAACGTTTTTTGAACCCGGTCAGACCGAGTCGCAGGACTTGACCAAGCCGGAGGATAACTCAACGCGTGGCTATAAACGTGGCGGACTTCTGCCGACCTGGAAACGCCCGGCCGACGGGCAGTCGTCTTTACTCAAATATGCGTGGAGCGAGGCACGCCCAGCACTGATGGACCTCGGTAGAGACGCCGATAGTCCGTTTGACGGCACCATGCTGGAATATGTGAATCCGGTGACGGGCGGCCCGTCGCTCGCGACCATGGCCAGCTTCCTACAGCGCCTCCGACCCGGCCAAAAAACGCAGGCGCGCCGGCAAAGCCTCAGTAAGGTCTATCTGACGGTCGAGGGGACCGGGCAGACGGTCGTCAACGGCAGGACCCTTGAATGGGGGCCGGGTGATGTGTTTGCCGTCCCAACCTGGGCGAGTCATGCGCACGAGAATACCTCGGCGTCCGCAGACGCGATTCTCTTCTCTTTTTCTGATGCGCCGGTCATGCAGGCTCTCGGCTGGTACAGAGAACAGGAACTATAGATGCTGCAAACCATGATTGTCGGGAGCTTACCCCGTCCAACTTGGCTCGTTCCTCCAAACGCCATGTATGTCTCGTGGAAGCTGCAAGACGATATGCTGCATGAGGGCCAGGACGATGCTGTGCTGCTCGCACTTGCCGACCAAGAGGCGGCGGGCCTCAACATTGTGACCGACGGCGAACAGCGCCGGCGGCATTATATCTGGGGATTTGTTGAAGGGCTGACCGGGTTGGACTTCAGCCGTTTGGTCGAGATCGAAACGCGGGGGAACCGCTACGGTATCAAAGTCCGGGCCGCCCGGGTGGTTGAGCAACTGCGTCGTCCGCGGTCGGTGTTGGTTGAGGCGCTCCGGTTTATGAAGCAGCACACGACAAAGCCGGTCAAAGTTACCTTGCCCGGTCCGATGACCATCGCGGATACGGTTGCGGATGAGTACTATGGGGAGCGCCGGCAACTGGCGGCCGAACTGGCGCGGCTGGTCAATGAAGAGGCGTGTGAGTTGGCAGAAAACGGGTGTGATATCGTGCAGTTCGACGAGCCGTGTTTCAACATCTATCTCGACGCGGTGGAAGAGTGGGGCATCCAGGCGCTTGAACAATGCGCTCAAGGGGTGCAGGCCAAAACCGCGGTCCATATCTGCTATGGATACGGTATCCCTGCGGTCGTTGAGTGGAAGAGCAAGAACACGGACTGGGGCCATTATGCGCGTACGCTGCCGCTGCTGCGGACCAGCGCGATTGATATGGTCTCAGTCGAGTGCGCCGCCTCTGGCGTCGACTTGGCAGTGTTAGCTGAGGCCAAGGGCAAGGATTTGATGGTTGGGGTCATCGATGTTGGTACTGAAGAGGTGGAAACGCGTGAAACGGTTGCGGCGCGTATTCGGACGGCGTTGCAGTATGTTGCGCCTGAGCATCTCTATCCCTGTACGGACTGTGGCATGATTCCGCGCTCGCGCACCGCGGCGCGAGGAAAGATGCAGGCCCTTGCCGATGGCGCCTGGCTGGTCCGGGCAGAATTGCAGCAGGGGCATTCTGGCTAGGCGGAGCATTATGGGCGCGCTGTATGAGTTCTTTTCAGACAGTCCGATTCTTGTTGGCGCGGCCCTCGGCGTGATCATCGCCGTTATCGTGATTGCCGTTTCGGAGGGAAAGAAAAGCGCCTAGCGCTGGCCCGGTATGGCTCATATTTCAAAAGAAGCATTTGTCGCCCGTTTGGCAAAAGGGCTGGATATGCCGCCCGCGCTGCTCGACGCAATGACGGACCCCTGTACCTGCGGCTCGGCAAAATGTGAGGGCTGGAAAGTCACACGCATGCCCGGACTCGACGAAATCAAGCAGTACGGCCTGGAGCAACGCTTTGCCATGTCCGGCTGGCGGACGTCGTTGAGCGCCATTATTGAAGACTGATCTCCGCTAAAGGCTCCGACGCTGTATGAGTGAACAAGACGGCTCTCAAGCTGACGTCAGCAAACTGATAGCCGACCCTTCCGACGAGGCAGACCAAAACGTTTCAGACCTCGAAGACCCCTATGAACGCTTTATCTGGGAGAACCGGCAGAAGTTCGGCGCGTTGAGCTGGAGCGGGCTATTGCGTTATGGCCGCGGCATCGTTCTTATGGACGCGCGGAACTGGCCGAGCGAAGATGCTCAAGACATAAACGAGGGGACCGCATCCAGAGAAGCCCAACTCGGCTACTTGCCTGAAGGTCGGGTTGCCGCACTGTCACAAACCGCACAGAAAAAAGATGCGATACGTCTGTTGAGGACGTATAATCCGCGTGAAGAGATCATTGTGAATGTCTTGCGAGCGGACGGAGGCGGGAGTTTCTTTCAGGTAGCGCTCACGGACTGCCCGCCGCCCGAGGCATACCGAAAGCTCATGGGCAGGGAAGACTTTCAGCCCAAATGGAAAGAACAGGATACATAAACGAGACGAAAGTCGTCGATCAATTCTACTCCGGCATAAGAGGCTTTTGAGAAAGCAGACGAACGACATGAATTCGTGAAGCAGGCAGCATGGTATAAAAAGGAGTTCCTGCATGTATAGACTATCCGTATTAACTGTTTTTTTAGTGCTATTCGCAAGCGTATTGAATGCTGAAATTTGCCAAAACTTTGGCCCACAAACACCGCGGGATTTAACTCAAAGAGACGGCAAAAACCCAGTCAAATTTAACCTTTCTCCCAACTATAAGCAGTTAAATTTGTGTAACATCCACTTTCATAAACATGCTGAACACAAAGCCTCCGGTTTTTCACTCCCAGCGGGGAGCAATGGGGCTGGGGGATGGAAATGTAACGAAACTCAATCCTTAACCTCTTCACAGCTAGAGGCTCCTGCATCTCATCAATTCTGTAAAAACGTTGTACCTGGGGATACCATAGAAGTTCACTGGGTATACTCAAGCTGTGACGTGAAACCGGGAAAAGGTCTTCAGGCATGTTCTTCACAATCATGTGCAAATCCACAGCTCAGAGTTGAGACCAAGGTCTTTTTATTAGTAAATGACGCCAAAGCCTCAAGTTTTGCTCACTATACAGCGACGACTTCTCAAAATGGATTTCAGCAAGTTACACAGCTCCCCGACCGTAGTGACGCTCTGGAGTTTTTAGGTTCCACCACTGGGCCAAAGTATACTGAACAAACATGTTCTCCTCTCCAGGTTACCTGGAATGTGAGTCAAAGCTGTCAGCTATTAGATATTAACTCTTTGCATGAATGGTGTAAGGAAAATCCATTTGAAGAGGATCATGCCCACGGCATAAGAAAAATAGTCACAACCCCTCAGCTTTTATCTCCAATAAAATAATAGGGGACGCATTCGGCTCGAATCGCCGTCGGTATTGACTAATATTACGACAGCGGGTGGGCTGCGTTTTAGTCGAAGTGAGGAAAATGGCTGAGCGTGGGGACGAGACGGCCTGTCTGACCGCCCCGTTGGTATCTAATCAAGACCGAGTTTTTCTTTACCTTCGGGTGAAATCATGGCCGGCGTCCAGGGCGGGTCCCACACCACCTCGACATTCGCGTCTTCAACCCCAGGAATGCCTTCGATCCGCATCTGTGCGTCCATGGCAATGGCCGGTCCCATGCCGCATCCCTGAGCGGTGAGGGTCATTTTAACATTAACGTCGGTCCCACCCTCCGGCCGGTCTTTCACGCTGAGGTCATACACCAGACCGAGATCAACGATATTCACCGGGATTTCCGGGTCATAGACATTTTTGAGTTGAGTCCAGACTTGATCCTCATTCACGTGGCCACCCGCACCCGCAGCGACCGCCGGAGCCGGTCCCTTACTCTCTTTTCCAATAGCGTCCGCATCCTTATCAGAGACGCGGTAGAGACCTCCTAACGTTGGAAGCTGGAGGGTATAGGTATCGCCCAAGGATTGGGTGATGACGCCGGGCGTACCTTTGGGGATAGTCACCTTGATGCCTTGGGGGATTTGGATGGCATCGCAGTGCCGGCTGAATTCAATTTCTTCATAGCTCATGGTCTGACTCCTTCACCGAATACTGAATCTTTTTTCTGTCTCACAAGTTAGACTGGTAAGGTCCATATTGTCAATTGGTCTTTGGGCCTTCTCTTTAATCTTTGTCAATCCATTCTTTGATTTGCTGACGGACATCTTCCGGCCGGTCTTCAAGGATGTAGTGTCCGCTGCGGGTGACGACCTGTAAATCCGCACTCGGAATTGCCACATCAAGCTCGCGCGCAACATCCATGGAGGTAAATTGATCCTGACCGCCGTAGAGGAGCAAGGTGGGCATGGTGAGTGCACTCAGATTGGGAAGAAGGTCCTCTTCAACGACGCGGTCGAGATCAAACTCGCGGAGAAATTTATGCAGAGCCGCGCGAGCCCCAGGGTCATCCTCGAATGGCTCAAGATACTGCTTGACCATGGCGTCGCTCATGACTTGCTTGTCAAACACGCCCTCCTGAAGGATGCGTTTGAGAAACCAGTCTTCGCTCAGCAGGCTGCCGATCAGGGGAACTCCGAGCAGGCGTATATTGAGCGGCAGGCTTTCGTGCGCCGAGATTGGAGCGCTCATCAGAATCAGTTTATGGACGTTGGCCGGGCTCTGGAGGGCATAGGCTGCCGCGATGACCGCTCCGAAGTCATGCCCTGCAAGAATAATGTTTTCTAAGTGAAAATTCTCAATATACGCCGTGAGTTGTGCCAGATAGGTGTCCAGATCGTAGGTTTTATCTTGCGGTTTCTCAGACAGGCCAAAGCCCATCAAGTCCAACTCATAGACCGTGTTGCCATAGGTCAGCCCTGGGGTGATATGCCGCCAGATACGGTAATCTTCGAGCAGGCCGTGGATAAAAATAAGCGGCCGGCCCAGGCCGGTCTGCTGGTAATGCAGCGCAACACCGTCAATTTCCACATAGGTATGGTTTGGATTTCTGGCTTGAATTTCCTCTCCTGTCAGGCTCGGGGCCGAACCTCCACAGCCGGTCAAGATGAAGGCAAGTACCAGGAGTACGCCTCTGCCTGTATATGATTGTTGCCGGTTTTGAAGCCCATCCATAACCTGCTTACTCCTTATCGTGTCAGCCTGAGAAGACCGCGGTGTTCCGTTTGACATAGGGCGGGCGGATACGCACAATGCACTTGGCGTTCTCTATCCCCTTGCTTTTGTCGTGGACAATAAAATTCTGGCCGGTCACTCTAACCGTGCTGGGGAATTCCGACAAGGGGATGCCGGAGAATATGCACACACATCGAGGTATCAGTAAGGAGGCGGTTCATGGCAGCACAAGCGGAATTGTTTGACATCATGTTTTCGACCCGGAGTATGCGTCGGCTGAAAACCGACCCGGTCTCGGACGACATTATTTATCGGGTCCTTGACGCGGGTATTCGGGCTGCCAGTGGGGGCAATACCCAGCATTGGCGCTTTCTCGTCGTGAAAGATGCCGAAGTCAAACGGAAAGTCCAACACATCTATCAAAAGGGCTGGGAACAAGCGCGGACCATATATGATGGTCGGCCAGGGCCGAGCCATATGGAAGAGGGAAAATTCAGAAGATTATTGGACGCCGCAAGCTATTTGGCCGATAATCTGGCTGAAGTACCCGTCCTTATTTTTGCCTGTCTCAAAGAACGACCCATGCCGCCGGGTGAAGCTGGCGCGCAATTGGCGGCGAAGCTCGCTCGTCTGTCAGGGTCGAGCATTTATCCTGCGGTGCAGAATATGTTGCTGGCCTGTCGGGCCTTGGGGCTCGGTGCCACGCTCACCACGGTCTGTTCGCTGCACGAGGAAGAACTGCGGCCGGTTCTCAAGCTGCCGGGTAATATCTCGACCTATGCCCTCCTCCCGGTCGGCTACCCCATGGGCAAATTTGGCCCCGTGCGCCGAATGGCAGTTGAAGAAGTTACCTGCGTGGATCAGTGGGGGACGCCGTTGAAACGGCCCGCATAGAACGGGTCGAGGAGGGGCGCCCATTCCATATCCGTGGGTATCGCGCTACGCAAAAAGCTCACCATAGACGTCGGGATGAAAGCCGACGACAAGTGTTCCCCCCGCGCGTATGGCCGGGGCACGCAGATTACCTGAGGGGCCAGTGACGGCCGAAAGCAATGTGTCAGGTGGTGGCTGGCCTTTTTTCAGAGAAAAACGCAGTATCTTTTTACCCTTAACGGCCACGACTTCGCTGAGCGGTTGCAGTAATTCCAGTGTCCGAACGCGATCAAATTGTTCTTTGCGCGCATTCACAACGCTGGCGGCGGTCACCGCTTTCTGCACAAGAAACTCTTGCGCTTTTTTGCAGGTCACTCAACTCGGGCGATGATACTGCCAGTCCAGGCGAGCTTTTGGCATCCCGCTTTCCCTTCTTTTACCGCGGCGTCTTTTTCTGCCGAGATTTCACAATAATCCACTCGTAGCCGTCAATCAGGGCCAGCCAGGCTGATTCGAGTAAGTCGCGTGATTGACGCATGGTGCTCCACTGCCGTCTGCCATCGCCGAACTTCATGATGGATACAACCTCCGCCGCCGTCCCGGCCCCGCCACGGTGGGTATACAATTCAACGAGATCTACGCCGGCAAGAAAGGAAAAATGCTTCGTCAGGACCTGGCGGAGGGCCTGGTCCAGCGCATGGACGCCTCCCACCCCTTGCGCCGCGCCAAAATCGTGCTGTTTCTTCACTTCAACCAGGACAACCGCATCGATGGCGCTTTGCCCGTTCCACACCTCATCAATGACCCGCCAGCGGATAATGCGAAACGGAGGGCGATAGTCCGGGTCTTGATGCCATCGCTTGACTTCTTGCGAGGCTTGCGGGGTGGTGGTCTCGGTGAAGAATTCTCCACTTTGTTCTGGTTGCTGTGCCATGCATACTCCAATTGCTGGTTGTATTGAGTCAGGTCGGCTGTTTCTAGGTTTCTCCGAGCGTCTCCCAGTGGATGTCCCAAAAGTCAGGCAGCGGAGCGGACAGTTCAAAATGGCCGCCAAAACACTGAAAGCTGGGCTGGTGGGTGAGGCGCTCTTTCAAGTAGTGCAGATGGTCTTCAAGGGCCCCATTGCGAGGAGCGCCAATGTCCATCCGTTCTTGCTGTCCACATTTTTTGCAACTCACATCAACGTACATGCCCCACCTCTGGATTTGTGTGGTCAGACCAGATAAACAACTGCCTAACACGAGGGTGAAGGAGGCTGCAAGCGCATGCCGTCAGTAACGTTTATTAAGCAGGAATTGACAATTGAGGTGGCCAAAGGATCGAACCTGCGTGAGGTTGCCCTAGAAAACAAGATAGACCTTTATCCGCTCTTTGGTCCCGATCCATTTACCGGAATGCCGTTTCCTGCAAAATTGCTCAATTGTCGGGGTAAAGGGTTTTGCGGGACGTGTCGGGTGAAAGTGAACGACCATAGAGCACTCTCACCGCTGAGTGTCAAGGAGGAGAAGCACGTCGCCTGGGAAGGGAAATCCTACCGCTTGGCCTGCCAGACCCAAGTCCTGGAGGACGTTGAGGTGGAAACGAATCCGCGTAAGGTGTCAGGCTGGATGGACCATGCGACCTATCAGAAAATGAAAGAGATCGCCTGATTTGAAAATACGCGGACACCCCTACATATTGTGCCTCTGACTCTGACTTGCGAAAGGGATAGGGGTTTGATAAGGAGAAGCATGGTAGCGGCGACTGTCTGAGACGATAAGAAACAGAGCCCATCTCATCCGTAGACGAGATGGGCTTTTTTGCAACTATGAGCCGAGGAATATGCCTATGCTGCCCGCAGAAATACCCGAAGGTCTCACATTTGACGACATTCTCCTCCTGCCTGGTGCATCTGATTTTTTGCCCAAGGACGCGGATGTTTCGACCTATATCACGCGAACGGTTCGCCTGAACACGCCGCTGGTGAGTGCAGCCATGGATACGGTGACGGAGGCACGCGCCGCTATTGCCATGGCTCAGGCGGGCGGTCTTGGAGTCATCCATCGCAATTTGGGTATTCCAGCTCAGGCCGCAGAGGTTGCCAAGGTCAAAAAGCATGAGAGCGGCGTCATCATCGACCCCATTACCGTGACTCCCGACACGACTATCGCCCAGGCGCAGGATATCATGGATCGCTCCCATATATCCGGGCTGCCGGTTATCAAAGATGACAAACTGGTCGGTATTTTAACCAACCGTGATCTCCGTTTTGAAAAACGGCTCGACCGCTTGGTCTCAGAAGTGATGACTAAGGAGAATCTCGTGACCGCCCGCCCGGGGATTAGCCGCGAAGAAGCGGAAGACATTCTGCATACGCATCGGATTGAAAAATTGTTGGTTGTCGATGAGGCCATGCATCTCAAAGGGCTCATCACCGTCAAGGATATTGAGAAAACGAGCCAACACCCACATGCCTGTAAGGATGAGTACGGGCGTCTCCGGGTCGCGGCCGCTATTGGTACCGGTGAGGACTGGGAAGCGCGGACGGAATCCGTCGTTGAGGCGGGTGCCGATCTGGTCGTTCTTGATACGGCTCATGGGCACACGACCAGCGTCATTGAGACGCTCAGAGCTCTGAAACGCACTTTCAGGGGGCTGGAGGTCGTGGCGGGTAATGTCGCCACAGCTGAGGGTGCGCAAGCGCTGATCGGGGCTGGTGCGGATGGGATTAAGGTCGGTATCGGGCCCGCGTCCATCTGTACCACGCGTATGGTCTCGGGGGTGGGGGTGCCGCAGCTGACGGCAGTGGTCGACACGGTCCGGGTTGCCGAACGAGCCGGCGTCCCGGTAATTTCTGACGGCGGGATTCGTTTTTCCGGCGACATTGTGAAGGCCCTGGCTGCCGGTGCGCAGGCGGTGATGATCGGCAGTCTCTTCGCCGGGACAGAAGAAAGTCCAGGGGAAACCATTCTGTATCAAGGCCGCTCGTATAAACAATACCGAGGCATGGGCTCGCTTGAGGCCATGCGCGAGCGAGAAGGAAGCCGGAACCGGTATTTTCAAGACGCGGAGGAAAGCGCGGGCAAGCTGGTGCCCGAGGGGATTGAAGGCCGTGTGCCGTACAAGGGGCCATTATCGGTCGTCGTTGATCAGCTGGTTGGCGGTCTGAAGGCCGGTATGGGATATACCGGCTGCCGCAATCTGGAGGAGCTCAGAACCAAGGTTCGATTTGTCCGTGTCTCTCCGGCCGGGTTGCGAGAAAACCACGTCCACGACGTGATTATCACCAAGGAAGCGCCCAATTATCGCTTGGAATAGTGAGTGAACTGGGTATGTACAGAGTCACTCACACCGTTGAGGTAATGGTATGCCTCCCGTCCGAACAACTGTGACTGGCAGTTATGATTCTTGTTCTCGACTTCGGTAGTCAGTATACGCAGTTGATTGCTCGCCGCATTCGCGAGGCGCACGTCTACTGCGAGATCCATCCGTACAATATTTCCGTAGACCGTATTCAGGCCATGAATCCAGAAGGCATTATCCTGTCGGGTGGGCCTGCCAGCGTGTACGACGCCGACGCCCCGGCGCTCGCCGCCTCCATCCTCGGCCTGCCGGTTCCGTTTTTGGGCATCTGCTACGGCATGGGGGTTCTGCACCACTTGGCCGGGGGGCAGGTGGCCCAGGCCAACCGGCGCGAGTTCGGTCCGGCCCAATTGGCTGTTGACGATACGACCGACCTGTTCGCCGGTTTCTCGTCTACGGCATCGACTCAGGTCTGGATGAGCCATGGTGACAAAATGGAATCCCTGCCAGCCGGCTGGACGGTCCTGGCCCATTCGGACAACTCACCCATAGCCGCCTGCCGCGATGATTCGGGTCGGTATTTCGGCGTCCAGTTTCATCCCGAAGTTGTCCACACCGAGCGGGGGAAAGACATCCTGCATAATTTCCTTTTTCGGATTTGTGGCTGTGCCGCAGACTGGACGATGGAAGGCTTTATCGAACGCGAAATCCAACGCATCCGTGACCAAGTCGGAGACAAACGGGTCGTATGCGGCCTGAGCGGCGGTGTGGATTCAGCCGTTGTCGCCCTCTTGATCCATCGGGCGATTGGCGACCGTTTGACCTGTATTTTTGTTGACAACGGCCTCTTGCGTCAGGGCGAGGCGGGCAGCGTCGTGCGCATATTCTCCCAACTGGGGCTGAATATCCGGCCAGTCAACGCGGCTGAGCGGTTTCTTGAGCGCCTCGTCGGGGTCGACGACCCGGAACACAAGCGGCGCATTATTGGCCACGTCTTTATTGAGGTCTTCGAAGAAGAAGCGGCGTCGTTGCCGGATGTGGAATTCCTGGCCCAAGGCACCCTGTATCCTGATGTAATTGAATCCGTTTCGTTTAAGGGGCCGGCGGCCACTATCAAGAGTCATCACAATGTTGGCGGTCTGCCGGAACGGATGCGGCTCAGCTTGGTGGAACCGCTGCGGGAATTATTCAAGGACGAGGTGCGTGGGCTGGGCCGGCTGCTTGGTCTTCCCGAGGACATCGTCGGCCGCCAGCCTTTTCCTGGGCCGGGTTTGGCGATTCGTATACTCGGCCCGGTACGGACCGAGCTCCTGGACCTGCTGCGTGCCTCGGACGCCATTGTCGACGAGGAAATCCGGGCCGCGGGCTATTATGATCGGGTCTGGCAGGCATTCGCCGTGTTGTTACCGGTCAAGACGGTTGGCGTCATGGGTGATGCGCGGACGTATGAGTATGTTGTGGCCATCCGGGCCGTTGAGAGTGTGGATGGCATGACGGCGGACTGGGCGCGTCTGCCCGGTGAACTGCTGGGTACCATATCTAATCGTATTATTAACGAAGTCCGTGGTATCAACCGGGTCGTCTACGATATTTCTTCCAAACCACCGGCAACCATTGAATGGGAGTGAGGGGAGGATGGAGTGAAGGAGTTTGTACATCTCCATTTGCACACGCAGTACAGCTTGCTGGACGGAGCCAATAAGGTTTCGCACCTGATGCCGCGGGTGGCTAAACACGGCATGTCGGCGGTGGCCATGACCGACCACGGCAATATGTTCGGCGCGATCGATTTCTACCGCACCGCGGCCAGCCACGGTATTAAACCCATCATCGGCTGCGAAATGTATGTCGCGCCCCAGAGCCGCTTTGACAAACAGCCGGCCGGCGCACACGACCTGGAACACGGTGGGAATTTCCATCTCATTCTGCTGGCCATGAACCAGGAGGGCTACCGCAACCTGTGCCGCCTCGTCACCGCCGGCTTTACCGAAGGCTTCTACCGCAAACCCCGTGTTGACCGCGAACTGCTACGCGAACTCAATGGCGGCCTGATTGCCCTGTCCGGCTGCCTCAGCGGCGAACTGGCTCGCGCCATGCTACGCGACGACGGCAAACGCGCCCGGGCCGCAGCCGACGAATACGCCGCGATTTTTGATGAGCGTTTTTATGTCGAGGTTCAGGCCAATCACCTCCCGCAACAGGAAAAGGTCAACCCGGCCCTGATCGAACTGGCCCGCCAGAAGTCGCTCCCCCTGATTGCCACCAATGACTGTCATTACCTGAAGGCCGAGGATGCCGAAGCCCACGAAGTCCTGCTGTGCGTCCAGAGCGCCAAGGTCATGTCCGACGAGAATCGCTGGCGGTTCGGGACCGACCAGCTCTACGTCAAAACCCCGGAGGAAATGGTCGCCGAATTTTCCCACTGTCCCGACGCGATTGCCAATACCGTCGAAGTCGCAGACCGGTGTAACCTCGACCTGTCCTTTGGCAACTTCTATTTCCCGCACTACGACGTGCAGTCCGGTGGGACGCTGGAAGACTGTTTGGAACAGACGGCCCGTGAAGGCCTGGAAGAACGTCTCGAACCCCTTCGCGCCGCCGAAGGTTGGGAGAGCGCCAAAGAACAGACGTATTGGGACCGCCTGGACTATGAACTCACAGTCATTGGGGAAATGGGCTTTCCGGGTTACTTCCTGATCGTGGCCGACTTCATTGGCTATGCCCGGTCGCAGGGGATTCCGGTTGGGCCGGGCCGTGGGTCGGCGGCGGGCAGTCTCGTCGCCTATGCGCTCAAGATTACGGATATTGATCCCATTCGCTATCAGTTGCTGTTTGAGCGGTTTCTGAATCCGGGCCGGAAGAGTATGCCCGATATTGATGTGGACTTCTGCTACGAGCGGCGGGACGAGGTCATCCGCTATATCAAGGACAAATATGGCGAGGACAAGGTCGCTCAGATCATTACGTTCGGAACCCTCAAGGGCAAACAGGCGATTAAAGACGTAGGCCGGGCTTTGGAGTTCTCGTACGGTGAAACCGACCGTATTGCCAAACTCTATCCCGCACCAAAACAGGGTAAAGATCACCCGCTGGAAACCGCGCTCGACATGGAGCCGCGGCTGCGCGAGGTGCGCGAACACGGGGAGCGAGAGCAAAAGCTCTTTGCCCACTCCCTGAAACTCGAAGGATTATTGCGCCATGCCTCGAAACACGCGGCTGGGATTGTGATTGCGCCTAACCCCCTCGTCGAGCATCTGCCGCTCTATGTTGACAAAGAAAAAAATGTCCTGACCCAATATGCTGGCCCGGATGTCGATACCATTGGGCTGATCAAGTTCGATTTTCTCGGCTTAAAGACGTTGACGCTGATCCACGACGTGGTGAGGCGGATTGAGGAGAGTCGCAGCACTGTTATTGATCTGAGCACGATTCCGCTTGACGACAAGCAAACCTATCGATCGCTGACCCGGGGGGACACGGTCGGTGTTTTCCAGATGGAGGGGAGTGGCATTCGCAAGCTGATCACGCAGCTCAAGCCGAGTTGTTTTGAAGACATCTTTGCGGTGATTGCCCTGTTTCGACCCGGGCCGCTCGACAGCGGTGCGGCCGAACAATTTATTAAGCGCAAACATGGCAAAGAGGCAGTGTCCTATCCCCACCCGCTGCTTGAACCCGTTCTTAAAGAAACCTATGGGGTCACGATTTATCAAGAGCAGGTGATGCAGATTGCGCAGACCCTGGCCGGGTACTCCTTGAGCGATGCGGATAATCTGCGTCGTGCCATGGGAAAAAAGAAAAAGGAAGTCATGCAGGAGGAGCGGGCCAAATTCCTGAAAGGCGCGTCGGAAAATAAGATTAAGGATAAACTTGCCGGAGAAATTTTTGACGCCATGGAGACCTTTGCCGCATATGGATTTAATAAATCCCACGCGGCCTCCTACGCCCTGATTTCCTACCAAACCGCGTATTTGAAAACCCACTTCCCGCAGGAATTCATGGCGGCCCTCACGAGCCTGGAAATGGGTGATACCAATAAAACGTATAAAAACATGGCAGAATGTCGGACGCATAACATCCCGGTGCTGCCGCCCGACGTGAATGAAAGCGGTGAGGATTTTACCGTTCGTGGTCAGACTATTCGCTTTGGACTCGGCGCGGTAAAGGGTGTCGGATCGAAGGCGATTGAAGTGATTCAGGAAGCCCGTCAGGATGGACCCTTTACCGACGTCTATGACTTTTGTACTCGGGTACAGAGTTCGCAAGCGAATAAACGAGTGATGGAGAGTTTGATTAAATGCGGGGCGTTTGATTCGTTTCAGATGCCCCGCGCCCAACTCCTGGCCGGCATTGAAGACGTTATGCGCTGGGCCGCTCAAAAGGCGAGTGGTCACAGCAATGCCAATCAGATGGGCTTATTTGTCAATGGCGGAGCGGATCCGGCCCTGCCTGAATTACCCCAGACTGAAGAGTGGCTGGATATCGAGAAATTGAATAAAGAACGCGAGACGCTCGGCTTCTTCATTACCGGTCACCCGTTGGATAAATATGTTGGCCGACTGCACGGTGTGACCTCCCTGACCACGGCGGAGCTCAAGGGACGCAGGCATCAGGAAAAGGTTCGTCTCGCTGGCGTGATTCAGTCTCTGAAACTCAAGAATAACAAAAAGGGAGATCGGTATGCGACCTACACCCTGGAGGATAAGGCCGGGGGTGTTGAAGTCATTGTGTGGCCGGAAGCCTACCGGCGTCATGAAGCCGAAGTCCACTCCGAGCAGCCGGTTCTGGTGAGCGGCTCACTCGATGTCGATGAGGAGCGGTGTCAAATTATTGCCAATGAGATTGTACCGCTCGACGCCGTGGCGAAAGCTGAAGTCAAGCAGGTCCATATCCAGGTGCCGGCTGACAGCACGACCAAAGAAGATATCGTTGAACTCAAGACGGTCCTGACAAAACACCAGGGCCAGTGTCAGACGTTTTTGCACGTGCTCCATACGGACCATTCCGAAACGATCATCTCATTGCCGGAACAGCTCAAGGTCGCACCGACTGCGGAGATGCTGACGGATGTCGAACAGTTATTTGACCGTGGCGTCGCTTCGTTTCAGTAGCGTGCGCACAGGAAAGAAGGGGAGATAACCGACTATGGCTGGCCGTCGGCGTCGACACGCATCTGAATGCGCCCCACCGCCGGAGCGCGCTTTTCTTGTTGGCGTAGACTCCGGGGGACTACATGGAGAGACAGGAGCCGGGCTCTTCTCAGCCCAAGAATCAATTGAAGAACTCGCCCGCCTGAGCGAGACTGCCGGTCTGACGGTCTCGGGGCAGGCTATTCAGCATCTACGCCATGGGGTCCATCCTGCCACGTTTATTGGGGCCGGCAAGATTGAGGAAGTGAAACAACTCCGGGAGGAACTCCAGGCTGGGGTCGTCATCTTTGACGAGAGCTTATCTCCGGCTCAGCAGCGCAATCTGGAACGCGCGTTAGGCTGTAAGGTCATTGACCGAAGCCAATTGATCCTAGATATCTTTGCCCAACGTGCCCACAGTCAGGCGGGTCAATTACAAGTCGAGCTGGCCCAGCTTGAATACTTGCGTCCCCGACTCACGCGCCAATGGACCCATCTGTCACGTCTTGGTGGAGGGGTAGGGACACGCGGCCCTGGTGAATCGCAGCTTGAGGTGGACCGGCGCCGTATTCGCGAACGCATTGCGACTTTGCGCCGCAAGCTGCACGAGATCGAACGCACCCGATCCCTGCATCGGCAGGAACGGGCTCGGGTTCCTCTCCCGTGCGTTGCGCTCGTCGGCTATACCAATGCGGGAAAATCGACCTTGATGAATCGGCTGACCCAGGCCGAGGTCTTTGTCGAGGATAAGCTGTTTGCCACGTTGGACCCAACGAGCCGCCGGCTTGATCTGTCCAACGGCCAATCTGTGCTCCTGACTGACACGGTTGGGCTTATCAATAAACTTCCACACCAACTTGTGGACGCGTTCAAAGGGACGCTGGAAGAGATACGGACGGCGGATGTGCTGCTGCACGTGATTGATGCGGCCCATCCGCGTTGGTCCGAGCATCAAAGTATTGCCGAACGTGTGCTCGAAGATATGGGAGTAGGGAATACACCGACTATTACCGTGTTCAATAAGATTGACGGGCTGACTCAGACGTCAAATGGTAAGGTCCACGACGATGACGAATCCGATACGGACGACTGGTGGGGCTCTCCCCCGGCGCGTACCATGAACGGACGAGAGTATGACCGGGATAGGGTGTTTCGTATCTCGGCAAAGCAGGGGATAGGCATTGACCCGCTGGTAGAGGAAATCGCCCGGCTGTGTACCCTCGGTCAAGAGGTGATCGAGGTTGAGGTGCCGCTTGGCAGTGGGGCGCTGATGGCCTGGTTGCGACGCAGCGGAACAGTGATAGAAGAAACCTATACGGAGACCTGTGTGCAGGTGGCAACGCGGGTGTCGGCGAAAGTGGCAGGCCAACTCAAGAAACGCCTGGCACAGACCGGTCAAAGCGCGAAGGTCTAGATATTAAAGAAGGGGATTTCTCATTCCCGGTGTTCTCTGTACTCAATCTTCCCAACCTCATCACCCTGTTACGCATAGGGGCGATTCCGATCTTTTTGATCCTGCTGGTGGACGAACGCTACACCGAAGCGCTGATCGTCTTTATTCTGGCGGGCATTACTGACTCACTCGATGGTCTGCTGGCTCGCTGGCTGAACGCGCGGACGACATTAGGCGCGTTCATCGATCCCCTGGCAGATAAACTGCTCCTGGTGAGCTCCTTTGTCATTCTCGCCTTTTTAGGTGATATTCCTCGCTGGCTTGCGGTCCTGGTGATCATGCGGGATGTGATTATTCTGATTGGCTATAGTGTGCTGTTTTTTGTCACGGGCCATGCCATCGAAGTCCGACCGACGCTTATTGGAAAAGCGAGTACTTTCTTTCAGTTGCTGACGGTCAGTATGACCCTGGTCGCCCTGCACAATGTCGCTTGGCAAATTCCACTCCTCCGAGATACGAGCGAGATTCTTGCCGGAGCCACCGTCACTATCTCGGGGCTGCAGTATTTATCGCGTGCCCTCAGGTGGTTTAATAAACAGGAAGAGGAATTGTCCACGACGCAGTCGGGGTGACACCCGCTCTATGTGGCAAAGCGTTTGTTCGGACGGCTCCAGAAGTATACAAGACGGGGAGAGTCACTTTGATCCAAAGGAGGAAGAAAGATGCTGCATATACTCTATTTCATTACCAGAAAGCCGCCTTTGAGCGATGAGGAGTTTCACCGCTACTGGAAGGAAACCCACGGGCCGATTGCCGCGCGTATCGCTCAGACGTGGCGGTATGAGCAGAGTCACCGTATTCCGCTGGAGGGAACGAACTCGCCCTATGATGGAGTGGCGGAAGCGTGGATTGAGGACCAAGCAGCGATGGATGCCTTGCGCACGAGCGCCGAATATGTGAACGGCGCGCTCGCCGATGAACCCAACTTCATTGACATGAACCGCGTGGAATGGTTGGTGACACACGACCACGTCATCAAGGACGGTCCGCAAACCCCACAGCAGGTGAAGGGTATTTTCCAGCTCAAACGAAAGCCGGGCATGAATCTTGAAGACTTTCGGAAATACTGGACCAATGTCCACGGCCCGACCGTGTGTGAGCTGCCGGGGCTCCAGCGCTATGTGCAGTGCCATACCATCGACGCGGCCTATAGCTATGCCGAGCCGAAATGGGACGGCGTGGCCCAACTCTGGGTCAAAGACCTGGCGGCGTGGGATACGCTGGTCAACTCACAAGAGTTTACCGAAGGTTCGTGGCCGGATGGAGCGAAGTTCCTGGATCAAACGCTCATTACCAACTTCATGGCCCAAGAGCATCAGGTCAAGTGGCCGGAGTAAGCCGAGACTTTTTATACTCGGTCCGCATTTCAGACTGGAGACGACCGAGGCGGTAGGTCTGCCAGTCGAGGAAGGTCGCGCTCCGGGCGAGGGTCGGGTGGACTTCGCCGATGAGCCGCCACATCTCCTGGACAATAAGGCGATAGTCCGGGTGGCCTTGCGGCAGGGTGCGGAGTTCACCCATATGAATGGCCTCGCGCAGGTTGAGTTTCATATACCACCGGACCCGATAGGCAAACGGCACGACGTATTGAGCCTCGGTTGGAAAATCCGCAAAGATTCGCTCGTACACCGCGGCTGCCCGTTCCATGCACTCCGTAAATGCTGCCTGAAATCCGGCTTGCTCGATCTCAGGCGGCATGTCATAGCCATGCACGGTGGTGAAATCCTGGCGCTCCTGGGTGAGGATTCTATGCCGTTGGAGATCACGGTAAATGCCCAAATTACCAATGATATCGAACGTATAGTATGCATGCTCAAGTGCCCGACCGGGTTTGTCCCGGCGATGCCGACGCTGTCCGATGTAGGTGTCGAAGACCTGTCCCCGTTGTTCAGACGGAAGTTTTTTGACCAGGGAGTGCACCTGACCGAGCGGCAGGCGCGCATTCGGGTAGAGAATGGCCGCCAGGATGCGATCTTCAGCGTCCCGGTCGTAATCGACGAGACTAACCGGCTCGGTCGATCGAACGGTCTGTCCGTTCAGGAGTGTCTGCGACAAGGCCCGGGTCTCAGCCGCTGTTTGCACCAAATATTCGTTAGGCTGGGCGCGTTTAACAAAAGACGGAATAAGCGCCTCTAGGGCTTTATGCATAGGCTTGGCGATGTCCTGAGCCTCGGCCAGGTCAAGCGAGTAGAGCTTGTTGAGCAGGTGTTCGAACGCCTGGCCGACACCGAAGATGCCAACGTTCGTCAGGGCCGCTGCCGGGAGATATGACCGCAGGATGTCGCAGGCATGCGCTCTGACGGTCGAGCGATACGCCCCCTCGGTCCATCTTCTGAGAGTCTCGTCCTGCTGTGCGTCTGTATAGGTGAGGGAGGCGCCTGTTTGCGGATGTTTCCACTCAACAGTGTCGATGGGCAGACTGTCTCGCACAAAGGCGATCATGGGCTCGATTTGGGCGGCGTAGGTCTCGAACAAGTGGCGCAGGCAGCTGAGATACGCCTCCCGATGCGACGAGCCCATGATGGTCGGTTCCTTATAGAAGAGATAGTCGCCGTCAGGACCGTGGCTGTCAAACCGGACATAGCGGGTCGACTTCTCTAGCGGGGCGATACCGATCCGGGCATCTTCAAGAATTTTAGCGGCAACGTTTGAAATCTCTTCACACGCGATGTGCGCGCCACCCAGTTGGGCTACCGAATCGTCACCATAGCCGACGAGGACTCGATCATAGAATGCCCGTGCCTTTTGGATTGCCTGGCTATCGTCGCTTGGAGCGGCTCCATCGCCAAATAGACCGCCCTGGAGATCCGCCTGACCAAGAAATTCATCCAGAAAAATTTGACGTAAGCTCTTTGCCGACCGGCTATAGCGAGAGAAGAGGGCGCCGGCGACTTCTTGGGGGAGTTTCAGGCCAAAGATGGGTTCAGTCAGATTGGTGAAGAATGGGGCAAGCTTCTGCGTGTCTGCGGGAGAAAAGGCTTCGCTCATAGCAAGCAGTCACCTTGCTGGGGGACGCTTATTCAAGTTCGACGAGCAGTTCTCCAGATTCAACCGCCTGACCCGCCTCAACGTGAACGGCTTTGACCGTTCCGGCAACGGGAGCGCGGATTTCATTTTCCATTTTCATCGCCTCGATGATGATGACGCCCTGATCTTTTTCCACGGCATCGCCTGCCTGTACCAGGAGTTCGACCACTTTCCCCGGCATCATCGAACACACATCTTTCTCGTCCGCCCCACCAAGGCTCGCTCCGGCCCCACCCCGGCGGGCCTTACGTTCATCGAGTACGCTGACCTGAAAACTTTTGCCTTCATAGGCGACAGTATACGCATCGTCTTTTTCTGCTACATCGACGGTAAACGACTTGTTCTCAACAATGAGCGAGTACATATGGCCGGTCAAGCGTCTGCCGTCGATGATATGCTCCTCATCGTCGATAACGATTTTATACTGGTGTTCGTCCAACTCGTGGACGCTGATGGTATAAGTCTGGTCGCCGAGCAGTGCTTTATAGGCCATAGAGATGCAGTCCTTGCTTGGGAGGTGCCTTTCGTTTGCTAACGGAGGCCTTCGCGCCAGCCAGTGGCACGCCAGGCCGAGACGTTTCCAGAGCCTCCCGTCGGGCTGGAAACCGATTGGGTGAGGTCTTTTTCCTTATGATAGGCCGCGAGGGCTGCCGCCGCCAGAATGATTTCATGCCGCAGGTGGTCTTCTTCGTCCGGTAACCCTCCATACTCCTGAGGAATAAAGCCAGTGTCCAAGTCGCCTGACACAAAGCGCGGATGGGTCAGCGCCCAGCGGTGAAAAGGAATATTGGTGATAATCCCCTCGACGGTATATTCCTGGAGCGCCCGCAGCATGCGTTGGATGGCTTCGTCTCGGGTGCGACCATAGGTGCACAGCTTGGAGATCATGGGATCGTAATGGATCGGGACCTCCCAGCCTTCATACACGCCGCTGTCGTCGCGGATGCCATAGCCGCCAGGCGTGCGTAAGATTTGTATTTTTCCGGGGGACGGAAAGAAGTCGCGAGCCGGGTCCTCGGCATAAATCCGACATTCGATCGCCCAGCCACGCTGCTGGACCGCGTCTTGCCGTATGGCCAAGGGCGCTCCGGTCGCAATCTCGATCTGGGCTTTCACCAGGTCCACTCCGGTGACGAGTTCGGTAATCGGATGCTCGACCTGGATGCGGGTATTCATCTCCAGGAAGTAGAAGTTCTGCCGGGCGTCTACCAAAAACTCCACGGTTCCGGCCCCGACATAATTCACAGCTTTGGCCGCCTCAACCGCCACCCTGCCCATCTGTTCGCGGACGTCTTGACTGATCGCCGTTGAAGGAGACTCTTCGATGACCTTTTGGTGCCGACGTTGGAGGGAACATTCGCGTTCGTACAGGTGAATAATATTGCCGTGCGTATCGCCCAAGACCTGGACTTCAACGTGGCGCGGCTTTTCGACAAACTTCTCCATATACATCCGGTCATCGCCAAACGACGATTTCGCCTCGGAGCGCACCCCACGTAGAGCGGACAGCACGTCTTCTTTCTTTTCGACCAGCCGCATGCCCTTGCCGCCGCCACCGGCGGAGGCTTTGAACATGACGGGAAAACCGATTTTTTTCGCAACGGCTACAACGTCGTCGTCATCGCCTAACACGTCGGTGCCTGGCACGACCGGGACGTTTGCGGCTTCCATAATGGCCCGTGCGGTCACCTTATCGCCCATCTTTTCAATCGCCTCAGGGTGCGGTCCAATAAAGGTAATGCCCGCCTCACTGCACGCTCTGGAAAACGGCGCACGCTCGGACAGAAAGCCATATCCTGGGTGAATCGCGTCCGCGCCGCTGCGCTTGGCCACGTCGAGGATTTTTTCAATCACCAGATAGCTCTCTGCGGATGGAGCCGGGCCAATCGGATAGGCCTGGTCGGCGTATTGGACGTGCAGGGCAGAGCGGTCTGCGTCCGAATACACGGCAACGGTCTCAATGCCGAGTTCACGGCAGGCGCGAATGACTCGAACGGCGATTTCTCCCCGGTTTGCGATCAGTACACGTTTGAACATAGGTCCTACCTTGGCGGGATTGGGGTGGGTGTTTGCTCACCCATCCGTCGTCTGTCCCTCTTATAAGGGGATATTGCCATGCTTCTTGGGCGGATTTTTCTCCCGTTTGTTCTGCAGCATGGTGAGTGCCTGGATAAGGCGGGGACGCGTATCCGCGGGCATAATGATTTCATCGATATAGCCTAATTCTGCCGCTTTGAATGGATTGGCAAATGTCTCGCGGTATTCCTCAACTAATTTGGTCCGCTCGGCGTTTTGGTCTTGTGCGTCTTTGATGGCGTTACGGAAAATAATGTTCACCGCGCCGTCTGGACCCATGACCGCGATCTCGCCGGTCGGATAGGCGAGATTCATATCACCGCGAATGGCCTTACTCGACATGACAACATAGGCACCGCCGTAGGCTTTACGCGTAATGACCGAAATTTTCGGCACGGTGGCTTCGCAGTAGGCGTAGAGCAGTTTCGCACCGTGACGAATAATCCCGCCGTATTCCTGGGAGGTGCCTGGGAGAAAACCCGGCACATCGATAAAGCTGATAATGGGGATGTTAAAACAATCGCAAAAACGGACGAACCGACTCCCTTTGACCGAGGCGTCAATATCGAGCACTCCGGCCAGAAAGGCGGGTTGATTAGCGACTACGCCGACGGGTTTGCCGCCAAGCCGGGCAAACCCAACGACGATATTGCGTGCATAGTCTTTCTGGACCTCGAAGAAATGCTGCTCGTCCGCCACCGACCGAATGATTTCGGTGACGTCGTAGGGGCGGTTGGGGTTATCCGGAACGATCTGGTTGAGGGCCTCATCGCGCCGATTCGGGTCATCTGTGGTTGGCTGAAACGGCGGGTCTTCCATATTATTGCTGGGGAGATAGCTCAGCAACTCGCGCATCGAGTGAAAGCACTCATCTTCGTCAGGGGAGGCAAAATGCGCGACCCCGCTAGTCGCATTATGCGTCGCTGCCCCACCCAACTCCTGCATGGTCACCTCTTCATGTGTGACCGTCTTAATGACATCCGGCCCGGTGATGAACATATAGCTGGAATTCTCAACCATGAAGATAAAGTCGGTGATGGCCGGAGAATAGACAGCTCCGCCGGCACATGGACCCATGATGGCGGATATTTGGGGCACGACGCCTGAGCTCAGGACGTTGCGAAGAAAAATTTCTCCATAGCCCGCCAGACTCTCTACCCCTTCCTGAATCCGAGCGCCGCCCGAGTCATTAATGCCAACAACCGGGCAGCCCGTTTTCATGGCCAAGTCCATGACTTTACATACTTTTTCGGAAAACGCGCTGGAGAGACTGCCGCCAAAAACGGTGAAGTCTTGTGAGAAAACAAAAACCTGACGGCCGTCGACCGTCCCATGGCCGGTGACGACGCCATCGCCTGGGATTTTGGTCTGATCCATTTCAAAATCGGTACAGCGATGGGTTTTCAGCCGGTCCAATTCAACAAAACTGCCCGGATCAAGAAAGGCGTCGATCCGTTCCCGCGCTGTTTTTTTGCCGAGCTCGTGTTGGCGTTCAATACGCTTTGCACCACCACCCTGGAGTGCCTGTTGGTTGAGGTTTTCAAGTCTGTTGATGGTTTCCTTGAGGCCCATACTCTCTTCCTATTCTTCCGTTTACAAAGTCGCGGGACCTTGGTCTTGTATTATGCGAGACAAAAAAGATCAAGGAAGGGGTGGTCAGTGCCGGTGCTTTTCGGACCGTGGCATCTCACCGAAAACGAAAACGAGGAGAGCGGGGCAGGGGAGACTTGACGCAGGGTCTGTACAGTCTCTCGATTATTGCTGTTCAGCCATTTCCTGTTCAATGAGCCTGAGCCATTGGCGAGCTTGCTTGGCCGAGGCTCTGTGGGAAGTCGCCTGGGTAAAGGCGGTTCTGCTCTCGTCCAGGTTTCCAGATCGGTACTCGGCAATACCAAGGAGCATGAATGCCTTGCCCGTATTGGTCAGCCCGCCTTTTCTCAAACCCTCGGAGGCGGTGGTGGCCACTTCCTGCCACCGTTCTAATTGAGCAAGTATCTCGGCACGGCGGAGGTCAATTTTACCCGTTTGGACACGGGCAGCGAGCTGCTCAAGAACATCCAACGCGCGCTGACTCTCTCTCGCGTGGAGCCAACACGTCACGAGTAATTCGCGATTGGTCTCCACATCCTGTACGACCTTTTTTTCCAACCCATCCAGCAACAGGTTGGCGGCTTTATAGGGCATACCGAGATGAAGATAGTACTGCACGACCTGTACGGCTTCCCGTTCATTCAGCAGCCCTAATTTGTAGGCCATCGCCAGGGTGGCAACGGCCCGTTTGTGCCTTTCCTCCTGGCTGTAGAGCTGTGAGAGTTGTTGCCAATAGGTTTTTTTCTGCGGATACTGACCGAGCAGTTGCTGGAGTGCCGAAGCAGCCTGGGAGAACTTCTCCTGCTCAATCTGGACGACAATTAACATCTGGTACCAGGCTTCGTGGAATGTCGTTGTCTCGTCAATTGCCTGCTGAATATTTTGCTCGGCACGGGCGTAACGTTTGAGCTCAATATATGCCTGAGCAAGAAAAACCCGAGCCTGCGGACGAGAGTTCTCCTCGTTGGCCAACCAGGTTTCCAGCGTCCGAGCCCCCTCTTCGTAACGCTCGGCGCTCATCAACATTTGGGCCAGGTTGTATCGAACGATTTGGGTGTTGTCTGGCGGTAAGGCTCCGTCGGCCAAGCATTGCTGAAAGGCACGGACCGCTTGAGCGTACTGCTCCAGGCCGGCATGAGCGTAGCCCAGCGTTTGCTGGACAAGGGCTGTTTCATATGGACTGAGCGAGGTGTCTGCTGCGAGTGTTTGTAATTGTGACAGGGCTTGTTGATGCTGTTCGTTTTGTATCAGCTCCTGCACTGCCACCAACTGCTCGTGGACCTCCGGAGACAGACTCGGCTCCTGGCCGGCAGCGATTCCGGGCGCGGCTAAACACAAAGAGACCATCCCCAGGCTGCACAGCGCGCGTAGCAACGTTGCAATACGGTACGCTTTCCTGATCACTATCAGCCTCCTCCCAAGGCAAACTCAATCCGCTGCGACGCCCGCGACTCAATCGCCTGTCCATCCTCTACGCGTGGTTTGAATTTCCACTGGATAATGGCTTGTAGCGCCGCCTTATCAAAGACTTTGGGGGGCTCGGAGTTGATAACTGTGGGATCGGCTACGCTGCCGTCTGCCGTAATGGTGAACTCAACTGTGACAGAGCCTTCGATCTGAAGACGCGCGGCACGCCCCGGATAACGGGGCGGGACCCGAACCAGCGGCATCAACTCATGTCCTGACAGGACCGTTTGCTTATTGCTGACCGGTGCAGCCAGGGGGGTCATATCGAGCAGAGGACCCGAAGAAATGGCAGCTGTCATCTCAATCTGTGGTGCCGGGAGTTGAGGCTGATTCGCCGCCTGTAATGTGAGGCTCGGGGTTGGTGGTACTTCAGGCGGGGGGGGCTCATCGGGTGGATCGCGCTCATCCCTCGGAGGGGGCTGGGCTTCAGGTGGGAGACGAACAAAGTCAACGATGGGGTAGGCATCCGGGTAGGACCGCGCGCGCTGGGAGCGTGCAATCATCGCCTGCATGATCAGAAAGAGCAGGACGGCAATTGTCAGGCCGGCCAGACCTGACACGACGGCTCGCCTGAACATCCTCAGCCCTCCTGTTGTCGGGCGGCAACCGCGATATCGTTCACACCGGCCAAGCGGACTTGATCCATCACCTGGACCAACAGGCCGGTGTGGGCCGTTTCATCAGCTAACACTACGACACTGGCCTCAGGGCTCTCGGCTAACATCCGCTCGACATTTGCCCGGACGGCCCGAATATCGATTGAGCGCCGCTCCATCCAGATTTCGCCCGTTTCTGACAGCGCAATACGAATCGTCCCACGCCCTTGCGTCTGAGCCGTCTGCGCGACGGGTCGGTTAACCTCAATCCCGGCTTCCTTCACGAACGAGGATGCGACCAGAAAGAAGATCAGGAGGATGAACACCATATCTATCATCGGCGTCAGATTGATCTCAGGAGCACTGTCACGTCTGTCCCGGCGACGTCTCATTCGGTACCATCCTTCACTATAACTCTATGGTCTTACTCCACACGTAAGAGACCTGCTATCCTCTGAGAAGATTTTGCCGCTCTCCGGTCTAAGTCGGAGCTGAAATAGAGTCCGGGAACGGCACACACCAATCCGGCCATCGTTGTGACCAGCGCTTCGGAAATGCCACCGGCCAAACCGTTGGCGTTGCCGGTTCCAAATAATTGCATGACGGTAAAGGTGAAAATCATGCCGTTGACCGTTCCCAGGAGTCCCAAGATGGGCAGCACAATGGTCAAGGTCCGAATCAGAGAAAGACCCTTACGGAGTTGAAACTCCATCTGGATGATCTCCATCTTGCGAACCTGGAAAGCATACCACGACTGATGGTCGCTACGGGCTTGCCAGCGAGAGACGACTTCATTCTCCAGCAATGGACAGCGTGTCCAAAAGAAAACAAAGCGTTCGATAATGAGCGCCCACAGGGCGATAGCGACCACAAAAATGGCCCACAGCGCCGACCCGCCGGTTGCAAAGAACTGTTGGAGTGGACCAACAAGAAAATTGTAGAGCATCAGGAGGACTCACTCGGATGCTCGGCCAGTAAGGACGACCGCCCGGCTAACAGGGCGATCATCCCCGCACTCTGTTCTTCTAACGTATGAACAAGACGGCCACTCTTGCTGGACAGCAGAGAATGCAAGAGGACGATCGGAATCGCCACGCTTAACCCAAGCTGGGTGGTCACGAGCGCCTGCGAAATGCCATCCGACATGACCCGCGGATCACCCGCTCCAAACAGCGTGATGGACTGAAAGGTATCAATCATACCGACGACCGTGCCGAGCAGCCCGAGCAGCGGGGCAACCGCGGCAAAAATTCCGAGCGTCGCCAAGCCGCGTTCCAGGATCGGAATTTGTTCCAGGATCGCTTCGTCCAAGCGCGCTTCCAGGGTTTCAACATTTTGATCCGTGTCATACTGATACACGAGCATGACGCGCCCCAAAGCGTTGTCGGCTTTGAGCTCATCCATTTGACGTTGCGCCTGCATGCGCCGGTCTTCCCGCCACAGATATATTGTCCGCTCCACAATCAACCCTGCGGCAATCAGACCGATGGCGAGGATCACGAAACCAATGATGCCACCTTGCTCAATCCGCTCCCACGCGCCCGGTCTTTGCACAAGAGCGGCCAGAATAGCTCCTCGGGACGGGTCAACACCAAACGCCGTATACCCCTCCGTTGTCTGTTCGAGGTCTTGCGCAGCGCTGATATACTGCCCCTCGGGCTGGCGTGCCAACTCGGCGAGCTGACGGGTCTCCGGCACGTACCGGAGATACTGTCCTTCGGAGACGCCATTGAACGTCCCGACCCGGACAATTTCCCTCTCTGATTGCGCGCCATCTGGCTCGGTTACGGTCGTGGCAAATTTTACCACTTGTCCGGACTGTGTCATTTCTTCCAGTAGGACGAGCCACAACCGCTCAAGCTCTTCCAGCGAAGCGAGTTCCGTACTCTCGGCCATCGTGTTGAGAAAATCGACTCGCTCGCCGGACTGGACGGAAACGAACGACCCCTCGATCATCCCGGCCGTATCCCGTGAAATCTGCCGGACGACGCCGAACAGTTCGCCCAGTGAGGCAGCCCGCTCTTTGAGTTGGTCACGGAGCTGCACCAGATTGTCTTCGTTTGTCCTGAAGACCGCCTGTTTCTCTTCGCTCTGTTGTCTGACGCTAGTAAGTCCTCTCTCGGCCTGCTGGAGCATGCTTTGCCGTTGGTCACGCTCTGCCAGGAAACGAGACTCGCGCTCGTTATGTACTTCGGAGTCGGCCAGCCGCTCAGCACGAACCTGGTCAAACAATTCCTGGAGAGATTGGGGACCTTCTTGTGCAAAAACATCCGATCGAAGGGACCCGACCAGGAAGAGCATCCACACAACAGCCCATCGTAATATGTTCACTGGGTCACCTCGCTTGGAGCTGGAACGGGGAGTATCAGGAGGTTGGGAACGGACTGTTTCGCCGCGATCTGTAACCCCCGATTGATGGCACGTTGATAGCTACTTGGCAGGGGTTCCCACTCTTGGGTGCTCCGATTCCAGTGCCCTACCTCTTGGCCGTCCAGGCTCTGATACAGCAGCGCCAGCCGTCCGATCCGCAAAAAGTCAACCGTGCGTTCCTGCCCGTCGATATTGACTGCCCCACGATAGCCCTCAATCGTCCGGCCATAGTCTGTCTCAATCTGGTACGCCTCCATAATGCTCCGATACTTCTCGGTAATCGTCAGATCCGATTGATCGAAGGTATTTCGGAGACGATTCAGCCGCTCCTGGCGTTCTTCGGGTAAAAAAGGAATATCCAGGGCGACAAACTGAACAAGATGATCCAGCATGCGGACGAGCAAAGGTACGATGTCGCGTTGGGTGACCTCAATTTCTTGGAGTTGTGTCTCGAGGGAGGCAGTTTCTTTCTGTTGGGAGTCAAGGAGACGGTCGAGCTGCTCAACGTAGACCCGAAGGCTCTCTGTCTGTCGGATGGTATTCCGATAGGTGCTCAGCATGCGTTGTGTTTCGTCTGCAAGCGCATCAATTGTGTCCTGAGAGCGGATGGCTTCCGTTACCGCATCACTTTGCGTTTCTATCAATTGTTCAACCGGCTGGGCACTGACGCGTTCCGACCAGCCGCTCAAACAGACCCACACGAGCAGCCCTATGAGGTATGTCTTGTGTGTCATAATTTTCCTGTCTCTCCTTCGTGAACCGCTTCTACCGCGACCGTATGGGATCAGTACTCAGGTTGCTAATATATCCTGGCGAATAAGTCAAATTCTCGGGAGTGGCTCAGTTTGAAGAGTGCTGACCGGGGAAAACACTGGCTTCTCCGCACTCTTCTGCCAGGCATACTGTTTGCATCTCGAAGGCCCCTATCCAAGAACGTCTTCTTTGTCAATCTTGCCGAAGGCCGTCCTCATTCCTATTTTCTGCGTTCAATATCACTACGGCGCGTCCTCTTCGACAATTGGGGTGTAGAGTTGCGACGCATCGACGTAGATCAGATATTCCTGAATCAAATTGCCCTGCATTTTGAACACGTTGGCAAATGGGACGCGGAGTTGACTGGAGTCGTGACGAGTATAGGTCACGATGCCGTGGCAGGCCGTCGCTCCTTCCTTCGCCCAGACGTCCAGGACGTCGTGATGAATGGCTTTAATGCTGGAGAGAAATTCGGCTACCGTCTGACGCGCCGCTTCTTTCCCGACAACTGGCTCTTGATTGGCAAACTTGAAAAGCGCGTCATGGGTGAGGAAGTCCGCAAAAGTACTGGTATCGTTGGTATCAATGGAGTGAAATAAACGAGTGATCCATTCGATGCTTGCCATGGCGTTTCCTCCTAAGCTCTTTAGTAGCCGCCCTGAGGTCTTTCCGGATATATGGGCTGTCTGTGGTGGATCCACTCCGCAGCGTCACGGGCGTCTTTACTCCTCAGGTCTGACCAGACGCTTTTCAGGTCTGTATCAAAAAGCGTTGCCGGGTCACCGGGCATAACATGCCAGTCGCCCCGTGCGACTTCTGAGTCAAGTTGAAGGGGTGACCAGCCGGCATGGCCCGCGTACACGTGAAACTGTGCCGTTGTCGTCGCAACCAGCTTGGTTAAATTATCGAGACTGGACGTCACTGAAACCTCTGCCGTGACCGGGAGCGTTTCTCCAAGTGGAAATGTCTGTGAGCGAACGAGTAAGAGCATACGGGTGCGTCCTACCGGACCTCCAGCATAGATCACATCTTCCGCATGCGGTTGGTCTGCCAAATGTGGCAGTGCACTCGCCAATTGAATATTCGTCGGGCGATTGATCACTACGCCCAGAGCGCCCCGTTGGCCATAGGCAACGAGATAGACGACGGTCTGTGAGAAATTGGGGTCATGCAGATGGTTTGCTGCGACGAGGAATTTCCCTTTTTCCAGTCTTTCGTCTGAGACGACAGGCGGTGATGAGGGGAAGAATCCGAGAAGGGCTGACGGGTGTCCGGAGAGCGGTGTTACTCCTAGCGTGAGCACCGCTAAAACAAAGAGGCTGACGTATGCTGCAACCGTCACGATGCGGAACCTTACCATTTTTTGGCTGCGCAGCCAAATTATTCCCGCTCCCTTGGCTGTTGCAGGAGTTTTGAGGTCACCCGTGAGAACTCAACCCGATCCTTGGCTACGATGCCGTGTTGCCGACAAAATCCGCCGTTGACTTCAAGCACATATTTGGCCGGGTGTTGAGAGGGGATGTTGGCGGTGGAGTAGGGTGCTGTGTTTTCGGCGATATGAACGATGGTGAAATCCGCGTTGATATAGATGATATCGAGCGGCAGCGAGGTATTTTTCATCCAGAAACTGAGCGGACCTTCCTGCGGGAAAATAAAGAGCATCCCGCCGAATGCCGGGAGTTCGTTGCGATACATGAGGCCAAGCTGACGTTTTTCTTGTGTGTCGGCAACTTCGACCGCGACGCGGATGGGGGTTCCGCTTTGGAGGTGGATAATGACCTGGGGAGAAGAGGAAGAGGCGGCAGGGCAGGCGAAAAGAACAGCAGAGAGGAGAAGGAGAAGCGCCTTCCTACTCGCCTTATTCCTCTTCGAGAGAGGGAGGAGTTTCTGAAACGGAAGAGTATGCAATGCTTGATAGCTTAATGGGTTGTTTCTGCCTCTTCCGTGTGTGCCGTCTCTGTCTCGTCATTGAGTGATTCGGAGACGAGTTCAACCAGGTCTTTGACCTGAACCTTTTCGTCAAGGTCCTTCCCTTTGACGGCGTCGTCCATCATGATCATGCAGTAAGGGCAGCCGACGGCAATGGTCTCGGGCTCGGCTTTCATGAGTTGGTCCACGCGGGTGTAGTTGATCCGTGACCCTTGCGTCTCTTCTTTCCAGACCGAGCCGCCGCCAGCACCGCAACAGAAGGTGCGGTTTTTCGACTGTTCGACATCATTGAGCTTGATGCCCGGAATAGCCCGCAACGCCTCGCGGGGCGGCGCATAGCGGCCATTGTGACGACTCAAATAGCAGGGGTCGTGGAAGGTGGTGTTCTGTTCATTCAGAATGCGCGGGCTGATCTTGTCTCGCTTGACCAACTCCTCAATATACTCCGAGCTATGGTAGACTTTATAATTCCCGCCCAGGTCCGGATATTCGTTGGCAATCGTGTGGAAGCAGTGCGGACACTGGGTGATCACTTCCTTGACGTTGTAGCCATTCAGGGTCTGAACATTTTGCTCAGCCAGCATGCTGTAGAGATACTCGTTGCCCAAACGCCGCGCCGGGTCGCCCGTACAGCCTTCCTCTTTGCCCAGGATGGCGAAGCGCACGCCGGCCTTCTGTAAGATGTTGACCATGGCGGTAGAGACTTTTTGGTTGCGTTCATCGAACGAACCGGCGCAGCCCACCCAATACAGCACATCGGCTTCAGGGTCTTCGGCCAGGGTCTTCACACCGAGACCAGCAGCCCAATCCGCGCGTTTGTCAAAGCCCAGATTCCACGGGTTGGAATTGGTTTCCAAGCCTTTGAAGACGTTGACTACTTCTTGCGGAAACCGCGCTTCCATCATTACGTCGTAGCGCCGCATGTCCACAATCCGCTGGATATGCTCGATATTGACCGGACAGCCTTCCTCACACCAACCACACGTCGTACAGCCCCAGATGACATCTTCGGTCGCCACCTCGGTAATCATATCCGCCCCCTCCCAGACCGGCAGTTCCACCTGCTCGCCGTTTTGCGCTTTGACCGCGGCAAGCTGCAAGAGAAAGGGCGTCTTTTGGATGAGATGCTCGCGTTGAACCATGACCAGCTTTTTGGGGTTCAGCGGCTTATCCGTATTGACTGTGGGACAGTTGAGCGTACAGCGCCCACATTCGAGGCAGGACGCCATGTCGAGCAGTTGTTTCCAGCTATACTCTTCAACCTGCGAGACGCCGAAGGTCTCCGCGGTTTCAAAGTCGGTAATCGGTTCCAGGCGGCCGCGGGGTTTCAGATTGCTGAAGAAGATATTGACCGGTGCCAGGAATATATGCCGCATCTTGGTAAACGGAATCAGACCAAAAAATGCAGTGATAATGAGCAGGTGCACCCACCACACGATTTGATGCGTGCCTTCTCCTGCATCGGCCAGAGCAAAAACACCGGCGAACGCCATCCCCGCATAGGCCCAGCCTGGATGACTCGCGGGGTTGGTGTGAATGCGCACCCCTTCGAGCATGAGGCCGGTCACGCCAATGAGCAGGATGAGCACTAACGGCAGGCCATAGCCGACGCGGTTCTCAAAATTATCAACCATTTTTTCTTGAGCCGGACCAGCGTGAGCCGCTGGACGCTGGACGTAGCGGCGATACAGAAACAGTCCGCAGGCGGCAATGAGCAACACCCCGCAGGTATCGAGGACAAATTTATAGACTTTGTAAAAGGCCCCAAAATAGAAGTGCATGGGCGTGTCATGCTCAAGGGTGACCAACCCGGTCCCGATGAACAGGCCAAAGAAAGCGACAAACAGCGTCAGATGGTAGAGGCCGCCCGGCTTTTCCTGCACGACGTTCCCCTGCCCAAAGGCCTCGAGCAGAAACAGTTTGGTCCGCTCCGGAATATTATCAATCCGCGTGGTCGCAGACCCGTGCTTAATCCGTTTCCACCATTCGTAGGCGAGGTAGAGCGGTGCACCAAAGAAGGTCGTGAACAGGAGGACATACATCACGACCTTGCCTGTCAGTGAGATATTCCACAAAATTTCTCTGGTGACCTCTTCCATGCCAGTCCTCCTGTACGGCTCTTTTTGTGTCAGCTTTGAGGCGGAGCCGCAAGGGTGTCTCTCTTGAGGAACGGGGTCACCGATTAGATAATGCCGTCGTCCTTGAGTCCCGCCAAATCGCCTTCCGTCAGACCCAGGAGAGAGCCGAGAATATCCGCATTGTGCTGCCCCAAGAGCGGAGCAGGATGAACCTCGGATGGAGAATCTGACATCTGAACTGCGCAGCCCGGCATGGTGAAACACCCCCGCGTTGGATGCTCGACGGTTGTGATCATGCCGCGCTCTTTGAGGTGTTCGTTGGCGAGGATATCGCCGCTGTCGAGCACGGCTCCACACGGCACACCGGCTCTGCCAAAAGCTTCCATAACCGCAAATTTGTCGCGCTGTTTCGTCCAGTCCGCAATGATGGCAAACACTTCGTCAAAGTGCTTATTGCGATTCTTCTGGTCGCAAAAACGTGGGTCGCTGATGAGGTCCGCTCGTCCGATGGTTGTCAGGGTGCCCTCCCACATCGCCGGGGTGGTGTTAATGATGTAGGCATAATCGTTGGGACCGCCCGGTGCGCATGGATAGAGATCGGTTGGGGCCATGGCCGCGAGCCGATTGCCCGAGCGTTGGGCCGGGACGGTGCCGTAATAATGACTCATCATGCCAATGCGGGTCAGATTCACTACCGCATCCTGCATGGCCACTTCGACCCGCTGACCGGTGCCGGTTTTCTCGCGCTGGAGCAGAGCTGAGAGAATGCCCACGGCACAGTGGATCCCGGTTCCGGTATCGCCTATGGTCGGGCCCGGACGCAGCGGTGGCGTGTCCTGAGTGCCCGTGACACTCATGGCTCCGCCGGTGGCCTGCGCAATCATGTCAAAGCTCTTGAATCCAGAATATGGGCCGTAGGTCCCAAACCCTTTGACCTGGGCATAGACAATCCGCGGATTGATGGCCGAGACAACGTCATACCCCAGACCCAGTTTAGCGATGGCGCCCGGGCCGTAATTCTCGACCAGGACGTCAAAATGGGGCACGAGCTGCTTAAACAGGCTCATCCCTTTTTCGCTTTTGAGATTGATGCTGATGCTTTTTTTGCTGGCGTTCAACAAGAGAAAGTAGGGCGAATCGAGCTCCGGCTTATCGGTAATGAGATACCGGCCCTGGTCCCCTCCTTTGGGCGGCTCAACCTTCACCACGTCTGCGCCGAGAAAGGCCAGAATTTCAGTACACGAAGGGCCGGCCTCAAATTGGGTTAAATCGAGTATTCGAATATGATCCAGCGCACTCACACTGCACCCCCTTTTTCGTTTGGCCGCGGTGGGCCGGTTTGCGAACGTCGCAGTGAGTAGGGGCCAATACTAGCGCTGTTCTCTGCTTTCGACCAGACCTTGCCTGAGACAGTTGGTCGATAAGCTGAAAATCTTCCGGCCAAGACTTGCGGAACGGCAGATGCGGAGAATGCGTACACACAGTTTGTAGAAGATACGTTACGTGTGCTAAGGGCTGAGAGGAGCGAATCCTTAAAGGAGGTGTCCGATGCGGACAAAGCACATATTGTGTGGTCTGGTCGTTGTTGTCCTGATTGGCGGTTTCAGCTCACGCGCGACGGCCGAGTTTTTCCCGTGGTGGGCTTTTGACAGCGTCATTGAGGAGGTCCAGGATCGGGGGACACTGCGAGTCGGTCTCGGGCTGTTCGAGCCCTGGTCGCTCTGCAATGCCGACGGCGAGTTGGTCGGCTTCGAGATCGATGTCGCGAAAAAAGTGGCCGAGGACATGGGGGTTGAAATCGAATTTGCGCGGACGAACTGGACCTACATCATCTCGGAGCTGATTGCCGAGGAGTTTGACGTCATTATCAGTGGGATGACGACCCTTCCGGAACGCAATCTCAGGATCAATTTCACGTCAACGTACAACTCCAGCGGTGTCTACTTGGTGGCGAATACGGAGCAAACCGCAGACCTGGCAACGCTGGCAGATTTTAACAGTGCCGATGTCATAATTGCGACCCGGCGGGGAGCATCGTCCGTGAGGTTTGTCGAGAGTGTTTTTCCGGATGCCATGTTATCGCTCTTTGATACCGATAACGCTGTCCTCCAAGCAGTCGTCGCCGGCGACGCCCATGCGGCGGCCGCGTTCGCGACGACTCGGACCACGTGGGTTGAGGCTCACCCGGAGACGCTGAATCTGCCCTTCGAGGAGCCGTTTGCTTCGGAAGTGGGAGCGATAGCCGTGCGGAAGGGTGACCTCGATACCCTAAATTTCTTCAACACCTGGATCGAGGCCAACACGGCTAGCGGCTGGCTCGAACAACGCAGCCAGTATTGGTTCCAGACCCGCGATTGGGAAGATCAACGCGCTACCGCTCCTGAAACCATTGCTGAGTGTGACGAATCCTTTCAATAGTTGGCTTCGCTGTTGTCCGGGCCGAACGGTCCATCTCGACCGAGTGCGAAATCTTCGTCTCGTCCGAGTGGGCCGTCTTCAGCCCCTTCATTCCATGGGTTAAAGAGCTCTTCACGCCCAGTGGCGGCTGCGGCCACTGTCACTCCTTGGGCGGGAAGGGCAGGGAGCGGTGTTTCCGATTGCGGCACGGAATCGGGTTGCGTCGCAAAACTCGCCGCTGGTGGAAGCTCGTCATCGACCGAGCGGGCTTCGCCGGTTGGTGTGTCGGAATAGTGGATTGTCCCTTTGCTATCAACCCAGGTGTCAATCGTTTCCCTGCCCAAGTCCCACCTGCGGCCGGACCAGGACCACGACACTACAAATGATGATGACGATGCCTCTTGCCATACACTGGCCTCCTGGACGGCATACCCTGAGTGTGGCATAGGCCGTGGTGAGGAAGCAAATACACGCGCGAGCACCGGTGTCATGCTCAGTTGAATTGTCCTGGGGCAAAGGGTAGCCTCAGAGCGCCTTCGGATGCTGACTGTGCCCGACGAATATCTTTTGTGGAGAGGGCTATGCCGCCGACTGATCTACCGAGCCACCGGACGAATAACCTGGAGGAGCCTCTCTATTCTGTGTGGGCCGTTGTCCTCGCAACCTTCCTCGGTTCTCCCCTTGCCGGCGGTGTTCTGCTGTCAATGAACTGCCGGAGACTGTCTCAACCCCGCGCCATTCGAGATGTTTTCCTCTGGACGGGGATGCTGACGGTAGGCTCGTTGCTCCTCAGCAGATTGATACCGCAAGAGCAACGTATGCTTGAGGCGCTGCTGGTAGGTCTTCAAGTGTTTGTCATGTATTTTCTGGCGACCCGTCTGCAGGGACGGGCTATTGCCCTGCATGTCCAACAAGGGGGCGAGCTTGCGTCGTACTGGAGCGCGATTGCTATAGGAATTGTATGCGGCATTGTCCTGCTCTGGGTACTGGTCGGATTAGGGTTGGTCGCCGCCCCTGGGGGCGTTATGGAGGGAGAGGGGCCACAGGAGCTCTTGTAGGCAGCATACGCCGGTATCTATTCTATACTTCCCCCTCTATCCTGATCGCCATGGCGCAAAAGAGAGCAAAACAAAAGGCAAAGCGTCCGCCTCCACGCCATCAGTTGACTTTGGATGAGGCAATTGCCCGTTTGGGACTGACAGGGATCACGCATCGCCGTATGTTTGGTGGCCTGTGCTACTATGCCAACGGTAATCCCTTTTCTTTTCTCCTGGGTGAAGACCTCGCCTTGAAACTCCCGGCCATGCGGTTGGTTTCCGCGAGTGCCAGTCGGGCCGGAGACCTTTTTCATCCCGGTGGCGGGGAGTTTGTGATGCGGGAATATCTGGCGCTCAGTGCAGAGACCTTGACGGACGAAGAAAAGGTCGACGAGTTTGTGCAGGCCAGCTATCGCTTTGTGAGTGGTCAGGGCGGTCGGGAAGAAGAGATTGCCCAACGGGACTTGTTAGAAGGGCGGACTGGCTTATATCAAAAGACGAAACGACCAGCCCACCAGAAGGGGAAATCGTAGGAACATCTCCACGCTCCATCTTCCGGCCTGCACGAGTAGGGCAACGATACGGTGACAAGCATGACGCAGATCGTTCTCGGCTGGAGTGCTTTTTTGGCCTCGACTCTTGTCGCTCCGGCCGAGTGGCTGAAGAACTTTTTCCTTTTCCATCCCAGTTCGACTGTGGACGTAACGCCAGCCGTTTATGATCTCGCCTACGAGGACATTCGCTTTGGAGGAGAGCAGGGGACGCTCTTGCACGGCTGGTATATCCCCGGCCCGGGGGACGTCATCTTTATCTGGTTTCACGGGAATGGCGGCAACATTCAGCATCGCTTAGAGCACGCCTATTTGATGCACACGCATGTTGGCGGCAGCCACGTCCTGTTTGATTACCAGGGCTACGGTCTGAGTCATGGTCGTCCGTCGATTCCCGGCATCATATCCGATGGCCGGGCCGCTATACGGCTCATTCAGGAACGGGGTTGGAGCAAAGGAAAACGACTCGTCTTTTTTGGCGAATCCTTGGGCTGCGCGGTCGCGATTGCCCTTGCGGTTGACCCCGCACTGGAGGTGCGCCCGGAACGTCTTATTCTGGAAGCCCCGTTTTACTCCCTGCACGCGATGGGACAAGCCCTGCTTCTCCTCCGACCCCTGGCCTTCTTAGTGAAAGACGATCTCAACTCAGCTCGGCTTATTCCAAAGCTCACGGTTCCACTGCTCGTTATTCATGGCACCCGGGATGGACTCGTGCCCTTTCAGCAGGGGCGCGCCCTGTATGAACTGGCCCCTCAACCCAAGCAGTTTTATGAAATCCCAGGTGGGGAACATGTTGGCCTGTACAGGATCGCTGGGCAACGGTATTTCCAAACTATGCACGACTTCGTCGCTGATGAATTTTCTCCTAGTACGACTGAATAGACGTAGGCATGACCCGATCTGAGACGAAAACGGAAGAACCGCGACCCAGAATATTTCGCTCTCTACGGGGACTGCGGCGGCTGACGCTGAGTCTGATCGCCCTTGGGTTAAGTGGTGTCCTGGTGGGACTTCTTCTCGCTGGCTGGTTCTTATCCGAACAGCGCTATGTTGCCTTCCTTGAACAAGAACTGGAGCGGTTCTTACGCGCAGAAGTGGAGATTGCATCAAGTACGCTCTCTTTTCGGCAGGGGGTAGGGGTGCAGTTCAAGACGGTCAGTCTGCAGGCGTACGACGGAACCGGTCCTTTCATGACTGCCGAACGCATTGATCTCGTGCTTGATCTTAAGGCGCTCTTACGCGGGCAACTGCTCTTTCGTCATATTTTCTTCTTGAAGCCGAGCGTCCAACTCGCGCAACCGATAGCGAATGCTGAATCGGCCGCTCCGGTTGCGCGCCTGTTCGCTCATCAAATGAATCCGTTTGCCCAGGAAGCCGAGGCTGAGGAAAATCCGTCTGATGCCAATCTCTGGTTTTCACCACAACTGTTGGTCCACCAGCTTGTCCTAGAAGATGCAACGTTTGTCTTTCAGCAAACATCCACCGGAGTTCCTGCGGTCTTCACCCGTACACGGCTGCGGATTGTTTGGGATACAGGTGGCGTATGGGGAGAATTGAGTGCAGACTTGGGCAGGAACGGAGATGTTGGACAGCTGACGCTCCGTTCTCGCTCCCCACACTGGGAGCCGGCACCGAACGAGTCTCCAGCAGAATGGCGAGGTGACATTCGCCTCCAGAACGTTGCCGTCCAGGAGTTGGGTGCATGGTTTGGGGCAGATTGGCCCTCGGCGCGCGTAGACTTCTTGGGGAAGTATACCGGAGGGGCGCATGCGAGTACGACCGTCTCAGGTCGGCTAAGCGTCCGAGCGGCCCGTCTTTTATCTCTAACGATTGAGCGTGGCAGCATCGGCCTGGCGGACTTGCGCTGGGAGAATCCATCAGACGCTTCCTCATGGCTGATGGTTGCACCGGTCGTTGGGCTACTCGAAAATCTGACTGAAAGTCTGGCCTCGCTCACGTTCAACGCCACGCTTGAAGAAGTGGAGGGCTGGTTCGTGAAGAATGGCCTCCCGGTTCGTCTGACCTCGGGACAGCTTCGTTTGCAGGACGGTCAACTGCACGCCTCGAACCTGAAGGGTTCGTACGGACGGTCCTCGGCGCTCACGGAGCTGAGCGCTGACTGGGGGCCTCTGTTCTCAGCAGAGTCGCCAACACTCGGGGTCAGACTCGCTACGCAGATAGGTCTCACCGATGACCTAGACCCTTTGCTCTCACTTGTGCCACCCAAAGAGCGAGAGGCCTTCCTGCCAGCCGTGCACCACCCGTCAGGACAAGCTGATCTCCGGCTGAGCGCGCAGCTTCCCCTCGGCAGGGGCACCCAGCTCTCATACTCTGCGACGGTGGAATGGCGGGCGGCCGGCATGGCCCTTCCCGAGTGGGGGCTGACCCTGTCCGAGGTGAATGGGGTCGTGCATCTCACGCCGGAGGAGGCGAGGCTACAGGATATCCGTTTTCGTGTGGGGACATCGGTTGGATTCCTGGAAGGAACGATTGAGCAGCCCTTCACTGCCTCACAGCAGGGACGTGTTGCCCTGTCTATTCCACAGGCGACCGTCCAGGATGTTGTTCCGCTGCTTGACGGGACTGTGGTGGGCTTACAGTCCGGACAGCTCAGCGGCAGGCTGGTTGCCCGGTTCGGTCCACAACGTCACAGCCTGGAAACCGAGGGGCGGATTGCGCTGAGCCAGGCCCGTGTGGACGTGCTGTCGTTTCTTGAACCGCTCGATATCGCGCGTGGCCAATTCTCCTGGCATGGCCAGCAGGGTCGATTTGTCATTGAGCAGGCCAGCCTGCCTGGCGGGAGTGTGGCGGGCTCGGGTGAGTTGCTGGGCCTTGAACCCCTGGAACTGCGCGTCAGCCTGGAGTGTGGTGAGTTGGATTTCGACTCGATCTTAATCCCTGATGCCGTCCAACCGGAGAAGAAAGAGACAGCGGAACAGAACACGGTACGTGTCGATATCCACTGCGACCGGGTGCGGTATAAGACGTTTAGCGCGGCACCGGTCCGGGTCTCTGTTGACCGGTATGATCGTCAGGTTGATTTTCGCCTCGAAGAGGCCGGTGTCTCAGCGGGCCACGTTCGGGGAGAAGGGACGTTTTGGCTTGACTCGTCCGCGCTCTCGTTCGCACCGCGGGTAAGTCAGGTTGGGGCGGCAGATTTTTTTGCGGCTCTTGGCCATCCAACCGATACCCTCTCAGGCGTCTTAGATGCCAGCGGTGACATCGAGGTTGTTCATTGGGAGTTCTGGGATGATCCAGAGGAGTGGGATGGGGAATTGACGCTCTCAGTTCAAGATGGGATTGCCCAGCAACTCCCGATTCTCGTGCGGCTCTGGACCGCCATCAGTCTGCAAAGCCTGCTCAGCTTCTCGTTGCCACAACTACCCCGTGAAGGACTGCTTTTCTCTTCGCTGACCGGAGATGTCGTCGTGAGACATGGCGAACTCACCATGGAGAATCTGTCTCTCATCGGAGAGGCCGTTCGCCTGGACGCCCGAGGCCGGGTGGACTTGCGGCAGAAAATGCTTGATATCACGACCGATGTCATCCCACTGCGTGGGATTACGAGTGTCGTTGAAAAGGTACCCTTAGCGGGCAGACTGCTCGCCCAGAGTACCGACCGACTCACGGCGCTGCCGTTCCAGGTCAGCGGCCCATACCACGACCCTCAGGTCAGCCTCCAGTTGCTCAGAAAAGTCGTTCCCTGATACGCGAGAGGGGAAAGTGGTCAGACGGCTATAGCATCGACGTATCGGTCTTGAGGTCAAACAATATCCGACCGGCAAGTTCATACAGGGGTGGTGCGATGACTGCGTGCTGGGTCAGCACGTGGATGTCGCGGAAAGCCCGCTGGAGCGGACTCGTGTCCCAGATGGCGCTGGTCCCTGCGACCGTATACATGCTATCCACCACTGCGGCGGACTCGCTGGTAGCGTGGTTGGCTGCAAGACGAATAGCCGCCCGCTGTTCGAGAGGAACCGCTTCTCTCTGACACACCATCGCCCATGTCTCCTGGGCTATGGCAAAGAGTCCGGCGCGGGCTGCCTGAAACCGTGCTTTGGCCTGCGCCACCTGCATGTGGATGAAGGGTCGTTCGCCGAGCGGGCGACGCCCTCCGGTTGGAATCTTGGTGCGTGCAACTTCCATAAGACAATCAATGCTGCCTCGGGCCATGCCCACGGCCACGCTGGCAACACTAATGGCCAATAAGCCAAAGGTGGGGAAGGCATAGAGAGGGCCAGGCTGCGTAGGAGGCTCAAAGCCATATGCAACGGTTCTCTCTGCGGGAATAAAGAGGTCATGGATCGCGATGTCATGACTGCCGCTTCCTCGGAGGCCGGAGACTGACCACGTGTCGATGATGTCGGCTTCCGCCGCAGGAAAGAGCATCAGACGAATATCTGGCCGTCCGTCGGAACGCAGACGGGGAGACTCATCAGCCTCATGGATAATGCAGTTGCCCATGAGCCAGGCGCAATATTCACAACCACTGTTGAAAGGCCAACGTCCAGTAACGTGGTAGCCTCCCTCGACCGGTTTGGCCTTACCGTGTGGAGCGAGGGAGCCGGCAGTGACGATATGCGGGTCGCTACCATAGATCTCCTGAGCAGTTTCCAACGGAAGATAGCCGCTCGTCAGTCCTCCTGTTGCACCGATCATGGCTGACCAGCCGACTGCCCCGTCCAAGGCTGCGGCTGCCTCAATAATCTGGATAAATAGAGAGACATCGACCTCAAGACCACCAAGCGAGCGAGGAAGTAGCAGACGAAAGAGGCCCGCGGCAGCCATGGCATCAACGAGAGACTGGGGGAGGCGACGCTGGGTTTCGATCTGATGACGGAGCGAACGGACCTGAGGAGCGAGGTCATATACGGCCTTGAGGAGGCTGTTTGCTTGATCAGGGATATCCATACGAAGCCCAACAGGGAAGCGGCAGCGTGTTAGTCGTTAGTCATCTCCAGGGCCTGTCGTCATAGTCCTGTGCACTACTTGCTCCACTGAGCGCTTCCGCCAGTCTTCGGGTAGTGGTACACATCTGTACCCCTCGGTATTTGTAGATTGCATGATTACTTTTCTCGTATCCTCACAAATCTTACGATTGAGGCCGGTCTGCACGAAAATCGCAATCATATCCCACTCTTGTGGTGCAACCACACTCCGCTTGTATAAACCGACATAGGGTTTCGGGTTCTGAATTCTTTCTCGTGCGAGCCTAGATAGCATCTCTTGCTTCTTGAAACCTGCCATACGAACAAAGAGTTCCAACACCTCTTGTGGCTCCATCTTGCAGTGATCTATCAGATAGCTCATCAAGAGTTGTGCAGAGCGCTCAGACGCAGAGTCGTATTTTGTCGCTTCTCCCTTATCTATTGTGTCCAAGATAGCCCTCTCCGGATAATCGCACGGATCGTATTCATTTCCAAAGACGGTCCCAGATATCATCACAGCAGCCGCGACAGCCACCAACATGGAACTACGCATATTATCCCCATCCCAAGTTGTCGCCCAATCCTTCTGTTTGGGTCAAAGATTAAATTCGCCACCCGCAAAGGGAAGAGCACCTAATAATGAATCACCGACCGAATACTCTTGCCCTCGTGCATGAGCTCGAATGCTGTATTGATAGCATCGAGCGGCATGGTATGCGTAATAAAATCGTCAAGAGGGATTTCCCCCGTCATGGCCCGCTCCACAAACCAGGGAAGTTCCGAGCGGCCCTTTACCCCGCCAAACGCGGTACCGCGCCAGACCCGACCCGTGACCAGCATGAAGGGTCGCGTCGCAATCTCCTGACCCGCACCCGCGACCCCAATAATCGTCGATTCTCCCCAGCCTTTATGACAGCATTCCAGCGCGGCTCGCATGGTGTTCACATTTCCGATGCACTCGAACGAATAGTCGACGCCGCCGTCGGTCATATCCACAATCACGTCCTGGATAGGAGTGTCGTAGTCCTGTGGATTGACGACATCGGTTGCTCCAAACTTCCTGGCCAGGTCGAACTTGCCAGGATTCACGTCAATGGCAATGATGCGCTCCGCCTTGACCATGCCGGCCCCGACGAGGACGGCCAGGCCGATTCCGCCCAGACCGAACACCGCAACTGTACTGCCCGGCTCCACCTTTGCCGTGTTCTTGACTGCGCCGATTCCGGTGGTGACACCGCAGCCGAGGAGACAGACTTTTTCGAGTGGAGCGTCTTTCTGGATCACTGCGGTACTGATCTCAGGCAGCACGGTGTATTCGCTAAAGGTGCTGGTTCCCATGTAATGGTAGATGGTTTTGCCGTTAAGCGAAAAGCGGCTGGACTCGTCCGGCATGAGTCCACGGCCTTGGGTCCCACGTATCGTTTGGCACAGGTTGGTCTTGCCTGATTTGATGAACGGGCAATTCGGGTCTTCCGGCGTGTAGAGGGGAATGACATGATCGCCCTCTTTCACGCTGGTGACGTCCGCACCAACCTCGACCACAACGCCCCCGCCTTCGTGACCGAGAATAGCGGGGAAGACTCCTTCCGGGTCATCTCCTGACAGGGTAAAAGCATCGGTATGGCACACTCCGGTCGCCTTTATATGGACTAATACCTCGCCTTTTTGCGGGCCTTGGACTTCAACTTCTTCCAGTTCGAGTGGCTTGCCGGCTTCCCAGGCTACTGCTGCGCGTGTTTTCATACTGCCTCCCTGTAGGTATGAGTACACCTGCCCCGTACCACAGCCCTCAGGCACGAACAAGCGGAGCCGTGACGAGGGGTTCCCATACTGCCTCGAACGTGTGCACAATCCCAACAATGTTGCGAAGAATGGGGCAATCTGGTAGGGGAAAGGCACTGGTTTTCAAGGCTTTCTGCTCGTCCAGAGCATGGGTAGGGCGGAGAGGACGTAGCATGGCTCGGCAGTTTCATATCCCAGACTTCTATAAAAGCCCCATCATTTCCCGGGTGAAAAAACATCGTCAGCTGCAAGACCCCCGTAAGCAGGACCTACTGCCCACGGTGCTCGACTTTGGCCCGGTGCGCTTTATTCTTGCCCGCCATTTTGGTTTCTGTTTTGGCGTGGAGAATGCGGTCGAGATCGCGTATCAGACGCTCCAGGAGAACAGCGACAAGCGGGTTTTTTTCTTAAGTGAAATGATTCACAACCCCGCAGTGAACCAGGATCTCCAGGAGCGGGGGGTTCGCTTTATTTTTTCCTCGACCGGCGAACACCTGATCGCCTGGGACAAACTCACCGCAGAGGATATTGTGGTCGTGCCAGCCTTTGGGGCGAGCGTGGAGGTTCAGGACGCCTTAGCCCAACGTGGATTAGACCCGTATACCTATAATACCACCTGTCCGTTTGTGGAGCGCGTCTGGAAACGGAGTGCGCAACTCGGCAGTAGCGGCTATACCGTGGTCGTGCATGGTAAAGCTTCTCATGAGGAAACCCGTGCGACTTTCTCTCATAGTATTCAAAATGCGCCGACTGTCGTCGTCCTCAACCTCGAAGAAGCTTATATCCTAGGTGACATTATTCGTGGCCGACTTGAGCCGGACGTTTTCTTGACGTACTTCGGCCATACCTGCTCTCACGGTTTCGACCCCGAGCGCGATTTGCAACGGATCGGTGTCGTCAACCAAACCACGATGTTAGCTTCCGAAACACGGCAGGTTGCCCGGATTTTGCGTCAGGCCCTGGCCGACCGTTACGGCGAGGGGCGGCTGGGTGAGACCTTTGCCGACACGTCCGACACCCTGTGTTATGCGACGAATGAGAACCAACACGCCACGTATGCGTTAATTGAGCACGGGGCCGATCTGGGTCTTGTTGTCGGCGGGTATAACTCCTCAAACACCTCGCATATTGTCGAGCTCTGTCGGGCGGCCATGCCGACGTATTTCGTTCAGGGTGCAAAGGACATCGTCTCCCCATCCCACATCGACCATTTTGTTTTAGACCGGCAACAGATCGAGACCACGCAGAACTGGCTGCCCGAACACCGTCCACTTGATATCGCCCTCACCTGTGGGGCGTCCTGTCCAGATGCCGTTGTGGACGAAATCCTGCTGCGGGTGCTGTCTTTCTTTGACCAGTCGCGAACAATGGAAGAGGTCTTGCAGCCCTATCCCTCCGTTGCCCCAGTAGCGGGCTGAGGACGGTCCTGCCAGGACACGCGTATGCAACTTGAAGCGGCCGACTATATCATCTTGATTGTTGATGATCTCGACCGTGCCCTTGATTTTTATACCCAGGTTTTAGGGCTCAAACTCGGCCATCGTTCCGGAGACTACGCGCAACTCGACACCGGTGTGACCCGCATTGGATTCTACACCCGCCCGGCTATGGCAGCCGTGGTCGGTTTCGCCCTGGAGCCCGCTCAACAGACCGCTCCTGGTTTCGAGTTGGGTTTCAAGGTCGCCGACGTTGATGCGGCCTATGCGGAAATAGTGGCGGGCGGAGCAACGCCGGTCACCCCACCGACAACCCGCCCGTGGGGGCAACGGACAGCCTACGTGCGTGATCCAGACGGCTATTTGATCGAGTTGGCGCAGGGGCTATAGCCTGAGATGTACCGTCGTCGGTGCGTTTCTGTTCGCCTGAAAAAGCCGAGCACGGTAAGAGACTGCGGGGCGCTAATCGCCCCGCAGTCTCTTAGCCTTGTTTCCGGAGGGCGAAGAACGACGTGAAATTTCCTCGCCGGGCAAGAAGCAGAAGGGTCTCTGCGTCTTTGACTTCCTCTACGGCCGTCGTGAAATCACGCACCGATTTTACGGTCTGGCGGTTCACCTCTTCGATCACATCTCCGGGACGGATACCGGCCATCTCGGCTGGGCTGCCAGGCTCAACCGCCGTGACAACGACGCCTTTTTGATTGTCGGGCAGCCGGTAACGTTGGAGATGTTCGTCTGAGATGTCGGCGACGGTCAGTCCCCAGCTTGCCTCACTCTCTTCGCGGCTGCCGCCTTGAGCGATCTGGTCGGTCAATTCTCCAAGTGCGACGGAGATGGTTTGTTCTTTCCCGCCCCGGAGAACGGTGACCTGGACCTTTTCTCCCACCGGGGTACGCGCCACCATGGCTGGTAGGTCGTGGGATTTCAGAATTTGTTCCCCTTTGAAGTGGGTAATGATATCGCCCCGCTCAATCCCCGCCTTCTCTGCCGGTCCACCCTCCGTGACCTCAGCGACCAAGGCGCCGATAGGCTCTTCCAGGTCAAAGGATTTTGCCAGCTCTGCCGTGACCGTTTGAATAGCGACACCCAACCAGCCCCGAGTCACTTTCCCCGTGTCTTTGAGTTGGTTAATGATCGACTTCGCCATATCAATAGGAATGGCAAAGCCGATACCAATATTGCCGCCGCCCTGGCTAAAGATGGCCGAGTTAATGCCCACGACTTCGCCCTGCAGGTTCAAGAGCGGACCGCCGGAATTGCCGGGGTTAATCGAGGCGTCCGTCTGGATAAAATCGTCATACGGCCCAGCACCGATCACTCGCCCTTTGGCGCTGACGATGCCAGCCGTCACTGTTTGTTCGAGCCCAAACGGATTGCCGATGGCCATGACCCAATCGCCAATCTGTAAATCTGACGAGCTCCCAAGCGGAACGCTCTGAAAGGGTTCTTCTGACTCGATTTTGATCAGGGCTAAATCTGTTTTATCGTCGGTCCCGATAATTTGCGCCTCAAACTCGTCTTCGTCTGAGAGACGAACCGTAATTTTGTCGGCATCTCCAACAACATGATCATTGGTGACAATATAGCCGTCTTGGCTGATAATGAAGCCGGAGCCTAAGCTGCGCTGCTGGCGCGGGGGAGGCCGATCGCCAAAAAAGCGCCGGAAGAACTCTTCAAACGGATCTTCCCCGCCAAAGGGATTTGGCCCCGGCATGGGTCTCTGGCGACGTTGGGAGCGTCGGGTCGATGTTTGGGTCGTTGAGATATTCACGACCGCGGGCATGGTTGTTTTCGCGATATTGGCAAAATCGGGAAGCTGACTCACACTTGTTACGACCGGTGGACGCGCTTCCTCTTTGCTCTTTTCCTCTTTTTTTTTCGAACCGAATAGTTCCAGGGCGTGTAGGGGAGGGCAGTCCACCAGCAGCAATCCTGACAGTATGAGGATACTCACGGTGAAAACGCCGTGTCGTACCGATCCGCTCTTACGCATGCATTCCTTCCCTTTCCACACCCAAGGGTTATGGTTTTGCTCCCTTTTCCATCTTTTCTCGAAGCTCAACCTGTTTCACGAACGAGGGGACAACCGGAGCGAATTCCGGTGAGAGGCGGTGCCGGATATCCATCGCTGCATCAGCAGCCAGCCTTCGCAGCAGGACAGACTCCTCGATGCGGGAGAATTCGTCGAGAAAAGTGAGGACATCCTCTGTTCCCACTTCTTTCAGGGCAAACAGGGCTGTTCCCTTTGTCGGTTCATCAAGGTTACGTCGCAGAAACTCCATAATAGGCATGGCGCCCCGCGGGTCACCAATTTTGCCTAAGGCAATCAGGACCTTTTTTTTGACCCCGGCATGCACGTCACGTAAAAACAACTGCTGAGCCAGGGCCGGGGTGGCATCGGTTGCCCGCATATTGCCCAGATATTCAATGGCTTTGACCTTGACCCGAATATCGGCATCCGCGGTTGCATTGAGTAGATGGTCTATCGTATCCGGGTTTTTCATCTCTCCGAGCGACTTCACCGCGCTCATACGTGTTTCCGGCCGGTCATTCCCCAGCCGACGGATAATCTCTTCCATTTCTGGTCCTGATCCTCTTCTCTGCTTTTCCTGGCGCAACCGTAGCCGACTCTCACGCGTCAAGCGGTTTCCCAGTCGCGTACCTTGGCCCAGAAATTGAGCCTCAGAGACACACGGCCCGATCCAGTCGAAAAGGCTGAATGCGAGGAACAGAATGATACCGAGCACCACCCCTGCTCTCAGTCCACACTGCTGTTTCGTCACTCCTGTACGCATAGGTTTGCTGCCACTCGTAATTGACTGAAGATGCCCCACACAGAGGCTGGATGCAAGGGCGCTAGCTCGAGAATAACGGGTCTTGCTCTTCACGCCGAAAGACCTGGACCTCTTCCGGGAACAGGCCTCCTTCGGGAATATCCTTGAGCGGCGTTCCGTCCTTGAGCCGCCCTTCTATCACTTCACGATAGGTACAGACCAGATAGCGATGGCCGTCTCGCGGTTTGGTTGGTAAACGGGCCTTTTCGACCCGGGTTTCCCCTTTCGCCTCTGGTCCGAGGATCCGTATGACATAGCGTTTCTTCATGAGCCCTTTCAATGCCCGGATAACCGAGGCCCGGGACAAACCTGTCATCTCACAGATTTCGGCATAGCCAGCCGTAATCAGTGGAGTCCGTCGTAAACCGATGGAGTGTCGCCACAGGGCCCGGTAGGTTTTCCACTCGCGCGGGTCCATGAGCCTATTGAGCTCGTCTTCCAGCAAATAGTCGGGGAGGCGCGGGGATGGTTGCCACGGAGGACGGCGCGTCAGGCGAATCTGAACATCAGCACCCTCTCCCGTCGCCTGTTCGTCCGATAGGGTCGTCGGCTCCTCTTTTTTCGCCATAGTCGGATCGCTCTATTTTTCCTGGGTATAATACTGATAAATGGAAACGGTGCCAATGGGCAGAACGTGGAGGTGAGAGTGCTGGGGATGCGTCTCCCCGCCGCTGATGTCAGGGAGAACCCATGAAGATTCGGTCCATTACCATAGGACTCGATCCCGGCTTTCCGCTGAAGACCGCTCGGATCGCGCAAGGCGGACGCTTTGCCCAAGCAGTAAAGACCATCTGCGAGGAGGAAGGGGTAGCGGTGCAAACCATCCGTTTGGCCACCCCCCCGTTTCCTCAGTATCTGGCCGGCTGCTCTCCTGCCACGGTCCTTCGCTTTGCCCAAGAACTGGAAGCCTGCTGTCTCGCCAATGGATTGGATTACTGCGCGCTCGGACCAGTCGACCCCAGCGTGCCCGAGGAGCATCGGTTTGTTGACCTGTTGCCAGATCTCATTGCTGGGACCGAGATCGTGTTCGCCAGCGCGCGTCTCAGCAATGGCAACCAGGTCCCTGCTCGACCCGTAACCCAAGCGATTGCCGGCATTATGAAAACGGTCGCAGACACGACGCCAGATGGATTTGGCAATCTCCGGTTTGCGGCCGCGATACACATCCGTGCCCAGACTCCTTTCTTCCCGGTGGCGTTCCACTCTGGAACGCCGGCCGTCTCCCTTGCCCTTGAAGCCGCCGATGTGGTGGAGTCCGTTGCCCAGCCTGATCTTGGCCCGGCCGGGCTTATCGCCCGGATACAACAGGCATTTGAACGCCAGCTTCGCCCCCTTGAGCGCCGTCTGAAACGCCTTGGACAGCAGCCTTTTCGATTTGCGGGTTTTGACCTTTCACCGGCGCCGGGTCCTGGGAGCAGTATTGCCCGAGCAATTGAGCGGATCAGCGCCGTTCCCTTTGGCAGTCCGGGCACGCTTGCGGCCGCCGCCTTGGTCACTGCGGCACTCAAAGAGACGACCCTCGATCAGTGTGGCTACTGTGGACTTATGTTGCCAGTGCTCGAAGATGCCGGTCTCGCCGAACGCAATAATCAAGGAAAAATCCGCCTGCCCCAACTGCTGACATATTCCGCAGTGTGCGGCACTGGGCTCGACACCATACCGCTTGCAGGCGCTGTCTCTCAGCATCACCTGATGGGACTCCTCTCAGATGTTGGGGCGTTAGGCTGGAAGTTGCAGAAACCGCTCTCCGTTCGTCTGCTTCCGATCCCAGGCAAGCAGGTCGGCGAGCTGACCACGTTCGACTTCCCCTATTTTGTGAATACGCAGGTTATGGCCGTCGATTAGTGGACGGCTGAAGACGTGTGGAAGATCGTATCATGCGGCACGGGCAGGTGGGACAAAAGGGAAGAGCGACTTGGGGACGACAGCTTCTCGCATGGTCAGCGGTTATGAGTTATTGCGGACTTCTCTACTATCTGTCCGATCAACCCAGGTTGCGTCCTCCCCAGGGGATGCCTTCCTCCGATACCGTGGCCCATGTGGCGGCGTACGCCGTATTGGGTTGGCTCTGGACAGTGGCGCTCAGAGAGACGTGGGAGGGATGTTCGTCCCTGGCGGTCGTGCTTTTCACCCTTCTCTTTACGCTTGGATATGGGCTCAGTGATGAATGGCATCAGAGCTTCGTGCCGGGACGTGTGTCCAGTCCGGCCGATGTCGTTGCGGATGTGATCGGCGGCGGGCTGGGCGCGGGCAGTTTCTTTTTGTGGACAAGAAGAAGGGCCGGGGAAGATGTCCGACCCTCGGCCAGCGCGCCGACGCCTTAGTCTTGCCAGGGGAGGGGCATGTGTTCATGGTCTGCGGTGCAGACTCTGACCGGTGCCTGGCCAAGAGCCGCAACGATGAACATATCTTCCGTTCCGGTATTGACTATCTGATGGATCACATCGCGTGGTATCTGGAGGGTTGAGTTCGGACCGAAATCCGTATCCTCTCCTCCGACCGTCAAGCGTCCCGAGCCGCGCAACACCACGATAGCCTCTTCGCAGTCGTGACGGTGAACGGGCGTCCCACTACCGGGCTTAATGGTCTGCATCCACATTTCTAAGGTTTGCATGCCATGTTCCGGACCGGCGAGGGTCTGGTGTTCTAAGCCGGGGAGGGAAAATTTCTCTACTGTTTCGTTGTGGACAACTGGCATCTGTTCTTCCTCCTCCAAAAGGTGTTGTTACACCAATACCATAGAAGTGAGGTGTCTTCGAGCCGACCGGATGGTGATAATACCATGAGTGAGCAAGGCGGCAGGGGAAATACCGACGCGTGAGCAATCTCGACGTGATAGGTTGAGTGTGTCACAATATCCACGTTTGACTCGATGCACCCGATGGTGGAGAGAGGGAGGTGTCAGTGAAAGGGCACGCCCGACAATTTATGGCGGCAAACGATGTGGTTGTCTCTCCCGAGACGACCCTGGCCGAGGCCGCGCGCCAACTTGCCCGGTTGGACATCACCGGTCTGCCTGTCACCGATACGAACGGACGAGTTGTCGGTATCATCACCGAAAGCGACATGCTCGACGCCTTTCTTGCCCAGCGTGCCAACGATGTGACTGTGGAAACACTGATGACGGAACATGTCATAACCGTCGACGAATTTACTCCTGCGGATCAGGTGCTCACCATTTTACGAGAGCAGAAAATTCATCACTTGCCTGTGGTTCGCCAGGACGTTGTGGTTGGTTTGATCACCCCCCAGACCGTGCTTCACTATATTGTCTCGCATGAATTCCCCTCGCCACCGGACGCCGCCTAGTTGATTTCCAGCTCAGGAAAAGACCTCGGCTCTATCTCCTCGGCTTACTCCGTCTGGCCTATCAAGAGGTGTGTCATATATGAAAGATGAATCCGTATCCCACCTGTCCCAGCGTTACTGGCGCACGAATCTTCTCATTGTCGGAGCCCTGCTCAGCGTCTGGTTTATCGTTTCTTTTGGGCTGTCCATTCTCTGTGTTGACGGGCTGAACACCATCCGACTGGGCGGCTTTCGGCTTGGTTTTTGGATGGCGCAACAGGGCTCGATGTATGTCTTTGTCATCCTGATCTTCGTGTACGTGTGGCTGATGAATCGTCTGGACCGGGAATACGGCCTGGAGGAGCAAGAAGAGGTGCGCAGCGAGCGGGGGGCCCAGTGATGGACCTCTTTCCGACAGATCCGGTCAAAATTTGGACCTTCATTATCGTTGGCCTTTCGTTCGCGCTCTATATCGGCATCGCCTGGCGAGCCAAAGCCGAGTCAACGAGTGACTTTTATGTTGCCGGCTCGCGGGTCGGTGCCGTTGCGAACGGCATGGCGACCGCCGCAGGGTGGATGAGTGCGGCCTCGTTTATCTCGATGGCGGGCATGATGTCCTTCCTGGGGCGCGACGGTGCGATGTATCTGATGGGCTGGACGGGCGGGTATGTGCTCTTAGCCCTGTTGCTTGCGCCATACCTACGGAAGTTCGGGAAATACACCGTGCCAGACTTTGTCGGCGAACGCTATTATTCGCAGACCGCTCGGGTCGCCGCGCTTGTGTGCGCCATCTTTGTCTCGTTTACCTATGTGGCTGGTCAGATGCGCGGGGTCGGTGTCGTGTTTGCGCGCTTCTTAGAGGTCCCGGTTGAATTCGGCGTGATCATCGGCATGGCCATCGTCTTTATCTACGCCGTAGCCGGTGGACAAAAAGGCATCACTTATACGCAGGTCGCCCAATACTGTGTGCTGATCTTTGCCTATATGTTGCCCACCTTTTTTATCTCTCTGCTGATGACTGATACGCTGCTCCCCCAGATTGGTTTTGGGGCGGAACTGACAACAGAGCCAGGAACGTCTCTGCTGGATAAGCTTGACGGCTTAAGTCAGGAACTTGGTTTTGCGGCCTATACCGGTCGGGGGAGTAAAACGACTATCGATGTCTTTTTTGTGACCCTCTCCCTGATGGTCGGGACGGCTGGTCTACCGCATGTCATTACCCGTTTCTTTACGGTTCCGAAGGTGAAAGATGCGCGTCTTTCAGCTGGCTGGGCTCTGCTGTTTATCGTCATCCTGTACGCCACCGCCCCTGCGGTGGCGGCGTTTGCCCGGACTAATCTCTTAACGACCGTTCACAACACAGAATACGCCCAGGTACCTGACTGGTTCTCGAAATGGGAGGAAACCGGTCTGATCCAATTTTCCGATAAGAACCAGGATGGCCGGATTCAGTATTATAATGATCGTAATCCTGCCTTTGCCGAGCGCGCGACAGCGCAAGGCTGGAAGGGCAACGAGTTGTACATCGACCGCGATATTATCGTGCTTGCCAACCCGGAAATTGCCCAACTACCGGCCTGGATCGTCGCCTTGGTTGCGGCGGGCGGTCTGGCGGCCGCCCTGTCTACCGCGGCCGGCCTGCTGCTCGTCCTGTCGATGTCGGTTTCCCATGATCTGATGAAAAAGGTGATCCGCCCGGATATCACCGAGCAGCAAGAGCTCCGCTATGCCCGTCTCGCCGCGGCCGGAGCGGTGATTATCGCCGGCTATTTCGGTATTTACCCGCCGGGGTTTGTCGCTCAGGTCGTGGCGTTTGCCTTCGGCCTGGCCGCTTCGAGCTTCTTCCCGGTGATTGTCCTGGGGATTTTCTCCAAACGCCTGAACCGAGCCGGGGCGATTGCCGGCATGATCTGCGGCATGAGTTTTACCACGGCCTATATTATCTATTTCAAATTTATCAGCCCCGAAGCCAATACCGCCGAGCACTGGCTCTGGGGTATCTCGCCCGAAGGCATTGGCGGGGTTGGCATGCTCATCAACTTTGGCGTCGCGCTTGTCCTGTCCTCGTTCACCAGCCCGCCACCAATCGCGGTCCAGGACATGGTTGAAAAGATTCGCGTGCCGCGGAGTTAAATAACAGGAGATCGCCGAGATCATGGCAGCGGGAGGGAACGGACGCGAATACGGTTTTTTTCCACAACAACAATCGCTCCGGTTTGGAGATCATCCTCAATCGCTGGCAGTATTTCCAGCAGGATGGCTGCCAAGCGCTCCGGACGATTGTCTTGGAGACGGAGAGATACCACGCTAGGCTGGGTGTAGTGGGTACTCGCAAGAAGGGCCGAGTAATCAAGGTCTTGGGTGATTACGGTCTGTCTATCGAGGCGGGCACGTTCAAGAATAAGAGAATCCGGGGCATCTTGGGGGAGGATATCGCTGACGCGGATAATATCGTGCCCACTCGTTTTAAGAATAGTGACGGTACGAGGGGAGATGTGATGATCGGCCAAGTAACGCACGATCTAAGAAGGGTAGGCCCGCGACTGCTCAGAGGCTAACCACGCACCGTAGGCAGCCGCCTGTTGAACATCTTCTTCGCTCAGTTCTGGATACTCGTGCGCGATTTCCTGGCACGACATGCCTGAGGCGATCATGCGGAGAATGAGTGAGACTGTAATCCGGGTGCTTGTCACAGTCGGCTGTCCTAGACAAATATTAGGGTCTACACTGATTCGGTTAAACGTCATGGCTGACAGCCTACCCGGTTCTATTGTGACCGACAAGCGTTTAGAGGTGGCGGATTGAAGGTTGAAAAAAGATGTGGGCAGGGGCGGAATCGAACCGTCGACACGAGGATTTTCAGTCCTCTGCTCTACCGACTGAGCTACCTGCCCACACAGTGGGGCATCCTCTTAGCAGTTAATCCAGTTTCTTGGCAAGCCCTATTACGGGGTTTACAAGAGACGAGGCTCAAACCGTTGACGTTGATGAGTCGGTGATGATAGCGCCTGGAGGAGAGACGGACGATTTGACCAATGGCGGACAGCGCATCAACATTTAGTGATAGTGACGTTGGGCGGGGAGGGACGCAGCAATGTCGGGGAAACAAGGCGCCGGACACAACACGCCACTGATATCGGTGATCCTACCGACTTTTGATCGAGCGGATTTATTGCCACGGAGTATTGCATCGGTGCTGGCCCAGACGTTCACGGACTGGGAGCTGATCGTCATCGACGATGGGAGCACCGATAATACGGCCGAAGTTGTCGCGACGTGGCAGAAACAGTCGGCCCAGATTCGCTATGTCCGCCAGGTAAATCAGGGGGTTGGGGCCGCGCGCAACCGTGGCGTTGCGGAAGCCCGTGGGGAATATATCGCCTGTCTCGACAGTGATGACGAATACCGGCCTGCCCATTTGGAGACGCGGCTCGAACTGTTGCGTCGGCATGACCTTGATTTGATTCAAGGCGGCGTCCAGGTCGCTGGCAAGCAGTGGGTCGTCGATTTCTTTGATCCGACCAAGCTTATCCGTATATCCGAATGTGTGATCGGCGGGACGCTGTTCGGAAAGCGCACGGTCTTTACCGAGTTGGGTGGATTTTGTGACCTGAACTATGGGGAAGACCTTGACCTGTGGGAACGGGCTCAAAAAGCGTTTAAGGCCAAGACCTTTCGCGAGCCAGTGACTTATATCCTCCACGAAACGCCCAATAGTCTGCGCATGGTTCGGTTTGAGGAGTGGGCGGCCCGGCAATCTGAATAGTCGGCTGACACGGCCACAGCGTACGCCTGAGCGTGTTGGTTATGCTGTAGGGCGACTCTCGTCTGCGGCTGGGACGCGGTCTCTCAGGCAATACACCCCCAGATAGAACAGGGGCGTGTCGAGCAGGGCAAAGACGAGCTTAAACGCATACGAGGACAGCGCCAGCGGAACAAGTTTGTCAATTGAATCCACGGCTGAGCCCAGTGCCCCGGAAGCATACAGAATTGACGAGATGAGAAACGTATCAACGATCTGGCTGAGCATGGTCGAGCCGTTATTGCGCAGCCACAAATGTCGCCCCTTGGTGAGCTGTTGCCAGAAATGGAAGAGGTGCACGTCAACGGACTGAGCGACCAGATAGGCAATCATAGAGGCGACAACGCCCGGCTTCATAAAGGCGTACACCGCGTCAAACGTCGCGGTTGCCCCCGATACGCCCGAGGCATCCGGCAACACGTGACCGAACCACATCAGGAAAAGCATGAAGAAATTCATGCAAAAACCAACCCAGACGATGGACTGCGCTCGCCGCCGGCCGTAGAGTTCGCTGATCAGGTCGGTGGCCAAAAAGGTAAAGGGATAAGCCAACAGCCCGGCCGGAATGACAAACCAGCCCAGATCGACGAACTTCGTAATCCCGACAACATTCCCCAAGGTGAGCGAGGTGAGGAAAATGCCAGCCAGAAAGGAGTAGAGAACCTCGCGGGTATGCGCCGACCAAGCCCGACCAGTCGGAGTGCGCGTGTCGTGCGGCATTGGATGTCAGTTACGCACGGGGACGCGACCGCTCTGCCACCTGCCGCTCGGCAAAATCAATGACTTGGGCTTCCAGGCAGGTCTGGTTGAGCCGATCAATTTCCTGCACCCCGGTGGGGCTGGTGACATTGACCTCGGTCAGGTAGTCACCAATGATGTCGAGCCCGACAAAATACAACCCGTCCCTTTGGAGAAACGGGGCGACGGCTCGACATATCTCTTGATCGCGATCGGTGATATCCGCCTTGACGCAGGTTCCACCCACGTGGATATTGCCCCGATTTTCATCGGCCCGAGGCACCCGCAGGGTACAACCGATAGGTTCGCCGTTCAGGGCGATAAGACGCTTGTCACCCTGACGGACTTCCGGGATATACTGCTGGGCAATGATGGCCTCGCGGCCGTCCTGAGTCAGGGTTTCGAGGATAGAGTTCAGATTCCGGTCATCCTTACGGACATAAAAAATACCGGCCCCGCCATGGCCGTCTATGGGTTTGATAATCATCTCTCCGCCCAGCTCATCCAGAAAAGCCTTGAGACGTTTTGCGTCGTGGGTGATCAAGGTAGCGGGGATGACGCTGGGAAAGTTGAGAGCGTACAGTTTCTCGTTTGCCGCGCGCAGGCCGGCGGGCCGATTGAGGACAACCGCGCCTTCATTCTGGGCAAGGTCGAGCAGTTGGGTCGCGTGCAGATAGGCAATATCAAAGGGGGGGTCTTTGCGCATAAAAATCGCGTCAAACTCACCCAACGGGCCCGTGTGTTCTGCGCCAAAGGTAAAATGGTTGTTCAGCTCTCGGCGCAGTTCGATCCGGCGGGCTCGACCCATGGCGCGCGCACGTTCAATAAACAGGTCGGACATTTCCAGATACCAGACCTCGTGGCCACGGGCCTGCGCCTCAAGCATGAAAACAAAGGTGGTGTCTTTGTCTATCAGGACGTGGTGAATCGGGTCCATAATAAAGGCGAAACGCATCATGCTGCCTCCTCTTAGCCGGCGCGCTCCCATCAAACCGAAGAAGGATTTACTCTGTCCACAGGTGCGGCATGCTAGGCAGTCGTCGGGTTTAAGGCAAGGGGGAATGGATATCGCGCCACAGAAACTGACACAGGGCGACAGCCGTTATACTCGCCGTCTCCGCCCGCAGCACCGAAGTGCCCAGACTGACCGACACAAACCCGGCGGCCTGGGCCTGCTCGACTTCTTCAGGAGCAAAGCCGCCTTCTGGACCGACCAGAATATGGAGGGCATCGAACTGAGTAGAGTTTTGCGCAAACTCCTTGAGGTGCAGAGTCCGCTCTCGTTCTGAGAAAATCAGCTTCCCTGAAGGAGCCGGAACAGAGTGCATGAGCTCAGGAAAAGGCTGCGGCGGACGAATCTCGGGCGGCGAGCTGCCTGACTGTTTTGCTGCGGCGCGAGCGATGTGCTGCCAGCGCGCTAGACGTTCAGCCCGTTTGCCGTCAGGAATACGGGCAACCGTAAAGGCCGAGACAAAAGGGGCAATGGCGTGAACGCCGAGTTCGGTGGCTTTTTCAATCACGAGATCCATTCTGCGTCCCTTGAGCGTTCCCTGAGCCAGTGTGAGATGAAAGGCCTGGGTTGCGGGAGGGGCGTGTTTTGTAATACCGACCTCGGCATGGGTCGGTGCGATATGGAGAATCTCACCGTGATAGGTTACTCCTCTTTCATCGTACAGGGTGATGCGTGCACCACGCCCGAGCCGCAGGACGTGTCGCAGATGGTGAAACTCTGCTCCGCTGAGCTGAGCCCGATCTTGAGTGATGGCCTGGGATGAAATGAAGAAGCGTCGCATATCATCTACTGTCCGGTCGGTCGGAGCCCCGACGTAAGACCAGGGTTGCCCAGTCGTCTTTGGCGCGGTGTTCTACCAGCGTCCAGTCTGGTGCGCAGAATGCCTCAAGCACGGCCTCGGACTGGTCGCTCTGGATACCGGATAAGATGGCGTGGCCGGAATGTGTCAATATTTGGGTGAGCGTCGGACAGAATACGATCAGTGTTGCGGCAAAAAGATTGGCGACGACCAATTGAAAAGGTGACGGAAGTTCGTTGAGGCTGGCAGCGCTGATATGGACGGCTGGCGCGACGCCGTTCACCAGTGCGTTTTTCTGCGCTTCTTCGCGCGCGATCGGGTCGATATCCGTTGCCCAAATTGACGGAGTTCCCAGCTTGGCTAAGGCAATAGCAAGAATTCCAGAGCCGGTTCCCAGATCGAGGGCTCGCGCCGGAGGACCATACGTGTCACACAACGCTTCGAGCGCTTCCAGACAGGTGTGTGTGGTCGCGTGATGACCCGTGCCGAAGGCCATGCTGGGGTTCATCTCAATGACCTCTCGCTTCGATTGCGCAGGTCGGACCTCCCAGGGTGGGAGGATAAGCAGGCGTTGTCCAACCGGGAGGGGCGGGAAGTGGGTTTTCCAGCGCTCTTGCCAAGTGTCACTGGCAATGACCTCACACGCAGGAATGCAAGTGACTAGGGCGGGGTACTCGGTGGCGATACGCCGGAGATGTTTCGTGAGGCTTGTCAACAACGCCCCGGAGTCCCGGTCTGCGGGGAAAAAACCTTGGACGAGCGTCCAGGCTGGCGGTGGCGTGTCCGGCTTCCACTCCCCCTCAGCAATACCAATTGAGCCGAGTTCGACCAGAAAATAGGAGACGGCCTCAACCGCCTCAGTGGGGACGGACACCGCAACACGCAGCCATTGCTCTGCGCCCATAACGTATGCACTCAAACATCTGCATGGCTACTGGAGGATGTGTTCACTCATTGGCCCACAATAACCAGTGTCTGCTCGGCTGGATTGAGATAGGTATTGGCAACCCGTTGTACGTCCGTCTGCGTCACCTGCTGGATATGGTCGAGGTAGAGACGCCCATGCGTATGCCCGAGGCCGTACAGTTCGTTGAAGGCCAATTCTTCAGATTGCGCGGCATTTGATTGGAGGGAAATCTCATAGCTGCCGGTCATATATTTCTTGGCCCGCTCAAGCTCGTCCGCCGTGACTTTCTCCTGGCGGAGGCGTTCCAACTCTGTTTGTGTGGCGATCACCGCTTCGTCCACGCTGCCTGGGTCTGTGCCCAAGTACACGCCAAACGTCCCTGGGGCGAGTCCTTCAACACTGAACGCGGTCACAGAATAGGCCAGGGCGCGCTGTTCCCGCACCTCATAGAACAGCCGCCCCCCTTGGCGAGACAGGATGGTATCGAGGACCTTCAGCGCATAGCGGTCAGGATTGTCGAGGGTGACGCCTTGGAATCCCAGGACCACGTGGGCTTGTCGTTTCTCCACTCTTTTGGTTGCGTTCCGCGCACCGCTTGGGCGAGCCTCTGGCGCTGGGGCAGAGGGTGGCGTGACTGCGGGGAGGCTCGATAATCCGGCACTCAGGCGGTCAATCAGGTACGTCGTCTCAACGTCGCCAACAACACTCAGCACCAGGCGTTTAGGGTCGAGGAGGGTTTTGTAGTAAGTGGCAACCTGCTCTTGGGTCATGGCACCGATACTGACTTCGCTGCCGAGGGTCAGCAGGCGATAGGGATGCGTCTCGTACAAGGTCTGGTAAAAGAGATCAAACGCAATCTGAGCGAGATCATCTTCGCGATTTTTGAGTGCCAGTAAAATTTCACGACGACGTTTTTCTATTTCACCGGCTGGAAAAGTCGGGTGGAGTAGGGTCTCAAGGAAAATATCAATGCCTTCATCAACGTGGGTCGTGAGAAACGAGCCCGATAAGCCTAAGCTATTCCGTCCGGAAAAACCGTTTAAGCCGCCCGCCAACGATTCAACCGCTTCCGCCAGACTGAGGCGTGAGAACTGTTGGCTGCCACGAGTCAGCATGCCGGCAATAAAATTGCTGATGCCAGCGTTGTGTTCGCTTTCAAACAAGAGGCCACCGAGCGTTGCCGCTTGAACTGCCATGACCGGAACGCCGTGGTGTTCCTTCACTAGCAGACGAACGCCGTTATCGAGGCGAATGGCTGTCACCGCGCTGCCGCTCGCCCCGTTCGTTCCCGCTGAAGCGGCAGCCTTGCTGACCGGCTGGTCGAGGCGACGGCACAATTGTGTGATGTCCTCGGCGGTCGGGAGACTGGCGCCCTGCGTTTTCCCCAGGATGACGGCGTTGAGCCCGGTCGGAGAGAGGTATTGGCGTGCGACGCGCTGAATGTCCTGAGGTGTGACCGAGGCCAAGCCGTTGAGATAGCGCTGCTCATAGTCGGGGTCAGAGAAGACCGTGAGAAAATACCCCAGTTGGCGGGCCTGGCCTTGGACGGTTTCCCGTCGGTAAACAAAATCACTGGCTAAATTCGTTCGAGCCCGGTCGAGTTCTGCCTGGGTTACAGGCGTGTGTTTGTACTGGAAGAGCAGGGCCAAACTCTGTTCGAACGCTGGCCGAATCTGCTCGTGTTCCAGGGCTGCCGCCAGGATGAACAGACCCGAATCGGCCGGCGTATAGGCACTGGCCGTAATCCAGTTGACCAATTCCTGTTCGGCCTGGAGCTTTTGGACCAGGGTCGAGCTTTCTCCGCCGCCCACGATAAAGCTGAGGAGGTCAAGGGCAAAAATATCTGCATGTTCAGCCGGCGGGAGAGGAAAGCCCATATACAGGTAGAACTCCTCGACGTTCATATCCACGATGGAGAGGCGCAGTTCGGTCTGGGCCGGTTCGGTCGGACGAGGACGGACGGGAAGTTGCACGGAGGGGCTCTGGTCAAAGAGTCGTTGGACTTCTTGTCGAGCTTTTTCCCGATCAATATCTCCAACGATTACCACCGTCATATTATTGGGATGGTACCAGCGCTGGTAGAAGTGCACGACGCGCTCGCGATTGAGCGCTTCAATGGTTGCGCGATAGCCAATAATCGGACGACCGTACGGGTGCTGTGTATAGGCAACCTCAAACAGCTCGGTTGCCGCTCGCGTGGTGGGTGAATCCTCGCCACGCTTCCATTCTTCCATCACGACCTGGAGTTCTTTGTCCAGTTCGCGTGGATCAAAAGTCGAGTTTTGGATGGCATCGGTCAGAATATCGAGACCGTCTGAAAAATGTCGGGAGGCAAGGACGATGTGGTAGACGGTATGATCCGCAGTGGTAAACGCGTTGATGCTGCCACCGGATGATTCAATTTCAGAAGCGATGGCTCCGACCGGACGCCGCCGGGTACCCTTAAAGAGCATGTGTTCATGGACGTGGGCGGCGCCGGCAACATCGGGAGTCTCATCCGCACTACCGGCCTTGACCCATATCTGGATGGCGACGACGGGCGCAAAATGGTCTTCTTGAACGGCGACGCGAAGGCCGTTTTCGAGCGTAAAAAGAAGACGATCTGGATTCTGTTGCAGGTCGGTTGTGGGGTTCGAAGCGACGTTCGACATGGCCCCTCTGTGTTTCACACCCCCGGAGGGGAGTCAAGGAATATATGGGCAGGAGGAGTGCAGATAAAAGAGCAGGCGGGGAGTCCTGCCTGCGAGGAGGGGGACTTGAACCCCCACGGGTGTTACCCCACTAGTCCCTCAAACTAGCGCGTCTACCAGTTCCGCCATCCTCGCGAAAATAGGACACTTTCACCATAAAGATAAATGTGGACGGAGGATAATACCGCGCTCTTTTGAGCTGGTCTAGGGGGGCAAGGGGACGCGGTTATCCCCTAGACCACAGGCATTGGTGTTGGTGGCATGGCCGAAGGAGCGGGCTGCTCGGATTGATGCCGCCACCACCGCCGGAACGTGCCTTTGGCAACCCGTCCCATAACCGCCGGCGTAAAGAAGCTGGAGGGTGGCTTGAGCATCTGAAGGACTTCCCCGACGTGACGTCGGAGGGTCATGTCTTCGATAGCGGCCATGAAGAGGGCATTCATATAGGGGCCAACAAGACGTGCGCCTTTTGGACGCTCGCCTTCCGTTGTCGGCAAGCTAAAGTCGGCCCCGGTTGCGAGACCCCATGGGGCGGCCTGAACTCCGGCCTGGGCTTTAAAGAAATGCCGCGACAGATCCGGATGCGTCGGACCGTATTTTGTGAGACACTCGTCTAGCGCGCCGGCCGAGAGGGTGCCAGTTGTCATGCCTTGTCCATACACCGGATTAAACGCGCAGGTGGAATCTCCTACGGCAATAAAGCCGTCCACACGTGTTTTCCATTTTTCATACCGACGGAATCGGTTCGCCATTTTCCGGTAGGCATAGACCGAAGAGATAGGCTCGGCGAGACGTACCGCGTCGGCCACGACCGGAGAGCGCAGTTGCGAGAGCGCCGCTGTAAATTCCTTCTCGTCCTTGGGCGGATAGTGTTTGGAGACTCCTGCCAGGGTGACAATCCAGCGGTTGCGTTCGACGGGGAAGAGCACGCCGGCCAGGGGATGTTCCGGCAGTTTCAGGTCGAGCCAAACGCCCTTCCACCACCAGTCCTTGGGGAGGTGGTCTGGCGCTTGATACCAACGCGAACTATAGCCTGTATGCGCATCCACAATAGTCTCAGGCGGAGGCGCAATGCCGAGCTCCTGGAGCCAGTTCGGCGCTTTTGACGCCCGCCCACTGGCGTCAACGACCAAGTCGGCCCGAATCGAAGTGGGTTCATCTGCGTCGCGTGGTACGAGATGCACGGTATCAATGCGCGGCTGGCCATCGGCAGCCATGCTCAGGCCGGTCACCCTCGTTTGAGCGCAGATCTCAACATTGGGCAGCTTGCAGAACAACTCACGGACGGTTGATTCAATCAGATGACGACTGGCGAACAGCGTCAGCATGCCGGTGGGACGACGGGGTTCCCAGCCCCAGTTCCGGAGCGTGGCAAAGTCGTTGCCAAAGTCAATCTCATGCGCCCCGCGCTCAAGCATCAGAGTGTCAAAGCCTGGGAAGAGACGGTTGAGTTCTCGCCGTCCGCGTACGAGTAAGGCATGAACGTGGCGACTCTGCGGAACCCCGGCACGTTCCCGTGCGCCGTCCGGGCAGGCATCCCGGTCCAGGACGGTCACTCTGTCGAAATGAGAGCTGAGTATGCGCGCGGTGCACAAGCCGGCCATGCTGCCACCAATGACGACCGCGTGAGTATGAGACATGCGTTGCTCCTGTGTGCCTATTGCTGCAAGATCATGTAAGGTCGAGTCGGTGTCGGACGGCTTGGGCCAACTTGCGCTCGTCTAAGGCCCTGCGCACGCGACACGCGAGTTCCACCCGGCGCGCTCAAGGATTAATTGCTCGGTGTTGCCGCTGGTGCTTCGGCCTGCGGCTCTTCGCTTTCGGATACCGCTGGCGCTGCCGATTCTGAGGTGGCTTCCGCTCCGCGTTCCGTGTCCGCTCCTGCCTCGGTCTCGGTCAGCGGAGGGGCGACAGATTGAGCGTCTGAGACTTGGCCTTCCACTGTGTCAGCCGGGGGCATCCCGTCGGTTGCCTCTTGGGGGATCGTTGGGGCAGGAACGTCGTCGAACAAACTCTGCGAGGTTTGACGTGCGAGCCCATAGGTCATGACCAGCGAGGTCAACATAAAGAGGATGGCGATGCCGGTGGTCAGCTTTGTTAGAAAATTACCTGCTCCGGAACTGCCAAAGACGGTTTCACTCGATCCGCCGCCGAACACGGCTCCCATGTCAGCCCCTTTGCCGGTTTGTAAAAGCACGACCGCGATCAGAAAAATACAGGCGAAAACATGCAGACCAATCAGGGCTGTATACATCATGAGAGCACACCCTACTCAAAATGAACGATACGGGCAAATGAGTCCGCTTGCAAGCTGGCCCCACCGACCAACGCGCCATCAATATCGGGCTGGGCCAACAGTCTATCGACGTTGTCCGGCTTGACGCTGCCGCCGTATACAATGCGGACCGTCGCAGCACTGGACTGACCGGCGAGTTCGACGAGCGTCTGCCGAATGGTCGCATGCACCTCCTGGGCCTGTTCCGGCGAAGCGGTCTTCCCTGTACCAATGGCCCAGATTGGCTCATAGGCCAGGACGAGGGTCGCAATGGCTTGAGCGGTCTGACCCGCCAGACCGGCCCGAATCTGATGCGAGATCACGGTGAACATATCGCCGCGCTCGCGCTCGGCTAAGGTTTCTCCCACACACATGATGGGTGTCAGGCCGTCACGCTGGGCGGCTGTAACTTTTTGGGCGACCTGTTCGTCGGTTTCTCCATAATACTGGCGACGTTCCGAATGCCCGATAATAACGTACCGGCAGCCAACCGCCTTCAGCATCGGCCCGGACACCTCGCCGGTGAACGCGCCGTGCGTCTCTGCGTGGAGATTCTGGGCCGAGAGACGGATCGGGCTGCCGCGTAGCGCTCTAGCCGCGGTTTCCAAGGCGGTAAAGGGGGGAGCGACCACAACCTCCCGATCCGAGAGCGTTGCGGGCAGCTGCACGACTAGGGCTGAGAGCAGCTCAGCCGTCTCAGCCGGCGTTTTATGCATCTTCCAGTTGCCGGCAATAAGGGGTAGCCGCGTGGCCATGAGGTTGCCTAGAGTTGGTTCCCAATGAACAGGGTCATATCGCGCATACGATTGGAGAATCCCCACTCATTATCGTACCAGGAAAGGACTTTCACAAAATTGTCGTCCATCACCTTGGTGAGGGCCGCGTCAAAAATCGACGAATGTGGATTTCCGTTGAAATCAACGGAGACCAACTCTTCCTCGCAATATTGTAATACACCCTTGAGCGGCCCTTCGGCTGCGGTGCGCATGGCAGCGTTGACTGCGTCTGCCGAGGCGGTTCTGCCGAGTTCAGCGACCAGATCGACGACCGAGACGTTCGCGGTTGGGACACGGACGGCCATACCATCGAGTTTCCCCTTGAGTTCCGGGAGCACCTCGCCCACGGCGCGGGCAGCACCGGTTGAGGTCGGAATCATCGACTGTGCCGCAGCTCGTGCTCTGCGAATGTCCGAGTGGGGCAGGTCCAGGATGCGCTGGTCGTTGGTATAGGCGTGGACGGTCGTCATCAGGCCATGCGTGATACCAAAAGATTCGTGCAGGACTTTGGCCACGGGGGAGAGACAATTGGTCGTACACGATGCATTCGAGATAATATGATGTGAGGTGGGGTCGTAATTCGTATGGTTGACACCATAGCAGACCGTAATGTCAGGATTTTTAGCGGGTGCAGAAATAATGACCTTTTTGGCGCCGGCCGATAGATGCAATGAAGCCTGCTCACGTGCGGTGAACAGGCCGGTTGATTCAAGAGCAATGTCGACACCAAGATTCCCCCAGGGCAGCTTACCTGGGTCACGCTCCTGAATGATCTCAATCCTTTTGCCATTGACCATCAAGGCGTTGTCTTCGGCAATAATATCAGCGTCAAGCTGACCGTGGACAGAGTCATAGCGCAACAAATGTGCCAGGGTTTTGGCATCTGTGATGTCATTAATGGCAACAAACTCAAGTTTGGGTTCGTTGAGACTGGCACGAAAAACGTTGCGCCCAATACGGCCAAATCCATTGATTCCTACACGTATCGCCATGGTCGCCTCTTTTGTATGGTAGTGACTTCGCCAAGTCTTCTTTCATACTTTCGCGCCCGGTGAAAGCCCATCATGTCAAAGTGGCTAACCCCAGGAAAACGATTGACTCGATTCCCCTCATATATTAGTCCTACCAATTAATGAGTATGATTTGAGGCTTCCCCGATCACGAGAGGAACCGAAGCCCCCAATATGTGCCAACCGATATGTGTGGAGGGTGGGTAGCGGATTATGGATGGTTTTCTTGGGCGTTTTGCGATTCAAGCCGACGTTCCGCTTCGGCAGTCCTACAGCATTATCGATATGGTTATCGGCTCAGGGCCGGTGGTCCTGGCCGTCCTCTATATCCTCTTGGGTTTCTCCATCGTAAGCTGGGGCATCATGCTCTATAAATTCCGCCAACTGCGTCAAGCCAGGCGGGAGTCTGAGCGCTTTACTACGATATTTTGGGAGACCAAGAATCTCCCCGCTATCCACACTGCGGCCCTCGAAATGAAGGAGAGTCCACTCGCCCAGGTCTTTCGAGCGGGCTATCAAGAACTCATGCGGCTCACCCGGACGAGGAAGCCGCCCGAAGCGCCCGCCGAGCCCGTTCCGCTGACCATTCCGGAAGAAGGCGGGATTGATAATATCGAGCGAGCTATGCGCCGGGCCGTGCGCGAGCAGGTGACCCGTTTGGAGCGCGCCCTGACTTTCCTGGCCACAACGGCTAGCACCGCGCCATTTATTGGTCTCTTTGGAACAGTCTGGGGTATTATGAATGCCTTCCGGGGCTTGAGCCTGACTCGGACCTCGACCATTCAAGCCGTCGCGCCCGGCATTGCTGAGGCCCTGATTGCAACCGCGATCGGCCTTGCCGCTGCGATTCCATCGGTGATGGCGTATAATCACTTCAGTCGAAAGGTCCGCGTCCTTGCAACGGACATGGAGAATTTCTCGGCTGAATTCCTCAATATTGCCGAACGTCACTTTCTCTAAACGAAGGGATGCCAGACCATGGCTTTTGAGCAGTACAATGAAGGCAGCATCTCGCATATCAATGTGACTCCTTTCGTTGATGTGATGTTGGTCCTGTTGGTCATCTTTATGGTGACCGCGCCTATCCTGCAGCAAGGCGTCAACGTCGAGTTGCCCGCTGTAGAAGCCGGCCCTCTTGTCTCCGATACAGAGGAGCAGTTGGTTGTGGCGATAGATGGTGAGGGGCGTATCCACTTGAACGATGCTCCCCTCGATCTTGGCGCTTTAGGTGAAAAACTAACCGCAATTGTGAAGCTGCGGGCAGATCGGACCGTCTATCTCCGAGCAGATAAAGACGTGGCGTATGGCAGGGTTGTTGCGGTCATGGCGGCAATACGGGGCGCAGGTATAACCAAGCTGGGCATGGTGACCGAGCCACTGCCGGACTCGGACTCCACACAGCAAAACCAAGCCTGAACCGTGAGCGAAAAAAACCAAAAAAGGCCAAGCCCGCGTAAGGCATCGCCCAGCGTACCGCCCAAGGATAAGCGGCTCGGTCGGATGGTAATGCTTTCCGGGCTGCTCCACGCAGTGCTCCTCCTGGCCCTGGTCTCTGCGGCCGATCCTTCCCGCTCAAAGTCCCGGACGCCCCAGAGCTATACCGTCTCTCTGGTTGCTCCGGCTGCCTTGGAGCCCGCCCCCGCGCCTCCGCCCGTCCCCAAGCCGCAGCCGCCGAAGGTGGAGGCCGAGAAGCCAAAAGTCGGGACCAAGAAGCCGAAGGTCGAATCCAAGAAGCCAAAAGTCGAGACCAAGAAACCAAAAAGAGAAAAAGTAGAAAAGAAACCCAAGGTAGCCAAGCCTGAAGAGAAAAAGCCGGTGAACATAGCTGCGAAGAAGAAACCGCGGCCAAAAAAAGCGCCGGCTCAAAAACCCGAGCGAGCCAAAGAACCGCAGCCGCCCAAAGAGCCCGAGGAGCGAGGCCCGAGCGCCGAGGAGCGCGAGCAGCAGATCGTGGCGGCCCTGGAACGGGTCCGGCAGCGGCTGCAGGCCGAGACCCCTCCAAGTACGGCGTCCGTGGGGCAGGGCGGCGGTGATACGCTGCGCGGACTCCCCTTTATCCTCTACACCCAGGAGGTGAAGCAGCGGGTGAAGCAAAGTTGGATCGTCGCTGAGCCCAAGCCTGGTCTCACGGCAGTGGTGCGGTTTGGTATCCTGGCCAATGGCGAGGTTGTCGAGGTGGAGCTGGCCGAACGATCCGGTGATATTGTTTTCGATGAATCCGCAATGCGCGCAGTGAGAAAGGCCAGTCCGCTTTCTCCCCCACCAGAGGCCTACCGGAACGAATTTACCCGGCAAAAGGTTGAGGTAGTTTTTGGCGAGACGCAGCGCGTTCGGTCGCAGCAGGTTCGGGGCGAGTGAAATGAGCCGGGGAAGACCGCCGCTGCGGATGACTCGACTGGGGGTGCTGCTGACGGTCATTGCGGCACTTGTTGTCTTTGCTCCGCCGGCTCCTGCACAAATACGTATTGAAGTGCCAAAACCCGGCGGGGCGGGAGTTCCGATCGCCCTTTCGCCCCTGTCGAACCCGGACTCCCACGCCGAGCAGCAAATCGGGGAAACCTTTGCCCGTACTGTTGCCAGGGATCTCACCCTCTCCGGTCTTTTCCGTGTGCTCGACCGGCGCGCGTATATCGAGGGGCCGGAGGGGTTTGTGCTCGACCGTATTAATTTTCAAAACTGGTCTGTCCTGGACGCCTTGGCCCTGGTCAAAGGCGGTTTTTGGCTGAACGGGGAACGGTTGACGATCGAGGCGCGCCTGTTCGATGTGACCCAGCAAAAACAGCTTGGCGGTAAACGGTATCTCGGACACAAAAGGGACGTACGCCGTATGGCGCACCGCTTTGCCGACCAGATCATGCTCTTCCTGACCGGCGAAGAAGGGCCTTTTAATTCAAAGATCGCTTTCATCTCGAATCGTGTTGATGGACGGGTCAAGGAAGTCTATGTGACTGACCTGAGTGGAAGCGAAGTGCGCCGGGTCACGCAGGACAGGACGCTGAGCCTCGGACCGAGTTGGAGTCCAACCGGGGCAGAACTCTTGTTTATTTCGTACAAGCAGGGTGGCCCCCATTCGTTTAAGCTCGATTTGGCGACGGGACGGTCGGTGCGGCTCGACGCCCGTGTTGCCTATGGAGTAAGCTGGTCGCCGGACGGTACCCGTATCGCTGTCAGTCTCGATCAGAACGGCAATGCCGATATCTTCTTGCTCTCGTCCCAAGGTCGGTTAATTCGTCGTTTAACCCACCACAGTGGTATCGACATCTCGCCCGCCTGGTCGCCAGACGGGCGCCAACTGGCGTTTTGCTCGAGCCGGAGTGGCAGCCCCCAGATTTATGTGATGGACATCGAAGCCGGACAGCCCGAGCGCATTACGTTTCAGAGCGCCTATAATACTGATCCCGCCTGGTCGCCAAAAGGCGACCGGATCGCCTATACGTCCCGCTCAGGCGGATTTCGGGTGATGGCGATCGACCCGAACGGTGGAGAAGCCACGCATATCGTCCGTGGTGAGCACCCCTCGTGGTCGCCGGACGGGCGCTATCTTGCTGTGACGCGGCGAGGGCGACTCTATCTGGTGAGTCGAGACGGTCAGAGTATACAGCAATTGACCGGGGGAAGTGGAAATGATACTAGTCCAGCGTGGTCACCACGCCTTCCATAAGCACGCGTGGGACGAGGAAAAATGGTGAAGAATGCGTGACAATAAATTCTGTGGTGGGTGGCTGATCAGTGTCCTCCTGCTCTCTCTGGGCTTGATCGGATGTCCGAAACAATCTCCCCAGCCGATGACCTATGGTCCGAGTACGGGCTCTGGTGCGCCAAGGGTGGATGAAACTGGGATCGGAGAGGACGAACGCACCCGAGAGCGTGTCCAGCAGGACGGGAAGGGCGGCCCCTTACAAGACGTCTTCTTTAGCTATGACTCGTTTGAGTTGTCCGAAGAGGCGCGGCAAACCCTGCAAGCCAATACCGACTGGCTGCAAAACAATACCGAGGTCAAGGTAGAAATCGAGGGGCATTGTGATGAGCGGGGAACGGCAGAATATAATCTCGCCCTTGGCGCAAAACGGGCTCGTGCAGCGCAGGATTATCTCATTACGTTAGGAGTCCCTGCTGAGCGGCTCTCCGTCATTAGTTACGGGGAAGAACTGCCCCAGTGTACTGACGCGAATGAATCATGTTGGCAGCGAAATCGACGCGGCCATTTCTCAGTCCTACGCTAGGCAACGGGCGTCAGCTCTGGCTCTACACACGTGCTGTGAGAGCTAGCCGTTGGCTGCTATGCCCTGTGCTGTTGCTAGGCTTCTGGCTTGCTGGATGCGCAACCCAAGCGGACCTGCAACAGGTGCAGAGCGAACGCCGGGCAATACGCACCCAGGTCGCCAATACGGACGCCTCAATCGACAGCCTGGGCCGCAAGGTCCAGCAACTGCAAGGCAAGCTTGAAGAGTTCGAGCATAATCTGACCCGCCTCTCTAAACGGGAGGGTGAAACCGTCCCATCCCTGCGTAAAATCGAGCAGCGCTTAGGCGCTCTTGAGGAACGGTTAGTCGTTGCTGAAGGACAACTGCGCTTTGCCAGACGCAGCCCCGAGCCTGGATTGGATGAACCTGTCGGACCAAGCACTCAGACGACGACTACCTCCTCTCTCCCTTTCCCTATTGGGCCGCCGGGAATTCCTCCTGCCTCCATCAGCCCCCCTTCGACGACTGATACTCCAGAGTGTCAAGACCTCTATCGAGAAGCAGTCCGGCTCTTTCAAGACCAAAGGTATCATCCTGCGATTCAGGAATTCCGCACCTTTCAACGTCGTTGCCCTGAATCACAAATGGCGGATGATGCACAGTATTGGATTGGCGAGAGCCACTACGTCCAGAATGATTATAATCGAGCCATCCTTGAGTTTAATGATGTGCTCTCATACCGACGAGGTGATCGCGTCGCCGCAGCCCTCCTGCGACAAGCCCAGGCATTTCTTGCGATTGGAGATAAGACTGACGCACGCCTGATCCTTCAGAAGCTCGTCAGCGACCATCCGTCAGCCGCCCAAACGGTGGAAGCACAAGCCATGCTCCAGACGCTTGGACGTTAGCATACCCGCCCCTGGACTTCTTCGGGGCACTGAGTATGAAAATTATCCGACACGCCTCGCGCCACTCGCCATTCTCCCATCCGGTCATCGGTCTCGGCAATTTCGATGGGGTACACCTAGGCCACCGGATGATTCTCTCTCGGCTTGTTGAGGAAGCCAGAGCGCGCCAGGGGACCGCTCTGGCGATGACATTCTACCCTCACCCCCTTTCCGTGTTGCGGCCCGGAAGTCCACTGCCGCTGATTCTCGGTTTACGTGAGAAGCTCCAGAGGATTGCTGAGTTGGGTGTCGATGGGATCGTGTTACAGCGCTTCGGGCTCGACTTTTCCCGGCTCGCCCCCGAAGCGTTTGTGCGTCAATATCTGCTCGACTCAATTGGTGTCGAAAAGATTTTGGTCGGGCATAATTTCAGTTTTGGTCGAAACCGGTCCGGTAATGCACGTCTGCTCAGCTCTCTGGGAAAACAGTGGGGATTTGAGGTGGAGGTCATAGGGTCGGTAACTGTGGGGCGGCAAGAGGTTAGCAGTACCGCGGTGCGCTCACTGCTCCAAGCTGGCAAACTGCACGAGGCAACCGAGCTGCTGGAGCAACCGTATGTGGTCAGCGGCCGGGTTGTTAAGGGATTTCAGCGCGGTCGGCAGATCGGATTCCCGACTGCGAATATCCGTCCGCGGACACCAGTCCTGTTGCCGAATGGAGTGTACGCGGTCCGGGCCCGTGTGGACGACGGGGAGTATAATGCCGTAGCAAATGTTGGGGTGAATCCCACTTTTGGCGAAAATCAGAGAACGGTTGAAACGAACCTTTTTGACTTCTCTGCCGACCTGTACGGAAAACGTCTCCGGGTAAGCTTTGTCAGGCATCTTCGAGCAGAGCGGAAGTTCTCGTCGGTCGAAGAACTCGTGCAGCAGATACGAGAGGATGCTGACCAGGCTCGGAGCGTCCTCTCCTCAACGGGAAATACTCCCTCGTGACAGTTCAACATCTTCAGATTCCGCTCACCCAGGTCGGTCAGCGTTTAGACTTGGTGGTTGCCTCTCTGGCGGAAATCAGTCGGTCCCAGGCAAAGCTGTTCATTAGACGTGGCCATGTTTTGGTAGACGGAACTCCCCAAAAGGCGAGCTATCCCGTCCGCAGCGGTGAAGTCATAGAAATCGCTCCCCCTCTTTCTCAACCAACGACCGCCACACCGGAAGATATTCCGCTCGATATCTTATATGAAGATGACAGTCTGGCCGCGATTAACAAACCGCCCGGTATGGTTGTGCATCCTGCCCCCGGTCAGTGGCACGGGACGGTGGTGAACGCCTTGCTGGCATACTGGGGATGGAATGTTGAAGAAGCATCGCTCCGTCCGGGGATCGTCCATAGACTTGATAAGGATACGTCCGGCGTCTTGCTCGTCGCCAAGAATCAGACGGCGTTGGAAGCCCTCGCTGAACAGTTTAAATCGAGACAGGTGCGCAAAACCTATCGAGCTGTCGTGGTCGGATGCCTGCCACAGCGTAAAGGGGAGATTGCTTTCCCTATAGGTCGGCATCCACAGGACCGGAAGAAAATGTCCATCCACGCACGGAAGAGCCGTACGGCGGTCAGTCGGTATGAAGTTCTGGAGTCGTGTCGGAGTGTTTCCCTTGTCCAACTCTTTCCCACGACTGGCCGGACCCACCAACTGCGGGTTCATCTCGCTGCGCTCAACCACCCCATTATTGGGGATGGTTTGTATGGGTCACGGCGTATGGAGAAAACACTACCCTCTGAGATTCGGCACTTTCCTCGTCAAGCATTGCACGCTCAGGCGATTGAGTTCCTGCACCCCGAAGACCATACAGTGGTAACAATTCAGGCGCCTTATCCTGCTGACTTTGCCGGACTCCTGCTGGAACTGTCCTCTGTCTGGGAGTGAGTCTTTTCGTTGACAGGTTGGTGATGGTGTATTATATGGAAATGTCGCTCAGAGGATAAATCGTCCTCTGTAGATCACTCTGAAAAAGAATTTCTCACCGGTCATACCGCTATTTCTTGATGGTTTTTCCCCTAACACGGGCAATAGGCGTCCGAGGCGGATATGCCTTGGCAATGCGTAATACCAAGGATACGTCCCTCCAGTTTACTACTGCAGACAAGTAGGAGGAAGATATGGGTCGAACGACCGCAAAGAGTAATAATGCAAATGGACTCCAGGAGGTTCGCATTAATGGGGACGGCGAAGATGTCGGTCTGAACCTGAAGTCTCTGAAATCAAAAAAAATTGGCGAACTGGCGGAGATTGCACGAAATTTTGACGTTGAGGGAGCGTCCAGTCTTCGTAAACAAGACTTGATCTTTTCTATTCTCCAGGCCCAGGCCGAGCAGAGTGGCTTTATCTACGGCGAGGGAGTGTTAGAGATTCTCTCTGACGGGTTCGGCTTTCTCCGTTCCCCTGACTACAATTATCTGCCAGGGCCGGATGACATTTATGTGTCACCGAGCCAGATTCGGCGGTTTAATCTCCGGACCGGAGACGTCGTGGCCGGGCAAATCCGGCCACCCAAGGAAGGCGAGCGTTATTTTGCGTTGCTGAAAGTCGAAGCGACGAACTATGAGGAGCCTGAACGCGCCCGAGATAAAATCCTTTTTGACAATTTGACGCCGCTCTACCCCGAGGAACAACTCCGGCTCGAACACAATCTTGAGGAGTATACAACGCGAACCATTGATCTTTTCACTCCCATAGGAAAAGGGCAGCGTGGCTTAATTGTTGCCGCTCCTCGTACGGGCAAGACCATGATGCTGCAAAGTTTGGCGCATGGCATTGTTCACAATCATAAAGAAGTCATTTTGATTGTCTTACTGATTGACGAGCGACCGGAGGAAGTCACCGATATGCAGCGCTCAGTCCGGGCCGAGGTTGTGAGTTCGACGTTTGACGAACCGGCGAATCGGCACGTACAGGTGGCGGAGATGGTCTTAGAAAAAGCAAAACGTCTGGTCGAGCATGGAAAAGACGTTGTCGTCTTACTCGACAGCATTACCCGCTTAGCGCGCGCGAATAACGCTGTGGTTCCGCCGAGTGGGAAATTGCTGTCCGGTGGTGTGGATGCCAATGCCTTGCGGATGCCGAAAAAATTCTTTGGAGCGGCACGCAACATTGAAGATGGGGGAAGCTTAACTATTATTGGGACGGCCCTGGTCGATACCGGCAGTCGTATGGATGAAGTTATCTTTGAAGAATTCAAAGGGACTGGTAATATGGAAATCCACTTGGACCGCCGCCTGATGGATAAGCGGATTTTCCCTGCTATGGATATTGGCCGCTCCGGTACCCGCAAGGAAGAGATGTTGCTGACGAAGAAGACCTTGGACCGAGTGCGGCTTCTCAGACAATTGTTAACCCAAATGAACGCGGTCGAAGCAATGGAATTTTTTATGGATAAAATCCAGGGGACAAAGGATAATCAAGAATTTCTTGAATCCATGAATCAATAGCGCTCTCTGGCGCGTTGCAAAGATTTTTCGCCTTTGATATAAAGCCCCTCCCCGAAATTAAGCATATTCCACGCATAGTTAAGAAAGAAAGGTGTCCGCTACATGGTTGAAATTACGATCAAGCAATTGCTTGAGGCTGGGGTTCACTTTGGCCACCAGACGAGTCGCTGGAACCCAAAGATGAAGCCCTATATTTTTGGTGCCCGTAACGGCATCCACATCATCGACTTGCAGCAGACCGTGGGTATGTTACGCGACGCGTGCGGCTTTATTCGCGATCTGGTCGCAGATGGTGGTCAGATTCTCTTTGTCGGGACCAAGAAGCAGGCGCAGGAGGTCGTGCGCGAAGCAGCCGAGCGGTGTGAAATGTTTTATGTCAATAACCGCTGGCTGGGTGGGATGTTAACGAACTTTCAAACCATTCGGAGGTCTATCGATCGACTGAAGCGCGTCGAAGAGATGCTCGAAACGGCCGCGATTGCTGACGCGCTGACGAAGAAAGAACTCTTAGGGATTAGCCGGGAGCGAGATAAGCTGATGAATGTGTTAGGTGGCATCAAAACGATGCGGAAGCTGCCTGATGCGATGTTTGTCGTTGACACCAAGAAGGAAGAAATCGCTGTGCGGGAGGCAAATAAGCTCGGTCTACCAGTTGTCGCGGCGATTGATTCAAACTGCGATCCGGATCTTATCACGCATAAAATCCCAGGGAATGATGACGCCATTCGGGCGATTCGTCTTTTTGTGGACGCTATCGCTGACGCCTCCATAGAAGGGCGGACGCTGTATCAAGAGCAGCAACAAGGCGAAGGTGAAGCCCTTGACCAGGCGGACCAAGAAGAAACAGAAACGCACGCTGGACCGGATATGACAGAAGCTCCCGTGCCATCTCCTGAGGCGCAAGCCGAAAACACTCCGGCAGAGGCGGCGTCTATTGAGGAAGGGGGCGAGGCGTGAGCGCTATTTCGATGGCCCAGGTAAAAGAACTGCGCGAACGGACAGGTGCGGGTATTGTCAACTGTAAAAAAGCGCTCGCCGAAAATAACGGCAATATTGAAAAAGCCATTGACTTCCTTCGCGAAAAAGGATTGGCCGCTGCCGCAAAGCGGGCCGGACGCGCGGCAGAGCAGGGCGTGGTTGGCTCCTATATTCACGGGGGCGGCAAGATCGGCGTCCTGGTTGAAGTGAATTGCGAGACTGACTTTGTCGCTCGGACTGAGGAGTTCCAGCAGCTTGTCAAAGATCTTGCGATGCAGGTGGCTGCTGCAAACCCACGCTGCGTGCGTCGGGAAGACATTACTGAGGTAGAACTTGAGCGGGAACGGGCGGTCTACCAGACACAGGCCGAAGCGTCCGGAAAGCCGGTTCAGGTTATTGAGAAGATCGTTTCCGGAAAAGTCGAGAAGTTTTACAGCGAAGTGTGTTTGCTCGAACAAGCCTATATTCGGGAGCCGAGCAAAACTGTACAAGAAATTGTCAATGATGCGGTGAGTAAGACGGGCGAAAATATTGTTGTCCACCGATTTGCGCGTTTCCAGATCGGAGAGGCAAGCGCCACTGACGGGGGGACTGAGTAGGCCGCATGGCGACAAAGTCTGCACCATACCAGCGCGTTCTCCTCAAGTTGGGAGGAGAGGCGCTCGCTGGCGACCGAGGCTATGGGATTGACGATGTGGTCTTAGCGCGCATTGCCGGAGAGATCCAGGAGATTCATGCGCTAGGGTGTGAGATCGCTTTGGTCCTCGGTGGAGGAAATATACTGCGTGGAGTAGATGCGAGCTCAAGAGGGATTGCGCGAGCGACCGGCGATTACATGGGGATGCTGGCCACGGTGATCAATAGCCTAGCCATGCAGGAAGCTTTGGAGAAGGTGGAGGTCCCCACGCGCGTGATGTCAGCTCTAACCGTATCGCAGGTGGCGGAACCGTATATTCGACGGCGTGCAACGCGCCATCTTGAGAAAGGACGTGTCGTTATTTTTGCCTCCGGTACCGGCAATCCGTATTTTACCACGGATACCGCTGCCAGCTTACGGGCGATGGAAATTGGAGCCCAGGCTATTTTCAAAGCAACCAAGGTTGATGGGATTTATAGCGCTGATCCGGTGAAAGATTCGACGGCCGAGCGGTATCAGAACCTGACCTATCTTGAAGTCTTACAGCAAAACCTCAAGGTCATGGACTCCACCGCGATATCATTGTGCATGGACAATCACCTCCCCATCATTGTGTTCAGTATGCTTGAGCCTGGGAATATCCAGCGCGTGGTACGTGGAGAGCCTATTGGAACGGTGGTCAATGGAGGGGAGCTATGAGCGCCGAAGTTTTAGAACAGATGAAGCAAGAAATGGAGCAAACACTGGGGTCGCTCCGTGTCGAGTTTTCGAAAGTGCGCACCGGTCGGGCCTCCACGTCATTAATCGAAGGCGTGATGGTCGAGTATTACGGGTCCCCAACTCCACTCAATCAACTCGCCTCTTTGTCTGCACCAGAAGCTCGCCTCCTTGTTGTCCAGCCATACGAAAAAAATATCATCGGTGACGTGGAAAAGGCGATCTATCAGGCCGACTTAGGCCTGACTCCAGTCAACGATGGGAAAATCATTCGTGTCCCCATACCCGAACTCACCGAAGAACGGCGGAAAGATTTTGTCCGAAAGATTCGGAAAAGTGCAGAGGAGTACCGGATTTCTATGCGGAACCATCGACGCGATGCCAATGACTATCTCAAGGAAATGCAAAAGGATAAAGAAATTACCGAAGATGAATTGCACACCGCACAGGACCGTGTACAAAAGATGACGAATGAGTATATCGAAAAACTTGACCATATCCTCAAGCTGAAAGAGGAAGAGTTGATGGCGGTATAAGGGGATAGTGTCTTCCCGCGACTGGTCATGTGAACAATCTATTCTAACCTGCTGTTTATACGCGTGAGCGTTATCCTTGAGAAAGACCAATTGCCCCGTCATGTTGCCATTATTATGGATGGTAATGGGCGGTGGGCACAGCGACGCGGACTGAGCCGTATCGAGGGCCACAAGCGTGGGAAAGAGGCGGTCCGCAATATTGTCGAGACGAGTCGTGGTATCGGACTCTCGTATCTCACCCTGTACGCGTTTTCTTCGGAGAACTGGCAGCGGCCGCCCCGTGAGGTTCGTGCGCTCATGGGGCTCCTCAATCGCTACCTTCGGACGGAACTGCGCCGTATGATGCGGTATAATATCCGCCTGCGGGCCATTGGTGATCTGGGCCGCCTGCCAGCGACGGTTCGGAAATCTCTGCTTGACGTTATTGCCGCAACACGAGACAACACCGGACTGACTGTTGTACTCGCCGTGAGCTACAGTGCTCGGGAAGAAATCGTTGCCGCCGTACAGACCCTGGCGACGGCCGTACAGGCGGGACAACTGCGGCCATTCGAGATTGATCAGCAGGCGATCGAACAATCTTTGTGGACGGCAGATATCCCCGCTCCAGACCTCCTTATTCGGACGAGTGGAGAGTTCCGGATCAGTAACTTCATGCTCTGGCAGTTGGCCTACACGGAACTCTATGTGACCGATACCCTGTGGCCAGACTTCGACCGCGACGCCTTCTTGCAGGCATTGGCAGATTATCAGCAGCGGGATCGGCGTTTCGGTCGGACGGCCGAGCAACTGATTGAGACTGAGCTCAAACGTGCTGCGCACTAGGCTCCTGACCGCCGCGGTCGCGCTTCCCCTTCTCATCTTCCTGATACACTCGGCGCCGGAATGGGGCTTTTCGAGTGCCATTCTGGTGCTGACTGGTGTCGGCCTATATGAATATTTCTCACTCACGCGAGCCCAATACTCACTCTCTCCGGTCATCGGCGGACTGTGGGGCATGCTTGTCGCACTCAGCATGCTATCGGGCGATGCTCGGCTCATCGGCGCTGCACTGACCCTTGGTTTTATGCTGGTTTTTATCCTGAATCTTCGAGATCGTCAGCCAGCACGAGGACTCCAGACAACGAGCCTCTGCGTACTTGGTGTGGTGTATATTGGGTTTCTTTTTCCACACTTACTGTGGATACACCGCGGCCCGGAAGGCGCGGGATGGATTTTTTTCATACTGCTTGTAGCCATGCTTGGAGACACCGGAGGATATGCCGTTGGACGAATATGGGGAAAACGGAAACTGCTGCCGCATATCAGCCCCAGCAAAACCATAGAGGGGAGTGTCGGATCAATAGGCGGGAACTGCGTCGCTGCCCTCGTTGCCTGGCAGTATCTCCTGCCCAATCGCTCTGCGCTCGAATTAGTACTACTTGCGCTTCTGATGGGAGTGCTCGCCCAGTTGGGCGACCTGTGTGAGTCTGCCTTGAAGCGGGCCTGCGGCGCAAAAGACTCAGGCCGTCTCTTTCCCGGCCACGGCGGAGTGCTCGATCGTATCGATAGTTTACTTTTCCCCGGTGCCTTTATCTATTACTATAATACGCTGTGGCACTAAATATGGCCCGAAAACTGAGGAGTACGTGGGCATGGATCTTTCGACTTTTGATGTTGCGCTACGAGTGGTTATTGTCTTTGGGTTAATCATTTTTGTGCACGAATTGGGACACTTCCTGACCGCCAAATGGGCCGGCGTTGGAGTTGAGCGATTCTCGCTCGGCTTTGGGCCGAAACTCATCGGTCGTAAGATCGGCGAAACGGAGTATTTACTCAGCGCCATTCCTCTGGGCGGCTATGTGAAGATGATAGGAGAGGAAATCGGTGAGGAGGTGGATGAAGATGATCTGTCCCGTTCCTTTACCCATAAATCCTTGCCAAAACGCTTTCTGATTGTCTCTGCCGGGCCATTGGCCAACTTTCTGATGGCTTTTGTCGTCTTTAGTCTGGCCTTTGCCCAATTTGGCGTCAATGTCCCGATCGATCAACCCACGGTTGGCGGAGTTGTGCCGAACATGCCCGCGGAAACGGCCGGCCTAGAACCGGAAGACGAAATCCTCAAAGTCGATGGGGTTACCGTCCACACCTGGGAGGAACTAGCTGAGCAGATTCAGCACAGTAATGGGAATGAGATTGACCTTGTCATTAAAAAGGCGAACCGTGGCCAGATTATCGCCGCAACGGTCACCCCCCAACTGCGTGACAACCCCGTCGGCGGGCAAGTCTACGTGATTGGTATTGAGCGAGCCTTTACGAATGAAGCTGTCACCATAGGACGAGCGATAACGCTTGGAGCTGAGCAAACCTGGCTGTGGACGCACCTCATTCTGGACAGCGTTGTCAAGCTCATAAGTGGAGAGGTTTCGACCAAGGAGCTGGGCGGCCCTATTCTCATTGCACAGGTGGCTGGACAGCAGGCGCGTTTGGGATTGGATTATTTGCTACGCTTCACGGCCATCGTGAACGTCAACTTAGCCATCTTTAATCTTCTGCCTATCCCCATCCTTGACGGTGGCCATCTGTTGCTGATGCTCATCGAACTCCTCATCGGCCGCCCGTTGAGTAATCGTTCCAAAGAGATGGCCTTACGCGTCGGTTTCCTGGTCATCGTCTCGCTCATCGTCCTGGTCTTCTACAACGATATTTCACGACTGGTCAGCTGATCTCTTGACATGCTCGTTCTCGGCATAGACGCGGCTACCCCGATCGCGAGCGTTGGCCTGATACAGGACGGCAGTATTCTGGCGGAACAGTCAGGTGGCGCTGCGACGAGTCACGCGGAAAATCTTTTAGCGTTGACCCATCGCGTCCTTGACCGGGCACACGTCAGCCTGTCGGAGGTCGCAGGTATAGGGGTGACGATTGGCCCTGGAGCCTTCTCCGGTCTGCGCATCGCGCTCGGCACGACAAAAGGTTTTGCCTATGCCCTGTCTCAACGAGTTGCCGGCGTCTCGACGCTCCTCACGCTTGCCTATGCAGTGACCCATTGGACAGACCGCCTGTGCGTTGTGCTGGACGCTCGCAAACGTGAAGTGTATGCCGCCTGCTTCGCCCGTGACGCGGACGGGCACATTACCCGTCTGACTGACGATATGGTCCTTGCGCCCGAAGAGTTGGCCAACCAAATCAGTGGGCCATGCCTCTTTGTTGGGGATGGCGTTGAGCGTTACGGTGAAATAATTCGGGAACACTGCGGGCACCATATGGAGGTTCTGCCGCTTGCTGCTGTCCCGCCACGCGGCAGCACTGTCGCCCGCTTAGCTTGGATGCGCTTCAAACAGGGAGATCACGACGACGTATCACAACTCGTCCCGCAGTATATCCGTCGTTCTGACGCGGAACGCAACCGGATGAAACAGCGTTCTGGGAAGTCAGGTTTATGAAGAAGAATTGTCCCTGGCGCTCTCCCGATAAGTGAAGAGGGGTCGAGACTCCTCCAAGACGACAAGAGCGGGCCTTTCCGCACCCTTCTGGCCTAGACAGGCTGTAGGAATTTTGGCATCCTGCCCCAAAATCTTGCCGAATAAGGCGATATCTCAACGGATTGAGATGGGGACAGCCGTCCTGACTGTCCTCTTTCTATATTATTCATGGATGTGAGACCGGAGGGAAGAAGATTATGGCTCGAAAGAAAATCGCACTCATTGGCGCAGGCAATATCGGTGGTACCCTTGCTCACCTGTGCGTGCTCAAGGGACTTGGCGATGTCGTCCTGTTTGACGTGATTGACGGCCTGCCCCAGGGCAAGGCCCTGGATATGCTCGAAGCCGGGCCCATCGAGGGCTATGACGCCAATATTACCGGGACAACGAGCTACGCCGATATTGCCGGCGCGGATGTCTGTATTGTGACCGCCGGCGTTGCCCGCAAGCCGGGCATGAGTCGGGACGATCTGCTGGGTATTAATTGCAAGATCATGAGCGATGTGTCCAGCAATATTAAGCAATATGCGCCGGATTCGTTGGTGATTGTGATTACCAATCCGCTCGATGCCATGGTGACCCTGACCAAGCGGGTGACGGGTTTCCCGAAGAACAGAGTCGTGGGCCAAGCCGGTGTTCTGGACTCCGCCCGTTACCGGACCTTTATTGCCCAAGAACTTGGCGTGTCTGTCCAGAATGTGACGGCTATGGTTCTCGGCGGCCACGGTGACGATATGGTTCCGGTGCGCAGCTATTGCCAGGTCGGCGGGATACCGGTTGAGAAGCTGATCTCCGCTGCCCGTTTGGAAGAAATTGAACAGCGCACCCGTCAGGCCGGCGGTGAGATTGTGGCGTTGCTCAAGACGGGCTCGGCGTTTTACTCTCCGGCTTCAGCCGCTGTGCAGATGGCTGCGGCCCATCTGCAGGATAGAAAACAAATCCTCCCCTGCGCCGCCTATCTTGAAGGCGAATACGGGATTGACGGTGTATACTTTGGCGTCCCGGTGTCTATCGGCGTCGGTGGCGTTGAGCGCGTCATTGAAGTGGACCTGAGCGACAAAGAAAAACGAGAAATGGAGGTGTCCGTCGGCCATGTGCGCGAACTGGTGACGGCTATGGACGCCATTCTGGAGAAGGGCGAGTAGCTCTCCACCATCAGGGAAGAGGGCCACAGTAAGGTAAGAGGGTATGAATATCCACGAATACCAAGCAAAAGAGATATTACGGAAAAATGGGGTGGCTGTGTTAGAAGGCCGAGTCGCCACCACCCCGGACGAAGCCGAAGCCGCTGCCAAGGAACTGGGCGGCGGGCTGTGTGTCGTCAAGGCCCAGATTCACGCCGGTGGGCGAGGCAAAGCCGGTGGAGTCAAGCTCGCCAAGACGCCACCGGAAGCCCGGGCACACGCGACGGCTCTGCTGGGTTCAACTCTGGTTACCCACCAAACCGGACCCGAAGGGAAAGAAGTCCAAAAGATCTTTGTTGAGCAGGGCTGCGATATTGATCAAGAGTTCTATCTCGGTATGGTCATTGACCGCGCGACCGCACGGGTCACGGTGATGGCCAGCTCTGAGGGAGGCGTGGAAATTGAAGAGGTGGCCGAGCGCTCGCCCGAGAAGATTCTCCGCGCCACCATCGATCCCGCCGTCGGCTTCGGGGATTTCCAGGGCCGCCAACTCGCCTATGGTCTGGGCTTGCCCAAGGACTCGGTCAACAAAGCCGTGGCTTTCATGCGCGGCTTATACCGGGCATTTTCCGAGAGCGACGCCTCTATGGCTGAGATTAATCCGCTGGTGCTGACGAAGTCCGGCGATCTTGTCGCTCTGGACGCCAAGATGGGCTTTGATGACAACGCGCTGTTCCGTCACGCCGATATCCGTGAGATGCGGGATGTGACTGAGGAAAACGAGAAAGAGGTCGCGGCGTCCAAGTTTGACCTCAACTATATTGCGCTCGACGGCAACATCGGCTGCATGGTCAATGGGGCTGGGCTGGCGATGGCGACCATGGATATCATCAAACACTACGGGGCTGAGCCGGCGAATTTTCTGGATGTAGGCGGGGGGGCGACCACGGAAAAAGTCACCGAGGCGTTCAAGATCATTCTGTCGGACGAGAATGTCAAAGGCGTTTTGGTCAATATTTTCGGTGGGATTATGCGTTGCGATGTGGTGGCTAACGGAGTGGTTGAAGCCGCCAGGCAAGTCAATCTGTCGGTCCCCTTGGTCGTTCGCTTGGAAGGCACGAATGTTGAACTGGGGAAAACGATTCTGGCCGAGTCGGGGCTCGATATTATTCCTGCCGACGATCTGGCCGACGGCGCGGAGAAGATCGTCGAGGCGATTGGCGCGTAGTCGAGGCACCCGCTCAACCGTTCGTATCAATCTGTAGGGTGAGAAATCGAGGAGCACGCTCGTGAGCATTCTTGTTGATAAAAACACCAAGGTCCTGACGCAGGGAATTACCGGCTCAACCGGCCAACTGCACACCCGGGGCTGTCGAGACTACGGCACCCAGATGGTGGCGGGGGTCACGCCTGGTCGAGGCGGTACGGATTTCGAAGGTATTCCTATTTTTAATACGGTTGTGGAGGCGGTTGCGGAAACGGGGGCAAACGCTTCCGTGATCTATGTGCCGCCGCCGTTTGCTGCTGACGCCATTCTGGAAGCGGTCGATGCCGAAGTGGAGTTGGTGATCTGCATTACCGAGGGGATCCCGGTGCTCGATATGGTCCGGGTCAAGCGCTACTTGGCCGGCAAAAAATCCCGCTTGATTGGTCCGAACTGTCCCGGAGTGATTACCCCGGGTGAATGCAAGATTGGGATCATGCCGGGGTATATTCACACCCCCGGATCAATCGGTGTGGTGTCGCGCAGTGGAACCTTAACCTATGAAGCTGTCCATCAACTCACCCAGTTGGGGATCGGTCAGTCGTCGTGCGTCGGGATAGGCGGCGACCCGGTAAACGGAACCGGCTTTATCGACGTCTTACAGCTCTTTCAAGATGATCCCCAAACCGAAGGCGTGGTCCTGATTGGTGAAATTGGTGGTTCGGCAGAAGAGGAAGCCGCTGCGTTCATTAAAGAGCGTATGACCAAGCCGGTCGCGGCGTTTATTGCCGGTCAAACGGCCCCCAAAGGCAAGCGTATGGGACATGCTGGGGCGATTATTGCCGGTGGGAAGGGAACCGCGGCCGAGAAGGTCCAAGCCTTCAGGGACGCCGGTGTGGCTATTATTTCGAGTCCGGCTGAGATGGGCAAAACTATGGCGGCCGCCATGGGATAAGGGATTCGGATGAGCCCTGACAGCGCAGTTTACAAAATAGGGTAGGGGCGGTTCACAAACCGCCCCTACAGCTTCATGTCAACGGACCAGACACCTCGCGCCTTGTTTCAGCAGGGCGAACGCGCCCGTCTGAAAAGTCGCTTTGCCGAGGCGCTGGAGTTCTACCGACAGGCACGTCAGGCTGCAAAAGCCGCAAACCTGGGGGAATGCGAACTTGATGCCCACCTCGGTATTGGCGATTGCTTGCGCATGCAAGGACAATTTGGGTTCGCCAAACGCGCCTATGAACGGGCTAGTCGCTTGGCTGGTCGCTTGACTGATATAGAAGGAGAGGCGGAGGGTCTGGCTGGTATCGGCCTGAGTGTCCGCGCCCAGGGAAATCCTCAGCGGGCCTTACCATATCTGGCCGAGGCGCGGACCCTCTACCGTCAAGCACGGGTGTACGACCGTGAAGGCTTTATTGTCTGGGCCATGGGGGGGACGTATCGCTTCTGTGGTGACCTCAAAAAAGCGCTGAGCCATTTCAAACAAGCCCTCAGACTCGCCGAGCGGGAGGGCGACCCGCTCGGAGCCGGATATGCGCTGTGCGGTCTGGGGGGCGCGTCGCGTCTCATGGGTCGATTTGCGGATACCCAGAACTATTACGCCGAAGCAAACGAGGTGTTTGAGGTTGAAGACGATGTGTACGGCCGGGCCTATTCATACTGCGGCCTTGGCAATGCGGCCCGTATGCGTCAAGAATTTACGACTGCCTTGCGGCTCTTTGCAAAAGCCGAGCGCTTATACCGGCGGATTGGCGATAAGGCGAGCTTTGCCTATACGGTCTGGGCGATGGCCACGGTCTTCAAAATGCAGGGCGACTATGAACGTAGCCGAGCGACATTCGGCCAGGCACAACGACTCTTCCGCGAAACGCGCGACATGCGCGGGACGGTCTACTGTCGTCTGGGAACCGGGGAATTAGCGTTTTTACAGGGAAAACACAAACGCGCGAAGGCTGCATTTGCTCGCTGTTATGACGAGGCCCAGCGCTGTGGTTACCGGGCAGAAGCCTGCCATGCGCTTACCGGTCTTGCCCTGGTAGCGGAGAGCCCCGACTGGCGGGCGGTGAAACACGCCTATCGAGGCTGTGGCTTGTACTTCACTCCGCTCCCCCCTCCGCTCAATCTGCCCTGAGAGTGCGAACATTGACCCCTGTAGTGGGCATGGATAGACTTCTCATGCAGTACAAGAAAGGACGCGTATGACGGAACGAACCCTCTCTATTGTGAAGCCTGACGCGGTCAAGAAGAATGTCATTGGTGAGATTCTCCGCCGCTTTGAAGCAGCCGGGCTCAAAATCGTTGCCACCAAAATGGTTTCCCTGACGAAAGCCGAAGCCGAGGGCTTTTATGCGGTCCATAAAGAACGCCCATTTTTTGGGAGCCTGACAGACTTCATGTCCTCAGGTCCGATTCTCGTCTCCGTTCTTGAGGGCGAGGGGGCCATTCAAGCTCACCGGGAAATTATGGGTACGACCAACCCGGCTGAGGCGGATGAGGGTACGATTCGGAAGGATTTTGCCACAAACATCGAACAGAACGCCGTGCATGGCTCCGATGCGCCCGAAACGGCCCAATGGGAGGTCGGTTATTTTTTTAGTGGGCTGGACTTGGCTTAAGGAGCCTTTTCGGGCCTGGTGGCTGCGTACTCTATGCCTGTTTGATCGGTATGGACCTTAAAGATTGCACCCAAGACGAACTCGCCCGCTGGCTGACTGCGCGCGGACACAAATCCTTCCGGGCACAGCAAGTTTTGAAATGGGTGCATCAACACCGGCTCACAGACGTGGGGCAGATGAGCAATATACCCCTGGCCCTGCGCGAGGAGTTGGCCCAGCATTTTCAGCTTGCCCGTCTGGACTGTAGCCGGCACACTGCGGCGGCTGATGGGACGGAGAAATATCTCTTTACCCTTACCGATGGACGCCGGATTGAGAGCGTTTTTATTCCGAGTGAGAACCGCCGGACGCTCTGCATCTCTTCCCAGGTCGGCTGTGCCATGGGCTGTCAATTTTGTGCGACCGCCCAAGTACGGCCTGTACGTGACCTAACTGTTGGGGAAATCGTCAGCCAAATCTGGGAGGTCCAGTACCGACGGCCCCAACACGAAGCGGTGACCAACGTCGTCTTTATGGGTATGGGCGAACCGTTGGCGAACTACGATCAGGTCGTGAAGGCCATCACGATTCTGACGGCAGCCTGGGGGTATCAGCTCTCCCCTCGCCGCATCACCGTATCGACGGTTGGATTAGTACCGCAAATGCAGCGCCTGTTGCACGACACCCAGGTCAACCTCACCATCTCCTTAAGCGCAACAACCGATGCCGTGCGGAACGCCCTTATGCCGATTAATCGGCGCTACCCTCTGGCGACGGTGTTGGAGGCCTGTCGGTCCCTGCCCGTAGCCCCGCGCAACCGTATGACCTTTGCGTATACCCTGTTGGACGGGCTGAACGATAGTCCAGCTGACGCAAAACGCCTAGTGTCCCTCCTGCATGGCATCCGGGCCAAGGTCAACCTGATTCCGTTTAATTCTTTCCCTGGGGCGTCATTTGCCCCCTCGTCGCGCGAGCGGCTCGTACGGTTCCGTCAAATCTTGCTCGACCGGGGCATCTATGCCAGCATTCGCGAAAACCGCGGCCAGGATGTACAGGCCGCCTGTGGGCAACTGGCCGCCCCCCTGGAGCAAGTGGCCTAGGGAAAGGGACAGTCATGATCACGCTGGGTGTTATTGGTGGCAGCGGTCTGTATCAGATGGACGGCGTCGAGCATGGCGAATGGGTGAGCGTTGAGACGCCGTTTGGTGCGCCGTCGGACGAATATTTTGTCGGCGAATTAGACGGTGTCCGCGTGGTTTTCCTGCCTCGCCACGGCCGTGGCCACCGGATCCTGCCCTCCGAGCTGAATTTCCGCGCCAATATCTATGGGATGAAAACGCTGGGCGTGCGGCGCTTGATTGCCGTGGGTGCGGTGGGCAGTTTGAAACAGGAGATTGCGCCCGGCCATATTGTCATCCCCGACCAGTTCATCGACCGGACCCGTGGGCGCATCAGTACCTTCTTTGGCCGGGGCATTGTCGCCCACGTCGCCTTCGCCGACCCGGTGTGTCCGCTCTTATCTCAGTCTTTGGTTGAGGTCAGTGACAGCCTGGACATAGCTGTTCACCACGGGGGGACGTATATCTGCATGGAAGGCCCGCAATTTTCCACACGGGCCGAATCTTTTCTGTATCGGAGCTGGGGCGCTGACATCATCGGGATGACGAATCTCCAAGAAGCTAAGCTCGCGCGTGAAGCCGAAATCTGTTTTGCCACCCTGGCTATGGCAACCGATTACGACTGCTGGAATACCGAGGCCGGCGATGTGGTGATAGAAGAGGTGCTGGCAATTCTGAACAAAAACGTTGTCACCGCTCAACGCATTGTCCGGGACACTGCCCAGCGGCTGTCTCCCGAGCAGGTGTGCGGCTGTGAGGCGGCGCTCGCAGATGCGATCATCACCGACCGGGCGATGATTCCAGAAACGGTCAAAAACGACCTTGAGCCGATTATTGGGAAATATATCAATGGATAAACGCCAAGAGGACGTCATGAGTATTGTGGTTGTCGGTTCGGTCGGATTGGATTCTATTGAAACGCCGTCCGGTAGGGCTGACGAAGTCCTAGGGGGCTCGGCAGCCTATTTCGCGGTTGCGGCGAGTTATTTTACGACAGTGAACGTTGTTGCCGTTATTGGTGAAGACTTTCCCTCAGATGCGCAGGCAACCCTGACCGCACCGAATATCAACCTGGACGGATTGGAAGTAGGGGCAGGGCGGACGTTTCGGTGGACTGGCCGCTATCACGAAAATCTCAACATCCGAGACACATTAGATCTCCAGATGAATGTGGTCGCGGACTTCGCTCCAAAGCTGCCCGAACAGTATCGCCATACGCCTTTTGTGTTTCTGGGGAATATCGACCCTGGCTTGCAGAGCCAGGTGTTAGACCAAACCGACGGCGCACGCCTGATCGGCTGCGACACGATCAGTCACTGGATTGAGCATGAACGTGCGGCGCTCGAAGCCGTGCTGAAACGTGTCGATGTGCTGGTCATCAACGATGAAGAGGCGGGTATGCTCAGCGGCGAGTCCAATGTCGTGAAAGCCGCACGCCGGATTTTGGACATGGGGCCAAAGACACTGCTCGTCAAGCGGGGTGAGTATGGGGTGTTGCTGTTTTCTCCCCAGTCGGTTTTCGCCGTCCCCGCCTACCCCTTGGAAGACGTGGTTGATCCGACCGGGGCCGGTGACTCCTTTGCCGGCGGATTTCTCGGCTATTTGGCCGAGTCGAACGACACGTCTGAGGCCGGACTGCGCAAAGCTATTGTCTACGGCAGTGTGGTGGCTTCGTTCACGGTCGAAGATTTCAGCCTGCGGCGTCTGCACGCCCTGAGCCGGGATGACATTGAACAGCGTCATCGCCAGTTCGTGAGTCTGACCCAATTCTAGCTCGCTGGCACCGAATCGCTATGGACCTTTCCATCGTCGTCCCGATCTATAATGAGGTCGATAATCTGCGTCCGTTGTGTGAGCGGGTCCATGCCGTCCTGGCACCGACGGACTGGAGTTACGAACTCATCCTCATTGACGACGGCAGTCAGGACGGGAGTAGTGAGCTGCTCGCTGAGCTGCATGCCGAGGACGATAGGCTCAAAGTTCTTCGCTTTCGACGCAACTTCGGCCAGACTGCTGCGCTGGCTGCGGGGTTTGAATACGCCCATGGTGACGTCATTGTTTCGCTGGACGGCGACCTCCAGAATGATCCCATCGATATCCCGCGTTTGCTGGCAAAGCTGGACGAGGGGTATGACCTGGTGAACGGCTGGCGTGTCAATCGGCAAGATCCGTTTTTGCACCGGCGTCTCCCGTCCCAGATCGCCAATCATATGATCTCGCTCACAACGCGGGTCAAACTGCACGATTATGGCTGTACGCTCAAGGCGTTCCGACGTGAGGTGGCAAAGGGCCTCAAGCTGTACGGAGAAATGCACCGGTTTATCCCAGCGCTGGCCGGGGACATGGGAGCGAGGATTGCCGAGCTTCCGGTCACCCATCATGCGCGCACGCACGGCACCTCAAAATACGGCTTAACCCGAACGTTATGGGTCGTGCTGGATTTACTGACCGTTAAATTCATGTCGAGCTATGCGACCCGCCCGAGTCATTTATTTGGCTTTCTGGGTTTGATTGCCGTCCTCGTTGGCGGGGGGATCACAGCCGTCCTGGGGATACAACGCCTCCTGTTTGACGTGCAATTAGCAAACCGTCCCATTTTACTCCTGGGGATTCTCCTGCTTGTCACCGGTATCCAGCTTGTGACCACCGGCTTAATTGCTGAGATGCTGTCCCGCACCTACCACGAGAGTCAGGAAAAGCCCGTCTACTGGATTAAGGACGTGTTAGAATAAGAAAAGACGGATTTTACTGCTGCCGAGCGTTGAGGCCCAAGCGCAAATTGAAAGGAGAAGAGTCATCGCACGCATCTTAATCACCGGAGGGGCCGGGTTTATCGGTTCGCATCTGTGTGAGCGTTTCTTGGCCGACGGGGATGAAGTGGTATGTCTGGACAACCTCATTACTGGCGATATGGACAATGTGGCGCACCTGTTTGTCAACCCGCGCTTTTCCTTTGTCCATCAGGATGTGACGAACTATATTTACGTCAGTGGCCATATTGATGCAATTCTCCACTTTGCCTCACCGGCGAGCCCGATCGATTACCTTGAACTGCCGATTCAGACCCTGAAAGTAGGCTCGCTCGGCACGCATAAAGGACTCGGCCTGGCCCGGGTGAAAGCCGCCCGTTTTCTGCTCGCTTCGACCTCCGAGGTCTATGGCGACCCGCTCGTCCATCCTCAGCCGGAAGATTATTGGGGCAATGTGAATCCGATCGGCCCGCGGGGCGTGTATGACGAGGCAAAGCGGTTTGCCGAAGCCCTGACCATGGCCTACCATCGCAGTCATGGCGTGGCGACCCGTATTGTCCGTATTTTTAATACCTATGGCCCCCGTATGCGTCTCGGGGACGGCCGCGTTGTGCCCAATTTCATCACTCAAGCGCTACGGGGAGAAGCGTTAACGGTGTATGGCGACGGGAGTCAAACCCGGAGTTTTTGTTTTGTGGACGATTTAGTCGAGGGTATCGTCCGCCTCCTTCGCTCAGAGTGTGCCCAACCCGTGAATCTGGGGAATCCGTACGAATTATCCGTCCGGGAATTTGCCGAGACGATTATTCGGCTGACCGGGAGTTCCAGCCCCATTGCGTTTGAGCCTTTGCCGGTGGATGACCCGAAAGTCCGCCAACCCGATGTGAGTACTGCCCGTCGGCTATTGGATTGGGAGCCCCGTGTCTCCCTCGAAGACGGCCTCAGCAAAACAATCGCCTACTTCCAGGAAAAGCTAGGGGTCCGTTAGATTCTAGCTTCTGAGAGAAGGGGAACGGGAGAGGTAACGTTAGGACTCAGGAGAGGACGTAGGGCAATGAGGATAATGGTAACCGGGGGAGCGGGCTTTATTGGCTCTCATGTCGCGGAAATCTATCTCGGGGCGGGCCACGAAGTCTGGATTGTCGACGACCTGTCAAGCGGTAAGCCGACCAATGTTCCATCTGACGCGTACCTCGTCCAAGCGAATATCACAGATGCCGCAGTGCGGCGGCTCCTGGTTGACGAACGGATTGAGGTGGTCAACCACCATGCGGCGCAAATGGACGTCCGTCGCTCGGTTGCCGACCCGCTGTTTGATGCCCGGGTGAATATTCTCGGACTGCTCAATATTCTTGAAGGTGCGCGGCAGGCCCAGTGCCAGCGTATTATCTTTGCGTCTTCTGGCGGGACGGTATACGGGGAACAAGACACCTTTCCGGCAACCGAAGACCATGCCACCCATCCAATTAGTCCGTATGGAGTCAGTAAGTTAGCTGGAGAACGGTATCTGTATTTTTACCACAGAGAGTATGGCCTTCCGTCGCTGAGCCTGCGCTATGCGAACGTATATGGGCCGCGGCAGGACCCTCATGGCGAAGCCGGTGTAGTGGCTATTTTCACTCAGCGCCTGCTGACGGGAGAGACGATTACGATTAACGGTGACGGCCAGCAGACGCGCGACTATGTGTTTGTCGCCGACGTGGCCCAGGCGAACTTGGCGGCACTGACTGCCGACTACTCAGGTGCGATCAATATCGGTACGGGCCTTGAGACGACGGTAAATACCTTGGCCGAGCATTTACAGCGGATAACCAACTCACGTGATCGGGCACGCCACGGCGCCGCCAAGCCAGGCGAACAACGCCGCAGTGTCTTGTCTTGGAGCCGAGCCTCGGACACGCTGAACTGGAAGCCACTGGTGCCGCTTGCCGACGGACTTGAGCAAACAGTCGCCTCCCTACGGACAGCAGTATGAATATTGGACAGATTCGAAACTTTAGCATTATTGCCCATATCGATCATGGCAAATCGACACTGGCCGACCAGCTCCTCTCCCAGACGGGCTCGATTAGTGAGCGTGAAAGCGGGGCACAGTTTCTGGACACCATGGAGCTTGAGCAGGAGCGGGGCATCACGATTAAAGCCCGGACCGTCCGCCTGCGCTATCAGGCTCAGGACGGTGCCGAGTATCATCTGAACCTGATTGATACCCCCGGTCATGTTGATTTCGCCTATGAGGTTTCGCGCAGTTTGTCCGCCTGCGAAGGTGCCATCCTGGTCGTTGACGCGACCCAGGGGGTCGAGGCGCAAACGCTGGCCAACACCTATCTTGCGCTGGATCATCAGCTTGAAATTTTCCCCGTTATTAACAAAATCGATCTGCCCAGCGCCGAACCTGAACGCGTTCGGCAAGAGCTCGAAGACATCATCGGACTGGATGGTAGTGATGCGGTTTTAACCAGCGCAAAAGAGGGCAGAGGGATTGCCGATGTGCTGGAAGGTATCCTGCGGTTTATGCCTCCTCCTCAAGGGGACCCCAGTGCGCCGGTCAAAGCGCTGCTTTTTGACAGCTGGTTTGATCCCTACCAGGGAGCCGTTGTGCTCGTCCGGGTCTTCGACGGAGTACTGAGGCCCGGTATGTCCATTCGGCTCATGTCGAGCGGCAAGGAATATGAAGTCGGACAGGTTGGGGTCTTCGCTCCGCACGCTCAAGCCGTCAAAGCGCTCGGGCCAGGCGAAGTGGGTTTTCTCACGGCCGGTATTAAAGAGGTCCGTGAAGCCCGTGTCGGTGACACGATTACAGGAGCCCAGCGTCCTACTACGGTCATGTTGCCGGGCTTTAAGGCCGCGAAACCTATGGTTTTTAGTGGTTTGTATCCGGTTGAATCGAAACACTATGAAGCGCTGCGCGACGCGGTCGAAAAACTCCGTTTGAACGATGCCGCTTTTTCGTACGAGAAAGAAACCTCGCTGGCCCTTGGCTTTGGTTTTCGCTGTGGTTTCCTGGGCCTGCTCCATATGGAAATCGTCCAGGAGCGTTTGGAACGAGAGTTCGGCCTCGATTTAATTACCACCACACCAACAGTTGAGTATCAAGTCCTGACGCTTGATGGGGAAATCTTACTTGTAGAGAACCCGTCCTCCCTCCCGCCGGTACAGGAAATCGAGTCCGTCCAAGAGCCTTTTATCCTGGCGAGTATTCATGTGCCCGAAGAATACGTCGGCAATGTCATGCGGCTCTGTCAGGAGCGGCGTGGAGAACAACGTGCCATGAAATACTTGGGGGCTTCGCGTGTCGCCTTGGAGTATGAGCTGCCGCTCAACGAGATTGTGGTTGATTTCTATGACCGGATCAAATCGATCAGCCGTGGCTATGCCTCGTTTGATTATGAATTTCTGGACATGCGTCCGGCCAACTTAGTGAAGATTGATATCCGCATTAATGGCGATATGGTCGATGCCTTGTCCCTAATCGTCCATGCCGATTACGCCTATAGTCGTGGACGCGAGCTCGTGCAAAAAATGCGTGCCCTGATCCCGCGCCAAATGTTCGAGGTGGCTGTCCAGGCCGCTATCGGGACTCGGGTAATCGCCCGAGAAACTGTGAAGGCCTTGCGCAAAAATGTCACCTCCAAATGCTATGGTGGGGATATAACCCGTAAACGAAAGCTGCTAGAGAAACAGAAAGAAGGAAAACGCCGGATGAAACAGGTTGGACGGGTGGAAATTCCCCAAGAGGCCTTCCTGGCGTTGCTTCAGGTGGGCGAGAGCGAGACAAAGAGTAAACGTGTCTCTTCAAAATAGATAGGAAGTGTTGGACACGTTTACTCTATTTGCAACGGCGAGGGTAGAGAGTAGCGGATATGGCCAGAGGAAAAACATCAGTCCCAGGGTCGGCAGGCTCTGTCGGCCTGGCGAACCAGCAGACAGGCAGCAGACTGCTACCCACGTCGACAACCCCCAAAAAACAGAAATCGGCCGTTCGTGAATACGCCGAAGCACTGCTCTTCGCCCTTGTGCTGGCGCTCCTTATCCGGAGCTTTATCGTGCAGGCGTTCAAAATTCCGTCTGGCTCCATGCTGCCGACGCTCCAGATTGGAGATCATATTCTGGTCAGCAAGTTTGCCTATGGGCTGCGCTTACCGTATCCCTTTGAAACCCTGGTGTTCGAGTGGACTCGACCAGAGCCTGGAGACATCGTCGTTTTTGTTTATCCAAAAGATGGAACCAAAGACTTTATTAAGCGGGTCGTCGCCGTCGCTGGTGACGAGGTGCGAATTCGCAATAAGAAGCTTTTTGTCAACGGCGTAGCGGATGAGAGTCCGTATGCCCATTTTGCCAATCCTGACCGTATTATTCCCGGTCCTCGTGATAATTATCCGCCTCTACTTCCTGACAGGTCCAATGAATCTGTTGTCGTGCCACCCGGTAAATTATTTGTCATGGGGGATAACCGGGACCACAGCCACGATAGCCGCTTCTGGGGCTTTGTTGATGCGCAGGACGTGAAAGGTAAGGCCTTTCTGATATATTGGTCGTGGGACGGCCAGGACCGCTGGGTACGGTGGGAGCGACTCGGAGCACTTATTTACTAGTATAAAAAGTAAACACGCCCAGCCTTTCCACGGATTTTGTAGGGTGCCTTTGCTTTTTCGTCCATCTGGGGAAGTCAGAGTGCCAAGGCTCGAAAACATGTTGCTTGAGAGTGGCAAAGTCTCTCAGGATGACTTGCGCCGCATCCAGCTCGTGCAGCAGGAGCGCGGAGAAACGCTTGAGCGTTTACTGGTCGAACTCGGCTTCATGTCTGAGGACGACCTTCTCCCAGTCCTGGCTGAATACTACCATGCCCCCCTCATGAGTGCGCGGGACTTTCCGCAGCAGCCGCCTCCCTTGTCCGAGATGAATACCGATTTTCTGCGCCAAGCGCGGGTCTGTCCCCTGGCGGTTCAGGATGGTGGACTGACTATTGCCATGGCTGACCCTGGCGATTTCTACGTTATTGAGGCCCTAGAGAAGGCAACGAAGCTGCGTCTTGCACCCCGCTTGGCGCGCGAGCGCGATATTCTTGAGACCTTGAATATCTATTATGCTGACGGGGTCCCGGACGGTCAGTCCGACGGTCAGGAGGTCGGCTCGGTCGAGTACCTGGAAGATGATCAAGAAGATGAAGCCCATCTGCGGGATCTCGCGAGTGAGGCTCCAGTCATTCGGCTCGTGAATATGCTCATCGCCCGGGCGATGGAGCAGCGTGCGTCGGATATTCATATCGAGCCGTTTGAAAAGGAACTCCGTGTGCGCTACCGCATTGACGGGATTCTGCACGATGTCGAAGCACCGCCTCGTAAGCTGCAAGCTGCTCTTATTTCACGGGTCAAGCTTATGGCCAAGCTCAATATTGCGGAACGGCGCCTGCCGCAAGACGGGCGTATCAAGCTACGGATGTTGGGGCGGGAGGTAGATCTGCGGGTTTCAACCCTGCCGACTCTGTATGGCGAAAGCGTTGTGCTGCGTATCCTCGACCGCTCGAGTATTGATGTCAGCCTCGAATCGCTGGGTTTTCCCGAAGATACCTTGTCCGCATTCGAAAACCTCATTTTTCAGCCGTACGGGATGATTCTGGTCACCGGTCCCACGGGAAGTGGCAAAACAACCACCCTGTATGGAGCCCTGGACAAAATTAACTCGCCCGAGAAAAAAATTATTACGATTGAAGATCCGGTTGAATACCAGCTCAACGGCGTCAACCAGATTCATGTCAAGTCACAAATCGGGCTGACCTTTTCCGCCGGGCTGCGTTCCATTGTTCGTCAGGACCCGGATGTGATCATGATCGGTGAGATTCGCGATTACGAAACGGCGGAAATCGCAATCCAGTCTGCCCTGACTGGTCACCTGGTCTTCTCGACCTTGCATACCAATGATGCCGCCGGCGCGATATCACGTCTCCTGGAAATGGGAGTGGAAGATTATTTACTGGCTTCGTCCCTGCTCGGCGTAATGGCCCAGCGGCTGGTGAGACAGCTTTGTCCGGCGTGTCGCCAGCCGGTCGACGAACGAGTCTCGGGCCCTCACCTGGAGTTGCCAACGAACGGGTACGCGCCTGAGCCCGCGCTCTCGTATGAGGCCGGGGAGTGTGAAGCATGTGCCATGACCGGCTACCGAGGCCGGAAGGGAATTTTCGAACTCATGCTCGTTGATGAAGGCTTACGCCAACTCATTTTGAAGCGCTCATCAGCCGATATGCTGAAGGAGTACGCAGTTGGGAATGACATGCGTACGCTCCGAGATGATGGCTGGCACAAAGTCCGCGCCGGCATTACCACAGTGTCGGAAGTGATGCGTGTCACACAAGACGAACTGTCTTCTCCTGAAGAATATGACGCCGGTGTCGAAGAGCCGGCCTGATTCGTCTAAACCTTTTTATTCGTCCGCGTCCGGTTTTCCGAGGCGCTTGGGCCGGTGCGCTTATGCTTTCCTACTCCTCTTCAGATGCTTTCGGGATCGCTGCCCCTTGGCCAAGTTCACCTCAGCGACTTCATTCGGACCAGCGGTCCACGTCCGATGATGTCGCCAGACGAGGGGGTCATGGCCGGGAATGAGGCGCTCGAGTTCGCGGCTCAAGGTCTTACGAATATGCTCATAGGTAAAGAGTTGGTTAAACGGATTGCCCTGATTATAGCCGGGCGGCCACATCTTCTCGATATTTGAGTACCAATACACCGCATCACCGGCGATGGCAAAAAGACCGTTGCGGGTTTGGACTTCAAACCACTGCGTGCCAAAGGTATGGGAATCCTTGGCCAAGTGAGCGGTAATGCCCGGCAAGACTTCAACATCCCCCTCAATCAACGTGGCCCTGTCCTGACTGATCGCTATTGCCACGTTATGAATATCCTGCGGGTCAAGCGAGGACAGAATCCAGCTTCTCTCTCCCCCACCAAAATCTTTTGGCAAGGACAGGGTACGCAGCCAGCCCATGTACTCGTCCAGTTGAATATACAGGTGCGCGTTTGGAAAGGCTGAGAAATTGCCAATATGATCAAAATGCAAATGCGTCACCAGAAGAGTATCCACATCTGTTGGGGTGAGTCCGATTTTTGCCAGTACGGTTGAGGGGTCTTCCCACCCAAAGAAGCGATAGCGCGACAGCCAGTCTTGGTTGCCGAACCCGGCATCAACCAGCACCACGTGTTTTTTCTGACCTTGCGCCCCCCCGACGAGCACGGTGTAGAGCATGGGAATCTGGATCGTGCCCTGGTTGCTCATGAGTCCTGAGCCACCAAAGAAGTCGTACGGCATGTCAGCCTGGCAATAGGCCAAGGTCCAGATGGAATAATCCGTTGGCGGCTTTTCGCCTACCAGGTTTTGCGATTGAACCGCCCGCTTTCTTTTTTTGACCGCTGGCATGGAGGCTTCCCTTCCTTGACTGCTCCATACTCATCATGAAGTGTCCCAGCGGACAAGCTACGATCAAAACTTCTGGTGTCCCACCGAACGACAGGTGAAAGCGTGGGGTTGCCGTGATAATTTTTCTGAGGGCTCGTCTTGTCGCTCGTCGGATATTTCGATAGTGTCATCAAAACTTTGCGGCTTCGCGCACGAAGAGCGACGGTAAGCGGAACGTTCCTGAGATGCAAAATAAGGACAGGGGGCGCTCTATCGGCTCACCGCATGGATGCAATGCGCGGAAGTCAGACCAGAAAGGAGTTGGTATGCGCATTGGTATTCAGATGGTGCTTCAAAACCATAAGGAGCACGATGATCGGGTGATGTACAAGAACGAGACCCGCCTCGCGATTGAATCCGAGGAGATGGGGTTCGATATCGTGTGGCCGGTGGAGCATCACTTTTTTGACTACTCCATTTGCCCGGATAATATGCAGTATCTGAGCTATATCGCCGCCAGGACGGAAAAACTGGAATTGGCCACTGGCGCTATCATCGTGCCGTGGAATAACCCCATGCGGGCGGTGGAAAAAATGGTCCTGCTCGACCACCTGTCGGACGGACGGGCGGTCCTCGGCCTCGGACGCGGCCTTGCCCGGCGTGAGTATGCGGGTTTTGGCGTGGACATGGGCGAAGCGCGTGACCGTTTTAACGAGGCCGCAGAAATTATCGTGAAGGGCCTGGAAGACGGCTTTGTTGAAGCCGACACCAAATACTACAAGCAGCATCGCATCGAGGTGCGCCCCCGACCGATTAGGAGCTTCAAAGATAGACGCTACATGGTGTGCATGTCGCCCGAGTCTTTTGAGGTCGCGGCTCGGCTCGGTCTGGGAGCCATGATGTTCTCTCAGATGACCTGGGATAAAGTTGCCGACGGCATCAACAATTACCGTGAGCTGTATCGCCAGTATAATAACGGCGAAGAGGCGCCTCCGGTGAACTGCGCCGACTTTGTCGTCTGCTCGCACGATGCCAAGAAGGCGGAAGCAATCGCGCGGGAAAAAATCGTGGGCTACTACTTCAGCGTGATGGAGCACTACGAGATGCTGGGCGACCACTTCGCGCAGACGGGCAAATCCTACGCCCACTATGCCGAGGCGGCCAAGATGATGCGGGAAGCCGGCAATGAAGCCATTCTGGAAGACTTTCTGGCTGCCAATCTATGGGGCACGCCAGACATGATCATCGAGAAGCTGGAAACACGGCGTGGCCAGATCGGTGAATTTGAGGTCAACGGCTGCTTCAGCTTCCAGAGCCAGCCGTTTGATCAGGTCGAAGACAGCATGCGTCTCTTTGCCAAAGAAGTTGGTCCGATGATGCATGCCTGGACTCCGCAAGCCAAAGCACCGGTCGATGTGGCCGCTGCTGAAGCTCGCGTTGGCAAGTAAATCTTCTCTTTAACCAGACGGGCGGAGTCATCCTCCGTCCGTCTGTCGTCTACAATCCTACGCCCTCATTCCGGTCCATTCCCACGTAGCGAGCGACTGACTGGCGTCATGAGGCAGAGCAGCCCATGGATGCCGAGCCACAGCCGGTCAAGAGTACCACCCGGCAGCCAGCGGACATTGCCATAGTCGATGATGTCCCACCACAGATGACTTGCTAGGCCGACTCCATACCCGGCCACCAGGATATGCAGGAAGCGCGCCTGTCGTCTGACCAGCAGGACCAGGACAAAGAAAGATATACTGCTGTGGAAGAGGGGGTTGCGATGGCCGCCGATACCCAGCAGCCGGATATCCAGGTCAGGGAAGACCGTTCCCAGGTAGCACGGCACAAGGGCTGCGAGAGAAACGCCGACTGCCTGACCGATATTGGCCCGGTTGCCGCCGTTTGCCGCCATATAGCCCAGGAGCAGCAGGATACCGACCAGGCTGTGCTCAAGCCCGGTCAGCGCTCTTTTGCCCGAAGAAGCCGAGTATACCCCAGTTGGGCACCAAGGCCATGCCGAAGGCCACGGCAAGCGTGACAAGGACCCTGATGACCTGCTTCCCTTGAGCCATCTCCATCTCGTCTATGGAGCTATTGCCCCAATCTCGATTAGCCATTTTTTCGTTGTATCCAATACTGTGGAGGTTCGGCCGAGAGGAGGCTATGGCCGGTGAGGCGACACCAGGCGGGAATATCCGCTGGCGCGCCGGGGTCTTGGGCAATGAGGACCAGGACTTGGCCTGGGTGCATGGACTTGAGACGTAGGCGGAGTTTCAAAACCAGCTCGCCGCAGGCCATGTCTCCAGCATCCCAGGTGCCGTTTGGGGCGGCTGGGATGTCCGCTGCCGGCGTTGCCATGTGAGTCTGGGGTTGTGAGGGAGTGGCGGGCCAGATACAGGCGGGCTGTTCAATGGATTGGTCTTCTTGTTGGCTTGCCCAGTTCCAACCGCTGCGGTAGCAGGTCTGGCGGCGGATATAACTGTAAGCGTCTCTCAAGAAATCTGCTGGTGAACGTCCTAAGCCACTGGCAAGGCAGGCGGTACAGTGCGGGGTTGTTTTGAATCCGGTTACGACGCTCAGGACGTATTCGTGGAAGCAAATAGACCGTGAGCAGCGAAAGCAGGTTGGATTGCTGAGCTGGGTGAGTTCTTTGAGGATTTCGACCGTGCGCTGTTCCTCGGCGTCCAGGTCGTCATCGATAGCAGGGAAGGGGGGCTGGTCGGGTTTCATTGTGTCTGGTCGGCTTTCCTGAATTCGTTCTCTAAAAAGTCGGAAAAACTCGCGCTAAACCGTCGTGGTGTCGAGGCAAACCACTCCCGAATTCCCTTTTGGGTAAAATATTGGCGTAAGGTTTCACACCAGCGCTCCCACTGTCCCTGGTCTAAGGCTCCCTGGGTGTATTGATAGAAGAAGTTTTCACCAGCGGAGAAGGAATAATACATGATCAGATCAAAACGGTGTCGCTCGTCTTCGGCCAGCGCGGTGTAGTCTTCCGATCCAACGCGTAAAATCCGAGAAAGATCAGGATTCTCGGCCACCAGAGCAATATAGTCGAGTCGGGTGGTTGTCAGGGCGTGATGGGTGGAGTTGCGGACCGCGCGCGTATTCTGCCGTACCTGGATGGCGAGATAGACCAGCGAGACGATGACGCCAACCGCACTTACGATCTCGGCAACTGCCCCAATAGCTTTGAAATCCATACTCCTGCGCATACTGACCATTTTTGACAGCTTGGTGCAAGTTCGTTATGGCAGCAACGATCTTGACCCTGGCACCCAGAGGGCTTATCGTGCCCGCGAAACAGTACGTGCGCTGATATGAAGAGTAAACGTATCCTCCAATAGACAGGTAGATGCTGGACACGTTCACTCTTTGCGGAACGATATGGGAACACAGGACAGTCAACCTGGTGGGCCACTGGCCGGTATCCGGGTCATTGAATGTGGCGTTCTTCTGGCCGGCCCGTTTTGTGCCCGTCTGCTCGCCGACTTCGGGGCTGAAGTCATTAAAGTCGAAGCCCCCCACAAGGGCGACCCCATGCGCACGGTCGGCCAGTCTCTGGTGGACGGCAAAAGTCTGTGGTGGCCGAGCGTGGCCCGCAATAAGAAATGTATTTCCCTCAACCTGCGTGACCCCGAAGGACAGGAGCTGCTGCGCCGCCTGGTCTGTCAATCCGATGTTCTGGTGGAAAATTTTCGTCCCGGAGTGTTTGAAGAATGGGGCCTCGGCTATGAGGTCCTGCGTGAGTTGAACCCGGGTCTCGTCTTTGCCCGCGTCTCCGGGTACGGCCAAACCGGCCCGTATCGGGAAAAACCCGGCTTTGCCGCGGTAGCCGAGGCCTTTGGCGGGCTGCGCCATCTGGTCGGCTTTCCGGACCGGCCTCCCTGTCGGGTGGGTATCAGCATTGGTGACTCCCTGGCTGGTATGTTTGCCGCGCTGGGCACGCTGATGGCGCTCTACAATCGTGATGTCAACGGCGGAACCGGCCAGGTGATCGATACGGCTTTATATGAAGCCGTGTTTGCCGTGCTGGAGGCGACCCTGACGGAATACGAAAAAACCGGCTACCAGCGGACACGGACCGGGACCCTCCTGCCTGGGTTTGCGCCGTCCAACCTCTATCCGTGTAAAAACGAGCAGTGGATTGTGATTGCCGCCAACACCGATGGTCTGTTCAGGCGGCTGTGTACCCTCATGGGTCGAGAAGAATTGCTCACTGACCCCCGTTTCGAGAACCAGGTCGTGCGGGCTGAAAACCGTGAGGCCATCGATGCTATTGTCTCAGACTGGACGGCGACCTATGAGCTGTCAGCATTGCTGCCGCGGGTCGAGGGCGCAACCATTCCCGCCGGTCCGGTCTACAGCATAGCAGATATCGTTCACGACCCGCATTTTGCGGCGCGCGACATGCTGGTTTCCCTGCACGACCGGGTCCTGGGTGAACTCAAAATGCCCGGCATCGTCCCCAAACTCAGCGAGACTCCCGGCGAGGCCCGTTGGTCGGGACCGGCAATCGGAGAACATAACCAAGAGGTCTATTCTGGTTTATTACATTTTAGCTCAGATGAACTGGCCGCCCTGACCGCACGCGGCGTCATTTGAACAATCAAAGCCTCAACAAAGGAGGACTGTTATGGCTGAACAACTCCTGTCAGGGATTAACGTCGTTGAGTGCGGCAATCTGGTTTCTGCCGCTTATACCGGCAAGCTGCTCGCCGACTTTGGTGCGGATGTGGTCAAAGTCGAAGAGTTGGGCGGTGACGTCTCCCGACAACGCGGCCCCTTTCCCGGCGATACCCCGCATGCCGAGAAGAGCGGTCTGTTCCTATACCTGAACGCCAATAAACAAGGCGTCACGCTGAATCTGCACGAACCCAAAGGGCAGGCGGTCTTGCAGAATTTATGTGCCCGGGCCGATATTCTGCTGCATAATTACAGCCCGCGCGAGATGCCCGAGGTCGGCCTGGATTACGAAAAACTGCGTCAGATCAATCCGGGCCTGATTATGACCTCGATTTCTTACTTTGGTCAGACCGGCCCGCACCGTGACTATCACGGCTATGACCTGACGGCGAGTAACGCCGGAGGATGGGCGTTCATCAGCCCGGGTGCCTCCGATTACCCGGACCTGCCACCCCTCAAAGCGTTTGGCCATCAGACCGACTTTCAGGGCGGGGTGCACGCTGGCGTCGCAACGCTTGGCGCATATTACCATAAATGCCTGACGGGCGAAGGCCAGCACCTCGATGTCTCCGTCCAAGAGTGTATTGCTGCCATCCTGGAAATGAATTTTATGCACTACACCTATAGCGGTCTGGAAACATCGCGGCTGGGACGACGGTCCATCTATCCCTGGTGCATGCTCGACTGTAAAGACGGAAAACTCTTTGTGGTTTGTGTGGAAGAAGACCAGTGGCAGCGCTTTGTCGAGCTGATGGGCAACCCTGAATGGGCGACCCTGGAGATTTTTGCCGACCGCGTCGTCCGAGGGCAGAACTATGACGCCCTGATGCCCTTTCTTCAAGAGTTCGCCGCAGAGTGGACGGTTGCCGACCTGTATAAAGTCGGTCAAGAGCGCCGTATCTGTATGGCCCCGGTAAACACCATGTCAGACTTGATGGCCTCGGAGCATCTCAAGGCGCGTGAATTCTTTACGGAAATCAGTCATCAGGTCGCGGGCACGCTGCAATATCCGGGTGCCCCTTTTAAGGTGGAGGAGGTTGGCTATGCCGTGCGTCGTCCGGCGCCGCAGCTTGGCGAGCATAATAATGAGGTCTACGCCCGGATTGGATTCTCTCAGGCCGAGATCGATGAGCTGAAGCAGGGCGGGATTGTTTAAGGGAGCCGACCGCAAAGGAGAACGTCATGGCACGACGACCGTTAGAAGGCATTCGCGTAACCGATTTTACCTGGGCCTGGGCAGGACCGTACTGTACGCTCCAAATGGCGCATATGGGCGCGGAAGTGATTCGGATTGAGAGTGAAAAGCGTCCGTGCGTCACCCGTTTGATCCCGCCGTTTGCGGACAACGAACCTGGGCCGAACCGGGCCGGCTATTTCAACCAATACAGCCAGGGTAAGAAAAGCCTCCAGCTTGATCTGGCCCGGCCCGAGGCGTCTGAGATTGTCAAAAAACTCATTGCCAAGAGCGATATTGTCGTGCAGAACTTCTCAACCGGGGCGATTAACCGCATGGGTTTTGGCTATGACACGCTCAAGGAACTCAAACCCGATATCATTATGATTTCAATCTGCGGCTACGGGCAAACCGGTCCCGAACGCCACTATATGGGCTATGGGCCGGCTTCCGTTCCGTTGGCAGGAATCTCATCCTTGACCGGTTATCCAGGGGTTGGGCCGGCGGAGATCGGTATGTCGTATGGCGACCCGAACGCCGGCATCTTTGGTTCGTTTGCCGCCATGGCCGCGCTGGCCTATCGCCACCGCACCGGCAAGGGGATTCACGTTGACCTGGCATTATGGGAAGCCCTGCTCGTCCTGATGCCCGAAGGCATCATGGATTATATGATGAATCAGACCCAGCCTGAGCGCGACGGCAACCGGGATCGCTGGATGGCACCCCACGGCTGTTTTAAGTGTAAGGGCGACGCCGAGAAGTGGGTGACGATCGTGTGCGGTAGCGACGCGGAATGGCAGGCCCTGTGTCAGGCCATCGGTCAACCGGAACTGGCCACGGATAAACGTTTTACCGATGCGGCAGCTCGGAAGGCGAACGAGGATGCGCTCGAAGAAATTATCACAGCCTGGACGAGCGAACGCGACCGCTGGGAGGTGACGGAGGTGCTGCAGAAAGCCGGCGTGGCTGCTTACCCGTCTCAGAGCAATAAAGACTTGGCAACCAATCCGCATCTCGAAGAACGTGGCTATCTCGTGCAAAAAGAACATCCCGAATTCGGCAGACGCATCCACGCCGGCATCCCGTGGCAGATGAGCGGCTCTCCGTGCGAAGTGCAGGCCGCCGCCCCACAGCGTGGGCAACATACGGACTATGTGTTGCAGGAGCTTCTTGGCTATTCCGGCGACGAGGTGCAAAAGCTGCGAGACGAGCAGGTGTTGACCTAACTCCGAGAGGGGAGGGTAGCCTGATTGCTGAACTGTGGGTGTAGGGCGGGTTGCGCTCGGGCCGACCTTCGCTCCATGAGAGCATGAGAAGAGTACCACCTTGCATCGGTGGTGGCTTGTGGCTAGGATCGCGGCAGTTCATATAACTGAACCTTCATTCAGCCATTCGGCCAAACTACTCTATAATTATTGAGAGAAGGGGACTCAGTATGGCAGGCGCGTCACGTCAGGGTATGTTAGCTGGCTATAAAGTGCTGGACTTTACGCAGATTGTCGCCGGACCGACGACGACGCGCCTCCTGGCTGAAATGGGGGCTGAGGTCATTAAGGTTGAACAGGCTCCGAAAGGAGACCCGGCCCGCCTCAACGGGATTCTGAAAAAAGGCCGGAGCGGCTATTTCATTCAGCACAATGTCTGCAAACAAAGCCTGTGTGTGAATCTCAAAACGGAGGAAGGGCGGGACATCGTACGCGGGCTCATTCCGCATATGGATGTGGTGGTCGAGAACTATAGTCCGGGTGCGATCAAACGGCTCGGTTTTGCCTATGAAGAACTGCAAGAGCTGAACCCGCGTATCATCATGTGCTCGATCTCGGCCCTTGGTCAGACCGGCCCGCTGTCCCATGTGCCCGGCTATGATTTCATCGCCCAAGCGTATTCCGGCTTTAATGAAGTCACTGGCGAACGCGGCCGGGCGCCGGCCATGCCCCAGGCTGCGATTGGCGATGTGAGTACAGGAGTACATGCCTTCGGCGCGATTGCGTGTGCGCTGTTGCACCGTGAGCGGACAGGCGAAGGCCAGTATATCGACGTGTCGCTGCTCGATGCCTACATCCATTCGCACGACTTTACGATCCAGTCGCATAGCGCCTCGGGTGGCAAATTCGTCCCGACACGGAGTGGCGCTCACCATATGGGGCTGGCCCCGTGCGGTATTTTCCAGGCAAAAGATGGGTTCGTCGTCATCGTGGGTGCCCTGGACCATCAGTGGCAGGGCGTGGCGCGAACCATTGGACATCCGGAATTTGTGGAAGACCCGCGCTTCCGTACCAATCGGGATCGGGTCCATCATAAAAAAGAACTCATCCAGGCTATTGAGGCCTGGCTCGACACCATGCCGAATCGGGAAGAGGCGGTCGCGGCTCTGCACCGTGAACGCGTGCCGGCCGCACCGGTTTTGACCATTCCGGAAGTGGTCAACCACCCCCATTTGCTTGAGCGGGAAGCCATCCGGCCGATACAGGATAAGGTGTTGGGTGATTTTGTTCTGCCTGGGTTTCCATTCCGATTTTCGAGCTCAGCTAGAACCGATGCCCCGTTTGAAGCGCCGGATTTGGGCGAACATAATGAGTCTGTCCTCCGCAATTATCTGGCCTATACCGCTGACCAACTGGAGCGGTTAGCGCAGGACGGCATCCTTGTCAGCCGCCCAACTCCTGTAGAATACGAGTAAGGAAAGATATTTCATGCACGGTAAACGCGGGTTCCGACCTGTAGTCAGTAGCGTCTTGGGTGGACTGTTACTCCTGGCGGTCTCGGCCAATATTTCTCCCTGTTACGGCTATTTCATGGACAAGCAGGTTGATAAGATCGTGAATGCCTGGTCACGCTTCGATCGTTTTCTGTCCACCTTTGATCCGGCCGGCCGCTACGTCCGCCAGCCCGTTGAACGGCAGGTCCCGGCCCTGACGTTCCGGGGCTTTCTCCGCCAGTGGTCCGATATCCAACTCTCGGGCGACCGCCGCGTCGGTAATCGACAGAAAGATTTCCGTTTTTCCCAGATGCAGAATCTGTTGGAATTGGAACTCCACTACCAAGTCTCACCCAATATCGAAATCACCAATATCAATAACTTCGTGTACGACAGCGTGTACAACTGGCAGGATTCTGCCGGTCTGTTTGCCCCCCGGACGAGCGAAAGCTTCCGCGCCTATCATAACTTCGAGCGTATCGTGCGCGAGTTATATATCAGCTATCGCACCCATAACCTCGACGTAGTCCTGGGCAAGCAGCAAATCGCCTGGGGCAAAATGGACGGCCAGTTTATTGACGTCATCAACGGCATGGATAGACGCGAGTCCGTCCAGCTTGAGGCGAGCGACTACGAGTGGCGCCGGCTGCCGGCCTGGATGGCAAACGTGACCTATTTCTTTGGGGCAAATTCTCTCAACTTCCTGTGGATTCCGAACTTTGAGCAGGACCGCAATCCGGTTCCCGGCTCGCCGTGGTACTCGCCTCTGATTCCGCCTAGGGATACGGACACGAAAGCGATCCTGGACGGCCGGCAAGACGCGACCGGGGATCAGTTCAGAGAGACGAAGCGGCCGTCTACGGGCGACTTCGGGGACCATCAATACGGCCTGCGGCTTGATGTGTCCATGGAACCCCTCACCTGGGGTCTCATCTATTATTACGCCTGGAATAAAAACCCAACGTCCTTCATTGTTGACCGCGATATTGATGCTGCCGGAGACCCCTATCTGATCTTTCAGCCGCGTTTTACCCGCTTGCACCATCTGGGTATCACCGCCGACTATGCTTCCGCCCTCTCGAACATGCCGCTTGTCGGCGAACTGCCGATTGTGCTGCGGGTTGAGGGTTTGTGGACCAAAGACGTTCCCTTCGCCGACTTTGACCATCAGGATCGCGCACGGGACGGATATCTCAACTCTGGGATCATTCGGCGTGACACCTTGCGGGCCGCGATTGCGCTGGAGTTCGCCTTTCCCGGTAATACCTCCGCGATTATACAGCCTTCCCTGTTGTATACCTTTGACTGGCGTCGCAATCTCGGCGGTGGCTTTGGCGGAGGAATCGGAGATGAAATGAGCCTCCTTCCGGTTATGTTTATTGGACGTCCGTTTCGCTTCACCCGTGACCGTTTGCGCTTGGAGTTGACCGTCGTTCCAGTGATCAGTCTGCCGCAGAAGAAGTGGCAGGGCATAAAAACGAAATTTGTTTCGAGCTATCGCTTTTCCCAATTTGTTACCGGTCGCCTCATTTATACGGCGTTCAGTAGCGGTGACCGGACTGACCTGTACGGTCAATATAATAAATGGGACAATATCGGCTGGGAACTGAGCTACGAGTTCTGACCGATTATGAACGGGCGCTTTTTTTTCCTGACGATCTGGGCCTTGCTGTCCAGTCTGGCGTTCCCGGTCGCCGGGGCTGCCGAGCAGAACGGCGGTCCGCGCAAGACCTGGAAGACAGTAGAAGAACTGTCCGAGGCGGAAAAATCGCGCATTGATTTCCGGGTCGATACTCCCCGAGATGCCACGCTTCCGTATCTCCCGGCAGAGGCCTATCCCTTTCAGCCGCCCTATACCGCGGAAGAGATGGGCTATCGGGCCATGGAATTCCCCCACATCGCCCGCTGGTCGCACGCCATGGCCGATGTGTTCGGTGCCATTACCAGCAACGGCTTCCTCGATGAAGGCATCACGTTGGCCTATAGCCACTATATGCCGGACGAGTATGGGGTGGCCGGCCAGCTCAGCGTGAGGCCGGGGGACGCCTATTTTCGAATGGTCTTCTTCTATACCTATCCGCCCGAGAACCAGGGTCTTCAGGACCTGTGGATCTTGAGACGGACGGACCAGGAGGAAACGACCAAACTGGACAATTTCATCTACAGTCCAAACCTGCGCCGCGTGCGCCGCCAGCCTCAGCCCCGCCGGGACGCGCGCTTCCCCAATAATGTCCAGACCTTTGACGATGTGGTAGGCCGCGACGCCTGGGAATTCTCGTGGCGCCTGCTGGGCACGGATGTGCTGTACGAGACGGTGCGTTTTCCCACCACCCGCCCAACGGTCACCCTGGCCAAGCCCGACGGGAGTTTTTATACGGTCCCGTCGGACCAGATTAAAATGCTGGGCGACACCTATTCGCACTATACGGCGGACGGCGGCGTGGCCTGTTATGTGGTTGAGGCGACTCGGCGGGAAGACTGGCTGCCCCATTACCGTATGAGCCGGTTGATATACTGGTTCGATCAGCACGGCTTCTATCCGCTGCGTATCGAGCAGTACGACAATGATAATCAACTGCGGATGATTGAGGTCCGAAACGCCTCTCTGGCCAACCCGGCCCTGGAAGAACGCGGCTATGCCGGCTTATTCACGCTCTATTACGATCTCGCCCTCGACCTGATGAGCTATAGCGCCCACGACGCCCACTGGGTGAAGGAGTGGGCTCCAGAAGACCGAGAGACGATGTTTGAGCCCGACTTCATGCGTCGCAGTTGGCTCAAGTATCCACTCAAATCCCAGTCCCTGGTGTATTCTCCGGAGAAATTCTTCCTCCGCCCACACCTGTATCCAGATAAGTTTCCGCAAGACCGAAACGTTACTATCCCCACAGAGCTAGCCCAGCGCTACCGTTTGCAAGAAGAAGCCGGACATCTCGTCTTCGACAGTTCCTCTCCGCTCATTGAGGTCAAGGCGCCAGAGTAAGGACCTCTATGGCTCTCCGCGCGCAACAGTTCTTGTGGCTCGTTGTTTTCTGCCTGCTGTCTTCCGGTAGCATAGGGGTCGCGATTGTGGCGGCAGACCAAAGCAGTCTGATCTCACGGAAAACCTGGAAAACGGTTGCCGAGCTCACGGCCGAAGAAAAGAATGCGCTGGACCTCCGTAGTGATACGCCGCGGGATGCAAACGTCCCCTATCTGCCGGCCGAGTCCTTTCCGTTTCAACTCCCTTATACGGCTGAAGAAATGGCACTGCGAGCCATGGAGTTCCCACACTCGCCATTCTGGGACTGTGTCCTGATCGATATGGCTTTCTCGGTGACGAACTCGGGATTTATGGATCAGCGTGTGACGCTTATTCCCATCCTGTATTTTCCCGAGAATGGGTTCGGAGAACATCTGTATGCCGCCCAGCCCGGCCAGGAAATCTATCGCTGGCTCTCCCAAAGCGTCTCTCCACCCGAACGGTATGGGAATCAGACCTTATGGATAGGCTATCGGACGGATCAAACGTTCCGGACGAAAATAGACATGTTTGCCTATTCCCCATCGCTCCGGCGAATCCGTCGTCAGCCCCAACCGCGCCGGGAAGACCGCTTACCCAATAGCGCGGCAACGTTCGATAATTTGATCGGACGGGACGCCTGGGAATTCTCGTGGCGCATTCTCGGGACGGATATTTTGTATCAGACGGTGCGTTTTCCCAAGACGCGCCAAACCGCCGTGCTGACCGACGAAAACGGGCGGTATGTTGAGGTTGCCGCCAAAGACCTCTCCCTCATGGGTAAAGAATATCCGCTCTATACCGCAGACGGTGGAGTCAAATGCTTTGTGCTTGAAGCCATACCAAAGGCCGAATGGCTACGTGACTACTACGCCCATAAGCTGATTTACTGGGTTGACCAATATGCATTCTTTCCCTTGCGGATGGAAGAATATGACCGACAGGGGCAGTTGAGTTTTGTGAATACCCGGATTGCGACCCTGGCCAATCCAGAACTTCAGGAACATGGCTATGCGGTCCAGTTTGACCTGTGGTGGGACGTGTCTATTGATTTCCTGTCCGCTTCGATCCACGGTTTTGTCCCGCAAACTTGGTCAGAGGAAGACAAAAAGATCTTCTTCAGCTCTGGATTTATGCGCCGCGAATGGTTCCTGGTGCCGCCCAAGGGTTTGATGAGTCTCAACTCGCCGGACGAATTCTATCTGCGACCTCCACTCGAAGAGGAAAAATTCCCGGCCTCGCGCTCTATCGATTTGCCACCTGAAGTGCGGGCCTTGATTGAGGCCCAGGAGCGCGAGGGCAAGCTGGTATTCGAGGAAGGGCGGGGAGACGGCTAATGCCGACCTCCGCCGTGCGCCTTACTGCGTCTCGTGCGTGGCCTGCCAGGCGCGGCCCATCGAGTCCGCGGCCAGAATGGCGTCGGCAACCATGTCGGGCTGCACGTCAAACGGCTCGTTATGGATGGTTTCGCCTTCGGCGGTCGCCCGCGTTGCTACTTGTTCAAGCACGTCCTCAGGGAGCTCGGTGAGCCCGATCTCGGTCAGGGTGATAGGCAGGCCGACCGCGGATGAAAACTCCAGCACCGGATCGATAACCGAGCGTGGCTGCCCTTCGAGCACCAACTGGGCCATCAGGCCGTAGGCGACTTTTTCCCCGTGATAATACGGGTGGGTGAGCGGGGCTGCGGTGAGGCCATTGTGAATGGCATGGGCTGCGGCAAGACCCGAGGACTCGAAGCCTAAACCCGACAGCAGGGTGTTGGCTTCGACCACCCGCTCCAGGGCAGGATTGACAACATTTCGTTCCACGGCCCGTTTGGCATCCGGGCCGTCTTCAACCAGGATATTGCAGCACAGCTCTGCCAGCTTTTCGGCGCTGCGCGTTGAGGCTCCACCACGCATATTCTGGACGTGGCCGGCAACACAGGTTTTAGCCTCGAACCACGTAGCCAGCGCATCTCCCATCCCTGCCACAAGCAGTCTGGCCGGAGCTTGGGCGACGACATAGGTGTCCACAACAACCAAATCAGGGTTTTTTCGATAAAAGCGATATTCCTGGAACACTCCCTCGGGGGTATAGATCACCGACAGCGCGCTGCACGGTGCGTCGCTTGAAGCAATGCTTGGACAGTTAACGACGGGAAGGTCGAGGTCGTCCGCCGCTGCACGGGCCGCATCCAATACCTTACCGCCGCCCGCTCCAATAATAACCTGAGCCTTATTCTCCCGTGCTGTTTCTTTGATACGTTGGATTTCGGGATAGGAGCATTCCCCTCCGAACTGGTGGACGACGTGGGTGATGCCGGCATCGTTCAAATGTTTCTGCCAGACTTCTGAGAGCAGCCGAATGGCACTTTTCCCGGCAACGATACAGGCAGGCCCCTGTAGACCGATGCGCTGCATTTCCGTTCCTAGGGCTGCGGTGGCGTGTTTCCCCTGTACATAGTGGCTTGGGGCTGAAAAAACTGAGAGCATACATCCCTCCTTACCAAGTGCTGTTCCCGCAGATAGAGCAGGGTGAGAGCTTTTGCAGTATAAACTGAGACGTGTTGACGCGGCAAGCAGGAGAGGGCCAGTGGGACAAGCGGAAGACGCTACGGTTCGGCAGAGAACGCTGCTTCTCTCAATCTCATCCGATATATCAGGTTCGGATATATCTTCCCGCTTTTGGTTCGAGTGCTATAATTGCCGCCATGGCACGTACCCCTAGCGACCTTCCCGAAAATAAGGACGAAAGGGAAATTTTCTATCTACTGAAAGGGCGCTTGGACGACGAGTGGGTCTTCTGGCATGAACCGGACCTGAAACGCTCCTACGACGACTCCAATCCCTATCGCCCGGACTTCATCCTGCTGCATCCCAGACGCGGGCTGTTTGTGCTGGAGGTCAAAGGATGGAATGCCTCCAGTATCCTGGACGTCAAGAAGAAGCAGCCTGATGACTTCGATAAAGGCAAGCAGATCGACAAGGTGCTGTACAAATTCGGCACCGGCGACGAATGGGTTACCGCCCCTTTTGACCAGTTGAGGAATTACACCAGTTGGGTCAGGAATAGGTTGAAAGAACTGCCCCAGGTTAGCGGCAAGAAGGCCAACAAGCTGTTCAAGGGGGCGGTGTGTTTCGTACGGATTGCCAAAGACGATATCAGCGCAGGCGACCTTCTCAACTCCCATCTGGGTGAGTTACGCAAGGGCGTCCTGACCGGTAAGAGGAAGAGCGAGCAGGGATACTACGAGGGGGATTACCGACGCTGGAGAGCGCATCCCAACGAACTGCAACAAAGTCTTGCTGCCTCGCCGGATGAAGACCTACAACTCGATAAAATCTACGTCCAGATTCGGCAGATCATCCATCCAGAGTCCGTCATATCGATATTCTCTCCATCAGAGGCCGACAAGACAGACTCCAGCGAGCAGCGCCCGGAACCGGCAAGCTGTGTAGAGACGGATACCGAACCCCTCCCATGCATTCTTGACCTAGACCAGGAAGAAGTAGCCAAGGGGCACATCGGTCGAGGGCATCGTATTCTTTTCGGCGTCGCCGGTTCCGGTAAGACCGTAATCCTGATCGCCCGCGCCCGTTATCAGGCAATGCGTCACCCGGAACAGCAAATCCTTGTGCTGTGCTATAACAGGACGCTTTTCTGCTACATTGACGATGTCCTGAAGGCTCACCCGAACATTGACGTAAACACTTTTCATTCTTGGGCTCAGTCCGAATTCTCGAACTATTGGGACTTCACCGAAGACGAACGCGACAAGAATCTGCTGATACATCTGGAGCGGAAAGGGGTCAAGAAACAGTACGACTGTATCCTGATCGATGAATCCCAGGACTGGGATATCGCTTGGTTCAAGGCGATTCTGCATGCGGCCAAAGATGCGGAGGAGGGGGATATGCTGATCGTCGGCGATGGCAGCCAGTCCATCTACGCCAGGCAGCAGGGCTTTACCTGGAAGGCTTGTGGCATCAAGGCCAGGGGGCGGGTGATCAATCGTCGAGGCGGCAAAGTCGATACCTTCAGGAACTATCGTAACACGCCCGAAATCGTCGCACTGGCCACTTCCTTCGCCCAAGGTCTCATCTCGCAAAAGAACACTACCTCCGAGGACGGTATGATGTCCCTATTGCCCGAGGCGAAGGACTGCGGCAAGCGGCCGAGCCACATTCTGCCGGTTATCTGCCGAGCCAAGAGCGAAGGGACCGAACTGGCCCTCGTCCATAAAGAAATACGGCACCTCCTAGAAAAGAAGCTGGTGACCCGACGCAGTGACATCGCCGTCATTTACCCTCGTGGTGACCGTGGGAAACGGCAGGACACACTGCGTAAGTTGACCAACGACCTGAACCGGCTTTACCGGACGGACTGGATCAGAGGAGGCCGGGTGAGGAATCAAGATAAAATACTAGTTGACACCATCAAAATATCCAATGTCTATCAAATCAAGGGACTGGAGTTTAAGGTGTGCTTCGTGGTCTTGGCAAACGATTTCTACGACGAAGAGGGAGAACTTCTGTATGTGGCCTTGACCCGAGCCCAGGAGCGTCTCTACGTGACCCATCATAGGGACACGTTCCTGACTGGGAAACTGACTTCCGATATGACCCTCTATACGGATCAATTTCTTTTCTCTATGGCTTGAGATTGAATAGCAGCCCGCACTCGCTTCAGTGTGGACTCCCGATCTCCGTCCTCAATGGTCGGAAGCCGCGAGAGAAAGAGGGGGCAGGGGTCAGGGTGGAGAGACCCTAGCTTGCGTGCACTATACTATGCGTCGGTTCCAAGGCTATGTGCTTTGTGGTGTTGTCCTGACTCTCTGGGCCGCAGGGTGTTCTGAATGGCCGGGTGAACCACCGAAGTTGAGCCAGCACGAATATAGCCATGTCCTCAGCACTGGGCCGTGCCCGCTCGGTGAGCGGAGCGGTCCGGGAGGTATGAGCGACGACGAGCAGACTGAACACGGGATTAAATATACGGTTCGGACGCCCGCCAACTACAATCTAGGCATTCTTCACCCGCTCCTCATGGTCTATGCCCCTGCCGGCTCCAGTCGTTTTCGATCCGAGCATCTGACCGACCTGACTTTTGCGGCAACGACGGCTGGCTTTGTCGTTGCCTATGCTGACTCACGCCGCCTTTCGCTCGAAGTCATTCTCGAACTCGGGACGATCCCGCGGCTTATTGCCAAAAAATGGTGCGTTGATGAGCGGCGGGTCTACCTGACCGGCCATTCTGACGGCGGAACAGTGGCCCTCGCTCTGGCCCTGTTGGACGAGACCCGCCACATCCCGGCTGCGGTGGCGCCAAGTGCCGCCGGGTTCAGGCGGGCCGACCTCGAAACCTTCTCGTGTCCCGAAACATTGTCTGCTCTGATTATGCACAGTGCCAACGACCATCTTTTCCCCGGCTACGGGGCCGAGACGGCTTCTTGGTTGGCTGCGTGTAATCAGTGTCAGGCCGGTTTGATTGAGAAAGATAAAAATGGCTGTGGGGCCTACTCGGGATGCACAGCGCAAGGCAAAACTCTATACTGCGAAGGAACTGGTACCCATCGGCAGTGGCCTCCGCTCAATACGGCCCTCCTGTCGTTTTTTATCGATATTGACCGCTCCCTTCACTAAGTCGAGTTCCCACCCTGGAGTTGTCCCCACTCCCTCATCCTGCTATCTCAGGGCCTTTGGTCAATACTGAAATTCTGTAAGAACTGACCGATGAGACGAGCCCGCCGAATCTCCTCTCTTCTCGCTGTTGTAGCGACGCTTTGCCTAGTGCTTCCCGTGTCATCCTGGGCACATCGGGACAGAGGTCCCGGAGACCCATGCCGACGGGAGGTCGGGGCTTCGCTCTTGCATATTACGTTTTATCAAACGCAATTTGACCCGGTCACGGAGTATTGTGAAGAAATCCCGCGTGTGGGGAACGCCTTCCTGGTCGTGGACGTGACGCCCGATCTGTGGGAAATGCCGTTCGGTGTTGAACTCGTTGCTGCAGATGAATCCGGACAGTCGAGTACGATCCTGTCCCTGCCTTTCCAAGTATATGAACGTGGCGTGGCCAACACTGAGGTTGTCGTGAAAGCGGGACTGCGCTACGAAGTGCGTGTCCTACTCGGGCTTGCGGAGGAACGCGAACCGCGCAAATTTTCATTTCCCTTTCAGGTTGCCGCATGGTATAAGGCCTTAGTCGGACCGGCGCTGATTGCCCTCGGGGTGGTTATCGTTCTTGCAGTCTCGGTGATTCGTTATAGGCTCACTGATCAGAGTAGAGAAGAACTGGCGAAATAAAGAGAGAGAGTATACAGTAGCATCGTTATTACTATCGAGGAGGGATAAGCATGGCTCAGGCGCAAGCAGTACAAAATGCACCAAAAGGTTCCGGCGATGGTTCCATGACAACTGGCAATCCCGCCAATCCGACTGATTGGTCAGTCGGCTGGCATCCTCTCTTCTGGGGGTGCGGGCTGATCATGCTGGCGAATGTCTTTTTCTGGTACTGGAACTACGCCTTTATGTTCACTGCCGGACTGAACTCAGCAAGCGCTGAATTCACGATGTATTACTGGACGCTGTTCTGGGGTGAATTGATTGTCTTAGGCGTATTCAGCGGAGTATGGTTGGGCTGGCTCATCCGGAATGGCCGGGCCATTCAAGGACAGGAATGCTCACCCGCCGAAGAAACGCGCCGGATTGCGATTTTGTGGAGCCTCGTTGGCGCGACGAGTCTGGCTATCTATCTGATGGCCAGCTTCTGGCCGAACTGGGATGGGTCGTGGCACCAAACCATGGTTCGTGACACGGCATTCACCCCGACCCACATCCCGATGTTTTATTTTTTCTTCCCCCTCTCGGTTGTGTTGGCCGTCGGGACCTATATCTACGGGCGGTTCCATATCCCCGCGCTGTACGGAAAAGACAAGGGATTTCCCTGGTCGTTCTTTCTGCTGATCAGCGCCTGTGTACTCGAATGCATGGCAGTCGCTGCCAATGAGTGGGGCCATAGCCTGTGGATATCTGAAGAAATCTTCTCTGTTCCGTTTCACTGGCCGTTTGTGATTTACGGCTGGCTTGCGGCGGGTATGTTTGCGGTGTGGGGCGAGACGCTAGTGCGCATGTTCGAGATAGAGAAGATCGAAGAGGATACCAACCCGGAAGCCTCGCTTGAGTCGCCGATCGCCGCCGATTAATGCAGCGGCGTGGGCGTGGATCGCTAAACATATCGAAAATCCTCGTGCAGAGAGGAAGGACGCATGGCGACGGAAACCACCACCGTAACCGACATCGCAGATGCGGCGGAACGGCAGAGGCGGCTTGAACTCAAAGAACTGCTCAACAAGAAATATAAGTGGGTTGATTGGAAGTGGGATCTTGTTTTCTGGACCACGGCAGTTTTCGTGGTAGCCGGTGCCGCTGACATCACCAAGCAGTTGTTTGCCGGTGACTGGGATTTCTGGACGGATTGGAAAGACCCACAGTGGTGGCCAGTAGTCACGGCCTTTGCCACCATCATCATCCCCTCGACGCTGCAATACATTCAGTGGACGGCTTGGCGCTTTCCGACTGGTGCGACCTACACCGCGTGTTGTTTGTTTTTTGCGGCCTGGGTTGGGCGGTATTTCCAGTGGGACCTCGCGGCGACCTACCCTATGAACTTCGTGTGGCCTGCCTCCGTCGTTTGCGCCGGGATTTTGATGGACTGGACCTTAATGAAAACCAAGAGCTTCATCCTCACCTCGTTGATCGGGGCTCATGTGTGGGCGATTGCGGTGTGGGCCTATAATTACGTTCCCTTGGCTGCCTTTCTCCAGCCGGCCCATTTTATGGATCATGTGGTGACGGTTGCTGATGTTCAGGGCATTGCCTATATCCGCTCTCAAACCCCGGAATACCTTCGGCTGATTGAACGCGGCGCGTTGCGGAGTTTCCTGGGTGAGACGCAATACGTTTCGCTGGCCTTTGGCGGAACGGCGGCTTTTGCTGGCTACTGGATCGGTCAATTTATTGGCCGGTATCTGGCAGTGTGGCCGATTCGGCGCTATCTGAAAACTGTATGAGACGAATATGAGGTGCGGTATGTCTTTCGAACCTCAGCAGCTCGCCGGATACGGAAGAGTCTGCTCTGTGCTCATGGCTCTTCTTGCCGGCCTGTCTCTGTTTCCTTCCCCCGTGTATGCGCACGGTATGAATATCTCTGAAATAGCCCCGCCCGTCATGACCGCAGGCGTTTTGGCGTTTGTGTGTTACTGGCTGGTGGTTTTGTGGCCGGCGTCGAAGGGTGTGGAGACGGACGGACGCGGATCGCCGGAAACGGACCGGATTATTCGCATCAAGCGCAAGCCCCGCCTGCGCGTCATAGAAACCAAGTCTCAGCTCCCGGACGAACAGCCCGAACCCAGGAGAGCGGCGGATGGCTAAGCGATTCGTGACTGGCAGTGAAAGAGTAAGCGTGTCCTCCAATAGATATAAGATGCTGGGCACGTTTACTCTTTTTGGCGTGCTATTCGTACTGGCCGTTGTTGCTGCCAATACGCCGCACGCCTTTGCTCACGGTGAGGCTGCCGACGAACCGTTTTTGAAAAACATGACCACGGCTTTCTTCAATGTCAGCGTGTCGCCGACTGAAATTGAGGTTGGAGAGCCGGTCAAGGTTACGGGGTCGGTCAAGATTCTCGAAACCTGGCCGCATACGCTGGAAACACCGGAAATCGCTTCTATTATGCCGGTCGTTCCCGGACCAGTCTTTGTGCTCAAAGAGCGTTTTGTCAATGGAACGGCTGCGATCGGATCGTTCTTTGCCCAAAAGGGGGGGATTTACGAGTTTGAAATGGAGCTTGTTGGCAAAGAGCCTGGGGACTGGCATGTGCATCCCGGCATTGCCGTATACGGGACCGGCACTCTGATTGGACCTGGCGAATGGGTGACTGTCAAACCCGGTGCGGAGCCCTTCTCCTTCCCGCTCACCCTGTTGTCTGGTGAGACGATTGAGCTTAGTACGTATGGCGGCGCATTTGCCTGGTGGTGGTCGTTTGCCGGGTTTGTCCTGGGGGTCGCCTGGATACTGTACTGGACGACCAATAAAAGAACGGTGACAAACCTTGCCGTCACTGTCCAACTCCCGGTGAACGACGATGCTCCCGATATTGGTCTCATCACGCCCCGCGACCATATGTGGATGAATGTTATTGTGGGCGTGACCCTGGTGATGCTGGTTGTCGGTTGGACGTATGCTACGTCAAACGCGCCGGTCCGCTGGCCGCAGCAAACGGACTGGTTTACACCGGAATTTATTTCTTCCGGTGAGAAGATGGCCGAGGCCGAGGCCAGCGGAGCGACCTATGACGAAGCGAGTGAAACGCTTGAGATGAAAGTCCAGGTGACGAATGTTATTGAGAGCGACATCGAACTCAGGCAACTGATTATAGCAATGGCGACCTTTGTGAACGGACCGGAAGCCGAGCAAGCCCAGGCCGGCCCGAGGGATTTTGTTGGTCGCCTCGAAGTACAGCCGGACGGACCGATTGCTCCGGGCGAAACAAAAGACCTGACCCTGACTGTTTCAAGTACAATTTTCGGGACGGAACGTCTCATCCCGACGCAAGCGCCGCAACAGTTTATTGGCGCAGTCTTACGCTTTGAGAATGGGAACGATGGCCATGAGTTAGTGACGGTCCGGTCAAATGTCGTCCCGACTCAGTTTCGTTCAACCTATCTTCCATAAGTTCCAGAGCGGGGAGCTCACGTCCCGCCCTAGAGCACAACTGGACAGCACCGTGAAATTGCTCCTCCTTGTTGCGATGCTCCTCGTCCCAATAGGAGCCTGGGGGCATGGAGGTGTTGCCATGGATTTGGACCCCTGCATAGAGCGGGCAGGCGTCTACCTGGTCCATTTTTCTGCCTACCAGCCACAGGAGTACGCAACCGAGGAATTCTGTCGGAGCGTTCCTCAGACTGGGAGTGCGATTCTCGTTTTTGATCTGATTGATCCTGAACTGCGCAAGAAATCGGCTGCGGTTCGTATTATTGAGGAAACCAATGCGGCTGAACCGCGACTGTTACTCGATATTCCGGCGCGGGTATATCCCAGCGGCGTGGTGAACGCTGAAGTCAATTTTGACACGCCTGGACAGTACACGGCTCTGATGACAGTTGACGGGGTTGATGGGGCAGCGCGGTTTCCAATTCGCGTCGCTTCACTCTCAAATACCATGCTGGTCTTGATCGCCGGCCTGCTTATTGGCTGTGGCGTGGGTTATTACGTTGTCGGTGGGAAACTCGGTTGGCCACCGTTTCCTGCGAAAAAGGCTTCGCCCCTGCTCAAGGGATAGCTGCGGAATCGGCAGCCCCCCTTTCCCGAACGCCCTGTTCACAGTACATGTTGAACGATGTGGCTCCGCGGTCTGCTCTTCTTCCTTTTGCTTAGTGTGCTTGCTATCGGTACACTCTTTCTCGTGCCGCGTGCCTGGCTCCCCCGTCCAGTACAAGACTTTGCGTATCAATATCTTGGTGAAGAGTCCTACCAGGAGCCACCCCCCAGCCGTCAAATAAGCCCTGTCAGTGTGGAGCCATTCTGTCTGGACAGACGCGCAGACTGGCGGGAGTCCCAGACGCTTGAGGGTGTTGTCATCGAAGCCTCACCCGTGTGTGAGCCGGACAATCCGGCGGAAATTGCGGCCTTTGTCAAAGGAACGAATAATATTAGTCTGCACACCCTTATGGAGACCCGGCTGACACCCAATACCGTGGTGAAAGAGAACGACAGAGACGGGGATGGCGACCCTGACGAGATTCATGTCCGGCTTGAAGTCGTAGAACTGAATGGGCACTCGCCGGATGATCCTGCACCGTTTCCAGCCTATGCTATTGCGCCGGGCGTCCAGCCTGGACTCTGGGTTTTCGCGCCAAAATCACGCGGTATGGCGACAGAAAATTTTGAGAGCGAGTGGGCACATCCGACCTTGCGAGCCCCGTCTCCGGTGATTCGTGTAGAGCAGGGTGATACGCTTCGGGTCACCCTGGAGAATACGCACTATCTGCCACACACCATACACTTCCATGGGGTTGACCATCCCTTTGTTGACGTCACTGGTGAGGGAAATGATGGAGTGCCGATTGCGAGCGAAATGCCAGTCTCACCAGGGGAGAGTCGCTCCTATGAAATGACTCCGCGTCAAACGGGGACGATGTTTTATCACTGTCACGTCCAACCGCATGTCCATATTCTAATGGGGCTCCAGGGGATGTTTGTGGTTGAGGACAACCGGCCGAATAACTGGCTCCAAACGCTCAATATCGGGGCCGGCCGGGTGCGCGCTGTCTCTGCCGCAGTCAGAGAGTCCTATGACCGGGAATTCGATTTGCACTACCAGGACATTGACCCGGCGTTGAATAATATTATTCAGACCGCAGGTGATCCCCGATTGATCGCCGAGGCGACCAATCGCCGCTATGATATTACAGATCAAGAACCCGACTATTTCCTACTCAACGGTCGCTCCTTTCCCTACACGACCCGTGAGTCGCTGATCGTTGTTGCTCCGAATGAACGCGTCAAACTGCGCGTGCTTAACGGCGGAGCAGAAGGCGTTTCTCTGCATACACATGGGCATAAAGTCACACTGACGCATTATGATGGCGTCGAACATAATCCGGCTGCGCAAATCACTCGTGATGTGGTCTGGATTAGCCCGGCCCAACGGGTAGACCTTCTTCTCAACACCACTGATGACGGCCTGCACAATTATGGGCCAGGCGTCTGGCTGCTCCACGACCACAAGGAAAAAGCGATCACCACTGATGGGATCAACCCTGGTGGAAATATTAGCGCCATTGTCTACCAGGACTATTTGGACACATCCGGTCAGCCGAAAACACAGGGGATGGACTGGGCGCCGTTTTTCACCAAGGAGTATTATCAAAAAAAGCTTCCCATCTGGGCCGGACTGAAGGACTTCGGTCTGCTTGGGGAGGCCAGCGCTCGTTCCCTGCCCTTGAGTTATGCCCTCATACTTGGGATAGGTATCGGTCTCCTCATCGGTGCGGCCTTCGCCCTGAGCAAGCGACGGGTTCGATACCGCTAAGGGAATTCTCGATGGGATTTTTTCTGAGGAAAAATAGTCAGAGAAGGGCAGAGGCGTTCCAGGGAGGGCAACTCCAGAAGGCTGTCTCTACACTGGTTGTATGCACCTTGTCTGTCTTGCTTTCCAGCGAGGTCGGCTCGACTCAAGAGCATGAGTCTCACCATCATCATGCGCATCATGGTATGCAACTCGATACTGCGGGTATGGTGATGAATGAAAATGCGGACCAACTCCCCCGGGGCTGTCCACGTCTCTCTGGTGAACACGAGATCACTGTTCGTGCCGGCAAAGAATTTGCCCAGCCGGGGACGATGTTTGCGTATGATCGAAACGAATGGAGCTTTGCGCCATGTACGAAACTCACGGTAACGCTCATCAATACGGACACCGTTCGTCACCAGTGGATGCTGCACGGCCTGCCGCGCTATATCTATCCGATGGGCATGTTTACGCTTGAGGTGGCAGGTAAAGGACAGCGGACAAGCACGTTTATTCTCCCACCCGGAGACAAGACCTATCTGGTGCACTGTGACGTTTCTCAGCATATGGAAAAGGGCATGAAGGCGCAGCTCAAGGTGGGCGCTGGAGATGGGGACCTCTCCAGCATCCCCGGCATAACCGGACCGCGTCTGCGGGACCCGTATGTGCGCGTCTGGAACGGCTGGACGCACGGAGCGATCGTTCTATTCGGTATCGCCGGGGTGCTCTTCGTGGGGAGAAGATTACGTCTCTTTGCCTAAGGGTCCGGGGCGTAGGCAGTGTTCTCTTTCTTGACCTCTGGTATAAAAATCAGTAGGGTTCGACCACCTTTTTCGATTGGCAATCACTCTGAGGAGGCATTACTCATGCGAGGTTCCTGGTCGTGGAAACTTTTAGCAATAGCAGTCACTCTCCTGTTTCTCTCTCCCCACGCGCTTTACGCCGACACGCTTCAGCCGGTGACGCAGGAGCGCTTACTCCGGGAGCCGGCCGATGACTGGTTGATGTACGGCGGGAATTATGCTGGCTGGCGATTCAGCCCACTGAAGGATATTGACCGTGGGAACGTCGAAAAACTCCAGGCTGCCTGGATATTCCAAACCGGCGTACCGGCACAAATGCAGGCCTCGCCGGTGGTTGCCGATGGCGTCATGTATCTTACTGCGGCCTACAACAAACTGTTTGCCTTAGACGCGGCAACGGGCAAACCGCTCTGGAAGTACGATCATGAATTGCCGGACGATATGCGAATTTGCTGCGGACCGGGCAATCGGGGTGTGGCACTGGCGGGGGATAAGGTCATTATGGCCACCCTGGACGCGCATGTTGTCGCACTTGACAGAAAAACCGGCACCGTTGTGTGGAACACTAAAGCCGACGACTATGCGGGCGGTTTCAGCTTTACCCTGGCCCCCCTGATTGTTCGAGATAACGTCATTGTTGGTATTGCGGGCGGTGAATACGGTATCCGCGGGTATATCGATGCCTACGATCTTGAGACCGGGGAGCGTAAGTGGCGCCGCTATACCGTGCCTGACGAAGGAGAGCCCGGTGTCGAGACCTGGGCTGGTGATTCGTATAAACAGGGCGGCGGTCCGGCCTGGGTGACCGGCTCGTATGATGCGGACCTTGACTTGGTGTACTGGGCAACGGGCAATCCGGCCCCCGACTGGAACGGAGATGGACGTGAGGGCGATAATCTCTATACGAACTCGGCGTTAGCCCTTGATCCAGACAGTGGTGAGATCAAATGGTACTTCCAATTCACCCCGCACGACGTCTGGGACTATGATGGCAACACCGGCATGTTTCTGCTCGACGTTACGCGCAGCGGGGAGTCTGTGAAAGCCTTAGCCCAGCCCAATCGGAACGGATATATGTATGTCCTGAATCGTGGGGATGGGAAGTTCCTGCATGGCTCTCAGTATGTTGAGCAACTCAACTGGGCGACAGGGCTGGACGAAAACGGTCGTCCGATCGTTGACCCTCAGTATGTGCCGATGGAGGGAGGTAATCCCGAACTTATCTGTCCTGGGAACGTAGGGGGACAAAACGGCTCATATGCCGCAGCCTACAGTCCGCTGGCCAACCTCATCTTTGTCCCGACGATCGAGAGTTGCGGCAAAATGGAAAAGGCCAGGTCCATTTTTATCAAGGGTATCCCCTTCTGGGGCGGAGGACCTGGACAGACGCAGGGCGACCTCGGCACGGCCTACGGCCACGTCACGGCCATAGACCCGACCAGCGGCGAGGTGAAGTGGCGCTATAAGGACGAATGGCCGATGGTGGGGGGCGCGCTCGCCACAGCCGGTGGACTCGTCTTTACGGGCAACCAAAAGGGATTTGCGCTGGCCTTGGATGACGCAACGGGCAAAGTCTTGTGGAAGTTTCAGACCGGGTCCGCGGTTCGAGGACAACCGATTTCCTACAAGGTTGGAGGCAAGCAATACGTTGCCGTTCCCAGTGGTGCCGGGGGCTTGGTCGTGGACATCGTAGGGAAATATCCCCACACAACACCGGGGAGTGCCGTTGCGGTCTTTGCTCTGCCGTGAATCCTCAGTGACAAAATAGGTCAGATAGGTAGGGGCAATTCATGAATTGCCCCTACGTTTTTGTGTGGATTGGAAACCCCTAACCCAACACTTGCTCAATACGCCGGCTGACCTCGTCCGGTGCGGCGTTACCATCCACCCGTTTCAGCGTTCCTTGGGCCTCATAAAAAGGGATAATCGGCGCCGTTTCCGAGTGGTATTTTTCGAGCCTGGCCCGGCAGGCCTCTTCAGTGTCATCCTTGCGCTGAATCACCTGACCGGCAATATTTGCCGGTGGCGGTTTGAATTTCATATGGTAGATATCTCCCGTATCGGGGTCCAGGCGTCGGCCGGTAATGCGTTCGACAATCAAATCGTCCGGGACTTCAATTTGCAGCACAACATCTAAGGCAACCCCGGCCTTCTGCAGTTCGACATCCAGGGCCTCAGCCTGGGGCCGGGTGCGTGGAAAGCCATCTAACATAAACCCTTTTGTGCAGTCCGGTTTTCCAATCCGCTCTATCACCATCGCGATGACGAGGTCATCCGGCACCAATCCACCGGCCTTCATATAGCCATCCGCCTGTTTGCCCAACTCGGTCCCTTCACTCACCGCCGCGCGTAGCATGTCACCGGTTGAGATATGAGAAATCTTGAACCGTTCGACGAGATGAACGGCCTGCGTCCCTTTGCCCGCCCCTGGTGGTCCGACTAAAATCATCCGCATAGATGTCAATCCTCCCTCTGGTGCGACAGCTCGCTGCCGCCTGAAATCATGAAGATGTCGGGCATACTATCGAAGAATTCCACGCAAGGACACTATCTCTGCTAGGCGTGCCAAGAGGCCCGTGATAGAGTCAGCAGTGCGATATCAAGACAGAAGACAAGGAGGGATATATGAAAATTGGCGTTTTCGAGTTCTGCATCGATCGCTCGGTTGATCCGGCCATCATTGCAAAACGCGCGGAGGAATTAGGCTTTGCGTCCTATTGGGTACCTGAACACGCGATTATTCCGATCAAAACCAGTTCGCCCTATCCAGCCTCGGAAGACGGCATCATTCCAGACGAATATGGTCGTATCACTGACCCGTTTGTGTCGTTGGCGCGGGCCTCGGCCGTGACCAAGACGATTGAACTGGGCACGGGGATTTGTCTGATCCCGGAGCGCAATCCGCTTGAATTAGCCAAAGAAGTCGCGACCCTGGATCACTTCTCAGGAGGCCGTTTCATCTTTGGTATTGGGGCCGGCTGGCTGAGAGAAGAGACGGAGATCATGGGGGGTGATTTTGATCACCGCTGGGGACAAACCAAAGACGCCGTCCTGGCCATGAAGGAACTCTGGACGCAGGACGAGGCCGAGTATCACGGCAAGTACTACGATTTCCCCGCTGTCCGTTCTTTCCCGAAACCTGCCCGAAAACCTCATCCGCCGGTATACATGGGCGGCTCGTCAAAATATGTCTTTAAGCGGGTGGTCGAATGGGGAGACGGCTGGATGCCCGTTCTTTCCCCTGTGGAAGATATTCAAGCCGGGCGCCAGCGGCTCAACGAGATGGCCGAACAGGCCGGCCGCGATCCCAAAGAAATCTCTGTCCTGGCCTTTGGCTGGCCCGGCAAATTCCGTACCCAAGAGGAAATCAGTGAGCTGAAATCCGCTGGTGTAGATCATGTCACTATATGGCTGACGCAGAGTGAGGAAGGCGAGGATGCCGTCCTCGCAGAATTGGAATCTCTGGCCAAAGAAGTGCTCTAGGCAGAACGGATTGTCAACGGGATAGGGAAGGGGCGGTCCGATTGTGACTGCCCTTTTTCTCCAGGAGAAGCCGCATGATCAAATTTGGCATCATGGCCATGCCCCAGCATCCCCGAACGGATTCGCCCGTCAAACGCTTCAGGGAAACGGTTGAACTGACCCGCCTCGCGCGGGATGCCGGCCTCGACTCGATTGCCTGCGGTCAGCATTTCCTTGCCCCTCCGTATCAGAATATCCAGAGCCTGCCGCTGCTGTCACGGCTGGCGGCCGAGAGTGGCTCGATGTCGCTGGTGCTGTCGGTAATTCTGCTCCCGCTATATAGCCCGGTAGGTCTGGCTGAAGATGTGGCGTCGCTTGATGTCATCAGCGAAGGGCGCGCCGTGTTTGGCGTTGGGCTCGGCTATCGAGATATCGAGTATCAGGGGTTTAATACACGCCGCCGTGACCGCATTCCTCGTTTTGAGGAGTCCCTGGAACTCATTCGCCTCCTGTGGACAGAAGAGCAGGTGTCCTTCCGAGGTACTCATTTCAGTATCGAAAACGCGACGAGTACGATTCGACCCGTCCAGCAACCGCATCCGCCCATCTGGATTGCTGCGAACAATGATAGTGCCATTGAGCGTGCCGGCCGCCTGGGCTGCTCATGGCTGGTCAATCCGCATGCTACTCTACCCACCCTGAAACGGCAGATGGGCTTGTATAAAGACACTCTGGCGGCGGCCGGCCACAACGCTGTGCCGGAGGTCCCCATTATCAAGGAAATGCACGTCGCCAAAACACATGACGAATCGCTGGCCATTGCCCAGCCGTATTTGGAGAAAAAATATCAAGCCTATGCCGACTGGGGACAGGACAAGGAACTCCCCGGCGAGGAATCGTTTCGCGTATCGTTTGAGGAACTGGCCAGGGATCGTTTTATTCTGGGCAGCATTGAAGAGGTCGCTGAACAAATCGAAGCCCACCATCACCAACTCGGGGTTGACCATTTTATTTTCCGAATATGGTGGCCAGGCATGGAAGCCTCTCATGCCTACCGGGTAGTGGAATTGCTAGGCGAACACATTATCCCGTATTTCAGGAAGTGAGCGGAGAGACGCAGCGCCACCCGGTCTCTCCGCTTTTCAGGCGTATTTAACTCGTCTGCAAACGCTCAACTAGTTCCTGGGTGGGCAGGACCTCGGCGAACATCGACGCTTGGGTGATCAAGGTGGAGCGGTGTAATTCACCATGCGCTATCTCGCCCAGCGTCGGATGCGTACCGTCGCGCGTCGCGGTTGCGTCGTTCAGAAATAAGACGTGGAAATCGCGCTGAAACCCCTCGCGCGCGGTCGTGTCGCAGCACATATGCGTCATATAACCTGAGATGACCAAGGTCTTGATACCGTTTTTTCGCAGGGTCTCTTCCAGGTCGGTTTTAGAAAATGATCCGGGATAATGCTTAACGATACGATGGTCCTCGGGGCGCGGGTGGAGGCGCGGATGGAGTTCAAAGCCCTTAGTGCCCCGAATGAAAATCCCTCGCTCGGGATTCAGGACTTCGTGCTGAACATAGATGACTTTGGCGCCCGTTTGTTGGCTGGCTTCAATCGCGGCTTCGATGTTGTCCAGTGCCGCGTTCCCATCAGGGATAGGCCATTTCCCATCAAAGTAGTCATTCTGAACGTCTATGACGATCAGCGCTGTTTTCTGGGGATCAAGAGCCATGGCTTCCTCCTCTTTTTCTGGTTCGATATGTGTGAGCTGTAACGGAAGAGAGGCGGAAGAGTCAAGCGACATGCAAGCTTGACTTCTGACTCGGGTGGGATAGATGGGGGATTGTACCCCTTGTGGAGGAGGCCTTATGATTTATGAGTTGCGAACCTACCAACTCGCCTTTGGCGGTCTGGCCGAATATCTCGAAGTTGCAGAAACGATTATCCTGCCCGGCGTAGCAGAACACGGGATCAAGCCCGCCGGATTCTGGTATAGCGAGATTGGTCAGCTGAACGAAGTCGTCCACCTCTGGGCATATAACGACCTGAACGAACGACAGGAGAAGTGGGCACGCTGGGCCAAGGATCCGCGCCGGGCCGAAGTGGCCAAACGACTGCGTGGGGTGATCCTCAGTCAGAGTAATAAAATTCTGAGCCCAACACAATTTTCTCCCATGCAATAAAACGCTCGCCCATTCGTCGCTGTGAAGACATTCAGCCTTGTTGTGTGTGTGCTCTTTGGGGTGAGTGCGGGCTGCGGTCCTGCGCCTGCTCCCGAAATTCTCACGGGCGAAGGGATGGTCGAAAAGATCGTGATCCCAGATCGGCGCATTGTTGTCGCGCATGAAGACATTCCAGGCTTTATGGATGCCATGACTATGAGCTTTGAAGTGAATAAGCCCAGTCTGCTCCACAAACTCAAGTCAGGCGATCATATCCGCTTTACCCTGGAGCGGACACCGCTGACCTTGTATCTGGTTGCGGCTGATAAAATTGCAGTACAAACCGCGGAAGGGAAGGGGGAGAGCGGCTAGGGCCCAGCCGTGTTTTGCGTCCTACTCAAGCGTATCTTTGTCTTTTTGGGGCCAGAAGAAACGCCAGATCTTGACCGGAGCGCTTAACAGCGAGAATGAAGCAGGCTCGTCTTCCTTTTCAAGTTCCTGCTCGTACAGACGGTCCTCATACATCTGCTCCCAGGTTGTCCCGTAGTAGTCATCCTCTTCTTCAAAATCATCAGCCTGACGCGGCGATGTTGACCCCCACTTCCACGTCCCGAGGTTGTCCCCCGCATCACCGTAGTGTGAGGGCTGCGCCAGGATAGGCGCGTTGAGCGCCAGACTGAAACAGACAAAGCTCAAGAGAACAACCCGTATCATCTCTACTTTTTTACCACAGTCTTCCACCCAGGCCAACGCAAGTATCTGCAGCTCGGCTGAGACACAAGAGGCCGAGACATAGCGGTCTTCCCTATGCTACGAAGGGAATCTATGAAAATTGCCTACTTCGATGCGTTCTCCGGTATCAGCGGTGACATGGTCATCGGTGCGCTCCTTGACCTGGGTCTATCGCTTGATCTGCTGCAAACCGAATTCTCCAAGCTTCCGCTCGACGGCTATACGCTGCATCAATCGGAGCGGATTCAACATGGCATCCGTGCGATCAAATTCGATGTAAGCGTCGGTGCCCAACAGCACGAACGCAGCTTTCGTTCCATTGCCGACATGCTGGAGGCAAGCCCGCTGAGTAGGGCAGTAAAAACAACCGCGCTCAAGATTTTTACCCGACTCGCGGAAGCCGAGGCCCGCGTGCATAAGACCTCAGTTGCGGATGTCCACTTTCATGAGGTTGGGGCGGTTGATTCGATTCTCGATATTGTTGGTGCGGCCATCGGCTTTGACGCTTTAGAGATACAGGCCGTGTACACCAGTCCGCTTCCCATGGGAAGCGGATTCGTATCCTCTCGCCACGGCACGTTGCCCGTGCCTGGTCCTGCCACTGCGGAACTTGTAAAAGGACTGCCCGTTCGATTCGAGGACGGCCAGTCTGAACTGGTCACGCCTACCGGGGCGGCTCTTCTCGCCGCCTTGGCCCAACCCGGGCCACCCTTGTTTTCCATTACGCAGATCGGCTATGGCGCAGGAGCACGTACTCTGCCTGATCGGCCCAATGTCCTCCGGGTCTGTCTCGGACACCCAGTCTCTGGGGTGCAACACGAACAATTGCTCGTACTGGAGACGAATATCGATGACCTCAATCCAGAGTGGTACGAATATGTCATGGAGCAGCTCTTTGCTGCAGGTGCCCGGGATGTCTTTCTCTCATCGGTTCAAATGAAGAAAAATCGACCGGGGATTTTCCTCTGGATTTTATGCGCTCCTCAGGATCAGGGTCGGCTTTCCGACATCATTTTTAACGAGACTTCGACACTAGGTATCCGCTCCTATCCGGTGGATCGTCTGGCACTCCGGCGGGAGCAGAAAGAGGTCCAAACCAAGTACGGCCTGGTCAGAGTCAAAGTTGCCTATCAGCCCAATGGGCAGGTCAACTGTGCTCCAGAATATGACGACTGTAAACGCCTCGCCCAAGAAAAAAACATTGCGCTTAAGCTGGTGTATGAGGCAGCTCTGCAGAGGGCGAAGAGCGAGCACGGGCCGGACGAATCTCTCTAGTGATATCTACGAAACAAGATCGGCCAGCACCTCAGCGGGGTGAACGCGGGGATTGACGGAGGCGTATACGCGCTGCACCTTGCCCTCCTCATCAATCAAGTAACTGATCCGATTGGCAAAGCCCGCGCTGGCATCCTGACACGCTCCATACGCCAGACCTATACTCCGAGTCGTGTCGCACAGGAGCGCATACGGAAAGCCGAATTTTCTCGCAAAAGCGGCGTTTTCTTCAACCGTGTCAAAGCTGATTCCCAAAACCTCAACATTTTGTGATTTGAAGTCTTCAATCTGGTCGCAGAACCCACGACCTTCAATCGTTCAGCCAGGAGTATCGGCTTTTGGATAAAACCATAAAAGGACCTTTTTGCCACGCAAAGCCGATAAAGACAGATCGTTGCCTTCGTGTGTCTTAACCGTAAAGTCTGGCGCCGTGTCTCCTACTTGTAACATGATGCTTGTTCTCCCTATGGTCAGGTGGTGCCATTCCCGGCTATAGCGCGCTTGACAGATTTCGCTGATTATATTCAATCTTCGCCCGCTCTTTTAAATATTTCGTGAGCTCCTGATAGGCTGCCGTTCTTTTCCTTTGGAGGAGGGACTGACGAAGGTCATCCCGCTGCTCTTCGAGTTGCTCCGGATCGGCCGGAATATATTCTTTAAGAACCGCAACAAAAGTATTTCCCCCCCATGTATAGCTCTTGGAGGCGACAGGGGCTTCCGGTGTTAATCGAAACGCCTCGGTTTTCAGATCCGGCACGACACCGATCTTTGGAATATAGCCGCCCCGACGTGCAAACGCCCCAGTCTCTTCTACTGTGAGTGCTTCTGCTTTTGCCAAACTGGCCAAATCCTTTGTCTCCTTGAGCTTCGTGAGGAGTTTGTCCGCTTTCTCCTGGGCCAAGCGTTCGGCTTGTTCACTCCGGTAGCGTTCTTCAACCTCTTCTTGCACTGTCGTAAATGCTGGAATCCGAGAGGGGACCCGTTCCGTGAGTGATACCAAGAACCAGGTGTTATCAACTTGAATGGGATCGCTGATTTGTCCTGGTGACTGTCCAAAGGCTGTTTCAACGAGTTTTGGACGACGACCAAGGCCTGGAATCGTCTCATTCTGATTGACAAGTGGGGTTTCCTTTGCCTCTAGTCCAACGGATTCGGCAAACTGGAGGAGCGTCGTACCATCAGCAATGTTCTTCCGATCCTCGCGTGCCCGTTTCTCTGCAATGGCTCGACTTTTCCGTTCCAGCAATTCTTCGGTGACCGTATCGGCGACTTCTTCAAGCGGTTTGATACGCTCGGGCTGGATTGCCTCAACCTTGATGATATGAAAGCCGAAGGTTGTTTCGACAAGGTCGCTCACTTGTCCAACCTCCATGTCGAAAGCGGCCTCTTCAAACGGCTTGACCATACGGCCCCGCCCAAAAAGGCCGAGATCTCCGCCGTTGCTTGCCGTTCCCGTATCTTGTGAGTATTCCTCGGCGAGGGCAGCAAAACCTTCTCCCTTACGCGCTCGTTCGAGAATCCCTTGCGCCATGCTCCGTGTGTCCGCTTTCCTTTCATCTGAGACGCCGTCAGCCAGAGAGAAGAGAATATGACGGGCTTGGACCTGCTTCTCTTCCGTAAAGCGATCATCTTTATGAGTGTTGTAAAAATCGAGCACCTCATCTTCAGAGACCGAGGCATCTGATTCAAAGTCTTCCGGTGCATACGAGACATAATGCAGTCGGACACGCTCCGGTATCCGGAAAGATTCCGTGTTGTTGGTGTAGAATTCGCGTACCTGCTGTTCAGCGATTGTGACCAGATCAACCAGATCTGCCGAGGCGATTTTGAGGAAGGCGAGATTCACTTCTTCTTGTTCAAAACGAAATAATTCCTCTATCTCATAGTCTGTAGCGCGGATTGATCCGTCAATAAATTTTTGGAATCTCTCGATAACGAGCCGGTTCCGTTGCTGCTCCTCAAACTCCTGAGGGGTCATCCGTAAATACCGTAAGAGCCGACGGTAGCGGTCTGGGCTGAAAGAGCCGTAGCTGTGAAAGGTGGAGGAGGTGGCGATCTCTTGTCGCACGTCTTCATCTGATGCTCTGAAACCAATCCGGCGCGCTTCTTTGGCCCACAACTTCGTATCAACGAGCTGATCAAGCGTCTGTTGTCGCAGATTCATCTGCTGGGCGAGCTCTGGAGTAAAACGTTCTTTATAGATTTCCCGGTAATTGGCCTCGACGTTCCGATAGGCGCGCTGGAATTCCTGAAGGGTGATCGGCGCATCATCGACCGTTACGATGATTTGCACCTGTGCGTCGTCTCCAAAGCTCCCAACACCAAAGAACACGAAGACAAGCGCAATAACCAAAAAGAGCGCTTTGGTCCAAACCGACCGAGCCCGTTGACGCATAAAGTCAAGCATATGGGTTGACCTCCTGTTTCATCATGCCATAGTGGATAGTTGAAGAAAAAGCAACTGTATTACAAGGACTTGCCCTAATATCAAAATTTTGCTAGAAACCTTGTTCTATTAGGACCGCTTGGAGAACGAAGGAAATAAAACATGGTTCTTAATGCGCTGTGGGGAGCGCTGTCGGTTGACATGGCAGTTGACCTGGGCACAGCGAATACCCTGATCTATGTAAAGGGTCATGGGATAATGTGCAATGAGTCTTCCGTTGTTGCAGTACAACAGGAGGCGACTCGAGGGGCCCGCCGCGTTCTTGCGGTCGGCATCGAAGCAAAGCGGATGCTCGGCAGAACGCCTGGAAATATTGTCGCTATCCGACCACTCAGGGACGGAGTGATTGCGGATTTCGAGACAACCGAGGCAATGCTGCGCTATTTCATTCGTAAGGTCCACAGCCGTCGCGCCCTGATGCGACCACGCATTGTCATTTGTATACCCAATGGCAGTACGGCGGTAGAAAAGCGCGCTGTCAAGGAGTCTGCTGAGTCCGCAGGGGCGCGTGAGGTTTACCTGATGGAGGAACCCATGGCGGCTGCTATCGGGGCTGGGCTCCCGGTCACCGAGCCCATAGGTAACATGATTGTTGACATCGGTGGTGGGACGACGGAAGTTGCTGTGATCTCGCTTGCGGGCATTGTGTTCTCGTGTTCGGTGCGGTCTGGCGGCGATAAAATGGATGAGGCGATTATTCAGTATGTCAAACGAAAATATAATCTTTTAATAGGTGAACGAACGGCCGAATTGATAAAAATCACCATAGGCTCAGCCCATCCCATAGAAGAAGATCTCACCATGGAAATTAAAGGCCGCGATCTGATGACGGGGATCCCAAAGACGGTAGAACTCTCCGCTGAAGAGATGCGTGAGCCCTTGATTGAGCCTATTAATCAGATTGTCGAGGCGGTCCAAGTCGCTCTGGAACGAACGCCGCCTGAACTGGCTTCGGACATCGTTGAGAACGGGATCGTGTTGGCTGGAGGTGGTGCCCTCCTGCGCAACCTCGACGTTTTGTTAAGTGCCGAAACCGGACTGCCGGTGGTCCAGGCTGAGGATCCTTTGACTGCGGTTGTGATGGGAGCGGGAAAAGCGCTCGAAGAACTCTCTTTTCTCAGAGAGGTTGCCGTGCCCTGAGTGTGAAGCATGCTTGAGCTCCTCTACAGATATCGTCTGCTCTTATCTTGCAGTTTCTTTCTTTTTATCGCGTTACTGTTGGCGACAGTGAACGCCCGGTCTCCGTACCGGATCGACCCTGTTGGCGTACTGTTTCTCGAAGTGATGAAACCCCTTCAAGTCGGAGCGACGGTAGTGGTCCAGGGCACAGGAAAAATCCTTGATCAATATCTCGACCTACTCTCCGTCCATCAAAATAATGAAGCGCTCCGCGCTCGGCTTGAAGCACTTGAGCAGACACAGGAACGGTTATTCGAATTAGAGTTGACGAATCAGCGGTTAGAGCTCCTGCTGGGTTTACGGGCGCAAAGCTCAGATACGTCAATTGCCGCACGCGTAATTGGACGAAATCCTGGGACATGGACGCATACGGCGGTGTTAGACAAAGGGGAACGGCACGGAATCCAGAAAGAGATGGCCGTGCTCACCCCAGCGGGTGTGATAGGAAAAATTGTGTCTGTGAGTCCACATGCCGCCCACCTTCTCCTGATCTCTTCTGCCAATAGTGGGGTCGACGCCCTCGTTCAGCGTTCACGTGTCTCTGGGATCGTGTCTGGCTCCATTGCTGGGAACTGCCAATTGAAATATGTTCAGCAGGGTAGTGATGTCGTGGTTGGGGATATAATCATTACCTCTGGGCTTGACGGGGTCTTTCCGAAGGGGCAACAGATTGGGCGCGTGACGCGAGTTGCCACACGAGATGACGAGATATTTCAAGACATAGAGGTTGCGCTGAGTGCCGAACTCGCAGAGATCGAAGAAGTCTTGGTGGTTGCTCCAGCTGTCGTCCGAGCAGGAGCCGAGCCCTCCCGAAACGAATAGGCTCCGGACATTTGGACTCCTTGGAGCCTGCGGAGTCGGAGTGGTTCTTTTACAAACAACAGCTTTCTCTCACTTCCCATTTGTTCCTGATCTATTACTCATCTTCTGTGTTTATCTTGGCATTTACCACGGTACCATGGCGGGGGCAGCAAGCGCTTTTTTCTTGGGGTATATGCTAGATAGCTGTTCAGGAACTCCGGCGGGAATGTGGACTCTCGCCATGAGTCTTGTTTTTACCGTGACAAAACTCTTGTCCCAAAGACTGTGGATTCAGAATCCTCTCTGTGTCCTCGGACTCGTCGCCGGCGCAGTCCTCTTGAAGGCAGGCACTTTTCTCGCACTGCTCGAAGCACACTGGGCAGTCGCTCCTATTTGGTCTTTTCTCACACAATACGTGCTGTGGGATTTACTCCTGGCGCTCTCCCTGACCCCGCTCATCTTTGTCCTCCTGGCAAGGTGGGAGCGCGCTATCGCCAGAGTATAAATGGACGAGCAGCCAGAGGTCTTTGCGTCTCAGGAAACGCTTACCGCGTGCTACCGCCGTATCGGTGTCATTAGTCTCATCGCCCTGTTTGTTTTTTGTGCTCTGGGCTTTCGGTTGTGGCAACTGCAGATCGTGGAGGGTGATCGTTTCCGAATACTGTCGGAAAAGAATCGTATCCGCCTGAAGCGGCTGCCGTCTATACGGGGCCTCATGCTTGATCGAACCGGACAGGTCATCGTAGGCAATCACCCGTCGTTTGATGTCATTCTGGTCCCAGAAGACGTGCAAGATCGTCTGACAACGCTCCATACTCTCGCATCGTATTTGCCTGAGGCCATAGATTTTTTAGAAGGAAAGGCTCCCCAAAATCCACGTCGGCCCGCATACGAAGGCATCTCTGTAGCCCGTGATATCTCTTGGGATACGCTGGCTGCGATCGAAGCTCACCAGTTAGACCTGCCCGGTGTCACCGTTGAGGCGAGTCTCAAGCGCTTCTATCCTGCGGGAAATCTTGCGGCCCACCTCGTAGGCTATATCGGTGAAGTGAATCAGGCTGAGATCGCTGAAAATAAGAGGTACCGGCAGGGTGACCTTGTTGGCAAGGTCGGATTAGAGAAAGCCTGGGAAGAGGAACTGCGTGGATATAATGGTGGACAGCAGATTGAAGTTGATGCAACGGGAAGAAAATTACGTGTTTTAGACGAAGTGAAGACCCAGCCCGGATACAATTTGCACCTAACGCTTGATCTTGAATTGCAAGAACAGGTTGAGCAGGCTCTAGGAGAGGCAGAGGGGTCCGTTGTGGTCCTTGCCGTCGAGACCGGAGAGGTGCTGGCCCTGGCCAGTCGTCCCACGTTTGATCCGAATCTCTTTGCGCTCAGTATCAAGCCCAACGAATGGCGGACGCTCGTAGAGGATCCCCTACGCCCGCTTACCAATCGGGCCCTCCGGGGCCAATATCCTCCCGGCTCGACCTTTAAGCCCTTTATGGCACTAGCGGCGCTGGAGGAAGGGATTATTACGCCTGAGACGCAGTTCAACTGTCGGGGAAGCCTGCCTTTTGGTGGACGCACCTTTCACTGTTGGAAGCGGTCTGGGCATGGCCGGGTGGATTTGAAACAGGCTCTCGCCCAGTCGTGTGATGTCTATTTCTACAAGGTCGGACAACGTCTCGGGATACAGAAGATTGCTCAGGCTGCCCGTCGGTTCGGACTAGGCCAAGATCTCGGCCTCTCCCTTGCCGCGTCACCAGGCATAATTCCCGACGTCGAATGGAAACGGCGTCGTTTCAACGCCCCATGGTATGAGGGTGAGACGCTGTCCGTTGTGATCGGGCAAAGCTATGTACTCACAACACCTCTCCAGATGGCTGTTGCGACTGCGGCGCTTGTCAACGGGGGAGTTGTCTATCGTCCTTTCTTCGTCACACAAGTGAACGGCGCTGATGGAGAGTCTATTCAGACCTATTCTCCAAAGGTCGTTACGCGAATTAACATCCCTGAAGAGCATCTCCGCGTCGTTCGAGATGGCATGCGAGAGGTGGTGCATGGCGAGCGGGGGACGGGAAAGAAGGCCCTCCTTCCCCATATTGAAGTCGCCGGGAAGACGGGAACCTCGCAGGTGGTGAGCCGCATACATGATGAAGAAGAGGAAGTCCCCCGCCACCACCGCGACCACGCCTGGTTTATCGCCTTTGCACCGGCCCAGAACCCGCACATCGCGGTTGCCTGTCTGATTGAGCACGCCGGTAAGGGCGGTGGAGCCGTTGCTGCACCTGTTGTTCGTCAGGTTTTGGAAGCATATTTTCGTATCGTTGAGCAACGGAATCGAGAAAATGATGGGGTTCGACAGGCGTCTGGTTGAGCATTTCGACTGGATATTATTTTGTCTGACGGTCGGGCTGCTGGGTTTTGGCCTGCTTGGGCTCTACAGCGCAACGTATGACGGGTCACCGCAGGCGAGTCCGCAGTTCATCCGACAGCTCATCTGGGCTGCCGTGGGCTTTTGTGGGATGGGTCTCGCCTTTGCTATTGACTATCGCCGGCTCGAACAGTGGGCCTATCTCTTATACGGAGCGGCGCTCGGTCTACTTGTCCTCGTACCCCTTATTGGCTCCTTTGGTGGAGGCGCCCGCCGCTGGATCTATGTTGGTATGTTTTCTCTCCAGCCGGCTGAATTCATGAAAATTGGTCTGCTCCTCGTGCTGGCCCGATGGTATCACCGCACCGTACCTCAGGGGGGGTATGGTATCAGAGATATTCTCGCTCCAGCCATATTTTTTGCCGCTCCAGCGGTCCTCGTCCTCTGGCAGCCAAATCTTGGGACTACCATCACGCTGGGGCTTCTCTTTCTCACACTGACTTTTACGGCGGGTCTGCGCTTGCAGTCCTTATCCGTTCTTGCCCTGGCCGGTGGGAGCATTCTGCCTTTCATCTGGGCTTATCTCAAACCCTACCAGCAGCAAAGAGTCTTGTCGTTCTTATACCCGGATGTCGACCCCCTCGGTGCAGGCTACCATATGATTCAATCGCAGGTGACGGTTGGGTCAGGAATGGTCTGGGGCAAAGGATTCCTGTTGGGGACACAGAACCGTCTCGACTTTCTGCCTGAAAAGCATACGGATTTTGTCTTTGCGGTCTTTGCCGAGGAGTGGGGGTTTGTCGGGGCCCTTGGCTTGTTAATAGTATACGGCATCCTGTTGGCACGGCTGCTCGTCATTGCTCTCCGGGCGCGCGAACGGTTCGGTTTGCTCCTCTCCGTTGGGGTCGCCGGGATCATATTCTGGCAGATCGTGATCAATGCCGGGATGAATGTCGGGGCGCTGCCGGTCGTCGGAGTGCCCATGCCCTTTTTGAGCTACGGAGGCTCTTCCTTGCTCACGACGATGGTGGCGGTCGGCCTAGCGCTCAATGTGAGCACTAGACGCCTGTTCTTTTGAATACCGGCCGACTGCCTTAGACAACGTCGTCAATGGCTTTCACGAGGTGCGCCTTCGGAACCGCCCCTACAATTTGTTGCTTGACTTCGCCACCCTTGAACAAAATCAGATTCGGAATACCCCGAACACCGTATTGGGCCGGTGTCTGGGGGTTGTCGTCAACGTTCATTTTGACAATCTTGAGCTTACCATCATATTCGCTGGCGAGTTCTTCAACAATCGGCGCAATAGCCCGACAGGGGCCACACCACGGGGCCCAGAAATCGATCAGCACCGGGACGTCCGCCTTCAGCACATCACCGTCAAAACTGGAATCTGAAACCTGCTGAATATCAGCCATAGCCTGCCTCCTCACAAAAACGCTTCTCTTCTCATAACAGACCCAAGCCGGTGAACCTATACCCTTGACACCTGATGGCAGGCAATTTACGGGAGGAGGCTATGCCCGTGTTGGTAACTGGCGCGTCTGGTTTTGTTGGTGGAGCGGTTGCCCGTGCACTCGTCCAGGCCGGCTCACACGTCCGCGTCCTCATGCGCCAGCCGGCAAATACCGATTTGGTGAAAGATCTCCCGGTCGATATCGTGACCGGCGATGTGCGGGATTATCAGAGCGTCCTTCAGGCGACTCGCGGCTGTCACCAAGTCTATCATGTTGCCGCGCTATACAAATTATGGGTCCGTCGGAAGCAAGACATGTATGACTGTAATGTTCTCGGTACGGAGAATATTTTACGCGCGGCGCGCGAGGTCGGGGTGGAAAAAGTCGTGTACACGAGTTCCGTCGCGACGCTCGGCATTCCAGGCGACGGTCGTCAAGGCACGGAAGACACTCCGGTCGGTCTCGCTGATATGATCGGGCATTACAAACGGAGCAAATTCCTGGCCGAACAAGTGGCACTGCAATATGCCCAAGACGGTCTGCCTCTTGTTATCGTGAACCCGAGTACCCCCGTTGGTGGAGGTGATATCAAGCCCACTCCCACCGGTAAGCTGATTGTGGATTTCCTGAACGGGAATATGCCGGGCTATGTGGACACTGGGCTAAACGTGGTCGACGTTGAGGATGTGGCTCAGGGCCATCTCTTGGCTGCAACCCGTGGAAAAATAGGAGAAAAATATATTCTCGGCAATGAGAACCTGACACTCCGGCAGATCCTCCAACTCCTCGCTGGGCTCACCGACCGTCCAGCGCCTCGCTTTAAGGTCCCGTATACGCTCGCCTTAGGGGTTGCCTATGGTGATGCGGCACTCGCTCGTCTTATTCCTGGCCGTGAACCTTTTGCTCCTCCCGTCGGAGTCCGATTGAGCAAGAAAAAAATGTTTTTCAGCCCGGCCAAGGCCATCCGTGAATTAGGCCTCCCGCAGACTCCCGTACGTGAAGCCTTCCGCAAGGCCATTACCTGGTTTCGCGCCCACGGCTATGTGAAAGGGGAGGGGGCGACACCATCCCCCTAGGAGAAAGGTGTGGCAATTTGTCTCGTGTTCGGGGCGCTTGCTCTGCTCATTTGGGTTGGCATAGCGCTGCATCCGGCACGTCCGTGGAATTTTCGTCCTGTTGGGGAGGACAATGTTTTACCTCTTGAGCCATATCAATGGCCGTCTGTTCAGGTCTTAATTCCGGCCAGAAACGAAGCGTCGATGTTGCGCGAGACGCTGCCCTCTCTGTTGCATCAAGACTACCCAGGGCTATTTTCAGTGAGCGTTGTTGATGATCGCTCTCAAGATCAGACTGCGGCCGTTGCTGCTGCAATCGCTGAGCACGCCCAGGCCACAGACCGCTTGCGTGTTGTTTCAGGGACAGCGCTTCCAGCCGGTTGGGTCGGCAAGATGTGGGCGCTCCAGCAAGGAGCCGTGGCGTGTGGCTTTACGCCGGGATCGAATGAGGGCCTTCCCGACTATCTTCTTCTGACCGATGCCGATATTTGGCATGCCCCCGATTCTCTTCGGCACTTAGTGACAGAAAGTGAAACTGAGCAACTCGCACTCAACAGTCGGATGGCTCGTCTGCGTTGTGCGTCCTTTGCCGAACGCCTGCTCATCCCGCCCTTTGTCTTCTTTTTTATCCTGTTGTATCCCCCGCGTTGGGTAAATGACCCCCGGAAAACAACTGCCGCATCGGCTGGCGGATGTGTTTTGCTCTCCTCACAGGCCCTCATCCGCATTGGTGGATTTCAGGCTTTGCGAGACCAGATCATAGACGATGTGACTCTTGGCCAATTGGTGAAGGAGGTAGGGCTCCCGATTCGGCTCTGCCTGAGTCGCACTAACATCAAAAGCCTGCGTGTCTACGACACGGTAGACAGTATCTGGCACATGGTCCGACGGACTGCCTTTACCGAGCTCAATTATTCCTGGCTCCGGCTCATTGGCACTGTTGTCGGTCTAGCCGTTGTGTTTGGTCTCCCGCCTCTCTTTTTTCTTTGCGGTCTCATGTTTCTCGGTCTTCCATCAGTTGTTGATGTCGAGGTTTCGGCGCGGTTGGCTCTCCTTTTGATGCTCGAAGGAGGAATCGCCTGGGGACTGATGACCACGCTGTATCTCCCTGGCGTTCGTTTTTTTGATTTACGTAGCGTCTGGGGCTTCAGCCTGCCGTTGGCCGCAATGCTGTATGAAGCGATGACACTCGATTCGGCATTCCGCCACTTACGGAAAAAACGCGTTGACTGGCGTTAGGTGACGGAACGCGTTTAGACGGGGGGCAGTATGACACGGCCTATCGTTGTCTTTACCGCGCTTGCCTGGGAAAGCGCAGCTGTGCGTTCGGTGTTGCGTCAAGTACGGCGAGAAGGAGAGGGAGTCTGGCGCGGCTCAAGTGGATGTCGAGACATGCTCATTGTTACCGGGGGGATAGGTCCGCGCCGGGCTCGTCAGACGGTCAAAGCATTTACGGACATGCCGCTGTCGGCTGTGCTCTCTATCGGTTGCGCGGGAGCGTTAATCCCAGGGCTTACCGCCGGCCAACTCGTTCTGGCTCCGGCTTTGCGTATGGATACCGAAGAGCCGGAGGGACAGCTCGATACTTTTGGAGTCGATAGCCGCCTTTTCAGTGCTGCCCGGGACGCCGCCCAGCGGGCAGGCGTAGAAACCATTGAAGGGGGAATCGTCACGAGTCCCCGTGTCCTCTTTACTCGACAGGAAAAAGAAAAGCGAGGACGAGAGACAGATTGTATTGCCGTTGAGATGGAGAGTGGGGTGCACGCTGCTTTTGCTGTAGAGCGCAGGCTGCCGTTTTTGGTCTTGCGCGTTATTCTGGATTCGGTTGATATGGCCATTCCACCTATGAAAGGAGTCACGACCGCAGAGGGAAAAATCCGACTTTCCAAAGCGATGGCCCATATCGCAACCCATCCGCAACATCTGCCGTTTTTCGTCCGACTCCAGCAATGCCGGAAGCGGGCTGCCGAAACGATCTCGCGCGTATGCCGGACGTTCTTCCCAAGGCTGGATGCGATGGATCTATCGGGGTGAAGGCGATTGCCCGATATCTTACTTCTTTCCCGAATTTTTTTCCGCTAACAGTTTCTTTTGGAGCTCATAGGCCGGTCTGGCCCGTTCACGCTCTCCTCGAACGAGATAAAACCGAACCGCTTGTCCGAGCGTTTCTATAGCTTTCTCTCGCTGCCCGGTTTTACTGTACGCAACGCCGAGTCCATCGTGCGCGGCAGGGTCCCGGGGATGCTGTTTGATGACCTCTTGGTACGCCTGAATGGCCTGTTCGTATTGCCCTTTTTCTGTGTACGCCGCGGCAAGACGCGTATGGGCGGTACTCTTACTTGGATCGAGCCGAATCGATTCCTGGTATTCCTGTATCGCTTGATCGAGCTGTCCTTGGCGCGCGAACTCCTGGCCCAACTCAAAATGAGCGGCCGCCGATGAGCCATTAATCTGGAGAGCCTGTTGGAATGCGGCCTTGGCCTTGTCAAATTGCTGTTCTCGGCGAAACGCAATTCCTTCGTTCACATAATATCCTTCAAGAAAACTCCTTGCCCCAGGGTGGCCGGGGTTGAGTTGCAGGACGGTTTTGTAGGATTGAATGGCGTCTTCCATTGCACCGACCTTTTCGCGAACAACGCCGAGACGATAGTGCGCCTCCACATGGTTCTCGTCAATTTCGGTGAGAATCCAATGGTATTCGGCCATGGCCTCACCCCAGCGCATCTCGCTCTCAAATCTACGGCCGCTGTCAATATGATCTTGGGGATCCGCTGCGAGTAGCTCAACAGGGCTGAAGCTGACCACGAGGGCCAATAGGCCCGTATACATGCGTCTCACAATGCCTCCGATATACCTAGTGGAAAACGAGTCTGACATAGCATCTTTTCTGTAGACTATCAGAGCTCTTTTTCTCTCTCTGAGTCAAGACCACTGTGTGGAGGTCAGGAAAATATGCCTCCCACTAGGCGACACGCAGTGGGTCGGCTACAATGCCCCCTATGGCAACACTGCTCAAAGAGACGGAGGAGGTGATGGCTCCATGTGAGCATCTCATACATGCCGAAGAGCAGATACGAGAGCTCCTGTGTGTCATCAACGATCACCTCAAATTGTATGATCCGGATGAGGATAGCTATGGCTCACTCTTGTCCGTCGCCTACCATATGAATGAGGGGCTGCGGGAACTCGGTTATTTGCTTGATCAGGCTGAGGAGACCGGCTCTCCAGGATTAGCCAAAGAGGTTGGCCACTAGCCCAGACCTACCAAAAGAATCCGCTTACACACTATGCAGCCTCCAGGAAAGCAATTACACAAACAGCAGCGCCTTTTGACAGCAAAAAACGGCTTTGTCTTACACATTTCCCCGCGGACCAAGCCAAAAGAAATGAAAATGGCAAAATCTGCGGGTCCACATCTGATCTATGGCATATCGTATGCCTATCCTATCCCGATGCCGGTCACGCTGAGTAATTGATGCGTAGCGGGAAACCGGTCAGGCTCGGGCTATGAGCGAGACTTAGGCTCCGATTGAACCTGCCCACGCTCATTGGAGTCGTATCCAAAGAATCGACCAAGTGCTTGCCGTTGATAGAAACCCGTCCTATCGCCCCGCCCGAGGCCAACCGCGGGGCGCTGGACAGCGCCCCGCCCGGTTTGGTACCGGCCCATCACAGAGAGACATCCTCATTCCCCGCCTTATGCTGCCCCTTGCCTCCCTTTCCCCACAACAGATGGCTGGACAAAGTCTACGAACAGCCGCTTGTTGAACCACAATCCAAGCACTTATAGCATGAACCATTTCGGATCATGATCGATCCACAGTCCGCACAACTTGGCGCGTCGGCTTGGGTCTGCCAAGTCGGGCGGGTATAGGAGGTATCGACTGGTGGTTGCTGTATACGCGCATCAATAGCGGCGGGTGGTGTCTCTTCGATGTGTGCCACCGCTGCGACAGGGGCTGGCGTATGAGTGTCAGTCTGGAGTGAGTCGGGCTCCGTTGCAGCTAATCCTGCATCCTGCTTCTGCTCGGTGGACAAGAAACGGGTGCCCAGAAAGCGGAAGATATAATCCGTTAAGGATTTCGCAAATGGAATATCGGGATTCCGTGTGAAGCCTGACGGCTCAAATCGGACGTGGCTGAATTTAGAGACCAAGGCTTCGAGCGGCACGCCATACTGCAATGAGACTGAGGTCAGAGTAGCAATCGTGTCCATTAAGCCCGAGATCGTGCTGCCCTCTTTCGCCATACGGATAAACATTTCACCCGGCGTCCCGTCCTCATAAAAGCCGATGTGAATATAGCCTTCATGCCCGGCAATCTCGAACTTGTGACAAATGGCACTCCGGTCTTCCGGTAAATGCCTGCGGATCGGTTTTGGCTCAGCCGGAGTAACGGCCGGGTCGGTTTGCTGTCCCGATTGAGGTGACTGCGGCTGTGTTCCGAGCGGCTGAACCCGCTTGCAGCCATCCCGATAGATAGCGACGGCCTTCAGTCCGAGCTTCCAGGCCTCGATATAGGCATGGGTGATGTCTTCGACTGTGGCATCGTTGGGCATATTGATCGTTTTTGAGATTGCCCCGGAAATGAAGGGCTGGACCGCGCCCATCATGCGCAAATGGCCTAAGTGATGAATCGACCGGCTCCCATTCGCCGGCTTAAAGGCACAGTCAAACACGTTGAGGTGCTCGTCACGTAAATAGGGAGAGCCCTCGATCGTCTCATGCTCGTCGATATACTCCACAATGGATTGGATTTCTTTACTATCGTAGCCGAGCCGTTTGAGGGAGCGGGGAACCGTATTGTTCACGATCTTGAGCATGCCGCCACCGACCAGGCGTTTGTATTTGACCAGGGCGATATCAGGTTCAACGCCTGTGGTGTCACAGTCCATCATGAAAGCGATGGTTCCAGTCGGTGCTAATACGCTTGCTTGCGAGTTGCGATAGCCAGCGGCTTGTCCCAACAGCAAGGCTTCGTCCCAGGCCCTACGCGCGTCCGACAGCAGATCGAGCGGAACGAGGGCGGGGTCCAGCTTATACGCATAGGAGCGATGCTTGTCGATCACTTTCAGCATGGGTTTGCTGTTTTTCGCATACCCGGAAAATGGTCCAATCTCTTCTGCCAGACGAGCAGACTGTAGATAGGCTTGGCCCGTCATCAGGGCAGTGATCGCGCCGGCATACTGCCGTCCGGCTTCTGAATCATAGGGCAGGCCGAGGGACATCAGGAGAGCGCCGAGGTTGGCATAGCCGAGGCCGAGTTCACGAAACGCCTTGGCATTGGCTGTGATTCCCTCCGTCGGATAGCTTGAATTATCGACGATGATATCCTGTGCCGTGATACTGATCTCTACGGCATGCTTAAACGCGGCGGTGTCAAAGCTCCCGTCGTCTTTGAGGAATGTGAGCAGATTGAGCGAGGCCAAATTACAGGCGCTATCGTCGAGGTGCATATACTCCGAGCAGGGGTTCGAGGCATTAATCCGACCGGTATTCGGACAGGTATGCCAGTCATTAATGGTGGTATCGAACTGCATGCCCGGATCGCCACAGTGATGTGTTGCCGTGGCAATCATCTGCATGAGGTCACGCGCCTGATAGGACGCGCACGGATCACCGGTCAGGACATAATGTGTCTGCCACTCGGTATTATTCACCACGGCCTGCATAAAGCCATCCGTTGCTCGCACCGAGTTGTTGGCATTCTGGAAGAAAATAGAGCTATACGCATCCCCGTCGATGGAGCCGTCATAGCCGGCCTCAATCAAGGTCCAGGCTTTTTTCTCCTCCTCAGCCTTACACTGAATAAACTCGACAATGTCCGGATGGTCAGCGTTGAGCACAACCATTTTCGCGGCGCGGCGCGTTTTCCCACCGGATTTAATAACCCCGGCAGAGGCATCTGCGGCCCGCATAAAAGAAACCGGCCCCGACGCTGTTCCGCCACCACCTAACTGCTCTTTTGACGAGCGGATTGCGGACAGATTGACACCCGACCCTGAGCCGCCCTTAAAAATCACGCCTTCCCTGCGATACCAATCCAGGATGGAGTCCATCGTGTCGTTGACCGACAGGATAAAACAGGCCGAACATTGCGGGTGGGGCTCGACGCCGACGTTGAACCAGACCGGGCTATTAAAGGCCAATTTCTGTTGGACGAGTAAATGGGTTAATTCGTCTGAAAAAGCCTGCGCGTCGTCTGCACTGGCAAAATAGTTGCCCTGCTTCCCCCAGGTGGTAATCGTGTTGACCACGCGCCCGATCATCTGGCGAACGCTGGACTCGCGCTGTGGGGTCCCGAGCGGCCCTCGGAAATATTTTGAAACCACCACGTTGGTCGCGAGCTGAGACCAGGATTTCGGGATATCGACTGCGTGTTGTTCAAAAACTACCTCTCCGTTTTCGCCTGATATCACGGCGCTCCGCTTTTCCCATTCAACCGCATCAAGCGGATCGACGTTCGGCTGGGTGAAATATCGCTGAATCGTCAGACCTGTGCTTTTCTGGACCGTTTGTCGTTTGGATTGTTCTGCCACGGGTCCCCCATCTGCCTTGGCTGTTTCCTCCGTCCGCTCTTCCCTCCGCACCTTCGGTGCCATGGCCGCCTCCTCTCCACAACTAAACAAAACGTTAAAGAATAAAGGACGAGAAAACTGAATTGCATACTATATCTTGTGTGTCAAGTTCTTTGTGACCCAAGCCCTGGTAGGCAAAAATCCCTTCTGTTTTTGTGAATTTTGTTCTATTCTAGTGTGTATAATGGGAAGCCAAACGAAGAATTCGTACTGGAATTCCGTCTCTGGGGTCTTACGAACGGTTTTTCCCGACAGTGCCGACCCCGAAAAACTGCGCGCGTATCGGGCCTGGGAAGTGTGGTCTGAGGTCGTCGGCCCGGCCAATGCAAAAAAGGCGCAGCCGACCAAGTTCCGAAATGGAAAACTTTTTGTGACAGTCCTGCATCCGGCCCTGATGCAAGAATTACAGTTTGTGAAGGAGCGTATCCGCCGTCGGCTGAATCGCCTCATCGGAGCAGAGGTGATTACCCATATTTATTTTGGGCGGGGGCCTATACGACAGGAGGATGCCGCGACACTGTCCCCTCCGCAACGGACACTGCCGCAGTTTCGTGATGCCACTATTCCGCCCATCGATAATCCTGAGGTCAGGGCAGCGTTTGAGTCGCTCCTGACCGCCCGCCGCCGCCGTTTGGCAAAGCCGTCGGAAGACGGCTAAGGGGAAAGAATCCAGACGCTCCCTGCTCCCTGTGTCACGTCGTCTCAGTACTGGTCTTCTTCCCGTTCCGCAATGCCTGGGTGGCGGTTGCCTCCACCGTCAAGGTGTCCGGATCGATGACGACGCCATAATCTCGCTCGGCGCTCGTCAGCGAAATATATTCATTCCTCACATCCTTGAGGACCTTTTCCGGATCGCGATTCAGCGGATTTCCCCAGCCGCCGCCCCCGCCGGAACAGTTCACCAGGACCTCACCCGGAGCCATAGCTTCATAGACCATCCCCGTGGTTTGCTCCTGGTCTGTTCCAGGACGAAGAATGACGTGACAATTTTCTCCGGTATGACCGTCGGCCATACCCCAGGGCCGGGTTTTCGTCTTTTTGATCAGCGTCAACGCCGATGCCTCGGCCAGGAATCGATACGTTCGGCTCACCCCCAGGCCACCCGGGTGTTCACCGGCACCGCCCGAGTCCTGACGCAAACCATACCGTTCGATCAATAAGGGGGCTTTCGTTTCCATGACTTCAATGGGCACATTCTGGCAGCCCGGTTCTGTCAAGTGCATAATGCCGTGCTCCCCATCGCCGTCCGCATGGCCGCCAAAGCCGACCCCTTCGTTCGTGCTCTCAAGCCAGATTTTTCCCGTGCGGGGATGGGTGCCGACGCCCATCATGGAACACAGGTCGCCCCCCGAACAGGCCGGAACAATATCCGGTATGCCCTGGGCGAGGGCCTTGGTGACGACCTCGGTCGCCAGGATACCCGGCCATAGGGTAAACGTTGCCGCCGGCGGGACCGCATGCATCAGGCTGCCCGGCGGTGCCTCAACTCGCAGCGGACGGAAGTTGCCGTCATTGGCCGGTGTATCCGGCGTGGTAATCGCCTTGAATATGAGCGCTCCCACGCCCAGAGTGAGCCCAATGGGAATATTCACCGGACCTTTGACCGCGTCTGAAGAACCACTGAAATCAACCAGCAACTCGTCTTCTGAGATGGTCACGGTTGCCTTTATTTTGAGCATGGTATCTTTATCGATCCCGTCATCATCCACCCAATCCTCAGCCGACCAACTGCCTTTGGGCAGGGCAGACAAACGCGCCCGCGCCAGCCGTTCTCCGTGGTCAAGAATCTGTGCCGTTGCCTGGGTAAAGGTTTCAAGACCAAACTTCTTAACCAACTCTTGGACTCGTCGTTCCCCCGTCCGACACGATGAAATTTGGGCGTTCATATCGCCCAGAACCCGCTCGGGCATGCGGCAGTTAAAGCGAATGATATCTTCGAGTTCTTTATTCAGTACTCCGCGCTTGTAGATTTTCGAGCATGGGAAAAATAAGCCTTCCTGGTGCATGTCCGTGGTATCGAGACAATAGCCGGCATCTTTCTGGTCTAAGTCCAGCCAGTGGATTTTGACTGCGGTAAAACCGACCAGCTGGTCCTCATAAAAAATGGGGGACGAAGCTGTCACATCAAGAGTATGGGTCGAGCTCCAGAACGGATAATTCAGCAAAATCACGTCACCCGGATGAATATTGTCTTCACCCAGAAACTCAACGATTTTTCTGAGCGCGTAATCATTCGCCCGTGTAAAAATCGCCAGCCCCGGCGCTTCAGCCAGTAAGCGGCAGTGACGGTCATACAGGCCCAGTCCGAAATCCCGCACCTCATACACAATCGTGTTATACGCCGTGCGCATCAGGTTGCGGTTCATCTCACGGGCAGCGGACAGTAAATAATTGTGGATCACTTCAACCGTAATAGGATCGACCGTCTGCATAGCGTTCTCCCGTCCGTATCAGGACAACTCTCCAATGGTCAGCACCAATTCCCCATACTCCCCAACCGTCATCACATCGCCCGCATGGAGGATCGTGGTTGACGTCGGCTCCTCGATGAGGGCCGGACCGGCAATCTGATCCGCTCGGCGTAGCTTGAGGCGATCATACACGGCGTAATTGACTTGATGCTCGTTTTGATTCGGGCCTGGCCGGTAAACCGGCCGTTCCCCTTTTCGCGCGACCTCGACACGCCCCGTCCCTGAGGCGATCTTTGGCAGGCGAGGGCGCGGGAGCAGTCCGACCGCACGCATGCGCAGTGTCACTAGCTCAATCGGATCGTCCATACTATGACCGTACTGAATACGGTGAGACTCATTAAACAGAGTAGTCATTCGGCTGAGGTCATCAGCGGTGATAACATGCTCAGGGAGCGTAATATTCACCGTATGCTCCTGGCCGTGATAGCGAAGCTCTGCCGAGCGGATAAGGCGCTGGTCTGCAGGGCTGAATCCATCCTGTTCAAGGGCACGCGTCCCCTGTTGGGCTAAGAGTGCATAGGCCGCGCGAATGGCCGCCAGGTCTGCCGTATGGAGGTCGGTGACCAGGGTCTGGGAGAAGTCATGGACCACATCGACCATCAGCATTCCTAGGGCAGAGAAATTTGCCGGACCGGGCGGAATGATCACGCGCGGCAGCCCGAGTTCCCGTGCCACGCCGGACGCCACAAAACCGCCGCCACCGCCAAAGGCGAACAGGGCGAAATCTCCAGGGTGAAAGCCGCGCTCGATTGAGATCTCACGGATCGCACCCGTGATTTTTGCCTCACTCATGCGTAACATGCCGGTTGCCACCTGGGGCACGGAGAGACCTAGCGGCGTGGCGAGCTGCTCCTGGAGCGCCCGATGGGCTGGTTCTGGAGCAAGGTCGATTTCACCCCCAAGGAAATTGGCCGGATCAAGATAGCCGGCCAGCAAGGCGGCGTCGGTGAAGGTCGGTTGCTGACCGCCCTTGGCATAGCAGGCCGGTCCCGGTACGGATCCGGCACTGTGTGGCCCCATTTGCAGATGTCTACCCTCATCGATCCAGCCGATACTCCCGCCGCCCGCCCCGATTGTCTTAATGTCGAGAATGGGCAGGGAGATCGGAAAATGCTCAAACGCGGCATCGTTATCAACCTGTGCGTGACCGTTAACAATGAGTGAGGCGTCCAGGCTCGTCCCACCCATGTCCAGCGTGATCAGGTTCTGTGCTCCAACGAGCGAACTCAGAGCGCTTGCACCGACCACGCCGCCTGCCGGCCCGGACAGCACCAAATGGACAGGCTGTTCTTTTGCCGATGCCACGGTCATGGCTCCACCACCCGAGCGTGTCAGCAGGAAGTGGCCCGCAAAGCCACCGGACCGCAACTCGCCGTCGAGCTGCTCCAAATAGCTTCGCATGATCGGTTTAATGCCGGCATCAATCACGGTCGTACTGGTCCGCTCGTACTCCCGATATTCGCGGCTGAGCTGGTGCGACAGCGTCACGAAGAGGCCCGGGCACTCCTGCTGCAGGACGGCCTGCGCGGCCAGCTCGTGTTGTGGGTTGGCGTAGCTATGCAGAAAACAGACCGCCACCGCTTCGACGCCGTGCTCGCGCAGTTTCTGAGCCACCGCTCTGGCTTCCTGCTCGTCAAAGGCGGTCAGCACATTGCCCTGATAGTCCAGGCGCTCGGTCACCTCAAAGGCCAGATAGCGGGGCACGAGGGGGCGGGGCTTCCGGTAGGTGAGGTCATACATGGGGTCACGAGCCGTGCGGCCCAATTCATACACGTCGCGAAATCCTCTGGTGGTCAGGATTGCGACTCGGGCGGCCGTGCGAGTCAGCAAGGCGTTGAGTCCCAGGGTTGTGCCGTGCACGAAATAGTCGATCGCACCGGGCGTTGCGTCTGCTTTACGAAATCCTTGCAGGACGCCGCTGGCCGGATTGTGCGGCGTGGTCTCGACCTTCTCCAGTCGCAGTTCCTGGGTCTTCTCGTCCAGAAGGATCACGTCGGTAAACGTGCCACCAACATCAACGGCAATACGCATAACAATCCTTGTCTGCTTGTTCTAAGCGTGGAGTCTTATGTTATTGAGGGTTCCCGCCTACCTTAGCTATACGATGAATCCGGCGCTGGGGAAAGCTTTTGAGAAGCGGTCTGAGGCTGGGAGGATTCTTATATTGGGTGAGATGAGTGAACGGGGAGGGGTGAGAGAGTCTGTTGGTAGAGTATCCTAAAAGAAAATGTATTGACTATAGTCAAAAACTTTAATTCCGGGAGTTTTGCATTACCCATTTGCCTAAAATGGACATTTCTGACAGCAGGCTGTTTCTCGTTGAAAGTATAAATATACGGCCAGCATTGCCACAGAACGATAGTGGGTAGTCTGGGAAATATTGAGCGTCGTGCAGATAGCCCAGACTTCTATCGACCGGTTTTCCTAGTCGAGCGGGAGAAGATCGTCCTGGTCGTTCTGGTTGCTTTCTGTGCGGCCTTCAACAGGTGGTGACGCAGGTTCCTTCTTGAACAGTAGCTCGGCTTGCGTCTCGCTGCCAGGCATATCAAACCCAAACCCCTCGACACTCCAGAGCTGAAATTTTCTCTGGCGCGGGGTTAAGAAGCCCACAATGCTTAACGGAGTTCCAGGGAGAGCCTGGGCTACTTCAGACAGCAGGTCCTCGGAGCCAACGATATCGAAATTGAGTTGCCACTTTTTCACAATTCTGAGTAACCGGCGGGGAGTGAGCCGTGGTAAGTCTACGGCTTCAATTGCGACGAGGACAAACGGATACTGCTCGCCATAGCGGGCAATCCCCAAGGTGACGACATCGAGCTCAGGTCGCTGGCTGACTGCCGGCATGTACCGGAGGAATCCTTCCAGTCTGACCTTTATGGGGAAGCGCGAGCTCTCGTCATCTGCGCCCGGCTTCCCTGTCCCCAACCCTCCTACTCCAGTACCAACTCCAAAGGGATAGGCAGAAGCTGGGAAAAGCGCGCATAAGGTGACAACGAAGATAACGAGAAGGGGCGATTTCAGGACAGTGGCACATGTTTTCATCGTCAGTCTTTCTCAACCTCGTACCATCCTCAGACTCCCCACTGCCTTGACTTTGATCCGCACGGCGTTGCCCGGCAGATAGGCGAGGGGGACTTCTTCGAGGTCGAGCACTTCAACCCCATCCGGTGCGGCACCGGCTGCGATGGCACGCTCATAGGCCAGGGCTGTCGCTTGGTCCATGGCCTCGGTCCGGCTCAGCTTTTCCAGCGAAAACACGCTGTCCACCGTTCCGCTGACTTGCGCAATCGCCACGCCAATGGCGTTGGCAACTCCAGCCGGTTCTGGCCGGATTATCTCAGACACGCCTCGGAGCGCGTCGGGAAACAAAATGTTACCACCACCAACCGCAACGACCGGAACCGGGTCGGCCGACAATTTTATGCGATCAATAGAATCTTCAAGAGTACGCCGAATATAATTCAGCCCCCGGTCGAGTGTCGTCTTGGGGAGCGCTTGGACCCGACCGGGATTGCCGAGCCGTATTCGTCCGGCTGCGACGGCTAGGTCGGTCGCGGTAAGCTGAGGGCCGCCAAACACCCTGGCTTCCGTTTGGAGTCGATAGCCAACGCTGTCCGGTCCAACGCAAACTGCCTCTTCCGGGCGAACCCTACTTCCGCCACCCAAACCGATCGAGATGAGATCCGGCATACGAAAATTGGTGGCCACGCCGCCAATCTCTACGGCTAATTGCGATTCGCGTGGAAAGCCTTTGTGCAGCACGCCGATATCTGTCGTAGTCCCGCCAATGTCCACGACAATGGCGTCGCGAAGCTGGCTTAACGCCGCAGCCCCACGGATGCTATTGGCCGGACCCGAGGCGATCGTAAAGATGGGATACTGCACGGCATAGTCCAGAGACATCAGGCTCCCGTCATTTTGGCCCAAGAAAAGGGTCGCCGGGATATTGAGCTGGCGAACGGCCCGTTCAAAGCCCTTCATCGCTCGCTGCGCCACACGCATCAAGGCCGCATTCAGGACGGTAGCATTTTCGCGCTCCAGCAGGCTGACACTGCCGATTTCACTTGACAGACTGACGGGAATATCAGCACCCAGTTCATCCCGTACGATCTCACGGACGCGCAGCTCATGGGCAGTATTGACTGAAGAAAACACGCCGGTGACGGCAATAGCGTGAACGTGTCCCTTGAACGCGCGGGCAGTCTGCCGCACTTCCTGCTCATCCAGTTCTGACAAAGGTTCGCCGTTATACTCATGTCCGCCGTGCAGAATGGCATGTCGGACGCCGACGACCTGCTTGAGGTCGTGAGGCCAGGTCAGGAGCGGCTCAACCGCGCGGGTTGCTGGTGCCCCAAGGCGGATGACCCCGACCGAATTCAATTCCCGGCGAGTGACCACGGCATTGGTGCAGTGCGTGGTGCCGAGCATGGCGTAGGCGATTGTGTCTGGAGGGAGCTGAGAGGCGGCGAGGACGTCTTGCAGGGCCTGGACAATCCCGGTGGTGATATCTGAAGTGGTTGGTGCTTTGGTGCTCGCAATAACCCGGTCTGTGGTATCGAGAATCACAGCGTCGGTGTGTGTGCCGCCAACATCGATGCCGAGCCGAAACGAGCGGTCCCGGAGGCGGGCCTGCCCGGCCTGGTCCGTGGGTTCAACCCTGGAGGGGGGCATAGTCTATGTCGTAGCCAAAATACCGTGGACCCACCAGCGCAATCCCCTCGGGGGTGCGCCACTGGGCGTGGCACGGAAAGGCTAACACGGCGATGCGCAGGCCATACCTGAGCGCCTCAGTGGTAATCGGCAGCCCCGTCTGTTCGTCAACCACGCTCAACAGGTCGGGTACCGTGACCTCAGGCCGGTTACCGCGCCAGAAAACGAGATTTTCATTTTGGAATGACAGCCGAAACGCTTGTCCGGCATCAGGACCGGCCCCCGCGATCTCCAACTCACCTCGCGCAAACCCACCTTCAGTCCGGCGCCGAACGTCCGTGATTTTTCCCCGACACAGTTGGCGGCCGGTCAGCAGGCTGGTCAACGCTTGAATAGGATTGGTTTGTTTGCTGGTGCGGAGCGTTTGACCGATCCTGGTGGCAAGACTGAGGGTTCCCGGAATCAAGGCGCGTTTGGCAACACGGCCCTGCATGGCATACAGCGCAATACAGGCGGAACAGCCCATCGCTATGGTCGCCGTTCGGGCCAGACGTTCGGTCCAACGATTGTCCGGCGTCTGTAGCAACACCTGGTTGCCTTTTTCATCCGCTACGACCATCGGTGTCGCCGCTACCCCGTGCAGGGTAGGAGTGACCATTTGAAGCTCAGGAAATGCCCGTCCCATTCCGTCCGCGTCCAGCACAGGAATATGCAAGGCTGCGGCAACAACGAGCGGTATCATGGAGTTGACGCCGCCCGCCTCGATTGACATGGTAGCGGCTGCCTGACATTGCAGGTGACGCTCGATCATCCGGAACGCCTCGATCACCTCGTTCCCGCTCGGAATTTTCTCAACTAAAACCGTGGGCGCACCCATCATTGCAGTCGGAATAACCCACTCCTCATCTGCGAGTTCATCAAGCGAAAGCAGTGAAATCGGGCCGTGTTGGGCAACGGCCTGTTGTGCCATGAGTCGGCCCAGCGTCGGATCGCCGCCGCCCCCGGTTCCGAGCACTGCTGCTCCCAAGGCGATATCCTGAATGGCCTGTGCGTCAAGCTGTATCATGGTGCAAGAATATCTCGGTCCCGATGATTCCGTGCTATGCATCCCGTCCTACGGTCGGGCGCTACGTATGTCAACCAAAACCCACCTCATCTCCTTTTTGTTTGCTCTGAAATCTGAAACCTGCTAGCTGGAGGGTATGAAACCAGCACCATTCAAATATGCATGTCCCGGCTCTGTTGATGAAGCCTTGGCTTTGCTGCAGGCGGGTGGTGATGAGGCCAAAGTCCTGGCTGGCGGGCAGAGTTTTGTTCCGCTGCTCAACCTACGCATGGCGTCGGTTGAGTCGATTGTCGATCTGAACCGCCTGGATGATCTCGCCTATATCAAGCGGGACAATGACACCCTGTGCATTGGCGCCATGACGCGGCATAGACAGATCGAAGTGTCCGACGCGGTGCAGGCCGCCCAGCCACTACTGTGTCGGGCAGCAGCCGAAGTCGGCCACCTGGCGATACGGAACCGGGGAACCATTGGGGGCAGCCTCGTCCATGCCGATCCTGCCGCAGAATGGCCCCTGGTCGCCGCGGCTTTGGATGCCCAGCTCGTGCTACGTTCTCAGGGCGACTCCCGGACGGTTGCGGCGCGTGAATTTTTTCTCGCCCCACTCATGACCGCGATTGAGCCAGCTGAAATTCTGTGTGAAGTTCGTTTCCCGGCCGCTCCTACGGGTGCGGTCTGGGGATTCCAAGAACTGTGCCGCCGGCCGGGCGATTTTGCCATCGTCGCTATTGCGTGTCAGTTGACGTTGGACGACAGCGGCACGTGCTCGACCGCCTCACTGGCTGTTGGGGGGGCGCATTCCACGCCACTCCACGTTGCCGACGTAGAACCCATTGTCGTCGGTAGTCAGGGTGATGCTGCGGTGCTGACGGCGGCCGCAGAAAAAGCCGCCGCCGCGGTCGAGCCGTCGGGGGACGTCCACGGTTCTGCCGACTATCGACGCAGAATGGTCAAGGTGCTAGCCCAACGCGCACTCAAAGAAGCCTGGTCTCAAAAGTCGGCCGCGTAACAGGGGGAAGGGATATGGCAGCAACACAATTCACCGAGCTCCAGACCATCCGCGTCCGTGTCAACGGCCACGAGTACGAACGTGAAGTGCCGGTACGTCGGCTCCTGGCCGACTTCATCCGCCATGACTTGGGTCTGACCGCCACCCATATCGGCTGCGAACACGGGGTGTGCGGTGCGTGCACCATTATTATGGACGGCGAAAGCGTGCGGTCGTGCTTACTCTTTGCCGTTCAAGCCGATGGGGCGGAACTCCAAACGCTTGAGGGGCTTGCCGATGGGGATGAGATGCACCCGCTGCAGCAATCCTTTTGGGATAACCACGCACTCCAATGCGGTTTCTGCACCTCCGGGTTTCTCATGAGCGCGGTGGATCTCCTCAACAAGAACCCACAGCCGAGCGAAGAAGAAATCCGACACGGACTGTCCGGCAATCTGTGTCGCTGCACAGGCTACGCGAACATCATCAAAGCTGTTCAGGCCGTTGCGGAACAGTCCCAATCCTAGGACACAGGCCCTTCGACACGCTCAGGACAGGCATATGGAAGCTTCTCAAGGTGGAAAAAGAGCAAACGTGTCCTCCACTAGTGGTGAGATGCTGGACACGTTTGCTCTTTCCGGCAAAATGGTCGGCGCGCAGGTACGCCGGGTTGAAGACCCGCGTGTCTTGTTGGGCAAAACGCAGTATGTGGACGATCTCGACCTGCCCAACTCGCTTGCTCTCGCCTTTGTCCGCAGCCCGTATGCGCACGCGCGGATTGTGTCTATTGATGTGGATACGGCCCAGAATCAACCCGGTGTCCAGCTTGTGTTAACCGGAGCCGATATTGCCGAGGCCATTAAGCCGCTCCGAGTCGAATACGAGCCAGCCAAAGCCCCTACGCATAAACCCTGCGATTGGCCCGTCCTGGCCCAAGAGAAAGTACGTTTCGTGGGCGAGGCCGTGGCGGCTGTGGTGGCCACCGATCGCTATGTGGCAGAAGACGGCGCCGGTTTGATCGACGTGGAGTACGAGCCGCTTGTGCCCGTGTCCGATGTCGAGCAGGCACTCGCAGCGGATACCCCACTCGTGCACGAGGAGTGGGGCGATAACGTTATGCAAACGCTCCAGGCCGAGATTGGTGACGTGGCCAAAGCGTTTCAGGAGGCTGATTGTGTTGTCTCGGAACGCCTTACCACTGGCCGTCACATGGCCCTGCCTATGGAGACGCGGGGCTGTGTGGCGTCTTTTGAGCCTGCGACAGACACGCTGACCGTGTGGTCGTCCACGCAGGTGCCACATGTGCTCCGCTCACATATTGCCTTGGTACTGGATTTCCCTGAACATCATATCCGGGTAGTGGCCCCGGACGTTGGTGGTGGGTTCGGGCAAAAGGGTCATCTCTTTCCCGAGGAGGCCGTCGCTGCCTACCTCGCGCGCCGTCTTGGCCGACCGGTCAAATGGATTGAAGACCGCCGCGAAAATCTATCCGCCTCGCTCCACGCCAAACAGCAAGCGGTCCAGGCCGAGCTTGCCGTCCGGCAGGACGGAACCATCCTCGGCATCAGAGGCCGGTTTATCGGCGATGTGGGCGCGTATTCCGAGTACCCCTGGGGGTCTGCGTTTGAAGCCGGACACGCCGCTTCCAGTATGCCCGGACCGTATAAGACCCCGGCCTTCAGCTTCGAAGCCGTGTCGGTTGCCACCAATAAAACCACTATTGGGGTGTATCGCGGGGTGGGACTGCCCATCGGAGTGCTGACCATGGAGCGGCTTATGGACCTGGCCGCCCAAAAACTGGGACTCGACCCGGCCGAGATTCGGCTGCGGAATATGATCCGAAAAGAAGAACATCCGTATACCACCATTATCGGTGCAGAAGTCGAGAGTGGCAGCCATCGCGAATCCCTCCAGAAAGCACTGGACATCCTGGGCTACCAGGAGTGTAGAGCCGAGCAGCAGCGGGCTCGAGCCCAGGGCCGCTATCTGGGCATCGGTATCGGCTGTTATCTGGAAGGTACGGCACCGAGCTCGGCAGCCTTTGCCTCCATGGGACTGAATCTGGGCGGCTATGAATCAGCCACGATGCGCATGGATGTCGCGGGTAAAGTCACCGTGCTAGTCGGGACCCACTCCCATGGCCAGAGTCACGAAACAACCCTGGCCCAGGTTGCGGCCGACGAACTTGGTGTTTCCCTCGCCGATGTCAAAATCATTGAGGGCGATACGAACGCCGTTCCCTACGGTATGGGCACCTGGGGCAGTCGGAGCGCCGTCACCGGAGGGGGGGCGATCTCCAGGGCGTCCGAAAAACTACGCAACAAGATATTGCGTATCGCCTCGCGTCTGACCGAGGTGCCGGACGATGATCTGGAGCTGGCCGAGGGAATGATCCGGCGCAAGGCGGATGCCACCCCGCTGATGCCGATCAAGGAACTGGCCCACCGCGTACTGGTGCAGGCCGGCAGCCTTCCGCCGGATGAAGAACCCGGTCTGGACGCTACGGCCCATTACGAACCCCCACCGTCCACGCATGCCAACGCGACCCATATCGCCCTGGTCGAAGTGGACAGCGATACCGGCAAGGTCACCCTGCTGCGCTATATTGTGGTTGAAGACTGTGGCACGATTATCAACCCTACGGTCGTAGACGGTCAGATTCAGGGCGGCGTGGCCCAGGGAATCGGTACGGCCCTGTACGAACACGCGCTGTACGATGAGAACGGTCAGTTTCTGACGGGGACGTTGATGGATTATCTCATCCCAACCGCTATTGATATACCGCAGGTGGAGATCGGTCATATTGAAAGTCCATCTCCACACACGCCCCACGGCATCAAAGGCGTTGGAGAGGGTGGGGCGATTGCTCCCCCGGCAGCAATCGCGAATGCGGTTGCCGATGCGCTAACGCCATTCGATGTTCGGGTGGATGCCATTCCCCTCACTCCAGAACGGGTGTTGGGCTGGATTGAACAGCGTCAAGCCGCAGCCTGATAGCAAACGACAGCAGTACGTCTTCGAGCGGAGGGTCATCCATGAGTCGTCAGGGAACCGGGAAAATGCTGGGGGCGCAGGTACGCCGGGTCGAAGACCCGCGCGTTTTACTGGGAAAAACCCAATATGTTGATGACCTGATATTACCCGACATGCTGGCGGTCGCCTTTGTTCGCAGTCCTTACGCCCACGCCAAAATTGCGAATATCCATGTTCAGGCTGCGCTGGCCAAGCCCGGTGTAGCGTGTGTCCTCACCGGACAGGACATTCTGGAAACGATCAAGCCGCTCCGGGTCGAGTTGGATACGCAGAAAGTCCCTTTTCACAAATCGTGTAACTGGCACGTCCTCACGCTCGACAAGGTCCGTTTTGTGGGTGATATGGTTGCTGCCGTTGTGGCGACAGATCGCTATACCGCCGAGGACGCTGCCGATCTTGTCGAAGTCGCCTACGAGCCGCTTGACGCCGTAGCCGATATGGAAAGCGCGCTGCTCGCAGACGCCCCCCTGGTACACGAAGAGTGGGGTGACAATGTCATGGAAAGGTTCGAAGCCCAGGTCGGTGAGGTAGCTCAGGCGTTTCAGGCCGCCGACTGTGTGGTGTCCGAACGTTTTGTGACCGGCCGTCACATGGCTTCACCTATGGAAACGCGGGGCTGTGTGGCCCAGTTTGACGTGGCAACGGAGGCGCTCACCGTCTGGTCCTCCACGCAGGTGCCGCATACCCTGCGAGCCAGTCTGGCCATGCTGCTGGACCTGGCGGAGCATCGCATCCGGGTCATTTCTCCGGACGTGGGCGGGGGCTTTGGTCTCAAAGCGCATCCTTTTCCTGAAGAGGTGGTGGTAACGTATTTAGCCACAGCATTGCGCAAACCGATCAAATGGATCGAAGACCGGCGTGAGCATTTGTCGGCCTCCCTCCAGGCCAAGCATCAGATTGTCAATGCGGAATTGGCCCTTAAGAGCGATGGAACCGTGCTCGGCCTCAAGGCGCGCTTCCTGAGCGATGCGGGTGGCTATTCGTCCTATCCCTGGGGTTCGTCCTTTGAGCCAAAACATGCGGCCGGAACCATAACGGGTCCTTATAAAATTCCGGCCTTTGGATTTGAAACCTGTACGGTCGCCACCAACAAAGCCTCCATTGGGGTGTACCGGGGCGTGGGTATTCCGGTTGCGGCTTTGACGATGGAGCGTCTTCTGGATATGGGCGCCCAAAAGCTCGGTCTTGATCCGGCAGAGATTCGGCTGCGGAATATGATCCCGCAGGACGAGCATCCGTATACGACGCTTCTGGGTGTGGAGATTGAGAGCGGGAGCCATCAAGCCTCATTACAAAAGGCTCTTGATATTCTCGGCTATGATGCTTTTCGTGCCGAGCAGCAAAAAGCCCGTGAGAACGGCCGGTACCTTGGGGTGGGGATAGGCTCGTATGTGGAGGGAACGGCTCACAACTCGTCCGTGTTTGGTGACTTTGGCGTCAAGGTCGGTGGCTATGAGGCGGCGACACTGCGCATTGATGAGTCGGGTAAGGTGACGGTCTTCGTTGGGACGCACTCGCACGGCCAGGGCCACCACACCGTCTATGCCCAACTGATAGCGGACACCCTAGGCGTCGCGCTCGAAGACGTTGCTGTTGTTCAAGGCGATACACAGGCCACCCCGCGCGGGTGGGGAACCTGGGCCAGCCGGAGTGCGGTGACGGGCGGGGGCGCCGTGACCTCGGCGGCGCAAAAGCTGCGGGATAAGCTGCTCCGCATTGCGGCGCGCCTGACCGAAGTGCCCGCGGACGATCTTGAACTTGCCCAAGGCGCTGTCCGGCGCAAAACCGGGGGGATACGCCTGCTTTCCATACCCGAACTGGCGCATCGGATTATCGTGCAACCGACGAGCCTGCCGCCCGATGAAGAACCTGGGCTTGACGCCAGCGTGGCCTACGAGCCGCCGTATATCACTCACTCCAACGCGACCCATATGGCTGCGGTTGAAGTCGATGTTGAAACCGGTCAGGTCCAACTCTTGCGCTATATCGTGGTTGAAGACTGCGGCACGATTATCAATCCCACTATCGTGAATGGCCAGATCCAGGGGGGGGTGGCCCAGGGGATAGGTTCCGCGCTGTACGAGCACGCCTTATACGACGACACTGGCCAATTCCTGACCGGAACGTTCATGGACTATTTGATTCCCACTGCCGCGGATGTGCCGCAGGTGGAAATCGGGCATATTGAAACGCCGTCGCCGTATACGCTCAACGGCATCAAGGGCATGGGTGAAGGTGGGGCGATTGCCCCGCCCGCGGCAATTGCCAATGCCGTGGCCGACGCGCTGTCACCGTTTGGCGTGCGGGTCAATGAGGTGCCGCTGACCCCGGAGCGCGTACTCAGCATGTTGGACCGGGCTCAAACGAATCAGGAGGAAAAAAGGAGGTTATAGCTAGATGAAACTTCAAGAATCGATCCCACTCTCATCCGTCTATGAACGAGAAGAAGATTTCTCGGAAGAACTTGCCGATATGCTTGCCGATAGGCTTGATGTACTCAAAGTCGGTAAATTTGGAGATGACGTGAAGACGGAATCTCTAGTCGGTATGCATAAGGCGGACATTGTCGCTTCCGGTGAGGATGGTACGCTCGTAGTCGAAAATCAGTTCGGCGAGGCAAATTGGGATCATTGGGGCAGGCTTGAAGCCTACGCCCGATTGAAGGAAGCTAACGTGGCTGCGCTGGTAGCCGAGCGCTTTAAGGACCTGATGATCGAAACGTGCATGTTACGCAATGAAGAGAGCGCCATCGACTGGTATCTCATTCAAGCACAGGCGAATTCACACGAAGAGCTATCCTTCCATCACGTTACTCGGCCGGCAAGAGATATCCAAGTCGAAAGGCACTACGGAAATGGATATAGCGAATTCTGGACACCGATTCGCGAGGGGGACGGGCTGTTTCAGGGAAAGCCTGTACCTATCCGTAACGAAGGTTGGGTTAGCAAGAGAGTCCACAACATAGCAGTGGCTCTCAACCTTCTCAACAAAGAGTGCTATGTTCGATTAACATTCAATGGGGAGGACAGAGTGAGACGCAGAGACGAGACTCTGGAACTATTCCCAGAGTCAGATTTCTCTTACGAATGTACAGAATCGAACATGGAAGCCCACATCAAATTCCCCGTCCTTGATAAAGGTAAGAACGACAGGGACGATTGGGACGAAATCCGCAAGGAATTGGTCGCCATGGGCACGCGTGTTTACAATCGGATCAGGGAATCTGACCGGTCTGTCAACCACTGATGACGGCAACCAGGAATCCTCAGGCTTGGTCACAATAGGAATCGCGCCCCATTCAAAGACTCTCGAATAGGGTGGAACACCATGAGTGAAAGCAAAGGTCTCGTTTCCGACTATCAGGAGACGATCGCCAAGATCGGCTCCCATGGACCACGCCCGTTCGGGCTCGGGCTGGCGCACGGCTCGATGTTTACTCTGGTCTACCGTCCGCCCGATCCGGATGACCAGGAACCGCACGACCAAGACGAACTGTATATCCCTATGAACGGCAGCGGGACGCTCATCGTCGATGACGAACGCCACCCGTTCAAGACCGGCGATATGCTGTTTGTCCCGGCCCAGGCCGAGCATCGCTTTGAAGACTGCACTGATGGGCTGATGCTGTGGGCGATTTTTTACGGACCAAAGGGCGGGGAGTAGGGGAACCCACCCCAGCACTGTGCGTCTTCTCGCCAAAGCGGGGGGTAGCGATGCTGCCCCCCATCGTCCTGCTTCTGCTTGCTGCCTGTAATCTGTCCGACTCGATCGAATCCGCTCCACCAGCCGCATGTGCTCAAATCGGTATGCAGTGTCAGCTTCCGGGCGGACCGCTTGGCGTGTGCCAATCCGCCCCATGCTCCACCGGTCAGACTCCACCCTGCTTTATCTGTACCCCGCAGCACTAACCCCTCCTTGCTTGCATTCGCCGGCATTATCCGGTGTGATGTGCGCCGCTATCATTGAGAAGGGGTGAGAAAAGATGGGGCGCTACGATTATGATTTTTTTGTTCTAGGGGCAGGCTCCGGCGGTGTGCGGGCGAGCCGGATTGCGGCCTCGTATGGGGCCAAGACCGCGGTTGTTGAGGAACGCTATCTGGGTGGAACCTGCGTCAACGTGGGCTGTATTCCGAAAAAACTCCTCGTGTACGCCTCTGAGTTTCGGGATCATTTTGAGGACGCCGCCGGCTTTGGGTGGACGGTTGGGGAGCGAACGGTTGATTGGAAAAAGCTGATTGAGAATAAAGACAAAGAAATCAAGCGGCTGAACGGTATTTATCGCAATCTGCTCGAAGGCGCGGGCGCGGAAATCATCGAAGGCACGGCCCGCCTGGTCGACGACCACACCATAGAGGTGGACGGCAAGCAGTACACCTCGGAATATATTCTGGTTGCCACCGGAAGCTGGCCGACTTTTCCCCAGACTCCGGGTATCGAGCATGCCATGACCTCAAATGAAGCGTTTTATCTGGACGCGCTGCCCAAACGCGTGATCATTGTGGGTGGCGGCTATATCGCGGTCGAGTTTGCGACCATCTTTCATGGTCTGGGCTCAGAGGTGACTGAACTCTATCGGGGTGAGCTGTTTCTGCGCGGCTTTGATACCGACGTCAGGCAAGTCCTGGCTGACGAAATGCGTAAACGTGGCGTGGATTTGCGCTTTCACGCGGATGTGAGTCGGATCGAAAAAACTCCGCGCGGAATCAAGGCCACGCTGAACGACCAGAGCGAGCTTGAGGCCGATATCATCATGTACGCCACAGGCCGCTTGCCCAACTCAAAGGGACTCGGTCTTGAAGCGGCCGGCGTTGAGACGGACGAGATCGGCGCGGTGTGTGTGGACGCCTACTCGCGGACCAACATCCCTCATATCTACGCTGTCGGAGATATCACCAACAGGCTCAATCTGACGCCCATGGCCATTGCCGAAGGTCATGCCGTGGCGGAAACCTTGTTCAATAACAACCCAACACGACCGGACCACATGAACGTGGCAACCGCGGTCTTCAGCCATCCGAGCATTGGGACGGTCGGTCTGACGGAAGAAGAGGCGCGTCAGGAATACGGTGCTGTCGATATCTATAAGTCCTCGTTCCGGGCCTTAAAGCACACGCTCAGTGGGCGGGATGAGAAGACCTTTATGAAGATTATTGTTGACCCCAAATCCGACCGGGTGATTGGCTGCCATATGACCGGCCCGGAGGCGGGAGAGATTATTCAGGGTCTGGCCGTAGCCATAAAATGTAACGCTACTAAAGCGCAGTTTGATGCCACCATCGGCATTCATCCGACCTCGGCCGAAGAATTCGTTACCATGCGGCAAAAGGCAGCTTGAGTTGAGCGATTCTCGTCCTTTCCCCTCTCATTAATAGGGAATTCCGTTCAATCTCAAGCTGAAAGGCACGGTTTACCAGAGGCGGCGAACGCCGTACCGGTCGAAGAGTGATTCGTTTGAAATGAAAACGAGGTTGTGCGTCAGCGCCTGGGCGATGAGCATCCGGTCGAAGGGGTCTCGATGGGGACCCGGCAAAGCTCCGGCGCGACCGGCCTCATCCACTGTGATGGCAAGCTCGTCGAAACCCTGGTTTGCTATAGCTTCGGCAACGTCAGCGGCGATCAAGTCAGCGCCCGGGAGTTTGCCGAGCCGATGCTTGGTGGTGATTTCCCAGGCCGACGCCGCGCTTATCAACACTTCATTCGCCTCATCCGCAATCGCGCGGTGTACTGTCTCAGACAGACGCCTGCTGTCTGTCATCCACCAAAGAAAGGTATGAGTGTCCAACAGTGCTCGCACTGCTATTCACCTTCCCATGCTTTCAACTCTTCCTCCGGCAGTGGATCGAAGAAACTGTCCGGAATGACGATCTTTCCCTTGAAAATATCGGGCTGTCGCTTACCGCGCTTTTGGACGCCCACCAGTCGCGCCACCGGTTTGCCGTTGCGGGCAATGATGACCTCCTCGCCATTCTCGACTTGCGCGAGAAGACGAGACAACTGGGTCTTCGCTTGATGGACATTCACCACTGGCATAACTAGCCCCCTGATATGGGATTAGCTAAGGATATAGCTAATGCTGATATTGTGTCAAGCGGGCGCTCGCTTCGGCATTTCCGGAGTCTTTCACTCTACACACGGTTGTGAAATGGAAAGTTCGGTGTCTCATGGCGCGCTGGAAGGAGCGGAAAGAGGAGAGTTATCGGTTCGCGGTCCAGTCTTTTTTTGAGCCAACCGATCTGCTGCGTACCCTGCAAGACTGGGTATTATTCTACGTCGAAGATGGCGAAACGCGGAAGTCCGTGCTGCGCCAACACCAGCGTCGCGCGGTCAGCCGCATTGTCGAGCGCTGTGCCGATCCAGTGAAGCGATGTGGGCTTATTTGGCATACTCAGGGCTCCGGCAAGACCTTTACCCTGCTCACCGGCGAACATCTGGCCAGCGAGGTGAAGCCTATCGTGCAAGGTAGCCTGAGGTAGGAGGAACCCACCCCGCCGCTACGCGGCACCCCTCCTGGGAGGGGATTTTTAGGGCAGAGAGGTTGGGGTATTTTAGGGCCAGATAATGCGGATTTCTTCAACCAAAAGACCAACTGAATTCCTGAGGTCAATGAAGTTCGGCACATCGCCCTGAATCTGCTCAATCTGCATCTCGTCCGACTGCCAGCCCTTTTCAAAGGCGGCCATATCGGCCCACGACAGTTCGGCGACACCGTCGAAAACCGGTGTCTCGGTTTCGTAGATTTCGGGGGCGACGTGGCATTGGACGTAGCGTCTGAGACCCGGTGTTCTGGGTACGATGGGGGCGTGGACTGTGCGCCAATGCTCTTGAAACTCGGCAACGCTGAGCCCTGGTTTGCGTTTGAGCAGAAAGAGGGCTTTGACACCGGGTGTGTCTTTGGCCAACTCGGGCCCCGGCACGACAATATTTTCCCTGGTCATCAAAAACGACGGACCCTCGTCAGCAATAAAATTCGGCTCATCCGGGTAGGCCCCATTCATATAATCGGGGTTGGTGCCAAGCCCCCGGCCGGTTTCCAGGTCGTCAAACCAGATCTCGGCCAGACCTTCGTATGGGCTGGCAGGGACTCCGGGGACGTCCTGTGGCATGCGGTGGCTCTGCACATAGCGTCTCAGCGCCTTGATGCGAACCGCCAGGGGAGCATGGACTTCACGCCAATGGCGATGAAACTGCTCGTAACTGATGTCCGGTTTCTTTGGTATCAGCGCAAACCCTTTGATCATTGGAATGCTCCTGCAAGTTAATCTTCGGCTTTATACAATGTTGGTTTCGGCGCCGCCCCCGACGGCATATCGTGCACGGGAACAAAGCGCGCGGCCTCGATAGCCTGGAAGCCGCTGGGATTGCCTTTGTATTTCTCCACGGCAAACGCCACTTCCGTCATGCTGAGGGTGAGGTTGAGGAGGTTTTGCTCTTTGGTCGGCATATTATCCACAGCGAACTGGTCCAGATAATCCAAGACGGCTTCAAGGCGGGGTCGTACCGCGGCATAAAACGCGCGCAGCTCTTCGGTTGTACTGGTGCGCCGCTTTTTGGTGCGTTCGCGCTCGGTCGCCAGGCACCAGCCTGCTTGGGCCAGCGGTTCCAGGTCGGCGAATTCCTGGGGCAGGAGCGGGTCGGCCATCGTCGGTCCTAATCGAACAGGGAGTCGCGGGCGCCATCGCGCCTGGCACGAATCTCCTGCTCTACCGCCCAGTATGAGTGGCGGACAAAGAGTTCTTCGTCTTGCAAATAAATCTGCTCAATCGCTCCGGTCTCCAGGGCGTCCTGGGTATGTTCATGCGTAGCACCGTCTTCAAGCAGAGCGTCTCGCAGGAGGATTTTATTGTATTCCTGCCCGAAGCGCTCGCTGGGGGTCGCGGCGTTCGGCATGTGAATCTTGAGTTCCCACAGCGCTTCGTTCTCCGAGATGGGCCAGAACTGATGGGTATGCCACACGCCGGGCAGAATGAGGATGTTGAGATTCGGAAAAACGTGGACAATATCAAAGCCCCAGTCGTCCGCGTTGGTGACATTGATGCCCTGACCGGTGGGCAGAACGAAATCGTTGTCTCTGGAGGTGATGGCGGCCGATTTGCCGAGCGCCAAGCCCTCAACATCTTTAGGCTGAAAATACTTATTACCCGGCCAGTTGCCGACGCGGTGGCGGTCGTACAGGTCCAGGGCATAGGCATGGCCGTAGGGATTGTCCGGGCGGGTAAAGACATCCGGCCAGGAATAACTGTGCAGATAGCGCACGTGATAGATTTCGGACTGCGCGTCCAGCATCAACTTCCAATTGGCGCGCTGATAGGACTGATAATGAAACTGGAGCGGGACGCGCTGAAACGGAAAGTCCTTCATGCGCTGGCCGGCTTCTCCCAGATATTCCTCTAAGGTCTCGGTCGGATGAGGGTCGAGATTGACAAAGATAAAGCCCTCCCACACCGCGGTGTGCACCGGAATGAGGTTGGCCTTGCCCTCAAGATTCTCGTAAAAGCGTTCACCGTCGGGCACGTCTCTGAGGGTGCCTTCGGCGTCATAGACCCAGCCATGAAACTTGCAGCTCAAATAGCACGAGCTTGAGCCTTTATAGTCCCAGACCAGTTTGTTGCCCCGATGGCGGCAGACGTTGTAGAAACCTCGGACAATATTATCTTTGCCTCGAATGAGAACAATGGATGCCTTGGCAATGGCGATCTCATGGACGAAATAGTCGCCAGGGTTGGGAATGGCATCCACCGTTCCGACGTGCAGCCAACATTTTTTGTAAATATATTCGCGCTCAGCCTCAAACCACTGCTTGGAGACCAGGGGTTCGACAGAGACCGGTCCGGTGCCAAGTTTCGGGTATTTCTCGTGCCAGCGATGCACGCCAGCGTCGAAGTCTTGCGGTAACGAAACTTGCACACCCTCGGCTGGTTGGGCGGACAGGGCAGCATCCATACGCGTGCTCATTCAACTCTCCTCATTGGCTCAGAACGCTAAGAGGGCAATCTTTCACGTGGCTTGGGCGAATGCAAGTAGAAACGCCGAATGAACACACAGGTGCGTGTTCACTCAAACAAGCGCTCAAACCAAGGCAGAATGTATGTCTCGTTTATCGAGTAGGTATAAGCGTGGCCCCACTCCGGCAGCTCTGTAAATGTCACTTCTTTCAGGCCGTTTTCGACAAGTGTAGCGTGGGCCAGACGAGCGACCGCCACCGGAAAAATAAAATCCTGGCTGCCGTGGATAATCAGAAAGGGCAGGGTGACGGCCTTCTGCATATCCAGCCAGGGCGGCAAGACTCCGGCGACCGGAGCAATCGCGCCAAAGAGGTTCGGTCGACTGGCACTTAGCGCATACGAGAACGTACCACCGTCCGACAAACCGGTAACAAGAATCCGGTCGGGGTCAATGGCGTAATGCTCGCGCAGGGCCATGAGTGTGGAGGTGACAGACACGACGTCCGGCCCTGGCTTCTCCACAGCCCAGGTCAGACCGAGCGATTTGGGCGCAAGGACGATATAGCCTTTGCTCTTGGCCGGTCGCAGCCATGTCAGCAAGTATTCGTCATTTGACCCGCCAGCACCGTGCAGGGCGATAATCAGCGGCCAGTGGTGTCGTGGGTCATACTGCTCCGGCACATAGAGGGAGTAGGCTCCGTGATTGCTCGACGGAGAGTGATGGGAAATACCGACCTGAGGCGTCCAGGCAGTGGTGCGCTTTTCCAGCGTGGAGAGATGCGCCACCGCCTCCGGCAGAACCCAGTAGGGGTGCAGCACGGGCGTTTCTAAGCGGATTGCGTACAACAGATAGCGCGCCCGGGTGAAGGCCGAGCGGCTCTGCATAAACGCTCCGATAAAACCGGCCTGATCGCTCCGTACAAAAATCCCATAGGTCGTATCCAGCAGGCCGACGGCTTCGAGCCAGGTCCGGTGAAAATCCTGTCGGTCCGGGGGTGGATTGAGGCCGTTCAATTCAGATCGGAGACGCATAAACAGCTCACCAACCGTTTGGCTGAGGTCGGCCTGGAGCTGAGTGAATTTTGTCGGGTGGAACTGCTCCTGTACATGCTCAAAGGCCCGCAGGAAGCGGAGTACTTCTCCCTCCTGACGCGCAATGATGGAACGGTAGTCATCTTGTACAGGCTCTGCTGCTATTGGCAGCGGTATGAATATGACACAGAGGCAGACGAGCAGGCAGGAGAGGAGGGGCGTCAGCCGAGGGTGAAGCATCTTCAGTTTTCGGGGGTCTGCGATATGATGCCGCTACCCCTAATGCTTGGCTTTTTTCTTCTTTTTCTGCTTCCGTTTAGCCGGGGTGAGGAGAGAAACGTAGCTGATCCCGTCTCTGTTATCGGTCGTGACCGGCAGGCCGACGGATTTCCAGCCGGCGTGACCCGCTTCCATCAAGTGCACGTTTTGATAGCCTGCTGCAGTAAGGCGCTCGACCGCCTGCTTTGCCCGAGGACCTTTCTCACAGCCGACGATCAACGGGGTCTCTTTGGGACACACCTCTTCCATGACCAGATCAAAGCTTTCGTTTTGAAAAATTTCGTTCGTGGTTGGATGAAAGAAGACAATCGGGACGTTGATGACTTTTCCTTTGGGATGGCCGGTGGCGAACTCGGCCACAGTCCGAACATCAATATACGTCGCAGCGGAGTCGGTTTGCATACGCTCAAACGCTTCTTGGGGGGAGACACTCATAAACGAGACTCCTGTAGAGTCGGGAATTCCGGGGGGTCGAATTCCCGGACAAAGGGCGGAATGATGCGGCAGCGTTCTCGTCCGGCTGCCGGCGGTGCGCCTGTCATTGTATACTCAATCTCTCCGTCCGTTTCGCCACCGCTCTCACTCGTGCGGACTTCCTCAAGATGATGATGCAGGATTTTCCCGGTGGGGGAGAGGGCGAAGATACACTCCAATACCTTTCTGGCCGGCAGACGACCAAGCGTGGGATGAATCAGGGTTTCTCGCTTTTTCATACTGTTCCCTTCCAGACTGGCCTCTCGGGCCGATGCTATGTATTTACGGGGTTTTCGCTTGACAGGCAAACGTCATCCGGCATAGCATGCAGTTTCAGTAAGGAGGGCTCTTATTCCTATGCAGGAAACCAGACAAAAAGAACTCGTCAACGGCGAGGTGTGGTACCAGCCCGGAGACGACGTCCCGAATGTTCCAACCAAGCTCTTTGCGCTCCAAAACCTGTGTACTGATTGCAAAATGTGTGAGGTGGCGTGCTCGCTGATCCACTCACCCGAAGGGGAGCTGAACCCGGTCTGGACGCGCATTAAAATCGATCATGCGCCCCAGGTCTCGCGCGTCTCGAAAGACGGCTTCGGGTTCATGCCGGCCATCTGTCATCACTGCGCCAATCCGCCTCCTTGTGCTGAAGTCTGTCCGACGGATGCGTTCTATTATGACCCCGAGACTCAGGCCGCGGTGATTGACCAGGACAAATGCATTCAGTGCATGGAATGCGTTCCCGGCTGTCCGTTTGACACGGTCTTTGTTGCGCCGACCGGTGAGTTACTCAAGTGCGATTTGTGCGGCGGGGACCCGGCCTGTGTGAAAGCCTGCTCCACACGTCCCGAGATGCTCAATGCCGGCAAACAATATCCTCGGCTGCCCGTTCTTTTCTATGAGGAAAAAGCAGCGTTCGGGCAAATTTTGCGCCAAAAGCCAGAAGCGCGAGACGAAGTTGGTATCATGCAGGCGATGTTATCCAAAGGGAAAGTGAGCTCTGCGGCGTAAGAGCGACACTGCAACCACAAAGGGGTCTTGATTATGGAAGGTGGACTGCTGAGAGTTGATCTGACGACAGGGACAATCAAAAAAGAGCGTATCCCGCACGCACTGTTTGAGCGTTGGGTGGGCGGCTCGGGCATTAATGATTGGCTCATGTGGGAGCATTTTCTTAAACATGACCCCATGTGCGACCCACGCAGCCCGGACAATATCTTTATCTTCGGCGTCGGGCCACTCGCCGGTGTTGGCTCAGGGATTGGGGTCAAAGGCCGGTTGACGTTTAAGAGCCCGTGCTACGGGATTTTTGGAGACTCGGCCGGAGGCGGCAAGTTTCCCTATATGGTCCGCTTTAGCGGCTTTGACTATATCGTTGTTACCGGCAAGGCTCCCAAGCCAGTGTATTTGTATATTTGCAACGAAGAAGTCACTATCTGCGACGCGACCCACCTGTGGGGGAAGGGCTGCGGAGAAACGCACGAAATGCTCAAGCAGGAATTAGGCGACTATCCCTCCACCACGCACACCTTGTCCATCGGCCAGGCCGGGGAAAATCAGGTTGGCATCGCCGGTGTGGTCTCAGACGGCTGGCGCATTCATGCCCGGTCTGGTGGTGGTGGGGTCATGGGTTCCAAGAACCTGAAAGCCATTGCCGTGCAGGGCAACGGCGGCGTGAAAATAGACAATCCGAATGGACTCTTGGAATGGTCGGACGATTTCCGCCAAAAGCTGGATGGGAACGAAGCGGCGTACGGTTTCAAACGACGTGGAACCCTGGGCGCGGTCGAGATGTACCAAAGGATCGGCGGAAACTTCTGGCGTAACAACCAAGGCGCGTTGTTCCGTGGTGAGGAAGTACGGTCAGATAATTGGGTCAAAAAATACCACAAATACTCGGAAGTGTGCTCGTCTGACTGCTATATTGCGTGTGATGGCCGCTATAAGATTGAGGGCCACGAATCAGAACAGGCAAAGAAATTTGTTGGCGAAACGTTCCGCCATCCCGAATACCTCACAACGGCCAGCGGTGCAGGCGCGATGGATATTCGTGACTGGGCTGAAGTGGCCCACTGGGGCAAGATCACCAACGATTATGGCATCGACAACCAAGACCTCAGTTGCTCAATTGGGTTCATCATGGAGCTCAAGCAGCGCGAGCTGATCTCTGATCGTGATGTGGAAGAATTATTTGGGAAACCCCAGAGTCTCGAATGGGGCAATATTGAAGATATCGAAGAGTTGGTAAAAAACGTATCGTATCAAACTAATCCGTTTGGTTGGCTGTTTCGGGATGGCGCGTACTGGGGAGCGCTGCGCTACTCAGAACAAAAGGGCCAGAACTTCATGAAGTATGCCATCTACGGTAAAGGTGGTGCGAGCTTTACGGAAGAGATGCGGCCCTTCCCCACCTGGATGAACAATATGGCTGTGGCCTCGCGTGGTTCCGACCACTTGAAGGGTATCGGCCTGATCGAGAAATTTCAGCGCAAAGACCTCTCGAAAGCCTATTTTGGGACGCCAATTGCCGGTGACCCGACTGTTCCTGACCTGAAAGGGGCTTGTACGGCTGTGCTCGAAAACCAGGTTGCGCTCATTAACTCGTACGGCGTATGCCTCTTTCACTGGCTGCTCGACCCACTCAGCTATGCGCCGGAGAGCTACTACGGCGAGGCTTATACGGCAGTGACCGGGATTGACCGGACGAAAGAAGAGCGCATGCTCGACGGTGAGCGAATCTGTAACCTGGAAAAGGCGTATAACTCGCGTCTTGGCCTGCGTCGTGAACACGACACGATCTGCGAGCGCTGGATGCACGAGCCGTGTCCGGAAGGGCCGAACAAAGGGCGTGTTGCCGCTGATATGTTCGAGCAAGTGCTGGACGAATACTATGAGTGGCGGGGCTGGGACAAAGAAACTGGGCTCCAGACGCGCAAGAAACTCGAAGAACTTGGGATGGAAGACGTTGCTGATGTGCTGGCCGCGGACAATGCCATTGCCGGTGAGAGTCGCTCTAGCCGTGCGGTTCACGTTGAGATGAAAGCGTCTGACGACCCTGGTATCCCAGACTAATTGAAAAGAGTAAGTGTCCTCCAATATGGCTGAAACGCTGGACACGCTTACCCTTTTGAGGAAAGGAATAAGACGTGATTACGGTCCAAGCAGAGTATACGGCTCGTTTTAAGGAAATCACGCAAATTACGAGTGAGACCATCCAGCTCGAACAGCCTAATATGGCTGAATTGGCACAGATTCTGACCAATAAATATGGGCCGCACATGCAGGCGCTGCTGATTGATCCCAATACGCAAGATCTGAATACGAATGGGACGCTGTTCGTTGATTCCAGCGGACGGCGGCTCTTTATCGATGATACCTTGGCGGACGGAGAAACTGTTTCCTTCATGGTCGGTATTGCCGGAGGCTAGACAATTTCTGAAGATCAGAGCCCTGGTTCAGGATGGATAGGGGCGCAGCATGCTGCGCCCCTACGTTTTTGTGCGCCCTGTCAGGAAGAATAAAAAAATATGCCCGAATCTATCCCTGAAATCGATTGCGATGTTGTCGTCATAGGTGGTGGTATTGCTGGCCTTTCCGCAGCGATTAGCGCGATGAACGAAGGCGCTGAAGTCATCCTGCTCGAAAAGGCTCCCAAGCTGCAACGTGGCGGGAACTCCGCCATTGCCGATGCTCAAATCCGCTATCCTCACGAAGCGGATGAGTACTGTCCCACCCGGCAGACCAAAGAGGACTTCTTTGACGCCTTTCTGCGGGTTTCGCGTGGGCGGGCGAACAAAGACCTCGTGCGCGTTGTGGTGGATAATGCGGCTGATGTGGTCGATTGGCTGACTGAGATGGGGATTGCATGGGAAAAGGGCTATCCCAATGTCGCCGGCTATCGCCGTCAGCCTGTGGGCGGTGGCTGGCAACTGGTCGACACCCTCTACAAGCATCTGGAGCGGGGTGGGGTGCACGTTGCGTATGAGACCGCGGCTGAAATACTCCTCACCAGTCGGAGTGGCCGTGTTATTGGTGTACGTGCGCTCGAACCCGAAGGCTATACCGATATTCAAGCCCGCGGCGGGGTCGTTATTGCCTGTGGCGGTTTCGAGGCCAACCCGGAAATGCGGGTCCGATATTTAGGACGGCATATGGATGGGCTCATTCTGCGAGGCAGCCGGTATAATACTGGTGATGGGCTGCGTATGGCCCTGGCCATTGGCGCTCTGCCGGCCGGCCAATGGGGAGATTTCCACTCTGCCGTGCTTGATGCGCGTTCCACGCCTTTTGAGTGTGGGGTGACGGCGATCTATATTTTCCAACTTGGCCTGTTCATTGACGAAGACGGCGAACGCTTTCTCGATGAAGGTGAAGACTTTCGCGACCAGACCTATGTGAAATTCAGCAAGGCGATTATGGCGCATAAAAGCGGGGTGGCCTTTAACGTCTTTGACAACAAACCGCGTGCTGAAGACCAGGAAGCCTGGAAGCGGGCGATCCGGACGGATGAGGAGGCGTTTGAAGCGCCGAGCATTCGGGAGTTGGCTACTCGCATCGAAGTTCCGGCCGACCGCATGGAGCGAACGATTGATGAATATAACGCCGCCTGCCAAGCTGGGGAATTTGATCCGCTCACCCTTGACGGTCTGGCGACGCGCGGATTGGACGTTAACAAGACCAACTGGGCTCGGCCGCTCGACACGCCGCCCTATCTGGCCTATCCCGTGACCGGGGGCATTACCTTCACCTTCGGCGGCCTCAAATCCAACCCGAACGCCCAGGTCATCCACTCCACGGGCCGTGCCATCCCCGGTCTCTACGTTGCTGGCGAGCCTATGGGAGAATTGTATTACTACAACTATATGGGCGCGACCTCGGTTTTGCGAGGCGCGGTGTTCGGCCGGATTGCGGGGCGGGAAGCCGCCCGGCAGGCTGCTACGTAGAGCCCGCAGACACACTTACTGATAGTCTCCGCTCGGATTAAACCCGGCGTCTTTGGCTAATACACCCTTACCCGGAACATAATTCACCTCGACCCGGATGCCGTCCGGATCTTCGAATAAGACCGAATAGTAGCCCGGTGCCCACGGACCTTCTTGGGGTGGAGTGACGATGGTCGCGTTGAGCTCTTGCAACAGGTCATAGACCTGATCGACATCCTGCCGGGAACGGGCACGAAAACAGAAATGGTGCAGCCCGGTCCGCGTTTGAACGAAACGTTCGTCTTGGTGCTCGGGGGCACAAGGCTGTATGCCAACACCCGTCCGGGCGCCAACATGGTAGCACATGTCTTCGCCATCAAAGACGAGTTGGAGGCCAAGAAACGGCAGCAGCTTTTTATAGAACGCCTGGCATTCCTTGAACCGACTGACCGTCAGAATAATATGCGCAATACCGTTTACTTCAATCATGACGAGACCCTATTTTTCTCTTCACGTAGGACAAGTATCCAAGGCTTCGGACACGGATATCCGCTTCGAATGTGAAGGCTCATTATCTGTCACGACCGAGATAAAAAATGTGACGGGGTTTTGACCCGCACTACTCTTTCGACACCGGCTTCCCCTCATTTCTCCAGACTTCCCGGTCGAGTTGGGTAAGCGGGTGCCGAATGTGTAACAACTATGCGGGTTGGGGTGGGATGTCCCCTGTGGGACGTAAGGCTTCAAATTGACGAAGGGCATGCTGGAACTCTCGTGTGGTGACCCGGAAACGTTGGAACAATCGACGTGCATCAACAAGGTCGTGCGGCTGGCGCAATAGATGTTGAACTAACCGTTCGGCCGGGTCTTCCTGCGTGCCCGAAGCTGATAAGGGTTTGTCAGGGTCTGACATACATTACTCCTTACTGTGTGTATTTTCTCCTATATGTGCTGATTTTACAAAAATCGGCAAGACCCCCTGCAATACTCAACATTTATCGCTGTGATACTTTAGTGGAAAGTCATTACTTTTCAGGAGGATCGGTGTTGTTGAAGACCTCATCCGTATGCTCCCCTAACTGTGGGGCGCGAGACCGAAAATCCGGCCGTTGCCCGTCGATCGAAAAGGGTAGACCCATGACTTCAAGGGTCGAATCGGGCACCTCACGAATCATATCCATCGCCTGGGTTTGCGGCTGAGCAATCACCTCAGGAATGGTCAGGATCGGAGCACACGGAACGCGGACCGCTTCCAGGCGTTCCATCCACGTTTCCTTTGTCTCCTGGGCCATATGAGCGGCGATTTCTTGAATGAGATACTCCCGATGCTCCATGCGACTCGCATTCGTTTGATAGCGATGATCGGTGAGCCATTCATCGCGGCCAAGGGCTTTGGCGAGTTTGAAGAACAATCGACTGTTAGCCACCCCCAGGACTAGGGGGCCATTCCGCGTTTCAAAGGCGCCAAAAGCAACTTGACGTGGGCTGCCGGTTGCATGGCGAGCGGGCGCTTTGCCGGTCTTTTTATATTGGATCAGCGCGGTACTGACATAGAAGACAGCGGTCTCAAAAAGCGATGTCGTGATCACGCAGCCGCGACCGGTTTTATCGCGTTTACGCAGGGCTGCCAGCGCGGCAATGGTCGTCCACATGCCCGTGCCATAATCGACGACTGAGGTGCCCATACGCACCGGCGGGCCATTTTCCTGGCCAGTCATACTCATCAGCCCGCCAAAGGCTTGCAGCAGCACTTCATAGCCGGGCTTATCCTTGAGCGGCCCGGTATGACCAAAGGCCGTCACGCCGCAATAGACGAGTGTAGGGTTACGAGACAGAAGGAGATCGGCTTCCAGTCCAACTTGCTCGGCAACCCCAGGGCGGAGATTGTGGAGAAACACGTCGGCTTGTTCGATGAGTTGATATAGACGCCCCATGTCCGCCGTGTCTTTGAAATCGATCACAACCGAGCGTTTGTTGCGGTTCATATTATGAAAGGGCAGAGAGGTATCTTCGACAAATGGCGGTCCCCAAGCCCTGGCGTCATCTCCGGTTTCAGGCCGCTCGACCTTGATCACGTCAGCGCCGAGATCGGCCATAATAGCGCCGGCTAGAGGACCCGCCAAGTTCATGCCAACCTCAACGACTTTTACTCCTGAGAGCGGCATTTTCTTCTCCGTTTCGCTGCCTGCGCAGTTAGTGCGGGGCTGTTATCTATAATTGTTTTTGCACCAGTCTAGGGTCGGTATATACGCCTGCTACCGGCCCCGAAAATGTGGTGGGCGCTTGGCCAGAAACGCGGTTACACCTTCGCGAAAATCCTCACTCATATAGGCGCGGACAATCAAGTCCTCTCCTAAAGTATCCGCGCCGACCGCACGTCTATGATGCTGCAAGCGTCGAATAGCTTCTTTGGTGACCTGGAGGGTTAGAGGAGCGTTCTGAGAGATTTCCTCGGCGATCTGGCGAACTCGCTGGCCAAGCTGATCGGCCTCAAAAATCTCATTGACCAGGCCGAGTTGTAAAGCCTCCTGAGCTTCGACCAGCCGGGCACGAAACATCAGCTCCTTCGTCCTCGCCGGACCTATGACGTCAACAATACGGGAATGGATCGCCACGCTCAGGCAGTTTCCCAGGGTACGGGCAATGGGAAACCCTATCCGACTCTTCGGGGTACAGTAGCGCAGATCGCTCACCAGGGCCAAAGCTGCACCGGCTCCCACAGCAACGCCCTGAATGGCGGCGATAACCGGCTTTTTGACGGTTTCGAGGCGACTGATGAGCCGTTCGAGTTTGCGCTCATATTCAATCGCGTCTGAGTCTTCCTTGAATGAGGTAAACTGGCTGATGTCTGTACCGGAGACAAAGGCTTTGTCGCCAGCTCCCTGCAGGATGAGTACTTTGATCGTGTCGTCCCGGTCAACGACCTCGCAGGCTTCCTCTAGCGCGGCGTACATAGTCCAGGTGAGGGCGTTCCGCGCCTCAGGCCGGTTAAAGGTCACGGTTGCAATTGATCCATCAGAGCCGGTGTGATCGAAAAGGAGTTCGCTCATAGGAGCCTGTTTTTTCCTTTGCTGCCGCCGTGGGAGAAAAGAGTAATCGTGTCCAGAATCTCATTTGTATTGGAAGATTCGATTACTCTTTTGAGGCGCGCTATGCCGATGATTGAAGGGACAACTGTTCGCCTTCACTTTTGGCCATGACGGTTGTGATCGCCAGGTCTCCGGTGACGTTCACCGCCGTCCGAAACATATCGAGAATCCGATCAACGCCAAGGATCAATGCCAACCCCACAGTCGGAATCCCGGTTGAAGTCAGGACGAGGGCCAGGGTGATAATCCCCGCTCCAGGAACACCCGCCGCACCAATCGAGGCCATGGTTGCAGCCAGCACAATACCGAGTTGGTTGCCGAACGACAGGTCGGTCTGGAAAACCTGGGCAATAAAAATTGCCGCAACGCCCTGGTAGAGCGCCGTCCCGTCCATATTCACGGTAGAGCCGAGGGGGAGGACAAAACTCGCGACCGGATTGCTCACGCCGATATTCTTCTCGGCACACTCTATGGAAACGGGCAGGGTGGCTGACGAAGAAGAGGTAGAAAAAGCGATGAGTTGAGCCGGCCGGGCGGCCCGCATGAACGAAATCCACGACAGGCGACTGAGCAGCCGAACCAAGCCACCATACACAATGCCGCCATGAATGGCCAAGCCCAGGACAACCGTGGCGCCGTACACGAGCAGGGCCGTCAGCACGCTGACCCCGCTCGTCCCGATCACTTCGGCGATCAGCGCGGCAACGCCATACGGGGCTAATGCCATAACCCAACCTATGATGACGATCATGGCGTTCTGAAGCTTCTCAAAGAGTGTGACCACACTCGCGTTTTCCTCGGGACCCAGCGCCGTAATCGCGACACCTAGGACAATAGCGAAGAAAATAATTTGGAGCATATTGCCGCTGGTGAGCGAGTCGATGGGATTCGTGGGGATAACGTCGAGCAGGGTATCCACCATGGAGGGGGAAACCGCGGCCGCGGACATTCGGTCGCCCGCCGCGGCTCCAAACTGGGCGAGCAACACGGTGCGGTCGGCGGGGTCAATAAACTGACCGGGTTGAACGACATATGCACAGACGAGTCCGATGGAGACCGCAACGGCAGTTGTTCCCAGGTAGAGGCCCAGCGTTCGACTTCCCAAGCGTCCCAGTTTCCGAATATCGCCAAGGCTGGCCACACCAACCAGCAGTGAGGCGAAAACCAGGGGAACGACAACCATCTTGATCAGACGCATGAATACCTGCCCGACGGGACGGAGGATGGTGATTACCTGCTCGCCGAACCGGCTGATGGGCCGCGGGGAAGAAGCAAAGCCGCCTCCCTCCAACGGGGTCCTGGAAATTTGCAGCCAGCCCTGTACTTGGCCACCCGGAGAAATCACGCCGAGTTGCTGCCGAATGTGGCCAGACTGATCTGCCAGCGCCAGTCTTTGACTAAAAGGAAACCGGACTTTCGCCCAAACGGGGACTTCTCTTTCCTGTCCAAGAAGATCGGGATGTTGCTCGAATGTGGTTTCGAGCAGTCTCATCTGGAGCGGGACACCAGCCGGCATCTGGACACGAGAGGACGCATCAGCCGGATTTTGTTGAAAGACAATTTGCGAGGCGTCGCGAATGGCATAGACGTCGTGTGTCAGGAAGAGGGAATTCGGGCCGAGCAAGAGACCGACCAGCACACCGACTGCCATCCCGATAAGAATTTTTGTATAGAGCTGCATGCGGGCTCTACGACTCGTTCGCGTCGTCCCAGGTGCCACGCACGGTTGTTTCCGTTTGTTGTTCGAGGGCTTTGATTGTCGCCAACACGTCTTCCTGGGCAAACCCACCCGATTGATATGCCTGGAGCAGTCCTTGTGCGGCTGAGGCCATGGTCAGGGGCACGTCCAATTCCGCGCCAAGATCAGTGGCGAGACCCATATCTTTACAAGCGAGATCAATCGTAAATGTTGGCGCGAGCCGATCGCGTAAAATGGCCCTGGTTCCAGACTGCCAGATAAAACTATTCCCGCTGCTGGCTTTGACGATTTTCCACAGCGCATTCGGATCGACACCGGCTTTGGCCCCAAGGATGAGGGCTTCGGCAGCACCCATCATATGAATAAAGGCCAGCATATTGTTCATCAGCTTGGCGACGTTACCGGCACCAATATCCCCGACATGAAACACATTGCTGCCCATGCATTGCAGGACAGGCTCACACGAATCGTACACGGCCTTGTCCCCACCAACCATGATGGCCAGCGTGCCTTTGCGCGCGCCGCGCACCCCACCGCTGACAGGCGCATCAAGAAAATGCACCCCCTGGGTATTCACCTGTTCCGCCAGCCTTTGCACGACGGTTGGTGAATTCGTACTCATATCGATAATGGTTTTTCCTTTGGCAATACCGGCCAAGGCACCGTTGTCAGCCAGGACGACTTCTTCAACATGCGCGGGCATGGGTAAGGAGAGACAGATGGCTTCCACACCAGTGGCTGCGGCCTTGGGACTCTCGACCCAGGCTGCGCCATCTTCGATCAGATTGCTGGCCGCCTCTTGTTTGATGTCATACACCTGCAGGGCATGGCCGGCCTTCAGAAGATTGAGTGCCATAGGGTTGCCCATATTACCAACGCCAACAAATCCCAGCTTCATGCGGTCCTCCTTGTCTCGTGCGAAACGAAGAGTAAACGTGTCCTCCAATAGAGACGAGATGCTGGACACGTTTACTCTTTGGATGCTGTGAGGTCTATATGAATACGTAAGTCATCTGCAATACGGTCGAGTTGGTCTCTCAGGGTCGTCTCAACAACGTCGCTCGGAACAGCCAGCGAGATGCGCATATGATAGATCACCGTGCCGTGGCCGGGCTCTGGCTGCGTGGAGGTCTGCATGTGTACAATATTCACTCCCTGTTCGGCTAGGCAGCGGGCCACACGAGCGACAATGCCGGCTTTATCCACACCGGTTGCCACTAGTTCATAGCTACGTGTCTCGTCGTTGGCACCATAGGGGAGGGGTTCTTCTTCAAGCGGGCGAAAAAAGACGGTCAGCCGTTTTTCCCATTCGAGCCGTTTACAGGCCGCCGAGAGCCGTTGCTGACAGTCCGGACTCCGACCCGAGAGGAGGAGGAGTACGGCAAACTCACCCCCCAGCAGGGTCATGCTGGAGTCTTCGAGATTGCAATCACACTCGAAAATCAACTCCGCCAGATCGGCAACGATACCGGGCCGGTCCCGACCAATGGCCGATAATGCGAACCACTGTTTCACTGGCAATTCCTTGGCGTCTGCGCGCGGTAATGATTATGAGCGTTGTGCTTTTACGGCTTCAACCAACTGACTGAGGATAGAAGCAGACGTTCCGCGCAGGCTCAGCGTGCATAAGGGCGTTAATTCGCTTTCGTACAAATTTACCTCGATTAGCGTGCCGCCTTTCTGGCTGACGGCAATGGGGAAGCCGGCGGCCGGATACACGGTCGCCGAGGTGCCGGCAACGATCATGCAGTCGCACAACTGCGTTTCGCTATAACACTGCTCAAGTGCATCCCGCGGAATAGGCTCGCCAAACGACACGGTATCGCTTTTGAGAATACCGGAACAGGTGGGACATTCCGGCGGTAGCTGGTGCAGGGGCACCTCGGAGCCTGGAAAGCGAGAGTTGCAGGCAATGCAGCGCACCAGAGTATAATTGCCGTGGATTTCGATGAGGTGCCGGCTGCCGGCTCGCCGGTGCAGGTTGTCAACGTTCTGCGTAATCATGCTGCGCAATATGCCCATGTTTTCCAGCTTAACCAAGGCGGTGTGGCCCGCATTCGGCTCCGCCGTGCCCAGGGTCTGCCATATCTCCTTGCTTGGTCCTGAGGGTGATAAGCGCTCTTCCCAGGCTTTCTTTGGGTCTTGGAGAAACAGCTCATAGCCATTCATGGGCGGCTCTCCATACTTTGTCCACAAACCGCCCGGCCCACGAAAGGGTGGAATCCCGCTCTCAACAGAGATGCCGGCCCCGGTCATGGCCATGACATATTTGGCCGAAAGAAGGTGACGCGCGGCTTCCTGAATTATTTCGGGCTCTGCCATATCTCACCTCTGGCCTGTTCCGGTGAACAGGCCCTGCTCACTTGGCCTGCCAATTCGGCGGCCGTTTTTCGGCAAAGGCGAGGGCGCCTTCACGGGCGTCTTCGGTCGTTTGCAGTTCATTATAGAGCGCGCGTTCTAATTTCAGCCCTTCCTCAAGAGGCACATCCAGACCGCGTAAGGAGGCTTGCTTGATATGTTGCACGGCCAGCGGCGCGCTCTTGCAAATCTCCGCGGCGATCTCTTCACACTTGCTCATAAGCTGGTTCATGGGGACGAGGTGGTCAACCAGACCGAGACGGTAGGCTTCTTCCGCGGAAATGCGCGCGCCGGTATACAGCAGCTCTAAAGCCCGTCCCAGAGGAATGATTCGGGGTAAGCGTTGCGTCCCTCCGCCGCCTGGCAGCCAGCCCAGGCGGACTTCACCAAACCCGAATTGGGCATGTTCCGCAGCCACGCGGATATCGCACGCCAGGGCCTGCTCCAGGCCGCCACCATTGGCGTGGCCGTTGATTGCGGCGATGATGGGTTTATACAGGTCGAACAGGGTCGGGAAGAGATTGGTATTTTCGTTTTTCGGACGATTGACATAATTGGACTTTATGTCGCTCCCGGCACTAAACGCCCGCTCTCCGGTTCCGGTCATGATAGCGACCCGCAAGTTCGGATCGTCCCGGAATTCGGTCCAGATATCGGCCAGCATATTATAGGTTTCAAAGTCACAGGCGTTGAGGCGTTCCGGGCGGTTAATGGTCACATAGGCAACATGGCCTTTTTTCTCAAAAAGTACTTTCGACATAACTCCCTCCTTCCCAATCGTCAGCTATCAGGTAGGAGGTTGGAGAGGCAAGGGGAAGAGAGGGAGGGTAGTGGTTCAGTTTGCTTCTTCCCCCTCCCTGGCCCTCTCCCTCCAGGGGAGGGAATGTTTGGCTTCCTCTCCCCTGGAGGGAGAGACGGCGGCTCAGACTTACCAGATGGTGGGTATTATCGCTGAGGTAATGAGGTTTTCGTCAGCGGTGACGAGCTTTGCACCTATGACTATTGTGGTCGCGGCGATGATCCTATCCGCGGGGTCGTTGTTGATTTCTCGTCCAAAGCTCACGGAAAGTTCGGCTATTTCCGATGAAATGGGCTGCACCGTAATCTTTCTATATTGAAGATACAGATTGATGAAAGAAGAGACGGTCTCCTCGATTTCCAGTCTTTTCCTTGCGACGAGCATTGCGATTTCCCAAATGGATATGTCGGAAATCATAAGTTCGTTGTCTGCTTCGGCGGCTCTCATCGCTCGTTTGGCTTTTGTGGTCAGCCGGTCCGCGTTGAGGGCGTCCCAGATGACGGCACAGGTATCTAAAACAATCACTTCATCGCGTCCCATTGCTCGCCTATTGGCGAGGTCACATCGTGAATCTTCGCGGTCTTCGCCAGTCTTTTGAGCTCGGTTTTCGCTCGCTGTTTTTGGTCAATTGGCGCGACAATGGTCGCGAGCCGTTGACCGTTTGAGGTCACCGTTATTTGCTCACCATGTTGAGCCTTGTTTAAGTATTTCAATAGGTTCGCTCTCAATTCGGTAATATTGACGCTTATCATGACCGGACACCTTTGCCTGTACAAAGATATTGTACATAGTAAGGTAAGGAAGGTTATACGTCAATCAAGACTCCGGCTCGCCCTGGAGTGTTTCGGCTTGCTGCTCCTGCCTGACCTGCTTTTCGGACTTGACCTGAATGGCGTCCGCTTCAGTGACCCGTCTGGCGACCACAATAAATCCCGTATGCGCGACCATACGGTGTTCTGGGCGTATGGAGCGGTCCTTGACATGCCAAAACCGGAGCATGTTTTCCATGACCTCTACGCAGGCAAACCCGGGGTCCGCGTGGAGCGCATCTACCAGCTCCTTGACTTGGAGTACCGTGGGGAGATAGCCGACGAGCACCCCGCCAGGCCGGACGACTTCTCGTGCATGGGGCACGACCTGCCACGGCTCGGGAAGGTCTATCAGGACGCGGTCAACCTCCCGGACCGGTAAGCCCTGATACGCATCGGTTTGGGCTATTATCCAGTTTGACGCAGCGCCAAGAAAACGCTTGACGTTGTTGCGTGCCATCTTGCAATGGTCGGTCCGAATATCAACGGTGAGTAAACGCCCCTCCGGCCCTATGGCCCGAAGTAAAGCGATGCTCAGAGCGCCCGGACCTGATCCAACCTCAAGTACCCGGGAACCAGGGAAGACATCTCCCCAGAGCAGGATAGGGCCAATATCCTTGGGATAGATCACCTGGGCCTGGCGAGGCAGATTGGGAATCAAGCGCGCATAGGTTGGTCGCAATATGCGAAATCTTTCGTCCTGACCAACTTGGACCAAACTTCCTTCTGCAAGCCCAATAAATTGCTCGGCAGGAATATTCCCGCCGCGCAGCGCAATGACACTACCGGGATGCAGGATACGTATATATTCGCGCTCTTTCTGGTCAATGAAGAGAACGCTGTCGCCCGGCTGCAGGGTCGCTCGATCCGATGCGGACGGCGGCGTCATCCTTCTCTCCATAAGGTCTGCTCAACTCCGCCATCATGAATCATAAGTATTTGATTTTGAAGGATAATCTTAGTCATTATGGCGGCGACGGTACCACGCATGTCAGAGACTGACAAGAACCCTTCACCCTTGACAGTCAGTCAAGCGATCACCTATCCTAGCAGGAACAATAGCGGAGGAAAGAATATGGCAGAGAGAACGAAAACCGCCCAAAAAGATAAAAAATCCGGCTCACAACAAGTATGCCCAATGTGTGGAGCGACCAGTCGGGTCGTGCAGTTTGCCGGATTCGGGAAAAAAGGGTTCTACTGGGTGTGTGAAAAGAACGTAGAACACGCAGTCTCAACCAACGCAGTCCGGAGTCTGTAAATGCCGCGGGCGAAGCAAGCTCATAGGACGCGCGCACCAGGGCTCTTTGACGAGGAAGAGCAAGGGGAGGACCTCGATGAGGAGGAACTTCCAAAAGACGAAGCTGGACGACGCAAGATAAAAAAGCGCTATGAAGAACTCCTTGGGATTCGGGTCTCCAAGCTGCGTGGACGCGTGTTGAACCGGGAGCGGATCAATAAGACCATTGAAGGAATCTACTTCATTTGTGCTCGCTGCTCTCAAATATGTCATAGCTTGGATGAAGGTATCGTTGAAGATCCCGATAATATTGAAAATCTGTGCACCGAGTGCGCGACGAGTACGGTGGACTGAACAATCGGAGAAAGCCCCGCCGTTCTTCCTGCCATAGTCTGACTGTTTATCCCTTGCACATTCCCGTGCAGTATACTAGCAAGAGTGCAGCGGCATCATGTAGCGCATCGGACGCCTCGGTGTCCTGCCTTCCGTGTAAGCGTTTGTGAGGGAAACCTCAGGACTCCAGGAGGTCGTATGCGGCAGTACCAGACTTATCCTCCCTTTTCGTTCCGGCCCCGTTCATCCTGGTCTGGCCTGCTCGCTGTCCTGTTCGTTTTTGCTCTTTTTCTGCTCCTGCCCGGCCGTGTTTCTGCTGCCCCTGCCGTCCCTGTTCAGGTCCATCATGTTGGATTTGATCGCCAGGCGCAGGCTCCGGTGGTGATTCTTGCAGATACCGAGACGGCACGATTTCTCCCGATCTGGGTTGGTCCATTCGAAGCCCGGGCCATTGCTATGGCACTGGCCGGGACGCCTGCTCCCCGCCCTCTGACGCATGACCTGATGAAGAATGTCCTTGAGAACATCGGTGTTGAGTTTCAAAAGATTGTGGTGAGTGCGCTCGAAAATAATACGTATTTTGCACAGATTCATTTGCTCTTCACCGACCGATTGGTTGAGATCGACAGTCGCCCGAGTGATGCCATTGCGCTTGCCCTCCGGTTCGATCGACCTATTTTCGTTGCGCAGGACGTTTTTACGGAAAGCAGCCAGCGTTTACCCGCTCCTCTCCAGACCATCAGTGCGACGGTCATGGGTATTGAGGTGCAGAATCTGACTGCTGAACTTGCAGAGTATTTTCAGCTACCGACTGCGGAGGGAGTGCTCGTAACAAATGCGGCTCAGGGTCGGGGAGCGCTGCAGCGCGGCGATGTCATTCTGGCACTGGAGGGTGAACTCATCCGGAATATCTCGGATTTTCGGCAGAAAACTTTACAAGGGAATCCGTCTGTCCGTCTTCTTGTCCGACGTTCCGGACAGGATATCAATGTCGTCCTGAATGCGAGATGAACCGCAGTGAAAGAGTGAACCAAAAAGGAGTCTGAGCATGAACGCTTTAGAGGATAAAGAGGCTATTCGCGATTTAATGACACGCTATTGCCTATCGATTGACGCTGGACGCTATGAGGACTGGGTTCAGTGCTTTACCGAGGATGGCACGTTTAACAGTCCGATTCTCGGCGTATGGCAAGGGCCGGAGAAACTGCTGGCCTTTACCTCGCGCTATAAAGAATGGACTGGAGACGCGCAGCCTCGTCACTGTGTCATGAATATTCTGATTGACCTTGACGGAGACACGGCTACCGCAGAGAGCTATCTGCTCATGACGCATGCGGCACAGGGAAAAACTGAACTCGTGATTTCTGGACGTTATGAAGACCAGATTGAGAAAGTTGCTGGACAGTGGCGTTTTAAGGAACGAAAGGTTTGCCCCGATACCTCGCCAGCAGGCTGAAGCGGGTTGTTGCCGTCAAGCCTCTGTGCCGTCTTTCCTATACCCCCTTTCAAAGTCGAAGAAAGCCGTGTAAGACCGGCCACGTGGAGGGATGGCCGAGCGGTCGAAGGCGCCGGTCTTGAAAATCGGTAGAGTCCAAAAGGCTCTCGTGGGTTCGAATCCCACTCCCTCCGCTTTTTAATGTATATAAGTATTTGAAATATCTAAAGTATTTTAAGATATTATATATCCTTCCCCCTATTTTTCCCCTTATATTGATATCCCGTTCTGCACTGGTGGCAACAGTCATGGTGGTAGAGGCTTGGTCGACGTTTATAGGGGGACTGAGTCGCCCTCGGGATGGAGTGTGGTTGGGAACGCTGGCATCTGGGGCGGCAGGTTAATCGGATGTCACATGCACGGCCCCCTGCAAGGTGCGATGCCAGCGCTCAGATTGAGTTGCCATCCCAGTCAGCTTTTCACATAGTCGAACGGGAGATCGAGCATCTGACAGAGCATATGGCTCACGGTATATCTTGAGCATGGTTGCTTGCCGACTTGGCGGAGTGTGAGACGAAGGAATCAGAAAGAGATGAGGGTTCCGAATAAATAGCTTCCCACACCTTCGGCGGGCCATTGAGCAGGATCGTCCGAGAACAATCGCTGTGAGAGGCCCCAGGGGCGGTATACCCTGTTGGTGGAGGACAGCTTGATAGCAATGACGACACGCGAGATTGTAGATGGGGAAAAGACAGATGCTGGACACGCAGAATGTTGATCGGCACCAGAACGAGTTTGATAAAAGCGACCACCCGCGCTCGATTGATACTGATTTTGGAAAGCTGGCCGAAAAGGTCATCTCACGACGGGGCTTCCTGATTGGCAGTGCTGCCTTCCTCATGAGCCTCGGGGCGCTCAAAACGGTTTCCGCCCTCGCCGCTACCAACCGCTTTGGATTCGATGCCGTGGCTGCCAACGGCCTCGACACGGTTACTGTTCCTAAGGGGTATAGCTGGCATGTCGTCGCTAAGTGGGGACAGCCGATGTGGTCGCGCTCCATCGAGTTCGACCAGGCCACGCGTGGGACCGGGGATAGCCAGGAACTCGCCTTCGGTGACAACAATGACGGCATGTGGCTGTTCAACGATGACGGCCGGAATGTACTCGTGGTCAATAACGAGTACGTGAACATAAAAATCATCCACCCCGACACCAGCAAGCCGTTCACAGACGATGCCGTGCGCAAGAGCAAGGCAGCTCACGGGATATCGGTGGTCGAGGTCGCCGAGAAGGATGGCACTTGGTCAATCGTCAAGGATTCATCCTACAACCGGCGGATCACCGCCGACACGCCGATGGAGATTACCGGCCCGGCCCGTGGCCATGGACTCCTTAAAACCGCCGCCGATCCCACAGGTGCCACAAGCCTCGGGACCTGGGCCAATTGCGGTAAGGGCCACACCCCGTGGATGACCTATCTCACTTGCGAGGAGAATTTCCATGGCTACTTCTCCTCGAGCGATCCTGAGATCAAGATTAACTCCGCATTCAAGCGCTATGGCATCGGTCCCAAGGACCGGGGATATGCATGGAAAACGGCGGACGAGCGTTTCGATATCTCCAAGCACCCCAACGAGGCAAATCGTGTCGGCTACATCGTCGAGGTTGACCCTCTGGACCCCACATCAACCCCGAAGAAGCGCACCGCGCTCGGCCGCTTCAAGCATGAGAACGCGGAGTTGGTCCTTGTCGCCAACGGTCAGGTGGTCGTTTATCTGGGGGACGATGAGAGGGGTGAGTTTCTCTACAAATTCGTTAGCGACGGACGTTATGTCGAGGACGGCGACAACACCAATCTTCTGGAAACCGGGGTGCTATTCGCGGCAAAGTTTGCCGACGATGGTAAGGGAGAGTGGGTGCCGCTCACCCCCGAATCTACGGGAATGTCGTCCGCGGAAATCTGCATTCACACCCGTATGGCTGCTTCTGCAGTCGGAGCGACGACGATGGATCGTCCGGAATGGATCGCAGCGAACCCAAAGAAGGCCGAAATCTATTGCAGTCTCACCAACAACGAGAACCGGGGCAAGATGCCGAACAAGGGCGGCGACCCAACTCCCGTCGGTGGACCGAATCCCCGTGCCAACAATATATATGGCCAGATCGTCCGTTGGATGCCCGATGGAGGAGATCACCTATCCACGGCCTTCTCCTGGGATTTGTATGTGGTCGCTGGCAATCCAGGAGTTCACTCGGACGCGAATGCAGGTTCGAGCAACGTCAATCCAGACAACATGTTCAACTCGCCCGACGGCCTTACCTTCGACCGCAATGGGATGCTGTGGATCCAGACCGACGGCGTCTATTCCAACGCTGGGGATTTCGGTGGCCAAGGTAATAACCAAATGCTTGTAGGCGATCCCGTGACCGGCGAAATTCGTCGTTTTCTCGTAGGGCCAAAGGAATGTGAGGTCACCGGCATTGCCTGGAGCGCTGACCGCAGGACTATGTTCGTCGGCATCCAGCATCCAGGCGAGAAGGGCAACAGCCACTTTCCGGATGGTGGAGACACCACCCCGCGCTCTGCTGTCATCGCAGTGAAGCGTGACGATGACGATCTTATCGGCTGAGCCGATGAGACGATACGCGAGAGCTATAATGGGGCCAAACGACCGGTTAATATGCTAAGGCATAGTCCCTGACACACTCGGCGACCGTAGGTTTGAAGCACCCGTTCCCGCTGTGATCAAAGGTCTCCTGCACATCGGTTCTATCTGCGTGAGGGGTTCAATATCCACGGCCATGGAATCGAGCAGTTCATCCTGTCTGGCACTACAGCACGCCGAGGGGTGGCATGAGGTGGAGCTCGTCGGTATGAATACCGGCCGGCTGGGCGATGACGCTCAGCATGGCGTCTGCCACATCGTCTGGAGACAGCATCTTTGTCCGGTCCAGGTCTCCACCGCTTTTGTCCCACAGGGGAGTATCGACCGCGCCGGGAATAACTGCGGTGACTTTTATCCCTTCTGAACGGACTTCAGCCGCTAAAACCTTTGTCAGACCGAGGGCGCCGAATTTGGAGGCGGTATAGGCGGTTGAGCCGGGTAAGATCATGTGGCTGGCGATGGACAACACATTGAGGATATGGCCGCTTTTTCGGGGTAGCATATGCTTGAGGGCGCTTTTACAGCAAAGATACGTCCCACGCAGATTGACGTTCATGAGCATGTCCCAGTCCTCGGTGCGGGATTCCATGATGGGACCAAAGGCTGCACCTCCGGCGCTCGTCACCAGAATATCGAGTTGGCCACATTCTTCGACTGCTCGATCCATTAGGGCGGCGATTGCTTGCTCACTGGTAACATCAGTGGCAATAGCAATGGCCCGGACACCGGAATGGGTACATTCTTGGACAACCCCATCCAACGTTGCCTGAGTCCGAGCGGCGAGAACGACCTGTACACCAGCTTGGGCGAGGGCGAGGGCGGTGGCGCGACCTATGCCAGAACTCGCACCGGTAATAACGGCAACCTGTCCGTGAAGCTTGGGGGATGACATGCTGGATTCCTTACACGTGATGCCTACGCGTGCTCTCCATGATATTCAAAAAAATTCTTCGGGGTTTCCCATAACCCAACCCGCGACAGGTGCATGCCCAGACGGGGTTGCAGCAGGTTCCAAATAACGTAGACAATGTTTTCTCCCGTTGGATTCAGATTGTGAAATTCCTCTGTTTCACGATTGAGGTGTTTATGATCAAAACGCTCGATCACCTCTTCTTGCACAACCTGCATCAGTTCAGCCAGGTCAAAAACCATCCCTGTCTGTGGATCGATAGAGCCGGTGACGGTCACCTCTAATTCGTAATTATGCCCATGGCCGTGCGGATTATTACACTTGCCAAAGATCTCCCTGTTCTGCTCGTCGGATAAGTGTGGGCTATGGAGACGGTGCGCTGCGCTAAAGCTGAACGATTTTGTGAGTGCGGCCATAGTACTTCCCTCTCCGCCCGACACATCGGACCAGAGCGTTGGTTCTTCATACAGGCGAACGCGAAAGAGCCGGGCTGCAGGCTGCTCTGCACGCAACCGGTCTTCAAGATAGTCTCGCATATAGGCTGCGAGGGTTTCCGTCGTAGGAATGAGACGGCTGAAGGCCGGATGGTCAAGGTTAATGAATTTGTGGTCAAACTGGCTGGCGATCTCTTTGAGTAAACGGTCGAGTTCCTTGATATTGATCACCATACCGGTTTGCGGATCGCTCTCGCCGTGAACGGTCACGCGCAGGACATAATTATGCCCATGGCCGTATGGACTGACACATTTCCCAAAGGTCCGCCAATTTTCTTCCTCTGAAAAGTCGGGATTCCAATAGCGGTGAGACGCTTCAAATTCAACAAAGCGGGTAAGATGATACATCGCTGCCTCGGTCGAGCTACCTTCTGAGGATGCAGCAAGGGTCGCAGAGGGTCAAGTAGGACAATTGCGGCATTCGACTTGGCAGAATGAATCGCTCGGACATGTCCGCTCTGTGGGTTAGGCACGACAGGTCAGGAGGGCGATCTCGCGCGGAGTAAAAAGACGGATGCGCTGACCTGTGACACCCAAGCCTCGATTCACATATAAGAAACAATTCCCAAGAGCATACTGTCCACGTGGGAAGCGGGTAATAAAGCGGGCCAAATTGAACTGGTGTGATTGGAACGGCAGGGCAAATTGACCGCCATGGGTATGGCCGGACAGGGTGAGATCAATACCGAGACTGGCGGCCGCAGGAAAAATGTCGGGACGGTGTGACAGTAGAATAGTGGGCTCATGGCGCGGAATGTCTGCTCCGAGACGGGTGAGGGTGGTATCCGCATCGAGCCCACGAGCCCAATCCTTCCCGCGGTCGTCCAGACCGATGAGATGGAGTGTCGTGCCTGTAATGGCAAGACGGGCGACCTGGTCCCGCAGAAGCGTAATATGGGTATAATCCGCCAGGCCAGCCGCAACCGCGTGTGTTCCTGCATATCGATCATGGTTTCCAAGGCAGGCAAAGACTCCATACCGCGCGTGGAGTGTATTCAGATAGGGGAAGAAGTCCGGGATATAGGCAGGATTGGCGTCTAGGATATCACCGGTCAGGAGGATGAGGTCTGGCTGTAGCTCATTGACTTTCTGCACATAGGTTTTGAGCTCCTGTGTGGTGAGATTCGTCCCAATATGGAGATCACTGATATGCGCAATTTTGATGGGAGGGCTCGTGGCTGGCCAATTGGCAAGGGAGAGTTCTCTCTTGGATATGCGGAGTTGGCGCTGGCCCCCAAGGTAGCCATAGATGAAAAGGCTGGTAATGAGAATGAGACTCACCCCCGCAAAAAGCTGAAAACCCAGTGTCAGCACGGGCTGAACAGACAGGTGGAGTTCTGTAAAGGGGAGGAAGAAGCCGCATACGGCGACGAGGAAAGAGAGGAGAGCCCATAACACTCCACACAACACGAGAAAAACAAAGCAAAAGACACTGATAAAAGCCGAGGCAAAATAAATCCGGAGAGGTAAACGGAGGACTGTGGGAAGGGCGGGTAGGCGTCGAGAGAAGCGTAAAAGAAAGAGATTCAAGCAAAAAAGAATCGGTGAGATGGCGATGGCTAGGGCCGCTGAAGGTGGCGAGTAAACCGGTAAAAAGACGCTCACAAACCAGGCCGGCACGATCCATTGAGACAAGCTGATCGTGATTAAAAGGAGTGTGAAGAAATTGGCAAAGAAAACGCTCGAAATCCAATGTAAGGCTTTCGGCGCGAGTTGGTATGATGAAGTTTTCGTCTGAGCCGTTGACACAGTCATGCTCCGTAGGGTCTGGGAGACTGAAATACAATACCAGAGGCTAGAGTGGAGCAGCGATGAAGTAAAGACGGGCTGGCCCAGCGGAGCTGGCCGTCTTATGAGGCGATAGGGTCGGCCAAGGCTTGCAAGATTCGCATCAGACGCTGGATTTCCTCTGGCTTAATATCCTCGGGCAATTCAACGACGGCCCGACGACCCGTGCCAAGTGGGATCTCCTGTCTACACAAGGAAGTGTCGCTCATAGCCTGGAAGGGAGGCGAAGGTGGTTGAGAGGGGAGAGGAGGGGCCAGAGCCAAGGCCTCTTCTGGGGATGTATGAGGGGCCTGAGACGGAAGAGGCGAGGAGGCTGTTTGAGGACGAAGAAGACCCAAGCCTGCGAAACGCGATGAGTCCAGGAACGCACGGGAAACTACTTCTGCGTTTTTCTTTGTAAATCTATGTTTTATTATAAGCTGATTTGTCAGATTGATATCTGAAGGGAGACCGGTCTGTTCATATTGGGAAAGGAGTCGCTGGAAGACTGTTGGTCGGCCGAGAGCTTCACGTAAGGCTCGGCAACGTTCCGTCTCACCCGTCGCATGTTCTATCCTGATGAAAAGATCGCTGACCCGGAGATCTTTTCCGATAGCTTCGAGAAGGCCATACTGGCGTAAGCTGCTGAGTTTTCTATTAAAAGGTCCAGATTGCGGAGCCAGCGCAATGTGTTCGGCAATAGATTCCCGGCTTGTTGCGACCTGATTTTCGATACGAAAGACCTTCCGCGTATCCTCAAGGCACTCCTGGAGGCTGTAGGAAGGTGCATTCGGGCTTTTTGCCCGAGTGGTTTTTGCTGCAAGCGGCAGACTCTCCATGTTTTACCCCCCACAAGGCAGTTATCCACAGGAAATAGCGAATGTGGATACAGTAATATATTATCCGGCAAGTAATATTTTACTATAAATAGTAAGTAAATATTACTAAATAGGGATTGATAATTCAACATCTAATACGCGAGTTACGACTGTGGCCAATTGACGGGATTCTACCTACAAGTAATCACAGTGGTATTACAGGAGATGGCTCAGGGGGCTTGTGAAGGAAAGAGAAAATAAGAGATAAAATATAAGTAAATATTTCCTTTAATAAAATATTTAGTCTTTATATATTTCTCTATAATAGCTATAAATTATTATAATAAATGAATTACTGTTTTTAGGTATGATAGACTTTATAAAATGTCCACTTATTACTAATCAAATTGTGCATAGGTCTGAAAACGGCCGAGTTATATAATGGGATATTATTTCTTGACCCTCTGAGCCAGAGTTCCTATGCTTCATATTAGGGAGTATGGCGAATAAAAGTCTCAGTAAGAGTGTGAAAAAGAAGCGGCCGCCTAAGCTGGCCGAGCGCTCTGGTGGAAGAATCTCCATTATTCTTGTCGATGACCACCCGATTTTTCTGTCCGGCCTCCAGGAGTTATTTCGCAAACAGCCTGACTTTGAACTCCTTGGCGTAGCCGAGAGTGTGGCTGACCTTAAGAAGCTACTCGAAAAGAAAAAACCTCAGGTCATTCTCATGGATTTCGAGCTGCCCGAGGGAGATGGGATTAGTGCGACTGCTTTTGTTCGTAAGCAGTCACCGGAAACGAAGGTTGTGATGCTCACCGGCTATGACAACCCGCCTCTTATCTTCCGTGCCTTGAAAGTTGGAGCCGTCGGATATCTGCTCAAAAATACCCGCTCTAAAGAGATTCTTGAAACACTCCGTAAAGTCGCAGATGGAGAAGTGTTTTTGAATCCTGACTTAGCCAGTAAGTTTTTACATGAGTTTCAGCGTGATCAAGAGGTTGAAGAACTGAGGCGCTTGGTCCAGACACTCACGAATCGAGAGGAAGAAGTGTTACGTTCGGTGGCAACCGGCGCCTCGAATAAAGAAATCAGTCAGCAACTCTTTATTAGTGAACTCACAGTCAAGATGCACCTTGCGAGCATTTTTCGAAAGTTACAGGTGAATGATCGGACGAAGGCGGCGGTGCTGGCGCTGAAAGCCGGTTTGGGGGACGAATGACGCGGCTGGTCCCAATGATACTGTATACACTCTCTCTGGTGTTGTTTATACCAAGAGGCGCAGCTGCCGAAGCGACGGAGACGAGGGTGCAGGAAATCCTGACCGAGTGTCAAGCCGCGTATCACCGGCTTGTCGACTATCGCGGTACATTACGGCATGAGATATGGGAAAAGGGCGGTACCCAGAGGCAGCACGAAATTGCCGTAACCTTTCGCAAGCCATCTTCTCTGCTTATGCAGTGGCAATCGGGTTTATACCGCGGTACCACCCTGCTCACCAGGCCAACCCGGGCTCTGGGAACAGTTTTCATCAGACTCGGCGGCTGGTTTGATTACGTCCGGGTCAGTATTCCCTCCACGGAAATTAGTGACCCTTTCGCTCCAGCCCTCAAAGATGTAAACGCGTGGTTATACGCACTCAGAGCCCTTTCTCAGCGGTCTAGCGCCGACCGTAGCCTCCAGCTTGTCGCCCTTCAGCCGGGAGACCCACAATTGGCCGAAGGACGCGTGATTCTGTCAGTGCCGGCTTTTCTCATTCCATTTCGTGATAATACGGTTACGACGTATGAGTTCGTGATCGAGCGGGGAACAGGTTTGCCCCTCGAACTCATCCTTCGAGGGGCATCCGGAGAAGTCCGCCAACGCTTGTCGTATACAGACCTACAGGTCAATATTGGGATTTCACAACAGGTCTTTGAGCGTGAATCTCCGGCGTCTGGGGAGCCGAGTCTGTTTCGACCGGGGACCGATCTTGATGTCCGTGGATTTACCCAGAATTGGTTGCGCCGTGCTGGTGAAATACAAGACTATACCGGGGTATGGGTGACTGAAGCGCGGCGTGAAGGCCAATTGAGCCGTCGGACGGCGAGATTTAAGTTTCGGAAACCGTTCGATGTCTATATAGCGTGGGAACAAGAGAGCGGTGGACTCAAGGAGGCGCTGTTCCGGACGGGCTGGAATAGAGGGCGGGTCCGGGTCCGGATGTCGTTGTTCGGTATCCCGGTCATTGGTGACCTGATACCGGACGGTCCCTGGGTGCAACGAGAATTGCACTATTCTCTCAAAGAATTTGGATTTGGTCAGGTTGTCGAACGGCTCCAGACGCAACTCTTACAGGGGTGGCTACAAAGCGATCTGGAAGTACAGTTTCGTGGCATTCAAGAGCATGACGGGCGCCCCTGCTACGTTTTGGAATTTGTCTTCCCGAATACGCAATGGCGGACCCATCCCTATTATCGTATCGTGCTGCACTGGGACATCGTCTATCGCGTGCCGGTCAAACAAGAAGCCTACGATTGGAACAATCAGCTGGATACCCGCTACGGATTTCAGGATCTGCGTTTCAACGTCTCGCTGAACGAATATGACTTTAACTCCACAAACCTCGAATATGGTTTCCTCTTATTCCGGCGTGTCCCGTGGCTTGATTGGTTTTTGACGGGCCGGGAGTGATGAGCGACGAGAGCGTGCTCAGCCCTCTGCAAGCTGGAACTGCTGGCGGCCTGTTCGGTCTTCTGTTGGCGGCGAGTGGTTTTGTCGCGTTTAATCTTGGCTATCTTGAGCTCTACCTGGCGTTCGTGCCTCTCCTGTGTATCGGAGTGTTGTTGCGGGTTGAGGTGGGACAAGACTGGTTCCTGTCTCTCTTACTCTTTGCGGTGACGAGTTCACTGCTGTATACGGTTGGGCTGTTTGCCTTGCCCTTACTCCTCGGATCAATATTCCTCAGTCTCCCTCTCTCCTTGGTGGTGAGATGGTGGGGCGTAGATACTGTGCCACAAACCGTCCGAGAGGACGCCCACCCGGTCCGACGGATTCTTGAATTGTGCGCGCTGCTGCAAATGGCCCTCTTTGCCCGCTACATCGTTTACCGTTCGAGCGGCGGGCACATTCCTATTCATATTGGAGAATTTGAAGAACTGGCACGATTCATACTGAGTGAAGCGGGCGGGTGGGCTGTTTTTACCCTGGGTTATGGCTTACAGCACCGTGCGCGGTATGGGACACTCTATACGTCCGGGCTCGATTTTGCAGGCAATTTCCCGACATTGATGATTACCGGGCTGCTGCTGGTTACGCCGTATAGTGCGATCATGATCCTTGGGGTCAATACCTTTGGGGGGGCGGGACTCTACTTGAGCGCTATTCCGGTTGGGGCGGCCCATGTGCTCATGCGGACGCTCACGCTTCGCAAAAAGGAGATTGAGCGTCAAAATACGCAACTTCAATTGATGAATGTCGATATGGCAAGAAGCGAACGCATGGCGGCAATTGGACATATGTCGTCGACCATCTCGCACCAAATCCTCCAGAAAATCGGCCTCTTAGGTCTTCAGTGTGACCTGTTGCGAGACACGCTGGACGAAACGCAGCCACCCACCCAGGAGACACTGGAAGAGGCCTCCCAACGGGTCGAACAACTCGATGCAGCCATTACAGACTTGAACACCACGCTGTCCGACCTGCTGGTCTTTTCCCGTGACTTTGCCGTCCATCGTGAGCCTGGGTTGTTGGGCAAACTCCTGCAAGAGGCGGGGCGAGAAATTCATGAAGCCGCTCGGGCACGAGGGGTGACGCTCCGCTATGAGCTGGCAATGCAGGGTGAGGGACCTCTCCTGCCCTTTGATCATATCAAGCTCAAGCAGGCCATCTTGAATCTCTTGGCGAACGCGCTGGAAGCCTCATCTGAAGATGGGCAGATTACGATTGGGGCACGACAGGGACAGGATCAGATGCAGGTCACAATCCGAGACACGGGCACGGGTATTCCGGAGGGAGTGGCCGAACAGGTCTTTGCCCCCTTTGTTTCCACCAAGAAAACTGGTTCTGGTTTAGGCCTCGCCTTCACGCAAAAAATTATCGAACTCCACAATGGGACGATCTCCGCCCATAATAATAGAGAGGGAGGAGCGACCTTTACCTTGACCATTCCACTCACCGTGCCGGAACAAAAAGGATAGCAAAGCGTATGCCGTTACGGAGTGCACTGGTGACCGGTGCGGGTCGCCGTATAGGACGAGAGATTGCCATTGCATTAGCGCAAGGAGGGGCGGATGTGGTTCTGCACGTCCATACGTCGTCAGGAGACGAGACGAGACGAGCTGTGCAACAACATGGCCGCCGAGCCTGGGTTATACGGGGCGATTTGTCAAGTCGCCGCAACGTACAGCGTATCGCTCGTGAAGCGCTGGAAAAAACAGGAAAGATCGACATTCTCATCAATAATGCCGCTGTGTTCTTTCCGACGCCCATCTCCGCCCTGACCGCACAGGAATGGCACACCTTCCGTCGGACGAATATATCAGCCCCCTTCTTCCTCTCGGTGCTCATCGGAAGACAGATGTATCAACAGGGGCAGGGTAAAATCATTTTTCTTGGCGATTGGAGCGGCCGGCGACCAAGTCGAAACTTTCTCCCCTATTGTGTATCCAAGGCGGGGGTATCCGCGCTGACGCAAGCACTAGCAAAGGCATTCGCCCCACATGTCCAGGTCAACGAAGTCGCTCCTGGCCCGGTCTTACTCCCCGAAGACTATGGCCCTGACCAGCAAGAAGAGCTGCGTACCCGTACGCCGCTGCAACGCTTTGGGAGCCCGTACGACATTGCGCGTACGGTCCGCTTTCTTGTGGAATCAGGGGATTTTGTGACAGGTGCCAGCTACGTGGTTGACGGCGGTTGGCTGGCTCAGGGGCACGACGGCACCGAGACCTCGCTATAATTGGTCTGGCATGGGGCGCCAGGGGCAAAGTGATAGATAAATTGGTGCTGTCGAGCGGAATACGCAAGTAATGTCGAAGAGCAGGTGCCGTAGCCGTCGAGGTGGATACACAAGCCATTACGTGGATCCTCCGCCCGTGGGTCAAGCGGTGTGGCATGGTCTGCAAGTCGCTCATGGAGGAGGCGAAAGAGCTCCACGACGGAAAAAGACAACTCAGGTGCTGCAGTCACTTTTTCTGCTACGGCCTGAAAATGCTGAAACGAGTGCGCGATCTTGGGACATTCGGGATCGTTGAGATTCATATTGGTCAACAGATGGACCCCAGGCTCGAGCTGCTGAACATGGATGGTCTGCTCATCCGGGTAGACAACATAGGCAGCCTGGCTATCAACCAGGAGAAGATTGAAGGGGTTGTAGCGATTGGCAGGTTGGCGCTGCACGGACGTGGCAGCCTGGTAGGCGGATGTCGCCTGAAGGGCATCCAGGCTTAACAAGCCACGCGAACGCCGGCGTGGGTCAGTCGGTTGAGGCGTGTGCCGGTTCAACATGCCAGCCACAAGCCCATGCTCGTTGACACCCAGCCAGGTTCCTCCGGCAACAAGATCCTTCCCGCCAAAAATCCAGGGAGTGTGCTGGAGCACGACCGGTGCGGTGGAGGGACGACTCAAAAATTCATCCCGGTTTGCCGCTACCACGAGAGGATAGCCTGGAAAGGTTTGGAAGTACAAGGCGAGCGTACACATCGCGCGCGGCAGTATAGGATGGGGAACGAGTCGTCGCAAGAGGCAAGAGGGAAGGGGGGACTGGCCTAACTAGGCAGTTCTCCTTCAAAATAGGCAGTTCAGAAAAAAAGCACGCCAAACGAGGCAGTGAGGCATGAAACTCGGCCGGTACCGAAGGGGGGTTCACGTTGTGTTTCAGCTACCCCTGTGATAGGGTCTGCCGACATGTATCCACTGAGGAGGAAGAATGTTCGAATCTGTTGATGACGTTGTTTCAAGACTCTCAGACCAGAAATATATTTGTAGCCGCCAAATCGCGACCGTCGTCTATTTAGCCAGCCAACTCCGCAAACCCATCCTTGTCGAAGGGCCCGCTGGAGTCGGGAAAACGGAACTCGCCAAGGTGGTGGCCGGGGCGATGGACTGTGAATTGTTACGCCTGCAGTGCTACGAAGGCCTTGATGAGGCGAAAGCTCTGTATGAATGGGAGTATGCCAAACAGCTGCTTTATACTCAAATCCTCAAGGACAAGATCAGTGAAGTGCTCGAAGGCGCGGCAACCTTGAAGGATGCGGTCGAGCGTATCGGCAGGCAGGATAGCGTCTTCTTTTCGGAACGCTTTATTTTGCCCCGACCCCTGTTGCAGGCTATATCGGCTGACCATCCGCTGGTCTTACTCATCGACGAGATTGATAAATCGGACAGTGAGTTCGAGGCCTTTTTGCTTGAGGTCCTGAGCGACTTTCAGGTAAGTGTGCCCGAGCTGGGAACGATTCGAGCCCAACAGCTTCCGGTAGTAGTCCTGACCAGTAATAATGCGCGTGAGATGTCAGACGCGCTCAAACGGCGCTGTCTCCATCTCTTCATCGATTTCCCGAGCCAGGAGCAAGAACTCGAGATTGTAAAGCTCAAGGTGCCGGGGATCGCGGCGCAGTTGGCCAATCAGGTGGTAGAAGTCGTCCAGTCGATCCGCAAGCTTGACCTGAAAAAACTCCCCAGTATTAGCGAGACCCTGGACTGGGCAAAAGCGCTCACCTTGCTAAATGTGCATCGGCTTGAGGAAGCGCAGGTGAATGAGACCCTGAACACGGTCCTGAAATATGAAGGGGATGTCCGCAAGGCCGAGGCCGAGTTGAAGGAATATATCAGCCGCCAGAAGGCCAAGGTCGAGGCGCAGACCCCGAGTCAGGAACAAGACGACAAAGACCTCCTCCACTGAGCTTTGGGCCGCGATGAGGCTGTATGGACGACAAGATTATTGAGTTTGGTCAATTGCTGCGAGAGAACGGCCTGAAAGTCTCGGTGGCGGAGAACATGGATACCTTCGCCGCTCTGGGGTTAGTGGGCATCCGAGATAAACAATTACTGAAAGATACGTTGCGTGCGACCTTTGTCAAACGTCAGGTAGATATCTCGATTTATGACGAACTCTTCGACATGTTCTTCACCGGCCTCGGCGAAGTGATCAAGGCTGCGGCCGCGTCCACCATGCAGGCGATGGACATGACCGAGGAAGAGTTTCAAGAATTCCTCGAACAGCTCGAAGATGCCCTGCAGAATATGGACCAAGAGTTGTCAGACTTGGCGCGCGCCTTACTGACGAATAATACCGGGCAACTCGAAAAAATGCTCCAGGAGGCCGCCCAGCAGGCGAATCTTCAGGAGATTCAGCGCTCTTTCCAGGAAGGGCAGTTTGCGAATGCGCTCGCTCAGATGATGGGCTTTGGCAATATCCAGCAGGAGTTGCAGACTCTTAAGGATGCCTTGCAGCAGGCTGGCTTAAGCCCGGAACAAATCGAACAATTGTCCCAATATATTGACCAGCGCCTCCAAGACTTGGCGCATATGATCCGCAGTTATGTCCGGGCTGAGTTGGAGAAAAAAGACTCGGAGTTGCGCGATCAGCAAAAGATGCGGAGCTTGGCGGATAAAAGTTTCTATTACCTCTCCGAGGACGAAATCCGAAAAATGAAGGAGGCGGTCACTAAACTGGCCCAGCGGCTCAAACATATCATTGCGATTCGGCGTAAACGGGCCAAACGGGGACGGCTGGATTTGCAACGCACGCTACGAAAAAACCTGCAATACGGCGGCGTGCCGTTCAACATCATTCTTGATGTGAAAAAGAAAGAAAAACCGCAAGTTGTTATTCTGTGTGACGTATCTGACTCGGTACGGAACGTCTCGCGCTTTATGTTGCAGTTTGTCTATTCCGTGCAGGATCTCTATTCCAAGGTGCGCAGCTTTATTTTTGTGGCCGACATTGGTGATGTGACCAAGCTGTTCGAGGACAATGACGTCCATCAAGCCATTGATTTAGCCTTACGGGGCAATTTTATTAATATCTACGCGCACTCAGACTTTGGCCGGGCTTTCAAGACCTTTCATCGGGATTATCTCTCTATCATCAATAAGCGGACTACGGTGCTGGTGCTGGGCGATGCGCGCAATAATTATAATCTCCCTCACGACTGGGTCATTCGAGACCTGCAACAAAAAGCCAAGCAGGTGATTTGGCTAAACCCTGAAAGCCGGCTGACGTGGGGATTTGGCGATAGCGAGATGGACCGCTATGCGCCGTACTGCGATCTGGTTGAAGAGTGCCGCAACCTTAATCAGCTCTACCGGGTTATTGATCACCTAGTGACCGCCTAGATTTGCGGTAGGCATGTTCTCTTGAAGGTGCTATCCTTTTTGTGATCTTACGCAAATGGAGGAGGAATGGACCGCGAGGGTTTTATTGAAATGAAAGTCGGCGGGTTGACGCTCGACCCGGTGACCAAGACCCCCATCGTCATCCTGAAAGATGCAGAGAACAAGCTCAACCTGCCGATTTGGATTGGCTTGATGGAAGCGACCTCAATGGCGACCGAGTTGGAGGGGATCAAAATGGCGCGCCCCATGACCCATGACCTGCTCCACAATACGATCAAAGAAGTCGGTGGCCGAGTCGAGGCCATTGAGGTGACGAGTCTCCAAGACAACACGTATTATGCCGCCATTCGCCTCAAGGTCGGGGAACGAGACATTTCGGTTGACTCCCGGCCGAGCGACGCCATTTCGCTGGCGCTACGAACGAAATGTCCCATCTTTGTGGCGACCCAGGTGCTTGAGTCGTCGAGTGTGCTCGAACAGATGGAAGACGGTGAGGAAGAAGCCGATTTGTCGAGTGTCTCTCGGGATAAATGGGCAGAGATCCTGGAGAAGATGTCTCCCGACGACTTTAAGTACAAGATGTAATCTCTGGAAGAGACTACTCGGTACGGTCTATGGCGCGCAGTCGTAAGCAAGAACTGTCTCCATCTTCATACCCCTCGGCCCGACTGATCGAATGGCTCCGACAGCGGTTGGACGCCATTACGTACTACAAACAGCAGATTGTCCTTGGGGGTATCGTCGTCGTGGTAGGTGCCATATCCGGCCTTTCCTGGACAGCCTGGGCACAGTATCGTCAGAGTCAGGGACTGGCACATTTTCGTGCTGGACTCCTTGCTATCGCATCGGAAGAGTATGCTGTGGCGGTTGCCGAACTCACCCAGGCAGAGGAGGTACTTGACGGCGAGAAGAGGGGGGTCGCGACTTTGCACTTAGGAGAAGCGTTCGAGAAGAGCAATCAGCTGGTGGCGGCGAAGGCTGCCTACGAGCGAGTCGCTACGTTTCATGATGCTGGGCCGTATTTGAAACAAATCGCGCTCCTCCGTTTGGGCCAAGGTGCGGAAGAAGCCGAAGAGTTCGAGGCTGCGACCCAGTGGTACGGTGAAGCTTCCAGACTGGATGGGCCAGGCAAGAGTGAAGCGTTGCTGGCCCTGGGAGAAGCCTTAGAGCGACAAGGGGAGGACATCGTGCCCCAGGCGTATTTTGACTTACTAGAGCAATTCCCCGACTCCCCACTTGCTGATATCGTTCGTGCCAAGACGGAGCAGTGAGTTTTGATACTATATATTTTATGTCTGATAATATATATTTTGTAAAATTAGTAGTGTATCAGTTTGAATTTCTTTTCTTGTACGGGCCACGCGGCTCCGGTTTCGGCGCTCGTACCTCCATCAGCCCAACGATCCATTCCATATCATGCAACGTCGTGTCGACCCCAGCCGCCTGAGCTGGGGACATGCGCAGGGTCTTATGAATCCGGCAAAAGTTGTAGTGCAGGAAATACAGCGCGATCATATAAAAATGGTGCTCTTGACGGACGCGCCCCGATACACTCAGCGGGCCCGAACGCATCTTCTACCGCCTCCAGATAGGCCCGGTGGCCGTCTGTGGTGAGCTGGACGCGCTTGGCTAAGCGTGCGGCCACATCCTGCATGAACGTGAAGGCATAGCCCCCGTCCCGGCCCCCAACCAGATACGACACGATCAGCTTGCTGTCCGCATCAATCGCGGTCCAGGTCCACACATCGCCCGCCCCCTTTGGAGCCGCCCCCATCCGCTCCACGGTCTTCTGCTTGGCATACACGAATGACCAGATTTCATCGCACTGGACGCGCTTCGCCGGCACGTTGCGGACATGCGCATCATGGTAGGCTGCGGCTGCCTGTCCGGCTTGAATCAGCAGTTTCTTGACTGTGTTTATTGAGACATCTGCGACACGGCTGGCTGCCCGCATAGACATCCCCTCAACCAGCATGTTGAGGATCTGGACCCGCTTGTGCATAGGGAGTGTGTTCATGCCCCCTTGGGCAAGCACAAGGTACAATGTCAGAACGAGAAAGACCCCAATCGAAACCAGGGTCTTTCTCAAATCCAAACAGGCTGCTCCCTGGTGAGACAAGGAGCGGCGCAGGAGGCCACCTATGGGTCATTGTACCCGTGGCGGTTCAGGCCGTCAAATTGCCGTCCCCAAACCTGGGATTCCTGATCTCAACCACAAGCCCCCGCTTCCCGGCACTCGCCCCATACGGAAGTGTATCAGGCGACCCCCCCTGTCGGTGGCCAGGGTGTCGCAGAAAAGTTGACCCGCTCTGCTGGGACTCCTAGCTCTGCCGTAAGCATGGGCATCTCGTGACAGCCCGTGCGATAGCCCGCGTGTCTGGCCGATTCCTGCTGACTTGACGACCAGGACGGCCCTGCTATCCTCACCTCACCAATGTCGTGCACGGAGACCTGCTACGTCGGGTCCCCTGCTCAATACAAGAGCCTCTGCATGGTGGGGAGTCATGACCCGACCGTGGCGAATAGGCAGGAATCTCACATACTCCGTGTGTGGCATTGGTACGGCCCGGCAACTCTCATTGGCCGGGCGGTGATCTGTGGAAGGAGCATGCCATGGGAGAGGAAGCCAGCCAGATTGATCCTGAGCAACTGAAGAAGATGAATAAAGGACCGATTGCCAAGATATGGGAGAAGGTCGAAGCGCTCTGGGAGTTCATCTTAGACCCAGACGCGCCCATAGGAGGCAAGGCCATTGCGATTGCGGCCTTGATCTATCTCATCTCTCCGGTTGATGCCGTGCCTGACTTTCTCCCAGGTGGGCTACTGGATGATGCTGGTGTCATCACCCTAGCCGTGGCAAAGCTGGCAGATGATCTCAGAAAATATCTGCCATGAATGTGCTATGCCCCTCATGCAAAACGATGGTGAACTTTGAGGATGATGGGGTGTGGACTGTCTCTGATGTAGACATCTGGCGGGCACTACTATGGCCGCTACGACTACTGGGACGGTCGAAGGATGCGATTCTCAACAACCGGGAAGGGGATGATCGTTGGACATGCCCCAGGTGCGGGGAATCGCTCTTACCCGATGCTAGAAGCGTGACCTAATCGGCCTGTTTCCCGGCCCAGCGTGCCGCCGCGCCTTGCTTAGCAATGGCTGTGCGCTGGGCAGCGGTGAGCCATCTTGGTCAGCCCGATATTACCGCCGTGTCATGGTGACCCTGTTCGGGTTGTTCGCCGAGATAGAGCGGGAGCTGATTTCCATGCGAACGAAAGAAGCGCTGGTCGCCGCACGAGCATCTGGCAAGAGCCGTCCCTTTGGATGATGCTCAGCGACAGTGCTGATTGATTTGTCCCCTATTTTCAGGAGTGGTGAACCTGCGTGGAGGTTCTTCTCTGATCCACAACGTTGCTAGGGCATGCCATGTCTAAGTGACTCAAAGAAACAATATGACTATAGTCAAAAACGGTAGTTCCGAATAAGTCAAATAAAATTAACCCTTTCATTTGTGGCAAAATAGAGGCAGAGTAAGAGTTTAATTTTTGGTATGATTGATTTAGACTATAGTCAATATATCCTGTATGTTTATGCAGGTAAACACCTACAGAGGAATAAACAATCCCAACCACATTCTGGACATAAAAAAAGGGAGTCCAATTTGGACTCCCTTTTTGCTCCGAAATTCCACTCGCTCAGGACTGCGATAATTCTACCGCGAGGCTGGCGTCACCACCTGCTTCCACCGTGACCTTCTGCATGCTTTCGCCCAAGGTCTCATGCCAGATCTTCACCTCGTATTCGCCAGCCGGCACATCGCTCAGACTAAACTTCCCCTCCCCGTCAGTGACCGCGTAGTAGGGATGGTCCATGACAACGATCCAACCCTTCATCCAGCCATGGGCATCACACTCTACCCGAACGACCTCAGGCTGGTCGAATTTCTTCTTCAGTTTTTTCTTGAACTTCGGCTGCGCCTGATTAAAGGCCGGGTTCGCCTCGCTATAGGTATGAATGTTGTGCAGAATACCGTCGTTATTGAGAATCTCGAGTTCCGATCCAGCTGGCGTAAGAACAATATGCGGCGTGTAGACACATTCTTTTTGATCTAAGACCATTGCCTCGCCAAAATCTTTCCCATTGGAAATATTCGAAATTGAGACGACCGCGTTTTTTATGCCCTTGTTCTCGCCAACTACGAGACTCTCATCATACTTTTGCGTCTGCGCGCAAACTTTTGTATCTTTGGTTACTTCAACAGGTTTGATTTCAGGCGCGTCGCCGGCAAACGTAATGGTGCCGCTAATGCTCCCGCCGTTACTCACTGCACCCGCATCGTACCCAAGAGCCACAGAAGCGAGCGAGAGACTTGCTCCTGCAACCAGGGCCATAACCGTCTTACTATTCATAATACGCATGTTTCCTCCTCTTCAGAATTGAAATTCGTCTATTGCTTCCGTTCCACCCGACCCATTCCCATTCATGCTGGCAAACGGCTCGTCGATACCAAGCAGCATGATATAATCCCGCATGGCGACAATTTGTTTGTCCTCGTCACCGTCAAAAATATCATCCGGTCCACCGGGGTAAAAGGTGGGCATATTCGTGCCCGGCATAAGGGCCTGGGGATCTTGAATCCACTCGACAATCCACTCTGGGTTCAGGCGCTCTTTGGCCAAGGCCAGGTCCGGCGCCCAGCCGGCCGGCGGTCCCTCCGGCTTACGGTCCCCCTGTTGGTGACAGGAGAAACACGCAAAATAATCCTCAGACATTAGGACCTCGCCGGCATGAACCATCTCTGGCGAGGTGCGTAAGCGGTCAAAATAGTTGTATGGAATCTCCAGCTTACTTAAGGCGTTGAAATAATCCACGATACCACTGGCCTCGTTATTGGCGAAATGAAAGGTGGGCATCCGTAGTTCAAGCCAGGGCCGAATGGGAGTCGGCTGTTTGAGAAAGCCGTAGAACCAGTCGGGCTGCACCTTTTCCCCCTGTCCGGTCAGAATGGGCGGAGCAAAGGAAGGATTATCCAAATAGAGCGATCGAATATCTCCGCCGCCACCTTCGATGACATGACAGCCGGTACAATTATAGTACTGGACCAGCCGCTGCCCTTTGACAATGGCGTCGGTCAAATCACTGTGCGCAGTGAATCGCTCAGGCACATGATGTCCGGTCTGGCTCTTCAAAAAGACACGGACAGAGAGAATATCCTCGTCCGAGAGATTGAACCCCGGCATGAGCTGCTCAATCCGCTCCGTGGCATAGCCCCGCGGGGCATTGACCTTTTCATACGTCCAGTCTTCCCAGGTATGCGGGACATCCGTCCGGTTCCCAAAGAAGAGTTCTTCCAGGCTCTTCTCCCCAAATGAAGTCAACTCCACCCCAATCCGGGCCTCTTTTTCCATGCCCGGGATGTCGTGGCAGCCGTGGCAACCATACTTTCGAACCAGACCTGCCCCTTCAAGTATCAGGTCCGGGTCCTCCAGCTCGGCTCGAATGTCCGGCCGCTCAACCTCCGTCTTGAGGGTCAGGAGATAGGACACAATGGCCTGTGCCTCCTCGTCACTCAGACGCAGGTCCGGCATGGCCGTATCTGGCGAGTAGGCACGCGGATTTTTGATCCAGTGATAGAGCCAGCGGGCGTTCGTCTTTTCTGCAACACGGGCTAAATTCGGGGCATGGTTTTTGTTCTGCCCGACCATAGTCGCGGTCTGTTCCGGACTGAATCCGTGGCAGGCTCGACAGCCAAGGGAGTTGACGAGTTGCTCGCCTTTTTGGACGAGTTCGGCATTCGTCGAATCAACCCCTTCAGGCTCAGGATGAGATTCCAACCACGCCTGCCCTTCCTCCATACTGGCCTTCATCAGATAGGCCGTCACCGCTCGGCCTTGATCTTCAGTAAAGAAGAAGTGCGGCATCCGGGTATGCGGTCGAAATTCATGCGGGTTGGTGACCCATTCAACCATCCAGGCCGGGTCGGACTTGGCGGCGACCCGCCGCAGGTAGGGCCCTATTTCCTTGGCCTCGCCATACCCTTCAACCAAATGACAGCCGGTACAGCCGAGCTGCATAAAGAGTTTTTCGCCGCGGGCGATATGCTGGCCAACGGTGGTATTCCTCGTGGCTACCGTCTGCATATCGGTATGACAACTCAGACAGTTGGCTTCCATTTTGGGACCGAGCAGCAGCGGATGCTCCCAGAATTGGACATAGCCGTGGGCAATATCCACGCTACTGGTGGCAACCCCTTGGCCATTATGGCACGAGGTGCAGCCGAACGATTCCGGTGGATGATTTGTCATCAAGAGGTCATATTGCGGATGGGTTTTGTGCGGATTCGGCTGGTCCTCAAATCCCCGCTTGTCGATCCCGACATGGCAGGACTGGCAGCGGTCAACGCGCGCCAGAGGCGTATCAAAATTGCTCCGGTCAAATTCCGGCACGACCACCTGCGTAATGGCGGGAATCGTGGGCAGGACAAGCCCTGGGAGCGGCTGCATGACGTAACTGTCGAGCCGTTGAGTCAGGAAATCCTTTTGCTGGTTCATTTTGCGCAGCGTGTCTTGGGATGCAATAACACGCGCGTTGATCTCATTGATTTCGTTTTCAATCCGGTCCCGTTCCGATTGCTCGGCCAGAAAGACCTTCTCACGCTCGTCCGCCTCGGCCAGGAGCGCGTCAAGATGGGCTTTCTCGTCTTTTGTCGAGTGTTCCAACTGAATAGCGTGGTCGTATTCGTACCAAGCGGCCTCAATTTCGCTCCGGACGATACGTAAGGCATTCTCCGCATCGCTCGTCCGCATTTCAGCCGCCGCTAGTTCGGTTTGCAGCGTGGCGAGACGCTGCCCCCCTTCCCCGCCCGCAATATCGGTCTGGGCCGATTCTAATGCCGCCATAGCCTCTTGGTAGGCCGAGTCTGCGGCCAGGCGCTCTTCTTCAGCCTGAATTTCCGCCATAGTTTGGTTGTAGGCGAGCATCGAGAATTCAGCCTGGTATTTCTTCCAGGGCCGGCGCGAAACCGCATCGTCCCAGACCGACCAAACCGACCCGATCAGCAGCAGCCCTACTGCGAAGAGAAATACTCCACTATACGATTTCTTTTCGTCGTCAACTTCTCTACGTGCCATAATAATCCACTACGAACCAGTTGCTCGTGTCTCAAGGAAGCGACCCAGATAAAACACTACAACCCCAATCCCAAGGAGCCATAATTCTTTACTCATACTCTTTTCTTCAGTCAGACCAACGAATAAAGCGTACCCAACGTCTGCAATCCCAAGTGCCTGAAGAATTTTTGCCAGATAAAATGTCATAAAGAGTAAACGTGTCCTCCTATAGATATGAGATACTGGATACGTTTACCCTTTTCAGACATTAATCCACGGCGTAACTAAAATATATTTTACATTCAATATATGACGCAGGAGCATCTTAATCACTACGGCAATCATATTCAGCGTGAGAAATGACGTTAAGAAAAACCGAGCCGCACCCCAGCGCTGCATGAATTCGCGCCCCTTGAGCCACACCACCCACCAATACATGGCAGCGGTACCCAGCACAAAGAAACCAACGATGAGCGACAGACCGAAAGCCGCCGCAGTCCAGTAATCTCGGATACCAACCAAATACGGCAAATCCTGATTGGTCAAGGCTTCAACCAGATGCGCATCCCATACCTCCCAGGGCCAAAACCAGTTCCAGCCCGGTCCCCTGACAAAGGTGCCAATAATAATGGTTGAAATCCACAGTACATGGAAGCCAAAGATAAAGGTTATGATTTCGTATTTCCGTTCCTTAAAAGTGTAATAGCCGTTTCCCTTGGGATTAATATCGATGTAGGGAATGACCATCAGTCCCATGATTATAAAGGTGGGCGCCACCACTCCGGCATGCCAGGGATCGAAAAAGACCAATATCTCTTGCAGTCCGAGGAAATACCAGGGCGCTTTGGACGGGTTGGGCGTGCGCCCAGGATCGGCCGGCTCTTCAAGCGGCGCATCGACCAGCAGCGACCATAAAAGCAGAAAGATGATCGTAAACAGGGTGCAGAGGAATTCCGCTCGAACCAGATTCGGCCAGGTATGGACCTTATCATCGCCTGGGCCGGTCGCCTTCTTGAGCGTAACCTCGACTCGCGTGGCAGCTGAGGCCATTTCCGCCATAACAGCGTCCTTTTCTTACTGGTCTTCCGAAGAAGACGCTTTGGGTTTCGCCACTACGTACAGCAGCCAGCACACAACGCCGACTAAGATGGGAATCGCGAGTACACGCATAAGAAACCTCGACTAGAGGGCTGGCCCCGAGAATCCGTCACGTCGGATACGCCAGAAATGAACCGCCAGAAATAAACTCGTCACCAACGGAATAAAGATGCAGTGCAGAATATAGAAACGGAGTAAGGTATGCGCCCCAATCTCCCCGCCGCCAAAGAGAAAGGCGCGGGCGTCGTAAATCGGGTTCACTCCGAGTACCTCGTTGAAAGGCCCCTCATATCCCAACAGCGGGGTTGCCCGGCCCATGTTCGACCCGACAGAAACGGCCCAGATGGCAAGCTGGTCCCACGGCAGGAGGTATCCGGTAAACGAAAGAAGCAAGGTCAAGACTAAGAGCAGGACACCCACGACCCAATTAAACTCGCGCGGGGGCTTATACGAACCCGTCATAAAGACGCGAAACATGTGCAGCCACACAGCGATAACCATGCCATGGGCGGCCCAGCGATGCATATTCCGCATCAGCATGCCAAATGGCATATCAAATTCGAGATATTTAATGTCGGCGTAGGCATATTCTGCCACAGGGCGGTAGTAGAACATAAGATACACACCAGTGACTACGGTGACCAGATACATCAGAAAGGTAATACCGCCCATGCACCAAGTGAAGCGTAAGCGCGTGGCGTGCTTGCGGACTTTCGACGGGTGGAGATGAAGCCAGACATTCCCGGAAACCATCAGGATGCGGTTGCGCGGCGTATCTTCGTAGCCGTGGCGAAAAATGGACTGCCACGCCTGCGACTCCATGACCTGGCGTTTGAGTTCATCAAATTGGCTGCTCATACTGTTTCCTTGCCTTTACACTCGCTCTTCCACTGGCAGCTACATGCGCAAAATGCTGTCCGGATGTTGCTTATTGGGGTCAACGCCGGGCTGCATTTTGAAAATTTTGCTCTTATCAACGAGCAACTGCCCATCGTCAGCCAACGACAATTGAAAGCGATCCATCGGTCTGGGCGCCGGCCCTTCAAAATTGTATCCAGTCCGGTAGTACCCACTACCGTGACAGGGACATTTGTATTTATTCTCCGACGACGACCAGCGCGGAGTACAGCCGAGGTGCGTACAATTGGCAAAGATCGCGTAGAATCCCTGCGGTTCTCGGACGATCCAGGTGCGTTGGTCTGAGCGGTATTTCTCGCTCACCTCGCCAACCGGATAGTCCCCCGGAAAGCCAGCCTTGAAGGTTGACGGCGGAACGAAGAGTACCCGAGGAAAGGCAGAGCGGACAAAAGCGAGCAGACTCACAAGCGAGACCAGTCCAAAACCGCCCCAGCTGAGCCGGCCAAAAAAATCACGCCGTGACCACAAGCCGCCTCTTTGCGCGCGTTCACGGAGTCGTTTCTCACGCTCCGCCCGTTGCTCAACACGGCGACGCTCCTCGTATTCCTGGATTTCTTCAGGAGAAGTTGGTTTTTTTGCCATGGAACTTACTCCTTAGTGATAGTGATTATCCTGGTTCTCTTATTTTCTTCTGAACATGAGAGCCAGCCAGCCCCCTACCCCCATGATCACAGCCAACAACAACAGCATCAACCCTACCGGGGCAAAGAGCGGCAGGAGAATGATACCAATAAGGAGAAATGGAATGCTCAAAGCAACTGGGCTAAAAGAAGAAGCAGGCTGAGCCGAGTCTTCCTCCACTGGCTCTTCCGTTTGTGTTGTTTCCGTTTCGCCCTGCAGCAGGCTTACTGCGTAATCGCGCAGTTCTTCGCGTCCGTCCGTCCCCGCTTCGTTGATTAAGCGAGACAGCTCTTTCGTCAGGTCCTCGATGGTATTTTCGACATCCTGACCGGGCGCTGGTTTGTGCGCGTCTTCTGCCACAGAGTTTCGCCGTTTTCTTGGGCAATTTAGTAACGGGCTGCCCCTCAGTCGTCAACTCCCCCTGCCCCGCTCAAGGAGCGAATCATTGAGCCATATCGATTTTCTCCCGCCCCCCCATATAAGGGCGAAGGATAGTGGGTATGACAACGCTCCCATCCGCTTGTTGGTAGTTCTCGAGAATAGCGATGACAACCCGTGGGAGGGCAAGTCCAGAGCCATTCAGGGTGTGCACCAACTCAGGTTTTGCACCCGGTTCGGGCCGATACCGGATTTTCGCCCGCCGGGCCTGGAAATCACGGAAATTGGAGCAGGAACTCACTTCGAGCCATTCGGCACAGCCCGGAGCCCACATTTCCACATCATATTTGCAGGCCGCAACAAAACTCAGATCTCCGGTACACATCTGAACGACCCGATACGGGATATTGAGTTTGCGGCACACATCTTCCGCATTGTCGACTAGCGCGAGCAACTCCGCGTCTGATTGCGACGGCTCAACGAATTTTACCATTTCGACCTTGTCGAACTGATGGCCGCGTTTAATGCCACGAACATCACGGCCCGCCGACATTTTCTCGCGGCGGAAGCACGGCGTATACGCCACATGATACAATGGGAGCTGTCCGGGTTCGATCACTTCTTCTCTATAGAGATTGGTCACGGGCACTTCTGCCGTAGGAATAAACCAAAAGTCTTCTTCAATATCCCGGTAGAGATTATCCCCAAATTTTGGCAGGTTACCCGTCCCAACTAAACAATCCTGTTTCACCATGGCAGGTGGGTATATTTCGGTATAGCCGTGTTCATTGACATGCAGATCCAGCATCCAGCTAATCAGCGCACGCTGGAGTCGGGCGCCGAGTCCTTTGAGGATATAAAAACGGCTGCCTGAAATTTTTACCCCGCGCTCAAAGTCAATGATGCCCAAGGCTTCGCCCAGTTCCCAGTGCGGACGAGGAGAAAAAGCAAAGGCCGGCGGTTTTCCTGCCGTTCGGATAACGACATTTTCGTCCTCGTCTTGCCCAACCGGGACGTCTGGGTGGGGCAGGTTTGGCAAATCCAAGAGCCGCTGCTGGAAGTCTTCTTCCTCCTGAGCGAGTTGTTTCTCCAGTTGGCTCACTCGCTCTCCGAGCACTCGCATAGACCGGACGGTGGTGTCTCGCTCAGTGGGATCGGAAATTTTGCGAATTTCTTTTGAGCGTTTCGTGCGTTCGGCGCGCAGTGCTTCGACTTCGCTTATGCACGCGCGTCGAACTCGATCGCTATTAAGCAGGGCGTCAACGTCAGTACCTGGGACACCGACCGTTGCCAGTCGTTCTTTCACTTCTTCCGGGTTGTCTCGGATCAGTTTGATGTCAAGCATACTTCGCTCTTTATCGTGAAGTTGGGAATTCAAAAGCCTCTTTGATATGGGTCAGTTGCGCAGTATCTCCTTCCCCCATAATGCCAATGACGTCAAATCGTGCAGCGCGGTCATGGAGTTGGAAACGCGAAAGATAATGGAGAGCAGTCATGGCGATTTGGCGTTGCTTCCGCTTGTTGACTGAGGCGAGAGGGTTTCCGAACTCCTGAGAGCGGTGCGTCCGAACCTCCACGAAGACAATCGTTTCTTTATCTTGTGCAACGAGATCAATTTCTCCGCGTGGACATCGATAATTTCGGTCCACTATCGTATAGCCGAGGCCCTGTAAAAACTGTGCGGCGCGGTGTTCGCCGTGTTGACCAAACAGGCGTCGCCGGTCGCCTTTCACCATAAAGAACAGGGTAGCTGACACGGCTTGCGTGGATCAAGAGCGTTGTCCGGTAACCGGTCCACCGCGAAGAGTAAACGTGTCCAGCATCTACCTGTCTATGGGAGGACACGTTTACTCTTTGTTGAATTGCTAGGTGTGGTGTGACACACTGACGCGCGTAGTAAAGAAAAAAGCAACCATGCGTATTACACCGGATGAAGTTCGACAGATTGCCGTATTGGCCCGCCTTTCGTTTACAGAGGAAGAGTTGACAGAGCTGACTCAACACTTTGATACGATCTTAACCTATGTCGATCAATTGGACGAATTGCAGACCGACAGCGTTGAGCCGACCGCCCATGCGGTAGCGGTGTCCGCTCCGCTCCGAGACGATGTTGTCACCAATACGCCAAGTGCCGCCCAAACGGATGTCCTGCTGGCGAATGCACCGAGTCGGAAAACCCATTTCTTTCGCGTTCCCAAAATCATTGAGTAGACATGCAGCACCATGCTCTGACCATTCATCAAGCCCAGGAAAAACTGCGCGCCCGAGAAGTGAGTGCGGTCGAGCTGTCGCAGTCGGTTCTGAACCGGATTCAAGCAACGGATGGACGCCTGCATTCCTATTTGACCGTGTGTGCCGAAGAAGCGCTCGCCCAGGCAGAAGCCGCGGATCGGGTACTTTCAAACGGGACGACCCCGCCTCCGCTGTGCGGGATTCCAATCGCGCTCAAGGACGTTATCCTCGCCCAGGGAGTGCGCTCAACCGCAGGTTCGAAAATTCTCGAACGTTTTATTTCGCCGTATGACGCAACCGTGACACAGCGCCTCAAGGAGGCCGGTGCCGTGGTCATCGGTAAGGTCAACTGTGACGAATTTGCGATGGGCTCGTCCAATGAAAATTCGGCTTTCGTCCCCTGCCGGAATCCGTGGGATACGGACCGGGTACCGGGCGGCTCATCCGGCGGGTCGGCAGCATCCGTTGCGGCAGACCAAGCCTGTGCGGCCTTAGGAACGGATACGGGCGGTTCCATTCGTCTGCCAGCCGCATTCTGTGGCATTGTTGGCCTGAAACCCACCTATGGGCGGGTGAGTCGGTTTGGTGTCGTGGCCTATGCGTCGTCCCTGGACCAGGTTGGTCCGTGTGCCAAGGATGTCCGGGACTGCGCTCTCCTGCTGGAGGTGATTGCCGGCTATGATCCTCGCGATTCGACTTCCGTCAACAGACCTACACCGAGCTACACTGCCCACCTGGAGCGGGGCGTCAACGGCCTGCGTATCGGGATACCGCAAGAATACTTTATTGAGGGGATGCAGCCGGAAGTAGAGACAGCCGTCAGGGACGCGATTACCCACCTGAGTACATTAGGGGCAGAGATCGTCCCGACCTCTCTCCCTCATACCGAGTATGCGGTAGCAAGCTATTATATTATTGCCATGGCTGAGGCGAGCTCAAATCTCGCTCGCTACGATGGTGTTCGCTATGGCTATCGGGCGTCTGAGGTTGAAGACCTGGGAGAGCTGTATCAAATGACCCGTGCCCAGGGATTTGGCAGCGAGGTCAAGCGGCGGATTGCGCTCGGCACCTACGTCTTATCAGCCGGGTATTATGACGCCTACTACGTGAAGGCGCAGAAGGTTCGGACTCTTATTCGACAAGATTTTCTAAATGCTTTTGAAGCCTGTGATATCATTGCGACTCCGGTCGCTCCGACAACCGCGTTTCGGCTGGGAGAGAAGCTGGCGGACCCGCTCACGATGTATCTTTCGGATATTTTTACGATCGCGGTCAATCTGGCCGGCTTACCAGGGCTATCCGTACCGTGCGGCTTTGATCAGCACGGGTTGCCGATTGGACTCCAGTTGATAGGACCCCCCTTTGAGGAAGAAGCCTTGCTCCAGGCTGGTTACGCGTACGAGCAGGATCATGACTGGGGGGCCCGTAAGCCGCCTCTCTAACAACAGAAAATATGCAGAGTAGCAGCATGTCTTACGAATCCGTTATTGGCCTGGAAGTACACGCACAGTTATTAACCGAGTCAAAGATTTTTTGTGGCTGTTCGACCCGCTTTGGTGCAGCTCCCAACCAGCATACCTGCCCGGTCTGCCTGGGTTTGCCCGGGGTCTTGCCCGTGCTCAATAAGAAGGTTGTTGATTTCGCTCTCCGCGCCGCACTGGCCACGCACTGCACGATTGCGCCCGCTAGCCGCTGGGCACGGAAAAACTATTTTTATCCCGACCTGCCCAAGGGCTACCAGATCAGCATGTACGAGTTGCCCATTGCCGAACACGGTTATGTTGAGGTCGCCGACCAGGGACAAGCAAAAAAGGTGCGTTTAACCCGGATTCATATGGAAGAAGACGCCGGTAAGAGCATCCATGATGCCGAGGCGGGCGCGAGTCTTGTTGATCTGAATCGTACTGGTGTTCCCTTATTGGAGATTGTGAGCGAACCGGATATCCGGTCTGCTGCGGAAGCCGGCGATTATCTGCGCAGCTTGCGAGCGCTACTCCAATATATCGAGGTCTGTGATGGCAATATGGAAGAGGGCAGCCTGCGCTGCGACGCCAATGTCTCCATACGTCCACAGGGGAGCACTGAGTTCGGCACCAGGACAGAGACTAAGAACCTCAATTCGTTTCGGGCCGTCGAAAAGGCAATCGAGCATGAAATTCAGCGCCAGACCGATGTCGTCGAGGCCGGCGGTCGGGTCATCCAGGAAACCCGTCTCTGGGATGCAGACCGAGAGATTACCCGGCCCATGCGCAGCAAGGAATTCGCCCACGATTACCGCTATTTCCCAGACCCGGATTTGCTACCCCTGGTCGTGGACCAGGCCTGGGTCGAACACGTTCGAGCCGACCTGCCCGAGCTGCCAGCTACGCGGCGGGCTCGATTCATGCACGACTACGACCTGCCGGCCTACGATGCCGAGGTGCTGACGGCCCGCAAGGATGTAGCTGACTATTTCGAGGCCAGCGTGCGCGCCTGCCCCGCAGCACCCAAAGTCGTCAGCAACTGGGTCATGGATAGCGTACTGCGCTTTGTCAAGGAAGAAAAACTGGACGCAGCGCTGAAAATTGAGACTTGGCCCTGCCCGCCCGAGCACCTGGGTATGTTAATAGGACTGATACAGGATGGCACTATCAGCACGACCATCGCCAAGACCGTCTACGAAGAAATGCGCCAAACCGGGCACCTCCCAGAAGAGATCATTGAAGCCAAGGGACTGCGCCAGGTCAGTGACACCGACACTTTACAGGCTGCTATTGCCGAGGTCTTCACGGCCAACCCGGACAAAGTGGAAGCCTATCGTGGCGGCAAAGAAAAGCTGCTCGGCTTCTTTGTCGGGCAGGTCATGCGTGCCACCCAGGGCAAGGCGAATCCCCAGATGGTCAATACTCTCTTACGGCAAAAGCTCGCCCAATAGCGATTCAACTGTTCCCGCACAGGAGCCCAGCATGGATTTTCATTTTACCCCAGCGCAGGAAATCTTTCGGCAGGAGCTCCGCACCTGGCTCGCGGCCAACGTTCCACAAAACAATGGCCCGCTCCGTCACCTTCAGCCGCAGGCCTCAGCCGCGGACCTCGTCTTTCTGAAAGACTGGCAGCGTACCGTGTACGAAGGCGGCTGGGCCGGGATTTCCTGGCCCAAAGAGTACGGTGGCCGTGGTGCTTCTCTGATCGAACGGATGATTTTTGATGAAGAAATGGCCAACCACAAGGCTCCTGGGCTGCTGAATGTCCTGGGTTTGGAGATCGTCGGGCCGACGATTATCGTCTATGGGACGGAAGAGCAGAAAAAGAAACATTTAGCCGCCATCTTGAGCGGCGAAGATATCTGGAGCCAGGGCTATTCCGAGCCGAACTCGGGCTCGGACCTGGGTTCGCTTCAGACCCGCGCGGTTGACCAGGGTGATCATTTTTTGGTCAATGGCCAGAAGGTATGGACGAGTTTAGCCCGCTACGCCAACTGGTGTTTACTCCTGGTGCGGACCGACCCGGACGCGCCAAAGCATAATGGCCTGTCAGCTCTCCTGGTTGATATGAAGAGTCCGGGCATTACGATTAAGCCGCTGCGGACTATGACTGGCGAGAGTGAGTTTAACGAGGTCTTCTTCGAGAACGTCCAGGTCCCAAAGGCCAATCTTCTGGGAGAAGTGAACCAGGGCTGGAAAGTTATTATCACCTCGCTCATGTTTGAGCGGCAGGGGCTGGGCTTCTATTTTACCTTTGCCCAAAAACGGACATACGACGACCTGCGTGCCTGGCTGTGCGATTCCGGCTCGGCCCCTTCGACTGGGCTCAGGACAGGCTCAGACCGGACAGACCGTCGATTCCGCCAGAAAATGGCCCAGGCATATATCGATTGCGAAGTCTTGAAGCTGAATAATTATCGCGCCTTGACACGGCTGCTGCGCGGCAACCCGGCGGGGCCGGAAGGCTCGATTGCCAAGCTGCATTGGGCCGAAACCAACCAGCGCATGCAAGACCTCGCCGTCGCCATGCAGGGGACAGCCGGTCAGCTCTATGACGAAGCCGAAGCGGAACATTATTGGCAGTACGGTTTTCTTCGCGCCCGAGCCAATACCATTGAGGGCGGCACCTCCGAAATCCTGCGCAACATCATCGCCGAACGTGTCCTCCAACTGCCCAAAGGCCGCTAGGCCACCCCTGCTATGGAGAACAAGTAGGGATAATCCTACCCCGGCAGCCGGCCCGGTTTCTGTGTATTGTGTGGGGGTAGGCATTGTACTTGCCCTGCGGCACTTTTCTAATTTTGACATGGGTTGAGATTCTACTATTGAAAGTCGTTGGCTGACTTTTGATACCCCCAATATGGCACCCAGTGAATACCAGAACCTGTAACGAAATATGGAATTTTACAATAGCAGCATATCTCTTCTTTCCGTGTACCTGTCAAGATTTCACAATTGTTTCTGCCTAATCCGACATCACAGAACAAGGCGGGTTTACCCTCATTTCCTACGCAAGATAGAGTATTGACGTTCCAGAGATCTTCCCAAGAAATATAAACCTGACGATATGGTTTGTTTTCCTTGAAATAGTTATATGCGTTAATAATCTGGTGAGGAGCAGGAATTCCTTGTTTATCTAAATCTTCGAGAGTCTGGGAAAACTCCCGATCACAGATTTCTTCCCCTATCCTCTTTACCTCTTTCTTTTCTTTGTCATATTTACCGTAACAAAAATCATGTTGCATACAAGCTTTATCCCAAACATCAACAGGTTTCGGTTTGAAGCCAGTTATATTGTAGGCGGGGTATCCTTTTCCACACCAATTCCCATAAATGGGCTGGCATTTGACCGAAACCTGTTCCCCATGGCGATTGGTAACTAGCATCTTGTTTGACGCACATCCACTAACGACAACCAATGTCACAATTATCCAAATATAGTAGATATCAATCTGCATGCGAGGTCTCCCCTTGACGATTGAGTTCCAATTTCTCTACTTCTTTAATCTGGCTATAGGCATAGCCTAGAAGTCACAGTATCAACAGACAAATCAGTACGAGCCCTGCCGGGACGAGCGCGGCAAGGGGCTCGCGGATGTTCAAGAGGAACCAGCCGGCGAGTCCCGTGCCCGACAACAACACCCCCAATCCGACACGGCACACTGCCAAGTCCTCTTTGATGGCTTCAATAGAGCCAGTCATACATCGCTCCTCCCATAAATCCCTATTCACACCCCTCCTCATTCCTGACGCGGATTCCGCTCCACAATGACGAAGTTTTGGAGGGATTCCTCCCAGCGAATCACCACGGACGACTCCGAGTCAGGAAATCCGTCCAAGACATATTCCCCTTCTAAGTCCTCAGGAAACTCCTTGCCCAAGGTCGTCACGGTGATGGTCGCCCGCCCGAGTTCCACCCCGTCTACAAAGGCGACCACCGTATGTTCTCCATCCCCGAACCGATTCCAGTTGACGAGCAGCCCGAAGCCGTTATCCGTATCACCACAGATCATCGTCCCGTCTGGTGCAAACGCCGTATCCAGGCGCTCAGTGCCATAGGCCGCCAGATAGGACTCGCCCGCAATCTCAATCTCGACCGTCTCGGCCTCACACACCCAGCCCGAGACCACCCCGATGCCACTCTGCGATGACAGGTGGCGGGGATTGCCTAAGAACCCGACCAGGGCGTCTGGTGCCCTGTCCCCGTACAGCGCCCGCGCCCCCGCAATATCATCCGGTTGCAACTCCCGGAGCGTCCCAATGTTGCTGTTCATGATGGCCGTGACCTGTTGGCCGGCCCGGTCAGGATGGCCCAGGCCGATGACATGACCCATTTCATGCACCATGAGGGCGACAAAGAGCGCTTCTTCCACTTCTGCCTCTGCAAAGCGACGGAGAAGACGCTCAATATTGAGATAAATCCTGGCCTTGGAAGGTTTGACTGAAACGACGCCATCACTGGTCATGGGGGGATTCCCCGGACACATATCCTGTCCATCCGTCAGGATAATCGACACGACATCATAATCGTGACAGGGATCATCCGAGGGGCTTTCGGCCAACTCAACGAACGTGAATCCGACATCGGCGTCATTCCATTGGGCGGCCGCCCGCCGTGTGAGATCGCGCCATTGCTCTGGAGAGAACACCGTACAGGGGCCGTTTTTGCAAAACGGGTCCACGATCAGCGGCGCGATGCCATCGGGAAACGGGCGCAGCCCCTTTGCCACCCAGGCGTGGGCGGGGGTGGTGCATCCGAGGCACAGCGCGAGCGCGAGGAGCAGGAGGGGCGTCTTCATGGCCTAATCAGTTGGTCGCTTTTCAATAATGACGAAGTTCTGCAACGACTCCTCCCAGCGAATCACCACGGACGACTCCGGGTCAGGAAAGCCGTCCAGGACATATTCCCCTTCCAGGTTCTCGGGAAACTCCTCGCCCAAGGTCGTCACGGTGATGGTCGCCCGCCCGAGTTCGACCCCGTCCACAAAGGCGACCACGGTATGCTCCCCATCCCCGAATCGATTCCAGTTGACGAGCAGCCCAAAGCCGTTATCGGTATCGCCACAGATCATCGTCCCGTCTGGTGCATACGCCGTATCAAGCCGCTCGGTGCCGTAGGCCGCCAGATAGGACTCGCCAGCAATTTCAATCTCGACCGTCTCGGCCTCACACACCCAGCCCGAGACCACAGCACAGGCGAAGCAGAAACGACATCAGATTTCCTCCAGGAGGAGCGCTTGCGGTCTCGTATCACACCCCCGTCCCGCTTTCCTCCCCAATTTTGGGTATTTTTGCGGCAAGAGGCGACCCTTAACGGTCATAGCTGTCTTCCCGCTCAACTCTCAAGCCACCGAGTGAGACCCCCTGCTCTAGCCTTGCCATCATGCCACGGTAGGCGGCCGCCCAAACAGGGTCGGCAGACTTATCGGCCGCGTGGGGAATCAGTCTGGCGACGGGCTGGCCGCGCCGGGTGATCAGATAATCCTGACCACGCTCGACTTCTCGGATTAATTTGGAGAATTCCTGGTTGGCGGTCATCAAGGATATCTCACGCATTGTATCCCTCCCCCTGAGAGGCTGCGGGTCACAGCAGGCCGGCGGCCGCCCTACGTCGTATACGCCGAATTAAAGTGAACATAGCCGGTGGACAGGTCGGAGGTAACAACATGAGCGCGGCCTCGTCCCAGATGTAAATGGATGTCTATGGAGAACTCGTCCTGCTGCATAATCCGGGCGGCCCGTTTTTCGTTTTGGGGTCCGGTACTCATGCCGTTGCGACCGATGGGAACATCGCCGACACTGATGGCCAGCCGATCCTGGTCCAATTGCGCTCCTGCATAGCCTACCGCGCAGGCAATGCGACCCCAGTTCGGGTCACCCCCGAAAAAGGCCGTTTTGACCAAGGGTGAATAGGCAATGCTACGGGCGACTTTTTCCGCGTCCGCTCTGTTCTTTGCGCCGTTGACGTAGACATCGACCACCTTGGTCGCCCCCTCCCCGTCTTTAACGCACATCCGGGCCAGGCTGCACAGGACTTCCCGCACTGCGTCTCGAAAGGCTGCGTACCCACGGCTGCGCGGCGTGATCTCCCGGTTGCCGGCCTGCCCGTTGGCGAGCAGGACCAGAGTGTCATTCGTACTGGTATCACCATCAACGGAGATTGCATTGAAAGAATCAGGCAGGGTCTGGTCGAGCATCTGTTGGAGCGCAGTTCGGCTCACGGCCGCGTCGGTACACACATAGCACAGCATGGTGGCCATGTTCGGGTTAATCATGCCGGCTCCCTTGGCCATACCAGCGATGGTCAGTGTCCGTCCGTTCAATGTCACCTGTCGGGTCGCGACCTTGGGAAAGGCGTCGGTCGTCATGATGCCGGCCACGGCATTCCAGAAACCACGCGGCGACAGGGCCGCCGCCGCAGCCGAAATACCGGTCTGCATTTTCTTCCAGTCGGGCAGCACGCCGATCACCCCCGTAGACGATGGCAGCACCAGTTGCGCCTCGATGGCAAGTTCACGGCCGACCAGCGCGCAGGTGTCCCGGGCCAGCTTGAGGCCGGGTTGTGCGGTCGAAGCATTGGCATTCCCGCTGTTGACGACAATAGCTTGCAAGCGTCCGGCCCGGAGGCGCTCTTCACCGACGGCGACCGGCGCGGCCTTCACCTTATTCGTCGTAAATGCGGCAACAGCCGTCGCCGGTACGTCCGATACCAGCAACGACAGATCCTTTTTACCGCTCGGTTTGAGCCCACAGGATACCCCGGAAAATCGAAATCCGGGAATAAGAATCGGAGATTTTTTGACGGTGATTTTCATGATTTGATTTAGTTTCTAGTAATGAGTGGCTTTTGGGTCCTTTGGGTCAAGACTCAACGGACCTACTGACTCAACCGACCCAATGGACTCCATAGACTCCATAGACCCTTATGCGCCGTGACATTTCTTGTATTTCTTGCCGCTGCCACACGGACAGGGTGCGTTCCGACCAACCTTGGGTGTATCCCGTACGGCTTGGACGGGTCTTGCCGCCCGCGGCGGGGTGTCCGGTCTCCCAGGTGCTGGTGGCGTTGCCGGCTGTGGCTGTTGGAGAGCGGCCTGTCCGCCGTGCAACATCTGCATAGGCCGTTGTGCGGCCTGTCCTTCCTCCATCCGCTGGACATCTTCCTGGCGTGCCACTTGGACGCTATAGAGCTTCTCAACCACATCTTCCTGCATGCGACGGGAGAGGTCGTCGAACAGACTAAATGCCTCTTTCTTGTACTCTTGCAGGGGATTTTTCTGACCATAACCGCGCAGCCCAATCCCTTCTTTAAGGTGATCCATAGCAAACAGGTGATCTTTCCACAGACTGTCCATGGTTTGCAGCATGATCACCTTTTCGAGATATCGCATAACCGGCGGTGTAAAGGCCTGTTCTCGCTCTTCGTAGTGTTGTAATGCTCGATCCCGCACAAGGTCCTGAAGATCTTCCGTTATCAGCTCTTCTTGCTGTTCCTCACTCAAGCCAAGACGCATATTGAATTGGCGAAACACCGAGTCATCAAGCCCTTTCCAGTCCCACTCCGCTGGGTCGATTCCTTTATCCGCATAGTTCAGCACACTTTCTTCAGCCATCTCTTCAACAATTTCCAGCACCTGACCTTTCAGATTCTCGCCGGCCAGGAATCCCCGGCGCTGCTCGTAGATGACCTCACGCTGTTTGTTAATCACGTCGTCATATTCCAGCAGATGTTTGCGGATATCGAAGTTATGGCCCTCTACGCGCCCCTGGGCATTTTCTATCGCCCGGGTGACGAGTCCGGCCTCTATGGGTTCCCCCTCCTCCATACCCAGCCGGTCCATTATCTTCTGTACGCGTTCCGCGCCAAAGATACGCAGGAGGTCATCTTCGAGCGAGAGGAAAAATCGGGATGAGCCAGGGTCTCCCTGACGTCCCGCACGCCCGCGGAGTTGGTTATCAATTCGCCGGGACTCGTGGCGCTCAGTGCCCAGAATATGTACTCCACCAGCAGCAACAACCTTTTCTCGCTCCTCGCTGCACGTTTTCTCGTATTTCTCAAGAATTTCGTTGAAATCCTGGCTATACGCGTCAGGTGCTTTCTCAAGCTGTTCCCGGACCTCTTCTATGACCTGAACATGATCTTTACGTTTTTGCTCGTAGACATGTTCTGCCTCAGCGACAGCGGCTTCATACGGTTTCCGGGCCTCTTCATAGCGTTGGTCCGCATCTTGATATGCCTGTTGGTTTTCTTCATACGCTTGGCGTGCGGCTTCGTATCCCTCTTGTACTCGACCGTTTTCACTCAGGGCCAAGCCGGCCATCTGGATAATGGACTGACAGTAATCTTCCAGCCAGCCTTCGTAGCGGCTTCGGTTCAGGTTCAGGCGTTCAGACGTCTCTCCCTCCTCCATCCCATCTTCAGTCAATACCGCAATAAAATCGGTACGTGCAGTCTCATATTCTTGTTGTTGCTCTTCATTGAGCGCTGGACCGACCACTTTGTCATATTCTGACAATGCCGACTCATACGCTTCCCGTGCTTGGCGATGCGTCTCCAATTGAGCCGATGAAAGGGGGTCTTTTGGGTTCGTTGAGTCATTGGGTCTGTTGAGTCCTGACCCCAAAGACTCTAAAGACTCAACGGACTCAACAAACATACGCGAAGCTTCTTGATAGTCGGCCCGGGCTTTCTGCAGCGTGGCGTGGAGGTAGGGACGATAGGTCTCTGTCATCCGCTTCAAGGCCGCGTTACGGGCCTCCTCGAAGGGAGTCCATTCAGGTTCATATTCTTCCTGGGCCTGGGCGATCGCGGCGTTATATTCTGCACGGATTTCTTCCAGTTGGTCTTCATAACTCTTTTCTGTTGTGGCTGCTGTTTTTGCACCTTTCTTGGTCTTGGTCCGAGCGGCACTGGCCTTGTTGACCCATTTTTTTTCAATATCGGAGCGGGCCAGGAATTCCGGGTTTCCACCAAGCAAAATATCGGTCCCCCGGCCGGCCATATTCGTGGCAATCGTCACTGCGCCAAAACGACCTGCCTGGGCAATAATGTTTGCCTCAGCTTCATGGTTGACCGCATTCAGGACATTGTGCTTGACCTTTTTTCGCTTAAGGAGTCTGCTGAGATGTTCGGACTTTTCGACTGAAATTGTCCCGACCAACACCGGTTGTCCTCGTTCGTGACAGTCGAGGATATCGTCAATCACAGCCTCGAATTTCTCGCGCCCGGTCTTGTACACCACGTCAGGATGATCCGCCCGGACCATGGGGCGGTTGGGTGGAATCACCACCACATCAAGATCGTAGATCTTCTTGAATTCAACCGCTTCCGTATCCGCAGTTCCAGTCATGCCTCCCAATTTATCGTACATGCGGAAGTAATTCTGGATCGTGATACTCGCAAGAGTTTGATTTTCCTCACGAATCCGGACGCCCTCCTTGGCTTCGACGGCTTGATGCAGCCCATCCGACCAGCGTCGGCCGGGCATGAGACGACCGGTGAATTCATCAACGATGACAACTTCACCATCCTTAATCACATAGTCAACGTCGCGCTTAAAAATGGCATGAGCTTTCAGCGCCTGATTGACATGGTGCAAGGTCCCGATTTCAGACGGGTCGTACAGGTTACGCACGCCGAGAATACGCTCAACTTTCGCTACCCCCTCTTCGGTGAGCGTTGCGGTTCTGAGCTTCTCGTCAATGGCGTAGTCCACCTCGCGCTGGAGACGCGGAATGACGCGGTTGAGCGAGTAATACTTCTGTGTGGATTCTTCTGCCGGACCGGAAATAATCAGGGGCGTCCGAGCTTCGTCAATCAAGATGTTATCCACTTCATCAACAATGGCAAAATGCAATTCACGCTGAACATAATCTTCAAGGTTGAACTTCATATTATCGCGTAAGTAGTCAAAGCCATATTCGTTATTCGTTCCATAGGTAATATCGGCCGCATATGCCTCTTTGCGGCTGACCGGACGAAGGTTCATATACCGATAATCTTTGACCACATGAGTCGGGTCAAAGATGAAACTCGCGTCGTGTACGATAGAAGCAACGGACAGCCCAAGGGCATGATAAATAGGTCCCATCCACTGCACGTCGCGTCGGGCCAGATAGTCGTTGACCGTTACCAGATGAGAGCCCCGACCGAGCAGGGCGTTGAGATAGAGCGGTAGGGTTGCAACCAGCGTCTTTCCTTCGCCCGTTTTCATCTCGGCAATACGGCCCTGATGGAGGACAATACCGCCAAGGAGTTGGCTGTCAAAATGGCGCATGCCGGTGACCCGACGCGAGACTTCGCGGACGGTCGCATAGGCTTCGGGTAGAATGTCGTCAAGCACATCAGCTTCAGCCGCGCGAAGTTCTTTTTCCAGACTGGTTCGTTCCTCTTGGAAGTAGTCCAACTTCTCCAGATCGTCTTCGTCAGGGATACCTTCTGGAGCAATCTCGGCCGCCTGCCGTGCAATCTCATCCAACTGTACGCGTGTCGCCGCAGTGGCCTCTTGGATTCGGCTGCGGAATGTATCCGTTTTCGCTCGCAGCTCATCCATGCTGAGCGGTCGCAGTTCAGGTTCAAGCTGCCCGATCTCTTCTACCAACGGACGCATGCGTTTGAGCTCGCGTTCGTTTTTGCTCCCAAAAATCTTCTGTGCCCAACGTGCTAACATGATCGTATTACCTTTAGATATTAACGTTCCAGACGCACTGCTGATTCAACCACGTCGCCGAGAAAACGAGCGCCAACTTTAATGAATTGATCCGGGCTGTCTGTGACGAAAAAGCTGCCCCGTCCCGGTCCATTCAACTGGGTCCGGTGGTCACCGGATAAGGTTGCGCTCACCACCTTGGCCGTTTCCTCAGCAGAATCAATGAGCTGTACATGCTCTCCAAGATATGCCGCAATCGTCTTTTTTAATAAAGGATAGTGGGTGCAGCCTAAAATCAACGTATCTATACTACTCTGTTTGAGGCTACTGAGATACGTCGCTACGGTCGAGTGGGCCACCTCGTTCTCCACCCAGCCCTCCTCCACTAACGGAACAAGGAGTGGGCACGCGCGCGTATAGATCTCAAGAGACGGGTCTAAGGCGCGCAGTGCTTTTGTATACGCTCCACTCGCGATAGTTGCCTCGGTCCCTATCACTCCTATTTTTTTATTTCGACTCAACCGGACGGCTGCCGAAGCACCAGGCTGTATGACACCGATAACGGGTATAGCATAGCGCTCTTGTAAAGCCATGAGTGCCACTGCCGAGGCAGTATTACACGCCACCACCAGCATCTTGATATTCCGTTCAGCGAGAAAATCACTGTTCTCACACGCATATTGCGTCACAACATCGTGTGACTTTGTCCCGTACGGACAGCGCGCAGTATCTCCGAGATATATCAGGTTTTCAGCAGGCAGAAGCATCGCAATTTGCTGATAGACGGTGAGTCCACCTATACCGGAGTCGAAAATTCCGATGGCTGCATCTCCACTCACACCATTCACCTTGATAGTTTTAGATCATCAACACCGGTAGAGTATAGCTGGACTTCAGGCTTCCCGTACCCCTTACAGATGACACTATAAAATCGTTCCAGGCTCGACATCGCCATATATCAAAAAGTGATGTTCTACCTGAGAATATTTCCCGCCTTACCATCTAACTGTTTGATATTTTTTCAGTCTTAACAATCGGAGAAGTCCTCAAAAAGCCGAATTATCTCATCCAATACCTTACCTGTTTCACACGAAACATTTTTCTCTAACGACACCCACCCCGCTTTGGGGTTATGTTACTGACCAAACGTCTCAACAATGAGCCTGTGATTCTCTCGGACACGATCAGCTTTGACCCCAGCCGTTGGGGTGTACAGAATGGGCAGATCCACGACGTCTTTCCACTTCTCAATCTGCTCACGACTTTCTTCCGGCGTGCCTGCGATCGCGATTTGTTCGACCATATCGTCGGTCACGGCAGCCGCCATCTTCGGCAGGTTAAAGGTTCTGAAATGTTCCCATATCGCCCGTTTTTGCTCCTCCCAACCATGCAGATTCAGAATACCCTCATAGGATTTTACCGAGGCATAAAAGGCGATCTGATTTTTTGCGTCGCGTATGGCTTGCTCGCGATCATGGCTGATAGCGGTGATCAGCAGCGTCGTCATGTCAACATCCTTAGGGTTCCGCCCTACCCGCTTCGCTCCGACCTCTATATTCGGTCGAATAAATTCCGCGATATATTTACGGCTGTAGAGCGGGTGGCCGACTAAGCCGTCGGCAATCTCGCCAGTCGTCCGCAACATGCCCTTTTGCACCGCCGCCAGATAGAGAGGAATACGATCACGGACGATATATGGACGCGCGTACGCAGGAATGTTCAAGGTGTAATAGTCGCCCTCAAATTTCATCCCACCGCCCGCGTGCGATGCCCATACTTTCCTGATCAGTGCGACACACTCTTTCATTTTCAACGCCGAGCGGGGCTCAAACTTTTCTCCGTACCACATTTCGTTCATGGAGCGGGTCCCACTCCCTAAGCCAAGAATCAGACGGCCGTTCGAGAGTTCGTCAATATCCATTGCCCCGGTCGCATTCAGCACCGGGTTCCGCATATACGCATAGGCGATGCCGGTAGCAATTTTGGCGCGCTGGGTACACGTGGCAACCGCGGCTAAGGTGACAAGACCATTGCGATTAAAAAACTCGCCGTTCCAAAGAGAGTCAAAACCGGCCTCATCGGCGAGTTGAGCGATTTCCATCATGTCGCGGATCGTCGGCGTAAAAAGAGCGATGCCATATCGCTGCATACATCCTCCTAAAATTTTACAAAAGAAAAATTATCAGTCTCATCTGTATCAAATGGGCAATCTTTCCGCCTACTCTAACACCTGCCCACCACACACTGGCATGTAATGGCCGGTAACGAAGCTGCTCAACTCAGAAGCAAAAAACAGGGCTGCGTTTGCCGTATCCTCAACCGTCCCTGTTCTGCGCAACGGCACTTTGCTCTCATGCCTTGCCTGGTTTTCCTCTGTCAGCATGTCTTTGACTTCCTGGGTTAAGGTCAGGCCGGGAGAGACAATATTGACGGTGATATTATATTGACCAAATTCAACCGCTAAATTCCGAGAGAAACCCAACATAGCTGTTTTTGCTGCAATATAAGCATGATAGTGCGGGCTTGGTTGATGAATGCCAATCGTGTTGATGCTGATGATCCGTCCCCACTGTCGCGTTTTCATTCCAGGCAAAACCGCCTGCGCACATAAAAAGGCGGCTTTGACCGTCGTCTCGATCTGATACTGCCAGTCCGCCCAGGTTGTATCCTGAAACAGCTTCTGCGGAATACTGCCAGCATAATTGTTCACGAGGATATCAATCTGACCAAGTCGATCTTCGGTTTGGCTAATCATATCAGCAACTTGGGCTTCATCTGTAATGTCTGCCTTGACAAACAAGGCTTGCCCACCGGCTGACTCGATTTCTTCAAGCACCTGTTGAGGATTCCCTTCCTCTTTGACTTGGTTAATGACAACCCTGGCTCCCTCGCCGGCAAAAACACGGGCAATACCAGCTCCGGTTCCTCGGACGGAGCCAGTAATAAGCGCAACTTTATTTTCCAAAAGCATGGGCACTCCTTCAGTCAGGGCCGACTGGCCCGTCTCAAAGACCGAGCAGCAGAAGAGCTATCGCTCGCTCCTATGCTGTCCCGATGAGTAAACGTGTCCAGCATCTGCATATTTATTGGAGGACACGTTTACTCCTTCTACCCTGGCTGCAAACCAAGGCCGCGGAGCGCCACGATATTACGCAGAATATTGCTCGTTCCGCCTTGGATCGTATAGGCCGGAGCGTACAGATATTCTCGGGCTGCACGGCCGGCTAAGCGAGCATGAGGCGAGCCTGGCAAGAGGACCGCATAATCACCCAACAGTTCACTCACCGCTTTGGCAATACGCTGTTCCACTTCGGTACAAAAACACTTTGCCATGGCGGCCTCATAGTTCGGCACCATCTTCTGAGTCAGATACCACGCCACCTTGTAAACCATGGAACGGCCCAAATCGAGCTCGATCTGAAGCTGAGACAGTGTGTCCCGGACAAGCGGATCTTTCGTCAGCCCGTGTTCCTTTGCGTACCGAACGGCATCCTGAAAAAGGGGATAATTACTCAGCAGCCGCTCAATACCGCTGCGCTCATAGTCAAGCTGGGAGGCAATCTGGTACCAGCCTCGATTTTTCTCACCAATCAGCCGGTTTTTCGGGACCTCAACATTATCAAAAAAGACCTCATTAAAATGATGTTCCCCCGTGGCATCGATGAGGGGTCGCACATCGACACCCGGAGTATCCATCGCAACCAGGAACTCACTGATCCCCCTATGCTTCGGAGCATCCGGGTCCGTACGAGCAACCAGATAGGCATAATCTGCAACATGGGCAAAGCTAGTCCAGATTTTTTGGCCGTTCAGGGTATAGTGATCTCCCTCCTCTTCCGCCCTGGTCTGGAGCGAAGCCAGGTCTGAGCCGGACCCGGGCTCACTCATACCCAGACAAAAGACGATCTCACCTTTACAGACTTGCGGGAGGATTTCTTGTTTTTGCTCTTCACTTCCATAAGCCAGCAGCGCTGGACCAACTTGGCGATCCCCCAGCCAGTGCGCCGCGACCGGGGCTCCGGCACGCAGCAGTTCTTCAGTCAGGATCAGGCGGTCCAGATAGGACCTCTCTTGCCCGCCGTATTGCTTGGGCCAGGTCAATCCGATCCAGCCTTGCTGGCCAAGTTTCTGGGAAAATTCACGCGAATAGCCGCTAATCCAGCCGTCTTCAACCCGCGCCTCGGCCGGCACCTCACTCGACAGGAATTCCCGGATTTCCGCGCGAAACGCTTCTTGTTCTTTAGTGAGAGCGAAATCCATACCATCTCCTTGACTGATTATATCGTTATATAAGACTGAGTAGGGCTTTTATGGAATTAAGCTCTGAGGTGCTATCCCTACCCCTCCTCCTCCAACGCCTCATATTCGCCCACTGGGGCGACCAAAACCTCCGAGTCCCGTGAGCAACTCAGGTGCATGGCGAAAGGGCTACCGTCATCAAACCGCTGAGCAATAATCCACATCTGTTCGATTTCAGGACTGACCTGAGGCAAAATTTTCAGAGTCTTTTGGGTACGCTGGGCGTCAAAAAAGGCGAATGGCTCATCAAGAATCAGGCACTCAACGCCACACAATGAGGAGGTAATCAGGGCTTGCGACAAGGCGAGACGGATAGCCAGCATGACCTGATTATAGGTTCCTCCCGAAATCTCGTTCAGATCAACAAAATGACCCTTTTCACTCGACCATACCCGGACGTTGAGGTCATTATCGATCTGCATGGTCTCGTAGCGCCCCTCAGTGAGTTGCGGCATAATTTTACTCACAACGTGCCGCATCTCCAGGTTAAACCGGCTCAGTAAACGACGGTGTGAGCCCGCGAGGAGATTTTGCGCAATCCGCCGTACTTCAATACTGTGGGTTTTGGTCTCAATATCCTTTTCGAACGCGGCAACCTCCTGGTCCAATTGTGCCGCTTTATTGAGGCGACGCTCTTCTTCCGTAATGGCCTGTTCCAAACGGTCCAGGTCTTGGCGTATGGTAGCCATGTTCGTCTCAACGGTCTGTATTTCTTCAGTGATCCGTCTGGTGATAGCGTCAGCGTCCTCCTGGCAGGTGAGGCTCGCGGCTTCCAGCGGAGCAAGAAACGCGACGAGCGCCTCTGCATCGAGCAGCGACGCGCCGGAGCCACTGACAAACTGGGTCAGGGCCTTTTTCAATTGCGGATCATCACAAGCATCAAGAGTCGCCACCTCAGTTATCAAGGACTGCTGGGGAAGGTCGTCTAAGCTATGGAGCTGGGCTTTGATTTCTTCTTGGTCAGCTTGGAGGCGGGCGGCCTTCTGCCGCGCAGTCAGAATCCGCTCCGTCAGAAGGAAAACCATAACGAGCAATACCAGGCTCAGCCCGCTGGAGACCATTGCGACCAGAAGAAGTACGGTGGCATGCGTCACCTGTAGCTGCAAATTGTTGCTGAGCCACTGTCCGATGGCATGTTCTGGCATATAGTTCAGAAACCAGAGCACACTCCAACTCACAACCATCAGCAGAAACACGCCAAAAAATCCGATAATAGGACCAGTCCGCTTCCCTCGTATTTCTTCCCCCTGACTGAGGAGAAGCGCTCTTTGATCGGGTAAGGAGCGTGCACGAGCGTCAACCTCGGCCGGCCGCTCTCCCTGGCCAATGAGCCAAGTCAGGCGTTGGCGATACACGGCAGTCGCGTTCCGTACAGAGGCAAAAGCCTCAAGACGCCTGTGCAGCTCCTCACTCCAAGATTGTAGTGCCCCAGTCAGCCGTTGACCCGAACCGGATTCTGCCCCTTCACCCGCCGCGTCTACGCCTTGTGTGGCCGTATCGATGTTCTCCGCATAATGGAGCCACTGCTTCAAGCCGGTATCGAGAGTGGCCTGCATCGTCTTTTTCACTTGCTCGGCCATCTCTGCGGTTGCAGCGCGCAGACGGTCGAGCGTCAGCTGACGGACCGTATTCTCTTTTTTTCGCTCAGCAATGGCCGTGGTTTGCGCGTCCCGTTCTGTCTTCAAATTGGGCAACGCAGCAGCCTGGATATTGAGTTCACTGCGCTGCCGGCGAGCCTCGGCAAGGCCGCCATGCAGAGGGGCGAGTTCTTCATGGAGGGCGTGGATATCGGACTCACATTCAGTCGCCACCTGCTCAAATGTTTCAACTCCCGCCAACGCCTTGGCAGTCTGTAGGAGAATAGACGGAGAGGCGATATTGCGCTGAGCTAAATAGAAGGAATCAATAAAGCGTTGATAGGTAAAACCGCATAGTTGGGCCACATTCTCGTTCACCGCAGCAGCTCCACGGACAAAAGGCTCGTCTTCCCCTTCCCTGCGAAGCTGAGCCAGGTGGTTCCCGTCTGCGTCAAAAGAGCGGGTAATCAGATAGCTGTGTTTATCCTTGGCAAGAAAGCCAACAGTGACTGAGGCGCTAAATTCACCCCACTTAATGTTTTTTTGAAAATCACTCTCAGGGTGAGAGAACGTCCGGCCAAACAGCGCCAGACACAGAATCTCGGCAATGGTCGTTTTGCCAGATTCATTGGCCCCACTTATGCCAATCGCTCCATGCCGGGGGAGATTCGTCAGCTTCAGTTCCGTATAACGGAGCACATTTTTCGCGTGAACACTCGTAATGATCATGAAAGCTTCCTTGACTTGGTTAAAAGAGTAACCGTATCCAGCATCTCATCTCTGTTGGAGGACACGTTTACTCTTTTCGATACCGGCCGAGTTTCCGCAGGACGAGGGAGACGGCTTCGTGGTAGAGTGGCTCGTCAAAATCAGGCTTGTCGCTGCCCAAACGTTCGATTTCTGCTTGGCTATGCTGCTCAAATTCCGCTGCCAGGCTCGTGAGTCGAAATTCTTCTATCAAGGAAGGCTCCTTTACGGGTTCTTGTTCTTCTGTTGGGTTACTAGGCCGCAATTCTCTTACCAGGGCGATATCCTTTTTTGTTGCCATTCGGTCCTCCCATGCCTCATTGGTTCGACTGATTTTAGTGTATCATATACGGACAGGTTGAGGACAACGACCACCCCAGTCGTGCAATTATTGACCTCCCCCGCCCGACTTGGCAATTGTCGAGCCCTCAGATACGCTAGGGCCTCAGAACGGCGGCTGAAGGAGGCACACATATGAGCGGCTATACAATCATTGACGTTGACACGCACGTAACAGAGACGCCGGACCTGTGGACCAGTCGGGTCCCTGATAAGTTGAAAGACTCGGTTCCCCGCGTTGACTTCGACGCCAAGGGACGCCAGTGGTGGTTCCTCGGCGACCGGCGCATAGCCAATCCGGGTCTGACCGCCACCGCGGGTGTGGGTGATATGACCAACTGGCCCAAGTCGTACGAGGAGATGCACCCAGGGGCATTCGACGCTCAGGAGCGTCTCAAATACATGGATGAAATGGGCATTTGGGCGATGGTCATGTATCCCAACGTCGGGGGATTTGGCAGCCAGGAGTTTCTCCGCCTCGAAGATTCCGAGCTCAAGCTCACCTGTGTCAAGGTGTACAACGATTGGCAGACCGAGTGGGCGTCAGCCGATTCGCGCCGTTTACTCCCGATCACCTCAACGCCGTTCTGGGATGTTGACGCCTCAGTTGAAGAAATCCGACGCTGTCACGCCATGGGTCATAAGGGCATTCTCTTCACCGGAGACCCCCAGTCGCTCGGCCAGCCCCTGCTGGGCGACCCGCACTGGAATCCCTTATGGGAAGTTGCCTGCGAGCTTGACCAGCCGATCAGCTTCCATATCGGCTCCGGCAATATGGATGGCGGACTGCGACGCGACAAGGTGAAGACCTACGGCAAGATGGCGGCCTTTGCCGAGCTGTCGGTTGATATCTTCATGCGTAACGGCATTCAGTTGAGCGACCTCATCATTTCGGGTGTCCTGGCCCGTTATCCCAGCATTAAATTTGTCTCGGTTGAGAGCGGCATCGGCTGGATTCCGTTTGCCCTCGAAGCCCTGGACTATCAATTCCTCGGTAATCGAGTCCCGGAAGAGCGGCCCGACCTGGATATGCTACCGTCCGAGTATTTTGCGCGTAATATCTATGCCTGCTACTGGTTCGAGCAGATTGCCCCGCGGCGTCTGATCGACAAGGTCGGAGCTGACCGGATCATGTTTGAAACCGACTTTCCCCACCCGACTTCGCTTTACGGCGACGAGGTTCATGACCGGATCAAGAACGGCCTGGACGATTGTGACGAAGAGGTCCGACGTAAAATCCTGTGGGACAACGGACAAAAGCTGTACAGAGTCGAAGGTCCGACCGCAGCGGACGAAGCCAAGCTGAATGCCTGAACTTTCAGCGCACCACCCGCAAAAAGAACGGCCAAGGGTGTATGCCCTTGGCCGTTTTGACTGGAGCAGGCAGCCCTCGCTCTGCGGCCACCTACTCAGAGGATCCGAATGTCTTTGTGATATACGCACCGGTAGCGTACCGGAAACGTGTCAGTCTCCGCTTCAAGCACCTTTCGGCCCGTCCGTTCTTCAAACACCGAGACCCACCTCATAATATGCTCCGGTTGTAAAGAGAACCCGGAGACGCCCAGCTCCTGTATAATATGCCGAACAATGCTGCCGGCCGTCAGCGCGCGCTCGGGACGGTCGCGATACGCCCGGACCACATAGCGCACAACATTTTCTTCAACCAGGTGATAGGCGGAGCCATGTCCAACACCAATATCGAAACTCGGCATCCCAATCACCCTCTCCCATAGGCACATGCAGTGCTCCTGACACTTTCTCCTGGCACGACTATACTGACCTACAATCTTTCAAGTCAATTGCGCTGATGAAAGGAAGTCTATTGGGTCGATTGAGTCATTGGGTCTGTTGAGTCTTGGCCCCAAAGACCCTAAAGACTCAATAAACTCAACGGACTCAACAAACACGTGCACAGCCTGGCTCACGGCGCTTGACTGTGAAAAGAATTCATGACGATATCCGTACTTGAGATAGTGTCTGACTGTGGAGGTCACTATGGCAAGTTTAGCCAGCGTTGGGCAGCCGGCAGGCCATGTAGAAGGGCCGTCAAAAGTCACCGGACAGGCCCGCTATACTGCGGATATTCGGCTGCCCGGTTTGTTATACGGTAAATGCCTGCGTAGCCCGTTTCCTCACGCACGAATTGTCTCGATCGATACCTCGCAGGCAAAGGCGCTGGCCGGCGTCCACGCGGTTATTACCGGAGCCGAGCTGCCGGACCGCCGTATCGGTCGTTTTTTTTTGGATAAGCCCGTCCTTGCGCGTGATATGGTTCGTTTTGTGGGCGAGAAAGTGGTTGCGGTAGCGGCTGAGTCCATGGATATTGCCGAGGAAGCGCTCACGCGTATAGCGGTCGAGTACGAAGCCCTGCCCGCGGTCTTTGATCCTGTCGAGGCCATGCAGGAAGATGCACCGCGTGTCCATGCCGACACTAGTACCTACACCCATCCTCCGGTGCCCGATTTTGTGCATCCGGGCGATGACCGCCTCTACCCGGACATTCCTAACGTGGTGTCACAGGTATTCTACACCCACGGTGATGTTGAAGCCGGCTTTGCCCAGGCCACCCGCGAATTTACCCATACGTTTACCATTCCCCCGGTTCATCAGGGTTATATCGAGCCGCACGCCAGTGTCGTCCAGATTGAGCCAGACGGCAAAGTCAATCTGTGGATCTCCAATAAGACCCCCTTTGTGGCCCGAGCTCAGTTTGCGGCTGCGCTCGGTGTGACCGAGGACCATGTGTGCGTCAACACCGCGCCCATTGGCGGCGATTTTGGCGGTAAAGGTTCATTAATGGATAGCGTCGTGTGCTATCACTTGACCGCGGCCGCCGGCCGGCCGGTAAAAATGGTCATGACCTATACCGAAGAGCTGTTAGCCGGCAACCCGCGTCATCCGGCAATCATTACGCTCCGGACCGGCGTAGACGCCAACGGCCGGATTGTTACCCGCAAGGCCAAGCTGGTTTTTAGCTGCGGTGCCTATAGCGCATTCACGCCCCTGCATACCGTGCACGGCAGTGTCCACGCCGCTGGTCCGTATCGGATGCCTCATGTCGAGATCGAAGTCCTGCGGGTCTATACCAACACCGTTCCTGCCGGGCATATGCGCGCACCGGGCGCACCCCAGATCGTTTTTGGAGTCGAGAGTCATATGGACCTCATTGCTCAGGAGCTTGGGCTCGATCCTTTGGAGTTTCGGCTTCGCAACACGCTGGTCGAAGGCGATGCCGCCCCGCTGGGTGAGAAGTGGAAGAAGATCCGCTGCAAAGAGACGCTGGAGGCTGCGGCCAAGGCAGCTCGGTGGGACACAGAAAAGCCGGTTAATATTGGGCGTGGCATAGGCATGTATGACCGCGAACCGGGCGCGTTCGGGCCATCGAGCGCAACCTTGAGTATCGCCGCCGACGCCACGCTCACCTTAATGACGGGCGCAGCTGATACAGGCACCGGCTCGTATACGATCCTGCAACAAATTGTAGCCGAAGAATTACAGGTCCCCTTGGAATCCGTCCGGATCGTGCAGGGCAGTACCGACTCCGCCCCTTGGGAAGTGGGCGCCGGAGGAAGCCGTCTGACGCATATGGCCGGCCAAGCGACCCTTGCCGCTATTCAAAGGTTAAAGCAGGGCCTCACCGCATTTGCGGCGCGGCACATGGAAAGTCCGCAGGAACAGGTCACATATCGGGCAGGTGAGTTTGTGAATACGAACGGACAGCGTCTTGCCCTTCCCACGCTGATAGCCGCCCTCGCCGGCCAGGAAGAGCTGCCTTTACGCTATACCGGAGAATATGTAGCGGAAGACCCCGTTGATGTGACCTCGTTCTGCGCCCAGATAGCCGAAGTCGAAGTTGATCCAACAACCGGCCAGGTGACCCTGAAGAAACTCACAACCGCGCACGATGTCGGCACAGTTCTCAATCCGCTCACCCACCAGGGACAAGTTGAAGGCGGGGCGATCCAGGGGGTCGGCCACGCGCTGACCGAACATCTGATCGTGCAGGACGGAGCCGTGACGAATGTCCATCTGGGCGACTATAAACTGCCAACCAGCATGGATATTCCGGAGCTGAAAACCGTGCTGGTCGAAAGCGGGGCCGGCCCGGCACCGTATGAGGGCAAAGCCATTGGCGAACACAGTAATGTGGCCGTACCAGCCGCAGTGGCAAACGCCGTCTTTGACGCGGTGGGGGTTCGTCTGATGGATTTGCCCGTAACCGCAGAGAAAGTGTATGCGGCCCTCCGAGAAAAAAACAGCACGTTCAAGAACGATGCGTAGGGGAAACAGCGAGACATGAAATCCATTCAACTCAGAGTCAACGGCCAGGCGGTTGAGCGAGACATTCCTGATAACACCCTGCTCATCGACTTGTTACGCAATGGGCTTGATCTCACGGGGACCAAAGAAGGCTGTAGCGTGGGCGTGTGCGGGGCGTGTACCATTCTGCTTGACGGTCAGCCCGTCAGTTCCTGTTTGACCCTGGCCGTCACCGCAGACGGCTGTGACGTCACCACTATCGAAGGACTGGCTGCAGGCGACAGACTGCAGCCGCTCCAAAAGGCGTTCATCGACTATGGCGGCTTTCAGTGCGGCATTTGTACGCCGGGTCAGATCATGTCGGCCAAAGCCCTGTTGGCCGAAAATCCGCATCCCTCAAAAGACGAGATTCAAAACTGGATGATGGGCAATCTGTGCCGCTGCACCGGCTATTATAAAATCATCGAGTCGATCCAGGCGGTGGCGGACGGAAAGGTCACCACATGATTGCCTTTGAATATGTCGAACCGGAAAGTCTCGAAGAGGCCTTAGCCGTGCTTGAACAGCACGGCGAGGACGCCAAAGTCCTGGCCGGTGGGACCGGGCTGATCAACCTGATGAAGCAGCGTCTGGTGCAGCCCGCGTATCTGATCGGTCTCCGCCAACTTGCCCGCAGCCCGGAACTCACTGAGATTCGGCCCAACGGCGACCTCACGATTGGGGCGTTGTGTTCGCACCGGACCATAGAAACCTCGGCCCTGATTCAACACCGCCTTCCCCTTTTGGCGACAACCTTTCGGCACGTGGCCAGCGTCCGGATTCGGACGGCGGCAACCATTGGCGGTTCATTGGCGCATGCCGACCCAAACCAGGACCCACCTCCCGCGTTGCTCGTCCTGGACGCGCGGCTTCGAGTCCAGTCGAGCCACGGCGCGCGGGACATTGAGTTGAGTGACTTTTTTGTTGATTATTATGAAACCGCGCTCGAACCCGAAGAACTCATCACCACCGTTGTCATCCCGCCCCAGCCTGCCGACACAGGAACCGCTTTCCTTAAATTCCTGCCCCAAACGCATGACGATTACGCAACTATTGCCGTCGCCGCACTGGTCTCCTTGGACGGCGACACTATTGCCCAGACCCGCATCGCCTTAGGTGCAGCCGCGGCAACCCCACTGCGGGCACGCGCAGTTGAAACAGCCCTCCAGGGCCAAGCGCCGACCCCTCAGGTTATTCATGACGCCGCCGCTCTTGTTGCGGAAGAGGTGGACCCTCTCGCGGACTTTCGCGGCTCGGTGGAATACAAGCGTGACATGGCCGTCGTCTTTACCCAGCGAGCCATCGAACAGGCAGTGACACATGCCAGGGGAGCGAGTGGAAACGTATGAACTTTGAGCATAGCTGTACGGTCCCGGTTGCGCGTGAAACCCTGTGGGATTTTCTCATGGATGTTCCTCAGATGGCATCCTGTGTGCCTGGGGTGAGTGAGGTTGTCGCCACCGGAGAGGATCAATACGCGGGCCGGATGAAAGTGACATTCGGGCCTATTCGACTCACCTTACAGGGCGAGCTGAGCATACAGGAACTCGATCAAACGAATTGGCGTGCGGTTGGCAGAGCGGAAGCGAACGACCGCCGCGTTGGCGGCGGCGTCCATATTAGTGCCGAGCTGACATTAGTCGAGCATGAGGAGGCGCAAACCCAGTTGTCCATCCAGACCGAAGCCCGGCTGATGGGCAAACTGGGAGAGTTTGGCCAACCCGTCATTCGGAAAAAGGCGGATAAGATCGTAGCCGAGTTTGCTCGGAACGTTGCAAAACGTTTCAAAGAGTAGACGTGTCCAGCATCTGCCTGTCTATTGGAGGACACGTTTACTCTTTTCGGCGTAGGGAGCCCCTCTCCCTTGGGGGGAGAAAAAACTCTTCCTACATTTTTATCCGTTCGTTCTCCGGGTCGTAGAAAGGACGCAGCGAAGCCCGGGCCGGAATGCGCCTGCCCGCGACCTCGATTTCATAGCGGCCGGACCGAATGTATTCGGGCGTAACGCCGTCCGCATGATTGACATACCCCAGGCCAATGGCCGCGCCCAGGGTATGGCCGAACATCCCGGAGGTAATAAAGCCGACAATTTCGTCATCCCGCCAAATGGGCTCGTTGTGATAGAGCAATGCCTCCGGGTCTGCTAACGCAAACTGGACCAGCCGTTTTTTGACGCCCTTGTATTTTTGCTCCAGCAGGACTTCTCGGCCTAAGAAATGGGCTTTTTTCAGCCGGACGGCAAACCCCAGCCCGGCTTCGAGCGGTGTTTCCTCATCGGTCACGTCATGGCCCCAGTGGCGATAGGCTTTCTCTATGCGCAAGGAATTGAGCGCGTGATAGCCGCAGTGTTGGAGCGACAGCGCTTGGCCGGCCTGTATCAGCGCGTCATAGACGGAAAGAGCGAACTCAGTCGGAATATGCAGCTCCCAGCCTAGCTCCCCCACATAGGTAATACGGATGGCTCGCAGGCTGGCATCGGCAAAGTGGATCTCCTGTGAGCTGGCAAACGGGAAGGCCGGATTGGAGAGGTCCGCATCGGTCAGGCCGCTCAGGAGCGTCCGGGCATTCGGCCCCATGACTCCGAGCACGGCGTAGGCTGAGGTCACGTCGGTGAGAAAGGCGTATTCGTCCGCAGCGATATGCGACTGGATATAGGAAAAGGTTTTGGTCTGCGTGGCGGCGGCGTCCACGATATAGAAACAGTCCGGCGCAGTGCGGGTGACGGTCACGTCGGCCTCGACTCCGCCCCGCTCATTCAGCATTTGGGTGTAGACGACCTTCCCCGGCGCGACATCAATCTGGTTCCCGCACAGACGGTTCAGCACGCTCAGCGCATCCCGCCCCTGGAGGAGAAACTTGCTGAAAGAGGTCTGGTCGAACAGACCGACATTCTCGCGCACGGCTCGGTGCTCCGCTGCCGAATAGGCAAACCAGTTTTGTTTGCCGTACGAATATTGATACCGGGGTTCCACACCCGGAGGAGCAAACCAGTTTGCCCGCTCCCATCCGGTGACTTCGCCGAAACACGCCCCCTGGGCGACCAGGCGGTCGTGCAGCGGCGACATGCGCACATTACGGCTTGTTGCGTACTGCCGGAACGGCCAGTGCATATCGTATAAAAGCCCCAGGGTTTCCGAGACCCGCTTTTCCAAATAGCGGCGGTTGTTCTGGAAGGACCGGTTGCGGCGAATATCAACATCCCACAGATCGAGCGGCGGGTGGCCGTGCGCAATCCATTCGGCCAGGACCTTCCCGGCCCCGCCGGAAGACTGAATGCCGATAGAGTTAAAGCCCGCGGCGACGTAGAAATTCTTGAGCTCGGGCGCTTCGCCCAAATGGTAGCGGTCGTCCGGAGTAAAACTTTCGGGCCCGTTGAGAAAAAGCTTGATTCCCGCGGTCTCCAATGCCGGCAGACGGTGCATGGCCTGGTTGAACACATCCTCAAGATGGTCCCAGTCCTCACCAAAAGTGCCAAACGCAAAATCTTCGGGAACGGCCTCGCCTCCCCTGCCCCACGGCTTGGCCTGGAGTTCAAAGAAACCGGCCAGAACGCAACCGACCTCTTCCTTGAAATACGTCGCGCTGCCAGGATCGCGTAGCGTCGGCAATCCGGAGGCCAGACCGGCAATCGGCTCGGTCACCACGTAAAAATGTTCCGCCGCGTGAAGGGGAATGCTGACCCCGGCCAGACGGCCGACCTGCCGCGCCCACATACCGGCACAGTTGACGACATATTCCGAGTGGATATCGCCGTATTCGGTTGACACTCCACTGACCCTGCCGTCTTTTTGGTGAATGCCGGTCACCTTCACATTCTCGAATATCTGGGCGCCGCGCATTTTGGCACCCTTGGCATAGGCCTGGGTCGTATCGGTTGGGTTCGTCTGCCCGTCACCCGGTAAATACACCGCTCCCACCAGATCCGAGGCATTCATGAGCGGCCACAGCTCGGCTGCCTCCCCCGGGCCGATCACTTCCACCTCAAGCCCAAAGCATTTGGCCATGGACGCGCCGCGCTTCAGTTCCTCAAAACGCTCGGCATTATTGGCAATAGCCAGGGAGCCGGTTTGCTTAAAGCCGGTCGCCTGTCCGGTTTCGGCTTCAAGTTCCTGCAAGAGCGTCGTCGTATATTGGGCGAGTCTGGTCAGATTCTGGGTTGCCCGTAATTGTCCCACCAGACCGGCCGCGTGCCAGGTGGTACCACTGGTCAGGATTTTCCGTTCGAGCAGCACCACGTCAGTGAGGCCAAGTTTACAGAGGTGGTAGGCGACACTGCAACCAATTATGCCACCGCCAATAATGACGACCTGCGCATGCGAAGGAAGGTTCACGCTCAGACGCTCCATTTCTGTCCTCGTCCGCGACAACTGATTGCCACGCTCAGTCTAATTCCGGTACTCATCTCCACAATCGCCAATGGACTGAAAAAGGTTGTTCGAGTGGCTCAGGAGGCTGTGCATCTGATCAAGCTCCCCTGCGTCGAGCGTCATATCAAAAACGCGCGCGTTGTCAGCCCGGTGCTCAGAAACACCCAGTCGGGTACCGAGAATAACGCCAGCCACGCAAGGTTTGGTCAGGATGTAATAGGTGGCGATATTAGCGATACTCACGGCATGCTTCTCGGCGATATCCTTGAGACAGCCCAACAGTTCTTGGAAGAGTTGCCACCCGCCCCAAGCATCGACCATCTGTTTATATTTCTGAAGGCTAGCTGTCTTCAGCGACCATTGGCCCGGCTCACGCCGGCCAAGAAACTGTTCAGACAGCAGCCCGCCGCACACTGTCCCATAGGTCAGCAACTGGATGTCATGCACTTGGCAAAACGGGATCATCTCGATCTCTGGCCGGCGGTCAATCAGGGAGAACTGGACTTGATTGGAAACGATGGTGATGTCGTGCTCAGTAATGATTCTGAGGTGCTCAGTATCAAAGTTGGTCAAGGCAAGATGGCGAATCTTGCCTTCTTCTTTGAGATCGGAGAGGTGTTTGAGTGCATCCAAATAGCGTTTATCGCTGTAGTCCCACCAGTGAAACTGCAAGAGATCAAGCGTCTCCACATCCATGCGACGTAAAGAGATGTCGATATTGTGCTCTACTACCTCGCGTGTCATGCGACCAGGACGCGGGACCCATTTGGTAAAGGCTTGGATGCTAGGGAGTGCTTCAGTACCGCGCGACTTCGCGAGCTGACGCCGGAAATCGCCGATAAAATCTTCGGCCGGGCCATAGTGATCCGCAAGATCCCACGAGGTGAATCCAGTCTCATGATAGTCAAACATCTCCCGGACCGCGGCTTGGGGATTAATGCGCCCGTGCCCTCCAGACACCTGCCATAAGCCGTTAAGAATACGACAGATGGTGAGATCCTGAGTAAATTGTAAACGACTCGATTGTGGCAGGCCCACGGCAAAGCCTCCTCATACGAAGTTGACGGATTTAATCGTATGCCACAATGAGGCAGCCGTCCAGAAAAATATTCCGGACGAAATATTCGAGAGGGAATACATTAGAAAACATTGGAGACCCACAGTAGCAAATCCTGGATCGGCGTGTGCATTCACCCCAGCAGAACCATCGCTATTCCACTCAGCACAAGGGCTATACCAGGGAGCTGACGCCAGACTTCGTGTTCACGCCACAGAAGGAGCGCCAGCCCAATGGCCACCACGGCTTCAATTTGAGCGACCGCCTTGGCATAGACTACGAGGGTCAACGAGTATGACCAAAAGGCACAGATACTGCCGCAAAAGCTTGCCGCCCCAATGATCGACATTCGCTGCCAGTGAGTTGTAATATCTCGCAACTCCTCGCGTTTCAGCCACCACAGGTAGGCCGTTAGCATCACAACCTCCATCCAGGTGGTATGAAACACGGCGTGAACAGCAGCCTCGAAGCGACTTGTTCCAAGGTGCGGATTTAAGGCCGCAAACTCCGTGGTCGCTTCCTTCAACAGAAAACTGGCGAGCACCAGAAAGACGGCGCACCCCAGAGCGAGCAAGGCGCCCAGGTCAAAGTGTAAGGCTCGGCGCAAGCCCACAGGCCCGCCCTCTTTGCTGAGGTTCATCAGCATCACACCCAGGCTGGAAGCGATAATACCGACCCACCCGAAAGCGGATGGATATTCCGAGAAAAACATGAGGCCACACAGGGCGGTGAAGAGCACTTCCAATTTATGCAGGACAATAGCCTGCGCAAAATTGGTATGCTGAAAGGCGGAGACCAGGGCGATATTGGCAAGAATCTGAGTGACTCCAGTCAAAAAGCAATACCCATAGAATGCGAACGAAAGCTGTGGCATTCCACTCGCCATGAGCAGGATGAGTACGGCAGGGCCTGAGAACGGCAAATTAAACGTAAAGCGTGCCCAACTGATAAGGACGGGAGACACTCGGCCGGACAAGCTCCGCGCCAGCGCGTTCCGCAGAGTCAGGAAGACGCCGGCGGCAATGGAAATTTCAACCCAGGTCAATGAGGCGTCTGTTGGGTCCATTGGGTCCGTTGGGTCAAGACTCAACTGACTCAAAGACTCAATGACTCAACCGACTCGACACGCGGCTGCTGAGGCATCGTTCCTGTGTTATTCCTGTGACTGATCTTCCGTTGCAGGTGGACTATCACCCTCCGTGGGTATTGCCTCGGGAGAGGCTTGGGACTCTTCAGCCGCCGCCTCTTCATCCACAATGGCCGTTACCGGTGCGATGATATCCACGGTTTCAAACAGGTCCATGATGTGGCGAATATTTGCCCCTAAATCTACCGTGCCGACACGTGAGGCGGAACGCGCGAAGAGCGTACTCCGCTCCTCCCCATCAGCCTCGACCCAGATGGTGACATCATCCTTGAATTTAATGACTCTCGTCGTCACGACGGCTTCTATTTTCCGCGCTTCAGGCTCAACCGTACTTAACTCCCAGTGAAGTGCCTCGGCTGACCGGCGAGCCACATCAAACATCAAGGCCGCAGGGGCCGCATACGTGCGTGGTCGGAGTTCGGGAAAGGCGGAGTCTGGCGTGGCTTCGGCAACATTCGTCGACAGATAGGTCATCAGCCGAGTTCCTATCCCTGGGGGGTCACTCCACGGCAGATCATTGGAAATAAGTCCGGCAGCCAAGAGGGACGCCAACACCACCGCCAGAAAAAAAACAACCTGTAAGAGTCCGCTCATAAATCGCATAATCCTCTCCTCCTTCGACCCCGCTGAGGACGAATGGTACCGTCCTCAGTGCCGCGTCGGAGTTAACAATGCTTGCAACTCTTCCCAACTTGTAACCGGCAAGGAACAGGCAAAATTATGACAGACATAGGCAGTCAGGTGGTCATCAATCCGCGCCTTGCCTTCGAGCAAACTCGGGATACCGTGCTGTGGCGGCCGTTCAGGATCGAAACACAAGAGCGTCTTGTTCGGAATAAAGTTCCCATGAATGTTGCGCAGCAGCGCCGTGGTTTCAGGAGCGACCGGATCTCCCAAGAGAACGATTTCCTTGGGCCGGCACAGGTACAAATCCAGCCCGCACAGCATATTACTGAAGCCAAAGGGATTTTGCTCCAGGGCGTCGTAGAAGATTCGGAAGATCGTTTCCGCTTTGGTTAGATAGTCTTGCTGCTCAGTGGCATAATAGAGGCGCAGCAGAACGGAAGCGGCCACGGAATTCCCCGACGGAACAGAACCGTCAAAAGCGGACTTTGACCGGCTGATCAGCGCTTCATGGTCTGAGCTGGTGAAAAAGAACCCTCCCTCCTGTGCGTCCCAAAAACGGTCCAGCAGCACATCGGCCAAGGCCACTGCTCCGTCCAGATATTCTGGCTCAAAGGTCGCTTCATACACGTCGAGTAAGGCCGCGCTAAAACAGGCGTAGTCGTCAAGATAAGCGTTGAATTTGGCTTGCCCGTCCTTATAACTGCGCAGCAAGCAGCCCTCACGAGACAACGCAGTCTGAATAAAACGGATCCCGCGCCGCGCGACTTCGAGATAGTCGGGATTGCCCAACACTTTATACGCCTCGGCAAACGCCGAAATCATGAGGCCGTTCCAGCTGGTCAGAATTTTCTCATCCCGGCCCGGTTTCACCCGCTGTTCACGGACCGCGAAGAGAGTGTCTTTGGCCTGGCCGATCAACTGCCTGACGGCATCCACCTCACGTCGGAAGAGCCGCGCCAGTTGGTCCAGTTCCAGCGTGGGATGCAGGATGTTCTTCCGATCGAAATTTCCGACATCCGTGACATCGTAATAACGACAGAATATCTCCCCCGCCTCGTCGCCCAAGATTTGCATCACTTCGTCTTGGCCCCAGACAAAGAACTTGCCTTCCGCGCCTTCCGAGTCGGCGTCCTGGGTTGAATAAAATCCTCCCTCCGGGCTGACCATCTCCCGCTCGACATAGGCTAATATGTCCTCCACAACCTGTCGAAAGAAGGGATCTCCGCTGGCCTGATAGCCCTCAAGATAGAGCCGGGCCAGAAGCGCGTTGTCGTACAGCATCTTCTCAAAATGGGGCACCAGCCAGCGCTCATCGACCGAATAACGGTGAAAGCCTCCCCCGAGATGGTCGTACATGCCACCTTGCGCCATGTTGCGGAGCGTATGCGTGGTCATGTCCAAATAACGCTGATTGCCGGTTGCGTGGGCGTAGCGCAAAAACAGCGCAAAAACGGAGGTGTTCGGGAATTTGGGAGCCTGCCCTATCCCGCCGTGGGTCTCATCATAGTGTTGGGCCAGTCCTTCAACCGCTTTCTCCAACACCGACATATCAAGCGGTCGCGTCGTTGGTTCACGCCGGGCAAGTTGTTCAAGCCGGGACAGGATCTCAGTGGTCGATCGGGTGATATCCGTAGGTTTTTCCCGATAGGCTTGGGCGATACCCGCCAGGACGCGCGGAAACGCGGGGATGTTATGGCGGTCCTCAGGCGGGAAATAGGTGCCGCCATAGAACGGCTTACCGTCCGGGGTGAGAAACACCGTCATCGGCCAGCCGCCGCGGCCGGTCAGCATCTGCACCGCATTCATATAGATTTCATCAACATCCGGCCGTTCTTCCCGATCGACCTTGATGTTGACGAATAGCTTATTCATTAGCGCGGCAATGTGTTCGTTCTCAAAGGACTCGTGCGCCATGACGTGGCACCAGTGACACGCCGAATAGCCGACGCTCAGCAGAATCGGTTTGTCTTCAGCCTGGGCCTTGGTAAAAGCCTCTGCGCCCCACGGGTACCAGTCCACCGGGTTGTGGGCATGTTGGAGCAAATAGGGGCTCGTCTCTGTCGCCAAACGGTTCGTGAATTTTTCCGACATGCCGACCTGCCGATGAGAACTCTCTATATGTGATAAATGCGCTCGGCTTCACGTCTGAGGTCCGGCTGGAAATCGGGATGGGCAACCTCCAGGAGGGCGGCCGCGCGCTGCTTGAGAGACTTGCCCTTGAGTTCGGCGATCCCGAATTCGGTCACCACATAGTCAACAAAGGTCCGCTGCGCGGTCACCACGCTGCCGGGCTCAAGCATAGGCACAATCCGCGAGACCCGGCGGCCGCCCACCTCGGCGCTCGACGGCGTGACAATCACCGACCGGCCTGGGTTACAGTAGGCCGCGGTGATAGTAAAAATGGTCTGACCGCCCGTTCCGGTATACATGAACGGACCGAACGACTCGGAGCAGGCCTGCCCGCCCAGGTCCACGGCCAGGGCGTTATTGACGGCCACATAGTGCTCCTGATTGACCAGCAGCCGCAAATCATCCGTGTAGGTGAAGTCGTAAAACTCAAACTTCGGGTTTCCGTCGATAATCGACAACTCATCCGGGAACACCCCGATCCCGGCGCTGGCAACGACCTTACCGGGGTTCACCGTCTTGTATTTCCCGGTAATGACGCCTTCCTTAACCAGACGGGCAATGCCGGCAGGAATGACCTCGGTATGAATACCCAGGTCATTCTTATTGCCTAGATACATGCCGAGCGGAGAGGAAACGCTGCCCAAACCGATTTGAATAGTATCGCCATCGTGGATGAGTTCGTTGGCAACCAGGGTGCAGATAACCTCGGTCATAGCAGTTTCTTCTTCGCTGCGTTGCGTGGTCGGGAGTGCGGCCGCGGGCCGCGTAGGTTCTACGAAATAATCGATCTCAGACACATGAATATAATTCTCTCCGCCGGTGCGGATAAAATCTTCCTGGACCTCGGCCACGACCGTCCGAGCCGCAGCAGCCATCGTTTTGGACATGAACAAGCTATGCCCAAAACTGCAATAACCATGCTTGTCGGGCGCGGAAACCGGAGTCATATACACGTCGCAGACGATGCCTGGAGGGAGTTCACCCCGGCGATAATACATCACCGGAATGAAGTCCATATTCCTTTTTCCCATGAGCGGACGGGTGGTCGTGCCCAGGTAGGGGGTCTGAATGGTGAAGGCTTGGTCCGCGCCAGGTTGGTCCCAATCGAAGAGCGGGCCGATGGTGCCGATTTTTACCTCGCGCAGTTCTTCTTTGCGCCCGAGAAGGGCCTCGCACAGCGAGAGCGGGGTGGCGTGTAGCCAGTTGAACTGTACGGAGTCGCCATTCCGCACACACCCGACCGCCTCTTGAGCAGAGACCAGTTTATCACCACAGTGATCACGCCAATTCATCGTTCCCCTCCTTCACACAGGGAATTTACGTTTCTTTGGCCGGAGCATAGACCACACGGATCAAGAAAGCAAAGCCAGCCTGTTTCATGCCGCTCGTTTCGTTGAGCCCGAGTCCCGAGCGTGGTAAAGATCGCGGACAGGAGGCAGTATGAATATCCAAATTGAGTATTGCGCGGCGTGAAGCTATGAGCCCGAAGCCGTCAGTTTGGCGGAATATCTATTGATCCGCAACAAACAACAGGTTCAGGGTCTGACCCTGGTCCCATACGATGACGGCCGGTTCGAGGTCATTGTCAACGGGACAAAAATTTACTCCAAGCTCGAAACCGGCACCTTTCCCGACAATGGAAAAGTCCAAGCCGCCCTGGAGAAGCAAGCCGCCTAGTCGGGCCGCTTCGTAGAGTCAAGAGTACCGACGCATCTGCGCCTGCTGGCAAACGCAGATGCTCTCCCTCGCTTTTTCGAACCAACAAGAGGGATTCCCGCCTCCCTTCGTCAAAACACTTTTCTAGTGTACACTAGAAAAGTGTTATTCCGCCGCCTAGGAGATCGTCATGAAAAACATTACCTTGAGCGCAGACGAGAACCTGATTGAAGCGGCTCGCCGACGCGCGAAGGCAGAGCATACGACCCTGAACGAGCAGTTTCGGGTATGGCTCGGCCACTACGTCGGGCGTGAACAGCATGCTGCCGAAGCCATGAAAGTCATTCGAGAACTGCAAGGCAGCATATTCACCGGAGGACGAAGGTTCACTCGGGACGAAATGAATGCGCGTTGAAAACTTCCTCGACACCAATATCTTCGTTTACTTATTTGACGAAACCGATGCTGATAAACGAGCCAGAGCAGAGCATCTCGTTCGACAGGCTCTAGAAGAAGAAACCGGTTGCATCAGTTATCAGGTCGTTCAGGAGACGATGAACGTCATCACTCGAAAGCTCAATGCAACGCCAGAGAAAGCCCGACAGCTGTTGGATTATGCCTTGATCCCTCTGTGGCGCGTCAACCCGACCCAGACGCTTTATCAGCGCGGTCTCGATCTACAAGCTCGCTACAAACTCAGCTTTTACGACAGCCTGATCGTTGCCGCAGCGCTCGACGCAGGCTGCAAGACCCTCTACAGCGAGGACCTACGGCATGGACAGCACATTGAAGGAATAATCATCACAAACCCTTTCGGGGTATGAGTCCATCTACTCAAACAGGGAGACGTATGGAAATTGGAATATATGCAACTACGCACGGTCTGGCCTATCGGGATGACCAGAATGTACTGGCCCGCTCCCTTCCCCCAAATCAGCTCCAGCCAGTAGAAACCGCCCAACTCGCTGAACGCTTGGGCTTTCACTCCATGTGGTTTCCGGATCATGTGTGTATGCCCATGGCCTCGGAAAGCGAGCATGTCGCCAACGCCTCAGGCAGCCGAGCCTACGAGCCGCGCCACACCATGTTCGATGCCGCCGTGGTGATGGGTGCCGTTGCCCACACGACGACCAGCCTCAAGCTCGGCACGAGTGTCCTCATTTCCCCCTATCGCAACCCCCTCAGCGACGCCCGCCAGTTTGCGACCATCGATCGGCTCTCAAAAGGGCGGCTGCTGTTCGGAGTTGGGGCCGGCTGGATGCAGGAGGAGTTCGCCGCAATCGGTATTCCCTATGCCGAACGTGGCCCGCGGACCGACGAGTGCATTGAGGTCTACAAATGCTCGTGGACGGATGATGTCGTGAGTTATCAGGGCCGATTCTATCGGTTTTCCTCGCTGTCCATGGACCCCAAGCCGCTGCAACAGCCCCCCCCGATTATCTACGGCGGCGTCACCCCTGGCGGCGCCCGGCGGGCAGCACGCTTATGCGACGGCTTTTATCCGATTTTCCTCGACCCCTTCGCGCGGCCGGACCGTTACACCAAAGAACAAGCAGTGATCCGAAAAGAGCTGGATGCAATCGCCCGCCCGCACGATGAATTCATCATGATGGGCGTGAGTTCGGCCCGCCTCACCTCATCGTCCGATCCTCTCAGTCAAGAGCAGCCACGCCGCATCTGTACAGGCACCCCGGAACAAATCCTCGAAGACCTGTACGGTTTTGCCAAAGAAGGCTATGGGCTGGTGGTGTGTTTCTTGGACTGTCCGTCCGGACAATTGTCCGAGCTTGAAGACCAGATGCAACAGTTTAGCGCCAGCGTTATTCCTCAAGCCAAGAACATCCAGTCCCAGGGAGGCTGGAAACCAGCCTTCTAACTCGAATTATTGGTATGCCTCCACTGTACCCTCCCCCACGTTTATCGTGAAGTTCATGCATGGGGCTTATCGAAAAATGTCCATTTTTAACCGAATGGATAGCACCGAAAGCCCCGGAATATCAGTTTTTGACTATAGTCAATTATATGTTTTTATTGCTTGTCCGCTCCATGATTATTTGTTTGACAGACGTTGCCAGTAGTTCTATGCATAAAGTCCGAGTCTGCCATGATCTTAGCCGCCCGGTCTCTCAACAGATAAGGAGGATGTGTATGATCGTTATTGCGGGAACAATCCCGGTCAAGGCTGAACGATGGGATGACGCCAGGGCTCTGGCCGCCAAGATGGTGGAGGAGACGCTCAAAGAGCCGGGCTGCATCAGTTATCAATTCCACACTGCGGCAACCGCCGAACATACCTTCTTCCTCTTCGAGGAATGGGAGTCGGAAGAGGCGCTTGCCGCCCACTTTCAGACCGAGCATCTACAAAATTTTCTCAAAGAAGCTCCCAGCCTGCTGGCCGGGGCCCTGGACGCGAAGAAATATACGGTAGAGAAGTCCGAAACCTTATCGGTCTGAGGACTCCCCCTACCCGGAATACATGCATGGGTCTGGCTTTGCCGGAGACTGCCTGTATCTGCTTGAAGAGAGTAAACATATCTAGCTTTTTTGGATGGTTAGAGGACATGTTTACTCTTTATTCGTAGTTCTTGTGGCAGCCAGTTAGTCGAACCAGGATTGGAGGCGAGCATGAACAGAGGCAGAGATGGACGAGGGAGGTCCGGTCGGAGTGTCGCGAGAACAGGGACATTGCTAGCGGCTTTCAGCCTCCTGTTACAGGCCAATACTGCGCAGGCGGCCGTGGATGAAGAGTCACAGTTTGTTCTGAACACCTTCTCGTTTCTCATCTGGGGAGCGCTGGTGATGTGGATGTGCGCGGGCTTTACCATGCTGGAGTCCGGTTCGGTGCGCACGAAGAACGCTTCTGTGATCTGTCTCAAGAACATCGGGTTGTACTCGGTCGCAGGGCTGGCCTATTACTTCATCGGCTACAACCTGATGTACGTTGATGTCGGATCCTGGGTCGGCTCGGTGACCCTTCTCTACGGCCCTTCGGCCGATGAACTGGCCCTGTTGTCCGACCAGACAGAGGCGCTGGCCGCTGTCATCGCCAACGGCTACGCCGTCATGTCGGACTGGTTCTTCCAGATGGTCTTTGTCGCGACGGCTGCCTCGATTGTATCCGGCACCCTGGCCGAACGGGTCAGGCTGTGGTCATTTCTTGCCTTCACGACCGTTTTGACGGCAATTATCTATCCCATTATTGGAGCCTGGACCTGGGGTGGAGGCTGGCTGAATGAAATGGGGTTTCAGGACTTCGCCGGTTCCACCATCGTCCATTCGACCGGCGGCTGGGCTGCGCTGGCCGGCGCCATGGTCGTGGGGCCACGAACGGGCAAGTTCCGGCCCGACGGCAGCGTCAAACCCACCCCTCCCTCAAACGTCCCTTTCGTGACCTTAGGCGTGCTCATTCTGTGGTTTGGCTGGCTCGGCTTTAACGGTGGCTCACAACTCGCCCTGGGTGGCGCGGTGGACGCTGTGGCCATGAGTAATGTGCTTGCCAACACGAACCTGGCAGCGGCCGCGGGAGTCGTGGCTGCCTTATGCGCCTCACGACCCTTACTCGGACGGGTCGATCTGCTTGCCGTTCTCAACGGTGCGATTGCCGGCCTGGTCTCTATTACCGCGGGACCGGATATCGTGCAGCCGTATTGGGCAGTCATCATCGGAGCGATCGGCGGGGTGGTGTGTCTGGGCGGCATGAGGCTGCTGGAGAATATGAAGCTGGACGATGTGGTCGGCGCGATACCGGCCCATCTGTTCGCCGGTATCTGGGGAACGCTGGCGGTCTGTATCGCGGCGGGCGGCAATATCGGCGTACAGCTCCTCGGGGTACTGGCGATAGGTGTGTTTGCCTTCGCGACTTCGTGGGGAGTCTGGCTGGCGCTGGAAAAGACCATTGGGGTCCGGGTTTCGCGCAGCGTCGAAGAGGTCGGCCAGGATACTATGGAACTCGGCATCGAAGCGTATCCGGAGTTTGTTGTCATGCCCGATCCGGACGATGTGGAAGAATTACGCACTGGCGCCCAAACGGCTCCGTCTCCCGAATAACCCCTGCCTGCCTGCAGTGATGATACGAACCCCGTCCAGTGGCCGTTATCCTATTAATAGCCACTGGACGGCGACAACCGCTCCGATAACCCCAGCGATATCCGCGGTCAATCCGGCGACTAAGGCGTGTCGAATACGGACCACGCCAACCGCACCAAAATACACAGCCAAAACGTAGAAAGTCGTTTCCGTGCTGCCCTGGAGCGTGGAAACGAGATAGCCAACCAAGCTGTCCGGCCCCTCGGCCTGCAGGATCTCAGCCATAATGGCATAGGCGCCAGAGCCGGATAAGGGCCGCAGGATGGCCATCGGCAGGGCCTCGGCGGGAAATCCGATCAGGCCCAGAACAGGCTGCACGCCGGCGATCATCACATCCAGCAAACCCGAAGCCCGAAACATGCCAGCGGCAACCAGAATGGCAACAAGAAACGGAATGATTCTGATGGCCACCTGAAAGCCCTCTTTTGCCCCTTCGATCATGGCGTCATACACCGCTACCCTTTTGGCAATGCCGTAGCCGAGCATCACCACGATCAGTACCGGCAGAAGCCAGCCCGATATGGCGTTACGCAGCAGCGGACCAAAGGTCTGACCGTCGCTCAAGCCGGATTGCAGGAACAGGAGAAAGGCCACGCCAATCGCTCCAACAGACAAGAGGGCCATCAGACATCCCGGTCGGGAGGTCGGTTGCTCGGTGCCCAGCGTCTCCTCATCCGGTAAGTCGATCTCAGAGATATTTTCTTCCTGCTCAGCAGTTCGGTCGCCCACGCTGAATACGGGTAATCCCTGCAGGAGCTTCGCCGCGAGAATACCGACGCAGGTTGAGAATGACGTGGCCAGCAGAGTGGGCAACCAGATGCCGGCTGCATTGTCTGATCCTATCGACGCTCTCAGCGCAATCACGCCAAGGGGAGCCAGGGCAACATTCGAGGTATTGATGGCCAGGAATAAGACCATGGCATTGGTCGCCGTGCCTTTGTGGGGATTAAGGCTGTCGAGTTCCTGCATGGCCTTAATCCCGAAGGGTGTGGCCGCGTTGCCCAGACCCAGCATATTGGAGGCCATATTCATGATCATGGCGCTCAGAGCGGGGTGGTCGGCCGGCACGTCAGGAAACAATCGCACCATGAGAGGACGCAGCCAACGTGCCAGGGTATGCAGGAACCCGCCGACTTGTACAACGCGCAGCATGCCCAACCAAAAGGCCATCACACCGACCAGACCGATGGCCAGCGTTACCGCGGATTTGGCGGAATCTATTGAGGCGGTAGTCACCTCAGCCATCTTGCCGGTAAAAGCGGCAGTCACAACAGAGCCGACAATAAGGCTAAACCAAATCCAGTTCATGGGTGACGGGGAGGCGGCTGCGGAGCGTTTGAGGCTATGCTACACACCGAAGAGTAAACGCGTCCAGCATCTACCTGTCTTTGGAGGACACGTTTACTCTTTTGTTCCTGCGGCAATATAACAGTCTGACAGATAAAGGAATATGACCTGGCTATGAAGCTGACGAGTTGGGTAGCATTGGGCGCGATTCTGGTGGTGATGGTGGTTGTCGTCTATTCGACGTTCCAGATCGGCGGGGTGCGGTGTGAGGTCTGCATTACTTTCCACGGCCGTCAGGTCTGCCGCGAGGTGGACGGAGCGACAGAGCATGAGGCCCAGATGGCGGCGATTACCAATGCCTGTGCCCTGCTCGCTTCGGGTGTCACCGACACTATTGCCTGTCAGAACGCCCCCCGGGACCGCTTGACCTGTAGTCCACAGTAGGCAGGCATGCTGTCCACGAAGGTAGGTGTAAGCTTCGATCCATAACAACGGGGAGTAGCCGTTTGTGGGGAAACCTTCTAGCATTGCAACGGATGATGCAGAAGAAAGGACTTCCATGTTCAAACTCAAGAAAACGGCAGAGCAGATGGTTGAGGAGGCAAAGACGCGTATCGAGAACCTGTCCGTGGGACAATTGCAACAAGAATTAGAATCTGGAGAGATGCAGCTTCTCGACATTCGAGACGTGCGTGAACGGCGGAAGCTGGGCTGGATTCCGAGCGCCGTCCACGTGCCACGTGGGATGCTGGAATTCTGGCTCGATCCGTCCTCTCAGTATTGCACCGGAAAGGTTGATCCCGAAAAACGTATTGTCGTGTACTGTGCAGCGGGAGGCCGGTCTGCGCTGGCCGCGGATGTTTTACAAGATATGGGTTTTCCCAATATTGCGCATCTGGAAGCCGGCTTTAACGGCTGGGCCGAGGCCGGGCTTCCCGTGGAAAAGCCAGACAAATCATAATCTGTCCCCATGCCCACTATCCTGGTCCTTTTGAGACGATTTGCCCACCAAATGCGGAAAGAGCATTTGGATATCGTCCTCTTGGTGCTGGTTGCTATCTCCGTCACCGGGATGGTAGGCATTTCGTTTTTTGAGCCGCAGTTTTCCGCGGTGGACGCGCTGTGGTGGACGCTCGTGACGATCACGACGGTCGGCTACGGTGATATCTACCCGACCTCGTTGGGGGGCCGGATAGTCGGCATCTTTCTGATGCTGTTCGGCATCGGGTTTCTGGGTATGCTGACGGCCACCTTGGCCAGCACCTTTGTTGAAAACCGGCGGCAGGAGGGAAAAGGGATGAAACCGCTCTCAAGTACGGAACATATTGTCCTGTGCGGCTGGAATTATAAAGCCAGGGAAATTATTGAAGAGGTCAGGGCCGACGAAAAAACCAAGAGCCGTTCAATTGTGCTGATCGCCGACTTACCCGAGAATCCTTTGGACGGTGAACAGGTCCAATTTGTCAGCGGTGTCGTCAGCCCGGAAACCTTGGCACGGGCTAACGCCCAGGAGGCAGAGGTCGCCATTGTGCTGGCTGATGAACAGGGCGAGGTCCATACGCGGGATGCCAAGACGATATTAGATACGCTCACCATCAAAACCACCTGCCCTAATGTGTATACTTGCATCGAACTGCTGGACCAGCAAAACATTGCCCACGGCAAGCGGGCAAAGGCAGATGAAATTATTGTTACTGGGGCAATGAGTACCAACTTACTTGTCCAGGCCGCCTTGAACCGGGGCGTGCCCCTGCTGATTAACGAACTCGTCAGCAACCGCTTCGGGAGTGCATTGTACACCATTTCCGTGCCGCAATCCTGTGCTGATCGTTCTTTTGTGGACGCCCTGACCGAACTGAAAAGAGAACAGAATCTCCTGCTGGTAGCCGTAGAAAGCCAGGCACAGGCAAGGTTTCTTGCAAACCCACCGAGCGACTATATAATTCAGGCTGAAGACCAACTCATCGTTATCGGACAGGAACGCCCCAACCAGGGATAAGTGTGGAGGAAACGACGTATGCCGTCAGAGTATTTTGAGAAAGTCAAATCGCTGCTGCTTGATTTAGGTTATGCAATTACGCAAGAGGACGAAGACCAGGAATTATTTATCGTCGATGATGAAGACAGTGGCATCAACAATCTTATCGTTGACTGCGAAGACCCCCTGCTCGTGTTGGAGCAGGTCATTATGCCCATTCCGCAAGAGCCGGGGAATTTATTCCGGCGCTTGCTGCAAATGAACCGACTTCTGGTGCACGGCGCCTTTGTAGTGGACGAAGAGACGCAGACCATTCTCTTTCGTGATACCCTGCGCATCGAGAATCTGGACAGCAATGAACTGGAAGGCTCGATTGAAGCGCTGAGTTTGGCTTTGGCCGAGAATGCGGGAGAATTACTCTCCTATACTAAACACTAATTACTGGGCACTAATCAATCTGGAGGAGCAGACTATGGCAGGTTTTTTTCAACGCTTATTCAAAATCGGACAATCCGAAGCCCACGCCGTTCTTGACAATATGGAAGACCCCATCCGTATGACCGAGCAGGGTATCCGTGACCTCAAGAACGATCTCCAAGCCAGTATGACCAGTCTGGCCGAGGTCAAGAGCGTGGCTATTCGCCTGAAAAAGGATGGGGATAGCAATAAGTCTCTGGCAGCCGAGTATGAGAGGAAAGCCATGCTGCTGCTACAAAAGATGCAGGGTGGCGAGATGGATCAGGCCGAGGCTGAGCGCTTGGCGACCGAAGCCCTGAAAAAGAAAGAAGAGGCCAGTCAGAAGGCTACCCAGGCGCTGAAAGACTGGGAAAATCAGGACAATATGGCCAACCAGTTGCAGGGCAAGATCGAGAAGTTGAAATCCACGATTACCAAATATGAGAACGATCTCATTACCCTCAAGGCCCGGGCGCGCACGGCCGCCTCGACCAAGAAGATCAATCAGCAGCTTGCCAAGATCGACTCCTCCAGCACGATCTCCATGCTGGAGAAGATGCGCAACAAGGTCGAAGAAGACGAATCCTTGGCCCAGGCGTATGGCCAGGTCGCCGACATTGATAAGAGCGTGGACAACGAGATTGATGCGGCCCTGAGCCAAGGCAATGCTACGGCGAATGATTCCCTGGCCGCCCTCAAGGCCAAGATGGGGATTACGGCACAATCCTGATGTGTCCGGAGCTCAAAGGGCGAAGCTAGGGCGAAGCTCACGACGCAAGACATGGCAGAACCCACCCCGGTCATTCGACAAGCTCAGGACCACCCCTCCCAAGAGGGGGAGCTTTTTATCCCCTCTTGGGAGGGAAAGAGGAAACGTGTCCTCCAAACAGCCCTCAATGCGGGACACGTCTCCTCTTTGTGCCGCGTCAGCGACGGGGTGGGTTCCGTATTGGCCCTACGCCCCAGACCAGGACTGTCCCTCTGAGGAAGGAATTTTCCGAGTAAACATATGTCTCTCTGGAAAAAACTCTTTGGCAAAAAAGACGAGCAGGCGGATCTCGATCCCCTGAGCGATTTAACCCTCTCAAACCTGAAAGTCGGCTATCTGGTCGACTATGACCTCAAGACCTGGCAGGTCAAAAGTCAAAGCAGCTACACCTTTGACGACATCAAAACGCAGGAATGGGAACTCGACGCCGGAGACGACTCATTCTTCCTTGAGCGCGAAGAGGACGATGGCGTCGAATGGAATATCTCGCGCAAAATAGATTTTTCAGCCCTGGGTCAGCACGTTCGGGAGCATATCAGGCAGCATGACGATCCGCCTGAAGAAATCGAATATCAAGGCATATGTTTTCGATTAGCCGAAAGCGGAGCCGGCTACTATCATCCCAACGGACGGGTTGCTGGCGATGAGATGATCTATTGGGACTATATGGACGCCTCGGAAGACAACACCCTGACCATCGAACAGTGGGACGAAGACGAGTTTGAAGCCGCTGTCGGCAAATACGTCAACGAGTACGAATTCTCCCATATTCTGCCACGGGAACAATCGTAGGTTACGCCCTAATACACCTCCCACCTGCCCTGCTGATAATACGACGGTAAAACGGGCCGGCTCTCCCGATTCACCTCAATCTCGTCGGTGTCCCGAAAAACATCCTTGCCAAAATGCACCATGGCAATCATCGCCTCCTGGTTAAGAAAGTGCGTCTCAATCTCTTGGAAGGACAACCCTTGTACGGTTTCCTTCAGGGCCGCAGACTCAAGCAGTTCAGCATCCACCCCCAGCACAAAGCCCCACTCGCCCAGCGTGGGGATATGGTTGTGGTAGGGCAGGACGCTGAAGCCGGCTTCCGCCATCGTTTTCTGAATACACACAAAGGCCTGACGGCTGAAAAACGGGCTGGTCGCCTGGGTGACCAGGGTGCCGCCCCGTTTGAGATGTTTCTTGCATAGCCGATAGAAGTTGAGCGAATACAGCCGGGCCAGCTCGGCAGAATTGGGGTCGGGCAGATCAATAATGATTACATCGAATAAATGCGCCGTATCCTGGAGAAAGGCAAAGGCATCGGCATTGACAACCGACACCCGAGGGTCGGCCAGGGCGTGCGCATTGAGTTGCAGGAAAACCGGATGGGTGGCGGCCAGGCTTGTCATCTCCGGGTCGAGATCGACCAGGGTCACGGATTTCACCTGGGAGTATTTGAGCACCTCCCGTAACGCCAACCCATCACCTCCGCCGAGGATGAGCACCTCTGCGCGATGACCGCTCAGAGCCATCGCCGGATGGACGAGCGGTTCGTGGTAGCGCTCTTCATCGTAGCTGCTGAACTGCTGGTTGCCGTTGATATAGAGCCAGTAATCGTTCCGCCAGCGCGTCATCACCAGCCGCTGATAGGGCGTTTGTTTGGCCAGGATAACGGTGTCCTTATACAGGGCCTGCTCACCAAACAGGAGAATGGGTTCCGCCAGAACGAACAGCCCGATAAGTCCTGCGCCAACCCCAACCCAGAGGCCGCTCAGCAGTCGCGGTGCGCTCAGTAAAGATCGAAAGCGAAACAACAGGAGCGAGGCAACCCCGAAGTTCACCGCGCCAAGCGCTATCGGAGTATAGGTCAGTCCGAAATACGGCAGGGCCACAAAGGCAAAGAACAGCCCCCCGATAAGCGCACCGTAATAATCCTTCTCCATCACCGAAGAGATGTTGACCCGGAGCTCTTCATAGGCGGCGTTGACCCGCGTAATGAGCGGAATCTCCATGCCGATCAACAGGCCGATAGCGATGCCGAGCGGATAGATCACCACGCCCACATTATTGAGAAAAGGAGACAGGACGTAGGCTGCGGCCGCGGCGCTGGCACACAGCAGGGACAGGGCAAACTCGAGAACGGTAAAGGTGTCCAGCAGATGGGCGCTGCAATAGCGACTCAGATGACTGCCCAGGCCCATGGCAAACAGCATGAAGGACATCATCAGCGTCCACTGCAATACTGCGTTGCCGAGGAAGTAGGTCGCAAGCGTGCACAGCACGAACTCGGCGACTATGCCGGCCAAGCCTGTGGCAAACAGGCACAGCTTCAGCAGACTAGAGACACCAAGTGATGAGAAAGGACGCACTAATATAGGAGAACATCTCGATATAGGCAGCCCCGAGATTCGGCTGTTCGTGCTCAACCAGCTCGGCCGTAATCGTCGTTCCGGGTAAGAGCACTTTGTCCGTCGCCCAGCGGATAATCGGCAGCGCTATCAGGCCGACCACGGCCAGAGAGCAGAAGGTCAGCAGATTAGCCTGCCAGGAATAAAAATCGCCGCTCACCGCGTAGCGCAGGATATTGCCCATACTCAGCAGCGCTCCGGCAAAGCTGACACCAACGGCAACATTATCCTTTTCGATCTCGTCATGAATGCTGTAGGGCGTGATCCACTCGTACACGAGCCCGGTCAGAATCAGGGCCAGTTGGCCCAGTCCCCAAAAGCCGATCGCCGTCCAGACCGTGCCCCCCTCCCCTGAAATGGCGCCAAACAGAATCAGGCCGGTAGCCGCATATATACCCCCAGCGGTGACGCCCGTTCCCGCGTTTTGATCTTGAATAATCTCCTTGGTGTTACTGAATTGGAAGAGAATCAAGCGGTCGCTGACCAGCGTGGAGATATTCAGCAGAATGATGGCCAGTATGCCGTACAGAAACAGATCCAGCACATCGTCAACCAGGCCGCTTGACGGACCGACAATAGCTCCGCCAATGGCAAACACGACTCCGAGATAATAACCCACAAGGGCCAGCGCCAGGGCCGAGTTTTTCCGCTCCACCAATTCCTCGCGGACGCGAAAGTCGCGGTGCAGGAAATCAAAAACGCGCTTCCCCAGCCAGAACAAGATATAAGCAGTCAGGAGATAGATGCTGGCCAGAATCACAGTATCAAGAGTCATGCCCTACCTCTTGAGCTTATTTGCCAAAGCCAAAACCACGCGAACGCGTCGGGACGCTGCTCCGCCCGAAGCGATTATTGAATTTCTGTTGGAAGCGTTGGCGTTGGGCGGCATCTCGGGCACGGCGACGGGCGAAAAAGGACGGTTTCTGCTGCTGCGTGACCGTGCCCCGCGTCCCATATTCGTTTCCCGTCCGGCCATAGTACGGCCGTTGCTGCGAGCGCGAGCGCTGATAGGAATCATAGTCGTTCCGAAAGATGGACCCCCGCCCCATCCCGAGGAGGTCGCGCATGAGCGCGTATTGGCCGTAAAACGCCCAGAACGACATGCCGCTGCTATTCGTCTGCCACGAGCCGTAGCGCGGATTACCAACGTAATCATAACCGGGCGGATGGGGGACATTGTTCTCGCCGTCAGGTGTTTTGGAGGCGAGCGTCATACCGAGAAAATTCTCATTAGCGCGATAAACGGATTCCGGGACTTGCAACCAGTCAGTGGTCCAGGAGTTTTCCCCTTGGACAACCTGATATTGGTGAAAATACGAAGAGAAGAACGTGCCCTCCTCGCGCATATCGCTCAGAATAATGGCGTATTCCGGCGCGGAGGCGAGCTGGGATTTCAGCCGGTCAAGCGGGCTGGAGGAGGAGCAAGCCGAGAGCAGAAACATACAGCAGACAGCGAGGAGCAGACCACGACTCCAGAGCCACGGGCTCCGTTGATGCGGGGCTGTTCTTGCAGCTCTCACCATCGTATTGCTTTGCTCGTCCACAATAAAATCACTGTGAAGTAACTTCCCCAGACTGTCAAGCAAGACGCCTCTTGGGAAGGTGGAGGAGGGGCAAGTACGCGGTCATCTCCAGGCGTTCTCCCTTGCGTGATACGTATCTTTTCGCTACGACGTGGGCAGTTTTATTCTCTTGATGCCTAAAGGAGGAGATTCATGAAATACGGCTTGCACTTAGCCGGCGGCGCTTCGGTGTGTGACCGCAAGGTCCTCATGGATGTTGCCCGCATTGCCGAGGAGGAAGGCTGCGACTCACTCCTCATCGGGGACCACATTGTCCTGCCAAAAACCATTGCCTCGCCGTGGCCGTATGAGGAGTATAACGACGGAAAACCCAACTACGATATTTACACCAGCATGGAATGGCTGGACCCGTTCGATACCATCGCCTTTGTCGCGGGCATTACCGAAAAGGTCCGGCTTGGCCTGAGCGTCCTGATTGTCCCCTACCGCCACCCGTTTGATGTGGCGCGCCGGGTCGCAACCATCGATATCTTGTCCGGCGGACGTTTCATTCTCGGCACCGGAGTGGGCTGGCTCGAAGAAGAGTTCAATCTGCTGGGCGTTCCCTTTCAGCGCCGCGGCAAACGCACGCGTGAATATATTGAGATGATGAAGGCGCTGTGGACCGAAGACAGCCCACGCTATGCAGGTGAGTTCGTCAAGCTGGAAGAAGACGTCAATGTGCTCCCGCGTCCCCTCCAGAAGCCCCACCCGCCCATCTGGGTCGGAGGTGAGTCGGTGTACGCCCTGAAACGGGTGGCCCGGTTTGGCGACGGCTGGCATATTGCCCTGCTGACCTTTAACCAGATCCATCCCATGCTGGAGCAATTGAAACGGCTCATGGATGAGGCCGGACGGAATTACGACGACCTCGAACTGACGGCCATGACCGACCCGACCCGGACCACGCCGGACGATATCAAAACCTACCGCGACCTGGGGGTGAAGGTCTTATACACCGTTCCGCTCAGCCGCGACCCGGATAGTATCGCTCAGGAGGTCCGATCATTTGCCAAGCAAGTCCAAGACGTATCGTAACCCGTAAGGACAATGCATGCATTGCCCTTACCCTCACGAAAGGAGAAGACCATGCTGACACGAGACGAGATGTCTAGCGCGTTCGCCAAATGGGGGGTTGCCTGGAACGAGCACGACCTCAACGGCGTGATGGATTTATTTCACGACGAGATTTACTTCGAGAACTGGACCGGAGGCTGGGTCAGGGGCAAGGAGAATCTGCGCCAGGCCTGGACCCCCTGGTTTGCCAATCACGGCGGGTTCAAGTTTACGGACGAAGAGACCTTTATCGACGAGGTAGACCAAAAAATGCTCTACCGCTGGCAGCTCGACTCCCCCTCGTTTGAGAAAGGCCAGGAGAAAAAACACGAAGCCCGGCGCGGCATCGATATCCTGCACTTCAAAGACGGCAAGATCATTCAAAAACTCACCTACTCCAAAACCACGCTTGAACTGGACGGAGAACGAGTGCGTCTGACGACGCCGTAAGGGATCATTAGAGCATTTCGTGCGAGGCTGTCGCCATACCGTTCCACCCTCGTCATGCCGGACTTGATCCGGCATCCAGAGGTCGGGCGTCGAGAGCCTGGATTCCTGCCCCTGTTTTCACAGGGGTGACGTTCTTTCGCAGGGATGACAGGTGGCAACACAGAATCGTGAATCGAGCTAGTACCGCAAAAGGAGAACGCAAGGTGGCGACATTTTCTCTGGACCAGGTGGAAATTTTTGGACAAGGCGTTCTGCAGGCCGAAGGCGTGGTCATTGATAAAGAGGGCGTGGCCTACGGCGCGGGTCGCAACGGCATTGTGTACAGTGTGACCCCGGACGGGACAGTGAATGAAATGGCCCATTTGCCGGAGGGCTCCATGCCCAACGGCGTGACCATGGACCGTGGGGGCAATATTGTCTACTGCGACCTGGCCAAGCAGGCCGTGATGCGCGTTTCCCAGAGCGGCCAGGTCTCGCTCATTGCCGACCAGGTGGGTGATGTGAAGCTCACCATGCCGAACTTCGCCAGCTATGACGCAGAGGGGAATTTATACGTCTCCAATTCTTCGAGCGCGCCGACCCTGGAAAAGGCGCTTGACGAGCTGGCCCAGCCGGCCCCGAATGGCGCGCTGGTCCGCATCCGCCCGGACGGCCGGGGCGATGTCGTTGCCACGGGTATTTACCTGGCCAACGGGACGGCTATCGCACCGGATGAAGGCGCGGTCTACGTGCTGGAAAGCACCCGGGACGACTGCCTGCGCATTCAAATCAAAAAAGACGGGACTTTTGGCCAGCCCGAAATATACTCCAAAGACTTCCCCGCCCTGCCCGACGGAATGGCCTTCGACGTGGACGGCAATCTCTACGTCACGCTGCCGGCCAAGATCGGGGGTTCACATGCGCTCCAGGGCATTGCTCATCAGGGCGTCAATATGGCGCCGGCCCATCAGATCATCAAAGTGGATACCAATGGGCAGTGGAGTCTGCTGATTGACGACCCGGAAGGGCAGAAGCTGAATTTTCCCACTAACTGTGCATTCGGTGGGCCGGACCTGCAAGACCTCTATTTTGCCAATTTGGAAGGCGACCACTTCAGTCGCGTGCGTACCAGCGTGCGCGGGCATCCGCTCTATCATCAGCGCTAAACCCGTAGGGGCAATTCATGAATTGCCCCTACCCCGAACCTCACAAATCCATGGGCAGACCCAAGTGCTCCGCGTAGATAAAATGCCGGTGATCCATGAGTATCGGCGTGGCCGCGGCAGCCACGTCGGGATCATGGTTCTGGTAGAGCGGACGGAAGTCTTCGAGCATCGGGCACTCGTCAGGCGGCAAGGGCTCAATCAGATGCGAGAAGCCGGCCCAATAAATGTCCAGCGCTGACAGCGCGTTCCCAATAAAATAGCGACTGCCCTGGGCTTGCTGTTCTTCAAGCAGGCTGCTCAGGGCGTTCAGGATTGCGATTACCCGCGCGGGAGCCGCCTCCGCGGCCTCGGGCGAGTAGCCGTATTTTGCGCCAAAGGCTTGGAAGAAAGTGCGCTGTTCTTCCGGTAGGTTTGGCGCGGACAGGCCCTGATGCACCATCATCAGGCGCCGACTCCAGCCAAAGCCGTGCATACCGCACAGTTCATTGGCGTAGCCGAACATTTTGATCCGGTCGGCCTGATCGGCCGGAATCAGCGCAGGCTCGGGTTGGATGCGTTCCGCCAGATAGAGCTGCTCGGCCCAGTTTGATTTTGGAAATTCGTCATTCCAGGCAATCGCCGGCGCAGAGGCCTGCGCCGTCCAGGCAATCAGGTCGGCGTGGTCGGAGCCGATCTCAAACAGCCCGCGCGTGTACGGAATCTTCTTCACGTCCAGAATGCCTCGAATCCCTTCCGCCCACGGACCAGGGATGCCTTGGCCCAGGACCATCCGCATCCCTGACTGATTTCTCGCTTCTGCAACACTGACATATTCGGCCATAGATGTTCTCCTTTTGCTTCTGCGGTTAATTGCCCTGACCAAGTGGCGGAAGCTGATCCGGCGTCACCCACTCTTCGGAGATGCCGTTCACAAATTCCGGCGGTAAGGCTCTGATGGGGGTTCCCTCAAATTCCGCCGGCAGTTCCGCGGGCCGACTGGTGTAGACATATACGACTCCGTAGCCGGGTCGAACCGCCACAACCCCCGGCAATTGTGACAGGGCATGGTCTGCCGTTGCGTACTGCTTTTCGACTGTGCGGACTTGAGAGGTTTTATAGGCTTTCAGCGCCCGACTTGAGACGGCGCGACCACGCGCGTCCGTGATGCCGCTCGGGATTTCGGCTCGCCGTAGCGCCGCAAGGTCACCCTGCGGTCGTGGAGCGCATGCGCCCAAGAGTCCGAGCATGATCAGCCAGCCACACCAACGGAAGAATCTTTTCGGAGAGAGCGGTTCTAAGTCAGACATACGTTTCTCCGCATTCAGATGCTGCAACCAGGGTCCGGGCCAATAGGGCCGAGTCTTTTGACAACCTGTAGCCCTTCCTTGCTGCCGCGGGCAACCACAATAGGCATGGTCGCATGCTGGTTTTCCGCGTCTATGGCCACCGGACCTGTCGGCGACTCGAAGCTGAGCCCGCGCAGCCCCGTCAGTGCCGCTTCGGCACTCACCTCTCCGCTTTTTTCCCAGGCCGCCTTGAGTGCTTTTACCGCGTTATAATGGGTCAGGGCATGATAACCAATGGGGGTATTGCTGCCGTGCTGGGAGCGCACCCGCGCAACGAAATCGGGCACGCCGCCTTCAGGGTCACTCACGACAAACGGACTCGTGGTCACAATCCGTTCCAGTTCTTCGGGTGTGAGCCCGTCAACCAGGGTGTCATTAAACCCGATCCAGCCCACGGTGAGTTTATTCAGCAGACCAAGCTCGCTGGCTTGACGGAGGAATTCCTGGCCGTGCTTCCGCATCACACAAAACAACACCGAGGCCGTGTTCGTCTCTTGAATCCAGCGGATGATGGGCCGGAATTGCCGCTCCCCGGTCGCGGTCAGGGCCTGGCCGTGGACGTGGAGGCTGCGTTGGTACATCGGAAGGCGCAGCTGGCGGAACATCGTGTTTTGCCAACTGGGATACGAGCCCAACATGAAATAATCTTTGATCTGCTCTTCTTCGTCCAGGTAGCGGACGAGGGCATGGCCGTCCTGACTCGTGGTCGGGCCGAGAGAAAACAGGACCGGCGAACAAAAGCCACCCGCGTGATTGCTCGCATTCACCAAGGGAATGTTGCGCTCGGAGAGAAAACGGGCCGCATACTTCCGCCCGGCCGCCGCCCACGGTCCGATCAGGGCGATCGCCCCCCACTCGTCAATCAACTCCCGGCAGCGCTCGGGCAGGACCGCCGGCGTGGTTTCCGAGTCACGGTATTCAACCGCGATCTTCCTGCCGAGAACCCCGCCGCTGCCATTGATCTCGGCGACCGCGGTGTCAATGCCAAGACGCATCTGCCGAGCGTACGCATCGGCATCCCCGGTGAGGGGAATTAAGGCTCCAATACGGACGGTCTGCTCGGCGGCAAAGACAGACGATACGAAGGGAGAGCGCCCCAGGAATGCTACGGCACCTGAAGCGGCAATCCATTTCAGCGCATCCCGTCTCTTGATTCGGTTGTCCTTCTTCCGCACCTGCCCTCCTCAGTCTCTTTAAGCTTGTACCCGGATTGGCGCCAAGTCCTCAGGCGTGAGCCCCATATCGGTTAAGTCCTGAGGTAAATGCTGATTCACGATCAGGCTGGCTGCGGTACGGCCCATTGCAGACGAAGTCTGGATACCGTAGCCGCCCTGCCCGGCTAACCAGAAAAATCCGGCACGTTCGCTATCCATGCCCACGACGGGGGTTTTATCCGGGACAAAGCTACGCAATCCAGCCCACCTGCGGTTGATATGGGCAATGGACAAGGTCGTTGCTTTTTGAATACGGTCTATGGCGACCGCTATATCGTAGTCGTCCGGAAACACGTCACACGGCTCCATCGGGGTTTCATCCGCGGGAGAGGCAAGAATCCCGCCGGACTCAGGCTTAAAATAGAACTCTTCATCGCTATCTACGATAATCGGCCACGCTGCGAGCTCTTCCGGCGGTATCCCGGCAGGGCCATCACACGTAAAGGCCGTGCGGCGTTTCGGCACCAGGCCGACAGGTCGTGCTCCTGCCAACTGGCCAATGACATCACACCACGCACCAGCCGCATTCACCACGACCGCGGCCGCGTATTGCTGGTCAGGCGTGTGGACCTCCCAGCTCGCGTCCGTCTGCCGAAACCGGACCACTTCGGCGTGTGTGACCACCGTTCCGCCCCGGCTTCTTAATCCCCGCAGGAAACCCTGATGGATGGCGTGTACGTCGAGGTCCAAGGCGTGGGGCTCCAGGATTGCGTAGGCGACATAGCCGGTTCGTAAGGCAGAACAGAGCGCGTATGCCTCTGCGGGCTCAACCGCACGAATGGTGGGGACCAGCCGCTGCGCCTCCCCAAGCGTTGCCTCCAGACCGGCCTTTTGGTCCTCGCGCGCGATCCACAGCATCTGGCGGGGAGCGGTCAGCGGATACTCAGTAAACCCGTCCGGTGGATGTTCCAAAAACGGGCGGGTCGCCAGGGTGAGGCGGCGAATAACGGAGTTGCCGTAATTCTGGGTTAAGACCGCGGCTGACCGGCCGGTCGAATGATGACCGGGTACGGCTTCGCGCTCAAGGACAATGACCCGACCATGTGCGGCCAGCTCAAAGGCAACCGACGCCCCGGCTATACCAGCCCCGATAATGAGAAAATCGCAGCTTTCCATTTGACGACTCCCTTCGGCAGCACACATCCCCTCTTGGGAGGGAAAGAGGAAACGTGTCCAGCATGTGTTTGACTGTTGGAGGACACGCTTCCTCTTTGTGCCGCGCTAGCGGCGGGGTGGGTTCCCCCCAGGCTGCTGAGAACGCAACATGCATCCTACCTCTGTAGGCGGTTGTCTCATTCAGTCCTACCGTTTGTCAATTCTTTTGCACTGCTCCGGACATGGCGAAAGACACCCCGGTATGGTATGCCTCCGGTGACCCACAAGAGAATTTTTTCCTGTTAAGGAGGAGGCTATGGAGTTCAGCGTCACGGTGGCAACCAATATCGGAGACTGGCAACTCATTAAATTTGCCGAGGACTTGGGCTATGACCGGGCCTGGGTGCCCGATTCCCAGATGATCTGGTCCGACTGCTACGCTACGCTGGCCGTAGCGGCGCAAAACACCTCACGGATTAAACTCGGCACCGGAGTCGCCATCCCCGGCACCCGGATCGCTCCGGTCACCGCCCATTCGATCGCCTCGGTCAATCGGCTTGCGCCGGGCCGCGTCTTTCTCGGCATTGGGACCGGACATACCGCTATGCGTGTCATGGGCATGAATCCCATGAAAATTCGTGACTTCCGCGAGTACCTGCGCGTCCTCCGGACTCTTCTTCAAGGCGAAGAGGTTGAATACACCTTCAATGACACAACGCGGACCATTCGGTTTTTGCATCAGGACCTGAAATTCATCGACCTGGAGCATCCCGTTCCTATCATAGTGGCGGCCAATGGACCGTTGGCCCTCAAAGCCGCAGGCGAATTTGGCGATGGTCTGATCTCGGTGTTGAACGAGCAAGAGGCCGTTCTCAATCTCAATATGGACTATGTGGGCCAGGGGGCCGCCAGAGTGGGCCGGGACCTGAGCGACTATCATACGGTCTCGCTCACATCGGTCGTCGTGCTGGAACCGGGCGAGGACCTCACCTCGGACCGGGTCATAGACGAATGCGGCTCATGGGTATCGGCGGTCCTGCATTTTGCCTATGAAATCTACGAGTTCACCGGCAAGGAAGAGATGATTCCCCCGTCCATTCACGATATTTGGGACGAATACTGCGCCTATGTGAAAAAAATGGAGACTCCGGCGGAGAAGCGCTATCTCCAGATTCACAACGGCCATTGCACGTTTCTGATGCCCGAGGAGCGACGCTTTATCACGCCCAAGGCCATTGAGGGTTCGTGCATCGTGGGCACGCCAGACGAGATCATTGACAAGCTGCGCGCCGCAGAGAAAAGCGGGCTCAAGGAAGTCAGCTTACTTCCGCCAATGGCTAGCGCCCGCAAAGTGCTGACCGATTTTAAGGACAAGGTCATGGCTCGGTATTAAGGCAGGGCGTACTCGAAGAGCCGAACCCACCCCGCCGCTGCCTTCTCCCCGGATTCCCGGTCTCTGTGAAACGGTCGTGTCCTCAGGCGACTCCTGGGAGAGCGGCCATCCTGGCCGCTTGCGGGCTGGAAGCCCGCACTCCTGGAACACCACGCCTCCCCCTCTCCCCATCCCCTCTTGGGAGGGGTCCTGCGAAGCAGGGGGGTGGGTTTCCTCGTGCGGGCATTCCAGGAACCCACCCCGGCCCTACGGGCCACCCCTCCAAGGAGGGGAGTAGAAAATCATCCTTGCTCGGGGCGGGTGAGGCCGATGAAGAAGGCCGGGCAACCACAAGGGTTGCCCCTACCAGTTCCATTCCCTCGCCCCTGGGGTCTCCTGCGCCCCCTGGGAGAGCGGCCATCCTGGCCGCTTGCGGGCTGGAAGCCCGCACTCCTCTAGGAAGAGAGAGACGTGCTACACGGCAGCGTGATGTGCTCTAGGCAAGAAGCTCGACCGGGTCGCCAACCGACACTAGCCCAGGAGTCTTCACGGTGGCGTAGACCCCAAAATTCTGGTTGGCCTCACGTACCAGGGTGCGCATGATCTTGGGGTCTTTGGGCAGGTTTGCGCAGCCGAGGGTTGTCATAACGCAGCGCAGACAGTTCATCGTTATGTCGAGGGTCATATTCCCGATGCGGAGCTGTTTGCCCGGCCACGAGGTCTCAACAAAACCGCTCGCCTCCTCGGTCTCAATCAAAAAATTTGGACGAAAGCGCCGGGCGTCAATCTGCGAAGTCGGGCTCAGGGATCGCAGCTGCTGCAACGACGCCTCGGTCACCAGCAGCAGCGGGAAGGCGTCGAAATAGGTGCCCGGAGGCGAGGCGTATTGCAGAATCTCTTTGGGGAAGATGGATAAATCCGGCAGGGGTTCGTCAGGCTCCAAACCGAGGAGGCTTCGTAACTCTTCGGCCGGATTGCTGTGCGTCGGCTTTCCGCGTCGATAGTGCTCAAGGTTTTCGGCGGGCTGAATCGGCCAGATGGAAACCTGACGGTCCAGGGCCTGACTGAGTTGGGCCGCGGCATCCGGGTCGTTGGACAAGAAGGTCGTGCCGTCCGGAACGGTGATTTCAACCGGGCCAATCTGGTCCTTGGTCGGGCTGTCTGGATAGCGGGCCTGACAGTGCATCAGGGTCGGGATTTTTTTGGCGCTCGTAATGCCCCCCCGGACCTCGTCCCGCACGGCCCAGCCCCGGTCGCCCACCACGCCCTGGGGGCTGACCTCGGTCTGCTCCAGCAGTTCGCCCAGCATGCTCTTGAACGGATAACGCCAGATCTGTTTGATCGTCCCGACTCGCATCCTGTCCTCCCTCACTCTCTGTGAGCACCCTATTTGCCGGAAAACTCGGGCCGCCGTTTTTCCACAAAATGGGCCACCCCTTCCTTAAAGTCTTCGCTGCCGAAGCTCGCGCTCATCTCGCTCAGACCGGCCTGCAGCGAGGTCGCGAAATCAACGTCCTGCGCCCGAAAGAGCTGCGATTTCATGACCCGCATGGAACGCGGCGACACCATGGTGGCCAGCTCAAGCGCATAGGCCCGGACTTCCGACATAAAGGAGTCAGCCGGATAGAGGCGATTCACCAGGCCCATCTGAAGGGCTTCCTGGGCGGTGATTCTTCGGGCCGAGAGCATCAAGTCCAGGGCGTGCGGCAGACCGACAACCCGCGGCAGAATCCAATCAACCCCGTGTTCGGCAATGAGCCCGCGCCGCGAAAAGGCCGTAGTGAAGACCGCCGTATCCGACGCAAAACGGAGGTCGGCGTACAGGGAGAGGATCAGCCCCAAGCCGGCGGCCGGACCGTTGATGGCGGCGATGATGGGCTTCGGGACGGTGGGGAAATACGCGTAGCGATAAGAGAATGCCTGGGGCAGGTCGAGCCCGCCCTGGATCGGTCCGGGAAAGGCCACCGGACTTTCGGTCGCGGATGCGGTTTCGGACCGCTCTCGGACCGCGTTCAGCAAGGACATATCCGCTCCGGCACAAAACCCCCGTCCGGCGCCGGTGAGAATAATCGCCCGGACGGCCGCATCCGCGGTCGCCTCGGTCATGGCATGGCGGACTTCCTGCTCCAGCACGTTCGTCCAGGCGTTAAGCTTTTCCGGTCGATTCAGCGTAATCGTCGCAATACCATCCTGAGTATCGTATAAAATCTGCTCGTAACTCATGCGTGTTTCTCCGTTGTCATATGGCTGGCAGACTCCGCTGCCAGGGGTTCGGTCCCGGTTTCTCCGCCAAAGCGGGGTAAGGCGTCGCCTATGGCAGTCCAGTCCGCGCGATCAGAAAAATAGTAATGAGCTTGCGGTTCGCGGTCGATGGTATCGTGCAGATTCGCCAGGACAATATCCATGATTTCCGGATGCTTGCTCGACTGACAGAACAGTGAGCTGCCGCAGGTATTGCAGAACGAGCGTGTGCCATGCTCCGAAGAGGCAAAAACGGTCAATTGCTCCTGCCCGGCAGTCAGGCTGAGTTGTTGCGTGGGCACCCCTATCCAGGTCACATAGCCGGCCCCATGCATGCGCCGACACATTGAGCAGTGACAGTGACCACAGAAGAGCGTCGGCAGGGCAAACTCAAACCGGACGGTGCCGCAAAAACAGCTGCCGTGAACCAGTTCTGTTTTTTCCCCAGGTTCGTCCATGACTTCCTCCTCTTTTGAGATCGCGCCCCTTGGGCCGGGCCATCTGCTCTGGGCTGCTATTGAAATGAGGCCTTCCCGCGTTGGTCGGTCAGGCATTCCTCATTGATGAACAGACCGCCGTGCAGCCGACACGTCTGTTCGTCCCGAACGGCAGGGTTCATATCGGGCATATAGCATTGTTCATTGTAAAAGACGCCGCCTCGGGCCTGACAGCGGCTAGCCTTGCCTTCGGCTTGCGCCATTTGTTGATCGATGCCCTTATTGAACTCGGCAATTTTCTGATCCCACTTGCGTTCGGCATAGGTACACGAGGCAGCCCCTCCGGCAACGAATACCAGCAGGCTGTACAAGCAGAAGACCCGGAAGGTCGGTCTTCCGACGAACCGCACTAGTCGTTCATTATGCGGGAACGGCCAGCGAGTTGGACTGCACCACTTCAGCCATTTCATACAATAAGCCGCGCGACTCTTCCCAACCGATACAGGCATCGGTAATGGACACCCCGTATTCGAGATGGGAGCCTTCTTTCCAGGACTGGTTGCCTGGGTTCAAATTGCTCTCCAGGAGGATGCCCATGACATCGTACTCTTGCTCTTGGCGCACCTGTAACACGTCCCGACAGATCGCAGACTGACGGGTATAATCCTTATTTGAATTGCCGTGGGAGCAGTCCACCATAATCGGGCGCGCTATCCCCTCTTTGGCAACCATCTCTGTTACCTGCGCAATATCCTTCTGGCGGTAATTGGGCCGCCCTCCCCCGCCCCGCAAAATAATATGACGGTCGGGATTCCCCAGGGTCTTGATGACCGAGGTCATGCCATCGGCGTTGATACCCAGGAAACTATGCGGGTGGCCAGCCGAAATCATGGCGTTGATCGCCCCGGAAACCTCCCCCCCGGTCGTATTCTTGAAACCGACCGGCATGGAGAGCCCACTGGCCATCTCTCTATGCGTTTGGCTCTCGGTTGTCCGCGCACCTATGGCCGCCCAACTGAGCAGGTCGGCGACATATTGCGGTGTCACCGGGTCTAAGAGTTCACTCGCGCAGGGCACCCCCATATGATTGATATGGAGTAAGATCTCACGGGCCAGTTCCAGACCGGTCGGGATGTCGCACGACCCGTCAAGATGCGGATCGTTAATCAGCCCTTTCCAGCCTATGGTTGTGCGCGGCTTTTCAAAATAGGTCCGCATCACCACAACGAGATGGTCGCGTGTTTCGTCAATCACCGGTTTGAGGCGCTCGGCGTATTCATAGGCCGCCTGGGGGTCATGGATGGAGCATGGGCCAGTGACCACGAGCAGGCGGTGTCGGTCCCGACCGTGCAGGATATCGCAGATCGCGTGCCGGGTTTGCATAATCAGCCCAGCCGCGCCTTCGGTCAGCGGGAGTTTGGCTTTAATCGTCCGAGGGGAGACCAGGGGGGTCATCTCAATGAGATGGGAATTTTCAATTTTCTCAGGCATGTGGCTTTCCAGTGAAAGGGCAGGCCTATCGCCGGCCTTTCGGTATAGTGGCATCTTACCTTCAGCCACCCGGAGGATGGGTGAAATTCACGGCATACCACGTCTTTTGTCCGAATGCGAGCCCGTTTCTCAGCCCACCCGGATGGGTGTCGTCGCCTCCAGGTACTCGGGCGTATCCTGCCATCGACATGACCGCGCCCAGACGACTTGAGAATCCGGAAAGCCTAAGGCCAGGAACTCGGTAAAATACTTTTCCGCCCGCTTCGCCCCCGCCTTTGACGGCTTGGGGTTAATGAGTTCGGCGGCGACAAAGAGTTCCTCGACCATGTCGGGATCAATCTGCACGGCAAGACGCACCCGTCCCGCCGGGTCAGCGGCCGAGCATAAACAAATTTCAAAATGGCCTTTGAACAAACGCCGCGCAGAGTCCACATTCGGCCACAGAACCATGGCGAGGATGAGGTCAGGCTCCTCAAGATACAAGGCTGCCAGCACCACTCCCTCGTGCGTGAACATCTTCACGCGCCAGGAGACTTCGGCAAGGGCAATAGCAAAGGGTTGGAGACGACGATTAAACGCTCTTTGTGGAACTTCGACCTCCAGCACCACTCCCATGGATTCCTCCTCCACATACCACAACTCCACCACACAACGGATCCATTCCGCATATCCACATGTAACACCGCCAGAGGTGTTGCTCGTCTTTAGTAGAATATAACAGATTCAAAGTAAATACGTCTATGACAGAATCAGTATACTGAAGGAAGGGAGATTCTTCCCCCTCCTGGCCTACAGGTCCCGGTCCAGCCCGCGCTTGACAATAATTTCCTTCATAATCTCGGCGGACCCTCCGGCAATCGTGGTCTGACGGATATCGCGGTAGAACCGCTCAACCGCAAATTCTTTCATATAGCCATAGCCGCCGTGCATCTGAACGCACTCATAGGCGACCTTATTGGCCACGTTACAGCCGTACAGCTTTGCCATCGAGACTTCGGTACTACAGTCACGGCCACTGGCCAGCACGTCGGCCGCGTAGTAAGTCAACTGCCGGGCGGCTTCCAATTCGGTGGCCATATCCGCCAGGCGATGCGATATGACCTGATGATCAAACACGCGCTTGCCAAACGTCTGCCGCTCGCGCGTGTATCTGAGCGTATCCTCGAGAGCTTGCTGGGCCGCACTTACGGCCATACTGGCCGCAATCAGGCGCTCGTCCTGAAAATTCTGCATAATATAATAAAACCCCTTGCCCTCCTCTCCCAAGAGGCTGTGACGCGGCACGCGCACATCCTCAAAAACCAACTCGCCGGTATCCGAGCTGTGGCAGCCCATTTTGTCCAGCTTTTTGGCCAGACTGAAGCCGGGGGTATCGCGCTCAACAATAAACATGGAGATGCCACGTGCCTGGGCGTCCTTGTCGGTTTTGGCAGCCACACAAAAGACATCGGCGTGAACGGAGTTGGTAATAAAAATCTTGGCACCATTGATAACGTAGGAATCGCCGTCTTTCACTGCCGTGGTGCGTATGCTGGCAACGTCGGACCCGCCCGAGGGTTCGGTCACCCCTATGGCGCAGACCGCCTCGCCGGTAATCATGGGCCGCAGGTATTTTTCTTTCTGCTCTGTCGTGCCGTTGCGGGCGATATGGGTCGAGGACATGTCGGTATGGACCAGCACGCTGGTTGGCAAGCCCAAGGCCCGGCAGCGACACAACTCTTCACAAAAGACGAGCGTCATCCAGATATCCCCGGCACTGCCCCCGTACTCTACGGGGTGGCGGATACCCAGAAATCCGAGTTCACCCATGCGCTGGTAGAGCGACTTGGGGAAAAGGGCCTCCTCTTCCCATTGGTCGATATGGGGGTGGACCTCCTTGGTCACAAAATTACGAACCTGTTCGCGGAATATCTCATGATCTTCGGTAAAAAAGCGCGTCGGTGCAGTGAGCATCGTAATTCCTAACCTCCTGATATGCTGTTGGTTTGAGCCTAGACGCTGGGTTTCAGAGGGTCAAGACGAGCGGGGAATAGTGCAGATACGACGACGGGTTTTCATTTCAATACCCCGTAGGGGCGATTCATGAATCGCCCCTACCTCCGAGGAAGGGATAGGGGAATCGTCGCGGTCATCTCTCAGCCGACATTACACGCCGACCTTGCTCCAGACCTTGAACTGGAGCCGGGCATAGCCGCGCTCCGTGGCATCGAGATGTTCCGACATTTCCTGGTGCAGGGCGGGCAGCCGGTACCACGGGACCGCCGGCCAGGCATGATGCTCGGCATGAAAGTTCATATTCCACAGCCACCAACTGAAAAACGGCCAGGTCTGCATGGTGCGCGTACGCGCCAGAATGGAGCCTTCATTCGGCAGGCCGGTGTGTTCGGTGGTGATCCAGATAGCCTGAAACATATGGCCCAGCAGCCCGGCAAACAGCACCCAGCCCATACCCGCAGGCCCGATGCAGGCCGCGACAATCAGCCCGACCCAAAAGAGGGCGATCACACCCGATTGCCAGGCCAATGTGGGACGTTGGTCGAACGGCGCCCAGGGCGCAAAAGCCTCCCACTTCTCATAGGCCAGAAAGGGAAATCGCACGAGAGCGCCTGCTTTGAACTGAATAAGGCCCCAGCCGCTAATCATGAGCAACCAATTTTTCCATCGGGTCGGCCAGGACACCGGCTGCCCACCCAAGAACAGCAGCTCGGGGTCCTGGTCGGGATATTGGGTGTAGCGGTGATGGTCGAAATGGAAAGCCCGGTAGACGGCCGGAGCCATGCCAAAGGGAAAGCCGCTGAGCCAAGCGCCCAGGGAGTTCAGCCAGAGAGACTTAAAGGCGGTTTGATGCGTACACTCATGAAAGGGGGCGAACAACGAGGCCCATATCCCACCAAGCACGACCGAGAGCAGGCCGGCCGCCAGGTGAGAATGCGGCGTGACGAGCAGCACACCGTACGCACACAGCAGGAAAGCGGACAGATGGAGGGTCAGCCGGATGATGGACGGCCAGTCTTGGCGTTGCTGAAAGGTGCGCAGGAGGGTGCGGTCGATGAGCGAGCGGTGTTCAAAGGCTTCGTTCACACCGCCACGCTACAACCAGCGTCCAGAAACGTCAAGGAAAAACGCTTCACACCAGATAGCCGCCGTTCGGGCTCAACACCTGTCCGGTCACATAGACCGCCTCGTCCGAGGCCAGATACAAATGAGCCGCGGCGATGTCCCCTGGTGTGCCCATTTGGCGCATGGGAATGCGACGGATAAAGAAATCCACGACCTTCTCGGCGGCAGGGCCAGTACCCTGTTTGACCATGGGCGTTTCAATCAGTCCGGGGGCAACCGCATTCACGGTAATGCCCGACCGCGCGTATTCCAGGGCCAGCGAGCGGGTAAAACCGATAATGGCGGCCTTTGCCGCGGCGTAGTGCGCGTTTTGCGGACCGCCGGTCATGCCGGCCACAGAGGCGGTGTTAATCACCCGCCCCCACTGGGCGGCGATCATATCTCCGATCACGGCCCGCGTGCATAGAAAGGTCCCCTTCATATGGACGTCGATCATGCGCTGCCAGTCTTCAGGGGTGATATCGAGCAGGTCCTTGATCTGGGCAATCCCGGCGTTGTTTACCAGGATATTGATCGGGCCATACGCGCTCTTGGCCCGTTCAACCACAGCGTTGACGGCCCGGCTCTGGGTCACGTCGGCCTGAATGCCTATCGCCTGAGAAGCGTGTGTTTGACTGATCTCGGCGGCGACGGCCTCTGCGCGACGCTGGCTGATGTCAGCCACAATGACGTGCGCCCCTTCCTGGGCAAAGAGCTGGGCGGTCGCCTGGCCGAGGCCCGACCCGGCGCCGGTTATCAGTGCGGTTTTTCCTGCCAGTCGCATCCTAACACCACTTCATATACGAGCCGCCGTTCGGGCTGAGAATCTGACCGGTCATGAATCCGGCTTCTTCCGAGGCTAAATAAGCGACGGCATGGGCGATGTCCTCGGGTTGTCCCAGTTTGCGCATAGGAATGGTCTTGGTCATATTCTTGACCCAGCGCTCCGGACTCTGCCGGACCATCGGCGTATCGATCACACCGGGAGCCACCGCATTGACCGTAATGCCCGTTCGCGCCAGCTCACTTGCCATGGCCACCGTGAGTCCGGCAATGCCAGCCTTGGCCGCGCAGTAATGGGCCAAACGGATTCCTCCGGTAAAGGCCCCCATAGAAGAAGTACTGATCAACCGGCCCCAGCCAACCGTTTTCATCTCAGGTAGGACTGCGCGAAAGCAGTGATACGTCCCATTGAGATGAACGTCGAACATCTGGTCCCAGTCCTCCTCGGTCATATCCGTAAACGCCACCTGGGTTCCGATACCGGCGTTGCTGAACAGAATATCAATCGCGCCCAACTCCTGGCGGGACCGTGTTGTCGCGGTTTCAACCGCATGCAGGTCGGAGACATCGACCTGAAGCGCGAGTGCCTTACGGCCCAGTTCAGTGACGGCCTGGGCCGTTTCCTCAGCTCCGGCCAGGTTGATATCCGTCACCACAACATCAGCGCCGCCTGTGGCCAAGACCTGCGCGGTCGCGCGCCCGATACCCGACCCGGCTCCGGTTATAAACGCGACCCTGCCTTCCACCCCTGCCACGTCAGGCCTCACTTCCTGCGGTTTCGACGGGCCGGACAGGAGATTCTTCGGCCATGAGGTCACCCAGGCGTTTGCGAATTTCGGCCTCATCCACTTCTTTCAGAGCAATGGTCAAATTGCCCTGATCGTCCACCGAAAATCGGGCCTGCTTATCCAATTCCAGTGCCAGACGGGAGATAACCGCATTGCGAGCAGGACGATCCAGTGAGGCCCGCTCAAGCTCGCTCGTGCAAATCCCGAGCAGCTTGTCCACCACGCCTTTGTGCTTTTCGATATAGAACATGGAATGTCCGATGACACACTGGCCGTACTGGAGGGTGGTATATGTCCGGCCGGTCCGTTCTTCTTCAAAAATTCGCTTTGGCGGGGTAGGAAACGCGTCAATATGAGAGCGCACCCAGCCATCCTCGGGATCGGGCTCGGCCTCACAGAACATGAGATTGATATGCTGCATGCCGTCGGGTTTTGGATAAATTTCGATCAGCATCAGACCTCTCCCTTTTATGCCTGCTCTTCTTCCGTCTGAAAAAACTCAGTCACGAGTGCAAGGACATCCTCTTCATCCCGAGTGCGAACTCGCTTGGCTGCCCACTTACGACCGGGATGCAACGTGTCCCATAAGCTTGCTTTCCCAGTTTCCCGATCCTTGCCTTGCGGATTATTGCCAAACCCATCGAGGACCTTATTCCAGACCGGCGCGTAGTAATCGATCAAAAATTGTTCAGCCAACGTAATCCAGACGGGAACAACAGCGAGAAACCGGTATTCAAAGTCGTTCACGTCGAGATTTGTTGCTGCCTCAATTGACTTGCGGTGATTGTTCAGTCGGCTACGCAAGGCAGTCCGTCCCGCATTTTTCCTGACCGTCCCTTTGCGTGCACCTTCGGGTACGGCTTTACCTGCGTATATGGGCTTCGGCGTCCCAGATATCGGCGTATAGGCAGGGTATGGTCCTTTATAGAACAGAACGTAAACTCCTGGACCGCGTACAGTATCAACCTCCGTAAGACTCATACATGGTTGGCGCTCAAAGTGAACAACCAAACCAGCCATGAGATTTTCCCACGTGAGCGGATCGTAATAGTCACTCATGGCTGCCGAATCTCCACTACCGATTCGTACAGTTTGGTACGGCCAGCGGTTCCCCTGCGAACGCTCGAATTGGTGATGCTGTTACCGACGCGGGTAGGCCGGGGCGTATGGATGCCGACAACCTCTAGGTTGTGGTGCAGCGCGATCTTTGCAAGGAACCTATCGGTGGGTACGTGAACACCTTGCACGATGCTATTGCCGATGACCACAAGGGCGGTTGCCCCAGGCCGAAGACACCATTTTATCCCAGCCGTGAAGCGAACACAGTCATTCAGATAGGTGGTGATGTAGTTCGCCCATCCTTCGCCGCCGTAGATCCCGCGGTCGGGATTTTGACGGCGAATCTTGTCCAGAGTATGCCGGATGTCAGGGTCGGTAATCATGGAGTCCAGGGCAACATGTTGAAGCTCTCGTGCCCGCTGCCAGTATGTCCCGAAGTTTTGCTCCTCTAACTGCTTCAAGTCTTCCGGCGCATCACAGAACCCAAGCCAGTACAGGTGTGGTCGGGTATTTCTATTGTAGTGGTAGTTATTCGCATATGGCGGCGAGGTCACAATCAGATCAATACTCTGAGCCTCTATCTGTTTGTAGCCATCGAAAAAAGACTGAAGCTGAACACGGCCAGCAGGCCGGTCTCCGCAGACACGATGCTGGTGATACCACTGAGCATCCTCAAGCATCTGCGTCATTTTGCGAGCCACGCATAGGGCGACTGGATAATCTTTTATTTCAGCACGACCAACCGCCGTGCGCCTGCCCAAGCTCGGTTCATAGGAATAGTTGGAGTATTCCACCATTGTAGCGGCAAAAGCGAGCCGTAGGGCGTCCACGATCTGCGTATCAGTTTGGCGACTAACAAAATCCATCAAGAGTAGCACTTTCCGCTCGACTTCCGGGCTGTAGAAAGGAGACCGTGTCCGAAAACCGGGAGGTGAAGTCGAAGTGGGCATGATCCCGTTTGCTTCCGCTGTCAATGCGTGATTGGAGAGGTCGTCTATGACAGAACGGAGAGCCTTAACAGGCAATCGATAGGCGCTCAGTTTGAGTTGAGCCGCAAAGGCTGCGTAGGGGTTGATCTCAAAACCAGCCACACTGTGTCCGGCAAGGTCCGCCTCCACCAGCGTGGTACCCACACCGGCAAACGGGTCCAGTACCGTCCCGTACTGGTCCTTCATGTAGGTGCTCAAAGCATCCTCGATGAACTGCTGTGAAAATCCTGCGATCCACGGCACCCATCGATGAATGGGCATGTCACGATTTGTGAGGAAAGCGGGGTCGCGAAAGGCTGTTTGCGTCTGAGAAGACGGAGCCATACTCAACCCCTACGCCTGCGCTTCGTTTAGGCTTCCGCCCGCAACTCGACCACGTTGCCGTCCGGGTCACGGACAAAGACCACCGGGGCCAACCCCATACTGGGCGGCGGAGCAAATTCCTGGAACTTCACCCGCCTTCTCTTGAGCACACGTTTGGCCTCTTCGAGGTCTTCGACCTGGACCGCGATGTGGGTGCCGATACCCGGAATATCCTTGTCGGCCATCGTGTTACGCTGGCCAATGATATGCACCTGGGTTCCATCCACCTCATACCAGGCTCCAGGCACGCCCTTGATCTTGGGCCGCTCAATTTCACCCAAGCCCAGAATCTCGCCATAGAACCGCTTTGCCTTTCTCACATCCGAGACCGGCACCCCAGTATGGCGGATCGATTTCGCCTTAATCATTTTCTCCTCCTTTCGGGTTATTCCAATAAAAAATCCGAGACTGCGTCAACAAAAGCCTCTTGTTCCTCCAGCATAATCATATGACCCGAACTCGCGAAGTGGACCAACCGCGAACCGGGAATGGCGCGTTGAAACGCTTCCCCATAGACCGGGGGAATAAGCTTATCGGATTCTCCCCACAGCAACAGCGTCGGCAGTTGCAGCCGATGGATGCGCTTCTTGAGCCCTTTATCGGGAATCGGCCACAGGAATTTCCCGGTTGAGGCCAGACATTTATACATCTCAAGCTGGGCTTCGGGGGATTGCAATTGCTCGGTGAACATTTGGCTCATGGGACCGCTGGGGTCGTGAAACACATGTTCGACCATCTGCTGCGGGTTAAAGGTAAAGAAATCCGGAATGGGGTTGTCGTCAAGCCACAGCCCTGCCGGGCAGACCAGCACGAGCCGATTGATCCGATACGGGGCGAGCGCGGCGATCTCCGCGGCCAGCATGCCACCCAGCGAGTGGCCGACGATATGCGGGCTATCGATCTGCAGTTCGTCGAGAAAATCATGGTAGTACAGGGCAAAATCAATCACGTCGTCAATATGCTCGATACCCGTCCCGGGGCCAAAGCCGGGATGGGCCGGGGCGTAAACGGTAAAATTTTGGGCGAGTTCCTCGAGAAACGGGGCGCCCGCCATGGGGCCGCCGGCGCCGTGCAGGAACAGGAGCGGCTCGCCGTTGCCGCCCCACTGCATTGAGGTGGTAAATTTTCCATTCCGAACAGCAACCTTCACTTCTTGCATTCCAAACGATCTCCCTTCAGGGGGTAGCGCCTCAGAGGGCCGCGACCGGCATGCGGTCTTCTTCCTTCATCGGGTGCGGAGCCCAGCGGTCTTCCCACTCGTTCCACAACTGCTCGCGCAGAAAAGGTAGCACCTCTTTGGCGTACAGTTCGGTGTTCTTGCGGGTCAGCGCGGCGCTCAGGTTGCCGAAGTGAAGCAGGGTGAAAAGCTGGCCGACATTCATTTCCTTGAGAACCTCGACCAGTCGGTCGCGCACGGTTGCCGGCGAGCCGGCAATCACGTAGCCCTGCTCAACAAAGTCCTTCCATTTGAGGTCGGCCAACTGCTCGAAGCTGAAGGGCGACTTGAGCGACTTGATCGTCTTGAGCGTCAGGTATCCCGGCGCGGCGGCCCAGTGGTCGGGCACGTGCAGACAGCGGTGGTAGAAATACGAGACCGCCTCGGCATAGTCTTTTTCCGCCTGAGCGTCCGTCTCGGACACGCCGATGACTTGCAGATAACCGGCGCGGTAGGGGTTGGGGTCCCGGCCGGCGCGGTCCACGGCCTCCCAATAGCCTTTCATCACCTGCGTGGCCGGCTCGTAGCCGAAATAGCTCAGGAAGGCATACATATAGTCGTGCGCAGCCACCCAGTCCCAGGTCTCGACGCTGCCGCCGCCTGGAATCCACACCGGCGGATGCGGCTTTTGAATCGGGCGGGGCCAGATGTTCACATAGCGGAGTTGGTTGTATTTGCCGTTAAAGGCAAACGGTTCCGGCTCGGTCCAGGCCTTAATGATCAGGTCGTGGCCTTCCCGATATTTCTCACGTAGCGTCAGGGGTGTCTGGCCGTACGCAAAATTGGTATCCATCGAGGTGCCGACCGGAAAACCGCCCACAAAACGGCCACCCGAGATGCAGTCGAGCATGGCCATTTCTTCGGCAATACGAATAGGCGGGTTATACAGTGCAATCGAGTTGCCCAGCACGATAAGCGCGGCCTTGGAAGTCCGCCGGGCGAGCGCGGCCAGGATGATGTTAGGTGACGGCATCAGGCCGTAGGCGTTGGCGTGGTGCTCGTTCACGCAGATGCCGTCAAACCCCAGGCTGTCGGCAAACTCCAGTTCGTCCAGATATTCGTTGTAAAATTGGTGTCCGCGAGCGGGATCGAATAATTCACTTGAAACATCTACCCACACACTCGGATGCTTTTCCTTAAAGTCTTCGGGCAGGTCTTGATACGGCATTAAATGAAACCAATGGCTCTTCATAACAGGCCCTCCTCGTTAACGACTCGAAACGAACATGAGGAACCCACCTCGCTGCTTCGCAGCACCCCTCCCAAGAGGGGATGAATGCCGCACCCCGCCGTGGAGGGGTGGCCCGTAGGGCCGGGATGGGTCCTTATCCTTGTGCAAAAAGTTGTATCAGCCGAAGATTTGAGCCACAAGAGGAAAATCAGACCTGTTTGTTCAGGTGGATGCAACAGACACGGGAAGAAGCCTGGTTCTCGCCCGCACGACCAGCATCAACGTGGCAGCGCACAGCAGACCGATGCCCACGCCGATAAACCCGAGTTGATAGCTGCCGGTCGTGTCATAGATAAAGCCCATCACAGTCGGGCCAACGAAGCCGCTTAAACAGATAACGGTCTGATAGAAACCGTAGATCACGCCGTGCGCTTTCATACCGAACATCCGCCCGGTCACGAGCGCGGTCAGCGGGGTGGTACCACCAAAGAAGAAGCCGAAGCAGGCCACAAAGCCGACCACGGCAACCACGGGGGAAGCCCATAAGAGCAGGGCTATACCCACACCACCCAGAGCATAACAGGTCGCCGCCAGTTGCATCGGATCATAGCGATCACTCGCCCAGCCAAAACCCAGCCCGCTGAGCACGGACGCGCTCAGCAGCACACTCACCAGCAGGGCCGCGTGCTGGGCGGAAAAGCCTTGATCCGTAAAATAGGGGTGCTGGTGAATCATCACGGAAAAGAGACAGCCATAGGCCAGAAAATAGATGCCGATGAGCGCCCAGAAACGGCCGGTCCGGAGCGTATCGCGGGCGGATATCCCCTCCCCTACACCAACATCGTGCGGCGTGTCGTCCGTGGTCGGTCTCGTCTCGCCGTCCGGCAGCAGACCCAGGTCAGCCGGCGTATCGCGCAGCAGCCCACACAACACCGGAAGCAGGATAAGCCACAGCAGCCCGCCCAGGATCAACAGGGTGAGACGCCAGTCAACCCACTCGATACAAGACGAGGCAAAGGGCGTCATCAGCAGTCCGCCAACAGGAGCACCGATCATGGCCGTGCCCATGGCCCGACCGCGCTTACGCGCAAACCAGCGCGAAATAACAATATTGACCGGCACATGGGCCAGGGCCGTAAACCCAACCCCCACCCCGAGACGCAGCAGATAGAGTTGCCACAGGGCCGTCATCTGAGACAGCAGCATCATGCACAGGCCGACCAATACGGCCGCCGGGATCATGACCGCCCGCGGTCCATACCAGCTTACTGCTCGCCCGACAAAAGGGGCGGTGAGGGCAATGGCCAACATAAAGGCGGAAAATACCTTGAGCCCGGGTCCAGCCGAACTCCGCGGTCAGCGGTTTGAGAAAGACGGGGAAGGATAGATTACCGATACCACCGGCCATCGACATGCTGACAAAGCATGTCACGACAATCCACCAGCCATAAAAAAACGCGGGCGACCCCTCGTTCAACCCTCCGTCCCGACCTGCCATAGGGCTACGATAGAGTTCCACACGTCCACCGTCCAGGACACCAGCGAGAGCCCAGGCCACCCAGGGAGGGCAACACATCCCCTCTTGGGAGGGAAGTAGGAAACGTGTCCAGCCTTTGTTTGGCTGTTGGAGGACACGCTTCCTCTTTGTGCCGCGTCAGCGGCGGGGCGGGTCAGACGCACGGCCCATGCAAGGGCAACCCACCCCGGCCTACGGCCACCCCTCCAAGACGTGTGATGCATATCAGGGGGGACCTTATAGGGAACGGGTCGAGGATAGCCTCCCACCACGGTGGAGGGGCAGCAGGGGCAGCGGAATTTTGTCATCATGGAGGTGCAGTAGGGGCGACCGGCCGGTCGCCCCTACACGCGGTGGTGTCGCGCCGCTCTCGCCTCCTTAAGGAGGGCGGGCTTCCAGCCCGCTGGCGGCCAGGATGGCCGCCCTCCCAGGTGGGGCACCTCGTTCCATCAGAAAAAACGCCTCCACCTAATCATTTGACTAGGTGGAAGCGTTTTTTGTCGGCTTTTTGGGGGACCATGCTCCGGCTGGGACGTTTTCTCTCCCGGACAAGGCGCGGCCGGCTTTGCCTGGGCAAGCCGAAGGGGGCGCTGCTGTCACACCCGGCAGCAGGCCCGCCCCCGCCCGGACCACGGCCTGCGCCCGGTCTTATCCCGACCAGCCGGCAGACGAAGTTTCGCGCACCGCCACAAAGGCACCAGCGGAGAAGCCCTCTTGATTCCTGGGATGCTTTTCCCGCAGCGCACGCGCGGACTTGCCGGAACGACCTCAGCACGTAACCTGGGGCGTTCCGGTGAAAAACCTGAATAAAAACAGGAGCTTGTCAGCAGCTCCGAACACACTCTCACCCCCGCCCTCTGTGGAGGCTCGCTCCGGGGGGTGGGAGAATCCCGCCAGCAACGGGCCTAGCGGCCAGGCGCAAGGCCGTTAGGGTTTGGCCCCCTTACGGGCGACGGACCGCCCGCCGTCCCCACGGCTCGTCAGCGGAGCCCCCCCTGGAGGGGTCATCGCTGCGCCGCTTGGCGCCCCCCCGCCGAGGCCCTGCGAACCAAGGGGCCGCATCCGTCCCAGGAGGGGCGCGGGCGGACACCTCGCACCCCCCTCGCAGAACATCTCAATCCTATCATTTGACTAGGGACAACCGGCCCGCATTGTGCGAGAAATTCCAGGTTCTCTCCGGGCGCCCGGCTGTGGTGCGTCCGGGGAGTCACTGCACCCAGAGATACCACCGGGGGCCACGCCCCCCTTGACAACGTACCAGGAGGTTCAAAAATGCTCTCCGCTCTCCGCTCTCCGCTCTCCGCTCTCCGCTCTCCGCTCTCCGCTCTCCGCGCGGCGGAAGAACCCGCGATGAGGGAACGAATACTTGCGGGCCTCATCCCCCTGCTCAGCCTTGCCGTTCCTAGCACCCAGGCGCAGGTAGAAACCCAGACAAATCCGGCCGGTCTGTTGGCCGGGCAGAGCGACGACGATAGGACCCCACTGTGGCCCCTGAACCCGCGGTTCACGCGGGGCGTATAGCGCTACCGAAGCAAGTGTGTTGGAGCTTCGGATGGGCGAGGCCGGGTACTCCGTGTCGTCCGACACCACCGGAGAGTGGTACTCCGGCAGGGAGGTGCCCCGTTGGGTTGTGTTTGTCTGGGTGGCCGCCGCCCTGCTCGGCGGGGGAGCCGGCTTTGCTCAGCCCACTTCGGCGCCCGAGATATCGACCGGGGGTCCTTTCTCCGTTGCTGAGGGGCAAACACCGGTTGCCACGCTGGAAGCGACGGACGACGACACGCCCAAAGGGGAGCTGACGTGGTCGATTCCCTCGGGCGTGGCGGGCGGTGCCGATGCGAGCGCGTTCACCCTCACTGCGGCGGGTCTGCTCGCGTTCACGTCGGCAAAGGACTACGAGACGCCCGACGACACCGGCGGTGACGGGACCTACGAGGTGACGGTGATGGTGAGCGACGGCTCCAACAGCGATACCGCGAACCTGTCGGTGATGCTGACAAATGTGGCACCAACGCTGTCGTGTCCGGCGGCGGTCGACTTCTCCGAGAACAGTGCGCTTCGCGTTGCGACCTGCGCGGCGTCGGACCCGCCGGCGGGCAGTGTCTGGCAGCCGTCCGCGTGGACCCTATCAGGCCCGGATGCGGCGCTCTTCAGCATTGACCGTCCTGGCGGGGTACTGCGGTTCGCGCTTCCAGTCGTGGCGGGCGAGCGGTTTTCGCGCCCGCCCGACTACGAGGCACCGGGCGACAGCGGGGGCGACAACGTCTACGACGTGAGGGTCGAAGTGACGGATGGTGTTGATGCGGCCTCCCGTGCGGTCGTCGTGTCTGTCAGGGACGAGAATGAGGAGGGGGGCGTCACGTTCGACTCTTTGCGCCCTGAGATGGGGCAGGTATTGACGGCGACCGTGGCCGATGTGGACGGCGTGGACGGCGCGGTTGCGTGGGAATGGGAACGGTCGGCGGGCCGCAACGTCTGGGTGACGGTCAGAACCGTTGCGCAAGGGGGCGCCTCGGACCGCTACGTGCCGGCGGCGGCGGACACCGGGGAGTATCTGCGGGCGACCGCGGTCTACGCCGACCGATTGGCGCCGGGCGCGACCGCCGCGGCGGTTGTCCCGAACGTCGTCACCGGGTTGATGCTGACCGATCTCAGCGTGACAACAAACACGTCGAGGACGCTGAGGCCCCCGTTCAGCCCGCGCATCCTCCATTACGCCATCGACTGCTCCGAGGGCGACACGATGACTCTGAGCCCCTCGGCGCCGGCGGGCGCCCGGTTGGCAGTGGATGGCCGGCAGCTTGCCGGCACCACCACCACCGCGGTGACCGTGACAGAAGACACCGACGTGCGGCTCACCGTCGCGAGTGCCGCCGGCGCGCGCACGACGTACGTCGTCCACTGCGTCGCCGGGTTCCAGGCCAGATTGGCGACGGAGAGGGACCCGCGCGCCGCCGGGGTGATTGAAGATCTGATCATGTTCTCCCAGGGCACCAAGCTGATCGCGATCGACAACTTCGGCGTCCCGAGGTTGCGCAGAGAGGGAGGCACCGGTCCTACCGGCCCCTTTTTCCGCTTCTACCGGCACGGCGGTGCCTACCGTTACTCCTGGTGGAACGGGCTCGACGGGGGGTGGTTCGTCTCCGACGCAGACTTCCAGGAGGTCGCGCGGGCGGCCACGGTGGCTCCGCTCACGACGACCAACGGCCATGACTACCGGCTGCTGGAGAACGGCGATCACCTGTTAATGGCGTACGAGCGGCGCCTGCGCGATCTCAGCCACTTAACGGGTTTTCTCGACGCGAACGGCGAGGTCGTGACCTTCGGGAACGAGGTCGAGGTGGCGGATTCGGTGATCCAGATCGTCTCGGCCACGGGCCAGGCGCGGCTCACGTGGAACTCCTTCGACTACCTGCCTATGGAAGATTGCGCCCAGCACCGTTTCCCGCCGGATCACCCGGGCTACGCCCACATCAATTCGCTCCAGATGGCCGGCGGCCGGATCATCGCCTCTTTCCGGGGCTGTTCGAGCGTGTTGGGGATCGACGCGCGCACCGGAGAAGTGGCGTGGAGGTTGGGGCGCAGCAACCTGAACGCCCAGGAGTGGGCGGAGCGGGGTATCGGGCCGCCGCCCTGGGCCATCGTCAATGATCCCGAGGGAGAATTCTGCGGCCAGCATGCGGCGCATCTCGCGCCCGGCGACCGCCTGACGCTCTACGACAATGGTGTCGTCTGTGTGGAAGACCCCCGCACCAATAAGGAACTCGTGCGGCAGAGCGACCAGTACAGCCGGGCGGTGGAGTATGCCCTGGACTACGTCCACGGCGAGGCGGTGTTCGTGCGTGATCATTCGCTGCACGGCACGCGCCGTGCGGTCGGGTTCGCGAGCGGCCACGTGGAGCCGCTGGACAACGGAGACTGGCTGATCAGTTGGGGCCGGACCGTCGGGAACCTTCCCGCGGTTGACCAGATGTTCACCCAGGTCGATCCGCAAACCGGGATGGAGAAGCTCTGGGTCACGAACTCGACACCATTCGCCCGGGCCAGCATTATTCGGGCCCTGCCGTTACCGCCGGAGGCGCTGGCGGAGCAGCCGGTTGCGCTGGCGGCCACGGTCCTCGCCACGCCGCACACTGCTGTGACGCACGTCGGCCCTGCGGACCGACCGCGGGTTGTCGTGGCTTTCAGCCAACCGGTAGTGGATCCCGCGCCCGGCGCCACCTCCTGGCCATGGTTCACCGTCCAGGGGGCGACCGCCGAGAGCGTGGCGCCGTACCAAGCGGCGGGCGCGCCGGCGAACACCTTTGCCGTGACCCTGGTCCCGAGTGGACAGGCTCCGATCACGTTCACGCTGATGGCCGGCACCGCGTGCGCGGCGGGGGGCATTTGTACCGCGACTGGCGCGCGGTTGCGGGAGGTTGCCGCGGCCGTTGAGATTGATTTCTTGCCGCTGCCACCCCCCACGGGCCTGCGGGTCACGGCAGGCAACGGGAGGCTGGACCTGCGCTGGACCGCACCGGCGGGGGCGACCGGCTACGACGTGCACTACCAGACCCTCGCCGCCCCCGACGGACCGGCCACGCCCGCTGAGGACCCCACCACCGGCTGGGTGGCCGTCACCCGCAGCGGCGACACCCCGTCCCAGCCCCTCACCGGGCTGACCAATGGCACGGCCTACCGGGTCCGCGTGCGCGCAAAGAACACCAGCGGCCACAGCGCCTGGGTGTCCGACATGGGTACGCCCCAGTCCCCCTCCACGGGCGGTGGCGGTGGTGGTGGCGGTGGCGGCGGCAGTGGGGGCGGCAGTGGCGGCGGCGGTGGTGGTGGCGGCGGTTCTCCTGACCGCCACGGCGATACGCCCGCTGAGGCCACCAGCCTGAACCCCCGGCGCTATACCACCGGCGTCATTCAGCGTACGATCGACGCCCACCTCCAGAGCCGGCGCGACGTGGACTATTTTACCCTCGACCTGCCCCACGCCGGTCTCCTGACCGCCTCGACCACCGGGGCCGACACCACCGGGCGGTTGTATCAAGCGCAGGAGGACGGCCAGCCGCTCCCGGTTGCCGAGGACACCGACAGCGGGCGCGGCACCAACTTCGCGCTCGGCGCGGCGGTTGAGAAGGGCACCTACTACCTGGCGGTGTCCGCCGGGCGCGGCAGCGGGGCGTACCGCCTCCGCGTGCACTACAGCCCGGCTTTCTTCGAGAACCCCGGTCCCGATTCCCCCCAGAGCGGGGTCAGTGTGCTGTCGGGCTGGGTGTGTGAGGCGGAGACGGTGGAGATTGAGTTCGAGACCCCCGGCGGTGCCCCCCAGACGTGGGTGCCGGCCACGGGCACGAGTCGGCGCGACACGGCCGTGGCGTGTGGCGCTGACACCACGGACACCGGCTACGGGCTGTTGTACAACTGGAACCGCCTGGGCGATGGGGAGCATACGGTGCGGGTCATTATCAACGATGTGGTGCTGGCCGAGCGAGAGATTACCGTCACCACCCTGGGGGACCACCCCGAGCAGGAGTTCCGCCGGGGGCTGAGTGCCACCTCGGAGGTGACCGACTTCCCGGAGGCGGGCCAGACGACGACACTCCGCTGGGAGCAAGCCTTGCAGAACTTTGTCATTGCCAGCGGGGACGGCGGCGGCACCGGGGCACAACTGACCCCCGACCAAGCCATTCTCGGCAACCCGGCGCCCGGCTCCTTTCAGAGTGGGGTTAGCGTGCTGTCCGGCTGGGTATGTGAGGCCGAGATGGTGGAACTCGTCTTTGAGACCGCCACGGGTACCACCTTCACGGAGGAAGCGGGCTACGGCACGGAACGCTTGGACACGGAAGAGGTGTGTGGGGATACGGACAATGGCTTTGGGCTGTTGTTCAACTGGAACCGGCTGGGCGACGGCCAGCATACGGTACGGGCGTTGGCCGACGGCGAGGAGTTCGGCCACAGTACCTTTACGGTGACGACCTTAGGGGAAGAGTTCCGCCGGGGGCTGCGGAAGACGTATGAGATAGAAGACTTCCCGGCGGCAGGGCAGACGACCACGGTCGAGTGGCAGCAGGGGCAGCAGAACTTTGTCATCACGGAGGTGCAGTAGGGGCGACCGGCCGGTCGCCCCTACACGCGGTGGTGTCGCGCCGCTCTCGCCTCCTTAACGGGTGCTGCAAATGAACCTATGTGGCGGTTTGGCCCTCACTCCCCTGCGCAGTTCCGGTCTGCGACAGGGGGCCAGGAGCGCGGGCTTCCAGCCCGCAAGCGGCCAAGATGGCCGCTCTCCCAGGCAGCGGGAGGGTGAGCGGCCCGAGGCGGGGCGGTCGTTTTTGACGGAGGGTGGAACGGTGCCTCTTCAAATGGCACGAATCTTGGGCAATACCTCTTGGGCAAAGAGGCGCAGGCTCTGCGTCGCGAGTGCATCCGGTAAGGAACCAAACTGAAACATCGCCAGGAGGGTGCCGCGTTTGCCCTCTTCGCGCTGGCGTTTGATTTGGGCGATCACGCTTTCCGGTCCGCCCAAAATGACCGTCCCATTCTCAATTCCCTCATCGACGCTATAGCCCATGGCCTTGCCCGTGTCTTTGCTCGTGACGTTCTTCAGCCAGTCGCGCATGCCATTGACGCTCATATGTCCGGGGATAAGCGAGACGGTGCCGATATCAAACGACGCCAGCGCGCGGAAGAAGTGGTATTCTAAGTGCGCTTCGGCCTCCTGGCGTGCCTTTTTATCGCTCTCGCCAACGTATAACGCGCAGATTGAGGCAAACATGTCATCAAAATCCTCGGGGACGGTGATGCTTTGCTCTTGAGCTAGCCGATAATACGTCTCGTGTACCGAGCGCGTGCGCTCAATACTGACCCACGGCGTAGCAATATAGGTGCGATTCCTGACCGCAAAATCGAGCGAGTCCAAGCTGTTGGCCGCCATCCAGATTTTCGGATAGGGCTGCTGCAAGGGCTTAGGCCAGATATTGTAGTCCCGGACGCGGTAAAACTGGCCATCAAAATCAAACGGCCCCTCGCTCGAGAGCGCTTTCAGGACCAGGGAAAAGCCTTCCCGAAACCGCGCCTGGGATTCCGCCGGGTTGACGTTGTAGGACAGGTATTCGGTCGGAAAACCACGCAGCGCCCCCCAAATGAAACGCCCATTGCTCAGGTGATCCAGCATGGCGACCTCTTCCGCAATGGCCAGCGGGTGGTGTAACGGAATGCACGTGCCGGTGACCGCCACTTGCAGATGCTGCGTACGCTGTGAGACGGCTGCCGCCATGAGGTGGGTCGAGGGTACCATGGCACAAAATCCACCGCCGCCATGATGCTCCTGACAGGTGAAGCCGTCCAACCCAAGCTCATCACTGAGCGTGATCCGCTCCAACTCTTGTTGCAGTAAGGCGTTTCCCTGAACAGGATCGAAATACCGATTCGAAAGCGGATACGATCCGGGTGTACCAACAGGAGCATCGTCGGGCAGATGCGGCCAGCCAAACAGCACCATATTAAAGACTCTCATGCCCCTCCCCTCTCCTGTGGCGGAATGAAGGTGTGAATGGCCTGGATAACGGCCTCGCAATCTTCCACGTATGGGAGATGTCCCGCCCTCGGAATCATCACGCTGTGAGCCTGCGGCAGCGCGGCAGTCCACAGCGCGGCGTGCGCTGGTTCCAGGAGGGGGTCCTGCTCGCCCCAGACGACAAGCGTCGGGGTAGTCAGAAGATGCAAGTGATGGCGCAGGCTGCGACTGTGGAGGTAGGGGTCAAACACCAGGCGAATACTCGCGTTTCGGTTGTTGATGAATGCGTCGGTCCAGTTACGCAGGTCTGGAACATATAGTGCAGCCTGCTCCAGAGCTGCGTCCGTAAAAAGATAGTGCGGCAAGCGCGCAGGGTCCGTATAGAAGAGATTGGGCACCTTGGTCCAGTCCTGCACCAAGCCGAGCGGGCTAATCAAAACCAACTTGGCAATCCGCTCCGGTCTGAGCAGGGCGAGTTCGGCTCCTACCCATCCACCGAGGCACGAGCCGACGACAATCGGCCGTTTGAGCGACAGCGCATCAAGGAATTGCAGCAGCAACACCGCCAAGTCATGCGGCGTCTTCGCCCATTCCGGCAGTGTGGATTGCCCATAGCCCGGCAGGTCGGGCACAAACACCTGGAAATGTTCGGCTAACCGTTGGTGGTAGTCCATCCAGCCCGGCTCGCCCCACAACCAGTGGAGCCATACCAGCGGCGGCCCCTGGCCGGCCCGATGGTAACAAAATTGAATAGCGGCCCGCTCTGCGCCATCCCCACGCAGTTCAAGCGTTTCTTGTTGCGGAGTCATATCCACAGAATTTCCCCTTTTGTCATTAGGGTTAGCATAAGCTTGGTAGTTCCTACAGCCTGGAAAATTCGTTTTTGACTATACTCATTATTTTTAATTTAATCGGAAAAGTATTCAGGAGCGGAAACTATCCGACAAAGAGCGTGTAGGGTTTGCCGTTCAGATGGATGAGCTCTTGCGGGGCTAGCAGGCATTTTTCCTGGGAGAGCACGCGGCTGGCGATCTCCCGATTAATGGGAGGGACCTGCTCCAACCGCTCGATCTGCTCCAGGGTCAGATACTCGGCGCGATCAACTTCTTCCATATCGGGTTGCGGCTCACCGCTCAGCGGTTTCATCAGCAGGACGATGTACAGGCTGTTGCCAATATCGGGATCACACCGGTTCCGCAGCCCGATGACACCCTGCACCTCTCCGGTCACGCCGGCTTCCTCCCGGACCTCACGGACAACGGCCCGCTCAATGGTTTCGTCCGGCTCGACAAAGCCACCCGGCACCTGCCAATTCCCCCTGCCCCGCCGTGAGGCCCGGCGCACGAGCAGCAGGCGGTTGTCGCGCACAACCGCACCACCAACGCCAAGGTTGTAGCCGCGGTTATACCGTTCGGGGATGGGCATGGGAATGAAGCGGGAGACGCTTGTGTCTCCCGGTCGTGTTACGACAGCACCATGGGCAGTCCGAGGTACTCGTTATACATAAAGTCCCGATGCTCGATCAGGGCAGGATCAAGCGCTTTTTCAATCGCGGGATTGGGGAACTCGAAGGCCGCGCGCAACACCTCCATGATCTTGCACTGCTCGGGCGGCAGCGGTTTCATCAGGGCGCAAAACGTGGCCCAATAGAAATCCAGGGCCGTGACGTGTTCGCCCATGAGAAAGCGGTTGCCCTTTGCCTGCTCGGCTTTGAGGCGGGCAGACAGGAGGGTCAGAACATCGGTCACCCGTTTGGTCGCCTCCGGGCCGATGCCGGGCCGGTAGCCGTATTTCGCGCCAAGATAGTGGCCCATCTCGGCCGGAATCGGGTAGTCCACATTCGGGTCTATGGCGGCATCACACATCATGAGACGACCTGCCCAACCCAGACCCATTTCACCACAGATTTCATGTGAGAGCCCGAACATCAGCGCGCGTTGCTCCGGGTCAGCTGGAATAAGGCGGGGTTCGGGCTGGAGGCGTTCGAGCAAGAGCAGGATCTCCGCCCAGCCGGACCGAGGCGCTTCGTCTTCATACATGGCGGACGGCGCACTATCTTCACCCGTCCACTCCACCAGGCCTTTATTCGCCTCGGGATCACCGGGCATATAGAGCGTGGCGGTAAAGGGAATATTCTTGGTCTTGAGCATACCTTTAACCGCTTCTCCCCACGGGCTCGGCGCATTGGCCACAAACGCCAGGCGCAGACCCGGTGCCTGCTTGGCTTCTTCCAGACTGACAAACTGCATACTATCCTCCTTCGCTTCTGTCTGATGACGCGGCATTCTAGCGGAATAGTGCGGCAGGCGCGATACGCGGCAAACCCGCTCCCCAGACGTGTCCCGCCCGCTGCCCTGTCTGGGAGCGCGGGCATCTTGCCCGCTCCGAAGCAGGCTGGAAGCCTGCGCTCCCAGTGGGAACAGCTTACCCGGTCACAGCCAAATGGCAGGCCGGGCAACCACAGGGGGTTCCCCTACGCTAGGCATTCCCTCTCCACCGGAGACTTGATCTCTCCCCTCTCCGCCGTTAGCTTCGAGCCCATGTCCACACCGGTCGTTACGCGCAACCCGTTTTCCTGGTTTTTGCTCCTCGGCTTGCTCCTGAGCGGATTTTTGATCTGGTTGATTTACTATAAGCCGGCGGCCACGACAGAGGGAGAATGGGTGACCTATCTCCCGGCGACCAACGCCTGTTTCAATGCCCTGTGCGCCTGCTGTTTGATCGGCGGGTTTGTCAATATCAAGCGCGGTAACCGCGACAGGCATATACGCTGCATGCTGGCCGCGCTGGTGTTCTCAGTCCTCTTTCTGGTGAGTTATATCGTCTATCATCATTTTCATGGCGATACCCCTTTTCCCGGCCAGGGACCGATTCGTCTGCTGTACTTTTTCATCCTGATCAGTCACATCGTGCTGTCCATTGTCGCCCTGCCCCTGGTCTTCACCACGCTCTACCACGCGGCCCGCAAACAGTTTGAAGCCCACAAAAAGATCGCGCGCTACACCTTCCCCATTTGGCTCTACGTCTCGGTCACCGGCGTGCTCGTCTTCTTTTTTCTCAGGGCCTATACGTGAGGCGGTTATGCTTGCAGCGTAATCGGCTCAAGCGCATCACCCTGCGCCTGTACCGCGCCGATAATGGCCGCGTCCTGGTAGCCCAGCCCCTGAAGCCCTTGGACGCACGCCTGGGCTTGCTCGGATGGGATGCTGGCCAGGAGTCCGCCGGCGGTCTGCGGATCGAACAGCAGAGCGTAGTAGGGATGCTGGGCCGCCCGCTCCACCTCGCGGATAGCCCGCCGTAGCCGAATATTCTGCGGTTGCAGGGACGAAAAAATGCCCTGTAGAACGACCTCCAGCGCGCCGGGCAGGATCGGCAGCCGTTCCATATTAAGAACCGCGTCAACGGCCGAGGCGCGGACCATTTCGACCAGATGGCCCAGCAGGCCGAATCCGGTCACGTCGGTCATGGCGGTTGCGCCGTGCTGACGCAGGCAGTCTGCCCCGGCCCGGTTTGACTGCCGCATGGAGGCGAGCGCGGCTTCGATCCAGCGCCCTTTGGCTTTGTGTCGCATGTCCGCGGCAAACAGCGCACCGGTTCCCAACGCCTTGGTCAGAATCAGCGCTTGTCCCGGCTGCATACCGCTTTTTTTCAGCACGGATTCCTGGCTGGCCAAACCGTTGATGGCAAATCCGAGCGCCAGCTCGCTGCCCTCGCTGGTGTGCCCCCCAACCAGAGCCGTGTGTTCCTGATTGAGGACCTCCAAGGCCCCGGCCATGAGCTGGGTGAGTTGGTCCTGCACCTTGTGTTCCAGACCGTACGGGATGGTGACCATAGCCAGGGCGGTCTGTGGCTCCGCGCCCATGGCAAAGATATCACCCAGGGCGTGAGTGGCGGCGATTTGGCCAAAGACAAACGGGTCTTCAATAAAGGCTCGAAAAAAATCAACGGTCTGCACCAGCGCTTTTCCGGGCGGAACGGCGACCACTGCGGCATCGTCCGGCGCGTGCAGGCCGACAATGACATCGGATCGGTCAACCGGCTCAAGACGCGCCAGGGCCTGGTTCAGGACCGTACTGCCGATTTTGGACCCGCAGCCGCCGCACCGCATGGCAAAGGCGGAAACCTCTTTGAGGACCTGGGCATCGGCCAATCCCTGCTCTACCTGGGCTGGTTCGTCGTCGGGCATATCCGGCAACTCGTTGTATTTGCGGATAAAGCGCCGGTCGATCCAGTCTTTCCACTTCCAGACCCACTTGCCTTCGCACGCCCAGCGCGACCGTGAGGCCACCGCATATTGGTCTCCGGTAGAGATCAGGCTCAGAAACTGCTTTTGCGGCGCAAAGGCTTTGACGGGCTGGCCTCGCAGGAAACGGCGTAGATTTTTCGCCAAGGGCGGGCCCTGGCGGACGGCGAACACACCAGATTTTGGGCGGGGATGGTTGACGACCGCGGCAATATCCCCGGCGGCAAAGACCTCGGGATGGGAAACGGACTGAAGCGTGTCCTGCACTGCGATAAAACCCTGCTCGTCTGTGGCCAGGCCGGCCTCTCCCGGCCAGCCGGCGGCGCCGGCCGTGGTGACCCACAGCATCTCGTCCAGAGCGAGTTGGGTGCCATCGGCAAACCGAACGCGCCCCTCGGCAGCGCTGGTGACGAGACAACCCGTTCGGACCTCGACGTTGCGCTGCTTGAGAATACGCATAAACGCGGTCCGGACACGCGGGTTGTGGGTCGGCAGAATCTCTTGTGTCCCGCTGATGAGGTAAAAAACGAGATGGTCGGCCGACCGCTTTTGCTGGGCGAGCAAACGTTCGAGGCGGTATTGGACGGCCAGCAAGAGTTCCACGCTTCCAGCTCCACCGCCGATGACACCGATTGTCGTGCGTGCGGTACGGGTCAGACAGCGCTCGCGGAGTTGTTCCCAATGCCGCCAAAAACCATCTATAGGCTTGACGGCCACCCCGGTGTGCCCGGCACCGGGTATATCCGCAACAGCCGGTGTGGCCCCAATGTTAATGGACAAGGCATCATAGGCCACGGGTGGCCGGCTGCGACACACGACCTGCTTGTTGGTCAGGTCCAGGCCAATCACTTCATCGTGAAAAAACTGTGCTCCGGTAAACCGGGACAGCGGTCCAAGATCGATATGGGCCTGATCAAAGCCATAATGTCCGGCGATGTAGCCGGGTAACATACCGGAATACGGCGCGTGCGTATCGCGGCAAATCAGCGTCACGCGTACACCCGGTAGCGGCTTCATGCCAAAGCGTTTCAGTACGGTGACATGACTGTGGCCACCGCCAATCAGAACCAAATCTTTGACTATCGGAGTGGATGTCGGCCTCACAGCAGCTACCCTTCAGTACGGCAGGAACCCACCCCGGCCTTCGGCCACCCCTCCGAGGAGGGGAATTTATGCTTCTCCCATCCCCTCTTGGGAGGGGTGCCGCGTAGCGGCGGGGTGGGTTCCCGTTCTGAAGCAAAAAACGCACGGATGTTATTCATGCTGCAAGAGGAGATTCCCGCTCACGTCATACTGGACTGTCCAGCCGGGCGGGACAACCACCGTGGTATCCGGTTCTTCTACAATGAGTGGGCCGCTCCGGGCCTGTTCAAGGGCGGTGCGCTGATATACCGCGGCCTCGCATTCTCCCACCTGGGGACCGAAATACGCCGTGCGGGAGGCTGGGGACGTAGGGGTGTTCCCGGTTCCAGTCAGCTCGGTAAAGCGCAGGTGGCCGGAGGAGGCCACGGCTTGCAGACGGACGCTGACAAGCTCAATCGTATCGGCTCGATCATAGCCAAACGCCTGCCGGTGCGCTTCGGTGAAGAGCTGGGCCAGACGGTCCTGCATGTCCGCGACCGACACGTCAGGAAAAGGCAGGCTCAACTCCGCTACCTGATAGCCATACTTAAGATCGACCTGACGCTCAAAACGAATCTGCTCCGCGGCTATGCCTTCTTCGGCCAACTCGGCCCGCGCCTGGGTCTCAAGCTCCTGGTAGTGACGCAGCACGACCTGCGGATCAAGCTGGTCCACAGCTACGGCCACGCTACGAATATAGTCGTGGCGATAATCCGCCAAGAGGAGTCCAAACGCGCTGAATAAGCCTGGGTAGAGCGGAATCTGAACCTGCGTCATACTCAGGCTGTCCGCCAGGGCGGCGGCATGTATCGGCCCGGCCCCGCCGAATGCGATCAGGGTAAAGTCACGCGGGTCTCGCCCACGTTCGGTCGAGACGGCCCGCAGGGCGCGCATCATGGTCGCGTTTGCCACCTGGGTGATGCCATAGGCCGCGGCCAGGACTTCCACATTGAGCGGTCGGGCGATTTTTTGCTCAATCGCAGTCCAGGCGGCCTGGCGGTCGATGGCCAGGGTCGCACCAGCGATGGCGTCGGGATTCATATAGCCCAGCACGACATTGGCGTCGGTCACGGTCGGCTCGGTTCCCCCCCGGCCGTAACAGGCCGGACCAGGGTCCGCGCTGGCGCTCTGGGGGCCGACCCGTAAGGCACCCCCGTCATCTATCCAGGCAATGCTACCGCCTCCAGCGCCCACTTCCACGATATCGAGCGAAGGGACGCGTAGCGCATGTCCGCCGCCGCCGAACAAACGCGTGGTCATGGTCGCGCCGCCCCCGATCTCCCCACCTGGCTTTTCAAGCGGCACACCGTTTTCAATCAAACAGGCTTTGGCGGTCGTCCCGCCCATGTCAAACGAGAGCACCTGATCCTGCTGCGTCTCTTGGGCGAAGCGCGCCGCGGCCAACACACCGGCAGCCGGACCCGACTCAATCATATACGCGGGCCGGCGCCGAGCGGCCTGGGCACTCATGATGCCACCGTTGGACTGCATAATCAGAACGCGCTCACTATAGGCCGAAAGGTGCTGTTCCAGTCGATCGAGATAGCGATCAACAACCGGAATCAGCGAGGCGTTAATGACGGTCGTACTGGTGCGTTCGTACTCGCGAATCTCGGGATGGATATCGCACGACAGACACACCACCATATCCGGAGCTGCTTCAGCGATAAGCTGTCCCAACTGCCGTTCGTGCATAGGATTGAGATAGGAATTCACCAGGCACACGGCAATCGCTTCCACGCCATCGGCCAGAAGCTGGTCGATCACAGCCTTGGCCTGCGTCGAATCGAGCGCACGCTCAATCCGGCCATTGCCCAGGATGCGTTCCTGGACTTCCAAACGCAGAGAACGGGGCACGAGAGGGGGCAGGCGGTCCCAGTCTGCATCATAGATATTGGGCCGTCGCTGCCCGCGCATTTCGAGTTCGTCCCGAAAGCCCTGGGTGGTAATCAGTCCGGTCCGCGCGGTGGTGTCTTCGATGACGGCATTCGAGGCAATAGTCGTGCCGTGGACGAAGCCCTCGACCCGAGCCTGCGCATCGACCTCATCTACACACCGGACGATATCTTCGCCAATCCGGTCAAGCAGCGAGAGCACCTTTGTGGTAAACAGGCGTCCGTCGTCGCCAACCACAATCACGTCGGTGAAGGTTCCGCCAATATCAAAGCCTATACGCATGTATTCATCCGTTCAGGGCAGAAGATCCCAGTGGCTAGGCGAGGGCCATCCAGGAAGAGTGAATCTGAAGCATCCAGCCTGCAACTAGTCTGCTGCCGCAACCGGTTGTAAGCGCGTGGCCCGTAACGCCTCGGTTTCCGGCATATTCACCGCAGCCGTAGCCGTATCAATGACCACCCCATATTGATCCCGCGCCTGCACGACAGACAGCTTTTCGTCCTGCACGTCGGCCAGCACTTGGGCGGGGTCACGCTCCAGGGGATTGCCGTGTCCGCCCGAGCCGGACACGATGTGGTGGATACGATCGCCCGGTTCCACATCCATGTGCATATGGGCCTTGCGTGGTAGTTCCCGGTTGTCCGTTTCGGGGTTCAGGATATTCTTGGACAGCGAGCCGGACGCGCCACCGGCCAGCCCCCCGGAGGCCCGAATGAGGCGATTGGTGCGGACCATGACTTTTCCGGGGCTCAGGAAGCGCCACTGTTTATAGATGGACACCGACCCCCGATGCTTGCCGGCACCGCCCGTATCCGGCACATAGCCAAACCCATCAACGACCAGCGGAAATTCACGTTCGAGCAGTTCCGCCGGAATCGTTCCATACGACCCGAAGGCCATGGGAGCCACGCCATCAATTCCATCCTTGTGTGGCCGTCCGCCCCAGCCACCAAAGAAAATGTCCATGACTGCAAACGGCGTCCCGTCTTCTCTCTCACCAGTGAAGTGCAACACATCCCCACCCTCTCCGGGGATGGGCACCCGGTCGGGCAATGCCTGGGCCAGGGCACGAAACAGCATATCAAAAACCCGAAAGAATAAGGGGGCGCGGCCGCCGACCGCAGCCGGAAAGCGCGGATTGACCAGGGTGCCGAGTGGCGCAACGACCTGTATGGGCCGAATGAAGCCGATGTTGGTCAACACCTCAGGGCTGACGATACTTTTGACCGCGCCATAGACCGTTGCTTCCGTCATGCTCAACGGCAGATTGATCGCGCCGCGCGCCTGTGGGCCGGTACCGGTGAAATCAACGCTCAGGGTTTCGCCCTGGGCGCGTAGGGTTACCTTGATCGGCAGGGACACACCGTCGGAGCCAAAACCATCGTCCTCAAAGGCATCCTCATACACATACTCGCCCGGAGGAATCTCCTTGATGGCCGCCCGGGTGGCCTTTTCCGCATAGCTAATCAAATAGTCACAGCACGAGTTGAAGGTGTCCAGACCGTATTTTTCGAGCAGACGTTTCAGCTCTTGCTCGCCGCGCCAGCAGCCGGCGATTTTTGCCTCCACGTCTCCGAGCCATTCGTCGGACACCCGGACGTTGGCCAGAATCGTCTCCAGGAGGGCCTCGTTGCGCTCCCCGGCCTTGTAGAGCTTGATCGGCGGCAGGCGGAGCCCTTCTTCAAAGGTCTCCGTACACTGGCTGCTGAACCCGCCCGGAAAGCGTCCGCCAATATCGGTATGGTGCGAATAGGCCAGGGTAAAGGCGACTCGCCGCCCCTGCCAGAACGTGGGCGAAATGATCATGACGTCCGGCATATGGGTGACACCGGCATAGGGATCGTTCACTACAATCACATCGCCGGGCGCGAAGTCTTCCCCGTATTTTTTGAGGATATGCGGCATCACCGCAATAAAGAACGCCAGTTGAAACGGAGCCGCATAGCCCTGGCCGATTAACCGACCCTGACCGTCACAAATAGCCGTGGCAAAATCTCCGGTTTTGACCATGGGCGAGCGGCCGGTTTTCCACACCGCAATTGCCATTTCTTCGGTAATGGCGGCCAACTCGTTTTTCACAACCTCAACCAGAATAGGATCAAATGCCATAACTCTCCTCCCTGCCCGCGGGCCGCCCATTCTCCCGTCAGGCCTCCGGGTCAGACCGCAGTGTCGCCCGGAGTTGCGTTGTCCGGTTCCAGTCAACCTGCTCCGTGCTCTGGTCAATGGCGACCCCGTATTCCCGCTCGGCGTACGCGGGAGAAATTTTCTCGTCCAACACGTCGTCCAGGACGAGCTGGGGGTCCCGCGCGAGCGGGTCGCCATAGCCGCCCGCACCCGGTTGGACGTGCAGCAGGGTTTCTCCGGATCGCACTTCGGTATCGATGAGCATTTCGTGTGGGAGTGGGGTTTCCACCTCGCCGGAGCGCAGCCTGGCAGCAAACGGGGTGCCGTCTTTTCCGCCGGCCAGCCCATACGGAACGGATTTGACCCGACAGGTTCGGAGCATTACCCGGCCGTCGCCCAGGAAGCGCCATTGACGATACACGGACAGAGCCCCGCGGTATTGCCCCGGACCGCCAGTATCCGGCAAAAAGCCAAAGCCGTCCAGCATGACCGGACATTCGCGCTCGATCATTTCCGCGGGAATGCTGCGCATGGCACCGCCGGCAGCCATGGGGGTGACGCCTTCCACACCGTCGCTATCGGGCCGCGCGCCCCAGCCCGAGGTGTAAATATCCAGCAGCATGGACGGCACACCGACCTCAACCTGCGGTGTATACACCAGCAAATTCGCCCCGCCCTCGCCCGCAGCGTAGACCTTGTCGGGAATAGCCTGTGCCAGGGCGGCAAAGATCATGTCGATAATCCGCCACATCAGCATCCCACGCGCGCCGACCGCGCCGGGAAATTGCGGATTGACCACACAGCCCTCAGGAGCGGTCACCTGAATGGGGGCCATCAGCCCCGAGTTTGCCGGCGCATCCGTCTCAAGAATGGAGCGAAAGGCTACGTACACACAGGCACGGGTGAGATTAAAGGGGACGTTGATCGCGCTGCGGACCTGGGGGCCGGTTCCGTCAAAGTCCACCCGGACGGACTCACCGGCAACGGTCACCGTGAGACGTAGGTTGACCCCCTCCCCGCCCAAGCCGTCATCTTCAAACAGATCCGTACACGCATATGAGCCATCAGGAATGGCGGCAATGCAGGCCCGCATGGCCCGTTCGCTGTACTGGCGCAACTGTTCGTTGCAGGCTGCAAATTGTTCCAGCCCGTGACGGTCGAGCAGTTCCCGGACTCCCTGAGCCCCGCGCCGACAGGCCGCGGCCTGAGCGTCCAGGTCGCCGCGTACATCCTCAGGCGCCCGGACGTTGGCGGCAATCATATCGACCAGGTCGTCATTCAGCTCCCCCTTACTGAAGAGCTTGACTCCCGGAATACACACCCCTTCTTCGTAGACTTCGGCACAGGCTATGCCCATGCCACCGGGGAAGCGCCCGCCAATATCGGTGTGGTGTTCCACGATGGCCGCAAAGCCGACCAGTTGTTCCTGCCAGAAAATCGGCATGATCAGAACGATGTCCGGGAAGTGAGACACCCCGCCGTAAGGATCGTTTGAGACAATCACATCGCCGGGGTGGAGGGCGTTGCCAAACTTCTCCAGAACCCACGGCATGACCCCCATGATGTAGCCCAGGTGGACGCCGATGGTCAGACCCTGGGCGATCAACCGGCCCTGGGCATCGACCAGCGCGGTGGAAAAATCAGAGCCTTCCTTGGCTCCCAGCGAGCGTGCCGTCCGCTTCATGGTAATGCCCATTTCTTCGGCGACCGCGGTCAGCTCGTTTTTCATGACTTCGATCAGAATGGGGTCAAATGCACCGGCCATAAGATTGTCCTCGTTTATGAACTTTTGCTTAGCACAATATTCCCATACGCATCGATACTCGCCTGCCACTGCGGCGGGACCACAACCGTGGTGTCAAACTCTTCGACAATAACAGGACCGACGACAGCCTGTTCGAGCAGCTCTCCTCGGCCGAGGATCCGGGTATCGAGTTCACCCTGCTGTGGGCCGAAATACGCGCGTCGAGAGGCAGGCTGAGCCGCCCTTTTTGCCGATTGACTGAAATACGCGCCCAATTCACTAAAGGACAGGCTTTGTGTTCGGACGGTTGCCTTCAGACGGACGCTGACGATGGCAATGGTATCGTCTTCACGGCGATATCCATACGTTTGTTCATGCGCGGCATGAAAGCTTTTGGCCAGCACCTGCCTTATGTCAGCGGCCGCAACCTGAGCCGGAACCCGAAGGGTCAGTTCCGACGACTGGCGCTGATAGCGTAAATCGATCAGGCGTTCATAGGTGAGACCGTCCTGCTCACGCTGCTCATTGTGAGCATCCTGCTCCGCGCGGGCCACTAGCGTGTCAAATTCCTGGAGCAGAGCCGTGGGATCAACAGCATCCAGCTCTTGCGGCACGCTCTGCACATAGTCGGAGCGCAGGTCGGCCACCAACAGACCCAGCGCGCTGAACACCCCGGGAAAGAGCGGAATATACACCCGCGACATGCCCAGATTATCGGCCAGCGTCGCCGCGTGCAGCGGGCCTGACCCTCCGAAAGCGATCAGAGTGAACTCACGTGGATCACGACCCCGCTCGGTCGTGACCGCGCGTATGGCGCGCGTCATGGTCGCGTCGGCCACCTGATGAATCCCAAAGGCAAGCTCGTGGACCGACAGACCCAGACGTGCGCCCAGCCGTGTCTGTATGGCGGTCCGCGCGGCAGTGGCATCAATGGGGACGGTCCCACCGGCGATGCTGTCCGGGTTCATATATCCCAGGACCACGTTGGCGTCGGTGATGGTCGGTTCGATTCCGTCCCGGCCATAGCAGGCCGGTCCGGGGACGGCACCGGCGCTACGGGGACCAACGCGCAGCGCGCCACCGTCGTCTACCCAGGCCAGGCTGCCGCCTCCCGCGCCGACCTCGACAATATCGTAGGCGGGAACACGTAGCGCATAGCCGGCACCCTTACTCAGTCGCCCGGCGAGGTTGATGCCCGTCCCCACCTCGCCTTCGGCGGTTTCAACCGGCTGGCCATTTTCTATCAGGCAGCCTTTGGCGGTTGTTCCACCCATATCAAACGCTACCGCCTGAGCCAGACCGATTTCCCGCGCCAAGCCGGCTGCGGCCAAGGCACCGGCCGCAGGACCGGATTCGATCATGTGCACCGGGCGGTGACGGGCGTGCGCGGCGCTCATGATCCCCCCGTTGGACTGCATGATTTGCAGGGCTGGAGGATAGGCCTGTAGCTGCGTTTCCACTTGGTCCAGATAACGTCCGACCACGGGCATGAGGTAGGCGTTCAGCGCCGTGGTGGAGGTGCGTTCGTACTCGCGAACCTCGGGCAGGATGTCGGCCGAGGAGCAGACCAGGACTTCCGGGAATAGCTCACGGATAAGAGCCACGGTCTGTTGCTCATGGCTGGGATTGACGTAGGAATGCAGAAACGCCACGGCGATGGCTTCGACGCCCTGGCGTTTGAGGCTGAGTATGGCCTGACGCACATCTTCTTGATTGAGAGGAGTTTCCACCTCGCCTTGAACGGTCATGCGTTCGCTGACTTCAAGTCGACGGCGACGTGGAATCAAGGGCGGCGTACGCTGCCAAAAAACGTTGTAGACGCTAGGACGCCCCAGGCGGCGGATTTCCAATTCGTCCCGAAAGCCTGTGGTGGTAATCAGACCGGTCCGTGCGCCCTGTTCTTCCAGGACCGCGTTGGAGGCGATGGTCGTACCGTGGACGAGGCTCGCAACTGGGCTCTCCGGATGCTGGCGCTCGGCATCGGCAATGCAGCGTCCAACGTCCGCGCCAACAGAAGCGGGCAGGGTCAGAATTTTATAGGTCAGGAGCTGGCCGTCGTCACCGGCTATGACGACATCGGTGAAAGTTCCGCCAATGTCAAAGGCAACGCGAAGGCTGGCGGGAGTAGACATGCCGGGTTATGCAGGGCTCAGAGGAAGGAGAAGCGCATACGCGCCGGCCTCAGGCCTTAAGCAGAGCAAAAGCCTCAATCTCAATGAGCAGGTCTTCAAGCACCAGTGCCTGAACGCCGATGAGGGTGCTGGCCGGTGGTTTTTCCTGGGGCAGATACTGGCTGCGAACCTCACGGACCACGCCGATCATGTCAGGCGTATAATTGACAATATACGTGTTGGTCTTCAGCACGTCGTCAAACGTGGCCCCAACCGCGGCCAGCGCTCCTTTGAGGTTTTCAAAGGTTTGGACAACCTGGGCGCGCAGGTCGCCCTTGCCCACCACCTCGTTGTTCGCGTCCAAGGCGACCTGGCCCGAGATGAAAACAATTTTCCCCTCGGTTGCGGTCACAACCTGAGAGAAGCCCGGCAAAACGGGCAGACCGGCGGGATTCAGGAATTCCTTTTCCATACGTTTCTCCTTGTGGTGTCTCCTCCTGAGGGCCGGGCAACCACAGGGGGTTGCCCCTACCTTTTTCTCCCTCTCCCCTTGAGGGAGAGGGTTGGGGTGAGGGGGTTTCTTCTCCTGGTCTTTCCGCGTCAGGGCCGCACTTCATAATAGGCGTTGAACGGATTGTCAAAGTCGTGGCGGGTGAAGCGGGTAAACCCGGCGTCGTGCGTCATGCTCCGCGCCACCTGTTCATTAAAGCCCAGGGTCCCCAGGCCGGCGCCGCCCGGCTCGGATAAGGCCGAGGACATGCAGCCCATGACCGAGAAGGCATACATCAGACCGGTCATGGGATTCTTCAGATTTTCCTCAAACGTCGGAGCGCTCTTGATATCGGCGATCAGCCAGGTTCCGTCCGGCTTGAGCGCCGACCGGATGGCCCGAATGGCTTCCGCCGGATGGGTCATATCGTGGATGCAGTCAAAGGTAGTGATGAAGTCAAAACTCGCATCGGCCGGCAACCCGTCCTGGGCCGCATCGTGAAACTGGAGGTTGGTCAGCCCGGCCTCAGCCTTGTTGGCATTGGCGCGGGCCAGGGCGTGCTCCGATATGTCATAGCCGTGGAAGTCTGCCCGCGGAAAGGCCGTGGCCATTTGAACCAGCGCAATCCCGGCACCACAGCCCACATCTCCTACCTTTGCACCAGCGTGTAACCTGGACTCGACACCGTCCAGGGCGGGCAGCACAATGGGGATCAGCGCGTGTCGATACCACGGGGCAAAGACCCGCTCGATGCCCCGTGCGCCTTCCGGTCCACGCGCGTCGTAGGGCAGACCCAGGCCGGTACGAAAGGCTTCGGGCAGTTTCTCCAATATGGCCATGCGTTGCGGAAAATCGCTGAAAATACCCGCGGCAAACTTGGGACTGTCCTCGTCCGCCAGAATCATGGCCATTTCAGGCGAGAGAGAGAAACGACCCTCCCCCGCATACTCAAGCAACTGAGCCGCAGCCTGTCCTCTCAGCCACTCCCGCACCCAGCGCTCACTCAAGCCTGTTTTGCTGGCAAGCTCCTCGCTCGTCACCGGCCCGGCACCATGCAGCGCCCGGTACAGCCCGAGTTGGTCGCCCAGGTGAATCATGGCCGAGATTAAGGCGCCGCTCAGCAGGCCAAAGACCTTTTGGCCGCCGGCCTTGAGTTTGTCCGGGTCTATCTGGTCACGGGGCTGCTGTGTTGACATATGCTCAGGTTCTCCAAGAGCGCGTTACCTCAAGTTAAAGAGCCCATGTCTCAAACGAGGCAGGGCCGGCGTACCGGAACCGGCGAAACCCACCCCGGCCCTTCGGGCTACCCCTCCCAAGAGGGGAGCAAGAGAAAATCCCCTCCTTGGAGGGGTGCCGCGTCAGCGGCGGGGTGGGTTCCCGGCGGCAACAGTGAGTCAGGTAAGAGCGTGTTAGTAAGCACCACATGTTTTTAGGAGCTAGAGTGAGGAGCCCTCACATAGCTACATCCCGCTGATCAGTTCGAGAATGGTGCCGTCCGGGTCTTTAAAGCAGACGACCCCAATCTCCGCGCCTCCAGGCCCGTCGATTTTTTTGAGCGGGGCTAAAAATTCAACCTGCATTTCCTGGAGGTCTGCATAGGTCTTGTCGATATCGTCCACGTCGAAGGCGATACGACAAATCCCGATATTATTGAGCGACGGGTATGGTTGGCCCTGCGGGGGCGGATCGATGAACTGGACCAGGTCCAGGACCGGAGCGTTCTCATCGTCTCCGAGACGCATGAACACGCCGCGCAGCTTCCGGGCGTCGAGGCCGAGCGCCTCACCGACCGTCGGGTCTTCAAGCGTAAAGTCATTGACCTTGTTAAACCCGAGCTTTTCATAGAACCCGATGGACCGCTCCATATCGCGGACACAGATGTTAACGTGAAATAAACGAGTCAGCATGTTTTCCTCCTTTGTTTAGAGTTCTGACGGCGTCACTCTTTCCAGAGTCTTGGGTATTATAGATTCCATACCAGATTTCATCTCGGCCTTCTTCTTGTCAAGAAGCTCGCGGAGTTCTTGTTCAAATTCATCTCTGTAAAAATTCTCATCAATAGTCACTACTACGGTGTCTACCGCGAGCCATCCAACTATTCCTCCTACTACACCGCCAACCGCTGTGCCAACCGGTCCAAGGAGAGACCCAGTTGCTGCCCCAATAGCCGCTGTCCCACCCGCCCCGGCCGCTTTTGCGGCCAGCTTGCCCGACGTTTTAATTACTACTGAAGCAAATAATTTTTTTGACATGGCTTTGGTGATTGCACCAAAAAGAGCCTTGCCACTGATCGCGCTCTTGAAAGAGGCGAGACCTGAGGCAGGGACAGATGATGTGAATCTCCGAACAGAATTTTGCATTACTTTGGTCAGCATGTGTTCATAAGTAGTTTCGCACTCTTTATCTACGGTCTGAACTTCGTCCTGTATTTTTTGCGAGAGCAAAGAGCGAAACTCGGTTTCGAATATTTCGTCAAAATTGACAGTAGCACTTTCAAGCTGTTCATTTACTCCTGAAAATAGCCGCTCTTCCATTTCACTTTTCAAATATCCAAAAGCGGCTGCACCAAGCTGCTGATACTGTCCTGGTACGGAATAATGCCAATCAAGAAATTCAGGAATGCGTTCATAGATCGGCTCGAATGCCAAATCAATTTGTTCATCTATGGTCTTGCCAGTCTTTTCAAATAATTCTGGACGAAGCACACTCCTGAGAATAGGCCCTTTTCTTTTTTCTGCCCTCGCTCTCAGCTCCTCTTCTGACTGAGGGCATTCTTTCCCTTGTTCTATTTTCGCCTTCCGTTCTTCTTCCGCCCTCCGTTCCTCTTCCGGCTGAGGGTTTTGATTGATTGTTGCCAGGATTAGCAAAACAACCGTGATAGATATGAGCGTAAGAATTGTCCACCAGAAATACGTAAGCATTCCGACTGGTTTTGTCGGATTTTCTGATCCACTCGATTGTTGAGCAGGTTGATTGTCATTTTCAGAAACCGACATACGATCTTTCCTCACCCTCTGCCTCTACCATCCGATTTTCGGTATTTTTCAATTCCCTTACAGGCCAGCAGACTTGCCCCTCCCAAGCCTTGAACAAACCCGAGATAGACTGCGGCCGCCTTCAGGAAGAAAACGCCCCAAAGGAAAATTTTGATCCAACCTCCTGCCAAAAACGATGATGTCGCGATCATTATGTACCAAGATAGCCCTTCAATTTCAGCCGCAACTAACAACACAATATCAACATGACTGCATCGTGAACCCACATTCGCGGTGAACGCTTCCAGTGTCTTTTCAAGTGAGTTAGGGAATATCAGATCGCCAGGAATTGGGATCAGATCATAGTTAACGTACCAATAAATGCTTGCAACAACCAAAAACACCAGCCACCCTGCGATATTTTTTGCAAGAACATTTTCGGCTCCCTCTCTGAGGTGCTTCCTAATTGCCGGAATACTAAAGACAGCGGGGAATGCACATACCGCAAAACCGAAAAAATACCAGTCAGTCGGACGAGAGAGCGCCACAAATACGGCGAGAAACACGGTCAGCGGCACGGAAAGGATTAAGCAGAATGTCGCAGACAGCCCTTTACCTTGGAGGCGTTTATACCAGGAAGAAGTATCTCTAAGAAAACGCTTGAGGTAAGAATTTTTTGCTTCCAACCTGCTTTCCAGTAATCCATAAAATATGATGCAGTAGGCCAATGCCGGAAAGATAAGGGCCGAGCAGGAAGATTCGTAAAAGATATACCAAAGGAAAAGAATAGTCAGGAATAGCGTGCCAGCAGAAAAGGAATAGACCAAACGTTCCATTATTTAGCGTTCTGAGGGCATTACGCCTTGCGGAGGATCGTAGGTTAGATTAGCAGAGCGTAATCCGACAACGCAGGGTATGTATGCTTTTGGGAATGTTATACGAGTGTAACAACATCGATGTGGGAGTCTACGGAATAGTAAAAGGTGAACGAAAAGGAAAGTAACAGCGTCGCGATTATAGTTTTTATATTCATATTTCCTCCCTTCTTTTGTATTGACGCGCTTCCAGGTGACAGGACCGTAGACCCCCTATCCGATGTCCAGAAATGGCTAAAATTATGGGAGCAATATGCGCACTGACGAGGAATTGTCAACGGTGAAGGGGTTATGCCTCCCCTATGAATGAAGACCGGGCTTTTCATAACCGTGCTGGGGTGAGTGGCTCAGCACAGCCCCCTCACCCCAGCCCTCTCCCTCAAGGGGAGAGGGAACAAGAGAGAACTAGACTTGACCCGAACGCAGCACCTGGCCCGGCATGGCACCCGTATGTTTGCCATCGTCGAACAGCACTTCGCCGTTCACGATCGTATACTGAACGCCTTGGGCCGGCATGACCAAGCGTCGTCCGCCACCGGGCAGGTCGGCCCGCATTTCGCCGCGACGGGCCGAGCCAACCGTGTTGTAGTCAAAAATCGCAAAATCGGCCGCCATGCCTTTTTGGATCTTACCCCGGGTGGTCATGCCGTAGAACGCGGCCGGCTCGGAGGTAATCCGCCTCACCGCGTGCTCCAGCGTCATGGCCTGTCTGTCCCGCACCCAGGTGCCGAGCAGATAGGTGCAGTAACCCGCGTCACACAGCATGTCCACATGAGCCCCGCCGTCTGACAGGCCGACCATGACCTGATCGTGGGTAATCAGCTCAGGAATGCGGTCTTCGTCGGCGTTGAACAGCTCATAGGTATACTGGAGTTGCAAGTCATCTTCGATGCACAGGTCCAGGAAGGTATCGAGCCCGTCTTTGCCGCGCTCCTTGGCAATCTCGGCAACGCTCTTGCCAATCAGGGACTGCATGGCGGGATTACCCACCTCGTGGATGATGGCGCGTTCCCATTTGCCCGAGAACACCTTGGGAGACTCCATCTCTTTGCGGAATGCGGCCCGGAAGGATTCATCTCTGTAGAACGCCTTCTGTTTCTCAATCGGCTGATCAAAGGCCGGCTTCCAACACGGCAGGTTGGCAAAGATGAACGGCTTACGCAGATCGATCTGAATAATGAGCGGACGGCAGGTCACCTGCGGAACGGCGCCCTTCTCGAACAGCGGCTCAATCGTGCGCAGGGTATTCATGGCCGCATCCGGCTGATCGTCCCGGTTCAGCAGCGCCAGCCAGGTGACCTTTCGTCCGCTTTCGGTCAGGAGCATATCCAATAAGGCGTGCTCGGTTTCGTCAACAATAGAGACATTATTGGTCAGGGCGAGTTCGATACTGCCCTTGCCGAGTTCCTTGAGCGCGTTGCAGTAGGCCTTGAGTTCGTCCCAACTGGCGTTGCGGCAGGCAATCGGACGGCCCTTATACCCGATGTGCTGCGCAACGTTCGTGGTCGAAAAGCCAAAGGCTCCGGCGGCAACCGCCTCCTTAATCAGGGCCTTGATCTGCGCGGTTTCCTCGGGTGTTGCACCCCGCTCCATCGACTCTTCGCCCATCACAAAGTGGCGAAACGGAGTCAGCGCAGCCATAAAACCGATGTTAATGCCGCTCCCGCGCTTTTCGGCCGCGTTCATATATTCGGGGAAGGTGACCCAGTCCCAGGTCACGCCTTTGCCCAGCACGTCAAACGGGATGGCTTCCACGTTGACCAAATCCCAGGCGGCGATTTCATGCACCTCGGGTTTGCACGGGGCCAGGCCGACCCCACAGTTGCCCATCACCAGACTCGTGACCCCATGCCAGGAAGAGGACGTGATCAGCGGGTCCCAGCAAATCTGGGCGTCATAGTGAGTGTGCGGATCAACAAAGCCGGGTGCCACGATCAGATCGGAGGCATCCACGACCTTCTTGGCTCCGTCCGAGACTTTGCCGATTTCCGCAATTTTTCCGTTGGCTACCGCGATATCGGCCCGGTAGCGTTCTGCGCCGGTTCCATCCACCACGGTTCCGTTTTTGATGACGAGATCGTACGACATGACATACCCTCCTGGTTCTGGGGGTTAGGATTTAGGGGTTGGGGACTGGCTTTATCTCCAGTCCCCAACCCAGAATCCCCAATCCCTAATTATTAAATGACCCCTTCGTCCTGAAACGCGTCCATTTCTGCTTGGCTCAAGCCGAGCAATTCTTTATACACATACGCATTATCTTCCGCATAGCACGGTGCGGCACGTTCGGTCGGTCCGCCCTGACTCACCTGCCCGTTGGCAAAATGAAACGGAATATCCTTGATCGGCCACGTTCCGATCTCGCTGTGCTCCAGGGGGACCAGCCAGTTCAGGTGCTTGAGCTGCGGGTCGTGTTCGATCCGGTCCTGCGCGGTCTGACACACACCGGCAGGAACACCAGCGGCCTGTAAACGCTCTTGCAGGCCAAAGGGCTCCTGCTCCTGCGTCCAGGCACCCACCAGACGGTCCAGCTCGTCCTGATGTTTTATCCGCTCGGCCGACGAGGCAAACCGCTCCTGGGCCGCCCAGTCGGGGTTGCTCATGATGCGGACCAGGGCTTGCCATTCTTCTTCGGACGTGACGGCGATGGCAATCCAGCGGTCATCCCCCGCGCAGGGATAGGCGCCGTGCGGCGCGGCAGGTGTATAGGGCGAACGATTGCCCGTACGCTGATAGTGGCGGCCATTGACCGCGTGATCCAGCACTGCGGTGCCGGTCATGCCAATGCCGGGCTCTACTTGCGAACAGTCCAGGTACTGGCCCTTGCCCGTCCGTTTTTTATAGTACAGGGCCATCAGAATGGTCATGGCACAATAATACGCGCCACTCCAATCCATATACGAAAAGCCCCAGCCGGCCGGAGGATGGGGGGCAGGCAAACCGGACTGTTCGGTCAGGCCACTCACGGCCTGGGCAATCGGCCCGTAGGAAGCGTATTTCACATAGGGACCTTTATAGCCCCAACCGGGCTGCTGCATATAAATAATATCCGGCTTAATGGCTTTGAGGGTGTCATAACCGAGCCCCCATTTTTGCATGGTCTCGGCCGTAAAGGCCTCAACGACCACATCACTGACCGCAACCAGCTTTTTGAACAGCTCGCGGCCCTGGGGCGCTTTCATATTCAGACTGATGCCATATTTACCGGCATTAATATCATTGAAGTAGCCACCGCGATTGACGCTTTGAATCTTGCCGGTATCCAGGCCGGTCAGGTCCATGGCTCCGGCCTTTTCCGTGGGCTCTTTCTTACGAGAGGCAAACGGCGGCATATAGCGCAGAAAATCCAGCCGATCGCGCCATTCAATGCGAATGACTTCCGCCCCCAGGCTGGCCAATAAGCGCGGCCCGCCCGCCCCGGCCAGCAGCCAGGTCAGGTCTGCAATCCGCACACCTTCCAAAGGTCTTCTTTTTTTCACGCCCACCTTAGACGATTCCTTTGTCCTGTAAGTCCGCCATCTCTTCCGCGCTCAACCCAAGCTGCTCACACAAGACCTCCCGGTTGTGCTCACCGATGAGCGGTGCCCGCGGGCCTTGCCGCCAGGCGCATTGATTCGGCAGCATGGGTGCGCCCGTATAGGTGTAGGACTCGCCCAGCTCGGAATGCTCAACCTGAGAAAACGTGGCGCGGGTTTGCCACTGCACATCGTCGGGATTTTCCTCCGGCAGTCGAATGGGAGACCAGGGAATGCCCAGTTCCTGGGCCTCATGCCAGATTTCTTCCATGTCAAAATCGGCCACGCACGCCGCCTGGATATCGGCAAAATGCTCGGTAAAGGCGCGCCCTCGGCGATTCTTGGGTTCTTTATATTTGTCTTCGTTCAGGTCGCCGGCCTTGCCCTTACTCTCCAGGAATCCAGCCAGGGTTTCATATCCGCCCGGAAACGGATTGGGCAAAATAATGGCATAACGCTCGTCTTTGGTCGGAAACTGCACCTCAGGGCCAATGGCCGGTTGGGCATGCCGTCCCGTCTGGCGGTAGCACGGCGTCTGGCCATAAATCCAGTGCGGGACATCGATCTCGGTGCAGACGCTGACGGCCTGATGAATAGGCAGCTCAATCCTCTCTCCGACTTCGGTCATCTCACGCCCAATCAGCGCGCCGACAGTGGCAATAAAGGCCTGGTTGCCGGCGATGTGATAGGCGTGCCACATCTGCGGGGCGATGGGCGGGGTGTCATAGCTGCCGTCGTCGGTGGGGCTGTAGCCGCAACACATCATTTGTCCGCCCAGCGCCAGATGGACCAGATCGTTGGCCTTATAGTCGCGCCACGGACCACTACTGCCAAACGGGGACAGGACCACATAAATCAATCGCGGGTTGAGCACCTGTAGAGTGTTCCAGTCCAGCCCGAGTTTTTCCAGCGTGCCCAGCGGCTGAGCATCAATCAGGACGTCTGCCTCCGCAATGAGCTGCTTGAGCAGGTCCGTTCCCGGCGACGACTCAATGTCGAGCGTCATGCCCCGCTTGCCGAAGTTATAGTGCCAAAAATACAGGCTGCGTTCGGGGTGGACCTGGTCATGATAAAAGGGCCCGATCTCACGTGTGGCTTGGCCGCCCGGCGGCTCGATTTTGAGCACATCTGCGCCAGCTCCGGCCAGCAACTTGCCGCAGAACTCTCCCTTTTCGTCTGCGAGTTCCAGGACTTTGACATCAAACAGAAATCCGTCCATACCGCTGCCCCCAGGAAGGAGGGCCAGTGGCCCTCCCCTCCTTTGTTCCTAGGGTTCCCCGAAGTCTCCGTACGGCGCGCTAGCCGCACAGAGGGTGTCAGGAAGAGGTGAGTCGTGGTACTGGAGTCTGCTGCACTGCATATGATCTCAGCTTGTCATCTCTCGTGAGAGGGCGAAATCCTTGCCATCCTGCGCCGCGACCAGGGCCGGTGTCTGCCGGGCGTCACTCTCAAGAATCCCCAGGGCGATCGACTTTAAGGGCTCCAGATACTCGTCGAGCTTGGTAAAGCTGCTCAGCGCCCAATGTCGCACCGCCCAAGACTGGGCCAGCACCAATAAGCAATGGGCCTTGAGTTGAATATTACCGGCTGGAAATGCCCCCTGGTCTATCCCATAGGCAATGATCTCCTCGAAAAAATGCTGAATCCGTTCTTCACCCTCCAGAAAGCGCTTACGTTCCGCCAACGTCAGTGACTTTGTTTCCTGATAGGCCAGGACCGTATTGCGCCGCAGTTCATCAGTCAGCGCGGCGTACTGCTCGTAGGCCCGCAAAAACAGGTCGCGCGGACTGGCGCCGTCCTGCTTGAGCCGCTCAAACTCGGCCCGCTGTTTTTGAAACCCGGCCTCGGTCCGAACCTGGCCGTAGGAGAGCAGAAAAAAGAGAACCGCTTCTTTACTGGTAAAATAGTTGAAAACCGAGCCCACGCTGAGCCCAGCTTTTTGGGCAATCTCACGGACGCTGGTGTTGTGATAGCCGTTCTGGAGAAAGAGATTGAGTGCCGCGGCGGCAATGCGTTCTTGGCCTTCTTGCAGCCGCCTTTCGTCGGTCACCTGAGACGGGGATTTGCGTTTTTTGCGTAAGACCTGAGATTTCACTACTGAGCGCCTTTCGCCAGTGTCCGGTGCGCGACAGAAACTGAGTGAATGTTCATTCCAAGCTCATACGATACGGGCCGGTCTTTTGTCAAGCCGGAAGAAACTCGCTAGAGTAGCCCCGGGAGCGACGCATGAGACTTATTGGGGTTGACGTAGGCGGGACATTCACCGATGCGGTCTTTGCCGACACCCAGACGGACCGGTTGGCCATCCATAAAGTGCCGACGTCCTCAGATGATCCTTCTCTGGGGGTCATGCGCGCGATCACCGAGCTGTGCCGCTACCAGACCATCCCGCTCGACAGTATTGCTCTGATCTACCACGGTACCACGATCGCGACCAACGCCCTGCTGGAGTATAAAGGTGCGACCGCGGGCATGATTACCACCCAGGGCTACCGCGATATTCTCCACATCGGGCGCCACCAGCGGCCCCATCACTACTCCATTCAGCAGGAGATTCCCTGGCAAGACCGCCCCCTGGTCCGCCGCCGCCATCGCAAGGGTGTTCCGGAGCGGCTCATTCCGCCGCATGGCGAGGTCCTGATTCCGCTCGATGAGTTCGCGGTCCGCCAGGCGGCCCGCGAACTCAAAGACGCCCAGGTTGAATCGATCGCCGTCTGTTTTTTGTTCTCGTATCTCAACGCCGAGCATGAAAATCGCGCCCGTGAGCTCATTCTCGAAGAATACCCCGAGGTCTTTGTCACCACCTCGGCCTCCCTCTCCCCCCAGTTCCGCGAGTTTGAACGGTTTACCACGACCGCTATTAACGCTTTTATCGGCCCGACCGTCCACCGCTATGTTTCGCAATTGGAACAACGCTTACGCAGCGCCGGGATTGGGGCCGAGCTGCGTATCATTCGCTCTAACGGCGGGCTGGCCACACCGCGGGTGGTTGCCCAAAAGCCCGCCCTGACTTTACTGTCCGGCCCGGCCGCGGGCGTGCTCGGCGGTGCCTGGACAGGCGAGCGGTCGCAGCGCACCCGACTCATTACCTTTGATGTGGGCGGCACCAGTGCCGATATCGGCGTGGTGACGGACGGGCAATTCAGCGAAGCCACGGCCCGCGATACCTGGATAGCCGGCTATCCGGTCCTGGTCCCGATGATCGACATCCACACCATTGGCGCTGGCGGCGGCAGCATTGCCCATATTGACCCAGGTGGAGGTTTTCGGGTCGGACCGCACAGTGCCGGCTCTCAGCCGGGCCCGGCGGCCTATGGTCGCGGAGGAACCCAGCCCACGGTCACGGACGCCAATATTCTCCTGGGTCGGCTGGACACCGACAATTTTCTCGGCGGTGCCATGGCGCTCGATGCCGCAGCCGCCAGGCGGGCCGTTCATGCTTTGGCCGATCCGCTTGGGTTGTCGGAACTGGAAGCTGCCGAAGGGATCGTGACGATTCTCAATAGCAATATGGCCAATGCCATACGCTCGCGCACCGTACAGAAAGGCATTGATCCGCGCGCCTACGCGCTGGTCGCCTTTGGCGGGGCCGGTCCGCTCCACGGCGCGGAGGTCGCCCGCCTGCTGGGCGTTCCGGAGTGCATCATCCCCCCCTACCCCGGTATTACCTCGGCCGTTGGCCTGCTTACTACGGACGTCAAATACGATGCGACCCGGACCGCCTTTCAGGTCTCGACCGCTTTTGATCTTCCCCGGCTCAACGCGGCGTTTACGCAGATGCAAAACGAACTGCACCAACAGTTCAGCGATGACGGCATCGCCCAGACCGCAGTCACGTTTACGCGTTTTGCCGATGTGCGCTACGTCGGCCAGGGCTATGAGCTGCGGATCGCCGTGCCCGAGGGCTCACTCGATGCCGCCGCGCTCGACCGCATCACTGAGCGTTTTCACCGGCAGCACGAATTGGAGTATGGTCATTTCTTTGTGGACAGCCCGATCGAAATCGTGACCATCCGTCTGGTCGGAGTTGGCCAGGCGCAGAGAATCCACGCCGCGTCTTCATCCGGCTCCGGCTCGCTCCGGGCCGCGCTGGTCAAAACCCAACCGTCGGTGTTTCGGGTTCAGAATGAGCTACGCAGCCTGGATACCGCCTTTTACCGGCGAGAACAGCTCCCGGTCGATGAGATGGTTGCCGGTCCGGCGGTCATCCTGCAAACAGACTCGACCACCGTGGTTCCGCCGGATTGTACTTTTCAGCTCGACCCCCACGGGAATCTGCTCATTCAGATAGGAGGGGCAGCATGAGGACCCCAACAGACAACGCTCCTAATGGGCTCGACATTGATCCGATTACGGCCAGAGTCATCCTGGGCGCGCTGGAGAATATCGCGGTGGAGATGGGCTATAAGCTCATGCGCATGTCATATTCGAGCATTATTCGGGAGTCTGAGGATTTCGGCACGGCCCTGGTCAATGCGCGTGGCGAACAATTATGTGAGTCAAAGCAGAGTACGCCCCTCCAGTCCGGCCCTATTCCCGGCTATGTGCGCGGGATGCTCGATGCGCTCGCCACACGGGGAGAGTCCATCCTGCCCGGCGATGTCATCATGCATAACGACCCGTATGGCGGGGCCAGCCATGGCCCGGATGTCGGGTTTTGCGTGCCGGTTTTCTACCAGGATGATCTCGTCGGCTTTTCCGTCACCACGGCCCACCACCTCGATATCGGCTGCCAGACCCCGGGCAGCACCGGCATTGTCGAGGCGTTTGACGCCTATGCCGAGGGTTTGCAGTTCAAGGCGATCAAGGTGTATGAGCAGGGAAACCGAAACACGGCGGTGTGGCAGTTGTTGCGCGATAATATCCGCATCTCCGATCTGGTGGTGGGTGATATGGAAGCCCAGATCGCGGCCTGCCGTATCGGTGCCGAACGCTATATCGAACTCATTGAGCGCTACGGGCTCCACACGGTCGAAGCCGCCTGCGCCTCCCTGTTTGATTACTCCGAGCGCTTGATGCGGCAGGCGATCGAACAGATTCCAGACGGCAGCTATACCGCTACCGGCCATATGGACGGCTATATTGACGATCCCGATCCAGGCCGGCGCAACCTGCCCATTTGTGTGACCCTGACGGTCAGCGGATCGGAGCTGAGCGTAGACCTGACCGGCACCGCGCCCCAGGTGTCGGACCGGCCCATCAATATGCCGCTGGTGGGCACGGTTGACGTGGCCATCTGGCTGGTGCTGCGCTCGGTCCTGCTCGACACCGAAATCTACGGCGACCTGCCGCAAAACGCCGGACTCTACCGGCCCATTCAGATCATTGCGCCGCGTGGTACGCTGGCCAACCCTGTTTTCCCGGCACCGACCATTGCCCGTTTTGTCACCGGCAACGTCTTAAGCGATACTGTTATGAAGGCCCTGGCCCAGGCGGTTCCCCGCCAGGTCAGTGCCGGTATCGGCAACCTCAAGGCCATTGCTTCAAGCGGGATGCGGCGGAACAACAGCCCATGGGTGCATCTGGAAATCTTTGAGGGCAGCTACGGCGGTCGGTACGGTCATGACGGCATGGACACCGTTGATACGCTGTATGCCAACACCCGTAACAATCCCATTGAGGACGTGGAGTCCCACGTGCCGCTCCGGGTCGAACGCTACGAGCTACGAGAGGATGCGTGTGCGCCTGGGCAGTGGCGGGGCGGTATGGGGTCAATCAAGGAACTGCACTATCTGAGTGACGGCGGCACGTCGGTCGAGGCCGACGGTTTCGTCTATGGGGCCTGGGGGTTTGACGGAGGCAGCACGGGCATCCCCGGCACCCTGACTTTGAAAACCCTCGATCACGAAGAAATCGCCCTGCCCTCAAAAGTTCCCTATCGCAGCGTCAAGGCCGGAGAGCGCCTGATTACCATTGGTGCCACTGGCGGCGGTTACGGCAACCCTTTCCGACGCGACCCGCAGCAGGTCCTGGAGGATGTGTTGGACGAATACTACTCCCGAGACACCGCCCGGCGGGAGTATGGCGTGGTGATTACCCAAGAGATGCAGTTGGACCGTGAGGGGACAGAGCAGCTTCGGCACGAGCGCAACACACGCTCATGAGGGTACGGGATGCTGAGATGCATTATGTCAAAAACATAACACCCGAGACGATAGGGGGCGGCGCGCTTATCCCATCGCCCCGTCAATATGGACCTTGCGATACGAAAACAGCCACTGCCCCTCGTGTTTGACCAGCCGGTCTTCGTACTCCCCGGCCATGGCCACCCGGCTGCCGCCCTCCTTGGTGGTTGAGGTCAGCAGCAAAAAACACTTCGAGCGGGCCGTATCGCCGTCCACCTCGGTCAGAATATTGGTCACATAGTGGCGCAGCTTGGAACTCTCGGCCGCCAGCCGCTTGACCTCGGCGGTAAAGCGGTCGAGTTCCCGATGGGCGTCAAATTTGCCGATCACCCCGTCAAAGACGCCGTCCGGCGCAAAGCAGTCTGCCCAGCCCTGATAGTCTTCGTGGTCAATAGCGAAATTATACCGCGCGATCAGCTCGGCGATGGCCGTTTTGTCCCTGTCGTATTGTTCTTCGGTCATGTCACTTCCTCCAAAGTTCTCCTCAAACGCTTTGCCCGATGTCTCTTGGCAGGATCAGTCCGAGCTGCATATCTGAAGCCTGAGGCCGTAGAGTCAACAGTCCACTCCCTAAACAAAAAATCACAAAAGTCAACTTGGCGACATCTCGCCATGAGCACTGAGACACTCTCAAAAAGTGCGAGATGGACTTTGACATATTTCCGTGAGATAGCATTTTCTCATGAGGATACACTGATGCAACTCAATCACACTCGTCTGCTGAGTAGCCTTACACAACTCGCCCAATTTGGAAAAGTTGAGACCGGGGTGAATCGGCTATCCTTTACACAAGAAGATCGCGCCGCCCGGCAGTGGCTGGTCGAGCAGATGCGCGAGGCCGGCCTCGATGCGGAGATCGACGGGATTGGGAATGTGTACGGCCGGACACGCGGGATGGACACCGCCGTGCTGATTGGTTCGCATACCGACTCCGTGCCGAAAGGCGGCTGGCTGGATGGCGCGATGGGGGTGCTGTACGGCCTGGAGGTCGCCCGGGCGCGGAATGAATCGAACGCTCTGCCCGGCCTCGGCGTTGACGTGATCTCCTTTGCCGATGAAGAAGGGACGTATCGGGCCCTGGCCGGTAGCTTGTCGTTTTGCGGCGAGTTGTCTGACGCGGATATTGAAGACGCGAAAAATACGCACGGTGTCTCACTCACCCACGCTCTGACCGAAGCCGGCTATGCCGGACAACCCCGCGCCCGGATCGATCCGAGTCGCCATCTGGCCTATTTTGAAGGCCATATTGAGCAGGGGCCGCGGCTTGAGGTCGAAGGACAAAAAATCGGTCTGGTGACCGCCATCGTGGGTATTCGTCGCAGCCGTATTACGTGTACCGGTCAGGCCGACCATGCCGGCACAACACCGATGCATTTGCGCAAAGATGCCGGGGCCGTCTTGATTCGGCTTTGTGCCGATACTGCTCAACCGGTTTGCAAATGCCGGCAGCGAGCTGAGCGTATGGAACCTGGGCCATATTGTTTTTGAACCGGGCGCCGGCAATGTCGTGCCCGGCTCGGCCCAGGTCCTGGTCGAGTTCCGCGACCCCCAACCGGAAGTTCTCGATCGCCTGGAAGCTGAAATCAATGCGGCGGTCGCCGAGTTTCAGGGGCAACAGAGTGTCAGCGCTGAGGTGGCCCATCTGTTGAGTATCGCCCCGGCGGATATGGACGCCGCCTTGGTCGATACTCTTGAGGCCGCGACCCGGCAGCGGGCCGTCCCGGCCCTACGCATGCCCAGCGGAGCCGGACACGATGCCATGGTCCTGAGTCGCTATGTCCCAACCGCCATGCTCTTTATCCCCAGCATCGGCGGCCGCAGCCACGATATTGCGGAGGACACCAGCGCGGAAGATATCTGTCTGGGTGCAGATATTCTGGCTGACACAGTGGCATTATTGGCCCGGCAGAAAGGACTGGCATGAAGATCAAGATCATCAATCCCAACACCTCCGAGGAAATGACACGGGCCATCGGTGCGGCCGGCGAGTCGGTAGCCCGGCCGGGCACCCAGATCACAGCGGTCAGCCCCCGATTCGGGCCGGCCTCCATCGAGTCCTACTACGATGACTATCTGAGTATTCCCGGTCTGCTCGAAGAGGTCCAAAAAGGAGAGGCCGAGCAGTGCGACGCCTATATTATCGCCTGTTATGGCGACCCTGGCCTGCACGCAGCGCGCGAATGCACCGCCAGGCCGGTTGTCGGCATCGCCGAAGCCTCTCTGTATATGGCCTCCATGCTGGCCGCGCGCTTCTCTATTGTGACGGTAATTCCGCGGACACGCACCATGCTCGAAGAAATGGTCGCCGGGTATGGCTTTCGGGAAAAAGTGGTGAGTATCCGGACCTCTCCACTGTATGTGCTTGATGTGGAAAGAGATCCGGCCGGGGCGCTCGAAAAGCTACGCGTCGAAGCGCGTCGGGCGCGGGACGAAGACGATGCCGAGGCTATTCTACTCGGCTGTGCCGGATTTACCCAGTTTGCAGATGAGTTGGAGCGAGAACTTGAGATACCCGTCCTTGACGGCGTGGTGTGTGCCGTCAAGATGGCCGAGTCGCTGGTCGAATTGGGTAAGACCACGAGTAAGTATAAAACCTATCGCCCGCCGGAAAAGAAGGCCTACACCGGCATCTTCAAGCATTTTGGCCGCACATAGACGGATGAGTGTCGCGTAATCCGACAGCTTCATCAGAGCGGCCGGAGTAGCGTACCGGGCAGCCCACCCTGGTGGACATTATCCGAAAAAACGATATTGCCACCGACAATGGTATGCTGGACGCCGGTGGCCCGTTCGATCAAGCGTGGCTTCTCTCCCGGCAGATCGTTAACCCATTCGGGCAGCTGAGGACCGATCGTCTCAGGATCAAAAATGACGAGGTCCGCGTCAAGGCCCGCGGCAAGACGGCCCTTCTTGGGCTGATTGAGAAACCGGGCCGGCTCTGAGGTCAGACGACGCACGCCCTCCTCAAGCGGCATGGCCTGGCGTTTTCTCACCCACTCCCCGAGCAGATAGGTCGGCACCCCTGCGTCGCAGTGCTGGTCCACATGCGCCCCGGCATCGGACAGCCCGATGAGGCAGTCGGGATGGGTGATCAGTTCACGCACTTCGTCAGGGTTGGTGTTGATGACCGAGAGCGTAATGCCCATCTCCAGGTTTTCGTCAATGGCCAAGTCCAGGATCGTATCAACAGGGTCGCAGTGCGTTTCCGCGGCAATGTCCGCGATGCTTTTGTTCAAATGCCGGGTGTTATGGTCTTTCGTCACCTTGACCACGTGGACCTGATTCCACTGGTTCGTGAAAATCGCGCCACCGATTTGCAGGTCCTGGCGAAAGGCCGCGCGAAACTCCGGCTTCCGGTAGAGCGCGATCTGTTCCGTAACCGGCCGATTGAACGCCTCCTTCCACGACGGCAGGCTGGCAAAGATAAAGGGCACTTTGAGGGTGTAGTATTGCTGGATGGGGCGTGGGGTGACTTGGGGCGGAATCCGCAGTCCTTTATCGAAAAAGGGTTGCAGGCGATCGAGGGCCGACCGGTAGACACCGGGTTTATCCGACCGCCCCAGGAGGGCCAGCCAGGTGATCGGACGCTGGCTGGCTTCGGCCATGGCCAGCAGCAACGCCAACTCCTCGTCGGTCAGCACGCTCACACTCCGGGTCAGCGCGATTTCTATGACGCCCTTGCCCAGCTCTTGCATCACCCGACCGAGCGCGCAGAGTTCCTTCTGGGTGGCCATACGACTCGCCAGGGGTTTCCCCTGGTAGCCGATGTGCTGGTCGAGCAGGCTCAGCGAGTAGCCATACGCCCCGGCCTGCATGGCCTCCCGAAAAAGAGCGGTCATGCGGGCGAGTTCCGCGTCAGTGGCCTCCCGCTCGGAGGCTTCGGCACCCATGACAAAATAGCGAAAGCTGGATAACGGCACCAGAAAACCCACGTTGAGAGCCGTGCCGCGTTGCCCAATGGCCTGCATATACTGCGGGAAACTCTCCCACTCCTCCCAGGCTACACCCTTCAGCAGCACCTCTTGCGGCATGGCCTCCACATTGACCAGGTCCCACGAGACGATGTCTTTCTCCTGCGGGCGACACGGCGCAACACCCACCCCGCAGTTGCCCATCAGAACGCTGGTCACCCCGTGCCAGCCCGAACAGGTGAGGAGCGGGTCCCAGGATACCTGCGCGTCGTAGTGGGTATGGATATCGATAAAGCCCGGTGCGACTACGCAGCCATCGGCGTGAATTGTCCGCGTGGCCGGTCCGGATACCGAGCCAACGTCGGTGATAACCCCGTCCTTGACTCCGACAGCACCGTGAAAGAGCGCCGCGCCAGTACCGTCACAAATCTGAGCGTCTGTAATGAGTAAGTCGTAAGCCATGCTCCCCCCTTATTCGTCTCCAAACTCAGATCCCGTGCTCATCCGGCAGGTTAATCCCCTGTGGGCTTTGCCGCCGAGGTGTCGTCACTCCCCAGTCCGGCCTGCTCTTTGACATAGAGAGCGATCTGTTCGTGGGTGGCGAACCATACCCCGGGTTTGCTCTTCATATAGGTGACGAGCTTATCCAGCATTTTCATGCGGTAGCGATGACCAATGACTTGGGGGTGCATGGTGAGAATATACATGGACCCTTCTTCATAGGCTCCGTCAAATTCATCTTTCCAGATCGAGTAGACGTCGTCGGCGTTGCGGATACTGACGTGCTGACTCGGCCAGCTTATTTGAAACAGCGGCCAGTCGTCGAGGATCCACTCGACCGGAAGCTCAATCAGTCCGGTTTCTTCCCCGTTGGCTAGCAGAGTGTAGGGACGGTCATCCGCCATCATGCTGCTCTCGTATAAAAAGCCCATTTCCTTGACGATCTGAATGGTCGCCGGGGTCAGGTCCCAGGCTGCGGACCGAAAGCCGGCCGGTCGTTTTCCCACTCTTTCGACAAAGATTTTCATGGCCTTCTCATACACGGCACGCTCTTCCGCGGCACTCAGCGTCAGCGGATTCTCATGCACGTAGGAGTGAAAACCGATTTCGTAGTCGGCGTGTTTTTTGATTTCCTCAATGACCTGCGGATGCAGGACCATTGAGATGGCAGGAATAAAAAACGTGGCCGGGATGTCGTGCTTTTCCAATAAATTGAAGATACGCGGCATGCCCGAGCGCGCACCATATTCACCCCGCGACATATACGAGGGGCTCTGCTGGCCCTGAAATCCCATCCAGACCGGCTCGGTGTCAAAGTCAAACGAAAGACTCACCGCAACCCGCGTCCCGTCCGGCCAGGACTCAGGTGTCAGGTCTTTACCGCTCCGGACCGTAGCCACGTGCTGCTGAAACTGCTCCGGCTCCCACTGCCAGAGCGGGACTTCACCTTCGCCCGTCCCGTGGCTATGAGCAATCGAGGCCGGCCCCATCAGCACGCCAAAACTTATTATGACAACCAGGCTCTTCATCCAGTCCGACCACAGTTGCTTCATGACATCTGCTCCTAACGAGGGGATTTGTGTTCCATACCAGATTTGAACGGCTTTGGTAGAGGAAGACTGCGCCCCTACGAGCGGGCGAAAATCTGGACGATGTTGCCGGCCGGGTCCACCGCGGTGAAGTATTTGCCGTGCCCGCCCATGTCCACGGTTTCGTTGACCGTGACACCGCTTTGGGTCAGCTTCTCGCGCATTTCCCCGAGATCCTCAACCTCAAGCACCACGGTGGCTCCGCCGCCCGGAGGCACCGAGCCTTCGCTCGGGTCGGCCAGGGCCACGCCAACCCCATTCACATCGAACTGGGTCCAGCGGTCACCGTCGCGAAATTTGACATCGAGACCCAGGATATCCTGGTAAAAATTGACCGCCTGGTCCATATTGTTGACCACGTAGTACGCGCTTGAAAATTTTTTCACTGCCATGTCTGAATCTCCTCCTCGCTCCTTGGCGTTCAGCTATCAACTTTTTAATGGAGAGGCTATAGGCTATGCCCGAACTACCGGAAGTGGAAACCATTGTCCGTAAGCTCACACACGGTGAACCCGCGGAGGCGGGACTCCCGACCTACCCCCCTCTGATAGGGACGGAGATCACGCATGCCTGGGGGAATTGGCAGAATTCCATACGCCCGTCCATTCGAGCAGTCACCCGCACCTTGCCCGGCCACCGGATCGAATCCCTCGGACGGCGCGGAAAATATATCGTTTTGACCTTGCGGTCCGGTGCGGACGCCTCCATTCGGTATCTCGTCATCCATCTCAAAATGAGCGGGCGGATCGAGGTCCGTGAAACCGGCTATCCACGGCACCAACATGTGCATTTCACCTGCGATTTCAGCACAGGCTACACTCTGCATTTTCATGACGCACGCAAGTTTGGACGGGTCTATTGCGTGGACGACCTCGAAACTGTGACCGGCCATCTCGGCCCGGAACCGTTAGCGCCGGGCTTTACGCTACGGCGCTTTCGTCCGCTTGTTGCCAAAAAAACCGGCGGACTCAAGGCGTTGCTGCTGAATCAGTCTTTTATTGCCGGGGTGGGCAATATTTATGCGGACGAAGCGCTCTGGCGAGCCAGACTCCACCCCTTCTGCCGAGCCGCTGACCTCAACGACCGTCAGGTTGCAGCGCTGCATAAAGCAATTCGAGCGGCGCTGAATGACGGCATCAAGCACAACGGCGCGGCCATTGATTGGGTTTATCCTGAGGGCAACTACCAGAATTTCTTCCGGGTCTATGGCCGTACGGGCCAGCCCTGCCGGCGGTGTCGGACCCCGATTGAACGCACCCTGGTCGGGCAGCGCAGCACGCATTTTTGTCCGCAGTGCCAGCGGCTTTGAGCGGCGAGCGCGGGCTTCTCCTGAGACGTGTGATACACATTCCCAGGAACCAGCGCTCGCCAGACGTGGGAGACCGCTGGGCCGGGGATAACCCACCCCGCCGCTCACGCGGCACCCCTCCGGGGAGGGGATGAGTGAGGCTACCCGGAGCCGTCTACGCGTACGGTCACAATGTCGATGTCATGGTACTGCTGGTGCCGGACGGACGACGCAAAGTGCCGGAGCAGACGGAGCGAGAGTTCGCGTTCGTTCGGTCTGTCGACCTGCTCCCTCAGAATCAGCATACGGTCTTCCAGATTGTCTTCTCCAAGTGCGGCGATGAATTCCAGTTCCGCAGTTCCGTGATCGTTCCGCGCCACCACGAGCAGGTGCCGTCCTTCACGGTCGGCCTCGTCCTCCTCCTGATGGACAAGACTCAACAGCGCCTCCTCCCCGGCTGAGCAGAGGCGTTCCGTGGCTGCGGAATTCCAGCGCATACGGGTAGCCAATACGCGCAGGAAAGCGTCGAGCTGAGGCAGACCCACAATATCCAATTCCATGGCAAGGCGGCTCCGCCGGGGCGCGGTCAACTCCATAAACAGGAGCAGCACGAGCAAAGTCAAGCCGCCGGCCGTCATGCCGTTTTCGAGCACCTTGCCCAAGGTCTCGCCGAGATAGTCTGCGAAGATAGCCTGATTCTGAAAACCCACCCCGACCCAGAACCCAAGCCCGACGATGAGCGACATGCGCGTGTCGATCCCATCCTGCACCATAAGTTTCAATGCCTGCACGAAGATCAGCGCCAGCAGCACGAACACATAGGCGCCGACCACAGGCGCAGGAATGGCGATCAGCAGCGCCGTCACTTTGGGCAGGAAGGCTAACCCGAGGAAGATGAGCCCGATATACGCGCCGACGCTGCGCGCCCCGACTCCGGTCATTTCGGCCAGCGACAGGCTGTTTGAGTAGGTAGCGTTCGGGATGGTGCCGGCCAAGCCGGACAGCAGATTGCCGAGGCCGTCGGCATTGACCGCACCCTGGACGACGCGCAGATCAACCGCCCGCCGGTCGCGCCACGAGATACGCTGAATGGCTGTGGCGTCCGCTATCGTATCGACAGCCCCGATCAGAGTCACAAATACGAACGACGGCAGGAGCAGCCAAAAGCGTCCATCAAACGTCAGATCAAGACCCGGCCAGGCGATATTCGGCAGGCCTATCCACGCCGCATCAGTAACGCGCTGCATGTCGTAGAGGCCGAAGAACGCGGCAACGATACAGCCTCCAACCATCCCAATGATCGGAGCCCACAGCCGCAACGCGTCCGGCGCACGCAAGGTCAGAGCTGTGGTCAGACCCAGCGTGATCGCGGCGCACACCGGAGCCGCGGACGCCGGCGTGCCCTCGGGCACATCCGTCAGCATATTGAATATGATCGGGGCAATGGAGATGGCAATCAGAGCGAGGACCGTGCCGGACACAACCGGCGTGACAATACGCCGCAGCAACGACAGGCGCGCCGCCAGCATAAACTGGATCGCCGATGATATCATAATCAGGGTTGCGAGCAGGGCCGGCCCACCCTCCGTGAGCGCCGAGATGGAGACGGCAATGAATGAGCCGGATGTACCCATGATCAAGACATGCCCGGCCCCGAACCGCCCGACCCGCACGACCTGCACGAGCGTGGTGATCCCACTGATGAGCACGGCCATAAAGATTGCCCATGACGTATAGGCACCACTCTGATCTGCCGCTTGCAACACAACAAGAGGCACTATGATCACCGGTGTGAAAGTGAGGATGGCGGCCTGGAGACCGAGACCGATGGCGAGCGCACGCGGCGGCCGCTCATCCGGTTGGTAGCGGACGCTGTGCGAAGAGTTCGCGGTTTGTGATTCCATTCTAGGAGTATTCCTTTGGGGTTTTCCGTGAGACCGGTACGGACGGAGGAAAGGACCGTCACACGGAGGCCCTTTCCTATTTTTATGACGGCTCAGAAATCTATAGGCGGCCCTCAACCGTGTCTACTACATCTTCGCCAAATAGCCTGCCTTCCGTATGGCGCTAAGGCGGGCGAAGGAGACGCTCACCATCTTCTGAATCGCTCAGAAAATACGGTGACGTATCTTGAGATCGGTGATCGAACGTCAGGAGATGGCGTGGTCTATCCTGACGATGACATCTGCGCAAAGTCCGAAGCCGACGGTACTTGGACGTTTACGCATAAAGACGGGAGACCCTACTAAAGCAGCCAGTTCATGAGCAACTTCCAACAATCGTTACCATTCCTCGCCAAACGGCCGGACTTCCACATTGAACGACCAGCCCGAGCGGTCCTGATGGGCGACATGGTAGGCGGTATCGGCGATGGCCGACGGCTGAATGAAAAAATCGTCCGGCTTGTCGGGCAGCATCTTGCGCGTCCAGGCCAGGTCAATCACCGCATCGATGACGATATAGGCGACATGAATACCCTGAGGCCCCAGGGTGCGGGCCATGGACTCCGAGAGGATACGCTGGGCGGCTTTGGTCGGGGCAAAGCCGGCAAAGCGAGGCTTCCCGCGTAACGCAGAAGTGTTCCCGGAGGCTATGATCACGCCCTTACCAGCTTCGATCATATCCGGCGCGACCGCCCTGGCCAGATACAGCAGCCCCATCGTGTTAACCTGGAAATTATCAGACAGCGTTTGCGGCTCGATTTCGAGGAATGTGCCGAACGCGCCACCCACCGCATTGTGGATCAGGATTTCGGGCGCGCCCATTTCTGCTTTCACCTGGGCGACCGTGGCGTTGACGGCGGCTTCGTCAGACACGTCGCACACATAGCCGCGCGAGCCGGAAATTTCTTTTTCCAGTTGCGACAAACGCTCCTGGGTCCGGGCCAGCATGGCCACGCGATAGCCGCCTTGGGCAAAGCGGCGGCTGAGTGACGCTCCGGTTCCAGGGCCCACACCAGTAATCAAACACACAGGTCCAGCCATACTCTTTCCCTTCTCACCGTCCGTACAGACTCAGCAGATGATCCCGCCAAAAGAGAGCAACAGGAGTCCGGCCATTTTTATCAACAGGGACATATCGGCCTCCAGACAATATAGCGAGAAACTTCTACCCAGAAGTGCCGCACCCCGCAACCCGCTTGTTCACGTCAGCCAGACTTGGACCGGCTCATGAAACGATACAGCGATCATCCCATGGACTTTGCCTACGCAACCCTGGTGCGTCTTGCCCAGCGAGAGTCATTGTCCACGACCTGCACGATCGACCATACTGATTTCGAGACCTATCGCATTGTTGGGAGACGGAAATTCCGCATTGTTCCGTCACGTTGACAGGACGAAAAGTAGAGGCAGTTTTAGAAAATCGTGACCCACAGCGAGTACAGCGCAAAGCTGCCATACACCACCGACGCGATGAGCATCATAACAATCGACACCGGCCCCGGTCGAGCCGAGGGCGGCAGATTGCGCAGATTCATATACAGCATCAAGGGCACATACAGGGCCATGGTCAGCCCGCTGAGCAGGGCGGCGTTAAACAGAAAGCCCAGCCCGGTGACGGCAAAACGCTCAAAAAACCAGGTGCTGACCGTGCCGGCAACCATAAAGAGGACAGCAAAGGGAATGTACAATTTGGCCTGATCGACCTTTGCCCCGAACGGGAAGGAGGTACGGATAATATAGGACCAGACCCGGGCGTTGCCATCGACGCTGACTAATTGGGTACTGAAGAGCGTGGCCATACCGATCGCCAGAAAGAGATAATGCCCCACCGCACCCATGGAGTTTTCCAGAATCAGCGACATATCCCAGATAATACGTCCCTCGGCCGGGACGACACCGCTGGGGCGTAAGACGCACAGCACCCCGAACATGAACAGGAACATGGTGAAGCTGTTCAGCCCCCAGAAGAACAGGCACTGGTCCAGGCGTATCCAGCGAAACCAGCCCTTGAAGGCGCGTTGGTTGGCTTCCGTTTCCGGGTACAGATAGCCAGTTGCCTCCTCCTCGTTCGACCCACCCCGCAACGGGTTTTGGAGCTGAGGCATACGCGCCCCCATGCCGATGTTCTTGTCACGCAGATAAAAGGCGTACCACAGGTTGCCAGCCCCGCCGGCACCGGCGAATACCACGGCTCCAAAAAAGCGGCTGAAGGGGAAATCCTCCGTCAGTTCGATGTGGCCGAAGTTCACCAGCCCACGCGCCATCTCGGACACATGCTCCATGGTTCCGACCTGGAAAGCCACAAAAACCAGCCCCAGCGTAATGAAGACGACCATACCGATGACGATTCGTTCCATGGCCTGATACATGACTTTGGGGCCAAAGAGCGTGGCGGCGATCAACACAAAGGTCAGGCCGGTCCACATCCAGTCCGCTCCGGGGCCGTCCGGTCCGAAAATCAGACCCTTCAGGGCCGCGCCGGAAACACGGGCCCAGCCGGGCAGAAACAGCCCGGCGAAAGTCAGAAACAACAGGATGTAAATAAAGCCCATCCAGACCCGGGCAAAGCCGGTATACGGCGCTTCGCCAGTGACGATGGTCCAACGGCCAATCTCAAGGTTGACCCAGAGTTGCAGAAAGACACCCAGCGCCGCGGCCCAGATCATACTGGCCCCAAACTTGGCCGTAATCCACGGCCACATCACCAGTTCGCCGGCCCCGATGGAAAGCCCGACCAGAACAGCCCCCGGCCCGGCCAACTGCCAGAACGAGCGGGTACGCGGCGGCAGGTCTGCGGTTTTGAGTGGCGCAATATATGAGGCCAAGCTATCCTCCTTACGGTCGGGGGATTGTAAGGTGGATGGTCCATAAGGACAACTCGTCGAGCTATTTTTTGTGATCGGTCGTCAGAAAAAACCGAAGGGTATACATTTCGTAAAACCCGTCCTCTCCTTATAATGTGAGGTAGATTCGGCTCGACCATGAGGTGAAACAGCACGGTGAGAACCCCGGAGGAAGAGAGAGGCCAGCATGGACCTTATTCTCAGAAATGGACGCATTGTCGGACAGGATGATCAAACGACCGTTGATATTGGTGTCCAGAATGGCCGCATAGCAGCTATAGAAGCCAAGCTGTCAGCCGAAGGGCGTGAGCTTGACCTGCAGGGTCGTTTAGTCACACCAGGTTTCATTGAAACCCATATCCATTTGGACAAATCCTGCATCCTGGACCGCTGCCAGTCGGCTGAAGGTAATCTGGAAGAAGTCCTCGCCCAGGTCACTACTGCCAAACAGGCGTTCACCGCAGAAGACGTGTACCAACGGGCGGCCCGCACCCTGGAAAAATGCATACTGCACGGCACCACCCATGTACGTACTCACCTTGAGGTTGACCCAGGCATAGGGCTGCGTGGCCTCGACGGGGTGCTCCCCCTCATCCAGGAGTATCAGTGGGCGCTGGATCTTGAGGTGTGTGTCTTTCCGCAAGAAGGCTTGCTCAATAATCCAGGGACCGATGAACTTTTAGTTGCCGCGCTCAATCGGGGCGCGAGTGTTATTGGGGCAGCCCCCTACACGGACACTGACCCACACGGTCAGATAGATCGCATCTTTGCACTGGCTCGCGAGTTCAACGTTGATATCGATATGCATTTAGACTTCGGCCATACCTCGGACGAGATGGATATTGAGTATGTGTGCGATCTGACGGAAAAGTTCGGCTATGGGGGCCGGGTCACCGTTGGCCATGTGACCAAGATGTCAACCATTTCTCCGGAACGATTTTTCGTCCTCGCCCAGCGTCTGGTGAACATCGGCGTCGCGGTTACCGTGCTGCCCGCGACGGACCTCTACCTGATGGGTCGTCACCAGGATCACAATATTATCCGTGGCGTGACTCCGGTGCATAAACTCGTACAGCGAGGTGTGACCTGTTCACTCTCGACCAATAACGTCCTCAATCCCTTTACGCCGTTTGGCGACTGTTCGTTGATTCGCATGGCCAACCTGTATGCCAATATCTGCCAGGTGGATAATCAGGAAGAAGTGCGGGCCTGCTTTGATATGGTCACTCAATGTTCGGCTCAAATACTAGGATTAGAAGAGTATGGCGTGGAGGTTGGAAAAGCGGCCGATCTGGTTGTCCTCGACTGTGCGACGCCTGGGGCAGCTGTGGCCGAAGTCGTCCCCCCGCTGTACGGATTCAAACGCGGACGGCAGACATTCACCAGAAAACCGGCTGAGCTCCATCGGCCTTGAGGCCACCATGAACGACACCTTAAGCGCATTCTGTCGTCACACCCACGTCACGCTTTCCGGTTCAGAGACCGGACCGCTCATAGGTCTGTCCCTTGCGGTAAAAGACGTGTTCCATATCAAGGGGCACCCCACTGGAGCGGGCAATCCGGACTGGCTGCGGACCCATCCCGTAGCCGAGGCCACAGCTCCTGCGGTGCAACGTCTCCTTGATGCGGGCGCCCATATTGTGGGCAAAACGCATACGGATGAACTGGCTTACAGTCTCAATGGTGAAAATGTCCACTACGGTACGCCAGTGAATCCGAACGCGGCGGGCCGTATCCCAGGAGGATCTTCCAGTGGCTCGGCGGCTGCGGTCGCTGGCGGTCTGGTGGATTTTGCCATTGGAACCGATTGTGGCGGTTCGGTGCGTTTACCGGCCAGCTACTGTGGGATATTTGGTTTTCGACCGACCCACGGGCGTATTCCGCTCGACGGGATAGCCCCCCTCGCATCAAGCTTTGACACGGTTGGGTGGTTTAGCCGAGATGCCAGACTCTTGGAGAAGGTCGGTCGGGTCCTCCTGGACGATCAGACCGACGCTCGGCCCCCAGGCCAACTGCTCTTGGCCTCAGACGCATTTACGCTAGCAGGCGGTGCGGTAGCCTCAGCGCTCCAACCCGCAGTCACAAAACTCGGCCAAGCCATTAGTCCAGCACAGTCTGTTACCATCAATCCTGGGGGACTCTCGGAATGGATGCAGCTTTTCCGTGTCCTGCAAGGCGCGGAGATCTGGGCCAATCACGGCGCTTGGATTCGTGCAGTCCAGCCCGCCTTCGGGCCGGATATTCATAAACGCTTCGAGTGGACAGCCACAATTCAGCAAGCCGAGGTGGATAGCGCCAAGGAAAAACGAGAACAGGTTGCCGCTCGCATGGACTCGTTCCTCGGAGAGGCTAACGTCTTATGTCTCCCCACCGCACCGGGCATTGCCCCGCTTCGGAATACGCCTGCGGATGAGCTGGAGGCGTTTCGGGCTCAGGCGTTGAGCCTCTTATGTATCGCCGGCCTGGCCCGTCTGCCTCAAGTCAACCTGCCGTTGGGTACTCTTGATGGTTGCCCGACCGGCATATCCCTCATTGGGCCACGCGGGGCGGATATGTTGCTACTGAAGATTGCGGTAAGCCTGACTCCTGAGTAAAGGAAAATGTTATGCGCTTTGGCACCTACTATTTTCTTCAGGCTCCGCCGGGCAGCTCTCACGAAGAGGTCATTCACCGGGAGTTTACGCAGATTCTGCTCAGTGAAGAACTCGGCTACGATAGCGTCTGGCTGACCGAGCACCACTTTATTGAGTATGGCATTTCAACCAGCCCCATGGCGCTGGCCGCGGCGATTGCCGCTCGGACTGAACGGATCGCCATCGGGCTGGCCGCGGTGATCCTGCCCTTTCATGATCCCATTCGTCTGGCCGAAGAAATTGCCTTTGTCGATATTCTCAGCCGAGGGCGGTTGCGCGTTGGAATTGGACGAGGGAATCGTCCGGTAGAGTTTGTTGGCTACCGGGTTCCACAGATAGAAAGTCGAGAGCGCTTTGGCGAGACCGTAGACATCATGCTCCAGGCCTGGACGCAGGAGCGAGTCTCGTACCACGGAAAGTTCTTCAGCATTGAAGACATTCCGGTTATTCCCAAGCCTCACCAGAAACCGCATCCGCCCCTCTCCCTCGTCTGCGTCAGTCCCGAGACCATGCGGATGGCGGCACAGCGTGGCTGGTCCATGTTGAATTCCATCCTGTTCGGTCCGTTCAGCCAAATCGAGCAGAATCGGGATATCTATACAGCAGCCCTGAGTGAAGCCGGACACTCCGAGGCCGCCATACAGGCGGCGCTCCAGTCGTGGGGGGTGTCACGCCATATCTATGTCGCGCCAACCGACGCTCAGGCCCTGCGCGAGGCTCAAGCGGCCGAACTGTGGTATCAGCAGGCTCTGGCCCGCTTTCTCGTTCCCGAGCATATCGAGGCTGCTCCCCCTACCCTTCAGCCACAGTTTCGCGCCCTGGCCGATCGTTTGGCCACCATCACCTGGGAACAGCTTATAGAAGAAACGGTACTGTTTGGCTCGCCGGAGCGGATTGTGGACCGGGTGCGCGAAATGGAAGCGGCCGGGGTGGGAGAACTTCTGTGCTGGATGAATTTCGGGGGGCTGTCGCAGGACCGGGTTGAACGCTCCATGCGTCTGTTTGCGGAGAAAGTCATGCCCCATTTTCGTTAACCGGCCCGGCACGACTTCGCGAAAAATTATTGGATTCACTCTTGCCTTCCTCTTCTTAGGTTCAGTAGAAGAAAGTGAACAGGAATACGCAAAAGGAGGGACAGACCAAGAGGCATATCACACGACGGCACAGGACAAAGCAGTCTCAACGCTCGGACTAAGGAGGGTCTATGGGCAAGGTACAGATGCCGGACGGCAAAAAAATGGCCTGCTGTTTTTGTTTCGATATCGATGCCATGGCCTTGTGGCTGGGGTTTTTCCGCTCTCCGACTGCCAACCCCCTTTCACGCGGAGAATTCGGCCCTCGGGTGGCCATGCCACGCATCCTGGACATCCTCGATAAATATTCCATCAAAGCCACCTTCTTCACTCCCGGTCATAGCGCCAAACTTTTTCGAGATGTCGTGCAGGAGGCCCATCGTCGGGGTCATGAAATTGCGGCCCATAGCATGTACCACCAACCTTCCGAGGTCGGTCTGGCCATGAGTGGTGTCGAGCCGGCCTCGCCGGACGAGCAACGCGTCTATCTCGAACAACAGATTGAACTCTTGGAGAAAACCGTGGGCGAACGGCCTACCGGGTTCCGCTCGCCCATTGGCGACTGGTTGGGTGAGCATGTCCCGCAGCATCTGATCGACCTGGGTTTTGTCTATGACAGCAGTTTACAGGGCCATGATTTTTTGCCCTATCGGCTGCGGATAGGCGATACGATCCAGACCGAGGAGCCCTTTGAGGTCACCTGGGGGCAGCCCTCGGAGTTACTCGAGATCCCCTTGCACTGGGATACCAATGACTTCGCCCAGTTTGAATTCATGGGCTATTATCTCGATCCTAAAAATCCCTGGTTCAACCCGGCCCCTTTCCACACCCCTTCCCAGTCGAAGGAAATTTTCACATCGAGTTTCGACTATTGTTATGAACACGTCCCGGGTGGCATATGGAATACGATCCTTCACCCGCAGTGCTGCGGGCGGGATTTCAAGCCGGCGTGGCTGGAGAGCGTGATCCAACACGTCTACGCCAAGCCCGGGGTCTGGTTCACAACCATGCGCGAGGCGGCCGCGGCCTGGCAGGATTAGAGGATGGGGAAATTAAAGAAGCCCTCACCCTAGCCCTCTCCCAGAGGGAGAGGGAAACAAGAGGAGGTCATATGCGAATCTTCATATCGGTGGATATGGAAGGCATCTCCGGAGTGGAAACCGTGGAGGAGGTCTTTCAGGGTTTGCCGGGCTATAAAACTTTTCGACAGATCATGGCCGGAGACGTGAATGCCGCCGTTCAGGGTGCGATTGAGGGTGGAGCGTCCGACATTGTGGTCTCAGACTCGCATGGCTATATGTGCAATATTCGACCCAAGGACGTGCATCGTAAGGCCACCCTGAAGTCCGGGATGAAGCGCAATCTATGCCAGTTCAAAGGCTTTAACCCCGGCTTTGATGGGGCCCTGTTTATTGGCTATCACTCCAAGGCCGGGACGCAGGACGGCATCCTTAGCCACACTTGGATTCCAGCCTTTCAGGATGTGCGGATAAACGGCCTGTCGGTTGGGGAGTATGGGCTGAATGGCTTTTTAGTCGGCAGCTTCGGCGTACCTATTCTGATGCTGTCCGGCGACGACAAAACCATTGAGCAGGCCCGTCCGCTGCTCGGCGACATCGAGTATGTCGAGGTCAAAAAATCGCTCGGCTATTTTAAGGGTCTACATCTTCCCCTGAGCGAGAGCCACGCCCGCATTCGCGAGGGTGCGCGGCGCGCCTTGCAGCGGTTCGCCAAACGGAAACCACCCTCCCTGGATATTGCCTTACCGGTCACGGTCGAGCTTGATCTGTGTCACGAGGCGAATGACTTGGTGACCGACATGGAGCAGGAGAATCAACGCTTTGTCGATGATGATACCCAGCGGGCGATGAGCGACGCCGATCTGGTCACGCACTACGCCCCGGTCGAACGCCGCGGGGCGGAGACGGTCGCGTATGTGTGCAACCGCTATGTCGATGCCTATAACACCTTGTTTACGCTGATGTCGTATTTTTACGAACGCGATATTGAGTGGCTGGTCGAAGAGGTTGCCAAACCGGAGGAGTACCGGCGCAACCTGCAACCCCTCATCGCCGACAGCCCGCTGAATTTCATGAAATGAGGAGAGCGCAAACCGTTCGTTCAGACGCTCGCTGGCCTCTGAAGTTTGAGTGAGGTCAACAATTCCGTAGGGTCGAGAACCTTGACGATTGACTTCTTGAAATCCTTGGCGTCCCGACTGATTATTGACTGCGCGCCTACCAGATACGCCGCTTGCTCCAGCACGGCGTCTTCAAAATCCGTTACCTTGCTTCTGAGCGCAGCCTCAATCACCGGTCGATTGGCTGGCGCAATTTCAAAAAGTTCTATCAAACGCTTTAGGGCAGAGCGCGCTTCGGATTTTTCCAGCGCTTGCGATAAGAGATAATCAACCGTCGTGATAGTGGTTGCACAGAGGCAGGATTCCAGTCGGGACTGCTCGGTCAGAGCAAAGATTTGGGCGGCATACTGTGCAAACGGCTCTCGGTCCAATAGGGCGTCAAGCACGACATTTGTATCGATCAGTATTTTCATAGATATTTCTCCCGGAGATGCTCTTTGTACGAGTCCGCATTCATCCGGAATCCTTTCAGTACGCCGACAAGCGAAGCCGTAAGGGGGGGGAGTTTCTTTGCGGCTTGCTGGCTGGACATGCTGAGAGAATCAAAAAAATCGCCAACCATTTGAGAGACCGATTTGCCCCGACGGTCTGCTTCAAATTTTCCTTTTTCGACAAGGCTTTCATCCATTCGTAAGGTGAGTTTTGTGTTCATGACGTATACATATTATTATATGTACGTCACATCAAGCCTCTGTTTGCCCTTCACTCAGTCGTTCAGCGTCTCACTCCCTGTCAGGCCGAGCCGTCCATAGGCGTACAGTGTCACGGCGGTTTTCAAACTTGACACCCTGTGCCGGTAAGCCGTATACACATCGAAAGCCTCGTTATCTACAACACCGAGGACAGACCGAACGAAAAGATAGTTATGTGTGGCATCGTCGGATTTTTAGACAAAAGCGGCAATCGTCAGGCAGCAGTAGGGCAAACCCTGCTCGACATGTTGTCGGCTCTTGACCGCCGTGGCCCGGATTCGAGTGGAGTTGCCGTCTATGCCGACCGTGGCGCGGACGCTTGTGTTTTACGGATCAAGCTGGGCGAGCACGGGCCGTTCGAGACCCTCGCCGACCTGGTTGTCGAGCGGGTCAAAAGCCTCGTTTCAGTGTCTGCGGTAGCCGTCCAGGGCCCGTCTCTGCGTCTCGTCGTCACGCCTCCGGAAAACCCGGAATCTCTGGAACGGGCCATTGAAGCGGCGGGTAGCAGCGTCGAGGTCGTCAGCCTGGGGAACCGCCTTGAGTTGGTCAAACAGGTCGGCTCTCCGGCAAATCTCGAAGCCACCTACGCGGTCTCGTCCTATGTGGGCACGCATGGCATTGGCCATACCCGCATGTCTACCGAGAGTCGCGTTGACCTCAGCCATTCGCAGCCCTTTTGGGCGCATGGCCGCGCCGATGTTGCCGTCGTCCATAACGGGCATATCACCAACTACCACAAGATGCGGCGCATCTATGAGCAGCAGGGACATCGTTTTTACACCGGGAACGACTCGGAAATTATCGGCCTGTATCTCGCCGACCGCATGGCGCAGGGCGCCAGCTTTGCCGACGCGCTCCAGACCTCGCTGACCGACTTTGACGGGGCGTTCAGCTATCTGGCCGCAACTGCGGACAGTCTGGGTTATGTCAAGGACCCGTTTGCCTTCAAACCCCTGGTGGTGACCGACACGCCGGCCTATGTCGCCATTGCCACCGAAGAACAGGCCTTGCGCTCCGCCCTGGGCGATGACTTTCCGGTATGGGAACCGGGGGTGAAGTCCGTCATGACCTGGACGGTCGAGAATGGCGTCGGTTCGTAAGGACGTATCGTGAAAGACATCGACTGTACGGACAAAACCTCCCGAGTCATTAATCAGGAAATCCGCCACCACATCCAGGCTGGCGAAACCGAGATAGGCGTCCATCACCCCCAGGCACGCCATAATCTCGGCGTTGCGGTTCTCCAGCCGGTCAGCCTGACCATTACCGGGAGCGTCGGCTATTACTGTGGCGGGCTTATTGACGGGCCGCGCATTGAGGTGCAGGGAAGTTGCGGCTGGGGCGTGGCGGAAAGCATGCTGAGCGGCACGGTCATCGTGAACCACAACGCGGGCAATAGCGCTGCGGCATCCATTCGAGGCGGAACGGTCGTGGTCCGGGGGAGTGCGAGTTCACGCGCCGGTATTGCCATGAAGGGCGGGATGCTCGTTGTTCAGGGCAATAGTGGCTATATGACCGGTTTCATGATGCAGAAAGGCACCATCATTGTCTGCGGCGATACGGCCGAAGCGCTGGGTGACTCCATGTATGAGGGGCGTATCTTCGTGGGTGGCCGCATCTCGGACCTGGGCAACGACGCGGTCATTGAAGAGGTTACGGACCAGGATCGGGCCTTTCTGACAACAACGCTCGTCCAGTACGATATTGAAGCGCCGGCCTCCTTTCAAAAGGTCGTCGCCGGTAGACGTTTATGGCAGTTTGACAAAAAAGATTTTGACACCTGGCGGGAGGCCCTGTGAGTGAGCGTCCTGTTGTCCGACACAGCACCATCTGGAAACCCGAGAACATAGAGGATATCCAGGCCAAGGCCGACCTGGGCCGCTATCGTATTCGGGGCTTTAGCGCCTTACGCGACCGTCCCCTGCCCTCTTTTGACGACCTGACGTTTGTGCCCTGTACCCTCACCCGGGTGCCTCTCGAAGGCTACCGTGAAAAATGTTCAACCAAGACCGTACTCGGCACCCGTTTTGCCAAAAAGCCGATTGAGATCGACATCCCCATTATGGTGACCGGGATGAGCTACGGCGCGCTGTCCTATAACGCCAAAGTGGCCTTGGCCAAGGCTGCGGCGCGCGCTGGAACGTCCACGACAACCGGCGATGGCGGCATGTTGGCCGCCGAGCGTGAGCACTCGGATATTCTGATCTACGAGGTCTTACCCAGCCGTTACGGTATCGATGTGCACCATCTTCGACAGGCCGACGCGATTGAGCTGACGGTGGGACAGGGGGCAAAGCCCGGTACAGGCGGACTGCTGCTTGAGTCCAAGGTCTCGGACGAAATCGCCGAGCTGCGCGACCTGCCTCCAGGTGTTGACCAGCGCAGCCCGTGCCGTCATCCGGACTGGCTCGGCCCGGACGATATGCTGACAAAGATCGAGGAGCTGCGCGAGGCAACCGACTGGCAGGTTCCGATTTTTGTCAAAATGGGCGCGGCTCGCGTGTATGACGACGTGAAGTTGGCGGCCAAGGCGGGAGCCGACGTGGTTGTGGTCGATGGGATGGAGGGCGGTACGGGTGCCTCGCCGGATATTCTGCTTGACCATACTGGGATTCCGACCCTGGCTGCGGTGAGCGAAGCGCGCGTTGCCCTGGAGGAGTGTGGCCTGTACGGCACGGTCCAACTCATTATTGCCGGCGGCATACACAGCGGCACGGCCGCGGCGAAAGCGCTGGCACTCGGCGCAGATGCCGTTTATGTCGGTACGGCAGCTTTGATCGCGCTGAACTGTAACAAGCCGCTGTACGTGGACGATTATCATGCCATCGGTGCCGAGCCCTACGCCTGCCATCACTGCCATACTGGCCGCTGCCCGGTCGGCATTACGACGCAGGACCCGGAGTTGATGAAACGGCTGGATATTGACGCGGGTGCCGAGCGGGTTGGCAACTTCTTTAACGCCATGACCCTGGAAATCCAAATGTTAGCTCGCTCTTGCGGGAAGTCAGATGTGCATGCCTTAGAGCCTGAAGACCTGCGCGCCTTAACGCTGGAGTCCTCCATGATCACCGGGATTCCCCTGGTTGGAACCAACGTGGTCTTTGCCGGAGGGCCGGGCTGGAAACCGTCGTCCGAACAGTAGTCTCCATGTCGTTTCTTCTGGCCTGTCCCAACTGCGGTGAGCGGAGCGTGTACGAGTTTCGCTCGGGCGGGGAGTTCCGGCAACGCCCATCTGCGTCAGTCTCGTCACACGAGTGGGCGCGCTACCTGTATCTCCGAAAAAATGAGGCCGGTGAGACGACCGAGTGGTGGTATCACCAGTTGGGCTGTCGGCGCTGGTTTTTAGCCGTTCGCGACACACGCACCAATCTCGTCAAAGAAACCTATGAGCACGACTAGACTCCCGCCCCACCCGGCCCACGTCATCGACCACGAACAAACCCTGACCTTTACCTTTGTCGGGGAACGTATACAGGCACGGCCGGGCGATACCATCGCCTCGGCGCTCTACGCTGCGGGCCGGCGGACTTTCAGTCGGAGTTTCAAATATCATCGCCCGCGCGGGCTGTTATGCGGCGCGGGGCAGTGCCCGAACTGTCTGATGAATGTGGATGGTACCCCCAGCGTCCGCGCCTGTACCGAGCCCGTTCGGCAGGGCATGCACGTCCAGCCACAGAACGCGTGGCCCTCGCTCAAGTACGACCTGTTGTCCGTTATTGACCGCTTCGACTGGCTGCTGCCGATTGGCTTCTATTATAAGACTTTTATCCGTCCGCGTTTTTTCTGGCCCTTGGCAGAAAAGTTTCTCCGTCGAGCCGCCGGCTTAGGAGAAATCAATACCCAGGCAAAGCCAAAAGGCGGCTATGACCACGAGTATCGCCACACCGATATTACCGTTGTTGGCGGCGGGCCGGCCGGTCTGACGGCGGCGAATGAGGCGGCCAACCTCGGCTGTCAGGTGACGCTGATTGACGATCAGCCGGAACTCGGAGGCCACCTGCGGTTTCAGACCGGGACCTACGATGACACCGGCGAGCAGAGCGGTGAGACCGGATTCGCCCTGGCCCGGTCATTGAGGGAGCAAGTCGCCTCACAGCCGAACGTTGATGTTCTTTCGTCCGCGACCGTTTTTGGCGGCTATGAAGGCGGGCTGCTGGGTGTCATGCAGGCCAAGCGGCTGATCCATCTGCGCACCCAACGCGTGATTATTGCAACCGGGAGCCACGAATACCCCGCCGTTTTTGCAAATAACGATTTACCCGGAGTCATGCTCGGCAGCGGTGTCCGGCGACTGCTGCACCTGTATGGCGTGCAGCCCGGTACACGAGCGGTGGTGGTCTGTCATGATGATGCGGGCTGGACTCTTGCCGGTGAGTTGCTCGGTGCCGGCATCCGGGTCGCGGCGGTTGTGGACTCTCGCTATAGGCTGCCGGACGCGCCGGATTCCGGAGAACAGCTCCAGCGCAGCGGCGTCGAGGTGCTCACCTCCTACGCTATCCAGGCAGCCCGCGGGACGAACCATGTTGAGGGAGCCCTGGTTGTTCCTCTCGATGCCCAGCACCGTCCTTTTCCACATGCCAGCCGTTTTATTCCGTGCGACTTGATTTGTCTTTCGACCGACCGGACCCCAACGGCCGCTCTGGTGGCGCAGAGCGGGGGCGAACTCGGCTACGACGAAGCGCTGGGGCAGACGGTTCCGCAGCAGCTCCCTCCCCAAGTGTTCTGTGCGGGAGACGTGACCGGCATTCATCATTTGCCGGCGACGCTTGTCCAAGGACGCCTGGCCGGGCTCCGGGCCGCCCACAGTCTGCGCGCTTCAGAAACGTCTGCTTCGTCTGATATCCAGACCTTACAATACGAACTCGACACCTTGGAGCAGGAGTATCGGCGGCACTATGAGCCCTACCCTCAGCTCAGCCACGCCTGGGCCAACAAAAAGCAGTTTGTGTGTGTCTGCGAAGATATTACCCATAAGGACTTGGCTCAGGGGGTCGCCGAGGGCTTTGACGAGGTCGAAACCCTCAAACGCTACAGCACGTTTTCAATGGGGCCGTGTCAGGGTCGCATGTGCGCGACTTCGTCAGCCCGGATCTGTGCCCGATACGCTGGCTCCGAGTTGGCAACGCGGACGACTACGGCCCGTCCGCCCGTGACGCCGGTTCCCCTCGGCGTGCTGGCCGGACGCAAGCATCAACCGGAAAAACATACGCCCCTGCACCATCGCCATATCGCGCTTGGAGCGGAGATGATGCTGCTCGGCAGTTGGAAACGGCCGTATGCGTATACCACGCCGAGCGAAGAACATAAGGCGGTTCGCGAACGGGTCGGCATCATAGACGTCAGCACCCTGGGAAAACTGGAGGTCAAGGGCAAGGATGCCGCACGATTGCTGGATAAAGTCTACACGCATACCTTTTCAACGCTCCGGGTCGGACGTATCCGGTATGGGGTGATGTGTGACGACAGTGGGATCATTATTGATGATGGTACGGTTTCCCGTCTGGCCGACGACCATTTCTTTTTGACGACCACAACCGGCAATGTCGAATTCGTCGAGCAGTGGCTCAAATGGTGGACGGCCGGTACGGACCTGTGCGCGCATGTGACCAATATGACCGGCGGGCTGGCGGCCATGAATATCGCCGGACCGCAGGCCAGACAGGTCTTCAGCCAGCTCACGGACATTGACCTGTCTTCGGAAGCTTTTCCCTATATGGCCTGCCGGCACGCCACCGTGGCCGGGGTTCCGGCACTGCTGCTGCGCATCGGCTTTGTCGGAGAGACCGGCTGGGAGATTCATGTTCCGGCCGAATGCGGGGAGCAGGTCTGGGACGCCATTATGGCGGCTGGAGCAGGGTTTCAGATTGTCCCGTTTGGCGTTGGAGCACAGCGCATTTTACGTTTGGAGAAAAAACATGTCATTGTCGGCCAGGATACGGACGCGCTGTCCAATCCGTTGGAAGCCGACATGGAATGGGTGGTCAAATTCAACAAGGACGACTTTATTGGCAAACGTGGCCTCCAGGCCATACAGGAACGTGGCCCGCGTCACAAACTGGTTGGCTTTGCCCTCCGCGACTCCGGTATGGCGCAAGGTGGTCAAGCGGTCGTGGTGAACGGGCAACCGGCCGGCAGGGTCGCCAGCGCGGCCTTCAGCCCGACTGCCGGCAAATGTGTCGGCCTGGCCTGGGTGCCGGTTGAGGTGGCAGGCGGCACTCACCCGTTTCAGATCCGCATCAACGGAACGGATGCCCAGGCCGATGTCATTGACGCCGCCTTCTACGATCCTCAAGGAGAGCGCCTCAGGAGCTAGGATATGGCAGCGATACCCCTCATCCGACGCTCGGCGCTGCATGCCTTTCATCTGGCTGAGGCCAGCATGATCGAAGACCACGGCTGGCAGTGTGCCGACTCCTACGGCTCGGTTGACGCCGAAGTACGGGCGATCCGGGAACAGGTGGGGCTCAGCGATATCAGTCCGCTGGCCAAGCTCGATATTCAAGGCAACGACGTGTTGGCCTCGCTCGGACAGAAGCTCTCGCTGGGACTCTCGCTCGGGATTTCGCTTGAGACGATCCCGGTCGGACGGGCCGTGCGCGTCCCTGCCCAAGCTCTTCAACTCAACACTCGGGCAAACGGACTGCTGTGCTCCCTGGCCAGGAACCACGCGCGGCTCATTTCGCCACCCGGAACAGCCAGCGCAGTCCACACTCGCGTTGAATCGGTCGTACAACAGACAGCTGATTCCGCCTGTATCCACCTGACAGATGTCACCTCAAATTTTACCGCCATACAGATGGTGGGTCCGCTCGGTCGGAATCTGTTGCGGAAACTCACGGCCCTGGACCTCAGGCCCGCCCAGTTCCCGGATTTATCCTGCGCGCAAGGCAGCCTGGCAAGTATCCATGCCCTGGTCCTGCGCGCGGACATTCAGGCGCATCTGGCCTACCAGGTCTACTGTGGACGAGAGTTTGGCGCCCATGTGTGGGACGCTCTGCTGGACGCGGGCCAGGAGTTCGGCGCGCTCCCGTTTGGCCTGGCCGCCCAGCACCAGTTGCACGCACAAGGATGAGTCATGTTGCAGCTCTTTCGCACCCAACGGATGTGGCGCCGACATGATCTGAAAGATCACTACGACGTGGTGATTATCGGGGCCGGCGTCCACGGCCTGGCGACCGCCTATTATCTCGGCAAACAGGGGATAAAAAACGTCGCGGTGCTCGACCGTGGCTATCTCGGCGGAGGCAATAGCGGTCGCAATACCGCTATTCTGCGCGCGAATTATCGCACGGCCGAAGCCATTCCTTTTTACGATGAGAGCCTGCGACTGTACCAGGAATTGTCTCAGGAAGTCGACTTTAACGTTCTTTTTTCTCAGATTGGTCATCTGACTCTGGCGCATACGGACACCGGCGTTGATGGCTTGCGCGTCCGGGCCGAGGCCAACGCCCTGCTTGGCGTCAACAGCCGGCTTATTTTTCCCGAGGAGATCAAAAGCCTTGTGCCGGCCATGGATGTCAGCAAAGCGGCCCATGCCCCCATCCAGGCGGCGCTGTATCATCCGCCGGGCGGCATCATCCGGCATGATGCGGTGGTCTGGGGCTATGCCCGCGGCGCGGACCGGATGGACATAGAGCTCCATCCGCATACGGAAGTCCAGGCTATAGACATGGACAACGGTCAGATTAGCGCGGTCCACACCAGCCGCGGTCGCATTGCGACCAATACCGTCGTCAACGCCACCTCGGGCTGGTGTTCGACCATTGCGCGCATGGTGGATGTGGACTTGCCCATAGTCTCCCATCCGCTCCAGGCCTGTGTCACCGAGCCCTTAAAACCCTTTCTGGACAAGGTTATCGTGTCGGCCACGCTGCACGTGTATGTGAACCAGACCGACCGGGGAGAGGTGGTCATCGGTGCCGAGATCGACCCCTACGCTTCGTACAACAGTGCCTCCACGCTACCCACCTTGGAGATGATGGCCGCCCACGCCCTGGAGCTGTTTCCGATATTGGAAGAAGCCCGTGTCCTGCGCCAGTGGAGCGGCATCTGTGACATGACACCCGACTTCAGCCCCATCATCAGCCCCGTGCCGGAAGTCAAAGGGTTTATCCTGAATGTCGGTTGGGGCACGTATGGTTTCAAGGCCGGTCCTGCCGGCGGAAAGACGGTGGCCGAGTTGATTGTGACCAATAAGACGCCCACATTGATCGAGCCGTTTGCGCTGTCTCGGTTTTACGAAGACCGCTTAGTAGGAGAGAAAGCCGCGGCTGCCGTGTCGCATTAGGCAATACAAGTTCGACACTAAAAGGAGGGACTCATGGCAACAGTGCAAGACGTGGAAAAAATCGTTCAGGACAACGGTATCGAGTTCTTTCTGTGCTCCTTTGTGGAGATGAGCGGAGCGCCCAAGGCCAAGGTGGTGCCGGCTGTCCATCTCCAGGACATGGCCGAGGGCAGCGCCGGCTTTGCCGGGTTTGCCGCGGGTAATATGGGCCAGGGCCCGCACGATACCGATATGCTGGCCATGCCGGATTTTGATAGCCTCACCATTTTACCCTGGCGCCCCAACGTAGCCTGGGTCGCCAGCGATATCACCGTCGACGACCAAGCCTGGCCCTACTGCCCGCGCACGATTTTACAGCGTCAATTGGCCGCGGTCCGTGACAAGGGCTATAGCTTCAAGACCGGGGTCGAGCCGGAGTTTATTCTGACCCGGCGGACCGAGCAGGGCAGCTTTGAACCGTTTGATGCGCTGGATACGCTGAGCAAGCCCTGTTACGACCTACGTGCCCTGAACCGCAACCTGGATTTCACCACCACCCTGCTGAGCTATATGCAGGGGTTCGGCTGGGACCCGTACGCTAACGATCACGAGGACGCCAACTGCCAGTTCGAGATCAACTGGACCTATTCCGACTGCCTGACCACTGCGGACCGGCACACCTTCTTTCGCTGGATGGTGCGCACCCTGGCCGAAGAACGGGGCAGTATCGCCACCTTCATGCCCAAGCCGTTTTCGCACCTGACCGGCAACGGTTGCCATTTTCACACCAGCCTGTGGGACGCTGAGGGCGAGGTCAATCTGTTTCTCGACGAGTCGGACGAAAACGGCCTGTCCGAGCTGGCCTATCATTTCATCGGCGGCCTCAAGCATCACGCCCGGGCAATCGCTGCGGTAACCGCCCCCATCGTGAACTCCTATAAACGGCTGATTCGCGGTGCCCCGCTCTCGGGGGCAACCTGGGCCCCGGTCTATGTGACCTATGGAGCGTCAAACCGGACCCAGATGATTCGGATTCCCGGTCCGGGCCGGATGGAAAACCGGACCGTGGACGGCGCGGCCAACCCCTATTTGGCCCCGACTGTCATGCTGGCCGCCGGCCTCGACGGTATTGAGCATAAAATGGAGGCTGGGAGTCGTAACGACCGCAATTTGTACGAAGTCCCGGAGGCAGAATTAAAAGCCGAGGGCATTGGTTTTCTGCCAACCAACCTGAGCGAAGCCCTTGATGAGCTTGCGCAGGATGAGGTCATCAAAGAGGCGCTCGGACGCGAGTATGCCGAGTATTATATCCAGGTAAAACGCAACGAGTGGAAGAGCTACCACGATTCCGTCTCGCAGTGGGAAGTGGAGAATTATCTGGGGTTGTACTGAGGCGACGCCGGGGAGTGCTTCCGTTTGCATATTCCCCCTCACCCCAGCCCTCTTCCTCCGGGTGAGAGGGAGGAGAAAAAATCCCCTCTCGGGAGGGAAAGAGGAAACGTGTCAACATCTACCTATACTGTTGAAGGACATGTTTCCTCTTTGTGCCGCGCAACGGCGGGGTGGGTTCCTCCTCCTGCTGAAGATGTGAAACCGAGACGCTATTCTCAGGCACCATAGATTGACTCGCGCCTCACCTCGCATTCCGCCACCCGCCCCACAGCAGGGCGGCGAAGCCGGCAAGAACGGTCGCGCCGACGAAGCTCCAGGCAAAGCCCTGCGTAATCAGCAGCGGCGCAAACGACACCAGACCGACCTCCAGCGGCGCCACGAACAGATAGGCGCGGGCGAACGGGTCTAGAATCTCCGACTCGTCACGCGGGTCGACCACGCGCAGCAGCGCCAGGGCGATGGCCATCACCCCGGTCACCCAGCCCCAGGTGAACAGGGCCTTCTCAAACCAGAGTTCACGAAATATACGTGGGCCACCGACATAGAACATCGCCCAGCACAGCGCCAGACCAAAGAAAAACAGCGCCAGCAGCGGCAGGGCGTGGCGGGCCACGACCTCAAGGCTGACCGCGGCAATGCCGCACACGACCAGCACGTCGGTGAGCGCGCCGCTGAGCCGCAGCATGACCGTGCGGTCAACCGAGTCTGCAAACCGCAGGCGAGCCGACAGATGTTTGAGACCAAAGCCACACACGAACGCCAGACAGAAGCTCGGCGGTCGGTATTCCCCCAGATATATGCCGCTCAAACCGGTGAGCAGGTAGCCACCAAAAGCCGCTGTAACAACGAGCGCAATATGGAAGATCAACGGGTCGAGGGCCAGGGGCGAGAGGGTTTCGTAGCCGAGCGGGCTGCGCCGGTTGTCGGGGACACGACCGGTGCGCAATTCGTCGGGCAGGTCGTCAAATCGGGCCAGGAACCGGGTCGTGCCGTTTCGGGCCGCCCACTGTACCCATAGCATACCGCCGACCACCGCACTCAGAATGCCGACGGTGGCCGAGGTCATAGCTAAGGCGCCGGCCTCGGACCAGCTTTGTTCACCCAGGCTGTTAAAGGCCGTGCCCAGCGCCGCGGCGGTGCCGTGTCCACCTACGAACCCGCTGGCAAGTATGGTTCCGAAGCCGCGCGGCAAATCCGGCCAAACGGAGGCCAGCACGGTCAGGCTGAACAGCACCCCCAGCCCCCATTGCAGCAGGACGATAGCGGCCGAATACGATCCGGTCTCGACTGCGCGTCGTGAACCGGTCTCCTGGCTGACAGACCGGGAGGTGAACGGCAGAGCGGCAAATACCAGCGTAATCAGGACGCTGGGATATTGCGGTAGCAAGCTCGAAAACGGCAGCATATCCAGCCCGTTCGGCCCGCATAGCAAGCCGCCACACCCGGCGATGACACTGGTGGGAAGAAACAGCCGCTGCACCCATACGGATGCAGTCCGAACGGCAAATCCGATTAAGATCAGAACCGAGACACAGCCCAGGTCAACAAACACGCTCCAGGCGTCAATGGCTGGTATGGACATGGTCGATAGTGGGCTACACTCTGGCGCTTGGCTCTCGCCTCACCACCACGTAGTATCACGGGCCGAAAGCCGTTCACACGGTGCACTACGGATATGCAGCACCTCATCTTTATCCCAGGTTTTTACGGAACGCGACTCGTCCAAACGGGTGACCGGAAAATCGTCTGGCTTTCGGCCTGGCAGGCCCTGTTCGGTTCAAAGACAGCGGCCCGCGCCGGATTGGGGGTAGCCGGGGAAAGAGCCCTCGTTCCCGGTACGGTGTTGGACTGCATTCCCGTCATCCCTGGCATCTATAGCAAGGATGTGTACGCCGCATTTCTCGGCAAACTCCAAGCCCGACTCGGGACACGTGGGTCGTTCTCCCGCATCCACCTCTTCGCCTACGATTGGCGCGAGGACTATTTTGTGGCGGTGGAACAACTGGCCCGTCTGGTCTCCGAGCTGCAACACCGGGGCGCTACGTCAATTACCATTATCGCTCATAGTCTGGGTGGGCTCATCACGAGCTATTACTTGCGCTATGGGTCCCAGGCTCCCGAAGAGGCCGTCGAAACCTGGGAGGGAGCAAGCCATATAGACAGGGTCGTGCTCGCGACCGTACCCTTTAAAGGTTCCATGACCGCCTTTCATAATATGAAACACGGCGCTCGCTTTGGTCTCAACACTACGCTGGTAAAGGCCCAGGCGTTTGCGACTTTTCCATCGGTGTATGAGATGATGCCCACGTATGAGCCGGTTCTTCTCGATGGCGGGCTCAGCCCCCTCCCCTATACGCTGTATGAGAGCGAGCTGTGGGACCGGTATGGCTGGGGTTTCTTGGATACGGCAACGTCAGAACACACCAGGCAAAAAAGACTGGCATTAGTGACAGCGGCGTTACACACAGGCAAACACCTGTATGAACGGCTCCACGCCCCTCTCGGGCATTCGCCGCCACTGTCAACGCAGATGCTGTACATCTTTGCCAGGTCGCACCCTACGCTTGCCCGGGCGGTTCTGCTCGACGCTGAGCCCGTTCCGACCTTGCTTTTCCACAGAGATAAGTTCACTAAGCATTTGCCACAACAGCCCTACCGAACGCTCTTTGAAGACGGAGATCAGACAGTCAGCGTTCAGTCGGCCCAACTGCCCTCGGCCTATACACACGCGCTCGCAGCAGTGACTGAAAGTGATAGTCGAGCCGAACATTCTCAGGTGTTAAACGACCGTACCATCAGGGACAGTATTTTCGCGTTTTTAGGCGCCTAAAAGCGTTCCCCGTAGACGACACTCCCCCCGACTATAGTGAGATCAACCTGGATATCTCGAATGGCATCACGTTTTCCTTTGAGAGGATTGTCGGAAAGCACCACACAGTCGGCAAGTTTACCAACCTCTATGGAGCCTAGCTCATCCTCCATCCATAAAGCATACGCTCCGTTATTGGTAAAAATCCTGAGTGCCTCTTCACGTGAGATGCGCTGGGCTGGGCCAATGACTTCGCCGGTTAACCCGGCTTGCCGAGCAATTGACTGCCAGAGCGTGAACAGTGCCCCGCGCGGTCCCCAGTCCGTACTTTGACTCACGGGCACACCCGCATCGAGCCACCACCGCAGAGGAATCGCATCTTTGGCATAGCGAGGCCCGAGGCGGTCCTTATAGACTTCTACCCCTTTCCCCCAAATGAAATTTGTTGCTGTCGTAGGAACCACGCCAAGCTGCCGACATTGCGCAATCTGCTCCTGGGTGGGAAATTCTACATGTTCAATGACCCAACGTTTATCATGAATCGGCGTCACCGCATGGGCTTCGCGCATGGCACGGAGTGCTATCTCAATCGAACCTCGACCCGCGGCCTCGGCATGCACACGGAGGTCGAACTCTGCCGCCAGGCGCAGAATCGCAACATATTTTTCCCATGGGACCAGAGGTTTCGGAGCGACCTTCTGACCGAAGGGGCCGGTATAGGGCACATCGTTCACCGCAGCCCCGTGCCAATAGGGGCCGTCGAGCCCGATACTCACACCAACGACCTTCAGATGGTCGGCCCCAAAGCCATGTCCCGCGGCAAAGCTCACCGTCCGCAGATAGTCGGCAATCGTTTCAAGCGACTGCTGCGGGTCAATTTCATAGGTATAGAATATCCGTAGGGGAAGCTCACCTTGCGCCTGAAGCTGAGCGTAGGCTCGAAGCTCTTCCGGGGAATTTAAATGCGCCTCTAGTAGTGTTGTTGTGCCACCGGCAAGGAAATCCGGCGCGAGTCTTTTGATACCCTCACGTACGTGCGCATAGGTTGGCGGAGGAATCAGTTTGGTCAGTTCGACAAAGAAGGGGTTGGGATTGTAAATCGGCTGCAGGGCGCCACGCAACTCTCCTGTCGGCTCGCCTGTGTCAGGGTCTTTGACAATTTCTATATGCTCTGGTTGCGGCGTGTCCTTCGTAATACCGGCTAAATGGAGAGCCTGACTGTTCAGCACGGCCGAATTCGGCACCCGATTCGTCGGGGCAGTAATATAAACCGGATGGTCCGGGGAGACAGGGTCGAGGTCCCAGCGGTTAGGAAAGCGATTTTCCTGGAGAATGTTCGGAACGTTGAAAAAGTACGGAGGATCTCCAACCGGCAGGGTCACAATCCATTGGCCAAGGGGAGTCTCCCTTGCCCGGCTGTCTATGCGTTGCTGTATCTCGGGAATCGACCGAGCGCCAGCCAGGGAAACAGCCAGGGTCTCTAAGCCAAATAAGCCGATATGCCCATGGGTATCAATAAAGCCAGGGACGACGGTTCTCCCCGCCACATCAAGGACCCTTGTGTCGGGACCGACCAGCTTCTTCACCTCGGCGTTCTTGCCAACAGCTACAAACCTGCCCCCGGACATCGCAACTGCCCTGGCCCGGCTGAATGCCTTGTCAACAGTCAAAATAGTCCCGTTCAGCAGTACCGTGTCTGCAGGAGCTCGTCGTTGACGGATTGCCATACCCGGTCTCCTTTCACTCGTCCCCATTAAACACTACACCGAAGGACAGCTTCACCTCACCACCTTACTCGAGCGCTCCAAACGCAATCGCCCTCCAGTTGTCAAACAGGCGGTGGGCGGATTGGGTCAGGAGCGTGAGATGTTGATTGGTCTCGGCTTCAAACCGAGCCAACGCATCTGGGCCGAGTATTTTTTCCAGCGCGGCGCGATAGGTGGGAATGCTGGCCCATTCGGCGACCGTCACAGCCGATATTTCCGTATGATACTGGGTGCTGAGCGCTTTTTCGCCAAACGACAGGCTCTGGATGGCACACCCGGCATTCGTCGCCAAGACGGATGCGCCGTCGGGTGGCTGCTGCACTTCGGCGGCGTGCCACTGGAGGCATTTCATTGTGCCGGGCAGACCCAGCAGAAACGGGCTCGTTTCACCGTCCGCGGTTTTCTCGACTTCATAGATGCCAACCTCCGGAGCAGCGGCCGGCCCTACTGTACCGCCGAGCGCGTCCGCCAGCAGTTGGTGGCCGAGGCAGACTCCCAGAAAGGGCATCTGCCGGTCTACGACGGCCTCGCGGATGGCCGCTTTCTCCGCCTTCAGCCAGGGGTATTGCTCCTCTTCCCAGACATCCATGGGCCCACCCATCACCCACAGCCCATCGTAGTCGCTCAGGTCGGGAATGGGCTCGCCCCGGTCGAGTTCGACCGCCTGCCATTCGATCCCGTCTTCCCGCATGAAATCCCGAAATACGCCGGGATGTTCGACGTTGAGATGTTGAAAGACGAGTAGCCGTGGTGTCTTCCGAGTCATGACCGCCCCTCCAGAGTCCGTCTGTATGGTGAGAGCTGTAGCACAGCCTCCCCCGGCAATGAAGGAGACATCTGTTACCGCTGAAAAAAAAGGACTAGGATCGGTCTGCAAGCCACCCGAATCGAGAGGAGACAGCCATGACCTTTGCCGTCATCGGGAAATGCCCGGAAACCGGAGCCATCGGTGCCGGAATGACAACCTTTTCAGTCAATGTCGGTCGTGTGAGCCCGGTCGTCAGCGGCCTGCTGCCGACCTTCCAGGAGAGTGGCGCCATAGTCCTGCCCCATTCGTATGCCAATCGGCAGTTGGCGTACGACACGTTTCGGCTGCTTGAGCAGGGCTATGGCCTGGAACAGCTCAAGACAGAGCTGCCGAAAACGGACCCCTATTTCAGCTACCGCCAGTATAGCGTGCTCACCGTCGCCGGCGACCTCTGGGTGCATACCGGCGACAAGGCGTTTGAGTACGCCGGTCATATTGTGGAGGGCCAGTGGGCCGTGTCCGGGAATGCCCTGACCAGCCGCAAGACCGTTGAGGGCATGGCGACCTCAATGCGGGAGAGTGCGGGTCAGCCCCTGGGCGAGCGGATTGTCCGCGCCCTTGAAGCCGGCCGGGATGCGGGTGGACAGGGTGATGCCAGAACGGGCAAGCACTGGGGCGAGCTGTCATGCGCCGTTTTTGTGGCCGACGGAAAAAATCCGTATCCCAAGGTTGATCTGCGGGTGGACTACCATCCGCATGCGGTGACCCAACTGCGGCGTCTATACGAGTACGTCCAGCCGCTGGACCATTACTATGAGGGCATGCAGCATCATCCGGATACGTTCTGGGATTTTATCAAGGAGCGCGGCGTTCTGGACATGCCGCACTTTCATGCGGACGAGGTTGATATCGAGCAGGACTAGGGGCTACCGCCCTCCCCGCTTCTCTAAGACGCTCCGCAAAAAACTCGCGTTTTCGTCTTCCAGGGCGGCGCAGGCCAGCAGCACGGCATGGGCCTGGGCATCGTCCTCCGCGACTGCGAAAGCCTCCCAGGTTTTTTTCCCGGCCCGCTCGCCCCGGCGCTGGATTTCCCACTGCTCTTCGAGCGACCGGTCGGCATAGACCGCCAGGACTTGGGCCTCCAGGTCGGGCAACTCGGCCAGGAGTTGCTGCTGGATGGCGGCTGTGTCCGGGTCGAGGGCTTCAATTCGGGCCGCAATATCTTCCTCCCGCGCGGCACACCCGAGAAAGCCTTCCCGCTCCGAACCACCGACCTGTTCGGCCCAGCTTTGATACCTTTTGGCGGCCTGGCGCTCGGCCCAGGCAATGAGGAGTTTCTGCTGCTGGCGCGGAAAACGCGCCACAACCGGGGCGAGCACGCCGGCAATGCTGGGCAGGTCGTCAGAGTGCGTGGTGCTCATGAGTACGAGGTCCCTTTCTCCTTACGGCCTGCGGGTCTGTTGGAGGGTCGCGATCCGTTCCATGAGAGCGGGCGGGAGGGGCCCTGCTTGTGCGGCGACTATGGCGTCATCGAGTTCGGCCCGGTTCTTGGCTCCGGTGACGACCGTACTCACCCCAGGTAAACTCAACGCGTAGCGCATGGCTGCGACGGCCAGAGAAGAACCGGTCTCGGCGGTCAGGAAGCCCAAATGCTGCTGCCCGAAAGCGAAGTCCACGGCCACGGGATGATCCGCGGGCAGCGAGCGATCAACGGCCGCGGTCAGAGAACCGGCCGCAAAGGGCCGGATGCCGAATATGCCGAACTGCGCGGACCGTGCCAGGCCGACCATTTCCAGATGATCACGGTACGGCCCATCCTCTGCGACCCCCATCTCTCCTTCCGAATTGAGGACATTGGTCACGAGCTGAACCGTCGCCAGCCGGCCATCGGTAAAGAGTTCCCTCACCACATCGTGGCGTGCAATACCGGTAAACCCAAGCTCTCGGACAAGTCCTTCTTCCTTGAGTTGCTGCATGGTCTCAAGCACCCCACCGCTTCCAACCACCTCTTGCAGGGTCAGTCGCAGCGGAGAGACCGGCTCCCGGGGTTCAATCTGGTTGTGCAACTGGAATATGTCGATCTGTTCGCGTCCCAAACGGGTGAGGCTGCCCTCCAGAGAGCGTCGGATGGCTCCGGACAGATCGCTCCGCTCACGGGGACGGATCATTACTTTGGTTGCGAGCAGCGGCTTGGTGGCCAGGTCGGGCCAGGCCGTTCCAACGACCTCCTCGGCCTTGCCCTTGCCGTACACGGGAGCAACATCAATGATATTGATCCCGCTGGCCACGGCGGACTTGACCGTCTCAATGCACTCGTCTTCGGTCGTTGCCCCCCATACCATCCCAATCCCACCTCCACCCAAGGTAATGGCCGAGACGGAAAATCCGGTTTTGCCCAGGACGCGCTGCTGCATAGGTTCTCTCCATCGTCAGGCGTAATTTACACCGCCCGTTTTCCCGCGTGCGATGAAGTGATGGTCAACTCGTAGGCGTCCGGCCCAACGAGCGTAAACCAGCGATGGACAGTGCCCGATTCGATTTCCGACGGCTGTAGGCCCAGGTCCGTATACGTCTGTCTTGTCGCCTCAACATCATCGACCATCAGATCAAAGGGGGCTTTTGTCCGTGGAGGGATGGGGTCGTCGGTTGGACGCAATACGACGTGCGTGCCACCCCGCAATTCCAGCACAGCAATCGTGTCCGATTGATGAATAAAGCGCATCCCCAATGAGACAAAATACTTGGTTGCCCGTGCGAGATCGGTCACCCGCAACGTGGCATGGCCAAGGGCAACCAGCGGCCGGGTCTCAGCTTGCGTAGCCATAAGGACCTCCCATTCATCTGTGGATAATATGGGCTATTCTGCCGAATTTTACACGCGCTCAATCTGACACGGCACAAAGCGGTGATAGGGACAGCCGGTAAAGGGGTCGCGGGCGGCCGTATCCGTGTAGGCGTTCATATTGACGCCGTTCAGGTCCGCGTTCGCACCATTGCCCTCAGTCGGGTAGATCATGCCGAAACCGTTCGGCATCCAGACATGACCCTCCATCAGTTTTTTGTCTACAACGGCCGGCAGTTCGACCTGCCCCCGCCGGGTGCGCAGCCGAACCGTGTCGCCGTCGATCACCCCCATGCGTTGGGCATCTCCGGGGGAGAGGTTCAAGGCGCAGTGGGGACCGCGGCCCTTGCGCCAGCTCGGGTCGCGCTGAATGGTGTTGGCGGTCCAGCGAGTGCGCAGACCGGAGGCCAGCACAAAGGGATAGTCCGGGTCCTCCGCCGGTCTGGTTGTAACGGCGCGGCCCAACTCGGCCACGATTTCTTCGGGCATGAGACGGATTTTTCCGTCTTCAAAACCAATGCTTTCGTCAAGGTTGGCGTCCATATCGAGCTCGGCCACCTCTATTCCCTCGGGATGGGCCAGGAGACGCCGGAACAGCTCAAGGCCGACTTCAAAAGTATCTTTGTCCTGCCATTCCGGCCCGAGGACACGTGTCACGGAGTCTTTGCGGACAACTCCGTTCATCACGGCCTGAAACCAGACGCTGGAGAGAATCGGCGAATCGAGCTGCGGCCCCAGGGTACGGTAGGCCCAGTAGAGGGGAGCTGAGAACCTTACGGCCTTGGCTGCGGTCTGGAGCGCTTTCAGGTAGGCCGCGGCCCCCGCGGGTTGATGCGCGTCTTTCGCCAACTCGTAGAGTTCCTGGGGCGGCTCGGGAACCAGGCCCATGGCCTCGGCCAGCCGATTATAGATTTCGCCTTCGGGCAGGGCTTCGCCCGGCGCGGGCAGGATGGGTGGGCGCAACTGCGTCTGGATGCGCGGATAGCCGCGCGGAAAGCTGGCCATTTCCCATTTTTCGTAACCGGTCGGGGTCGGCAGAATATAGTCGGCCACCAGTGCCGTCTCGGTCATGGTCGGTTCGATCACAACCAGCAAATCGAGGTGTTCACGCGCCTCCAGCCAGCGCTGGGTATCGGGAAAAGATAAGAGCGGGTTGGAGCCTTCCACAATCAAGGCCCGCAACCGTTCGGGATGGTCGTGCAGGATTTCTTCGGGTACCAGCACCGGTGAGAAGATACCTAGCCGGGTCAGGGCCGAGATCGCGCCAATGCCGGAAGCCAGGGCGCGTTCGGGCTCATCGTGACGCCGGTTGTCACGTGTCGGCGGGTTCAGGTTCGAGGTGAAGACGTTTCCTCCCCGGCGACCCATATTGCCGGTCAGGGCAATCAGCAGATGAATCAGATAGGAGTTCAGGGTTGAGAACAGCGTCATCTCCACCCCGAGGTCCCACAACAACGCGGCCGTCTTGGCGCTGGCGTATTCGGTCGCCGTGGCCACGACGGCGGCGACCTCAAGGCCGCAACGCTGGGCCATGTCGGCGATGTCAATATCGGCCAGTTGGGCTTTGAGTTCCTGGTAGCCGAGCGTTTTGTTGGCGATAAACTCGGTGTCTCCGAGGTCTTGTTCGACAATGACCTTGACCATGGCTAGCAGCAGATAGACATCCGTGCCGGGTCTGACCCTGAGGTGACGGTCGGCCTGACGGCTGGTTTCGGTAATGCGCGGGTCCACCACCACCATGGTCCGGTTTTCGTTGCGGGCCAGACTTTTTAGCGCGTCGGTAGGCTTATGGCCCCGGTTGCTGATGTGCGGGTTGGTGCCCATGACCAGCAGAAAGTCGGCGTGGTCGTGGTCGGGATGCAGCATGGTGCCGGACGAGCTGTCCAGCATCCATTTTTCGACCAGCCAGTGCTGGCTCTTCTCCTGGGCCAGCGAGTTGAAAAAGCGGCGGGATTTCATCAATGACAGAAACGTGACGCCATACGGCGCGTCCAGGTGGTTGGCCTGGCCGCCAATGCCAACCAAGCCACAGGCACGCGGGGAATGTCGAGCAATAATCGTACTGAGCCGCTCGGCTATTTCGGCAATCGCCTGGTCCCAACCGATCGGTTCAAACCCGCCGTCCGGCTTGCGCTTGAGCGGATGGCTGAGCCGCTGGGCATGGTTGACATAATGGTCAACGCTGAAGCCTTTGTTGCAGATATAGCCGTGCGAGAATCGGGCTGGAAGCATCGGCCCGAATATTCTCGATATGTCCTTCATTGATATCGACCGTGAGGCCGCAGTTATGGCTGCACAGCACGCAGACGGTCGTCTGGTCCTTGGCGTTGGTTTCAATCGGCACCTTGGAAATGGATGGGTCAACCTGCACCGCACTCATGCTTGAAGTCTCCTCGTCTATGCTATTCCCTCGCCTTCACTCCCACGGACAACGAAAGCGTAATCATACACCAAGAGATACCCTAAGGCGAGTCAGCACCGAGACGTGGCGGTGTCTCACTTTGAAATGTTCTGGGAATGTTTGGCTCCCTCTCCCCTGGCGGGAGAGCCTGTCCTGAGCGGAACCGAAGGAGGCTGGGGTGAGGGGGAGGAAGCAAACGGAACCACTACCGAACGCCGGGGTCGGGTCGCCCCGTGCCCTGTTGCTTCTCCCCCACCGTCCCGCGCTGCCCTCCTCGCGTGGGATGGGCGCGTACCGGGACTGTGCGTCCCCGCCGTGAGCCCCCATCCCCGGACTCCCCCCCTCCAAAAAGATGAAAAAAACCCCGCAACCCTAGGCAAACCGGAAAAAACCCCGCAACCCTAGGCAAATGACTAAGGGCAACCGGGCCGTCTTTGTGCAAAGCAGGGACAGCAGAATTTTGTCATTACCGGCCTCCAGTAGGGGCGACCGGCCGGTCGCCCCTACACGCGGTGGTGTCGCGTCTCTCTCCTCCGTAAGGAGTGCGGGCTTCCAGCCCGCATGGCAGCCAAGATGGCCGCCCTCCCAGGTTCCGCAATTCTCGACTTGTGACCGAGCGATGTGCTAGTCTCCGTCTGTATTGACCTGCCAGCCAAAGGAGGGGGCGCATGCATACGGTCTATAAGATCAGTGCGGACGACCAGGACGTGGTCGAGGAGTTCAACGCCAAGCCGATCGGCCACCACAGCCCTGCTTTACAGCGCGTGCTGAATGTCATTCGCGGCCAACCGGTTCGGGATAAATACGTGCTCATCTGCACCAAGCCCCATAAGGAGTGGACGCTCGGCCAGCTCACCGGCGAACGGGGCCAGCCGGTCAGAATTCTTAAGGACCAGGTCTTCACCTCGGTTGCCGATGCGGAGCGGGAGATATTTCGACGTCGCTGGGAGTTGCATACCGGCGAGAAGAGCTGAGCGGCCGTCAATGCACGAGCAGGGGGAAGACGTATGAAAATTACTGGTTACGCCGACAAAATCAGCGCGCGCCCCGGCGAAACGCTTCAGTTCATGGTCAACTGCGAACAACCACGTTATCGGGCCGACATCGTTCGTCTGGTTTGTGGCGACCTGAATCCCGAGGGTCCGGGAATCAGGGAACACGTCGTGCCAACACCGGCCAATAAATCGTATAAGGGCCGTTCCCAGACGATCGAATCCGGCTCGTATGTGCTGATCGCGAACAGTCCGCCGCTGCAAGACCTCAAGAGCTTTACCGTCCAGGCCATGCTGTGGCCGACTACGCCGGACAAGGGCGGTCAGGCCATTGTATCGAAGTGGCAGGATCGGCGGCGCTCGGGCTTTGCACTGGTGATTCAGGCCGGGCGGCTGGCCCTGCAATTGGGCGACGGAAAAGGCAATGTCGAGGTCGTGAGCACCAACAAACAACTCCTCGCCCGACAGTGGTATTTTGTGGCGGCGAGCTATGACGCGGAAACCCGGCGGGTCACCCTGTATCAAGAACCCCAGACCGATTATCCCACGATCTCGGACGCGGGCCGCACCCGCAAAAAAACCCAACTCGAACGTGTGGGTTCCAATCAGTCGGCATTGATGTTCGGCGCGCTGCGGGCGGGTTCAGGTCGCGGCCGGCTCGACCGGAAATTCAACGGCAAAATAGACAGCCCGCGTCTGGCCAACCGCGTCCTGGAGCGGGCTGAGATGGAACAGCTCAAGCGCAGTGTTCCCGCCCAACTCCAGCAGAGCGTGGTCGGTGCCTGGGATTTTTCCCAGGATATCAGCTCGACCCGGGTGACCGACACGTCGCCCAATCGGCTGCACGGCGAGACGGTCAACATGCCGGCACGGGGCATGAAGGGCTATAACTGGAACGGCGAAAACATGGACTGGAAACAGACGCCGGAACAGTACGGAGCGATCCACTTTCACGATGACGACGTGTATGACGCCGGCTGGGAGGTTGATTTTTCGCTGACCGTTCCGGCGGACCTCAAGAGCGGCCTGTACGCCGCCCGTCTGCGTTCCGGCAGCGAAGAGGACTATATTCCGTTTGTCGTCAAACCGGCCAAGGGCAAGGAAAAAAAGCTGGCCTTTTTACTCCCCACCGCCAGCTATATGGCCTATGCCAACGAGCATATGGCCACCAACGCCGGCCTGATCGAGCTGCTCAGCGGTCGCCTGGCTCCACTCGATAAGAACAGTCTGTTTCTCAACGAACACCGCGAATACGGCGGCTCGTGCTATGACTCCCACTCTGACGGCTCGGGTGTATGTTATTCGTCCCGCCTGCGACCCATTCTGAATATGCGGCCCAAGCATATCTCCGCGCTGGGCGGGGACGGGTCGTCCTTATGGCAGTTTAATGCAGACACGCATATTACCGACTGGCTTGAGACCAAGGGCTATGACTTTGATGTCATTACCGATGAGGATTTGCACTATGAAGGGCTCGCCCTGCTGAAGCCCTACCGGGTGATTCTGTCCGGCACCCATCCGGAATATCACTCCCTCCAGATGTGGGACGCAATGAAGGCCTATCAGCATCAGGGCGGACGACTCATGTATATGGGCGCCAACGGCTGGTATTGGCGGGTGGCCTTTCATCCCGACTGTCCGGGTCTCATGGAAGTGCGGCGGAATGAGGGCGGTATTCGGACCTGGGCCGCCGACCCGGGCGAGTACTACCACAGCTTCACCGGTGAATACGGCGGCCTGTGGCGTAATCAGGGCCGAGCCCCCCAGGTCATGCTGGGTACGGGGTTTAGCGCCCAGGGCTTTGATATTTCGGCGCCCTATCACCGCCTGCCGGGCAGTTTTGACGCGCGGGCCGCCTTTATTTTTGAGGGCATCGGCAAGGACGAAGTTATCGGCGATTTCGGTCTGATCGGCGGCGGGGCCGCGGGTCTGGAAATCGACCGGGCGGACGAGCGCCTGGGCACCCCCCCGCACACCCTGGTGCTGGCAACCTCCCAGGGCGGCCACACGGATATCTATCTGGTGGTGTGCGAAGAATTACTGGTCACCACACCGGGCTTGGGCGGGACCGAAAACGAACTGGTCCGGGCGGATATGGTGTTCTATGAAACCCCCAACGGCGGGGCGGTGTGGTCGTCAAGCTCGATTGCCTGGGCCGGCAGTCTGTCACACAATCAGTACGATAATAATGTTTCGCGCATTACGCACAACGTGCTGGAGCGATTTCTTGATCCAGCGCCGTTTGTGCGCTGACCAGGGAGGGGCAATATGCAGACCGCACAAGACAAACACGCCTTACAGGAAGAGTACGCGATTGCCGGGGAAATCGTTCCGATTATTGACCTTGGCCCTTTTCTGGCCGAAGAACCGGGAGCAGCCCACACGACGGCCAGCGAGATGCGTGACGCTCTCGAACGGATCGGCTTCTTTTTCATTATTAATCACGGCATCCCCAAATCTCTCCGAGATAGACTGGTAGAGGCCACCGCCCGCTTTTACGATCTTCCACTTGAACAGAAGATGGCCCTCAAAGTGAACGAAGAAGGCAACGGCTATGTCCCGACCCGAGGTGAACTGCTCAAAACTTCGCCATATCACACCGGGACCAGAAAGCCTGATGTGAGCGAGTGCTATCTTCTCCAGCGTGACTGGGGTCCCAGTCATCGGCCCACACAGAATCAATGGCCTGGGAATGGGAGTGGCTTTCGTACTACCGTGATGGAATTCTTTGAGGCCGCGGAAGATTTGAGTATCCGCATGTTGCCGCTGTATGCCCTGGCTCTGGACCTGGAGCCGGATTTCTTTGACGATAAGTTCCCCAAATGTCAGGGTTTGAACTTCTTGCGCGTGGCACGGATGCCGCCCGACAGGCTGGATGAGGACGAATTCAACGTGGGGCCACACACGGACAGCTCGTTTATGACTTTGCTGGCCACGTCAGACCAACCTGGACTTGAAATCCTCAGCCAGTCCGGTCGCTGGCTGAAAATGCCGCTCATTCCGGATGCTTTTGTCATCAATTCCGGAGATATGCTGACCCGCTGGTCGAACGGTCGCGTGCTGTCCACCCCACACCGGGTGATTAACGCCTCGGATACCTATCGCTATTCCATTCCGTTCTTCTTGCACCCGACCCCGGAGACCGTCATCGAATGTCTACCCACCTGTTGTGGGCCGGATAATCCGGCCAAAGAACCACCCATTACCAGCGCGGCCTATCTCCAGTGGTTTCTGGAAGAGAATTTTGCCTTGGGCGATAAGGTCTATAACGAGGCCGGGGAGCAGGTGACAGTTCCGGAAACCGCCTAAAACCCCAACTCCATTTCGGCCAGCAGCTCCAGCACCTCGTCGCGCTTCAGGGTATGCAGCGGTGCGGAGCGCAGGTCGCGAAAGGCCCGCTCTACCGGACTGCCCTTCAAGTAGCCAAGCCCACCGGCGATACGGGTGGCAAGATTGCCGACCTCCAGCATGTTTTCGGCCATATAGGTGCGGAGCATCTCAACCGTAGGAATCTGCCGCTCCCCATACGGACGTTGCTCTGAGATTTCCTGGGCGGTGGTGTACAGCAGCGTACGGCCCGCCTCCAAACGGTTATACATTTCGCCTATGGCAAACCGATTCCAGGCCAGGTCGCCAACCCGCTGACCGGTCTTTTGCACCTTGCGCGTCCGGGCGTAGTCCAGGACGTGGGTGTACATGGCCTGGCCGATGCCCAGATAGCAGGCGGAAAACGACAGACAGTACCAGTGCGCGACTTGGGCGAACTCTTCGGCCAGGCGTCCTTCCTCGCCGATGCGATGCTCGGCTGTGGCAAAGACGTCCTGCATGGTAATGGTATGGCTGCCGGTGGCCCGCATGCCCATGGCATCCCAGGTTTCCTCAACCTCCAGCCCCGGCGTGTCACGCGGCAGGAGGAAAATACACCCCCCGGAGCCAGGGCCGGTGTAGCCTTCCAGCGAGACGCTGACGCCAAAATAATCCACTACCGGGACAAGCGTGGCAAAGACCTTCTTACCGTTAAGGATATAGCCACCTGACACCTTACGCGCGGTCGAGGCCGGTGACATGATCGAGCGGGCTCCGCCACCCTCGGTATAAAAGCCGTTCAGGAGCATTTTCTTCCGACCGACATTGCCCAGATACAGCTCCTTTTGCGCCTGCGTCATGAACGGCGTATAAAAGCCGACGCTGTTGCAATGCATATTGATGGCAAAGGCGGTGGCCGCACAGCCTTGGACGAGTTGTTCCTGAGCCAGTACAAAAGTGAGCGGGTTGGCCTCCCAGCCGCCGAACTCCCGCGGCGTGGTCATGGTCGTATAGCCGGTCTCCTTGAGCCGGATGATATTCTCAAACGGAAAGCTGCCCTCGCGGTCGTGCTGCTCGGCCCGTTCGGCAAACTCGGCCGCAAGCTCCTTGGCGATATTGATAATGCGCTCTTGGTCAGCTGTGAGATCGAGAAACATGACACCCTCCTTCGTTCTGGTATCCGCGCGGCATGTGGTTCGCCGTTCGCTGCACTTGTTCCCGCAAAAGAGCCGTTCGACCAATGAGCTTAAACACGCCCGTGCGTAAACGTTCAGGCCATAAGGTCGAATGGTTATAGATACGCGCTACACGTTGAGTGTGCTCGGTCAACGGCCGCTCGCGTTGTTCCCATAAGGAGAGACCGGTCTCAACATCGGCCGATTCCGCTAAGGCCACGGCAAGCGCCAGCGCATTCATCATGGCGGTCCCCCCACCCTGCCCCAGGTCCGGAGGCATGGAATGGGCGGCGTCACCGACAATGGCGACGCGGCCCGCAGACCAACGCGAGAGCTGGATAATAAGAAATCGCGCCCACAGCACCCGCTCCCAATCGGTATCCCGCCCAACGCGCTCGATGACCGCGGACAAATGCGGAAACGCCTCCCGCCAGGACGGGACGTCGAGCGGTATCCGTTTGCCCGAGGCATCGCCGTCTCGACAGCTCAAGGCGAGGTAGAGATCGTCCCGACTACACGGATTGGCGATGATACGACGCGTGCCCGACCAATACTCGTAATTGACCGCTTCGTCTCCTGGCTCCATTGCCTTTTCGGCATCGCTTCGAGGAATGACCATGCGGCACGCGCCGCCTGCCTGGAGAAAAATGCGGCGGACGCGAACGCCGACAGTATCGCGCACCCGCGAGTTGACCCCCTCGGCCCCAATGACCAGATCGGCTTGGCAGACCCGACCATTTTCCAACACTAATTGTCCGTCCGGCTTGGCAGACCCGACCGGAGAGTCAACCAGGACTTCAACTCCACGCCGCTTGGCCACCGCGGCCAGGGTCGAAATCAGATGCTGGCGGGAAATGCGATACAGCGCACTCGCCGGAGTCAGAGCCAGGGTCGTCTCGTTTCGGGCGTTCCGCGTTTCCAGACGGCTGATTCGCATGGCGCCCGCTACCGCAGGCTCAAAAACGCCGAGCGCCTTGAGGACTTTCACGCCGTTGCCGTGGATGGTCAACGCAAACCCTTCGGCCCGGATAAACGGCGTCCGCTCATGCACCCGCACGGTCCAGCCGCGATCGGCCAAGGCAATCGCGGCCACAAGACCGGCAAAGCCGGCTCCAGCAATTTCAGCGTGTCCGGCTGCCATACATCGACCTATACGTTGGAGAAAGCGGTCCGAGAGAGTAGAGTATCCTTCACAAGGAAAGCCACTGTTTCAAAAGGACGGCAACTATGCAACCAATTATCACCGACACCATCCGCATTGAGCGGCTGGTGGAATCAGAAGGCCCGTTGTACCCCCTGCAGGTGCTCCTGCCCGATTTGGACGAGCCGGTCGTAGACGAACACCGCGCCTGGCTTGCCCCTCGATTTTTTGACCCGGAAACGCGCCTGCTGGTGATGAGTCTGCACACCTTTATTATCCGGACTCCGCAGCATGTCATTCTGGTCGATGCCTGTGTTGGCAATAATAAACACCGGCCCGATTTTGGCGACTGGCATCATCAACACACGCCCTATGTCGAAAATCTCAACGCGTTGGGTATCGCACTCGAAGACGTGGATTTTGTCTTTTGCACCCACCTGCACGTCGATCACATCGGCTGGAATACGCGCCTGGAGGATGGTCGCTGGGTGCCAACCTTTCCCAATGCGACCTATCTTTTTGCCAGGCGGGAATGGGAGCATTGGCATGCCTATGCGACAGACCCTGCTGGCCCGGATGACCCCTACCCTCTGCCGGTTTGGCAGGTGCTGCGGGATTCCTACCAGGACAGTGTTTTGCCGGTGGTCGAAGCCGGGCAATCTCAGTTGATTACCAGCGGTCACCATATTGAAGAGGGAATTTGGGTCGAGGCCGCGCCCGGCCACACCCCAGGCAACGCCATACTCAGGATAGAGCGGGACGGTTTACACGCCGTGCTCTCTGGCGACGTGATACACCATCCCCTCCAGGTCGTGTACCCGGAGGTCTCCAGCGCCTTTTGCTTTGACCCGGAGCAGTCCCGTCAGACGCGCCGAAAATTTATTGAGCGCTACGCCGACTCGAACGCGCTGATCCTTCCGGCCCATTTTGCGACCCCAACGGCAGGACGGATCGTTAGCAATAACGAGGGTTTTCGTTTTGTCTTTCGCTCTTAATCTTGACGGCGTGAACGGCAACCTTATGTGTATGAAGGAAAAATCGTTTGTCCCTCGGTGTGAATACCTAAACGAATGCGATGCCCTTTGCGCGAATATACTCGGCGAAAGGGACCGAAGCGGGCAAGTTGTCGAACTCTGGCCCCTGAGTACTCAGGATTTCTACGGCAGCACGGGCATCTTCGCCAATCTCATCCGCCGCTAGGCCTACATCCAAGACTTGACCGGGAAACTCTGCCGCCATTTCAACTCCGGAAATCAGTTTAACTCCTTCCGGAAGGTCCTGAAGCGTCGTCCGAATGGACTCTGGATCTTCTGTCATCTTCACTTGAATTTGTTGTACGACGTTACCCTCTGCATCATATCCATAAATGTCGACATCAGGATTACTCGTGCCTAACGCGAGGCAGTAGAAGATTTCGTCATTGCCTTCATTGAGTCGATCGCAGACTTCAAGCTCTCCATGAATTCCCTTGATGTTTGACAAAAGCCCACTCAGTTGTTCCGGGGCATTTTCGAAACTATCTATGTAATCGTTTATTTCAGCGATGGAGGTCGACAGGTCATCAAGGTCGCTCCGACTGCGGGCGATTGCCCGGACCACGTTCTCAAACTCATTTTCAGAAAGCACCGGGGGTGCTCCAAGTTCCGGATCAAACATCTGGTCCAAATCGTCCTGGTCGAGACCGATATCTTCAGCATCAATGCCCAGGTCTGAGAGGCCATGGACTGTTTCGCCCATGATATCATCTATCATCGCGATTCCTCCCGGCCTCCAACAAACGTATCCATTGCTCGCTCAAGGCGTTTACCAAGACGTCCAAAGGACCTTGTCTTATCTTCAAGAAACTGTTCGAGAGCTCCCAGGTCCTCTTCCTCCTTCTCCTGTTCCTCAACCACTCTCATCAGACGTTCACGGAGTTCTATTGAGTGATCAAGGCTCTCCCCCGCCGCCTCCTCAAAGTCTTCTATTGTCTCATAGAGAGAGACAGCACAGCGTTGGCTGCCGAGCTTTGCCCCATGGATCAAATATGAGACAGCATTTTTCATCGACTCTTTTGCCGCATAGGCTTGCGCTAAATAATAATAGAGGTCCGCACAATCCGGTCTGAGCAATACCGCCGTTTTGAGGTATTTAGCCGCCAACAACGGCTCTCCGAGTAATAAATACGCCCTTCCCGCAGCAGCCAAGGCCCGAAAGTCCACCGGATCTTGTTCGAGGTAACGCCTACTCAGGCACAGGCTAGTTCTCGCAAGTGCAATCTCTTTCGCGATACCCCCCTGTGCCTTACGGATCATGTTGCCCGCTCCATAAACGACGAACGCACTGGGATTGAGGACAGCATCGATACCTTTTCGGATATCTTCTGTCGTCCGACTGCGGATAAGCGCATCCGCTAAGTTCACATAACCCATAGGATCCTGGGGGTTTTCATGAACCTCGGCCTCCAGCCGAGGAATATCGTAGAGACTTTCTACAATGGAACGCCCGACGCTCATCGTTTTGGCCAAGTCATCAAGCGCAGTCGTTTTCTCAAGTTCCGAATAGTCAGATTGCTCCGCCATCTCCGCATATTCTTGCTCAAGTGTTTCTCTACGCGCCTGTCGTTCTACGGATGCCTGAGAGTTTTCCTCCTCTAACGCATTGATCTCAATCAAGATTCCTTCAATCTCACGGATCATCGGTGCGAGTTCTACCGGGAGAGTCTCAACGAGAGGAGAAATATCTGGGCGTTTATCTATGAGATACTCGACGAGATTGTCGAGTTGATTCGAGAGTTCTCTATCAATCAGTTCATCTTCCTCATCAATATTGAGGTCGACTTTACTCGTGCTATTTGCAAGTTCAAGAAGAATCGCCATGTTGTTATTTCGCAGTTGGCTTTCTGTCCCAGCATCGGGAGATTGCTTTGCCAATTGAACGACTATTCGTGCAAGAGTCCTTCTCAGCTTCTGCTCGACATCCGAAATGGACCAACCCTCTTTGATCTCACTGAAAGCGTCTTGCATATAGGTGGAAAGCGACTCCGCCCGATTGATCAGCTTGTCGAACAAGCCCATAAGCAAACCTCTGTTTATTCGATGTGATTTTTGTTTCTCAACGCCTTAGACGCGGTGGAAAAACATAGCCTTTACTTCCGTGCTACGCAGGCGCGTCAAGCAAAAACCGGATACGCGCTCATATAGCCCAGTTCGACCAGCTCGGTATGCGGAGCGCGGCGCTGGGCACGCGGTCGATATACGCATCCAGCATGACGACCTGCTCGTCCAACGTCAGTCGAAACGTGGCACACCCCATCCAGTCCAGGGTCGCAGTCATGCCCTTCCTTTTTGTTCACGGACCTTGCCCGTATATGAGGCGGGCTGAGCTTAGGCTGCCGAGGCTGAGGCTTTCAGTCTGGTTTTGAACTCCTTGCGGAATTTTCGCATCTTGGGATGAATGACCATCATACAGTACGGCTGGTAGGGATTCTGCTGATAGAAGTTCTGATGATAGCCTTCCGCGGGATAAAAGGTGGTGAGCGGGACGATCTCGGTGACGATTGGGTTGAGCCAGAGGTCGGAGGTGTCGGCCTCTTTTTTCGACTGCTCGGCTATGCGCTGCTGCTCTTCATCATGGTAGAAGATGGCCGAACGGTACTGCGTCCCGATATCATTGCCCTGTCGATTGAGCGTCGTCGGGTCGTGGGTCTGCCAAAAGATTTCGAGGATTTCCGCAAACGAGATAATCTCGGGATCAAAGACAATCTGAGCGACCTCGGCGTGTCCAGTTGTCCCCGAGCAGACCGCTTCGTAGCTTGGATGTTCGACCGAGCCACCCGTATACCCGGACACCACGCTCTCGATACCTTCAACCTCCAGATACACCGCCTCAATACACCAGAAACAGCCCGCTCCCAGGGTTGCGGTTTCTCGCCGATTAGCCATCATGCCCTCCTATTCCTGACGTGTTTCCGGCCACTCATCAATGTTAGGCCGGAATGTACCATTTTCAGATACAATCGCTCAAGACAGGGTTGCGGATTGTGAATACGTGGGTGTTGAAGAGGAAACGTGTCCAGCATCTCTATGCTGATGGGAGGACACGTTTCCTCTTTAGAGCGGATCGATCTCCAGGACCTCCCAATACTCGTCACCGTAGCTGTAAAAAATTTCCTCGCCGGGGCGAATGGTGCGCAGGCTGACGATCCGGGCGGTTTTCCAGCGCGTCGACACGATCAGTTCGGCGTTGGGCGTATTGCTGTGATTGATATAGCGCGTGTAGTTTGACCGTGGGCCAACCGCATTAATCCAATGATTTTTGCATACCCACATCAGATACAGCGAGGAGCGGTAGGGTTCCCGGTTCGCGTGCCAGTCTCGAATGATCTCGCCGGTGTAATAGCCTATGGTCTCGCCTTTCTTGATGCGGATTTTGGCAAATACGCCCTTTCCACGGCCGGGGGAGTCTCTGATCTCAAAGCTATCGGCCGTATGCACGACCTTCTTTTTAGGCATGCGTCTTCTGCTCGCGCCTCAGGCGTATTTAGGTATAGATCGGCGTCCCATGCGCTCCGGACTCGCGCAGCTGCCAATACAGACGATTGAGGCGCTGGGTCAGCGGACCGGGTACGACGCCCCGCAGGGGACGCCCGGCCACCTCCCGCACCGCTAACGCTCCGCCCGCGGTGCTACAGGTAAATACCTCGTCCGCAGAGTAGAGATCAAAGGCCGTGACATCGCCCTCAACCGTGGGGATGCCGGCCTCCCTGGCCAGATCAAGAAAGGTCTGGCGGGTGATGCCGCGCAACACCTGTCGTCCAGGGGTGTAGAGCGTCCCCTGCCGGACCAGAAAGACGTTCGAGGCCGGGCCCTCGCCCACATAGCCGTCGGCGGACAGCCAGATCACATCGTCATAGCCCGCTTCCAGGGCTTCAATCTTGGCGAGCTGAAAATGCAGGCGATCCAGACATTTATAGCGTGGGTCGAGCGTGTCGGGCGTAAAGCTGCGTAAGTGGCTGATAAACAGGCGGATACCGCTATTCCGCTTTTCCTCGTCGGCCAGAAAGATATACGGTGCCGCCCAGATAATGATGGTCGGATCGTAATCGCGCGGGTCGGCGACCACTTGTTTGGCAATGCCCCGCGTCACAATAAAGCGGATAGTGGCGTCGCGCAGTTCGTTACGGCGCACGGTTTCAACGATCGCCTGACGCCATTCGTCTCGCGTTATGGCGGTCGTCAGCCGGGCGGCCTGAAGAGACTGAAAAAATCGGTCGAGATGTTCATCCAGCTTGAAGATCGTGCCCCGCCAGGCCGAGACTACATCAAACACGCCGTCGCCCAGCAGAAAGCCCTGATCGAGCACGGAGATGTTGGCCTGACTCAGGGGTTTATATTCACCGTTGATATACACCAGGGGTTCGTGTGTCATGCTTTTCCTTCTCAGCCTTTCTCCCTGGACGAGAGCGCTGTTCCGACCGCTTCACCGACTGCCCACAGGCCGACGGCGACCGCCGCTCCGACCGCACCGGCAGTAAGCGCCCCTATCCCGGCCGAGGTACCGGCCCCAACCGCTTGGCCGGTACGTTTCGCCACGCCCTTCTCCCGCCCGAGCGCGCGCGCCGCAGATTCGGCAATCAGTTGGGCGGCATCCGCGGCAATCAGCCAGGGTGTCGCGGCCACCCTGCCCGTAGCTTTGGTTGAGAGTCTGGACGAAGCCTTAATTGCCAGTCTGGCCGCACCCGTGGCGACTAGGCTAACGGCCGTCTTTGTCACGATTTCAGAGGCGGTCTGCACGAAGCGGTCCGCCTGCTGGCTCTCGCGTTTACCACTGCGACACCAAGTGACGAAATGCTCACAGTTATTCCACAGAATATGATAGTCCCGCTCACCGAGGCAGCTCAGCGCCCGGAGCGCAATCTCCTGCGCCTCATACAAGGCCGGAGAGGCGACGACCTCAATCGGGCGGCCTTTGGTGAAGGTTTGATAGGAACTGACCTGGACCGTTGCGCCGACGCCATCCGACACGCCGCGTCCGTATTGCACGACATAGCCGTCTCCGAGATCAATTGCGTGGTGGGTGTACCAGCCGCGCCGCACGCTGAGATGGTCACCTCTTGCCATGTTCTAGCCGTGCTCGGTTACGGCAGAACCGTTGCGCGGCTTCTTATAAATCGTGACCGCGCAGGGCCGCCCGGCGACCTCGCCTTTATCATTGAATTCGCCGTACTCCGATTGGAACACATCCATGCCCCATTCTCGGGGCTGGGTGTCAAACCAGAGCTTGGTATGCCCGCAGTAATACAGGACGTCCTTTTGGTGAAAACTCCAGGCGTGGGGCTGCTTCGTCACTCCCAGCGCCGTGGGGTGACGCGCCGAGGTTTCGGCCTTTCCCTCCTGGAGCATGCGTCCTCCACTCGGGCAGTAGTGCAGGGAAAACTGAAACTTCTCATCGTCTTCTTCGCAGGTGAAGTCGTAGCCGTGCGAGCGCAGGAACATGGCATAGGTTGTGGCCAGCAGGGCCGGGTCTTTGTCCCGGTAGGCTTCCAGTACCGGTCGCCAGAGTTTTTCGCCCACGTAGCGCCAGGCTTCTTCCACCGCGTCCTCGCCCAGTTTTTCTTGGATATAATCGAGAAAAACCGCGGACATATCACCGTACAGGTCGTGAATCGGCCGACCCTCTTCCCATATGTCATCAACGGCTTTCAGTGCGTCTTGGGTGCGACCGTCCCGAATGGCAGCCTTGGCGCGGTCGCGGGCGGTTTGCATGAAGTCGTGTCGGATACGTTTCATCGACTGGCCCTCTACTGTCAGCGGCTTCACACAAAAATATCGAGCGGTAGGAATGCCGAGACCACGAAGTTCGGGACATCGACCAGTTCGCTGACTTTCAGGTCCACCGCCACGCTACAAATGGCGTAGGCCTGCTGGCGGGTATAGCCGCGCTCGCTCACCAGGTGGTCGATCATATTGAGCAGGGCGTTGCGGGCGGCCAGGGTGGCGTCTTCGGAGTGAGCCACACCGTCACGCGTGTACGACTGGCCGGTGGTCGCAAAGAAGCGTTTGGGCGCGGCCATTTCCGGCGACGTATAATAGGCCTCGCGATAGAACTGCACCTCACGGATATTGTGCTGAGCGGCCAGGCCCTTGAGAATGTTGAAAGAGCAGTAACAGGTAGCGCCCATCTCGACCGCGGTCCCGCAGGCTTCCCCGTCCCCCTGAGCAAAATGGGCATCGCCAACCGAGAGTAAGCCACCTGGGGTAAAAACGGGGAAGCGGACGGTCGTCCCCTTGGTGAGCTGCTTGATATCGAGATTCCCGCCCGTCTCATGCGGGGCAATGGTGCGCATGGCGGTCGAGGCAATACCCATATCCGCGGGAACTGCGTCTGTGGCCTCCGGCAACAGGACCACGCCCCCACGTTCGGCCAGCTCGGCTTCGCGCTGGTTGATCTGTTGCAGCAGTTCATGCGAGGGTGCCAAGCCGATGACACCCATAAACGGCGCGCCGGGAATGCGCACTCCGGGCAGGTCATCGGAGGTTGCAAAGCCGTTCTCAATCGTCCAGCGCACGATATACGGCTCGGTAAAGTCGTTGCGCAAAAACCCGAAGCCCGGCACCTGGACGGTAAAGCCAAAGGGTTGGGGCTCGACCTCAACCAGGGTAACTTCCAGAATGTCGCCGGGTTGTGCGCCTTTGACATAGACCGGTCCGGTCAGCGGGTGCACCACACCCAGGTTGGCGTTTTGTAGATCAGCCGCCGTGGTTGCCGGGCTGATAAAGCCGTCAAAGGCATCCCGGGTTTCGAGCCCGACCACCTGGCCCGGCTCGACTTCCGCGACCGGTTCGATATCGGGATGCCAACGGTTGTGCCCACAGGCCGGTTCTTCCTGGAGTGTTTTGGAACGGTCGATCCCAATATAGGCGGCAGTCTCGATGCTCATGGTTTTTCGTCTCCCCTCTCTCAGGGCAACTGTTTCTTGGCCCAGCCTTCCGCATACGGACTCAGCAGTTTGAGGTTGAGGGCCACACGGGTAAACTTCCACGCCCCGTCGGCCTGTTTGGCCAATTCGCTCTCATAGGTGCCGCCGATCCAAAAGGCCTCGTCTTCTCCGCTCTCCTGGTTGGGCATATTGGCCGTTTCCCACAGATACCAGAACGCTCTGGCCGTTTGGCCGCTGGGGTCCACGTCTACTGCGGGCGAAACCATATAGTGCAGGGTCCAGCCGATAAACGCGCCCGACTCGGACAGGAACTGACGAATAGCTTCCTTGCCGGTATACACCCCAAAGCGTTCCCCCCCGTCCCAGACCCCGGTGTCCGCAAACAGGGGAACCATAATGTCGGGATCATTACCCCGGTCTGCACCCTGAGCGTAACGCACCACCAGAAGTTTGATCGCCTCAACGTCTTCCAGGCGTTGGACGCGGGCTGCGAGTTGCTGAACGTCGACTTCGGCCATGTGGACCCTCTCCATCAAGGTAGGCGGTCGGCGTGGACCGCAATAAAACGAGACTCGTCAAAACTGTTGGGCACCCGCGGTTCGCCCTTATAACATTCGACAAACGGGGCGATCTCGGCAAACGACAGGCTGAGGTAGAAGAGCCGCTTGGCGGCTGCCGGGAGCTTGTTCAGTTCGTACTGGTTCAAGTATTCCAACATGGCATCGAGCCGGGGCAACAAGACCTGGTACAGAGTGGTGAGTTCTCCGGCGGTGCTGGCAGCGCGTTGCCGTTCCCGCTCGCGCTGGGTCGCCAGGGACCAGTCCGCCACAAAGACTTCGAGGTCGACAAACGGTTTGGGTAAGGTGGTGGCCATGGCTCGCCTCTAGGCGTTTCCGTTGGCAGCGTAAAAGCCGACGTAGTCTTCGAGCACTTTATAGCTGTGGCGAATCAGGATTTCCTGCTCTTGCAGATGGAAGTGGGTTTTCACCCCGGAGGAGAGCGCCTCCTGGGTTGCTTCCATGGTCCCCGTGTCTTCGAGCCAGGCGTTCCGCAGCACAGTGTTGTTAAACTCCTGGGCAAACCGCTCGCCCGGTGTCGTGGCCGGCGACCAGTAGGCGCGGCCTTCCCACAGTGTGCGGTCCACGTCGAGCGGCCAGAACTGATGCGTGAACCACATGCCCGGTAGAACGTGTAGAATCAGGTTGGGAAAGATCACGTCCAGATCAAAGCCGAATTCCGCACTGCGGGTAGGATTAACCTCGGACGGGAGTTGGTCTTGAGCCGCAGACCGTTTTGTTACGGTTTCGCCAAACCGGTAGGCCACCGCTGCAGCCGGGCTCGGCTTGTGGTGAGGGTTGCCGTACACAATACAGGAGCGGTGCGGGCCATAGAAGCGCACCTCAGGCAGATGACACATGGGGTTGTTCTTGCCCGTAAACGTGTCCGGGTAGGACCGGCCGTGGATCACATTCACGTGATAGCCCTCGGAGAAGGCGTCCAGGGCGACCTTCCAGTTACACCGAATCTCGGTCTGATAAGCATACCACGCCGTCAGGTCGGCATACGGAAAGCTGCCCATGCGTTGGCCCAGCTCACCCAGATAGTCCTCCAACGACTGCGCCGGCTGCGGGTCTATATTGGCAAACAGAAAGCCCTGCCAGAGTTCGGTCGCCACCGGCACCAAGCCGTTGGCGGCTTTATCCAAGTTGTGAAAAAACGCTTCATCCGGCACGCCGACCAACTGGCCGTGCGTATCATAGACCCAGCCGTGGAATTTGCACGAAAAGTTCCGACAGCTTCCCCGCTCTTCCCAGGCCAGCTTATTGCCGCGATGAGAACAGATATTGTGAAAGCCCCTGATGGTGCCGTCCTGTCCACGGACAAAAATCACCGAGGTCCGACAGGCTTTGAGGTTACGCACCATATAGTCGCCGGGACGGGGGATTTCTTCCTCACGGCCCACGTACAGCCAGACCTTGCGGAACACCCGTTCGCGCTCCAACTCAAAATAGGCGGGAGAAATACAGGGTTCGGTCGGTACGGGGTCGGTTCCCAACTCGGGATACTCTTCCGACCACCGTTTATTGACATCAAAGATAGCGGTTGTCATATCTCTCCCCTATCTGGCGTATGATGTGAAAAAGAACCCACCCCGGCCTTCGGCCACCCCTCCCAAGAGGGGAGCTTTTTTTATCCCCTCCTCGGAGGGGTGCCGCGTCAGCGGCGGGGTGGGTAATCCCCGGCTCGGAGGTCCCCCGCGTCTGGCGAGCGCTGGTCCCTGGAAATATACAGTAAACATCAGCCTGGCGGGTTTACGCATTTTGCACTTCAGCCTGCATCATGGGCATGACTTTTTTAGCAAATAAATCCTGGGTTCTCAGCGCCCGGTCTTTATCAATGCCGCCATAGTGGCTGATGATGATCATTTCGTCGAACCGAAATTCTTTCCACAGCGCGATCAGTTGTTTGCCCACGGTGGCGGGCGAGCCGACACACACGATGCCGGCCTCGACGAGTTCCTCGTACGAGAGATTGCGCAAGTTCGGGAAATCGTCTGCGGCGTAAAACGCATAGCCGGCGTCGATCAGACGCTGTTTTTCTGCCGGGGTGCTTCTGGCCAGCGAGTCCATGGGCGACACGTTGAAATCGATAAAATTACGGACTGGCTGCTCGGCCTCGCGCAGAGCGGTTTGGTCGTCCTCGGCAATATAGATAGCCTTGACCCAGCCAAGATAGGAGGGTTTTCCGGCCTGATGGCAGGCCTGGCGATACAGCTTAGCCGGTTCCCGAAACACCGAGGTGGGAGCCGGTCCTCCTATGCACACGCCCCACTCTCTTTGGGCGGCCAGGCTGAACCACTTGGCGCTGGTGCCGACCTGGAAAATTTGGGGGTGCGGTTTCTGGTAGGGTTTGGGCACCACCGACAGGTCTTTGACTTGGTAATACTTACCGTCGTACGAGAACCGTTCTTCAGTCCAGGCCTTGATCAGAATATCGAGCGCCTCAACATAGCGCTCCTGATTCTCTTCCAGCACGATATTGGCCGGTTCATTCAGCCAGGCGTGCCCTCGCCCTACCCCACACTCAATCCGGCCCTTGGTCAGGATATCGGCCTCTGCGATTTCGCCGGCCAGTATCATGGGATTATGCAGCGGAAGCGTGTGGCACAGCGTACGGAAGCGAATCTGGGTGGTTCGCTCGGCCAGGGTACAATACAGGGCCAACGGATTGGGGTTAATGGCGAACCGTTCAAAGAACGGATGTTCGAGCGTGGTGAAAACGGAGAAACCGTTCTGGTCGGCGTGGATGCCGAGGGCGATCACTTCTTCGATTAACCGGACGTGGTCTTTACCAGGGGGGCACTGAAACTCGACATAGGTCCCGAAGCGCAAGGGTTGTGACATGCGGATATCCTTCTTTTGACGACAGTCTGTATTGTCACATATGGACCGGTTCTGACAAGGCCGGACGCTCTCTTTGCTCTCTCTCTTTGAGGGAGAGGGCTGGGGTGAGGGGGACAGACAAATACGGACTCCTCGACATCGACACCCCCATCAGTCTTGGCTGAAGCACGATACGTTGTCGCCGTGCCAGTACGCGCTCGTCATGCCGGACGTGATCCGGCATCCAGTGGCCGGGGGGCGGGGGGCCTGGATTCCTGTTTGCACAGGAATGACGGACGGCTACACAGAATCGGAATGTGCGCTAGGCTTTGTCACAGGAGTGGAGCGTCCAGGGGTGTCACTCTTTCAGCCTGAACGGTTCGGGCCGCCTCGGCCAATACGGCCGGGCTTCGGCCTGGTGCCGTACACCGTGTAAGCGGATGCGATCGGTCGCATTGAGCAGCAGCGGCATAACATCCGCTCCACGGATATGGCCGAGCCCGCCGCAGATCACCGCCCGTTCGTGAAACGTACTCACCGGGTCAGACAAGACGTTGGGACCACCGGCAAGCAGTATGGGTATAGCCTCGCCCGAATGGATGAGCGGCCCACTGCTCGGCGTGGCGTGGTCGCCGGTCACCACAACGATGAAGTCGGATTGATTGGTGACTCGCTCGACAACCGGCCCGAGCGCAGTATCGAGCGCCTCAAGGGCCCGCATTTTACCCAGCGGGTCTTTGCGATGGGCAGCCACGTCCGGGGCCTTGGAATGGACATGCACGAACTCATACCCCTGGGCGAAAAGGGAGTCCGCGGCACAAAGTTTCTGTCTGAAGTCCGCGGTCGTGTCTGTCTCCCGTGGGGTGGAGACCGGCGTCATCCCACACACGCGGGCAATCCCGACATACAACGGATAGTTCTCAATGCTGGCGGCACGCAGACCGTTCTGCTCCTGAAACGGCGCGACATCGGGTCGCACCGCGGCCCACTTGGTGAGGATAAAGTTGATGCTGGCACGACCGCGTGCCCGGCGTTCCCGATTGAGCGGATGCTGGCTGAGTTGGTGATGTGCCCAGCTCAGGTAGGCGTTCAGCGCGTCGGCAGTACGCGCGGCACTCTGCGGATGTAGGGATTCTGCCAGGGGCTGAGCTCGCGCAGCATAGGCGTTGTTATAGAAAGGATCGACATCGGTAATGTCCCGGCTCGGATGTCCGCGCAACGTCAGAATGGCTTCACAGCGTCCGCAGGAGGTCAGCGCAAATTGCAGCCCGTGGGTTTCGTACGAATCGATGGATTCACACAGCCGGGCGCACTCCTCCTCATCCTGGGCCTGTCGTTTTTCCCACAAGAGAGTGTCCCGACGTACTTTGCCGTCGATGACTGTCGTCTCGGCGAAACTTGCCAAGAGCACAACAGACCCGGGCGTCACCTCAAATCCCCGGCCAATGGCCTCAAACGCGGCCCGGCCGGGGAATTGCTCTAAACCATAGCCAAACAGAATAAAGTGGGCGGTTTCGCTCTCCAGGGGAACACCAGGCGCGAGCGGCGTGAGCAAACCGGTGGTGCCGAGGGTAGCCAGTCGGTCCAGGTGTGGTGTATGGGCCGCCTCAAGCGGGGTTAGGCCGTTCAGAACCTGCTGGGGTCGGTCGGCCAACCCGTCAAGGATGATGAAAAGGATAGGCAAGGAGGGCATGAGCAGAGCTTACGAGAGCACGCGTCGAACCAGTCGCTCGTGAGCCCCAATCTGCTTCAGGACTGCGTCCACGCCGCGCGGTACGAATTGTTCCCAGCCTCGCCCTTGGCTTAAGCAGCGGCGGACCGTACTGCCGCTCTCCTGCTTGGTCGCGCCGGGATCAAGGATTTCGACCTGCCACCCGGCCACTTGGAGGCGAGCGACTTTCTCCCTGCCCCACTCCGAGAATACGCGGATAAACTGCACGGTCTCCTTGGGGCAATAATACATCCAGCGCTCGGGCGCGTGAATCGGAAAAGGCACGATGGAAACACGACTCAGATCAATCGCTGCCTCGACCAGGGCAGCCCGAATCATCCACTGTCGCTCAAAAAAGGTAAAGGGATTGGCCTCCGGTGTATGCCGCCGCGTATCCGCGGCCTCTACCCGCGTGTCGGATGGGTCGGGATTGGTAATGCCAATAATCAGATGCTCACTACGGTTGAGCGCCTCCAGGGTGTAGTGCAAATGGCCGGTATGAAAGGGCTGAAAACGACCATGGACCATGCCGTAGCGCACGCGCATATACGCTGCCTATCCCATGCGAAGCACAGGGGCAAGGAAAGAGGGGGCCCTCACGAGGCTACACTTCCGAGAGATGAGTTTTTCCATCCCCTCCCCGGAGGGGGTAGCGGCGGGATGAGTTCTTCGACAGGACCGCGCATGGGAAAACCCACCCCAGCCCTTCGGGCCACCCCTCCCAAGAGGGGATGATAAAAGGGGATATCGGCTGTGCTCAGGTGCCGTCAAAGACTAAACGCCCGGCGGCGTTCTGGGCCTCAATCCGGGCAGCCATGTCGGGCGGGAGATTGATCGGACGCTCGTTCGGGAATTTGTCGGCCTCAACGGCCGGACGCATGAAGTACTCGTCCGGGTGAGAGACGGCCGCCTGGGTCTTGATGGAGGTATCGAGATACCACTGACGACGCATAAAGTCCGGGCTGAAAAAGACGGTTGATTCTTCCGGTTTCCAATCCATGAGCTTGTGACTGTCATTCACCAGATAGGACATAATGTCCGTCCGCAGGTCCCAGTGGGAAATAAACAGGGTGCCATAGCCCAGTTCTTTGCGTCCGGGATTGAAAAGCTCAGCCAGCCTGACCTCAATATGGTCAAGCTCCCCATCCGGCCCGTATTGCTCGCCGCGCAGCGGGTAGAATGAGGATTTCTCCAGCCAATAGAGAAGACGGGGCATGTAATAGTCGGGCAACCAGTCTGGGCGCGCCACCGCCTCAACCACATAGCATTCAACCCCGCCGTCCAGCGTATAGTGCGGAAAGACCTCACCCATCGGCTTGATGTTCGCAGTCTGCACGGTCTGAGATTGTCCGGTTTCGCCGTTCCGAAGGATCACGGTCGGGCGCGTGTTGGGAAAGCGAACGGTCTGGTACAGTACGTCGGTGCCGATCAGCCGCCACGAAAACTCCCAGGCGGCCCGTCCCCAGGCATCGTCCGGGGTGAGGGCCATGTTGGGGAAATTGCTCTGACGCCGAGGCGGGGCCTGATGGCGCACCCGTCGAATGGAAGACGAATAGGCGAAGCGTTCCTCCTTGGTGATATGTTCTTTGTCCGTCCGATACCGGATCGCCAGCCACTGGCCGCCTTCGGCAGCGGGCGGAGCAATGGCCTGACTCAACGAGCGATAGATCTCTTCACCCGGTGCGGCAGACAGGACTTTGCCCACCCCGCTTGTTTCGGAATCATAGCTGACAAAGGTGATGGAGGTGCCGGGGTTGAGAAGCACCCCTTGCGGCGCAATAGACGCCCATGAGTTGGCCACGACAGATGACCAGCGCGTGCGCGGCGTGAATTCCATGGCGCGGTAGCCCATTTCCTCGGCCGTATAAGGAGGGACGAAGGGATGGGCTTCGGCTGGAAGATACGAGACCTGGGCATGACGCGGCGTATCGCCCTCAAGCTGGACCTGGGCCAACTCTTCTTCTGACATCTCTTCGACTGTTTTCCAGGTGCGCTGGGTCTGTTGGGTCGGCGGCTCGGCTCCCAGGTTCACACGGGACAATACAAGGACACCACAGATGAGCAGAAAACAGCAGGCTATACGGCTACGGGACATGAATACCACCCTACCCCAACGTCAGTGTTGCAGCACTATAGAGTCTGAACCCTCATTCAGCAATATAAGGGAGATGAATTCTTCGTGAAAATTGTAGTAGCTGTGGTTATATATGACGAAGAAGCGGAGGCGAAGGCCGGGTCGCGTTGACCCGGACGGCCCTTATCCCGGAGCCAGCAGGTCGATCGCTCTCCGGGTTGCGACCAGGCGGTCTTCGTTCACCGGGCTGACGGCCAGGACCGGCATGGCCGCCCCGGCTTCGTGGAAGGCGGCAAGCTGCTCTCGACACTGGCTGGGGGGACCGAACACGCAGACCTGATCGACCATTTTTTCGGACACACAGGTGGCTGCGGCGCGGCGGTTGCCGCTTTTCCAGGCCTCTTGCATGGCGGTGACTTCAGCCCGAAAGCCGCAGCGTCGCCATTGTTTGCGATAGAAAGGCAGATTCCCGAAAAACGCCAGATTGTAGCGCGCTGCGGAGCGGGCCTGCTCGATATCGTCTGAAATAAACGTCGGGATGCTCACAATACATCCCACCTGGTCCGGGTCGCGTCCCACGCGCTGCGCCGCAGTTTGGGCCGCCTCAACAAGCTGGGTCAAATAGGGCAAGGCCGGCAGAAACGGCATAATCCCATCAGCCAGCTCGCCACCGATTTCGGCGCTTTCAGCGGTCACCGCACCGACATAGACCGGCACGCTATAGTTGCTCTGCTGCGGCCGATGAAAGGTACTCAGCGGCTCCCCGCGAAACAAGGTACTCAGCGCCGTCACATAGGAGCGCATATACTGCCGCGGCTGCTCCATGGTGATACCCAGGGATTCGAGCAGCGGGCGGTGGCTCATGCCCAATCCGAGGATCATCCGTCCCTGCGAGAGCTCCGAAATCGTGGTGGCGGTCATGCCGGCCAAAAATGGATGGCGGAAATAGATATTGGCGATATTCGTTCCCACCTTGATGCGAGACGTTCCCAGCGCAATCGCTTCGGCACACGCCAGGGCGTCCCCCCGACCTTCGTTGACAAAAACAGCGGCAAAGCCCTTGTCTTCGGCAATCTGGCCGATTTCAACAAACTCCTGTGGAGGGGCGGCGGTTGCCGTCGAGAGGACAATACCTAACGGATACATACATTTTTCCTTTGTCTGGCCGAACAGGACCGATGATGCCAGGCTGCTCCTGTCTTAGTCGAGAGGCATAGGAGCGTCGCCCCGATCGCGGACCTCAACCGACGTTCCACCAGCCTGTCCTGTGATCGTATCAAAAAAAATAATCGTGCCCTCCATGACCGCTTGCGCGGAGATGACCTGATACCGTCCGGCCTGCGGACGGTAGGCGAGATAGACCAAAAGGGCAATGATAAAAAAGAGTTGAAAGCTGAGGAGCCGAAGAAATTTATCAACCCGTTTCATGACGACGACTGTCTCATCCGCAGCACGAGAATCCTTAGGCGGCATGCGCTCTCCTTTCTCTCCTCACATATTCCGGGCAGCTCTTTTATAGGATGTCCACGACCGTTTCTCAATTTCCATCGCTTAAGACCTGGGCGGCGCGTAGCGCCTGTTGCACGGCCTCTTGGGGTGTCCGCACGACGGACACCCCGTGAATATGGGACCAGGCCCGTATGGCAGTCACGGTTTTGCCCAGCGTCAGCGCCAGTGCGATTTCGGACAGCGTTCCAGTCGCGCCAGGCAGGGCAATCACCGCATCCCCCGAGGCCACCACCAGCATATTGCGGGCGTGCCCGAGCCCGCTGGGGATGGCGATCGAAATGCCAGGCGCGGCGGTGTTCGCCTCATACGTGGGAAGAATACCGACACTTGTGCCGTTCTTTTGTTCCGCGCCTCGTGCGGCCGCGGCCATCACACCGCCGAGTCCGCCGCATACCACGACGGCGTCGTGCTGGGCAATCAGCCGGCCGACCTCCTCTGCCCAGTCGGCGACTTCTGCCGAGGGCTGACTGTCACCAATAACGGCAATTTGGATCTTACGTGGCATAAAGAGTAAACGTGTCCTCCTATAAGATATCAGATGCTGGATACGTTTCCTCTTTTAGGCGGCCGTCCCGCTGTTCGTGCGCGCACCACATCTTATAGAAAACAACACCTATGGAAACAGCAGAGACGCCAACTCCGGGATAGCTCGAATCGTATACTGTGGGCGCGGACAGTGGGCAGGCAGCTCGGCCCCGGAAGCGTTGACCCAGGCGATATCCATACCTGCCTGTTGGGCACCAGTCACATCGTCGTGCGGAGAATCACCAACAAACAGGGCGGATTGGGGCGCAACCTGCAACTGGGTGAGCGTATCATGAAAAATCTTCTTGTGGGGTTTGCGCCAGCCGTGTTCTGCCGAGATGACCGTACAGCGAAAGCAGTCGGCGACCCGACCTTCTAGGATGACTCGTCTCGCGGTTGGCGCATGATCGAAATTTGAGACCAGCGCGGTCGGGTAGCGTTCACTGACGCGCACCACGAACTGGGCATGAGCGGGCGGGACTTCGGTCGCGGCGGCGAGCAGGTCCATATGGGCCAAAGACAGAGAGGCTCCTAAACGAGCGGTTTCGGGGGTGTCGTCCAGGCCGGCGTGGACCAGGGTGCGACGAAATCGCTCCGCAGAGCTGATTTCACGCATGTGTGTGGAGCGGATTGCACCAAGTTCCTGATTCACTTCGCCTAGGGCCTGATGAAACTGTTCAAAAGGCAGGGCCGGAACCACTTCCGCCACCACATCGCGCAGCCGACCCATGGTCGAGCGTGTCGTCTGCCCCTTCCACTCAAAAACCGGCAATTTCCCCGGATTAAACAGCGCAATGGTTCCAAAGAGGTCAAACAGCACAGCGTCGTAATGTTTCACGCCAGTCCTTTACGGGTACACTGAGCATCTTTCAGCTCTCGCAGCCGAGTCCCAACAGGGGAAAGGGGATTTTTGCTCAACGTCTTCGTCCTCAGAGTGCCGAAGTTTGTAACCGGAGTTTCCTACTTGTGCAAGCAGAGACCATGTATTATGGTTTCGAACAGTCCTAGAGAGTAGAGTAGTGGAAACACTATGGGAGGAGACCTATGGCAGACAGCAAGGTCGGTGCAGGGGAAGAAACCACTGAACAGAGTGTTGTGGGGTTTGAAGAAGACCTGAGTGATGTCGAGCTTCCTCAAGAACTCCCGATCCTGCCTTTGCGGGGCGTCGTCATCTTTCCTTCCGCCATCGTCCCTCTCCTGATTTCGCGTGCGTCCTCCCTCAAGCTGGTTGAAGACTGCCGGAAAAACAATAATCTCTTAGGCTTAGCCGCCCAGAAAAATCCGGAAGACGAAGCCCCGGAGCCCCAGGCCCTTTTTTCACGGGGGAGTGCCGGGCGTATCCTCAAAATGCTGAAATACCCGGATAATAGCGTCCGTATTCTGGTCCAGGGGCTGAAGCGGATCGATATTCGGGAATACGGACAAATCGAGCCCTATTATCGGGCGCAGATCACGCCACTGGAGAGCGAAACGGAAGCCTCCCGGGATGTGGACGCTCGCCAGGCCCATCTCGTCAGTCAGTTCGCCAAGTTCGTCTCCATGGTGCCCTACCTGCCGGATGAGCTCCAGGGTGTGGTCATGAATATCAAAGACCCGGCCAAGGTGACGGACCTGATCGCCTCAAACCTCAATATCTCGGTTGATGAAAAGCAAGACCTGTTGAATACCTTGAGCGTCCGCACCCGACTGGAAAAGCTGTCCGCCATTTTGAATCGGGAAGTCGAACTTGTTGAGTTGGGGAATAAAATCCAGTCCCAGGTCCAGAGCGAGCTCAACAAAAATCAGAAGGAATTCTATTTACGCCAGCAGATGCGGGCAATTCAAAAGGAACTGGGAGAAGGAGACTCCCGTTCCAATGAGCTGGATGACCTACGCCAGAAAATAGACGACGCCAATATGCCCGAGGAGGCGCTCAAGGCGGCCAATAATGAGTTCGAGCGTCTGAAAATCATTCCCCCCGAGTCGGCAGAACACTCAATGGTTCGGACCTACCTCGAATGGCTCATCCACCTCCCCTGGGCGGTTATGACAGAGGATAATCTGGATATTCCGCACGCCCGCCAGGTCCTGGACGAAGACCATTACGACTTGGAGAAAATTAAGGACCGTATCCTCGAGTATTTAGCCGTCCGTAAGCTCAAGCAAGACTCGAAGGGACCCATTTTGTGCTTCGTTGGCCCTCCAGGGGTCGGCAAAACATCGCTCGGGCGCTCGATTGCGCGGGCCATGGGACGTAAGTTTGTCCGCCTCTCGCTTGGCGGCGTCAGAGACGAAGCGGAAATCCGCGGCCATCGCCGAACCTATATCGGCTCGCTGCCGGGTCGCGTCATTCAGTCCCTGCGCTCCGCCGGGTCAAATAACCCGCTGTTCATGTTGGACGAGATTGATAAGCTGGGCATGGATTTTCGTGGAGACCCGGCCTCGGCCCTGCTGGAAGTTTTGGATCCCGAACAAAATTTCTCGTTCTCGGATCACTACCTGGAAGTCCCCTTTGACCTGTCCAAGGTCATGTTTATTACCACCGCCAACTATCTGGAACCGGTTCCGCCGGCCCTCAAGGATCGGATGGAGGTCATTGAACTGGCCGGCTATACGGAGGAAGAAAAGCTCGAAATTGCCAAGCGTCACATCCTTCCAAAACAGGTCGTCGAGCATGGCCTGACCGACGAGCAGATCGAGTTTACCGATGAGGCGGTGCTGAGTATTGCCGGTGGGTATACTCACGAGGCCGGTGTGCGGAACCTGGAACGCGAGATTGGGGCTGTGTGTCGCAAAGTCGCCCGCGGTGTCACCGAAGGGAACACGGAAAAGGTCACCGTGACGCAGGAAAAAGTCTCGGACCTGCTGGGGCCGATTAAATTCTTCCCGGAAGTGGCCGAGCGCACCCAGAGACCCGGTGTTGCCATCGGGCTGGCCTGGACTCCAAATGGGGGCGATATCCTCTTCATTGAGGCGACCCGCATGGCGGGGAAAAAGGGCCTCACCCTGACCGGCCACCTCGGCGACGTGATGAAAGAGTCGGCCCAAACCGCCCTGTCCTATGTCCGCTCCCAAGCCGACCAGTTGCATATTCCGGCCGACTTTTATGACAATTGCGATATCCATATCCACGTCCCCTCCGGAGCCATTCCCAAAGACGGGCCTTCTGCGGGGATTACCATGGTGACGGCCCTGGCCTCCCTGTTGACCGAACGCAAAGTCCGTCAGGACGTTGCCATGACAGGCGAAATTACCCTGCGGGGGAAAGTGATGCCTATCGGTGGGGTCAAAGAAAAAGTCTTGGCAGCGCGGCGAGCCGGTGTCACGACCGTCATCCTGCCCCAACGCAACGAAAAAGACCTGGAGGACGTCCCGCCCCAGGTGCGAGAGGAAATGCAGTTTCGCTTTGTTGAATCTATCGACGAGGTGCTTGAGCATGCGCTGGAAGCCGCCACGGTTGACGTCACCGCCGCCCAGGCGGGATTTCAGCCCGAGGTCCCACCCTCGTAAGGGCGGCTGGGTCTCAAGAGCGGTGCATGGCACTCAAAACAATTGATCAGCTCCCTCTGGCCCATAAGCGCGTTCTGATCCGCGTCGATTTTAACGTGCCGCTAACGCCGGAACAAAGAGTGGGCGACGCGACGCGCATCCGGGAAGCGTTGCCCACCATACAGCACGCCCTCGCCCAGGGTGCGACCGTCCTGCTCGCGTCTCACCTCGGCCGTCCGCGGGGAGAGGCCAAGCCAGCGCTCAGTCTCAAACCGGTGGCAGCCCTGCTCCAGGAACTGCTGGGCTGTCCGGTGAGCCTCGCTCCGGATTGTGTGGGATCGACTGTCCAACGGCAGGTCGACCAGCTTCCGGCTGGGGCGGTTGTCGTGCTTGAGAATCTGCGTTTCCACCCCGAGGAAGAAGCCAATGATCCGGCTTTCAGCCGCGCGCTGGCCGACTTGGCCGACGTCTACGTGAATGATGCGTTTGGCTCGTCCCACCGATCTCATGCCTCGGTTGTGGGCGTTGTACAATATTTCGACGACAAAGGAGTCGGGTTTCTCGTGCGCCGGGAGGTCGATGCGCTGTCATCCCTGTTGTCTGCGCCGGACCGCCCTTTTGTGGCCATCCTCGGCGGAGCGAAAGTGTCGGACAAAATCGGACTGATACACAGCCTGCTGCCCCGTGCAGACGATATTATCATTGGGGGGGCCATGGCCTATACCCTCTTGCAGGCGCAAGGGGTGAGAACGGGCCACTCATTGGTCGAGCCAGAGAAATTTGACGAAGCGAAAAGCCTGCTGCAAGAGGCTCGGAAGCAGGGCGTCACCATTCACCTGCCCCAAGACCATATTGTGACGGCAGAGCTGACGGCAGGAGCGACGGCTACCGCCACGGCAGGAGCCGATATTCCCGATACTCAACTCGGAGTAGACATCGGACCACACAGTATTGCCGCGTTTCAGGCCGTTGTGCAGTCTGCCAGGACTGTCCTCTGGAACGGTCCAATGGGTGTCTTTGAGATGTCTCCGTACGACCGGGGCACCCGATCTGTTGCGGAAGCGGTTGCCTCCCTCTCATCCTGTTTTAGTGTTGCTGGGGGCGGGGATACGGTTGCCGCTTTGAGCCAGGCAAACCTTGCCGACCGCATCAGTCATATATCAACCGGAGGCGGGGCTTCCTTAACCTTTCTCGAATCGGGAGACCTGCCCGGTCTTGCCGCACTACGGTCGTAGAATACTGAACGGTTTGACGTTTCCGTGAACCTCAGTTTCGATCTTGTCGGCAGATATATTTTCTGTTAGAGGTTTGCAAGGTATTTCCGGTCGGAGGAGTCCTTTTTCGGACAGACCTACAGGAAAGAAAGGAGATCTGGAGATGATTCGAGGAGGTAGAGGCTTTCATTTTGTCTGGGCTATGGCCCTCCTCTTTCTGGTTGCGGGCTGCGCAACGGAAAGGCAGAAACGAGCATTCTACGGTGCCACATTCGGTGCCGCTATTGGAGCCGCGGCCGGGAGCGGAGTAAGTGACACCGATACTGATGCGGCGGTCGGGGCCGGGGCCGGAATCGGGGCGCTGGTCGGTGCGGTCTTAGGCTATTATTCAGTGGACGATCCGCCACCGCCACCACCGCCGCCACCGCCACCACCGCCGCCACCGCCACCACCACCACCGCCACCACCGCCACCGCCACCGGAACCCAAGGAGATCATCCTGCGCGGGATTAATTTCGACTTTGACAAGTCGGATGTGAAGCCTGATTTCGAGCCGGTCCTTGATGAAGCGGTCCAGATTCTTCAGGATAATGCAGATCGCACGGTCCTTATCGAAGGACACACGGACTCGATAGGCTCTGAGTCCTATAACCAGAGCTTGTCAGAAGAGCGCGCTGCGGCAGTCAAGGCATACTTGGTCGATAAAGGCATAGGCGCGGATCGTCTCGAAGCCGTCGGACGTGGGGAAGACGACCCGGTCGCTCCCAATACGAACGACGACGGGACGGACAACGCAGAAGGCCGAGCCATGAACCGACGGGCTGAGTTGATCGTTCAATCTGCCGGTGAATGATACGTCGCTCTGAAAAGGCTGAGACACGCAGACGTGTCTCAGCCATACGCAGCATTAACAGGGCGGGCGCTTGGTTCGAGAAACCAGCCCCGCCCTTTTCGTATCCCACCTACCTATATGCAGCCACTTAAATCTCTTCTCCATATTTGCGTTCCTGGGCTGCTTGTATTGCTCTTCTGCTGCTTGGCGACGGCCGAGGAGACATCTCCTCAGCAAAGCGCTCCGTCGCTTCAACCGGGAGAGCAACCTGCCCAAAACCAGACGCCCTCCAGCCCCGCCTCTTCCCCGGCTGAAGAGGCAGAAGACCGAGCACGGACGAGCTTCGATGTCTTTACCCGCAAATGGATGCAGAAGCTGGCAAGAACTGAAGACTTCCTGAAAAAGAGGATGCAGATCAGACAGATACAGGAGGGATTCGTCGCCGAATATAGCGGCTATCTTCCCTATCGCTACACGAGGATCAAGCTGACCCAATCAAAGACGACTCCTTTTATCGGCATCCTCACCTATTACAAAAAGACTATGCGGAGTGTGGGCAAAACCAAGAGACAGGCAATCAACGGCCTGTTTGAGCATGCCGAGACCAGCCAAGTCTCCGAGATCTTTCGCTACACCAAAGGAGAATGGGTGTACTAGGCTGCCCGCCCTTTCTTCTCAAGGCTCGACTCGTATCCTAAGCCTGTGCCCCTCTCGTTCCGAACCGCCCTCCCCTTGCAAACAGGTCTGGCGTTCGCAACTATGACCGCTATGGTTACACGGCGACAACTGCTGAGATTCTTTTCTCCGCTCGTTTGCACACTCGTCCTCCTGGTCGGCCTTCAGTCCGGCCATAGCCAACCCATCGACACGAGCGGCTGGCAGGTGACACAACACGTCCTCAACAACGGGCTGACCGTCATCATACTGGAAGACCATCGGGCGCCTGTCGCCACCCTTCAGGTCTGGTACAAGGTCGGCTCGCGCAACGAGCGACCGGGCATTACGGGCATTTCTCATCTGCTTGAGCACCTCATGTTCAGGGGGACGCCGACCTACGGCAAGGGAGAATTTTCTCGTCTGGTTCAGGAACGGGGAGGACGGCTCAATGCGTTTACCTCTGCCGACCAGACCGTCTATTTTGAAAGTGCGACCGTGCAGCATCTCGACCTTTTTCTTGAACTCGAATCCGACCGTATGGCCCATGTCATGCTGGATGAAGAGGGCTTTCTGTCAGAGCAGAAAATTGTCATGGAAGAGCGTCGGCTGCGGACTGCGGATGAGCCAAGTTCCGATCTGTGGGAGCAGGTCAGTGCCGCCGCGTTTACGGCCCATCCCTATGGGTGGCCCGTGGTCGGCTGGATGCACGACCTGGAGACGGTCACCCTCGCAGATGTCAAAGCCTATCGGCAGACCTATTACGCTCCCGGCAACGCCATCCTGGTGATTGCGGGGGACGTGACCCCGGAGAGCCTCCTGCCACGCATCCGCAAGACGTTCGGCCAGGTTCCGGCTGGGTCGGCAATCCCCGAGGTTACCTCGGTGGAACCGCCACAGCGGGGCGAACGGCGCGTTTTTCTCAAACGCCCGGCCTCACTGCCGCTGTATATTGCCGGCTACCACGTCCCGACCTTCGAGCATGACGAGAGTTTTGCCCTGTCCATTGCGGCAACGATTCTGGGCGGTGGTCGGAGCGCCCGCTTGCAACGCTCACTGGTTGAAGACCAACAGTTGGTCCTGAGCGCGAACGCCGGTTATGACCGAACGTCAATCGATCCCACCCTCTTTACCTTGTCCATGCGGATCGCTCCAGGGAAGACCTGGCAGACCGCGGAACAGGCATTGTCCGAAGAGATTACTCGGCTCAAGACTACCCTGGTGACGGAAAAGGAGCTGGAGCGGGCCAAGAATCTGATTGAATCGCGCTTTACCTATGCCCAGGACTCGTTCTTTTACCGTGCCCTGCAACTCGGACAGTACGCCGCGCTGGGCGACTGGAGCCTCATCCTCAAAGTCATTCCTGGTCTTAGAGCCGTCACTGCGGAACAGGTCCAACAGGTAGTCCAAAAGTATTTGATCGATACGAACCGGACCGTCGGCATCCTGGAACCTGACGGCACGCCCCTTCGGGAATCCCCCCAGGGAGGCCCAGGACACCGGGGGACGCATTGACCAATCCGTTCCTGTTCGTTCCGATCCGTCCCATCGCTTGAAGGAAGTACGCTATGACACGACGACTTCTTATCGGCCTTATACTCAGCTTCGGCCTTGCTCCGTCTCTATCGGCCGCACCGCTGGGAACACGGACCGTACTCGATAACGATGCGACACTGCTCGTTGCCGAGCGCCCCGGCCTGCCCATGGTCGTAATGAGCATGATCCTCAAAACGGGCGCCGCGGTTGACCCGCAGGACAAACAGGGACTGGCCAATCTCACGGCCGCATTGCTCACGCGCGGGACCAAGAGTTATTCCGCCCAGGCTCTGGCGGAAGAGCTCGACTTCTTAGGAACGTCGTTATCGGTTGACGCCGGCAACGATGCCACGACCATCAGCCTGACGACACTGACCAAGAACCTCGACCGGTCTTTCGCTCTCTTGGCCGAAGTCATCCTGTCTCCAAGCTTTCCACAGGACGAATTCGAGCGTATCCGCACGGAGATTGAGGGCCGGCTGCACAGCAACGAAGAAGACCCTGGCTGGGTTGCGGGCAAGGCCTTCAGAGAGCATCTCTACCCTCAGCATCCCTACGGACGTCTGATTTCAGGCCAAGCGGAGACGCTGGCGCGTATTACGCCGGATGATATCAGACAGTTTCACGCCACTTATTATCGCCCGAATAACGCTATTATCGCCGTTGCCGGAGAAATCACCCAGGACCGGGTCGTCTCCCTCCTCGCTTCTCATTTTGCCGACTGGAAAGCGGCAGACCTGCCCGATTTCTCGTGGCCGGACCCACCCGAACGAGAGGCCCGACAGGTAAACCTGGATAAAGAGGTCACCCAGGCCAACATCATGATCGGCCACTCGGGCATCGCCCGCTCACACCCTGATTATTACGCCGTTCTGGTCATGAATCACATTCTCGGAGGCGGGGGATTTGGCTCGCGGCTCATGGATCGCATTCGAGAAGAGCAAGGCTATGCCTACTCTATCGGCAGCTATTTCTCCGCTCGTAAGCATCCGGGGCCTTTCACGGTTGCGTTGCAAACCAAGAATGAAAGCGCCCGGCAGGCCATTGATGAAACCCTGGCCGTCATTCGGCACTTCAGGGAAGAAGGGGCAACCGAAGAGGAACTCGAAGCGGCAAAAGCCTATCTCATCAACAGCTTTCCGCTCCGGCTCGTTTCCAACACGGATGTCGCCAGGATGCTCCCGGTCCTCGAGTTCTATGAACTGGGACTTGATTACCCGGACCGCTACCCAGGCATTATTGGATCGGTCACGCTTGAGCAGGTCAGAACGGCGGCAAAGAACCACCTCCATCCGGATCAATTCGTTCAGGTCGTGGTCGCCGATCTGGAAAAGGCTGACCTGGAACGGGCCGAGACTAACGCGGATGTGTCCGGTGGAAACACGGAACACACGGCAACGGAAGAGCCAAGCCCCGCCGCGACCATGGCGGATTGAGGCGTCGCCCGACACGCGGAGTGAGCGTGCATGCTTCTCCCAGGCAAACTCCCAGCCGATTTTCTCAAAACCTGTATCCAAAACGCCGGGACGGAAGATCCACGTGTTCTCATCGGCCCGCGGTTTGGTGAAGACTGCGCCGTCCTCGATGTGGGCGAGCAGTATCTTGTGGTCAAAACAGACCCGGTGACATTCACGGCCGAAGACGTGGGCTGGTACGCCGTGCATATCAATGCCAACGACGTCGCAACCATGGGTGCCAAGCCGGCCTGGTTTCAAGCCTGCCTCCTCTTTCCGCCCGATACCTCAGAACACAACGTCAGACAGGTCTTTGTCCAGATTGACTCCACCTGTCGAGATTTGGGCATTAGCGTTACCGGTGGCCACACGGAAGTGACCGCGGCCGTGTCTCAGCCGGTCGTTGTCGGCAATATGACTGGTGTGGTCGCCAAGGACCGATTAGTGACCACACAGGGAGTCCGGGTCGGAGACTTGGTCGTAATGACCAAGACAGCCGGTCTTGAGGGGACCGGCATTGTGTTTGCCGAGAAGCGCAAAGAACTGGAGGATATTCTTGGACCGGAGCTTCAGGACGAGGCGCAGAATATCCGCACGACGTGGGGAATCTCCATCGTTAAAGAAGCCCTGTTAGCCGCCCAACACGGCGCAACGGCCATGCACGACCCGACAGAGGGTGGCGTAGCCATGGGGCTGTATGAGTTGACCGCTGTCAGCGGCCTCGGCATGCAGATTGACCTCGACGCCATTCCCACCCTCCCCTCCACCCGAGCTATCTGCGAGCATTTCAATATCAATCCACTCGGGTTGATCAGTTCCGGCACCCTGCTCCTGACCATTCCTGCGGATATGGCCAAATCTCGAACAGATTTTTCAGTCAGAAGACATCCCCGCCCAGGTCATCGGGACCGTCACGCCGGAGGCCGGTATTCGGGCCCGGCGGAACGGCCGGGAGGTAGGGTTTGTCTATAGTGAAAGAGACGAGTTGTTGAAGGTGCTTTAGGAAAAGGGTTATCCAAACAAGTAAGGGTATGGTTGTGGAGCAAGATGAGATCATCCGTCGATTTATCGAAAAATATAATTCATGCCAAGGCGCTCAGTTTACGATTACTTGCTGGCCGGATAAGGCAGAACGAAACCAGCCGGCTTGTGATGCATATGCGGAAGCCCCTGGAGTACGTCCTTTAGCTATCGAGCATACTAACGTTGAGACTTTCCCAGACAAAAACAAGATTCAGTCGCGATTTTCGAAAGTCTGTGGCGTCCTAGAGAAAGAACTACACGATGCCTTTCCTTACAACGTCACCTATCCTCACGTTTGGAAACGGGGACAGATTGGAATAGCATTAGAGAGGCGTTGCGAGAATGGCTTCTCACTCAGGTTAGTGCTTTGTCTGTCGGTCGTACCGACTATCAAAAAGGCGTCCCCTTTCGTATAACTATCAGGAAGGGAGATAGACCCGGCAGAGGATTTCGCGTTGCTCGGACGGCACCACCGACTCTAGAGACTACTGAAATAGTTACTGCTGCTCTTAAAAACAAGAATAATCAACTACAAAGATACCGGGCAAATGGAAATGGAACCATTCTGATTCTTGAAACCGACGATATAGTTAAGTCGCACAAATCGGCAATGAATGAGGGTATTAACCCTGAATTATTGCTCCTTCTTTTGCTTCGATCCATATCCATTGCCGGAAAGATAGGGGGAGAGAATGTAAATATTGGCTCGACCGTGAACGCTTTGATCTGGAGGAAGTCTATGCTTATAATCTTTCTCCCCGAGACCGCCGAGATATCAAGAAGATCATCTTTGACCATTTCGAATACTGTGCATACACTTAAAGAAATCCCAAGTCCTTAAAGAAACTGCGGAGCGCCTGAGCAGCCTTACCGTATAAAAATCAACAGCCCGACTCAAACAAGATTACGAACAAGGAGGCGCGAATGGACTACGGAGTGATTTTTCTTTCTCATGTTGAGGCATACAAAGACGTCATGATTGCCGAGGACAAGGGCTATACTCATGCCTGGTTCGGAGACTCCCAGATGGTCTGGAGCGATGTGTACCAGTGCATGGCGCTGAGTGCGACTCATACCAAGACGATCAAACTCGGCACCAACGTGACCAACCCCAGCTCGCGGATTGCTCCGGTGACGGCATGTAGCTTTGGCACCCTGAATGTGCTCGCTCCGGGTCGGGTCATCATGGGCATCGGGACGGGCAATACCGCCCGGCGGACGCTCGGCATGCCGGCGGCCCGGCTGGCAACCCTGCGGGCCAATGTGGAGGTGTGTCGCGGGCTGTTGAAAGGAGACACCGTTCCGTATCAAGAGGGAGAGCGCAAGCGCCAAATCAGGTTTCTCAACCCTGACGGCCAGTTCGTCAATCTGAAGAACCCCATCCCGATTCACGTGGCCGGCAGCGGCCCCAAGACGCTGGAGTTGGCCGGGGAAATCGGAGACGGTGTGATTCTCTTCGGCACGGTGGGTGACAGCCTGCTCAAATACACCCTGGACCATATCCGACGTGGCGCCGAACGCGCCGGCAAGAGCCTGGAAGACCTCTATATCACTGTGGTGACGGCCTTCCATCTGAGAAAACCCGGAGAGACCCTGGAAGACCTTCAACAGGCGGTCGGCCCGCTGGTTTCTTCGGAGTGCAATATCTTCGCCCTGTCGGTGAAGGACCCCTTTCAGTTGCCGGGAGACATCCGGGATGACCTCATGGCCTTTAAGGACGCCTATCGCACCCCAAACGCTCCGATCGAGACCCGTCATCTGGACCTCTACACGGACTATTGTGCCGCGTTTAAGCCGGAGCACGCGCCGCTGGTCACGGAAAAGATGATTAAGGAAACCACGCTGACCGGCACACCTGAGGAGCTTCAGGAACGGGTGCGGAAGATGAAGGAGTTGGGCGTCAGCCAGGCCTGTATAACCGGCGGAGAGCAAGAGATGACCGACTTCGCCACCCACGTCGTACAGGCAGTAGGGTAGAGGGGATGGACGTGGTCTGACGCAATCACACGGCACTATTGGCGAGGCGCGTGCTCACCAGCCGGTTCAGACTCACCCCTTCCTCTGCCGCCCGTATGGCGAGGGCACGGTGCGTTTCCGGGGGCACGCGCACCATAAACTTTCCGCTGTAGGTTCGGTCAGCTAGAGCGGTTTACGATAGGTTGTAGCCATATTATTCCGTCTTCGTCATGCCGGACGTGATCCGGCATCCAGAGAGCGGGGGGCTGGATTCCTGCTTGCGCAGGAATGACGGGCGGCTACATAGAATCGTAATTTGCTCTAGTGGCGGCGGCGTTTCCTCGGTGGTTTGCATGTCGGTGATACAGGCACGCACCAGCCGCTGGATACCGCTCAAAGCCTTAGCCGGAGTAGAGGCCAACCAGCTTAATGAGGGGGATTCTGACACAGGGAGCGCTAGGCCGGAGCCTGCGGCCCACGGACCACCTTCTCGAAATAGGTCATATTGGGATTGGTCATGGCCTCTCCCAGCTTGGAATCGAGCCGGTGATTCATCGCCTCCGTGGCCCATTTGCCTATGGCAACGGCCTGGTCGAGGTTTACTCCGGTTTCAATCCCAAGACCGTTCAGCATATAGACTAGTTCTTCTGAGGACAGATTACCCGTTGCGCCCGGCGCATTTGGACAGCCACCCAGCCCGCCGCAGGCACTCTCAAGAATGGACACCCCCATTTCTATGGCGGCATAGCAGTTGGCCAGCGCCATTCCGCAGGTGTTGTGAAAATGCGCGGTTAAGACAGAGGCGGAGACACCCTGGTCTTCGCAGGCCTGGATGATGGCTTTGATCGACCGCGGCGTACCTACCCCAATGCTGTCGCCAAGGGCGATTTCGTAACAGCCCATAGCGTGGAATCTTTTGACCAGCCTGCCGACTGCTTGAGGATCGACATCACCTTCATACGGACAGCCGGCAACGCAAGAGACCGCTCCGCGTACTTTGACATTATGTTCTTTTGCCGCGGCAACAACCGGCTCAAAGCGTCCGAAGCTCTCTTCAATCGAGCAATTGATATTGGCCTGACTGAACTGTTCAGTCGCCGCACCAAAAATTGTAATGACATTCACCCCGGCTTTGAGCGCATCGTGAAGGCCCCGCATATTCGGCACAAGCGCGCTATACTCCACCCCTGGTTTCGGCTCGATCTGTTGGGCGACTTGGTCCGAGCCCTGCATAGCCGGAATGACCTTGGGGCTCACGAACTCTCCCACCTCAATAGCGGGGAACCCGGCATTGGAGAGCCGATTGACCAACTCGATACGGAAGTCCACCGGAATAAAATGCTTGAAGCCTTCCAGACCATCTCTGGCGGTCAGATCGACGATTTTGACTTTGCTGGGGAGTGTCATGGATTTACCTCCATCCCTTCTCAACTTGACAGAGCGTACCACATTTCGTACGCTCTAGAAAATACAGACTGCCACCGGGGATACCATTATGGAGAGCAGAACCGCAAGTGAGGCACGAGCAAATCTCTATCGGCTCATTGACGCAACAGCGCATTCTCACGAACCAATTCTCATCACGAGCAAACGGAACAATGCGGTGCTCCTTTCCGAAGAAGATTGGTCTGCAGTGCAAGAGACTTTATTTCTGCTTTCAATTCCAGGAATGCGTGAGTCGCTACGTGAGGGGATGGCTGCCCCTCTTGAAGAATGTGACGAGGAGTTGGACTGGTGAGTTGGAGGCTGGTCTATACGAAACAAGCATTAAAAGATGCCAAAAAGATCACTGCCAGTGGATTAAAGAACAAAGTCCAGCCCCTTCTGGCTTTTCTCGAAAAAGATCCGTTAAGAACCCCTCCCCCGTTTGAAAAACTTGTTGGTGATCTCGCCGGGCTCTACTCACGAAGAATCAATATCCAACACCGCATTGTCTATCAGGTTTACCGCAGAGAGAAAGTGATCAAAATTATTCGGATGTGGACGCATTACGAGTAAAGACGCTTGTCATTGCTTACTCAACATGTTTCCAGGCGTGGTAAGAACTGCGTACCAGCGGACCGGATTCGACATGACGAAATCCCAGACTCAGGGCCTCTTCCCGTAAGGCTTTGAACTCATCCGGATGGACGTAACGTTCAACCGGGAGCTGCTCCTTCGACGGCTGGAGATACTGCCCGAGCGTCAGGATATCACACTCCACCGCGCGCAGGTCGCCGAAGACGGTCAGGAGTTCTGCATAGGTCTCACCCAGCCCGAGCATGATCCCGGTCTTGGTCTTCAGGTTCGAGCGGACTGATTTGGCTTTCTCCAGGACACGAAGGGAGCGCTCGTACTTCGCCCCTGGGCGCACCCGCTTATACAACCGCGGTACACTCTCGGTATTGTGATTGAAAATTTTGATCGGCGATGCGGCAACGGTGGCAACGGCGCTCTCGTTTCCCTGAAAATCAGGGGTCAGCACTTCAATCGCACAGTCGGGATTCAAGTCTTTGATCGCGTGCACGGTCTCGGCAAAGTGTTGGGCACCGCCGTCCGACAGGTCATCTCGGTTGACCGACGTGACGACAATATGGGCGAGGTTCATCTTTCGGGCCGCCTCAGCCACGCGGCGGGGTTCTCCGGGGTCGAGGGCCACCATGCGGCCATGATTGACCGCGCAGAACCGGCAGTTACGAGTACAGACGTCGCCCATGAGCATGAATGTCGCCGTCCCATGTCCCCAGCACTCACCGATATTGGGGCACTGGGCCTCCTGGCACACCGTATTGAGCTTGAACGTCGAGACAATGGCCTTGGTCTGCGTATAGCCCGGACCGGCGGGCATGCGGACTTTAATCCAGTCCGGGTGGCGACGCCTTACGGGACGGTTGCCGGACGTTCCGTTGGAGGAGGCTTGAGAGCGGGTGTCGGCCAACTCGTGTTCCATACAATCTCCTGATAACCAAATGTTCGGGCAAAGCTTTGCGCAACGGCGGCTTGCACTGTACCGAGCGGGAGTTCTTCTTTCAATAATTCCTGCATGGACGTCATGCGTACCCCAGGCAGTCCGCAAGGAATAATGGCAGAGAAATACGACAGGTCAGGATTCACGTTCAGGGCAAAGCCGTGAAACGTGACCCAGCGACGGACGCCAATACCGATTGAAGCGATTTTGTCAGTTCCTACCCACACGCCGGTGAGGCCGTCTCTCCGAGTCGCAGCAATGCCCCATACGGCAAGCGTGGCTATGAGAACGTCTTCAAGCAGACGCAGATAGCGATGGACATCCTTGCCATGCGGTTTCAGGTCAAAAATGGGATAGCCAACCAACTGGCCCGGCCCGTGAAACGTGACCTCCCCACCACGACCGACGCGATGGACCGGCACCTGACCAGGGTCGAGCAGGTATCGATCGTCACCCCCCCGGCCCAAGGTAAACACGGGTGGGTGTTCGAGCAGAACGAGAGCATCCGGAATCTCATCCGCTATCCGTTGTTCGACCAAGGTCTGCTGCCATGCCAAGGCGGTAGCGTAGTCCACCAGGCCGGGGGTTATACACGCGAGTTTCATTCGACCCCTTCGGACCGCCTGCCCTAAAAATTAATGCCCCGCCCTTCGGCGTCCAGTGCGGCTTCCATAATCGCTTCAGACAGCGTCGGATGGGCATGGACGGTTTCGCTCAACTCGGCGGTGGTCGCTTCCAGCGTTCGGGCGAGACCGACCTCGGCAATAAGGTCCGTCGCGCCACGCCCGACGATGTGACAACCCAGGATCTCACCATACTCTTTATCAACCACCAGCTTGACCATCCCTTCGTCATGGCCGGCAGCGAGCGCCTTACCCAGGGCACGGAACGGGAATCGCCCGACTTTCACTTCATAGCCCTGCGCCTGGGCCTGCTCTTCGCTCAGCCCAAAGACCGCCACTTGCGGCTGACAATAAATACACGCCGGGATACGGGACGCATCAATCCCCTTCTCCCGTTCGCCGGTCATATATTCGACAGCGGCAATCCCTTCTTCCGAGGCGGCATGGGCCAGCAGCGGTGGCCCGTTCACATCACCGATCGCATAGACTGCGGTATTGGCGGTCTGCATTTGCTCGTTGATCTGCACATAGCCCCGCTCAATCCCGACACCGGCCTCTTCCAGACCAAGATCAGCACTAATCGGCGCCCGACCGACAGCCACCAGGACTTTATTGGCCGTGCGTTCCTTGAGGGTACCGGCGCTATCCAGGTTGACCTCGACCCGGCCCGGATATTTTTCCAGACTGTGAAACATGGTCTGGGTCAGGACCTCGATGCCCTTTTTCTTAAACGCGCGTTCCAGCTCTTTGGCGATTTCGGCATCGATCCCCGGCAGGAGTTGCTTTTCCATTTCAACAACCGTCACCCGGCTGCCAAACGTGCTGTAGATATAGGCGAACTCCACCCCAATCGCACCGCCGCCAATGATGACGATGGATTCGGGGATGGCTTGCTCCGTCAGGGCCTCATAACTGGTTAAGACCTGCTTGCCATCGACCTCAAGACCGGGCAGTGTCCGCTCGCGGGAGCCGGTGGCAATCAAAATCCGCTCGGCTTCGACCTGCTGTGTCTCCTGACCTTCGATCACCACGCGATTATTCCCCTCCAGCCGGCCCGTTCCCTTGAGGAGTGGCACCTTGTTCTTTTTGAGCAGGTATTCCACCCCTTTGGCCAATCGGCCGGCAACCTGGCGTGAACGCTTAATGACCTGGGGATAATCAAAAGACAGCCCGCTCGCCTTGATGCCGTAGGGCTCCCCGTGTTTGAGGTCCTCATACATCTCGGCCGAGGTCAGAATGGCTTTGGACGGAATGCAGCCCCAGTTCAGGCACACCCCACCAGGCTGGTCTTTCTCCACGACCGCGACATTCAGGCCAAGCTGGGCGGCTCGAATCGCTGCCACATAGCCCCCAGGCCCTGCTCCAATTACCATCAAGTCGTAGCGTTCCATTGCGCTCCTTTACACCATTAAACCCACGGGGTTTTCGAGTAAATTCTTCAGTTCTTCGAGAAATTGGGCACCGGTCGCCCCATCCAATACCCGATGGTCGCACGACAGTGTTGCCATCATGGTCCGCGAGATGACCACCTGCCCATCTCTGACCGTGGGACGTTCTTTAATGGCACTCGTCGCCAGAATCGCCGCCTGGGGCGGATTGATCACTGCGGTAAAGTGCTCCACAGGATACATGCCGAGATTGGAAATGGTAAAGGTGCCTCCGGAGAGGTCCTGCGTCGTCGGCTTGCCCGTCCGCGCCCGTTCCACCAGCGCATTGGTTTGGGCGGCGATGTCCAGCAGCGACAGCGCCTGACAGTCGTGCAGTACTGGCACAATCAGGCCGTCGTCAAGGGCAACCGCAACCCCGATATTGACCTCATCCTTGAGTTCCCGCCCGTCGCCAGTAAAGGACGCGTTCAGCCGGGGATGGCGTCCCAACGCAACCGCGACCGCCTTGACCAATAAATGGGTATACGTCACATCGGCACTCACCCGGTCGCTCAGCTTCAGCGAGGTCCGCAGGCGAACCGCCTCGGACATATCAACCTCCGTGGTGACATAAAAATGCGGCGCCTCCCGCATACTGTCCGCCATGCGCTTGGCAATTGTTGCCCGCATCCGAGAGAACGGCTCCACCCTACCGGTTGGCGTAGCGGCTACTGGCGGGGAGGCAGGCGGGGACTTCAATTCGGCCGCTGCCGGCACAGCCTCAGCACCTTCAAGGTCCTGCTTGATGATTCGGCCGCCCGGCCCACTGCCCTGCACCCTAGCGAGTTCGATGCCGCGCTCGGCAGCGATTTTCCGCACAATGGGTGAGGCAAGAATCCGTTCATCCTTTTTTCGGGGCGGTGGCTTCTTGGGTGCGGCTTCACGGATTTTCCGAACTTTCTTCGCTGCTGGCGGGCCAGCTTTGGCATTCACTCTCTTCTCGGCCGGTGGAGTCGATGCAGATGCGCCTGTCGTTCGAGCCGGTGGCGTTGGGGCAACCCCAACTTCAGCCTCTTCGCCCAACAGAGCAATCACCGCTCCAACCGGGACAGCCTCGCCCTCCTGAGCGCGAATCTCAGTCAGAAAGCCGTCGTCCAGGGCCTCCATTTCCATGTCGGCCTTATCGGTTTCCACCTCGGCAATAATATCGCCGACCTCAATCCGATCCCCAACCTTTTTGAGCCACTTGAGGATCTTCCCCTCCTCCATGGTGTCGCTCATGCGCGGCATGATCACTTCAGTCGCCATACGCTCCTCCTGACCTTTCTCCTAGTATAGCCACCAAGAGGGGCTGGTTGAAAGTGAACCGAGGCTACTAGAGCAAACGAAATGAGCGTCGATGAGCCGGGCACGGTCCATAGGTGCGCAGGGCCTCACGATGGGCGGCCGTACCGTATCCTCGATGGCGGGCGAATCCGTACTGGGGGTAGCGGTGGTCCAGTTCAAGCATGAGCCGGTCGCGGTACGTTTTCGCAATAATCGAGGCCGCGGCAATGGAGTAAATATCCCGATCTCCCTTCGTAAAAGTGGACTGCGGTATCGGGTAGTCTGGCAGCAGACGGCCATCTATCAGCACGTGTTCTGGTTGAATCGGGAGGTGGTCGAGGGCCAAACGCATGGCTTTCAAGCCCGCCTGATAGATGTTGATCCGATCGATCTCCTCGGCCGCAACCAGCCCAATGCCAATGCCGGTTGCGGTCTGACGGATCTCCGGCTCAAGGCGTTCCCGAGCCTTGTGCGTCAAGGTTTTGGAATCGCGCACGCCTGCTGGAAAAGACTCCGGCAGCCGTGCGTCCGACAGGCTTGGGGGAAAAACGGCTGCTGCGGCCACCACCGGACCGGCGAGGGGCCCCATGCCGACCTCGTCTACGCCGGCAACAATGTGGAGCCCGGCCCGCCACAAGTTTTGCTCAACGACCAGTTTCGGATAAGTCAGGCGGGAGGCCACAGAGTTTTCTATCGGGCGCCCGATTCTTCCGGGGCGGTTTGCTTGCGCGCATGGACGGCAAACATGGGATCAGAGCCGCCAGGATTTGGGCTCCAGTCCTCAAAGACCGCAGCCTCGTAGCCGCCCGCCTGCTGAAAATAGGCGGTAATCAGTTCGGCCCGACCCTTATCTCTCAACATCTGCCACAGGCGGATGGCTTTGGTTGGAAACATCCGGTTGGAGTACAACGCCAGAAAGGGGCAGCCGGGCTTCAATATCCGATTCACTTCGGCAAACACTTCAACCGGTCGGACCATGTATTGAATTGAGACGGTTACGACCACACCGTCAAAGGAGGCATCCGCAAAGGGGAGCTGCGGATCAACGTTAAGATTGTGGACGATATAGTCATCCAGGTCCGGGTTATCCGCCATCTCCTCGGCGTTGAGCCCGAGGCCGATGCATTTTTGCTTCACAAATCCTTTGGGCAGATGCGTGCGCCAACTGCTCATAAGATCCAGGAGGACGCCGCCCGGCGCAAACGTTTGGGCAATGCATTGGCCGGCGGCGGCAATCGCTCCCTCATCGATATGCACCAGTTTGCGCGGCAGCGTGTAAAAGAGCGCGTCGTCGTTTTCGTCGAGCCGCTCGAACATGTCCGGGGTTAGATTGTGAGTCATGGCTTTTGTGCTCTCTCGCCCTTGCTCCCGTCCGCAGCCCTGTTACCGTCTGGCCGGGGGCAACCCACCCCGGCCCTTTGGGCCACCCCTCCGAGGAGGGGATTTCTTTTTACTCCCCTCTTGGGAGGGGTGGCCGTAGGCCGGGGTGGGTTCCGCCCGGGACAGGCAACCACAGAAGGGAGCTCTTCTATATCATTACTGAAAAAACCCGGTTAAATGCGTGACGGTTTCTTCCGGTTTTTCAAACGGCGGCGCGTGGCCGCAGTCGGAAATCATAACCAATTGCGACCCTTCAATCCCCTCATGATAGGCATGCCCGTGGACGAGCGGGATCAATTGGTCGGACTCGCCCCAGACAATCAGGGTTGGGACGCTCACCCGGTACAGTCGACTGCGCAGCTTGGGGTTACAGAGATAGGGATTCCAGCCCACCCGGGCCGTGGCTTCGCGGGCGCGCAGGGCATTTTCCAGGACTTCTTGGGGTGGATCATCCGGGATAAAGCTCCTGGCGAGTTCCGACTCCGGCGCATGGAAGACTAAACGGCGTGTTTCCTGTGGATCTGCCGCAAAGATATCGGCCATAGGAGAGCCAGGCACGCGGAGCCCGGCCGGGTTGATCAGGGCCAACTTTCTCAGGCGGTTGCTATAGCGCGTCGCGAGTTCGGCGGCCAGCCAGCCCCCGAGCGAGAGACCGGCCACATAGGGCTGGTCGAGTCCGATTTGGTCCATCAAATCCGTATAGTGAAAAACCAGGTCTTCTATAGTATCGATCTGATCCAAGCCCTCAGAGCGGCTAAAGCCCGGATGGCCGGGCACATACACGGTGTAATGTTGCGCGAGTTGCTCGAAAAAAGGCAACCAGGCCACCTCGCCGCCCGCACTATGGAGATACAGCAGCGGGTCTCCAGCCCCCCCGCTGAGCATTTGGATATTCTTGCCACGGATATCAAGAAACTCTTCCCGGAAGGCCATGATCTCTCCTTTTTTGAGCAACAATCCTTGCGGTAGCTCCGCTCCTCGTGTACCACACCCCCGGCAGTTTGCCTAGCGATTGTGAGCCGGACGGATGACCGATAAGGCCCGAGGAATAGCCCGTAACGTGACTGGCAGAGGGCCCAGGCGCTCGCCGTCGGCGTAAATATCTCCCGGGGTTTCCGAACGGATAACCATTTCTCTCCCGCGCAGACTCTCGATTCCAGTCAAGTGGATGTGGGTGCCGCTAAAGACGCGCGGGAAAGCCCGTAACAGGAGTTCCCACTTGCCCATCCCATGCACCACACAGGTATCCAGGATGCCATCATCAACCCGGGCTCTGGGCACGAGTTGCATACCCCGCGCCGAACTCCACGAGTTGCCAACCGCAATCAGCCAGCTATAGCAACGCTGTTCATGACCGTCAGAGCTCAGCGTGAACGTCTGTGGTGCGGAAAGAAAGACCGAGAGAACGGTCAATACCGAATATACGGCCTGAAAGCGAAAGCGGCCTATCCGGTTTGAGCGGCGGTTAATCTCCGCGGCCAGGCCGACTACCGCCACCGAAAAGAAATAGCGCTCATGCGCCTGCCCAACGTCAATACGAGGGGCAGGCTGAGCGCCATATTGCGCGATCAGCTCACACGCCTCGGTCAGGCGCAGCGGTATACCCAGGCCGCGCGCAATATCGTTGCCGCGGCCAGCCGGAATAATGCCCAGCGTCGTCGGCGTCCCGACCAGGCTGTTTGCAACCGCATGGACCAAGCCGTCGCCGCCCAGGCCAACCACCAGGGTGCAGCCATCCCGAACTGCCTGAGCGGCCAGCGCAGCGGGGTCGGTTGGCGAGCTGCTATACAGCACTTCGTGTTGGCAGCCGCGCCGTTGCAGTTCCAGACTGGCCTGGCGGGCAATCCTCGCTCCCCGTCCTCCCCCCGAGGTCGGGTTGACAATAAGGCGAGCCGTGGGCATCCGGTTGCTCGTCTTTACTCGCTCGCTCGCAGTCCACCGCGTTCAAGATGGGCCTGCAGGAAATTCCGGCTCCCGTCCGCGGCCATGCTGGCCGAGGCTGAGAGTTCGAGGCACAGCGCGGTCGCCGCAATGATTTGGGCAAAGCGATACACCTTGCCCTCACCCCAGCAGTCCAGCAGTTGCAGATACGAGCGCGCGTGCGGCAGGCTCGTTCCCCCGCCGAGCGTGCCCACTTCCAAGCCGGCAAATCGAATGGAGAGGTGCAGGCCGGCACTAACCGGGCTGACCGTCACCTGCGCCATGCTGCTTGTGCCAACCATGCCCAGGTCTTGGCCGGTAGCGGCAAAAATAGCCGCAATGGCTGAGGCTGGAGTAAACGCAAAAGACTGCATGCCACTCGCGTGCGCGCCGTGGAGTCCGGCATGTTCCAGGGCGAGGATGTCTGTAGCCTCAACCCGCAGGACTCGTCGCAGGACCGTGTCGGGCAGGGTGATTTCAGCATGGACAAGCTTGCCGTGCCCTGGAAACTGAAAAAAGGCATGACTCGGTTTTTTATCGCCCCCCATATTGGCTTCGAGAAATATCCGCAGCGGCTTGATACCGAACTCGGCGGTAAAGCGTTCGCCAATATAGGCATGGTTGAGCGCATAGGCGTTGCGCGTCATCATATTGGGGCCACAGGCATCGCCGGTCGTGAAACGGTATAAGACGTGGCACATGGGTCCGACCACATGGGTCTGCACCTCATGCAGCAGCGCATGGCGGCTGAGCAAATGGTTTGGGAGCGAGGAGTGAGCTGAGTCTTTGAGCCAAGTGGTCATGTCCTCGGCATGCGCGGCGACCCAATCAGCCAGGGCAAGGGCCTCTTGCGTAGAAGAGAACACAAAGCACGAGTCTCGGGTAATCCGGTCGGCCAGGACATAGGTGCGGACACTACCGGCCAGCGCCACCGCAGTCACGCCGCGTTGAATCGATGCAGAGAGTCCGCCTTCAGTATGGGCCAGAGGCACGAAAACCTGATCTTCCTGTCGGTCGCGTTCGTGCAGTTGGCCTTGCCGGTCGAGTTCGTACTGGCCCCAGTTCAGTCTCAGCGGCCCGACGACACCAACCGGCAGTGTTATCTGGCCGGTCAGACATTCCTGGAAAGGGGTCAGGGCATCGAGTTGGCCGTCTAATACGTGCTGGTATTCAGCATCCCAGTGGGCCAGTGTCCGCAGGCGTTCCTGGCGTTCGGCAATCCATTGGGGCGTATTGCCCCGCGGCCAACGGGGGAAGCGGGCGGCGGAGGTATTTTTAGTCGGTGGGGTTGGCCGACTCATTCTTCTGTCGGGCTTTCTGCTTCGGGGAGGTGAAGCCGCCGGGCCTTGCTCTCAATGTCCCGCTTTACCTTCCCGAACAAAGTCTGCCCATCAATGCCGACCAGCAGCGCCTCGGCTTTCAGGGCCTCATACATCGCCTCCATCAGCCGTAATAATTCGTCTCGCATTTTGAGAAAGACCGGACCGAACTGCGGTTCACGTTCCAACACCGCGCGTAAATAGAGCTCGGCAAAGGCCAGATGGCGGGCCTCATCTCGTAAGATTCGACTCGCAATAGTGGCAAAGAGAGAAGTCGGATGGGCTTTCGCCAAAATGCTGTAGAAATGGCGGGCCAGAATATCACTGAGCAGTATCCCCCACAGCCATTCAATCCGGTCGCGCGACTTAAACAGGCGCGCCTGGTAGCGGAACATGTCCTTGAGCTGGCGGACTTCAAGCGGACGCTGGTTCAGGGTGTTATAGAATCGAGTCAAGGTCTCGAAATGACGAGCTTCGTCCAAAAGAAACGTGGAGAGATAGAGTTGGGCTTCGGTCTCATGGGCGGCAAAACACTGCGGGATGGTCGAACTGGCTCCGATCATAGCCGTTTGCTCACCCAGATAGATTGGGGTCAGCACCATAGCCAGAGCACGCTGTTCGTGACGATCGAGCGACAACGGCTGCGTCCAGTCAATTTCGGCCGCCGACCACTGCCCCTCAACGCCCTTCCGAAACAGCTCCATGAGCTTGGCGTCCTCAATACGGGGGAATACCCGAATCACTTGCCCCAACCCCTCTCCATTACCTGCAATTAGGGCAGCACCATAGCAACCCCTCCCCGAGTACTCAAGTAAACGTCGAGTAAAGGATACGGTTTCGGGTTGCAGGATACCGGTCCGACTTGTGTGGGCAGCTCTGTTGTTTTTGGATAGGGCATATATTAAGGCTTTTTTAGATGAGGGTTGCACGCAGGTTCGTCCTTACTTGGGAGAAGATATGAAAAGCCTCTCAATAAGACCGTTACGGACGGACGAATGGACGTTACTGAGAGAGCTACGAGCTCGGGCGCTTCGGGATGCACCTGAGGCGTTTGCCCAGACAATTGGGGAGATTCAGGACGAGCCGGAAACGTATTGGCAGCAGCTTGCAAAAAACTTGCATCTTTCGCACCACGAATTCTTTATTGCTTTTCTCGACGAAGAGCCCATCGGCATAACCTACGGACATCTGGAAACCGCCGATAGACGAGTCGCTCAGGTGGGTAGCATGTGGGTCTCCCCCATGACTCGCGGCAAAGGAATTGGTAAGCAACTCCTTCATGGGGCAATGGCCTGGGCCGCCGCTCGGGGGGCGAAGCGTATGAAGCTCTGGGTTACCGCCGACAATAGCCCCGCGACGAAACTGTACGAATCTTCAGGTTTTGTTCCTACGGGAAAAACAGACCGATTACCCTCTCACCCTTCCCTGCACATTATCGAAATGGAAAGAGAACTTGGTCCGTAGGACAGGGTGCGTCTACAGCGACTTGGCCGTACACTCGGCAAACACCGCCTCAGCCGCGGCCTCTCCACTCCGCACGCAGTCGGCCAGACCAACGCCGCGATAGGCGTTACCGGCCAGCGCCAGACCCGGATGCTCGGCCACCCGTTTTTCGATCTCGTCAACGAGCTGAAGATGCCCGACACGGTACTGCGGCATGGACCGTGGATAGCGGGCAATGCGGGTCAGAAGGGGTTCGGCTTCAATCCCAAGCAACTGGCGCAGTTCAGTGCGGACCAGAGCCCGGATTTCAGCGTCATCCCGCTCAAACAGCTCGGCCTGGAGCGCGCCCCCGACAAAGGTGCGTAACAGGGCATGATCGCTCGGCGCTCGTCCTGCATATTTCACGCTCGAGAAAGTCCCGGCAAGAATGGAACGCTGCTCCACCCGTGGCACCACAAAACCGAAGCCGTTCAGCGGATGGGGAATCCGGGCGCGACGATAGGCCATATTCACCGTGGCCGTGGAGCTATAGGGGATGTCGGAAAGGTGCTGACTCAAAGTGCCATCAAGTCCATGTACAAGCTGCGCCGCGGCAAAGGCCGGCGTCGCCAGCACCAGGCCGTCGGCGTGCAGGCTGGAGCCGTCGGCACAGCCCACCGTCCAGCGGGTCTCATCCGGGCCTGCCGGCTGATAGCGCACGCTCGTTACCGGACGGCGCTGACGCAGCGTTCCGAGGCTGAGGCGTTCGGTCAGCGCGGAAACGAGGCGCTGCATACCGGTTTGCAGAGTCATGAACAAACTCCAGCGCGCCCCACTCGTTCCCTTGGTTGTCTGAGGATTACGACGAGCCGCTCGCCAGAGCGCATAAATCACACTTCGGTGGTCACGTTCCATGTACAGAAAACGCGGCATGGTCGCGGCCAGACTGAGTTGGTCGGGGTCGGCGGTGTAGATGCCGCCTATGAGAGGTTGGGCGATACGTTCGAGCGCCTCTCGCCCGAGCCGTCTTCGTACAAATGAGCCCAGGCTTTCATCGCTTTGTTCCGTGGCTCTGGGCAATACGAGATCGAGCGCCATGCGCAATTTGCCCGGCCAGGAAAAAATACGCGAGCGCAGCAAGGGACCAAACTGGGTGGGGGCCAGTAACATGAAGCCTTGTGGCAGGGGCTCAAGCCTCCCCTGGTGCACAACAAAGGTAGCCCGGTACGCGTCGTTGGTGCCCAGGAGTTCTGGCTCAAGTCCGAGACGACGACACAGGGCTAAAGCCCAAGGTTTTTCCGAAATAAAGGAATCCGGCCCGAGTTCAAGCAGAAAATCGTCCCGCTGTTCCGTTGCAATGACGCCGCCAAGCCGGTCGCTGGCCTCCAGCAGCGTAAACCGCAACGGCTGCTCTCGCTCTCGGCTCAATTCTTCGAGTCTGTAGGCCGCGGCCAGACCGGCAATACCACCACCGACGATAACAATATGGGGCACTCTGGGATTGCTCTCTGGAGAAAGAGACATACGGCAGTTTCGTGGCGGGTTATGCGATACCCACCCGGTCTATTGCTTCGGGGTCGCCCGGACCACCTCGGCGATCATCCGAATAAAGCTTGGATGCGTATTGACCGTCCGGGCACGAACCATATGCAGTCCGTTCCGTTCGGCAATCTCTCTCGCCTCCGTATCCAGATCGTACAGAACCTCGATGTGGTCACACACAAAGCCGATGGGAACAACGACCGTATCACGTGCCCCCTGAGCGGCGAGGTCCGTGAGCAAATCGCCGATATCCGGCTCCAGCCACGACACCTGGGGCGGGCCGCTGCGGCTCTGATAGGCAACGGTCCAGTTTTCGTGTCCGACACGCCCCGCGACCAAACGCGCGCCCTCTTCGACCTGTCGGACATATTCCTGGCTGCCGGGTATGGCCGTTGGTATACTGTGGGCCGTGTAGACCAGAGGAGTCACCCCCCAACGATCCGCTGGAATAGACGAAAACGCCTGCTTCGTCAGATCGGCAACCGCGTGGATAAATAAAGGGTGATTATGCCAGCCAGGGGTGAAGCTCACCTGGGGAGCAAGCGGCCCTACCCTTTCTCTCGCCTCCTCCACATTTGTCTTATATCGCTCCCAGCCGGCCTCGCTCTGCTGAGCGGAAAGAATGAAGCCCACGGCATTTTTCACTCCATCCCGCCCCATCTGTTCCAGCGTCTCGGCTATATAGGGATGCCAATTCCGCATGCCCATATACACCGGCAGTTGGGTTCCTTCTTGAGCGAAGAGGTGTTGGAGTGCCTGCGCTTGACCGAAGGTAATCTCGTTCAAAGGCGAGCGACCGTCAAAAAGCTCGTAGTGTCGGACGACTTCTTGCAGGCGGGTCGGCGGCACGGGACGGCCGCGCAGGACATTTGCCAAAAAGGGCCGCACGTCATCCATTTTTTCCGGCCCGCCAAAGGCGATCAGCAGAACCGCGTCGTATTGCATAAGAAGTAGGCTGTGAGTTGCGTTTTTCTGATGACGTGACGTATCAGGTTTGACGACTCGAAAGTTCGTGCACCATATCGACCAGTGCAATCACATTATCCACCGGAGTTTGCGGCACAATGCCGTGTCCCAGGTTGAAAATATGTCCTTCTCTGCCCCTGGCCTGATCCAGAATACGTTGCACCTGTTGGCGTAAGGTATCCAGAGGAGCAAAAAGAGCCAACGGATCAAGATTGCCCTGGACGGCTCGGTCTGCACCGATCCGCTCCCAGGCCGCACCAAGATCGACCCGCCAGTCCACCCCAATCACATCCCCACCCGCTTCGGCCAGCAGTTCCAGCAGGCCGGCCGTGCCCGTGCCGAAATGAATGAGGGGAACACCCGGCGTCACTCCTCGGATGAGCGTCTGCATATGGGGTAACAAAAAGGTTCGATAGTCCTGGGGGGCTAGGCAGCCAACCCAGGAATCGAAGAGCTGAATGGCCTGCGCACCGGCCGTAATCTGAGCATTTACATAGGCGGTGATAGCACGCACCAATTGATCCATCAGTGCGTTCCAGGCCCCGGAGTCCTGATACATAAGGCGCTTGGTTTCCAGATACTGACGTGACGCACCGCCCTCAATCAAATACGACGCCAGAGTGAAGGGCGCGCCCGAGAAGCCGATCAGAGGGATGTCGCTGGGTAAGCTGCCGCGAATCTTGCGGACTGTTTCAAATACAAAGGGGACGGATTCTTCGGGCGGCACCTCACGCAGAGCACCAATATCTTGGCCCGAACGAACCGGGCGATGAATAACAGGGCCGTCGCCTGCAGAAAATTCCAGTCCAACGCCCATGGATTCAACAATGAGAAGGATATCCGAAAAGAGAATGGCAGCATCCACGCCCAGGCGTTCAACCGCTTCAAGCGTTACCTGCGCGGCCAGGTCAGGCGTCTTGCACAATTCGAGAAAGGGCACACGTTCGCGCAACGCCCGGTATTCGGCCATATACCGCCCGGCCTGTCGCATGAGCCAGACGGGGGTGTACGGGGTTGGCTCTCCCCGGCAGGCATGCAGAAAAACCGGCGTCTCCATAACTCGCTCATTATCACACGGAACGGACAGCAGCAGCCCCACTCCTCTTGCTGTCCGTTCCAGGCTTCGGATACAAAACAGGAATAAAAGGAGTACAAATATGATAGACACAGGCACCCATCATGTGGCAACGGTCAACGGTTTTCGGATGCACTATGTGATTGCCGGATCAGGCTACCCCCTGGTTTTTGTTCACGGCTGGCCGCAGAGTAGCTATGAGTGGCACAAGATCATCGGTCCGTTGTCGGAGCAGTTCACGGTCATCACGCCCGACTTGCGAGGCTTGGGGGATTCCGAGCGCCCGCTGAGCGGCTATGACAAACGCACCCTGGCCTCGGATGTATATGAACTGGTTAAATCACTCGGCTTTGAGAAAATCGGCCTGACCGGCCATGACTGGGGTGGCGCGGTCACCTACTATCTGGCTTACGATCACCCGGAAATGGTCGAGCGACTGATGATCCTGGATATGATTCCGGGTCTGGGTCGCAAGGGCGAAAAGATGGACATCGGGGTTGCCCAGCGGCTGTGGCACGTCTTCTTTCACGCCGGTATGCCCGACCTGGCTGAAAAGCTGGTCAGCAATAATGTCGAAACCTATTTACGGCATTTCTATAATTCAACCGTGTACAATTATAGCCCAAAGGTGTTCACGGACGAGGATGTGGCCGAATACGTCCGGGTCTATTCCGCACCAGGGGCGCTACGCGCCGGGTTCCAGTATTACCGCACGGGCATCAATGAAGATCTGGAGAACCTGAGTTCATGTACGGAAAAACTCAAGATGCCTGTCCGAGCCTGGGGCGGCCAGACCTTCCTGGGTGATCTTGTGCCGATCTGGCAAGGCGTGGCGGACAACGTCGAAGGCGGCCAGGTCGAAGAGTGCGGGCACTTTATTGCGGAAGAAAAGCCGGATTTTGTGATTGCTCAGGCCCGGGAGTTTTTTGGTCCTTTGCAAGAATAGGCACTGGGTGAGCGGCCGTTCCCTCGGTCGTTGGAACCAAGCGTGACTTCGCCTATAATCCGGTGGGTGGAGGTGGATGTATGAAGAAAGCGGCGGTGGCGGAACAAATCCTGACCACAGACCTCGGGGCTGAAGCGGAAGCGCGCTATCTGAATTACGCCCTGAGCGTGATTACCTCGCGAGCCCTACCCGACATCCGTGACGGTCTCAAGCCGGTCCAGCGCCGGCTGCTGTACGCCATGCACCAAAACCTGCGGCTCGGAGGCGATGCCCGGCCGCGCAAATCCGCAGCGGTGGTGGGTGAGGTCCTGGGCAAATATCATCCGCATGGGGACCAGGCCGCCTATGAGGCCATGGTGCGCTTGGCACAGCCGTTCTCGCTCCGCTATCCGCTGGTACAGGGAGAAGGCAATTTCGGCTCGCTCGACGGCGATAGCGCGGCGGCCATGCGCTACACCGAAGCCAAGCTCGCACCCCTGTCTGAAGAGCTGTTCCGCGACCTGCGCGGCGCAACCATCCCCTATCGTCCCAACTATGACGCCACCCTGGATGAGCCGGTCGTCCTGCCGTCCGGCATTCCCCAACTCCTGCTCAACGGCGCCAGCGGCATTGCGGTTGGCATGGCCACCAGCATTCCGCCCCATAATTTTACGGAAGTCATCAAGGCCCTGCTGGCCCTGATTGATGACCCGACGCTGACCAGCGCGGGATTGCTCAAATATATCAAAGGCCCGGATTTTCCAACCGGAGGGGAAATCCTGACCAGCAAGCGCGAGCTGCGCGAGATGTATGAAAAGGGCCAGGGAACGATCAAATTGCGCGGGGAATGGAAGATCGAGAACCTGCCGCGCGGCAAGCGTCAGGTTGTCATTACCTCCCTGCCGTATACCGTCAACAAGGCCCAACTGGTGGAAAAGATCGCCGAATTCGTCAGCAGCCGGAAAATCCCGCAGGTCGTCGATGTCCGGGACGAATCGACCGACGACATCCGCATTGTCCTGGAACTCAAAGGCAGCACCTCGGACGAACTCGCCATGGCGTATTTATGTCGGCATACGTCGCTGCAAACCTCCTTTTCGGTCAACCTGACCTGTCTGGTTCCAACCGGCAACCCGGAAGTCGGTCAACCCTTGCGCGCCACCCTGTCCGACCTGTGTCGGCACTTCCTGGACTTCCGTTTTGCGGTGGTCACCAGACGCTTTGAGCATGAGTTAGACGAGTTGGAAACCCGCCTGCATATTCTTGCCGGTCTGGCCCTCATTGCCGACCAGCTCGACACCGTCATCCGTCTCATCCGGAATGCTGCCTCCCGTAAGAACGCACGGGAAAAACTCCAGCAGAGTTTTCAATTGACCGAGGTCCAGGCCGATGCCATTCTCGATATTCGCCTCTACCAGCTCGCCCGCCTGGAAGTTGAAAAAATTCAGACCGAACGCCGGGAGAAAGAAGCCCGCGCCCAGGAGTTGCGCCGGTTGTTGAGTAGTGAAGGCCAGCGCTGGACGATCATACGGGACGAACTGGAAGTCCTGGGCAAGCAGTACGGCGACCGACGCCGGACAGCCCTGCGTTCAGGAGAACAGCTCAATTACGACCCCGACGCCTATATCGTCCATGAAGAAGCCACGGTCGTCCTCAGCCGGGATGGCTGGATTAAGCGGGTCAGAGAACTCAAGGACCCAACCAGCACCCGGCTACGTGAAGGTGACGACATCAAGGCCGTTCTTCAGGGTACGACCCGTGATCGCCTGGCCGTTTTCACCAACCGGGGTATGCTCTACGTCATACGCATTAACACCGTGCCGGCGACCACCGGCTATGGAGAACCCATCCAGACCCTGTTCAATTTTCAGGATGGCGAACAGATTGTGACAGTTCGCCTTATCCACGACCGCTCGTCGGAGAGCCCGGCTCAACAGAATGGAGCGGGAGCGGCCAGACCAGACCAGACCGACCTGTTCACACCCCCTGCCTCCCCCCAGCCGGCTGGTGAGCGGGGACCCGCCCTGCTCCTGGCGACGGCCAAGGGCCTGGGGTTTCGTTTTGAACCCAATGTCGAAGAAACCACCCGTAACGGGAGAAAAATCGCCCGTTTGTCCGCAGACGACGAAGTCATTACCGTTCAGCCGGCGCGCAGCGGCCGAACGGTGTGTGCCACCGCGACCGGGTATATCTTGGCTTTTCCAACCGAAGATATTACCGAATTATCCGGAGCCGGACGCGGAGTTATTCTCATGCGCCTGGAGCAAGACGATCGTTTGGTTGGGGCGGTCACAAGCGAACCCGGCGCAGGTGTGACGGTTATCAATACAGACGGGAAAGAGCGGAAAATCCCACTGCGGGAGATTCCGTTAGGTAAACGGGCCGGAAAGGGCCGGCGGGTGGTCAAACGATCGGTACTGGTTGGGGTGCAGCAAAACGGCACCCGGCGCGGCGCAAATGGCGGAGTGGAGGAGGCTGAGGCGTAATATGGCAGTACAAAAGCAAGCCTATACGGCAAAAGATATTACCGTTCTTGAGGGTCTCGACCCGGTTCGCAAACGGCCCGGCATGTATATCGGTGGGGTTGATAGCACGGGGCTGCATCACCTCGTCTGGGAACTCCTCGACAACGCAGTGGATGAAGCCATGAACGGCCATGCCAACCGCATTGAGGTGAGCCTGCATAAGGATGGCTCGACCGTCACCGTGGCCGACAACGGCCGCGGGATTCCGGTAGACCTGCATCCGCAGTTCAAGAAGCCCGCGCTGGAACTGATTCTGACCACCCTGCATGCCGGCGGGAAATTTGGCGACCAGAATTACGCCCATTCCGGCGGGCTGCACGGCGTGGGAGCTTCCGTCGTCAATGCGCTGGCCGACCATATGCAGGCCCGTATCCGCCGGGATGGAGTGGAGTGGGAGCAGTGCTTTCGCCGCGGCAAGGCTACAAAACCACTCAAACAAATCGGCAAGGTGCGCGGACATGGCACCACCCTCACCTTTCATCCCGACCCCGATATTTTTCCGTCTGTTACCTTCACACCCGAGCGCATTGCCGAAAGATTGGAAGCCAAAGCCTATCTGCATAAAGGGCTGATGCTCGTCTTTCGGAACGAGACAACCGGGCAAACGCAGCAGTTCCTGTATAAAGACGGTCTCAAAGCCTATCTCTGCAAGCTGCTCGCCGACGGCGATAAAAGAGCGGTTATTCAGGATGTCTTCCATATCGAACGCGACACCGCACCTCCCCTGGAGTGCGTGCTGACCTGGACGGAATCACCGGAAGAGCGCATCCACTCGTTTGTGAATGGCATTCCCACGCCCTTCGGCGGGACACATGAAGCCGGCTTAAAGACCGCCATTGTCAAGGCGGTTCGTAATTACATCAACGTCAATAACCTGATGCCCAAAGGGATGAACATTACCGCCGACGACACGCGCGAAGGGCTGGTCGCCATCCTCAGCCTGTATCTCAAACAGCCACAGTTTCAGGGTCAGACCAAAGAAAAGCTCGGCAACCCGGAAACAACAGCGCAAGTTGACAACCTGGTTCGGACCTCCTTGGAAAATTTTTTGCTCAATAATCGCTCCCAGGCGGAGACGATTGCCCAGCGGGTGATATTGGCGGCCCGAGCACGCACGGCCTCGCGCGCGGCATTGGAAAGCGTGCGGAGTAAGGGGTCGGTTTCCCATCGTCTGAACCTGCCCGGCAAGCTGGCCGACTGTTCCTCAACCCGCCCGGCCAACAGCGAACTCTTCATTGTTGAGGGCGATTCTGCCGGCGGCTCGGCCAAGCAGGGCCGCGACCGGGGATTTCAGGCCATCCTGCCGCTACGCGGCAAGGTTTTAAATACGGAACAGGCCTCGCTCAATAAAATTCTGACCAATAAAGAATTAAACGACCTTGTGTCGGCCTTGGGCTGCGGCGTGGGCAAGACGTTTGATCTGTCCAAGCTCCGCTATCACAAAATCTGCCTGTTGATGGACGCCGACTCGGACGGCAACCACATTTGTACGCTCCTGCTGACCTTTTTCTACCGTCACCTGCCCGAGCTGATTCAGGCCGGCTGTGTCTATATTGCCAAGCCGCCGCTGTATAAAATCGAGGTCGGCAAGGAAGTTCATTGGGCGGACGATGACGCCGCCAAGGAACGCCTGTTGGCCCGACAAAATGGGCATGCCAGCAAGGCCCAGGTTCAGCGTTTTAAGGGCTTAGGCGAGATGAATCCACATACTCTCAAGGAAACGACCCTCGACCCGCGTACACGCACCTTGCTCCAGGTCTCTATTCAGGACGCCGAGCGAACCGAAAAGGCCATCCAAACGCTGATGGGCAAAGATGTCCAGCCGCGCTTCAGCTTTATCATGGAGCGGGCGCCCAAGGTCGAAGACGTAGACGTGTAATGCCCAAGCGTCATCCCAGCCTGGTCCCCCTCTCGCGGGAGCATCATCACGGCCTTCTTCTCGCGTTCCGCATCAAACACGGGCTACCCAAAACGCGCCGGCCACACGACAGTCCGCAAGAGCAAGCGGCTGATACGGTGCACTTTTTCAAGAGCGGTTTGGCATCCCATTTTGCTGCAGAAACCGACATCCTCTTTCCAGCGATTCGGGCCATGCAGCCTCAAGCGTCCGCCCTGCTCGACCGGCTCATTCAAGAACATACGGCCATGCGGGAATTGGTGCATCACATCGCCCGGCAGTCTCCCGACGGGCCGCAGTTGACGGAATTACTGGCGTCGTTCGGGACACTCTTAGAGCAGCATATTCGATGTGAAGAACGCGACCTTTTTCCGGTGTACGAGGCACACGTCTCCGAAGCCGAGGCGACCCGGATAGAACGAGCAATCTTCCGGGTGATCGGCGACGGTCTTGCTTGACAGTCGGAGTCACAACCGGATAGGGGAAGCAGGAGCAGGTACGAGCGAATCTCAGGAATACGAGGAGGGCAAAGTATGGAGTTCTTACACACCATGATCCGGGTCAACGATTTGGACGAATCACTCAAATTCTACTGCGACGGGCTGGGCATGAAGCTGCTGCGCAAACAGGACTATCCAGGCGGTGAATTTACCCTGGCCTTTGTCGGCTACGGCGACGAAAAGAACAGTACCGTCGTCGAACTGACGCATAACTGGGGTACCTCGAGTTATGACCAAGGGAACGCCTTTGGTCATTTGGCGATCGGCGTGGATGATATCTATCAGACCTGCGACGAACTCAAGGGGAAAGGCATCAACGTCGTTCGTGAGCCCGGCCCGATGGCGCACGGCGGCGCTGTCATCGCCTTTATTGAAGACCCCAATGGCTACAAGGTCGAACTGATCGATCTCAAAGGCGCCCGTGGATAGAAGATCACGAAAAGGAGTTTCCCGTGCTACAACCCGCAAAAGATTCAATTGACGTCGGTATTTTTGTCAAAGACATCAACGCCATGCTCGATTTTTACCAAGGCACGCTTGGCCTGGAAAAGACCGAGGAAGTGCCGACCGCCTTTGGCACCATCCATCGCTTCCGGCACGGCACGAGCGACATCAAGCTCATGGACCCAAAAGAAGTTCCACCGGCCGCACCAAACGGTTTTGGCAAGCGCCTGGGTATCGGCTATCTCACCTTTGTCATTAAAGACCTGAGCGGTCTGTGTGCGGCTCTCAGGGACAAGGGCGCGGAGTTCACCATCCCCGAAACCGAAATCCGTCCCGGCACCCGGATCGCCATGATCAGGGACCCCGAAGGTAATATTCTGGAGTTTGTCGAGCGCGGGTAGAGAGCGGGGAGAGCAGCTTGCCCTCCCCGTTCTTACGGAGGTCGGAAGACACCCTTAATTCCACATTAGAATGAGAGGCCCACCTTATGGCGGCAGGGAAACCTACTCCTGTTATTTTCTCCCTCCTTCTGCTCCTCCCCCTTTTATGGCAGGCTCATGGCACCTCAGCCCTAGACGTTCCACAAAGCCGGCCGGACACGCCTCCAACCTGTTTTATCGAACAGGTCACAAATACCCATCCTGCGGAAGCGGAGGACTCGTCGATCAGTTCTGACGGCGGCCGAGTTGTCTTTCTGTCAGGAGCGAATATCACCGGCCAGAATCCCGAGGGCAATAAGGAGATATTTCTGTATGAGGTAGAGACAGAAATCTTTACCCAAGTCACAGACGGAGGTTATCATTCTTCCCCTTCTATCAGCCCCGACGGGACTACCATTCTCTTTCAGTCTGAAGCCGACTTGGCAGGGAAGAACACTAGTCAGCAATTCGCGATTTACCTATTCGATATTGAGACAGAGGCATTCTCTCAGATTGGGAGCACTCAACCGAGAATCTCAGCCGAGCCGCAATTCTCGGCTGACGGAAGTCGCGTCCTCTTTAGGACTCCTTCATCTCCAATAGAAGAAGGGCGGTCTTCGATAGATTTCAACTTCTTCATTTTCAACATTGCCGAGGAGACACTAACACGTCCCTTTGAGAAGAGCAGCATTGACGAAAATATGGTTTCTGTCCTCTGGCTCTCTGCCGATGGCCGCTTAATGGTCCTTGATTCAAACGAGGACCTCACCGGAGAGAACGAGGACGGGTACGGAAGAATTTTCCTCTATGACTTCAGCATCGACAGTATTACCCAGATCACGCAAACACGGTCCGTTTCATCTCTGTCAGCAGACGGAACAAAACTTGTCTTTGGGGCTGCCGCAGATCTGACCGGAGAGAATGCTGACGGGAATATTGAAATTTTTCTGCTCGACCTATCCACACAGACGACCACACAGATTACACACACGACGGACGTTCATAACACGAGCGCACGAATCTCGCCCGACGGGACGCTCATTGCCTTTGAGTCAAGAGCGGATTTGACCGGCCAGAATCCCGAGGGCGAGATTGCCTTATTCACGTTCAATACAACAACCGACTCTTTTACCCAAATCCTTAATGCCGGCTTTGTTCTCTCGCTTTCGCTGAGCGATAATGGAACCTTCCTCGTCTTTGATTCCCGGTCTGATCCGCTGGGACTCAACTCCGACGGAAATACAGAAATTTTCCTATATGATTCCACTACGCAACGATTGAATCAGCTCACTCACACTCAAGATGGGGTTCCCTCCGCCCCCTCAATTGACGCGGCTGGAAAGCGTCTCGCCTACGAATTTGGTCAAGAACTCAGTAGTGAGAATAATATTCTCTATGTTGACACTGTCCAGAGAATGCCAATCCCTATTACAAACATGTCGGGACATGGTGGCTCTGTCCCAAGAATCAGCCTAGATGGAACGAAAGTCGCCTTTGAGTCAAGAGCGAACCTGACCGGCGACAATCTTGATGAGAATTACGAAATATTCTTATACGACGCTGACACAGAAATGCTCTCTCAGATTACCAACAGCATAGAACGGGACCCCTACGACGGTTTTTCCGATCCTTCATTTAGCGGGGATGGGAATAAATTGTTCTTTCGCTTTTCTCGGGATTGGTATGAGGGTCAAGACGGAAAAGACGTATTTGTTGTCTTTGATTTCGCAACAGGCGCTCTTACCGAACTCTTCAGCACCCAAGCCAACTACTCTTTTCCTTTAGTCAGCAATACGGACGGCAGCATGCTGGTGTTTTCAGTCCCAGCAAATCTGACTGGACAGAATCCCGATGAGAATGCGGAACTCTTTCTCTTTGATACGAGCCGAGACGCGCTGACACAGCTTACCGATACAACTGAAATCCATATTTCCTCTCCAACTATGGACATGGCGGCCACAAAAGTAGCTTTTTCTTCTACTGGCGACTTTACAGGAGAAAACTCCGACGGAAATAGGGAGATATTTCTACTGGATCTCACCTCAATGGATTTCTCTCAAGTTACTCAGACGACCGAAGGCTATAACAGGTCTCCGGAACTGAGCGCGGACGGCAATCGGCTCGTCTATTCATTCAGGCCACCTTCCAACCCTCAATATGGGTACAGGGGACTCAGCGAGGATACAGACATCTATCTCGTTGATTTGCCAACCGGCATCGTATTCGATGTTTCCGCCAAGGCCCCTGGGGGATGGAATTACTCCCCGACTCTTAATGCAAACGGAACCCGTATTGCATTTCAATCGGCGTCAAGGATTACCCGCTTTGTTGCTGCTCCTGCTGTGTCTCGACCTGCCTTAGCAACCAATCCAGATGTTCCTCCCGCACCAGCGGCAGCAGAGCCGGCCGCAAAGCTGGATACAAAAAACAGTAATCCTGACGGTTGGAGTGAAATTTTCGTAGCAACCTGCGTCCCTAGGGGGGAGCAGATCGTAGCGGTCGAGGCGAATTTTGAAAGCCCACGACCAGGACCTGTCTCGGGCATCTCTACTATTCACGGCTGGGCCTTTGTAGATCAGCCCGACCTCCAGATCGATAGAGTTGAACTGTTCATTGATGGCCACAAATTTGGGGATATCCCCTGCTGTTCAGAACGCGAAGACGTGCAAGCCGCATTTCCAGATTCTTCCTCAACACACACACTTTATAGTGGGTGGGGAATGATCTTTAATTGGGGAACTCTCAGCCAGGGAGAACACCTCATTCGCGTGGACATTCGAGATGAGGACGGGAACCTCCTCTTCATACAGGAGCGAGTTGTCGCCGTTGTAAAACCTCCGGGAACAGAATTTATCGATCAGTTCGATCTCTCAACAGCCACCGCGATAATAGAGGACAATATACTCACGGTTGAAAGCATTCTCGTCCGAGATAAGGCAACCCAAGAACGGCAGGCGACCGACGCATCTTTTCAATGGTTTGAGGACAGCCAAAGCTTTCGTATGGTGGCTGCCTCTTCTCAGCAAAATCCCTCGTTTTCACCTCCTCTTGCTGCGAACCTCTCCCTCGCACGGAGACCTCCCCATCCCAACCTGATTGCGACAGTAGAAAATCCCTCTCCCACCCTGGGAAGAGAGGTTTCAGGAGTTACGGTCATTAGTGGCTGGGTTCTTGCCAAGGAAACCGAATCAAGTCTCCTCTCGGTCCAGCTCCTTATTGACGGCCAAGTGGAGAGCCTTATCCCCTGCTGTTCCCAACGAAAAGATGTCGCGGCGGCGTTTCCAGATCATCCCTATGCCCTCAATAGTGGCTGGGGGGCCACTTTCAATTATGGTGCTCTAAATTCTGGAAGTCATACGGTTGGCATTAAAATAGAAGCCCCTGCCGGGCCCACTCTATCAGCAAACGAGAAGAGTATTCAGATTACCGTCGTCCGGCCCGGTGACTTTGAGTTCCTCGATCAGTTCGACCTAACGACGGCTTCTGCTTGGATTGAAGAAGATGACATAGTGCTGGGAGATGTACACGTACGCGACAAGAGTTCCCAGCAAGAAAAAATTATTAATGTCCGTCTACGCTGGCGTATCAATTCTCAGTCATTAGGGGTCATAGCCGCGGACGAATAAAGCGCCAAATGACCAAGTGAGTGACAGAGAACGGCACACTCACGCGCTCTTCCGCCGCCGGCCGCCCGGACTGAAGTGCCGGATGGCGCCGCTGGCGATACGCGCCCCACGCGAAGCCTCCGGTTTCGCAAAGCGGCGGAGAGTGAAATGCGTGGGTTCAAACCCCTTGATCATCTTGCGGGGGACCTCTTTGCCCAACAGGCTCTCGATAGCACGCACGGCTTCGACCTCGTCGGACGAGGCAAAGGTGAGAGCCTCTCCGGTCGCCATGGCGCGGGCGGTCCGGCCGATGCGGTGGACGTAATCTTCCGCTCGATTGGGAACGTCAAAATTCACCACATGGGAAATGCCCTCGACGTCAAGGCCACGCGCGGCCACATCGGTTGCAACCAGGACATCAACCTTTCCGCTCTTAAAATCATTCAGCACTTGGGTACGGACGCGCTGGCTCTTATCGCCATGCAGGGCGGCGACCCGGCGGTTCGTCTGGGACAGACGCCTGGATAGGCGTTCCGCACGAACCTTGGTCCGCGTAAAGATCAGAACGTGTTTGAGACTTCCGTGCTGGAGGAGATAGGATAACAGATCGTTTTTGCGTTCGGCTTCCACCAGATAGAGCACATGGCGCAGCGTCGCGACCGGCGTCGCCCGTCGCCCGACATCAATCACCTCAGGCGCTCTCAAGGTGTCCTGGGCCAGACGCTCAATCTCCTGTGGCATGGTTGCAGAAAACAAGAGCGTTTGGCGCGTTTTAGGCAATGTGGCCAGGATACGCCGGACATCGGGCAGAAAGCCCATATCCAGCATACGGTCGGCTTCGTCCAGGACGAGCACCTCGACGTCAGCAAGCCGGACGTTGCCCCGATTCAAGTGATCGAGCAGGCGTCCGGGGGTTGCGATTAGCAGTTCTACCCCGCGCCGCAGCTGGTCGGCTTGCGGGCCGAGCCCGACACCACCATAGACCACGGTTGAGCGAACCGGCACGTGTTTTCCGTAGGTTCGGGCACTCTCCCCTATCTGGACGGCGAGTTCGCGCGTCGGGGTCAGCACCAAAGCCCGGACTGTTTTCGACTCTGCGTGGGTAAAACGTTGCAGGATGGGCAGGATAAATCCGGCCGTCTTGCCCGTCCCGGTCTGGGCACAAGCGAGCATATCTTTGCCGCTCAGGGCAACCGGAATCGCTTGGGATTGAATCGGGGTTGGGGTTTCGTATTGGACATCTTCAATGGCGCGTAAGAGCTCGGGTATGAGCCCTAGCTCGGAAAACTCCGAACAATCGGCAGATCGTTCTGTATACTCTCTGTTGTCAAAGGACCATCTCTTTCTCCGTGCGGCCCAGCGGCACGGACGAATATGGGCGCGGACAAAGCATCGGCGCACCGTGTTATTAGACAGAACCTGGGAAACGTGGAACTCGGGTCTGGGCAACCAGAGACCCGCTTCTGAGCGGGATTTCTTACAAAGGAAAAGAGACCTGCTCGCGGTTCGTTCTCGTGTTATACAACTTCAGCATACCGGACAAAGAGTGCGAATACTAGTCGAAGATTCCTTTTTGTCTCAGGCCGGTCGGTCCCTACCCGAGTTCGGTCTTGCGCTTCGTCAGAATAATGGCCGATCCCAGGGAGACCCCCACCCCAACAATGGAGTAGAGGAGGTAGAAGAGACCCAACTGATTAGCCTCTGGGGTATCGCGGTACATAAAGAGCAGAGGTTCAGGATAACGTACAGCGCATACGCATGCGCCATACCCACGACGAAACGTTTCATCTGCCAGATGCCGTAGGCGTAGACGAGCAAATAGAGACCGGCCAGGATGCCGGCTATCGCATTCGGCATCCCGGATAGACCGCGCACCAAAGAGCACAAAGCCGGTCGCCTCATTCAGTCTGGAGGGGTTTCAGCAAATTCGACACCGCCAGGATAGTAAACAGGATGGCAAAGACCGTGAGTATGGTACCGCGTTCAGCTTGAGCCATGGGGCCTCCTTGTGATCTGAAGCCCAACGTTACAATACTTTCCGCAGCCCGAGCAAGCGCGCCGGACAGGTAGAAATATACAGAGAGTTCCGATACCAGGACCAGAGTCGAAAATGCTCTGATCCACCTGAGAGGAGAGTGTGATGACGATACGGTTACGACAGGTATGTTTTGTTGCGGAGAAGCTCGCACCTGTGGTCGAGGACCTCACAGCCATATTCGGCCTTGAGGTGTGTTTTGTTGATGAAGGCGTAGGCGTTTTCGGCTTAGAGAACTCCCTCTTTCCAATCGGCTCAAACTTTTTTGAGGTCGTCGCACCGACGAAAGACAACACCGCGGCCGGTCGCTTTCTGCAACGGCGCAACGGCAACGGCGGCTATATGGTCATTTGCCAGTGCGACCGCCGCGAAACGCAACAGGCGCGCAAGGCCCGGGCTCAGGAGCTCGGCGTCCGTATTGCCTGGGAGCAGGATATTCACGGCTTTCAGTGTATGCAGCTCCACCCCGGCGACACGGGGGGCGCCTTCTTTGAACTCGACTGGGACCCGAAGAATGAACCTGAAGGGCATTGGGAACCCGCTGGTGGGGATGGCTGGGACACCGCCCGGCGGACGGATGTGGTCAGCGGCTATTCAGCGGTTGAGTTGCAGTCCCACGACCCGCAATCAATGGCCCAGCGGTGGGCAGACATCGCCGGCATCCCACTCCAGCAGGACGATCACGGTCGCCTGAGCTTTCCGCTGGAGAATGCCGACGTACGGTTTGTTGAGGCCACGGATGGGCGCGGAGATGGTTTGGGCGGAGTGGATATAGTTGTTACTGATATCCAGGGGCTCCTGACCACGGCAGAGCAGCGTGGGCGCCGGGTGTCGGACGATCAGGTGGAGGTGTGTGGCGTTCGTTTTTATCTCAAGGACGCGTAGGCCGCGCCCTGCCCTAATTGCCGTACTTCTGATCAATAAAATCCCGGATGACTTCCGGCGGAGCCCCTGCTTCAAATAATGTCAGCGCATCCTGCGCTTCGTGTAGACAGTGCATTCAGCCAGCGGCGTGATCGTCCACAAAACAATCCAGAAGATTGCCGTGTCCCATGGACCGATCACAGCCACAGTAGCAGTGCAGCCCGGCCAGCACGTCCGGGATGGTTTGGGCAATAACATAACCGTCTCTGACTGCTCCGCTGAACAAGTCTGGCGCTAAGGTAGCAGGCAGACTGGTATGGGTTGAGAGCGGGGTTACTGATGGTTTCTTTTCTGACCCAGGCGTGGTTTCGGCAGCCAGATTCGTCTCGGCCAAGACAATAGCCGGAGAGTGCCCTGGTGCAGCGAGCACTGTACCAAGCCCCAAGACGAGCATGAGAGCGCCTACGATACGGATGACCATGCGTACCATCTCCTTTCGGTCAGTGAGCCGACCCTCACGCTACCATACATCGCTACCCGGCCCAACCACGCAGCAGCCGGCTCTCATATGCGGTTATAGCACGTCAAGCTGCATGGGCTGGCGCTGGGAAAACGTATAGAGTTGGGCCGGTCGATGCGCGCCTCGCCGTGTTTTCAAGAGGGGCTTGAGCAGACCGGAGCTGATAATTTTTCGTCTGAAATTGCGACGATCCAGCTGACGATCCAGGATGATTTCATAGACCCCCTGTAGCTCCGCAACCGTAAATTCCTGCGGCAGGAGGCTGTAGACGATATTCGCGTAGCCCAATTTGCTCTGGAGCCGTTGCAGCGCATATTCCGCTATGGCGTTATGGTCGTAGGCAAGCTCAGGCAGATCATGCACCGGGAACCAGGCAATGTCCGCATATTTTTCCCCGAGATGGGGAGTCTGCGCGTGCGGCGGGATGAGGGCAAAATACGCGACCGATACGGTTCGTGCGGAGGGGTCTCGGGTCGCACTGCCAAACGTATACAATTGCTCCAGGTAGAGGTCCTGCACGCCTGTTTTTTCATACAGCTCGCGCTGGGCCGCGGCATCGAGCGATTCGTCCAACTGAACCAGACCACCGGGGAACGCCCAGCGGCCCGCGAACCCACCCTTCTTAATTTTCACCAGCAGCGTGCGGAGGGCTCCCTGGGTAAGGGTAAAGAGCACCGCATCAACGGCTATACGCGGATGAGTTTGTTTTACGCTGCGCTGGCCCTCGTTTGCTCTGCCCACAGGAGCATACTATGCATTGAGTGCCAGCATACGGTCAAGTGAACGCTGGGCACCGATCCGGGTCTCTTCCGGGAGCGTAATCTCAAAACGTCCGTCACGCAGAGAGTCCCGCACCCCTTCGAGCGTAATCATTTTCATATAGGCGCACAGCTTGCAGCTCTTGTAGAATTTCTTCTCCGGGACTTCCAACAGCAAGCGGTCCGACAGACCACACTCCGTAACGATCAGAAACTCCTGGGCCGGACTGTCTTTAGCGTAGCGCATCATGGCACTCGTTGAGAGCACGGCATCCGCCAGGGCGAGCACATCTTCCCGGCACTCGGGATGGACGAGTACTTTTACCTGCGGGAGTTTGTCCCGTACCTCTTGAATCTGTTCCGGCGTGATCTGATGATGGACGTAGCAGTTCCCCTGCCAGGCAATAATATTCTTCCTGGTTTCGTTCTGGACATAACGGGCTAGATTCTCATCAGGCACAAAGAGAATATTCTCGGTGTCGAGCGCTTCTACCACTTGGATCGCGTTCGACGAGGTGCAACACACATCGGCTTCGGCTTTGACATCCGCGGTCGTGTTGACGTAACAAACCACCTGGAGATCGGGATAGACTTGGCGCAGTTCTTCCTTCCGATCAGCCAACGCCTCCCCCGTGATGCTCTCGGCCAGAGAGCAGCCGGCCTGCAAGTCAGGCAGGAGCACCATTCGCTCCGGATTCACAATCTTGGCCGTCTCGGCCATAAAATGCACACCACAAAAGACTACGACATCAGACGCAACCTGTTTTGACTGGCGGGCCAATTCGAGGGAATCACCTATCACGTCAGCAACCTCAAAAATCTCCGGGCGTTGGTAATTGTGCGCCAGTATGACGGCGTTATGCCTGCGTTTCAGCTCGTGAATCTCATGAATCCAGGCTGCGTATTGTGTGCAAGCGTCCAGTGTGTAGCCACTGTCGAGTTGCGCCAGGTGCTCGTAGAGCTGGTGTGGAGTCTTTTCTTGGGGGCCGGTCGATCCGTTGTGCATAATGGCTCTCCAGTTCGCACGCTTTAGTTTGTGTAATATAGACGCATACTTTTGCGTCATTGTGACGCAAACCGGAGATAATTGTCAACCGGAGTGGGAAAAGGATCAGACGGGCACGGCTTCACCAGCCGGATAGTTCTCACGCGGGGGGAGTGGATGCTGATTGCGATATTCCAAAAACTGGCCGACCAGATGGTAATAGTGCTGGCGGCTGTTGAGTTCCTTCATGGCTAGCCGTAGCGGCCGACAGGGCCCAAAAGACTTTGCATACCATTCTATGGTCTTCCTGAATTGGGTACAGGCCAGCTTCTCCCCACGCTGCTGCACCGCCCGTTCAAAATGACGGGTCATAAAGGCAACACGTTCTACCAATGGTGGCTCGGGCGGAGCTGTATGCCCCAGCAAACCGGCCTGAATATTGTGAAAGACCCAGGGATTGGCCAGTGCACCGCGGCCGATAACAAGACCCGCGCAGCCAGTTTCTTCGAGCATGCGTTTCGCTGTTTTCGTGTCACACACATCGCCGTTTCCGAAAACGGGCATGGCCTGCACAGATTCCACGACCGAGCGAATACCCTTCAGATCGACCGAGCCCCGGAATGCCTCTGCCCGCGTGCGGCCGTGAATAGTGAGAGCCGCAACACCCGCGTCTTCAAGAATAGGTGCCAGCATCGGCGCATCAAGCTGCGTCTGGTCCCAGCCCAGGCGCGTCTTCACCGTGACCGGAATTTTGACCGCCTTGGTCACCGTTCGGACGAACGCGCCGGTTTTTTTCGGGTCTTTTAACATGGCCGCGCCGGCGCCTATTTTGATGACCTTTTCAACCGGGCAGCCCATATTGATATCAATGGCGTCCGCCCCCTGCTCCTCAAGCCAGACGGCTGCATCGCGGACTTCTTCAGCCACCGGACCAAAGAGCTGGACGCTCAGCGGACTGTCGTCCGGGCGCGTCTCGATCAGTTCAAAAGCCCGGCGATTTTTTTCAAGCAACGACCGGGCGTGAACCAGTTCGGTTGTCGCCAGACCGAAGCCACCCACTTCGCGCATGCACCACCGAAACGGGAGGGTGGTATAGCCCGCCAGCGGAGCCAGGAACAGATTGGTCGCAAGCGGGAGGGTGCCTATGTGTAGGGGCATCATAATTTCAGGAAGACCTCTGTGACATTGGCGATAGCGGATTCATCCACTTCAGGTCCGGGAAGCGGGCGAAATCAGCATCCGCTGAGCAAAGCGTTAAACCATGTTCCAGCGCCAGGGCTGCAAGATGTGCATCTGGAACAACCTCCGGCCGTTGAACCTGCCCGATCAGCCGTCCCAGTATTTCCTGATGATGACCCGTCGGCTGAGGAATCCAGACCGGTTCGAGCGAAAGCCACTGTGTCACCTGATTCCACGCGCTCATAATAGGCTCAGGTCTCTCAAAGACGCGAGGATTCGACACCAGACGGACAAAGGCGAGTACACTCGGCCAGGGGAGACCCACCGGTGCGACACCGTTCAGTTGAGTATCTAGCCACTTCCGGGCACTGTCATGCTGCGCCATGCTCTCGACGTGAGCATAGACGAGAAGGTTGGCATCAATGAGGATCAACGAAACCGCTCCCCTTCACCCGCAGCAAGGGCTCCAGCGACATCGTCCAAACTGCCAACCAAGCATTTCCCCAAAGAAACTGTTGGGGTCTGATACCGGGTCGAACGCTTATCAGGCTTCGTCATCTGGCGGAGCCCCACCCGGAGTGCTTCGTTGACGATCTCCTTGAGTTTTCCTTTTTTTCCATCCCATATCTGCTGCAGAAGAGCCGCAACATCATCATCAATGGTGAGCGTTGTTCTCATACATCAAGACATAAAGAAGATGATGTAATGATGCAATACGGATCGTCCCAAAGCTACTGATATCAACGCCAGCCAGCGCTCCACTCTCAGCGCCGGTCAAATTGGCGTTCGAGCTGGCGCACCGAATAGCGGACCATAGTTGGCCGGCCATGCGGGCAGGTAAACGGTGAGGTACAATCCAGCAAGGTTTTCACCAGGGCGTGCATGGCCTCCGGGGTCAGCGTCTGGCCGGCTTTAATCGATTTCACCTTACAGGCGATACGCGCCGCCAAGTCCTGTTGTTTGGCCTCAACAGAATTGTCCGAGCGCCCTTCGGCCTGGGCTTCGGCCAGTTCGTTTAACAGTGCCGGAGTGTCAGTCGGGCGAAAATACGCCGGCGTAGCTTGCACCTGAAACGTATTTCCCCCAAACGGCTGAATATCAAAGCCGATCTGGACGAGATAGTCGTGCAGTTCTTCCAATGCACTACACGCGGCGGGCGATAAATCAAAAGTCTCTGGTATCAACAACGGCTGCGTCGCACCGTGTTGGTGTTGCAGGCTGTCGAGTACCTGCTCATACATAATACGCTCATGCGCCGCGTGCTGATCCACAATCCAGAGTTCGCCTGCCACTTCAACCAGGACAAACAACTCATGGCTCTGACCAACCACACGGAATTCGGTTCCATCGGGTCGTTGCCACAAGGTCGTTTGTGAGGGGACCGGATTCAGCGGGGCTGCCTCCGACTCGTGGACCAGCGGCTTGTCCAGCATACGTAAGCCTGGCTCAGACCGGACTCCATAAGAGTCGGCGGTCTTGTCGTGCCTGTGGGGCCTTGGGTAATCGGCCAGGTCGGGTCTCGGAACCGCACTGTCCAATGCCCGACTCTCAGCACGAGACAGACTCTCGCTTCGGCCGTTAGCCTGTCGCTGGTCGCGCGGCGGATCAGAGGCCGAAAGCTCAATTTTTTTGAACAGATTGGCCCGATCAAGAGTTTTTCTGACGGTCCGGACCACCATTTGGAAGAGTTCGCGTTCCGCTTGAAATTTCACTTCGCGTTTGGTGGGATGGACATTGACGTCAACCTGGTCGGTCGGGACGGTCAGAAAGAGTACCCCCAAGGGAAAACGCCCCGTCGGCAGCAGTTCCCCGTAGCCGCGACTCAAGGCGGATGATAAGGGCTGGCTTTTCACCGGACGTTCGTTCACGAAGAAGTATTGCCCGGTCCGGGTATTGCGGGTACGACCGGGCGGACTGACGAGGCCGGTCAGCCCAACGCCCTCTTCGGCCAGGGTTGTTTCCGCACTCGGGAGCGGGAGGAATTCCTGGGCCCACTCCTTGCCAATAACCGCGCGGGCGCGCAGGGCGAGCTCAGTTTGAGAAGGTGCCTGAAACACCTCGCGGCCGTCTGACTGAAAACGAAAGTGAATGGACGGACGCGACAACGCCAGAGTGACCAATACCTCATGCACCTGATGACCTTCGGCAGTCGGGGATTTGAGGAAGGCCCGCCGCGGTGGGGTATTAAAAAATAAATGCCGCGTGGTCACCGTCGTTCCCTGCGGACAGCCGGCAGGACTTGTCTCTAACGGCGTACTGCCGCCCGCCCGGACGCGCACCCCTTCGATGGCGTCCGCTGTCCGGGAGAGCAATTCGACCTGCGTCACCGCAGCAATGCTGGCCAGCGCCTCCCCCCGAAAGCCTAAGGTCGTCAGGAGAAAGAGATCATTGCTGGATTGGATTTTACTGGTCGCGTGGCGCTGGAATGCGAGCGACGCATCCTCCGGTGTCAGGCCGCTCCCGTCGTCCTGGACAACGATTTCATCAATCCCGCCCTTGGTAATCGATACGCTGATTGAGCGCGCACCGGCGTCGATCGCATTTTCGACCAACTCCTTGACAATCGAGGCGGGACGCTCAATCACTTCGCCCGCCCGGAGCTGCTCAATCGTATGCGAGTCCAGAAGACGAATATGGTTCATGCTACGACTCACCGGCGTGCCCAAAGAGACCGAGTTGAGCAGAGGCTTCTTTTACCCCAGTCGGGGCCTTCGGTGCCCTTCCCCGGGCACGTTTTTTGGCCGGTCGGACCAGTCCGGCCGAGCCTTCGAGGTCCTTGAGGACCTCCTCCGCCCGCTCCGTCACCACCCGCGGCAGTCCGGCCAGCTTGGCGACATGGATGCCATACGATTGATCCGACGCGCCAGCGATAACCTTATACAGAAAAACAACCTCACCCTGCCATTCACGAACGGCAAAGGTATAATTCATCAGGCCGGGCAGGAGGCCCTGCAAGTCGGTGAGTTCATGGAAATGCGTGGCAAATAGGGTCCGGGGCCGCGGCCCGTCGTCATCAACCAGGAACTCGATAATCGCCCGGGCAATGGACAGACCGTCCGACGTCGAGGTTCCACGCCCGATCTCGTCCAGCAGCAGCAAACTCCGTTCCGTGGCTGCGTTCAGGATCTGGGCGGTTTCAATCATTTCTACGGCAAACGTGCTTTCCCCCAGGGCCAGATTATCGGAGGCTCCGATACGGGTAAAAATCCGATCCACAATACCAATCCGGGCACGTGTAGCCGGAACAAATGAACCGACCTGGGCCAGTAGTACAATCAGTGCAGCCTGGCGTAAATACACGGATTTTCCGCTCATATTAGGGGCGGTCAACAGCAGGAACTGCTGGTCCGACCGATTGAGCTGCACATCATTCTCGACAAAGACGCTTCGTCCCAGCAGCGACTCGACAACCGGATGCCGTCCGCCAATAATCGCCAGTTCAGCCGCCTCTGACATTTCGGGTCGCACGTAGTGCTGATTGACCGCCACCCAGGCAAAGTCGGCCAGGACGTCAAGCTGGGCACATGCCTGCGCAAGCGCTTGAATCTGGGTCATATACTGGAGGATAAGCTCGCATAATTCGGCAAAGAGTTCCTGCTCCAGGGCGACCGAGCGGTCCTGGGCGTTGAGAATCTGATCCTCGTACTCTTTCAGCTCAGGCGTAACGAATCGCTCCGCATTGGCGAGGGTTTGTTTCCGCGTATACGCGTCAGGGACCTTATTGAGGTGGGCCTTGGAGACTTCCAGGTAGTAGCCAAAGACCCGGTTATATCCGATTCTGAGCGAGGGAATGCCCGTGCGCTCACTTTCTCGAGACTGGAGCGCGGCAAGCCACTGCTTGGCATCCGAGGCAATCGTTTGCAGGCGGTCCAGTTCCGCATGATAGCCTGGAGCAAAGACGCCACCTTCTCGGAGGTGAACGGGCGGCACCTCAACCAAGGCGCTGGCGAGGGTACCCGGCAAGGGACCGAGGTCGGATTGCAGGTGTTCACGCTGTTGGCTCAGCAGCGGGCTCTGGACCGTTTCCAACGCGCGGCGCACGTCGGGAATTTGCGCCAGCGAGTCTCGCAGGGCCGCGCTGTCTTTGGGATTCGCCACTCGACAACTAAAACGGGCAACCAAACGTTCCAGGTCACGAACAGGGGCAAGCGCGCCGCGCACCGCCTCCAGCACGGCGGGCGCGTCGACAAACTCGGCCACCCCGGCATGCCGGGCTTCAATAGCCGCCACGGATAAGAGCGGATTCTTCAGCCAGTGCTGCAACAGCCGCTTGCCCATAGGCGTGACCGTGGCATCTAATACATCGATCAACGCCTTGCCCCGAATATCGGGGTTCGCCGGACGAAAGATTTCCAGGCTGCGCTCGACAATCGGGCCCAACAACATGGTTTCGCCGGTATGGAGCCGTTTCGGCAGGCCGATATGCGGCAGGCTGACCGACATATGCTGCTGGAGAAAACGGAGCACCAGGGCGATGGCGACGGTGTTTTCCGGGTCCAATTCCAAGGCACGCAAGGAATCCAACCCGAAAAAAGACCGGACGCACTCGACGCTGTCATCGAAGGCAGCCTGCCAGTCTTCCAGAGTTGTCAGGGTAATCCCGGCTTGACCGCTCCTGTACTCAGCCAGGACGGGATGCCCGGCCAGACCCTTGGTGATGACAATCTCACGCGGCGCGAGATGAGCCAGGGAGTCGGCCAGGGCAGCTTCCGTCTCGTTCCAGAATTGGAACGCCCCGGTCGTTGGTTCGAGCAGCGCCAGCCCCCACTGTCGCCCGCTGGCAAACATCCCCAGCAGGGTCGGGCTTGTTGCGTCGGCCTCGTTCTCAACATACGTGGAAGGGGTAATGATCCGCGTGACTGCGCGCTTGACCAAGCCCTTGGCCGTTTTCGGATCTTCGACCTGGTCGTACAGCGCAACTTTCTTCCCAGCCTTGACCAGACGGGCGATATAGCCTTGGACGGCATGATAAGGCACGCCGCACATAGGAATCTTGCCGTCTCCGCCGTCGCGGGCAGTCAGGGTGAGATCGAGCAGGTCCGCGACCAGCGGCGCGTCATCAAAAAAGATCTCGTAGAAATCCCCCAGGCGGCACAGCACAATCGCGTCCTGATGCTGTTGCTTGACCGACAAATACTGCTGCATCAGGGGGGTGTGAGCCATGCTGTTCTTCCCTTTTGCGCATTGTCCCACTCTACTCGGCTGGTGATGTGATAGATCATTCAAGCGCCTGCTGCAAGTCGGCGATCAAATCAGCCGGATGTTCCAGACCAATCGACACACGCAGTAAGTTCGCCGGCGTGCTCGAGCTTTCTTCTATTGATGCGCGGTGTTCAATCAAGCTATGAGTGCCGCCGAAGCTGGTCGCGCTCGTGAAAAGCTTTAGCCGATTCACCAGCTCGATTGCTGCCTGCCGCCCGCCTTTGACTAAAATCGACATTAAGCCACTGCCGACACGCATCTGGCGCAGTGCTAGCTCGTATTGTGGGTGGCTGGGATGATGGGGATAGAGGACACCTTCGATTTTGGGATGCGCCGCCAAATAACAGGCGACTTGCAGCGCATTCTCACTATGGGCGCGGACGCGATAGGACAGGCTCTGCAAACCGCGCGCTGCCAGCCAGCTATTCATCGGCGACAAGACCCCTCCGCCGATTCTCACCAACCTCATGATACGCTCTGCAAATTCGTCTTCTTTGGCGAAGACGATGACGCCGCCCAATACATCGTGGTGCCCGCCGATGTACTTGGTCAAGGAAATGACGACGATGTCGGCGCCAAGCTCAATCGGATTCTGCGCGACCGGAGTAGCAACAGTGTTATCAACCAAAAGCCTGGCGCCGCTCTTATGCGCGATATCGGCAATGGCTCTGATATCAGCCAGCCTGATCATCGGATTGGTAGGTGACTCGAGAATGACCGGTTTGGTTTTCGGACGCATGGCAGCGCGCGCCGCGGTGACATCGCTCATATCGACATACGTGGTCTCCAAACCCCAGGGCGCGAAAAATTCATTGAGCTGAACACGGACGCCGAAGTACATATCGTCACTCGATACGATGTGATCCCCCGGTCTCAGCGCTTGAAATATGGTGAGCATCGCTGCCGATCCACTTGAGACGGCATGGGCTACGGTCCCGTCTTCGAGCTTGGCGAGCGTCGCTTCCAGCGCAGCGCGATTGGGATTCTGGTAACGGGTATAGACCAATTCGTCTGGGTCATGCCCTTGCCCGGTCGTCTCGTATTCGAATGTCGTGCTGAGCACGATGGGCGGCACGATAGCGCCGCTTGTGGGATCGATCATCGCATTGTGAACCGCCTTGGTTTCCGGTCGAAGGCTCATGTTGTTTCCCGTCCTCATCCCCTGAATTGACGCAATCATACCGGCTCAGCTCTGCCGCTGCCAAGTGCAGGCGAGCTGAGAATAAGCCCAGAATTCAAGGCAATCCTCTGGAATGAGTGTAAACTGCAATCGTGAGACATAATCTGCTTCCGCTTTTGTCCAGCCAGTCCGGCGGGCGCACAGGCTCTCCCTTGATCTCAGGCTATAAAGCTGGAGAATGAACACCAGTCCGTAACAGCCCCAGGCAGAAAGGATGCCACCCATGCCCGAGCTCGACCCGGAACAACAACAAATCCTGTCCACACTCAACCGTTTCGTAGAGCGTGAGGTCAAGCCGGTCGCCAGCGAAATGGAGCATCGCGACGAATACCCGCACGCCCTGGTTGAGCGGATGAAAGAGCTGGGTTTATTCGGCGCGATTATCCCAGCCGAGTATGGCGGCATGGGGCTGTCCTTTACCACCTACGCCATGATTATCGAAGAAATCTGTCGTGGTTGGATGAGCCTGACCGGGGTCCTGAACTCCCACCTGCTGTTCGCTCACATTCTGGCTCTGTTCGGAACAGAAGAACAAAAACAACGTCTCCTGCCAGCTATGGCCACCGGCGAGAAACGCGGTGGTCTTGCCCTGACCGAGCCGCATGCCGGGAGTGATGTGCAGCGGATTCGGACAACGGCCAAAAAGCAGGGCGACAGCTATCTGATCAACGGCTCTAAAATGTTCATCACCAATGCGCGGCATGGCAATATTCTGGCTGTTGCCGCCAAGACGAACCCCGACGCCGAGCCCGCCTATGCCGGCATCAGCCTGTTTGCTGCCGAGAAAGGCGCTCCGGGACTAACCGTCAGCCGGGACATCAAGAAGCTGGGATATAAAGGTCTGGATACGTGTGAGCTGGCCTTTGAGGACTTTCCGACACCAGCCGCCTCGCTGATCGGTGGCGAAGAGGGCATGGGCTTCAAGCAAGTCATGGGCGGCTTGGAAGTGGGCCGGATCAATGTTGCGGCCCGGGCGGTCGGCGTGGCCCAGGCCGCCTTTGAGGAAGCCATTCGCTATTCCCAGCAGCGCGAAACCTTTGGCAAACCAATCTGTGAACATCAGGCCATTCAGCTCAAGCTGGCTGACATGGCCACCAAGGTCGAAGCCTCCCGCTTACTGGTCCGCCAAGCCGCCGAGAAGAAAGACCGAGGCGAGCGGTGTGACCTGGAAGCCGGCATGGCAAAACTGTTCGCGTCTGAGGCGTGTGAAGAAGTCGCCCTGGAAGCGATGCGCGTGCTGGGCGGGTATGGCTACACCCAGGAGTTTCCGGTCGAGCGTTTTTATCGAGATGCGCCCCTCATGATTATCGGGGAAGGCACGAGCGAAATTCAGAAACTGGTGATCGCCCGCAACCTCCTGAAAAAATATCGAATATAGAGTCGCTGCACAGAACCGTCTTTGTTTCTCACGATTTTGTCACCTAGGTGCCACTCCCGGCCCGTCTTTTGGCTTGGAATATCCGCGTGTTTTGTGTATTGTAGGGAAAATACTCAGCTATTTGCATTGTTCGCCATGGTTTTCTACCAACACAGGTCGGGCTCACTCACCGACCCTTCCCTCTAACCGAACGCTACATTTTTGTGTTGAATTGAGCAGACTTCTCGGAGCAGTGCACCGAGTCGGGAGAAGAACATGTCTACCACCTTAGAAAAGACTCGAAACATCGGCATCGTTGCTCACGTTGACAGCGGCAAGACCACCGTGAGCGAACGCGTCCTGTACTATACGGGGCTCTCGCACAAAATCGGTGAGGTGCACGAAGGGACGGCCGTTACCGACTGGATGCCTCAGGAACGTGAGCGGGGGATCACCATTACGGCGGCAGCCATTACCTGCGACTGGAATGACCATCAGATCAACATCATTGATACGCCCGGCCATGTGGATTTTACCACTGAGGTTGAGCGCAGCCTGCGCGTATTGGATGGCGCTATCGTCGTCTTCTGTGGCGTTGGCGGTGTCGAACCACAGTCGGAAACCGTGTGGCGCCAGGCAGACAAATACGGCGTGCCCCGCATTGTCTTTATCAATAAACTGGACCGTATCGGCGCCGATTTTCACAATGTGGTCGATCAAATCAAGAACCGGCTGGGAGCGCAGCCGTTGATTCTCCAACTGCCGATCGGCACAGAAGATGCAATGACGGGTGTGGTCGATCTGGTTCAGCAGAAGGCCCTGGTCTGGGAGGAAGATACGCTTGGGGCGCGGTTTCATGAAGAGGAGATCCCGCCAGAACTCCAAGCGGAGGCGGCGAAATTCTCCGAGTTACTGGTTGAAAGCGTAGCCGATGCCGATGACGCGTTATTGGAGAAGTATCTTGGCGGCGAAGCTCTCACGCCAGAAGAAGTCACGGCTGCGGTTCGCGTCAAGACGCAGTCGCTCGATGTCTTCCCGGTCCTGTGTGGAACCGCGCTACGCAACAAGGGTATTCAGCCGCTATTGGATGCTGTGGTCGACTATCTCCCGCCACCGGTCCGACCGGTGACCGGACAAACTCTTGCCGGAAAAGAACGCACCTGGCAGGTCACGGATGACATCCTGACCGGCTTGGCTTTCAAAACCATGCACGACCCCTACTCCGGACAACTGACCTTTGTCCGCCTGTATAGTGGCGACCTGAAAACCGGCTCTTCGATTTTTAACCCACGCACCGAACGCAGCGAGCGTATTGGCCGCCTGGTCCGTATGCACGCCAATAAGAAAGAAGACCTGGAGAGTGCCTCGGCCGGAGACATCATCGCTATCGTCGGCCTAAAGAACTTTACGACCGGCGACACCATCGCAGTCAAGCAGCATCCCGTTTTGCTCGAATCGATCTCATTCAAAGAACCGGTGATCTCGGTCGCGATTGAGCCCAAAACCAAGATCGATTCCGAAAAGCTGGGGCTCGCCCTCCAACGCCTGTCCTCGGAGGACCCGACCCTGGTCATTCAAACCAACGCCGAGACCGGCCAAACGATTCTGTCCGGCATGGGGGAGCTCCACCTCGAAGTCATTTTGGACCGGCTGATGCGGGAGTTTAAGGTCGAAGTCAACACCGGCGCACCGCAGGTCTCCTATCGCGAAACCATTACCCGAGGAGCAGAAGCCGAAGGGCGCTATGTGCGACAAACTGGCGGGCGGGGTCAGTTTGGCCATGTCTTTCTCAAGATCGAACCCAATGACAACGAGGGCCTGGTCTTTGTCAACGCAATTAAAGGCGGCGCTATTCCCAGGGAGTATATCAGCTCGGTCGAGAAAGGCGTGCGGGAAGCCGCAGAGAACGGGGTGACCTACGGTTATCCCCTCCTCAACACGACCGTCACCTTGTACGACGGCAACTATCATGATGTGGACTCATCAGAGCTGGCCTTCCACATGGCGGGCTCCATGGGATTCAAAGCCGCCGTGAATAAAGCCAAGCCCGTTTTATTGGAACCCATGATGGAGGTCGAAGTGGTCGTGCCCGAAGACTATATGGGAACGGCCATGGGAGACTTGCAGTCACGCCGCGGCAAAGTGACCGAACTGGGCGAGCGTGCTGGAGGCCAGCGCACGGTCACCGCCCACGTCCCGCTGGCGACGATGTTCGGCTATGCCACAACCATTCGGTCACTCACCCAGGGACGGGCGACCTACACCATGGAGTTCGATCACTACGATAAGGTTCCGGCCAGCGTCATAGACGAGGCGCTGGGTCGCACCAAGGAGCTTGAGGTCGGGTAAAAGAAACCCACCCCGCCGCACGCGGTACAAAGAGGAAGCGTGTCCTCCAACCGCCAAACAAAGGCCGGACACGTTTCCTCTTTCCCTCCAAGGAGGGGATTATTTTGTTGCTCCCGTCCTCTCCGTGGGTCATCTTGTACCCCATCCCGCCTCCACAGTGTTGCGGGATGATAACCCTTCGCCTACAATCTGCCCGCGTGCCGGAGTGGTGGAACTGGTAGACACATGGGACTTAAAATCCCATGGGGCTTTGCCCCGTGCGGGTTCGAGCCCCGCCTCCGGCACTGCAACTCAGAGTCATTAGAGGCACTCCTCAAGCCTTGCCCCGCGTCGCCACTCACTCGGATCGATAAATTCTCCAGCGTGGATACCCCGCTGTTCCACAATCGCTATCTCTTCGTGTGGCATATAGGAGTTAGAGAAATAGGCCACAGCGTGCCCATTTGCGACCAGCCAACCGTTCAAGTCCGTGCCGTCGCCGCTAAAGCAGACACCAAGCGCCCGACCGTATCTGTCCAATTCGGGTTCGAGGTAGCAGGAGACCCTGTTGTCGGCCCCAATCTTCTCCCTGAGCGCCTCCGTTGCGTCTTGGCCACACGGATAGCACAGGCCATCCGCGTCGAGGCAGAGTTGCTGCTCTGGCCATGTTTCTGGCGTGTCGATACCAACCAACCGTATGCGTTCCTCGCAGAGTGTAAGCGTGTCGGCGTCAATGATTCTTGCCTCTTCGATGACGACCTCTTCCTCACAGATGAGGGGTCTGGGGCCGTCCTCAGCATCCCGTAGTTCCCGGGCAATAATGACAAAATTCTGTTGAGCCTCTTGCCACTGCACTTTCACTGCGTCCTCAGCTCCGGGGAAGCCGGACAGGGTAAACGTTCCGCCAACACCAGGTAAAAACTCTTCCTCCTCCCCTTCCCCTACAGTGGTTACGGTCACGGTGGCCCGACCAAACTCCACACCGTCTACCTGAGCCACGACCGTATGCTCCCCATCGCCGAGTAGATTCCAGTTAAATACGAGTCCAAAACCGTTGTTGGTATCGCCGCATTCTTTTTGTGTATCCGTCCGCCGGGTGCCGTAGCCGACTTGCCATCTATCAGCCTTATTCCCGTTAAAGACAATCTCAATCTTCTCGGCCTCACACACCCAACCGGAAATCATCCCGACGCCGCTCTGATACGACCCTGGCCCCGGATTCTCCAACACTCCTTTGCCTTGTGCCCATACAATGTGAGAGGAAAAGACGGACAGGAGGGACAGCGCAGCAACAGAGAATACATTCACCCAGGCGCCTCAACCTTTCCTCTCGTTTATGGCACAGCCTGATTAATATTTCGCGATCACCTGTTCGGCAAAATCCTTGTAGACTTCGCGGCTTGTTTTGAGCGGTGGCAAAAGAGAAATCTCTCGGAGTCCGGCCTGCTCCGCCTGACGGATAGCCGCAATCAGTTCATCCGGCTCACCGACCATGCACGACCCCTTGATCGTTTTCGGCGTGATGAATTTGCGCTCCTCAGGGACATGATAAGTGCAGTGTCCATCATGAATCTGAAGGTAACGCTTGGCCTGAGGCGTGGGCATGTTCTCGACCTGATCCCGGTACTCTTCCCAGACATCCTGGAACGCTTCGGGCACAGTGCTCTCATCCCCGGTTTGTTCGTAAATTTCATATACAAAATGCAGGGCACAGGTGACCCAGGAGCCACACGCTTCAATCACCCGGTCCGAGGTTAAATCTTCTCCCGGTTTCAATACGACCGCAGTGGTCAGGGCCGTGGTATGAAAATTCTCGGGCAAGGTCCGCCCGGCTCGCTCGGCCCCGGCCTTTACCCGGCTGACATTCGCCTGCAAGACCTCACCCTGTTCGTTAAACAGCGAAACCAGTCCATCACCAAACTCTCCCGCAGTTCGCAAAGCCAGCGGTCCATTGGCCGCAACATAGATGGGAATCGGCTGTTCCAGGTCAATGAATTTCAAGTCCTGGTGCAGGAATTTGATCGTCCGTGTCGTTCCATTCAGGGTATATTCGACCTCTCCCCCGCGCAGCAGCGTACGGACCACACGCAGGTATTCACGAAAATCTCTGATCTTCATAGGCTGCATGCCCATGACCCGCATGGCCGTATGACCGGTCCCAACACCAAGAAAGGTCCGGCCAGGGGCGAGGCGGTTAATCGAGGCAATGGAGTGCGCCGTCACCGGGGCGATGCGCGTCCCCGGAATAGCGACCCCGGTGCCGATACGAAGGCGCGAGGTGTGCTGAGCAGCCAGCGCCAGGGTGGCATAACAGTCCGACCAGATCATCTGAGAGTCAGGCACCCAGGCCGCATCAAAGCCTAAATTCTCAATATAGGGATAGAGGTCCCAGTTATCGACTTTGGTATGGGCCGTAATACTGAATTGCATGTTATTCCTCCTCGTCAGTGAATTCTCGCCTGTCTGTATCATTCGCTCCGGGCAACCGCAATTTCCCCGGCCTGTCCTGTACTCGTCGCTTCCAGGTTCTTGACCATCCGCCTTTGACTCGCCTTGCTTCCCACTTTAAGCTGGTAACGAATCTGTGGGCAGTCAGCCGACATCCGAACGGATGGAACGGCGGCGGCAGTCTATACTTCATAGAGCCATGTTACGTCGCTATCCTGACATGATCAGAGAATTTTCTGTCAGCCCGATCTTCTGGCTCTGCGCGGTTGGAGCTGGCCTGCTCTTCGCCGGTTGTCAGGCGAGGCGCCCCCCCCCGCTCCTGATAGCCAAGAGCCCGTACAAGCTGCCGTTCAGTCAGCCCCATCGCCCGCGCCGCAAAAGAAAGCGGGATCAGCAGACATTGTGGACGATCCAGAGGCAGAACTGGCGTGGGATTTTTTAGCCCGCGTTGATGAAACGGGCCTCATCTCTCCACATCCTCCGGCGGCCGAGTCCGCTCCGCCCGCACTGCCGCCCGCTCAGCCGGATGCCCCCCTGCCGCCCCTCCCGGCGCTTGGTCCAGCTCAAGAAGGAGAATCCTCGGGCTGGCTCACTTGGGTGCCGGGTGTTGTCTGCCGACGAGTCAGGTCCAAACGGCAGTGCGCAGTACCGGACCGAGCAGGACCTCCTCAAGAGTTGTTGCCGAGTTTCAGCGCGTGGCGACAAAAGACACCTACCGCTTTCCGCTTCCCAAAGATGTGACCGGAGCTAATGTGCATAAGGCCACACTCACCCGTATCAACGATTATGAAACCAAGCATCCCGGGGCCTACCCCGCCATTATCGCCTTTACTCGGGGTCGGGCGTATGAAGGGCTGCACGCCTATGAACGGGCCTTGGCCGAGTATCAACGCGTCGCCCAGGGTAAGAGTCGACTCAAGCAAAAGGCAGGTGAAAGCAGTCGAAGCGCTCACCGCCTTTCAGTCGCTCGCCCAACAGGTACCGACGGCCACCACCGCGGTGGAGTATGTGCAGGCGCTGGACGAACAGGCGCAACAGTGGCAGGGACCTCGTCTCAGCAGTATGACAACACGTCTGTATGGTTCCCTGGCACGGGAAGAAGAAGAGCGACTTGAGCGGGCGAAGGTCGCCTTTCTTTATCCTCAACCGCTACCGGATCGAGGATGGCAACGAGAGCGTTATCTTGGCCTATCAACAGTTGCTTGATAAACACCAAGAGAGCAAAAATCGGTATCGATATCGGCTGGAACTAGGAGATTTCTACGTGACCCTCGCCCGCGAATACACGGCTCAGAACGATCCTGAAAGTTTACGTTTTGATACGGACATTTTTGAAGCTCTGGGACGAGCAGCGCTCCAGCATTACGCCACGGTTGCACAACAGGACGGCATTATGGAAAAACTTGAAGCCAAGAGGCAAACTCGAAGCGCTTGAAGCCTATATGGCCAAGGTTGGACGTTTAGGCCGCTAAGCCGCCCGACGAAGAAAACGACATGTGGTATCGTGTCATCCCTCTGTTCCTGTGCTGTCAGCTCGTATTCGTGGTACGCTTCTGCACGCTCGGGATTTCGCAGATCCCTTAGCCCAGCGGGTGACGGAATTTTTGCCGGCCTATAATCCTTTTGTGCCTCCGTTGCCCCCGGAACGGTACTTTCCAGATGAGGTCGGTAGACAGGTTGCCGACGCGATTATTGATGGCTACTTGGACGATTCGTCGGCATTGCGTAGCCGGATCGTACAACTGACGCAGCATGACGCTCAACTCGAAGCGCATGGAGAGGAGGCCACGGGCGTCACTCCCCTGGTTTATGCTCTGCTGTACCGGTCCGTAGAGCAGGACGATCAAGAAGAGCTCCCGCTTATTGAACTGAACGCGACGCCGGATGAACTGCTCTCCCAGGCAGATCGACTCTACGCCTCGGAAAAGCGGCACCGTGTTGGCCGACTGTTCAATTGGGTGCTCTCGACCTTTGACGTAGCCCGACTGTTTCTTGGTGCGCCCGCCGGCCCAAGTCCCTACGCCGCGCAAGGCGTCGTCTCTTCGGTTAGTCAGCATTCAGGACCCAGTCCACGCGAGCGTAAGGCCCTGGCCCTGTATCGGCGTTTCCTCGAAGAAGCCCCGGATGACCTGCGGGCTCCGGAAGTCCGAGCCAGGATGGAAGCTCTGGATACGAAACGAAAAAAGGCCGTTGTTAAAGCCGAGTTAGCCCAGGCTGAGCAAGCATTCGCCGAAGAAGACTATTGGAAGGCCAATTTTCATTATCAACTCGCCCTGCTGGTTGATGAAAACACGGAAGAAGCCAGGGCTGGGGTCCAGCAGGTCGAGTCCCGCCTGCAATACTATGACGCGCTTAGCCAGTACGATCCGGAGACTCTCCAAGACCCGCTCGCCGGGGTGAAACAGGCGGAGTGGGAGCACAGCAAAGAAACCTTGACCTATATGCTGCCGGGGAGCGGTTTTGTCAAAGACAATATTGTTGTGGCGGGTCTCCAACTCGGCACGGAAGGGCTAGTCGGTGCGGCGACCTTTGGCGGGCTGACCATGATCCAGACCTTGGGGAAACTGTGGAAGGTCATGACCGGACGAGCCGTCTCCCAACAAGGCATTATTACCGAGGGTGAAAAATACCTACAACAGACCCCCCCGGAGGAACGCTCTCCGGAGATCTATCCCCTCCTGGCCAAAGCCTATGCCAAGGAAGGCAAGGTTGAAAAAGCGATTGAGTATTACACCCTGGCCGGCATGGAAGAAGAGATTCCCACGCTCCGGGAAAACGCGGCAACAGCCCTGCTCGAACAAGCCAAAGCCAGTCCGCATCAAACAGAGAAGCAGGCCTATCTGCGCCGCCTGCTGGAGCAGTATCCCAAGACTGAGGCGGCAAAGGAGGCGGCGGAAGAATTCCAGCAGGTCAGTCGGCCTGAAAACCAAGGCTTGCGGCTCACTAAAATGTTCCTGCGCGACAACCCGGACCTGTTCGGCGCCCAGGGTCTCGGCCTCAAACGGGAGCTGTATGATGGCGACTGGCGGAATGTCGAACTCACGGACGATGGCATCATCCTCTCTCCGCACGGCGACATTACCCTGCGCTTAGAGAGCGACACCGGCCCTCGTACCAAGGTGTACGGGGTACCCACCGCGTCGTGGCAGCAGTTTTGGCGCAAGTTCCGGGAAAAGGGCTATGAAGACGCCTTCTACCGTGGGGACCAGGAAATTGCCAAATTGGTCCGCGGGGCGGAGCCCGCGGATATCACGCTCAGGAGTCAGTTTGAAAAAAATGACGCAGACGGCTGGCGCGTTCTGCCCTATCTCACCGGGAGCCTGGGAGAAGGCTTTGACGTCCGGGGGACGCTGCCCAGAGACATCCTCGGGACCCGACTGGCGTTTGGCAGAGATCAGTTCAGCAGCTATGTCGGTCTTGACATCCCCATGCCACTCGTGCCGGTTGACTTTCTCCTCCTCGGCCGCGACGGTCTCCCCTCACTCTACCCGCGTATTCGCCTGCCGGATCATACGGTCGAGCACGAGGAGTTGTACCGCTAGGATTCCGGTATCGCAGCCTCCGGCTCGTTTCGATTTTACGCATTTGCGGCGTAGAAGATAAACTCCACGTCTCCGATACGAACCTGCATGCCGTCTCTGAGAAGATTTTCGACAACCTTTCTGCCGTTGATGTAGATGCCGTTTCTGCTCTGCAAATCGAGCAGCACATAGCCCTGTTTGACTTTTTTTATGCGCGCATGTTCGCGCGATATAGAGGAGTGAAGAATAATTGCCTCGCACTCCTCGCCACGGCCAATCGTCATTTCATCGCGGGAAAGAGCAATTTCGCGTGGCGCTTCTTCAAACGGGCTTTGGCGCACCAGTCGGGCGTACGGCGCAGCGGTCTTCGGCACAACAGGCTCAGGGACTGCGTTTTGGCCGGGAGAAGCGGGGCTGCTGGTTGCCGTCTTCACCAGACTCAGCACTTCAGCCGGAATCTCATTGAGGCGGACACGCGCCAACAGTATCAATCCTCCGGCGGCCAAGAGCGGAACCACCATATTCCACATCCCATAGGCAATAACGGTCTGCGGCTGTGTTGTGCCCGCTCCCGAGCTGGGCGAGAAGACTCCCGCACCGCCGATCCCACGCACCTGATAGGACACATGCGCCTCCCCTTCCCCGTTCGGATGTTGAAGGGTCAGCACGACGGCGCGTTCCGCCCCGTCCTCGACCGGGCGGGGGCTGGTATACGTCAGGAAATACTGCGAGGCGAGCGAGCGGCCGATCTCGCTGATCAGTTCGGGAAAGCGTTCTCCCTCACTGACAATATTGTAATGCCGCCCGGCGCTCTCCTTTGCGATCCTATGCAGGTCGGGGGCCATAAAGGGCGGCGGAGAGATGGCATAGACATTCAGATTCGCCTTTTTGATTTCCGCCAGGACTTCCGCACCAGACAGTTGCGTGACCTCTCGGCCGTAGGGATTATTTTTTTCCGATCCGTCTCCGCGCGTATGATTAGGGGCGTCGGTAATCAAGATGAGGACCGCCTGGGCATCGGGCCGAAACGGAAAGCGGCTGGCCAGCAGCATCGCATCGAGCGAGTTCTCCGGGATATCCCCCCCGCCTGCCGGGCGGAGCGCGCCAACCCAGCTTTTGAACTCTCGGGCGCTCCGGGTAAACACCCGCTCGTCCCGAATCACATAATCCTCAAAAGTCACCAGGCCCAAGCGATAATCCCGGTTGGCCTTGGCCAGACGGTCGGCAAAATCAATGGCCGCTTCCTTCATACCGTCAATAAACGGTCCCATGCTTTCCGTGACATCGAAGACCACCACGATATCGACCGGCCGGCCCTGTTCTTCGCCCCGAAAATCAATGATCTGGGCGTCCTGCCCGTCCTCCTGCACGGTCACATGCTCCGGCGTGAGCTGTCCGATCGGCTGCCCGCGCAAATCCGTCGCATTAAAATACAGGCCAACGGCCCCGCCATTGGTAAAATTCTCCAGTTGGGGGTTGGTGACAGAGACAACCACTGAATCGGCCGCAGAAACGTGCCGTGTCAGCACCGAGCAGAAGGCAAGACAATGGATGAACACACACACCGCTTGGGTGTAGCGCTGCCGAGAGAACCGGGCTTTCAATCTCATGCTATTCTCCACCTGGTATTTTCTACCTGTGTAGGGCTCTCCGACCTGCCTACTCCTCGCCTGCCCGCTCTCGAAAGAGGAGTAAGGTTCCGCCGACCTCTACCCGGTCGCCATTTTTCAGTTGGACCGGCTGGGTAACCGGATTCCGGTTGACGCTGACCTGCCCCTCATTTTTGGCAAGCACAAAAGTGTTCTGACGCTTTTCGACCACAGCGTGCAGGTTGGCAATAGAACGGTCGCCAAACAGACCAACATCACTTTCTTCGGCTCTACCAATTGTCGTTTTGGGCTTGGTCAGATGATATTCACGGCCTTCACGGGCATTGCGGCTTTGCGAGCGAATCACCATAAACCAGCCGCGCTTCAATATCTCGCTGACCAGACCGATCCAGAGCCCGATCATGGCTCCCAAGATGGCCAGGGCAACCCCGCGACCAGCCGTCTGCGGCAGGAGGGAGGTGACCACCTGAAAGAGCGCCCCCCCAATGGCCCCGCCAATGCAGCCACCAATCGCGCCATTACGTAAACGGATTAACGATTGGCCGACCCAGCCGGCACCAAGCCCGACGGCAAGCCCAAAAATTCCCCAGCCGATAACGCGCCCGCCAAGACCGCCAAACAGGCCAAACACCAGCTCTCCCATGAGGAGGCCAATCGCCCCGCCCACCAGGCCGGCCAGCCCGCCCAGCTTCACCCCCTGCCACGTCTTGTTCTTATGCCCGGCACTGAGCCCTTCAATGGCTCCCATGAACGCGCCAACACAAATGCCCGTCACTCCACCCAGGGCCATGGCCCGGAGATAGACATTCCCCACCGCGGCCAGCGGGTCAGCAGCGGCCCAGCCGGCAAGACCGCCCAGGAGACCGGCACCGCTATACAGGACAAGACGTTCGCGTGAAAGTTCCATACTCCTCCGCTCACAGTCTGCTCAACGCCCCACGTGTATACCAACAGCCGTCATCATGACCCGACCTAGAGTTGCAGGGACCAGTGTCCACTCACATTTTCGGACGACCCGACACGGTAGGTTCCGCTGAGCCGATTTTCTTCACGCCAGCCCTTGAAATGATAGTCGCGGTTACCAACCGAACTGGTAAACTCAATCTGGTTGCCCTGCGTTGTTCCTTCCAGAGGGGCGGCACCAAAGCCGCGCGCGTGAATCACCAGGCGGCCACGCAAGGCCCCATTGCTATGCGGTTGAAAATGCACTTCAAGCAGCGCCTCACGCTCAGGGCCGAGCCCGAGGATGCTGCCCTGATGCGAGTTGAGGATATAGGCCAGGTCCCGATCGTCCATGACGCTGAAGTTGCCGGACGAGAGCGGATAGCCGTTGACATAAAAGTCAACTCGATACTCGCCAGGGAGAAAGGCACCACCGCTGGCATTGCCGATTCTGGCCGTAAACGTCACCTTCTCTGTTGTATCCGAGACCTCTTTCCCGTCTTCAACTGTCCCAAGAATCTGGCCATTGGGGGCAAAATAAGTTGCAGTGACCCGGTGGTGAGAAGGCAACAGGGCATGGAGTTGATTCTGAAAATCCGCCTCCCAGGCCAGATATCGGAGTTGTGACGTGCCGAATGAACTCGCGGCTTGAGACAGTTTTCTGCCATCTTGCGCCGTGTTGAAAAAGCGCACGGAGAGCAGAGAAAGCGGCTCTTTGCTCCGTTCCTGGATAAGGGCCAGCCGTTTTTCCTCTGCGGTGCGCCGTGCGATCTCTTCCGCCGGGGTCGGTCCGCTCGCGACCGGGACAGCCGCTCCACCAGCGACACCGTTTTCCTTTTCTTCTGTCACTGCGGCTGCGACGACCTGGACCGGGTCCGGTTCAATCCGGACCGTTTGGCTGGCCAGCTTGGCATCCCCGAGATAGAGCTCAAGCTGGTAATCACCGGTCGCCCGCTCCTTGAGCCCCTCAAGCAGGGTCACGCCCCGCAGTTCAAGCTCCTCTTCTTCGGGCCGGACAAACCGGCCGGCTTCGCTTTTCCCGGCCAGACCGCCTTCGGGATCGAAAAAGCGGCCTTCCAGCCGATGATTCCCGCCTTCAACCCCGAACAGCCGGTTTTTCAGCGCCGCTTCCCAGGTCAGGTATTGCACCTCACTCAGTGTATAGCTGTCCTTGACCTCCGACAGGGGCGTGCCATCCCGCGAAGTATTCACTAAGTTAAGAGAAACCAGCTCAAGCGGGTCGGCCCGCAGCGCGCGCAGGCGTTTCTCCCGCTCCCAGGGTAAATCCGCAACAAATGCCCGAAACCTTGGCCGCTGGGATTCCGGCAGCCAGGTTTCAATCTGCTGCCACGGAATCCTTTCTCCCACGCGCGTGAGCGGGTTGCCTTGCAGCAGTTCAGGAGAGGTGAACAGTCCATACGCCCCGCCACTCAGCAGCAGCAAAAAAATCAGGGTCGCAACCATCCGCCCCCAGCGCCGTTTCTTTTGCGGCGGCTCGGCTGTGAGGGGCTCTGCAACCGGCTCCGACAGCGGTTCCAGGATTTGGGTCGCGGCTTGGGACGAACTGGGAGGGCCAGCCGCGCTCAGACCGCGCCCATACAGAAACATGTCCTTAAACGCTTCCGCGCTCTTGGGCCGCTCTTCGGCTTTATACGCCAGGGCCTGGTCAATCGCCTGGGCGAGGAAAGGAGAGGCGTCGGGTTTCTCCGAAAGTACCGGCGGACACGAGAACGGCGGGTGTTTCTCCGGGTCCCGACCGGTCAGGATATAGTGCAGGGTTGCCGCCAGGCCATAAATATCGGACCGTTCATCGACTTGTCCGGAGTATTGCTCGGGTGGGGCAAATCCGGGTGTGCCGATCAGGGTGGCTTTGCCTTGGGGAGAGAAAATTCTGGCAATACCAAAGTCAATCAGCGTGATGCGTCCGTCCGGTCGCAGGATCACATTGCCCGGTTTCATGTCCCGATAGATGATGGGCGGAGAAAAGCTATGCAGATAGGTCAACACGTCGCACAGCTCCCGGCCAATCTCGATGACCCGGCTCTCGGGGAGCTGGCCGCCCAGTCCAGCGATTTCCTGTTCCAGATTGATCCCTTCGATAAAGTCCATCACCAAATAATGGCAATTACCCTCACCAAAGCGATCGAAAATAGCGGGAATGGCCGGATGGGTGAGCTGGGCCAGCGTATCGGCCTCTCGATGAAAATACTCAATGGCCTGAGCACGCTCTTCGGGATTCGTAAACCGATCAAAAATTTCCTTAATCGCGACCTGTCGCTCAGCCAGCCGCTGATCCTGAGCGACATAGACGACACCCATCCCGCCGCCCGCCAGAAAACGCTCAATCTGATACCGGCCCGCCAGGACCGTTCCAGGTTCGAGTTGACCGCTTTCATTTCGCGACATCGAAATGCCTCGCTACTCGTAAAAGACCACGACCACTGAGGTATTATCGCTACCACCCGCAGTATTGGCTGCAACCGTCAATTCCAAGGCAGCCTCGTGCGGGGTCCGGTGGCGACTCACAATGTCGGCAATCGCCGGGTCAAGGACATGGCTGGTCAGCCCATCGCTGCACAAGAGGAGACGGACTCCACGCTTCAGCGGTCGCGAGAGCGTATCAACCTTGACATTTTCCTTGCTGCCCAAAGACCGGATCAGGACGTTGCGGTGCTCGTGGGTCAACGCCTCTTCTTCGGTCAGTTGACCGATTTCGACCAGACGGGCGACCAGGGAATGATCGTGCGAGAGCTGGTGTAATACCCCGTTTTCCAGCAGATAGACCCGACTGTCCCCGATCCAGGCCAGCGCCAGTTGTCCCGCCTGTATCAACACGGCAACGATCGTGGCTCCCAGACCAGCCGACTCGGGATGATCTTTTCCGTATTGGAAAATCCGGGTATTGGCCGTCTCGACCGCCTCACGCAAACAGCGCTCACAAGCGGCGGCATCGACTTCCTCTTCCGCCTCAGCATCAGCCCAGGCTGCTTCGACATGGCGCGCTGCGGTCTGGATGGCAATCTGACTCGCGACCTCCCCGGCTTCGGCGCCACCCATCCCGTCTGACACAATATACAGCCCCCGGAAATCATTACCGGCTATGCTGTCTTGCCCGACCTCTTTGACCAGCACGGCATCTTCGTTATGGTCACGCACCTGTCCGACATCGGTCCGCCAGGCCGAGCGGATGTGCCCGGACTGACCCAACGCGAGCAAGTCGCGTTTCAGTGCGTGCACATCCGCATAGCGCTCCGCGGGCTCAAGGTCCAACGCTCTGCTTAAAACGCGCTCGAACTCGGGGGTCAGAACTTTCTCCGGATAGAAGACTGGCGGCTCAGGCTGAACCGCCCAGCCCTCAACGGGCAGGCGCCGCCCTACTAACACGGCATACAAGCAGGCGCCAAGCGCAAACACGTCCGCAGCTTCGTTTAATATCTGGGTCTTGTAGGCCTCGGGCGCAGCATAGCCATCCGTCAACACGGGGCTCTCCTCAACCGCGTCTCTGAGACGGATCGCGTCGAATTGGGTGAGGTGCAGCCGACCCGTCTTGTCGAACAGGATATTCTCCGGAGGCAGCTCAACACACAGCAGGCCGTGCCGGTGCAAAACCTCCACGGCCTGGCATAACTGGACACCCCAGCCGACCGCCTCCCGCTCCGACGTCCGGCCAATGCGCTGACTCAGCGGGAGACCGGACTGACTCGGCGTGACGAGGTAGACCCGGCCGTCACGTTCACAACGCTCCTGGGGGAGAATCAGGGCCGGATGGTGAATCTCGGCAAGCTGTTCGGACAAGCGAAACGCACCATCCGAATGGGCATCGGCCTGGTCGCTTGACCGCTCCGCTATGAGATAAGTCTGGCCGTCGTCCGTCTGACGAACCGCCCGGTAACGATTTTCCTGTCCGGTCGAGAGGAGTGCGGTCAAACGATAGGTATCAGCCAGCAGGGTGCCGATTGGTAGCGGTTCAAGGGCGGCGGGCGATTCCCCCTCACCGTCTTCTTCGAGCGCTACGCCACAGGCGGTGCAAAATGTTTCACCGATGACATTGGCCTGTCCGCACTCACCACAAACACAGCTCCTCTCAAGGTCTATCGGCGCGGTCGTCAGCGGCGCGGAACCCATGCATCACCAGTCCACTGAAGGTTCCCAGTTTCGCCAGTTCCAGAACGGACAAGCCAGCCTCATTGCGCGTGCGACACCTTGAAAAAGGTTTTGCCGACGATGATCTCATCTCCGTCTTTGAGCGGAACGGGCGAGCCGGGCTCAAGACGCTGTCCCCGATTGACAAACGTCCCGTTCAGGCTGCCGATATCTTCAATCGTCAGCTCGGCCCCGAATTTTATCAGCGCGTGTTTGCGGGAGATTCGCGCCTCCGGATCGTCGTTTTCCATATCGACTTCAGGAAAAGAACCGGAATCCGGGTCCCACCGACCAACCAGATTGTCTCCGGCCTGGAGCTCAAAGACTTTTCCCACAGTGCCACCCCGGGTGATGGTGAGCGAAGCGCTGCCAACCGCTGCCTGGTCATCGCTGAGAGCAGCGACTTCGGGCACGGCTTCTTCTGCCTCGGTCTCGGCAGACTCATCTCCAGCCGCCTCGGCACTCCCTTCTTCCTCAGCTTCAGCCGTCTCAGCCGCAGCTTCTTCGGGCGCGGCTTCTTCTGCCCCGGTCTCCGTGCTTGCCTCAACTACAGCGGGAGCTTCCTCTGCGGCTGGGCTGTCAGAAGTGGCAGTCTCAGCTTCCGGGGCCTCGGCTTCGGTCGCTACGGCTTCAAGTTTCGCGCCGTCGCTATCGCTCGTAGGGGGTGCGACGGGCAGCGACACGAAGGCTTCAAGTTTCGCACCGCAGCTATCGCAGTACTCCAGGCCATCCATTTGTTCTTCATTGCATTCCGCACAGAGAATCATTTTCACCTCTCCTTCATGGGCTGCATCTGGGATGAAGCCTAATCTTGCAGCGCGTCTTTGACACTCTCAGGGTCGAGTTGCTGCGTCTTGCGGAGGCTTGCCTGAGCGGTGAGCAACTGGGTCTTGGCTGCCCCGGTCGCCAGACTCTGGGTTTTCTTCAACTCACTCTGGAGCCCCTCAAGCGCCTGGGTTGCTTTCGCATTCCCCAGTCGTTGTGTGCCGGCTATGGCATTCCCCAACAAGCGTGTGGCTTTATCCGTATTGCCGGCAGCCATGGCCGCCTCGGCCTGCAACTGAATCTTGGCGACGCTGACCTGATCGACCAGATTCATGACATAACCGTTGGCCTGGCCAATGTCCGAGCGCTCAAGCGTGTAATTCACCACCACGTCCGCGCTTTCGTGCTGGTTCTTGGCCTCGGGCGTATCGTAATACAGCGCCGCTTGCGCCAGCCGAACCCGACCGGGTCGGCGGGGCGGTAAGACCAAGACGGCTAAGGCTGAACTTGGCGTTCCCGCTTCGATATCTCCCAGCGGCAGGGAAAGCGTCCGGTTGGCGTCGGGCGTCGTCTCTTTTATCGGGTAGATTTGAGGACTGGCGCGAAAGGCTTCTTTCACCTGCACCCCGACGCTGAGTTGCATCTCAATCCGCGCGTTGGTCAGGGCGACATTCCGCAGACCCTGGAGTTCATTGGAGAAAATATCCGGAATAGAGGCCGGGGCATCAATAAAATGATAGTTGGCGCCACTCTCCTCGGCCATTTCCATCAGCAATTTTTCATTGAACTCGACCCCCACCCCGAGCGTGCTGCACGAAATACGGTCGCGGTGTTGACGGGCGAGATCGAGACATTTGCGCTCCTCGTACGTCTGGCCGTCGGTCAGGAGCAACAACCGGTTCAGGCGGTTCGGCGAATAATGCTTCTCTACCTCGGCCAGCGCGGCTTCCATGCCCAAGGCCATTTGCGTCCCACCGCCAATCTCCAAGAGATCGAGATCGTCAATGGCCCGTTTTACCCCGGCAGCATCCGCGGTGACGCGGTCTGCCGTTGCCGCCACTTCGGCCCGGTCGGCAAACGCGACTACCGCCGCCTTGTCATCCGGACCAAGATTATCGATCAGATATTTGATGGCCTCGATGACATAATCAAGCCGCTGTTCGTCGTACATCGAACCGCTACGGTCAAGAACAATGCCAAGATTGAGCGGCAGGCGCACACCCCCGCCCTGCGGCTTGGTCTCCATAAGCAGGTACAGGATGAAATTTTCCGCACTGCTCAGGACGGCATTACGGCTTGTCAGCGCTTGGAACCCAACAGCACCAGACACGAAAGCCTCCTTTTGCCAGGAAATTTATTGAATTTTTTTATCTCACGTTTTTTGCCAAGGAGCAACATAACTCCCACACGGAATTAGTCCTCCGGCTTGCGAAACTGGTCGTGACAGCCCTTACACGTCCCGAACATCTTTTGCATATGTTCTTTGACCGAGGCGGCATTATTTTCTCCCGCGGCCACGGTCAGCGCGTCCGCTTCCGTACCAAGCTCTGTGGCAGAGGCGAGAAAAGCGTCCCAGTTCTGCCAGATTTCTTCTTTGGCCCGGGAGGAATCCCCGCTGCTACCCTCAGGAAAAAGCGCGGCGATGCGGGTGGAATGAAGGGCAATGGCGGCGGCATTCATTTTGGCCTCTTCGAGCTTGCCGGCGTCGATCTTGCCTTTCATCTCCTTGGCATTGGCTCCGATATTCTCCATCAGATAGGTACGGAACGCCACCGTCTGCTGCGGGTCCGGCATGTGGGTAGGGTGGTTTTCATGCCCGAAACTCAGCCCACCCATGCCATGCAGCCCCCCTGCCATCACACCTAGGCTGATTAACACTCCACGAACGATACGGCTGGCCATCTCTCTCATTGCACTCCCTCCTCTTGCAAAAGACCTATGCTATTCCTGTTCTACCTGACTCCTTGGAGGAATCGATTTCAGATATTTAGCAACGGCGTCGGCGTCTTCATCGGTCATGTCTTTGTATCCGCCCCCAGGCACCCCATCAATCACCACCGCCATCAGCCCTTGAACGTTATCGAAATTGGGGAGAAAGCCAGTCCGCAGCAGGGAAACGATCTCCCCCTCACTCCACCGGCCGATACCCGTCTCGTCATCCGGGGTGATATTGGGCGCGACCTCGCCGTCAATACCAGCCGGGTTCCCGGCCAGGTCACGCGTCCGGTCAAGAGTGCCCAATACCGTGCGCGGCGTGTGGCATTCCTGGCAATGGGCAAGGTGTTCGCTGATGTAGCGGCCTCGGGCAATGGGGTCTGCCCAGGCAGCAGACCGGGTTTCAATCGGTTCAAAAAACAGCCAGTGCCAGACGCGCATGGCCAGCCCGGAAAACGGAAGGGAGACTTCGTGGGGAAGATTTTCTTGCGCCACGGGCTCCAGGCTGCGCAGGAAAGCCACCAGCGCCGTGACATTCTCATCCGTCATGCCGTTCAAGGCCGGATACGGCATGACCGGACTCATAACCGTCCCGTCGGGTTTCACCCCCAGCCGGATCGCGTCAATGATTTCCCGGTCCGTCCAGGTTCCAATCCCATAGACCGGGTCGGGTGTAATATTCGTTCCGTAAAATCGTCCGTAGGGGGTTTCAATCGGTCGCCCGCCCGCGTTGGTGGGTCCCGTGTCTGCCGTATGACAACCGCACCCACCGGCTAAGGCAAAAATATACTGCCCCTGGGCGACCAGGGCCGCATCATCGGCCCAGACCCTCGGTAGAGGGCTGAACAAAAAGCCGCAAAAAAGACAGAGACAAAAAGTTCGCAAAGCGCTCTTCCCGCCCGCGTTTTTCATATCCTCGTGGAGAGCTGGGTGATCTGCCATGAGCATGGGTGGAGGTCTTGGGGGATACGAAATGGTCTGCTAGGCTGTCAGGCCATGCACCGGCTCGGTCTCAGCGTGGTGAGTTTCCTGATTCTTGGAACCGCCAGCGCCTTCTATCTGTTCTCTTCCCTCGGAGAAACAGTGCTGTATAACGCCTGGGGGTATACCATCCATGCCGACTTTGAAAGTGCCACCGGCCTGGGACCCGGCACGCCGGTCGAGATCGCCGGTGTCCGCGTCGGCCGGGTTGATACCGTCCAGCTTAGGGGCGCGCGGGCGCGGGTCCGTTTAACCATAGACGGTGATATTGAGATTCAGGAAGACGCGATCGCATCCATTCATACCAAGGGTTTGCTCGGCGGCCCCTATCTTCTGATCTCGCTTGGCGGGTCGGATAAAATCATCCCCCCCGGCGGGGTGATCAGAGAGACAGAATCGCCCATTGACCTGCCGGGACTCATGGACGCCTATGTTGCCAGCCGCAAGGATACGGGCGAGGAACCTCCTGCTCCCTAAGGATGGGCATTCCGGCTCCACCCTCAGCCGCTTCTCTCTTCCGCCCGTCCCCGTCGGGTATGCCGCCGGTACGACGCGGGTTTCATGCGGACTTTGCCACACTGAGGGCAACGCCATTTCTCCTGCTTGTGGGGCCGGTGCGCCTCCACTTTCATTTTTGTTCGGCAGCGCGGGCAGATCATGATGCACTCCGTCAATACCATATCATCAGAGCGGAGCCCATCTGGATTATCCGGCGCGTATCAAATCGGGGCTTGCCTGTTCTCGTCAAGGGAGCTATGGGGAGACCTTACGCGGATGATGAAAAATCACCGCCACTGCTAGTGTGGGAGTCACCGAATGCTCGACCCTTATCGAGTCCTTGACCTGACAACGGAACGCGGATTGCTGTGCGGCCAAATCCTGGCCGACCTGGGTGCTGACGTAATTAAAATTGAGCCCCCCGGAGGCTCCTCGGCCCGCAAGCTGGGACCCTTCTATCAGGATCAGGAGGATGCGGAAAATTCGCTCTACTGGTGGGCCTATAACCGCAATAAACGGGGGGTCACCCTCGATATCACGCGGTCCGAAGGCCAGGACCTGCTGCGGCGCCTGGCCCAGGGCGCAAAATTCCTGATCGAATCGGACAATCCCGGCACCCTGGCCCAGTACGGCCTGAGCTACGACGATTTGGCGGCAGACAATCCGGGGCTGATTTATGTCTCGATCACTCCGTTTGGACAAGATGGCCCAAAGGCCAGCTATGCGGATAGCGATCTGATTATTCTGGCCAGCAGCGGGCCGCTCGTCATTACCGGGGACGAAGACCGCCCACCGGTCCGCCTGAGCGTTCCCCAGGGCTATCTGCACGCCAGCGCCGCCGCAGCGCCGGCCGCACTGATTGCCCTGTACGAATCCCATCAATCGAACCGCGGCCAGCATATCGATATTTCCGCCCAGCAGGCCGCGGCCCATGCAACCCAATCGACCATTCTCTCGGCTCCGCTCAACGATGCGGAAACCCGCCGCATGGCCGGCGGCGCAAAAATGGGACCGCTGGAAATCCGCCTGCTCTGGCCGGCGAAAGACGGCCATGTTTCGATTGCCTATCTGTTTGGCTCGGCGTTTGCCCATTTCACCAAGCGTCTGATGGACTGGATCTATGAGGAAGGGTTCTGTGACGAGGAAGTCCAGCAGATGGACTGGGTTGATATGGGCGGTGGCCTCTTTGGTGGCGATCCGAAAACGATTGAAGACTATGAACGCCTCAAACTGATCGTGGAAGACTTCACCAAAACCAAAACCAAGGCAGAGCTGTTCCAGAACGCCCTGGACCGTGGCCTGCTCGTCGCTCCGGTCACCACGATTGACGAGGTCGTCGAGAGCAAGCAGCTTGAGTCCCGTCAATACTGGACCACGGTCGACCATGAGGAGATCGGCAAAGCGTTTGCCTATCCCGGCCCGTTTGCCAAGTTCAGCGAGCAACCGATTGCCTATAAGCGTCGTCCGCCGAAGATGGGTGAGCACAATGCCGAGGTCTATGGCGAACTCGGCCTTGATGCCCAAGCGTTGGCGGAATTGCAGAGCAAGGGGATAATCTAACCAAGACTCAATCAGGAGGGGATCACCATGGCAGAGGGACAACAGACCGGCAGTGAAAACAATCAAGCCCTGGCCGGGGTCAAGGTGCTCGATTTCATGTGGGCGATGGCTGGTCCTGGCTCGACCCGTATTCTGGCCGACTACGGAGCGACCGTCGTGCGGATTGAATCCACCACCCGCTTTGACGCGGTGCGCATGGTCGGTCCCTTTCAAAACAAGCAACCCGGCCCGAACAATTCCGGTTTGTACAATAATATGAATACCGGCAAACTGCCGATGACCTTGAATCTGTCCAAACCGGAGTCGCGTGAAATCATTTTTGATCTGGTACGGTGGGCGGACGTGGTGACCGAGTCCTTTTCGCCCAAAGCCATGCGCGAGTGGGGCTTTGACTACGAGTCGCTCACCAAAATCAAGCCTAACATCATCATGCTCAGCACCTGCCTGATGGGCCAGACCGGTCCCCACTCGCACTTTGCCGGGTTCGGCAATCTGGCGGCTGCCGTCTCAGGCTTTTTCGACCCCACCGGCTGGCCCGACCGCGCACCGGCCGGGCCGTTCGGAGCCTACACCGACTATATTGCCCCGTGGTATAACGCCGCGGCCGTACTGGCGGCATTGGAGCATAAGCATCAGACCGGCAAGGGCCAGCATATCGACCTGGCGCAGGCCGAAGCCTCACTCCATTTTCTGGCGCCGTTTCTTTTGGACCAGACCGTCAACGGACGGACCCAGACCCGTATGGGCAACCGGGACATGAACTTCGCCCCCCACGGGGTGTATCAGTCCGAGGGAGAGGATCGCTGGGTCGCGGTCGGCGTGGAAACCGACGACCAGTGGCGCTCGCTGTGCGAGACCATGAACCGCCCGGACCTCGGCAGTGACGAGCGTCTTGCCACCGCCCAAGGCCGGTTGGACAATCAGGACGAAATCGACAAAGCCGTCAACGCCTGGAGCAGCCAACTCAGCCCGTACGAGGCCGAAGAACAGCTTCAGGCCAAAAACGTCCCGGCCAGCGCGGTGGAAACCATAAACGAGCTGTACGAGGATAAGCAGCTTCAGCACCGCGAGCACTTCGTCGACCTGGATCATCCCGACTTCGGCAAGACCACGGTCGAAAGTACTCGCTTCAAATTCTCCCGCACCCCGGCCCAGATCAACCCGGCGGCCCCGACGCTGGGACGTGAGAACCAGAACGTGCTGGAGAACATTCTGGGCTATAACGAAGAGAAGATCACCGAGTTAGTGATTGCCGAGGTCTTGGAGTAGGAGATACTCTGCATTCAGCGGAACTTGGAGGGGCGCACGGCGGTGCGCCTTTTTTTTGTGCTTTTGCGTTCGGTCTGAAATTGCCGAAGGATGGGCTATTATAAGCAGGAACGCTGGTTTCTTCTTGCGGAAGACTCGCTTTTATATCTTGAACGGGGTAGTGTGGAGCCATGCCGACAACATACAAAGCAACCCTTCGCGGCAACCAACTGGAGTGGAGCGACGGAAGGCCGCAGACTCTTCCCGAAGAGCAGCCCATTCCTGTCCAAGTAACGATTTTGCAGGAGAAATTATTAACTCCGGCATCCAACAGTGATAGCGGCCAACGCATGGCAAGTGCACTGGAGAAGATTGCGCAATTAAGCATCTTCCCACAGGAGGTTGACCCTTTAGATTGGGAAAGAGAACAGCGCCAGGATAGACCCCTTCCAGACCGAGAAGCGTAGTGCTCATAGACAGCAATATCATTATCTATGCCGCTCGGCCTGAGCATGAGAATCTACGACAGTTTATTGCAAAGCATACGCCCGCAGTCTCAGCTGTAAGCTATGTTGAAGTGCTTGGCTATCATAACCTCACAAAGGCAGACCAAAGTCTTTTCGAGGAATTCTTCGCCTCGTCGGTCATTCTCCCGATATCGCAAGGGGTCATAGAGCGGGCGGTACAGCTTCGCCAAGAGCGAAGGATGACCTTGGGAGATTCCCTGGTAGCAGGGACAGCTCTTATCCATCAACGCTCGCTCGTGACCAGAAATACTAAAGACTTTATTTGGATCAACGACTTGGAAATTCTGAATCCTTTTGAGTGAACATGAAGCTATTGCCTTGTACGCCGTGCAGATTAAGCATTCAAGTCAAATCACTTCCGAGTGGCAGTATCGGAAGAGGCTCTTCAACCACTCATCGGTGATTCTCCACGTAGACAGCCGGATGTGCTTATGTTGCTCACCAACTGATCTTGCATTGATAAGGGATCGTTACGAGCAGGTAGATACGCCGAGAGGTGCAGCGGACAAAGATATCTTTGGTCGAGTCGTAATCCATATTTTTACCTTAGTCCCCTTTTTCCACCGTTTCCTCAAGAATCTTTCACGAATGTAACTCTTTGACGATCGGCGAATGGTTTTCAAGAACAATCTGATCGACGGTACAGAAAGGTGTCCGACGGGCCACACTGTGAGCAGACAATAGTCGGTCAAACGAGTCGCGTGTCCATGCTACCTGCATAGCCTGGCGAATGAGAGAGAGTAACGGAACCTCATCCACCAGGAAACGCGGGTCATTCAGTAGGGTCTCCGTGAACTCTGGATTTTCGATCTCTACTCGGCCTACCTCGGCCAGGTATTGCACCTCAAGTAGCGATATTGGAGAAACACCCCACGGACGATATTTATCCAGCCAGGGAAACTCCTTGAGTCGGCTTGACCCGAGTACAAGCCAAATCAGGAAATGGGTATCGAGCAGAAGCGTCACTGTTTTTTTCGGGAGACCGATACGAGGTCTTGGCCTTCCCCCTGCCAGTTCCAACTCCACCGGTCAGCTTGATCGGCATCGGGAACTCGCAGGAGACGTGTATAGTCAGGAAATTGCTGCTTCGATTTTGGGGCTTTTTTGTCTTCCCTGTGTAAAACAAGTCTCTGCCCCTTCCGCTCCAGGACAACGACTTCCCCAGCAGCAACTTCGTCAAGCACCCGGAACCAATTTTTCCTCGCCTCGGAGGCGGTGAGTCTTTTCATATGTACAATGTACAACTTGAGAACAAAGATTACCAGACGCTTATAAATTTTGACCCTGGTAGAGAGTCATCCTCTTTCAGATTTTTCTGGATAGAGAAGAAAAGATTCAATACGAGTTGGAAGCCTTGCTCGGCAAAGTAGTGTCATCGGAGCAGACCAGCCAGAACCACCTCGTACGGGTCTAAGCGTATGCCTTATCGTCCGAGTCCAGCACGGCGTAAAAGGCGGAGATGTCAATAAATATCTCTTCACTCCTCGGGTGTTTCATAGGCAGTGACAAGATAGGTGTCGTGCCGACGGGCGACATCGGCGCGTCCAGAGTGGAAGTGTCCTATGGCGGCGATCGCACGTTGCGCCCGGTCTCCGTACCTCCCTCGCTCGGCATGACTGAGGATATGATCCACTCCGTTACGCACCAACTCGGAAATCGATAATCCTCGCTCCGCAGCAAGTGCCCGCAATCGGAGCAACTGCTGTTCGGTAAGCTGTACCTGAGTCCGAATCATCGTTTGCACGATGGCATACCATCATCAGAATGACAACATAAAAGCATACGCTTCAAGCCGACACCGTAGTTCCCGCGAGGAGATTCAAGCCGAACTGCGCGCTTCACGACCCCGCGAAAGAGCGCTCACCCTCATACCGTATCAGCGGCGACTGCGGGTGGTTGGTCATCTCGGTGCGTGTGTCCGGCCGGGGTTTCTCGCGGGCTACGAATGTTGATCCGGCCCCTCGCGACGTTTGCCGTAGGAGCGCTTGGTCCACCAGTAAGCGAACACGCCGCACAGGAAGAGGATACCGCCGTAGCCTATCGAGAGAATCAGCTCGCCGCTCATGACCAGAACCACCGGGCCAGACACAGGGAGTCGGCCTCGTGCCCGACCGCATGTTCGTACGGCAACACGTAAAACACGATCATAAGTATCGTCACAGCCGCGCCACAGACCATCAAACCCCTCGCGAACCACAAAGTTTTGGCGGTCAGTGAAGGATCGTATTCAGTGGGCGGCGTTTTATGTATCTGCATACGATAAAGAGATTCCTCCTCGGTGACCCGGCCCTTTCGTGATACGAGAACGATCGTGATGAAGCTCAATACGATGCCGATCACGAATGGATCGAGATACACCGGCAGGGATATCACCTCGAATACCGAGAGGATCTTCGGTATCAGGTTCCCGACGAAGCCAACGACGATCCCCCAAAAAGCGCCGTCCGCCGTGATGCATTTACTCCACACGCTCATGAAGGCCACCGGTCCCCACGACGATGAAAACAATGTCGCCGCAAAATAGCTGATCATCATGATCGCGGGCGGTTGGAAATACGCGACGATCAGGATGACGATCCCGACCGCCAGCATGGTGGAGCGGCTCAATCGAAGCTTGCGACCTTCATCGCCCTCACGCATCTCGACCAGATCGTTCGTCGCGCTGAATCCGATCAGGGAGAGAAACGTCGACGCCGATGACAGGGCGGCCGCCACCACGCCGGTCATGAACAACACGCCCGCATAGGTCGGCATGGCGTTGAAAGCCGCCCAGATCATGGCCCTTTCGTTGGGCTCGATATCCGGGTTGAGAAGATTGACGGCGGCGGCAGACACCACCAAGGCCCAATACAGCACCACGACTGATGCGCTCGCGAAGCAGGCTGACCGCATCACGGTGTGCTCGTTTTTCGCCATGAGGTAGCGACTCGATTGCCACGGGCTCACCGCAATCGTGAATGCCCACGCGATCCCGAGCACGAGACCCCAGCCAACTGAATCGAACGGCGTGTGCCAGCGCGAATCGGCTCCGACGACACCGTGCCAGGAGATGATGTCCGGCTTGGCTTCGTAGACCGCCAGGGACTCGATAGTGGCGAACCATCCCCCGGTCTCACCCAGGATGTAGTAGAGAGAGAGGAAACCGACGAAGGTGAACAGCAGGTACATGACGGTATCCGTCAGCACCACGCCTTTCGAGCCGGAATATATCGTGAACGATGTGTAACCGACCCAGACGATCAGCAACGTCACGTCATAGGGAATATGCATCACTTCCGATATCGCCAGTGATGCCCCCTGGGTCACCGCCAGCAGATAGGCGGTGACCCCCCAGATCACCGTCACACCCGCGGCGGCCTGAACGCGCCGACTGTTGAAGCGCTTGCCGAAGAACTCGGCGACGGTGATCGCCTGGCTGCGCCTGACGTAGCGGCCGAAGAACGCCGCGCCCAGGACGTAGCCGGCGATATTGACCCCGACCAGGATCATCAGGATCGCGCCGTGCCCTTGATACGTAAACCCGGTTTCACCCAGGAACGCAGCGGTGCTCAGGTAGCTGGCGACCAGGGTGCCGGCTATCAGCAAGGTCGAGCTGTCACGCCCCGCAACGAAATAATCATCGACATCTTTGACCCGCCGGCCGGCGTAGTTTCCGATCAGCAGATAGACCACGATGCTCGTGATGATGCCGAAGGCGTAGGGGTTCATGATGGTACGGCCTTGGCCGTCCAGTCACCGTGCGGGCCATCGTTACTCATGACGTAGGCATTGTTCCGGTTCGGGTCGCCGGCAACGGCGATCAGAAACTTCGAGGCCTCGGTCACGATCGGCACGAGGCGTTGCGGGTCGTTGGACTCGCCGAAGACCGGCGGGATCAGATCCTCGGTCGCCAGTTCGAACAGGGTGCGGCGCCCCGCATCGATGTTGCTCCACTCGCCGACGAACTGCTCGAACCTGGTCGCCGGCAGCCGTGCCTTCACGAACAGCGCCTGCTTGACGTCATCCTTGCTCCAGCCGGATCGGGTAAATGTGCGCGCCAGCATCGGAGAAAGTATCAGCAGCGGTCGATAATGGCCCTGTCCGAACCCGTAGATGTGCGCGAGATCCCAGCCACTGACTCGAACGAGGCCGTCGGCTAGATACGGCACAATCACATCGCCCGTCGAGCCAAAGACACCGCCGAGGATAAGGCCGCTGTTCATGCGGGCCATAGTGACCACGTCGTCGCCCCGCCCGAACCCAAACTCCGCACTCAGCGGTTGCCAGCCGATGTCGGTCAGCGTCTGCTCATCTTCGGCCAATACCACCCGGGTGCTGTTCCCGAACGTGGCCTTGTCGTGTTCGTCGGCGGTGAATCCGCAGACATTGCGCAGGTACAGCCGGAGCCATCGGGCGACGCTGGTATTTGCGTGGGCACCCTCCCGAAGTACACCCTGCCGAGTGTTGAAGCCGAGTTCGGCCATTGACGGCCCATTCACGATAACGAGGGCGTCGGCCCCGGTGGTATTGCCCGAGTGCTCGACGCCGTAGCCGGGATCGGCGATGATTTCGGCGAGCGCCAAGAGCACGGGCAGGTGCCGGGGCTGACAACCGGTCATGACGGCATTGACGGCAACCGACCAGACCGTGATCTCGCGGCCCGAGGGCCGGGCGGTCCCGATTATTCTCCAGGGGTTATCGTTCAGCGCGGCGAGAAACGCCGCGACCCGGTCCTGGGTGGGCGGAATGATCGGCAGTCCATCGCTCCACCCCTCAACGCTGAAACGTTCGTTGATATCGTCAATCGTTCCCGTGGCGACGACATCCAGTGGCGCGGGCTCGGCGGCAGCGCCCTCACTGACGACCGGTGCGCTGGTGAGACCGGCTATGATCTGGTCGAGTGTCGAGTCACGCAGGGAACCGATCATCTCGTCGTAGCTCTGCGCGTCCACGTGCCCACGCAGCACGCCGAGGGGAAGCCCGTAGAATCCCGCGCCGCGACCAGTGGCCGACGCCTGGCGTTCAAACCCTTCGCAGACCAGCGACACCGACGGCACCCCGGCGGCTTCCGCGACAACCGACGCCCGCATCACGGCGGGCGTACAACTCCCTCAACACCCCACCCCGGAGACGACGGCGTCGATACGGCGGTCGCGCAACCGGTCGGGCAGCGCGGCCATCACCTCGGCTTCATCACCCCCGTGCGTGTTGCCGAATTCATCGTAGCCGACGATTTCGATTCCGGTGAAGCGGTTCTGCAGCTCTTTTTCGATGACCGGAAAAAGCTCGTGACCGCGAAACAGGAAATCCCACAGAAATCCGACTCGTTTGCCCTCGAGCGTGTCGAGCCGCTCGGCGAGATGCCGGGTCTGTACCGCGAGCGGCGATTTCGGCCAGATGACCTCATAGTGAATTTCGCTATGTAAACTCATCGCCCCCTCCCCTGATTAGGCTTACGACCATGAATGCCGGAGTGCTGTGAACCCGTCATGAACGGGTCTCTTCCTGACAGCCGCCCAACGCCTATGCGGCACGGCCAACCCGTCGGCAGCGTTCCGCGAGCGCTCAAAACGGCCCACGCAACGTTTCGAACGCATGCCCGGCGCGCAGCACGACGTCGTCCTCACCGTAGCGTCCCGTGATCATCATGCCGACGGGCAGGCCGTTCGACAGACCGGTCGGCACGCTCATCGACGGATGGCTCGTCGCATCGAAGGGCGCGGTGTTGCCGATCATGTCGAGCGTGAGTCCCATGACGACTTCACGGGATGCGTCTGGTGGCGGGATCCGGTGGGCTTTCATCACGGTCGTCGGCATCACCAGCAGGTCGCAGGTATCGAACGCGAGATCGTAGGCGGCGCGGAGCGTGCGGACGAGATTTTGTGCCTTGGCGGAATAATAGTTGCCGTAACGTGCGCGCATGACCTGCGCGAACAGCAGCACGGTCTTGGCCATGTCCGGCAGCTCTGCCGCCCGGGTCTTGCGCGCCTCCTGAAAGAAGCGGATCGCGCCGAGTGGGTGGTGGCCATCTGCGTTTCCGCCCGCCGGACCCTGATCGCTCCACGTTGACAGCGTCCCGTCGACGGCACTTGCGAACATGATCTTCACAGCCTCGGTGTGCATGGGGATGGATATTTCTTCGATCACGGCACCGGCTTCCCGTAGCCGCCAGGCCGCGGCCCTTACGGATTCATCCACGTCCGCTTCCGAGCCCGGTGCGCCGAAGCCTTCGCGCACGATACCGATCCGCAGCCCCTCGATACCCAGGCCGACGAGTTCGCTATAGGGTTTTGCCTGCAACGCCGCCACCTGACGCGGGTCGAGGCCATCGTCGTAGCCCGCGATGACTTCGAGTAACAGGGCGCAATCGAGGCTCGAGGCAGCCATCGGCCCGAGGTGATCGATCGTGTGCTCGATGGGTCCGGCGCCGGTATAAGGCACGAGGCCGTGCGTCGGCTTGATCCCCACGCAGCCAGACCACGAGCTCGGCATGCGTACGGAGCCGCCCTGGTCGCTGCCGATTGCCATGTCGCATTCACCCGTCAGAATCAATACGGCGCAGCCGCTCGACGAGCCGCCGGTCATGAAGTCGGGGTTGCGCGGGTTCCTCACCGGGCCCGAAGCCGACGTATGGCTGCCGCCGGAATAGCAGAAGTTTTCGCACACGGCCTTGCCGACCACTTCGCCGCCGGCGTCGAGCACGCGGGCCACGACGGTCGCGTCTTCGTCGGCGATAAAGCCTTCATACAGTGCCGAGCCGTTCAGCAGAGGCATGCCCGCAACGCTGATGTTGTCCTTGATGGCGACGCGTTTACCGAAGAGCTTGCCGGACGCCGCCCCTTTGATCGAACACTTCCACTGCCAGGCACCGTAACGGTTCTCATCGCCGGTCGGGCGATACCCCTCACCGCGCGGGTATTTCGTCGGTAGGGGCGGCGCGTCCATGGCGTCGATGGCATTGTAGTCGTCGACGAACCCGCCCATCGCGGTGGCGAAGAAATCCAAGTCGCCCCGATCCAGATCGAGAAATAAAGCCTGCGCGGCCGCACGCAGCTCGCCGTCTGTCGGCGCGCCTACGGGACCGCCGATTTTATCGGAACTCATCATGCTTCTCCCTCATAGCCTTCGTACATTAAAACGAATGATGGCCAGTAGAAGACCGTTTACTCGTCAGTCTGCGTCAAGCGACGAATTGATTGCCCTTTGCAGATCAGCCCCAATACGCTTGAAGCCGAGCAGTCGGCCGATCTCACGTACCATTTCGGTACGGTCCATCTGTCCACATTCTTTCTCCAACATCGTAGCGGCGGCTCTAACTTCCATTGGGGACAGCGCCGCCGCCTGCAAAGTAGGGCCGGATTCTCCAGATCGATCCCGCACGGGAACGTTCTTGCTCTGTGCAACCGTGAACCAGAAATCTCCACTGCATTGGAGATGCTCTTCGCCGTGATGGTTGGCCTGAGCATTGCGTAATGCCTGTCGTGCTGCTGTGGATATGCGGGTCCCCGTGCGCCTCTTGCCCAGCACCGTCGCCAGCCGACGAGCCACCTCATCCACATGAACAGGCCCTTCAATCTTCACAATTCCCTGTACGATCTCTACTAATTCTTTCAGAGGCATCTCGTGGGGTTCGAGAAAGGTTGAAACCGTGAAATCGGCTCTCTCATAGGCAGGCACGGTGATTTCTGGTCGTTCGGAGGCACGCTCCAGACGGACATCCAAGACTGGCATATTCTCACCGGAATTTGCCGGGGCTGCCCGAGTACCGTCTTCATCGTTGGCACCGGGAACGCGGATCCCGCCAATTACTCTCTGGTAAGCGTCTTCAAGCGCGCTCTTCAAACGTTCTATTTCTTGGGCGCGGCGATGAAACCAGTCTGTGCTCCAGATACGATGGAACGTCCAGCCTAGTCCTTCCAGTACATCTTGCCGTTGGCGGTCGCGTTCACGGGCGCTCAATGCACTGTGATAGGCAGCGCCGTCGCACTCCACAGCTAGAATATATTGTCCGGGTCTGTCGGGATGCCGAACCCCCACGTCAATACGAAATCCTGCACTGCCCACCTGATGGTCAGACAGATATCCGAGTGATGAGATCACCTGGGCAACGTCTTCCTCAAAGGGGCTGTCCGGACCGCCGTCCGCTGTCGTGCGCTCGTTCATCTGCCCCGTCTGAGCGAACTCCAGAAATCGTTTGAGAGCCCGTGGCCCGTCACGGCTTGTTTTTGTCAGATCCATATCGCCAGGGTCGAATGAGGCAAACACCTGACAACGTGCTCGCGCACGGGTAAACAGGACATTCAATCGTCGCTCACCGCCCTCGCCATTGATCGGCCCAAAGTTCATACTGGCAAGCCGCCCGCCGGCCTCATGTGGACCATAGCCAACGCTTATCAGGATAACGTCGCGCTCGTCACCCTGCACGTTTTCGATGTTTTTTACGAATACGTCTTCGGCATGAATCTCACTCAGAAATTCATTCAGTACCCGATCCTGGCGACGAGCATATTCCAGCACCTCGGTCACCATGTCGCTTTGTGCTTTGGAAAACGTAACAATACCCAGCGACAATCCAGGGCAGGTACGGGCGTGGTGTGCTACCACAGCGGCTATCTTCTCGGCCTCAATCCGATTCGTACCAGCACGTCCTCCACCACGGCTCCTGCTGGAATAGACTCCAGACACCTTACGGAAACTAAGGCCGTAATGTTCGTCCAATTCCAGAGGTGACGGAGGCAGCACCAGCCGGTTCTCATAGAACTCTGAGTTCGAGACACAGATGAGAGACGGGGCTTTAGAGCGATAGTGCCACTCCAGCATGCGCCGCCCAAGCCCCCGTGCTTCACAGAGGGTAAGAATACTCTCCATCTCTGTCGCCCGGGTGGTTGATAGTGCCTCATCTTCCTCTTCGTCACTGTCGTTACCACCGAGCCGGTCGAAAAAGGATGTGGGCGGCAGTTGTTTCTGATCGCCCACAACAACGATTTGCTGTACCCGGGCGATAGCACCTAGAGCATCCTCCGGACGCACCTGGCTGGCTTCATCCACCACCAGAAGGTCAAACGTCAACGATCCAGGGGGTAAAAACTGGGCAATGGAAATCGGGCTCATCAAAAACAACGGCTTGATCCGTTGCACCATAGTGCCTGCCCTATCGATCAGCCTACGAATCGGCATGTGCTTTCTCTTGCGCCCTATCTCACCACGAATGACTCCCATCTCCCCTGCTGCCCCTTGTGGCAACTGGGCCAGATGTTGCGAACGGATCAGGGTTTGTACATCTGTCAACCGATTTGACTCCAGCCTACGGAATGCCTTCACAAGCCCGTGGCGCTCCAGATGGGAGAGAGTGGAAAGCTCGGGAACTCGCTCTTGGGCAAGCCGCCAGCGGGCCTCGGCGCAGGCATAGTTGAATTCGTCAGCGGCGGCTGCAGGAGCCAGAGCACCCGCGTCAATAGCGGTTATCAGCGCATCAAGTCCCTGCCTCCGAATCGCTTCGGTTATATTCTCCAGTTGTACCCACTCACCGTACCGGTCAAGCCCGGTGTGTATACTCGCCAACCGTTTTCGCAGGTCAGCTAAGGGGAGCGTTACCAGTTCATTCGTCAATCCGGTTGCTTCAAGATCAAGTCGTAGACGTGCCACGACTTTCTGAATCGTATTGGTGGTCTCCTCGGCAAGGGAGGACAGTTCAGCCGCTACTGACAACAATTTGGAAACAGCCTGTAACAAGCGCTCAAGATCATCCAGGGTCGGAACCAACCTAGCGGCTTCCACCTCACCCAGCCAAGTAGCCGCTCTGGTAAGACCAGTAAAATCGGTGTGTTCTCCCTGCCAGACATCGCCTAGTAATGTCTTCAGCCAAGCCCGATCTTCGTCTAGCAGCCTGCACCGACTTTGAACACGGTCAAGCCTGCGTTGTGCTTGCTCTAGTTTGCTTTGTACACGATCAAGTTCGCTTTGAGTCCGGTCTACATTAATTTGGGTCTGGTCCGCCTTGCTTCGCGCTTCGTCAAATTTGTTTTGGGCTTGGTCCAGCTTGCTTTGCGCTTTATCTAATTCGCTTTTGGTATGATCCAGTTTGTCCAGCAGTACAAGCCGTTCCCCAGCTTTCTTCGGAAACTCGTCCCGGACCAGTTGCTCTAGCGTCCTGCTCGCGGCTCGGTAACGGTTACCGAGCCGCTTGAAGAAAGGCCAGATTCCGCTACCAGTGCCGCCTGTAATGGCGACTCGCAGATGTTCAACCGGCGTTGTCCAAGCTTGATCGTAAAACGGAGTCCCCTGCCCTACCTCACGATATTCCTTCTCAACGGTAATAAGGGCTCGCTTCGCTGCGTTACCCTCCCGCCCTGCGGCCTTCCGTTTCTGCTTTGCTATAGCAAGCTTCCGACCTGCGGCCTCTTCATCCTGCCTTACTGCGATAAGGTCTCGATTTGCGTTTTCCTCGTTCTGCCTTGCCTCAGTCCAGGTTGGACCAGCCTTTTGTAGCCGCTCTGCTACCAAGCTACCCGGCTCCTTACCGAATATCAGCCGGCCAAGCTCCATTACACGTTCCGGCGGATTCTTCAGCAAATCCAGAAGGTGTTGCCTAGAGGCTTCTGACCTTGGCGGATTCCCAAGCAAGTCCAGAATGCGGTGGTCGCTATCGAGATCTTTGAGGCATCGTGTGCTGGGTAGCCCCAGTGTCGAAAACATCGTGGCGTTGTTGCTCAAGGCAGTGTCGATAGCTGAGATCGCTGTGCTCAATTCACTGTCAAGACGCTGGATATCAGGGGGCTGTAAGTCAATCGCCCGGGTACCAGCGAAAGGATGAGTGACACGGCTTCCCGATTTCTCCAGCACCCCGGCCAGCGTACGGAGCGTAAGGTCGAGTGCCCTGCGTTGCTCGTTCGTCAGGCTGCCAAGACCCTCACAAGACAGGTTGGGTGGTGGTTGGTCCCGGCCTATGAAACCGATGATTTCCGTCATGGCATCGAACGGGGAAAAGTCACATCCCTCAATATTCGTGTGTAACAACTCGGCAATCTGGTTCAACACATCGCGTTGCGCTCGGAGTTTGTCGGGCGGTGGCGGCAGTTGTGTGGAATCACCAGCAGCGTTCAGTGTTCGTCCCAATTCCTGCACTACGGCCTTCTTGTTGGCTTTGCGGGAATGCAGTTCCAGGCATAAGTCACCCAGCCCCACCTTTTCCAGACGTTTATGAACCACGGATAGCGCTGCCATCTTCTCTGCCATGAACAGTACGGTCTTACCGTCGTGGGCAGCCGCAGCAATGATATTGGTGATGGTTTGAGACTTACCGGTACCAGGCGGTCCCTGCACGACGAGATTGCGGCCTTTACGCACTTCCTCAATCACCTTGGTCTGGGACACATCAGCGGCAACTACCTGAACGATATCTGCGGGTTCCAGCCGTCCGTCCAGCCTTTCGTCTGGTCCGAACAGGGGAGCTGTGGGCTCAAACCCGTTCAGCAAAAGGTTCTGCATAGTTTCGTTCTCGCCTAGGAAACCTGCCGGCCAGTTGGCCTGCTCCAGGTCGTGCTGCATTAACTGCTTGGCGAAGGAGAAGAAGCCGAGTTGAATACCATTGTCATCAATCTGCCAGCGCGGCTTGGTCGTACAGACATCCCGCACCTGCTCGAAGTAGTCTGACGGAGTGAAATTTTCTCCTTCCTCAATCTCCGGCAGAATCATGCCGAAGTCGTTTTTTATACGCTCCTGAAAAGGCAGATTGGTGACAATGTCGTCATCGCGAACTTGTAGGTCGTAGGTGGAAGAACGCTGGTTGCGGACGAGATCAACGGGGATGAGAATGAGCGGTGCTTCTCGTGGTGTGTTTGAGTTCTCGTCTTCGTACCAAGTGAGAAAACCCAATGCTAGGTAAAGGATGTTGATCCCCTGCTCCTCTTCCGCAGTTTTTGCATCCCGTGCCAGTTGCAACAGGCGCTTCTGCAGAGCATCCACTCCCAAGGGTGTATCAAGCAGTCGATCTGTAAAACGCGACTCGTCTACAGTTTCCTCTTCTGGAGACAGGTCTACCTCTTGCAAAAGCACCCCATCGGCGGTGTTCGTATCGGAATCGCTGTCATCATCCATCGTATCCGAGGCATGAAACTTCATCTTGCGGCCCTGGATCCGCAGGATATCAAAAACATCATCGGAGCGTTCGTTGATGATGTTCAGAAATTTACCAGTCTTGCGACTGCGATTCACATGGATCAGACGATTGCGCGTACCCGTGTCTACCAGTCTGCGCCGAGCGTCTTCAATCATCTCTGCAATTTGCAGATTTTCTGACATAGCGGTTCGTCAATATGGTAAGGAATGGAGGCGGGGAATCGAATATCCTCCATAACTCTTTGTTTTTACCTAACTTTTAATAACGCACCTTCTGGCTTCCCCACGAACTTCCCCACCCTGATTACGGGCTTATATGGGTCTGTACACTTGCCAGAAAGCCGATGGTCCCACCGCTTATATCGGGTCCATACTCCTCGCAACGAGCGTCTGAAAAGCGGGCGCTCAACCCCGCAAGGCGTGTGCATAAAGGCCATCGAATGATAGGATAAAACCTGTTTCCCGCTTGAGGTATGACCTTTACTTTAGCACCTTCGCCATAGACTGCACAGTGAGCGTCAAATAGGGTTACTGTCATAGTTAGGACAGTACCGAGCAGACACCAAGACGGGCATCACATGAGTGACACATCCCTCTGTCAGAGGCCTTGATTGCGTACATTTTTGAGCGCATACTTGCGAGCCATGAACGGACGGCAGTTCCTGCGGCCCGTGTGAACGGACGTCCATCGTCAACTCAAAGCCAGACCTGCTCCAAGGCTGAGCGGCCGAACCGAGACGCGCCCGCCTCGGACCACCACACCTTGTCCGGCAGTCCGAACGGAGACAGGCTGAAGCTCAAGGGCGGAGATTCCGGGACATTCCTCGATCAGCCAAGACACGCGCAGCAGCAGGTCTTCAAGCGCAGCCAAGTCAGTCATCGCGTGTTTGCGCCGGAGCAGGTCAAAACCGCGAATAGAGCGCATCAAATCCTGGGCATCGGTTCTGCTCAAGGGGGTAATACAAAACGCACGGTCGTCCAAAACTTCCGCCACAGCCCCACTCAGACCAAAACCGATCAGCGGCCCAAAGCTGGGATCTTCAACCATCCGAATGATGACGGCCGTCTCGTTCGCCTCCTCGGCGGCGTCGGATATGGACAGACCGGCGGACGCCAGCAGCTCACAGCTTGCCGCCTGGCCGAGTTCTGTCGGACCATGGCTATCCAGGTTTGTTTCAATCACGCGGTGAGCAGCTTCCGCGTCCACCCTGTCCAGTTCGGACGCCTCTCCCGGCGGTCGGCGCAGCCAAGCCGCATACCTGGCCGCGTGGGCCAGCGAGCGGGCGGCCGCTTCGGGAAAACGGAAAAGGGGCAGGTTCGCAGCACTGTTAGTAACTCCTCGTCTCGCTCCCGACAGACCCTGGTGTAAAAAACACAGCAGAACCGGTTTTGGTTGACCCCTCCTGGCCCCGGCCGTGGATACCGCTTGATTCAGCACCTCCGCTAATTCCTGCTGGGCTGCCTTGCCCATCGGCACATATACGACAATCACGGCATCGATATTGGAGTCCTCCAGTACCTGCTGAACGGCTGTTACATAGTGGTCGGACTGGGCTTCGAGTCGCAGGGCCAGTGGATTATCAAGTGCGACATCGCGCGGCAGCAGGTCTCGGCAGGCTTCAACGGTAGCCGGGCTCAGGCTTGGAAACTGAAGCCCATGGGCCTCACCAGCGTCCACACACAGGCCGGCCAGACCCGCGGTGTTGGTGACGATCGCTACCCGATTTCCGGTCGGTAGCGGTTGGCAGGTCAGAAGCGTAGCAATATCAAAACTCTCTTCTAGGGTCTCGGCCCGCATGATACCGGCCTGGCGGAATAGGGCTTCTGTAGCATACTCACCATAGTCGGCCTGCGTCACTCTGCCCACGGCTCGGCCACTTTTAATCGCCACGACGGGTTTGCGCCGGGCCACTCGTCGGGCGATACGGGCAAACTTGCGCGGGTTACCAAAGGATTCGAGGTAGAGCAGAATCAGGTCGGTTGAGGGGTCTTCCTCCCAGTACTGGAGCAGGTCATTACCGGAGACATCGGCTTTGTCGCCAACATTCACAAACATGGAGATGCCGAGGTCTGCGACCTGGAGATAGTCGAGCGCGGTCGCTCCCAGCGCCCCGCTCTGGGTCAGGACAGCAATCCGACCCGGCTGAACCGGATCGGGAAGAACTGTGGCATTCAGGCTGATGTCTGGAGCGGTATTGAGCAGCCCGATGCAGTTGGGACCCACCATCCGCATGCCGTGCGCCCGTACCTTGCTGAGCAGCGCGTTGTGGCGCTGCACCCCCTCGGCATCGGTTTCTTCAAAGCCAGCCGACAGGACCAGGACGACCCGGACGCGCGCGGCTGCGCAGGCATCGAGTTCGGCCAGCACCTGCTTGGCGGGAACGGCCAGAATCGCCATCTCAATCTCGTCAGGAATCTCGGCGACAGACGGAAAGGCACGAACCGCCGCAATCGACCGGGCGGAGGGATGAACAGGGTAGACCGGACCGTGAAAGCCACTCCGAATGAGCTGTTCAAAAACGCGGCGGCCGAGCCCGTTGGTATGCTGATCAATACCAATCACGGCGATGGCTTGCGGCCGGAAGAAGGGATCGAGCGAAGCCGCGGTGGCGATTTTCTCGCGAGCTTCGGCTTGGGCGAGCGCTTTCTCACTCGGGGTGGCCGGCAACTCGACCCGCATCACCCCCTCGTCCCAGGAAATGTGTGGCTCAAAGCCGCTCTTACGGAATACCTCAAGCATCGGCCTGTTCTCGGGCAGAACGGTTGCGACAATCGTCAAGATACGTTGTTGCTTGGCATAGGCGGCCAGACGTTCCAGCAGGACCGTGCCGATTCCCTGACCATGATAGGCGTCATCGACAAAGAAGGCGACTTCGGCGGTATCCCAGCGTGGCAGACGGACATAGTTACCGATAGCCAGGATCTGCTCCTCGGCGTCCTCGCCGCGGGTCACCACATAGGTCATACGGGCGACACCGTCGATGTCGAGCATGCGGTCGATCTCGCGGCGGTTGGGCTGGGTTGAGGCGGTAAAGAAACGCAGCCACACCGATTCCAGTGAGGCACGCGTAAACAGCGCTTCAAGCTTTTCGGCATCGCCCGGCCCGGCCGGACGTAGCCTAGAGCATTCTGTTTTTAGGTGGAGGCATAGCCAGCATGGGTGAAGTAGTGGCGGCATTCCTCCGGTTCGAAGCGGTCCAGCAGCGTCCCGATCCGCCGCCAAGTCGCTTCAACGGTGCGTTCGGCCGCGTGGCGGAGCAAAGCTTTGAGCTTGGCGAAGACCTGTTCAATCGGGTTAAGGTCGGGGGAGTAGGGTGGCAGGAAGCGTAGCGTGGCCCCCACCCGCTCAATGGCGGCCCGCACGGCGGGACTCTTGTGGCTGCTCAGATTATCCATAATGACGATATCGCCCGGCGTGAGCGTTGGCAGCAGACACTGTTCGACATAGGCCAGGAAGCAGGGTCCGTTCATCGGGCCATCGAAGACACACGGCGCGGCTAGGCGGTCGTGGCGGAGCGTCGCCACGAAGGTCAGCGTGTGCCAGTGCCCATGGGGCCGGGTCGCGCGCAACCGCTGGCCCCGGGGGCAGCGGCCATGACTGCGGGTCATGTTCGTCTTGGCCCAGGTCTCATCCAGGAACACCAGGCGGCGTGGATCAAGTTGGCCTTGCGCGTGCTGCCACTGCCGGCGGAGCCGCGCGATGTCCGGCCGATCCTGCTCGGAGGCCGCCAGGCTTTTTTTTGAAGCTGATCCCTTCGCCTTTGAAGAACCGCGACAGCATGCCCGTGTCTACCCGCACTCCGCGCTCCGTCAACAGCCGGGCCGCCAGCGCGGCCAGCGTGATGTCGGGCTGAGCCGCCAGAACCGCCAACACCCAAGCGCGGTGCGGCTGCACCTTCGAGGGCCGATGCCCCCCGGTCCCCGCACTCTCCCGCTCCCCGCTCCGGTGGAAGCGCTGCAGCCACTTGATCGCCGCGGCGGCACTGACCCCAAACCGCCGCGCCGCCGCCCGCCGGCTCAGCCCTTCGCCTGCCACGGCATCAATCACGCGATCCCGCAAATCTTGCGAGTAGGCGCGAGCCATCTCCTCCCTCCTTCCGCAGTGCTCACCCTGCTCTCCCTCCCCAGCTTGCTGCAAAAACTTCCCTGATTCAATCTATTCGCAGAAGACTCTAGCCGTCGTGCCGTCACGCAGAATGATCTGCGTCGGTGGCGGAAGCCTGTCTTGTTTCGGCATGGATGCGCTCCTCCTCGTTGTTGCAGTTTACGTCAGGGCTTGGCCCAGGTCGCCCGGTTCCGTCGTTCCAGCGCCGGGCCGCTGCGCCTAGTTTCCTCCCGCAATCACCATTTCATTCCAATCCGGCGGCGGCCCGTCCCGCAAGAGCTTGACGACAGACCTGCGGGCTATATCGAAGCCCTTCTTGAAAGCCCCTCCTCGCCCGCCCCGACTGAGAAACGCGTTCAACTCGGTCGCGGCCGCCCGGAAGCAGTCCCTGGCCAACTCCGAGGCCCGCGCCATGAGTCCGGCAATCAGGTCCGTCGCGGTGGTCGAGTTGCCGGTATTGAGTATCTGCATCCAGAAGTCATCCTTGCCGATGATCCGGCTCCTCACTGGCGCCAGCGTCGGATGCGCATACAAAATATGTCGCACGGGGTCCAGCACCGCGAGCAGGGGGGCGTAGTGCGCCTGTTCGCCAAAAACATGGCTGTGGCGTGCTATGGCATACAGGTCGCGCAGGTCGTCCAGCGGGAAAGCGGGCTGAGTGCCGTCTCTCTCACCAACCGCATCATGGACGCGCGGATGCTGCTCCCAATATTCCCGCAGGTAGGGTTCCTGCGCTTCAGCCAGGCCGGGAAGTGCCTGTGCCAGCCGGTCGATCCAATCCCCGGCTGCAAATGCCGCCATTGTCATGTATCCATCTCTCGAAGATTGCTCAGGTCGCGTGTTGCTAATGTCGGTGTCGGTCAGCACTGCACGGTCGACTCCTGATCGGGACCAGGCGGTCAAGCCGAGCCTGGGTCGCCGTTTTTTACTGCTCCGCTTTGAGCAATGCAAGGCGCGCGCTGGTGGGGGGCCTTCTCATGGGCTTTGCTCGCTCTCCCTAGGCCGTCTCCGGGAGTTCGCGGCGGATACGGGACGGACGCCGCGAAGGCCGGGGGGGCTGATGCAGACCCCGTCTCAGCGCGGCAAGCCCAACTGCACCTGGAGCGCATCCTCGACCGCCCGCATCCCGGTCCGAGAGAGAACCCCCAGTTGGCTCTTGAGGCGGGGCTTGTCTGCCGCCATGATCTGATCCGCCATCGCCTTGTTGCGTTGCCCACCCACGGTCACGGTGGCTTCGCCGGGATACTGCCGGGCCGTGTTGCTGGTCAGCGGGACGACGATCACCCGCGCCAGCCGGCGGTTCGCCGCGTCGTTGCTCACAATCACCGCAGGGCGCGTCTTGCGGATCTCACTGCCGACCGCCGGATCGAACGCCACCCATCACACCTCACCGCGTTTCATCGGCCACGTCTCCGGCCAGGGCGTTGCACCACTCCTGGGCCTCGGCTTCCCGCTCCGCGTCTGAAGCCATGGCCTGATAGCCGGCATCGAGCGTGGTATCGACCACATGCGGCCGGACCAAGTCTTCGATGAACTGACTGATCCGGCGTCTGCCCACCGTCCGGTACAGGCCCTCGTAGACCGCTTCCTCCAGCGTGATGGTCAGTTTCCGATGCATGGCCCTCTCCCTCAGGCCCGTAATACGTATGCAGACATAGCAGACACCAGCCGAGCGAGCCAGCCTGAGATACCTTCGGAAACTCGCTCAAGTCAGGACTCTTTGGGCTTCCTTCTTGGGGTGGCGTTCGGTGGCGTCAGCCACGGAGCGGGGGGAATCCCTTGTCACTTTTCCCACACCTGATACAGACCTTTCTCTCCATATCTTCTCACCTCCTGTCGTCTTATTGTTCGGCTCAACCTCTCCTACCCTTCGCGTCTCTGATCTCCTTCAGTTCTCTCCGGATATCCTGGGCAACCTCATCCACTTCCTGTGCTACTCGAGGAGTGAAGCCGAGTTCCTGTTCCAAGGCTGTCGTGAGTGGCAGCAGAAGAGACGCCGCCGGCGAACCCTGAATCAGTTCGTTCATGAGAGAGGAAAGAAGGCGCCCCTGGCAATGAGAGCACTCTGCGGCATCGTTTTCGTCCTGACCGTCGTGGCCCGTGTCGGAGCCAGTGCGGGCACGGCCCCCGTTCCCTTCATCCAGGCGTTCTACGCCCTGGAGACGTACGAGCAAAAAATGCAACATTTACGCAGTTGGGAGCTCGATCTGGCCGCCCAGAACGGGATTACGAGAACCAGTGCCATTAGGTTTCAGAGCTTATTGCTGCTCTCTGTTTTTCCCCATGTCAACGCCGCGGGTGTGCTGGATTGTGAGGAATGGGCCGTCCGCTTATCCCTTGGTATGCCCTGTTTCGCCGAGCTCGACGAGCCTGGGTATCGGATGCATGCGCAGGTCTTTGGTCATTTGTGCCCAGCCTATCAAGAAGACGTGCGGGCTGGGTGCATCAGCGGACCGGAAGAAGGACGACCATGAGCCGGAATGTCAGGGTTTCCCCTCCCTGCTTGCGGTGGCGACCGCCTTTACCGGCCTACACGGGCCGATCTTCCCTCGCCGAAAGGTCTAGCCTTAGGGTGAGGACTCATAACCAGTAGAGGAGAATGGCGGCAAGGGTGACCGTGGCTTGGTAGTTCTGCGCGAGCTTGTCGTAGCGGGTGGCGACCCGGCGCCAGTCCTTGAGGCGGCAGAAGGTGCGCTCGATAACATTGCGCTCCTGATAGGCCACCGGATCGAAGGGATGGTGGCGCTTACGGGTCGGATTGTTGGGGATGACGGGCTGGCACCCGCGCCGCCACAGCCACGCCCGGAAGGCATCACTGTCGTAGGCCGTATCAGCCAGGCACCGCGCCGGAGTCAGGTCAGCGACCAGGGCCGTCGCGACGGGCACATCGCCTTGATGCCCCGGGCGGACGAGCAGCCGACGGGGGCGACCGGCCGCATCGACGGCGGCATGGAGTTTGGTCGTGCGGCCCCCCCGAGACCGGCCAATGGCTTGGTGGGACGCCCCCCTTTTCCCCCTGCTGCCGACCGATGCACTTTGACCGGCGTTGAATCCAGCAGCAGGGCTATAGGCGGGCCACCGGCCGCCGTAAGTGCCGCAAACACCTGGTCCCAGACGCCTTTGCGCGCCCAGCGCACGAACCGATTGTACAGCGTCTTGGAGGGGCCATAGGCGGGCGGCGCATCCCGCCACCGACACCCGCTCTGCAACACGTGAATGATCCCGGAGATCACTCGCCGGTCGTCCACCCGCGGCACCCCCCGCACCTTGGTCGGCAACAGCGGTTGGAGCCGCGCGAATTGCCTGTCAGAAAGCCAGAAATGGTTGGGCATTGCCTCTTCCCTCCAGAGTGGAGGAGATAGAAACACGATCTGCTGTCTAGGAACACCCCCTTTATGAGTCCTGACCCTAGTGCGCTCTGTCGCTCATAGTCCTGAGGACAAAGAGCGCGCGGACCGCGACGATTTCCCGCTGAAAAGCATTTTTTTGCGGTTTTCGGCCAATTTTTTTGCAAACCCTCTATGCGCTTGTAGGGACAAGTGCGCCGTCCTGGGGTACGCGACACGAAATGCGACACTCTTTCATGGGTCCGAACATGTTTCAGACATGCTCGGGAGGGGATATTTGCATGCCTACATACTTACGAGGGAACACCATTTTGAGTTGCGCTCTGACAGCGGTATTACTGGGCGGCAGCGGTGCCGGGGCACAAGAGCAGGATATCGAGACAGGCAAGGTGGAGACGACGGAGACGACCACGGCGACCGTGCCGGACTTCGCCACGCTGCAAGCGAACCTGACAGCCGTGCGGACGGCCTACCGCACCAACTCGAAGCCGTCTATGAACACCTCATTTGACTAGGCTCAGGACTCATAACCAGAAGAGCACGGTGGCGGCCAGACAGATGGCGCTGAAGAACGTATGGGCACAGCGATCATAGCGAGTGGCAATGCGCCGCCAGTCCTTGAGGCGGCCGAACATGCGTTCGATAAGGTTGCGTTTCTTGTAGAGAGCAACGTCATACTTGATGGGCTGTGTCCGGTTGGCCCGGCCTGGGATACAGGGTGTGATGGCGCGGTAGGCCAGAGCTTGCCGGAGACGGTCGCTATCATAGCCCTTGTCGGCAATCAGGCGGGCAGGGGCGGGCAGCGTCGGGAGCAGGGTGGCCGCGCCACGATAATCGCTGACCTGTCCGGCAGTTAGCAGGAGCCTCACGGGTTTACCGTCTCCATCACAGACGGCGTGGAGTTTCGAGTTGAGTCCGCCACGGGTCCGCCCGATATCGCGCGCAAGCACCCCTTTTTGAGCAGACTGGCCGCCGTCCGGTGGGCCTTCAGATGAGTGGTGTCGATCATCACGGTGGCCGACGCGGCACTTTCGCTGGCCAAGGCAGCGAAGATACGATTGAAGACACCCGCCTTACTCCAGCGCACGAAACGATTGTAGAGCGTCTTGGGCGGGCCGTAGGCGGCGGGGGCGTCACGCCACCGCAAGCCGTTGCGGATAACGTGGAGGATCCCAGAGATGACTCGCCGGTCATCAACCCGGGGCACGCCGCGCACCTTGGTCGGCAACAGCGGCTGAAGCCGCGCAAACTGAGCCTCGGAAAGCCAGAAATGGTGGTCAGCCATAACAATCTCCTGATATCTGGGCAGATTGAAGCATAGGCCCGCTTCCGGGAAAAGCCCATTTATAGGTCCTGAGCCTAGAAACTATCTCATAAATGTCTGACGGATGCTCCATAGGCCGTCGGTCCTAGGCAAAAGTAGCGACTCTCCTATTTATGAGATGAGTTCTAGAGATGAGTAGAGAGGGGATGGAGATGCTGAAGGAACTGGATGGGACCGGGGACATCACCAAGGCCCATAAGGAGGGCTATAAGCTATAGCCCCACTCAGAAGCATGAAACCCCGGGTCAAGGAGGACCACAATGAAACCGATAAGATTGTACTTCCCTTACTGCGTTCTAGGGATGGTCTGTTTTGGAATCTCTCCGTTATTCGCGCAGTCGGAAAATGAACTTGCACCCGGCCTCTTCGTAGGTGGAATTATTGATGATACGCAAGACGCCGTGGACGAACTGATTGAAGAAGCGTTTGATCGTTTTGACCAGTCACTTTTGCTGGCGGCTTCGGAAGCAAGAGCAACCGTGAACCAAGCGTCACTTCAGCTCGCCGAGGTCATGCATCTGACGGTGGACCAGTTGGATGGCCAACAACGCCGCCTTGTTTCCGACCTCGATTCGTTGACGAAAAAAATCGCTCAGTCGATAGCGAGTGAAGCCGCCGATATTGTGACGCCCCTACGACAGGATGTTCGTCTGTTGTTGTCTCGAAGTCCAGGCTACGTCCGTCTCAGACCAGGATATGCCGTAAGGGGAGATGAGCACATCGAGATGACGCTGGAAGGTACGGCACTCTCTCAGGCAACGATACAGGACTTCCGTGTGAATGCGACGCAAGTGGAGCCGAATATTGCTATTCAAGATGATTCACGCGTTACGGTTAGGATTCCACTTGGCGAAGGCCCGGTCTCCGAATTGCTCAGTCTCAGTGAGGACGAGGGTGATCTGGTCGAAGTCCCGATCCGGTTCGCTCTGGAAGAGTGTTGGTGGTGGGGTTTCTTCTGCGACGAGGGCCGTAGATTTAGTTTCGTCGGATATATTCTTCCCAAGAAGGTTGGCACAGTAAAGGCCGTATTCGTTGGGGATATCGATACTGAGCAGAAAAAAGAAGTAACAAGAGGGCCTTTTGAGAGTCCTCGAGTGAAGTCGAGCGTTAAAGTGAGAGGTTTTCCCCCCTTGCCGTCTATTCGCTATGGACGTCGCACTGATACTTGGGCAGTGCGACCGGACGATGGTTGGAAGATCGATGTGGAGTCAGCCCGGTTCGATTTTAGGCGGCTGTACAGGAGTTGTAGCAGTCGCAGAAGTTCCGCTCGTTGGACTCAGCAGGATGAGCATATATTACGCGTTGAAGTGACGACGGCGACGGACCGAAAAATCAATGTCACCTGTAAGACGACGACGACCATTACTTTTACTCAGTGGAGATCGGGACGGCAACGTCATGTCTACAAGACGAAGCCGAGAGATATAGAAACCGGCGGGAGTGCAGAGTTTCCTCTGGATAATGAGACGGGGCTCACTAACGGACGCTTGGCGTACCTCGTAGTCGAGTCAAGTCTTTTTCGAGGCGGTAAGAGGATATTAAAGGATGGTCATAAGGCTGGAGGACTAAGGGTTGAATATGACCCCGCTACTCAAATCGCCTATCTCCACGCGAGATTCGTAAGAGACAAGACTTAATCCAAACTCCGGGCAATACGGAATCCGTCGACGTAGTACAGGTAGTACGGACCGTTAGAACCAGAGCTTTCTCGATAGGTCAAACGGAGTTCCCTCCGAGAGCCACGCCAGTAGCCGCCGCGCTGCCTACGGATGATGGAGCGTTCGTCATCGCCGGCGCGAGCACAGCCCGGCTCCTCCCACGCTCGCCCATCGCTTGGCGCACCATGGTAGCCGGGGCCATCCTCCTCCTGATGACAATCCTGCACCCATTCCTGCACGTTCCCCAACATGTCGTATAAGCCCAACTCGTTCGCCTGTTTTTGTCCTACCGGATGAAACTTGTCTCCGCTGTTCTCCCAGTACCACGCTACCGCGTCCAGGTTATTGCTCCCTGCATATCGATATCCTCGACTTCGCTGTCCGCCCCGCGCCGCATACTCCCACTCTGCTTCACTCGGTAGCCGATACCGCCCGCCCCCCCTATTCAGTTTCCGTAGAAATGCCTGCACATCATGCCAACTGACACTATGAACAGGACACTGAGGACACTCCTTAAAGTTTCTGTATCCCCTACTCGGGTTATCGCCCATCACTGTTACCCACAGTTCCTGCGTCACCTCGTACTTGCTGATTTCAAAGCTACTCACCCGTACCCGATGTGCTGGACTCTCACCGTATTCACAATCCGGTTCCTCCTCCATACATCCCATGGTGAAGGTCCCGCCCTCAACCCGCACCATCTGTGCCTCCACCAGTGCTACTAGGTCTTGGTAATCCCCTGCGGTATTCAGCACCTCTAATGCACCCTGATAATGTTCCGCTTCTCTTCCAGAAGCGACCACATATTTTTTCAACAGCGCTTGTCCCTTCTCCATGCTCGGGACATTATCTGTCGCGATTCCATCTTCTACCAATACTTTGCCATAGAAATAGAAAAACTCAGTCGGCGGGGTAACATCCAGCGCTTCAATCCTTTGAAAGGCATTGATAGCGGCTTGTCGGTCTTGGTTCTGGAGGGCGGCAGTCGCGGCCAGCAAATATTGATCGGCCAGCATGTCGGGTGGTAACTCTTGCGCGGCTGGAACACCGCAATACAGCAGGGTGGCGGCTACAAGGACGATCAGTGTTTTTTTCATGTTTGCTCGCTCCCTCCGATCACCGAAATTTTCTAATCATGTCCAACATTGTGAGATACGACCGAGATTGTCCGTCACTTGACTCCCTGAGCATGCCTAGAAAATTTAACCAGGGGTACAGCCCCTGGACCCCCTGAGATAAGGAGGTAAAGATTCCAGAACTAAGGGAGCGACCGGGCAATCCGGAACCCGTAGTAGTTGAACCGAAAGAGGGCGGAGTCCACGCCGCGATAGGCCGAACGGAGGGTCCTCGGTTCGTAGTACCAGGAACCGCCGCGCAGGACCCGAGCACCGCAATCCCCACCCTCCCACGCCCGCCCGTCACTCGGTGCACCCGCATAACTTGTGTTCCAGCAGTCCTGCACCCACTCCGACACATTTCCTGACAGGTCGTATAAGCCTAATTCATTCGCCTGCTTTTGGCCCACTGGATGGGTCTCCCTCCCACTGTTCTCCGCGTACCACGCGACTCCATTCGGGCTGTCACTCCCCGCATATTCATACCCCCGGCTCTGTGCCCCACCCCGCGCCGCATATTCCCACTCCGCCTCCGTCGGTAACCGATATCGCCCGCCCCCGGCATTCAGTTTTTGCAGAAATGCCTTAAGATCGTCCCAACAGACTTCCTCGACCGGACATTGAGGACAGTCCTTGAAATGGCTCGGATTCTCGCCCATCACCGCTTCCCAGACCTCCTGCGTCACTTCGTATTTGCTGAGCTCGAAGCTGCTGATACGCACTTGGTGCGCCGGCTTCTCATTGTTAGCGCAACCTATCTGTTCTGGCGTACACCCCATAGTGAAGCTCCCCCCCTCAATGCGCACCATCTGGGCATTCACCTGGACGAGGAGTTCCGGTAATCTTTCTTGGAGCTTTGCTATTCTCCGCGCCTCGCGTTCATTCGCTTCTTGCTGTCGCCGTCGCGCCGCTTCTTGTTGTCGCAACTGCGCTGCCTCCACTGGCCCCTCTGCGGTATTCAGCACCTCTAACGCACTCTGATAATGTTCCGCTTCTCTTCCAGAAGCGACCACATATTTTTTCAACAGCGCTTGTCCCTTCTCCATGCTCGGGACATTCTCTGTTGCGATGCCATCTTCTACCAATACCTTGCCGTAGAAATAGAAGAACTCAGTCGGCGGGGTAACATCCAGCGCTTCAATCCTTTGAAAGGCATTGATGGCGGCCTGTCGGTCCTGTTGCTGGAGGGCGGCAGTCGCGGCCAGCAGATATTGATCGGCCAGAATATCGTCAGGGAGTTCTTGCGCGGCTGGAACACCGCAATACAGCAGGGTGGTGGCTACAAGGACGATCAGTGTTTTTTTCATGTCTCCTCTCTCCGTGCAATCACCGAAATTTCCCGATCATATCCAGCATCTTCATCAAGTCCACCGCGTCCGAGAACACTTTTGAGAGGGTTTCACTGCTGGCATGGTGGTAATTGCCACCCGATTGCGTCGCAATGTGCTGGAGCTGTCGCTGCGCCGCCCCCGATACCTCAAGCCCGACGGTTTCATGACGGTACAGCAGATTGTTGCGCTTCAGGCCCTGCAAGACGGGGTCCAGATTGCCGCAGTCATCATCGCCGTCGGCCAGGAGCAAAATCATCTGGGTTCGGCTCGTGGCGGATTTGTGTTGGTTCATGAATCGGTTGGTCGCCTCAAGGGCCGTTGCCAGGGGGGTGCCGCCTACGGCGGATAATCCGTTGACAAAGGCAATCAGCTCATTTTCCTTGCGGGTAAAGCCGATGGACGCATGAATCGGCTGCTGACAATCGCCTTCAAAGGCCAGCACGGCAATCTCGGTGTTACTCCCGATGGCCTTGCGGATGGTCTCAATCGCCGCGTTTTTGGCGGACCGTAACTTGGTCCCATTCATACTACCGCTCACATCGATGAGGAGAATCAGACTGCCCGACGGAGTATTGCCTGTGGAGCGCGGGGGTGGTTTGCTTGTAGGGGACGGTGGGGGTGGTTGTGTGGACGGAGCGGCGAAGGTGTAATCAACGGACCAGTCACGAAACCGGGGCTGGTCGTCGTGAAAGACGAGGATGAATCTCGTAGTCTTGAGGGTTTCGTTTGGAGCGACGACCCAGGGGGTGCCGCTGCGTTGGATACGTCCCATGGTGTCTGCCCACTGCACCGGCTCGGAATAGCGCCCAACTGGTCCATCCCACGTGGTGCAGGGCGGCCACTCGGCGGCAATCGTAAACCGGGCAATCAAGTGATCCAAGCGTTTCCCGGTCCCGTTGTGGACAGAAAAATCCAGTTGCCAGACATCCAGCGGCTGCCCGTGGTTCACCTTCATCCGCTCGTACTGTTCTGCCGGGTGATGACTCTCCAGGACCTGGCATGTCCCCGCCCCCTGGGCGACGAGGCGCGCCGTGCCGCGCAGCACGATGCCGTCGACTTCCAGGAGTTGCCGCGCGTGCCCGTCCGGGACCAGCAGGAGAAGGGTCAGCGTGAGGACCGTTGTCAGGTAGCTCTCAAATCGGAGCAGGAGGCAATGCCTCCAGTGGCGTGCCGAGGACGACGGACTTGAACGAATCATTTTTCGATTTCAAGATTTGGACTCCCTGACTCCTTAACACGGGGGCGGGGGCATCAATGCAGGTGGTCAGTCTCGGAATGGGGTCCCTCCACCCCGCAGTGCAGTGGGGGTTCCTCCACCTCACTAATGGCGTACAACCCATCCCCGACCGAGCGAATGTAGTAGGTCTCGCCCACCAGCCGCACCGTGCCGACCACCGTCTCCCCGTTGACCACCAGCGTCATCGTCCCCACGGGCTCCTCGACCAGATGGCCCGCGATCGAATAGCCGCCCGAAAAGGTCGGGGCCGTCTGCTCCACCCTGGCCGTGACCACGACATCGGCGAACAGGTTGAAGGTCAGCGTCGTGCCCGGCACGGGCGGCGCGGCGGCGCGGGCCGGGTGTACGGGTGGGGTTGGGGGGGGCGGGACTAGTCCCGGCAGCGCGCTGCCGGCGGCCGGGGTGCGCGGGCTGGGCGGCGGCGGGGCGGCCACGGCGGCCTGGACCCGCTGGACTTGCCCGAGGTCCATGGTGACCACCCGGCTGCGCAACGTCAGGTCGGCGGCGGGGAGGGGTGGCGGCGGGGCATCGACGGGGGTAAACAAGTCGGCAGCCTGGACGGTCACCGCTGGGGCGGCCAGCAGTGCCACCACAACCCTGGCGGCTATATACCGTAGGCGTGTCACAAACATCTTACGCTCCTTTCCTGCCCTAGCCGGTCATCGCCTGCTACAGGGGCTACAGCTTGGCGAGCATCGGTAGCAGTACGTCCCGTGGATGAGTCCGAATTGGTAGATACGGCAGCGTCCTGTCATCGCTCCTCATAAGTTTCAATCATTGCCCATACGGCATTACGCCACCTTTGCCCCTACATGCCGTACGAGGGTGGCCGAAGAAATGCGGCAGGCGGCGGACAAGCCGTCGTGGTCAGGCGAGTGTGGTCAGCGAGAGCACCAGCCGCACGAGATCCGCGTGCCCGCGCAGGCCGTGCTTCTGATAGATATGGCGCAGGTGCCAATGAACGGCCCCGGACGTGCGGCCCAGCGCCACGGCAATCTCGCGCACGGTCTGGCCGGCCGCTATCCTCACCGCCACCTGACTCTCCATCGGGGTGAGCCGCAGGGCGGCAGCCACCAGGGTAGGATCAACGTGAGGCTGGTAGCCCGGCTCGACAATCAGCACCAGGGCGGCGACGCGCCACGCGCCGTAATCCGGCTGCAGGGCGCCCACGGGGTTGACGTGCACCACGAACGGCAGTCTCCTGGACGCCCGCTGGAGGGTCATCGAGCCACTGACAGCGACGGGACCAGCGGTCGGTAGCGCGTTCGCCACCAGTTGCCCAAACCGCGCCCGGTCGGCCGGACTGCGCGCCTGCAGTTCCCCGCCCCGCTCCGTCAGCCCATCGCCGTGGCGCAAAAGGCGCCGGGCGCGGTCGTTGGCCTCTATGATTCGCCCGCGCCAGTCCAGGTGGATGACGCCAATGCGGGGGGTGTCGAGCAGGTCGCTCACCGACGCACCCAATGCCCCGGCTTGGGCTAGCGCCTGCTGGATGCGGACAAATTGTCGAATATGGGGCAGCAGCCCTTCGATCATCCTGATCTGCGAGTCCTCCCAGCCCCCTGGGGTGACGGGGTCACTGATGGACCAAGTGATGTGGGAGTCGGCCGGGCCGTCCAGCCGCACATTCAAGCCATTTTGGCCATTGCTCCGCTCCATTATCTCGTTATAGGTGAGCGAGGTCTTTAACTCCTCGGCCGTGTACAACTCGGTGATATGCACGAGGCGGCTGTCGGGCAGTTGCCGCACGCGCGGCACGCGTTCGTCGATGGGATGGTAGTGTGCGAGGTAGTCGCGCTCCAGGTCTTCCCGGCGCTCTCCCCGGTAGTAGAGGCCGACGAAGAGGACGCGGACATCGTCCGGCGGGCCGGCGCCGACCAGCAAGGCATTGCCCTGCATGCCACAGGCTTCATCGATTAGGGCCGAGGTGGTCGGCCAATAGGCGTCGTCGAGCATGGCCTCGTACAACGATGCCAGGATGTGCTCGAAGGCGTCTTGGTCACTCATGAGACGACTTCCCAAAACGGCATCACTGGGGCAGCGAAACTGCACCTGTCCCCGGCGGCATTCGGGACAGGCCGCCGGGGACCACCCAGCCACTGTCTCTCCTCCCGCCTAGCCCTGCTTATACGCCAGAGCGCTGGTTTTGTCCCTACATGCAATACGAGGGTTCATGTTAAAAAGACAAAAAAACTAAGAAACCTGACAGGCGAAACCGGTTCGGCGATGGAGCAATAAAGAGAGCATTTCCTTCTAGAGGGTGTAGGGGAATGGAGGCGGCGGGAATCGAACCCGCGTCCGGAAGTAGTCCGCTCAAGGCATCTACAATGCGTAGCTCGTATTTTGATCTCATCCTCGGGCCTCCTACGAGCAGGATGCCCTCAGACCAGCCAAAGTAGAGTTTCGGGCGTGCACCCTTCGGCACGATGCCAGCCCTATCCCGATTTATGTCGCCTTAGCCGACCCTACGGGCGCGGATCGGTAAGACGCAAGCTGCTCTAGGCAGCAAGAGCGTAGTCAAAATCGTCTGCAGTTATATTGCAGCCTGTCCGTTTTACGGGCGGGACAGAACCCCGGCATGCAGCCTTGGCTTTCTAGCCCCCGTCGAAACCAGATCGCCCCCTTATCGAAGTTGTATACTTCACACAGAGAAAAGACCAGGAGACATACCTCCCCTAGCCTGTTCGTCTATGCATGGCACGTTGAACATCGCGCTTCATCTCGCGTTCGCGAATGGCAGCACGCTTGTCATACGTCCGTTTACCCTTGGCCAAAGCCAACTCAACCTTGACCCGACCTTCCTTAAAGTACAGCCGCAGAGGAACCAGGGTCAATCCCTGCTCTTTTGTTTTGCCCATTAGCCGCATAATCTCCTTTTTGTGCAGCAGGAGCTTACGCTTACGGTTGGGGTCACCGTTGAAATAATGGGCCGGTTTATAGTCGCTGATATGCGCGTTCAATAAAAACGCCTCGCCCTTGTCGATCCGGCCATAGCTGTCCTTGAGGTTGGCCCGACCGTCCCGGAGCGATTTGACCTCTCCGCCGTTCAGCACAATCCCGGCTTCTATGGTTTCGTTGATGATATAGTCGTGCCGCGCCTTGCGATTGACGCAGATCGCTCTCTGGGCGGATTTCTCCTTGGCCATATTCACGCTCTGCGACTAGTGTAGCACACAGTTATCAATCAGCCGGACATCGCCGACCCAGACCGCGATGGCCAACAAGGTGGGACCGGCTATCTGCTTGACTTCTTCGAGCGTTTCGGGATGGCACAGGGAGGCGTACTCAACCCGCACCTCGGCGTTTTGGGTCAATACCTGCTGCACGGCCTGGAGAATCACGGCCGAGGAGGACTGACCGCCGGAGACCAGTTCCTGGGCAGTCGTGAGCGCACGCGACACGCACAGGCTCGTCTCTCGTTCAGCCGCGCTCAGCCGGGCATTCCGGGAACTCATGGCCAGGCCGTCGTCTTCGCGCACCGTCGGCAGGGTGATGATATCGATGTCAAAGTTCAGGTCTTTGACCATGCGTTTGATGACCACACACTGCTGGAAATCCTTTTCGCCGAACAGGGCGCAGTGCGGCTTGACCATATTGAACAGCTTGGCCACCACCGTTGTCACCCCCCGAAAATGGCCGGGACGAAAGGCTCCGCACAAGGGCTGGCTGACTTTCTCGACCTCAACCGCGCTCTGGTAGCTATCGGGATAGATTTCAGCCGGCGGCGGCATGAACAACACGTCGGTGCCGAGTGTTTCCAGGGCGCGTTCGTCCTGGTCCTCGTCACGCGGGTATTTGTCGAAATCGGACGACTGATTGAATTGCATGGGATTGACGAAAATGGAGACCACAACCACGTCACCTCGGTTTTTCGCCTCGCGCACCAGGCTGAGATGGCCCTCGTGCAAAAATCCCATAGTCGGGACAAAGGCCACGGTCTTACGCTCCAGGCGTCGGTCTTCCGACCAGCGCTGCATCTCTCGAACGGTCCGAATAATCTCCACGGGAAGTTTCCTGAAGGGCTCTAATGGAACGAGTGCTCATCCTGGGGGAAGGCCTGCTCCCGCACCTCGCTGATATAGGCGTTCACCGCGTCGGCCACGACCTGTTCCAGATTGGCGTAGCGTTTAACGAATTTGGGCGTGAAATCACCGGACATGCCCAGCAGGTCATGCATCACCAGAATCTGGCCGTCACAGTGCGGACCGGCACCAATCCCAATGGTCGGAATGGGCAGCATGTCCGTTATCTCGGCAGCCAGGTCCATGGGGACACCCTCCAAGACCACGGCAAAGGCACCGGCATTGGTGACGGCTTCGGCGTCTTCGATGAGCCGTTCCCGCGCACCGGGCTGGCGGCCCGATTTCTTGCCCTGGACCTTATAGCCGCCCATGCGATGCACCGATTGCGGCGTCAGGCCGATATGGCCCATCACGGGAATATCCACATTCACGATGGCCTTGATGACCCGGGCGATATTGACTCCACCTTCCAGTTTGACGGCCTCGGCACCGCCTTCCTTGAGTAAGCGTCCGGCATTGGCAATCGCCTCACAAATGCCGGCCTGGTAGGAGAGAAACGGCATATCCCCCACGATGAGGGCACGCGGGCGCGCCCGATTGACCAGCCTGAGGTGGTAGACCATATCGTCCATCGTGACTGGCAGGGTCGTATCCGCCCCCTGTACGGTCGTGCCCAGAGAATCACCAACCAAGAGAAAGTCGATGCCACATTCGTCCAGGATGCGGGCGAACGGATAGTCGTAGGCGGTGAGGGCCGTAATCTTCTGCCCGGACGCCTTCAGCCGTTGCAGTTCAGGAACCGAAATCTTTGCGGATTGCATGCCGTCCCTCCTTCTACAGCTTCGCCATGGACCACAGTCGGAGGGCGTGGAGACAGGGGAGATGGTGTGAAGACCACGCGGGCTTTTACCAAAGCCGCACGCCGTCACTATTCCCTGCCGTCTAGTGTTTCTGCCATCCGTCTCGGTCCGTACAATTGGATCCAAGCGGTCTGCCATCACTATCTTTTTGCCCTGACAGAGCCTGTGTGGGTCGACCGGTTTGTCGCCCGGCGGCTCTCCCGTCCAAGGCAAAGCAATAGTATGGGCGTGCTGTTAGCATATTTGTCTAAGGATTGTCTAGGTACTGTGGGATTTTCTTTTCTCATATCGGCCTTCTTGCTAGAGTGAGGTTATGAACTCCCCGGACGACGTTGGGTTATGCCTGATGGTTGGCATTCCCCATCCAACGCTTGATACTGAGACGCGCCGGATACTTGCTGACTTGCAGCCCGGTGGCATTATCCTCTTTCAGCGGAATTATACGGACCCGGACACGCTTCGGGCCCTGTGTGCGGACCTTCATGCCCTGACCCCCGAGCACCCACCCCTGATTGCGCTTGACGCCGAAGGCGGACGGGTCCATCGTCTCTCACCGCCGTTTACCCATTTCCCGCCCGCTTTGCAGATCGGCCGGACCGGCTCTCCACAACTTGCCCATGAGGTCGGCATCGCCCTTGGGCGGGAGCTGCGCAGCGTGGGAATAGATATTGACTTTGCGCCCGTACTGGACGTGTACAGCAATCCTGACAATACCGTTATTGGTGACCGCGCGTTTGGCTCTGACCCGCAACGGGTGACAGAGTTCGGCTGTGCCCTTGCCGCCGGACTGCGCGCGGCGGGCGTACTCCCGTGCGGTAAACATTTTCCTGGGCATGGAGCGACCGTCATCGATTCGCACGACGACCTGCCCTACGATGAGCGAGACAGCGCGACCTTGGAGGCAGTTGACCTCCTCCCTTTTCAGGCCGCTATTGCCCAGGAGATCGAACTCCTGATGACCGCCCATGTTGTGTATCCGGCCCTGGACCCGCAGCAGCCCGCCTCGCTCTCCTCCGTCATTATGAACGACCTGCTGCGGAAACGATTAGGATTCCAGGGCGTCATTGTCTCGGACGATCTGGAGATGGGCGCTATTGTCCGGCATTCCTCGGTGGCAGCCGCCGCGGTTCAGGCGCTCAGCGCCGGGGCTGATCTCTTATTGGTCTGCCAGAGCCTGGAACATGCCCGCAGCGCTCGGGATGCGTGCCGGCAGGCGTTGCAACAAGGCCTTTTGGCTGAGGAGCGGGTGACCGAAGCGCAGCGTCGTGTTGAGCGGCTGAAGCAGCGTATTGCCGACCGGCCTTCCCTCCCGCTGCCGGCAATTGGAGCGCCGGAGCACGCTCGGCTGGTCGATACCATAGAAATCAGCCATAAAACTGACTGAATTTCCGTTAATTCAGTCAGTTACCAAGTCTTTATTATCAGTAATATAAGATAGCTACCTTCCTTCTCTGGGAAATTCCCCCTGACTGAATACGTTCATATCTGGCGTATTCGGATGCTAGAGCAAATAACGATGCTGTGTAGCCGCCCGTCATTCCTGTGAAAACAGGAATCCAGATATCCTACCCCCGGCCGCTGGATGCCGGATCAAGTCCGGCATGACAAAGGCTACAATTTATCGTAAGCCGCTCTAGGTCTCACCGTTTTCTTTTGACAAATTTCGGCAACGACTGCGAATAGGGACCACGGGCGATCCCCTTTTCCGTGATGATCGCGCTGACCAGGCGATGGGGGGTGACATCAAAGGCTGGATGAGCAACCGCGACCTCGCTGGGGGCAATCTGTTGGCGCAGCACATGGGTGACTTCCCGGGCGGACCGCTCTTCGATCGGAATCTTCTTGCCCGAGGGGCAATCCAGATCAATCGACGTGGTTGGGGCGGCCACATAAAACGGCACCTTGTGTCGTCCGGCCAGCACGGCGGACGTATACGTCCCGATCTTATTGGCCACGTCTCCATTAGCTGCGGTGCGATCGGTGCCGACAATCACACAATCAATCGCGCCCTTTTGCATGAAATGACCGATCATATTGTCGGTAATCAAGGTCGCGGGAATCCCCTCGCGCACGAGTTCCCAGGCGGTTAAACGCGCGCCCTGTAAATACGGCCGGGTTTCCGGCACAAAGACGGAGATATTCTTGCCCTGCTCCCAGGCGGACCGGATCACCCCGAGGGCGGTTCCATACCCGGCCGTGGCTAGCGCCCCGGCGTTACAATGGGTTAAAACCGTCGCTCCCTGAGGAATCAATTTTGCGCCATGGCGTCCCATGCGCCGATTGGCGACCAGATCTTCCCGGTAGATTTTCAGGGCTTCCTGCTCCAGGGCGGCAATCAGCGCGTCACGGCCTTTGGCCCGCACTTTCTCATATCGACCTCGCATGCGGTCAATGGCCCAAAAGAGGTTGACCGCGGTCGGTCGGGTGGCAGCAAAGACCTGACAGATGCGCGCGAACACGTCGGGTTGCAGACTCCGCTTGAGCTGCCGCACGCCAAGCGCGATCCCCATGGCAGCGGCAACGCCAATCGCGGGGGCTCCGCGAATCACCATATCGGTAATGGCGCGCGCAACGCTACGGTAATCCGTGTAGGTACGATAGACTTCTCGGGTGGGTAAGGCGCGTTGGTCAATCATCACCACCGCCCCGTCCCGCCAGTCTATGGTAAAAAACGCATCTGGCGGCATGCCTTCCTTTCGCCTTATATTCCTGTTCCGCTGTGTTACGATTCCGAACCTTCCTCGACGAGTTGGACCCCATCGTCAGGCGTCCAGATCGCCACAACCGCGTCGTCTTCCGCCGTTTTGAGCGTCACGGTTTCTAGCCCGACTTCCGGCGCAAACAGCGCCAAGTCCTGGCTGTTCTTTTGCCAGGTCGTCGCTACCAACTCGACCACCGTAGAGCGTTGGTCGGGCGTCAGATTGGCCCATTGTGGAGAAACGGAAACGGACACCGAACGTCCGGCGTCACTGGCTTCCATGCCATAGTACACATCTCCCCAGAGACTTTCAGAGAGTTGCGTGTCAGTGCGGTAGACGCAGGTCCAAAAGGCCGGACTGATATTGGCGGGCAGGTCCGACGGTGGCTGCGGCTCTTCCTGTGATATCGAATCTTCAGGTTGTTGCTCTGGTGGCTGCTCCTCGTCCGCCGAGCGAAAAACAATAAAAAGTCCGATCAGCACCAGGACAAAGGTGGTCGGAATTTTCCGCAGCCCCGCGCCTATCATACCCAGCAGGGTCCGGGGCGGGTTTTTCTTCGCGTCCGTCTGAGACGCCGAAGGTCGGGATGATCTGGCCATGCGTGCAATATCACAAGCTGAGCGCAGCCACTTCTGAAGTGAGGCCAGAAGGCGCGGGAGACGGAAGCAGCGGGCGAGTCATGGACCGGAGTGTAGCACAGGGCCAGAGTGTAGCAGAAGACCGGCGCAACGCATTCCTGCCTTGACGCGCCGTCGGGTCATGGCTATAGGTGGCCCCACCGCGTCTTGTCCACCCTGGTCCCCAGCGCGTGTCCCGGAAAGGAGCACAGCTATGGAACGCCTTCACCCCGGAGAGCCTTTTCCCGCCATCAGCGGTCCGAGCGTCGGCGGAGGGACGGTCAATCTGCCGGCCGACATCTCGACTCCGTACGCTATCGTCCTGACCTATCGGGCTCACTGGTGACCGTTCTGCGATCAGCAGTTGGCTGATTATCAGGCCCATCTTGAGCAGGCCCAGGCAACCGGGATTTCGGTCTACGCCATCTCAACCGACCCGCTCGACAAAGCCCGGCAGACGGTCGATAAGTCGGGGCTGACGTTTCCCGTCATCTACGGCGTGGACGGCCCGGCCACGGCCGCGACCCTGACCTGCTGGTACGAAGAGAAGCGCAATATCATCCAACCGGCGGCGTTTATCATCGACCCCGCACGTAATATCCTGAATGTGACCTATACCTCGGGACCGATCGGGCGCTTGCAGATCAAAGACGCCCTGGGGCTGGTCGGCTTTTACGCCTCAAAGAAGATCTCAGCCATAACGGTCGATAAAGACAAAGGCTGGACGGCAAATGTGACCGGAGCCTAAAACGAAAGGCCGGAGATCGATACTCTCGCGCTGACTGAGAGACCACCGCCTGTCCGTTTCAGAAGAGCATCGCCATCGCCGCGTCGAAAGCCCATCGTTCAAGGCCGGAAAGGCGCTTCGGGATGGGTTGTGTGAAGTATGGGGGCGGTCATGATTGAGTGGCTTGGGATTGGCCACCTTTTCGAGCTTTCCCGGACGGAAGCGATTGCGGGGTTTTTCACCCCGCTGGTGATCTTCGCCGTGTTTTTCCTGGCGCAGCTCGTGCTGCCAGGCAGGCGGGTTCCCGGCTACGTCATCAATCCGGAGACCGGCGAACCCCGCAGCTATCGGCTAAACGGTCTTCTGGTGTTTGCCATCGCGCTGGTCGTGTGGGCTTTCGAGCTCACCGGGATGCCGCGTGATTGGTTCTACCGGTCCTCGATCTATGCTGTGGCTGGCGGAACAGTCTTCACCACGCTCTTTACCATCGTAGCGGTGTACAGCCAGCCGCAAGGGAAGATAAAGAACGCCATCGTGGATCTGTGGGTTGGGCGGGCTCAGGAGCTGTCGTTCTTCAACAACCGCTTCGACGTCAAGATGTATTTCTATGTCGTCGGGGGGACGATGTTTTCGCTCAACGCCCTGTCCGGAGCCGCGTACCACTACGAACTCTTTGGCGCAAACGCCAATCCAGGCGTTTTCCTGTACGCGGCGTTCTTCACATTCTACATACTGGACTACTTCGTCTTTGAGCGCGTCCAGCTTTACACCTACGATTTGATCCATGAGAAACTCGGCTTCAAGTTGTTCTGGGGTGGCCTCGTCGTCTACGGGTGGCTGTTCATCCTCCCGTTGTGGGGCATGGCCGTTTACCCGGACCCTGGATTCTCGCCGGCATGGACGGATGTTTGGCTCATCGGCACGACTGTGCTGTTCCTGTTCGGGTGGAGCATCTCGCGCGGCGCCAACTTGCAGAAATACACCTTCAAACGCTGGCCCGAGCGCAAGTTTCTCGGGTTCATCGAGCCTGAGTACATAGAGGCTGGTGACCGCAAGATCCTGTGCAGCGGTCTCTGGGGTGTGGCCCGCCACTTCAACTACCTGGGCGAGGGGTTCCTTGCCCTGTCAATTGCCCTGGCATTCGGCTACTTCACTAATCCCTGGGCTTGGACCTACTTTGTCTTCATCGTCTCGCTGTTTATTGTACGTCAACGGTATGACGACCGGTATTGTGCCGAGAAATACGGTGCCGAGAAGTGGGCAGAGTATCGGGCACGGGTGAAATACCGGATTTTTCCTGGTGTTTATTGAGAGAGCGCCCTGCGGAGTCCATGCAGGACGCCTATGAACTCAACGTCGCTCGCATACGCCTGGAACGCTTAGGATACCACGGCTCACATATTCTCAGTCAGTATAGTGCCGATTCCTCTCATCCCCACAAGCGTTGCGAGGCGAGGCGCGCGCCTTCCGCGCACACTTTCAGCTTGGCCCACACCACGCTCTCGGACACCATCTCCCAGCCGGCAAACGTGCCAAAGCCGCAGTCCGAACCGGCAATGACCCGACTCCGGTCACCAATGGCCTCAACCACCTGACAGAGGCGGTCAGCGACAATTTCCGGGTGCTCGATATAGTTGGTGGTGGAATCGATTACACCGGGAATGAGCAGCATCGAGTCGGGCAAGGGATGCTGCCGGAAGGCTTTATATTCGTGCTGGTGGCGGGGATTGGCCAGCTCGATGGACAGGGCTCCAACCTTGGCCTGGTAGAGAATAGGCAGGATATCGGCCAGCGGCACATCGTAATTGTGGGGCCCGTCATAATTCCCCCAGCAGATATGCAGCCGGATACGCTCGGCCGGGATATTCTCGGTCGCACGGTTGACGGCTTCGATATGAACCTCGATGGTCTTCTGAAATTCGGCGAGTGTCTGATCCTGAAAGAGAAAGGTCCGCTCCATGGCCAGGTCTGGAGCGTCGAGTTGCAACAGTAAACCCTGGGCGTGGATGTATTCGTATTCCTTCTTCATCTGCTCGGCCACGGCCAGCACATAGGCCGCGTGCGAGTCGTAATGGGCGTTCAGCATGGTAGTGGCAATGATGCCGGGCGAAGCCGCAGTCATGAAGCGTTCGGTGAACGCTGCCCGCTCCGTACAGCGCAGAAACAACGCACATTCCTGCTGCACGGCGGACAGATCGTCGTAGGAAAGCTCGGCAACGGCCTGCGGGGCGTTGAAGACCTTGGCCCGCATCATATTGCGCCGCTGCATCATGGCCATGAAATCCGGGAATTCGGCCATGTCTTGCGGGGTGGGTCGTTTGCTCTCCCCGCCAAAGCCGCGCATGCGCTGCGGCACATAGGTCTGAAAACCGATGCGTGGCTGTTCGCCGTCATTGATAATGTCCACACCGGCTTTGAGCTGTTCGTCGATGACGTGCTGGACGGCTCTTTCGGATTGACGGGCCAAGGCCGCGGCATCGATGGCCTTACCCTGCTCCTGGTCGATTAGCAGATCGGTCAGCTCAGGATTGCGCGGCAGGCTGCCGACGTGAGTGGTGAGAATCCGTTCGTCGCTCTTTTGCATGAGCAGGCTCCGTATGGTTAGCGCTGATGGTACTCTTAGCGTTGGTGATACAGGGGATGACCGCGGACTGCGGTGCGGACCTTATTCATATGATCCCCCTCCAGATTGGCGATAAAGAGGTCCTGCATGTCAGGGCCGCCAAACGCGCAGTTGGTTGGAAAGGCCAGTGCGGTGCCGTCCGGGTCGTGGACGAAGGTCTCCCAGTTGCCGTTCGGGTCGACCTTGATGACCCGGTTTCGGGGCTCCAGCTTGCCGTTCTCGGGGACGCCGGGCAGCGTGATGTACAGGTTGCGGTCCACATCAAAGGCCATCCCGTCCGGCAGGGCCGGAAAGTCTTTGGCATAGATTTCGGGCGGACCAAAGGTGCCGTCTTTCTTGATCTGGATGCGGACGCAGTCGTTGCGCGAGCTCTCCAGAACGTAGACTGCATCTTCGTTGGGGTCGATAGCCGTTCCATTGGCAAAATAAATTCCGGTGGCGACAACCTCGCCCCGGCCGTCAGGGCGAATACGCACAACCGCGCCGTTGGGCTGGGGATTCACAAACTCCTTGAACACCTCGCGCCCCGGCTGGGAACTGGAGTTCGAGACGTAGAGATTGCCCTCGGCGTCATAGCTGGCGAAGTTTGGAATCGAAATCGGAAAGTCTCCGGCATGGTCGGCGACGAGGGAGACTTTCCCGTCTTGTGATAGCCGCATCACCGCTTTATGCCTGAGGTCGCAGTAGACGAAGTTGCCCTCGCGGTCCAGCGTGACGCCGTTGGGGATGGCCCGGTCCGGTAACTGGGAGACCTCGTGGACGACTCCGTCCGGACTGACTTTATAGACGATGCCATTGCGCCCGCCCCCCCAGGCGTTGCCTTCTTTATCAACGACCACACCCTCAGCTCTGAGCACGCCAGAGCCAAAAATTTCCACCTGCTCAACGGGAATCATTGCCATATTTTCTCCCTGTTTTTTGTCTTGCCCTAGAGACCGACCGGTGCAGCCGGGTCTGTCCGGCACACGCTAACGGTCCTCTGCATACAACACCCCTTTTTTTCGGAGTGCGGCGATGGTTTCGTTGCTATAGCTGAGTTGCTCTCGCAGAACCTCGGCACTGTGCTGGCCTAAAAGCGGAGCTTGAATGTCCGGGAGCTGGGGGAACTCGGAGTACTTGAGCGGGAAGCCTGGGATGGTGACTTCTCCCAGGATAGGGTCGGGGACCGTCCGAACCATTTCCCGCGCCTTGAAATACGGATGGGCCAAAATATCGGTGATGGACATGACGGGAGTGGACGGAACCCGATGCTCCTCAAAAACCTGGAGGATGGCCTCATCACTCGGCTGCGCCTGCATCCACGCTTCAATAATCGGAATGAGTTCGCCCTGGTTCGCCCCTCGCGCGGCATTCGTCGCAAAGCGGGCGTCCTCAATCAACTCTGGCTTACCCATAGCCCTACACATATTGGCCCACTGTCGGTCCAGGACGAGGACGACTATCCAGCCCTCGGGCCCTTTGAACACCCCACACGGACACACCAAAGGGTGATGTGACCCCATCCGGAGCGGCACAAACTCACCTTTGCTCATGGTGTGGCCCTGCACATTGACCTCGTGCATATGGAACATGGCGTCAATCATGGACAGGTCTATATACTGGCCGATGCCGGTGCGTTCCCGGTGGTATAAGGCATAGCCCAGTGCGGCAAAGGCATGGACGCCGCTGCTGACATCGGCAATACCGAGCCCGACGAACTGTGGCGGTCCGTCCGGACTCCCGGTCATATGCATGATACCGGAGAATGCCTGGGCAATGAAATCGTAACCTACCTTGTGAGAAAGCGGGCTTTTTCGTCCAAAGGCAGAAATCGAGACCATGATAATCTGGGGATTGATGGTCTTGAGCGAGGCATAGTCAAGATTTCGTTTTTCCATCACACCTGGCCCGAAATTCTCAACCACCACATCCACAGTCGGAATCAAGGCTCGCAGGATTTCAAGAGATTCCGGTTTGTCGAAATCCAGGCAGAGGCTTTTTTTGCCGCGATTTTGCTGGACGAAATACGCGCTCCGCTCATCCTGAATAAACGGCAGTAACCGCGACGGATCGCCCATGGGCGCCTGTTCCACCTTGATGATATTGGCCCCCATCTCCGCCATGAGACGGGTCACGGTCGGTCCGGCCAAGTATTGGGTAAAATCCAGGACGGTCACGCCGGAAAGCATATACGGCTGGTCATTGGTCCGTTGCATGCTGCACCTCCGCTTTATCCGTGCCGGTACGACGGCTGTGTAACATGGGTCTCCTGAAAAAGCGAGACTTTTCGGGCGTTGACAAGAAGGGCGGTCTGTTCGGGTGGACTGGCAGGCGTGAGCAACTGCCGGAGACTTTACGATGCCGATTCTTTTGAAGAAGGAACCGGGGCCGGGTATTTCCAAGTCAACGACAGGAGCGTGTCGCCACCGGGAAGCGGAATGGATTCCGACTCGGGCGCAATATCGGCCGGGACCTCCGGATGGCGGTTCCGCGCCTCGGCAATCGCCATCTGAACGAGGTCTTGCTGCGGCGCCTCGCCGTTCAGCGAGTCTTTGAGCTCGGAAGCTCGGAGCTTGACGGTGACGGTTACCTGCATTGCCGCAGAGCTACGGGGGGGCGGTGGGGGAGGCCCGCCGGCCTCAACGTCAATCTCGAGTTCGGTTGGCGCCTCAACCTCCTCCGGCTCGACTTCCACCGCCTGTCTCTCCGGCTCTGGGGCGGGAGGCGTTTCGCTCGGTTCAGGCTCAGGTGGTGCTGCGGATTCTCCTTGGGACACCTGAATCTGCTCTGTTTCCTGTGGCACCCCTCTGTCGCGATCCTGATCGTCGCGTCTCCTCCGACCCCGGCCTTGCGTTCCACGCCGCCGTCTGCCCCGTTCGTTGGTGTCGGCATCACTCGCTTCTTCCCGTCGGCGCTGCACACGCTGACGACCGGGAATGAGCCCGAAGGCCAGATATTGGCAGGTCTCCGTCGCAATATACTCAAAGGCGTCGTTTGCAAAATCCAGCGCTTTTTCTTCGGTGTAGGCATCGACATCGCAGTCGACGAACACCATGCAGTAGAAGTTCTTCCCTGCTGGCGCAACGCTTGGGCCTTCACTCAGTTCGTGCTCATGGTAACGGACACGCTGATGAGAGAGGGATGCGAAGAGGGATGAGACAGTTGCCTGGATCTCTTCGGTCGACGATCCACACGCTTCAAAAACAGCTAAGGCATGGAAATTGGGCATATCTCACAGGACTGTATAGAGCACGGCACATATCCGCAAGAGCCGTCAGCACGGAAAAAGGGCGGTGACAGACTTGATATTCTCTTGTGGACACTAGACCTTTGGGACGTTTGGGCGTAGGCTGGAGGCAGTTTTTCGGTCGGGCTGACACAGCCTATCCCGGTTCTGTCCCTACAATACGGTAGGACAGAGCGGACCGAGCCTCGGGCCGGTAGCGGCGATCGGTTCCTGGCTGAGCGGATTCTGGACCCGCGGTGGGTGCGCCGAGAAAGGAGGTGGTCTAGTGCAGTTATCAACGACGGTGATCAGTGAGGTGGTGGCCTCCTAGGCCGACCTATCCCAAATCGGGTGGTCGCTTGGGAGGACCAGGCACCACCGTGACCCCGGCAGCCCGTGTTCATCACCCACGGGACGTCCTTACGGACGTAGCACTGTCGGGGTTTTTTCTGAGGCCCGGCAATAAAACGAATCGTAAAATAAGAATTCAACTTTCCGATGGCATGAATTCCAGGTGGAGTATTAGCGTTTCTTGGTTTGGCCCTCAATCAGCAACCATTGGGCTTGGCCAATCCCGCGCAGGCTGCGGTATTCAGCCTCGGACCAGCCCCGGCCCCCTCTTTTCCGGGCGACGTCAAGCGCCCGCGTCAGCACCGATTCACACAGCTCAAGTAAGGGCAGGAATTCCCGGTCCACCTCGTCTAAAGGAGCCTCAAGGCATATGGCCTGGACATGGGGTAGCAGCGCAGTAAGCGATGCCTGGGCGCGGCTCCCTCTTTCTTGACGCGGAGAGTCATCTTCGTTTGAAGCCCGAAAAAAAGCAAAGCCGAGTTGACCGGGATTTTGTCCGTGAGCCGTTTTGTCCGTCACAGCTTGGGCCTACCTTCAACGGCCGTGCTCCCGCAGGCGTCCAGAATAAAGGCGTCGAACAAGAGGCGGGGAGAGGTTGGACTCGATTTGAGGGCGAGGTCCAGTTGCGAGGCATGCCGTAATATGCGGCGTAGATCCGCACCAGAGAAGACACGGCTCTGCTCCACCAAGGCGCGGAGTCGCTGTCCTCGCATCCCGGTCGCCCGCTCAATCTGACTGCTCGAGGCATTCGCGTCGGACAAATCCTTGACCTGCCACAGACGCCGGAAATGACTGACCAGCGCGTGTAAGGCTGGGAGTGCCCGCTTCTCATCGTTCAATACGTCCTGTACCAGGCGGACGGCCCGTTTGCTGTTACGTCGCCCCAAAGCGTCGGCCAACTCAAAGACCGAGTGCTGATGCAGATCCCCCGTGCATTGCCTGACCACCTCCTGATCTATTTCGGTTGCCGGGAAAACAAAGGCGACCAGCTTGTCGATCTCGGTAGACAGGGCGAGCAAATCCGTTCCAATATGATCGGCCAAATACGAGGCCGCCTCAGCGTTGAGACGGCCCCCCCGTTCCCGAGCAAAACGCTGCGCCCAGCCGGGGATTTGGTTGATAAAGGGCGAACGGAATTCGCCCACAAAACCACGCTTTGCACACACAGAAAAGAATTTCTGGCTGAGATTTGCCTTGCCCTGCACGCAGACTACCAGAGGTTGGCTTTCATCCCGGAGCTCGGCCTCGGTCGCCAGACGTTCCCGGTCTGCAGCAGACAGTTGGCCGGCACTCTTGAGCACGACTAATTGACGTTCGGCAAAGAGTGAGGCACTGCCCCAGGCCTCGAGCACCCGCTCAAGAGAATCTTCTCCCGCATAAAACGTCTGCACCGCCGGCTCTTCGCCCAGACGCGCCTGTACCAGGGCGACTGCGCGATTAATGAAATATGCCTCCTCGCCATGAAAGAGATAGAGCGGGGAGAGGGGCTCTTTAGTCAGGAGCGCAAAAATTTCGTCGGGTTGGCGAAACGTCTTTCTCGTCTGCATCGAGGGGGGGCGCTATGATCTAATGCTGACCTCCAGTTGACGCGAAACGGATTCGGTCGAAACGATGTGCCGCTGGAGTTCCATTTCTTTCTCATCGAAGCCAAAGGCCAGTCCCAGGAGCTGCGGGAGATGGATAATCGGCATGCCTATCTGGGTCCCCGCCTGTTTCTCGGCTGTCGGCTGGTTGGCGTCAAGATTCAGATGACACAGCGGACAGGGAGTCACCATACAGTCGGCTCCCTTTGTCTTGGCGTCACCGGTATGATCGCTCACCATTCGCATTGAATTTTCTTCGTTGACGGTCAGAATCGGAAATCCGCAGCATTTGGACTTCCCGCTCGAATCCACGGACTCGGCGCCAAGAACGTCGAGCAAATCCTCTAAATAGGTTTTCCGCCCCGACAGGCCCTTGGGCGCAATGATGGAGGTGGGACGACGGATGTAGCAACCATAGAAGGGCGCGACCTTGAGCCCGGTCAGTTTCCGCTTGATATACGGTTTCAGATTCTCCACCCCATAGTCTTCCATTAGCACCCATAAGAGGTGCTTGACTTCCACCGTGCCTTTGTATTCCAACCCTTCCTCGGCCAGGTATTCGTCATTGATCTTCTGGCGATACTCGGGCTCGTTTTTGAAGCGGTGGTTGGCTTGGGTGAAGACTCCCTGACAGGTACTGCAAATCGTCATCAGGGAGGACAGTCCCATTGCCTCCACCTTGGCCAGGGTCCGCGCGTTGATGGGATCGGACAGGTCACGGCTCAACACCCCGGCACCGGTACAGCCGACATCGGTTACTTCCTCGATTTCGATCCCGAGTTTTTCCGTCACCTTGACCGAAGCGGGATAGAGCTCAGGACACGCCCCACGTGATACACAGCCGGGATAGAATGCATACTTCATACTTCGCTCCTCTGGGCTTTGTCTATGATTCGTCGAATCGCCTGGGCACCCGGCCGCTTGGGATGGAAATACGGCATCGGAGCCTTGCCCTTGGGGATGGCCCGGATCACCGTGGGCAGGAGTTTCGCCAATCCGGCGACGTTGGTCAGGCCCTCGCTCTCGATCGCCAGCCGGCCTTCGTCCAGCCAGCCGCTGCGCTTGACCGAATTCAGGAAGCTGTCGTAATGCCGCTGCACCTTGGGGTTCTTGGTGCCGGAGCGAATGCCCTGTCGAATCGCCTCGTCACGGACCTCGAAGAGTCGGTCTGTCGGTTCCAGTCCCAGGGGGCAATGCCCATTGGCCTCAAAACAGTGCGTACAGTCCCAGACACCTCCGGGCTCGCTGACCAGCGTGAGGCGCTCGTCGTGCTGCCCATCGCGCGGGTCGAAGACGGCTCGATACGCCTTGGTGAGGGCAGCCGGACCGACAAAGTCCTTGTCAATCTTAATCACCGCACAGCCCTCGTCGCACAGACCGCACATGATACAGCTCATGGCCTTGCGGACTTCGGCCAGCTTTTCCTCGGCGACCACGTATTCGCCCTCGGGCTCCGGTCCGCGGGGTGTAATCCAGGGCTGGACCGACTTGATTTTCTTCCAGAGGAAACTCTCAAGGTCGTACACCAAGTCTTTCAGCACCGGGATATTACGAATCGGCTCAACGGTCACAACGCCCTTCTTGACCGTTTTGGCGATTTTCAGGGTACAGCCCAGCCGGCCTTTTTTGTTTATACGGAGCGCGCAGTCGCCGCACGACCCCCGCTCGCACGAGGCCCGAAACGCCAGGCTGGGGTCCTGCTCATCCCGAATCTGCCTGAGTCCATCCATCACGGTGGCCGAATCCGGCAGGTCTACTTGGTAAGTCGCAAAATCCGGCTTGCTCCCGTTTTCAGGGTCGAAACGGTAGACCTTAAATGTTGTTTCCATAGGTCACCCCTCCATTCTCTGCCTTTAGTAATAGATTCTCTTCACGCCGACTACCCGGCATTGACCGGGCTGGTGGTCAGGATTGGTCCATCGGGTCCACGCGTCACAAGCGAGTGATACGGCCCCTCCGCATCGTTCGTTGCCGGAAAGTCACTGCGATGGTGAACCCCACGGCTTTCCTGTCGTGCCTGAGCCGCGGTCACAATGGCTCCAGCGACATCGAGCAGCGCGCCCAACTCACAAAAGCTGAGCAATTCATGGTTATACATCTTTCCGTGGTGTCGGAGTCCAACCTGGGCATAACGTGCCTGCAAGTCGGCGACACAGCGGGCAGCCTCCCGCAGCCCGGCTTCGTCCCGGACCAGCCCAACGTGCTCGGCCATTGTGTTCGCCAGTGCACGCTGAATCGCGACTACCGTATCCCCCGCCGTCGGGCGGGAAAAAATTGCTTCCAGGGTTCGTCGAGTGTCCTGCAGGGCAGAGTCGGCAATCGCCTGGGGAGAGGAGTTCGACGCATGGGCAGCCGCAGCGCTGCCGGCCCGCCGACCAAAAACCACACTGGCGGTCAGGGCATTTCCCGTCAAGGCGTTGGCACCGTGCACCCCAGGGGAGGCGCACTCTCCAGCGGCAAACAGCCCAGAAATCGCTGTTGCCCCGCTCGTATCGGTCTGGATACCACCCAGGACCCGATGCATGCGCGGCATGACAGGCAGCGGCGCGGTATCCAGACTGATACCAGCCATCTCATTGGCCGCTCGCTCCAAATACAGGAATCGCGTGCGAATACGCTCTTTGTCAAGCGAACGGAAATCAAGCGCTGCACCATCCCCGACAGAAGCGAGCGAGCGACACAGCGCGTCCCGGAGCGACAAATCGTTTGTCTGAAGGAGGGGCTGTCCATCCGTGTTGCACAGCACGGCGCCCTCGCCCAAGGCGCCTTCAGAGGCAAAGGCGGCCCGTTCACAAAACCCCAGGGGATGATATTGCACCATCTCCATATCTTCGAGGCTCAGCCCGGCCCTATAGGCCAGGCTCATGCCGTCGCCGCAGCACGATTGCGAGGCCGTGCTCGGTGCATAGACACGCCCGGTACCGCCCGTGGCCAGCACGACAGCGGACGCACTGAACGCCTCAAGGTTGCCTGTTCCAAGTTCCAGTGCGAGCACTCCGCGACAGCATCCGTCCTCAACAACAAGAGAAGTCGCAAGCCACTCTTCATGGCTGGGAATATCCTCCCGCATACATTGCTCATGGAGCGTGTTGAGTACGGCATGACCGGTCATATCAGCAGAAAACGCCGTGCGTGGGAGAGTATGCCCGCCGAGAGTCCACCGGTCGAGTTTGCCTTCAGCATTGCGGTTAAACGGCACTCCAATATGGTCGAGACGAATAATGTCGTCTGACGCTGCGCGGCACATCTCCTCAACAGCCGTATGATCGCATAGGCCCGCCCCGGCCCGTATTGTATCCTGGGCGTGCTGTTGCCACGAATCGTCGGCTCCAAAGGCCGCATTCAATCCGTCTGACGATGTGGCAGAATGGCTGCGCAGCGGATGGGTCTTGCTGAGCAGGGCAACGTGTACTCCGGCATGCTTGGCCGCAAGAGCGGCCTGAAGCCCGGCAACCCCGCCACCAACAATAAGAACATCGTATTTCGGCATGAGAGTTCTCTAGCGCCAGATACTATAGCCGAAATGGTACGAGAAGGGCAAATCCAACCGGTACCGTTCGCCTACCGTCTCGCGTCGTATTCTTGCAGCGCTCCATTGTCCTGCCTATACATCTTTTTCCACTCCGGTCCTGACACATTCGATCAGCCGTTTTTCCGTGACAATATAGTCCACGCGCTCGTCGTGCGGATCAACAGGGACGTGGGAAACGACCTGGCATTCATGGGCCAGACCAACGCGCAGCGCTCCGGCTAATATGTCTCTCAAAGCCCGGTCATAATAGCCCCGGCCCCGTCCAAGCCGGTGTCCGGCTTGGTCAAAACCAACGCCGGGAATCAGTACCAGATCAGTCTGGGCGACACTCCTGAGAATATCTTCTCCAGGTGGCACCAGGATATCGAAAACTCCCGGAATCAAAGGCTTGTTGTCGTGACGCCTGACAAACTCAACTTCCTGTTTATCCGCCGTCACTCTCGGGTAATAGACTGCTATTTCTCGCCGACAGGCTTCCTGCCAGAGGCCTTCGGTATCTACCTCATTTTCATCAGGGCTATACAGAAGAAGCTGCCGTGCCTGGTGAAACATCGCTTGAGCGCATAAACGGGCAGCAATACGCTGACTGTTTTTCCTGACGGCCTGGACTGAAAGCGCCTGCCGCTGCTGACGGAGCAGCGTGCGAAGCCGTCGTTTTTCAGCCAGCATACACGCCACCCGACTCAATGGACCCAACAGATTCCCCTACCCACGTTGGGGTAAGGTGAAGGTCGCCTCGCCAGTCAGAATCTTCTCCCCGTTTTGATTCTGCTGCCAGATTTCACAATCGACCAGGGGCTCGTCATTGGCATGATACGTCCGCGTCACCACTCCGCCACAGGCCAAGCGATCCCCCGGAAAAACATTGGCGGCAAAACGCAGCGTGGTTTTTCGCAGGTCCCAGGGACGGTGCAGCCAATCGGTCAAAAAACGATATAGAAAGGTTTCGTTGAGCGGACCTTGTTGGACAACGTCGGGCAGTCCCCGTTCCTGCGCGTAGACACGGTCAAGATGCAGCGGATTATTGTCGCGCAGAATAATGGCTATGGGAATATACGACAGACGGTCCATCGGACCATAGGTCGCCTGGGGGAGCGGCATGCCCTCATGTACGTCTTCAAAAAAGATTTTTGGTCGGGTGTCCATTGGCTATTTGAACAGGATATACGACTGCGCCCCCCGAAAGACCACCACTTCGGAGTCGTCCGTTGCCGCAAAACGGACCTGGATCACGTCAAACGCGCGTTTCCCCTTTTTCTCGTACACGTCCGCCACTTCGGACCGAACGGTCAGCGCTTCACCCACATAGAGAGGCCGCAGATATTCCAGTTCCTGCTCGCCGAACATGGCGGTTCCGGTCCGGTAGTTAAACAAAAAATCTCGCTCCCAATCAAAAGCCCGGAGCAAGGCTTGGACCGCGACAAAGGGGGCAAACGAGGGCGGAATGATCCGGCGTTTGTAGCCGGCCGCCTGGGCTGCTTCGTCACTCAGAAAGGCGGCCTGCTCCTCACCCGCAACCGGGAGATAGTCCTGGATATCATCCTCACGAATGGTGTAGTGGACCGGAGACAGAACGCGCCCGATCAGACAGGTCCGATCCGGCGTTGCGACGGATTCTTGGCTGGCCATAGGTTGGAGCAGGACACCGGACCTGACACCCTTTGGGCCTATTTCCCAAATACCGCGTTGACCAGTTCGGTATCCAGGTATTCCATGACCTGTTGCACTTTTCCGTTTTCAAGTCGAAAGACCTGGGCGTAGGTGTTGTTATACGCCTTACCGGACTTGGTCATGGACTCGCCGTGGCCTTGCAGGACCACGTTGTCCCCTTCCGCAATCAGATTCTCCACGTGCATGGTCAGCCCGTTTTCGAGCTGTGCCCCGAGCGGCGCCAGGACTTTTTCAACGAATTCCTGTTTGCCCTTGAACACGCCCGAGAATTTGGTCGAGCCGATCAGGGTAAAGTTCACATCGTCCGCCAAGGTATTCAAAAAGGCGTCCGCGTTCCCTTTCGAGAGTTCGGCAAACATATTTCTGATGATTTCCTTATTTTCTGCTGCACTCATGATTTCCTCCTGTGAAACATTCTTTAGCGGAAAAACTGTACGCCGGATGACAAAAGGGTGTCAAGATAAGACATTCACACACCGTTTGCCCTCGCAGCCGTCTGCCACCGAATTCTCCCTATTGACGTGCGATACGCATTACCATGAGTTCTTGCCAGCCGTGGAGGACTGCCGGGCCGGGGAGAACCCACCCCGCCGCTAGCGCGGCACCCCTCCAAGGAGGGGAGCTTTTTTATCCCCTCCTTGGAGGGGTGGCCGTAGGCCGGGGTGGGTTCCTTTTTGCATCATACCTTACCGTCCGGGGAATCGTTCACGTAGCCAGTCAACAATCACCTTCATCGTCGCGTCGCGCCCACCGTGATCGGGCCGTGACGCAAGCGGGAAACCAAAGTGATCGGCGTCCACATGCGCAATGTGTTTGTCGTCAGCCGGCGAGTGTTGATGGACGGCTTCCGACTCCTGCGGATAAATGGCGTGATCTCCGGTGTGATTCACGACCAGGGTCGGCAGGCTGATATGGGTCACATTATCGAGCACCGCCGCTCGCGAGGACTGGCCCGACCAGGTGCTCAGCCAGGCGCGCGGCGTCTGGTATTTGGCAAAGCCGGCCTCAAGATAGTTGAACAGGTCTGGCCGTGGCGACCAGAGCGAACCATAGTCCCGCGCCGAGGGGTGAATCGACGGGTCCGTATAGGCCAGATTCGCCTCGGTGCGGTGAATCTCCATATAGCGCCCGACGAGGGCTCGCCGGCTGAGAAAAGTCCTCCGCTCAAGCGACTGGACGTCAAAATCCGGCTGTCGAATCTGGTCTTGGAAATAGCGCTGCTCGTCAACATAGCGACGGGCAATGGCGTCAATCCGCTTTACCCGCTGTACCTGGGCGGCACGATAGCGGGCGATGAACTCGGCGCTATACGAGCTGGGCTGCGGCGGCTCACAAAAGCCGTTGGCCGGATGATACATATCCAGACTGGGATCGCAGGAGAGCGGGTCGTCCTCGTCTGTTATGGAGGGATCGATGGCGCCTTCCAGGAATTTCCCTTCTCCAAGATGGGCCGCCAGAAAGACCATACCGTCGGCGCCCGGCAGTTGAAATCGATTCAAATCGTACGGGTCGCCGGCAGGGGTCGTTGTCAGCCGACCCGGCGGGGCGGTAACGGCTTGGGCTACATAAAAGGAATATAAGGAACCGCCGCCACTATTGCCGATCAGCACGATATGCTCAAAGCCGCGCTCTTCTCTGAGGTAACGCAGGCCGGCGGCGATATCCAACAGCAGCATTTCGTGGATACAGGCAATATCGTTGCCGGGCCAGCGGCCTTCCTGACCAAACGCGGCATACCCACTGTCAAGCAGATAGGGAATGGCATAGTGGCGGCTCATATCGGCCCGCGGGTGCATCAGGCACACCACTGTTTTCTCGCCGCCACGTGTGTATAGCACGCCTTTTGATTCGCCCCGGTCTTCTGCGGTGAACGGAATGATCTCGGCCTTGGTGGGTGACGCGAGCGTCTCAAACGAAATCAGGCTGAGGCCCAGGGCCGAATAGCGTGGAATGCGGGCGAGTGCCATAGGCGGTCTTCCTTTCTCACACTGCCTCATGAGACATAGAAGACCCCGCTCCTCTTGTCAAAACATAAGAGGCCGGCTTTCCCCTGACTCGCCCTTGCACCCCCGCCCTTTTCCGAGCAGTATAAGGCGCAAGGAAGAGAGGTTTGTATGGCTACACCGGCACGTGAACGTTTCACCGCTCTGGTCTCAGGACCTGAAGCTGAACTGGACCTTGCCGAAGCCGCCCTGCTGATTGCGCAGGAAGAACAGCCAAACCTCGATGTTGCCCACTACTTGCAGCGTCTCGACCAAATCGCGGACACGGTGCGCGCCAAGCTGCCCGAGTCTCCTACCCCCCAAGACCGGATTCAGGCCCTCAACACCCATCTCTTTTTTGAGGAAGGTTTAAGGGGCAATGCCGGCGAATACTATGATCCGCGCAACAGTTTTCTGAATGAGGTACTGGAGCGCAAGACCGGGATCCCGATCACGCTGTCCGTTGTGTATATGGAGGTGGGTCGGCGCTTGGGCCTCTCCTTGGCCGGGGTTGGATTTCCGGGTCACTTTTTAGTCAAATATACCGGTCCGGATGAAGAGCAGATTCTCGACCCGTTTGCTGGCGGAACGACGGTGACCGAAGAGCAACTCGCCGCCAAGCTGAAGAGCATGTATGGGGACAATAATCCCTTTGTGGCCCAAATTCCGCAGCTACTCACCCCGGCAACGAAAAAAGAAATTCTCATCCGTATGCTCCGCAACTTAAAGGGCGTCTATCTGCAAAAGGGCGACTTTACCCGTGCCTTGAGTGTTCTTGATCGGATTCTTTTGCTGGCGCCGGACGTTGCCGTAGAGGTCCGCGACCGCGGAGCCGTTCAGCAACGTTTAGGCCGTATGCAGGGTGCGGTCCAAGACTTCAAGAAGTATCTGCAATTGGCACCCAATGCCGAAGACGCGGCAAACATCCGTGCCCTTATCCAGCGCTCGGTCGCCCAGTTGAACTAAAATAATGGCCAATGCCATTCGGCCTGTTTGCGTCTCGGCCGGTCTCGTGACCCGCTCCGGCCAGTTGCTTATCTGTCAGCGGCGCAGGGACGCCCTGCACGCCCTGAAATGGGAATTCCCCGGCGGCAAAGTCAAAGACGGCGAAGATGAGGCGACCTGCCTGCGACGTGAGTTGGCAGAAGAGCTGGGGATTCAGGCCACGCTGGGAGAAGAACTCCACCGGACCAGCCATACCTATCCGAACGGTCGGAGGGTGGCCCTGACCTTTTTCCATATTCCCACCTACCAGGGCGCGCTGGCCAATAATGTTTTTGAGACTCTTGCCTGGGTGGAGCCGAAGCAACTCCTCGACTACGACTTTCTTGAGGGTAATAGCGCCTTTGTCACCAACCTCGTGCAGGGCCGGTGGGGTCATATCTTCTCCACCGACTGAGACGAGGGTGTTCCACCCTACCCTGCTTCGACACAGCCTTCGTCTCACACCTTGAAGCGGAAATGGACCACATCACCGTCCCGCATCACGTAATCCTTGCCTTCGAGCCGCATTTTTCCCACGTCCCGACAGCCCGCCTCGCCACCGTGTTCGATATACGCCTCGTAGGCGATGACTTCGGCTCGAATAAAGCCGCGTTCAATATCCGAGTGGATTTTTCCCGCGGCTTTGAGCGCCGACAGGCCGCGTTCTATGGTCCAGGCGCGAGCTTCCATCGGTCCTGCGGTGAAAAAGCTCATGAGGTTGAGCATGCGATAGGCATACTGAATGAAGCGGTCCCGTGCCGATTCCTCAACACCGAGGTCGGCCAGGAAGAGGCCGCGTTCGTCCTCCTCCAGTTCGGCGATTTCCATCTCCACCCTGCCACAGATAGGTACGGCGGTGAGCCCCTGTTCCTCAATATAGGATGCGACTTCCTGCGGCATTTCAGCCTGCATCTCTTCTTCTGCCCGGTTATAAACAATCAGCAGGGGTTTTTGACTCAGAAAGGCAAAACCCGACAGCAGCATTTCCTCTTCGGGCAGAAAGGTTTCGTTCCGCAAGGGCTGCTCGGCTTCGAGCACGGCCTGGCATTTCTCCAGCAACTCGCGTTCGCGCTCCTTGCCCTTTTCCTTGCGCAGGCGTTCCAAGCGTTTCTCAATCACCCCCATGTCGGCCAGGATCAGCTCCGACTGAAAGTCACGTAAAGCACGGAGAGGATTGGCGGGCGCGGTCGCCAGCGGATCGTCAAAGGCGCGTACCACTTGGGTCAGGGCCTCGACCTCGCGCATCTGAGCCAGCGAGCGCGTATCCAGCGCGGCCTTGCGTTCGGCCGAGGGCGGAAAGTCGAGAAAGGTCACTTCCGCGTATTTTTTCCGGTCGGGCTGAACGATCTCGGCCAGGGCATCAACCCGGGGGTCGGGCACTTTGACCACGGCAATCGCCGCGTCGCGCTTGGTCTCAAAGCTGCCGACCGCGGCGCTCATGCCGGTCAGGGCGTTAAAGATGGTGGTTTTTCCCGAACGGGCAAATCCGACTAAACCGACTTTCATAGGCCGAAGTCTAGCAGCTTAGGCAGGCAGGATCATCCGGCCCGGCAGCGCTAACAACGAAACTCTTGAATGGACGTGGCCGGCCGGCCGTCCTTGAGGACAATCTGGCGGGTCACGGAGCGGGTCATGGCCCCGAACGTGGGCATCCAGCACGAGTGGCGACCCGGACCGCCGACGACGATAATCATGAGCCGTTCCGGTTTACGAATCAGCGGGATGGCATCGTCGTCGGGAAAGGCGTCATCCGGGGTAAAGCCCATACCGATCATGCCGCCCGCCTCCCATTGTTCGCGCGGCACCCGGGCGTGCTCAAACACATAGGCGCGGATGTCGTCTTTTGAGATGCTGTCTCGGGCCAGAATCTCGGCGTGCTCCGGTCCAAGCGCAAGAATCGGTTCACCGAACGCGTAGGCGTTATTCGAGCCCATACCGGCCATGGTACTGGCGATGGTCGTCAGAATCCCTGGTGCGGCACTGCTGATGTGATCGTTGATATTATGCGGTCCCTCCGCTCCGCATACCGTGACCGTGCTGGTCTCCGCCGCAAATCCACGTTCGACATGCAGCGAGCCCCACGGGTTTTCCTCTTCGTTCTCGGCAATGCAATAGCTGTACTTTGAGGGCTGGCCCTGGGTTGAGCGGTCCAGCATGCCCGGCGTTCCGCCGCCGACATTCAGCAGGACCAGACGAACCGCTCGGCCGATCGTGGCGTTGGGCCGCCAGCCCTGGCCAAAGGCGTTATAGCGCGAGTTGACGCCGATTTCCGCCGCAATCGGGCCGTTGAGAATCAGCAGCGGCGCGCAGGGGTGGGTTGTGCTCTGCACCCCATACAGATTGAACGGGCCTTCGAGCAGTGCTTCGACCGCAGCAATAATGACCGGAAAGTATTCAGGAACACAGCCGGCCATAACCGCATTCACGGCTAATTTTTCCAGGGTCGCAATCCCGTATCTGGGCGGTATCGGCCCCAATACGTCTTGGGAAGCGCGGTCCGTCCAGGCCAGCATCTTTTCCACCCGCTCTTGTGTAGGCGGTATGATCGGGAGACCGTCTGTCCAGCCCTGGTCGTAAAACCAATCGTTGACGGTTTCGAGAGAGTCGTCCAGGGAGATTTTATCTGATTGGAAATCCATGACTACATTACTCGGCGGCCCCCGCCCCCCCTGCGCCGTTCCTGTCTGCGACAGGGGCCAGGAGTGCGGGCTTCCAGCCCGCAAGCGGCCAAGATGGCCGCTCTCCCAGGCAGCGGGCGGGCGAGCGGCCCGAGGCGGGGGCCGCCGGACCGGTCCCTGGGAGGCTCACGCCACAATATGCATCATCCCTCCCAGGAGGGGAGCTTTTTTTATCCCCTCTTGGGAGGGGTGGCCGAAGGCCGGGGTGGGTTCCTTCTCGCATCACACGTCAGGGGTGAGAGGCTGACTACGCTGACACCCGCTCGATCTTTTTCTCCATTGGCTTCAGAAACCGTCCGCGATACGCGTCGGCCAACTGCTCGGCCGGCTGGGTCAGAATGGCCAGAATTTCATCCACCACGGCCGCGGCTTTAGCCTGCACCACCTGCGGTGTATTACCGGCCAGGGGATGGGGAATCACGGCAATGGGCACACCGCTCATACCCAGGGTGCGGGACTCGGCCCGACCGAGCGGAGCAAACTCGTCACTGCAAATGACAGCGGTTGGAACGCCCTGTTTTTCCAGTTCAATGGTGTCGTGGAGACCCCACGACGTGCACGAGCCTCAATCGCCTATGGCCGCGACAACCACGTCACAGGTTGACAGGCGGGCCAGGACCTCCTTGGGTGCGCCGAGCGAGGCGTTCTTTTCACCTTTAATAACGGCGAAGTCTCCGCAGCGTTCGTGCAGCAGCGCTTCCACCTGTTCGAGCAGCAGGCCGGCGTTGGCCTTCCGATTATTCAGAAAGCCGATGGTTTTCCCGCTCAGGCTGCCGTCTCGTCGGGCAAGCGGCAGATCACCGGCTTGCGCTTCGCCAATCGGACTGAGGACTTCAATCTGTCCCATACATACCTCCCACGATGATTTCACGGTCTTGTGAGTCTCCAGACAAATGCCCAAAGAAGCGCCAGAATCGCCAGCCCGATACCCGTGGCAACAATCTCCATCCCGGTCATGGTGCCTCCGATAGGTACTTTAATCCAACCCTCTTGCCCGTGCAATGGAACGCCGGGTACAGTTTCGGCCACCAGGAATAAAGCCATGGCGAACGTCAAAATCCCGGTCTACTACGATTACGCCTCTTCCCTCAGCTATATCGCCAAGCGCGTAATGGAACAGCTCGACGGTCAGCTCGCGACCGAGCTGTTGTGGAAAGGCGTCAACATTGCCCGTCGTCACCAGGGCTGGAAAAACGGCGAGATGATCGGAGACGAGGCCAAAGGGAAAATTGTTCGTATCTCGCGCGAAACCGGCGTCCCACTGCGTATTCCGGCAAAATGGCTGGACTCGGCCTACGCCTTGGAAGCGGCTGAGTTCGCCAAAGACCACAACCTGTTTACCGCCTATCATGAAGCGGTTTTTGTGGCTGCGTTTGAGGCAGAGCAGGATATTGGTGAGCTGTCTGTTTTGCTTGGCGTGGCCGAAAAGGCGGGCTTACCCGTAGCTGAATTGGAACAGTCGCTACAGTCCGGCGAACTGACAGAGCGGGTCCAGGCAACCGAACAGGAAGCCGCCACGTTTGGCATAGTCGGCTATCCCACCTTTCTGCTCGGCGAGTTCCCGCTCATCGGCATTCAGCCCGCGGAAATCATGCGCCTGCTGATTCAGCGTTATGTTGATAAAGCGCGCGAGCAGGTGGGACATTAGGGCAGCGCATTTCGCCTTTGGAGCGGTATATGAAGTTTGAAGCTGGATATGATGGCTAAGGAAACCTGATGCAATGACGATTATGCAAGAGATCCGAATGGGTATTTCTCTTTTAGCTCGATGGTTCGGTGCGAAGAGGGATATTGAGAATGAGAAGAGGGAGAAGAACACTATAAATTATCAGGATCGGATTATTCGGGACCCGCGAGTCTGTGGTGGACAACTGGTCATTAAAGGGACGCGAGTAACGCTCAGTACGGTGCTATCGAGCTTAGCTGAGGGAGCAAGCGTCGCAGAAATCCTGACCGATTTTCCCTCGCTCACAGAAGAAGACGTTCGCGCGGCAATCGCTCTTGCCAGGGCTGACCTGAATCGCGGCGACCACAAGCAATAAGGCTCAATCTCTGATTAGGAGCGCTGAAATGAAAAAAGAGGAAATCCCAACGGGATGAGTGCCTTATTCAAGAAGTGCTACGGAAAATTGATGACGCTGGAGAAAAGATGGACACCACATGACCAGGATTCAGAGAATCCGACAAAAAATTCTCGATCGCGCCTATTATCTCTCTTCCCATGCAGAAGCCGAAATGTTGGATGATAGATTAGAGCGGAGAGATATTGAGAACGCGATACTCAAGGGACGGATTCAGAGAAAACTATCGGAGGATATCCGGGGTGTCCGATATCGGATAGAAGGACCGACAGAAGATGGACGGTTGATTCATGTCATATGTCGCTTTAAGGAGAATGCATTCCTCATCATCGTCACTGCCTACGCCCTGACGGAGGAGTTATGATTTGCGAGTTCTGTAGAGGAAAGACAAGAAAAAAGAAGGTCAGGCGTCAACATTGGCTCCGCGGCAGACTCTATATTGTCGAGAATGTTCCCGCAGAGGTTTGTCTGGAGTGTGGAGAGCGTTATTTTTTGGCGGCGACTCTTGATGAGATTGATCAGCATATTTCAGCCGAACACGAGGTCAAGGAACATCTTGATGTCGAGGTTGTCAGTTTGTAGCTATCACCTTTCTCAAAACTGAACCGAAAACCCTTCGCGTTCGTCATTCTCTTTGTCAATCACAGAAGTGCGGGCGGAAGAGTAGTTGCCGGCTGGATAGTAGAGAAAGCCGGACGCGCTTTGGCCGGGCTCGACCGTCATATCCTGGAGCGCGCTGCCCCCGCCCGGCGAGGAAACCGGGGCTACCCGCCCGCCACCTTCGGGCACCAGAAAAATCTTGCTGGCCTCAATCGCATAGGGCCGGGGCGTGTTGTTCAGGACTGTCACTCGCACGGGCAAAATCCCGCTCGCCTGCATATCAGAGCCCAGGACATTCTGCGATTCAAAATTGTTGAGCGGCACAATCGTCAATTGGAGGGTCCCGGTTTCGGGGTTGGCGGTTTGATACGCCTCACGCCGCTGGACCATCTGATACGTCATAGGAAAACTGTTCACAAAATGGTGCGGGCGCTCAGCCGCACCGATCAGCGACGGCACATTGACCGCATTCCGGGCGTCGATGGTGGCGCTGCTCTCGGTACACGTAATGGTGACCACACCACTGGTCGCGCCTTCCTTGGTGGCCGAGATGCGCCCCACCTGCCCCGGCCGCGCCAGGTTATATTCGGCGATGGTGTAGCCCATGGTCTGGACGGCTTTATAGACCAGTCGATTCGCCTCTTCACAGGACGTTGCTGTCAGCTTGGGCTTTTCTATCACTACCCTGGGCGGCGTCTTGGGTGCGGCACAACTGGCGATAAAAAATGAGAGGACGCACACGGTCAGGTAAGCGGGACGAACGGTTATCTTCATGGATATTGCTCCTCGCAGTCTTGTCTGGCTGGCAGGCATCCTACCATAGCGTCGGGGGGAGATCGACTGGAAGAGCCCCTGCGCCTACCCTTCCAGCAGATCGGAAAAGTCTATACACTTCCGCCTGCTCCGCGCTGTGCACAACGCAGCCTGTCTTTCGGAGGATATATCGGTGGAATTCAAAGAGGTTGTTGGTCGCAGACGCTCGATTCGATATTTCCTGCCGTGGCGGCCGGTCGAACGGGACAAAGTTCAGACGATTCTTGAGGCGGCGCGGTTGGCGAGTCGAGCCGGGAACGCCGACTTTGCGCGGGCCATCGTGGTTGAGCGGGATGCCCTGTCAAAGGCCGACCTTGAGTCGCTGACGCTACCGGTGAACGCCGGCATGATCGAAATGGCGCCCATCCATATCTACTGGTGGGGCGACCTCAAAGCCTTTGCCCGCGACATGCCCTCCCGCGCCGCGGAGCAAGTCGATATGGGCATCCTCAATATCAGTCACGGCTGGACGCATACTTTCATCAACGAAGTCGCCTACCCACAGGTCGTCCAGGCCTTCAGTTCTGACGAGGTATTATGCGCCAAGGTGACGGGCTGTGAAGCGGGTCTGGCCATCGCCCAGGCACTCCTTGCCGCGGTTGATGAGGGGCTCGGGACCATGCTGTGTACCTATCCTGAAGAACCTGCCCGCCGGGTGCTTGGGGTGCCCGATTCCTGGACCTCGTTGTGGGTCCAATTTGTCGGCTACCCGGCGGAGAGTTGGGAAGCTGGTGGCCAACGCCCCCGTCCTCCGCTGGGCGAACTGTTCCATGAGGGGAAATATGGCCAGCCCTTCCGAGGCACGGAGGAAGGAGCAGCACGGCTGCGAGCAGCGAAAATGCTTCAGGACCCGGCGCCCTTCTCATGGCGGAAAGAAGAAGTCCGAGCGGTGAGCCGGATGCTGGGCCTGCCGGAAGAATAACCGGAAGAATAGCAACCGCTCGCCGAGAGGATACCGCATACAATGACGATAGATATAGAGAACACCAAAACGGTTCAGACGTGGCTGAAGGGCCTGGAAGACCAGTCCGGCGTGTCTCGCGACGAGGGATTGCAGCGCGTGGCGGTCTTACAGGATTTCTGCGCCCTGGTGGACAAAGAGCCGGATCAGATCATTGATGAGTGCTTACGTGAGGTGGAGGGTGGAAAAAGAATTCGCGCCAAGGGACGGCGTTTTTACGCGGACCAAATCACCGAATTTGAATCCCACATCGGAGGGGGCGCGGGCGAAAAGCGACAAAAGGGGAATTATATCCGCAGCTTTTTGATCCATAACGGCGTCTTATTACAAACGAGCCCACTGTCATAAACTGGCATACGGCGTAAGGAGGACAGCATGGATTTTCTCGAAGTCGTTGGTGCACGGCGCAGCATTCGGATTTTCAAGCCCTGGGAGCAGGTCGAAAAGGAGAAGATACAACGGATTCTCGAAGTGGTTCGTTTAACCACCTGTCCGGGCAACCTCCAGCCGTGGCGCGCCATTGTTGTTGAACGCGATGCCCTGTCAAAAGAAGATCGGGAAACGCTGCTGGCCTGTGACAACTATCAGGGGGCGCACGTCAACGCGCCAGTCTGGATCTACTGGTTTGCCGATGTGGAGGGTTCCACCGCGGACACCTTTCGGACTCGGGTCCACGACCTGGTAGACCTCGGCGCGCTGCCGACCTTCTACGGCTGGACGCATGAGACGATTGATTCGGCCATTGTCAAAGGCGAGACCGCGCCCGAAGGCATGCCGGCCATCCACTCGCTGATTCACGGCCTCCCGCGTGAGGCAGCAGAAGCCGTGGCCCGGCAGGAGACGGTCGGGGCGTGTGCGGTCGCCGTCCTGGCCGCCGTTAACGAAGGACTCGGCACCTGCCTGCATATGGCCGCCTCGGCCGAGAAAACTCCAGAACTTCACGCCGTCCTGAACGCGCCCGAAGGCTGGGTACCGGTCTGGTGTCAATTAGTTGGCTATCCGGCGGAGTCTCCTGATGGGGGCGGCCAACGACCGCGCCTGCCCTTTGAAACGCTCTATTATGACGGCACCTATGGCAAGCCGTTTGAGCGCGATTCCAAGGTTGTCGAAGAATTAAAAGAAGAAAAGCTGATCCAGGAACAAATGCCCAAGCCCGGACGTTTTGAAGAACTCAAGCATCTGGCCCGCATGTTGGGTTTTCCGCTGTAGGGGTATGCGCCCTCACCCCCAGCCCCTCTCCCAGAGGGAGAGGGTGGCCGGCTGATGGAGAAAAAATACAGCAACCATGAACGACTTAAAATCTTACCCCAGCGTCCAAAAGTGGATCGAGAACGTCAATCGCTATTACCATCTCAGCGATGAGGAGTGGGACAGTCGCATTCAGACGTTGGCCGATTTCTGTCGGTCTGAGGAAAAGGACCCGGATACGGTTATTGCCGAGGCCCTCGCGGACAGAGGGGAGAAGGTTGACTTTATTCGCCGTCTCAAGAAATTCGTCAAAACCCAGACCTCGAATCCTCGCGTCGGACACGATTTGGAGAATATCGTGCGCTCGTTCTTTATTCATAACGGCGCCCGGGTGGTGACCCGTCCGTATCGTGCCGACGCCTGAACCTGGTGCGAGACTCCGGTCTAGCGCGCCTTGGCCTGGAGCGACTCTTTGAATTCCTTGAGATCGCGCAACGCCGCGACAATATCGCTCAGTGAGTAGTGTGCATTCCGCGGGCTGGTCGATGGCACCGCGAACACATGGGCACCACCAAAGCGATGGTCCCGGTCGCCCAGCCCGGCATCTTTGCCGCAGCAGATGCGGTAGCCGGTCAGACCATTAAAGCATATGATACGCGGCGCATAGTGAACAACTTTTTCGCGGAGCGCTTTGGCGCCGCGACGAAACTCAGCCTGCGAGACCTCATGAATGCCCCCGGTCGGACGCTTGACAATATCAGTCAGTCCTATGCCCCAGCCCATGAGTCGAGCGTCATCTTCCGGCCCCACCGGGTCGGGAACCAGGCCTGAAGCAGACAGCGCCTCCCAGAAGCGATTGACCTTGTTGGCAAAATAATGGCCGACCTCAGCAGAATAGAGGCCGGGATTCAGGCCAACAAACACGATATCCAAGTTTTTTTGTAAATAGTCGGGCAAGGTCCGCCCTTGCCAGGCGTTTCCACGCCGGCGCTGTCCAGGGGTTTTCTGTGCTCCTTTTTTCATGGGGAGTGCTCGACTGAATCCAGGTTCTGATCCGAAGAGCGGACCGCGTGGTAATGGCGGGTCAGCGCCCGATTTGACCAGACCGTCACCAAGGAGCCGAGGAGGATCCGATAGAGGTGTGAACGTGGAATCTTTACCCGGACGGCCGGGTCGAGCAGGTCTGGCGCATCGCGCAGGAGATGGACGGTTGCAGCACCGATGAGTAAGGGCCAGGCGCAAGCGAGGCGCAGTTGCCACTCGCGTCTTGGGATGGCCTGGGTATAGATCCAGCCCTCTTGATAATGGCTCAGAGTAACCTCCAGCAACTCGTTCAACAGCGGCCGGATCGTCTTCATGGTTTCTCGCCGGTCTGCGTCGCACAGTTGTTCCGGTTCCACCCCGACGGCAATGAGATCGGCCCGGGGGAGATAGCACCGTCCGATCCGCAGGTCTTGGCCAAGGTCACGCAGGATATTGGTGAGTTGTAAGCCTTTGCCAAATCGCACCGCCCGCGCGCACATGTCCTCGGCATCCCAGTGGCGCAGCGAGGCAGTATGGTCCAGAGAGATTTTCGTCCAGAATTCGCCGACACAGCCGGCCACAAAATAGGTGTAGCGGTCCAGGTCGGCTCGCGTTTCCAGCACGCCACCCCGCCCTTCCTCTTCGGACGGGAACACCGTCAAATCCATTTGCATCCCCTGTGTCAGGGTGAGGACAAGGGTCCGGATATGGGCTTGGTCGTGCAGGTCGAGTTCCTCCAGACACGAGAAGCACTGCCCGAGACTTGAGAGTAAAGTACGCTCGGCGGGATTGTCCTGGCGCGGAGCAAGCTCGCTCTCCAAGGTCTGGCAGACCGTCAGATTCCGCTCTGCAAACGCGGCTCGATACTCCAGCAGGCGCTCCAAGCGATCCGCTCGCGGCACGAGGCGCGTATCCGCTATGGTATCTGCGGCCCGGCAGAACAAATAGGCCAATCCGATCGGTCGTCGGAGCGCTTTGGGGAGAATCCTGACACTCAGGTAAAACGATCGACTCACCCGCGGCAGGATGTCGAACAGGAGCGTGTTTTCAGCGGAGCGCCTACCCACCATGCGCGTCAGACTCATGCGGGTCAACGGCTCAGCCAGCTAGCAAACCCGATGCCTGGAATGCCTCAAGCGCCTTGCGCCGCATGGAAAAACGATCTTTTTCCGCGGCGTTCATTTCGGCAAAAGTGAGAGCACTCGCCTCCGGCTGAAAAATCGCATCCCAGCCAAACCCCCCCGTGCCCCGCGGCTGATCGGGGATGGAACCCTGAACTGTTCCGGCAAAGGTGCGCACGCTTTCACCGTCACAATAGCCGAGCAGCGTTATGGCCGTTGCCGCCCGATTCGTCTCCGCCCGCATCATCCTGCACAGGCCCTCGGGGCCAAGACTACCGAGGAACCATTTGATTAACGCGCCGGGCAACCCATTCCAGGCAGTAAAGGCCAGACCCGTGTCTTCAACCAGGACGGGACGGCTCAGCGCGGCGTAGGCCAGCCGGGCCTTGTGTTCGACGACCGGCAGTGGGTCGATGGACTGGATTTCGTCGAGCGGCAGCGACGCATACGCCAGCGTCACACCAAGCAGACGTTCGCATTCCCGGACCTTGTTTGTATTCCCGGAGATAAAAGTCAGCATGACGATACACAGGCGGCCGACTATCGTTTGCGACGGGGTATTCGGGTGGAGTCCTGGCGCGTATCCCCGGAACGAAAGGCATGGACGCGGTGTCCCTTTACCTGCAAGGACCGCAATCTCAGAAACTCGTCCTGGTCGATCAGTACCACGCCCTGCTGCAACGCGGCCACCTGTACTTGTGATGGCGATTTGTGCGGGCTCAGGACCATGACTTGGTTGCACTCGGTCTTTTTCGACGCCTCAATAGCTACGTCAATCACCGCCTCGTCCACCGGCGCATATTCAACGAGACAACAGACTCGCTCGTCGCCCCTGACAAGCTGTAGATAGGTGGCTGAGTCATCGGACACGTTCTGTATCTGCGTTTCATACCCTTGGGCCTGAAGGACGCCAATGGCCTGTTCCAGGAATTCTGTCCCCTCCATCTGATCGATCTCAACCTGTTGGGACGCTTCCGCTTGTCGAGAGCGTTCAGCGGCACTGGGGCGACGACGCGTAAAAGTACTGATAAGCAACCAGACTCCGACGCCACCCGCCAGCCACAAAATGGAACTCGGACCAAAGGATCGCAGCAGAGTTGTCGTGCCGAGGATAATCAGAAGGAGAAGCGCCGTTCCCTTCATTATATTTTCTCGTGAGCGCTTCGCTCGACGAAGCTTTTGCACTTCAACTGGACGAGAAGGCTCCTGCATAGTTTGCTCCTACGTGGCGGGATTGCCCTTCTGGCCCTATCGATTTAGCTGATAGGCCCCTCCTCCCGCAAGCGCATCTGTATATTCTCCCGTGCTGGATCGCGTCTCGCAGGAGCCTAAGCCGACAACCATATTCACGCTGCGCAACCGAGGAGGAATGGGACGGGGGATCACTGCTTTGTCGTCAGCACGACGCCACCGATCACGCAGGCAGTCCCCAGGATCTGAACCCGAGTGATCTGCTCACCGAGAAAAATTGCCGACGAGATCATCACGATAATCGGAATGAGGTTCATAAACACCGCCGCGCGATGGGGACTTACTCTGGTCAGGGCCTGGTAGTACAGGAAATTCGTCATCGGAGACAGCACCGAGAGAAAGCCGAGGGCGATCAGGACGAGGGGTGAAAAATCAAAGCCGGCGCTGAACGGGGCTTCAACCAAACACAGCGGGACCAAAATAAAGGTCCCGGCGATATACGAACTCGCGGTTGCCGCAGCTGCTGAACGATGCGCCAGCGCGACCCGACTATAGACAGTGTACGACGACCAACTGAGCTGGCCGAGCAGGATATATAAATCTCCCCAATTCAAAGACAGGTCGAAGAGAATATCCAGGGAGCCCTGACAAATAATGGCAACGAGACCGACAAAGGACAGCAGGATACCCGAGACATTGATGAGGGAAAGCCGGTCTTTCAAGAAGGCCCAGGAAAAGAGGGCGACCCACATCGGGGTAGAGGCGGCGATAATCCCCGCATTCGAGGCGGACGTTGTCTTGAGGCCAATATAAAAAAGCGTTCCGGCTCCAATCACGCCGGTGAGGGTCATCACGGCCGTACTCTTCAGGTCTTTTCGGAGTTCAGCCCACCAGTTGGGCTGCGACCTCCAGCCCATGAGCGTCAAGAGCACCGCGCCGACGACCGTGCGGAGAGCGATCAAGGTCAGCGGCCCAACCGCACCCAGCATGAACTTCCCGGCCGGGAAATTCATTGCCCATAAACACACCACGCCAAAAAGGAGAAAATAGGCCGCCACGTATGCCTTATCCTTTAATCACGGCCAGGAGTCTAGCAACGTGTACCGCTCCGGCCGGCGCCCTCATTCCCCGTCATACTGGATAAAGGAAAAGACGGCATGTGGGGCGAGGCGTTCTCGGCCACCCAAAAAGGACAGCTCTATCAGAAAGGCGGCTTCGACGATGTGGGCCTGGAGTTTTTCCGCCAGCGAAAGGGCGGCTCGTGCCGTGCCACCGGTGGCTAAGAGGTCATCAATCAGCAAGACGCGACTGTTCGGCGGGAATGCATCCTGATGAATCTCCACCGAGTCCGTTCCATACTCGAGCTCGTAGCTTGCCGCAAAGGTTGCGGCCGGCAGCTTGCCGGGTTTGCGGACCAGGGCATGGCCACAGCCCAAGGCATAGGCCAAGGCCGAGCCGAAGAGAAACCCACGCGACTCAATTCCCAGGACGATATCGATTTTGTTGCGATACCGGTCGACGAGTTGATCGACCACCTGCTGCCAGGCCGGCCCATTGGTAAGTAAGGGCGTAATGTCCTTAAAAGCGATACCCGGTTTGGGAAAATCCGGGATCTCACGAATCAATGTTTTCAAGTCCGGCATGCACCTCTCCTCAATCTCTTGTTTGTCTTTGTCCGGTTTTATTTCTGCTGCGTCGCGTGGCGCATAGGGGTCAGATAATGGAGCGGGTTGCGGGCGTTTTTACCACTGCGGACCTCAAAGTGTAAGCATGGGCCGGTCACCCGGCCGGTTTCGCCAACCTCGCCGATAATATCGCCCCGCTGGACGACCTGGCCGGCTTTCACAAGATTGCGGCGATGGTGCGCGTATACGGTCGTAAAACCGTTCGCGTGCTTCACAATAACAACATTGCCATAGCCGCGTAATGCGTCGCTAAAGAGGATCCGCCCCGCGGCTGCCGCACGGACCGGGGTGCCGACCGGGGCGGCAATATCGATGCCATCGTGGAAGCTCCCGTTACGCGGACCGAAACGGGAGGTCAACCTTCCACTGAGCGGCCAACTGAAGAGCTTTTGCGTATCCTTGGGAATAGGCTGGTGGGCGTCGGGCGCTTTCGGTCTCCCGCGTGACCGGGCATGCCTCTTCTCGTGCCTGGAGCGGGAAGAGCGGGCTTTTGCTGCTCTGGACCGGTTGTATCTGGCTCCGGGCGGCATACGCAGGCGCTGCCCGGCTTCTATACGGTCAGGATTGCGAATCTCATTCAGCGCTGCCAACTCCTGATACGGAATACGGTATGCATATCCGATCTCGGACAGCGTCTCACCAGGCCGAACGACGTGATATCTGTACTGGGTGCGGGAACACGCTGAAAGGCCGACCAGTACACATAGGAAGACGCCGAAAACCACTCCACCCCACCACCGCACTGCTTCTTCCCTCTCCTGGAGCAAACTATTCGCCCGCTCTTATGCGCGCTATCAATTATTGTCAGACGCCCGCACCGCTTTGTCAAGAAAGAAGGCCGGTGAAAGACGTGCTCAACGCGTCGAGTCGGCGTGGTTCTTGAACTGATCCAGGCCAAGCGTTGTTCCCGCACCAAGGACGATCAGTCCCAGCGCAGCACCTATCTGCCCGGCGCTGGGCGGAAACCGCCGGACTGGCCAGTCTTCGACCTCGATCCGGGACAGGGTTTCCGAGGTGATCGCTTGACCATGCATCCGATCACCGATCTGCGGCGGGACGCCGGCCTGAAATGGCCACAGACCAACAATCGCGCCGAGCACCAGACCCATAAGGGCACCGAGTGTGGCCGTTCGATGGTGTTCCAGCAACCAGCGGATGAGATTGCTGACCCCGACAATACCCGCCACCACACCGAGGCCGACCGGGATGACGACCCATAGCGCCTCGTGAATGAGGGGCCAGTGCAGCCCGGCCTGCTCGCCCGCTCCAAACAGGCCCAGGCGCAGTTTTTCTATGCTTCTGAGGATGGGCACATATTGGCCGAGCAAGAGGAGCAGATAGCCTCCGGATACACCGGGCAATACCATGGCGCTGGCCCCAGCCAGACCGGCAAGAAAGAGCAGGCCGGGGGACTCATCTCCCGGCCCCGTTTGCATCGGTGTCCCAAAGGCGAGCAGGGCCATCAGCAAAAAAGTGACTCCGGCGCCGATGAAAAAGCGTCGCGACACCGGCTGAGCAAGACGCCACAGCAGCGGCACACTCCCCAGCGTGAGGCCAATGAACAGGCTGTACATGACCCAGCGGTGCGTAATAACCAGTGTTTTGGTGGGTCCGGCAAGGAGCAGAATGGCCAGGACTGCGGCGCCACCGATCGTCCCCAGCAGCACCACAGACGACCAACGCCAGCGCAATGTCGTGATTTCAGCTATGGCCCCAATAAAGCCGGGATAGACGCCAGTGATCAGCAGCATGGTGCCGCCGCTGATACCAGGAACGAGATTGGCCAGTCCCATCAGCGCTCCGCCAATGACGGCGTGGACGAGCGGGCTCGCCGGCGCCCTGAATTGCTCGGCCATATCAGTGGGTATCTTTTTGCAGCTTGAACTCCATACTGTCCACCAGCGCCTGCCAACTTGCCTCTATGACGTTGTGGGACACGCCTACGGTTCCCCACCGGTCGGTTTCATCACCGGATTCAATCAGGACCCGCACCGTGGCGCTGGTCCCCTCGCCCGCACCCAAGACCCGGACTTTATAGTCGTGCAGTTCGACCGATTCGAGTTGGGGATAAAATTTGGTCAGGGCTTTGCGTAGGGCCTGGTCCAGGGCATTGACCGGCCCATTGCCCTGGGCCGCAGTATGCTCTATCTGACCGTCCGGTCCTTCCAGCATAATGGTAGCCTCGGACAGTGGCGGCTCATCCTCTTTCCGTTTTTCGTCTATCACCCGAAACCCGATGAGACGAAAATGGCGGACCGTGCCGTTCAGCGCCTTGCGCATCAAGAGCTCAAATGAGGCCTCGGCCCCTTCGTACTGAAAGCCTGAGTGCTCAAGCTGCTTGACTTCATTCAGGATATTTCTGACTGCAGGATCGGCGCTCTCGATATCCAGGCCGAACTCTTTGGCTTTGTACAGAACATTACTCCGCCCAGACAGGTCGGAGACCAGCACGCGTTGGGTGTTGCCAATCAGTTCCGGGTCAATGTGTTCATAGGTTTCGCTGTTTTTCTGAACCGCAGCGACATGCAGGCCGCCCTTGTGCGCAAAGGCGCTCGCGCCGACATAGGCCTGGCGTTTATTCGGCTCGATATTGGCCAGCTCGTACACCAGACGAGACAACTGAGGGAGTTGCTTGAGTTGCTGAGAACCGACGCAGCGGTAGCCCATCTTGAGCTGTAAATTGGGAATGACGGAACACAGGTTGGCGTTGCCACATCGCTCGCCAAAGCCGTTAATCGTGCCCTGGACCTGAACAGCTCCACTTTCCACCCCGGCGAGCGAGTTTGCCACGGCCAATTCACAGTCATTGTGACAGTGAATGCCAAGCTTCGCCTCAACCACTTGAGAGGCGGCCTGCATACCGGCACGAATGTCGAGCGGCATGCTCCCGCCGCGCGTGTCGCATAACACCAGGACGTCCGCGCCGGCCTGAGCCGCGGCGGTGAGGCATTCCAGCGCATAGCCTGGATTGGCCTTGAAACCGTCAAAGAAGTGCTCCGCATCAAAAATGACCTCATCGACGCACTGTTTCAGATAGGCAACCGAATCGCCGATGACTTCGATATTGGCCTCTTTTGAAATGCGTAGATCGTCCCGAACGTGAAGGTCCCAGGTCTTGCCCACAATGGTCACCACCGGGGTGGCGGCCTGTATGAGCAAGCGGATATTCAGGTCGTCCGCGGCCGTGCTATTCACCCGCCGGGTGGAACCAAAGGCGGCAATCCGGGTCCGTTTCAGGTCGAGCTTTTTGACGGCCGTAAAAAATTCCTCGTCGCGGGGATTCGAGCCTGGCCAGCCACCCTCGATGTAGTGCACACCGAAGGCGTCCAGTTCCTGGGCAATACGTAATTTGTCATCCAGGGTGAGCGAAACATCCTCGGACTGACACCCGTCCCGTAAGGTTGTGTCGTATAGCGTGATCGTGGGCGGCTTGTTCATAACTCTCTCATATTTCTCGACCGTCTCGAGTCCCCGTCTCGTTGGCTAGGTCGAGGAGATAAAGGCGTCGTGTAGCACCCGCACGGCCAACTCGGCGTACTTGGCAGCAATCACGATGGAGATTTTAATCTCCGAGGTTGAAATCATCTGGATGTTGATCCCTTCTGCGGCCAACACCTCAAACATACGGGAGGCTACCCCCGCGTGGCTGCGCATGCCCAGCCCCACAATTGAGACCTTGACGACTTCGGTATCGTAAACAACGTCCTCCGCCCCGATCTCCGGCGCCACATTTTTGACCCGCTCAAGAGCCTTGTGCACATCCCCGCGCGGGACGGTGAACGTGACATCGGTCTTTTCGTCCGCGCTGGCATTCTGGATGATCATATCCACGACGATATTGTCTTGCGCAATGGGCGCGAACAGCTTGGCCGCCAGACCTGGCCGGTCAGGCACCCGCAGCAGGGTAATTTTCGCCTGATCCAGATCAGACGTGACACCCGAGACCGTCACCTCTTCCATGCTTTGATCCTCCGACACTAGCCACGTCCCTTCGTCCTGCGAAAAGCTTGAGCGGACGTGCACCGGGACCTGGTAGCGCTTGGCAAATTCTACTGAGCGGATTTGGAGTACTTTTGCGCCCAAACTGGCGAGTTCGAGCATCTCGTCATAGGAGATACGCTCCAACTTATGAGCCTGGGGACAGATGCGTGGGTCGGCGCTATACACGCCGTCAACATCGGTGTAGATCTCGCACACATCCGCCGGTAGTGCCGCGGCAATGGCTACCGCAGTCGTGTCCGAGCCGCCCCGCCCCAGGGTGGTAATATCCTGCTGTGCGTTTACGCCCTGGAAGCCGGCAATCACAACGATATTGCCGTCCTTCAGCGCGTTCGACAGGCGTGGCGTCCGAACCTGGGTGATCCGCGCCCGACCATAGGCGGCATCGGTTTCGATTTGGACCTGATGGCCCAGGAGTGACACCGCAGGCACCCCTCTCGCCTTGAGGGCCATGGCAAGCAGGGCGATTGAGACCTGTTCGCCCGTTGAAACGAGGACGTCGCTCTCACGCGCATCAGGTTGCTCGGCAATCTGTCGCGCCAAGGCGAGCAGACGGTTGGTTTCACCGCTCATCGCGGACAGTACGACGGCGACCTGATGGCCGGCGTCGTGCGTGGCAGCCACACGTTCGGCCACTTCCTGGATGCGGTCAATCGAGCTGACCGAAGTGCCACCGTATTTCTGAACAATCAACATCAGCGCTTCTTACTCTCTGCATATCTGGGCAACCACTCGCTCGTAGCGTTCCCCGTACGGCGTCAGGGTCAGCGTACGCCTGTCCCCCTCTCCGTACTCGACTGCAATCAGCAGGTATTCTTCTAGCGAATCACGCACATCGTTCGGCAGAAACGGAAACCACTCAATAGCCGCAACCCCGTGCCCAAAGAGATATTCTTCATAGCCCAGTTCTTCGTCTTCTACCCCTTCGAGCCGGTAGAGATCGATATGGTAGAGCGGCACCCTTCCCCTATAATGCTCGGCCACAAGAGTAAAGGTGGGGCTGGTAATGGTTTCAGGGGCAATCCCGAGTCCGTCCGCTATGCCTTTTACCAAGCAGGTCTTACCCGTGCCCAAGTCGCCACACAGCCCAAGGATCATACCGGGGGTCAGGAGGTGCCCAATCTGGCGCCCGAGGGACATGGTCTCTTCAGCCGAGAATGTCTGAATCACAGGCGGCATGCGTATCGCTCTGACCGGCCCGGGAGAGGGCGTGCAGTGTGTCTGGCAGGTTGTCAATCACGTCGCGTGCCAGCAGCCCGGCCTGGCCATGCTGGCAGGCAAAAGTATCCGCGGCAGCCCCGTGCAGAAACACGCCGAGGCAACACGCCTCATCGGGCGCATAACCTTGGGCGAGTAAGCCGCCGATAATGCCGGACAGGACGTCGCCCATGCCACCACTGGCCATACCCGGATTTCCGGTTGGGTTGATCCAGGCCCGACCGTCGGGGGCGGCGATAACGCTCCGGGCACCCTTCAGAACGAGATAGCAGCCGTATCCAGTGGCGAACTGACGCGCAACCTCCAGTCGCTGGGCTTGTATGTCTGAGGTTGACAGTGCAGCCAGCCGAGACATTTCTCCGGGATGGGGGGTGAGCACGACTGGCATCTTGGCCGTTTTCAGCATGGCCACCTGAGACGCCACACAGTTCAGCCCGTCGGCATCGATAAGCAGGGGGACTTGGCTGTTTTTGAGAAGCCAGCGCGCCATACGCTTCGTTTCAACAGACACACCGATGCCGGGCCCGAAAACGAGAGCGCTTTTTCCGTGCAACGCCTGGCTTAATACGCGCGCGTTCAGCCGGAGACTACCGTCTGCGCGTTCGGGCTGAGGGGCGGTCATGGCTTCGAGCAAAACCGAGGAGAATATGGGTATGAGCCCGTGCGGACCGGCTAAGGTGACCAGACCGGTTCCGGCCCGTAGGGCGGCAGAGGCGCTTAACACGGCCGCTCCGCTTTTCCCGCGCGCGCCGGCAAGGACCAGCACATGGCCGAAATCGCCCTTATGCGCCTCGGGACGACGGGCGCGTATCTGCCTACCCACCTCACGGCGGGTCAGGACGTGCAGGTGAGGTGCAACCTCGGCCAACGCTTGCGGGGCAATCCCGATATCAACCCGGGCGAGTTGTCCGACCTGAGCCGTCCCAGGATAGAGCACCTGGCCGAGCTTGGGATAGCCGAAGGTCACCGTCAGCGCCGCCTCAACGGCGCTGCCTACGGGTTGTCCGGAATCGGCGTGCAAACCGGACGGTATATCGACCGACACAATGGGCACATCACGGGCATTCATACCAGCGATGAGCGCAGCCTGGACACCTCGCACCGCGGTATTCAGCCCCGTCCCAAGCAAAGCGTCAACGATCACATCGCAGCGGGCGAGCCGCTTCTCGGCGGCAGGTACCTGCTCCAGTGCGGTCACTTCTTCGACTCGACCGCTGAGGCGCAAGAACGCCTGCAAATTGCGCTTGGCATTGCCAGCGACCTCCCTTTTTTTGGCCGCAAGAATCACCTCACATGCGATGCCCTGCTGTTTCAGCAGACGGGCCATGACAAAGCCGTCGCCGCCGTTATTGCCTCTGCCGGCGACCACAACCACTCGTTTGGGCCGCTTCCCAAAAAAGTCGAGCAGGACCCGCGTCGCGCCGCTGCCGGCCCGTTCCATCAGGACATGACCGGGGGTGCCATATTTCTCAATGGTGAGCCGATCAAGTTCACGCATCTGTGCGGCAGAGACGAGATACATGAGACGATCCTTTAGGCCGATTCCCCTGCCCCAAGGTGGGTCCGCACGGCGTCAGCGACCTCCTCACCATAAGCACGGACAAGGCTCTCGTCCTCACCCTCGACCATGATCCGCAGCAGTGGCTCAGTCCCGGAATAGCGGACGAGGAGCCGTCCAGTCTCGCCCAGTTTGTCGCTGACCTGCCGGATGACGTGTGACACTGGTTCGACGGTCTGCAAATCCTGTCGTTCTCGGACACGAACGTTGATAAGCGTTTGCGGGTAGCGTCGCACGAGTTGGCGCAGTTCAGACAGCGGCTGCTGTCTCTGGACGAGAATTGCCAGCAGCGAAAGAAAGGTGATCATACCGTCGCCCGTCGTGTTCAGATTCAAGAAAATAATATGTCCGGATTGTTCACCACCAATGCGATATCCCCCGCGACGCATCTCCTCGACAACATAGCGATCACCAACCGGAGTCCGGATCAGTTTGCCACCCATCTGACGCAGCGCAATCTCAAGACCCAGATTACTCATCACAGTCGCTACTACCGTCTTGTGGGGTAGCCTGCCCTGCTGAAGGTGCTCTTGGGCGGCAATGGCTAGAATGGCGTCACCGTCGACGACTGCTCCGGTCTCGTCAACCAGAATAGCTCGGTCGGCATCGCCGTCCAGAGTAATGCCCACCTGGGCACCGTGCTCACGGACAAGCCGTTGCACCCGCTGTGGATATAACGCCCCGCAGTCGAGATTGATATTTGTGCCGTTCGGCGCTGTCCCTGTCGGAATCACCTCAGCGCCAAGCTCGGCCAACACCGCCGGCGCTATGGTAGAGGCGGCCCCATGGGCACAATCGATCACGACTTTTACTCCGTCCAGCGTGAGATGGAGCGGAAAAGCGTTTTTGACAAACCCCAGATAGCGGCCAAGGGCATCATCAATGTGGCCCGCTTTTCCGATGGACCCGGCTGTAGGGCGTTCGCCATCGATCGTGTGATTGAGCACCAGTTTCGATATCTCGTCCTCCACCGCATCGGGTAGCTTGAACCCGTCGCGTGAGAAGATTTTAATGCCGTTATCCTGGAACGGGTTATGCGAGGCAGAGATGACCACGCCAGCATCCGCGCGCAGGCTGCGGGTGAGAAAGGCAATGCCTGGTGTTGGTACAGGGCCAACGAGGAAGACATCTCCGCCCATAGAACACACGCCGGACGCGAGCGCGGCCTCCAACATATAGCCCGATAAACGAGTATCTGTGCCGATAACGATTCTGGGACGACCTGGACGATTGTGGCAGACAGCAGTCAGGGCGCGGCCAATGCGCAGGGCGGTCTCCGGCGTTATCGGCTCAATATTGGCCACCCCGCGAATCCCGTCCGTGCCGAATAACTTCGAGCTCGGCGCTCCGTCGAGCGACATTCAGATGGCCCTCTCCGCCAAAAGACAGACAAGTCCACCGTCAACGGACAAAAAAAGAGGCGGAGGCAAAACAGTGGAATCCCTTTTGCACCCGCCCTTCATGCTACCATCCATCGAGCACCAACTGCGCCGGAATACGGAAGGGACAACGACGGCCTATGCCTGACTACGCACCTGTCGGCTCCGGGTTAACTTCAACGTTGAATTGTTTCAGTATGCCGTCGATCTCAGGTCCGTCCAAGGCTTCTTTTTCCAGCAGGACTTCCGCCATCCTGTGCAGGATGTCAATATGCGTCTGGAGGAGGTCCTGCGCCCGGTTAAAGGCGTCCTTGATAATGTTGCGCACCTCGGTGTCGATCTCAATGGCCGTCTTTTCAGAGTAGTCTTTGGTCTGAGTAATATCCCGGCCCAGGAAGATTTGTTCTTCCTTTTTTCCGAAGGTCATGGGGCCGAGGCGCTCGCTCATACCCCACTCGCAGACCATACGTCGAGCCAGCTCGGTCGCCTTTTCAAGATCGTCTCCAGCGCCGGTCGTGGTATGACCAAGGACCAGTTCTTCGGCCACGCGGCCGCCGAACATGATGGCGAGTCGTTTCAGAATATAGTCCTTGGAAAAGGTGTGGCGATCATCGACGGGCAACTGCTGGGTCACCCCTAAGGCCATGCCGCGCGGAATAATGGTGACCTTATGGACCGGGTCCGTCCCCGGAATCAACCGGGCAACCAGGGCATGGCCGGCCTCGTGGTAGGCCGTATTGCGTCGCTCATCAAGGCTGAGAATCATACTGCGGCGCTCGGCGCCCATGAGGACCTTGTCCTTGGACAACTCGAAGTCGTCCATTTCGACTTTGTCCTTGTCTTTGCGAGCCGCCAGGAGCGCGGCCTCGTTGACCAGGTTTTCCAGGTCGGCCCCGGAAAACCCCGGTGTGCCCCGAGCGAGCTGAGAGACGTCAACCTTGTCGTCCAGTGGCACCCGGCGCGTATGAACGTTGAGGATCTCCTCCCGACCGCGGACATCGGGTGAGGGCACGACGACCCGCCGGTCAAACCGCCCAGGGCGCAGTAAGGCCGGGTCCAGGACGTCCGGACGGTTGGTCGCCGCAATCAGAATGACGCCCTCGTTTGCTTCAAAGCCATCCATCTCCACCAGGAGTTGGTTGAGGGTCTGCTCGCGTTCATCATGCCCGCCGCCGAGGCCGGCGCCGCGATGGCGTCCAACCGCGTCAATCTCATCAATGAAAATGATGCACGGTGCTTGCTTTTTCCCTTGAATGAAGAGGTCGCGGACACGCGAAGCCCCAACCCCAACAAACATCTCAACAAAGTCGGAGCCGCTGATCGAGAAGAACGGCACCCCGGCCTCCCCTGCAATCGCCCGGGCGAGCAGGGTCTTTCCAGTGCCGGGTGACCCAACCAGCAATACGCCTTTGGGGATACGCCCCCCCAAACGTGTGAACTTTTTCGGGTCTTTGAGAAAGGCAATGATTTCTTCCAGCTCTTGTTTGGGCTCCTCCACACCAGCAACGTCGCTGAACGTGATGCGTTGTTGGTTTTCCGTCAGCAGCTTGGCTCGGCTCTTGCCGAAAGACATGGCCTTGCCGCCGCCCATTTGCATCTGGCGCATAAAGAAAATCCAGACACCGATGAGGAGCAGCATCGGAAACCATTGAATCAGGATGGTAATATACCAAGGATCGCCTTCTTCCGGCCGCGCGGCCACTCGCACCCCCCGGTCGCGCAAGGTCCGCATGAGGTCGGGGTCGTCGGTGGGAGCGTAGGTCTTAAAGCGGTCGTCATTGCGGAATTTTCCACGAATGACCTGCCCCTGAATGACGACCTCGGAGACCTCACCTTTTTCTACGGCCGTGAAGAAATCACTAAAGACAACTTCAGGTTCTCTCGGTTGTTGGCGATTGAACAGGTTGAACATGAACAGGAAGATCACCCCGAGGACCAACCACAGTGCGAGATTAGAAGAAACCTTATTCACTCCGTCACCTTTCGTATAGCCGCTGTTAGCCTACCATAGTTCTTCATCGACCGGCAACGGGTTGACCTGCATGCGATAGACCTGGCGGGTCGCCACCGTCACCAGCGCATTCTGGCCTCTGACACAGCCTGGAACCCAGGCAATCTCCCCGTTCATTTCAACCACCGGAAATCCGGGACGGAGCGCGGGCGGAATTTTTGCATCAACCAAGACGTCCTGAACTTTCCTGTGGCCTCGCATGCCAAAAGGGCGAATACGGTCCCCGGTACGGGCGTTGCGGACAAGACAGGTATCCGCAGGGCCGGCAAGGCCGCAATCAAAGAGGGCCGACCAGCGGTCCGCACACCGAGCCGCACTCGGGTCGCCTTGCCATTCAATAACAGCAGAAACGCTCAGGTCCCAGCGTAAGGCTAACCGCCAGTTCTGGCCGGCCTGTAAGACATAGGAATAGTCTCGCTCCGTGACAGATAGCCGCTGGGTTTGGAACGTCAGCCGCGTTCCCTGGCGAACGACAGCCTGCTGGCCCGGCAACTCTACCCTGCCCTGGATTTTTCCTTCGCTGAATTCCCTCAAGCGACGCACATGGATCGCTTTCAGACCTTGCACCCGCCCTTCCACCCACTGACGGAGAATGCGAGCCCGTAAGGCGGCCGGCTCTTTGTTCAAGGTGGAGAGAGACACACTATTGTCATGTCCGACGATGCGTGCGCGGGCGTTCGTGGCCAGTTCTTCGAGCCAGTCCTCCTCCTCTCGGGTCGTTTCAGCCAGAGAGGCCAGATGTCGCCGGATTTGCGGAGAAAATTCCTGTTCCAAAAAGGGCAGGAGAACGTGCCTGATCTTATTCCGGGTAAAACGCAGGTCAGCGTTACTCGGGTCTGTGACATAGGACAGCTTTTTTTCCTGGGTATAAGCGTCGATTTCACACCGAGAACAGTGCAGGAAAGGCCGAATCAGCCAGTTACCTCTCACCGGCGGAATACCGGCCACTCCACGCCGAGCGCTGCCGCGCATGAGGCGAAAGAGAACGGTCTCAGCCTGGTCATCCTGCGTATGGGCGGTGGCAATATAGTCGAGCGAAGCCGCGGCAAGACTCTCTTGAAAAAACGCATAGCGCGCTTCTCGCGCCCAGGCTTCGATTCCTTTCAGGCTGGGAGGATGCCGGAGTTTTTTGACCGAGAGCGGCACGTGCCACTGCTGACACAGGGTTTGCACCATGTCCTGTTCCTGGTCGGACTCGGAGCGCAGGCCGTGATTGACGTGGAGCACCCTGAGCCGATAGCTCCGCAGCGGTGCAGTCGCCAGCAGGGCGGAGAGCAGGGCCACCGAATCAGAGCCACCGGAACAGGCCACGCCAATATGCAGGCCGGATGTGTCCGGGAGCAATTTTTGAAGAGAAGCCCAAAGCTTGTGCTCAAGGGGCCGCATACACCTGAAATAAAAAAGGCGCTCCTGTGGAACGCCCCTGGCGTGGGTGTGCAGGTCTCTAGGTCACGGTCTCCAGGATTGACCTTTCCCTACCCATCGCCTTTTGTGTTCCGCAGGATGACGGCGATGGCGGAGGCGAGCGTACAGAGCACGGCAATCCCAGCTACTATCTGCATAAATATCGCGAGTGGATCCATAGTATACTCCTTATTGGCGGTCGTTTCAGCCGCCACCGTGGGATCGCTCCAGCCTAGCGGCGGGCGGACTTGAACCGCCGACCTAGGGATTATGAGACCCTCGCTCTAGCCTCCTGAGCTACGCCGCCACGGAGTGTTAAATCCGGCAGTTCGGGGAAAGTCAAGAGGAGGGGCCGAGTTGGATGCAGCTTTTCGCAGCCCGAGAGAGTTTACCGCTCGGTACGCCCGTTTTCCCAATACGCCTTCGCATCGGTCATCACGACCCGTCGGCTACCCCGTTCGATCTGAAAGAGCCTTTTCTCCGTGATTTCGAGACAGGTCAATTTTCCGCCATAGACGAGGCCGGTATCAATCCCAATTTTATACGGCAGGTCAAAACCCACTTCCCGTTGGGGGGTATGGCCAAAGACCACGGTATACGGCAGGTCGTGTGGGTGGGCGAAAAAATCCTCACGAATCCACAGCAGGTCTTCCGACACTTGGTCCTCCAGGCTGTAGCCCGGATTGATGCCGGCATGCACGCATAAGACGGCCTCGGCCGGCAGGTAGAGCTCAAGATTCAGAAAAAATTCCCGGTGGGCATCGGGCATGAGCGCCGTCACCTCGTGGCCGGGAGTCCAGGGATCGCACCGATAGCTGGCAAGGGTTTGGTCTCCCGCCGTTCATCAGGAAGGACTGTCCGTACAAGCCGTCATAGCCCAGAAAGTCGAGGAACATATCTTCGTGATTGCCCTTGAGAAACGTGCAGCGACAGACCGCAGCCGCCTTCATCCCTAAAAGCAGATCAACAACGGCCTTGGCATCGGGCCCGCGATCAATATAGTCGCCTAGGCACACCAGATGGTCTTCTGGCTGTAAGGACAGTGCGACAAGAAGGGTCTCAAGTTCTGCCGGACAGGCATGGATATCACCCACAATACACAATCGGCCGGCTCGCTCTTCCACACCGCCTCCTTATCGTCCCGTGTAGACCGGGTCCCGTTTCTCACGAAACGCGCGAATCCCTTCTTTCACATCTTCGGACTGGAGCAGTTTTCTCTGCTCTGCCATTTCAGCGGTCAATACATCTCCCAGACCGGCACCCAACGCGTTATGTATGGACGCCTTGATCGTCGCGAGCGCCAGGGGAGCATTCTTTGCCAGACGAGAGGCATAGGCTGCGACCTGCTCCCGGAAATTGTCTCCGGTGAGAATACGGTTGACCAGGCCCATATTGGCCGCTTCCGTTGCATCGACCATCTCTCCGGTGAGGGCCATCTCCATACCGCGCAGGCCCGCCAGGCGGGGCAGGAAATAGCTGGCACCGCCGTCAATCGTCAGCCCACGTTTCACAAAAATCAGGGAAAAGCGCGCCACCGGTGAAGCCAGGCGGATATCAGCGGCCAAGGCCAATGAGCAGCCATATCCGGTGGCAACCCCGTCAACCGCGGCAATCACCGGTTTGGGCAGATTCCAGATCATCCGAATCACGGCGTTAAAGCCGTCTTCGGTCAGCTCTTCCCCAGGAGTCGTCGGCTGTGAGGGAGCGGCCAACAAGTCCGCGCCGGAGGAAAACGCCCCACCGGCCCCGGTCAATACAACCAGGCGAGTATCGGCGTCGCGCGCACTTTCGGCCAACGCCGCCTTCAGGGCATAGATGGTATCGCGGTCGAGCGCGTTGCGGCGCTCGGGCCGATTCAACGTCAGCCACCGGATATGGTCTTGTTTGTCATTCAGGAGATTCTCCATCTCGTACATCCTCCATGCGTGCCTCAAAAATCGAGGCGACGTTCTCAACGACAGCCCGCTCAACATCGGAAAAAGCAATGGGCAGAGCGCTCTCCTGTTGTAAACTGGTCACTCCCTTATCAGCAAGTCCACAGGGCACGATGTCCGCAAACGGCCGCATGTCGAGATCAACATTGAGCGCAAAGCCGTGCAAAGACACGCGCTTGCGGACCGCAATACCGACCGCCCCGATTTTTTTCTCATCCGCCCAGACCCCGGGATATCCATCCTGGCGGCTCGTGTGGACGCCAAAACGAAGACAGGTCTGCCGCATGACCTCCTCAAGCTGCGCAATGAAACGTCGCACCCCATATTGCTGTAACAGGGAAGAAAAGACCGGATACACAACAAGCTGCCCTGGGGCGTGATAGGTCGCACCCCCACCCCGCTCTACATACTCGACGTGCAGCCCTTTCTCCCGAAGCTGGGCAGCCGAAAGCTTGATCTGCTCATACGGCCGGCGGTAGCCGAGTGTGATCACCGGCTGGTGTTGTGTCAGCAGGAGGGCGTTTGTCCGCCGCGTAACGCACCAGGCGTGCCAGCGTCGCTGCACCTGAAGCGCCTGGGCATAGGTGGTCAGACCCAGATGCACGCAGTGAATGCTGGTACGTCGCGTCTTGGATCTTCTCCTGTAATCAGTGTCCATACGTGCGATTTCTCGTTATCTTCAAGTACCGTGCGGGGTAGCGGCCCGTTTCTGGCAACATCTACTCCCTTGACCGTCTTTTCTTCAGGTGGTAGCGCGAGTGTGTCTGCTATGCGTACTCTCTCCGCGCTGCTTCGCAATACTCTTTTCGTTGCCGGCATTATCCTGGTTGCCCTTGGTCTGGGCAACACGCTGGTGGCCCACTTCAAAGTCCGGGAGTATCAGAGCGCCCTGGCCCGGACACCCCCTCCGGTTGCGGCCGAGCAAACGTTCGGGAGAAACACCCGGCTGCACCACTTCTCGAGTGAAGCCTGGAGCCGGCACGCCCTCAACCAAGCCAAACTTGACTTCTATTATCTGCTGCACAACGTCGGTTGGCCCATACTGTGTATTGGCCTACTGTGTACGATTATGGCGGTTCGTCGCCAGCGCTATCGGCAGCCCCGCTGGGCGTCGTCCTCGGCAGAGCGCGGGTAGGTCGCCCTTTTCCTCTCCAGAGAGAAGGCCGGGCAACCACAAGGGTTGCCCCTACCAGTTCCGTTCCCTTGCCCCTGGGGGGAGGGGGCTAGGGTGAGGGGGACCGAGGGGCCGCCTCCGCATGCAGGTCTGAGACATCCACAGGAGGGGGGGCTCGCTTTGGAGATTCCAACGCCACGCGGACCCGCCTGAACCGCTTCGCTACCAACATCACGAAAAAGTGATATTTTCGCGATTCCCCAGTTGACATTACCCCCCCGCTCCACTAGTGTCGCAGTGGCATTTCAGCATGGGAGACATCGGGTGCAATCTCACATTTCGGTGATATTAGACAAAGCGCTTTCAGATGCCGTTTTGTCCGCTGAGGACGGCTACCAGCTCATCAACTGCTCTGAGGAGGACTTTCCGGCCCTCCTGGAGGCGGCGGGAAACTTACGTGATCAACACAAAGGCCGGACGGTAACCTATTCCCGAAAAGTCTTTTTGCCCGTCACCAACCTGTGTCGGGACCGGTGCTCGTACTGTACCTTTCGCAAGGACCCCCGTGACCCGGACGCCTGGACCATGAGCCCCAACGACATTCAAAGCTGGTTGGAGCGGGCCAAAAAACAGGGCTGTAAAGAAGCCCTCATGTGTTTGGGAGATAAGCCCGAAAAAGCCTTTCGGAGCTATCGGGAAACCCTGGCAGGCTTTGGCCATACCTCGACGACGGCCTACGTCTATCAGGCGTGTGAAATCGCCCTGTCCTACGGCATCCTGCCCCACACCAATGCCGGTGTGCTGAGCTATGACGAGATGAAATGGCTCAAAGACGTCAATGTCAGTCTTGGCCTCATGTTGGAAAACATCAGCCCACGGCTGTGCGAGCGTGGCATGGCGCACTTTTCCGCGCCCGACAAGCGGCCCGAAGTCCGCGTCAAAATGATTCGCGAGGCCGGTGAGTTGGAGATTCCGTTTACCACCGGCATTCTCATTGGTATCGGAGAAACCCGCGAAGAAGTGGTTGACAGTTTGCTCGCGATTCGTGACCTGCACGAGGAATACGGCCATATTCAGGAAGTGATCGTACAGAACTTCCGAGCCAAGCCGAATACCAGAATGGCCGATGCCCCGGAGCCGGAAAGTTATGAAATGGCCCGAACGGTTGCCGTTGCGCGGCTGCTCTTGGGAGGACCAATGAACGTGCAGGCACCGCCCAATCTCAGTCCGCACGACCACCGGCTGCTGCTGCGTTCAGGGATTAACGACTGGGGCGGTATCTCGCCGGTTTCGATAGATTATGTCAATCCGGAGGCAGCCTGGCCGCATCTTCATTTGCTCGCCAAGACATGCGCGGACGCCGACTTTACCTTACGGGAGCGGCTGGCCATTTATGAAGAGTATATAGACCGTCCAGGTTTTCTCCTGCCGGCCTTACAGCCGCGTACACGCGAGTTGCAGGCCGAAGTGACTGCCTGATTTTCGCACCTGAGAGTAAACAACAATTTTCGAACGTAAGGAGACCCAGCCGTGGCAACCGATCACATTGCCGGCATTCTCGATCACATTGATCCGCAGATTCGCACGATTCTTCATCGCGCCTTGGAAGAGGAAGAACTATCCTGGCAAGAGGGCCTCCAGTTATGCCAGACCAATGGCATCGATTTTCACGCCGCCTGTCTGATTGCCGACGAAATGCGTCGCCGCCAGGTCGGTGAGGTGGTAACCTATGTCGTCAACCGGAATATCAACTTCACCAATGTGTGCATTAAACATTGCACGTTCTGCGCGTTCAGCCGGGAGTACCGCGAGGAAGAAGGGTACTTCCTCCCCGAGGAGGAGATCGTTCGGCGAGCCAAAGAAGCAGTTGACATGGGTGCAACCGAAGTCTGCATGCAGGCCGGCCTGCCGCCCAAAATGAACGGCAGCCTCTATATCGACCTGACCCGAGCCGTGAAAAAGGCCTTCCCGGACCTCCATATCCACGCGTTTTCGCCTGAAGAAGTCTTGTACGGCTCGCTGCGCTCGGGGGTTTCCATTCTCGAGTATGTACGAGAGCTCAAAAACGCGGGCTTGGATACCCTGCCCGGGACCTCAGCGGAAATTCTGGATCAGGACATTCGCGATATCATCGCCCCTGGACGTATTTCGACCAAACAGTGGATCGAGGTCATTACCTCGGCCCACAGCCTCGGCATCCCGACCACCTCAACCATTATGTATGGCCATATCGAGACACAAGAGCACTGGGTCAAACATATGAACCTGCTGCGCGATATTCAAAAGGAGACCGGCGGGTTTACCGAGTTTGTGCCGCTGTCGCTCATCCACCAGGAAGCACCCATGTATCAGCGCAAACTCGTCAAAGGCGTCCGTCAGGGCGCAACCGGTGTAGAGGTCGTGAAGATGCACGCGGTGGCCCGACTGATGCTGGGCCCTACCTTTCGCAATATTCAGTCCTCCTGGGTCAAAGAGGGTCCCAAGCTGTCGCAACACTTGCTGACGGTGGGCGCGAACGATCTTGGGGGAACGCTCATTAACGAGAGCATTTCGACCTCGGCCGGTGCGCAGTACGGCCAGTTGGTTCCACCCAAAGAGTTGCGGCGTCTGATCCGCGACGTGGGTCGCACCCCGGCCGAGCGTTCGACCACCTATAAGCTGCGGACGATTTTTAACGGAACGGACGACAAAGTCAGTCCTTTGGATATGGTTGAGAATGCCGACGAGCAATTCGGTTCCTATCGGAAGCTCGCCGCCTCGGACCAGTTCCGTTACGTCCATCCATTCGAGCGGGACAAACAAGAAACCGCTCACTAATCTGGCAGCGGAGGGGCAACTCCGCCCGTTCGATCGTGTCTAGCCTGACCTCCTTACGCATCACCGCCCTGGCCGGCGGTGTGGGCGCCGCTCGATTCCTGCGTGGAGTTGTTCGGGTGGTGCCGGAGACAAACCTGAGTGTGATCGTCAATACCGGTGACGACGAAGAATTCTTTGGCCTGTCGGTTTCTCCTGACCTGGACACGGTAATGTATACCCTGGCCAATGCCGTTGACTCTGAGAAAGGCTGGGGCTTACCCCAGGAAACCCATCGCTGCCTTGAGGCGCTCGGGCGCTATTATGCCGATACCTGGTTTGGCTTAGGCGATGCCGATCTTGCAACCCACCTGTTTCGGACCCAAGCACTGCGCCAGGGGCAGACCCTCAGCCAGGTGACCGCGGCCATTACTCACAAGTGGAGCGTTGAAGCCACCGTGCTACCCATGAGTAATGAGCGCGTTCGGACCGTTGTGCATACTGAGGCAGGCCCCCTGCCCTTTCAGGAATATTTCGTGAAACAGCGCAGTGAGGGCTACGTCTCAAAAGTGGAATTCAGCGGCGTTGAAACGGCCCGGGCCTCACCTGGAGTCGTCGAGGCCATTCACGGCGCCGACCTAGTTATCCTCCCGCCGAGCAACCCCATTGTCAGTATTGGCCCCATTCTTTCCTTACCCGGCGTGCGCGAGGCCCTGCGAGAGACCACCGCTCCCGTGGTCGCAATCAGCCCTCTGGTCGCCGGGAAGCCCATTAAAGGGCCGGCCGACCGGATGCTTGCGGGTCTCGGGGTCGAAGTCTCGTCGGTTGGGGTCGCCAAGCTGTATCAAGATTTTGTGGACACCTTTGTCCTCGATCAGCAAGATATGAAACACGACCCAGCACCACGCGACCGCCTGGAAAAAATGGGGCTGGCTGTTATTGTCACCGATACCGTCATGAGCGATATGGACAAGTCGGTTGCTCTGGCACGAACGGTTGTTGAATTTGCCCACCAGAAGCGCTTCAGGGCAGAGTCATGAGTCCAGCACCCCCCGTAGTTTAAGGACCTCCCATGAGTACGATTGCCATTATCCCCATTCCCGGTGTTCCTCAGATCAAGCCCGGCGATGACCTGCCCGCCATTCTGCTCAAAGCCATTGATGACGCCAAAGTCGGCCTCAAGGATGGCGACATTTTGGTCATGTGCCAAAAGATTGTCTCCAAAGCCGAAGGCGCGGTCGTTGACCTGCGGACTGTCACCCCGTCGCCGTTTGCCATACAAATTGCGGATATGTGGGAGAAAGACCCGCGCATGGTCGAGGTCGTGCTGACCGAGAGTAGTCGGATTGTCCGCATGAAAAACGGCGTGGTCATCACCGAGAGTAAACACGGCTGGGTGTGTGCCAACTCCGGCGTTGACGCCTCCAATACCATTGCCGACGACATCGTCATCCTCCTGCCCGAAGACCCGGACGCCTCAGCCCGGCAGATACGTCTGACTATTGAGCAGCAGCGTCACATCGCTGTCGGCGTCATTATTACCGACACGTTTGGCCGGCCGTGGCGCGACGGCCTGGTCGAATTCGCGCTTGGCGTTTCCGGCCTTGACCCGCTCGACGACCAGCGCGGCGAGGAAGACCTCCAGGGCCGCGAACTGCATCATACGGTCATTGCCGTGGCTGACGAACTCGCTGCGGCCGCCGGCCTGCTGATGGAAAAGAGTGCCGCCATGCCCGCCGTTCTGATACGCGGCTATCGCTTCAAACCAGCCGACGTTGGCAGCGAGTCCCTGAAACGCCCGGCGGACGCCGACCTGTTTCGCTAGCAGCGGTCACACGCTGTTCCCTGCTCTCGAATGGAGAGCGGCCAGGGTCATCAGAAAATAAAGTTGTAGACTGAGAGGTCGGGTGTTAGTATCTGTCCTGATCGCTCGGTCGAACTTGACGATAATCCCGACTGTCTTGCCAGTCATGGCGGAAAGGGTGGCATTATCACCATGGCTTCACATGATGTGTCTGAAGCTCAGCTCAGCCGAGACAACGACCCTGTCCCCTCGCTCTTTGGGCACTACGAGCTTGACGCTCAGTTTTTCGACGAAACCTTTGAGTCCGCAGGGCAACCCCGCCCTCACTACCGGCTCCTTATCGACGAAATGGAGCGGATGTCCCAAGAGGAGGTCACGCGACTTCAGGAGCGCGTGACCCGCTCATTTCTCCACGAGGGCATCACCTTCACCGTGTACGGGGATGAGGAGTCTATCGAGCGAGTCATCCCCATCGATTGCGTCCCCCGCCTTGTGCTCGCCCGAGAATGGGAGCATATCGAGCGGGGGCTCATTCAACGTGTCCAGGCGCTGAACCTCTTTCTCGCCGATGTCTACGGTAAAGGGCATATTATTAGCGACGGTACCGTCCCGCGCGACCTTGTGCATGGCTGTCCGAACTACCGCCCCGAGATGGAGGGGGTCCAGGTGCCGCTCGGAGCCTATGTGTCGGTGTGTGGGAGTGACATCGTACGGACCGCCGATGGCTTCATGGTGTTGGAGGATAATCTCCGGGTACCTTCTGGGGTGTCATATATGCTCGCCTGCCGGGAGGCGATCCGGCGCTCCTTCCCACGGGTCTTTCGCCGCTACCACGTCCGGGCGGTCGACCACTACGGCCAGGAACTCCTCCGCGTTCTGCGCTCCCTCTCGCCTCGGAAGGGAGAAGAGCCGAGCATCGCCCTGCTTACACCCGGCGTATATAACTCGGCCTACTACGAACATGCCTTTCTGGCACGAGAGATGGGCATTGAACTCGTCACGGGCGACGACCTGCTCGTGCGGGGAACACAGCTCTATATGCGCACGGTCCAGGGGCTGCGTCCCGTAGACGTCCTCTATCGGCGACTCGACGATGACTTTATCGACCCCAGAGCCTTTCGCCCGGATTCCCACCTGGGCGTTCCAGGGCTGTTTGAGGTCTATCGGGCCGGACGCCTTGCGCTGGCCAACGCGCCCGGCACCGGGGTTGCGGACGACAAGGCGGTATATGCGTATGTGCCCCGCATGATCCGCTATTACCTCGACCAGGAACCGATTCTCGACAACGTCGAAACCTTTCTCTGTCGAGAACCCGAGGGGCTGGCCTACACGCTTGAGCACCTTGAGAACCTGGTGGTCAAGGCGGTGGGCGAGTCTGGCGGGTACGGCATGTTGGTCGGACCGCACGCCAGCCGGGAAGAGCGGGAAGCCTTTGCTGCCACACTCCGGGACCGGCCCGAGAATTATATCTCTCAGCCCACCCTGGACCTGTCGCGCGCCCCGTGCCTTATCGACGGGCGGCTTGAGGCGCGCCACGTTGACCTCAGACCCTTCGTGCTGCACGGGGAGGAGACCCGGATCGTGCCTGGCGGGCTGTGCCGGGTCGCTCTGCGCAAAGGCAGCCTGGTGGTGAACTCGAGTCAAGGTGGTGGCTCCAAAGATGCCTGGATCATTGAGGAGGATATGCCGTGATACTCGCCCGTGTCGCAGATTCTCTCTACTGGATGAACCGCTACCTGGAACGAGTGGAACACACCGCACGTCTCCTGGGGTTGCAGCTCGAACACCTCCCCTCCAGCCCGGTCCAGGAAATCGCCAATGGCTGGCGACGGCTCTTCAGCAGTCTTGATGCGCGTCCCCCCGGTGCGGATATCTACGGCGGTCCGGAGGACGAGGACGATTTCTTTTTCGCCGACGGCTATACCCTGACCGACTATCTGACCTTCGATACCACCAATCCCACCTCTATTGTGTTCTGCCTGACCGCAGCGCGGGAAAACGCCCGTCAGGTACGCGACGCCATCAGCAATGGGATTTGGTCGAGCCTCAACCGCGCCTACCTGCGCTTACGAGACACCAATCTGGTAGACATCTGGTCCAGGGAACCCGTTATGTTGTACCGCGACATCGTCGAGACGGTCCAACTTTTCGACGGCGTGTGCGCAAGTTCCATGCGCCGTGATGCAGGCTGGCACTTTATGCGCATCGGTCGATTTATCGAGCGAGCCCAACTCGTCGGCTCCCTCCTTGAGGCGCATTGTGCCAACGTCAGGGACACAGCCGAGGAAGATAGTGACTGGGCGGGCCTCCTTCGAGCCTGTAATGCCTTTGAAGCCTACTGCCAGCTCCACGGTGCCCAGGTCGGCAGGGACAAGGTGCTGGGCTTTCTGGTATACGATGCCGAATTATCCTATTCCTTGCGTTTCGCCGTCAATCGGCTCCGGACGAGCCTGGAGACAATTGACCCACCGGTCCGCGGACGCTTACCAGTGGAGCCGTACGAGCTTGTTGGCCGTCTGGATTCGGCCCTCTCCCACCACATGGTCAATCTGACAGATGGTGGAGGAGGCTGGTATGACCTTGCCGATCTCGTTATATTGTGCCGGAATTTTCATGAGGCCCTCGAGCGGACCTATGTCTATTATCCAACCGAAGCGCAGGCTGCTTCCTGAATGTCCGGCGGACGCACCGCGCGTATCATGGTGAAACCGATGCCGTCCCGCGAACCTCAACCGAGCATTGATATCCCCCTCACCTCCGACCTTTCCGCCCTTCGCATGCTCGCCCAGGCTATCCAGGAGTTCGGGACTGCCCACGCGCTCAGTCGGGACTTTCAGGGCCGCCTGAACCTCGTTCTGGACGAACTGGTCACGAACAGCGTGTGCTATGCCCTGCCCGGTCTTGCCGAACCCGAGCTTCGACTGCGTCTATTCGTTGACCAGGACACCGTCGTGGCTCAACTCGAGGACAACGGCGAGGCGTACAACCCGTTTGAGGAGGCCCCGGAGCCGGATACCAGTCTGGGACTTGCGGAGCGTCCCATCGGCGGGCTCGGCGTCTTTTTTGTGAAGAAGCTGACCGACAGTAGCACTTATGAGCGTATCGACGGGCGGAATCGTATTACCCTGAAAAACGCGATTGGAGGACAAGCCAGTGACGAATGAAAATGCGCTGTCCGTGCAAACCGAACGCAGCGAAAAGGCCGTTATCGTCTGCCCGGTGGGACGGGTGGACGGAAGCAATGTGGGGGTGCTGGAAAGCGCTATTCGAGAGCTACTCGATGCGGGCCAGAAGACGCTCATCTTCGACTTTGAGGACCTGAACTACATCAGCAGTGCTGGCTTACGCGTGCTTCTGGTAACGGCCCGACGGACACAGGCGGAAGGGGGAAAGGCGTTATTTTGCGGGCTGGCCGAACACATCGCCCATGTCTTTGAGATCAGCGGATTCACCAACATCCTGACGATCTGCCAGAACCGGAGCGAGGCGCTGGATGCCTTGTAGAGACCGACTCCGATAGAGAGGAACCAGACCTTGGCGACATTACCCGTCCGACTCCTCGTGGTAGACGACGAAGAAGACCTTGAGCTGCTGATCCGCCAGAAATTCCGTCGTCGTATCCGCAAAGGCGAATTCGATTTCGTCTTTGCCCGGAATGGCCAGGAAGCGCTCGAAAAGCTCGCCGAGAACCCGGACATTCACTTGGTACTCTCGGATATCAACATGCCCGTAATGGACGGGCTCGCGCTGCTGAGTAAGCTCGAAGACACCAAACCCGACGTCCAGGCGGTCATCGTTTCCGCCTACGGTGACATGGAGAACATCCGCACCGCCATGAACCGGGGCGCCTTCGATTTTGTGACCAAACCGATCAATTTCGACGATCTCGAAATCACGATTGAAAAGACGCTCAACCATATCCGCGCCCTGGAAACCGCCCAGGAAGCGCGGGACCGGCTCGTCGTCCTCAAGCGGGAACTCGATGTGGCCCAGCAGGTGCAAATGTCCGCCCTGCCCAAGGAGGTTCCGAGCAGCGAGACCCACGATGTCCAGGCACTGATGATCCCGGCCCGGGAAGTCGGTGGGGACTTCTACGATTTTTTTCCCCTGAGCGATGAACTGATCGGTCTGGTCATCGCGGATGTCTCGGGCAAAGGGATTCCGGCAGCGCTGTTTACCCTCATGACGCGGACCCTCCTCAAGGGGACAGCCCGGGATTCCCCGTCACCTGCCGACTGCCTGAGCAGGGTGAACGATCTGCTGGCCGAGGACAACGAAACCTGTATTTTCATCACCCTTTTCTATGGGGTGTTTGATCTGCGGACCGGCGTCCTCCGTTACAGTAACGGTGGGCACAACCCGCCCCGCCTGGTGCGGAGCGATTCCCGGATCGAGGAGATTCCCCCCACTGGGAATCTGGTCCTCGGGATTGCCCCCGGACACGAGTATCGCAACGGTGAGGTCCGGCTTGCCCCTGGAGATGCCCTTTTCCTGTACACAGATGGCATTACCGAGGCCCAGAACGTCAATGATGAGGAGTTTGGAGAAGAGCGCCTCGATGCAAAACTTGCCAGCCTTGGGCAGGTACCCGCCCGTGAGATCGTGACCACGGTCGTCGATGAGGTGCGTGCCTTTGCCGGAGACGCGCCGCAATCGGACGATATTACCTGCATCGCGATGCGCTTCGCCGCCCCTCCCTCTTCCTCCACTGTCGACGGGACATGATGCGCTCTACCCCAGCCCTTTTTCGTGCTACCCTGGGTCTCGTCGCCTGGGTCGGCGTGATGTTACAGGCCGTGCAGACAGCTGGCGCCGAAGAGTTGGTCTTCGGTCAGTCCGCAGCCTTGAGCGGCCCGGCCCGAGCCCTGGGCCAGGGGATGCGCGTCGGCCTGCTTGCCGCTTTCGAGGCGGTCAATCGGCAGGGGGGGATACATGGCCAGCGCCTCGTCCTGGATTCCCTGGACGATGCCTATGAACCCGAGGCGGCCATCGCCAACACTCGTGAGCTCATCCAGCGTAACGTCTTTGCCCTCGTTGGTGCGGTTGGCACCCCGACATCTTTGGCCGCCCAGCCGATTGCCACTGAGGCCGGTGTTCCCTATCTCGCGCCCTTTACCGGGGCGGAGTTCCTGCGCGACGCCCAACTCCGGCCCAATGTGCTTAATATGCGGGCCTCCTACTATCAGGAAACCGAGGAGATGGTCGCCCGTCTGACCGCCGACCTGGGTGTGCAGCGGATCGGTATTCTCTACCAGAACGATTCCTACGGACGCGCCGGGCTAAGGGGCGTACGCCGTGCCGTCGCTCGTCTTAATCTGCCCCTCGTTGCGGAAGCGGACTATCCGCGCAACACCGAGGCGGTCAAGGTCGCCCTGCTCGACCTGCGCCGCTCCCGGCCCGAGGCGATTGTCATCATCGGCGCCTACCGGCCCGCGGCCGCCCTGATCCGCTGGGCGAGACGGCTCGACTTCAACCCGTATTTCATCAATATTTCCTTTGTCGGCAGTTCGGCCCTGGCGCGGGAACTCGGCCCCGACGGGGCCGGGACCTATGTCACCCAGGTCGTTCCCTTCCCCACTGACGTCAGCCTCCCGGTAGTCGCCCACTATCAGCAAGCCCTGGCTGCGGTGGACCCGGAGAGTACGCCGGGCTTCGTGTCACTCGAAGGGTATCTGGCGGGCCGCCTCGTAGCAGAGGGCCTGCGTCTGGCCGGACCCAACCCGACTCGGACAGGATTTCTGGACGCGCTGCGAAAGGCCGAGACCATCGACCTTGACGGTTTCCTGCTGCGCTATGGTCCGGCTGACAATCAAGGTTCCGACCAAGTCTATCTGACCATTATCGACAGTCAGGGACGTTTTCGGTCAGTCCGGAGCATGGTGCCGCAATGAGCCGTGACGACCGCCCCGTCACCGATCCTGGAGAAGCACTGGCCCTGCGTCCTTCCACCTCGTCAGAGGGAGCAGAACCGGAAAAAGGGCGCAGGCTCCGTCTCGGGATCGGGCCACAGCTCTATATCGGTCTGCTGGGCGGCGTCCTGTTTACCCTGAGTGCCAGCTTGGTGGCCTATTTCTCCTTTCACCAGATCGTCCAGCACGGCTCCCGGCTGACGGAGTTCAGCATCCCCAACCTGAGCAGTGCGGTAGACGCGGCACGCCAGAGTTCAGTTGTGGTGAACGGAGCGCTCCGTCTCATCTCCGCCTCGTCGCTCCAGGAACACGGGACAGTGGCTGAAGAGCTGGCCAGAGAACAGTCCGCCCTCAGCACCCTCATCCAGGAACTCGCGTCCCAAACCGCCTTTGGTGAGCAGACCCGGCTGATCGAAGACCACCTCGCCGAACTGAGCGTCCATCTGGAACTCATCCAACAATCGGCCGCCCGCCGGCTGGTCATCGCTCAGACGCTGGAGGGCCTCAAGCTGGAACTTGACGAGACGAACCGACGTATCGAGCAACACATCGTGACCCTGATCGATGACCAGGAATTCTATCTGGTGGAGGGGCTGCGCCGCCTGCAAGACCAGCCGAGCCCGATCAATGAGCGCGCTTCCGAAACTGAGCTCACCTACTCCCGAGACCTGACGAGCCTCAATCACCAGGCCAATCTCGCCGTCCTCCTTTTGAGCAATGCCCTGGCCCTGTCCGACCGCGGCCTGCTTCCGCCCCTCCGCGAGCGCTTCCGCAGTACTGTGCAGAACTTCCGGCGCGCCTATGTGCGGCTGTCAGCACGGACCCTGGACAATGTTCTCGGAACAGACCTGGAGCGCCTGGCCCAGATGGGGGAGGCTGATGAAGAGAGCGCCCCCTTGCGCGAAGAAGCCCTTCCCTCGTTGGCCAGTGCGGTGATCGATACTGGGATTATTCCCCTGCGCGAAGAAACCCTGCTTCGCCTGGAGCAGGAAGAGGCCGCGCTGGCAAAAGGTCGTGAGGCTGCTGCCCTGCTCCTCACCGAGGTGAACACCCTGGTGGAAGAGATCAACGATGAAGCCGTCGAATCCAGTACTGCGGCCCAGTCTGCCGCCCAGACCGGGCGGTTGATCCTCGGGGTCCTCAACGTCCTGACCGTCTCGGGCGCCCTCCTCCTCGGCTGGTTGTTTGTGGGGCGCTATATGATCCGCCGTCTGGTCGGGCTGGCTACGGCCATGCGCTCCATGGCCGGCGGTGACCTGGAGGTGCCGGTCGAAGTGAAGGGCAATGACGAGGTGACGGATATGGCCAACGCCCTGGAGGTCTTCCGACGCTACGCCCTGGAAGTGCAGCGGCTGAACCTGGTCGAGAAGCTGGCCAAAGAGCTGGATGCGAAGAACCATACCCTTGAGCAGACCTTGGAGCACCTCGAACAGGCACAAGAACAAATCGTCGCCGAACAAAAACTCGCCTCACTCGGTCAGCTCACTGCCGGGGTGGCCCATGAAATCAAGAATCCGCTGAACTTTGTGAGTAACTTCTCCGAAGTGTCTGTCGAACTGGTTGATGAGATCGAGGAGGTCATGGAGGAAGCGAAGAGCGGAGAGGTCGAGTTGTCTGAAGAAGTCACCCCCATCCTCTCGGACCTCAGGCTGAACCTCCAGAAGGTCAAGGAGCATAGCCAACGCGCCGACGGTATCGTGCGGAGCATGCTCGAACATTCCCGTGGCGGGCCGGGAGATTGGCGCGAGACCGACCTGAACGCGCTGCTGAAGCAATACGTGGATCTCTCCTATCACGCGGTGCGCGCGAGTAATACAGACTTCAATGTGACGCTGACCCAGGACCTCGACCCGGAAATGGGTATGCTCACGGTTGTTCCCCAGGACATCGGTCGGGTGTTCCTCAATCTTGTCAACAATGCCTGCCAGGCCCTTGATGAAAAACGCCAAAACTCGGACGGGGGCTTTGAGCCGGAACTGCGTATCACCAGCCGCCGCCTGGAAGATCACGCCGAGTTCGACATTCGCGACAACGGCCCCGGTATCCCAGAGGAATTGCGCGAGCGGATTTTCGAGCCCTTCGTGACCACTAAGAAGCCAGGCGAGGGGACCGGGCTTGGCCTGTCGCTGACCATGGACATCCTCACCCGCCACGGTGGTTCCATTCATCTCGACACCGAGGAGGGCGTCTTCACCGAGATGCGAGTGATCCTCCCGCTCGAACCACCCCAGGATACGGACCACGAAACACCCGCAGCAGCCGGGTGACCCGCCGCTTCCCGCTGGTGTCCCGAGCGGCGCCCGCCTTTGCGCTCCTGTGACTGTCTGTGGTAGTCAAGGGCGGATACTCAACTCTCAAGGGGAAAGCCTATGAAATTCTGGATGTTTCATCTTATGCCGTGGCCACATCTGCCCGAGAATTTTACCGAGCAATACGATACGGCCTGGGTCACGTGTTCAAACAGCCTGTTTGACCCCGAGCGCGGCCCGGAGGTCTATCATCAGTATATCGATCAACTCGCCTATGCCGATACGTTGGGCTTCGACGGGGTGGTCATCAATGAGCATCACCAGAATGCCTATGGCATCATGCCTTCTCCCAATTTAATCGCCGCCGCGCTCTCGCAACGGATCACACAGGCCCGCGTCATGGTGCTGGGCAATGGCCTGCCACTCTACGATGTCCCGCTCAAAGTCGCCGAAGAATTTGCCATGCTCGACAATATGTTCCGGGGGAGATTTGACTGCGGCTTTGTCGTCGGCGGTGGCCCCGAGTACTATTCGTACAGCAAGAATCCGACCACTGCCCGAGAACGCTTCCGCGAAGCCACCGAACTCATTCTCAAAGCCTGGACCGACCCAGGCCCGTTCTCCTGGGAGGGCAAACATTTTCCGCTCCAATACGTCAACACCTGGCCACGACCCGTACAGTCCCCGCACCCGCCCGTGTGGATCCCCGGTGTGGGCAGTATTGAAACCATGGAGTTCGTCGCCCAGAAAGGGCTTATTTATGCGGCCCTGACCTACTCGCACGTTGAGGCTTTTCGTCGGAATGCGGCTTTCTTCCAAGAGACCGTGGCGCGGGTTGGGACATCCCCCTATCACCCGGAAATGCTGGGCTGGCTGGTTCCCATGTATGTAGCGGAAACCGACCAAAAGGCGCGTGAAGAAGCGGAAGAACATATCTGGTATTTCATTGATAAGCTACTCAAAGGCTTTGCCGGCAAAGGCCGGACCTGGATGCCCCCCGGTTACACCTCGCTCCAGTCGCTCCAGCGCCTCCAGGAACTCAACGATCCGGGCAGCGGCCACGCCTCGGCAAGCAACTGGCAACTCGGCCATGCCAAGAATTGGGACGATATCGAAGCGGGCGGCTCGGTCCTGATTGGCAGTCCGCAGACGGTGCGGGAACAACTCCTCAAATACGTGGCGGAGTTTAAGGTCGGACATATTCTTGCCCTACCGCAGTTCGGCAGTCTGCCCGATCATTTGACCCGCAAGAATATGGAACTGCTGGCCGGCGAGGTCTTCCCCTATGTGCGCAAGCATGCGGGAGCGGCGTTTGAGCCTGCCCCCGCGGTGGACGCCCAGCCCGCTCCGGCTTCGGCCTGAACGAGACACCGAGGTCGGCTACGCCTGCCTCTCTGCCCGGCTTGCACGCGCCCAACCCTGACCGACAGGACATATGCCATGACGCTCCGCTCAGAAACCCTGACCATCCGCGACCAAAAGGTCCACCTCCTACAAGACGGTGCCGGCCCGCCCCTGCTCTATCTGCACGGCCTGGTTGCGGACCTGCATAGCCTTCCGATCGACAGTGGGCTGACCGCTTTTCACGAAACGCTCGCGCAGTCGTTTACCATCTACGCACCCGCCCTGCCCGGCTATGCGGCGACCGATGGCTATGACGAGTTAGAGACGGTTGAGGACATGGTCTTCTTCTGCCTCGATGTGCTGGATGCCTTGCAACTGGACACCGTGCACCTGGTCGGCACAGCCCTGGGTGGTTGGGTCGCAACCGAACTGGCCACCCGTCATGCACACCGCTTACACAAGCTCGTACTCGTTAACCCGCTCGGCATCTCTACACCGGAAGCCCGAATCGGCAACTTCTTCTATGCCGTGACGCCCAAGGCGGAAGGTGGCAATCACGAAGTTCGGGAGTTGATCTTTTCCGATCGGAATTCGGAATTGGCCATGGGGGCCATCCCGGATGACATGTCGCCCGAGTCCCAGTTTTTGTTCTATAAGGCGCAGATGGTCTCGGCCCGCATCGGCTGGACCCCCCCGTCGCTCTACAACCCCCGACTGAAAGATCGTCTCTTCCGTGTCACAGTGCCGACGCTTCTGGTCTCCGCGGCGGGAGACCGGCTTGTGCCGACAGCGGTAGCCGACGTATATCAGGCCGGCTTGCCCGAGGCCGAGCTTGTCCGAGTTGCGGACACCGCGCATGCCGTCTGGCTTGAACAGCCGCAACACACGGCAGAAATCGTCACGCGATTTTTGCAGTAAGGCGGACGCTGATATGGGCGCCAGGCATGCCTTGCTCTCTCTGGTCTATCTCGTTGGCGCAGCCCTCGTTTTCAGTCTTGCGCAGGCGGAGTTTTGGCAAGAGCAAACACCCGCGGCAGAGCGCTTGGAACACGTCTCACCAGTCTTTGACTCGCCTATAATTTAGAGTGCAGTGCTCTCCTGTACGCGCGGGACAGCACCCGCTTTGGCGCTCCCTGCTTTCCTGTGATAGGAAAGAAAACCGGGTCGTGTCATACGAAGAATAGCTGCGTAAGGAGGATGGTATGTCCGACGAGAGGATCACGTTAACCCGTCATATTCTCATGCAACAACAGCAACATCCGGGTGCAACCGGAGAGTTCTCGATTCTCTTGTCCCAGATCGCGCTGGCCGCCAAGAGAATCTCCCGACGGCTACGGGTGGCCGGGCTAACCGGGGCGCTCGGGGCAAAAGACGAGATCAATGTGCAAGGCGAAATCGTTCAGAAATTAGACGAAATCTCGAATGACGCTTTCCTCGAATCGTTTGCCTACGGCGAACTCGTGTCGGACATGGTGTCCGAAGAGATGGATCAGCCAGCCCAGATCCTGGGGAACGCCGACAAGGGGAAGTATGTTGTCTTTGTCGATCCGCTGGACGGCTCGTCCAATATCGACGTCGATGTCACGATTGGTTCCATTTTCTCCATACACCGTCGTCCGGCGGGCAGCGGTGACACCTTAAAAAAGGCACTCCACCTCAAGGGCAGAGACCAGGTTGCGGCCGGCTATGCGTTGTATGGTCCCAACACCATGCTGGTCTATACTGCGGGTGCAGGCGTGCACGGTTTTACCCTTGACCCCGGTATTGGTGATTTTTTTCTGTCGCACGAGAATATTCATATTCCGCGCCGTGGCTCGACGTATAGCATCAACGAAGGCCGTCGTAACGCCTGGTTTCCCGAAACGCGACGTTACGTCGAATACTTGCAGCAGAAAGACAAAGACTCCGGACGACCCTACTCCGGGCGCTACGTCGGTTCTTTTGTCGCGGATTTTCACCGCACCTTGCTGAAAGGCGGCATCTTTATCTATCCAGCTGACCCCAAGAACACGAACGGCAAGCTGCGGCTGATGTACGAAGCCTCGCCTATGGCCCTGGTCATCGAACAGGCCGGCGGCCGGGCCAGTAACGGTCGGCAGCCGATTCTGGACCTTATTCCCGAGGCTCTGCACCAGCGTACCCCCCTCTTCATTGGCAGCACAGAGGATGTGGAAACGGCAGAGTCTTTTTATGCATAAACGGCATTGATATGTATCTAAGGAGCACACGTGAGGAGGTAGGATCATGACGGAACGCGTACGAGAAATCCTGAGTTGGTATGATGGCGACAACCCTGGCTCGCGGACGAATATTGCCCGCTTACTCAATCATGGTCGTCTCGGCGGCACCGGCAAGCTGGTTATCCTGCCGGTTGACCAGGGTTTTGAGCACGGGCCGGCCCGCAGCTTTGCGCCGAATCCCGCAGGCTACGACCCGGACTACCACTTCCAGCTTGCTATTGACGCCGGCTGTAACGCCTATGCCGCCCCGCTGGGCTTTCTCGAAGCTGGAGCCGATGCCTTCCTCGACCGGGTTCCCCTCATTCTCAAGCTCAACAACCACGATGTGCTGCACGATGAAAAAGACCCTCTCTCGGCGGTCACGAGCAGCGTTGACGACGCGCTCCGACTCGGCTGTGCCGCGGTCGGGTTTACGATCTATCCGGGCTCATCCGCGGCCCAGACCATGTACGAACAACTGCGGGAAATCACCAAAGAGGCCAAGTCCAAGGGACTGGCGGTGGTGGTCTGGTCATACCCGCGCGGCTCAGACCTGAGTAAGGCCGGGGAGACGGCGATTGATGTCGTGGCCTATGCCGCGCAGATCGCCGCCCAGATGGGGGCACATATCATTAAGGTGAAGCTGCCCAGCAGCCACATTGAATTGTCTGACGCGCAAAAGGCGTATCAGAAACATCACGTTCCCATCGAGACGCCAGCGGAACGTGTCCGCCACGTTGTGCAGAGCGCGTTCAACAACAAACGGATTGTCATCTTCTCCGGCGGCGCGGCCAAAGGCGATGAAGAATTTTTCGATGAAGTCCGCGCGATTCGTGACGGCGGCGGGTTTGGGTCGATCATTGGTCGAAACTCGTTTCAGCGCATAAAAGAAGACGCGCATACATTCCTGGACACCGTGATGGGGATTTACGAAGGGTCGGTCCAATAGCCGCCCTGCCCGTCTCCCACACAAGTTACGGGTTCACATTGGAGGGGACACGACGTACCCCCCTCCACCACTACCGCGTATCCGCATAAAACGTCTTGAGTGAGGCCGGTGAAACCCCAAAGAAATGGCAGAGCCGCAGCCCCCACATGAGCATAATGGTTTTTGTGACGCCGTGCTGCTGCCAGCGACGGGCGGAGGTTTTCACCCGTGCCCGTAAGCAGGCGATTTTCCCCGACCGCTTGAGCTGACGGCTGAATTCCAGGTCTTCCATGATATCCCACTCCGGGTAGCCGCCAATCGTTTCAAACACTGCACGACGGACGAAAATTCCCTGGTCGCCGGTGGCAATGCCGGTCAGACGAGAGCGGATATTCATCAGGGTACCGATCGCCCTGAAGGGCCAGCCCGGAGCGTCCACATGGACGTCAAACCGTCCGCCTACAACCTCAGGGTCAGCCAAAGCATTCGCGATCAACTCAGGAAACTGTTCAGGAGGGATAGTATCTGCGTGGAGAAAGAGTAGAACTTCTCCGCTTGCTGCTCGGGCTCCGACATTCATCTGACGGGCGCGGCCACGCGGCGCTGTAACGAGCCGGTCAACGTATGGACACGCGCACTCCACCGTTCCATCCTCGCTGCCACCATCCACAACAATGATCTCGCAGGCACTCACCTGTCGAACCCAACTGAGCGTCCGCTCAATAGTTCCGGCCTCGTTCAGTGTTGGGATAATAATGCTGACGCGCATCAGCCCCCTACCCGCAAAAAAGCCATGGTCAGTTGGTGCTTAAAACGAGCCTGGTCCGTTCCAGTGACGTTTCCATACGAAATACGCAGACGCGTGCGCTGGACAAGGAGCGTGGGGCTGAACGGACTGCGCTTCGGTTCGAGCGGATGCATAACCAACTCAAGCGTTCCCTGGCCGAGCGCCGTCCGGTAACGCCGGTCCGCGTCTCTGTCTTCCTGGGTATACGTATAGTCATACTGACGAAACAAGTTTTCGAGGCGAGTGATGACCTCGTCCGGGGAAAAGGCCACATTCCATTCCATTACGGTGTCTGTCATGCGGCTCTCCGCGCGTACCGAAAGACCGTCCAAAGGATTTTCCACCCAGCGAATATGGTCCCTTTGATCGTTCCGCTCACTTTTGAGGTGCCAATCCGCTGGCGATAGCGGACCGGCACCTCAGTGATACGCAGCCCGTAGCGTATGGCCTTAATCTGCATTTCGACCGTCCAGCCATAGGTTTTATCCTGCATCTCGATAGCCAGGAGTTTCGGAAAGCGGATAGCGCGAAACGGTCCAAGATCAGTATAGCTGAACCCATACAGGAGACGGATGAGCCACGTTGCCAGCGCATTACCCAACCGCGCATGAGAGAGCAGTGCTCCCGCTGCGGCCCGCTGCGGCCGGGAGCCGATCACCATGTCGTATCCTTCCTCAAGAATGGGTCGCACAACGTCGCCGAGGTCGTCGGGATAATCGCTGTAATCACCATCGAGAAAAACCAGGATATCGGATTGTCTGTCCTTCAGGTACTCAATACCCGCCAGACAGGCCCAGCCATAGCCGCGACGCGGTTCACTGAGAACGGTCGCACCGTGGGCTTGGGCCACCGCTGCGGTCTGGTCGGATGACCCGTTGTCGACAACCACGACTTCTGCAAGCCGCTCCCACGGCAAGTCTCCAAGCACCTTGGGCAGGGAGGCCTCTTCGTTGAGGGCAGGAATAACCACCGCAATACGTTCCGGATTTTCTGTCTTCATACGCTACGGCAGCAACTCAAAGGTGATCTGCACGGGGGTATGGTCAGGTGGCAATCTCTCCGTATCTGCCTGAAACCACCCTGGACGGGCCATATAGTCAGCGATACTCAACCTGCCGTTACTGAGCTTGCCACTCGGGCAACTGTATAAACACACCAGGCAGCCCGGCCGCAGGGCAAACGGCACATGATTAAACCAGCGGTCCCGATTGCCTTCGAAACTCCAGGCCGGGAGTTGGGGGTCGGAGGGAGACGAACGGAAAATGTGGTGGATCGGGAGGCGCTGGGGCTCGTCCTGCCAGGAGAGAAAAACGGCAAAGCGGCTGCCGCTGGCCTTCTGCTGCGAGGCAGGATTGTCCAGGTCGGTTCGCTGCGTCCACGCCTCCATCGGCAGGGTATTACCCGGACGACCACCAATTTTGATCAAGGCGTCGTGAAAGGCGAGATCATCAACCGGTGTTTCAATGAGCGCATTTTTGGAGTGACCGCCCTTCCAGGTCAACAGATGGTAGTGCGCCTCGTCCCCCTCGGCCCGATTAAAGCGACCGGGATAGATGACGCCATAGATTGTGACCTGTTTCGAGTCTGGAGCAATAACCAGCGGTGTCTCAGGTGTCGCCGGCTGACGAGCTCGGGCGAGCGAGAAGCTAGCCTCCAAGAGACAAACGACGCTCAGGCAGGCGGCGTACAATTTCCAGGCTAGACTATGGCTCTTCATACCAGCGTGATTCTTCCCATCCGCATCCGCCATGTTTCCCACGCCAGTACGGCGTAAAAGGGCAGATATTCCAACCAGACTACCCAGCGAAACATTTCTGGCTCGCCGCGATAGAGGAAGTAAAAGGCAGTGTAGTACAGCCCTAAGAGGCCGGACAAGAGCAGCCAGGAAGCGCTTGGAAAGAGGCAGACAAACGGCATTATCCACATAAAATACCACGGATTGCCGACCGGGCTGAGTAAGAGCAAGGCCCCTACCACAAAGAAACATCCACGCAAGAACCTGCCGTCATTCCCCTCGCTATTCCAGCGTAAAGCAATACCCACCGCTCCTGCCAGACAGCCCATCACAATGCCGTTCGCCAGCCAGCGATTGGCACTCATCTGATGCAATAAGGGGAAGACAAAGCTGTTGGTTTGCCAGTGCTCGGCAAATGTGACAAAGCCTTGCCACAACCCGCTCCCAGCAGCCACGAACGGGGCATAGCCGCCAGTGATCACCAGACCGGTCAGCGCGAGTCCGCCGCACGCTCTTCCAGGCCCGTAACGCTGCCAGGCATGCCAGGCAAAAAGGGGCAGCAAGACAACGGGAAAGACCTTTCCCAATATGGCTCCACCTAAGCTGAGAAACCCGGCCGATAGCCGCCCGGTGATAACCGCCAGCAAGGCCAGCACCAACAGAAAGGTCGGCACGACATCATAGTGCGACGAGTTGATCGTTTCTTTGATAACCAGCGGTGACCAGGCGTAGACCAGCACCCACAGTGGGGAACTTCCCAGGAGACCTAATAATCTGACAATAACGAGACACACTGCCAGGTCAAAGCAAAAGAAGACGAAACGTAAGGCGAGTAAACTGCCCGGTGCAATCAGGGCGGCCAGCCCGAACACGGCTTGCGCAACCGGGGGGTAGAGGGTCGACACGTCCGGGTGATTTATGCGCGACAAGAGCAGGGCAAGGTGCGCATCCGTTTCTATCAACTCTCGGTAGGGTTGGAGCGGCCCTTCTTTTCCGTTGTCCGTTTGTACCTCTCTCGGAGTGAAACGGTAGGGATTCAGACCGCTGACAACCACCTTGCCATCCCACAGATAACGATAGAAGTCGTCCTCCTGAATGGGCTCGGAGAAGAGGAGGACAAGCCGAAAGAGCACGGCAAAGATCAATATCAGTAGGGGCGACCGGCCGGTCGCCCCTACTTGTTGTTTGACCCGCCAGACCGCCACGGCATAGACAATAAACGCAACACCGTACACTCCCACAAAACTCAAGATCGGCCGGTCCTGGTGCCCATGGCCATAGCTGAACGACTGGCTCAACCAGGCGATGGTGGCATAGAGAATCAGCGAGAGCACACCGAGAACGGTCAGCCAGGAGGAAAGACAGCGGTCAGGCATATTTGAAAATTTTCAAGCCCGACTCTCTTGAGTGAGAAAGGGATTTCTTCCAAAAGGCGCGCCCGGGGTGACTCGAACACCCAACCTACGGGTTCGAAGCCCGTTGCTCTATCCAATTGAGCTACGGGCGCGTTGTGAGAAAATCGGGTTCCAAACCTATGTCGCGGACCGTGAAAGCGCAAGTCCGACCGTCGAGGTGAGAAGGACTCTTCCCCACGGCCCGTGGTGTAGCCTGTTGGATGTTTCCAGGTCGAGCGGGGCAGGAGCGACAAGGCCTGCGTAGACCCACCCCGCCGCTACGCGGCACCCCTCCCAAGAGGGGATTTTTCTCTACGACTTTCTCCCGTGCGGTACAATCGACACGAGGTTGCCTTAATCACCAGGAAGACCTCGCTCCCAACCCGCAGACCTAACTCAACAAACGACTTCTCAGTCACCTCAACGGTCAGTGGAGGAAGGTCGGGGCTGAGTTCGGCCGTTGCCAGCCCAACATGACCGACGGAACGGAGTTGGGTGATACGGGCGGGCAGAACATTGCGGGCGGAGAGCCCTTCTGGCCGCTGCGTAGCCAGCATAATATCGTGCGCGGGAATACCGGCCAGTAGCGCCTCGCCCGGTTGTGCCTCGGAGCGGAGCGTTACCAGCTCGACCGGCGCTCGTTCGGCGTCTCCCCCTTCGCCCAAGCGCACCTGCCCGGTACTGCCACTTCCCTCCACCGCATAGCAGGGCAGAATATTCTCGAAGCCGTGCTGTTCGGCCAGGGGGAAGATATCGGAGGCGGTTAGCACGCTGCGTGGATCGCCGTGCGAGATAATCGTGCCGTCTCTGAGCACGATCAGATCGTCACACAGGGCCTGCACTTCGAGCGGGTCGTGCGACACGAACAGCATGGGAATTTGAAATTCCGCCCGCACCCGCCGCAGAAAGGGCAGGAGTTTACGTCTCAGGGCAACGTCCAACGAGGCAAACGGCTCATCAAGCAGAAGCAAGCGCGGTCCGGAACACAGGGCACGTCCGAGGGCGACGCGCTGCCGTTCGCCACCGGACAAGGTATGCACGTCGCGTTTGAGGAGCGGATCGAGTTCGAGGATGTGGACCACGGTCTCAAACGTCTGCTGGACGGGGTGGCCGCGCCGCACACCGCGTTTCCTGCCAGCCAGCAGATTGTGCCGGACGTCCTTGTGCGGGAAGAGTAAACCATCCTGGGGGACATACCCGATATGGCGTTGCGATGGCTTGACAAATACCTCCCGGGCGCTATCCAGCCACGTCTCTTTCCCCAGCGTAATAATTCCTCGCGCCTGGCGCCGGACACCACAAATCGTTTCCAGCAGGCTGGTTTTGCCCGCCCCGGAGACACCGAAAATCCCAGTCACATGTTTTTCGGCATGCAAATCTATATTCAGCTCAAAACGGTCCAGTGGGAGGCGGGCCTGTACAGTCAGGCCATCAAGCGAACCGTCCTGTAGACTATCGTGGGGAGGTGGGACACGAGTCATTATGGACGGACCAGACTGGGGAGGGTGCGTCCGTGTCCCAGTAGTTCAGCACTCAGAATGGCCAGGAAGCCTAAGACGATGGCAACCAACATGAAAAAGTCGGCTCTGGCCTGCGCGCCGACCTGCTGGGCGCTGAAAATAGCAGAAGCTATGGTTTGCGTGCGGCCTGGGATATTGCCGGCAATGGTGACCGTGGCGCCGAACTCACCCATGGCGCGTGTAAAGCCGAGAATGACGGCCCCCAGCAAGCCGCGCCGGGCCATGGGCAAGCTGTACTGAAAAAAAGTGGCCAGCCGGCCATATCCTAAGGTATGGGCCATTAATTCGAGTCGTGGGTTGATGCCTTCAAACGTCGCTTTTGCCGTCCGTGCAACGAGCGGCAGGGACATGGTCGCCGTCGCAATCACCGCCCCTTTCCAGGTGAGCAATATGTTCAAATCAAACCCGAGCGTCTCTCGTCCTAAGGGTCCATCGGCCGCAAACAGCCGCAACAAGAGAAAGCCGACCGCGGTGGGCGGCAGAACGAGCGGTAAGCCAACCAGCGCAGACAGGACATTCTTACCGGGGAATTCGTAGCGGGCCAGGACATAGCCCAGGACCGTGGCTGGCAGCAGCACGATCAGGGTTGATACGGTTGCGACCTGGAGCGTCAGCAGGATAACCGATAATACTTCGGGACTCATAGCAGTCACGACAGCGGACGAGTTCCTCCTTCGTCTACAACAAACCCTTGCGTGTTGTAAATTGCGCGGGCTTCGGGGCTCTGCAAAAAGTCGAGGAACTGAGCCACGAGTGTGGGCTGAGGACGATTCTTGAGGGCCACAGCACAGTAGACGATCGGTTGGTGCAAACGAGGTGGAACTTCATACACGACCTGCACCTGGTCTGAACTCATGGCATCCGTTCGATACACAATGCCAACGATTTTGGGATCAGACTCCACCAGGCCGAGGGCCGCCCGGACATCGGCAGTGGGAACGATTTTATCTTTGACGGCTTCCCAGACCGAGCGGTCTGCCGCTTCGACCGCCCGCAAGAAGGTCTTGGCATAGCGTCCGGCGGGCACCGCCTCAGGGTCAGCCAGAGCCAGGAAGCTGAACGCGAGTGCGGGCAGCATGCTAGGCACGGATAACTGGGCCTCAGCATCCTTTCGACTGATGAGCACCAGACGATTCGACAGAAAATTGCGGCGCGATCCAGGTAGGATCAACTCCGCCTTTTCGAGCATATCGATCCAGTCCGGGTTCGCCGACAAAAAAACATCGGCCGCCGGAGCAGCCCGAAGCTGCTGTGCCAGGGTATTGGACCCGGCGAAATTATAAATCAGGTCAACCTGATGCATCTCAGAAAAGCGCACGCCAATATCCCGGACAACATCACGCAGGCTGGCAGCGGCAAACACCACGACCGCCGGCTTCTCCTGTCCGGACGAACCGTTATTGTCACACCCTACGGACAGCAGAGTGAAGGCGAGTACTACCAACGCAAAATCAACAGGTCTCACCTTTGCACCGACCCGAATCGGCCTGGGAAAAGGAACATCTCTGGACAATGGTTGATGTGGATTCACCGTGTGGCGGGCTCGCCGTGGCCCTCAGCGGCCGTTACTTCATCGTCCACGTCGTCCCCGTCGGACTGTCCTTGAGTAGAACGCCTTGCTCGGCAAGCTGGGCGCGAATTTCGTCCGCCCGCTGAAAATTCTTCTCTTTCCGAGCGGCAGCCCGTTCGTCTATCAGGGCCTCAATGGCCTCAGACGTGAGACTGGCTTCAGCCAGGCCAGTCAGCTTTTGATGCGCTAAAAATTGTGCGGGAGATTCTTGAAGCAGGCCGAGAACCCCTCCCATTTTTGCGATTTCAGATCGGAGTATTGCCGCCTGCGTGATCTGGCCGGCATCCAGCTCACGATTCATATGGCGCACACCGTCAAAGATCATACCAAGGGCGCGGGGCGTATTGCAGTCATCATCCATTGCCTCACGGAATTGGAGGATGGAGGAAGAGTCATCGGTAACGTCCACTGTACCGTCACCAATCGCTTCGTCGGCACGGGCGAGCGTTTCATAGATGCGCACCAGTCCCTTTTCTGCCTCTGCCAGTTTTTGGGTCGAGAAATCAAGCGCCATTCGATAGTGAGACGAGAGCAAGACCTGACGCAAGACTTCCGGCGTGGAAACCTTGCTCAGCGCCGTCTCGATGGTCAGGAAATTGCCCAAAGATTTCGACATCTTTTCCTGCTCAACGGTCACCATACCGTTATGCAGCCAGTAGCGGGCCAAGGCACAGCCCCTGGCTCCTTCGGACTGGGCGATCTCGTTTTCATGATGGGGAAAAATTAGGTCGGCGCCACCGCCGTGAATGTCAAAGGGCTGGCCCAGATATTTGCTGCTCATGGCCGAGCATTCGATATGCCAGCCAGGCCGGCCCTGGCCCCAGGGGCTGTCCCAGGCCGGCTCGCCGGGCTTGCTGGACTTCCAGAGAGCAAAGTCCATGGGATGGCGCTTGCGCTCGTCCACTTCTATACGCGCTCCGGCCGCCATGTCTTCCAACCGCCGGTGGGCCAGCTTGCCGTATTCAGCAAAACGATCCACCGCATAATACACATCTCCATCTACGGCATAGGCGAGCTGTTTGGCTTCGAGTTCCTGGATAAGGGTGAGCATGGCCGGGATGTGTTGGGTGGCCCGGGGTTCATGTGTGGGCGGCAGGCAACGCAGGGCCTGCATATCGTTGTTGAAATCCTGAATATAGGTGTCGGTCAGCTCTTCGGCAGAAATGCCTCGCTCGTTGGCGCGGTTGATAATCTTGTCATCCACGTCCGTAAAATTACGAACAAAGGTCACCTCATAACCGGAGAACTGGAGATAACGATAGATGACATCAAAGGCGACCAGGGCTCGTGCATGGCCGATATGGGAACGGTCGTAGACCGTGACCCCACACACATACATGCTCGCTCTGCCTCGCCTGAGCGGAACAAACTCTTCGGTTTTTCCCGTCAGGGTATTGTGAAAACGCAGGGCCATACGATGAGGCTCACCCCTGCCTAGAGCCGTCCCTCGACCAATTGATCGACCACGGAAGGATCGGCCAGGGTTGACGTGTCGCCGAGCTGGTCGAGCGCGCCCTCGCCGATTTTCCGCAGGATGCGTCGCATGATTTTTCCGCTCCGCGTCTTGGGCAGCCCGTCGGCGAACTGGACCTTATCCGGGGTGGCGTGCGGGCCGATCTCTCGGCGAACCGTACTATTCAGCTCTTTCACCATGTCCGGAGAGGACTGCTGTCCGGTCTTGAGCGTCACAAAAGCATAGATGCCCTGCCCTTTGAGGTCGTGCGGCATCCCCACTACTGCGGCCTCGGCCACAGCCGGATGCTTGCCCAGCGCGCCCTCAATCTCGGCGGTTCCCAAACGGTGCCCGGACACGTTGATCACGTCGTCCACCCGTCCGGTAATCCAGTAGTAACCGTCTTCATCCCGCCGGCAGCCATCGCCCGAGAAATACTTACCAGGATAGCTGGAGAAATAGGTCTGAATAAAGCGTTCGTGGTCGCCGTATACCGTGCGCATAATGCCCGGCCAGGGGAACTTGAGGCATAAATTCCCTGAGACCCCGTTGCCTTCAATCTCCGTGCCTTGGTCGTCTACCAGACAGGGCTGGACGCCAAAGAAGGGCCGGGTGGCCGACCCCGGCTTGGTCTTGGTTGCTCCTGGGAGGGGAGTGATCAGAATCCCGCCGGTTTCGGTCTGCCACCAGGTGTCGACAATCGGGCAGCGTTCTTGGCCAATGGTCTGAAAATACCAGTGCCATTCGGGGCTCTTAATCGGCTCGCCAACCGTGCCGAGAATGCGTAGACTCGACAGATCATATTTGGCCGGCCAAGAGTCGCCTTCTTTCATCAGCGCGCGGAGGGCGGTTGGCGCGGTATAGAAAATATTCACCTTATGCTGCTCGACAATCCGCCAGAAACGACCGAAATCCGGGTAATTGGGAACCCCCTCGAACATCATGGTCGTCGCCCGGTTCGCCATCGGGCCGTAGACGATATAGCTATGCCCAGTCACCCAGCCAATATCAGCCGTACACCAGTAGATATCTCCAGGCCGATAGTCGAACACATAGCGGTGGGTCATGGAGGCATAGACCAGATAGCCACCCGTCGTATGCAGCACACCCTTGGGCTTGCCGGTCGATCCGGAGGTATACAGGATGAATAACGGATCTTCCGTGTCCATGGATTCCGGCTCACACGTCGTCGGCTGGGTTGCCACCTGCTCGTGCCACCAGACATCGCGGTCTGCCTGCATGGAGACCTCGTGTCCGGTGCGCCGGACGACAACCACATGCTCAATAGACGGGCATTCGGCCACCGCGGTATCGGCGTTGGTCTTCATGGGGATATCGTTCTTCGCCCCACGCAGTCCCGTATCTTGGGTAATCAACAGCTTACATTCCGAGTCTTGAATGCGATCACGCAGGGAATCCGGTGAAAATGCGCCAAACACGATGGAGTGGACCGCCCCAATCCGCGTACAGGCCAACATGGCCACCGGCAGTTCAGGGATCATCTGCATATAGATGCATACGCGATCCCCTTTTTTTATGCCAAGCGCCCTGAGCGCATTAGCAAACTGGCAGACTTGTCCCAAAAGCTCAGCGTACGAAAACTTTTGGCTTTCGTCCTGATTATTGCCCTGCCAGATGAGAGCGGTCTGGTCGCCGGCCCCGGCGTTCACATGCCGATCCAGACAATTATGCGAGACGTTGAGCTTGCCGTTGAGAAACCATTTGATATCAGCCTTGTGAAAATCCCACTCCAGGACCTTGTCCCATTTTTGAAACCACTCAACCTGTTTTTCGGCGTGTTCCGCCCAGAACCCTTCCGGGTCGCGGACCGAGCGCTCATACATCTGCTGATACGTCTCCAGATCAATGGCAGTCTGTCCCTGTACAGCAGCCGGAATATCATAGGTCAGGTCACCGCTTTGTTCGTCTGCCATGATGGCCTCCTGTCTTTCACTTTGCGTCACATTCTGCGAGGCCGGGTTGGCTCGCAGCGTACATTTTCAGGAGAGGTGTGCTGACAGAACCTCCCCTGAAAATACTGTGTCCCTCCCGGTGGCCTGGGCTCACTGCCTTGAAGGGCGACGCGACTGGGCCGATGTCACCGGTTTATTCTTTAATGCCGAGAGCCTTGAAGAAGCGTTCCTGCACGACACTACAGGTCATTTCGTAGAGCATGTCCCTATTGGGCGATTGCGCCAGGAAGCCGAGCGGGATTTGAAAGCCGCCCTTATCCTTGATGTTCCCACCCCCGTAGTAGGACTTTCGGTCTTCATCCACGCCGAACAGCTTTTTCAAGAACGCATCCGGGTTTACGGTATCGCTCCGTGTTCGGAGCGAGCCATCAACCGTCTTGCCGTCCACAATGCCAAAAACAAGGACCGTGTCTGTGCCTTCTCGCTGGAGCAAGAATTCAGCCACCTGGGGAATGCCATCGCGGTGTTCGCCCCGCACAAATCCCACATCGGTAAACACAAAAGAATCAAACACCTGCTTCCGCTCCAGGGCTTTTTGAATCATATCCATGACAATCGGCGGTAACGATTTTTCCGAAATCGTCTTGAGAAGGGGCTGATCCACACACGGCCATAAATACGCCGCGGCCTCAAATTCCAATCGACTAGCCTCAACCAATGCCATGGTATCAGAACGAATGCCGTGCATGAGCGCGGTGGCCATTCGCACCTGGTCAGTCTCGCCAGGGTTCAGACCCTCGGGATATTGCGCCCGTAAATATTCGGTATAGATGGCGCAAGTCGAGGCCGCGTCCTCCCGGATATCAACAAATTCAGCCAGCGGAGTCCCCAGACGACGGTGGTGATCGATAAAGGAGAGGAGAGTCTTGCCGCCCAGTTTATCCGAAATCGGGGTCTCTGGATTTTGGGTATCAACCAGCGCGTAGGCAGAATACGGCGTGAGGTCGAATTCCTCGTCATAGAGTTGCAGGTCGATCTCAAGGCGCTTCACCAACGCCCGGTTTTCATGGTGGCTGACCTCATGAAAGCACAGCAGCGTAGCTTCGATGTCGAACTCTTTGGCCAGAAACTGATGCGCCAGACCGGAAGCGATATTATCAGGGTCAGGGTAGCCCACCAGGATAATGAGGATTTTTTCTCCATGGTGGCGGGCCAATATCTCACGCAATTTTTTCCACTGCTTTTTTGGCGACTCTTTCTCAGCAACAGCACTGTCTTCAACAACCCGTAGCGGGGGTTCTTCCACAGGTGATACTCCCACAGCGTTTGCCATAGTGTTTCCTCCACGTACTGTAGACAATAAGAAAAGCATATCCCTCTTTTGGCCCATCTGACAAGAGGACCACACCCCTCTTTCGCCCCTCCCCGAGCGGGGGACTCTCTTGAGTCAACGGTCCGCCTATGGTAGGGGACGTGTCATTGTTAGGGAGGCTTCATTCCCAGCGTGCCCTCGGCAGACCTGCTCATTACGCGCCACATGTCGTCAGTCCCCAGACTATTATGAGAAAGGAAGAGGAGTGCTCCGCTTTGTCCGCTCGTGTGGGCGTCTGACCCTCAGCACCCTGCGCGAAATGGGTCGCATGGGGGTCTTTCTTGGCACAACTCTGATCGATATCTTTCGCCCACCTCTGCAAGGTGGTCAGCTTGTCCGCCGGATTTACTTTATCGGTAGCCGTTCTCTCCTGCTCATCGTCTTTACCGGAGCCTTTACGGGTATGGTCGTTGCCCTGCAGGGATATATTGCCCTGCGGCGCTTTGGGGGCGAAGAGGCGCTGGGCCCTATGGTCGGACTGAGCCTGATTCGCGAGCTTGGCCCGGTCCTGTCGGCGCTAATGATTACGGCCCGCGCGGGTTCGGCTCTGACCGCCGAACTCGGGATTATGCGGATTACCGAGCAAATAGACGCACTCGAAGTCATGGCCCTCAACCCCATCAAGTATTTAGTGGTCCCCATTTTTCTGGCGGCCTGCATTACCTTTCCCCTTTTGAACAGCGTTTTTGTGACGGTTGGCATTTATGGCGGCTATATTGTCGGCGTTGAGTTGCTGGGCGGCAGTTCGGGGGCCTATTTTACGCAGATGAGCAGCGCGGCGGATTCCGGCGATATTTGGATGGGTGTGTATAAATCGCTCTCGTTCGGCGTGATTGTTGCCTGGGTCAGCTGTTTTAAGGGATTCTATGCTGCGCATGGGGCCGAGGGGGTCAGCCACGCCACAACGCAATCCGTTGTGATGTGTGCGGTTTTGATCCTGGTGTGGGATTATTTCATTGGTTCGGTCCTCGTGTAGTCGTATGCAGCCGGTATCGAGCATTGTCGCATGATCCGCCTCGTTAATGTCCGTAAATCCTTTGGCAGCCAACAGGTCTTGTCCGGGCTGAATCTCGATATCCCCGACCGAGCGGTGTACGTCGTGGTCGGGGTCAGCGGAGCCGGGAAAAGCTGCTTACTCAAGCATCTGATCGGCTTAATGCGTCCCGATTCCGGGCAGGTTTGGATAGACGATATAGAGATTACCAGCTTGGGACGACGATCTCTCAATCGGGTTCGAAATCGGTTTGGCATGCTCTTCCAGGGCGGGGCACTGTTCGATTCCATGTCCGTATATGACAACGTCGCCTTTCCTCTGCGCGAAAAAACCCGAAAAAGCGAAGCCGAAATTCGGGACAAAGTCCATGAACGCCTTTTCCAAGTCGGCCTCGCCGGCGTGGATGCCAAATTCCCGTCTGAACTATCAGGCGGGATGCGCAAACGTGCGGCCCTGGCCCGCTCGCTCGTTTCCGACCCCGAGATTCTCTTGTTTGATGAGCCGACAACCGGTCTTGATCCCATCCGGGTCAATGCCATTCATCGCCTTATTCTTGACCTCCATCAGTTGCTGGGCTTTACGGCGGTTATCGTCAGCCACGAGATCCCAGCGGTCTTTTCTCTGGCCACCCATATCGCTATGCTACATGGAGGGATGATTGTTGAGTCTGGCTCGCCCAGCGCCCTACAGGCGTCGGATAATCCGATCGTTCGGCAGTTTATGAGCGGCCAACTCGAAGGTCCGATCGATGTGTACTAAAATCCGAGTTCGGGGTGTATGAAGGCTGACGCAGAACTGTTTGTAGGGACGCTTTTGCTTGGCGTATGCGGCTTTCTGGGGTATCTTTCCCTACAGCTCGGCCAAGTTGAGCTGGGCTCTGACAGCTATCCCGTGTATGCTGATTTTGTTACGGCAGGCGGGCTGCAGGACGGAGCAGTCATCGAACTCGCAGGAGTGGAAATAGGCAGGGTCGAACGCGTTCGGTTGGCTAAATACAAAGCCCGCGTCACCCTGAAAATTCGGAACGATATTACCTTACAGGAAGACACACAGGCGGCAATCAAGACCAAGGGCCTGATTGGCGAACGCTATATCGTCATCACGCCGGGCTATTCCTCCGACACCATTGCACCTGGAGGGACTATTGACAAGACGCTAGAGCCGGTCGACATTCAACAATTAATAGGAGAATTCATTTTCGGCAATGTAGGGAACAATCAGGCTCCAGACCAGACAACGGGAAACGGCCCGGACCGCCAGAACGGCGAGGAGGGTACGGACCTGTGGTCACTCGGTCTTGATGAGCCCTCGTGAGCCTATTAAGGGGGGAGGATGCTGAAAAAACTGGTACTGGCAATAGGGATAATGGGGATAGTCCAGTCTGGATTCTCGCTCGCCGAGGCCCAGGCGCAAATGGGGAGTGCGGGGCAGGACGAGGTGGCTCCCCAACCCATTGCCGATCCGTTTGAACCCTTTAACCAGGCAATGCTCAGCTTTAACTTAAAGCTGGACGAGTACCTTCTGCACCCAGTTGCCAGCGGCTATGCCGCCATCCTGCCGCTCGGTGCCCGGCAAGGAGTGGGACGCTTCTTTCACAACATCAACATTGCTCCGCGGCTCGGCAATAAACTCTTACAAATGAAATTGGTCGGAGCCGGCAAGGAGGCCGGTCGCTTCGTCATCAATACTACCCTCGGCGGCCTGGGGTTTTTTGACGTCGCAGACAGGTGGTTCGGTCTGGAAGCCAGCCATGCCGACTTCGGACAAACGTTGGGGCAGTACGGCCTCTCCTCCGGCCCGTATCTGGTCTTGCCCTTCTTCGGTCCCTCAACCGTTCGAGATGCGATTGGTCTCAGTGTTGACGGCGCCATGCAACCCATGAACTACCTCTTACCGACATATCCCGAGACCATCGCAGCCAGGGGCGGCTGGTTAATGGGCAACGCCGTCAACTTCCGTTCGCTCAATCTTGAACTTTTTGAGAATGTTGACCGATTTTCTGTTGATTTGTACGGCGCCGTTCAAGACGGCTACCTCCAACAACGCGAACGGATTGTTCAAGAAGCGCTATCGGAGCAATAGGAATCCGGTCCATGAAACTGCCACGACTTCCCTTCCTGCTGACGCTTGGTGGCCTCACCCTCTTTTTCCTGCCGATACGAGGGCTGACAACAGACTCCCCGCTGGAAGCCGTTCGTTCCACCACCAACCGAGTTGTCCTGGTTCTCAAGGCTCCAGAGAATCAAGGCCCTCATCTGCGAGAGAAGCGCATCAAGCAAGTCAGCGAAATTGTTCGACCCTTGTTTGACAGACGAGAGGTTGCCCGGCGAACCCTGGGGGTGTACTGGCGTGACCGGACAGAGGAGCAGCGCGAAGAATTCATCGAAATTTTCACCGAACTGGTCGAGAAGTCCTACGGGGAAACGTTCGATAAGCAGGCTGAAAAATATCTGGATCAAGTCGAGTTCTTATACGATCAGGAGACGATAGACGGAAAGTTTGCCGAGGTCAGCACCCGCATCTTCGTCCCTTCTCAGAATAAGCATTTCTCGATCAATTATCGTCTGCACCAGGTCGATGGGCAGTGGCTCATCTATGACGTTGTCGTAGAGAATATCAGCATGGTCCGGAATTTTCGCACCCAATTTTATCGTATTATCGGGAAGAGCTCCTATGAAGAATTGGTGCGGAAGCTCCAGGCGAAACTGATACAAATGTCAGCCGCTCCCTCCGCTTCATAGGCACGCGACGGACCCCATACGAACCGCCGACCCGACGGCGCGTCCCGCGCACCACGCAGATTTCAGCCATGCCGGTTACGATTTCAACCACAGACTTTGACGCGGTGCTGTTCGACCTTGATGGGGTGGTGACCCAAACAGAAAAATTACACACGGTTGCCTGGAAAGCGCTCTTTGATGAGTTCCTCAGCCGTTACGCGCAAAGACACGGCACGCCGTTTGTGCCGTTTGACGCCGAGACTGATTATTTGCAGTATGTGGACGGCAAGCAACGCTATGACGGCGTGGCCAGCTTTCTTGCGGCGCGGGATATTACGCTCCCGTATGGCGACCCGGACGACGACAGTACCCGCGAAACGGTCTGTGGGTTGGGAAACAAGAAAAATTCCACTTTCCTGGCCTGTCTAGCAGAAAAAGGCGTCGAGGTTTTTGAATCGACTATCGTCCTTATCAAAGCGCTTCGCCAAAAAGGGCTCAAAATAGCGATCGTTTCGTCGAGTAAGAACTGTAAAATCGTGCTGGAGCAAGCCGGGCTGACCGACCTGTTTGATACCCGTGTCGATGGGGTTGAGAGTGCAACCTATAAACTGCCGGGCAAGCCGGCTCCGGATACCTATCTGGAGGCCGCCCGACGCCTGAACGTCAGGCCGGAGCGGGCAGCCATTGTTGAGGATGCCAATTCAGGGGTTGAGGCCGGGCATAGAGGCGGCTTTGGTCTTGTCCTCGGCGTTGCCAGACAGGACAACCAAGCCGCCCTGGAACAGCACGGAGCCGATGCGGTGGTGACCGACCTGGAGGACGTGCAGGTTCACGATACTCCGGAGCAGCCACGTATCCGGAACATCTTGAACCTTCCGACTGCTCTCGGCCATCTGCCGGCCTTCATACACGCTATACAGGAGAAACGACCGGTTGTTTTTCTCGATTACGATGGCACGCTGACCCCTATTGTCAGCCGTCCCGAACTTGCCACCTTGGCGCCGGACATGCGACAGACCATTGCCATGCTGGCCGAGCGGTGTCCGGTTGCCATAGTGAGCGGCCGGGACCGCGCCGATATTGAGACCCTGGTTCAACTCGAATCCGTCTACTATGCCGGGAGTCATGGCTTTGACATTGCGGGTCCTGACCAAGTGCGCATGCAGCATGCCGAAGGACTCGCATTTCTGCCGCTGCTTGATGCGGTCGAAACCCACCTGCACCAACAGCTCAGCCCCATCCCTGACGCACTTGTCGAGCGGAAGAAGTTCACCATCGCGGTCCATTTCCGGAATGTTGCGCCTGAACAAGCCACGCACATTGAGCCGCTGGTCGATGCGGTGCTGAAGCAGCATTCTCAACTCCGCAAGGGTCTGGGGAAAAAAGTCTTCGAGCTTCAACCACGGCTCGATTGGCACAAAGGCAAGGCCGTCCTGTGGCTGCTTGACACTCTCTCCCTCCGTACCCCGGATGTCGTCCCAATCTATATCGGCGATGACATCACTGATGAGGACGCGTTCCACACCTTGTCCGGACACGGTCTCACTATAGTCGTAGCCGATACTCCGCGCCGGACGGCAGCTCGCTATGCTGTTCAGCATCCCGCTCAAGTCCAGACCCTGCTCCAGAGACTCGCCGCGTCCTTGTCCACATAACGACCCCCGACCGATCATGGCCCAACAGACTGACTGGATAGTCCGATTCGATGGGTTTGACCCGGAACAGGAGCGGCTGCGGGAGACCTTGTGCACGCTCGGCAACGGCTATTTTGCCACCAGGGGGGCGGCAGAAGAGACCCCGGCTGATGCCGTCCACTATCCGGGCACCTATCTCGCTGGCGGCTATAATCGCCGGAAAACAGAAATAGCTGGACGCACTGTTGAAAATGAAGATCTCGTGAATCTACCGAACTGGCTCGGCCTGACCTTTCGGCCGGAGGATGGCGAGTGGTTTCATCCGAACGCCTACGAGATTTTGACCTGGACACGAGAGCTAGACCTCAAACAGGGCATCCTGACGCGGGCGCTACACGTTCGTGACCCACAGGGCCGGGAGACCCGCCTGCGCTATCGGCGTTTTGTCAGTCAGGCTGCCCCACACCTTGCAGGCATCAGTCTCAGCCTGACCCCTGGGAACTGGACGGGCAGGCTGCACATTCGCTCCGCGCTGGACGGGCGAGTACGCAATGCCGGGGTGAAGCGCTACCAACAGTTACGCAGCGACCATCTGAAAGCCCTCTTCAGCCAGCCAATCGGCGAGGATGGGATAGCGCTTGTGGTCCGCACCAATCAATCCCAGCTCACCATCGCGCAAGCCGCCCGGACTCAGCTCTTCCAGCGGCGGACAGGTGTCACGCCTGAGCGTACGACCCAGACAGCGCCCAACTATATCGCCCAGGACGTGGCAATCACTGTCGCTCCGGAAGAAACCGTCACCGTTGAGAAAATCGCGGCTCTCTTCACCTCCCGTGACCGAGCGGTTACCGAGTGCCGCTTGGCCGCGCAACAGGCTATCCGTCACGCCGAGCGGTTTACGCCCCTCGTGGAGCAACATGCGCAGGCGTGGCAGCGCACCTGGGAACTGTGCGACAGTGTCGTCGCCGAGCAGCCACGGATACAGCAGATATTACGCCTGCACGCTTTCCATCTGCTCCAAACCGCGTCGCCTCATACCTGTGACCTCGATGTCAGCATACCGGCGCGCGGCCTCCACGGCGAGGCCTATCGGGGGCATATTTTTTGGGATGAGCTGTTTATCTTCCCTTTCTTCACCTTCCGCCTGCCCGAGCTGACCCGCGCCCTGTTACTCTATCGCTATCGTCGCCTTTCCCAGGCACGTCTGGCCGCTCGTCATGCCGGGTATCAAGGCGCGATGTATCCCTGGCAGAGTGGCAGTGACGGACGTGAAGAAAGCCAGGTCGTCCATCTCAACCCCAGTTCAGGGCGGTGGATTCCCGACCATAGTGCGCTGCAGCGACACGTGAACATCGCCATTGCCTATAATGTCTGGCAGTACTACCAGGCGACCCTGGATACCGACTTTTTATCGCTCTATGGCGCGGAGATGATAGTGGACATTGCCCGTTTCTGGGCCAGCGCCACAACCTATAACCCAGAGCTCGACCGCTATGAAATCCGTGGCATGATGGGACCGGACGAATACCATGAAAGCTATCCTGACGCCGAGACCCCCGGCCTGGACAACAACGCCTATATCAACGTCATGGCGGTCTGGACCCTCCAGCGCGCCCTTGATGTTCTTGCCCTCCTGCCGACGGAGAGGAGCGAGGTCCTCCGATCACAGTTGGAGCTGAGCGAGCAGACCCTTGAACGCTGGACGGATATCACCAGGAAGATGCGAGTAGTCTTCCACAGCGGGGGGATTCTGAGCCAGTTTGAGGGTTTTGAAACGTTACAGGAGTTTGACTGGGACGGCTATCGGAAGAAATACGGCGACATTCACCGGCTCGATCGTATTCTTGAGGCGGAGAACGACAGCCCGGACCGCTATCAGGTTACCAAGCAGGCCGACGCCTTGATGTTATTGTATCTGCTCCCGGAGGATGAAGTGATTCGCCTCCTCGGACAGCTCGGCTATCCCCTGGACCATGCCACGCTTCGCACGACCATCGACTACTATTTTCAGCGGACCTCGCACGGCTCGACCTTGAGCCGGGTCGTCCATGCCTGGGTTTTGGCCCGTATCGACCCCCAGCGCTCGTGGCAGCTTTTCCTTGAAGCCCTGGAAAGCGACATCGACGATATTCAGGGTGGTACGACGGCCGAGGGGATTCACGCCGGTGTAATGACCGGCACGATCGACCTGATCCAGCGCTGTTATATGGGCATGGAAACACGGGGAGATACCGTCTGGTTTCAGCCCTGTCTGCCCGAGGCGTTGTCCTCCGGCCTCGCCTTTCGCTTTCAGTACCGCGGCAACTGGTTGTCCGTCAGCGCGACGCAACAGCGCCTGTCCGTGACGTTTGACTCCGGTTGGCATCCTCCGGCTCGTATTGGCATCGCAGGACAGGTCTCCGAACTCAGGCCTGGAGAGACACGAGTGTTTACGTTAGAATAGCTTCCTCCCACGACATGTGTTCGTTGAGTCCGTTGAGTCATTGAGTCCGTTGAGTCATTGAGTCCATTGAGTCCGTTGAGTCATTGAGTCCGTTGAGTCTTGACCCAAAAGACCCTAAAGACTCAACAGACCCAAAAGACCTCCAAAGCGGTATGGACTGGAGAGCACGTGCAGCGCTCATGACCACATCCACTGACAGCATGTTTCGCCTGGCTGAAGACACCTCTCTGACCTGGACTGCGCCCACCTTGCCGCTCGGGCCTGCCTTTTTCGGTAATCGGATTATTTTTGGCGATAATTTACCCGTACTGAAGGCATTGGCGGAAGAGTATGCCAACAGCATCCAATGCGTGTATCTCGATCCGCCCTACAACACCGGCAATGCCATCCCACTCTACCCGGATGGGAGCGACCATCATCAATGGCTTGAGGCACTCAAGCCCCGGCTCGAACTTCTGTGGGCCTTGCTGCGCGAGGATGGCTTTCTCGCCATCCAGATCGATGACAATGAATTTGCCCGCCTCTATCTCCTGCTGGCCGACATGATGGGCGAGCAGAACCTGAAAACGATCTGTGTCAAAATGGCCGAGCCAACCGGCTTTAAGATGGTACACGTCATTACGCAGGGCAGTCTGCCGCGACTCAAGGAGTACATCATTCTGGCAGGCAAGTCGGGCATTCGCAACCTGCATCCCGAACGCATCGCCAAAGCCACCTGGGACCCGGAGTATCGCTGGGTCGTCTGCCAGGCTTCTCGGCAGGCCATCCGCAGGCTCAAAGCGATTCTGGCCGATCCGGACCGGACCGCAGACGATATTCAGCGGGCCGATGCGATCTGTCGACCCTTCTCCCTGGAACCCGTGACCAGCGTCTGCCAGCGTGAGGGCCGCTCCCATCCAACACGGGAATGGCTGGCTGAGAATGCCTGGCGCATCGTCCGCACCTGCTCGACCAGTGCCACGGCAAAACAGCGTGCGGACCGGAAACGGGCGACCCTTCCCCCGCAGACAGGGGCGTTCAGCGTCGAAACCGTCCAACGCAGACTCTATATCGTTACGGCCCGCTACAATATGCACAGCGCCCAGCCACGCATGCGCCTCTTATTTGCCGATGACTATCTCACTCTTCATCCAGGCGACTTCTGGGCTGATATTAAAACCACCAGCCTGGGGGAGGAAGGCGGCGTGACTTTCATCAAGGGCAAGAAACCGGAAGCGCTGCTCAAACGGATTATCGGCATGACCACCCAACCCGGCGACTGGGTTCTGGATGCCTACGCCGGGTCCGGGACCACCGGCGCGGTGGCCCACAAGATGGGCCGTCAATGGATGCTGATTGAGAACGGCCCCCAGTGCAATACGCATATCCTGCCCCGCCTCCGAGCCGTTATCGATGGAACGGACCAGACTGGCGCCAGCAAACACCTCAACTGGAAAGGCGGCGGCGGTTTTCGATATTTTCGACTGACCGCATAAGGGAAACCCGATGCACGCCATGGCCGTTGTTGCTCCCGGACCGATCGAGACCCACCCGCTTCACTCGCTGGACCTGCCGACTCCCCAGCCGGCCCAGGGCGAAGTCCTCATTCGGGTTGAGGTATGCGGGGTGTGTCGGACCGACCTGCATGTGGCCGAAGGCGACCTGCCGGCCCAGCGCAGCCCTGTCATCCCCGGCCATGAAATCGTCGGTAGCGTGATCCGCCGCGGAGCCAACGTGCAGCATCTCAGGGAAGGCGACCGGGTCGGCGTGGCCTGGCTCTACGCCGCCTGTACGCAGTGTGCCTACTGCCGAGCGCGGCGATGAAAATCTATGTCAACAGCCGCAATTTACCGGCTATACCAAGCATGGCGGCTATGCCGAATATGTTGTCGCTCCTGAGGCATTTGTCTACCCCCTGCCCGTTGCGCTCTCCTCCGTGGAGGCGGCCCCGTTTCTGTGTGCAGGCATTATCGGCTACCGTGCCTTGCAGCGGTGTGGTGTCCAGCCCAAACAGCGCCTGGGTTTGTACGGCTTTGGGGGGTCCGCTCATATTGTCATCCAGATTGCCCGGCATTGGGACTGTGAGGTCTATGTGGTGACGCGCGGCCAGACACACCGCGACCTCGCGACCCGCTTGGGCGCCACCTGGGTCGGGGAGATCACTGATCCCATGCCGGAGAAGCTTCATGCCGCGATTATCTTTGCCCCGGCCGGCGGCTTGGTCCCCCCGGCCCTGGCAGCGCTGGACCGGGGCGGAACCCTGGCCTTGGCCGGCGTCCATATGACCCAGATTCCGCCGCTCGATTATGCCGATACCCTCTTCTATGAGCGCACCATTTGCAGCGTCACGGCCAACACCCGCCAGGACGGGCAGAACTTGCTCCACCTGGCCCACAGCATCCCGCTTCATACCGAGACCGAAGAATACCCACTGGCACAGGCGAACACCGCATTAAGGCGCATGAAAAACGGACAGCTCAACGGAGCGGCGGTCCTGCGGATATAGAAGCCGGCATATATCTTCCTCCTGCTCGGTGTTGCCTTCGCCGACCCTCTGTCAGCTCAATCGAGTCGTGGGGGTGATCAGTTGCACGCTGGAGAAATAGGACTGATATCGAGACGCATCCCGCGTCAGCAACGATAAGCCGCTCACCGCGGCATGCGCACCAATGAAAAAGTCGGGCAGGACCGAACTTTTTACCCCGCCTCTCTTCTTGTAAGCGAGGAACGCTTTCCCGGACAGAAAGAGGGCTTCTTTAGGTAGAGCGAGAATATTGGTTTGCTTGACACGCCTCCGTGGCCTCTCTACTCTCCTGGCGCAGAAGTGAAGAGCATCAGGGCACGGTATGGCAGACACACGAGCAGTTCTCTTTGATTTTGGCGGGACCCTGTTTGACTATGAAACGACCGCGCCGGGAGAACGGGCCGGCTTGATCGAGCTGGCTCAGGCGGCGGGGATTACGGCAGCGTCACAAGACATTCGACGAGCCTACCGAGCGGCTCTGAAAACTGTCTTTTACCAATATCTGCCCCGCCCCTATTATCTCCACCGCGATATGTTCCAGGACGCCTTGCAGGCCACCGCAGCCCAGTTTGGGACAATCTTCACCCAAGAACAGCTCGCCCGCTACCGGGTTGCTCAACACCAACGCCGGGAGCAGGACTTTCAACTGCGGGACGGGGTCACTGAAACCTTGGCCGCGTTACGCCAGCGGGGCCTCCACCTTGGTATTGTCAGCAATGCCGACAACGACCAGTTTTCGCACCTGCTGCAACTCTCCCAACTCGACCCCTGCTTTGATTCTCTCCTCAGCAGTGAAGACGCCCAGTCCTGCAAGCCGGACCCGGCCATTTTTTCACACGCCCTTGCCCAAGCTGGCTGTGCGCCGGATCAGGCATATTTTGTCGGGGATTCCCTCCAGCAGGATATTGCCGGTGCCAATCGGGCGGGGATGCGTTCGGTTCTGATCTGGTCGCGGCCGGATACTGATCCACCGGACAGCCCGACTCCAGCCCGGCATGTGATCCGCCGCATTCCCGAACTTCTGGACATTGTATAGGTTCTTTGGCTGTGGCTCATTTGAATTTTCTCCCAGCCCTCTCCTTCCAGACGTATGCGGCAAAGAGGAACCCACCCCGGCCTACGGCCACCCCTCCGAGGAGGGGAGCAAAATATCCCCTCTTGGGAGGGGTGCCGCGTTAGCGGCGGGGTGGGTGGCCCCCGGCTAAGCGACCATAGCGAGCCTGACAAGAGCATATTCATAGTGGGGAGATACTGAGATGCGTATCCTGTTGATTATCGGCGCGGTTCTTCTTATTACAGTCGGCCTGCTCGCCTTTGCCCTCATCAATCTCAACAGCCTGGTTGCCAGCAACAAAGACCGGATTCTGCACCAGGTCGAGCAGACGCTCGGTCGAGAGGTTGAGGTCCAGGAAATCGGCGTGACCGTGTGGGGCGGGATAGGTGCGCGCCTGACACAGTTTCGCATTGCCGACGATCCAGACTTTTCGACCGAAGCCTTTGTCCGGGCCGACGACCTTCAGGTGAATGTCGCGCTGTGGCCGCTCTTATCTCAGGAAATCCAGGTCAGCCGTCTGATCCTCCACAGCCCGCGGATTCAGCTCATCCGCGATGAACAGGGACAGTTCAACTTCACCAGCCTGACCCACACCGCGACCGCGAGCGCAGCGCAAGAGACACCGCAAGAGACATTGCAAGAGAGCGACGAAACAGCCGCCCCGCCCCTGCTGTTCCTCGTCGCCTTCCTCGATATCCAAAATGGCGATGTCCGCTATATGGACCAACGGGCCGGGACGGATTTTCGGGTGACCCAGCTCGACCTTCGGGCGCACGATGTGAGTCTCGACGAACCGATTCGACTCGAACTTGACGCAGCCGTCCTCTCAGACCAGCACAATATCAGCCTAGACGTGCAGGCCGGGCCGGTCGGCCAAGAACTGGATGGTGTCAGCACCATTCCACTCGACGGCAGCGTAACGATCAGTCAACTCGACGTGAACACCCTGCAACAGGCCCTACCGGATATTGCTCAACACATCCCATCAGGGCTGGATATTTCCGGCCCGCTCAGTCTGAAAACCGATGTGTCCGGTCGTGTTGGTGCCCTGCACCTCTCCAATATGGACCTGCAAGCGGCAATCTTTGATTCCGGTGATCCTAATCTCCAGGTCACAGGCAGCTTCGGTCCGATTGGTGTAGAGGTCCCGGACCCACTCGCCGAGAGCACACTCGACGCCACCGTGACAGTGGGACCGCTCGCCCTTGAGCGCGTCCGACAGTTTGGTCCTGTAAGCGCACACCTGCCCCCAGACCTCAGCGTTGAGGGCCCTGTTTCCGTAACGGTCCAGGCGAGTGGCATGCCCACCAATCTGGCGCTGACGGGCCAGGTCGAGGCAACTGACAGCGCACTCCGTTTTCGCGAATTCTTCAACAAGCCGTCTGGGCGCGTCTTCACCCTCTCGACCCAGACGCGACTGACACCACAGGCTGCCGCCTTCCAGGAACTCACGCTCAATCTACATACGCTGACCCTGACGGCTAGCGGAAATATTGGCTTCGACGCTCCTACCCTCGACCTGACTGTGGACTCGAATCAGGCCGAACTGGCAGAGCTGCATGACCTTCTGCCCTTCCTCCAGGACTATGGCGCGGCAGGCAGCTTCGAGACGCATTTGCAGGTCGCCGGGCCACTGACAACGGAACAATTCCCCAAACTCACAGGGACGTTGAGCCTCCAGGATGGAAGCGCCACGTCAGAACAGTTGGCAGAGCCGCTGACGGATGTTCAGGCAGCAATCACCTTGACGGGCCGGGGGGCCGAGCTGACCAAGACGACGGCCCGCATTGGAGAATCGGCACTTCAGCTTGAGGCCCAGGTTGAACAATTTCAACCGCTGAAAGCCGCCTATGAGTTGCACGCACCAGTCCTGAGACTGGCAGACATTCGACCCCAAGCCTCGGAGGACCTGCTCGAAGCGGTGTCCGCCACGGGCCGGGTCTGGCTACAAGGCGACACTCTCCGCCATGCAGGTCAACTCTCATCAAAACAGGGCCGCGTTGCCCAGGTACACTATACCGACTTGCAGCTTGATTCCTCGGTCGCCGACCAAGTCGCCAAGATCGACAGTTTCAAGCTGCACGCCTTGGAGGGCACGCTTGATGGCAGCGGGCAGTATGATTTTGGAGCGGAGCCCCCGCGCCTGGCTGTCACCGCTCAGGTAGACACTCTCGATCTGGCGACGTTCTTCCGCTCGACACTTGCTCAGACAGACCCGCCGGTCCAGGGGACGGCTTCGCTCGACTTCACGGTCTCGGGGCGTGGCCACACCTGGGACGCCCTCGGGCCGGCCCTGCACGGGCGGGGAAAAGCCGAAATTACGGACGGGGCGCTACGAGAGTTCAATCTGGCTGAAGGCGTCCTGTCCGGCCTGACCGGTGTTCCAGGCTTATCGCTCGTCCTGCCACAACAGCTCCGAGAGAAATATCCGGAAATCTTCGCCTCTCCCCATACCAAGTTTGATGAGTTTGCCAGTCAATTTTCGCTCGGCAATGGAAAAATCAAGCTCGACCGCCTCCGTATTGCCGCGCGTGACTTTCGAACACGGGCAGAAGGCTGGATGGATTTTGAACAACAGGTCGATGCGACCGCTTCCCTGACCCTATCTCAAACTCTCTCATCTGACCTCATGCGCGTGACCAAGGAACTGAGATACATTGCGAATGCCGAGGACCGCGTGGAAATTCCGTTTGCTCTGGCTGGTGTTTTTCCCACCGTTCGCCCGACCCTGGACGCTCGGCAGATCGGCACCCTTATCCAACGCGCGGCGACCAGAGCCCTGCAAGACGTGGTCCAAGAAAAAGTCCTGGACCGGCTGCTCCCTGCAAAAAAGAAGCAGCAGGACCGTGCCGCGCAGCAGGCGGACGACTCCGACCGCACGGCATCCGAACAGCCAGACAAGGCACCCAGCCTGGAAGAACAATTGCTTCAAAAAGGACTCGACGCCTTGTTTGGCCGCTGATCTCAGGATAACAGAGCGCCAGACTATCCGACCGGCCCCCAGAAGAAGACCATGAGCAGACCTGAGTCATCGGCCCAGCAGCCCCTCAGCCAGCGTTTAAGCGCGGCAGACGCGGCCTTTTTGTATTTTGAAAAGCCCACCGAGCCCCTGCACGTGGGCTCATGCTTCATCTACGACGGCCATATTTCCAAAGCCGAGTTGGTCCAGGTTCTCCAGGAACGACTCCACCTCCTGCCGCGCTATCGCCAGAAAGTCATGTTTCCACCTTTGCGGATTGCCCACCCCACCTGGCAGGATGACCCGGCGTTTGACATCGAGCGGCACATCGAAGAGGTGGACCTGCCTGCGCCCGGAGACGACCGGGTGTTGTCTGGATTTGGTGGCAAGATATACGCGCCGCCACTCGACCGTGCCCATCCCCTGTGGAAGATGATCATCCTGCGCGGCCGGGCGGATGGGACGACGCCCATTATCTGGAAAATCCACCATGCCATGGTCGATGGCGTGTCCGGGGTTGACCTGATGACGATCACGCATGACAGCTCACCACAGCCCCCTACCCCCTCGTCTCCGCCCCTGCCGTGGCAACCACAGCCCCTGCCGGATATGACCAGCCAATTGCGGGATGCCCTCAACGACCGACTAACTGAGACTCTCCGCAGCTGGAGCGATAGCGTCCAATGGCTCCAGCCGTCACAGGCGGCGCAGGCCCTCCAGGGGTCTTCACAGGCCCTGCTGTCCTTCATGCAAACGCTGCCCAGCCTGTCCCAGCCGATCCCGACAACACCATTTAATAAGACCTTGTCAGCGTCACGACAGTTTGTCTGGGTCGATTTTCCTTTTGCGGATATCCGTGCGGTCCGGACCAGCTTGGGGGGCACAGTCAATGACGTCGTTCTGACCATCATCGCCGGCGGATTGGGGAAGTATCTGCGTTCCCAGCAGTACTCCACGACCAAGAGGGTGTTGCGGACCATGTGTCCGGTCAGTATGCGGCAGGAAGATGAACAGGGCAGCTTGGGCAATCGGGTTTCCATGCTGCTCGCCCCACTCTTCATTGATGAGCAGGACCCGCTCAAACGCTACGCCGAGCAGCGGGCGGCTGTCGATCAGATCAAAAAACAGAACCAGGCCGGTCTCTTATATGATCTCCTGAATCGTTTTGGTTGGGTCCCGCCGGTGTGGCAAATCATCGCCGGACAACTGCCCGCAGCAAATCTGGTGTTGAATACCGTGACAACCAACGTCCCAGGGCCGCAAACCCCACTCTACCTGGCGGGCCACGAACTGCTCGCCCTGCGGCCGATTGGCCTGTTGTCGGCCGGTATCGGCCTCTTCAATGCCATTGTCAGCTATCATCAAACCCTCGTTATCGGCGGGACGGTTGACCCCAGTCTCGTCTCTGATCCGTGGTCGTACGCCGCCTGCCTGCGGGATTCTTTTGATGAATTGTTGTCTACAGCACAGGCCAGGGAGGGGAGTTAGGGATTTGGGGTTGGGGACTGGGTGGGACACGACCGGCCTTTTTTGTCATGAGACAAAGTGATATGGCAGCGGTATCATCGTGTGTGGAGGGAGAGAGCGAATGCTGAAGTATTGTGTACGGGCCGGCCTTTTTTCACTGCTCCTGACCGTCCTCTGCTTTTCTTCGCGCGTGCTGGCCGATGAGGACATGGACGCGCTCAAATCGGCTTTCACTACGCAAATTGAGGCGCTCAACAATCGAGAGTTGGACGCCGCGGTCGCGACTGTTCATGATGAGGTTGTTCTGTACGGTATTTTCTCTCCGTTTCCGGTCCAGGGCAGGGCTGATTTTCAAAAAGCCGTTCAGGCATATTTTGGCCAGTATGAAGAAGCCGAACTCTCCCCGGTCACACCACAGTTCCGCATTGTCGGGACCACCGCGCTGGCGTGGGGCCACTATCAACTCGCCGCGACACCCCAAGGCGGCAAGATGACCTATGCGCACGGCCGCTATATCTTCACCTATACCAAGCTCGACGGGAAATGGGTCATCCTCGGCATGGACTACTCTCCCCTGGAGTCGTATAAATTCGCTCCATAAGCAGACGTGTGAGGCGCAACGCGGGCCGCGCCCCCGGGCATAGAACGCTGTTTAACATATGGCTGATTATGAACTGTAGATTGGACCATCATGGTGTAGGGGCAACGTATACGGCGCTCCTATCGGTCGTACAAGCCCTCAAATGACGCCCCAAAAGACACTTAACGGTGCAATACGCCGCCCAATAGTGCACAAAAAGGCACCTCATGGTTCAATAAGGTATTGATTTTATTGCATTCAGGTCAGAGACCCCCCCTATGTTTGCGGGCAGTGTTTGTTAGAGAAGAACGGTGTTTTATAATAAACCATCCCAGGAGCACCCCGCGGACACGATACAACCGGGGCGCTCCCTTCTCCTCCCCGCTCGGGACGGGCGAGGCAAATTAACTTGTTTGGCGGTTTAGCCCTCACCCCAACCCCTCTCCCAAAGGGAGAGGGGCTTTTTTACCCTCGCCCTCTGGGAGAGGGTGGCCCGGAGGGCCGGGTGAGGGCGCGAGCGGACGGCCCGGAGGGGACAATCGACACAATAGGCAGCACCCCTCCGAGGACGTGTGATGCAATTTACATTACTCGGCGGCCCCCCGCTCCCCTGCACCGTGCCGGCCTGTGACAGGGTTCCAGGAGTGCGGGCTTCCAGCCCGCAAGCGGCCAAGATGGCCGCTCTCCCAGGCAGCGGGAGGGGCAGCAGGCGCTGCTGTGTTTTTATGCAGCCGAGTTGTCTGTTCCTGACCTTTCGCCCAAAAATCCAATCTTTTCGGTCCGTTCAGACATTTCTGGGTTTCGGCCCGTATCTTGCTCGTTCTCTCTCATGAGAAGGCAAGGTGTTGGGCAGAAACTGTTACCCAGGTGACAGAAATTCGACATAGTCCACAGGAAAGACAGGCTCCCGTCACATAGGTGACAGGTGTTTCCTTTGCACCCTTCGCCGGACAGCGTATCGTGAGGAAAGTTCGAGTCAACACAGTCACACTCTCGATCTAAGGAGGTCGCCATGTCAGTATTTACCGAGGTTTCACAATATTGGATGGAAGGCGCGGTCCGGTCTCTCGAAGGCTGGCGGCGCGGCCTCATGGATGAGTATCCCATTGATGAAGATCCACCGCCGACCACGCCCTATACGGTGGTCTACGAGGGCGGCAAGGTCCGCCTGCGACATTATCCGGCCCAAGGGCAACGGCTGCGTACGCCCTTACTCCTGGTCTATTCCCTGGTGAAACGCCCGTTCATCCTTGATCTGTTGCCGGGTCGGAGCGTGGTCGAAACGCTGACCAAACACGGCGTAGACGTGTATTTCATCGACTGGCTTCCGCCGACGCGGGCGGATAGTTGGCGCGGCTTTGACGCCTATGTGAACGGCGACCTCGGCAACGCGGTGCGCACGGTCCAGGAGCGGGATGGCAGCGACCAGGTCTCCCTCCTCGGCTATTGCTTTGGCGGCCTCCTGACCACGCTGTATACGGCTCTCTTCCCGCAGCATATTAAAAACCTGATCGACTTTACCCTGCCTCTCGACATGAGTGTACAGGATCTTCCCAGCCAGCAGTTGATGAGCAAAATCTCACCGCAGACCATAGACCTCGTGACCAGTGTGTATGGCAACTGTCCAGCGTGGTTTATGAAGGCCAACTTCGACGCTATGGCGCCAGTCCACCACGCCTTGGACAAGTATGTCGGCCTGTATCGGAGCAAGGATCAAAAGGGCTACGCGGAGATGTTCGAGCTCTTCGAGCGCTGGATGAATAGTGATGTGCCGATGGCCGGCCAAATTTTTAAGGAGATGGCCGGCGAGGTCTCACGCCAGAACCTGATTATGAAAAACCGGATGCAGGTCGGGTCGCGCCGGGCCAACCTCAAAGACATCACCTGCCCTGTCCTCAACGTGATCGGTGAACATGATGATGTTGTTCATCCCAAATCCAGCCTGCCGTTGGAAAACTTGGTCGGCAGCCCAGACGCCGGCACGATTGTGTTCCCGACCGGTCATATCGGTGCCGCCGTCAGTTCGGGTGCGCAGAAAAAACTCTGGCCCCAGGTCGTCTCCTGGTTGCGAGAACGGGATGAAGCCGTCGGCCATTAAGAATTGCGCCCTCTCCCCTGGGGGAGAGGCGTGGAGTGAGGGGGACAAGGCAACCAGAGGCCCCTCCATTTTTTCTTGTATTTATCCCTGACTCGGTGCTAAGGAATGCTTGAGAACATTCTCATGTCGAGGAGGGAAACTTATGGCACAGGTAAAAGCCTCACCCCAAGTCAATACGGACGCCTACCCCGGCGAGGGCCTCGTAGAGGAAGAGCAGACCATAACGGAGCGCCTCTCCGAACCGAGCACGCGGCTGGATGAGAGCCTGCTGAACGAGCCGGTCAGCAGGCTGCCGTATGTCCCGTCGGTGATTGTTGGTCCGAAGACAACGGTCTCGGATGCCATCGTCCAGATGCGAGAGAATAAAATTGGCTGCGTGCTCGTCCGACAAGAACAGACCATTGCGGGTATCTTTACCGAACGGGACCTGTTGAACCGTGTGATCGGGCCTCGACTGGACCTGAATCAGACCCTGGTCGAGAGCGTGATGACACCCGACCCGGAAACCCTTGTCGTTGATGCTCCGATTGCCTTTGCCCTCAACCTCATGGGAGAGGGCGCATTCCGGCGGCTGCCGCTTGTTGACGACGATGGGCAGCCGGTCGGGCTGTTATCCGTCAAGCACATCGTTCAATATCTCGCCGAGTTCTTTTCCGAGGAAGTTCTGACCCTCCCACCTCGACCCAACCTGCTGCATCCGGGCCAGCGGGAGGGTGCCTGACCGAGGCGCTCTTTTTCAGACATCCGGGCTTCCTTCAAAGAGACCAAGACGAAGAGAATGAGCACGGTGAGAAAATCCAGAGCTGCGCTTGAGCAGGAAATAACTGCCCTGCGTAACCGGATAACACAGCTCGAAGCGATTGAAACCGAACGCCAACAGACGGAGGCTGCCTTACGAGAGAGTGAGGCACGACAGCGAGTCATTAACGAATCGGCCTTTGATTATGCGTTTTCCTTTCGCGTCAATGACCACGGCGACTTCATCCTGGACTGGCTGACCGAGAGTTTCACCCGAATCACCGGATACGCCACCGAGACACTTATCGGTAGACCCAATCCGCTCCAACAGTATATTCATCCGGATGACTTAGCGCAGGTGACACAGACCCTTCAGTCCCTCCTACCCGAGCAAACAACCGAATATGAATTTCGCATCGTCACGCAAGACGGCAGCATTAAGTGGCTCCGTTCACGAGCGCGGACCCGCATCAGACCGGATGGCCAGCCGATCCGTATTGATGGCGCAACCCTGGACATTACGGAGCGCAAACACATCGAAGAAACGCTCCAGCAAACGGAAGAACGTCTATCGCTCTTCCTCCACCACTTGCCCGGTGTCGCCTTTATCAAAGACCTGGAGGGGCACTATCTCTACGCGAATGAGACCTTGCTGAATCTGTGGAAGACCGTATTCCCGGACAAGGCCCCCGGCTGGCTCGGGCAGACTGACTTCGATCTTTTTCCGCCCGATGTGGCAGAGCAAATCCGAGCAAACGATCAGCGCGTCCTCTCTCACGGACAGAGCGAACAGCTCACAGAGACCATCCCCCACCCTGACGGTCCGCAGGAATGGCTGGTCAGCAAATTCCCTATCGTTGATCCCTGGGGCAGCCCGGTGATGTTAGGCGGGATTGGCATCGACGTCACGAAACGGCCCTGATCTCCTGTCCGCCACGTCAACCAGTCCAGCGGATCACTTCGAGCAGGTTGGAGAAATCGTCGCTCCACACCCGCCCGTCCGTCGGCGTTTCGAGCGGCCCCCACATCTCGCCTAGCGCAAGCGCATCGGTCGCCGCCCGGTCACGAGCGATCAGCGCCCAGACTGACTTCGTTCCCGCAGGGTCGATCTCACGATCAATCTTACCGCTGCTACCCCGCAGCGCGGCATAGCCCAGTTCTTCAACGATGCGGGCGAGCACCGGGGGCAGATTAAGAAAACGGTTCGATATATGCATCACCAGAACGCCGTCCGCGGCGAGCTTATCCATATACAGTACGACGGCTTCACGGGTCAGCAGGTGTATCGGGATCGCATCGGATGAGAACGCGTCAATGACCAGTACGTCCAAGTGTCCGTCGGGTTCCTCGACCAGAGTCAGCCGCGCATCACCAAGCACGACAGGCACGGACTCGGATACGGACTCGGCACAGCGGGCCATCAGGTCGAAGTAGCCACTCTCGACCGCTACCCAGACCATCAACGGGTCGATCTCGAAAAAACGCCAAGCGTCGCCAGCACGACGATAGCAGGCCAGCGCGCCACTCCCCAGACCGACCACGCCGACACGCTGGCCGACACTGCGTGCTTGCATGGCGGCCAGCACCTCAGCGACCGGACTCGAGGACGTGTAATAGGCGGTCGGGCTAATATCCCCGTTGGCCGCCATCAGTTGGCCACCGTGGTTGGTCGTGCCGTGGACCAGGCTACGGTTAGTCGGGTCACCGGACTCGGAGATACGGTAGACGCCAAAGAAGCTCCGTCCCCGCCACAGGACCTCGCTGCTCGTCAGGGCGTAGGCGCTACTGACCAAAAGCACACCAACGCACAGTGCGAAGCCGAACGGGCGCGTTTGACGGGCGAAGACGACCAGCGCGAAAATCGCACAGATACCGGGAACCACGAACGTGTGGGGCTGCCAGCCAAGGCCACGAGCCACTATTGTCCCACCGACCAACACGGCCACGATCACCAGCGCCAGGATGCCATCGCCACGGTTGGCCCGCGGGGTTGCACTGGGCAATAACGCGGCAGCCAGCGTTAGGCTCAATGGATACTCGAAGACGGTGTTGAACAGTACGGGTGCGCATAAGGCGATAAATGCCCCGCCCATGACACCGCCGAGCGAGAGAAACAGATAGAATTCGGTCAGAGATTCCACCCCAGGACGGCGACGTACCAACTCGCCGTGGCACATAAGCGCGATCACAAAGAATACCAGCAGATGGAGCGGTAGAAAAACGCCGATAGGTTCGCGCCAAGCGAAGAGTGCTACCAGGATCATCAACGCCAGGGGCATGGCTCGTACCGCAAGCCAATGCGGGATCAACGGACGCCGGGCAAAGGCAATGGCGAACGTGAGCAGGTAGAGTGCCAGTGGGACCACCCACAGCAGCGGGGCGGCAGCAATATCCGTACTGATATGGGCGGTGACACCAAGCAAGAGAGCGGAGGGCACCGCAGCATAGACCATCCAGGTCGTGCGCTGACGCCAGTTCGGGCGCTCCGTTGTATTCGGCCAGGGCGAGTTGCTAACCGCGTCGGTACGTCGCCACACCAAGGCACCACAACCAATGATGCACACCGTCAAAACCCCGAAACCCATGCTCCAGACAATGCTCTGGTCATTACTGCTGAGCGTGGGTTCCAAGACAAACGGAAACGCCAACAGGGCGAGTACGCTGCCGAGATTACTCGCGCTATAGAGGAAATAAGGATCGTGCGCATGCGGATGGCCAGTCCGCGCAAACCACCTCTGGATCAGCGGTGCGGTCGCGGAAACGGCGAAGAATGGGGCGCCGACCGAGACGGTGAGAAGGCCCAACAGCCAGAGTGCCGGTGGCGTCCCGGCGTGGGGTCGCCAGCCTGAAGCAACGCCAATGGGCAGCACGAGAGCCGCCATAGCCAGCACGCAGACATGCACGATGATCTGGTTGCGCGGACCGAGCCAGCGCAGAAGCCAGTGCGCATATCCATACCCGGCCAGCAGAACGGCCTGGAAAAACACCAGGGCGGTGTTCCAGACCGACGGCGAGCCTCCGAGCAGGGGCAATACCATTTTTGCGAACAGCGGCTGAACCAGGAACAGGAGCGTCGCGCCAACAAATATCGTTACTGTGAACAACCAGAGCTGCGCTCCGTCGCCCGTGGCCGTTGCATCCGACGCGGCCAAGCCATCGCTCTCCCACATCGTTATTCTGCTTCTTTCTGTAATGCGGCCAGTGCCTGTTCCAGTTTCCGTACCCTGCGCAGCAATTCCGGTAACTTGGGCAGGGCAGCAGAAGTCCGTCGCCAGGAAAGGACATTCACCGCGGGATAGCCCCCGATGACACTATTCGCCGGGACGTCGTTGGGAATGCCGCTCTGGGCCACCACCATCGTGTTCTTACCGACCGTGAGATGACCGGCGACACCAACCTGTCCGCCGAGTTGGACTCGGTCCTCCAGCGTCGTACTGCCGGCAAGGCCGGCCTGGGCACAGATAAAAGCGTACTCCCCCACATCCGAGCCATGGCCGATTTGCACCAGATTGTCGATCTTGGTTCCCTTCCGCACCCGTGTTGTCCCTACGGTGGCCCGATCAATAGTCGTATTTGCGCCTAGCTCGACTTCGTCCTGCAACTCAACGATACCGGCCTGCGGCTTGGGCAGAATCGACCCATCGGGCAGCGGAACATAGCCAAATCCGTCTCCGCCAACAACGACGCCGCTCTGCAGGACCACGTGATTGCCTATCACCACGCGTTCACGCACGATCGCCCCGGCATGGGCCGTAAAGTGATGACCAATACTCACCTCGGGATAAATCACCACATGGGCGAAAATACGCGCATGGTCACCGATCTCAACATCATCACCAATCACCGCATAGGGGCCGATGAAGGCATGCGCGCCGATGCGGGCGGAGGGAGAGACAACAGCCGTGGGATGAACGCCTTCGGGCGGTTCATACGGCGGATACAACCACCCCAGCACCTGGGCGACCGCAAGGTCAGGATTGTCGGTACGCAGCGAGGGTAGCGGAACGGATGGAGCGTCGGCCGGCAGAATAACCGCCGCGGCCTGTGTTGTCGGTAATTTTGCAAAATATTTTTTATTGCTGACAAAGGTGAGGTCTTGGGGACCGGCCTCGCCTATGGGCTTGAGGTCGACAATCACCGGGTCGGTGTTCCCCTGCAGTTCACACTGGAGGCGTTCGGCAATCTCAGACAGCTTCATAGGTATTATCTCCCGCTGAACCACATTTTTGCGGTTCAGACATATTCCGTTGCCGCGCTATATGTAGCAAAGACACAGGAGAACGCCTATTGCGGTGCTTCTCGCTCCGACCCTGGCCTCAACAACGGAACACCTCGCCTTTCAGCCAACTCCGGCGGCGGGCTTTACTTGCGGCAGACGGTCCGTTGTGGTAGGAGATGCGGGCAAGAAATCAGCAGACTTGCGTCAGGCCGGTACAGACCCCATCCGTCGGATGTGGATGTGTCGGGCCGTCACATTCCGCACGAAAATCCAAACACCACAGGGTTAGTAAAAGAGACGATATGGAAATTTTGAGGCTTGGACTTCCCAAAGGAAGTCTGGAGGCAACGACGATTGAGCTCTTCAGAAAGTCGGGCTGGAAAGTATCGACCAGCTCGCGTAGCTATTTCCCCAGTATTGATGACCCGACCCTACGCTGCGCGCTGGTCCGGGCTCAGGAAATGGCGCGGTACGTCGAGTCCGGCACCCTGGATGCCGGGATCACCGGTAAAGACTGGATCATGGAGAACAACTCTGATGTCGAACCCATTATCGACCTGGTGTATTCCAAAGCCAGCTTTCAGCCGACGCGCTGGGTGCTCGCCATTCCTCAGGATTCACCCATTCGAGATATCAACGATCTGAACGGGAGAAAAATTGCGACCGAACTGGTGCACTATACCCAGCGCTATTTCGACGAACGGGGTATCCGGGTCGATGTCGAGTTTTCCTGGGGAGCGACCGAGGCCAAGGCCGCCGATGGCCTGGTTGACGCCATTGTTGAAGTGACCGAATCAGGCTCAACCATTCGTGCCCACGGGCTCAAGATCATCCATGAGCTGTTTCGCTCCAACCCGCAGCTCATTGCCAATAAACGGGCCATGCAGGATGAGAAAAAACGGGAGAAGATCAACCAGATTGCCCTGCTGCTCAAAGGCGCGCTGAGCGCGGAAGCGAAGGTCGGCCTCAAGATGAACGTGCCGAAGGAACATCTTGACCGTATTGTCAAAATGCTGCCGAGCCTGACCGCTCCAACCGTCTCGCCCCTGTATGAGTCCGAGTGGTTTGCCGTGGAAAGCGTGATTGACGAAGGAATTGTACGTGAGATGATTCCCCAGCTCATTCAAAACGGAGCGGTCGGCATCATCGAGTACCCGCTCAACAAGATTATCTGAACAATACCGGCCAACGGGCGAAACGGTCGGCTATACGGTTGATTCTTTGAGTTCGACCCCGATCGAGGTCAGGAAGGGCTCTTTTTCCCTGGTCGCCATAATATAGATACCTTCCCAGCCACACACTTCCTCGCACAGCTTACAGCCCACACAGGTCTTCTCTTCGACCTGCACCCGGCCGAGGTATTGCGGGCCGTTGTCGGCCGAGGGAGTAATACAGTCAAAAGGACAGACATCAATACACACCCCGCAACCGTTGCAGTTATCCTGATGGACAACGGCTATCGGGCGGTCAACCCGCTTCAGGACCTGAGTCAGATTACCATACGTGTCGAGGATGGCGTCATCGGGACAGATGACCCCACACGCACCGCAGTCGATGCACATCGTCGGTTCAATCAGATAGGCTTTTTTGGGATCACCACTAATGGCTTTGGTTGGACAGCGTTGTTCACACGCGCTGCACCCGGTGCAGTTCTCGGCGATGATAGTAAACGGCATGCAGTCCGCCTCCCTACTTCTGCATCTCCCGCAAGATCTCGTCGGCGCGGCCTTCTTCGATCAGTTGATCGTTTTTACGCGCCTCGCGAAACGCCAGCCAGGTAAAATAGAAGATTAAAAACATCAAACCCACAATGGGGATGTTGTCGGGCTTCAGAATGATTTCTAAAAACTGATCCCAGCCTGTTTTGTTGACCATTGTAGATAGGAGAAGTATCGAGTCCGCAGGTCGTTGTCAATATCGAAACGCGACGGCTGTGGAAGGCCGGGGCACAGCCGGCACACCGAGACATCGGGCATCATATTCCGCCTACATTTACACGCATTCACGCATTATCCCTCCCCTTGCGGTCGTCCTGCTTTCCGGTATAAAGAGGAACAATTCTTCACAACACAAGGGGCTAAGAAATCTCATGATGCAATGGCTTCCGGAGGACGTGTCCCCATACGGGGGAAGCATTGATGCGCTCTTCTACTTTATCTATTACATTACCGCGGCCGCCTTCATCCTGGTCACGGCGTTGATGATTATCTTCCTCTACCAGTATCGCCGGAACGATAGCCGGCGTGCCGTCTACACGCATGGCCATTCCGGCCTGGAACTCCTCTGGACCATTATTCCCGCCCTGGTCTTTATCGGTCTGGGACTCGCCAGCAAGAGCATCTGGGAGGAAGTCAAGCTCAACGTTCCGGAAACGGACGTAGAAATCCGCGTCACCGGAAAACAGTTCAACTGGGAGGTGCTCTATCCGGGACCGGATGGAGAATTTGAGACCGCCGACGACTATCAGGTCGACAATGACATCCATGTCCCGGTGGGCAAGCCGGTGCGCGTCTTTTTGGGCTCCAAGGATGTCATCCACAGCCTCTTTATGCCCCACCTGCGCTTCAAGCAGGATATGCTACCCGGCCGGTTCATCGAAGCCTGGTTCCAGGCGGATAAGGCCGGCACCTATGAGGCACCCTGTGCGGAGCTGTGCGGCTTCGGCCATTCAGGGATGAAGGGGATGCTCTACGTCGATACGCCGGAAGACTACGCCGCCTGGTACAACGAGCGCTGGCCGCCCGCCGAAACAAACGGCAGCGCTTCCAGTGCGGAACAAACGACCGAGGAAGTCTTGGCTGGCGGTGCAGTCATGGACGCCGAGCCCATGGATGAGCCGGAGGCTGAACCGGCGGCAACGGAGGAAGAAGCCACGAGTGCGACGGAAGCCGCTGAGCCCATGGACGAGCCAGAGGCTGAAGCCGCCACATCACCGGAAGACGCTATGAGTGCGACGGAAGGGGCGGCTGACCGCGCCTCCCAAGAAGCAACTGAGTAGTTGACCCTGTAATGATGGGACCACAGACACAGCATCCGGACAGGATCAAAACAGGAGAGAGTCAATGAGTGAAGCAGGAGCAGCTGCCGCCCACGACGCACACGCAGAGCATCACGAACTCGGGTTTATTCGCACCTATATCTTTTCGACCGATCATAAGATGATCGGCCGTCAGTTTCTGTTCGCCAGCATCCTCATGCTCGTGGTCGGTGGCCTCCTAGCCATGATGATGCGCTGGGAACTCGCCTGGCCAGAGACCCCAGTGCCTTTCACCAGCTGGATATCTGAGCCCTTTATGTATCCTGCGGACGAGGACAGCACGGTCGGCTCAGTCGAGGGCCTGAGCGAATACGTCGACCCCTACCCCGGCGCAAACTTTGCCAAATCACTGGGCTCCGTGGCCGGGGCTCATATGGACCCCGCCTTCTACAACTCCGTCTTTACCATGCACGCAACGATTATGATCTTTTTTGTCGTGATGCCGTTTATGGTCGGCGGGTTTGGGAATTACCTCATTCCGCTGATGATTGGCGCCGGCGACATGGCTTTTCCGGTGCTGAATATGCTGTCTTTTTGGACAGCGGTTCCAGCCACAATTATGATCGTTTACAGCTTCTTTGTGGAAGGGGGTGCCGCGGCTGGCGGCTGGACCATGTATGCCACCCTCTCGGCAGACCCAACCCTGAGCGGGGTCGATACGGGCGCCGACCTGTGGGTTATCAGCCTGTTGATCTTGGGTGTTTCCTCTCTCATGGGGGCGATCAACTACATCACTACAGTCGTGAATATGCGTGCGCCAGGCATGACCTGGTTCCGGATGCCGCTGGTGATCTGGTCGTTGTTTGTCACTGCCATTCTGCTGCTGCTGGCTCTGCCGGTTCTCACGGCCGCCCTGGGGATGCTGCTCTTTGACCGGACAATGGGAACGAGCTTTTTTATGCCGGGCGGTGGCGGCGAGCCCATCTTATGGCAGCACTTGTTCTGGTTCTTCGGTCATCCCGAAGTGTATATTCTCGTGCTGCCGGCCATGGGCGTCACGTCCGATATCCTGTCCACCTTTTCCCGCAAACCGATCTTCGGCTATAAGGCCATGGCCTTTTCCATGATGGCCCTGGCCTTCCTGTCCTGGATCGTCTGGGGGCACCATATGTTTGTCAGCGGTATGAATCCCGTCCTGGGGACCGCCTTTATGCTGACAACGATGGTCATTGCCGTTCCCTCCGCCATTAAGACGTTCAACTGGCTGGGGACCCTATGGGGCGGCAATATCCGTTTCACCAGTCCGATGCTCTTCGCCCTGGGCTTTGTTTCCAACTTTGTGATTGGGGGCTTAAGCGGCATTTACATGGCCTCGACCCCGGTCGATATCTTTATCCACGATACCTATTTCATTGTTGCCCACTTCCACTATGTGGTGGCCGGCATCATCTTCGGCATGTTTGCCGCCCTCTACTATTGGTTCCCCAAAATATTTGGCCGGATGATGAATGAGACCCTGGGCAAAGTGCATTTTGCCCTGACCTATATTTTCTTCAACTGTGCCTTTTTCCCCATGCATTTTCTGGGTGTGGGCGGCCATATGCGGCGTATCTATAACCCCCTGCAGTATGAATTTCTGCACGACATGCAGTGGTGGAATGTGTTCATCACCATGAGTGCCTTCTGCCTGGGCCTCTCCCAGCTGATCTTTTTCGCCAACTTTATTTGGAGCCTGATTGCCGGGAAAAAGGCGGATAAGAACCCGTGGGAGGCCAACACTCTCGAATGGACTGCCCCCTCTCCTCCGGGCCACGGCAACTTCGAGACAACGCCCACGGTCTATCGCGGTCCGTATGAATATAGTTCGCCCCTGGTCCAAGAAGACTGGTTGCCCCAGGACCGTAAACTCGGACCCGAAGCTGTTACGGCTTCACAGTAGCGTAGTGTGAGGCCGTGCGTCTGGCGCCCTGCCCGGTCGTTTCCACCGTACTTGGGAGGGTAGCCGGGGTTGAGTGACAGCGCACGCCCGTGTTTTCGCACAGGAGACTGTCTTGGCTGCCCTTGATCACGACTCTGTTTGGTCTCACCGGATTGCCGTCCTGACAGCAGCGATGACCCTCCCGCTGTTGTTTTTTGGTGGTCTGGTCACCAGCCTCAAGGTCGGTATGGTGGTGCCTGATTGGCCGACAACCTTCGGCCATAATATGTTCTTATACCCGTGGTCAAAGATGGTAGGAGGGATCTTCTATGAACATAGTCATCGCCTGTTGGGTGCGACAGTAGGCTTGCTCACAGTTGTGCTAGCGGTTGTCCTCTGGCTCACGGAGCACCGTCAGTGGCTCCGCCGGTTGGGTCTTATTGCCTTGGTCGCGGTAACACTCCAGGGAGTCCTGGGTGGGCTGCGCGTAGTACTGATTGAGCAAAAAATCGCTATTATCCATGCCTGCCTGGCCCAGGCGTTTTTTGCCCTCATTGCCAGCATTAGCCTGTTTACTTCCGCAGAATGGCGGACAGGTCGACCGGAGCCGCCCTCAGGCGACACGAAAAAAGTACAGCAACTCGGCCTCCTCACGGTCGGCCTGATCTACGGTCAGCTGATTCTGGGCGCGCTCTTCCGCCATACCGGGACTGGCCTGAGCCTGCATATCCTGGGGGCCGTTGCGGTCTTTATCGTGACCTTTCTCCTCGTTGATCACGTCCAACAGTATCACATCACCCAGCGTCCTTTGCTGCGCTCAGGAATCCTATTGCGCCGGCTTCTCCTCCTCCAGGTCGGGCTGGGTCTCTTTACCTATGTCATGAAATATATAGCTCCACATGGCCCCTTGGCACCGCAGGCGGTCCTCCTCGCAACCAGTCACGTCATTGTCGGAGCATTCATGCTGGTCACCAGTGTCCGGTTCACCCTCCGGGCCTATCGTATCGGGTGCAGTCCTGAGGAGGCAGCGTCACCTATTTTTTCGGAGCGGGTCACCGTATGATACAGCAAACACAGACAGTCGCCTGCGACCTGCCGCGCCTGCGGCGGATGGCCGCCTTTGTCGAGTTGACCAAGCCACGACTGGTCAGCATGATCCTGGTCACGACAACCGTGGGCTTTTATCTGGGCTCCTGGCTCGTCCTCGACTACACGCTGCTCTTGCATACGCTGATTGGGACGGCCCTGGCTGGCGGCGGTACCCTGGCACTCAACCAGCTCATGGAATGTGAAGCCGACGCCCTGATGGAACGGACCAGGACGCGTCCGTTGCCTGATGGCAGGCTGCAACCCCTGGATGCCTTAGTCTTTGGTGCAGCCCTCACGATGATCGGCCTGCTCTACCTCATGCTGCTGGTGAATCCGTTAAGCGCTCTGGTCACCGCCTTTATCACTATCAGCTATTTGTTCGCCTACACTCCGCTGAAGAAGAAAACCTCCTTGTGCGGTATTGTGGGTGCCGTCCCTGGTGCCCTCCCCCCGGTCATAGGCTGGGCTGCAGTCAATGAGACGCTGGGGATCGAAGCCTGGATTTTGTTCACCATTATGTTTTTGTGGCAAATGCCCCACTCACTCGCCATTGCCTGGCTGTATCGAGAGGATTATGCTCGGGCCGGCTTCCAGCTTTTGCCCGTGCTTGAGCCGGATGGAAAAAGTACGGGCCGTCAGGTCGTACTCAACTGTCTGGCCCTGTTAGCAGTGGGCCTCCTCCCGACCTTGGTCGGTATGGCCGGCCCGCGCTATTTTATCATCGCGTTTGGGCTAGGCTGCCTGTTTCTGTGGTATGGTATCCGTTTGGCACGTACGCGTTCGCGCGACTCGGCCCGGCAGCTCATGTTTGCTTCACTGGTCTATTTGCCAGTCTTGCTGACCACCATGGCTCTCGATAAGCTGCCCCTATAAGCATCAGTATGATCTGAAAACGGGATATACCAATGCCATTAGTGACCCGCGCCGAGCGACAGGAAGAAAATTCTTCACTCGGTAAAAAGCTCGCGTTTTTTATTGTGCTGTATATTGCTGCAACGACGTGTTTCATTATCTTTGCGTAGCCTGTGCCTGAGAGAGGCAGTGTCTATGCCACGCGGATCAGCCCTCGCAGCCGGACCTCCGGCTTCTCAACCATCGACCCACGAAACCACGGAAGCGCTGGTAGCCGTGCCCGGCTATGGCGGCGGCCCACCCCCGCCCAGCATCCCACGACCGCCGGTCAGTAATGCCCGGATGGGGATGCTGATGCTGATTGGGGCAGAGACCATGTTTTTTGCCGGGCTGATCGGTGCCTATGTGGTCTTTCGTTTTGGGAGTCCGGTTTGGCCGTCAGGCCATTTATACCTGCCCGTGGGCATCACCTGGGTGAATACCGGTTTTCTGCTGTTCAGCTGTTATACCATGTGGAGGGCCATGCGCAGCATTCAAGCCGACCAGCAGCAGCCGTTTGTACGCTGGCTCGCGATTACGGCACTTCTGGGGAGCATTTTTCTTGGGGTGCAAGGCTTTGAATGGGTGCAGCTAGTCCACGACGGGCTCACCATTTCAACCGGCATGTATGGCGCGACCTTTTATACGCTGATCGGCTGCCACGGCCTGCACGTCCTTGCCGCCGTTCTCTGGCTCGGCGTCGTGCTGTTGCAAGCCAGACGCGAAAAATTCTCTCAGCAGCACCATATCGGTGTCGAAATATGTAGCATGTATTGGTATTACGTCGGCGCGGTCTGGGTCGTCCTTTTCCCGCTGGTGTATTTGAATTAAACGTGGCATATGCGCGCTCGAATTCCCTCTTGTATCTCTCGCCCGTTCGGTATTGCAGCGCCAGCCCTTCTGGTGGCCGGTTCCGTTGGTGGCCTGCCTCAGGAGGCCCTAGCGCAAGGCTGCGCAATGTGTCAGACTTTATTGTCCGGCGCGAATGAACAGGTGACGCAAGGCATGTTGCGCAGCGCCTTTTTTCTGATGACTATGCCCTTCGTCGTTTTTGGTTCCATTGGCGGCTGGATTTTTTACCGCTATTGGAAAACGAATCGTTCGCATCGAGCACAGGGAACGTTACCATCCCTTCGGGGAGTATCGGCCCCAAAGGAGGAGAAACCTTGAGCGAAGCCGTTGTTGATTCTCACGCCCAGGTCCAGCAGCCGGCAGAGTCGCCTATCACCCCGGAGAGCTGGGGCAAACTCGGCATGTGGGTTTTTCTGGCGGGTGATGCCATGTCTTTTGGGGGACTGTTAGCCGGGTATGGAGCCATGCGCGCCAGCAGTCCGGACTGGCCCAACCCGCTCGACGCCCTGGGTATCGAGCTCACCGCGTTCATGACTTTTCTGCTCATTGTCAGCAGCTTCACCATGGTCAAAGCCTTGTCCGCGGCAAAACACAGTGACCTGCCGAATTTTCGGAAGTACCTCCTCCTGACCATTGTTGGCGGGACCGTATTTCTGGGACTTCAGGCCTACGAGTGGACCCACCTGACCGATATTGGCATGACCATGAGCGAAAACCCCTGGGGCGCTCCGCTGTTTGGCACGACCTTCTATATTCTGACCGGCTTCCACGGCTGCCACGTCTTTGGCGGCGTGGTCTATCTGACGTGCGTACTCTTTGCCGGTATGAATGGGAGGTTCTTAGGCGAAAACTCCAGCCCGGTAGAAATTGTCGGCCTGTACTGGCATTTCGTGGACCTGGTCTGGATCCTGGTTTTTACTTTTGTATATCTGCTGTAGAGGGACACACGATGGCAAACGAAGCGGCCGCACATGCTGACCACGTCGAACCGAATTATCTCGCCATTATGGTGTTTCTCACTATTTTGACTATTCTTGAGTTGATGGTCCCGCCCCTGGTTTCCGACAAGCTCACCGCTGGCTCTCTGCTGGTCATCCTCGCGGTTGCCAAAGCGCTCCTCGTCGCGCTGTATTTCATGCATCTGCGCTTTGAGCGCACGACGCTTAGCGTGATTGCGCTGACCCCCATGGCCATTTGTGTCTTTCTCATCATCATGCTTCTACCGGACCTGACCTCAAGCAGCAGGACGTATACGCCAACCGAGCCGGCTGCGGTCAGCGAACCGGCTGACCACTAGCCTACGGTGCCGGACAGACTTTCAAGCGCCGCCCCAGAGCCCATCTCACAGCGCATAATCTGGGGCGCGCTGGGTTTTGTTCTTACCTTTGTTGTCGGCTACGGCGTCTTTTCTCTCTTCTCAGATTCCTCTCAGCCTGCCCCGCCTGGGCGACTTCCCATCCTGGGAGAAGTCCCTGCCTTTTCGCTGATCGAGCGAACCCAACAACCCTTTGGTCATACCGACCTGACCGGGTCCATATGGGTAGCCAACTTCATCTTCACCCACTGTCCGGGCAGGTGTCCCCTTCTCAGCCAACGGATGGCCCGCTTGCAAACGACCCTGCGTCCCAAGCCGGTTCGCTTTCTTTCCTTTAGTGTCGATCCGGAACGGGATACGCCCGAGGTGCTGCAAGTCTATGCGCGGCGCTACCGCGCGGACGACCAGCGTTGGCTATTCCTGACCGGCGACCGAACGGCCATGTATGCGTTAATCCGCGAGGGCTTTCGGCTTGGCGTGGAAGCCCTCGCACCGAACGATCCCCGCCTGACGACCCACGAACCCATCGTGCACAGCAACCGTTTCGTGCTGATTGACCCGCAGCGACGCATCCGCGGCTATTATCGGGGTGACGACACGGAATCCGTGGCCCAGCTTCTCCAGGACATTGAAATACTCATGGCAACAGAGCCGACAGGCTGACGCACCACTCCAGCCTGCCTCTGGACCGCTGTCGCCCCCGCCTCTCTTGACCCAACCGACAGGAATGTCTTACTTTTGAAGGACCTGAGTGAAGCGTATGCGATTTCTAGCGATTCCCATCCTTCTCCTTATCGTTATCCTATTTTTCCGCACGACGGACCAGCAAACTGTTGAGCTCGAACAAAAGCCCGAGTTTAGAACCTCAGCCACGTCTCTCTACCAAACCTTTCGCACCGACCGTACGGTCGCGGATAAAAAATATCGAGATAAGGTCATCCAGGTATCGGGTCAGGTCACGCGTATTGAACAAGATGATTCAGGACAGGTCGCCCTTATTTTACAAGGAGACCCGTCGCGCCTGAGTGGTGTTGAGTGTCTCATTCATCGGTCTCAGATCCCGGACCTCCGACAACTCCAATCCGGCCAGCGCGTTATTGTCAAAGGCTATGGCGCCGGGAAAAAGGTGCATGTCCGGCTGAGGGGCTGCCTACTCGTCCACATGCCTCCAGCGTCCTCGGTCGAGACGTCCGCGTCTCGGTTCTCCGCCGTGCGAGTCACCCTTCGCCCTGGACAGAACGTCATACGGAGGATTCTGACATGAAGACACTCGTCAGTACGCTTACTCTGTTGCTCTTCTTTGCGTCGAACGGACTGTCCCAGTCCCTTTATTCGATTCGTCCGGACTCTTCGGGTTCGCTCTTGGGCGAAGACTTCGGGTTAGAGAGCGGCGACGAAGAAGCGGAAAATACAACCGACAGTGTAGACGAAGATCTGGAACTCCGTATGCGCTACCCCGAGCTGTACGGAGGCGATCTGGCGACAGGTAGGGATGTCGAGAATGACGCGGATGAGACCGCAATCGGCGTAGACGAGAGTCTGGAAACGCAAGCCCGCTACCCCGAATTATACCTCGACAACCGGCTGTACGATGAAGACTCAATGTTGACGATTGAGAGAGAGGAACGGTAGCCTTCCCTTTCGGCCATTGTACCCACCGCTGAGACCACCTGCCTACCCCGCTCCCTGCCCTGCGCATGGAGCCGCTCTCCCCAAAACATTGCTTCTGCGCTGGTATGTGATACGGTACCGACCATGCCCCCGTGGTGAAATGGATATCACACAGGTCTCCGGAACCTGGGGTCTGGGTTCGATTCCCGGCGGGGGTAGTCCTTCCCATTCCGACCCCTTCCCTGATGATCTATAAATCTCTTATAATCATAGGCCTTTTTCTTCTCTAAGTTCTTGCCTGTTCTGTTTGGTTCCGGTATATTCCCTGATGTAACGTTGGGAAAAAAGTGGGGAAATTAGACGGACATGGGCAAGCTCACCGCCGCCAAAGTGAGGGCGATTACCAGAACAGGCCTGCACGGTGACGGCGACACGTTGTATCTGAATGTTGCGCCGGGTGGGTCGAAATCGTGGATTCAAAGACTCACAATTGACGGCCGGCGCCGTGATATTGGGCTAGGCGGTTTCCCGCTCGTGAGCTTGGCGGAGGCGCGGGATAAGGCATTTGATAATCGCAGACACGCCCGAGCAGGAGGCGATCCGCTCGCAGAGAAGCACAAGGCCAGGGTGCCGACATTCCGCGAGGCTGCGCGCAAAGTCTTTGAAGCGAACAAGCCGCGCTGGCGCAGCGAACAGCACACGCAGAACTGGCTCAAGTATCTGGAGCGCCATGCTATGTCGCATATTGGCGACCTGCCCGTGGACCGGGTCAGCCGCGAGGACGTGCTGCGTATCCTAACGCCGCTCTGGGGGACACGCATGGAAACGGCCCGGCGCGTTCGTCAGCGTGTCCGTGCCGTCTTGCTATGGGCGCGGGCGCATGGCTTTGTGACGGAGAACGTCGCAGGCGAAGCGATTGACGGCGCGTTGCCAGCCATGCCAGCCGTCAAAGAGCATTTCCGGGCGCTCCCATATCAGGAAGTCCGGGCGGCACTAGCGACGGTAGAGGCGTCGCCGGCGTCCTTGGCCGTGAAGCTGTGTTTCCGGTTCACCGTCTTGACTGCTGCACGGTCCGGTGAAGCGAGGAAGGCGGTCTGGAGCGAGGTTGATCGTGACGCCCGGGAATGGCGTATTCCCGGTACGCGCATGAAGAGCGGCACCGATCACCGCGTCCCGCTGTCTCAGGCGGCGTTGGTCGTACTTGACCAGGCACAGGCGCTGAAAGACGGGGCTGATCTACTCAATGATATCCACCCCATGCTGAACCTGTCCCCTGACTCCATACAGAGCCAGCGCTGGGCATTTCCAATACGCCCGTAACACCCTCAAGCAGAGTTCTTCAAAATCCTGGTGATTCTTTGGCTTTTGGTAACTCTTGCGCATGTTCCTATCCGTATCCGATGGCGTTCTGCAAAAACACTCGGTGAAACTCCCAGGTGCGACAATCAGGAGACTGAAAACCTCCGCTTGGTAGCCACGTCCTTCCCCTCTGTTGCCCAGGCTCGTGCGATGTGCTCGCCTCGCTGCATCAGGCGATCTGCCTCCCAATTCTCTCTCTGGTAGTGCCCACTACCCATCGGGTGGTACTAGAGCAGTCTGTGAATAGATTGAATCGGGGGGTTGTTTCCACGAGCGGAGAGGTGTGGCAGGATCTCGGGAGCGGGAGGAAGGAGGGGAGCAGCAAATGGCCCGAGCCTATTCGCAAGATTTGCGGGACCGAGTGATTGATGCCGTCCAGCGCGAGGGGCTGAGCCGGCGGGCAGCGGCGCGGCGGTTTGGAGTCAGTAGCGCCTCAGCGATCAAGTGGCTCCAGCGCTTGCACAGGACCGGGGAGCGGGGGAGTGCGGGCACCGGGGGGCATCGGCCCTCAGAGGTGCAACCGGAGCGCGCGTGGCTCTTGGCGGGGAGCGCGGCGCAGCCGGCCATCACGCTGGCAGCGTTGGCGGCCCGGTTGTTGGTAGAGCGAGGGGTGAAGGTGGATACCGGGATGCTGTCCCGGTTCTTCAAAGGTGCTGGGATCAGCTTCAAAAAAAGCCTGGCGGCCTCCGAGCAGGAGCGCCCGGACATCGCGCGGCGGCGAGCCCGTTGGCAGCGCTCTCAAGGCCAGCTTGATCCCCACCGGCTCGTATTTATTGATGAGACGTGGGCCAAGACCAATATGACCCGCAGCCACGGTCGCTGCCCACGCGGCAAGCGGTTGGCCGCCACGCGCCCCTATGGTCATTGGCACACCCTGACCTTCGTGGCGGCCCTCCGGTGTGACCGCCTTGCCGCCCCCTGTGTCTTCGATGGCCCGATCAACGGCCCCCGCTTCCTCGCCTCTGTGGAACAATGTCTCCTCCCCACTCTGACGGTCGGCGATATCGTCATCTTGGACAATCTCAGCAGCCACAAGAGTGCCGCCGTGCGGACGGCCATTGAGCAGGCGGGCGCCACGTTGCGCTTCCTGCCCCCCTATTCACCCGATCTCAACCCGATTGAACAGGTCTTCGCCAAGCTCAAAGCCTTCCTGCGCCAAGCGGCGGAACGCACGGTCGAGGCGACGTGGCGCCGGGTTGGCACCCTCCTCGATCGCTTCGGACCTGAAGAATGCCGCCATTACTTCACCCACGCTGGCTATGCGTCAACCTAAAAACAGAATGCTCTAGATAACGATACAACGTCGAGGGGGAGATAGGCATGGAGCGGCAGATATCCCGTACCTCAGGCGTCCGATCCTTATAGCGCACCTTGGCCATCTTCACCCGCGGATCGTGGGGATCCAGCGGCGGGCGTCACGCTGCCACTTGCAAGCCCTTCTTCGCCACCAGCGTCAACAGCTTCAGCGAGGCCCCCGCGGGTGCTTCGTCCCCCGTTCCCATTGGCTCACGAGCCCAGGGGTGACGTTCAGATAGCGTGCAAAGACCGCCTGACTCGCCTGTTCCCGGAGTCGGTCAGGGCGATGCCTTCCAACTAGGTCTCGGCTCCGCTTGCACGATCCGTTCGAGTCGTGCCCATTTTATTTTGGCCCTCCTGACTTTTGGACCACTCCAACACTCAGGATTTCCAGCCGCCGCTCCGGGTCTTGTTATGGCGCGGATTCTTCCCGGAATGGTTCCGGCGATACGCGGCGAGTCGCCCGGCTTCCCACTGTCGGGCTTCCGACCTCGACATGGCCGGCGTCTCGACTCTTAGTTTGCCCCGTTTCCCGTCCATGCCATGTTCCTCAGCTCTCCGGTACGGATCGTTCGAGATGCCGACATAGGTGATCCGCCCTGCTCGACCTCGGAGCGTGTATCCGCGCACTCCCTGAGTAACGCGGGGAGATTTTCTTCTTCCACCCCATCGTGCCATCGCCTTCTCCTCTTCTCAGTCGGTACAGCTCTTCAAGTTCTTGGAGATCTTCAGCGGATCTTCCGGCGCACAGATCGACGTTTCGTGCCGCTCATATTCTTGACGGTCCCGCTCATATTCGCTTGGCGCAGAATTCGAGTCGCGGTGTCCATATGCTGCTGCGGCACCTGCAAAACTTTCTGCGGTGCCCCGCTCTTTTGCAAGCGCTTGACGGCCGCCTGCAAACCCGCCGCCGACCCACTCCGCTCAACCTCGGTCGCACGGCGTCCGCCTTTTGTGAGGGCATCCAGGCGCTGGCCGCGTGGTAACGGGACTTCAGTCCGGCCGCCAGGCCCGGCGGCTCTGGTTTTCGTACGACGATGTGTACGGGTCTCTGCCATAACGTCCTCCTGCTGCAATAGTGAGTACCCCATTGAAGGGGCCTCTTGAGATATTAATAAATCTAACATAGAATGTCAATATTAGACATTTTATGTGTTGTATTGCAAAACAGGATTAATTGAAAAAGCTTCTCACCCGGCCTGAATTGTTCTGGATTGCCCTTTCACGAAGAGCTCTCTCTCCGATGAGGCGGGAATGACTCTTTGGAGGCTGCCACATCGAACGTCATCTGCCAGTAGGTGACTCTTTCCGTGTGGTATTGAAAAATCTGGGCAATTAAAAAAGCGAGAAACACAACAAAAGGAGGGAACCCATGTCCGTAAGCAGTGAAGAGCTTGGTCGACGATTGCGCTCGGCACGTGAGAGTCGGAAGATAACGCAGCAGGCGGCCGGCGCTGCAGTCGAACTGCAGCGTTCGGCGATCAGTCTCATGGAATCGGGGCACCGGCAAGTGTCCACGCTGGAGTTGACGCGCCTTGCCGAGCTGTATGGCCGCCCCGTCGAGTGGTTTGTGCATCCCACCACCGCCGCTGAGGAAGATTCGGTCGTCGCCTTGTTCCGCGCCGAGCCAGGCTTGCAAGACGAAGAGATGCGGAGCCAAGTAGACCATTGCATCCGATTGTTTCGGGAGGGTGCTTCCCTGAAGCGTCTCCTGAGCTGGGAATCAGAGAGTGTCGTCCCGCGCTATGAACTGCCAGCGCCGCGCACGACCGGGTTCGCCATTGTCCAGGGGCAAAACGTGGCCGATCAGGAACGGCGCCGTCTTGGGCTCGGTGTGGCGCCCGTGCTCTCAATCCCGGAGTTGATCGGGTCGCAGGGCATCTGGACCGCGACGCTGCCGCTGCCGGACAAGATCTCTGGTCTGTTCCTGCGGAGCCAAGAGTTCGGTATGGGCATCCTCGCCAATGGCAATCAGGTGTCAGGGCGGCGACGCTTTTCCTATGCCCACGAGTACGGGCACGCGCTCATGGATCGGGAGCATTGGGTGAGCGTGACCAGCAAAGACAACGCACAGAAGGCGAACGAACAGCGGGCCAATGCGTTCGCGGCCGCGTTCCTGATGCCTGAAGACGGGGTTTGGGAGTTTATGTACGGACTGGGCAAAGGGCACGGTTCCCGCCGGGAAGAAACGGCCGTCGAGAGTGTGACGGAGCACGGCATTCGAGGGGAGTTACGGACGCCGCCGGGATCGCAGCGGGTGACCTATGCGGATATCGCTCTCCTCGGCCGGTATTTCGGGGTCAGCTACTCGGCGGCCGTCTGGCGGCTCCGTGGCCTCGACATCATCAACGCCAATGAAACCACGGCGCTCCTGGAACAAACGCACACGGCCAACCGTTATCTGCGGGCGGTTCGGCGCTTTCGGGCAGTGGAGGAAGAGAAGAGCATGGCGCCAGCAGAGGATCATGAAGATGATGAGTTGGAATGGCAAATTCTGCCACTCGCACTCGAAGCGTGGCGTCGGGAGGTCATCTCGCAAGGCCGGCTGTTGGAAATCGGTCGCCTGCTGCGTCTCGATGACGACACGACACTGGACCTGGCGGAAGCCGTAGGGGTGGAATAAAGGGACCGTGTTACCGTGGAGCCGTCCCCAACACCCATCGTGCTTGATGCGTCGATTCTGCTGAACTTCGTGAAGGTTGGGCGTATCGATTTATTGGGAGGGCTTGGCTCTTCGGTGTTATTGCTTGACCAAGTCCGTGCAGAAGTGATTCGGCCTGAGCAAAGCCAAGTCGTTACGGAGGCTATTACCGCTGGCATCATGACCTTGGAGAGCGTGACGGATATCGCGGAGGTGACGCTTTTTGCCGACCTGCGCGCCGGCGGGCGGCTGGGGGCCGGCGAATGCGCTGTGCTGGCCGTGGCGCTGCATCGCCACTGGGTCGCAGGTCTTCAGGACAAGCGTGCCCGTGCAGAAGGCCGGCGTCGCAGGAGAGCGCTCCGATTGTGCGGAACGGAAGACCTGATGGTCACATTGCTCCGCAACGGCGGGGTGACATTGGCCGAGGCGGATCAACTCCTGGTCGAGTGGGCAACACAGCACCGCTTCAGGTTGAAAATCGCAAGCTTCGGCGAATTGCTGTAGGGACGAGATGCCTTGTGAATGTGATGCCAGAGATTCGGCATGACGGCTTGATCAATGGCACGACATCCGACGGGTTCCAAAGAGATAGGGTTTAGGCGGTAGCTCCAGGCCACAGAGTATTGATATCAGAAACCAACATGCACGACTCTATTGACGCGCTCAAAAAGGTATTATTGGCTACCCCACTGGCTAAGCTTGAGCGTCTTGCCGGCCTCCTTCTCGGGTGTTTACTCGGTGTACCGGTCAGGAACGCTCGTACAGGCGATCAGAGAGGCGGTGATGGCGGGGTGTCCGGTGCGGGCAGTAGACACCTGATCTTCGAGGCGCGCCGGTACGGCGATGATTCCAGACTCGACGAGCGTGGTATTCTCGGCGAGATCGAGCAAGCGGTTGATCGGGAGCCCGATCTGGAGGCGTGGGTCCTCGTGACCACGCAGGAGGTTTCCGAACAACTCCAGCAGGCGATGGGTCGCCCCTGTCCACTTCCTGAGCCACACGTAGCAGTGCCCGTGCATGGTCCATCATGAGATCGGGTCCAGAGGATAATGTTCCTTATTCTTGGCAGTGTCAGTCATTGAACAATATGCCTCTCTCCGGAAGGACGAATCAGTACGAATGGCCTAACGCCTGTCGCAGGCCGACTCGTTTACTCGGAGATACCCAGCCAGGAATCTATCCAGGGGACTGGACAAGCTCTGAATGATAAAGCCGGCGTCTCCGCCGTGTGTGCCAGTATAGATAGCGGCCCACGTAGTTGCTTGACCGTTCGAGTTGTTTACCAGGTCAGTACCCACTTCCAGTAGTCGGGGGAGGAGAGCACATCACTATGCTCCCCTCCCCTCAGAACCGTGCGTACGACTTTCACCGCACACGGCTCAAGCAGGCAGTAGCTTGTGGGTGTCCGATTGTGTGAGTCTATGACTGTGTAACCTCGCTTTCGGTTACCCGAATGCACTCTACTCCATGCCGGTATACTCCACTGCCTCGGCAACATAATTGAGACAAAGTATCCATTTGCGGTTCAACCCGCGGAGGCAAAGGACTAGCTTGGAAAGAAACAACCGAATAGGGGGAAAGAACGAGTCAGAAAACAGTGTGGCGTCAATGGGTATAGTATCCCAGAAGGTCCGTGGTGTTCCCCCTTATACCAAGCATATAAGTGGGGAAATTCGTGGGGAAGAAGAAGAGTACTCTCTCAAAAAGAAAGTAGAAACAGATCCTTGCAGAAGAGATTCGATTCCCGGCGGGGGGGGTATGACAATCAGGCAGAACAGTAACCGTATCATGGGTCCTGTCCTAACTTCCCTACTATAATGTCTGCATATATCAAGCGCGCCATCTGATTGAAAACTTCTTCGCCAAACTCAAGCAATACCGCGCGCTCGCTACCCGCTACGACAAACGCGCCGTTAGCTTTCTCGGAGCCATCTACCTGGCCGCTGCGGTTGTCCTCCTTCACTGATGACACGCCCTAGCAAAATCTGAGGAAAATGCCCTGCTGCGGAAAAAAAGAGCGGCGACAAGGCACCCACCCCGGCCTCCGGCCACCCCTCCAAGGCCGTGTGATGCACATTCCCAGGAACCAGCGCTCGCCAGACGTGGGGCCGCTGGGCAGGGGCTAACCCACCCCGGCCTTCGGCCACCCCTCCAAGGAGGGGATAAAAAAAGCTCCCCTCCGGGGACGTGTAATGCACATTACATTACTCGGCGGCTCCTCGCTTCCCTGCGCAGTTCCTGTCTGCGACAGGGGGCCAGGAGTGCGGGCTTCCAGCCCGCAAGCGGCCAAGATGGCCGCTCTCCCAGGAGGAGAGGAGGGGCGGCGCGTGACGGTCGAGGCCGAGTAGCAACGGCGGGGGTGATGCCGAAGGAAGGGGCAGGAGGCGGGGGAATCCGCCTCCTGCTGCTAACGAACACCGCGCCGAGATCATGCAAGGTCGAAGCGGTCGAGATTCATCACCTTGCCCCACGCGGCCACGAAGTCACGCACGAACTTCGATTGTGCGTCGTCGCATCCGTAGACTTCCGCAATAGCCCGGAGCTCGGAGTTCGAACCGAAGACGAGGTCAGCCCTGGTGCCGGTCCACTTGAGGTCTCCCGTCTGACGGTCGCGTCCCTCGAACACGCCCTGAGACGTGGACGACGGCTGCCACTCCGTGCGCATGTCGAGCAGGTTAACGAAGAAGTCATTGGTCAGCGTCCCGGGCCGGTCGGTGAACACACCATGCGCAGACTGCCCGGTGTTCGCGTTCAAGGCCCGCATCCCGCCAACGAGCACCGTCATCTCGGGAGCGGTCAGCGTGAGCAGGCACGCCCGCTCCACCAGCAGTTCCTCCGCCGATTCCTGGAGCCCGGCCCGGAGGTAGTTGCGGAAGCCGTCCGCGGTGGGTTCGAGCACGGCAAACGAGTCCGCGTCGGTTTGCTCCGCCGACGCGTCCGTACGCCCCGGCGAGAAGGGCACCTGCACGTCGTGTCCGGCGTTCTTCGCCGCTTGCTCGACGGCTGCGCACCCGCCCAGAACGATCACGTCAGCGAGCGAGACCATCTTCCCGTTGGACTGTGAGCTGTTGAAGTCTTTCTGGATCTGCTCCAGGGCCTCTAGCACCGTCCCCAGCTCGGCCGGATTGTTGATTGCCCAATCCTTTTGCGGCGCGAGGCGGATGCGCGCCCCGTTCGCCCCACCGCGCTTGTCGGTGCCGCGGAAGGTTGCCGCCGACGCCCAGGCGGTCGAGACCAGTTGGGCAATGGACAGGTCTGATGCCAGGATCTGGCCCTTGAGGGCAGCGATGTCTTGCTCGCCAATCAACGCATGCGTGACGGCGGGGACGGGGTCTTGCCACAACTGCGGCTCCGCAGGAACCAGCGGTCCGAGATACCGACTGCGGGGTCCCATGTCACGGTGAATCAGCTTGAACCATGCCTTGGCGAAGGCATCTGCGAACTCCTCCGGGTTCTCGTGGAAACGCTTCGCGATCGGCGCATAATCCGGATCCATCCTCAGGGAGAGGTCCGTCGTGAGCATCATGGGGGCGTGCTTCTTCGACGGATCGTGCGCATCCGGTACAGCGCCCTCTGCCGAGGCATTCTTGGGAGCATATTGCGATTTACCAGCAGGACTCTTCGTTAGCTCCCACTCGTAGCCGAACAGGTTATCGAAGTAATTATTGTCCCACTGCACCGGGTCGGTGGTCCAGGCGCCCTCTAAGCCGCTGGTGATCGTATCCCCGGCTTTGCCGCTGCCAAAGCGGCTCTTCCAGCCCATGCCCTGCTCCTCCAGGCTGGCCCCCTCGGGTTCGGGACCGACGTATTGAGCGTCATCGGCAACACCATGGGCTTTGCCAAACGTGTGTCCGCCAGCAATGAGCGCCACCGTCTCCTCGTCATTCATGGCCATGCGGCTGAACGTTTTGCGAATGTACTTTGCTGCAGCGACCGGGTCCGGGTTGGCGTTCGGCCCCTCCGGATTCACGTAGATCAGGCCCATGTGGTCGGCGCCGAGGGGTTCCTGGAGATCTCCGTCGTCGCTGTGGCGCTCGTCGGCAAGCCACGTGCGCTCAGCCCCCCAGTCCGTCTCGTCGGCTTCCCAGACGTCCGGGCGCCCGAAGCCGAAACCGAAGGTCTTGAATCCCATCGATTCCAGGGCACAGTCGCCGGCGAAGATTATCAGGTCGGCCCACGAGATCTTTCGGCCATACTTCTGCTTGATCGGCCAGAGCAACCGGCGTGCCTTGTCCAGGCTCGCGTTGTCGGGCCAGCTGTTGAGAGGCGCAAAGCGTTGGTAGCCGGAGCCTCCACCGCCGCGGCCGTCGGTGATGCGGTACGTGCCTGCGGCGTGCCACGTCATCCGGATGAAGAGCGGCCCGTAGTGGCCGTAGTCGGCCGGCCACCAGTCTTGCGACGCCGTCATCACCGCCTCAACGTCCTTCTTCAGGGCATCCAGGTCAAGTTTCTTGAATTCTTCGGCGTAATTGAACGCCTCGCCCATGGGATCGGACAGGGGGGAGTTCTGGTGGAGTATCTTGAGGTTCAACCGATTCGGCCACCAGTGCTGGTTCGCCATGGTGCCACGGGCGTGAGCACCTCCCATTACCGGGCACTTGCTTTCGCTCATTTGTTTCTCCTTTCTCCTAGTGAAATGAGTGTGAATGTCTCCCACTATAGGGACCATCTTCGATCATTCAAATTGATTATTTTTATTAGTTTGATAATTTATATTTATGAACTTTAGACCATCCCGATTGCCTACGTGACGGACGAGACCGGCGACCGGGCGGGCTACGGGGTCTTCAAGTACCTGGAGACGCCTGGGTGAAGCGGCGCGTCCGGGGTACTGGCCTCATTTGACGCGGAACGGCCTCATTTCAGGCGGAACGGCCTCATCTGAATTTTTTCGGCAGGTGTAGTCCTTCCCTCTCATCACCCTCCATAAAAAGCGCAAAGCGGTTTGTAATCTGGAACAAACTGGGCTAGAAGCAGGGCAAAGTCTACGTTTGTGCAAGGAGGGACGCGCAATGCAACTCGGAAGAATTATTGACGCCGACGGTCATATTTTAGAGCCGCCCAATCTGTGGAAGGAGAACCTTGAGTCGAAATACAAAGAGCGCGCCTTGCACCTCGTCAAAGATGAAGAAGGCTGGGAGGCACTGGTCATTGACGGCAAGATTTCTCCGACCATCAGAGGGATGGGCGTTGCCTCCGGTTTTGGCAAGCCCGGTGAGCTCGTCTTCTCCAAAGACCAGCTGTATATGGATGGTCCCAAAGGGGCCTACGACCCGCATGAGCGGATCAAGCAGTTGGACGCTGACGGTATTGACGCGGCCGTACTCTTTCCTACCATCGGCCTGCTGTGGGAAGGTGAAGTCAATGACCCTGGACTCGCCCTGGCGTATAACCGCGTGTATAACGACTGGATTGCCGATTTCTGCCACCACTACCCCAACCGCTTATACGGAGTCGCGCACATCTCCCTCATGGACCCCGAGGCCGCCATTGTTGAGCTGAAACGCGCAGCCAAGTTAGGTCTGAAGGCCGTCATGCTGACCCCCTATCCCGCAAACGGGAAAGCCTATGGTGATACGACCTACGATCCGTTCTGGGCCGTTGCCGAGGATATTCAGATGCCGGTCGGCCTGCACGTGATTGCGCGGCCCGACTTTCACGGCAGCTCCTGGTATGACCATACCACCTTTCACGGCTCCCCCTTCTATTTCCTGTCGGTCACGCTGGGCTTTGATATCCAGGCGTCCTTTGTCAGCATGTTTGAGGGCGGCACCCTGGAGCGCTTTCCGAATCTCAAATTGCTGGTTCTGGAAGTCGGAGCCGGCTGGGTGCCACATTTTGTCGAGCGGATGGATAGCAAATGGGAACACAGCGGCTTCATGACGGCCTGCAAGCGTCCACCGAGCGAGTATTTCCGCCGTCAGTGCTGGGTTGGCTGTGATGTAGACGAAAGCATGATCCCGCCGGCGGCCGCGCGCTGGGGATCGGACAAGTTCTTCTGGTCAACCGATTTTCCCCATTTTGACGGCTTTCCGGATGCCCTCAACACCTTACAGAATGGGATCAAGGAACTCCCCCCGCCCGACCAGCAGAACATCCTGGGCGATAACGCGGCCCGAGCGTACGATCTGTAGAAAATCGTAGACAAACGCAGGGACACAGGGCAGCCATACGGCTGCCCTGTTTTTTTTCGCGGGTCTACCTTTCTCCCTATGCGTAGACCAGTTTTTTGAGGCCGGTGGAAAACGACTCGCAATAGCCCGACTCGGCAGGATAGACTGCGCGGCTGAGAACGGCGTGCAGCCGGGGGAGATTATAGAAAGGCACGGAAGGATACAGGTGGTGCTCCAGGTGGTAGTTCACCTGCTTGGGCGCAAAGAAAAAACGCAAGATCGCGGGCATAAAATAGGTTCGCGTTTGCTGGTAGGCGTTCTCAGGGTCGGGCACGTTGCCGTGCTCGATCGCCCCCCGAATACGAAAGAAGACCTGTGTCACCGTGCAATACGGTACGAGCCAGTACAACACCAGGTATCGCCCGAATTCCAAACCACACAGGACAAAACCACCGCTTAACACCACCCCCCAAAAGGCCGTGAACAGACCCATGTCAGCAACCTGCCGATAGCGGCCGGCGCGCTCCTCACCCAGAAACTTCCGGTTAAAGTCCCGCGTCACGAAGGGCAGATCAATAAAATACTTCAGCGTCGAGATGACGTTCAAGCCACATATGTCTCGGGCCAGAAGCCGCCAGAACGGTCCGCTGCCCAGGGGATAGCGGGCATAGATAGCCCGGTCCGGATCGTCTTTGGTATGGGTATACTGGTGGTGATAGAGGTGGATGAATCGCCACTTCGAAAGCGAGATAAAGACCGGAAACGCCGCGGCCACCTGGGTCAGCGCATCGTTGATCCATCCCGTACGCGAGACCCGTTTATGAATCGCCTCGTGCACCAGGACCATCAGGGCGTGCTGCCGCGCGGCAATCACGACGACCGTGCCGATGTAGACACACGCTCCCCAGATGCCCGTCAACGGAGGCAACACCCAGCCGCTCAGCCAGATCGCCAGTCCAATCACGGCCCAGACTTCAACCAAGTGATACACGGCTCGCAGTGTCGATATATGGGACAGCTCCTTCACCGTCTGGCGGACAGCGGGAGGCTCGGAAGCAGCCGTTTGCATAGACTATGGACCTATACCAAACCGCACGCATCGGCAAATAGCGCCCGCTCCCCGATTTGCGCTTCTCCCCGCAACTGGATAAGACGTTCACACAAAGGAGGAAGAGTATGTCATACGCACCAGTGAACGGGATCAATCTGCATTATACGATTCAGGGTCAGGGTCAACCGCTGTTGCTTATTATGGGGCTGGGCGGGCCGGCGGCGGCCTGGGACCGTGAGTTTGTTGCGCGCATGGCCGACGACTATCAGGTCATTACCTATGATAATCGCGGCACCGGTCAGTCGGATAAACCGGACGAGCCGTATTCCATTGCGCTGTTTGCGAGTGATGCCGTGGGTTTGCTGAGTGCGCTCGACGTCCCGCGCGCGCATATTTTCGGCATTTCGATGGGGGGCATGATTGCCCAGGAAATCGGCATTCACCACCAGCGGCACGTCGCGAGTTTGACCCTGGGCTGTACCACCCCAGGCGGTAAGCACTCCGTCCCTGCCCCACCGGAATCCATGGAGGCGCTCAAAGGCCGCGCCGGACAGACGCCGGAGGAAGCCGTTCGGGAAGGCTGGAAGTTGTCCTACTCCCAGGAATACATCACTGCCCATCGGGATGAACTCGAAGCCACCATGCGCCGCGTCCTGGAACATTCCACCCCTTTCTTTGCTTACAAGCGTCACTTAGACGCGACCATGACCCTGCGCGTGTACCGGCAGCTCAAGGAGATCACCGCCCCCACCCTGGTCGCCACCGGGCGTGACGACGTGCTGATTCCGGCGGCCAATTCAGAGATTCTGGCCCGAGAGATTCCAAACGCGCAACTGGCCATTTTCGACAACGCCGGACACGGTTTTGTGTCCTCGGCCCGAGAGCCTTTTCTCACCGTCTTCAAGGAGTTCCTGTCACAGCACCCGCTGTAAGAATCGATCGTGTACCAACTCGAACATATTGAAGCCATCGAACGCCGGCTTTGGCGCGCAGCCGACACCCTGCGCGCCAACTCCGAGTACGCCAGCAACGAATACTTCCTGCCCGTGATGGGGCTGGTCTTCCTGCGTCACGCCTACAGCCGCTATCTCACGGCCAGGGAGGAGATCGAACCCACCCTGCCGAGCCGGGGCGGCAAGAGGCGGGCGCTCGCCAAGGAAGATTTCTCCCAGCGGAGCGCCATCTTCCTGAACCCTGAAGCCCAGTTCGATCATCTCGTGGCTCTGCCCGGCGGCGCGGACCGCGCCAAGGCCATCATGGACGCGATGGAATCCATTGAGTCGAACTACAAAAGCCTGCGCGGCGTCCTGCCCAAGAACGAGTATCAAAAGTTGGACAACGCCACCCTCGGAGATATCCTACGTCTCCTCAACCCGGACGAACTGAAGCAGGTGTCCGGCGATGTCTTTGGCCGTATCTACGAATATTTTCTGACCCAGTTCGCCGACCAGAAGGCCCATGACAACGGCGAGTTCTTCACACCGGTCTCATTGGTTTCGCTCATCGCCCATGTGCTCGACCCCCAGCGCGGCACCGTGCTCGACCCGGCCTGCGGCTCGGGCGGCATGTTCGTCCAGAGCGCGCGCACGGTCGAAGAGCACGGCCAAAGCCCGACCGAGCAACTCACCTTTCGTGGCCTGGAGAAGAACACCACCACCATCCGGCTGGCCAAGATGAACTTGGCCGTCCACGGTCTCGAAGGGAACGTTCAACAGGCCATCACTTATTACCAAGACCCGCACGAACTGGCCGGCAAGGCCGATTACGTAATGGCCAATCCGCCTTTCAACGTGGACGAGATCGACGCCGACAAGATCGAGAATGACCCGCGCCTGCCTTTCGGCCTGCCCGGCGTGAACAAGAAGGACAAGGTCTCCAACGGTAATTATGTCTGGATCAGCTATTTCTACGGCTATCTGAACGAGACGGGCCGGGCCGGCTTTGTTATGTCCTCACAGGCGTCAAGCGCCGGCGGCGGTGAGGCCCAGGTCCGCCGGAAGCTGGTCGAGACCGGCGACGTGGATATCATGATCGCCATCCGCTCCAATTTCTTCTACACCCGCACCGTTCCCTGCGAACTCTGGTTCCTGAATCGCGCCAAGCCCCAAGAACACCGCAACAAGGTGCTGATGATCGACGCCCGCAATGTGTACCGCAAGGTCACGCGCAAGATATACGACTTCAGCCCCGAGCAGCAGCAAAACCTCCTGGCCATTGTCTGGCTGTATCGCGGCCAGACCGACAAGTTTCTCAACCTGGTATCCGACTACTGCCGCCGTACCCTTGACCACGCCGCCGCCTGTTTCAACCCTCAAGCCCAAAACGGTCAAACGCCGCCAGCCCTGCCAGACTTCACCGCTGCGCTCGACGCACTGAACGAGGCCCTGCACCCTTTCCTCAACACCGATGACGTCGCCCTCGCCGGCCTTCGGAAAGAGCTGGACGCAACGCTGACCACATTTCATACCGATATACAGGCGTTTCAGCGTGCCAGCGAAGAAATGGCGCGTGAAGAATCACACCCCAAACTCAGTGTCGAACGCCTCGCTCCGCTGGCCGAAGCCAGCCGCGACCTGGCCCGGCAGACCGACCTGATATACAAGCTGGCCTCCCGTCTGAGCGAAGCGTGCGAAAACACGGCTGACGCCAAGGCACGCCGCGACCTCAGCCGCACCCGCAAAGCCGTGGATGAGGCGCGCCAGCGCGCAGTCGAACAGCTCCAGCAGGTACGCTATTTCTGGCGACAGGCCCACTGGCTGACCGAGCGTTTCCCCGATGCCGAGCTGTGCGACGTAGACGGGCTGGTCAAGCTGGTCGACCGGGCCGAGATCGAAGCCAACGACTGGAGCCTGACTCCCGGCCGCTATGTCGGCGTCGCACCCGAAGAAGAAGACGAGGACTTCGACTTCAGAGAAGCCCTGCGCGAGATTCACACCGAGCTGGAAGACCTCAACGCCGAGGCTATCAGTCTGGCCGCAACCATCAAAAAGAATTTTGAGGAGTTGGGGCTATGAGTGAAGAGCCGCCCTACTCCATCACACCGGAGATTCTGTTCTCGAAACCATATGCACCCCCCAAGTAAGCCCCTAAGCAACCCCTCAAGTAAGGCGGTTACATCGAAATGACGCATCCCGACACACCCAACGCCAGGACTCAGAAGTCCCTACCCCGCGCGGACGGCAGGTATGGGTGGATTTGAATGCCGGATAAGAAAGTCATTATCATTGCCGGACCAAACGGGGCCGGCAAGACGACCTTTGCGCTTGAATACCTGCCCAACGAGGCGGATTGCCCGGTTTTTGTCAACGCCGACCTGATAGCAGCGGGCCTGTCACCCTTCCGGCCCGCAACCGCAGCCATGCGCGCCGGGCGGCTGATGCTGGAAGAAATCAACGCCCATGCCCGCGCGGGAAGGAGTTTCGCCTTTGAAACAACGCTGGCAGGCCGAGGCTATGTGAGAATGATCCGTCAGTGGCGCACTGATGGTTACAAAGTAAGGCTGATATTTCTATCGCTCGCGACACCTGAAGAAGCGATCAGGCGCGTAGCATTGCGCGTGCGGCAAGGCGGACATCATCTCCCTGAGGAGGTCATACGTCGCCGTTTCAACAGTGGTTTCCGCAACTTCAAGACAGTATACCGGCTCTGCGTTGACGATTGGTTATGGTATAACAACAGTGGCACAACGCCTGTCCTCCTGGAGAAGACAGACGATGAGAAAAGAACTTCCTGAAAAAAGGTCTCCAAATCCAGACGACACGGAAGGCATAACAGCCGCCCTCATGCGCGCCGCCAGACGCGCCCACCTCATCGCCCACCAGACCGGCACCGGCGTTGTGGTCATGCGGGATGGAAAGGTGGTAGAAATTGAGCCGGACCCGGAAATGTATGGGGAGTTGTTGAAAAATACGATAAGGGAGCAACCATGAAATTGATCGAGAAGGAAATAGTCATCGCCGCAGACGGCAAACTCCCGCCGGACTTTCGTGAGGCATTTGGACGCAAAGCGCGTGTCACCGTTTATCTGCAAGAGCAGGAACAAGGGAAAACAGAAAGCGCCGATTTCCTGTCAGACCTTGTCGGCAAGATTCGGGCCTTCCGTGAGGTTGATGACCCGGTGGCATTTCAGCGAAATCTTCGGACTTCGTGGGAACGAAGTTGGGACAAATGAGCTCCGAACGCTTTGTCATAGATACCAATATATTCATCCTGCGTATCAATGATCGTCTGGCAGAATTATTGCCTCGCGGAGAAATTCTATGTTCAGTCCTTACTGAAATGGAATTACTTTCTTTCCCGAAGCTGACTTCAGCGGAAGAAACCTTGATCCGTACGGCGCTCTCAAAAGTAGCTATATACGGAATCGACCAGGACATAAAGGAAGAGGCTATTCGCCTGCGCCGACAATCAAGACTCAAGTTACCGGACGCAATTATTGTCGCCACTGCGATCTGTCACGAGGCTGTTTTGGTGACAAACGATGTTGAGTTGCATAACACGCCGGGTTTACAGAGCCGAAGCTTGGCGGTCAGACAGTGATGAGAAAAGAACTTCCTGAAAGGAAGCCTCTCAATTCAGACGACACGGATACGGAAGGCATAACAGCCGCCCTCATGCGCGCCGCCAGACGCGCCCACATCATCGCCCACCAGACCGGTACCGGCGTTGTGGTCATGCGAGATGGAAAAGTCGTGGAAATTGAACCCGACCCGGAAATGTACAGCGCTATTGGCAGAGACCACACTTGAACACCGTGTATGGAAGATGAAAATCGAAAAACCACCATACACTATCACGCCAGACATTCTCTTTCGTATCGAAGAAATCGGTGAAACGATTGGCCGTGCGACGGGTATCTCGCAGGATTTGCGCCTCCGGCGCATCAATCGCATCCTCACCATTCGCGGCTCTCTGGCCATTGAAGGCAATATCCTCAGTGAGGAACAAGTCTCTACGATTCTCGACGGCAAGCCCGTTATCGCTCCACTCAGAGACATTCAGGAAGCCCGCAACGCCATCAAAGCCTACGATCAATACCAGCAGTGGAACCCCGCCAGTGAAGCCGACTTGCTCAGTGCTCACGAAGTCCTGATGGTCGGATTGTTGGACGTGCCCGGACTATATCGCCGAACCGGCATTGGCGTGATGGACGAAGGCGAAGTCCATCACATCGGCCCATCCCCCAGGCAGGTACCGCAACTTATGGGAAACTTGTTGGCCTGGCTGGGTCACACTGATGAGCACCCGCTGATTGCCAGTTCGGTCTTCCATTACGAATTTGAGTTCATCCATCCATTTGAAGACGGCAATGGGCGGCTAGGACGACTCTGGCAAACGCTGATTCTGACACGCTGGAAACCCATGTTCGCTCACATCCCTGTAGAAAGCTTGGTTCATGCCCGACAAGGCGACTACTACGCAGCCATCAAACAGAGTTCAGCAGAGGGCGAGAGTACCCCATTCATTGCATTCATGTTGGAGATTATCCTGGATGCACTTCAGGCCCCTACAGCGAGCGACCAAGCAGGCGACCAGGTAGGCGACCAAGTAGCGCGGTTACTTGTGGTCCTGCGGACAGGTCCAAAAACTGCGACTGAACTCATGGCGGCATTAGGGTTGTCGCATCGTCCCACATTCCGCAAAAACTACATGCGCCCGGCACTGGCCGCAGGATTCGTGGAAATGACCCACCCAGAATCACCCACCGCGAAAAACCAGAAATACCGCCTCACCGCACACGGGAAACAAATACGATGAGGGTCAACCTCATGAACTTGCAGAAGGATTTTGAGGAGTTGGGAGGATGAGCCGTATTCTGAAAGCACGCCAAGGTTGGCGAACAGCAAGTTTGGAAGACCTCGTCTTCTTCCAACGTGGATACGATATCACCAAGTCTGAACAAAGGCCGGGCGACATTCCGGTTATCTCCTCCTCAGGCATCAATAGCTACCATTCTGAGTCCAAGGTTGATGGCCCAGGGGTCGTAATAGGTCGTAAGGGTTCGCTTGGGACTATTCACTATGTTGAAGGGCCGTATTGGCCGCACGATACGACCCTATGGAGCAAAGACATTAAGGGCAATCATGCACGATTTGTTTACTACTTCTTACACACACTCGGTCTCGAACATTACGATGTCGGGAACTCAAATCCGACTCTAAACCGAAACCATATTCATGGACTTGCCATTACGATACCCGAGTACCGGATTCAGGAGCGTATCGCCTCCATCCTCTCCGCCTACGATGACCTGATTGAAAACAACCGGCGCCGGATTCAATTGCTGGAGCAGGCAGCACGGCTGCTCTACAAGGAATGGTTCGTGCGGCTTCGGTTCCCTGGGCATGAGCACGTCAAGGTTAAGGATGGCGGGCCGGAGGGGTGGGAGAGGAGGACTTTTGGAGAAGTGGCTAAGAATTTCGATAGGTTCCGTGTTCCACTATCGATCCTAGAGAGAGAAAACAGAGCCGGACCGTACCCCTATTACGGCGCAGCCGGGATTCTCAGCCACATTGACGATTTCCTTTTTGATGGCCGTTTTCTTCTTATTGGAGAAGACGGCACTGTTTGTACGCCTTCAGGTTCAGCCATGCTTCAGTTCGTCGAAGGTAGGTTCTGGGTTAGTAATCACGCTCATGTTATTCAGGGCCGCTCGGTAACCACTGAATTTCTTTACTGCTTCATGTCCCATTATTCTATCCAGCCGCACATAACTGGCGTTGCTCAGCCAAAACTGTCACAGCGGAACTTGAATCGGATTGAGCTACTGACCCCCTCCACTCAATTACAAAGTCTTTTCCAACGTATAGTGAGCCCTCTTCTCCAACAGGTATTTACCCTGAAATCGCAAATTTCAACTCTCATGCAGGCTCGCGACCTGCTGCTGCCTCGGCTGATGAGTGGGGTGGTGGTCATGCGAGAAGAATAAAAAACGTCTTAGGATAGCTTTGCAATGACCACGTGGACTGACAAGACTCGTAGGTAAAGGTTAGCCGGAGGCGTAACCTGACACAGGTTTCTACGCTTAGTAGACGGAGCAGGCATCAGATGCCTCCTTAAATGAAATATCGCCCTCAAGCATTCGCTGCTGGATAGCCGATATATCCGACGGAGTTGGCAGCCCTTTCACCACGATTTCCGCTTGAATACCCAACCTTCGAAGCAGTCGATTGAGTTCATTCACAATATGCTCGCGCAAATGCGCCTGTGCCCACCTGAATCGAAGGGTTCTATAGGACAAATAAAAGTCCGTCCAATTTCGTTCACTGAAATCTCGCCGGTTCCATCCCCACAGAGAGGTAATCTTTGTCTCGAAAAATTCTATCTCTCGGATGTATCGTTGAAAATCATAATGAGCCGGCCACCCTTGTCCACTCAGAGCTTGCAGTAAAAACGCGGGGCCAGAACCTTGAAATCGTGCGAGATTCCGAAGAATCGTGCGGTAGGCACGATAACCACCCAATACTCTCGGCATCGTGATATCCCAAACATCTTTTTCCGGGAGGATGACGTAAGCTTTCTTCCCTAGTCTACGGTCCGCTTTGGGAATCACTTGTATGTATTTCCCGAAGACATAAAACAGCCTTTGAGTTGTGAATCCTTGCAATAGGTATATTCCATCTCGTTCTTGATCTCGGGTAATTTCATGCACTGCACGACCAGACCACGCAAGGTTTCGAGCAATGACTCGGACAACATCACTTAACAGTTCTTTCGCACCATACCCCTTGTGTTCGGCGAGGGATTCAAGTGTCGCAGTCGCACGTTCTACGGACTGGGAAGGTCCTTGTATATCCACAGCAAATTCGGGAGCAGTATCCGACACGCCACCGATTGGCATAACGCCAAGCTCAACATCTCCTGCGAACATATAAATGTTCAAGTTATGATCTGTGTTTTCTCGAAGACTGGGAAAGAATCTAGCGGCACGCGGTCTGTTCATATTTTTTCCTCCTCCGCATGCCGCCTTTTCTCCCACTCCATTGCTTCTTCAAGACGGCTGCCCAGAATTCTACCGAAATCCAGGTCTCTTCCATTTTCCCGTTTGCGGATATATTCCGCGAGAAAAACGTCAATTCCATTATAAGATGATATCGAGCCGTGTCTTGCGAATATCCTCACCAATAGGCTTTTATGCACCATGGGAGGTTCAAAACTTCCAATAGATTCTATCCCGTCCCAAGGAATTTCTCGACGTTCTACTCCTTTCAGACATTTTGATACAACTTGCTCCCATCTAGTCCTGTTCACTCCACGGTGGCCGAGTCCAAACGGTGGTTCTGTGAATTGAGAGATCGTCACTAAAAATTGCATACGCTGTTTAGCTTCCCCTTCGTTCAAGTATTTGTCCCATACCGATATTATCGGCTCCTTTAATTGGGGCGCATTGTGGTATTCGGAAAATAAATACGCATAGCCACTAATATCCATCAGGTCTAATAAGGGTGCGGCGGCAATGTTCATAGCCCATTCGCTTGCAGAATTCAGTTCTTTGTCCTTTGGTCGGAGTCGGTCATACTCCAACAAGATTCCATAGAAATAGTTTCTGAAAATCTCCTCAATCCCATCCCCTTTATTCTCACAGACAGCTAAAAGTAATGCTTCTCCAGTGGTATGCAGAAATTGCCCCGCAAAGTCTGGGTATGACTCTGATCTTGACATCAAGGAATGTAGGAGGTCTCCATTGGACATGAGCTTCAGAAGCTCCGTTTCCCGGCCTTCTTTTTTTCGTTTCAGATCATTAGTATCCAGACTCGGCCATTGGAGGCCCTCCACTTGTCGGTCAGAGTTCAGATCGGTCCAAAGCTGATTCATCGTGTTGGTATGGTAGTCAATCTTGTGCCAGTACTCCGACTCCCTAGATATCATCACTGCCGCTAACCATGGATGCTGGGAAGATGTTGCTGTCTTTATCCAACTTTCATAGAGAGTGAAGACTTCATCATAAAAACAGATCATTGCGGTGCGGAGGTTTTCTACCTCCTTCTGTATGACAAGCTCTCGGATATACCAGAGAGGGCTGACCACCTGTCCCTCAATTCTTGCCTCGAACTCAAGCCTTGGGCGCAGCCACTCAAGTCGTTCCAAGACATGTACTGCGAACTCAACTTCATAGATCGACTTTTTTGATTTCCACACAATCCGGCGAATACGCTGGAGGACCGTATCTCGTCCGTGGGCCTCAATAGCACGAGTGTAGGAAACGAGAACACTAATAGGCATTTTCGCCAGCCGGTCGTAAATTCCTATGTGTTCTAGGGGTTCTTCTGCAGTAGCGTTATCCTCTCGGGCAAGGATAAGATTCTCGCAAGGAGAGGAAGTCTGGCGTATCAAGTCGAACGCAAATTCAACCTGTTGCTCTTCTGCGAGACATTGGACATAAGCGTCAATATAGCCAAGGAGTTCATCGACTATGGTGTAGCGATTCTCCCTTATGTTGATTTCTAAACAATGTTGCACAATTGGCAGTATTGCCAACTCAATCCATCTTGGCTCACCGACTGATTGCGGTTGCAGTGTGGTGGCTGTCCGGTGGGCCGTAGAGGTCGCCGTATCATCCGTTCGATACCAGTCTGGATGCTTGTATCGTCTCTCGTACCAAAGGCTATCGGTTGGGATAAATTTTTTTGCTGCTTCGTAGCGAAGGAGAAATGAAAGCAGATTTTTACACAGATCGGCGAATGGACGACCGTTCAAATGTGTTTCTTGGGCAGTTATGTCGGATACAGTGGTAAGCGTGTCCACTGCGATTCGAGCACGCTTACGAGCGTGACTCTGGAATGACTGGTCAGACCAACGATAACGACTCGCTTGTACCTGTGTATGGCATCGGTGCAACTCCTCGAAAAGCCTATGAGAAAGAATCGTCGGGTCGAAGAGATAGAACGCACGAGTGCCTAATCGAACGAATCCAATGATTGCCAACCCCGCACCTGGTAGAAACAAAGGGACCGCCAATATAATAGGTTTGAGGCCGACTGAGTGGAAAGCCAACAGACAGACACCTAGATAAGTAAACACAGCGAGAAAGCGCATGTAGGCTCCGCCAACCCTCTCCTGTGCCAGCAAGTCTCGGATATTATTGGGAACCCTGGCGTAGATGGAACCGCCTATAGCGCTGATAGCGGCATAGTAAAGGCCGATGAATACACCACCAACGCCGACCACGGTGGCGAGTAGGGTTCCGTAGTCACTTTCTGTAGGAATGGAAAAACCTAGTGCGGCGAACCAAGGAACGACATACGGATTAATTATCTGGAGCACGGTGGCAATGGTGATAGCCAGGACCAAATCACCTAGAGTGAGTTTCAGTAATAACCATAGAGAACTTGTTGTGGCTCCTTCTTCTCGGAGGCGATGTTTTATCCCGAATAGCGCTCGGTAGCCAAAGAACACAAGACGAGAAAATGTGTCTCTGGCTTTCCAGAAGAGGCGCGTTTGGGCAAGAAAAAGAAACTGGATGCTACGCACTATCGGCCTGTATATGGTCTTTAGGTTATGTAAAGCTGTACTATCGACAGGGATAGGCTCAATAAGGGATAAATTTTTCAGACGCCAACAGGGACATCTAACTCTACGACTGCCCTGTTCATAGGGCGCAAGCCTTTCGGCAGCGGGTCGCCATGTTCCCGGTAGGACTCGATCAGCTTTCTCGCCACGTCCTGAGCAATTTCCGCCGCTTCGGCTACAGTCCTCCCCTGAGCCACCAGACCGGGGAAGTCATCTGCTGTTGCAAGATATTCCCCGGTCTCCAGCCGTTTGATCTGGAGATGCAACTGATATTCCTCCGACATTACGTGTCCCCCTTTTATATGGGCGGTTTCAGTCTTTCCGAGAGATCATTATCTTCACCATCAGGTAATGTATGATATGCTGCCTTCTCCGTAGGGCAATAGGAGTCCCGTAGGTCGGAGTAGCGTAGCACAACCTGACAATGGTCTTGTCTGATATGCAAGGGAGGTTTGTATGGACTACAAAGTCCCCCTTCTCCTCACGCCTCAACCCGAGGGCGGATACACAGCCACTTCCCCTCTGTTGCCGGAGTTGGTCACAGAAGGGGACTCTCTGTCCGAAGCATTGGACAACGTCAAAGACGCACTTGCTGCGGTTATTGAGATATACCAGGAGCAGGGGCGACCATTGCCGCAAAGCGTCCTGACCTGAAATCGGGAGCGGCTCGTCATGATTGAAAGAGATTTTCTGATGAACGCGAAAACTCTATTCCTGGCGTGGCAGGATAAAAGAGAGGAAAGTCGGCTCTGGTTTCCGATTGGTCGGCTGGACGTGGATGTCGCACGGCCCCTCTATCGCTTCCGCTATACGGGTGGTGCGAAAAGAGCAGAGCAGGAGGCCGGGTTCCCACTGTTGATTGAGTTTCCCCGGTTGGACGAAGAGTATCGGTCTTCGGAATTGTTTCCGCTCTTCCAGAATCGGGTGATGAATCGGACAAGACCCGACTTCACCGATTACCTTCGTACTCTTGACCTTTCCGAAGAGGCCGACCCCATTGAGATTCTGTCGGCCAGCGGAGGCGAGCGAGCGACGGATACATACGAGGTTTTTCCACAGATCAAGAAGGATGTTGACGGAAGCTTCACATGCCGCTTCTTTCTGCATGGCTGGCGGCATGTCAATCCATCAGCCCAGAAAAGGATTGACCGTCTCAGGCCAAAAGAAAAACTGTATGTCACGCTGGAGTTGACCAATCCGGCGACCGGATTGGCAGCGCAAATTCAGACGACGGATTACTATGTGGTCGGGTGGGCTCCACGTTATCTCGTGCCTGATCTGACCGCCGCTATGACTGAGTGGCCCGGTACATACGAAGCGGAAGTAGTCAGGATCAACTCCCAACCGGCTCCATCAAAGCAACGTGTTTTGATTGAGATGCGCGGCCGCTGGAGTACCTATGAACCAATGACCGGTAAGGATTTTACTCCCCTAGTCGAGCTAGCGTCGGATGGTACAGAAGCCGGACGGTAAGACTGGATACGTGCAGGGAACACGGAGTGGCGGAGCCGCTCATCGAAGTGTCCGATTCGTGGGTGACTACGATATTCAGGCGTCCGGTCGAATAAGTCGACACCAAGTTGGGACCAAGTCGGGACCAAGTACCCTACAAGCTACCCTGCAAGTACCCTACAAGTTGGGAGTCTCCTTCAACGCCCACATGATCCCTTGACCTGAATCCTACCTCGTCTCAAAACCTTACCAAGACTCATGCCGCCATCCCCTTACACCGAAGACACGCTCGTTCAGCAAACGACTGCGGATTATCTGGAACACCAACTCGGCTGGGAGTCGATCTATGCCCATAACGCTGAGGACTTCGGACCGGACAGCCTGCTGGGCCGTAGCTCCGACCGCGAGGTGGTGCTGACCCGTGTACTCCGCGAGCGGCTGAGAGCCCTGAATCCGGATCTGCCCGAGGCCGCCTACGATGATGCGGTGCGCCAGCTCACCACTCCTGCGACCTCACAAACCCTGGTCGCCGCTAACCGCGAGCAATACGCCCTTATCCGTAACGATGTGCAGGTCTCCTTTCGCAACGATAAAGACGAACTGGTGCGGGAACACCTGCGTGTGTTCGACTTTGACGAGCCGGAGAACAACCACTTTCTGTGCGTGCGTGAGCTGTGGGTGCGGGGCGACCTGTACCGCCGGCGGGCCGATGTTGTCGGCTTTGTCAACGGACTGCCGCTGCTGTTTATCGAGTGCAAGAACATCCACCGCAACCTTCAGACCGCCTTCGAGCAAAACTACTCCGACTACCGCGACACCATTCCGCACCTGTTCCACCACAACGCCATTGTCGTATTCGGCAACGGCGCCGAGGCCAAGCTCGGTTCCATTACCAGCAAGTGGGAGCATTTCCACGAGTGGAAGCGGCTCGACGAGGCAGACCCCGGCATAGTGGACATGGAGACGCTGCTCAAGGGCGTCTGTGACAAGCACAACTTCATGGACCTGGTGGAGAATTTCATTCTCTTTGACGAGTCCTCGGGCGAGCTAAAGAAAATCCTGGCCCGCAATCACCAGTTCCTGGGTGTCAACCAGGCTATTGAGGCGGTGCGTGAACGTGAGGCCCGCCAGCACCGGCTGGGAGTCTTCTGGCATACCCAGGGAGCCGGTAAAAGCTACTCGATGGTGATGTTTGCCCGCAAGGTACACCGTACACTCGGCGGCAACTTCACCTTTCTGGTGTTGACCGACCGTGACGATCTCGACACCCAGATTTACAAGACCTTTGCCGGCTGCGGGGTGGTGGATCACGATAAAGACCCCTGCCGGGCCACCAGCGGCGAGGACTTGCGCCACTTGTTGGCCCAGCATAAGGCATACGTCTTCTCGCTGATCCAGAAGTTCAATCGGAACCTGGGTCAGGGCGAGCACTATACCGCACGTAACGATATCATCGTTATCACCGACGAGGCCCACCGCACCCAGTACGGCACGCTGGCCCTCAACCTGCGTAATGCCCTGCCGAACGCCAGCTATATCGGCTTCACCGGCACGCCACTGTTCAAGGACGACGAAATCACACGGCAGGTCTTTGGTAACTACGTCTCAACCTACGATTTTCAGCGGGCAGTGAAGGATAAGGCGACCGTGCCGCTCTATTACGACGCCCGAGGCGACAACCTGGGCGTGGCCATCGGCGACCTGAACGAGCGAATTGCCGACAAGCTGGACGAACTGGAAATCGACGGCATCGACACGGCACAGCGGCTGGAACGGGAACTGAAGCGCGACTATCACATCATTACCGCACATAAACGCCTTGACCAGGTGGCCCGAGACTTCGTGCAGCATTATTCAACGGCCTGGGAGACCGGCAAGGCCATGCTGGTGTGTATTGATAAGATCACCTGCGTGCGGATGCACCGGCTGATCGAGTTCTACTGGCAGGAGCGCCTCAGGGAATTGGCTGCGGAGAAGTCGGAGGCTACCGACGAGCAGGAGAAGAGCTACCTGACGCGGCAAATCAACTGGATGGATGAGACCCGCGCGGCGGTCGTGGTGAGCGAGGAGCAGGGCGAGGTGGAAAAGTTCCGCAAATGGGAACTGGACATCACCCCGCACCGCCGCCTCATCAAGGACGGCATGGAACTGCCCGCATCCATGCGCAGCCGGCCACGCTTTCACAATATGCAGCGCATGGCGCTGGACGAAGCCTTCAAAGAAGAAGAGCATCCCTTCCGCATCGCCATTGTGTGCGCCATGTGGCTGACCGGTTTCGACGTACCGAGCCTGTCCACGCTGTATCTCGACAAACCGCTCAAGGCCCATACGCTGATGCAGGCCATTGCCCGCGCCAACCGGGTCAACGAAGGAAAAAACAACGGCCTGATCGTGGACTACTGCGGCATCCTGACCCATCTGCGCAAAGCGTTGGCAACCTTCGCCGGCACCCGGACAGATGGTGGGGAAATCGACCCGGCCAGACCCAATGACGAGTTGCTGGCTGACCTGGCCGAGGCGATTGCCCTGGTACGGACCTTTCTCAACGAGCGCGGCGCACCGCTGGACGACGTGAGCGAACGGTCCGGCTTCGAGCGTAACGCCGCCATTGTGGCCTGCAAGGAGGCGGCGAATGAGAACGACGAGGCCCGCAAGCGCTTCGAGGTCTTATGCCGCGAGGTGTTCAAGAAGTTCCGGGCCTGCCTGAATGTATCGGGCGTGAATGTTTACCGGGCTGAACGCGATGCCATCAACATTATCTACAAGAGTCTGCAACGGGACCGCGAGCGGGCTGATATCAGCGTCATCATCCGCACCCTGCACCAAGTGGTGGACGAGGCCATTGAGGTCCGGCCTGACGCCATGAAAGAAAAACAGGAGTCCTATGACATCAGCCGGATTGATTTCGAGCGGCTGAAACACGAGTTTGCGCGCAGCCCGACCAGGAACACCATTGTCCAGAACCTGCGCCACAGCGTGGAAAACCGGTTGCGGCGTTTACTGCAACAGAACCCGCTGCGGACCGATTTTCAGCGCCACTATGAAGAGATCGTCGCCCAATACAACCGAGAGAAGGACCGCGTGACGATCGAGCAGACCTTTGAGGCGCTGCTCAAGCTGGTGCAGGAGTTGGATGAAGAACAGAGCCGAGCGGCCCGTGAGGGCCTTGATGAAGAGTCATTGGCCGTCTTTGACCTTCTCAAGAAACCGCACCTGAGCAAATCCGACATCCGGCGCATTAAGACCGTTGCCACCGAGTTGCTTGCGACGCTGAAGGACGAGAAACTGCGCGTCGATCAGTGGCGCGACAAGCAGGCGACCTGCGACGCGGTGCGCGTTACCATCCAGGACTTTCTGTGGAGTGATACCACCGGCCTGCCACAAAGCTACACGGACGGGGAAGTAGAAGAGCGCTCGAATGAGGTGTTCCGCCACGTCTCCCAGGTCTACCCCACCCTCCCCTCGCCCTACTACGAAACCGTCGCCGCAGCCTGACCGATTGTGGGGCGGCCTCTCTGGACGGCCCGCCGGCCCTTCGACTCCGCTCCGCTACGCTCAGGGTGAACGAGAACGACACCGTTCGTCCTGAGCATAGCCCCGGAGGGGCGAAGTCGAAGGACGCGCTGGGACCCCAGCCGTTCGCTTACAGCGCCCGTTCCAGGGGAGAGGGAATGAAAATCGTAGGGGCAACCCCCTGTGGTTGCCCAGCCCGCAGAATCCAGAGGCTTTGCACGGAGGTCCGCAGCGGGGTATTAAAGAACGGAGGCGGAACCAACCAAATACCCGTAGCGCCCCAATCAACAATCAACAGGTGGTGACGTATGGCCCGCGTAGCTCTCAACAAACCAGACCGTCTCGACGACCCGATCATCCGGGAAATTTTCAGTTGGGTCACCGACATGGAAGGTGCGGTGCCCAATCACTTCTATGTTGAACTGAACTGCCCGGAATTGCTCAAGGCCAAGCTCGGCACAACCAAGGTCTTGTGGCAACTAGGCGAACTCTCCATGCCGGAAATTCAGCACGTTGGCATTGCCGTTTCCAAGGCCAACGGCTGTCCCTACTGCACGGCGGCCTTTTGTACGATTTTGAACTACGGCCTGCATACCGACGAAGCCTACACCAGGCAATTTCTGGCTGAGGGGACGACGGCGATTACCGACCCCCGCCTGAAAACCATTGTGGAGTTTGCCCTGCAGGTGAATCTCAGCCCGCAGGATGTCACTGATGCGGACATTGCCCACCTGCACGAGATCGGCCTGACCGATGCCGGCGTGGTGCAGTTGATCCACCTCGTCAGCGATTTTGCCTCGTACAACCGTCTCAACCTCGCGCTCAAGACCGACTACGATTATCGCGACCTGTGGCGACAGATCGGTTTTGACTGGCAGCCGCAGCCCGGAGAGCCGGCCGGCGATAATACGCGCGGCGTTCGATAATACCATTCCAGCCACAAGGGAGGCCCCATGCAACAGGACAAGAGCGAAATCAAAGGATTCCACGCGCATGTGTATTATGATGATTCCACCCGCGCGACTGCGGCGGACATCCGTGAGGCCATCAGCGCTCAATTCGAGGTCGAAATGGGCCGCTGGCGCGACAAGCCGGTGGGGCCGCACCCGCAAGCCATGTATCAGGTCGCCTTTCAGCCGGAGCAGTTTGAGACCCTCGTGCCCTGGTTGATGTTGAATCATTCCGGTCTCAACGTCCTGATTCACCCCCGGACTGACGATGATATCGCCGACCATTCGCACCGCGCCCTGTGGCTGGGGGAAAGACTTGAGTTGAACATCCAGTTTTTGCGCGACCTGGAGAAGAAGGAAAAGAAATAGGGATGGAATGACATGCGGCTCGGCGCAATCATCGGTCTCTTATCGTCGCAACCCCAGCCCACCGATTTGGCGGAGCAGGCCAAACGCTATGCCGGAGAGGGCTTCGACAGCCTCTGGGCGGCCCAGGCGGTGGGCAGAGGGTTTATGCTCCCAGACCCGTTTACGGCGCTGGCAACCGCGGCAACGGCAACCCAGGGGGTCGAACTGGGAACAGCGGTTCTCCAACTCCCGCTGTACCGGCCGACCGAACTGGCGCATCGCATTTTCTCCCTCATGCAAATCTGTGGAGATCGTCTCACGCTCGGCCTTGGCGCCGGGTCTACGGAAACCGACTTCATCGCCTTCGAGCGCTCCTATGCGGAGCGGTTCAAGACCTTCGATACCAGCCTGACACAATTGAAGCGACTGCTCGCCAAGGGAAAGAATGAACACTGTGACCTGACGCCGTGGAAAACGGTCAGCGGCGGCCCGCCCCTCATCCTCGGTAGCTGGGGCGCTAATGTGGAGCGGGCCGCAAAAGACTTTGACGGCTGGGTGGCTTCCGCCTTCTACCGGACCGCCGATCAGGTCATAGACGCCCTCGGACGCTATCGTGCCGCCGGCGGGCGGAGAGCCATGGTTTCCACCATTCAGTTGACGGCCGATCATGACCTGGGACAAGCCAGAGCAATTCTCCAGCGTTTTGCCCAGGCCGGATTTGACGACGCCATCGTCCTCCTCCGTCCGGGCGGCCCGAGTCCGGCTGAAGTCAGAGCCCTCGTTGACCAGGAGAGTGACTAGGAGCGTGCCTATGAAAACCCCTATTTGCGAGATGTTTGACATTGAGTTTCCCCTGATTGCGTTTACCCACTGCCGCGATGTCGTGGTGGCGGTCTCCAAGGCGGGCGGCATGGGAGTGTTTGGCGCAGTTGCCCATCCACCGGACCGCCTGGAAGAAGAGCTGCGCTGGATTGATGAGCATATCGAGGGCAAGCCGTACGGCATCGATCTGATCGTGCCCAACAAGATGGCCGAGGTGAGTGCTGGCGGACTGAATCGAGACAAGGTTGAGGCGGCGATTCCCCAGGAGTATTTCCAGTTCGCGGCCGGGATCCTGGCCCAGCACGATATCCCGGCGGAGGGGTTGTACAGCTTTCGCGACGAGACGTTCCGGGCCAGCCAGAATATGCAGGCCAGCGGTGCGGCCGAAACCCTGGAGGTGGCCTTTTCGCATCCGATCAAGCTCGTGGCCAATGCGCTGGGCGTTCCGCCCACCATCATGCTGGAGATGGGCAAACGGCACGGTGTGCGAGTCGCCGCCCTGGTCGGCGCAAAAAAGCATGCCATCCGCCAGGTGCAAGCCGGAGTTGACGTGTTGATTGCTGCCGGCGGGGAGGCCGGCGGCCATTGCGGCGATGTCTCGACCATGGTGCTGATTCCCGAGATTCATGCAGCCATCCAGCCGTATGGCAACATCCCGATTTTAGCCGCGGGCGGCATTGTGACGGGCCGCCAAATGGCCGCCTGTATGGCCATGGGAGCCGCAGGGGTCTGGACGGGTTCGGTCTGGCTGACGACGAGCGAGGCCGAAACCAATCCAATCGTCAAGGAAAAGATGCTGCACGCCTCGTCCCGTGACACGGTGAGATCAAAAGCCCGCACGGGCAAGTATTCGCGTCAACTCAGGTCTCCGTGGACCGATGCCTGGGAGACTGAGGACAGCCCCACGCCGCTGCCCATGCCGCTGCAATCCCTGGTCACCGAGCCCGCCCTGGGCAGAGTGGACAAGCTCTGCCAGAGCGGTCATGCCGGGGCCAAGGAATTGGCAACCTATTGGGTCGGCCAGGGGGTCGGACTGATGAATCGCCAGATGTCAGCCGCAGCCGTGGTCCAGGAGTTCAAAGAAGATTTTTTTAACGCCTTCGTGCGTTTGTCGGACGCGCTCGAAGCAGAATAATTCGCTCGCCTGGAGGATGCGATGTCTACCTTTTCCGCACTGCTTATCCTGCTCATGCTGTGCCTGGCCGGGCTCATTCCGGGCATGGTCCGGACGGCAGCGGCCCTGGACAGCGACACGATTGCTCAGCTCCACACGGCCAAGGAGATCTATGTTTCTACCAAACGCAAGAGCGGCGAGTGGGGCAGCGCGGCGCCGGTCTGGTTCTGGTATGCCGATGAGGTAATCTATTCCACCGCCTCACCAAGCTCGTATAAAGCCAGGCGTATTCTGGATGGGCGCAACACGGTGCGGGTCGCCATCGGGGGGAGAGACGGTCCGACCTTTACCGGCACCGCCGAGATTTTTACGGATGCGGCTATCGTCGAACGCATGGGTGAAGCCTATAACAACAAATACTGGCTTGCCTGGTTGGGCTTTGCGCGGCCACGTGTGAGCCGTGTGGAGTCGGGCAAGACCGTCGCCATCAAAGTCATACCGGATGCTCAGGAATGAAAGGAAGGAAAGACTATGCAACAGATTGATGCCGTTTTGAATCAGGCGGTGGAGTCCGGAGATGTTCCGGGTGTTGTCGCCACGGTCGCCACAGACTCGGGGCCGGTGTACGCCGGCGCATTTGGAACGCGTAAGCTCAATGCCGGCCCGGCCATGACAACGGACACCGTCTTTCGCATCGCGTCCATGACCAAAGCGGTGGCCTCGGTCGCGGCCATGCAGCTCTACGAACAGGGCAAATTCGGCCTGGATCAGCCGCTGGGCGAAATCATGCCCGCCCTGGCCCAACTTCAGGTGCTGGAAGGGTTTGATGCCGCCGGACAGCCGCAACTCCGTCCGGCGAAACGCCCTGTCACCGCCCGTCAAATTCTGACCCATACCGCCGGGTTTGGCTACGAAATCTGGAATCCCGGTCTCGGCCAGTACCAGGAGGCAACCGGAGAGCCGGGCATTGGCAGCGGCAAGAAAGCGGCGCTGAATATGCCGCTGGTGTGCGATCCGGGAGAACGCTGGGAGTACGGGATCAACACGGATTGGGTCGGTCAACTGGTTGAGGCGGTCAGCGGCCAAACCCTGGGTGACTATCTGGCCCGGCATGTGTTTGAGCCGCTGGGCATGACGGACACCGGTTTTACGCGTTCGGCGGAACAGGAGACCCGCACGGTCAGTGTCCATCAGCGCGGTGAAGACGGCACACTCGCCCCGACGGATATTGAGTTGGTGACGCCTGACGCCGAATACCAGAGCGGCGGGCACGGCCTGAGTTCGACCGCCGCAGACTATCTGGCCTTTGTCCAGATGATCCTCAAGGGCGGCAGCCATAACGGGCAGCAGATCCTCAAGCCCGAGACGGTTACGCTGATGTCAGAGAACCATATTGGCGACCTCGCTGCCGGAGACATGACCACCGCCGTCCCACCGCTCTCCAACGATGTGAAATTCTCCCCCGGCGTCGTGCATAAACACGGCCTGGGATTTTTGATTAATACCAGCGCGCTGCCAGGAGCCCGCTCGGCCGGTAGCCTGAGCTGGGCCGGCCTCTTCAACTCCTATTACTGGATTGATCCGACCAAGCGGGTCACCGGCGTCATCCTGATGCAGATTCTGCCCTTTTTTGATGTCAAGGCCATCCCTGTGTACGAGCGCTTTGAACACGCGACCTACCAGGCTTTGGGTCTGCTTGAGACGTAACAAGCTGAGACGCTACGTCGCGCATTGAGCCCTAGCAGAGAGTCCGCTATGGTTTGCTTACGTTGTTCGATTGTCTCGTGTTGTATCACTGGGCGAGAACGGCAGTCTGACCAGGAAGGACTGGCCGTTATGCCTGGGACTGGAGGATAGTATGGAACGCCCGTTACGCTTTGGCATTTTTATGGCCCCCTTTCATCCCGCGGGTCAAAATCCCACCCTCGCCCTTGAACGCGACCTGGAGCTGATCGTTCGCCTGGACGAACTGGGCTATGATGAAGCCTGGATCGGCGAGCACCATTCGGCCGGCTTGGAAATCATTGCCTCACCCGAGGTGTTTATTGCCGCAGCGGCCCAGCGGACGAACCACATTCGCTTAGGCACCGGCGTCAGCTCCCTGCCCTATCACCACCCGTTGATCCTGGCCGACCGTATTGTTCAGCTCGACCATATGACGCGCGGGCGGACCATGTTCGGCGTCGGCCCAGGCGCTCTGCCGTCGGACGCATATATGATGGGCATAGCACCCGATACGCAACGCATACGCATGGAAGAGTCGCTCGGCGCGATCATACAGTTGCTGACCTCGGACGAACCGGTCAATATGGACACCGACTGGTTCACGCTGAAAGACGCCCGCCTCCAGCTCCGGCCGTACACCTATCCGCACTTTGAAATTGCGGTCGCCGCAACCGTCTCCCCGGCCGGTCCCCGGACTGCGGGCCGCTATGGTGCCGGCCTGCTCTCACTGGGCGCGACCAGCATGGGCGGCTTTGCCGTTCTGGGCGACCACTGGAAGGTCTGGAACGACCAGGCCGAGGAATACGGTCACACGGTTGATCGGTCCTCCTGGCGCTTGGTCGGGCCGATGCATATCGCGCCCACCCGCGAACAAGCCTTCAAAGAGGTCGAGTACGGCATTTATGACTGGGTCGATTACTTCCAGAACGTGGTGGCCCTGCCCCTCGCCCCGGAGGAGTCGGACCCGCGCAAATGGCCCCACGCGCTGGTTGAGTCCGGAACGGCGGTCATCGGCACGCCGGATGATGCGGTCGCTCAGCTCGAACGGCTGACCAAACAGTCCGGTGGCTTTGGCTGCTATATGCTGATGGCCAATGACTGGGCCGAGCGCCAGGCTTGCCTCAACTCCTATGAGCTGTTGGCCAAAGAAGTCTTTCCCCACGTTCAGAGTTCCGCCGAGCGAGCCGTGTCTTCCAGAGAGTGGTGCCGAACAGACCACGACACGCTGATTGGTGGGGCCATGAACGCCGTGGCAAAGGAAATCGAGCGCTACGAAAAAGACACCGGCTATCGTCCGGCCATCGCCGATATAGCCCAAGGACAGCCGGGCGCGAAGTAGAGAGCGCCACCCTCACCCCCGCCCTGGGGTGAGGGTGAAGAAACCCAATACGACAAGCCTGACCTGGAGGGATGCAGTTCTCATGAGTTCGTCCATGCAAAACCGGAATTTTCGGATGATTGATACCAACGGCGTTCGCTTGCGCACGGTTGTTGAGGGCGATGGACCGCTCGTCATTCTCCTCCACGGCTTTCCGCAGTGCTGGTATTTGTGGCGACATCAGATCGATCCCTTGGTCGAAGCCGGCTTTCAGGTTGCGGTCCCGGACCAACGCGGCTATGGGGGCAGCGACCGACCCGAAGCCATAGACGCCTATAATATCGTAGACCTCAGCAATGATGTCGCCGGCCTGGCAACCGCCCTGGGTCATGAACAATTCCTCGTGGTTGGCCACGACTGGGGGGCACCCGTTGCCTGGCATACGGCCCTGCTTCACGCGGAGCGGGTCAAAGCCGTTGCCGGCCTGAGCGTCCCCTATGTGCGCGGTCAGGCCGGGACCATGACCAGGCAGGAAAATTTTGGGGATAATTTCTGGTATATCGTCTACTTCCAGACACCGGGGGTGGCGGAAGCGGAGTTTGAAGCGGATATTCGGAAAACTTTACGCCTGACCTATTATATCGCGTCCGGCGACGCCCCGGCGAATGCCATGCTGATACAGAAGCCCGCGACCGCACAATTCCTCGATGGCCTGCCCGAGCCGGAAACGCTCCCGGCCTGGCTGACACCAGAGGACCTCGATTACTATGTCACCCAGTACGAGCAGAGCGGCTTTCGCGGTCCGCTCAATTGGTACCGCAATATTGATCGCAACCTTGAGCTGACCCCACAGTTGGAGAACGCCAAGATCGAACGGCCAGCACTCTTTATTGCTGGGGAAAAAGACCCGGTCCTGTCTTTTGGTGGTGGCGGCTGGGTGGATCTGATGGATCACTTTGTGACGGATTTACGGGGTAAAGTATATATCGACGGCGCCGGTCATTGGGTACAAATGGAACGCCCCACACAGGTGACCGAGACGCTGTTGGGATTTCTGAAGCAGTTCGCGTAAGCAGGGATGAGCCTGTACGCTGACCATCTCACCGTGAGAGACGGACGGTCAATCCAAGCCGACTCACTCCCGCCCGTTCAGATAGTCGGGCAGCCGCGCGGCCCGATACGTTTTGGCCGATTCGAGTTGTTCTCTGGTCAGTCCCTGCACCTCGCTTAAATCGGCCCCGGCCAGATTCGCCCCGGCCAGGTCGGCCTCGTGCAAATCCGCCCGTTGCAGCAAGCTGCCGGTCATATCGGCATCGGTGAGGATGGCGTAACGCAGGATGGCTCCACTCAGGTCAGCCCCATTCAGGTCAGCGCCCTCCAAGGTCACGCCGGCCAGAGCGGCGTCACGCAAGTTGGCACCGACGAGGTGAGTCACTTTGCCCTTCTCGTTGACGATATCCCAGACCAGACGCCATTTTTCGTCCAATTGCGTGTGCGCGTCGATTTCCGCACCGGACAACTCGGCCCCGGCCAGATTGGCTCCCGACAGGTTCGCCCCTTTCAGGTTGGCTCCGCTGAAGTCGGTCTGTTTTAATTCCGCCCGGCTCAGGTCAGCACCGGCTAAGCTGGCGCCTACCAGATTGGTTTGAAACAGGTCCGCGCCAGTAAGCGTTGCCTGGGTCAGGTTGGCTTGAAACAGATGCGCCTGATGCAGGTTCGCGGCTTTCAGGTTCGCCCCGGCCAGGTTTGCGCCACGCAGCTTGGCCTCAATCAAGTCAGCCTCTTCGAGATCGGCTCCCTGCAGGTCCGCTTCTATAAGACCGGCGCCTATGAGATCGACCCCCACCAGAATGGCTCCGGGCAGCTTAATTTCTTCGAGTTTTGCATCGCGCAGGTCAGCGCCGTACATATTGGCCCCGGCCAGATTCGCCCCGGTCAGATTGGTTCGGTTCAGCTTCGTCCATTGCAGATTGACGTGGCCGAGATTAACGTCCTGCAACTCGGCATCTGACAGGTTGGCGTTCTCCAGGTCGGCCTGCGTTAACTGGGCATCCAGAAAATTGGCATAACGCAGGCGCGAGCCAACCAGGCGGGCGCCGCTCAGGTTCGCTCCGCGCAGGTCGGCTTCGCTCAAATCCGCCTCGGAGAGGTCGGCCTCTTGTAAATCGCTACCACTCAAATCGGCCTGGGCCAGACGGGCGCCGCTCAGGCGTACCCCCTGGAGATTGAGCCCGCTCAGAGACAGGCCTCGACAGACGGCCTCCTCACATGAGGCAAAGAAACGTCCGGCCCAGTCCTCAAGAATGCGGGCGTTTGGTGTTGTTGTTTCGGGAGCCTGCCACAGAAAGTCTATGAAATGGGGGGCAGACTGGACCTCCAGTCTACGCACCCTGTCAAATATCTGCATGCCGGTTTCAAGTGCGCCCGTATTCCCTGCGCCGACCAGAGAGAAGAACATGATTTTTTGCAGGGCCGCGTGCTGGACGGCCCGTTCGTGACGGGCCAGGAGAAAGGCGTATACCCCTGTGTATGTGGCACTCAGCACGAGCAGACACACGAGGCTGCGGACAAGGGTTTTTACGCTGAGGGTCATAGCAGACGAGTAATGGCCATTCAGTTCAGCGAACCCAGGAAATCAACAGTTCGCTCAAATGCCGTATCATCGGCGTGAAAGACAAAGGCACACAGATCGGTCACGCCAATATCTTCCAGGCGTTTGACCTCGTCTTTGATGACACCCGCGTCGCCGGTCAGAATCATATCAACCGGAGCCTGGGCTCCCCCGCGGTCCAGCATGTCCCGATAAGCGGGCAGTTGGCCGTAAATGGCGAAGACCTGAGCCGCCACTTCGAGGGCGTTTTGCCGATCATTGGTGACGGCCATGGGCACACCGGCAATGACGCGCGGCGCCGGTGCGCCGGCCGCCTGGGCCGCCGCGGTGATCCGCGGGACAACATGGTCTTTGAGCGCCTTATGGCCGGCCATCCAGGTCACGGTGCCTTGGGCCTCACGCCCGCACAGGTCGAGCATTTTGGGTCCGAGCGCGGCCAGCACGAGTGGGACCGGGTCGGCGCCTGGGACCGCGACCTCAAGATTGGCGCGATATTCTTCGCCTTGGTACTTCACCGCCTCGCCGCGCAATACCGGTTTCAGAACACTCAGATAGTCACGCATATGGGCCATATGGCGCGTATACGACAGGCCGAACATGCCCTCGATCACCATCTGGTGGGACAGTCCGATACCCAGCGTAAAACGGCCCTTACACGCCGCTTGGGTGGTCAGTGCGGCCTGGCCCATCACCACGGGATGGCGCGGATACGTCGGCACGACCGCCGTCCCCAGTTCAATGTGCGAGGTCTCCCGACCGACCAGGGCGAGCAGATTAATGGCGTCATGTGAAAAAATATGTGCCAGCCAGCCGCTATCGAGCCCGACTTCCTCAGCGCGCTGGGCCCGCCGAATCACTTCATCCATACTGGGCGACTCGCCCGCCCCTTCGCCGATCATCATACCAATACGCATCTGTGTGTCCTTTCTTCCTTGCGTTGACTTTTACGTTGTCCACACGAGATATATAGAGAAACACAAGGGCCGTCCATTCATGAGACAGATGAGATGACAATGGCGGGACAATCGAAGGGAGAATCGATATGGCAGCGTCCAATCCAGACTGTTCAAAGCTCCTCAGCGGGATCACCGTACTCGACTTTACCCACGCCTTGGCCGGACCGACCTGTACCCGGATTTTGAGCGACCTTGGAGCTGAAGTCATTAAGCTTGAGCCCGCGCCAAACGGGGAATTCGGCCGCAGTCTTTTTCCGGTCCAGGGTGGCCTGGGTTCGATGTTTCTCTACACCTGCGCTGGCAAGAAAAGCCTGTGCGTCGATCTGAAAAAGCCGGACGGCATGAAAATCGCCACCGGACTGATCGCCAAGGTGGACGTGATGGTTGAAAACTTCGCGCCCGGAGCTATGGCGCGTCTCGGCCTGGACTATGAGAGTGCGGCCCGGATCAATCCCAAGATCATCATGGCTTCCTGTTCGGGCTTTGGCCAGACCGGGCCGTTATCGAAAAACACCAGTTACGACATCATTGGACAGGCCATGAGCAGCGTGATGCATATGACCGGCGACCCGGACGGCCCGCCCCAGTATGTCGGCAATTATATCGGCGACACCAACACCGGCGTGCACGCGGCTCTGGCGGTGTGCGCGGCGCTCTTCTACCGGGACCGGAGCGGCAAAGGGCAGTTGATCGATATCGCCCAGGTTGATTCGCTCTTCTTCATGGACATGATCAACGTGCCCCTGCATGCACTCACAAATGGTGACCAGAACCCGAAGCGCTTTGGCGCGCATCACTTTGGGATCGCCCCCCTGGGCGTCTTCCAAGGCAAAGAGGGCTATCTCGTGCTCCAGGCGGTTGAGCATCAATTCCCCCAACTGGCGAAAGCCATGGGCCGCGAAGACCTGGTGACCGATCCGAAGTTCGGGACTAACGAGCAGCGGCTCGAAAACCGGGACGAACTCGTCGCCATGATTGAAGCCTGGCTCCAGTCCTTCCCGAGCGATGAGGCGGCCCTGCACGCGCTGGCCGAAGCCCGTATTCCCTGCGCACCCGTTCTTGATGTGGGTCAGGCATTTCACCACCCGCATATCCGCGCCCGTGGTATGGTCACCGAGATCGAGCATCCCGTATTTGGCCGGATGGAGATTACCAATGCGCCCTTCGTTTTTTCCGAAACTCCACGCGAGGTTCAGGGTCCGGCGCCGCTCGTTGGTCAGCATAACACGGCGATTCTCAGCACCCATCTGGGCTATTCCGCAGCCGAGATTAACCGACTCACCGAGGCCGGAGTGCTCGTTGAGGAAGAGAAGGTGAAGGAGCTGGCAGCGTAGGCCTCAAGCAACACTTCGTCTTCAGGATAGATGTGGTGAGAATCCGAGGATTTCCCGCGCCTTGTAACGTGCTATCCTGTTCAGGAGGAAGACTGATGAGTGCCGAGGTGAGACTGCTTGATGTCGTAGCGTTGACAACTGACCTTCCAGACCACGACCTTCATCGTGGAGAAATTGGAACGGTTGTTGAGTGCCATACGGACGACGCCTTTGAAGTCGAGTTCGTCGCCCGAGACGGCTACACTTACGCTCTTGTCACGTTACGCAGTGATCAGCTTATCCCGCTCAGGCAGAAGCGAGAACATTCGGACCCGGCTCCTGTCCCAGCGGCCTTGTAGCGCCGCATAGACGAGGCTGCGATGGGATCACCAACAACGGTACTCACCGTTTGTTGTCCTCTAGGATAAGCGTCGCGCTATCGGAGAAAGAAGGAAGAGATCGTATTCCGGCCTGTTCTTACTCCGCGGTAGGTCCGACCCCCGCGACCGTGGTGCGATACATGATCCGGCGGTGGCGGGCTTTGTCCCAGGGGCGGCCACGATGGAGGCAGCAGCGGTTGTCCCAGATCACTAAATCATTGGCGCGCCAGGTGTGGCGAAGGGTGTATTTGGGCTGAATGGCGATAGCGTTCAGTTCCCGGAGCAGCGCCCGACCTTCTTCGAGCGGCATCCCGCGTATATGGGACGCATGGGCTCCGGCATAGAAATTCTTGCGGCCGTTGGCCGGGTTGGCCCGGACCACCGCCTGCGGCACCGGTGGGGTCTCCCGCTTCTGTTCCTCGGTCATCAGCTTCGGGTCGATCAGGCTGCGGTTATACGCAAAATCATGAATGGCGACCAGCGGATCGATCCGCTCGCGCATGGTTGCGGACAGGCCGGCGTAGGCGGCCCGCTCGGTCGCAAACTCGGTCTCTCCCCCAGTCGGCGGGACCTCGCGGCCGGACAGCAGTGAGGCGGTTGCCGGAACACGCTTGAACGAGCTATCGGTGTGCCACATTTCGTTGCCCGAGTTAAAGACCATGCGCTTGTCTGTCGGCGGGATAATACGATTGGTGTCGGGCTCAACGTTTGAAAGGTCGGCAATCTCGGTCCCCCCGCCGGCATTTTGCACCACGGTTTTCTCCAGTCCGCCAAAGTAACCGACCTCGGAAAAGAGGCGACTGAAACGAATCTGCTGCTCGTCGTTTATTTTCTGGTTGTGGAACACCAGGATGGAGTACTCGTTAAAGAGATTAACGATGTCGCGCATGGCCGTTTCACTGACACCCGCCGCGATGTCCGCCCCATCAACTTCTGCCCCAAAGACCTCTGTAATTTTTGAGAACGATACAGCCATGGTCATGTCCTCCCGAAAAGTGAAACCGCTCTCAACCGGCATGCTCCTGCGCAAGCTCATAGCGCCAGCCACCTTTACGCATCCATAACCGGTGCCGCCTTCCCGGCTCATCAACATTCGAGGATTCGTATCCGGCATCGCCGTGATAGATCGAACAATAGCCGTCCTCGACTTTCTCCAACTTGGGAAAAAAGATGTCCGGCTCACGTCCGCGGACATACGCAAGCGTGTCCTCAACCGTTCCAAAAGCCGAGAGTTTCGTCAACGAGACAAATGTTGGCGGCGGCAGCTCAAGCTCACCAGCCTGCCGCGCCACCAGCGCCTCGTGCGGGCGCATCCACGCATGAGCGTTGATTTCCACGCCGTCGACCTGAACGGCATCTCTGCCGACTGGGACAACAAAAAACCAGGTTGAAAAACGTTTCGGTCGAACCAGCGGGGTGGTCCAGTGTGAAAAGTAGAGCAAGTCCGCTTTCGAGAGGTCGAGGCCGGCTTCTTCCTGGGCTTCACGGACCGCGGCCTGCCGGGCAGCAGCCAGCATATCGTCCGGCGCATCTGGCTTATGATCTTCGGGATCAATATGACCGCCGGGGAACACCCAGGCCCCGCCATGAAAGGCGGTTTTTGCGTTCCGACGTAATAACAGAGCTTCAATGCCTTTTAGCCCGCTCTCCGCATCCCGGAGCACGATGACGGTGGCAGCAGGGACCGCAGGGGGTGACATCGTTTTGTTTTCTGACATGTATGCACTGTATCCGAGAGATAAACCGAGGGGTAGAGCGCGCGAGGTGAGCGTCCTGCCGCCCCAAAGACAACGCCCAGGGTCCGTTAGAACTCTAGGCGTTGGTGACTGATACGGTACTCGGCAGCACGGCTGCCTAAGCGGCTTTCTTCTTCGTGGTTCGCTTTCTGGCGGTCACACGCTTTTTCGAGGATGCTCTTTTTCGTGCCGCAGCTTTCTTTTTGGCCGCTTCATGGGCTTGCTGCATACGCCGAATCTCTTCCCAGCCGAGATAGCCGGTGAACTCGTCTTTGCCAAAGAAGATGACCGGGCCGTCACACATGAACAGATATTCCGTATCTTCCAACGCAGTGGTGGCTCCGTGGACCATGCCGTTGGCCTCATGCACATAATCGCCGGCGTTAAATGTACCGCCCCGGACTTTGAGTTTACCCGACAGAATATAAGTATGCGCCGCACTCAAATGTTTATGCGGGGGGGCCACATAGCCCTTCAGCCAACGGAAATGCACCATCCAGCGGCCGCTCTCTTCTCCGGTCCACAGCACCCTCATAAAGGCGCGTTCGGGATCATCCGGGTTGGGAATCCAATCCGCGTCCGACGACTGCGTGATGGCGTCCATCAATTCACTGTTAATCGGACGAATCTCTTGCGGTAAAGCCATAGCTCCCTCCTTCACTAGAGTTGTGCCTTCTTACATGCCTGTCCCTACGTCGAGATGCAAGCCGCCCGTGTCCTCTCCTGCCCTTTCTCAGCCGGGGGACACTCGTTACAGTAGGCTGACTTCGCTCACGATGGGAAAATTTCGGAAGAGGGGCAATCAGCCATGAATGAAATCGATTTCAGCAAGAAAACCGTTCTCGTTATTGGTGGGTCGAGCGGGATAGGAAACGGCATAGCCCGCCGCTTTCGCGACCACGGTGCGCGGGTCTTTGTCTCCGGCACCCGGGCAAGCGCCTCAGATTACGCAGACGAAGAAGGCTCCGAGCTGGACGGCCTGCACTATTTCCAATGGGACGTGTCAAGCGACAGTAACGTCGAAGCCCTGCAATCGCCCTGTGACTCACTCGACGTGCTGGTCGTCTCACAGGGCATCGTCGAGTATAAGCGAGCCGAGTTTCAGATGCCCACCTTCAGGCGCGTGCTGGACGTCAATCTCATGAGCGTCATGAGCAGTTGCACCAAGTTCCACCCCATGCTGGCCAAAACACAGGGCAGCATCATCGTGCTCGGCTCGGGAGCGAGCTTTTTCTCGGTGTTGGGGAATCCTGCCTATAGCGCCAGTAAGGGCGCGCTCGTCACCCTGACCAAAACTCTGGCCGAGGCCTGGGCCGGGGATGGCATTCGGGTGAACGGGATTGCTCCAGGGTTAATTGCCACCAAGATCACCAAGGTCACTTGGGGCCATCCGCGCCGCTATCAGGATTCGCTGGACTCTATTCCTATGAAACGCTGGGGGACGCCGGAGGACATGGGAGGAATTGCATTGTTTCTGGCCTCGCCGCTAGCGTCGTATCTCACCGGCCAGATGTTGATCGCTGATGGAGGCATGAGCCTGGGCTTGTGAGCACGCCGGTGGGCACACCCTATGGAATGGTATGGCTCACCCCTCACCCTCCTCCCGCCGCTGGTCACTATTGGCCTGGCGATTGTCACTCAACGGGTTCGCCTCTCATTGAGTATCGGTCTGGGGTTCGGTGCGCTCCTCGCCACCCAACTCGATCCCCTGGCCGCGGCCACCCGAACGGCCGGTTTTCTCTTCCACGTGGCCCTTGATGCCGACAATATTCTTATTACGAGTTTTTCCCTCCTCGTGGCCGGCATGGTCGCGGTCATCGAATACAATGGTGGAACGATCGCGCTTGTCCGCAAGGCGGAACGGATCGTTCGCGGCCCACGGAGCGCTATGGCTGCCAGTTGGCTGGCCGGTCTGTTCGTCTTTTTTGACGATTATGCCAACTGCCTGATAGTCGGCACCACCTTTCGTCCCCTCTATGATCGACACAAGATTTCGTACGCCAAGCTCGCCTATATTGTCGATTCGACTGCGGCTCCGGTTGCTTCGTTTGCCATTATCTCAACGTGGATCGGTTACGAGTTGGGGCTGCTCGCCGACGCGCTCGACGGTGTTCCGCTTGCCGGTGGTCTCTTGGTCTTCTTTGTGAGCACCCTGCCGTTTCGTTTTTACAGCATCTATTCCCTGGCTTTTGTTGGCGCGGTTGCCCTGTCGGGCCGGGACTTTGGGCCCATGGCCCGTCTGGAACATAAAACGCGAGTCGCGACGCTCACTGTCGAGCAGAACAATACCCCCGAGCCCGCTCAGTCTGCATGGCTGGCGGCAGGCCCTATGCTGAGCCTCCTCTTGGCGACTTTGGTCTGTTTATATTGGGATGGCCGAGCCAGTGCAGGGGCAAGTGGCCCGGCCAATCCCACGCTCCTCTCGATTATGGGGGCGGCTGATGCCTATCGGTCTATGGCGTTGGGTGCCAGCGTTGCTTTTGTCGTTTCCGTCGTGCTGTCCTTATCCAGCCGTACTCTCACCCTCCCCGGAGTGCTCCGGGCGAGTTGGCGCGGCATGCGGCGGATTCTCGGCGCACTGGTGATTCTGTATCTGGCCTGGGGATTAGGATCGGCTCTCGAAACCATAGGCACGGCTCATGCCCTGACCAATTTACTCACCGATAGCGTGACCACGCGGAGCCTGCCCGCGCTGACATTTCTGGTGGCAGCGACAATTTCTTTTGCAACCGGAAGCTCGTTTAGCACGATGGCCATTCTTATTCCGCTGGTCGTTCCCCTGGCCGTCTCCCTTGCCGGCGGGACGGCCGGCCCTCCGGTCCTGGCCACGGTTGGGGCGGTCCTCGCCGGCGCCTGCTTTGGCGACCATATCTCACCGATTTCAGACACGACGATACTGTCCGCCACCGCCAGCGGAGTCGAGGTCATCACTCATGTACGGACGCAGTTACCGTACGCGCTCACGGTTGGAGCGGTCTCGCTGTGTCTGGGCTATCTGCCGGCCGGCTTTGGCATTTCACCCCTTCTTTTACTCCCTCTGGGAGTTGGCCTTGGTGCCGGGCTGGTATGGACCTTGGGGCGAACGGGTGAGGCGGACGATTCATAGCCGGGCTGAAATTTTTTGATGCAGACGCCTATTCGATCATCTCTGCCCCGCCCCAGACAAAATTCAGGGCCGTCGCCCCGTTTTTGCTTGTGACGGTATGGGTGCACCCGTTGGGCCGATAGCTCATATCCCCGGTTGGCACCGGGCCGGACTCATCCTCGTTTTCTCCTTCGATCACAAAGATGAGTTCATCCCCGTTATGGCGATGCAGGGGCAGCACCGAGCCCGGCTCAAAGCGCGCCAGCACGGTCCGGCGCCCGGCCGTCTGATCTTCCCAAACGGACTTCAGGCGGATACCCGGCCGGGCCTCAACCCATTCCAGCCCACTCAGCGAAAAGACCTGGGACGGTGGGGCGGCCTCTCGTTCGGTCGCAGGCTCTACCCCGCCGGTAATAATCGCAATAGCGGTGGCCCCGGTGCTGCTCGATACGCTGTGGACACACCCGTCAGGCCGATAGCCCATATTGCCCGCGGTGATCGTACCAAACTCGTCCGACAGGGTCCCTTCGATGAGATAGACCAGCTCATCGCCCACATGCTTGTGGGTGGGCATTTGCAGGCCGGGCGTGATCCTTGTCATAAGCGCTCGTCGGTTGGTTTTTTCGTCGACCCACAGGCTGCGGGCCTGCACGCCCGGCATCAACTCCTGCCAGGCAAAGTCATTGACGGCAATCAGCCGTGATTGCGAGCTCTCGGGCTGTGCGGCCATATCTCCTCCTGCAGTCGCGTCGTCAGTGATTTGGTTGGACGGGCGGTGTCGTCTCGCTCAGTTTTTCAGTCACGTCCTGATCTGACATCGCATAGACCACCTCTTGACCCGGCGGGAACTGCATCGGGGGGTCATTCAAATCCACTTCGGGGTTTTGGACTGCGCCTCCTTGAGACTCGAATACCGGAGGATTTTTATACTGTTCCAGCTCTTCCAGACTGATGCCATTGAGTTTCACCACCTCAGGATCGATCCAGGATTCGGCATCAATCGCTTCGCCCTCGGAAGTCGAGAATTCGAGCATCATGCCCTCTGGTCCGGCAAAATAAATGGACTTGCAAAAACCATGATCCAGCGGCCCCATGACCCAGTGCCCGTGCGAGCGAACGCGGTCCCGCATGGTCAGCAAATCTTCTTCCGTGTCGACATTGAGCGCCAGATGTTGCATGGCACCAGGGGCCACCAGACCCGCAGTCCAACTCGCGTGGGAGACCCCGGTTTGGGGTTGAATCTCTCCACTCTCCGGGCCCTGGACAAAGGCAATGGACGAGCTGTCGCCCAGTCGGACAAAGCCGTGATAGGTATTCTTCACGCCATGCATCCAGTACAGCGCAACCAGCTCCATACCGACGACTTGGGTAAAAAACTCAATCTGCTCCTTCATATTCTTGGTACAAATCGCCAGATGATGCACGCCATTTGGTAAGCCCATCGTCTTCCCTCCCTGTGGAATGATGTTGATGCTTCAACATTCCACTTGGGCATATGAGAGTCAAGGTTCAATTCTCCCTTTTTATGCTAAGCTAGGGGCGACGCAGGGATAGGAATCACGAGGAGACGGCTGGTATGCTTGGTTTTCAACCCGACGACGAACAACAACTGATTCGCGACACCGTTGCGGAATTTGCCCGCGAACAGCTCCGCCTGCTTGCGCACGAGGCGGATGAGAGCGGGGTATTCCCCACCTCCGTAGCCCAGCAGGCCTGGGAACTCGGCCTGGTGCAAAGCACGATTCCCGAAGCCTACGGTGGTGTTGGCGCAGAGTCTTCAGCGGTTACAGGATCGCTTATTTGTGAAGAGTTGGCCTGGGGTGACCTCTCTCTGGCGCTCCATATTCTCTCGCCCCAACTGGTGACCTATCCGGTCATGGCACTAGGGACACACGAGCAAAAGGCGCAAATTCTCAGCAACTATGTCGCCCCTCATTTCACAGCCGGCACGGCCGCTGTCATGGAGCCACGCTTCGGCTTTGACCTCAACGAACTCACCACAACAGCCGAGCAAAACAACGGCGAGTTTGTCCTGAACGGCACCAAATGTTTCGTACCGCTTGCCGCCGAGGCGGCACATCTCCTGGTCTATGCCAGGGGAGGCAACGGTACCACCGCCTTTCTTCTCTCTCAGGATACGCCAGGACTGAACATAGGCGAGCGGGAGAAGAATATGGGACTCAAAGCGGTGGCCACGTATGAACTGCGTTTGGACAATTGCCGCGTTCCTGCCTCCTCACAACTGCAAGGCGATATCCAGCCCATGTTGAACCGCTCGCGGGCCGCCCTGTCGGCCATGGCCGTTGGCGTAGCCAGAGCCGCCTATGAGTATGCGCGGGAGTATGCCAAGGAGCGGAGGGCCTTTGGTACGGCCATTGCCCAGAAACAGGCCATTGCTTTTATGCTGGCCGAGATGGCCATGGAAATCGACGCGGCCCGCCTCCTCGTCTGGGAGGCGGCCTGGAAAATCGACACTGGCGCAGACGCGACCCGCGAGGCGTGTCTGGCCAAGAACTACGCGGCCACAATAGTTCTCAAAGTGGCGGATAACGCCGTCCAAATCCTGGGTGGACATGGCTATATTCGGGATCATCCGGTTGAACGCTGGCTCCGGAACGGACGCGGATTTGCGACCTTTGAGGGACTGGCCATGCTCTAACGACCCAATAGACTCAACAGGCCCAATAGACTCAAACTGGAGACAAACCATGATCGACTTCTCCCTTTCCCCGGCAGTAGAAAAGAATCGCGACATGATCCATGCCGTTGCAAACGGGACCATGCGACCGATCTCGCGCGAGTACGACGAGCGCGAGCATGAAAAGCCGACGGAATGGCTGAACATGATGTGGGGTGCCTCCAAAAATATGATCAGCTTCGGGGATAGCAAACAAAAAAAGGAGGCAAACGGGAAGGCGGAGGCCGTCGAACGACGCCCCTCGGAACGCACCGTCCGTTCGGCAGTCCTGATTGAAGAACTGTCGTGGGGCGATGTCGGTCTGTATCTCAGCATTCCCCATCCGGGGCTCGGTGGAGCCGCAGTTACGGCGGCCGGAACTCCCGAGCAGAAAGAGCGCTTTCTGTCCCGCTTCCGCGACGGAGAACCAAAATGGGGCGCAATGGCGATTACCGAGCCGGGCTGTGGTTCAGACTCGGCCGCTCTCACCACGACCGCGGTGCAGGACGGAGATCAGTGGGTTCTTAATGGCACCAAGATCTTTTGCACCAGCGGACTCATGGCGGCCGAAAAATCAGAGGGTTTTGTGGTTGTCTGGGCCACGGTGGATAAGTCGGCCGGGCGCGCGGGGATCAAAGCCTTTGTGGTAGATCACCACACCCCCGGCATGACAGTCGCCAAAGTGGAAGACAAAATGGGTATCCGCGCCTCGGACACGGCGATGCTCGTCTTTGAAGACTGCCGGATTCCGCTCGATAATATTCTCGGCCAGGCAGAGGTCAAGCAATCGACCACGGGTTTTAAGGGGGTCATGGCCACGTTTGACGCCACCCGGCCGCTGGTTGCGGCAAGTGCGCTGGGTGTGGCGCGGGCCGCGGTAGATTATGTTCGCGATACGCTTAAAGCAGAAGGCATCACCATCCGTTATACCACTCCACCGACAAAGCTGACCACGCTTGAGCGGGACTTTATGGATATGGAGGCCAATCTCCAGGCCGCGCGGCTGTTGACGTGGCGGGCGGCCTGGATGCTGGATCAGGGCATCCAGAACAATCTCGAAGCCTCCATGGCCAAAGCCAAAGCCGGCAGTATGGTGACCCAGGTCACGCAGAAGGCCGTCGAACTGCTTGGCCCGTTGGGTTATTCACGCAAAACCTTGCTCGAAAAATGGATGCGGGACGCCAAGATCAGCGATATTTATGAGGGCACCCAGCAGATCAATCTGCTCATTATCGCGCGCCGCATTTTGGGCTATTCGAGTCAGGAGTTGAATTAAGGCGCGGGGAGCGGGGATTTGTCCGGGCGGCGGGTTTTCTTATGCAAGTGATTGGACATCGCGGCGCCGCGGCGCTCGCTCCGGAGAACACCTGGGCCAGCTTTGATCGGGCGCTGTCGATCGGCGTGGACGCGATCGAGACCGATGTGCATTCCACCAGCGACGGTGAACTCGTTCTGATTCATGACAAAAATCTGAGCCGGACGACCGACGGGTCGGGGGTTGTGCACGATACCCCCTGGTCCGTCGTGAAGGAGCTCGATGCCGGCTCCTGGTTCAGCGCAGACTATGCGGGCGCGCGGGTCCCCTTACTCCGAGAGACGCTGGCGCATTACGGCAAACGGACCCACCTCGTGCTCGAAGTCAAGCAGCGCGGTATAGAACTCCGGGTGCTCGACATGGTCCGCGACATGGGGTTGCTGGCCCAGGTCACCTTCTCGTCGTTTTTCTTTTCCATTGTCCACAATCTCAAGACCCATGCCCCCACGGCGAAAGTCGGCCAGCTGACGATCGATGCCAAACCGGAAACCACCCAGCGCGTGCTGGACGCCGGGCTTGATCAAATCTGCCCGCCAGCTCCATTCCTTTCCCGGGAGTTGGTCACGGCTTGGAAAGCCGCAGGCCTCGAAGTCCGGGCATGGGGCATCAAAGACCCCGATATGATGCGTGCGGCCATTGACGTCGGGGTTGATGGCATGACCGTGGACTTCCCCCATCTGCTCTTGGCTGCGGTTGGCCGACCGGCAAATTTCTAAAATCACGGGCAGGGGAAACGCGCTCTCCCGGTCAGTTGGGTGCCCTCTTGGTGGAGATGTGCTTACGCAGGACGAGTCCCGTTCCGGCCGGCCGTGCCAAGATTCCTGGCCGGACTGTTGTCCGGGGCAACACCATTCTTCAGGTTTTCGGCCAGCACCACGGTAAATAAGGACATCGGGTGGGTTTTATACCGCTTCTCAATGCGGATAGGAATATCGTCAAAGGCTTGTTTCAGACGCAGTGAGGCGCTCCAGCCCAGCCGTCTGGTGAGCGGGTCGAGGGCGCCAATCAGGGAGCCAATAACCGGCTTGGTCGAGCGGAAATGATTGATGATGGCGATTTTTCCGCCCGGCTTACAGACCCGGTGGATTTCGCGCATCATCCGTACGGGGTCAGGCACGACACTAATGACGTGAAACGAGGTCACGTAGTCAAAAGAGTTGTCTGGAAAGTCGAGGTTCATGGCGTCCATCGTCAGCAAATGAAAATGGCGCCACTGGTTCTCGTCCACCCGTTGCTGGGCACGCTCTAACATATCGGGAGCAAGGTCTACCCCGGTCACCCGGCAATGGGGCGGATAGGCCTCCATGGACAGGCCGGTTCCGACCCCCACTTCGAGCACGCTGGCGTTGGGCTGAATGTCGAGGCCCTGGATGACCGCAGAGATACGGTCGGTAAAAAAACGCGCGAAGATTTTATCGTAGAGATGGGAAAACTCGGAGTAAATCTTGCTTTCGTGAGCGCGCCGGGTATCCCGCTCATTCTGTGTAGCCAGCACCCGCTATCCCCCTTCGCAGTCTAGGCGGCTTCCTGCTTTTGCTGCTGTTTCTTAAAAAGCGTGATGTCCTGCTGACGAAACCGCCACTGCCTGCCCCGTTTGACGCCTGGGAGGATGTTTTTCCGGGCAAGCTCGTTGACCGTATCCGGGCTCAACTCAAGGAGCGCGGCCACCTGTCGGCTATTGAGCAGCACTTCTTCTTTTTCTTCCACAGCTTTCTGTTTCCTATATGATTCAGATTGGTGGCTGGGGTATACCACACCCCCCCTTAATCGTCAATGTCCGTGTAATTTCGCAGGGTTAGTGAACTTTCAGATCGCGCAGGCGGAGCTGGAGACTCGCCTGCCCATTCCAGACGTTCAGCGTTGGCGTATAGAGTACGTCAACCTGTTGGCGGGGAACAATCGGACGGTCGCCCATCCCAAACCCGATAGCATCAATGGGCGGTCCACCTTGGGAGGAGCGCAGCACGAGCTTGAGGTGTCCGGCCTTTCCATGGGACTGGTCGCCGACGACGCGGACACTGACCACTTCAGTCTGCGAGGAGCGAAACACCGGTTCTGGATTACCCTGCCCACAGGGCTGAAGGCGCTGTAGTTCATCAAGCAATTCCGGTCCGACCAGCGCAACATCAAGGTCGACGTCAAACTCAATAATGGGAGTCAGATCATCGGGGGTCAGGTGCTGGCGCACGACCGCCTCAAACTCGTCTGCAAAGGTCGGGATTGACGCCGCCCGGATCGACAGCCCGGCCGCCTGGCGATGTCCGCCATAGCCAGCCAAGTGCTCGGCACACGCCTGCATGCCTTTGTAGAGGTGGAAAGCCTTAGGGCTCCGTCCCGACCCTTTCCCCATATCGCCGTCAATCGCAATGAGGATGGTCGGCCGTCCAAAGCGCTCGACCAAGCGGGACGCGACAATGCCAATCACCCCAGGGTGCCATTCGGGAGAGGCTAAGACAAAGCTATAACGCAGGCCCCGTTCAAGCTGGGCCTGCGCCAAGGCGAGCGCCTGTTGCAATATTTCCTCTTCGATAGCTCTGCGGGCGATGTTTTCCTTGTCCAGCTCAGCAGCCAGTAGCCGGGCATGTCCGGTATCCGTTGTGGTGAGCAGTTCAACCGCCTTGCGCGCCTCGGCCAGCCGCCCGCCGGCATTGATGCGCGGTCCGAGACGAAAGCCGATATAGCTCGCCGTTACCTCGTCATCACCGCTCACCGCCCGCAGCGCACGAATACCGGGGCGTTGGCTGGTTGCGATTTGTCTCAGACCGTGGGTGACGAGCACGCGATTCTCTTCAATCAGGGGCACAAGGTCGGCCACCGTCCCCAGACAGACCAGATCCAAATAGAGCCGCAGGTCGGGCACGGGCTGCACCCCCTGCTCGCGCAGCCGCATCCGCAGCCCCATGAGCAAATAAAACGCGACACCAGCCCCGGACAGCCCGGAAAAAGAAAAGGGACAGCTCGCTTCCATAGGGTTCAGCACCGCATAGGCCGGTAGTTTTTCCTCCGGGACGTGATGATGATCACACACGATCACATCGATACCGAGTTGCTGCGCCCGAGCAATCTCCCGATGGCTGCTTGCTCCGCAGTCGGCCGTCACCAAGACCCGCGTGCCCTCGTCTGCCAATTGCTCAATAGCGGGCAGGTTCAGTCCGTACCCTTCACGGGTCCGATGGGGAATATACAGCCTCGGGTCCATACCGATTTCCCGCAAGAACAGGAGGAGTTGAGAGCTGCCGGTCACCCCATCAACGTCATAGTCTCCCCAGATACACACGCGTTCGCCTTGTTCGCGGGCGCGGAGCAAACGATCTGTCGCGCGCCGCATATCAGGGAAAAGCATGGGCGAACGGAGCCCCGTGCGCAGGGTAGGAGATAAAAATGTAGCTGCCTTGTCAACGGTATCAATACCGCGGTTGACGAGCAGCCGCGCCGTAACTGGAGAGAGGGGCTCGGGCTGGGTTGACTCGATCAGGTCTTGAATCCGTCTCGGGTCAGCCGGCCGCGGGCGCCAGCGTTTTTCGAGCCGTGCGCCTGGGCCATTCACTGCCGGGCGGTCTCCTTTTCCCACAGCAGGACAACCGGGCTGGCAACATAGATGGAGGAATACGTTCCGACCGTCATCCCGACCAGCAGAACCAGCGCAAAGGCGTGGATCACTGAGCCACCCAAAAAGAAAAGGGCCAGGATGACCATGAGGACCGTCCCGGTCGTGATCACCGTGCGGCTCAGGGTCTCGTTAATGCTGCGGTTGATGATCGTCCGCATGGTCTCACGGCGCAGCTTGCGCATGTTTTCCCGCACGCGGTCGCAGACAATGACCGTATCGTTGACCGAGTAGCCGATGACGGTCAACAGCGCGGCCACAACGGTCAGATCGAACTCAACATCGGCGACGAGCAAAACGGTGGTGGTCACCAAGACATCATGGATCAGGGCGACACCCGCACCCACCCCAAACCGGGGCTCGAACCGGAAAGCAATATAGCCACCCATCATGAAGGTGGCGAACACAACGGCGAGAATGCCTTTCCGCCGCAGATCCCTCCCGACCTTCGGGCCGACGCTTTCGACCCGTCGGACGTCGAACGCCCCAGGACCGTAGCCATCAACCAGACTCTCGCGAATCCGATTTGAGAAATTTTCAGCGCCCGTTTCCGACTTGGGAATACGAATCAGGAATTCATCCCCGTTCTGCCCAAAATCCTGGACCGTGATATCTGAAATATCCGTTTGGGAGACAACAGCACGAATGCTCGCCGTATCGGTCTGCTGGCTGAATTTGACATGGACGATGGTCCCGCCCGCAAAATCAACCCCATAGTTCAAACCGCCTCGATACCAAAAGGCAGTGATACCGAGCAGGATGAGAAGAGCGGAAAACAGATTTGCGCCTTTGGCGTAGTGCAGAAAATCAATCGTTGTACCAGCTTTAATCAGTTCCATGGTCTTACATTCTTAGCTGCTCGCTCGGCTTAGATGCTCAGGGTGTGTAAACGCCGCCGGACCAGAAAATAGTCGTACACTGCCCGTGTGCAGAACACCGTCGTGAACACCGTGCTGATAATCCCAATACACAGGGTGACGGCGAAACCTTTGATGGGGCCGGACCCGAACTGAAACAAAATCAGACCCGATAAAAACGTGGTAATATTCGAGTCGAAAATAGCCGGTAGGGCGCGCTCGTAGCCGGAGTCTACCGCGGCCCGCGCCCCTTTGCCGAGTCGCACTTCTTCTCGCATGCGTTCGTTGATCAGCACATTGGCGTCCACCGCCATCCCCACGGTGAGGACAATACCGGCAATGCCCGGCAGGGTCAGGGTGGCGTCAAACATGGCCAGGGCGGCCAGGAGCAGCAGGATATTCAAGGCCAGCGCGAGGTCGGCCAAGAGGCCAGCGAGGTTGTAATACACAACCATGAAAACCACGACTAAGACTCCGCCAATAATAAAAGACATGGTTCCTTGTTCGATCGAGTCTCGCCCGAGAGACGGTCCGACCGTCCGTTCCTCGGCGATGGTGACAGGCGCGGGTAGCGCACCGGCGCGTAACACAATGGCGAGGTCACGGGCTTCCTTAATGTCAAACCCGCCCGTGATAGAAGCGTGTCCGCCGCCGATCCGGTCGCGAATCACGGGAGCCGAATACACGGTATTATCCAGCACAATAGCCAAACGGCGGCCGACGTTGGCCCCGGTTATTTCTTCAAAGGTCTCGGCTCCGCGATTGTTCAGAATCAGCTCAACATACGGCCCTTCAATGTCTACGCTGGGACGCACGCGGGCATCGGCCACCCCATCGCCAGAGAGCAAGGTCTGTCTCTCCAAGGTATAAGTGGTCCGAATCGGCTCCCCGCTCAACGGGTCGCGGTCTTGACCATTCAGCGTCTCGGTCTCGCGCGTACTACCCTCTTCCGCCACCAGCTTGAATTCCAATACTGCTGTTCTGCCGATCAATTCCTTGGCGCGTTCAGGGTCCTGAATGCCGGGCAGTTGGACCAAAATATCCCGATCGCCTTGACGTTGAATAATGGGTTCTGCCACGCCGAACTGGTCGATCCGGTTGCGAATGGTTTCCAGGGATTGATCGACTGCGTACTGGTGGAGCGCTTCGATCTGGCGGCCGTCGAGGTCAACGACAATATCCGAGCTTGAACCGGTGGTAATCCGCGGTTCGAGAATAGGGAAGCGGTCGGCAAGAATCTCCCGCACTATCGTTCGGTCTGATTCGGATATGGCGGAAAAGCGTAAGGTGTTGCCTTCTCGCCGAATATCGACGATACCAGCCTCGGCTTCACTCAGCGCCCGCCGGAATTCCTCGGCGTACTGGTCCAGACTGTTTTCAACGGCCTTCTCCAGGTCAACCGTCAACAACAAATACGTCCCACCACGCAGGTCGAGACCCAGCCGAATATGGTGGGAGGGCAGAAAGGACGGCCACCAACCCGGCAACGCAGAGCTGAAAGACGGGGTGAGATAGAGAAACCCCCACAGCGCGAGACCGACAATGAGCAGGAGGCGATAGCGCAGACCTTGGGGCATTATTTATCCCTTCCCGATTTCTTGTCTCCACCTGCTTTCCGGCTGCCCCCCTCTTCGGCCACGGCCTCGATCTTGGAGCGTTCGACACGAACCCGGATGTTTTGCGCGAGTTCGAGAGTCACAACGTTCTCCCCAAGTTCCATAATGCGTCCGTACAGTCCGCCCACCGTCACGACTTCGTCATTCCGTTTCAGTTCGCTGAGCATGTTCCGGTGCGCTTTGGCCTTTTGCTGTTGCGGGCGAATCAGCAAAAAATAGAACACGACAAAGATCAGGATCAGCGGGAAGAATTGAACCAGCGGCCCGGGGCCTTCCGGTGCGGCTCCGGTTTGGGCGAAGGCAAGACTCATGAGACACTCTCCTGTGTTGGCTGCGCGCTCTCCGCCGTATGGGCCTCCAGGAAGGGACGGGCAAATTCGGCAAAGCGACCCGCAGCCAGGGATTCGCGCATGGTACGCATCAAGCGTTGGTAAAAATATAAATTATGCAGGGTATTGAGCCGCGCAGACAAGATTTCGCCAGCCACGGCCAAGTGGCGTAAATACGCCCGAGAAAAGTGCCGACAGGTATAGCACTCACAGCCATCTTCGATGGGTCGAAAGTCCGCCGCATACTCGGCCCGACGGATATTGAGTTTACCCTGCCAAGTAAAAAGCGTACCGTTCCGGGCATTACGCGTGGGCATGACGCAGTCAAACATATCAAACCCGAGCGACACATAGCGAACGAGCTGTTCCGGTGTCCCCACTCCCATCAAATACCGCGGGCAACTCTCGGGTAGGAACTGTATGGTATGGGCGGCTAACTCGTGCGTCAGGGCGGGTGACTCGCCAACACTCAGGCCACCGACCGCATAGCCGGGAAACCCCAGGGCAACGAGCGCGCGCGCATTCTCTTCGCGCAGGGCCGGAAACATTCCACCCTGAACAATGGCAAAGACGGCCTGGTCGTCCCGTTGCTTGGCCGCCAACGAACGCTCTGCCCAGCGGGCGGTCAAATGGGCCGCGCGTTCTGCCTCGACTACATCCACCGGCGCCGGCACACACTCGTCCAGGACCATGGCGATATCAACCCCAAGCCGTTCTTGGGCACGGACCACGCTCTCAGGTGTCAGCTGATGGCGCGAGCCATTCAGATGAGAACGAAACTCCACGCCTTCTTCCGTGACCGTGGACAGCGATTTCAGGCTGAACACCTGATAGCCGCCGCTGTCGGTGAGAATCGGTCCATCCCACCCCATGAATGCGTGCAAACCACCGGCTTGCTCGACCAACTCGACACCCGGTCGCAGATACAAATGATAGGCATTGGCCAGGATAATCTCTGCGCCTATGGTCCGTAGCTCCTGGGGAGTCATGGACTTCACCGTCCCCTGGGTCGCCACCGGCATGAACGCCGGCGTGGCCACGCGGCCATGCGAGGTCCGCAACGTGCCGAGGCGTGCCTGGGTCGCCGAATCTGCCTGTGTCGTCGTGAACTGAAACATGAACGGGGATAGCGCGAACGTGTGAATTGTTCTTTGGGCCTGTTGAGCCGTTTTATGCGTTTTTTTGGGGGCTGGCAACTACTCGTAGACCCGCCGGGGAATAGTTCTTGAGGGCTCGATGATTTCAGAACTTTTGGGAATCCGGTATAATCGCGAAGGACTCCCACTAATGGCGCGATATCACGAGCATGTATAATCCAGCCCATCCGGGAGGGATTCTCGAAGTAATGGAGAACAGGACATGCACGAACGTATTTCTATTGACCCAAAGGTTTGCCACGGACAGGCGTGTATTAAAGGAACTCGAATCCCGGTGCATCTTATCCTCCGTATGCTGGCTAATGGGGATACTGCCGAAGAAATGCTCGAAGAATATCCCTCACTGACCCAGGAAGACATCCTTGCCTGTTTTGACTATGCAGCCGTCCTCGCCGAGGAAGAAGTAAGCCCGCTGGAAACGTTTTCGAGCGAGGCATGAAAATTTTCGTTGATGAACATGTCCCGGCAATGACCGTGCAGACGCTTGCATTCATGGTGTGACATTCGCGGGACTCCTGATGAAGGGATACAAGACGACGCATTGTGGGAGATGGTCCAGAGGGAAAGGCGGTTGCTGATTACAACAGATAAGGGATTCACCCAGTATCGCACCTCAGAACATTATGGGATTTTGATCGTCCGTCTACGGCAACCAAATCGCCACAAGATTCACAGCGTGTCATGCAGGCAATTGCACAAGTCGCTGAGACTGAGTGGCCGGGTTTACTCGTGATAATGCGGGATAAAGTGCAAAGTATTTGGCGGATGGTGGAGATTCAGAAGATAGAATGAATAGATTAAGCATGCACAATCCCGCTCATCCGGGAGAAATTCTCAAGGAACTGATGCTTGAACCCCTAGGGTTGTCGATCACCGATACTGCCCGGCATTTAGGGGTGAGCAGAAAGACTCTTTCCAAATTACTTAACAGGCGCGGCGCAATCACTCCAGAAATGGCATTGCGGCTTGAAATGGTATTTGGCAAGCCGAATGCAGCGCACTGGCTCAGATTACAAAATGCCTATGATCTGTGGCAAACCCGCCAGCAGTCCGTGTCTATTCACGTAACGCCCATTGAGGGGTATGCGACTTAACCGTTCTCTCGCAGCGTACTGGATAGCAGGTCCCTGGTCCGGCCGCCTGGCGATAGTCCCGCGTCCGCGCGGAGGCGACTGGCTCGAAGAGGAAGTCCGCTCCTGGCAGGAAGCCGGGCTGGAGGTAGTGGTTTCACTGCTCACCCCCGATGAAAACACCGAGCTTGAACTGAATCAGGAAGAGCTTTTGTGTCGGGCACGGGGCATCCAGTTCTACGCCTATCCCATACAGGACCGGGGAGTCCCTACATCACGAAAAGCAACGACTGACTTAGTACAGAATTTGGAAGAGGCTCTTGAGGAGGGAAAATCTGTAGCCGTCCATTGTCGGCAAGGGATTGGACGCTCAAGCCTGATAACGGCTCTTTTACTTGTTTCAGCCGGGATAGACCCGGAAGCTGCCCTGGCCCGAATCTGCCAGGCACGGGGATGTGCAGTCCCGGATACTCTTGAACAGAGCAGGTGGATAAAAAGCTTTGCCGTGGCTCCTGTATTGCAATGAGCAGACTAAAAATTCCGTAATGCGATACCTCATTATGTTGGAACAAACGGACGCCGGGTTTGCCGTACAAGTGCCCGATTTAGCAATCGTGACATACGGAGAAACGATCGAAGCGGCAAAGCGAGAGGCCAGTAAAGCGATCCGTATCAATGTGGAAGCGTATCGAGAAGCTGGTCAAACAGTCCCCAAGCGTCAACCAGTTGAGCACCATCTGGAGAATCCCGAATTTCAAGAACTGGTCTTTGCCTACGTCGACGTTCCGCTACCCACGGAACGGATGACGGCATAGTCCAACTTCAATTACGTGTGAATAAGCTTTAAGCTAGAGCAAATCACGATGCTGTGTAGCACGTCTCTCTCCCCCTTTAGGAGTGCGGGCTTCCAGCCCGCTGGCGGCCAGGATGGCCGCCCTCCCAGGAGAGGAACCGCCCCCATCCCCTCCCAGGCCGTTTGGTGCAGGCCGGTGTCCTCCCCGACGAGCGCGTACAGGCACGCCTACAACTTATCGTGAAACGCGCTAGGGACACCTTCTCTCCCTACACAATCAACATCGCATCCCCATAACTGTAAAACCGGTAACGCTGCTGCACCGCTTCCGCGTAGGCGTGCAGGATGCGCTCTCGTCCGGCAAGGGCCGACACCAGCAGCAACAGGGTCGAACGGGGCAGATGGAAATTGGTGATCAAGCCGTCTATCATCCGAAATTCATAGCCGGGATAGATGAACAAATCGGACTGATTCGGTCCGGGCTGGACGAGGCCCGTCTGTTGGGCTGACGATTCGAGCGCCCGGGTTGTGGTTGTCCCAACGGCAATAATTTTTCTCCCGGACGCCTTGGCCGCGTTGATGCATTCTGCGGTTGCCGCATCGATTTCATACCATTCGGTTCCCATGGTATGCGTCTCAACCTGCTCCACCCGGATAGGCTGAAACGTGCCCAGACCAACATGCAGAGTGATAAAACACAGTTGAATGCCACTCTGGACCAGCTTGTCGAGTAAGGCCGGCGTAAAATGCAGCCCGGCAGTCGGGGCGGCGACCGCACCAGCTTGCTGGGCATACACCGTTTGGTAGCGCTCCCGGTCGGCTGCGTGCCGGCCCGGCGCACGCCTGATATACGGCGGCAGCGGAACTTCCCCGTGTTGTTCAACGAGCCGCTGAAAATCCTTTTCCGGGAAAAAACGCATGCTCCCCTGCCCTGCCCTCGGCGCTTCCACCCACTTGCCCCAAAATTTATCCGCAAAATTAATGCGCCCGCCGACTTTCTGATTCTGGCCGCCTTTACACAAGACCTGCCAGACTTCTCCCTCAGCCGCGGTTCGTCGAACCAGGAGGAGCTCAACTTTTCCGCCCGTCGTCTTCTTCCCGCGCAAGCGGGCCGGGATAACCCGGGTGTTGTTACAAACCAGCACACAATCTTTGGGCAACAGGCCAAGCAGGTCCGAAAACCGATGATGCGAGAGGGAAGCCTCGCCTCGCCCAACGTGCAGCAGGCGGGACTGATCGCGTTGTTTTGCCGGCTCTTGAGCGATTAACTCGGCCGGCAGGTCGTAGTCGAAATCAGAAAGTTCCATTACAGTCCCCTCTCCCTTGAGGGAGAGGGTGAATAACTGCTCAAACAACGACTCGCAAGAAAGACCTCTTACGTTGTCGAATTATCTGGCGAACTGTCCGTTGGTGTCGATCCGCCCATCCCGCGCAAGAACGGTTGCAAGAGATCTATCGGCACCGGGAAGAGGGTGGTTGAGTTATTCTCCGTTGCGACTTCAGAAAGCGTTTGGAGATACCGAAGTTGGAGCGCGACCGGATGTTGCTCGATAATCCCCGAGGCATCAGCCAGCCGCTGGGCCGCCTGGAATTCCCCCTCGGCATTAATCACCTTGGCCCGGCGTTCACGCTCGGCCTCGGCCTGTTTGGCCAGCGCCCGCTGCATCTCCTGGGGCAGGTCAATATGTTTCACCTCGACTAATGAGACCTTAATCCCCCACGGGTCCGTCTGGGTGTCAACGATCTCTTGCAGATGGGCATTGATCTTGTCCCGCTCGGACAGCAACTCGTCCAGTTCGGCCTGACCGCAGACACTCCGCAGCGTCGTTTGGGCCAGTTGCGAGGTAGCGAACAGATAATTCTCGATCTCAATCGTTGCCTTATTGGGCTCTAAAACACGAAAATAGAGAACCGCATTCACCTTGATCGAGACATTATCCTTGGTGATCACGTCCTGGGGCGGAACGTCCAGGGTAATCGTCCGCATATCCAACCGGACCATGCGTTCAATCAATGGGATCACATAGATCAGCCCCGGCCCACGATGCTTCACCAGACGACCGAGTCGGAAGATAACCCCCCGCTCATATTCGGGCAGAATCTTGATGCCGCTTGCCAAAAGTACCAGACCAATAATCAAAAACGTTGCTACCGGACCGAAACCAAACATGGAGTATCCCCCTCTTCATCATGAATTCGCTGCGCGGCGTACCCGCAGGACCATATGGTCGACCTCGACGATTTGGACCTTTTGGCCCACTTCAATCTCTTCGTCACTCTGAGCCGTCCAATACTCGCCGTGCACCCAGACTTTTCCCTGTGGGGTGAGCGGGGTGCGCACTTCACCGATTTCTCCCTGGAGCCCCTCCATTCCTGACGCGACCGGGCGGCGCCACGCCCGTACAGCGAGTGAGCCGACAATGAACATGAAGGTTCCCACGGCAAGTGAGGCGGCAAAAATAATGCCGCGATCAACTGCGAGCTCGGCGTCCGGCGTATCGAATAGGAACAACGAGCCCAACACAAAGGCCGCAATCCCGCTGACACCCAGGATGCCGAAACTGGGGAGAAACATCTCCGCGATGAGCAGCGCCATGCCGAGACCGATTAAGACCAAGCCGGTATAATTGATGGGTAAAACCTGAAAGGCCGTCAGCGCGAGAATTAAACAAATGCCGCCCGCCAGACCAGGGAGCAACAGGCCGGGATTCGAGAATTCAAGATACAAACCCAGCATACCAGCCATCATGAGCAGGTAGGCGATATTGGGGTCGGCCAGGATATTCAGCACCTTATGCTTGAGCCGCATCTCGACCGTGACAATATTGAAGCGGCCCTCACCCACTTGGGCCGCACTAAAATCCAGGGTGATCTTTTCCGAGCCAACCTCGACGGCCCGTCCGCTGGCCTGGGCCAGCAAATCGTGCACATCCGTCGCAACAAAATCAACGACATTCTTCTCCAGCGCTTCGACCTCAGTGATCGAAACACTTTCACGAACCGCCTTCTCTGCCCACTCGACATTGCGGCCCCGGCGCTGCGCAATGGATTCGATAAAGGACACGGTAAAATTTTCGATCTTTTCCCGCATATCGCCTTCGATATTTTGTCCGCCGCTGGCAACCGGATGGGCCGCTCCTATGGTTGTGCCCGGGGCCATGGCCGCAATATGACCGGCCATCGTAATGAACACGCCTGCCGAGCCAGCCCCCGCCCCACTGGGCGAGACGTACAAAAGAACGGGCAGCGGAGCGCCCAGCATGTCCTTGACGATACTCTTGGTTGAGTTCAGCAAGCCGCCTGGAGTATCGAGCTGAATAATCAGCGCCAGGGCCCCCTCTTGGGCCGACTGATCAATATTCTCGTGAATGAAGTCACCAACAGCCGGATTAATCGAAGCATCGATAACAATCCGGTTGATATGGGCATGCTGACTTTGGGCGGACATGGCGAGAAGCATGCCCAGGCCCGTCAAGAGACAGACGCAGGAAAAGAGTCGGACGGGTCGCACTGTACGGCAACGCTTTCGCACGCTAGAGACGTCCTATTTCTCGGAGTACCGCTTTAATATCTTCCCACACCAGACGCTTATCTTTCGGGTTACGCAGCAAATAGGCCGGATGCAAGGTCGGCATCAGTTTGATGCCGTGATAGGATTGCCACTTGCCACGCAAGCGGGTAATGGGGGTCGTATCCTTCAGCAGCGTCTGGGCGGCAAATTTTCCCAAGGCAATAATAATCTTGGGCCGAATGATCTCCAGCTGCTTGATCAGAAAGGGCTCACACGCCGCAATCTCATCAGGTTCAGGATTCCGATTCCCAGGCGGACGGCATTTAACGACATTGGCAATATAGACATCCGAGCGCTGCATTTGCATGCCCTTGGTAATGATCTGCGTCAGCAACTGTCCGGCTCGTCCAACAAAGGGTTCGCCCTGTTTATCCTCTTCGTAGCCCGGCCCTTCGCCAATAAACACGATCTCCGCGTCGGGATTCCCTACACCAAAGACGATAGTATTGCGTTTTTCGCACAAACGACAGCGCTGGCAGTCGCCGATTTCAGTGCGAAGTTCTGCGAGCGTCCGGACCGCAGCCGGAGGGGCTTCCCCGGCTGGAGCTGTTGGGGCAACCGTGTCCGGGGGTGAGGCCGGAAAATCCGTGGACGGTACGGAAGCGTCAGCGGCCTGCTGAGGCCGGCGTTCGACCATTTCCACCCGACTACTGGCAATTGATCCCGGAGAGTCCTCGTCAGCCGATATCGTCGAAGAGGATGGATACCTTACGGGCGGAGCGGGCGAGAAGCCCTCAACGCCGCCAGCCTGCAACTCCTTTGCATACGCGTGCAGGGAGTGGGTAATCTGGACCAGTCGTGCGTGTGGCGAGTCAGCGGCCATTACCTGTCGAGGATATGCCTAGGCAGTCCGATTGACAAGCTGGGATACAAAAAAAGCAAGACCGTCATAATAGGGCGACGGCGGCAGTACTTCCAAAGCCTTCAGGGTCTGTTTGCTGTAGGCGTGAGCCATGCGCGTCGCTTCGTCAAGCACTCCAGAGCGACGAACCTGTTCCAGCGCGCCGTCAATTTCCTGCTGGCTCGGCGAGTGTTTCTCGAAGACGCGTTTGACCTCGGGGTCACGGGCAAGCGCCAGAACAAGCGGCAGAGAGGGATTACCGTCTCTGAGGTCCGCCCCGGTTGGCTTGCCCGTCCGGTTGCCGTCGCCGGCCACATCAAGGACGTCGTCAACAATCTGGAAGGCCATACCCAGGCAATAGCCGGACTCAGCCAAGCTCTCCACCACCTCCGGCGAAGCTCCGGCAAGATGGGCTCCCATACGCGCCCCTTGGGCAAACAGCGAGGCGGTTTTGCGTTCGATAATTTCCAAATAATCGTCCCGCGTCACGCTCGGGTCGTGGCGCAAGCGGTCTTGCAAGACTTCTCCTTCGGTCAGGCTGATGCAGGCGTCCGTCGCCCAGGTAATGACCTGTTCCTCAAAACGACCACACAGTGCAAAGGCTCGTCCGAATAGAAAATCCCCGGCTATGAGGGTCTCCGCCAGCCCAAAGCGGTGCAGGGCCGACTCTTTCCCCCGACGGGTCTCCGCTTCATCAATAATGTCGTCATGGAGGAGAGAGGCAGAATGAATGAGTTCCAGGGCGGTGGCAACATCAACGATGTCATTCACATTTTTCCCCTCACAGGCGCGGAACACCATGAGGGCCACGGTTGGCCGGGCGCGTTTCCCACCCGCCCCAACAAGATAATTCCCGATGTCACTCAGCAGTTGTTCGCGAGATTGAAGGAGCTCGCTCAGCCGTTCTTCAACCTGCTCAAGCTCGGCGGCGACACAGTCTTGTGGCGAAAAAGAAACTGGTTGCGAGAGGCCGGCTTTGGCAGACACATTACACTCAAATCGGTCAACGTTCCCTCAGACCCGTCCTGAGGCTCCTCACATAATGCCAAAGGCAGGAAAAACGTCAAGGAGTGCAAATATCTTGTCAATTCAGGTGAAAATGCCCAACTGTCTGAGGAGCTGTGATCCGGCCTCAAGACCTTGCCCCCCGCCTATTTTCCCCCGTATGATGCAAAATACGGTGAAAAAAGTGGAGGGAGCGGAGGGTTCTGCGATCAGCATGGTACTACAAAACAAAAATATCCTTCTTGGAGTCAGCGGCGGCATTGCAGCCTATAAGGCGGCAGAGCTCGTCCGCCTCCTGGTCAAGGCAGGGGCCACGGTTCGCGCGGTGATGACCAAAAACGCCCAGGAGTTCATTACTCCGCTCACCCTGCAATCGCTATCCGGTAATCCGGTTTCAACCGATACCTTTGACCTGACGCAAGAATCCGAAATCGGCCATATCCGACTCGCGGATACGGCCGACCTTGTTCTCATTGCGCCGGCAACCGCCAATATCCTGGCCAAAATTGCGCACGGGATTGCCGACGACCTGCTTTCCACCCTGCTCTTAGTCACACGGGCCCCGGTCGTCCTTGCGCCGGCCATGAATGTCCATATGTACGCCCACCCGGCAACGCAGGAAAACCTCAAGACCTTACAGCGTTTCGGTCACCATATTATCGAGCCGGCGGAAGGGGAATTGGCCTGTGGCTACGAAGGCAAGGGCCGTTTGGCCGAGCCTGAACAGATTGTCGAGAGTGTGGAAGCTACGCTGACCAAAAATGACCTGCAGGGCGAGCATGTCATCGTAACGGCCGGTCCCAACTGTGAGCCCATTGATCCGGTCCGCTTTATCACCAATCGCTCGACCGGGAAGATGGGTTTTGCCATGGCCCGCATTGCCCACCAGCGTGGGGCGGAGGTCACCTTGGTCAGCGGGCCGACCGCGCTGGCCGCGCCGTTCGGGGTCCGTCTGTGTTCGGTGCGCACCGCACTCGAAATGCAGCAAGCCGTCCTCGCCCACTACCCTCGGGCCACTATCGTCGTCTCAGCCGCGGCTATTGCTGACTATCGACCGGCCCAGACCGCCACTCAAAAGATCAAGAAAAAAGACGGCGACTTTTCTATTCCGCTCGCCCGTAATCCGGACATTCTGGCCGGACTCGGCCAGGACAAGGGCAGCCGGCTGTTGGTCGGCTTTGCCACGGAAACGGAAGAAGTCCTCCACAACGCCGAGCGCAAACTGCACGCAAAAAACCTCGATATGATCGTAGCCAACGATGTGACGCAAGAAGGGGCTGGCTTTGCCGGCGATACCAACATCGTGACCCTGTTGGACCGAACCGGCCAGCAAGAACCGCTCCCCCTGATGTCCAAAGACGCGGTTGCCCATGCAGTCTACGACCGTCTGCTGGCTCTAAAGAAATCCTCGTAGGTCCCTCCGCAGATGGGCACGCCGAGCCTCCCCCAGCCCGTGAAATTATTGATGGGTCTGCTCGCCGCCGATACGGCTCTCTTTGCCCAGGCGGCTATGCGGCTGGAAGCGGCTTATGGCCGGATTGATTTGGAAAGCGCGGTTTTCCCCTGGGAGACCACGGGCTATTACCGAGCGGAGATGGGCGATCCTCTGCTGCGGCGCTTTGTGACGTTTGAGCAGCTCATCACACCCGAAGATCTGATTCGGCTAAAACTCGAAGCCAACGAGTTGGAATACAATTTTGCCGCTCCACCAGGCCCGGCTTCGCCGCGCCGCGTGAATCTTGACCCCGGCTATCTTGATACGACGAAGCTCGTCCTGGCATCAACCAAGGCCCAGGCCCACAGACTCTATCTTTCTCAGGGCATCTATGCCGAGGTGACACTCCTCTACCACCACGCTGCCTACCATCCTTTTGTGTACACCTACGCAGACTATCGCTGGCCGGAGACGCACGACTTCCTGAAACAGGCCCGCACGAAATATCTGAAACAGCTTCGGGAACGGTAGAACACGGTAGGTATAAGAGTCAGACTCCGACAACCGACCCAACTGACCCAATCGACTCAACCGACCCTCAACACCGCCCGCAACTCACGGGGCAGCCGTTTCACCCTGCCTGCGTCATCAACACAGGCGTGTTGCGTCGCCCCTTCTGCGATCAACATATCGTCAGCCACCCGGACAACCCGATAGCCGAAGCGAATACTTGCCCCCCCGACCGCCTCTATTGTTATCGTCGTCCTGAGCACGTCATCGAACAGCGCAACCGCCCGGTAGCGACACTGGACTTCCCGGACCGGAAAGTGAATGCCCTCAGCTTCAAGCTCACGGTACGGCTTGCCCAGCGCGCGCAGAAACGCGACCCGCCCCTCTTCAAACCACGGCAGATAGGCGGCATGATGCGCCATCCCTGCCTGGTCGGTCTCGGCGTAGCGGACACGCAGGGTGTGGGTATGGGAAGGAGGATCTGGAGGTTGGGGGTTAGGGATTGGGGAAGAAGATTGCTCGGTCTTTGCCATGAACCCTAGCCCCCAACCTCCAAGCCCTATCTCCCTTTCCAGTTCGGTTTGCGCTTCTCGGCAAAGGCCCGTGGCCCTTCGACCACGTCTTCGGAGTTCATCATCTGCTTGAGCGCCGGGTAGGACTGGGCAAAGGCTTCGTCCAAGGTCAGTCCTGCACCCATCATGGCACACTGTTTGGTCGCCCGGACCGACAGGGGAGCGCACTCCTGTATTTCGTCCGTCCAGCGCGTGACCGTGGCCTTGAGGTCGGCCAGTGGAACGACTTCATTCACAATACCCCAGCGATGCGCCTCTTGTGCGGTCATATGCTTGCCGGTCAGCATATAACCGAGCGCAATCTTGAGCGGCATTTGGCGCGGCAAACGGTGAACGCCCCCGGCGGCAGCCGCCAGACCGACGCGCGGTTCAGGCAACCCGAGCCGCGCGTGATCGGCAGCCACGATGATGTCACATGCCAGTGCCATCTCAAACCCGCCACCCAGGGCAAAACCGTTCACCGCGGCAATCGTTGGTTTCCAGATATCGGTCCGGTCGGTTAAGCCCCCGAAGCCGCCCTTGGCTCGCTTTTTCGGGAAGCCGTGCTCTGCGGTGTATTTGAGATCATTCCCGGCCGAGAACGCTTTCTCCCCAGCGCCGGTCAGGACAATCACCCAGGTGTTGTCATCGGCGAGCGCGTCATCCCAGATGCCCGACAATTCCTCGGCAGCCGGCGGGTGCACCGCATTCAGCCGTTCCGGGCGATTCATGGTGATGGTGGCAACATGGCCTTCCTTTTCATAGATTGCATATTCGTACGCCATAGCTCCTCCCTCGTTGTGTGTCTTTCTTCACCTGGCCAAAAGCGGATTGGATACTACCGTTCCGTCATGGTAAAAGCAACAAAATGGCGGCCTATCCCTCCCCTCTGTCAGAACAGGTGGCCCTGATTACCGGCGCGGGTCGCGGCATCGGCAGAGCCATTGCCCTCAGGCTCGCCCAGGCGGGAGCGAAGACGGCTCTGGCTGCCCGAACCGAACGGGAACTCCAAGATACGGCACGCAGCATTTGGGACCAGGGCGGCGAGGCGCTCTCGGTTCCGACGGACTTACAGCAGGATGAGCAGGTCACGGCTCTCATAGAGGAAACGCTTGCGCGATACAAACGCATTGACATCCTGGTCAATAACGCCGGAGGCGGGCCTCCGCGCACGCCCATCGTGAAATCGCGTCTTACCGACTGGGAGTCCGTTTTACGAGTAAATCTGCTCGCGGCCATGTCTCTCACCAAGCACGTCCTCCCGTCCATGATCGAACGCCGGCACGGCACCATCATCATGCTGGGGTCAACGGCCAGTTTGAGCGGGCGGGCCGGCGAGGCCGCCTATGCGGCCAGTAAGTTTGGTGTGCGTGGGTTTACGCAAGCACTATTTGAGGAGGTGCGGCGCTACGGCATCAAGGTCTCGTTGCTCTGTCCGGGCTCGGTTGACACCGCGCTCATTCCGTACAATAAGCGGCTGAATCGCGAGAAGCTCCTCAGTCCGGATGACGTCGCAGAGGCCGCCTACCACATTGCCACTGCCTCGCCGCGCGCCTGTCCGGCTGAAGTGATCCTCCAGCCTCAATTTGAGCCGTTTACGTAACCCGTATCATTTTCCTATGGACCTCAGCGGCAAAGTCGCCCTCGTCACCGGCGGCGCAAAACGTGTAGGGAAGGCCATCGTCCTTGCGCTTGCCCAACGGGGCTGCAAACTCGTGGTCCACTACCACACCTCTCAGACCGAAGCGGCGGAAACCGTTCAGAAACTCCAGAGCACCGGTCACGAGGCACTCGCCCTTCAGGCGGACATCAGCCGTGAAACGGATGTTGACCGCCTGGTCGAGCAGGCCCTTGAGCATTTCGATCGTATCGACGTGTTAGTCAATAACGCGGCCCTCTTTTACCGTACCCCGATTGATACGGTCACGTTTGATGACTGGGAGCAGATTATGGACGTGAACCTGGACGGCACCTTCTATTGCGCCCATAAAATCGGCCTGCGCATGAAGGAGTGGGGCTGGGGGCATATTATCAACATGGCCGATGTGGCAGGACAACGCCCGTGGGCCGACTACGTGCCATACTCTGTCTCAAAAGCCTGCGTGCTGGCCTTCAGTCAGGGGCTGGCAATGGAACTCGCTCCCGAAGTCATGGTCAACGCTATTATTCCGGGACCAGTCCTGTTCCAGGACGATACGCCCCAGGAGGTCCAGCGCCACGAAATCGAGAAGACCCTGGTCAAACGCGCCGGAACCCCCGAGGAAGTCGCTCAGCTCGTGGTCTTTGTGGCGGAGTCCGACTTCAGTACGGGCGCGGTGTTTTCGGTGGATGGAGGACGGGGGCTGTTGTGAGGCGACCGGCATGGAGTGGCACAATCTCAGACAGCTCGCTACACTCCCTCCGCTATGAACGCCGAGCATGTCCCTCCCCACCTCACTCCGCCTGCCTGGGAGGATATATTCGGCAACGCCAATCCCGTTGAAGTCGAAATCGGCCCTGGGAAAGGCTCCTTTCTCCTGGCGGCGGCCCACAGCACGCCGGAGCATAATTTCTTTGGGGTCGAGTTCTCCAGACGGCGGGTGTATCGGATCAAAGAGTTGATCGAGCGCGAACAGCCGGGCAATGTACTCGCCCTTGCTGCCGATATCGGTTGCGTGCTCGACAGCCTGATTCGGTCCGAATCCGTGACAATTTTCCACCTCTACTTCCCGGACCCGTGGTGGAAGCGGCGGCATCAACGTCGGCGTCTGTTTCAAGGCGACTTCTGTGTCTCGCTCACCCGCGCGCTCGTTCCCGGCGGAAAGATATTGATCGCCACCGATGTCCAGACGTATTTTGTCGGAATAGTCCGGCAATTGGAGGCAGTCGCTGAGCTGGCGCAATTCCCTTGGCAACGGGACCAGCGGAATCGGAACGGCAAGTTGATCCTGACCGACTTTGAACGTCAGTTTATAGACGCGGGCAAGCCCATCTACTACGCCGGCTTCCGCAAGAAAGCATAGGGCTATCCGACCCGACGTGGGCGAGACCCCCCCCCGGCCTGCGGCCACCCCTCCGAGGAGGGGATATCTGCTTCCTTTCCCGTATAAGATTGATCAGGCTGCCAGCTTTTTTACGTGGGCGACAATATGTTGAGCGCTGATGCCAAAGGCGTCCAGCAACTCTGCCGACGCGCCGGAGCGAGGAACACCGTTTACGGCGAGTTTGTGCACCTTGACCCCATGAGCCGCAACCGAGTTCAGCACGGCGTCGCCCAGACCGCCGTCATAATAGTGGTCTTCGACCACGAGCAGGGTGTTGTTGGTTTGTTTGGCCGCGGCCAGTAGACCCTGGGCATCAATCGGTTTGACCGAATAGGCGTCAATCAGGCGGATAGCCACCCCTTCGCTTGTAAGCGTCTCGCTGGCCGCAAGCGCCTCGTGCAGCGTCACCCCGGCGGCAACGACTGTCAGTACATCGTTATCGCTGGACCGCAGCAGTTTGCTGCCACCAATGGGAAACTCCTCGGCGTTGGGATAGAGCACCGGCGTTGCCGGACGGGTCGTGCGCAGATAGGTCGTGCCGGGCAGGTCGGGCATGGCACTGACCAGACGTTCGGTTGCCACCGCATCGCTGGGGTAGAGCACGACCGAGTTGGGAATGGCCCGCATCATCGCCAAATCTTCCAACCCCATCTGAGACGGGCCGTCTTCCCCAATCGAGACCCCACAGTGCGAGCCAACGTATTTGATGCATACGCCGGAGATGGCAGCCATACGGATATGGTCAAACGCCCGGGTGAGAAAGGCCGCAAATGTCGAGGCAAACGGAATCTTGCCGCACGCAGCCAGCCCGACCGCGGCCCCGACCATGTTTTGCTCCGCAATATAACTCTCAAAATATCGCTCTGGGTGGGCCTTGAGAAAAGTTTCGGCAAACGTCGAATTCTTGGTGTCTCCGTCAAGGGCGACCACCCGGGGGTCCACGGCTCCGAGCTTGGCCAAGGCGGTTCCGTAGGCCACGCGGGTCGCAACCTTCTCCCCTAACTCATAGGCTGGGACAGGGACACTTCCGCTGGCACCAGCCGGGGAAAACCCATTGGTTTGCGGCCGCGTTACGTCGGGCACCTCCGTGCTCCTACCGATTTCCAACTCACCCAGCGCCTTGTCCAGATCCTCCCCCTTGAGCGGCTTTCCGTGCCAGCCGGGTTTATCCTCAAGAAAAGAGACGCCTTTGCCCTTGAAGGTCTTGGCAACCAGCATTGTTGGCCGGTCTGTGGTGGCGTGGGCCTGATCGAGCGCAGCCACAACCTCTTCGATATTATGGCCGTCAACCACCAGCGCATTCCAACCGAATGCGGCAAAACGGCGCTGATAGGTTTCCACGTCAAAATTGTACATGGTCCGTTCGCTCTGCCCCATGCCGTTGACATCAACAATGCCTATGAGGTTGTCGAGCTGATAGTACGACGCCATGGCCGCCGCTTCCCAGACGCCGCCTTCTGCGACCTCCCCGTCGCCCAGCAGGACATAGACACGGTAGTCAAGCTTATCCAGGCGCTTGCCGTTCAGCGCCATGCCGACCCCAACGGAGAGTCCCTGCCCGAGCGAGCCGGTTGCGGCCCCCACCCAGGGGATGCGCGGCGTGGGGTGGCCTTCCAGATCACTGGAGAACTTGCGGAGCGAGGACAACTGCTCCAGCGGCAGGGCTCCGGCTTCTGCCAGGGCCGCATACAGGACGGGAGCGGCGTGCCCTTTTGACAGTACAAAGCGGTCATTGCCCGGATGGGCCGGATTGGCGGGGTCGAAGCGCATGTCGGCAAAGAATACAGCCGCCATGATATCCGCAGCGGACATGCACGACGTCGGATGGCCCGACCCTGCTGCGGCTGTGGTACGCAGTGAATGGATACGCAATGTATCCGCGGTCGCCTGTAAAGCCTTGAGATCAGCCCTCACGATTCGTCCCTCCCCCTAAAGGTCAAAAAAGGGGCACGGTAGACCGTGCCCCTTTCCACTATCATCCCCCGGCATGCGCCCTTCTTATCCGTGGCTATCCACACACCCCACCGGCAAGCGGCGGGAAAATGCTCAGTTCCAGTCCGTTTTCAAGGACCGTCCCCACTTCGACATAGGTATCACCCACAACAAGCATACCTGCCTGCTCGCGTGGAATGTTCAGCATATCAACCGCGTCCTGGACCGTTGCTCCAGCGGGCAGGGAGAGTGAGACCCCATCCGGACTCCCCTGCGGGGTGTATTTTCTCAGTGCCGCAAAAAGCTTGACGGTTATGGTGACGGAATCGGCCATATCCATCGTGGTGCTGAAACAGCTCTCCTCGGGCTAGGCGGCGTTGGCCGGTCGCAGACCACAGAACTCTTCGTAATCGATCAGCTCCGTGATTTTCGGGTTTTCGCTGCACACCAGACAGTTCGGATCTTTGCGCAGTTTCAACACCCGGATTTCCGAGCTGAGCGTATCAAAATGCATCATCCGTCCGACAAGCGGATTACCCGCACCGAGAATGATCTTGATCACTTCGAGCGCCTGCATACAGCCGACGAGTCCGGGCAGCACACCAAGGACGCCGGCTTCGGCACAGCTCGGAGCCATCCCCGGAGGTGGTGGCTCGGGAAACAGGCAGCGATAGCACGGGCCTTCGGTCGGATCGACCACCGTGACCTGGCCTTCAAACTGGAAGATCGAGCCATCGACGAGCATCTTCTTGGCCATGATGCAGGCGTCGTTAATGAGATAGCGGGTCGGGAAATTATCGCAGCCGTTCACTACGATATCGAAGTCGTCGATAATACGCATGACATTTTCGGAAGAGAGGCGCTCCTTGAACTGAACGACATTTACATCGGGGTTGAGCGCGTTCAGGGTCAGTTGCGCCGACTCCACCTTGGGCATCCCGACCCGGTCGTTGGTGTGCAGGATCTGGCGTTGGAGATTGCTCATATCAACGGTGTCATGGTCCGCAATCCCTATTGTACCGACCCCGGCCGCGGCCAGATATAAGGCCACCGGCGATCCGAGGCCGCCCGCCCCAACGCATAACACTTTGGCATCGAGCAGCTTGGCCTGGCCCGCTTCCCCGACTTCCGGCAGGGTAAAATGACGCGCATAGCGCGTGATCTGCTCTGGGGTGAACTGTCGATCGGCCACCCATTTATAGCCGGCGTTTTTCCAGGCCGTATAGCCGCCGGACATGGAAGTCACCTTCTCATAGCCCATTTCTTTAAGCGTCCGAGCGGCGATGAGCGAGCGGACGCCACCGGCGCAATACGCCACGATGGGTGTGCTCTTATCCGGTACGGCCTCTTCGATGCGCATTTCGAGAAAGCCGCGCGGGAGCGGGACCGATCCTTCCAGATGGCCTTCACGGTACTCCTCGCGTTCCCGCACATCGAGCAAGGTTGGCCGCGCGCCGTTTTCCATTTGGGCCTGCACCTCGTCAATCGTGACTTCCGGCACGCTGTCTCGGGCCTCGGCCATGAGTTCCTGATAAGTCTTTGCCATAGTCTGCCTCCGTGAGAAAGAGTAAACGTGTTCCGCATCTCATGCCTATTGGAGAACACGTGTACTCTTTGAGAGCCTCAGGCCCCAGGAGCGCCAATCTCCCTGGCCACTCTCTGCTCTGCTTCCTGATAACTCTCCAGCATTTCAGTCATAATGGAATCCCGGCCACCCGTCGCCAGGGTGCGGGAACGATTCATAAGGACTTCTTTGGATTCGATAAAATCTTTCCGATCATAGCCCCAAATGCGCGGATGCACATAGGTGTCCATCCGGATCGCGTCACACGGACAGGCTTCGACGCACATCCCGCAGTAAATGCAGCGCAGGGTATCGATTTCATAGCGCAACGGAAATTTTTCCACGTCGGGGTCGGGGTGTTCCCCGGCCTCGATATGAATGCAGTTGGCCGGACAGGCCGTTGCGCACAGAAAACACGAGGTACAGCGGACCGAGCCGTCTTCTTTGAGCGTCAAACGGTGACTGCCCCGATAGACGTCCGGGTAGCGCTTACGCTCTTCCGGATATTGGACCGTATACGCAGCCCGCGTCCCTTTGGCAAAGCCGAACGCGTGCAGCATATGCAGCGTCAGATTCCGCCAGAAGTGGGACATGGTGACAACAAGACCACGCACGATTTCCGGGACATACAGCCGCTCCCACCACGTCATCTCTTCTTTACGTTTCATGGAGTTCTATCTACCTCCGTATACGTATAATAGCGGGCTCGCCGCCATCTACCGCGTTTCACTATTATGAGGGGACCGGTGTTTGTCAAGGCAGCTTCTAGTGGAGACGATCTTTTCCCCCACCCCCACCCTCTGGCCAGCGGCCCTCTGACAACTTGAAGTCAAGAATATCCCGTAAGCAGGTCGCCCGTTCGTCGAGCGTGGCAGCGTCCAGCAGGCCTTGCTTCTCGATAGGCAGGAGGTCGAGTTGAAAGGCGAAGAAATTAATGAAGAGCTCGTCAGTGATATCGGAATCCGCCAGGAATTTCTGCACCACCTCATCCTTCTGCAAATAGGACGCTAACAGGCGGCCAATGGCCTCACGTTGCGCAGGCTCAAGCGTCTGGTTTCTCTGCGGGAGCCATTCTACCCGGGCTCGACGATAGCTCTTATCGTGGAATTCTTCCTGAATGCGATACTCCCGTAACCCATGCAGGAGAATATTAAACCGTCCGTCCGGGAGCGGCACGGTCTTCACCATCTTCCCCACACAGCCTATGGGGAACACCTGGGGATTGCCTTCATACTGCTCTTGCCAGTCACCCCGGAGCAGGGCCATGCCGATAAGTGGCGGCTCTGCCTCCATGACATCCCGCACCATGGCGCGGTAGCGCGGCTCAAAGATGTGCAACGGGAGCTGGACACGCGGAAACAGGACCACGTTCGGCAAAGGAAAAACCGGAATAATGTCAGGCAGTTCAGACACAGCAGGCTCGCTTTCCTCACTGGGGATACGCAATATCCGAGTTGGCAGGATTTCCCCACTCCAGGCCCATACCGGACAGGCTACGTCATGTTGAGTTCCTTCAACAGCTGTTCTACGCACGGACGCTGGGATAAGCGCTTAATCCAAGCCGAAACATGTCTGAGCCGAGACGGGAGTTCAACCCCGAGCTGCGACAGAATCAACAGCCGTGGGGTGAACGCGAGGTCGGCTAATGAAAATTCGTCAACCAGATATTCTTTGCCGTTCAAATGCCGGTCAAGAAATTCGAGCACGCGAATGATGTCTCCCTGATAGCGTTGCACGCGCTCATGGTCGATCTGATCTTCGGGTTTCCGCAGTTCGGCATACAGCAGTCCACACTGCGCCGTAAAGGACGTGTCAGCAAAGTCTTCAAACATCCGCACCCGGGCCCGGTCCCCGGAAGGCTCGGGTCGCAACGGGGGATGTGGATATTCATCATCAAGATATTCGTTAATAAACGTCGAGTCGTAAATGACTTCTTCGTCATCGATCAGGACGGGCACCTTACCGTACGGATTGAGCCGGAGAAATTCAGGGCTGCGCTGTTCGCTCTTCGTCAGATCAACAAAGACCTTATCGTACGATAACTCTTTTTCAGCCAGTACGAGGCGGACTTTCTGGCAGTAGGGGCTGAGGGGGAAGTCGTACAATTTCATAGTTTTATTCTCCTATCTCACGCCAGGGTAGTGTAGTGAAAAATGCAGAAGCCCGCAAACTAAAAATGCCACTTCTGCCGTCTCTCCCCCAGACCGGTCTCAACTTCTGCTCAGTAACGGTATAGCATGCCCTTCATGAGCCACGTCCCTCCCTCCCTCCCTGCGCAATTGGCGGGCATTCCGGTCGGCGACACGCTGCCGGTCCGGATTATGGCCGTTCTGAACGTCAGCCCTGAGTCCTTTTACCCAGGCTCCGTCCAGACCAATCGTGAGCAGATAGCGGAAACGGCGCATGCACTGGCAGGTGAGGGAGCTGATATCATTGATATTGGGGCGATGTCCACTGCCCCATACTTAAAAACTGATATTCCCGTTGCAGAAGAAACCGAACGTTTAGCCCAGGCGGTTGAAGCCGCTGCTGCGGCCGTTTCGATTCCGATCTCGGCCGATACCAAGCGCGCCCAGCCGGCTCAGGCCGCCCTGCGGGCGGGCGCTCGGATTATCAACGATGTCAGTGGTTTGAAGAACGATCCGGCTATGGCTCCGCTGATTGCCCATTCTGGAGCCGGCGCGATTCTGATGGCAAGTGAACAGCGCCCCCACAGTGGACCACCTTTGGAGCGTATCCGGAACGCCCTGCGGGACAGTCTGGCGCGCGCAAAGCAGGCCGGCATTCCACGGCAGCAGACCGTGCTCGACCCCGGAATCGGATTTTTTCGCAAGCCTGGGATTGCCTGGGACGAGTGGGATTGCCTGGTGCTGCGGACGCTGGCAGACCTCCGCTCGTTAGGATTTCCCCTCCTCGTCGGAGCCTCGCGCAAGTCCTTTATTGGGAAAATTCTGGATCAGCCCAAGGTCCAGGATCGTCTCATTGGCTCGCTGACCTGTGCCGCCATTGCGGTGGTGAACGGGGCCCACATCATCCGCACCCATGATGTCAAGGAGACTATTGAAGCGGTCCGCATGGCCGAGCGGCTGCGCGGACCGTTAGGGGGATAGCGACCAACCCACAGCAATCTGTTGAAGCGCCGGGACCGTTTCAACCCGAAACGTGGGTGGGCAGGTCTCGAAACCCGCGTGGCCGAATCCCCACGTCACCCCACAGGTGGCAATGCCCGCGGCCCGGCCCGTGCGCATATCAATCTCAGAGTCGCCGATCAGCAGCGTCTCAGTGAGAGCACGGCCAGCCGCTTGCTGTAGCACGAAAATCCCCCCCGGATCGGGTTTTCTCTTCGGCAGGGTATCCCCGCCAATGACCGCACTAAAATAATCCGTCAAACCCAGGCCCGACAGAATTGCCCTGCTTGGCTGTTCCGGTTTATTCGTCAAAACAGACAGGCTCATCCCCTGGGCACGGGCAGCCGTGAGCAGTGTCTCCATACCTGGATAGAGTCTGGTCTGATCGAGCAGATGAGCGTCGTAATAGTCCATGAAGAGCGCGAAGCCGTCCGCCACCAGATGAGCCCGCTCTTGGCCCAACGCCCGTTCGATCAGCACGCGCGCGCCGAGCCCGATAAAGCTTTCAACCTGGGCGACGGACAAGAGCGGAAGGTTCAGCTCCCGCAACATATGATTGGCTGCTGCCGCCAGGTCGGCCTTGGTATCAACCAGGGTCCCGTCGAGATCGAAAATAAGGTGAGTAAAACGGGGCATGGAAAGCAAAAGGGCCTGGAGAGTTCCAGGCCCTTGCCTATTTCTTCAGTTGGGGAAGAGAGACTTAGACGGCAAACGACGAGCCGCAGCCGCAGGTCCGGGTCGCATTCGGGTTGACGAACTTGAAGCCCGCCCCATGCAGCCCGTTGACATAATCAAGCATGGTCCCATGCACGTATTGATGACTAATGGGGTCAACGAACAGTTTGACACCACCCTGTTCGACCACAATATCATCCTCCCGCGCGGCAGCATCAAGACCCAGGCTATACTGGAAGCCGGAACAGCCACCGCCGACCACCGAGACCCGCAACCCACCCTCCGGCATGCCTTCCTTGAGCATGGTTTCTTTCACTTTTTCGACTGCTAAATCAGACAGCGACAGGGCCGGCCCATCCGCTGTGGGAACCGCCTCCTGCGGGGTATCGTTGGATTGGAATTGTGTCTCTTGATCCAGATTGTCCATACCGGCCTCCTCAAGGGAGATAGATAAGGTCTATCTTGCCCCGCGTCAATCCCTGTGCCCGTTTTGACCCGGATGCGTGTATGCTACCACAAAGCCGTGTCACTCGAAAACGCAATCCGAACCGAGGCGGCCAGACTCGGCTTTACGCTGTGCGGTTTCACGCGCCTATCGGTGCTGCCTCGCGCGTCGTTCTTCAGCGACTGGCTGGCCCAGGGCTTTGCCGGCGAGATGCGGTATTTAGCCAGGGAACCCCAACGGCGCATTGACCCCCATATTCCGTTTCCGGAGGCCCGTAGCGTCATCTGCCTGGGCTTTCCCTACTCTCCACCCGTTCTGCCTGAGGTGAATTGGCAACACGAACTGCGGGGTCGCATGGCCGCCTATGCGGCTGGAGCGGACTATCACGATGTCATCACAAAAAAGCTGAAACAGTTCATTGCCTTTCTCAAAGACCAACGGCCGGGGATTTGGGCCCGGCCGTATGTGGACACCGGCCCCCTGCTGGAGCGCGACTGGGCGTATCGCAGCGGCCTGGGGTGGTTCGGCAAAAACACCATGTTGCTGCATAAAGCCATGGGCTCGTGGTTTTTTCTGGCCGAGATTCTGGTCAGCCTCGACCTTGAGGGCGAAGGCATGCCGAGCGCCCACTGCGGCAGTTGTACACGCTGCCTCGATGATTGTCCGACCGACGCTCTGGCGACGGGCTATGTCCTCAAATCCCCTTTGTGTATTTCCTACTTAACGATCGAACATCACGGTCCGATTCCGCACGCGCTGCGCCCCAAGCTCGGCAACTGGATTTTCGGCTGCGACATCTGCCAGGAAGTCTGTCCCTGGAATACCAAGTTCGGCCAGCCCCGCCACGACCTGGTGGACGAGTTGTTTCCATCCCTGCCCGAACTGTTACAACTTGACGAAGACGGCTTTCGAGCCCGTTTCCGGCGCTCCGCAATATGGCGCACCAAGCGCCGCGGTTTGCTGCGCAATGTCGCCGTTGCCCTGGGCAATAGCGGCAACCCCGCCGCGATCGGCCCGCTACAAGCAGCGCTGCACGACCCCGAACCCCTGATTCGTGGTCATGCAGCCTGGGCGCTGGGCCGCCTGGCGCATACGGCCAGTCTCAAGACCGCCCTGGACCGCGAACAAGACGCCTACGTCCGCCAGGAACTGCTCACGGCCCTCGGTGAACAGCCGGCGCCTGAGCCATGAGGTGCAGAGATCGGCTATTAAGGAGATGCGCCTACAGGAAGTCGAGAATAGTCCAACTGCCATCGGCATTCTTGGCGGCAAAAGCGCCGATTTCGATAATATCGTCGATCTTGTCAAGAATCTTTTGGAAAGCCTCACCAGTATCAAAGCACGTATCGATTTCCTTACCATCCACGAGAGGTACATCCAAATCCACCTCGGCCTCGATGCACCCCCGGCCCTCAGCCTCAACAGAAAAAGTAAAGTCGAGATCGCCAATGCCAATATCTATAGAGCCACTGCACTTCGCTCCCGGCTCCACTGTTAAGTCAATAACACACTCCCCAAGATCAACGAGTGGGAAGCGATCAATGGTCCAACTCCCATCCTCATTCCTGATGACAGAAACCCCGATCTTACCCAGAACGTTCGGCAGGCTGGCCGAATAGCAACGGTTGAATAATGTAGGAATGCCGCTGATGCTTATGCACCCCCGGCCCTCAGCCTCAACAGTAAAGGTAAAGCCGGTTCTGACCGTACCCAGGCGGGAGGTATCGAGCTCAAGAAAGATGGAGCCACGGCACGTGTCTCCCGGACTCATCGTGAGCGTCTCTCTACACGCCGGCTCCCGCGAGACCGCTTCCAGATGCTGAGTCGCCTGATTCCACCGAAAGGTCGTGGTCTCTCCCGGTGTAGGAAAATCCGGAATACTGACCTGGGTGTTCGCTCCTGTCAGAAACTCCGTCCCGAGGGTTGTCACCGTGAACGTGCTCTGGGCAAACTCCGTGCCATCATCGTAGACGACGGCCGTGTGTTCTCCATCGCCAAGGTTCCCCCAGTTCGTATAGCTGAAAAAGCCGTTATTCCCATCATTGTCACAGGTCCCGCTAGTATCGGCACGGAGCAACCCATACGTCGCGGGAATAGGGTCTCCATCGTTGAGGCGGATGGTGATGTCCCCGGCCTCACACTTCCAGCCCGCGATTATCCCCACGCCCGACACGGTGGCCCCGTTGCCGGGAATCTCCAGGACACCGGTAAGTTGGGCGTGTGCCAGAGACGGAACCAGGACAACGAACCCAAGGCAAAAGCGAAGCAGGAAAGACGTCAGCATCTTCTCATAGCTCGGTCGGGATGCTGTCAATGGTCCAACTGTCATCATCATTCTTGGTGAGAGCGGGCCAGAAACTCCAAAAGTACTGAGAAGACTCTCAAATTCCTCACTGGTATCAAAGCAATCAAGGTCAATTCCTATATCCAAATCCACACACCCCTGTCCGTCGCCATTCACAGAAAAAATATAGCCAACCTCCTGCTCGCCGAATTTTATGGAGCCGCTGCACATTTCTCCTGAAGCCAGAGTCAATCCCTCCACACACACTCCAAGATCAATGGGCTCACTCCCCATGAACTCCACGATCTCGAAATGCTGGGTACTCTGATTCCACTCCAGCACGGTGGTATCGCCGGTATTGGGAAAATCATCGACTGTAACCCGCTTGCTCGCTCCTGTGAGGAAGTCCGTCCCAGGGGTTGTCACCGTGAACGTACTCTCGGCAAACTTCACACCACTATCGTAGGCAACCGCAGTGTGTTCCCCATCGCCCAGGTTGCCCCAGTTCCAGATGGCTGAACAAAGCCGACATTATCATGGTCATTCTCAAGACATCGGCCGTTAGCGCGGACGTCGGTGCGCTCAGTACCGTACAGCAAGGGAATGTGTTTCCCGTCGTCGTTGAAGACGATGGTCAGGTCTCCCTCGGCCTCACACTTCCAGCCCGAGATGACGCTGACACCTGAGAGTTTGGCTCCGTTGCCGGGAACTCCCAAAGTAGCTGCGTGCGCCAGGGACGGAACCAGGACCACAAAACCAAGGCAAAGGCGAAGTAAGAAAGACATCAGACCCTCCTTATGAACCGGGCGGCAGGCTATCGATAGTCCAGCTCCCATCTGTATTCCTGGTAAGACCATACACCGAGGTCCATCACTCCGGGAGTCTGGCAAAACATCCGGGGTTGCGTAACATCCATCAATTGGAACGATCTAAACCGGTGCCGCTTATACACCCTTGTCCGTCTGCATTCACGGTAAAAGTATAGCTGAAAGCGAGGATGGTGCCCGTGCAACTCTCTCCCGTACGCACCGTCAATCCCAACCGTACACATGCCCAGGTCGGTCGGGCCCATCTCCATGAACTCCACGATCTCGAAATGCTGGGTACTCTGATTCCACTCCAGCACGGTGGTATCGCCGGTATTGGGAAAATCATCGACTGTAACCCGCTTGCTCGCTCCTGTGAGGAAGTCCGTCCCAGGGGTTGTCACCGTGAACGTACTCTCGGCAAACTTCACACCACTATCGTAGGCAACCGCAGTGTGTTCCCCATCGCCCAGGTTGCCCCAGTTCCAGATGGCCACAAAGCCGACATTATCATGGTCATTCTCAAGACATCGGCCGTTAGCGCGGACGTCGGTGCGCTCAGTACCGTACAGCAAGGGAATGTGTTTCCCGTCGTCGTTGAAGACGATGGTCAGGTCTCCCTCGGCCTCACACTTCCAGCCCGAGATGACGCTGACACCTGAGAGTTTGGCTCCGTTGCCGGGAACTCCCAAAGTAGCTGCGTGCGCCAGGGACGGAACCAGGACCACAAAACCGAAAAGCCGCAGGAAAAAAGACATCAAAACCTCCGCATAGAAACGTAAAATAATCTGGACCTATTGTATCTCTTCGCCGGAAGAGACACAAATTTGGACGTTCCCTGGGGTTTACGCGGTCAGAAACGCGATGCTGGTCCAGCAGATGGCCGCCAGAGCGGCGGCAACCGAAGCCTGCGGGATCTGCGTCTTGACGTGGTCCATCAGGTCGCAGCCGGTACACATGGCGCTCAGGACCGTCGTATCCGAAATCGGCGAGCACTGGTCGCCATAGACGCTGCCGTCCATGACCGCGGCAAAACACAGGGTCATGAACAGCTCGGGGTGGGCGAGACCGTGCGCGCCGGCAATCGCCCAGGCCAGCGGCATGGCCAGCGGAAACGCCACCGCATAGGTGCCCCAACTCGTTCCGGTGGAAAAGGCAATAATCATGGTTAGAAGCTGAAGCAGGACCGGCAGGAGAAAATAGGGAATGCTCTCGCCGAGCTGGTCAACCAGAAAGACCGCGCCCCCGGTCTGGGTGTTGACGCCGCCGATCGTGATGGCCAGCAGCAGGATCACCGAGCCGAGCACCACGCCCCGGATGCCATCGTGAAACCCGGCCATGAGTTCCTTGAGCGCCATACCCTTGGCCAGCGCCATACCCACTGCCAGCAGGAGGGCCACGCCAAACGCCCAGTGCACATTGGGCGAGTCCGTGACCACAAAGGTGCCGATCGCAATGCCGATCAGCGCGCCCAGCGGCAGGAAGAACTCCAGCACATGCGGCGTATAGCCCGCGGGCACGTGGCTGGCTTGCAGTTCCTTGGCGCTCAGCGGCTCGGCCCCGTCCGCGTCGAGCTGGCCGGTCGTACGGGAGCGGTCCATGGCCGCAGCCAGTCGCTTACCCAGGAAAAGAGGCTTTTCAATGCCGAGCAAAAACGTACCGAGGACCGCGAAAATGGCATAGAAACAAAACGGGACGCTCTGAAAGAAAAAGCTGATGCGGTCCGCTTCGGTCGCCAGAAAACCGACCCCAGAGACAAAGATGAACGCCTGCACATAGCCCGGCCAGGCGTTGAACGCGAGCTGTGAGGCAATGGGTGAGGCAGTCGAATCGACAATATAGGCCAGTTCTTCATGACTCACATTTTCCTCGTCGGCAATCGGCTTGACCGTGGTGCCGACCAGCACCGTGCTCATAGTTCCGCCCTGAAAAAAGATGACGCCCAGCATCCAGGCCACCAGCTTGGCGGTCTTTGGGCCACGCACAAAACGCACGGTCATGAACTCGGCGAAAGCCTGGGCCGCTCCGGTTCGCGACCAGATGCCCATAAGCCCCCCGAGCAGCCACAAATACAGCAGCAGGATACCGGCCGCATTGGTCGTGGCCAGGGCGGGAATCAGCACCTGGCCCGTCAGGTCGTACTGACCCAGAATCAGCGCGCCGGAGACAATGCCGCCCAGCAGCGCGGGGACGGGTTCTCTCGTAACCCAACACAGCAGCACCGCAACAACCGCCGGCAGCAACGACCAATAACCCCAGTGATACTGGGCGGTGAGCCGGTAGTAGACCTGCGTGGCTTGTCCGTCGCGTGTGACGGTGGCCACAGCAAACTCCTCCGTCACCGCGGGCGCGACGTTCGAGCCGTCAACCCGGTCCGGGTTGAGTTCTGAACGCTCAATGGGAACCGCCTCGAAATACGCGGGCTCGCCCCTGGCGATGTAGTACGAGCGCCCGTCGCTGTCCGTGTGGACGTCCAACACGGCCTGGCTCACCGTCCAGGTCGGCGGCACGACCGCGCCGACCACCCAGGAGAGAATCAGGGCACCGGAAAAAATGAAAAAATTGAGCAGGTGGGCAGGCATCTGTTTTCTCCAATGGGACGGGGTAAAGAATCGTTCGGGCCTGCGGCTACTGTAACGGATAGGCGTTCTTGTGTTGACTCCCCCTCCCCCTTGCTGAGGAATCCGGCCCCGCCGCTCCCATCAGGCAACCACAAGGGGTTGCCCCTACAGTCCTTATTTCCCGATCCTATCCCCCCGCCTCTTGGGGGAGAGACACTTGTATCCCGGAGACAGCGCCTCCAATGGACCTATCCCCTCGCCCCTTGGGGGAGAGGGCTAGGGTGAGGGGTTTCCCCTCTTCTCAGCGAGGCAAGGTCTGCGTCTCTAATCGAGTAACAAACTCCGCGTGCTCGGCAGTGTCCAGCCCCTTTTGCAGCCCTCCAACGACCTGCGCTATGTCACCCGCCAGCAATGCCGGGACTGCCAGACGCAAGCCCGGAAATGTCTGGCTCGTCATTCCCCCGGAGGCGTCAGGCGCAAGACGCATATACGCCCCATCACGCAGCACAAACCAGTCAAACTGCCCGTCGTCCACGCGCCAGACCAGATATTCTTTCACACCCGCACGGCGGTAGGCGTCCATTTTGTCGTGCAGGTCGTACGATGCCGTACTGGAAGAGATTTCGGCGACCAACTCGGACGCGCCTTCGATATAATCGTCTTCGCTGACACGCGAACTGCCACCCACCTCCGGCTCTATGCGTAGCAGAGCGTCTGGCTGTGGTTCCGTATCCGAATCCAGGCGGACGGTTGCGTTGTCCCCAAGCCGGACGCCCTGGGTAAACGCGGTATATGTCCCCAGCCATGTCAACAGTGCGGCGTGAGGTTCACTGTGTTTCCCGAAACGAACCGGTGAGCCCATACGCACCACTCCATCAATCAGTTCCGCCTTCTTCACCTCCGGCATGGCGGCATAGCGTCTCTCAAACTCTTCCCGCGTCAGCCGGTCGCCGTTTTCCAATGGAGGCAACGCCATAGTGTGTGAGCGCTTCTCAGCGGATTGCTGCACGGTTTCATGGGCATCGATGGTGGAGGTCGCCATGTCCGGGTCTCCTTTCACCGCTTTATCTCCGTCTATCACAGCCACCGCCTCAATGAGGAGTGAAGCGGGCAAGCTCACCCGACCTCTTCGCCTATCGCCTCAAACTGCTCCAACGCGGTGCGTAAGTCCTCAATAATATCGGCTGCGATAACATCGGGGTCTGGCTCACCGTCCAGGTTGGCGGCACGACCGCACCGACCACCCAGGAGAGAATCAGGGCACCGGAAAAAATGAAAAAATTAAGCAGGTGGGCAGGCATCTGTTTTCCCCAGTGGGATTAACGGAAGTCTCGCAGACGGATGGTGGGAATCGGCATAGCACCATCCGTCATTCCTCCGGTTGATTGTTTCCCGCTTTTTGTCTGGCCCGTTCGTCTATCGCCTCCATGATTAGCTCACGACAGTCTACAAGAGCAGCGATAACGTCCGTCTCAAAATCCAGTTCGTAGTTCTTATACCGGAGGATGGACGACTCAACGAAGTCTGGTTGATTGAAGATCGTCAACGCATCCAGATGGGATTCCCCTCTCCCGACCTTGCCTTCGGCGCGCTCATCGATGTGCTCGAACGCATTTCGCATTTCCTGTACCGCTTCGAGTGTCTTTGTCACGCTGTCCGGCACCTGCAATTCTGGGCAATATTTCTCGATAAGACCACAGACCATCCGGTAGCACCGACCAAGAGCAACAATCGCCATTTCCGCTGCCGCGAGCGCTTTGAAGTGCCCTTGCCGCTGAGGTATACCCTCATCTTGCCGTGCCTTGTCCCGCGCTTGGATGGCCGATGCCCAAAGCGCATGCGCGGCGTCTGTCCGTCGGGCGAGGGAGAAGAAGAAGAGAAAGAACCCTAATTGCTCTTTCGCGACCCGGTGCCACGTCCAGACCGTATTCGCTACGGGTCTGTAGCCGCCCAGACCCTTCGGGTTGTAGTATTCGTCTATGTCGCGCGAGTCGATTACAATCTCTCCAGCAGAGAATACAAGTCGATCTCCAGGTTCCAGATGGACGGCCTCGCCAGTATCCTCTTCACCGCGCCGGAGGGTTCGAGCGTAGACGACGTTGCCCTCTCGCTTGATCGGAACGACTCTAAAGCCGAACAGAAAGTCGCCTTGATCTTGGTTGTTGCCTTCTTTGTCTGTCATTCTCCAATGTCCCTCTCTCAATGGGTTCTGATAAACACGTGTCACAAATTAGGTCAGGAACCGTAAGTCAGGTTAGTGAGGTGTAACCTGACATCTCCTCGCCACTACCAGTCACTTACCGTCCACCTTGCGTCAGATTCAATTCCAGGAGTTCGCGCAACGCTTCATCATCAGAAATATCATCAGACCAGCCATAGGCCGCCGCCACGGCGGCATCAAGGCTTGCATGCGCGTTGGCCAGCCATTGTGGACGGGTGTTGTAGAGATTGGTCAGAGTGCGCTTCTTGAGTTCTTTCGCTACGTCCTCATTACGTGGAACCGGGCGTTTGGGATAGCCGGGGACAGGCTCGTCTACCCACTCCACCCATTCCGGCGGATTGAGCCAGCGGTCGCGCAGTTCGACCAGACGCTGGGCGGCCTCAGCAATGGCAACGGCGTACGGATTATCGACATAGTCAGCGGCGGAGATATCGGGCGTTAATCCTTCGGGAAATGGAAACGTCTCGAAGGTAGTGGTCGGCGTGTAACGTGGATCGTTACCCTTGCCAAGCCACGTGCCAAGTCGGAGCGACCATGCTTCATGAAACCGGCTGTGTAGGATGCCGAAAGTCGTATCGTCGTCGCGAGCGATGACGATCAATTGATGGTCGGGACAAATACGCGCGTCATACCACGCGAACAGCCGATGCTTGGCGACGGTTGGGGTGGCAATGTAGCGAGACAAGCCATCCAGCGTCCGCCACATACCTTGTCTCGGCTCGACATGCCGCCACCAATAGACGCGATAGGATTCGCGGCGGTTCTGTTGCCGCATGGGGTACACGTGTTCCCTCACGTGCTGAAACGGCTCCTCGTAGAGCGCGGCTTCATCTTCCGACATGTTCCAGCCGAAATCGACGATCCACTTATCCGCCGGACGACGAGTCAGGTCCATACCGTTGATCCAGGGTCTCAAGACATCAGCGTTAGGCCGTCCGTTGGGGTTTGTCGGCAAGCGCAGCCAGGTATGAGCCAGATCGCCCGAGACATCGAAAGGACCACCTTTCGTGTCACCCATGAAGGCAACACCCCTATTCTCGGAAAGACGCTTCACTTCGGTCAGATCAACGCCCGCGCCGCCGCTCTTCGCCGTCAAGTCGGTGTGAATTTCGTCCACGGACTGACCGTCGAGCCGTATTTCCAAAACCGATTCACTGTCCGTGCACGAGAAGCAGATTAAGGAAACACGCACGGCAGCGCCATCCACGACCCACGGTTTATCACTCCACGCCTCGAAGATTGGATGTGCGTTGGTCGCGGCCTGTAACGCCCGTCGGTTCGCACCACCACGAATGGAGTTGGTCGCGACAAGCCCGGTACGTTTCGCCTTACCCGACTTCATATGTTCGCTAGATTTTACGAACCAGTAGGTAACGAGATCGGCTTCTGCTGGTACGCGGCCCTTGTATGTCGAGAAAACTTTCGAGACATAGTCTTCGCCAAGAGTCGCAATCAAGAGCTTGCCACCCAGAAACGGCGGGTTGCCGATTACCACATCAGCTTCCGGCCACTCGGGTTCCCTCCCTTCCGGTGTCAGAATCGCGTCACGGCATTCAATGGTGTCGAGCGGTTTCAGGATGGGGTCACGGGACTCGTTGAAGCCGTTGCGCCGCATCCACTGGATTTCGCCAATCCAGACCGAGACGCGGGCCAGTTCAGCAGCATAAGGGTTGATTTCAATGCCCCTAACGTTGACCGGACCGATGGCGGGAAATTCTCTCTCTAAGCCCAGCGCTTCGGCCTCTAACTGTACCCGGTGCTCCAGGTCTTTGAGCGTGTGCAGGGCCAGATAGAGGAAGTTGCCAGAGCCGCAAGCAGGATCAAGCACGGTGAAGCTGCGCAGCCGCTCAAGGAACTTGCCTAACAGACGCTCGGCTTCGGTCCGGCGGCGCGTACGTGTGGCTGGGGATTTGGCCGTCTCCGCTCTTTCCAGAACAACAGCGATCTCAGCCTTGGCCGGCTCCCATTCGGCCAGCCAGGGACGACTGATCACCGGCTCGACGATCAGCATGATCTTATCCCGGTCGGTGTAATGCGCGCCCAGTTGCGAGCGCTTGTCCGGGTCAAGCCCGCGCTCGAACAAGGTGCCGAGAATTGAGGGATCGATCTCTGACCAGTCGAGTGCCGCTGCCTTGAGCGTGGTCTCGATCCCGTCCTTGTCCAACGGCAGGGCTACGTCGTCGTCGAACAATCCGCCGTTGAACCACGCCACCGGCTCGAATCCGATCCGACCGCCTGTGGACATCGCCCCGAACAGGTCACGAGCCAGCTCGGCAAACTCCTCGGGCTGCTGCCGCGCGTGTTCCAGCATCCGCGTGAACATATTGTTCGGCAGCAATCCTACATCTTCGGCGAACATGCAGAACACCAACCGGTTCACGAAATGCGCCACAACGTGACTCTTGTGGCCGCGTCCTCGTAACGCCTGGGCCAGGGTGGCAAACGTGGTAGCCGCGCGTTCGGTGACGGCCTGCCGGGTTTCACCGGGCCGGAGCCGTTCGGGCTCGGACATCGCCCACTTGAGCATGTTGCGCGTGGCTGCGTCCGCGAGATCGTCCAGCGTAAACTCGTGGGTCTCGCTGACAGTGTTGGTCCAGTTGGTGCGGAGACGGAACCGCGCCATGTCCGAGACGATCAATAGGGGCGGATTCTCCAGTGCCAGGGCGTACTGTCGTAACTGGTTGAAGGCTGCGTCCAGATTCTTATGTTTGCCTTTGTATTCCCAGGCGAAGTGATGGCGCTTCCACACGTCGGCCCAGCCCTTGCCGCCGGTGTCTTTACGCGCACCGCGCTCAAAACAGTAATAGTCGCCTGTGGAGTCGGCGGCGGCTGGGGTTGGCTCGTCCAGCAGCCGACACAAGTCGATGAAGTGCTCTTGCGACGCCGAGCTTTCCTTCAACTCTGAGGCGCGCCACTTGGTGATAAACTGGATTGGCGTCATGGTGTTATCTGAGGAAGGGCCCGCTCAGCTTACCTTCAACTTATCCCCGCCGGCCCTCACCACCGCCGCCGGCAACCTGCGCTCGCATTTTCGACCCCTGCTCATAAAAGCGCGTGGCCCAGATGCCGCTGAACGGTTCGCCTTCGCCGGGCAGGCAGGCCGGCTCAGCCGGGTTACGAATCGTGACAGTGACGTGTGTTGGCCCATGTGACCGGCCTTTCTTTGCGTTTACTCAGCCGCTTCCGGGAATGGCTAGGGGGACGAGCTTCGAGCGGCGTATGACGCGGTCGCGCGTGAGCAACGGAATGTTGTGCACGATGCTGGTGGCGGCAATGAGTTGGTCTGCTGGATCACTCTCAAAATCGAGACGAGTGGAGGCGCGTGCAACCGCGAGATCAAGCGGCCATGTCTGTATGCGGTTCAGAACCCGGCTTACGTCACGGTCGTCAAGGTCCATGTCTAACCGACCGAGGTCAATCAGCTTGGCCAATTCCCATAGGACAATAGCCGCCACTGACCATCTGTTCTGGGCCAAGAGCGCCCGCTCAGCCGGCCGGAGTTCCCCGTTGAGCGCGAAGACCAGCATGTGTGTGTCAAGATTGAGCATCGGCGTTCCAGTGGACACCGGTTGTCAAAATGCCGCCTTGAATTTTGATCTTGTGTTGCAGGCTGCCGATCAGGTCGGCGCACTGCTGACCGTAGGGAACAACGCGTGCGACCGGCTTGCCGTGCTTGGTCACGATTAAGCCCTCGGCGTCAAGTCGGTCCAATAATGCCAAGCACTGTTCCTTGAACTTTGCAGCGCCAATCGTTTTCATATTGCTCCCCCCGTTTGAAACGGACATATTATATGGCCAGTCATAAAATATGTCCAATAAGGAGTATGATTCTACTGAGATGAATACGGGCGAGGGCGGTCAACCGACCTTGAGTTTATCCCCGCCGGCTTCACCGCCGCCGCCGGCAACCTGCTCTCGCATTTTGGAGCCTTGCTCATAGAAGCGCGTGGCCCAGATGCCGCTGAAGGGTTCGCCTTCGCCCGGCATGCGCCAGGTCATGACCTTGGCCGATTCCAGAGCGACGCCGATCAGGGCACGGGGCTGGTCGTGGGTCTCGGTCAGATAGTAGTCGCCCGACTCTTCGTCCACGTAGCGCAGGGTGATGCGACGGTAGATGTCCCGCCATTCGTCGTCATGGCCGAGCGGATAGAGCACCTCGGCTTGTCCTTCGACCAGCACCTTGCGATACAACCCGGCTTCTTCATCAATCGTAATGGCCACCCGCGCGTCTCTTTGGACATTGGTCCAGAAGGCCGAGTATTTGCGCGGGGTGATGATGATTTTTCCGTCTTCGTACACAAACCAGACCGGCACCACGCTGGGGCTGCCGTCTTCCTGAAGGGTGGCGAGCCGGGCCAAGTGACCCCGTTCCTGGAGAAATACGTCGCGTTCTGCAACTGATAATTTTGGCATACGACCTCCTTTTTCTGTTCGCGTTGCTGTCACAAGAGAATGCTTTTTCTGCGCGGTCGTCAACTGCTCTGAAGGCAACCCACCCCGGCCCTTCGGGCCACCCCTCCAGGGAGGGGAGTGTAAAAATCCCCTCTTGGGAGGGAAAGAGGAAACGTGTCCTTCAACAGATATAGGTAGATGTTGACACGTTTCCTCTTTGTGCCGCGGAGCGGCGGGGTGGGTTCCTGTTCGTCCCCCGCCTCCCAGCCCCACCCACTGGATGCCGGATCACGTCCGGCATGACGAGCCATGACGAGAGCGGAACGGAAGGGCGACCGCCGAGCGTGGAACGCCCCAGGCTCCCCCACCCTTACCCGCGACTTTGTCTGAATGGTATGATGCCAAATAATAAATGGAAACCGTAACCGAAATCCCTGTCCAAGCCGTCTCACCCGAACGCCTGCCGGTCGTTGCCCTGGTCGGGCGACCGAACGTTGGCAAGTCCACGCTGTTTAATCGTCTGAGCCGCCGGCGCAAGGCCGTTGTGGACAATACGCCGGGCGTTACCCGGGATCGCAATTTCGCCCAGGTGAAATGGCGGGGCAGCCCGTTTTTGCTCGTGGATACCGGTGGTATCGATCCGAGCGAAAAAGAGGGGCTCGTCGGACGGGTGCAGGAACAGACGCGCCTGGCCATTGCGGAAGCCGACCTGGTTATTTTTCTGTTCGACGGCAAGGAAGGCGTTAATCCGGCAGACGCCCAGGCGGTTGATCTGCTACGGCGGAGCGACACGCCTGTTTTTTTTGCGGTCAATAAGATCGATGGCGACAAGCAGGAGCTCACCTCGAACGAGTTCTATGCCCTGGGCCTCGATTCCCTCTTTCCCATTTCGGCCGCCCACGGTCGGGGCGTTTCCGAGTTGCTGGATAGGGTGGTTGAAACCTTTTCGGAACAGGAAGAACCCCCCTCACCCGCTGCCCTTGATATAGCCGCTCCCGTTGCCAAACCGGACCTCAAGCTGGCCATTATCGGACGGCCCAACGTAGGCAAATCTTCCCTCCTCAACCGCCTGGTAGGAGTCGAGCGCTCCATTGTGGACTCGACTCCGGGGACGACACGCGATGCCGTTGATAGCTGGCTGGTCTGGCAGGACAAGCACGTTCTGCTGGTCGATACCGCCGGCGTGCGGCGGCGGACCCGCATTCATGAGCATATTGAGCAGGCCAGCGCGCTGATCGCCCTGAAAGCGCTGGAACGGGCGGAGATTGGCCTGCTGGTCTTTGACGCCCAGGAGGGCATGACCGACCAGGACGCGCGGCTCATTCGCTACGCCTGGGAGCGCGGGCGCGGCATTGTGCTGGTCGTCAATAAATGGGACCTGATTCCGTCAGATAGAAAAAATCAGCCCCAATTCATACAGGCGCTCCGCGAGGAGTTCCCGGTTACGCAGCCGCTGCCGATTGTTTTTCTGTCCGCCCTGACCGGCTCGCGGGTAAAACGTTTGCTGCCCACCATTGACCGTGTGGCCCAGGCGCATTGCACCGAGATTCCGACGCCGGTCTTGAATCAGGCGTTTACCGAGTGGACTACCCGCCACCCAGCTCCCATCTATCACCGTAAGCCGGTGCGCTTTTATTACGCCACCCAGGTTGAAACCAGACCGCCCAAAATTGCCGTGTACACCAGCTCGCCGGGTGGCGTCCCGGCCCACTACGAACGCTATTTGGAAAACCAGCTCAGAGGCGCGTTCGCCCTCGAAGGTACGCCGGTCCGGCTCGACTTCCGCGCCCGCCGCCCACAGCGGTACGGAAAGAAAAAAAGGCGGTGAGGTATTGCTACGGCTGGCGAAGAATATGCGGGAGAGCTTATGGCCTCACCTGGTCGCAGAACCCACCCCGCCGCTACGCGGTACAAAGAGGAATCGTGTCCTCCAACAGCCAAACAAATGCTGGACACGTTTCCTCTTTCCCTCCCAAGAGGGGATTCTCTACTCCCTCTCCCCTGGCGGGAGAGGGCTGGGGTGAGGGGGAAAACTCGATTAGGATACTACCCGGTCAAGAGGGGTTCCCCATGGCCGCTCCACACGCTTAATACACCCCTTCCGGCAACTTGGTGTGATCCCAGCTTGAGGTTTTGACCGGCGTAATCTTGAGGACGGCGCGTTTCTTGGCGCGCTCCTTCAGCACCGCGTCTTCCGTTGGCGTCACCGTTGTTCCCTGGAAGTCCCGCACCTCTTTCATGAGCCCCCAGACTGCTTCCGGCTCGTCGATCACTTCACACTCGCCCCGGATCAGGACGCCCTTGAGTTCGCTATAGGCCCGGCCGGATTCGACCATGACCGCGACCTTGGGGTTCCTTTTGGCGTTCACGACTTTCTGGGCCTTCTTGAAAGACGACATGTAAATAAGACCGTCCTTGGCCATATACGACATGGCCACCACGTGCGGATAGCCGTCCTTGCCGATGGTACATAAAGACATATTTCGGGCTTCGTTCAGGTAGGCGGAGAGTTCTTCTGGCGTCATGGCAATCTGATTCCGTCGGTTCATTCCCGTTCTCCTCTCTTCGTTGCTGGCTTCGTTACTGGGCAAACCAGCCGCCGTCGATGACCAGTTCGGTTCCGGTGGTATAGGACGCCTCATCGGAACACAGATAGAGCGAGCCAAAGGCGATTTCTTCCGGGCGGCCCAGCCGACCCATGGGCGTGGCTTCCTTGATCTGGGCATCCTGCTCCGGGGTCAGGCCGGCCAGAATGGGCGTATCAATCTGGCCGGGATGAATGGAGTTCACCCGTATCCCCTGCCGCACATACTCCAAGGCCGCGGCTTTGGTCATGAGCCGCACCGCGCCCTTTGAGGCGTGATAGGCGATGGAGCCGGGGCTGCCGATCAAACCATACAAGGATGAGATATTCACAATGGCCGCGTTCCCGGATTCACGCAGCGCCGGCAGCGCGGTTTTCATACCCAACCAGACACCGGTCTGGTTGATCTCGATCATCGTCTGCCACTTGTCCCGGGTTTCCTCCTCGACCCCGGCCGGCCAGTATACCCCGGCATTATTGATCAATGTGGTCAGCGTGCCGAATCGCGTCACAGCTTCATGAACGGCGTTCTGCCAGTCGTTTTCACTCGTGACATCCAGGCGGACAAAGACCGCCTCACCTCCATTGTCATTGACGCCGGCAGCGACCTCCTGGCCTTGGGCTTCCTGGATATCGCCGATAACGACCCGCGCTCCCTCGGCCGCAAACACCCGTGCGTGGGCCGCGCCAATACCACTCGCTCCACCTGAAATAAGCGCGACTTTTCCGTCCAATCGTCCGGCCATGTCTTCCTCCTGATTCGCTCCAGCTGCGGCCGCTCTGAGAGTCGGCCAACTCGGTCCGTACCCTATCTGGGGTCGTTTTTTCACGCAAGGAATCCGGCGACGACCCAAAGCGCCCCCCGAAGCATGGGGAGGAATTGGCAGGGCCGCAGTCAAATGGTAGAGATGAGGCGCACGCAGGAGGGCAGCTATGGATTTTCAGTTGACGGACGAGCAGGAAGAGATTTGCAAACAGGTCCGTGCGCTGTGTTCACGTTTTCCGGATGAGTACTGGCGGGAGCGGGATGAGAGCGGGGAATTTCCCTGGGAGTTTTACCAGGCCATTGCCGATGGAGGCTGGCTGGGTATCACCATCCCCAGAGAATACGGCGGGGCCGGTCTGGGCATTACCGAAGCCGCGCTCGTCATGCAGACGGTGGCGGAGTGTGGCGGCGGCACGCAGGCCTGCTCGGCCATTCATCTGGGCATCTTCGGCCTGGAGCCGCTCATCAAATACGGCACCCAGGCGGCCAAAGACAAATACCTCGCCCCCATTCTCAGGGGGGATATCCATGTGTCGTTTGCCGTGACCGAGCCGGATGCGGGAACGAATACGACCCAGATCAGCACCTTTGCCACCCGGAGCGGCGACGGGTATCTCATCAATGGTCAGAAGGTCTTTATTACCAAGGCCCAAGAGTCCAAGAAAATGCTGCTGCTGACGCGGACCACCCCGTTCGATCAAGTGGAGAAGAAAACGCTGGGGATGAGCCTCTTCTTTGCCGACATCGACCCCGAGGCCGTGGAAATCCAGGAACTCCACAAGCTCGGCCGTAAGGCGGTCGATACCAATATGCTGTTTATCGACAATCTGTACGTGGCCAAGGAGGACCTGATCGGTGAAGAAGGCCGGGGCTTTTATTACATTCTTGACGGCATTAATCCGGAACGCATTCTGATTGCGGCCGAGTGTGTCGGCATGGGCAAACGGGCAATCGAGAGAGCCGTACAGTACGCCAAAGAGCGCGAGGTCTTTGGACGGCCGATTGGTAAAAACCAGGGCATTCAATTCCCGCTGGCCGAATCCTTCGCCAAGCTGGAAACCGCTGAACTCATGGTTCAAAAGGCTGCCTCTCTCTACGACCAGGGTCAGCCCTGCGGCAAAGAAGCCAACATCTCGAAGTATATGGCCGCGGAGGCCGCCTGCGAAGCGGCCGACCGGGCGATTCAAGCCCACGGCGGCTACGGCTATATCAAAGAGTACGACGTGGAACGCTACTGGCGCGAGGCGCGGCTCTTTCGTATCGCCCCTATCTCGCAGGAAATGGTGCTGAATTACGTGGGCGAACACGTACTCGGGCTACCGAAGTCGTACTAGCGCGTTGCAGAGCGATAGCATCCTGACCAGTTGCCATTCCGAGGAGAGACCAGATCCATGAAAATCGGTTATATGCCTGACACCCACGGTGGTCCGTATGATCAGCCCGAACCCTCGCCCGAGGCAGCCGCGCAGTTCTGCGACCAGTTGCTGAACGAGGGCATTGAGGCCGAGCAGGCCGGCTTTGACGGCATCTTTCTGCCCGAGCGGCACCACCGCACCGAGACCATGTTCCCGCCGCCCCTGGTCATGCTGGCCGGCTATGCCACGCGCACCGAGCGGGTTGATCTTGGCACCTTTGTGCTGCAAACGCCGTATTACAACCCCATGCATCTGGCTGAAGATGTGGCCATGATTGACCTGATGTCCAAAGGCCGGGTCATATTGGGCGTCGGGCTCGGCTATCACCCCGACTATTTCCGGCTGTTCAACGAGCCGTATAAGCAGCGCTTCTCCCGCTTTGAAGAGAGCCTCGATATCCTGCGTCTGGCCTGGAGCAGCCACACGCCGTTCTCCTACCACGGCAAGCGCTTTGAGTTTGACCACGTCATGTTGACCCCGAAACCCTATCAGGCAGGCGGGCCGCCGCTGTGGGTTGGAGCCGCGTATCCCGAGGCCATCAAACGCGCCGGCCGGCTGGGTGACGCCTGGGGCATTCTGCCCTTCTGGGACCCCATACCGAATTTGCAGGCTCAGGCCGCCCTGTATCGTGGGAGTGCGGCGAAATACGGTCGCTCCCCCAAAGTGGTGCTCATGCGGGATGGCTGGGTGGCCCCTACCCGTAAAGAGGCCGAGGACACGTTTGGGCCGCTGTGGGTGGAAGAGATGCTCTTCTACTGGCGCTGGAAACTCCTCTCCCCAAACGAGGAGTTTACGTCTGAGGCGGATTTCACGGTGAAAAAGCTGAGCAAATACCTGGTCATGGGCTCGCCCAGCGAGTGCAGAGAACAGCTTGAGATGTGGAGAGAGGTGGTCGGAGCGGACTATATTATCATGCGTTTTCGCCTGCCGCTCGGTCCGGCGCCGGAGCGCGTTATTGCCTGTATCCGTCAATTCGGAGCGGAAGTCATTCCGCACTTCAAGTGAGCATATGCCATCCGAACACCCTGTCCCCCGTCTCATCCTGGCTTCGGCCTCGCCTCGGCGTCGAGAGTTGTTACAACAAACCCCCCTCCGGTTTCGGGTCATCCCCAGCCACACGGATGAAACCCGTCTCCGAGAGGAACCTCCGGAGACCTATGTGGCGCGTATTGCCGCGAAAAAGGCCCGCGCGATCGCCAAGCGTCAGCCGGGTTTCTGGGTCTTGGCCGCCGATACCATAGTCGTGTTGGAAGGCCAGGTTTTCGGCAAGCCGGCAAATCTGGATAATGCGCGGCAGATGCTCACCACCCTCTCGGGGCACCCCCATCAAGTCATGACGGCCTTTGTCTTATTGGATACAGCCGGCAACACGACTGCCGCCGAGGTTGTCACCAGTCAGGTCACCTTTAAGGAGCTGTCAGAATCGGAGGTGACCGCCTACCTCGCCACCGGAGAGCCCTTTGACAAGGCCGGCGCCTATGCCATTCAAGGCAAGGGACGCGACCTTATCGCTCAGGTCTCCGGCTCACACTCCAATATTATCGGCTTGCCCATGGACGAGGTCACAACTGCCCTGCGCGCGGTCGGTCTGCTTTCAGCCTGACACTCGCAACAGAAAAAACCATGGATGATATCGCCAGTAATTATGCCCGCGTATCCGAGCAGATCGCCCGGGCCGTCGAGCGCGCGGGGCGGCACGCAGACGAGATCACGCTCGTGTGTGCGGCCAAGACAAAAGGACCCGAGGTCGTCCGGGCCGCCTTACGAGCTGGCGCAACCGATATTGGTGAAAATTATGTCCAGGAAGCGCAGCGCAAGATTCATACTATTCCAGAGTCAGCAAACTGGCATCTCATCGGTCATCTTCAGCGCAACAAGGCCAAGGTCGCCGTCTCACTGTTTCGACTCATTCATTCCCTTGATAGTCTCTCACTGGCCACAGAGCTAGACCGACAGGGCGCAAAACAAGGCAGAATGGTGCATGCCTTGGTCGAGGTCAATCTTGCCGCAGAGGAGACCAAGGCCGGTGTGCCGCCCGATGCGCTCGATGCCCTGCTCGAAGGGGTCAGTTCCTTGTCTCATCTCCAGATCGACGGCTTGATGGCCATTCCGCCGGCCGTCTCAGACCCGAACGAGGCACGGCCCTATTTTCGGACCCTGGCGCGGCTGCGGGAGCGCTATGCTAGACTAGGAGTGGCCGGGATGCCGCTGCGTGAGCTCTCAATGGGCATGACACAGGATTTCACGGTTGCCATTGAAGAGGGGGCAACTATCGTCCGGGTTGGACGAGCGATTTTTGGCGAGCGGTGACAACGCCTATGGCGTCAGGCGAGAAGAGGAAGGACCAGGATGAAAAAGGTTGGGTTTATTGGTGCGGGGAATATGGCAGGGGCGCTGATTAAGGGCCTCATTAATGCCCAGCTCTACACCCCGCCAGAGATTATCGTCAGCGATGCCCTACCCGCCCAGCTGCGCAAAATCAAACGTCGCTATCAGGTCGAGGGTATCCGGGAGAATCGCACCGTTGTGCAGCAAGCACAGACCATCGTGCTGGCGGTCAAGCCACAAATCATCGATCAGGTCTTGGCTGAAATCCAGCCTGTTGTCACCCCGACAAAACGCTTTATTTCCATTGCCGCCGGCGTCACGCTGACCCGTTTGGAAAAGGGCCTGGGCGGAGATGCCCGAGTGATTCGTGTCATGCCGAATACGCCGGCCCTGCTGGGGAAAAGCATGACGGTTGTTGTCCGTGGGACAAAAGCGAAAGCCGCGGACGAAAAACTTGCCCTGAGGTTCTTTCGGGGTGTTGGCGATGCGTTAGCCGTCCAAGACGAGAAACTGCTCGACCCGGTCACCGGACTGAGCGGCAGTGGGCCCGCCTATGTGTATTTGTTCGCGGAAGCACTGATTGCCGGGGGTATCAAGGCGGGTCTCAGCTCGGCAGTTGCCGAACGCCTCACCTTCCAAACCCTGGAAGGCGCGGTCGCCATGCTCAAAGAGACAAAACAGAGCCCCAAGGAACTCCGCGAAATGGTCACCTCGCCCGGTGGGACGACGTTGGCCGGTCTCAAACGCCTCGAGACCGGCGCCTTCTCCAAGACCGTCAGGGCCGCAGTAGCTGCGGCCACGCGCCGGTCACGCGAACTCGGACGAGGCTGAGGAGAGGAAAGAAGATGTTTATTCTCGGGAATCTTTTACAAGCAATGGCCAGCATTCTGGGCTCTTTACTCTGGCTCTATTTCTGGATCCTGGTTATTCGTATTGTCCTGTCCTGGGTCAACGCTGACCCGTACAATCCTATCGTCCGCTTTCTCTGTTCTGTCACCGACCCCGTCCTGTATGCCTTGCGGCGTCTCCTGCCGTTTCCAACGGTCATCGGTGCGATTGACCTGACGCCGCTGCTGCTCATGCTCTTTATCCAGTTTCTCCAGATTTTCCTCGTGCAAAGCCTTGTCGATCTGTCCCTTGCGCTGCGCTAAGCCTGGGGATGGCCGTCGCCTTGACAATCAATAGGGGGATGATTAGCGTTCCGTGGTAGGATAATCCTTTGGGGATTTGGAGGCCTGTGGCCATGCCGATCTATGAATACGCGTGTAAAAAATGTGATGGGGAATTTGAGGTCTCCCAGCGCATTACCGACGAACCGTTAAAACGCTATCCGTGCCCGCACTGCGGCAAGAGGGCGGCGGTCACCAAACTGATCTCCCGGTCTTCCTTCCATCTCAAAGGCAGCGGCTGGTATGCGACCGATTATGGCAAGAACGGATCAAAATCGTCCGACTCAGACGGTGAGAAGGGCAGCGAATCCAAAAGCACTGAATCCAAAACCAGTGAGACCAAGAGCGACGCCAAGAGCTCCGGCTCCTCTTCGACCAGTGAGAGTTCGTCTCAAGCGGCGAGTTCTTCCGCCTCCTGATACCGACGCTCCCTCTTACACAAGTCTCACTGCCATGCTAGGAAGTCTCTATTAGGGTCGCATAGCTCAGCAGGCTAGAGCGCTTGCCTCACATGCAAGAGGTCCGGTGTTCGAGTCACCGTGCGACCATACAGGAGCCCGCCCTAGTGCGGGCTCTTTTGCGTGGGCCGTTTCTTTCCTTCTGAACTTCCCTACTCCTCTCACGCATCCAATGAAAAACCACGCTGAGAGTGATATCTCTCACAGTGCGCGTCCTTGCCTCCTCTTTTGCGTCACTTCCCTAAGTATGCTACATCTGGCAACGCGTTTTGCATCCAGCGGGGTCAGGGAGGTCATAAAACATGGCTGATAAAAGTTTTGGGCGAGTGATCGAAGGTCGCCGCCGTGAATTGGGCCTGACACAGGAGACGGTCGCGAAAAAAGTCGGCGTGCGAGCGAATTACATTGGGTATTTGGAGCGCGGCATGCGCCACCCGAGTCAGCGCGTTGTCGAAAAATTATCGACCGCGCTGAAAATCAATGCCCAAGACCTCTACCTTTTGGCCAATCCGCGCGTGCGCTCGCTGCTGGGCAAGGCCAAGCCGGCTGCGCCGAGCGTCTCGCCGTGGCAGCAGTTCATTCGGAGTGCTTCGCTCCAACAGAAGAACGGACTGAGCAAAGCCGAACGCGACGCCCTGGCGCAGATTGCCAGGGCGGAAAAAGCCACCAGCATGGCTGGGGTCATCAAGGCGGTTCGGGCCCTGCGCAAGGGCTTCAGGGCTGAGCGCCCGGGTCAGCGCGTCGGACGGTAGAGTTCCGAGCCTCCCTGACGAAACTCTTCTGCCTTCTCATGCAGACCCGCCTCCAATGCGGCCTGTTCGTCCATGTCCTTGCGTTCCGCGTAGTCCCGCACGTCCTGCGTAATCTTCATGGAACAGAAATGCGGACCGCACATGGAGCAGAAATGGGCCACTTTGGCTCCGGCGGCGGGCAGCGTCTCATCGTGGAACTGTTGGGCCGTTTCAGGGTCAAGGGAAAGGTGAAACTGGTCTTCCCAGCGGAACTCGAAGCGGGCTTGTGAGAGCGCGTTGTCACGGGCTTGTGCACCCGGATGGCCTTTGGCCAAGTCCGCCGCGTGGGCCGCGATCTTATAGGCAATCACCCCCGCTTTGACATCCTCTCGGTCCGGGAGCCCGAGATGCTCCTTGGGCGTCACATAACACAGCATGGCGCAGCCGAACCAGCCGATCATGGCCGCCCCGATACCAGACGTAATATGGTCATAGCCGGGAGCAATATCGGTCGTCAGCGGTCCGAGCGTATAGAACGGAGCCTCATGGCAGGCGGCAATCTGCTTTTCCATGTTGGCTTGAATGAGATGCATCGGCACATGGCCTGGGCCTTCGATCATGGTTTGGACATCGTGCTGCCAGGCAATTTTGGTCAACTCGCCCAGGGTTTCCAACTCGCCGAATTGCGCTTCGTCGTTCGCGTCGGCAATAGAGCCGGGACGCAGGCCGTCGCCCAAGCTGAATGACACATCATACGCCTGCATAATTTCGCAGATCTCTGCAAAGTGGGTGTACAGGAAATTCTCCTGGTGATGGGCGAGGCACCACTTGGCCAGAATCGACCCGCCGCGCGAGACAATGCCGGTCAGACGCTTGGCCGTTAGCGGAACATAACGCAGCAACACCCCGGCATGAATCGTGAAGTAGTCGACGCCCTGCTCAGCCTGCTCGATCAAGGTGTCCCGGTAGATCTCCCAGGTCAGTTCTTCGGCCTTACCGTCCACTTTTTCCAAGGCTTGATAGATGGGCACCGTCCCGATCGGAACCGGGGCGTTGCGCAGAATCCACTCGCGGGTTTCGTGGATGTTTTTACCGGTGGACAGGTCCATGACCGTGTCCGACCCCCAGCGAATCGCCCAGATCATTTTCTCGACTTCTTCATCGATTGAAGAGGTCACCGCCGAGTTCCCGATATTGGCGTTGATCTTGACCAGGAAATTCCGGCCGATAATCATCGGCTCCAACTCGGGATGGTTGATATTGGCCGGAATAATCGCGCGGCCTCTGGCGACCTCGTCACGCACAAATTCAGGCGTAATCGTCTGGGGAATACTGGCCCCCCAGGCATTGCCCGGATGCTGATGAGCGACAGCGCTGAGGCCGTTGCCATTTACCTCGGCCCGCTCGCGCAGTTGCTCTCGGGCCTGGTTTTCGCGGATGGCAATATATTCCATCTCCGGTGTCACGAGGCCTTTGCGCGCATAGTGCATCTGGGACACGTTCCGACCAGGCAGGGCGCGTCGCGGGCGCCTGAGGTGTGGGAATCGAATGTCTGCGAGTGAACGGTCGGCGGCACGGAAGCGGCCGTAGTCTGACGAGCTGCCATCAAGTTCTTCCGAGTCCCCCCGGGCGGTTATCCAGCCTTGCCGGACAGGCGCAAGCCCCTGACGAATATCGATCGAGACTGCCGGGTCGGTATACGCGCCGGAGGTGTCATACACGGTAATACTGCTCGGGCCGGTCTTCGAGGCGGGTTCCGGACTCTGACCCTGAGGGGCATGCGGTGAATGCGGCGAGGTTAAGCTGATTTCACGCATGGGAACCCGCACGCAGGCGTGCGACCCTTCAACATAGACCTTACGCGAAGCCGGGAATGGCGTGGTCGAGAGGCGGTCATGCGGGGTAGATCCATTGTGATGTGTTCCGTTCAGAGATTTCTGTTTCATATCCCTCTCCTTCCATATCGTTGGTCCAATCCGGACACAGGGCAACACGCAGGCATGCGAGCGTCCCTTACGAGCGACACCGATGGGCAATGGAGATGTTGAGACATCGTGCTCCCTTCGCTGGCATTACCCAGATCAGGTTCCAGGGGTCGATACACTGTCCAACGCAGTGCATCCTCTCAGCCGAGACCTCAGCTCCCCCAACACCTTAGAATTGATATCGGATTATGCTACGCCGCCCGTCTCGGGCTGTCAACGCAGGCGAAGGCTTTATAGCACGTGTCCGGTCGCTAGCCCGGCAAATACTCCCCACCGTTGACATGGATAGTCTGGCCGGTGATAAAAGCCGCCTCGTCAGAGAAGAGGAAGGCCACCGTCGCTGCGATTTCTTCGGGCCGACCCGGCGCGACCGACCGGAATCTTCTTTCGCTGCTGTTCCCAGATCTCGTCGGGAAAAACGCCCCTCAGCCCCTCATGCCAGATGAGCCCAGGGGCCAGCCCATTGACGGTCACCCCATGGGGTGCCAGATCACGCGCGGTCGAACGCGTGTAGCCGGTAATGCCCGCTTTCGCCGCGGCGTAGGGCGCTTCCGCTTCTCCCGGATGATAGGCGAACAGAGAGGCCAGATTCACGATGCGACCAAAGCCTCGCTCCTTCATGGCCGCACTAAACGCGCGCGTCATATAAAACGTGCCATACAAATTGACCCGGAGCACGATCTCCCAAATCCGTGACTCCAGGGCCCAGACCGCGCCGGTACCATTCACCCCGGCATTGTTCGCCAAATAGGCGATATGGACGCCCTGGTCCTTCAGCATCCGCGCCAACTCGTTCACCTGGTCTTCTTTGGTGACATCGAGGGGATGGAACGCCACTCGCTCCCGCTGTTCGGCCGGAATATTTTCGAGCCAATCGTCGGCCAGCTCGGCCCGGCGATCACAGGCCACCACGGCATACCCGTCGGCCAAGAGTCGCCGCACCATCGCGCTTCCCAGTCCACCCAGTGCGCCAGTCACTAACGCATGTCCATATGCCACGCCTGCTCCTCCCCTACGCCTCTTCACTCTTGGTCTGCTTCTGCGAGCCCTCGATGTCCAGGCTGCCGTACACAAATGTTTTTTCCGTCGGGGTATGCTTGAGCTGACTCTCCTCCCACATCCAGTCTATGGCCTGGTCGGTGTGGTCCCGCTCGCGGACCAGATAGTTGCTGACCGCCTCGTGCAAACGCGGATCGGCCAAATAGTGCATGCTCACCGTCGGCTGGGGATCAAAGCCGCGCAGGCGCTTGAAGTCACCCCCTGCACCGGGTTCAAAGCGGATGAGGCCATTTTCAATGCAGTGCCGAATGGCGGCATAGTAGCTCACGTTGAAATGCATATGCCGCTGCTCGCGCAACACCCCCCAATAGCGGCCATAAAACACCCCGCTCTTCTGGACATTAAAGGTTCCGGCAATGATCTCGCCATGTTGTCGGGCAATCACAAAGCATAAATTTCGCTTAAAGCGTTGGGCCAACAGGTCGAAGAACTCGGAGAGGAGATATTGGCGTCCCCAGTACAGATTATTCACCGTGGATTGATACAAATTGAACATGACCGGGAACATCTCATCCGGAATAGCCTCGCCACTCAGCACCTCGATCTCTATGCCGCGCTTGTCCATCTCGCGAATTTCGCGCTTGATCTGGTTACGCCGTTTGCTCCGGAAGTGATCCAGATAGTCGTCAAAGGTCTGATAGTCATGATTCAGCCATTGATACTGAATGCCCAGGCGTTTGAGATAGCCGACCTGAGACAGGGCTGCGGCTTCGTCCGGTAAGCAAAAATTGACATGCACCGAGGACAAGTTGTTGCGTTCGCACACCTCACGCAGGGTCCTACCCAGGATATGAATCAACTCTGTCCGGTCGGAACCCTCCGCGGTCAGAAATCGCACGCCGGTTGCCGGCGAGAATGGGGACGCCACTAAAATCTTGGGATAATAATTGATCCCGGCGCGCTGAGCGGCATCAGCCCAGGAGTGATCAAAGACAAACTCTCCCATGCTGTGCCCCTTGAGGTACATCGGACACGCCGCAATCAAACGATCTCCATCATAGACCGCCAAATGCTGGGGCTGCCAACCGGTTTTGGCGCGGACGCAGCTCGACTCTTCCAAACACGCCAACCAGTCCCATTCGAGGAAGGGCGAGCCCGGCCCGAGCAGACCATCCCACTCTTCCCGCCCCACGTCCTGCATACTGTTGAGGATTTTGACTTTCAGCTCGGCCATGATGAATCGATGTTCCGGGCGTTTCCCAACGCTGCTCAAGTCCGGCCACTATAGCGTAGAATACCGAGCCCAACACCCCTGCCTCTGTAGGGGCAACCCCCTGTGGTTGCCCGGTGGGGCGCGGCGGGACCGGATTCCCGATCCTCAGCAATCAATCGGCTTCAACCAACAACGGCGGCCGCGCGGTTTGAAAGCCGGCGGCATTCCGATGTCCGCCCCCACCGTAGCGCCTGGCAATCGCACTGACATCGAAATCTCCCACCGAGCGGAGACTCCACTCCCGCCGGTCCTCGGCCGTATCCCGATAGCTGGCACTGAACGCCGCCTCGGGAAACACTTCGCATAACCGATGACCCAACTCGGAGGTGTTCCCGGTGGCATTGACGACGGGGACCCGGTAGCCACCCAGCTCCATCCACATCACTGCGGCCACCAGTTCCTTTATGTCGTGGGCTTGTTTGCGCAGAATCGCCTCGCCGTCCGCAAGGAGCTGCGCCGTAGCATCTGCCACGGCTAATTTTTCCGTCCAGACCGTAAAATCGTACGGATAGCTTCGAATGGCGGCATTGATGGCCTGACTGCCCGGCAAGGCATGCTGCCAGAGGTCCCGGTCTTTAATATAGCGCAGGAGTTCCGGGCAGTCCGTCTCGGGATGAAAATACTGCCACGTCAGGGTTGCCCCCGACTCATCCATGTCAAAAAGCGCAAACAGACCCGGCGGAGCCTTGTCAGTCTCAAATCGCGGCGGTTGCTCCCGGATATCCGCCAGCGCGGCCCGGGCCGATTTATGATGATCCAGGATGGTGATATGGGCGACGCTCTCCCTCAGTTGCACGAGCTGTTCTGCCGGATAGGCAAAATCAACCAGGAAGAGGCGGGCACAGTCCGGGAGGGCTGGCGGCGGGACACCGTGACGAACCGGCACATAGGTCGCCGTCTCGCCCAGTCGCTTCCAGGCTGCCCAGGCTGCCCCAAAGCCATCGGAGCAATGAGCGTGGTAGAGAACATAGTCGCGCATCAATGCCTCCCGCTTCATGAAAATATTACCCAAACGTCCGACTAGTATAACAGTTCGGGCAACGGGTAGACATCCATGCCCGCATACGGCTCTTTTTGATACCACCCTCGCCTCAGCCCTGAGGGTATTTCTCTGGTCAATCCGAACAGATATGTAGAGCGCCTATTGCACGACTCGGAACCCACGCATTACGATACGCTAGAAGATTGAAACTCTTATGCAGCCTGGATCCGTTGTAGTTTATCGTGAACGTGGGCAGCTTGCGCTCGGCGTTGTTCAAAAAATCAGCACCTCAGGAAAAGGCAGCCTGGAACTCCTCGGGGAAAGTGACAAAAAACTGTCCGTATCGAGGGACCGTATTTTTTTTGATTGCCAGGCAACGTTGCCCCTCGACCAGTCTCCCATAGATCGCAAAAGACGCCTCGCCGAGTTGCGCGATACCATACGTCACCACGCCCAGACAACGGATCTCAAAGAGCTGTGGGAACTGTTGGAAGCGGACCATACGGCCGCCTTCACCTGGCAAGAACTGGCCGAATTCATTGTTTCTGGTGATGAGCCGCTCGCCATGGCTGGTGTTCTCGATACCCTCTGGAGCCAATCTCTGTATTTTAAGGAAAAACAGGCCGGCTCCTTTTCTCCACGAGACGTGCAGAGCGTGGAAGAGCGTCTGCTTCAGCAGCAACGAGAACATGAAAAGGCCCAGGATCAGCAAGCCTTCCTCACTTGGATGGAAGCGCAACTCCAAGGACGGTTCGCAGGTGAACCGCCCCCGGGCCATATGCAATTTCTGTCATTGATCCAGGGTTTGGCCCTATATGGCGAGGGATATGACAAACGACCCCAAGCCCTGCAACTCTTGAATGCTATTGGCTTTCAGGGCAAGGGACAGCCCTGGGACACCGCGTTTCAGTTGCTCGTCCACATCGGCATCTGGCAGCCGGACGAAGAGCTCTGCCTGCTGCGCTATCACATTCCAACGCATTTTTCCGAGGAAGCCCTCCAGGCGGCGAACGACCTGCCCGTCTTTTCGGCGGACACGGCGGATAGCAGCGAGCAGGGCAACCTGGAAGACCTGACCGATTTAGAGACGTTGACGATTGATGACGCTGATACGAACGAGATCGACGACGCACTCAGCCTGACCGAACGGGACGGAAAGCTCCTCATCGGCATCCATATTGCCGATGCCGGGGCCTATGCCTCTCCGCGCAGTATCCTCGACAAATCGGCTCTGGCGCGCGGGACGACCATTTATCTGCCGAGCGGCAGATTCCCGATGCTACCGCCGGTCATCGGCGAAGAGAAGGCCAGTCTCGTTGCGCAGGCGGAGAGACGCGCGCTCAGTTTTTTTGTTCATATCGATGCTACCGGGCAACTCCATCCCGAACGTATCACCCGTAGTATCGTTCGGGTGGCCCATCGCCTGTCCTATGCTGAAGCGGATGCGGCCTTAGCCGAAGGCAGCCCGGCTCCCTATCGCGCAACCCTGCGGCAACTCGCCCAACTCGCCCAGAAACGAAAGGAGCAACGCATCGCCCAGGGAGCCGTTGTGATTGACGGAGACGAGGTCAAGGTCAAGGTCAGAGCTGGAACAGTCACCACGACCCTGCTCAGCTATAACTCACCGTCTCGCGGTCTCGTGAGTGAATGCATGATCATGGCCAATGAAACAGCGGCCCGCTATTGCCATGCCAACCACCTCCCCGCGCTCTATATCGGCCAGCTGCCGCCGGATGACACGATTCCGGACCGCTCCGATTTTCCTACCCGGCAAACCTATGTCCATGCCGCCAGACGAATGATGCCCCCATCTCAGATTGGCACCCAGCCAGAGGCGCATGCCGCCTTGGGACTGCCATTATATACCCAGGCGACCTCCCCGCTCCGACGCTATACGGATCTCCAGATGCATCACCAGATCAAGCATCATCTTGCGCATGACACCGCCCTGTTTCAGGAGAGCCAGCTTCAGGTTGTGGCGGCAAGTGCCCAGGCTGCTATTGGCGATGCCCGCCGCTGCGAGCGCGAGAGCACCCGATTCTGGTTACTGCGTTTGCTTGAGGGACAGCAAGGGGAGGTCGTCAGCGGTCAAGTCGTCCGTATCCAGAACCGCCGGCTCTTTATCGAGTTGGACGAGACGCTGCTGTTCGTCCCCATTAACAACGCACCACCACTCCCCCTCGGCACCCCAGTCCAAATCAGTATCAACCACGTCAATGCCAGACGGGATACGCTGTCGGTCAAGCTGGTTGACGATAAGGTGTAGTCCCCTCTTCTGGTTTTACGTTCGCTCCCTTCGCCTATCAGGGCGCGAACCGCTCGATAACATCCTCTGCGTGCTCTCTGATTCTGGAATCCTTGCTCTCTTTCCAACTCCTCAAAACATCCGTATACGAGCAGGCTATGAATTGAACTTCATCTCTCGCAACTTCGTTGGCAAAACGCTCAATCTCCGCTCGATGCATGATTTTATCTTTTTCCTTGACCGGCTTTCCGCTCTTCGGCCAGAACTCCGGTTCCGCATAGACGTAAAAAAGGATCGGTGTCAGGCTGGCATACTCCGGGACGCGGGTGACCGCCGTCCGTAGGGCGAATGCGTGCTTAACAAGCTGCGCCGCATCAAGACAAACGTATAGCTGTCCGTCTTTACGGAGTTGGTCTCGTATGTGTTCATAGCCCTTCATACGACTACCCCATACCGGACGCCAATATGCGTCCGAGAAGGTTGCAGGGGGTTTTCCCCGAAACGGCTCAAACCGCTTGGACTCGATACCGATGAATGCCGATCTCGTTGTGATAAGAACGTCCAGAACGGGATGTCTTCCACCGCGCCATGGAAACCGGACTTCCTGCTCAAGAGAGAGTAAAAGTCCAGTCCAGTCTACCCGGTCACACCTCGGCAGGGGCGGTAAATCCCGCTCTCGGTTGAGAAAAAATCCGAAGGCATTAGCGGCAAGGGCAGCGGAAGATTCCAGGCTATCGAACTTCCCGCTTACAATCTCATTGCCCGGCGCTGCATTAAAGATTCTTTCGATCTCCTTACCCGGAACGCCGGGTAAAAACCTGTCGGTCATCGTTCTCCCCCTCAACTACGATAGAGATTGACGGATGGACGAAATCTGTCTCAGGCTTGGCCGGCTATAAGAGAAAGAACGAAAACAAGAGTAATAGAACAAGAACAATACTTAACAGTTGGACAAAATCCGATATGGATACACGGGCAAGTTTTGTCGTCTGATGACTCGGCACAAAATGGAGTATTACATCTTTGGGGTCCAATGCAGGCACGCGGGCGAATTTCGGCGCCTGACCATTCTGCCCCAATGCAAGGTCCACATCCTCAAGAGCCATACACTCGACAGTGATGCCTATCTTCAACTTCACGTCCTGGATGAGTTGGGCAAACTCTGTCTCCCAGCCACCAACGACCGAACGAGTTCGACCAGACAACCCTAGCCAGCCTCGCCACCATTTCAGAGGAGCAAGCAATAATACAATTGGCGGTTCCTGGGTAATTTTTACGCCGAAACGAGCATCCGCTTCTTTTGCAATCGCATCGAGGTTGGCCTGCACGATAGCAGAATAACGGAGCCCCTCCATTAAAGCTGTCGATGGAGCATCACCGCGACCGTTACCACTGGCCTCAACTTTCAACTCAATGACTATCAGCCGTCCTTGGTCGGTGACACCGACGAGATCGATTTTTCCGATTCCAGAATCGCTTTGTTGGGCTTTCAGGGGCACTTGGTAGTCAAGCAGGCGAAACCAACCACCCCCGAGACGTGGCCACTCCTGACCGAGATTGCAGAGCGCGATTGCGTAATGCTCCTCACGCCGGTTGCTGTTCGTTCCCGACGACGGTACTCCGCTGTGTCCGACGAAATACTTTTTCCCTATGTCCGGTCTACGCGGTGCGGCTCTGATCAATTCCATGTATTCGTGGCAGAGGGATTCTCTGTCAACCTTGGCGATATTGTCAGCAAGACCAGTAGCATTCCATTTCTTTCGAAAGAGATTCGGAAAACGGTCTTCGAAGGTAGTGTACATATTTATATCGTTTTTCTGTACTGCCGCTCTGGGCGCACCTTTCTCCGAAGAAGGGTACCGCCCAAAGGCAATTTTTAAGTCCTTCATACGAGGGAAGACCTTAGAACCGACATAGTTTTCTGCTGGCCCCATAGTCTTCTCGACGCAGAATTGACCGGCAGAATTTTTAATGACAACGGCAAGCAAGGTCTCACCGTTAAGGATACGATACCCAAGAACTCGGCCATCATCACCATGAACTACGGAGTGCGTAATCATAGCATCCATCCTTCCTGTTCTAGTGGACTGGTTGCAGTGTTCAGGCGATTTCCCAGACTAGCAAAAGATTCATACTTCCTAAGTTCACGGCAGATATGGGAAGTGTCTCACTATCAGGGAAACTCAAATATGAGCGTTTCGTTATAATACATTTGGAAAGGCTCCGAAAAGTTAAGGTTGGTGGCACTCTCGGCCACAAGAGTGGTTTGCTTCGTATTCGAGTTCCCTGAGCCGAATAAGATGAAAGGGTGAAAAAACTCCCGTGTATTTCTATCGACCCAGTAAAGGGCTCCATCGTCTACATAGTCCCAAGACACGCCGCCTTGAACAAAGACGAAATCACCCTCATCAGCATAGAACCCCTCAGATGAAAGTGGAGTGATATCTATATGGAGTATCCCTGCATAACCCGGCCACGTTTCACAGGGGTTCGTGACTGTCCATCGAGCTGGAGCGTCGTCGAAGTCATAAACCGTACTGGTTTTTGTCGTGCATAGCTTACCGTCTGAAACAGGAAGAGGGGTAAATGCCGTTGCTACAAAACTTTGCGCTGCCTGTGACCACTGGAGGGTAGCCCGTTGTCCGTTGCTCAGCGTGGCGGTGCCTGAGCCTGTCACCCCCTGTAAGAACTCGACCCCGGTTGTCACCACGGTGAACGTTGACCGGGCGAACTCCACGCCATTATCGTACACCACCGCGGTGGAACGCCCAGCGTCCAGATTCCCCCAGTTCCAGATCGCTACAAAGCCGACATTGTCATGGGCATTGTCAGGACATCGACTGTTCTTGCGGACATCGGGTCGCTCGGTTCCGTACACCAGCGGGATAGCGCGGCCTCCATTGAAGCGGACCGTCAGCCGACCATTGGCCTGGCATTTCCACCCGGAAATCACCCCAACACCGGATTGCGTGCTGCCCTGACCCGGAATCCCGAGAGTCGCCGCGTTAGCCATTGAGGTGGTCAGCAGTACGGCGGTAGTCAATCCAATAAGGCGTTGCATCGGTGTCCTCCTATGGGGAACGGTGTTAGTCCCGGCGAGAGTGCCGGGCCGTGGACCAATCACAGCAAAGAATTGAGTGATATCCTGCTTGTCCGCTACGACACGGGTCATGACTCCCACGCATGTATGGCTTTTGTATTCAGCAGAGGACCCGACTCAGCGGGTTCTTTGCCAGATTAGTACGGGGAGAATCGTGCATGACAGGAGGACGACCGTCAATGAAGAGGAGTGGCGGGTTCTGTCGCAATTCAGCCACTCGGCATCGAAAAAACTCAACTTGCGCCGTTGCGCCCGCCGGACCAGTGCCATTAGCAAGAAGCTCGTGCCCCACCGGGCAGCATTCGTCATCCATATTGCGTTCTAAAGCTGGTGTCGGGTGCATGAAACGCTACGGGTGACGCTGGCTATCGAATTCGGCTTGACCAATCACCTCCGGAGTATCGGGAAACTGCTTCGTGAGGCGGAGGCCGTCCCGCCGACCGGGCCGTTCAGATAACGGGCGTTGTCCAAAACGGTCTTCTTGTCCTCTCATCAATATGTTATCGTCCTGCCCATTGACTGCCAGCAGTGGACTCGTTGAGTCGGGTCGCCTGCTGAATACAAGAACCACCAGAAAGCGTGGGAGTAGCTACCCGTGCTGTGGTGAATATGCAGGACTCACTCCATTCACTGTTGTGCAGTCAATACGGCCCGGCACTCCCACCGGGACCCCGCTAGAAGGGAGAAGCATGAATATCCGCACTGCTCTCAGCCAGATGGCCTTTGTCGTCTGTCTGTTGTTCGGTATGAAGGTGGAACTGGGAGACGCCTGGGTGGCGGGCTATCAACCCTTTCCTGACGGGGAAGCCACCGTCGTGCTGCATCGGTTCTGCCGGGGACGGACCTGTGCCCTGACGGACCAGGAGTGGCAAGACCTAATTCAGACTGCCATTGACAAGTGGAATAATGCCGGGTCCGGTTTCGTGTTCCGCACGCGATCAGCTCGCCCCACGGATGACCCGTGTAATCTCCCTGGGGAGGTTGCCATCATCTCCGTTGACCCCGACACGCTCTGTCCGGGAGATGGTCCACTCATAGATACCTCAGGGCCTGTTGGTCGAACCGAATATCGTCTCGGCGGGGCACGGGTGTACATCAAGGACCGCCCTATTCCAGGTCCCCCGAGCCGTGCGGACGGGATTGCGCTCACCCTGCTCCATGAATTGGGCCATGTGGTCGGCCTCAATCATCCCGATGCCTATGGCCAGAATGTGGATGCCGTAATGAACAGCACAAACCCGTGGTACGACTTACAGCCGGATGATATCGCGGGCATTCGGGCGTTATATCCCCCTCAGCAGCAACCGGGCCACCGCACGGGGTTTCTGGAGAATCCAGGTGATGGCTCCTCGCGTAGCGGCGTTGGCATTATCTCCGGCTGGGTCTGTGAGGCGGACGAAGTGATGATTAGGATCATCACCGAAGCCGGAGACACGATTATACAGGAAGCCGCCTATGGGACGGAACGGACGGACACGGCATATACCCTAGCCGGTGAGGAAATCTGTGGGGATACTGATAATGGATTCGGCCTCCTCTTCAACTGGAATACCCTCAAAGACGGGACGCATACCGTTATCGTCGAAGTGGATGGGCGAGAACTGGACCGGGCGACAGTGACCGTGACGACGCTCGACGGCGAATTTCCTAAGGGTCTCTCGGGGCGCTACGTCTTGGAGAATTTCCCGTATCCAGGCGAATCGGTCGTGGTTGAGTGGGAACAATCCCTCCAGAACTTCGTGATTACCGAAAGTACTTCCAACGAGGGATGCCCCAGCGAGGGGTGCCCCCCGGTTGCTGAGCCCGGCAACAGCTTGACCAACTCTATTGGGATAGAGTTGGTACGGATACCGGCGGGCACGTTTCAGATGGGCTCGCCGGCGTCGGAGCCGGACCGTAGCGACAGTGAAGGACCGGTGCATCAAGTGACAATCGGTCAGCCGTTTTACTTGGGGAAGTATGAAGTGACGCAGGCCCAGTGGCGGGCGGTGATGGGGAACAATCCGTCGTATTTTTCCAACTGTGATACCTGTCCGGTAGAGCAGGTGTCCTGGCATGATGTGCAGGACTTTATTGAGAGGCTGAATGCACAAGAACGCGTCACCACCTATCGGTTACCCAGTGAAGCGGAATGGGAATATGCGGCGCGGGCGGGGACGCAGACGGCGTATAGCTTTGGGGATACGGCGGATCGGGTGGGGTTGTACGCCTGGTATGTTGATAATGCTAATGAGAGAACCCATCCAGTTGGAGGCAAGCGTCCGAACGCATTTGGGCTGTACGATATCCACGGAAACGTGTGGGAGTGGGTGCAGGACTGCCGGCACGCTGATTACACCGGAGCGCCGACGGACGGGAGTGCGTGGGTCACAGGTGGAGACTGTAGTTCGCGGATCAAACGCGGCGGGTCCTGGTACTACTTCGGACCGTGGGTCCTCCGCTCGGCCATACGCAACCCGGACCCCGCCGTCATTCGGCACAGCAGCATCGGATTCCGCATTGCCCAGACGCTGCATTAAGTCATTTCTCTTTACGTCTTTACCTCGGAGGTCTAAGGAGAAGAACGAACACGCTGGCAAGGAGCCCAAAGCAGGCCACGGCTTTGTCAGACGGGATATACTGAGCGTGAAGTTAATTGACAGCAGGGGTTAGCCTCGGTCGGCGTTGTCTCGAATAATGACGCATACCGTTAGGAGGCAGATATGGCAGAACTTGAAAAAGACCGTCGTCAACAGAGCGCCCATCCAACCCCCTCTTTTTCAGACCTGATGGAAATTCTCGGCGACCTCGAAGAGGGCTCTCATCAGCTCACCGAGTCCTACGAGGCGGCACTCAAGCGGAGTGGAGATCAACTCGGCGATACTCTACGTGACTGATACCCACCCCCTATCTAGCCCGTCGTCACGCCGAGTCAGCGCGGCATACGGAGGCTGTCATGTCGCTTTTTCGGAGAGAGAAGAAACGCCCGGACCGGCACATGGTCTGGGTCACGACAAGCACGCGCAAAGACGGAGATGATAAACGCTTTGTCCTCAAGATACGCAAGGCATATGTCTCTCCGTTCTCGAACAATGAAGCGCTGCTTTTTGAGGGCGAGTACCCGTCGCGTTTCCACCGCTGGCGGGCGCTCCGCGGCTGGTGGCGGGCGAACCGCAAGCAGTACTGGTATACGAACTTTATGCTGGATTTCGATGCGTGGACCTGAGAACAAATGCCCGGCGTGATACGCTATCGGTCAAGCTGGTTGACGGTCCTCGTTAGCTCCTGGTCGACGTTGAAATGAGGGCCGCAAGCGGGTTGTCGGGCGACTTTGTTTGCGGAGGCGTAATTTGTTCAAACAACTTCCGTGACCACGCCTGTTCCGGCTTGTTCACGTATTCCCAGAGATTTCCTGGGAGCCATCCGTCCGCAGTGTGACGGTTTATTTCCGTCACTATGAACCAAGCGTCTGATAGACGTCTGTGAAGGATAGCGCTGAGATCCTGAGTATCGAGGTCTGATACGAGGATGGCAGCATAGGGAAACGGCGCAACCCACATCTTGATTGCATTGGTATCGTTGAGAAAGGCATGCACCTGTGCTTGTGAGCACGCCTGACTGTACGCAAAAAGATATGCTTTCATGGTGCCTCTTCCTGATCCGTAACATCCGGGACGGATGCTTCCTCGTCTTCGTTGGGCGCATCAGCCTCGGATAAATTTCGCGTTGGGCCAGCCAGCGGAAGGCTGTCTTCGGGCAGCGGTTCCTGAAGCCCTTTGGCCGCAAGCATCTGTACGCGAGTCATCTCGTATCGGTATTCCTCAGATTGTAGTCTATCGGGATCGTTCTTCGCAAATGAGGCGTAATGACGGTGGTAATTGTACGGAATACACAGAGGTGTGATTACCAACATCACGGTGATAACGGGGAATCCCATCAGGACAGCCGTTTCCCGAAACAACCAAGCAAAAAGAAGCAAAATAGGGACCACTATGAGTGACGGCACTAATGGCCCCATTGCCGTGCCACGCTTGACGAGTGCATTGCCAATATCGTGCAGGCCACTCGTTATTTTATGAAATTCCGGCATTCCGTTCGAGTCTGGACTGCACCCTTACCCGCCGCATGGACGGCGTTGGAGATGCCGGGGAGCCCGGCGACCTTCGGTTGAGGCAATGTCAATGAGGTACTCCCAATGGCGCGGGATCATTATGTTTACTCCGTTAGTCAGTATCACCACATCACCACGCCACCGTCAATATTGAGAGATTGGCCGGTAATATACGAGGCTTCAGGCGTACACAGATAGGCCAGGAATTTTCCAATCTCCGTATCGGAACCGGGCCGATTCAGAGGGATCAACTGCTGGACCGTTTTGTTCCAGGTTTCATCCCGCCCGAGGTCGTCCATACGCGAGGTATCAATGATGCCCGGACAGACCGCATTGACCCGAATATTATGCGCGGCCAATTCCATGGCCAAGGCTTGGGTAAAGCCCTGGATCCCGAAGTTTGACGTACAATAGGCCACCATATTCGGGTTGCCCTTTTTGCCGGCAATGGACGAGATGTTCAGAATACTTCCCCCCTGGCCCTGCTGAATCATGGTCGGCACTACGGCGCGGCTCATCAAAAAACTGCCGGTAAGCTTGATATCAAGAACTTTCCGCCACACGTCTTCAGGAAGTTCGGTCAGCGGCACCCGGTCCGGCCCGCGCGCAAAAGCCGAATTGTTCATCAGGATATCAATCCGTCCGAATTCCTTGAGCGTGGCATCGACCGTGTCTTGCACCGCCGCGCTGTCGGTCACGTTGGCAACCAGCGGCACACACCGCCTGCCAGCGGCCCGCACCTGCTCGGCCGTGCTCTCGATATCCCGCCAGCCTGCGGCTTTTTCATCTTCCGGATAGTGCTGAGGATCGCGCCCGGTTCCGGTGACAACAAGGTCGGCCCCCAGTTCGGCCAGCGCTAAGGCCGCGGCCCGGCCGATCCCGCGCAAGCGTCCTGCCCCGGTGATAATTGCGACTTTTCCATCAAGGCTGCCCATCATTCTCTCCCTTTTGTCAAACGACTCTCTATTGTCAAAGAACAAGGGCGCACGATTGTGCGCCCTTGTTTCCCCAAACAGCGACCAACAGGCCGTCCGCTACGAACCAAGTTCTTCGGCAAACAGAGCTTTCACCCGCTCCCAGGCGTCAGTCGCAGCGGCCTCATTATACGACCCGCGCTGGTCACAGAAAAACCCATGGTCGGCCTCGGGATAGACCACCACTTCATGCTGAATGCCGTCGGATTCAAGCGCGCCCCGAATCGTATCCACATCCGACATAGGGATATGGGCGTCCTGGCCGCCGAACAGGCAGAGTATCCGGCCTTCAATCTGCCCGGTCCGCCCTACGGTTGACGGCTGGCCACCAAAGCCTTGCTCCCCGGCAATTCCGCCGCCATAAAAGCTGGCCGCAGCGACCACGTCGGTTTCACACGCGGTTAAATAGGTCATATGCCCGCCAACACAAAAGCCCATGGCTCCGATTTTATTGCCGATCACAAAATTCTTGCGTTTGAGAAACGAAACGGCCGCCAGCGCATCAGCCGCCATTTCGTCCGCGTTGAGTTGACCAAGGAGTTTAATGCCCGCTTCCATACCCGCTTCGTCATAGCCGTATTCCACCCCAGGGCCGGTTCGATGAAAAAAGTCCGGCGCCAGCGCGACATAGCCCTCTTTTGCCACGCGTTCGGTCACATCCCGAATATGGGAATTGACGCCAAAAATTTCCATAAAGACGAGCACGGCCGGTCGGGGTGTCGAGTCCACCGGCCGGACCATATAACCGTCCATAGTCTGCGCGTTGACATTGATATGAATACGCTCAGTCGTAATCTCCATCCGGTCCTCCTTCTTCGTGCTCCTATTTTGCCGCGCGACCGGACTCCAGGCAAACACCGGCAGTCATGGTCGGCCTTCCTCCGTTTTTCTCACATACCCGTACACCCTCGTCAAGGCGTTAGGGGTATGATACAGCGGGGCCGAGAGAATCACACACGAAGGAGGGCGCTATGCCGCATGTACATCGAGATGGCGTGAATGTGTATTACGAAAGCTACGGGTCAGGAACGCCGATTGTTTTTCTGCATCCGTTTTCGACCAACGGCTATATCTGGTATTTTCAGACCTTCTCGTTCGCCCGGGATTATCAGTGCATTACGGTCGATCATCGCGGCCACGGGCGTTCGGATAAGCCCGAGTCCGGGTATGCCATTCCCGAGATGGCCGCGGACGTTGCCGCCATTCTTGATGCAACCGGTAACGAGCAGGCCATCCTGGTCGGCAATTCGATTGGCGGCATGATTGCCATGCAGTTCAACCTCGACTTTCCCAACCGCGTCCTGGGCACGGCTATCGTCAGCAGCGGAACCAACCTCGGAGCCGGTATGCCGCCCGAGGCCATGCAAGCCTTTCAGCAAGACCTCAGCGGCGCGTTCGGTGGCCTGATGGAAGGCGCGGTCGCGGCAAAGACCAAACAGGATAAGCCGGAAATTCTGGACCTGATGAAGGCCAATTTCGCGGTGGATGACAATTTTACCGAGCAGGTCTTTTTTGCCAATGCGACCGACCCGAATGGGGTCTTTCAGTGGAATATTTCGGATCAACTCAAGAACATCACCAAGCCGACCATCATCTTTGCCGGTGAAGAGGATCAGGCCACGCCGGTCGAAGCCAACCAATTCCTGGCCGACAATATCCCCAATGCTCAGATCAAAATTCTGAAAAATATTGGCCATTTTTACCAGTTGGAAAGTCCTGCGGATTTCAATGCAGACCTGGCCCAGTTCCTGAAACAGGTCGTAGCCTGACGCGAAGTTTCGCGGGGCTCAATTCTTCGGTGGCGAGAGGTGAAGCATGGGCGATACATCACTGGCCAGTATGATTCTTGAGCGGGCTGCGCGGTACGGCTCACGGCGCATTTTTCTGCGGAAACGCGACAACTCCTGGGAAGATATCTCCTGGCAGCAGTTTGGCGATCAGATTGTTCGTGCCGCCCGCGGGCTGGCGGCTTTAGGCTTTCAGCCGGGCGACCGGCTGGCCATTCTGGCCGACAATCGCCCCGAATGGCCGCTGATCGATCTGGCCTGCCTGTATCTGGGCGGGGCAGACGTACCGCTCTACCTGACCAGCCCGCCGGACGACCTGGCCTATATCCTCAACGATGCCGGGGCGAGCGTGCTGGCCGTGGCCGGCGATGACCAACGGCAAAAGATCGCCCAGATTGCGTCCGAGGTACCGAGCCTCAAGCAAGTCATTCATCTTGACACGGATCCCGCGCCGGACATCGGTTTGCCCAGCCGTCTCACCACGCTCAGCCTGACAGACCTGCTGGCTAGTGGCGAGCACGGCACCGAACCGGCCCAGCCGGTGTCCGACCCCGGTCTGGCAACCATCATCTACACCTCGGGCACGACCGGTCGACCCAAAGGCGTCATGCTGAGCCACACCAATATGCTGGCCAACGCCGAGGATGCGGCCGCGGTCCTACCGCTGAGTGAAGAAGACCTGTTCCTGTCCTTTCTGCCCCTGTCGCACGGGTTCGAGCGTACCGGCGGGCTCTACACCAGTCTGCGGGCCGGTGGCACCATCGCCTATGGCGGCGGTATCGCCAGCCTGACCGACGACCTGGCCGCGGTCCGGCCAACCATACTGTGCTGTGTGCCGCGCGTGCTGGAACGGGTCTATCAGCATATGCTGGGCGAAAGAGAAAACGCACCCTTTGTGAAACAGAAAATTCTGAGCTGGGCGCTGGAGGTTGGACGAGCGGTCGGCCGGACGCGTACGGCCAACACCGCCGGCACGGCTACCCTGCCCTTTCTGCTCAGCTTGCAACACAGTCTGGCCGATCGCCTGGTATTTCGCACGCTCCGCTCGGCGCTCGGCGGCCGGATTCGTTTTCTGGTGTCGGGCGGTGCCCCGCTCAACGCGGACCTGGCCTGCTTCTTTTATGGCGCAGGCATCCCCGTCTATGAGGGCTACGGCCTGACCGAGGCCGGACCGGTCGTGGCCTGTAATACGCCGGATCGGAACCGGGTCGGCAGCGTGGGAACGCCGCTGCCCCAGGTATCGGTTCGTATCGCCGACGACGGAGAGGTGTGCGTGCGTGGGCCGAACGTCATGGCCGGCTATTACAACCGGCCGGAGGACACGGCCGCGGCCCTGGACGCCGAGAGCTGGCTGCACACCGGCGACATAGGAGCGATCGACGCCCAGGGCTTTCTGACCATTACCGACCGTAAGAAAGATCTGCTCATCACCTCGCAGGGTGAGAATGTCGCGCCACAGCCCATTGAGGGCCGCTTTCGCCAGGAGCCGCTGATCGAAGAGGCCTGTCTGATTGGCGACCAGCGTCCCTATCTGACCGTGCTGCTCGTGCCCGACCGTGAATTTGTGGAGATCATGGCCAACACGCACGGGGTAAGCGGCGAATGGCCAGACGTATTGGACCATCCCACTATTCGCGCGCTGTTTCAGCAGTGTTTCGAGACGGTCAACGGCAGCCTGCCGCGACACGCCCAGCCTCGCCAGTTCGCCCTGCTGGCCGAACCGTTCTCGCAGGCCAGTAATGAATTGACACCCACCCTCAAGGTCAAGCGCCGGACAGTGTTGCAAACGCGACGGGCTGCAATTGACGGCCTGTACCCGGACCAGGAGTAATGTCCCGCACCGAGCTATGAGCCTGGAAACCGTTGATGATATCGAGCGGCTGCTGGACGTTTTTCCACCGACGCTGTGTCAGGCCGTGTTGCGGGAGAGCGCCCTGCACGAGTTGCTGGAAGTCATCCTCGACCTGGGCCGTCCACCCGAGGCGCGCTATGTCGCCAAGACCACCGATCTGGCTGCCGAGTCGGTCGATACTGAAACCATCGCCTTTGTGGTGGAACGTATCGGCGCGTTCAGCCACGACAACCGGGCCGGCATTCCGCGCACCCTGCACCGCATCTCCGCGCTCCGTAACCGCACGGGCGGCATCATCGGACTGACCTGCCGGGTCGGACGGGCCGTGTTCGGGACGCTCGATATCGTACAAGATCTGGTGCACCAGCCGGACAAGAGCATTCTGCTCTTAGGCCCTCCTGGTGTTGGCAAAACCACCCTGCTGCGCGAGGCAGCCCGCGTGCTGGCCGACGAGGACGGTAAACGGGTCGTTATCGTGGATACCTCAAACGAAATTGCCGGTGACGGAGATATTGCCCACGCCGCTATTGGGCGTGCCCGCCGGATGCAGGTCCCCTCACCGGACCGTCAGCACCAGGTCATGATCGAAGCGGTCGAGAATCACATGCCCGAAGTCATTGTGGTGGATGAGATCGGAACGGAAGCTGAGGCCGAAGCGGCGCGGACGATTGCCGAGCGCGGCGTCCGGCTGATTGCCACGGCGCATGGCGGGACGCTGGAGAATCTTGTCCTCAACCCAACCCTGGCGGACCTCATTGGCGGCGTGCAGTCGGTCACCCTGGGCGACGACGAAGCCCGGCGGCGGCGAACCCAAAAGACCGTCCAGGAACGGAAGGCGCCCCCGACCTTCGACGTGCTGATTGAAATCCACACGCGGCACCGCTTTGCCGTACACCCCGATGTGGCAGCCGCGGTTGACGGCTTGTTACGGGGCTGGAGTTCCAGTCTGGAGATACGGACCCGCCAGGAGGACGGCAGCATTACCACCGAGCAGTTGACGGAGACCGGGTCCGCAGTCCAGGACAATACCACCACTCCGACCCAGGGGGCGCGGCACCGGGTCCTGCGGATTTATCCCTATGGTATTAATCGACACCGGCTCGAACACGCCATCCATGCGCTCGATGTCCCGGCTCGGGTTGTCGACCAGCCCACGTACGCCGATGCTATTCTCACAGTAAGAGGCCAGGCCAAACGTCAACCAAAAGCGCTCCGTTTGCTGGTCGAACGCGGCATGCCGCTCTACGCCTTACGGAGTGATACGGCCTCGCAAATGGAGAAATTCCTGCGCGATCATCTCAGTGAGGAATTTCCTGAAGATCGGGCTGCACTGGCGGAAGCAGAGGCCGGCGTGCAGCGGGTAATTGCCCAGAACGAGCAGTGTGAGCTTTCGCCGCAACGCGCACGGCTGCGGCGCTTGCAGCATCAAGTGGTGAAGAGCTATGGCCTGATTTCCCACAGCGAAGGGGAAGAGCCGTTTCGACGGCTGATTGTCTATCCGGTCGGACGCTGAAGCCGTACCGTTGCGCTCACGTCCTGCCGGACATTCTCCGGCATCCAGAGGCCAAGGGGGCCGTACCCTGGGAACGCAGGCTTCCAGCCTGCCCAGGGCGGGCAAGATGCCCGCGTTCCCAAGGAAGGTGTCCAGCTGCCGCTAGCGGCAGGCGCTAGGAGCCAATGACCATGGCCACGCTGGTCGTGCCCGAGCCACCGATATTCAGGGTCGCGATTTTCTTCGCGCCCTCAATCTGGTAGTCCCCGGCCGTTTCCGTCACCTGACGAAAGGCGTCCAGAGCCTGCCGCGTCCCGGTTGCGCCAACCGGATGTCCGCAGCCGATCAAGCCACCGCTGGCGTTGATCGGCAGCTTACTCCCAAATTCAATCACGCCGTCCTCGATGGCGCGCCACGACTCGCCTGGGTTGGTGAGACCGAAATGATCGATGGCCATGTACTCGGAGGTGGTAAAGCAATCGTGCGTCTCAATGCCCTGCACCTGCCAGACATCGGACAGGCCGGCCCGTTGGAAGGCATCAACAATCGCTTGCCGCGTGTGGGGCAGGACGTAGGGGTTGCCCTTGCTCTGAGCGATTTTGGTATCAAACTTGATCGGTGCGGTGTGGTGACCCCAGCCCAGAATCTGGGGCAGGCTCGCCAGAGACAGCCCCCTCCGTTCGGCGTATTTTTTGGCAAAGGATTCCGAGGCTAAGAAAATCGACGTGGCGCCGTCCGTGACCTGCGAACAGTCGCGCACCCGTAGCCGGCCGGCCACCGGATTCCCGTATTTCCCAGAGTCCAAATTCTGTGACTCGTCCGAAAACCAGCCGCGAGTTTGCGCTCGGAGGTTGCGGCGGGCGTTTGAGTAATTCACCTCGGCAATCCGGGTGAGGTGCTCTTCCCGCAGTCCATAGCGCTCTTCATACACATCGCCGAGCTGGCCAAACAACTTTGGAAACGCAAACTCCACCCCTTTGGCCTCCTGGTCGTACCAGGCTGCGGTTCCGAGAAAATCTCCGCCCGTGGCCGGGTCAACGGTCTTCATCTGCTCGACCCCGACGACCAACGCGAGATCATACCGGCCGGCTTCGATTTCCGCCGAGGCCATCAGCATGGAAATACTGCCCGAGGCGCAGGCGGCTTCGTGCCGCGCGGTGGGAATCCCGGACAGGGCCGGGTCGATTTCCGCCAGAAAGGCACCGAGATGGCCCTGCTTGCAGTAGAGTTCCGCCGCGAAATTGCCGACATGCGCGACATCGACTTCCTGCGGGTCCACCTCCGTTGCGGCGAAGCCATCCGATACCGCTTCCTTGAGCATATCGACAATATCGTTCCCCTCCTTCATCCAGTTGCGAGCAAAATCGGTCTGATGCCCACCAAGCACGTATACAGGTGCCGCCATAATACTCCTCCTTATCGGCGAGACGTTTTCTTTGTTCTTGAGATAACGGGAGCGGTCGCGCTCCGCCCTGACGAGAGTCGTCCTATCCTGCTCATAGGCCAAGGTCAATCCGCCTCACGTCCCCCATGACCGGGCAACCACAGGGGGTTGCCCCTACCGTGTCGCATTCCCTCTCCCCTGGAGGGAGAGGGCTAGGGTGAGGGGGCCGAGTTCAGACATCGCTCATCGGTGGCTGTGCATCCACCTGTTCGACTGGCGGCGAGGTTCCGCCCGCGGCCTCAAGCAGTTCAATCACTCTGGCTTTGCTGTTTTTCTTGGCAAAATAGAGCGCCGTCTGGCCGTAATTATCCTCGGCGTTGACATCAGCACCGTGCTCAAGCAGCGCTTCGACAATAGCAACATGGCCAAACCGCGCAGCAACAATGAGCGCCGTCGGACCACCGAAGGGAGCGTGGACGTTGATGTCCACGCCTTGCTCCAGCATCTCCAGCATGGTCTCCATATCACCCGAGCCGGCCGCCCCAATAAAAACGTCCCGCTGTATTACTTCCGGCGGGACATCCGATGAGGGTCCAGAGCGGAGCCATTCCAGGGAAACAACAATCACCACAACCAGGAGTCCAACTGCAATCAGCGTTCTCTTATCCACAGGACGGTCCTCCTTATTTGACAGGAAGAGAATATGACAGCAGTCTAGCGCCGAGAAGGAGCGGCGCGCAACAGCACTTTACGAAGAAGCGCGTCCCACGCCGGGCGGCGTGATTGAGGGCCTGTAGACCGGCGGAAAGCGGATACGCCGCCTCAATCAGTGCCGTAACGGGAATCCGGCTATGGGCCAAGGCATCCAGGGCCGGGGGGAATAGACCGCAGCGCGAGCCGACCACCGTGACCTCGTTTATGACGAGTGGTGCCAGCGAGAGCGTATGGTCCTCGACAAGCGTACTTTTCAGCACGAGCGTGCCACGGGGACGGACGGCCGCCATGGCACGCTGCAAACCGGTTGGTGAGCCGGTTGCTTCAACCACCAGCTCGACGGCTTGGGGTTGCCAGTCGGAGAGGTTCACCGCTCTTATGCCGGCCGTCCTTGCCAAGGCGAGTTTCGTGTCATGCCGACCGACAATAGTCACCGCCGCGCCAGCCTGGTGCAGCACAAACGCGCACAGCAGACCCAGCTTGCCATCGCCGAACACCACCGTCTGTATCCCGGGCTTGACAGGTATTTGTTCCAGAATTTCAAACGCGGCAGCAAGCGGCTCGGTGAAAACCGCGGCTTCATCGGGAACAGAGTCCGGAACGGCATGCAGGTTGGCAAGCGGCACGGCCAGATATTCGGCAAAGCTGCCGTCCGCGCCCAGGATGCCCATGACCTGGCGCGTCGGGCAGTGGCGCTGCATGCCGCGCTCGCACGCCTCACACCGGCCGCAGCCGAAGTTGATCTCGGCCACCACCCGCTTCCCCATCCATTCGGCCGGCCCTTCATGGACCTCACCCACAAACTCATGCCCCGGCACGCCCCGGAAGTCCATATAGCCTTTGAGTATTTGCAAATCGGTCGAACACACCCCGGCCAGCCGGACGCGAACCAGCGCCCGCTCATCGCTCGCCTGCGGTGCAGGATACTGCTCCTGCACCCGCAGGTTGTGTCCGTCCCAGTGAAGCGCTCGCATAGTTGTGTTTCAATCCTGGACCAACCGGAGGGGCAATTCATGAATTACCCTACACCAACCAAAAAGAAATCCCTCCCAGTAGGAGTGGGTTCCTAACCAAATTCGTAAAAGGAGACAAGTCCACTACGGCTCTAGGATCACTCGTTTTGCGCGAAATCCTCCATAAACCCCACACCCTCTTCCAGTTTATCGCTCCATAACGGCAGCGGCGCAAGAAAAGAGTCATAGCCCAAATCCTGATAGCGTTTGGTCTCCTCAATGAACGTATCAACCGAGGTGGCATAGGACGGAGCGACTAAAATTTGGATGCTGCTCATGTCCCGTCCGGCTTTGTCTGCCGCAACTCTGATCATCTCCACCCCTTCTTTGAAGCCATCGTAGCTTCTGGCCACCGCAACCCAGCCATCACCGTACTCGACCACCCGTCGCATCGCGCGGGCGGAATGCCCGCCAATCCACACCGGCAGCGGATTCTGCACCGGCTTGGGCTCGCATTTGATATCGCTGAACCGGCAGAACTCGCCCTCAAACTGTGGGTCGGGATTGGTCCACAGCTCGCGCATGGCCCGCAGATATTCGTCGCTCAGCTTGCCGCGTTTCTTGAACGGCGCACCGAGCAGACTGATCTCCTCCTCCATCCAGCCGATACCGGCCCCGAGCATCATGCGTCCCCGCGACAGCACATCCAGAGTGGCGAACATCTTGGCCGTAACAATCGGGTTGCGGTGCGGCAGCACGAGCACCCAGGTCCCCAACCGGACCCGTTTGGTGGCGCCGGCCAGATAGCCCAGAAGCGACAGAGGTTCCAGAAAACCGTCGGCCGGATTGGCCGGGAACTCGCCGGTGTCATTATACGGGTAACGGGATTCGATGTGGATCGGCAGGACCACATGGTCGGCCACCCACAGGGCGTCGTACCCAAGCTCTTCCGCCTTCAGGGCAATGGTCGTCACCACATCAACCGAGCCGGGTCCGGTGGCTAAGGGCCCAAGATTGGGAACGAGCAATCCTACTTTCATGACGTTCTCCTTTGTTGAAAATTAGGCTGAAAACTTTCCGGGCCTTTTCCTATAGCCTCACAGCCGGTTCGACAAGCGCACGTCTCGGTCGCCCCTTCGCGAACGCCTCGCTTTCCGTTATACAGTCGCTCAGCAAAAGGGAGGACTGCTATGGCAGACACACAACCATCCATGCTGGCCGGTACGACCGTGCTCGACTTCACCCAGTATCTGGCCGGTCCGACGGCAACCCGGCTCATGGCCGAGCTTGGAGCGAACGTCATCAAAGTCGAACAGGCAAAGGGCGGCGACCCGGCGCGCTCCCTGCCCTTTGTGAAAGACAACCGCAGCATCTACTTCATTCAGCAGAATCGCGGCAAGAAAAGCCTGTGTATTGATTTCAAACGACCGGAAGGCGTTGAGCTGATTCGGGCGCTCATCCCCCATGTCGATGTCGTCATTGAGAACTACGGTCCGGGGGTTATGGAACGGCGCGGCCTGGATTACGAGGCGCTCAAGGCGATCAATCCCGGTCTGGTCATGTGTTCCATCTCTGCCTTTGGCCGGAAGAGTCCGCTATCCCATTTGACCGGCTACGATTATATCGCCCAGGGCTTTTCCGGCATTATGCATATGACCGGCGATCCGGACGGGCCGCCGCGTTTTGTCGGCGTGGCAATAGCCGACGGCATAGCCGGGGTCAGTGCCTTTGGCGCCCTCGGCTATGCCCTGCTGCACAGGGACCGCACCGGCCAGGGCCAGCACGTTGATATTTCCATGGTCGATGCCCTCTACCATATGCAGTCGGTTGAAGTGCAGGCCTTTGCCGCCAGCAACGGCAAATACAAACCCATGCGTTTTGGCACCCACCATTATGCTTCCTGTCCGCTGGGTGTGTTCAAAAGCCGGCAGGGCTATTGTGTGATTCTCGCCCTGAACCGCCAGTGGCCGAATGTGGCCAAAGCCTTGGGCAAGCCGGAACTTGTGGACGACCCGCGTTTTGCTACGGCCAAGGCGCGCGGCCAAAATCAAAAAGAGCTGATCGCCATGATCGAGGCCTGGCTGCAATCGTTTCCGAGCGATGAGGCCGCGCTCAAAGCCCTGGCCGACCACCGCGTTCCGGCCGGCCCGGTGTTATCTATCGAGGAGACGGTCTCCCATCCCTATTTTATTGCCCGTAAAATGGTCCGTCAGGTGCCGGACCAGATTCTGGGTGAGGTCACCATTCCGGGTTTTCCGTTCAAGTATTCGGCCTTCCCGGATGAACCCGACCTCCAGGCTCCCCTGCTCGGTCAGCACAACGCCGAAATACTGGGCCAGTACCTGGGCCGCTCTCCGGACACGATTCACACGCTGCACGATCAGGGGGTGTTGTATAAGGGGGAGCGGTAACGACGCAGTGGAACCGGGGTACCCTGGTCAAACAGTACCCGCATGAAATTTACTTCGCCTCAGTCTGGAGGCTTTGCTGGGTATGGTTGAGTACGGCTTCGACTTGCTGGCGCGTAACGCCAGGAAACCAGCACAAGAAATCATCAAGACATGTCCCATCTTCCAGATTCTCAAAGAGTGCCTTCACCGGGCAACTAACGCGCGTTCCTCGAAAGACCCACGCACCGCTCACTTTACCGGGTACGCGCTCGACCGCGGGGCAGGATGACCAATCCAACATGGAATTGAGGCTAGCGAAAAATATGAGAAGGGACAAGCGAGTATCGATCAATATAGAAAGACATTAGCCCAGCGAAAACAAGCTTGCATACTTGTTGCTCCAAATAGCCGCCTCTTCTTGTTCGCTCGGTCCAATGAGATTCGGCAGCAGGACACGCCGAAGACACTAGGCCACGCTCATCGCGGCGTTCGGTGAGGGCGGTACCCGTTCGATGCTTCCGTCGCGCGACAGGCTTTACTCCTCCCCCCACAGCTTGGCCACCGGTAAGCGCAAGCCTGGCAAAAGAGGCTCGCCGTCCAGACTGTCAGGATTATCCAGACACGTGGTTGGCACTCCTGGTCGGTAGATATGGACGCGTCGCTCCTCGGGATCAATCAGCCAGCCAAGCTGTGCTCCGTTGTCCATATATTCCTGCATTTTGGCTTGAAGCGGAGCAAGCGCATCGGACGGCGAACGCAGTTCAACAACGAAGTCCGGACACAGCGGCGGGAACTCAGCCTGTTGGTCCTCAGTCAGCGCTTCCCATCGAGAGCGCTTGATCCAAGCGAGGTCAGGCGAGCGTTTGGCTCCGTTCGGCAGGGTAAATCCGGTTGACGAATCAAAACCAACGCCTGTCCCATCCGCTTCAACCCAGCCGCCAAAGAATGTGGTCAAGAGAAAATTACGCTGACCAGTCTTTCCTCCAGTGGGCGACATAATGACTAAATCCCCTTCATGCGTCCGCTCAAAGCGCCAGTCACGATTGAGCTGGCAAAACTCAAAAAACTCGTGATCGTTCATTTTTTGCAGCACGGGACCAAAATGGAGGGTAAGCGACGTTTCTTCGACTGCGGGGAGTACGGTACTCATAGCCTCCGTCCTTTCCGCTTGAAGGTAGCGTCCAGCCTTCCGCTCGGTCAAGTAGACGGTGGGGTGCCGGGAGGCGACAGGTCGACCTTACGCCGGTCGCAGGTCGTCCCAGCGCCGACACCACCGCTGGCGCTCCTTGTCCGAGAGCGCGAACATGCGCTCGGATTCGGACCGGGGCATAATGGTGCAACGATTGCGTGAGAGTTTTGCGATCAACGCGTCCAGGAGCGCTTCGCCCTGACTCGGGTCGCTCAGGAGGTCGCGGTCGGAATTCCGCTTGCTCTGAGACGCGGCAATAGAGTAACGGGCAGATTCCGCATAGTCCCGGTACGAGGCCATGCTTATCGTCGGCGCGGGATCACCGGTGGCTTCCATTTCCGATGGTCCGAGCAGGCGCGTGACCTGAAACCCGAAGATGTTCATGCCCAAATCGTAACGACCGGGAAAAACCGGGTTTTCTCGAGCATCCGCATGACGCGGCTCGAAACTGCCCATGCCGCCGATCAAATCGAAAATCCACGGGCCATGCGTGTACTGGCCTCCGAAGGCAACCATATAATCGGTATTGTCGGCCAGCGTGGGCTTGAGCGCCTCGTCCTTGATGGCCCACGGCTCATGCGAGAATCCGACACCGAGCATGAAGTTTTCGGACACCTGATAGGTGAACCCGGTACCCAGCCGCCAGCGGTCCTTGGCCCGACCCACCGCGGGTTGATTCAGCGCAGTATACTGCTCGAACCGGACGCGCGTCTCATCGAACACGGACAGATGGCTCCAGCGCGCCTGACCAACGAACGTCAGGCGATCAGTGATCCGGTACGCAAAGCCGAACTTGACGTTCTGCGGGATATTAAAATAGACCGTGGCGTCGTCGCCCATCCCGTTCACCCGGGCGTTGCCGAACATCCAGATTTTGCCCGGCGTCTTATACGTCAACCCCAGGTTGAGCCGGTCCGTGGGTTGATACATCACCCCGATAGTCCCGAACATGCCCGGCCCGCGCACATCGAGATCAAGCCGACCGAGCGGAGTGGGCGATTTCGTCTTCAGCCGTCCATAGGTCGGATTGAGACTGACACCGATGTGCAGGTTCGATGCCAGCGAATAGGACAGGGACGGCGCCAGCGACACCGCTACCAACTCGGTAAAGAAATTGTTGGGGACCCCGTGTTCGGGTTCGGCCCCATAGTTGAAGGCGAACCCCAACGAGCCATACATACCGATACCAAAGGCGAAGGGCGCAAACCGGTCGGTCCGATAGCCAAAGTTCGGTGCTATTGGGAACTCGCGACTGGTGTTGTCGTAGTACCCTGAGCGATCGGGCGACGGACTGAATTCGTTGAGCGCGCGGAACACTTCCGGGTCGACGTCGGGCGGCAGCGCCCCGCGCAAAGAGTCGGGCAGGAAGATACCGTGCCTGTTCTCATAGGACGGATGAAACATGATGTTGAACGCACCGGTAGAGAAGGAGTTCGGCACCAGGCTGAGTTGGGCCGGATTGTGGAACAGGGCGGTCGCCGCGTTGAACGGGTAGGCCACCGCGTTGCCAACCACCATACCATCGCTGGCGGCCAGCCCCGGCGCGGTGAGTTGGCTGGCCTGCACGAGAGAGCCTGTGCAGAGCACGACGCTCAGGAGGAGTGTCCATATTCCCCACCGCAAACGGCCCCTCAGAAGCTGAACCTTCCTCATCCCTGCTCCTCTCTTGCTATTCGAGCGGTCTAGCCTATGTGAACACCGGGGTTTACAAAAGGGGGGTGCAGACCGGATCGACACTCACATCGGTCTACAAAGGAGGGGTAGGCTATGAACCAACGCATACGGACCACCTGTCCGCGCGACTGCTATGACGGCTGCGGCATAGTGGTCGAGCGAAAAGACGGAGCAATCACTCGCGTGCTGGGTGATCCGGACCATCCGGTTTCGCGAGGCGCGCTGTGCGGTAAATGCGCCACGGCCTATAACGGCGTCTGGCAGGATGAGCAGGCTCGCTTATTGTATCCGCTCAAACGGACCGGCCCCAAAGGACACGGCCAGTTCGAGCGGATCAGTTGGGACGAGGCCCTGACAACCATTGCCTCGAAACTCCAGGACATTGTGCAGGCGACCGGCCCGCAAGCCATCATTCATACCCATTACACCGGCACGCTGTCTCTGCTGGCGTATATGTTTCCCCTGCGTTTCTTTCATCGTCTGGGCGCAACCGAGGTCGAACCCGACACGATCTGCAATATGGCCGGACATGTTGCCTGGGGGCTGTTGTTCGGGAGTTCGTATGTGGGCTTTGACCCCCGCACAGCCGCGGACTCGCGCTGTATTCTGGTCTGGGGCGCAAACCCGGCCCATTCCGCTCCGCACGCGCACAAGCACTGGTTGCCCGAATCTCCCGCCCGGAAGATCGTTGTCGATCCCATCCGGACGGAGACCGCAGAACAGGCGGACCTCCACCTCCAGCCTTTCCCTGGGACTGATGCGGCCCTGGCATTCAGCCTGCTGCACGTGCTGCACCGGGACGGATTCTTTCAGCCCGACTTCATAGCCAACCACACCGTGGGCTACGACGAAGTGCTGCCCTTGTTGGCGTCCTGTACTCCCGCCTGGGGCGAACAGACAACCGGCGTTCCGGCAGACCTGATTGAACGCGCCGCGCATCTATACGGACCCGGCCCTTCCCTGCTGTGGGTCGGACAGGGTTTGCAGCGCCAAACCACCGGCGGCAATGTCATGCGCGCCTGCGGGCTGCTGCCGACGTTGACCGGGAATATCGGCAAACCCGGCGCCGGCTTTTACTATCTGAACATCACCCCCGGTATTGCGGGCATGGACTTTGATGCGCTGGCCGGCGGCTCGTTGGCAAAGGGGAGAGTGCCGCGCATCAGCCATATGGATTTTGCCGAGCGGCTCGAAGACGTCAGTGCCTCACAGGCCCTTCTGTGTTGGAATACCAATCCCGCGGCGTCGGCCCCGCAACAGCAACGCCTGCATGCGACTCTCAAACGCGAAGACCTGTTCACGGTAGCCATCGATTGTTTTCCCACCGACACCACGGATTTTGCCGACATCGTACTGCCGGCGGCGAGCTTTCTCGAATTTGACGACCTGACCTTCAGCTATTTTCATCTCAATATTGGTGTGCAGTCCAAAGCCCGGGAGCCCATGGGGGAGTCTCTGCCCAATCAGGAAATTTTTCGTCGTCTGGCCGCGGCCATGGGATTTGAAGAACCGGCCTTATTTGAGCCGGACGAGGCTGTTATCGACCGGTTGCTCACTGAAATGCAGACCGGCTGCGACTTCGGCACGCTCCAACAGACAGGCTGGCGTTCGATCAGCCCGGCCCCGCTCATTTTCTACGAAGACCTGAGGTTTGATACCCCCAGCGGCAAGATTGAAATTGCCTCGGACAAGGCCGAGCAAAAGGGCCTGCCGCGCGTGCCCCAACCCTGGGCGGACACCCGGCCGACGGATAACCGCTTCCGTCTGCTGAGCCCAGCCTCGCGTTGGCGGCTCAACGACTCGTACGCCAACGACACCAACATTCAGCAACGCGCCGGTCGGGCCGGCGTCACCCTGCACCCGGACGACGCGGCGCGGCTTGGCGTGACGGACGGGACGCGCGTTCGGCTTGAAAATGAAACCGGCCAGCTTGAGCTGACCGCCACGCTTGACGCTATCGCTCCCCGAGGCGTGGCCCTGGCGCATAAAGGCCGCTGGCCCAAGCTCGAAGCAGGTCGTCACAATGTGAACACCCTGAATCCGGGGATTCGGTCCGATATGGGCGAGAGTTCCAGCGTCCACAGTACCGAGGTGACCATTCGGCCGTGCTAGACGACCGGCGGCAGGATGCGGAGTGGCATTTTTTAGCAGTCCATCGGCGAGGCTTCCCTGGCGCCTGCCCATCCATGTTGCGCCGGGGGACATCGACAGACGGGGAGCAACGGACTACTCTGGCCGCGCTCACGCAAGCGAAACGACCACGATAAGGAGGAGCGTATGTCCTGGGGTTTTGAAACCGAGCCGGAATTTCAAAAAGAACTGGATTGGATTACAGAATTTGTCCGTGAAGAGATCGAACCCTTAGACCATATCTTAGGCAATCCGTACGATATTCAGAATCCGCGCAACAGAAAAATCGTGCCCAAGCTCCAAGAGCAGGTCAGGCAGCGCGGCCTGTGGGCCTGTCACCTGGGACCGGAGCTGGGCGGCCCCGGCTACGGCCAACTCAAGCTCGCCCTCATGAATGAGATACTGGGTCGCTCTCGCTTTGCGTCCATCGTCTTTGGCTGTCAGGCCCCGGATACGGGCAACAGCGAAATACTGGCGCACTACGGCACGCCGGAACTGAAAGAGCGCTTTCTCAAGCCGTTGCTCAACAACGAGATCGTGTCGTGCTTTTCCATGACCGAACCGCATGCCGGTGCTGACCCCAAGATGTTCAAATGCCGGGCAGAACGGGACGGAGACCAGTGGGTCATCAACGGACAGAAGTGGTTCTCGTCCAACGCCCGCTGGGCCAGCTTTCTGATTGTCATGGTCGTGACCGACCCGGACGCCGCGCCCTATCAGAGCATGTCCATGTTCGTGGTGCCGGCAGACACGCCGGGCATCAACATCATTCGGAATGTCGGCATTGGCGAAGAATCCGAAGACGAGGGCGACCACGCCTATATCAGCTATGAAGACGTACGGATTCCCGCCGACCATATCCTGGGCGGCCCAGGTCAGGGCTTCGAGGTGGCCCAGACGCGCTTGGGTGGCGGGCGGATTCACCACGCCATGCGCACCATCGGCCAGGTCAAGAAATCGTTTGACCTGATGTGCGAGCGAGTATTGTCGCGCGAAACCCAGGGTGAAATCCTGGCCAACAAGCAGATGGTGCAGGAGAAAATCGCCGACTCCTGGATCGAGATCGAGCAGTTCCGGTTACTCGTGCTGCAAACGGCCTGGCGCATCGACAAATACAAGGACTACCGCAAGGTGCGCAAAGACATTGCCGCAGTCAAAGCCCAGATGCCCAAAGTCTTTCACGACGTGGCCTGCCGGGCACTCTACCTGCACGGTTCGCTCGGTGTATCCAACGAAATGCCGTTTTCCAAGCAGATCACCGAGTCCTTCGTCATGGGCCTGGCCGACGGCCCGACCGAAGTGCATAAGGTCACCGTAGCCCGCCAGGTGCTGCGCGAATACGAAGGCACCAAGGGCCTGTTCCCCACCGGTCATTTGCCGGCGTTACGCGAGCAAGCCATTCAGAAGTACGGGGAGATGCTGGAGTTGGAAGTGGGGAATTTGTAAGGCCGTCAGCGTAGTCCGAGTGGAATGAATCGTCGTGCCTGAGTCGGCACCCACTCTCCGGGACAAAGGAGAACCGTGACAATGAGCGAAACACCCGGCGGCCGCAACGTGCGAGCCGTCAAATTGATTGCTATCGGCAACTCCAAGGGCATCCGTCTTCCGAAGGTGTTAATCCAGAAATACGGCTGGAGCGACTCGCTTGTCCTGGAGGAGACGGGAGACGGTGTCTTTTTACACGGCCCGAAAAAAAGCAAGCTCTCCTGGAGAGACACCTACCGTGCCATGGCCGAGGCCGATGAGGACTGGCGGGACCTCGACGCGACGGTCGCCGATGGGCTGGATTAATGGCAGCCTTTCCCAGGCGCTACGCTGTTTACTTTGCCGACCTCAATCCCACGGTGGGCGGAGAAATCCGGAAGGTGCGACCGGTCGTGGTGGTCAGTCAGGATGAGATGAACCAGTTTCTGGATACGGTCGTTGTCTGCCCACTTACCTCCACGATACATCCTCAGTGGCGGAGCCGGCTGCAGATTCAGTGCGAAGGGAAGGATGCTGAAATCGCAGTTGACCAAATACGCGCCGTCAGCAAACGACGATTGCGGCGGAGGGTCGACAAGCTATCTCCAGAGGAAGCGGCTCAACTCCGACGCCTCATCACGGAGATGTACGGAGAATAGTCTGGTAGGTCGGATTAGAGGTTAGGTTACGCTGCACCTAACCTACAGGCTTTTTATGATCTGGACCAAGCAAATAATCCGGCTCGCAATACTCCAGAGCCGACAGTTGCGGAAGACTGTCGCATAGCTCTTGCGCCTCTCTTCCCTCTCGCAACTCCGGCCATTCAAAGACCCAAATCTTAAACCTCTCAATTTCCTTTGTCTTGTTCAGAGCTGCCGCCGTGGTCTTTTGAAGAATCGCTGCTGTTTCCTTTTTATCGGGCCAGCGATGAAACGACAGAATAATGCCGCCTGCCTGAGGATTTTCCCGGTCGAACGCGGGAATGTCTGTGAGCGGGACCTCCGTTCCACTGACTACGTGAGCCAATAGCAAAAAATAGAGGAGAGCAAATACCGTAACCCTCATGTTCCGGCTCGTTTGCAAGGGGGCTTCTCAGGAACCCACCCCGGCCTTCGGCCACCCCTCCGAGGAGGGGATTTATGGGGCACGCTTATGGCCCTTCGGCCCGGTGCCCAGGGCGTTCCATCTTAACCGCCCAGGTCAGGAATCGGACCGGCGGGCTGTGGGCAGGCGGTCGCTCTCCGAGAAGAACTCCACAAAGTTGCCCTCGTGGTCGTAGATGACGGGCACGAGGTGGGGCAGGCCGCGTTCTTCTTCGACGATTTCAACCTTGTGCTTGGCGGCGATGGCGGCCAGTTGGTCGAAGGATTTGTCGGTCGTAAACGCGATATGCCCGAAGTGGTGGTCCTGCCCGACCGTGCGGTCGGTGAACTCGCCCTTGGCCCAGTGTTTGTCCAGCGGCCAGAATTCCATGATGTCGTTCAGCCGGCCGGGCTGCCAGTCGCCGAACACGACCGTGCGCACGCCAATGCTGTTCAACTGTGGTCCCGAGCCGACCACTTTTCCGTCAAGCAGGTCGGCGTATAGCTCGGCAGAGCGTTGCGGATCATTCACCCGAAACGACATATGCAGCAGTGTTGACATGACAAACCTCCTTTTTGTCTGAGTACGCCTCTCGCACTAATTTAGCCAATACGCGCGCTCTGGCCGCCATCTACGGGCAGCAACACACCGGTAATAAACTTTGCTTCGTCCGAGGCCAGGAAGAGTGAGGCGTTGGCAATATCCCAGCCCGTACCCATTCTCGCCCCCAAAGGCACGGAGGCGTCCCGTTCCTGGCGTAATTGCTCTTTAGAGATGCCTCGGGCTTTTGAAATACCTTCAATCGCCATGGGCGTATCCATCAAACCGGGCATAATACAATTCACCCGAATGCCGTGTTTAGCGTTGCCCAGAGCCATCTGATGCGTAATCGCGTTCACCCCGGCCTTTGAGGTCTTATACGCCAGGATGCCCACCGCGCAGACCGCGGCAATAGAGGAGATATTGATAATCGCCCCGCTACGCTGGCCGCGCATAATGGGAATGACGCATTTGCTTGGCATAATCACGCTCTTCATGTTGACGCTGAGAATGCGATCCCAGTTTTCTTCCTGCATACTGGTCACACCCGAGTCACCGTCGCCAATACCGACGTTGTTATGGAGGATGTCGATGCGGCCGTAGCGCTCGACACAGGCTTCCGCCATTTTCTGGCAGTCAGCCTCGCTGGTCGCGTCCGCGGCAAAAGAGGACGTAATCCCGCCCTCTTGCTCAATCATGGCCTGGGTGTCCTGGGCGGACTCCAGCCGACGGTCCACCAGTAACACCTTGGCTCCCTCGCGAGCGTAGACAATGGCCGTGGCCCGGCCGTTGCCGATCGTCTCGCCCGGCGTCTGCCCGGCCCCGACCACAATGGCCACCTTATCCTTCAGTCGGTCTCCCATACTTCCTCCGTGTTCAATCCTCTCCGTTACGTGTGGTGCAAAGAGGTGTCGGATTACGCTCCGCTAATCCGATCTACAGAGCTACTGTAATCCCCTCCTCGGAGGGAAAGAGGGAACGTGTCCTCAACAGAACAGATAGGGGACGACACGTTTCCTCTTTAGGGCCGCAGGCCGGGGTGGGTTTCCCTCAAAACCCCTCCAAGCCGTCATCCAACTGCACGCCCAAAGTATTCAGCGCCATGGACACCAGGTTGTACTGGCCCACGGCAAACACCACGTCCATAAGCTGCTTGGTATCAAAATGCTGACACAAGCCGTTCCAGGTCGTATCCGTGATAAATGCGTCTTTGCGCAGCTCATCCGTGGCTTGCAGCAGCAGCTTATCCGCCTCGCTCCAGCCCCGCGCATTCGGGCCGGCTTTGATACGCTCAATCTCCTCAGCGGTCAGCCCGGCTTCTTTGCCGATCAGCACATGCTGAGCCCACTCATACTCGGCCTCGCACAGCCAACCGATACGCAGGATGACCAATTCTCTCTCGCGTGGCGGCAGGGTGGATTTGAACAACACGTGATTGCCGAATACGAGCCAACGGCGAAACAGGTCGGGATGGTGGGACAGGGTTTTGAAGATGTTAAAAACCGTCCCCTTTTCGACGTTGGGCTGTAAAATTTTCTTGATCTCATCACTCCAGTCTTCGGGTTGAATGGGGGCCAAACGGGGGGTAGCGAGCTTCATGTATGTCTCCTTTCCTCATCACTCTTTGAGTGAAGGGAGCATAGCCTGTTCGATATTCCTTTGGAAGATCGAAAGAATAATGATAGAGCGAGGCTTATGGGAGAAATGTATGAAACTGTACGAGCACCCGGAATCTGGCAATAGCCACAAGGTTCGACTCCTGCTGTCTTTCCTCGGTCTTGGATATGAATCCGTCATTGTCGATCTGATGACCGACGAGCAGCACCAAGCGCCGTTTCTGGCCGTCAATCCGCGCGGGGAAGTGCCGGTTCTGGTTGATAACGACTTGGTCTTGCGCGACTCCATGGCCATTCTGGTCTATCTGGCAACCCAGTACGATACGCGCCGGCAATGGCTCCCCGCCGATAACGCCGGCACGGCCTCCGTCATGGAATGGCTGGCCTTTGCGGCCAGTTGGATTCAGTTTGGAGTATTTACGACCCGCGCCCTGGTATCGTTCGGGATTAGTGGGAACGGCCTGCCGCATACGTTCAAAGGCGACGTTGAGGAACCCCGCATCCGTGGCGCAACGTCACTCGCGATTATGGAGAAGCAACTGTCCGGGCAAGACTGGCTGTGCGGAGACAAGCCGACGATTGCCGATGTGGCCTGCTTTCCGTATATCGCGCTCGCGCCCATGGGCGATATTTCCCTGGAGCCCTACCTCGCGGTCCAGGCCTGGATTGCCCGCTTCAAGCAATTGCCCGGATATCTCAGCATGCCGGGGTTAGAGGACCCGGACTATCGAAAGGGCTAGGACGCCAGCATTCCTGCCAATAACCGGCCTTGCGCCCTTCTAGTCCTTGAACGCCGGGGCAAAGAATCATAGGCTGAATACAGAGGAAAAAGGAGCACGAGCGTATGAGAACAAAGCAAAGGAGCTCGACACTCTCCGCTATCCGGCCCCTCATGCTGCTGCTGGCAGTCTTGGTTGCCCCACACACGGCCAGCGCCCACAGTGTTGCCCATGAGCAAGACTCGAACAACGATAGGGTCATGGCTGCTCAGAAGTACGGCGGGACCCGCCAGAGCACCGGAGAGGTAACCGTCACCTATTACGGCCATATGGCGTTCAAGATCATCTCACCGCGCGGTATCGAACTGCTCATTGACCCGTGGCGCAACGATCCGACGCATATGTACGGCATGTGGTATCAGATGCATCTGCCCAAGCAGCGGACCGATATCGCGCTCGTCACCCACGCCCACTTCGATCACGACGCAACCGAACGGGTTGACGCAGCCATGATTCTGGACCGCATGGCCGGCACGTTTGAGTTGGGCGATGTCAAGATTCTCGGGATTGCCGAAAAACATATGTGCGAAGCCCAAGGCAAATATCCCTTTCGGAGCGCGGTCATTGCCGCCACCGGCAAGGACCCCTGCCCGCCCGATGAAAGCACCCAATGGAACAATAATATGTACGTGATCGAAACCGGCGGGCTACGGATTCTGCACTGGGGCGACAATCGACAGAACCCGCCCGAACATATTTGGGAGATGATAGGCGACATCGACGTGGCGTTTTTGTCGGTCAGCGACGACGGGCATATCCTGACACCCAAGTGGGCCGATGTGGTCATGAAAAAGCTCGGGGCCAAAATCGTTATTCCGTCTCATTACTACATCCACGGGATCGGAGTGCCGCACGCCGGCGGTCTGGAACCCGCATTGGAGTGGACCAAGACCCACGAGCATACCCTGCTCGACAGCCCGACTCTCGTGCTCACACCGGAGAAGGTGAAACCCTATAACCAACATGTGATGTATTTTGGCGACCACGTCCCCTTTGCCGTCACCGGCACGCCACCGGAGCCGGAGTCGGACATACCGCCAGTACCGGAACCAGCCAAAGCCTGGGAGCGCTTTGCCCATTAATCCGCATTTTTCCATTAACTCGAAACAAGACCCCGCAAGGAGAAGCGCATGAAATTAGTGACCTTTACCCAGTCCGGAGCGACCCGCATCGGCGTAGTGGACGGCGAGAACGTTGTTGACCTGTCCGCCGCTGCCCCAGACCTCCCCACCGAGATGTGTGCCTTCCTGGCCGCCGGCGCAGATGCCCTGGCAAGTGCACGGCAGGCCACTGAAAAGAGTGCCGCCCGGCTTGCGTTGGCCGACGTGACCCTGGAAGCGCCCATTCTCCGACCGCCAAAAATTCTGGCGGTCGGTCTCAACTACCGAGATCATATTGAAGAAACCGGCATGAAGACCCCGGAAATTCCCATGATCTTTAATAAGCAATCCACCTCGGTGATCGGACCGGGCGAAGGCATACACATTCCGCGCGCCTCGGACCAGGTAGACTACGAGGGCGAACTGGGAGTGGTCATTGGCCGCTATTGCCGCCACGTGCCAAAGAACCGCGCCGCCGAAGTGGTTGCCGGCTACACCATCGCCCACGATGTCAGCGTGCGGGATTGGCAGATTCGCGTGCCAACCTTCACCATGGGGAAATCGTTCGACACCCACTGCCCGCTGGGTCCCTACCTGGTGACGCCGGACGAGGTGGGCGACCCGCATGCCCTGGACCTCAAAACCTGGGTGAACGGCGAGTTGCGGCAAAGCTCGAATACCTGTCAGTTGCTGTTCGACTGCTTTGAGCTGATCGAGCACCTGTCAACGAGCTTTACCCTGGAGCCGGGCGATGTCATTTCCACGGGGACCCCGAGCGGTGTGGGTTTTGCCATGAAACCGCCCAACTACCTCAAGCCGGGCGATACCGTCAGAATCGCTATCGACAGGCTGGGCGAGTTGGAAAACCCGGTGGTCGCCGAGCCGGAGAATACGGTCAGAATGTAGGCAACCTCTTCCAGACGGTGAGGCACGGAAACTGAGGATACGGCATGAGACTTGAAGGCAAGGTCGCGGTGATCACCGGTGGGGCCAGCGGTATGGGGCGCTCGACCGTTCTGCGTTTTCTGGAGGAAGGCGCGCGGGTGGTGATTGCGGATTTCAACGAAACAAACGGCACGGCGGTTGTGGCTGAAGCCGAAAAGGCCGGTCATGGCGACGCGGTGCGGTTTATTCAAACGGACGTAGCCAAAGAAGCCGACGTTGAGGCCATGATCGGTCTGGCAACGTCTGCATTCGGCCAGGTTGACGTTGTGTTCAACAATGCCGGCGTAGGCGGAGCGGTGGGTCCGGTCTGGGATATTGAGGTTGAGGAGTGGGACTATACGTTCGACGTCCTCACCAAAGGGGTGTTCCTCGGCATCAAACACGCCGCACGCGCCATGAAGCAGCAGGGCCACGGCGGAGCGATTGTTAATACCGCCTCAACCGCAGGCTTAAGCGGCGGCAGCGGACCGCTCGTCTACTCAGCCGCCAAAGCTGCGGTGATCAACCTGACAAAGGCTGCGGCCGTACAGCTCGCGCCCGACCGGATTCGCGTCAACGCGATTTGCCCCGGAGGAATTTTGACCGGCCTGACAGAGCAGGGCGACCCGGCGGCAAGCGCCAAAGCCCTGGCGACGTTTCAGCCCTGGCCGGACCATGGCAGGGGTGAGAACATTGCCGGCGCCGCGCTCTTCCTGGCGAGTGACGATTCAACCTTCGTTACCGGCGAGGCCCTCGTTGTTGACGGCGGTCTGACGGCTGTTGGCCCGGACATGTGGCGCCGCTTTGGCCTGAAACAAGAGGCACAGGCGCGGAAGAGTCATATCAATCGTGGCACCACTGGCGAGGCCATGACTTCGAGACCGGTCAAATCGCTGGATTAGCCCGACTTGTCGAATACACTTGGACCGACCCGGTTCAAGAAGATGTGGAGGTGGAGTATGAGGTGGAGGACAAACGTGCGCAGCTATGGACTGTGCGTCATGGTCAGCCTGGCGCTGGGGCTGACCGGCCTGACCGGCTGTGCGTCGTATGAAAAGCGGACCATGATCGTGACCGCCTACTCGTCCGACAAAATCAGTACCAATTGGCGGCGAGGCTGGATATTCTTCTGGCGGGCGTATGTCGCCAGTGGGCCGAATAAGGGCAAACGAAAAATTGTTGGACAGACCGCCAGCGGCACCAAGGCCAAGCATGGCACTATTGCCGCGGACACCCGCTATTATCCGTATGGAACGATCATGAAAATCCCCGGTTATGGCAAGGGTGTGGTCGAGGATATCGGCAGCGCGATTAAGGGCCCCAATCGGTTGGACGTGTATTTTTCCACCCGGAAGAAAGCCCTCAAGTGGGGCCGGCAAAAGCTGATTGTGAAAGTCCGGCAAGATTAGGGTATTCGAGCCATGCCGAACGAAACGTCTTTTCTCCGGGAGCAACTCAAGGCACGGCCCTGGTGGATGAACATCCTCTTTGTCTGGTGCATCCTCCTGGCCCTGGGCGTTCCCATTGAACTGATCACCAGGCCGGTGGCGGAAGACGTTGAGGTCTGGTTCGGCATTGAGTTCATGGGCTGGACGGCAAAGGCCGGTGGCCTGCTGCACGCGATTGTTTTTGCCGTGGGGACCTGGGGATTCTGGAAAATGCGGCCCTGGATGTGGCCCTGGGCCGCGCTGTATGTCGCCCAGGTCGCCCTGAGCCATCTGGTCTGGAGTGAGCTCAGCCCACACGGCAGGGGCTGGCCCATCGGGCTGCTACAGACCGCCGGGATTTCAATTATTGTCGTCCTGCTGTGGCGGGCGAGGCCGCTATTTCAGTCCAACGCGGCCCCCACCCCCTAACACCCAATCCCTGACCCCTATCTCCTACACCTCCGGTTGGCGGGTATGCCATTCGGTCGCCTGTTCGTAGGCGTAGGCGGCCTGCATGATCGTGCCCTCTTCGCCATGTCGCCCAACAAGCTGGACGCTGAGCGGCAGGCCATCGTCCGTAAATCCGCACGGCAGGTTGACCGTCGGGCTGCCGCTGAAATCCATCGGCGCGGTAAAGGGCAACAGGGACGGGATATTATCGGGCGGGAGTACGGCTTGCGGCGAGAAGTCTTTGACCGCCATGGGTGGGGTCGCCATAGCCGGACACAGCAGCATATCAACCTTTTGCAATGTCTCGTCAATCAACCGGCGGGTATACTGGCGGGCAACATGCGCTTTGACATAGTGCGCGCCGGTGACTTTGATGCCGTCTTCCAGGAACGCCCGAAACGTGGGTCCGTATTCATCCGCCCGAGACGGAAAGGTCTCGGAGTGCGCCGCCGCAGCCTCTGCCGCGCACATGGCGTACCAGAGGGGCGTGGCGTCGTTGATCTGCGACACGTCCACCTCGTGAATCTCGGCTCCCAAGTCCCGGAAAACCTCGACCGTGGCCAGCACGGCGCTGCGCACGACCGGGTCAACACCGTTAGTGCAGTAGGCTTCATCCACCCCGATCTGGAGCCCCTGAACTCCGTTGTAGACGGTGTCCATATAATCGCGTACCGTTTCGCGACGGGTGGTTGGATCGTTGGGGTCAAAGCCGGCAATCGTGCGTAAAATCACGGCGGCATCGGCCACGCTCCGCGTCATCGGACCAACATGATCCAGGCTTTCTCCCAAGGGAAACACGCCGTAGCGGCTGACCTTGCCATAGGTTGGTTTGACGCCAACAATGCCGCAGGCGGCGGATGGGAAACGGATCGAACCGCCCGTGTCCGAGCCTAAGGAGCCAAAACACAGGCAGGCCGCGGTCGCCACCCCCGACCCGCTCGACGACGCGCCCGGCCAGTGCTCGGCGCTCCACGGGTTGACCGGCGGCTGCATGGAGGGATGGTAGCCGGACAGGGCAAACTCGGTCATGGCCAGTTTGCCCAGCATGACGGCTCCGGCTTCATAAAACTTCTCAACCACGGTTGCGTTGAAATCCGGCTTGAAATCCGCATACATGGGCGAGGCCGCGGTGGTGGGAATGCCCTTGGTGTAACACAAGTCTTTGACCGCAATCGGCACTCCGTGCAACAGCCCGCGGTACGTTCCGCTCTGGATTTCCTGTTCCGCGGCTTTGGCCTGCTCCAAGGCCAGGTCGGCCGTGACCGTAATATAGCTGTGGAGCGCGCCGTCGAGCGCGTTAATGCGCTCCAGCATGGCCTGGGTCAACTCGACCGGCGAGATTTCTTTGTTCTTGATCAGCCCGGCAACCTCGGTCAGCGTTTTCGTACACAGTTCGGCAACGTTCGCCATAGCGTGGCCCTCCTTTTTCCCTGAGCACTTTCTCTTATCAGGGGAAAGGCTACAATACCTGACCATGACATACCACCCTGCTCTGCTCAGGGCAGTCAAGGATTTTAATTCCGGTCGCTATTTTGAGGCCCATGAGCATTTGGAAGAGGCCCTGGATGACGTAGAAGACGATGATAATACCTGGGAGATGTTCGTCGGCCTGATTCAAATCGCGGTGGGCTATCATAAATATGTCTCCGGCTATCCGGGCGGAGTCAAAATGCTGGGAAAGGGGCTGAGGAAAGTTTCATCACTCCCGGAGGAATGCGCCGGAGTCCGCTTGGAGTCACTCCGCCAGCGCGTTCGGCAAGACCTGGAGAATCAGAAAAATATCCGAGCGTCTTCACCAAGAATTCAATTAGTGCCTACCTAGACAGGACTGAAAGGAGCATTCATGGAACGCGGAACACATATTTGCATGCCCACAAACGCCAGGGTCTGGCTCATCACAACGCTCATTATCACCAGCTTCGGTTTCCAGCCTTGCCTTTCGTATGGAGACCAGCATGGGGCCGCCGACAAAGGGGAGGTGTCTTCCACTCCACTGGCCGCCCCGCTTGATCTTGCCGTTGTCGATAAATTACTGACGACCACGCGCACGGTACGGAGACGACTCGACCTGACACGCCCGGTTGAACCGGAGGTTATTGAGGAAGTCATCGAAATCGCCCTCCAGGCCCCGAGCGGCAGCAACCTACAGAATTGGCGTTTTATGGTCGTGACCGACCCGGACAAGAAAAAGATCGTCGCGGATCTGTACCGGCAAAGTTTTGAGAGCTATGCCGGCCCACGTCCCACCGGTACACCGACAACTTCGGGTCAGCGCATTGCCGCCTCGGCGTGGCATTTGTCCGACCATATGTATGAGGTGCCCGTGCTGATTATCGGCTGCATTGAGGGCCGGCCAGACGACCCGAGCCCGGCGGCGCAAGCCGGTTTGTACGGCTCGATCCTGCCGTCGGCCTGGTCGCTGATGTTAGCCCTGCGCGCCCGCGGACTCGGCTCGGCCTGGACAACCTTGCATTTGGTCGAAGAACGCAAGGTTGCCGAAGCCCTCGGCATCCCCGACTCCGTCACCCAGGCCGTCCTGCTGCCGGTCGCCTATTACACGGGAGAAGACTTCAAGCCCGCGAGGCGACGACCGGGGAAAGAGGTGACCTACTGGAATACCTGGGGGGAAGGCCGATAAAGCCAGGGAAATCGTTAGGGGTCAGGATGAGGGAAGCCGCCCCGCGCCTTACTTGTTTTCATGGCGGTTCCTCATCGCAGAGCCGTAAGGCTTCGTGGCGGAGAGCCGGAGTCAATAGAATATGAATCTTCCCCGGACTGCTGGTCATTCCTCTCCAACAAGAGAAAGCGCACGGTTCAGTATGCGGTCAGAGAGATACATACCAGATTGACGAAGCTTCTCTAAAACTGACCGCGCCGCCGGGATAACGCCTTTCTGCTTGGCCGTTAATACGAGGCCAAGGGTTCCTCTGATGGGAATATTGAGAGCAATGGCACAGCGTCGAGCAGCAAGATCGTCAACAATGGCCTCCGTTCCAGGATGAGCAGATGCCCAAGCGAGTACGGCAGACTCACCCTCTCCCAAATCCCAATTGAGTATCTCGTCCGCGACTTGAGGCGTCTCTACGACAGTGAGCCAAGGAGTTCTCTCAATGGCTTGCACGGTTGTATCGGTTTGCCCTCTGCGTTGAATTTCAATAGCGACAGCCATGGGGACGACGACCTCGCTCCCCGCCAGTTGCAATAGCTCCAATAAACCGCCGTTGGATAGAAAAATGAGCGGTGAAGAGTTCACCACTGGCCGTTCAGCCACGCGCTAGTTCCCGTTTTAGATCCGCAAAATCTACAACGAAAGCGTTAGCCTGCTCACGAGCGAGCGCAGCCAAAAAGTCCGCCCGATCCAGTCCTGCGATATGAGCCGCTTTTTCCTGCGAGATTTCACCACGCTCATACCAATAGATTGATGCCGCAAGACGCAGCTCACGGGCAAATTCGTCGGGGGGGCGACGCGAGGCAGAGAATACACCTTCAGGAAAGTCTAATGTTACGGTAGGCATGGGATTAAGACTGGTTTGGCTTTGGATCTCTCTTATTGATTCTTATCGGATTTGGAACGATAAGAACAGACGAATCAACGAGAACCATCGAAAACGAATATTGAGCATTCTCTCTATAAACAAATTACTCACTGGCAGGCGAAATAATCCACGGTAAGGTCAAGGAGGACGCTTGCCTATAGAGCATCCTCAGCTCACAGCCGCAAAATAGCCCCACGGGTTTCGAGTTGCTGCTGGAGCTTTTTCACATCCAACGTTTTTGGACCGAGGCTGTTTTGCACGGCCAGAGCGGCCGCGGTCCCTGCGGCTTCGCCGGTTGCCATGCAGGGCGGGATTTCCTTGGTGGCATGGTGGACGCGGTGATCGACCGAGATACAGCGACCGGCCACCAGCAGGTTTGAGAATTCTTTGGGGAGGAGGGAGCGGTACGGAATATAGTAGAGACTTTCGTATTTGGTCCAATGGCCGGTGATGGCAATCACGTCCTCACAGGGGATATCCATCTCTTCCCGGCTGAGCATATACTCACCGACCAAGCGCCGACTTTCCGTAATGCCGAGTTGATCGGCAATATGACAGAGATAGGCATGCCGAAAGCCGGGGGCCTCTTTGCGCAGACGGTCAACCTCCGCCATGACCTGCTTGCGGCATTCCAACTCGGCATAGGTCAGGTCGTCGGGATCAGTGGCGTCAATCTTTCTGGAGACCTTGTCAGTCGCCCCCCACGGCAACAAGACCTTGTCCTTTCCAATAGTATGAAAAAACCAGCCACCGGCACGAATGGTGTCATCCGGGTTTTCTACCCCGCCCATGGAGAACCACAGCCAGGGTAGCACCTTTTCTTTTTCATAGGCAGACCCGGCTGAGACAAAGATATCGCCGTCCCCGCTGGCGTCGATGACGACATCGGCAAGGATGGCAAAACGGCCGGCTTTACTCTGAAACGTCACGCCCGTAATGCGGTCGCCCTCGACCAGGGCCTCACAGGCGTGGGTGTGCATGAGCAGTTGTACCTGGGCGTCTTCAACCATGCCGTTTAGGGCAAACTTGAGCTCTTCGGGATCGTAGGCGACCGAATAGCGTACACGATGCGGGCCGTGACCCCAGACCAGCCCCCAGGACTGGGCGCGTTGCACCAGCGCTTCATCCGCGCTGCCCCATTCGTCTTGTGATGGAAATTGGGCCGCGCCGCGCTGGTCCAGGCGCTCGGTCACTTCCTGACATAAACCGCCGACTACCTGCTGCCCGCGCCCGTCATCGAGCGTCAGCAGTAGAATAATCATACCACCGCTGGCCAGGCCACCAAGATAGCCGAGGCGCTCAACCAGGATCACGTCAGCCCCCTGGCGGGCCGCGGCAACAGCCGCCGAAACGCCGGCCGAACCACCGCCAATCACGAGAACTTGGGTTTCAGCCTTAATAGGTGTTGAGCGTGCAGGCTCTTCGATGAAACGGAGCGGTTTTGACATTGGCCCCTCACCCCAACCCTCTCCCCCTGGGAGAGGGAGTCAGGAATCTATCGCTATGGCTCGTTCCAACCCCCATCCCCTACCCCCTAGTCCCCACCTACCACATCTGCCGGAGCAGTCCGAGCAGCGCTTCTTCTCCACCCTGTTGGTTATGCCACAGGGAACTCTCTTTAATCACTTCCTCGGCAACGATGGGCAGCTCTTCTTCTATGGCCCCCACGTCGCGCAGGCGGGTCGGGACGTCGAGCGACCGGATAAAGGCTTCCACAGTGTCAGCGGCTTCGGCCGCCACGGCCTCAGGGCTGCGGCCGTTGGTCTGAATCCCCAGGGCCTCGGCGATCATACCCTGCTGCTTTAGGGTTTGTGGAGCCAGAAAACGCATGCAGTGGGGAATAGTAATACACGAGGTCACCCCGTGCGGGACGTCCCAGCGCGCGCCAATCTGATGTCCGAAAATATGGCTTAAGCGTACCCCGACGTTGGTCAGCCCGAAGATGGACAGCCAGGCGGCAACCTGACATTCACCCCGCGCTTCAAGGTTGTCAGGTTCCGCGAGCGAGAGGGGAAGATAGCGGTGTAGTTTGCGAATGGCCTCCATAGCCAGCGCGTCCGTCACCGGTTGGGGGTTGACCGACCAGAGGGCTTCGATGGCGTGATCCATGGCCTTCATACCGGTGGCGGTCCAGAGTTGCTTGGGCGTGGGCAGAGTGACCTCGGGGTCGAGGATGACCGTCTTGGGACAAATGCGCGGGTCCGTCCGTAGCCCCTTGACCCGTGTGTCTTCGTCGGTGATACCGGCGAAGGGTGTAAACTCACCTGCGGACAGGGTCGTGGAAATTGCAATCTGAGGCATGGCCTCCTGGGGCTGGCCCTCCTGGAGTAATTCCATGGCCACAATTTTTGCCGCATCAATCGGGCTGCCACCACCAAAGGCAATGAGGGAGTCGGCCTGGACCTCTCGCGCCTGGGCGACCGCGGCGATGACGGTCTGACTCGGCACGTGTTGGCGGATGCCGTTATTTGTTCCGGCCCAGCGTTCGCCCAGCAGGGTTTCCAGTTTTTTCACCAGATCGGTCTTGGTCGAAAGGCTGTTGCCCGTCAGGATGAGCGCTCGTTTCTTGCCCAAGCGGTCCAGTTCTTCGGTGGCTTTTTCCAGCGCTCCAACCCCAAAGATCACTTTTTCGAGCATGGGGAATTTGTATTCGCGAATCATGTTGCCTCCTTACGATTCTCGCTGTGCTTTGACTCTCCCGGTCCGGCCTGACGCGCGGTGTCAGTGGGCGGCATTGCCTGAGAGTGCGCTGTCATTATTCGGGTGTGGGTTTGGGTTTGTCAATCGGCTGCGGCGGAGGCGGGCACGATACCAGTACTCATATGCCCAGACACGGCACAGGCTTGCCTGGCACGGTCTGCTTCGACACAGTATAGTCAACCCAACACGGCTGAGGAGGACGATCGATGAAACGATCCCTGACACTGTTTGTGCTGTTTGGTCTGTGGCTGATAAGTCGGCCGGGACTGGCTCTCGACGAAAGCAAAATTATTGATCTGACGTATCCGTACGATGAACACACCATCTCGTGGCCCACGGCCAAACCGTATGCACTCGAAGTCGTAGCCGCGCAAAAAACGGACGCGGGTTATTGGTATGCGGCCAATAATATCTGTCTGGCCGAGCATAGCGGCACGCATATGGACGCCCCCATTCATTTTGCGGAAGGCAAACGGACCGCCAGCGAGGTGCCAGTTACACAGCTCATCGGCCCGGCGGTCGTGATTGACGTCAGCGCCAAGGCCGCTGAGGACGCCGATTATCGCGTCACCGTAGCGGATATTCAGGCCTGGGAGTCCACCCACGGTGAGATTCCCCCAGGCGCACTCGTGCTCATGTTCAGCGGCTGGGGCAAGTATTGGCCGGATAAAAAACGCTACTTAGGCACGGACCAGCCGGGAGATGTGGCCAATCTCCACTTTCCGGGCTTTTCACGAGAGGCCGCCGAATTCCTCGTCTCGCAACGCGACATAGATGCGGTGGGGGTGGATACGCCCAGCCTCGACTACGGCCAGTCGCAAGATTTTATTGCCCACCAGATTCTGAATGGTGCCAATAAACCGGGTTTGGAAAATATCGCCAATCTGGACCAACTGCCGCCACGCGGGGCGACGCTTATTGCCCTGCCCATGAAGATCGTCAAAGGCTCAGGCGCGCCGGTTCGGATTATTGCGGTTTTACCGTGAGGAAGATGAAAATGTCCGATCCAACCGCGCATGCGCTTCTTCCAGCTGCGCCCGGATGCGGTCGAGTTTGGCTTCGAGTCTGTCATGCTGCTCTCGGACTTCGGACAGCCTGGACCTGAGGTCAGCAGGACGTACGGGAGCGTCCTGATTCCTTTCACACAGGCGACGCTCAACCTCGTCAATGCCTCGCCCAAGGCGGATGACGGCAACTCGCCAGGTGCGGTATTCCGCTTCGAGCGCGTCGATCTGCTGGAGGTCCTGTGCCAACCGGGGGTTGTCATCCATAATCAAACCACAGAGAGTCTTGAGACCCGACTATGTCCAACAAGCAGCCGCTGACACTATATCTGATCCGTCACGGAGAAACAGCCTGGAATGCAGAGGGTCGCTGCCAGGGCGTGACCGATATCCCGCTGACCCAGAAAGGCTATCGCCAAGCGCGGGCGGTGGCAAACGCACTTGGGCGCAGGCCCATCTGTCGGGTCCTGACCAGCCCGCTGCAACGCGCGCGCGATACCGCGACATTGATCGCCCAAGCGCATGCGGTCTCACTCGAGTGTTATGATGAACTCAAAGAATGGGATCAGGGTAGGCTAGAAGGGCTGACCGGCCCGGAGTTAATGCAAGACTATCCGGGCTTTTTTGAGCGCTGGCTGGCCGACCCGGCCGGGACGGCCCCACCAGGGGGTGAACCGTTAAGAGATGTCCAACAGCGTGCCTGGCCCATTCTTGACCGGTTGCGGCAGCACAACGAGTTGACCGGGCCGGTTGTCGTGGTCAGCCACACGCTGACGATTGCGGTCATGCTCTGCGCCGCGCTCGGGCTTGATCTCGCTCAGGTTCATCGTCTCAAAATTGACCTGGCCTCTATTAACAGCCTGATTTTTACCGAGTTTGGTCCCTTTGCCATGTGGCGACTGGCCGCACTGAATGACCGGCATCATTTGTCCGACGATTTGCGTTAGTACGGCACCCGCACCGGGCGGTAGGCCAACCCACCCCGGCCCTTCGGGCCACCCCTCCGAGGAGGGGAGCTTTTTTATCCCCTCTTGGGAGGGAAAGAGGAAACGTATCCCGCATTGAGGGCTGTTTGGAGGACACGTTTCCTCTTTGTGCCGCGAAGCGGCAGGGTGAGTTCTCCTGCGGGCGAGTGCGAGAGCCTAACGTGAAGTGCCGTTCCCGCTTCCTTCGCTTTCTGGTACAGTACCCGGCAATCTTGACCAAAACAGGGAGCGTTCACATGGGCGGAACGAAAATAGGTATTGGCTTTGGGTTGTGGGGACTGGGCTTACCGAGTCCGGACACAATCTGTGACTACGCGGAGCGGGCCGAGGACCAGGGGATCGACTCCATCTGGCTGTCCGATCATATTGTGGCGCGCAATCCTTCGTTTGATACGGCCTGTATTATGGCCATGTGGGCCGGCCGCACGAAGCGCATCAAAATGGGCCCGAGCGTGTTAACCATGCCGGCCCGCGATCCTGTTCAGGTTGCCAAAACCTATGCCACCCTGGATTATCTATCGGGCAGTTGCAACCGGGTGATTATGGCGGTCGGCCTGGGGAGTGACCCCAAAGACTGTCAGGCCTGCGGCGTGCCACTGGAACACCGGGGCAAACGCATGGCGGAGGCTGTTGAAGTCATGCGCAAGCTCTGGGCCGGTCCCAATGTAACGCATCAGGGCGAGTTTTATCAGTTTGAAGATGTGACCATTGAACCCCGCCCGGCAAAGGGCGCCCTCGATGTCTGGATTGGGGGCGGCAGCGATTTGGCCATCAAACGCACGGCGCGCTATGGTGACGGCTGGTTTCCGTCGCTCGTCACTCCCCAGGAATATGCGGTTGGGCTGGAGAAGCTGATCTCGTACGGCAAACAGTATGACCGCGAGGTGGACCCGGACGAAACCGGTGTACTGATTTTTACCCACATTAACGAGAACCAAAAAAAGGCCGACGAGATCGCGCGCGCGTTTTTGTCTGATTTTCCCAGCATGTCAGCCGAACCGCTGATCGCCCGCTCGGCGATCGGGCCGGCAGAGATGTGTATGGAGAAAGTCCAGGCCTATATTGATGAGGGCTGCTCCAAATTCGTGCTCTGGCCCATCGCCCCACCGGATCAGTTGGTGGGTCAGGTTGAGACCTTTGGACAAAAAATTGTTCCCCACTTCGTCTCATAATGGCTCTGGAGCGATAGGAAGAGGTCGCGTCCGCCTCCCCTTCTTGTCGCTCAGCCCCCGGAGTCTACCCCTTCATCATCCATCACTATTTGTTAGTAACCATTATGGATCGTATTGAAAGCAAGATCAAAACGCGCTCACCCGAGTTCCAGGACAACACGGTCCATATGGCCGCCTTGGTGGACACCCTCAAAAAAGAGCTGGTCGCGGCCCGGCAGGGCGGGCCGGAAGCGTCGCGCGAGCGGCATAAGGCCCGTGGGAAGCTGCTGGCTCGTGAACGGATTGAAGCCCTGCTTGACCCGAATACGCCGTTTCTGGAGCTGTCTCCCCTGGCCGCTCACGGCATGTATGACAATCCGCCCTCGGCCGGCATTGTCACCGGCGTCGGGCTGATTCAGGGTCGCGAGACCGTTATTGTTTCCAACGATGCCACGGTCAAAGGCGGCACCTATTATCCCATGACCGTCAAAAAGCACCTGCGTGCCCAGGAAATCGGTCAAGAGAACCGCCTGCCGTGTGTGTATCTGGTGGATTCCGGCGGCGCGAACCTGCCCTTTCAGGCCGATATTTTTCCGGACCGCGAACATTTTGGGCGTATTTTCTACAACGAAGCCCGCATGTCCGCCCAAGGCATCCCCCAGATCGCCGTGGTGATGGGGTCCTGCACGGCCGGGGGAGCCTATGTGCCGGCCATGGCGGATGAGAACGTTATCGTCAAAGGTCAGGGCACCATTTTTCTGGGCGGTCCGCCGCTGGTGAAGGCGGCCACGGGTGAGGAGGTAACGGCGGAAGAACTCGGCGGCGGAGACGTGCATACGCGGGTGTCCGGCGTATCGGACCACCTGGCTGAGGATGATGCCCACGCCCTGGAAATCACCCGCTCGATTTTTGAGAATTTACCCCGCCCCCAGAAGTTCCCGCTCGACCGGGAAGCACCGGAAGAGCCGGCCTATGACCCGGCCGAGCTGTACGGCGTGATCCCGCACGATACCCGCGTCCCGTACGATGTCCACGAGGTCATTGCGCGCCTGGTCGATGGGAGCCGTCTGCACGAGTTCAAGCCACGCTACAGCCCAACGGTCGTGACAGGATTTGCCCGCCTGCACGGCTATCTGATCGGTATTGTGGCCAATAATGGCGTGCTGTTTTCCGAGTCGGCCCTTAAAGCCACTCACTTTATTGAGCTGTGCAATCAGCGGAAAATTCCGCTTCTGTTCCTCCAGAACATCACCGGCTTTATGGTCGGCAAGCAGTACGAACAGGGCGGTATTGCCAAGGATGGGGCGAAAATGGTCCACGCCGTAGCCAACGCCCAAGTGCCCAAGTTCAGCATTCTCATTGGCGCGTCTCACGGTGCGGGCAACTATGGTATGTGTGGCCGGGCGTACTCGCCACGTTTGCTTTTTATGTGGCCGAATTCCCGGATTTCGGTTATGGGCGGAGAGCAGGCGTCGTCGGTCCTGCTGACCGTCAAGTTGCAGCAACTGGCGGCCAGAGGAGAGACGATGAGCGCGGAGGAACAGCAGGCATTTACCGCGCCAACACTGGCGAAATATGAGGAAGAGGGCAGCCCCTACTACTCGACCGCGCGACTGTGGGACGACGGCATCCTTGACCCCACAGAGACCCGGGACGTCCTCGGGCTCAGCATTGCCATGTCACTCAACGCACCCATTCCCGACCATCAGGTCGGGGTCTTTCGCATGTAACGTGGGAAGTCCCCCGCTTATCCAGATGGCCCGGACTCGCTATAATGGCTGCTCTCTCTCCTTGATAGTAACGGTATATGCAGTAAGGAGCAGTATATTGGTATGAACTCGCAACGCGCCCTATACAATGAGATGCACTCAGAATTGGACTCTCAGACAGCGCCGGACTCACCAGACGCCATTGAGGGATACGTGCGCGAGATTCTCAAACACATGGGAGAAGACCCCGACCGGGAAGGTTTACTCAAGACTCCGTATCGGGTGGCCCGCGCGTTTGAATATCTCACTAAAGGTTATCAACAGGACCCGAAAGAAGTCATTAACGACGCGATTTTTACCGAGGAAGACTACTCAGAAATGATTGTCGTCAAGGATATCGACTTCTTTTCCATGTGCGAGCACCATATCCTGCCCTTTTTTGGCCGGGCCAATGTGGCCTATATCCCGAACAAGCGTATTGTGGGGATCAGCAAGGTTGCCCGCCTGGTTGACGTGTACGCCCGGCGCTTGCAGGTCCAGGAACGGATCACCACCCAAGTGGCCAACACCCTCATGGAAGAGCTCAACCCGCTCGGCGTTGGCGTTATCATCACCGCCGAACACCTCTGCATGCGGATGCGGGGAGTGGAAAAACAGAACTCGATCGTCACGACCAGCGCCACCCTGGGAGCCTTTCGGACCCATCAGGAGACGCGGGAAGAATTTATTACCCTCGTCAACGGGCGTCAGCGTTGAGGCAGGTAGTCCTGGGCAAAGACACCAACGGCGTTGTCGAGATTCAGTAAGGCGATCTGGTAGGTATAGGTTTGATCGATCAGCTGAGTACGGACCTGATTGAGGGTATTCAGCGAGGTATTGACGTCGAGGCTGGTCGAGAGCCCGACCCGGTATTGCTTCGACGTCATCTCATAATTCTCGCGGGCGAGCGCGACCTCTTTGTGCAGGGTCTCCAGCGTGGCGTGTAGGGTCTCAACGCTTAACAGCGCTTCCCGGACCTCAACCCGAATCTCTTTTTCCAGTTCAGTCACCCGCAATTCCGTCTGAGAGAGCGTCTCGTTGGCCTCAAGCAGGTCGAGTTCCCGACTTCCGCCGTCAAAGAGCGGCCAGCGGAGATTCACAAACAAGGTCCAGAATTCATCCCGGTTGGCAAAGGTCTCCGGATCAAGCCGGGGATAGGAGAACTGGGCGTCGACCTGTGGAAAGTAGCGGGTCAGGACCAAGTTCTTGCGCTCGCGAGCGACCTGGACGGCGAGGTTCTGCGCGCGCAGGTCCTGACGCTGGGCATACGCTTGGTCAAGCAGGCTGGTATAGTCACTCTCGACTGCCTGGGGTGGGGTGGGTTCCAGCACACCGACTGCTTCCGACAGCCCCACGGTCCGGGCCAGCACCGTACGGGCGAGTTTCAGACGATTCCGATCAACGACCAGAGCACGGCTGGCCCGTTCGACGGCAACCTCGGCGCGCAATATGTCGGTCTTCGTGACCTCACCGACACGAAACCGGACGTGTGCCCGTTTCAGTTCCTCTTGGGCGAGCTTCAGAGTATCTTGCGCAACCTTGACTTGGGCCTCAAACCGCAACACCTCGTAATAGGCCTGGGCAACGCCGAACAACACGCCACGAATGGTGAACTCGTAGCGCTCCTCCTCCTCTCGAACCGCGTCTTTGCCGAGTCGCCAAGACGGGAAAAACGAGGGTTCAATCAGCGGTTGGGTGACTTGAAACGTGCTCAGCCAGTTGTTCCGCGGACGGATAACCGAGGAGCCGCCAAAAAGACTCCGCGCTTCGGGCGGAGCATTAAAGGCGATCTCATCTTTGTTGCGGGAGTAGGCCCCCCCGATTTCTCCACGTGGCGCCATCAATGCCACCGCCCGCCACGGCAGGAGTTTCGCTTTTGCCAGCTCGCGCGCCGCTATGGCGACCTGCTCCTCGTTGACAACAGCCAACTGGTAGGCCTCTTCCAGGGCGATCACCCGACTCGGACGCTCGGCCAGAGGATGGATGGTCACACTCGCTCTGGTCGAGGGTTGCTCCGCGTCCGTCTCCTCCGGCGGGTGTGTCTTCATATCGGCTTGCGCAGAGGCATCCGGCGGCGGCACTTTCGACGCTATGACTGGTGTGTCTGCGGGAGACGCAGCCCCCTCCTCTTCGACACCAACGACAGCCTCTTCCGTCTCAGTTGGAGTGTCAGCCCGAGGGGTTTCTTCTGCGGGAGGGCCAATTGAAATCTGCAAACGTGACGGGTCAGACAGGCGCATCGCCTGACACGACCGGGCGGAAGCCAAATCCAGAACAACCCGGACCGTATCGGCTCGAAACTGGGCCGCCCGAACCTGAACAATCCCTGCCGAGTCAACAGCCACATAGCGTTGCGCCTGCCTGTCGAGTACGGCGGGAGTCAGGTCCACATAACAACGGTCTTTAAGATTACGCTCGGCATCTCCGGGCAGTGTCGTTTGCGTGAAAGACACCGTCTCTGAAAGCGTAATCGTAACGTGGTCCACCTCGGCAGTGATCGACCGAACCGGATAGGAAGAGTCCCCAGAGGCCATGGCCACCGGGGCGAGCAGGAGCAGACACACGCCGACCCAGCACCCTGTCCACCATAAGGAAGCGGATTTGCAGAAACTGTGCGGCGGGAGAACGTATGTCATTGAGTCACATCATGAGTCAGACGTTGCGCCTATCGGGACGCGAAGTTGGATAGAGGAATAGTACTTCGAGTACACTCAGCGACTATCCGAAATGCCTATACGGCGCAATGGTATGAGCTTACCATTCCAGCCGTGGGGCAACCGAAGAACCCGACTCTTGGTCTTTCTCCTGCAGCAGATACAGGCCGCGGGGCGCCAATTGAAGCGCTTGCTCGTCGATCGCCTGCTGGCTGAAAAGATTGAATTGGGAAGCGGCTCCCTCGGGCGTCTGCCGACCGAGAAGACTTAATTGGGAAGCGGCTCCCTCGGGCGTTTGTTGATCGAGAAGGCTTAATTGGGAAGTGGCCCCCTCGGTTGTTTGCTGATCGAAAATGCTGATGGCTTGCGCCGGTTGGGTTTCGGACGAAAACGCGGTGCGCAGATCCAGATACTCGAGTGCTCCAGAGGTCTGAGGTTCAGCAGCGGATTCCTGCCGGGCGACTTGATCTCCTTGCTGTTCGGGAGGGGCCTCCGGCCGGACCGTCTGAGTTGGCGGTTCAGCCAGGCTGAGGCGTGCGCGGGTCGTATGGGCCGGCGGCGTCGAACGGCCAACTATAACCAGCAGCCGGTCCGGGTTCACCGCCTGCTCGACCCGGCAGGGCTGAACGGTAAGAAGATCAAGCACGACGCGCACCGTCTGAGGCTGAAACTGGGCCACCCGGACTCGTTCGACCCGGTGCGCATCCCCAAAATACCAGCGCTCGACCTGTTGCCCTAACACCCCGCCGATATCAACATAGCAACGGTCGGCCCGCCCATTGAGCGGGTCCCTGGGCAACGCCGCCTGAGTATAGACTGAGGCGGAAGACAGATGGATCGTCACGTGTTCTGCCGTGACCTCTATGGACTGAACGGTTGCCCTGCCCCCACCGTCCGCGGCAGCACTCCCGGTCTGCCACATAGCCAGGGAAACGGTCATACACAGCAACAACACCAGTCTGAAAGGCTGCATGATGGCAGATCCTAGAACATAAGGCGGTCTAAACAGTTTCTACCCATGCGAGCCCCTGTATAAAAAAGGGGAGGAGATCGGTAAGCCGGATTCTGTGCCCTTCCCTAATAAGAAAGGGTAACGGTCATTCCTCTAGGCGTATCGTTGCCGATACGCTCGAGCGATCGAACCCAGAGGGAGAGTGGGGCGACTCTTGCCCATCGTATGGGCTCCTCTTATTTGATCTTGCTCCAGGCGGGGTTTACCCAGCGTCCCTGATCTCTCAAGGCATTGGTGAGCTCTTACCTCACCTTTTCACCCTTACCGGCGAACAAGGCCGGCGGTCTCTTTTCTGTGGCACTTTCCCTGCCTTGCAGCAGGCTGTCATTAGCAGCCACCCTGCCCCACGGAGTCCGGACTTTCCTCGCTCCTGCCGTGCAGGACCGCGACCGTTTAATCTCCTCCCACACTGTCTATTACGTGCCGGACACCCCGTCTGCCTCGACCCGTATATACACAATCCGTCCACAGTAGGGATGCGGACAGTGAAAAATCTCACTGCTGCCCTGCATCTGGCTACTCTGGATCTGATTACACATATGCGGCGGGATACGCATATAGCAGCCCTGGCAGGTTCCGTCGCGGACTTCCACAACGGCCAAGGCACCACGATTGCCGAAGATGCGCTCATACCGCGCGCACAGACCGGCGTCCAAATCGGCGACTATGTCCTCCCGTTGCCTGCGGTCAGTCTGCGCTTCCTCTTCCAGGCCCGCTATTTGTTTTTCTACCTCGACCGCCTCTTCGGCGAGCCGGGAGTCAAGCTCTTCCAGGCGGGTTTGGACGTCGGCGAGGTGTTGACGCTCCTCCTCGAGTTGCCCCATCACACTCAGGATGCTTTCTTCGATCTGACCATTCGCCTCTTTCGTCAATTCGATTTCACGCTGGAGTGCGAGCCGTTCACGCTCATTCCGAGCCCGGTTCTCCCGGACCCGTTTCTCTTTGATTTTTTCTTCTCCGAGCTTGAGTTGTCCATTTGCCTCGCGCTCTTGACTTTCCAGTTCGCTGATACGCTCTTGCCGCTCCTCGGCTTCCTGCTGCCGCGTCTCCTTCTCAGACCGGATGCTGGCAACCTGCTGATGGAGGTCTTCCAGTTGCTGCTCTTTCTGCTGAAGGCGCTGATCAAGCTCTTGTAGGCTGACCAACTGGGCGATCTGCGTGGTCAATGACGACCTCCTTTCACATCTGGCTTTCGTGGAGAGGCATCCCTCCGTCCTGTATGGGCCCACCAGGACTCGAACCTGGGACCAACCGGTTATGAGCCGGTCGCTCTAACCAACTGAGCTATGGGCCCATCCGGCCGCCTCAGCGGCCCCTTGTATACCATGCTCCTCGCCGTTTTCCTACGACCTCCCTAATGCGCGCAAGGCTTCGAGCCGCTGGCGCACTCCGGCGTCATCTCCGCGCAGCTCCGCCTCCCGAATTTCTCGCTGAAGCCGGACACGCTTGGACTTGTGTTGCACCTGCTGAATTTTCTCCATGCAGTCCCACATCAGCTGCTCCTGGGTTGCTGTCCTTTCTTCAGACCCTTCTTCACCCAGCATTTTCGAGACATGGTCGGCAACCCGCTTCGGCAACCGGTCGAGAAAGACTCCAATGTCGATGCTGGCCCGACCGGCTTGCGGAGGCGGCTCGACTTGCTGCTGCCAGGCTTGAGCGATATCCGCAGCGACCTCGCCCCACTCTTGAAAGACGGGAATCAGATCCCGCTCACAAACATGTGTCGCGACCTGCCGGTCCACGAGCATGAGTTGAATTAATTCCAGTTCGGCCGAGGTAGGAGAGCCCCCCTGCCCAGCCCGCTGCTGGTCGGAAGAACGGGGGGCAGGCCGAGGAGTTTGGGTCGGCCGGCGGCGGAGTTCCTCTTCACTGACGCCAAAACGCTGTGCCACCTGCGTCAACAGCGCTCCCCGGGCCATGGTATCGGTCATGGACGACAAGACCGCGACAGCTTCTTTCGCCGCTTGGGCACGCTGAAAAGCCGATGCCCCAGGTGGCGGGGCGTGTTGCGTAAAATAGAACTCCTCCAGTGGTGAGGCCGTGTCGATCAATTCTTCGAGCCCCTTCCGCCCATGCGCTTGTCCGAACGAGTCCGGGTCTTCGCCCTGGGGCAGGAAAACTCCCCGTCCTGTCAGTCCGGCTTCAACGCACAGCGGAAATGCCCGGGTCGCGGCCCGACGGCCGGCGTCGTCACCGTCAAAAAAAATATACATGTCTGTCGAAAAGCGTTTGAGCAGGCGTAATTGCTCCAGGGTCAGGGCGGTCCCGAGCACGGCAACGGTCTCGCGAAAGCCGCGTTGTACAAGCGAAATGAGGTCGGTATAGCCCTCAACCACAAGGATCCGGTCGGTCTCTCGAATAGGCTCTTTGGCCTGGAAAAGGCCGTACAGTAGCGACCCTTTCTTATACAAGGCCGACTCGGGCGAGTTGAGATATTTGGGCTGTGGCCGCTCTCTGCCCGCGTCTCGCTGCGGGTCAGGCAGGAGTCGGCCACCGAATCCGACTGGTTGGCCGGTCACATCGGTAATCGGGAACATAAGGCGGTGACGGAATTTGTCGTACCACTGATGAGCCCCTGGTCTGCTTCGTTCGTCCCGTCCGCTGCGTTCGCCGATCAGCCCCAACGCGGCGGCCTTGTCCAGAGGCGCCTTCCGGTTAGCAAAAAACCGAACAAGACCGTTCCAACCGTTAGGCGCATAGCCAAGCTGAAAGCGCTCGGCCACGTCCATGGGGATACCACGCTCGGCCAGATAGCGCTGCGCCGTGGCGCCGCCCTTCTCATCAAGCAGGCAGCGGCGGAAGTAGGTTTTGGCCAGCTTCGTCAGCCGGTAGAGGTGGTTCCGCTCCCGCGCCTGCGGGTCGTCGGGCGCCTGTGGCAGCGAGACTCCGGCTTTCGCCGCCAGTCGTTTGACGGCTTCCGGAAAAGAGATGCCTTCAAGCCGGCATAAAAAAGTAAACGCGTTCCCCCCTGCCCCACAGCCAAAACAGTGAAAAAAGCCACGCTCGTCGTTGACGCTGAACGACGGCGTCTTTTCCTCGTGGAACGGACACAGACCGATATAATTCTTTCCCGCTTTGCGCAGAGAGACATGGACGGAAATCACTTCGACGATACTGATTCGGGCGCGAATCTCGGTCAGGGTCTCTTCGGGGATTTTGTATGCCATAGCGATCCTGCGCATCACTGAGGGGAAAGGCACTGAAAAAGAAAACACCCACCTTATTCAAGTGGGTGTTTCTCAGTCCGTTATCTCTCAAGCAATGCGACACATCGGCTTAATACATCGATCGACTTGCGCGGCGTAACGCACGTTTTCGTGCGGCAATGGCCTTGCGCTTACGACGGACACTCGGCTTCTCGTAGTGTTCGCGTTTTTTCAACTCTTGCAGAATACCGGCCTTTTCACACTGCTTCTTAAAACGGCGAATAGCACTTTCAATGGGCTCGTTCTCTTTGACTCGTACACCTGCCATACGGCTGACTCACCCCCTCCCAACTGGGGATTCTGTGTTGGATTGCTCCTTTGCCCAGCTTAGGGATTTCCCCTAGAAAGTCAAGGGATTGGGGTACTTACGACCTTGACAGGCAAACCGCCCCTACGCTAAGGAGGCCCAGAGGTACACTCAAGGAGGCCTGTTGTATGGAGTTCAAAGAAGTTATTGGTCGGCGTCGCTCAATTCGCTACTTCCTCCCCTATCGTCCGGTCGAACGAGAAAAAATCCAAACGATTCTGGAAGCGACACGGCTCTCGTCCTGTGCGGTTAATGCTTCATTTCTCCGGGCCATCGTTGTGGAGCGCGACCAGCTTGCGCCTGAGGACCTGGAAGCGCTCAAGGTTCCCACCACCACCCTCCAGCTCGATATGGCCCCGTTGCATATCTATTTCTACGGCAACCTCAACGCGATTCAGGAAAGCCACGGGCAGACCCTTAAAGAACTCTTTGATGTTGGTGCGCTCAATCCCACCCACGGTTGGAGCTATAAATTCATTGAGGATACGGTCTGGGCACAAATCCTCGATCCGATTTCAAGAGACCAAGCCATTAATTCCATTGCGGTTTCCATGGATAGTGGAGTCGCCATGAATCAAGCCCTGCTGACGGCGTTTGACGAAGGCCTGGGCGCTCTCCTGACCGCGTTCAATGCGGAAAAGGCCAAGGAAGTGTTCAAGGTGCCGGATCATTTTATGCCGCTCTACGCCATGCTGGTTGGCTATCCGGCTGAATCCTGGGAGGCGGGCGGACAACGGCCGCGCCCCGCGTTTGAAAGCCTGTATTTTGAGGGAGAATATGGCGTCCCAATGCAACGCGACCCAGCCGTCGTTGAGCAGCTCAAACAGGATAAAATGATACAGGAGCCAGCCCCGCTGCCGTGGCGGAAGGATGAGGTCCGGGCGCTCTCCCGGATGTTTGGCCTGCCCGAGTGAGGGACGGCGTCCAGGACGGCAGAACCGGGTCGCCGTCCTGGAACCCCCAAGAAAGAGGTATTGTACGCACATTCCACGTCTTGCTCTCCCCGCCCATATTCGCCAGCAGCTCCACCGTATCCAACCGTTTTCCATCATGGTGCAGGCCTGCGCCGTAGGCATTATCACCGGCTGTGGCGCCATTCTGTACGACGCGCTGATTCATCTGGTCCAGGGCGTTGCGCTGAATTCAGACGACCGGCCGCTCCATGTGCTTCCCGAGTTGCCCTGGTATCGTATTCTTCTGGTTCCCACACTCGGCGGACTGGCGGTCGGGCTGGTCGCCTTTTTTCGTTCGCGAGACGCGCAAGGACACGGCGTCCCGGAGGTTATTGAGTCGGTCGCCCTGGGGAACGGCAAGTTCCGCTGGCAGACGGCTCTGTCCAAATCCGTTTCTTCTGCTCTCACTATTGGTTCTGGCGGCTCAGTCGGACGCGAGGGTCCCATCGTCCATATTGGCGCCTCGCTGGGCTCGGTTCTCGGCCAATTGCTCAAAGTGCCCCCCAATCGACTGCCGACCTTGGCGGGCTGTGGGGTAGCGGGCGGCATTGCGGCAGCTTTTAATGCACCGATTGCCGGCGCCTTTTTTGCGCTTGAGGTTGTGATTGGCAACTTTGCCATGCCGGCCTTTGGCCCTGTGATGTTGTCCTCCGTCCTGGCCACAGTTGTGAGCCGGTCCTATTTTGGCGATCATCCCGCGTTTGTGGTCCCCGCCTATGCGCTGCTCAGTGCCTGGGAGCTGCCCTTCTATCTCGGACTCGGCATTGTCTGTGGCCTCGGCGGTCTGGCCTTTATGTTCATTCTGGATCGACTGGAAAAGGAAGCCGAGCAGATCGCTCTGCCGGAGACGATCAAGCCGGCGCTGGGCGGCTTCCTGGTCGGCTGCCTGATTCTGATTGCCCCGCACGTGTACGGTACGGGCCACGGCACCATGGATATCATTCTGCGGGGTGGCCTGGACTGGACATATTTACTGTTGCTCTTCCCTATCAAAATAGGGGCCACCAGCCTGACTCTGGCATCGGGTGGCTCGGGCGGGCTTTTTTTCCCGGCGCTCTACCTCGGGGCCGTATTGGGCAGTCTGTGTGGCGTGGTCGTCGGCGCGGCCTTTCCCGCGATTGCCGGTCCGAGCGGCGGTTACGCCCTGGTCGGCATGGCCGCCTTCCTGGCCAGCGTGGTCCACTGTCCGATTACCGCCTTTCTGCTGCTCTTCGAGATTACCGCTGACTATCACATTATCCTGCCACTGATGGTCAGTTGTACGGTGAGCACGGTGGTGGCTAAACTCTTCCGGGAAGAGTCGATTTACACCCTGCAGCTCTTACGGCGCGGTATTGATATCAGGCGGCGTGAACAAACCCTGATGCAGGGGTTTACCGTAGGACAGGTCATGCGCCCGGAGCCACCGACCTTCCGAGAAGGAGCCCCCTTCCCCGAGGTCATGGACCATTTCCTGGCCAGTACGCTGCCGTTGAGCTTTGTGGTTGATCGAAACCAACGCCTGCTCGGGATCATCTCCATTCACGACATAAAGGCCACTCTTCAGGATGACACTCTGGCGCCGCTCGTCGTGGCGGTTGACTTGGCCCGACCGCCGGACGCGGTCACCACCGCCCAAGAAACGCTGGCACGCTGTCTCGAAAAGTTCAGCTTGAGTGAACAAGAATATTTGCCCGTTCTTTCGGCTGATCAGAAATTAGAAGGGATCGTCTCGCGGTACGATGTGCTGGACCTCTATAATCGAGAAATCTTGCGCAACGAGTACCTCGGCGTCAGTCTTCGTTCCGAAGCACTCACAGAAATGGTCCACCAACAGGTGCATTTGCCACATGAATATATCGTCGAAATCGTACATGTCCCTCCGCCGCTCATTGGGAAAACACTGGGCGAGTCTCAGTTGCGCCGTCGGTTTAATGTGACGGCTATCGCAGTCCGCCGCGGAGGCTTCCATAGTCCGGACGAACTCCCCGACCCCGACACCCCCTTACGCCAGGAGGACTCTCTCGTGCTTGTTGGTCGTGCCGAACACCTGCGTCGATTAACCGAGATCACAGAGGAGATGACGCAAGCACGAGGATCATAGGCTGGCCCTGAGGGCACATCATGTGTACAAACGACACACCCCGAACCCGTTTCAGATATCGGAACCATGCTGAGCGCCTGGTATAAATATCTCACAGACCTGCTCCAAACCGGCCGAGAGGGGCTTACCATTGCCCTGGCCTGCGGTGTCGGTCTGCTGGTCGGCGTTGCGGCCATTGCTTTTCACGAACTGCTCCATTTAGTCCAGCGCATTGCCCTTGGCGGCGATTCACCCCTCTCGGTGCTCCCGACCCTGCCATGGTATTGGAAAGTCGTGCTCCCTGCTCTTGGTGGAGCGCTGGTTGCTCCGATCGTCTATAAGTGGGCGGTTGAGGCCAAAGGCCATGGCGTCCCCGAGGTCATGGAGGCCGTGGCGCTGCATGGCGGGATGATGCGTGCACGCGTGGCTTTCGCCAAAGCACTGGCCTCTGCGGTGACCATTGGTACGGGCGGCTCGACCGGCCGAGAAGGCCCGGTTATCCAAATCGGGTCGGCTTTAGGCTCGACGTTCGGACAAATCCTCCGTCTCTCCCCTGAACGTATCCGGACCCTGGTCGGCTGTGGGGCAGCGGGCGGTATTGCCGCCACCTTTAATGCGCCGATTGCCGGAGCGTTTTTCGCACTCGAAGTCATTCTGGGGAATTTTTCCATTCCGACCTTCGCCCCGATCGTGCTCTCCTCGGTGTTAGCCACCGCCGTCTCTCGGGCCTATCTCGGAGATGCACCCGCCTTTGTCGTCCCGGAGTACACCCTGGTTCACTATGGGGAAGTCCCGCTGTACGCCGTACTCGGCATGCTGATGGGCTTGGTCGCCGTGGTGTTTATCTGGGCGTTGTATAAAAGCGAAGATTTGTTTGAACACAGCCCGCTTCCTCCCTTCTCCAGAACCATCGTTGGTGGTCTGTGTGTGGGGGGACTGCTGCTTATCGCACCGGAGGTGTACGGGACGGGCTTTGAAGCCATGTCTCGTCTCCTGCATGAGACCACCGCATGGCAGATGCTGATCTTCCTCTTTTTGCTCAAGCTCCTCGCAACCTGCACAACGTTGGGGTCCGGCGCTTCAGGGGGGATTTTCTCGCCGTCGCTCTTTCTTGGTGTGGTCGCAGGGGGACTCTTCGGGCAACTCGCCCACTTCGTCTTTCCAGACATTACCGCCACGCCGGCAGCCTATGCCATGATTGGTATGGGTGCGGTTGTTGCCGGGACAACCCACGCGCCGGTGACCGCCATTCTTATGCTGTTTGAGTTAACCGACGGGTACCAAATTATTCTTCCGGTGATGATTGCATGCACCCTGAGCACGGTGACGGCACGCTATCTCCATCCCCATTCGATTTACACGCTCAAACTCGCTCGCCGTGGCGTTTCGCTCTCATTGGGCCGGGAAGAGACCGTGATGCGTTCCTTTCAGGTCGCGGATGTCATGCATACTCCAGCCCCGACGCTGTCGGACGATACGGCGTTTCAACAGGTCGTGAGCCGCGTCCTCGGCTCACCCGATCCATACTACTATACCGTCAGCCCCGGCGACCAACTCACCGGTGTGATCTCTTTGCACGACCTCAAAACCTTCCTCAACGAAGGGGGACTTGACGGTCTCGTCATCGCGCGTGACATGGCGCGTCCAGTCCACACCGTAGCCCATATGCACGAGCCCCTGGCAGAGTGCCTTCGTAAATTCCGCGAGACCCAACTCGATTGCCTCCCGGTCACAGCGGATGCAACCAGTACCCAGGTGATTGGCGTTGTCACCCAGACCGACCTGCTTGAGGTCTATGACCGAGAAGTCCTGCGCAAAGAATTTCTCGGGACGCTGCCGGACCCGACTGCGCAGGACGAAGGAACGCTGGCGATGCCGTCCCAATATACGATCCTGGCCCTGCCGGTTCCGGCTCCTTTTCGGGAGAAAACCCTGCAGGAACTGGACCTGCGTGTCCGCTATGGCATAACGGTACTGGCTATCCGCAGCCAGACTTCGTCCAGCTATGAAGACCGTCTCCCCCAGCCGGACCAGCCCCTCCAGGAAGACGATACGCTCATCCTGGCCGGTCCGAGAGAGGACATGACCCGGCTTCAGCAGGAAGCGCAGGCAACCCCACTCTCCTAAGGGTAGCCCGAAAACCCTGGTGTTCATTCTGCATAGGGCGGGGACGACTCTTACTGCGGTCAGGGGACGACAGACAGCGGCACCGTTACGGCAAGCTGTTTCGCAAATATCCCCGGATCGGCCGTCGGCAAGGAGCAGACGTGCTGTTCACATACGTAGGCCGTCACTTTGCCTTTGATTGCCCGCTTCGCCTCCAGCCACGGCACGACCTGCTGGTGGGTGGCGAGTTCGTCTCCCTGCGTCACAATAGTAAGAACACGGTTCGGCAGGAAGTGCCGGCGCAGTTGCGCTAAGAAAGGCTCAGCCGTATCGTCTGTTGACGCTTTGACAATCGCAATTTCTTTCGGGCGGTCCAGAAAAAAATCGAGCGCGCTGAGCAGACGTGGCATGCTGGTCGGGCGCTGCTTCAGCTCTGAAGCAAATGCCTGGAGACATCGCTGTGCGCGCTGACGGTAGCTGGCATTCATGGTCCATTCCGCCAGCCGCAGCAGGTTATGTGCCGCCACCGCATTGCCAGACGGTTCAGCGCCATCGTACGCAGGCTTTTCACGAGCAAGGAGTTGCTCGGCGTCATCTGCGGTCAGGAAGTAGCCCCCGTCCTTGTTATCCCAAAAGTGGGAGTCCTGTATCGCTTGCAGCGCAATGGCTTCCTGGAGCCAGCGCAGTTCAAAGGTCACCTCGTAGAGATCGAGCAAGCCGGCAATGAGACAGGCATAATCGTTGAGATATGCCTCTCCGCCTATCCGCGTCCCCAGCGCGCTACGTTGTAGCCGTCCGTCTCGTTTCAGCTGAGTCAGCAGAAACGTCGCAACATGCTGTGCTCGCGTGGCATAGTCGGGAACATTCAGGATATGTGCCCCTTTGGCAAACGCCGAAATGGCGAGGCCGTTCCACGCCACAAGTACCTTGGTGTCTGTATGGAGCGCATGACGCTGCTGTCGCGCTCGGTAGAGAACCGCTCGGGCATCTTTGTGTTCACGCCGCGCCTGGTCCAGGGTGAGCCCCAGCTCTTTTGCCACTGCCTCAAGCGGACGCGCAATATGAAGAATATTCGCGCCCTCGAAATTCCCCTGGACTGTCACGCCATAATGGGACTGGACCAGCCGGAGCTGTTCTTGACTCAGGAGCTGGTCGAGTTCGGACAGCGTCCAGGTAAAGAATTTTCCCTCTTCGTCCCCACTATCGGCATCCGTAGCCGAGTAAAACCCACCGTCCGGTGCGCTCATCTCACGGTCGAGATACTCCAGGACTTCCTGGGCGATACGGGCGAAATCTTCCCGTCCGGTGATTTGATACCCTTCAAGATAGGCGACCGCGAGCAGCGCGTTGTCGTACAGCATTTTCTCAAAATGCGGCACGCGCCATTTTTGATCTGTGGCATAGCGGTGAAATCCGCCGCCGACCTGGTCGTATATCCCGCCGGCCGCCATGGCTTCCAGAGTCTGCACCACCATGTTCCGAACCCCGGGATCATTGGTCCGTCGGCTATAGCGGAGAAGGAATTCCAAGGTGACGCTGCGTGGAAATTTTGGCGCTTTGCCAAAGCCCCCGTACTGCGTATCAAAACGGGCCGCGAACTGTTCGGTTGCCTGTGCCAAAGCGGTCTGGGTCGGATGCTCCGCTGACGCCTCCGGGATAGACTCCTCTGGCACAAGGGCAGCCTGAATATCCTGCGTCAGTTTCTTCGCCACCGTGGCCACTTGGTGCGGCTCTTGGTGATAGGCCGCTTGCAATCGAGTCAGCAGGGTGAGCAGTCCGGTCCGCTGCCCACGCATACCGTCACGCGGCGGGAAGTAGGTACCACCATAAAAAGGGCTACGATCAGGGGTCAGCCACACGGTTAGGGGCCAGCCGCCCCGTCCGGTCAACATTTGTACGGCTGCCATATAAATACCATCCACGTCCGGCCGTTGTTCGCGGTCAACTTTGATCGTGATGTAGTGACGGTTCAGGTATTCGGCAATCGCCATATCCTCAAAAGACTCCCGCTCCATTACATGGCACCAGTGGCAGGTCGAATAACCGATAGACAGGAGGACGGGTTTGTTCTCTTTTTGTGCGCGGGCAAAGGCTTCCTCTCCCCACGAGTGCCAGTTAACCGGATTGTGAGCATGCTGGAGAAGATAGGGACTGGGTTCAAGGATCAGTCGGTTCGTATAATGCGGACGACCATCTTCAAAGAGATGCTGGGTTCGGGGCGTATATGTGTCTCCTTTCGCCTGGAGGGCCCTGTCGAGCTGTTGCCGCACTGCCGCCGGAAACGGCCCCATGCCGGGTAGCGATTTGGGCACGGTTTTTGCCAGGGCATGGGTCAAGAGGAAGAGGGCCGCTCCGATGACCGCAAGGGGTATGATCCGCATGGCAATCCTTACTCTCGATTATTTATTGCAAAGGGTAACGACACGTTTTGCTGCTGGTCCCCACCAGCAGTCTATACTAGAATGGCGGTGCATGACTGCTGGATACCGCTCGCTTCCCAGAGGAATGCTTCAACGAGCTGAGAAGAGCATGCCATCTTCAGTGCGTCCCTCCGTTGCGTTCAATCCCGCAGAGTCTTCCCGTGAGACAGTCTACCAAACCGATATGTCCGAGGGCAGTCGTCTTCCTTGGACTCCCCTCCTGTCCGTCATCATCCCAGTCTATAACGAGGTCGAAACCATTTATGAACTCTTAAAGCGGGTTGCCCGCACGCCCTTTCCCAAAGAAATCCTTGTCGTTGATGACCACTCGACTGATGGTACCCGAGCATTACTCCGGGCTCTACCCGACGTGCCGCTGCTGCTTGATGGCAGCTCTCTTCCCGCTCCGTGTCGGGTGAAAGCATTGTTTCACTCGACCAATCAAGGGAAAGGTCAAGCTGTCCAGACCGCCTTGCGGCACGTCACCGGCTCCTTCGTGCTGATCCAGGATGCGGATCTCGAATATTCTCCTTCCGATTATCCCCAACTGCTCGCTCCGCTCCTGACCGACCGGGCTGATGTGGTGTATGGGTCGCGATTTCTGAACTCCCCGGCATGCTCGTCCTCCTGGCACATTGCCACGAATAAAGTCCTGACAACAGTTTCCAATATCTGTACCCATCTCCACCTAACGGACATGGAGACCTGTTATAAAGCCTTCCGCTCCGAGGTGGTACAGGGCCTTACGCTCCGTTCAAAACGCTTTGGATTTGAACCTGAAATTACCGCCAAAATCGCTCGTGGTGGAGTTCGTATCCGTGAGGTCCCGATCTCCTATAGTCCACGTACCTATGCCGAAGGTAAGAAAATCCGGTGGCAGGACGGTTTTGTCGCCCTGTGGACGATTCTCCGCTGCCATATTCTTGAGTCCGACAAGGGTATGAAGGTGTAATGTCCGTTGGCGACCACACGGTTGGGCCTCACGAGTCGTTCCCAAGTTCCGTCAAGTCTTTTTCGCTCTCTTCCGCCTCTTTGTTTTTGAGGTCGCTGTCACGCACTGCCGGAAAATCCGGTGCCAATTGGTCACCGTTCCGAACTGCTGCACGTACGACTCAAGGCCAAGTAAAGCTCGGACTAAGAAGAGCCGGTGCCCAGGCGTCTTGAATATTCGATGCTGGAGGCTGATATTCGTGACCTCCCTGGCCTTCTCCACCGCGTGAAAATCACGGGGATCATAGGGGCGGTCTTCCAGGACGGGCTCAAAAATAAGATACATGATTCGAAAAAGCGGCTCGGGGTCATCACCGGGATCAAGATAGCCGAGTTCAAGGAAACAACGTGCCAGAGTTCTTTCGTCTCGCTCTAAAATGGCTTGCGCCAACCGCCGATAGCCGGCTCGAATCTCATCCGGGAAAAGGCGCACACTGCCGAAGTCCAATATGGCAATCTTAGGATGGTAGGTAATCAGATAATTCCCGGGATGCGGATCGGTATGGAGCACCCCAAAAGAACAAATCTGTCGCCAGGTAATCTCAAAATACTTTACCGCCACCCAATCCTTAAGCTCTCGGTCGACGCCGGGAGCTAACACCTCGTTGAATGTATACCCCTCGATAAATTCCAGGGTTAAGACCCGCCGCGAGGAGAAATCCGGATAGACACGGGGAATGATGACCTCGTCATCTCCGGCGAAGAGACGCTGAAAGATCGCAATATTGTCGGCTTCGTTGACGTAATCGAGCTCTTCTCGTAAGCGTTCTTCCATTTCTTGATAGAGCTCAGTCGCATCAAAGTTCTGGCGCATGACATCACGGAGGATAAGGGTCAAAGCGCTGAGCAGCGCTTTCAGGTTCTTGAGGTCCTGTTCCACGGTCTCCTCAACCCCAGGATATTGGACCTTCACAACCACCTCTGCGCCACTCCAGAGTTGTGCCCGGTGGACTTGTCCCAGCGAGGCTGCGGCAAAGGCATTTTTGTCAAAGCGCTGAAAGAGCTGTTCCGGCTCTTTTCCAAGCTCGTTTTCGAGTTGGGCGCGGATGAGATCATAGTCCATCGGCGGAACGGACGACTGGACGACCGCGAGAATATCGAGGACCTCCATCGGAAAGAGATCGCTGCGCATGCTCAGCATTTGAATCAGCTTCAGGAATGCGCCGCGGAGTTCGTGGGAGCCTTCCACAATCTTCAGCGCGTTTTTGAGATGCAGATCAAACCGCTCCTGCTCTTTTTCATCCGCTGACCGGAAGGGCTGTTTCAGGGCGTTCCAGGCATAGCTGCCGCTGACCGCAGTCGCAAGCGAGCCGACCTGAAGGGCACGCTTTGCCCGACCTCTGGTCAAGGCGTTGGAGGATTTCTTGGCGGGCATGGACGAGAGACGGTCTATTTGCTCGTTTCGGAATTAAGAGCGCTCTCGGTGAAGCTCGTTCAATAGCTCAGTGCGATGCCCATCGAGCCCAGGCGGCCCGCGGCGAATCGACGGCGCCTCTCCGTTTATCCGGAGTGGTGAGGCGAAAGTCCGGGTGGTTGCTCCGTTGGGGAGCGTTAACGGTTGGACCCAGCCCAGCTCGACAACCTGCGCGTCTGACAATGCTTCAGCATACGTGTTGGTGGGTCCACACGGCACCCCTCGGTTTTCAAAGGTTTCAAGCCAGTCGGCCACAGTGCGCGTGATGAACACCTTTTCAAGGATTTCTTTCAGTATCGTCTGGTTGGCCGCGCGATCGCTCGTCGTGAGAAACCGAGGATCGACCGCGAGATCCGGCTGACCGACCTCCTCGCAGACGCTCTGCCACAGCTTGTTATTGCCGGCGGCCAGCACAAAATGGCCATCCTTCGCCCGAAACAGGTCATAAGGCGCATTACGGGGGTGCGCCGCGCCGAGTTTCCGAGGATTTTTTCCAGTCCCAAAAAATTCGCTGGTTTGGAGGGCGGCAATGGCCATACTCACCCCCATCATCGGGACGTCAATATAACCTCCAGGCCCACCCGCCCGGACTTGGGCCAGCAAGGACGAGACGGCAAAGGCGGCATACAGGCCGGCGGCAAAGTCCGCTAGCGGTACCCCGCATTTGACGGGCGCGCCATCCGGCTCTCCGGTCACGCTCATGATCCCGGCTATCGCCTGGAGCGTGACATCGAAGCCACCCTGCTGGGCACGCGGGCCACTTTGACCAAAGGCTGACAAGGAGCAGTAGATCAGCTTGGGGTACGGCTCAGCGAAGTCCTCATAGCCGAGCCCGAGACGCCCCATCACCCCAGGCCGGTTGTTCTCGATCACCACATCCGCGCTCTGGACCAATCGACGCGCCACGTCGTTATCGGTCTCGTCTTTCAAATTCAGTGCGATAGAACGCTTATTGCGATTGAGTGAGGCAAAGTTCTCACTAAACCCGTCCGTTATCGGCGGCCATTGACGCAGAGTGTCACCTTGCCGTGACTCAACCTTCACCACGTCCGCACCAAAATCTGCCAGCAGCATGCCGCAAAAAGGACCGGCCGCCACATTGCAAAACTCAATCACCCTGACACCCGCGAGGGGCTGCATTGATCCTGCCGTGCGATTCACTGCCTCTCCTCCTTTGGCATTGCATGGCGCAAGCCGGCTTGCTGCATCAGGGGCAAAACCGTGCTGATAAAGTAGTCGAGGTCTGGCCCGAAGTCGAAGAAATTGACCTGCACCCCGTCTACGCCGGCCTGACGCAGGCGGACGAACCACTCCACGATCATGTCCGGTGTCCCCACAAGATGGAGATTGCCGCCAACTGCCCACTCCAGCGCGCTATGCTGACGCCACGAAGACTGGTCCCCACCCATGAAGGCATTGAAGAAGTTGGTGACTGCCACCTCATCGCGTTCATCCCGAATCCGCTTATACCACGCCTGGGCCTCTTTCTCGGTTGGGCGACAGATCACATGCGGATTGACGAGAATCTTGACCTCCCGGCCCTTTTGCCGGGCTTGCGCCTTGATGGGCATAATACGCTGGGGTAGGGACGCACAGGCCTTGCCCGGGTCCGCTCCCGTGGGCGAAGTCGCAAAGATGATATCCGCGTGACTGGTGGCATAGTCCATCCCCGCCGGCGATGAACCGGCACTGACCAGGACGGGCAAGCCATTAACGGGTTTGGGCGCAACAAAAGCGCCGGACGTCTTGTACCACTCACCGGTATAATCGAGGTTTTTATCTTCAGTCCACAGACGCTTCATCACGGTCGTGAATTCATCCGCCATAGCGTAGCGTTGATTGTGGGGGAATGCTTCATGGCCAAACATCCCAGCCTCGTCCGGCCGATAGCCGGTCACGACATTCAGGCCCCAGCGGCCATGGCTGATATGATCGATGACGGCTCCATATTTCGCAATGTGTAAGGGATGCCAGCCATAGAGGACATGGACCGTTGATATGAGCAGGACATTGCGAGTCAACGGTGCGAGGGCGGCGCTGGTGATAAAGGGATCAATGGAGTGCTCACGAAAATGAATGTCACCTCCATAGCCGCCTTTGCCGAGCCAAGTGGCCAAGGCAAAGATGAGGTCAAAGCCGGCCTCATCAACGCGGATAGCGAGTTCGGCGTTGTACTCAAAGGTCCACGAGGTCTGCCGGGGAGCTTTCGATGGTGTCCAAGCGCCTTGTTGGTGAGGCATGAACAGCCCGAGCATAAGCGGTTGGCGGACCGCTCGCTCAAACGAGGTGAGGCCATCGAGCTGTTGCAGAGAGGGTGCGGAGCTGACGCGTGGCATGGCTCTCTCAGCCTGCAAGCAGGGCATGGGCTTCAGTGGTTTTACCCTGCAACTGTCGCTACTCGGCCTCACCACAAAGGCCGGTTTCTATTCATCGTCCAAAGTCGGGGCGTCCAGCTCGGGCAGCACCTCGGTCATAAACACACCCAGCTCCTCCAGCATGAGTTCTTTGGGACAATGCGCGTAGTGCCAGATAAGCGTGATGTACTCGCACGGCAGCGAGGCATAAATATGGCGCCATTCCGCTTTCAATTGCTCCACCGTGCCGCCCAGAAAAATCCCACTGTCCTTCATGCTTTGGAGCGTGGCCGCTTGGGTATCGAATTTGGGGATGCCGTCGTAGAACGTCGAGTAGTGTTGGACCCACATTTCGTAATCGTAGCGCAGCAGCTTGTCGGTAAATTCCTGTTCGTCGCGCCCGAGATGAATCCAGCGCGCGATATTCTGTCGGGCGCCCAGTGGATAATCCATACCGGACGCACGCCCCTCTTCAACATACAGCGTGGCGAAGTTCACCAGGGTCTCAAGTGCCGTGAAATAGGTCGGCCGAAAACCGTGCTGGGCCAGAAAGGGCACCGAGGCGGCACTGCCGCTCATCGGGACGAACACCCGCGGATAGGGGTCGCTATACGGACTCGGCACCACGCTCACCCGGCGAATGGCGCCGTCGGGTCCGAGCTCTCCCGGTGCGCCAGCAGATTCGATACTCTTGCGCGCCGGGTAGCCCCGCACACCGGTTTCATACGGATACGGGATCTCGTAATGCGACTGCTTGGTCGCCACGGACTCCTGCTGCCAGCACTGGAGCAGTATGCGTGTACTCTCCTCGAACATCTCCCGGTTGCGTTGGTCCGCCTCGCTACCGTCCGACACGGTCGCAACGGCATTGACATGCTGTCCCAGGGTGTCCATCCAGCGAGACTGGTAGCCCCGCGTCAAGCCCACAAAAAAGCGGCCCTGGGTCATATGATCCAGGATGGCGGTTTCCTCGGCCACCCGAATCGGATCGCGGGTCGCCATCACATAGCCGAGGGCGCCAACATAGGCGTGCTTCACCTGACTCGCCCACCAGGCGTTCAGGACGCCGGGGTTCGGACCCAGCTCATACCCCTCGGAATGCAAGTGGTGCTCAATGGTGCTAATGCCCCACACGCCCATTTCGTCGAGCTGTTTCACCAGGTCGAACGTCTCATGCAGCACCTCATGGTATACCTCACGATTGCGGCCCAGCGGGCGCTTGCGCTCACGGTCGGCACGGTCCTCGGCCGGAAGTACGGGGTAGATTTGCACAATCACTTTTGGTGTTGCCACGCTGTTCTCCTTTGTGCGGTCGGCATCCCGCCTACGGTATGCGTGCCCGTCCAGTTCCGCAGCGGCGACCCAGGGTCCACGCCTCACCGCCCAACGCGGTGGTCAAGCACGCACCATTCCTCTATGGCCAAGGGTATCATACTCCTGTCGTATTCCAGAGCAATATGAGATGGGCCAAGGCAACGGGCCACCCTATTACACACAGGCTGGTGTCACGACCGCTACCGGAATGGCCTTGTGTTCAGCTCTTGTCGGCTCACTCAGCGTTGGACCGATTGATCAGGGTGGCGGCGGCAGCCGCGCCAAACCCATTATCGATATTCACCACCGTCACACCTGCCGCGCAGGAATTGAGCATGGCCAAGAGGGCAGCGACACCACCGAAACTGGCACCATAGCCGATACTCGTTGGCACCGCGATGATGGGCCGATCAACCAGTCCACCAATAACACTCGGCAGCGCGCCTTCCATACCGGCCACAACAATCAACACGGACGCGGCCTGGAGTCGCTCCAGGTTATCAAGCAGGCGGTGCAGGCCAGCGACGCCGACATCGTAGAGACGCTCGACCTTATTGCCGAGCCACTCGGCCGAAATCACGGCCTCTTCGGCAACGGGAATATCTGCGGTACCAGCCGCGACTACCAGGATAGACAACGCCGTCTTGGGAGTCGGTTGTTCGCCCAGGGCTCCGATGTGGGCCTCTGGATAGTACACCAGGGCGGGCAGGGAAGTTTGGACCTCCTGGGATTTTTTTTCATCCAGACGCGTAATCAGTGCCGGCTGCCCGTTCTCAACGAGACGCGTGGCAATGGTGGCAATCTGTTGACTCGTTTTTCCCGGCCCCCAAATGACCTCGGGAAAGCCTTTGCGCAGCGCCCGGTGGTGATCGATTCGGGCAAAGCCCAGGTCTTCAAAAGGCAGTTGCTTGAGCCGCTCAAGCGCGTGCTCGACGGGTAACACCCCCTGTTGCACTTGGGTGAGCATTTCAGCCAGGCGGTCTCGTGTCATGGTCTGCTCTGCGTAAAATGATTAAATCCGGTAAACTCGCTCGCGGCTCGCGGCCCGTCCGGTAACACGACGGTAACCCCGTCTGCCTGGGGCACAAGCGAACCGATGCGCGTGATCGCACAGGCGCTTTTGTCCGCGATCTCCTGAATCCTGGGACGCGCCGTAACCGGCGCGCTAAAGAGCAACTCATAATCCTCCCCACCAGCCAGGGCCAGTGCCCAATCCTGTGTGCCCAGGAGCGTCCGATAGCTCTCGGACAGCGGGACCGTTGGGGCTTCGACAACAGCACCGACTTGGCTCGCTTCGCACAGATGACCCAAATCCTGGAGCAGTCCGTCACTGACATCAATCATGGCGGTCGCCAAGCGCTGGGCCGCGAGTTCTTTTCCGACCGCGACACGGGCGGTCGGGCATAAGAAGCGCTGTTTCAGGTGTTGGACAGCAATGCTCTCGGAATCTCCGGTCAATTCACTGGTGAGGAGACGTAACCCTAAGGCCGCATCACCCAGAGTTCCGGTCACGTACACCTCATCCTCGACACACGCCCCAGAGCGGGCGATCAGCCCGTGCGGAGTCTGTCCCAGGAGGGAGACGGAAATCATAAAAACCGACGCGGCGCTCATATTGCCACCGATGAGGGTGGTTTGCATCTGCTGAGCCGCATCAAGGAAGCCATCAAAAAAGGCGTCCAGATCTTCGACGGCAGAGTCTTGGGGAACACCCAAACTGAGGAGGGCGAAGGACGGCTCCCCGCCCATCGCGGCCACATCACTCGCATTGACGGCAAAGGCCTTTTGCCCCAAGACAAAGAAAGAAGTCCACTCACACTGGAAGTGGACACCGGCAATCATGGCGTCGGTTGTTAACACCGTGCTCCCTGGGAGCGAGAGGGCGGCGCAGTCATCACCCACGCCGAGTTGAATCCGAGGGTCGTGGACAGCGCATGGCAAGCGCTCACGGAGGCGGCGCAAAAAGGGAAACTCACCGAGATCCCGTATTTTCATACCCGCCTATCCAAACAGCTCTTTGACCTTATCAAAGAATCCTTTGGAGATGGGATGCACCTCACCCCCATTAAGCCGAGCGAACTCTTCCAACAGCGCTTTCTGCTTGGCCCCAAGATCGGTGGGAGTTTCAACCACGATGCGAACCAGTTGGTCGCCACGCCCACCACCGTGCAGATCGACGATGCCCTTTCCTCGGAGCCGAAAGACACTGCCCGACTGTGTACCGGCAGGCACCTTCATTTTGATCTTCCCTTCGAGCGTAGGGGCCTCAATATCAGCGCCAAGAGCGGCCTGTGGGAAGCTGATGGGCAGCTCGCAGATCACCTCATTGTGATGCCGCTCAAAAAGAGGATGCTCTCCCACCTGAATGGTGACATACAGGTCGCCAGCAATACCGCCAGTTGGGCCGGCTTCTCCTTCTCCACGTAGCTTGAGTCGAGAACCGGAGTCCACTCCCCCGGGAATTTTAATCTGCAGGTTCGATGTTTTCCGCACCGCCCCGGTACCCTGACACTCCGTACACGGGTCGGTCACCACTGACCCCTGCCCGCCGCACCGATTGCACGTTCGGGCCACCGTAAAGAAACCTTGTTGAAAACGCATCTGGCCACTGCCACGACAGGTGCCACACGTCTGTGGCCGCGTGCCTGGTTTCGCCCCATTCCCCTGACAGGGCGCACACGTCACCCGGCGCGGAATGGAAACGGTTTTTTCCGTCCCGAAGGCAGCCTCCTCGAAGGAGACCTCAAGGCTATAACTGAGGTCTTGTCCACGCGCCTGACGTCCAGCCCGACCTCCACCGCCGAAGAAATCGCCAAAGATGTCGCCAAAGATGTCTTCAAAGTTCGTTGAAAAGTCGAATCCTCCGCCAAATCCTCCCGCTCCTTGCTCAAATGCGGCGTGCCCAAAGCGATCATACTGGGATCGTTTCTCTGGGTCGCTGAGCACTTGATAGGCCTCCGATAATTCCTTGAATTTCTCTTCGGCCGCCTTGTCTCCAGGATTGCGGTCCGGGTGGTAGCGAAGCGCCGCTTTACGATAGGCCTTTTTCAGCTCTTCTGCGCCTATGTCTCGACTCACACCCAACAGCTCATAATAATCGGCTTTGCTTGCCATACCCACCCCTATTCCCGGATACTGAAGACCCCCACTTCGCCTCCAACTGTAGGAGAAGTGGGGGTCTTATGACAAGGGTCCCGAGAGACTGGTAAGAACCTTACTTGACTTCTTCAAAGTCCGCATCAACAACGTCGTCGTTCTCTTTCGCCTGTGTACTACCCGCTCCGGGGCCTGCCGACCCATCGCCGGCTTGGGCACCTTGCGCCTCAGCCTGCTCCTTGGCCGCTTTTGCATACATGGCTTCGGCCAGTTTATGAGAGGCCTGGGTCAACTCTTCTGTTGCCGCCTGCATGGCCTCGGTATCATCCCCCTCCAAGGCTTTTTTGGCTTTCTCTAGCGCGGCCTCGATATTCCCGACCGTCTCCGCATCTGTTTCGTCTTTATGGTCGGCCAGAGATTTCTCGGTTGAGTAGACCAATGCATCAAGCTGATTATGCGCCTCAATGCGGGCCTTTTTCTTCTGGTCCTCTTCGGCGTGAGACTCGGCATCCCGGACCATATCCTGGATTTCTTCCTCGGACAGGCCGCTGGAGGCGGTAATTTGAATCGATTGCTCTTTTCCGGTCCCGAGGTCCTTGGCGTTCACGTGGACGATACCGTTCGCGTCAATATCAAAGGTCACCTCGACCTGGGGGATGCCACGTGGTGCCGGAGGAATCCCAACCAGATCGAACTGCCCTAACAGCTTATTGTCCGACGCCATTTCGCGCTCGCCCTGGTGCACACGAATCGTCACCGCCGTCTGATTGTCAGCCGCGGTTGAAAAGACCTGGCTCTTTTTGGTTGGGATCGTCGTGTTTTTCTCAATCAGCCGCGTGAAGACGCCACCCAGCGTCTCGATGCCCAAGGAGAGCGGCGTGACATCCAACAGGAGCACATCTTTCACATCACCAGTGAGCACCGCTCCCTGAATGGCGGCCCCGATGGCGACCACTTCGTCAGGATTCACCCCCTTATGCGGCTCTTTCCCAAAAATCTTGGCCACCCGCTCCTGCACCGCAGGCATACGCGTCATACCACCAACCAAGACGATCTCATCGATCTGCTGGGCGGAGAGTCCCGCGTCCTTCAGGGCTGTGAGGCAGGGCGAGTCCAGGCTATTGAGCAAATCGGCGCACAGCGCCTCCAGCTTGGCCCGCGTGAGTTTCATGGTGAGATGTTTCGGCCCACTCTGGTCCGCGGTAATAAAGGGCAGGTTGATTTCGGTCTCCATCGAAGACGATAGCTCACACTTGGCCTTCTCGCCGGCCTCTTTCAGGCGCTGCAGGGCCATCCGGTCGGCACGCAGATCAACGCCCTGATCTTTTTTAAATTCGTCGGCAAGATAGTCGATAATGCATTGATCGAAATCGTCGCCGCCCAGAAACGTGTCCCCGTTCGTTGCCTTGACCTCAAATACGCCGTCCCCAACTTCGAGGATGGAGATGTCAAACGTTCCGCCTCCCAGGTCGAACACCGCGATCTTTTCGTCTTTCTTTTTGTCGAGCCCGTAGGCCAGCGAGGCCGCAGTCGGCTCATTGATAATCCGCTGCACATTCAATCCGGCGATGCGACCAGCGTCTTTTGTGGCCTGCCGTTGGGAGTCGTTGAAATACGCGGGAACGGTAATCACCGCATCAGAGACGGTCTCGCCAAGATAATCCTCGGCCGTTTGTTTCATTTTCTGTAAGGTGAAGGCTGAAATCTCGGGTGGGCTGTATTGTTTTCCGCGGCTCTCAACCCAGGCATCTCCGCTCTCGGACTTGACCACTTGGTAGGGCAGCAGTTGTTGCGCCTTGGTCACCTCTTTATCTTCATAGCGGTGGCCAATGAGGCGCTTAATCGAAAAAACCGTATTCTCCGGATTGGTCACAGCCTGTCGTCGGGCAATCTGCCCAACAAGCCGCTCTCCGCTATCGGAAAAAGCGACAACAGAAGGCGTTGTACGATTGCCCTCAGCATTTGTGATCACCGTGGGCTCACCACCTTCCATTACGGACACAACGGAGTTTGTTGTTCCCAAATCAATTCCAATAACCTTTCCCATACCTGTTCTCCTTATAGCGAGAGCCTGCTCGGGCGACTCCCGTTGTACAGCATTTGTTAATCATCACCTTGTGCGTTGGCAACCGTTATGACTCTGGTTTTTCCTCTCCTTCTTTTCGTGCCTGTGGCGATGCTTTGGAAACGCTCACCATTGCCGGACGCAATAAACGGTCATACAGCTGATATCCGGACTGATGTTCGTCCAGTACGGTATTCGGAGCAACCTCGGTATTTTCAACTTGTACCACGGCCTCATGCAGACTCGGATCAAAGGCCTCTCCCTTTGCTTTCACCCGGCTCACGCCGTGCCGGCCTATGGTGTCCAGCAGTGACCGCAAGACTAATTCCACCCCTTCAACCAATGCCTGACTGCCTTCGCTCCCCTTGGCGTGCGCGACTGCACGCTCCAGATTGTCGATAACAGGCAAGATTTCACGGAGCAGTGGTTCGCTCGCAAAACGCAACGACTCGCTTTTCTCCCGCTGCATCCGACGCTTGAAATTTTCCAACTCAGCCCGTTCTCTGAGCAACAGATCGTCTTTCTCCTTGGCGCGCGCTTCTTGCGCGACGAGTTGTGCCCGTACGAGAGTCAGTTCATCAGGTGTGTCCTGATCGGTCTGCTCATCGTGCTCCGCATCTTCAACACCCTCTACTGCTTTACCCCCTTGTCCTTCCAACTCATCCTGATTGCCTTCTTGCTCTTGGCACGCGCCTTGTCCATTCACAGCCTCGGATGCTCCTTCAAACGCCGTTTGGCCGGATGCGTTGCCGGCCGTCTTCTCCTGCTCTTCTGGCTGACCGTTTCCCTGTCTTTCCATACATTCCCTCATTCTCCTGGCTTTCCCGCCGGACTCTTCTCACCGTCCTCATTTGTTCGCTTTTTCATGTGTTTATGGTAGGAAAGAAGAGAGGTTGCAGGAAATCTAAGAATCACTCCCTGAACTGTCAAGCCGCAAATGCAAGAAGAACGGACCCCCGCTATTGTTCTGCGTACGCGAGTACACGGAGAATCGGACAAGATCGTCACCTTCCTCACTCAGGACTGGGGGAAGATCACCGGGATTGCGAAGGGGGCAAAACGCTCACGCCGACGTTTTGTCAACGTTCTTGAACCTTTCACCCATATTCGCCTCAGATTCCGGCCGAGTCGCTCTGATGAACTGGCCTTTATCCTGGGCTGCGAGCTTGTCCAGACGTTCCGCCGGCCGAGTCAAGATATCCACCGCTTTGCGCTGGCCAGTTACATGGTTGAGCTGACAGACGTCATGGTGGCTGGACGAGAAGCCGGTCAGGAAATCTACACTCTTCTCTTGCACGGTTTAATATCGCTTGAAGAGTTGTCCCCTCTCCCGGCTCTGTTTCTCCCGGCTTTTGAGCTGCGACTCCTGGTTGAGGTTGGCTATGCCCCAAACCTGAGTTCCTGTTGCATCTGTGGCACCTCCCTCCCACTGTGCACAGCGAACGGACCGGCTCTGCTTTTTTCTCCGAGTCTCAGCGGCCTGCTGTGTCCTCGGTGCGATACACGGGGAGGCGCAACGTTTCGCCTTGCGCCTGAAACGCTCAGCCTACTCCAGACTTGGCTCGCCAGTGAGTATCTCCCCGACGTGTGCCCTGATGACAGGTCTCCACGAATCTCTCAGGAAACGCGTTCCCTCGTGTCGCGTCTTTTGGCTCAGCATTTGCCCCGGCCACTCAAATCCCTCGCCTTTCTTGAGCGAGTCGATGTTTCGTCCGTATCCGCTATCCCTGGCCACGTCGCTTGCATTGATGACACGCAGGGTGGGTGATAGGGCTGCTCGCCTATACAAGACTAGACCTCCACCCGTTATGACAGATAGCATTATGGTCAGACAAACGTCATAATGGATGCAACTCATGGATACCAACACACAAAACGGGCTGCCAAAGCGGCAGAAACGATCACGGCGCCAACGGTATGTCTACTCTTTTGGCGGGGGACAAGCCGATGGAAAAGCCAGTCTCAATTGGCTCCTCGGTGGGAAAGGCGCAAATCTGGCGGAAATGGCGGGCCTGGGTCTGCCCGTTCCACCCGGTATGACCATCACGACCGAAGTCTGTACCCATTATTATACCTATGGCCATACCTATCCGCCGGAACTCTCGCAGCAGGTCCGGACGGGTTTGCGGCGGATCGAAAAAATTATGGGCCGTCGCTTTGGAAGCGCGACCAATCCGCTGCTCTTGTCGGTCCGCTCGGGCGCCCGAGTTTCCATGCCCGGCATGATGGATACGGTGCTGAACCTCGGCCTCAACGATAAGACCGTCCATGGACTCATTCAGCAGTCCGGCAACCCGCGTTTTGCCTATGACTGCTACCGCCGCTTCGTTCAGATGTACGGAGATGTCGTGCTCGGCCTCAAGCCGCAATCCAAGACCGAGCGGGACCCTTTTGAGCGGATTATTGAGGAGAAAAAGGCCGCACGAGAAATCGAGCACGACACCCAATTCACGGCAGAGGACCTTCAAGCCCTCGTTTCCGCATTCAAAAGTTTAATTCACGAGCGGTCGGGCATCCCGTTTCCCGACGACCCCCACGATCAACTCTGGGGCGCAATTGGCGCAGTGTTCAGTTCGTGGAATAATGCCCGAGCGGTCACGTATCGCAGGCTGGAAAACATCCCGGACGAATGGGGTACCGCGGTCACGGTTCAGGCCATGGTGTTTGGCAACTCAGGGGATGATTGTGCCACCGGGGTCGCCTTTACCCGCGACCTGTCCACTGGTGCACCCGACCTGAACGGCGATTTTCTCATTAACGCCCAAGGGGAAGATGTCGTTGCCGGTATCCGCACCCCCCAGCAGATTACCCTCTCGGCATCACGCCAGCGCGCCCAACGGGAAGGGCATTCGGAAGATGAGCGGAAAGAACGCTACCCGGCCCTGGAAGAGCAGATGCCGGCCTGCTTCGATCAGTTGAAAGAGATCGCGCAAACGCTTGAATCTCACTACCGTGATGCTCAAGATATCGAATTCACCGCAGAGCACGGTCAGTTATGGATGCTCCAAACGCGAACGGCCAAGCGAACGGCGGCAGCAGCCGTACAAGTCGCCGTGGACATGGTCTACGAAGGTCGTATTGATGAAGAGAAAGCGATCCTGCGTGTCGCACCAGCTCAGCTCGACCAACTGCTCCATCCCATTCTTGACCCTGATACACCAAAGGAAGCCGTCGCCCGTGGCTTGCCCGCTTCTCCGGGAGCCGTCAGCGGAGAAGTGGTGTTCTCCGCTGAGGATGCCGAAAGTGCAGCGCAAACCAAGCGACAGGTGATCCTGGTTCGGATTGAAACCTCACCGGAAGACATCAATGGCATGAATGCCGCAGAAGGTATCCTCACCGCACGCGGCGGCGCGAGCTCGCATGCAGCCCTGGTGAGTCGTGGTATGGGAAAGTGTGCCGTCGTCGGCTGTGAGGCGCTCGACATCGATTACGTCCAGGAAGAGATACGGGTGCGTGGCACGGATATCGTCATCCGAGCTGGCGATTTGGTAACCTTAGATGGCTCAACCGGAGAAGTCTTTCAGGGATACGTTCCAACCAGTGAGCCGAGCATGGAAAGTCCGGCCTTCAAAGCCCTCATGACCTGGGCGGACCGTACCCGTCGCCTGCGTGTCCGAGCGAATGCCGATACTCCACATGATGTGCAAGTCGCCCGGTCTTTCGGCGCGGAGGGGATAGGCCTGTGTCGAACGGAACATATGTTCTTTGAGGGTGATCGTATTGATGCCGTCCGAGAGATGATCCTGGCTGATAATACGATCGGGCGCATCCGTGCCCTAGAAAAAATTGTTCCGATGCAAAAGGCAGACTTTATCGGTATTTTACGTGCGATGGAGGGGCTGCCGGTGACGATCCGTCTCTTTGATCCACCCCTGCATGAGTTTTTGCCTCAGACGGATAAGGACATTGACGAGTTGGCTGCGAAACTGAACATTCCAACCGGACGCCTCCGAACAAAACGGAACGTTTTGCACGAACTGAATCCGATGTTAGGGCATCGGGGCTGTCGCCTGGGCATCACATTTCCAGAAATTTATGAGGCCCAAGTAACGGCGATTATGGAAGCCGCTTGTGAACTGACACGAGCAGGGGTGAACGTTCTCCCCGAGATCATGATTCCCCTGGTTGGATATAAGCGAGAACTTGAAATCTTACGAAAACGAGTTGCGCATGTGTGCGCTGAAGTTATCTCATCCCAAGGCGCGACGCCGCATTATTTGATTGGAACGATGATAGAAGTTCCACGTGCAGCCCTGCGAGCAGATCACATTGCAGAAGTCGCCGACTTCTTTTCCTTTGGGACAAACGACTTGACACAAATGACGCTTGGGCTGAGCCGAGACGACTCCGGGAGATTTCTGCCTGACTACGTCTCACAGGGGATCTTCCCTCAGGACCCATTTGCCTCCCTCGACCTGGCTGGCGTCGGCCAGCTTGTCAATCTTGCCGTCCAAAAGGGACGCGCCGTCAGAGAGGGATTAAAAATGGGGATCTGCGGCGAACATGGCGGAGACCCCGCTTCGGTCGAGTTCTGCCACAACATCGGTCTGGACTATGTATCCTGTTCGCCCTATCGCGTGCCGATTGCGCGTCTCGCCGCAGCTCACGCCGTCCTGAAAGAGCAGATGGCGAACGAGCAGCGTACTTCGCGCAAGGAATCAGCCAAACCATCGGGGGCCGTCCTGGCGTAAGGGTGGACCCCCAAGGCTCTCGCAGCGACAGGTATTCTCTCACCCACCGGGATCTCTTTTCGGCATGGCCACCTTGAACGTGGATGGGGAAACCCAGGTTATCGGGATTTTTGGCGATCCCATTGCCCACACCCGCTCGCCGGCCATGCATAATGCGGCGTTTCGAGCGCTGGGCCTGCCGTATATTTATATTCCCTTCTTCGTCCCTTCTCCTGCGCTCGGGAAGGCGACCGCCAGTATTCGCAGTCTGAATCTTGTCGGGGTCAATGTCACCGTCCCCCACAAGGAAAAGATTGTTCGCTATCTGGATGAACTCAGTCCGGCGGCCAGCCTGTATCGAGCAGTCAACACGGTCATCAATCGGCACGGCACACTCTACGGAGAGAACACGGATGGGCAAGGATTTTTACGTTCACTTTCGGAGCGCAACCGTTCAGTCCAAGATCGCGAGGTTGTGCTGATTGGTGCAGGTGGGGCAGCCCGAGCTGTTTTGGCAGCACTCATTCAGGCAGGCAGCGCACATATTACCATTGTCAACCGCACACCGGCCAACGCGAAAAAGCTGATACATGCCTACCACTCACTGGGCACGACACAACTCGTGTCCGCGCCCCTGGAGGCGCTCCAAGACCCCACCCTCATGAAACGCGCCGCTCTCGTTGTGAATAGTATTCCGCTCGGCCTCCACAAAAACGCTTTCCCGGCTCTCGACTACGGAGCAACACCGCGCAGATGTCTCTTTTATGATTTAGTCTACAGTTCCCAGCCGCCGGTCTTCTTGCAGCGCGCCCGCCACGCCCAGCGCCCGACACTGGACGGACGCCGTATGCTGTTACATCAAGGCGCACTCGCCTTTGAACTCTGGACTGGCCATCCGGCCCCACTCAGGGTCATGTCAAACGCGTTAACCCGATCGCTCATCCTGCCGGCCTGAGTCATCTACGCTCCTCGTCGGCCCAGCCTGCACGAAAGGGACATTTGCTTTCAGCGGTGGTACCGGCGCATATACTTGGACTCCCTGAAGCCCTCTCCGGTTCGGTCACAAAGACGGGGTGTGACGACACGGGGGAGAGTGCAAAGTCGATCGGTTAGCTTTGTGCGTTTGCCAAAAGCGCCCGCGCTTCTTCTGATCCAATGACGTACTGCTCAGCGCAGAATTCACAGGCGGCCGAGATCCGGCCCTCTTTCTCAAGCAGCCTTTCTACTTCTTCCGCACCCAGAGCAACAATAATACCCTGAACGCGTTCACGCGAACAGCGGCACGCAAAGCGAACCGGCGTTTCGTCCAGGAGCGTTGGCGAAAAATCCGCGAGCACCTGCCTCAAGATGTCCCATGCAGCGAGCCCGTCACGCACCATCTGGCTGACCGGCCTCGCCTGGGCCACTGCCTCTTCTATACGAGCCAGCGTCGCGTCCTCCGCGTCTGGCATGGCCTGGATGATGAAACCACCGGCAGCAGAGACGACTTCGTCAGGCTGGACAAAGACCCCCAGGCTCACCACAGAAGGTATTTGTTCAGAGGTCAGTAGATAGTTGGCAATATCCTGACCAATTTCTCCCGACACGATCGGCAGCACGGAACGATAGGGCTCTTTATCCCAATGCTGCCGTCGCACAACGGCCATGGTTCCCTTTCCAACAACCCCGCCAACATCCAACTTGCCATTTTTTATGGGGAGGTGTGCCCGAGGTTGATAGACAAAACCACGGACTTCGCCTTTGGCATTCGCATCAATCACCACCCCCTGGAGAGGCCCGCTGCCCATGAACTGAATAGAGAGCTGCTCCTCCTCTTTCATCATACTGCCAATGAGCAGTCCCGCGGTCATGACCCGCCCGAGGGCGGCAGTCGCTGTGGGGGCAGTCTGATGACGGTCCCGCGCTTCTTCCGCAACGCCAGTGGTCACGACGGCCAGGGCCCGGATAGTGTTGTTTGCAGCCGTTGCCTTTACGAGCACATCAGCGGGGGTCGAGCGATACATGAGAGGGTCGGACTCTTACGCTGAGGCGGACTGTCTTTTTTTTCTGGCAGAAGACTGCTGGCGGGAATACATGTCCAACGGAACGGTCTCTACGACCTCAAGTCCGTATCCCGGCAGGCTCACCAAACGGCGCGGCGAGTTCGTCAAGAGACGCATCTTACGGACGCCCAAGTCGCGGAGAATCTGGGCACCGATGCCATAATCCCGAAAATCTCGAATCTGGGAGCCCGGATTCGTACTCGCCTGCTCCACGCTTTTGTTGGCGTGTTTATCCGCCCGGCTCGTATCCCGGAAGAGTTGCTCACCCTGACCGCCTTGTCGCAAGTAGAGAATGACTCCCTTGCCCGCTGCGGCGATCATGGCCATAGACTGCTGCAGGAGGGCGCTGGTATCCCCAAAGGTATAGCCGAAGACGTCTCCCGGTACATACTCAGCGTGCGGTCGAACCAGCACCGCTTCATCCGGGTCGATCTCGCCCTTAACCAACACAAAATGCTCGGCCTCATCCACATCACTGGTGTAGACGTGGGCCGTGAATTCTCCCCCGTCCCGGGTTGGCATACGGGCCTCAGCAACCCGATGGACTAAGGAATCATTTTCAAGACGATAATGAATGAGGTCGGCAATCGTGGCGATTTTCAGTCCGTACTCAACGGCAAATTCTTCCAGGTCGGGCAGACGGGCCATGGTCCCGTCCTCTCGCATAATCTCACAAATGATCCCAGACGGGTCGAGACCGGCCAAGCGGGAGAGGTCAACCGAGCCTTCGGTCTGTCCGGTGCGGACCAAGACGCCCCCCCTCCGTGCGCGTAGCGGGAACACATGACCGGGGACGACAAAATCTTCAGGACGTGCATCCTTCCGGGTGGCCGTCAGAATGGTGGTGGCGCGGTCCTCCGCCGAGACCCCCCGTGTCACTCCCCTTCGGGCGTCAAAAGACATGGTAAAGGCCGTCCCAAGAGGAGCCGTGTTCTTGGCCACCATCATCGGCAGCCCGAGGGTGTCAATGCGTTCCTCGGCCATGGGCATACAAATCAACCCACGTCCGTGTTTTGCCATAAAGTTAATGGCTTCGGGCGTCACCTTTTCCGCCGCCATGCACAGATCACCCTCGTTCTCCCGATCTTCATCATCCATCAGAATGATCATGCGGCCAGCCCGAATTTCTTCGATCGCTTCCTGAATCGATGCAATATGCGGGCTCTTATGATCGGGGGCACTCGAAGTGACCGAAAACATAACCGTTCTCTCTTCTCATAGATTGCGACACTCTTACAGGAGCTTATAACTGGTGTCCTGACAATCTGTAAAGTAGCCGCATGCGCCCCCATATGGCCCCTGAGACTTGACCGTCCGATAAGCGGCAGATACATAGCATATACACCTGTCTGTAGAGGGGCGGGCAAAGCTGCGAACAGAGGGCTCTGGAACACGCTGAGAGCAGGGGAACGTGGTTCCAGACAGGGCGTCTCATGTAAGGAGAGGGCTTATGCCAAACGTAACAATCCAAGGGCCGATTGACCTACGCCAGATCATTATCCGTCGGCCAGAGATGTTTCTCCGCGACCCGGATGGCATTAAACGCGTCAGCGAGTACTATATTAATACCGAGTGTACCAAATTGCTGCTCGAAGCGCTCGTTATAGAACCAGGCAAAAAACAACAGTTTTTTATCCAGGTGTGCAAAAAGAGTAACGGAGCCATGGTTCGCCTTGAGCCGACTTCTCCAGTGGAGAAAACGGTTGGCGTCAAGCGCCTGATGGGACAAGTCGCGTTTGCCATTCGCTCACTTTATCCGGGCTCGCACTACGCGAAGACGAACATCGCAGAACATCTGCCGGACAATGAGGGGATGAAGAACTCCTCCCGAGGCGGGAAGAAGCTCCGCGCCGTCGCCTGAATCGATCCCCAGAGGAACGTCCGAACAGGAGGCGTTTCAGCCGGACTTACGAGTTTGGCAGGCCTCCCCTTTTGCATTGCTCTATCAGCCTCCATTGACTCCAGGGACGCTGTGCGTCTCGCCCAGATTCCCGGCTTTTCCATCGGAACCAGCCCAGGAGCGCACGTCCTTTCCACCTGCCGCCGGAATATCCACAGGCCCGAGGAAAGCTCATAGTCAGACTAAGGGAGAACAAACAGGCTCCGCCCCCAGGCGGCTACGGCCAAGCCCACCTTGAAGGGAGTGGGCAGCGTCACCCGACGTTGGAAGACATTGAATTGCTGCGACGCAATTCTTTTGAGCAGTCCATGGTAGATGAGCCGCATCGCTTCTGCGGCAACAAGAGAGCGACGGTCGTGACGGTCCAGCAAGCTGACCGCCCGGCTATAATATTCCTGAGCACGTTGGCCCTCGAACGTCATCAGCTGCAGGAATGCCGTATTATACTCATTATTCAGGAGTTCCTGCTCCGAGTATGCAAATCGGTCCAGGTCTGCAAGCGGCAGGTAAATCCGATCCCGTTCGGCGTCTTCACCCACATCTCGCAGGATATTCGTCAGTTGAAACGCGATACCCAGATTAACGGCGTAGTCCCGTGCTTGCGGTGATTGGTAGCCAAAGATCTCTATGCAGACGAGGCCGACCAAAGAGGCAACCCGGTAACAGTATTCATATAATTCTGAGAATGTCTGGTAGCGGGTCCGGCTGAGGTCCATGGCCACGCCGTCGATAATGCCGGCCAGGTGTTCCTGCTGGATAGGAAAACGCCGCACCGCATCGGCCAAGGCCTGCGAAATAGGATGACGCGGAGTCCCCTCATAGCAGCAGACGAGTTCCTCTCGCCAGGTGTCCAGGAGCTGGGCGAGTCGCGCTTTTCGGTTCTGCGGTTGTTTCCCGTCAACGGGGGAGAGGTCTTGGTCCGTGATATCGTCCACGAATCGGCAAAAGGCGTACAGCGCGCAAAGCGCATTATGCCGCTCCCGGGTCAGGAGCCGGAAGGCATAATAAAAATTCGACGAGCTGCGCTGCGTAATATCACGACAATAGGCGTACGCATCCGCGAGCGAGCCAGCCTCCGGCGACGGCGAGAGCACGGCCGCAGGCTGCTCCTGAAACCTGCCGGCTTCCTCACTCATCTCGTTTTTCCACCGGTCCGCATGCCGCTCCCCGCTCAGCCCTCTGGTTCGGTCGCCGTTCCACCGGCCCCCTCTCGTCTGCCTAGGCCGCCACAGTCTGTTCGGATATGCCAGCGATCTTTTTCGCCTGGGCGCGTGCCCACCCATCGGCCTCAAGAACGCTCTCCAGGTCTTTCACCGGCTGGACGGCATGGGCGGTGAGAACCTGCTTATTGATATCGGCAATGTCGGTGAAAGCTATGCGGCCGGAAAGAAACGACGCCACAGATACTTCGTTCGCGGCGTTGAGCGCTGCGGGACACGTCCCCCCCCGCTCCAGCGCCGTATAGGCTAAGCCCAGGCAGGGAAACTTGTCATAATCCGGTTCGACAAACTCGAGCCGGGCCGCCGCGGCCAGGTCCAACTGCGGCAGATGTGTGAGCGGTAGGCGGTCCGGATAGGCGAGAATGTAGGAGATCGGCACCCGCATATCAGGAATGCCCAACTGAGCCAGCACCGACCCATCCACATACTCCACCAGGGAGTGCACAATACTTTGTGGATGCACGATCACCGATACTTGCTCAGGGGGCAGATTGAAAAGCCAACGCGCCTCAATGACTTCAAGCCCCTTGTTCATCAGCGTTGCCGAGTCAATCGTGATTTTATTGCCCATCTTCCAGGTCGGGTGCTGCAGCGCCTCTTCTATACGTATGGTCTGAAAGTCTTCCGCGGGCGGTGTAAAAACGGCCCGCCGGAGGCGGTCAGAATAATGCGCTTGACCCGTTCCTGTTTGTGTCCATGCAGGGCCTGAAAGATCGCATTATGTTCACTGTCAACCGGCAGGAGTTGCACTCCGTGCTGCACCGCCTCACGCGTCATGAGTTCGCCGGACACGACCAAGGCTTCTTTGTTGGCTAAGGCAACATCTTTGCCCGCCCGTATGGCCGCCAGGGTCGGGGGTAACCCGATGGCCCCCACCAGGGCAGCCATGACCATATCCGCATCTGCATGCGTCGCGGTCGCGTGCAACCCGTCTGCCCCCCAGACGATATCGCCCTCGAAATCGGGCAGTTCCTGCCGCAGCTTCTTTGCATCTTCTTCTTGGGAGAGGGAGACTAACAGTGGCTGGAAAGACTTGATCTGTGCGGTGAGTTGCGTCAGGTTTTTGCCGGCCGCGAGGGCAACCACGCGAAATTTTTCAGGAAAACGCCCAACAATATCGAGCGTCGACACCCCGATGGAGCCGGTCGAACCGAGAATGGCAATACGCTTCATCTTCTCCGCCCCTCCAATAGCGTGTGATGCACCTGCCCCTGCTCTTGTCTAATCGGATGGAGCCGCCTAGCAGGCGAAGAACCCATCCCGCCGCTACGCGGCACAAAGAGGAAACGTGTCCTCCAAACAGCCCTCAATGCGGGACACGTTTTCTCTTTCCCTCCAAGGAGGGGATAAAAAAGCTCCCCTCTTGGGAGGGATGGCGCGCAGGGCCGGGGTGGGTTCCTTTTTGTATCACGCATCAATAACCGAGTATTTTTCTCCATGACGAGCATTGACCAGCATTCGTACCGAACGGGACGAGGGGCCGTCAAGCTCAGCCTGTTTATATACCCTCGCCCGCTCCTTTCTCCTGGATCGTTGCCCTTCTCACAAACTCTGCTATCGTGGCCGTGGACCGGGGCGATCATGACTGCACGCTGCCATGTTTCTCTTTCCTTTCTCCTTACGATTGCTCTTCTCCTGACGCACGCGCCGAGTCCGAGCGCGGCACCACCGGTCAATCGGATCGCCTATATTGATCGCGTCGGCGACCTGTATACCATTCGGCCGGACGGGACCGGTCGCCAAAAAATGGCTTCCGGCGAAATGCTCCAACAGGCCAGTTTCGCCCCCCGCTCGGTCCAGCGCAATCAGGATTTTTACAGCTGGCCAGTCTGGTCGCCCGATGGACAGCGCTTGGCCAGCTTTCGCGTCGAACTCAATGGCGGTCAACTCACGGATGGGCTGTATATCTTTGACGGTGTCAGCGCCCAAATCCTCCACTCCTATAAAGAACCTGGCCTCCAACCCATTTATGCCTATTGGTCGCCCACGAGCCAGCAATTGGGCGTGCTTTTGGGTGGGCGAGGACCTTTTTCATTAAACCTCTGGCCGACGTCAGGCGGCCAGCGTCCTCACAGGGTTGCCCAGGGTGCGCCCTTTTATTTTCATTGGCGCGCGGATGGACAAGCCGTGCTCACCCATACGGGAGGAAGTCGCGGGGGAGCGGCCGGCCATTCCATTAGCGTTGTGGCCATTCCCACTGGCGAACGGCATCTGCTCTCTCGCTCACCCTCGATATTTGGGCCACCGTCATGGTCTTTTGATGGGAAATGGCTCGCCTATGGCAATACGGTAGAAGGCCAAGAACACGCGGCGCTGATGATCGCTGCCGGCGATGGCAGTCAGCCTGAATCCGTCGCGCTTGTTCCAAAACGGATGGCCCTCGAATGGTCTCCGACCCAACCACTGTTGGCCATTGCCACCACGTCCTTTATCAGAGCACCCCTCTTTGAGGAGGTTCGCCTATTCGACGTAGCATCAGGCGCGATGCATCCCCTGATTCAAGAGCCTGTTGCAGCCTTTTTCTGGTCTCCGGATGGGACTCGTATCCTGTATGCCAGACGCAACCCGGAGCGAGCGCACTGGACGTGGATGGTTGTGGATGTCCATAGCCGCACAGCCATTCCCGTGGTCGATTTCATTCCATCCCGTCCCCAGATCCTCGTTTTCCAGTATTTCGACCAGTATGCGCTTTCGCATCGCCTCTGGTCTCCGAACAGCCAGTTTTTTACCTTTAGCGGGCAGATACGCCCCAACCCAGGTCAAGGCTTTCGGGGCCCGTCCGTCTACGTTGTCCCAGTCACGGAAGATGCTACACCCCAGCGGCTCTCAGACGGCCATATCGCCTTCTGGTCTCCCCAATGAAGGATGCCCCTCCCCCACGCGCAAAGCTGACGAAAAAATAGGCGTTGCTTAAAATCCAGTCAGCAGCAGTCTAGCCTCAGGCCCGCTCAAAACAAAAAAAGTCAAATAGATTAGGGGCTTCCCGGTCGGCATTCTTTTTGCCTACTATGAAGGATTGCCCTCGCCTTCTGTTGCCAATCCGGGGCAATCGGCAGCGGTCATATTTGTTCCTTGGGCGTGAGGGTAAGGAGGAGTTCACCGTGAAACTTTTTCGGAAGACACAACAAGCCGCCTGGTGTGGGTGGAGAACACTCTCACTCGGTTTACTCAGCATGCTCGGGACAGCCGTGCCAGCCTGGGCCGAGGAAACAGCAACGCTCGATAGTGGGGACACCGCCTGGATGATTACTGCCACGGCTCTGGTGCTCTTCATGACCCTGCCGGGCCTGGCCTTGTTCTACGGCGGCCTGGTGAGGGTCAAGAATGTTCTGTCCGTCCTGGGCCAATGCCTGGCAATGGCCGGGGTCATGACCCTGCTCTGGATCATCTACGGCTACAGCTTTGCCGCGACCGAGGGGAACGCCATCATCGGAGACGCCTCCAAGCTCTTCCTCAACGATCTGACTGTCGATTCCCTCAGTGGCACCATACCCGAGTCGGTCTTCCTGACCTTTCAGATGACCTTTGCGATCATTACCCCGGCGCTCATCGTTGGGGCCTTTGCCGAGCGGATGAAGTTCAGCGCCATGCTGATCTTCATGATCATCTGGTTCACCTTCAGCTATGTCCCGATCTGGCATATGGCCTGGGGCGGTGGTCTGTTCGCCGGTTGGGGCGTACTGGACTTTGCCGGCGGGACCGTCGTGCATATCAACGCCGGGATCGCCGCGCTGGTTGTCTGCATCATGATCGGCTCGCGTACCGGCTACCCCACAGAGCCCATGCGACCCCACAGCCTCGTTCTGACCGTGGTCGGAGCCGGGATGCTCTGGGTGGGCTGGTTTGGTTTTAACGCCGGGAGCGAGCTGGCCGCCGACGGCGTCGCCGGCATGGCCCTGCTCGTCACCCAGGTCTCCACCGCCACGGCAGTTGTTGTCTGGATGCTTATTGAGTGGGTCAGGCATGGCAAGCCCAGCATTCTCGGTATGGCCACCGCCGCAATCGCAGGTCTGGTCGCCATTACGCCGGCCAGCGGCACGGCCGGTCCCATGGGCGCGCTCCTGATCGGCGCAGCCTCAGCCTTCTTCTGCTATCTGGCCGCCACCACGATAAAACGGTCCTTCGGCTATGACGACAGCCTCGATGTCTTCGGCGTGCATGGTGTCGGCGGCATTGTTGGAGCGATTCTGACCGGTCTGTGCGCAGCCGAATTCATGGGTGGCGCCGGGCTCGAAGCCACATCTACGATGGCCCAGGTCATCGAGCAGATCAAGAGCGTTATCGTCACCATCATCTGGAGTGGCGTGGTGTCTGTGATCGCCTATATGATCGCCAATGCCCTCACCGGAGGGGCGCGCATCAGCGAAGAGGGTGAACAGCAGGGCCTCGACCTGACCGATCACGACGAGAGCGGTTATATCGCCTGAGCCGGCTTCACAAATCCGGGCCGGTTCTGTACTGGCCCGGATTTCTTTGAGCCCCTCTCGACTGGCCGCTCCATCAACTGACGACCTTGGCCGTTCTGAGCCGCTGAAGGTCTGTCGCGTTCATTCCTAGCCCGGAGAGAACCTCGTCCGTATGCTGGCCGAGAGTCGGTGGAGAGGTTTTAATTTCAGCCGGCGTATCCGCCAGATGCCAGACCGGACCAATGGTCCGAAAGCTCCCCCCTGCCGGGTGGTCAACGTCTTTCAGGATATCGAGTTCGGCCACCTGTGGATGGGCGCATAACGTGGGGTAATCGTTAAAGGGCACGGCATCTCCACGGAATTCGTGGACAAGCTTGACCACTTCAGCGTTTGTCAATTGCTGAAACGCCTGTTCCCAAATCGGCTTGACCTCGGGCGCATAGCGGCCAATGCTGGTCGCCTCTCGTCCAAAGCCCTGGAAACGCGGATCAGTAATATAGTCCGCCAAGCCCAGCGTCAGCATCAGTCGATCCCAATCCTCACTACTGCCCCGGCGGAGGCCGAAATAGACATGACCATCCTTGGTTTTATAGCCTTCGTCGGGCGGTCGGGTGTAATGGTCGAGATGGAAACCGTACCACTCGTCCGGGTCCGTCATGGACGTCCACATAATGCCGCGCATATGGAGCAGGGTCCCCAGCATACTGACCGCAACCCGCTGCCCCTCGCCTTTGCGAACGCGGTGAAACAGCCCGGCTGTTATCGCTTGGGAGGCCATAATGCCGGTGTTGAGACTGGCCACGTCCGTGCCTAAACGAACCGGCGCCTCCCCGATTTTTCCAAGCGAGTGAGTGTAATCGGCCATGGCCTGCACCACCAGCTCCGCCCCCGGCTGGTCTCGCAGCGGCCCTTCCTCCCCAAAGGCACTGATCGCGCAATACACCAGCGTCTCATGCGTCTGGCTGAGGTCTGCGTAGCCCAGCCCCAATGTTTCTGCCTGGCCCGGTCCGAAGTCCTCCAGGACCACATCAGCCCGGACAATCAGTTTTCGCGCAATCTCCCGACCGTCTTGTGTAGTGACATCCAGGGCCACGCTCTTTTTATTCCGATTGAGACTCAGGAAGACCGCGCTCTCGTCCTGGATGAACGGCGGTCCCATGGTCCGGGCGGTATCGCCGCTCAGCGGCTCGATTTTGATCACCTCGGCCCCAGCGTCCGCCAGGCGCATGGAGGCAAACGGTCCGCACAGCCCTTGGGTGAAATCAATAATGGTAAAACCATCAAGCGCGCCAGGCATCACCCCTCCAGTCTCTTGTCTCTTCCGTTCTTCTCCGGCGTCTCTGCCGCTATCCCAAACTCGCGCAGGACTTCCTCGGTCTGCTCGCCTTGCAGGCCACCCGGACGAATCGGACCAGCCGGAGCTTTCTCAAATTTCCACGGCAGCCCATCGACGCTGAGCGTGCCCCAATGCGGCGTCTCCAGGTCAACAATGTGTTGATTGCCTGTGACTTGGGGATCGGTGCGGAGTGCCTGAAAATTGACCGTGCGGTCCACCCGCGTATTCGGCACGCCTGCTTGGGTCAGCCGCAGACTCCACCAGCGGGTTGGCTTGGTTTTGAAATGGTCTTCAAGCAGGGTTACGAGGGCGGCCCGGTTTTCGACCCGCTTCGGGTTGGTTGCAAAGCGCGGATCGTCGCACAGGGCTTCCTGGCCGATAGCACGACAGAAGCGCGGCCACTGGTCTTCACGCACCACCCCGACCGCCAGATATTCCTGATCCTCGCACACAAAGGCCTGGTGCGGCACGGTCGTTGCCACGGCACTGCCCATGGGCTGAGGCTGTTCGCCGGTCGCGAAATACTCGGCCAGGCGGCTGGTTTGCAGCGACATTGCGGCCGAGATCATATCGATCTCAATATGCTGCCCCTTGCCCGAGCGCTCCCGCGCCAACAGCGCCTGCAAAACGGCCTCAACAATCATGGTGCTGGTCGTAATGTCGAGATGAGCCAGGTGGCGGAACATCTCCCCCGTCGACCCAGGCGTGCCGGTAATGCTGCACCAGCCTCCAAATGCCTGAACGGTCGGATCGATCCCGGCCTCCTTTGCCATCGCACCGGTCCGGCCATACGCCGACGCGGACAGATACACCAGGCGCGGGTTGAGCTGAGAGACCACGTCATAGCCCAGGCCCAAACGCTCGACCGCGCCCGGACGCATGTTCTGAACAAACACGTCGCTCTTTTCAACCAGCTTGAGCGCAATGGCCCGATCACCCTCCTCTTTGAGATCAAGCACAATGTTCCGCTTGTTGAAGTTGGCCGAGATATACAGGACGGCCGTGCCCTTGATAGGCGGCGGGATGACGTGTGAGAGTTCACCGCCGGGCGACTCAACCTTAATCACATCTGCGCCCAGTTCGCCCAGCAATTTGGACGCCCAGGGTCCAACCGCGGCGATACTGAGGTCAAACACGCGAATACCGTCGAGAATACCGGGCATAGATACTCCTTCTCTCCTTCAGTGTCGCCGTACCGGTCCGTTTACCCTTTCCGGGGTCGAAACTTGGCCAGGGTGACCTCGTCGGTCACATCATCGAAGACCACTTCCACCGGCATGCCAATGGCAATGTCCTCGTTTGCGACTTCGACCAGATTGGTCAGCAGACGGGGGCCCTCTTCCAGTTCGACCTCGGCAACAGCGTACGGAATGTCGTCCTTGAACGACGAGAAATAAGCCTGATGAAAAACAACCCAGGAGTTCACCACGCCCCGACCGCTCACCGCCTGCCAGCGAAAATTGCGCGACCAGCAGTCCGGGCAAAACGGCGCCGGGGGATACCAGACAGCATCACATGCCTCGCAGTAGGGCAGCACCATCTGCCGTTGTTTCAGGCCGTCCCAGTACGGCTGGTTCAGCGTCGAAATCGCCGGGAGCGGTTTTGCATACTCGGCCATACCCTCTCCTTTTTTCAGCCTGCGCGGTAGATTAACGAGTCTCCGTACGCGTTGGCCCATTGGATGAGCTGCGCGTTCGGAATCTGTCGCTCCCCACACTCCCCTCGTAATTGGCGCACAATCTCGACCTGGTGATTCCAGCCCATGATATGGCCCTCGGACATCAGCCCACCATGAGTGTTCATGGGCAGCTCCCCACCCAGCTCGATGCGCCCGTCTTGGGTAAACGCCGCAGCTTCGCCCTGCCCACAGAACCCGAAGCGCTCCAGGGCGGTCCAGGCCAGAATCGAGAACGCATCATAGGTAAACAGCGCGTCCAGGTCTCTGGGTGATACGTCCGCCATCTCATACACGGGCTGCGGGCCGGGCACATAATCAAAGGCGGTTTGTTGAGAAGTCCCAAAGCCGGGATAGGTCCAGATAAATTCCTCCCGTCCCGCGGGCAGGCCCTGCATACCGCTAATGCACACCGGCCGCTTGGCCATGTCCCGCGCGCGTTCCTGGGTGGTAACCAGAACGCAGGCCGCGCCGTCGTTAATCAGACAATAGTCCAACAGGTGCAGCGGCTCGCACACGAAACGCGAATTCTGGTGATCTTCGACGCTGATCGGTGTCTGCATGACGGCGTTCGGATTCATGCAGGCATGCTTCCGAAACGCCACCGCCACCGCGGCCAACTGCTCACTCGTTGCGCCAAAGCGATCGAAATACTTCCGGGCGACCAGGGCTGCCCCGGCTCCAGGCGAGGTCATGCCGAACACCGGGTCTTCGCCGTGTCCCCCTCCGGCCTCACGCGCGCCCTCAGCATCCCCGGACCCACCCATCATGGGCTTGCGGAAACCGGAAAAACTGATCGACGCCATGCAGGCCACCACATCGGCCAGCCCGGCGCTGACCATCATCGCCGCCCACTGAATGCTACTGGCCGTAAACCGTCCGTGCGCCCAGGTTTGATTATACGCCCGTAGCTTTAATCCCAACGCATAGGCCAGGGTGTCGGCGTCCGCTCCGATCGGCGTCCCAAAACTGACAACGAGCCCGTCCAAATCGTCCCGTCCCAGCCCGGCGTCATCGAGCGCGTTGCGGATGGCTTCACCGGCAAGATCGATCTGACTCCGATTCATCTTCCGACCGTAGGCCGTATGGCCCACACCACACACAGCCGCAACGTCTTTGAGGTTCCCCGCAGGCATGTCCGCCCTCCTTCGGCCAGCGTCCTCGGATCATAGGCAGAGACACCGTAGGGGTCAAGGAAATCTGTCCGGCCCGGCGTCTTCTGCTTGACGCTCTGGCTGAGACAAGCAACAATCGCGACACAACTCAGGCACCGAGATGGTAGGGGCAGCCCGCTATGGCTGCCCTTTTTAGTGCGATGTCACTCACCGATATGCTCCTCATTGCCCTCAGCGGTCTGGCCGCCGGCTTTCTCAACGCGGTTTCCGGCGGGGGAGCTATGCTGACCGTGCCGGCCCTCATCCTGATCGGACTGCCGCCGGGAGTTGCCAACGGCACGAATCGTTTGGCCGTGGTCCTGCAAAGCCTGACTGCCCTGGCCGCGTATACAAAACTGAAGCAGACCGACCCCGGCTTAGCCGTTGCGCTGATGATCCCGGCCATGTTGGGCTCGGTGTGCGGCGCGCTGGTATCGGTCCGTCTGGACGATGCGGTCTTCCAGACCTTGCTGGCCATCACCATGATGATCTTGCTCATCCCGATCGTGTTTGAGCCGGTTCTCAATAGCAAACTGCTGGCTGTCAGCGAGACAGGGCGGGGGCGACGCCTGCTCCAAGTCGTCTTTTTCGGCATCGGCCTCTACGGTGGCTTACTTCAAATTGGGGCCGGTATTTTTATACTGGTGGCGCTGAGCACTATGGGCGGCTTGAATCTCACGCTGGCAAACGGCGTGAAGGTCGTTATTGTCATGGGCGTGACCGGCATTGCCTGCTGCATCTTTGCGCTGAACGGAAAAGTCGATTGGAGTGCGGGTCTGCTCCTGTCAGTAACGTCCAGCATCGGCGCGTGGTTCGGGGCGCATTGGGGAGTCGGCAAGGGCGAAGGCTGGATTCGGGTCGTGTTGGCTGGGACAATAGTGGTCATGGCGTTCCAGTTACTCGGGGTATGGGAGGGACTCCGCCCGCTGTTGGCGATCTTTCAACTCTGACGTAGGTTGACCTCTGCCGAAGGCTAGAACAAATTACGATGCTGTGTAGCCGCCCGTCATTCCTGCGAAAGCAGGAATCCAGCCCCCGACCTCTGGACGCCGGATCGAGTCCGGCATGACGAGAGCGCAATAACACGGCTAGAACCTGTCGCGAAACGCTCTAACCACCGTATGAGCACGCTCACCTACAAGGACCAGTCCGCCGCCGAACTCCGGCTTCACGTTGTCGCCGACAGGGCAGATTTTCAGCACTTCAGGCCACTGGCCACGGTGCGCTTGGAACAACCTCAGTTCCAGGTACAGGCGAGCATTATCGGGGCCAGCCATCTCATCCACATAACGTATGACAATACCCAGCACATCTGCGAAATCCTGGCCTGTACGGATATTCCCTCTGCGTTACAACCGGCATTCTCGGACTGGATTGTGAACCTGACTCGTCCTATTGAACTCCAACTCACGCCAGCGCTGCATTATCATTTCGAAGCTCAGCGGACGGACAGCCAGCGCGGTCAGCCCGCCTTTCGGGCACTGGCTCAGCGCATTGTCCAGGCCGGTGCCGACACGGCGCCCTCATCAAGCGCCGGTCTTGACTATTCCTTTCCGGCCACACCCCGAGGCCCAGCCCCCCAAACGCTGGTCTGGGTGATGCTCGACAAACCGGGTCGGCGCGTAGCTCTCAAAACCGCCCACAGTTATCCCAATGAGGATACGATTATTTTTTCGGATTCCTGTGTCACCTGGGTAGGAAGCAGGGAACTGTAGGGGCAATTCATGAATTGCCCCTACAAGGGACACCAAGTAAGCAGTGCAGTCGTGAAGAAGTCGTCAATACGCAACTGGCACTGCTGACTGTCATCAGTCCTTGGGTCAGAGGTCAGGAGTCCTGGCTTGTCTTGATCTTCGGCGTAGTAGGCACGCTCTCGATCTTTCTGTGGGCCTATCGGCCCGAAGGGGGACTAGAGGAGGATAAAAGTGACAATGTTTGAATGGACAGTGTTGCTGATCGCGCTTATCGGCGTCGTCGGCGCTTCGGTGACGTACTTCCGCAACCGTTCTCATAAATAGTCACTTTATTTGCTAAGACCATAACAAACTCACTCGCTGTATTATCTTTCTTCTCCACTCTCAAATGGGTTCAATATGTCCACACCCAATTGGGCAAAATCGTTGACGTTGCGAGTAACGACGATCAGTCGGTGAACTACGGCTGTCGCCGCAATCATGGCATCCTCCATCAAGGCGTCCGACCGTCGGTGCTTGAGTCGAGCCCATACTCGAAAGGCAGCCGCGTCCATTGGCAAGATGTTGTAGGAAGCCAGCACCCGGCTGAGCCAAGCTTCCAGTTCTTCCGCCTTGGTAGAATCCTGCTCGCGGGTGATCTCAATACCTGCCTGGATCTCTCCTACGGTCACCGCAGAGAGAAAAAGCTGGTCGGCGGCTATCCCCGAGAGCCAATTCAGAACACTCTGATGCGGCTTGGGACGGCGCAGTTCCGAAACAACATTGGTGTCAAGAAGGTACACCGCTTTACTCGAAGCTCGCCAACCTGCGGTGACGGCGTTGCTCTCGTGGCGGCGTCAGAGTATCAGTCCGCGCTTCGGGTGCGAGGAGCAATTCCTTCAGATCGGGCCTAGCCATCTGCTCTAACTGCCGCCACTGATCGATGGAGACCAGAACCGCTGCTTCCACTCCTCGTTTGGTTACGATTTGCGGCCCTTCGGCAAGGCTGGCTGCAAGGAGTTCGCTGAACCGCGCCTTCGCGTCCTGTACCTGCCAGGTTTTGCTCATATAGACTCCAAACGTTTATGACCGATTCTGCCTAGACTTATATCCAGTCCGTATTCTAAAGTCACGAGAGATAAAACAGATAGAAGCGAAATACCAAGATTCTGAAAACCGCCGGGATAGCCATAACCCGGCGATTTGCTACCCTATCGTCTAACCCGAGACCACACAGGAGACCGGACAGACAACTATGACACAGTTACGACAACTGCGGCTGGGCGCGTTCATGCGGCCGGTCAGCATTCATACCGCGGCCTGGCGCTATCCGGGGGCGTTTCCGGATGCCAACTTCAATTTTACGCACTACCAGCGCTTTGTGCGCACCTTGGAACGTGGGCGCTTCGATGCCTTTTTCATGGCAGACCACCTGGCCGTACTCAATATGCCGATGGCGGCGCTCAAACGCAGTGCGACGGTCACCTCCTTCGATCCGCTTACCCTCCTCCCGGCGCTGGCCACGGTCACCTCGCATCTGGGTCTGATTGCCACAGCCTCCACCACCTATAACGATCCGTACCATGTGGCGCGGAAGTTTGCCTCGCTTGACCATATCAGCGGCGGGCGGGCCGGCTGGAATGTGGTGACCTCGGCCAACCCGGACGAGGCGTTAAATTTCGGACGCGAGGCCCATATGGAACATGACGCGCGCTATCGTCTGGCGCGCGAGTTCTACGACGTGGTCACCGGCCTGTGGGACAGTTGGGCGGACGATGCCTTTATCCGCGATGTCGAGGCCGGCGTGTATTTCGATCCCGAAAAGCTGCACGTGCTGAACCATAAAGGCCCGCATCTGTCCGTGCGCGGTCCGCTGAATATCGCCCGGCCCGTTCAGGGCTGGCCGGTCATCGTCCAGGCCGGTGCATCGGAGGCCGGCCGGCAGCTCGCGGCCGAGACCGCCGAGGTTGTGTTTTCCGGGGCCAATAATCTGAAGGACGCCCAGTCCTATTACGCGGATGTCAAAGGCCGCATGGAGGCCTGTGGGCGCTGCCGCGACCATCTCAAAATCCTGCCGGGGGCCTTTGTTGTCGTGGGGGATTCCTTGGCCGAAGCACGGGCAAAGAAGGTGAAGCTCGACAGCCTGGTCCACCCGGACAGCGGCATGGCCACACTCTGCGTCCTGCTGGGCCATGACGTGTCGGGCTATGACCTGGACAGTCCGCTGCCCGACATACCGGAAAGTAACGCCACTCAATCCGGGCGGCAGAAACTGGTCGATATGGCACGCAGGGACAATATGACCATCAGACAACTTGCCCAGTATGTGGGCGGCAGTTTCAGCACCTTGGAACTCACTGGCACGCCAAGCATGATCGCCGACCACATGGAGGAATGGCTCATGACCGAAGGGTCGGACGGCTTTAACGTCATGTTCCCCTATCTGCCGGGCGGACTGGACGAATTTGTGGATCAAGTCGTGCCCGAACTCCAGCGCCGCGGCCTGTTCCGGCGCGAATACGAAGGCGTTACCCTGCGTGAAAACCTTGGCCTGCCCCGGCCGGAAAATCGCTTTTTCCAGACTCAGTAGTGTGGGGCGCAGACGAGGAGACATCGTAATGGCCGACACACAGTCGTATCACGAGGCCGCCCGGTTTTTATGGAACGAACGCCAGGCCGGCCGGCCCTTTGTCCCCATCCCGGAGCCACATACCCCGCACCGCCTTGAAGACGCCTATGCCATTCAGGCAGCGTTTCAGCAACTTTTGACAGAGACCTACGGTCCTATCGTCGGGCATAAAATTGCATTGACCACACCGGTGATGCAGAAGATGGTCGGCTTTGACGAACCTATTGCTGCCGCCATCATGGAAAAAACCGTCCATCATACGCCGGCGCAGGTACGCCTGAGCGACTTTGGTCGTCTGGGAGTCGAGTGTGAGATTGCCGTGCAGATTGCGCATGATTTGCCAGCCGAGCGGGCTCCCTATACGCGCGACAGCGTGGCCGATGCAATCGGGGCGGTCATGCCGGCCTTTGAACTGGTTGACGACCGCCACGCAGACTACACCAAAATCGCCGACAATATATTGACGCTGCTCGCGGACAACGCCTGGAACGGCGGCATTGTCCTGGGTTCGCCGCTGACAGACTGGCAACCGCTCGACCTGGCAGCCATCCACGGTACCATGCGCATCAACGGCGAGGTTGTTGGAGAAGGTTATGGCCGGGATGTGCTGGGCCATCCGCTCGATGCCCTGGCTTGGTTGGCGAGCACGCTGGCTACCCAAGGCAAGACCTTGTCGCAAGGCATGGTCGTCATGACTGGCAGCGTGGTGGCGACCAAGTTTGTGAGTCAGGGCGACAGGGTGCAGTTGGCAATGGGTGGGCTGGGCGAGGTGGAGTTGCTCGTTACGTAGACGGGGAAACCCACCCCGCCGCTACGCGGCACAAAGAGGAAATGTGTCCAGCATTGAGGGCTGTTTGGAGGACACGTTTCCTCTTTCCCTCCGAGGAGGGGATAGAAAAAGATCCCCTCTTGGGAGGGGTGGCCCGAAGGGCCGGGGTGGGTTCCTTTTTACCTCGCACGTCCAGAGAAGAGACAGTCCTGTCTCAACTTACTTCCCCATCTTCTCGTCCAGGAACGCGCTGACCTTATCAATCCCGATGCGTTCCTGCTCCAGGGTATCGCGGTAGCGCACGGTCACGGTCTGGTCCTCAAGCGTGTCGCCGTCAATCGTAAAGCAGTAGGGTGTACCGGCCTCATCCATACGTGCGTAGCGTTTGCCGATGTTCTGCTTCACATCCAACTGGACGGCGTATTTCGGGCGCAGTTCCTGATAGAGCTTCTCGGCCACCTCGGGCATGCCGCTTTTGTTGACCAGGGGAAACACCGCCGCCTTGATCGGAGCCAGCCGGGGGTGGAACTTCATATAGACCTTGCTCGGCCTGCTCTCGTCTTGTGTATAAGCTTCGCACAGCGCAGCCAGGGTTCCACGGTCGGCACCGGCGCTCGGCTCAATCACGTGCGGGAAATAGCGCTCTTTACGCTGGTCATCAAAATAGCGCAGCTTGTCTCCCTGGCCGCAATGGGTGGCATGCTGGCGCAGGTCATAGTCGGCCCGGTGGGCCACGCCTTCCAATTCCCCATAGCCGGGCGCGGTAAACGGGAAACGGTACTCGACATCACTCGTGCCCGCCCCCTCTTTGGCGTAATGAGCCAGCTCATCCTGATCGTGCTCACGTAGCGTCAGGTTCTCACCCGCCAAGCCAATGGACTGCCACCAGCGAAAACGGGTGTCGCGCCAGTACTGATACCACTCCGCGGCCTCCTGGGGATGAATGAAGAACTCGATTTCCATCTGCTCGAACTCACGCGACCGAAACGTAAAATTGCGTGGCGTGACCTCGTTGCGGAACGCTTTGCCGATCTGCGCAATCCCAAACGGCACCCGTACCCGATTGGTATCCAGCACATTCCAAAACTGGGTAAAAATTCCCTGGGCCGTCTCCGGGCGCAGATAGGCGACCGCGGACGGGTCTTCGACCGCGCCGGTTGTGGTCTTGAACATCAGGTTGAAAGGCCGCGGCTCGGTAATCTCACCACCACAAAACGGACACGGCGGCTGCAATTCGTTGGTAACGCGCCCGTTGGCAAGATGCTGAACCAATTGCTCCAGTCCAATGTCAATTGGCGCCTCTTCCTGTTCCTGCCCCTCGGTCAGGAGAGCCAGCGTCTCCGCTGGCTTGCGGACAAGAGCCAGGTTCGGGGCGAGTTTTTTTGCGGTCTTTTCTCCCCAACGCTTTACGCCTTTAATGGTTACATTCCCCGCGCTATGCAACTCTTTCAGCGAGGCATACCAGTCACTCTCGTAGATCATCTCTTCGATGTGATCGTACCGCACGAGCTTCTTGCAGTGACGGCAGGTGCTCATCAAATCGGAGAACCCACCCACGTGACCCGATGCTTCCCAGACTTTCGGGTTCATAATAATGGTCGCGTCCACGGGAACGATCTCGATGGGACGACCGTCTGGACCGGGGGCCGGGCAGCGGACCACGTCCTGCCACCAGGCTTCCTTGAGGTTGCGTTTCAATTCGGCGCCGAGCGGGCCGTAATCCCAAAAACCGTTAATGCCGCCGTACAACTCGGACGACTGAAAGATAAACCCCCGGCGTCGGCATAACGAGACAATGGGGTCCATTGATTTGACGGAGGTTGTTGCAGTCTGTTTGCTCATACGGCTGATCTCATTTTTCTGTATTGTCCTACCCGACGTTTTCGCAGGCGGCATGATATTGGATGGCCCTGACCTCGGCAAGGGAGCAGCCCTGCGCCCCTCTTTGCGTCGGGAGTCAGACGGGGTACAAGTAACCGCAAAGCAGTCATTGTATCTGGCAAGGAGAAAACCATGGGAAAAGCTTTGGACGGCATCCGTGTTCTTGACATGACCCACGTCCAGATGGGGCCTTCTTGTACCCAGATGCTCGCCTGGCTCGGCGCGGACGTCATCAAAGTCGAACTGCCGGGGCGAGGCGATATCACCCGCCAGCAGCTCCGGGACCTGCCCGATGCCGATAGCCTGTATTTCACCATGCTCAACTGCAATAAGCGCAGCATCACCATCAACACCAAGACCCCCAAGGGACAGGATATTTTTCGGCAGCTGATCAAGAAGTGTGACGTGCTGGTCGAAAACTTTGCGCCCGGCGCTCTGGACCGTCAGGGATTCAGTTGGGAGGTCATCCGGCAGCTCAATCCACGCATAATCTATGCCTCCGGCAAGGGGTTCGGCCCCGGTCCGTTCGCAGACTGCAAGGCATACGAGACCGTCGCCCAGGCCATGGGCGGAGCCATGAGCACAACGGGCTGGGATGACGGCCCGCCGACCAGCACGGGAGCCCAGATCGGGGATTCGGGCACGGGCATGCACCTGGTAGCCGCGATTCTGGCGGCCCTCTTTCAGCGCGAGCAAACCGGGGCCGGTCAGCGGGTTGAGGTCGCCATGCAGGACGCGGTGCTGAACCTGTGTCGGGTCAAGCTGCGCGACCAGCAGCGACTTGCCCACGGCCCCCTGAAGGAGTACCCGCAATATCCCGATAAGACTTTTGGCCCAACCGTGCCGCGTTCCGGCAACGCTTCCGGGGGTGGCCATCCGGGGGTGGCCCTCAAATGCAAACCCGGTGGTCCCAACGACTACATCTATGTGGTTGTCCAGGCCCAGGTCTGGGGGCCGCTGATGCAACTGATTGGCCGCGAGGAACTCATCGACCATCCGGACTACGCCACGCCGGAGGCGCGTCTCTCCCACCTGGATGACTGTTTCGCGACAATCGAAGCCTGGACCCAAAAGCACACCAAGTATGAAGCCATGCAACGCCTCAACACGGCTAACGTGCCCTGCGGCCCGATCCTGGACATGAAAGAGCTGATGGAGGACGAGTCGCTGGCCACGCGGGACATTATCGCCGAAGTCGAGCATCCGCAGCGCGGACGGTTCAAGACGGTCGGCTGTCCGCTCAAGCTCTCCGATTCACCGGTCGAGGTCACGACTTCGCCCCGCCTCGGCGAGCATACCGCGGAAATCCTGCGAGAGCTGGTCGGGTACAGTAACGAAGAGGTGGAGGCAGCCCAGGCCGAGGGCGCGATCTGACACCGCTCAGCACCCACTCCCCACATGTCACTCATTACCTGGTCGTGGATCTTTCTCCTCCTGTATATCGGCGGCATGCTGGCCATCGGCGTGTTCGCCCAACGACGGGTCAGGCACGCTGACGACTTTGCCACGGCGCGCGGCGCGTACGGACCGTTATTTCTGGCGTTTGCCTTTGCCGCGACCACGGCCAGCGGCGCCACCTTTCTCGGCAGCTCGGGCTTTGGTTACGAGTGGGGGCTGCCGACGATTTGGGGCTGCTTCCTGTATCCGGCTGGGGTGTATGTCGGCGTGTTGGTCGCCATGCGCTTGGTTACCGCCTCGGGTCACCGGTTCGGCAACCGCTCCATACCGGAATACCTCGGCGACCGCTACCAATCCGATGGCATTCGGATACTCATCTCGGTCTTTTCCCTGGTGTTGTTTTTCTATCTGGCCGGGCAGTTGGTGTCCGGGCTGGTGATGTTCGAGATCATGCTGGGCATGTCGCCCCTGTGGGCGCTGCTCATCACCACGACCGTCTTGTTGATTTACGTCGTGCTCGGCGGTGCGCATGCCGACATCCTGACCGATGGGGTGCAGGGCTTCATGATGCTGCTGGTCGCGGCGATGGTGATTGTCCTGTTCCTGACCGGATTCGGGGTAGAGGGCGAAAGAGCGGGCATGCTGGGCATCATCGACCGCCTGACCGAGCAGGATGCACATCTGGTCAGCGTGCTCAATGCCGAGACCCCGCTGTACCATTCCTGGTGGTCAGTTCTTGCTATTTTTCTTTCACACATCCCGCTCGGTCTGCTCCCCCATCTCGGGAACAAGCTCTGGGCGTTAAAGAGCGTGAGTCAACAGAAAACATTTATCAAGCTGGCCTTCACGTTCGGGCTGACGCTGGGCATGCTCGGGTTGGGCGGTCTCCTCGCCCGCGCGATATTGGGCGACGCGCTTTATGCCGAGGGGGCGAACCCGAATCAGGCCCTGCCCCTTCTCTTTATCGAGTTGTTCCCGACCTGGCTCGCCGCGCTTATTGGGGTGGGCGTGCTGGCCGCAATCATGTCCACTGCCGATGGGCTGGTCATATCTTCATCCCAGGTGATTGCCAACGATCTCTACCGGCGGTCCATCGTGCCTCGACTCAAGAACCCCCCGAGCGAGGAACAACTGGACCAGCGGGTGTTATCCATCAGTCGGGTGGCGACCGTTGTCGTGCTGCTACTGTGTACCGCCCTGGCCTGGGCTTTGGTTGAGACCAATATCGCGCTCATTGTCTGGATCGGGAACGGCGGCATGATGGCCGCCTTTGCCGGGCCCCTCGTGGTCGGCGCACTCTGGCGCGGCGTCACCCGCAAAGGCGCCTATGCCGGCTTGGTCAGCGGCTTCGTCACCTTCCTGGTGCTGCACACCCAAATGATCGACCCGGCCTGGTTTGCGCCCGGCCTGCTGCACACCGCCGCGGCCTGGCTGTACGCCGAGGGGCCGAGTCCGTTCTCCTGCGCAACGATAGGGGAACTCATGTCGGTCGCCTGTACATATATCGTATCCAAAGCAACGCAGCCGTTGCCCGAGTCGCATGTGAAGGCGCTGTTTGAAGGGAGCTTAAATGCTTGACTATTCAGGAATCAACTGGCCAGCGTGACGCGAGCACAACGACGACTGATACACATGTACGGAATCATTAAGTATCGGTACAAACGTATGTTATAGTTGGCGGTAAAAAGCGAACGAGTTCCGTAATGATCGAGAGGTTCACAGCTTTCTATACTTCTCGTCCTTTCTGGGCGGGTGACGCAATTGACTTTAATGCGTCCGATGCAGCCTCGCGCTTCACCGAGCAAATGTCAGCGATAGTTTTTTCCTATGACACGAATGATTTTCGTCTTCGGATTTGCAAAGACGGCATGGTGATGCTTCACGTACCTGAATTGGAAGCTGAATTTGAAACTAAAGACGATGACAAGCTTCGTCCGATCGAAGATACGGTTGCGTGGTGGGGACGATACCTCGACTATCTTAATTGCCTATACCTTCTACTAGATTCAGCCACGATTGAGGTAGCTCGTCTTGCGTACTTTGAGCTATCGGAGATCACGAATAAAGATGGGTTTCGAGTGCGTTTCAAGGATGGCAAGTGGGGAGGCGAAGGGATCGCGACTGAGAGCATCACCTCCTATTATCAGATGGGGCGGTTTGCAAGTTCTTATCGTAACGACCCACTCTGGGACTCACGAATTCTTCACCGCATGCCGCTAAAGAAAGAAGTTTTCGATACCCTATTTGCGACCTTCTCAGTCGTAACAAGAAACGTCTCCCTATTGAAGAACCTTGCGGCGGTCGCAAAGAGCATCGCCGAATACAAGGTAGGCAACTATGCAACCTCCCTCGTGCTGAGTTGGTTTGTTTGCGAATCACAATTGTCAACACATTGGAGGGCTTTCCTTAAAGCATCGAACAGAGAATTTCCTGATAGGTCCAAGCGTATTTCCAGTGATCGCCAACAAATCCTGACTGGCAGAGATTATCCGATTAGCGTTGTGTCAAACTTGTTAGAATTATCCGACGAGATTCCATATGAGACTTTCAAACACATTGACACGGTTCGGGGCTATCGCAACAAAGTCGTACATCAGGAACCTAACTTTTCATGTGGTCTAACGCACTGCGAAGAAGCGATTGAATTGGCTTTGAACCTCACACTGAAGGACAGCGGCATCAGGGTGATACCGAATCTAGGTTTTTCGATTTCTACATAAGATTTTATTGAGATTGGGAATAATGTGCGTTTTGACAAATTATTTTCTAGCTTCTGACTTGCTCGGTTTCTCGAACGTCGTGTCTAATTAGGAATATCACGATATGCCAATGAAGAACCCACCCCATCCGGGCCTGTCCGTGCGCCACGATTGCCTGGAGGCTCTGGGGCTCAATGTATCGGAGGCGGCGCGCAAGCTGGGCATCAGCCGTAAGCAGCTTTCGGATATTGTGAATTGTCGCTCCGGTACTTCGCCTGAAATGGCGATTCGTCTTGACAAGGCGTTCGGCGGCGGCGCCGAGACCTGGTACCGGCTTCAATCGGCCTACGAATTGGCCCAGACAAAACTATAGCCTATCGTGAAACGCTCTGGCTCCTTCTTCTTTTGGGGGTATCTTCATGTCGATTACGTCTGTTCGTTTCTGGAACTTCAAGGCACTTAGAGACTACTCCGTCTCTCTTCAACAAATGAATATTCTTGTTGGGCCCAATAACTGCGGAAAGTCAACAATATTAAGTGCATTCCGCGTTCTTGAACAAGCTATGAGAATAGCACGTTCACGCCGTGCAACTCGCGTTCCAACTCATACGGAGGGCCAGACAGACGGCCACTTCATCTCAGAGTCAGTCGTACCAATCCCGATGGAAAACGTACACTCTGATTATACCGACGAAGACAGTCGTATCGAGTTTCGTTTCTCGAACAAAAACAGGCTCTTCCTCTTCTTCCCCGCCAGTGGTGGATGTATTCTCTATTGGGATGTAATAGGGAAACCCATTGTAACTACCTCTGCGTTCCAGCGAGCATTCCCGATTCAAGTACAAGTTATTCCAGTACTTGGTCCTATTGAGCAGGAAGAGCAAATTGTCACGGATGAAACGGTTCGACGGGCATCTGGTACGCCCCGGGCAAGTCGGCATTTTCGTAATTATTGGGATAAGAACCCCGATGGCTTTGAACAGTTTCAGTCGCTGGTCGAACAGACTTGGCCAGGAATGTCTATCGGCCGCCCAGAGCGCACTGACTTACTGGATAACCACCTTGTCATGTTTTGCTCGGAAAACCGTAGGGACCGTGAACTCTACTGGGCAGGACTTGGATTTCAAGTTTGGTGTCAGTTATTGACTCATGTGTCGCGCTGTAGTGAGTCTGATCTTTTGGTCGTTGACGAGCCTGAAGTTTATCTGCACCCGGATGTCCAGCGCCAGTTGCTTGGGATTCTGAGGGATGTTCGGCCTGATGTTGTTCTTGCAACTCATTCAACTGAAATTCTAGGAGAAGCTGATCCAAGCGAAATACTCCTAGTCGATAAGACTAGACATTCCGCAAAACGCCTTCGAGACGTTGAAGAGGTTCAACAAGCTCTTGATGTCATTGGGTCTATTCAGAATATTACTCTAACTGAACTTGCAAGAAACCGAAGACTTCTCTTCGTCGAGGGGCTGGATGACTACAAAATTATCCGACGCTTTGCAAGGAATGCTGGCCTAAGCGACTTGGCTTCTGGGAACGGCATTACTGCATTGGAATCGGGGGGCTTCTCTTCGTGGCCCCGTGTCCAAGCTCTTGCATGGGGGTTTCGGAAAACACTAGACGCTGAGCTGAAAGTGGCTGCGGTATATGATCGGGACTATTGGTGCGACGAGGAAATCGATGAGACGGTCAGTTCTCTTAATAACGAAATTCAGTTTGCCCATATCCATCAGAGAAAAGAAATTGAAAACTATCTCCTTGTCCCTGCTGTTCTCGAAAGGGTAGTAATACGTCTGATTAACGACAAAGCAAGGCAGAATGGGATCAATGAAGTTCCCCAAGCGAATGTTATGGACCTTCTTGCATTCCTTACTAATGAGATCAAAACAGATTGCCAAGGCCAATACGTAAGCCGGCATTGCAAATATCATCAAAGTAGCGGACGCGATCAAGCAACATTGACCTCTGAAGCCCTTTCCCGATTTGAAAGCAAATGGGCAGCGTTAGACACAAGAATGATTTTGGTTCCAGGTAAAAAAATATTGAAGGCATTTAGGCAACGATGCCAATCAGAATGGGGTATCACACTTACAGATATTCGCCTCATCGACAGCTTTCAGAAAGAGGAGATACCTTCGGATCTTATGGAGCTTCTTACGGCTTTAAATGCTTATAGAGGAGACTAGGGAGCGTTGCCATCTTCTTCAAGAGAACTTTCTTGACGACTTTCCTACAGTAACACGTGCGTAGGTAATAACGATTTTGGAGTAGGACGGACAGTTGCTGACAGGTGCCCCCTAAGAGAAATTCCGTTTGCCGTTGTGAATATGGCTGTTTTTCCTTACGCTGGGGTGACTTGTAACAAGGGCAAAGGAATCCGATATGAACTCGACCCGTAAACCGGTCGCCGTCGTGGTGGGGGCAACATCCAAGTGGCAGTCAGATGGCCGTAATACCAAACTCGCGCACGGGAAGACGATCGACGACAGCGATATACCCGTCGGTGCGCGCTGGGGTATCGGCGGTGCCGTGGCACAGAAGTTTGCCAAAGAAGGCTTCTTCGTCGTGTTGACGACCCGGAATGCCGCCAATGCTTCCGGGTTGGAGCAGGCAATCCAGGAGCAAGGTGGCGAAGGCATGATTGTCGAGTTGGACCTCGTGTCGCACGACTCCATATCACAGGCGTTCGCCCGGATTCGAGAGCAAGCCGGTGACCCGAATGTCTTGATCTTCAACGCGGGCTACCTGGAGGGGCGTGACCTGCCGCCGGAGAAAGAATTGCTTGAATACATCCCGGTCGAACTGTTTGACACCGCGCAGCATATCTCCAGCCGAGGCCCGTTCTTAGTCGCCAAGGAGGTGTTGCCCACCATGCGGGAACGCGGCGCCGGCTCTTTCTTCATCTCTAATAACGCGGCGTCCTTGCGCGGACGAAAGCGACTGACAGGACAGTCGTTGTACTATCCGAGAGTAATGATGCGCACGCTGGCGCAGGTGCTGACGGAGGAGTATTCCGAGCATGGCGTACACGTGGCCAACATCGTGATAGACGGCCTCATCGATTCTCCAGGCACCCGCGCCCTGCCGCTAGCCCAGAAGCGGCCTGAAGTGGTGATGGATCCCGTGAAGATCGCGGAGGCGTACTATTATCTGCACACCCAAGACAAATCCTGTTGGACGCACGAACTCCAATTGACTCCATTTTCGACCAAGCCGAGCTTTTAAGGGCATCAACTTGGGACAGGCGACCAGGGAACATTGTCGGCTTCTCCAGAGTATCGACTGGGACTCAGTCAGGCGTACACGGGTTTCGGTGCTGCACTGTACGAGAAAGGCAGTCGCATGAAGGATCAAAGTGTTGTCGTACACAGTGACCCTGACATTCTCGGTGGAACTCCCGTCTTTATCGGGACACGGGTTCCGGTCAAAGCGCTCCTGGATTACTTCGCTGGGGGACATACTCTAAATGACTTTCTTGATGATTTTCCTACGGTAACGCGCGCTCAGGCAGTGGCAGTCTTAGAGCAGGAGGGACAGTTGCCGGCAGGTGTTCATGCGCGTTCTGCTTGATGAGTGTGTCCCCCGGAAGATTCGAAGTGAACTACCAAGCCATAATGTGCAGACTGTAGCAGAGATGGGCTGGGGAGGCACAAAGAATGGAGCGTTGCTCCGCCGAGCCGCCTCGGAGTTCGATGTCCTGCTGACCGTGGACCAAGGAATCCCATATCAACAGAATATCGGGGGCCTTTCTCTGGCTTTGGTCATGATCAAAGCACCAAGCAACGACATCGATGACTTGCGACCCAAGATGTCCGAGGCGTTACAAGTGCTGGAGACGATTCAGCCTGGCCAAGTCGTACAGGTTGCCTAACTATACGCTCTAGCTGTTTACATCCCTATACCATCCAGGCGATTTCTTTCTGCGACATAAACCAAAAGGCATTGCCGCCCAGCCAGCGAACCGTGTAGTAAGAATGACATCAAGAGTTCGGCCAAGAAGGAGGGTTTAGTATGGCCATGTCGGAACTGGAGCAGCGCATCACCCGGCTCGAAGACATTGAGGCGATAAAACAGCTCAAGGCCCGCTACTGCGAAATCTGCGACGATATGCACAACCCCGACAGGGTCTCGTCGGTCTTTGCCGAAGATGCCATCTGGGAGAGCCCTGATTTCGGCAAGGCTGAGGGCCATGAGGCTATTCGCGAGTTATTTCGCAAATTCCAAAACATGTTCAGCTTTTCCCAGCATAACATCATGAACCCCATCATCGAGGTCAACGGAGACCGCGCCACCGGCGTCTGGTATATCATGGGTCCGTGGACGTATGCCGAAAACGACGATGAGAAATGGCTGGCCCTGCGCTATGACGACGACTACGTAAAGGTCAACGGGGAGTGGAAGTACCAACACCTACGGGTCGTCCTGCGGATGACGGCCGATCGATAAGGACACTGCGTCAATAGATACCGGGCGTCTATCACGTATAATTGAGGTCCTATGAAGACCAACCTCATACACTCTGACCCCTCAGTAATGATGGGTAAACCCGTAGTCGTGGGAACCCGTATTACTGTTGAACTGCTTTTGGAGAAGATGGCGGCAGGAGAGACGGTCGAGATGATTTTGGAGTCTCATCCACGCTTGACCAGAAAGGCGGTGTTAGCAGCGTTTGCCTATGCCGCAGCATGTATCAGGAATCCGCCATCCGAAAAGGCAGCATGAACCTTCTCGCAGATGAATCAGAATCCGATCCAAAGCCTGAGCTAAGGAAACCTGCCCATGACGCTCATCACTTGGTCGTGGTTTTTCCTCGTCATCTATATCGGCGGCATGATAACCATCGGGGTTGTGGCCCAGCGGCGGGTCAAGCATGCCGACGACTTTGCCACGGCGCGTAGCGCGTACGGGCCCCTGTTTCTGGCCCTGGCATTTTCGGCCACCACCGTGAGCGGGGCTACCTTCCTGGGCATGCCGGGGCTGAGCTACACCTGGGGGCTGACCACCATGTGGACCGTCTTTCTGACCCCGGTCGGCCTCGGTTTGGGCATGTTGCTGACCATGCGTCTGATTACCAGTTCCGGCCATAAGTTCGGCAACCGCTCCATCCCCGAGTACCTCGGTGACCGCTACCAGTCCGAAGGCATTCGGGTGCTGGTGTCAGTGTTTTCCCTGTTGTTGTGCTTTTATCTGGCCGGCCAGCTTGTGTCGGGTCTGGTCATGTTCGAGATTCTGCTGGGTTTACCACCGCTCTGGGCACTGATCATCACCACCACCGTGTTGTTGATTTATGTTGTCCTGGGCGGAGCCCATGCCGACATTATCGCCGACGGAATCCAGGCCTGTCTGATGCTGCTGGTCGCCGTGGTGGTTGTCGTGCTCTTCCTCATCGGCTTTGGGCTGGAGGTGGGCGAATCGGGCAGAAGCGGATTCCTGGGACTGATCGACAATCTGGCGGCTCAGGACGAACACCTGGTCCGCGTCCTCAACACCAAAACCCCGCTCTACCACTCCTGGTGGTCCATTGTCTCGCTGGTGATCTCGCTCATTCCGCTGGGCGTACTGCCGCACCTGGGCAACAAGCTGTGGGCCTTGAAACACAGCATGCACCAGAACCGCTTTCTGGCCTTCACGACCGTATTCATCCTCACCCTGGCCATGCTGACCCTGGGCGGCCTGTTGGCCCGGGCGCTGCTGGGTGACACTCTGTTTGCCGAGGGCGCAACCTCGAATCACGCCCTGCCCACGCTCTTCATCGAGCTGTTTCCGACCTGGCTGGCGGCGCTCGTCGGCGTCGGCGTGCTGGCCGCCATCATGTCCACCGCAGACGGACTCGTCGTGTCCTCCTCCCAGATTATCGCCAACGACCTCTACCGTCGGAGTATAGTCCCGCGATTGAAGCATCCGCCCACCGGGGAACGCCTCGACCGTCAGGTCTTATACATCAGCCGGGTGGCCACGGTAGTCATTCTCGTCCTGTGTGCGGCCATCGCCTGGGCCTGGGTCGATACCAACGTCCTACTGATTGTCTGGATTGGGACCGGCGGCATCATGTCGGCCTTTGCTGGTTCTCTGGTCTTTGGGACCCTGTGGCGCGGAGTCACCCGGGCCGGGGCATATGCCGGCCTGGTCAGCGGCTTTGTCAGCTTTCTGGTCCTGCACGCCCAACTGATCGATCCAGTCTGGTTTGCACCCGGCCTGCTGCATACCGTAATCGCCTGGCTCTACATTGAGGGCGTCAATCCGTTCTCCTGCTCGGCCCTCGCCAGCCTCATCTCAGTGGTGTTCACCGTTGTCGTGTCCAAGGCGACCCGACCGTTGCCCGAACCCCACGTCCGGGAACTGTTCGAGGGCGTGTGAAATTCAGAACCCCGGTCGCTTCTATCTCTACGTCTTTGCTCGGGTTATCACATATGATACCCTGCCGGAAATGCAGGAGATCAAAAAATGACCCGTCCAACATTGGCGAGCTTCAAGCAAAAGGCGCTGAATGATCCAGAAGTCAGAGCGGAGTATGCAGCACTCTCTCCTGCCTATGCTCTTCGTAGAAAGCTGATTGCCCTGCGCAAAACAGCGGGCCTTCCCCAAGAGGAACTGGCGGAGCGGCTCCATACGAGCAAGAGCGCTATTTCCAGCTTGGAAAACGTGAATTCGCCGGTCTCACCAACCCTGACAACAATTGAGGCGTATGCAGAGGCGGTCGGCCATCGCATAAAGATCAACTTCCTTCCCGTCTCGCATTCAACCTGATCTCCCCACCCATGGCGCTCATTACTTGGTCGTGGTTCTTCCTCGTCATCTATATCGGCGGCATGATAACCATCGGGGTTGTGGCCCAGCGGCGGGTCAAGCATGCCGACGACTTTGCCACGGCGCGTAGCGCGTATGGGCCCCTGTTTCTGGCCCTGGCGTTTTCGGCCACCACCGTGAGCGGGGCTACCTTCCTGGGCATGCCGGGACTGAGCTACACCTGGGGGCTGACCACCATGTGGGGCGTCTTCCTGGGTCCCGCCGGTCTGTGTCTGGGCATGTTGCTGACCATGCGCCTGATTACCAGCTCCGGCCATAAGTTCGGCAACCGCTCCATCCCCGAGTACCTCGGTGACCGTTATCAATCCGAAGGCATTCGGGTGCTGGTGTCAGTGTTTTCCCTGTTGTTGTGTTTCTATCTGGCCGGCCAGCTTGTGTCGGGTCTGGTCATGTTCGAGATTCTGCTGGGTTTACCACCGCTCTGGGCGCTGATCATCACCACCACCGTGTTGTTGATTTATGTTGTCCTGGGCGGGGCGCATGCCGACATTATCGCCGACGGAATCCAGGCCTGTCTGATGCTGCTGGTCGCCCTGGTGGTCGTCGTGCTCTTCCTCATCGGCTTTGGGCTGGAGGTGGGCGAATCGGGCAGAAGCGGATTCTTGGGACTGATCGACAATCTGGCCACCCAGGACGAGCACCTGGTGAGTACCCTCAACACCAAAACCCCGCTCTATCACTCCTGGTGGTCGATTGTCTCGCTGGTAATTTCCTTCATTCCGCTGGGCGTACTGCCCCACCTGGGCAACAAGCTGTGGGCCTTGAAACACAGTATGCACCAGAACCGCTTTCTTACCCTCACGACCATATTCATCATTACCCTGGCCATGCTGACCTTGGGCGGCCTGTTGGCCCGGGCGCTGCTGGGTGACACTCTGTTTGCCGAGGGGCGCAACTTCGAATCACGCCCTGCCGACACTTTTCATCGAGCTGTTTCCGACCTGGTTGGCGGCCTTGGTCGGCGTCGGCATCCTGGCCGCCATTATGTCCACCGCAGACGGACTCGTCGTGTCCTCCTCCCAGATTATCGCCAACGACCTCTACCGTCGGAGTATAGTCCCACGATTGAAGCATCCGCCAACCGGGGAACGCCTCGACCGTCAGGTCTTATACATCAGCCGGGTAGCAACCGTTGCCGTGTTGATCGTCTGCGCGGCAATAGCCTGGTCGTGGGTTGAAACCAACGTCATGCTGATTGTCTGGATTGGCACCGGCTGTGTCATGTCGGCTCTGGCCGGTTCCCTGGTATTCGGGGCCCTGTGGCGCGGGGTCACCCGGGCCGGGGCCTACGCCGGGCTGGTCAGCGGCTTTGTCAGCTTTCTGGTCCTGCACGCCCAACTGATCGACCCGGCCTGGTTTGCACCCGGTCTGCTGCACAGCGTCGTCTCCTGGCTCTATATTGAGGGCGTCAATCCGTTCTCCTGCTCGGCCCTCGCCAGCCTCACCTCGGTGGCCTTTACCATCATCGTCTCCAAAGTGACCCAGCCCCTGCCCGAGACGCACGTCCAGGAGCTGTTCGAGAGCGTGTAAGCCTATGAGCGCATGGATGGAGATTTCCAAAATCCGGGTGCCATTTTTTTCCAAAATTCAGTGCCACCTTCCCCTCAAAAGTAGAGAAAAGTAGAGAAATTTCATGTTCATTTTTGATGAAATCCCGAAAAAACCCTTATGGGACGGGTAGTTAGGTGAATTTTTTCATATTTCATGAAATATGAAAATTTCACGAAATTTCACGCCTATTTCATGCCTTTTTCAGGCTTAAAATCCCGACTTTGGGAGGGTTTTGAGGGGTTTTTAGGGTGGGTTTACGAACACCGGCAGAGCGCCGATTATGAGGCCGGAGCAGAAGGCGCTGGCGGGCGGACGACGATGGCCATCTTTCAGGTAGGGTGAAATTTCACGGTATCTGAAATTTCAGGCCGCCCTCGTGCAGCTCGGACAGGGGCAGAAATGCCAGGGTCGCGGTTTCGTATTCAGTAGGGGCGACCGGCCGGTCGCCCCTACGCAGCCGGCCCTTGTTTTATGCCAAAGGAAAAGGGCCGGCCTCTTTTATAGAGAAGAGCAACCGGCCCCAATGGGTTTACCCCTGGTCTTCGATGACGAAGTTCTGGACGCTCTGTTCCCACTTCAGCCAGGTCCGTTCTCCGGTAACGGGGAAATCATCGACGATGCACTCCCCTCTGTCTTGCACTTCATCATCCAATTCCAGAAAGTTATTGCTATCTGGGAACTCCTCCACGAGATGGACGACCGTAAAGGTTTGCTCCTCGCCAATCAGCTCGTCGTCTGCATAGGCGCGGATCGTATGCTCTCCCTCGGGCAGATGATTGAAGTTATACGTCATCCCAAACCCGGCATTGGCATTGCGACAACTACTGTTTTCGGGCACATCGGGGCGGCTCGTGCCATACCCGACCTGAAAGGTTTCCCGTACAACTCCTCTCCGCAAAATATGGACCTCAACCTCCTCCGCCGCACACACCCAGCCCGAGATGACCCCAATACCGCTCCTGAATCCACCGTCGGAGGGGTTCTCTAAGCGGCCTTCCGCATCAGTGACAACAGGCGTGCGGCACTCATTCAAGTCATTCTCCAACTCCCTCACCTCTCTCTCCAACTCCGCCACTCGGTCATCTGATGTCCCTGTTCCAGTCCCTGTTCCCGGTCTTGTCCCAACATCAATATCAGCGCCCTCTACGAAGTTCACCACTATGTCGTAATTACCACCCGTACTTCGACTCTTCCCTTCTACCGTCACAATATACTGCCCAGCCTCGACATATTCGGTGATCAGGAAATTCATGCCGGCGCCACTGTTATCATCCGTCGCAATCTGCCGGCCATCCGGCCCATAGAGAATCCCAACCGTATCGATATTCCCTTTCGTTTTCACTTGCAGGGTGCCCGCTTTTGTCACGGTAATGGAGTGCGGGTTTACATCATTCATATTAGCAGTTAAATCCCCACCCCCATTCATGATCCCATCTGGAGCACTCCCCTGAGTGGGGGCCGCTGTGGAGGTCGTCTTCAATACGTATTTCCCTTTCGTAGATGAACGCGCCCCCTTCACCTCGATAATGTAATCTTTTACCGCCGCGACCGGCGCACGCAGCAGAAAATTATTGCCAGTTCCACTATTCGTATCCGTCGTAATCTGCCCAGCCTGTCCGTAGAACGCCCCTGTGGTGTCCGTCTCCGTTGTGACATCCGCGTGCTTCTGTGTCTCTACGGTCAGGAAACGGTTTCCTCCAGCATCAGCAGCGGCAGTAGTAAAAAAGAAGTAATCCGCCCGTCCAGGCTCAAGCTCAACGTCTCTGCGAGTGAGGGCTCCGGTGTCGGAGTCTTCGGTGTCGTTTCCATAGGCGGCGCCTCCACTCACTAAATCCTCAGCGACGCCGAACGCTAACTTCAGGCCGTAATCTCCTCTCTCACCGCGGGTCTGTCCTTCTACAGCTACGATATAATCAGCATCATCATCCATTGGGGAAACGATCTCAAAATTGCCCCCACTGGGCTCGTCCGTCGCGATATCAGCAGTGCCATCGTTGAGCGTTCCTTTCGTATCTACCTCGTTCCCTGTCGTCCTTACGGCCAGGAGCCCAGGGGCGGTAGCTCTGAGGGTGTGGGTATGCTGCTGATTGTTCTGCGTAAACGAGCCTCCGTCCGCATCATTTGCGCCAATAGACATCACTCCCCGGAAGGTGACGCTCAATGCGGGAGTGCCACCTTCCGGTACCGTCATGACCACCACATATTCTTCATCCCCAGACGAGACCAATGTGTTAATGTTAAAGACCATATTCGGGTCTAAGGCGTGGGCGGCGTCGCGTAGGGCGTGGGCGGCGCCACCGTCGAGGGCATCGTCGGTGTAGGTCGCTAAGTCGTCGGCGGCGTCGCTTAAGGCACTCTTGAGGGTGGATTCGGTGGCGGTACCGGCGGCGTCAGCAGCGGCGGCGTCGGCGCTCCTTTCGTCCGTCTCAGCGGTGTCGGCGGCCATCTCGGCGGCGTCAGCGGCGGTGTCAGCGGCAGTAGTGCCGACCCTTCTGAGGGCAGCGGCAACAGCGTCTAAGGCGTTCGCGGCTCTTCCCAAGTCGTCGGCGGCGCTACGTAACGCGCGCTTGAGGGCGGCTTCGTCGTCGGTGGTTTCAGTGTCGTCAGCGGCTTCGTCGGCATCATTGGCCTGCTCTGCGTCCCTTTCAGCGGCGGCGGCGGCATTGTCGGCATTAATATGGGCCGACGCGTAGCTCGGTAGAGACGACACATTGCCCTCTTGACGGCCACAGAGAATCCCCTCCGAGGAATAAATCTCTGAGGCCCCAGTAGTATCAGTCACCACCAGTTCCCCTGCTGTCAGTGCGGGGACCGTAATTTTGGCGTAGTAATAGTTTTTATTCCCCTCACCGGATTCGCCGGTTCCTTTCTCTGGCGTAGCTGCTGTGGCTGTGGCTGTACCATTTAAGAGGACTGCTGTTGCAGCGGAAGTAAAAAAGTCATCAGCCGTAGGCAGACCGCGACAAATCGGATCGGTCAGAGTGTGCGCCTGAACGTGCTGGACGGCCAGGATGAGCCCGCTCCCGAGTAGAAACCCACCAACCAACACACCCCCTACCTTCGTCCACAATTTTTCCATCATCGCTTCTCCCTCCGTGTCTGTTGCTGAAAGAAATGCCGTGCCCTACCTTGCCATGCCCTGCGATGCCTTGCCGCGCCTTACCTCGCCCCGCCCCGCCCAGAATCGTTAGGTCTCTATTGCATCTATCAGACGGGATACTATTACTAATAAAGATAGTTTGTCAATAAACTATCCCTGCCAGAATGTTCGCCTGACATTGAACGTGCGCGCACTTTGGCACGGCTGCTGGACTAAGGAGGTGACATAATGGCAGGTGCAACGACGAGAGAATTTGATGTCGCCGACCACCTCAACACTCCCGAGGAGACCGCCGCGTATTTGGACGCCGTTCTGGAAGAAGGGGGTGATGTTTATTTACACCGCTCAAGCGCCGCTCGGGCTCACGGCCCGCGCAACGCGGGCTTTTGTAAAAGCCTTCTCTTACTGGTGGCGCTGCGCACTATTGTCAAATCCAAGGGTTTTACCACGGTCGCCCAAGGGGCTGGGTTACGCCGCGAGACCTTGTACCAGTCCTTCTCGGAAGACGGGAATCCCCGGCTCTCCACCTTGAGCGGCGTGCTCGGGCAGTTGGGCATGCGGCTCAGCGTGACCCCCCAAGCGAAACGCGCCTGAGGCGTGTCTTGACATCATACAATGTTATCAGCGCACGTCCGGGTGCTGTTCGAGAGCGTTTGAAATAGCGCAAGGCTTGGACGATTATACATTGTCCAGCCATACGTTCCATGATACGCTTAGCCGTACATCCAAACGTTCCGAAAAGGATTCATTATGGCGAATTTGCCGAACATCATCCCGATCACTGTACTGCGCCAATACACGGCGACCATGTTAAAGCACGTCAGCAAGTCGGACGACCCGTTGGTCATCACCCAACGAGGACGGGCCACAGCAGTGTTATTGAGCGCAGAAGCCTACCGGCGAGCAGAGTCCGAACGGCAGATACTCAGACTTCTGGCTCGGGGGGAAAAAGAAATCGCTGAAGGGCGTGGTATCGACTTGGACACTGTGCTCGCCGAGGCCGATGCCCTGCTTGAGGCTGACGAGCAGTGACCCTCCAATTCACCCCATCTGCTCGGGCGCAATTCCTGGCTGCCATTACGTACATCCGTCGCGACAACCCAGCAGCGGCGAGACAGTTTCGCCAACGCGCCGAGCAGATTCTCCGTCGGCTCGGACAATTTCCAGATTCCGGAAGATTCATTCCCGAGTTTCCAGAGTTACCCTACCGGGAAATCATTATTGCTCCGTATCGCTTTTTCTATCGTCCAGAACAGAACACGGTCTGGGTCGTGGGCGTATGGCATGGCGCTCAGTTACCAGACGAGCCAGCAGACTGATTTCTGGGGCCGCCAGCCCCCTGTCGGATTATGCTACGCTGACCGGCTTACTGAACTGCCCGAGTCGCACGTCCAGGAGTTGTTCGAGAGCGTGTAAGCCTATGAGAGCATTTCGGCCACGCGGATTCTCCCCGCTCCGTGGCCGCCACCACCGAACGCCACCCCAAGAAGGAAGCCCAAAGAGTCCTGACTCGAGCGAGTTTCCGAAGGTATCTCAGGTTGGTCAGTCCGGCTGGTGTCTGCTATGTCTGCATACGTATTACGTGTTTAAGGGAGAGCGCCATGCATCGGAAACTGACCATCACGCTGGAGGAAGCGGTCTACGCGGGCCTGTACCGGACGGTGGGCAAACGCCGGATCAGTCAGTTCATCGAAGACTTGGTCCGGCCGCATGTGGTCGATACCACGCTCGATGCCGGCTCTCAGGCCATGGCTTCAGACACGGAGCGGGAAGCCGAGGCCCAGGAGTGGTGCAACGCCCTGGCCGAAGACGTGGCTATCCCACGATCAGTTCGATACGGTCTCCGTACCGACGGAAGTCGTCCGCGTTGAACGTCAACAGTCTACGCTCCCCGTACGCCAGCATGGTTGCTACGATGTTGGCGTCGTGAATCTGCTTCCCCCCTACGGGAACGTGGCGGCAGAGCGAAACCAGTCTGTCAGTGACCACTGGCCCGTCCTCCAACACCTCGAAGGCGGCGACCAGCCGTTCCACGTCGGTCAGGGCGTCCGCCCGGCTGAGGGGCACCGCCCACGTCTGGGGGCGGGTGACCACGGCGAGGTATTCCCGCAGGACTTGGCGGTTGATGCGAGGCGAGTCCGGCTCGGCAAAGGCGCGTTCCAAGCTGGCCCGGGCGCGCGCGTGGTCCGGAGCCTCCAGAATACGGGCGTTCACCAGCACGTTGGTGTCGACAAACATCGGGCGGGCTACAGCCTCTCGGCGTAGAGGTCCTCACGCCGGAGACTGAGACCTTCCGGCCAGGCGCCGGCGGCATGGACTGGCCATACTGCGTCCAAGGACAACTGCTGGACACCTGCCGGGGGTTTGCGTCGGAGCAACAGCGTCTCTGCTTCCATATCGACCTCCGCTGTCTCCCAGCCGGCGGCGCTCCACGACAGGGCCTGACTGTGGCCGTTGCCGGCGGGCTGGTTGGACCACCAGGGCCGGTGAAGGCGGGCCGAGGCCGGCAACGCAAAGCCGAGGAGCGCCTCAATCTCGCTGAAGCTGGTTCTCCATTCCTGGGCGGCCAATCCACAGAGGTGGGTATACAGCCGCTGATACTTGCTCCGCGCCGCTATTTGCCGGTACTGCTGCTCCCGGTTCCTCGTCATGTTCAGTCTCCCTGTCAATGTCAACCACCGAGTACCGTATACGAGTGTAGTTAGTTAGTAATGATGGGGCAACCCCTCAAGTACGGCGGATGGTTAGGGCCACGCAGGGCACCCTCCGGTGCACGCACGCTCGATTCCGCCTTCCCTACGGTTGGTCCTGCTCGGCCCTCGCCAGCCTCACCTCGGTGGCCTTTACCATCATCGTCTCCAAAGTGACCCAGCCCCTGCCCGAGACGCACGTCCAGGAGTTGTTCGAGAGCGTGTAAGCCTATGAGAGCAAGGTTTTAAGGAGAATTTCTTATGGCGAGTTTATCCCGTCAGGCAGAGTCAGAACGGCAGATACTCAGGCTCCTCGTTCGAGACGTGTGAGGCATGTTGTGTCGATTGTCCCCTCCGGGCTGTCCGCTCGCGCCCTCACTCGGCCCCCGTATCCAGTACGGGGCCGGCTCTGCGGGCCACCCTCTCCCAGAGGGCTCACGGCACGACAGTTTTACGGAAGCGAGGGCAGGGGTCCGTCCCATCCCCTCTTGGGGCGTGTGATGCCTATGAGAAAAGAGCGAACGAAATACCGTGTCACTCCCGCGAAAGCGGGAGTCCAGGGCTGGGGCGGGCGCCCCGGGCCGGCCCCAGCGGCGCTTCTGGAGCCGCTGGATTCCGGGTCACGCCCGGAATGACGCCGAGGAGGCGTGAGCGAGGCGCTTTTCAAGAAATGCGTATCACCCCTCCAAGGAGGGGCGCTTTTCTATCCCCTCCTTGGAGGGGTGCCGCGTAGCGGCGGGGTGGGTTCTTCGACGGGGCCGTGCCTGAGGAAACCCACCCCGGCCTTCGGCCACCCCTCCCAAGAGGGGATGGGACGGACCCGATCCTTGCTCCCGTAAAACTGTCGTGCCGTGAGCCCTCTGGGAGAGGGGTTGGGGTGAGGGCCAAACCGCCAAACAAGTTAATCTGCATCACACGTCCGAGGAGAGAAAGAAATTGCTGAAGGGTGTGGGATTGACTTGGATACGGTGCTGGCCGAGGCCGATGAACTGCTTGAGGCTGACGAATGAAGGGGATCAAAAAGGAGGGACTTACTCCTCTTGTTAGACTGAATCCTATCTTTTGATTATACGGCGAGCCGGAAAACTGGAATGGGACGTCTGGTTGCGCGGTCTGTCAGAGGAGAAGCATGCGGTGGGGGCTATTTCGGAGACGAGGGTTCTAGGGCCAAAAGGTGATATTCATCAGTTGGGTATCTACCCTCCGTGGTTTTTCGCAATCGTGCCCGATATCGTTTTGACAACTCAATAGGAAATTCAGAATCTATAGAGCCCGTCAATGTTCCTGTAATATCATCCCCAGCCGGCAGTCTTATATGGAACGTCTGCCGCTGGATATCGACACCGACGAGAAAACCCTCAACCTCGATATCTTCTTCGGCTGGACTAGCACTCTCGGCACCGACCATAGACTCCATTTTGGATAGATTTTCCCGTGCTGCGAGAGGCAGGCGAAAGCCTCCTTGATGAATCTGAGTAGGGAGTGGGTTTATTGCCGTCGTTGCGCTCATTTCAGCACTAATCCTACTGAGATGGTCCAGTTCCGGCGTTTGGATAAAGAGCCTATTTTTTGCCTTATGCTGGCCTTCCCACTCAATATCGGCTCCGAGATCATGAGCGGTAAGCGCTTTGGCCCACTCGGAGAGCGCCCGAATCGGAGGGAGACCGATTTGATCGACAAACTTAGCTATCTCCGATGCGGTGGTAGCCTTTGCCAGACGAAAGAAGACATCTATCGATTTATCCAGAAGCCCCTTGCTCTCACGATGAGAAGGCTCGGGAGTAGGGAGGGTCAGAACCATTCCAACTGAACCGCTAAAGGCATAGCCGAAGCTTAGCGAGGTTTCCTTGCGAATCTCTTTACTCAATCCCCTGCGTTGTTTAGGACCATTTTTAAGGGCAGCATAAACCAATGAAACGAGTTCTTGAAAGGAATCTAACGCCTTGGCAAGAGCAGTGATAGAAGGCATCCCCTCCTCCGTAAACAGCCGATAGCTGCATATCGCTACTCCTGCTTTATTGGCTTCCCTAGCGAAAGCCTGCTCCAGAACACGCTGGCGTTTATGGACTGATCGAAGATTGCCGCGTAGGTGCTCGGAGTCTGGATATAGAATCAACTGCTGCTCAAGTCGAGCGACCATTTCCTGCGTATCGAGCAGCTTTTCGTGTATGTCACTTAGTGAAGACATTATGTACCGTTGGGGATAGGGACAACAGCAATTCCCTTCTCTTCTAAGCCACGACTCCACCCATACTGCTTCGCCCAATACTTCCAGTCCAATTCGTTATTGGCCTCCAGAGGATGCCCCTGTGGGTATTCATACATTACATAACTATCACAGAAGTAGTCATCTTTTAACGTTTCTTCAGTGAACCAGTGGATCATCTGTTTTTGTTCACGAGTGACGATATCATAGAAATCAGGCTTTATATGTAGAAGCAAGTCCACGTCATTCGGGTCTATCTTCTCAGTCAGAAAACTGCCATCAACCCACAGGTCTCCACAGATTCCAGCCTCTGTCAGCCTATAGACGACATATTCGAGCCCATTCATAACAGGCTCGCGGGTTTCCGAATTGGGAAAGTTATCGTGGAGGCACGTTCTTCACACTATCCTACAAAGACTCTTGATAAAAGTTCTCGAACGAACAAGCAGCGCGGGACTGGTTTGAACGGCTCCGCTGGGACGGCGAACGCCGATGCGGGCATTGCCAGTCAGCCAACACCAAGGCCGTGCCCAATACGTATTACGTGCTTAAGGGAGAGGGCCATGCATCGGAAACTGACCACCACGCTGGAGGAAGCGGTCTACGAGGGCCTGTACCGGACGGTGGGCAGACGCCGGATCAGTCAGTTCATCGAAGACTTGGTCCGGCCGCATGTGGTCGATACCACGCTCGATGCCGGCTATCAGGCCATGGCTTCAGACACGGAGCGGGAAGCCGAGGCCCAGGAGTGGTGCAACGCCCTGGCCGGAGACGTGGCTATCCCACGATCAGTTCGATGCGGTCTCCGTACCGACGGAAGTCGTCCGCGTTGAACGTCAACAGTCTACGCTCCCCGTACGCCAGCATGGTTGCGACGATGTTGGCGTCGTGAATCTGCTTCTCGGGGCGGCCATGCTCTCCAGGGCCAGCACCGCCCGCAGGGCCAGTTCCTCGTTCATGGCGTCTCCGCTCTTTGTTTTACCTGACAACCCCACACAAAAAAGGCGGCACGGGCCGAAACCCGTGCCGCTTGTTGTGAGAGTCGGGTGAGGCGGAGGGACTATTCCGCTAGATATTTCGCTGCTAGTGTTCTGAGTCCTTATCTTTGGATGACTGGTGGGTCTCGTCAGTCTGCTTCTGCGTATATTCGGCCAAACGTTTTGCCGCAGTCTCATGGACTATCATTCCATGCTCTATGATAATGCCAATCGTGAACAAGTAAGAGGCTGTACTGTTTCGGAACGCTTCCTGGAGGGTAGCTATCAGGGGGGAGACGATGATCAAGCATACAGGGATTCCGAGTAGGAACAGAGATGACAGAGAAAGATCACTGGCACCGGGAAAGACAGACTTTCTGATGAATATCCCGAAAAAATAAGCCCCAAAGGGCACAACCCAGACGAAAAAGAGATTGAGAGGAAGGAGTTGTTCCGGGAGGGGCATGCTTAGCGCGAAGGGGACTGAGGGACGAGATACCGTTCACCTGATTCCGTCGTTCCGTTGTAGACCCAACCGGCGAGTTTTCCTTCTGAGTCGCGGACCTTCAACCATTCCTGCTCTGCGAAAAGGTCTTTGATCCGGCGCTGGTCATCGACGACGACCCCCTGTGCTTTCTTCAAGATACCAACTTGTTTGCCTGGGTAGTAGAGCCGCCAAATTATCGGTGGCGCGTCCCGTACAATCAGGTCACCAGTCGCCACATAGCGGTTGGCCTCTGCCTGAGTCGGTTGCGGAGACTGTAGCCCGGCGACGAAGAAACCGAGTGCTGCAATCAATGTGAATATAGATAACCTCATTCAGTAGCCCTCACACAAATGACGCTAGTGCTTACCTAGCCCGGTGTCAAGTCCGCTCCTTCTTCATCATTCCTCCCCACCCCGCCCCCCGTATCAAGTACGGGGCAGGCCCTTCGAACCGCTCAGGCCCACCCCCCAACTTCCTCCTTCTTCCTTCTTCCTTTTAATTTCCTCCTCCCCCTCCCCACACAAAAAAAGACGGCAAGGGCCGAAACCCTTGCCGTCTTGTGTCAGAGCCGTGTTAGGGGGTGAGGTTACTTACAGGCGTTCACTCTCGCAGCAGCGAGGTCGTCAGCATCAGCTATGCCGGTGTTGCCATCACCATTAACATCGATAAGTGTCTCACCTTCATCTAGCACACCATCCCCATCTATATCGCCGATACCAGCAGGCCCCATCTCATAACAGGTCATGGGATCGGCCATGCCGTAGCCGGGGAAGTTCATGCGATAGTGGCCCATCATCTGCGTGATGTGGGAGAACACCATGCCGGCCGTGCTGCCGTCCGGCATCGTGAATTTCAGTGCGCCACGGGTCCCCCCCTCACACATGGCGGTGAGGTCGCCCAGTTCGTCACCGGCCGGATCAATCCTGGTGAGCTTGTTCGGAGCAGCGATGGTGATGGGGACCATGTCGCCATACTGGTCTTCCATCATATCGATCACCCCTCCGTCTTCACACTTAATGTCAACATCAACCCTGCGGGAATCCCTTGCATGAGGCTTCACCTGAGCGTCGTCGCCCTCAGCCAACCACAGATAGACCATGGTCTCATCCCCGATATCGTACCGGGCGAGGGCAGTGGCGCGAGGAGTGGCGGATAGTGCCACGGAACGATCAGGAGCAGTACCATCAGTGGTATCACCATCAGCTTCGACAGTAGTGTCTGGAGTCCCGTCATCATTCCTGGAATTATCATGCCGTTCGGGAATCAGACCACACCGGCTCATCATGAAGTCGCCAGTCATGTTACTGGCTACACCAGTGTCATCGGCCATAGTATTGTCATTAGAATCACGGGCAGGAACTGTTTCGTCCCCACTATAGCAGGCCAGCATCGGGTCTCCCGCTTTAATTTCAGGATCACCGGTAGCTGGGGAGTCTGCCGCTATACCCGGCACACTCGACATCGAGATAGTCGCGGTCGGCACTTCCGTCCCGAAGAATCCATCACTCGTATCCTGGATAACGGCCCAGGCGGCGATCCTGCCAGTACCACTGGCAGCAATCTGGCTCCAACCGGCCTCCCCGCGGGCGCCGGCCGTGGGCATGCACGCCGACCATCTGTCATTCGCCGAGATTTCCACATAACCGTATTCGGGGATTTCATCAGCCATCACAGAGAGCACATCGCTCCGGTTGGGAATATCCTCCTGCTCTGACGTCATCTCGGGTTCCTGGAGAATGACATACCCGAACTGATTTTCCGACAGGCACAGTTCTGATGATGCATCATCCATCATCATGCCCATGGCGTCATAGACATTCACCGAAACAAAGAGGTGTTCGGTTTGAAGCGCCTCCCGAGCGTCCGCAAGGGCCTTCTCCGCATTCGCAACTTCCTGCAGGTTAGGCTCATCCATCTCATTAAGATCATCCAACGCCTTCTGAGCATCCGCAACAGCCTTATGCTGAGCCGTCGTAGCCACTTCTCGCGGGGACAGGTTCTGAATCCCGATGATGGTCGCTTTAGAACCTCCGGTCTCAAAATAGGGAACCAGTTTCATCATGGCCGGGTCACCGCTCACATATCCTGCGGTTGCAAAGGCACTCCCGGCCGAGAGGGCAAGGCCCGCCACGAGCGCGATCGCGCCTGTGAACATGCTCTTCATTCTGTTCATACCAATCCTCCTCATTCGGTTGTTTCCGTTCTGTGTCATGATTGCTTGCGCCACGTTCCAGCCGCCTACGTGCTTCCCAGTTTCATGCGCACCTTCCTTTCTGTGAGCGGGACCACCTTCCTTCCCAACGCTGTGTGCTCACATCGAGATCCCAGCCTCGCCTCGCCTGGCCAAGCCCTGCCCTGCATCGCCTCGCTGGATTATCCTTTCAATACTTTCCACCTGGAACCGGCCAAAGTCGCCCGAACGTTCAGGGCGCCAGTCCCCGAGCCCGATCCGGCGCCCGCCGATTTCCAGCCACCGTCTTAACTGCCCCTCCTCCACCATCTCGTCGTCGGCTTCCACCACGAAGATGACGCCCCAGTTGTCAAACTTGGCACGGGTGCGGAGGATACGATTCCGTTGGATCACGACATTGGTCGTGAATTGCACGGAGCGGCCCAACTCCTCGACCGTGGTGCCCAACTCCGTGTCATAGGCAAAATGTTCTACGTCCTCGACGGCCACGCCTTCCCGGACCAGCGGCCCTTCCTTCAGTTTCCGGGCGGCCGTTTCGAGACAGGCCCGCAACGCAGCGGCGGGAACGGTCGGCTGTCCGGTAAGATTGAGCCAGAGGCTCGTCTGGCATTCCAATTCTTGCAGCCGTTCCTCATCCCGCTGGGTGCGGTTGCGGCCCTGCTTCTTGGTCAGCTCGCTCTTCTCCTGGTTGGCCGGGGAGCGTTTATCCAGTCCCGCCATGCTGTTGTGCATAATCAGCGGGCGCACGCCGCGTAGGCTAATACGATAGTAGCGCATCATTATTACTGCTCCTCCCTCCGGGTCTTGTGTCCCTGTCTGGTGCGGGGGAATCCTGCATTTTCCTTCTTCATCTTTGTTTCGGATCTCCTCGCCTGGGCCTCTCCTACAACCTCTGTCAGACATATTTTCTTATTATTATGTCTGACAGACGAGGATATTACTACTGTTAGAGATAATTTATCAATAAACTATCTCCAACAGAAATATCCCATGCAACGACAGGTCCGTTCCGTGCCCGGCCTCGGGCGTGTCATCAGTGAAGGAGGAGAGCCGTAGCGGCCAGGGAGATGGCTCCGAGAAAGCTGACGGCGCGTGTATCGGAGCGGGTAGCGAGCGCGCGGTATTGCTTGAGTCTGGCGAAGAAGTTTTCAATCAGATGGCGCGTGTGGAGCACGCGAAAATCTTCAAACCGGGGCGGTACATCGCGCCAGGGAATCCCCGCGCGAGAGCGGTATAAGACCGCTTCCACAAACAACCGGTTATCCCGCGCCGTACCCCCGACGTAGCCCTCCCGGCCCGGCAACAGCCCCTGAATCCGCTCCCACCGGTCCTCGCGTCACGCATACCGTCTCGCCATGGTGGACTCCCTCCGCTCTCGTGCCGACCAGGGAAGTATATCGAGACGAAACGGGAAAGATGACTAGGAAAACTCACTAACTAACGATATATCCTATCATTTGATTAGGAACGGACAGGCCGGCAGTCGTGTGGAAAAGGGCAGTGCATTCCCGTACGGCGCGCCAGCGCTACGCATGGGAACCGGGAGGAGGCTCCGATGCCTGAGAAGGACGGATTGAACTATCTTTACTAGACATAATTTTTCCAAAAAAAGCCTCAAACTATCTCTTTCAGACTCTTCGATTAACATAGCGGGCTGTCCATACTGGTCTGATCCTGAACCATGAGGCGGGGATGACTGACCGAGAGCTGTTAGGCAGACGGATCAAAAGCCTGCGAAGATCAAAGGGACATACGCAAGAACGGCTGGCAGAAATCATCGACGTCAACACCAACTACCTGGCCGTCATTGAGCGGGGGGAGGCGAATCCGACGCTCGCTCTGCTTGAGCGTCTTGCCGCGGGTCTGGAGGTTCCGCTCTCCGAATTGTTTCAGTATCGACGGGAGGAAGGATGTATCCTCCCGTTGCATCTCCGCCGAAAGCTGGGACGGGCTGGTCAATGAGGCCAGTGATGAAGAGCTGCTCAGGCTCACCCGTATTATTGAGTTGTTGCGGGAGTGATAATTTACACCGCTCAAGTGCCGCTTGGGCTCACGGCCAGCGCAACGCTGGCTTGGTGGTTTCGGGTTAATTTACATCGCTCAAGTGCCGCTTGGGCGTGCGGCCAGGATGGCCGCGCTCCCAGGGGGGGACAGGGAGGGCGACTGATTGACATGCGCTTCATTATGGACAACATTAAGAAGGGATGCATATCAGAGAAATTGTGGCCATTATCGCCACCACCTCGGTGCTGAATGCCGGGACCGTCATGACCGTCCTGGTGGCAGTTGGACAACAAGATTGACCGAGAGATCACCTCGCTCGACGCAAAGGTGGAACGGCTCAATACCCTCCTGACGGATAACCTGATTCTCTTGAATCGGGATATCGGCGAACTGCAAGGTGCGTCCCATACGCATACGCCGTAGGCGGCAAAAGCGGCTGCTTCCGCTGGTGCGCGGAAGGAAACGGCTCTGACTGCCGGGAATGCACATCCCTTAAAAGCGGCTGGCGCAAATTACGATGCCGTGTAGCGCGTCTCTCTCCTCCTTGAGGAGGGCGGGCTTCCAGCCCGCGTGCGGCCAGGATGGCCGCTGGCTCCCAGGGGGGGACAGGGAGGGCGGTCGGCCGGTCGCCCCTACTGAACCACTACCTAAAAGCGGGACGCATTGACATTTATGACGCTCCAGAGAGACAAGAAATTTCTCGCTTGGGGGGAACGACCATGCAAACTGACCCAATTTGTCTACTGGGAAGAAGATGGAGCGTGGCTAGGCTATCTCCATGAGTATCCTGATTACTGGACGCAAGGCGAGACGCTGGACAACCTCAAAGACCACCTGCGCGCCTTGTATACTGATCTGACCAGCGGAGACCTGCCCACCCTGAATATCTGAACGCACACTGCAAGGAGGACACAGACTATGATCAAAATCTACGGTACGACCCTGAGCAATTATTACAGCACGGCCAAGGCTGCGCTGGTCGAAAAGGGACTCGCCTTTGAAGAAGTCTCGATCATGCCGAGCCAGGAACCGGAAGTCCTGGCCAAAAGCCCGATGGGCAAGGTGCCCTATATTGAGGTCGATGGCACGACCCTGACCGAGACAAACGTCATCTTCGACTATCTCGAAGATATCCAGCCGCAACCGGCGCTGTATCCCAGCGACCCCTGGGCCAGGGCCAAAGCCAAAGAAATTATCCGCTTTGTCGAGCTGTACCTCGACGCACCGGCCCGGCGCCATGTGCCGACCGTGTACTTCGGCGCGCCGGTTGACCAGGCCGCGTATGACGCAGCCCGGCCATTGCTGGAAACCGGGCTGCGGGCACTCAAGCAACTCGTCCGCTTCGAGCCCTATATCGCCGGCGACACATTCACCTTCGCCGACCTGACCGCCTATTTCGAGTTGCGCTTTACCAATCTGCACACCACGCAAATCTACGACTGGGACATTACGAATGATGTCCCCGGCCTGGGTGAGTATTTGCAAATGGTCGGCGAACGACCGTCTGTCAACGCGGTCGATTCGGTTATGCAGCGAGATTTCGCGGCCTTCAAAAACAAGAGCTAAGCCGCGGCATCGAGCCATGAGCAGCAGCGAGACCGGCCAGACGATTCACTACCGACCGATGACCGCAGAAGACCTCGGGACAGTCCCTATTGGTCATCAGGGCGACGCACAGGAGGTCCGTACCCGTATTCAGGACCTTGGCTCAAGTGCGATATTGGCGTTTGACGGCGCGCAGCACGTCGGCCAACTCCAGTTTCGGCGCTACGCCGCGGACACCCGCTCGCCCAAAGGGCTGTGGGACCCGCTGTACTGGGGTGAGTTCGGCGACGCCGCACCCGCGCTGCCCGACCGCAGCCTGTCCATTTACTGCTACCATGTTGGCCAACTCGACGACACGGACGACCGGGACGCGCGCTATCATGGGCGGGGCATTGGCCTGAGCCTCTTGGATCGTTTTTTGGACTGGGCCAAGCGGGCCGGGTTCGCGGCGGTGACGGCCAAGGCCACCCCTACCCCGCGGGCGGTCATGGCCTTCATGGGCGGGCAGCCACCCAAAGCCTATCAGGAACGCGGGTTTGAGGTCTTTTCGAGCGTGGGATACCGAGTTGCGTGACATCGTAAAAGACCGGCAGCCACCCAAAGCCTATCTGGAACGTGGGTTCGAGGTCTTTTCGAGCGTGGTTGATACCGAACTGCGCGACCTCGTGAAAGACCGGCAACTCGTGCCGACCGACGCGGATTACGACAACGCTTCGCTTATCGATTGTACAAAGTACTCTGACTCCACGTCCCGAGTCGCCTGATTGCGTGAAGTTTTTCTAACGCTCGATCCTCCCATACTCTCTCGCCCGTTGCCCGCTGTTACGGCTAACCTTGTGTAGGGCCTGCCTCACTTCCCCTTCCCCGTGGTGTCATTTTTTGATACCGCATGCTAATGAACAAAAAGGCAATACCCTTTCTCGTGGTGTCATTTTTTGATACGCGCGCTAATGAACAGAAAAGGGATACGAACGCTTGAAGCATTTTTGATACACCTGTTCGTTCCATTTTTGATACGCCTGTTCGTTCTGATGTTCCGTGGAAAAACGTTGAAAGTTTGTTCAAATCTTTAGGCGGGGAGATATCAGAGGGAAAAGGTTCCAGAATTCGGGTCGCTTTGCTTTCACCTCATATTCACGGTTACATGAAAGTACGAGCCGTGTTCCATAGGCCACACCCACAAAAGGAAACCGATAAAGGCGTCCTCAAGTCTGTTCAACGATTCTTATTGGAGGCAGGGATCACACCATGATGGAGTACAAAGGCTATATTGGGCACGTTGAGTTTGATGACGAAGCGAGTGTTCTCCACGGCGAGATTATCAACATTCGGGATGTCGTCACCTTTCAAGCAACCTCCGTCAAAGAGGTCCATAAAGCGTTTCGAGACTCTGTCGATGACTATCTCGACTTTTGCAAATCTCGGAACGACGGGTGAGGACGACATTCATCAAGATACTCCTCGCGCACCAAAACCGATCACCCGATAAACCGTTTTCGGGCAAGTTCTCCCTTCGTATTCCACCGGAACTGCATCGCAAGGTGTACATCCATGCAAAACGCGACAGAAAAAGTCTGAATGCGTGGGTGTAGAAGAAAACGAAGCAATCATGCCTGAAGTAGCACGTTGCCGAGTAATTAAAGAAGCATTGAAACAGATGTGGGAGAGTCAGGAATTCCGTAAACTGCCACCACTGAACTAAGACAATGAACCCTCCAAAAATACTGTCAGCAACAGCGGTAGACGACCATACTCTTGTTGTTGAATTCGACAATAGGCAAAAGAAACAATTCGACATGACTCCCTTGCTCAAGAGAACCATGTTCTCTCCCTTAAAGAACCCCGCGCTTTTTAAGGCGGTGAAGGTCGAGCCGGGTGGCTACGCCGTGGCGTGGAGTAGCAGCATAGACATCAGTGAGTACGAGTTATGGAGGCATGGGAAGGACTTGCCCTAACGGTAACTCCCGGTAAGCAACCTCTCCAGACCGCCTAGTCAAACGCCGCCACAATTGGTATTTAGGCTGGAACCGCCCATACAAAGGAGGCCAGGTATGAAAGTTTCCATGTTTCACCTGATGCCCTACCGGGACCTGCCGGACGATTTTGAGCAAAAATACCACTCTGTCTGGGTCGATCCGCCCTGGACGGAACTGGGCGACGCCGAGAAAGTCGGCCAGTATTACAACTGGTCGCTGGACGAACTGATCCATGCCGCCAAAGCCGGGATGGACGGGATCTGCGTCAATGAGCATCATCAGAACGCCTATGGCTTTATGCCCAACCCCAACCTGATGGGCTCGGTCCTGGCCCGCGCCACCAATGGTATGGATGTGGCAGTGGTGCAGATGGGCTCAACCCTGCCAACGACCAACCCGCCCACGCGCGTGGCCGAAGAGTACGGCATGCTGGATACCATCAGCGGCGGCCGCCTGGTTGCCGGCATGCCGCTGGGAACGGCCATGGACGCCACCCTGTGTGCGGGTATCACCCCGATTGAGCAGCGCGAGCGCTATTACGAGGCCCACGACTTGATCCTCAAGGCCTGGACCGCGGATGACATTTTCGCCTGGAACGGCAAGTATTATCAGCTGCCCAAGGTCAACGTCTGGCCGCGGCCTATCCAACAGCCTCATCCGCCCGTCTGGATTCCGGGATTCGGCAGCCTCAGCACCTGGGAATTTGCCGCCCAACACAACCATTGCTACTGCTTTCTCAGCTATTACGGCCCCAAGACCGGCAAAAGCGTAATGGACGGGTTCTGGCAGTTCATCGGCGAGCGCGGCATTGAACCCAACCCCTACCGTGCCGGTTTTTTGCAACTCGTGGCCGTGGCAGAAACCGACGCCAAAGCCGAAGCCTTGTATGAAAGGCACTTTCAGTACTTCTACAATAAGTCCCTGCATATCCCGCCCGAATACTTCTTCCCGCCGGGCCACCAGGACTATCGCAGCCTGGAAAACAATATCCGCAAGGGCATCTTCAAGAGCTATTTCGATAAACTCGACGCCATCCCCAACTGGAAGTTCAAAGACTTTGTGGATGAGGGTTTTGTGATTGCCGGCAGCCCGGCAACGGTCCGCGACATGCTCACCGATGCCGTCACCGACCTGCGGGTCGGCAATCTGATGGTCCTGTTGCATATCGGCTCCATGCCGCATGACTTGACCCTCAAAAACATCGATATGTTCAGCAGCGAAGTCATGCCCCATATCCACGATATGTGGGACAACCAGTGGGAGAATCACTGGTGGCCGGAAAAGCTGCGGACCAAGCGCCAGGCCTCAATTGCGGCCCTGTAAGGACACAAGAGAGTAAGGACACAAGGGAAAAACAGATGGTCGCAGTCCAAGAACAAACCGCCAGTGTGTGGAAAAATCAGATTAACCCCAAAGTCCACGTTGCCGGCAGTGGCCCGGCAGTGGTGTTCCTGCACGGTGCCTACGGCCTGACCTGGGACCCCTTTCTGGACGCGCTGGCCGAGCAGTTCACCGTGTACGCCCCGGAGCATCCGGGTACGACCCTGGGCGACCCGGACGGCGTGAAGGCCCTGGACGATTTATGGGATTTGGTGCTGTATTACGATGAGCTGTTTGCCCAGCTCGGCTTAGACAATCCAACCGTCATCGGCCACTCGTTTGGCGGTATGGTCGCCGCGGAGATCGCCGCCTGCTATCCGCAACGGGTTGGCAAGCTGGTGTTGCTGAGTCCAATCGGCCTCTGGCGGGACGACGCTCCAGTCAAAAACTGGATGATCCTGCCCATGGAGGAGGTGGTCAAAGCCGCCTTCTACGACACGAGTGGTCCACTCGCTCAGCAGATGCTGACCGTGCCGGAGGACGAGAAGGAAGCCCAAGATTTACAGATTCGGGTGACGTGGTCACTCGCCTGCACGGGTAAATTTATCTGGCCCATTCCGGACAAAGGGCTCAAGAAGCGCATCCATCGGATTGCCGCCCCGACCCTGATTGTCTGGGGCACTGAGGACAAGCTCGTCCCCCCGGCGTATGCCGAGGAGTTTGGTAGCCGGATTGCCGGCTCGCAGATTGCCATGGTCGAACAGGCGGCTCATGTGCCGCAGCTAGAGCAGCTCGAACGTGTCTCCGGCCTGGTCCGGGATTTTATCCAACCCTAACCCTGTTACGAAACAAGAAGGAGGTAAGTATGATTAGTTATGTCACAATCGGAACGAACGATTTGGATCGTGCGGCCAAGTATTATGACGAACTGCTGGCCGAACTTGGGGCCAAGCGCATGATGGAGAATGAGCGCATTATCTTATGGGGCACCGGAGGGCCGATGCTGGCGGTGTGCAAGCCGTTTGACGGCAGTGCTGCCTCGGTCGGCAATGGAGTGATGGTCGCCCTCGCCGCGAGCAGTGCGGAACAGGTGGCGGCAATCCATGCGAAGGCACTGGAGTTGGGCGGTACGGACGAGGGCGCGCCCGGACCGCGTGGTGATGGCGGTATGACCATCGGCTATTTTCGCGATCTGGACGGCAACAAGCTCAACGCCTTCCACATGGGATAACTCCGTAGACGCAAGGTGGGTCACCCGACCCACCTTTTCCTCCTCTGCCCGCCCGTCCAGTCTCCATACAACCAAGATGGTGCCTACCAAGGTCTGGATTTTTGGCTATGGGTCATTGATCTGGCATCCCGGCTTTGCCTTTGAGCAGCGTCAGGTCGGTTATATCCGAGGCTGGGCGCGACGTTTTTACCAGGGCTCACCCGACCATAGAGGTCTTCCAGGCTCCCCAGGCCGCGTCGTAACCCTGGTCGCCGATACCCAATCGGTGTGTTGGGGTGTGGCCTATCAGGTTGCCGGAGAGTCCCTGGAGTCGATCTTTTCTTATCTCGATGAGCGTGAGCAAGGGGGGTTTCACCGGTACCAGGTGGACTTTTACCCCAAGACCACTACAACCGATGCCCCTGCGCCCTCCGTGACCACCGCCGCTGTCTATATCGCTCAGGACGACAACCCGCACTATCTCGGCCCGGCCTCCGTACCAGAGATGGCGCTCCAGATTTTTCATTCCAAGGGGCCGAGCGGCTTGAATCGAGACTATCTGCTCCGACTCGCCGAGAGCTTGCGCGGCCTGGGGGTAACGGATGTACATGTCGCTGAACTCGAACATTATGTTCGTCAGCTCGAAGCCCAACGCAAAGACGGGTCAAACGGCTGAGGCGAGGGATATGTTGCAACAGCAACGTCAGGTCAGTCAGGAAGACCAAAGGCGATCACGGCATTGCCCAGAGGAAAATCGATACCGTGCGTAATCCCCTCTTGGGACGTGTGATGCAAAAAGGAACCCACCCCGGCCCTTCGGGCCACCCCTCCGAGGAGGGGAGATAGAAGATATCCTCATTCCCTGGTGAGTGGTCTTTTCACCCTGGGTGTGATTTGTTGGCCCGGCCAGATGAGCGACAGCGCAGACAGGAGCGACCGATGTTGCAGCAAGCCCTAGATTTCCGGGAGGAGAGCGAGGCGGTCTTCGCCCTGCTTGACGGGTTGGACGATCGGGACTGGAGAAGGAAAACGCAATTCAAAGCATGGACGATCAACGATATCGTGGCCCATTTGCATATGGGCGACTACGCGGCTGACCTCTCATTGCAGGATACGAACGCCTTTCTGGACCTGGTGAAAGAATTCACCGTCGGCCGCAAGCAGCACGGGCGGCTGGCCTTCACCCAGGTCTGGCTTGACGGGCTACGGGACCGCGCACTGTTACATCGCTGGCGTACTTTCTCTCTTGAGATGGCGGAGCGTTTTGCAGCCGCGGACCCCAAAAAACGGGTACAATGGTTTGGGCCGGATATGAGCGTGCGCTCCAGCATCACGGCGCGCCTGATGGAAACCTGGGCACACAGTCAGGCCATATACGACCTGCTGGGCCGAACGCGTACCAACACCGGCCGGATCAAGAATGTTGTTATCATGGGGGTGAACACCTTCGGCTGGACCTTTACGAATCGTAAGCTCGCCGTGCCGACGGACATCCCCTACCTGCGGCTCAGCGCACCGTCGGGAGAGGTGTGGGAGTGGAATCAACCGAACCAGGCGAACCGGATCGAGGGCAGCGCGGTCGAGTTCTGTCAGGTGGTCACACAGGTGCGCAACATCGCAGACACCTCACTTCGAGTGAGTGGCGGTACGGCCACCAGGTGGATGGCGATGGCCCAGTGTTTTGCCGGCCCACCGGAAGAGCCGCCCGCACCGGGCAGCCGCTTCCGGCAAGTTCCAGAAGACTAGATAATTAGTTCGCCGTAGATAACTGGGGGCGACTCCTGCCGACCATTTGTATTTCTTCATTACCATTCTATCGAGGCATTGGGATAAAGGGTTAACAATGTGTCGCACGTGGCCTTTGAAAGGGTTGTACGAATGGCATGGCCGTTGACATCCCGGGTCTGGCGCGTGCGATTAACCACGGTTTCAATATCCTTGTGCAACCGGGACGTTGCGCGTTTTACAGTGTCATTCCAGAACTTTGGCTCCTTTGTTTCTCGCCACTCTCCTCTCCCGCGTCCGTAATGCGCAACCGCAAGGTAGTAGAGCATTGCACCTCGTACGAAGTGGTCTGCTTTTTCGGAACTCCATTCCACGTAGTCTTCATGCTTCCCTTTGATGGTGTTGATGCCACTGGCAAGCAACGCACTGCCACCCGCACCCAGGATGGCGCCAAGCATCATGCCGCCACCAAAAGTCATTCCCCCAGCGGCCAGGTCAGCAGCGAGCCCGGATAACGCGCCGCTCAGCATACCTCCACCAATGGCCCACTTGCTTTTGTTAGCCGTCTTTTCTGTATTGATGTCAGCTTCCTTTGAGATTTCTCGCTTCGCCTCGCCTGGGAGTTCGTACTCATGAACAATCTCAGTCAGGGCCTTCCTCAGAGTTTTCTCCGTCCGTTCTTTCAGCAGGGACACCGCTTTCTCCTCAGCAGAGCCTTTCGACAACAGGGTATCGAAGAAGCCCTGCCCTTGCAGGGCTTCACGGTCACAGAATATCTTCCCAAGCGCACTTCCAAGGTGACTCATTGCCTTCTGGAAACGTTCTTTATTGCGTTCATTCAGGGATACGATACAGTTCTCCATTAGAGGACGCTGCTTAGCGGGTAGTAATTCCACAATTTCTTTCCACAGAATCCCTTCTTGCACCCAACAACGTGCAAAGGCATCAAATGCTATCACCCGAGTGTCATTTGAAATCGAGTGGAAATGGTGACGCCAACGGTTCACCTCATCTTCCTCTACGCTGGATTGCTTTGGCGACCCCATCTGGTTCAACAGGACCATAATCGGCTTGTCTAGCCATTGCAGGATTTTCATCTCCGTCTCGACGTAACCCGCAGTTTCCGGTTCTTCGCTTGCGTTGACGAGATATAGAACCACGTCTGCATGATCGCGCACGTTGAGCATAGCCTGTTGGCTGCACCAGAGTGGCCGGTCCGTAAAACGATCCCACACCTCGCTGAGGAAGCCCAATAACGGAGTATTCGCCCGCTCGAGATGCTTCCACAAGCGAGGCGTATCGCCGAACCCAGGCGTATCGTATAGTTGCAATACCTCACCCCCGGACGTTCGAGTTAGTTCATACGCCTCTGAAATATCCGTGACATGAGCACGGTCGACGACCTCGCCGATATCCTTGTACAGTAACGTTCGTGCGAGCGTCGTCTTGCCGACATTCGTATGAGAAATCAGGCTGAGTGTTATGGTCTGTGCAGTCATACCTCCTCCCCGGTGAATATCGGTGTGACCCCGTAGGGCGCAAGGAAGTCTGACCAGCTCTTCTTGCGTTCCCCCACACGCTCAGGATATCCGGCGAAGCGTTCAGCGTAAGCGTTAGTATCAAGACATACTCTTGTCTCGCATGGTCCTGCTGCTTGTTTCAGCCGGTCGATCATCCTTCCGTGCACTTCTGCCTCGGGTGTCGCGGATAAGTCAAAGGCGGCGACATATAAATCTGAGCTCTCGTTCGGCTTAAACACATCGAAATATTCATCGATTTTTTCGTACGGGACGGATTGTCGGTCATCGATCATACCATCGAACATGCACCTGCATTTCGACCTGCATTTCGACACGTCCAGATGGTTGAATGGGATGATGCAAATCCGCTCAAAGTGCGGGGAAGACATATTCGGCGCAGGATGTTTCTCAACATTCGATGAAATCGTCTGGAGCTCCCGCTCGCGGCGACGCGCTGTCCCCAAACTCCAGAGCGTCAGCATCAGCCGTGGTAAGACGACCACTAGTATACAAGTCACGGCATACAGGTGGATCCAGTTAGTGGCAATCTCACCATCCGTCCCCGCTGACCAAGCTAGTGATCGCAGGGCCTCTACATTTGGAATTCCGATTCCCGTTATCCATGCAGCCGGTCCGAGAATTAACACCAATATGATCCGTAACGTGTCAGCCTCAAGAAATGTGCTGCTCCACCCTGCTCGGTACTCAAGGGCGACTCCTTGCAGATACATACCGATCATGAGTCCGACGGTTGTTGTCACCGCCGACAGATGCACGCTAGCTCTGATACGGCTCAACAGTATCGAATGTGACAAGTCGCGCGTCTGGAGATCGTCGAGCGCCTCTGATCCGCCTGCGTGTAGTTTCTCGAATAATTTATTGCATAGTCTCGCAAGCCAAGGCACGAATTCATGCAATTCTCGCCCTTCTCTCCTTGGACGAAACCGCTTTAGGGGGGTCAGTACATATATCGCTAGGTTCCAGAGCAAAAGCGACAGGACGGGGAAAGCGAGCAGGTCAATCCGCCCGCTCGACAATAGCACATCCGCAGAGAATCCGGTCAGCAATCCTCCCGCCGGAAGAACCCGATAGATCCATGACGGAGGGTGAGATGGCCGGTCAGTGTTGCGGACGGCCGTCTCACCCTGCCGTATGGAATATTTGCTCATCCTCAGAATTTTTCCTTGAACGGCCGCACATCGATCTCGGTCGTCCAGGAACTGCGGTCCTGATGGGCCATATGCCAGTAGGTTTCGGCAATGGCCTCGGGCTTGAGCATGTCTTCCTCGGTCATATTGGGATAGTTGCGGCCAGGGATGTCTATGACGCCGTCAACATTGACCCAACCCACATGGATGCCTTTGGGCCCAAGGTCACGCGCCAGCGATTGCACCAATCCGCGCAGAGCAAACTTGGCCGGACCGAAGGCCACTGAGCGGGGGCCGGCCTTGACACCGGCGGTCGCACCGGTAAACAGCATACTGCCGCGTCCGCGTTCAAGCATGTCCGGAACCACTTCCCTCGCGCTCAGAAACGCGCCATAGGCGTTGACCCGCCAGGAGTTCTCGTACTGTTCCGGGGTTATATCGGCGATTGTGCCGAAGGTCCCACCGCCGGCGTTATAGAGCAGGACTTCGGGCGGGCCGAGCTGTTCACGGATCGTCTTGAACAGGGCCTCGATCTGGGCTCGGTCGCTCAGATCAGCCGGGGCCTCGTAGACCTGCCCCCCTTCAGCACGAATTTCTTCCGCCAGCGATGCGAGGTATTCCGTGCGGCGGGCGTTGATTGCCACCGCATATTCTTTAGCGAACCGGCGGGCCAGCGCGGCCCCCAAGCCCGGACCAACTCCAAGCACTGCGGCAACTGGTTTTTCTGCCATAGTCACGTCCTTTCGTTTCTGAGGGTTGTCATGTCAGTGATAATTCCGCAGGCTTTTAAGAATTCCCTGTCGGATAGCATCATTCATATCTTCCAAGGTCTTCGACTGCCCGTTGTATGGGAGACAGCCAGCCACGTCATCCAGACACGTTTGAGGGAATAACTCTTGAGTGTGGAACGATATCTTATGGGCCTGTCGAATGGCCCTGGGAATAGTATCCTGACTCTTGATTGAAAGCCTTATTACTTTCATAGTCCATATCCTACCGGTAGCAGGAGAAAGGGACAAGCATTTGCAGCGGACACTCATCTGATATACCTATCGGCCTTTGTCATAGACGGCAGAGGGAGGTAGAGGAGAGACGCATGCACGATGTCAAGTTTGGCTTATTCTTGCCCACTGGCGACTTTGCCGCAGCGAAGCAGGTTGCGCTGCGTGCCGAGGACGACGGCTTTTATTCGGTGTCGATCAACGATCACTTCTTTTCACCGTTGGGCGCGCCACAGGTTCCGCAGTTGGAGTGCTTTACCACGCTGACCGCTGTTGCCGCCGTGACCAGCCGCATCCGTCTGACGCCCACGGTCACCGCCGCCTCGTTTCGTCCGCCCCCGCTGCTGGCCAAGATCACCTCCACCCTGGACCAGGTCAGTAATGGGCGGCTGACCCTGGGCTTGGGAGCCGGCTGGCAGCAGTCGGAATACGACGCCCACGGCTATGCCTATCCCTCCAATGCGGAACGCCTGGCTCAAATGGCCGAGGCCATCCAGGTACTCAAAGCGATGTGGACCCAGGCAGAGCCCACGTTTCACGGCCAGTATTACACAATCGAGAAGGCGTATAATAATCCACGACCCGTGCAACAGCCCCGTCCGCCGCTCATGCTGGGCGGCTCGGGGAGCGGACTACTCAAAATCGCCGCAGCCGAGGCCGATATCCTCAATATCATCCCCCCCATTTTTAACGGCAAAGACTTTGTGAACGACCCGGTCGCCACCGTCGCCTTTGACCTGGCCCAACTCAAACGGCGGATTGGCATGTTTCACAAATATGTCGGTGAAGTCGGCCGCGACCCGCAGAGCATCGAGCTGGGAGGTATGGTCATGCTGTGCCTGTCCAATGCGGTAGACGATCCCCGGTTCGGCAAAATCGCGTCCCGCCTGGGTTTTCCTGATGTGGAAACGGCGCGCCGCTCACCGCTGCTCTGTATGGGTACTCCGGACGAGGTCAGGCGTGACCTCACTACGCGCATTGAAGACCTGGGCATCACCTATTTCGTTTTCATAGCGACCTCCGCGGATACGCAGACGCTCTTCGTCAAGAACGTCATGCCCGAGTTTGTGTCCCATTAGAGTGAGAGTCATTCCCACATGCCACACATCGGCAGGCTGAATACGCTCCGGGTGGTCAAGGCAACCGACAGCGGAGTCGCTCTCGACGCGGGAGCACTCGGCGAGATATTCCTCCCGCAGTCCTATGGTCCTGCTACGTGCCGGACAGGTGAACGCCTCACCGTTTTTCTCTACACGGATTCCGAGGATCGTCCGGTTGCCACCACGCAATCGCCATTGGCCATGGTCGGCGACTTTGCGCGGCTCAAGGTCGTTGCCGAGACACCGGTCGGCGCTTTTCTCGATTGGGGTTTACCCAAGGATCTGCTGGTTCCTTTTCGAGAGCAAAACACGCCGATGAAAAGGGGGCGCGCCTATATTGTCAGAGTCTATCTGGATGAGCGGAGTCAGCGTGTCGTCGCCTCGGCAAAACTCGACCGCTTTCTGTCCGATACCGCGACCGATCTCCACGCCGGTCAGAAGGTTGAACTCTTCGTCTGTACTCAGACGGTGCTGGGCCGTAAGGTCATTATCAATCGTGCACACTGGGGGCTGTTGCACTCTAGCGACATCTTTCAGCCACTTCACAGCGGACAACGGCTGACCGGCTTTGTCAAAACCGTACGAGCGGACGGAAAAATTGACATCTGTCTGCACAAGCCGGGGTATGCGAAAGTCCGGGATATCAGCACGACTATTCTGGACGCCCTGGAACAACACGGCGGGCAGATTCCCGTCACCGACCGGAGTACGCCCGAGTCTATCCGTCAGTGGTTCGGAGTGAGCAAGAAGACGTATAAAAAAGCCTTGGGAGCGCTGTATAAGAAGAGATTAGTGACGTTGACGGATGAAAGTGTCATCCTGAACCGGAGCATATTCGGATCTGAACGTTGAGAAGTGGGCCCTTCGCATCTATCTGGCGGGTGAAGTGAGGCATGGATCAACGAGACGAGAGATAAAGTGGACCTGTTCCATCATGCTGACTTGCTTAATGAGAAAAGGGTCGAGGCTGAACTTCTCATAGCCTATCTGTATGGCGTCATCGTAGCTGGAAAAGAAACCATAGACCTGCTTTCCCTTGATAAGAGCATATTTGCCCTCATGTTCAGCCCATTCTTCGAGGTGGCTCTGATACGTGGCAAGTTCTTCTTCTAGTGCCATAACCGTAGCCCTCCTGCACTCAGGCATAGCGGGTTCGAGGCCCACATCACCACCACATCCTAGTCCCTAGTGGGGGATATAGAAAGCGCCATCATCCTTGTCAAGAGAGACTCTGCCGCTCAATCCGCTGGTGCAGCTTCTCCATATAGGGTTGGACATCCGGCGCAAACGCTTCATGCTCGGACAGCTTGGTAAAATGCGCCAGCGCTCGTGGATACTCGGCTTCCGCATCGGCATGGAATACGAGGTCAAGGCCATTATCGGCCAACAGCTTTTCCTGGGCCTTTTCGTTGGAGAACAGGGCGATTTCCGCCACAAAGCAGATATCCGCCAGGGTAACGCTCTCGCCAACGAGATAGCCCCGGTTCGGTGCCAGTCCCCGCTCAATGCCGGAGAGATAAATCCCAAAGGCGTCTTTCGCTCTGGCGTGAATATCCGCCGTCAGCTTGCCGCCCATTAAGGCTAGGAGATAAATCTGCGAGTCGCGCGCAAAGACCAGGCTGGCGTCCAGAAAACTATCAATGCGGGCCGCCGAATACGCATCCGTTCCATACACCGGATAGGTCTCCTGCCCCAGCCGCCCGACTGCGCGCATGATACTGTTCGATTCAAAAATCCCGGTCCGGCCGTCAGGGCTGAAGGCGGCTGGAACCGTCCCGAACGGGTGCGCTTCGAGAAAGGCATCCGTCTTGAACAAACGACCGCTAAAACCGGCCCGGGCCTGCCGCTCTGTCTCCTGGGGAGCGGTCTTTTCTTCTGCGGTCAGTGGGCGAGCCTCAAAGTCCCACAGCCAGTGCTGCAAGTCGGGCGGAGTACTGCCTCGGATATCAATGCGGATATCGCACAGGCGGGCGGCAATGGTGGCCTTCCAAATGCGTGGGTTGGGCAGATAAGAAAAAATACGGAGATCGAAGTCTGACATGGTGACGATCCTTTCCGAACGGCATATATCTCAGGCGAGGGAGCATAACAGAAGATCAGAGATGAGGACATGACGACGCACATGCACGCAGAAAAACCCGGCTATGGCGACGGCGATGCCTCATTTCAGGCCGCTGGCGGTGTGGCAGGGATACGGCGGTTAGTTGACGATTTTTACGATTTGATGGAACGGTTGCCCGAAACCCAAGCAATTCGGGCCATGCACCCCGCTGATCTCGCCCAGTCCCGAGACAAACTGGCCCGGTTTTTATGTGGCTGGTTAGGCGGGCCGGAGCTGTATCGCGAAAAATACGGTCCGATCAGGATTCCGAGCGCGCATGCCCATCTTCATATCGGGACGAAACAGCGCGACGCCTGGCTGTCCTGTATGCAACAAGCGCTGGAGCAACAGCCCTACGCTACAAGCTTCAAGGCGTATCTGATCGCACAGTTGGCGATTCCCGCGGAACGGTGCCGGACGCGGGATTAGGCCGTGGAGTCCTCGGCCCAGGGTTGGCCGAGCCGCTCGGCAACTGCGTGGGGGGAATACGGAGACGAGTAGAAACCGACCTTGTAGCTCGACCCGGCAGAAACATCACTCCCTTGCAGTTCGACCAGCACCATATCGGCGGACGACACGTCTTGAGTCGGCAGGCTGGAGTCAAGCGCGGGTGCCTGGTTCGTATGAAACCGATGGACGCCAATGTCCAAGGGCCACTGAATGCTCTCAAAAGGTCGATCATAGGCCGGCTTGCCGCCAACGGCGATCAACCGATTTTGCTGTTGGATAAACCACACTTTTGCCATAGGCTCAGCTTTCTTTATGTGAGAATCGGGATAACTTCCGTTTGGACCGGGTCGCCGGTCACAATCGCTTCATTCTCGGTGACATAGACGTCGACCTCACTGCGCACCCCAAAGTCTCCGGCCAGATAAATCCCAGGCTCAACCGAGAAGCAGGTATGGGGCAGCACCCGGCGCGTATCACGGGTCTCGACGCCATCCATATTCGCACCGTTGCCGTGGACTTCCGTACCAATGGAGTGGCCGGTGCGGTGAAAAAACTGGTCGCCATAGCCGGCGTTGGCAATAACGCTTCGCGACGCAGCATCAACTTCATGGCCGAAGAACGTCTGACCATCGGCCACGCGCTCTTTCACAAAGGATATTGCCGCATCACGCGCCTCACGAACGAATTGAAATATCTCCTGGTAGCGTTCAGGGACGACCTTGCCCATAAAGCCGGTCCAGGTGATATCGGCATACACCCCGTCCGGTTCTTTGGCCCACAGGTCAATCAGCACAAAGTCACCGGGCCGAATGAGCGCCGTCTGCTCAGCCGTTGGTGTGTAGTGCGGGTCCGCGCTATGGGCGTTGGCCGCCACCACAGGCGGATAGTAGGTCATCAGCCCGTGCTGGGCAAAACAGTCCAGGATGAATTGCTGCACCTGGTATTCAGACACCGGCGCGTTATCTCTCAAATAGCCGAAGGCGGCATCAACCGTCTGGCGGACCACGGTGGCTGCGCGGCGATGGCTCTGCCATTGCTCCTGGGTCCAGACCGCTTCAAAACGCTGTACCAGGTCCGCGGATGAGACCACCTCAACCCCAAGCTGACGGATGGTTTCAATTGTGCCCGCGTCAACGCGCGAGATGTACGGGATGGCATTCTCCGGCGAATACTGCATGGCAATACGTCGCCGATTGCGCAGCAGCTCGGCTAAGCGTTCTGCGTGCTGCTGCCAGGTAAAAAACGGTAGCTTTGGTCCGGGCAGGCGATCCAGACGATGCGGCTCAATGCTGGAAACGAGCCCGACCGGCACACCCTCGACCGGAATGAAGTAATACCAGCGCCGCGTCGACAGCTCAGTGTCATCGAGCCCGAGAATCCGATAGGCGAGCGGGTCACTGCCCCGAAAATCATAAAACAGCCACCCGTCGAGCGTTTCCTCTTGTAATGCGTGCTGAATCTCGCACAAGCGGTCTGCGTCCATATCTTCCTCGCTTGAGTTGCGGCCCATCTGACGAGATGGTAATACTACCCGCTGGAGGTTGAGAATGAAAGCAGGAATTCACCCAGAAACGTATCGAGATGTCGTGTTTCAGGACACCTCGGCGAACTTCGCCTTCCTCACGCGGGCATGCGTCGAGACGAACGACACGATTGAGTGGGAAGACGGCAAGACCTACCCGTTGTATAAACTCGATATTTCGAGCGCATCCCATCCGTTCTACACTGGGAAACAGCGTATTGTTGATACAGCAGGACGAGTTGAACGCTTTCGCCGGAGATATGGGTTGCAAGACCCGGAGAAGAAAGAAGAAGACGCCTAGCCTGCGTCGGACGGACGCAGAGCAAGACCAAGCGGAGGGGCGGTTTTCTACCGCCCCTTATTATATTTTATCTCCCGCTCCGGCCCTTGGTTGCCATTATGAGCGAAGCCGTTGCGTTACACGAAAAACTCTCCGAGGTTGAGAAACGTTACGAAGAAGTGGAACGCACGCTGGGCCGTCCCGAGGTTGCCAGTGACGCCAAGGAATATGCCAAGCTGGCCAAGGAGCATGCCGCCCTGGAAGAGGTCGTGACGTGCTTTCGGGAATGGCGCAAAGTCCATGCGGACCTCGAAGGCAGCAAAGCCCTGCTTGAAGATAGTGACCCGGACATGCGCGACCTGGCGCAAGAAGAGATCAAGGGTCTGAGCCAACGGGCCACCCAGCTTGAAGACCAGCTCCATCTCCTGCTGCTCCCCAGAGACCCGCTTGACGAGAAAAACGTGATCCTCGAAATCCGGGCCGGCACCGGAGGCGAGGAAGCGAGTCTGTTTGCCGCCGACCTGTTTCGGATGTATTCGCATTATGCCGAGCAGCGTAGCTGGCGCATGGAGGTACTGAGTTCAAGCCCAACCGGTTTGGGTGGATTCAAGGAAATCATCAGCATGGTCACGGGCAAGAAGGCCTACAGCCGTCTCAAATTCGAGGGCGGGGTGCATCGCGTCCAACGGGTCCCTGAGACGGAAGCGTCGGGTCGGATTCACACCTCGGCCGTCACCGTCGCGGTCCTGCCCGAAGCCGATGAGGTCGATATCGCTATTGACGAAAGAGAACTCCGCATCGATGTCTTTCGGTCCTCCGGGCCGGGTGGACAAAGTGTCAACACCACGGATTCGGCCGTCCGCATTACGCATCTACCGACCAACCTGGTGGTCTCCTGCCAGGATGAGAAGTCGCAACACAAGAACAAAGCCAAGGCCCTCAAAATCCTGCGTTCCCGCCTGCTCGAACGGGCGCAAGCAGAACAGCAGAGCGAAATCACGGCTTCGCGGCGGAGCATGGTCGGCTCGGGAGATCGCTCCGAGCGGATACGCACCTATAATTTCCCCCAGTCGCGTATGACGGACCATCGGATCAATATGACGCTCCACACCCTTGAGCGTATTCTTGATGGAGAGCTCGACCCGGTTGTGGATGCCCTCGTCACTTCGCATCAGGCCGAAATGCTCAAGGCTACCGCGAATTGAATTCAGCCCAACAGGGTCGGCTCCGGTGAAAAACGCGCAGACTCTCCCTACCCCGTTCGCAGTCCCCCCACGTCTCCAGCCGGATTCCTTATCCCGTGCTGAGACGGTTGCCCAGCTCGTGGTCTGGGCCGAAAATAGACTCAAGACGGCCGATATTGACACGCCTCGCTTGGACGCGGAAGTCCTGCTGGCGCATACGCTCCACGTCAGCCGGTCTTGTTTGTACAGCCGGCTCCAAGAGACGGTTTCCGACTCCCGGAAAACCAGCTTTCAGCGGTGCGTAGTCCGCCGGACCCAACGCGAGCCGGTAGCCTACATCACTGGCCGCCAGGAATTCTGGTCGCTGGAGTTCCAGGTCAACCCCTGCGTGCTCATTCCGCGTCCCGATACGGAGATCGTCGTTGAGACGGCTCTACGCCTGCTGGCGTCGTCGCGGATAACCGCCCCACGCATCCTCGATATGGGGACAGGAAGTGGCTGTATTGCCGTTGCCCTGGCAACGGAGTTGCCGTATGCACGTATTTGGGCGGTCGATAGGACGCCTGCAAGCCTGTCCATTGCTCAAAAGAATGCCCGGACGCATCAGGTTAGTCACCGCATCACCTTTGCCTGTGGAGACCTGCTCACCCCTGTTTCGTCTGGCGTGCCGTTCTTTGACCTGCTCGTGACCAATCCCCCATATATCGCCTCGCAGGTGCTCGACACGCTCCAGCCCGAGGTCCGAGCGTGGGAGCCGCGGGTCGCCCTGGACGGCGGAGCGGACGGTCTCGATTTTTACGGCCGTCTGTTGTACGACGGTCCGGACTACATACGGCCGGGCGGCTGGCTCGTCGCGGAGATTGGGGAGACGCAAAAAGACGCCCTCGTGCAGCTTGGACACAAGATACAGCTCGGACGCAAGCAACGCCGCCTGCGTTTCCAGGTGTGCAGGCGAGACTACGCTGGCCGGGACCGGGTGGTTGTCTTCCAAAAGACCGCTGGTTGAGTAGTCGCGAGTGGTGAGGTAGCGGGACGGGCTCTATGGATACGATTCTCATTCAAGGCGGTATTCCCCTGCATGGGGAAGTAACGGTCAGCGGCGCGAAAAATGCTGCCTTACCGCTGCTCTTCGCCTCTCTTCTGACCCACGAGGAATGTACCCTGCGCAGCGTGCCGCGTCTGGTCGATATCCAGACCGCCTTGGGCTTGCTGACCGAACTCGGGGTGCGGGCCGATTGGCTCAGTACGAATGAAGTCGTACTCGATGCCAAGCGAGTCGGTCAGTTTGAAGCGCCGTATGACCTGGTCAAGACCATGCGTGCGTCGTTTTTGGTGCTGGGGCCGTTGTTGGCCCGCTTTGGTCGAGCGCGCGTCTCAACACCGGGCGGCTGTGCCATTGGGACCCGTCCGGTCAATATTCATCTGGCTGGCTTGCAGCAGCTCGGCGCATCCATACGGATTCGGCAAGGCTATGTCGAAGCGCAGGCCAGCCGGCTGACAGGGGCGCACATCACCCTCGATTTTCCCTCCGTGGGCGCGACAGAAAATCTCATGATGGCGGCCACCTTAGCCACAGGAACGACCGTCCTGGACAATGCCGCGCGTGAACCCGAAATTGAGGACCTGGCAGCCATGCTGATTGCGATGGGGGCTCGTATTCATGGGGCGGGGAGTCGGACAATCGTGGTTGAGGGTGTTGATGCACTGCACGGCGTCAGCCACCAGGTTATTCCCGACCGCGTTGAGGCCGGGACTTTTCTTATTGCCGGCGCGATCACGTCGGGCAATGTCCTGGTTCAGGGTGCTCACGCCGATCATCTCGCCAGCTTTCTGGAGACCCTGCAACGCGCAGGCGTCGCCATTAGTCACGAACCGGAAGGGATTCGAGTCCGGGGTAATGGGCGGCCGACCGGCGTCCAGTTCGATACCCGGCCCTACCCCGGTTTTCCAACCGACCTGCAAGCGCAAATGATGGCGCTGCTGACCCTGGGTGAAGAGCAGAGCAGCATCACTGAAACGATTTTCGAGAATCGCTTTATGCACGCCCAAGAACTCGTCCGTTTAGGCGCGGACGTGCATGTCCAAGGCCATACCGCAACCATTCAGGGCGTCGCATTTTTAAGCGGCGCGCCCGTCATGGCGACCGACTTGCGAGCCAGCGTGTCGCTGATCCTGGCCGGACTGGCGGCCCGCGGTGAGACGGAGGTCTCCCGTATTTACCATCTTGATCGCGGCTATGAACACATCGAAGCCAAGCTGTCCCGGCTTGGGGCGAAAATTCAGCGTCAGGCAGACCGGCCCGTCCAATGACACGCTCTGCAACGAAAGCTCCGGTTCCGCTGCTCTCCACAACAGACGCGGCCTGCCAGCGTCGCCTCGACAAGCTGCTGTCGCGTGGTGAGAGCGCCAGTGCTCAGGTTGAAGTCGCGGTTCGCTCCATTCTGGACGATATTCACAAGCGTGGCGACCGAGCACTGATGGCCCTCACCAAAAAATTCGATCGGGTCTCACTCTCGCCTCATGAACTGGGCGCGACCCAGGACGAGATGGAGTACGCGCTCAAGAGCCTGGCAGCGCCTGTCAGAAAGGCGCTACGCGCCGCGGCCCAACGTATCCGTCGCTTTCACCGCAAGCAGCGCCAGTCATCCTGGACCTACCGCGACGAACTTGGGGTCACTCTGGGTCAAAAAATAGCGCCGCTGGAACGGGTCGGGGTGTATGTTCCCGGCGGCACCGCGGCCTATCCGTCTTCGGTGCTCATGAATGTGATTCCGGCGAAGGTTGCCGGGGTCAAAGAGGTTATCGTGGTCTCCCCTCCGTCCCCTGAAGGAGACAATCCCGCCCTGCTGGCTGCGGCCCATATTGCGGGAGCGGACGCCTTTTTCCGGATCGGCGGAGCCCAGGCCGTGGCCGCCCTGGCGTACGGTACCCGGACGATTCCGCGCGTCGATAAAATCGTCGGACCGGGCAATATCTATGTCGCCACGGCCAAACGGCTCGTCTTTGGCCGGGTTGATATCGATATGATTGCCGGGCCGAGTGAGATTCTGGTGATCGCCGACCAGACCGCCCGGCCCGACTATATTGCGGCCGATATGCTCTCCCAGGCGGAACATGACACCCTGGCCGCCCCGCTGTGTCTGACGACATCCCGGCGCCTGGGACAGGCGGTGATCCGAGAACTCACCGAGCAGCTTGCCCGGCTTCCCCGGCGTACCATCGCCTCGGCCTCCTTACGTCGTTTCGGCGCGGTCATTCTCGCCCGGCATCGGCAGGAAGTCGTGGCACTGGCCAACGCGATTGCGCCTGAACATCTGGAGTTGGCCGTCAAAGACCCGCAGACCTGGGTCAAGGATATTCGGCACACCGGAGCGATATTTCTGGGTCATCTTTCGACTGAACCGTTTGGCGATTATATCGCCGGGCCCAATCACGTGCTGCCGACCGGCGGGACGGCTCGGTTTTCCTCACCCCTGGGCGTCTATGACTTCCTGAAACGCACCAGCGTAATACGGGCGTCGTCGCAGGCCCTGTCTGCCTTGGGTCCCGAAGTGGTGCGGCTGGCCGAGCTTGAGGGACTTGAGGCTCACGCCCGGGCCGTGCAATATCGTTTAGACGGAGGCAGGCATGGCCGCACGCAAAGCTGACGTTCAGCGAAAGACCAATGAAACCGATATCCACCTGAGCATCCAACTCGAAGGCGAAGGGCAGTACGAGGTCTCGACCGGGGTTCCCTTTCTTGACCATATGCTGGAACTCTTTGCTCGACACGGCTTCTTTAATCTCAGTGTGCAGGCCAGCGGCGATATTGCGGTGGACGACCATCATACGGTCGAAGATGTCGGTCTGGCACTCGGCCAAGCGCTCCGGGAAGCCCTGGACGACAAACACGGTATCCGCCGCTTCGGTGAGGCCAGCGTGCCGCTGGACGAAGCCCTGGTCTCGTGTGTGGTTGACCTGAGCGGGCGGCCGTTTCTGGCCTATAATCTGGAGATTCAGCAAGAAAGGGTAGGAACCTTTTCAACAGAACTGATCCACGACTTTTTTCTGGCCCTGACGAATCAGGTCGGCATGAACCTGCACCTGAATATGACCCAGGGCCGAAACCCCCACCACATTATCGAGGCCGGCTTCAAGGCTTTTGCCAGGGCGCTCAGCAGCGCGGTCGAGCATGATCCCCGCGTTCAGGGTGTCCTATCCACAAAAGGCAGCCTGTAGATTCGAGAAGGCTCGCGCAAATCACGCTACGGTGGAGCGCGTCTTTCTTTTCCTTTAGGAGTGCGGGCTTCCAGCCCGCATGGCGGCCAGGATGGCCGCCCTCCCAGGAGGGGAGCCCCCCGCATCCCCCTGAGGCGCTTGGGGTAGGCCAGTGTGTGATTCTGTATTGAAGTTGCGTGAGTCACTCCGACTTGTTGAGGTGCATGCCGAGCAGCTCATGCGCGATATGGAACCCCAGGTCCTGCACCAGCCGCTGCTTCCACTGCCGCCGCAGCACCGCACTCGTCATACGCCGGATGGCACGCGGCTTCTGCATAATCTTTTCGGCAATCTCCCAGGCCCGTGGTTGGAGATCGTCGAGCGGCAGCACCTCGTTGACGAGGCCCAGTTCCTTGGCCATCTGCGCGTCAATCGTGTCGCTGGTATACAGAAAGTACGCGGCGCGCTTCAGCCCCATCAACTCTTGGAACGTCAAGCCCTGACCGTCTCCAGGCACTAGGCTAAACTTGAAGTGCGGATCGAACAGCTCGGCGTGCTCCGCGCACAGCGTAATGTCGCATAGCAGGGCGAATTCCGTGTGCAAACCTGAGCCGTTGATGCAGGCAATCGTGGGAATATCGATATTGAAGATGAATGCCTCCAGCAGCTTGGTCGCATCCGCGTAGATCTGATCGTAGAACACATCTGCGGGCATCTCATGGAAGGGCAGTTTGGACATTTCCGGGTCAAACCCGGCGATCCACTTATCCCCCGTACCGCTGAAGATCAGCACCTCGTTGTCGGGGTCGTTGCCGATGTCGAGCCACAGCTGGGACCAGGCGTTGTGAATCGGCAGGCCGTAAATGACGGGTCCGCCCTCGGTGTGCATCTGCACCTGGAGGATGCCGTTGCGGCGCTCCATGTTAAAGTATGTAGCGTATTTCTCCTGGTAGTCCTCGAACCGCGGCCGGCTCACAAACCCCAGGCGTTGTTCCCGCTCTCGTGCGTTCGGCCGTTCGTCGGTATTCGTGCTCATGCATCTCTCCTCCTTTGAATGTCGGTCCAGTCAGGTAGCGATGCCCTCGGCAGTCGTTACGGTAAAAAAAGGGCAGCGGTTTTCCTGGGAATAGCACAGCCAGGGGGAAGCCGAGAAGGGTGTAATGTGCTGGCCGTGTGTTTCGCGGGACCTCGGAGGGGAGTTCCAGGAGTGCGGGCTTCCAGCCCGCAAGCGGCCAAGATGGCCGCTCTCCCAGGCGGGGAGCCACACCCATCCCATCCCAGGCCACTTGGGGCAGGCCCGTATCCTTCCCGACGAGCGCGGACTGGCGCGGCTACAACGTATCGTGAATGGCGCTAGCTGGCCGGCGCATCGAAATCGCTGGCGCTGTGTCGTTCGATGAGCCGCTCTTCCTCCGGTCCCCAGGACTTGTTCACGCGTCGGCCGCGTTGTACGGCGGGCCGGGCTTCAATTTCTTTCGTCCACCGGATCACATTCGTGTACGATTTAACGTCAAGAAACTCGGCGGCTTCGTAGATATTCTGTCCGACTAAGGCACCATACCAGGCGTAGTTCGCGATGTCCGCGATGGTGTACTCGTCGCCACACAAATACTGATGGTCGCTGAGATGGCGGTTCAACACATCGAGGAGGCGTTTCGTCTCCATGGCGAAGCGATTGATGGGATACTCGAACCTTTCCGGCGCGTAGGCATAAAAATGCCCAAACCCGCCGCCTATGTAGGGAGCGCTGCCCATCTGAAAGAACAACCACGACAGGCATTCGGCGCGGGCTGACGGCTCGGTCGGCAGGAAGGCGCCGAATTTTTCCGCCAGATAGACGAGCATGGCACCGGACTCAAAGACGCGGGTCGGAGGGGTGGTGCTGCGGTCAAGCAACGCCGGGATTTTGGAGTTGGGGTTAATAGCCACAAAACCGCTGCCGAACTGCTCACCCTCACTGATGTCGATCAGGTAGGCATCATACTCGGCCTCCTTGATACCGAGCTCAAGGAGTTCCTCCAGCAAGACGGTCACCTTGACGCCATTGGGCGTAGCAAGCGAATAGAGCTGTAGGTCGTGTTCGCCGACCGGCAGTTCTTTGTCGTGCGTCGCGCCGGCGATAGGTCTATTGATTTTTGCAAAACGACCACCGCTTTCTTTGTCCCACTGCCAGACTTTCGGCGGTGTGTATGTACTGTTTTCTGCCATATCTTCTCCTTTTCTTTGGAATGGTTTTCAGAGCATGCGTAATGGAGCTGATCAGCGCGCAACCGTGGGCGACCAGTTATAGATACGGGCGAGGCTGCCGCCCATGAGCGCGGCTCGCTCGGATTCGGACAACTGGTCGGTGACCCGGAACGCTTCAACACCCTGCTCGTAGGTCAGCAACTCGACGGCCCGGGTCCAGTCCGTGCCCCACAGACAGCGCTCAAAGCCGTATGCCTCGAAGAGCTGTCCCAGGGGCTCCCAAATGTCGGCGTAGGGGAATGGCTCGTGCGACAGGGTACACGCCCCGGAAATCTTGATGGCGACATTGTCATGCTCGGCCAGGGCGAGGACCTTGCCGAGATCGGCAAAGGGCTCTGGCGGAGCAGGGGGCTGGAAGGGTTGGTGAAGGCCCACATGATCTACGACGACCTGCGTGTTCGGGTTCCTGCACGCCAGCTCACCCAAGAGCGGAAGTTTTCCCCAACACAGCACGTTCACCGGGAGGCCGTGCCGTGCGCCGGCCGCCAATATCCGATTCAGCCCCGGATCGTCGGCCGTTGGGTCACCCATCAGCATGATGCGCGCTCCGACCGTACCCGGCGTTGCCGCCCATTCGGCAATCTCGTCGCTGACGGTTTCTACCCGGGGATCGAACGGTTTGATCAGACCGAACCGACCGGGATGCTTGGCATACACTTCGAGCGCGTAACTCGCATCGAAGCGGTACATGGTCCACGGCGAGACCAACAGGGCTCCGTCAACGCCAACGGCATCCATCGCCGCCACCATGTCATCACCCGTGGCCTCGGCCGGACCGGGTATGGTCCCCCGCCACGGCCGCTCCGGGCGGTCGCGTTCATAGGCATGGACCTGCGAGTCGATTGTCGGGGTCGGGTCGGTGGGCATCGGTTACGCGTCTGCGAAGTGGGGCAGCACGTCTTCAACCAACATGCGCTGCGAGTTTTCCCAGGCCTCATTGTTTTCCGACTGATCGAAGGTCAGAGCCAGCAGGCAACCGAAGCCGCCGGTTTGTTCGTACATATCGCCCAGCTTTTGGGTCACGGTTTGTGGTGAGCCAACCAGCCATACGTAATCGGCCAGGTATTCCAGCGTCACATCGGAATCCGGGACCTCGGGGTGGTGCTTGAACAAGCTCATCATATCGAACGACTTGAAGAGCGGCAGCAAATACTCGCCCCACACCCGGCCCAGCATACCGTTCAGGGCCTGGTCGTGCGCCTCTTGGTCGGTCTCGGCAATATAGACCTCGCGCGAAATGCGCCAGTCACTCCGGGACGGCGTGACGCCGGACCGCTCGGCCCCTTCGACCACCGCCTGCCAGTGCGTGTTGAGATAGCTGTTACTCAGCGCAATGCTGAGGGGCAGGAAGCCGTTCTCGCCGGCGAATTTCAGGGTATCCGAGCCGGGGGTGAGGCCGGCGATGCCGATGGGCGGGTGGGGGTCCTGGAAAGGTCTGAGATGAAACTTGAGGCTGTCGAGCATGGTGTCAATCCGGTTGAACGACCAGAACTCGCCCTGATATTCGAACGGTTCTTCGCTCTGCCACAACCGGAGCATGATATTGAGCGCCTCCAGCGTCATGCGTCGATTTTCTCCGGCCGCACCGTCCACATTGAACAGCTTCCAGTCGCTCGGCAGGCCGCTCGTTCCGACCCCCAGCATGAAACGGCCCTGGGCCATATGATCCAGAAAGGCCACCCGGTGGGCCAGCTCAACCGGATGATGGTACGGCAGGAGATGAGCGCCGGGACAGAGTTTGATGCGCTGGGTGCGCAGGAGTGCCTGGGCAATGAGCAAATCCGGAGCGGGGTTGGGCTCCCAGGGGGCGGTGAAATGCTCACCTATCCATGCCTCGTGAAAGCCGACGCGATCAACAAACTCCAGGTGTTGCAGGTCCCACGCATGGCCCTCGTAGAGGTCTCTTTCGGGTGGGTGTGAGGGCATCATAAAGACTCCGGCTTTCATAGGCTTCCTCCTTCAGCTCCCGCTCCTGCGGGCTGCGTGAACACGTATCGGTTTTCGCCCGGAGTCTCAAGGCCAGAATTTTTCCTCGGTGAATGCGCAGTGGTCCAAGGCTGTGACTCTCCCTTGATTCCCGCTAGTCCGGCGGGAATAATGGCCGTCCACGATGATCGCGATTATTGACTACGGCATGGGCAATCTGCGGAGCGTCCAAAAGGGCTTTGAAAAGATGGGCCATGCGGCGACCGTTACCCGGGATGCGGCGCAGATTGAGGAAGCCCCCGGCGTTGTCCTGCCGGGAGTGGGCGCGTTTGGGGCGTGCATGGACGGTCTGGCCGAATGTGGTTTGGTCGATACCGTCCACCGGGTGGTTGAGCGGGGTACGCCGTTTCTCGGTATCTGTGTGGGCATGCAGATTTTATTCTCGGAAAGTATCGAGTTTGGCCGGGTCCGCGGGCTGGATATTCTGAAAGGCAAGATCGTGCGGTTTGATCCGACCACCCTGGCCGGACAGAAAATTCCGCACATGGGCTGGAATCAGCTCCAAGTAAAACACCGCCCTCCCCATCTCGACGGCGTAGCCGAGGGCGCGAGCGTGTATTTCGTGCATTCGTACTATCCGGTCCCGGATGACCCCGCGATTATTGCCACGACCACGGAGTATGGGCGACCGTTTGCCTCCAGCGTGTGGTCGGGGAACATTTTTGCCACACAGTTTCATCCGGAAAAAAGCCAGACGATTGGCCTGCAAATTCTGGCCAATTTCGGACAGCTCGTCTGCGAGCATCGCGCAGACAGCCCGCCCTGCGCCACGTCTGTCTCCGTGTCGCCATGCTGATTATTCCGGCCATTGACCTGAAAGCCGGGCAGTGTGTCCGCCTCTACCAGGGGGATATGGACCGGGCCACGGTCTACTCGGACGACCCGGTTGACACCGCGCTGCGCTGGCAACGGGAAGGAGCCCAGCGGCTGCACGTGGTGGACCTTGACGCTGCGGTTAGCGGCACCGCAGTCAATACCAGCGCCATTGAACGCATCTGTCAGGCCCTGAGCATTCCGGTTCAGGTCGGAGGCGGTATTCGCAGTCTGGCCACGCTCGAACGCCTCCTGTCTCTCGGTGTCAGTCGCACGATCCTGGGGACGGTAGCCCATCGTCAGCCGGCTCTGGTGGCAGAAGCCTGCGCCGAGTTTCCCGGTCGTATTACGGTCGGCATTGACGCCCTGGGCGGGCGGGTGGCTGTCCAGGGTTGGACGGAAACGACCGACCTGGATGCGACCGAGTTGGCGCTCCGCTGTCAGGACCAGGGGGTGAGCGAAATCGTCTATACAGATATTAGCCGCGATGGGACCCAGCAGGGCGTGAATCATGAGGCCACGGGCGCTCTGGCCGAGGCGGTCTCCGTCCCGGTCATTGCCTCGGGCGGGGTGGCGAGTACCGCCGATATTCAGCGGCTGCTTCCCCTTGAACCGTTTGGGGTCATGGGGGTGATTATCGGGCGGGCGCTCTATGCCGGAGGGGTGCAGTTGGCAGAGGCGATTCGGCTGGGCGCCTCCCAGGTATAAGACACTATCTTGTAGCGGCCCGTGATCTCATTCCTGTGGCGTGTCCGGGACAGCTCCCTGTTCAATATGCGTTTGGAGGTTGTGAAAGGCATGGAGCAGGTCGGTCGAAGTCAGAATACCGCAGACCCGGTCGTTCTCGACCACCGGCAGACAGTTAATACGACGGCTCAGCATCTGGGCCGCGGCTTCGGACAGCAAGGTGTCCGGTTGCACGGTCACCACGGCAGACCACATGATGTCAGCGACCGTGACCCGCTCAAGGTCGGCCTCTCGGCTCATACAGCGGAGCAGGTCGCGGTCAGAAATCACTCCGGCCAAACGGGCATCGGCATCAGTCACCAGCAAATGCCGAAACCGATGCTGGGCCAGGAGCGCCAATGCCTGCGCAAACGGTTGCTCCGGCCCGAGCGCAACCACGTCTCGGGTCATCACCTCTTTGACCTGTCGCGGATACGTTGTCTGAGCTGCCATGAGACCATACTCCGTCTGGGCGTTTTCACACCATGTAACCCTAGAGCAAATCACGATGCTGTGACGCGCGTCTCTCTCCTCCTTGAGGAGTGCGGTTGTCTGAGCTGCCATGAGACCATACTCCGTCTGGGCGTTTTCACACCATGTAACCCTAGAGCAAATCACGATGCTGTGACGCGCGTCTCTCTCCTCCTTGAGGAGTGCGGGCTGGAAGCCCGCATGGCGGCCAGGATGGCCGCCCTCCCAGGTAAGGGAGCCCCCCATCCCCGGACGCTTGGGCTAGGCCCGTGCCCTTCCCGACGAACGTGGACTGGCACGGCTACAACGTATCGTGAAACGCTCTAGCATACAATCGAAGTATCGGGCATATCCCTTGTCGTCTTCGGCTCGCTTCCTCTACAATGAGCAGAGGGAACGCAGGGGATGGCACAAACGATATTTCACCCACTTCGACGCCTCCGTCAGGCGATTATCAAGCAGTTCGCCGCCCTGCTGACCAAACCCCTCAACAACTATGCGGTTCGTTTTCCGAACAATTTGGATGCACTCAAGAGCCAGATACGCAAAGGGGATGTCCTGCTGGTGGAGGGCTCTCAGCGCATTAGCGAGGTCGTTAAATATCTCACCCAGAGTTCCTGGTCGCACTCGGCCATCTACATTGGGGATGAGCTGATTCGCGGCAACCATCCGCTGGCGAAGCAGGCCCGGACCGCTTTTGGCGACGACGCCCAGTTTCTGTTGGTGGAAGCGCTGGTTGAGGAAGGGGTCGTACTGTCCTCTCTGTCGAAGTACGTCGAGTACAATATCCGTCTGTGCCGCCCGCACAACCTCCAGCCTCAGGACTGCCAAGTTATTTTGGACGATGTGATCAGCCAGCTCGGCTATAGGTATGATCTCCAGAATATCTTTGATCTGGGGCGCTATTTCCTGCCGGTCAGTTTGGTCCCGCGCCGGTTTCGCCGGCGGGCGCTTCAGTTTGGGAGCGGGCTACCAACCGAGGTCATCTGCTCCAGCATGATTGCCTCGGCCTTTGGCAAAGTCCGCTTTCCTATTCTGCCCCACGTCGAGTCCACCCCCGACCCTCAGGAAACATCTCCACCCTTTTACCGCCGCTTCTTTGCCAAGGAACAGGACTCGCGCGGACGCCCGGTTTTTCGTCGGCGACACCCCACCCTGATTACCCCGCGCGATTTCGACCTGTCGCCTTATTTCCATGCGATTAAATTCAATATCATCGGTTCACAGCGGCTCGATTATCGGAATATCATCTGGGCCGAGGACAGCGTCGCCGGGGAAGCGCCGGCCCACACCGCAACGCCGTCCGCGTCAGCGCAGCCAGACTTCGCCGCTTCCCCGGTCTCCTCCGTACCATCGGTCCAGGGTCGAACCGGTTGAGCGCTGCGCCTCTCTTGACAGTTTTCCGGAAACGCCTGACACTGCGCGCATGCTGAGCAAACGCATTATTCCGTGCCTGGATGTGAAAGAAGGCCGCGTGGTGAAGGGGGTGAATTTTGTCGATCTGCGCGATGCCGGAGACCCGGTTGCAGTCGCGCAACGCTACGACGTAGAAGGTGCGGACGAGCTGACGTTTCTCGATATTACGGCCTCGCACGAACGGCGGCGGATTATTCTCGATGTTGTCCGCAAAACGGCGGAAACCGTTTTCATGCCGCTGACCGTTGGCGGCGGGGTGCGGGAGAACCAGGATATTCGTGATCTGCTTAATGCTGGCGCGGATAAAGTCTCCATCAACACCGCAGCGGTCAACCGGCCTGAGTTTGTCAAAGAAGCGGCCGAACGCTTTGGGAGCCAGTGTATCGTGGTGGCGATTGATGCCAAGCGGAGGGTGGCCTCCGAGTCGTCCGGCTGGGAGGTCTTTATTCACGGCGGCCGCACTCCGACCGGTATTGACGCTATCGAATGGGCACAACGGATGGAGGCCTCTGGCTCGGGTGAACTCCTGCTGACCAGTATGGACCGGGACGGCACCAAGGCCGGCTATGATATCGAGCTCACCTGCGCGATCGCCGAAGCGGTGACGATTCCGGTCATTGCTTCGGGCGGGGTTGGGAATTTGCAGCATATTTACGAGGGACTCACCGCCGGTAAAGCCGACGCCGCGTTGGCCGCCTCGATCTTCCATTACCAGGAACACTCCATTCAGGAGTGCAAGCGTTTCCTGGACGAGCGCGGGGTGCGGGTGCGGCTCTCGGACTAGCAGGAGTGATGCGAGAAGGAACCCACCCCGGCCCTTCGGGCCACCCCTCCGAGGAGGGGAGCAGCACACATCCCCTCTTGGGAGGGGTGCCGCGTGAGCGGCGGGGTGGGTTATCCCCGGCCCGGCGGCTCCCACGTCTGGCGCGCGCTGGGTTCCTGGGGTATGGGCTACCATCACGAGTGAATCAGACGATCAAAAGGAGGGAATATGGCCAAGATCATGATTGAGGCAGCCATCAACGGCAATTCCGATAAAGCCCGGAATCCTCATATTGCCTACAGTCCGGAAGACATCGCTAACGATGCCATCGCGACCTGCCGGGCCGGAGCAGCGGCGGTGCATTTTCATGTCAGGGAGCCCGACACGGGCGAATGGGTGCAGGACGTGGGGTATTACAGCGAGGTATTCCGGCGAACGCGCGAACAGTGCAACCCTATTCTCTGGCCCACATTTCCGTTTGGCGACGACCCGGTTGCACGGTTTGCCCACTTTCTGGAACTCGCCAAAGACCCGGCCACCAAACCGGACCTAGGCTGGGCCGATCCGGGCTCGGTCAACCTGGTTTCGTATGAGGCGCGCACAAAAACGCTCTCAGGCGGGAATTTCATCTATCAGAACTCATATGATGCCAATCGGTATTTTCTGGAACAGTCGCGGGCGTGTGGGGTGAGGCCGACTCTCCAGATCTTTGACCCCAGCTTTCTGCGGGCGGTGCTGGTCTTTCTTGACCAGGGCCTGCTGACCGAACCGCTCTTACTCAAGTTCTATTTCGGCGGACCGGAGCTGCCGTTTGGCTTGCCCCCGTCGCTCAAGAGCCTGGAGGCTTATCTGGACATGCTACAAGACGTGCGCTGCAACTGGTTTGCGGCTACGCTCGGCGGGGATAATCTGCCGTTTATCCCTCAGATCATCAGCCTGGGTGGCCATGTCCGGCTGGGTCTGGAAGACCACCATTATGCGCAAGAAGGGCAACCAACAAACCCGCAGCTCGTCGAGCGCGCCGTAGCGACCATTACCGCTATGGGACACGAGGTGGCGACGCCGGACGAGGCGCGGGCCATCATAGAAGCCTAGGCATGGCATCTGTCCACACCACAAGCATCGCCCAGATTCATACCAGCTCTCTCAGGGCCATGCTTGTGGTGACGGGTGGTGGAACCCAGGCAGTCGCGGATTTGCTGGCTGTTCCGGGTGCCTCACGGACTGTGCTTGAAGTGGTCGTTCCCTATAGTGAAGCGGCGCTCGCCGAATTTCTGGGAGCTAGCCCACACCAAGCCGTGAGCGTAGAAACCGCGGCCGCCCTGGCACGGGCGGCCTATAAACGGGCGGTTGTCCTACACGCTGCGGCGGGACCGCTGCTTGGTGTCTCCTGTACCGCTACACTGGCAACGGACCGACTCAAAAAGGGGGCGCACCGCGCGCACATCGGTATCAGTACCGTTGCGGAAACCCGTGTCTATTCGTGCACACTGACCAAAGGCGCACGAGATCGACGGGGGGAAGAACGGGTCGTCAGCGACCTCCTGCTGACGGTCCTGGCCCGGGCGTGCGGTCTGGACGTGCCACTCGACGGACTGCTGCTGGCTGGCGAGTATATAGAGGAGCAAAGCGTCGAATAGCAGGCGGCGCGGTATCGTCCCTCTTGCATGAGCGCCGAGCAAACCATACACATTGACTCAACAAGACTGCGAAATAGTGTCTCATAGAGGACAACCCACCCCGCCGCTACGCGGCACCCCTCCAGGGAGGGGAGCGGAATACATCCCCTCTTGGGAGGGGTGGCCGAAGGCCGGGGTGGGTTCCTAGTGACTCAACGAAACGGTGAAGCAGCAAGATGGTGTCTTATTTTGAATTTCCCCCCTCACCCCAGCCCTCTCCCGCCAGGGGAGAGGGAGCGGTATCGCCATGAAAATAGGAATTGTCTCCGATATCCACTCAGACGCCTCCGCCCTCCGGCACGTGCTTAACGACATGCCCGCCACTGATTTGTTGTTGTGTCCCGGAGACGCGGTGAGTGAATACCGTTTCTGCCCGGACACGATCTCTCTGCTGCAAGAGGCGGACGTGCATTGCATTCAAGGCAATCACGAGCTTGTTCTTTTTGGTGGCCGGAATCCTGCGTACCTGAAAAAATGTCAGGAGACCTTCCCGGCAGCGTCGCTCGCCTTTCTGGCAAATGCTCCACTCAGCCAGGAGTTTGAGTGCGATGGCCTGCGGATTCTCATGGTCCACGCCAGTCCGTGGGAACCCTATGAGGAATATATTTATCCGGGCAGCAAGCGGTTGGACGAGTTCGCCTCCCTGCCCTATGATATGGTCTGCTTCGGGCACACCCATGTGCCGCTGGTGCATCAAGCTGGCGACGTGGTGGTCATTAATCCGGGCTCGTGTTCACAGCCACGAGACCGAGACCGGCGGGGAGCTTATGCGCTGTTTGATACTCAGACGAGAGAAGGAACGATTCATCGAGTCATGCTGACCTGAATCCGGGCGCACTTGTGTCTGGGTCCAGGTGATCCTTTGACACCTGTCACGACGACACGAAAAAAGGAGGCCGTCCGCCATGCGTAAACAACAGTCTGAGGCTCACCCCGCTTCCCAGCAGGATGAGCAGGGCAGAACGCCGACGAGTCGGCGCACGTTTCTGAGAAATGCCGCGCTGGGTGCGGTTGGCGGCGGCGCGGCGCTGGCAGCCGGCTGTGAGTATAAAACCCAACTGTTTCTGTTGAGCCGGCCTGAAACCGAAGCAGAGGATAAAAGCCCGGACTGGCAGGAAGCGCGCGTGCGCAGCTATCGGCCATTGGGTCGCACCGGAATGAAGATATCTGATATCTCGTTCGGCTGCTCCGGGCTCGACAATGCGGATGTCGTGCGGCGGGCTATTGATCGGGGCATCAATTACTTTGATACGTCCCCGGACTATTCACGGGCCGGATCGGAAAAAACCCTCGGCCAAGGCATTCAGGGCTATCAGCGCGATAAGCTCTTTATCGCTTCCAAGTTTTGTACGCCACGGGGTCATCTGAGCGATACCACTCCAGTCAAGGATGTCATTGCTGCAGTTGAGGCCAGTCTCCAGCGAATCGGAACGGACTATCTTGATCTGGCCCATATTCACGCCTGCAATTCTATTGAACGGCTCATGAATCCGAACATCCACGAAGCCTTTGATCGACTCAAAGAGCAGGGGAAGCTCCGTTTTCTCGGGGTCTCGTCCCATACCCCGCGGCTCGAAGAAGTCATGCGCCACGCCGTGGATAGCGACCGTTTCGATATCATTATGGTCGCCTATAATTTCCGCAACTGGCCCGAGCTGACGAATATCTTTCACGATGCCAAGCGAAAGGGGGTCGGCGTGGTGGCCATGAAGACCCTCAAAGGCGCGCGCCATAGCGCCTTGTCGGACTTCACCCCAACCGAACGGGAATCGTTCGCGCAGGCCGCCTTTAAGTGGGTGCTCTCCAATCCTGACGTGAGTGGGCTGGTGGTCACGATCGGTTCATTCCACCACATCGACGAATACCTGCACGCCTCCGGGCAACCGTTTCAGCAGGCCGACTTGGCGCTGCTCGAAAAATACGACCGGCTTGTTGCCAACGACTATTGTCCGCCGGGCTGCGGCGAATGCTTATCCTCCTGTCCATCTGACGTGCCGGTCGATGATATCCTGCGCTACGCCATGTATTATGAAAACTACAGCCAGCAGCGGGTGGGTATGGAAGAATATGCCAAGCTTCCACTCGCGCGGAACGCTTCCCAGTGTGTCGACTGTCGCGCCCCGTGCGAAAGCGCCTGCCCGCACGGGATTCCGATTCAGGCCAAACTGCTCCGGGCAGACCAGATGCTTCGATTCGTGTAGGCGCCAGCATGAAAAAACTGAGTCATACGGACGCTCAGGGTCGAGCCCGGATGGTTGATGTAGGCGCAAAATCAGCGACTGAGCGGGAGGCCGTCGCGACCGGGACTGTCCAGATGCGCCCGGAGACGCTACGCCTCATTACCACCGGTCAGATACCCAAAGGCGATACGCTTGCGGTCGCGCGTGTCGCCGGTATCATGGCGGCCAAGAAAACGCCGGAACTCATCCCGCTGTGTCACCCGCTGCTCATCTCCTCAGTGCGTGTTGAATGTACGCCGGACGAAGCAAGCGGCCGCATTGATATTGAGGCGCGGGTCAAAGTCAACGGACAAACCGGGGTGGAAATGGAAGCCCTGACTGCGGTTTCCGTTACTGCACTGACCATCTATGATATGTGTAAGGCCGTGGAAAAGGACATGGTCATCTCAGACATCAGCCTCAAACACAAAAGCGGTGGAAAAAGCGGCACCTACGTCAGAGCATCACCCTCCCATCGACCGGAATGACCCGTGCAGCATCCATTCTGGTCGAGAAAAACCGCTCCAATACAGGGCGCTGGGCAGGGAGGGGATTGAATTTTCCCAAGGAAAATGGAACTCTAGGCCGACAAGCTGAGAGGAACGCCACCATGAAGAGCCGCCCGTCTGAAAAGCCTGCAAAGAAAAAGACAAAAAGTACGACGGCGGCGAAATCTGCAAAAAAATCAGTGAAAAAGTCGGCCGGAGCCTCTGCCAGGAAAGAAGCAGGTGCGAAAAAGGGCAAAACGGCAGCCAAGAAAACAACACCGACCAAAGCAGCCGCCAAGAGACGCCCTCCGGAGCCTGCAGAAGTAAAAACGGTGGCCCCCCCCTCTCCCCCTCCTCCACCAGAGCCCGTCGCTCCTCCGGTCCCCCCCCCCCAAGCGTCTGATCAGGGACTCGAAGAGGAATCGTCACTGTCCGCGGCATCTCCGGTCTTTGTGAAGCGAGATCTGACCGGACCGGATGGGAGCATCCGCCCCGGTTGGGAAATGTGGATTGGTGACCATTGCTTTGGGCGGGCGGATAGCAAGGACCTGCTGCTGGCAAGCTTTGAACGGCTCCAGAGTCCGCCGAGTAGTTTTCACTGGCGTGAGGTCCGTAATCGAATGCCGATACGTGGTCGCCCCAAACGGCCCCCGGTCCCACAGGAGACGGAGCCTGTAACCGACCACGCTGAGGAACTGCTCGATGATCTGGACGACGTTGAGGAAACACAGGACGTTTCATAAGCCCTACGCGTCAACGCAATCGACACGCGGGAAAAAGGATACTCTGAAGTGAGTGTCCTTTTTTTGTATAGGCTTCATGTCGTCCGGTTTTTCAAGGAGTCCTGCCGTAAACAGGTCGCACAGGAGAAGATAGGGGTACGGTATGGAACGGATTGGTTTCATCGGACTGGGCATTATGGGCAAGCCCATGGCCCAGAATCTCCTCAAAGCGGGCTACCCGTTGACCGTTTATAATCGGAGCGACGGCCCGGTTAAAGAACTGGTTGCGGCAGGAGCCGTCGCGGCAGCATCGCCCCAAGCAGTGGCAGCAAAGGCGGATGTCGTTGTCAGCATCGTCACGGACACCCCCGATGTGCAGCAGGTGCTCCTCGGGGAGAACGGTGTCAATAACACCATTGCACAAGACGCTGTTGTTATTGACATGAGTACGATCTCGCCCACAGCAACCCGGGAAATGGCACGCCTCATTCAAGAAAAAGGTGCGTCCATGCTCGACGCCCCGGTCAGTGGTGGAGAGGGAGGGGCCATCGCGGGAACGCTCTCTATCATGGTTGGTGGAGAGGAGGCCGTCTTCAATCGGTGTTTACCCATCTTCGAAACCCTGGGGAAAAACATCGTGCATGTCGGTCAGAGCGGGGCTGGCCAGCTCACCAAACTCTGCAACCAGATCGCGGTAGCGGTGACCAATCTGGCGATGAGCGAAGCCTTGATCTTTGGAGCGAAGTCTGGACTGGACCTGAAGAAAATGCAACACGCCATTCAGGGCGGAGCCGCGGGTTCATGGCAACTCTCGAACCTCGCCCCCCGTGTTCTGGAGCGGGACTTTGCCCCTGGTTTTATGGTCAAGCTCCAACAAAAAGACCTGCGGCTCGTGCTGCAAGAGGCCGACCGGCTGAAACTGTCCCTGCCCGCCACCAGCCTCGTCCACCATCTCTTTCATGCCCTTGAAAGCCAGGGGGCTGGAGACGAGGGAACACAAGCGTTGGTCAAAGTCCTGGAACAACTCGCCGGAGTTGAGGTGAAACAAGAGGACTAAGCAGAAAAGACAACAGGGAGAAGGGCAACGCGAGGGTTGAGACGGCGTTGCCCTTCTCCTGTACGGCCTAACCTTGGGACAAGGTCTTCAGATCTTCGGCCCAGTTTTCGTATGGACGCAGGGGCAGTATTTCCACGTCCGAGACAATATGCGCATAGCCAAGCTCCCAGATCGGCAGCCCATTGATCGCTTGATCAAGCATATCGCCTGACTCCACATCCATAACCACTAGCACCTCGGGTTTGCCCGCAACCTTCCAAATCCCTTGAATGACGCCGGCTTCCTTCGCCCCCAGGGCAGCTTCGGCCTCTTTCCGCCAGACGGTATAAAAATCTTTATTCGACATGTCGGCAGGCTTGTTAATCCTCGCTTTGAACATGAGAAGCATAACGGTCCCCTTTCTGTCGTGTGCAATACGTTGACACGACCTATAGCCGACCTCCTCTGCATTCGTCAAATATATCTCGCTCATGGCTCTCACATGGACCCATATTTTCCGCGAGCAGTGGACAAAATGACGCGGTATCAGGTATGGTGTATGTACTCTTATGGCAACAATATGTAGTGCGTTCTGGGCTCCTCCCCTACAAGGGACGGTAGCCCATCACACGCCGAGCGAGAAAGTTCTGGCACGGCTGCGCTGGCTTGCATTAGGGGTCGGAGTGGGGGTTCTCTGGTTCAATCCGCCTGCTCTTTTCCAAGCCGTCACGCAATACTGTCTTCTTGGCGGCGTCCTGTATTGTCTCTTTGGTCAATATTTTGCCTACCGTCACTATAAAGGGACGCCGCTACGCTTTCCCATTGGGTTGAGTGACGTGGTCTTTGTCACCGTGCTGTGTGGCGTCAGTGGCGGCCTGTTGAGCCCGTTGTTTGCCTATTTGTATGCGCTGACCCTGATCGCGACACTCCGCTTTGGTTGGCAGGCCGGCTTTGGTATGGCACTCGCTGCAAGTACCGCTTCAGGGCTGCTGCTCTTTCTTGTTCCATCATCATCTGCCGCAATCACTGAGTTCTCCTCCGGTCTCGTCCTTCGCTGTGCCCTGCTTTTCGGCATTGCCGGTCTGGCAGACCTTTTTTCTGTACAACACCCCTCGCAGGACAGCCTGCCGAAAGCGGCTTCAGACCCTCAGCAAGCCAATCAAATCGAGACCCTAGACCCTCAGCAAGCCAATCAAATCGAGACCCTTCAAGAGAAACTCGCGCTCCTGGAAATTGATCCTCTCCTCCAACAGCTGGTTGAGGAAGTGTTGCGACGTATTCCCTGTCGCGGCGTGTGCGTTGTTCTTCTTGACCCAGATACCCAGGCGTGTGTCAAGGTCAAAACAGCAGGGTCTTTTCCAACGCTTGCCCCTTCTACGTGGGATCGTTCCTTTGCCAAAGGCGGCGCTCTGCGGGTGGCGCTCAACCTTGGCCTCAATGTTCTCAATCCTTCACAGGATATATATGCGCGCTTGCAGGCACTCTCTGAAAGAGAACTGGCGCAGCGACATCTCCTCATCCATCAGCTTGGTAGTGACTCGTTACTCGGCTGTTTTCTCCTGTCTGATAGAAAACAACGTGGCGGTTTTCGTCCCCAAGACGACGAGGTTCTCGCAGACATTGCTCAATATGCGCTGCCTGTCGTGCAGCGCGCCTACACACTTGCCGAGGCTCGGCGGTCGGTGAGGGAGCTGCGCGGTCTCCTGCACGCCGTGCTCAACGCGCAAGAAGAAGAACGCCAGCGGGTCGTTAATGAATGTCACCAGATAGAAGAACGGCTCTTTCGCGTCTTCCAAGACTTTCACGGCTTTCAGGAATTCGTCCTGCAACATGCTCCAGCGGGTCGTGAACGCTTTAGCAAGCTTGCCGCCGAACTGGATACGATTTCTGTGCTCGTCCGTCAGTTTACCAATGGATTATTACCGCCGGTGCTTGAAGACTTCGGCCTGGTGCAGGCACTCCGCGCCTATGTGACCGACTTGCAGGAACACGAGCCCTTTGAGGTGGTCATGCAGGCGGATGATGGGGATCGGCCTCTTCCGACCCAAACGAGCCGTACGCTCTTTCGCATTACCCAGGAGGCCCTTCACAACATACAGCGGCACGCCAAGGCCGACCATGTGCAGATTGCCTTGACCTTTGAACAGAAGGGCGTGTCCCTCATGATTAAAGATGACGGGCAGGGTTTTCAGCCGGAACAGCCTGTTCCCGGCCATTACGGCCTGCTCTATATGCGCGAGCAGGCTGTCTCCTGTGGCGGGCGTTTCTCAGTGCAGAGCCAGCACGGTCGTGGCACCGAGGTACGGGTGGAACTCCCCATCACGGAAGATTCTGCCCCGGCACCTGACGCACAGGCAGAGAGCTTTCCGCCGACCCCGGCCGCCGCCCCGCCCGTATCCGAGTCGTAGTCGCGCCCACGCTGTCGTGCCCCTGGCCTCACCGGAGTGCGCCCGCCTCGTATTGAGCTTCACATTCTTTGGCAGACCCGATAGCATAGCGGCGCAGGCATGGTACCGTCTCGACCACGGGAGTTTGTTACATGAAGTTTCACCTTTTCATCTATGCCACCTTAGGCCGTCGTCACGAACTCGAAGCGGGTATGGCGGGTAAGCGGCCCGAACTCTACCAACGCATGCTCAGCGAAGTGGCAGAGTATGCCCAGTTTGCGGACGAGGTGGGCTATGCCGGCTTTGGGCATCCCGAGCATCATCTCCAAATCGAAGGCTTTGAAGCCAGTAACGAGCCGGGCTTATTGTCCATGTGGATTGGCCAGCATAGTAAAAAACTCCGTGTGAATATGGTCGGCTGGGTCGCACCGACGCATAATCCGGTTCGCACGGCAGAGTATATTGCGACCCTCGACCACATGCTCAAAGGCCGTCTGGCGGTCGGCATGGTGCGCGGCTATCAGGCGCGTTGGGTGCATAATTTTCGTATCCGTCCCGACCTGAACGCGGTCGGCGAATGGAATCGCAATTCGGAAGACGACAATATGAACCGCGAATATTTTCGTGAGTTCGTCGAAGTGGTGCTCACCGCCTTAAAGGAAGACACCTTCAGCTATCAGGGCAAATACTGGACGATTCCGCCTGAGGACTTTGTCAATCCGCATCAGCAAGGGGTGTATACGCACTATGGAACAGGGGTGGATGCGGATATGCGCATCCGCGAGATTGGGATTGCACCCAAACCGTATCAAGATCCGCACCCGCCCATCTACGGCGGTTTCACCCATAGCATGCGCACCGCGCTCTTCTGGGCGCGCTACGGAGGCAAGCCGATTGTCCTGGCCTCGGACCTCGATTTCTGTCAACGGCTGTGGTCCGGCTATCACGACGAGGCATTAAAACACGGGCACGATGTTCAGCCTGGAGACGAGGCCGCCTGGGGCGGCGCAATGATCTGCCATAAAAACCCCTCAACGGCTCAGGAATGGCTGACCGATCCCATGTGGATGTGGGACACCTGGTTTACCCCGTTTGGCCAGGGACATCCCGAGTTATTGGTTGGCGACCCGGATACGATTTCTCGCCGTATTGAAGCCGCTAGCAAGAAATTCCCCATTAAAGAGTGTTTTCTCCTCATCCAGCAAGGGATTCATGAGCGTGAACAGGTGCTCAGTTCGCTTGACTTGTTCGCCAGCAAGGTCATGCCTCGCTTTGCCGATTAGAGCGGGCATGCTTTTCCAGAGGGTCCTCTCTCGTGTAGCGGAGTCACAAGGGACAGCACTGCGCGCATGCTCGATACACAAATGACGACGACCGTTGGCATTGATATTGGGGGGACGTTCACTGACGTCCTCATCCACGACGAGAGCGGTCCCGTCTTTCACAAGAAAATCCCGTCCGCTGCTGACCCAGTCGAGAGTCTGCGGGCGGCTTTTTCCGCCCTTCACACGCAGCATCTGCGCCCGAGTGCCCTCCTCTATAGCACGACGCTTGCCACGAACGCCTTACTCCAACACAGCCTCCCGCGGACCGGCCTGCTTATCACCGCAGGCTTCCGCCATATTCTGGAGTTGAACCAACCCCAACAAGCGGGAGATGACGAGTTCTCTACGCCCCTTCCTTCCCGACGGGTGGTCCCCCTTGAGGATATCCATGAGGTAACCGAACGTCTTGATGCCCAGGGGAATGTGCAAATACCCCTTTCCGCAGAAGAGATACGGGCAATCGTGGCGTGGTGTCATGCCCGAAACCTGAAGACCATTGCCGTCTCGCTCTTACACAGCGCTCGCAACCCTGAACCGGAAAGACGGCTGAGAACGCTGCTGCTCGCGGAAGACCCCTCTTTAGACGTACTGCTCTCGTCTGATGTCCTGCCCGAACAACGCGAGTATGAGCGCACCGCAGCTACCTGTCTGAACGCGGCCCTTCAGTCATTAATGGGAACACATCTCAATCGGGTGAGGCACAGCATGCAGGACAGTGGCCTGCACCGGCCGCCGCTGATCATGCAGTCGTCCGGCGGCCTCCACAGCGGAGCGCGTGTCGGTCAGCGGCCTTTGGCCACCGTTTTCTCGGGACCGAGTGCAGCGGCAGTCGCCATGGCTCGCGTTGGAGTCGCAAGCGGGTTTTCCGATCTGGTCACGTTTGACATGGGCGGCACCTCAACCGATATCACCCTTGTCCAGGCCGGGCAGCCGGTGCTCACCACGCACGGCCAGATCGGCGGATATCCACTCCGCACCCCTATGGTCGATATCACCTCTATCGGAGCCGGCGGTGGTTCCATTGCCCAGGTAGACCCGGATACCCGCTGGCGCGTTGGTCCGCTCAGCGCTGGCGCCGACCCCGGTCCGGTCTGTTATGGCAAAGGCGGGACAGAGGTGACGGTCACCGATGCCAATCTCCTCCTGCATCGTCTGCCTACGTCTCTGCTTGATGGGGCGCTTCCTCTTTCAAAGGAGACGGCCGAAAAAGCACTCTTTGCCTTCGGACAGTTGCGCCGCAAGAGCGCCGCAGAGACTGCCCAAGACATCGTCCAATTGGTGAATCACACCATGTGCGGAGCCATCCGCCGCGTGTGTACGCAGCGTGGCCTCGACCCCAGGGCGACGACGTTGATGGCTGTCGGCGGGGCCGGTCCGTTACACGCCACCGATCTTGCGGCGCTGCTCGGCATATCAACGGTCGTGGTTCCGGCCCAGCCGGGGTTTGCCGCTCCTTTCGGCTTGTTCTGTGCCGATATCCGGGAGGATTGTGCCGCTCCTGCTCCATCCAACGCATCCGTGCTTGATCCTCAACGGCTGACTCACTTCTTTACAGAGCTCGAACACCAGGCTCAGGCTGCCTTGGACCAGCAACACCTGCCGGACATACCCAGGCAATTCTGGCGGGCGGTGGATTTTCATTATGTCGATATGTCAACTCATCTTACTATCGACCTTCCTCAGGGCGGGCTCACCAACGACATCCTCCACCAGGCAGCCACCCAGTTTCATCAGAAGCACGAGCAGCTCTGTGGTTTTTCGTTTCAGGGTCGAAAAGAGGTCAGTCTGTCCACCTTGCGGATAACCGCCACTGTGACGCAGCCAAAACCAGCACTGCCCACGATTGCCGAACAGACCGACCCCATTCAGCCGATAGACACACGCTCGGTCTTCTTTTTTGAATCGCGCGGCTTTCTGACCTGTCCGGTCTATGCGCGCCCCCACTTAGGAGCAGGGGCGGCTCTCACTGGCCCGGCGGTGGTTGAACAGTACGATACCACTACACTCATTCCACCGGACTGTCAGGCCACGGTTGATCGGTTTGGCACGCTGATTTTGAGGCGGACCCCTGTCCGGTAGGCCGAATCGTTTATCTCCATGTCCGTCCACGCTCGACTCAACATCCTGGCCAGCCGCCGCGCGCAATGCATCTGGCATATCTGTCTCAACCTCTTTTTGCTTTTGGCGGCCTGTGCCATGTGGCTGTGGATTACCTGGCGGGCGGTGTATTTGGTCGCCATGGTTCCGATTGCCATCGTACCCTTCTCCTACGCCCGGCAACGTTTGCACACCCATTGCGTCAGCCTGCTTGGGCATTCTTCCCTGTTGCTGGTGCTCTTCAGCCTGGTCGGCATGATTTTCGATGCCATTATGGCGGTGCAGATCCTGACTGCCCGGTCCGGCAGTCCGCTGCCCTTCCTGCACGCGCCTGGCATCTCCTGGATTGGTGCTCTCTGGTATAGCGCCTATGGCATCCTCCTGTTTGGTTATGTCGGTCTTGGCATTCTCCGAGGATTGACTCACATGGTACAGCGCGGGAAAGCATGGTTCCTACGGCAACAGGCCCGGCACGCCGAGCACGACAACCTGCCCTCCCCCGAGCGGCGTCAATTCATGCAGCAGCTCGGTCTGCTGGGTGCGGGAGCACCGTTTCTCTTTTCGCTGTCAAGCGTCAAGCTCACCTATGATTTTCGGGTTGAGGAGCGAGACCTCGCCCTGCCCAACTGGCCCACGGCACTCGACGGGCTGCGGGTCGCCCATTTGTCGGACATCCATGTTGGTGGGGAAATGGATCGTCCCAAGCTGCTGCGCGTTGCCGCGCTGACGAATACAGCCAGACCCGACATCGTACTGCATACCGGCGACTTTCTGACCCATCGGACCGGCGAGTTTGACCTGCCTCTGTACGAAGCGCTTGCCCGGATCAACGCGCCGTACGGCCAGTGGGCCTGTTTGGGCAACCATGACTTCGACGCCCCCCACCGTCTCGTCCGGTATTTGCGCCAGGCCGGTGTCACTGCCTTGCGTGATCAGGTGACGATGCTCTCGATTGATGGACAGCCCCTGGAGCTCGCCGGCCTGGATTTTATCTTCCAACGCTTTGATCGTGCCGGGCTCTACCAGCGCATCATCAACTCCTGGGGTCCGCGGCAGCCGATTCCACGCATTCTGCTCAACCACGACCCGCGCGCCTTTGTCACTCTACCGGCGCGCTGTGCAGACCTGGTGTTGTCCGGCCATACTCACGGCGGGCACGCGGGTATTCAACTGGGCAAAGACCGGGCGCTGAGCGTCATCGGCTTGCTCGGCATCCCCGACCAGGGGCTGTATCGTCACGCGGATATGCAGATGTTTGTCACGCGGTGTGTTGGATTCTACGGCTATCCCATGCGGCTGGGGATTCCACCGGAGATTTCGATTTTGACGCTACGTTCGGCACAGAAGACGAGCGCATAGGGAAACCGAAGCAGCTCAGCGCTGAAGGCGTATATGCAGATTGATCTCGTCGTACGGAAGAGTGGGAGCGTGGGCAACTCCACGGCGCTGCTCTTTGCATTCGACCAAACCGAGACGAGAGAGCACTGCAAGGTCTTGACTCACGTTTTTGATATTACGGCCTACCTGCCCGGCTAACTCGCGCACCGACTGTGGGGTATGTTCAGCAATGGCCCAGAGGAGGGCCAGACGTTTCGGGGAAAGTACCGTGCGTAGCGTCTCCATGTTGGAGAAGTATAACTCCTCTTCTCGTTCAGGCAGTTTCTCTCCCGCATCAATCCGCCTCGCTATTGACCGTGCTTCTTTGAGAGAATCTTCCGGGGGCCGTATTCCAATTTTAATGCGTCGGACTTTCATAGCTTTCCTTCCAGAACGCGTTGGACATCCGTGGCGAAATCGTCCGGCATCCTGATGGTATTTTACACCATCACTTGGATTTATCCAAGAGTCATTTTTCGCCTGTAGACAGGTCCAGCCAAGCCTCTTACATTAGCCTCAAGGAGGGAGCGTATGACTTGGCGGTTAGCGGTAGACATCGGGGGGACGTTTACGGATGTTGTTGCGCTCGAAGAGAGCAGCGGGACGCTGCATTTGGCGAAGGTGCGCAGTACGCCGGACGACCCGGCCCAAGGCTTTGTAAACGGCCTTGAGCATATCACCCAGCACGGGAAGATCGATGCTCACGATGTGAACGCGGTCTTTCACGGCACGACCGTTGCCACCAACGCCATATTGGAGCGTAAGTATTCAGAACTCGGTCTGATCATTACCGCCGGCTACCGGGAAGCCCTGGAGTGCGCCCGCCAGACCGTTCCCGGAGAATTTGGAGATATCACTTGGTGGATTAAACCGCCGCGAGTGGTGCCGCTCGAACGCATCCGTGAAATCAGCGCTCGGATGGATGTCCGGGGCACGGTCATCCAGGAGTTGGACCGGGACGAAGTGACGGCCATTGCGCAGGACTTCAAAGCGCGCGGTCTTCAGGCTGTGGCTGTTTCCCTACTGCACTCCTACCGTAATCCGGAACATGAGGAAGCAGTCCGACGTATTATTCACGAGGTGTATCCGGACTGCCTTATTTCCATTTCGTCGGACATCCTGCGCGAATACCGCGAGTACGAACGGACCAATACGACCTGCCTGAACACCGCCCTGATGCCCCTGCTGTCCGCGTATCACACCCGGATTGAACAGCACTTACGCGAGCGGGACATCAGCGCGCCATTTTACATCATGCGCTCGAGCGGCGGACTGGCACAGGCCCAGGAGGTCGCCCGTTTGCCGATTGCCGCGGCCCTTTCCGGTCCGGCCGCAGGGGTGATTGCTGCCACCCATTTTGGCACGTTGAGCGGCAACCAGGACATTATTACTTTTGATATGGGTGGCACCTCGGCTGATATTTGCCTGGTCGAAGGCGGCCAGCCGCGCATGCTGACCGAGGGAAAGGTCGATATCTATGATCTCAAAACGCCCATGATCGAGCTGCATACCGTTGGGGCGGGCGGCGGGTCGATTGCCTGGCTGGCGGGCGGGCGGAGCCTGAAAGTAGGACCGGACAGCGCGGGCGCGAATCCCGGGCCGGCCTGCTACAATCGAGGCGGCACCCAGCCAACGGTGACGGACGCTAATCTGGTGTTGGGACGCATCACGCCGACCATTGCCGGGGGTAGCGTCTCCCTGAATCTCGATCAGGCGACCCAGGTTGTAGCCGAGCTTGCCGTGGGCCTCAAACTCGATACGATCGCCGCGGCAGAAGGCATTCTGCGTATTGCCGTTGAGAACATTGCTGCCGGTATTCGGACAGTGTCCGTGAAACGCGGACGTGACCCGCGCAGCTACGCCCTGGTTGCGTTCGGCGGAGCTGGACCGCTCCACGCCTGTTATCTGGCCGACTGGCTCGGTATGCAGCGCGTCATTATCCCGCCCAACCCAGGTGTGACTTCGGCGTATGGCCTGCTGCTGACCGATGTCCGCGTGGACCTGGTCCATACAGATGTCCAGCGTGAAGACCGCCTGGACGTGGACCGTATCGCGGCCGAAATTCAGGACCTCGAACGCCGCGTGACCGCCCGTCTGGAGGATGAAGGCTTACTCACCCAGGCGACCCGGCTCAACCATTTTGCGGACATGCGCTACGCCGGCCAAGCCTACGAGATTCGGATTCCTCTCTCGATTGATTCGGCAACATCAGAGATTCAGACTCACATTCAGCGTGCCATCACCAGGTTTCACGCCAGCCATAAGGACCTCTACGGTTATTCCTATGCGGGGAAGGAACTGGTTGAGCTGGTCAACGTGGGTGTCACCGGGCTGGGGCTACTCAAACGCCCCCACGTGCCGCAAGCGCAACCGGCAGGTAAGAGTCCGGAGCAAGCCCGGACGGGTCAGACCGCGGTCTATTTCTCCAAAAGCACGCTGGATACACCGGTGTACGATCGGTCGGCACTGCAAGCAGGCAACGAGTTGAGCGGCCCGGCCATCATCCAGCAGTATGATGCCACCACGGTTGTGGAACCGGGCTGGAGCGGCCGAGTGGATCAGTGGGGAACGCTACGGCTTGAGCGAACGTAATAACAAAACGCATTCCACGGAGTGTCAACATGGCCGAGCACAAGCAGTTTTCACAGACCTATTATGACAAAGCCAATGAGGACGAGGCCTTTCAGGACTACGCCCCGTTTCGGTACGGCCAGGTTACCCAGGACCCAGACGCTGTCAGTCGCATCGACGCGCTGAGAAAAGATCTGGACCCGATCCTGGTCGATATTGTGGACGGCGGGATCGAGGCGGCCATTATGGAAGCCGAGGCTGCAGTTGAGCGGACCGCCCGCTCGACCATTATCCGCGAACAGCACGACTACCGGGCCTCGCTCAACACACTCGACTGTCTGTCGGTCTCGCGCGTGTCCTGGGCCGCCACCGCCGACCCGATTCGGATGAAGTTTCCGGCTGAGCGTATCTATGAAGGCGATGTGTTTATCTATAACGACGTCTACGAGTCAGCCGGAACGATCGGTCATCTGCCAGACTATTGTGTAGTCACTCCTATTTTCTGGGACGAACGGCTGATTGGATTTGCGCAGATTTTCGGTCATGTCAACGATGTGGGCGGCCGTATGGCGGGCTCCTGGCCGAGCACCTCGACCAGTATTTTTGAGGAGGGCACCATCTGTCCGCCGGTCAAGCTGTACGAAAAGGGTCAGCTCAACGAGGGACTGTACGATGTTCTGCTGCGAAACAGTCGTTTTCCCGAGGACCTGCGGGGTGATATTGACGCCTTTGTTGGTGCGAATGAGGTCATCCGCCGTCGGGTAACGGAATTATGCGAGCGTTTTGGCGGGAATGAGGTAGAAGCCGCGTTTTATGAAATTCTCGACCGTTGTGCCGAGGTAGTGCGCGAGAAGGGCCTGCCCCTCTTCCCGGAGGGGGAGTTCATCGGGGAAGATTTTATTGAGAACGATGGCCTGACCCTGGAAAAGCCGGTCAAGCTCCAGATCACCATGCGCAAGTATCCGGACAAGATGGTGCTGGATTTCGCGGGCACCAGTCCCCAGGCCAGGGGACCCATCAACTGGCCGGTTGATGGCCGTCATTACTCCAAATGGCTCGGCGCGTTCTTCAAGGCGCAGATTCCCGGCATCATCATTAACGAAGGTGTGACTCAGGTCTTTCGCTGTCGTATTCCACAGGGGACCATTCTGAGCCCGAAGTTTCCGGCTCCGGTGGTGAGTCGCATGACCTGCATGTTGCGCATGATCAGCGCCTATACCGTTGCCATGGCCAAAGCCTTTGACGGAGAGGTGGTGGCCGACATGCAGAACATTCAGATCTACGGCCTGTGCGGACATGACTTTGAGGGCAAATTGTTTCTGATGCGTGAAATTTTTGGGGCGGGTTCGGGCGCACGGCCGTACGCGGATGGCACCGATGCCGTGGATCTGGTCCCCTACTCCAAAAACCTGCCGGCGGAATTCATTGAACAGCGCTTCCCGGTTGAAGTCTTGCGCGTGGGGCTGGCGACCGATTCGGGCGGAGCCGGGAAATATCGCGGCGGGCTGGGCTATGAGAAAGAGATACGGACTCTGGTTGACGGGTATTACCTGACGGTTACGGAGCGGACCGCCTTTGCCTGCACGGGCATCAAGGGCGGCAAATGGGGCACGCCAAGTTCGTCCATCAAGAACCCCGGCACCCCGGAGGAAGAGGCGGTCTACTTCAGCCGGGATGCCATTCCGGTCAAAGCGGGAGATATTATACGCCTCACTACCCCAGGCGGCGGGGGCTGGGGCGATCCCCTGGAGCGCGACATCGACGCCGTTCGTATGGATGTGATCCGCAAGCTCGTCTCTTCCGAGCGGGCCGAGCAGGATTACGGAGTCGTCCTGGACCCGGTCACACACGAGGTCGATCAATCAGCCACGGCCCAACTCCGCCAACGGCTGGCCGAAGCACGTGGCCCGGTCAAACTGATCGATCGCGGACCGTATGCCGAGACGTTAATCAAAAAAGGCTTGCTGGACGTATCCGACCCCGAGCTTGAATGTCTCGACTGCGCCGACGATGCGGTTTTGGATCACTATTGGAAGGATTTGTATAAGTACACGCCGCGACCGATGGGGGGAGTGTAAGATACTCTTCGCGATGACGGGAATTCGTTATGGAAACTATTTCTCTGACGTTATCTGACGAACTGCTCAAAACGAGTGGCCAGTGTGCGAAGCTTCTCCAGTTATCCAGAGCCGAATACATCCGCCGCGCTATCGCGAGGATGAACGGTAATACCCGAAGGCAGCTTCGAGCAAAACGGCTTGCCAACGCCTCCAGAAAGGTGTGCCAGGAGAGCATGCGCGTCAACGCGGAGTTCGAGGATATTGAGCACGACCCTTACCGTCATATGGATGGCTAAGCATCCGCTCCTGCTCTCTCCACAAGCCCTGGCTTAATTTTTTTCAATTCGTCCTTTAGCCGCTGCTCTGCGTGCCAGACATCATAGTTCTGCTGCATCCGAAGCCGGAGCCCAGGGCCGTTGCCGGCAAGTTTACCAAGCCGGAGTGCCATCTCAGTCGAGACCGGGTGGGTACAGGCGAGTACCCGGTGGAGTTGCTGACGCGAAACCCTGAGGCGAAGGGCAGCTTCGCTAATGGAAAGGCTCAAGGCTGGTAAAACGTCCTCACGCACTACTTCACCAGGATGGATAGGAGGACGTTTCAGCGGACGCTTGATGGTATACTCTGCCATGCTGCTTCGCGTCTAAACGGTTTTCTCGCTCTTCCTTGATCTAAATACCTCTACGCAGGCATGACCCAACGGTCTGTCATTCCCGTGCAAACGGGAATCCAGACGGGCGAGGCAGGGACTCTAAGGATATTTGTTGGAGTGACTGTTTCGACTCGTGAGTTCATGGCTTAATCGGTAGGCAAGGCGGCTTATCACCTGTTTCGATACGTCCCTTTGAACTTCTTGCCGTTGACCTTGCCTTTGTGTCTGACCGTACCACCGGGGAACACTTCGACGGTCCCCTTATGGCGGTTGCCGAGGCTGTCTTTGTATTTGTAGGTGTGACGGCTGTAATCGCCCACGCTGTAGCTCTGGCTCTGCGATTTGTACGTATAATCCGGTGACAACGGACTCGGGCGCGAACTGCGATATTTACCCTTGGTGACGGTCGTCCCGCTGGGCAGTGCCTGGGTCTTGCTCTTGTGGCGGTTGCCGAGGCTGTCTTTGTATTTGTAGGTGTGACGGCTGTAATCGCCGACGCTATAGCTCTTGCTCTGTGATTTGTACGTGTAGCTCGGCAACGAGGGGCTTGTATACGACGGACTGCGGTAGGAACTGGAATACGGACTTGTATACGACGGGCTGCTGCGGGGACTGAAAGACGGCAGGCTGTATGGATCAGCTAGCACTGACTCGGGAACGATTGGAACGAGCGCGAATGCAGCGACAAGGAGTATTCGTGTCACGGTTTTGATGCTGTCCTGGATAATGTTCATTGTAGTCCGCTCCTCAGATCAATTCATCAAGGCCCAAGCTTATTTTTGTTGTGCAGTCCGTTCAATCAGTGTCCGCAGGGCTTCTCCTTGTTGTTTCAAGTATTCCCCTTGCTGCTGGAGGGCCAGCATGGTCTCGGCATGACGCGCTTCAGCTTGGTGTGCACTCTCTTCATGACGCACTTCGGCTTGGGCCTCTTGGCGTTCTCTGCGCTGATTGCTCGCATCCATCTTATTGATGCCCCAGGCGATGAGGCCACACTGCGCCAGTCCGACCAGAAGCGCCGCACCCGCTTGGACATAGGCCGCTATAAGCCCTTGCTGCTGGAGGGCCAGCGTCGCCTCCCGGATAGCGAGACTGGCCGTTTCATATTCGTTCATATCCACTTCCGGGTTGTGACTCGGTATGAGATTTTCTTTTTATACGATCCGTTATGCTTGCGGTATTCTATGACAGAAATCATCTTATGATTACTATTTCGGCTAAAATTTTTGCCGCCAGAACCTTCATCTCTTTACGGAGGGACGTTTTGTCGCCCCCGGCCTTCTTCGCCCTCACCAGCCTCCGAATACTAGCCCATGTCTCCCTGACTATTACTATCGGTAACGGTTCCGGCGCTATCAGTGCAGCTTTCATGGGTTGTTTCCTCGTCTTTTTAGCTATCCGCAGGTCAGATTAGCGGAGCGTAATTCGACATCTTCCGAATACCTACCGGATTCGCGCCTTTCTACGCGGCAAAGTAGCCAACACTGACTCGGGAACGATAGGAACGAGCGCGAATGCAGCGACAAGAAATATCCACGTCATGGTTTTGAGACTGTTCAGTATGCTGTTCATCATTTAATAATCCACTGCAAGGTCACGTAACCGCTCAGCGAACTGGGGATACGTCAGATGACCAGTATCTATTTTGATATTTTTCACTCCTTGGGTTTTGACTACGTTAATACCGGCTGCATTCCGTCCTCCATCCTGTAAAACCGCGTATAAGCCTTGAAGGACGTGGTCAGCGTCTGAATATACGTTGATAATGCGAGCGGGTTTCGTAGTTCGTAGGCTAGGCGGGATCATATCGAAGGCGGTACTAGGAACGGCTGCACCCGCAAAAACGATACGCTGTAACGTCTGTGGACTCTCCCTCATTGAGTGAAGTGCAAGGAGCGTAACCCGAGCCCCGAGGCTGAACGCAATGACTGCAAAAGGCTCTTTTGTTTTAGCGAGAGCACCGAGCTTTGCACGAAGGGCGAGGTGAGCCGAGGTGATGTTTGCTAACGCGCTATCCCAGTGCGTGTTCACTCTCTGGGACATTGTGAGAATGACACGCGCGGCCGCTCTGAGAGGATTGCCCTCTGAAAGAGCCTCGGCCAACATATCTCCTCCCGTTTGAAGCGCCATTGACCTGAGATTCCCTGCTTTCCACCGGAATGGGATAAGGGAGTGTTTGGACGTTCCGAAACTCTCACGAAGAGCATCTTCCATCCGTCCTCTGCTTTCTCCGCCAAAGCCGTGGACAAAGAGTACATTCATGATGTTCCGTCTAAGCCATCGAGTTTCTCTAACAGATAATGTTGATGTATCAGAGCGATCACTGGAATAAGTCGTTTCCTTGACGGACCGAAAACGAAGGCCAAGATGTCCCAGACCAACCAAGCCCACATCGCTACATTCACTGCTCTAAGAGCAACTGAAAGGCTTTTAGTCGCCGTGCTCATTACTATTTTGGTACCGAGATTACCATTCATCCATGCTGCGACTTTTACCGCATTTATGTATGTGTTGAACCCACCCTGTTTTGCCGCTTGGAACATCAGGTTAGCGACCCATCGTATTTGCTTCGCATTCAAACCAGATACTTTCAGCTTGTCGATAAGTTCGGGCTGCTGCTCTATAAATTTCTCGATCTCCTGTCTTTCCTCTTCCTTTTTTTGCTCCCACTCCTTTTCCGCGAAATAGTCAAAAATTGCGGCTTCAAGTTGCTCCTCTATTTTACCCGCAACGTGGCACTCAATCTTGAACTCTTGAATAACGCTGACAAGAACCTCAGGCCAAGTGTGATTCTCAGAACCAGCTATCGTTTTCAATGTGCTATGTGAGCGTGCTTGTATCCCTTTTCTAGCTCGTCCGATAATAAGACACGCTTCCGCTTGGCCCTCACCGTATGGCTGCTCCGGGTCGTATGGTAATTTTCCACATATTTGCTCATATCTCTCTGGGTCATCTTCTAACTCACCCCTAAGCACATTCAGGTCGTACAAAGCTTGGCTGCAACCGTCCTCCCGTGCGTAGCTCAAGTCAACGTTCAGCATCTCAGCAATCTGTTCACGGCCAGACTTAGGCGGAAGACCAAAATGGGCGGCGTCTACATCAGCATCCATCTCACAGAGTGCCCGGAAGGGTCGTAAGACCCCCTGTTGCTCAGCCCATGTTTCAAATAACGCTTTACGCATGATTCTCCCTTTTTCTAAACCATGTCTCCTGACAGTAGCCCTTAAAACTTAGCCCCGGCGAATCCGTCTGTATCGTTTACCGCATGTCACGACCTGACCATTGGCCAAAATTACGTAATCGCGCCAGTGCCCTTCCAGCAGCCGAGCAAGAGCCTGCCCTTTTGAGCGACGAACTCGCTGCCGACCCCGCCGGCCAAAATAAAAAATTTCGCCACCACGACCAGCCGGCGCTCGCTCCCCATAATCAAGAAGTAAATTCACGACGCTCGACGGTATAGCACGCTGCTGCATTCGGACTTTTGCGTGAGCCGTGTACATACCCCCTCCTTAGGTTACTCTCCATTCGTGTCTTCTTTGTCGGAAAGGAGCCAATCCAACCCAGCGGCGGCAATTGCTCCAAGCAATCCTAACCGGATCGGACTGACTGCGAAGGATGAGGCAGTAAGCCATCAACACCAGCCATTACGCCCATAGAAGGCGTTGGACTGACGAGTTTTTTCAGCATCACCTTGGCCTCCGTATTCCCAGCTTCAGCCTCAAGGATAGTTCGATACAGGATATCAAGCCGTTCCTTTTGTCTCCCTCTCGGTACGACCTCATCCTTCATCCAGCGAGATAGTGAGGACGGGGCAACGTCCAGCAGCTTAGCGAGATGGGCCGGCTTGACAGGCGCGTCCGCTGGCTTACCCGGTATTTCCAGCGGCTTGAGGGCCTCTTGGATTTTTTTTAGCTTCCTGGAAACCAGCCTCTTCATAGTTCGTTATTTTACAGCCCTTTCAATGTTGCATTAAATAGTTCCACTCCAAGTTGAAATGGAACTCTATTAGGGCTACCGTCCATTCATGTCTAGTCTTTTTCGTCTCCTCCGCTCGCACTGTAATCGAGAAGGGAATTTACGACGCCGATTTTGTGCACAAATAGGGGGAAGAAGCGGGGGCTCAATCAACCCTTTGAATTCAAAGGATTTTTGAGTCCCCAGCAATGACAAAACTGGACGAAAAGCGGGGGCTGGGATGACAGAGTACATAATGAAGCCCAGATTCCCACCTTCATAGGAATCCAGGCTCTCTGCCTCTGGATGCCGGATCAAAGCCTGCCCCGGACATGATCCGGGGTCCGGCATGACGAGAACGGAGCGGCGTGGCTACAGCCTGGACGTGAAACAACCGGCCTAGGCCGCCTTTGCTTCAACGTCCCACTGCCGGAGTTCGGGAATGACCTTTTGCGCGATTAAACGCTGTGAGCGCTCGGCATCTTCGAACGGCATCCCGGCTCCGCGGAAGCCGAAGATCAGATCGAACCGTCCGACCACATCTCGCCAGTGGGACAGCTTGTCCAGAATCTGCTGCGGGGTACCCCAGGCCTGCGCGTTGACATACATCTGGGCCATGCCCTCAAGGCCCAATTCACGCAGCGTGTCTACGGCGTCACCGTAGGCTTCGTAGCCCTTGGCATTCTTGAAGTGGTCGCCCATGAGTTCGTAATGGTGCATGGCCGACAGCAGATAGCCGGCGATATATTTGTGGGCCAGTTCCTCGGCCCGGCCGGCGTCTTCGTGACAGATGGACATGCCGGCCATTATGGGCGGGGGCGCATCAACGCCGTGGAGTTCACGAAACAGGGCTCGATAGGGCTCAAAATCCGCATTGTGCTCTTCAATCGGCTTTTGGGTGAAGACCATCATCTGGGCACGGTGCTTGGCCGCTTCCAGGGCCGAATCGGGCGACATCGCCACCTGGGTCGTGCGGCCCTTGAACGTCCGCGTGGGCTTGGGACGAATAGGTGCCCGTGGTTGCTGATAGTATTTGCCGTTGCCCTCAATGATGCCGGTCTCCAGGGCGTTGAGAATCATGGGCACGGCTTCATCGAAGCGCTCCCGCGAGGTATCCATATCAATACCGAACTGGTCATACTCCCGGCGGGACAGGCCACGACCCAGACCAAGAATCACCCGGCCGTTCGACAGTTCGTCCAACAACGCGACCTTCTCGGCCGAACGCAGCGGCGTGTTCCACGGCACGATCACCGCGCCGGTCGCCAGCTTGAGCCTGGTGGTGATGGCCGCCAGATGGCCCAGATAAATGGCGTTATCGGGACAAAACGAGTAGTCCTCAAAATGATGCTCCACAGACCAGTGCGCGTCATAGCCGAGTTCCTCTAGCTGCGAGGCCAGAGGCCAACTCTTCGCGGTAGACCTGACTGTCCGTCACACTGTCGTCATAGCCATAGCGTTGAAAGAGCGCGATTGTCCCGATTTGCATAACACACCCTCCTGTTGTGTATCTTTCCTATGCTCGCAGCTCTCCTGCGGGCTTCATCTGTCTGTGTCTTCTCAATTCTATGCTTTTTTGGGCACCACTCAGGCTGCCGGTTTCAGCTTGCCGCCGTGCGCTTCCAGATACGCGACCAGACGTTGGCATTCCTCATCAGAGACTTTGTCTTCCAAGAGACTGATGCGGTCCCCCTCAAAGACGGCCCGCTCCTCGCCTTCCATGCGACAGTCGGGCGCACCGTCCAGAGTGTAGGTCGCGAGCCAGCGCATCCAGACCTCACCGTTCTTTTCCATAGGTCCTTCAAGGAACTCAACGCGTCGTGAGGTAAAGCGACGGTCGAAGTCATTCACCACGGTCTGAAAATCGCTCAGGATCGTGGCCCGGCTTTCATGCCGGGCGCCCAGCGGCGGTCCGGCAATAAAATCGTATACCGAATCCTCGGTGAAATAAGGCTCAAGTAGCGACCAGTCATCGCTGTCATACGCGTCTTCAAAAGCTTGTGCATATTCCAGGAACCGTTCGACAATGCCCATACGATGGTCTCCTTTTTCTCCCAGGTCAGTTTGGCTTACGAGTCTGGACTGGGGATTTTTATCTCCGTATCACACCGCTCAGCGAGAATACACGAGGAACCCACCCCGCCGCTACGCGGCACCCCTCCCAAGAGGGGATTTTCATGTGCCTTTTTCGCCTCGTTATTTTGCCCCTTTTGTTGCCACCACGGTCCAGGTACTGCTCACCGTGGCGACGACTTCATCTTGCGCATTACATATGGTCGCTTCAACAAAGGCGACCCGCTGGCCTTTCCGCAGGACTTTCCCCGTCCCTTTGACCAGGCCCTTTTTGACCGGCTTGAGAAAACTGATTTTCAGCTCGGCGGTCGTGGCGAATTCGCCCTCGTGCATGACCGATCCGATGGCACTGCTCAGCAGTTCGTCGGCAAAAACGCTCAAATAGCCACCAGCCACATAGCCGAACGGATTCAATACGCGCGAGTGGCTGGCGTCCCATTCCCATTCGGACGTACCAGGACCGAACCGTACCGGCCGCAGACCAATCTCCCGGTGCGCCGGTGTGACGTAGTCCTCGGGCCGGTTTTCGCGCAGGGCGGCATTCAGTTTTTCGACAGGAGAAAGCATGCTTTCTCGTACCACCTTTTGATCGAGTTCTCAAAAGGGTAGTATGAGCGCGCATGCGCAAAGAGACACTCACCGCCCGGCTGGCCGAGGTGAAAAAGAATGGCTTGTATCGTCCGCTTGCGTGCAGTTGAGGGCGCACAGGATGCAGCCATTATCCTTGAAGGCCAAGAGGTGCTGCTCTTTTCCTCCAATAATTACCTGGGTTTGGCCAACCATCCGGCCCTTAAGCAGGCGGCCCAAGAGGCGATTGAAAAGTACGGCTGTGGCAGTGGCGCTTCGCGCCTGATTTCCGGTTCCATGGCGGTCCATCACGAGTTGGAGCAGCGCCTTGCCACACTCAAAAAAACAGAAGCCGCCCTTGTTTTTCCGACGGGTTATCACGCCAATATCGGGGTGTTGTCCGCCCTGATGGGACCGGGCGATACGATCTTGAGCGACAGCCTGAACCACGCCAGCATTATCGACGGCTGCCGCCTGTCACGGGCTGATACCCGGGTCTATCGTCACGCTGACACCAAGCATCTGGGTGAGCTGCTGCAAGCATGTCCAGCGGCCGGCCAGCGCCTGATCGTAACGGACAGCGTGTTCAGCATGGACGGTGACGTGGCTCCACTGGTGGAGATTGTCAGCCTGGCCCAACAGTATGACGCCTGGGTGATGGTTGATGAGGCCCACGCAACCGGTGTGTTCGGGCCACACGGTAGCGGCCTGGTCGAAGAGCTCGGCCTGACCGGGCAGGTCGATATCCAGATGGGCACCTTGGGCAAGGCGCTGGGCTGCGTGGGGGCCTTTGTGGCCGGTAGTCACGAGTTGATTGACTGGCTGGTAAATCGGGCGCGGAGCTTCATCTATACCACGGCGATTCCACCGGCGGTTGCGGCGTCGGTTCTCGTCGCCCTCGATATTGTGGAGCAGGAGCCCGAGCGACGCCAGCAGTTGTGGGACAATACCCGGGTGTTGTCGGACGGACTCCGTTCGCTCGGCTATACGCTGGGCGCGACCCGCTCGCAGATTCTGCCGGTCGTCATCGGCGAGGCGCGCGAGACCATGGTCGTCGCCGCTGCCATCCTCCAGCGTGGCGTCTTTGCCCACGGCATCCGCCCCCCAACCGTTCCGGAAGGTACCTCCCGTATTCGTGTGACCCCGATGGCAACCCACACCCAGGATCACCTATCGCGCACGCTGGACGCGTTTGCCGCAGCCGGCAAGGAGGTCGGGATTCGATGAGCAGCCCGTCGTATGCCGACCTCAAAGCCTGGGATCATACCTATGTGTGGCATCCGTTTACCCAGATGCAAGACTGGTTGCAGGAAGACCCGATTATTATTGCCAGGGGCGAGGGGAATTATCTGATTGATATCAACGGCAAACGCTATCTGGACGGGGTCTCTTCGTTATGGTGCAACGTTCATGGCCATACCCATTCCCGCCTCAACACTGCCATTACCGAGCAGGTCAACCAGATCTCGCATTCGACCATGCTCGGGCTGGCCAATATCCCCTCCATACTGCTGGCGAAAAAGCTGGTTGAGCTGGCGCCGTCCGGGCTGACCCGCGTGTTCTATTCGGACGCAGGCGCCACCGCCACGGAAATCGCCCTCAAACTGGCGTTTCAATACTGGCAGTTACGTGGAGAAACCCAGCGCACGAGATTTGCTTCCCTAGTCGAAGCCTACCACGGCGATACTCTGGGCGCGGTCAGCGTGGGCTACTCCGAACTTTTTCATCATTTTTACCGACCCCTTTTGGCGGACACGGTCCGGCTGACCCCGCCGCATGTGTTTCGCTTTGTCCGTGGCATGTCGGCCGAGCAGGCCCTGGCCGCGGCCCAGGAAGAGGCCGAACATACACTCGCCCGACAGCACGAAAAGCTGGCAGCCGTGATCATCGAACCCCTTATGCAGGGCGCGGCTGGGATGTGGGCGCATCCGGTCGAATATGTGCGTGCCCTGCGACAGCTTACGCAGCAGTACGACATCCTCTTCATCTGTGACGAGGTGGCCACCGGGTTTGGTCGCACCGGGAAAATGTTTGCCTGCGAACATGCCAACGTCAGCCCAGATTTGTTCTGCGTGGCCAAGGGTATTACCGGCGGCTATCTGCCGCTCGCGGCCACCCTGGCGACCGAGGAAATTTTTTCCGCCTTTCTCGCGCCCTACGAAGAGTTCAAAACCTTCTTTCATGGCCATACGTATACCGGCAATCCTGTCGCCTGCGCCGCGGCTCTGGCCAGCCTGGAGGTTTTTACCGAAGAGCGGGTCCTTGAGCGTTTGCAACCCAAGATCGCCCTGCTGGCCCGACGCCTCCAAACCGATATCGCTGCCCTCCCCCATGTGGCCGACATTCGACAGTGGGGTATGATGGTCGGGATCGAATTGATGCGCCACCCGGCCAAAAAGATCGCCTATGATCCGGCTGAGAAGGTTGGTAGTCGGGTCATCCAGGAGGCGCGCACGCACGGGGTGATGATTCGGCCGTTGGGCAGTATCGTCATTCTCATGCCGCCGCTCAGCATTACCGAGGCCGAGTTGTCACACCTGCTCGATGTCGTCCACACCGCGATTCAGACCGTCACATGACCAGCCTGTTCATCACTGGCACGGATACCGGCATCGGCAAAACCCTGGTGGGCTGTGGCATTGCCGCAGCCCTGACCGCCCAAGGCAAACGGGTTGGTGTACTCAAACCGGCAGAAACCGGCTGCGACAGACGAGACGGGGTTTTGTACCCGGACGACGCCATGCGCCTGGCTGGCTATGCCCAGAGCAAGTTACCGATTGAGACCGTGTGCCCCTATCGTTTTTCCCCGCCAGTCGCCCCGAGTGTGGCGGCCGAGCAGGCCGGCGTGACCATCCAGCCGGAGCGAATTGTCAAGGTTTTTCAGACGATTGCCAGTCAGCACGAGGTGACGCTGGTAGAGGGCGCCGGCGGTCTGCTGGTGCCGCTCGTGGGCCGCTATGCATTTGCCGATCTGGCTCGTGATCTCGGGATTCCGATTCTCGTCGTAGTCGGCTCAAAGCTGGGGGCGTTGAATCATACCTTGCTGACGCTGCACTGTATTGAGGCCCGTGGTTTACCCTTGGCCGGCTATATCCTCAACCATCCGACCCGGACCGCAGATGATGCCATCAAAACCAACGTGGCGACCTTGGCCGGCCTGACCGATGTGCCGTGCCGGGGCATTATTCCTCATCTTGCGTTGAGCGAAGATATCGACCGGGACCGCAAGATACTGATCGAACTGTTCGCCACAGCAGTTGATCTTCCCGGACTGCTCGGATAGAGCAGAGTCCTGCGCAGCACGTTTTGACGGAAAGGGAAAACCGTATGAATAGCTTCTCGCACTTCGCGACCCAATCATTAGCCGGCGAGTTACTGTCGCGTGAAGACGCCTTCGCCGTTCTACAGACAGCCGATGAGGAGCTATCCGACCTGCTGCAGGCAGCCTTCACGGTGCGGGAAAAATTCTTTGGGCGAAAAGTCAAGATCTGCGTTTTACAAAACGCGCGCAGCGGTTTATGCCCGGAAGATTGCAATTACTGTTCCCAGTCCTCCATCTCCAAGGCCCCGATTGACAAATACCGCCTGCTCTCAGCGGACGAACTGCTTGCCGGTGCCCGCAAGGCCGCCCAGGCCGGTGCGCGGCGCTATTGTATGGTCGCCAGCGGACGTGGCCCGAGCGCGCGCGATATTGACCATCTGACCGCAGCGACCCGCCAGATCAAAGCCGAGTTCCCCGGTCTGGAGATTTGTGTCTCTCTGGGACTCATGAGCGAACCTCAGGCCCGTGCGCTCAAAGACGCCGGCGTCGGCTGGGTCAACCACAACCTCAACACCAGCCGTGAGTTTTACGCGGAGATCTGCTCAACACATACCTATGAGGACCGGGTTGAGACCGTCAAAAACGTCAAACGGGCCGGGCTGTCCACGTGTAGCGGCGGTATTATCGGCATGGGGGAAAAAGATGAGGACGTGGTCGAATTGGCCTACGCCGTCCGGGCGCTGAACATTGACTCCGTGCCGGTCAATTTTCTGTATCCCATCGACGGCACACCGCTTGGTTCGCGCCAAGACTTCAATCCCGTCCGGGGGCTGAAGGCACTCTGCCTGATGCGCTTTCTGAATCCGCGCAGCGAAATTCGTATGGCCGCGGGACGTGAACTCTATCTCGGCCAATGGTCGGGGCTGGCCTTCTATCCGGCGAACTCGATTTTTGTCGAAGGCTATCTCACCACCCCAGGCCAGCAGGCCCAGGACGCCCATCGGCTCGTTGAAGCCGCCGGGTTTGAGGTGGAGCAGGAAGACACGCCGAGGGTAGAAGCCCGCAGCGGAGTGTAGGCTCTTCTTCTGCATCTCCCCCCCTTGCATCTCACGTCCAGGAACTTGAGCCGTCTCGGTATAGCTGGTAGGCGTGCCAGGGAGGGGGATATCTTATGCGTACGTCTGTGTATTGGCTCGTGACTGCCTGTCTGGTGCTCTTGAGTGTTCCGGCGCAAGCCGAAGACAAAAAGCCGTCCATCCGCTTTGGCCTGCAAGTCGCGCAACAGCAAACCACGGTCGAGGAACTCAAGGACGTGTGGCAGGAAGCCGAGGCCCTGGGATTCGATACTTTATGGGTGAACGATCACCTGCTGCCCAGCGTGGGTCCGTCAGACGGGGCCATGCTTGAGTCCTGGACCTTGCTCGGAGCGATGGCGGCCTCCACCTCAAAAATTCAGATTGGTTGCATGGTCACGAGCAATACCTTTCGCCACCCGTCCATCCTGGCAAAAATGGCGACTACGGTGGACCATCTGAGCAACGGGCGGCTTATTTTTGGTATCGGCTCGGGCTGGTTCAAACGTGAGCACGAAGCGTATGGGGTCGAGTTCTCCACGATGAAAGGCCGCGCCCGGCGTCTGGACGAAGCGCTGCAAGTGATCACCAAGCTCTGGCAGGCCAACCCGACCGCGTCGCATGCGGGCAAATATTACTCGCTGGTGGACGCGCCGTTTGTCCCGAAGCCGGTGCAGCAACCAATGCCGCCGATTATGATTGGTGGGGTCGGTGAGAAGTTGACCCTGCCGATCGTCGCCCGCTATGCCCAAATGTGGAACGCGCCGATTCTTTCGCCCGGCCAGTTTGCCAAGAAGAATCAGGTGCTTGAGCAATACTGCCAGGATATCGACCGGGACTGTAGCGAAATTGAACGTTCCTATCTGACCCCGATGTACCTCAACCCGAGCCCCGAAGCGCTGCAACAGGTGCTGCAACGCGCCATGACCATACGAGGTCTGACTGAAGAAGAGGCACGCCAGACTATTATCGCCGGTACACCGGCTGAGATCCGCGCCCAACTCCAGACGTATGTCGATATTGGTGTCACCCACTTCATTATTAATTTGCGTCGTCCGGGCCTGTACGATCGAGAGGCCGTGCGGGTGTTTGCCAAAGAGATCATGCCAGCCCTGCGCTAGTGTGATTCCGCCCGATTTGACACTGCCTACGATTTACTCCGCGTTCACATGGCCCTATCCCCCCAACGCCGCGCCCTGCTGCTGATGATCCTGACGGCCCTGGTATGGGCCGGCCTGTTTCCCACCGGGAAAGTCGCTCTGCGCAGCATCCCACCCTTTACGTTTGCTGCCATTCGTCTGACCATTGGCGCAGCGCTCCTCTTTCTCTATCTCCAGCGCAAAAACGAGGCGGAAGAGACACCGGTCAACTGGACACCTCGTCTGGTCGGCAGTTTTCTTTTTCTCGGTTTCACTGGCTATATGCTGTCTGTGGGCGGCAGTTATCAGGGGCTACGTTTAACCACCGCCACAAATGCCGCCCTCCTCAACGCAGCCTCACCGATTGCCATTGCACTCCTGGCGGCCATGTTTCTACGAGAGAAAATGTCGGCCAAGATGCTCCTGGGCATTGTGATCTCCATTGTTGGCGTTGGGGTGATTGTTGCGCGAGGCTCGTGGCAGGTCATTACCGCCAGCGCGTACAACCCAGGCGATCTGATTATTGTGGCTACGCTGTTTGCCTGGGGTATCTATACGACCTACGGCCGCCACCTCATGCAGGTGGTCTCTCCGCTGGCGGCAACGACCTATGCGTATATTGCCGGCGCGACGTATTTACTCATTGCCTGCTGGCTGACCGAATGGGAGAGCTGGCAGGTGGCCGAAACGCGCTGGGATTCCTGGCTGGCCGTGGCGTATCAAAGCACACTCGGGACTTTCGCTCACTTCTGGTATTACCAGGCGGTTGAAATCCTGGGCCCGAGCCGTGCGGGGGTGTTTATCAACCTCGTGCCGGTCATAGCCATTGGGATCGCGTATGTCTTTCTCGACGAGGCATTAACGCTGCCCCATCTGGTTGGCGGTCTCATCGTCCTGGTTGGCGTCGGGGTGGCGGCCCGACGATAGACAGTTCTGACCGTGAGCAGGAAGTCGAAGGGCGCATTCTTCCCCTCAGGTTGTTCGGCCTGCTTTTTCCATTCTGTCCCGCTTATGCTATATCTGGCACCATATTACTCCAAGGAGGGATGAGTATGGCTATCGAAGTTGTGGAACTGCACCATCACGGGATTCGGATTGGCAACACCCAAAAGGATGCGGAAAAAGCCCGAGAGTTTTATGCTGATGTCCTGGGTTTGAACACAGACCCGGCTCGGCCGAACATTGCGTCCATTCCTGGTTTTTGGATGTATGTGGGTGAGGGGAAAAACACCACCCAGATTCATCTGATGGGCGCCAAAGGCAAGTCGCCGATGGCCCGCTCCAAAAAAGAGGACCCGACCCTGCCCCATGTCGCGCTTGCGGTTAAGGACATTCAGGCCGCCCGGAAAGAGCTCGATAAGCGCGGGATCTGGTATTGGGACATTCAGGGCCTCGTCGGTCAGAATTCAGACCAAGTGTTTGTCCGCGATCCCTTCGATAATATTATCGAGTTGCATCAGGTCGGGACGTGTACATGCAATAAAGTTGCACTCAAACCCGCGAGAAAACGAACCGCAACGGCAAAACGGACGCCCTCCAAGAAGCGAGTGACGGCAAAAAAGAGGACAACGGCGAAAAAGGCGGGGGCTTCGAAGAAGTAAGACAGACGGAGTGCAAGCATGACCGATCCCTATACCCAACGCCTTCTCTCAGCCGATTCTCATATTGTAGAACCAGCCGATCTGTGGCTAACCCGGATGGACAAGAAATGGCGGGATAAAGCACCGCGCATTGAGGCCCTGGATGAGAGCGGGGATTATATTGTCATTGACGGTCTGCGGCCGCGGCCCTTGGCGTTTGAGGGGCCAATGCAGGATCTCAAGGCCCAGGGTATGGATATCCCCGCCCCGAAGGGCTTTCGGTATGCGGATAATCGTCCTGGGAGCTGGGACCCGCATGAACGGCTGAAAGACCAGGACATGGATGGGGTGTCCGGGGAGGTCATCTATCCTGGGGTGGGGCTAACGCTGGTGCGTGCCCCCGATGCCGAATACCTATACGCCTGCTGCCGGGCGTATAACAACTGGCTGGCGGAATATTGTTCGGCCTATCCGGGCCGGCTGAAAGGGGTGGGCATGGTGCCGTGTCGGGGTCCGATTGAATGGGCTATTACGGAAACGGAACGCTGCGCCAGGCTGGGTCTCGTCAGTGTAATGCTGCCGGCCTGGGTGGACGACCGTCCGTATAATCTGCCCGACTGGGACCCGCTGTGGGCCGCACTACAGGACATGAACCTCATTGCCAGCATTCACATTGGCGGTCGTGACCCGTTTGGTCGCTCCCACGGTCCGGGCGCCGGTGGCATCATCATCGGCATTGTGAAGTTTGAGATGAACGAGACCTTGCAGCAGATTATTTGGGGTGGCGCTCCGACCCGCTTCCCCAAACTGAAATGGGCCTTGGTCGAAAGCGGAATCGGCTGGATTGGGGCGGCACTGGGATTTATGGATCACTGGTGGCAGGACCATAAGGGCTGGATGGAGCCACGTTTGCCCGAGCGGCCAAGCACCTATTTCCACCGCCAGTTTTATGCCACGTTCGAGGACGACCGCGCCGGAGTGCTCACCCGCGAGTTGATGGGCATCGAGAACCTGATGTGGGGGTCGGATTACCCGCACACTGAAGGAGTGTGGCCCTTCTCGCGCCAGCAGGTGGCGAATAATTTTTCTGCCATTCCAGAGGATGACACACGTAAGATCGTGCACGATAACTGCGTTAGGCTGTACGGTTTTCCGGCGGAGTAGAATGGAGAGGATGAGGGGAGTGGGGACTGAGGACTCGGCGGCCGGATGAGCGTATTCCGAGGGCTGCTGTTTTGAATCTGTATCAAAAATTTCTTCGTCGCTTCTTTCCTTCCCTGTCTTCCCCTTCTCTGCCCCCACCGCCTCCCGTCCGTGTTCCGCTCGGCACATTGGACGATTTTCCCGACGGCCAAGGCAAGCCTGTTGTCGTAGCCGGAAGAAAAATCGCGATCTTTCGACTGGGTGAAGAGGTGTATGCGCTGTATAACGCCTGTCCGCATAATCGGGTTCCGCTGTCGGCTGGAATCGTGACGGACCACGCCCTTATATGCCGGGCACACGGGGCCCGTTTTGATCTGAAAACCGGGACAGTCCTCCGCGGCCCTGCTCGCAAGCCAGTCCGAACCTATCCTGTACGGCGAACAGGAGACGACCTTGAAATCGAACTCCGCTTATGACGACTCACTCATGAGGACTGCGCTTGCTCGGCTTCCCATTCCCAGGGTAGAGCGTACTTCTTTTTGCTGTTGCAGTCTTTGCACGCGGCAACCAAGTTACCTTTGGTTGACTTCCCACCCCGGACGAGGGGAATGAGGTGGTCCATGGTGAGTTCGGCCGGTGGAAACCGCTGCTGACAGTAGTGACACATTCCACCCGCACGTTTGCGTTTCCACCAAGCTGAGCGGCGCAGTTCACGGGCGCGATTTTTTTCACGTTGGATGTCGGCCGATGTAACGTCCGAAAGGAAAGCGCTCTTGAGTGGAGTCTGATCCATTACTGCTCCCAACCCGGTGATGCTCTCTAGCCTAGCACCGGAATAGAGCCGGAAAAAGATATTTTCTATGGATGGGGTTCCTATATAAAAAACGGGGCGCCCCTCAGGAGAGCGCCCCGTTCCGTATTATCTACTTATATGAGGTATACAAGGTCCAAGGGCTTAGTGTGAGCCCTCATGCTTCGCCTCACCGCCGCCACAGGCACCTTCGCCGCCACCGTTGCCTTCGTCGCCACCGTTGCCTTCGCCGCCACCGTTGTCGGAAGTTTCCTCACCAGCTTCGTGGCTATCCGCATACACGCTGATAGGTGCACTCATGAGTCCTATGGCCAGGGCCAATGCCATCACTATCGTCCAACGCTTCATCTGTAGCCTCCCTTCGTACAGTTATTCTCTACCAAACTTCGTCGACATCTTTCCGCTAGCATCTTCAGTCATGATATTCAACCCTATTGTGCTGTCCTTAGGATTCTTGCCCGACCTCCAATTTTCCGAGACCATCGGCCTTGGCCCAGCCTTCGGATATGGGCGTGAAGTAGAACATATCCACCCGGCGGGATTTGAACTTCCACTCTCCGCCTACCTTAACATACTCATCGTGCAGGCGGCCCGCGCCAATGAGGCTCTCGGCGCCGCGGGTGGCCCGGTTCTCAACCGAACAGATGCCGGTCGCAGTGTCTCCATGAATCTGCATGACATGATTCGTGAAAAACGGCTTGACCCTGAGGGGCCAGGTTGAGCGGTAGAATTCCTTGATGGCGTCTGTCCCTTGTATCACGCCTCGACCCATGGCACTAAAATCCACCGAACCGTCCGGGGTGAATAGATCAGCCATTTTTTCTTCATCCTGGGCCTCAATTGCCAAACCGTACTGGTAGGTCAGTTCTTTAATGTGTTCCCGGTCCCAGAGTTCTTGAACCATTTCCTCGTGGGTCATTTTTCCTTCTCCTTTTTCTTGAGTCGTGAGACGTACCGGAGCAGATCACTATAAAGGCTCGCTCCCCGAACGGCAATCTGTGTTGCCTGAGCAACACCCCGGTGCCCAGGAAATTGGCAGTCTCCCGTCTGAATGCTCCTTGAGAGAGAAATTTCTTTGTCTTTTAGGGATATCTCTCATACAGCAGGATGGCACCTGGTTTGCTGCTTCATTCCTTTGACTTCTCTTTTCATGCAAGGGTTACGTCGATGTCACCGAGGAGACAAAAAGAAGGGTTAGTCTCAGAAAAACAGAAACGAAGGTCACATAGGTGACGATGGCTTGCTTTGTTGGGTCCTGCAATCGTCGTAGAGTGGAAGACGTTCACACGAAACACATGAAGGAGAATGGCAATGGCAGAGAATAATGGTGCAAACATGATGACGGATACCATGAAGGTGTATCAGGCCCTGTTCTTCGACCTGCCTGTAGCGAGCATACGGCAGGGTTTGGGTCTGGCAGATGACCAAGAAATGACGACAAGCGCCTGGGGTGGCTATGATGCCATGGTCCGACTGACCTCTCAGGGTATCGATAATTTGTATCGCACCCCACAGTTTGCGGAGGCAACCGCGCGGGCACTGGACGGATTTCTACGTTGGCAGCAAGTCAGTAACGCCTTAACCAAGACCGTCCTGACTGGGTTGACCCAAGCGGCGGGACTGCCATCAGCGAATGAGACTCGGGCACTCCAGGCCGAGATTCGTGCTCTCAGGGAAGAAGTCACGGCTCTCCGGGGGGAAACAGATCTCAGAGCAGTATCTCCAAAGGTTGAGCAACCTGCTACCCCTCTCAAACGTGTAGCAGCCTAGTTCGGTTTTCCCCACTCGCTGAAACCATAAAGAAGAGGGACGGTGGTCCCTCTTCTTTTCTCCCTGTATATCCTCTAACAAGTCAGATATGGCCCAAGACAGGACGTATAGACGTTTAACTCAGACTGAGGCAGCGTTTCTCTACAGAGAGAAACCGCACACCCCCATGCATATTGGGGGCTGTAGCCTATATGATGGCACTCTTTCAAAAGACGAGCTCTGTTCATTAATTCAAAGTCGTTTTGACCGCCTGCCCCAGTATCGCCAGAAAGCTGTTTTCGCTCCCCTGAACATCGCCCATCCAACCTGGGAGGATGATCCGGATTTCGATCTTGCCTATCATATAGACGAAGTCACCCTTCCTTCCCCTGCCGATGATCGGGTCATTTCTCAGATATGCAGTCAACTGTTTAGCACGCCGTTGGACCGAGACCGCCCCTTATGGAAACTGACGCTCATCCACGGCCGTCCGGACGGTGACACCATGGTCCTGGCCCGCGTTCACCAAGCTATGCTGGAAGGCGTCTCAGGCATTGATCTGATGCTTGTCCTGCATGACCTGAGACCGGAGAGCGAACACGGCTCACCGCCACACGATTCGTGGGAGCCTGAAGCCATTCCCGATGGGATGACGCTTCTGCAAGAGGCGGTGCGGGACCGCATGACTGAGGTGGTGCAGTGGTGGGCCGATCAGAGTTTCCAAGTCTTTCGCTCACCGCTCTACGGCTCACGGTCAGCGCGGTTAAGTAACGCGCTGATGAGCGTCATTCCAACCCTCATGCAACCCGTACCGCGCACCCCGTTTAATGCGACTCTGTCAGGCCAGCGACAATTGACGTGGCTTGAGTTTTCTTTTGCCGAAGCGCGCTTCATTCGTTCGGTTCTGAGAGGAACCGTCAACGATGTTGTGCTGGCGATTATTGCCGGAGGTATTGGACGCTATTTACGAGCCAAGGGACACAATACAGAAGGCCTGGAACTCCGTGTTGCTTCTCCCGTCAACCTCAAACGACACGAGCCACGCATCAGACGCGGAAGGCGACCCACAGACCGAACGGCGACGATGTTAATCCCGTTGTATGTCGGTATCACCGACCCGATTTTACGGCTGTCCGCACAAAAAGCGACAATTGAGGAGTTGTACGAGCAGGATCAGGCTGGCACCTTCCATACCCTGCAGTCCTTGGCGACCTGTATCCCGCCAGCTTGGCAAGCACTCGCCGGCCAGGCCCCCTCAATGAGTGCGCTGGCGAATACGGTGGTCATGAACATTCCCGGTCCCCAGGTCCCGCTGTACCTGGCCGGGCATAAACGACACGCGTTTTTTCCGATGGGCCCGTTAGCGGCACGAGTGGGTCTGTTTCATGCGGTGGCCAGCTATAATCAGAAGCTCTCGATAGGCGTCACGCTGGACCCACAACTCATACCGGACGGGTGGGCGTATGCCGACTGCCTGAAGGCGTCGTTTCTGGAATTGCGGGAAGCGGCGGAACGGTTTTCAAAACGTTCCGCCCATGCCGACAAAAGCCCCGCGAATATCCGTACGAGCGCAGCCTAAAGCCGCTCTCTCCATTCAATGGACCGCCTAAGCGGAATGCACATGACCGGACAGGCCCGTCATATCGTAGGCCATGATAATCAGGTCGCGCGTCTGTCCAGAACGATCAATGACAAAATCCGGCAGGAGCGCCTCTGTTTGAAAGCCGAGACGGAGGAAAAGCGCGCGCGCGCCTGGTTGGTCCGGCATCATCTGAGCGACCACTTTGCTCAGTTCTAAATCCTGCGCAATAGCAATAATTTCCTCTGCCAACGTCCGCCCTAATCCCTGAGAGCGATACTCCGGAGCAAGCAAGAGACGAATTTCTCCAAGATGACGCTGCCACGTCACCATATTATGGTGCAGAATGGCATAGCCGGCTATCTCCTCTCCATTTTCGGCAATGATCGTCACGGTCTTACGGGCTTCAAGATTGCGCACCCACTGCTTCACGACTTCAGGGTCCGTAATGTCAATCCTCAAATGGAGAAGATCGTCTGTGGGCAAGCTATGTGCAAAACTCACAATGCGGTCAGCATCAAAGGACGTCATTAAGCGTAACGTCACCCTCGACCCGTCACGGAGAGTAATCGTATGAGGGTAAGGACGTTCAATGTGCATCCGTGCTTCAGCCATATGTTCCTCCTTCAAGCCGTATCAATCGCGCCATTAGCGCTCACAAGAGTGAACGAAGAATACCCATGCGTTTTCACTCCGTTCTGCTTTCTATTCCTCCTCTCGTGGAGTGAGTGAAAGCTTCACGCATCTTTTGGCGCCAGCGAATCCTTTGAGGGAATCGAAAATTGATGAAGAGTCCCCCTAGCAGATATCCGTTTAAGCGCCAATCTCACTCACCGCATCCCGGACGAGAACCGGCCGGTTTCTTTCTCCAAAGCTTTTTGCTACGCTTGCAAAAGTTATCACCTATTGCAAGCAAAAATCCAGTCAACACTCCTGGGGGGGAGCGGACAACATGACACCGGATGATCTTCTTTCGGACGCATATCCTGAACGGGAAGACGCCGAGCGTTTTAGCACGCTTTTCTGGCAATTAACGGCGGCCTTTCCAGATTCCTACCGTCAAATGTGTGCCCTTCTCCGGAACGACATCTATCGTCATCCACCAGTCCCTCAGGCGTCAGGAGAGCCTGTTCTTCTGATTCCTGGATTCCTTGCCGGCGACTGGACCTTGCAACTGTTAGCTGGTTGGCTAAGCCGTATGGGCTATAATCCGTATTTCTCCGGTCTGGACTGGAATATCGATTGTCCGAACCGGACAGGACATTTGCTCCGCTGGCGGCTGAACCAAATCATTCGGGAGACCGGCTATCCGCTGATTGTCTTTGGCCATAGTCTCGGCGGTATGCTCGCGCGTTTTCTGGGGACCAATTTTCCTGACCAAGTCCGCCACGTGGTCACTATGGGTTCTCCCATTCAACGCACGAATAATGTGAGCCCGCTGGTTTTGTTTGCCTCACGCGTGCTGCAGCCCTTTCGGCGCTGGCGCGGAGAGCTTCCGTCCGAGTGCGGGACGCTCCACTGCAACTGCCACTTTAACCGCAGCGTCATTTCATCCATGCCGGAGGAGGTCGGGTTTACTTCAATCTTCTCCAAACAGGACGAAGTCGTAGAGTGGAACGCGAGTATCGATCCTGAGCGCGAGAACCGGGAAGTCACCGGACGCCATATTGGCCTGATCGTGAATCCGCAGGTCTACCGTATTCTGGCAGACGTGCTCTCCCGCTTACAGAAACAGGAGCGAGAGCCTCATCTGACAGTTGCCTTGTCTTCACAAGACAACATGCAGGCCTGAAAAGTGGACAGAGTGTATGAATGGATACGTAGCAGCGGCAACTCAGCCCTTCTCCAAGCTGCCGCTGTTCTGTGAAAAAACGACGTGTCGGAGGGGACCGGCGTCTTACTCAGGCAGCGACGTCATGAACTCTTTTGCCAGGTCGTTCGTCCCTTCAACATGCTTCTTATAAATATGGGTCTCCCAGAGCGCTTCGTGAGTCCCATCCTTGTCTGTGTATGTAAAACGGACCCACCGGCCTCCCGGAGCCTCGAAGATGTTGAAATATTGACTGAGTTCGTCGTTGATACGGTCTGCCTGAGAGAGTAGCCCGGCCTCCCACGGTCCCATAGTCCACGAGTTCCCGGCACGGCCAGCTATAGCCCGCCGTTTCTCTATATTAGAAATAATACTGAACCCGTCTTCCGTCGCATATCCTTTAATAATCTGAATCGCCAATTCTTCTTTCTGTCCCATGGGCCGTTCACCACATGCCCAGAGAAAGAGACAACTGGCCATGATCAAATAAGAAAATACCTTCTGATACGCGTATACTTTTCGCATCCGCCCTCCTCCATCGTAGAATAGCGGGCTCAGCGTCCCGCGCTGTGTTTTCTATAGGGTAGTCATATTACAATGAAAAGATGCCTGGGTCTACGGATGGCAGGCTGCATTCCTGCTTGGTGTCGTATGAGTTGGGATGAGGCCACCTTGCTTTATTGTCACCTAAGTGACAATAAAGGAGGAACTCATCAGAACCGCACAGCCCTCGGCCGGCTCACCATCACGCTGCATTGATGCCTGAGCCAGGGTAGAACACGTATGGTACGTACACCCGTCCTTAATGTGACAACGATCCGGCGACTGAAGGCCTTTCCCTGGGCCTCAGATCAACAGGTAGAACGGCTTCTGGGTCAGATGGACCTGCATCACATCGAGAAACGTACCGTCCTGTTTAACGAGGGAGTTCCCTCAGATTCGGTGTATTTCCTGATTTCTGGCGTTGTCAAACTCTCCTTGCGCAGTCCGGATGAAGAGCGGGTTCTGGTCAGTCTTATCTCACCTGGGGAGTTATTTGGTATTACCTCGCTGATGCCAGGTATGTACCGTGCCTTTCGTTCAGAAGCGTTTAGCGATTGCTGGGTCAGTTCAGTCCGGCCAGATGTCTTTGTAACAACGCTGCTCAACGTTCCATTTACGGATTTCAGTGCCCTAATGGAAGGAACCGTAGGCCGTTGGTTTGCTCTCCTCTACCGTTATACACATTTTCAGGGCTCCAGCCTGAGACAAAAGCTGGCTTTAGCTTTGCTCGAACTGGCGCAGAAATTCGGTATTCAGGATGCCCGGGGGACCATGCTGATCTTACAGCTCACCCATGAAGATCTCGCCGATCTTGTGGGCGCGTCACGCCAGAAAGTGACGGAGCATATGCAGGAGCTTGCACGACAGCAAGTATTGCTCCGAGATGGGCGTAAGCTCATCGTCCATCCGGACCGCCTGCGAGAAGTCGCTGGCCTATTGTTAGACGAGAAGTGAGGGAAAGGCGGAGGACATCACAGGGATGGAGATGCCCCCCGCGCAAGAGATCATACCGATTTAATTGCTCGACTCTGTTGCAGCCTCTTCGGCCTTGGGCTCAAGCTGCCAGAGTTGACGGGTCAGTGCGGTGGACGAGTCAAAAATCTGACGGGCAAACGAGCGCTGGGTTTCAAAAATTGACGCAAACGGCGTGTCCTTTGCCCATTCCGTTGCCTTTTCGTTCATCTCAAAAGCTCGGCTTGCCCATTTTTCGCTGGACTCAAGCGACTGCGCAGCCATTTGCTTCATTGATTCGCTGAACGGCATATTCATCTCGCCCATCATCTTGACAAACGGATTGTTACCAGTGTCGAACATCTTGTTAAAAGCACTGCAGTTCCATGCGTTATCGGCCATGAGAAACCTCCCTGTTTGGTTGTGAGATTACCGACTCTGTCGGCTCGTTTCTTGATTGGTTTAATGCTAACTACATATGCTAACTTTTGCAAGCACCCTGGATAAAAAAATGTCACCTAGGTGACAGGAGTGGTCTTTTTAAGACGTACCGTCGACATCATTCACCTTTCGGAAAGACCGATACATATCGATCATCATCTCGCGCTGGCGGGCAGACAGGTCGGGATCGTGCATAATCGATTTGATCACATCACTCTCTTCGGCCTCTCGCGGGTCAAGAATGCCGGCTTGGGTATACAGGGTTTCGGCCGAGATACGCAGTCCCTTCGCTAGCGACTGCAGGATCATGCTGCTCGGCGTCCGTAGCCCGCGCTCAATCTGGCTGAGGTAGGGGTTGGAGATCCCGCATATATCCGCCAGCTGCCGGAGGGAAAGTTGCGACAGCTCGCGCTGACGCTTAATGAATTCTCCAAGCGTGGCGTATGGGTCCGGGCGTTTCTGGTCCATGCCCAAGACGCTAGCAAAAAACGCTAACTCTTGCAAGCGCTTAAATATTTAAGGCCGCTCTTTCGGCGGGAGTCCTATGAATCCAATACCCCCATGGCTTGCAACTCGCGCCGCAACTCAGCCTGGGCGGTATCGGTCAGCGGTGCAATCGGCTGCCGAGTCGGGCCTGCCGGAAGATTGCGGAGTTGCATAGCGGCTTTGATCGGCGCAGGAAACGAGCCGAGGCCCATGACTGGCCAAAATCGCGTCAGGCGGTTTTGCACTGCCCAGGCGCGGTCATGCTGTCCGGCGTCAAAGAGGCGAACAACTTCCAGAGAGAGTTCGGGACACACGTTTGCACTGCCTAAAATTGCTCCCTGACTGCCAGCTAACAAGCCAGGCAGGAGTAAGGTATCGATGCCAGTCAGAACGCTGAAATCTGAGCGCCGTTGCACCATCAGGTTGTTCAGCAGGGTCAAATCTCCGCTACTGTCTTTGATACCCTGAATGTGGGCGTAGCGTTCAGCCAATGTTCGTACGGCGGGTGGCTCTAAGACATTACCCGCCAACATCGGGATATTGTACAGCAGCAGGGGCAGGGTCGTGGCCTCGGCAATAGCGCCGTAGTGCCGGATCATTTCGTCTTGGGTTGGGCGAATAAAACTCGGTGGCACGGCACAGACAGAGTCGGCCCCCGCGGCTTGAGCCGCCTCAGTCAGTCGCACCGCTTCACGCGTTGAGGGAACGCCCACACCCGCAATCACGGCAATACGTTTGTCGACGATCTCTACCGTGTGTCGAAAGAGCCGCACTTTCTCCTCAAAACTGAGCGCCCAGGATTCTCCCGTGCTACTGACAATAAACACGCCGTTGAGACCCTTCCCGATTGACCATTCCAGGAGCTGCTCTAACCCGTACTCATCAATGTTTTCATTCTCATCAAACGGCGTAATCAGCGCCGAATAAATACCGCGCAACATGGCCCACTCCTTTTTCCCATTTTGGTCGGTGGTTCCGATCCTGGCCTTGTCCCTCAGCAGCCTCTAGCACACTTTACCCGAAGCGCCCAGCTCAGATGCCGGCTAGCGGATGACGACTGCCTCGGTTCTGGTCCAGCCGCCCCTCTCCTGGTTGACAGTCGCCCGGCCACAGGGTGTATGATTCGCCAGCTATACGGATCAAGCAGGAGGAGTGACGATGTTTAATGCCACAAAAGAGAAAAAACTGCCAACGGCTATGGTCGGCTCGTTTCCAAAGCCGACCTGGTTTACCGAGAGCTTACGCGGTCGGCCGTTCAAAGTCGCGATGGGCGACTCACTCTATCGGGAGCAGTATATTGACGCCGTTGCCTGTTATATGAACGAGCAAGAACAGGCCGGTCTTGACATCTTCACCGATGGAGACACCCGTTTTGATCTGGAAGTGGGCGGGCGCTCCTGGTTCTTTTATACGATTGAACGCCTCAACGGGGTGAGCGGCTTTCGCGACTCTTCGCATTTTCTCGACTATGCGGATATCAAGCCTGGCCATATCCTGTACGAGGTGCAGGAAGCCTACCACCCTCCGGCAGTCACGGACAAAGTGACGCGCGGTCCTCTACACTTTTCCGCCATCTGGAAAACCGCACAGAAGATGGCCAGCAAACCGGTGAAGTTCGGCTCGATCAGCGCCACTTGCCTGCCCATGATGCTGTGGAATGAGTACTATAAAACCGATCACGCTCTGGTCATGGACTTGGCTGCGGCGCTGAATGAAGAGTTACGGGAGTTGGCGGATGCGGGGTGTCCGGTTATCCAAATCGAAGAACCGCCCCATCATTTCGCTTGCTGCACAACCCCACCAGCAACGGATAAAGAACTCGAAGCCTACACCCAAGCGTTTAATCGTGAAGTCGAGGGCGTCAACACGGAGATCTGGGCGCATACCTGCTGGGGCAACCCCAACCAGCAGAGCTTCTACTGGGAGCGGCCCAGCTATGAACGCTCACTGCCGCATCTGCTCCAGCTCAACGCGGATGTCCTCACCCTGGAAGGAGCGAGTAACCAAGGCCGCGACCTACCGTTACTCGGGCAGTATAAGACGGATAAAAAAATCGCCATTGGCGTCATCAACCACACAGTCACCACGGTTGAGCCTCCCCAAATGATCGCTGATCTGATTCGCCGCGCGCTCGAATACGTCCCGCCGGAACGGCTCATTATTACCGCAGACTGCGGCTTTGGGCGTGAAGGCTTATCGCGTCGCATTGCTTTTTACAAATGTATCGCCCTGGTGCAAGGCACCAATATGGTCCGTCGGGAACTCGGTCTGCCGGAGACCGAGATTCGGGCCGCAGACCCACGCTTTGCCTTTCGGGCGGTAGAGTAGGGAATGAGGGCGGCCCACGCCGGCCTCAACCAGAGCCGGATGAGGCCGCTTGGGTCGAGGGTGCATGGAGAGAAAGCTCGGTCTCTCCTTGGCCCTCTCTCGCCAACAGAAACTCCAGCAGATACTGGTTCACCAATTCAGGCTGTTCCTGTTGGACCCAATGACTGCACTTGGGTATATACTTGATCTCGAAACGATCGCTGAAGTACTCGTCCATGTCGTAGGTGAGCTCTTTTCCCAGCGCTCTATCTTCCTCGCCCCAAATCAGGAGGGTCGGGCTTGAGATTTGGGGAAGGTGTAATACCCCACTGCGGAGACGGTAGCGAAACGCCGCTCGGTAATAATTGATGGCGGCCCGAGCACTGCCAGGGGTACGCAATGCCTCGGCGTATTTGTACAGCTCTTCGTCGGGGAAAGCCTCTTTCCGTACGGCCATGCCACGAAACGCCTGCTCGATACAGCGCCGCCTGAACAAACGCAGGCCCAGCTCAGGCAACCACGGAAGCTGGAAATAGAAAATATACCAACTACGTCGAAGCTGCTGGCGATTCTCTTTGAGCGCTTTCTGGAATGCTCCCGGATGGGGGCAATTCAAAACAGCAAGCCGTTCGGTCATGTGTGGGTAGTTAGCGGCAAACGCCCAGGCCACACCGCCACCCCAATCATGGCCTATAATAACGACCCGTTTTTCATTAAAGGCACGAATGAGACCTTGCACATCCCCGGTGAGCCGGTCAATATGATAATGGGCGACGCCGGTTGGCTTGTCGCTCTCGTTGTAGCCTCGCATGTCCGGCGCCACGACGGTGAAATGTTTCGCCAGAGCCGGGATTTGATAGCGCCACGAATACCAGAATTCGGGGAACCCATGCAGCAAGATGAGCAGTGGACCTTCACCTTGCGTCACGTAATGCAGGCGGACTCCGTTCACATAGGCCGAACCGTGTTTCAGAGCATCACGCGCCATATGTCACGGTTTCCTAGGAGGGTACGTCCATACCGGCCTTGCGCGCCCGGTCCAATACGATCTTCTCGATGTCGGCAATCGGCCCATCAATCATCCGTCCTCGGAAGGAGACGGCCCCATGACCTGCGGCCACCGCTTGTTCAAAAGCGGCGACCAGGGCGCGCGCATACTCGACTTCTTCCGTCGTCGGCGTGTACACCGCGTTCACGGGCCCGACCTGGCCGGGGTGGATACAGGCCTTGCCCTCGTAACCGAGGTTCTGGCCCTGCTGCGTTTCTATGCGTAAACCGTCGAGATCCTTAATATCGAGATAGACGTTATCAATCGGTGTCACACCCGCAGCCTTGGCGGCCATGACCACCTGACAGCGCGCCTGTAAGACAACGCCGTCGGTCGAGGGTGCGGCTTTAATCCCCATGGATAGGGAGAAGTCGCCGTGCCCAAAGGCGACCCCGGCAATCCGGGACGTTGCCGAGGCAATGGAAAACGCATTACCGATTGCCTCGGGCTGCTCAAACAGGGGAATGAGGACAACGTCTCCAGGCGAGCGTCCGGCGCGGTGTTCGGCCAGGGAAACGAGTTGGTCCACGAACCGGATGTTCTCGGCGCTGTTTGTCTTGGGTACGACGAGGCCATCGGCTCCAGCCCCAACCATGGCCAACACATCATCCAGGAAGTAGGGGGTATCAAGTCCGTTAATACGCACGGTCCGCTCAAAGCGTGCAAAGTCAGTGTCTTGAAGGACCTCCCGCATGGTCTCGCGCGCTTCGGCCTTGCGCTCCGGAGCCACCGCATCTTCCAGATCAAAGATCAGCGTATCTGCCGCCGACTCTTTGGCCTTGGCAAAGAAGCGCTCGCTGCTGGCCGGGACAAATAATAAACTCCGACGCAGCCGTGACATTAGATCACCCCCTTTTGTTTTAATTCCGCCAGTTTTTGCGGCGACAGACCGAGCTGCTGTCCATAAATCTCTTCGTTGTGATGTCCCATATGGGTGGGCGCCGACCAGCGTATTGCACCAGGAGTCCGAGAAAATTTCGGGACGACATTCTGCATTTTGACGGGCCCCAGCTCCGGGTCAGCCACGGTGGTGACCGTTTCACGCGCCTGGAAATGCGGATCAGACAGAATTCCGGTGATGTCGTATACCGGTGCGCAGGCACACTCGAATTCATCAAATCGTTTCAAGGCTTCTTCGGCAGTGTGTGCGCCAATCCAGCCGCCAACAATGGCATCGACTTCGTCAATATGCTCAACTCGGGCGCGGTTGTCGGCAAAGCGTGGGTCATCATTCAATTCCGGCCGACCGATGGCGACAAAGACCCGTTTGGCCAAGGCGGGCGCATTGGCCGAAAGGGCGAGCCAGTGACCGTCCTTGGTCTGATAGGTATTGCGGGGAGCACCAATAGACGGCACCCGGTTCCCGGTTCGATGCTGAATAACGCCAAGCTGGTCATAGGCCAGGGCTTGATCGCCGGTTGTCGTGAACAGTGGTTCCAAGACGCTCAGGTCGAGCATCTGGCCCTTGCCGCTCTTATGATCCCGCTCATAGAGTGCAAACATGACCGCCCAGGTGCCAAACTGGCCAGCCATGGAATCTGCCAGACCGTAGCCGGGCAGGGTCGGCGGCCCGTCCGGCTGGCCGGTAATGTGGGCAAAGCCACTCATGGCCTCGGCAAGAGTGCCGAATCCCGGTTTGTCTTTATAGGGTCCGGTCTGACCAAACCCGGATACCCGGACAACGATCAGGCGAGGGTTAATCGCATGCAGGGTCTCCCAACCGAGACCCCATTTTTCCAGGGTTCCCGGGCGGAAATTTTCTGTCAGGACATCGGCATCGGCGATCAGTTGCTTGAGTAGTTCCTGGCCTTCTGGAGCGCCCAGGTTGAGCGTAATACATTTTTTGTTGCGATTGGTGATCTTCCACCACAGGGGGATTCCATCCTTGGTTGCCCCGAGTGAGCGCAGGCTATCCCCCATTTTCGGATGCTCGACCTTAATCACCTCCGCCCCAAAATCGCCCATATTCTGGGAAATCGTGGGTGCGGCAAACAAGACGGCAATGTCAACGACTTTGAGACCTTCGAGTGGCAGGCTAGCCATGGATCCGTTTCTCCCTCATTCAGGTTTGCCTGCGGTTGTAGCGCGTTTCACAAATCAGCGCAAAGCACGACCTGCCCAAAAGGAAGAGCCCGAGAAAGGGTCGTTGGAGCGTACAGATGAAAAGATGCTTAGCTTTCTTCCCGGGGATGAAAGGAGGAGACGTGCTGGAGTTCTTCAAACAGGGCCTTCTCCCTGGGCGTCAAGGTTTTCGGAATAGTAATCCGAATGATGGTATACAGGTCGCCAGGTTCGCCTCCCTTTTGAGGGAGCCCCTTGCCTCGACTCCGAAATTTTTGTCCCTCCTGCGTCCCTGGAGGGATAGTCAGCTTAATGCGCCCGTCTAACGTGGGAATCTCGACCTTCGTCCCCAGTGCGGCTTCCCACGGAGAGACTGGCACCTCAACCGATAAGTCACGACCCTGTAGAGTAAAGCGCTCATGCGGCGCAATGTGCACACGGAGAAAGACATCACCATTGTCTCCCTGACCTTTGCCCGCTCCGCCCTGGCCTGCCAAACGAATGCGCGCCCCTTCGGTGATGCCCGGTGGGATTTTGACGTCGTAGTGCTTGGCTTTTCCAGCTCCAGCCCCTTCTTCCTGTTGTAAAGTCAGGGTCTTTGACGTGCCTCGATAAGCTTCTTCAAGGGAAATCGTAATATCAACCTCATGGTCCTTGCCGCGCACCGACGGCCCGCCGGACATTCTGGCCTTTTGCGCGTTCCTCCGGGTCTGGCGACTATTCCCCCGAGGCCCGCGGCTCGGGCCAGCACCATGTCCGAAGAGCGCGTCAAAAAAATCACTGAATCCACTGCCACCAAAGCCGCTAAAACCAAACCCGCCCGGTCCGTTTGGTCCACTGGGGCCGCCTGGTCCGCTACGGAAGTGGAATGTCGTCCGACCGCCACCTGGCCAGCCGGCCTGATTGGTAAAATGCTCCCAACCGGGCGGCGGCCGAAAATCCTGTCCGGCCTGCCAATTGGGACCGAGGGTGTCGTATTTGCTTCGCTTTTCCGGGTCCTTCAGGACTTCATGGGCTTCGTTGATGGCTTTGAATTCTTCTTCTGCTTCCTGACTCTTATTCACATCAGGATGATATTTCCGGGCCAGTTTGCGATAGGCCTTCTGAATTTCTTCCGGCGAGGCAGTCCGTGAAAGCCCAAGTGTTTTGTAGTAATCCTGAAATTTCATCGTCGATACTTCTTTGTACAAGAATGTAAGACCTGTGGAGCAGAAGGCAAGGTTTTGCCTGAAGCAAAGAGGACAGAACGACTCTCACCGCCACGACAGGGCTGCGCTATCCGCCCTCCCCCACCATCCATTCTCCACCCGGCTTCACCTCGTAGAGTTCCAACAGGACGCCGTCCGGTGCTTCGCACATGGCGTAGCGAAAAGGCGTATCTTCAACAATGTCTTTCCGAAAGACAACTCCGTTCTCCTGCATATGGGCGATCAACCCCTCCAGGTCGTCAGTCCGAATACCGAGATGATGTACCAAACCCCGATCCGCACTCCGCGGCTTTTGGGCATAAACGTGCAGTGCCTGCCCACCCATATCAAGGCGGATATTCCGCTGGCCCACAAGCATGGCATCGTACACTATCCGCGCCCCAAACATAGTCTGATAGAAACGCAGCGTCTTCTCTACGTTAGACGAAAAGATGTGAACGTGATCGAGACAGATCATGGCGTATTCACTCACTCCCTGCCAGGGCAGGCTCCTTTTGCAACACAGAAACCAGCGGATTCTCTAGCAGGACATAAAGAGAGCGAGCAAGAGACTGCTCCAGCACACCGGCCGAGCCGCGACTGATCAAGCATCCTCCTGGAGCAAGGACACGCACAATCTCTTGCCTGGACCGCTCAAACGTATCTTCGCTCATAGGAATCTCACGGTTGAACATATTGGCCGTGTAGATGAGACAGATGGAAGAGGTGTTCAGTGCACTCAGGTCACTCACCGTCCCATGATGCAGACGCATGCGGGTTGTAAGCCGGGGATCATCCGCGCGGAGTGTCTCAAATGCTTTGGCCGCTTCAATGATGTGTCCGCCGATCCACTCATAGGCGTGGACACAGTCCAGTTCAAAGGTCTTGAGCAGATCGTAGGGTTCTTGCGCGTTGCTGCCAAAGCCCAGGCTGAGGCCGATTGCCGGGCGGTGACTGCGGACGACATTCAAGACATTCACCCGGGCCATTGCCTGAACGAGTCCGACGGCTTGCTGTAAGGCGGAAGCAACATGACTCCCGATACTGTCGCGCAGTCCGGGATGTTCAAGAATGGTCGTGTAGGCAGGGTCATGCCGCCAGGGGACTGCGTTGTCAGGGTAGACCGGGCCTTCGATGAAGTCAGACCAGGACTCAGAAACAGATGAATCAACCATATCTTTTGATACTCCCATTCATCTCTACGGCCCTTGCAATAGCATAGGAATTCGTCCATTTCCTGAGGGATGTAGACACGGAGGGGGTTACGTGAGTGTACTCGATAAATTACGGCTGGACGGGAAAGTCGCCCTGATGACCGGGGCGGGACGTGGTTTGGGCCGGGCAATGGCGCTCGATCTCGCGGAGGCCGGAGCCGATGTTGTTGTCGCTTCACGAACGCAGAATCAAATCGACGAGACGGCCGATCTCGTCCGGGCTCAAGGCCGCCGCAGCCTGGCGGTGCGGGTTGATATTACGGATTCCCATTCCGTCAATGCCATGATCGAAGCCGGACGAGCCGCCTTCGGGCAGATTGACATTCTAGTCAACAACGCCGGCGGGGCGACGAAAGGCATGTTCCGTCCGCTCGATACCATTCCCGATACGCATTGGCATGTGGGCGTGGATACCAATCTCTCGGGTGCGGTGTACTGTTGCCGGGCGATTCTGCCCTTCATGGTCGAGCAAGGCGGTGGGAAGATCATCAATGTCACTTCCGGTTTTGGTGTCCGGGCGGCAAAGAACAATTACATGTATACGGCGGCCAAGGCCGGCTTGATCAATTTCACCCGCGCTCTGGCAATGAATTACGCCGAGCACAACATCCAGGCCAATCTGATCCTGCCCGGCATCTTTCCGCACGATGATCCCGAATTAATCAAATTTTGGCGCGGCGGGAAGTTCATACCGGTTGGGCGGGTCGGCCAGGATGCTGAGCTGGGACCGGCTTGTGTCTTCCTGGCGTCGGACATGTCCAACTACATGAACGGTCAAATGCTTGCGCTAGAGGGCGGCGGTCTGGCCGGGGGGCAGGCACCGTGCGGATTTGCTCCAGTCGTCCCACTCGAAGAGGACAGCGTATGAGTCTGGCCGCGTTTTCTTTAGCGGGGAAAAACGCATTGGTGCTCGGAGCCAGCTCGGCTGTTGGCGGGGCTGCCGCATGTGCACTCGCCGAGGCAGGCGCGGATGTCGCGGTGGGTTCTACGCTCGCCACACCGCGAGAACAGGAGGCTGTCCTTACCTGCCGAGATGCGGTTCAATCCCAGGGCAGAAAGAGCCTCGCCCGGACGATAGACGCGGCGAACGAAGCTGACGTGCAGGCACTGGTGGAGCAGACTGTCTCAGAACTTGGCACTCTTGATATTCTCGTCAATGCCCACGATCTGCCGTTTGCCAAGCCGCTTCATGACATTTCTTCCAAGGAATGGGGCCGTGTGCTGGAGGTCAATTTGACCGGCGTGTATTTTGCCTGCCGGGCAGCAGCCGACCCCATGCTAGCTCAACACAGCGGACGGATTATTAATATTGTCTCATTGCTCGGCGAGCGGGGTATGATTAATGGCAGCGCATATTGTGCGGCACAAGGCGGGGTCCTTAACTTGACCCGGGCCTTGGCCCTTGAATGGGCCCGAAGCGGAATCACCGTGAATGCCGTTGGAGCGGGTTGGACTGAGGGCATGGGCCTGCTCAAAGACACCACTGTACAGGAACAGTTGCGTCGCTATTTGCCGCAGAAACGCCTGGCGCAGCCGTCCGAAGTCGGCGAAGCCACGGTGTATCTGGCCTCAGACATGTCGGGCTTTATCACCGGCCAAACCGTATGGATTGAAGGGGGAGCGCTGAGTCATTTGTAGATCTGGAGATCTAGGTCACGCCCCGCCGCCCTCCTCTGCGGACGCAGACCCGGCTTTCACCCGCATCCCATCGAAGACGCGTTCCAGGCTTGCTTCCATTTCTTTTCGTGCAGTGGCCACATCATCCGCGCGGGCAATATACATAGCCGCTTCCCTCTCTACACTTAAGACAAGGCGAGTCAGGGGTTCAAGCAATTGCGGGACAAGCAGTCTGGCGTCCATAAGTGCTTGGAGGGCGCCACGTATAAGACTAAGCCCATACTTCTCATCCAACTCACACCTTTCCTCCCAGCCCAGGACGGTGGCGGCCTCAACCAACACGATGCGTTGGACAGCAGGGTCCATGCAGGCATCCAGATACGCTGCCGTACCTGCACGTGTTATCTGATCCCAGAGGTCTCCCTGGCCAGACTGTACGGCACTCGCGACTCTGGTGAAAACATTCAGACTGAGGTCTTCCACAACCGCACGAAAAAGACCGGACTTGTCACGGAAATGATAGTAGAGGGCTCCACGGGTTACCCCGGCCCGTTGAGCAACATCGTCGGTGGCTGTGTCAGCATACCCGCGCTCAGTAAAGAGTTCACGGGCTGCCTGGAGTAGTGCCGTGCGGGTAACTTCGGATTGCTCGGCCTTCTTCATGCGCAGATTCAGCCCCTCACCCGCATCCCATCAAGAAGACGTTCCAAACTTGCCCCCATTTTTTTGCGCGCCGCAGGGATATCATCGGCACGGGCGATATACATCGCCGATTCAAGTACGGCGCTTAAAACAAGATGAGCCAGGGGTTCAACGGGCTGTAGAGCGATCAGCCCAGCGCCCATAAGTTCTTGGAGAGCGCTAGATATGAGACTAATCCCATATTTTCTGTCCAACTCTCGCTTTTCCTCCCAGCCCAGCACGGCCGGGGCCTCAATCAACCCGATGCGTTGGACAGCCGGGTCCATGCAGGCATCCAGATACGCTGCCGTGCCCGCACGGACTATCTGATCCCAGAGGTCTCCCTGCGCCCTCTGGCCAGACTGCATGGCACTCATGACTTTTTCATTAGTACTTAGACTGATGCCTTCCAAGACTGCATGAAAGAGGCCGGATTTGTCTCCGAACTGGTAGTAGAGCGCGCCGCGGGTCACCCCGGCCCGCTGGGCAATGTCTTCGGTCGCCGTGCCGGCATAGCCGCGCTCGGTAAAAAGTTCGCGGGCCGCCTGGAGTAACGCCGTGCGGGTGGCTTCTGATTGCTCGGCCTTCTTCATCTTGACTTTCCTACAACCCGTCTGTATCGCTTGCAGTAACAGCCCTCGGGGTCGCAGTAGCGCACTGAAGGGGATGCGCCTATGCTCGAAGAATCACAATCGTCCGTCCCAGATACGGAAACATCGGCTCATTCCGAAATACCGCTAGAATTTAACCCCCTCCAGCAGGATTTCCGTCAGAGCCCCTACCCAACCTATCGCCGGTTCCGCGAAGCTGATCCCGTCCACTGGAGCGCAATGTTCGGGTTCTGGGTGTGCACGCGTTACGACGATATTGTTACCATACTACGTCATTCCAAAGCGAGCGCCAACCCACGCGATTGGGAACGGTTTAATGATTATGTCGAAGCCCTAGGTGGGATCGGACCCGCTTACGATATGCAAAGCCGCTGGATGCTCTTGAAGAATCCGCCCGACCATACCCGACTACGCAAATTAGTCACAAAGGCGTTTACGCCGCGTGTGGTTGAAAAGCAGTTGAAGAATTTCTCCGCTATGACGGTTCGGTGCAAATCACCGCACGGGTAGCACTCGAAGATATTGAGGTGAGTGGCAAAACCATACGCAAGAATCAGCAAGCCCTGCTCTTGCTCGGAGCGGCCAATCGCGACCCGGCCCATTTCTCCGACCCAGACCGGCTTGATATTACCCGCCAGGAGAATCCGCACCTCGCCTTTGGGCACGGCATTCACCATTGCTTAGGAGCACCGCTCGCCCGGGTCGAAGCACAGATTGCTATCAACTCGGTGCTGCGTCGTATGCCAGATATACGGCTTGCAACGGATCAGCTTGAATGGCGCGATATGCTGACCCTACGGGGCTTAAAGGCGCTGCCGGTGGTTTTTAGTCGTCCGAGCGATGGTAATCCATCCGTAAACGTGCGATATGTCCGTTACTCTACAATTATAGGAGGGACCATTATGGGCACTGCTGAGAATAAACAATTGGTTCACGACACATTCGCCGCTTTGAATGCTGGTGATTCGGAAAAGTTTTTCAGCCATCTGTCAGACGATATTCGTTGGACCATTATCGGCACCACAAAATATTCTCACACCTATACTGGCAAAGCGGATATCGTGGAGCGACTCTTTACTCCTCTGACTGCGCAGCTCGACGGCTTCATCACCAATACCGTTCTGAATACGATTGCCGAGGGAGACTATGTCGTCTTGCAAACCCAGGGCAAGTCACAAACAAAGACGGGCAAGTCGTATAACAATACGTACTGTTTAGTCATTCAGCTTCAGAACAGCAAAATCCAGCAGATTACAGAATATCTGGATACGGAGTTGGTGACGACCGCGTTTGAATAGCCGAGGAGCGACCGCTCCTACGCCCTTTGCTCGTGCTCGGTCACTACGTTCACGCTGGGTTGCCCGGCTCTGCGCCTCTTTTAAGCCTGTCCTACAACTTCTCCATGACTTTCCGGGTGAAATCTTCAATCACCCGGTACTGCGTCGCGAGAGAGGGGAGCAGCATGATTTGATCCAGGCCGGTTGCCTGAAGGCGTTTGATTTGTTCGATGACCTCCTCTGGTGTACCGGCCAGACAGGTCGATTTGATGAGCTCGGGCGTAATAAATTTTTCCTCTTCAGGCAGATGGTAGACGCAGTGACCGGCGTGAATGCGCAGATGACGGTGCGAGGGCGGCGTTCGCTCGACCAGCGCGCTGTATTCGTCCCAAATATTGGCGAGATGCCGGGGCGGCTGTCCACCAAACTGGCGAACCTTATCGTACAGGTAGTGAAGCGACGCAATAGCAAATGGGCCGCATTCACGCAGAAGACGCTCCGAGTTAAGCGATTCGCCCGGTTCTAACAAGGCAACCGCGCTGAGGGCGCACGTGTAATAATGGTCCCCATCCCGTCCGCCACGTTCGGCGCCAGCCTTGGCGTTGAGCAGTGCCCGACGCATGAATTCCGGGTCTGGTGGGATGGAGACAACCAACCCATCGCCATACTCACCCGCCAATGCCTGAGCCTTTGGACCAAAGCCGGAGACATATAGGGGGATGTGGTGCTCGACATCAATGAACTGATACTCCTGCATCTGGAATTGGACCGGCGTGGCTTGACCTTGCCAAGTCATGGTCACTTCCTCACCGTGTAGGAGCGCCCGGAGCACCCGTAAATACTCACCGAACTCTCGCAGCTTCATAGGCTTGTGACCCATAATCCGCATGGCGGTGTTACCGGTGCCAATCCCAAGAAAAGTGCGTCCTGGGGCTAAGCGGTTAATCGTGGCGATGCTGTGCGCCGTCACCGGAGCAATGCGCGTCCCGGCAACAGACACACCCGTACCGATGTTCATCGTACGGGTTTGCTGGGCGGCCAGGGCAAGCACAGCGTAGCAGTCTGACCAGATCATTTGACTGTCAGCGACCCAAGCGTGGGAGTACCCAAGATTTTCCGCATGGGTGATGTACCCGACATCATCAATTTTTGCGGCAACACAAATTCCGAAATCCATCAAATCCTCCCAGCGCCTTGGGGCGCGTAGCGTTTACCTGCATCTGAGCAGACTCGTCATAGCGCGTCAGTCTTCTCCGGTCGCTTCCTTGAGCGCCTTCCGAGCCGTGCGTGTGACAATGGTGGTGACCACGATGGTAGCGACCAGACCCAGGAGGAGCACTCCGTAGTCGGCAATCCCTCGTTCCGGCGCAGCCCCTCCAGCCAGAGCGGCCACATCTCCGACCAGTTTTCCGTAATAGACATACAGGATCGTTCCCGGTAGCATACCAAACGCAGCGATAGCATAGTCCACAAAGCGCACATTGGTCAGACCCAGGGCGTAGTTCAGCAGATTAAACGGGAAGACCGGAGACAGTCGCAACAAAAAGACAATTTTCCGTCCCTGCGCGCTCACCGCCCGATCGATAGCGGCAAATCGGGGTGTATCGGCCAGCTTCCGCTCGATAGCCCCCCGAGCAAGATAACGCGCAACCAGAAACGCGAGGCACGAACCCAGGGTGGCGGCAATAAAGACATACACAATACCGTTCACCAGCCCGAAGATTGCACCCGCAGCCAAGGTGAGGACAGAGCCGGGAATAAAAGCTACAGCGGCAATGGCATAGCCGACAATGAAGACAAGCGGCCCCCACACTCCAAGCGTCTCCACCCAGGCGGCAAACAGCGGTACATATGCCCCAGCCTGACGACCTAAAAAGATAAGCAGGGCGACCCCGACAACAATAAGCGCAATTTTACCGAAAAGGCCCCGTTTACTCGTTGCTTGAGCTTGGGCGTCTTCTCCTTGTGTGTGCCCTTCTTCCACGTGCACGCTCCCTTCCAAGAGTATCAGGTGTACGGCTTCACCCCGGCGTCTCAAGCCCGTGCGATCCGGCTATAACGTAGACTGCACAAACTGGGCAAGGCCATCTTGCCAGGGCGGGAGATGTATAGAGGGCTCTTGGAGTGTTGTCAGTACCGCATAGGGGGGGCATTGTGCCAGGCGGGGCATCTCTGTGCTCGGGATAGGTTTTACCTGAGAGTGAACGCCAAGGAGTGCATATAAAGTCCGAATGAGGTCAAAGCGGCTCGTGCCACCCCGACCGGCCATATGGTAGGTCCCAAAGGCTTCAGTGGTCACGAGCCGGGCCAGGGCCGTTGCTAAATGTGGGGCATAGGTCGGGGAACCGAATTGATCGTCCACCACCCGGACTTCGGGCTGCTGAGAGAGGGCGCGCATGGTTTGTATAAAGTTCTTGCCGTGTGTGTGGTACACCCAGGCAGTGCGAACAATATAATGCCTTGGATTTAAAGCCCGCACCGCCTCTTCTCCAGCGAGCTTGCTCTGCCCATAAACCGACTGGGGGCGAGGCGTATCAAATTCATGATACGGCCTGTGGCTCAGTCCATCGAAAACATAATTCGTGGATATATGCAGGATTGGAATCCCACGGGCTGCGGTCACGAGGGCAAGGTTACGAGGGCCGAGGGCATTTCCTCGATACGCGGCCTCAGGCTCTCGCTCCGCTTGGTCCACGGCATTATACGCAGCCGCGTTGAGTACCAAGTCGGGAGCATGCGTTGCGACTGCCGCGCGGACCGCATCAAGGTCGGTAATATCGAGCTGCCGTCGGTCGTAGGCGACAATCTCGTGATTGCTGAAGATGCCTTGAATGGCATGGCCTAGCTGACCGCCGGCACCAGGGAGAAGGATGTACATGCTTGTTCTCTTTGACCTTACTCACGCGTTGGACATACACACGAGACGAGCATCCAGAGGAAAGTCAGAGATCGCTATTGCCATCATACCAATAAAAAAGGGCGTGTCCCAAGACACGCCCGATACAGAGACAAGGAATCCCTAGAAGTACGCTTAGTCTTTGAATTCCGGCAGGATTTTGGTCCCGAAGATTTCGAGCTGGCGCTTGGTCTCTTCCCAGGGCATCATCCCTTGATCAAAGAACCAGCCAAACCACTCAATATTGGCATTCTTTTGGAGGGCTTCCAGCTCACGTTTGACATCATCGATAGTCCCAACCAGCGAGTACTTCGCCTCGACCATACGCTCGAACTTCCAGGGAACGGGTGTCGTCTCGCCAGGATAGCGGTAGGCTTCAAAGAAGCCGAACCCAGCGAAGTATTGGATGAATCCGGCTCCCTGCGTTTCCGCTCCGAGGGAATAGCCTTCGGTATACGTATTCCCGATATGCACCGACCGAAAGGCGCCGATACTCTCTCCGAGTTCGAGATTCCGGCCATGTCTGGCCGCTTCGTCACGATAGGCTTCGCACAGCTCCCGGAACGCAGGAGGATGCGAAATCAGAATCCACGGCACAATCCCTTCGGTAGCACACCAGCGGATCGTTTTCTCACTGACTGAAAATGGCTGCCAGATCGGCGGGTGGGGTTGGGTATAAGGTTTGGGAACAACACAAATTCGTTGCACCGCCCCGTTTTCATCCACCTCTCCCTCAGCCCCGTATTTCGAGGTCCAGTTTTTGGCGACCGGCCAGCGCTGAATGCCGTGTTCATAGGGGGTCGGGACCTCGTAGTACTTGGTCTTAAGCCGAATGGACTCTTCGGTCCAGGCGGTCTTCATAATCTTGAAGACTTCTTCAAAGACCGCCCGGTTATGCGCATCCACCTCAGAGCCATCCATGGGCGCCCCAGTCACATGGTAGTGCTGGCCAAGCACATTGGTCCAACGATCCTGATAGCCTCGGGCAAAGCCGGCAATAAAGCGCCCTTTGGTTAGATGATCAATGACGGCGATCTCTTCCGCTACCCGGAGCGGGTCCCAGGTGGGTAAGACCAATCCGAGCGAGGCAAACTTGATGCGCTCGGTTCGTGCCGCAAGGTCGGTATACAGCATCAGAGGCGCAATGGACGCCTCATAGCCCTCGGAGTGAAAATGGTGCTCGGTGGTTGACATGGCGTCAAAGCCGAACTCTTCAGCCAGTTGCGCAATCTCACGCAACTCCGTGAGCATTTCTTGATATTTGTCGTTGTTACGACCGATGGGCCGGAGTCTTTCGCGCTCCTCGAACGTCGCCGGGATAGTCGGCAAAACAAAAAGGTTAAATTTCATGGGACTGCCTCCTGGCCTGGAGCGGATTGCCGTTGCAGGCCCGCTCCAGCATACTCTCTCAGCCTTAGCTCGTTTGGAGAATCTTGGCTAGGACTGGCATCAGATATTTCTTGAATGTCACAGGATTCTCACACATGGGGAAATGGCCGATTTCTTCCATGATGATGCACTCGGAGTTCTTGACTTTTTTGGCCGTTTTTTCCGTCATCTCCGGCGTACAGGCAAAATCGTATACGCCCGTCATAAAATAGATGGGAATGTCACCCGGCAATTGTTCCGCCACTTCACGGAAATCATGATCAACACTATAGAAATATAAGTCGCCCTTGAAGATGCCCGGACCACTCTGTGAATAATACCACCAAGTCTCTCGACGATACTCTTCCGGACTCTGCGGCGCCATCAGCCCATACACGGAGGTGGCACACGCTTCGCCGCCGTGCACATGGGGATTCCAGAGCCAGTCCAGCCACCAGCCGGGCGAGTAGTCGCAGGCTTCAATCGCAATCAGGGCGCGCAGGTCGGACGAGAAATTGCGCGCCAGGTGCAGACAGATATTGCCGCCCATCGAGCTGCCCATGATAACCGGATTGTCGAGTTCGAGCTCTTGACAGAAGGCCATCAGGAACTCCGAGTAAAACTGGGCTGTCAGTTTATACTCTTCTTTCCACCAGCCCGTGGGCGGAATGGATTTCCCATGTCGAGGCAGGTCGAGCGCAATCACCCGAAAGTCGCCGTTGATATCAGCATCACACAATTGGTGACGCCACTCGCGCGTATCCGTGCCCGCCGTGTGAAGACACACCAGGGGGATGCCCTGCCCGGCTTCCTCATAAAACACCCGATAGTCTTCTCCCTCGTACGGGACACGCACATAACGACCAGTAATGGGTTCAATATTCGCCATGGCTCTTACTCCTATTCTTGTACATTGCGCATCAAATCGAGCGTCCAGGTAAAGGCCCGCAGGTTCTGCCACATGACTTTGACATCGCCTTCAATCTGCAGGCGTCCGTGAAGTGGATGGGCCATTGCCCAGATATCATTATACATGGGTGGAGGGATAGGCTGGATAAACTTTGCCCAGGTTTCCGCGGGACCACGCAGGGCAAACGCGTAGGTCGATTCGGGTCCAATATTGGACGAGACTTTCGGTATCGTCCCGCCCACGAATGACACGACATAGGCGGTATCACCGAAAGCCAGCAGGACATCCGTGGTTAAATGTCTGCCAATGATCTTGGTCACGCTGTCCTGATTGACCAAGGCTTGCCAGCGCTCCATCCAGCCTGTATCGAACGCAGCCATGTAGTTCCTCCTGTGTTGATTTCTCTTCGATTCAGCCGTCGAGTTGAACCGACGGCTTCTTATCAAGCGGCCTACCAGACGTAAAGAGCCGAACAGCCTCTACCGCTGTTGCCGTCCTCTTTGCTGTAACAGACGATCGCTGATGAAGACCAGGGCCTCCGCAGAGGCATGCCGCATCGTTTCTTCTTCTGCGGCAAGCATGTCCAGGAGTTGAGGAACACTCTCGGCCCCACCGATCCGTCCGATCGTCCATAACCCCTGCACCTTGGCATACAGGTCCTGCTCTCGTCCTACCGCCGCAATCACCTCAGACGCGACGCTGGCGTCCTGATTTTGGCCAATAACCTGATACGCGTTGGAACGCGTCAACGGGTCCCGGGACTGCAACGCTTTCACAATCAGCGGCTTCGCCGTTTCATAGTCCATACGGGTGAAGGAAACGGAGGCGGCCAGACGAATACGAAAATCAACATGCTCCAGCGCTTGCTGGACAAGGGGGAGGCCGCTCGCGTCCTTGAAATGTGTGAGGGAGGCGGCGGCTGTGGTGCGGACCATTTCAGACGGGTCGGATTGGAGGACGGTCCGCAGCAACACGACGATGCTCGGGTCATCGAGCGATCCGAGCAATCCAACCGCGGCATCGCGGATTTGCTCACTTGCATCGCTCAGTTTCGCGGTGAGGTAGGCGAGTCCGGTTGCATCACCCATCGCAGCCAGTGACCACGCCAGCGTGACGGCAACGATGGGGTCTTTTTCGGTTTTGAGAAGCGTGTGTAACACCGGAGACGCCACTGCAGAGCGGAGTTCGCCCAGACCACCCGCCCCTTGGGTGCGCAGTCGGATATCCGAGCTGTTTACGGCATCAAGATAGAGCAAGAGCGCGGTTCGGTCCCGCGTCCGTCGTAAGCCCGACAACGCCAGGCGCTTCCCTACTGAGTCTGTGTAATAGAGCCGACGCAGCAGCCCGACCGCATCAGGCGTCGCCATATCGCCCAGTGCGTCGGCTGCGGTCCGGCGAAGCATGGGCCGGTCTGACTGTAGGGCCTCATCAAGAACGACTAATCCTGCAGAATCACCCCGTCGCCCAAGGATACCAGCAACCACGTTCCGCTCATGCGGGTCGCTCAATCGCAGTCCCAGTCGTAAGACCTCAAGCGCGAGTTGTTGGAGTGCGACAAGCCCGCGCTTTGCGGTCGGGTCATGCCTGGCCTTATAGGTGATAACCGCCCCGAGTAAATCACCCTGCCTGGCCTGATCCACTGCGGATTCTTCCTCACCAGCTGCGGCAAAGGGTCTCTCGCTGACGAGCAGCAGCAAGGGCAAGAGAATGAGAAGACGGTAGGCCTGACGGTATTTCTTCATCCTTACTCCTTTCGTCTAGCCCCCGAGATACGCGCTTGCCAGCTCTCCCTCAGAGGGCGACCTGCGGCCCCTATGCGAGTTGGCCTATCTGCCGCAGTACCGCCGCGTGGTCCCAGTAAATGCGTTCCGCGGACATCTTCCCATCACGGAACTCAATGATAATGACTAATTCCGCCGTGACGGTCTTGCCGGTCGGAGGAATCCCAGGCAGGAACCAGTCCATCTGCTTCGAATGGACCATACGGATGGTAGCTTCCTCGACAATACAGTCCTCAGTCACAACGCGGTTCGTCATGACATGTTCCCACTCATCGGGAATCGAGGGGATGAACATGTCCCGATAATAAGTACGGAGTTCGGTCTTGCCCTTTCCGCCAGAGCGCGTCGGCATGTGCATGACCGACGCATCCTCCACCATAGTCGAAAGCGAAAGCTCTTCGTCTTTTTCGACAAACTCGCCTATAACATGCTCTTCCCAGAGTTTGACTAGGTCTTCCGCGGCCATCTCGGCGTCTCCCTTTTTCCAGCTCTCCACACGTCATCTCACTGATGGGATGACTTCTTTGGCAAATCGTTCCAGCGTCGTGCGCGCCGCAGCTTCATTCTGGGTTGTCACAAAAATAGCAATATCGGTCAGACCAGCGGCTTTGAGCTCACGCGCTTTGTCAATGCAGTCTTGAGGCGTTCCCGCAATAGTACATTTCTGAGCAACGACATCAGGAATAAGTTCACGATGTTGGGCGGTTAAGTCAAGATGTTCATAGAAGCGGTAGCTTTCGGTCACCGCTTTCACGACATCGGCATGCTCAAGGCCAAGCGTATCCGGGAGCCAGAGTTTGTTGGCAATATTCCGCGCCGCAGTCGGACGCACTTGATCGAGGGCTGCACTCCGATCATCGTCAATGGCCGCGTCAATCGCGGCGATAAAGCGGAGTTGGGCCGGGTCTCTACCCGCTTTTCGCGCGCCTTCGCGCGCCGCCTCAACCGCAACTCGCGCGCCCTCGCCGTTTCCGCCCATATGGCCGTCGACAATAACGCCGTCGCCTATTTCACCGACCAGCGTGGCGGCCCGTGGACTCATGACCGCAATCTGAATGGGCACTTTCCCCCACTCCTCGGCTCCAGCCACCCTCAGCCGTACTTCCTGTCCCCAGGTTTTCTTGTCCCCAGGGTTGGGCACGGCCGGAGCTTCCACCTCTTGTCCTGAAAATAAGTTGCGAATAAAAACAACATCCCGATGCAGTTGATCTCGCTTAGCCGGAGATAAGCCCGCGGTTCTCACGGCCGAGTCCCCTGCGCCGATACCGAGCACGGCCCGCCCCTGACTGAGCATATTGAGTGAGACCATTGCATTGGCCGTCACGGTTGGATGGCGAGTAACCAGATTCGTCACGCCGGGCCCGAGTTTCACCCGTTGTGTAGCTTGGGCGCAGCAGGCCAGACAGACGTAGACATCGTTCCACAGCATCTGTGAATCGCCGACATACACCGTCTCAAAGCCACAGGCTTCGGCGCACTGGGCGAGGCGGACAACCGGTTCTATCGTTTGGCCCGAGTAGGGCCATATCATGACACTAAATCGCATCGCTCCTCTCTCCGATACAGCAGTCATAATCTGGATTCTCAAGATTTTTGGATTTTCAGGATTTCTCTTCTTCTATCCTACCCATCCTTTCATTCTGCTAATCTTGATTCTGACGTTTGTCCCCGCTCAGAGACGGCTGAGTATACCTCTTCAAGGGTATCAAGCAGATTTTTCTTGTAGCTCGTGGCCTGCTTGAGCGTACCAAGTAGACATGCGGTACCGACTCACCGGACACTGTGGGTCGAATTGAGCTATTCGGACTGCTGGGGGGGAGATTTTTCGCCTTTCGACCCGTCCGCAATGTCCAAGACCTTGGTCTTAATCTCCTTTCTCAGTTCCAACAGATTTCGGACAATGCCGCAAACGTTCTCCGCGTCCACCCGCGTTGCCGCGTACTCGTTAGCATGGGCAAGATCGTTCCTTAGGTTTTCAATGTCTTTTAGTTGGCGACATAATTCGCTTCTAACGCGAGAGAAACAGGGAAACTCCATTAGTATATCCCGCTTGTCGCAAAATTGCGTATATAGTAGTGCATTGACAAAAGTATCTTTTCGCTTGCTTTCTCTTATTTTCTCATTGACCTTTTCCTGCCGGCGTTCATTGAGTAATCCCCACCACTTTTCCTTCTTCGGAAATTCTTTATTGATGGCTTCGGACATTGTGAGTTCAAGGCCAGTGATGAGCGCAAAAAGGGCTGCCCGGACGGGTAATTTCTGGAGGTCGGAGAGGGTGACAAAGCCCACGATTTTGTCTCCTGAAACGACAAGGCGGCGGGGCTTGGAATCTGCACCTTTGATAAAGTCCAAGATGCTTGCATCCGCTCCTATCAAATCTCCTTCCGACAGGGGACGATAACGACCCATAACAATCTCTACACAGGGAGAGTCTTGAGCGAAGTCTATGGCATGCAAGAGCCCGACAATTTCGCTTCTTTCGTCATTTTCCACTGGAAGATAGTCGTACTGCTGCCCCGCGCTTCGTGACACTACATCGGACAGAGATTCACTCAGACAACACGTCATTAGTGTTTCTCGTGCGGTCGCAATCAATGCAACCGTGAGCCCACTATGCAGCGTCTCAAAGATACCGCCGGAACCAATTTCGTCGTCGCTCGACCATCGGGTGGTCATACCCGTATCGTTTCCTTATTACGCTGACTCAAAGTCCACGCTAAGCCGCCGGGCCTGTTGGTCAAGCCCCCGAATGGCAGTCTGTATTGCGTTGACCTCGCGCTCCTCGAAATACGCCTCACCACACTGCTCACACACCCAGGCAGGAACGGTGTCAAACACCAAGTGATAACCGTTTCGATCAACATGGAAAGGCGCGTTCCCGCGCTTCATCTGTCCCTGACAGTGGATGCAATTCATTGTGACCTCCTTGTCCGTAAGTCTTGCTCCCACTCTTCCGCTGTGGGGAGATATGCGGTGATTATCGCGAGCAAACTCTCTTTAGGCGCGCAAACAACGTGGATATCTCGCTGGTCAATGCCGTAGCCATGTAGCAGGCAGCTATGGCCGCGCGCGTCCTCGGGATAGTCCTCAATTAGCTCACCTTGCATAATAACCGCTCGAACCTCGCTTGGCGTAATCATCCTATCCGGTCGTGCCATTTGGCGAACTGCATGGGGAAGAAAAAGTACACGTTGATTAGCAGCACGTCGTACGTGTGCAAGAATGTCCGATGAAACCATTCTTTCAATCTTGCCACTATAATCGGCAAAAGGCTCGATAGAGTTAAAGGGTCCCTTTTTCCGCTCCCACCTCAAGACAGAGGGCGATGGCTTCCTTGATATTGTCGAGAGCTTCGCCCCTTGTTTTGCCTTGACTCACACAGCCTGGAATTACGGGGCATTCAACAACCCATATCCCATCCTCGTCTCGATCAATCGTTACATTAAATTTCATTTTCCCCCTAGAGTCCAATATCTGTATTACGGAATCTCTTTAATCCTCTTCGCGCCCCTGCCGCAATTGCGCAGTTTTTCTTGTATCGACCTCAAACGTTGTTGGCTCTATCACCACCCCGTAGTCTCGCCGTGCGCTTTCCATTGAGACCAATCCATCCTTCACGTCTTGTACGACCTTTTCGATCGCGCGCCGCTTCGGGTCGCCAAATCCGCCGCCGCCACTTGAGAGCAGTTCCACCTCGTCTCCTTTGGACAGAATATTCGTGGAATTGGCCATAACCTCTTCCGTGCGGCCATCGGCATAGTGAAAAATCTGCCGGTTGGGCGGTGCGCCCTGTCCGCCCCGCAGGCCGAACGGTGCCGTGGCGGGATGGGTACCGCTCCCGAAGTTTGCACACGCAATATTGTCGGCTTCGACTCGCCAGCGATAGGTCACTCCCATGCCACCCCGCCATTGCCCGGCTCCGGCACTATCCTGGCAATACTCAAACTGCTCGATGAAATACGGGTTGACCAACTCGTGCAGTTCAGGGTCTGGCGAACGTAACCCCCCAAGGCATATGGCAGTCCCGATATGGTCCCACCCGTCAAAGCCGGCCGTGGCTCCACCACCACCTTTGCTTAAAAAATGAATTTCCCCAAACGGTCGCCCGGTGCGTGGGTTGATACCCGTGGTGGCCGGTGCACACCAGCGTCCCCAAGCCGCCTGAACGCGCTCGGGGATCACCTCCGACAGGGCCAGCCAGACCGCTTCGGTTATGGTTTCGCCCGTTAAGACCGTGCAGGCTGTGCTTGGCGCTGGCTCGACCGGGTTCACTACACTCCCGCTCGGTGCCACGACGGAAACCGGACGCATGGCCCCTTCGTTATGCGGTACATCGGGGTTGACCAAAGTAAACAGCGCCAGGCAGGTCGCAGAAGCGGTATTGGCGAACGGACTGTTGACATAGCCAGGAACTTGGTCATCCGAGCCCGAGTAATCGAACATCACAGACTCGTCCTGCACTTCGGCTTTCACCCGAATGGTCACCGGCCGATCGTAGACAATCCCGTCGTTATCGATCTGTCGCTCGGCCAGATACGTGCCGTTCGGGATCGCGCGAATTTCCTCGCGCATATGCCTTTCCGAGGCGGCCAGAAGTTGCTCAACAACCTGTTCGACTACAGAGATGCCATGTCTTTTCACCAGCGCGATAATATTCCGTTCACCCAGACCGGCGGCACCAACCAGACAATGCAGGTCGCCCTCCACCAAAAACCGCAGGCGCACATTGGACACAATCATTTCCCATAGGCCGCGATTCACCTTGCCCCGCTCATAGAGTTTAGCCGGTGGAATCCGCAGTCCCTCATCCCATACATCGCGTGCCTCCGGGTGATAGCCCGCCGCGCCGCCACCGCCGGTATCCGCTTGATGGCCTTTTGTAACTGACCAGAAGCGCAGTTCGCCATCAATATAAACCGGCTTGGCAATCGTAAAATCGGGCGGATGGTTATTGCCCCGATACGGGTCGTTGAGAATGAAGACATCGCCTTCGTGCGTATCGTCGGCATAGGTCTCAGCAATCGAGCGGACCGCCCAGGGCGTTGCGGCAAGTAGAATGGGGATATAGGCCGTCTGGGCGACCAAACGGAGCTGACGGTCATAAATGGCGGTCACAAAGTCGCGTGCCTCACTAAAAATAGGCGAGCGCGAGGTCCGCAGCATGGTCTGACCCATGTCCTTGGTGATCGAGTCCAGACGATTCGCGATGACCGATATGAGGATCGGATCAATCCTGTCCGTTTGCATTCCACGCCCCTTCCGCACTGTGACAATTTTCACGGGGGAAGTTTCCCCCGAGCCCCCTCGGGTGTCCGCCCGCCCAACCCGGCGAGGATTTCGTCGAGCGGTCGCTCAGCCGGGTGCATGACATAATTACGGTAAATATCACAGACTAAACGATAGCCGGGCGGGACGAGGACTGTGGTGTTGGGCTGTTCGATCAACGCCGGTCCGCTCAGGGCCATGCCACAGTCGAACTGATCCCCATTATAGACAGCAACCTGATACGGCGTCCCGGAGAAGTACGCCTGCCGCTTGCCTTTGAGCGCGACAGCCGGGTCTGTGCCCACAAGCGGACTTGGCGTGAGTCGCGGTTTCTCCGTGAGCCCCAGCGCCTTGACCCGCAGGTTGATCATTTCCAACGGAGCTTCCGGCATGGCATACCCATAGAGTGCCTCGTGGAGATGATGAAAACGAGCGGCTACCGCCTCTAGCTCAGATACAAGGAGAGGAGGCTGAACCGGGACTTCGACTTCATGGAATTGGCCAACGTAACGGACATCGAACGTTGCGCGAAGCCGTACTTTCTCTGCGGGGATACCTTCCGATGCCAACATTACGCGCGCCTGCTCTTCAATCTCCCTCAGGGTACCGCTGATATCGTCGGGAACGATGGCGTCCCAGTCTCGGGTGAACGTCTGAACATAGTCGTGCTGCAAATCAGAAATCAGCATGCCGGCCGCACAGAACACCGAGGACTCCTGGGGAATCATAATCAGCGGAATGTCCAACTCTCGGGCTATCATTCCGGCATGCAGCGGCCCCGCTCCACCGGCAACCACAAGCGCAAACTCGCGGGGATCATAGCCCCGTTCGACCGAAACACCCTGAAGCGCAGCCGCCATATTGGCGTTTACAATACGATAGATTCCCTCGGCGGCCTCAATAGGAGAGAGGCCCAAAGGGTCAGCAATCTTGTTTGTCACCGCACGTTGAGCACCATGATAGTCAAGGGGCATCTCCCCGCCTAACAGACCGTCTGAGGAAAGATAGCCAAGAACCAAGTTGGCATCAGTCACGGTGGGTTCGGCCCCACCGTGACCATAACACACCGGACCTGGCTCAGCTCCGGCGCTCTTGGGCCCGACCTGGAGAATCCCCCCGGCATCGATCCAGGCAATACTACCCCCGCCAGCACCAACCGTGTGGATGTCCAGTAGAGGCAGAGCGAGCCGGTGGCCGCCAATCTCGCCCTCCGTTGTTGTCACGGGCTGACGATCGTGAATGAGACAGGCATCAAAACTGGTCCCGCCCATGTCAACCGTGATCACATCGCGCAAGGCGTGGGTGTCGGCATAGAACACGCCGGCCATGGGTCCGCCAGCCGGACCGGATAAGAGGGTATTCGCGGCAAAGCGCCGAGTCAGGTGGGGCGACATCACCCCGCCATTCGACTGCATAATAAGCAAGACGCCGGTAAATCCCGATGCGTCCAACTGGCTTTCAAGCTGAGTCAGATAGCGCGACAGTGGAGGACCGACCGTCGCATTGAGTACGGTGGTGGAATGTCGCTCATAGACCCGAATTTGCGGCAGCACTTCGGAGGATAAGGACACATACACCTCAGGGAGGGCATCCTGGATGAGCTGACCGGTTCGGCGTTCATGGGTCGGATTTAAGAAAGACCACAGATAGCTGACCGCCACTGCCTCAATCGCATGCACCCGGATATGCTCGATCGCGTCCATCACATCCGCTTCGTTCAGGGGAGTCACCACTGCGCCCTCAACATTGACCCGTTCGGTGATAGGGTAGATATGCGCCCGAGGGACCAAAGACGGCGGCGGACCGTATTTGCTATCGTACTGACGGTCACGCAGCCCCCGACGCATATTGAGCACATCGCGAAAGCCACGGGTCGTCAGAAAGGCGGTTTTGGCTCCTTCCCCGGTCAAGACGGCATTGGTCGTAATGGTCGTCCCATGAACGATAACGCTGACTCGACCAAGAAAATCCGACAGCCCACGATCAAGAGAAGCGGCGATCTTCCGCAGCCCCAGCAAGACACCGACCGCAGGCTGTTGTGGTGTGGTTGGCGTCTTATAGACTTGAGCCGCGCCCTGCGAGTCAGTGACAAGAAAGTCGGTAAACGTGCCACCGACATCGATGCCGATTTTGTATTTCATGCTGTGACAGTTTTCACGGGGGAAGTCTTCCCCGCGCCCCCTCGGGCCAGGGCAAAGGTCGGCACATAGCGCTCAATACCCTCGGGGTCCTGCCCGACTGCGGACGGCAAGAGGCGCACGGTGCGCCCCCGCTTAACTTGGCCAGGCTCTGTTTCCACCAGCCGAGTGAATATCCTCAGCTCTTCGACACGGACCACAGCGAAAATCAATGGACGCGGAAAGCCCGGCGGGACGCCGGTATCTTGAATGGTGTAGGCGTGGATCGTCCCCTGGTCTGGCAACTCGATCCAGTCGAGCCGATCCGAGAGACACTCCGGACAGACCACACGCGGCGGCCAGTGGCGCAGGGCGCACTGCGGACAAAATGTGGTGAGCAGCTTTTGCGACCGCAGGGCTTCATAAAACGGTGCCAGCCGAGTGTTCTGACTGCCCTGGAGCGGAAAGGGGTCAATGGCACGGAAATATTCGCTCATAGGCAGAGCTACTCCCGCCCGTAAATCATGACCACATGCTCGCCCATCCCACTATTATTATGCGTCAGTCCGATATGCACCTCCGGAACCTGCCGTTCGCCTGCTTCCCCGCGCAGTTGCCAAAAGGCTTCGACCGCCTGAGCCACGCCCGTGGCCCCAAGCGGGTGTCCGCAGCCCATCAGCCCACCGCGAGGATTAACGACCACGTCCCCACCATAGTCGGACCGCCCTTCCATAACAAACGGACCGCCTTCGCCCTTCGGGCAGAATCCAAGCTCTTCATAGGCAATAATCTCGGCAATGGCAAAACAGTCGTGGACCTCAGCAAAATCCACAGCGCTCGCCTGTATCCCGGCCATGGCGTAGGCGTCCCCAGCGGCCTGTTTCATGGCCGGCCAACTGGCATAATCGGGGTCGAGGCTGGAGACCGAAAACCCGTGGACCGCCTGCCCGGTTCCGCGAATAAAGACCGGCTTGTCCGTTATCTCCTTGGCCCGCTCTTCGCTCGCCAGGATAACGGCAGCCGCGCCATCGGTGATAGGAGAACACATAAACAGCCGCAGCGGGGAGGCGATCATGCGCGAGCACACGACCGCATCCAAGGTGACGCCATTCTGAAAATGGGCATACGCATTCTTGCTTGAATGCGTATGATTTTTCACCGCCACATGGGCAAGCTGCTCCTCTGTTGTACCGTATTCAGCCATATGCAGTTGGGCGGCCAGGGCAAAGGAAGGCGGGGCAGTGAGTCCAAAACAGGCTTCCCAGTCTCTGTCCACCCCAGTCCCCATATTCAGTACGGCCTCACCCATATTGGGGAGATTGAGCTTCTCGACCCCCAGCACCATAACGACATCGGCCAGACCGGCGACAATAAACGCGTAGGCATAGCGTATCCCCGCAGTGCCACTGGCACACATATGTTCGGTCCGGGCCGAGAGCTTACTCGGCTGAATGCCCAGTGTTTCCGCGGCAAGCGGAGCAATATGACTCTGAAAGGCCGCCCGTTCGGGCAGGACGGCACCGACGACCAGTCCTTCGATGTCCTTGGGAGTCAGGTGCGGAACAGAAGCGAAGCAGGCTCGGCCGGCCTCGGCAAGCAGTTCCCGAAAGCCGGCGGCACGCACCCCAAAGCGTGAAAGTCCCGCCCCAATCAGGGCAACCCGACGCATACACAACTCCTTTTTGTCTGAGACAATCTTACCTAATCAAGAATTCTGTTTGCTGAAAAGGCGATGCTTCTCTCTGGGAGAGGTCTTACTCTTGAGGAGAATCCGCTTGCATGGCCCTCAAACGGTCACGTGTCTGTTTGGCCGCGTCCGTCTTCCCGGTCTTTTCATACAGCCGAGCGAGTTGTTCGAGCGTCTCGCGGATCACCGGGCTGTCCGCGGGCAGCGCTTCCTCTTGGATGCGGACCGCTCGCTCCGTGAGCGATACCGCCTCTTCATCTTTCCCCTGCTCTGCATAGAACCTCGCCTGGGTGCGGAGATTCAGCGCGACGTTCGGATGGTCTGCTCCAAGCGAAGCCTCCATGACTGAAGCGGCCTGCTCGTATAGGGGCAAGAATGTCGTATAATCCTTGGTGTCCTGGAGAAGGTCAGCGATGCCGCTCAGCGTCGTGGCCAGATTGTTCAGACTGACCGCAATATCACGCTGTCCAGGTTCCAACGCCGTGGTCTCAACCGCCAGGGCTTCTTCATAATACTGCTGAGAGGCGGTGAGGTCTCCGGCGTCTTTCAGGAACAACGCAAACTGATTCAGGCTCGTAGCAATATTCGGGTGATCCTCACCCAGCGCGGTCTTCATTACCTGCACGGATCGTTCGAACAGCGGACGAGCGGTCTCAAAATCACCATTCTGATGGTGCAGAGAAGCCAGGTTATTGAGACTGACCGCCACATTGGGATGGGCCTGGCCATAGGCCGTCTCGGTAATCTGAAGCGCGCGCTCGTACAAGGGCAACGGACGAACGCTATCCCCCCCTTCGCGTATAGCTAAGGCCATATTGTTCAGATTCATCGCCACAACAGGGTGGTCTTTGCCCAGCGCTTGTTCGTTGATCGCAATGACGCGCTCATAGACCTGTGCGGCCTCGGCGTAGTTCCGGATCTGATACAACAGAGACGCCAGGTTGTTCAGGCTGGTGCCTACGTCTGGATGCGTCGGACCATAGGCAGCGGCATATATCTCGGCAGCCCGCTCAAACATGGGTCTTGCTTTGGCGAATTTTCCTATTTGATAGAGCGCCGATCCGAGATTGTTGAGACTCGCAGCCACCTCAGGATGTGACGGGCCCAACGCCGCCTCTCGGATTTTGAGCGCACGTTGCTGTAATTCTCCTGCCTCGGTGTAATCACCCGTCTCCTTCATGAGCAGCCCTAACCGGGTCAAGTCCTCAGCGACAACAGGATGCTGAGCGCCGTGCGTGCGCTCATGAATGGAGAGCGCACTCTGGAGTAAGGTCCGGGCGCCGTTATACTGCTTGGTCGCAATCAACAACTCGCCCATATTAATCATGCTCAGCGCAACAGCCGGATGTTCGTTCCCGAGTTGCTGTTGGTGGATCGTCAACGCCCGCTCAAAAAGCGGACGGGCCTGCTCATACTGTTTTTGCTCTTTGTATAGCATTGCCAGGTTGCCGACACTCACGGCAGCCGCGGCATGCGACTGCCCATAAGCGGCCTCTGTAATGCTCAGGGATCGCTCGAACAGCGGACGGGCAGCATCAAACTGCCGCTGATCCTGGATCACCAGGGCCAGATTGGTCAGACTGCGGATAATGCCGGGATGGTTGTTCCCAAGCGCCTTCTCATCAATACCCAGCGCCCGTTCGAAGAGCTGACGAGCTTCCGCATATTGGCGGGTCTGCTGGAGAAGGAGGGCGAGGTTATTGAGGCTTTGAGAGACGAGTGGATGGTCGGGGCCGGCAACCTTCTCCGTTTGCTCAAGCAGTTCGCGCGCAACGGGAATGGCGGCTTGAAATTTTCCAGCCGCGTGCAAACGCCCGGCTTCTTCGGCTAATTGCTTGAGGCGGGTACCCGGCGCCTCGTCCGCACCAAAAGCAACCGGCACCAAACAGAGGACAGTAATGGCAACAACGACGCTGAGGATTCGTCTTGGACTATTCACTATAAGTGAGAGCCGAGACATGAGGAAGGGTTCATCACCCTGCGAGACAGACTATTTCGTCTGCGTCGCCTGATCAGGAGGCACAGAAATGACGTCTTCGGAGGGCTTATGAAAGGTTTCCGCCACGTCAAAAGAGCCACGCAACGAATACACGTCATCTTTGAACATGGGGAGGTGAGAATAGTAGGCACGGTGGTAATAGCAGCCCAGGCCCTCGCCTGGAGCAGCGGTCTCCTCCTCGACGCTAGCGTCGGGAACCGCACCGCTTCCGCCCTCTGCCGAGGGGGGTGTCTTGACTGAAGCAATATCATGCTGCTCGGCCTGTTCAGCCTGACCTTTTTCAGCCAGCGTATCAGCATTATTCTTCCGGGTCGGTGTCGGTCGGTGAGACGGGTTTTCAAACTTATCCAGCCAGCCGTAATACGCGGCAGCCTTGGGTGCAGTTGGCTGCGGCTCTCCTTCTGCCTGGAGATCACCGGCGACACACAGAACGCAAAGGCTCACGACGACAGTCAAGATATTTTTCATACTGAAGCCCATGGTCTCACCGTTCGCAACCCGAAAGGACAAGGGGGAGCAGATATCTGCTCCCCCTTGGAGATGTCTTCTGAGGCTGTTTAACGGTGCAGCTCAGTCAGACGGTTAAGGTCATACAGGCCATTAATGTAGTCCATCGAAAAGTCGGGCAGACCGCCAGCGTATTCACGCCACAGGTTGCCGCGACCGTTCTGAATGTCAACCGTGTCCACGTTCCGCCAGTGAATCGCGCCACGATTTTCGTTCATGTACTTATACTTCTTGGAATCGTCGGACCACTGGTAGCCCCACTGCCACAGCTTCCACAGCTTTCCTTTGCGGTCGAAAGCAATGTGGTTCCAGGTCTCCCAGGTTTGCGGGTCAATCGCCATGATCGCGCTCTTGTACGGATGGCGCGGGTCTTTCGGAATCCGCTCGACCACGAACAGCTCGCGGATCTGCCAGATGTCGTCGTTGAGCCAGCCGTCGGGCCCACCGTAGCGCACGCCGTCGTCTTCCCACTTGGTCAGGGCGTGCACGGTCAGGAACTTCTTGGGACCCCAGAACACCCAGTCCCACTCGAGCGGACGGCCCGAGAAGCCGTAGAAGTCTTCCAGGGTATGCTCGGTGCCCATCAGCGAGTCAGACTTCACCTCGGCCGAAATACGCCGCACGCGCCGCAAGCTCGGAACGTAGGCCCAGCCATCATCGGTCCGGCGCGGATCGATATAACGCTGAATGATGAACGCAGTGCCTCGCACGTCGTACGGCTCAAAGAAGCCGGTGAATTCCTTCCAGTGCACGGTGCCGGCGTCATCGTTTTCGGGCAGGTTGTAGTTGTTTTCCGGAAACATGGCCATCTGGGAGTGATAGGCCTTGTGATAGAAGGTGCCCAGGCTGCGCTCGTAGGTGCCGCCACCGCCGTAGATCTTCTCGTAATCGTAGTCCCAGTCCGTGTCGATATCGATTTCACCACCAATCCAGGCATCGGGTGGTTTCGTCGGCTCCGGAGTCTCGTGCTCACCGCCGAACCTCAACCACGTGCTCAGCGCGTTGGCGACGAAGTAGCCGCGCCAGTAAAAGCGCTTGTCATAGTTCCAGGCCACCTTGAGACCGGCGACGCTCATGTCCGTCTCGGTCCGGATATCATCGTTCGAGAACGGATAGCCGCAGATGTAGTTCTCGAGCGCGCCGTCCGCGGCCAGCGAGACCTGCTTCTGAAACTTCTCGTCGCAGTCCCGTACGACCTGGTGCGGTGTCACATGGTAGGTTTCGGCCACCTCCATTTGCAGCGTACCGTCGTTCCACTTCTCGAACTGCTCGAAATAGCCGGGGAACATGAACGGTCTTACCTTAGGCAGGTCGGCGTGCGTCAGCGTGTCGCCGGGATTAAATTCCGGCTCGGCGTCTTTGGTCTCGTTGAACCATTGCTCGAATGTATCGCGCGTGTACGTGGTCGCGTCGCCGCCCTGCGCCAGTACGCTGGTCTGCGCCCACAACAGGCTACAGGCCGCGAGAAACGAAAACGCTATAAGTCGTTTCATAAATCCTCCTCATTAAGAAAAATTATCGCTCTATTTTGGTTGACGTTTTTTGGAAGTCAATAATACCTCAGCAGGTATTTTTATACTGTTGGCATCAATGGGGGGCGATGTATACACCGCCCCCTACATCCTAGAAACGATAGCGCAGTCGGCCCCAGAACTCGTTCATCTGATTCCGCTCCGAACCACCGGCCTGCATATGGAACAGGCCGAAGCCGGCTTCCGTGTATGGGCCCTGACAGGAGCCGGGACCAGCGAAGCCACCATAGCACGAACTGTCGTTGAACACTCCAAACGTGCCGAGGTCGTGGCGGTGCCGTGCACCGAGAAACGCGGTGAAACCGAGTGTCACCGACCAGTTGTTGGTGATCAGATACTCGATATTACCGCCGGTCGTGCCGTCCTGGGCCGCGGTGCCGAACGCACCAAAGACCAGATACACCAACTGGTCGCGCATGAAGTGGTTCTGCGCGAACACGGTAAAGATGAAGTTGTTGTTCTCGCTCACGATACCGCGACGACCAGCCCGCGAGTCGGGATAGTGGGTGCCGTACGCCTGAGCGCTCAGGAAGAAACTCCGCGTCGGGTTGAGCCAGCGGATCAAGGTAGGCCGGTCGATACCCAGCACCCACTTGAAGGCGTTACCGTCGCCCATCAGGTCGATCTTGGCCGTGTCGTTCAACAACGCATTGGTGGTCCAGGACGATTCCCAGCGGACCACAAAGCCGGTGTACGGCTCGAACCAGTCGAGCGACAGACCCAGCGTATTCGTCTTGCGATATCTGGCAGACAGCGAGCCGCCGAAACCGCACAGGTTGGCATATTTGGCATGACGGTTTTTCGCCTTGGTGCCGTATGCCGCCCCGCCCTTTTTGAAAATACCTGCCTCACGTATATTGATGTGTTTCGGCTTGACACCAATGAGTTTGTCGCCGTATACCGTGCCACCGTCCTTGTGAAATGACTTGGGGTCAGCGCCTGCCAACTGCTCCGTCGTGATCGGCGCGTCATTCCGGTCGGCCGGTAGGATGCTGTTCCCATTCCCATCCGTCGCGCAGCCCGGAGAGTTAATGACGTTGATGCGGTCCCAGCCGGTCACCGGCAGGTCGGGAAACGCGAAGTAATCGGTAACCTGAATACGCAGGTTGCCGACAGTGGCTTCCCAGCGCATACCAATACCGCCGTTCTTCAGGTTCCAGTGCGGGGCGCGGTTTTTGTACAGCGCCATATTCTTGAACGGCAGCCACGGCCTGTCCGCGCCTGCCATGGCGTGGTGGTCGGACGTGCCTGGGAAGAGGGCGGTGGCGAACAGATCGTTCCCGAACACGAAGCCGTCGATCGTCCGGCCGAAGCCGGTGGCCCACGGCTGAGCCGGGTGGCCGAGACCGGTCGGCGTGTGGCGGTCAAAGACGTAGATCACGCTACCCGCCACGTCGCGCAGAAAGCCGATGTTGCCGAAGCGATGCTCGAACAGGGCCGACCACAGCGGAACGCGCGTATCGTCGAACAGGTCGATGAAGAAGTGGTCGCCAAAGTTGACCGGGTTCACGATGTCTTGCAGGCGGAAGAAGTCGGCCTTCCCCCACACATGCTGCTGTTTTCCGATACGCAGCCAGTTGCGACCGCCCAGCCCCCTCCAGAAGAGGTCGAGATAGGCTTCGCGGACGGGATAGTACAGGTCCATATTGGTCTCGCGCAGCATCCCGAAGCGCAGGTCGTTCTGGCTGGCGTCCAGGCCGTAGTACCCCCGGCTTCGCGAATCCACATCGCGACCGGGCACTCCGTACTTCGAGCCTGGGACCAAGGCGTGCAAGAACTCAATACGGCCTCCACCAGTAGCCGTCGGCTCCTTTGGCCAGAACGCGCCAAAGTTGCCCGGACTAAACCCGAAGGCTTCGAGAAACGCGGCATTGCCCGGATTGGGATAACCGGAACGCCCGGAGACGAATCGCTTGTTCTCGCCCTTCCGACCGTTTCCGAATTTGTCGTCTATGTCGTAGATCGACTCGTACTCGGGCCGCAGCTCGATGAAATACTCGAAGCGTTGGAAGTAGTCCTGCATGATGTACAGGGGGCCGGCCAACTGTACGCTGGCCCGGTAGCGGGACGACGCGACATGATAGTCGGTCTTAAAGGTATCGTTTCGCAGAATGGAGAAATTATCCACATAGCCGTGGATCGCCATTCTCTCGAAACTGTCCATAAATCCTCTATCCTTGCGCCCAGCCGCATCCGCAGATGGAATAGCGAGCGCCATACTGAGGCCAATGGCTGTTATCCCCAGCCAGAGACCGGTCAGCTTCCCTCTCCCTGCTCGTTTCATAACGAGGCCTCCTTCCTTGCCCTTCGCCCTCACGAAGGGAAAATCTTTACTACCCCCAGGAGGGGCCATTCTTCACAATAATCCCTCAAACTTTTATCAGCTCGTTGGTTGCGGGCTCGGCTCCGCCATCATCGGCTGCTCTTCCTCAGCCTGCACAGGCTGCCCAACCACAAACCTCGGCTTCACAATCGCAATCATGGCCGGGATCATGGTCAGCGCGGACAACCAGTGTGTCACCAGCAGAATGGCCAAGAGTAAGGCCATCTCCGCGGAAAAGCGCAAACTCGACATGAAATACCACGGAATCACACCGGCAATCATCGTCGTGGCGGTAAAGGTCACAGCCATACCTGTTGTTGACACCGTGCGTTTAATGCCGGCAACCAAATCGCCTCCTGCCCGCGGGACTTCGAGTCGAATCCGGTCAACGACGTATAAGATATAGTCCACTCCAATACCCATCCCCACCGCGGTCACTGGCAGCGAGTTGATATTAATGCCGATGCCCATAAAGGAGACGTACATATAGCTGGCCACCCCCGCAGCAACCAGCGCGAGCATCACCAGGGTTGCCGCGATGATGGAACCGTAACTCAAAAGGACCAGGGTGTAAACCGTCGCAATGACGAGCATGGCAGCCTGTTTCTCGGAGCGATCAATCTCCTCATTCAGGGCCGCCGTCGTTCCGATAAATCCGCCGGCCAAGCGCAGACTCACCCCCTCAATGGGATGCTCAACCATGAACTTCTTCGCCCGGGCGATCGCCTCACGAACGGTGTCGCCTTTTACGTCCTTGTAAAACACGACAAACTGGCCGTTCTGGTAGACCATATCGGTGTACTCAAGAATAACTCCCGATATGGGAGCCGAGGCTTCATACACAAAAATCAAATTACCGGTGATCGATCTATCAGGCGGAATGACCTGCCAGCGCGGGTCGCCGTAATGATAGCGGCGGTTCAAATTACGCGCCAGAGTGTACAACTCGCGCGTGTCTCCTGCCTCGACCTGCTCCAACAAATAGCGACGCATCTCCTCAAGGGTGTCGAGCACGTGCGGCTCCTTGAGGATATGCTCACGCTCGCCTTCCAGGTAGATCACCAGTTGGTTGGCCCCGGCGAATCGCTCGTTAATCGTCCGGGCGGACACATTATAGTGGGCATCCTGCCACAAGAGTGGCGAGCCGGCTTCCTGCTCGCCAATCGGTACGGTGATCGCGGTTCGCACGCCAAAGAAGATGGTCACTGCGGCGGCGACCATAATCACCCAGCGGCTGGTCGGCCCGGTGGCGATATTACCGACCGTGATCAGCGTGACCTCCATCCAGCGCGGAATGAAATGTTCCGTTTGCTTGGGCCTTGGGAAATATGACAACAGGATGGGCATGGTATGCGTAATGCAGAAGATATTGGCAAAGGCCCAGAAACTGCCGTAGTAGGCGAGCTTCTCGATCAGCGGGATGGTAGCCACGGACAGGACGAGAATCCCACCGGAGTCGCTGATGACACCGGTCACGCCTGGTAGAAACAAGTCGCTCAGACACGTAAACGCCGCTTTCTCCTGGTCTTGCGAGACCTCGAGTTCTTCGAAATAGCGCTCAATCATCTGCACCGCGTGGCTGACCGAGCGGGCCGTAATCAGCAGCGGAATCACCAGGATGAGCGGATCCAGATTAAAGCCCCACCAGCCAACCCAGCCCAGACCCCACACGGTCTGGACCGCTGCGCCAATCAACGGGACGAGCACCCCGTAGGCCCGCCGAAAATAGATAATCAGCGCAAGAAAGACCATTATTCCGGTGAAGGTGAAGATCAAGAACAGCTCGCCGGTGAAAAACCAGACCCAGCCTTTGAGCGCCGGCTCACCAGCGACGTACACGTTCGTGTTGTCGTCTTCTATCTCACTCCGGATGCGCGTGATCTCGCGTTGAATCTCCCGGTAATCCAGCCGGTCTTCGTTAAATCCGGCGAGAACGAGCGCGGCTTTGCCGTCCTCTGAGACGTATTTGTTCATAACGATATCGTTATTGAACATCTCGAATTTCAGCGCGCTGAGCTCGTTAGGATCGTCCGGTACATCAACGGGAAGCACCGGGTACGAACGCACCATACCGCCCGGCAAGGTCTTGATATTGCGGATTTTGACGTGGGAGAGTGAAGCCACCTGGTTATGATCCACACCGGTAATCTGGTCGAGCTGGTCCGTGAGGTAGCGAACCTTTTCCAGGTTTTCTTTGGTGAAAATATCCCCTTCCTCTACCTGGAGGACCGCCGTCACAATATTGGCTCCGCCAAAGGTCGTCCGATGCTGGTTGTAGGCTTGGATGTAGTCATGGCCCTGGGGCAGGAGGTCGGCAAACTGGCTGTACATTTCGACCTTACGGGCTTGATAGCCCCAGAGGACCGTCGCGATCGCCAAGGCGACCATATACGCAAGACGGTGTCGCCAGAGCACTGCCAGATAGGCTTCAATGATACGGTCGGCGGTGCCTTTTGTGTGACCTGGGGGGGTATGGGCCATCTTATTCCTCCTTACGCGAGCAGAGGCGTCGTCGTGTGTGAGTAATATGTCGTGTTTATAGGCATGGCAGTCATGCCAGCATCGTTTTGCTAATGACTACAGCCACCCTAGAGAGATGGGTTCGCGGCATACAGCTTTGCCTTGTCCGCGGTAGTCCAACTCTTGCCACTATCGGTAGTGACCAGGACCGTGCCCTTCCCTCCGCACGCAACGCCAAACTGCCCATCAGGAGCAAAAGACGCCGTACGAATCCACGTCAGCACATCCTGGCGGATATTCTCGTCAAGCTGCCATGCGTCACTTGTGACTGAGGCAAGTGTACCGAGCACACCCGTCGCAAAGTCGCTGCGGTTGTTATCTGGAGCGGCGGTAACAGAGAGAAGCGTATTAAAGCTCCCACTGGGAATGTTTGTCCACGTTTCCCCCGCATCTGTCGTTTGTAACAACGTGCCACTCTCCCCGGTGACATACCCTTCCTGGGCGCTACGAAAATCCACATCAATCAGGAAAAGGTCTTCAATATAGAGAGGGGGGATACGCTGTCGAATCGCTTCCTCTTCAGGGAGTTCCGGGCGAGTATATTTCGGCAGGTTGTGCACATTCCGTTGTCGCTGCCAGGTGACGCCACCATCCTGGGTGCGCAAAATAATTCCAAATTCGCCCGCGACCCACCCGTCCTCATTCGTAGGGAAGGACACCCCGTTCAGCGTCACATCGCACGGATTCAGCCGCAGGGTTGACTCAGGATCGTCCGCGGGGTCCGATGTTGCAAAATTATCGAAGCTCATATCGCACCACAGCGAGAGATTCTCCCAAGTCTCTCCCCCGTCTTGTGAACGGATAATGGCGCCCACCGGACCGACGGCCCATATATGTTGCGCGTCCGCACCACGGCTGACCGCAAAATAGTGAGGCTGGGCCACCTGCCAGTCCAGCAGCGGTAATTCGATAGGATTTCGAGTCCAGGTCTTTCCGCCGTCGTCGGTCTTGAGGACGATGCCATCCTGTCCAACGGCCACCCCATCCTCGGCGGTCGCAAAGTCAACCTCATAGATTGCCTTTTGGACCCCGGTCTCCAGCATGGCAAAATCTTGCCCGTTATTGGTCACATGCAGGATAAGCCCCCGTCCGCCAGAGACCCACGCGTTGTTCGCGTCAAGGACAAAGGCATCGTAGTAGTCTTCGCGGTCGGGAAACACATTCCCCCTGGACTCCCCCATTTCGTTGAGTTCACGCAACACCTCTTCGTCGGCTGCTTCAATACAAGCTGACAGCGTAAAGAGGGCGGCGACCAGAACGCTCCAAGCCGTGTGACGCCACACCAAACGTATTTGTCTTTTCAAGATACTCTCTCCTTAACTGATGCGGGGAACAGTGTTGTCGCTTGTGAAATTCTGAGGTTAAGTCCCCTTATCTATGAAGTACGGACAGAACTGTCAAGTGACCCCTCAAGGGCTACTTCACCAGTATAATTGAAGGCATTTCCAGTTCAGTTTTGTTGTGTATATCGAATGGCCAAACCAACCAATTGAAATTCGTAGTCTGACCGGCTTCGGTAGTCTCGGGCAGTACTCGCCCCGACGTGGGCCACCGTTATTTCGTCCTGGAATTCTCCGGCTTTCATCCGTTGCAGGACAATGGCCTCTGCCCCTATCGCACACGCCTCACGGTGCAGGGCGGTCTGCATGGCTTCCAGGCCCGTCCCTGGATTGCCATATGTTTTCACGCGGGCGATCACTTCATGGGCTAACGCGGGAGGAGAATCAAGAATGGGAATCTTACAATTTGTAGTCGTGAATTCGATAGGAAGCGCCCCCACCTGTTCAGTCAAAACCAGAGGTTTTGTCGGACGACCTACGCATCCGGTCAGGGCGCAGCCAACCAGAATCGTCAAAAGAATTCTCAAAGCTCTTCCGAACAAGGCCTCATCGGGTCCTTGCATCCTCTACAAAAGTAACGGCCTCCTATAGCATACTCGGAAAAATTACTCCACATTTTTTTGGCCACAAATATCAAACTATGTTATATTATTACCCTTACCTCTCACGGATGGAGAAGGTGCCGCGGGCGGAAGCCTAAAACCAGAAGGGCCAGGAGGTCTTTTACATGGTGCAAGTCCAGTCGTTAAAGTGGGGCGTTCTCTTTAATGGAGATAAGCTGAGCCTCGATCATATCGTCCGCTTTGCCACACAAGCGGAAGACGCCGGAGCGGAGAGCGTTTGGGCCGCTGAGCTGTGGCGGGATGCCTTTGTGCCACTGACCGCCATAGCCAGTGCGGTTCGGACCGTCCGCCTCGGGACGGCGGTCGCCCATTTTGCGCGGCCACCGATGTTGACCGAGTTAGGCGCAATGTCACTCGCCGAATACACTCACGGGCGTTTTATTCTGGGGCTTGGGACTGCGCCGAAGGACTGGAACGAACAGTGGCACGGCCTGGAATACCGCAAACCCGTTGCCCGCATGCGGGAGTATGTTGAGTGTATTCGCACCATGTGGCAGGGCTCACCAACGCGGGCAGTCGAATATAGCGGCGAATTTTACCAGGTGCACAATTATCAACGGCTCACCGAGCCGGTCTATCCCGGCATCCCTATTTATCTGGCCGCGGTTCTGCCCAATATGATCCAACTCGCCGGGGCACTGGCCGACGGCATTATCCTCAACGTGCTCAATACGCCTCAATATTTTACGGAGGTCGTCCATCCAAATCTGAAAAAAGGCTTCAGTCGCAGCGGACGGGACAGAGACGGCTTCGAGATTTGCGCCGTGAAATGTTGCGCCGTGAGTACCAGCCGTCGGCGGGCCCGCGATCTGGCCCGACACGCCGTCGCCTTTTACGCGACCCTGCCCTATTTCGACGTGATCCTTGACCCTCCAGGCTTTACGGAGGCCAAGCTCACCATCCGAGACGCGATGACCCGCAATGACGTTTCGGCCATGCTTGCGGCCGTGAGCGACGAGATGATTGATGCGCTGGTCTTGGCCGGGACACCTGACGATGTCCGGCAACAATTGGTCGCCTTTGAGGGTTTGTTTGACACCCTGCTCTTGCTCAGCCCCTCTTTTGCTGCCGACCCGGAAGAGGTCCGTCACAATAACGCCGCAATGATTGCCGCCTTTGCCGAATGACGCTATGGAGAGGGTACACATGGAATGGAGGAGTCACTATGAATACGCAGTTACAGCACGCTCTGCTTCCGACAGCCACCCATGATGAGTTGGCGCGGCAAAACTTTGTCCAAAGCCTCAAAGTCCATCTGGCCACCAAAGTCTCACCTGGCAATAAAGCTATTTACGAGCACAAGGCGGCCCCCCGCTTTGCGCGTGAACATCAGCGTCCCCCCCAAGACCGGCACGAAGTCCGTAGCGTCATGAAGGATGAAGCCTATTACCAGATGTGGAGCACCCTGCTGCGGACCAGTCAGGAAATGATGTGGGATTCGGTCAATGTGAGCGTGGAACGCCAGCTCCCGCAGCTACGGGAGCGTGCCGCGACAAACGGGAAGACGCTCGGCTCTCTCAGTTTGAATCCGGACTTAGCCATTCCGGCCTACCACACGGCGGTGGACATTCATTGTCAGCCGGGTGGCTACCACACCGAATTGGGACCGGATGACGTGGCCGCTGGAGCGACCTATGACCGGGCCGTCTATATCTACGCTATGAGCCGCTTAGGAAGCTTGAACGATGAAATGGGCCAGTCGGTGGTCCTGCACCTCAAAGAGCAGCATGCGGACTTCCGGCCCCGTCGCATTCTGGATATGGGCTGCACCGTCGGGCACAGCACCCTGCCCTATGTTGATGCCTATCCCGAAGCCGAGGTCTTTGCCATTGACGTGGGCGCTCCGGTCTTGCGGTATGGCCATGCGCGCGCCGAGGCCCTGGGCAAACGCGTCCATTTCTCTCAGCAGAATGCAGAGCAGACCAATTTCGAGGATGGCTCATTTGACCTCATCGTCTCTCATATCTTGCTGCACGAGACTTCGAGCCAGGCCATTCGCAATATCATGAAAGAGTGTCACCGCTTGTTAAAGCCGGGGGGCATGATGCTCCACCAAGAGGTGCCGCAGTATGAAGGCATGCCGCCCTACGAGGCGTTTATTCTCGACTGGGATACCTATAACAACAACGAACCCTTCTGGGGGACGGTGCATTCCATGGACCTCCAAAAGCTGGCCGAAGATTCCGGTTTTGCCGCACAGCGCGTTGTTCAGACGATGATCCCGAGCGCCCTGGAGCGGGCGCAGGCACGCACGAAGAAATTTCAAGGCGGCGATTTTGGCGGCGGTGGGGCGTGGTTCGTCTTTGGCGCGACCAAGTAGCAGGAGCGCTCCATGATACGCAAGGCAAAAGGCAAGCGCCCGACTTTTTTTGACGATCCCCAAATCGATACGGTTATGGGGATCGTCATGGCCCTGGCTGGCGAAGTCTCCGTGCTACGGGAACGCCTTGATACCGTTGAGCGTCTGGCGGCGGCCAATGGCTTGTTCACACAGCACGACATCGAAGCCTATCACCCGGATGAGGACGTCATGGCCGAACGGGAACGCTGGCGCACGGAATACCTCGAACGGGTCCTGCGGGTCGTCCATCAGGAGTTGGAGGAAACCGACAAGGGCGAGACCACAGAATCATACCAGGCCGCGGTTCGCGCGGTTTCGTCCTGACGACCAGAGCGCACGGAAAACACGACCGGTGCCCTTGAACCAGAAAGTGCAGGCTCTTCATGTCCTTCAAACTTGGTGTTGACGTCGGTGGAACGTTTACCGACCTCATCCTTTTTGACGAGGAGAGCGGCCGGCAGGTCCGCGCCAAAACTCCGTCCACCCCCAGTGATCCATCGGTTGGCGTGCTGGCCGGGATTGAGAAAATCTGCCGCTCGGCCAACATCTCCCCCGGTGAAATCGCGCAGATTATGCACGGGACAACCGTGGCAACCAACGCCGTCCTTGAAGGAAAAGGCGCCAAGGTTGGCCTGATTACGACCCAGGGCTTTAAACAAATCCTCCACCTGGCGCGTTCCTGGACGCCAGGGCCGCTCGCCGGCTGGATGATTATGGAGAAACCGGACCCGCCCGCGGCCATAGAATACACTCGTGAGGCTATCGAACGCATCGACACCCGCGGGGAGGTGGTCACCCCGCTGGATGAAGACGCGCTGCGCACAGACCTGCAGGATTTGGGCGCACAAGGAATCGAAGCGCTGACCATCTCTCTCATCAACTCGTACGCCAACCAAAGCCATGAAAAGCGCGTCAAAGAGATCGCCCAGGAGGTGCTGCCCAACACGCCGATTACCGCCTCATCGGAAGTGTTGCCGGAGTTCCGGGAGTACGAACGCGCCCTTACCGCGGTGATGAATTCGTACGTGCGGCCAAAAGTCTCCCAGTATATGCGCAGCTTTGCGGACCAGCTCACGGCGCACGGCCTGAAAGCGGACGTCAACATTCTCCGCTCTGACGCCGGACTGATGACCTTGCGTATGGCACAGGAACGGCCGGTCTACGCCGTGATGTCAGGCCCGGCCGGTGGCGTGGCTGGGGCGCTGTATATTGCGAAAAAAGCCGGCTTCCCGCATTTGTTGACTCTGGATATGGGCGGCACGTCCACCGATGTAGCCCTGTGTCAGGATGGCAGCCAGACTATTTCGCGGGAAACGACCCTGGGCTATTTCCCGATTAAGGTTCCTTCGGTCGATGTCCGCAGCATTGGGGCCGGTGGCGGCTCCATTGCCCATGTTCCCGAGATTACCAGCGCGCTCCGGGTCGGTCCGCAGAGTGCCGGCGCGGCTCCCGGTCCGGCCAGCTACGGCCAGGGCGGGACGGAGCCTACGGTGACGGACGCCAACGTTGTCCTTGGCCATCTGCCGCCCAATCTGCTGGGCGGCGAGATGATGCTGGATACGGAAGCCGCCCACGCTGCGGTCGAGCGCATCGGGAAAAAACTCGGCCTCGATGTGTATCAGACCGCCCAGGGCATCCTGGACATCGTCAATGAGAATATGCACGGGGCCTTGCGTCTGGTCTCCGTCCAGCGCGGCTACGACCCCCGCAATTTCGCCCTGGCCGCCTTTGGTGGCGCCGGGCCGCTGCACGCCAACGCGGTGGCCAAGCTGATCGGCTCCTTCCCGGTTATCGTCCCGCCCGCGCCGGGTATTTTATGTGCCATGGGCGATGTGTGTTGCGACTACCGGGAAGAATTCTCTCGAACCGTCTTCCGCACCCTGGATCAGATCGGCGCGCCGGAGGTCGTTGAGATACTCGAAGGGCTGAGCGCGGAGGCGACCGGCTGGCTGGAGCAGGAAGGCATCTCTCGACAACAGCAGCAGATTTTCTATAACGCCGATATGCGTTACTTCCGTCAGGGCTATGAGTTGCCGGTGACTACAACCCTCGACGAGTTGCAAACCAATGGAACAGAGGCGCTGGCGGAGCAATTTCACGCCTTGCACGAACAGCTCTACCGCTTTCGTTTGGATGCCGAATGTGAGATCGTCAATCTTCGCGCGGTTGCCCTCGGTACGGGGACGACCCTGAACTGGCCCGAAGGCGAAACGGACGGGCCGTCCGCGGCTCACGCCCAGGTTGATGAACACCGGATTTATTTTGACGGCGACTTTTTGACCACCCCGATTTACGATCGGGCCAAGCTCACACCGGGCAACCGCCTGCCCGGCCCGGCCATTGTGACCGAGATGGACTCAACGACGGTCGTCTTACCGGATTGTGCGGCAGAGGTAGATCGTTATGCGAATATCCTGATTCGACCAAGGGAACAGTGAAGATGACCAATGTTTTGAAACGTTTACGAAAGGCTTTTGAATCCACGGAATACTGCCAAGCTCCAGGCTGTGAGAAGCCAGTGAACCAGAAGGGACACAAACTGTGCTATAGCTGCTATAAGCAGAGGAAGTCCCTCGCTGAAAAAGATATCAGGTTCAGCGCTGGGAACGCTTCACACTCGTCTCCCGCACGACCACCTAGCCACAGGATTAATGCGGAGATGCTCACCGCCTCAAAACTGGGTAAGGCCCTCGACATACCCAGCGCTCGGGTCAACTTGATCCTGGCTGAGTTGGGCTGGGTCGAGAAGTCCACCGAGGGTTGGAAAGTCACCCGCCAAGGGGAAAGGCAGGGTGGACGAACCCGGACATTCAAACAAAACGGCACCCTTTATGCTGTTTGGCCAGACAGCCTGCCCCATAGTAAAACCTTTCTCGCCGCGGTAAGCGAGTTCGGCAAAGAAGCCAATAAAAAGACCTACAAAGAGACTACGGCAATTATCGCAGACCCGCCCGTCGTCGCCGAAAGGCCACAAGTCGCAGACCTCCGTACCCGCTTCCCCGCCAAGTACCGGGCTGCCGACGGACATTATGTCCGCTCGCGTGCGGAGTTGTCGGTTGACAACTGGCTCTATATGCACGCCATCGTCCACGCCTACGAGCGGAAATTGCCCATCGAAGAAGATGCCTACTGTGACTTCTATCTGCCTCAGGGCAAAGTGTATATTGAGTACTGGGGAATGGAAAAGGATTCGGCTTACGCGCAGCGAAAGAAAGAGAAGCAAGCGATCTACGCCCGATACGGCCTGAACTTGGTCGAGTTGGCGGACGCCGAACTCGAGAACCTTGACGACAACCTGGCACGGCTCCTACTCCCCTTTGGCGTTGACTGTACCTGACGAAACTCCAATGCTCCCGTTAAGAGCTGAATTAGCCCGACTGTCGGATTACGCTCTGCCAATCCGACCTACGATAAAGGAGTAGCGTTATGCGTGACGTAAAAAAACTTCTGGAAGCTATGCCCCCTAAAGAGAGGGCGCAACTGTTGGAGTGGGCCGCCCATGACCTGGCTGATAGCTACCCTGAGATCGAAACAACTCCTGGCGTGTGCGGAGAGGCGGCTTGTCTTGCCGGAACCCGTATTCCCGTCTGGATTTTAGAGCAGTACCGTCGCTCCGGGATGAGTGAAGCAGGGCTTTTGCATTCCTATCCAGGCTTGCGGGCCGAGGACCTTGTTCATGCGTGGGCCTATGTCCGCTCCCATCGAAATGAGATTGAGCGGCATATCCGGGACAATGAGGCCGCCTAGCCTGATTGATCCGACCACAACTATAATCGAGGGAAAAGCAATGAACACACAGTTGACCATGGTGTATTGGAAGTCGGATACATTCTGGCTGGGCAAACTCCTCGAACATCCTGAGATCATGACTCAGGGCGAAACGCTGGAAGAATTGGAAGAAAATCTCAAAGATGCGTACCTGCTGATGGCTATGGATGATGTTCCAGAGGACTACCAGACAAAAACAATTCGCTGTGAAATCCAGACATGAAGCGGAATGAGTTTGTCCGCCGTCTTCTGGTTGAGGGATGCGTCTACACAGACACGGTGCCCGGCATGACATCTATCTCAATCCTTCTACAGGGGATAAACAACCGGTGCCGAGACATACAGAGATTGACAACCGTTTGGTAAGGCATATTCGGAAAAACCTGGGACTGAAGGACAACATAAACTAACGTGCTCTAAGTGGAGGCCTCATTGCCCTTCGCTCATCCGACCTACATAGAGGAGCAGTATCATGCGCGATGTGAAAATTGCTGAGATTCCAGATATCGAGGTCGATCCCGTCACCCTCGACATTATCGAGAGTGCGCTCAAGAACTATCGCTATGAAATGGATGCGGTGCTGTTCCGCACGGCCATGTCACCAGTTATCCGCGAGCAGCACGACGAATTTCCCATGATCTGCGACCCCAACGGCCGTATGGTCGTCGGGCAGTTCGGCTCCTATATCCGGGAGATGATGGAACGTTTTGATCAGCCGCTCTATCCCGGCGATGTCATTCTGCTCAACGACCCCTATCTGTGCGGGGGGGCAATTTCCCACATCAACGACTTTCTCGTACTCGTTCCCGTCTTTGACGGCAACGAGCTTATTGGCTGGACCTCCATGTTCGGCCATCAGATGGACGTGGGCGGTCCGCTGCCCGGCTCGTTTCCGACCAACGCGACCTCGATCTTTGGCGAGGGACTTCGCATTCCGCCCGTCAAACTGTTTGAAAAAGGCAAGCTCAACCAGGCCGTCCTGGATTTGATTCTGAACAATGTCCGCATTCCCATGATGAACCGCTCGGATCTCATGGGTATTGTGGCCGGCTGTAAAACCGCTGAACAGCGCGTACAGGAACTATGCGAGCGCTTTGGGCGAGATACCTATCTGGCCGCCTGCCAGGCATTGCTGGACCGGACCTACCGGGCTGTCCAGACCCTCATCCAGCGCAATATCCCGACCGAGCCCCAGTCCTTCGAGGACTATATTGATGATGACGGGCTCGGCCACGGCCCGTTCAAAATGAAACTCACTATCTGGCGTGAGGGTGACCGGGCGGTCTTCGACTGGACCGGCACCGACCCGCAGGCCGTTGGGCCGATTAATTTTTATCTCAATCCGGGCATGTTCAAGATGTTCATCGGCGTCTACCTCATCATGGTCTACGATCCACAGATTCTGTTTAACGACGGTTTTTACGATCTGATCGACGCCCGCATGCCGGACGGCTCCCTCCTCCATCCGAAATTCCCCGCCCCGCTGGGCTGTCGCACCCATGCCCTGGCCCGCCTGTTTGATGTCATGGGCGGCTGTCTCGGCCAGCAGAGCCCAGAACTGACAACCGCGGCCGGCTATGGCACCAGCCCCCACCTGCTGTACAGCGGCAATGATAAGGACAACAACTTCTTCTTTATTATGGAGATCGGCTACGGCGGCATTCCGGGCCGGCCGATTGGCGACGGCATGGATGGCCATTCCTGGTGGCCGCTCTTCACCAATATTCCAACCGAATACCTCGAAAGCTATTGCCCCCTGCGCGTGGACCGCTATTCATCAGTCACCGACTCCGGCGGAGCCGGTTTGCATCGGGGTGGAAATGGCATCGACAAATGGTACACCTTTCTCGAACCGGGCGAGGTCGCCATTCACGATGACCGCTGGCTGACTCCCCCCTGGGGGATTCTCGGGGGTAAACCGGGGATGCGCTCAACAAAAATCCTGGTCCACACCGATGGAACCCGAACCGTCCTGCCCTCAAAATGCGACCAGATCAAAGTTGAACCAGGCGACCAGCTCATTTTCCAGACCGCGGGCGGTGGCGGCTGGGGAGACCCTCTGGAGCGCGAGATTGAGAAAGTCCGGGCCGACGTCGTGCGCGAGTTGGTGTCCGTGGAAAAGGCCGCGTCCGATTACGGTGTGGTGTTCGACCCGTCTACGTCTGAGGTTAACGAGGCGGCCACCCAAGCCCTGCGTCAGCGCATGAAGGAGAGCCGGGGCGAAACACAGACGTTCGATTTTGGCCCACCCCTCCAAGAACTCTTGGCGCGCTGTAAAGAGGAGACCGGACTGGAGCCGCCTACCGCTCCTAGCTTACCGCCGGGCTGGGAGACAAACGGGATGAAGAAAGCCGCAGCCTGACCTCTTGTCTTTACCTTGTCTCTCCTGAGTGAGGATGAAAGTCAGGGGAATCGAGCACTAGCCTGTCATTCGAGACCGATGATAGCCCTCAACGCTTCTACTGCCGGTTTGAATCGGATAGCCTGGCGTGTGTTCGCCCTCGCCTTCTTCCTTCTCTTCTCCTGTGACCAACTCCGCAACCAACCGCTGACCGGACACCGCGACATTGCAGCCGCTCTCCGACCCTTGCTGGACCTGGGGTATGCCGGCCTGGACTATCCGACCTACCATGCCGAATTCCAGGCGTTTCACACGCTTGTGCGGCAAAAGATGGAGGAAACGCCTCACGAAATGCGGCCGTACGTCAACACCATCATGGCCTATCTGCAAGTCGCAGACAAAGTGCTGGAGTGGCACGCGCAACAGCCCGAAGAGCAGCAGCCACCCCAGCTCACTACCTGGGTAGCCGACTACCCATTTCTGAAAGCCGCCCTAGGTGCCCGGCTCGAAGCGCCACATGCTTTTGATACGGAAACCGCGCTCCAGCTCCTGTTTGAAAAAACAGACGAAACACTCGTGGCCATGCAGGTCAAGAACAAACCCATATAATCGCAGTACGTCATAAAAACGAGGAGAGACCAATGGGAAAACTCGACAACAAAGTCGCCCTGATCACCGGCTCAAGCAGTGGTATTGGAAAAGCGGTCGCCCTCGCCTTTGCCAAAGAGGGGGCCGACCTTGCCCTCAACTATCCGAATGACTCCCAGGCCGACAATGCCGCGGCGGTCCAGCAGGATATTGAAGCTCTTAGCCGTCGAGCTGTCTCTATCCGGGCGGACGTTTCCCAGGAAGATGAGGTGCAGCACCTCGTTGATACCACGATACAGACCTATAGCCGCATCGACATTCTGGTCAACAATGCCGGCATTGCCTCTGCCGCGACCGTCGAGAACATGCCGGTTTCCATGTGGGACCAGATGTTAGCGGTCAACCTGAGAAGCGTCTTTCTGTGTACGCGCCTGGTCTTACCGCTGATGTATAAGCAAGACTACGGCAAGATTATTAGCACTGCCTCGCAACTCGCCTACCTCGGTTCGCCCGGTCTGGGTCATTACTGTGCGGCCAAGGCCGCCATCATTGCGTTTACCCGCTCGTTGTCGCGTGAAATCGGAACCCGCAACATTAATGCGAATTGCGTCGGCCCTGGCGCAACCCAAACTCCCATCCTCAAGGGTATCAGCAGCGAGGCCCTGGAAGCCATTCGAGCCAGCATTCCCAAAGGCCATCTGGCAACGGTCGATGATATTGCGCCGACCTACGTCTTCCTGGCCTCCGACGAATCGAGCCACTATGTCGGACAATGCCTCAGCCCCAATGGTGGTGATATCATGCTCTAAATTCGCGTCTCTTGCCCCCCTCCTCCCCCGTCTATAGACTCAGCCGCCGTGCCTGAGCCGCCCTCCCCCTCGCAGAGCCAGGAAGTCTTGTTCACCCGAGACTTTATCCTGCTATGTCTGGGGACCTTTTTGTTTGCCGGCAGCATGTTCCTGCTCTTTGCCGTCCTGCCGGTCTTTGTGGTTGAGGAACTTCACGGCGCAGACTCTCAGGTCGGTCTGATCATGGGCGCGTTCGCCGTCTCCGCCCTGCTCGTGCGCCCCATGACCGGCCGTTTGGTTGACCAGTGGAGTCGAAAGACCATCCTCAGTATCGGTGCCCTCATCTACTGTCTGGCTCCCGCGTTCTATACCCAGGCCGAGTCCGTCCCGGTCATGCTGGGTCTCCGTTTTTTTCACGGATTAGGGATAGCCGCCTATACGACCGCCGCCGGGGTCATCGTTGCCGACCTGGCCCCGCCGAGTCGTCGCGGAGAGGGGATGGGCTATTACGGCATGTCCCTGAACCTGGCCATGACCATCGGCCCGGCCCTGGGGGTCATGCTCATCGGCCACATCGGTTATGATTCCCTGTTCTGGCTGTGTGCGGCCCTCGGCCTCGGCAGTCTTGTCCTGTCACAATTGATCCGAGAGCCGGAACACGCACAGTCCCCACACCAGGCAGGCGCCCAGCCACACAAATGGGTAAGCCGAGCCGCGCTCTTTCCCGGTTTTATTGCCGTCTGCATGACGGTCACCTTTGGCGCCGTGGTCTCTTTTCTGCCGCTCTTTGTCAAGGCCGCCAACCTCGGCAATCCGGGCATATACTTTACCGTATATTCCATCGTGGTCGTGGTCTCACGTCCCTTTGCCGGGCGGCTGTCCGACCGCTTTGGCCGTGCCGCGGTGATTGTTCCCGGTATGGTCTGCCTGGCAGTCGCAATGACCACGCTCGCGTTTTCGTCGTCCCTTTTCGGCCTTCTGGTTGCAGCCGCCTTGCAAGGCTTGGGCTTTGGCGCGGTGCAGCCCTCCATCATGGCTCTTGTTGTTGATCGTTCATCCTTGCATGAGCGCGGGGCTGCGCTGGCCACGCTGATGGGGGCGTTCGACGTTGGGGTGGGGCTGAGCAGTATCGTCTTGGGGGCGGTCCTCGAATACACCGATTTTACCGTGATGTTTTTGTGTGCTGGCGGCGTGGCTCTCGGCGGTGCGGGTGGAGCGGCATGGGGAACGCGGGCAAGATCCAAGCCAGAAGATTGACACATTCTTCTCCGTACGGATTCCTGCTCCTCTCCATCCGGCGTTGGCGCCTGCCGTATCCTTGCGGCAGGCCAAGGGCTCGGTTAGGCTGGTGGCAACAGCAGCAGCTCTGGAAGGAAACAGAATCCATGCGCAGAACGGCTTTTTCCATGTGTGGCGTACTGGTTGCGCTCGTGCTGAGCGTCGTGTTGACACCCTATGTCCACTCGCAGGGTCAGGGTCTGCCCACTCGGGAAGATATCCAGCAGTGGATTAGCACGAATCTGACCACACTTCCCCAATTCAGAGAGGGCGATGTTCTGAGACAGGCTGACCTGGAGAAGCTGCGCCCCTTCCTGCCGCCGCGCTATATTGACGAGTTTGATTTTCCTGAAGTCGAGTTTCACGTTGCGCCCACGGGCCATTACCCGCCCCACCCCGATTATCTGGCGGCGACCGAGCAGTACGCCAATCAAACCCGCCTCGCCGCGGACGGGGCACTGGAGAATTATATTGCCGGGCGGCCATTTGCCCAAGCGCTGATCAATCCTGACGATCCGACTTCGGGGGTCAAAGCGGCCTGGAATTTCAATTACCGCTGGCAGTACTACGGCATGAATGTCGAGCGCTATCTGGGCGCGCTCATTGCCAAGGGTGGAAACGCGTCTCAACTCTCCGGGTTTCCGGAGGACCTGATCCAGGGCGGAGGGAGAGCAATCCGCCATCTCGTTGCCTTATACCAGCGCGTCTACCACAACCATTTGGCCCAGCTCTCACAGCAGGGTCATCTCCTGCCTTTCACTGATGCGGGGCGATTTGAATACAAGGATTATGTCGAGGTGCTTGAGCCGTACGATGTCCGCGGACAACGGTTTATGATCTATCGCTATGACAACCCGCGGCAGCCGGACGACGCCTGGGGCTTCCTGCCCCAATTGCGCAAGGTCCGCCGCCTGTCCACGCACGAGCGAGATGATTCCGTTGCCGGAACAGAAATGACGCTGGACGATTTCACCGGATTTTCCGGTCGTATCCTCGACCATGAGTGGAAATTTCTGGGCTGGAAGGTACTGTTGCACGTCATGAATTCCCAGCACCCGTATGCCCGCTTCTACGGCCCCAACGGCTGGCTGCCCAACGACCGCTGGGAGCTGCGTTTATGTGCCGTTGTCGAACAAACGCCGACCATGCCTCGCAACTACAGTAGCAAAATCTATTTTTGGGATGCGGAGACCTATGAGACGGCGATGGTCCTTGTTTTTGACGCTGATGGCAAGCTCTGGAAGGTCAACGACCTGCTGCACGGCTGGTCCGAAGACCCCAGTCAGGCCGAGTCGGACCGGGGCAAGCAGGTACCCCGCAATATCGGTTTTACGATTGTTGATGTCAAACAGGAGCAGGCCACGATTTTCTCCGCCTACACCATTGAATACCCCGATGTCGATATCGAACACGTCGAAGAACGCTACGACGTGAATATCTTAAGCCAAGGCCGGCGGTAGCGTTGGGTCAAACCACCCCTTCCTCACGCAACCGCCCGACCTCCTGCGCCGAATAGCCAAGCAGGTCTGTCAACACCTCGTCCGTATGCTCTCCCAATAAAGGTGGCGGGAGGTGAAACTCGACCGGGGTCGCAGAGAGTTTGAGCGGCGAGCCGGCAAGCAGGACTTCTCCTGCGGTTGGATGCGGCATGGCCACGCGCATGTCGCGGGCAAGCACCTGTTCATCCGCAAAGACTTCGTCAACGGACTGGATAGGGCCGCACGCAATCCCCGCGGCCCGGATTTTTTGCAGCCAGCCGTGGACCGTGTCCGTGCCAAACACGTCTTGGAGAAGGGGAATAAGGGTCGCCCGGTTTTGCACTCGCGCGGGGTTGGTAGAAAATCGTTCGTCAGCCGCCAGCTCAGGGTGGGCAATGAGCTGGCAGAGTTTCTGCCATTGGCTATCGTTGCCAACGGCCAGACAAAAATAGCCGTCTTGGGCCTGAAAGGACTGATACGGCACAATGGATGGATGAGCGTTGCCGTATCGACCGGGTTTGGTGCCGGACACTAAATAATTGCTGCCAACATTGGCCAACCATGCGACCTGAGTGTCCAGCAGAGAGATGTCGATCGCCTGCCCCTGGCCTGTTTTCGTGCGGGCGAGCAAGGCGGCCTGAATGGCATTAGCGGCGAACAAACCCGCAGTAATGTCGGTAATGGCGACCCCGACTTTCATGGGCTCACCCTCGGCCTCGCCGGTGATACTCATCACTCCGCCCCGGCCCTGAATAATGAAGTCATATCCGGGCAGGTCCTTGTCCGGGCCGGTCTGGCCGTAGCCGGTAATCGCACAATAAACCAGCCCCGCATTCTCCTGCTTGAGCTGTTCATAGCCAAGATTCAGCGACGTCATTTCCCCGGATTTGAAGTTCTCAACGAGCACATCGCTGATGCGGACAAGACGACGGATTAATTCCTTTCCGGCATCAGATTTGAGATTGACGGTGATGCTTTTCTTATTGCGGTTGGCGCAGAGGTAATACGCACTTTCCCCACCCGCAAACGGCGGCCCCCAGGCACGGGTATCATCGCCGCTTCCCGGACGTTCGACCTTGATGACCTCAGCCCCCAGGTCTCCCAATGTCATGGCACAGAACGGCCCGGCCAATATGCGCGAGAGATCAAGGACCCGAAAGCCAGCCAACGGTTGCACCATATTCATTCCCCCACGCAGGTGGAGTATGCGCAAACAACAGCCCCGCGCAATCCCCCACACCTCCTAGCCGCGTATATACTGCTGAGAAGAAACTGGTATAGTAGGAGATGGGTTGTCCATCGGTTCCTGTAGATGAGGAGTGGAGGTTGTGGATGAAGGGAACGTTTACTTATCAATGTCAAGACTGTGACGCATTACTGACCCGCCTTCCCAAAGGGGTTTGTCCCTACTGTGGTTCGCACGCCATACTCTCTTTAGACTGGTATAGGGTGTCCCCGGCTGAACGAAAAAGCTGGTTCAACCGTATTCATGGCCGGCCGGTCAGAGCGCCGCGTGAACAGCTTGCCAGCCGACAGACGAGAGTGTAGTGCTTTCGCAGCTTCAGGCAGTGCCGGTTTTCTCTATCAACTGCTGGTATACGTCCCGGCCGTTGAGGAGTCTTTCAACAACAATGAACAGGCCCTTCCCTTCGCTTTGTCGTTGCCACAATTCGCCGATGGTCCGTTTCTCTGCGGTATCCGCTCCATCGGCGATATGCGCCCCCTTATATTCGACGACGAGCAGCCTCCCGTCGTTCAGCAAGGCGACAAAGTCCGGGTAGAACCAGCCGGCTGCGAGTGGCAGCCGGAACGACTCCGGGTGGCGTGCGACGTTACGGAGCCAATACTTCACCTCGGGCAGCCGGTCGATAGCCTCTGCACACTGGAATTCCTCACCGCCCTCCACCCCGTCGAAAGCTGGAACATGGTCCGGGCCTAAAAAGTGCTTTCCCGGCTTCCAGTGTCCTCGGTAACGCCGCTGGTCCTGATACATTCCCGCCTGGAATGAGAAGGCGTCGTCGAAAGACACCTCGGCTTTTGCTTCAGGCGTGAAAAGACGCTGTTGATAGGCACTCCTCCGTTCTTGCCGCCGAATGGCGTCAATCTTGTCGTTTATCTTCCGGGCCAGGATAAACTTACATCGCATCAGCGCAGAGAGAGGCAGCCCACGCGTATTGAGCAGATGACCGACGAGGTCCGAGAGCCACTTAATCAATTCGCCCTGACCGATGTCGGGCTGACGTACCTGCCGGTCGAGCCACCGGACCAGGGCTTCAGGCGTCCAGCCTGCTACGTCTACGTCTAGGGAGAGTTGCTCTTCCTCATCAATGAACTGATATCTGACGCGCCTACCGTCAATATCGATCTCGAATCTCTGCGCGGTCTGACGGACCGTAAATTCACCCTCATCCATTCGCGGCGAATGGCTAAGCAGAGACCAATCGTGGAACTCCATGAACACGTCGGTATCGGCGAACTCAAGCTCCCCTTGGAGTTCCAACATGAGACGCGGCACGTTGAATTGCTCACCACGTTCGGCAGGAGAAAGTCGGTTCCGATAGGTCTCAAGGGACTTGCTAACCTGCTCACGTTCTCTCTCTGGAACCATCTTGTAGAGGGCCTTTTCCAGGGCATCGTCCACAGGGCCAACAATCTCGATCTCAACCGTCCCACTGCCGGTAGCGTGCACCGTCAAACCGTCTCGTTGAGTTTGCTTCAAAGCCGACAGCATCTCCGGCGTCGCTGTGAACGTATGCCGGAAAACAGGCTTGGGTTTTTCGCGCAAACCGAAAAGACCGTCTTCGCCGCCCAACTCTCCCTGTATCTGCTCAATGTTGTCGCGCGCCTCTTCCTCCTCAAAACCCATTGCAACGAGCTTATCGGTCAATGCCCGCGCGGATGCTCCCGAGGACGGCTCGGACAGATAAGCATACGCCCGGTTCAGCTCAGCAGTTCTGCGCCGCTTAGCGTAGGGCATGCGCAGCACGCGGCCCAATAGCTGTTCCACATCTGTTGCGCTGTGAATGCGCGAGACCGAACAAAACACATAGGCGAAGGAGCAGTCCCAGCCTTCTTTCAGGGCTTCGACGGTGATGACGTATTCAATCGGACAACGCGGGTCGAACAGGTCGATACCATCCAATTCTCGCTGATCGCCGGTGGCGACAGCGATTGCGTGGTCGGGAATGTGCTCGACATCCATCAGATGTTTTTTCAGGGCTTCGACTGTAATTTCCTGGTTCTTCTTCTGAGCCTGGAACAAAACGATGGGCCGGAGGTAGGTGGCATCCCGTTCGGCGGCTTCAGCCAGCGACGCCCGCTTAGCAATCGCGCCGTTGACCGCGTTTTGCCAGGTGTCGTGCTCGGCCAGCATGATCGGCAGCTTGATCATGTCCTCGCGTTTGAGTTCCAGGGCGGAGACGCTGTACAGGATATTCGACTTGGGCCGGGGAGTGGCGGTGAACTCGATAATCGCGTACGGATTGACCCGCGTTTGCATCTCGCGCGTCAGGCCGGTCACCGCGTTGTGGGCTTCATCCACGATCATCAGTGGACGGTGAATATGCAACAGGTTGGCAAAGGAGAACTTGACACTGCCACCCTCCAGCTTCTCCAGACCCGGCACAGCATCCCAGTCCCCGGAGAAGTGCGGCTCCATTTCCTCGTGGTGGGCGTAGACTTTGCGACCTTCGGTGTTCGTCACCCGTAGCGTCTGAATGGTGCCGACCACAATGCAACAGTGGTCGCGCAGGTCGTGCGGTCGAATATGGGTAAAGTCCGTAATATCGAACACGCGCACCCGGCCGTCAAAGTCTTCATCCAGCGCCTGCCGATACGGGTGGCTGGTGTTCTTCAAGGCTTCGACGGTTTGCGAACGGATGGTCTTTGTCGGCACCAACCACAGGACCAGCGGATAGTCTTTCTCTACCCAGGCATCACGCGCCACGGCAACGGCGTGAGCGCCCAGAATGGTTTTGCCACCGCCGGTCGGCAGGCGCAGGCAGACGTACGGCACGTTCGGCAGGTCCGCGAGCGGGGCGCGATACGTTCCACCATAGCGTCCGAGCCGGTCCGCATAGTCGGATTCCTTGGTAATGGTTTCGTAGGCGTTCTTCGGCCCGGCCATGCGGGCTTCTTCAAAGAAGCGGCGCAGAACGGCCAGCGCATCGGCCTGATACTGCTTCAGTTGCACGACTCAGGCCCTCGCATTAGGGAACTTCATATTTTCTTCGGACTTCCCGCCTCTCTCAGAATAGCGTTTGCCGTATGACGGCTTTTCAAGTTGTGCGGGACCAGTAAAATCTTACCAGTTGTCAGGCTTTTCCACTTTTCGTGCGAACCTTTTGCGCTTTTCCAATACTCAAACCCAAGTTTTGAGATTTCTTTGGTAACCGTCCGATAGAGGTTGTTCGCCAAATTATGCCACCGCCTTCTCGGTCTCCGGGCGCTGCCATACAATGGCCGGTATCAGTTCCTTGAGCGAGTGCTCGGTAAGCTCGGAGGCGCTACGGTGGTTCACCATGATGAGTTCGGGCGCTACATCCAACATGATTGCTTCAAATTCATCCAGGGTAGCCGCCTCAATGTGCAAGCCCTCAATATCGCTTTCAGAGTAGAACACTTCTGCTTGGGCGTCCCACACAGCTTTCACTCGAAAGGTCTGCTGCATTCCTCTGTCCTCCTGTGGAGTCATGATCTGACAATCAGGTACAAATTGTCCTGCCACTCGTCAACCAATCAGATTCTTGCCTGCACATCATACGGCATCTGCTTGAAGGTGATACCGGCCCGTTCCAGAGTCGTAGAGGCCAGGCGCGACTGTTCGCCATAGACCGTCAGCGGCCCGTTGAAGCGCGCATGCCTTCGCTCAATCTCCTCCCGAATCGTAGCAAGTGTTGCCCGCGTCAGCACGTTTCCACCATTCGGTCGCTTGTCGCCCAGAATGCCGTTGTACAGCAGCGCGTAGGCGTGGCCGTCGTACAGACCCAGGAAGGGCGAATCCCCGCCGCCGTTCCACGGATGTCCGGTTTCACTGAACCACACATGCGCGGCCAGCACCGGAAAGCGAATGTCTACTCGAATCTGTCCCGCCTCATCAAACACCGGCGGCCCGAGCCGGTAGAACCGGAACCCGCCCCCACCCTGCCAACCCCCACTTTTTGAGATGCCGCCCTGCTCGCCGTCAATGACCTTGCGCAAGCGGGGGACGCAATGCGTGATGGCGTGTTCGCCCATCTCGATGCCGATATAGCGTCGGCCCATCTTGTGGGCGACCGCCGCCGTGGTGCCGGAGCCGAGGAAGGAGTCAAGGACGAGGTCGCCGGGGTTGGTGGCGATGTGAAGGATGCGTTGGATGAGGCGTTCGGGTTTGGGGGTCGAAAAAGGTGTTTCTCCAGGAAATAGCTGGATGGTTTCGTTTTTTGCTTCCCCGTTGGTGCCAACCTCTTGATAAATCCAAAGCGTCGATGGGACGAGCCCCTGTTGCACTTCTGACAAAAACTTCTTCACTCGGGGCACATTATTTCCTTTGGCTCCAAACCATATACGATTGTCCGTTATCATTTCCCTAAAGCGTTCTTCTATATACAGCCAACATCGCCCTGGAGGAGGATCAACTGTACGTCCTGATGGGGTTGTCACCGTGAAAAACTGTTCTTTTCTTCGCCCTTTTTCAGCTTTCGCGTGAGCCGGAAGGGAAGCCCAGGGGCCTCGTGGGTCGTTATCCGGGTTTGTAAATCTCTCAAGCTGACTCTCCGAGGCGGGAAGGACATTCCGAATTTCCTTCCAGACCTCCCGGTTCCGCGCGAAGAGAATTATATGGTCATGTACAGCCGATACATCAGTTCGATTCTCTCGTGTGTGGGTTTTTTGCCAAAACACATTAGCTACGAAATTTCTTCTTCCGAATACCTCATCCATGATGACCTTGAGGTAGTGCGCCTCGTTATCGTCAATCGATACCCAGATTGAACCGTCTTCGGCCAGCAAGTCACGCAGGAGTTCGAGGCGTGGCCATATCATCGCCAGCCATCTCGTGTGTTCGAGACTGTCGTCGTAATGCTCAAAGGCAGAGTGCGTGTTGTACGGCGGGTCGATATAGATGCACTTCACCCGTCCGGCGTAGAACGGCAGCAACGCCTTGAGCGCTTCCAGGTTGTCACCCTGAATCAGCATGTTGCCCGTGTCCGGCTCTCCCGCCGACAGGTCGGACACTTCTTCCAACAGCCTATATGGAACGTGGGAGGCGGTGTGGAGGTCTTCGTCTCGGGTGAGCCAGTGGAGGGTGGGCATCAGTTAGCGTCCGCCTCGCTAAATATCGACATCGCTTCTTCGTACTCGACGATCCACTGTTCGGCTTCTTCGGCGGTGTAGGCTCCGATAATGGCGCCGCTGTTTTCCGGCGGTTGATGACTTACCGGTTGGTCAACGTGCTGTCTCAGTAGCTCTCGTAACTGCTCTGCGTTTTCATAAGGCCAATCTTCGAAGATGGAGTCTACCTCTTTTCGGCTCAATCCACCCGCGAACGTCGCCACAGCAAGAGCGCTCTCCTTACCGGCCGACGCCCGCATACGTTGGGCAAAGGTATGGGAGAGGTTTCCCTGGATGCTGGCTCCTCGCAGGTCCGCCTCGGCCAGGGTAGCGCCTTGGAATTGCGCCCTGGGAAGAAGAGAACCTTGCAGGCGGGCGCTCCCAAGGTTGGCCTGCTGGAGGTATGTTCCCCGTAGAAGGGCACCTTGCAGGTTTGCCCCATAAAGAATAGCGCCTTGCAAGTGCGCGTCCCTCAGACTTGCCCCTTGCAAGTGCGCTCCGCTCAGGTCCGCCCCTTGCAGGTGTGCCTCCCTCAGATTTGCTCCTTGCAAGTGCGCTCCACTCAGATCCGCCCCTCGCAGGTGTGCCTTGGTCAAGAGGGCTTTTTCCAAATGCGCCCCTCGCAGGTCGGCCCCGTTCAGCCGGCTTCTTTGAAGATCGCTACGAAGACCCTTAAAAATCTCGTGATCCTGCACGAACAACATGTCTAACAAGCTCTGGATTTCTTCTGAGGGTTTCGACTGGCTCATTGCTGTTCCCCTTCATCACCCGTCATCAGACGGATATGGGCGCTGAGAATACCCCAGACGGCCCGGCGAAACTGTGGTTCCTCAATGTCTCGTGCGAGCTGGCGGAGTTCATAAGTACCAGCTATACGCACGGATTCCGAGTCATGCCCCAAGTGCTCAATGGCGTTTTTCAGGCGTTCCTGCCGCTGTCCCCGCTCGATGTTCTGGTTGGCTTTTGCCTGTTCCTCCGTGGCCTTGGCCTGTGCCTTCGCAGCTTCAGCCTGCGCGTTCGCGGTGTCCTCTAGTGCCTTGGCGCGTTTGTAAGACATCAAAGCTTGCAGGGCGAGCAGGACGCCGCCCATGCCGATGCCGAGAAATTTCAGGACTGGGTTTTTTGTGTATAAGCCTAAGCGTTCCCCCACCCACTCTGTACAGGTCTCGCAGAACATGACTAAAACGAAAATCACCAACAAAGCGACGAGCAGGCCAGCAAGAATGCCGACGAGTCTCTCAACAACAAAGCACCACAGTTTTAGGAACAGATTCCTCACGGATTTTCTCACAGGCTAGGGGGAACAGGCGTCAGGCATTCTCCGATGCCAGCAATAAGATCAAGCACCGGCGGGCCGCACCTGCTTGGCTATCTCTTCTCCTCGGTCTCGTTCGACTAGGGCAATGTCGTATTGGCCCTGGAGTTCGAGCCAGAAACCGGGCCGGTTGCCGAAATAGCAGCCAAGCCGGACCGCTGTCTCAGCGGTGATTGACCGGCGGCCATTCAAAATGTCGGTGATACGGCCGGATGGCACGCCAAGGGCAAGTGCTAACCTATTGGCGCTCAGGTTACGCGCCTTAAGCTCGCGTTTCAGCAGTCTGCCGGGATGTGAAATTACGCACGCCATAGGCACCGCCGTACTTGGCGATTTGATCGGTATGGATGGCGAGGACGTCCGCCAGGGTGAGATAGTCACGCTTCAATTTGCGAGCTTCTTGTACAATGAGCCGAAGCGGGCGTGGCTCTTATGGTAGGCGTCCAGCACCTGCGTTCGCGCCTTCCCCTGCCGACGCTCTTCGAGCAGCGCCCTCACCGCTTCTTCAATCAGCGCCTGAATCTGGCAGCCCTCAGCTTTCGCCAATACGCGCAGGTCGGCCAGCAGGGTGCTCTCGATTTGCGTTGCGAATTCCTCGCGGGTTTGCGGCATATTCTTCCCTACCTCCTCGCCTCAACTACGATACCTTCTCGTTTCTTGAAGCGTCAAGGCGATATCAAGGGCCGGCGCTAAGTTTTATTCATCGTCCACTCCAAGTTACCGCTTCACAACCTGTCTCAATAATTCCAGAGCGGATTCCGACTCCGACCAGTACTTGCCGAACGCCTTCCAATAGTAATAGGCTTGATCGGCGCCTCCATGAGAAATATAGCCCTCTATCTTGGACTTCGGTCGTGGATGTCTCTTCTTCAGCAGTTCTCTGCCGACCAGGGGCAGTTCAGCTACACAATTCTCCAGCGCCTTCAGCGCCTCCTCACTGCGTCCGAGACGCGCCAGTGCCAATGCCTCCGAGTAAAGAATTTCGGGGGCGATATCCTTTCGATACTTCCGGCAATGCGTGACAATTTTCGATGGTTCGTTCTTTTCAAACCAGCAGTGTGGCAGCAGATGCCTCACCCCCTGATTGTCGTTTGGATTGACAGATAAAAGCCGCCGGAAAATCCCGATGGCCTCATCGTACCTGGCGTTGCCGAGATTCCACACACCGAGGCTGTGGTAGGCCCTCAGGAAGGGGCGATTCTCCAACCATAGCCACTCCATCCTCGCGGTTTTCCAGCTAAATTTCTGGGGAAGCGCGTGCAGTCCGATCCCGACGGCGGCTTGACAACAAATATACGCTTCCGTCTCCCTGCCCTGCTCGCTGTAGATCAGCGACAGGTGATGGAGCGCGTCTATGTGATGCGGGCATTCCGCCACGACGGCGCGGAGCATCTTTTCTGCGACTTCATCGTGACCCTTCTCCCAAGTATCCAAGGCTTGATCGAACCTTTCAAAAATCTCACTGGTGAAGGTCGAATCTTCCTCGAAACCCCAGTTGTTTTTCTCCATCTCTACCAGTTTCATGATGCCTCTCTTCTAGGATGTACGGGCAACGACGCAAAGGTGTTCGTCTCGGGTGAGTCCGTGCAGGGTGGGCATTAGTTATCACTCTCCTCGGGAACCTTTGACATAGCTTCGTTGTATTCGTCTATCCACTGTTCGGCCTCTGACGCGGCAATACGCACCACCCGGCCCGAGACGTGTGATGCAAATGAACGTGTTTGGCGGTTTGGCCCTCACCCCAACCCCTCGCCCTCTGGGAGAGGGTGGCCCGCAGAGCCTGCCCCGTACTGGATACGGGGGCCGGGTGAGGGCGCGAGCGGACGGCCCGGAGGGGACAATCGACACAATAGGCAGCACCCGTCCCAAGCGGGGAGGAGAAGGGAGCGCCCCGGTTGTATCGTGTCCGCGGGGTGCTCCTGGGATGGTTTATTATAAAACACCGTTCTTCTCTAACAAACACTGCCCGCAAACATAGGGGGGGTCTCTGACCTGAATGCAATAAAATCAATACCTTATTGAACCACGAACCGCCTTTTTGTGCACAATTGGGCGGCGTATTGAACCGTTAAATGTCTTTTTGGGCGTAATTTGGTGGCTTGTACGACCGCTAGGAGCGCCGTATACGTTGCCCCTACACCATGATGGTCCAATCTACAGTTCACAATCAGCCATCTGTTAAACAGCGTTCTATGCCTGGGGAGGGCGCCGCCCGCGCTGCGCTCATCGCGTCTGCGGCTGTCGAGCCGGAATATCTGATCGATCGCTTCAGGATGGTGTGAAATCAATATGGCCTGCGGCAGAGTAAAGTTAGTGAGACACTTGTAGTTGTCAATGTGAAGGCGTTTGAGCATGGCCATTCGAATCATCCCATACGGTGCCGAATGGGGCAAGAGTTTTCAGGGCTTTTTCACTAGCGCCGCTCGGTACTCCGCCGAAACCAGTCCCGGACCGTGGCCAGCAGGGAAGGCGGCGGGGATGGCGGGTCGGCTGGTGGGGCAGCCAGGCTGCGGCTCTCCTCCCACCACTCGACGTGGGTCAGGTGGAGTTGGGCGATACGGGCGATGGCGGGAATGAGTTGGGTCGTGATGAACGCCTTGTTCACCCCGCTCTCCAGCAGCAGGTCTGTCTGGGCGACATAGTTCTCGGTGCTGGAACTCAGGCTTGAGATGATAGCGCCGTCCGTCATACCGGGTACGGCAGCTTTCAGGGCGCTGCCCTCAAGCCGGGCCAGGGCTTTCTGAACGACGAGCCGGGTTGCAGAGCCATGGGTGTCAACCAGAAAAATGAGGGAGAGATAACGTAGCGTAGAGCGGTGGGGCTTTGGCTGGGCAATGCGGCACAGCCCGGAGAGCGCCTCGTTTCCGGGGCGCTCAAGCGTGAACTCAAAGAACGCCAGCATTTGTTCGCCGGCGTACAGGTCAATCAACTCCTGTCTGAGGTCGATGACGCCCGCGGCCCCTTGTCTGTTCCCTGCGTCTTTTGTGTTCTTCATGCCTGCGCCCGGCTACAGCATAGAGCAGTGGAACAGAGGCTAGTGATTAACGACCTTCCCTGGTGAGCGCCGATCCCGACATTCAGGCACCCTTCGACCTTTGATCTACGCCAAGCAGCAACCCTTCGACGCTGAGGTCCTCGTCAACTTCCGGCCAATGAATCCCTTCACCGTCTCCGAGAATCTCATACCTCTGCAATTGAGCCTGCGTTGCGTCAGCCAGACGCGGGAACCACACTAAGGGTATGGCAAGCGTTCGCCCGTCTACCAACGACACGATGAGTTCGTCTTCCGTGCAGCGCACTTTTTGCGCTAACGGGTATGCTTCAACCTCTTGCGTGCGCATTCCAAGCCTCCAGAAGATGATCTTCGTATTCTTCGACGACCCGCTTTATAGCCGCTAATTCGTGGGAATTGAAGCCTTTCGAGCGGGCCAGGGTAACAGGCCGCAACCGGAACTTTGACAGAGAACGGTCTCTCTGCACGTGAATATGGGGCGGTTCCCCTCTTTCGTTACTGTAGAAATACAACCTATACGGCCCTTGTCTCAATATGGTTGGCATACACCCCTCAACCCAGAGCGGAGAAGGCGACATAAAAAAGGGCGTCCGTTTTGGACGCCCCGGTTTGTGCGTTTGCCAGCGTCGGGTAGGTCAGGCCCATTGCTGGGCCTTTCCCCCCTAAGAACCGTGCGTGCCACTTTCACGGCACACGGCTCAAGCTCGTTGTAATTGCTCCACTGTGAATCTGTTGGTGACAGTATAAGTGTGTGAGTTTGAGATTAGATAGTGCATTGCTACCTCCTTCTGACCGTTTATGGATATGATGTACATGTAGCTCCTCACCGTTCGTGAGGTGTTGTTGACAGACTGGGCAATGGTTCCCTTGTCGTCGTGCCAGTTCTTTCCATCGGCTTTGGGGTAGTAGCTCTGTTTTTCTCTGCTCTCGTTCTTCCCAGTAGTCTTTTAAGTCTGGGTCATCTGGTGAAGAGTTGTAAGATACCAGAATGTGTCTCTTGATGGGTATCCATGAGAGTTTCGGTAAGTAGGCTTCAGGTGTTCCGAATACCCATTTATCTTTTGACCCTTTCTTAAATTGCCCGAAGTATCGCTTCACTCTCCATTTTATTCCCTTATTAGGGTGTGTTTGCCTGCACCATTGCATGCAATGTTCCCATATAAAGGCGTCCAGGTTGTGGAAGGTCGTTTTTGCTACGCTTCCTCTAAAATAGTTGCCCCATCCGCGTATAATCGGTTTTAATCTTTGGATGATTGCATAGGCGTTCCATCCTTTGAGATTATGCCATTCTTGGTTGAGTCGGTGTTTTATGGCTTTGACCGCTTTATTACTCGGAGTAATAAGGAGCTTCCATCCTGTTCTTGCTGCCTGGATTGGGTACTGTTTGATTGTGAATCCGAGAAAGTCGAATCCTTCCGAGATATGCCGAATATGGGTTTTCTCTGGTGAGAGTTCAAGTCCTCTATGTCCTAGCCATATGCGTATCTCTTCGAGTGCCTGTTTTGCTTCTTCTTTTGTTTCTGTACAGATAACAAAATCATCTGCATATCTCACAAGCGCTCGTGTACCGTTGAGGTATTTTCGTGTGGAGTATGTGACCCCTATTGCGCTTTCCATGCCGTGTAAGGCGATGTTGGCGAGTAACGGGGAGACGACTCCCCCCTGTGGGGTTCCTTCTTCGGGTTGGACCTTCTGTTGTTTTTCCATTATCCCTGCTTTTAACCATGCCTTGATGAGTTTCTGACCAGGAAAGCCCTGGATGGCTTCAAGGATGGTATGGTGTTGGATATGGTCGAAGGCTCCTGTGATGTCAGCATCCACAATCCACTTTTTATTTCGATGTGGGCGGTAAATACTGTACAGTCGTGCTATGGCGTCGTGACAACTGCGTCCAGGTCGGAACCCATAAGAACAGGGCTCGAATTTGGCTTCCCACTCCGGTTCTAAGGCATTCTTGACGATTGCCTGCATTACCCGGTCTCGAATGGTCGGGATGCCGAGGGGACGTTTCTTGCCGTTAGCCTTGGGAATATAGACTCGTCTGACCGGCTGTGCTTTCCATGGCTCGTAGGTGGCAATTTCTTGCATGAGTGCAGTTCTAGCTGCCGGGGTTTTGACTATCACCTTGTCAACACCTGGCGTGCTTCGTCCGGCGTTAATCTGCGTTACCCTTCGGATACTCGTCTCACGGTTGGCTGTGCATTTCAGCATCAGACGTTGCAGGGAACGGACCTTGCGGCGGTTCCCTTGCCGTGAAGCTCGAAAGATTCTCTGCCTCAGGTTGCGCACGATTTTGGCGTTTTCGCACCAGTCGATGCTATTCCAGTCACGCGCTACAACCTCGCTGGCAGTTTCCTGTCTCTTCGCGTCAGTCATAGTGTGCTCCCTTTACAAAGTTCTTTGGACAACGAACCAGCCCCACGTCAGCAGGCTTTCGCCTTGGGTATTGCCCTATCCAGTTGGTTATGTCATACGGTTGCCCGTATGTGAGAGGATGTATGAGAGACTATAATCCTGTGTATGAGCCAAAGCCGAAGCCTCAGCCGAGCAAACTCTGGTGGGTTTTTACCTGGCCAGTGTTTCTTATTGCTCTGACACTGATTCTTTGTCTTATTTACCTACTGTCGTAGGTATTTCCATCCTCTGCGTTTCCCGTTGCCTTTCGGCTACTGGCATTCGCTTCTTGGGGCGTCCTACACCCACTGAAGGATTCGGCCTTCCTTACGGTTGGCTTACTCGTATCCGTCTGGATTTTTGGTAGGGTCTCTTTTGAAGAGGAATGGTCGGAGTATGATTTGCACTATTTTACACAGTTGTTCATGAGGAAACTTGATTGGTTCTGGTGTTGCTCCTGTGAGTACTACCAGACATCTCGCTGTTTCTTCTTCCCAGTCTGTTGTTATGGTGCAATTCTTGGATGGGTTTTCTATCTCTACATCTATGCCTTCTGAGGTGAGTTTGAATTCGCACTTTTTCTCGTGTTGGCCTGAGACTGTGCGCCCAAGAAGGATGTTTGTACTTTCCCTTTTGTGTGGGTAGTATTTGAATTCTATTCCTTCTCGTTTTGCCTCGGAGAGTTCTTTGCGGTTCTCAATATCCTGTTCAACGTGTTTATTGAGTTCCTCAAAGAAGTAAGGCATGTTGCATTTTGCGTATTGTTCCACCCAATTTTTATGGACTTCCTCTATCCTTCTTTTTTATATTTTTACCCTTGGTTTGTCCATACGTTTCTAAGACTCCATTGGGGTTATCACGTTCCGCATAGAAAATATGACGATTGGGTTAGGTGCCCTCTTTACGCCGGAGACGAGGTGTACTCGAAAGGAACTAAAAGACTTTCCTTTCCTTTACTCATATACCAATCACATATGAGCCTTTTATGTCTCGTTTCTTCTGTGTCAACCACCTTTCAGAAGTTCCTAGTAACGACGCTTGTGAGGATTCACTTTCGTTCACCTTACCAATCTTTACCTCTTGCCCTGGTTCGGGATGTGGTTTCCGTTCCCATTAGGCTTTCATCCCAGCTTCACACCCCCGGATTACTCCAAACGCATGTGGGAAGTGAGGAAAGCTTGTACACTAGCTTTAGTACCTAAGTACCTGTTTTCTATGCGACTTCGTGTCGCACCTTTTAGTCCAGGTTGTACAGCTCGGCCACGTTGTCGTGCAGAATCCAGTTCTTCTCTTCTTCCGTGAGATGCGCCGTATGCTCCTTCAGGAGTTCCTGCGACCACGGCCAGGTCGAGTCGCTATGCGGGAAGTCGTTGGCCCACATCAGGCGGCGCGGGTTGCACATGTCTTTCATGCGGAACGCCACCCAGTCGTCCTGAAAGGTGGTGTAGATATGCTCGCTGAAATACTCGCTCGGCATCTTTGACAGTTCCTGGCCGGGCTTCAACCAGTAGCGATGCCGGTCGTAGGCATGATCCATGCGGTACATATAGTGCGGCACCCAGCCGGCGTCGGCTTCGACACACACGATCTTCAGTTTGGGGTTACGTTCAAACACCCCACCCAGAATAAACGTCCCCATCAGGTCCTGGTTGCCCCGAATAATGGACAGGAAGCCGTTCAGCTTGGGCCCGCGTGGAGACGAACCAACCACATCGCTCCGGCTGGTGAGGATGTGAAAACTCAGCGGCATCTGCAAATCGATGGCCGCCTGCCAGAACGTATCGTAGAGCGGGTCGTCGTAATCGGACACCTGGGGGTTGCCCGGCATCATCACCCCGCGCAAACCCAATTCTTTGATCTTGCGCAGGTCGTCTATGCCCTCATCAACCGAACGCATGGCGGTCTGGCCCAGGCCGATCAGGCGGTCCGGATGGGTAGAGCAGTATTCCGCGATCCATTCGTTATAGGCGTCAAAGCAGGCCTTCTTATAGTCAAAGTCGGAGTGATTACACAGCAGCATCCCCACGGTGGGATAGATCACCTCAGCGGCCACGCCGTCGCGGTCCTGGTCGGCCAGACGTGCCTCCGGGTCCCAGCCGCCACGGTGCAAGTCCTCAAACTTGGCACCGAACATGGCAAGGTCTTCGGCCTTCTGCCCGGCTGCGGCGACCAGCCCCATGGGGACCGGCTGCTTCATGCCGCTGATGACGAACAGATCTCCCTTCTTCTCGTCATGGACCATGTGCGGCGCGGTATCTTTATACTTCTTGTCAATGCGATCCACATAGGTGCCCGGCGGTTCGGTGATATGCGAATCGGAAGAGATAATGGGTTTGAGCATGTATGGCTTCTCCTTGTGCGGCGGCCTTATTTTGCCGAGAACAGCGTCTCCTCAGTCGGCGTGGCTTTGTGCGGATTAAAATACGGAATTACGTACTGCCCGATCCGGTCAATCGAGCGCATGATGTTCTTGTGCGGAATCCGACCGGCCTGCTTGAAGAAAATCACCTGATCCAGACCGGCTTGGTCAAAGTTTTCGAGCTTGCGGGTGACCTCATCCGGGTTGCCGACCGTGACCATGGGGTGCTCTTTGATCTGCGCGTCGCTCAGATCGTTGGCATCCGCTTCCAGGTCGAACAGGGTGCGCAGATATTCATACGAGTACAGATTGTTCTTGACCATCAGGGGCTCGAACAGCTTGGCCACGTTGTGCAGAAACCAACGCGCCCCGTCGATGCCAATCGCCTCTTCCTCTTTGTTCTCGGCCACATGACAGATGGCCACCCCGGCAAACCGCTCGTTGATCACCTGCGACACCACGTCGCTGCGGTCTTTGCACTTCTCCCGGTAGGTGTCCATGGTCTTCTGGACCTGTTCCCAGTTCAGATTGAAGCTGAGCACACCGAGGCCGCGGTCGGCAGCCATCTCATAGCTGTCCGGGGCCACGCAGGCCATCCACATCGGCGGGTGCGGCTCTTGAATGGGTTTGGGTACGACCCGGCGAGGTGGGACCTGAATGGTTTTGCCGTTGTATTCCAGGATTTCTTCGGTCCAGGCTTTCACGATCACGTCGAGGGCCTCACGCACCTCCTCACGTGTCCGGTCGTAATCCACCCCAAAGCCGTCCAACTCCTGGGCGGTGGTTGACCGGCCCGTGCCCAGGTCCATCCGCCCATTGCTCAGAATGTCGAGCACGGCAGCCTGTTCCGCCACCTTGATGGGATGGTTGAAGCGGTGCGGCAGGAGGCGCACACCGTGGGCGATACGAATGTTCTTGGTGCGTTGCGAGACCGCCCCGTAAAACACCTCGGGAGCCGGGCTGTGGGAGTATTCCTCCAGAAAATGATGCTCAACCTCCCACACATAGTCAAAGCCGACCTGGTCGGCCCGTTCAATCTGAGCCAGGGCTTCGTGGTAGACGTTGTACTCACTCAGCTTGTTCCACGGGCGGGGCGTTTCCATTTCGTACAGCAGACCGAATTGCATAACATACTCCTTTTTTGGTTATTCGTTTCTGTATACAGACGCGTGCTTGGGGTCAGGACAGCCCGTACACGCCGGCTACATTCTCACCCAAGACTTTCCGCCGACTGTCTTCAGACAGCGGCTCCACCATCTTCGTCAGGTCTTTAATATAGTCGCAGGTATGGTCGTCGTGAGGGAAATCGCTCGCCCAAAAGAACTTGTCCGCACCAATATACTCAATCAGGTACGGCAGGGCGCGCTCATCCGGGTCGGCGGATATCCAACACTGGCGCTGGAAGTAATAGCTCGGGACTTCTTTGAGCGGGACGCTTCTGCCGAGCGCGGTCTTATACGCCGCGTCCATGCGGTCGAGCATATGACCGATCCAGCCCGCCCCGGATTCGAGCACAACGACTTTCACTTTGGGGAAACGATCGAACAGACCATATTGGAACAGCCCCAAAAAAGCCTGCTGGGGTCCCTGGCCGCCCAGCATATCCACCCACCACTCACCCCATTTATACATCTCCCGAAAACGCTGGTAGACCCGCCGGTTCGGCGGCTCGGCGACCGGATGAATCCCGATCGGAACGTCCAGGTCCTGGGCCGTGGCCCAGAACGGATCGTGGTCCTTATGCCCGTGGGCTTTGTCGGTCAGCGTATAGGGAGAGATAAAAGCGCCCTTGGCCCCGGCCTTGACGGCCCGTTCCAGTTCCTGGGCTGCGGCTTCACCTGAGGTGAGACAGATATGGGCGATAGGAATCAGCCGGCCGCCGGAGTCGGAACAAAAGTCAACGATCCAGCGGTTATAGGCGCGGGTATAAGCCTGGGCCAGGTCGTGGTCGGTGACTTCGGTTTCCCACTCCAGGCAGATCGTCGGATAGATCAGCGCCTTGGCCAAGTTTTCCTGATCGAGCAGGGCCAGACGTTCCTGGGGATCGTTTCCCCCAAAGGGGACGCTTTTGGTGTAGCCCTGTTGCTTAATGCCGGTGCGTTCTTCAAACGTGCTGCCCATGCTGGTGCCACGGGCCAGGATTTCCGCGTCAAAATAGCGCGAGCGTTGGCCGTTCAGCTCCAGATGGTCAAGCCCGTTCGGGCCAGGCCGAATTCGGATGGCACGGTCACGATATTCCGGGTCAATATACCGCTCCCACAGATCGGCGGGTTCGTTGATATGGCCATCGGCATCAATGGCCCCTGCATACGGTAGCCGTGAGGTTTGAAACACCTGCCCTCCTCCACGCGTGCGCCTGGGTGTGCCGGAAACTCGCGTGTTCGTATGAGGCGTTATTGTTACCGTGCCCCTCCGGGGGTGTCAATCCGAAGTCGGCCCGGCGCTTTGAAAGAAATCCAGCACCTGTCCTGCCAGTTCGTCCGCCCGGGTGTCCAACTCGTCTTCCGTCAGATTGGCTATGGGGTGGGCGGTCACCACAAACCGGTAGTCCTGCACCCCCCAACTGGCGGCCATGGCGCGACCGGTGGCAATAAAAGGCGTGGTCACGATAGACACGGTGGGGATACCGGCGCGCTCCAATTTCAGTCCGTCGAGCACACTGCTCGAACTGCACGACCCTCAGTCACCCACACCGGCCAGCACAATATCGACCTGTTGCTGAAACAGCGCAATCGCCTCCTGGCTGACGGCATGGCCGGACGATTGCTTACGATTCACGGACACCAATTGCATGCCGTGCTGCTGCTCCAGGCGCTCGGCCACCTTGCATAGCAACTCCTTGGAATTGAATTTGGTGTTTTCAACCACTCCAACCCGGAGCCCCCGGAACGCGCCGGGCCGCGGCGCATACGCAAATTCCTGGGTTTCCAAGGGGAGAGTCGGATCAAAAACCGTACGACGCATTCGTCTTCCTCCTTACTGTCTCAGTTACCCCTGCACCAGTTCGGTCACGCTGCGCGTCCACTTATTCCCCCAGCCCGGTAAGCACGCCGACCAACTCCCGCCCTGGGCTCCCGCGCAGACAATCAGTACATCATCCGGGTCACGCATGACATAGCGCCATGTTGTTTCATCTTCGGGCCGGACCTCCCCCGGCAGCCGCCCGGCCCGTTTGAAATCCGCCACACTCCGTCGCGCCTGTTGAATCACCCACTCCTGAACCTGCCGCCGGCTCCAGCCGCTGTGTTTGATGATTGCGGCGTGCTCGCCGGCGAGCACCAGGAGGCTCTGATTAAACCCGTATACGTTTGGCGAGGCGAGATTACACATGGCATCGGCAAATTCCAGCAGCAGAGGCTCGGGCGTGCTGGCCAACTGGTTATACACCCCCATGAGGGTATTGGAGGCGTACAACGTCACCGTACTGTCCTCGGGTCGAAAGCCGCGTTCAACATGGAGCGGCCGCCAGGGATGGTTGTCCTCGTTCTCGGCAAAACAGAAGGCATATTTCCCCGGTGAACCCAAGGTGGCCTTGTCCAGCAGACCAGGGCGGGTATTGAGCACGTTGAGCATGACCAAACGCAGCGCCCGGCCGATGGTCGCGTTGGGACGAAATCCCGGCCCAAAGACGTTATGGGTCGCGTTGATCCCGAGCGCGGGACCAATCGGACCGTTCACGATCAGGGTAATCGCCGACCCGCCGGTACTGGTTGCCGGATTGTGATAATGAAACTCGGGCCGGCACAGCCCTCGCACCGCAGCCAGCACAACGGGGAAATACTCGGGCAGACAGCCGGCCATCACCGCATTGATGGCCACTTTCTCAGCCGGGATGGTCACGTTCCGTTCCGCAATAGTCCCCAGACTCTCCTCCGCCTCGACCTGTCCGGCCTCCAGCATCGCCCGGACCGACTCTTCGGTTGGCGGGACGAGCGGCAGCCCGTCACTCCAGCCCTGCTGGTAATAGAACTCAACCCAGGCCGCAGCTTCAGCCGGGTCGGTTGGGGGTGAAGTAGATTTTGTGTTCATGCTAGAGAGAACTATGGGTCTTTGGGCGGGGGAAGTCTTTCCTGAATCTGACGGGATAAGTCAGCAGCGATCTTTTGGTATTGACTGAGGGTGATGATTGTCTCCGCATATTTGAAGAGTCGCTCGCTCAGGCTCATGTACCCAGCTCCCGTTTTATCTCTTTCAACGTCTGATTGATCTCCTGGACCGTTTGCACAGCCCGCTCCAAGTGACTGTTCGCAAAAGCAAAGAAGGTATCGAGGGTCGCCTCATCCGCAAGCGATAAATCTTTTAACACTTCGTCCAGTTTTTCCCGCGCGTCCATGTGTCTCGCCCTTCCCGCGTTACCATTATTCAAAAACTACCAGTAATTGGTATGCGTGAAGATTGTATGCCGCCTTGGAGAACGAGTAAAGCCAAAGGGCCGAGCAGCCTCCGCAAGAGTATGGTATGGAAAGAAAAAAGGGCCAACCTGAAAGGACTATGCCATGCCACACCGCTTTATGACCTTGCGCGAAATTCGACGCGCCGCAAAAACCATGCTGCCGCCCGGACCGTGGGCGTTTGGCGCTGGGGGCGCGGAAACGGAAACCACGCGCCGCCGCAACCGCCGGGCACTCAAGCGCCTGGCCATCCGCCAGCGGGTGCTGCGCGATGTCCGCCATATCGACATCAGCACAACCTTTCTGGGACTCGAACTGCCCACCCCCTTTGCCATCGCGCCGATGGGCGGTCTGGTACTTTTTCATCCGGAAGGCGACCTCGAAATGGTGCGCGGAGCAAGCCCCAGCCGCAACCTCGCCTTTGTGAGCGGGGTCACCGGCTGGGCGGTCGAAGACTTGGCCCAGACCGCCCGTGGTCCCTTGATATATCAGCTCTACTGGAGCGGCCCGCGTTCCTGGTGTCAGGATTTGCTCGCCCGGGTGGAAGCCGCGGGCTATCACGCCGTCTGCCTGACGGTGGACGTACAGACCTATAGCCGCCGTGAGCGGGACGTTGAGCTGCGTTATGATCCGCAGCGGGCACGGGCAATCGCCCCCAACGAACAGCCGCCGGAGTTCGACTATCAGACCCGCCTGACCTGGGACGATGTGGCCTGGCTCAAGAGCATTCTGTCCGTCCCGCTTGGCTTAAAAGGCATTCTCACCCCGGAAGACGCCAGGCTGGCCGTTGAGGTCGGAGCCAAGATCATTTGGGTGTCGAACCACGGCGGCCGTCAGCTCGATTCCACCCTGGCGACGATTGATGCCTTGCCTGGCATCGTTGAGGCTGTCGAGGGCAAAGCTCAAATCGTGATTGATGGCGGCTTTCGGCGCGGCACGGACATCATTAAAGCTCTGGGGTTGGGAGCCAATCTGGTGGCCATGGGCCGGCCCATGCTGTGGGGTCTGGCCGCGGACGGCGCGGCCGGGGTGCATCGGACAATCGAATTATTCCGCGACGAGTTGGAAACCAACCTGGCCCTGTGCGGGCAAACCAGCGTACGTACGCTGGAGCCGAACCTGATTCGCAAGGTGGACTACTGAGCCTGCGGCTTCAATCGAGAAGCGACGCACCGGAATTGCACACAGGAGGACGCATGCAGTTTGGCATTATCTTTCCTACCCGTATCGATGACTGGCAACTGGTAAAAGACGCCGAGGACCTGGGCTATGACCGGGCCTGGGTCCCGGACTCCCAGATGATCTGGTCGGACTGCTATGCCACCCTGGCGCTGGCCGCGCAGCATACCTCGCGGATTCATATTGGCAGCGGAGTCTCGATTCCCGGCAGCCGCATTGCTCCGGTCACGGCCCATTCCATTGCCTCGATCAACCAGATTGCGCCCGGTCGTGTCTTCCTCGGCCTCGGCACCGGGCATACGGCCATGCGCGTCATGGGTATGAAGCCCATGCGCATCAAGCCCTTCCGCGAGTACCTGCGCGTTGTGCGGGCGCTCCTGCGCGGGGAAGAAGTTGACTACACCTTTGGTGACACTACCCGCACGATTCGCTTTCTCCACCGGGACCTGCGCTTTATCAACCTGGAAGACCCCATTCCGATTTATATTGCCGCCAACGGACCACGGGCGCTTGGCCTCACGGGAGAATTCGGGGACGGCCTCACCACCCTACTCTACGAAGATACCAGCGTCCTGCGCGATCATTTGGAGTTGATCCGGGCAGGAGCGGCCAAGGCCGGACGCAGCCTGCCGGACCCCTTTCACGTTTCCGCCGTCACCGCCGCCGTGATGCTGCGTCCGGGTGAGACCTTGGAGTCGGACCGGGTCATCGACGCCTGCGGGGCCTGGGTCACCACGGCGCTCCATTTTGTGTATGAGGTCTATCAGTTGACCAAGAATGAGGCGGTCATTCCGCCGGCGTTTGCGGACACCTGGGAGGAGTATTGCGCCTATGTCGATCGGATGGAGACGCCGACCGACAAACGCTACCTCCAACTTCACGACGGCCACAGTACCTATCTGGTGCCGGCCGAGCGGCGCTTTGTAACCCCCAAGGCGATTCAGGGTACGAGTCTGGTGGGCGCGCCGGAGGAAATTATCGAACGCATCCGTGCGGCAGAGCGAGCGGGAATGCACGAGCTGACCATCCTGCCTCCGACCCAGACCAGCCGGGAGATGCTGACGGAGTTTGCCGAGTTGGTGATGCGCAAATATTGAGACTCGTGGGTGAAGGCTGCGACCGTCTACCCCTCAAGCTGTTCATTCAATCTGGCGATGGCTTCGACATAGCCCTCCACCATTTCTCGTACGACATCGCGGCTGGCCCGCACACTGTTTTGCGTGCCAATACCCTGCCCGGCGGGATAGGAGTACAACTGATAGGCGCCGGACTCCGGGGTGACACCCGGAGCCTTCATGGCGTGGTCGATGCGGCGCAGGGAAGGATAATTCAAAACGCTCTGAAGCGGGGTTTTGAGCGGCTCCGGGGTGTCGGGTCGATCCCAGGCCTCGGTCCACGCCGAGCGTAAAAAGCGGGCGTGTTTGCCTGTCATGGATCGGGTTCGTACCGTGTCATCCGTCCCCGCGGCCAGCATCTTCTGCCTGGCCATCCGGTCCAGTTCGGACTCGGCCGTCGTCAGCCAGACGGAGCCGCACCACACACCCTGGGCACCAAGCGCCAGGGCAGCAGCCATCTGCCGCCCGCTGCCTATGCCACCGGCGCCGAGCACCGGGGTCGGAGCAACGGCATCGACAATTTCCGGGATCAGCACCATGCCGCCAATCTCTCCGGTATGTCCCCCGGCTTCGTAGGACTGGGCAATAATCACGTCCACACCTGCGGCTTTGTGACGCTCGGCGTGCTTTTTCTTGCCGGCCAGGGCACCGACGTAGAGACCGCGCGCATGAGCCGCCTCAGTCACCCAATCCGGCGGCGTGCCGAGCGCACTGACCAGAAGCCGCGCCTTGTGCTCAAAAGCAATATCCACGATACCCTTGGCCTGTTTCTGGGAATAGCGTAAGCCGCGTTCCTTTTTTGAGGCGGTCAGATGATCCGGCAACTCGGGCACCCCGGTATCCTCCAGCAGTTTCTCGACGAACTGCCGATGCTCGTCCGGGATGTATTCCTGAAGCGCTTTTTGCCCCATCCCGCCGGTTGCAGCGCCCACATAGTTTGAGGGCATCATCAGGTCCACACCGTACGGGATATCGCCGAGTTGTTCGTCTATCCATTGCAGATCGATCTCCAGGCGCTCGTCCGTGTGAATCGCGGCCCCGAGCACGCCGAGCCCGCCGGCCTTGCTGACGGCAACGACCACATCGCGGCAGTGGGTGAAGGCGAAGATGGGGTATTCAATTCCAAACATTTCTGCGACTTGGGTTGGCATGCCGTGCTCCTCAATCTTTTTTCGCCCGTATACAACCACGCTTGAGACAAAGAGGCTACAACCTCGGGACTAGGAGGAGAGCGAAGAGTGCGCTAATCACTCACTCATGAGCAATCACATGAGCGATCAGGCGATCAAACGCATTAGCGTCGTTGGCGCAGGCTTAATGGGCCATGGCATTGCACAGGAGTTTGCCTTGGCCGGCTATCGCGTGACCATGCATGCGCGCACCCAAGCGAGTCTGACCCGAGCGGAGGAAAATATCCAGGCCAATCTCGCCCGCTTGATCGCACTCGGCGCGCTGACTGAGGACCGGGCCAGGCCGGTCCTGTCCCATATTCGGGCCGAGCTCGATCTGAAAGGAGCGGTCGAGGACGCCGATCTTGTGATTGAGTCGGTGTTTGAAGAGGGAGCACTGAAGCAACGCATCTTTGAGCAGCTTGACCGCCTTTGTCCGCCGCATACCATCCTGGCGAGCAATACCTCGACGCTCATGCCCAGCCAGTTCATGCATACCGTGCAGCGCGTCGACAAGGTCTTAGTCGCGCACTATGCCAACCCTCCCTATCTCATTCCCATTGTTGAAGTTGTGCGTGGACCGGCCACGTCAGATGCGACGCTCGACACCCTGTCCGGATTACTCACGCGCGTGGGCAAACAACCCGTCGTTGTGCAAAAAGAGGTGCCGGGCTTTATTCTCAATCGTTTGCAGGGTGCGCTGCTGCGTGAAGCCCTTGACATGGTGCACAACGGTGTTGCCAGTCCGCAGGATATTGATACGGCCATGAAGAATAGTATCGGCCGACGCTGGGCGGTCGCCGGGATTTTTGAAGTTTTTGAGCTGGCCGGCTGGGACTTGATCGCCGCCGCCATGCAAGGGCTGTATCCACATCTCACAACGTCGCAGCAGATCCCGCCGGTCCTCTCCGCAAAAGTTGTCCAGGACGAGCTTGGGGTAAAAACGGGCAAAGGGTTCTACGACTGGACGCCGGAGTCGGCTGACGCCCTCCGCCAACGAATCGCTCACGCCTTGGTTGAAACGGAGAAATGGACACAGCAGGCGGAGCAACAGGACCGGGCGAAACCGCATTGACACTGAAAACCTCACAGCGCTAGGCTCCAGCACGACACAGAGGAAAAGGGGTTCTTCAGCATGGCATATATCGGCAGTGCGGTCAGCGGCATCCTGGATGCCAAACTCGTGGCCGGCAAGGGACAATACACCGCAGACGTGAGTCTGCCGGACATGGGCCATATGGCCGTTGTCCGCAGTCCCTATGCCCACGCCCGGATTCTCAGTATCGACACGAGCGCGGCGCAGCAGCATCCAGGCGTGCGCATCGTTGCCACCGGGGCGGATATCAAGCAGTGGAGCAGGCCCATTCCCCATACGCTGAACCCCAGCGCTTTTGGGGGAAAAACGACCGACATCTACTGCCTGGCGATTGACCGGGTGCATTATGTCGGCACGCCGGTGGCCGCGGTGGTTGCCGACACGAGACACGCCGCGACCGAGGCCGCCAACCTGATCGAAGTCGAGTACGCGGACCTGCCGGTGGTAATCGATGCCGAACGGGCATTGGAGCCGGATTCCCCCCTGCTCTATCCCGAATGGGAGACCAACGAACTGATGCATGTTCGCTTTCAGGGTGGTGATGTTGAGCGGGCCTTTGCCGACGCCGACCATATCCTGGACGACACCCTCCGCCTGCACCGGCATACGGCCACGCCGCTAGAGCCACGCGCGGCCCTGGCGCATTATGACGACCGCGCCGAACGCCTGACCCTGTGGGTCTCCACCCAAGCGCCCCACCCTTTACGCACGACCCTGGCCAACACCTTGGAGATGGATGAGAACGACATCCAGGTGATTCAGCCCCAGGTAGGTGGTGCCTTTGGGGTCAAGATTCCGACCTATCAGGAAGACCCGTTGGCCTGCCTGCTGTCGAAGCGGACCGGCAAGCCAGTCAAATGGGTCGAAGAACGCACCGAACATTTGATGGCCGGTGGCCATGCCCGCGAGCAAACCCTCAAGTTCTCGACCGCCTGCAAGGCGGACGGAACCGTGGTCGGCCTCAAGGTCCGTATCATCGGCGACGTCGGTGCCCTGGCCGCGGTGGCCGGTTGGGGCATGTCCTATGTGGCCTCCTTTGTCGTACCCGGCCCGTACAAAATCCCGAACTGTGAGGTAGACCTGTCCATCGTGGTCACCAACAAGGGTCCCTGGAATGCGTATCGCGGGTTTGGCAAGGAGGCGGCCTCGTTTCTCATGGACCGGGTCATGGACCGGGTTGCCGATACGGTCCAGATGGACCGCGCTGCGGTGCGGCTCAAGAATTTTGTGCCCAAGGACGAGTTTCCCTATGTACAGATCTCGGGGGCGACCCTGGACAGCGGTGATTATGCCAAGGCGTTGCAAGATGTCATGGACAAGGCCGGCTACTACGGCTTTGCCGAGGAACAACAGCGCCTCCGCGCCCAGGGCCGGTATATTGGCATGGGCGTGGGCTTTGAGCTCACACCCGAGGGCGGCTGCATCCCCGACTCCTTTATCGGTGGCTATGAAGGCGCTACCGTCCGCGTCAGCCCGAGCGGGCAAGTCACCGTTCTGACTGGCGTCACCTCGCCCGGCTCGGGCAATGAAACCGGCATTGCCCAGATTGTGGCAGATGCCCTCGGCGTCCCGCTCAGCACTGTCAGGGTCGTGCAGGGCGATACCCAGGCGTGTCCCTATGGGTTGGGTAACTGGAGTTCGCGCAGCTTGTTCATGGGAGGCTCAGCCTCGCTATACGCGGCCCGGGAAGTACACCATAAGGTGTTGCGGGTCGCGGCCAGTATATTGGAAACGGCACCCGAAGACCTGGACTGTGAACAGGGCCGCATTCGCGTCAAGGGGCAGGCCGACCGAGAAGTAGCGTTCAACGACGTTGCCGAGTACGTCCACAAACGCGCTTTCGACCATCACGCCTTTGATATGGAGCCGGGTCTGGAGTCCACGCGCTATTTTCGCATGGGCAATATCCACCATGTGCCGGACGACAAAGGCCGGATCAACACCTATCCCTCCTATCCCTATGCGGCCTGCGTGGCCGTGGTGGAGGTGGATGTTGAAACCGGTGTCGTCACCCTCCTGCGCTATGTGACCGTCCACGACTGCGGCACCGTCATTAACCCTTTACTGGTTGAAGGGCAGTTTCAGGGTGCGGTTGCGCAGGGACTCGGCGGTCTGATCTATGAACAGCTCAGCTATGATGACAACGGGCAGCTCCAGACCGGGACGTTCATGGACTATACCCTACCCACCGCCGTGGAAGTGCCGAGTGTGGAGATTCACCACCAGGAAGTCCCCAGCCCGTATACGCCACTCGGCACCAAAGGCGCGGGCGAGTCCGGCGTGTCCAGCCCGTTCGGGACCATCGTCAGCGCGGTCGAAAACGCTCTTACCCCCTTTGGGGTGAAAATTCACGATACCCCGCTGACTCCTCAACGGGTGTGGCGCATGATTCAGGCGGCCAAGAATGGCAATAACGAGGGGATGGACGCATGATACGCGCACCCTTTCAGCTCCATAGGCCGCACTCAATCGACGAAGCCGTCCGCCTCTTATCCCAGTGCGCCCAAAACAGCGAAGACGCAAAGCTGCTGGCCGGGGGGCAGTCGCTGCTGCCCAGCATGAACCTCGGCCTGGTCGCACCGGCCCATATCGTCAGCCTCAACCATGTTGCCGGTCTCGACGCCATTCGCCGGGACGGGGAGACGCTTGCCATAGGAGCGGGGGTTACCCACCGCGCCCTGGCCGAGTCTGAGGTGTTACAAACCCACTGTCCGATCCTCAGCGAGACCGCGGCTTCTATTGGCGATGTTCAGGTTCGTAACCGCGGGACGCTGGGCGGCTCGATTGGCCATTTTGATCCCGCGGCCGACTATCCACCCGTCCTCGTCCTGCTTGACGCAGCCTTTCGGATTGTCGGCCCAAGCGGCGAGCGAACCGTTGCCGCCAAAGACGTCTTTGTTGATTATATGACCACCAGCCTAGGCGCGGATGAGGTTCTGACCGAAATCCGTGTTCCTGTTTTGTCCCCGGACACCGGTACGGCCTACGCGAAGTTCACCCGGGTGGAGGGCGGTTTTGCCATTGTCGGCGTGGGCGCGTACCTTCGGCTCAACCCGGATGGGACTTGCCGGTCCATCCGGGTCGGCATCTGTGGTGCAGCCCCCGTCCCGGTCCGTTTGACCGCTATCGAGAACACGCTGACGGGCAGGGCTGTGGACGACACTTTCATTGAGGCGGTTGCGGATGCCGCGTATGAGACGGCGCACGACCCGGTCGCAGAATTGCACGCCGACGCGGATTACAAACGAGAGATGGTCCGGGTGTTTACTCGTCGGGCGGTGAAGACGGCCTCGGAACGGGCGGCGTAAGAAACGGGCGATGTAAGGAACGGGATGGAAGGCCATGCATACCACCATTCAACTGACAGTGAACAATGCGCCGTGTGAAGCCACGGTTGATACGCGTACGCTTCTGGTTGATTTTTTGCGCGATCAACTCGACCTCACCGGCACCCACCTCGGCTGTGCCACCGGCAATTGCGGCGCGTGCACCGTTGTGCTTGACGGTCTGACGGTCAAGGCGTGTACCATTCTGGCGGCCGATGCCGCCGGCTCCGCAGTCACCACCATTGAAGGCTGGACACAAGATGCCCGGCAATCAGGCGACCTGCATCCGATCCAGGACGCCTTTGTCAAACACCATGCCTTACAGTGCGGCTTTTGCACCCCCGGCATGGTCTTATCCGTTCAGCAACTGCTGGAAGAAAAGCCGAACCCGACCGAGGCGGAGATTCGGCACGGCATAGCCGGCAATCTGTGCCGCTGCACCGGCTATGCCAGCATTGTCAAGGCGGTTCAGGAAATCGCACGCACGAGCAGCGAATAGCGATCGGGCAAGGACTCTTCACTCCGCCGGCTTCTTGAACTTGAGCGTCATGCGGTCGCTCTCTCCAATCGCCAGATACTTTTCTCTGTCCTCATCTCCGAGACTGAGAGCGGGCGGTAGGGTCCACACGCCTTTAGGATGGTCGCGTGTATCTTTCGGATTGGCGTTGATCTCAGTCTGGTCCACGAGCTTGAAGCCCGCTCTTTCCGCCATTCGAACGGTCTCCGCCTCGGTGACATAACCCGAAGACGCCTTGGGGTCCTGTTCCGTGTTGGGGTCGGCCCGGTGCTCCACCAGACCGAGAATCCCGCCCGGCTTGAGCGCCGCATACATGGCGGCAAAAACCCCGTCGGCCGTCCCGGCGCTCATCCAGTTGTGGACGTTGCGAAAGGTCAGCACCATATCCGCCGAGCCGGCGGGCGCGATATCGACCTTGTTGGGCGGGGCGAGTTCGGTCACCGTTGGCGTACCGTACGCCTCGGGATTAGCAGCCAGTTTCTCGTCAAGGAGAGTGTTCAGCCGCTTCATGTACGCCACCTCGGATTCCCTATCGAACCCGGCCAGATATAAGCTTCCCTGGTCTTTCAAATAGGGGGCCAGGATTTCGGTGTACCAGCCTCGTGACGGTGATATTTCGACCACCGTCATATCCGGCTTGAGGCCCATCCAGGTCAGGGTTTGCGCGGGACGGCGGTATTGGTCGCGCGCCTTGTGCTCGGCCGAGCGATGGTCTCCGTCGATGGCGGCTTGCAGGGCAGGATCGACGCCTTCTGCCGCGGCGTGATGATCGGCACGGGTCTGACCGGCGAAGAGCAGGCCAATACTCAGAGCGAGGCAACAGTGGAAAAACCGGGATGTGAATGATTTGTGCATGAATCCTTCTCCTTCTTCCGTCGTGAATTCGTCGTCCTTCTGCAAGCCTTACCTGTTCTAGATATTTCTGCAATCCCCCAGAGGGGTCCCCTGGGACAGGGAGCCCCCTCGCTCGACCCCTCTCCCGGGGGAGAGGGTAATGAGACCGATAAACTATTTTGCCGACAGAGAGGCGTAGTGGTTCACGCCGTTATTCCGCCGGAGCAGGAGCAGCAGCGGCTTGTCTTCCGTCACTGTAGCAATTGCCTTTTTGAGTTCATCCACCGTTTTGACCGGGGTTCGGTTGACCTCAAGGATTACGTCTCCCTCGCGGACGCCGGCGTCAGCGGCCGGGCTGTCGGGCCGCACGCCAGCCACGATGACCCCCTCACCTGCTTTGAGACGCATCCGGTCTCGCTCTTCCGGCGTGAGCTCACGTAGCGCCATCCCCCACCTGCCTCTTTTGGTGGCCTCAGGTCCGCTGGCGACTTCGGGTTCGTCAAGTTCGACGATTTCGACTGTCAGCGTCCTGGTCTTTCCGTCGCGTACCACGTCAATAGGAATTGTTGTTCCGGCTTTCGTGTTGGCGACCAGCAGGGGCAGGTCGGCATTCTCTTTCACCGTATGGCCGTCGTAGCTGATAATGACATCGCCACGTTCCAGGCCGCCTTTATCGGCCGGGCTGTCGGTGGTGACATCGGCAACCAGGGCTCCATGTGGCTCGTCGAGACCGAGGGATTCCGCCAGTTCTGTGGTCATCTTCTGGATGGTGACCCCCAGCCAACCGCGCGTCACATGGCCTTTGGTCTCCAGGTCGGGCACAAGTTGTTTGGCCAGGTTGATCGGGATGGCAAAACCGATACCGATATTCCCGCCGCCATTGCCGAAGATCGCGGTGTTGATGCCAACGACCTCGCCCTCTTCGTTGAACAGCGGTCCTCCCGAGTTGCCGGGGTTAATGGAAGCGTCGGTCTGGATGAAGTCATCGTACGGACCGGCCCCGATAGTTCGACCTTTGGCGCTGACGATGCCTGCGGTCACGGTATTACTCAGCCCAAACGGGTTGCCAATGGCCATGACCCAGTCACCGACGCGGACATCTTCGGAATCACCCAGAGTGGCGACCGGCAAATCCTGCCCGGATTCAACCTTGAGCACGGCCAGGTCGGTTTTGGGGTCGCGGCCGAGGACCGTCGCCTGATATTCGCGCTCGTCCGGGAGATTAACCATAATCTCGCTTGCGCCTTCAACCACATGGTTGTTGGTGATGATCAGCCCGTCCTTACGGATAATAAATCCGGAACCGGAACTGCGACGCGGAATACCCTGGTGAGGGCGCAGGCCGCCAAATCCGGGCGGGAACGGGAATTGGGGACCGAACGGATTGCGTGGGCCACCGAAACGAGGGCTACGCTCAGACGCCTTTTCGACGCCAACAACGCGAACGTGGACCACAGCCGGCGAGACATGGTCGGCCAGGTCGGCAAATGAGGGTAATCCGGACGGCGTTGCGCTGAACCGGGAAACTGCCGTTTCCGGTGCCGCCTGGATCACATCCATTTGGGTCATCCGACTCAGGGTAAAGCCCCCGAAGGCCAGGGAAACCGCCAGTATTCCGATCACTATTTTTTTCTTTGTCTGCATCGTACTTCTCCTCTTATGAGCATTGCTGTGTTCTTTGACGTTCAGTATGGCAACTGCATATGAGAAAAAGATGAGACCAAGATTAGAGATTTCTCATTTTCGGAGAAAAGCCGCTCTGGTCAGGCCGGACCGAGCAGTGGTATACGGGAAACAACGAGGGTAAATCACGCAACCAAGGGGAAGAAGACTATGCAAAATGTCAAAACCGGCGGGGTTGAGATGATCCCGATTGATGGCAAGTACACCGTCTGGACCAAACGCTTTGGTTCCGGGTCGATTCCTCTCCTCACCCTGCACGGCGGGCCCGGCTGCACGCATGAGTATTTTGAGTGTTTTGAAGACTTCCTGCCACAGCATGACATTCAGATTATTTACTACGATCAGCTCGGCTCGGCCTATTCCGACCAGCCGGACGATACGAGCCTGTGGACGGTGGAGCGTTTCCGGGAAGAAGTCGAGCAGGTCCGGCACGCGCTTGGGCTTGAACGCTTCTATCTGCTCGGCCATTCCTGGGGTGGGCTGCTCGGCATGGAGTATGCCCTGGCCTATCAGCAACACCTCAAGGGACTCATTCTCTCCAATATGACCGCCAGCATTCCGGCCTATGTCGCGTATATCAACGAGCTACGCGCCCAGCAGTCGCCCGAGGTCCTGCGCATTCTTGAAAAACATGAGGCGACCGAAGATTATGACGCCCCGGAATACGAGGAAACCCTGTTCACCCATGTGTACCGGCAGCATTTGTGTCGGCTCGACCCCTGGCCGGAACCGCTGGTACGCATGTTCCGCAACCTGGCCAAGCCGGTCTATAATACCATGCAGGGGCCGAACGAGTTTGTGGTGACCGGCACCTTCAAGGACTGGGATCGCTGGGCGGATTTGTCCCGGATTCAGTGTCCGACCCTGGTCTCCGGGGCGCGCTTCGACACTATGCGCGTGTCCGAGATTGAACGCATGGGCGAGTTGATCCCCAACTCGCGCGTGGCCGTGTGCGAAAACGGCAGCCATTGCGCCATGTATGACGACCAGGAGGCGTATTTTCGGGACGTAGTGCAATTTATTCAGGACATCGAAGCCGGGTCGTTCTGACGCTCTTTCAGAGCCCACCGCTCCCCCGTGGACACATCGGCGCAACCGATTCGCGCTTGCCCGGGTTGTGAAAAAATCATACCCTCCCTACCGCGAGGAGGATGGACACAATGGCCCACTTACTCATTGCCTTTAAGCGGAAAGACGGTCTCAGCCTAACGGACTTCTCACGCCACTGGCGCGAGGTACACGCCCCACTCGCCAAGCGGATGCCCGGCCTGCGCGGCTATGTGCAAAACCACAGCTCGACCGTGGTGAGCCGGAGCCAGGCCTATGACGGGGTGGTGGAAATCTGGATGGACAGCGAGGCCGCCATCACCGCCGCCTTTCAGAGCGAGGAGTATCGCGAAGGCGCGTACGCGGATGAACCGAATTTTGCGGATGTCAAAAACGTGGTGCGGCTCGTCACCGCAGACCATGTGCTGCGCGCAGGAGAGGCGCACACCGGTCCCGAGCCGCGGGTCAAACGGCTGTCTTTTATCAAACGCAAGCCCGACTGGGACCGGGACGAGTTCTTCCGCTACTGGAAAGACGTGCACGGCCCGCTGGCGCTCGCCATGCCTGGTGTACAGCGCTACGTCCAGTGCCACGCTCTGCCTTCGGCGTATGAGCGGGGTGAGCCGCGGTACGATGGGGTGGCCGAGCTGTGGTTTGAGACCCTGGGTGATCTGAATTTTGCCCTGGCGTCGGCGGAATACAAAGAGCACGCCCAACCGGACGGGGCAAAGTTCGTTGACCCGGCATCAACGCTCACCCTGATTACCGAAGAGCACCGGATTGTGTAGCGTCGCTCCGCGCTGCGGCGCAATCTCTACGCCTACGGGTCTCAGGTCCGAGACGGCAAGCGCACCACACCGGTACTGAGTACGGACAGTTCGCCGTCCTGGTTTTTGGCGTTTTGCTGCACCTCGACGCAGTGGTGGCCGTCTTCCTCGAAAATCCGAGAGACCTCGCCGTTGATGAAGAGCGTATCGCCGACCGGATTGTGACGCCGTATTTTCACGGAAATCTGTCGCAGAAAGCCCCGGTCACCCATCCAATCGGTCAGATGGTGGGTCATCCATGAGGTGCGCTCCGGGCCATAGTCGTAGGCTTCGGGCGTGCCGACCCGTTGGGCCAGGTCGGTATCCCAGTGGACGCGCTCGGGCACGTCAGGAATACCAAAGCGGTCGGGAATGCCCAGCCCGGGATGTTTTTGGAGTTGCTTCCAGGCCAGACGGTTGGCTCGAATATACAGCCCGCCCCAGCCCTGGGCGTAGGCGATAAAGCCGGTGACCGTCATCGGTCCTTTGACCATGGTCGGCAGATTGTCACCAACACTGACATCTTCGATATAGCGCGGCGTTGCCCCGCGCACTTCTTCCTGCGCGTACTGGGTGAAGATCTCGGCGATTTGCTCGCGGCTATAGCTGACCGGCGCCTGCTGTTTGACCTCGGTGTATTTTGTGCCACGCTCCCGGGCGGTATCGCGCTCGGTCCGAAAACACCAGCTGTCGCCCTCGATCACCAGCTCGTTGTCCTGGTTGTAATAGTCAACGTGATAGATTTGCTGAATCGCACGGCCGGCAAAGCGCGTCTCATGCTCGACCAGGTCTTTCAAGTAGGCTCTGGTGGTAAAAGCGTCATTGCGGAATATGGGCTTATGCCAGGTCAAGTCCGCGCCGGCCCACATGGCATGAATCCCCGGCAGACCGCCGACATAGCCGCTCAGGACCCGATTGAGCGGAAAGACAAACGACGGCGGGGCGGTAATCGTGCCGTAGGGAGTTATGGCGGCATATTCCGGGTCGCACCACAGGGGGTTATCGTCCCCTATACCGTGTGCATAATGGCGGATGTTGTCGCGCGTGGCCTCATAGCACCACGGCTCCAGGGTGTCTTCGATAGGGATACGAATAAGCTTGCGCAGGGAATCCAGGGCTTCATCGGTGATAATGGCGAAACGGGGTTCTTGGGCTGACATGGACTCTTTTTTCTCCTGTGTGTAATAGCACTTGAGCCAAGTTATTTTGCCATCACCATGGGGGATTTACAGCATGAGCGCAAGCCGGGGTTCGCAGTGTGTTCGCTTTATGCGTCCAGTATCATTGGCTGAGGTATATGGAGAGACCTGGACGCTTTGTTGATTTTTCTTGGATCGCGCGCGCCCCGTCAAAAAGGGAAAAGAAGCGTTCCCGTACCCAACCTTGTTCGGCCGCATCGGGCGGCACCAGCAGGGCGACACCGACGCACGCCACCGCGTTCAGCAGAAAGCCGACCAGACCGGCGTCAAAGATCAAGATATGCTTCCAGCCGGCCAGCAGCATAGCGGTCACGCTCAGGGTCCCAACACCAATCCCGGCAAAGGCCGCCCGGCGTGTAAACCGCGGCCAGTACAAACCCAAAATCAGGGGCAGATAGAGCTGCATCAGAAATTCAAACTTGATAATCGTGAGCTGCCACAAGGTGGTCATGGGCTGGAGCGAGAGCCCCATGACAAGCACGAGGAGCAGCACGGTGAAAATCCGCCCTGCTCGGGCAATTTCATCCTCACTCGCGTTGAGACGGAAGCAATGCCGGTAGAGATCGTGGGTCACAATAGACGAGAGGGTGAGCAAGACGCCCGCCGCGGTAGACATGATAGCCGCTGCGGCACCGATAAAGACCAGGACGACGACCCAGTACAGACTCTCGGCCTGCTGGCCGAGCAGCAGACCCAGAATCTGGTCGGCCTGTATGGTTCCCAACTCGTGGAAGCGCACCACCCCAACCAGCCCGATCAATACAACGCAGAGCATGATAAGGATGTAGTTGGGGATCATCATGACGACACTGCGCCGCAAATCAGCCTCGGTCTTGGCGGCATACACGCTCTGGATGATCTGGGGATACATGCAGCCCCCCAACGCAAAAACCACCGCGTACAAGAAGAACGAACGTGTCAGCGTGCCATACGAGCCCGCGACCTCGACTTTTTCAGGCGCAACTCGAACCGCCTGCTGAATGACATTGGCCAGCCCGCCTTCGGACGCGACCAGCACCACCGCGGCAATCACGATTGAGCCCAAGAGCAGACTGCCCTGCAACACCTCGGCCCAGACAACGCCGCGCCAGCCACTCAGCAGCACATAGGCCAGCATGACGGCGGAGATATACACGACCCCGCTGGTGAACGAATACTGGCCGTTGGTGAATCCGACAAAGGCATGGCCCATGCCCGTGGCCTGAATCATCAGATAGGGAATCACCGACAGGATCAGGAAGCAGGCGACGATGAGTCGCAAAGGTCGACTCTGAAAGCGATCGGCATAGAAATCGGCCGGTGTCAGGTAGTCATATTTCTTTGACAGGACGTAGAGCCGTGGCGCGTAGGAGAGAAAGCCAACCGCAATCGCCACCATAAACGGCACCAGCAGGACCGACATCAAGCCGATCCGGTAGGCTTGCCCGGGCAGACCGAAAAAGGTGTTGCCGCTGAATTTGGTCGCCAGCATGGCGAAGAACAGCACCAGCGCGCCGGTTGTTTTTCCGCCCAGAAAATAATCGCGGGCCGTCCAGGTCTCACCCGAGCGGTAGGCAAAAAACCCGATTAACAGATTACTCAGCAGATAGACCGACAGGAGAACCAAGGCGCCAAAGCCCAGGCCGACCGTCTCAGCCGGACCGCTCATGCTGCCTCAGTCCTCATCGAGGATGAAGGCGGCCAGGCACCAGTGCCGGAGCGCCACATACATGGTGAATCCGCCCAGGAGGAAGGAGCCCAGCAGCGTCACCAGGAACCACAGCGGCAGGCCGAAGACGAGCGGCTGATAGGTGCCGACAAACCCGTACGGCACGCAGATAAACAGCAGGATAATAAAGGTGGCCCATATCCAGGCACGGGCCGGTTCCCTGAGGGATGCTTGTGGGGGGTTCTGCATGGCTCTTGGATACGCAGTGCCAGCCGGCGCAGGTCGGCCCCCTACTCAAGACCGGCGTAGTCGAACGGCCTGGGCTCGATATCACCCACCTGAATGGCCTTCAGGCGGATATCTGAGAGCGGATAGCCGAATTGTTCGTTACGCATATGGAGCCGCTGGACCAGAATCGTGCGGACCATGTCAGCGACCTCGTCCCACTCCTCGTCAGACAGGGTCTGCTGCGCCAGCCCGATAAAACCCAGGCGCATATGTCCGATTTCGTCGTTATAGACCTGCTCACATGCCTTTGCGATGCGGTCGTTGAGCTCGCCCGTGCCCGCCAGCCGCATACCCGCCACAAACATGCTGCAATATCCGCCCTCGGTAAAACGCGAGGCAAAGTGACCCAGTTGTCCCCGCTGCTCCTTGCAGTCGTAGCGCAGCCGGGCGAGTGTGTCGTCCCCCTCCCAGCCGGTGAGTTGCTGCGGGTCCAGCCTGGTGCCGCTGATATAGTCGTAGATGTCGGCAAACAGGCAGTAGTGATAGAATTCGGAGCGCAGATCGTCGATGACATCCAGGACCGTGTGGCGGTCAACCCCACGATCGATCTTGGGAAAGACGTCGTCCAGGTAGGCGACCGGTCCTTGAAAGAGACCCTTCTTCTTATCGCCAATACCCGAGCCCCAGATCTCTTTGAAGCACTGGCGTTTGAGCCACAGCAGATCGGTCTCGTTCGTGCGCTGCGGACTCTGAAAATAGGTCCAGACGATTTCTTCTTCACCGGCCCACAAGGGGGTGGCAAGCTCAACCAGCCGTCTGAGATTGTCGTGTATCGGCATAATAATCCTGTCTCAGAGGGAGTTACATACAGGACTTGATAGGTTACTTTTTTATCTCAATGGTGTCCATGTCAGATTTCAAACTCTTTCTGCTCTTGTCAGCAGCTACCTCTTCTACTACCTGTATGAACTCCATTGCGGTATCCTCAGAGTCAAAATCCACTTCAAAGGAACAAGATTTTGCACCACTGTCAAAGCTGGTTTTCGAGATTCTTCCTTTCTTGTCCCTAGCGGTCTTTTCTACTATTATCCGTCTAAACTCCATTGCAATGTCGTCCAAATCAAAAACGACTTCAAAGGAACAACGGAATATCGTCTTGGTCGAAGACCAAGACCGACTGATCTTCATTATTCCCGGAATGCCTGCCTCTATTTTTGTTTCTTTGGCCACAAGATATCTAAAACCTCTCAACCACCATTTGTTGATCTCATTGAGGTGAAATGCCAGCAAGATTGACTTCAACAAGCTTTAATCGGCAACGCTTTGCTCGGCAGGCGAACTTCAGAAATTGCGACGAAACCATTCTGATCCCCCTGCCGCCCCTATTCCGCCGATAGCGTCCAACAATGCCTCCTCAACATTTTCTACAGGTCCTACCACTGGCGTATCATCGGGAACTCGCTCACGGAGAACTTGGCGTCTCTCGTTCACCAAATTTATTAATGCGCGCTCCGTTCTCTCCCCCATTACGAGTATGACTTTCTTTGTCACTGGTTCTTCCCCCACATCCACCACTGACGGTGTTTCCGGGTCACTTGAAATCCAAATGCTAGCCATGCTTGATATCTCTCCTCTTCGTTGGGTAAGTACCAATCCATCGCCCAACCATGAACGAACGATCTGTCAAGTCCTTATATAACCCCCGTATCGGCTTACTCGTGCGACGTCACTAGGCTAAGTTTTGGAAATTACATCCCTAACTAGCCATTGTAGCTAATCATTCTTTCGATCAGAGGACAGACCTTTATGGATGACAGACTGCCTCCCCCGGCCTGAGAGGTGGGGAGCTTAGAAATTGCCCTACTCATTGAGTTCAAATGATGGGCGAGGGGGCCATAGCTTATCCTTCTGAAAGTGTTTTAATTCGGGTTCGCTTTTACCACATTTACGGCGTCATTCCACGCCTGCTCTTCCAGCTCTTCGAGCGGCTTTGACCACTTCCGGGCTGCCTTCTCGTCTACCCCAAAGACCTGATCAATCAGGCTTTCCAGTTCGTCCACATCGATATCATCGAAAGTGTCCGCATCGTTCTGGCCACCCGTCGTCTCCTCCTCAGTTGGCTCCGTCGTCTCCCTCTGCTGCGTCTCGTCGGGCGTTTCTTGATGTAGGGGGCCAGAACCTTTGGCAATCGGTCCAGGGTCTATAATCAACGACATACATTCTCCTCTGCATTCATTCTTTCCACATATGCCCTTCTCTTGCCTCATGCAACAAACGCAGCAGGCTGGCGGCATTTGCATTAAATTGGCGACAAATGTCACCGCCTCATATTGACGCTCCGTCATCTCCTGTTATGCTCCTCGTCGCACACGTTCCATAGAGACCCGATGTCGGGTCGCCTACGGAATACAACAGCCACATACAGATGGGGGAGTAGCTACCCCTGTCGTGGCGAATAGGTAGGACCCTCACAACATCTCTGTGGTGACGTGTGCAACGGCCCGGCAACTCTGCCGGGACTCTTGGTGTCAACGGAGGGAAGTAAATGGCGAATCATAGGCATTGGTGGCTCAGTGGATTTCTGGTGGTTCTGGTCTTGGTAAGCGGCTTCGGAATCAGCGAGCAAGCCCATGCCTGGGTAAAAGGCACCCAGCTTTTTCCTGACGGGGAAGCAACGGTGGTGCTCCATCGGTTCTGTCAAAAACGGGACTGCGGGAGCGTATCCCAAAGTAGATGGCAGCAGGCCATACAACTGGCCCTAGACGCCTGGAATGGAGCGGAGGCAAACTTTCGGTTCCAGACACGACCCGGCCGTACAACCGATGACCCTTGTAATCTTCCGGGAGAAGTCGCGGTGATCCTGAGCGAACCGGGGCGGTTATGTCCCGGTGATGGGCCACTGCCACGCGGGGAGATATCAGGACGCACGGAATTCCTTCAATTTCCTGAGGGCGCCAGTGCACGGGTCTATATCAATACTGAGGACCATCTCTTTCGATGGACTGAGCAAGGCTCGTGTTGGTCAATCCTGTCTTCACCTATCTGCTGCACGAGTTCGGGCATGTCGTGGGATTAGGCCACCCGGACGAAGCCGGACAACAGGTCGAGGCGATCATGAACGCGGATTTCGGGCTCTTCGATAATGCCTTGTTTCCCGATGATATCGCCGGCATCCAGGCACTCTATCCCCATGACGCGGTTGGGGGCGGCGTTTTGGAGATTCCGGCGCCCGGGACGCTAGTATCAGGGATCGGGTTTATTACCGGCTGGAAGTGTGAAGCCCGCCGGCTCACGGCCCGCATTAACAAGGGTGATCCAATCCTGCTGGCGACCGGCATCCCTCGTACCGATACACGCTCCGTCTGTGGCGATACCACCAACGGTTTTATCACCCAGGTCAATTGGAGTTGGCCGCATTTAGGGACCGGTCAGCATACGGTGGTGGTCTATGACGACGGGGTGGAGTTTGCCCGCAGCACATTTACGGTCGGCAGTACCGGGGAGGAGTTCTTGAAGGGCGTCTCGGTCGAGATTGACGTACCCGACTTCCCAGCCCCCGGAGAGACGGGCCGGTTTGTCTGGAGTGAGGCGACCCAGCACCTGGAGTTGCAGGACGTGAGACCAGCAGGCCGTCGCCGCGTCGACCCCGAGCCCCCCGCTGACCAAGCTAAGCCACCCCTGGAGGCAATACTCGGAGACTGGAGAGTGGACGGTGCGCCTGATGGGCCGATATGGTTCGAAATCTTGTGGATTGAGCATGGGGCGCTGGACGGCATCCCCCAGGCGTACACCAAGGTGCGGGGTCCTGGGGCTGGCCTCTCTGGGAACACGCGGATGGGGATGGCCGTCAGGCAGCCGTCCGCCGCCGATTTTCCGTCCATGTTCGCCGCCGGTTATGATTATGACTATGTGGCCGCGTGGGGGAGCGACCGTTGGCTGTATGGTTTTTCGTTGAACGAGCAGGGGCTTCTTGAAGGGACGTTCTGGAGGGGTGAGCCAAGCTCCACGACTGCGTTCCGGTGCCGTCTCGCTGGACGAGGCTACCCGGCCATAGGCTATCCCGAATAGATGTGGAGAAATGCGGACATCCTTTGAGTATCTTTCGGCATGAGACAAATGGTAGAGACATAATTCGGTGGCGAGACTTTGTAGAGAGGGAGAGTGAGGGATCGCGTCTGTACTATCAAACCAAACCGTGGCGCGAGCACAACGAGGTGCACGACTCGTGTGAGGTAATCACAGGCAACGACGCGACCCGCGCCGATTCCTATCCATCTGGAGTTTAAGCGTACACGCCCTTCCGAGGCTAAGCGGCGTTTTTACTGGCGTCAATATGATCGCCCAGCTCGCAAATCCCCTGGTAGAACAGCTTATCGGCCGTCAGCGCCAGTTCCATACCATCCAGGACTTCCCGACGCTCGGCCTCGGTCGTCACATGCCGGACGATGGGCTCCCAGACCTTGCGGCCGGCATGATCGTCGTCGGCCTTGGTGTGATAGGAGAAAAAGAAGACCTGCTCGTCGTTGAGCTGAAAGGCGGCCTGCCAGGCTTCAGGCCGATAATTATGCTCGCCGGACATGGCCGTCAGCATAAACTCATCCACCGAAGTCGCCAGCCAGCCCGCAACCCAGTGTTTTGAGCGGGCAATATTCTCCCACACGTTCAACGCCACATCGACCAGCGGCACCGCCCGGGTATTATCCATTTCCTCGTTGGTCAGGCCGACGTTGCGGCCCATCTCCCACAACAGGGTGGTATGGGGCTGGGCGATCTCGTCATCAAACACCAACTCCTCCCGCATCTGCCCGATGGTCTTGCGGACAATGGCCAAGTCGGGACACCGACTTATCCAGGCCGGCCGGATGACCGCGCTGAACAGCCGGTTGCGCAGAATGTGTTGCAGGATAAAGGCCTGGCCCCGCCCCGGAGTCAGCGGCTCGACCAGCCAGGGCACCTCGGGGGCAATCTCAAGGGCGCGCTCACAAATAACATCAACAATGGAAGGCTGTGACATGTTTGCTCCTCGCTTGCTTTCTCGTCGCGGCCTCAGGGCTGGCCAAGCACGGCCACGCACGACACGGCTCCGGGACCGCCCACATTATGCACAAGACCCAGCTTTGGGTCGGTGACCTGACGCGGACCGGCTTCCCCTCTGAGTTGGGTCACAATCTCATACACCATACGCACCCCACTCGCGCCGATGGGATGGCCGAACGACTTGAGCCCGCCGCTGGGGTTGACCGGGATATCGCCGTCCAAGGCGGTGCGGCCTTCTTCGATCAGCTTTGCGCCCTGGCCCTTTTGAATAAAACCCAGGTCTTCATAGTTGGAAAGTTCCGTCCAGGTAAAGCAGTCGTGCACCTCGGCGACATCGATCTCCTGCAGCGGGTCGGTAATGCCGGCCATGGCATAGGCCTGCGCCGAGGCATTCTGGGTGGCCCGAAAACCGAGATAGTCAAAATTCGGGTCCATGAACGGCCGCCCGCTCGTCACGGACAGCCCTACCCCTTTGACCAGGATATGGTCGGCCCGATATTTTTTTGCCAGATCGGCCCGACACACCACGGCCGCGGCCGCGCCATCAGTCGTCGGACAGCAGTCGTACAGCCCAAACGGATAGGCCACAATCGGCGCCGTCAGAACGGCTTCCGGGGTAACTTCCTTCTGCAGGTGGGCCTTGGCATTGAGCGCGCCATTACGGTGGTTCTTGACGGCCACTTTGGCCAGGGTCTCACGGGTCAGGCCAAACTCGTGCATATAACGGGTAGCGGCCAGGGCAAACAGGCCCGGAGCGGTTGAGCCGTCGTGATAATACGGATGCACCCCCTCTCGGGCCAGGCCGCGCCCAGGGCGATCCTTATACTTTTCAACTCCTAAGACCAGGGCCGTATCATACATGCCGGAGGCAACCGCGAGGACGGCGTGCCGAAACGCATCGGTCCCGGTCGCGCAAAAATTTTCTACCCGCGAAATCGGCTTGTTGTATAAGCGCAGCGCATCACCCAGGGAAACTGCGGCCTTACCGTGTCCCTGGGCCGGCGAGTAGGTGCCAAGCCAGGCGGCATCGATCTCTTCCGGGGCAATGCGGGCGTCATGAAAGGCCGCGTACGCCGCCTCGACCGCCATGTCTTCATAGCCCTGATCAAAATTATCGCCGAACTTGATACAGCCAACACCAATCACCGCGACTTGGTCTTTCAGTGATGTCCCCATCTGCGTGTCCTCCCTTCCGGAAAGAGTAAACGTGTCCAGCTTTGTATGCTTGTTGGAGAGCACGTTTACTCTTTGTCGCCTCATGCTAACCGAGCACGTCGCCTTTCGCCAGGCCGAAATTAGCGCACCGGCCGACATTTCCAGTAGTAGTTGTGCATCGTGGGTCCTTCTTTTCTGCGTCTAAGGGTCAGGACAACCGGGTCTTCCACCCGTACGTCTTCCGGGTCTACGTCGGTCATCTGGAGATAGAGGCGACCACCCTGATCGACATCGACCACGCTCATAATGGTCGGGGAGTCAGGAGCGACATACAGATGGTCACGGGTAAAGGTAAAAATCCGGCCCGTGTGTTCGAGCGGCACTTCGTTAAGAGAGTCGCGGTTCTGACACGCCCCGCAGACCTGGGTGATGGGGTATTGGCGCGTCCCACAACGAATACACAGCGTGCCGTGCAGACGGATATTCTGGCTCTCCTCTTTTTCCAGGAGGACGTTGGACAGCTCGGCCGCCTCCTGGTGGTGTTTATAGTAGGAACGCATTTTCTGAAAAATCTGGTAGGAGGAATACAGCCGTTTCTCACTCAGATGGTCCGAGAGCGAGGACGGCAGCGGCCGTTTCCGAATCTCCTCGGTCACGCGCAACAGGACGCCATCCGCACCGTCGCCGTAGTTGAGCAGCAGCAGCAGGTCCCCCGGATTGGCCCCTTCCAAGGCAGCGGCCAGCAAGAGAAAAGGCGTGGCGCTACCGGGTGCGCCAATCTCCCCAAAGCACGGATCGAGAAGCTGCGCGTCCTGAAAGCCGAGTTTCTTAACGGTCGCGTTATGGGCCCGACCATCCGGGGAGGGGAGGATCACCTTCGCCACCTGCTGGGCTTGCACGCCATGCTTTTCAAGCAGTGCTTTGCCAATCGCGACAAGGTTTTTCTGGTAGCCCCGCTCGGTTGAAAAGCGGGACGCCTGGGTCCGGATAAAGTCATCCCCGTCGCGCCGCCACTCATCCCAAAAATCACTTGAATGGGTTGCCAGACCCATAATCTCAGCCAGCACGTTCTCCCGCCCGAGGGTGACCGCACTGCCGGCGTCGCCGAACCACTCTTCTTCGGTTTCTCCCGGCTGGCCGTCGCGCACCTCGCCGACTGATATCAAGAGTGTGGACAGGCGGCGGCTGTTGAGCGCGTCAACACCCGCGCGCAGCGCCGCGGTGGCGGAGCGTAAGCTGCCCCCAAAGTCCGAGGTTTCGCACGAGGTCGACAGGTCGCAGGCCGCAGCCAGAAAGCTGGCGGTCGAACGCTGCCAAAACGGGGCGGAGGTTGAGGCAAAGAAAAGGGCATCGACTTTTTTATTGCCGGTGTATTCCAAACAGCGCTGGGTCGCCTCAAATCCGAGGGTCAGGGCGTCTTCGTCAAAATAGATTGCGGCCCGCTCGCCCTTGCCGACCCGGCGATTCCAGGCCTGAGCGAAGTGCGCCCGCTCCAGGCGACAGAAGGGCACATGATAGCCGCAGCCGGTAATACCGATCATCGTCCGGCCTCTGCCAGCCCGGCCTGCCTGGCTCGTTCAAGAATGGTCCGCGCCCGCGTGAGATGCGGCACATCGACCATCTGGCCTTTGAAGCTGAACGCCATTTTTCCAGCCTTTTGGTTTTCTTCAAAAGCCGCCAACAGTTCCCGGCTTTCCGCGACCTCTTCCGCCGAGGGCGTGAACACCTCGTTGACGATGCCCACCTGGTTGGGATGGATGGTGATCTTTCCGGTAAAGCCCATCCACGCCCCTTCAATACATTCCTGGCGGAGCCCGGCGCTATCTCGGATATCGACGAAGACCGTATCCAGCGGCTGAACGCCCGCGGCTGTTGCCGCCAGTAAGGTCATAATCCGCGCATAGCGGAACACTTCGAGAAAGCTGCCGTCTTCAGCCCGGTTCCGCCGGGCGCCGATGGCGGCCGACAAGTCCTCGGCCCCCCACGACAGCGCATCGACCCGCGGGCAGGAGCCAAAATCCTTGATATTCAGTAACCCCTCGGGTGTCTCGGTGGCCAACACCACGAGCTTGACCTCGCCCGGCGGATAGCCGTACTCCTTTTCCATGCGGCTGATAATCGTGTGGATTTTGAGCACATCATCCCGGGTTCTCACCTTGGGAACGAGATAGGAGTCGGGCCGTCCCTGCATCGTCACTTCCAGATCAGCCACCCCCCAGGGGGTATCCAGCGGGTTCATGCGGACCATGCGTTCCTGACGACCAAAGTCTACCTGCCGGAGCCAGTCCGTCACCGTCTCCCGAGCAGCGTCCTTATTGTCCGGTGTGACCGCGTCTTCGAGGTCCAGCACGAGCGTGTCCGCTTCCAGCGCCAGCGATTTATTGAGCATTTTTTCATTGGCCCCAGGCACGAAATGGACGGCACGGCGTAAGCGGGTCATACTCTCCCCTCTCTCGCTATGAAATCTGGGCCTCTTTTTTGCGCATCATGGCACCCCGGCGGCAGCTCATCACAATCTCGCCCCGCTGGTTCCTGGCCCGGTGCTCGAAGGTCACGATCCCCCACTGCGGGCGGGAGCGCGATTCCCGCTTTTCGACGACTTCGGACTCGGCGTACAGGGTATCCCCAATGAAAACCGGCTTGGGAAAGACGACTTTTTCAAAGCCGAGATTGCCGACCGTCGTCCCCAGGGTGGTATCACCAACAGACAGGCCAACCGCAAGTCCCAAGGTGTAGATACTGTTTACCAGGCGTTGGCCAAACTCGGCTTTCTTGGAGAACTCTTCATCCAGATGGAGCGGCTGGGGGTTATGGGTCATCGTCGAGAACAGCAGGTTATCCGTCTCGGTAATCGTGCGTCCAGGTTGATGCTGAAAGACGTCCCCAACGTTCAGTTCTTCAAAATGCTTTCCGGCCATGCGATCCTCCTTACAGTACAGCCCTCTTAAGCACGGGCTGGCGTGGCTGTCTGCTTACCATGTCCGCCACGGTCGTGCCAGCGAAAGGCATATGGGAAGGGTCGTCAACGGATCCGTTAGAGACAATAGGGAGAATCAGGGCAGCACGAGCTAGGAGAGCAGGAACGACAGCCAGTAGGCCCACCCTGGATGGCCCACGCCAGAGCACCTTATCCAGCTCGGTCGGCCTGATACCACACCCGTCCATCTTTGACCGTTAGCTGGGCGACTAGCTTTTTCTCGCCGGTCATATGGTTCTGGTCGGTATCGATAAAATCGAATTCTCCCTGCTCCAGGCTGAGGACGGCGACATCGGCAGTGGCACCGGGTCTGAGCGTTCCGATTTGCTCAGCCTCCCCGATCACCCGGGCGGGATTGGTGGTAACACAGCGGATCACGTCTTCCAGACCCATGCCCAGGTTGAGGAGCTTGGACATGGTCGTCGGCAGATCAAAGACCGGCCCTCTGGTCGCGCTGGGGAGCGTCAGGTCGGTCGCGATCGTGTCGGGCAAAAATCCCGCGTCCAGGGCCTGCCGGACAAATGGAAACGGAAAGTGCATGCGCCCGTGCGCGCAGTCAAAAATAATCCCCTCTTTCTGGGCCGCCCAGACTTCTTTGAGAATGGCTTTCTTTTCCGGCCCCATGATGCCGTATGTAAACCCGTGGAAGCAGTGGGTCACCACATCGCCCGGCTTGAGGAATTCCAGAATCTGAGGGACCGGCAGCAGCGCATCGGTAATATGCACCATTAACGGCACGCCTGCCATATCGGCCGCTTGGCGGGCGAGACGCAGCGGTTCGGTCCCGGCAGCGTCCGGCACGACGTTATTGCTGAAGCGCAGCTTGACGCCAATGGCAAGGTCACGGTTGTCCGCAATCGTGCGTGCGCAGCCCTCAGGGTCGGCATAATCCATATGCATCAACTCTCCGACCCGAAGGTGAATCAGACCCAGGGCTGATAGATGAATGAAGCAGCGCAGCCGGACTTCGCTCGCATTTGCCACATACTGCCGCAGTCCGGGGAAGGTGGCTGAACCGGCGCTGCCGGCGTCAATCAGCGTAGTCACCCCACTCGCGGCACAGCGCCGGTCGGTTTCGGCGCCCATATCGTGGGCGTTCACAAAAGTATGGGCGTGAATGTCGATCAACCCAGGACAGACAATATGACCGGACACCTCGCGCACGCGGGCCGCCCGGTCTGCAGGGATGTCGGCAGCGACGGCCGCTATCTTGCCGTTCCGAATCGCCACGTCCGCGGGTTGGAGTGTGTGGTACTGCGACCAGCCGGGGTCAATGACCTGGCCGCCTTTGATGAGCAGATCGTATTGCATCAGTAGTCCCGCTCTCCGCCCTGAGGTGTCGGGTTAAACCGCGCTCGTCGACCTTGTATCCGGGGCCGGCAGGTTCGGCGCGCTTCCGCTAAAACCCGTTCTCGCGGTTAACGAACCTGATCCCCGCACCGGCTTGGGAGTGTCCAAGATCAATCTTCTTGAGGGGCTGGAGCGTGTCGGCGTCAAACACGGACAACGCACTCCAGTTTCCGCCGCAGTAGACCTTGGTCCCGTCGGGATGGAGGAAAGAGCCGAAGACGCTGTTGGTGTCGAACTGCGTCACTTGTTCCATCTGGCGCGTCGGGATGTCCATCTTCCACAGCTTGTCCCAGCCGAGATAGGCCTTCTGGGTTTTGGCCGATACCGCCCCGTGGGCCGTCCACCACTCGGCCTCGTAGGGCTGGAGCTCTACCACCTGCAGCTCCGGATTGGCCTGTTTGAGGTCAAGGGTGGCCACTCCAACGGTGGTGTGCCGGGTAATCGTGTCCGTCATATACACGGCAAACGAGGCCAGGTAGTCGTTTTCCTGATAGGGGTTCCATAAGGGCAGTCCCTCCAGCTTTCCGGCGCCGGTCACGTTCCAGTCCGCCATGGGGATAACGTCCTCGACCTGACCCGTCTCTGGATTCAGCACCGAGATATCTCTGCCCACGCTAAAGGCGTACAGCTTTTTCCCGTCTTGGGACGACGCCAGCGCCATCACCTGACGGGGGGCGGGAAACACGTTGGCGACCGTATTGGTGTCCAGATCGATGACTCGGATGCGGGTCTCCAGTATCTCGTATTTGCCCAGGTCTTTCTTCAGCGGCATTTCATGGATGTAGAGGCGGTTGCCCTGCGGGTTGACATCAATGGCCATGGTCCTGACCAGTTCGTTGTCGTTGGAGAGATTAAAGCGCAGGACCTCTTTTCCCTCGTCCAGGTCAACCAGGGCCACGCTTTGGCTGAGGTTGGTGACCGCATAGGCGAACTGGGGTCGGGCTGGATTCGGCGCTACGGTAAAAATGGGCCCCTTTCCCTCAAGCGGGATGGTCTTCACGACCGTATCGGTTTCCGCATCAATCACATACACGGAGTTCGGATGGGCACCGGTCAGGATATACCATTTGGCCCACACCAGGCCGGGTAGACTACAAACGAGGATCAGCGCACTCAGCGTTGACACTGTCCATAACAGACTCTTGCCCTTCATAAACGCCTCCTTGTTGGAAACATGATCTCGACCAGCGCCTTTTTGGTATAGCCATCCGGCACCATAAATACCTCAGCCCTGATTGGCCGCTGCTCGGCCTGAACCACTTCCTTGACCACCTGGGTGACCAGGTTCACGGTCCTGACTGGGTAGCCTACATTGATCAGTTCAGTTAACTCGGCGAGCACGGCTCCTGGCGGCGTCGTTCGAGAAGTTTGCAGCTTGCCGATAAACGCGTTCAGCCGGGACATATCGACGTCTGTACTCAGCTTGATCTTCTCAGCCAACCAAGTTTCTTCATACGCGATGCCGTTCCGCTGGATACGATACTTGTGAGCCGCATATCCGGCGACCGACTCGGTCTCCGACATCGGGGTGATCGTAATCGTCAGCCTGGGGCTCAGGCTATCAAACGGACCGGCTCGTCTTGCCACGAATTGTTGCGAGCCATGGGGGAGTTGGTTCATCAAGCGTTCCGCCTGTGCCCGCCGTTCCTGGGCACGCGCTGCCATAACCGTGGCGTAGGCTTCGATTGGTCCCCGCCAGTACACCTGTCCCAGATGGCTGATAATCGAGAGCTGCTGAGTGTTGAGGTCGATAACTTGCGTCCAGGCTCGGGTTTCGTAGGTCAGCCGGTTCTGAGCAACACGTGTGACGACCTGAGGGGTTCGCCAGGCAGAAGCGGAGGAGTTCGGTGGGATGGTTGTCGAGGCGATATACCAGCCCGCCTCGACGAGCGAGGGGAATCCGTACAGAAGCAGGAACAATCCCGCAAAGAAAACGCCTCGGCTCCACAGACGCTGTCTTTGCCCAGGGTTCATACGGGAAACCCCTCGTTGTTCACTACACGGATTTTGAGACGATATTCTGCGGCTATTTCTTCTCGGGGAAGACCAACTCCAAGCTGCGCCAGTCCTCGGCGTTGACCCCCGAACAGGCACTGGCCCACTCTGGGTAGTTTTGCAGGCTGTCGGGCACCTGAGCCGGCCACCAGCACACATTGGCACAGCCGAGCAGGTCAGCCTCCATTGGCGCGCACATGCCCGCGGTGCCGCCCCAGGGGTTCGCCTCCCAGCCGGGGTTAAAAATCGTGGTGCAGCCCATCGGCTGAGCCATGCCCAGCACGTCTTCCGGTACCTGCTGCTTGGCCACAGGGGCGGTCTCGACTCTATGCGCTTTATGGTTCGCGGCCTTGAGGTGTTTCATCACGCCCTCCTTGCGCTGACCGGGAATTCTCACGTCTCCTCCCAGCCTCGTAGCATACCATCCGCTCCAACGCCAGACTTGGTTTCATCTCTATTCAATCGGTTGAAAATTATACTTTGCCGGCATGACCAGCAGATGGGCGCGCGCCCCCATAGGCCGACGGGCGCCATTTGGCTGATACCAGGCCTCCACCCAGACATCGCCGACATTGCCCTGCTGCAAGTGCCGTTTTGGATTTGGGCCGTCCTCGGCCGGCGTAAAAAGACCGTGGGCATCCATGGCCCCGACAAAGCGTACATCGTCATCGTTGACGCGCTGCACATACTCGTTCAGTTTCCACGTCACTGGACCGACGCGCCCCAGCTTCACATCGTCGTCCGTCCCCTTTCGCCCGTCCGGACCGTTTGCATACCCGACCGCCTCAAACTGCTGAAAAATTTTGGGGGTACGGATGCCGCCGGGCCGAGAAAACGCCTGTTCTGGAGAGAGACGGATATAGTCAACCGTATTGTAGACGGCCAGCGACTGTTCCCCATCAATTCCCCGAATCCGAGCCTGTCGAGCGCCCGGTTTTGCCTTTTTGCCCACAACCACGTCGGCCATGACCGTATCCGCATCAACCCTCTGCAGGGACTGCACCGTTACGCCCGGTCCCAGAGAGATCGAAGCCGCGGTCAGGGACTCGGGGAGGTTCATGCCAAACAGCCTGAGCGTGGAGCGCTCGCCCACTTTGAGCGCGGTTGGACTGACGGACAAAAATTTTGCCTGGCCCGTGTTCCGGTAGAGCGTTTCTTCCATGCCGAGATCGCCAACAAGCGTCAGCAACCGCCTTCCGCTTACGACCGTCCCGTCCTCATTGGCGAAAAAGATTTCTTTGTGGGTCTTGCCGCCATCGACCTCGGCCACGCCCCGCCACTGGAAGCCGGTATACATCGTCACCGTGTTTTTCCCGGTCATATGGGACCCATCGGCAAAGTCGTAGGCGAGCTGGCCCTCATAGTTATCGTTTCCCAGAGCGGTCACTGTCATACGACCGGTGTAGGCCCCGCCCTTTCCAGGGTCGTGACCGACCACATTCCAGACCCCGGCGTAGTCCGGTTTGGACTTGGCCTGCCACTGCTTCCAGGAGACCGAGTTAAACGGGTAGGTCTGCGTCAGATAGGGGACGGTATCCTTCCGTACCAGCGTGTACCAGAAGTCACCCAGCAGCCCTGTTGAGGCGACCTGGTTTTCGATATTCGGCAGCAAGGCCGCGGTCAGGTCCGGTAGACGCCCCCACTGCTCGGGCGTGCGTCGCTGCAGGGCGATCCGCGCATAGGAGTGGCAGGCTACACAGGTGCCCTTCACTTCCTTAGGAACATGTTGCTCTATCGTATTATTGCGTTTCTCTAATGCGTACCGAAAAGGTTTGACCTCCGACGGTGCCAGGCCATACTGATCGCTCAGGTATTTGATCAGGGTGCGGGCCTCACCCGCTTCCAGATTCGCCCCGTGGGTACGTAACATGCGATAGATGGTCATCTCCCAGGCTTCAGGGGTCTTACGCTGATGCTCAATCGCGTCAAGCTTGCCCCCTTCTTCATGGGGAGGATGACAACCCGAGCAACGCGTCTCCAGTAAGGCCGGCCCGGTCATCTCCTGGCTCCAGGCGATTTGTCCCTCAAAACAGAGCGTAAAGCCCAAGACGAATCCGCTGAGTTTGCCCAGCAACACACGGCGTCTCCTCCATACGGTATTCATGATCGCCCCCCGTTCCGGTTATGCGTTCACGCCCAAGGTCGTCTGGAACCTCTCAACACCTATAGGCCACTCAAAATTCATGTCAACAGATAACGCTCAATATCGAGGGACAGGAAAAGGGTTTACCTTTTGAGTAAACCCTTCTAGACTGGAAGGCATGAGCGCCCAGCAGAGCCAACGAATCAAGCCCAGCCCGGAAGAGAGCCCTACGTTTGGGCAGCGTCTCCGCGAAGAGCGTCAGGCAACAGGTCGCTCGCTGTCGGACTTGGCCAGAGCCCTCCAAGTCACAAAAGGCTATCTCTCTCGCCTGGAGCGAGGAAAAGCGAAGCCCTCGAAGGGTATTATCGAGTCGATAGCCCGAGCGCTGAAGATTGACCTAGGTCCGCTTAGGGTTCTTGCAGGCGATCTACCCGATGACGTGAGGCAGATTCTCTATCATCATCCTGAAGATGCCCCTACCCTCCTTCGAGAGACGTTTGGAGAGTATGATTCTCCCGGTACTTCTCGTAAATCCGACAATTCAGCAAAGGGAACTCATCAAAAGAAACAGTGCAGAGCATCATTTCAAGAAGAGTTGTATGAACTCGTTCAGGCTGACTGTTTTGACTGGCTGGAACACCGTGCTCCCGACAGCATCCATGCCGTCGTCACTGATCCGCCCTACGGTCTGAAAGAATACACATCCGAGGAAAAGAAGAAACTCCGGCGGGGGGCGTGGCGGTATCTGGCGCATACCGCCAACACTTGATGGATATACCCGGAGTC
>CBDBDK010000002.1:0-456625 GCA_965203745.1 uncultured Binatia bacterium (SeqCode)
GGACCGAAGCATCCCCTAACAGGCCGTTGCGGGCTTCCGGTGTGTGGAGGCTCCCGGCGAGGTGAGCAAGATGCTCCATATAGTTTCCGGGGTGGTCCGGATGCGGAAAATCCGACGCCCAGCCGAATTGATTGGGGCCGAAGTCTTCGATTGTTTTTGCCCACCCCGTTTCGTCCGGATCGCCACTCACAAAGCATTGCTGAGCGAACGTCTCCTTCGGTCGAGCGGTTCGCTTGATGCTGCGCTCGCCGACCTGGGTATCGAAGACCGCTTCCATCTTATCGAGCAAGGAGGGGACCCAACCCGCGCCTCCTTCAAAGAAGCCGACGCGCAGGCGCGGGAAGCGCTCGAACAGCCCGTACTGAAACATATCCACGAGAGCGATTTCCATTGCCACTCTGCCACCCAGGACGGACATCAGAAATTGTCCACCGTCATGCAGGATCTTAGGCTGGATTCTGGTAAACGGCCGATACTCCCGGAGCTCGCCAGACACGTGGATGCAAATCGGCACATCCAGATCCTGTGCTGCGGCATAAAAGGGGTCCCATTCCGTATCCCCCAAGGGTAATCTCCGGATATTAAAGGTCACGATCATCGCACCCTTAGCGCCGGCCTTCACCGCTGCCGTGAGATCTTCCGCGGCTACCTTGGGGTCTCCAAGAAAGCAATGCGCTATCGGCACAAGCCGGCCATTGCTCCCGGAGCAGAAGTCAATCACCCACCGATTGTAGGCCCGACACATGGCATGGGCCAACTCAATATCCGTGATGTGGGTGTTCCACAGGAGCCCCAGGGACGTGAAGATAGCGGTATATCTGAGTCCCTCAGCGTCCGCTCGGGCCAGTCGCGCCGTGGGGTTGTAGCCAGCTGGATCAGCGTCCCCCGGCCATTCCATCTTGAGTCCCTCCATCTCCGCGAGTGTCCGACCCATACCCATGATCGCTTGGACACTCTTGAGGTCATTGCCTCGGAGGAATTTCCCGTCTAGCTGGAGATGCGGCCCCTCAGCAGTCCGACCGAAGCGGAGGCCCCGCTCCTTATACTTGGCTTCCATCAGGTCGCCGGTCCACAGATCATCCGGTTCAATGATATGCCCGTCCGTGTCCATGATACCGTAGTTGCCGGTATAGAGTTCAGTTGCTGTCAATGTCATTTGAGACCCTCCTTGTCCGCACGTGAGCGCGGTCCCTCGTGTTACCTTCCGTGCAGCATGGTCAAATTGTTACTCCCTTGTGGGGAGTTACTGTGGTGTGCACTCATCACGATACACTCACTCGTACCACACGTCTCTATAGGAATCATCAGTTTCCACCCGAAATCATCAGTTATGCCACAAACTCAACTAAAACCCGGCACTCAATCGATTCGCGCGCGGGTGTGGAAGCATCCGAGTCAGCGAGGCGAAAAGAGGTATGCGCGGTATTAGGCGGACATTGTTCAGCAGTGCAAACCCCGAGTTCGGACGCAGAGTCGAACACCTTAAAAATCAACGCCTCGTTATGACACATTGCGCTGTAATAGATCCAACGATGCTCGGAATTTCGCAGTACAGAGGCAGTTTCACCCACGCGATCGGGATAAATATACTGACTGCTGAGGAAGTCCTCCGGGCGGGTAGATTGGGCATCGAGTACCGCGAGTGGGTAATCCAAGACCGGGTAGTCCTTGCGGAAATGCCGCCAGACATTAAAGAGCCCAAACCGTCCGGACACGATTTTTTCCGCCTCGCGCTCCGTTAATGGCGGTGTGGGCAAGGTCAAACTCCCGCCCGCCGCTTTCACTTTGGACAATAAGCGCACCCGATTTTTCGCCGAAGCGCTCGTATTGTCGTTATGCGCCGTACTCGCATAGCCGCCGACATTCTCGCCGTTGGTCTCTTTTTCTCCTGTGGCTTTTCGGACCCTTGAGCGAATCGTGTGGTCGAAAACAATCGCGCGTTTCACCGCGTCGGCACCACCAAGCGCTTCAGTGACGAGGCGACGAATTTCGGGGTAATACGTATGCACGACCTGCTCGGAGTCCAAGCCCTCGTTCTGCAAATCGAGTGCGGTGTCGAAATCCCTGGCCAGGCAATAGCCATTTCTCATTAACGATGGGGGCGGTGACAACGTCCGGCCGTCGTGCACCTCAACGGTAAACGGTTTTGATTCCCCATTCTTGCGCCGCGTCACCCCGGCCGGCAGTGGTTGAAAACTGTTGTCATACGCGTAGCGCTGACTGCCATCTGCGTTCGGGATGGCATAATTGATCTGTGCTGTCGTCATCCTTGCGCCCCTCAAAAATGTATTCTTATCCTCATCTACCACAAGTCAGGACAAGAATCAGCTTCTGCCAGCGCTGCCAATAGCGCCTTCGGCTTGTGACACACCCGTCACCCTGCTAAGGCCGTAGGCAAAAGGAGGACGCTCTTATGCCGGTTTCAACTCCCTTTACGGGTGGGTGCGCGTGTGGCGCGATTCGGTATGAATGTTCGGCCGAGCCTATGATGGCTCTCAACTGTCACTGTCGTGACTGCCAACGTATCACGGGCAGTGCATACAGTACCGTCGTGGGTGTTCCTGCCGCCCAGGTGCAGTTCACCCAAGGGAGCCCTCAATACTACGAGACGGCTGGGGAGCGCGGGACCTCGGTCCGCCATGGCTTCTGTCCGACGTGTAGCTCACCGCTGGTCGCCCTCCCGTCGGCGTATCCCGTTATGATGTCCCTCCGCGCTGGGAGCTTGGACGATCCGAGTTGGGTTCGACCTGCCGCCGACATTTGGACGGCCAGTGCCCAACCGTGGGAGGCGATGAATCCCGCGATTCCGAAGTTTGAGACCCAGCCAACAGAGGAGGAATTTCAGTCCATCCTAGCCTGACGGAGCAGCGCGCCTCCTCACTGACGCCCTTGAGCAGGTTGTTCCGGATCTTTCGCTCAATTTCGTTCCGATGAGAGCCCGTTCACTGGTTTTGTACGTCTGTTGGGCTTGAGTATGAATTTTCCGTGCTGAAGCGGCGCGCGCACTACGTTCGGCGTCGTTATTGATCGCGGTTTCTGGGCGGACTATCCCCGCAATGAGCGAAAGAATGTCCGTATGTCCTCAGTAAGCGCCTGTGGCTCTTCCATCGGCGCAAAGTGACCGCCAGGTTTCATCATCGTCCAATGTTGAAGGTTGTAATAACGCTCGGCCCAGCTCCGTGGCATGAAGAACGCCTCTTCTGAAAACACGCCAACTCCAGCCGGGGCCTCGACCACCGGGGTCCGATCATGCGCTGGCTGCCACTGGTTGTGTGTACACTCGTAGTAGTAACGTGCCGAGGTTCCATACGACTGGGTGAACCAGTAGATACTGATCCCCGTCAGCAGGTCATCCTTGCTGAAGCGGCTCTCGACATTGCCGCCGCAATCGCTCCAGCTGCGGCGTTTCTCCAGGAGCCAAGCGCATAACCCGGCGGGCGAGTCGTTCATTGCGTAGGCAATAGTCTGGGGTCTCGTCGATTGAATGGCCGAATAGCCACTTCCGTCCGTGAAAAAATCCTGGTTTCGTTCGTACCAACCGGCTTCATCTGCGGAAAACTCCGATTCTTCGGGTAATGTGCTGAGCGGCACGTTGAAGAGCGTGAGCGGCGCCATCAAAAGTAGGTACACGCCGATCATGTGCTCGGCGTATTTATGTCCCAGTTGGGCGGTTGTGAGCGAACCCCAGTCTCCTCCGCCAGCGGCAAATTTGTCGTAACCCAGCACCTCGCGCATGAGTGAGACCCACAGATCAGCAGAGCGCCAGAAATTGAACCCGGTCGTCGTAAGTGGTGTTGAAAAACCAAAGCCTGGCAAGGACGGCACGATGACATCAAATGAATCTGCGGGATCGCCACCGTAGGCCGCGGGATCAGTGAGCGGCCCGATAACTTTGTGCCAATCCCAGAACGTCCAAGGCCAGCCATGGCTTAATATAAGCGGCGTCGGGTTCGGGCCCTTGCCTTTTTCATAGATGAAGTGGATAGGAACGCCGTCAATCGTCGTTTTGTAGTTCGAAAACTGGTTGATCGCAGATTCTTGTGCGCGCCAGTCGAAATCTGTCGCCCAATAGTCCAGCAGTTCCTGCAAATAGGCCCCATTTGTGCCGAAGCGCCAATCATCGTTCGCGAACTCCGGCGCCAGTCGAGTCCGTTGCAGACGCTGGCGAAGATCTCCGAGAGCCGTTTCCGGAATATCGACCGTGAAAGGTTCGTACGTCGTCAATTTGTCCCTCTAAGATGCGGTGAATACCTCGAACCGGAAAGTCTGTCAGCGCGGGCGAGTGGGGGCTGCGCGTTGGCAACCGGCACTCACCCGCCAGATAGAAGATTGCTACGTCCCTGATCTCCCCGACGCAGCGAGGAGAGCGCTACGTCTGCCGTTCTTCTTAGAAGAAGATATAGGAGCGAACGACCACATTCTTACGGCACGGTGCGTCTGCGGGCGCGGTCGGGTCGATGCAGGCCGAGTGAAATGACCAGCGCGACACCGAGCCGTCCGTCACTGAGTCGTAACACTTGAGCATCGACACCTCGGTCGACGTCTGCTGCGGAAACCAGTACCACTCGTGCCCAGGGCGATAAGTGAACCGCGTCGTCTCACCCACGCGGTCGTCGTAGATCCGGTAGTTGGTAATGTACGGCTGGTCGGCAAACGATGGCCAAGCGCACAGGACGAAGGGGTACTGTTGCACGGTCTCCATCGGTTTGGCGAGGTTGATCGACATGAACCGTCGCGACATCTTCGCGTCGGCCTCGGCCTCCGTGTAGTGCTGCGTACGCCCGAAGTTGCGCAGGTTCTTGGTGAGCAGCTCGCGGCAGCGCACCCGCCCGCTGTTGTCATTCAGGTCGTTGTGGACGATGTTGGCGTAGAAGGTGTTGACTCCCGGATTCTTGTTGTCCTGATCTTCCTTGACGGGGCCCTTGTAGTCCTTGTCAAACACGTCGTGGTTGTACACCAGCGCATCGGTCGCACCGGGGAAGAAATCGAGCAGGAGTTGCTCGATCTCCGGGTAGAACACGCGCTCGACCTCGGCTGCATCGTAGAAATTCTGACACTTCGATTCGAGGTGGGCGAGCGACACACCGAGCTTGTCCATGCACTCGGGGCTCGTGGGCGAGAGACCGGGATAGTACTCGACCATCCGGCGCGCATCACGCAGTATCTGCGGAAAATAGAGACCTCGCCGCCCGATTTCCTGCTCTTCCTTGCGAAACATTTTGACCATGTCCGCGCGCGCCGAGTCCCGCCAGATAGCGTTGGACGAGACGATCGAGTAGGACGGCTGCTCGTGGATCGTGTAGCGTAGCGGCAGGGCGACGCCGCCCTCAGGGGCCTCGATGTTGTTCGCCCGAATATAGTCCAAGCACTCGTCGTAGCTGCGAAAGCCGCGGCCCCACCTGGTCTCGATCGGGCCGGGAGGCGCGTTCTCGATCATGTCGATGACCGCTTGCCCTTCGCCCTCGGTAACCTGGCGGATCGCCGCCTCCATCGCCGCTACGGTGCCCGCATCCCCGTCCTGATCGAACGACATATAGGACAAACCACCGTTCGCCGCGATGGGTGCCGGCTGTCCGACGGTGAGTTGGAGGGGAGGCACATAGGCCGACGAATTGCTCTCCGTAACCCCCACAGTGTTGTTCTCGATGGTATTCAGCCCCATAACATGCCCTCCAGTTAAAGATAGCCGATGGTGTCACACCGGGTGTGTCTTTGCAAGAGCCTGTATTCCTTGGTCGCACGAACGTCATTGCTTATTGAGCGTGCGAGATTGCAGGAAACGTGCTGTTGAGAAACTCCAGATACGAGGCAAAGTCCTGGTTAATCAGGTCGGGTGTCAGCTGATAGTCTGCCTGATCATAGGTGAACGCGCCGAGTTTATGGATGGGATTCGCCGCCTCCCAGTTGCGTATGTTTTGTAGGGCCTCCTCGCGTAAGGGCATGCCACAGAAGTGATAGATCTTGGTGGCGATGTCCTCACCGGGTCCGGTGACTTCATCGTAAGGAATGTCCAGAATCTGAATGTCTGGCCGGCTTTGCCGGACCTTCAGATGTTGTTCCATGCCCATCGCGAGCCCCATTTTGAGCGTTTCATACTCCGGGGGCTTGTCGGAAAACGGGGCGTGAAAGGTGTCCAGTAAGCGGAACAGGCTGGGGATGGTCTTGTGCGGAGTGCGATGGGTCATGAGCAGGCGGGCATCCGGAAAGACCTCCACAATAAATGGTTCCAGGCCGCACCACAGTGGACTTTTTAGGACCCAGGGCTTGTTTTCACCCGATTGCCATTGCAGGTATTTCAGCATATCGCGCAGGTATTCTACGGTGATGGTCGGGTTCTGGGTGGCAAACCACTGCATATAACTGCTCATCGTATTGAACGCGATGAATACACCGCTGACCAGGCTGTGTTCGAGTAAGAGACTTTCCTCCTCCGGTTCAAAGGTTTGAAAACGGTGCCCCAGCTTGGCATCCGGTGACATGCTGTCGAACCAGCGGATAAATGCATCCGCTTCCTCGATCCGGGGTTGCGGTGACTCTGTCCTGGACCCGGTGAGCAGCGAAGGGTGATACGTCTGCCAGAAGGGGAGATAGTGAAAATCCCCGGAGGCCGCCAAGAGCTTCTGTATTTTTGTGGTGCCGCTTCTCAGCTGGCCATAGACAAAGGTCGGATTTTGAATCTCGATCTCGGCAATTTCCGGATGCTGGGCAAAGTCCCGTTGCATTCGCAGCCGGTTACAGAGCAGGCGCAGCAGTTTTTTTTCAATGGCGGCCGCGCCCTGTTCATGCAGGCAGGCATCGGTATTATACGCGGCGTGTAAAATCCGGAACGGTTCCACGGCCGCCTCGTCGATGAGATCGATACCGGTCATCTCGCGCGCCTGGGCCAGCATGTGATCCGCGGACATATGTAAAAGAAATGGTTTTCCTTCTTGACTCATAACAGTGCTCTATTGGTCTGGACGACTTGCTCTCGTGATATGCAACCGGAGAATAACCCGGCGACGGGATGTATGGTGGACGTGAGATACCCCGCTGAAAATGGCCTGTCAACGGCCATCATCGCCTCCGAAGCCCGAGTCTCGGAGGCGATGAAGCTTAGTCCAAGGCGTAGATCGTGCCCGAGATCGACCGCGTCGCCAAATCCCACACTTCGACGAAGAAAAGGCACTTCCCGTCTGCGGCCATGTTGATCGCCTTCACTTCCCACTGGCGGTGCCCGCTCTTACGCCACACCCCCGTGACGACTTGGGGCACCACGCTGCCATCCGGGCGAAAATCCTGAACCCGACCCGTCAGTGGGCCCGTTTCCCCCGCCGGACCCACCGCTGGACCGAACGTTGCCGTATACAGGTACGTGCCGAACGGTCCGGCTTCTCCCTCTGCATTCATAATGGAGCCTGCCTCCGTCAGCGTCACCGACGTGACCTTCCCGGTGTAGTCTGAAATCTTCTCTCCAATTGCACTCATTATTCTGCTCCTTTCCGCTGCCGGTCGTCCCAGGGTCGGCCTGCGGTCCCTCCGCCGGTTCTCCCCAGGGAGGCTTTCCCCCTTATACCCTTACAGAGTCGTCTCTTGGCAAGCTACCGCAAATTGCACCCCGGAGCAGTCTCGAGTAGGCTGGGGGCGCTGTCTGGATGAGCAGGGAGGGAGTACATGTCAAACGAGCCCGAGAAGCTGTGGGACTATGACGCGGTGGCCATTGGTCAGACCGGAACCGAGACCACGGTCAGCATCACCACGGACACGCTGCGCGAGTACGCTCAGGCCACCCAACACACCCGTGGGTCGGAACTGGATCAGACCCACGAAGCGATACACCCGGCCGCAGTCCTGGCCATGCCCAGCATGGTGTTGGCCTACGCCCCGCTGCTGCGCTACGACCTGGCCGAGAACAACGGTTTTGTGGCGCTCGAAGACTCCAAGACCGCGCGCCGCCAGACGCCGTTTGCCAAGTGCGCTATGCGGTGGCACGCGCCGGTCGCGGTCGGTGATTGCATCACCGCCACCCGTCGGGTTCTGGACAAGTATGAACGCCGCGGCAGCAAGTTTGTGACCTTTCGCGTGGAAGCGGTGAACCAACGCGGGGTCATGGTTGCCGACTACGATTACACCTGCATCTTCGCCTACGCCCAGGGACAGAAAACCGTACCCGCTTCAGGAGAGGTCGAGACGGGGGAAACGACCGTCAAGCCTGGGCAGCCTGTGGCCGAAGCGCATCGGGTCCTGACGGCCGAGCATGCCACGGTGGGCACCGCGCTGCCGACGCTCCGGGTTACGGAGAGCCAGGATACGATTCTGGGCTATAACGATATCCAGTTGGCGGGTCGGCTCATGACGAGCAATATCCATACGGATGAGGAGTTTGCGCGCCAAAACATTTTTGGTGGGGCTGTCAACGCCGGGCCGGCTACCATGTCCTACGTGGAGCAGATGCTCACCCTGTCGTTTCCGCTGTCTGCGTTTTACTCCGGCGGTCGCTTGCTCATGCGCGCGATCGAGCCGTTTCGGGCCGGGCATGTGGTCACCCTGCGGGGCGAGGTGACGGCGGCACAGGCCATGGGAGATCACTGTCGGGTCGACTGTACCGTGCGCGGCACCAATCAACTGGGCTCGCTCGTCTGTCTGGCCGAGGCCACCTTGAACCTCCCCCTTGCGGAGGAGTAGGGCAGCGTTCGTATGCAAAAAGAACTTGGAGACGCATTTGCGTCGATTGAGGATACGATCTTTACGGCAAAATACCGTGCCAGGTGCCACTGTCAGGCCGTCCAATACGAAGTGAGCGCAGACCCGGTTGACGCGAAAATCTGTCACTGCGTGGTCTGCCAGACCCTGCACGGCGCGCCAATGCAGTGGACCGCCATTTTTCACAAACGTCACGTGCGCATCACCCACGGTATCGATCAACTCCGTTTCTACAATAGCGCGCGGCAGCAGTATGAGCGTATTCTCCCCTGCAAAGTCAGCTGTGCCGGGTGTGGAACGCTGATTGCGGATGAGGGCCGCAAGATGTGGCTGGCGTTTCCTTCTCTGTTTGATTTCGGGCGCCCGTCCCAGGTGCCAGCGAGCTTTACACCCACGTGTCATATTTTCTATGGGATGCGGGTCATGGATATGCACGATGATCTGCCGAAGTGGTCGGGCCATAAGAATAAGTCTGTCCTCTTGTAATCAGGAGAGTTGAGGACCATCTTCAGCAAAAAGCGGATTCCTGGTAGGAATACGTCAACAGCATTTCCAAGAAGAAAATACTCAGATTCCATATTATGAGCTGCACAAGCCCGAAAACCTTCGCCGTTTTCCTTTTATCGTAAGATGCGGAAATGTGCGGCGAGCGTGAGCAGGGAAGGGGAGAATCCGTGATGTCAGCAAAAATCGAATTCGGGATGTTCGACTGGGTTGATCGCGGCTCGAATTCGGTCGGTGATCTTTACGAGTCGCGTCTCAAACTGATCGAATCGGCGGACAAAGCCAATTTTTACGGCTATCATCTGGCGGAACACCATTCGACCCCGCTCGGTATGGCGCCCTCTCCATCGGTGTTCTTCGCGGCGCTCGCGCAGAGGACCAAGCATATCCGCTTTAGCCCCATGGCGTATTTGTTACCGATGTATCATCCACTGCGCCTCATAGAGGAAGTCTGCATGCTGGACCACCTCTCGAACGGGCGCATGGAACTCGGCATCAGCCGTGGCGTGTCACCGTACGAAATCGCTACCTACAGTGTCGATCCGGAAAAGACCCGAGAAATCTTCACCGAAGTCCTTGAGATATTCCGTCAGGGTATGTGCAACGATGTCCTGAATTACGCCGGGAAACATTTCGAATTTCGAGATGTGCCAATGACTCTCAAACCGTTCCAGGACCCGTATCCGCCGCTCTGGTATCCATCGTTCAGTGAAGCCGGGGTCGAATTTGCCGCGCGTGAGGGAATGCACTTCATGACCCTCGGCCCCCCGTCGCTCATCACGAATCTCATGGCTCGATATCGAGCAGTCGCCGCTGACAGCGGCAATGGCGACACCGACGCGCTGAAGCTGGGCGCAATGCGCCAAATCTATGTGGCGGAAACCGACGCACAAGCCTTTGCGGTGGCGAAGCCGGCGTACGATGATTGGTACAACTCAATCATGCAGCTCTGGCATCAGCACAATGATCACGCCTACGACAATTTTTTTGCGTGGGACCTCTGCCTCGCGGGAGAAACGATACTGATCGGATCGGTCGACACAGTCCGCGATCAAATCCAACGCTTGGTCTCGGAGAGTGGGATCAATTATTTCGTCGGTTCGTTCGCCTGGGGCTCATTGAGTCCAGAGGAAAGCCAAAGATCGCTCGATCTGTTTACCTCACACATCGTGCCGCACATACACTAGCCGACGCGGCTTCGACGCACAGCACAGCGGATGATCGCGGACAGCCTGTTTTGCCGGCGAGAATGGGCTGACAGAGAGACGAACGAAAGGAGGACACCGCATGGAGATCGTTCCCAGCGAGGCAACCCTTGGGGCACGTATCTACGGTGCGAATCTGCATCAGCTCGATGATCGGACCGGCAAGCGGATCATTGCCGCCTGGCACGAATACGGCGTACTCGCCTTTCCCGAACAACATCTCGATGATGAGGCTCACATCACCTTCAGTCGTCGCTTTGGCCATCTGGAACGTCTGCTCACAACGGCAATCGAGGGTACCAAGCCTGAGATATTCCGCGTTGCGAATGTCCGCCCGGACGGCACCCTCGACTCCGCAGGAGGCCCCTATGATGCGTTAAATCGGGGCAACCAGCAGTGGCACTCCGACAGCTCATACAAACGGATTACCTCAAAGGCTTCCGCTCTCCGAGCCCACACTCTGCCCTCGTCGGGAGGAGAAACCCAGTTCGCCGATATGCGGTCGGCGTACGACGCGCTCGACACGGCGCGTAAAGACTGGCTGGCGGACAAGCTGGTCGTGCACGACTTTGCGTACAGCCACGGCAAAACTGCCGCTTTAATGACCGCCGCCGAACGCGCAGCCCTGCCGCCGGTCGCGCATCCGATCGTCCGCAGCCATGAAGAGACGGGCAGAAAGTCACTCTTTGTCGGCCGGCACGCCAGCCACATTGTGGGAGAAGATGTTGACCGCAGCCGTGCACTGCTGCGTGAACTGACGCAAAGCGCGTGTCAGCCGCCGCGTATTTTTACCCACCGGTGGCAGGTCGGTGACCTGGTGATCTGGGATAACCGCTGCGTCCTGCATCGCGGTCGTCCATGGCCCCCTGATGAGCCAAGAATTCTCTTTCGGACGACCGTTGCTTGCGATGACCCAGACAATGAGTGGCAGCTGAGCCGATAACGTCAGGAGTTCGTCGCCCGGTTCGGAAAGCTCGTTCTCCGAGAATTTCTCGCCTAGGGGAATAGGCGGACTTTGGGTCCGAGCTGTCGGGCCTGTTTGCCACACAGAAAGGCCAGGGCCTGAATCAGGTACCGACGGGTCTCGGGCGGTTCAATAATATCATCCACCCCAAATGCGGCCGCGGCTTCGTAGACCGACCCCTGGCGACTGTACTTGGCCTCCAGTTCAGCCTGCAACTGGTCTGGGTCGCGCGCTTCTTGCAGCTCTCGGCTGTGGACCGTATAGACGGCCGAGGTCGGACCAGTGCCGGTCATGGTCGCGAGCGGCCAGGCAATTTGGAGATCAGGCGAATACGGGCTACCGCGTCCACCCATGGCCCACATCGCCGCGCCATGCGCCTTGCGCAGAATGAGCGTGATCTTGGGAGTGCTTGCCCGCTCCACCGCATCAATCAGCGTACCGCCCCAGTAGAGCATATTGCTGGTCTCGGCCTGTTGGCCAATGAGAAAGCCCGGTTGGTCCTGCAGAAAAACGAGTGGAATGTGAAACGAGTCACAGACGGCAAGAAAACGGCGGACCTTGGCCGCTGACGCCCAGTCCAGGGCCCCGGCCTGGTAGTCCGGCTGACTGGCCACAATCCCGACCACGCGCCCGTCAAGACGGGCCAGACAGGTCATGACGCTTTGGCCGAAGTCGGGCTTGTAGACAAAGGTCTGGCCGTGGTCAACAAGAGCGGCGAGCACCCGGGCGACGTCGTACGGCTTGCGGAGACGAGTCGGGACGATATCGAGCAGTTCAGGGCATAGCCGGTTGGGGTCATCGGTGGAGGGTTCGCACGCAGGCAGCTCCCAGCAGTTTTGCGGCATAAAGGTGAGAAAGGTCCGGATAGCGGCAAGACACTCCTGCTCGTTGGATGCGACCCGATCAACAAACCCGGTTGTCCGGGCGTGCATATCGGGGCCGGCCAGGCGGTCGATATCGACCTCTTCGCCAAGCCCGCCCCGGACCAGGGTCGGTCCAGACCAGCCGACAAAGCCAGAACCTTTGACCATCAGCGTAAAATCGGCGTACAGCCCATCAATGGGCGGCCGGCCAAAACAGGCACCCAGCATGGCGGCGACCTGAGGAATCCTCCCGACACAATCGGTGACCTCTCGAAAGGCCGGCACGTGGCTCATCTGGCGGGCCTGCATCGAGTCCTGGAAGCGGATGGCCGAGCCTTCATAAAGGCCAATGAAAGGATAGCCCTGTTCCAGGGCCAAGCGGCGCAGGCGAAAGCGTTTCGCAATATTTTTCAGGCCGGTCGCTCCTCCCACCAAGGTGCCGTCGTCAGCCACCACACACACATGGCGGCCGTGTATCGTGCCCCAGCCCGTTACCACTCCGTCGGCTGGGAGATGCTGGGCGGGTTTCCCAGGCGTGTCTACGCTGCCTTCGGTCAGCAGTCCAATTTCGTGGAAGCTGTCCTCATCCAGGAGTAAGGTCAGTCGTTCGCGGGCGGTCAGCTTCCCCCGCCTGTGCGCCCGAGCGATGGCCTCGGGACCGCCCTGGCTCCGGGCTTCAGTCTTTCGGTGCCGGAGTTGTGCGATATAATCGTCCCAACCTTGTGCTGGCATTCGTGTTTCCTAGGTCTGAAAAAACAACGAATCGTGCTCTGGCGTCATCGGCTTAGCCCACGGCCAGCGTACTGGGGGCGACAATCAGGACCAGTCCCAGGCCGATCAGGCCAATGCCCGTGCCTTTCCCCATTGCCACCCCGTAGGGAAGAATCTTCTCCATAAAAATAATCAGGGTCAAAACACCCATCCACACCAGGTTCATGGTGCCGACAACGAACAGCACGGCCATCAAACTCCAGCAACACCCCAGGCAGTAGGCGCCATGGTGAAGGCCCATCCGAAACGCCCCCCAATACCCGTCTTGCCAACTATTGAGCAGGAAGCCGAGGGGGGAGCGGCATTTCGATAGGCAGACGTATTTGAGCGGGCTGAGCTGATACAGGCCGGCGATGATAAGGGTCAGCCCACCGATAACAGAGCCATACGTTCGCAAGCCAGGAAAAGTGTCGGGCAGGGACTGGATGGCGATGTCCCCGGCATAGGCCACCCCGCCAGTCAGGGTCCACAGTACGGCATACCCGGCGATAAAGAGCCAAGCCGGAGCAAAGGGGGCAGCCTGCTCTCGCTTTTGGCGCGTTACCGTGGCGAACAGCATGGCCGTTGGCGCGACAGACGGGAACATCATGGCCACCATCATGACACCCCAGAGTGCAATGTACAGGACGGCATTAGAGACCGAGAATGGCAGGCCCATAGTCATACTCATGGTCATCAGGCCGAGCGCCATCCCTCCGGCCTGATGTACGGTGGCAATCCAGGCCAGAGCGGACAGCAGCACGAGGGCGGTGACGATGACGATCTTATCTCGTAAGGTCATGGCCAGCAGTCTCTTCCCTCACCGCAGCCCTTTTCCAACGGGGAAAGGGCAACCGGGTCGCTATGGGTCGGGGGCTGAACGCACGCGGTCCAGCCACGTGAAAACAGGCTAATTCTGCCAGCTAAACGGCGCAAAATGGCCGTTGGTATTACTGACGTCCCAGGCCAGGTTGTGGTCGGTATAGCGATACGCGTTGGATTTGGCCAGCGACAGCTTGGGCGAAACCGGGTGATTGGCGTTGGTGACCCAGAGCGGCTCACTGCCGTCCCGACCGGTCAGTGCCTCAATGTCGATCTCCAGCACGTCCGGAATCGTCAGCCGCCGGTTGTTGGCGTCCAGCGTAAACGCAATGGGAGCGGTCTTGATCCCCAGAAAATTGCTGATCAGCCCCGAGACCATCTGCATGGGCCCACCCGCCTGACCGGAGAAAATCTTGCTCAGCCCCTCTTGCTGGTCTGTGGAGGCCTTGTCGTCCACGTACAGGGCCGCAGTCCAGTTGCCGTCCCCCATCTTGCCCGGACCGGGAAAGGACACCACGAGCACAGTGTTCAGACCACCGAGGCTCGTCTGGCCATAGCTCCCCTGATTGACATGAAACGCCAGGGCCGCGTCACACCGCCCACGAGGGGGCGGATTCTGGATCAAACAGGGACAGACCGTGTCACAATTGCACGATTCAAAATAATCACCCTCGATTTTCCATTGTTCAGCCATATGTCTCTCCCTTGTAGCAGTCAGCTCATCTTGTGGGTATTGACCATCTCTTGAGCCTAGGCTTCGATTGTCCAACGTCATATGGGCGCGGTCAAGCACCTGCGGACTTTTCCGTACGCGTCATAAGGAGGAACTCTCATGGCAGGCAGTATTCGTGCCCAAGATCTCAAAGCGCTCCTGGACAGCCAGGCACTGTATGCGGTCATTGATGTCCGGGACTGGGGAGAATTTTCCCTGGGCCAGATTCCTGGCACCAACTGCATTCCGCGCGGATCATTGGAAAAATATATTTCGGTATTAGTCCCTCAGACCGATATCCAGACGGTTCTGTACTGCGATACCGGCCAACGTTCGACTCGGGCGGCCCTCAGCCTGGAAACCCTGGGCTATACCACTGTGTCGGTCCTGGACGGCGGTCTCACAGCTTGGACAGCGGCTGGCTATGAGACCATGCACGGCTGGAGTTTACGGGGCAAAGTCTATGGCGAGCGTCTCCAGGTCGAAGAGGACATCCCCGAGATGACGGTCGAAGAACTCCGTGCGCGCCTGAGGCAAGGCGAACAGCTGTATATCTTTGATACCCGCACTGAGCCGGAATTCAAGGCGGCGCATTTGCCAGGCGCGTATTGCGTCCCAGGCGGGCAGTTAGCCCTGATCGCGCCCGAGGTTGTACCCGACAAAGGCCGGACGATTGTCACCAACTGTGCCGGCCGCACGCGCAGCTTGCTGGGAGCGCATATTTTACGGCGGATGGGTTTTACCGCCGTCTACGCGCTGAAAGGTGGCACCGGGGCCTGGCGCATTGCCGGCTATACCGAGGAACTTGAGAAAGGCGCCGGTGTCCCCGTGCCCCGACTTTCTGATACTGGTATCTCAACGTGCCAACAGTTCGCCGAGCACGTTGCCACAGAAGACAACATTGCCAGTATCACCCCTCAGGACTTGCACGCACGACAGGAAAAGGGCGCGTTGCTCTACCTGCTCGATGTGCGTTTGCTCGACGAGTACCAGGCCGGCCATATTCCCGGCGCCCATTTTTGCTCTGGCACTCAGGTCGCTCTCCTGGTCGAGAGTCTGGTCGGAGTGAAGAACGCACCGATTATCACTACGTGTGCCGGCCGCGCCCGGGCGATTCTCGCCGCGTCTGTGCTCAAGGGAGCTGGCTATCCAAACGTGAGTGTCCTGGACGGCGGCACTACCGCCTGGAAAGCAGCCGGGTTTGGTCTTGAGACCGGCGGTCCCCAAGAGATTGATTTTGGCCAGCCTGTATGGATGGCGCGGCTGCTGCAGGGATTACCGGCCGGGGTAAAGCCCCAGGCTCTGCCGATCCCCGGCCTGGCTGAGGCTCGTGCGCAAGCTGAGCTCCTCACGCCGCAAGCCTTGCAGACTCAGCTAGATGCTGGTGAGCAGCCTGCGCTGCTCGATGTGCGGAGCATAGGCGATTTCGCCACCGCTCATGTGCCGGGCGCACGCTGGCTGCCTCGTGGCAAGCTGGATCTCCAGATTGAACAAGAAGTACCAGACAAGGCGACCCCAGTGGTGCTGATATGCCGCACAGGGAATCTCTCGACCTTATCCGTCCCCACCTTGAAAGCCATGGGCTATACACGCGTCGCAGTATTGCAGGGTGGATTTGACGCCTGGCAGGCTGCCGAGCTGCCGACTGAGCAAGGCTTAGGCGATTTATCTCGCAATGCTGAATTAGAGCAGCTGGCGATTGAAGAAGTCGGGTTATTCGGCAGCGGACCGTATGGCTTCAGCCATGAACGGATGGCCAAGTATCTGCGCGATGAGGAGGAGTTAGGCCAGAAATACCAGCGTAAACGAGTCTAACGATACCTCAATAAATATTCACTGAAACTACGGTGATCCTGAACGGTTAGAAAGGTTCTTTGCAGCAGGGAGAGGACCTCGACATCGAAAATGCGAAAGAGACATGATTTTCAGTACTTGCCTCGGCTGAAGTAACCGTCAGTGACAGGCGTAGGAATACCGTTGCGGCCTGCTCTTCATCTGGTTCGCGAGCGTACGGAGCGCCTGTCTCCCTACCGAGATGTAACCGCAGGGGCTAGGCCGGGGTCAACTCAAAGCGTTTGACCTTGATCTTCCCGGCCTGCTTTTGCACCTGCCAGAGATCATACTGCATTTGCTGCCGCAGCCAGCTTTCCGCACTCCCGCCAAAAGCCTTTTCTAATCGAACGGCCATACTCGGAGAAATACTGCTATGGCCGTTCAGCAGTTCAGACAGGGCTTTCCGCGAGACCCCCAGACCTTTCGCCGCCGCCGTCACCGTCAGGCCCAAAGGTTCCAAGCACAGTTCCCGGATCGTTTCGCCAGGGTGGGGAGGATTATGCATTGCCATGGTCTTTTACTCCTAGTGATAATCGATCAAATCGACGGCGCCGGGGGTGTCATCTTCAAAGCGGAACACCACCCGCCAGTTCCCCGATACCTCGACCGACCAAAATCCGGCCCACTCCCCCTTGAGCGGGTGGAGCCGTAATCCTGGATGGTCCATATCCTGGGGCCGTGTACTGGCGTCCAAGCGCGCCAGGATAGTCCGCAAACATTTCACCCCTTGGGGATTCAACCCGGCAGTTTTACCCGTCCGGTAAAGCTGCCGTAATCCCTTATGGCGAAAGCTGCGAATCATGGCTCAGTGTAACCCGCCACGTATCGGGTGTCAAAAGAAAGGGGAGAAAAGGCAGTTTGCTCCTCGTCCAATCCAGGCTATGTTCACGGCTCACTGGTCGGCCCAAACCTCACAGAGGCTAAGATGGACCCATCTGCCTTGGAGTGATGTATGCCTCCCCCGTTGTTGTTTTCGGCGTTCGTCATGAACACCACGTCTTACATCCTGCATGGCGTGTGGCGCCGACCCGATGCGCGTCAGATCGAATTCAACTCCCTGGATCTGTGGGTCAACTTGGCCAAGGAGCTGGAGGCCGGGCTGTTCGATGTTATTTTTTTGCTTAGGCTCCCACCGACCCACCCGGCGACGGCGTACCGTAACGCCTTTCGGCAGCAGTGCAGTCCGACAGCACTCGCTGTCTGGCTTGACTTCTCCGCGAAATATCCGTGAACTGTCTCAGGTGATAATGGTGGGGCGGAGCATATGAAAATCGGTCCAAGGAGGGTGATCATGGGTCGTAACGGAACTATCAGAAACACAGCACTGCGGAAGCAGCTGAACCATCCGATTATTGACGCCGACGGACACTGGCTTGAGTTTGGGCCGTTGGTCCAGGAACGGCTGCGAAAGATTGGCGGGGACGTGGCCGCGGAGGGGTTCTCGTTACGCCCCGCGCTGGTCGACCAGCAGCTCTCGATGTCGGTGGCTGAGCGGCGTAGGCGACGGATTGGGCAGCAGGGTTTCTGGGGATTTCCGACCAAGAATACGCGGGACCGCGCCACCGGGTTTATACCGCAGTTGCTGTATGAACGCATGGAGGAACTCGGTTTCGATTTTTCGGTCATGTACCCGACCATAGGTCTGTCACTGCCCACGATTGCCGCTGACGAGATGCGGCGGGTGACCTGCCGCGCATTCAATACGTTTAGCGCTGATTATTTTCGAGACTTCTCGGATCGTCTGACGCCGGTAGCCGTGATTCCCATGCACACGCCGGAAGAAGCCATTGCAGAACTCGAACATGTGAAACACCAACTGGGCTTAAAAGTCGTCATGCTGGGCAGCATGATTCGACGTCAGATCCCCGCTCTTGCCAAGGAACATCCCACCGCAGCAGGTATTGCCGCCTGGTACGATGTCCTCGGACTCGACAGTGAATATGATTATGACCCCGTGTGGGCGAAGTGTGTCGAGCTCGGCTTCTCGCCGACCTTCCATGCCGGTAGCAAAGGCTATGGCTTGCGCGTCTCGCCCTCGAACTTTTGCTACAACCATATTGGCCATTTTGCGGCTGCTGGTGAAGCGGTGTGTAAAGCGCTCTTTTTGGGCGGCGTGACCCGCCGGTTTCCGACCCTGAAGTTCGGCTTCCTGGAAGGTGGCGTCGGCTGGGCATGCCAGCTGTACATTGATCTGATTGAGCACTGGGAGAAACGCAACTTGGACGCCTTGGAGGAAGTCAAGCCGGAAAACCTCGATGTGGATTTGCTGCGGCAGTTGGCGGAATCGTACGGCAGTCAAGAGATCGTCGATGCGTTAACAGAGAGTGAATCTCCCCTGGACACGGTCACGCAACCGTATGGGCCCGAGACGGGTGGTATCGAGAATCTGGATGATTACGCCGCGTGCCAGATCGAAAAGAAGCAGGACTTTCACGAGCTGTTTGCCAAGAATTTTTATTTCGGCTGTGAGGCGGATGACAAAATGAATGCCGTGGCTTTTAATCGGAAGAACCTGCCGCTCGGCTCGCAGCTGAACGCCCTATTTGGCTCGGACATTGGCCATTTCGACGTGACGGACATGGCTGGGGTCTTAGGCGAAGCATACGAACTGGTTGAAGATGGCTTGATGGACGCGGACAATTTTCGTGACTTCGTGCTGACGAATCCGGTCCATTTCTGGGCCGACGCCAACCCTGAGTTCTTCAACGGCACGCTGATCGAAAAAGAAGTAGCCGCCGTGCTCGCCGCAGGAACACACGCCGTGCAAGTGAATGGGGCGGCGACCAGCCCGCTGTCCAAATAGGGAGCCGGTTCAGGCCGGTGACTCCTTCCTGGCAGGTCGAGAGGTTCGTTTAGTGCTCCGTTTACGGCGTCTTTAGAATGCAGGAAGCGTGGGCTGTGCACCGAGTAATACTCGCCCAACCTCATGCTGAAGGGGACGCCCAGTCTCACTCCCAAACGCAAAAGCGGCTCGGGTACCGTGCGCATACAGCCGGCCAATCGTCTCGCGGACGGTATCGGACGCATAGAAAGCAATGTCTCTTTGACTTTCAGAAGCCAAGGAGCATATACTCCCTGCACGAATTCTCTGATAATTCGCTGACGAAAAGGAGGATGTCCCATGGCACACCCGACAGCGTTTGATCCGCACAGGAAAACCGATTGGCGCATTGATCCCGCAAACGTCGCGCTTCTCGTTATCGATATGGAGAACGACGTCCTGCTACCTGGAGCGCACAGCGAGGTCCCGGCCGCTCGGGAGATCGTCCCAACCATCAACCGGCTGGCTCACACGTGCCGGCAAGCGGGAGTGCCTGTCATTTGGATCCGGCATGTTGAACGGAAAGACGGCAGCGATGCCGGCCTGATGTGGGATTTTCTGCCGCCCATGATCGAAGGGACGACAGGGGTCGAGCTCTACGCCGAGCTTGACGTCCAGCCTGAAGATCATCAGGTCCAAAAGTGTCGCTGGAGCGCGCTCATTCCTGGTTCGTCTAACCTTGAGGGCCTCTTGCGGGGTCTCAAAAGGGAAAGTCTGATTATCACCGGGGTTGCTACCAATATCTGTTGTGAGTCCACCGCACGGGACGCTGCGATGCTGGACTATAAGGTGTTTTTTGTCAGCGACGCTAACGCCACCTATTCGCAGCAGGCCCATGAGGCAAGCCTCGAAATTCTGCGTCTGGCCTTCTGCCGGGTGCTCACGAGCGATGAAGTGATCGCTGAGCTCGAAGTGCCAGACAGCCTGCGGGCGACTGCCTAAATACGAGCGCTCGCCACAAGGGGAGGGGACTGATGCGTGTGCTGCTACTCGGAGGCGCGGGCACCCAAGGCTCTCGGATTGCCAAGCTTTTGGCCCAGGAAAACAGTATTACTGAACTTGTTGTCTCAGATTTGGACGGCGAGCGGGCCAAGCGAGTTGCTCAAGAGGTTGGGGCGAGCGCAGGTCTCGGTCTGGACATTCATGATCACACGGCCCTCTTGGCGGCTGCGCGCGACACAGATCTCATCGGCAACTTTGCCGGCCCGTATTCCGATACGGGTCTGTCCGGTATGCGCGCTGCTGTGGAGGCGGGAGTCCACTATGTCGATATCAACGATGATCTCAACGTCAGTGATCTGGCGGCTCAATATAGTGGAGAAGCTGAGCGGCGTGGCTGTACGCTCGTCCTGGGAATCGGAGGTTCCCCAGGACTGACGAACCTCTGGGCCCGAGCTGGGGCAGATAGGCTGGAGCGCGTAGATCGGATTGGTCTCAATTGGATTGCCAGCATCAGCGTTTTTGCCCGTGCCCTGTGGATCCATCGGATGGGTATGGCGAGCGCCTCTGTTCCTGTCTGTCGTGCTGGCCAGATCCAAGAGAGCCAGGCCTGGACGGAGGAGGAAAGCCTAGATTTTCCCCCGCCGATCGGTCGGCAGACCGTACGAGTCGTAGGACATGGGGAGCCCTTGATGCTCCACGCCTCTCGTGCCCTGCTCAAGGAGCCGCAGGCAGTCGTGTGTAAGGGAGGGTATTGGGTGGAGGAGTTTAACTCACTCCTGACCTTTCTGCGAGACGCGCGTCTGTGCACCACCGAACCCTTGCAAGTTGGCGGGAGTCCTATTGTCCCCTTTGATTTTATGGTGGAGTTTTTGACCTCGCGGTACTTTGTCGAGAGCCCACTATTCCAACGGATTACAGCGCTCGATGCTGCCAAGGGGACTGGATTTGGAGTCGTTGTCTATGTCGAGGGAGAGAAGCACGGTGTCCGTACCCGCTGTACGTTTCGTGGGGCTTCAGCCGATCGAAACCTGATTATCACCGGACCAGCGGTCACTGCCATCATGCTCTTAGCCGATGGGGCAATTACGCAGCGAGGGGTCCTTTTCCCTGAAGCCCTGCCTTCTGAACCGGTCTTGAACTCCTTGAGGAAGCGTATGACATGGGAGGAGGACATGGAAAGCCTGGAGGATACTCAGATATCTCCCACATAAGGACAACGGCCTATCTTTGTCCCTACAACCTCTAACCGCTCCACATGCCGACGTCTTCGCTAGCCCTTCGTGCAGATGTAGTAGTTATTCATCATATCCTGTTTCACATTCTTGATGGTGACCTGAGTAAAGCCGGCTTCGCTCAACAGCTCCTGGGCCTTCTGTCTGCCCCACATCGCGCCGAGACCCTCACCCCGGAGGGCCAATGAGACCGACATTCAATGCATGCACGAGATGCTATACAACATCGGCCCCAGGATGTGGTCGTAGTTCTCCTCCAAATTGCTCGAGCTGTTGATATCCACCATCAAAAACGTACCGTCGGGCCGCAAGGCCTGGGCAATACCCTTGAGCACGGCGCGGGGATGTGCCTGGTCGTGGATGGAATCAAAGGCGGTGATGAAGTCGTAGCGGCTGATATCGTCGAGTTCGGTCACGTCCTTGACGGCCAGTTGGGTATTGGTGAGGCCCCACTCCTGCGCTTCCGCCCGGCCCGCAGCGATGCCTTCTTCCGAGAAGTCATAGCCTGTAAAGCGGCTCTGCGGAAACGCTTTCGCCATGAGATTGACCGCATGGCCACTTCCACACCCGACATCGAGAACGTCAATGCCCGTGCGTAAACGCTCGACCAGCTGGGAAACGAGGGGCAAGGTCGTGTTAACGAGAGACGCATCGTGGACGGCTCCACTCACCTCGGCCATGAGCTGATGGAAGTCGTCGTACGCCGAATACGGCACGCCGCCGCCTTTGCGAAAACTGTCCACGATGCCCTGCTGGACTTTCGCCATCATTGGCACCATTTGCAGCATCACCGCGAGGTTCTTCGGACCGGCCGCTCGAGTGATGGTGGCGGCATGCTCAGGTGGGAGGCGGTAGGTTTTCCCGGTAGGGTCATAGTCCACGATCCGGCTGGTCACCATGGCTCCGAGCCACTCGCGCACGTAGCGTTCGTTTAAGGCACTCGCCGCCGCGATTTGCTCACTCGTCGAAGGGGCTAAGTCGGCCAGCGCGTCAAACAGGCCGACCTGATGGCCGATGACTATCATCTGGGCCACACTCGCGTCATTTAAGATGCCGAGCATCTTTTGGGCAAAGGCGTCGGCTTTTGCCTTGTCAAACTGTGGGTCTGCCATATCTCCCTCCTTGCTTTTCTCTCCGTGGTTCTTTCACACACTGTCCAGCGGACGCAAGAGTCCAGGCGGACGACCAACGCGGGTGGCGACTTGTGACTTCGTCAATTCCCGCACCTGCGACCAGTCGTTAATCTAGACCGGACGTGAGAGGATGTCGTTCAGCGATTGGCCGCCTACGTCCGTGGCTTCCAGCCGAGCCCGATACCGAATCGCAATACGCAAGAAGTGAAACCGCCAACGATCGGCTTCGCGCCGGAATCGATGTTGATACGTCCCGATCAGCACCCGATCGTTCGCGACGATCTCAAAAAAGTACGCGAGCGTAGTGGCCTCGTCGCCCTGGAGCTCGATCTGCATGTTTGTGCTGAGATGGCCAGTGACGAACAGGGGCTTGGCGCCGTGCGGAAGCACAGACCCGGTCTGCCGATAAAAGTCGTTGATGATCGTCTGTCGGCTGCAATACCGACCATCTAGTCCCTCGATCAGATGGTCCAGTCCATCCATCTCGAGGACGGCATCCTCGGTGAACACATCGCCCAGCGCGCTCCAATCTTCGGAATCCAGTCGCATGCAATAGTCCCGCCACGTATGCCGAATGGCTTCGAGGTCTTCCAGGCGGGTCAGACGTGCCACCAGGTCGTCAATCGTGTCGCTCATATGATTTCCCTCCCCTTTCCGTGATTCTTGTATGAGTCTGTGGTACGTAAGGGTATCCTATAAGTACGGAACTTTACTACGACGTGTCACACGAGACCGACAACGTGGCAATATCAAGCGAGGCACAGCCTCTGGACGTAAACCCATGATCGGAAGGATGGCAATTCATGAGTGATCACATCGAACCTTTTCGTATTGCGGCAACTGAGGAGCAGCTCGACGACCTGAAGCAGCGGCTGCGCAACACCCGCTGGCCCGAGCAGGAATGTGTGGACGATTGGACCCAGGGTATCCCGCTCAGTTACACCCAGGAGCTGTGTAAATACTGGCTCGAACAATACGACTGGCGGGCGCGCGAGGAGCAGCTCAATCGCTTTCCGCAGTTCCGGACCACGATCGACGGACTGGGGATTCATTTCATTCACGCGCGCTCGCCGCACCCTGATGCGATGCCGCTGGTGATTACGCACGGCTGGCCGGGCTCGATCGTCGAGTTCCATAAAGTCATTGAGCCGCTGACAAACCCGACCGCGTTCGGGGGCGATGCGGCCGACGCATTTCACGTGGTCGCCCCGTCGCTGCCGGGCTACGGATTCTCCGATAAGCCGTCACGCACCGGATGGAAGGTGCAACGCATGGCCCGCGCCTGGTCGCAGTTGATGCAGCGGCTCGGCTACACGCGCTACGCTGCCCAGGGCGGCGATTGGGGCGCGGTGGTGACGATGTATATCGGCGTGCAGGCTCCAGACAATTGCCTCGGCATCCACATGAACCTCGTGCTGGCGATGCCCGATCCGACGATGGACGATTTGACGGAACAGGAAAAGTCCGCGCTCGAAAAAATGAAGTATTACAACGACTGGGACTCCGGCTATTCCAAGCAGCAAAGCACCCGGCCGCAAACGGTCGGGTATGGTCTGACCGATTCCCCCGCCGGACAAGCGGCCTGGATTATCGAGAAGTTCTGGTCGTGGATGGACTGCGATGGCCACCCAGAGAACGTTGTCACGCGGGATGAGCTGCTCGACAACGTGATGCTGTATTGGTTGCCGGCGACCGCCACATCTTCCGCCCGACTGTACTGGGAGAGCTTCAACGAGGCATTCGCCCGGCAGGATCCGGTCAACGTTCCCGTCGGGTGCTCTATCTTCCCCAAGGAGATCTTTCACACCTCCAGACGCCTGGCCGAGAAGCGCTTCGCGAACGTGGTGTACTTCAACGAACTCGACAAGGGTGGCCATTTCGCCGCGTTCGAACAGCCCGAGTCGTATCTACGCGAGGTTCGCACTTGCTTCCGAGGGCTGAGATAAATCGCGTGGTGAATGAAGATGCTGTCTATTGCAGCACAAAATCCTTATAGCCGCTGGCCGCAGCCTCCTGGCACTTCTTGCGATACTCAGGGGCGCGGTTGGCGTACAGGAGCAGGGCGCGTGCCTTACCCGGAATATTCGCTCCCATAAACCAGGAGTCGGTATCACCCAGCAGGGTATGCGAGGCCAACTCGTTTGAGTGCTCGACCCAGGCGTCCTCGGCCTGTTGGGTGGGCGCAATACTCGATAGCTTCTTCTCGCGCAGATGGTCGATACAGTCCGCAATCCACTCCGCGATCATCTCGGCACATACGGTGTAGTTGCAGAAGGCCGAGTTCGCGGCAATGAAGAAATTCGGGAAGCCCGCAGTCTGGATACCCAGATAGCTGCGCGGCCCATGGGCCCACTTATCCCGAAACGTCTGACCGCCTTCGCCGCGAATATCGATTTGGGTCAGCGGACCGGTCACCACGTCAAAACCGGTGGCATAGATGATCGCGTCGAGTTCGTACTCGGTATCCTGCGTCTGCACGCCCTTAGGGGTAATGCGCTCAATCGGGGCCTTACGGACATCGACCAGCTTCACATTGTCCCGGTTATAGGCTTCGTAATAATGGGTTTCCAAGGGGATGCGCTTGGCCCCGAACGGGTGGTCTTTGGGGACCAGCAGTTCCGCCACCTCGGGGTCGTGCACCCGCTCGCGGATCTTGTTACGGACAAACTCGGCAAAGGTTTCATTCGCCTCCCGATTGGTCATAATATCGTGGAAATTGCCGAGCCATTTGGTGAAGCCGGGCTGCATCCATAACTTCTCGTACAACTCCAAGCGTTCTTCCTCCGAGACCTCCAGCGCCGAACGCGGATCAAACTCGTGTCGAAAGGCGACAGAGGTTTCGCGGCAGCGTTTGTGGATTTCCTCATAACTGGCTTTCCACGTGGCCTGGGTCTCCGGGCTGACCTCCGAATTGCGGCACGGCGCACAGTAGTTCGGGGTACGCTGAAAGACGGTCAGATGACCGGCTTCTTCCGCCACGTGCGGGATAAGCTGGACGGCCGTGGCCCCCGTGCCGATGCAGCCGACCCGTTTGCCGCTGAAGTCTACCTTCTCCTTCGGCCAGTTCGAGGTATGAAAGGACAGTCCCTCGAAGCTGTCGATACCCTCAAACGGGGGGGTATACTTCGCCGACAGGATACCGACTGCGCCGACCAGGAACTGCGCCCGGGCGCGCTGGCCCCCCTCAATCTGCACCTCCCACTGATGCGCGTCTTCGTCGTAGACTGCCGAGCTGACGCGAGAGTTGAGCTGGATGTCCTTGCGCAGGTCAAACTTGTCAGCCACATAGTTGAGGTAACGCTCGTTCTCGGGCTGACCGGAAAAATGCTCCTTCCAGTTCCATTCCTGCAAGAGTTCCTTTGACCATGAATAGCCGTAGGTTTCACTCTCGGAGTCAAAGCGACAGCCCGGATAGCGATTCCAATACCAGGTGCCACCCACACCGCCCGCGTCCTCAAAGGTGCGCACCGACAGTCCTATCTCTCTGAGTTTGTACAACTGATACAAGCCTGACACCCCGGCGCCGATCACGATCGCATCGTACTGCTCGACCGCGCCGTTGCCGTTTGGCTTCTGCGGATGTTTTTGCGCGTTCCCCATAGTATTCCCCTCCTTACAGGCGTGCTTCGTTGCTCAGATATATCTCATACCCACGAGCGGCGATCCCCTGTGATCGCCCGCCGTAAAGACATGGTCTATTGCAGGACAAACTCCTTATAGCCGCCATCAGCTGCGGCCCGGCACCTCTTCCGATACTCTGGAACCGTGTTGGCGTACAGGAGCAGGGCGCGCGCCTTACCGGGAATATTCGCCCCCATAAACCAAGACTCCGTATCGGTCAGGAGCGTCTGCGAAGCAATCTCGTTGGAGTGATCTACCCATTCCTGCTCTGCCTGTAGGGTAGGCGCAATGCTTGATAGGTCCTTCTCACGCAGATGGCCGATACAATCCGCAATCCATTCCACAATCATCTCAGCGCAGACGGGATAGTTGCAGAAGGCCGTGCTCGCGGCAATGAAGAAATTCGGGAAGCCCGCAGTCTGGATACCCAGATAGCTGCGCGGCCCATGGGCCCACTTATCCCGAAACGTCTGACCGCCTTCGCCGCGAATATCGATCCGGGTCAGCGGACCGGACACCGCGTCAAAACCGGTGGCATAGATGATCGCGTCGAGTTCGTACTCGGCATCCTGCGTCTGCACGCCCTTAGGGGTAATGCGCTCAATCGGGGCCTTACGGACATCGACCAGCTTCACATTGTCCCGGTTATAGGCTTCGTAATAATGGGTTTCCAAGGGGATGCGCTTGGCCCCGAACGGGTGGTCTTTGGGAACCAGCAATTCGGCCACCTCGGGGTCGTGCACCCGCTCGCGGATCTTGTTGCGAACGAACTCGGAGAACGTCTCGTTGGCTTCCCGATTGGTCATAATATCGTGGAAATTGCCGAGCCATTTGGTGAAGCCGGGCTGCATCCATAACTTCTCGTACAACTCCAAGCGTTCTTCCTCCGAGACCTCCAGCGCCGAACGCGGGTCGAATTCGTGTTCAAAGCCGGCCGAGGAGTCACGACACTTTTTATGGATTTCCGGGTAGCGGGCCTTCCACGTGGCCTGGGTCTCCGGGCTGACCTCCGAATTGCGGCACGGCGCGGCGTAGTTTGGGGTGCGCTGAAAGACGGTCAGATGACCGGCTTCTTCCGCCACGTGCGGGATAAGCTGGATGGCCGTGGCCCCCGTGCCGATGCAGCCGACCCGTTTGCCGCTGAAGTCTACCTTCTCCTTCGGCCAGTTCGAGGTGTGAAAGGATTGGCCTTTGAAGCTGTCGATGCCTTCAAAGGGGGGGGTATATTTCGCGGATAGGACACCGACCGCGCCGACCAGGAACTGCGCCCGGGCGCGCTGGCCCCCCTCAATCTGCACCTCCCACTGATGCGCGTCTTCGTCGTAGACTGCCGAGCTGACGCGAGAGTTGAGCTGGATGTCTTTGCGCAGGTCAAACTTGTCAGCCACATAGTTGAGGTAACGCTCGTTCTCGGGCTGACCGGAAAAGTGCTCCTTCCAGTCCCATTCCTGTAAGAGTTCCTCCGACCACGAATACCCATAGGTTTCACTCTCGGAGTCAAAGCGACAGCCCGGATAGCGGTTCCAATACCAGGTGCCGCCCACGCCGCCCGCGTCCTCAAAGGTGCGCACCGACAGCCCCATCTCTCTGAGTTTGTATAATTGATACAAGCCTGACACCCCAGCACCGATCACGATCGCGTCATACTGCTCGACCGCGCCGTTGCCGTTTGGCTTCTGCGGATGCTGATGCGTATTCCCCATAGTATGTCCCTCCTTAATAGGCGTCCTTTGTTGCCTAGATATATCGCATCCTGGTGAGCGGTGCGAGAGCTTCGTCCTCTTGCCTCTCCGCTCCGGGCTGGTATGGGGACAATAGAAAAATTTGGGAGGGCACAATGAATCAGCCGAAGCACGTGCTGGATGGGTACAAAGTGTTGGATTTTACCCAGATCGTAGCAGGACCGACCTGCACCCTGATGCTGGCGGAAATGGGAGCTGAAGTGATCAAGGTGGAACTGGCACCGGCGGGCGACGGCGCACGCATAGGGCCAGTTATCGTTGATGGCCGGAGCGGCTATTTTGTCCAGCACAATCGCGGCAAGAAGGACTTATGTATTGACGCCAAAACCCCGGAGGGACTGGCCATCCTCAAGGGGCTGGTCGAGAAAGTCGATGTGCTGGTCGAAAACTATGCCCCCGGAGTCATCGGCCGTCTGGGTCTCGGCTACGAGGTGGTGAGTCAGATCAATCCCCGGCTGGTGATGTGCTCAATTTCCGCCTTTGGACAGACCGGACCGCTCGCCCATGAGCCCGGTTTCGACTGGGTGGGCGCGGCCTACTCAGGCGTCACTTCGATGGGGGGCGAAAAGGACGGCCCGCCCATATTCCCGATGGTGGCCCTGGGCGACGTTTCCACCGGTGCGCATGCCATGGGCGCGGTCTGCGCCGCGTTGTTATACCGCGAGCGCACCGGGCGCGGACAGCACTTGGACCTGGCGCTGCTCGATACCTATGCGCATTACCATGAGGCCAGCTTTCAGATGTACAGCCTGAGCAAAGGAAAAATAAACCCGACCCGCTCGGGAGCGCATTCGTGGTATGCAGCTCCCGCCGGCGTGTTCAAGGGACATGAGCGCTATATGATTCTGATCGCGCCCCTGGAGCAGCACTGGACCAAGCTATGCGAGGCCATGGGGCAGCCCGAGCTGGCGCGGGATCCGCGCTTTACCGACAATGAGGCGCGCATGAATCATCTGGACGAATTGGTGGAGACCATTGAGGACTGGCTCCGCTCTCAGCCGAGTGATGACGCGGCCATTGCGACGCTGAAAGAATATCATGTGCCGGTCGCGCCCATTCTGTCCGTACCCGAGGCCCTCCAGCATCCGCACCTGCGCCAGCGGGGAACGGTCCGAACGGTCCATGACCGCTTCCTCGGCGATATGGATGTCCCAGGCTTCGCGCTCCGGTTTTCGGAATTTCCCCAGACCCTTGAGCTACAAGCCCCGACACTGGGCGAGCATAACAGGGAAATCCTGACCCAATGGCTCGGCTATGCGCCAGAGCAGGTACAAGAGTTGGAACGCAAGCAGATTCTGCGCAGCGGCCCGGCGTGAACACGAGCCAATTCTCTCTTATGGATGGCTCTGAAAAGGCATGAATAACGATAAACAACAGCTCATAGGAAATGAAACTAGGCAGCAAACAGTTTCCAAAGCCCGGCTACTGTTATGTTCGCAATGAGGACGGCCAAACTATTTTCAGTCTGTACTTTGATGGTGGCGGTGAGAGAAAATTACAGATCAAGAACTTGAACAAAGATTCCTGTCAAGTTCATGCAGAGTGGGAATTCTTCATACCTCAGGAATGAGGGCTGCTTGCACCATTGCGGCTCTCCGTTCGGCGATGTCCAGATACTCACGATTCAGTTCTATACCGACACAGCGCCGCCCGAGTTCTTTTGTCACAACCCCAACCGTGCCGGCCCCATAAAAAGGATCGAGGATAACATCGTTTTTCCGGCTGCCAGCGACAATACAGGGGCGAATCAAGGATCTGGGAAAGACCGCAAAATGCGCTTCCGGACAGGGTTCCGTATTGATCGACCAGACCGTCCGCCTGTTTTTCCGCCCGTTACCGTTTGTCGTGTTCTCCTTAATTGCTTCCTGGTCGAAATAGTATCGCTCGGATTTTGAAAACATGAACAGATATTCGTGGGAAACCGTGAACCGGTCTTTGACGCTTTCAGGCTGGCAATTGGGCTTGTGCCAGATAATGTCATTCCGTAGATACCAGCCGTCTTTTTGACATTCCAGGGCTAATAACCAGGCGACCCCAATCAGGTCCTTTTTCTTCAGTCCGGGTGGAGTTGGCGGACGATACGACATAGCCCGACCCTTATTCTTATCATCAGTATCTCGCCACTTTCTGCCACCGGACGAATAGGTATTACCGATATTGAGCCAGAACGTGCCATCAGGCTTTAGCACCCTACGAACCTCACGAAAGACACCGACAAGATGTTCAATGTATTGGGATAAGTCCGGCTCGGCACCAATCTGATCTTCAATGCCATAGTCTCTTACACCCCAATACGGTGGTGACGTGACGACGCATTGAAAGGTGTCATCCGGGAACTGTCGAATCAGGTCACGCGTATCCCCATGTAGGGTCACAACAGGATGCTGCCGAGTTGGCAGGGCTATGTTGGTTTCGGCGGCTGTTTGAAAGACGGTCGTCATCGCTTGATTAACGGGAGGTGGCAACATTCCAAGCAAAGATTGCGACGCTGGCGAGGATAAAAGCGCCAATACCGACCGCAATCCATTCCATATAAAGTCATATGGCCCCTCTTTCGATCCTATCAATGATTGAGCGAGGGCAGCCGGCTCTTCGGAGTCGCAAATCCTAACTCAGATTATAAAACTGCATAGCGCCCCCAGCCAGCACCGCGCGTCGATGTTTTTCCGGCAGCTTTTCGGCAATCTGTTCCGGTGCCCCTGGAAAGAAACCGTCCGGATGGGGATAGTCGGTCGCCCATAGGACTTTGTGCGGGCCGATATAATCCACCAGATGGGTGAGGTTGCCTTCCACCGGTTCATACGAAATCCAGCACTGACGCTTGAAATACTCGCTGGGCGGCATGGTCAGCGTGGAATCGTTGAACAGCCCTTTATCCTCAAAGTGGCGGTCCATACGGTCCAGCCAGGGGGCCATCCAGCCCCCGCCTGACTCCAGAAAACCGATCCGCACTTTGGGGAAGCGTTCGCATACGCCGTCCCAGATGACCGAGAGCGCGGCCAGCATCATCTCCATGGTGTGCGACACCATGTGCTTGGCCCCAAAGCTCCGAAAACGCTCCACCCCGACGGCGGGCATGCCGCCGGTTCCTTCGTGGATGCCGACCGAAAAGTCGAGGTCTTGGGCTGCGGCCCAAAACACGTCGTAGTCCCGGTGGCCGAGCATTTTGTCGTTATACGGATTGGGCCGCAGAAAACCGGCCCGCATGCCGAGTTCGTTGCGCGCATAGCGCATCTCTTCCACTGCCAGCTCGATCGACTGCATGGGCAGCATGGCTACGCCAAACAGCCGGTCCGGGTAGGGGGCGCAGTAGTCGGCCAGCCAGCGGTTATAGGCCCGGCTGGCCGCGGCGGCGAGTTGAGAGTCTTCAATCGCCCCGGCAAAGAGACCCAGGCTGGGATACAGAAAGGCGGCGTCAATGCCGTCCAGGTCCATATCCGGAATCCGGGCGTGTGGATCAAAGCCGCCCGCCCGGCCCTCGGTATAGGCCATTTTGAGGGACACTTTCGGGGCGTGGACCCACTTGCCGTCGATCTTTTCGCGCTCGCCAATTGCCCCGATCAATCCAAGGCCGGATGGCGGGCCGAGCAATTTCCCCTCTATCTGAAAGCGCTCTTTTCCGTCGCCATCGACGATCAGCTCAGGCGCCCGATCGCGATACTGCGGGTCGATATACTCTCGCCAGAAATTGCGCGGTTCGAGGACATGACCATCCGAATCGATCGCATTATACGTGCGTCCCATGTGTTCCCTCCCTGACACCACGGAATTGTGGCATGCTTTCGCGCTGCTCTTGCGGGTTATGCCGCGACAGCCACGGTCTCGCGTTTGGCCTCGTCCTGTGCGGTTGGGGCCGCGACTTTATACAACTGCTGCGCATTGTCCCACAAAATCTTGCGGCGGACGGACTCTTCACAGTCGGATAGGCCGCCCTTGATCCGTTTGTGCACCTCGTCGCCATAGAGCGACGTCGGATGGGGAAAGTCGGTCTCAAACAGAATATTATCCACTCCAACCTTGTCGATCAGCCGCCGGGGCGCGGTCTGCTCGAACCAGTAGCAGGCGTAGATATTGCGGGCGAAGTACTCGGACGGCAGCATGTCAAACTCCGGATTGTCCTTGGAGACCCCGTTGTCCTGAAACTGATAATCCAGCGCTTCGAGGACAAAGGGAATCCAGCCAATGCCGCTCTCGACCGAGATGAATTGAATCTCCGGATAGCGGGCCAATACGCCGGACATAATCAGGTCGTTCATCTGCATGCCGTTACGCAAAAAGACATCCACGGACAGTTCGGTAAAGGCCGCCATCTTGCCGTAGGACTCGATTTTGTTCTTGAGCAGACCCAGCTCCATATTGCCCGACCCAATGTGGAAGCTGATCGGCAGGTTCAACTCGATCGACACCTCCCAGAGGGGATTCCAGTGCGGGTCGCCGAGTAACGGCTGTCCCCAGAACTGCGGCTCGCCGGTGAACAGGATGCCTTTATGTCCCATCGCCGCGCATCGCCGTATTTCCGTGACCGCGGCATCGACATCCCAGAAAGGCAGCGAGGTGATGGGCAGCAAGCGCCGCGAGTCGGCCGAGGCCCATTCGGTCTGCCAGTCGTTATAGATCTGCACGCAGGTCAGCATCAGTTCAGGGTCGTTCAATTTTAAGAACTCCTGCGCGCCGAACCCGCCGACGTTGGGATACATGACCATGGCCCAGATGCCCATCTGGTCCATATACTTGAGCCGCTCCTGGGCATCGTGCGCGCCTGGGTGCATCTCCTCGTAATTCTTGGGCGGATTCTGCATATTGCCGCGGCCCGCAGTTGCGGTCATACCGGGGTTGGCCAATAATGACTCTCCCCCCACAAACCAGGACAAACGCCCGTCTTTATCGGTTTCGACGTGGGGTACCCGGTCGCGCATCTTCTCCGGGGCCCGACTCGTCCACAGGTCCGGACTCTCGGTCACATGCGTATCAACATCAATAATTGTATAGCCGCTCATACCTTCCCTCCTTTGGATGGTTCGCAAATCAGGTGGTGAAAAGAGAAATTTACCCTAACAGTCTGGTCTCCGTTGCGCTATGTTTGACGAAATAAAATTGCCGCAGACCTCAGCGTTTTGTCTCCTTCTCAAAGAGGCTGATACCCTTGCGTAAGAGGCGAAAGAGTTCTCTCGATTCTGCGGACGGCATCTGAGCCAGAAAGGGCTGGAGAAACTTCTTCCCCTCTTCTTCCATCGTCTGAAGAAAGCGTTCTCCCTTTGGGGTCAGGATGACTTGCTTTTCTCGGCCTGAGTCTGGGTCCTCAACGAGACGGACGAGTTTGAGCGGTGCATCCGCCATGTCGCGCAGGGCACGCGTAATCGTGGGGCTGCTGGTTTCAAACCAGGACGCAAGGAGGCGCTCGACGTCTTTCCGGCGCATACGCCCGTCGGTATCTCGCTCTGTCCGCATCAGCCACAGGATAGCAACCTGCTTGCGTGACAACTGGCCGCAGCGCAGCGCATCTTCGAGAGCCATACCGATCTTATAGTGAATCGGCAGGAACAGCGCGGTTGCCTCAGCCGGGAAATCGTTCTGCGCGTCTGCCTGAGTGGCTTTTCCCATTGCTCTCCTCCCTGTTTCCCCGCACGAGCATGACATCTCTCTTCCGGTCGAGCCTGTCTAGCATAATATGTTGACATATTCAAATTATTTTACTATGAAACAGTTTTGATAAGAAAATTTAAGGAGGGTCGCCATGCCGCTGATGAAAGTGTCTGTAGATCGTCTGTATCAGAAAACGGGGAGCCCGACCGAGAAAAAGGAGCGTTATGTCAGACAGATCGCTGACGATATTTTTGCCGACCTTCTTTCTCCTCCGTCTCGTCGAAAACATCATTCTCAGCAACAAAAAGAGAGAGCTTCTCAACGACGTTCCAGAGCCCGGTTAGGGGTCCTGCCATTCATATTTCTGTTGCTGAGTTTCTTTGGAACTGCGTGTAGTGAGCGGCCAATGACCGCCAAGGAAGAACAAGCGATTCGTCTGGTCAAAAGCTATGCGCCTAGTGAGGGCTATTTCAGCGTCATCTCAAACATTGATTACAAGGAGCGAGAGTCGGGACAAGCTGGGAATGCTTGGTCTCGGAGGACGTGGGAGGCCGGCCTACAGTCTCAAACCGACCGCCTGGTTGAGACGCTGAGTCAGTATTTGAATGTTTTTGAAGCTCCGGGTGGACGCTGGGTGCGTTTGACGTATGCGGACAGTACGGGGGTTCATGAAGCAGCGTGGGAGGTGGATATTTATAGCAAACGTGTCGTGCCGCAAAATGCGCTTGCCCAGGAGCTGACCACGCCAGCAGATGCCCAGAGAGCTGTGCTGCCTCCGCATCTGACTGGGCCTGGCACGTGGGCGGGTGGAGATTGATACAAGACGGAAAGGGCGCTAACGTTTGCGAAAGAAAACGAAAGGGGAGAAGCGTGATGGATCGTCTCCAAGGGCTTATTGTTGGCTGTATTGTCGTATTCGGATTACTGCCTATTCCGGCGCAGGCCTGTACCTGCCTCACCCCGCCGTCGCCCAGCCAGGGAGCGGAAGCCGTCGACGTCGTGTTTGTGGGGACGGCCGCGAACGTCGAGCATATTGAGGCCGACGGCTGGCTATACGGGGCGTGGAAGTCCATGCTGGGCTCTGAACACCTGTACGAGTTTGAGACGCTCCGGGTCACGATGGATGTCGGCACCGCGATCAAAGGCACGGACAAATCCCAACTGATCCTCGAAACCTACGCCACCACCGAACTGTGCGGGGTGCTGTTCCGAGAAGGGGAGGAATATCTGGTCTATGCCTTCAATGGGGCCGGCGAGACCGTGACAACAGATATGTGCACTCGAACGGCAACCTCAAAAAAGGCGGCCGCCGATATCAAATCCCTGGTGAATAATGAAGTCACCGCAGTCTGCGAGGGCTGGACGTGTATTAACGACTAGTCTCGGGCCGAAGGAGCGGCATGCAGCTTCACTATCCCGACTCTGTTGACGATATTGACCTGTCGAACTGGACCTTCTGGCGCAAAAGCCTGGAAGAGCGAGAAGGCGCTTTTGCGCTGCTGCGTAAAGAGCGCCCCGTTGCATTTTTTGAGGAGGGTGAGACCAGCGTTCCGATACAGGGAGCGGGCTATTGGGTGTTGAGTCGGCATGCCGATGTGCTCCACGCCAGCCTGAATTCCCAGACCTTTTCCTCAGCCAAAGGCATTACCATCATCGATACTCCGCCCGAAGCGCGAGAATTTTTCGGATCCATGATTGTGATGGACAATCCTCGGCATAAACGCCTCCGCAGCCTCGTGTCACAAGCCTTTACCCCGCGCTACTTACGGCAGGTCGAAGACGACGTGCAGGAGGCCGCGCGGCGGGTGATTAATACCGTTATTGAACGGGGCGAGTGTGACTTTGTCGATGCCATTGCCGCGCCGTTTCCGATTCAAATTATCTGCGACATGCTGGGTGTTCCAGAGAGTCAACACGCCTTTGTCTTCGAGCAAACCAATATCATCCTGGGGGGTATAGACCCCGAGTACGGGACAGAAGACATGGTCGAACGCTTCACGGAGGTGCTGCAAGCCGGGCAGAGTCTGAGTCAGCTCATGGCCGATATGCGCCAACAGCGTCTCCAGCATCCCACTGACGATCTGACCTCAGCCCTCGTGTATGCCGAACTGGATGGGGACCGTCTGACCGACCAGGAGTTGATCTCTTTCTTTGTCCTCCTGGTTGCCGCCGGCAATGAGACCACGCGCAATGCGGTCAGCCACGGCATCAAGCTCCTGAGTGACTTTCCGGATCAACGCGTGCTGTGGCAGTCGGACTTTGACGCCTATGCCAAGACCGCTATCGAAGAGATTGTCCGCTGGGCCAGCCCGGTCATCTATATGCGGCGTACGACCACCTGTGACACCGAGGTCGGGGGGCAGCTGCTCCGTCAGGACGAGAAGGTTCTCCTCTTGTACGCCTCGGCCAATCGGGATGAAGCGGTCTTCGAGGACCCGTATGGCTTTGACATTACGCGGAGCCCGAATGAGCATCTCGGCTTTGGTGCGGGCGCCCACTTCTGCTTGGGGGTAAACCTGGCCCGGCGGGAGATGGAAGTCATGTTTCGGGAACTCTTTCAACGCCTTCCCGATCTTGAAATCACTGGAGAACCCGAGCGGCTGACGCATAACTTTATTCACGGGATTAAGCATCTGCCGTGTCGTTTCTCGCCAGGACCGATCATCTGACGCACTCTTATCTGATCCACCCTTATCAAGAAACCAACCGAGACAGGAGGAAACGTATGGCAGGATTGACTCAGGGAAAAGTTGCGCTTGTAACCGGCGCAGGCTCGGGTATTGGACGGCAAACGGCGCTCGCTTTTGCGCGGGAAGGTGCTCAGGTTGTTGTCTCGGACATTGTGGTTGAGGGCGGTGAGGAAACCGTACAGCAGATCACCGCCGCAGATGGACAGGCTACCTTTGTGAAGGCCGATGTCGCTCAAGCCGCTGAGGTCGAGGCATTGGTCAACGCGGCGGTTGAAACCTACGGCCGAATCGACTGCGCGTTCAATAATGCAGGTATTGAGGGCGAGCAGTCTCCCACCACCGAGTGTAGCGAAGCCAACTGGGAGCGGGTCGTGGCTATCGACCTGAAAGGCGTCTGGCTGTGCCTCAAGTATGAAATCCCACAGATGCTCAAACAGGGCGGTGGAGCCATTGTCAACACGGCCTCGGTCGCCGGGCTGGTCGGCTTTCAGGGCATTGCTCCCTATGTTGCGGCCAAGCACGGGGTCGTGGGACTGACAAAAACCGCGGCCCTGGAATATGCCAAGGCCGGAATTCGGGTCAATGCCGTCTGCCCCGGTGTGATTGACACTCCCATGGTCCAGCGAGCCTTCAGCCAGAATCCGCAGCTGGCGGAGTCGGTCGCCGCAGTCGAGCCGGTCGGTCGGCTCGGCCAGCCCCAGGAGATTGCCGAGGCAGTGGTCTGGCTGTGTTCCGACGCGGCCTCGTTTGTGACCGGCCACCCCATGGCGGTCGATGGTGGTCTTGTCACCCAGTAGCAGGCCAGGAGGAGGAAAGCATGCCAGGACGATTGGACAACAAAATTGCACTCGTGACCGGAGCGGGGTCCGGTATTGGTCGGGCCACGGCGCTCGTTTTTGCTCGAGAAGGTGCCAAAGTCGTGGTGTCGGATATTGTGGTTGAGGGCGGTGAAGAAACCGTACGGCAGATTAAGGCTGCGGGTGGAGAAGCTCTCTTTGTCAAAGCCGATGTGTCGAAGGCCGCAGACGTAGAGGCGTTGATTACACAGACGGTCGAAACGTATGGCCGCCTCGACTGCGCGTTCAATAATGCGGGCATCGAGGGAGGTGTGAAGCCGACGATTGACTGTACTGAGGAAGAGTTTGACCGGACGATTGCGGTGAACTTGACCGGCGTGTGGCTGTGCATGAAATACGAGATCCAACAGATGCTCAGCCAGGGCGGGGGAGCTATTGTGAACACGGCTTCGGCTGCCGGTCTGGTTGGCTTTCCCGGTCTGCCCGACTATGTGGCGAGTAAACATGGCGTGGTTGGTCTGACCAAGACCGCGGCCCTGGAATATGCCAAATCCGGCATCCGGGTGAACGCGGTCTGTCCGGGCGTGATTCAAACCCCCATGGTCGAACGGGGAGCGCAGTTGTCGCCGGGCTTCGATGAACTCGCCGTGTCCATGGAGCCGGTTGGCCGTTTTGGACAGCCAGCGGAAGTTGGCGAGGCCGTCGTCTGGTTGTGTTCCGACGCGGCCTCGTTTGTGACCGGTATTCCGATGCAGGTGGACGGGGGCTTGGTAGCGCAGTAGCCGCTGTCGATCCAATGCAAAAAAGGGCGCCCAGGGCGCTCCTTTGCTTGATTGCGCTGGGCGGTTAGAGCGTTTCACGATACGTTGTAACCGTGCCCGTCCGCGCTCGGCGGGAAAGACCATGGCTGGCACCCAGCGGCCAGGGAGGGAATGGGGGGATCCCCGCCTGGGAGGGCGGCCATCCTGGCCGCCATGCGGGCTGGAAGCCCGCCCTCCTCAAGGAGGAGAGAGCCGCGCTACACAACAGCGTGATTTGCGCTAGCCGTCCTTGTCCTTCGTTTTATGCCGTTCGGCACATTCCCCGTGATGCCGTTCGGCACATTCCCCGTGATGCCGCTTGGCGCGTTTCTCGGCCCAACGCGCCCGCATCTCCTCAAGCCGGGTCGCGGCTTCCGCACGCTGCGCCGGAGTCAGTTCGGCCCGGATGGCCAGGGCCATTGTCAGCGATTCTTCAAGCAGGGCCGCGTGAAGTCGGCTCAACTCGGCTTGCAGGGCGGTGAAGTCACCGGCTTCAACGTCCGACTCTCCCAGCAGGCGGTTCATAATCTCTTGACGGGTCGCCCTCAGATCTTTTTTGAGACCGGTCAGGCTTGCTCGATGTTGCTTCTCGATCGCATCGATACTGGCCTGCTGGGTCTCGCTCAGGTCCAGGTGCCGTAACACCCGCAAGGGGAAGGACCCCGGCCCGTCCCAACCCGAGCGCCCGTGTCCGGGACGGGCGGATACGAGCGAGGCGAGCAAAAATCCTGCGCTCACCACGCTGACACCGATGACGATCCATTTTCTTTTTGTCATACTCCGGCCTCCTTGGTTTATGCGTCTGTTTGATTAGACACGCACGGACGGGTTCCGGGTTACTGTGATGGGTCCAGCGGGGAAGCGGACTGAAAGTCCTGATGCCGACTAAAACCACGCCGGCCACGACGAGGGCCTTTGTTGAGCCGTTCGAGCAACTTGGCGCGTTGTCCCGGGCTTAGCAGAGCCCGGACGCGGAGCATGGTTTTTAATTGCTCTTTACGGAGTTCTGTTCGCAGGCTACCAATACGGTCAGCCTGTTCCAACAGTTCGGCTTCCTGGGGCTCTTCTGCTTCCAACAGGCTACGCATTTGCTTGCGCACTTCCCGCAATTGACGCCGCAGGGTCCGCTTCTTATCACGGGAAGCATCAATGATGGCGTCTACTTGCGCCAGGGTTTGCGCATCAAGCCCCAACTCTTCGACAAGACGCTCAAGGCGCAGACCATGAGGCGCATGACGGACGGGCGGACCTTGGGGCTGTGCCCAGCCGGCAGCCATCCAGCCGCTCCCTTCACACAGCGTGAACACGGCTACAAGTACAAATATGCCAGTCGTTCTCATAGCAATCTGTTCACAGCAGCTCAAAAGCATCGGCCAGGGCGATATATTCAGCGGGAAGAACGTCAGTCTCCGCTTCTGATTGGTAATAGGCATACGCCAAGAGGGTGGGGTGAGAGGTCGTGTCTTGCGCGAGCGGGGTTGGGGTTGACGGTGGGCTGAGAGCTTTGAAGTTCGGACTGGAAGCCTGCTGCGAAGGGAGGGCAAGCCACAGCAGCAGGACCGCGCAAATGGGGATAAGAATGCCGGCGGGCCGCAGAAAAGGGGATCGGGCAGCGTCTGTCAGCCGCTCTTCAAGCCTTCGGTCAAACGTCGCCCGCCGTGCCGCTGAGAGTGGCTGAGGCGTATAGTGCTCGGCCATACGCCGTATAAAGCGTCGCTCGTCGGGCCTGAGGTCTTCACGCTCATTTGAAGAGGGCATGACTACGCACCTCCCGTCTTTGATGTATGGTCCGTACCTTCGTTCAGGTCGGCCAACTCCGCGCGCAGTTTGACCAGAGCGCGGTGGAGATGACTCTTAATGGTCCCGCTCGGTTTTCCCAAAAAATTAGCGCACTCCTGCACGGTAAAGCCCTCAAGATGGACGAGCACAAAGGCTTCGCGCTGCCGACGTGAAAGCTGGTCCAGGGCCTGAGCGATCCGCCGACGCAGCCCAGGGTCGCCTTGCACGGCTGAGGTTGGATCGGCGGGTTCCGCTTCACTTTCACTATGCCAGAGCGCTCGCACCGCCCGCCAGCGGCGATAGTTGTACGCTTGGCGGACGAGGATGCGATAGAACCACGTTTCGAGACTGGCCTCGCCCCGAAAGCGGTCAAGCGCCTGATAGGCCCTGACAAAAGCCTCCTGGGTGACATCTTCGGCCGCGGCCTCGTCGCCGCCGACCAAGCGCCAGGCCAGCCGCCTCGCCCGGTTGCGCTGAAGGGCGACAAACACGCTGAAACACTCCTCACGTTCAGCCGGCAGGGCTCCCATCTCAGCTATTCCAACTCCAACGGGCATGGACGCAGTCATCCTCTATTTGTATGAGACACCTGAATCAGCCGTTTGGGTTACAGGCCAATTGGACGAATGTCTCTATCCCCAAATCATACTGTGGGTATGCTGTAGGGGCAATTCATGAATTGCCTCTACGTACGTTTTGCCTCTGCCGCCAGTGCGTGCAGGGCTTGGCCGCTGAGCCGGTAGGGCAGCCATTCGTTCATGTGGCCCATACCCAAGCGATGGTAGAACTCGCGGGCGGGGTTCCAGTCCAAAACCTGGAGCTCCAGGCGCTGATAGCCGTGTTCGACACAAATCGCGGCCAGTTTTGCCATGAGCGCCCGCCCGACTCCATGTTTGCGCGCCGACTCGATGACAAACAGGTCTTCGAGATACAGGCTCGGCCGTCCCTCCCAGGTGGAGTAGGTCGCAAAGAACAGGGCGAAGCCGACCGGCTTTTCATCCCGTTCGGCAATCAGCACCTCGAATTGAGGCCGTTCGCCAAAGCCGTCGCGCAGCAGGTCTTCAGGTGTGGTCCTGACCGCGTCCGGCTCGTTCTCAAAGCGTGCCAATGCTTTGATGAACTCAAGGATGAGCGGCATGTCGTCCGCAGTGGCGGAACGAATAGTGATGCGAGGCATGAACCGGGCTCCCCCATTACGGTTCGGTCTTCACCAGACGAAAATCACCCTTGACGGCATTTCGGTACAAATTGATCTGCCCGATATGCCGCGCGCGGCCTTCCTCATCCGTGACGCCCAGTCCTTCTTCCGGGGCAAGGCAGAGCACGCCGATTTTGCCAATTTGCGCATTGTGGTGTACCCGATACGCGGCCTCGCCGGTATCGGCCAGGGGATAGGTCTCCGACAGGAGGGGATGGATGGCACGCTTGCAGACCAGGCGATTGGCCTCCCAGGCTTCTCTGTAGTTGGCAAAGTGCGAGCCAATGATGCGCTTCTTGTGCATCCACAAATAGCGGTTGTCGTATTCGTGATTATAGCCGCTGGTAGAAGCGCAGGTGACGACCTGCCCCCCAGGGCGCGCAATAAAGACGCTGGCCGCAAAGGTCTCATGGCCCGGATGCTCATACACCACATCCGGGTCCTCGCCGCCTGTCATGTCACGAATCTGTTTGCCGAAGCGACGCAGTTCACCCAGGTTTTGCGACCCGTCTTCATTCCAGAACCGGTAGCCCTCGGCATTCCGATCAATTACCCAGCGTGCGCCAATGGTTTCGCATAACTTGACCTTGTCTTGCGATGACACCACACAGATGGGGAAGGCGCCCGCGTTCAATACATACTGCAACGCAAAGCCGCCCAGCCCGCCAACCGCGCCCCAGATCAGGACGATATCGCCCTGTTTGATATGAGTGCCGTTTTCGCTGACCAGCATGCGATACGAGGTGGAGTTGACCAGCGGCATGGAAGCCGACTCTTCCCAGGTGAGATGCGGCGGTTTGGGCATAAGCTGGTTCGCCCGGACAACGGCAATTTCAGCCAGGCCGCCAAAGTTGGTTTCAAAACCCCAAATGCGCTGGTCCGGGTCGAGCATCGAATCGTCGTGGCCGTCCGGGGCCTGCATGTCCACGTAGTTGCAGTGAATGGTGACCTCGTCGCCCGGCTTGAACAGGTTCACCCCAGGCCCAACTTTCAAAACCACACCGGACGCGTCGCTGCCCAGGATGTGATACGGCAGATTGTGTCGGCTGTCCCACGGGCTTTTCTTGGCGTTCCGCTCCAAAAACAAAAACGTCGGCAGGGGCTCAAAGATGGCGCTCCAGACCGTATTGAAATTAATGCTGGACGCCATGATCGCGACCAGGGCCTCATTCGGACCGACCTCCGGGACCGGCACTTGGTCAAGGTGCAGGCTCTTCCTGGGATCTTTCTCCCAGGACTCGAGCCCCTGGAACATGTTCACGTCATCCTTATGGGTAGTGACCGCTCGCATTGATTCCGGGAGCGGCAGCCCCTCAAAGTCTGCGGTTTTGGTCTGGCCATCCATGATGGCTTCACGGATGTTCTTCATCTCCCTCGTCATGGTTATCTACTTCTCCTCCTTGTGGGCTGCTTCGTTGGAAAAGGAGTAAACGTATCAACATCTCAGCGTGTATGGGAGGATACGTTTACTCCTTTCAGTGAATCGGATCGATTAACACCCCCGGATTCAACAATCCCCGCGGATCAAGGGTGGCTTTCGCAGCCTGAAGGGCGCCGGCAAACAGGTCGGGGCGTTGCTTCTCGTACTGCGGGCGGTGGGTCCGACCGACGGAGTGATGATGCGTTACCGTGCCGCCATAACGCACGACTGCCTCGGAAGCCGCGGTTTTGATCTCGTGCCACTGCTCCAGTTCACTGCCCTTTTTACCCATTCCGGTAAAGGTGAAATACGGCGCGGGACCGTCGGGATAGACATGGGTAAAGCGGCACGACAACACGCCCCCGCCGCACACCTCATCCAGCGCTTTCTGGACATCCCGCATTACGCCGGCGTGGAATGCGTGAAACCGATTCCACGGAATTGAACTCTCGGTAGTGTCGAATATCGCACCCATGGCGGCCATGGTCGAAAAGGCGTAGGGCATGCGGATAAAGGCGTTGCGCCAGTCGCCAACCGAACCGCCGCGGCCCGTGGTCTCCCCGCCGCCCTTAATCACCACCCCGTTAGGCGTCGTGCCGCCCAGATCCGCACAGCACTCAAGCGCGCGGTTGATCCAGGGTTCGAGTGGATGGTCCGCGGATTCAAAGCCGAGCATGAGCAGGCTGCCGTCCGAGCCGTCACCCACGTTGTTCCGTTTGACCTCGGTCGGATCGAGAATACGACAGTTGGTGGGGTACAGGCCCGACTGACTGAGCAAACGAATGGCCTCAACTCCATTCTCAAACTTTTCAAAGTGCACCGCGGTTGACGCCCGGTAGACCGGTCGATGCTGCAAGCGCATCCAGGCCTCGGTGATAATGCCCAGAATGCCCTCCGAGCCGATAAACATGCGATCCGGGCTAGGGCCGGCGCCCGACCCTGGCAGGCGGCGCGAGGCGACAATACCGCTCGGGGTGACGACTCGGGTGGACTCGACCAGATCGTCAATATGGGTGTACAGCGTGGCAAAATGCCCACCCGAACGGGTGGCGATCCAGCCGCCCAGAGTCGAGAACTCGAACGACTGGGGATAATGCCGCAGGGTATAGCCGTGCGGCTTGAGTTGGGCCTCCAGGGCCGGGCCGTACACGCCGGCCTGAATACGGGCCGCGCGCGAGGCTTCATCAATTTCCAGCACTTTATCAAGGTAGCGCAGATCAATGGAAACGCTCCCAGGGTAGGCGTCCTCCGTCGGAGGCTCGACGCCGCTGGTGACGCTCGATCCTCCGCCAAACGGAATAGCGGCAGCCCCCACTTCGTTGCACCAGTCTAAGACGGACACCACATCGTCCTCGGTCTTCGGAAAGGCCACCACATCGGGCGGGTTCGGAAAGTCCAGACGGAAGGCCCGTACAATATCGGGCAGGGCCTTGCCGTAGGCATGCGCCGCGCGGTCGTACGTCTCGATTGAACAAATGCTGGCGAGAGACGCGGGCGGTGAGAGGCGCGGCGCGCGGAGCTGAATGTCCTCAACGCGCGGCTCTGGGTCAAGGGTAAAATCGCTGGTCCCGACACTCTCGGCAATGCCTTTGGCGATATTTTTTTTCTGTTCCGGGGTGGGCTGTTCGTCTTCAAAGCCCCAGCCCCAAATAGTGGTTCGACGCTGTGTCATGCTGCCTCCTTGCGCTAATACTTCCCAAACGGGGGTTCCTGAATGGCCATTTGATACTCAATGAGATGCATCTCTCCAGAGGCGAGCGTCCGGTCCAGAGCCGACTGGAGCTCTGCCGGGGACTGAACGCGCGTTGCGGGGACGCCAAATGCTGCGGCGAAGGCCAGGAAGTCCGGGTTCGTCAGTTGGGCCTGATAGGCCTCCTGGTAGGCGGTCCGCTGCAAATAGTCGATCACCCCAAACGCATCATCGTTGACGACAACAAGTGGAAAGCCAACATCGTGACGCACGCACGTGGCCAATTCCTGAGCCGTGTAGAGAAAACCCCCGTCGCCGATCAGGCCGACAACCGGGGTGTCCGGTCGCGCCAGCTTGACGCCAATGGCGGCCGGAAAGCTGAAGCCGAGCAGACCGGAACCTTTGGCCCCGATAATCCCGTTGGTCTGGTAGGACGGATAAAAATACTCGGCCCAATAGCCAAGCTGGGTGTTATCAATAACGAGGGCGCTGTCTCGTGGCAGCACGGCCCGGATCGCCTGGAGCGACTGCAGTTCAGGCCGCTCTTGGCGGAGGCGCTCGAACTCCGCCTCCGCCTCCCGTCGCCACGCCGCGGTCCGTTCCTGGCGTGGACCGGCGTAGGGCTCTCCTTCGAGTTGATCCCGCAGTGCTCGGGTAATAGCGGCAATATCGCCGACAAGCGGTACCGCAGCCGGATAATTTTTGCTGATCCAGCGCTCGTCCCAATCGATATGGATCAACTGTTCGGGCAGAACCAGACCACGGCGTTTTGCATCGACCTCACGCAGCCGGGAACCAATTGCGACGGCCGCATCACAGCCGGGTACGATCTCTTTGACAACCAGTTTGCGCGCCGCATTGCCGAAGGCCAGAGCATGATCTTCCGGGACTACGCCTTTGCCCGGCGTGTTGGTGATGACAGGCGCGCATAGGGCTTCGGCCAAGGCTTGGACGTCTCCGGCAATATTTGCCCGGGACGCGTCCGTTCCCGCAAGAATGAGGGGCTGTTTTGCGTTGCGCAAAATGGCGACCGCCTCGTCAAGCCGGGGAGGCAGCGACGGGGAGGCTGGAGTGCTGTCCCGCGGTGTTGGGGCCGCCGCGGGGGCTTCTCCGGCCATCAGGTCGGTGGGGACTTCCAAACACACCGGGCCGGGCCGGCCGGTCTGAGCCAGGGCGATGGCGTGCTTGGCAAGCGTATATAGATCATCGTCCGCCCGAGGAATACACACCTCTTTGGTAATGGTCCGAAAGAGAGAGGTCTGCTCTTCCAGTTCGTGCAGGACGCCCAAACCCTTGCCAATCTTGGAGGCGTCTATGTTGGTCGTGATCATCAGGACCGGCGAGCAACTGCCCCAGGCTTCTTGCAGGGCCGAGACCGTAAAGCCCGCACCCGGACCGGTAGACGAGACAATAACACCCAGCCCGCCACTTGCCCGGGCATAACCGTCCGCCATATGGGTTGCACCAGCTTCATGCCGACACCCGACATGCCGAATCGAGGGCTCGTGGCGCAGGGACTCGTACAGACCGATATTATGAATGCTGGGGATACCAAAAATGGTCGAGACATCCGCCTCTTTCAGGGCTTGAACGATACCATCGGCTCCTCGGGGCATGCGCACTCCCTTCCGAATCTATTTGACCACGCCCTTGTGTTTCAGTTGCTCCACCTCATCGCCACTCAGACCCATCTCTTGCAGGATTTCCCAGGTATGCTGACCCAGGGTCGGGGGGGCGAGGCGCACGGCGCCCGGCGTTTTCTTGAGCTTGGCCGGAATGCCGCCAACCTTGAGTTTGCCGACCCGTGCATGGTCCACCTCGACCGCCATGTTGTTATGCTGGACTTGCGGGTCGGCAAAGGTTTCGTGAAAGGTGTTGACCGGCGCGGCCATCACGTCCGCCTCGCTTAAGCGGCGCATCATGTCGTCCACATCTCGTTTGGCGAACTCGGCCTGCAACGCCTCGTTGAGGGCTGCTTCGTGTTGCAAGCGGAGCTCTCCGGTCTCAAAACGCGGGTCCGCCATCAGGTCCTCGCGTTCGAGCGCACGACAGATATTGTGGAAGAATTTGTTATTAAACGAGGCGATCTGAATGTCCCGGCCGTCTTTACACCGGAAGGTGCCATAGGGCGCATAAAACGGGCTGGCGTTCCCGACCCGGGGCTGGATGTACTGGCTGAGAAAGAATTGGCCGACCTGGGACGGCTGGACGTGGATCAGTCCGTCCATCAGGCATAGCTCAATCTGCTGCCCAATACCCTGCTGCTCACGCGTCCACAGGCCGACCATGGCGGCAAAGGCGACCAGATTGGCACAGGTCGCGTCGGCAATGGCCGGCCCGGCCTTGAGCGGCTTGCCGTCCCGCTCTCCGGTGACGCTCATAAAGCCGGTCAGCGCCTGAGCCAGGGGGTCAATACCCGGCCGGCCGCCATACGGTCCGTCCTGACCAAAGGCGCTGACCGAGATGCAAATGATTTTCTCGTTGTACTGGCGCGTTTCTTCGTACGTCACCCCCAGCTTGGCTTTGGCCTGGGGGCGGAGGTTATCGACAATAATATCGGCCGTTCGGACCAGCCGGAAATACAGGTCATTGCCTTCCGGCTGGGTCAGGTCCAGCACCATACTGCGTTTGTTGCGGTTAATCCCGACGTAAAAGCCGCTGTCATTCTCGACCCTGGGACCAATGGCACGGGACTCATCTCCATAGGGGGGCTCGATTTTGATTACGTCCGCGCCCATGTCGCCCAACATGGTCGCGCCGTACGGACCGGCCAACATGCTGGCGATATCCAGAACGCGAATCCCTTGCAGCGGCAGTGCCATTGATGCCTCCTTCCCGTGTCGTCAACGCTCCGTGCGCAGACGCTAGCACACCGTACCCGGATTGCCAAAGGCATGAGCGTTGCCTGGCGTGGTCAAGGGCTAGGCTGGGCGCGGTTTTTTTGCTATGCCCCGAGCAAATCTATCCCAGAAGGAGGGAAATCGTATGCCGCTCTATCTCGACGAAATCTATTGGGAACCGTCCCGGACCAAAGAGGTCCATAATATATTCAAGGGGGTCTTAAGCGGGGAAACCGGCTTTCCTGAGGGGGTCACGCTGAAGGCCGGACCCTGGGCCTCGAACGAAGAGGCGAAGATGGTGCTGATTCTGGACATTCAAGATCATGCCAAGACCTTCACCACCTTTTCGACCCTCGTTGCCCAGGGGCTGATTACCAAACGCCGCCTCACGCCTATTGTTGAGTGGAGCGGTATGGACGGTGTGGTAAACAATCTCTCGTAAGGGAGAAGCGGGGAGGGGGCTGACCCTCTGAGCGTATCAGACCTCCTTCCCGAGCGTACCGCGTAATGGAGCCGCAACACAGTAATGCCCGCTTCCCACTCCTCCGATCTCCCACGCGCCATCACCGTCTACTGCGCGTCAAGCAAACGCTGTCCACAAGTGTATTTGGATGTGGCGGCTGAACTGGGTCAACTGCTGGCGCAACGCGACTACACCTTAATCTATGGCGGTGGCAATAGCGGCCTGATGGGAGCCTTGTCTCGCGCCACGCTTGCCGCTGGCGGGAGGGTGATCGGTGTTATCCTGACGCGCTTTCTCGAAGACGGCTACGCACAGGCCGGGCATGAAATGCATACCGCCGATGATATGCGCAGCCGGAAGCAAGGACTGGATGAACGTGGAGACGCCTTTATCGCCCTTCCGGGCGGGTTCGGGACATTTGAGGAGGTCCTTGAGGTCATCTCCTTGAAACAGCTCGGCTTTCACGCCAAGCCGATTGTTCTGGTGAACACCAACGGCTATTTCGACGACCTGTTGCAGCAATTCGAGCGTGGCTTTGCCGAGGCGCTCATCAACCAGAAATTTCGCGGTCTCTACACCGCGGTCTCCGCGCCTCAGCAAGCCCTGGACTGTATCGAGCAGGAACTGGCCCTGCTGGAATGAAGAGTGTTGTAGGAGGGCGGCTTCGGCAATGGGGCGCGTGTTTCAGGATTTTTAATCTGCAGTCCTTGATTCTTCTGTAGGGACACTTGGAAGAGCCTGTCCAGTTATTTGGGCGTAAAGCACATCGAGGTCAAAGTCGCCTCATTCGGCCAACAGATCGTTCCGTGTTCAGGCTTCACGGAGGTTTTTCTAAACTCGGACTGCTCCTTGAAAGGTCTTGAGCAACCCTGGTAAGCTGTACTACTGAAGAGAGGTAAGACGGCTGTAAGAATAGCTGAGGAAGTACTCGAAAATTGCAAGGAGTTCGCTATGCTTTTTAACGATGATTTTGCCAGTACTGGACGAGACCTGCTGGGGGAAAAGATCGACTACGATGTAGACTATGGGGACCTCGGGTTGTCTTCGGACCGGCCCTCAATACCCCAGAATCCGAATCTAGGGGGTGGGGGCGATTTTGGTTTACTGGGCGTGGCCGTGGCTGGCGTGGCTGTATGGGTTATATGCAAGGGAGTAGCTTGGGCATGGCGTAAGATATCGGATTAAAAATAAACGCAACTACACTACGCTTCCTCGTTTGACGGGGGACTGGGCTACTGCACTGCCTCGCCATCATTCGGGGAATAAATGTCCCCCTCCTCTTCGAGCCACTCAAAGCTCCCTGCTGAAGCAACAAGCTCGGTGAATTCTTGGACTGAAAGATCGTTCGTGAAGAGTTGGGGCTGCTGGAGTTTTCAGCGAGCGAGAATGAAGGCCGCAAAGGTTTCGACCTGTGCCTGTTCTTGAGGCGTTAATTCTTTGAGCAACTGAGACAGTCTTTGGGGTATAGCGAAAACTCTTGCACCTTATTGTACGGAAAAGCGAGAAGGTTGGAATGGGTATGACGCCTTAGGTATGAGTTCCTGATTGCTTTTTACGGTTTTTTTGTTTTTGCTTTTTCTCTTTATTAGCTGTGGCTGCTTGTGTTCGATAAGGTCTTTCCAGCAACTTCTCTTCGACCTCCTGGATTCCACTCGGCGACAAGAAGACACACTCTATCTCTTGATCGTATTCTATGAGCCTTTTTGTGTGGAGAGATTTTAATACAGACTTTTTGAAGACTGACAGCGAACTATATTCAGTCCATTCGAAGAGATCTTCTACCAAGACTCCTCCTTGTACATCTGTATAGGCCAACAGTAGAACTTGTTGCTTATAGTCGAGTCCTTTCCTAAGTATTCGTTTCTTGTTCCCTACTTCCCAAACGTCGGGAAGGTTACGAGATGAAAGGGCGTCTACTAGACCCTGGGCTTCTTCCAGTGAAAGGCCATGGAAGATTCGTATCAATTCGCAGATAACCCAGTCGGACAGCCTGACAATCGTAGCGCTATCTATCTCGTTGGCCTCAATGTCTCCACCTACATGCCCAATTCCTCGTTTCCCTCGCAGTGTGTAGAGGAAGACCAGAGCTCTCGGGATGATTACTCTTAGAGATTCTACTCCGTAGCTTTGGGGGAGTCTGATCAGCTTACGGGCTTCATCCGGGAAATTAGGGATGGGCTTCCCAAAGGGGATGTGGTTACCAGTCAAAGAATGCTGAAGAAAGCGGAAGACGCTTTCAACGAATTTCCCAGAACTGAGGCCAGCGGAATCAAAAGACGCATCGAAAATTGCCTCCCCAAAGCGCTTTTTGATTTCTAGGTATGAAGTTATTATTCGTTTGCGAAATTGAGCTGGTATCTTTACTAAAGCAGCCTCGAGAGTGGGAAAGCTATTGCTGGTACTCATAATGGTTGTTTGCGTTTTTCTCTCGCTTAAGTTTGTTGTTTCTAATACAACGGATTAACCCTACCGATAGTTCTTTGCGAGAGTAACTGTATGTGAGATCATCCTTACAGTATGAGATTATATCGTTAATCGTTTTCCTCTCTTTGAAGAAACCCTGTTCGATGAGGTTGTCTAAAACGGCCCCAGGACCTGGCCTGCCATCTGATCTTCTTTGCAGCCTCTTCTTGTTAGCCGGCACACCTTTATTTGTGACGGCAGAGGTCTTGACTTGTTTTTTCCGTTTCTTAGCTGTCTTTCCTGGTTTTCGCTTCGGTTTTTCACTCGAATTGCGAATTTCATCGAGGGCTTTTATCGCGAATTCTCGTCCTTCATTACTGAGCCCAACCATTTCTCCTTCATATGACACAATCTCTTTTGGATTATTAGAAAGCCATTCTCGTGTATGATGATCAAAGGCGTCATTCTCCCTCAGAATAGTAGCAAGAACAGTACGGTCTATTTTCCCTTTCCCTTTTAGTTCATTGATATATAGAAATAGACAAGTAAGCCTTCGTGCGAAATCAATCTGAGTGGAGTTTCCAAGCCTCTTATCAACAAGCTTGAGACTATCGCCGTCAGAGCGAAAAATATTCTCTAATGCAGCCAAGTTTTGTTGTGTCTGATCCCCTAATGACGGAGCTTCATGGGTTCCCGATAGGAGGTCAGAAGGAGTATTAGGAGGCGAGGGAATCTCCATAGGAAGACGGGGCTGTTGCGACTCTTCAACTTTTACATCAATAACCTGGCTACTCTTTTTCACTGGTATTGGTTCAAAACGACCAGAGAGGACCTTATTGAGGGTGTTTGAGAGACTCTTTCCTATTGTATTCGTAAAATTCGCCCTTAGAGAACGGCTTCGGGCTGTCTCATGATATTCGATCGTATTAACTGCCTGCGTATCGGTTAGGGTCTTCCTTGCAGTTTGATCGCTTGTCGACCCGTCGATGCGTGTTCCGCATGCTATACAGGCACGCCAAGCTGGCTCGATGAGGTCTCGACAAGTGGCACAACGAACTTGCTGTGCACAGTTTGGACAATAAAGAGCCCCATCTGGAAGATCGGTCGAACAGGATTTACAATACTCTACTGCCATCAAAATTCCCTCTAAACCAAAACAAGCACTGGTAGAAAAATTAATTCAAAAGAGCTTAAGTTCCGAGACAAGTAACACGCGCACCAGCGAGATTCTAGAATGGCGGTGTACGCTGGAGCGTTTCACGATAGGCTATAGCCTTACAGCTAGCTCTCTCGAAACGCCGGCATGACTTCCTGGGCAAACAGCTCCAACGAGCGCGTGACCTTTTGCGGGTCGAGCCCTGGGAGTTGCGTCCCCAGCACAAAATGGGTGCAGTGAAAACGCTGGCAGAATTTTTCCATTTTGCGGGCGACTTGTTCTGGGGTGCCGATCATGGCGGCCCGGCCAAAGCCCGAATCGCGGAGTTGGCTGGCGTGGGTGAACTGCCAGCCGTCTGCGTCACCCGGCGCGTCGTTGGCTTCGGCCAGGATAACGCCATAGTACTGCATGGAATAGTGCAAATGTTCCTGGACGTCTTCCCAGGCCTGATCTTCATTCTCAGCGACGTAGACCATCCGGATTTGTCCGATGTTGAAATCGGCCGGGTCATGGCCGTTTTCTCTCAGGGTCTGGATATAGAGCGGCGCGGGGTCCGGCCCGATCGTCGCCATGAGATGGCAGCCCATTTGGGCCACGCGCCGAATCGCCTTGTCGGTCCGCGCGCCAATCCACAGTGGAATATGCGGGTGCTGGACTGGCTTTGGCGAGAGCGTCAGGTCGCTAACCTGCGTGAAACGACCTGCAAACGTGACGTTTTCTTCGGTCCATAAGCGGCGGACCAATTCGACTCCTTCCGCCAAGCGAGCCGAACGTTCTTTACGTGGGATATGCAGAGCGTGAAATTCGCCCGCGGCATAGCCCTGACCGGCACCCAGATCAAAGCGTCCGTTGGACCAGATATCGATGCACGTCGCGTCTTCTGCCACCCGGACCGGATGCTGAAACGGCATCAGTAGAATATAGGTCCCGATCCGAATGCGGCTCGTTCGCGCGGCAATGGCCGCGGCGGTCGGCAGGGTGGACGGATTATAGCCGTCTTCAGTGAAATGGTGTTCCGCCAGCCAGACGTTGTCATAGCCTGACTCTTCGGCCCGAACGATTTGATCGAGGAGGGCTTGATACAGTTCCGGATAGGGACGGTGCCATTGGACGGGATTGCGAAAGTCATGGATAATACCGAATTTCATATGTGCTGCCGTGTTGCATATTTGGACCGGGCTGTCCAGTCAACATAGGAGGCGCTCTTCCCGTTGATTGCTCTGTCCGTGTAGGCAGACGCTTCTTTTCCGTGGTAAGACCGCTGGAAAGGGAGGTCCTGATGAAAGTTGCGGCCGGCCGAAGATTTTTCGTTCGTTTTGGAGAAGCCGCTCAGGCTATTGTACCGGAGCTAGGCTGGGCCTTGATTGAGCCGGACGGCTCCTGGTCGGCCCCGCCGGATGATTGCGACCTCATCGTGTTAGCTGGCGATGCGTATCGCAAAACATTCATCGACGCCATGATACAGCTCCCTCAGCCACGCTGGGCGCATACCGAAGACGCCGGTACGGACGGCCGTTTTTATGACGCCATGCGGGCTAAGGGTGCGCTCGTTTCCCACAGTCCTGGTACAAATGCGCCTGAGGTGGCGGAGTTCGCCGTGGGCTTTGTGCTGTGGTCGGCAAAACGGTTTGGGGAACTGTCCGCCCGTCAACGCCAGCACCGCTGGCAGGAGGCCAAGCTTGAGAGCCTGAGCGACAAAACCGCTCTGGTCATCGGTCTCGGTGCCATTGGCAGTCGCATTGTCGCCATGCTCACCGGCTTTGGGATGCGGATTCTCGGTATTCGTCAATCAACTCAGCCGGTGGTCGGGGTGGAGCAGCAAGGCACGCTGGCCGACCTTCACCGATTTCTTCCCGAGTCCGATTTTGTCATTCTGGCCACGCCGGCGACCCCACAGACGCACGGGCTCATCGGCGCAGACGAACTGGCCCTTATGAAATCTTCTGCCACCCTGATCAATATTGCGCGGGGGGTCATCGTTGATATGACGGCGCTCAAAGAGGCATTGCGGGAGGGAAGGCTGCGCCACGCCTGCCTTGACGTCCTGCCCACAGAACCGTGGCCTGCGGACGATGACTTATGGGATATGCCGCATGTGTTTATCACCCCGCATACGGCCTCAACCTCGCCCCTCTATCTGCCGCGGGTCGGCGAGCTGTGGCTGGACAATCTCCGGCGTTATGTAGCGGGAGAAGAGCTACGGCATCGGGTTGTGTCGTAAAAAGGGCAGCCACGGGGGGCTGCCCCTACGGAAGCCTCTACAACACCTCAGCCTCTCGCAATTTCCCCACATCCTCCCAGGAATAGCCCAGCATATCGACCAGAACCTGTTCGGTATGCTCGCCAAACTCCGGAGCCGGGGCCTTCGGGTCGGCCGGTGTCTTGCTCAAGATCAGGGGTGAGCCGACGATCTGGGTTTCGCCCCAGGTGGGGTGAGCGTAATCCACGACATAGTCGTTGGCCTGCATTTGTGGGTCGTCGGGCAGGTCGGTGATATTATTCACCAGCGTATAAATGAAGTCACCGCCGTCTTTCAGGAGTTGCATCCATTCATCGCGTGGCTTCGAGGCGAAAATTTTATCGACAACAGCAATGATTTCCTCGGCGTTGCGACCACGCACTTTCATGTTCTCAAAGCGCGGGTCCTTCTCCAATTCCGGAATGCCGAGCGTCTTGCAGAAATCCGGCCAATAGCGGTCGGCTTGCGGCATAGCCAGACAGATCCATTTATCGTCCTGGCACTTATAGTGATTCCAGAGCGGGTTGATTGCTTTGGTACGATAGAAACGCTTGAACTCTTTGCCCAGGGTGAGGCGACAGGCCAGATTGAGCCCCTGGAGAGCCATCATACTGCCCAGATGGGAGGTATCAACTTCCTGGCCGACGCCCAGGCGTTCGCGGGCCAACAGGGCCACGGTAACCCCGTGAGCCAGCATGATGGCCCCCATCTGGTCGGCGATACCACCAGTGATATTCATGGGCTCCATGTCCGGCTCACCCGCTGCGGTCATGACCCCGGACCGGGCCAGGCCCATATAGTCAAAGGAGGGTTCCCCTGCGTCCGGCCCGTTCGGACCATAGCCGGTTGCGCTGGCATAGATCAGCTTGGGGTTGTATTTCGAGAGGGTGGCATAATCCAGGCCGAGCTTGGCCGCCACGCCCTTACGGTAGTTCTGGACAAAGACGTCTGACTGTTCGACCAGCTTATAGACGATTTCTTTTGCCTCGGGCTTCTTGAGATCAAGCGTGAGGCTCTTTTTATGGCGGTTGTTGGCTTCAAAATAATAGTTGCGCGCGCCGGTTTTGGCCCCGGCAATTTGCATTACGCCACGCCCAGGGTCGCCCCCCACGCGCTCTTCCAGCTTGATGACCTCAGCCCCGAGGTCGCCGAGCATCATGGTCGCGACCGGTCCCTGCTGCCATATGGTCCAGTCAAGAACACGAATTCCATCCAGCGGCTTTGCCATACAATGCCCTCCTTAATAATGTGCTTCTTACGCCTGCTTCTCGCTTGCCCGAACTCTAGCACAAGGCCAGGAGGCGAACAAAGTGAGCGGGATAAAAAAGATCACCCAGAGAAAGGGCGCTGTGAGGAATCGAAAGAAGAGGCGCTTATTTCTTCTGTGACTCCCAAAACCGGTCGGAGACGCTTTTGATCCGATCGCGGAGTTTCACCAGCAGATCACCATTGCCGTACAGAATAAATACGGCGGCTGCGACCGCACCAACAATAAACCCAAACCAGAACATAGACTCTACCTCCTATGCCGCCAGCGCCCGAATCGTGTCCACTCTGAACGTCTACGAATCAGACGGACGCCTTGCTTGTCTCGTGCAGGAAAGTGGTCACCGTGTCAAGAAAGGCCGCGGGCTGGTCGAGAAAAACATGATGCCCGGCCTGGGGAATTTCAATCCCAGTGGCCCGCGGACAGGCATGGACCAGATGGGCTAAGCGCTCAGCCGAGAGGGTGCTGCTGTGTTGGCCTCGGATGAACAGGATGGGGCAAACGATACGCGTAAGCTGGGACTCCAGGTCGCACGGCTGACGGGTCATGACCGCACGATCGCTTTTCAGGTGAAAACGTCCGGTGTGGTCCGGTCTCACACTGTGTCGGGCAATATGTCTCAGCAACTCGCACGTTGCGCGTGTTTCTGCCGGCAGCAAGCGAAATCGAGTGTAGACATCGGCCTCGGTGGAGTACACCGGCGGTGGCAGGGAACGCAGCAAACGCATTGTGCGACTCGGGCGCAGCCGGGGACCGATATCAACAATGACGAATGCGCCACGGCTCGCCACGGCTGTCGTGGCGTAACGTAGTGCCACAAAGCCCCCGAGCGAGTGGCCCATAAGAACGGGGGTATCGAGTTCAAGAGCGGTGATAACGCCTTCAAGGTCAGCGACGTAATCCGCGATCTCGTAGGCGGGTGGATGCGTCCAAGCGCTTTCTCCATGACCGCGCAGATCGAGGGCGAGTACGCGGTGCGTCCGTGCCAGCGCCGGGGCAATATGGTCCCACCAATGGGCATGGGCCGAGCCGCCGTGAAGCAGGATGAGCGCGGGATTCGTTGCTTCGCCCCATTCCAGGTAATGCAGGGCAAGGTCATTGACATGGATAAAGCGGCTCGTGGGGGGATGACGCATGGGCACTGACTATTGCCCGGCCCAGATGAAAGTGCAAGGCGATTACCGCGTCCTGACGCGGAGCGCCGGGCTCTGTCAGTAGCAAGACGACGTTGACTAGGCAGTCGGTTTCGGCGCGCTATAATAGAGCGGTCATGGACAAAAAGACAAAGTTTAACATCTGGTATCTTTTTATTGCGCTCTGGGGTGTCGTCATCCTGCATAGCGTCTGGATGCAGGCGACCCGCATCGAACAGATTCCCTACAGCCAGTTTCAGGAATACTTGAATGACGGCCGCATCGCAGAGATTCGTATCTCGGAGCACTACATCCAAGGCACGCTCAACGATCCCATCGAAGGACAGCCCAGCCAGTTTGTGACGGTCCGGGTAGCGCCTGACCTGGCCGAGCAGTTGGTCACCCGCGAGGTTCGCTTCGCCGGGGAGATTGAGAGCACCTTTGTCAGCGACCTGCTGTCCTGGGTTTTGCCTGTCCTGTTGTTCTTTGGCGTCTGGCTGATTCTCATGCGGCGGATGGCCCAGCGTGGGGGCTTCGGTGGCGGTTTCATGTCGATCGGGAAGAGCAAAGCCAAGATTTATATGGAGCAGGATGTCAAGGTTCGCTTCACCGATGTGGCCGGAGTCGAAGAAGCCAAGACGGAACTCCAGGAAGTCATCGAGTTTCTCAAGACGCCGGAAAAATTCAGTCGGCTCGGGGGGAAAATCCCCAAAGGTATTTTGCTGGTCGGACCGCCGGGGACCGGGAAAACCCTGCTGGCCAAGGCGGTGGCGGGAGAAGCGCAGGTGCCGTTTTTCTCGATCAGCGGCTCCGAGTTTGTGGAGATGTTTGTCGGCGTCGGGGCGGCCCGCGTCCGAGACCTGTTTACCCAGGCCAAAGAAAAAGCCCCCTGTATTATTTTCATGGACGAACTGGACGCCCTGGGCAAAGCGCGTGGTATGGGACCCGTCTCGCACGATGAGCGGGAACAGACCCTGAACCAGTTGCTGGTGGAGATGGACGGGTTTGATCAACGGGCCGGTGTGATTCTGATGGCGGCCACCAACCGACCTGAGATTCTGGACCAGGCTCTGCTGCGGGCCGGGCGCTTTGACCGCAACGTGGTGGTGGACCGGCCGGACAAAACCGGCCGGCTGGCCATTCTTCAGGTGCACGCCCGTACCGTTCCCCTTGAGGCTGAAACCGATCTGGAAGTGGTTGCTGCCATGACTCCAGGCTTTGCCGGTGCCGACTTGGCCAATATCGTCAACGAGTCGGCGCTGCTGGCGGTCCGGCGCGGCAAGGACACGGTGGGCTTACCCGAACTCCAGGAAGCGGTTGAGCGGGTGATTGCCGGACTGGAAAAGAAGAATCGTGTCCTCGGCCAAAAAGAAAAAGCGCGCGTCGCCCACCACGAGATTGGGCATGCGTTGGCGGGCATGTCGTTACCGGGGTCGGATGAGGTGCAAAAGATCTCGATTATTCCGCGCGGGGTCGCGGCCTTGGGCTATACTCTCCAACTGCCGAGCGAAGATCGGTTTCTCATGACCAAGTCCGAGTTGGAAAACAAAATTGCGGTGCTCCTCGGTGGGCGGGTGGCCGAAGAGCTGATTTACCAGGAGGTTTCGACCGGGGCCCGGGACGATCTGCTCAAAGCGACTGATACGGCCAGGAGTATGGTCAAAGCCTACGGCATGAGCGACACGCTCGGTCAGCAAAGCTTTGACCAGGAGCGCCAGCCCATGTTTCTGCAAAACGGCCAACCGCACGGGCCGGGCGACTACAGCGAGGAGACCGCTCGGGAGATCGATAATGAGGTCCGCCGTATTATCGAGGAACAACACGTGCGTATCACCACAATATTGAAGGCGAAGCTCCCCATTCTGCGTCAGGCCGCCCAGGTCCTGTTAGAGAAAGAGACCATCTCCGGGAAAGAGCTGGAACGAATTGCCGCTCAGTTCGAGCAGCAGCCCGACGTGGCACCGGCGCCAGTCGAGGTGGACTGAGCGTTGCGGCAGGACAAGGCCCCTCTTGCCAGCCGTGGGGAAGGGCAGTATCTGTCCTGCTGGGTGCCTGGCGCACCGGATGAGCCAAAAAGGAGGGTGTCATGAGCAAGGCAGCGTTTACGGTCTCTGTCCCGGATGCGGTATTGACGGACCTGCAGGAGCGGCTGGCAAAGGCGCGCTGGCCGGGCGAGTTTGCCAACGAGCAGTGGGCGTACGGGACGAATCAAGCCTATCTCCAAGAGCTGGTCGAATACTGGCGCACCAACTATGACTGGCGCGCGGCTGAGCGCGAGATGAACACTTTCTCCCACTATAAGACGACGATCGAAGGGGTTCCGATCCACTTTATCCACGAGTCAGGAAAAGGACCGAATCCGACACCGCTGATCCTGAGCCACGGCTGGCCGTGGACCTTCTGGGACTTTCAGAAAGTCATTCGGCCGCTGGCCGATCCAGCCGCGTTTGGCGGCGACCCGAACGATGCGTTTGATGTCGTTGTGCCGTCCCTGCCGGGATATGGATTTTCCACCCCGCTGACCACCCCGAGCATCAATTTCTGGCGAACGGCCGACCTGTGGCGCGGGCTCATGCAAGATGTCCTGGGCTATGAAAAATTCGCCGCCCAGGGCGGAGACTGGGGGGCGCTCATTACCGCCCAGCTTGGGCACAAGTACGCCGAGCACCTGCTCGGCTGTCATGTCAACCTCATGGTTCCGCTGGACGTTTTTGTCGGCCCCATGCCCGAGGCGTCCGAGTATGGTCCGGGGGAGGAGGGTTGGTACGAAAAGAACCTGAACTTTTTTACTGCCGAGAGTGGCTATTCCGCCTTGCAGACCACCAAGCCGCAAACCCTGGCCTTTGCCCTGAATGACTCGCCGGTTGGGCTGTGTGCCTGGATCCTGGAAAAGCGCCGCACCTGGAGCGACTGCAACGGGGATGTCGAAAAACGTTTTAGCAAGGATGACCTGTGTACCACGATGACGTTATACTGGATCACCCAGAGCTTTGGCACGTCTGCGCGCTATTATTATGAGGCAACCCATAACCCCTGGAAGCCGTCACACGAGAAGACGCCGGTTGTCCAGGCGCCGACCGGTGTTGCGGTTTTTTCGGAAGAAGTTATTCTCATGCCGCGCCAGTGGGCCGAGGGCTATTACAATTTACAACGGTGGACGCCCATGCCCTCGGGTGGACATTTCGCACCAATGGAAGAACCCGAACTTCTGGTCGATGATATCCGCGCCTTTTTCCGGCCACTCAGAGCATAAGCGGTCAGGAGTGGACCCGTACGAACAGGACAACACCTATGAAACTCAACGGAACACGAACCATTCCAGCCTCCCAACAGAAGGTCTGGAGATTCCTGACCGACCCGAACCAACTCGCCAAGTGCATGCCCGGCTGTGAGAGTCTGACGGAGAGTGGCGAGAATGAATACAGCGGGGAGATCAAGGTGGGTGTGGCCGCGGTCAAAGGTGTCTACAACGGTACCATCAAGATGGAGGAGATCCAGCCCCCCTCGCATTACAAGCTCAGCCTTGATGGGAAGGGTAAGCAGGGCTTTCTCAAGGGGACGGGCACGGTTGATTTAGCCGAGCAAAACGGCCAGACCCTACTGACCTACCACGGCGATGTCCAGATCGGCGGGCTGCTGGCCAGCGTCGGACAACGCCTGGTAGACGGTGCGGCAAAGATGCTGATCGGTCAGTTCTTCAGGGCCATGGAGACCGAAATTCAAACCTTGCCCGATGAGGCCAAACCTGGGAAACGGGGCGGGCTGTGGCGGACCTTCGTCAGATGGCTGAGCGGTCTGTTTGGAAAAGGAAGCACAGCGTAACCACCGTGTCACTGTGAACACGCACTTCAAAATCGGTATTGCCCAGCTCAGCCCGCGTCTCGGAGATGTTGCCGCCAACCTGACCCTCTACGAACAGGCCCTTGCCCGAGCCAAGAACGAGCACGTTGAATTGCTCATTTTTCCCGAGTTGAGTCTGACTGGCTATCACTTGCGGGACATGGTGGCGACGGTCGCCCTGCGTCAAGACGCGCCGGAGTTCGTCCAACTGCGGGAGCTGAGCAAATCGGTGGCCTGTCTGGTCGGGCTGGTCGAAGAGAGCCCGGATTTTTGTTTTTATAACGCTGCCGTCTATCTTAGTGCAGGAGAGGTCCGCCACGTCCATCGCAAGGTCTATCTGCCGACCTATGGCATGTTTGACGAGCAGCGCTATTTCGCACGCGGGGACAGCGTGCGCGCCTTTGATACCCCGTACGGTCGCGCAGCAACCCTGGTGTGCGAAGATCTGTGGCATCCGTCCACGGCGTATATCGCAACCCTCGATCAGGCTCTGATGCTCATTTGCCCGTCGTCCAGCCCGCTCCGCGGTATTGCTGACAATAAGGAACGGGACGAGAACGCGCGCTATTGGGAGGCGCTGAATCGCGTCTATGCCGAAACCTTCGGGGTGTTTGTGATCTACGCTAATCGGGTCGGCTTTGAAGACGGGGTGGGGTTCTGGGGCGGCTCAGAGGTAATTGATCCCTTTGGGCGGTGCATTGCCAAGGGACGCTATTACGAGGAAGATTTTGTGACCGCGGACATCAGCCTGGATGTCGCCCGGCGCAAGCGTGTTGCGGCGCCGCTCTTGCGGGATGAGGACATCGACCTGACAATTAACGAATTACTCCGGATACGTGGACGGGGACAATAAACACGCAACAGGAGGATCGAGCATGTCTTACGCGGACGATGTGATCGCCATTCAGCAACTGCTCCATACCTACTGCCATGTGGTAGACCGTGGCACAGTAGACGAAATCGCCGCTCTGTTTCATACCGACGCGGTTCTGCTTCCGGCATACGAAAGCGACAAGCGCTATGAGGGCCGCGACGCCGTGAAGGGCTGGTATGCCAACTACGACAACACGCTGCGGAACGGTGTGCGCTTTCTGCGCCACAAAATCGAGGCACCCGTCATTGAAGTATCGGGCAACGAGGCCACTTCAACCTGCTATCTGGATGCCGACGCCATCACAAAGTCGACGAATAAGCCCATGATCGTCTTTGGCCGCTATGATGACAAACTCATCAAAGACGAAGGCCGCTGGTGGTTTAAGGAGCGCAAGATCATGACCTACTACAGCCTGTCGGCCGACGAATATACGCCGGGACGCGGGGCAGAGTAGTTCCAGTTAATATCTCCTCTCCAGTTCCGACGTTCTCCTGCCCAGCACCGGCTAAAACCGTTACTGACGGTGATTCTCTTGTCCCTACCGTCGGGACAAGAGTGAGCGCTGTTGAGTCGGCTTGGTTGACGCTGTGCGGCCCCGCAAGATAGGTTGCTGCGCACCGCTTTGATCCAGGGAGTGGGCGTATCTATGAAGAGTATTGTGTTGGTAAAGCAGGTGCCCGTGGTTTCGGCCATGAAGCTCGACCCGGAAACAAAAACTCTCCAACGTGAGGGCGTGCCGTCCGAGGTCAGTTCGTTTGATATCCGTGGATTGTTGAAAGCGCTGGAACTGCGGGACGAACACGGCGGCGAAGTGGTTGCGCTGACGATGGGACCGCCCCAGGCCGAGGAGGCGCTGCGCTACTGCCTGGCCCTAGGAGCGGACCGGGCCGTGCATCTGACGGACCGGGCGTTTGCCGGAGCAGACACGCTGGCGACCGCCCGCACCTTAGCCTTGGCGTGCGAGCGAGAAGGCTATGACCTCATCCTGTGCGGTCGGCATAGTACCGATGCGGAAACCGGTCAGGTCGGCCCGGAGATTGCCGAGCTGCTTGATATTCCCCAGGTGACGGGCGTAGCCGCATTAACGCTCGACGCCAATGGAAAGACTCTCCGGGTTGAACGTGAAACCGATAGCGGTTTTGACACTCTTGACTGTCCCCTGCCAGCCTTGGTGTCGGCCACCGAGGATCTGGCGCCGGAACGCTTCCCCAGGAAAGCCGAGCGACAAGCCGCCCAAGAGAAGCCGGTGGAGACGGTGACGGCGAGTGACCTCTCGGCGGACCTGGCGCGATTTGGGGCCGCGGGGTCGCCGACCTGGGTGGAGTCTGTCCAGACTGTTGAAGACAACCGTGAAAGTCGTGTGCTTGAAGGAGAATTACCCGAACAGATCGATACCCTGGTCCACGCACTCTTAGCTCGTGGGCTGTTCGGAACGTGGACCGATGAGGGGACCGCGGACGAAAAGAAAGTCCGAAGCGCTGACCCCGAGCCGGGGAAAGCGGTCTGGGTCGTGGCTGAAACCCTCGGTAATACGCTCCGGCCGGTCAGCTTTGAGCTTTTGGGAAAGGCTGTTGAGCTGTCGGCCCAGTACGGCGGTGAAGTGGGTGCTGTTTTAATCGGCAACGGTCTTGAAGCCCATATTGCACCTTTAGCTGAGTATGGCGCCGACGTGGTCTACCGGCCGAGGATGCCCGTCTTGCCTGCTATGACACCGACCTGTATGCCGCGCTGTTGAGTCGGGCGGTGCAAACCCACAAGCCCCAGGTGCTGCTGTTGGGTTCAACCGCGATTGGCCGCGACTTGGCACCGCGAGTTGCGGCGCGACTTGGTCTGGGCCTCACCGGCGACTGTGTGGATTTGGAAGTTGACGATCAGGGGCGCTTGCTGCAACTCAAGCCCGCGTTTGGCGGCAACATCGTTGCGCCGATTCTCTCAAAAACAACGCCGGCAATGGCGACGGTCCGACCTGGTATGCTGTCTCCCTCCCAGCCCGCTGCCGACCGTCAGGCACGGGTGGAAAGACTGACGCTTGAGGACGATGTCCGCAGTCGGGTACAACTGGTGTCACAAACGGGTGCCGACGCAGCCAAAGCCGCGGCCCTGGATGCCGCGGACATCGCTGTTGGTGTTGGGCAAGGCATAGGCGGGCCGGAGAATTTGCCCGTGATTGAACAACTGGCCGATGTATTAGGCGGGGTACCCCTGGCCTCGACGCGGGATATTGCGGACCTGGGTTGGCTCCCCCGGCAACATCAGGTCGGCATCACCGGTCGGGCGATCGCACCGAAGCTGTATTTTGCCATTGGTATTCGCGGTGCGTTCGAGCATATGGTCGGCTTGCGCAAGGCTGGTACCATTGTGGCTGTCAATATCAAAGCGAAAGCGCCGATATTCAAAACGGCCGATCTCGGTATTGTCGGCGACTACGCCGAAGTCGTGCCGCTCTTGACCGAAGCCTTACGCAAGGCAAAGGCGGAGCGGTAAACTTGTCTCGCGGTAAGAGCCGCGGGTCTCTCTCACGCCGCCCACCAACGCGGGATCCTTGTCGGCTCAGCAGAGCAGTACAGGGCCTGGATCTTCCGCGGGTCGAGAGCCAGGTGCTGACAGATCCACAGGAAGCTGAACGGGCTCTCATCTTTTGAGAAGAACCACATCCGATCCAACTCAAACTGAGAGAGAAACAAGCTGTTACCCTTCCGCACTAAATCGCGTACCACAAAGGCATCGGATAAAACATTGCGGAGGAGCGCTTTGAATGGGTTGTATGACGAATAGCGGGGCTGCTGCTCGCCACCTTCCACATCCACCATCATCATATCCACAGCAGCATGCATCATAGCTATAGCTTACTAGCTGTTAGTGCAGATTTTGCAACCCCCCTATCGCTCTTTTCTCTGATCTTTTTACGCGACAGATATTTTTCTCAAATATCGGGGACACTCCTCCAGGAGAAGGGTGAGCCTCCACACCGAAGGGCTGGCCGCGTCCGGCGCGTTATGTCGACCACGCCGTCCGAAGCAGTTGGAATAATGCCGCAAACTGTTGCTCGGTCAGCTCGAGCGCTTGGGTGACGTCAGGGGGTTTGGGCCATGCTCGGTCAGGAAGCTCAACACCGCCTATTGTCCGCGGGGTGGCGTAGCGCGGAATGACATGAAAGTGGACATGCCTGTCGACCATCATAAGTAACAAATAGTTAATTTTGTCAAAGGCGAAGACTTGTTTGAGCGTTTCCTCCAAGTCAGCCGTGACTGTATGCAGCTCGGCAAAAGCCTCGGCCGAGACCTCCGCCATACTCGTGACCTCCGCGCGACACACCAGCACGAGCGAACCGACTGTCACTTGCTGGGGGCGCAGTAAGACCGCCCAGTGCGTATACTCACGCAGCAGGGTGGTCGGGTAATTGAACTTCAACAAGGTTTCATGCGGCATGATTTTATTCCTCTCTGTCTGAAAACTATGCGGTCTCGGAAAAGGATGCAATGTGCAGTTGCTCACGCGTATGGAGCAACCGGGAGGGTGGGCGAGGGAGGAGTCTACGCGATGGGCAGGCGCTCTATGAGAGGGGTTGAGTGTCTACCTCTGTGGCGGTTCCTCTTTCCCCGGAGCAGCTCTCTGCCTGGCTCGCCATGACCGGGGAGGCTTAGGCCCTAGCCGGGTTTCCGCAGCAGTCAGAACACGCGCGCTGTGGCTGGTAATCGACCACATTGCCGTGCCGGTCAAGCTCAAAATGGCAGCACTCCAGTAACAGGTCTTTCAGCTTGTCCCGACCGCGTTGGACGCGAGACTTGGCCCCGGACAGGGACAAGCCTAAGCGTGCACCGACCTCACTTTGGGTCAGCCCTTCGAGCTCTGCCAACTCTATTGCCTCACGATACCGTGACGGCAACTGTTGCACGATGCCTCCCAGGCCGGCCGCGATCTCCTGATTATAGTTCTCTTCCGAGGTGTTCTCTTCAGGGATAGCATCCGCCACGACACCATCAGGGGCGAGCACCTCTTTCGAGACGAAGCCCTTGCGGAAATAATCGCTCAGCGTGTTATGGGCAACCCGCTGGACCCAGGATGCCAGCCGTTCCTGTTCCTGGAGGGAGGCAAGTCCGTTGTGGACCCGCACAAACGTCTCTTGGAGCAGGTCTTCCGCCAATTGGTCATCCGTAACACGGCGGCGAAAGAACGTGCGCATCTGCTGGCTCAGCGCCTGCCAGGCGTGCTCAGTTGAGACGTTCATCCAGCCGCCTATTCTGAACAGCATTCGACCGCACAACAAGAGCTTCGAGCGGCCTCGTGGTGTGAAGCGTCGCCTGTTTCCGCACCGCCGCTCTCCCTCTTCTTTCTTGTGTAATCCGGCACATCAGCATCCAGGACCACAAAAATCTCCCAGGCGTTCCCGTCCGGATCGGTCACCCAGGCCTTGTCCTGCACAGCGTAACAGCACGAGACGGCATCTTCCCAGCGTGGGGCGAGTCCTGCGGCCTGTAACCGGGCGGCAATCCGAGCGACGGTCTCGGTCGATTTGACCTGAACCCCGAAGTGGGCGCTCGGACCGGGGCGGGTCTGGCGTTCTGCATCTGCATTCAATGTGAGGTTCACGGGCGGGTCGGCGACCTCGAATTTTGCATAGCCTGGACGCACCTTGGTCGGCTCCTGGGCGAACAGGTATCGATAGAAAGCGGCGGAGCGGTCCGTGTTGCGGACTGACAAACCAATATGGACTCGGGTCGGAGGCGCAAATTCTACCGCAGATTGACCATTCATCGAAAACCTCCTGCATAACAGCGTCTATCTATACAGACGGATGAGGCGAGACAAAGGACGCAAATTCTGACATGAACCGAACGACCTCTTGTGAAAAGAGAGATCGATAGAGGAGGAGGGAGAGCAAAAAGCCTGCATAGAAGAAACCGACTGCTATGCGGCGTGACTATTCGCTGATTGAAGTCCTCGTGGCCATGTTGGCGACGGGACGACTCTCATGCTCGCGTCTCCTGACGGACAATTCTCAAAACGCATTGTGATCAATCTTGCCGGTCGGGTTCGGATCGATTAGACTACAGTGGTTGTTACTCATTGACCTCCCACCGTTGTTCGTTTACCTGGCCGCTTGCGTCTGCGGCGCCTGTATTGGGAGTTTCCTGAACGTATGTATTTACCGCCTCCCGCTTGAGGAGTCGGTGGTCTCCCCAGGTTCCCACTGCCGTCGCTGCTCCACCCCGCTTACCTGGTACGATAATATTCCGCTGTTCTCCTATCTGGTCCGATGCGGACGCTGTCGGGTGTGCGGTGCCCAGTTTTCTGCCCGCTACTTCTGGGTCGAACTGCTGACCGCCGCTATCGCCGTGCTGCTGCTGGTCCAATTTGGCCTCACCCTGGCAACTCTGGGGTATTTCGTCTTTGCCGCAGCCCTCATCGTCATCTCGTTTATTGATGTGGATCATCAAATTATCCCCGATGTTATTAGCCTGCCTGGGATCATCCTCGGTCTGCTCTTTTCCACGATCTCTCCACAGATGAAATTCTGGGAATCGCTCATAGGAGCCGGACTTGGCGCCGGTGTCCTGCTGACCGTGGCGTTCAGTTATTGGGCCGTGACAAAACGCGAGGGTATGGGCGGGGGGGATATCAAACTGTTGGCCATGATAGGCGCTTTTCTGGGCTGGCGTGCCATACCCTTTACCCTGCTGGTCGCTTCCTGTACCGGATCGGTGATCGGGGTTGCCACCATGATACGGCGTCGGGCCGACTCAAAACTCGCTTTACCGTTCGGTCCGTTCCTGGCGTTTGGCGCCGGGTGTTATCTCTTCCTAGGAGAATTCCTGATCGCATGGTATCTCGGCCTCCGCTAACTGACCCTCCCTTTCGCGTGAAAAGGACTACCGCATGATGTCGGCCGACCTGTCGCGGAATTCTGAAGACCACCCGCGGCCCGCGAACCCGCATGCCGTGTATACTGAGCGGTTGAGTCAACGCGAAAGCCAATTCCGCCACTGTACGCAGCGGGACCGCACGATAGGCAACGTGCGTCTTATTCTTTTTCTTGCCGGCTGTGCTGTTGCCTGGTTTTTCCTGCGGCCTGGAACCCTGTCATGGGGCTGGCTGCTGCCTTTTGTGATCGGCTTTGCCGGACTCGTACTCTACCATGAGCGGGTGAAACACCAACGGCTGCGGGCGGAACGGAGTGAGGTGTTTTACTCTCAGGGATTATCCCGTCTCGAAGATCGCTGGGTTGAGTGCGGAGAGTCTGGGGACGAATTTCTGCAAGAGAGTCAGCAAGCTGGTCATCCCTATGTCGCCGACCTCGACCTGTTTGGCTCAGGCTCAGTATTTGCCTTGCTGTGTACCGCGCGGACTTCGAGCGGACGACAGACCCTGGCCGCATGGCTCACAACCCCCGCCACGCCCGAAGAGATTCGCGCTCGTCAGGTCGCCATTGATGAATTATGTCTCCGCCTCGACCTGCGCGAAGAGCTGGCCGTCCGTGGTGACGATATTGAAACCGGTGTCTCGCCCCAGACCCTGCAAGACTGGGGACAAGCGCCGCCTCATCTCTCTGGCCGGTGGATGTCTGTTGTTGCTGGCATCCTCTCGTTTTCGTCGCTAACGACCCTCGCCGCCTGGGGGCTGACATCGATAGGGCCAGTCCCGTTTGTGGTGGCGAGTGTGGTGCAAGGTCTTTTTGCCGCCAGTATCCGGCAACGGGTCGGACGTACCATTGTGAATATCGAGCGGATCGGACGCGAACTCAACCTGCTGTCCGCAGTCCTGACCTGTCTGGAACAAGAGACGTTTGTGTGTCCGTGGCTGGCCCGTCTGCAGGCATTCATGACAACGAACGGCTTGCCGCCCTCGCACCAGATTGCTCGTCTCAACCGTTTGATTACCCTGCTCGAATCTCGCAAGAATCAGATTTTTGTGCCGCTGGCCGCCCTGTTGCTGTGGACGACACAGAGCGCTTACGCCATCGAACGTTGGCGTGCTGTCTCGGGCCGAGACATTGCCCAATGGCTGCGTGCGATCGGTCAATTCGAGGCCCTGAACGCGCTGGCCGGTTATGCGTATGAGCATCCGACCGACCCCTTCCCGGAATTCGTGTCCCAGCAAAAGGATGGTCAACGTTGTGCCTGTTTTGAAGGAACCGGGCTCGGTCATCCGCTGATGCCTGAAAAGCGCTGTGTACGCAACGATATTAGCCTGAACCAGTTTCCTCAGGCGTTGATCGTCAGCGGTTCCAATATGTCGGGCAAGAGCACACTGCTCAGGACCGTTGGGGTGAACGCCGTCCTGGCCTTGGCCGGTGCACCCGTGCGGGCGCGGCACCTCCGCCTCTCTCCGCTGACGCTTGGCGCAAGCCTGCGTATCCAGGACTCTCTGCATGCCGGCACCTCCCGCTTCTACGCCGAGGTGACACGCGTCCGCCAACTGATGGATGACGCGGCAGGTCCGGTGCCCTTGCTGTTTCTTTTGGATGAGATTTTTCATGGCACGAATTCCCACGACCGCCAGATTGGCGCAGCCGCCGTGGTCCGGAGTCTGCTTGAACGGGGAGCCATTGGTTTGGTCACAACCCACGATCTCGCTCTGGCCCGGATCGCCGATAGTCTCTCTCCGCGCGTGGCCAACGTCTGTTTTGAAGATCAGTTCGAAGACGGCGATCTGCGGTTCGATTACCGCATGCGGACCGGGGTCGTCCAAAAGAGTAATGCCTTGGCGCTGATGCGGTCGGTTGGATTGGAAGTCGGCTAACTTTTTCGCTATGTTCCACACGCCCAGAGAGCACGTCTCATGAGCGGATTTTTTATCACCTTTGAGGGGAGCGAGGGCGGTGGGAAGACCACCCAGGTTTCTCTCTTGGCCGAGGCGTTGCGCGTGCGTGGCCACGACGTTGTTGAGGCGCGCGAGCCGGGCGGCACGCCAATCGGGCAGACCCTGCGCCAGCTCTTGTTACGCCCGCACACCGGGCAGCCGACTGACACGCTCGCTCCCCTGGCTGAATTATTGCTCATGCTCGCCGACCGGGCGCAGCATATTCACGAGGTCATCCTGCCCGGCCTGCAAGCCGGGCGTATTGTATTATGCGACCGGTACGTGGACTCGACCACCGCGTATCAAGGCTATGGACGCGGCTTTGATCTGGCTGAGGTTGCGCGGCTGAACGCCTTTGTGTGTGGTGCCTGCCAACCCCAACTGACCTTTGTGTTGGATTTGCCGGTTGCCGTTGGGATGCAGCGGGCTCAGGAGCGACGGGGAACGGCGGCGGTTGACCACTTTGAGGCCGCGTCGGTAAGTTTTCATGGGCGGGTGCGCGAGGGGTTCCTCGCCATTGCCCGCGCCGAGCCCGAACGGGTCTGTCTGATTGATGCGACCCAGGATATCGAGGCTGTACACACTGCTGTTCTTGCCGGTGTCCGCAAACGTTTGCCCGCCCTTTTATAAAGAGAGACATCGAGAAAACCATGCTGTTGGATCAGATACACGGCCACGCCTCAGCGCTTGCGACCTTGCGTAAGGCGCTGGCCAATGATCGGGTTGCCCACGCGTATCTCTTTACCGGGCCGGACGGCATCGGCAAGCGTTGCACCGCCGTTGCCCTGGCACACGCTTTACTCTGCCAGGAGGCCCCTCAGCGCGGGTGTACCTTCTGCCCTGCCTGTGTGTCGCTGCAAGCGGGCTCCCATCCGGACTATTATTTCAGCGCACCTCTGCCCGGAAAGCAGAGCATGGGCATCGATCAGATTCGGACGATGCAGCGCTTTCTAGCGCTCCGGCCTGTTCGTGGCGGCAAGAAAGTCTGCGTACTCAATGAGGCGCATATTCTGACAGATCAGGCCCAGAGTGCCTTGCTCAAGGTTCTTGAAGAACCGCCCGGCGACGCGATTATCGTGCTGATTGCCGTGAGCGGGGCCACGCTCTCTCTGCCTCTGCTGTCGCGCTGCCAACACGTGCGCTTTGCTCCCCTGCCGGTTCAGGATGTGGAACATATCCTGCGGCAGCAGGCTGGTCTGGAGGCCGACACAGCGAGTCTCCTCGCCCGCTACAGCCGCGGGAGTATTGGCCGCGCTCTCAGCCTTGATCCACCCACCTTGATCGAGGAGCGACAGCGGGTTGTCGAACATCTCTCTACCGTACACGGGGCTTCTTTTTCAACCCTGTCCCAACTGGCTGAATGGCTGGTGGCTGACCGTGCCTCCAGGGCAAAGAAGAAAGCCGAGACGCCACAAGCGTTGGAGAAAGGCGCTCGCCTGGAACTCGTTCTGGCCTGGTATGAAGAGGCGTTGCGCTACCTCTTACTTGGCAAGGGTGCGGTCGTGCGCTATCAGGACTGCCTGTCCGCTTTGGGTCAGGCGACCGCGCATGGGAGCATCTCCAGAGCCCTACGCGATCTTCACGTTGTCTACGATACGATGCAGGCCCTGGACCGAAACGCCAACCCGCGACTCGCCGTCGAAGATATGTTGCTGGAACTTGCTGAGGTGGCGCCTGCCCGCTAGGAAAGAGTAAACGCACCCTCCAAACAGCCAAATGAAGCTGGGCACGTTTGCTCTTGAGAGAGATTCGAGGAGACACACATGGATCATCCACGGCATATACTTGTTGGCGTCGCCTGGCCGTACGCAAATGGCGAACAGCACATCGGCCATATTGCCGGCGCCTATCTTCCACCTGATATATTTGCCCGCTTCCAGCGTATGCGCGGCAACCATGTCCTGATGGTGAGTGGCTCCGACACACACGGCACCCCTATTACCGTCCGAGCCGAGGCAGAGAGTGTCAGCCCGGCTGAAATCGTTGATCGGTTTCATGCCACCTTTGTTGACAGCTACCTCAAGCTCGGTTTGACGTTCGACCTCTTCACCCATACGGACACCCAAAACCACTGGGATGTGACGCAGGATATTTTTCGCATCCATCTGGAGGGTGGCTATATCTACCAGGACAGCCAGCAGCAGTTGTATGATGCCCAGGCCAACCGTTTTCTACCCGACCGCTATGTCGAGGGTGACTGCCCATTTTGTGACTACGACGAAGCGCGCGGGGACCAGTGTGATGAGTGCGGGCGCACCTACGAAGCGGTCGATCTCAAAAACCCGCGCTCACGGATTACCGGGAACACCACCCTTGAAGTCCGCGCGACCGAGCATTACTTCCTGGATTTGTCGAAGCTCCAGGAACGGCTACGGTCTTGGCTGCAAGACGGCAAAACGCACTGGCGTCCGAACGTCATCCATTTTGCGCGTACCCAGGTCGAACAAACGGAGCTACGTGGCCGTCCGATCACTCGCGATATGGAGTGGGGCGTCGCAATCCCGCTGCCGAACACGGAGGGGAAATGTATCTATGTCTGGTACGACGCCGTCATCGGCTATCTGAGCGCGGCAAAAGAGTGGGCTCAACTCAACAGCGACGCCGAACAGTGGCGGCAGTGGTGGGATGCCGATACCAACCCCCAGGCCCGTATCTATAACTTTATCGGCAAGGACAATATTCCCTTTCATGCCATGATGTGGCCGGCAATGCTGATTGGCTACCAGAACCTGAATTTGCCCTATGATGTGCCGGCCAACGAATACCTGAATATGTACGGTCGGAAGTTCAGCAAAAGCCAGGGGCGGGTTATCAGCATCCTGGACGTGCTCGAACGCTACCAGGCTGACGCGTGGCGGTACGCACTCACCGCTATCGCACCGGAAGCCAACGATGTGGACTTTACCTGGGACGATTTTGTGGAGCGCGTGAATAACGAACTGGTGGCAAATTGGGGCAATCTGGTGAACCGGGTGTTAGGCTTTACCTATAAGCGGTGGAAGGGCGTCGTCCCCGAACCGGGGCCGTTGAGCGAAAAAGATCAGGGCCTGCTTGATGAAGTCAGAGCCGGCTTCGACAGCGTTGGGGACTTGTACGACGGCGTGAAGCTCAAAGCCGCCATGCAGGAAGTCCGACGGCTGAGCCAACGGGCAAACCAGTATCTGCACGACGCGGCGCCCTGGAGTACGATTAAGACGGCTCCACAACAAGCCGCCACGTCAGTCTATGTCGCGCTGCAGGCCATTGACTGGTTGAAAATTCTTTGGGCTCCCATACTGCCCCACACCAGCCAACAGCTCCACGAGTTCCTCGGCTATGATGGTCAACTCTTTGGCCGTCAGTATACGCAGACCGTCAAAGACACCCGAGGCGAGCATCTCGTGCTGCGCTACGACAACAGCACAGCTATCGGCCAGTGGGAGCCAGGAACGCTTGCCCCAGGCCAAGCCCTGCGACAGCCCGCGCCATTATTTGTCAAACTCGACGAAAACGTGCCGGAGCAAGAGGCGGTGGGTTAGCGGGGGGGCGACGCCGACTATGCGCTTGGCCGATTCGCACTGTCATCTGACCGACACGCAGTTTGACGAAGACCGGACCGCCCTCCTGACCCGTGCGCGCCAGGCCGGCATCGAGCGTTTTATTACGATTGGAGCGACGGGCGAGTTCTGGCATAACGAAAAAGCCGTGGCGCTAGCCCAGGAACACCCCGATGTTTTTGCCACGGTGGGTGTGCACCCGCACAACGCCGAAACGATTACCCCGGAAACCTATGACCACCTTCGTCGCTTGGCCCAGGAGCCCAAGGTTGTTGGGTTGGGTGAGACCGGCCTGGATTTTTACTACGAGTATTCTCCCCGCGAAGCGCAACGGCGGCATTTCCGCACCTTTATCCAGCTCGCGCTCGAACTCGACCTGCCGCTCTCCATGCATGTCCGTGAGGCCTACACTGAGGCTGCCGATATTCTCCGCCAAGAAAGCGGTGGCCGAGTCCACGGCGTGATGCACTGCTTTACCGGCACTGTCCCAGAAGCCGAGGCCCTGTTGGCCCTGGGTTTGTCTCTTTCGTTCAGCGGGATTGTGACGTTCAAGAGTGCACAGGAACTGCGCGCGGTCGTGCCGCTCGTGCCAATGGACCGGCTACTCATTGAGACCGATTGCCCATATTTGGCTCCGGTCCCCTATCGCGGCCGGCGGAACGAACCCGCGTATGTCTCACAGGTGGCGGCAACGATTGCCCAGCTCAAAACCGTGTCGCTTGAAGAGGTGGCGCAGGCCACGTGGCGCAATACCGCGCGCCTCTTTCGGCTCGATGTCTAACTGCTGAAAAAGCGCCCCTGACGCGGGTCAAGACTCTCTCGGCATTCTTTGCAAATCCCGTAGATTTCCATCTTGTGCGTGGTCGCCACAAAGTCGTAGCGCAGAGCAAGTTCTTCCTGGAGCTCCTCAATCCGGGGCTGGACGAATTCGATAATGCGCCCACAGCGCTCGCAGATCAGATGATCGTGATGCCGTTCGGCTTCAACGTTCTCAAAGCGGGCTTGCCCGTCGGCAAAATGGCGCTCCTCGGCGAGCCCGCACTCTTTGAGTAGTTTGAGGGTCCGGTAGACGGTGGCATAGCCCACCCGTGGATTGACCTGGCGGACTTCGCTATAGAGTTCTTCCACGCTGATGTGGCGGGTGATCGAGAAAAAGACGCGGGCGATGTCTTCTCGTTGAGCGGTAGCCTTGAGCCCCTGCTCTTTGATCCAGAGCCGGAAGGTGTCGAGCCGCTCACCTATGTCACTCATGATGGACGGTCTCCTGTGATTCCTGCGAAAAGGTGACGGATTGACGGCGACAGCGCCTGCGTATCAACCTCGCGTTGCGAGAGCTCGTCAAGCAGGATGTCAACCCGTTCGGTCACTGGGCGGTCTCGGTCGAGGAAGACGACGTCTTGATCGTGCACCCGACAGCTCCCGCCACGAACGCGATACCCGACTTCACGCAGCAATTTTTCCTCTCGGACCTGAATGCCGAGCTGTATTGCGACCTCTTTCAGCTCTCCGAGCGTCGCGTTCTCTTGTCTTCCGCCACTGCCCCGACCACCCATCTTCTTCTGTACCATAATTCTATTGTGACTAAGGCCCGAAAACTTGTAAAGCGCCAAATTATTTGTTCAGACTTTCCCCCTTGCGGGCTGGCATGCGGATCGGTAATATTCGCTAACCGAACGGTCAGCCTGTGAGGCTCAGGGACCAAGCGGTCCCATAAGCCATGGGCGAGGAAAAGTATGCGGTTTCCATTACATATCACGACCGACATGATTAAGTGGCAGCTCAAGAACAAGCTGCGCGGCCAGTCTCGTTACCCCGTCGTGCTCATGCTTGAGCCCCTCTACACCTGTAATCTGGCCTGTGTGGGGTGTACGCCGGAACGGCACCAGGGCGATCTCAAAGATCGGCTCTCTCTCGATCAATGCCTTGAGGCGGTGGATCAGTCCGGTGCGCCGGTGGTGTCAATTTGTGGTGGAGAACCAACCGTGTATCCGGAGCTGCCGGAGCTGGTCGAGGGCATTATCGACCGCAAGCGCCACATCTATCTGTGTACCAACGGAATTTTACTGGAGCGATTTTACGCCAAAGGGAAACCGCATAAGCGCCTGTCCATTAATGTGCATCTGGATGGCATGCGCGACACCCATGACTTTGTGTGTGACAAGCCGGGCGTCTTTGACAAGGCCGTTGAAATGATCACGCTCGGCAAACAGCTCGGCTACTCCATGTGCACCAATACCACGGTATTCCGCGAAACCAGCATGGAAGAGATCGAAGAGATGTGCGAGATGCTGACCGAGCTTGGAGTCGACGGCATCATGATTTCGCCCGGCTACCATTACGAGGCGATCAAGACCAACCACTTTCTGTATCGGGACGAGATTCACCGGAAATTCAAACAGGTGCTGAAACTGTCCGAGCGTTACAAGATCTCGCTCACCCCGCTGTTCCTCGAATTCGCCGCGGGTGAGCGCGAGTATCCCTGTACGCCGTGGGGCAATGTCACCCGGACGCCTTTCGGCTGGAAGGACCCGTGCTATCTCATCGGCAAGAAATACTTCAAGACCTGGGACGAGTTCTGGAACGGGGTGGATTGGGACTACTGGGAAAAACGCGAAGACGCCCTGTGTCAGAACTGCCTCATGCACTCCGGCTTTGAAGCCTCGGTCATGCGCAAACTGCCCGAGAGCCCGCAGGACATGCTCCGCATGGCCAAATGGATGATGGCGGCCTAAGCTCCTCTCGCCTACATCTCGTTTCTCTTTTCCGCTAGGGATGGGGAGGGTATTTCCTCCCCCCATACAACCTCAGACCACGACAGGGGAAAACCCATGGGAGCCACCCGCTCCACTCTTTCTACCTGGAAAGATCGTAAGCGCCACAGAGCCACCACCGCCCAGCTTGCCGAGTGGGAGGAGCAGTACCAGCGACACTTCGAGTATTTCAACCGCCAGTACTTCGCCAATGCGCTGCCCCCATACCGCGTCACACTCCATGATCCGCTCATTATCCCTGGGATACCTGCCGCAATGAGCAAACACATAGCTGGTTACTGCGACAAGAAACGACGCCGAATTTTGTTGGAGGCTTTTCCTTTCCCCAAAGGGGAAGGCATCCTGCTGCACGAAATGGCCCATATCGCGACCAACGTGCACCACGGTCCGCGCTTCCGTCAGGAAATGGCTCGTCTCGCCGCTCTGGCCGCTCCGCTCGGCCCGGTCAACCTTGCTACCTACGTGACGGATGGGCCGTAGCGACCCGCTTGGTAGGCCAATTTTGCAGGTGCAGGATACCTGCAAAGTATGAATCTTTTAGGCGTCCAGTCTGGCTTGCCGCAAAATCCTGTCCTGGCATAATGGTCCAGGTTCGCTCGGCAGAAAGGAAACTCTCCGCATTATGCCCACTATGAAAGTCGCCCGTTTATACGACTCAACCGATATTCGTTTTGAAGACGACGCTATCCCCGCTGTTGGACCGGGCGAGGCGCTGGTCAAGACCCGGACGTGTGGGATTTGCTCGGGCGATGTGATGGGCTGGTATATGAAGAAAAAGGCCCCACTGGTGTTTGGGCATGAACCCGCGGGTGAAATCGTTGAAATTGGCGAGGGAGTAGAGGATTTTCAGCCTGGAGATCGGGTGTTCGTCCATCATCACGCCCCATGTTTTTCGTGCCGGGCGTGTCAACGCGGCGAGTTTGTCCAATGCCCAACGTGGCGGGCAACAAAGATTGTTCCCGGCGGAATGGCTGAATACTTCGTGGTGCCCAAGGACAATTTATCCGGTGATACCTTGCGTTTGCCTGAGAAGATGTCGTTTGCCGACGGCTCTTTGGTCGAACCCACGGCCTGTGCGGTCAAATCCCTACGGCGCTCGGGATTTCAGGCCGGCGACAGTGTCTTTGTGATCGGACTCGGTATCATGGGGCAGTTGCATGTCGCCCTGGCAAAACACGCTGGAGCCCGAACCATTATTGGAACCGATTTCGTCCCCTATCGCTGCACAAAGGCGCGTGAACTCGGCGCCGATCTCGCGCTGAACCCGCACGAAGTGAAAGATGGCAATATCGAGGACGCGCTGCGGGAATATACTCAGGGCGAGATGGCCGAGATCGTCATTGTCGGACCGGGTTCGATCGAAGCCATGCAACTCGGTCTGCGCTGTGCGGCCAAAGGCGGAACCGTGGTGCTGTTTACGGCCAGTAAACCGGACGACACGCTGACCCTCTCGCCCAACGATCTGTACTTTAACGAAGTCCGCCTGATCCCCAGCTATTCCTGCGGACCGAACGATACCCGCGAGGCGCTTCGGTTGGTTCAGGACGGCGTCATTACGGCCGAGAAATTCATCACCCATCGTTTCCCGTTTGAGCAACTCCACACTGCCTATCGCAACGCGGCTGAAGCGCGGGACTCACTCAAGACGATTATTGAGTTTGCCTGAGGAGGGCCATGTCCGCTCCGAAAAGTCGTCTCATTCGCGCGCAAAAAGACCACGACCCGTGCACCTGGTCCGAGGTCGAATGTGAAGCCTATAAGCAGGGACAGGAAGCGGGCCGAGAGTGGAAAAGCATTGTCCGTCAGGTTCTGGTCGGCAAGCAGGCCGAAGAGACCGGCTTTCATCTGCGCTATTTTGAGATCGAACCGGGCGGCTACTCCAGCTTGGAGAAACATGCCCACGCCCACGTTGTGATCGCCGTGCGCGGGCAGGGGCGGGTCATCCTGAACGATCAAGCCTGGGAGATGCAGGCGCTTGATACCGTGTACGTTGCTCCCTGGACCCCCCATCAGTTTCTGGCCGGCGACGATGAGCCCTTTGGTTTTTTCTGCATCGTCGACGCAGAGCGCGACCGTCCCCAGGCCGTCTCTCAGCAGGAAGGTCGGCTCGCTCAGGCCGCAGGCGCGCAGTCCGACATTCCAATCCCTTAAATCACATCTCTCGTGAGCCGATCTCTCGTATAAAATCTTGTCCTTTGTCAGTAATAAAAAGCTGAACCGGGGAGATACGCATACCATTGGTGAAAACCAACCCTCCGCTCCCCTCAGTAATTTCCACAAATCCAGCATCTAATATTCGTTTGATCAAGATGTTCATAAAAGGCGGCCACTCTATAGGCCGACCCGCATTCGTTTCAAAAAGCACATCAAGTTCCAGTTGAGTAAATTTATCGTGAGCAAATCGAAGGTTGATCTTGTAGAGACGTAGACTTTTGCGGTCAATATCTCCTCGATCGGCACGTCTGTGACAATTTGGACAAAGAGCAATGAGGTTGTCGTACCTATGTTCTCGACAAGTCGTCCAAGGGATAATGTGATGAACGTCAACCTCAATGTGACGGCATGTGGGAATGGCGCATCGATGGCCAGCCTCGATCAAGACTTTCCGTCTAATGTCAGCTGGTATTGGCGGCCGTGACTCACTCGCTGTATTGGACATGAGTAATCTTTAGATGAACACATCCTTTACACATATTCAATGTTGAGTCCTGTAGGTCGGATGAACGGATCGTAATCCGACCGCCCAGCCCCCTTTGCTGACGAGAAAGGAGCTATGCTAGAAGAGGGTGGGTCGTACAGATCACCGATGCCATATCAGACCCTACCCGGTATGCCTGTCCTGAGCGTAGCAGAGTGAAGTCGAAGGGAACGAGTGCCTGGGGTGAGGGGGAAGGACGAGGAAGAGCATGGAGAATCCATTAGTTGCTGTCCAGCAATTGGGTCAAAGCATCTGGTATGACAATATCCACCGCAGCCTTATTACTTCCGGTAATCTTCAGGCTATGGTCGACCACGACGGTCTGCTCGGCATGACGTCGAATCCGGCCATTTTTGAGAAGGCGCTGGCGGGCAGTTCCGATTACGATCAACCCATGCAGGCCCTGGTCGAACAGGGGGTTGGGTCGGCCATAGACGTGTATGAGCGTCTGGCGATTCAGGACATCCGGATGGCTGCGGACGTGTTGTTTGAGGTGTATCGAAAAACCGAGGGCAAAGATGGCTATGTCAGCCTTGAAGTCTCTCCCTATCTAGCCCATGACACGCAAGGGACCCTCGAAGAAGCCCGCCGCCTGTACAAAATGGTTGATCGGGCCAACGTCATGATTAAGGTGCCGGCCACCCAGGCCGGCGTTCCGGCCATCGCTCAGTTGATCGGTGAGGGGATCAACATTAATGTGACCCTGCTCTTTGCGGTCGAGGCGTATGAAGCGGTTGCCGAGGCATATCTGGACGGCTTGGAGCGGCTCGCTCAAAGGGGTGGGGACCTGAGTACGGTGGCGAGTGTCGCCAGCTTTTTCATCAGTCGCATCGACACCCTGATCGACGAAAAACTCAGCCAGGCTGTTGAGGCCGCAGACAGTACCGAGCAAAAGGCCAAGATCGAGCGCCTGCTCGGGAAAGTCGCCATTGCGAACGCAAAAATTGCCTACGCTGCGTATAAAAAGCTGATGGCCAGTGAACGCTGGCGTGCCCTTGAAGCAAACGGTGCACGACCGCAACGCCTCTTATGGGCCAGTACGAGCACGAAAAATCCGGGCTATTCCAAAACGCTCTATGTTGACGAACTGATTGGCCCGGACACCGTCAACACCATACCGGGCGAAACCTTTGCGGCCTTCCGAGATGGAGGTCGGGCCGAGCCAAGGCTGACCACCAACTGGGAAGAAAACCTGGAAGACGCACGGACCATCATCCATACCCTGGCCGAGGTCGGAGTGTCTCTGCACGCTGCAACCGACCAACTCCTGGATGAAGGCGTGCGGAAATTTGTCGAACCGTTCGACACTCTGCTGAGTTCAATTGAGCGTAAGCGCCAAGCCATGCTGGGCGGGGAGTTGGCCCAGCAGACCTATAGTCTGGGTGGCGCTTCCGCCCTCATCGAAGCCAGCCTGAAAAACTGGCGCACACAGGGGAAAGTCCGGCGCTTATGGCAGAAGGACCCCGCGCTCTGGTCGGGAGAGGACGAGGATCAATGGCTTGGCTGGCTCGATATTGTGGAGGCGCAGCGGACGAACATCCGCCCCCTCGTGCAGCTCGCCGAAGAGATCAAGGCCGACGACTTTCAGCATATTCTCCTGCTTGGCATGGGCGGGTCGAGCTTATGCCCGGAAGTCTTGAAACGCACCTTTGGCGCGATCGACGGCCACCCCGAACTCCTCGTTCTCGACTCGACCGTGCCGGCTCAGGTCTTCGCGTGTGCGCAAAAGATCGACCCCGGGAAGACGCTGTTTATCGTTTCTTCAAAGTCGGGTGGGACGACCGAGCCGAATGCCTTGACGCAGTATTTCTTTGACCAGGTCGCCCAGGCTCTTGGTGCGGACAGAGCCGGCTCGCGGTTTATCGCCATTACGGACCCCGCCAGCCCGCTTCAACAGCTTGCCGAACAGCGTCAGTTTCGCGCCATCTTTCCGGGAGTGCCCAGCATTGGCGGCCGGTATTCGGCCCTGTCGAATTTTGGCATGGTTCCGGCCGCCCTGATGGGCATTGATGTCCAGCGTTTCCTGGACCGCTCCGCCCTGATGGTTCAGGCCTGCTCGGCGAGTGTGCCGCCCGAGGTCAATCCCGGCGTCACGCTGGGAACGATTATGGGCACCCTGGCGCAACACGGGCGAGACAAGGTGACGCTCGTGACCTCGCCGGGTATTGACGCCTTAGGCGCGTGGCTGGAGCAACTCATCGCCGAATCGACCGGCAAGGAGGGGCATGGGCTTATTCCGATTGATGCAGAGCCCCTGGGTCCGCCCGAAGTCTATGGTCGGGATCGGCTCTTTATCTATATTCGGCTCAACAGCGCGCCTGCGGCCGAACAGGATGCGGCCATGGACGCGCTCGAAAAAGCCGGCCAGCCGGTGGTGCGTATCAGCCTCGAAGATACGCTCAGCCTTGGTCAGGAATTTTTCCGCTGGGAAATGGCGACGGCCGTGGCCAGCGCCATGCTCGGGGTTCACGCCTTTAACCAGCCCGACGTGGAAGCCAGTAAAAGGGCCACCCGACAGCTGACCGCGGCGTTTGAAGAGACTGGCCAGGTGTCGGAGGAGACGCCGTTTTTAGAAGACCGGGACCTGCGCTTCTTCTCGGATTCAGAAAGCGCCAAAGCGCTCCAGGCGGCAGCCGGCCAGGACGCGGTGGCGCTGCTTGGTGCACATCTCGGTCGGATTCAGGCAGGCGATTATTTTGCCATCAACGCCTATGTTGAAATGAACGAGGAAACCTGCGCCGAGTTCCAAGCCCTGCGCCGCACCGTACGGGACGCGAAGAAAGTGGCCACTACCCTCGGTTTTGGTCCACGCTTCCTGCACTCCACCGGCCAACTGCATAAGGGCGGCCCCAACTCCGGTGTGTTTCTACAGATTACGTCAGACGACGCCAGTGACCTGGACATTCCCGGCCAGCGCTACAGTTTTGGCAGGCTGAAAGCCTGCCAGGCCCAGGGAGACTTTGCAGTGCTGGCCGAACGGGGACGGCGCGCGCTACGCGTACACCTCGGATCAGACGTACCGGCCGGCTTGCAAACCTTGTGCGAGACAATCACCCAGGCCCTGGCCTAGCTGTCTCTCCTGATATAGCAGAGCAAGGCATGACCATCGCTGAACGTGCTCTCGAATTTGTGAAAGATGGAGATGTTGTCGGCTTGGGCACGGGTCGGGCCGCGAGCGCCTTCGTGCGTGCGCTGGGCACTCGGGTCCAGGCTGGCTTACGTATCCGTGGGATCCCGACATCTCATGGAACGAGGGCGCTCGCCCAGGAGCTTGGCATTCCCCTCACAACGGTTGATGCCGTCGAGAGTATTGATATTGCCGTCGATGGGGCGGATGAGGTTGATCCCGACCTGAACCTCATCAAAGGCTACGGCGGTGCTCTGGTCCGCGAAAAGATCGTGGCTGCCGCGGCCCGAAAATTCATCGTTCTGGTGGGGACTGAAAAGCTGGTGGCCGTGCTCGGAGAGCGCGGCCGGCTGCCGGTTGAAGTCGTGCCGTTCGGGGTGGCGACGTGCTGTCGCCACCTCCGGGTGTTGTCCTGCGACCCAATACCTCGCCAGACTGACTTTGGCGTGTTCCTCTCTGATAACGGCAACGCTATTATTGACTGTGCGATCAGCACGATTACAGCCCTCGCTCAATTTGAACAAGACATCCTCTCGATTCCCGGCGTTGTTGACACGGGGCTGTTTGTGGGGATGGCTCCTACCGTTCTCGTTCAGGACGGGGAGAATGTCAGAGTTCTCCAGTCAGGCGGATAATCCGGACGCCTATGGATCCCGAACATCTGCTTCAGTTCTGGTTCGCCGACGCGGCTTCAGACGCGCGCAAGGCCGAAGAGCGTTATCCTTTTTGGTTTCAGGCTACGCCCAAAACCGACGCTGTCATCCGAACCCGCTTTTCCGATCTCGTCAGGCAAGCCCAGTCCGGTGGGTTGGCGTCCTGGGAATCTCGCCCTCGCGGGTGGCTGGCGCTGATTATCGCCCTCGACCAACTGCCGCGCAATCTCTATCGCGGGTCGGCCGCGGCCTTTGCGGCTGATCCGTTAGCGCAACACGTCGCCAGGCAAGGTTTTGAGCAATCCTTTTATGCTTCTTTGGGCGTGCTGGAGCAACTCTTTTGTTTGATGCCGTTCCAGCACGCCGAGGACTTGGCCCTCCAGGAGGAAGCGGTGCGTCGGGGAGATGCCGTGCTGGCGACCGCTCCCACAGAGTGGACTACACTGATCGAGGATTTTCAAGGCTCGGCCCGAAAGCATCTGTCCATTATTCAGCGCTTCGGTCGCTTCCCGCACCGTAATGTCCTGCTCGGACGAACGTCCACGCCGGAAGAGCAGGCGTTTCTGGACTCTGGCAGCGGATCTTTTGGACAGGCCCCAAAGCAGTAAACACCGTTCAAGGAGGATAGCCATGTCAGCATATTTTATTTTGACCCAGACGATTACGGACCCAGAGCGGTACCAGAAGGAGTACATCCCTGGAGTGTTGCCCTTTCTGGCAAAATATCAGGCCGAAGTTGTGGTGGCCGACTTTAACGCAACACCGCTCCAGGGTGAGCCCGCCCAAGGTGTGGTGGTGCTCAAATTCCCCTCCGAGCAGGCAATCCAGGACTTTATGGATGACCCGGAGTACAAGCCGGTCAAAGATATCCGTCTGGCGATTACGACAAATGCCAGCGCCGTGATGGCGCCGGCATTCAAACCACCCCAAGGCTAAGGAAGCCGCCAGGTAGGATACTTATAAATTAAGAATATCCCGGTCTATTGCAGCCCGTACATGGCACGGAGAGCCTGCCACTTCTGAGATGCGCAGATCGGCGGCCACACTGGCCAGCATAGCGGCTTCGGTTGGGTTGACCCCGGCTCGGTCCACTAAGAGGTGGGACAGGTCTTCCAGGGCCTGACGTGCGGCGACTTCCATCGTCTCCCCGTCACCCATGGTGAGGACCTCATCTCGCGTGATCACGAGCGGTCGCTGCACCGGAAACTCGTGCGCGACGCGACAGCGTAGCGTCACTTCCGCCGCGATCTCAACCGCCGACGCCGTTGCCTCACCATCGCCCATCCGGGCGTGCACATCTTCGATGGTCAGCATGCCGCCCTCGACGCTCACCGGCAAAAACACGGTGGAACCGACGCCAAGCTGGCTGTTGCTGAGTTGGCCGCCAAAAGCGCCGACCGCGTTGCTCGGTCGGGCCTCGTCGGCCGGGGCGAGGCCAATCTTGCTGATATTCGGAATAAACGGCAGGTTGATCGTGTCGCTGTAGCGAATCCGATTCCCCTCAATCGGCACGACCTTTTTGCAAAACTCGACCTGATCCTTGAGTAACCCGTAGCCCGGAATCGCGACCACATAGCCGAAGCCCAGTGCGGGCTGAATGTCCAGGACTTCGATGGCCAGGGTATGGCCGGGCTGGGCGCCTTCGATCCATACCGGGCCGGTCATCACGGACAACTGCTCCATAGGCCACCGACCGCCATCGTTCCAATCCTGGAAACGATCATTGGTTTCCATGACAAAGACTTCTCCCGGCTGAATGTGAGCCGCGGGCGGATGGGCCGCGTCAAAGGTACGCACAATATGCTCTTTGCTGACTGTTTGCATGGCTTTCTCCTTTCCTAGGCCGGTGTTTTTCCTCTCAACGCCTCATCTTCTCTGCGTAAACCTCTATCAATCACAAAGGGGCCAAAAGGCAACAGCGCGGCAACGAGAATCCGACCGGCTTTTTTCAGGTCCCAGCCGGCTGCCTCTTTTGCGTTGAGCAACACGCCGCAAAACCAGAGAAACAGCAGGCCATGAATCAGACCGACAATCCGGACCGCCAGCGGCTGCCCCCACAGGTATTTCAGTGGCATGGCAATGCCGAGAAGAACGAGAAAAGAAATACCTTCTGCAATACCGACCAAGCGCAGGCGTCGGATGGGGGTATAGGTCATGATGGTCGCTGGAACCTGTCCCTTTCCTGAGGGGCCTCTGCCGAATCTGGTTTCTCGTAGCTGTGCTCTCCCAGCGCAAAATTCTCTTGCATAAACCACCGGAGGTAATCGACACAGGCGATGGGCGGCTCTTGGGGTGGGTTGTCCGGGCCGCAGCAGGTTGGCAGACAATCAATGATCGTGTCTGCGGTGGGCTGCACAAAGAGGGGTATCGAATAGCGGTCCTCCCCCGAGGTGTTAATGACCCGGTGCGGTGTGGACCGGACCCGCCCGTTGGACCAGCGGGTTAACAGGTCGCCCGAGTTGACCACAAAGGCATCTTGGATGAGCGGCATCTTCAGCCACTGACCGGACGGCGACAGAATTTCCAAGCCGAGCTGATCCGATGTGGCCAGCAGCGTCATGAACGATCCGTCCGTATGCGGACCAACGTGAAACTCGTCCTCCTCCAGCGTCTCCGGCGGCATATACGAAACCCGGAGGGCGTTGAGGGCTTTATATTTGCGAAACTTGTGTGCAAAGAAGTCGCGCTCAAGCCCGAGCGCCAAGGCGTATAGGGGCATCATCTGAATCGCCAGATCCTCTGTAGCCTCAAAAAAGTCCTGGACCGCCCGCCGGAATAGCGGCATCTGGTCCGGCCACGGATTCTGTCGCGCTTCCGAGCCCGGTCCCCAGTCGCGTTGCAGAATCAGGACCTCACATACATCAGGTTTTTTCGTGCCGGTGTAATACGGCGAGGTTTTGAGCAACTCGCCCCGCCTGGATACATAGCCGACCCCGTAGGCGTTCATCTTGAGCGGCAGCTTCCGCTCAAGCGGCAGACGGTAGAAGGCCGTGGTCTGCTCAAGCAGGCGGTCGCGCAGCGTTCTGGCAACACCGTGGTTCAGAATATAGAAGAAACCGATCTGCTCGAGCGCGGAGCGGAGTTCCGCCGCAGTCTCTTCGGCCGCCCCGTCCTGTCCCGCGAGAAACGGGCCCAAATCAAGGACCGGGATTTCTTCGTCCGACACGCTACAGCGCGCTCGACGTTCAGACGCGTTTTGCTCGGCTTGCATCGTCGTTTCTTCCACTGTTTGACACAGGTGCGAATACTAATGCTCTCGTTTTCCCGCTGACGCTGCGGGTGTATCGTCCTCGTCTGAGAGGGCCTGGTATAGCCCCGGCCGGCGATCCGGCATGAAATCCCAGCGTGCCTTGAGCTTTGCGAGCGCGTCCAGGTCGATCGTGGTGACGACCAGTTCATCTCCGTCGGTCTGGGCCTTGGCCAATATTTTTCCTTCTGGTGAGATGATCTCGCTGCCCCCGATATACTCGACGCCATCTTCAACGCCGGCTTTTCCGGCCGCGACAATAAAGAGTTGGTTCTCTATGGCTGCGGCGCGCAGGAGAATTTCGGCGGTTTCATGCCCTTCTGCTCGGGGGCGGCCAAAGGTGGGTGTATTATAGGGAATGCAGATCAGCTCAGCCCCGCCGAGCGCGAGCGCCCGGTAGGCCTCCGAGAACCGCCGGTCATAACAGATGAGCATGCCCAGCTTGGCTAACTCGCCGGTCCGTAACGCCGTCACCGGAAAGCCCAGATTCCCCTCGGTAAAATAGCGCTTTTCAAAAATATCGAGACCCTCCCACCGCGGCTCGACCACACCGGGAATATGCGCCTTCCGGTATTTCTGGACAACGGTTCCGGTCGGATCAATGAGCACCGCGGTATTATAGACTTGGCCGTTTTCGCGCTCCGCAAAGGGAAAGACCCAGTACAGTCCAGCCTGACACGCGGCCTCAAAAAGGGACTGGGTCAGCGGCGAAGGCAGGCTGTCTTCAGGGAAATCCTGCCAGGCTTCGTGTACCCGTGTGGCAAAATACGGGGTCAGGGAAAGCTCGGAAAAGGTCAGCAGTTCGACGTCTCGCCGTCCGGCTTCTTGAATCAGCGTGACCATGCGTTCGACGGTCTGGGCCTTGGTGTTGGAACTCGGCCCAAGCTGGGCGGCCGCTACAGTGAAAGAACGTGCCATGCTGTAAAGAGTAAACGTGTCCAGCCCTTCATGTCTAGTGGAGGACACGTTTACTCTTTGTCTCCTTGCGCTTCACTCTACATAGCCCATGGGTGCCTTTGAGAAATCCCAGGATTGGATCTTTTGCGGCCGAATCTTTGTGATGACGCGGCCTTCATTGTCCTTAAAGAGCTGACTGTCCCGTCCCTCGGGCCGCGCGAAGAGCTCGCCAAACTCCTCGTGACTAAAGCCCAGCGCTCCATCGTGTGCTGAGAGGCTATAGCGTCTGCCCAGCAGGGTCAGCAGGTGCTCCGGCGTATGCTCACCCTGCCACGGACCGGCTTCGATCTGCACGGTTTGCCCTGAGCCAACCGCCACCATTTCCGCCTGGCCTTTGATCACCACCGCCTTGGCCAGATTGGTCCGCATACCCATAAGTGGACGGTCATCCATATCAATGGCGGCCGAGCAGCGCGGGTCGCGGTTGAGGTGTTTGAAGGCGAGTCGATTCCGGGTCAGGGCGAGATAGAGACACTGGCCGTCCCAGTAGTACCACAGCGGAGTCACGTGCGGATATCCGTCCCGCGCCAGCGTCGCCAGACGCACAACCCAGCGCCCGGACAGAAAATCGTCGATCTCCTCCTGGGTCATGGCCACTTCGGGATGCCAGGCCAGCACCCCGCCCACTTTTTTCATACAGACCTCCAGACCTTCATGGCCTATACCACTGGCCGGGAGATAATATCGCCCGACACGCGCCGTTTGAGCCATTGGCCGTCGGTCGAACTCCCGACCAGTTTGCCCTGTTCAACAATCACCTTACCGCGCAGCATGGTCAGCACCGGATAGCCCAAGCAGGTAAAGCCCTCCCAGATGCTGTAGTCAGAGTCGGCGTGCAGATCGTCCATGGTGAGCGTTTTTTCCATGTCGGGATCAAGCAGGACGATATCGGCATCGCTCCCCGGCTGAATCGCCCCCTTCTGGGGATAGAGCCCGAGGAGTTTGGCGGCGTTGGCCGAGGTAATATCAACAAAGCGTTGCAGAGACACATTCCGCTCGGCCACAAACTTGGTGAAGGCGACCGGCATACGAGTCTCAATGCCGTTATGCCCGCCACAGACGGTCTCAATGGTATCACCCCACAGCTTCGGGCCTTTATGGGTCGTGTATTCATCCGTGGCCGTAGTTGCCAGACGACCGTCCATCAGGCCGGCGATTAGCGCGTCTCTGTCATCCGCGAATTTAATGGCCGGATAGGTATGAATCGCGGTTCCGCCGGGTTTTTTGTAATCGTCGCAGGTAAATTGAAGGTAGTTATGGAGCGCCTCACCATACACCGGTTGACCGGCGGCGCGCGCCTCAGCGATTGCCGCCACGCCTTCTTTGGCGGTCGTATGCACAAAATAAATGCCCGCCTCAGTATGCTGGGCCAGACGGATGATATGACGGAAGGCCAGATCTTCAGAGATGTTGTTGTGAACCAAGTGGAGGTTATAGCCCTGGTCGCGGCCCTCACGCTTGAGCTTCTCGGTCATATAGCGCACGACTTCGTCTTCTTCGGCGTGGACCGCCATAATGCCGCCGTGCTTGGCCACCTCGGCAAAGATCGTCCACAGATGTCCGTATGGAACCCGGATGGGATGGAAGGTGGTAAAAATCTTAAAGCTGGCGACCCCTTCTTGTATGGCTTCGCCAATCTCGCCGATCGTCTCCGGTGCGACCTCACCCGCCAGAATGTAGTGAAAGGTATAGTCAGTATAGGAGTGGGTGCGAAACACACTGCGGCGTTCCTCCACGACACTCATGATGGATTTGGGGGTTTTGTCCTCCGCCTCTTCAAAACTCAGATCCCCGGCGAAATCGACGATGGTTGTGACACCCCCGAACGCGGCAGCCCGGCTGGCGTCCTGGGGCGGCTGGGTCATGATATCCGGCTGACCCGACCACTCGCTCGGCACGGGAATGCCGATATGCGCGTGCGGTTCGATGCCGCCTGGGATGACAATTTTGCCGCTGGCGTCAATCTCCCGGGTGGCCTCCTCCGACAGCGTGCCTGACCAGCCGACGGCAACGATCTTCTCGCCCCGAATACCGACATCCATTTCCCCGACTGCCTGGGGAGTAACAACCTGCCCACCTTTAATAACGCAATCGAGCATAGGACCCCTCCTTTGGACTGGATACCTTCCTTATCGCAAAGCGCTCAGCCTGCCGTCAAGGTTTGGCTTGGTCTTCTTAGCTTCGCTCAGGCTCCGGCGTGGACGTTCACAAAATCAATGACAATGGCAGCCGTCTGCTCGGGCTGCTCAATCATGTGATAGGTCCCGCCTCCATTCTCAACAAGCCTCACCTCGACATGAGGGCACAGGGCTGTAAAAGCTTCGATTGCCGCGGTTTGCCCCGGTGTGGCCGCCCCCAGATGGCCGGAGTTCCCCATAAGCACCAGGACCGGCATCGTGAGCCTGGCGACATCGGCAGACAGGTCACAATGGGAAAAAGTTTCCAGCGTCTTTGCCAGAGCCGGGATAGAGAAATTCCGCTTGAAAGACTCGATTTCAAAAAGGGCGATCTCATTGGCCCGGTTGCCGAACACGTTGTGTTCGGCGCAGCCTATCCACTGGGTCAGGCGTCCCAGCGCCTCGTATCCGAACGCTTCGGTCACGTCTTGAAAGACGCGAAACATGCGGCGGCTCTCGGGGCTAAAGGAGATGCCGGGATAGGTGATGAGGCTTTTGACACGCTCGGGATACCGGGCGGCAAAGCGGACGTTCAGGGGTGCGCCGGTCGAGGTGCCCCACAGATGGACCGCATCGAGACCGGCCTGATCCAGAATCACCCTCAAGTCATCGACCCAGCGATCAAAAGGATAACCGCCGGGCCAGGCGCGGTCGGACAAGCCGGCGCCCCGGTAATGCCAATCGATCACTTGGAGTCGGGGGGTGAGCAGGTCACGGATATACGCGAATTGGTCGTGTAAAAGGCCGAATCCTCCGCTGACAACCAGCGGCTCGCCGGTTCCGTTCACGTCATACCACAGCTTGACTCCGTTATCGTTCGTGTAGGGCATACATCCTCCTTCGGGGCTTACAACTTGACTCGTACCCGGATTTACCCGACCATGCCAAGGATTATTTTGAATGCCTTTCGATGGAAGGGGTAACGCATGGTGAAATTCATTGGGTGCGCGCGCCGCAAGGCCGGGATGAGTGTGGCCGAGTTTCAGGATTACTGGAAAAACAATCACGGCCCGCTGGTCAAAAGTGTGCCGGAGTTCTGGCAGTACGTCCGCAAATATGTCCAGGGTCATACACTCAGTGCTTCCTATGCCGGGGTTCCCGCCGTCAGATTATGAGCCATTCGACGGCATTGCTGAGCTGTGGTTTGACAGCGTGGAGGATATTGGCAAGGCGTTTACCCATCCCCGCTATCTCGAAATTATCCGTCCGGATGAGGCAAAGTTTGTGGACTTCGCCAACTCCCGCATGTTTATTGTCGAAGACGTTGAGATTGGGTAAGGGTCTGCCATGAACTTCGGTGTGAGTTTTCAGTCGCATATTCAAAACAGTTGGAAGCATGCCGTGCTGGCCGAACAAATGGGCTTCAGCAACGCGTGGTTTGTCGATACCCAGATGCTGGCCTCAGACGTGTATGCGTGTATGACCCTGGCGGCTGAGCATACGAGTACCATCCAGCTTGGGACGGCCGTGGCCATTGCCGGCACGCGCATTGCCCCGGTCATTGCCCACTCGATCGCCACGGTGAACCAACTCGCACCCAGGCCGAACCATTCTGGGCCTCGGGACTGGCCACACGGCCTGGCGCACCATGGGCATGCCGCCCGTCCGCCTGGATACATTCCGGCATACGATCGACGTGTGTCGAAAACTGCTGCGCGGAGAAGCGGTTGAATACCATGAACGCGGGCGTCACAGTCGGATCCGTTTCCTCGACCGCGAGCGCGGATATATTAACGTCAACGATCCCGTCCTGATTTATCTTGCGGCTTCATATCCCAAGGCGCTGGCCTTGGCCGGAGAACTCGGTGATGGGTTGATTACGGTGAGTACCATTACCCCTGACGCACTGACGGCGACATTAGAGAAGGCGGCCAAGGGCAGGCCGCAATCGTCGGGCCAACACAAAGATTATCCGGTCGTCACTGTCGGCGTCGCGTGCGTACTGCGTCCGGGCGAAACGCTCGATAGCCCTCGGGTCCTCGCCCGAGTAGGGCCACGCATTGCCGTTGGGCTGCACTATGCGTATGAGGTCGTTCGGCAGGGCAAGAAAGCGCCCGCCTATTTTGAGCCGTTTCTCACGCCACGATACCGAGCGTATCTGGACGAACGCTGGGATGAAATTCATGTGACCCACTCACGGTTTCTACAGCCAGGCGAAGAAGAGTTCATTACCCCGGAGGTGATTCGAGCCATGAGTGTGACCGGAACCCGAGAGGAAGTGATTACGCGCCTCAAAGAACTAGAAGCCGCCGGTCTGACCCAAATGGTGATCTCTCCGCCGTGGGGCTATGTTGAGGAGAGCATTGTTGAGTTTGCGCGGGAAATTATTGCGCATTATTAGATGCATCGTCAGATTTCCCTATATCCGATTTCGTTCGAAGGGTTTGAAGCTTGCCACATCTCTTTTCTTGAGCCGGCGCGAGACGACGCGGTTCCCTTTAATTCCTTAATGGAGAAAACCGGACTCTGAAGTGCGCTGGGTCTTGGCCTACGTGCTCAATGATGGTCCGACAGGCGTTGGTGTTAGCTACAGGTGCGGTGAACCTATGAACATATAATAACCCTATTTGGTGAGGAGTAGGCGTATAAAATTTGCTCCCGTCCTCATGAACAGGTTCGGTATGTACGATGTACTTTTTGCTTCTCGTTGTCTTCCGAATAGGGCAGTGGCTTTTCGTGAGATGATTGTTGTCTATGAGCCAAGTTGCGACTTTGGCTAATAGCGATCTCCACGTTGTAACCGAAACGCCCGAATTGTCGGGGAACTGAATTTCTACCGGAGAACGAGCGCCTCTTTGGGGGTTCAACTTCGATAGTAGCTGCCATCCATCCGGGCTTGGACGCGTCGGCTGAGGAGTTGGAGGCTCCTGCGAGTCAGGCTGGTTGTGAGGCGGTCCAACAATCGGAGTTTGTCCAGGAGCAACGTGGCCCGACTCTCTAAGTTCCCACAACGTCAACGCCTTCAGGCACGTCTCAGCAGCCGACCCGCTCTTCAAATCGAACTCGACTATTCGCTTCTCGGCTGTGCGGACAGGTTTGAAGGTTTCATAGATTTCCCAACGCGCGCCATCGCTGACCGAGAAGTATTTGGTCCCCTGACCGTTGGCGTAAGTGAGCCCTTGAGCGAGAACCCTATCTTGCAGAAGCGTCCCCAGTTTCTTAGCTTCTACCATCATGATGGGTTTGCCATTACTGAGAAGGGCGTAATCTGGCCGTCCGTCATCTGTTTTGTACTCAGGTATTACCAAGTCGGGATTTTCAGTGTCCCACCCCAACTCCCGCAACAGGGGGTCAATCAGCGTGTAGCGGGTTAACGTCTCGCTCTGGCGAAGTGCGGGACCATGAGCATCAATCCGCTCGCGAAGCTTTCCCACCAGGGTCAGCAGACTTTCCAATGGCATATCTATCCTCCTGCGTTTACTTCCCGTCCCCTCACTTCGCCGGCTTTTTCCAGATATCGCGGGCTTGCATCAGGGCAATCTGTTGGTCGATGACTTCTTCTTTGTACTGCGCGTGGTTGCCGGGGATTTTGTCGATATAGCGGTTCTTGGGATAGATCGGCTTTTCGTAAATGAGCTGCGCCATTTCCGCCCGCACGTCTTTCATCCAGTTCGTGACCTGGGCGTTGGCCCGGTGGTGGCGTAAGGCTTCGATGTCGATCACGCCCCTGACATAGGTTGACCCGTTGGTGTCACGCTGCTTGCCGACTATCGTCCCCTTGTAGTCAACAACCATAGACTGACCGCTACCGGCGTCAATCGGCGTCTCGCTGTCCGGGTAGAGGTGATAGCCGCCGATGTTGGGGGCAACAATATACATATTGTTTTCCAGCGCCCGGGCGCGATTGGAAATCTCAAAGATATCGTTCTGGGTGAACGGGCCGGGCAGGGAGGCGCGGTAGACGACCTCCGCGCCGTTCATCGCCAGCCCCCGGCCGTTCTCCGGGTAGTTGCCCTCCATGGCCATCATGATGCCGAGACGGCCAATCTCGGTGTCGGCCACCGGCCAAAAGGCCTCCAGGCTGCGCCCGTATTTTTCAATCCACCAATCAAAAAGATCGTGGGGCGACACCGAACGCTCACACGGCAACAGGGAGGAGATCTTATAGTGTTTGAGAATGAGCTGACCGTCCGGATCGAGAATAAAGCCGACGTTGAAGAACAGCTTGGGCCAGTCTTCATGCCGCGCCTTGGCCTGGGCCATAATGAAGACTCCGTACTCACGCGCGAGTTCGCCGAGTTGGTCGGTCTCCGGGCCTGGGATGTCAATCGCGCACGTCTGTGCAAACTCGGTGTGATCGACGTCCAGGACTTCGTCGTTAAAGCCTTGCAGGGCACCCTCCGGGATGGCGAGCAGGCGGACCGGAATATCAAGATTGGAGAGCCAGAAGGCGGCTTTGGTCAAACTGCGAATATGCTCGATATTCTTCTGCATATCCGCCCGCGTGCGGATTCCCCAAAACGTCGGGACTAAACCAACGGCATTATACGGTTCGATCATGCGTGTTCTCCTTCTGTTCAGAGCGGTATCCCGAAGAGCTGCGCCGCGTTGCCGACCACCATCTGATACACTTCGTCGTCCGGGACTCCGACAAAATCCTTGGCAATCTGCTGTTGGGACTTGGGAAAGGTGCCTTCGGTGTGGGGATAGTCGGCCCCCCACATGAGGCGCTCAACGCCAATGAGTTCACGGGTCAGAATCCCGGCCCGGTCATCTTCAAACGTGGCCCAGAACTGGCGCTTGAAATACGTGCTGGGCGGCTCATTGAGTTGCGGTTGCATCCAGTGGCGGTGATCTTCCCACCAGTGATCCATCAGGCGCAGCAGGCAGGCAATCCAGCCGATCCCGCCCTCGGAAATGATAAACCTCAGCCTGGGATACCGCTGGGGCGCGCCACTCCAGATCAGCTCGGTCATGGCGTTCATGGGTTGGAAAGCCTTTTCATCCATAAACGCCATACCAGGGCCAATCCGACGAGCCTTCTCGTGGGTTGAAGCTCCGATATCGGCGGCTGTCCCCGAGTGGGCGACCGCTGGCAGCCCGATCTCTTCCAAGCGTGCCCACAACGGCTCATAGTCGGGATGAATATACGGTCGGGCCGGGACGGCTGCCGGGATCATGACCGCCTTGAGACCGATCCTGGCAGCTCGTTCGGCTTCTTCGGCAGCCCATTCAAGCGGCCCCTGCATGGGCAGGATGGCAGCGCCAAGCAAACGATGCGGGGCGTAGGCGCAGAACTCGCTCAGCCAGTCGTTATACACCCGGACGGCCGCGCGTTGATACTCGGCATCTGCAATCCGGTAGAACATGAGACTCCACTGGCCGGGGTAGATCACCTCGGCCCGCAGGTTGTCGAGCGCCTGGTCTTTGAGCCGTTCCTGCGGGTTCCAGGCTCCCGGACGGGTATCCGCGTGACGGGCTACCGGCGACTCGACCTTGCCGGCAATCTTGCTTTCCAGGGCTGCGCCATCGAGGCCGACCGCCACTGGATCGAGCCCGTCGATCACATAGAAATCGACCGACTTACGAGTCTCGATGTGTGGCGCCCGGTCGCGGAAACGTCGGTCCATTCGGGTCGTCCATAAATCGGCCGGCTCAACGACATGGCCGTCGGCTGAGACGTATCCATCGATAAGGCGCGCGGACATGGGTGTCCTCCTCTTGTTCACTTACCGATGCGCTTCGTCCAACAACGGCTTAAAAAAGTCGGGTTGGGCGATCCAGTCGTCTTCACTCGTCATTTCCTGGAAGAAGCTTGTGTCAATAACGACTTCATCGATGCCGGCTTCCTTACACTCTTTGAGCTGTGGCAACATCTCGTCAGGCGTGCCGATCCAGTTTGGCTGCATGAGTTGGTCGCCGATTTTCTCAATGCCGGGTAAGGCAGGGGCGGCAAACACACGATGGACGAGTTGAAGCGGACCGCGGCCAAACTCCTCTTTTGCCATCCGGTTAATCTGTTGCATGCGCGTGGTCGCAAGCTCGACGGTATGACCAGCCGGATGCCAGGCATCACACAACTCAGCCACCCGTGACAAGCCTGCGTCGCTCAAAAAGCCACCAAGAATCGGTACGGCTGGATTGCCGTGTGCGTCACGCTGTGTTGGCTTGGGTGAGGTTGATCCCCGTGGAATAGTGTAGAACGGACCGTCATGCTGGGTTGGATTCGTCTTCCACGCTGCGCGTAAGGCACGAATAAAGTCACTACAACGGGCGCCCAGTTTCTCAAATGGTGTCTCCATCTGTGCATATTCTTCGCGTGACCAGCCCAGGCCAATACCAAGGTCGAACCGTCCGCCCGAGAGCAGGTCAATAGTTGCGATTTGTTTGGCGAGCGCCACGGGCCGATGATAGCCAAAGACCAGAACGGAAGTCCCGACGCGGATATGCTGGGTTATCCCAGCGACATAGGCGAGCGATTCCAAGGGCGCGAGCAGGCTTTCGTACGCCTCGGGCCATTGCACGAGTGTGTCCGGCCCAAGGACAGCTTGGTGTATGGGATGACTCTGGGTCGGGTGTTCCGGGTACAACAAGTGATCCTGGACCCACAGCGAGTCATAGCCCAACTGGTCGGCACGGACGGCAAATTCATGGACGGCCCGCCGGCTGGCGAACATCGTGAGCTGTGGCATGTTGAATCCGATTTTCATCGTGCTCTCCTTTATTGGGCCGGCAAACTCCGTCAGTAACCAAATTTGCGAGGTTCGGTTGAGATGAAGTCGTTACAGAGCAACAGGCTGTGCCGGATTTCAGGCCGCTGAGCGAACCCCTAATTCCCCCTAACCTTCCGGTTGGTGGCGAACCCGGCTTGCGCACCAAGTACTTTCATGGGTTGCTGTAAACTCTCCTGCCACAACAGTGACTCCATGGCGATATTGAGGGGCTGGTCTTGAATCGTCAGTTCGTACACCGGCTCATCATACGATGCATGATTGTGAACACCCCAACCCGGTGCTGACGCGCCCGAGCAATCGACAAATTTCCCATTCTGCGTGTCCATACCGGCCCCCTTAGTCCTGTTCACTCCTGATTGCAGCCGCAATCTCTGGCCAGTGAACGCCTGTGAAATCAACCCTCGCCTGACCAGACATCTGGGACAGGACGGTATCATGCTCACAGATCAGATAGAAAGCAGGAAAAACCATTTGCCATCACAGGCCAGCCGGGGCGGGCTCAGGACCCACCGCTTCTCTCTATTGCTCGCAGGACGAGTGCTCTCCTTGACATTCGAGCCGCTGGTCGGCTAGGTGCCGAATCGTATCAGGGACAGTTTGCAAGCGTGGTTAGTATTACCGGTCGGGAGCAACGTTATGGGAGAATCAAGTCTCAGCATCGAAAAAGACGTGCCTGTCCCGATGCGGGATGGGACCGTCTTGCGAGCCGACGTGTACCACCCGGCCACCCCTGGGAAATACCCGGTCATCCTCCAACGCACGCCGTATAATAAAAATCTGCTGGCTGGCGTGATACTGATGCTTGACGTCGTGCGGACGGCCAGCGAGGGGTATGCCGTGGTCGTCCAGGACACCCGCGGGCGGTACGCGTCTGATGGGGAGTTTTATGCCTTTCGGGATGACACCCTGGACGGCTATGACTCGGTGGAGTGGTGTGCGGTCCAGGCGTGGTCCAATGGTAACGTTGGTATGTATGGGGCGTCCTATGTAGGTGCGACCCAGTGGCTCGCCGCGATCAGTACACCGCCCCATCTCAAAGCCATTTTTCCACTGATTACGGCCTCCCACTATCACGAGGGCTGGACGTATCAGGGCGGAGCCTTTGCCCTCGGATTTAACGCCAGTTGGACGCTGGCCCGCCTTGCGCCGGATACCTATATGCGCCTGATCCAGAAAGATGTCGCGTCTGCGGATCGGCTCGGGCAGTTGATCGGCGCGATTGATGATCTGCGCGCATGGTTTCAGCACCTGCCACTGAAAGACTTCCCGTTCCTGAATGAGGTAGCTCCGTATTTCTATGACTGGCTTAGCCACTCTGATGACGACGAGTACTGGGCGCGCTGGAATATTGAAGCCCGACATAGCGCGGTCGGGGTGCCGGCCTGTAATGTGGGCGGCTGGTACGATATTTTTCTGGGCGGCACGCTCCGGAATTATCTCGGCATGCGTGAGCATGGGGCGACCCCAGAAGCCCGGCAGGGACAAAAACTCGTTATTGGCCCTTGGTATCACACCCTACCCCTCGGCAATGTGGTCGGAGAGGTGGATTATGGCTTTTTCAGTCATGCCCTCGTCACCGACTTGGACGGTCTCCATATCAAATGGTTTGACTACTGGCTCAAAGGAAAACAGAACGGGCTCTTAGACGAGCCGCCTGTGCGCATCTTTGTCATGGGCGAAAATGTGTGGCGGATGGAGAATGAATGGCCGCTCGCCCGTACGCAATACACAAAGTATTACCTGCACAGTAACGGCAACGCGAAGAGCCTGTACGGCGATGGCCGGTTGAGTCCTGAGCCGCCGCGTACGGAGCCGGCGGATGTGTATGTCTCCGACCCACGCAACCCCGTGCCGACCAGAGGCGGCGGGGTCACCGGCTGGCCGGCAGCCATGCCGGGCGGCGGATTTGATCAGCGCGCAATCGAGAAGCGGAATGATGTGTTGGTCTACACCACACCAGTCTTGGAGCAAGACCTGGAGGTGACCGGGCCTATCACGCTCAGTTTGTACGCGGCGACCAGCGCTGTGGATACGGACTTTACCGCCAAGCTGGTAGATGTCCAGCCGGACGGCTATGCGCGCAATCTTACGGACGGCATTCTGCGCGGGCGCTATCGGGAATCGCGTGCAGCGGCAAAACTGCTCACCCCGGGAGAGGTGTACGAATACTCCATAGACTTATGGGCCACCAGCAATGTCTTCAAAGCCGGCCACCGCATACGGGTCGAGATTGCCAGCTCGAATTTCCCGCGCTTTGATCGCAATCCACAGACAGGAGAGGCCGCCGCCGAGGCGCGGCGGCTAGAACCAGCCTTGCAGCGCGTGTTTCATGACGAGAGTCGCCCCTCCCACATCGTCCTGCCTATGATTCCACGCGGCGCAGATGCCAGTCGGTAATCTGCTGATACGCCTGTGCCGCGCGCAGGATAGCAGCCTCTGCCCAGGCTGGGGCGATGAGCTGCATGCCGACCGGGAGCGAGCCGTTGGTAAACCCGCACGGGACGCTCAGCACCGGCACTTGGGCCAAGCTGAACGGATAGGTGAAACGGGTCAGGAGTCGGGTAGTCTGGACGCCTTCGCTTTCTTCAATGAGCGGAGCTGGAATGCCGCAGGTCGGTGCCAGGAGGAGATCGTAGCGCTCGAAGGTCTGCTTGAGCTGACGTTGCCAGCGGCGCTGCTCCTGGCGGGCGAGGACATACTGGCTGCCGCTGACCTGTGCGCCAATCTGTAGCCGAGCCCGCACGTCCGGTCCGAAACCATCCGCCCGTTCCGCAAGCCGGGCTTGATGAAAAGCGGCGGCGTCGGCCAGGAGCATTTCACTCGCACGCTCAATCGTTTCTTCCGCGTCAATCAGCTCCACCTCTTCTACGCGGGCCCCCAGTTCTTCAAACACGCGGGCAGCTTGCGTGATGAGCGTCACCACCGCCGGCTGGGGCTCTGTCTGGAAATGTCCACCGAGCAGTCCTATGCGCCAGCCCTTAACCCCGCCGTTGAGCCCGGCCAGATAATCCCCGACCGGCTGATCGATGGAGGTCAAGTCGTGCGGATCATAGCCGGCCAGAACTTGCAGGACGTACGCGATATCTTCCGCCCGTCGGGCCAGCGGACCAACCGTGTCAAAGGTCCAACTGACCGGGATGACGCCCCGATTGCTGATGCGACCCATGGTCGGCCGAAGACCGCAGACCCCATTCAGCGCCGCCGGAATACGCACCGACCCGCCTGTGTCCGTGCCGACTGTGACCAGTGCCATATCCGCAGCAACGGCCGCGCCCGAGCCCCCGCTGGAACCGCCGGGAATGCGTGTGGGGTCCCAGGGATTGTGGCACGGGCCATAATGCGGATTGCGAGTCGTGCCGCCAATGGCCCATTCGTGCATATTGAGCTTACCCAGAATAATGGCGCCCGACCGGTGCAGGCGTGAGACGATTTCGGCGTCGGCGTTCGCAACATTCTCCTTCAAGAACGGCGTTCCCCCGGTCAGCCGGACCCTCGCAACTTCGCAGTTGTCCTTCAGCGCAACGGGAACGCCGTGGAGTGGTCCGAGTGCGTCTCCCGCCGTCACTGCTTGTTCCGCTACTTTGGCCGCAGCTAGCGCTGTGTCCGCCATGACGGTGAGGTAGGCATTCAGAGCAGGGTTGAGCGACTCGATGCGGTCGAGGCAGGACTGAACGAGTTCTACCGGCGAGAGCTGGCCCGTCCGAATCAGGCCGACAACATCAGCAATGCCCAACCGCGTGAAATCAGCGACGGTCATATGGAGCAGCCTACTATATCTTCACTGAAGCTGGGCGTGGACGAATTCGATGATTTTCTCAAGGGCCTGTGCGGAAGCTGGTGAAGACGGGTTCCTGATAATAAACCCTTCCGCCTCGTCCTCGTACATCTCCAGGGCGACCTGACCGCCGGCCTGACGGTAGTGTTCGACAAAACGGTCAAGGTCGGGACGGGGATGGGCTCTGTCGCGGGTGCCTTGGATGTAGAGCGCGGGCGGTAGTTCGACCTGCTCTCCGCGTTCCAGGGCAAGGACCGGATTGCCCTCGGCCATGGCCTCTTCAGTCTTCCAGTACTTGTCGTGCAGAGGCAGCACGAGGTCCACTAAATCGGGGTAGGGCTGACCACTCGCCTTCAGCTTCTTGGCATAATGATAGCGCGCCAGGGGATCGATAACCGGCCAGCACAGGACGGCACAGCGCAGACGTGCATCAACATCCGGCGCGCCGGCGGGTAAGGGGAGGGCCGCGTACCTGGCATCGAACGGTCGCATGCCCGCCAGTATTGCCTGGTGGGCACCACTGGAGCTACCCAACGCGCCCACCAGGTCCGAGCGGCTCCCAAACTCCACGGCCTGCGTCTTGAACCACCGGATGGCGTAGTTGATGTCAGCCAGGGAGCCCGGATACGAAGCTTCGGGCGGCACACGGAAATCGAGCGCTGCCACGACCACCCCGCTTTTTGCCAGGGGTTCGTTGATGGCAACGTCCATCAGTCGGTCGCCTAAACACCAGGCTCCCCCGTGGAGTTCGATTATGGCCGGAAACGGCCCCGGCCCACGCGGCTTGAACATACGTGCCAGTAGCGGCTTATCCCCGTGACGGAGATATTCAACGTCTTCCACGTCAATGTCATACGTCCGGTTGGCTGTCATGCTGCTCTCCTTCTCCCACGGGTAGGGCGTACCGGGTAGACTGTGTCCCGCTGAGTGAGGTTTCAGTACCTGTCCTAGCCGATTTGTCCTGTGGTTGAAAGGGAAAACCGCCAACTCCTTTTCTTTGCGAGAATGTGGTAAGTGACGAAGGCGAGGGAGGGCTATGAGCGAGATCAGCGTCATTGGTTGTGGGCTAATGGGCTCGGCCCTGGTCCGCACGCTGGCAAAAGGTGGGACCACGCTCACAATATGGAATCGTACCCGACAGAAAGCCGAGGCGGTGGTCCAGTCCGGCGTGACCGGGGTGACTATCGCCGACTCTGTTGGGGCGGCCCTTGAGGCCAGTCCGTGGACGATTTTCAATATCGCGAACTGCGCCGACTGCCTGACTCTGCTTGAAAATGAACAGCACCGACTGAGAGACAAAATCATCATTGAATTGACGACCGGTACACCAAACGAAGCGCGACGGCTGGGAGACCACATCACCACGGCCGGTGGACGCTATCTGGACGGAGCGGTCATTGGCTATCCCAATCTGGTGGGAACCCCTCAGCTCCAGATTCTGTGCAGCGGGGACCCGGCGGCTTTTGCAACCTGCCGGTCCATGCTGGAGCGACTCGGTGGCGTCCTCTTTCTGGGTGAGAACCCTGGAGCCGCGTCCGCCTTCGACCTGTCGTGTATCATCCCCGTTGCGCCCTTGGTGGTCGGTCTGCTCCAGGCGGTCAAGATCTGCCGGAACGAGGGCGTTCCCCTGGATCAGTATGAAGCCTTCATCAAAAAGACCATTCCGTTGATGGTGACGGATATCCTGGACAAAGCCCGGCAAGAGGATTTTGCAACCAACCCCGACAAGATTGAAAGCAGCGTCAGTGTCATGGTTGCCATTAGCCGGCTGATTGCCAACTACAGTCGAGACGCGGACATTGACCCCGGTATGTTTGATGCCCTGACCCGGCTCTTTGAGGCCGGAGTTGCCAGCGGCCGTGGCGAGCACGATTGGGTCTGTGCGGCTGACCTGCACACTGATCATCGCCCAGCGTCAAGCTCAGGCCACTCAGAGAACTCACAATAAGGAGGGCGCTATGCCGCAATTTGATACGATTATCAAGAACGGGACTGTCGTCGACGGCACCCGGGTGCCGCGCTACCGAGCCGATATCGGCATCAAGAACGGCATGATCGCGGCAATCGGCAACCTCAAGACCAGTCAGGCGGCTAGCGTGATTGACGCCAGTGGGCACATCGTAGCGCCGGGCTTTATCGACCTGCACACTCATTACGACGCGCAGATTCACTGGGACGCCTACTGTACGATCAGCAGTTGGCATGGGGTAACCTCGGTGACGATCGGGAATTGTGGCTTTGGCTTTGCGCCGCTCCACGCGCACGATGCCGAGCGGGCTATGCTAGCCTTGTCCCGCAACGAGGCCATTCCGCTTGAGCCCATGAAAGTCTCGATACAGGCCGATTGGGAGACCTTTCCGCAATATATGGATGCACTCGCCCGGATGCCGTTGGGGATCAATATCGCGCATCTGTTTCCAGTGGCCCCGGCCGTCGCGTACGAGATGGGCGGCTTTGATGCGGCCAAGCAGCGTTTTCCGAATGAGCGGGAGACGCAGGCCATTATCCGCCATCTGCACACGGCCCTGGACGCTGGGGCGGTAGGATGGTCAGCCCAGCGTTTTGTGCCGGAGAGTCGGATCTCGGTCCAGCGCGACTATGACGGTACGCCGATGATTACCGATATGTTGCCGGACGAATTCTATCTGACCCTGGGGCGAGCGCTGGCTGAACGCGGGGAGGGCTGCATCCAGTTTTCCCAATCCGGAGCGGGCGAAAGCCTGCTGGGGATTGAGGCGGATTTTATCTTTTTGGAAAAATTGGCAGCGGAGAGTGGCCGCCCGCTGTTGTACAACTCGGTGGAGATTTTTGATGCCCATCCGGAGTCGCACCAGTCGCAACTCAAATGGATCGCCGAGGCAAATGACCGCGGCCGGCGCGTGTTTGGCCAGGCGGTGACCGCCCGGGCGCCGGTTCGGATGACGCTCGAACACTGGAATATGTTCGACGGCTCCCCGCTGTGGCGCGAGGCGACGCTCGGAACCGTGGAAGAAAAGAAAGCGAAACTGTCCAATCCCGAACTGCGCCAGGCCATGCGGCAGGACTACGACCAGGGCGGTTTTGAAACCCTGGATCTCGCCTTTGGGGCATTAACGCGCTACATCGCTCGAAAGGTTCGTAACCCTGAACTCAAATCTATCTATGAGGGGCTGTCGGTGGCCCAGATTGCCGAGCGGGAGCACAAGCACGTGGTTGACGCCATGCTCGACCTGTCGGTGGCGGACGATCTTCGGACCGAATGGGCGGGGCCGACCACCAATGCCAATATCGAAGGCTACCAGGATGTTATGAACTCGCCCTACACCATGCCGGGTCTGTCCGATGGGGGGGCTCATGTCAAATTCATCACGCCGGCCATCTATCCGACTGAAGTCCTATCCTGGCTGGTCCGAGATGCCGGGATTATCAGTTTGGAGGAGGCGCATTTCCGGTTGAGCGGGATGCCGGCCTGGGCGGCCGGCTTCAAAGACCGAGGCAGCCTGCGGGTCGGTATGGCGGCGGACATCGTGGTGTATGAACTGGAGCAACTGCGCTCGTTGCCGGAGGAGGTGGCGTACGACCTGCCGACCAACGAGTGGCGCCGCGTACAGAAAGCCGAAGGGTATCGGCAGATTCTGGTCAACGGGGTCGTCACCTTTGAAGATGGGCAGTGTACCCAGGCGACCCCGGGCAAATTGCTCCGCCACGGAGCGGCCGTATAAAAGGAGGGACTGCGATGGTGCACCGGAGAGTCATATCGTCGGACGACCATGTTTTTGAGCCGGCCGATCTGTGGACGAGCCGGGTTGAGTCGAAGTTCAGAGACCGTGCTCCACACGTTGTCCACCGCGCGGAGGATGACACCGACTGGTGGGTCTGCGACGGACTCATCGGAGCCAGCGGTGGGTCGGGCGGATCGCAGATGGGAATGCGGTTTGAAGCCCCGGAAGAGATGAGCTTTGCCGATAGCATGGACAATGTCCGACCTGGAGCCTATATCCCCGAAGCGCGCATTACCGATATGGACGCGGATGGCATTGATGTCGCGCTACTCTATCCCAGCCAGGGGCTGTTGCTGTACGGCCATCCGGATAGCGAACTGCTGACTGCCTTATGCCATGCATATAATAGCTGGCTGGCTGAATTCTGTAGCGCCTTCCCCGACCGTCTGAAAGGTATCGCCATGCTCGACATTGACGATGTTCAGTCGGGTATCCGTGAGATGGAGCGCTGCGCCAAACTGGGGCTGGTCGGGGCGATGATCTCGGTCTATCCGACCGAGCAGAAATCGTACGATCGACCGATGTATGAACCTTTGTGGGCGGCGGCTCAGGATTTGGACCTGCCGCTCAGCCTCCACCTGGCGACTAATCGGCCGGGTTCGGGCTATATCGATGAAGGGACTCTTGAGACCATAGACTACCCGGCCTTGGTGAATGTAGACCACTGGGTGCGCATGTCGCTCGCCCGCCTGATTTTGAGCGGAGTCTTCGAGCGCTATCCGAAACTCCAGATCGGCTCAATCGAGCAGGAGGTCTCCTGGGCGTCTCATTTCCTCGAACGTCTGGACTATACCTATACCCAAAGACCGCAGCACGGCGCGTATCGATTTACGGAAGATATGCTGCCCAGCGACTATTTCCACCGCAACGTCTTTATCAGCTTTCAGGAAGACGCCTTGGGCATCAGAGACCGGCAGCTTATTGGCATAGATAATCTCCTGTGGGGGTCGGACTACCCCCACCCCGAATGTACCTTTCCCCGGTCACAGCAGATTCTCGACGAGATTCTGAGTGAGTGCAGCGAGGAGGAGCGAGCCAAGATTGTCGGTGGCAATACCGCAAGAATATACCATTTGGACGCATAAGGAGGCGTATGCCCGCCCTACTGAGTCTGTTGCAATCATTGCGCGCCAGCCAAAAAAAGATGTTGGTGGCCGTCGCCTGCGGTCTGCTTTTCGCCGGTACCGGTCTGGTGCCGCCGCTGCTCATCCGCCGGATTATTCAGTGGATCACCGAAGGGGGTGGAACGCTGCCCGCCTTACTCGGCATTACCGGGTTGCTGCTGGTGGTGTATATCGGTCGGGGGCTGTTTCGGTACGGCTATGGGCGTTTCTCCCACGAGGTGTCCTTCGATGTCCTGCACAGCCTCATGGTCCGGGTGTATACCCATCTGCAAAGCCTGCCCCACAGCTTTTTTCATACGCAACGCACGGGCGGGCTGATTGCCCGCTCGATCAACGACATTGAGGCTATCGAAGATTTTATCGCCCACGGCATTCCGGAAACGATCAACGCTTTTGTGCTGCCGACGGCCATGATCTGTGTGCTGTTTTATCTGAACTGGCAGCTCGCCCTGGTTGCCCTGCTGCCGCTGCCGGTGGCCAGTTGGATCGTCTTTCGCGCGGTGTCAAAAGTCCGTACCGAGTGGCGTCCCGTGCGGCAGCGTCTCGAAGACCTGACCGCCCAGGTGCAGGATAATCTGTCCGGGGTAACGGTCATCAAGTCGTTTGTCCAGGAAAAGCTCCAGGCACGGGCGATCGAACACCGCAGCCAACGGCTGCGGGACGATATGCTGCGGGCCAGTACCCTGTCCTTCGTTCCGGTCGGTGTGATCGAAGTCACCAGCGGAGTCGGGGTGGTGCTGATCGCACTCCTGGGTGGCGTCATGGCGCTTGGCGGTCGGGTGAGCGCGGCTGACCTGTTTGTGTTCATTGTGTATCTGACCCAGATCTATCAACCCTTTTTGCAACTCGCCAATATCAACGACACGCTCCAGAAAGCCACGGTCAGCTCGGAGCGGGTGTTTGAACTGCTCAACCTCCAGCCCGATATTGTCAGCCCACCCCACGGCGTACGGCCGGCCCGAATGACCTGGGACGTGGAGTTCCAAAACGTTACGTTCGGCTATCAGCCGGACCGGCCGGTTCTCAACGATATCAACATCACCGTTGCGGCCGGGACCATGGTCGCCTTGGTGGGCGCGACCGGTGCGGGAAAAACCACGGTGACCAATCTCATTCCGCGCTTTTACGACCCCCAACACGGCTCGGTCCGCGTTGGGGGACACGAGGTGCAGTCTTTGGACCTTGACTTTCTGCGCAGCAATATCGCCATGGTGTTGCAGGATATCTTTCTCTTCCACGGCACCGTTCGCCAGAATCTCCTCTTTGGTCGCCCGGACGCCTCGGAGGCCGAGCTGCGCGCCGCGGCGCAGGCGGCCAACGCCGAGGAATTCATCCGCGACTTGCCCCAGGGCTATGACACCCTCATTGGCGAGCGCGGAGTCCGCTTGTCCGCCGGGCAAAAACAACGCCTGTCCATTGCGCGGGCGCTGCTCAAAGACGCTCCCATTCTGATCCTTGATGAGGCGACCTCTTCGGTGGACACCGAAACCGAACATTTGATCCAGGAGGCGATTTCACGGCTCACCGCGCAACGCACCACCGTAGCCATAGCCCACCGTCTCAGTACCATCCGCAACGCCGACCTGATCGTGGTCCTGGACCACGGCCGGGTGGTGGAGCAGGGCACGCACGAGAGTCTGCTGGCCCACAACCGGGCCTATGCGCGCATGGTGCGGGCTCAGGACCTCGCCCGTGAATGGCAGATCGGCCAGCCTGGGGAGCAACCCGAACTCGCGCTGGCCACGGGCAGTGATTAGTCACGCACCGGAGCCCAAAAAGGAGTAATGACGATGGCCTACGATCTACTCATAAAAAACGGCACCCTCGTCGATGGCAGCGGGCAGCCCGCTTTTCGTGCCGGTCTGGCTGTCCGGGGCGGTCGTATCGTCGAGATAGGCAAGGAATCGGACAGAATCACGGCTGGAGCCACGCGTGTCATCGACGCCGCCGATCTCATTGTTGCACCGGGCTTTATTGATCCGCATACCCATTATGATGCCCAAATCTGTTGGGATCCGCTGGTCACCTGTTCATCCTGGCATGGCGTGACTAGCGTCATCATGGGCAACTGCGGTGTCGGACTGGCTCCCTGTAGGCCCGAAGAGCGCGATATTGCGACCTCGAACCTTGTCCACGTTGAGGCGATTCCGTACGAAGTCCTCAGCCAGGGCCTTCCGTGGGACTGGGAAAGTTTCCCGCAGTATATGGCTGCGGCGGCTCAGCGCGGGGTTGGTATCAACGTCGGATTTCTGGCTGCCCTGTCTCCGTTCCGTCAGTTCGTCATGGGGAACGACGCTATGGAGCGTGAGGCGACACAGGATGAAACGGGCAAGATCAGCGCGCTGCTGGGCGAAGCGCTTGATGCCGGCGCACTCGGCTTCTCGCTCACGGTCCTGCCCCAGCATATCGGCTACAAAGCCAAACCGCTGGCCTGCCGTCTGGCGAGCCGAGATGAACTGCGGGCCTATTCCAGGCTCCTCGCAGAACGCGGCCGCGGCACAATTGAAATCGCGCTGACGAAACAGCCGAGCACGGTTTCCGCAAAAGAATACGCACTGCTTGAGTTGCTCGCGGCCGAGAGCGGACGGCCCGTCACCTGGCTCAATCTGCGCGACCGGGACGATGCGCCAACAGCCTGGACCGACACCCTGGACCAAGTTGCGCCGCTGCTGGCCCGCGGTTGTCGCCCTCAGGTGGCGGTGCGGCCACTGACGGTCGAGTTTAATCTGCGCAACCCGTTCCTGTTCGCCAGTCTGCGTTCCATGAAACCGGTATTCGGTGATGCCTCGCTCGAAGATCAAAAGCGGACCTATGCGGACGCAGAGTTCCGCCGTGCCTTCGCCACCGACCTGGAACACCGTCCGCTTTTTCGCGACATCTGGAAGAATACCCAGGTGAAGGAAGCTACGCGGCCCGCTCTCAAGGCGCTCGAGTGGAAAACCATCGCCCAGATCGCTCAGGAGCGTGGCGTGGCGCCGCTCGACGCCTTCTTTGATGTCTCGCTTGAAGATGGGCTCAGGCTCGACTATATGCTGCCGCGGCTCGATATCAACGAAGAACGGGTCGCCCGGAAGTTCAGCGACCCGCGCACGCTGATCGGCATCTCTGACGGTGGCGCGCACGTCGATATGCTGTGTAACGCCGGCTATCCAACCTATCTGTTGGGCACCTTCGTGCGCGACAAACAGATTGTTACGTTGGAACATGCGGTGAAGCGCATCACCTCCGAGCCGGCGCAGTATTTCGGCCTGTCCCAGCGGGGCCTGTTGCAGCCCGGCATGGCGGCGGACATCACCATTTTCGACCTGAACACGGTGCGCTCTCCGGAACGCCCGGAGGTTCGGCATGATTTACCCGGCGGCGGGCGTCGGCTCGTCACGCAGTCGGAAGGGATCACCCATACGATTGTGAACGGACACGTACTGTACGAAGAGGGAGAATATGTCGGCGGCCTGCCGGGGCAGGTGCTCCGCGCTCATGAGCAATAAACCCGAAACGAAGAAAGGAGCGTACACCAATGGATATGACCGAGCTGGAACAACGTATCACGCGGATTGAGGACCTTGAGGCCATCAAACAGCTCAAGGCCACCTACTGCGATATTTGCGATGATGACCACAACCCGGATCGCATCACCACGATTTTTGCCCAAGACGGTATTTGGGAAGGCGCAGGTTTCGGCAAAGCCCAGGGCCATGCGGCCATTCGTGAGCTGTTCAAAAAATTCCAGACGCTGATCAGCTTTTCCCAGCATCAGGTGATGAATCCGATCATCAAAATCGACGGGGAGCGGGCCACGGGCATCTGGTATTTCTTTGGGCCGTTCACGTTCTACAAGGATAATCAGGCCAAGTGGCTGGCCGCGCGCTATGAGGACGATTACGTCAAAGTGAACGGAGAGTGGAAGATACAGCACCTCCGCGCGCGTGGGCGCATGAGCACGAACTACGAAGAGAGCTGGGCCAATAACGACTGAGCAAATCGGCGCGGCTGTGACTGGCTCGCGCGTGCAGACGCAAGGGGAGGCAGGCATGTTCACCATAGGCAAGCTGTTTCATCTCACCCATGTTGTGGACGACCTCGAAGCCGTTGACCGGTGGTATGACGACGTGTTCTCCGTCACGCGCTTCTATAACGGCTATGAGGAACTGGCCGGGCGGAACGCCTCCCTGATTGCCGTCGGCGACGTCATCATGGAACCGATGATGCCTGCCCGCGTAGAGAACCTCAGGAATCCGTCGGTGAAAAGATTTCACGACCGTTTCGGGCAGCACTTCCACTCCATCGCCTGGTATGTGGACGATGTTGCGGCTATCTCCGCCCGTCTCGATACGGCTGGCCTGCGGCTGTATAACCTTGTCGGCAAGGAGGTAAAGCCGCCGTACGATACGGCGGCCATCTGGACGCATCCGAGACAGACACCCGGCCAACTGGAGTTTGCCCTGTCCGGCGATTACATCGCCGACCCGCGGCTGGAACCGGGCTGGTCCAGCGACCCCTGGCGCCAGCATCCGCTCGGCATCCAGCGCGCCTCGCATATCGGCGTCGTCGTCAGAGACCTGTCCGCGGCCAAACGACTGTATTGCGACATTCTGGACGGGACCCTGCTCCACGAGGAGCACACCGAGGGGCGCAAGCAGAGCGCCTTTGTGGCTGTTGGAGAAGACACAGTCGTAGAACTGGCCCAGCCCCTTTCCACGACCGGCCCGGAAGGCCGTGAGTTGGAGCAAAACGGTGAGGGCATTTATTCCCTGATATTCAAGACCGCAGACCTCGGCCAAGCCCAGGATTTTCTGAGAGACAAGCAACTCCGACCCGAACCGGACGGCGCAGACACCGTCATTCTCGGGCCGGAGCAAGCCTTTGGCATGGTTGTCGGCTTCACCCAGCGCAGGCTTCCCAACGATCCACGTTAAGTGTGGTTGAATGAGAAGTGGTGAAGTGACTGTTTATTTCAGAGATGCGCTCAAATATCTCAGACTGACGCTCAGGAGGACTCACGTTCTATGAAGTACCGTGACCGTCTCAGTGTAGACCCACAAGTCCATTTCGGAAAACCGTGTATCAGAGGGACGCGGATATTAGTTGAGCATGTGCTGGAACTGGTCCAAGAAGGCATCCCCTTTAAGGAGATTAGTGAAAAGTACTACCCGGACCTTGATATTGACGATGTGAAAGCCTGTGTGGCCTATGCTACATAACTCCCATCGACTTTGAGACTGTCCATCAACAGCTACAACGTCTCTTGAGAGAACATCCAGAAGAATCTCTCAAGCAATGCTATTGCGTCGTGGAACCCCACCGTTATCGCCTACAGAGATTACCTCAGCTACATGTATAACGTACTTAAGGAGGCAGAAAATTGGAGTTTATTCTTGGGACCGTAGTCGGGCTGTTCGTTGGAGGCGTTATAGGTTGGGGAGTCGGACGGTTGAGAACCAACTCCAGTAGCCAGGAAGTCGCTCGGCTTGAGACAGCCCTCGGAGCCGCTAACGAGCGTAAAGCTGAACTGGAAATACAGTTGTCCGAATGGCAGCAGAGAGCCAACGGCCACAACATTGAATGCGCTCGGTTGCAAGCCGAACTTGATGCTGCCAACAAACAACTTGGAGAACGAACCGACATCGAAAAGACGCTACTTGGCCAGTTCAAGGTTCTAGCGAATGAGGTGATTTCCAACAACAGAGATGAGTTCGTGAAAGTCGCCGACGAGAAAATTGGTTCGATGGTCAAGCCGCTCTCGGACGAACTCAAGCGCATTGAAGAATCGCGTAACACTTCACAGGGCCGCCTCAAACAGCAAATCGAAATGCTCGTGGAAAACAACAAAAATCTGGCAGACGAGACGCGCAATCTATCCACGGCGCTGAAGCGTCCCGAGGTGCGTGGCTCCTGGGGTGAAATGCAGCTTCGACGCGTGGTAGAGCTTGCAGGTATGATGAACTATTGCGATTACGAGGAGCAGGTTAGTGTTACTTCTGATGACGGTAGTCGTGACCGACCGGATATGGTGGTGCATATGCCGAATGACCGCACTATTGTCGTGGATGCCAAGACACCAATGAGCGCCTACCTCATGGCAGTGGAGTCAGACACCGACGAGGGACGCCAGGAAGCAATTCAGCGACATGCTCAACAAGTCAGGGAGCGCGCTCGAAGCCTGGCTCAAAAATCCTACCAGCAGAAGTTCGACAAGGCTCCCGACTTTGTGGTCATGTTTCTTCCGGGAGAGCACTTGCTCTTTGCCGCGCTGGAGAATGACCACGATCTGATTGATTGGGCGATGCAGCAGAAAGTCATTCTCGCCACACCGAATACGCTTATGGCGCTACTGAAGGCGATTGCGATGGGATGGCGAGAGGTACAGCTTGCCGAGAATGCTGCACAGATAAGAAAATTGGGGCAGGAGCTTCACGACAGACTCTACACATTCTCTAGTCACATGGGCGAAATGAGAAAGTCGCTCAACGGAGCGGTCGAATCCTTCAACAAGGGCGTTGGCTCACTGGAATTAAGGGTGTTTACATCCGCTCGCAGATTCAAGGAACTAGGCATCGAGTCCAGCCACGACATACCTGAAATCGACGGAGTGGACAAACAAATTCGCTCGCTCGATGTAGGATGAGAAAAAGGGCATAATTCCGGCCGTGAAAAGAAAGAGAACAGCCATCCCCACGTTGTCCCGGTCTGGTGCGATGCGGCTGGCTGGTAGTCCGTGAGTCGGCAAATAACAGCGCCATACCCACGCTATTGCTACTTGGCCTCGACCGTCACGCGTCGTCCGGTGAATGGCGAGCCAAACTCCATGGCCGGTACCGCCTCCGGGTCCAGCGGGTCTTGATCAAGTGGAAAGACCCGCCCCCTCTGCGTGCCGGTGACGGACTGTAAATCTTTGCTGAATTGTACCACATAACGGACACGCACGACATCGGTATGCGCTCCGGTAGAGGCGTCGAGGTTGAAATCGACCACCTCCGCTGTAATTTCCCGCCAGCCCGACCTCGCCCATACCCCGTGTTGGTCGCTGAATCGGGCAGGGCCGAAGCTGTCGTACTGATCGGAGTGGGTACTCGCCCAGTTGCCCCCTGCGGTTAAGGAAATCAAGCGGAAGGAATTCGGTGTTCCCTCGTCTGTGAGGTGACGAATGAGGTAGACTCCCGCAATCCCCTGGGCAAAGTTGCCCTCATGCGGTCTATGCCGCCAGCTTTCCAGACGAATCGCGTCATCAGAGAAGGAGAGATTGACGAGACCGGGACAGAATACGAGGATCAGGCTCAGGGCGAGTAGACCGATTCTTCGTTCCAAGGTTGCGCTCCTTTCTTGCTTGCCCCCGAGCAGAGAGACCCACAGGGTCGGATGAGCTGGCGGCGTCATCCAACCCTGCTAGCCGAAGTCATTCGCCCACTGCCGCCACGCCGTCACGCACCAGCGCGGCTATGGCCGCTTCGTCATATCCCAGGTCGCGCAAGATCTCACTGGTATGATCGCCCAACTGCGGCGCCGGGGTTGGCGTTCGCTTTTCGCCGTCGGTCGCAAAAATGGGGCTGTTGACGGTCGTCAGCTTGCCGTGCCCAGGGTACTCCATGTCCACGAAAGCACCGGCGGCCCGCATCTGGGGGTCTTCGACCACTTCGTCCCGCACGGGCAGAGGCGCCCATTTGATATCGGCCTGCTTGAACAGTACCCGCCACTCATCGAGGTCCCGCGTTTCAAACTGGCCCTGTAAAATGGCAAAGAGGGCCGCCGCATTCTCCGCTCTGGCCTCGTTGGTGGCAAACAGCGGGTTGGTGGCCAGTTCGGCCTGGCCGAGGGCCTTACACAGATTGGGGAGTTCCTTGTCGGGGTCGAGCAGGATGGCCAGGAAGGCTTTGCCGTCACGACTCCGATAGCCGGCCGCCAATGGGTTCGGCGGTGTGCCGTCTTCGTCGCGTTCCGGGAAGGTGGCGTTACAGAATTTGGCCTGAAGGTCGCAGGCGTTGGCCCAGGCCCCGCTGGCCAGTAACGAGGTCCCGACTTTCAATCCCCGTCCGGTCCGTTCGCGCTGATACAGGCCGAGCATAATCGCGCTAAACAGGGACACCGAGGTCGGGTGGTCGCCCATGCCCGGACGCGGGCCGCCCGGTGTGCCGTCCATACCCACAACGCTCATCATCAGGCCCGAGCGCGCCCAATAGGCCAGCGCGTCATACGTGGGCGCGTCGGCATCTTCACCTTCATCTCCGTAGCCGCTCAGATGGGCATAGATGAGCCGGTCGTTTTCCGGCTGAAGGTCTTTCCAGGTCAGCCGGAACTTTTCGAGTAGCGGATGCTGGTAGTTGGAGACAAACACGTCCGCGGTCTTGATCAGCCGAATGAGCACGTCTCTGCCCTGGGGTGAAGCCAGGTCGAGAGCGACGCTCTTCTTGTTCCGGCTGGTCAGAATCCAGCCCCAGTTGAGGTCCGCCTTGGCAAAGCCGGGTAAATCCGACATGGAGCGATAGAGGTCGCCGCCCTGCGGTCGCTCAATCTTCAACACCTCGGCCCCGAAATCCGACATGATGGTCGTTGAGGCCGGCCCGGCAACATAGGTCCCGCAGTCAATTACGCGCAGTCCTGACAGAATTCCGTTGTCCATATGCATCTCCCTGTTCGATTGTAGTGTCCAGTCCCTTGACTTCGGGGTATTCTGCCAGCAATCGTCCGCCTCGCCAAGAGCGAAGATTGCCACGAGCAGGCTCCACTGGCGGTCAAAAAATGGGTTGCCGCTTACCGGTCACTGTGCTATCCCTGCCTCAGCCAGACGGCTGAACGAGACGAATCAGCCGAGATTGAAGAGAAAGGCTGTCCAATGAAGATTGAAGAGCAAACGATAGGCTCCATGGTTGTTGTTTCACTGGATGGACGGGTAGACGGTTCCACCGCACCGGACCTGGAGAAGCACATTTCGTCAGTCGTTGAACGCGGTGACACCCGGATATTGCTCGATTGCAGCCAGATGGATTATATCAGCAGCGCCGGTCTGCGCGTCGTGCTTGTGGGTGCCAAAAAATGCCAACAGGGTGGCGGAAAATTGACGCTCTGCACGCTCCGGGCCACGTGCAAATCCGTCATGGAGGTCAGCGGGTTCCTGACCATGCTCGACTACTACGACACCCGTGAGAGCGCCTTGGCGGCCCAGTCCTGAGGACGCGCCATTGAAGATTGAAGAGCAAACGGTAGACTCTGTGGTTGTTGTTTCACTGGACGGGCGTGTCGACGGTTCCACCGCACCGGACCTGGAGCAGTATATCTCGGGCGTCGTTGAACGCGGTAATACTCGGATAGTGCTCGATTGTAGCAAGATGGATTACATCGGCAGCGCCGGTCTGCGCATCATGCTTGTGGGCGCCAGAAAATGCCAACAGGGTGGTGGCAAGCTGATGCTCTGCACGCTCCGGGCGACCTGCAAATCCGTCATGGAGACCAGTGGTTTCCTGACCATGCTCGACTACTACGACACCTGTGAGAGCGCCCTGGCGGCCCAGTCCTGAGGATATGTTATGCTGACCTTTGCCGAAGAGATCATGCTGCTGATACTGGACGACGACGGGTCATTCCTGCCAACCCGGGGCGGGGCGATGGAATACATCCTCGCCGGTGCGGTGCTGATGGACTTGGCCTTTGCCAACCGCATCGATACCGACCTCGAGCATCTCACCTGTCTCGACGCGACGCCGACCGGAAATCCGATCCTCGATCAGGCTCTGGCGCATATTGCGGACTCCGGTCAGCCCAAGGATACCAGGGGCTGGATAGAGACCCTGGCCGGCCAGGATACGGCCGAAATCCGGCAGCAGGCCCTGGCCAGTTTGATTGAACGGGGCATTCTGGAGTCCCAGGACAAGAAATTCCTGTGGGTCTTCCGGGCGCGACGCTATCCCACGATCGACGGACGTGTTGAACGCGAGGTCAGACTGCGGATTTCGGATGTGTTGCTGTCCGATGATATCCCCGATCCCAGGGATGTGGCCATGATCTGTCTGGTTGACGCCTCTGGATTCCTGCGCGATATCTTCACCGCCCGCGAACTCGAACGGGCCACCCCCCGTGTCGAGCAGTTGCGCAAGATGGATCTGATCGGCCACGAAGTCGGCAGCGTCATCGCCGAAATTGAGCGGTCGGTCATGATGGCGATGGCCATCTCGCCGCACTGAGCCGACCGTAACAGCGGTGCCAGCAGCACCGTCTCGCCTCACTGAATTCGCTGACTGGAAAGAATGGAGGGAGTCATGGGTGAAGCCTGGATTATTGATGCCGTTCGAACCCCACGCGGACGGGGAAAGAAGGATGGTGCGCTGGCGGGGATTCATCCCCAGGAACTCATGGCGCAAGTCCTGAATGCCACAAAAGAACGAAACGATCTGGACCCGCGTGATGTTGATGACGTGGTGGTCGGCTGCGTGACGGCCTATGGTGAACAGGCCATGTGCATTGCCCGGATGTCCGTGCTGGCAGCCGAGTGGCCGAACGACTCGACCGGGGTGACGATTAACCGTTTCTGCGGCTCAGGACAGCAGGCGGTCAATTTTGCGGCCATGGGCATCAAGTCCGGCGAGCAGGACCTGGTGGTTGCCGGGGGTGTGGAGTCCATGTCCCGCGTGCCGATGAATGCGGACCGCGGTGGGATTGACGGCCATAATCGGCATCTGCGCCAACTCCACCCGCTGGTCCAGCAGGGCATCTCGGGTGATCTGATTGCCACCCGAGAGGGGTTCAGCCGCAAGGATTGTGACACATTCGCGCTGTCGAGCCAGCAGCGCTACGCCCAGGCTCATAAAGAGGGCCGCCTGAAAAAGAGCCTGATTCCGGTGCGCGGTGCTGACGGTACGGTGCTCTTAGAGCGCGACGAATACCCGCGACCCAACACGACGCTCGAGGGGCTTGGTCAACTGTCGCCGTCCTTTGCGAAACTGGGCGAGTATGTGCAAAAGGGCGACACGCTGAGTTTCGACGAAAAGGCGCTGTCACGCTACACGGATGTGCAAGGAATCGACCACGTCCATCACGCCGGCAATTCTTCGGGCATTGTTGACGGTGCGGGAGCCCTGCTGATCGCCTCTCCGGAGTATGCCCGCGGCCACGGTATGCAACCGCGCGCTCGGATTGTCGCCACCGCAACCGCGGGGGATGAGCCCATTATCATGTTGACCGCGCCGGTTCCGGCGACCAAAAAGGTGCTCAAAAAAGCCGGTATGACGATCAAGGATATTGACCTGATTGAGATCAACGAGGCCTTTGCGGTCGTCCCTCTGAAAACCATGCGCGACTGTGACATGGACCCGGACACGGTCAACGTCAACGGTGGGGCGATCGCCCTGGGTCATCCGCTTGGCGCGACCGGCAGCATGCTCATGGGCACCGTTCTCGACGAACTCGAACGTCAGGATAAAACCACCGGGCTGGTCACCATGTGTATCGGTGGCGGCATGGGCATTGCCACGATTATCGAACGGATATAAGGGCGCTGTTTGACGACAGCGCCGAACCGTTCGGCTAGGCTCTCCAAGAGAAGAGGGTGGGTCGGCCCGACCCACCCGTAGCAGGCGCTATTTTGCTGTGGACAGAGCAGGAGCTTCGGCAACGTCTACGCCAACCTCCCGATGCTCCGGGACCTCACACACCTTCGGGTCGGCGTCAAACACGCGCAGCAGTCGGCCAAAGGCGATGTCATAGCCGATCACGATACCGAGTTCGACGATCTCGGCGTCGGTAAAATGTTGCTGGAGCCCGATAAAGAACTCGTCGTTATCAATCGAGTCGTAGTCAATGGCCAGCTTCTCGGCAAACCGGAGGGCGCTCTTCTCGCGCGGGGTAAAGGCCGGGCTGTTTTCATAATCCTCAAGCTGGGCGATTTTTTCTTCGGTCAGTCCTTTGCGCATCACCGATGCGTAGCGAAAGCCCTGTCAAAATAAACACCCGTTCAGATAGGCAATTTTGATGCGCACCAACTCCTTGAGGGGTGGCTCGACAACACCGCCCTCGAACATATCGACATAGGCCCGCCACATGGGCTCAACGACCTCCTGGCGGTGGGCCATCATGCTCAAAAAATTGACATAGCCATCGGCGCTCTTTACCCGTTCCACCAGTTGCGCATACTGCGGACTCATCTGCTTGCGATCAACGAGACTGAGCCGTGCCATGGTGTCCCTCCTCTCGCTCAACCTTGACTGAAAGAAATAGTGCGTGCTCTCTGTGATTCTCCCGTGTCTCTGTCCTAGTGCACTGGAATGGCCGCTGTCAAGCGAAAACGGGTCTCCTCATCCGCCTTTTTCCTGATAATAATGGCATGTCTTCGGAAAGGATCGTCGAGGTATGAGCGAACGCCCACCGTTTGAAGAAAGCATTCTCCCGTACCGGGTCACACCGCAGCTTGTCGTGCGTCTGATTGAACTCCGCAACGTCCAGCCCGATTTTTCCCGCTGTCCGCACTGCGGCGCGAACGACTACTGGCATCTGGCCTGGCCGGCAAGCCTCGCTCTGTCGCAGCATCTCGCCTCGACCCATCCTGCGGAGTGGTGGCGCGACAAACATACCTTGGTGATTGGCTGTGGGGTTGGGCTGGAGAGCGTGGTTTTGTCTTCACTGGGAGCGCGTGTCACCGCGCTTGATCATATTCCTGAGTCTTTGAAGTTGGTTCAACGAAATTGCGAGCTCAATACTGCCCCCCGCGTTCAGGAACAGTGCCGCTGCTGGCTGGATGAGAGCAGCGTGCAACAGCTTGGCCAGTACGATGTGCTTGTTGGGGCTGACGTGTTGTATGAGGCGGTCGACGGTGGCTGGATGTATAAGCTCCTGGCGGCCACGCTCAAAACGGGGGGTATGGCTTTTTTCGGCGACCCGCGACGAGAGGGAGTCGAAGGATTTTTAGAACAGCTTGCAGCCGCTCGCTTTCACGTCCAGGTCCAGCGCCGCGAGACGGCCTGGATGGCTGGACGTGAAGAGGTCGATGTGTATGCAATCCGGTCGGGCCGGTCGGTATAGCGGCTACGCGAAGATCTCGTCAAAAAATGCCTGCATCGCCTGCCACGAGCGCTCATCCGCCTGTTTATTGTAGCAAATACCCTCTATGGAACCGTCAGCCTCCGGATTCGTAAAGCTATGCACCGTGCCGCCGTAGCTGATGACCTGCCAGTCTACCCCGGCCTTGGTCATCTCCTCTTCAAAGGCAGTGACATGTTCGACCGGAACAAAGGGATCATCCGCACCGTGGCACACCAATACCTTTGCCTGGACCTTGCCCGGCTCTGCCGGACTCTGCGTTTCCAGAGCGCCGTGGAATGAGACCACGCCCTTGAGCGGTGCGCCGTCTCGTGCCATCTCCAGGGAACAGGAGCCACCCATGCAATAGCCCATGACCACAAGCCGGTCAGTGTCCACCTGTGGTAGCACCATCAGCGCGTCGAGTCCGGCGCGGATGCGCTGGCGAAACTTGGTATTATCCTCGCGCAGGGCTCCGGCGTGGGTAATCGCGTCCTGGAGGTCGCTGACCTCAAGGCCGTTACCATAGGGGTCGCCCGCCAGCGCAGCGTAGCCGAGCGAGGCCAGTCGCAGGGCACGGTCCTTGGCCTGCTTGCCCAATCCAAACGCCTCGGGCATGACCAGAATACCGGGCCGCTTATGGTTGCTCTGGTCATCCAGCGCCACAAAGCCTTTCAGCGTGACATCCCCATCTTTATATTCCAGACTCTCTGCCCTCATATGACTGCTCCTTTCCTGTGGGTTGCTCGGCCAAACGCTGCCATCTTTTTCTTCTGCATCGTTTGCAAAATTGCCCGGAATTTGCAAGTTCAATTTTTATAATGAGAGAGGAGGGTTTGTCGTATGGCACTGACATTAGAGGAAGCGAACCGTATTGTTGCCGGAGCCATAGCCAAGGCTCAGGAACTCAACATCAAGATCAGCGTGGCCGTGTGTGACGCTGGGGGACGCCTGGTGGCGTTCAATCGTATGGACGATGCCCTGTGGGCCGGGGTCTACGGCTCTCAGGGCAAGGCCGTCGCCTCAGCCGGCTTTGCCCGGCCCAGCGGTGCCCTCCAGCAGATGGCCGACAGCCCGATTGTGCGCGGGATTGTTGCCGCAGAAGGAGGCCACATGATCGCCAGCCAGGGGGGCGTTGCGATCATGCGCGACGGGGTCCTTGAGGGCGGGTGCGGCGTTGGCGGGGGCACTGGTCAGCAGGACGAGGAGTGTGCTCAGGCTGGGGCAGACCTGCTCTAGCCTGGCTATAGATTCCCCTCAGAACACGCTCGGATAAGGAGGGAGAGAGCATGGAGCCTGCAACCAATAATCCACGCTGGACAGCTCAATATCCTGAGCTGGGAACCGGCCCAGCGTCGATTGAGTCCTATATTTCTCCGGAATATTTTGAGTTGGAACGTGAACGGATCTTTCGGCGGGTGTGGCTCAACGTCGGAAGAGTCGAAGAAATTCCGCAGGCCGGAGACTATTTTGTTCAAGACCTTGCGGTGGGCAACACCTCAATCCTGGTCGTTCGCGGACAGGACGGCGTGGTGCGCGCTTTCCATAACGTGTGTAAACATCGAGGGAACAAGATTGTCTGGAATGGGTCGGGTTCATGTCAGAAATTCATGTGCAAATTCCACGGCTGGACTTACGCGCCAGACGGACAACTGGTCGGGGTGCCGGAAGAGGAGATGTTCTTTGATTTCGAGAAGAAGGAATATGCTCTGACTCCGGTTGCCACAGACATCTGTGGCGGGTTTATCTTCATCCACCTGGATCCCAACCCGCCGGAAACCGTGCAACAGTATCTGGGTGAGGTGGCGACGGTATTGAGAGAATTTCCCTTCGCGGAGCTGCCGACCTGTTACTCCTATAGGGCAGAGCTCAAATGCAACTGGAGAGTCGCCCGAGACTCCCAGCTCGAAGCGTATCACGCCAAGAGCCTGCACGCGCGTACGATTCCGGATTTTTTCACCAATAGAGAAAATCCCGCGGTTCACACCCTCGACGTCAAACTCTATCACCGCCACAGCATGCTCTCGGGCTACGGCAATCAGAACCATACGCCCACGCCCGTAGAAGCCCTCGCTGCCCGATTCGGGGCGATGCTCAGTGCGGAGGCAACCGGCTCCTTTCTCGAGCGACTGCCCCCGCAGGTGCTCAATCCGACCAGAAGTCCGAATTGGTCTTTTGATCTCTATTATATCTTCCCGAATTTCCACTTCTTACTGTTTGGTGGATTCTGCCTCACGCACTATATGTGGCCGATAACGGTCGATCGGTCGCTTTGGGAAGCCCGGTTGTATCTCCCCAAGGCAGAAGATAGCGCCCAATGGTTTAGCCAGGAGTACACGAGATGCGTCACCCGTGATGTATGGCTGGAAGACGGCAGCACCCTTGAGAACGTGCAAAGAGGGCTCACTTCCGGGGCGATAACGCACTCTCCCCTGCAAGATCAGGAGGTCATGATCAGACACGCGAATAAGGTGGCGGAAGACTTTATAGGTGACAGCGGAGGACAATAGGGGGTGCCTATGCCTGACGATTTGTTGCCGAGTCAGTTTACCGACCTTGAGCCTTTCGTCAGTGCGTGGGCGCTGGCGGAAGAGAGGGCGCGCAATAAAAAGCGTCTGTCAAGCACCAGGGAAGAGCTCCAGACCTTTTATGATGCGATCTTTCCCCGCATGGAGGTTATCCTTGAATATCTGAAGCCGTTTCCCCTTGATGCCATGCCTGAGGACGCGCGGCGGCTATTTTTCCTGACATTATCCTTGGCGGAGATTGCGCCAGCAGTAGAATTGTTTGGGCAGCCGGAGGTGGTTGACGGTTTTGAGTCCACCCGGTTCGTGCCTGGGCGCGAACCGAGGTTTTGATATACGGCTCTCGATGTCATCCGCCTCTCCGCCTCACGAGAAACGTCCGGCGTAGATTTATCCCCGACGTGCCGTGGCCCGAGTCGAAACGATAGACCCGAAATGGACATGAAAGACCGAGAACGCGTGGCCGCTCTTCTCCAAGACAAGCTCGCGGAACCGCTGAGCGAAGCTGCTCTGGAAGAGCTGACCACGCTGTATGCACAATTGTCTGCGGGCCTGGACGCACTGGACGCGCTGAACCTTAGCCATATGGAGCCGGCAGTGCACTTGGTCATGTCGGAGGGCGAACGCAATGAAGGCTGAAGAGTTGGCCTTTACGAGTATTGCCGAGTTAGCGCCCCGCATCCAAAAGAAAGAAGTCTCTCCCGTAGAGGTGGCGGAGGGCTATCTTGACCGGATTGACCGCCTGAACGACGAATACCTGGCCTATCTCACCCTTCTGAGAGACGAAGCGCTGGCCGCGGCGCGCAGCGCGGAACAGGAAATCACGCACGGGCAGTATCGAGGGCCGCTCCATGGCATTCCCATCGCGCTCAAGGACCTGTTTGCGGTCAAGGGCGTTCGCATGACCTGCGGCTCAAAGATTCTGGCCGACCATATCGCGGAGAGCGATGCCACGGTCGTCACCCGGCTCAGGCAGGCCGGCACGATTCTGCTGGGGAAACTCAATATGCACGAGTTCGCCTGGGGTGGGACTTCGCTCAACCCGCACTACGGTACCCCCCGCAACCCGTGGGACCGCACGCGTCTTCCCGGTGGGTCGAGCGGTGGCTCGGCGGTGGCCATGGCGGCCGGGCTGGCTTTGGGGACGCTCGGGACGGATACGGGCGGCTCGGTCCGTATCCCGGCCTCGCTCAGCGGCATCGTCGGTCTCAAGCCGACGTATGGGCGGGTGAGTCGGTTCGGGGTCTATCCGCTCAGCCATTCGTGCGATCATGTCGGCCCGATGGTCAGAACGGTTGCCGATGCTGCCATACTTCTGCACGCCATCGCCGGTTCCGACTCCAACGACCCGACCGCCAGCACAGTAACGGTGCCGGATTATACGGCGGCTCTGAAGGAGGACATCCGTGGACTCCGCATCGGTGTGCCGCAAGAGTATTTCTTTGACGATATTGAGTCGGCAGTCCGGGAAGGGGTGCAGGCCGCCATACAGCATTTGTCTGACTTGGGGGCGACGGTCGAAGCCGTCTCCATCCCCAGCATTCAGCATGTGATTGCCAGCTCGACCGCCATTATCGCCGCGGAGGCGTATGAGATTCATGCCCGGACCATGCGGACTCGTAGCCAGGACTACGGCGCTGACGTACGCACCCGGCTGCTGCTCGGCGCCTGCGTGCAGGCCGCGCAATATCTCAAAGCCCAGCGCTTTCGGTCGCTGTTATGCCAGGAGATGCTCGACCTGCTCGGCCGGGTCGATGCGTTGGTGACGCCGACAACCGTCCTGGCGGCCAGCAGGATAGACCAGCCGACCGTCACCATAGGCGACAAGGAATTCCCGGTTGCCGCCCATATCGCTCGGGCCACCCGGCCGTTTAATATGACGGGCCTGCCCGCCATCTCGGTGCCGTGTGGGTTTACGCCCGACGGTCTCCCGGTCGGGCTCCAAATTGTCGGGCGGCCGTTTGAGGAAGCGACGGTCCTGCACTTGGCGTATGCCTACGAGCAGAGCACGGCCTGGCATAAACGGCACCCGGCCTAACCGCGCGGCTTTCTGAGCTCCAGGCCCGCGGGAAATCCTTCGGTCAATTCCGGGATGGGTTCCTCGTAATAGGGCATGGAAACAACGCGCGGGGTGTAGCTCCCGTCAGCGATACAGCGCCGCACGTGCAGGGCGATTTCCTCCATGGTGGCAAACCACACGCCGCCCCGGTTCTGCATCGCTTCTATCATCTTTGCCACTTCGGCGAGGCGAGCCAGGCGCCCGGTCACAAACGGGTGCCAGACCGTGACCCACAGGCCGCCACACTCATAGGCCGCCTCGAACTCGGCCATGAAGATTTCCATGGCTTTGTCCGGCGCGCGGGTAGGCATCAGATACCGAAAGTCCGGGCTATGCGCGTATTGCGGCCAGTCGTCCATGGCCCAGTCGGTCGGCAGTTCGATGACCTCGCCCTCGGGCACCCGCATGACGTAGGGCTGGCTGTCGGCCATAAGACTTGAATCGTACACAAAGCCGGCCTGGGCCAGCAGCCCGGTGGAGTGGGGCGAGTAGTTGTAATACGGCGCTCGGCCGCCCGCCGGTCGTTTGCCGCTGAGCCGCTCGATCGCCTCAATGCTGCGCTCCAACCAGTAGCGCTCGCCCTCGCGGGTCTGGTCCATGGGGTTCTCGTGCAAATAGCCGTGATAGGCCAGTTCGTGGTCGCTGGCGACAATCGTCTCGACCGTGGCCGGATAGCGTTCAACACACCAGCCCGGCACGAAAAAGGTCCCCTTGACATTATAGTGGTTAAACAGCTTCACGATCCGCGGCACCGCCACCTCGTCGTAGCGTAACCACGACAGGGCAGCCACCCGCTTGTAGGCGTCGGCGTGTGACAGGTGCAGGGCGCTGTCCGTATCCATGTCGAACGTAATAGATGCCGCACAGCGGGCGCCGTTGGGCCACGGGACGGGGTTGTCGAGCAGTTCTAACATCGTGAACCTCCTAGTTCCGAGCGCGGGGCTGAGCCCAGTCGGGATCGTCTTGCGTCACCAGTTCGGGAATGGAGAAATAGAATTGACACGTCCGGTCTCCACGGGTCTTGACCGTATTCCAGCGAATCCTGCCACCCGGATGGTAGGATTCCACCAAACCTCGATGGACTTCGACATCGTAGATATAGCCGAACTTCAGACCGCGCTCGCCCTCCTCCGACCAGACCTCGGCCAGCGGACAGTAGGTGCATTCGGCCTGCATGACGCCGGGCGAGATGTGGCTATCGCCGCGAAAGACAAAGACCGATTCGGCCGGGTCGCGCTCCTGGAGCACTTCGAACCAGGACTGAAAGTCCAGCGCTCGTCCCTGGCTCAGCGCCTGTTGACGCATGCCCTGGCCGCGCTCGACCCCGAACTGATACAGGGCCTCGCGCAGCGCGCGCTCGCCCGAGGCGTCAAACCGATCGACTAACTCAAAGCCGATATACATCTGCATTGCAGCAAACGCGGCAAAGGTGCTGCGGGTGAGCTGGATGGCCTTGGCCGGCTGAGCGAAAATGTCCTCCGGTGGCTCTGCCGTGACCTCTTCGGTTTCACCCTGGTAGGTCCAGGTGAGCTGCCAGGGCGTGTTCAGGTCCACTGTCACGGCAGAGAACTCGACCCCGGCTGCCGCATCATAGCCTTCCGCAATACCCGTCAAGGTATGGCGCCAATAGGGCTCCAGTATGTTACCCCCGGCATGGGTGCTGAAGTAGTCCGCGCCGGGAACGTGGGGGAGGGTGACGGTCGCCCGCGCCCCGGTGCCGCTGACCGCAAACGACCCCGTCTCCGCGGCCATGGCATGCTCGCCCATATCCCAGTGACGGAGCAGCGACAGCGCATCGCGTCCTTCGGCAAAGGTCTCCGGGCGGTCGCGCATGCGTTGGCCGCGATAATACCCCGCCCGTCGGAAGCCGCGCTCAAGCGCCGCCAGGCCGGCCTCGCCCAGATACTCCCGGACCGAAGACGAGAGGGTACGTAGAAACATCCAATGATAATCCAGCATGGTTTTCATCGAGGCGATACGCAGGCTGCGATCGCTGCTATCTTTGCCGGCCATAAGAACCCCTCCTGTTCTGCACGGCTCTTGCCGTCGCCTGAGTGATCGTCCTAAGCTGGCTTGAAGTACTTCCGGTGTTGGCTGGCTGGTATTATCCCGCCAAACGGGAGCGAATGTCAAAAGGAGATTTCAATAATGCCTATCCTGTGTCTCTCACGTTGGACGGGTCTTGCTGTGATACTGGCGGGGCTCGTGTCCATGGTGCCAACCGCCCTGGCCGAGGAGGTGTCGCGCTTCGTCCGCCCCGAACAGGCAACGACCTACATCGATCCGGTCACGAAGACAGAAGTGACCATCTTGATTGATCGACACCTCGGGGGGACGACCGAGCTCACGCTCGGCTATTTAGTCGTACCACCTGGGGTGGATGTGCCCAACCATATCCACCAGTCGACCGAAACTTTTTATATGCTGTCCGGAGAGATGGAACAAACGAGTGAGGGAAAGGTACAGACGCTCACCGCCGGTATGGCCTGCCTGGTCCCAGCCAACACGACAACGCGGCACACGGTGAAATCCAAGGACCCGGTGCACGCATTGGTGATTTGGACGCCTGGCGGAGAAGAGGAACGGATTACAAAGGAGTGGCAGGTAAAAGCTGCACAATAATCGTATCACCCCGACACGATCTGAGGATCGTTCCGTATGGAGAATGGATGAAACGCATGGACCACGCACAAATACAAGAGGCTGCCCAGTTACTCTGGGACGCCTGGCAGGCAGGCCGCAAGCTCGAACAATTACCCGACGCGTGCCGGCCACAAACCATTGAGGATGGGTATGCGGTTCAGGCCAGGCTGGCCAGCAGTTCGGGGCAGTCCGTTTCGGGCTGGAAGATTGCCGCCACCAGTCAGGCCGGACAGGCGCATATTGGGGTGGACGGGCCGCTGGCGGGGCGGCTGCTGGCAGGGAAGATCAGCCGGAGCCCGGCAACGCTCTCACTCGGCGCGAATGGGATGTGCGTGGTGGAGCTTGAGTTTGCCTTCCGTCTGGCGCGCGACCTGCCACCGCGCGGCCATGAGTACTCGATGGACGAGGTCCTGGCCGGTGTGGCGAGCCTCCATCCGGCCATTGAGGTCCCCGACTCGCGATTCCTGAATTTCAGCACCGCCGGGCCCGCCCAACTCATCGCGGACAGTGCCTGCGCCGACTTGTTCGTATGGGGACGCGCGGCCGCCGCTGACTGGCGAACGCTCGACCTTGCCACCCATCCCGTCTGGCTCAGCCTGAACGGGGTCCGGGCTGGCGAGGGGCGCGGCGCCAACGTGCTTGGCGACCCGCGTATTGCCCTCACCTGGCTGGCCAATGAACTCACGGTCCGGGCGGACGGTCTCAAGGCCGGACAGATCGTGACGACGGGAACGTGTATCCAGCCGACTGGTATCGCTCCGGGTGTCCGGGTGCTGGGCGATTTTGGCCCGCTCGGCAACGTCGAGGCGACCTTTACCGACTGAAACGGGGAGAGAATCCTCCTCACGCATCGAGCATGGCAATGGCCTCAATCTCCAAATGATGGTCGGCCCAGGCCACCCGTACGACTTCGACGCAGGTCGTGGAGGGGTAGGGGCTCTGAAAATACTCACCGCCCAAATCCCGCAGCGCGGCCAGTCCCTCCTCCATATATCCGGCCTTGAAGTAGTAGCGGATCGAGACAATGTCATCCATCGTGCCGCCCACAGTCTCGACAATATTCCGGGTGTTTTGCAGCGCCTGTCGGAGCTGGGCATGCATATCGGTGGCAACCGTTTTTCCGTCCGGCGTGGTCGGTGTCTGGCCCGAGATAAACAGCCAGTTGCCCTTTTTGACGGCTTGTTCCCAGCCCGATTTTTCGGGCGGAACCGTGGGTAAACCGGGAGAGTGGTAGATATTGAAGTAGTCTTCCGGCTTCCAGACATTGTCGGGATTGATCGCTTCTTTTTTCATACGCGCACCTCCTTCTTTTGCTCTCCCTTTTCAGACAGAGCGGGGCTGAGTGAATAATCGCCGGACACAGAATAATGCAAGCCCGCACGGGATTGCAAAGCCGGACAGAACTTCATGTTACAGCCCGCGTTGCCTTACCCGCCGCTTATGGTTTATCTACGCATGAGATCGAGTCAGCGAGGAATACGCCAATGAAAACCGAACCGATCAAGAATCCGAGTTCTTTATTGGAAGTCGAGCGCCTGGTCTACCACGCCGAGCGACCGGGATTTCAGATCGCCGAACTGCATCTCAGCCCAAGCCAGAAAGTCCCCTGGCACTCCCATACCGATGTCCAGGATACCTTCTACGTTCTCCACGGCCGCCTGCGTATATTCATGCGAGACCCTAAGGAAGCCGTCTACCTGGCACCCGGTGAGACATACGCAGTAGTCCCACGCCGTCCCCACCTTGTGACGAACGCCGGGGAGGAGTCGGCGGTGTTCCTGGTTTTGCAGGCCGGCGAATACGATTTTGTACCACTGACCTGACGCTCAGCTCGGCTCCACCCCGGCAAGGGCGGGCATCACATGGTTTGCCAACTCGTCTAAGCGACGTATCCGTCCCCCAGACAGGAGAGCAAACGTGATCCGGTCAATATCAAGCCGGGCCAACTCACTCAGTCGATCGATACACGTACGTCTATTGCCCGCAATAGCGACGGACTGCACAAACTCATCACTCACGATTTCTTTGTGACCGGCTCGTAAGGACAAGTGCTCAACCAGCTGGTAGTGCTGCGTTGCGCGTTCGAACTCTGGCCGAAAGCGCTCCCAGGTCGGGGGGAGATGTTTCCAGGTAGAGAAGGTTGCCGCCTGACTGGTGGCCCAGGCGCGGACATCATTGCGGGCCAGGTTTTCGTCCTCGTTGATGCTCATCGTCACAAACAGGTCGATGGTCAGCTCGCTCCGGTTTCGGCCTGCCTTCTCCAAGCCTTCATACAGAGAGTTGAGCTGCCAGTTGCAAAAGTCAGGCTCGGCAGCTCCCATGAGGATGAGCCCGTCGCAGGTTTCACCGCACAAGCGGAGCATGCGCGGCTGTGCAGCCGCCAGGTAGATCGGGATTTGGCGACGAGCAGTCGCGAGTTGAACGCGCGTCCCGTACAGGGCGACCTCCTCGCCGGTAAACATCTGGCGGAACGCGCTTATCCCGGCGCGGACCTCGTTCACTGTAGACGGTTTATAGCCGGCCCCCTGTACGGCCGACCACCCCACGCCCAGCCCCAACAGGGCGCGCTCCTCCGAAAGCTCGTCCAGCGCGGTTATGGCGTTGGCGGTGACCGTTGGGTGCCGGGTGATCACATTCGTCACCGCCGGGCCGATGGCGATCTTTTCGGTGGCCAGAGCGGCAAGAGACATGCCCGTATAGACATCCTTCAGACCGAGCTGAAAATCAATGAACCACAGGGTCTCAAACCCCCTCGCTTCAATTGCCTTGGCCATCTCCCCAACCTTGACGAGCGGCTCGCGGGGACTGATGCCCATAGAGATGCCGAAGCGATTCATAGAGGGGTCCCTTCTGCCCGATCCCTAGCACCATTCCTCTTTCACTCGCAACAACTCTTGAATCAGGCGGCCTCTTCATGAAAGAGGGTGGGAAGAAAGAGAGGTGCGGTATGGAACAGACCTGGATCGAGAAGCTGGCCATTCAAGAGCTGTGTGCTCGCTATGCGCATGCGATAGACAACCTGGAGCCGGAAGCCTGGGTACAGTGCTTCACTCCGGACGGAGGCTTTCAGGTCGCAACCTGGGTAGTGCGCGGTCATGCGGCCCTGCGCGAGTATGCGGACGTTCACGTGCGGGAAATTCGCTGTCGGCATATGACCAGCAACTTACTGTATGAGGTCGACGGGAATGAGGCGACCGGCCAAGTCAGCGTCCTGGCCGCGCTGGCGACCCCAAGCGGGTATAAGATCTTTGGCCAGGGGCGCTACGTGGACCGCTTGGTGAAACAGGACGGACAGTGGCGCATTGCACACCGCCATGTGGACGTTGACCCTCTGGCCACGGACCCGGACAGGATTATAATGTGTGCCGACCCCGAGGTGGCGGCGCTGACCCAACCCTTGATCGATACCGCCCAGCGACTCGCCGAACAGGTCGAAGGCTAGTTGCGGATAAACCGTATCGTCACAACGAGTTCTTATAGATCGTGCCGGCCTTCATAACTAGCCGCGGCCCGCCGGCCTCGGGCTGTAAGACGCCGAGGTCTTCAAGCGGATTGCCGTCAAACACAACCAGGTCGGCGTGCGCCCCCGGAGCGATCGTCCCAAGTTTTCCCGACTGGTTCAGAATCTCGGCGTTGATTGTCGTTGCCGAACGCAGGATGTCAATGGGGCTGAGAACCTCCCGCCGGATCAGGAACTCGCGGCACTGCTGGGCGTGTAGGGGCCCCAGCAGATCGGTTCCGTAGCCCAGCTTGATCCCGGCCGCCTGACACAGCTCAAGCGAGGCCAGCCCCGCGGTCTGAATTTCTTTCAGCTTGACGATATTGTCCTCGGGCAGGCCCAACTCCTTGCCCAGCTCTCCGAGGGTTTCATACGTCACCAGGGTGGGGACGACATAGGCTCCGTGCCGGGCGACCAGTTCCGCGGTTGGCTGGTCAATCAGATTGGCGTGCTCGATTGAGCGCACCCCCAGTTTGACGACGCGGGCAATGGCTTCCGCGGTGTAGGCGTGGGCCATGACATAGGTGCGCCGCGAGGCCGCCTCCTCGACCGCGGCGCGGATTTCCTCGTCCGAGTATTGCAGCATCCACACCGGATCGGTCGGTGAAGAGAGGCCGCCCGTGGCCATGATTTTGATCTGATGCGCCCCTTTACGCAACTCTTCCCGGGCCGCCCGACGGACCGCGTCCACCCCGTCCGCTACTTGTGACAGACAGCCCTGAAATCCGCAGGCGCACGGTTCAAAATGTTTGACCGGCCGTGTATCGCCATGCCCGCCGGTCTGGCTCAAGGCCCGGCCCGAGAAAAACAGACGGGGCCCTTTGATCAACCCCTGCTCAACCGCGGCGGCTAGGCCAAAATCGGCTCCGGCCGCATCCCGTACACTGGTAAAGCCACGCTGGAGAGCGTCTTCCAGCAGCGTGCGGGCGTGTTGGCTCAAAAGCGACATGGGCCAATCGTCCAGGCTGGCGAGATTGACATGGGCGGCATAGGCATGAAAGTGGGCGTCGATCAGGCCGGGCATGAGAAAACGACCGCCCAGACGGATTTCCTGGGTGCCGGCGGTCTTGAGCGGCCGCTCGGAAACCGCCTTGATTTCACCGTCTTCAATCAGGACGTCCGCCCCGTCGAGCAACTCGGGACTGTGGCCGTCGAAGATGACCCCATCGCGTAAGACCAGCGTGCCCATGGCTGCCTCCTGCTAGCCGCTCTGACGGGCCGCCTCAAACAGCGCCCCGTACAGGGCAAAATCGTAATTGTCCTGAATAGCGAAAGCCGTTCGGATCTCCTCAGGCGCGCTGTCATACAAGTGCTGCACCATGGCGACTCTTGCCGGCGGGGTTGCCATCCGTGCCGTCCAGGCCTGGAAGCCCAGCGGCAGACGCCAGGTGGAAACGACATGTGACTGAAACCCGCTGCGTTCAAACATGGCCTGCCACTGGGCAACCGTGTGGTCCCGGACGTGCGAGGCGTCACGCAGGAGTTCAAACGTTTGCAAAAAGGTGTCGTGCGCCGGCTCTTCAGGCGAAATGGTATCGCTCAGAATAAACCGCCCGTCAGGCTTCAGCACGCGGTGGCACTCTCGGAGCGCTGTCAGAGGGTTCGGCCAGTGATGGGCGCTATAGCGGGAGACCACCAGGTCAAAGCTGTTGTCGGCGAACGGAATCTGTTCGACATCGCCCTGGCGCGTTTCGATATGGGAGAAGCCACGTTCGGCGGCCAACTGCTCGACCTGCTCCAGCATATGTGGAGTGAGGTCAAGGGCGACGACCCGGCGGCTATGCGGAGCGATGGCCACCGAGGTATGGCCCGCCCCACAGCCCGCATCCAGGGCGTCCGGCGGTTCCTGCTGTTGCACCAGCTCGGCAATCCGGACCAAATCCTCGCCCGTAGCATGGACCTGGCTCGTCTTGTATTGCGCGGCTGCCCGCCCGAATTGATCGTGTACGGATTGCTTAATGTCGCTCACAGTTCTTCTCCGTTCGACTGGATCTGTCTCCTCACGACGCAAACTCCGGCATCACCTCATGCACAAACAGTTCATGAGACTCGGGGGAGACCGGGATAACGATCGTGTAGGTAAGGCCCATCTCCTCAATACGGGTGTGGATATCCCGTTTGACCCTGTCTGGCGTTCCCATCAAGGTCAGGGGCGACCGCAGCGCAGCGTCGGCATCGGGGAAGCCGAGAAAGGTCGCGGTTTGGGCGAGCGCCGCGTCAGCGGGATCGCGGGTCAGGTGGAGTACCATTAAAGAACCCAGCTCTATCTCCTTTGGGTCGCGTCCGCATTCTTCCATATAGCCGTGCAGCATGCCAATCCGTTTTTTCAGATAGGGCGTGTCGAACCTCAAGGTCATAGCCGGATCGTTCGGATAATCCTTACCATTAAAGACCGGCGGGTTGATATTCAGAATATCCGCTTCGGCGGCGGCGATTTTGAGCAGACCGCTGCCCGAGCCACCCAGCATCAGCGGCGGATGGGGTTTCTGGACGGGCCGGGGATTGTTGTAGGCGTTGTCAATCGAGAAATGTTTGCCCTGAAAGCGCGGTTCCTCCTGCGTAAACATCGCTTTTAACACCTGAATGGCTTCGGCGAGTTGATTCAAGCGCTCCCGATTCGAGAGATAGGAATACCCATGGGCGTGGTATTCGTCCGGCTTCCAGCCCGCGCCTAACCCGAGCGTCAGACGACCGTTGCTGATATTGTCGAGAGTAGACGTAATTTTGGCCAACATCGGCGGCGGGCGAAACGAGACGGACGTGACACACGGCGTGAGGCGGATGCGCTCGGTTACCGCGGCGATAGCCGTCAGCGTCGTATAGCACTCAAACATGGGTGTCTGGGGATCTCCGAGCGGGGTAAAGAAGTGATCGATCATCGACACCGAGTAAAAGCCGTCGCTCTCCGCCCGTAAGGCTGCCTGCTTGGCAGCGGCAAAGTCACCCTCAGGTAGAAGTAATCCAAACTTGGGCTCGTGCACCAGTCTCTCCTTTCAATACCTCCGGCAGATTTTGAGGGACGGAGGCGGAATGATGTCCCACATAATGTACTGGACGCGGACCTAACGATAAATACCGGCAGGGGCTGTCCAGTTGTCGGAGTGGGAGACGAACTTCACTCAGTGTGATTCCGAATGAGGCGTCCCCCGAGGTGCTTTACGCAACCGCTAGTGCGTTTCCCGATACGTTGTAGTCGTGCCAGTCCACGCTCGGCGGGAAAGCCCATGGCTGGCACCAAGTGGCCAGGGAGGGGATGGGGGGCTCCCCGCCCTCCTCAAGGAGGGGAGAGACGCGCTACACAACAGCGTGATTTGCGCTAGCTGGCAAGTTCCTCGGTCAGTTGACCGTACTCCTGCTCGAACACGAAGCCCTCGTAGCCCTGGGCGGCGACCTCGGAGAGACGCCGGAATTAGTCGGGGCCGCCTAGATACACGCAGAACTGGCGGTGCTTACCTGGTAAGTTCTCCCCTAGCATGTTTTGTTCACCCGCGTCTCTTTTTCCGCCAGGAGACGATGATCCCCACCAGGAGGACAAAGGCCGGTTGCAGGATGCCAACGGTCCAAAAGATCAGGCGACTCTGGCGGGCGGTCAGGAGGAGCGGAGAGAACGGAAGGACCGTCTCCTCCTTTGGTGGCCGTGTGGCGATGAATTTCTCTTCCTCGGCGAGCCAGTGGACCGTGTTCAGAAAGAAGTCTCGGTTACCCAAAACATTGAAGAAGTAGTTATTGGCAAAGTCACTGTCCCCATAGACGACCAAACGGGCTTCCGGAGCTGCCTGGTCGAGACCTCCCTGTTTTCCGTCTTCAGGTCGGGCACCTGCATCGAGTTTCACGGTAACGGCCGCCGCGACTGGAATAGGGCCCGGCCGCGCCTTGAAGTCTGCCATATCAACAGCGTCCGCACGAACTTCTTTGTCGCCCAGTCGGGCCCAGCTTCCTGGCCCGGTTTGGGCAAAAGGGGTGACAATAAAATCCCTGGTCTGCCCGTTTGTCTGTGTGTCAACTGACCGGGCGCGAGAAAAAAGGGTGTAGGCGGTAAAGTTTTGGACAATGGGATGATCTTGATTGTAGAGAACGATACGGGGCGTGAGGGGGTCCCCTTCCAATAATCGGTTTTCTGGATCGTACACCACATCATCGCTCAGCACGACTCCGTATTCTCCGAGGAGCTGCGTGAGGACAGGCATATCAACAGGGTCCAGCATGAAGAGGATATTCCCTCCTCGACGGATAAAAGCGGTGAGCTTTTCCTCCTCCTCGGGGAGCAGATCAGAACGGGGGCCGCTTATCACAATAACCGTGGCATCCCGAGGTATTGCTTCCTCACGACCTAAGTCGAGTTGCTTGACCTGAAAATTTTCCTCCTCGAGGGCTCGGCTTGCGGCACTATACCCGCCGGCACCGTAGCCCCTGGGATTGTTTTCGCCGTGGCCGGTCAGAAAGTAGATAACTTTCTGATCTGTCCGCATGACACTCAGGATGGCCGCATTGAGAGACGCTTCGCCCACATTAACGACCTTCCACCTGCCACCAAGTTCCACGACCCCCTTACCATACCCGTAGCCCTGTATCCCATACTCCTCAGCCAGAGCCCGGTTCCGGTTAAGGGGAAGGAGGGTGTAGTGGAAATACGGGCTCTCTGCCGCATACTGGCCGAGAAGGTCACGGAGGATATCGTACACCTCGGGTCTTTCGCCATAAAAGGCGGTGACCTGGACGTTGTCCTGGAGATGCTCGAGGATTTGTCGTGACTGTGCAGACAGGCTGAGCTCTTTCGTTGGCGTCAAGTCCCAGTGCCGGTTATACCGGACGGCCAGGGTCTCCACTCCTATGAAGAGCGTCACGAGGCCGGCGTTGATGATTGCCATAACCAGCCAGTTGTAACGGCTAGGAGCGGAGAAAAAGGCTCGCAGCGAGGCGAACTCTCCGCCTCCCCGCCAGCGCCGTGACTGGAGGGACTGCCACGCAAGAGCCAGAAACAGGAGGGTAACGCATACAAAGAAAACCACTTCTTGTGAATCAATTGCCCCTTGTGCAAAGTTCTGAAAACGGTCAAACAGCGAGAGGTGGCGGAGCAGCTCAGCGAACACCTCACTGGTGGCTGCTTCATTCCAGGTCAGAAACCAGAAGAGGACAAGGACTCCAAACGTGGCCATCGCTGCCACCACCTGGTTATCTGTCAGAGAGGAGATGAAAAGGCCGACGGCAATAAAGGCCGCTCCAAGGAGAAAAAGGCCCAAGTATCCCGCGAGAACGGGCCCCCACTCTACAGGGTAAACAGTCTGGATAAGCAGCGGATAGAGTAAGGTGGCGACAAGGAGCAGCAGAAATACCGCCAGAGCGGCGAGGAATTTGGCCAGGATGATGCTGAGCTCAGGGATCGGGTACGTCCACAAGAGCTCCATTGTCCCGAGTTTTTTTTCTTCGGCCAACAGCCCCATGGTCAGCGCAGGAATGAGGAAAAGCATGACAAAGCGGACATCCACAAAGAAGTACGCCCACAGCCCCTTTGGGAGGCTTATCCCGCCCCATACGATGAAGAAGACGAGGTCGGTATAGAAGAAAAAGCCAGCCAGGGCGAGGGAGACACTCAGTACTGCATAGGCAAAAAGCGAGCCGAAGTATGCCCGTAACTCCTTGCGGAGGAGGTACACAACGCTCATGGGCGGCTCCCCTCTTCTTCGGCGACGAGCCGCAGGAAGATCTCTTCCAAGTCCATAGCACGGGGGGACATGAGCAAAATCTTCCAGCCCTCTCGGATAACGGTGTCCCCTAAAATCGGTCGGATATCCGGTATTCTCTCAGCCTCAACGACATAGGCAGAGGCGCCATCGTCTATCTGGCCTTCTTCCCTTACCCGCAGTACGCCAGGAATCTGCTCAAGCCCCCGGAGGACCTCGGCCCGGGGGCCACGGACATGGAGAAGGGTTTCGGAAACCCGCTGGAGGCGTCCTGCCAGCTGCTCCGGCGTATCAAGGGCTAACAGCCGGCCGTGGTGGATAATGATGACTCGGTCACAGATGGCCTGCACCTCAGAGAGAGTGTGGGTGGAAAGTAAAATCGTACGCTCTCCGCGCATCCCACGAATAAGGGTGCGGAACTCCGCCGCCTGCTCTGGATCGAGGCCCATCGTGGGCTCATCTAATATCAACACTTCTGGCTCGTTGAGCAGGGCTTGGGCCAAGCCCACCCGCTGGCGGTAGCCTTTGGACAGGTGACCGATAGACCGCTTGGTTACTTGTTCCAGACCTAATTTCGTCACCACGTCGTCCACGCGGGGTCTCCGCTGCTGTTGCTTCACCCCCTTCATCTCGGCCACAAAGTGCAGATAGCCTTTTCCACTCATCTCGGGATACAAGGAGATATTCTCTGGGAAATAGCCCAGGCGGCGGCGTACTTCCAAAGAGTGGCGCTGGACATCGTATCCTGCAACGGTGGCGTGGCCGCTGGTGGGAAGGAGGACACAGGAGAGGATGCGCAGCGTGGTTGATTTGCCCGCCCCATTGGGGCCGAGGAAACCGACAATCTCTCCCGGTTCCACAGAGAAAGTGACATCCTGGATGGCCGGAAGGAGACCAAAATATTTCGTCAGACTCTGGGCCTGGATCATTCTCTTTTTCTAACCGGGGAAGGGACGAAAAGGGTGCCCTTCCCGCTAAGAAAGCCACATCTGGCCGGACCGGTAGTCCAGCAGTCACCGGGTGTCAAGGCTCGTTCAGCAACGAAGTCCGCTTGCTTCTTACGACCTTAGACCGAAGCCCGGCTTCATACAACAATGGCCTGAATCTCTTCGGGGGCTCCTGCGACCGGGAGCTGCGAGCTTCCTTTTCAGGTCCGCTGTCAATAGATTGTCATCGGGCCAGGTTTTTGCTTGACAGGGCAAAGAAAAGTGCAGTAGGAGGGGTAGGAAGATTTTGTTCTTGGGGAGGAGGTGTCCCATGGCTGGCCCGATTTTCCCGAGGGAAGAATTTGACACCCGTTATCAACTTGTACGAGACCGGGTGGAACCGTTGCGGCTCGATGCCGTAGTTGCCTATAGCCCGGGCAACCAGTTTTGGCTCACCGGGTGTGTGGGCCTCGTCATCAGCAGTCACGAGACCACCTTTGGCTTCGATACCCTATACCCCAAGGTGGTGCTCCCCGCCGAAGGGGAGCCGACCCTGATTGGATTGCGCATTTGCGCCGAGGCCTACGCGCAGGAAACCCACATCGCGGACATTCGCACCTTTATCCCCCCAGTCTGGGAACGTCGCGCTGAGCTCATGCACAACACGCTGAGCCAGGTCGACCGCCGCCACCGGCGCATCGGTATCGATGTGGGGGAGTATTCAACGATCACACCAGCTGAGTTCACGATGCTCAAAGAGCGCTTGCCCGATACCGAATTTGTTGATGTCAGCCCGCTCTTTCAGGACCTACGAGCCATTAAGAGCGTTCGTGAGCAAGCCTGCCTCAGGGAGGCGACCCGTATCCAGGTCGAGGCGTTTCAGCTCTTACGGCAGAGAATACACGCGGGCATGAGTGAAACCGAGATCCTGTCCGAGCTAGTCCGGTGCCAAACCGAGGCGGGGTCTTCGGAGCCGTCTGTGACCATTGCCTGGAGCCATCCCGGGTATGCGTTCTTTCGCGCTCCCTGGTCAGATCGGAAACTTCAGCGGGGTGATTTTTTGTGGGTGGATGGCGGCGCCACCTACCACGGCTACTGTTCAGACATTGACGAGGTGTTTGTCGTTGGCCGCCCCACCTCAGAGCACGTTGAGCTGTTCGAGTCTCTGGAGCAAGTCTATCGTGAGGGGCTCAAGCTCTGGACGCCGGGCCGAACCGCGCTTGAGATCGCCCGAGGGACGTTAGAGATTCTGCACCGTTTTGGCGCGAGCAACGCGCTGGACCCAGAAATCTTTGTTGGGCACGGCCTGGGCTACGAGATCGTGGAGGCGCCCGTGTTTGCTAGTTGGAGTCCGCCAGAAGTCCGATTGCAAGAGGGCATGGTTGTCTGCCCGGAGTGGTACAACCAGACGCCGTATGGAGCGATGCTGTACGAAGAGACCTTTCTCGTAGGCCAGGATCGGTTGGAGCCGCTGGCTGACTACGAGAGCGGGCTATGGGAGATCCCGCTTTAGATACATGCGGGTTTCGTATCAGCGTAGATCAACACGAGCGGACACTCATGAGGAGGTAGAAGATGAGCACGACCGAAGATGAATATGCCAAGTACGGATATGGACGGGGCCAGCGCATCGGCTTTGGGCAAAAACCTGCAATCCTGGTCATAGACTTCCAGAAGGCTTTCGTCGATCCCGAATATCCCACTGGGGGACGCCCCCTTATTCTTTCGGCTGTGAAGGCCACTGCCGGCCTGCTGCGGGAGGCGCGCCGCCGTGGTATTCCCGTAATCCAGACCGTCGTGGGTTGTAGCGAGTCCAAGCGGGACAACCCCCACTGGAAGGTCGCGATCTGTCATGAGCTCACGCTCGGCTCCGACGGCTGTCAGATCGTGGAGGAGCTTCGGGACTCGTCGGACGTTGTTCTGCCCAAGCGTGTGCCATCTATCTTTTTCGGCACGCCTCTGGCGACAACCCTGGTGCGGCAGGGGGTTGATACGACCATCGTTACGGGCTGCAATACGAGCGGGTGCATTCGGGCCACAGTGATCGACTCTTTTTCGTATGGGTTTCGTACTATCGTGCCAGCTGAGTGCGTGGGTGACATGGAGGAGGCACCTCACTGGGCGAACCTCACAGATGTGGATAGGCGCTATGCTGACGTGGTCCCCCTCAGCGAGGTGATGGGCTATATCGATCCCTTGCAATACGCCGCCTGATGGGCCGCAGCGAAGAGAGGGGTGTATGCCCAGCCGATTGACGGCAGACATTGGGGGGACTTTTACCGACTTCGTGCTGCTCGACGAAGCAGGACAGATGCACGTCACCAAGACGCCCTCCACCCCCCGCGATTTCACCCAGGGCGTTCTCGATGGCATCCACAAGCTCAAGCTTGATCTGCGTACGGTGGACATCTTTGTCCACGGGGCGACCGTCGTGCTCAACGCGTTGCTGCAGCGCAAACTGCCAAAAACGGGTCTGATCACCACTCGGGGATTCCGCGATGTCCTCGAGATCATGCGCACCAATAACCCGGAGATGTACAATCTCCAATACGTGAAACCTGCTCCGCTGATTTCTCGCCACCTGCGCTACGAAGTGACTGAGCGGATGCGGCATACCGGCGAGGTGCTGGTGCCGCTGGATCGACAAGAGGTGCACGAGGCGGCGCGTAGGCTGAAAGAAGAAGGGGCCGTCTCTGTGGCGGTGTGTCTCCTCCACTCGTACGCAAACCCGGTGCACGAGCAAGTCATTCGAGACATCTTGGGTGAGGAGATTCCAGAAGTGCTCGTGTGTCTCTCCTCAGACATCGCGCCAGAGTGGCGGGAATTTGAGCGGACCTCAACCACGACCATCAATGTTGCCACTATGCCGATTATTGCCACGTACCTCCGGCGGCTCGAAGCGCAACTCCGAGTAGAGGGCCTGGCAAAAGAGCTCTTTGTGATGCAGTCGAACGGAGGTGTCATGACGGCGACGGCCGCCTGTCAGAAGCCGGTCACAACGGTCATGTCTGGGCCGAGTGGCGGTGCGATCGGGGCGGCTTATCTGGGTGCCCAAATTCAATGCCCCCATTTAATCACTATTGATATTGGAGGGACGAGCAGCGATATGGGCCTGATCGTGGATGGCACGCCGATTACCACCACTGAGGGGACGATTGATCGGTGGCCCATCCTTGCGCCGATGATCGAGATTCTCTCAATTGGGGCGGGGGGAGGAAGTATCGCCTGGGTGGACGCCGGTGGCGCCCTCCGTGTCGGTCCGCAGAGCGCCGGGGCCGACCCAGGCCCGGTGTGCTATAACCTGGGAGGAACAGCGCCCACGGTGACCGACGCGAATCTCAGTTTAGGGCGCATCGATCCCGGATATTTCCTGGGCGGGGAGATCACACTCAACGAGTTGGAGGCTCGAAAGGCCATTCAGACCAACATCGCCGAGCGTTTCAGTATGGATACGGTAGAGGCGGCGGATGGCATTATTGAAGTGATCAACGCCAACATGGCGCGGGCCATGCGCTCGATCCTGACCGAACGGGGCTATGATCCACGGGAATTTGTTCTTATGGCCTTTGGTGGTGCCGGAGGCCTCCATGCAGCGGCCTTAATACGGGAGCTTGGCATACCACGCGCCGTTGTGCCCAGCAACCCAGGGGCACTCTCAGCTGTGGGCATGCTGGCAACCGACTTCCGGCATGATCGTGCCCGCACCTACGTGCAGGCCATAGATGCTCTCGACCTGTCTGAGGTCAACGCAATCTATCAAACCTTAGAAATGCAAACGGCGGCCGATTTAGAGGCCGAGAGTATCACCCATGAGCGTCTGACACTCGTGCGTTCAGCCGACGTGCGGTACGTCGGGCAGGAGTATCATATTAATCTCCCGATCAGCGCCGAGCCCCTCAAAGAGTCAGATAGACACGCGCTCGTGCGACAGTTCAACGACGCCCATGAGAAACTCTACAGTTATGCAACCCCAGAGACACCCGTGCAGCTCGTGAACCTTCGAGTGGCCGGATTAGGATTTATTGCCAAGCCACAGTTTCCCACTTACCCCCCAGGAACAGACGACGCCCGCCAGGCGATCAAAACCCGCCGGCCCGTGTACTTCAAGGAAGGGGACGGCTTTGTCCAGACCCCGATTTACGCTATTGACCGGCTCCGCCCCCGTAATCAAATCAGCGGGCCGGGGATCATTGAGGACCCCAATTCGACGATTGTGGTCCTGCCCGGTCAAACCGCTCGGATTGATGAATTTCGTAATGTGTTTGTCGAAGAAGAAGGAGGTCCGTCATGACAACGCAAGCGGCGACGCAGTCCCGAAGAGAGACTTTGACCGCGGGGGTGGATCCGATCGCGTTGGAGGTCATGCGGGCGCGATTGATGTCGATCGTGCGCGAGATGACCGTGACCCTCTACCGGACATCTTACTCGACGATTATTCGGGAGGTGCATGACTTTAGCTGTGTGCTCCTCGACCGGCAGGCCCGGCTGGTGGCCCAGGCCGAGGGAATTCCGCTGTTCAACGGCTCCATGAGTCCAGTTCTGGAGGGCGTACTCCAAAAGTTCCCGCTCGACCAGCTCTTCCCAGGCGATGTGATTATCTCTAACGATCCCTACCAGGGAGGCGGTACCCATAAGAATGACGTCAACATCGTGATGCCGATCTTTCACCGGGGAGAACTGGTCCTCTTTAGCGCCAGCAAGTGCCACTATACCGACATCGGGGGCAAGGATCCGGGGAGTTGGTCTGGCGACGCCCGCAATAGCTTTCAGGAGGGGCTGATGATCCCTCCGCTCAAACTCTTTGAGGGGGGCAAGAAAAACCAGGCTGTCTTCGACCTGTTCTTTGCCAACATCCGTACACCGGAGTGGTCGCGCGGAGATTTGGAGGCGCAAATCGCTGCGGGCAAAACGGCCGAGCGGCGGACCTTGGAATTTTTGGACAAATACGGCTGGCCGACTGTCTCGGTGACGATCGAGGCGCTGATTGATCACGGCGAGCGAGTCGCTCGGGCTCACATCGAGAGGATTCCGGACGGCGTGTATCCGGCTGAGTGTTTCGTCGACTCCGACGGTGTCGTCGACGAGCCCGTACCCCTCAAGCTTGCTGTAACGGTCGAAGGCAGTAACATGACCTTCGACTTCACTGGTAGTGCCGCCCAACGAGGGGGGGCGTGTGGCAATGAGGCCTGGGTCGCCACCGTGTCGGTGTGTCGCGAAACGGTCACCTTTCTGGCGGGCGCTTCCCTGTCAGCCAACGAAGGGTCGTACCGGCCCATCCACGTAGTCGCTCCGGAAGGCACTATTGTACGCCCCCTCCCTCCTGCCCCCCTGACCACCGGTATCGGGGACGTCGGCACCCGTGTGATCGAACTCATCCTTCAGGCGCTGGCTCCGGTCATTCCAGAAGAAGTCATCGCCGGGACTTTTGGCTGTGTCCAAGTCATGTCTATTGCCGGAACCGATCCCACGACCGGCAAAGAGTATCTGCACTTCTCTCCTTACGCCGGGGGTTGGGGTGGTCGCGCGCGCGACGACGGGAACAGTTCTATGGTCTCGCTGCTCAGCGGCGACAATTATAATATCCCCTGTGAGGTCATGGAGACCAAGTTTCCGGCCTTGTTGGCCGAGCGTTTTACCCTGCGAGAAGGGTCGGCTGGATCGGGCAAACAGCGCGGAGGTCTGGGGGTGAGCTACGATTACCGGCTGCTGACAGACGGAGAATTTCTGGTCTCCATGGACCGCGAGAAGTTTCCCCCGCACGGCCTGTTTGGCGGAAAGGCCGGTCTGCCCAACGTGACGGTGGTAAACCCCGACACTCCGGCGGAGCAACAGTTTGCCAAGGTGGCGGGTTATCAGGTCAACGCCGGGACGGTCCTGAGCCATCGCACGGCTGGGGGAGGAGGGTACGGCGACCCCTGGGAGAGAGATCCCCAGTTGGTGTTGGACGATGTGCGCAATGAGTATATGAGCGTAGAAGCAGCTCGAGAGGACTACGGTGTCGTGATAGACCCGGTACGCTGGAGTGTGGATGAGGCGGAGACGACCCGGCTCCGCGGCAAAGCCCGCACAAGTTAGCGCGTCGTTTTTGTCAACCCCACAGGAGGGAACTAGGGCACAGACCGCGGATGGCGTCATGATCGGTGCTGGGGTGACGGGGCCAGTATCGCCTTTAACCGAGCCACACGCGGGATCACGCATGTGGCCGTGTTAGAAAAGAACGTTATCGCCTCGGGCGCGACCGGGAAGAGCGCTGCCGGTATCCGACAGCACTCCTCGACCGAGATCACCGCCCGGATGGCGCGGCAAGGAGGTATCCGTCATGAGCACACAGGATGCATACGCAAAGTATGGGTACGACCAGAGTCCGATTCATTTTGGGGAAAGGCCGGCTATCTTAGTCGTGGATTTCCAGAAAGGATTTATCGATCCCAAGTACCCCACCGGGGGGAGTCCTCTCGTCGAGTCGGCCGTGCAAAGTACGGCTCCCCTCCTCAAGCTGGCCCGGGAGAAGGCAATCCCAGTGGCCCAGTGTGTCACCGTATTTCATCCCAACCATCGAGACCTACCCCACTGGAAAATTGGTGTTCTCGAGGATTGTGTCTTTGGCAGTGAGGCGGCCGAAATCGACGAACGCCTCTACCACCCGGACGATATTTTTCTGCCCAAGAACGCGCCGTCTATCTTCTTTGGAACCCGGCTCGCCTCTATGCTGATTCGGCAGGGAGTCGACACAACGATCGTGACCGGCATTGTGACCAGCGGCTGTATCCGCGCCTCTGTCATTGACTCCTGTTCGTATGGCTTTCGGACGATTGTCCCACGGGAATGTGTGGGGGACTTAGACGAACAACCCCACCTGGATAACCTCCGAGACATCCAGCGGCGCTACGCCGAGGTGGTCCCGCTTGCAACCGTCATGGACTACCTGACGACCTCTCTCGGTCAAGCGGCCTGACGTGGTCCTTTCAAATTTTCTGACGCTGCTCTCCCCGTGCCGAGGTTGAGTAGTAGAGGAGGTCTGTATGTCAGCAGTAGGTGCGACAGAGAAAAGCACACTAGACCCCACGACATTCGCGGTGATCTACAACGCCCTCAATGCCGCCGTGCAAGAGATGTCTCTGACCTTCGAGTATTCCGCCTGGTCGTCCATCCTGTCGCAGTGTCGGGACTTTTCCTGTGCCATCTACGACGCCGCATCACCCCCGAACGCGCTGTGTGTCTTCGATGGTCTTCCGCTCCATATCAACGCCCAGCCGGTCACGATCAGCGAGATTGCCAAATTCTTCGGAGACGAGATCTACGATGGCGACGTGATTATGGTCAACAGCGTGTACTACGGTACCACCCATTGCGGCGACCTGGTCGTGGCGTGCCCGATTTTCTACGAAGGCGAGCACCTGTTCTGGGCTGCCTCTACCGGTCACCAGATGGATATCGGCTCTCCTATTCCGAGCAGTGTCGCTATCCAAGCCACAGACGTGTGGAGCGAGGGCATCCAGATTCCCCCGATCAAACTGGAAGAACGCGGCAAGCTGCGCCGAGACGTTCTCCAACTCTACTTGGAAAACGTCCGCTACCGCGAGTTTTTGCACGGAGACTTGATGTCACAAGTGGGCTCGGTGAAGACCGGCAAGAAAAGAATTCTGGAGCTGATCGACAAGTGGGGAGTAGAAACCTTGCAACAGCTCTCCCAGGAAATCATGGCGTACGCCGGTCGCCGAGCCCAGGACGACATTGCGAAGTGGCCGGACGGCACCTACCGGTCGGAGTCTTGGGTGGATTCTGATGGGACTGGCATGAAGAATATCGCGATCCGGTGCGAGCTGACGAAAAACGGGAACGCCATCCAGGTAGACTTCACCGGAAGCGATCCACAGGTGCGGGGCAGCACGAACGCCTCGTGGGCCACGTGTCAGACGGCAGCAACGATTCCCATCCTCGCCTGCCTTGACCCCGACATTCCGCACAACCAGGGATGTCTGGAGTATATCAAGGTCATTGCCCCCAAAGGCACGGTCACGAACGTCAAGTGGCCCGGCTGTGCGTCGGATTCGACCATTGTGCCGTCGGACGCCATGATCGATGCGGTCTGGAAATGTCTCGCGCAGGCAATCCCCGACAAGGCGGTGGCGGGCTACGGGCGGATCGCCCCCAACGCGTTCACTTCTGGCTATGATCGCCGGACCGAGGGTAAGGAGACCCCATTTTCATTGATCCTGTTCAACGGGAGCGCAGGGGGCGGAGCATGCAAAGAGTACGACGGCTGGCCCTTGATGTACTGCCCGGGTTCACTCGGCGGCTTAAAGTTCATCTCCATTGAGCTGATGGAGCTCCATTACCCATTCTTGGCGCTGCAACACGAGGTGCGGATCGATTCGATGGGCGCCGGGAAGACGCGGGGCGGTCCGGGCTTGATATGGCACGTGGCTCCCCTCGGAACTCCACAGGTGGATAACTATGGCTATGGCGACGGGATGTTTAATCCGCCCTTCGGCCTGTTTGGCGGAAAACCAAGTGACGGGGGGGCGGTGTATCGGATCAATAAGGACGGGACGCGAACTTTCTTCAGTATGATTGGATACTTCCGGGTACGCGAGGGGGAGTCCTGGGTCGGTCTGTCTACGGGCGGTGGCGGATACGGCAACCCCTTAGAACGGGATCCAGAGCTGGTACGGATCGATGTCCGCGACGGCTTCATCAGCCTCCAGTCCGCAGAAACAGACTATGGCGTCGTCCTGAACCCGACAACGCTGGAAGTTGACCATGGGGCAACTCAGCAGCTCCGGAAAGAGTTGGTGCGCAGACAGCCGATCGAACTGATCGTCCCGATCTCGGCTGACTTTGCGACCTACTACAAACAACTGATGAAGCCTGAAGACCTGTTTGAGTTGAACCCTCGCCCACCGGCAGACGTCGTCTGGACCTTGTAATGCCGGGTGAGGGGAGACCGCGTTATGGGTATACGAGTCGGTGTGGATATCGGCGGTACGTTCACGGATTTCATTATTATCGACGAGCTGGGGACGTTGCGCGTATTCAAGACCCCCAGCATCCCTCGTGCTCCGGAACAGGGGGTCTTCAACGGCATTGAGGATTTGGCAAAAGAGCAAGGCGTCACGGTTAAGGAGTTCGTGAAAAATATCGACCTCTTCATTCATGGGACCACAATTGCGACGAATACCGTCATCCAGCGCCGGGGTCCCAAGATGGGTATTATTCATACCGAGGGATTCCGGGACATCCTGTATCTCCGCGACGGTTTTAAGCCGGACCGCTACAATCTTCACGTCCCGCCACCCGACCCCTTTATCCCGCGCTATCTGCGGCTTGGGGTTGAGGAACGCCTCCTCGAATCGGGCGAGGTGCGCACACCTCTGAACGAGGCCAGCGTGCGGGAAGCCCTGCAGGTATTCAAGAAAGAGGGGGTTGAGTCAATTCCGGTCTGCCTGCTGTGGTCGATCGTCAATCCCGTGCATGAGCAGAGAGTGCGCGAGATCATCAACCGGGAAATGCCAGACGCCTACGTGGCGCTCAGCGCCGAAGTCCTTCCTGCCCTCCGGGAATGGCCCCGCGCTTGCGCGGCAACGCTGAGCGCGTACGTGGGACCGGTCCTGGGCCACTATCTGACGAAAGTAGAAGGGTATCTCAAGGAGAACGGCTATCGCTATCCTCTCCTGATCATGCAGCTCACCGGGGGCTCGGCGACCGTGCCCGAAATCGAGAAGCGGCCGGTTCTCGCGATCGGGTCTGGCCCTGCGGCCGCTCCTGCCGCGGCGTTGTCTTACGGTGGAGTGGAAAACGAAAATCACTTGATGGTCGTCGATATGGGCGGTACGAGCTTTGACGTCAGTCTGATTACGGACGGGACTATTCCGATGAGCCGTGAGATCCGGATCGAAGACATGCCGCTTGGTGTGGCCGCGGTCGATGTGCACTCAATAGGAGCAGGTGGCGGGAGCATTGCCTGGATCGATTCGGGTGGGATGTTGCGCGTAGGGCCGCAGAGCGCTGGCGCCGACCCGGGACCGGCCTGTTATGGCCAAGGGGGCGAGGAGCCTACGGTCACCGATGCCAATCTCATTTTGGGCTACCTCAATCCTGACTTCTTTCTTGGAGGCCGGATCAAATTAGATCGAGGGTTGTCCGAGAAGGCGATGGAGAAGCTCGCGAGGCCCCTGGGCCTCAGTATCGTCGAGGCGGCAGCGGCCGTGTACCGCATCGTGAATGCCAACATGGTGGGGGCCATGCGAGCGGTATCGGTCATGCGTGGGATTGACCCGCGTGGCTATACGGTCGTTGTTGGGGGCGGAGCAGGGGGAACGCATGCAGCAAAAATTGCCGAAGAACTCGGCATGACAAAGGTGATATGTCCGGTGGCGGCAGGGGGCCTCTGTGCGTACGGCATGCTGGTTGCTGACGTGAGACATGCTTACCTGACGACCTACCCGACAAACACCGAGAGCATGGATCTGAAGAAAGTCAACGCAATCCTGTCCGAGATGGAGGCACGGGCGGTGGAGGAGCTTCAGGCCGAGGGCTTCAAGCCAGAAGGCATCTCGCTCAGCCGGGTTGCAGACGCCAAGTATCCTTATCAACTCCACGAGATCATGGTGCCCGTGCCGGCGGGAGAACTCACGCCAGACGATATTCCCGATCTGACGAACACGTTTCACGACCAGCATGAGCGGCTGTACACCTATTGCATCCGCGACATGTCGGTGGACATGAATGGATGGCGCGTGATGGCGGTTGGCCATCTTCCCACAGTCGCCCCCGAGGCGCACGAGCAAGTGGGGAGAGACCCTTTGCCAGCGCGCAAAGCGACCCGCAAGGTCTGTTTCGAAGAGCGCGAACATTATGTCCTCACTCCTATTTACGACGGTGAGCAATTACGACATGGGATGGTGGTTCACGGACCGGCTGTCGTTGAACTGCCAACGACCACGGCGGTGGTCTTCCCGCATCACACTTTGATGGTGAACCCCTCTGGCGATTTCCAGATCGAGATTCCCCCGGAGGCTTAGATGAGGTGCAGCCAGCGGGCACGTACGGTCTTTTCTGGGAGAAGCAATCCGGCGCCAGGAGCGGCCAATTTTTGATTGACGCAGGCCTCAAAAGCGACTAGGGAAGATATTAAAAGATGGGTGTTCTGTGTTCCTCGATAATGTCCTAGACAGTCAATAGTCTAGGAAGGAGGGTAGTATTATGAAAGCACGCTATCTGTGGACGTCGGGACTAATCACCATCTGTGCCCTCTTTTGGAGCGGGACGGTGTGGGCTCAGGCTCTACCGAGCACATTGCCCGATCTGGCGGCACGACCGGGCTATACCCTCGAAACAGTCTTAGAGTGGTTTGAGAAATACAAAGATGCCCAACCTGACTTTAAGGCGCCAATGACTTTTCGCCAACAAGATTTATCCCGCCTCGCTCCTTTTATGCCGCCCGGGGTCATTGAGGAGTATGACTTCCCCGAGCTTGAGCTGCGCCTTGTGGAAACCTCAAAGTTCGAGTCGCACCCGCTTAACCGGGAGGCGACCGAAAAATATGCGGGGCAAACCAAGGTCACTCCGGATTGTACCCTGGAGAACTACCACGCCGGCCATCCCTTCTCCCCTGAAGAGTTGGACCCGAACGACCCCCTGTCGGGCTGTAAGGCCATTTGGAATTATGAATCCCGTTGGATGCCGTATGGAACGTGGATCGACCGGGTGCAGTGGGTGTGGGTCAGTCGGGGCGGCTCGCATGCCGACCACCCCCTCGCCCAGAGCATGCCCGGCGTCTATCCTGGCCAGGGCGCGTTTGGGCGCACCATCGCCCTGTGGTACCAGCGATTCTACTATACCCACAGCGCGATGTACGGAACCGAGAATAATTACACGGCGCCGGGCATAGAAGATGCAGGACAGTATTTCTGGAAAGAGTACGATCACTTCTTTGAGCCTTACGACGTGCGTGGCACCCGTTTTCTCCAGTGGCGCTACGACGACGCACGCCGAGCCGATGACGCCTGGGTCTACGTGCCAGCCCTGCGCCGTGTCCGGCGGGTGTCGGCAGAGGTGAAGAGTGACTCGCTGTTAGGCACCGATTACACCCTGGAAGACTTTTACGCCTTTTCGGGTCGGGTGCCGGTCCACGAGTGGAAGTTTCTGGGGTGGAAGACGATCGTGACCCAGTGGAATCCAAAGCAATATCCGCATGTGAAATATGGCCCGATCAGCTCGATCTCAACCGATGACTATGAGGTGAGAAGGGCGGCGGTTATTCTTGGCATTCCCAAGAGCGAACGCCATCCCTACTCGGCAAAGGTGATGTTTGTGGATCCGGAGAGCTGGAACAACTATTACAACGTGATATTTGATAAGGCCGGCAAACTGTGGAAGGTCAATGTGTGGTATTGGTATAATACAGAGGTTAATCCTGGGGCCTTAGCAGAGGGAAATGCCGAGCATAATAAGGGTCGTCACGCGGTCATGTACTATGATTCATCCATGATCGACATCCAGCGTGGGACGGCAACGATTGCAACGGATCTGGGGGACGAGGCGGGCCCGACAGCCCCTCCTCAATTTGGCTACCGGGCAATGACCCCGTCAACGGTCAACGATATCTTTGACCTCAACAGGCTGACCGAAGGCAAACGTTAAAGTACAGGAAAAGTGCCGGGCGGCGTGGACGCAGCTGAGGCCGTCTGGCGCTCTTGTATGGGGCTCGGTTTTCCGGGCTCCGTTCGTTGAGCCAGATGATTGAGCGTTGGGGGGCGTGGGACATAGACTGCCTCGTTATCAAGATCAACCAATCGCCGGACGAGTGATTCAGGAGTTCGTATGTTGCAACGACTGAGGCCCGTGTTTGCCCTGCCGCTTCTCCTTGTCATACTCGGGATAAGTGGATGTACGGGGGACACGGGCGGAGCTATCAACACCGCCGAAAAGCCAGAAGGGCAATACCTCCCCGCCCAAGACAACTACTATGGCGTGGCCGTCGTTGACCAGGACAACGTCTGGGTGGTGGGCCAGCGCGGTGTGGTTCTGCACCTTACAGAGGGCGGAAGAAACGCAGAGGTCCAAGAGACCGGGCTGCGTAACGCCTGGTACAGCGCCAGCTTTACCGATGCGCAAGACGGTGTGATTAGTGGTGAATACGGGATCATCATGCGAACGCGGGATGGCGGGAAGACGTGGCGGCGTCTCCCGGTCGACATCCCCGTGCGAAAAGAGGAAGTGCTCGTCATGGGAGTCGACCCGACTCAGGACAACGTTGAGTTGCGTGAAGCCGCCCTCCCCCATGTTTTTAGCCTGGCCCGCGCCAAGACGAATCCCCTGTACATCTGGGGGGTAGGGGAATGGGGCACCATTGTCCACTCCAGCAATGGAGGTGAATCCTGGGAAAACCTGTCCCTGGGCTCAGACGTCATGCTGAACGGTGTGTATTTTGTGAATGAAACCGAGGGGTGGATTGTCGGTGAGTTCGGGACCATTCTGCATACCACCGATGGCGGGCGCACCTGGGAGGATCAGACCGAAGTCTTGGGCTTGCCCAAGTATTTAGAACCCGGGGTGAGTGATGAAGAGGCCTACCTGGCCAGCATCCCGGAACTGCACCTGGAAGACCTCTATTTCTATGATGTTGGTTTTGCTAACCCCCTGGAAGGCTATGTCGTTGGACTGAGTGGGTTTCTCCTGCAGACCAGTGATGGCGGAAAGACGTGGCACTACACGCATGGTGATACGTATGACCACCTGTTCAAGATTGCGCTGGCAAACCAGAAGGCAGGTGTTGTCTCGGGAGCTGTCGGAACCATGCTGACCGGGGGGTTGGAGCAGAAGTGGAAGCCCCTGGCGGACGTGCAGGAACATGTATATACGTGGCTTCGAGACGTGGACTTCGCTCCTGACGGTCTGTTTGGCGTTGCGAGCGGAGGAAACGGGACAATCCTCATCACAGAGGATGCCGGGATAAAATGGGGCGCGGTGCCCACAGAGGCGCTTGAGATGGCGGGGGTTCAGGCACGGACCCCGCCGGAGAGTTAGCATCGTGGAGATTCTCATTGATCGCAATGTCCTGGCAATGCCTGGCCCGTTACTGAGGCTTTTTCACAAGGAGAACACCCATGGCTGAGAAGAGGCCAAGGGCAGGGCTGAGTGCTGCTGACCGCCTTGTCCAAGGGCTGGTCGATTTCGTCCTACGGCGCCGCTTCTACGTCCTTGCCGTGCTGCTGGCCATCAGCGCATTCTGGCTCTACTTTGCCACCTCGGTCCAAATGTTCAGCCGTTTCTCGGACCTCCTGCCCCAGGGACACGAATACGTTCAAGCCTATAATCAGTTTCGTCCCAAGTTTGGCGGCGCCAACATCGTCAATCTGGCGCTCGTGGTAAAAGACGGGGACGTCTTTAATGTCGAGACGCTCAAGAAGATTCGGCACGTTACGAACGAGCTGGATAAGATCCAGGGCGTGGATCACTATCAGGTCGGCTCGGTCGCCCACCTGCGGATCCGCAACATTACCACAACCTCGGGGGGGATGGTGAAATCCCTGCCCGTCCTTCCCGACGATATTCCCACAACCCCGGTCGCCCTGAAGGAGCTCAAGCGGCAGATGTTTAACAACCCGCTCGTGTTCGGGAAATACCTCTCAGACGACGGAAAGGCCGCCTTGATCCAGGGAGGGTTTACCGAGGAGCGCTTGGATTACGCTCGGGTCCATGCGGAGATCATGCGCATTCGCAGCGAGGTGGAGGATGACAACCACATCCTGTACGCCGCTGGTGAGCCGTTACTCAAAGGCTGGGTGTGGTATTATACTGGAGAGCTCTACCTCATCTTCAGCGTAACGGCGGTCTTTATCTTCCTGACTCTGATCGTGTACTTCCGTCGATTGTACGGCGTTATCTTGCCCGTCCTGGCGGTGATGTTCCAGGCCACGTGGGGCATGGGGTTTTTGGGGCTCATGGGCTACAACCTGGACCCGCTTATCCTGGTGATTCCGCTGCTCATCATGGCACGGGCAGCCAGCCACGCCGTGCAGATGATCGAGCGATTCCTCGAAGAATTTGAAACGACTGGAGAAAAGCGTCAGGCGGTCCGCAATGCCATGGGCGAACTTTTCTTACCAGGTTTTATTGCTATCTGCACGGATGCTGCCGGAGTTTTTGTCCTGTCAGTGGCAACGATTCCCCTTATTCATAACATGGCCTATTTTGCCAGTTTCTGGCTGTTCTGTAACGTTTTTGCCGTTTTGTTACTCGTGCCGCTGCTGCTCGACATCTTTCCCGCCCCGCGGACCACCGCCCACTACACGCCGGCGTGGATGGTGCGGCTCTTACACGGGTTTGGCGTCTGGGCAACCCAGCCGGCGAAACGCATGACGATTCTCGTGAGCGCGGGCTTGATCACCCTCTACGGCTTCCAAACCGCCACAAAGATACAGTTTGGGGAGGCGGAGGCAGGCTCACCGTTGCTCTTCCAGGACTCCGATTTTAACGTTTCCTCTCGCGAGATCAACGAACACTTTGCCGGGTCCCAGCATCTCGTTATTTATCTGGAGGGCTCGCGCCCGCACGTGCTAAAAAAACCAGAGCTGCTGGCGATGATAGAGAACTTCCGCCGCTATATGTTGGAACAGGAGGAAGCGGGCGGTTCGCGGGCTTTGCCCACGTTGGTGGCGAGCATTAACCGCCTGTATCACTACGGGGACCCCAAGTGGGAAGTCATTCCGCCGACAACGGACGGTATCGGCCAGATGTTGGTCCTGTATGAGATCGGGGCGCCGGTCCCAGGGATGATCTTAGAATATGCCGACCTGGAGGCGCAGAACGGCCAGTTAGTCATCTTTTATAAAGATGCCAAAGGGACGACGATTGAGAAAATGATAGCGCGAGCGAAGCGATTCATCGACGCCCATCCCCAGGATGAGGTGAACTTCGTCCTCGCCGGAGGCATCCAGGGGGTGACCGCCGCCCTCAACGAAGAGCTGGAATACTCGGATAGAGTCAGCCTGTCGCTGCTGGCAACCGTCATCTTTATCATTGTGTCCATAAGCTACCGGTCCTTTACGGCGGGCTTTTACGTGATCGCGACCTTGATTGCGGCCGGCGTGGCAAGCTTTATTTACATCGTGTGGTATAACATCGGCATGAGTATTAATACCCTGCCCGTCGCCTGCGTCGGCATGGGGGTTGGGGTTGATTATATTATTTACGTCACCGACCGCATCATGCGGGAGTGCGTGCGCACGGGCGACGTGGATGAGGCTATTCGGCGGGCTATTAGCACGACAGGAATGGCGGTGACCTTTACGGCGACCACCCTCATCGGGGGCATTATTCCCTGGGTCTTCCTGTCCAGTTTGCGTTTCTCAGCAGAAATGGCTGTCTTGCTCGCCCTTCTCATGTTTACCCACTGGCTGGTCGCAGTCACTTTGGTGCCGGCCATGGCTTCGATAGGCAAGCCGAAATTTCTTACCCGGCTTGCCCGTGAGCAAGCTGCTACGGAATCCCCGAGCGGTGCCCAGCAGGACATGGCCTAATATAAACAGCAGGAGCGAATCTGGTCTCATCCTGCGTTCAAAGATACTCCTTAGGGCTGTCTTGCTCGCCCCGGTTACGGCATACGCAACCGGGGCGAGCAGTTTACGATACGTTATAGCCGGGCTGGTCCGCTTGCGTCATACCGGACCTGATCCGGTATCCAGAAACCGGGGGGCAGGGTGCCTGGATTCCTGTTTGCACGGGAATGACGGACGGCTACATAGAATCGAAATTTGTTCTAGAGTCTTCTGCGAATAGATTGAATCAGGGAAGTTTTTGCAGCAAGCTGGGGAGGGAGAGCAGGGTGAGCACTGCGGAAGGAGGGAGGAGATGGCTCGCGCCTACTCGCAAGATTTGCGGGATCGCGTGATTGATGCCGTGGCAGGCGAAGGGCTGAGCCGGCGGGCGGCGGCGCGGCGGTTTGGGGTCAGTGCCGCCGCGGCGATCAAGTGGCTGCAGCGCTTCCACCGGAGCGGGGAGCGGGAGAGTGCGGGGACCGGGGGGCATCGGCCCTCGAAGGTGCAGCCGCACCGCGCTTGGGTGTTGGCGGTTCTGGCGGCTCAGCCCGACATCACGCTGGCCGCGCTGGCGGCCCGGCTGTTGACGGAGCGCGGAGTGCGGGTAGACACGGGCATGCTGTCGCGGTTCTTCAAAGGCGAAGGGATCAGCTTCAAAAAAAAGCCTGGCGGCCTCCGAGCAGGATCGGCCGGACATCGCGCGGCTCCGCCGGCAGTGGCAGCACGCGCAAGGCCAACTTGATCCACGCCGCCTGGTGTTCCTGGATGAGACCTGGGCCAAGACGAACATGACCCGCAGTCATGGCCGCTGCCCCCGGGGCCAGCGGTTGCGCGCGACCCGGCCCCATGGGCACTGGCACACGCTGACCTTCGTGGCGACGCTCCGCCACGACCGCCTAGCCGCGCCGTGTGTCTTCGATGGCCCGATGAACGGACCCTGCTTCCTGGCCTATGTCGAACAGTGTCTGCTGCCAACGCTCACGCCGGGCGATATCGTCATTATGGATAATCTGAGCAGCCACAAGAGTCCCGCCGTGCGGGCCGCCATTGAGCGGGTGGGGGCCACGCTACGCTTCCTGCCACCCTACTCCCCCGACCTTAACCCGATTGAACAGGTCTTCGCCAAGCTCAAAGCTTTGCTCCGCCACGCGGCCGAACGCACCGTTGAAGCGACTTGGCGGCGGATCGGGACGCTGCTGGACCGCTTCGAACCGGAGGAATGCCGCCACTACTTCACCCATGCTGGCTATGCCTCCACCTAAAAACAGAATGCTCTAGCTGGCAAGCTCCTCGGTCAGTTGACCGTACTCCCGCTCGAACACGAAGCCCTCGTAGCCCTGGGAGGCGACCTCGGAGAGGCGCCGGAAGTAGTCGGGGCCGCCCAGGTACACGCAGAACTGGCGGTGCTTGCCCGGGATGTTGGCCCCCGTGTACCACGAGTCGGTGAGGGGATAGAGCGTCTCGTTGGCGATCGCGGCGACCTCGCGGTTCCAGCGCTGCTCGGCATCGGGGGTCGGCTCGATGGTGCCCAGACCGTGTGCGCGCAGGTAGCGTACGCAATCACCGATCCAGGCCGACTCGAGCTCGGCGCCGAGCGGCATATTGAAAAGCACCGAGGGTGACCCAGGGCCGTGGATCATAAAGAGGTTGGGGAAGTCGGCTATCGTCATGCCGAGGTAGGAGTCAAAGCGCGTCCGCCACTTCTCCTTAAGGCTGCCGCCGCCGCGCCCCCTCGGGTTGAGGCGTACCAGCGCACCGGTGATGGCGTCGAAGCCGGTCGCCAGCACGAGCATGTCGAGCAGGTGTTCGCTGTTGGCGGTACGCACGCCTTCGGGCGTGATCTCCTGAATCGGGTCTTGGCGCAGGTCGACCAGCGCGACGTTGTCGCGGTTAAAGGTTTCGTAATAGCCGTCGTCGAGGAGCTGGCGCTTGGTGCCCAGGTAGTAATCGGGCATCAACTTCTCAGCGGTCGCGGAGTCACGCACGATCTCACGGATCTTGCCACGCACAAAGTCAGCCAGCGTGCGGTTGGCCTCCTTGTTGGTCAGGATGTCGGCATAGCTGCCAAAGAGGATGTGGAAGCCGCCCTTCTGCCAGAGTTCTTCGTAGAGCGCCTGGCGCTGCTCGGGCGTGTCCTCGAAGGCCGAGCGCTCGGAGACGGCGAACGGTGCGCCCAGGGGTGAGGCGTTCATCTTCGCGCGGATTGCGGCCCAGTTCTCGCGGGCCTGCCGCACCATCTCGGGGTCCATGGGGCGGTTGCGGACCGGGATGCTGTACTGCGGTGTACGTTGAAACACGGTCAGGTACGCGGCCTCGCGGGCGATCTCGGGAACCGACTGCACCCCCGAGGAACCGGTCCCGATCACGCCGACGCGCTTACCCGCAAAGGAGACGGGCTCATGCGGCCAGCGGCCGGTGTGGTAGCGCTCGCCGGCAAAGGTATCGAGCCCGGGGATGTCGGGCATATGCGTCGCCGAGAGGGTGCCGACCGCGCAGATCAGAAACTGGGCCGAGGCGCGCTCGCCGGTGCTGGTCTCGAGCATCCAGCGCTGCGCCTCTTCGTCGTAGCAGGCGTCGCGCATCCAGGTTTCGAGCTGGATGTCGCGGCGCAGGTCGAACCGGTCGGCGACGTGCTCCAAATAGGCCAGCACCGTGGGCTGATCGGGCTGGGTCTCGGGCCAGTCCCACTCCCGCACGAGTTCTTCCGAGAACGTGTAGCAGTAGAAGGGGCTGCCCGGAAAATCGACCCGCGCACCGGGATAGCGGTTCCACCACCACGTGCCGCCCACACCGGCAGCGCCGTCGTAGACGCGCACCGAAAGGCCCATCCCGCGTAGATGGTGCAAAGCATACAGGCCGCCAAAGCCCGCCCCGATGACCACCACGTCATAGGGCTCAACCGCTCCGTTCCCTTTCGGCTTGTGGGAGTGTTGATCCATGTGTGCCATGCTGTTCCCTCCTGAGGAGAACGACCCCACGGGTTGGTCACACCGTTTGCCCCGTGGGACACGTAAAGACCTGTGGGGTCGGGTTAGACGCCAAAGAGCTTCTGTGTGTTATCGCGCATCACCGCACGTACCACCTCAGGTGGCAGGCCTTCCAGCCCTTCCACATAATCAATCGGCTCAGCACATCCCTCGGGATGCGGCCAGTCGGAACCGGCCAACACGTTTTCCGGCCCGAGGACCTCGACCAGCGCCGGAATATCCTCTTCCGGAAAGGGAGAGACTTTAATGTGTCGCTTGAAAATTTCGCTGGGTCGGTCCGGAGCATGGCCGAAGGTCCAATCTCGCGGACCCGACAACCGCGCCGCGTGGTCCATAGCCTTGAGTAAGGGCGCAATCCATGTGGCCCCGTTCTCAATGCTCACGACCTGCAGACTCGGAAATCGACCAAACAGATTGTGGAACACGAGTGCGCTCAGGGTATCAGCCGTCGCGCGTTCCGTCGAAGCGATCACCCGTTGGAACGGACTGAGCCGGTGGCTCGGAGGGGAGGGGTTCTCACTCCATTGTGAAGAGTATATTTCGGTCAGGCCGTCATTGCCCAGATGAAACACAACCGGAATGCCGGCTTCCTGACAGCGCGCCCAGAACGGATCATACAGCGGATCTGCCGGCGAGTGCCCATTGACCGGACCTGGCGTTAAGTTCACACTTCGCGCGCCTAAGGCGAGGACCCGTTCGAGTTCGGCGACTGCGAGGTCAATATCCACGAGCGACAAGACGGGAATACCATAGAGACGGCCATCCTTCCCAAAGCTCCAGTCCTCTTCGAGCCAACGGTTAAACGCGCGCAAATTGGCGAACAAGGCTGGCGGCTCGTGGCGGAGCTCATGCGCGATGCCGACACCCAGCGTCGGAAGCATCAGGGCTGCCTCGACCCCTTGTTCATTCATCTTTCGCAACCGCACGTTGGAGTCTGTTGATTCGGGAAACGTTGCCGCCGAGACCGTCTCGCCCGAGACCAGGCCATCACCCTCGCCTGAGTGGTTCTTGAGAAATTTCTGCAGTGCGCCAGGCCCGCCCGTGTGGTCACCAGGAATGACGCTAAAAAATCGCATACGTTCATCGCCGATATACACCCGTCCAAACTTGCCCTCGCCTCTGCGGATATTGACCGCACGGTCGGCATAGGCTGATTCCATATGACGCGTGAAGCAATCATCCGGCTCATAGTAATGGTGGTCGGCATCAATCATTAAAAAATCCAGCGGGGCCGCTGGTTGTACCTGGTCCAGTCCCATCGCCATCGTTGCCTCCTTCTGAATCACCTGTCCCTATGGCAACTCACCTTCTAGTACCTGCCCACCGTATTGTAAAGTCATCACCGCTGAAAAGATCACCATCCACCATATAATCCCCTGCCCGATACCCGATTGCAGCGCCGCCAATATCGTCACCGTTGCCCCGTTCAGACGGTAACGTCCCTCATTACTTCTCCAGTATCGTTTGCTATCGTACTCCCGAATTGATAGGCGATAACGTCGGAAGGAGGGAGACATGGATCTTGGTTTAAAAGACCGCGTAGCGGTCGTTACTGGAGCGAGCTACGGCCTGGGCGAGGCCATGGCCCAGCGCTTGGTCAAAGAGGGGGCCCACGTCGTGATTTGCGCCCGCGGTGAGGAGCAATTAACTCGCACCGCCCAAGCTTTAGGCCCTCAGGCCCTGGCAGTCCAGGCTGATGTCAGTAAAGCCGTCGGCATCCAGACCCTTTTTGACACAACGGTACAGCAGTTCGGCAAGCTTGATATCCTGGTCAATAATGCTGGCTGGTACCATCTGAGTCAGGGGCTGGGTCTGTCAGATGAGGAGTGGCAAGATAATCTTGATATCAATCTGTTCAGCGTGATTCGCTGCTCCCGGCTTGCCGTTCCCCTGATGCAAAAACAAAAATGGGGCCGGATTGTCAATATTGCGTCGATCTTCGGCAAACAGCCCAACGCCGGATTGATCGACTACAACACCACGAAAGCGGCCGTCATCAGTCTGAGCAAAACCTTGGCCGACGAACTGGCCAAGGATAACATCCTGGTGAACGCCGTCTGCCCAGGGCCGACGCGGACTCCACTGTGGGATGGTCTGGCAAAGACGTTGAATCCCGACGACCCGGACGGCATGATGAACGACTTTGCCACCGCCCATATTCCACTCGGACGGTTTGGCCGACCTGAAGAGATTGCCGATCTGGTCGCCTTTCTGTGCTCAGAACGAGCCAGTTTTATCACGGGGGCGGCGTATGACATCGACGGCGGAATGGTGAAGAATATGGGCTAGGAGATGGGCGCTCGATCCTAAAAATATAAATTCGCCGGCAATTTTGTCCCGTTGACCAGATAATCCCCGATCGCACGTGCCTTGAACGCCGCAGGATTATGCGACGAAAGAGTCACGATGTTGCGCCAGTGTTCGTCGAGTCCGGTTGTCCGCAAAGTCGAAGACGCGCCACCGAGTTCGTACATCAGGCTCGCCGCGCGCGGCGCGATTTCGTCGATAAAGACTTTGGCTTGCGCCGAGAGTAAGGAGGCGCGATGAGCGAGTTCGAAATCGATCTGGCCCTGGTTGGCGGAATCGAGCGCCAGCCCTTGCGCCTCCGCGGCAGCGAGAACAACCGCCTCAGCCGCGAGCGTCGAGCTCGACAAGCGCCCGATCATTTCCTGGAATTGCGGATCTGCGGCGGCAGTATCGGCACTCGCGTGGGTAAACGTCCGTTTCCGCGTGCGCACCAGGCGAATCGCGTCGGCGACGACGTTGCGCATATTACCGACCACGATCGCGGTCAAGATAAGCTGCAAAAACTGACCGCCTATGTAGGTATTTGTCGGCAAGGGCGTTTCGTCGACCGCGGTGTGCGCTGACTTCGTTTGTCGCAATACTTCTTCTTGCGCGACCGCGACATTTTCGAATCGGCCAGTCCCGCTGCCCGTAAAGCGTTGGCCGACGCCGTCCCAATCGTCCTCGAACGTCACCCCTGCGCGATCGCATGGTACGACGACATTGGCGATTTTGCCTTCCGGTGTCGATGCCGCCACCAGGACCCAGTCAGAAAATAAGCTGCCGGTACAAAAGTATTTGGTGCCGTTCAGCCTGTAGCCATCGTCCACCGGCTCAAGGCGAGTCTGCATCGCAAAGCTGCCGGCTTTTTCTTTGGTGCCAATCTCGGTAAACGCGTTGCCGAATATCTTACCGGCCACAACGCGCGACAACCAACGTTGCCGTAGGGTTTCGTCTGGTGTGCGGAGACGCTCTTCGGTAAACCAGAAATGTACGCGCAGGATCTGTGCAACATCGGAATCCGCGACCGCGAGATCCATTAACATGGCAAAATATTCTCGTACCGTACAACCGCCGCCGCCCTGGTCGACCGGGACTCTGAGCGCGCCAAGGCGCGAATCGCGCACCAGATCGATCGCGGGAAAAGGATTCTTTCCGGCCGCTTTACTTGCCGCCGCACTCTCCCCAATTGCGGCTAACAGAGCTTCCATTTCCGGCGTACCGTAACGCACCGGTGCGATGGCGGCCGCGTCAAACTCGACGTTTTTATCGTCAGCAGGCATGAGCGTTTACTCCTCGGCAACAGTTACGCGTGCAGAATGAATTGTACCACTTTCGATTCCTTCGCCGGTGTTTACTTGGCGACGACAATACCGTCAGCGATGAGCTGGCGCACATGGTCCTCATCGCCGTACAGCTCGTTCAAGACGGTGACGGTGTCTTGGCCGAGCTTCGGCGGTGGCCGGTCGCCGCAGCGGTCACGTCCAGTCACATTGATCGGTTGGCGAATTTGCCGTACGGCGCCTTCTGTCGGATGCTCATATTCTTCGAACAACCCAACGGCACGTAAGTGCGCGTCGTGCATTAACGTGTCCAACTGTTGGACTTCAGCGTAAGGAATGTCCAATTCATTGAAGAGCGCGACCCATTCGGTATTCGTACGTTGCGGCATGATCTCTTCGAGCATGATTTTGTACAGGGTCGAGATGTTGGCCGCGACGGTGTGTTGATCGTCGAGCATGCCGCTATCGAGCAAATCGTGACGGCCCACCGCCTCGCACAACTTGCGCCAGTTCCCGACCTTGTAGAGGCCATGCACCATGAAGCCGTCTTTCGTTCGACACGGACGCCTTGATGGGTTCAGCACGCGGTTGTAACCAAGTGGCCCTTCCGCGGGAACAAAGCCTTCGCCGTTCAGGTGTTGATTCATGAGTGCGCTCACCACCAACTCGTACATCGGCACTTCGATGCAGACTCCTTCGCCGTGCAGCTGACGACTGAGCAGCCCCGCGAGCAGGGCTTGCCCGAGCGCCTGTCCAGCCATGGTGTCGCACACCACCATAGGGACCAGTTCAGGCTGTCCTGTCTGCAGGCTATTGACAGCAGCGATGCCCGAGTACGCTTGGATGATGTCGTCGAACGCCGGGTAATCCTTATACGGACCATTCTGTCCGAAGCCGCCGGAGAAGCAGTAGACGATGTCGGGATTGATTTTGCGCACCGCCGCGTAGTCGAAGCCCAAGCGGCGGATAGCGGGTGGACGCATGTTGTGGAGGAACGCGTCCGCCGTCTTCAGTAAGTCACGCAGCAGTTTCCGACCTTCCTCCCGCTTGAGGTCGATAGCCACGCTGCGTTTGTTGCGATTGCAAGCCATCCATTGGGCGCTCATGCCCTGGTTGCGGCTTATTCCGAGGGCGCGGTACAGATCGCCGCTTGGCGGCTCGACTTTGATGACTTCCGCGCCATAGTCACCCAACATCTGGGCAGCTAGGGGGCCAAGGGCAATATGACCCATTTCGACCACGCGAAGGCCGGATAACATTTCGTACATCTGACGTTCCTTTTGCGCGCGCCCGTGCGTGCGCTCTTCAGTGGTGGCGGACTCATCCAGACAACGGCAACTATTGGAGAGAAACTGGGTCAGTTGGCAGCAAAAGTCAAGTGAGACTCTCCCCTTTGGTCCACACTATTTCACATGTTGTGATGGGAACCCTCCCGTCGCCCCCCTCTCATATCCAACTGCTTTCGGGAGAATCTGCATCCGTCTCATCTCTGCCGATGGTCGGACCTCAGCGAGGAGAGTTCCTCTTCCCTGAGTATCGAACGCGATTTCGCCTGCAAAGCGTGCTATGCACGGCTCATACTGAGCCAACGTAAAGGAGACGTCCATGCTGAAGACTGGTCAGGAGCATTTGGAGTCCCTACGTGACGGACGGGTGGTCTATATTGGCAGTGAACGGGTCGAGGATGTCACGACCCACCCGGCGTTCCGCAACGCCGCGCGCACAGTGGCTGCCATCTACGACATGAAAACCGACCCGGCGAATCACGATACGCTGAGCTACGAAGAGGATGGTACCCGCCACTCGATTTACTATTTGCGGGCCAAAACGCGCGACGACCTGCAACGGCGGATGGTCGGGCACCGAAAAATCGCGGACCTGACATACGGTATGTTCGGGCGTTCGCCCGACCACGTGGCCAGCTTTGTGACCGGTATGGCCATGAAGGCGGACGAGTTGAAGCCGCCGTACGGCAATCCGGACAACCTGCTCGCCTATTATCGCTACGTGCGCGACAACGACATCTACACCGTCTATGCCGTGCTGCCTCCCCAAGCCGCTCGAGACCCGGAGTTCTATCAGCGCCAGAATCTGCCGGTCCCCACACTCCGCGTCGTCCGTGAGGAAGACGACGGTGTCGTGATTTCTGGCATGAAGATGCTGGCGACGGGCGCGGTGTTCGCCAATGACATCTGGATCGGGAATGTCATCCCCCTGTCGCCTGACCAGAAAAAAGAGGCGATTACGTGCGCCGTGCCGTGCAACACTCCGGGGCTGAGCCTGTGGTCACGTAAATCCATGGAAGCGGCCTGCCGCTCGGAGTTTGATTCACCCCTGGCCTATCGGTATGACGAAACCGACAGCATGGTCATGTGCGACCAGGTGAAGGTGCCTTGGGAGAAAGTTTTTGTTCATAATGACGCGGTGTTATCGCGCGACATCTATCTCAAGACCCCGAGCCACTGCTTTGGCAATCACCAGTCCAACGTGCGGTACTGGTCGAAGATGCGCCTGCTGCTCGGCCTGTGTAGCAAGATTGCCCATACAACCGGTGCGGCCCAGATTCCGGCCGTGCGAGAGACGCTCGGGAAAATGGCCTCGGTCGAGGGCGCCATTGCCGGCATGGTGCATGGCCAGATCAACGCCTGTGAGAGTTGGCCGGACGGCCATGTGTGTTTTAACCGGCGGATGATGTACGCGGCCCTCGACTGGTGCACCCAGAACTATAGCCAGTTTATCGACCAACTGCGCGACCTGTGCGGCGGGGGCGTATTTCAGATGCCGGCGGACATCTCGGTCATGGAGGACGAAAAACTCGCCGAGCAGTTTGCGGCCTACTTTCAGACACCCCGGGCAGACGCGGTATCACGCATGAAGCTGTTCAAGCTGGCCTGGGATATGGTTGGCTCCGAGTTCGCGGGCCGACATCAGCAGTATGAGAAGTTCTATGCCGGAGCCTCATTCATCGTGCGCGGCCATGCCTATCGGGAAACCCCGTGGGACGAGTTCCACGCCATCGTCGATGAGTTAATGGCGAGTTATGGCCCGCCAGTGGTGCAAGACTAGAGCAAATTCCGATTCTGTGTAGCCGTCCGTCATTCCTGTGCAAACAGGAATCCAGGCCCCCCGCCCCCCGGTTTCTGGATATCGGATCAAGTCCGGCATGACGCAAGCGGCCCGGCCCGGCTATAACGTATCGTAAACCGCTCCAGCCCGACCAGGGATGAGTTGAACTTCGGTCCATCCAAACATTGACAGCCCTTTTTCAGAGGAGAATAATTTTAACGGCTTTACCAAAGGAGGGCAGGGTATGATGCGATTCGGGATCGGTCCGTTCTCTATGCAGCTCCGGCCAGGCTCCGGCCAGACCCATGAGCAACTCTACCGCGAGATGCTGGACCAGATTGTCATTGCCGAAGAGATTGGGTTTGAATCGGCCTGGCTGGTCGAGCACCACTTTCTGGAAGACGGTATCTGCCCCTCGCTTCTGGTGACGGCGGCGGCCATGGCCGCGCGGACATCAAAGCTCATCATCGGGACGAGCATGTATCTCTTGCCGCTCCATCGGCCGGTACAGGCCGCCGAGGACGTTGCCGTACTCGATAATATCGCCGCGGGTCGTTTCATCCTCGGCGTTGCGACCGGCTATCGGCCCGAGGAGTTCGCCGCGTATGAAGAACAGCGTTCGGGGCGTGAGCCACGCATGGAAGAACAGCTCGATCTGATGATTCGGGGCTGGACGACGGAGCGCTTCTCGTTTTCGGGCCAGTACTACCAGGTGGAAGACCTATCCATTACCCCCAAGCCCGTCCAACAGCCGCACCCACCGATCTGGATCGGTGCCTCAACCCGTGGCGGGGTGCGCCGGGCGGCCCAGTGGGGATCGGCCTTGGTGGCCTCCCCCCGGCATCATATCAACGAGTTGAAAGAGCACTATCGGATGTACCGGCGGCAGCTCCAGCGGTTCAATAAGACGGCCAGCGCCACGCCGGTCATTCGCGAGGTCTATGTGGCCGAGACTACGGCCCAAGCCGAGGAGGAGGCCCGGGGGGGCATCATGTATCTGCACGCCGGGATGTACGGCAAGTGGGCCAACGTCCGACCGCTCAAAGACGATAAGGGCGAACTGGTCAAGGATCCGGCAACCGTGACTTTTGACACCCACCGGGAGCGTTTCATTATCGGCGACCCGGATCATTGCATTCGGGAGATTGAGAAATACCAGCAGGAATTAGGCATGGACTATCTGCTGTGCTGGATGCAATTCCCCGGTGTAGAGCATGCGAAAACGGTCCGGGCGATGCGTCTCTTTGCCAAAGAGGTCATGCCCCATTTTCAAAAGAGTGCGTAGCTATTCGCTGCCATTCATCGAGAGGATAGATCATGGGCAACACACAGCAGGCACGGCAACACGAGTATACGCTACCGCCACGGCCACAAGCCCGGCACCTGCCCGGCCGCATCTATACCTCTCCCGAGGTCTTCGAGCGGGAAAAGCGGCAGATCTTCTTAAAGGACTGGCTGTGTGTGGGCCGGGTCGAAGAATTAGAGAAGCCGGGCGATTACCTCGCGCTCCGGGTCGTTGATGAGCCGGTCGTTGTGTGTCGGGATCGGGCCGGACAGCTCAACGCCTTCTCGAATGTCTGTGCCCATCGGGGGACCGAGGTCGTCAGTGGGAGTGGCAACCAACAGTCCTTCAGCTGCCCGTATCACGGCTGGACCTATGACCTCACCGGCACACTTCTGAACGCCCCGTATGTCGAGGATGTCGAAGGGTTCCAGCCGACCGCCTGCCGCCTGCCGGCGGTAAAACTGGATACCTGGGACGGGTATCTATTCATAAATTTCGATGCCGGGTGTGAAAGCCTGGCTTCGTTTCTGGGCGATGCCCCTCAGGTCTACGGGGCCTATCAGTGCGAGAAACTCCGGCTGGCCGCCAAGTTCAGCTTCACGCTCGACTGCAACTGGAAGCTGATGTGCGAAAACCTGGTTGATATCTATCACATTGCGGTTCTGCATGCCGCGACGTTTGGGCCGCATCAGCCGCTCGAAACCTACAAGTTTAGGCTTACCGAAGGCGGCTATCACGGACGCTTTAAGGGCGGCACTCTCACGCCCGATGGCAAGTCCCTGTTTGGTCCGATGCCCTGGCTGCCTACGGAATTACATAGCGGTGGATATTCCAGCCACATTCGTCCCAATATGGCCTTCTTTCCCCGTTTCGACTTCTTCAGCTTCATTACCTCGTGGCCCGTGGACGGGCCCGAGAAAAGCCGAGGGATAGTGTACCTGCTGTTTCCCGCCGAGCATTTTGCCCAGCAGGATTTTCAGGAAAAAGTGGCGGTCTATGAGGAGTTCTTACGTACGGTACTGGGGGAGGATGTCAGTATGGTCCAATCCTTACAGCGGGGCTTTAAATCACAAGCCTACCGGCCCGGGCCGTTCTCCAGATATGAAGCAGCCGTGCATAATATGATTGCGTACAATATGAAGCGGGTCGGTTTTGAGAACGGATCGGTCGATTAAGAGGTAAGCGTCATGATGAACAACGGGATTACTCCGGAGTTAGCCAACGCCGCCCAGGTGCTGGCGGCGGATATGATGTGTGTCACAGCAGGCGAGAGTGTCCTGATCTCGGCCGATACGAGCACGGACATGCCCGCGGTGGAGGCGGTCCAGAACGCCTGCTGCAGTATAGGGGCAAAGGTCGCGACGATCATACTCGCGCCACGGTTGCCTTACCAGGGCGCGTTGGCTGACAAATATTTGCCCGATCACTTCAGGGCGGCAGTCCGGGAATGTGATGTCTGGATTGATCTGTGCTTTCCCTATCTGGCCGGCTCCAAGGCTTTTGACTCGGCCATGCAAAATCAGCGCACCCGCTATTTCCTGGGCGCCGATATTGGGGCCGGCGGGTTAGCGCGCCTGCTGGGCAAGGGCCGGCTCGACCAACTCTTTGCCCTCTCAAACGCCTTTGGCGCGCTCGTTGGCGAGGCGAGCGGCAAGGAGTGCCACATTACCAACCGTCTGGGCACGGATGTCACCTTTACTCTGGCCGAGCCGGATGGATTTGCGCTGGCCAAAGCCGAAGCGCCGGGCGGGTATTTTGTGCCGGGCACGGTGGTCTTGATTCCAGAGTTAGAGTCGGTCCGCGGCGTGATCAAATGTGAGACCGTCTTCCATGAGTATTATACGACCATGACCGACCCTCTCAGCCTCGCCCTGAACGGCAAGATTCAGGAGGTGACCGGCGGTGGGCCGGAACGGCGGGTGATGGAGCGTGCCCTGCGCCGGGCCGGGGGGGGAGAATTCGGCTATGTGGTCCACTTTTCTTGTGGTCTCCACCCAGGGGCCCGCTTTACCGGGAAATCGTTCATCGAAGATCAGCGCATCACCGGCTATAACGCCATCGGCCTGGGTCTGCCACCGTGGATGCCGGGCGGCGGGGAAAACCATCCCGACGCGGTTATGTCGTTGCAATCGATAGCAATCGCCGACCAGCAAATCGTCAAAGACGGAACCATCGTCAGCCCACCTGCTCTGGTCGACCTGGCCGAGGAGGTGAATGCGGCCTTGAGCTGAGTTTATCGCTCCGTCCGCTCGTGGTCGGGAATAAAGCGCTGCGGATCGAAGCCGGCCGGCACGCCGGGCTGCTGATGGAGTTCCACGGCGGTTGTGATTTCGGCCATAGCCAGGGCCAGGTATAAGAGCCGTCGGGCCTCTTGGGGCAGCGCGTCTGGCGGCTCTGGCGGAAATGTACTCAGATAGGTGAGGACGGCCTCCATGCGGGGCAGCAGGGTGTCGTAGAAGGCTTGAATCTGCGCCATGGTGCTGCTGAGGCGCTGCTGGTTGCGCTCGGTTTCGGTCGCCAGCGCCCAGACCGCGGCCAGCGGCTCAAGGTCGGCGAACGACTCGGGCAGGCGCGTATCGGCCATGCCTCACCCCGCTTGCCCGTCGCTGGCCAGCAGCTCTTCCGCCACCTTATGGGCGTGACGGATCAGCAGTTCCTGGTCCTGGACCGGATATTGGCTCAGAACGCCCGACTCGATCCCGCGCTGGGTGTTCTCCAGGGTGCTGCCGTCTTCCAGCCACACGTCCCGCGCCAGGCATTTATTATATTCGCGCGTCACCGACTCTGCGGCAGTCGTGGGCTGCGGGAAATAGCCCCGCGCGTTCCAGGTCGAGCGGTTCACCGTTTCCGGCAACATGGTGTGGGCGACAAACAGAAAGGGGCTCAGAATCACCAGATGAAAATTGGGAAAGATATAATAAATATCAAAGAACCACTGTCTGCTGCGCGTGGGATTGACCCCCAGGGGCCAACGGTCCATATCCCGCGCACTGGGAAAGGTTTTGAAGCTGACCCCGAATTGGGCCATCAACAGTTCCATGGGTGTGCGTTGGGTATTCCGGCGGTCGCCGTAAAACGACATCATACTGTGACGACGAAAGAGTTTGACGTCGAGGACGTGGCAGGACGGCTGCTGCTTGTTGATCATCACCTTGCCGGCGAACTGCTGATGCAGCGCTTTGCCGTGATAGAATTCGAGTTGCGAGTCGCGCAGAATCCGCCAGTTGCACTTCTGCTCGGCCGTATACGACCAACTCAGCGGCAGGCGGTCAAACGCATAGCCGCGCAGCAGGTCAACCACCTCGCCCAGATACTGGTGCAGCGTTTCCGGTGGGTCGGGATCGAGGTTGATAAAGATAAAGCCTTCCCAGACATCCGTGGCGACCGGACTCAGCCCGTAGTCCCGTTTGTCAAAGTCAAAGAACATATCTTCTTCCGGCACCCCGATCAGGCGGCCGTCCGCGGCATAGGTCCAGCCGTGGAAGCGGCACGTCAACCCGGCCCCGCAGGTACCACGGTCGTTCCAGGCCAGACGATTACCGCGATGTTTGCACACATTGTGAAACCCGCGCACCCGGCCGTCTTTGCCCCGGACGAGGAGGACCGAGGTTTTGCCGACCGCAAGGTCGAGCACCAGATAGTCGCCCGGCTGCGGAATTTCTTCGACTTTCTTGCCCGTAGATATCCAGGTGTGGGTAAAAATTTTCTGGCGCTCCTGCTCAAAATACTCTGCGGAAAGATAGGGCGTGATGGGGAGGGGTCCGGTTCCCAGCTCTGGGTGGTCGAGCGTCCAGCGTTTGCCATTGGCGTGGGTGTGTACACGGTCTTGCATCATATCCCTCGTCGCTGTGGTGTCCTTGAATATAGCGCTATCCTGCTCTATCTCGGTCGGGAATACAATGGACGCCGTATCGTAGGGGTCGCCTTGCGACCGAATAATTTTCGGGAGCCGTTGGGTTGACAGGCAGGCTCCAGTGGAGAGATAAATCCCTATGATGTAGGGTTCTTCCCCGATCCTGGACAGCCTGACCCCGTAGCCGAAGATAAGGAGGGCGGTCATGAACTTTCAGATCAGCGAAGCAGGGACACGCCTCCAGGAGCGAAGCCGGCGGCTGGCAGCAGACTTCGCCACCCGCGCCGCCACGCATGATCAGGAAGCCAGCCACCCGCTGGAAAACTACGCGGCCCTGCGCCGGGAGGGATTCTACAGCCTCAATGTTCCCACCGAGATGGGGGGGGAGGGCGTCGGGCTGCTCGACTACTCCCTGGCGGCCGAGGAACTCGCCCAGGGCTGTCCGGCCACGGCCCTCTCGTTCAATATGCACCTCTCGATCATCGGCCCCCTGTTCGAGAGTCCAATCGTCCCCCCGACCACCAAGCAGCGCCTGGCCGACCTGGTCGTCAAAGAGGAAAGGCTGATTGCCGGGAACTTCTCCGAGCCGAGGACGTCCGGACTGCTGGCCACCTACCAGCCGGCCACGCGCGCCCGGCAGGTTGCAGGCGGGTATCAGATTACGGGCAGAAAAGCGTTTGCTTCCATGTTGGAGGCGGCTGACTTCTGTGCCGTGCTGGCGCATCCCGAGGAGATCGATAAGCCGGGGGCCGCTCTCCTGCTGATGGTGCCCCGCCGGGCGCCGGGCCGGCGCGTCGACGAGGTATGGGATACGCTCGGCATGCGGGCGACGCGCAGTGACTCCCTGATTCTCGAAGACTGTTTCGTGTCTCAGGACGCCGTACTCTACCAGACCGACGACATTCTGCCGTTCATCCGCAGCGGGGCGAACTGGCTGTGGGCCTCCTATACGGCGGTGTATCTGGGTGTGGCCGCGGCCGCCTATAACACCGTGTGTGAGCTGGTGAAGGAAAGGGTCCCGCGGGGCTATACCCAGCCGATGGCCTATCATCCGGACGTGCGCCGGCGGGTGGCCGATATGAGCGTGGACCTGGAGGCCGCCCGGCTGCTGACCTACCATTCGGCCTGGCTCAGTGACACCCAGGGACCGACCCGGGAAACCGTGGCGGCGCTGTTCCGCGCCAAGTATCTGGTCGGCGAGGCCGGGGCGCGGATTACGCGGACGGCGCTCACGCTGGGCGGTGCCCATGCGATCTTCAAGACCGTCCCGCTTGAGCGGCTGTTCCGGGACGGCGCCGTTGGGCCGGTCCAGTTTCCACCCAGCGATTATTGTCTGTCCAGCGTCGGCACCCTGGAACTCGGGCTCGACCCGAGCGAGATAGTACCGCCGCTCAAATAAGGAGGAAGAGGCCATGAACAACAGTACATCCTACGTTTTCGCCGGTCTGGCCGGTGACACCAGCCCAGGCATCGAATGGGTGGAAAAGCATATGGGCATCAAGCTGGTTATCAAAAGTGGTCTGTATCGGAGTGCGTTCGGGCAGGGGGACTGGGAGCCGCTCACAAAAGGGCTGCCGGACGCGCCCGAGGTCCGCGCCATCACCATCCATCCCCACCGGCCCGAGGTGGTCTACGTCGCTACCCAAGACGGCCCGTACCGCAGCGATGATCACGGCGACCACTGGGAGAAGGTGGTGATCCCTGACCACGGTCTGCCCATGTGGTCGTTACTATTTCATCCGGCCGACCCGCAGGTCATGTTTGCCGGCTACGAGTCTGCGGAGATATACCGTAGCGACGATGCCGGAGAGCGCTGGCATCAGCTCCCGGTGAGCGTCCGCTTCCCCGATGTGACCATGCCCCCTCAGGGCATACCGGCCAAGCGGGTGCTGATGATGTCCGGTAGCATTGCCAACCGGGACGAGCTGTACGCCTCCCTGGAGGTCGGCGGACTGCTCCGGTCTTTGGACGGGGGGGAACACTGGGAGAACCTCAGCCACGGCCAATACCTCACCGACGATACCGTGGACATGCACGGCGTGCTGGCCAGCCGTCTGACTCCGGGGACGGTCACGGCCATCTGTCGCGTCGGCATGTTTCGCAGCACCGACCGGGGCGACCACTGGCAGCGCGTACCCATCGAGCCGCTGAACGAAAAGGGCACCACTTATTGCCGCTGCCTGCGTGAGGTGCCAGGTATGCCCACCAAGCTGTGGCTGTCCGGCGGGGGCGATTTCGAAAGCAACGTCGGTGGCCTGTTCCACAGCGAGGACGGCGGCCTGAGCTGGGAGCGGGTGGATATTGGCCACGAGGTCAACAGCACCCTCTTCGCCATGTCCATCGACCAGCGCCACACCGACCGCATGGTCTGTGCCAGCAAAAAGGGCCAGGTGTTCACCAGCGCCAACGCCGGGGCGACCTGGAGCGCGCATGCGCTGCCGGCTGATGCCGATCAGGTCTACTGCGTGGCCACCGGCTAGGACGGTTTACGATACGTTGTAGCCGTGCCAGTCCGCGCTCGTCGGGAAGGATACGGGCCTGCCCTAAGCGGTCGGGGAGGGGTGTGGCTCCCCGCCTGGGAGAGCGGCCATCTTGGCCGCTTGCGGGCTGGAAGCCCGCACCCCTCAAGGAGGAGAGAGACGCGCTACACGGCACGTAATTTGCGCTAGGGCAATGTGCGACTCTGTTCGTAGGGGTGCATCCTGTATGCGTTTAGAGCGACGGATGACGGCTGTGCCACGGTGTTGACTGTTCGTAGCTATGCCCAACCTGAAAAACCGTCGCCTCATCAAACGGCCGACCTGCCAGCTGGAAGCCAATGGGCAGCCCGGTACTACTGAAGCCGCAGGGGAGCGCAAGCGCGGGGAAACCTGTCAGGTTGAACAATGGCGTGTAAATCGCAAAGTCTTTGGCCATCAGATACAGGCCGGGCGACTCCGACCGGATCGGTGCGGGCATCACCCCGGTAGTGGGGAGCATGAACAGGTCAACGGTCTCCAATTGTTGCAGTAGCTGGGTACGGATTTGCTCTCGGACTCTCTGACATTGCAGATAGGTCGTTCCTCGCACGAGATTGCCCAGCGCAAGGATGAGGCGCAGGTCCTGGTTGTAGTCCTCGGCCTGAGTCTGCATGTCTGCCAGATGATACGCAGCAGCATCGGCACAGGTGAGCGGCCAGAATGTTGCTTGGAGTTCGCCCAGTGTGATTGATTCCACGTCGACGATCGCAGCCCCAAGCGTTTCCATTTGTGTCACGGCGGTATTAAATGCGGCGAGAATCTCCTTCCCGCAGTTGTCCTGGAAGAGCGTGCGCGGAATGCCGAGACGCAGACCTTTGATATCGCGGCCCAACTTCTCACTAAAATCGGGAACGGGCACCTTAGCGGACGCCGGATCGAGGGGGTCGTAGCCAGCGCAAGCCTGGAGCATGAGCGCACTATCCTGAACGGTTCGAGTCATGGGTCCCGTGTGGTCGAGATTCCATGACAGGGGGAAAACGCCCGTGCGACTCACCCGGCCGTACGTGGCCTTCATCCCGACAATACCACAGCAGAAAGCCGGCCAGCGGATGGAGCCGCCCGTATCACTCCCCATGGCACCGAAAATCATTCCGGCGGCCAGGGCCGCTCCCGAACCGCTGCTCGATCCGCCTGGGTCAATCTCAAGGTTCCAGGGGTTACGGGCCGGCTGGAAATGCGAAGCCAGGGTTGGCGTTCCTGCGGCAAACTCGTAGGTTGCCAACTTTCCGAGCAGCAGCCCACCGGCCTGCTTGAGTTTCGCAACGGAAGTGCAGTCCTGCTCAGCCGTATAATCTCTCCGTAACTTTGAGCCTCCGGTCGTTCGGCCTGCTTCATAGATGTCTTTGACGGCCAGAGGAATGCCGTGCAACGGGCCCCGATAGTCCCCAGCCCGGATTTGCTCTTCTGCCTCCCGAGCCGCAGCCAGCGCCTCTTCGGCAAAGACTGTGACGTAGGCGTGAACCTGCGAGTCGAGCGCGGCAATACGTTCCACCATGGCTTGGGTCAGTTCAACTGGAGACAGCTCACCGTTTTTGATAAGGTCAGCGGCCTCTGCGAGCGACATATAAGCGAATTCGGAGCTTGCGCGTGTCATTGTTCAGTCCTCCCCTGCTGCCTTAAAGACCAAGGCGGGTTCTGTCTCCGGCCGCACCATGCCCTGCACGACAGATTCCCATTCGAGCAACGCGGCATAGGCCGTAGTGAGCTGCTCAAGGTCATCGTTGCCGAGTTTGATCCCCACTTCTAAAAGCTTTGCCTCGACGATTTGTCGGTGGTTCATCGTGTTCCTCCGTACGCTTACTTTAAGGGTGGCAGTATCTCCCGCTTTCTGCAGAGTCGGCTCTGTATTTGATCAATTCAGCCTCATCTTCCGGGGGACGTTTCTCGCGAAGGGGCAAATGCAAGACTTGGCCTCTGGTCCTAGAGCAATAGACAGTTGCGTTTGTGGAGAGAGGTAATCAGGAAGAACCATCTCCCCGTGGGAGGAGGAAACAGGAGCGGAACGACTGGGGGTGCGGGGAAAAGCGTGGTGAACCCAGGTGAAAATCATTTGAGTCGCGCCAGGGAGTCCGTTCAGGGACCTCTCATCCGACTTCCTGCTACTCCTCCCTGACCATCTGCATCAGTTCGAGGGTCGTGCCAAACGGATCCTTGCAATACACCGCCTTTGCCGTGCCATAGTTGTCGAGGGTAAAGGTGTGGGGCCGCGAGTAAAACTCTACGCCTTGATTCCGCAGCGCTTCATAGGTCTTTTCAATGTCTTTCACCCAAAAGGCGATCTCCGTAATCCCATTGTGGGTGACGCCCGCATACGGCTGGCCACCCTGCTCAGCCGATTCGCTGAAGTGGAGCAGCTCAACCGGGGCGCTATGGCGGTCGTCTTCGTTACGCAGGAATACCGAGCGGACTTTGGTGCCGGGCTCTTGGACCAGATCGCTGATCTCTTCCCCCTCGATGCTATAATCACCAATCACCGTCAGCCCCAATACATCTTGGTAGAAGGCAATGGCTTTCTCCATATCTGGGACCGTGATTCCGACATGTGCGACAGCTCCGAGCATACTGACCTCCTTTGAGTCTTGTTAGCCTGGATTGTCCTGCCATTGAAAAGGGTTTGTCAAGCCGGCAAGCGAGAAGAAGCCATTCGCGGGTAAAGTAAAAATCCTCAATCCTTCATCTTCTGGAACGCACGCATCCATGGCATAATGGCACATAGTTGGTCTGGTGGCCCAAGGCGACCGTTGTCGACCATGAAGGAGGGCAGGCCCATGTCGGATACTGTATTCACCAACGTGATGATTCTCGACGGAAGTGGGAGTGCGCCGTACTTGGGCGAGGTTCTCGTCCAGGATACGCATATCAAGACTATCACTGCCGGTGCTCACACCGTGGCTCAGGACGGTGCCACAGTCGTCAACGGTGACGGCGCCACACTGATGCCAGGCTTGGTCAACTGTCACGGGCACCCGACCTATCCCAACATGGGAGCAGACCTCTACGAGACCGGCGAAATCCCCGTGGAGGAGCATGTGCTCATCACCATGCATAACGTGAAGACTATGCTCGATCACGGTTTCACCGCTCTGGTGAACGGCTCCTCTGCCAAGGCGAGACTCGATATTGTTATCCGTAATGAGATTAATGCCGGTAAGATCCCGGGGCCACGCATGCAAGCTGCCACGCCAGAACTCACCGTGACCGGCGGGCTGGGCGACTTGAGGCAGCTGCATATGTACCATGAAGGTTTCGCGGAGGTCCTCGACGGCCCCGAAGAGATCCGGAAATACACCCGGCTGATGATCCGTGAGGGTGTCGACGTTATTAAACTCATGATTTCGGGGGACAACTTCGTGCGAACCGGTACCGCGCAAATGACAGTGATGCAGGAGGACGAAGTGGCGGCATGCTGTAGTCTGGCGCACGCGCACAACCGGCGCGTGGTCGCGCATGCGCGTACGGCTGAATCTGTCAAGATGTGCATCCGGCACGGCATCGCACTCATCTACCACGCGAATTTCTGCGACGAAGAAGCGTTCGACTTACTCGAAGCCAACAAGGACAAGTACTTCGTCAATCCAGCCATCGGCCTCAGTTATGCTACGCTGAACCAGATGGAAGAGTACGGTGTCACTCGGACTATGGCCGAGGCGTGGGGCTTTGAGCACGAACTGGAAAGCGCCATCCACACCACGCAAGAACTCCACAGACGCGGGGTGCGCGTCTTGCCGTTTGGTGACTATGGCTTTGCCTGGAACCGGATCGGTAAGGATGCTCGGGACCTCGAACACTTTGTGAATCTGATGGGATTCAGCCCAGCCGAAACGCTCATGATGGCGACCAAGTCCGGTGGTGAGTGTTTCGGTGACCAGCTCGGAATGATCAAAGAGGGTTATCTGGCCGATCTGATCCTGGTCGATGGCAATCCCGTCGAGGATATCAGCCTACTCCAGGACCCGGACAACCTCCTCATGATCATGAAGGACGGTGTGTTCCATAAGGAACCACAGGTCAGACGAGCGGCCCGACTGCGCACTGCCGCCGCCTAACCGGATCAACATCCCGCGGCTGTGGCCTGCGCCAGGAGGAAGAGCGCTCTTAGCGGAAGGCCGGCATAATCTCTTGCGCGAACAGTTCCATCGAGCGGGTGCCCTTGGCTGGCTCGACCCCCGGGACCTGCATAGCCATGACTAAATGGGTACAGGATGAGGTGTTGGCAAATGCTTCGACTTTGCGCGCTACCTGGTCTGGAGTGCCTACCATCCAGGCCTGTCCAGAGGACGAGTGGCGAATGTCTCGCGCCGCTTTGATGTCCCACAGCCGCTCGTCACCGGCGACATCTCCGCTGGTCTTAAACCAGCCATCATACACTTGCATCATCCAGTGGGCCTGATCCTGGATGTCGTCCCAGGCCTCGTCCTCGGTCGGCGCCACATACACGAAGTGCAGTTGGGTGGTCGAAAAGTCAGCCGGCGTGCGGCCCTGCTGTTCCAGCAACTCATAGTAGCGGGGAGCCCAGTCCGGGCCCAACGTGAGGTGCAGGTGATAGCCCTCACGAGCCGCTCGCTGCATGGCTTTTTCGGTACGCGCACCAATCCAGATAGGGGGATGGGGCTGCTGCACAGGTTCGGGCTGGATATGCACCTCTTTGATCTGGGTAAACTTTCCTTCGAACGTGACCGTATCCTCGGTCCACAGGCGTCGGATCAGGTCGAGCCCCTCGGCCAGGCGGGCCGAACGCTCTTTGCGGGGCATACAAAAGCCGGAGAATTCATCGACGCGATAGCCCTGTCCGACCCCGAGGTCAAATCGTCCCTTGGAGAGGTTGTCAATAAAAGCCACGTCTTCGGCCACGCGCACAGGATGATAGAAAGGCAGCAGCAGCACAAACGTGCCAATGCGGATCCGTTCGGTCCGTGCGGCAATGGCGGTCGCGGCGTGTAACGGCGTGGGGTTATAGTCTCCGCTGAAGTGGTGTTCAGTCAACCAGATATTGTCATAGCCGAGTTCATCGGCCCGTACACACTGGTCGAGCAAGAGCCGGTAGAGGTCGGAATAGGGCCGGAACCAAGGCGCGGGATTACGGAAGTCGTGCATCAGTCCGAATTTCATTGCTGCCTCCTTTTGGGTTCCCCTATAGGGCTGAACTATAACGGTTGCAGACCGCACAGAAAAGACTGCGGGGCGGAGCCGACAGGCGGTGCAGTCCTCATCGTCCATAGCCACGCAGAGCTTGAGAACACGACCTGGGTCGCTTATGGTCTCTTGACGAGCATATAGCCCGCATTTTCGCACTCGGTCGGGATTGCGACAGTGGAGCACGAAGAACGAATATCCGCAGGAAGTCACGATGAATGATATCGAGGCGCCGGTCGGAGAGCGTTTGTCAGTCGAGGACATTGAGCTCGAAGTGATACGCCGGGGCAGGGGTCGGCCAGTTCTGCTCCTGCACGGTCTGCACACCGTCGATCCGCGGGCGCCCTTTCTCGATCTGCTCGGCCGGCGGGCGGAGATCATCGCCCCCTCATACCCCGGCTTTGGCCACTCTGCGCGTCCGACGGATTTCGACACGGTGTACGACTTAGTACGCCTGTATTTAGACGTTCTCGAAGCGCTGCCGTATGAGCGGGTCAGCCTCGTGGGATTGTCCTTTGGCGGCTGGCTGGCGGCGGAAATCGCGGTCGCGTGTAGCTATCGTATTGACCGGCTCGTCCTGGTGGATGCCTTTGGCATCAAGATCAGCGACCGCGAGACACCGGATATCCTGGACGTCTTTAACACCTCCCCCCAGGAAGTGGAGCGGCACCGCTGGCATGACCCTGGGAAGTGGGCGTCGGACTTTAACGCGCTATCGGATGACGAAATCGTCGTCCACGCCCGGAACTGGGACGCGCTGTGCCTGTACGGCTGGCATCCCTATATGTATAACCCTCAGCTCAAGCGTTGGCTGCGTCGGATCAGGCGGCCGACGCTGGTGCTGTGGGGGGCGAGCGACGGGGTCGTGACGCCGGCCTACGGACGGGCCTACAGCGCGTTGATTCCCGGCTCGCGCTTCGATGTCATTGCTGAGGCGGGACACCATCCTGAGATCGAGCAGCCCGAGGCTTTTGTCGAGCGTGTGGCTGCCTTCCTGGAACAAGAGGGTTGAGCGAGGAGGAGGCTGAGGAGCACGCCATGGAAGTCTGGTATCATAACGAGAACCCGTATCCCTTCGTGCCACAAGACGTGCTCGATCGCGCCGACTCCGTCCGGGCCAGCCTGCCGAATAAGTATTGCGACCCACGGGTCGCTGCCGACTTGTTCGAGGAAACCTTTGACGAGTTCATGCTGTGCGACGAGTGCGGAATCAATGTTGTCGCCATCGAGCATCATGCCGGAATCAATTCCCTGTTTGGAGCCAACCCGCTGGTCCTGGGTATCCTGGCTCGCCAGATACGCAAGGTCCGCATTCTCAGCATGGGGACCTTGATCTCTCTCCGGCCCGACCCGGTCAGAGTCGCCGAGGAGTATGCCACGGCGGATGTCATTTCCCGTGGACGTCTGGATATCGGCTTCGTGAAGTCGGGCGCGAGTGAGATGGCGTCGAACAATGCCAACCCGGTGACGAATATTGAGCGCTACTGGGAGGCGATCGATCTCGTCACCAAGGCGCTGACCTTTCGGGAGGGACCGTTCAGCTGGGAGGGCAAGCACTACACGCACCGGCACGTGAACATCTGGCCGCGCCCGTGGCAGCAGCCGCATCCGCCACTATGGGCGGCGACGGGCGACCCGGAAACGGCGAGCGAGGTCGGCCGGCGGGGGATGGTCAATGTGCTCGTGCTGCGCGGCGAGGAGGGGACCAGGCGGGCCTGGGCCGCGTATCGTCAGGCGCGCGCGGAGACTGGGCTGCCCAAGGTCATGACCGACCACTTTGCGTATGCGGCCCTGGTCTATGTCGGGGACACCCATGAAGAGGGGGTCGAGATTGGGAGCAAGCTGCTGTGGTTCCTCAACACGAGCCTGAAGATGGCACCCCAGTACGCCCAGTTTCTGCCTGGCGCGACGCCACCCCACTTTGCGCCTCAGGTCTACCGCACCGCACCCAAGCCGGACACTCAGGCTGAGGGGCCGACCGGCAGTAGCCAGGCACAGGCCGCGAAGGCAGATAAGCCTGTCGCTCCGGCTATCCTCAACGTCGGGGGACTCACGAATATAGATACCGCACAAGCTATGGCGCGGGGAATCCTGTTCGCCGGCAGCCCTGATACCGTCTACCAGCAGATCATGGATTTTTACCGCAAGGTCGGCGGTTTTGGTCATCTGGTCATGATTGGGCGGTCAGGGTTCATGACCCATGCCGAGGCCGAGAAGGGCATCACACTCTTCGCCAGGGAGGTACTGCCCCGGCTGAAGGAGATCGCCTCCGTCACCCCTCCGTAAAGCCCGGTGATGATATCGAAGGGAAATACTCAGGACTCGTTCCGCGTCGCCCTTGCCTTTTCTCTGTGACGGTCCTTAGTAGCCGAGCTGTTTATCGACCACCCCGAGAAGGGGCTCGCCCCGCTGGACACGGCGCAGGTTCTCACAAAAGCGGTCGAGGTTGCGCGTGGCGCGCAGTTGGCTGGCGCCAGCCGTGTGCGGCGTCATGACGACGTTCTCAAACGTCCACAGAGGATGAGCGGCCGGCAGGGGCTCGATCGGGACAACATCGAGCGCCGCGCCGCCACACCGACCGTCTTGCAGCGCCTGTACCAGCGCCTCCCCGTCTATGATCTCCCCTCGGGTGACGTTGACCAGCAGCGCGCCCGGCTTCAGGTGGGCAAACGTTGCCGCGTTGAACAACTGCCGCGTCTCGGCCGTGAGCGGGCAGCAGATCGCAACCACATCGGAGGCCGCCAGCAACTCGGCTAACCGCTCCCGTCCCCACACCGCGTCCACGCCGTCCGACGCCGGCACGGGCTGCTCGTCCAGGGCCAGGACACGCATACCAAACGCCACCGCCCGGCGGGCCATGGCCCGACCGGTCCCCCCGAAGCCGACAATGCCCATCGTCAGCCCCTCAAGCTCAATCTCTTTGCGGCGCATGGCCTCACGCTCCTGCCAACTGGCCGAGCCGAGGCGAATGGCGGTCGCGATCTGGCGGGTGAGCGCCAGGAGCAGGCCGAACCCGGTGTCCGCCAAATGTCCGCCCACCAGACCTTTCTCACCGGTCAGCACAACGTCGGAGTCCCGCATCGCCGGGTAGAGAAACATATCCACCCCCGAGGCAATGGCGTGTACCCAGCGCAGGCGGGGAGCGGCCTGAAACAATGCTTCGGGCAAGAAGCCGAGGATGACCTCGACATCATCGGCCATGGCAACGGCATCGCCGACCCGAGGGGCCACCTTGACGGTCGAGCCGGGCGCCGCGGCCCGAATCTTTGCCAGGTCGCCCTCAGACACCTCGGGCAGGGTCAATCCGAGCAGAACGAGAATCGATAGCGGTTCGTCCAGTTTGACAGCAGTCATAGGTCTCACGCCCCCTTTTTGCTGTCAGCAGTCGTATGACGCGGTGAGGGTGCTGTCAACGTGTGACTACTTACATACCAACCTGAAAAGGTATTAGGTCAGCTTTCATAAGCGTCAAACTTACCAGCAGCTTTTCGCTCTTGACGACTTATGAATCCCAAGTCAAGCATAATAAACAGTTCTTGGAGTTCAGGGATCCACGTTGGGAGTTCCCAATCCATCGACCCCCGACCTAGCAAGTTGCCGTACGTATTAAGTATGCTACGGATTCTTTGGTACAATGATTCAATATCACCGAAGTTTACCTCGCTCATTATTTCTTCGATTAATGATGGATTTGTGATGTGTGCTCTATCAACATGAGCGAATATCTTGCTTCTCATCGCTAGGAGTGGCCCGGCCTCTTCACGCAGGCCAGCCAAAAATGCTTCGTCAGTCTCAATTTGGTCGAGAAACAGCCTTTCTCGCCGGAAAAGATTCAGTAGATAATTTATGCACACCGCCTGATTGTCATTTTTTAGGAGATTGCTGAGGGCAAGAAGTGTCATCGCTAGGTACGCGGACGTAGTAGAGCGAAGGAATTGGCATATTATGACCTGATAACGTTCGCTATCTTTCGGTTTATACTCCAAAAACATTTTGAATCCTCGATAGTAATGTAATCCACCAACCCCCTCGGCCTGCAATTGATCGAATACTTTTATCGTTTTGTCTGAGGCCATATCTTATCCTCCTACGGAATTTCCTAGTCTAAGGGCTTAGTATTTGAACCTCTCTAGCAGATAGGCTCAGCCATGCGACAGAACTATGCCACCTACGAGAGGATCAGACTATGGATATTGTACCGGTTAAGTCCGGTCAGGACAGGCTCCGAATAAGGTGGTGGTAGCGATTGAGGACTACCATTAAGAAAGGGAAGTTATGGCCGACAGAGTGCCCGTTGAGGTATTTCCTCCAGGAGAATTTATCGAGGAAGAGAGAGACTCGTAACTGGACTCAAAATGACCTCGCCGAGATGCTCGGTCTAAGTCCACGCCTTGTCAGTGAGATCATTGCCGGCAAGCGGTCAATTGCGCCGAATACTGCAAAGCAGCTTACCGATGCCTTTGGCACCGGTAAGCAGTTCTGGATGAATCTGGATAGGGCGTATCAGCGAGGGAAGGTTCCGGCCCGAAGCAAAAAGTCCGACTTTGCCTAAAGATTGGCCGCCTATACAGCGTTCGTCAGACATATCTTAGGTGGCTTCTAGTACTCCCAACTCTTTTATATATCCATTTCTATGACATCCATAATCACATAAAGAAGCGGAAACTAGGCTGAATGGTTCCGTTCTCGGGGACACACTTTAAAATATCACCCACTCGTCGGGCTGCGCGTACGGTAATCGGTTCCCCTCCATCGAACTGAGTGTTATTCCAATTGAGCTTTGAAAGAGAAAAAATCTCCCCCGCCAATTGCCTTTGGGTTGTGTCGGCCTCCTCCGTTAGAAGTTCTAGTGGCCTTGGAACGTACAGTCCGGGATACGTTTCAAAAAAATTTACGCTTCCGCGGAGGTACAGGAGACTCGACTTCTCGTCCATTTGAAGCAGAGTTCCCCGCAAAGGCGGATAAGTCCCATCACGAAAGAGGCGCGAAAAAGAGCGGCGGATACTCAATAAGTCAAACGTATCGATTCGTTCTTCATTAGCAGCAGAATGAAATCCTTCAGCTTCCCCGTCAGTCATCTTAGATGTCTTATGAATTACAATGCGAGCGGGAAAAGTCTTATGTTCCCTTCGGTATGTCTGTATGGCTTTCTTTAGTAGTCCATTCGCGTCCTCAATGGACAGATGAGGCTGTTTGTCTTCTTTATCGATTTGGGCTTCCCCGCCCTTCACAATGACTCCTTCTCCTCGTTCATTAAAGACCTGGGCCACGCTTGTGAGAAGCTTATCTCCACCGAGAGACCGAAAGAAGCTAATACCAACGAAGCATGATGATAGGTCGGATGGGTCTCGAATCAGTCTCCAAGGAACCCCTCCGGCTTTGTAGTAGAGAGCAGTATGGAAGTTCCAGGCTCGGGTGGCCTCATCTTGGAGTGACCCTACTGAGCGGGATGTTCTTCTTTTTCTCCGAAGTCCTCGCCCCCCATACGTCTCAGGGCGGACCATTTGTATAGGGATGCCTAAACGCATCCCCTCAGCCTTGAGGACATCATGGAAGTCAGGGGGACGTTGTCTTCTCCTATCACCGCTGAGTTCTGACCCCTCGTCGAGTTCAGCGTCAATCGGGTCTGGCCTGTCGGCCGCATCGGTCTCAAGGGCTGCAAAAAGTTCTGGCGGTGGAGCACAAATAATAACCGTGGGACCGCCCGGCTCCGTAAGATCTGAAGCGTGGTCGAGGAAAAGCTCGACAGCGTCATAAACCAGATGATCAATATGACCAGACGTTATAACGCTCTCGATTTCTCCCTTATGGATGGAGTGTATCCATCGTTCGTGAAAGACCAACGACGCACCAAAGCAAGACTGCTCTGAAAATCCAGGAAACGGAGGAAATAGATTCGAAAGCTGACTATCCTTTGCCGGCACTCCAGAACGCGCCTGCTCCAGCCATGTTTGTATGCCTTCAATGGTCTCCTGAGTGCCGACAAACCCGACCTTGATCTGCGTTGGCGCAACCGATGTCCCACGGTCAAGTGGCCCATGCTGCATTATTCCAAAGCGCACATCGATGTGAGTGCCGCCATTGCCGAACTCTAATTCTGGTTCCTCTAAAAAATCGAGTTTCATAACTCATCTTCCTCTTGGAGGCCTAGTAAAAGAGGTAACTGTTTGACAGATGTCTCGTCCGGCGGTGCATTTGGGTCCCGTTTTTTCCATTGTTGGTCATTAATGCCAACTTCAATGTCGAATCCGAGAAGGTCGCCGAATTCAAGTAGCTTCTTGGTCTTTGAGAATAATCGCCCCGCTGATTTCATATGACTTACCCAAAACAGGACGGGGCTTAGGACTGCTCGATTTCCCTCCAGTCTTTTGATCCCTTTCAACGCGTTCTCGTGGTGCAAATACTGGCTTAAGCCATCCCATGTGAAACGATATGTAGGAGTAATTTCCAAATACCATTGACCTCCGAATCGTCGAAATTGACCTCGAAAGGCAAGGTGGCGGAGCCATTCAAACATCCGCCCGTCCTTGGCCTTATTCTCATACTTCGTCACGACAGCAAGGGAACTTTTATGCTTGAGAGACTGGTATCTGCGTTTTTGTGTCCCATCTTCCAAATATCCGACATAGGCGTAGCAGTCGTCTTTAGGCCAGTACCTCACGTCAGGCCTTAATTGACTTCGAAGGGTTTGGTTGAGGAGATGAACGAACTGGCGCCAGAGATCATCATTATTGGATTCTGCCCAGTGCGAGCTCTCTAAGCCTTCGACAGTCCCGGGGTCGCAGACTCTAGACCAAGGGGATTCGCCGAGGTCATGGAAAGTGAGGATTTTTTTGTCCCGTAAAATCCAAGCTCCGTCGGCAGTTTGCCCTGTTTCTCTGAGACAAGCCCAAACCTCTCCGGCCTTGCGAAAGGTCGTTGAAGCAATCCAGATTTTGGACGGGAATTCCGTTAATGGCAGGAGATTCGAATAAAGTCGCTCTGACCGGGGAACGGGAGGAAGGTAAAGCCCCAATCCTTGAGGGCGGGCAAGGTCGCCCAGTTCGGCGAAGGATTCGGGTGTCAATCGTTGAGAAGTCTTCGAGAATTGGACACGATTTGAGGTAGGGAGGGTGGAACTTGAGAAATAATCTTTTATAGACACCCAGTACGCTTCGTTGGTATCAGGCCGAGAGACAATGAGAATCACTGGCATGTTGCCATTGAGCCAGTAATCAAGGTCTCGACTGTTACATTGAAAATTGAACGAATCCTCAGTTTCATTGGCAAACTGTGATACTGCTTTACTTTGAACAGCGAGATTCTTTCCTAGGGCAACTCCTGTGGTTGGATCGAAAAGCTCAATATAACCATCTATCCCAACCTCGTTAGGACCACTGGGAGTCCAACGAGACCCCATATCGAGGATTATTCTCTCGATAATGTTAACGCCCTTTTGCCCTAACAATCCTTGGCGGGAGAGAGTCTTGTGTTTTCGCTTTGATCCCCGCGTTTTCGCACGACCTCCTCCACGTCTTCTGTTGGTTGCCATCTTGCTCCTTAAAATCTCTCTATACTTCTCCTATATAAACCTATTTTGGGTTTAACCCAATTAGGGTTTTAGATTAACAACTATTGCAAATTGAGAGTGTAGTGTAGCAGTGACAAAGTCAGCGTTCACGGCAAAATACGAACGATTCCGGTTGCTACTCGTTGAAGCTCGACAGACCGCCCAACTCACCCAAATAGAACTCGCAAAGAAGCTGGCCCGCCCACAGTCTTATGTTTCTAAATATGAGCGAGGCGAGAGGCGACTTGATGTTGTCGAGTTCCTTGATGTTGCCCAGGCCTTAAACGTTGATCCGCTAGAGTTTATAGCGAATCTGGAGAAGCTGTAGCACGGTTGGACAAGAGAGATTGAGCCTTGCGGATTGTTCACATCGAAACCCTCATTGAGCGCGGCGCTTATGCTAAGTCCTCTGATTGGCAGTCCACACGCGCGTTCCTTTATCGAGCAATTAGGGAGATGGAGAATCCTGTTGGGAGTGGTCAATTTTCTCTCTATCCAGAGAAAGGCAAAGGACGCGGACAAGGGAATGGTGTCGCGCCAATCAAGAACACACTCATGCGACGGCTAGCAGCAAATGGGTGGAAGCTGGAAGAACCGCTCGATATTGCCACCATACAGAAACCAGGAAGGTTGGATGCCGTGCTGTATACGGATGCTGGGCCGGTTGCTGTAGAATGGGAAACTGGCAATATTTCGTCGAGTCACCGGGCGTTAAATAAGATGTCTCTCGGATTACTCAAGCATGTTCTCGCCTGTGGAATTCTCATCGTCCCTTCACGCGGGATGTATCCGTACCTAACAGACCGTATTGGAAATTTTTCAGAACTCGTCCCATATCTCGACCTCTGGAGGAGTATCCCCTGTGAGGCCGGGGTGCTTGAAATAGTCGTTATTGAGCAGGATGCTCTCAGTACTGATGTCCCAAGGATACCTAAAAGGACAGATGGGCGGGCGCTCGGGTAGATAGGGTTTTTAACCTTCTACGAAATCGTTGCTAGAGTGAAGGTGAATATCGCCGTGCTCGAAGCGGTCGATTATATCTGCTGCAAAGTCAAGCTCAATGCCAAGCCAATGCCTGTGTTTTTCCTCACACACGACGTAGGTCGTACCGCTTCCCCCAAACGGGTCAAGAACCAAGTCGCCCGGAACGGTTGACATCTCTACCACTCGACTGAGGAGCTTCGTAGATAAGGCATTTGCCTTCCGCTTTTTGGATTTGAATTTCCAGTGTCGTACTGGTGGGATATCCGTCCAGACATCTTTCAGATTTACCCCGTTCGGATTCATTGCATGACGGTGGCCGCCATAGTCTTTTATTTCCCCACCACAATGGCGACAGGTTTGAATCGGTGTTCGTATTCGACGGAACGTTTTCGCCTTACCTTTTGTGTAATAGAGCAAGCTATAGTGACTTGGATATAGGCGACCGGGGATAGGAAGACCGGCATTTATTTCAATGGCGATCCAATGACGAAACTCCATTCCTTGCTGGTGGAGAAATGCACCGAGGAGGATGTTCCACTTCGGGAGATTATAGACAAAGAGCGCACCTCCTGGCTTGAGGACACGGATACATTCCGAGAGCCAAGCTTCACACCACGTTACATATTCAGCGTCGCTTTTACTATCATTCGTGCGCCTTCCATAGGATTTGCCTAAATTGAATGGGGGGTCCGCAAATATAGTATCAATACTCCCATCTTTGAGTGAGGGGAGAATGTCCATGCAGTCGGCAGAAAAGAGTGCGCCGAGATCTGTTCGATAACAGGACTCGATAGAACCAGCAGAATCTTTCAAGAAGGGATGGATATCGAATCCTCCACTGTTCCACTTCAATGCTGTTTGTCGCAGTTCTGATGTTGATTGAGCATTCATTATATTGAACGAATAATAACCCGTATCGGGTTATTCCGCAATTCTTACCTCTCCACTTTTTTCTATGAGAGCCTCGCCCGCAAGCGAGAGAACCTTGGCGATTGCAGCGTGATCAATCCGGCCATTATATGCAGCCGAGACCCGGTCCCAGTCCCAGCCTTTGACAAGCATTTCAAGGACACTCTTGACCATGATCCGGGTCCCCTTGAAAGTCGGTTGGCCGTGACAGATGTCGGGGTCCACGACGATATACTGCCCGAGTGCCTTGCTTTTGCGCGTTTTCACTCTTGATCTCCCCCATCCGGCTCTTCCAGATAGTGGGTCGTATACCAGTCTGCGATCTCTCCGCCCTTCGCAACCCAGACCTCTTCCCGCTGGGTGATGTGAGCAAGTGCCTTGGCGAAGTATTTGCTGCGAAAGGGATGGCCGATCAGGAAGGGATGCAGACAGATTGCCATGACCCGCCCGGTCTTGGCCCCGTCCTCGTACAGCACGTCGAACTGGTCCACGATCATCTGGCAGAACTCTTCCGCAGACATGCCACGCTCAAGGAAGGCCGGGATGTCATTGAGCTCGACCGAATAGGGCATGGAGAGCAAGCGTCCCTGGGCGACCCGCATCGGGTAGGGCTGCTCGTCATTGACCCAGTTGCAGACGTACTCGATTCCATTTTCCGCCAGCAGGTCCGGTGTCCGGTAGGATTCGCTCAGCGCCGGGCTCAGCCAGCCTTTGGGGGCGGTCCCGGTTGCCGACCGGATGGTGTCTACCACGTCCCGAATCAGCGCCCGTTCCTCGGACTCGGTTTGCTCGTTGAGGAGCACCGAGTTCGTCGTACCGTGTCCCATCCACTCCCAGTGCCGCCGATTGCCGGCCTCGATGATCTGCGGATAGTGTGCACAGACCTCCGAATTCAGGGCGACCGTGCCCGGAACCTCGTATCGATCCATGATCTCCATCATGCGCCAGATGCCGACCCGCACGCCGTAATCGCGCCACGAGTAGTTCAGCACGTCAGGCTTCAGGTGCGCCGTCACCGGCGTGATCGAGGTCGCGGGCTTGTCGAAGTGAAAGTGCTCGATATTCGGAATCACCCAGACCGCGACCCGAGCGCCGTTCGGAAAGCGCATCGGTTCGCGGTCGACAATCGGTGAATAACTGAAACGCTCATGCTCCATGCTCGTCTCCCACTCTGATGCGTTTGATGGCGCATTATCGCCCACCCAAAATAGATGGGCGAATCGATGGACTCACCCCGCCACCGCCGTCCCGAACATGCGATCGAGATAGGAGTTCAGCAAATGATGAATAGCCTTTTCGAGGCCCATGGTCGGGCCGGGGCGGAAGTTGCGGGAGCCGACGCCGTTCTGGAGCGAGAGCATCATCTCGGTGTCTTCGCCGGCGACCAGCCGAATGAAATCCTTGACCACCGTGTTCTTGGCCTCGAAGGCCGGCTGCTCAAACCACTCGTCCGGGTATTGGGTCAGGATGGTAATGCGCGTTTTGTCCGGCGCGATGGGATGACAGAACCACGGCTGGAGCATATCGGGCCGGGCAAATATATTGAAACTGGGCCGGATGAATATGGTGAAGGCAAAGGACTGCGACTTCTGCTCCAGCCAGGGCATGGCCTTGCCAAACAGCCAGGCGCCGTCCGGGGCCATGGTCAGGCTTTCGTACTCCGAGTGATAGCCGTGCGGGGTCAGGTAGAACGGAAATTTGTCTACGGGAAAGACCTTGCCGAAGGACGAGCCATGAATCACGCCAACGTGATAAATGTCCATCAGGTTTTCCGGGATAAACTTCCAGTTGCAGTCCAGCTCAAAGGTGTATTCGTCGGCAATGCGCGTCTCTTCGGCGTGTAAGAACCCGGCGGCTTCCTGCACGTGGTCGACGGCGAGATAGGCGGCCAGACTCTCGGCCTGGGGATCGAAATTGATGAAGATATAGCCCGCCCAGGTGTCGAGTTGAACCGTGGGCAAACGGCAGGACTTCCAGTCGAAGGTGGTCACCTCCGCACTATAGGGCGCACCGGTCAGCTCACCGTTCAGCCCGTACGTCCAGGCGTGATACGGGCAGCTGAACTCCTGGGTATTCCCTTCCCCCCGGACAACTTCTACACCACGATGCTGACACACATTGGCAAAGGCGTGCAGCCTGCCGCTCTTATCCTTACAGATAACGACAGGCTCGTCGGCAATTCGCAGGGCACGGTAGTCGCCCGGCTTGGCGTATTGCTCGACCCGGCCAACGCACAGCCAGTCTTTCATGAAGATCTGTTCGATCTCTTTCCGGAAAATCTCGGCTGAGGTGTAAAACTCGCCCGGCAGATGCCTGGCGTGCAGCAGGTCCTGGCGTGTTTTTGAGAAGTCCTGAAGGGCGAGCGGTGCAGCCATATCCCCTCCTAACGGTTGAAGAAGTCGAGCAGCGCCGCGTTACACGCCTCGGGATTATCCTCAAGCACCATATGACCCGCGCCGGGAATGTCGACCCACCGACCGTCCGGGATGCGGGTGAGCATTTTTTGACAGGTGTCAACGCTCAGCACGTCCGACTCCCCACCGCGCAGGATCAGGGTTGGGCAGCGAATCTGACTCAGAAGGTCCCAGGTCTGCTGCGGGTCGTCAGGCTTCAGGTTCGGGTCGAAAATGGCCTGGTCTATCCGCCACGCAATCCTGCCGTCCGCGTCCTCTTTGAGCATCCAGGTGAGACGCGTCTGGCGGTTTTCCTCCGAGGCTTTGGGGTGGCGCATCTGCAGAAACGCCTTGGCCGCCTGCCACGAATCAAACCCCGCCGGCGTCTCCCCCAGCTCAGCGCGTATGCGCTGCATGCCAGCGGGGTCAATCTCCGGGCCGATGTCCAGGATGCCCAGCGCCAGCACCCGCTCGGGGTGACGCGCGGCGTAGTGGATGGCGTTGAGACCGCCCATCGAGTGGCCGATCAGGATGAACCTGTCGAGTTGGAGCGTCTCGACAAAGGCCTCCACATCCGAGACGTAGGCTTCCCGCGTGTAGTCGCCGTCCGCTGCCCAGTCGGTCTCACCCCGTCCGCGCTGGTCCAGGGCCAGGACCCGATACCGGTCGCTCACGGCCGCGGCCAACTCATCGAACCAGTGGCCGTAGGCCCGTAAGCCGTGCAGACAGACCATGGGCGTTGCCTGCATATCGCCCCACTCCACATAATGTAGCCTGAGGCTGTTGATGGTAGCATAGCGACTCGTCGCCTGGCTGGACATGGCTCCCTCCCCTGATTGTTCTGTTACTGCGTGACAAAGCCGCCATCCACGGACATGGCCGTTCCGGTCACAAAAGAGGCGGCGTCGGAACACAACCAGACAACGGCCTCGGCAATCTCCTCCGGTTGCCCCATGCGCCCTACTGGTTCCCTGGCCTCGATGGCTTTGATGATCTGGTCTCCCAGCTCGGGCTGGGCGGCCAGGACCTTATCGACCAGCGGCGTCTGGACCGGCCCCGGGCAGACGGCGTTCACCCGAATGCCGGACTTGGCATACTCCAGGGCTGCGGTTTTCGTCAGGCCGAGGACGCCGTGTTTGCTGGCCGAATAGGCCGGCATCCCGTTCGAGCCCACCAGTCCGAAGTTCGAGGCGGTGTTGACGATTGCGCCCCCGCCTTGGTTCAACATGTGCGGAATCTCGTGTTTCATGCATAACCACACGCCGGTCAGGTTGGTCGCAATAATCCGGTCCCAGTTCTCCTGGCTGCACTCGGCGGTCTGCTTGATATCCCCCTGGATACCGGCGTTGTTCAGGGCGCAGTCCAAACGGCCATAGGTGCTCACGGTCTGCTCGACCAGGGTGGCCACCTCCGCCGCCTGGGAGACATCGGCACGAACGAACCGCGCCGTTCCGCCGGCCGCCTCGATCATACGGACCGTCTCCTGTCCGCCGTCCTCATCCACGTCGACAACAACAACCATGGCACCTTCTCTGGCAAAAACCACCGCCGAGGCGCGTCCAATGCCCGAGCCGCCACCAGTCACCAGCGCTACTCTTGTGTCTAATTGCCCAGCCATGGCTGCTGCTCCTTTCTGATGCAAACCGTTCGTGAGAGGTTTACTCCACCCGCCGGAAGCGGGTTGGCTCGATGGCCTCAAAGATATGGGGATGGTGATACAACTCCACGGCGCTGGTGACTTCCACCAGCGAAAGCGTCAGATAGTAGAGCGGCTGTGCCTCTTCGGGGAGTTGGTCAAGCGGAAACTGGTCGAGATAGGCAACCACGGCCTCCAGTTGAGGAAAGAGCGCGTCGTAGAACGCCTGAATCTCCTCCATACTGCTGGACAGGCGTTTGGTACGACGCTCACGCTCCGTAGCCAGGGCCCAGTCCCTGAACGGTTCAAGGCTCTGAAACGGCTCCGGCAGGGGGACTTCGGCCATCAGTGCCCCCGTCCGTTGAAGAACCCCATATAGTCTTCCAACACTTTGTGAAACTGCCGAATCTGAATCTCATCATCCTGGAGGATGAGATGTGTTTTCGCCCGTGAGGTCAGACCGGCTTGCAGGGTCTCATGGGCCACGGCGTCCTCCTGGAGCACATCGCAGATGCGGTGTTTGAGGTATTCCTGGCTGAGTCGCTGGCCGGCAGTTTCGGCGGGCGGAAAATGAAATTTGATCTCCCAGATGCAGCGGTCCACCGCCAGCGGCCAGAAATTATACGTCATGTAATAGTCGTCTTCGATGCCCCGGAACTGGAGAATGACAAAATTGGGAAAGATCACAAAAAAGTCAAAATCCCCCAGCATGGGCAGGCGGCTGTTGGTGGTGGCCGTATTGAGCTGGTTCATGAGCGCGCCGGTCGGCGTCGGGGTGCTTTCTGAATTATAGGTGGTCGACCAGACCGCGTGGTGGTTATACAGCTTCACCCCCGAGAGACGCAGATAGCGGTTATCTTTGAGGACGAACATCCCAGGAAAGGAGTAGCGATGCTGGAAGGGCAGGTGATACGCCTCGTTCTGGGCGTCCAGGGCGACCTTCCAGTTGGCGTTCTCCTCGACTTTATACGTGTGGGTGTGCGTTCGTTTATGGAAGGCAGCCCCTTTGAGTTGTTCAGCCACGCCCCCCAGGTAGTCGGTGAGCGTCTCTTGGGGTTGTGCACCCAGATGGACGAAGATAAACCCTTCCCAGATGTCGGTGGTCACCGGGGTGAGTCCCAGCTCGCTCTTATTGATATCGTGGAAGTTCTCTTCGTCCGGCACGCCGGTGAGTTGCCCCTGGGCGTTATACCCCCAGCTATGAAAATGGCAGGCCAGGGCCCCGCGGCAGGTCCCGCGCTCTTCCCAGACCAGCTTGTTGCTACGGTGCGAGCAGACATTGTGAAAGCCGCGTATCACGCCGTCCTTGCCTCGGATGACCAGAATCGAGGTTTTACACACCGCCAGCTCGCGCACGAAAAAATCGCCCGCGTTGGGAATATCATCGACGCGGCCCACATTGAGCCAGGTGCGACGAAAAACCCGCTCGCGTTCGAGTTCAAAATACTCCGGGGAAATGCACGATTCCGCCGGGACAGGGCCTGTCCCCAACTCGGGGTATTCCTTTGACCAGCGTCTGTTCTCCGTAGCAGTTTGCATGGCGCTCTCTCCTTATTGAGGCGTGATTTTCTTCATCATCGTTCGGCTGCGTTCACCCTCTCTCACAGTCCTTCTGCATCTTTCAAATCGATTGTGTCAAGAGCTGCGGAGAACTAATTGCGTTCCGCTCGTTGACACGCCACCTCAGAGTTTGATCCGATACTGCCATAACCAGCCAGCCCTGTGTGCAGCCCATTAAAGACAGGAGGAATGCCATGGCGAGTACCAATGATCTGAAAGCGAACGAGCAGCAAGAGGACGCTGCTGTGGATGTTTTTGCGCCGGCGTTTGGCAAAGCCGGTCTCTCCCTGCTTGAAAAGGTCAAGATTCAAGCCCAGGTGCTCGTGCCCATGCTCCGCGCCTTTCGGGCTGAGTTGGGGGAGGAGCGAGCGAACCGGATTGCCAACCAGGCCCTCCGAGAGTGGTCGGAAAAACTTTTCCAAGACATTGGGGGTCAGCTCTCCGGCAGCCCTCGGCAGAAATGGGACGCCTTTAATAAGGCCCTCTTTAAGCAGGTTGGCGGCGATGTGGACCTTGAGATGCTCAAGCAGACACCGGACGCCTGGGAGTTTAATATCACCAGTTGCCGCTACGCGGACTTCTTCCGGCAACTGGGAGAACCCGAACTCGGCGCGCTGCTGACGTGTGAGATGGACGTGGATATCGAAGCGGTGGGTGGTCCTGAGGTCACCATGACCCGGACGCAAACGATCATGAAGGGCGCCAAGTACTGCGACTTTCGGTTCAAGATGAAGACTGGCGGTTGATGGGCGGAAGCGTACGGCGGCCTCTTGACAGCCCCATTGCCGGCTTTCCTGTTTAGCGCCCAAAGGCTTCCAGGATGGCCTCGTGATTTGTGAGCACCTCCTCACGGCTGAGCCCAAAACTGGGTGAGTAGAGGGACACCTCATCGACTATGTCCTCGTAGCGGGAGAGGGCCTGGCGACATTCCTGTGGCGTACCGGCAATGGAGATGAGGTCCACCATCTGCTCGCTGACACCGGCAACCATCTTCGTGGTGTCATTCCGCGCCCAGGCCTCACGGATTCGCGTTTTTTCCTCAGCGAGATCGTGCTGGTCCAACACGATATCGTAGTAGGGGAAAGTGGTGTAAAAGGCGATCTGCCGCTTTGCTCTGTCCCTGGCTTTCGCTCTATCCTTATCAACGGCACAGATGACCAAACTCATGCAGCCCACCGTGTCCGCCTCTCGCTGGCTTTCTTGCATCCCCTCGGCCATATAGCGGCGCGCGACATCGGCGATGTAACGGGGGGGGTATTGCAGGCGGCAACGCACAGGCCGTCAGCGACCGCCCCCGTGACTCGGAGGAATTTGGGCATGACCGCTCCAAAATAGATCGGGATGCGATCGCGGTAGGGACGGGAAAAGCGTTGATACTCACGGATCTGGAGATACTTGCCCTGATAGTCTACGCTCTTTCCGGAGTGGGCGGTCCACATCAGGCGCAGGACTTCCGCATACTCGCGGACATACGCGGCCAGGGGATGGAACCGCACCGCGTGCCAGTTTTCGTTCCATGCCTTGGGGCCGGGGCCAAGGCCAAGAATAAGGCGGCCCTGGGAAATTTCATCCACGGCCGTTGCCGCCAGCTCCATAAGAACGGGGCTGCGTGCCATAGTCAGGGCGATGGCCGTGCCAATGCGTACCCTGTTCGTCTGCATGGCGATGGCGGTCAGGGGAACGAAAGCCTCGCGCCAAGCCTCGGTCACCCAGACCGAATCGAACCTGGCCTCCTCGGCCTGACCCGCAAAACGGACGATATCCGCCATTGTCAACTGGTCGCCGGTGAGAGTGAGGCCGAGACGCATATGCTTCTCCTTTCACGCTGCCCCCTTATCGCCTGTCTCACGTCCGTGCCTGGTCAATCAGGGCGAGCACCCGCTCCGGGGTGAGCGGAATCTCATTGACCCGAACACCTAACGGAGTCAACGCATCTGCCACAGCATTCGCTATAGCTGCCGGCGGTGAAATGGCTCCGCCTTCGCCCATGCCTTTGATGCCGCGCGGCGTGTTCGGGGCCGGGGTTTCAATATGGCCGATTTCGACCCGAGGGACATCTACCGCGGTGGGAGCCAGATAGTCCATCAGCGTCCCCGTCAGCAGTTGTCCGTTGTCGTCGTACACCGTCTGCTCGTACAGGGCCGAGCCGATCCCCTGGGCCACGCCGCCCTGGATCTGTCCGTCAACCACCAGCGGGTTGATAATAGTGCCGCAGTCTTCGACCACAATCAGCCGCAGCAGCCGGACGTAGCCGGTTTCGATATCCACCTCGACCGTTGCCAGAACCGTGGCGTTGGCGTGGGTCCAGGGCGGTGGGGTGTAGTGCGCGGTCGCCTCCAAACCCGGCTCTTCGTCTTCCGGCAGACCCGCCGGTGCCCGGACAACCAGCAGGTGGGCGATGTCCTGGAGAGGCATGAGTACCAGGCCATCCGTCTTGCGCCGGACCTGTCCCTCGGCCAGCTCAAGGTCATCTTGTGGCACTTCACTCAGGCGCGAGGCCGTACGCAGAATTTTCTCCCGCAACTGGCTCGACGCCTGAATAATGGCGCCGCCGCCGAGCACGGCACTGCGGCTGGCCCACGTTCCCCAGCCGTGCGGAACGGTCGTGGTATCCCCCTGGATCACCCTGACGTCAGCCACGGGCACGCCCAACTCGTCCGCCGCAACCTGGGCAAACGTCGTCTCATGGCCCTGGCCGTGCGAGTGGGTGCCGACCAGGACGGTGACCTTGCCGTTCGCGTCTATGCGCACGGTAGCCGACTCATAGCCGCCCCAGGTGATGCCGACCGGCTCAAAACTGCGATAGCTGTAGGACGAGCTCTCGACATAACAGCCCAGGCCAACGCCGAGGTAGCGCCCGTGCTGTCTGGCCTGCCGCTGCTCGGCCCGGAAAGCCTGGTAGTCGAGCATGCCCAGGGCCTTTTGCAGCGCCTCCCGGTGGCTGCCGCTTTCAATCTCAACCCCGGTGATAATCTGATAGGGATGTTCCTCCTTGCGGATCATATTGCGCAGGCGCAGCTCGGCCGGGTCGAGTCCCAGTTTCTGGGCCCCCAGGTCGAGCAGGCGTTCCATGACCAGGATGCTGACCGGTAACCCCACCCCACGATAGGCCCCACTTGTCGTCTTGTTGGTGACAACCGACAGGGCCTCGCAGCGGAAGGCCGGAACCTTATAGGGACCTCCGGGGAAGGCCGAAGCCGCCATGCCGGCCTCCAGGGCGGAGCCCCACGGATAGGCCGAGTAGGCGCCCACGTCGCAGATAAAACGCCCCCTCACCCCTAGAATAGTTCCCTCCTTGGTCAGGGCGAGTTCGGCCTGCACGACTTGTTGCTTGGCCTGCAAGGTCGAGGCGGACAGGTTTTCGCGTCGGTCTTCGATCCACTTGACCGGGCGGCCGAGATGCTTGGCAAGAAAGGTCAGCAGGACTTCCTCGGGATAGACGTAGGCTTTGGGTCCAAACCCGCCGCCGACATCCGGGGCAATGACCCGGATATGGTGCTCGGGAAAGTCGAGCAGACGGGCCAGGTGGGCGCGCATCAGATGCGGCACCTGGGTCGAGGACCACAATGTCAGGGAGCCCAAGGCCGGCTCATAGTGGGCCAGACAGCCACGGGCTTCCATGGGCAGCGCCACATGCCGACCGGTCGCGAAGCGCTCGGCCACGATGCAGTCTGCCGTCTGAAATGCCTGGGCAATCGCCCCGGCCTCCATGTCCACCGTCTGCATGAGATTGTCGCCCCATTCCTCATGGATGAGCGGAGCGTCCGGTTCCATGGCCTGTTCTATATCGCGCACAACCTCCAGGGGCTCATACTCGACTGTCACGTGCGCCGCGGCATCCTCCGCCGTGTAGCGGTCCGCAGCCACGACGACCGCCACGGGTTCTCCCACGAAGCGGACCTTGTCCTGGGCTAACACCGACCAGTTGCACGGCTTATGTTTCGGGGCCTTGGCCGGATCATACTCCACGCGCAGGGGCCGGATCGCCTGGGCGACATCCGCCCCGGTCAAGACCGCCTCCACCCCCGGATAGGCTTGAGCGGCGCTGACATCGACGGTGAGCAGCCGGGCGTGCGGGTAGGGGCTACGCACAAACGCGACCCCGAGGGTGCCGGGCAGGTGGATATCATCGACATACTGGCTTTGACCCAACAGCACCCGCGGGTCTTCGACCCGTTTCACCTGGGCGCCGACCATCTTCCCCGTGCCGACCGGACTCGTGGTCATGGAGTTTCCTCCCACCGTGTCAGTTCTAGAACCATCGCGCGTTTATCTTTGGAGGTCAAGGAGAACCTCCTTACGACGGCCCACCTCCGGTTAGACCGCCCAGCCCGCAGACAGCACCTCGGCCTGTTCCAGCACGGTCCGTGTCGCTCGTTCCTGCTTATCAGGCGGATAACCGTGCTTACGCAGAATGCGCTTGACCAACCGGCGCAGGTTGGCGCGGACATTCTCGCGCAGCGTCCAGTCAATAGTAACGTTGGCGCGCACGGTTTGCACCAATTCACGGGCGATATCGCGCAGGGTCTCGTCGCCAAGCACCTGAACCGCACTGTCATTTGTTTCGAGCGCGTCATAAAACGCGACCTCGTCTTCCGACAGGCCGAGTTTTTCGCCCCGCGCGCTTGCCTCACGTAACTCTTGGGCAAGCTGGATCAGTTCCTCAATCACCTGCGCAGCTTCAACGGCCCGGTTTTGATAGCGACGCAGGGAGTGCTCCAGCATCTCGGCGAACGACCGCGCCTGGACAACGTTTTTTCGGCGGCGGACGGCGAGTTCGCCTTTCAATAATTTCTGTAACAGTTCGACCGCGAGGTTGCGCTGTGGCATATCCCGCACCTCGGCCAGGAATTCATCCGACAAGACCGAGATATCGGGCTTCTCCAGCCCGGCGGCGGAGAAGATGTCGATTACTTCTTCCGACGCTACTGCGCGCGAAACGATCTGACGCACCGCATGGTCCAACTCTTCCTCGGGACGGGCATCGCCGGACGCTCGCTTGGCAAGAACCGACCGGACGGCCTGAAAAAACGCGACCTCGTCCCGAATGTACAGCGCGGCTTCATGCGGGACGGCCAGGGCAAACGCCTGAGACAGCTCCCGTACCGCGACGAGGTAACGATCCTTGCCGTTCTCCTGGGCCAGGATGTGTTCCTGCGCCGCCGGCAACAGGGCCAACCGTTCCGTCGGTGCGCCGCTGGCCCACTGCGAGCGGTCAAAGCCGTGGAGCAGGTCGCAACAGACTTCATACTTCTCCTGCATCACCTCTACCGCTTGCTCCTGGTTGAACGCGGTTTCCCCGCTGCCGCCGCTCTCGGTGTAGGTCGCCAGTGCGCGTTTCAGTTCCTGTGCCAGGCCCAGGTAGTCCACCACCAGCCCGCCCGGCTTGTCCCGGAACACCCGGTTGACCCGGGCAATGGCCTGCATCAGGCCGTGGCCGCGCATGGGCTTGTCCACATACATGGTGTGCAGGCTCGGCGCGTCAAAGCCCGTCAGCCACATGTCGCGCACCAGCACCAGGCGTAGCGGGTCGCTGAAAGCGCGGAAGCGTTTGGCCAGGGCCTCACGCTTCGACTTGGTACGGATATGCGGCTGCCAATCGGGCGGGTCGGATGCCGAACCGGTCATGACGATTTTGATCTGCCCCTTGTCGTCTTCCTCTTGATGCCAGTCCGGGCGCAGCCGCACCAGTTCGCGGTACAGCTCGATGCAAATACGCCGACTCATGCAGACGACCATGGCCTTGCCGTCGAGTGCGTCCAGACGCTGCTCGAAGTGGCCAACAATATCTTGGGCGATGAGCTTCAGGCGCTTTTCCGTGCCGACAATCGCTTCGAGTTGTGCCCATTTGGTCTTGAGCTTTTCCTGACGAGCGATCTCCTCGCCTTCGGTTGCGTCCTCAAAGTCGGGATCAATGTTCGGTCGCTCGTTCTCGTCGAGTAAGAGCTTGGCCAGCCGACTCTCGTAATAGATCGGCACGGTGACTTTGTCCTCGACCGCGCGCTGAATGTCGTAGATGCTGATGTAGTCGCCAAACACGGCTCGGGTGTTGGCGTCCTGCAACTCAATCGGCGTACCGGTGAAGCCGACAAACGAGGCGTGGGGCAAGGCGTCCCGCATATGCCGCGCATAGCCGTCGATGAAGTCGTACTGGCTGCGGTGGGCCTCGTCGGCAATGACTACAATGTTGCGTCGATCCGACAGCAACGGATGTTGGTCGCCTTTTTCCTCAGGGAAGAACTTCTGAATGGTCGTAAAGACCACGCCGCCCACATCGACCGCGAGCTTGGCGCGCAGGTCCGCCCGGCTCTCTGCCTGCACCGGCGGCTGGCGTAACAGGTCCTGGCAACGCGCGAACGTGCCGAAGAGCTGATCGTCCAGGTCGTTGCGGTCGGTCAGCATCACGATAGTCGGGTTCGCCATCGCCGGTTCACGGACGATGCGCCCGGCATAAAAGGCCATGGTCAGGCTCTTGCCCGACCCCTGCGTATGCCACACCACGCCGATACGCCGGTCGCCGGGCTTGCCTCCGGGTTTGCGGCCTGACTCGTAGCGACCAAACCCACTGGAAATCTGTTCATCCGCCAGCTCCAACTCCGCGGCCCGCAGCGTCTCGGTCACGGCAACCCTGACCGCGTGGAACTGGTGATAGCCGGCCATTTTCTTGACCAATGCCCCGCTGCCGTCATCCTCGAACACGATGAAGTCGCGGACCAGTGAAAGAAAGCGTCCCGGTAGGCACACGCCTTCGAGCATGACCTGTAATTCGGGCATATGCGAGTCGGCCAGGGTTTCGCCCGAGATCGTGCGCCAGGGTTTGAACCATTCCCGCCCGGCGGTCAGCGTACCGATGCGTGCTTCGACTCCGTCCGAGGCCAGCAGGGCCGCGTTCATGCTGAACAGGGTCGGCAGTTCGGCCTTATAGGTCTGGAGTTGTTGCCAGGCGGTCCAGATGGTTGCGTCCTCGTCTGCCGGGTTCTTGAGTTCGATCACTCCGAGCGGCAGGCCGTTGACGAACAGCACCACGTCGGGTCGGCGCTCGTGCTTATTCTCGACGACGGTAAACTGATTGACCGCCAGCCAGTCGTTATTGACGGGCGTGTCGAAGTCGATCACCCGCGCCTGCGCGCCGCGCACTATCCCGTCATCCGTGCGATGCTCCACCGTCACGCCGTCTACGAGCATGCGGTGAAAGGCGCGGTTGCGGGCTTCGAGTGTTGGCCCTTCCACGTGGGTCAGCTTCCGAAAAGCATCGTCCAGAGCTTCGGTCGGCAGGGTAGGGTTGAGTCGGGCGAGCGCATCGCGCAGCCGCTGTTCCAGTACGACCGCTCCGTAGTCGCCGCGCTCTGCGCCCGGTGTATCAGGCGCGATGGCGGGGCCGTGGGCGATGTTCCAGCCGAGGCTTTCGAGCCAGGCCAAGGCGGCGTCTTCGACCGTGGATTCGGTGAGAGCAGTCACGGCGTTTCCCAGGGATTGATGAGGTCAACTTCTAAGCCATCAAAGTCGGTCACGTTCCGCGTCGCAACGGCGAGATTATGAACCTTGGCCGTCCCGGCGATAAGCGCATCGCTCACATGTAGGACACGACCGGATCGGCGTGCTTGCGCCCGAAGCGCGGCGGCCTGCTCCGCTTCTTGACGGCCCACCGGAAGGACTCGGTTCTCGTACCCCGCAACGAACGCCGACAAAGCCGCGCTGATGCGGTCGCGACGACGGCCTAACGGAAGCAGATTCAGGCCGAATGCCAACTCATGCAGGACGATAGTTGACAGCCATAGACCGCCCTGAACAGCAAGGAACGCAACAACCCGCGAGTCCGATACGTCCTTCGTCAACTCCGATACGACATTCGTGTCCAGAAGAAATCCGTTCACTCGACATCACCGTCGCTGAATGGGATGGCGCGTTCGGGTTCGTGGCGGCTAGGAATCTCAAGATTGGTGCCGCGCGGCATGTTCTCGACCAGCCACTGGCCCAACGGCTTGCGCGGCGACGATTGCTTTTGCCACAGTCGTTTGGGCACCACGACGAAAGTGTTTCTCCTGCCGATATGCTGTGGCCCCTCCTCTTCGGCTAGACGCAGGACCTCGGACAGACGGGCCTTCGCTTCGGCAACGGTCCATACACGCTGGGGTTTGGACATTTCCATGATGACACCTCCGGCAGTCAAGCGATATTGGTCCAGCATAGACCATGTTGGACGTTGTTTCGACGGCAGATTGGGTGAAGGTGTTACTGGAGTCAAATAAGAAGAAAGTCGCGCTTTCCCCAAAACAATGAGATAAGGAGAATGATGTGGAGGGCAACAAAGGCCATTGGAATCCACTTTTCTATGTGAGTGACGGCGCTATAGGATGCCCCGCGACCCTCTCCGGCCAACTGCCACTCATAGGCATACAGCGCCACTGGCAAATGTTCTTCAAGTTGGTGGATGATCTGGAATTTGACATCGTTCAGGTCACTGTGGGACTTGATGATCTGATACCAAAGCCCAGAGACCAGGATGCCGAGTATTGGAACCAGTATCGCCCAATAGCTCTGAACGAATCCCTCAGATTGAATGCCGTAGAGAGTCACGAGCGCGATGTTGAGTGTGAGGAGATAGCGACTCGAAGCCACCCGACGCGTGCTGACATTCTCGGCTGACTGCACATACAGCTTATATTGTTCAAGAAGGTCCGTGCCGAAGGAATCCCCATATGTCTCTTTCGTGTAATGAAACAGACACCCATGCGACTGCTGGGACATTAGGCTATTTCTCTCCACGAATCAGCCGCCTCAGATTTTCCCATGTCCATCTATAAATCTTGTCCGAATGACGTGCCATGCCAGGCTTGGTGCATTTCCCGCGGGGCCTCCCCCATAGTAAGAAGTACGGGTTTCCTTCCTCGCGCGTAATGGTTAGTTCTGCCGCAACGCCTTTCGCTGTATGGGTGTGCCGTCCGCAAATAACTATCGTGAGATCAGTTCGACGGATACGGTCCCGGACTTTCTCTTTCCAATTCCCGGTGAACGGCTCCTTGACTGACCAATCCGCAATAGAAAAAGGTGAATCTGGATTTTTTGCCTGACCAACCAAAGCATTCCTCAGTTCCTCGTCATGGTCGAAGTCAAAACTGATGAAGACGCGTTTCATTGCTATTCCTCAACCTCCATCAATGAGGTCGGTGGACAGTAGTTCAAGTCGCCTAACTGAATACTTGAAACCGATTCCTCTAGACGGTCTTATCTGTCCACGTAGATAATTAAATTGACCGATGACCTCTTGCGCGTGATCTCGATTCGGGTCCCGCGACTCATTATCTGATTGTTCAGTCTCAACTATAGCTTGATAATGGGACAAAAGTGGCGAACTGAAGGACTCCGATGAAGCCCTATAGGTCAATGTATTTTCGTAAGCGTAGGCAACGATATTTGCCTCAAAGATGATTCCATGGTCCGTATGACGAAAAGAGGCTGTCCCCGGCAAGCTGAATACGGTGTCAACAACCTCCCTGTCAGAAGCCTCACCGCGGGCAAAACGGTGATACAAGTCAGTGTCAACCGTCCTGACTATTAGGGCCACAACTGCCGTTATTGCAAATGATCTTTTGTCACCGCGTAAAGATGCAAACACCACACCAAGGCGATGGAGCGCCTGTGCCACCCGCCGAAGGCTGAGATCGGGTGTCCCGAAGAAGCCCCTCAATAAACCTCGGACGAAATCGGCGTCTTGCCGCCCCTCGTTGTCCTGTGTTCGGTTGAAATAGTCGTCAATTTGTATCGCACTGAGTGTTTCCTCGATGAACGCCCTCCTATCCGCCTCGGGCAATCTGAAATCGACATCAAAGAACCGGCGCAGATAGCCTTGAGCATCAAATTCACTACCGTACAGCGCACGAATAGAGTGCACCAGCTCGGCGCGATTAACTGCCAGCGCGAATATAATATGGTCCACTGTGAACAGGTGCTTAGCGACTTCAAGAAGTTCAATTGCATAAGATGGCCGGCACCTGTCCAACTCGTCTATAACCACAACCAACGGCCGACCATCTCTACTTTCCGATAAGGTGCCCGCCATGTCTTGAAGAGTGCTTCTGAACGCTTGGACAGACTCCTGTTCCTTTCGGTAGCTGGAAAGGCGCTCTTCGGCATAGGAAGCCAGGGCTTGACCAGCCTCCTTTTCCACCATGGGGCTGACATCCAAAGCCCCAGCAGTTGCAATTTTGATAACAACCGGAACAGCCCGTTGGACAATCTCCTTCGCCGCGCCCTTCATGGCGTCGATCTTGTCGGTAATCGACTCAGGCTCGCCTTGGCGTAGCCCAGACATTAGTTCGCCAGAAAGAGCGATAAAGGGATCACCGGTAAAATCGGTCTCCCACGCATTGAATTCGACAACGGGAAAACCCTCGTTCCGCAGGTGTTGAGACCAGATTTTGAGAAATGTTGTCTTTCCTGTGCCCCAGGCAGCATCAATCGCTAAAACACACGGCCCGTCTATAGAACTAACGATGTGGGTGAGTATCCTGGCTGGCTCTCTGCGCCCGAGAAGATCGTTTTTGAACGGGTCGTCCTCGGGTACCTCTATTTCCTTTGGTTGAATGCGTATTCCCATGGTCGTTATCTGTTCCTTAACTCACAGATTCCAAGAAACGTCTGGAGTCCCCGACTCGCAGTTCGCCAGAAATGAGCCTGGGCAACAGCGTGTCACGCAAGGTCGTGAGGGTATGAGATTGTCCCAAATTGGATTGGAATTGTGCATGGATGTTCTGAGCCAAGATCGTGAATGCCTTAATCAGTTCAGAAGGTGGGATCACCAGCAGCGGTATTTCAAGGGCGTCCATTGGGAGCATGTTTATGGTAGTTCCATTTGCAAACCCACTGATCCACTGATGATAGAATGGGCTGTTAAAGAGATGAACGAGGTACTGAGGAGTAAGGAGCGACTTCGATTTTATGTCAATACGGTAGATATGGTGGCTATAAAGGCCAACCGGGCCAAAGCTCTCTGGAACAATAGCAGCGTACCCGATAAGCAAACGATCAAAACCTTGCTCGGTATTTGTGACAATCAGGTCGCCCGGCTTGAGTAAATGTTTTTCACGGTATTCCCCTTTGTAGTATTTAATGCCGTCATACTTATAGCTGCCTCCCTCAAAGATCGAGTTCAGGTTGTGCATGGGTAATCCCTCGTTGTCTCCGCACAACCCTGTCCCTTTGTAGCTGAGCCCCCGCGTCGCTGAGATATGGTCGGCGAACTGTTCAACCTCCCACCCCTCCGGCATCTCCCCCAACTCCGAATCGACAAAACCATCAGGGAACAGCGCCGCAATGCTGGGGTCCATCCCGTCAAGATACGCTCGGGCGCGTTCCGCGCTCCAATCAAGGGGGGAGCGATTGGCAGTGTGGTTTCTGAGGGCGGCTTTGGCATGAACGGGGTCGAAGTCTACGAACCAACTCTTGAAGAGCGTTCGGGCCATCTCTTCGAGCGTTTCGTTCATTCGGCGGTTGAGTTCGATCTTGTCGTCCAGGGTGCCGAGGATGCGGGCGATGGCGCGTTGTTCGGAGAGGGGCGGCAAGGTCAGCGTCATTGATCGTAGCTGCCCTAAATTGAATCCAGGCACCGAGCTACCTATGCCTTGATTGAGTATTTTGTTCCGCACCGAAGGACTGGAAAAAAGGTAGTAGAGGAATAGGCTGTCGGTTTTTCGAGTATCCGGCGTTAGCTTCATTTGCTTGTTAGATATGACATATTCTTGAAATAGACTCCGATCATCTATTAGACCAACTTGATCTATGGTTCCCCAACAGGTGAAGACGAGGTCTCCGGGCTTTGCCAAGGATCGAGAGAATTCTTTTGCTTTCCCTTCCGAAACAAACACCAGTCCGTCATCATTTAGACGTGTCCCTACATCCTTGCTGAGATTACTGCCACGAATGACAGGAATTCCATGCTCAGTGAAATACCGAGAACTGATGGCAGAACCGAACGGACCAGTTGCCAACGCATTTGGCACAGGCGACTTGAGTTCGTCTACGATGCATCGGGTCCATTCACCACCCCCCGTACTCCGCCCCCCTGAATCCTGCCCCATATCTTCGTCCGTTACCCTGCGTCAATTCGACGCCCGATGAAACACCAAAGCATCCACGATATCACCGGTCTTCGGCGCGTCCTTACGGAGCAACTCTGGTTTCTCATGCTGTCCTTCCCAGTCCTCGGTTCCAACATCCAGTTGAATCCTGACGACCGAGATACGCTCTGGCGCTATGTCGTCGAAGCCGTCTTCGTAGCCGCTCACGACAACGCGCAGGTCTTTTGGGTAGGACTCTAACATCTGTATCAACTCTTTGACGGTCATCTTCTATCGCTCCAATGTGAGGACACGATTTGTGACCTCAAGTCGTCAAACTCCTGCTTTCCCTAGTTCCCATACCCCAGCCTCTTCAGATTTGTCTCTATAGCTCCGTCCAGCTTGGTTGCTTCGGTTTGCTGTCCCCTCCATTGCGCCACCAGTCGTTTCATCTGGTGCTCGAACGGCTCGCCATCATCCTCTTGCGCTTCCGCGCCAACGTAGCGGCCGGGGGTCAGTACATAGCCGTGTTTGCGTACCTCTGCCAGGGTAGCGCTTTTGCAGAAGCCGGGGATGTCGGCGTAGGCGTTGACACCCTCACCCCGGCCCCCTTCGACTGGGCTCAGAACAGGCTCTCCCTGCGAGGAGGAAGGAGGGTTAGTGCGCCAGGCGTGGTAGGTGTCGGCGATGCGGGCGATGTCGGCGGCGGTCAGTTCGCGGTGGGTGCGGTCCACCATGCGACCGAGTTTGCGGGCGTCGATGAAGAGGATTTCACCGTGCCGACCGCTGGCCTGCCGGTTCCTGCGATTGCGGGCCAGAAACCACAGGCAGGCCGGAATCTGGGTCGAATAGAAGAGCTGACCGGGGAGGGCCACCATACAGTCCACCAGGCTGGCTTCGATCAGGCTTTTCCTTATGCTGCCTTCGCCCGACTGGTTGGACGACATGGAGCCGTTGGCGAGCACGAAGCCGGCCGTACCGGCCGGTGCCAGGTGATGGACGATATGTTGTACCCAGGCGAAGTTGGCATTGCCTTTGGGCGGGGTGCCGTACTGCCAGCGCTTGTCTTCGGTCAGCCGTTCGCCGCCCCAGTCGGAGATGTTGAAGGGCGGGTTGGCCAGGATGAAGTCGGCCTTGAGATCGGGGTGACGGTCGTTGTGGAAGGCGTCGCCGTGGGCGATCTGTCCCTCGATGCCGCGAATGGCGAGGTTCATCTTGGCCAACCGCCAGGTGGTGTAGTTGGACTCCTGACCATAGATCGAGATGTCGGCCTTGGTGCCCTGCGGGGCGCTGCCACCATTGCCGTTGCCGGATTGATGGGCGCGGATGAAGGTGATCGACTGCACGAACATGCCGGAGGAGCCGCAGCAAGGATCATAGACCCGGCCTTGATAGGGCTCCAGCATCTCGACCAACAACGTGACCACGCAGCGCGGGGTATAGAACTCACCGCCCTTCTTGCCCTCGGCACTGGCGAACTGCGACAGAAAGTATTCGTAAACGCGGCCCAACACGTCCTTGGACCGGGCTTCTGCGTCGCCGACCTGGATATTACTGATGAGGTCGATGAGTTGGCCGAGCCGCTGCTTGTCGAGTGCCGGGCGAGCGTAGTCCTTGGGCAGCACGTCCTTGAGCGCTGTATTGTCGCGCTCAATACCGGTCATGGCGTCATCAACGAGTTGGCCAATGGTGGCTTGCCGCGCCTGGGCCTTGAGGTGAACCCAGCGGGCCTCGGGCGGCACCCAGAAAATATTCTCGGCGCGGTACTCGTCGGGGTCCTCAGGGTCGGCGCCCTCGGCCCGTTCGGTTTCGAGATGGGCGTGTATCTCCTCGAAGGCGTCGGAGATGTATTTCAGAAAGATCAGGCCGAGGACGACATGCTTGTACTCGGCGGCGTCCATGCTGCCGCGCAGGGCGTCGGCCATGCTCCAGAGTTCGGCCTCGTAGCCGGTTGTCGCGCCTTGGGTGTCCCGCGAGTGATCGTCTTGTCTCTTCTGTTTTTGTCCTCGTGCCACATCTTTTCCTTTCACTCGCTTGAATAATACGCGACCGGCTCAGGCTGTCCAGATATGCCATCTGTAGTGATGAGATCATTGCCACAGGGACGCTTACAGGGATACGTCGGTAAGCGCTCATAGCATGTGAGCAAAAACAGTGAGATATGCAGGTAGCGCTGGATATCTGGAAGGCTGAGAGTATAATGCCCGGACTTATCCGGCATTTCAGCCCAGCATCGTTTGGGGTTATCCATGGGGTATCGCATTGCCATTGACGTTGGCGGGACTTTCACCGATGTTGTCGTTGCTGACACCACGGGACGCATGACGATCGGGAAGGGCCTCACGACCCGAGAGCGGCTCTTTCACGGTATGGAGCAGGGCCTGACTGTCGTGGCCCAGCAGCTTGGCGAGCCTAACGTGCCTACCCTGCTCAGCCAGGCCGACCTCTTTATCTATGGGACGACCACCGCGACGAACGCCGTGGTCGAAGGGAAGACCGGCAAGACTGCATTTCTGACAACTGAGGGCTTTCCTGACATCCTGGTGCTCCGCGAGGGCGGTAAGACCAACGCCTATGACTTCACCGCACCCTACCCGGAACCCTATGTCCCGCGGCGTCTCACCTTTGAAATACGGGAGCGGGTGAATGCGGAGGGAGAGGTTGTTGTCCCGCTCGATGTGGAGCACGCACGCAGTATTCTCAAGCGTCCGCGTGCGCAGCACATTGAGGCGATCGGTGTCTGTCTGGTGTGGTCCATTGTCAACCCAACCCACGAAGCAACGCTGGGCAGGTTGATTGAGGAGGAACTGCCGGGGGTTGCCTACACGCTCTCATCCCGGCTCAACCCGATTATTCGTGAATATCGTCGGGCATCGGCAACCGTCATCGATGCCTCGCTCAAACCGCTCATGCAGCGCCATCTGCGTGAGATTGCCCAGGATGTGAGTCGCGCCGGCTTTCGTGGCGAGATTCTCGGCGCAACATCGTCTGGTGGCGTCATGCCCATTCAGGAGCTGGCGGAGCGTCCTATTAATACTATCCGCTCGGGTCCCGCGCTCGCACCGGTGGCTGCCCTGCATTACGCGCGGGCTGAGGTTGGCAGCCGCGATGTCATCACGTGTGATACGGGTGGGACCAGCTTCGACGTCAGTCTGGTGCGGGATGGTCTGATAAAGGCCACGCGTGAAACCTGGCTCGGTGGTCAGTGGGTTGGACACATGACCGGCCTCTCGTCCGTTGATGTCCGCAGCATTGGCGCTGGCGGCGGCTCGATCGCCTGGATCGACCCTGGTGGCCTGCTCCGTATTGGCCCCCACAGTGCAGGCGCTGAGCCTGGCCCGGCCTGTTACGGACGGGGAGGGGCACGACCGACCGTCACGGATGCGGCCCTGGTGCTCGGCTACCTGAATCCCGCCTACTTCCTGGGAGGACAGATGCAACTGGATGTGGAGGCCGCGCGGCAAGCCGTTGGAACCATTGCCGAGCCGCTGGAGCAAACGACCGACCAGGCCGCACAGGCTATTCTGACCATTGCCGGCGAGGCCATGGTGCAGGCGATCCAGGAGATCTCAGTGAACGAAGGGATTGACCCGCGCGAGACACTGCTGGTCGCTGGTGGAGGAGCCGCCGGACTGAATATGGTCTCTATTGCCCAAGCCCTGGGCTGTCCTCAGGTGCTCATTCCCCGGACCGCGGGGGCGCTCAGCGCCTGCGGCGCACAGTACTCGGACATTGTGGCTGAGTTCAGCCTGAGTAGACTGGCCGTGACAGACGATTTCGCCTCCACCGAGGTGAATGCGGCCTTACAGTCTCTGCACGCCGAAATGGATACCCTTGAGTCGGAGCTGCGGGGGCGGGGCCTGCGCAATTTTAAGCGGGACTTCTTTGTTGAGGCCCGCTATCCCACTCAGGTCTGGGAGCTCGAGATTCCCTTGGAAAAGGACCGCTTTGATGGGCCGCAGGACGTTGCCGCCCTGGTCCAGGGCTTCCATCGGGTGCACGAACGCGTTTTTGCGGTCAAGGAAGAAGGGGCCGAGGTCGAGTGCCTGTACTGGAAGGGCCGTTTGACCGGGCTCCTGGATCGGATGCAACCCGACCGTCCGCCTGCGCGGGATACACCGCGCGGGGCCATGCCACATGCGCACCGGAGTGTGTATTTCGCGGGTCAGGGTCGCACTGATACTCCGCTGTATCTGGGATCCGCGCTTGAGCCCGGCATGCAGCTCCACGGACCGGCGATCATCGAGGAGCCGACGACGACGATCGTGCTCTACCCCCACAGCGTCGCCCAGGTGGCGCCGTTGAATAACTATCTCATCAGCATACCCTGATTGGCGTATGAGAAAGGCAGGACGGATGGCAGCGCAGACACACAGCCGAGAGGGGCAGCAGACCACGCTTGACCCGACCTTACTGGCCGTGCTGGCCAATCGATTTGAGGCGATTGTGCGCGAGATGACCCAAACCCTGCTCCGGGCCGGTCGCTCAGCCACGATCAGTATTGCGCGTGATTTTTCGTGCTCAATCACAACCAGTGCGACTGGCCAGCACGAGCTCCTGGCCGCGGCAGAAGGTTTGCCGGCTCATATCTACGGCTCTCATCTTCAGGCCCAGGCCATGTGTGAGCTGCATCCCGATCTGGCCGAGGGCGATGCCTTTTTGCATAACGACCCATACTTAGGGAACTCCCATCCCGCAGATCACACCATCCTCGTGCCGGTTTTCTGCGAGGGGCAGCATCTGTTCACGGCGATTGCCAAGGCCCACCTGTCCGATATCGGCAATGCCTTGCCCACCTCGTATATGCCGGCGGCGCGCGACGTCTATGAAGAGGGGGCGTTGCTCTTCCCCTGCGTCTGCGTGCAACGCGCCTACGCAGATGTCGAAGACATTATCCGCTTGTGTCGTCGGCGCATCCGCGTTCCCGAGCAGTGGTATGGGGACTATCTGGCGATGGTCGGCGCGGCCCGGGTTGGTGAACGGAAGATTCAGGACTTGGTCGCAAAGTACGGATCCGAGACGATCAAGACCTTCGTGCACGAGTGGCTGGATTATTCGGAACGGCGCATGATCCACGCCATCAGGCAGTTGCCAGGTGGCGACGTAACCGGGACTGGTCGGCACGATCCGTTTCCAGGCCTGCCCGATGGTCTCCCGCTCAAGGTCGAAATTGCGATCGATACGCAGGCGGGTCGGATTGCAGTGGATCTCCGCGACAATCCGGACAACGTTGCCGGCGGGGCAAACTCGTCGGAGGCGTGTTCGATATCGAGCGTCATGCAAGGCATCTTTAGCGCGTTGGACCCTGACGTGCCCCACAATGCCGGCAGCTTCCGGCGTATCCACGTCAAGCTCCGGGAAGGGTGTGTGGTCGGTATTCCGCGCTTTCCGCATTCGTGTTCCCTCGCGACCACGAATCCGGCCAACCGGCTGGTGGTCATCACCCAGTCGGCCTTTGCCGAACTCGGTGATGGCTGGGGCACGGCGGAAGGCGGGGTTGCCCAAAACGCGGGCTATGCCGTGATCTCGGGTACGGACACGCGGCGTAACGGTGCCGCCTACGTCAACCAGCTCATCCTTGGGGGCAATGGCGGGCCGGCGTCTCCTGGGTGCGACGGCTGGGTGACCTACGGGATCGCCGTCATCTCGGGCCTCTTGTACCGGGACAGCGTTGAGATTGACGAACAGAAGTACCCGTTGTTCGTCAAGTCTGAAAAATTAGCCCAGGACAGTGGTGGACCGGGACGGTTTCGGGGCGCACCTGCGATTGAAGCGGAATACGGCCCGAAAGGCGATCCAGTGACATTGACCTTTCCTATGGAAGGCTACGAGACGCCGGCCAAAGGTGCGCGGGGCGGTCAGGCTGGCAGTAAGGCCTGGGCAATCAAGATCGACCGGGACGGGAGCGAGATACCGTTGCCAAACATCTTTACTGGAGACCTGCTGCCTGGCGAGTTCATACGCTACCGGGACTGTGGCGGCGGCGGTTATGGTCCGCCGACCGAGCGCAATCCGGAAGATGTGCGTCGTGACGTCCTTGAACGCTGGGTGTCGGTCGAGCAGGCTCGCGTCGCGTATGGCGTTGTCCTGACCGGGAGTATCGAGGACGAAACGCTCGCTGTTGACCAAGAGGCCACGCGGGAGCTGCGCGAGCAGCTCGGCAAGGAACGGGAGTAGGGAAACAAGATCAGGGGTGTCAACTCCACGCTGAGCGATCCTCACCCGCGTCCGCCGATGAACCAGGGAGGGAAACCATGAGTACAAAGAAAAGCCTGAGCACCTCGTTCTGGTCACGGCCAGGCAAGTTTGGGCCTTGGGCGCAAGCGACCCGGGTGCCGGCGGGGCACGACCTTGTTTTTACCACAGGCATGACTGCGCGAGACGAAAACGGGAACACGGTCGCCCCCGGCGATGTGAAGGCGCAGACACGGCGCATCTTTGAGCAGATGCGAGCCATCTTTGCCGAGGCCGGTGCGAGCTTGAACGACGTTGTCAAAATGACGGTCTATATTCAAGACATGGACGATGTGTTGGCCATTCAAGAAGTCCGGGATGAGTATTGGCCGAGTGAGCCGCCGGTCTCGGCCACGGTCCAAGTGGCCCGGCTTGTCTCGGAGGAGGTCCGGATCGAAGTTGAGGCAATGGCTGTCGTACCCTAGGGGAGGTATATAAGGCCTCATAAGGTTTTTGTATTTCTTTGTATTTCAGCTAAGAATTATCCGAGACGCACTTATGGGCTATCGCATTGGAATTGACGTTGGCGGGACTTTTACCGATTTTGTTGCGGTCAATACGGACCAGCAGATGTATAGCGGGAAGACGCCGACGATTGCCGCCGATGAAGCGGCCAGCGTCTTTGGCGGGCTGGAGCAGATTGCGGCCCACTTTGGCGTCTCTCTTCAGACGCTCCTGGCCGAAACTGATCCCATCGTCCTCGGCACGACCGTTGTGACGAACACCATGCTGGAGTTTGCCGGTGCAAATATCGGCCTGATCACAACCAAGGGGTTTCGAGACGTCATCGAGCTGCGCCGTGGGTATAAAGAGAGTCTGTTCGATATCCGACTGCCCCCGCCCCATCCCATTGTTGAGCGCGGGAAACGACTGGGTGTAACCGAGCGGATTGATGCCAGCGGCCGGATTGTCACACCGCTGGACGAGACGGAGGTGCATACCGCGCTGGAGCACCTGCGTGGTGTTGGGGTAGAGGCCATTGCCGTGTGTCTGCTGTTCAGCTTTGTGAACCCTGTTCACGAGCGACGCGTGCGCGACATTATCCAGGAGATCGATCCGGACCTGTTCGTCAGCCTGTCCTCGGATGTCCTGCCCCAGGTGCGAGAGTTCGAACGGGTCAGCACCACAGTCGTGAACGCCTATACCAGCCCGAAGCTGCGGGCCTACCTGGAACAGCTGTCCGCCAGGCTCGAAGCCCAGGGGTTCCGGGGTGGACTCTTCCTGATGCAGTCCAACGGTGGGATGATGGACATCGGATTTGCGCGTGAGCACGGTGTGGATGCCGTCTTGTCCGGTCCCTCGGGCGGCGTGGTGGCGGCGACATTCCTGGGCGAGCAGTCCGGTTACAAGAATATCATCACGGCCGATATGGGCGGCACGAGTTACGACGTCTGTCTGATTAAGGATTCCACTCCGGAGGTTGGGGTGGATAACTGGATCAGCCGGTATCGGGTCGCCGTTCCGCTAATTGATATTCATACCATTGGGGCTGGCGGCGGCTCGATCGCCTGGCTCGACGACGCCGGGGCACTCCGGGTCGGACCGCGCTCGGCCGGCGCTCAGCCTGGGCCGGCCTGCTACGACCGGGGCGGAACCGAACCCACGGTAACGGACGCCGATCTTGTCCTGGGCTATCTCGACGCGGGCTCTTTTCTGGATGGACACATGGCGCTGGATCGCCAGGCCGCCCACCGGGCCATCCACCAGCATATTGCCGAGCCCATGAATATCAGTGTGGAAGAGGCGGCCAGCGGGATTTTTGACATTGCCAACAACAGCATGATTAACGCCATCCGCTACGTGTCGGTCGCCCGGGGGCGGGACCCACGGGATTTCGCGCTGTTGGCCTTTGGGGGAGCTGGTCCGGTCCACGCGGGCACGCAGGTCCGCGACCTTGGCATCCGCACCATTCTGGTCCCGAAAAACGCCTCGGTCCTGTCCGCGCTGGGGAATTTAATCGCCAACTTCAAGGTCTCCAAAGTGCAATCGTTTATCGCCAAGTCCGACCGTGTTGACCTGGAGGAGCTGAACGGCGTGCTGGCGCGTCTGCACCAGGAGGCCGAGGTGCTTTTAGGCGACCGTTCCCGCATCCGTGAGGTGCTGGTCCGGCGTTTCCTCGATATTCGCTACGAGGGTCAGGTCCAGGAAGTGATCGTGCCCATCCAGGCGCGGACGCGTCGTCTGAGCGAGGTCAGTCTGGCGCAAACCCTGGAGGAGTTCCACGAACTGCACGAGCAGATCTATAAATTTCAGCGGCCCGAGCAGTCGGTGGAGATCGTCAGCGTACGCCTGGACATGATCGGGGTGCGGGCGCCGCTGCATTTTGAAAGCCATCCGTTTGAGGACGAGGATGCCGGCCATGCGCGCAAAGGCCGCCGCCCGGTATACTTCGAGCCGCACGGCTTTGTGGACACCGATATTTATGCGGGTGAGCGGGTCCGGCCCGGCAACCTGATCACCGGCCCGGCGATTATTGAGGAAGCAAACACGAGTGTGGTCCTTTATCCGAACCAAGAGGCCATGCTCGATCAGTTCCTGACCTATGTTATCCAGGTCGCCAAATAAGCCCTATGGACCAGAGATCGAAATTAAGCCCCGTCAAACGCGAAATCCTGCGTCATAATCTGCGGGCGATTGTGGACGACATGAGCATCGCCCTGGAGCATAACAGTCCGTCCGAGACGGTCAGTGAAGCCCGCGACTACGCCGTGGCCTTCACCAACGCGAGGGGTGAGGTGGTGGTTGCCGAAAACCCGTTTCATACTCCCTCCCTGGCGCTCACCGCGCAGGCTATTCTCGATTATTACGAGTTCAATCTGCGGGCCGGCGATCTGGTCGTGACCAACGATCCGTATCGGGGCGGGACGCAGACCCAGGATCTGACGGTCTTTGCGCCGGTCTATGCCACCGAGGAACTGGTGGGCTGTCTCCTCGTCCGGGTCCATATGCCGGACTTCGGCGGTCAGATTGTGGGCGGCTATAATCCGCCGGCCTTGGAAGTCTGGGCCGAAGGCGTGCGTATTATTCCGATCAAACTTGCCCGCTTTGGCCGGCTGGACAGAGACGTCCACCAGACCGTTCTGCTCAACAGCCGGGTGCCGGACCAGACCAGGAGCTTGCTGGACGCCATGCTGGCCACCCTTGAACTGGGACAGGAGCGCGTCCAGCGCATGCTGGCCCGGTACGGCTTCGAGCCTTTTGTCGAAGGGTTGGCATACGCCCTGGACTATTCGGAAGCAGCGACCCGGACGCGGCTCGGCAGTTGGTCGCCGGGTGTTTTTCACGGTCAGGCCACGTTGGGCCATGACTGTGCCGAGGGCTCGCCGGTTGTCCGCTGTCAACTGGAAGTGGGCGATGGACAGATGACACTCGATCTTTCCGACTCGGATGTCCAAAGCCCTTCGTTTATGAATAGTGCCTGGGGTGCGAGCTGTGGAAGTGCCCTGCTGCCGGTGATCAGTCTGCTGGGGGACGATCTGCCCATGAATTCCGGGGTCCTGCGCGTCGTGCGATTCCAGGCCCAAGAAGGCTCGCTCGTTCGACCGGCGTACCCCGCGGCAGTCGGCTGGGGCCAGACTCACCCCGGCAGCGAGATCATCAATGCGGTTTCAGCCGCGCTCAGCGCGTGTACGGATCAGCCTCTGCCCCGCATGCCTACTCAGGCGTTCGTGCGTTGCTGTTTTGCCAAGTATCGGATTTTTTCGCTTGATTCTCTCATCTATCCTGGGGCGGCGAGTGTGGACGGGGTAAACGGCTGGGGTCCACCCGGTTATTTGGCCCGGCGCAAGCTGCCGTCGGTCGAAAAATGCGAGATCGCGTTTCCTGAAATATCCATCGAACGTTTGGAAATCGTTGCTGATGGGCGAGGGGCTGGAGACGGGTATGGCGCACCGGCTTCCGAAGTCAGGGTGGCGCTCCGTCAGCCGGCCTCGGTAACGGCCTGTCTCAACGGACCGCCCAATGAGACAGGTCCGGAGAGGCGTCCGGTCTTCAGTATCCAGACGGAAGACGCGGAGCTATGCGTTGAGACCTTTTGTGCCGACCGGCGCCTTGCGAGCGGGGTGTTGACCTTGCGCACGGCCGGGGGTGGACCCACCAGCCATGCGCAGGCGGAAGCCCAACACGAGGGGCGTCGCTAATCGCAGACTGTAACCGACGAGGGAATATGTGTCAGACAGGAGCAAGCTCATGATTACCCCAATCACCGCAGAGATCATCCGGGAATATTTCGAGTCGGTTGCCGAAGAAATCATCAAGACCATGGTCAGGGCGTCGGTCTCGCCGATTTTCAATGAAGCCCATGATTGTTCGGCTGGCGTGTTTTCCTACGACGGCAAACAGGTCGGACTGGTGTCTCGGGGAGATGCTGTGCCGGTGCATATCTACGCCTGCCTGACCTCGGTCGAAGCCTGTATCCGGTTCTTCCGTGGCGACTTAAACGACGGCGATGTGATCCTGGCCTGTGACCCGTTTTTCGGCGGGACCCATATCGGCGACTACACCATCATCCTGCCCGTCTTCTGCAATAACAAACCCGTTTTCTTTGCCTCGGTGCGCGCCCATATGCTGGATGTCGGCGGCCCGGTGCCGGGTGGGCTTAATGCCGAGGCCGAGGAAGTCTGGCAGGAAGGCTTTCGCTTTCCTCCGGTCAAGGTGTTTGAAAAGGGCGAACGGCGGCGGGACGTCTGGGACCTGTTGAAGGCAAACAACCGCTTACCCGATATTGCCATCGCCGACATTAACGCCATGATCGGTGCCTGTAAAATAGGCGAGGAACGCATTCGGGCGGTGGTCGATAAATACGGCCTAGCGACCGTTCAGGAGGGCGTCCAGTACACCTTCGACTACAGTGAGAAGAAGTTCCGCAATGCCATCGCCCAGTGGCCCAAAGGTGCCTATAGCGGTCGCAGCCTTTTGGATCAGGACTTTCGCGGCAACGAAAACATCAATGTGGATGTCTGCATTGAAGTGAAAGAGGGTGAAGTGGTCGTTGATTTCAGCGGCACCCACGCCCAAAGTCCAGGGGTTATTAACAGCGTCGTGGGGAATACCATTTCCTATGTATACGGCTGCTTTTCCGCGGTATGCCCGGAAGTGCCCATTAATTCGGGATTTTTCCGGCCAATTCGGGTCGTCCTGCCGGAGGGCTCGGTGGTGAACCCCAATTCGCCGGCCGCCGCCGGGTATGCCACCATCTGCATCGGCTGCACGATCGGGGAAGCGGTCATGCAGGCCTTGGGAAAAATTGTGCCCGAACGGGTCGGTACCACCAGCATAGACCTGAGCATGCTTTGGACGCACGGCGAGGACCCCCGCACGAAGAATTTCTTCATCAGCTATGACTATCACGCCTCGCCCATCAGCTCCGGCGGGACGTATGGGGTCGATGGCTGGGGTGGCTGGTCGGCGCTGTTCTGCGCCCTCCAACTGGCTTCAGTCGAAATGACCGAGATCCAGTATCCTTTCCTGTATTTGGAAGGCGAGTACACCACGGACTCGGCCGCGGCGGGCCAGTGGCGCGGCGCTCCGGCCTATAGCATGAAGCGCATGGCCTATCAGACCGACTCGCCCATCTATCTGAATATCTGGGTCCAGGGCGCCCGCCACACCCTGCAGGGCTACTGCGGGGGGCAGGACGGGGTGGGGAATTATGCGGTTGTCCACTATGACAGCGAACAGGCGCGGACCGTCACCGACGTGGCGTTTCTTGAGCCCTCGGAGCGGGGAGATGTCCTGTTTTTTCAGAGCTGTGGTGGCGGCGGATGGGGTGACCCGCTCAAGCGCGACCCCGCCGCGGTTCTGGCTGATGTGGAAAACGACTACGTCTCGATTGAAGGGGCTGAGAGCGCTTACGGGGTCGTGATTGACCCGATCTCACATACTGTTGACGAAACCGCGACACAGCAGGTGCGTGCCGCACGAACCAATGGAAAATGAACGCAGACGAACAGGAGGGCAGAGCCGATGATTACGCCGCATATCATTGATCCGGGTTGGAAATGGGACGAAAGTTTTCCGCTCTCACAAGGGTTGAAGATCGGCAACCTCTTGTTTCTCTCGGGCCAGGTCGCGGTCGATTCCGACGGTCAAGTCGTTGGCAAGGGCGACTTGGGAGCACAGACGCGGCAAGTCTTTGAGAATATGAAAACGGTCTTGGAGCAGGCGGGTGCGAGCTTCGATAACGTGGTGAAAATGACGAGCTATTTCACCACCGATATTCAGAACTACGAGGAGTATTTCGCAGTCCGGCGGGAATACTTCACCAAGTTCAACCCGGCCAGTACCGGTGTCCAGGTCGCCGCCCTGGCGTTTGAGGACCTCCTGCTGGAGGTCGAGGCCATCGCCTATTTGCCGGATGAGGCGTGACTCCGGCGGGGTGGCTGGGTGCGTGTAAGCGATTATGTCAGACACCTTTGGCGGTACCGGCTGGCTTCGACGCCGAACGGCCTATTTTGAATTTTTTAGCGGCCTAATTCGGCCAGTACCCTTTTGGCTCATGCTGCTGCACTGAGCAATTGAAATATATGTATATTATGCATATGCTGGCGGAGTGGGGATCACCTTTGACCCGAAGAAAAATTTACTCAACCTCCGCCGCCATGGGGTGTCGCTGACAGAGGGTGACGGTGTCCTGAATGACCCCTTAGCACTCACGATTGAAGATGATGCCGCTGAGGGAGAACAGAGATTTGTCTCCATAGGTATGAATACCTTTGGACGTTTGATGGTCATCGTGTACACACACAGGGGCGAAGACTTCCGCCTCATTTCCGCGCGGCGCGCAGAACCAAAAGAGAGGCGAGCCTATGAAGAAGGAATATGACTTTTCAAAGGCCAAACGTGGGGCGGTAGAGCCTACGACGAGTAAGACCCGCATTACGCTCTATCTGGACAACGATATCCTCGACCACTTTCGTACGAGGTCGGAGCAGACAGGCCGAGGCTATCAAACGCTCATCAATGAAGTCCTTAAGAGGCAGGTTGGTCTCACCGAACAAGCTTTGACACCGGAAGCAGTACGGCGCATCGTGCGTGAGGAGTTAGCCTTACAGGGCTGAAAAGCTCACCCCGGCAAGACCAACTCCTGATACAACCCCTGCGCGCCCATCTCGACCTCGACCTCGGTGACCGGCGGACGGGCGTAGTGCCAGCGCAGGCCGTGATGCCCCCCGCTTGCCAGACCCGGCAGAATCTCCGTTTCCAGTAGCGGATACGCATTGTGAACGGTGTACAGCTCGACGGCCGTCACATCGGTCCAGGCGAGGCTGAACTCCTGTAAGCGGTCCGCTAGGACCTCAAGAACCGCCTGCGTCTTTTGGCTGAGGCCCTGCGGCGATACGTCTCCGCGGCTGACGATTTCAGTTCCTTTTTCGGACCGCTGGATTTCAGCCGCCCCGGACAGCATAAAGCTGGGACGATCATGGTCCGTGGGCACGGTGTAGGAAAACCCGTAGAGCGAGGGTACGGCAACCGGGTGGACGGCCAGCGCCACATTGGTCCGCGCCGTCGGGTTGAGGCCATCAACCAGGACGCCCCAGTCCGCAATCCGCTGGACGTAGGGTTCGTTGAACTCGGCAAACCCCTGGGGCGACAGCGGTTGCGGGATGCGCAGCTCCATGCCGCACAGGGCCTGGATGGGCCGGCCGAGTTGCTGGAGATGACGCGCGATCAGCTCGTAGCCTTTTTCCAGCGCGGGCAGCGGATGAAAAGTGGCGTGCACCATCTCATAGCCGGGTTGGGCCCGGCAGCCGGAAGAAAAAGGGCCGCTGCTTTTGATGAAGGTGAAATTGCCGTCGGGCTGATCGATGAGCATGGGAAGTCCTTTAGTGAAGAAGATTTGCCCGATCAGTAGCACTCTTCCTCCCCCATAGGCAACATGTGGCTGGGTCTCTGAGAGTGATACGCTCGAATCGATATTGACAGACTATCAGGCCGGGGTGATAAGCGGCTCGGCTGACACAATAATGCCGTTATTGTCCGCATATACGAACTCGCCCGGCTGAAAGGTGATGCCCCCGAACGTGACAGGAACATTCAGGTCGCCAATGCCACGTTTCTCTGTTCGCAGGGGAATGACTCCGAGCGCCTGCACGCCAAGCTCCAACACCCGGATGGCATCAATATCTCGAATGCAGCCATAGATAATGCACCCTGCCCAGCCATTCTGGAGTGCCGTGGCTGCGATCATATCGCCCAGCAGGGCGCGTCGCATGGAGCCGCCCCCGTCCACGACCATGACTTTTCCTTGCCCCGGCTTGCCGGCGTTCTCCTTTACCAAAGAATTATCTTCGTGACATTTTATGGTCACGACCTCGCCACCAAAACAGACCTTGCCGCCGTAATTGGTAAACAGTGGTTCCACAACACGGACAAGGTCTGGATGGGTGTCACATAAATCTGTCGTCAGGAATTGCATACACGATTACGATGCCCCTTCAACCACAATCATTTTCCCATGAGAGGCGCTGTGCCGGATGCCCCTGGGCTCACGGTACTCTTCCGAGTTATACCACGCCTTGGCCTGGGCAACACTCTCGAATTCGAGCACAACCACCCGGTTGGGTTCCCAGTCGCCCTCAAGATTTTCGGCGGCTCCCCCCCGGACGATGAACTTCCCGCCGTAGGCTTCAACGGTTGCCGGAACAAGTTTGGTGTAACCGACGTACACCTCGGGGTCGGTCACCTGAACATCCGCAATGATATAGGCTGGCATGTGCTTCCTCCTGTGCTGCCTGTTCTTTACCTGTATTCTCTCTTAGCTCAGGACGGCGCGCAGGGCGAGCCTCTGCGCTACTTGCCCCGTCAAAAACGGACACGATAGAGTGACGCCATATTGAGGAGGAGCCTATGCCGAACGAAGAGTTGATCCACGTTTTAGACGGCTATAGGGTGCTGGATTTTACGCAGGTGCTGGCCGGGCCAACGGTGACACGGCTGATGGCCGAGATGGGCGCTGAGATCATCAAAGTGGAGCTTGCGCCCAAAGGTGATTTTTCGCGGGCGATGCCCTTTCTCAAGAATGATCGGAGCGCCTACTTCATACAACAGAACCGTGGCAAAAAAAGCCTGTGTCTTGATGCCAAAAGTCCGAAAGGCAGAAAAATCCTGCGCTCGCTGGTGGAGCAGGTCGACGTCCTGGTTGAGAATTTCGCACCCGGCACCATTGGGCGTCTAGGCCTAGGCTATGATGTGGTGAAAGAAATCAATCCGAGCCTGGTGATGTGTTCGGTCTCCGCCTTCGGGCAAACCGGTCCGCTGTCTGATCAGCCCGGCTATGACTATATTGCGCAAGCCTATGCCGGGGTGACGCATATGATCGGCGACCCCGATGGTGCGCCTTCGTTTCCCATGTTGGGCTTGGGCGATGTTGGGACGGGGGTGCATGCAATGGGAGCCATTGCGTGTGCGCTGCTGTATCGGGAACGGACCGGCAAGGGCCAGCATGTAGACATTTCCCTGCTGGATTCCTACTTCCACTGCCACGAGATGAACGTCCAGATCTATAGCGGTAGCAAAGGCGCGGTGCAGCCCATCCGCTCGGGCTCGCAGCACTACGCCCTCTGCCCCATCGGGCTGTTCAAGGGCAAAGAGACCTATCTTTTTATTATCGCGCTCGATCATCAGTGGGCGCCGCTGTGCAAGGTCATGGGTCGTCCCGAGTTGGCTGACGACCCCCGTTTTTCATCCAACGCCCAGCGGGTTGCAAATATGGATCAGGTGGTCGCCGTCATCGAAGGCTGGTTGGCCTCAACCGCGAGCGACGATGAGGCGGTTCGCCTCCTCCAAGAGGCGCGTCTGCCGGTTGCCCCGGTTCTGACCATAGAACAAGCGGTGAATCACCCCCACCTGCGCTATCGACGCACCGTCCGGACGATAGTTGACCGTGAGTTTGGCGAACTTGATATTCCGGGCATGCCGCTCAAGTTCTCCGAATTTCCCGACGAGCTGCCGCTTGAGACGCCGTCCCTGGGCGAGCACAATGAAGAGATCCTTGCGACCTATCTGTCCTATACGCCGGAGCAGGTCCGAACGCTGGAAAGCGAGGGTGTCCTCAAGCGGGCGGAGTGAGGGCTTCCCGCGTCGGCAGAGCGCCACTCGCTGCCGACGCCATCTTACCCCGGAGCCAAAGCCTCAAGGGTATAGCGGATGCCGTCCCGTGCCGCGGCATCCGGCAGATAGTTGGTGAAAGTCGGATGTATGGGGTAGACAATGGGCAGGGTCACCCCGGCCTCTCGATAGCGCGCGATCTTCTGGGAACACTGCTCAGCGGAACCATAGACGGCAAAGGCGTCAACCATCTCATCGGTGACCAGGGCGGCTGCCCCATCCATATCGCTACGCGCCGCACAGGCTCGCATACGCGCGACCGTCTCCGCGTGGCCGTGTCTTTCAAAATACTGGGCATACAGGCCATACGCCGTAATATGAATGGCCGTCACATACCGCATGGCGCGTTTTGCCGCTGTCGGGTCCGGGCTGACACAGCACGGCAGATAACAGCCGATATCAATGGCAGACGGATCGCGGCCAACCCGCCGTGCCCCGCGCTCAACCGCTGACACGACCTCTGCAACGCGGTCGAGCGGAACGAAGATGGGCAGGATGCCGTCGGCGATCTCGCCCGCCAACGCCAGGGTCTTTTCCGACAGTGCCTCGAAGTAGCACGGGATCGTATCGCGGTAGGGGTGGAGCCACGGCTCGTAGTCGGTAATCCGGAAGATCTGACCGCTATAATTGACGAGCCTGGCCTCGGCGGCGCATTTCAGGACGGTGCGGACAACGTCGGTTGTTTCGCGCAGCCGGCGCAGGGGCCGGTCAAAAGGGAAGGGGCGGCCCGGTTCCAGACTATCCCGTGCCTGGTGGATTTCCGAGTGGCCGATGCCTAAGCCGAGTCGAAAGCGGCCGGCGGAAAGCGTATCCACGGTCGCAGCTGCGGTGGCAATGGTCGTCGGGTTGCGTGTAAAGACTGTGGCCACGCCGGTCGCAAGAATGATATCGGACGTTTCCCGCGCACACGCAGACAAGACACCGAAGACATCGGCAAAGCTTTCGATCAAACAGGCAGACTCATAGCCTTTTTGATCTGCCAGGCTGACGCAGTCAATGAGTTCGTTGACCGACATCCCGCCCCAGAAACCAACGCCGATACGGTCCATACGCGTTCCCTCTTCCGACTTTCGGTTCAATACTCAGGCGACGCTAAAGAGTAGCGGCGGGGATACCGAATGACAAGCAAACCTTGAGTTCTTCCTTGACAAACTTTCTCGCCTGACAGGATAATTCACGATCAACCATAAAGGAGGACTGATCATGGCAGACGATCTCGCAAAAATGGATGCAACCGCACAGGCTGAGTTGGTACGGAGCGGAGCAGTCAGCCCGCGGGAGCTGGTGGACGCCGCTATCGAGCGGGTGGAAAAGTTCAATCCACAACTCAACGCCGTGATTCGTCCACGCTATGAAAAAGCGCGCGCTGAAGCGGACTCGGCCAGCTTACCCGACGGCCCGCTCAAGGGGGTGCCGTTCCTGCTGAAAGACCTGTTCTGCGTGCATGCGGGTGATGAAATCCATAGCGGCTGTAAGGCGCTCAAAGCGGCGCAATACACGGCCCCCCACAGCACCTATCTGGCCGATAAATTCCGTGCTTCAGGCCTGATTACGATTGGTCAAACCAACACTCCGGAATTCGGGTTCGCCACCACGACCGAGCCGGAAGCCTACGGGCCAACCCACAATCCGTGGAATACCAACCACTCGACAGGCGGGTCGAGCGGCGGCAGCGCCGCGGCGGTGGCCGCGCGTCTGGTGCCGGTGGCGCATGCCAATGACGGCGGGGGGTCGATCCGCATCCCGGCCAGCGCGTGTGGGCTGGTCGGCCTGAAACCCAGTCGGGGACGTTTATCGCTAGGGCCGGATTATGGCGAAGCCTGGGCCGGCTGTATTGCCGAGGGGGTAGTCTGTCTGTCCGTACGTGACGCGGCCACCGTTCTTGATGCGACCGCGGGGAGCATGCCGGGCGACCCGTATACGGCTCCTGCGTGCGAGGGCTCGTTCGCCGAGGCCGCCCGGCGTGAGCCCGGTTCGCTCCGCATTGGCCTGATGACCAAGCGGCCGGGCAATCAAGACGCCCTGCATCCCGAATGTGTCGCCGCGGCAGAAAACACGGCAAAGCTGCTGGAGTCCCTGGGGCATCGGGTCGAGGCTGCGTATCCTGAAGCCCTGGACGAGCAATGGGGTGCGCACTTTGGCACGATTGTGCTTGCCCACTCCGCCCGGACCGCAGAAGACGTTGCCGACGCGCTGGGCCGCGAAGTCGAGCCCGGTGATTTTGAGCGCTACACCTGGGCCCTCATGAACCGGGGCCGGTCTATAGGCGTGACGGAGTATATTGCCGCGCTCGAATGGCTGGAGCGCTGGGAACGGCGTCTCGCCGCCTGGTGGGCGGACGGGTTTGACCTGCTCCTCACCTCGACCCTGAGTTCGCCGGCGCCGCCTCTGGGTCAATTGTGCAGCGCCGCCGCTGACCCGGATGAGGTGTATCGGCGGATAATCGACCTGATTCCGTATACCCCGGTTGGGAATGTGACCGGCCAGCCGGGGATTTCCTTGCCCTTGCATTGGAGTGAAGACGGCCTGCCGGTCGGCGTGCATCTCATGCCGGCGTACGGACGGGAAGACGTGTTGCTCAGTGTCGCGGCGCAGCTTGAGCAGGCCCAGCCGTGGATCGAGAAACTGCCGCCGGTCTGTGCCTGAGGTAGAGGGCCTTCTGGGCTCACGACCTGTGAGGCAGAAAACGAGGAGGACAGATGAGCGCAGTGTGAGCCGACAAGCTTCCATGTCGGCTTACACCTTCGGTTAGCCCGAATAACGATGCTGTGTAGCGCGTCTCTCTCCTCCTTGAGGAGTGCGGGCTTCCAGCCCGCATAGCGGCCAGGATGGCCGCCCTCCCAGGCGGGGAGCCTCCATCCCCTCCCTGGCCGCCTGGTGCCAGCCATGGTCTTCCCCGCCGAGCGTGGACTGGCACGGCTACAACGTATCATGAAACGCTCTAAGCCGACCTACAAGACTGGCTCAAACGCGCTTTCCCAAGATTCCTATGAAAATTCAACAATCGGTGAGTAGGTCGGATTAGCGCAGCGTAATCCGACAATCGCGGCTGGACGGACGAGCGGTGGTCATCCGCCCCCCTCCGGCTTGGTCGTATCCACCCTCCGCTCACCGTACCAAAACTCCAAGCCCTCACGTTGCCGCAGTGCCCGCGGACCCGTGCGGAGCAGATAGCCGAACAACTGAAACGTCTCCCGGAGTGAATACACCCGGAGTTTGCGACCTGACGTGATCACGTGCTCGCGCAGGATGACGAATCTGCCCCGTTTGCGGAGCGCCAGACTCAGCCAGACTTCTTCCGACGCGTAGCGCCTCTCGTCAAAACCGCCGACGGCTTCAAAGGCGGACCGGGTACAAAACAGAAAGCTTCCGCTGGCCAGCCCCGCCAGGCTGTAGAGCGGCGGCACGATACGCTCGGCAATTTTTCCATACCACGGTAGCGGCCGGTCAAAGCGAAACCGGCTGCCGCCCCCGACCGCCCCCTGTTGGAGGGCGCGAACGGCCGCGTGGAGAAGGGGCGCGTTGACCCAGGTATCCGCGTCAATAAAGAAGAGGTATTCACCTGTTGCCGCGCGTGCTCCGGTGTTGCGGGTTGCCGCAATATGACGATTTCTGACCGTAAGGACGTGCGCCCCACCGGCTGCGGCGAGTGAAGCGGTCCGGTCGGTCGAGGCATCGTCTACCACCAGCATTTCATAGGCTGTGTCTAAGGGCTGAACGGCCTGGTGCAGAGCCTGGAGCGTCCGGCCAATGTTGGCCTGCTCATTATAGGCGGGAATAATAAACGAGATCACACGGGTTGACCTGCCGATTGGCCCGAGGGCAGCGGTGCTTCCACTGCGCGGCTCTGTCGGTACAGGCCCAGGAGTTCGTTCAGCGCTAACGAGGCAACCACCACCACGCCGCCAACAATGGCGAGATCGCTGGGCCGTTCCCCCACGCCGATCCACACCCACAGCGGACCAAGGATCGTTTCCAGGAGAGCCAGGAGACTGACTTCAACCGCAGTGATATACCGCGCTGCCAGCGTCATGAGCAGGCAACCCAGCCCACCCTGAAAGGTGCCCATACATGCCAGGATGCCGATGTCCTGCCACGCGGCCTGAAACGGCAGACTGAAGGACAGGGCTACAGCGCTGGAGATGAGCGCGGCAACCAGAATGGCCGGTGTCATATCGGCTCGCGCCTGACTGTGACGCAGTAAAATCACACAGGCTGCAAAGGCAACCGCACAGCCGCCGGCTATTATGCTCCCAGTCAGCGTTCCGGCAGTGAAAGAATCGAGACACATGGCGACGATGCCGGTCAAGGCAATACTCATCGCAACGTAGCGACGCACTGGGACCAGTTCCCCAAGAAAGACCCGGCCAAAAAGCGCAGCCAGAAAGGGCGTGGTGCTGATAATGACGAGCGTATGCGCCACCGTTGTCTGGGTGACGGCGAGAATAAAACCCAGAAATGAGGCGGCCATACACAGGCCGGCCAGGAAGCCGCCCGGTCCGATAGCGACGACCGCCCGCCGCACGTTGCCCGCGTAGCGAAAGGAGAGCCAGACGAGCAGAAACACCCCCATGCTGAGCGAACGCCAGAAGGCAATCTCCCAGCTGTTGGGGATGCTGACGGAGCGGACGAACAGGCCACCCGTGCTCCAGCACAAGCTTGCGCCGAGCATAAGCAGCAGGCCCTTGAGGTGAGGAGTAAACGTGTCCGGCCTTTCATGTCTGGTGGAGGACTCGCTTACTCTTTGCTGCGAATTCCGGGTCCGGTCGAGCCACCCAGCGTTACGGCTTGACGGCAATCGCTTCGACCTCGATCAGGAGCCCCGGAAAAGCCAGACCGGCCACCACAACGGCCGTGCTGGCCGGCGGATTGTCGCCGAAGATATCCCCGCGCGCTTCGAGCATATCCATGAACTTGCTGCCGTCGGTGATATAGGTATTGATCTTGATAATATGCTCCATCTTCGCGCCCGCCGCAGCCAGGACGGCCTTGATATTGCGGAAGACCTGGCGCGTCTGGGTCTTCATATTACCTTTGCCAACCAGCTTGCCCTGCGAGTTGAAAGCGACCTGACCGGACACATAAATGGTGTTACCGATCTGCTTGGCCTGGGCCAGAGGCAGCTTATCGTCCCAGCTCCAGCCCGGATCGATAATCTTCGCCGCGGTTGCGTCCTGGGCAGGGGCAGCCTTTTTCGTTGTTTTTCTCGTTGCCATGCTCTTTCCTCCTTATGGATGATGATCAATACTTCGCAATCACTTCTCGGCCAAACTCTTCTATAAGTTCCCGGCCATCCGTCACAACCTGAACGGCAATCTGCGTCAGGCCGGCGGCTTCGAGCGCCTTGATACGCGCGATGATTTCCTCGCTTGTCCCGGTCAGCGACGAGGTCCGAATCAGGTCTTCGGTCAGGTAGTCTTCTTCCCCCGGTTTGAGATAGATCAAATGCCCCTCGTGCACTTCAAGATAGCGACGATCCTGGGGAGTCCGCATCTTGGCAATATAATTGTCACGGTAGCGCGCGTAGAGCTGGCCCAGGGGTGACTGCTCGACGGCCACCGCCGACCCTTCCCACATGGCGTGCAGGGGCAGAATGGCGTAGGGCCCAACCCGTTCGATAACGCGGGGCGAGGTCGGCGACTCGCCTGGCTGGAGCAGACAGGTGGTTGTCAGGGCCATACGCGCAATCGCCTCAACCGACCGACCCGCCTTCTCCGCGCCCCGCGCCACGGTTGCCAGGTCACGGCTGAAATATTCGGCGTCCGAGAAGACGGTAATCCAGCCGTCCGCAATCTCCCCGGTCAGTTCCATCGCCTTGGGGCCGTTGGCCGCAAAGTACATCGGAATAGCATCTTGCAGGTTAATATAGCCGTGTTCGGGATGCAGAAAGCGAATCCAGCGCTCGCGCTCGCCTTCGCGGAAGAGAACCTCTTCGCCCCGTAACAGTGCCCGACACTGCTGCATATATTCTCGGGTTGGCCCGAGTCGGACGGGCGGCAGGCCCATGGTGTTCCGGCCGGTAAACCCCGTGCCGATACCGAGAATGGCGCGCCCTGGGGCAAGCTGGTTAATGGTGGCAATCGAGTGCGCCGTGACCGGGGCCAGTCGGCTGCTGGGGATTGCAACGCCGGTGCCGAGTTTGATCGTTTTGGTATGCTCGGCCGCCAGCGCCAGGCAGGCGTACACATCGCTGTAGAGCATCTGCGAGTCATAGAACCAGGCATAGCTGAAGCCGAGTTCTTCGGCTCGGATCAGGTCTTTCCAGGCATCAAGCCGGGCCGGATAGGCAATCCCGAATTCCATGCTTCCTCCTCATGACAACCTCACTCCCCGATGTGTGATGTATATTCCCAGGAACCAGCGCCCGCCAGCCGTGGGGGGCCACCGGGTCGGGGAGGGTTCCTTTTCGCATCACACGTTTCCTGAGGGAGCGAGGTTTACGCGCACACCGGCGGACGCCTGTCCATCCACGGCTGGGCTTGCTCGATCTGGGCTCCAATCCGCAACAGCAGATCCTCCTGGCCATAGGCCGGAACAAAATGAACGCCGACCGGCAGGCCGTCCGGGGTCCAGTGGAGCGGCAGCGACAGACCCGGCTGGCCCGAGGCATTATTCGCCGGCGTAAAGGGAATGACCTCAAGATTACGCTCCCACTTGGCAAGATTGTCAGCGCTGGGCCCGCCCATATCGCCCAGGCGCGGCGGCGGCTCACCCAGGGTCGGGGTGACCAGCAGATCAAAGCCGTCAACCCACCAACTGGCCAGACGGCGTGCCCAGGCGTGCAGCCAGTTCATCGACGCCAGATAACTGGTGGCCGAAATCTTGCGGCCCTCTTCCACAAAACGCCAGGCGTAGGGCTCAATATCGCCTTCGCCAATACGCTGCCCGGCGGCGGCTTCGACCTCGTCCGCGGTCAGGGCCGAGTGGGCGTTGACCACAAGGATCCAGTGGTCGAGCCATTCAGGCTCGTCATAGGCTTCGGGGTGCGCGATCTCGACCGTATGGCCGAGCGATTCGAGCAGCTTACCAGTCTGCTCGACCGCGAGCTTGCACTCCGGATGCAGGGGCGCGTCGTTGCGAGGCCGCTGGAGCATGAGGCCGATGCGGAGCGTGCCGGGGTCGCGACTGACCTCTTCGGTGTATGGCCGAACTGGCGTGGGCGCGGCATAGGGGTCGCCGGGCATGACACCCTGCATACTATCGAGCACACCCGCCATGTCGCGTATCGAGAGCGTCATCACGCCTTCATTGGCCATCCCATGCCAGCACTCGCCCATGCCGGGACCAAACGACACCCGGCCACGGCTGGGTTTGAGCCCGATGATGCCGCACATGCTGGCTGGAATACGTAGCGACCCGCCCCCATCGCCCCCATGCCCGACGGTGACCATGCGCGCCGCCACCGCGGCTGAGCTGCCACCGCTTGAGCCGCCGGGAGAATGATCAAGATTCCAGGGGTTATGGGTCGGGCCGTAGGCTGCGGGTTCGGTCGTGCCCATCAGCCCCCACTCCGGCGTGTTGGTACGGCCCACGCTGATAAAACCGGCCTCGCGAAACTTCACCGCCAGATAGGGGTCTTGCTTGGAGGTGAAGTTCAGCCGTTTCAGGAACTGCATGCCATTATGCAACGGCTCTCCGGCCGGCCCGCCGAGCAGGTCTTTCATCACAAACGGCACGCCTCGAAAGGGGCCGTCCGGCAGGTCGGCGGCCTGGGCCTGGGTACGCGCCTTGTCAAACAAGGGGTGAATCACCGCGTTGAGCTGGGGGTTGAGTTGTTCGATCCGGGCAATCGCGGCATCGACCAACTCCAGGGGCGAAGCCTCTCCGTTTTTGACGAGTTCGGCTTGGGCGGTCGCATCCAAATACGCAAACTGGTCTGGCATGACGGAACTCCTTTGATACAGGCTATAGACAAGGAACGTGGTTACCGTTCAGCAAAAGACGACGGGCTCAGTCTAAAATGGCCGTCCCGCTGATCTCGACCATCTGCTCGGGCACAAAGAGGCCCTTGATCTCGACCCAGGTACTCGTCGGCGAATAGCCCCCAAATGCCTCACGAAAGACGTCGGCCGTTTTCTGGAGTTCGGTCATATTCGTGGTATAGACGGTTTGGGCGACCCAGTTTTCGAACGTCGCTCCCTCGGCGGCCAGACAGCGTTTGATGATCTCCAGGGTGTGGGCGACCTGGGCGCGGATATCTCCGACCCCGACGACCTCAACCTGCTCAAGGTTGCCCTTGAAGGGGGCGACGCCCGATAGATAGAGCGTATTGCCGGCTCTGATGTTTTGGGTGAAGCCGTAGGTCTGAAAGATCTCGTCCGCAATATAGTCCACATCCGGGTTGCTGCGTGTGATCATAGCCTGCCTCCTCTTTGCGTGTGATTGACCCCGACTGTATGAAAAACGCCGGAGCCACGTCAAGGGAAAATACGGAATCTTGATCCCGGCTCTTTTACTGAGAGCGCAATATCTGCCGCATCTCCGCGTCCGTCGGAGCCTTCGGACAGGCCGGCAGGGCGGCGTGCAGCACGTTCCAGGGCTGGCCGTTCGCGGTCCAGACATTGACTGCGGGCTGAAACTGCTCCGGCTCATCCCGGCTGGCGGCCCAGACGCCTATCAGGTCGGGAACCAGTTCGGCCAGGATAAAGACCGGCGAGCCGCACTGCGGACAAAAGCCGCGACGTACGGCCCGTCCGCTTTCGGCCTTCACTTCGTGATAGGTGACTGTTCCGGTGCTGGAGAGCGCGGTCTTGGGAACGTATGAGACCGGGCAAAAGGCGCTGCCGCTCGCGCGCTGACAGTCCCGACAGTGGCAATTCCACGAGAAAACCGGGTCGGCCGTACACTCATATCGAATTGCGCCACACGCGCAGCCACCAGAGAATGGGCGAGACATGACCGCCTCCTTTCCGTTCCTTGGCTGTATCACTCCGACGATCTGGAGGCTATCTCCTGAACGGCTGATAACGAGGCGAGTCCGGTTCTGACAGCCGCAGGACCGCCCTGCCTATGCCCGGCCAAATGCGCAGCAGGCCGAACGTTGCCCGGATGACGATCCACACCGCCATCGCCAGCCACACCTGAGCAAACGCCTGCGTGTGCGTCGGGTCGATGAACAGCAGGACGAGAACGCCCGTTCCCGTGGCAACCATCATGGCGTTGCGCAGATAGGCATAATCACCGGTTCCCCAATGAATACCGTCTGTGACAAAGGACAGCGCGTTGAGCGGTTGGGTTATGGCGCAGATAAAGAGGCCGACCAGGAAAAGGGCCTGGGCGCTCGGCGGCACTAAAAGAAGCGCCAGGAGTTGCTCTCCCAGCAGTAGTGCGAGCAACAGCACCCCGCCGGTCCCCAGCGCCCAGCGACAGGCAATGCGCGCGGCCTGCCGGGCGATGTCTATCCGTGTTGCGCCCAGGAAGTACCCGATAAGACTTTGGGCCGTGACGGCATAGGTATCCAGCAGAAAGGCCAGAAACATCCATAACTGACGCAGGGCCTGATGCGCCGCTCCGGCCTCGACGCTGATCTGAAGGGCCGTCCAGGTCGAGATCAGCATAAAGATCTGAGCGAATCCCGTCCGTAGCGCCAGGTCGCGGCCAATCAGAAAAAAACGACGCGTCCGCTGCCAGGCAAACTCAGCGCTCAGCCCCGTACGCTTGGCAACGCCCCAGAGCGCCCACACCATACCGAGAACCTGGCTCAGCACGGTCGCCCAGGCGGCGCCGGCAATCCCCAGCGCCGGAACCGGGCCAACCCCGAAAATCAGAACCGGGTCCAGGATGATGTTGACCAGACTCATTCCGCCCGCAATCCAGAGCGATGTGCGCATGGCTTGCAGCCCGCGCAATACGCCAAACGCAGCGGTGACAACGAGACTGGGAACCACACCGAGCAGGCGAATGTAAAGATAGATTTGCGTATTCGTCTGCACGACGGCATCCGCGCTCATCCAGACGGAAAAACGCTCGATTCCCGGCCAGGTGATGAGCGTCAGCCCCAGCCCCAGAAGAACGGCGAGCAGTATGCCCAGGCTGGCTACACTCCCGACTTGTTGCGTTTTCCCTGCTCCCATGGCTTGCGCCACTTCGGTTTGGGTGCCCACGCCCAGGAAATTGAAGATCCAGAGGACGCCGGACAGCAGCGCGGTCGCCGCGCCAAGTCCGGCCGCCGAAGCCGCGCCCAGCCGTTCCACAAATGCGGTATCAACCAGGCTGGCAAACGGCTCGACCACGAGAGAGGCCATGACGGGCAGACTCAGGGTCGTAAAGGTGCGATGGGGGTGAAGGACGAACGGATGTTTGTCTGGAGACTCCACAGGGGTGGTCATAGGGATGGGTTCTCTTCGTGGGAGAACTGAAGATACGCCTGCTGCATAGACAGCCTGATTTAACAAAAAAATCGACCCCAGGCGAATTTGGGTAGTGTCTCACTTCGAGTATTTCCCCGCCCCTTCGCCCCCCGTGTGCTTCGCCTTCGCCCTTCCAGGGCTACGCTCAGCATGAGCGGGAGACCGTTCGCCCTGAGTGTAGCGCAAGCGAAGTCGGCGGGCTGGGGGAAACCCACCCCGCCGCTGACGCGGCACCCCTCCCAAGAGGGGATGGAATCGGATAGTGAGGGGGCAGTATGACTGACCCGACTGTCCTGCTGACCGCGCTGCAACACGGTGACAGCTTTTTCCCCGGTGGAGGTTTTGCCGCTTCGTGGGGATTGGAGACGCTCTTTACCGATACCTATGTTCATGACGCCGAGACCCTGCTGCACTTCGTCCAGGGCCAGCTCTGCCAGCGTTGGGCGCGGTGCGACCGACTCGCTCTTGTGTGGTCGCACCGCGCGACGAGCGAGCTGGAAAAAGTTGCCGCGGTTGATGCAGAATTGGAAGCGCTCTCGCTTGCACGTGAGTTGCGGGCCGTCTCGCAGCGGGCCGGCCGGGCTCTGCTGCGCGTGCACGTCCGGCTTAAGACGCCCCGTGCGGCCGACTACCTGGAGTGGGTCAAAACCGGGCAGGCGTGGGGTCATCTCCCGGTCGTTCAAGGGCTGATCTGGCGGGGGGTCGGGTTAGACGCGGAGCAGGCCAGCCTGCTGTCCGGCCATCTCCAGGTCATGGCGTTTGTGAGTGCCGCCATCCGGCTCGGCTTTGTGAGCCATATCCAGGCCCAACTGATTGTACAGCGGATACATCCCACGCTGACCGCGCTGCTTGCCGCGCCCCTGTCCGAGTCTCTCAGCAGCTTTACGCCGGTCTCTGATATTGCCATGATGCGGCATGAGACCCAGGCGACGCGGTTGTTTGCGAATTGACCTGTGCGCTCGGTGCACACCCCACGCTCAGTAGTCGATCTCCAGGAGGAACGCCCATGCTGAACCTCACGCCCACGGAAAACGAACGCTTAACCATTTTTATGGCGGCTGAACTGGCGCGCCGTCATAAGGCCAAAGGGCTCAAGCTCAACGCCGCCGAGTCCATTGCCTATATCACGGACGAACTGCTTGAGGGCGCGCGCGAGGGGAAATCGGTTGCGGAACTGGTCAGCCTGGGATCAACGCTGCTGACGACCGATGACGTGTTGCCCAACGTTGCTCAACTGGTGTCCCGGATTATGGTGGATGGGATGTTCCCGGATGGGACCAAGCTCATTGCCGTGTATAATCCGATCCGCCCCGGCTCCGAGCCGCTGCCCGAATCGCCCTATGGACGGCCCGGCGGAATTATCACGCCTGATGAAGAGATCGACCTGAACGCAGGCCGCGAGACCCTGACCCTCGATGTCGTCAATACCGGGGATCGCGCCATTCAGGTGGCCAGTCATTTTCATTTCTTTGAAGCCAACAAGGCTCTGGAGTTTGATCGGGCACAGGCGTTCGGCATGCGCCTGGACGTACCGGCGGGCGCGTCGGTGCGCTTTGAGCCTGGTATGAAGAAAGCCGTCCCGCTCGTCGCCCTGGGCGGCAGCGGCGAAGTCACCGGCCTCAACAATCTTACCAACGGCTCTATTCATTCAGAAGCGGTCAAGCGGGCCGCTCTTCAACGGGCCAAGGAGCGCGGCTTTAAGGGCGCATAGGGGGGGAACATGGCCAGACTGACACGGGCGGCCTATGCGGCCACGTATGGACCAACAACGGGCGATATGGTGCGTCTGGGCGACACTTCACTACTGGCTGAGGTTGAGCACGACCATGCGGTCTATGGCGACGAGTGTCTGACCGGGGCTGGCAAGGTGATGCGCGACGGGATGGGCTTTCACGCCTCCACGACCGCGGCGTCGGGCGGGCTGGATATGGTGGTCCAGAACGCCACGATCATCGACCCGGTGCTGGGCATTGTGAAGGGCGATATCGGCATTAAAGACGGCAAGATCGTGGGTGTGGGCAAAGCCGGGAATCCCGCCATCCAGGACGGGGTCCAGCCCGGGCTGGTCTGCGGTCCCTGTACGACCATTGTGCACGGCGATGGGTTGATTATTACCCCAGGGGGAGTGGAGGCGCACGCCCACTTTCTGTGTCCGCAGCAGTGTGAACACGCCCTGGCCAGCGGCATTACGACCATTATTGGCGGAACTATGGGGCCGCATTTTGATATCAGCTGCGCGGGACCGAACAATCTGGCCAAGATGCTCAAAGCCTGCGAGCACTACCCCTTGAATTTCGGCTTTCTGGGACGGGGCAACTCGCATGTCGGCGCTGCGATTGAGGAGAGCGTGGCCGGTGGGGCGATCGGCGTCAAGGTCCACGAGGATTTTGGAGCCATGCCGGCCACCATCGACTGCGCGCTCACGGTGGCGGATCAGTATGACTTTCAGGTGCAGCTCCATACCGACACCATCAACGAGGCCGGCTACTGTGAGGATACGCTGGCCGCGGTCGCCGGTCGGACGATCCATATGTATCACGTCGAGGGGGCCGGAGGCGGCCACGCGCCCGATCTCATCCGTGTGGCCGGTGTGGCCAACTGTCTGCCGTCTTCCACCAATCCGACCAACCCCTACTCGCGCAACGCGCTCGACGAAGCCCTGCCCATGACCATGGACGCCCATATGCTGAATTGGCGTTTGCCGGAAGATGTCGCCTTTGCCGAAAGCCGCATCCGTCCGCAGACCATGGCCGCAGAAGACGTGTTGCACGACCTGGGCGCGATCTCGATGTTTGCCGCGGACACGCAGGGGATGGGACGGGTGCATGAAACCATTACGAATTGCTGGCGACTGGCGAGTAAAATGAAGGACCAACGCGGTCGCCTGCCCACGGAAAAAACGGCGCGCGCCGATAACGAGCGGATCAAACGCTATATTGCCAAGTACACCATCAACCCGGCCCGGGCGATGGGCATTGACCACTACGTCGGCTCGCTGGAGGCCGGTAAGATGGCTGATATGGTGCTGTGGGGGGCGGCATTTTTTGGGGCCAAACCGCTGATGGTAATGAAGGGCGGCTTTATGGCCTGGTCTATCATGGGAGACGCGAGTGGCTGCATCTTCCCGGTCGAGCCTATTATCCAGCGTCCCATGTGGGGAGCGGTGGGCAGCGCGCCGTCGGCCCTCAGTGCGGTCTTCGCCAGTTCCCTGGCGCTTGAGGCCGATATTCCGCGCAGGCTCGAACTCCACAAACCCATGTTGCCGATTCGGAATACCCGCGCGGTGGGGAAGGGGGATATGCTGCATAACGACGCCTGCCCGGACATCACCGTCAACCCGCACACGCATGAGGTATACGCCGATGGTGAGTTGATGACGTGTGAGCCCGCGGATGAAGTCCCGCTCGCCAGAAAGTATTTTTTACGCTGAGCGGCGCAGCGTCCGTGGAACGCCATGAGCAGTGCATCCGCCCCTGGGCTCTCGGCCGAGCCATGCTCCGTTACGTCCCCGCACGTTTCTCTCAGCTTCAAGTGTGACCCCTCCGGTCAGACCTTTATCACCAGGCAACGGACGACATATCCCTTCACCTTTACCCAGCCGTTCTGTCTCGACCGGGCTCCGCGCGGGATGCTGACGCTGATGCTCCAGTCCATCTCTGGTGGGGTGTATGAAAATGAGCGCTTAACGCTCGATTTTTCGGTGAAGGACGGCGCGTGCGTGCATCTGACCACCCAAGGGGCGACTGTTGTCCACTCGATGCGGGAGGGTAGGGTCGCCATGCAGCAGGTTTCCATCCGAGCGGGCAAGGGTAGCTTTATCGAGTATCTACCCGACCCGCTCGCCTTATTCCCTCAAGCGCACTTTCGCTCTTCGGTCCATATCGCTGTCGAAGAAGGCGCGACGGTCATCAGCGGCGATGCCTTTGGACTGCACGACCCGGAGGCCTTAGCCCGTCCGTTTGGCTCGATTTTCAGTGAAACCGTATTCCAGCGACCGGACGGACAGCGTCGCTGTGTAGACCGCTTCGAGATGAGCGGTCACGAGTTCATTGCGAGTCTGCCTTCGGCCCTGCGGTACTATCAGACGCAGGGGACGTTCTGGGTGGTGTCGGACCACGATACCGAGGAGATGGTGACCGCCCTACGAACGGCGCTCGATCCTCTGCCCGATATCTATGCCGGCGCGTCGATCCTGCCCGACGATGCGGGCGTCTGGATGCGCGTGCTCGCCCTTGACGCGATTGCCCTGCGCAGCGCGTTTCATGCGGCCTGGAGTGCGGTGCGGTTATGTCTGACCGGTGTGGAACCGCCGAGCCGCCGCAAATCGGGTTGGCTGTGAGGGGTGAGACCTAGAACCAATAATCGTCCCACACCAGCAAACCCACCACGGCGCGACGGTGGTACCGCCTGGTGTATTCTTCGGCGGCTTCGATAGCCGCCCCTTCCTGCAAGTGGTAGGACAGGACGTCGCCTTGCACGCCAGGCGCGGGAGACGGTTCGGCTAAGAGAATGAAGGATTCTCCCAGTCCGGTGACCGGCGTGCGGTCTCCGTGAGCGGGCTGGTGGAGCGGAGAGGAATGTTTTGTCCGCGTGTGGAAACCGGCGGGGCGCGTACTATAGCATTTTTCCAACAACCAGACATGCGCGAAGCCGGGTGGAATCTGCTTGCGCGCTTCCGGATAGATGGATTCCACCCGCTCCTTGTCGAGTAGAACGCTCCAGCGTTGGCGGCGGTTGGAGACATAAATAAACAAGAGTCCCGCATCCCCTCGACCGATACGGGTAAACGGCGTCCGAGTCGGCAGGACCTGGGAAGGGAAGTTACGGTAGTAGTAGTCCGGCGGCGGAGTATCCATAATTAAAGAAGAACTGTGTCACAGTGGCTTTTGTAAAAAAAGAACCTGCCCGGCCTCTGGATCATAGGTCGCTCGAATAAAGCCGATACCAAAATACAGTCCTTGGGCAACCGTATTATTGAGTTGCACTTCCAGCGTCAGCTTACAGCAGCCCAACTCACGTGCCTTGTGTTCTACGCGCCGTAATAATAAGCGCCCGATGCCTTGTCCGCGACAGTCCGGATTTACCGCCAGGTCGTGGATGTTTATCAGCGGTTTCGCAGCAAAGGTGGAGAAGCCCCGGAAACACACGGCAATCCCCACGGCTTCGTCTCCTCGATAGGCCAGGAAAATCAACGTTGTCGGGTGGGCTTGCAGGCCTGGAATAAGGCGAGTGCACACGTCTTGCGGCAGGTCTTGACTATTGCCCATCGGATCGCGGGCGTAATTGTTCACAAGCCGGAGGACCGCCTCTTGGTGATCGGGCCGATGCAAGTCCGCTTCAACAACGGTGAGGGTAGACATAAGGCGCTCCTAGACCCAACTATCATTATCGGCCGTCAAGTCGCCACCGGCATCGCCGGTATTGACCGTGCCGGCGGGCTCAACCAGCAGGACGTGACATTCCTTTTCGGCCCACGGTTTATGCTCGACGCCTTTCGGCACAACAAACATTTCTCCCGCCCTCAGCGCCACACTGCCATCCTGAAAATCAATCTGCATCGATCCCTGTATCACAAGAAAGACTTCGTCCGTATCAGCATGCCTATGCCAAATAAAATCGCCTTGGAGCTTGACCAGCTTGAAATGATAGTCGTTCATCTGAGCGATAATTTTGGGAGACCAACGGTCTGAGAACGTGGTGAGTTTTTGCGTCAGATTGATGGGCGTATGGGTCATGGTGAGCCTTCTTGTTGTTCCAAGCGATCCAGGAGCTTGCCCGGCTGTTCTTCGACCAGAAGCATAGTGTGATACTCAGCTTTCAAAAACTGCTCATTCACGGTGTGCTGCAAGAATTGAAGCAGCAGATCGTAGTAATGGTTGACGTTCAGCAGGCCACAGGGCTTGGCATGGATATTCAACGCCCGCCAGGTGAGCGCTTCAAACAGCTCCTCCAGCGTGCCGATGCCGCCGGGTAGGGCGATCACGCCGTCGGCGAGTTCGGCCATTTTCGCCTTGCGCTCGTGCATGGAGCCAACCACGTGGAGTTCGGAGAGACCGTGGTGAGCCACCTCCCGGTCAACCAGCGTGTCGGGAATGACGCCGACCACCCGCCCATTCTCGGCCAGGACGGTGTCAGCCAGCGCGCCCATGAGACCGATATGCGCTCCTCCGTAGACCAGTTCGAGGCCCCGGGCGGCCAGTTCTCTGCCAAGCGCTTGGGCGGCCGAGAGATATTCCGGTCGGGCGCCCAGGTACGACCCGGTAAAAACACATAGGCGTTTCATGCAGCGTATCCCATATGAGTGCTATCATATTGTTCTTCCTCGCCGTTCCGTGTAGAGGAAAAGCCTAGGGCAAGGAGAGGGCCTGATTATACCAGAAAGTTTTCTCAGGAGGACCTGCATGCGCGCCGCCGAGCAACACCAAACATCTGACGACTGGGTCTGGCAAGCCATTCGAGACGAAGCCGCATTGGAAGCCGACCGCGAGCCTGTACTGGCGAGCTTTTTACACTCGATTATTCTGAATCACTCCTCACTGGAGGAAGCGCTGAGCTACCTTTTGGCTGGGAAGCTGACGAATCTCAATCTGCCGTCCATTACCCTGCGCGACATCATCATGGAAGCGCTGATCGATGACCGGCAGATCGGTCAGGCTGTTCGGGCGGACATTTGCGCGGTTCGCGACCGCGACCCGGCCTGTTCGTTCTATTCAGCGCCCCTGCTGTACTATAAGGGTTTGCACGCGCTCGAAGCCTATCGCGTGGCGCACTGGCTATGGAAGCAGGACCGGAAGACCTTGGCCTTCTGCTTGCAGAATCGGATTTCGGAAGTCTTTAGCGTGGATATCCACCCGGCCGCCCGTATTGGTTCGGGGATTTTTATTGACCACGGCAGCAGCCTCGTCATTGGGGAGACGGCCGTGGTTGAGGACAATGTGTCCATGCTCCAGGAAGTGACCCTCGGAGGAACCGGAAAAGAGACTGGTGACCGGCATCCCAAGATTCGGACGGGAGTGTTGATCAGCGCCGGGGCCAAGATTCTGGGCAATGTCGAGGTTGGGGCAAACGCGAAAGTGGGGGCGGGGAGTGTCGTGCTCACCAATGTCCCAGCGGGCTGTACGGTCGCCGGCGTGCCGGCCAAGCTGGTGGGCCGTTGCGCCAAACTCCAGCAGCCGGCGTTCGAGATGGACCACAACCTGCCCACCGGAGAAGAGGACTCCCGAAGAGGTATCTGAAGCGGGTGGCGTCACTCTGACAGCGTACGTGCCTGACCGCCGCAAAACCGTTTGATGAGGGCGAGGAGTTCGTTCGCCACTTCGTGCAGATAAGCCCCTTCCGTCCGGGCATTGCCCTGCACAATGAAAAAACCGTCGGTTGTATCGAGGGCGATTTTCGTTCTCTCGCACTGGCGGACTTCCAAGCGACACAGCACGTTGTGCGCGTCGTCGATATAGGCGTATTCGCCGGGGCTCACGACTTTGGGCTTGTCCGAGCCCATGGGCCAAAAGGTCTCGTTGCCGTCCGTGAGACGAAGCTGCACATTGCCGCTGATCGCGCTGAGGTCGTGCGCCCCCAAAGAGAGACGGGTTTTCACCGATACGAGGTTATAGATATCGACGAGCAGATTGACCTGCGGCAGTCCGCCGGTTTGTGAGACCAGCTTGAGCAGGCTTTCCGGTGAGGCCACGTTTTTCCGATTGGAGCGTCCAATCGCGTCATGCAGGGCGCGAAAGCCGTTCAGAATGGGGTCGGTCCGTATGGCTTCCGACGAGAGGTCTGCGGTCACCTGGGCCAGCGTTTGCGCCTTGAGTTTTTCAAACTCCGGATGTGTGTGTTGATTGTGGACCCCCTCAATCACAAAGCAGACAGCTTTGAGGCCAAGCGACTGTGCGGCATCAGAAATATGGAACTGAAACTGTTCGGAAGGCATGAAATCTTTTTATCTTCCTGACAGTTGGCTCGGGGGGCCGTCAAACCGAGAGAACTCAGCAGTGTAGAGTGAGTCCTTCATCCGGGTGGATTTGCTCTCAAAATTTGTGACGTTCGATTCCCGGAATACGGTCAAAGTCGCTATCAAAGCTGACGATCTCATTCAGGTTCAGGCGCTTCATAAGAACCGCGTGATAGGCATCCGCAAAGTTTTCAAGCTGGTCAAGCCGAAGGGGTAGGGGAGGTCGTACGCCCTAGAGGTCCTCAACCAACGTTGTACTCAAATATCGCTCGGCCGAGCTGGCCAGAATAACAACCAGCATTTTTCCGGCGTTTTCAGGACGGGCAGCGACCTGGAGTGCGGCCCAGACCGTGGCGCCGCTGCTGATGCCGGCAGGAATTCCTTCGTGCTTGGCAAGCCGGCGTGCCGTGGCCAGCGCATCTTCGTCCCGGACGGTGATGATTTCATCAATAACGCTGGTATTCAGGATAGCCGGGACGAACCCGGCACCGATCCCTTGAATCTGGGTGAGGCCGGGCTGCTCGCCCGAGAGCACCGCTGAGCTGGCCGGCTCGACGGCAATAGCCTGAAAACTCGGTTTGCGGGGTTTAATCGCCTCGGACACCCCGGTGATGGTCCCGCCCGTACCCACGCCGCTGATAAAAATATCGACCTGGCCGTCGGTGTCCTCCCAAATCTCGTGGGCCGTGGTCCGGCGATGAATATCCGGGTTGGCCGGATTCTCAAATTGCTGTGGAATAAAGGCGTGGGGGACGCTTGCGGCGAGTTCTTCGGCTTTACGAATCGCACCGGGCATCCCTTCGCGGGCGGGCGTGAGGACCAGTTCAGCGCCAAGAAAGCGCAGCAGATTGCGCCGTTCCATACTCATGGAGTCGGGCATGGTCAGGATGATCCGATAGCCCCGGGCTGCGGCAACAAAGGCGAGGGCGATGCCGGTGTTGCCGCTGGTCGGTTCAATAATGACACTCTCTGCAATGAGCTTGCCGGTCTGTTCCGCAGCGGCAATCATATTGGAGCCAATCCGATCTTTTACGCTGCCCAGGGGATTGAAGAACTCCAGCTTGGCATACACCTCCGCTTCAATATCCTGCGTGAGTTGGTTGAGCCGCACTAAGGGCGTATGGCCAATAGTTGCCGTGATATCGTGAAACAACCGAGCCATCCTGATTGCCGTGGTTGGCTTGCCGCTCTGTGCCGACGAAGAGGGCCTGTCAACAAGGACAGATGCCCGTTCTCTGCCTCACTTCTTGAGCTGAAGCGATATGGAGTTCATACAGTAGCGCTGTCCGGTTGGCGGTGGGCCATCGTCAAAGACGTGGCCGAGGTGGGCATCGCAGATGTTGCACAGCACTTCGATCCGGATCATGCCGTGGCTATGGTCCGATTCCAGGCGCACGCGGTCCATCTGCACCGGCTCCCAGAAGCTGGGCCAACCACTGCCCGATTCGTATTTGGTGGATGAGTTAAACAGGTCGATGCCGCAACACACGCACTGATAGATGCCCTCCTCCTTGCAGTTGTTATATTTGCCCGAGAACGGCCGCTCGGTCGCTTTCATCCGGCAGACGGCAAACTGCTCGGGAGTGAGCTGTGCACGCCATTCCTCTTCGGTCTTCTCGACTTTACTGCCCATAGTGTACGCTCCCTCCTTGGTCTGTACTCTTTACTCCCGTCTGATAGCTTCACCTATATACAATGAGAAACACTTGTCGGAAAGAGCGCGGAGGAGCACCATGAGTGGCGTAAAAATCGGTATCGGCTTTGGACAGTGGAAGTATGGCTTACCTGACCCCGAACTCCTGTGCAGCAGCGCAGAAGCGGCAGAGGCCGCCGGGCTTGATTCGTTATGGTTGTCGGATCATATCGTGACCCTCAACCCCACGCTGGACATCTCCTGTTTGTTCGCCATGCTTGCCGGTCGTACCTCCCGCCTGAAAATGGGGCCGAGCGTTTTTACTCTACCGGCGCGCCATCCGGTCCAGGTGGCCAAGACCTATGCCACCCTTGACTATCTTTCAAACGGGCGGATGATCATGGCCGTCGGAAGCGGCAACGACCCGCGCGATCTGGTTGCGTGTGGGGTGCCACCCCAAGCCCGTGGCCGTCGCCTTGAAGAAGGGATCGAGATCCTGCGTAAGCTCTGGACCGAGTCGCACGTCACGCATCATGGCGAGTTCTACGATTTTGAGGATGTGACGATTGAGCCCAAACCAAAGCAGGGTGCGCTCGATATTTGGATTGGCGGCAAGAGTGACGCGATTCTCAAACGCGTCGTTCGTCTCGGGGACGGCTGGTTTCCCGCATTGACTTCGCCCATGGAGTTTCAGCGCGATATGGAAAAGCTCAGGGTGTATGGGGAGGAGTACGGGCGGACGATTGATCCGCGTGAGGCCGGTGTGCTGCTCTTTACGCATGTGTGTAACGACCGGGCCGCGGCCATGAAAACGGTTGAGCCGTTCTTCCACGGCCTGCGGGTTGACCCGGAGGCCATCATGCGGCGTTCGCTGATCGGCCCAGCCCAGGAGTGCGTAGAGCAGATCGAGCGCTTTGTCGAAGTCGGCTGCGATAAATTCGTGCTCCGGCCGATCTGCCCGCCGACTGACATTCCGTCCCAGCTCGAACACTATGGACAAGACATCCTGCCTCATTTTGTGTAGCGATCGACGGAATCAAGGTCATGATTAAGGCCAGGTCTGAAGTCGAACGGCTTGAGCCCTATGTTGCTCCGCTTGAAGGGCGGCGGCCCATGCTGCGCCTCGACTTTAACGAAAACACGGTTGGCCCGAGCCCGAAAGTCGTTGAGGCCATTCGTCGCCTGCCGCCCAATGCCTACGCGACCTATCCGGAATATGCCGGCCTGAACGAGGCGTATGCGGCGTCCATCAACGTCCCGGCCCGCTACGTGGGAGCCTTTAACGGGGTGGATGCGGCAATTCACACCATCTTTGATGTCTACGGCGAAAAGGGAAGTACCTTTCTGACAACCGCGCCGACCTTCGGTTATTACAAGCCGTGCGCGCTCCAGCACGGCATGCAGCAGGATGAAGTCCTGTATCCCGACGACTTGGGTTTCCCGCTTGCGTCCATGCGCGAACGGCTCACGCATACGCCTCGACTCTGTTTTATCTGTAATCCCAACAATCCAACCGGCACCCTGCTCGAACCGCAGACCTTGCTGGAGTTGGCCTGCGCTGCACCCGATACCCTGGTTGTGGTGGACGAGTTATATGCGGATTTCACGAAGAAGTCGGTTCTGCCGGACGCCCTTGAACTGGACAATATTGTGGTGCTCCAGTCCCTGTCCAAGTCTGCGGGCTTGGCCGCGTTGCGCTTGGGCTTTGCCATTGGTCAGCCTGCAGTGGTGAGCCGGCTCAGCCGCGTCACCGGCCCCTATGATATTAACGCCTTTGCGGTGATCGCCGGAAAAGCCGCGCTCGCCGATCGCGCCTATGTCGAACAGTACGTCCAGCAGGTCCACGCCGCCAGGGAATGGGTGACGCAACAACTCCGGCGTTTGGGCGTACGATATTTTGGGCAGGGCGGCAACTATCTGCTCGTCTGGCCGCCACGAGAGTGCGAGGTGGTTGAAAGCGCACTGCGCGAGCAAGGCATCCTGGTCCGCAATATGCGGGGTAAACCCGTGATTGACGGCAGCTTTCGGCTGAGTATCGGCACACTTGAACAGATGCAGCGCTTCATGCAGGCGTTTGCCGAGGTCATCGAGTCGTAAGCCGTTTCAGCGAAGCTGTGTCAGTTCTGACTGTTGCGAAGCGTCTAGGCCGTGCACTCGCCTTCGCCGCGTTCGAGTTTATAGACGCGGTTCTGGTTCCAATCGATAAACTCGTGCATATGCTCATCGTCAAATGTCACCGGGAGCGAGAGGTCTGTAATCAGATCTGCAAAGGGGGCGGTCCCCACTCGCTTGACGAAGGCGGTGAACGCCTCGTCCGTACGGCGATGTGCTTGATAATGCTGGACGAATCGTTCGACCGCCTCGGGAACCCGTTTTGACGGAACTCGGACATCCAGGCGTTGGCCTATATGGACCTGACCCGCGTCGTATTGGCCGCCCAGCATAACGATGTAGGCGGGGACCTGATGCTTGTCGAACTTCATGGCTGCGCCGTAAAAGCCAATATCGGCAATATGGTGGCGTCCGCAGCCGTTGGGACAACCGCTGATCTTGATATGAATTTTTTTGGTGAATGGATCATCTATAGCAAGAGCTTTAACTCGCCGTTGGATGGCCTGCGCCAGACCCATGGAGTTCGTAATACCGAGCTTGCAACTGTCAGTCCCAGGGCAACTCACCACGTCATTGATCTGGCGTGCTCCGGCCTCACCCAGACCGAGCGCCTGTAAGCGACTCCATACATCATACAGGCTCTCGGTCCGAACCCAACGCAGCACCACGTTTTGTTCGTCTGATGTCCGAGCATGGCCTCCGGTGAACTCGCGCATGACCTGCGCCACACCGCGGAACTGTTCCGGCGTCAGATTCCCCTGAGCAATCTTCACTTCTGCGGTCGAAAAGCCGGCCTGGCGTTGTGGCTGCACATTGGCTGCGGCCCAGTGGGCGAATTCCTGGCGGTCGCCGTTCGGGCTGCCTGGATTGATGGGGGCTCGCGGAGCACGCTCTTCCTCGTTGTCATTCCATTGCAGGGGCTCGGGATCAAAGTTGCGTGCGTTGACCCAGTCACCTTGCATTTCCGCGTCAACGAGCGTGCGGAACGCTTCCAGACCAATCCGGTCGATAAAGAATTTCATCCGGGCGCGGGCGCGGTTTTTACGTAACTCGTCTTGCCGGTCAAAAATACGGATGACCGCTTCCACGACTTTGAGATAGTCGTTGAGCCCAACAAAGTCGTACAACACGCGGCCCACCCGAGGCAGAATCGATGTCCCCCCGCCGGTATAGACGCGGAACCCTTTGTGGCCGTCTTTGATACGAGGAATAAAGCCCAGGTCGTGGATACCCGTCACCGCGCGGTCTTTCTCGGTACTGGAGAAGGCGATCTTGAATTTTCGGGGAAGAGTCTGGGTCAGCTCGTTCCGAATAAAATAGCGGACCAGTGCGCCAACGTATGGGGTAGGGTCAAATGCCTCGTCCGGGTCGACACCGGCAAAGGGATCACACACCACATTCCGGACCGTGTTGCCGCACGCCTCCCGCGTCGACAAACCGGAGTCGCCAAGCCTCCGCAGTATCTGTGCGGATTCCAACGGCGGAATGAAATGGAATTGGATATTTTGCCGGGTAGTGATGTGGCCTTTTTTGAGCGGTACATAGGTTTCGGTGATATCAGCAAAAGTGTCGAACTGATCCGGGGTGAATCCACCAAAGGGGAGCTTGACCCGGATCATCTGGACGTCCGGCTGCCGTTGTCCATAGACGCCCTGGCGGAGCCGGAAACCCATAAATGTCTGACGGTCTATCTCTCCATCAAGAAACTTTTGCGCTTCAGCATCAAAATCGTCGAATTCGCTTTCGAGAATGGGGATGACACGGCCGGGAATATGTGGATACACTTCAGGGTTCTCAAGTGTACCGACACGTCCCCTCTGGTTGCCCGCTGTATGCATGCTTGGTCTCCTCGGAGTCAGTTGTTCAGTATAAGAACTTAAACTCTACTAAGTCTATAGTTTTTATAGTTTTAAGGGTTTACTTATAGATATTCGTCCCTGCCTGTCAAGCACCCTTCGAGTGAAAACTCTGGAAACGCACGGGGATTGACAGAGAGAATCATTGTCTACTAAATAAGTAGGGATTTATGAAAATCTCGAAGAAAAGCGAATACGCTCTCAGGGCGCTTGCCTGCCTGGGGGCGCCGGGTGCTCCTGAGGTGTTGTCCATTCAGGAGATTGCCCGTCGAGAACGCATTCCCAAAAAATTTTTGGAACAAGTGCTGCTTGCCCTCAAGCGAGTAGGGCTCGTCCAGAGTACACGAGGCAAGGCCGGAGGGTATGCTTTATCGGGCGACCCGCAGGCCATTTCATTACAGGCGGTTGTCTGGGCGGTGGACGGTTCACTGGCCCCCTTACCCTGTGCGGCCGACGCTAACCCGGTCAAATGTGCGGACTGTGCCAGTCTCGAATATTGCTGGCTGCGCGGTATTATGCTGGAAGTCGGTGAGGCCATCGCCGCCGCCTTTGCCCGAGTGAGTGTGGCGGAGATGTGTCAACGCGCAGAAGCCAGTCGCCGCCGCGAGTCGCACGTGCCGATGTATGATATTTAGAGACCCTGTCGGAGGAGATGAGCGCTCGCCGGGTCGGAAGGCTTGACGTAGACCTGTGGTCTTTCTAGGGTCAGGATGCCAAGAGGTTTGTGTAATACGGAGAGGAGCCACGTATGACTATCAAAAGAAAGCTGTTCGACTATCTGCCTTGACCGTTCGCCATGAGAACAAGGATTGTTCTCAAAGAAAAAGCGCTCGACTTTGATCGCATTCTGATAGACCTGCCGAGCAAAGAACAAAAAGAGCCGTGGTTTCTCTCGATCAACCCGTACGGGAAAGTGCCGGTGCTGGTCGAAGAAGGCGCCTGGGTCTATGAGTCGGCCATCTGTAACGAGTATTTAGAAGACAAATACCCCACGCCGGCACTCTCCCCGTCGGCGCCGGCCGCCAAGGCTGAGATGCGACTGCTCATCGAACTGTGTAACAGCCAGTTCGTGCCGCCGATCATCCGTCTGCTCTACACCGGCCGCAAACCCAAGGCGGAACAAGATCCGGCCCGCATGGCCCGGAATACCGACCAGCTCAACGCGCTCTTTCCGCAACTTGAAGACCGACTCCAGAATCAAGACTATCTCATGGGCGACTATAGCCTGGCCGATCTTACCTTTACCCCGTTTCTTGGGTTGTGCGACAAATTGAGCATCGATCTCAGTCCATTTCCGCACGTCGCGGCCTGGGCCGAGCGGCTGAAAAGCCGGCCGAGTTACGAAGAGGTCCGAATTGGTCTGACCGGTTAGCCCACTCTTCCCTCTTTACTCCCGGGCGACGCACCTCGGGGGCGGTGGAGCAGCCGTCCCTGTGTGTGGAAGGGCGTTGTGAAGCCGGGTTGGATTTTCCTGCTGCCCCGCTGAGAGTAAGCGCTACGAAAGCCGAGAGACCCCCGGAAAACAGAGCCCGAATGAAAAAACGGAGTAGCATCAGCATGGTGACACGTCTGGTCTGGGGAGTCTGTCTGCCGCTGCTCTTTGGCCTTGCTCCTGCCTCCGCCCAACCCGCCAAGGTGTTTGTGAATTCGGCCGTGCTCGCCATTGGTGAACGGCCAGTCCTGCTAGACCTCAAAAGTCAGCGGATTATCAGCCACGGCGAGAATTTTGAGCCCGACCTGAGTCCGCGGCCCGGAGCCGAACCCCGGAAGGTGTCAGAATTTCGTTGCGTGCTGTTTCGAGACCTGGAAAAAGGCCGCGTGCGCTATGAGTGGGAGCGCAGGCTGGTCTATCCCTTCCAGGAAACCTGGGCCTACACGGAGATCATGAACGGACTCGACGGTGCCATACTCGGCTGCGATGGCTTTGAGAGCCCCTGCCGCCGGGCCATGTCGGCCTCTCGTATTGCCGCCCGCCACAAAGAGCTGCGGCGCTCGCCCGTCTCCATCCTGATTCATGCCCTGAGTCGTGCGGACTCCTTTCTGCGTCTCATGGATCAAACGATTCATGGCCGCCGCCAGGTGGTTGTCTCGTTTAATGACAATACCCAGCTCGTCGTGCTGGCCATCGACTCGGAAACACGCCTGCTGACCAAGGTCGTCTTTGTCGAAGACGATCCTTTGTACGGCGATGTGCAGAACGAAGTGTTTTTTTCCGACTGGCGTCAGGTCGGAAAGCTGAAACTCCCGTTTGAGCGCGTCTATCGGGTCGACGGTCAGACCATCATGGTCGAACATGTTGAAGCCATTCAGAACGATGTTGATCTGTCACACGTGGACTTTACCATTCCGGAAGAGATCGAGCACCCGGAAGAGTGGGACGGAGAACGCGGGGAACAGAGCTCTCACTGGGTGCTGCGTCAGATTGCTCAGGGCCGACCGGTCGATACGCCCGCTTCAACGCTCGCGCTGCGTGACTTGGCCCCAGGCGTGATGCATATTGTCGGGGGACGATATCAGAGCCTGGCGGTTGAAATGGGCGAGTACCTGATTGTGGTTGAGGCCCCCCAGGACGACGCGCATTCACGTGCGGTGCTGGATACCTTACGTCAGCGATTTCCAACCAAGCCGGTCCGTTTTGTCGTGAATACCCATTTTCACAGTGAGCACGCGGGTGGACTGCGGACCTATGTGGCTGCCGATACGATTGTGGTGACCAGTGCGTTGAACGTTCCACTCTTCCAAGACGTCTTTCGCGCTTTGCACACCCAAGTCCCGGACAGCCTCCAGCGTCGCCCGAGAATTGCGGTCATCGAAGCGGTCAGGAATGAACGCAAGTTTTTTGTTGATGAAAATCGGGTGGTTATTGTCTACCCGATTGAGACCGTACATGTAGACGGCATGTTGATCGTCTATCTGCCTGAGGAACGCCTGCTTTTTGTGGCCGACCTGTTCACGCCGGGGGCCATCCGACAGGTTGTTGATTGGGCGCGGGACCTCCTCAACGCCATTGAGAGTTACGACCTCGCGGTCGAGAGCATTGTCGGTAGCCGGGGCGGAGTCGGAACGCTGGATGAGCTGCGCCAAGTTGTTCATGCACACCGAACAGGATAGAGCCTGGATGCAAACCGCCCTGGCCGAAGCCGCCCTGGCCGAAGCCGCAGACGAGGTGCCCATTGGTGCGGTCGTCGTCCTGAAAGGACAAATCATCGGCCGGGGCCATAATACGCCTATTTCAACCAGCGACCCGACGGCTCACGCGGAAATCCAGGCCGTGCGGAACGCCGCGCAGCAGATGAAGAATTACCGGCTGGTAGACGCGACGCTGTACACAACCGTAGAGCCCTGTCTCATGTGTATGGGTGCGCTCGTGTCCGCACGGATAAAACGCCTCGTCTTCGGCTGTTTTGACCCCAAGGCCGGTGCCGCGGGATCGCTGTATAATATTGCCCTGGATACCCGTCTGAATCATCGCCTGGAAGTCACGAGTGGAGTCTGTGAAGAGGAGTGTCGGGCGCTACTCCAGCGTTTCTTCCGAGAGAAACGGCAGCGTGCCACAAGGGCTGACCCGTCTTTGCGCTTGCCTGGAAATCGCCTATAGTGAGGGGCGAGTTTCGCTCAGGAATCGGAGAGGTGGCAGAGTCCGGTTGATCGCGCACGACTCGAAATCGTGTATACCTTCGGGTATCGGGGGTTCGAATCCCCCCCTCTCCGCCAGTAAAAGACCATAAGTATTTGAAATATTTTATCTTTTGAGGAATTTATACCTTTATTTCCCTCATTTTTTCCCCACTTCTATTTAGCATGAGGGGAACATCTTGGACCTGCTGAGGCATCCCACGCCCTGTCGAATTGCCGCCACCAAGGGGTATCAATCATGAAGATCGTTGACGAACAGCGCGGTACGCGCGGTTTTCAGACGGATGTGGCCATGCGCGACGGGGTCACCCTCAACACCTTTGTGTTTCTGCCGGCCGACGGGGGACCGCGCTTTCCCGTCATCGTGCACCGCACGCCCTACGGCATCACGACCCCAGCGGGCGAGGCGGTGACCGACCCGGCCCGGGGCTGGGTGCCCAGTGCGGCCGCCCCGCTGTACGGCCCCATCCTGCGCGGCTGGCAGGCCATCGTCGCCCACGGCTATGCGGCCGTGTATCAGGATACGCGCGGCCGCTACGCCTCTCAGGGAGAAGACCGCGTCTATGCCGACGATGCCGCCGACGGGTACGACACCCTGGAGTGGGTCGCGGAACAGCCCTGGACCAATCAGCGCGTGGGTGTCTCGGGCTCGTCTGCGGCTGCCACTACCGCCTTGGCGGCGGCCAGCACCGGGCACCCGTCGCTGCGGGCCTTTTTTGCCCAGGTCGGTGCGTCCAGTATCTATGACGATGTCGTGTACGAAGGGCAGGCGATCGAGCTGGAACGGCTGTGGCTGTGGGTGGCGAAGAACATTCCCGGCTTGTCGGCATCCCATCAGCACGCTGCCATGCGCCGCGCGGGCGCGACCGCGGCCATGATGACAGCCGCCCGCCACTCGGCCGGTGCCTGCTACGGTCGGCTGGAGGCCGCCAGCCACGGCACGCCGCCGTTCATTGAGTGCCAGGACTGGCTGCGTCTGCCGTTGACGAACCACCCGGACTTTACCGTCTGGCAGCCGTTCCTGAACGAGATTCTCACGCATCCGGCGCCCGACGCGTTCCGGGCCGCGCACGATTTCCGCCGCACCATTACGATTCCCGGCTTTCACGCCACTACCTGGTACGACATCTTTCTAACCAGCGTGTTGGCCGCGTTTCAGGAGATTCAGGTGCGCACGGGGACGCAAAAGCTGTGGGTCGGCCCCAACGCACACCATTTCATTTATCGAACCAACTGCTGGCCCCGTGATCCCTATTTCGAGTGGTTCGGCCATTATCTGAAAGACGAGCCAGCCGATTTGATCGACGAACCGGCTGTCTTCTATTCGCCCCGGGCGTGGGTCGAGGCGGAAGAGAACTACCGACCCGATGATTGACGACGAGCGGATACCTGGCCGCCGGCCGGCGCGAGAACGCAGCGCGTCTTCCTGACGGGCGATGGCTGCCTCGGCGCGGCCCCGACTGGAAACCCACGGCGGTATACCTACGATCCGCGCCAGCCGAACCCCACGCTCGGCGGGCGCAACATGCTGATCGCCGCCGGCCAAGTGGACCAACGCCCGGTCCAGGCCCTGCGGTACTACGGCCTGATGTATACCGGCGAGAAGCTGGCCCGTGACCTGACGCTGGCGGGTGCGGTGCGGATCACGCTGCATGTGAGTTCCGACTGCCCCGACACCGACTTTATCGCCAAGCTCATCGAAGTCACCCCGGGCGGGCGCACGCTGTTGCTCATGGATGGGGTGACCCGCGCCCTGTATCGGGAATCGATCCTCGACCCGGCCAACAATCACCCGCAGCCACTCGAACCCGGCACGGTCTATCCCGTCACGATCAACCTGGCGGACATCCACCATACGGTCCGCGCCGGCAGCCGGCTGCAGGTCGACATCGTCAGCAGTAATTTCCCGCGCCGCGCCCGCAACACGAACAGCGGCCACCCCGTCCTGGCGAACGACAGCGAGGCCGATATCCGCGTGGCGACCAACACGGTCCATCATGCCGCCGGGACGCCATCCTTCGTGGAGATGTCGGTGCTGGTGGAGTAGGCCAACGCCGAAGGGGTGGACGCCGGGCCCCAGGGCTGCGTGGTCGTGCTCCGCCGACCAGCCGTCTACGATCTGGAAACCGTCAATAACACCGTCGACCTCGTCCGCGCCGCCATATCGCTCCCCCGTTCGTTCTGTGGTATGCTCACGAACGATGGATATCGGACTTGGTATTGCCCTGCTGGCAGGCTTCCTGTCTTTTGCCTCGCCGTGTGTTCTGCCCATCGTGCCCGGCTATTTGACCTTTATTACCGGCATGAGTTTCGAGCAACTCACCGCCCGCCAACGCTCGGCCCAGCTGATGACCAGCGCGCTGATTAAGAGCATCCCCTTTGTGTTGGGCTTCTCTCTGGTGTTTATTGCCCTCGGCGCCTCGGCCTCTGTGGTGAGTGGGCTGCTCAGATCAAACCTGGGTATCCTCAAAGGCATCGCCGGGCTGGGCATTATGGTCCTGGGGCTGCATCTGGCCGGGGTCTTGCCCATCCCGGCCTTACTCCGGGAGCGCCGCCTTTCCAAAGAGCCCGCGGAGCCCGGTATGATCCGGGCCTTTGTGGCAGGACTGTTTTTTGCCTTTGGCTGGACGCCGTGCGTTGGCCCGATTCTGGCCGGTATACTGGCTATCGCCGCAACGACAGAGACGCTCAGCCAGGGGGTTCTCCTGCTGGCGGTGTATTCGCTCGGCCTCGGCATCCCGTTTATGCTCTCGGCCGCCTTCCTGAACGGCTTTCTGTCGCTCTTCCAGGGGATGAAGGGCTACCTGCGGCAAATGGAAGTGACGGCCGGCATGCTGCTCGTCCTGGTCGGTTTGCTCATCTTTACCGATAAGCTCGCCTGGGTCTCGTCGCGGCTGACTTTCTTGAACCCGGAGGAACTCCTCGTCAGCGAGGTCCAAGAAGCGGGTGCTTCCACGCCGGTGGCGTCCGACACGCCGCCGGTGCCGAGCAAATACGGCGACTATAATTTTACCCTGACGACCATTGATGGCGACCGGGTGAGTTTGTCCGACTATGAGGGGAAAGTGGTCCTGGTCAATTTCTGGGCGACCTGGTGCGGCCCGTGCGTCATCGAAACGCCGGCCTTGGTCCGCATGTACCACAAGTATAAACGCCAGGGATTTGCCGTGATTGGGGTGGCCCTGCAGAGTGAAGAAGACGGGGTGCGGGACTTTGTCCGGAAGTACAATATCCCGTACGCCATTGGCCGCGATCTATCGGACGAGATCGGTCTGCGCTATCAGGTGTTTGCCCTGCCCAGCAGTTTTCTCTTTGCTCCTGACGGCACGGTGCAGCGTGCGTTTACCGGCTACGTTGCCGAAGACGTTCTGGACCGCGAACTCGAAAAAACCTTCCAGACCAAGCCGGCGCGACAGCAGGCGCCCCAGGTTGAAGCGATTGCCTATCCGCTCGACGCCCTGGGTATGGAGGAGAGGAAGCCATGATTCAGAGTATTTTCCATGTCAACATCAATGTCTCTGACTTTGAACGCTCGCTCGCGTTCTATCAAATGCTGGGCTTTCGGGTCGTCAACGATCTCGGTACCGGCAGCAGCCCGCAACTGGACGCCGGCCTACAGATTCCAAACGGCCAGGCCCGGGCAGCGCTCTTGATGCTGGGCGACAACCCCCATGCGACGCGCATCGACCTGATCGAATGGAAGCAGCCCAAGACGGACGGGACGCCCTATCCGCATCTCGCCCACGCCGGCATTGCTCGTATTGCCCTGAAAACGAAAAACCTGATGCAGGAGTACGAAGACCTCAAAGCCAAGGGAGTCAAATTCCTCTCACCCCCGCAGGAGACCATCCTTGGTGGCGGGATGACCCGTTTTGTGTGTTTCCACGATCCTGACGGAACCGTGTTGGAACTGATCGAGTTTTAATCCTAACGGTTGCACGGAATCAAAAGCGCGATGGACCGCAGCACAGCACCGGCTCAGGGTGGGTTTCGTCATGCTGTTGGCTCTCTGGCGGGCGATTCGGGTCGGGTTGAACTCCGGGCCGGTCAGCACGCCTGGACGCTTGATGAGCCCAAAGCATTAGGTGGCAATGGAGCGGCCCCCGACCCGATCACGGCCTTCTTGGGCAGCTTGTGTGGCTGTCTGCTGATGTCCCTGGAGATCACGGCGCGGGCGCGAAAAATTCCACTTGCCGGGGCGTCGGTTTCCGCCAGGTCGAACACAAAAGGGTTTGTGAAAACCATAGACGTTGACTTGACCGTGCGCAGTGCCGCGTCTGAGGAGACGGTGCGGACTGTGGTCACCCGAGCGGAAAAGGGCTGTTATGTACGCGGGCTCTTGAAAGACAGCATTGCCTATTCCCTCAATGTTACCATCCTGCCTGCGTAATATGCGAAGCGTTCGTTTCTCCCATGAGCTGATTATTTGCAATTGGGGCACATTCTGCTGTGCGTGTATTGTCTGGTTATCGAGTGCTGGCATGACGTTCGCGGCTTGTGGCGACCACCTGAAAGAGGTCGAGCGGAGCGTTGGCCTGCTTTTGCACGGGCTGCGGACCGTTCAGGCCACGGTCCGTGAGGCCGAATCGAAAACCCAGGGACAGGAGGCCATCTACCAGAACTTACGCCTCCATCCTCCCGAGGACTACGACCTAACATTAGCCCGACAGATTGGGAAAATCCGTCGAACCATTGTGCGGCCCAAGCGGACCCTGCTTGTACAACTGAAAGAACAACACGCAGCGACGCGCCGGCAGTGGGAGCAGGATATACGGCTGGCCCATGAGGGGTTTCTTGAAGTCAAAGCCACCTATCGGAAAAGGCTGATTCCGAGGGAGGCATACTGCCAGGCCCGTGAGGTCTATGCCGAGGCGCTGTCCCGCTATCAGGACGGGCTGGAGCAGTATCGAACCGGGCTCACCCTGTACACGGACGCCTTGAATGCCTACCGTGAACAATTCGTCATCCCGTGTATTCGTGGCTACACCAACCCCGCTCTCTGGCAGGCCATTGTCACCAGGTTTGAACAGGACGATTTCTTGCAGGACCTTCTGAATTCTCTGACCGCAAACGCTATTCGCCACCTCCCGCTGGAGACGCCTCCGGATATAAGCTGACGGATACGCAAGCGCTCAAGACCAAGGACAACCATGTCAGCGACTCCTCCGACCCTGTATCTCATCCGCCACGGGCAGGCCAGCGCCGGCTTTGATCAAGCCTACGACCCTGGCCTTGATGCCGTTGGTCTGGCCCAAGCGGAAGCCATAGCGAACGAGTTGGAACCGCTGGGGCCGCTACCCATTGTCACCAGCCCGCTCCAGCGTACGCGCCAGACCGCCGCGGCGTTTGAGAAACGCTGGAAGGTCCAGGCCCGAATCGAACCGGCGGTGGCCGAGATCCCTTCTCCAACGCAGGATCTGCAAGCCCGCGCCGACTGGCTCAGACAGGCCATGCGGGGCCGTTGGAGTGCGCTTGCGCCCCAGTATCAGGAATGGCGGGATCAGGTCGTTGCCGCCCTGGTCGCTCTCAAGGCCACAACCGTCGTCACCTCCCACTTTATTGCCATTAACGCGGCGGTCGGTGCGGCCACGCAAGATGACCGGATGATCTGCTTTGAGCCGGATAACTGCTCGTGTACCCGTCTGGAAGTGCGCGCTGGCCAACTCCATTTAATCGAACTGGGCCGCCAGCGAGAGACCCGGATTCTCTAAGCTCGGTCCGCTCCGGCCTTGCGTTCTGCCTGCGGGAGTGTTTGAAACAGGTCGAAAACCGTACGCTCGAAGTTTCCGGGGAGGGAAGCCATGACAACATCCGAAGCTGAAATGATGCTGACGCCGCGCACGTCGCTCACCACCGAAACCGCGCCGGTGCTGGACCAGCATCGTTTTGATGAAGCCGCCCTTGCAGGCTATATGCAGGAACACGTTGGCGGCTTTACCCCGCCGTTACACGTCGGTCAGGTCCGGGGCGGCATGTCCAACCCGACCTTTGTGTTGACCGACGGCGCGGGCCGGCGCTATGTGCTGCGCAAAAAACCGCCGGGTAAACTCCTGCCCTCTGCCCACGCGGTTGACCGTGAGTTCCGGGTTATTTCCGCCCTGTGGGAAACCGATGTGCCGGTCGCGAAACCCTATGTCCTGTGCCAGGACCCCAGCGTCATCGGGGTGGACTTCTATATCATGGATTTTGTGGATGGGCGGGTTTTTCGTGGCTATGAGTTGCCCGAGTTGGCACCGGCGGAACGCCGCGAGATTTATCAGACCATGGTCGATGTCATGGCCAAACTCCACCAGGTCGATTTTCGGGCCGTCGGGCTGGAGGGCTACGGCAAGGTCGGCGGGTATATGGAACGCCAGGTGCGGCGCTGGTCCAAACAGTATGAGGCCAGCAAAACCGACGCCCTGCCTGCCATGGAAAACCTCATGCAATGGCTGCCCGAACATCTGCCCGCGCACCACGAAACAACTATCGCCCACGGAGATTTCCGTCTGGAAAACATGATCTTTCATCATACCGAGCCTCGCGTGCTGGCCGTGGTGGACTGGGAGCTGAGTACGCTGGGCGCTCCCTTATCCGACTTGGCCTATAACTGTCTGCCGTACTACGTCCCGGACGATATGCGCGGCGACCTGACCAGCATCGACTACACGAGCTACGGCATCCCGTCCGAGGAAGAATATGTCGCCTGGTACTGTCAGAAGACAGGTCAGCAAGACATCCCGGAGTGGAAATTCTATCTGGTGTTCTCGCTCTTCCGGCTGGCTGCTATCGTGCAGGGTGTCTATAAGCGCGGCCTCGAAGGCAACGCCAGCTCGCCCGAAGCCATCACCCGCGGGGAAAAGTGCAAGCAACTCTGCGCGGCCGGCTGGAGCTTGGTTGAGCAGGGGGTCTAAGCCCCCTTCGGTGTGCTTCTCGCCAGGCGGAGCCTACCTGTGCCCAGCTCCGCTTATGGGTGTCACGCTTGCGGACGGAGGCGACAGGAAAAAGGCGGCGGTGGACTGGATAATCTCCGGGGCGGTCGTCTCCAGCAGTACGCCAAAGGCTGAGAGACGGTATCTTCCTGCGGCCAGCCGCGCGATGTTGGAAAAATGAAATCCGAAAGACGGCTGCCCACTGTGCGGTGGTCCCGTGTTGGAAAAATATGTCCGTTGCTCAAGCTGCTGGAGCCCACCTTCGAGTCGCATGACCAGCAAGAGCGTCTGGCCCGTGGGGAGCTGTAAGGCCGCCCAGCGCGGAGGCTGTTCTTCTCCCATGGGCGGCCTGTCTGCCTGTAATAACCGAGCCTGACCGAAATTGAGGAAGTTGAAATAGGTGCTGACCTCGCCATCGGCCAAAATAAAACGCGGCGGAATCTTGAGCTTGACCAGGGCCGTGCCTTCGACAAAGTCCGGATAAAAGATGAGATCAATCCGTCCCCTGGCGCGGAGGCCAAAGGGCAGGGGAAACCAATAGCGCGCGCGGCGAATCACCCGGACCGGGCCCTGGGTATGGCCGTACAGCCGGGCGTGCAGGTCTTTGTCGGTGCGCCGGATATTCAGCAGCCCGCCCAGAAAATTGACCTCGGCATCAACGCCAATATGCGAGATGAGGTTCTGGCCCAGATCGCCCGGTGAGTCCACAAAAGAGAGGTGGCTGGGCAGGGGAGTGTCAAAAGCCACGCTATAGCCTTCGGCATAGACATGATCCTGTTGGGGGTCGTAGCGAACGAGGCCGGGCCGGGTGGGCTGGGCCGATTTTACTCCTACCCGAATATAGACAAAGCCGAGCGGGGTCTCGTCGGAGCCGAGACGAACCTCATGCCACCCTCCCGCCAGAAAAGCTGCCGCAGGGGCACGCTCCCCCATATCCCGTCTCAAAAAAATAATCGCATCGTTGGGGTCAAACCGTCCCGGCTGGTCGTCTTGGCTGGGACGCGGGCCGGCCTTGATGACCCACCGGCCGCGTCGGTCGCGTGCGTCAATCTGAAAGGGGATGGACGTCAGCGCCGCGGCGCGAAAGGCGAATACCTGAATGTGCGAGAGAGCCTGTTGATGCAGGAAGGGCAGCTCGTTGCCCTCAAGGACAATTACGCCGGGCCGGGCAGGTGTGGCTTCCGCCCAGAGCCGGGCTGGCAGGCTCGTGAGCAAGCATGCGATGAGAAGCGCAAGACGGATATGCTGCACGAACTGTCTCCGGGCTACGGAGGGTAAGGAGGAAGAAAGGGACGGCTCTCGGTGCCGCCCCTCTCAATTTTTTTGATGGGACTGGTCCGCTATTTTCCGCTGGCTCGCTGCCACTCGCCGTCAAGCTCCTCCGCCACTTCTCGAATCGCCCTGCCAAGGGTATCTATCATTTCGTCAATCTGTCCTCGGGTGATGATTAAAGGCGGGCAGAGCGCAATACTGTTCGCGCCGGCCACGCGGGTAATCAAGCCGTTATCCAAGGATTTTTCCCAGACCTGTTGCGCAATGCGCAGCTCGGCCGGGAACATTTCCTTGGTGGTTTTATCCCTGACCAGCTCGACCGCGGCGATCAGACCCTTGCCGCGCGTGTCGCCCACAATGGGCAACTCGTGCAGGGCGGCCAGGCGTTTTTGCAGATAGCGGCCCTGGGTGCGGGCGTTCTGGACGAGTTTCTCCTTTTCGATGATTTCGAGGTTGGCCAGGGCTGCGGCGCACACGGTCGGATGGCCGGTATAGGTGTAGCCGTGCCAGAAGGCGTAATCATCACCCGTCTCCAAAAAGGTCTGGAATATTTCCTCTTTGAACAGGACCACGCCAAGCGGCAGATAACCACTGGTGACGCCTTTAGCCGAAACCAGAATATCGGGCACAACGCCAAAACCGGTCGAGGCAAACATGGTGCCGGTGCGGCCAAAGCCGGTAATCACTTCGTCACACACCATGAGGATATTATGACGCGAGCAGATCTCCCGAATCTTGGGCCACCAGCCATCGGGCGGAACAATCACACCGCCAACGCCCTGAATCGGCTCGGCCACAAAGGCTCCAATCGTCTCCGCCCCCTCGCGCTTAATGATTTTTTCGAGCTCCTCCGCGCCGTTGTTTTCGCGATAGGTATACGGGCGGGGCATATGGATGACGCCGGGCAGGCCGGGATCGACTTGATCATTAAAAAGCGGGATACCGGTTAGCGACGCGGCACCGCTCGATGTACCGTGATAGCCCTGTTCCAGGGTAATGAACTTCGTCTTCTTGGGCTTTCCTTTGGCTTTCCAATAGGCGCGGACCAGACGAATCATCGATTCGTTCGACTCCGAGCCGCCAGAGGTCAGGATCACCCGACTCAGGCCCTTGGGCGCGATCTTGGCCAGCTTGGCCGCGAGTTGGACGGTTGGGACCGAGGTCGGGCCGATCAGCGTAGGCGCAAAGGCCAACTGCTTCATCTGCTCGGACACGGCGCGGTTGATTTCTTTGCGGCCGTGTCCGATATGCACATTCCACAGGGAGGCGAGGCCGTCGATATACTGCTTGCCTTCCGTATCCCAGAGATAGATGCCTTGGCCCTTGACAAAAACGGGTACCCCCTTGTTTTGCTGCAAGCCGAGCGGCACAAAGCCGTGGACGAGGTGGGCCGCATCCTGCTTGCGCAGGGCTTTTGCCTGCTGCGGGGGTAGTGCCACTGAAGACGGTTTCTTACGTGGCCGTAACGGAACGACCTTCCCCTGCGTTTTTGCCTGCCGTGCCATACCACTCTCCTTTCGCTGTCAACTCTTGCGCTGCGCTACGAATGCGATCATATACGAGTCGCGTGAAAAATCCCAGACTGATACTCTGTTGGTGAGACATGGAATAAAGGAGGAAAGATGAAAACAAAGCGAATGGGACGAACCGGCCTGAACGTTTCCGAAATCTGCCTGGGCACAATGACCTTCGGGCGTCAGTGCGAAGAAGCCCAGAGCTTCGCCATTATGGATACTGCATTCGAGAACGGTGTGGATTTCTTCGATAGCGCGGATGTGTATCCGGCCGGCGGCGGTGTCGAAACCGCGGGCCGCACCGAGGAGATTGTCGGTAAATGGTTGAAGGGCCGACGCGAGGACATCGTCCTGGCCACCAAATGCTGGGGGGCGATGGGTGACCGGCCGAATGACCGGGGCCTCTCGCGCAAGCATATCTGCGCTGCAGTTGAGGCGAGTCTCACGCGCTTGCAGACGGATTATATCGACCTGTATCAGGTCCATGCGCCCGATCCGAAAACGCAGATCGAGGAGACCCTGCAAGCCCTGGACGACCTGGTCCATCAAGGTAAGGTGCGTTACATCGGCTGCTCAAATTTCCAGGCCTGGCGTCTGGCCTTGGCTCTGTGGCAGAGCGACAAGCTCGGTCTGGCGCGCTTCGACTGTGTTCAGCCGCGCTACAATATGCTGTTCCGCGAAATCGAGCACGAACTCTTTCCCCTGTGCCGCGAACAGGGTATTGGCATGATTCCGTACAATCCGCTCGCCGGCGGGTTTCTGACCGGCAAGCACAAGGCCGGCGCGGAACCGGCCGCGGAAACGCGTTTTGCCCTGAGTGGCAGAGCCGGGGAAACGTACCGCCGGCGCTACTGGCAGGAAGCCCAGTTTGCCGCGGTCGAACATCTCAAAGAATTCTTTGCCGTACGCAATAAACCCCTGGCTCAAGTGGCGGTCGCCTGGGTGCTCGCCCAACCCGAAGTCACCTCGCCGATTGTCGGCGCAACCTCAGCCGAACAACTCGAACAATCCCTACCGGCGGTTGAGATGACTCTCGACGAAGAGGAGATGGAAGTGTGCAACGATCTGTGGTTTTCGCTGCCGCGTCTGCGGGACAAGGCGGTGGCGTTGCGGTAGACGCGAGGGGTCCTTTGGGTCTGTTGGGTCCCCGGCATCCAGAGGCCGGGGGGCAGCGTCTGCTTTAATCTTCTTCCTCGATGAACACCAGATGTCCGGCTTCCTCTTGGGCGCGGATTTTTTCCTCAATGTCGGCCGAGAGTTCTATCTTGCGGTGCTGAGGAAACTTCTCCCGGTCCAGGGTCGGACGCAGGAAATACTGCTCCGGGGTCAGTACTTCGGATTGACTTTTAAGCTGGGCAAAATACCACACGCGGGGGAGCACCCCAGGACTAAAGAAAACTTCCTGGTCTTCAGCCGACCATTCTTTGAGATGGTGGGTATCATGCACGCTGTAGCGCATGTAATCGAGCGTGACATCCCAGTAATGGTTAAACAATAGGCCGTAGCCTTTGTCTCCCATATTGGGATTCCGATAGGTCGCGATGCGGGTTTCGACGAAAATTAGATTGTCATCCTGGCCGTACTGCTCTATCCGCAACGGATAAAAATAATGCTTATCCAGCCAATAGATAATCTTTGGCGCATAATATCCGGGCAGCCATTCTTCTTCGACTGAAGCTTCTACTACCCAACAATCAATACCCCCCTCTTTGGTGTAAAAAGGGTAGTCATCGCCCATCATTTTAATCCGATCAGTCGGAACATCGTGGAGGGTGCCGTCTGCCTCTCCTAAGGTGACAGTTGACCGGGTCGTGGGGAAGCGGACTGTTTTCTGCAGCGTGTCGACGCCAATGAGCTTCCAGGAAAACTCCCACGGATCACGGCCAAAGATATCGTCAAAACTCTCTGCCCCCTGTGCCAATTTATCGCCTCGACGTGGCTGGGGCTGACGACGAACCCGCCGCAAGGCGGGTGAATAAACAAAGAGATCCCAGCGGGTCAGTGGCTCTTGTCCAGCTCGGTACATGGTCATAAACATCTGGTTCCCGAGGTCTTCTGGCGGGAAAAAGGTTTGACCAGTTATTTTTCGTGTCGGCTCACCTGGTTTCGTTCCGTATAGCTCGCCTTCTAAGCCCTGCATGCCCTTTGCATTTGGAACATAGAATATCGGGCTGTGCATTTTATCCGTAATGAGATACCCGTGGGCGGTCAGCGCCCCACTCACATCGACAAAATTGCACGACCAACGTGGCGAGTGGCTGAACTCCATGGCCCGATAGCCCATCTCCTCTGCGGTATAGGGCGGCTGAAACGGATAGCGCTCAGCGGGCATATACGGCTGCTCCGGGTCGCGGGGCGTGTCGATCCGGGGGTCGAACAGTTGGCGCTCCGCTTCGGTCAGCTCCCCGACCACCCGCCAGGTTTTTGCGGCCGCGGGCGAGTCGGCCCATACCGCGGGCGCAAGGCAGACGCTGAAAACAAAGAGTGAGAGAGTCAGGCCCAACTGCATGGCTCCGCCCTGGTGTTTCTCCTAGCGTCGTCCCTCAGTCAACTTATTCACATCGTACAGGCTCAGCACCTCCTCCACATCCACCTCCGGGTAGCCCATATCCAGCGCCGGAAATAACGACGCCTGGCCGGTCTTAACGTCAACGACCGTGACGCCAAGGTAACGGACGATATGCGCGCCGGTATTCATCTCCGGCAGATGCTGCGCGTCTTCAGACCAGGAATTCTGCATGCCCCACACCTTCCACAGGGTGCCTTCCTGGTTGAACGCCATGCCGGAAACCACGCGATAGGTCTGGGCGTCAATAAACAGAATCTTGCTGCTGTACGGATGATTCTCCCGCTTGGGCTTGAGCTCAACGATCATGGCCTTACGCAGTTCCCACGGCCCGAGTGGCGCCCGGCCCGCGGGCCCGTAATAGCGCGCATAGGCGTGGGGCGAATTCATGATGTGCAGCACGTCTTTCCAGCCGTGAAAGGTCCAGTCATAGTCCAGCACCCGCCCGGAGAAGCCGAAGAAGTCATCCAGGGTCGTATCTGACCCCTGGAAAGAATCTGCTTTCTCTTCAGCAGAAACACGCCGGACTTTGCGTAGGGACGGGACATAGGTCCACGCCTGATCGGGCCGGTGCGGGTCGCTGGAACGCTGGATGAGGACGCGCAGACCCCGCATTTCATACGGGTCGGTAAAGTCGTTGATGTCTTTCCACTCAAACTCCGCGGCCCCATCAACGGGCAGGGTGTAATTCTGCTCGGGCAGCATGGCAAGATGGCTATGATACACCCGCTGATAGCGCTGCTGGAGCACGCGCTCAACCGTGCCACTCGGTTGAATCATATCCTCGGGTATGCCTGGCAACGCACCGTGCGTCCCCCCCGGTTTGATCATGATTGTGGCGAAATTGCCGACCTTGATGCCATAGTGCTGCCAGCGGAAATTAAAATTCCAGCCGATCTTGAGACCCGCGGTCGGGTCTGCCGGGTCTAAGTGGTCCGCGGGAAACGGCTGGCCGGCAACATAATTCTTCAGGCCGCCGTCCTCAGCGAGCTGGGTCTGGCCGGTGAATTTCTCCGTTGCTTCGAGATAGTCCGTGCGCGGGGGATAATCGCCTGGGGAGCTGATGTCGAAGGTCACTTCCGGAAACTGAAACTCTTCAAAATAGCCGGGCGGCACAAAGGGCCGGATCTTGTCCATATCGCTCAGTCCCAGCGTCTGGCCGGGCGTAAACTCCGGCTGGGCGCCTTGATACTGCCGCACCCATTCCAATACGGTCTCCCGGGTCATGGCGCTGCGCTCATCCTGCGCCCAACTCGGCCCGGCCCAGACCAGTAATCCTACGAATAGAACAATAAACGGCATTCGTCCTCCCTTACGTTCTCTCTTGCTCACCGGCCAGCCTAACGGTTCTCTGCAAGACAGGCTATCCCTCCCGATTGCCGTTCGGACAAAAAATGTCTTTGCAAAAAATACAAGCTTGGCTATGGTGACGGCGGATACTCGTCCGTACGGTTCCTCAATCTGAAGCGTAGAGAGACACAGGAGGCCAGCATGAAAACGATCTCGGTGAGCCCCGAAGACATGGAAGCCCGCATTGCCCGCTTCCAAGACTTGAAGCCCATTCCGGCTATGCAGAACGCCAAAATTCCGTTGGCAGCCCGGGACCACATCTACGCCCGTAAGCTACTGCCAGTGATCTCTTCTAAGGGCGGAGAAGGGCCGTTTGGGCCGGCCCCAATTGCCGAAGCCGATGGCTATTCCATGACGCTGGCCGTGTGCCCACCCAACCAGGGGCCGGGACTGCACGCCCATCACAAGACGCATGAGATTTTTACCTGCCTCAAAGGGACGTTCAAAATCCAGTGGGGCGATGACGGAGAACACGCAATTGTACTGAATCAATTTGACACGATCTCAGTACCACCGGGCGTGTGTCGCGGCTTCACGAATATCGGCGATGACGAAGGCTGCCTCCAAGTGCTGATTACCGGCGGTGTGCACGATATGCAGGATATCGCTTTTCCACCCAGCGTGGCCGCGCGGATAGACCAAACCGGCCTGGGAGTGTTAGAGGAGATTAAGAAGACTGGCCTCGCATTTGACGCAGGCCAAGAATAGAGATTCAAGAGTAGCGCGGTAACCGACGAGTTTCATAAGGAGGGCAGCATGAGTGGTGACGAGTTAGTCCAACGGCTCCAGGTTTTGGAAGACATTGAAGCTATTAAAAAAGTCAAAGCCGAATACTGTGCGCATTGTGACAACGGCTACAACCCGGACGGGATTGCCGAGCTGTTTGCCGAAGACGGAGTGTGGGACGGCGGGGTTGACGTGTTTGGCAAATACGACGGCCGGGAAGCCATTCGGAAGTTCTTCACCGGGGCGACCAGGGTCATTCCGTTTGCCGTGCACAACGTCATGAATCCCATCATTGAAGTCGATGGCGACACAGCCACGGGGCAGTGGTATCTGTTCCAGCCCTGCACGATGACGGAGAAAGACGGGGATAAGGCCGTGTGGGGTGCGGCCAAATATAGCGACGACTATGTACGGGTCGATGGCGAGTGGAAAATCCAGACCCTGCGCGTCAAGTTCGAGTTCTGGACACCCTTTGAAAAGGGCTGGGCGGAAAAGCGGATGATTCAGGACTAGCGATCTCGTCCCTATAGGAGCGGCCTATGCAGTTTTACAATTTCCATCTCATGCCGTGGCCCGACCTGCCTGAGGACTTTGCCGACAAGACCAAACATGAATCGGCCTGGGTGACGCTCTCGAATAAATACTACGATCCCGAAAAGGGGCATACGGTCTACAATCAATATCTGGATCAGCTTGAGTATGCCGAAAAGCTGGGGTTCGAGGGCGTGTGTGTCAACGAGCACCACCAGAACACCTACGGCACCATGCCGTCGCCGAACATTATGGCCGCCATGCTGGCCCGCCGGACCTCGCGGATGAAGATAGCGATGGTCGGTAACGGTCTGCCGCTCCGCGATCACCCCCTCCGGGTCGCCGAAGAAGTCGCCATGCTCGATGTTGTGACCGGCGGGCGTATTATTTCCGGTTTTGTGCGCGGCATCGGGGACGAGTATTTTTCTCTGGGTATCAATCCTACGTATTCGCTGGCGCGTTTTCGCGAAGCGCACGATTTGATTATCCGCTCCTGGACCGAGACCGGCCCGTTTTACTTTGACGGTGAGCATTATCAAGTCCGCTATGTCAACGTCTGGCCGCGTCCCCTCCAGAAACCGCACCCGCCGATTTGGATCCCCGGCTTCGGCAGCAAGGAAACCGTCGAATGGTGCGCCCACCCCGACCGCAAATATCCCTATCTTGCAGTGTTTATGCCGGATGATCTGGTGAAGTGGTTCTTCGATGCTTACCGCGAGGCCGCGGACCAGTACGGCTACGAAGCCTCGCCCTACCAAATGGGTCACCTCCTGCCGGTCTACGTGGCCGAGACGGACAGTCGCGCGGAAGAAGAGGCCGCGGCCCATATTCTGTGGCTCTACCACTACGGCCTGCGTCATAAATGGCAAATGTTCTTCCCGCCGGGTTACACGTCCGCGGCGTCTATGCGGCGCATCCTGGCCCGCGCGGCCGACTTCGATTGGGAAAGCATGGATTTCAAGCAGCTTAACGAGCGCGGCTACTGTGTCGTGGGGAGCGCCAAGACCGTGCGCGAGCGTCTCGCCCATTTGGTCAAGGAACTCGGCTTCGGCCTGCTGCTCCCCCTCCTGCACGCGGGCGATATGCCGCACCATCGGGTCATCAAGAACATGGACCTGTTTGCCGCCGACGTGATGCCTGCTCTGCGCGAAGAATTCAGCGCGATGTCGCAGCGTTGGCTGGAGGCGGCCTGAGTGTAGGGGCAACCCCCTGTGGTTGCCCTTTTTTGTCGGGCGCGCCGCAACACAAAGGAGGGTCGCATGGAATTCGGACTGACCGCGGATCATATTCGTATTCAGACAGTCGCCCGTCAGCTCTCTGCTGATTTTGCGACCCGTGCGGCCGAGCACGACCGGGAGGGCTCTCCGCCCAAGGAGAATTATGCGGCCCTCCGGGATGCCGGTTTCTACGGCCTAGTCGTGCCCAAGGAGTACGGCGGCCAAGAGGCCGGGCTCCTTGGCTATACTATTGCCGCCGAGGAAATCGCCCAAGGCTGTGCGTCGACCGCGCTCTCGTTCAATATGCACGCCGCGACGCTGGCGTCTCTGATGCATTCCGCCCTGCCGGATGACATAAAAAAATGGGTGGCTGAACTGGCGACCAAACAGGGCAAGCTGATTGCCGCTATTCTCTCCGAACCGAGTACCACCAGCATTGTACCCATGACGTTTGCCTGTTCAACGCGGGCTCGCCGGGTGTCCGGGGGCTATCGGCTGTCGGGCAAGAAATCGTTCTGCTCCATGGGCGAATCGTCCGACTATCTGTGTCTGTTTGCCCATCCCGAGGAGATTGCCAATCCCCAAACAGCCCTCGTTGCGGTACTGCCGACCGACTCGCCCGGCGTGCGCTTCGAGCATGTGTGGGACACGCTCGGCATGCGGGCGACCCGCAGCGACAATCTGATTCTTGAAGACTGCTTTGTGCCGGACGAGGCCATCCTGGGCGAGCCCATTCCCAAGATTGGTGAATGGCTGGCCACCAATGAGCCGAGTTTCAATATTCCGTATACCGCCGTCTATCTCGGTGTTGGCTTTGCGGCCTTGAGTGCGATCAAAGACAATGTGACGCAGCGCCAGCCCAAAGGCTACGGGCAGCCCTTGGCCTATCACCCGGATATTCGACGCCGGGTTGCCATGATGAGCGCCCAACTGGAAGCCGCCCGCTGGCTGCTGCGCTACGTGGCTTGGCTGGCCGACGAAGCCTATGAACGCCAGCGCTATACCGACCGTCCAAAGCAGTATGGCACAACATCGGAAGGACAGGCCGCGGAGGTCCTGGCCACCTACTTCAAAGCTAAATACATTGTCGGTGAAGCCGTCACGGCCGCGACCCGCTCGGCGCTCGAAATGGGGGGCGGTCACGCCATCTTTAAGACCTCAGCGCTGGAGCGTCTATTTCGCGATGGCGCGACCGCGACCATGCAGCACCCCCCCAGCGATTTTTGTCTGTCGTCCTTGAGCGTCCATGAACTCCAACTCGACCCGCAGCAGATTCAACCGCCCCTCGCTCAGATATGGGAGTAGGGCGGCTGAGCGGCGCGTCTCCTGACAACCGGGTCGATCCCGTCCGGTGCGGCAGCGGTTGAGGGACCATTCCCTTTTCTATAGGAATGGACCAACCAAGGAGAAGACCGTGAAAAAACGTATCTATTTCAACGCCTTTCATATGAACTGTGTGGTCCATCAATCGCCCGGCCTGTGGGTCCTGCCGGAAGATAATATGGAGAACTACACCGACCTCAATACCTGGATTGAGCTTGCCCGGTTGTTGGAACGGGGGAAGTTCGACGCGCTGTTCCTGGCCGATGTCGTGGGTGTGTACGATGTGTTCCGGGGCAATCGGGAGGCCGCCCTGACCCAGGCCGCACAAACACCGGTGAACGATCCCATGCTGCTGGTCCCGGCCATGGCCGCAGCAACCGAACATCTGGGTTTCGCCTTTACCAGTTCGATCCTCCAGTACCCTCCCTTCACTTTTGCCCGACTTATCTCGACGCTCGACCATCTTACTCAGGGCCGGGTGGCCTGGAATATCGTGACCTCATATCTGGAAAGTGCCGGGCGCAGCTACGGTCGGTCCGGTTTGCCCGAGCATGACGAACGCTACGACATGGCGGATGAGTATTGCGAGGTGTGCTACAAGCTGTGGGAATCGAGCTGGGAGGATGGCGCGGTGGTCAAAGACAAGCAGCGCGGCATCTACGCCGACCCGAGCAAGGTGTGGAACGTCGTCCACGAGGGTAAGTATTACAAAATGGACGGCTGTCATCTGTCCGAACCTTCCCCGCAACGCACCCCGGTGTTATACCAGGCCGGCTCTTCATCCCGTGGACAGGCCTTTGCCGCCCGCCACGCCGAGTGCGTGTTTATTGCTTCCCCGACGCTTGAGGTTGCGCGGAAGACCATCCAGGCGACTCGGAAACAGGCAGAGCAGAACGGACGCAACCCGGAGGATATTCTTTTCTTTGCCTATCTCAAAACGGTCACCGGCAGCACGGAGGCGGAGGTCAAGCAGAAGTATGACGATTACCTGGAACACACGAGCTATGACGGATCAATGGCCTTATGGTGTGGCTGGGCCGGCTACGATCTCGGCCAGCTCGACCCGGACGAACCACTCGAATATGTTGAAACAAACGCTATCCGTACGCTCTGGAACAACTTTGTCCACTTAGACCCGGAGCGCAAGTGGCGGGTGCGCGACTTGGCCAAATACGTCGGCCTTGGTGGCGGTGGCCCGGTGGTGGCGGGGACACCGGAGCAGATCGCCGACGAATTTCAGGAATGGGCCGAGGCTGGAGTCGATGGGTTCAATATCGCCTACGCCGTGACGCCGGGAACGTTTGAAGAGTTTGTTGACGGCGTCGTGCCGGTTCTCCAGAAACGCGGAATGATGCAAACGGAGTATCAGGACGGCACCCTGCGCGAAAAACTCTACGGGGCCGGACATGCGCGGCTGAGCCCTCCGCATCCGGCGGTGCAATACCGGCGCTCCGAATCGGCTTCCGCCCAGGTCTCCTCTCAGTCTCGTCAGGACGGCTCAGCCAGCGTTGCCGTGACGAAATAAACGGCACCCAGAACCCAACAGTTGTGGCTGCGGGGCGAGGGTGAGCCCTCGTGGAGAGGGCATCGCCTGCGGAGCCGACGGGTGGCTAGGCGTCCACCTTATCGAAATACTGAATCTTGGGTGGGGCGGTGACCAGCGCTTGGAGGGGGGCGAGGGTGCCGGTTTCCGACCGCCACTGCAAATAGCGCTCCTGATGGGCGCGCGAGTCCCATATTTCATACAGGACCATATTGCCCTTGGTCTCGGTATTGTCGTAGAAATCAACGCTCTGGCAGCCATCATACGCCCGTGTATCAGACAATAATTCTTTCATCAGTGTCTTCATGTCATCAACCGATTCCGGTTTTACCGCCAACTCGATTAAGACCATTGTGCTCATATCTTTCATCCTCCTTCGCGGATATGGATAGTAATCCATATCCGCAACCAGATCATGACTCCAAAATGGAATCAAGCGACTGCCTGAACCGTATTTTCATCTCGGCGGGACGTGGTATAGGAGAGGAATCATAAGATTCCCTCCGTAAGGGGGAAAGACCAGGGAATTAAGGGAGACTTCATGAAAATCGGTTTTATGCTACCCGCATTTGGCGCGATGGCGACCCATGAGAATATGCTGGCCATGGCCCAGCTCGCCGAAGACCGCGGCTTCGAGTCGATTTGGGCGCCCGACCATGTCATCATGCCGACCAAGATCGATACTCCGTACCCGTACAGCAAGTCGGGGCGTTACATCGCCGATCCCAAGGGCGCTCATCTGGAGCCGTTTACCGTGCTGTCGTTCGTAGCGGCCTGCACCCGCCGGGTACGGCTGGGGTTTACCGTAATCGTAGCTCCGTACCGCCATCCGGTGGTGACGGGCAAGATGCTGGCCTCGTTGGATGTGCTGTCAAATGGCCGTCTGATTGTCGGTGTGGGCAGCGGCTGGTTGGAAGAGGAGTTCCAGGCCCTGGAGGTCCCGTTTGCCAAACGCTGGACGCGCACGGACGAGCATATCCAGATCTGGAAAGAACTCTGGACGGCCGAGGAGCCGCGCTTTGAGGGCGAGTACCACCGGTTTACGGATGTCCAGTGTCGGCCTCAGCCGCTCCAAAAGCCGCACCCACCGATTACGATTGGCGGGCGCGGGCGAGCCGGCCTCCGCCGGGTGGTAAGCATGGCCGACGGCTGGCAGGTCGTCTCCGAGCATCCCGACGATGTGTATAGCACCGAGGGCGACCTGGCCAAGGATTTGCAGACGCTCAGGCAGATGTGCGACGAGGCGGGCCGCGACTTCTCGACCATAGAAATTACCGCGGTGATTATCGCCGGCACGGCCGAGGGGGTTCTCAAGGACCTGCCGGGCTGGGAGCGCCTGGGCGTGAGCCGGTTGATCCTTGACTTTCCGTCGTTTGTGTCCGACCCTGGCGATATGGCTGCCATCTTGGAAAAAATTGCCGCCGAGGCCGAGATGGAAGCGACCTAGCCGAATCCTGTCTTCTGTCCTAATCCACGTGGTCTCACGGCGGCGCGAACGTCCTCAAACCTGGGGCGAGCTAAAGAATAAACGTGTCCTTCACTAGCTATGGGATGCGGGACACGTTTACTCTTATGGCCAAGCGGAGTGCCGGGTACGATGTCGTTATTGTTGGTGGAGCCATTATTGGCAGTGCCGTCGCCTATTTTCTCACCGCGGACGAGGACTTTCAGGGCCGCGTGCTCGTCATCGAAAAAGATCCCTCCTATCAGTATTGCTCAACCACCCGCTCCTTAGCCTCGATTCGACAGCAGTTCTCCACCCCGGTGAATATTCACCTGTCCCAGTTTGGGGTGGAATTCCTACGGACAGCCAAAGACCGCCTGGGAGCGGATGTCGAGGTCAGCTTCCGTGAAGCGGGCTATCTGCTGCTCGCAAGCGAGCAGGGGAAAACCATTCTTGAACGCAACGCGTGGGTCCAAACCCGGCAGGGCGCGGATGTCTGTCTGCTGAGCCCGGCCGAGTTGCAGGCGCGTTTCCCGTGGCTCACGACCTCGGATATCGCTGCCGGTTGCCTTGGGCTGTCCGGGGAAGGCTGGTTCGATGCCCACAGCCTGCTGTACGCGCTCCGCAACACGGCCGTCGCACGGGGCGCCGAGTTTCTGACCGGCGAGGTCGTTGCGCTGCATGTTGCGCGGCAGCGCCTGGAGGCCGTACAACTCGCCGACGGGCGGGTCTTTTCGTGTAATGAACTCGTGAATGCCGCCGGTCCGGCTGCCGGGAAGATCGCCCGTATGGCCGATATCGAGTTGCCGGTCGAAAGTCGGAAACGGTGTGTGTTCGTGGTCGATTGCCGACAGGCCGCCGCAGTGCAACCCTGTCCCTTGGTCGTGGATGTCTCCGGCGTCTATTTTCGGCCCGAAGGCCAGTACTTTGTGTGTGGGGTGTCTCCGCCGGCAGACCAAGACCCCCCAACGGGGGATTTTCGGGTGGAGTATCATCTGTTCGATGAGATCGTCTGGCCGGCCCTGGCGCACCGCGTTCCCGTTTTTCAAGCGATCAAGCAGGTCAACGCCTGGAGCGGGCACTACGCCTATAACACGCTTGACCAGAATGCCATTGTGGGTCGGCATCCCGTGCTGAAAAATTTTCTTTTTGCCAACGGCTTCTCCGGTCACGGGGTCCAGCAGGCTCCTGGCGTTGGGCGCGGGATTGCCGAGTTGATTGTGCACGGTGCATACCGGACGGTGGATATCACGCCGCTCGGGTTTGAACGCGTGGTCGCGGGGCGGCCGCTACGAGAACTCAATGTGATCTAAATACTTTAAGGAGGGTGCAGTATGGCTGAGTACAAAGTTATTTCATCCGATAGTCATGTGTTCGAGCCGTCGGATTTATGGACCAGCCGGGTCGAGGCTCGGTTCAGAGGTCGGGCTCCGCATGTCGTCCGCCGTGAGGAAGACAATACCGATTGGTGGGTCTGCGACGGGGTGAAAGGAGTCAGCGGCGGGTCCGGCGGCTCACAGGCCGGCAAGCGATTCGTGCCCGAAGAGCGGGACTCGATGAGGTTTGGCGACGTTATGGAAAACGTCCGACCCGGAGCCTATCTTCCCGAGGAACATCTCAAAGACCTGGACCTGGACGGCATTGATGCCGACGTGCTCTACCCGACGCAGGGCCTGCTGCTGTACAGCATTCCGGATGGTGAGCTCCTGACCGTCTTATGCCGGGCCTATAACGACTGGCTGGCCGAGTTCTGCCAGCCTTTCCCGCAGCGGATCAAGGGCGTCGCCATGCTCAATGTTGACGATGTCCCGGAGAGTGTCAGGGAGTTGGAGCGTTGCGCCAAGCTGGGGTTGTGCGGCGCAATGATCACGGTCTACCCGCTGGAGGAGCGTAGCTATGATTCTCCCGAGTACGAGCCGCTGTGGACCGCGGCCCAGGATTTAGGCCTGCCGCTGAGCCTGCACATTGCGACCAACCGGCCCGCTCCAAACTCGCCGCTGGTCGATCTGGAAGCGGTCAGTACCGCCTTTCTGACCAATGTCGATTACTGGGTGCGGATGTCGCTGTCGCATATTATTTTTAGTGGCGTGTTCGAGCGCTATCCGAAACTCCAGATCGGGTCGGTCGAGCAGGAGTTGGCCTGGGTGCCACATTTCCTGGAACGGATGGACTATAATTTCATTCAACGCCCGGCGACCGGAGGCCGGCAGAAATTCAAGGAAGATATGCTGCCGAGTGACTATTTCCGGCGAAACGTCTTTCTCAGTTTCCAGGAGGATGCCCTCGGTATCAGGGACCGCGCTATCATCGGTGTGGATAATATCCTGTGGGGCTCGGACTACCCCCATCCGGAGTGCACCTTCCCCAACTCGCGCCAGGTGCTTGAGACCATCCTGGTGGACTGTAGCGAAGAGGAAAAGGCGAAAATTGTCGGGGGGAATACCGCCCGGATTTATCACTTTGATTAAAAGCGGGGGCAGGTAGGAGCGAGAAAGAGCGAAAATCGAAAGCGGGACGATGGCGCATACCTTACAGCCTCCCGGTATTGAAAATGCCGAAGCTTTGTATGCTCGGATTCGCGCTGAGAATCAGGGTCACTGGCCCAGGTTTTCGGCGGCGGAGTACCAGCGTCGCTATGAGGCAATCCGCACGGCGATGGCTGAGCGTCATATCGACTGCCTGCTCATGTTCAGCAACGGGTATGTCTTTAGCGCGAATCTGATCTATGTCGGCAATTATATCGATATTGCCTATGGAGCCATTGTCTTTCCGTTAGACCAGGAGCCGACCTTGTTTGCGAGTCTCTATTCGTTCCTGCCGCAGGCGGCTGCGCAGTCGGACATCCGGGACGTTCGCTGGGGAGCCGGAGTGAACCATCAAGCGCTCGTGGAGCGGCTTAAAGAAGGCGGGCTGGAAACGGGAACGGTGGGTATTGCGGACCGCGTGCCCCACGACCTCTGGCTCTTCTTGCACGATGCTCTACCTGAAGCGACCTTTGTCGAGGCTCAGGACCTGATGTATCAGATCCGGCTGTGCGCCAGTCCGGAAGAAATCGAATGGTATCAAAAGGGCGCGGAACTGTGCGACCGTGCCTTTCGTGCTGTTGTTGATACGGTCGAGCCGGGCATGAAAGATGCTGAGATCGTCGCGACGCTCCATGGAACATATCTTAAGTTGGGTGGCTCTCTGTATGGGGCGGCACTTGCTTCTACCCCAATGGCCCAGCCTTCTATTCCCTACTCCTGGTGGGTAGCGGGAGGGTCTACCCGAACGATTCAGCCCGGAGATCTGATTCTGACCGAGACCACGGGAACGTATGGTGGTTACCCGGGGCAGCTTATCCGTCCGGTCGCTTTGGGAGAACCCCCGCCTCAGCTCAAAAAATTAGAGGAATTAGCGATAACGCTGTACGCAGAGGTCCAAAAAGTCGTGAAGGTCGGCAATACGCCGAGAGATGTGTTTGCGCTGTCTCAGCGTATTCTCGACGAAGGGTATACGATTCAGTGTCCCGTGATCCATGGATATACTCAGGTGATCAACCCACCCTACGCTTCCGTTCCGGGTGACCCGTGCTGGGCGGTCGATCTTGACGTCCCTTTTCAAGAGAATCAGCTCATTGTCATTGAACCTAACCCTGTCACACGGGATATGCAGCGTGGGTTTTTTATTGGGGATATGAATCGGGTGACACCGCGGGGCGCAAGCTCGCTCCACCAGTATCCGCTACAGCTGACGGTGAAGGCGGTATAGCACATCCCCCGGATTCTTCTCTTATTCCGCCAGGCCCAACGGGAGGGACATGAGCCTGTCCTCTCGTGATATGTAAACGGACGGGGTCAATAAGGAGGCACGCATGGGGCAAGAGTCAGAACGTCTGCTGCGGGAGCTTGTTGAAAAAGAAGCCATACGCGAGTTGGTCCATCGCTATTGTTGGGCCGTAGACCGGGGGGAATTTCAAGACGTGATGGCGCTGTTTCACGACTCGTGTGACCTGATCGTCAGCCCCCCAGGCCGCCGCCGAGAGGGACGCGCCGCCGTCGAGCGCTGGTACGGACGCTATATGCGCCATCGTCTCGGGGTCTTACGGCATCTGATTCACAACCAGGTCATCACCCTTGACGGTGATCGGGCATTTTCAAAAAGCTATTTTGATGCAGTCGGCGCTCTGAAGGGCGAATCTGTTGTGGTTGCCGGATTTTACGAAGACCGGCTGCTGCGTGTTGAAGGGGAATGGAAATTTACGGAGAAAGTCATTGGTACGGACTTCATGGTCCCGCTGCATGAAGGCTGGGGTGGAGAGAAGTTCAAAGTCCGGCCCTGGTGGTATGACGGGGAGCAGACGCCGAAGGAGTGAACATCTTTTATCCCCTCCTTGGAGGGGTGGCCGAAGGCCGGGGTGGGTTCCTTTTCGCATCACACGTCTTTGGAAGAGACTTCAGTAGTGGCCTATTCCCCCGTATGTGTTTTCGTCCGGAACCAGTCCTATTAGATCGATCACGACCTTGCAGCCAGGAATCGGCAGCGGACCGGGGATACGGACGGTGGTACTTGCCGGGGGGTCGGTCGGAAAGGCTTCGGCCCACGCCGCAAAAGAGGTGAAAAACTCGCCAAAGTCCGTATAAAACCCGCGCCGGCGGAGCAGTTGGTCGCGCGAGGTGCCGGCCGCCCGGCAGATCGCCTCGATGTTTTTCACAATATAGTTCACCTCTTTTTCTGCGGCGGACGAGTAGTGCGGAAAATTCGGGTCAACGCGCGCCTCAGCCGGCACTCCGGTGCGATAGTCGGTGGCCATCTGGCCAGAGAAAAAGAGGAAGGGGCCGGCCTGAACAGCCTGCGGCTCATGGGCCAGAGGAATAGGGGCCGCCTCGGTTCGGATGGTGCGCTTGGCCGGTCCGTCCTGCGGGACATAGGCAACCAGATTGATGGCGATCCGCAGGCCCGGAACACCGAGGTCGTTGACCGGTACGGTGGTTCGGGCTGGCGGGTCTGTGGGGAAATACTGTTTCCAGACCTGTTCCAGACGGTAAAAGTCCTGGATGTCCGTCATATAGACTTCCGCCTTGACGACATCATCAAGCGAGGAACCGGCGGCCTGCAGGACGGCCTGCTGGGCCTTCAGAATATACTCGGTTTGCAAGCGGCCGCTCTCCGCATAATAGGGAAAGTTGGGGTCGACCTGGGCTTCGGGCGCAAGCCCGGTTGAAAAGTCGGTCGCCGTCAGGCCGGCGGTAAAGATAAACTCTCCGGCTTTCACGCCGTAGTGATACAGGGTCTGGCCGTTGAGCCCGTGTATGGCCGGCGGGGGCAGGGCCTCGGCCTGAATAACCTCCGGTCGCTGGCCGGTCTCGGACACAAAGCCCACCAGATCGGTCTCCAGGGTACAGCCCGGTACGGGCAGTTCTTCCAAGAGAACAGTAGTATGTGGCGGGACGCCAGTGGAGCCAAACGTCTGCTGCAAGACCTCGGAGGCGACGTGCAACTCCTGGGTATGGGTATGGTAGAGCGTGAATGAGACACACTGTTCCAGGGAGGAGCCGGCGGCCTCAAGCGTGGCGCGCAGATTGTTGGCAATATACTGGGTCTGGCGTTCGATATTGCTTCCGTGGTGGGGGAAATTCGGGTTAATGGTGGCCGCCGGTGGAATCCCGGTCTGAAAATCCGAAGCCACCTGTCCGGAGATAAAGACAAACGGTCCGGCCTTCACCGCGGGTGAGTATGCAACACGCGGTCGGGGAAGAGCCTCTGGAAAGATCGCCTCTTTTTTCATAGCTGCCTCCTTTCCCCTGCCGTCTTCCTCTTTCTTCGCGGTCGTGTCAAGACTCGAATCCTGTTCGCTTGCAGGGCGCTGCGGCCAGTGTCACAATTGAGCCCGGCGAGATTCTATCGAGCAGTCATAAGGAGGGTCGGCATGCAGAAAATCCAACGCGGCGAGGTAACCAGATATGCCTTCGATAATCGGGACGAGCCCGTCCTGCGGGTCCAGGCCGGTGAAGTCTTTCAGGTGGAGACCGAGGATGCGCTCTCGGGCCTAATCGAGGACGACAGTGATAATCCCGTTGTCCATCAGTTTGTGGACGATCCCCATGTTGCCGCGCTCGCGGTCGCCTATCCACCCAAATACAATCCCGTGGTCGGGCCGGTTTATATAGAAGGCTGCGAGGCGGGCGATGTGCTGGCCGTGCATATCGACTTTATCGATCCCTGGCGCTACGGCTTTTCGGGTATTCTGCCCGGCATCGGCCCGTACGGCAATTCGACTCTGTTTGATGGCCAATGCGCTCAGGCGCGGGTACAGGTGATCGAGCATCTGCCCGGCCCGAGCGGCCATACCCGTGACGGCAAGGGCGTCTATTCCGATAAGCTGACCTGGGACCTCCAACCCTTTTGCGGCACGCTGGCAACCGCACCGGAGCGAGAAGTCTTCACCTCTCTCCTCGGACAGGGTCCCTTTGGCGGCAATATCGATTGCCGCGATATTTGCGCCGGACATACGATCTATCTGAACTCCTATAATCCGGGCGGCCTGCTGTATATCGGAGATATTCACGGCGGCCAGGGAGACACCGAGTTTACCGGCATTGCCGACGAGACCCGTGCCACCGTACAGTTGAGCTGTACGGTGATAAAAAACAAACGCCTGCCCTGCGTGCGGATTGAAAAACCCGACAGTATTGTGGCGGTGGGCATTAACCGGCCTATGGAGCAGGCCGTGTACGATGCGGCCCAGAACATGCTCGAATGGCTGCGCGAAGACTACGACATCAAGCCGCAGGATATGTACATCCGCATGTCCTGCGACCCCGCTTTCCGGGTGCGGACCTATCAGATGGTCCGGGCGCTCACCATCGAACATGTGGTCGGGGCGGAATATCCCAAGGAACGGCTGAGCGCAGCCTTTTAACGACAGGAGCAATCCCATGGCCGACTTACTCGTACACGGCAAATACCTCCTCAACCCGGCCCAGCCGGGAGAAAAAACGGCGGTGGTGCAGGACGCGGCCGTGGCCGTGACCGGGACCAGCATTGCGGCGGTGGGGAGTTATAGCGCGCTCAAAAAGCAATACCCCGACTACTGGGAGGTCGGTTCAAACGAACATCTCATTCTGCCCGGCCTGATCGACGTGCATCACCACGGTTGGGGGCTCAGCGCGCTCCAGCAGGGCGCGCTGGACGATACCCTGGAGCCGTGGATCTACGACCTGCTGATGCTCAAATCGCCGACCAACGTCTATCTGGATACGCTCTACGGCAATATGAAGCTGCTTGAGTCCGGGGTGACGACGGTCCTGCACAGTCATTTCTGCCGCACGGGGAACTACGAGGACGAGGTCAACGCGACGCTCAAGGCCTATGAGACCTCGGGCCAGCGGGTTGCCCTGGCGCTTGAGGTCATGAACCAGCATCCGTTTGCCTATGACGACGACTGGTTTCTGCAACGCCTCAGCGCGCCGCTCCGCAAACAGGTCGAAGCCACGCTGAAGGCCCGTCCGCCCATGGACCGCGATACCTATCTGAACCTCGTTGAGAAGTATTATACCGAGCGAAACCAAGAGGGCGCGGCCAAGGTCAAAATTCTCTACGGGCCGATTAACGCCGTCTGGACAACACCGGATATTCTCGAAGCGATCGGGGAGCGGATCCAACAGGGGCGGGGGCTCCACCTGCACGTCGTCGAAACGCCGTATCAGGCCGAATACTTCTTTAAGCACTACGGCAAGAGCAATATGGCCTGGCTGCACGATATGCATCTGCTCGGTCCCCGCACCTCTTTTGCCCACGCCGTCTGGACGACGCGGGACGACCTGGCGCTCCTGGCCGAGACCGGGGTGACTGTGTGCCACAACGCCAGCTCCAATCTGCGTCTTCGGAGCGGCATCGCCCCGGTGGCTTTTATGCACGAGCGCGGCGTCAATATCGGGGTTGGGACGGATGGCGGAACGCTCAACGATGATGACGATATGGTCCAGGAACTGCGTCTGGTCTCCAAGCTGCACCGCCTGCCGCGTCCGACCTCGCCCTGGGTCAGCCCGCACGATGTCATTCGCATGGCTACGCTGAACGGGGCGCGGGCAGCCCTGCAGGCAGACGCCATTGGTAGGATCGAACCGGGCCGGGCTGCGGATATCATTCTGGTGAATCTGCAAACTATGACCCAGCCGTATCTCGCGCCTGACACCCATATGGCTGACGCCTTTGTCTACCGGGCCAAGGGGACGGACGTGGAGACCGTTATTATTGACGGTGAGTTGGTCATGGAAAACCGCACGCACTTACGTTTCAACAAGGAAGACCTGCTCGGTCAGCTCCGCGAAGCCGCGGCTCAGCCGCCGACCGCCCAGGACCTTCAGCGGGCCGACCTCTTCCGCCAATGCCGCCCGGTGTGTGTCGAGTTCTTGAATCAGTATCTGGACCGGGAGATGGCCCCGCAGTATGTGCTTAACCGGATGGCGTGAGCAGGGGTGATGTGGAGACCCCCATCGCACGCCGCGACTTTCACAAGCTGGTGCTGAGGGCTGGGGCGGTCGTGTTGCCCGGTTGTCGGTCCCAGGCATACTCTGCGGTTCCTCCTGGCGGCAGAGTCCTGATTGTTGGAGCGGGCATGAGCGGGCTGGCTGCGGCCCGCGAGCTCCAGCGCGCTGGCTATGCGGTCACTGTTCTGGAAGCCCGAGACCGTACCGGCGGCCGGGTCTGGACTGACCGCCGCTTTGAAACCCCCATCGACCTCGGGGCGTCCTGGCTGCACGGCGGGCGGGGCAATCCACTCAAGGCCGTTGCCGCGAACCTGGGTCTCAGGACATGGGTGAGCGAATATGGCAATCTGGCGGCCTATGAACTGGGCACGGTCGGGCGGTCAGCCGTCTCTCGCGCCGCGTTTGAGTCCGAATATGCGAAATTGGAAGCCAAGGTATATAGACAGAGCGGCTGGACCTATGTCTCGACTCTGGCTCGCCGCTGGCTTGGCCGCCCCGGCACCGAGGTTTCGGTCGCCGATGTCTTGAGTGCGATTCCCGCTCCGTTGACCGAGGCCGGTCGTTTGGCGCGTTGTCGGATCGAGAGGGGGATAGAGAATCTCTACGCCGCGCCCTCGCACGACCTTGGCTTTGCCAGTCTGTTATACGAGTCGATAACCGGACCGACAGGGAAAGATTTGGCCTCGGGGGAGCAATTCGTGCTCGATGGGATGGACCGGCTCGTCCGGCACCTTGCTGAAGGTCTCCCTATTCGGTTCGGCCAGAGTGTCAAGCGAATTATGTATGGAGCAGACGGCGTCCGGGCTGAGACGGAGGGGGAAACGTTTACCGCAGACGGAGTGATTGTCACCGTTCCCATCGGGGTGTTGCAATCGGAGCAGATCGTCTTTGAGCCGGTATTGCCCCCTTCGCATCGGACCGCCTTGTCCCGTATCGGCATGGGACTCTTCAATAAGATTATCCTGTGCTTCCCACGCGTGTTTTGGCCAGAGGAGCCGGATTTTGTTTTTGTGTGTGGCAGCAGCCTGTGCTCTTTCTACGTCAATTTTGCTGCCTATGCCGGCGTACCTATGCTGGTCGGTCTCAGCGGCGGAACTGCCGCCGACGAGATTGAAGAGCTGTCAGACCAGGCCATTGTGGAGCGGCTGCGGAAAGAATTCTCCGGCGTGATGGGGACGGATGTTCCCGAGCCAACCGAGGTGATGATCCAGCGCTGGCGCTCGGACCAGTTTGCACGCGGGTCGTATGCCTATCTCCGTGTCGGGGCGAACGGTGGGGAGCCGGAGATGCTTTCAAGGCCCATTGCTGGTCGGGTCTTTTTCGCGGGGGAAGCCCTGCATCTCCACGACCCCGGGACGGTCCACGGAGCGTACTGGACGGGCCAGCGCGCGGCCCGGCAGGTGCAGGCTCAACGTGCTTGAACGTCACGCAGCCGGATGTTTTTGGATCAAAGGACGCATCCGCCTAAAACGTCTTCAACTCCAGAAACTCGCCCACGTCCTGACCAAGTCCCTGGCGGACGGCTTCTTTGTAGACGGTGAAGCCGGCGGCAACATCCTGGATTGCGGTGCCCACGGATTTGAACAGGGTGGTCTCGTCCGAGCCTGAGCGGCCTGGGGCGCGACCGGCGACCACTTCTTTGAGTTCCGTCACTTTCGCACGATCATAGGTTCCAGCTTCCATTGCAGCCTTGAGGTCGCCCGACTCGCCTTCCATCTGTACCCGCGAATCCACCACAATGCGTTCCGCGCGCCGGAAGGTCTCCGCGTCAATCTCGCGGAGTTGTAGGCCGGTTGAGCCAATCGAATTGACGTGGCTGCCGGTTTCCATCCACTTGCCACGATAGGCGATCAGATCACCGACACCGGTGGTGTTGGTCGCCACCACCACCACATCAACCTCGCTGACCGCTTCCTCCGGGGTCGCGACCGCGCTGAGGGTGATGCCCAGTTGCTCGCTCATCCGTACGGCAAAGCGCTCACGATTCGCCTGAGTGGGGCTAAAGACTTTGCCGGCTTCAATCGGTCGGACGGCGCACACGGCCTGCAAATTTGTCGTCGCTTCCAGGCCCGAGCCGATCACGCCCACGGTCCTGGCCTCGGGTGGGGCCATATACTTGGTGGCCACGCCGGTCGTTGCGCCGGTACGCGTTGCGGTCAGATAGGCGGCGTCCATGAGCGCCAAGAGGCGTCCGTCCTTTTCATCGTAGACCGCAATGAGATAGCGCACGCCATGCTGGACCGACCCATGAAACACCTTGTAGCCCATCAGACCGCTGTCCCGCATAACCGCCGGCATGACGCGAAAAAAGCCTGAAGTCGTGGCCAGGTTGAGGCGCGGAGGAAGTTCAACCGCGTTCCTGGCCTCTTCGAGCAAGCCCTGCTCGATGCGGTCGATCTGGGTCTTGATGTCTGTGGCTTGTTCTACGTCTCTGTGTGTCAGGAGTAGGGTCACGCAGTCTCCCTAGGCCGGATTTCGCCCGATAAAGAACTCCTTGTCGTCCTCGACCGGGACTTCGAGTCCGGAGGCGATCAGCCCCTGGCGTAGGGGCTTCATCTGGCGGTCGTTCAGACGCATGGTCGGCGTGCGGAGCGGACCGCCGTTAAAGCCGCTCAGCCAGCCTTGGTATTTCCAAATCATTCGGTGCAAAAAATTTGAGCCCGCCAGCATGGCCATGGCCTGCATACTTGCCTGACGCGCCGGGTGAATCTGCCAGTATAATTTCATGGCGGCCTCGAACTGCCCGTCCTGGATCAGGCCGAAAATCCTGGGGATCATCGGCCCCCAGTACTCATAATTGCTCGTCCCCATGAACTGCATGGGCACCAGGCCGGCCATGGGCAGACCGTTGCCTTCAATCGGTTCGGTGACAACGACCCGGTCGCCGAAGCGTTTATACACGTCCACAAAGCCACCGATGGACGGCATGCCGCCTTCCGCCTTGATCGCCGCGATATTCGGCACCTCGTCGAGCAGGCGCTGGATCAGCTCCGGACCAAAGCCCGCGGCCGGATGGATGCGTTCAAAACCCCATAGCGGAACGGGGAAGAGCATGACCGCCAGATTGGTGTTGTCACAAAATGTTTTGGTGTAGCGGTAGATATCGTCGGCGCTGTCCGGGTAAAAGGTGGGCGGGTAGGAGAGCAGGACGAGGTCGGCACCCGCCCGCTCGGTGGCTTGGACGGCTGCGATATTTTCTTCCAGGTTATTGAAGCTGGCATGGTGAATGAGGTGGAGCCGCCCCCCGGCTTCATCTGCCGCCCACCGTGCGAATTGGACGTACTCGTCAAAAGTGGTCGCGGTTTCGGCCACGAGTAGGGTGCCCCAAAAGCCGTATTCGATTTCCTTGCGCACGTCGTGACGAATGGCTTTCTCGTTCAGGCCGCGCAAGTCCTGGGTAAAGGTGGGGGTGATGGTATTGGCCACCCCCTTCATGGTTGCCTTGGCCCACTCGCGTGCTTCGTGTTTTCGATAGTCTGCCATCCCGCTGCTCCTTATCCCTTGAGAGAGTTGAGAAAATTCCGCACCAGGGCTTCACATTCGCTGCGTTTATGCGTGCCGTAATACAGAATTCGGTTATTGATCGGATCCCCGGCAAAAAACCACTCGTACAATAATTGCCGTCCGCCAAACTGGGTGCTGATGGCATCCCAGGCCAGCTTCATGATGCGTACCCGCTCCTCGGCCGGGGTGTCGCGGCCACGCAGATAACGCGGCAGGAGTTCTTGCAGGGCAGGGTTGGCGAAATCCTGCTCGGTCGGGGTCATGACCAGGCCGCTGCTGCCCGCAAGGCGGATAACCTCAACCGCCCGGGCATGGACGAAGGGAAAAAAGATGCGCAGCGTGGTGATGCCCAACATGCCCTTGTCCGGTGCTCCAAAGAGGGTGGCCAGACCCGGCACGAAGCTCTTTGCCGCGGCGACGGCTTCTGACGCCGAATCCGTCTCGCCTTCGCCGGCCTGGGCATTCGCCCAGACTTCGTGCGCCGTGGCTGTGACCAGGCCGTCGGCCAGCTCGACGTAGGAGACGAGTTCGCCTATGAGTTCCTGGTAACGCGTAATCTCCGAGCGCCCGATGCTATGGGCGACCAGGCAGGCCAGGCCGGTCATAAAGCGCAGTTTGACCGCACCACGAATAACAGCCTGCAAGGCAAAATAGCCCGGCATGCGGGGCGCAATGAGATTGGAGGTTTCCACATCCCGGGCCGCAAAAACGCGCTCCCACGGGACGAGCACATTGTCAAAAACGGCAATGGCGTCGCCTTCGTCAAACCGACTGCTCAACGGGCGGTTAAAGTCTCCGGCTCCGGCATCGTAGGGCTCCCGGCAGATAAACTTGAGCCCTGGGGTGGCCACCGGGATGGAAAAACTGACGGCATACGCTTCTTGTCCCGGCTTGCGCGGCATATACGGCGCAACCCAGATATCGTCGCTGATCGGGGCGAGGGTGGACAGCATGCGGGCGCCGTTGACGATCAGGCCGGCGTCGGTCTCCTTGACGATGCGGATGCTTTCCTGGTCCTCGACGCCTTTGGTCTTGTCGATCTGCGGATCGACCAGGGTGTGGGTCAGACAGAGATCTTTTTCGCGGCACAACTCATAATACGTCCAGGCGTTGTCCCCAAAGCGCGACTCGTTGCGCCCCAGCCAGGCGGTGATGGCCGCCATATCCGCGACAAAGGCGTTCATATAGTCGGGCAGGCGGCCCATCATGCCGCAGGTCAACTCGCACCGCGTCGTCTCTCCAAAGCGCCGTTTCTCAATGTCCGCCCAGCTTTCGGCCAACACAAACGAGGTGCTGACCGGCTCATTCGACGTTGGAGAGGGATAGGTCAGAATGTCTGTATAGGGTTCCTGATGCTGGCAGTCGTACAGCCGGGCCATCTCCCGGATGACGCCCTGAAAGGCGGGGTAGGTAGTCACGTCACGAACAAGCTCTCCGTTGACGTACAGCTCTCGGTCGTCTCGGAGTCCATCAAGATATTCCTGGCCAGTGCGTACGCCCATGGGTGCCCCTCTCCCGGCGGATTACATCATGAGCATCAGGCCGCCGTCCACATACATCAATTGACCGGTGATATAATGCGCCGCCCGACTGGTGAGCAGCAGCACCGCCTGGCCAATATCAACCGGCTGAGCCCAGTCCCCGAGCGGAATTTTTTCTGCGAACGCGGCGTCTAGCGGCTCTGTCGTAGCGTGCCCCATTTCCTTGGCCAGATTGCTCCGCACGCGTAAGGAGCCCGGTGTTTTCACCGCTCCCGGCGCAAGCGTATTGACCGTGATTTTATGGGGGGCATACTCCAGCGCGCTCGCCCTGGTAAAGGCGTTGAGGCCGCCTTTGCTGGCGTCGTAATGGGACATGCCCAGATAGGTCCGGGCGGTATTGATGGAGGAGATATTAATAATCCGCCCGCCGCGCCCGCCGGCTATCATCTGCTCGGCGGCAAAGCGGGTGCACAGGAACGGACCGCGCAGGTTCACCCCCAACACCTTATCCCACAGCGCGGTTTCCATCTCGGCCAGCCGGGCCATGGGATAGATGGCCGCGTTGTTGACCAGAATATCGATGCGCTGAAACGCGTCCATGACCGCGGCAACCATGTTTTTGACCGCAGCTTCGTCGGAGGTATCCGTGCCGACCGCCAGGGCTGTCCGGCCTTGATCGTTGAGGGCTTTGGCGGTGGCGGTCGCGGTTTCAGCGTCCGCATCCGCCACGGCAATACGGGCTCCGGCGGCAGCCAGGATTTCCGCAACACCCTGGCCGATGCCTTTGGCGCCGCCTGTGACGAGGGCCACCTGGCCGTCGAGATTGAAGAGTTCAGCGATTGAGGTGTCCATATGTGTCCTTTGCTGAGAGAAAGGAGACCCTTACCCTGGTCCTCTCCCAGAGGGAGAGGGGACGAATTAGAAAAAGACGGTCATATTCTCCAGGATGTTATGGTCGAGCAGGATAAAGCGTTCTTCATTCCTCCAGGTATTGTCAATACGCCGCCACCAGTCTTCCCGGCAGCCGACGAACAAGTGCTCGGTCCCTTCCCAGCGGCTGCGGAAGACCTGAAAATTTGAGCCGACTTTTACCCGGTCCGGTCCGTCGGTCTCAAGGATTTGCACATTAGAGACAAAATGCCGGACGCGGGAGCGTGGCTCCTCGGCATGGGCGGCTCCGGTTCTCAGGCGTTTGATGCGCAGGGTCAGGTTGGTCTTGTCATCATCAAAATGCGCCAGGAGATGAGGCCGAGACAGGTCTTCCTGGCCCGGCTCCATATTGCTGCGGACCGGAGCCCAGTAGCGAATCGTGTCGGTAAACAGCTCAAGCCACTCTTCGAGTCGATCGTTGTCCAGCAGCCAGGCCTCGTGATAGAGCAGTTCCTCGAACTCGTGACGGAGTCGGGTGCGGTCTGCCGCGTTCATCATGTGCCACCCATGAGAGCCTGCCACTGTTCGTATACGCCGAAGATGCCGATTTCCGTTGAGGGGGGATGGATCAGACCGGGCTTGTCCGGGTCGGTGCGGCCATGCCCGGCGCCCATCTGATAGTTGAGGGGGAAGTTTCGGCGGTGCAGGCCACGCATGGCCTTGACGCTATTGCCCCACATCTCGCCGTCATCCTGCTCAAAGATGCCGCTGGGCGAAAAGGTCAGAATCTGCATCTTCCGGGCGATCTCGACCACTTCAGGTGGAGCTTCGTGCTCGATCATGCCCCAGGAATACACCTCCATATTATGCGGGCCGCGTGGATGCCAGACCCGAACGGTCAAGAAACCCAGAAAGGTCAGGATGGAAAAATTCGGAAACACGGTTCCGACATGGACACAGCCGACCAGTTCGCTCTGGGCTCGCGTCAGGCGCTGTTTGGCCGCGGCCTGCATCCGCTCCATATGCTGCGCCAGCGGGGTGGGTACGCCGCCGGCCATGTCAATCTTGAAATTGATCCAGCCATGCCCGTTCTCCAGCTTGGCTTCAAAGTCTCGCACCCAGGGCCGGTCACCGAGAAATTGCCCGTTCGCCGGGCCGAGGCCGATTTTGAGCATGCTCTCATGGGCCGCTCCGGTATGATAGTTGTCGCCGTTGAACTGCTCGGCGGCCAGCTTCCAGTTGCCGCCCAGATTCCAGCGGTGCAGTCCGGGCAGGACGACCATGCCGCCTTCAGTCTTGTTGAAGATGAGGTCGAGATACCACTTCATATCCCCGAGGTAGGCATCCAGGCTCTGGGCGTTCTCGTCGAAACAGGCAAAGATGAGGCCCCGAAACGATTCCACGCGGGGCACTTCGATCAGCCCCCAGTCCTCCCGGTTGAGCTCTTCGTAATAGGCTTCCTTGAATTGCGGAACGCCGACAAGCCGGCCCTGGTTGTCATACGTCCAGCCGTGGTAGGGGCAGGTAAACGCTTTGGCGTTGCCGGCGTCCAGGCGGCACATGCGCGCGCCGCGATGGCGGCAGGAGTTCAGAAAGACCCGGATTTTTCCGCTTGCCGTCCGGCAGACCAGGACCGATTCCTCGCCCATATAGTGGGTAACGAAGTCGCCCGGATTGGGGAGCTGGGATTCGTGCGCCAGATAGAGCCAACAGCGGCCGAAGATGCGCTCCTGTTCGTCCCGGTAGACTTCTTCGTCAACAAAGACCCGGGGGCTGACCGTGCATTTTTCCAAGTCAACCAAGTCTGACCAGTCTGTCACGTCGCGTGCTCCTTAATTCCTTCTCCTCTCTCCAATTCCCCTCTCCCCTGGAGGGAGAGGACCAGGGTGAGGGGGGTCGTCCCTATTGCCCTACATGCCCGTTTTGTCTCGCAGCCACCAGGGGACCGGGCAACCACAGGGGGATTGCCCTACCGGTGCCCCACGTGCTTATGGCCCCAAATACTGCCGGTACGATGGAGTTGGACCTGCCAGGTCGTGTCATCGACCTCACGCGCGCCCCAGCCATATTCGACGCTAAAGCCGGACGGGGTTTTGAGATAAAAGGACAGCATCAGGTCATTGGTATGACGCCCCAGGGTCATATCAATCGGCACCTCCTGGCTCTGACACAGATCGTAGGTTGACCCCACATCGTCCAGGCTTTGGAGTTGCACCATAAAGTGGTGCATCCGTTTGGGCATCTTGCCTTCCCAGAAGGCCATGCTGTGGTGACGCGGGTTACAGTGCAGAAAGGCGAGGTTGAGCGTGGAGGCCACGCCGCGCTCGGGTTGGGGGCGTACCCAATCGCTCAGGCGAAAGCCCAGCACATCCCGGTAGAAGTGCAGGCTTTGCTCCAAACTATCGACCGTCATGGTGATATGGCCAAGCCCCATATCTCCGGTGGTAAACCCGGAAATCGGCCGGGGGGATTGAAAGGGTTTGTCAACGCCCACCAGGGGCCCGTAGAAGACCTCGGTTGCCAGGCCGTTCGGGTCCTGGAGTTTGAGCAGACCAACGACCCGCCGGGCTTCGGCCTCTTCCGGGGTTCCCCATTCGACGGCAATATTATTGGCGCTGAGCTGATCGCCCATCGCTGTGAGCGTTTCCTCGTCTGCCACTTCCCAGCCGACCAGGGTGAGATCGTCCGCGTCACCGGGGGAGACAATGAAGCGGTGGTGGTAGTCGTCCATCCGCAACAGCAACGAGCCGTCCGGGTCGCGGGTATGCGCCTGGAGCCCCAGCACTCCGGTGGCGAATTGTTCCCATTCGTCAACATTGCTGACGCCCAAGCCGATGTAGCCGAGTTGTGCCACGCGTGCCATAGCAAGCCTCCTTTAATACCTGTGTTTCCATAGCGCGTTTTGGTCTCAGCGAAAATCCCTTTTATACGGAACGCCGCGCTCTTCGGTCGTAGACAGTGCAACTGCTGGTATGACACAGTGTCAGGGCCGAAAATTCAGAAGGGAGCCGCGTGATGGACAGCAAGCGAATCGTTGGTATCGTTCTCGTCGTGATTGGGGTCGCGGTTGCGGTCCACACTATAGTTGAGCCCCTCTATCACGTCTCAAGCGAAGCCCATCCGTACAGCCCGCTGTGGACCATACTGGACCCGTTAATGGGATTGGCGATCGTGCTGGGCCTGATCGTCGGCTACCCGCGTATGAAACGCGCCAGCAACGCCGGACCGGACGCGCCCGTGACCTGGGAACGTCTGGCCGCCACTACGATGTTCTACGGCTTTCTGGGCGTAGGCATCCTCTTCTTCTGGAGTTGGTTCAACACCATGTCGGTCAGCGCCGACTTCGCCCCAGGAAAGGGCGAGAACGTGAGCGCCTTGGTCTGGATGATCATCGACACGTTGCTGCCGTTACTCTTGGGTGCAACTGGTGTATCCCTTCTCCGCGACGACACGTAAACGGAGCGACATGACTAAACCCCGAACACCTTTTCCTCGTGGACCTCTGTATGCGATTTGAAGCGGTGATCTTTGACTGTGACGGGGTGCTGGTTGATAGCGAGACACTCGAAAACCAGGTGTTTGTTAAGTGTGTGGCTGACCTGGGCCTGGACCTGACGGTAGCGGAGGCGGTTGCGATGTATAAGGGACGCAAGCTGGCTGAGTGCATCGCCTCTGTTGAAAAGCGGCTGGGTCGCCGTGTGCCGGACTCTTTTGTTCCCGACTTCCGGGTGCGGAGCGCCAAGGTCTTTGAGGACCACTTGCAGCCGATCCCTGGGGTTGAAGCCGTTATTCAAACCCTACAGGCGCTGTCTGTCCCGTTTTGTGTGGCGTCCAGCGGGCCGCGTGAGAAGATAGAAGCCAACCTCGGCACTACTGGTTTGCTGGCATATTTTCAGGAGTTGATTGTGAGTGCGTATGAAGTCGGGAGTTGGAAGCCTGACCCCGGCCTGTTCCTCCATGCGGCCCGGACGCTTGGTGTTGCTCCAGAAACCTGTGCGGTGATTGAAGACAGCCTCCCCGGAGTTCAGGCTGGTGTAGCGGCCGGCATGACCGTATTCGGCTATGCCCGAGACACGGAAACGGAAACCCTGGCTGACGCCGGGGCTCAGGTCTTTCGGGACATGAACCAGCTCCCCGCTCTACTCCAAGAACACTGATCTTCCCCCCGTTCCCGAACCGCTCTATGCTGGGATGAACAGCTGACTGCTGGGAGTTGTCGAAAAAGTGACAGACATGAACGCTGAACAGCGGGACCTGATTCAGGCCCGAGAGCGGATCGAACGGCTGCCGAAGTCGAAGATTCGGGCCATTGCCAACGCAAGCCTTGGGCTCGAAGGCTTGATCCCGCTCTGGTTCGGGGAGTCCGACCTGCCCACGCCGGAGTTTATCAAGCAGGCCGGTGCTGACGCCCTGATGCAGGGGTGTACGTTTTACACCCATAACCGGGGGATTCCCGAGCTGCGTACGACGCTGGCCGAATACGCTTCCGGTCTGCACGCCCGCCCGGTGAACGAAGACCGCATTACCGTCACCGCCTCCGGTTGTGTGGCGATCAATCTCATTCAGCAGGTCCTGACCGACCCCGGCTCCAACACGGTCATAGTTGGCCCCCTGTGGCCCAACCTGATTGAGACTATCCATATTATGGGTGGGGAGACACGGATTGTGCCGCTGACGTTTGGTGAGCAGGCCTGGACGCTCGATCTGGACCGGCTCTTTGCCCAGGTCGATGACAAGACCACCGCGATCCTCATCAACTCCCCTGGGAACCCCACCGGCTGGGTTATGGAGAGAGACGGTCAGCAGGCTGTGCTCGATTTCTGTCGGCAGCGTGGCCTGTGGTTCATTTCCGATGAGGTCTACAACCGTCTGGTGTATGATCGGCCCGTTGCCCCGTCCTTGCTGGACCTGGCGGAGCCGGATGACAAGGTCCTGGTGATCAACAGTTTCTCCAAGACCTGGGCCATGTCGGGCTGGCGACTGGGCTGGGTGACGTCTCCGCCGAGACTGGGTGAGGTGTTTGAAAAGGTCATCGAGTTTCACTACTCGTGTCCGGCCCATTTCACTCAGCAGGCCGGAGTCACTGCGGTGATGGAAGGCGAACCATTCGTGCGTGACATGGTGCAGCGCTACCGCGCCGCCCGCGACCTGAGCGTGGAACGGCTGCGGGCCATGCCGCGCGTCCGGGTTCACTCTCCGCTCGGCTCTTTTTATCTATTTTTCGCCGTGGACGGGATGACTGATAGCGTGGCCGAGTGTCGCCGTTTTGTCTCCGAGGCTCGTGTGGGTCTTGCGCCCGGTGCGGCGTTTGGTGAGGCTGGTGAAGGTTTTATCCGTCTGTGTTTTGCCAATACTCTGGAGACGCTGCACGAAGCCTTTGAGCGGCTTGCCTGGGTGCTGGCCTAAGCCTGCCGAAAACGGTCCCCCTTTACTTCTCGTCCATTCGCCCCATAGAGTGACCCCATCTCATTGCGGGGAGGACAGTATGAAAATCCACGACGCGACAACCGCGCCCAACCCACGCCGGGTGCGGATATTCATTGCGGAAAAAGGCATTGAGGTGGCATACGAACAGGTTGATATCGTCAAAGCGGTCAATCGCGGCGAGGAATTCCGGACGCAGAAGAACCCCATGGGCACCCTGCCCGTGCTCGAACTCGACGACGGTACCTGCATTGCCGAAAGCGGGGCGATCTGCCGCTATTTTGAAGAGCTCTATCCCGACCCGCCGCTCATGGGCGTAGACGCGCAGGACAAGGCGACTGTCGAGATGTGGAATCGTCGCATGGAGTTTGAACTCTTTCAGCCGACGACCCTGGCGTTTCAACAGCAGCACGCCTTTTTCAAAGGCCGGGTGCCCCAGGTGCCGGAGTATGCTGCGGTATCAAAAGAAAAGGCGGAAAAGAGTTTGGCCTGGCTGGACGAAGTATTGGCCGACCGCCAATACATAGCGGGCGAGCGTTATACCGTCGCCGATATTGTCGCCCAGTGCGCAGTGGATTTTGGCCGGGTGGTAAAAATCGCGATCCAGCCGGATCAAAAAAACCTGGCCCGCTGGCACGAAGCAGTCTCCGCCCGGCCGAGCGCAAAAGCGTAGACCCCAGAAAACCCCCTCCTCGGAGGGAATTATAGACAATAGTACCCAAGGGAGGGCCTAAGACATCGCACGACAGAAGGAGGTTAGCGTGCAAAGCCAGGAGGTGAAACAGCAAGTCAAGGACATCTACGGCAAAGCGGCGCTCCAAGCCGCCCAGGGTGGCCGGGCTTCCTGTGGGGAGGCAACCGCGAGTGCCGATGATCCCATTACCTCACACCTCTACGACGAAGACCAGCTCACCGGGATTCCTTTGGAGGCGATTGCCGCCTCGCTCGGCTGTGGTAACCCAACAGCCTTGGCCCAACTCAATCCAGGCGAGACCGTGCTCGACCTCGGCTCGGGTGGCGGGATCGATGTGCTCCTGTCGGCCAGACGAGTCGGTCCCACGGGAAAAGTCTATGGCCTCGATATCACAGACGAAATGCTCGACTTGGCGCGCGAAAACCAACGCAGGGCTGGGATCGAAAATGTCGGGTTTCTGAAAGGCGAGATGGAGGATATTCCCCTTCCGGACAACGCGGTTGATGTCATTATCTCAAACTGTGTGATTAACCTGTCGGCAGACAAAGAGCGCGTCCTGTCCGAAGCGCTGCGCGTGCTGCGACCAGGCGGACGGTTTGCGGTTTCTGACATTGTCGCGCGTGGAGCGATCCCTGAGCAGATTCAACGCCACGTTGAACTGTGGATTGGGTGTATCGCCGGCGTGTTAGAAGAGCACGAATACCGGACCAAACTCGCGCAGGCTGGCTTTGTTGATATCGATCTTGAACCCACTCGGATTTACCGTGTCGAAGATGCTCGTGCCTATCTTGCCGACAAAGGAATTGATGTTGAGGCCGTTGCCTCTGAGGTTGACGGCAAGTTCGGTAGCGCCTTCGTCCGCGCGCGTAAACCATCTGAGGGCTGAGCAGAGATTCATCTCTTGGCCTCAGGTCTTGTTCGGGGCCGAGGAGGTCAGCTGGCCGTGCGGATATACGGGCCGGTCTCTTTCAACAGCAGAAACAGCACGGCCGACAGCATGTAGCAGCCGCCCCAGAAATAGAAGCCGGCCACCGGTGTGAGGCCGACCAGCCACATGCCTACGACCGGGGCGAGCACACCGCCCAGATAGCCGGCGGTGATGGCAATGCCCACCGCGGAGCCGGCCAGGCGGCGACCCACGCCCTCCATTTCCAGCGGCACCACGAACGCCAGCGGGGCCGCCCCACCGAAGAAGCCCCACATCAGGGCCACAATCCACAGCGACACACCCAGCGCATAGCCGGACAGCACCATGCACGCCCCGGCGATGAACATGCCAGGCACGTAGAAACGTTTACGCAGCCCGACCCGGTCCGATACGGACGGTACGACCAGCGCGCCGACCACGTAGGCCCACATAATGACCGAGACGACGGCTCCGGCCGTGGCCGAGGTCATGCCCTGCTCGTCCACGAAATAGGTTGGCGCATAGCCGATGATGCCGATATAGCCGCCCAGAAACAGCATGTGACAGACCGCCAAGGTCCAGGCGTCCCGGATGCTGAGGACCTGGCGGATCGCGGCCACGGTGCCCAGGTGGCCGGCCTCGGCCTCGTCCGGCTCGTGGGGCCGGTCCCGAACGGTCATGAACCACAGCACCCCAATGACGGCCGTGGCCACACCAAGAATGATGCTCAGGCTGCGCCAGCCGCCGACCGGCTCCAGGACCAGCGGCGTCAGGGCCAGGGCCAGGGCCGCGCCCGCGCCGTAACCGGCTTGGGTGACGCCATTGGCCATACCGAATTCTTCCGGTGCAAACCACATGCCCAGCGCTTTGGGCACGTTCGGAAACGTCAGGGCGAGGGCGACCCCGAATAGAAACATCCAGACATACATTGAACCGAAACCGGAGGCCGTGGCCCGCATGACCAGGGTGACCCCCATCAGCACTACCCCCAGACCGACAATTTTCTGGACTCCGTAGCGGTCACCCAGCAACCCGCCAATCATGGCCGAGACCAGCGTGCCGAACGAGATGGCCGCCCACAGCATGCCCCAGTCCGACATCTCCAGGTTCAACTCGGCCAGCACCTGAGCGACGACCATGACGATGTACGTCCAGCCAAACCCAAAGGCGAAGGTAAAGACCAGGACGCCATTAGCAAGAACGAGCCAGCGATAGCCACCTGCGGTCGTCTGTGTGTCTGTCATAGGCTATGACCCTGCCATAGGGAGCCGACCGCGTCTATGGTCCGGCGGTGAATCTGCTCGTCGCGAAGCGTTCAGGTTGTCCTTCACCTATCGAGCCTGGCAGTGTAAGAGAGACTGTTCGGTGCAGTGGTGCGATACGCTTCCTCGGTCCGACTTCGGAACGCGGAGAGGATGGCCTTATGGCTCAGGACGAAAACAACGAACGTGACGGTCTACAACTCGGTATTTTCATGCCCAATTGCAGCGCGACCTACCATATCAGCAGCTATAAGCCCGAGCCCGACGATTGGACGTTTGCGTCAAATAAGCGGATCGCGCTTGCCGCTGAACAAGCCGGCTTCAACTTCCTGTTCCCGGTCAGCCGCTGGCGCGGGTTCGGTGGCACGACCAATTATATGGGTTACTCGCAAGAGACCATGACTTGGGCGGCCGCGCTCCTGGCCGTTACCCAAACCATCAGAGTCTACTCGACCGTTCACGTGCCGGTCTTCCATCCGCTGGTCGCCGCCAAAATGGGCGCGACCCTGGATCATATCAGTCAGGGACGCTGGGGGATCAATATTGTCAGCGGCTGGAACGCGCACGACTTTGACATGATGGGTGTTGAACTTCTGCCCCATCAGGAACGCTACGCCCGCACGGCTGATTTTATCTCCATCCTCAAAGGGCTGTGGACGGCGGAGCCCGGAACGTTCAACTACGATTCGCCCTGGTACCGCATCACCGACGGGTATGTCATGCCGCAGCCGGTACAAAAGCCCCACCCGCCCATTGTGAACGCCGGCTCTTCGGCTGATGCCCGTGATGTGGTCGCGCGCTTATGCGACTGGATCTTTCTGAGTCCGCCAAATATTGAGGCGACGCGTGAGATGACGACCGATATCCGGGAGCGGGCGAAGGCGTATCGGCGCACGGTCCTGAGTGCGGGCTGTCCGTTTGTGCTGTGGCGCGAAACGGAAAAAGAAGCGCAAGAAGAAAAACAGCGTATTATCGACGCCGCAGACGATGTGGCCCTGGAGAACTGGGCGCGTGGTCTGGGCCTGGAAAGCGGCTCGTTCGACAGTTTTACCAAAGAGATGTTTGTCATCGGCGGTGGCGCGCTGCCCATCGTGGGTACGGCCGAGCAGGTGGCCGAAAAACTCGCCCGTCTGTATACGCTTGGCCTGGATGGCGTGCTGCTGATCTTTCTCTCCTTTTATGATGATACCGTCCGTTTTGGTAAAGAAATCGTACCCCTGCTCAAGCAGATGGATGTGGTGAAGTCGATGAACACGCATTGAATCCTTAGCGGTGCTTACTCTCCAATGGACGCCACAGACGAACACCACATCGACTTTTTGTATCGGGCGCTGAACGATGCCCAGGAGACCATTCGGTCCACTGATGCGAAGGCTGAGATTGTCATCGTGCTCGTTGGCGGCGTCCTGGCCTTTATCGGGGCAATCCACGGCCGGATTGATACGCTGCCTCTACAGGTTCTGACGACCGTTGGATTGGTTCATGTTCTTATCGCTGCCGTGTGTGCGATCTGGGCGCTCAACCCACGGGTCAATCCCGAAGAGTTTATCGACGTGGGTGGTGCGAAACCGCCGTCCCTCTATTACCTCCCCATTAAACCCACAGTGACCGGGTGGCGCATGTTTCTTCCGTGGCGCGCGGGGAATTATATGGAGATGTCGGCCGCGGAATATCTGCGCCACCTGGAAGGGCTTGACGTGGACGGTCTCCGCCGGGTGCTGGTCCATGAACTCCTCAAGGTCTCGTTCATCCGAGAGGAAAAACGGGTACAGGTTGCCTGGGCGGTCCGTTTTATCCGCATGGCCGGTGGGTTCTTCGCTCTCCTGGTGGTCAGCCTGTATCTGCTGTGATGCTTCGGGCCATAGGGGAGGGGGGTACCCCCTCGCTCTACTGGGCCGTATAGCCGCCATCCGCGGCCATGCTATGACCGGTCACAAACGACGCCGCGTCTGAACACAGCCACACCACGGTCTGTGCAATTTCTTCCGGCTTCCCCAACCGGCCAACCGGCTCCAAGGCCAGGAGTCCTTCGGTCAGTTCGGGTTGGGCGTTGATAACGCCTTCAACCATCGGTGTTTGAATCACGCCCGGGCAGACGGCATTCACCCGAATGCCGGACTTGGCGTATTCCAGGGCCGCCGTCTTGGTCAGCCCGACCACGCCGTGCTTGGCGGCAACATACGCCGTCTGGCCGATAATACCGACTAGACCGAGCGCTGAGGCAGTATTGACAATGGTACCACCGCCCTGTTTGAGCATCTGTGAAAGTTCGTGCTTCATGCACAGCCACACGCCCCGCAGATTGATACTGATGACCTGATTCCAGTGCTCTTCCGAACAGTCTGCGGTCAGAGACAAATCACCGGCAATGCCGGCATTATTAAACGCGCAGTCGAGTTGGCCGTAGGTCTCGACCGTTTTGCCGATGAGGTGCTCGATCTCGGGTGCCTGGGCCACATCGGTTTGAATGAAGACGGCCTCCCCGCCGGTGTTATGAATCAGGTTGACGGTCTCCTCGCCGCCCTCAACACTCACATCCGCCACAACGACCCTGGCCCCACAGCGCGCAAACGCGTGCGCTGTGGCGCGCCCAATGCCTGAACTCCCACCGGTCACGAGAGCGACCTTGTTCTTGAATGTTTCTGTCATACGTCCCCCTTGCGCTCAGGGTAGCATGAGGCCGAAGCCTTCTCGATATGGGCTCCTGGCGCCGCACTTCTTCTCTACCTTCCCGTCTCCTCTGGTCCGATCGTTGTGGGTTTGGTATGGTCCACACTCCAAATGAGGAGGGGCTGCATGTATACGCCCACATTGAAGGGCCGCGTTGTGATTGGTTTGTGTCTGGCTGGGCTCCTGGCGCTGGGCTGTGCGTCCGGCGAACAGCCGGAAGTGGCCTCGCAGCCGACCGAGCCGAAAGAGCCCGAGGCCGTGCAGATGGCCGCTGCAATAGCTCCGCTTAAGCCCACGGACGAGTACGATGTGATAGACCCGGACATGAGTTGTGAGGACGCTAACCGCTTCTCGGTTCGAGCGGTTGAGCGTTTGGGCTATGAGGTGACTGACTTCACGCCGGCTACGGACGACGCAGAGGGCAAGATCGAGGCGAAACAGATGGGCCGCTGGGGTGGCGAGGAGAATGTGTCCGTCACTATCGCCTGCGGCTCGGACGGTGCCCGTATCGCCACTCGCTCAGATGTTGCCCCGTGCGAGCAGGCCAATATGATAATGCGTCAAGCCGTGGAGAGCAGCGGGTTTACCGTCACCACCTATACCCCGGCTACCCTGCTGAAGGCCGGTCTGATTACCGGCGAAAAGGAGGGGGCGGAGCCGACCTCCATCACCATTACCTGTTATATCGAACGCAACCGGGTGGAGATGGATACCAGCGAGGACAGTCCGGTCCTGAGCAATGTGGATTTCTATCAGGCCCTGAGCGATTTTCAGCTCGGGTTTTTTACTGCCTTTAACAAGTTGGAAGAGCGGCTGGCGAGAAACCCGGCGGATCAAGATCGTTTGTATGTGGCGCTCCGTCCGCTCAATATAGTCGATAACCAAGTGGTCTTTGGGACCAAGGAGTTGGCCGTCCTGCCGATCAAGGTCAATATCTCCAATCCGACCCGGCAGACGTATCTGCTCGAAACCCAGCGGATCATGCTCATGGACGCTTCCGGGAAACGGGTGAAACCCATCAGCGAGGGCGAGACCGCTTTCCCCGCGCCGTCGCTGACAGACCGTTCCATCGGACCGGGGGCCAATATCCAGGGCTATTTATACTATCCGTTGGGAACGTATACGGGCGCGCGCGGGTCGCTGGCCGATCAGCGTAATCAGGAGCGGGAAGGATTCAGCGTCGAGTTCAAGCCGTGGTAAAGAGAGAACGTGTCCTCCAATAAACATGCACATGCTGGACACGTTTACTCTGTTTGAGCAAAAGAGACTCAAAAACAGCACGGAGGACGCCCCATGGCAGCCACGTCGTACCGGCCACGATGCGAACGGCGACGCGATTCATGACGATAAGAGCTTTGACTTCATTACCACTTTTGATTGCCTGCACGATATGGCCAACCCCACGCCGGTCATCCAGGCGATCTATAATGCCCTTAAACCGGACGGCCCCTGGTTGATCGCGGACATTCATAGCATGCCGACGTTTGAAGAAAATCTGGAGCAGAACCCGCTCGCCCCGCTGATGTACGGGTTTTCGGTCATGTGCTGCATGTCTTCCGCCATGTCCACGCCGGACGGCGAGGGCCTGGGCACCTTGGGATTTACCGAACCGGTCGCGCGCAGGATGGTGGGCAGCGCCGGCTTCAGCCGCTTCAAACGCCACGATTTCGATAATCCGATCAACGCCTATTACGAGGTCCGGCCGTAGGGATTTGCTATCCCCTCTGGGAGGGGGACTGTGAAGCAGCGGGGTGGGTTTGGTCCAGGGAGAAGAGGAACCCACCCCGGCCCTTCGGGCCACCCCTCCCAAGAGGGGAGCTTTTTTATCCCCTCCTCGGAGGGAAAGAGGAAACGTGTCCTCCAAATAGCCCTCAATGCGGGACACGTTTCCTCTTTGTGCCGCGCTAGCGGCGGGGTGGGTTCTCCCCGGCCCGGTGGCTCCCCACGTCTGGCGAGCGCTGGTTCCTGGGAAGGTGCCTCACTCATTCTCAGAGGGGATTTTTCTCCTAATAGCGCTCGATCACCTGCTCTGCAAAATCCTTGAACACGTTCCGCGCCTGGTCCATAGCCGGTAGCAGGGTGACTTCCTGGAGCCCGGCTTTTTCTGACTCCCGGAGTTCGTGAATGATTTCATCCGGCTCGCCCACCAGGCAGGTGCCCTTGATCGTCTCGGGGGTGACAAAGCGGCGTTCCTCGGGCACGAGGAAGGTGCAGTGGCCGTTGTGGATTTGGAGGTAGCGCTTGTCGCGTGGTGTCTCCATTTTCTCGACTGAGGCGCAATACTCGTCCCAGATGCTCTTATAGGCTTCGGGCACGACGCTCTCATCCTTCGTTTGCTGGTAGATCTCCCACACAAAGTGAATAATGGCCGTGACGTAGGAGCCGCATTCGTCAATCACCCGATCGGAGGTCAGGGGCTCGCCCGGCTTGAGCACCACTGCCGACGTAAAGGCAGCCACAAAGAAGTCGTCCGAAAACGTCCGTCCGGCCCGTTCCGCGCCTTCTTTCACCAGAGACAGATGGTGGGAGACGACGTCCGCGCGCTCGTTGAAGACCGACACCAGGCCGTCGCCATACTCGCCCGCCGTGCGCAGGGCCCGTGGACCGTTGGCCGCGACATAGATGGGCACCGGGTTCTCCAGATTGACGAAACGCAGGTCCTGGTGCAGGAAGCGAATCGTCCGGGTGGTCTCGCCATAGGTATATTCGACTTCTCCTCCGCCCAGCAGCGCGCGAACGACGCGCAGGTATTCGCGAAAGTCGCGAATCTTCATGGGCTGCATGCCCATGACGCGCATGGCGGTATGGCCGGTGCCGATACCGAGGAACACGCGGCCCGGCGCAAGCTGGTTGATGGATGCAATCGAATGGGCTGTGACCGGAGCAATACGGGTGCCAGGAATCGCTACACCGGTGCCAATTTGAATGCGCGACGTGTTCTGCGCCGCCAGGGCCATGGTGGCATAGCAGTCGGACCAGATCATCTGGGAGTCGGGTATCCAGGCCATATCAAAGCCGCAGGCCTCGGCGTATTTGACGAGCTGCCAGTCGTCAATTTTTGTTGAAACGGAAATGCCAAATTTCATACTGTCCTCCTTGGATATAATCGGGTTCCCACCCCGTTCGGTTGGGAATGCTATGGCCGGTCAGGCCGGCCGTCAAGTTGGGCCGAGTGCTTCTCTTTCCCAGGAGATTAAGATACATCGACTCCGAAGAGTAAACGTGTCCAGCTTTGTCTGCGTGTTTGGAGGATACGTTTACTCTTTTGTTCGTAGAGGGAGGGAAATGTGAAACCACTCGAAGGTCTGATTGTCCTGGATCTCACCCGTTTTCTGGCCGGCCCGTACTGCACCCTACTGCTCGGCGGGCTGGGAGCCGATGTCATTAAAATCGAGTCGCCTCAGGGCGGCGAAGCCCACCGCAACCGCGCTCCGTTTGCCGGACCGAACGGGGCGAGTATGTCCCGGCAAACGGAGGATGATATCGGGCTGATGGTGCTCCACCGGGCACGCAATAAAAAGAGCATCACCCTCAATCTACGCGATCCGCAGGGTACGGCCCTGTTCAGGCAGCTCGTAAAAAAAGCGGACGTGGTGGTGGAGAATTTTTCGCCGGGAACAATTGACAAAATGGGGCTCGGCTATGCGACCCTGCGCGCCTGTAACCCGCGCATTATTCTGTGCTCGATTTCGGGTTTTGGCCAACACGGGCCCCGCCGCGACTGGCGGGCCTACGATCCGATCATTCAGGCCGCCAGCGGCATCAATAGCGTTACCGGTTTTGCGGACCATCCCCCGGCGCGTTGCGGGGCTGCGATCAGCGATACCACGGCTCCTCTGTTTGCCCTGATCGGGATTCTGTCCGCCTTGCAGTTGCGCGAAAAAACGGGCAGCGGCGAGTGGGTCGATACCTCCATGCAGGATGGCACATTCTTCCTGCTGCCGGACCTGATTGAGCATATGGCTGCGGGCCTGACTCCCGAACGCCGGGGGAATACGCATCCGGGCGGAGTGCCGTTCAACATCTATCATGCCAAGGACGGCTATGTATCCATCTGCGCGGTCTCGGCCCAGAACTGGAAGAGTCTGCTCGGAGCCCTGAACCGGGAAGACCTGCTCGACGACCCCAGATTCGCCAACCTGCAGCAGCGCATGAAGTATCGTGACGATGTCGACGCGGTGGTCCAGACCTGGATTGGGCAGCACACGGTTGACGAAGCGGTAGCACATCTTCAGCAGTGCGAAGTGCCGGCCGGGCCGGTTCTGAGCCCGGCCGAGTTGGTTGAGGACGACCATCTGATCGAACGCGAAATGGTCGTGGACGTGCCGCATCCCCGGCATGGTGAACTGTCGGGCGTGAAGGGGTTTGGCCTGCCGATCAAGTTTGTCGGCAAGTCCTTCGGGTTTGACCAGCCCTGTCCGGAGGTCGGCCAGCATAATGAAGAGGTCTACGGCGGGCTGCTCGAACTCGACGCCGCACAGCTCGAAGCCCTACAGGCAGATGGTGTCATCTAGTGCAGTCGGACGCATGATCCGAGCGTTTTTGTTGGCCTGGCAATTTTGTTATGCGTTCGTTGCACATATCCCCCTAAAGGAGACCACGCGTGCCGGAATCCGAACGTGAGCCGTTTCAACTCGGCATCTTCATGCCCAATTGCAGCCATGCCTACTGCATCAGCAGCTATAAACCCGAACCCGACGACTGGACGTATGAGTCCAACAAAGACATCGCTCAGGCGGCCGAGGCCGCGGGATTTGATTTTCTGTTTCCGGTCAGCCGCTGGCGTGGGTTTGGTGGTGAGACCAATTATCTGGGGACCTCGCTCGAAACCATGACCTGGGCCGCAGCTATTCTGGCGGCCACGCAAACCATCCGGGTCTACTCAACCGTTCACGTGCCGGTTTTCCATCCGCTCGTAGCGGCCAAGATGGGCGGGACACTGGATCACATCGGGCAGGGCCGCTGGGGCATCAACATCGTTAGTGGCTGGAGTGCCACCGAGTTCGGCATGATGGGTATTGAACTGCTGCCGCATGCCGAACGCTATCAACGAACCACAGCGTTTATTGAAATTCTCAAAGGACTGTGGACTCAGGAGCCGGGCTCTTTTACGCATGTTTCCCCCTGGTACCAGATCACCGACGGCTATGTGATGCCCCAGCCCACGCAGCAACCCCACCCGCCGATTGTGAACGCCGGCACATCCGACGCGGCGCGTGACCTGGTAGCCCGTCTATGCGACTGGGCTTTTATTGCCCCGCCTTCGGCCGAAGCCACACCCGAAATGGCAGACGACTTCAAGCAGCGGGCGCAGGGCTATGGCCGACAGGTCCGCTGTGCGGGGATGCCGTTTGTGCTGTGGCGTGAGACCGAGAAGGAAGCCCAGGCCGAAGTACAACGGATTATGGATCAGACGGATATGGTGGCCGCCCAGAACTGGGCGAGTGGCCTGAGCATCGGCAGCGAGTCCATGACCGGCTTCAGTCTCAAGATGCTGGCCCTGGGGGCCGGGGCGCTGCCGGTGGTCGGCACCGCGGAGCAGGTTGCCGAGCAGCTGGCCCGTTTGTATGAATTGGGTATGGATGCGGTACTTATCGAGTTTCTGCACTATTATGATGACACCGTCCGGTTTGGTAAGGAGATCGTTCCTTTGCTACGACAGATGGGAGTAGTGGTGTAGCTGGAGGCAGGCAATGCTTTTTCGTTTTGTACTCTGGGTCGTTGGTCTGCTACTCGCCGTCGCAAGTCGGACCAGCGCACGTTTACGCAAACAACTGACACGGGACATGAGCGTTGCTATTGGTTCCAGAGACGGTGTGTCTCGGAGCTACGTCTTCCGCAACCGGCGCGTTTCTTCGCACACCGGGTTGGAGCCGGACGCGCACTGCACGCTCCTGTTCCAAACTGCGCCAGAGGGTGTACGAATTTTTCTGGCTCCGGATTGCCTGGCGCAAGTCGTGAATGGGCTCGCATTAAAGGAAATTGAACTCAAAGGTGACCCTACGAGCATACTGTGGTTCTATGAAATGGTCATGGCCTTTGTCCCAGGTTTCGTCCAACCGTCACACGTCATGCCAGATGCCTATGTCAAGCCGAATCTACAGGGAAAGGCTTCCGATCGCATCACCCGAGAACCTGTGGCCGAGGCACTCGACCCGGCGTGGACTGCGGCCGTTGCTCAACGCGAAAAACTGATGATGTGGCAAGTGGGAGAGGGCGCTCCGGTGCCGGGTAAGAGCAAGAACTTTAAGCCTGTTCTTGACGTGCCGGCCTCGGCAATGGAGGAAACCAATGAATAGTGTGCAAGGTCTCAACCCGCGGGCGCGAGGCTGGCTGCGGTTCATTTGGGATAAGGCCACCACCCAAGACGACTGGAGCAGTAGTGGTGAGCCACTCCCCTGGTGGGATCGAACGACCACCCCGCCGATGTGTGCGTTTCCTCGATTTGATCTATCCGAAACGTCATACGCCCTGCCGCTCATGGCCGACCAGACCCCGGCGTGGCGTGAGGTCTATACGCGTATCGCCGATGAGTTGGTAGGTCGCTACGTCACGTATTGGGGTGCCGTCGACTGGCTGACTTACATCGGCCACGATCCGCATCAGGATACATACCCGCCGGAATGGCTGGTCTTTATGCCTGAGCATGTGCGCGGGCGCTACGACCCGCCGGGCTGGACCGCCAACGGGGTTGATCCCTGGGGTCTTCAGCCAGACCCGATAGGCGCGGATGGGAATCTCTTCTTTCGTGGGTTTTTTAATTTATTACTCGGCACGTACTCCTATGTCTCGGGTGACAATAAATGGGAAAAGCCGTTCCAGGTCACGGGGTATAACGACCGTCTGTTCCAATGGACCCAGCGTGGTATCTCCGAGTTTCTGGTAGACCAGTGGTCGGAACGCCCGCAGGGGCCGCAATGCGAAAACACGAAAATCTGGCCCTACTGTCTGAGCGCGGCAGGTTTGAGCCTTCAGTTGCACGACAAGATCTTTGGCAGCAAGACGCATTGGGTCTACGACCAGTGGGTCGAGTTCGCGAAGAAGCACTTTACCACTCGGAACGCTCGTGGCGATATTGCGTCATTTGCGTTTTATTATGATCCGCTCGAAGAATTCACCTACGCCCCGCCGCCCGGTCTCAGCGGCCTGTCGATGCTCGCTCCGTTACTCTATCTCTACCCCCAGGCTCCGGAGTTTGGCCTGGCGCTGTATGAGGCCGGGGTGCGCGACCTGGGCTGGAACGACCTCAAAAAGTCTCTGGTGCAGGCGTTTGACGATCCGCGCTGGCTGACCATGACGTTAATGCTGGCACGCGAGGTTGGAGATGTGACCACAGAAAAACGTCTCAAAGCCGTGGCGGAAGAAGAATACGGGCCGGATTTCTTTGCCGACGACGAGGATCGCTTTGCCTGGACGTTTGGGTTGGATGAACCCCATCCACGTGGTCAGCTGAACGGCCTGTTGATCTTGAGTGAGATCGGTGGGCCGGGGGCTTGGACGAATGTGTATAAAGGCAAACAGGACGCCCAGTTTGCGCTCCCCACAGTAGAAGGTGTCGATTTTCCGAATCTGGGCATTTGTGAGGCGCGGAATGAGGTCGCCGACGGGACGTTGCATGTCTCAACCTACGCCGCCACTGCAGCACGTCGTGGGGAAGCGACACGTTGGAAGGTGACACAGCTCCCGGACCCGAAGGCCGTACAGGTGTATTGCGATAATGAGCCTTATACTGACTGGGGTATCATCGACGAGCATACGATTGAAATCAGCTCCACCATCGCATCGCATAATTTCCGGATTGTTGGGGCGACCGCCGGGAAGACGGCAAACGGGCAGCAGGACGAACAGGAAGCCCGCGCGGCTGGAGGGGCGTCCGGCCACAGGGCCGCGCAGACGGTCGCCCACTACCAGCCGGCCCCACCCCCGAGTTGAAGTTCTTGTTGAGCGGTGGGACCGCTCGCAATGCTTCGCTCCTGCGTGTACTGCTAGATGGCACTGCTCAAGCCGTCTGCCCGGCCGCCTGTTCCGGTGTGCCTAAGACCTCCCCGGTCTCAGACGCTTTTTGCGTACCGGCATCCAACTGAAGACCAAGTCCATCGGCCAAGCGCGTCAAATGGTTAAAGATGCCGACGATGTGGGCGACTTCGAGGCAGGCGGTATCGTCAAAGCCGAGGTCGCGAAGCGGCTGCCAGTCTTCGGCGGTCATGCGCGTGGGCGTGGCGCTGAGCTTTTCCGCCAGCGTACACAAGGCCCGCGCCCGTTCGGACAGGCCGGTCAGCGTATTCCAGCTTCCGGTTTTGATGGCTTCCACAAGTGCGGGGTCGCCGTCTTCGACACGCAGAAACTCTGCGTGAGACTGCGTTCAATAGTGGCAATCCTGGGCCGCCGCGGCAACGCCGGCAACCATTTCCCGCTCCGCCCGACTCAGATGGCCGGGCGCGAACATGATCTGCATGAACAGATTCCCGAACGCCCGGCCAATAGTCGGGTGGGCGGCAATTAAACGACCCATGGCCGGGATAGAGCCGAATTCGTATACGCCTGTTACTCCTGGGGGTCTTTTTGCCTGCAATTCTTCCTCCGTGGGAATGCGTACCCAGGCTTCCGGTGCGGCTGGACGACTCATGGACAAACCTCCTTCTGGTACAAACGGTGGGCAGTGAAAAGCTTCGGGCCAACCTAACATTTCGCCAGAGGGTGGCCTATCCCGTATCGCCTTGCAATTTGCTCAGACTTGAGACCTGGGGTACTTTGCTCTGAATTGACGGATGAGCAGCGGGTTTTTCAGGAGGAGGACATGAAGGCATTCTCACGACGCCAATTTCTTGCACACCTTGGGCACAGCGGAGCGTGGCTCGCATTTCTGACGGCCTGTGGAGCGGGTGCGGATGCTGCGCTCAAGGGACTCGTGGGACGTGGATTGTTGCCCGTGGCTTGGGCCGACGACGACGCCCTGCTGGGGACAAAACCCGGTATGACGGTCCTTGCGAGTCAGCCCATCAATGGTGAGTTTGCGCCCCATCTGCTCGACGATCATATGACTCCTTCGGCACGGCATTTCGTCCGGAATAATGGGGCGGTTCCGACCCGAGCGAAGAATACAGATCCTCAGGAGTGGACGCTCGTTGTTGAGGGAGAAGTGACCACACCGCTGGCGCTGAGTCTGGACGAATTGCAGCAGTTGCCCTCGGTCACCCAGCAGCTTGTGATTGAGTGTGGTGGGAATGGTCGGGCGCTGTTCGAGCCTAAGGTCCGCGGGAACCAATGGACGCGCGGGGCGGTGGCGTGCAGTCAATGGACCGGAGTCCGGCTGCGGGATGTCCTGAAAAAGGCGGGCCTCAAATCAAGTGCGGTGTATACGGCCCATTACGGCGAGGATCAGCCCGTGGGAGCGGCGCAACCGTTCTCGCGGGGTATCCCCATAGAGAAGGCCATGGACGAGCATACGCTGGTCGCCTATCAGATGAACGGGACCGCGCTGCCGGCGCTTAACGGCTATCCCGTCCGGCTCGTTGTGCCGGGCTGGATTGGGAGTTGCTCTCAAAAGTGGTTGAACCGTATTGTAGTGCGCGACCAGGTACACGACTCACAAAAGATGACGGGCTACTCCTATCGTGTGCCGGCCTATCCGGCTGAGCCCGGTTCCAGGCCGCCAAAGGAAGATATGGTCATTGCCACGGCCTGGCGTATCAAGTCTTTGATAACCGTGCCTCAGGCCAACGCCCAATTCCCGGCCGGACAGTCGGTCACCGTACAGGGCCACGCCTGGGCCGGTGAAGAGACGGTCAAGGAAGTCCTGGTGTCTACGGACTTCGGGATTCACTGGGAAAAAGCCGCGCTCACTCAACCCGCCAACCCCTACGCCTGGGCACACTGGGCATGCGAGGTCGCCTTGAGCAGGAAAGGGTATTACGAGATCTGGGCACGCGCCTTTGATGACAAGGGGAACGCCCAGCCCTTTCGTCAACCCTGGAATCCAAAGGGCTATCTCGGGAACGTCATCCACTGGCTGCCGGTTATGGTCACGGCCTGAGCATGCGACCCAGGAGTGCGGCGAGCCTTGTGATAATCGGGAGTGTGCTTGCTCTGGCATGGGGATTGGCCGCTGGAGAGGGAAACAATCAACCGGCGGGAGCAGTGTCGGCAGTCCAGAAGCCGGTGATCGATGCAGCAAACCCCGGCCCGGACGTGCTGACCCGGGAATACTGCTCGGCCTGCCACAGCTTTCAGCTCGTCCAGGCGCAACGACTCAATCGCGCAACCTGGGAGTGGGTGATGGAGGACATGGTTGAGCAGTTCGGCGCGGGCTGGATTACACCGCCAGAGCAAACGGTTATTATTGACTATCTGGTTAAACACTACGGACCGGAGAAGTGAGACAGACTCAGAAGGACAGGAGGTAACAGCATGGGACAGTTGGATGGAAAAGTTGCGCTCATCACGGGCGCGGGATCGGGGATTGGCCGGGCATCGGCTCTGGCCTTTGCGCGTGAAGGGGCCAAAGTCGCGGTGGCTGATATCGTGGTTGAGGGCGGCGAGGAGACGGTGCGCATGGTCAAAGAGGCCGGTGGTGAGGCGTTTTTCATTAAGGTCGATGTTTCAAACGCGGCGGATGTCGAGGCGATGGTGAACGCGGTGGTGGACACCTATGGCCGTATTGACTGCGCCTATAATAACGCGGGTATCGAAGGGCGACTCGCTTCAACGGATGAATATCCTGAAGACGTGTTTGACAAAGTGATCGACATTAACCTGACCGGCGTATGGCTGTGCATGAAATACGAGTTGCCGCATATGCTCAAGCAGGGCAGCGGGGCGATTGTGAATACGGCCTCGGGGGCCGGTTTGATCGGGGTGGCCGGCATGTCGGCCTATGTGGCCAGCAAGCACGGCGTGGTTGGATTGACCAAAACCGCGGCCCTGGAATACGCTAAATCCGGTATTCGGGTGAACGCCGTCTGCCCTGGGCTGATTCAGACGCCGATGGTGGAGCGTATCACCGCCGATCAACCTCAGTTAGGCGAAGCCCTGGTTGCGGCCGAGCCGGTCGGGCGAACGGGCAAACCGGAGGAAATCGCCGAATCCGTGGTCTGGCTGAGTTCGGACGCGGCCTCGTTCGTGACCGGCCACGCCATGTCGGTCGATGGCGGCTATGTCGCCCAGTAGTCGGGGTACGTAGCCAGGTGAAATAATCGGTGGTTTGAACAGGGGCTCTGGATATGGCGAAAGGGAGGAATAGTCATGGAAGCACCGCTGTGGTTATTGCTCGGCTGGGGCGGAATTGGCGCTATAGATTTTGTCTATAACCACATCTATCGCTACCGCCTCTACGCCCACGCCTCCAGCTTTCGCGAGCATGGTGTCCACACCCTGCTCGCCCTGGTTCTCACTGCTACGGCGGTGATGCTGGTCTTTATTGAAATGGGGAGCGTCGGCTTTGCCATATTTCTCGGCATTCAGGCCCTCGCTGTGATCTTCACCCTGTGGGATGTGTCAATCGAGCGAGTGTCGCGGGCACCCCTGGGAGGATTACCGACGCACGAATATGTGTTGCATACGGTTATTTTTCTGTTGCATGGAGCCTTTGTGTGGGCGGTGATTGCCAACGCCAATCAGTTGGTTCACGGCGCGGGATTCGGGGTATGGCGCTGGCCGCCACTCTCCCCGTTTCTCCTTGTTGAGGCGGTGATCTTTGCGCTCGTTGGGGCCGGTGTCTGTGTCTTACACCTCTACCTGCTCAGCGTGGGCTACCGAGCTCTCAAAACAGAGGCCGCGGCTGGCTGATGTAGGCGCTCCTTCTCCTGGGACTACGGCACTCTTCCCGGCAGCGGACTGGCACCGATAACGCTGCGCGGGGTTTTGAACTTCGGAATAACGTATTTACCGATGAGTTTGATCGAGCGCATGATCTGTTCATGCGTCCCGTCCAGGCGCATGATCACCTCATCCGCGCCAACCTCCTGGTAGCGCTGAATGCGCTCTATGAACACGTCCGGGTCGCCGACAAGAACGGACGTCTCGTTGCGGAGCCAGTCAAGGTCTCGGGAACGGTCCCGGATTTTTTCCAACTCCAGCATATAGGCGTAGGATTTGGCCTGCCGGCCAAGGTCGGGATAAAAGGATTCGATGACCGGCGTGGCAAAATTGAGAATCGAATCGCGGGTCTCCTCGACCGCCTGAGCCGTGGTCTCGGCGCAGGCGCAGTTGAGCGTAACCGCGCTCAGACAGTTGGTCACGAACGCTCCCACCGGCTCCGCCTGCTGAATCTGCTCTTTATACAGGCGGGCGCTTTTCTCAAAATAGTCCCAGCCCATATACATATCCCACGACAGGGCACCAATGCCCTTGCTGGCCGCAATTTCGTGCGAGTCCGGTGATTGGGCAACCATATAGACGGGCGGGTGGGGGTCTTGCACGGGCTTGGGTGTGAGCGAACGGGGCGGAATCTGGAAATACTGGCCCTGGTGCGAAAAGGGGTCGTCCTTGAAGGCTTTCAGCACGATTTCGAGCGCTTCTTCCCAGCGGGCACGCGTTTCGTCGAGCGGACAGGCAAAGCCCTCAAGCTGGACTAAGGTGTTGGCTCGTCCCGTCCCAAATTCCGCCCGTCCGTTTGAGACAATATCCAGCGTGGCTAGTCGCTCGGCCACGCGAATCGGATGGTTAAACGGAAAAGGCAGAATGACAACCATGTGGCGCAGCCGAATCCGACTGGTCCGCATGGCAATGGCCGGATAGAAGACCTCGGGAGCCGAGACCGTGGCCAGGCCGACCAGAAAATGCTGCTCTGAGGTGCCGAAGAAATCAAACCCCATCTCTTCGGCCAGGATGACCTCGTCCATGACCTCCCAATAGCGTCGGTGATGGGTGGTCCCTTCTGGTGTCTCACATTCTGACAGAAAGCCAAATCGCATGGGCGAGCCCTCCTTGTGGAAGCCATTAGACCCGGCGGTGGCAGCGTGTCAACCTTGCTGGAAATCATCCGAGTACGGTGACCGCTGGACCCGACGGATGAGCGGACGGTGGCGTCGGTACGACTAGGCCGGCACAATCAGCGCTTTGATCGTCTCCTGCCGCTCCACCGCTTCGAGGGCTTGCCGGCTCTCTTCGATCGCGAAACGGTGAGTGGTGGCCTCGGCCATAGGAAAATCGGCGTGATGCGCCTGGGCAACCCGGACGGCCTCGTAGTAGTGCTGCGGCTGGGTTCAGGCCGAGCCAATGATGCTGAGGTTGCGGTTATTGATATACCGCGGGTCAATGGGAATCTCTCCATGTCCTGACCACAGGCCGACAATCACATAGCGCCCGTCCGTATGCAGCCGACCGCTTTCCGTGCTGCTGCTCTCTCACGCAGGGTCAGTGTGTCTGCTGGGGTTTCGTCTCTATCGGGCTAGACAGGTTTGGTAAATTTTGGCATCCTGCCCTTCTTTAGACGACAGGAAAGCGTTCTTGTGGTGCGCAACGTAGCCTTGTTTTCCTCCATAGCCCGTCACCACATGACCATTTGGAGCATCAGGTATGGCACGTAAGAAAATCGCACTGATCGGTGCGGGCAACATCGGCGGCACCCTTGCTCACCTGTGCGCCCTCAAAGGACTCGGAGATGTCGTTCTGTACGACGTGGTTGACGGACTGCCACAGGGCAAGGCCCTGGACCTGCTTGAAGCCGGGCCGATCGAGGGCTACGACGTCAACCTCGTTGGGACCACGAGTTATACCGAGATTCAAGATGCTGATGTCTGTATTGTCACCGCCGGGCTGGCGCGCAAACCGGGGATGAGCCGAGATGATTTGCTGGGAATCAACTGCAAGATTATGCGAGAAGTCTCGGAGAACATTGCAAAATACGCTCCCAACAGCTTTCTCATCGTTATTACTAACCCGCTTGATGCAATGGTGACCTTGGCCAAGCGGGTCACTGGGTTTCCTAAGAATCGGGTCGTTGGCCAAGCCGGGGTGCTCGATTCGTCCCGCTATCGGACCTTCATTGCCCAAGAGTTGAACGTGTCCGTCCAAAATGTCACGGCTATGGTCTTAGGCGGGCATGGCGACGATATGGTGCCGGTGCGCAGCTACTGCCAGATAGCCGGTATCCCGATCGAGCGGCTGATCTCGGCTGAGCGGCTCGAGGAAATTGAGAATCGGGTGCGTCAAGCCGGAGGGGAAATCGTGGCCCTGCTTAAGACCGGCTCAGCATTCTATTCTCCAGCCTCTGCCGCGATTCAGATGACTGAGGCGTACCTGTACGACAAGAAGCAGATCCTGCCCTGCGCGGCCTATCTCGAAGGAGAGTATGGGATTGGGGGCGTGTATTTTGGTGTGCCGGTGAGCATCGGCGCCGGGGGTGTCGAGCGAGTCGTGGACATTGCGTTGAGCGACAAGGAGAAGCAGGAGATGCAGGTGTCGGTCAGTCATGTACAGGAACTGATTGCCGCGATGGACAATGTGTTGGCGCAAGGCGCATAGTGCCAGTAGAATAGATCGTCTGGACGAAGTAGAAGTGCTCTCATCTCCATGAAGCTCAGGACAAGAAAGATGTCGTTGATGACCGATCCCCATGCGGAAAGAGATCAACGATATCTTTCCAAGCGTAAGGGAAAGTATGGCACCAGTACATGACATACTCATTATAGGGGGCGGAGGAGCGGGACTCCGCGCTGCCATTGCCGCCGCCGAAATAAATCCTCAGCTTGACATCGCGCTCGTCTCCAAAGTCTACCCGATGCGCAGCCATACGGTTGCAGCTGAGGGTGGAACAGCCGCTGTCATTAAAGAGAATGACAGCCTGGAAGACCATATTAACGACACGATTACCGGTTCCGACTGGCTGGCCGACCAGGATGCCGTCGAGCTCTTTGTCAACGAAGCCCCCGCCGAGCTCATCCAACTGGAGCACTGGGGCTGCCCCTGGAGCCGCGAGCCCGACGGCCGTGTCGCCGTACGCCCGTTTGGCGGGATGCGGATCGAGCGGACCTGGTTTGCTGCCGACAAGACCGGTTTCCACATGCTGCACGCCCTGTTTCAAACGTCCCTGAAGTACACCTCGATCACACGCTATGACGAGTGTTTTGCTACTACACTACTAGTAGAAAACGGCCGCTGTCAGGGAGTGACGGCTGTTGAACTGCGCAGCGGCATGGTGCAGCCAGTTCTCGCCAAGGCGGTTATTATGTGTACAGGGGGGGCTGGCCGGATCTTTCCCTTTACAACCAACGGGTCTATCAAGACTGGCGATGGCATGGCCTTGGCCTACCGAGCTGGGGTGCCACTCAAGGACATGGAGTTCGTTCAGTACCATCCTACCGGCCTGCCAGGGACAGGAATTCTGATCACCGAAGCCGCCCGTGGCGAGGGGGGGATTCTCGTTAATAAGAACGGCTACCGCTACTTACAGGACTACGACCTGGGCAAGCCGCTGGATGTCAACGATCCCGGCCACCCGCAGAAGCGGACCATGGAACTCGGTCCGCGCGACAAGTTGTCCCAGTGCTTTGTCAAAGAGCACGACAAGGGCAACACCCTGCCGGGGCCCTACGGTGACGTGGTCCACCTCGATATCCGTCACCTCGGCGAGCAAAAGATCGACAAGAAGATCCCCTTTGTGCGCGAGCTGGCCACGAACTATGCGGGTATTGATCCGGTCCACGAGCCCATTCCGGTCCGGCCGGTGGTGCACTATATGATGGGTGGGATCCATACCGATATTGAGGCCGCGACCACGCTGTCGGGTCTGTTCGCGGCTGGCGAGTGTGCGTGTGTCAGCCTCAACGGGGCCAACCGACTCGGCTCGAACTCACTCACCGAACTGTTGGTGTTTGGCGCCCGGGCTGGCCGCGCGGCTGCCGCGTTTGCCCAGGAACAGCCAGGGTGTGACACTCAGGCGCTTGAGGCCAAGGCCAAAGACGAGCAAGTGCGTATCCAGCAGCAGTTCATCAACAAGACGGGTGGCACCGAGCGCATCGCCAGCCTGCGCACCGAGATGACGAAGACCATGGAGGCTGGGGCTGGCATTTATCGGACCCAGGACTCGCTGCAAGAGACATGTGATAAGGTGTCCGAACTCAAGGAGCGATTTGCCAATATCACCCTTGATGATCGCAGTTTGACCTTTAATACCGACTTAACTGCAGCGCTGGAGTTGGAATGTATGCTGGATGTGGCCGAGGCCGTGGCCTATTCCGCGGTCGCGCGGAAAGAGTCGCGTGGCTCTCACCAGCGCATCGACCACCCCCAGCGCGACGACGAAAACTTCCTGGCCCACTCTATGGCCTACCGAACTGCCGACGGTCCGCCACGCATGGAGTACCAGGATGTGGTCATCACCCGTTGGCCCCCTGCTGAACGTAAATATGGAGATTAATCATGGCTGAGCCCAGCATCACGCTTGAGATCTTCCGCTACCGACCGGAGGTCGAGCAAGAACCGACCTTCCAAAGCTACACTGTTCCCTACCGCGAGGACTGGGTTGTCCTGGATGCGCTGAACTATCTCAAAGATGAGGTGGATGGCAGTTTGTCCTACCGCTGGTCCTGCCATATGGGTGTGTGCGGCAGCTGTGGAATGATGGTTAATGACGAGCCCAAGCTCAGCTGCGCGGCCTTTCTCAGAGACTATTATCCCCAGCCGATTCGGGTCGAACCGCTGGCGAATTTTCCGGTCGAGCGCGACCTGGTCATCAACATGGATGACTTCATGCATAAGCTCCAAGATGTCCAGCCGTGGATCATCCGCGAGGAAGAGAAACCGGTTTCGGAGGGGGAGTATTTGCAGAGCCCAGCCGAACTGGCCAGCTATAAGCAGTTCAGCATGTGTATCAACTGCATGCTGTGCTACGCGGCCTGCCCGGTCTACGGCCTGGAGCCAGACTTCATCGGCCCGGCGGCGATTGCCCTGGCCCAGCGCTACAACCTCGACTCCCGTGATCAGGGCCAGGACGCCAGGCGAGAGGTCATCTCAAAGCATGAAGGGGTATGGGAGTGTACCTTTGTGAGTGAGTGTTCTGTGGTCTGTCCCAAGCACGTAGACCCAGCCGCTGCGATCCAGCAGGCCAAGGCCTCAGGAGCTATCGATTGGTTCAAGTCTGTGCTGCTGCCGAGAGGATCGCAATGAGTGAACCGTATCGACGCCCGATATCCGCTACGACGTGGTGGCTGAGCAAGCGTAATTATGTGCTCTTCATGCTGCGCGAGCTGACCAGCGTGTTGATTGCCGCCTTTTTAGTCGTCTACCTCATCCAGCTTGCCCAGCTTGCTCAGGGAGCTGAAGCGTACACTGCCTTTCTCGATCGGCTGGCGTCGCCAGGGTGGATTGTCTTCCATCTGCTGGTGCTCATTGCGGCGCTCTACCACACCATCACGTTTTTTAACCTGACCCCAAAGATCATAGTCGTACGGAGGGGAGAAGAAAGTGTCCCGCCAGTCTTCATCGCTGGCTCCCACTACGCCGCCTGGCTGGTCACCTCTGTTGTGGTCCTGTGGATTGTCCTGAGGAGCTGAAGATATGGCCAAGTCGGGCGAAGCTTTCTGGTGGGTTCTTTTCGGGGCTGGTGGGATGGTTGCCGCCTTCCTGGTGCCGATTCATGTCGTGCTGACTGGGATAGCGGTTCCTCTTGGCTGGGTATCAGCAGAGGCGTTTGGACATCAGATGCACGCTTTGGCCTCCCATCCGCTCACCAAGCTCTACCTGTTCGTCCTGCTCTCTTTGCCTTTCTTCCACTGTTTTCACCGCATCCGGCATACCCTGTATGATACGGGTTGGAGAGGGTATCAGACGCCGATTGCGGTTATCTGCTATGGGGCGGCGATTATTGGTACGGTGGCGACGATCTTTGTCCTCGTGTCGATTTAAGTGAAGGGCTGTATATGAAAACGAGAACCGAAACAGATAGCATGGGAGCGGTCGAGGTTGCTGCCGACCGATACTGGGGCGCCCAGACCCAGCGCTCGCGGACCAACTTCCCCATCGGTGTCGAGCGTTTCCGTTTTACCCGGCCTATCATCCGGGCCATGGGCGTGCTCAAGAAGAGCGCGGCCTTAGCCAACGGCGAGCTGGGACAACTGCCCCAGGAGAAGGTAGACCTGATCGTGCAGGCGGCCGACGAGGTGATTGCGGGTGCCCTTGACGACCACTTTCCGCTGGTTGTCTTCCAGACCGGCTCGGGCACCCAGACCAATATGAACACCAACGAGGTGATCTCAAATCGGGCCATCGAGCTGGCCGGTGGTGAGATGGGATCAAAGAAACCGATCCACCCCAATGATGATGTGAACCGCGGCCAGAGCTCGAACGATACCTTTCCGACCGCGATGCACATCGCCGCGGTCGAACAGCTCGAAGACGTGTTGATTCCAGCCGTCAGCCAGTTAGCCACCACCCTGCACGCCAAGTCTGAGCAATTTAGCGACGTGGTGAAGGTCGGCCGCACGCATTTGCAGGACGCAACGCCGATCACCCTGGGACAGGAGATTGGCGGCTGGGCGGCCCAGCTCGACGCCGCGCTTGCCGACGTGCGTCGGACCATTCCCGGACTGTGCGAGCTGGCGATCGGCGGAACGGCGGTCGGCACCGGCCTCAACGCCCATCCCCAGTTTGGTGACTTGGCGGCGGCCAAGATGACGGCCGAGACAGGTCGAACGTTCATCTCGGCGCCGAATAAATTCGCTTCCCTGTCGGCCCATGACGCCATGGTTACCGCCAGTGCCTCGCTACGGACCCTGGCTGGAGCGTTGATGAAGATCGCCAACGACGTGCGCTGGCTGGCGTGTGGACCGCGGGCGGGGATTGGAGAGATTCTCATCCCCGAGAACGAGCCGGGCTCTTCCATCATGCCGGGCAAAGTCAACCCGACGCAGTCGGAAGCCCTGACAATGGTCGCCGTGCAGGTGTTCGGCAACGATGCGGCCGTGGCCTTCGGCGGCTCGCAGGGCAACTTCCAACTCAATGTGTTCAAGCCGGTGATGGTCCACAATCTTCTCGAGTCCATTCAGCTCATCGCCGACGCGTGTCGGGCCTTCAACGACCACTGTGCGGTCGGTATCGAGCCCAACCTGCCAACGATTGAGGAGCACCTGGGCAGCTCTTTGATGATAGTGACGGCACTCAACCCGCATATCGGGTATGAGAAGGCGGCCGAGATTGCCAAGAAGGCGCACAGGGACGGAACGAATCTGCGGGAAGCTGCCTTGGCGCTTGGCCACGTAAGCGCTGAACAGTATGAAGAGTGGGTGCGGCCAGAGGAGATGACCGGCCCGAAGGCTTAGTCACTCGTCCAGCCTATCGTACAGGCTCCCTCTCTCACCAGGAGAGAGGGACCGAACCTGCCCTGGCCTTTCACCTGCGCTCAGGACAGGCGTGCCGAAGGGATAAGGGGTATTCAGCACCCCTTCCAAAGCCTACACCGGCAACTTGGTCATTACCTGCAAGGTTTCATCCTCAATACACTCCTCAATCACCGGTACCCATTTCTGGAACTCGGGGTCCTGAGACGCGATTTCCAGGGTCGTCTGGACCGAGTTGGCATCCGGGACCTCCCACACGTCAACGACGGTGTTCAAACGACCGATGACGTTGAAGTAACTTCCCTGGAGCTTCCAGTTGCCGTGTTTTTCCAACTGCGGCGCCAGCGAGCTGAGCATTTCCGTGAATTTCTGGACCTTGCCCGCCCGGAGTTTGATGTGTGCAAATACGTACGCCATACTGCCTCCTTTGGTTAGGGGTTAATAATATCGGTGTTGACACAATCGGCCCTGACTCATCTGGCCGCCTCCCGTGACTTACCAAATCGAGCTAATTGCGGTCCACCCAATCTTTGCCGGTCTGAAGGGCATAACCGTCAGCTTCTTCCCGACTGGCAAAGGTCTGCTCGGTTTTCCGGAGCGGGTAAAATTCATCGACCACCCCATCGATGAGCCGAAAGACCCGGGCCACCGGTTTCCAGTCGCCGCTATCGAGCTGTTTCGAGCGCGGCTCAATATAAAAGCCCTCATACTCTTCGGTATCTGGCATCTTTAGATCTCCTTTTTCCCTCCCCGTATTCAGGTAATTCCCAATAACTCCCGGAGCTTGGCCTTCTGAAAACCAATAACGACAGCATCGTCAACGGTAAGCACCGGCAGAGAAACCCGGCCTGGGAGTTGACGGAGACGTTCCTGAACCGCCGCGTCAATACTGACATCATAGGCAGTGAGTGCTATATCTGCCTGCGAAAGAAACTCCTTCGCCATTATGCACGGGCCTCAGGTGGGGGGGAATAGACGATAACCTGTTTCTTCATCCTGTGTTTGTATCGCTTCGGCCTGTATCCGGTCAATGTTTCATAGATGGAGTGTCGCGTGCACGCTGATGTATAGTGATCCATGCTCATTCGAGCCGAAAAAGAGAGCGACCGGGCGATAGTCTACCGAATCAATGCAACAGCCTTTGAAAGGTGTGCCGAGGCCGATCTTGTTGAAACGCTGCGTGAATGTGTACAACCGCTTATTTCGCTCGTAGCCGAGGTGGACGCGGCAGTTGTCGGTCACATCATGTTCTCACCGGTCTGTGTGTCGGCAGACTCCAGGCTCAGGCTGATGGGGCTGGCCCCGATGGCAGTGGCACCGGCATATCAACGCCAGGGCATCGGCTCGGCTCTTGTCCGGGCCGGCCTTAAGCGCTGCCAAGTGCTGGCATGCAACGCAGTCGTTGTTCTCGGTCATCCGGCATATTATCCACGCTTCGGGTTTTTACCGGCCTCCCGGTTCGGACTCCGCTGCGAATACAATGTTCCTGACGAGGCGTTTATGGCAATGGAACTGGAGCCCGGAGCCTGTGAACGGTGCATTCATGGTGGCCAGCGCGGCGTGGTGAAATACCATGCCGCATTCAGCAACGTCTGACCCTCCGAGCGTGTCGCGCGTTCCCGGAGTGCTCGTAAACCGCTCCGGGAAGAAGGACACCATACCCGTGGCCTGCCGCCCCTTCCTCACGTATCATGCCAAGCCATGAATCCTCATGTCATTGTCTGCGCGGCCTTTGTTGTGGGTTTTGCCTTTTCCGCCGGCCCGGTACCCGCCGAACCGACCCGGCAAGACAACCATTCCCAGAACCCACACGCGACTTCCAATATGACCACCGCTCAAGCTGCCGTTCCAGAGACTTGGCACGAAGCCCAACTCGTGCGTAATCCCCGACAACTGACCTTTGCCGGCAGGCGCGCCGGCGAGGGCTATTTCAGCCCGGATGGTTCGCAACTCGTCTTTCAGAGCGAGCGTGAGCCCGACAACCCGTTTTTTCAGATTTATGTCATGAATCGCCTCACCGGACAGACCCGCCGGATCTCGCCCGGAATCGGTAAGACGACGTGTGCCTGGTTCCATCCCTCACAGGAAAAAGTCCTGTTTGCCTCAACGCATGAAGACCCGGAGGCCGAAAAGAAGCAGCAGGCAGATCTGGAAGAACGGCGGGCGGGCACCCAACGGCGTTACGAGTGGGACTTTGATGAGCGGTACGACCTTTTTGAGGCAACGCTTGATGGACGGGACATGCGGAAGCTGACCGAGGCAAAGGGCTACGACGCCGAGGGCTCCTGGTCTCCGAACGGCGAGTTTATCGCCTTTGCCTCGAATCGCCATGCCTATGTGGCCACCCTATCGGCCAAGGAGCAGGAGCGCTTTCAGCTAGACCCGTCATCACAGATGGACATCTACATCATGCGGGCGGATGGGTCAGACGTGCGCCGGCTGACGACCTCGTTGGGCTATGACGGCGGACCGTTTTTCAGTCCGGACGGCAAACGTCTGGTCTGGCGTCGGTTTTCTCCCGATGGTGCACAAGCCGAGGTCTGGACCATGCGTATTGATGGGACGGATCAAAAGCAGGTGACGAGACTGGAAGCCATGTCCTGGGCACCGTATTTTCATCCGTCCGGCGACTATCTGATCTTTACGACCAACCGCCACGGTTTCGGGAATTTTGAGCTGTATATCGTGGACACGGACGGGCATGCCGAACCCGTGCGGGTCACCTATACCAACGGCTTTGACGGCCTGCCGGTGTTCACTCCGGACGGAAAGCACCTGTCGTGGACTAGCAGCCGGACCGCGAATAAAAAGGCGCAACTCTTCTTTGCCGACTGGGATGATGCCGCGGCCCGCTGCATGTTGGGACTCGACTCCACCGACGCGGCATCCCTCCGAACGCACGAGATGCGAACGTGTAAGCTCCGCCAGGTTGTTGCCGAACTCGCCTCCGAGCGCATGGCCGGCCGACTCACGGGAACGGACGGCGAAAGGCTGGCAACGGAGTATGCCGCCTCGATGCTGGAAAAAAGCGGGCTCGAACCTGCGGGCGATAACGGCACGTTTTTTCAGTCTTTCAAGTTTACCGCCGGTGTCTCCCTTGGTCCGAAGAATGTGTTGAAACAGGCAGCAGATCAGGCACGGGCGTACGCCATTGATACGGACTGGCGTCCGTTGACCTTCTCGCAGGTGGGCGATTTTGCACCTGCCGGCGTAGTCTTTGCCGGCTATGGCATTGTCGCTCCGGCTGTCGACGAGCATCCGGAATATGACTCCTATGCCCATCTGGATGTGCAAGGCCAATGGGTTTTGGTCTTGCGCTATCTGCCCGAAGACATAGACGCCTCCTATCGCCACCATCTCAACCGCTACGCCAGCCTGCGCTATAAAGCCATGGTTGCCCGCGACCGGGGAGCACGCGGGCCTGATCGTTGCGAGCGGGCCGAAGACCACGGTTAAGGAGCAATTGGTTCCCCTCGTCTTTGACGCCTCACTGGCAGGCAGCAGCATCGGGGCGGTGTCCGTGACTGACACGCTGGCCGAGGAGTGGTTTCAGCAGGCGGGCAGGTCGCTGAAAGAGCTTCAGGAGACCTTAGATACCGGACAACTCATACCCGGCTTCAGTATCGACGGTCTGACGCTCGGAGCGACCATCGATATTCGGCAGGAGAAACGCCAGGGTCGTAACGTCCTGGCGCGGTTACGCGCGACTGAGCGCGTGGCGGAGGCTGGTATCGTTGTGGTTGGGGCGCATATCGACCATCTGGGCACGGGCCTGGGGAATGGGTCTCTGGCCCGCGAGGATGAAAAGGGCCGTATCCATTTTGGAGCTGACGACAATGCCTCCGGCGTGGCGGCCGTCCTGGGCATTGCCAAAACGCTCGCCGCGCAACAAGCCGCCGGCGAGGTGGCCCTGAAACGCGATATTGTCTTTGCTTTGTGGTCGGGCGAAGAGCTGGGTCTGCTGGGGTCGAGCCACTTCGCCAGGACCTTCGGCCAGACAGAGCAGCCGACGCTCGCCCCTGCCATTGTTGCCTATCTCAATCTGGACATGGTCGGCCGACTTGATACCGCCCTGGTGCTGCAAGGCGTTGGCTCAAGTTCGGTCTGGCCCGAGGAAATTGAGCAGCACAACGCGCCCATCGGTCTACCCATCACGCTCCAAAACGATAGCTATCTGCCCACCGATGCGACCTCGTTCTATCTCAAGGGCGTTCCCGTTCTCAACGCGTTTACCGGCGGGCATGCGGAATACCACTCGCCGCGCGATACCGTAGAAAAGCTCAACTATGCCGGGCTCACCCAAATTACCCGGCTGATGACCGGCTTGACACGCTCGTTGGCTAGCACCGCACAGGCTCCAGACTATATCCGCATCGAAAAGCCCCGCCACCTCGGCAGCCGCGGTCGCCTGCGGGCCTATCTGGGCACGATTCCCGACTATGCCCAGGGTAATATCACCGGGGTCAAGCTCTCCGGGGTGGCGACCGGCGGTCCGGCCGACCGGGCCGGGGTGCGGGCCGGAGATGTGGTGCATGAACTGGCGGGTAAGGCGATTGAGAATATCTATGACTACACCTTTGTCCTTGGGGGTCTCAAAGTTGACGAGCCGGTCGGGATGACGGTCATGCGCAACGGGCAGCGGGTTGAACTGACAATCACCCCTGCGTCACGGGAATGAACCCGGAACGGAAACTTCCTGCACGATGTCTTGCTTACGGCGTATTCTGCTGATCTCCGGGGTGCTGCATCTCTCGTATGTTTCCCCACTAGCGGCGCTTCCCCTGGCATGGACCGCCCTTGGACCGGGCGGCCAGGCGATCGTGCGCGTGGTGTCAACTGCGACGGCCTGTCCCGCGCTACAGGTGAATGCAGAGCACTTCCCGTTGCGCGTACGCGCGTATCCGGCCCGACCGGACTTTCCGGTCCTGGTCTGCGAGGCTGCACTGCCGCCCGATGCTGTCAGCGCCACACTGGATGGCCGCCAACTGCCTCTTTTATCGCGTGCTCCAGAAAGGATCGTCATCCTGGGTGACACTGGCTGCCGGATGAAAAACACCCTGGTCCAGGCGTGTCACGATCCGAATGCCTGGCCATTTGCACGCATTGCCCGGAGTGCCGCGGCCTGGCAGCCCGACCTGGTGCTACACGTGGGTGATTACTTTTATCGGGATTCGCCCTGTCCGACCGGCAACTCTGCTTGTGCCGGCAATCCGTGGGGCGATACCTGGGCGGCCGCTCAGGCCGACTTCTTTGCGCCGGCTGAGCCCTTACTCAGTGCGGCGCCGTGGATATTTGTCCGGGGCAATCACGAAGAGTGTCAGCGAACGGGTAATGCCTGGTTTCGTCTGCTTGATCCCCGGCCCTTAGTCCAGGAATGTACCGACCAGACTGAGCCCTATATTGTGCCAATCGGAGCGCGCACGCTGTTCGTCCTGGATACCACGACAGCGCATGACCTGAGGGCTGCGCCCGAGACCGTCGCCCACTTCGCTACGCAGTTGGCGGCACTGGCCGAGCACCGCCCGGTCTGGCTGTTGTCTCACAAGCCGTTCTGGGCCTTTGGCACGCGGGGACAGGCGCAGGGCAGAGATATGCTCTTCCGAGCCAACCCGACCCTTCAGGCCGCGGTCCGGCAGGGATTGCCCGACGGCATTGAATTGGTCCTGTCGGGCCATCTCCACACGACCGAGTTTCTGGCCTTTGCGCAAGGAAAGCCGCATCAATTTGTAGTTGGAAATGGCGGAGCACTGCTCGACCCCCCACTTGCCACCGAACTGGTTGGGCTCGACATAGCCGACCGAACGGTCTCACAGGCCGAAACGCTGACGGGCTTTGGCTATGTGACGCTGGAGCGGAGGAAGGAGGGCTGGACGATCACGCCACGCGATACCGCAGGGCTGCCTAGACCGTGCCGCTTCAAGAGTACGGGGATGAGTTGCGCGCCGCAGGACTGAGCAGGTCGCCCACGTCTTTCACGACAACGTCGGCTCCGTTGGCTTTGAGCAAGTCGCCGTGACCGCGACGATCAACACCAACCACCAGACCGAAATTTCCGGCGCGGCCCGACTGCACGCCTGAAATGGCGTCCTCAATCACTACGGCCCGGGCCGGCAGTACGTTCAGCTTGTCCGCCGCCGCCAAAAACATATCTGGAGCGGGCTTGCCAGCGAGCTGCTCCTGGGCGGCGACCTCTCTATCAACCCGGAGATCAAAGAGGTGCGTAATCCCGGCTGATCTGAGCACGAGTCCGCAATTTGCGCTGGGCGTGACGACCGCGGTTTTCAGCCCCAGTTGCCGGACATGGGTGGCAAAGGCCGTGCTGCCAGGGAAGGCCTCTACGCCGTCCGAGGAAATGACCTGATTCACCAAGGTGTCTTTCTGGTTGCCCAGGCCGTGAACCGTCTCCCAATCGGGAGGCGTGGTCGGACTTCCTTCCGGTAGCTCGATATGGCGTGATGCGAGAAAGCTTCGCACGCCGTCATCCAGGGCTTTCCCGTCGACATATAGATTGTAATCCGCTCGAAGGTCAAAAGGCTGAAAGGACAGGCTGTGGCTTGTCGCGTACTGGCGCAGAAAGCGGTCAAACATCTGCTTCCAACAAGCAGCATGAATTTTTGCCGTTGCCGTCAGCACACCGTCTAGGTCGAACAGCACGGCGTCAAAGCGCTCAGGGGTAATAAGATTGGAATAGCTCATTCTCTTCTGCTTCTCTGTTCCTTTTTTCGGTCCTCGGACCCTGAGGCCCCACTGTAGCATAATTCCCTGATAAAATTATTACCTGGGTTTTAAAATGAATTGAAACTTCAAATTATCATGATAATTTGAAGTGTATGTTCGTACGATCTCTTCATCTTCCAGCGCCCGGTACGGAGACGTTTTTCCTGTGGGGGCCGCGTCAGACGGGAAAGACAACTCTGTTGAAGCATGCCTATCCGGAGGCCGTCTGGATCGATCTACTGAAGGCTGAGGAGTATCGTCGCTATGTGCAGAATCCCGAGCTTTTACGCGCGGAATTAGCAGAACGCGCACCTGCCGGATGTCACGTTGTTATTGATGAAGTGCAAAAGGTCCCCCCACTCCTTGATGAAGTGCATTGGCTGCGCGAAAATCGGGCGTTTCATTTTGCCCTGTGCGGATCAAGCGCCCGCAAGGTGAAACGGGGCCAGGCCAATCTGCTCGGCGGCCGGGCTATTCGCTATGAACTCTTCGGCCTCACTGCGCGGGAAATCGGTCCGGTCTGTGTCCTCGACCGGCTGCTGAACCACGGATATCTGCCTCGCATGTATGAGTCGGACCGTCCGCAGCGTCTCTTGAACAGTTATGTTGCCGACTATCTGAAAGAAGAAGTGGCGGCCGAGGGACTGGTGCGGAATCTGCCCGTCTTTTCTGAGTTTCTGAATATCGCTGCGTTGTCGGATGCCGAACTCGTCAATTTCTCGACCATAGCCCGTGACTGTGGCGTCTCCAGCCACACGATTAAAGGCTATTTCCAAATTCTTGAAGACACACTGTTGGGGCGCTGGCTACCGGCGTATAGAAAGCGGCCGAAACGCCGGCTCATCGGCGCGCCCAAATTTTACTTTTCCGATGTGGGCGTAGTGAACTACCTGGCGCGACGTGGCAGCGTACAACCAGGGTCGGAGCTGTATGGAAAGGCTTTTGAGAATTGGATCTTCCACGAGTTGAGTGCCCATAATGCCTATGCCGAGGCATTTGCGACGTTGAGCTATTGGCGCTTGGCCAGTGGCATCGAGGTGGATTTCATTATTAACGATATGCACGTCGCTATCGAGGCAAAGGCGAGCAGGAGAATCACGGACGATCATCTCCGCGGCCTGCGTCACCTGATCCAGGACCACCCTCAGGTTGGAGAGCGGATCGTTGTTTGCCTGGAACCCAAGGGCCGTCTGACTGACGACGGCATTCGTATTCTGCCTGCTGCTGAGTTTTGCCATAGTCTGGAGCGGGGTCATATATTCTGATGTTGGCTGGGGTAACAATATGCAGGAAAACGTGTGAGGCTCTGAAGAGTGATGGCCCACCGCTTTTCCGGTGAGACGAAGCATGACGCAGCCATACGAACAAGGCGTTCTTTTCCCGGAAGAGATAGGCTCCCTGGCAGGTCGGGCGGCTCCGTCCGAGACCCTGCCCGTGTGTGAAACGCCCGAGTACACCTTGGTGACGGAACCGGCTCAACTTGAGCGCGTGCTGCCCGCCCTGCATGCCGCGCCCATCCTATCCTGCGATACCGAAACAACCGGGCTCGACTTTCGGAAAAATTCGCTCCGGCTCGTCCAGATCGCGACACCGGACCACGCCTATCTGTTTGATGTGCGTCGCATCCCCATTGCAGCGCTCTTCCCCCTGTTCGGTACACCGCGCCGCTGGCTGTTCCACAATGCCAAGTTTGATCTGAAATTTCTTGTCTCCGCCGGCTGTCCCTGGCCCGATAGCGTCTTTGACACCATGTTAGCCAGCCAGGTGCTCAAGGCCGGGCTGCGCGTCCGCCATAGCCTCGAAGAGGTGGTTGGGCAGGAATTGAGCCTGGCCCTACCGAAACACTTGCAAACTGCCGACTGGTCGGGAGAACTGAGTCCCGCCCAGTGTGAATACGCCGCTCGTGATGTGGGGGTGCTGTGGCCGCTGTACGACCGTTTGCATCCGGCCCTGGCCGAGGCTGGCCTGAAACGGGCGGCGGAGATTGAATTTCGCTGCGTCAAGGCGCTGGCTTGGCTGGAACTCGCCGGTATCGCCTTTGACGCCCAGGGCTGGCTGGGGCGGACGCTGGAAGATGAAGCCCAACTCGAAGCACTCACCCGTCAACTCCACGCCTACGCCCGGGATGTCGGCATGTCTATCAACTGGGCGTCATCGCAGCAAATCAAGGCCCTGTTCCAGACTCTCGGTATCGAGCTGCCCAACGTCCGCTCTGCCACGCTCAAGAAAATCGATCATCCCATTGCCGAGCTTCTGGTCAGCTATAAAGAAGTCGCCAAACGGGTCAGTACCTATGGCCGGAGTGTGATCGACTCGTTTTTCGATGCGAACTCGGGCCGGGTGTATCCGGTGTATTTTCAGAACGGAACAGCCACCGGTCGCATGAGTTGCGGCGGCCCAAACATCCAACAGATCCCAAAGGCGCGCGCCTTTCGCGCCTGCTTTTGCGCCGCACCGGAAAGGGCCCTGATTAAGGCTGACTACTCACAGGTCGAACTGCGAATTGCCGCAGCCCTGGCCAACGACCCGACCATGCTACAAGCGTTTCGAGAGGAAACCGACCTGCACGCCCTGACCGCCTCGCGCATCCTGCACATCCCGCTCAATCAAGTCGAATCGCACCACCGCCAACTCGCCAAGAGCGTCAATTTCGGCCTGCTGTACGGTATGGGGGTGAACGGCCTGAAACAGGATGCGGAGGCAAAGTACGGTGTCCGTATGTCCGACCGGGAGGCGGCCCAATACCACCGCGCGTTCTTTCTGACCTATCAGGGCATCGCTCGCTGGCATCAGCAGGCCAAACAACAGGCCGAGCAGGTGAGGCATCAGGCGAGCGGCCTCGCAACCCGGACCCTTACCGGTCGCCGTTTCCTGGGGGTGCGGCACTTTAACGTGCTCCTCAATATTCCGGTGCAAGGGACGGGTGGCGACGGCCTCAAGCTGGCTCTGGCGCGCTTGTTTGAACACCGCGACCAAGCGCCACGGGCGATGCCTGTTGCCTGCGTCCACGACGAGATTCTGGTCGAAGCTCCCCTGGCCGATGCACAGGCGACCCAGGCCTGGCTGACCAACCATATGGTTGAAGCCATGCGAGAGGTCGTGGCGGACCGGGTCCCGATTCTGGTCGAAGCGGTGATCGGTAAAAACTGGGCCGGCACGCCTCTCGGTGATTAGCCGCGGGCAGCCCGAGGGCTGCGTCCACAAGAAGGAACGGTATTGTCGGAGCGCTGGTTGCTGCGCTACAAGTACAGGCGCGAGGGCAGGGGATCGGACAAAAATCTCGGAGCGCTCTCGTTGAGCGCATGCCAAGACAACCCACCACCGATATTCAACTTTTACCCCGAGGGCGCTGGAGCCGAAAAAAACTCCTTGAGGCGCTGGCAGATACATTCTCCATCCACAAAGAGCCGTTCACAACCGAGCGGCGTATACACTACGACACGGCTGACTGGCAACTCAGCTTGTACCGTCTGGCCCTGTGTGTGAACGCGAAGACGCTTGCCCTCCGGTCGCATGATGCGGTCTTCCCGCTTGAAGAGCTGCCGTGTCCCAGTTTTCCCATTGCGGCAACGGATTTGCCGCACAGCCGTTTGCGAGAGCGCCTGGTTGCGCTGATTGACGACCTTCCGCTTACCTCGTTCTTCAGCCTGCACACAAGTATCACCCCGATACGGATACTTGACCATCGCCAGAAGACAACGGTGCGCCTGATTATTGAAGAGCATGCTCTCGCCAAGAAAAATCAACAGCGTTCCCTCCAGCCGCGTATCTGGGTCCATCCGCTCAGAGGCTATCGGAAAGAGGCGCAACGATTAGTCCTGTGGTGCAAGGAGCAGGACCTCATACCGGCAACGAGGAGTGTCAACCAGGAGGTATTGGCGATAGCTGGCCGCTCTCCGGGTAAATATTCGGTCAAACGCCCCGTGCCGTTACAGCCAGAGGTCCCGGTTGAGCGGGCAGTCCGCCGCCTCTTGGGTCTCCTCCTGGCCATGGTGCGCTACAACGAGCGGGGCCTACGTCAGGGGGATGATCCCCTCTATTTGCACGACTTTCGGGTTGCCGTCAGACGGGCGCGCTCCCTGCTCGGACAGACTCGTAAAGTTTTTCCTCCCAAAGTAACCCAGCGGTTTCGAAAAGATCTGGCTCAGCTTGGCCGGTCAACCGGGCGTGCGCGGGATTTGGATGCTTTTCTCCTGGTGCAGGACGCGTACCGTCAGCGGCTTCCGGCTGACAGCCGGTCCGCCCTTCAGCCTTTTTCCGCTTTTCTCCAGCAGGAACGGCGGGAACACTATCGAACTCTGCTGAAGACCTTTGAGACCAAGCGCTATCGGGCCGTGATCCGAGAGTGGGAAGCGTTTGTGAACCAGCCTGAGGACGACAACTCCCATACCCCAGCCGTCAAAGAATTCGTCTTCGAACGGGTGGTCGAGAAATGCCGGGCACTCGCCTCAAGGGAGCCGAACAGCCTGCAACACGCCGACAGCGAGCAGCTCCACAGGCTGAGAATCGAATGTAAAAAATTCCGCTATCTGCTGGATTTTTTTATTATCGCCTTGTCCGAACTTCCTGTCCTAAGCGTGCTCAAGCAGCTAAAGCGTGTCCAGCGGACCTTGGGCCGGATACAGGATATCAGCGTACAGAACGTCCTGATCCAAGAGTTCAGTACGACCGGCGGGGGGTTTGCCTTTCACGAAAATGGCACGCACTCTGCTCTGGAAGCCTTGCTTACTTCGCTGACTTCAGAGCGGCAGGCGTTGCAGCAGCAGGTTGTGGAGGAGTTTCGGGCGTTGATCGCGGTGATTGCTCCGATGATTCCGCCTTTGAGCGGTCCTGACCGGGCTGAAATTGCCGAGCCGCAAGGCCATCAGGATCAGCAAGAGCGGGCGGAGAGCCTGGCTGAGCCTGATTGAGCAGCGTTTCCACTGCTGTCCACAACCGTTCATACGCCTGGGATGCCCGGGAATGCGGAAGCGAGACGAGGACCGGTTCCCGGTGGATGCCCATGTTTTCGACATCGACGAGATATGGGATGGCCTGTGGAAGGGCTTCCGGGTGAGAAGCGGCCAGCTCCTGCATGACGGACCGATGCAGCTTTTTTTGCCGTTCCACCATGGAGAAAAACGTGTGGAGTTTATCGGGGTTGTAGCCGTGTTTGGTGTAAAACGTCCGAAGCTGTTGATACGCATGGACCGACAGCGGTGAGGGGACAATGGGAATCAGGATGTAGTCTGCGGCATGGAAAACGTTTTGCGCAATCAGGCTCATCCCGGACGGACAGTCGAGGATCACATACTGGTATTCGTCCCGGAGCGCGGCCAGGCTGCGGTGCAGGCAGCGCTCCGGATGTTTGGCTTGCTGAAATACCTCTGTCAGGTGGCGGTGAGACAATGCGCCGGGGAGCAGTTCCAGGTGCGTAAAATCGGTCGCCTTGATGCTCTTTTCAAGCTGTTTCCCGCCAGGCGCAAAAACTTTCTTCTTGGCTTTGAGCTTGGGTTGGACGCGAAAGTAATAAGTAGCCGAAGCCTGAGGATCGAGGTCGCAGAGCAAGGTCTGAGCTCCGGACTGTGCGGCCAGATAGGAAAGATTGACCGCCGCGGCCGTTTTCCCCACCCCTCCTTTCATATGGTAGAGCGCTAACACCTGCATTTCACTCAAACCCCGGCCGCGCCCTCTCCCTGCGGTGAGTCAAGCGGGTAATAGTGACAATGACAGCGATGAAGCATAGTGTGTCTACACTATCACGCGAAGGGGGGAAGCCAATGGCAGGCATGAGCATTGACAAACTGAAGCAGATTTTACGTGAAAAACAGCTCCCGGCGGATGTTGAACCACCGGTTGAGGCCATGCGCAAAAGCATGGAAAAGCTGGCCTTCCAGGCCGCGGACGATATTGAGACAGAAGCGGTGAGCGTGGCGGACCGCGCCGCGGAATGGGTCTGCGCGCCGGGCAGTCAGGCCGAGCGGGCCGTCCTCTATCTGCACGGTGGGGGCTATGTCGTCGGCTCGATCAATACGCACCGGTCGTTGGCCGGAGAAATCTCCCGCTGTGCCCAAGCCGCGGTGTTGCTCGTGGATTATCGTCTGGCGCCGGAAGAGCCCTTTCCAGCCGCGGTTGACGATGGTGTCGCGTCTCTCAGATGGCTGATCGATCAAGGGTTTTTACCAAAAAACCTCGCTATTGGCGGGGACTCGGCCGGGGGTGGCTTGACCCTGGCGACCTTGGTTGCGGCGCGTGACAACAGCGTCCCCATGCCCGCGGCCGCAGTGGCGATCAGCCCGTGGTCGGATATGACCTGCTCGAATGAGTCGTATCAGACCAGAGCCGCCGCCGATCCCATGGTGACGGTCCACGGTCTCAGACGCATGGCGGGACTCTATGTTGGTGACAGCGACCCCACGCATCCGTATGCGTCGCCCAATCTGGCGGATCTCAGCGGCTTACCACCGGTGTTGATCCATGTCGGTCGGGATGAGATTTTGCTGGATGACGCCATGATATTCGACGAAAAGGCGAAAGCGGCGGGTGTCGAGTGCAGTCTCGAAATCTGGGACAATATGATCCATGTCTGGCACGCCTTTCATCCCATGCTGGATGAGGGCAAAAGGGGCATTGAACGGGTAGGAGAGTTCCTGCGCGAAAAATGGGCCGCGTCCTAGGGGCGGTTGTAACCCGTCCCTTCCTGCTCCCTCGCCCCTTGAGGGAGAGGGCGGGGTGAGGGGTGTACGAAAAGCTTCACTCCCCCCAATACCCCGCATCCAAAACCTGATCGACGGTAAACGGGCACTGCACTGGAAACGCCTCCTCGCTCAGTCCGGTCTCATCGACAGCGTCCGCCTGGGCCGCGGGATAGGCGTTCGCCAACATCTGAGCCGGTTGGCTCGTCAGGCTCGGACTGTCCTTTAGAAGGGCCTGAATTTCAAGGCGTCCGTTCCGAATAGATTTGCGCCAGGAGGGCGTACGCTTGTCTGACTGATAGCGCCACTTGAGCAAATGCAGAGTCACGTTTCTGATGTGGCTTTCCAGGGCCCGGCGCTCGCGTTTCCCCATGTCTTCCAACTCCTCCGCAACATGTACCGCGTCAATTCAGCCACCCGCCCTTGCCGAAGGAGAGCCGCAGTCTGAAAAAGCCAGGCGTGGAAATCTTTGTCGTACAAGCTGAGATCGGGCAACGGAGTGGATACCGCCGTACTCATGAGGATACTCCTCACTGTCAGATGTTTCCCCAAGCATACGCTCTTTCTCTCCCTCTGACCACAGTTCGCCCGCGGTGCTGCTTCCCCGGCTGTCAAGCCCGTGGTAAGTTCCCCGCCATGAACCCGGCACGGAAACGAGCCACCTATGCGGACCTGCTCCAGGTCCCTGAGCGTTTTGTTGCGGAGATCATTGATGGCGAATTGACGACCGCTCCAAGGCCGTCCTTCCCCCATGAACGCGCAGTTTCGATTATCTCCCGCCAACTTGACCCCTTTGACCGGGAGACTGGTGGCCCGGACGGTCCTGGGGGCTGGTGGATTCTCTTCGAGCCGGAAGTGCATCTTGGCGCGGACATCCTCGTACCGGATATCGCCGGGTGGCGCAGAGCGCGTATGCCCGTGCTGGAGGATGTGCCGTATAGCGAATTGGCCCCTGACTGGGTGTGTGGGGTGGTGTCGCCCGGCACGGGTCGTAGCGACCGGGTGCTTAAAATGCCGATCTATGCCCGAGAGCAGGTAGGTCATTTGTGGCTGGTCGATCCCGGCCTGTGCACCCTGGAAGTGTATCGTCTGGAAGCGCAACGCTGGGTCGTGCTGAGTACCCACGGCGGGAATGAAATGACACGGGCCGAACCCTTTGAGGCGATTGAGATTGACCTGGGCCGCTGGTGGCTGGAGCAGGAAGAATAAGGAAACGCATGAACGACGAACAGATTGCCCAATTCAACGCGAAACACGCCAGGCGTTTGATAATGTGTACGACCGTTTTCTGGTCGAATTACCCCAGGATGTCTGCGCCCGCATGGAACGTATCGTTGCCGCGCCTGATATTCAGGCGGGAGAAAACGTGCTGGATGTCGGGACAGGGACGGGGGCACTCATGCCCGACATTCGGAAGTATCGGCCCGGCCACATCTACGCCTGCGACCTGTCAGGCAAAATGCTGGAGCAGGTCGCAAAGCGTTACCCCGAAGTCGAACGCCACCAATGTGACATCCGGGACCTGGACTTACCCGACGCCTGCATCGATGTGGTCTTCATGAATGGCATGTATGGCAATATCGCGGACAAGCCTGGAGCGTTGCGCAACATCATGCGTATGTTGCGACCGGGAGGCCGGGTCGTGATCAGTCACCCGGAAGGCCGGGAGTTTGTTGAAGGGCTCGTCCGCTCGGAGCCGTTTCCGATTACGGCGCTACCCTCACAGGACGAAGCGCACACGTTCCTCGGATCGTATGGATTGACGGTGACGCAATATACGGACGAGGAAAAACTGTTGATCGTCGTTGCGGTTAAGCAATAGTAGGGATGTCGGATTATGCTGCGCTAAGCCGGCCTACAGAACTGCTTGCCCATCACAAGGAACGGTCTTATAGTCGCGCCATGAGCATGAAGGCGAGTGCAGCCGCTCAGGCCATGTCAGAAGAAAGTCTGGCGACCAAGGCCGACATTGCGCGTCTTGAACGGGAACTGTCGGTCGTGAAATGGATGACCGGTGCGATTGTTGCAGGCGTCATTTCACTTCTGCTCAAAGCATTCGCCGGTTAAGGCGCGCTATAGAGTTCATAGGTCTAGCCGTACAGGAGTCCGCCGTCATGCCGGACGTGATCCGGCATCCAGAGGGCGGTGGGGCAGGAATCCGACATCACCTGCGCTTTATTTTCGCTTTATATTCGCCTAGAACTTATATCAAACTGAGACAGCCAAGTAGCGTGCGCCGTGCGCATAACGTAACATAGTGTCGCCATGGGCGATAAATCTGCAATTGAATGGACGGACGCCACGTGGAACCCGGTGACCGGCTGCACCAAGATCACGCGAGGCTGTGACCACTGTTACGCCGAACGCTTCGCCGAACGCTTTCGTGGCGTTCCCGGACATCCCTATGAACAGGGGTTCGATGTCACGTTGCGGCCTGAGCGCCTCTCCCAGCCGCTCGCGTGGAAACGACCCCGCATGATCTTTGTGAATTCCATGAGCGACTTGTTCCATAGGCAGGTTCCCGAGGAATTCATTGACCAAGTGTTCGACACGATGGAAAAGGCTGACCGGCATATTTTCCAGATATTGACGAAGCGAAGCTCGCGTATGAGGAGCTATGTCCGTCGCCGCTATAAATCACGCCCGGCACCGCAACACATATGGTGTGGCGTGTCTGTCGAGGACCATATGGCGACGGCTAGAGTCCGGCATCTTCAGCAGACACCAATCTCCACACGCTTCCTTTCCATTGAACCGTTACTCGGTCCAATGGGAGACTTGGACCTCACAGGAATCGCTTGGGTGATCGTCGGCGGGGAGAGCGGCCCGAAGGCCCGGCAGATGCAGCCCGAGTGGGCCATTGAGGTGCGGGACCGATGCGCTCAGGAGGGAATCCCCTTCTTCTTCAAGCAGTGGGGTGGTCGGACACCGAAGGCAGGGGGACGTCTACTTGATAGAGTCGAGCATAGTGCTACGCCTATTTATCCCAAAGGAAGAACATCCATGCAGTTCCGTTGGCACCCTGACGAGCCTCCGCCCTCCATTGAGGAGCACAGCACGGCAAAACTCACTGTCTTACGCAGCTATCTTCATGCCTATTTCGACAGACTGGGCGTTAGGCTCGCTCGTGATACATTCAAACTCGACCTTATCGATGGCTTTGCAGGCGGAGGCGTATTTCAAGACGGTAACGAGATCGTGTCCGGCAGTCCTCTAATCATGCTTGAGGAATCTGAAGCCGCGATAAAGAGGCTACGTCAAGGCCGCACCAAGCCTTTGCATTTTGATTTCAGACACTATTTTCTTGACGCGAATGCCGCCCACATAGACTGCCTCAGGAAAGTTTTGAAAGAGCGTGAATACCAAGTGGACGACGAAAAAATTGTCATCCGCAACAGTCGGTTCGAAGACGCGGTTGACGATATCATTGCGGCAGTTCGCCACCGACAGCCTCAAGCCGGTCGTTCGATTTTCCTTCTGGATCAAACTGGCTACTCACAGGTGAAATTGTCGCTTGTCGCCAAAATTTTTCGGAAGCTACCCAGGGCAGAAATTATTCTGACGTTCGCTACTGATGCCCTCACTAACTTTCTTGCAGAGACGCCGGAATTTGTACGAGCGGTTGCTCCGCTCGAATTGACGGAATCAAAAATACACGAATTGATTCAACTCAAGAACGGCGATGGAGGAAAGGCCCTCGCTCAGAGAGTGCTACGCGAGCATATTCGAGCCGTCATAAGAGCGAACTACGACACGCCGTTCTTTATTCGTCCCAGGCGGTCACACCGTGCGTTATGGTTCCTCCATCTCTCAAGACATCCTACGGCGCGCGATGTGATGATTCAGCGCCATTGGGACATATCGAATACATTCGAGCATTACGGCTCCGGCGACTTCAACATGCTTGGCTGGGAGGCCCTGGAATCTAAGACACTGCCTCTGTTTCATTTCGGAGGACTTGACGCCGAAGAAATGCGCAAGCAACTTCTCAACTCGATGTCTGGAGAACTGTTCAGCTTGGCATCCGAAGCACCGATCACCGTAGACACGATGCGGCACATGTTGGCGAACAGAACTGCTGCTCGGTTCTCGGATATCGACGAGACCGTACTTCAACTTTTCCGAGAAGGAGAAATCGAAATTCTGAGTCCCGAAGATAAGGTCCGCTCGCGGGCGCTGAAGCGGCTTAGACCTACTGACCGGATTGCGTTTCCTGAAACGCTGTTTTTCCCAGTCCGGGGTTTTTCGCGCCGGCGCTAAATTTCGCAGACGCCTATCTTATCTGTGATCGACAGTATTTTCATAATCCGCCGCGCCACCTCCGCAAAATACAGTACCTCCTCCGGCACCAGCGCCCGCCCCAGCACCCCTCGTTCACGGTACGACAACCACTTCTTGAGCACCTGATAACCGCCCAGCTTGTAGCGCCAGACGGCAGCCGGGACGTTGCACCAGTAAGCGTTGCCGTTCAGATAGATGTCAAACGTGGTCTGACCGAGCACGCCGGTAGTATCTCCTATGGCGGCGCGTTCGTCCGTGGTGTAGGCGCGTTCCACCACTCGCCCTTGGCCTGGCATCACGGCATCACCCGTGCCGTAATGCCCCCACCCAGCAGTCAGCGCGAAGTTGTCTCCGGTCATGTTCCGTCCGTCCATCGTGGCGGGAACGGCAATGGTAGCGATGTCCGGGCGTAGGGTTCCGGTTGTCACTCCGGGGACAGGGGTATCCGAGTCAAGTAGAGCGGCCAATTCACGGCCCCGTGCAGCAGAGTGGGCCAGGGTTTCAGCCGCCTCGGAGGCGTCTCCATCGGGCCAACCGGAAAGCGGAATGCGGGGCCAGTCCATACGTAGAGCGTCAGCGTTGGTTACGCGGTAGGTTGGATCGTGGAGGACGGCCAAGACATGATGAAACAAATCCTCTACGCTTACATCTAGGCGGGTGAGATAGCGTTGTGCCGCAACTGATAGGTTAGGACGGTGTGACGTGTTGTTCCCGCTGAGTCCAACGCTATCGTCACGGAGTAACAAGGGAAAGAAATGAATTCCCCAGTTTCCGAGCTTCCATCCACCAAGATGACGTGTCAAATTGCCATGTGAGAAACCTTCCTGCGTTTCTCGTTTGTTCACCGCAAGCCATGCGTTTCCTTCAAATACTTGTGCCTTATATTCGGTACGTTTTTCTTCGAGAAGTTTTGTATCTGCGTCCCAATACAGCCATCGATTGTCAAACGGCCGGTAGGTATGACGAACGAAACTTGCGTCATCTGGCCCGCCACGCCTAAGCAACACCTCACGCGCCGCACGAGCGTCAAAGCGCTTCGTGGCTTTCATAACACTTGGATAGCGACGCGCGATCTCGTTATGGTTCAAATTCGCATTGAAATAATCGGTGACGCGATCCTTGAGTCGATTAAGATCGATATCGACCAGGAACGGGTCGCGGGCAGTTAGCACTCCTGGAAACGACACCGGGAATAGGTCGGGCAATGCTGGCCAGTCGAGCCAAGCGCGGCTAACCGCTGTGGGAGTGAAGGGAAGGCCGAGCGATAGGGGAGGTTCCACACATTCATAGAGTACGTCCGTCCCTGCCTCCGCTGTTTCCGTCAGGGTATCGCGCTTGGTCTGTCCCCACAGATGGCGGAAGTTCACCGTTTCAGCCGGTGAGTGATCGGCTTTGCGTATAAGCGTCGCAATGGCAGTTCCAACCTGGATACCGACCGGATTCTCCGGTGTCGAAAAGATGCTCGGGTCGGGCGAACCGTCGGGAGAAACCTTACCTGTTTTGTACTTGTCACCATTAAGGCAATCAATCCTGATCGCGTCGAACGCCTCAAGGTAACGCTCTCGCATCGCCGTGGATGACAGCCCGTCGAGCCACGAATAGTTGGAGATGAAACACACCACGCCTTGACCGGTCTTCTCGGCAATCCGCCGCTCGGCCATGCGGAAGAAACGAATATAGAGATCGTTCAGCCCCTTGCCCTCGGGCCGCCGCACTCGATTGGCTGTGCGGTAAGCCTCCGACATCTCTCGTTCCTCATCCGCTGCCATTCCTGCGAAATAGTTGTAGGGCGGGTTGCCGAGAATCACCAGAATCGGGGTGTTCTGTTTGACCCGTTCGGCCCGGTCGCGTTCTTCTTCGAGTTCGGGAAACGGTAAGGGTTTGGTGGTGTGGGGTTCCCAGCCGGTCAGAGCGTTGGTGAGGAAGACACCGGGGCGTTCATTGCCATTGTCTGCTAAGGGTGCGTCCAAGTCCTGCATGGTCAGGCCGACTTGCAAATGAGCCACTACAAACGGAGCGGGCATGATCTCGAAACCGAACACCCGGTTGATGGCCGCCTGTTTGACTCGTGCACCAGCAAGGGCGCCCATGCCTTTGCCGGTGAGGTTGGCGGCAATCCGGCGTAATACCTCCGCCAGATACGCCCCGGTGCCGCAACACGGGTCCAGGACATAGACATTGTCCGCAGCCAACCCGTCCGGGATAGCCAGGTCGTCTTTCAATGCTTTGTCTACTCGCGCCACCATGTAACGGACGACTTCGGCGGGGGTGTACCAGACGCCGAGTTGTTTCCGTAACTCAGGGTCAAAGGCTTCGAGAAAGGGTTCGTAGAAATAGGGCACGGCCTCACCCTCGTTGAAGCGGGCAAAGAAGGCCGCACGGTCCACGCGGTTGAGAGCAGAAGATGTCCAGTCCAGGACTTCGACCAAGCCCAGGGGTTGTAGCCGACCGGGGTCGGAAATCTGTTGGAACAAGGCCCGCAGCACGGGCGCACGCAGATGCCACACAGCTTCATGCCAGTTAAACGTGCCCCTCGGGGAGGGCGTTTTTCGTGCCCACAGCACCCAGGCGGAGAACACCCCGTAGAATAAGGTCTGCACCAGGGTTGAATAGAAAAAGCGTGTGCCCTTATCACCCGTGAATTGGACCCCAAGTGCGTCTTCCAGGGCAGTGCGCAGGGTGGTGAGTTGGGGGGCGTCTCCGGCGGCCTCAATCCGGGCCAGGGCATCGCGGGCATACGAGGCGAGCAACCAGGCTAGGTCCTTCGGCTCGGTCAAGGCGGCGCGGTGGGACAGGGCGCGGCAGAGATATTCTCCGAGCCCGGCACCAACGGTACGGGCAAAGGTGCGGGGGTGCTCCAAGTGCCGCGCAAAGCCTTCGGCGCTGTCATCCAGGCGGAAGGTTTCGAGCTTTACGGGCTGACCTGCCGGGTCTTCACCGACCAGAACGAAATCGCGCGTATTGGTGACCAGTACGAGACGATAACGCTCCCAATAGCGGCTGACCTGGACGCTGTCTGCGATCAGCCAGGCGTCGTCGCTGGTAGATTTTACCTCAACGACGCCGCGCTCGGGGGTCTGGCCTTCTCTGGGTTGATTTTTTTGGAGTTGCTTGGCGGCATACAATCCAAAGTCGGGATGGCCCGCGCCCTGGTCGGCCAACTCGCTGACACAGAATACCTTGGGCTTGAGCGTACTGCCCACGGCGTTGAGCAGATTCGCCAGTGGCCCATAAGAGGATCGCTCTGCGGTCGCCCCGCCCGAGGCGTGTATCCGGCGGAGGTCGGTCAGGTAGGTTTCAACGGCGGTGGTGAGCTTTGTATTTTGAGTCGGCATCGGCTCTGTTGTTGCCGATGACGGATTGATAGGCAAGCCCCGTGCGGGCAAACCCGCTCCGGCCCTTGTATCAAGTACGGAGCCGGCCCTCCGACTGGCCGGTGTAGGGGCAATTCATGAATTGCCCCTACGGAGCCCCGCAGAACCAGTAGGTCGGGTGAGCCGAAGGCGTAACCTGACAGAGAGCGCTGAGGTAACCGCCGATTATTTACCTTTTGAGGGAGCGTTTCCGCGCCCGCCTCCAGAAGGATTACCAGTTGTAGAAGGCCAGTTTCCACCACCTTTTCCACCGCTGCCGCCTTTACCTCCACCAGAACTTGATTTAGACATAATCTACCTCCTCGCTACTAAATGTATAAAATCTCCCAGAGGGGCTCAACCGGGTGTCCCCTACCCGTGCTTGTCCAGAAAATAATCGATCAACCGGCGGGAGATGCTGATGCGGCCGGGGATGGCGGGCATGGCATCCGGGCTGAACCAGGCCGCCTCGGCGATTTCCACACCGTCCACTTCAATTTCGCCGCTCGCGTACTCGGCGGTAAAGCCGAGCATGAGTGAATTCGGAAACGGCCACGGCTGGCTGGCAAAATACCGAATATTATCGACCGTGATACCGACTTCTTCCTTGATTTCTCTGGCCACGCATTCCTCTATGGTTTCGCCGGGTTCCACAAAGCCGGCCAGCACACTGTACATCTTGGTCGGGAAATGGGGCGAGCGGGCGAGCAGGATTTTTCCGTCGCGTTCTACCATCACAATAATGGCGGGTGACAAGCGGGGAAAGCTCAAGAGCTGGCACTTGGGGCAGCGCTTGGCCCGCTCATCCTGTTTGGTTTCGTTACGGGTCCCACACCGCCCGCAGTACTGATGCGTGCGGTCCCACTCGACGATCTGGACGGCGCGACCACCCAGTACGAACAAATCTTCGTCCAGTCCGCCGTGCGCCTGACGAAGGTCTTTGAAGTCCAGGTGGTCGGGCACCGATGCGTCCAGCACGTCAACGGCATAACATGCCTGCCCCTCATACCGCCCAAGATAATGTCGATTTCCCGCAGAGACCCCCAGCTCTTCAAAGCGCTCCAGGCAGGGCACCTGAAACATCTCGTCATGCTTCTGAAGCAGGAGCCGGTTGCGGTGAAAGCCGAACCACCAGGTCGGGCCGGACAGGTCGTGGGGCGGTGCAACTTCGGAAATAAACGTCTTCCGCATGCCAAAGATCGGTTGTCCGTGGGAGTGTGGTGCGTTGCGGGCAGGCATACCCAAATCCTCCAATCTTGGTATGGTCAGCGGTACGGTGTCGGCAAAGCATAGCAAACCCGCTCCCGACTGTATCCCCCGGCAGATTCAGCAGAAACCCTGGACCTGTACTAGGATTTCCGCAGCAGCCTGATACATAGGGCAGACCGACGAGAGGAGTATCGTATGGATCTCAACTATTCTCCCGAAGAAACGGCCTTTCGTGATGAAGTCCGCGCCTGGCTCAAAGACAACCTGCCGGACGAACTGCGCAACAAAGTCGTCAACTATGAAGAGCTGACCAAAGAAGACCTGCTGCGCTGGCAGAAAATCACGGCCGAGCGAGGCTGGGGGGCACCCGACTGGCCGGAAGAGTGGGGCGGGACAAACTGGACCATCGTGCAGCGGCATATTTTTGAAGAAGAGTGCGGCTATGCCGGCTGCCCACCGCGTATTCCCTTTGGCGTGTCCATGTGTGCGCCCGTCCTGCACAAGTTTGGCACGCCAGAGCAGAAACAGCGCTTTCTGCCCGGCATGTATAATGGCGACGTATTCTGGTGTCAGGGCTATTCCGAGCCGGGCTCAGGTTCGGACCTGGCTTCGCTCAAGACGAGTGCGGTCCGGGAGGGCGACAGCTATGTCGTCAACGGCCAGAAGATTTGGACCACCTGGGCCCAGCACGCCGACTGGATATTCTGTCTGGTTCGGACCAGTTCCGATTTCCCAAAAAGACAACAGGGCATTTCCTTTTTGCTCATGGATATGAACACTCCGGGTATCAGCGTCCGACCGCTGATGCTCATGGATGGCGGCCATGAGGTCAACGAGGTGTTTTTTGACGATGTACGCGTCCCGGCGGAAAACCTCATCCACGAAGAAAATGATGGCTGGACGGTCGCCAAATATCTTCTCGGCTACGAGCGCCTCGGTACGGGCAACACCGGTGCATCAAAGCGAGAGGTGCTGCGCCTGAAAGAGCTGGCGGCCCAGCAGTCTAAAAACGGTAAACCGCTCATCGACGACCCGCGCTTCCGCGACCGGCTGTCGCGGGTGGAAGTCGAGCTGATGGCTCTGGAGATCACTAATCTGCGTTTTCTGGACCAGATGCGCGGCGGACGGGCACCCGGCGCGGAAGTCTCCTTGCTCAAGATTCGCGGCACGGAAATCCAACAGGCGCTCACGGAACTCATGCTGGAAGCGGTCGGGCCGCTGGCCCAGCCGTTCCAGTCGCTGCACGCCACGGACTTTGACCAGCAAACGGCCAGTATCGCCCCGCGCTACTGCAATTACCGCAAGACCTCGATCTATGCGGGTTCCAATGAGATCCAGCGCAATATTATCGCTAAGGCGTCCCTCGGGCTGTAAACCGGATGGGTAAACAGGAGACCGTAGCGTGAATTTCGACTACAGCGAAGAACAACAATTGCTGGCCCAGAGCGTTCGGCAATTTCTGACCAAAGAATATACCTTTGCCGCTCGCCAGACGATCATAGAGTCCGACCAGGGCTATAGTGAGCAGGTTTGGGCCACGTTTGCCGAAATGGGTCTGCTGGGCCTGCCTTTTGCGAGCGAGGTTGGGGGCTTTGGGGGAAACGCGGTAGACCTGATGCCGGTCATGGAAGCAATAGGCGATGGGCTTATAGTCGAGCCCTACCTGGCCAGCGTCGGTCTGGGTGGACAGCTCATTGCCAGGGGCGGCAGTCAGGCCCAGCAGCAGGAAATGCTGCCGGCTCTCATCGAGGGGCGGTGCAAGCTGGCGTTCGCTCAAACCGAACGCGAGGCGCGCTATAATCTGGCGCATGTCGCCTGCCGGACGGAGAAGACCGATAACGGCTATCGACTGGAGGGCGAGAAATGCGTCGTCCTGCACGCGCCCTGTGCCGATAAACTGATTGTGTCGGCGCGCACCGCCGGTTCTCCCACCGACGCGGACGGTATCAGCCTGTTTGTGGTAGACTCCAGCGCGCCGGGTGTGACACTCACGCCCTATCGGACGCTTGATAATTTACGCGCCGCGGATGTGCATTTCGCCGGAACGGTTGTTCCCACTGATGCGCTGATCGGCCCGGAAGGACAGGCCCTGCCGTTGATCGAAACCGTGGTGGACTATGCAACCGCCTTGGTCTGCGCCGAAGCGGTTGGAGCCCTGCAGTTTGCGAATGACACCACGCTTGAATACCTCAAGACCCGCAAGCAGTTCGGGGTGCCGATCGGTTCGTTTCAGGCCCTGCAACACCGTATGGTCGAGATGACGATCATCGCCGAGCAGGCCAAATCCATGGCCTGTCTGGCCTGTGTGAAGGCCGACAGCGCGGATGCCGACGAACGTCGCCGGATTATATCCGCGGCAAAAATCCATATTGCCGACGCCTGCCGTCACATCAGCCAGGAGGCTGTTCAGTTGCACGGGGGGATGGGTATGACCGAGGAATTGAAAGTCAGTCACACGTTCCGCCGGCTGACCATGATCGCCCAGACCTTTGGCGACGCGGACCACCACTTGGAGCGCTTTGCCGCGTGCGAATGAGATGGCTCAAAAATGCTGGAAGTGATGGGAACCATTGACAAGCAGCATCAGTTGCATCTGGACGCCCCGCTTCCGCTCTCCGGTCCGAGTCGGGTGAGGGTCATTATTGTCTTCCCGGAAGAGGCTGACGTTGCCGATATGGATGAGAAGGAGTGGCTGCGGGCGGCGGGGCAGAATCCCGCCTTTGATTTTCTGAAAGACCCCTCGGAAGACCGCTATACGCTGCGTGACGGGAAGCCTTTTCATGACTAGGGACAAGATCGTTCTTGTTCCCTCTTCAATAGATATGGCTCAATATCAGCCGCCCTGCGGCATCTCTGATAAAGATAGTGTCGCCATCGTTATTCCAGACCGGCCTTCGACTGCCCCAGAAGAGATCACTTTCGGTATTTTTCCCAAATCCCGTTCGTAGCGTCACCTGAACCTTGGCTGGAAGTATAAAGTTTGGAAAGAGGTATGGGTCGAGACTGGAGGAGTCTGAGACTGTCCACCCAGTGAGCTCTATAGGGGTCTGGCCCTGATTTTCGATCACAATGAACTCGTCGTATAAGTTGTCTCTCTCATTGCCCTCGGCATCGGCGTGGACGTTGACAATTGTGAGGGCCCTTCCTACGGCTTGCGCCCAGAGCCCGAGACCGGCCGTTCGCGCCTCGTCTTGAGCCTGGAGTAAACGCTGGAGGTACTTTGCTCTCACGGAATACCTGAGGTGTGCGTACCCTTGGCGAACCAGTTCTTCGTTCACAAAGGTGTCGCCCACAAAGACATAGGCGAGCAGCCGGTCATCTCTGTCCCGACGAGTGCGGCTAGGTTCAAGTCGAACAGTTTTGCCGCCGACCAGGGTATTATTGGCAAGAGTTGCTTCCTCGGCGTGAGGGTCGCCTTTCTCTGGAGCGTCAATACCAAGATAGCGGACACGCCGACCATCCTCTAAAAGGCAGGTATCTCCATCAATGACCCGGAGAACGGTGACGGTCTCTGCTTGTGCTGTTCCCAGGCTCAGCAGCCCACACAGCACCAGTGGAACGATCCTCAAATAAGTGACCCATGTTTTACCCATAATGTAGTCGAGAATCAGGTCGGGAGAATCGAGAATGTCTGGGTGGAGCGTCATTATTTCCTTTCCCTGAGAACGACTTCTTTTAAATGTGGGTTCTTTATATTTATTTCCATACCGTTGCCTCTCCGATAACTTTTCCATAGCGTAGAATACGCTTAGACGCTAAGGCCGAGGTAATGCTAGAGCAATTCGCTTCTGTATAGCCATGCCGTCATGCTCTCGTCATGGCTACAGCCTAGCGTGAAACGTTCTAACGAATCGACAACGACGGTCGGTTATTCAACACGTCCGGGTCGAAACCGGCTGTGCGTTTATACGAACGGGAGATTTCTTCCAGTTCGCGTTGGCTGATTATGTCGTCAAGATTGGTAAACCCGTTCGGCGCGCGTTGCTCGACAAGCTCCATACACTGTTCCGGTCCGACTTTACGATTAGCCCGCACGACTGCTGCCGTAGCCGGACGGCGCGCGGCATCATAGGCGGCCACGGCGGGCTCAATTGACGGCTGGAGCGCGAGTTCCCGGGCCAATACGCGCGCATCAATAATGGCCTGGGAGGCTCCATTCGAGCCGACTGGATACATGGGATGGGCCGCGTCGCCCAGCAGCGTGACCCGCCCGAAGTCCCAGCTCGGCAGCGGGTCCCGATCGACCATCGGATATTGGTAAATGGTCTCAGCCTGCCGCATGAGTTCCGGTACATCGAGAAAGTCAAAACTAAACGACGCAAACGGGGCTAGCGCTTCTTCAAGACGCGCCGTGTGCTCCCAGTCTTGCGGGGGCATGGGTTGATCGTCGGCGACCTTGAATTCCGCCACCCAGTTGATGAGCGCCTGGCCTCGGTCTTCGTGGCGTTTTGAAATCGGATAGATCACCACCCGCCGCTGAAAATAGCCGGCCATCAGCATCGTGCGGCCCGACAGAAACGGCTTGCCCTCGGTGACTCCTCGCCACATGGTAATCCCGTTCCATTTGGGCGGGCCCTCGTCGGGGTAGAGTTGCTGACGGACGACCGAATGGACGCCGTCACAGGCGACGAGCAGGTCGGCCTCGACACGAGGCGTGGCCGTATCCCTTGCTCTATCGACGAACTCGCCCCAGGCCCTTCCCGCTGCCTGCCCGAAGCGGACTAAATGGTGGCTAGTGTGGACACGCGCCTGGCCGAGCCGGTCTGTTACGGCCTGGTGGAGTACTTTTAGTAACTCGCCGCGATGAATGGAGAACTGAGGCCAGTGATAGCCCGCGGCGCGACCGCGGGGCTCCCCCCAGATGCGCTGGCCGTGCTTGGAGTAGAAGACCAACTCGCCGGTGGGAATACCGACCGCGGAGAGACCGTCCAGCAGGCCGAGTTCGGTCAGTTCGCGGACCGCGTGCGGCAGCACGTTGATGCCGACGCCCAGCTCGCTGATCGTACGAGCGGATTCATAGATATCGACATCGATCAGGCCGGCGTCATGGAGCGACAGGGCCAGCGTCATGCCGCCGATGCCGCCCCCGATAATGGCGATTTTCACAAGTTGCCTCCTCCAGCGAGATCAGACTAGCGCGTTTCACGATAGCAGGGATGGCCCGTCATACCGCAGTGCTTCGGCCCCCCGCAGTGTGCTTCGACTTCGCTCCGCTACGCTCAGCACGAACGGAGATACCGACCCACTAGACCCAATCGACTCAACAGACCCCCTATACGGCGCGCACGTGCGGCAGCACATATTTGCCAAAACGTTCCAGCGAGCGCAGCACCTTGTCGTGCGCCATGCCGCCGAAGTTGACCTCAAACAGCATATGGGTGATACCCAAGCCTGCCTTGATGTTCTTGATACGCTGAATACAGCGCTCGGGAGTACCGAACATCAGTCCGTCGCCTTTGTCCAGAACGTCGTAGCTGAGCTGAGAGAAGATAGCGCCGAGCCCCTTGCCGTAGGCTTTGTACTCGTCCGACTGCCAAGGCTTGTCCAGGCTGGCGAAGAACTTGAAATAGCGCTCCAATTCTGTTGCGGCCTCACGCCGGGCCTGCTCGTCGTCCTCGGCGACGTACAGATGGTAGGTGCCCTGGACCTCTCTTTGGGCCGGGTCGTGGCCGTTGTCAATCAAGGTCTGGCGATACAGATCGACGCGCTCGCGCAGCGGGCCGAAGGTCGGATAGGCGAATGGGACGAGCATGATGTTATAGCCCTGCTCACCCGTCCAGATGAACGACTCCTGAGAGGCCACGGCAGCCGCCCAGACGGGCGGGTGAGGCTGCTGCACCGGCTTGGGCAGGGTTTTGACATGATCGACGGTGAAGTAGTCGCCTGTACACGTGACCTCGTCCTGGGTCCAGGCCTGGAGAATGATATCGAGCGCTTCGTGGTAACGCCCCTGGCTCTCGTCCGGATTGACGCCAAACAAGTCGTACTCGTGGCGCAGGATGCCCCGCCCGATCCCGAAATCGAGCCGGCCGTCGCTGAGGACGTCCAGCATGGCATATTCCTCGGCCGTCTTGATCGGGTTGGTCAACGGCAACAAGGTGACCGCGGTGCCGAAGCGAACGCGCTTGGTGCGCTGGGCCACGGCGGCGGCAAAAATCGGCGGAGAAGGAAAAGCATAGCCTCCGACGTAGTGCTCGGCAAACCAGATACTGTCCATACCGATTTCTTCACACAGATCGATCTGCTCCAGCATTTCACCGTAGTAGTGGCTGGACGATTTGTGGCGTTCTTCGTAATAGTCAGGAATATACAACACGCCGAATTTCATGCGGTCCTCCTTCTGATTACAGCTCGATCGGATAGGGGGAGAGCTCGCCGCTGTCGTATTTTTCGGGCAGACCCGACGTTGCGTTTTCCCAGACCAGCAGCATGGCCCGCTTGGGCGAAAAGCCCTGGTGCCGAATATCGGCCGGCATGGCCGCCACATCGCCGGGCTTCATGACCACCCTGGCCCGAGGATGGCCAGTTTCCTTATCGCTGACCTGCCAGGTGATCTGATCGCTGACCTGGATAAACCACTCGACCCGATCATTGCCGTGAATGACCGGCAGGATATGTTCCTCGGTAGTCGGGCAGAACAGGCTGTTGCGACATACGGACACTACGGAAGGGTTCCAGGTCACGTCGGAGCGAGACAGGTATTTGAACAGGTTAAAGGCGTGGACCTCGTTCTCAAAGCCCGGCTCGGCATGAATTTCGGGTTCGTCCTGTTCGACGTCGGCAAAGGCACGGTTGACCGGATAGCCGTTGGCGTCCGAGCGGAGCGAGGCATCGCCGGGTAGACCCGGCATGCGCCGGCAGGTCTCCCGGTTCCGTTCAATGGCCGCGGTATTGCTTCCGTTCTTTTTACCGAAGACCGCGGTGCCGGTCTCCGCAGGCGCGGCAAACGGGTCAAAGCCGGCATTCGTCCAGTCGCTCAGCATGGCCTTGAAGGTGGCCAGAATCTCCGGCGTGTCAAAGGTTTCGACATAGTCGAGGCTGGAGTCCCGATAGCTGTCGTTATAGCGTCCGGCGTACAGCTCCACCTGTCCGTAGCGGTTGCGGGTGCCGAGCACGCTATCGAAATTGACCCAACCGTAAAAAAACCCCCAGGCTACATCGCGCACCAGGGCCCTGAGAAAGGCATCGACCGGTAGCGTGTGGGAGAGCTGGGCCTCCCTGGCTGGCCAGCGGACGGTGACGAAATATTCGTCGCGTGAAAAAGAGAACCGTCCCAGCTCAAAACTCTTATACCCGGTCTTCGTGTCGGGAGCCGAGGCTTTGATGCTGCTCATCGTCTGTCTCCTTCTTCCCCTCTCCCCCTGGGAGAGGGCTAGGGTGAGGGTAGGTATGCTAGCCCGCGCAAATATCCGCCCATTTTTCGACCGTGAGCGGGCCTTTCAGCGTTTGCAGCAGTAGGACGCACGGCTGTTCGGCAAGGAACTGATAGGCCGCACCGGCCGGGAGCAGGGCCTGATGCCCGCGCCGGAGTTTCATCCAGCCCATCGGTTTGCCGGCGGGTGGCCCTTGTAGGCGCACGGACCCTTGCGTGTCCGGCGACACAACGGAGGCCGGGTCGTCGAGTTTGACCAGATGAAGCTCCAGGTGTCCGTCCATTACCACCGCGAATTCATCGTGCGCCGCGGTAAACCAGTCTGAGCGGCCTTCCGCGCGCAGGACTTCGACCACGTACTCCAGGTTTTTCGCCACGGCAATCTTTTCGTACGGCTGGGCCTGAGAGGCGACTTCGAAGATATTGGAAAAGGCATAATGCCGGGCCTGGTCATTAATGATCTCGACCCGGCCTTTCTCATACCGTTCCAGGGAACCAAACACGGTCGTGTATTCCGACATACTGCTCCCTCCTGATACTGCCGACCTGTTCGGCCGTGAACATAGCCTGTGTCAGCTGCGCTTTGCTACCTCAACCATGCGTGAGACTTTGCCCATGGCAATGTCCGCTGTACGGCGGCCCAGGCCGCAGGACGGCGCAATCCACAGCCGGTCTGCTTCGACATATTTGAGCACCTCACGAATGCGCTCCTCAATCTGCACATTGGTTTCGACCGGCGCTTTGACATCGACAATGCCGGCAATGACCTGCATGCCCGTAGGAATATCGCGCAGACAGGCCCGGTCGGCCCACTGTCCGGGATGGGAGCATTCCAGGTGGACCTTGTCGATCACACCGGCCAGGCGCTCAATATAGGGCAGCAGGGCGTGCAGATTATGGGTGGTGACGGCGGACTGCGAACCGAGATCGCCCAGGCAACAGTGGATGGTCTTGAGGGCATCTACCCCTTCAAAGCTCCGGGCGATCAAATCGGCCGCCTCCTCGGGAGCCAAGCGGCCCAGGACGGAACGGATGGCGACCGTGGGAATATCCAGTTGTATCTCCCGGACTTTGGCTGCCGCGAGCCCGCGCAGCTCCCGATTCACGATCTTGATGGCCCGTGGAAGCTGGGCCCGGACCGCGTCCGTCCATTTAAGGTGCCCGAGCACTTCCAAGGGACCGGGCACGGCGACTTTATCCAGGCTCGGTTCAATATGCGATTCCCGGCGGAATGCCTCGATATAGCCCAGGCCGCGCGGGGCCTCAATATCGCCGGTCAGTTCGTAGCGGGCCACATCCCTATACGTCCGTAATGCGTCGGCCTGGGGCTTCACCAGGCGGATGCCGGTCAGTTGGCGGGGGATGTGCTGAATGAAAACCTCAGCGAAAAACTCGCCACCCATGAACTGGGTCACACCGGTCGCCTGCTGCTCACGGATGGCCACTTCCGCCGCACCGCTCAACGTCGGTTTGACGAGCATGTCGGGCAACTGCCCCCGGTGATACTGCAACAAGCGGTGCCGGTACTGTTCAGGCAGCGGCCAACTTCCTACGACCGTTGTTCGGATCATGGCGACTCCCGTCTTGCCCCATTGTCCTCCTGATACTCGTCCCAAGTCAGGTTCGGGCCGTCAAGCAGAAGGGAACAACGATTCAAGACATTCCGTCCGAGAATGCCATAGTTCTGAGTGGTCAGAAGAAAGTTGCCCCGAAAGACTTTCCCGAGAAATCGCACTTCCAGACGGACTGCGGTCGCCAGACTCTGCGTACCGTCGAATCCTTCGAGTGCATACTGACCGTGTTCGTCTTTTGGACGATTACAGACTCAATGGGAAGGCGAGGCAAAAGGGAAACATCCGCACCACTATCAAGAAGCACAGGCACGCGAGGAATAGACACTCCACTCTTGGGTGAATGGACCGTCACCAAGGCCATTGGTGCCGGTGGGTCAAACTGCGATACGTCATATTTTGGCATCGCTCACATCTTCGACTTCCATTTCGAAATGTTGAGCGTGTTCCGGATGAACGAGACGAGGACTGCGGATTCTCGCAGGTGGACGTGTGGCTTCCTCGTGTACCGTCAGCCACACGCGGCAGTTTTCCGGCAAATGTATGCCCGCAGGTGGCACGACTTGGCCATTTGCTATAGTGCATTCATAGATCTTGTCAGCCGCCTCAGCCTCCATTTTCATTATTTCTCTATAGCGCCGTCAGGCAAAGATCAACGAGTTGGAATCAAAAGGGAGTAATCAGCCATGTCACCACAGGAGGGAAATATGATTCACGTGACAGAGTTGGGATATATGGGTGTTGGCGTCAAGGATATCGATACCTGGAAGCATTTTGCGGCCAATATCATTGGCTGGGAAATTACGGATGAAGGAGAAGATGACCGTTGCTACGCGCGCATGGACTATTGGCATCACCGGATTGTCCTGCACAACGACCCGAGTGACGATCTGCTCTATCTGGGCTTTCGGGTTGCCGGGCCCGAAGAGTTCGGGCAGATGCAGCAGCAGTTGTCCGAGGCGGGTATTGACTACCGCCTGGGATCGCCGGACGAGGCTGCCGAGCGCCGCGTGCTGGAAGTGCTGAAACTCGCCGACCCCAACGGCAATCCGGTTGAAATTTTCCACGGCCCGCAGGTGCAGTTCAGCCAGCCGTTTTATCCCGGACGCCGCATGCACGGCCGGTTCAAGACCGGCGCGGGCGGCTTGGGCCACTGTATTGTCGGCCAACAGGATACGGAGGCGGCGTATCGCTTTTACCGTGCCCTAGGTATGCGCGGCAGCGTGGAATACAAAATTCACAGGGGCAAGCAGACGATTGCACCAGTTTTTATGCACTGCAATGAGCGTGACCACTCCGTGGCCTTTGGGATCGGCCCGTCCGAGCAGCGCCTCAACCATATTATGGTCGAGGTGGACAATCTGGACGACGTGGGCCTGACCCATGAGATCGTCCGCGAGCATAAGGTGCCGGTCGCCATTACACCGGGGAAACACTCCAACGATCACATGTATTCCTTCTACTTCCGCACCCCCTCGGGCTGGCTGATTGAGTATGGCTGGGGCGGACGGCCCGCGACGCATCAGTCCGAATACTACGTGCGCGACGTCTACGGCCATGCGCCCGAAGAGGGCGGCTTTGACGTGCGGAGTGAGTCCCGCAAGGCTGGGTAAAGCTGGCGTAAAGAGAGAGGAGGGCGAGCGTGAAAATCGATGTTCACACCCATTTCTTATCCGAGCATATCGCCCGCACGCTCGAAAAACGGAGCGACTTCCCCTACACCCGGCTGGTGGACGGCACGTATCATTTTCACTGCTGTCAGGGCCTGACCATTCCCATGCTGCCGCCCTTGTACGACATGCAGACCAAGCTGGCGCATATGGATGAGGCGGGTATCGACATCTCCATCCTCAGTTTGGCCGTACCCGGCCCGGACCGGGTCGGAGGCGCTCAGGCCGATGAGTTGGCCCGGATTGCAAACGATCTTCTGGCCGAACTCATTGCCGCCCACCCAGGTCGCTTCTGGGGCTATGCGACTTTGGGTTTTGGGGACACCGATGCCACGCTGAAGGAGCTTGACCGCTGTATCTCGGAGCTCAACTTTCGCGGCCTTCAGTTGTATTCCAATATCAACGACAAACCGCTCGACTCTCCCGAGTTCCGTCCCGTTTTCGCGCGTATGGCCGAACTCGGCCGGCCTATTTTTATCCATCCCACTGTTCCCTTGAATCAACGCTATTTGATGGACCTGGTGCCAGTGCCGGTGCTGGCGTTTATGGTTGATAATACGCTGGCCGCCATGCGTCTGGCTCTGTCCGGGGTGCTGTCGGACTATGCGCAGGCGCCGATCATCATCCCCCACGTTGGTGCGACCGTACCGTATCTGATGGGGCGGCTGGACGGCATGCTGGGAGCTTTTGGTGGGGAGGGCGTGGTGAAGGAGCCGAGTCGGTTTCTGAAAAAGCTGTATATGGATACGGTGGCCTATGAGTCGGAACCGCTTGAGTGGTGCCTGTCGATGATGGGAGCCCAGCAACTCGTGCTGGGCACGGATCATCCCTACGGCTCCTGGCAACGGCCCATTGAGCTGGTGGAGAAGCTGGCCTGCTCTGCTGACGAGCGTGAGCAGATATTGCACGGCAACGTTGAACGTTTGTTTGCGGTGTAAACGGAAGTCTCGATTGCGGTGAGGAGTTGTAACCTATATCACCGTACAGTTCCGCTAGACACAGGTGAACCATGAGTCCTAGCATCCAGTCGCGTCGGTTGACGCTGCACGACGTACAACTTGACGTCTATGAGCAGGGACAGGGCCGCCCGATCCTCGTCCTGCACGGAGAAGACGGGCCGTGTCCTCAGGCTCCGTTTTCTACTCTGTTGGCGAATCAGGGCCGGGTGATCCTGCCGACCCATCCCGGCTTTGGCCAGGCGCCCGATGTGGCCGATATCGACACGGTGGATGACCTGGCCTATCTCTATCTCGATCTGCTCGATGAGTATGATCTCCGTGAGGCAGTTGTCATCGGCTGCTCGCTCGGTGGCTGGATAGCCGCCGAAATGGCGGTGAAGTCTACGGCTCGTCTCAGCCGTCTGATCTTGGTCTCACCGCTCGGTATCAAGGTCGGTGACCGGGAGACGCGGGATATCCCGGATATTTTTGCCCTGCCGCCCGAGGAGGTCGTGCGGCTGCAATATCACGACCCAACCCAGGCTGCGGTCGATTACACCAGTCTGTCCGACGATGAACTCCTCGTGATTGCCCGCAACCGGGAAGCGACCGCTCTCTACGCCTGGGAGCCGTATTTTCATAATCCGAAATTGCGGCAGCGTTTGCACCGGATCGCTATTCCGACCCTTCTCGTCTGGGGGGCGAGTGATCGTTTTGTAACCCCCGGCTATTATGGTACGGCCTATCGTGACGCTATTCCCGGCGCGCAGCTTGCCGTTATTGACCGGGCCGGGCACTGGCCGCACGTGGAGCAGCCGGAAGTATTCGTCGAGCGATTCCGTACGTTTCTTGCCTCAGCATAAAAAAGGAGCCGTGTTCATGCGTGCCTGGCATTTCAGCGAAAACGCCTATCATTTGCTGCCCGATGCGAAAGAGTACGACTCGGTCCGCGTCACCCTTCCGAATCGTTATTACGATCCGAAAATCGGAGCCGACCTGTATCACCGGTTTATCGACGAATGGTTGATTGCCGAGGAGTTGGGGCTCGACATCATGGTGAACGAGCACCATCAGACCGCGACCAATCTCAACCCAGGCGGTCCCATCGTCATGGGTATCCTCGCCCGTGAAACCAAAACGGCCCGCTTGCTGATTCTCGGCAACCCGATTGCCAACCGGCGTGAGCCCGTGCGGGTGGCAGAAGAGATGGCCATGGTCGATGTCTACTCTCGCGGACGCCTGGAGGTCGGCTTTGTGCGCGGTGTGCCGTACGAGATGTCGGCCGGCAACCATCGACCCACGCGCATGATGGCGCGCTTTTGGGAAGCGTACGACTTGATTCTCAAGGCCTGGACCAGTCACGACGGGCCGTTCAACTGGGAGGGCAAATACTTTCACCATCGTCAGGTCAATATCTGGCCCCGACCTTATCAGGAGCCGCACCCGCCCGTCTGGATCACGGCGCTCAGTCCGGGCTCTGCGCAGGCGGTTGGTGAGCGCGGCACTGTTGTGGCCTGCTTTTTGACCGGCTTCGACGGGTCGAAACAGGTGTTTGATGCCTATCGGACGCGCCGGGCCGAACTCGGCCTTCCCCCCGCCAGCCTGGACCGTTTTGCCTATGCCGCCCTGGTGTACACGGGCGAGACGGATGAGGAAGGTTATGCCGGGGCGCGCAAGCTGATGTGGTATGTGGAGGCCAATAAGGTGCCGTTCCAGTTTACCAGCCCGCCGGGCTATCATCCGCCGGCAGCCATGGCCAGTGCGATGAAAGGGCCGGCCTCGGGCGTGTTCAAGATGTTCCAGAACCCGAAGCTGGAGAGCTTTATGGAGCACGGGCTGGTCTTTGCCGGCAACCCGGACTCCGTCTACCGTCAAATCATCAAGTTTTACGAACACGTCGGCGGCTTTGGTCACATTCTCCTGATGGGACAGGCCGGCTTTCTCGACCACCAAGAAACGGTCAAAGGCATGCAACTCTTTGCCCGAGAAGTGTACCCGCGTCTGAAAGAGTTCAACCCTGCGGTCGCGGCCTGACAGGGAGTTCTACTTCCGGAATATTATTCTCGATACTGCTGAAGGAGGTTGAATATGAAGACGCCGTTTTCCGGTGGCTGTGCGTGTGGTGCGGTCCGCTATACCTGTACGGCTGAACCGCTCTATATGGGAAACTGTCATTGTCGGGACTGTCAGCGCGCAACCGGTAGCGCCTATTTTGCGGCGGTTATCGTCAAAAAATCCGACTTTTCTCTCACGGGCGAGTTGGCTTGGTATGAGAAGTCGGCCGACCGTGGTCACCCGATGGGCCGCTCGTTCTGCCCCTTCTGTGGCTCCCCCGTCCTGTTAACCAACGGAGCTGTACCGGACTTCAGGGTGCTGTACGCGGGCAGCCTGGACGACCCAAGCTGGTATCAACCCCAGCGGGATATTTATGTGGCCAGTGCCCAGCCGTGGGATGTGATGCACCCGGATGTACCAAAAGTGGACGGTATGCCGAAGTCTTTCTAACGGGCAGGGGAGGACTGACCTCACCCCTGCTGTTACCTGGCAGATGAATGCCGGAATTCAGCGACAAACAGATCGTGACTTCGTGGCATGCGAACGCCCGCCCCTGGACGAAGGCCGTCCAGAATGAGGAGATTGAGAGCCGGACGCTGGTCACCAATCAGGCCATAGTCCAAACGGTTACGAGCCTGACGCCGCGCCGCGTGCTTGACGTTGGCTGCGGAGAAGGCTGGCTGGCGCGTGCTCTTGCGAAGCGGGGAGTCGAGGGCGTCGGTATTGACGTTGTGCCCGCACTGATAGCGGAAGCGCAGCGACTCGGTAGTGGTCGGTTTCAGGTCTGTTCCTACGAGGATATGGCCGCCGGTCGGTTTGGGGCAGACGGGTTCGACGCGATTATCTGTAATTTTTCATTACTGGGAAAAGACTCGGTGGAGCATCTGCTTCACGCCCTGCCGCGCTATGTACAGACCCAGGGCTATGTGGTCATCCAGACCCTGCACCCTGTCATGGCATGTGGTGATCGGCCCTATTGTGATGGCTGGCGGCCCGGCTCATGGGATGGGTTTGGGCCGGAGTTTACCGATCCGGCCCCCTGGTATTTTCGTACTGTAGAATCCTGGATGCGACTCCTCCGCGACAGCGGTTTCACTATCCTGGAATGCCGCGAGCCGGTCCATCCGAAGACGGGCAAGCCCGCTTCGATCATATTTGTGGGCCGAGCGGTTGAGCAAAGCGCCAGCCGATGAGACGCTACAGGTCACGTACGCTCGGCAGCACCTCTTCCGCAAGGCGCTGCATCGCCACTTTCACGTGTTCGTGGAGAACGGTTCCGCCGGGATTGAAGGAACAGATCAGGGAATCCAGCTTGGCCCGTCGCTGCACCTCTGCAATCCGGTCTATGCACTCCTGCGGACTGCCGAATATGGCCATCTTCTCTTCCGCGGTCTCATACGCGGTGCGCTGGCCTATGGGGTGACGGGCAAAGCTGTCGGCCATCTGCCTGCGCACCGTGGCCCGGTCCCGAGCCGGGAAGACAAAGAACACGGCTGACACCTGCGCATTTTCTGAGGCCGATTTGGCTGCCGAATCGCGGTACAGCCCGAGATGGGTCAGAAAATCATCCGGCCAGGGGTGAATGGGAGCGGCCATCAACAGGCGTAAGCCGCGCCGCCCGGCAAACTCTGCCGTACTCGGGCTGTTGGCGGCAATATGCAGCGGCGGGCCGGGCTGCTGAAGCGGCTTGGGCACGACGTTGATGGCGTCGAACTGATAGTGCCGGCCATGGTAGGTGAGCGGGGCATCGGTCCAGGCGTGTTCCAGAATATCAACCGCCTCTTCCAGTCGGGTCGTGCGTTCTTCCCACGGAATACCAAAACCGTCGAAATTATGGTTCCACGTCCCCCGCCCGATACCGAAGTCCAGTCTGCCGCCGGTGACAATATCAACCGTTGCGGCTTCTTCGGCCACGCTGACCGGATTATGGAGCGGGAGTTGGCTGACCCCAATACCCAAACGGATACGCTCGGTGCGCCCCGAGAGGGCCGCGGCAACAACCAGCGGAGCCGGCATGGTGGAAAAGCCGGCGTCAAAATGGGCCTCGGCCAGCCACGCAGAATCAAAACCGAACTGGTCCGCGTAGACAATCTGCTCGAACGTCTCCCGATAGCGTTGTGGAACGGACTGCCCTGGAGCGCAGGGTAACTGATAAAAGACGCCGAATTGCATGGACTTATGTCCTTCCTTCGTGCCGGTCTGTGTCGGGCTGACTGCGTATGGATTGCCCGTCGAACCTACAACAGCAGTACCGCCTTGCCGGCAATTTCACGGTTGAAAAACCGTTGGGCTACGTCAGCAATAGTCGCCCAGGGCGCTTCTACCTCAATCTGTGGTTTGAGAATGCCGTCGGCGACAAGTTGGGCCAGTCGAGACAAGCCTGCTGACGCTGGATAGGCCTTCACCTCGTGAAACAGAATAAAGCCGTACAGCTTGGCTGCACCAATGCGAAAAAAGTCGCGCGCGTTCAAGGTCACCTCTGCTCCCGCGGACACCCCACAGGTCACACACATACCATCTGGGCCGAGCATGGATAAGGCTTTCGTCAGCGTTTCACTGCCAACCGATTCAACGATCATGTGATAGGGGCCAAACGCGGCTGCGCCCGTAATATCTTCTCCAACCACAACCTCATGTGCACCTGCGTCACGCGCGTGTTGCGCGCGCTCTGGACGGCGGACTGAAGCAACAACGTGTGCGCCCATATATCGAGCCAGCGTACAGCCCAGATGGCCCACACCGCCAGAGGCACCAGTAATCAATACGGACCGGCCGAGGAGTGAACCGTTACGCTCAAGCGAATACAGTGCGGTGAGGCCTGCAACCGGTAACGTAGAAGCTTGAGCAAAAGAAACCACATCCGGTACAATTGCTAGGGCGTGAGTCGGCACGGCAACCTGCTCCGCCCATGCGCCGGATGGGACGAAGCCGACTACGCGGGCTCCAACCGGAGGGCCGGAGCCGTCAGCCGCAGCCTGCTCAACGACTCCGGCTAAATCCCAGCCCGGTCGCCATCCGGCCTCGGCGTTCATGGAAAACCGGACCTCACCAAGATTCAGAGAAACCGCTTTGACTCGGATGACCGCTTCGGACGAAAGTGGAGAAGGAGGATTGACGTTCTGGATAGTCAGGCGTTTTTCCGTATCAGGATCGACCACGACTGCGCGAATAGATTCCATGCTGACTCCTTGGACTATGTGTGAGTGACCTGCTCTGCCGGCGTCTGTCGCTCCACCAGAGACAGATGCTCGCAGGCCAGCACGACATGGCCGTCCTGATTGATGACTTCGAGCAGGTCAACCAGCACCCCGTGGGTTGTCCGCCGGGGATAATCGCGCTTGTCTTTGACCGTGAGACGGACATGGATCGTATCGCCAATAAAAACCGGGCGGATAAAACGAACACGGTCGTAGCCATAGGAAAACGAGACCGGATTGATCTCCGTGGCCGTCATCCCGGCACCGATGCTGAGAATCAACGTGCCGTGGGCAATGCGTTGGCCGAACTCATTGGTCTTGGACCATTCGGCGTCCACATGGTGCGGAAAAAAGTCTCCGGTTTGTCCGGCATGGGTGACAATATCGCTCTCGGTAATCGTCCGGCCTAAGGTCTCGCGAGACGTGCCAACTTCGTACTCCTCGAAATAGGTGGTTTTGACCATGCGGTATTCTACTCCTCACCGGCGATCGCCGGTTGAACTTCGTCCCCTATCAAGTCCCCCAAGAAGAGGCAATGCAAAGGCCCGGCGAGACGGTTGCGAACCGCCCGTCCAGCGGCCCCTGATGCAAACCCTGGATTGCACGTATAATAAAACGATAAAATAGCAGTAGAAGGTGAAAGCTCGTCCTGCTCATGGTACGACAACAGCCCGTTTTCCGACGAACGCATTTCCGACGGATAGTGCCGTTTCCTCTACTGTTTTTGCTCGTAATCGCGGGCTGTAACCCGTACTCGGTGCGTTCTCTTGAACAGCCGACGGTTCCCATCCCGCAGGCGTATCATCATGGAGCGACAGGCGATCGGGTTCTGGGACAGTGGTGGCGGGAGTTTGACGACCTCCGGCTGAACGCGGCCATGGAGAGCGTTTTCACTGGGAACTTTGAGCTGAGACAGACGTGGTCCCGGCTCGCGCAAGCTCAGGCCCTGGCTCGCATTGAGGGGGCTGAGCAGGTGCCCCAGGTCGATTTCCGCACGGGTGCTTCCCGCCTCCATACCGTTGACCGGGAAGCGATGGACCTGCACGGCAACCGCTTCAGGCGCACGGCGAATCCGGACCGGTATTTTGTGGCCACGGGTCTGACCTATGAAATTGACATATGGAAGCGGATTGCGGCCCGGCGGACTGCCGCCCGGCTTGAATCGGTCGCTTCGCGTCAGGATGTGGAGGCCACGGCCCTACTGCTCACGGGCGCGGTGGTTAACGTCTGGCTCACCTGTCAGGAGCAATACGCCCTTTTGGATGTGCTGCGGGAACAGATTCGGGTGAGCCAGACCCTGCTCAACCTGACCGAACTCCGCTTTAGCGTTGGGACGGGCTCGGCCGTGAATGTGTTGCAGCAACGGCAGCAGCTTGCCGACACCCAGGCTCAGGTGCCGGTTGTCCAATCGTTTCTGGAGACGGCCTTGAATCAACTTGCGGTTCTCCTCGGCCGTGTGCCGGGCTCGCTTGATGAGTTGGCACCCGGCCGATCGCTGCCCGAGCTGCCGCCGTTTCCACAACTGGTTTCTCCCGCCATGCTGCTTGCGTCCCGTCCGGATTTGCAGGCCGCCCAACTCCGGCTCCAATCCGCGGACTACCGGGTTGCCGCGGCAGTGGCGGAACGCTTGCCCCGCCTGGTGTTGCAGTTGTCCTACGAGTTCAGCGCGCGGAGTTGGGACACCTTCTTTCGTCAAGAAATCGGTTCGCTGATCGGCGATATGATCACGCCGCTGGTTGATGGGGGCCGCCGCCGGAACGAAGTGGTCCGGCAAAAAGCGCGGGTCCAGGAATTGCTCGACCGCTTTGGGCAGACGTATCTGACGGCCCTGCGCGAGATTGAAGACGCCTTGGTCCAGGAACGTCAGCAACGAGAGCTCATACGCAATCTTGAGCGGCAAATAACGCTTGCCCAGTCAACGCTGGATGTCTCCCGCTCGCGCTATACCCACGGTCTTATTGATTACCTGAATGTGCTCGTGGCGGTACAATCGCTCCAGGCTCTTCAGCGTCGGGTGATTAGCGAGCGGAAAACCCTGCTGAGCCGGCGGGCCGAACTCTACCGCGCCTTGGGCGGCAAGTGGACGGAGGCCTTAGAAGCCCCGAACGCCATCCGCTTGGCTGCCTTGCCCGCTCCGGCTGCTCTCTCGGGAGGACGGTTGTGACGCGAGTCGCCGGAGGGAAAGCGTGGGCGGCGCGTCTGTTCCGGTTTGGACTGCCGCTGCTCATCCTCATTGCCGGCATGCTGGGCGCCCGTGCGCTGATCGCCAGCCGGCCTCCGGTCCCCAGAGTGAATCAGGAAGCCGCACCCACGCTGGTCGAGGTGATCACCGTTCACGCCCAGGATGAGCAAGCGGTATTGCAGGCGTATGGCACCGTTCGGGCCCACCGGGAACTGACCCTCTTCCCCCGGGTTGAGGGCTATGTCATTGCCCAGCATGATGATCTGATCGACGGTGGCCTGATCCGGGCGGGCGAGGTGCTGCTCAAAATTGATCCGCAGGATTATCGTCTGGCGGTCGATACCGAGCGGGGCAATCTGGCGCGAGCGGAATTCGAGCTGCAAGTCGAACAGGGCAATCAGGTCGTTGCCCACCAGGAGTGGGACCTGCTGGAGCCGTCCATCGAGACCAGCGAGATGGGACGGCTCTTGGCGCTACGCCAGCCGCACCTCAAAGAGAAGCGGGCCGCGGTGGACGCGGCCAAGAGTCGTCTGGCCCAGGCCGAGCTGGACCTGAGCCGAACGGTGGTCTCGGCGCCGTGCAACGCCTTGGTGTTGAAGGAGACGGTTGAAATCGGGCAACTGGTCAACGCGCGGAGTGCGGTTGCGACCCTGGTGTGCACTGATGCGTTTCGGGTCGAAGTGAGTGTGCCGCTGAATGAATTGGGCTGGGTGGAATTTCCGAATGCTGCCGGACCGCAACCATCCGAGCACCTCCCGGATGTCACGACAAAAGGCTCCGTTGTCCATATTATGCGCGACCTTGGGAACGGAGAGTCCGTTCAGTGGGCGGGATGGGTCGAACGTCTGCTTGGCGACGTGACCGAAAACGGCCGCATGGCCCGGGTGCTGGTCCTCGTCCCTGACCCACTCGGTCTGAAGCCCAGCAACGGGCCCCGTTCATCTCTCTTGCTCGGAGAGTATGTCAGAGTGGAGCTCCTCGGTCCAACCCTGCCCCAGGCGATTGTCCTGCCGCGCAGCAGCCTGCGCGAGGAAGAACGGGTATGGGTGTATAACGCACAGGGAGAATTGGAGATTCGGCAGGTGGAAGTGGCGCTACGGCGACGGGACTCGGTGCTGATTCAAGCTGGCCTGGCGGACGGCGACCGGGTCGTGACCAGCTCTCTGCCAGCCGCGCTGCCGGGGATGCAATTGCAGGCCGTGGAGGCTGAGCCGGCCTCGCCACGCGCGGACGAGGAATAAGCCTGCCGTGGCCGATAGTGTTGACACTGCGCCGCATGTCGGCGGCCCAATCGCCTGGATGGCGCGCAACCATGTGGCCGCCAATCTGATGATGCTGCTGTTTCTGGTGGGCGGCCTCCTTCTCAGCACGCGAGTCAAACAGGAAATTTTCCCCGAGTTCACCGCCGATACCATTACCGTCTCCGTGCTGCATCGCGGCGCCAGCCCCGCGGAAGTCGAGCAGGGTGTTATTCTGTCCATCGAAGACGAGGTGCGGGGGCTGGATGGGGTCAAGGAGGTGCGAGCTACGGCGACCGAAAGCCGCGCCAAGGTGACTATTGAACTGCTGACCGGCGCGGATACGGGCAAGGCGCTTCAGGACGTCAAAAACGCGGTGGACAGCATTCTGTCCTTTCCCGAGGAAGCGGAACGGCCGATCGTTAGCCTGTCCAAGATACGCAACCTGGTGCTGACCCTACTCGTGCATGGCTCGCAGGATGAGCAGACGCTGCGCGATTTGGCCGAGCGTATTCGAGACGAGTTGCTGCAACGGCCCGGCGTGACCCTGATTGAGCTGGCGGCCGCCAGACCGCTGGAGATCAGTCTGGAGGTCCCGCAGCGCAACCTGCGAGCCTATAATCTGACCCTCGAGCGCATTGCCCGTGAGGTGCGGGAAGCGGCAATTGAACTCCCGGCCGGTGGGGTGAAAACCCCGGGCGGTGAAGTGCTGCTGCGCACTCAGGAACGCCGTGACTTTGCCCGCGAGTACGCCAATATCCCGGTCGCGGCGGCACCGGACGGCTCGCAGATTCTGGTGGGCGATATTGCCCATATTCATGACGGATTTGAGGAGACCGACGTGGAGGCGACTTTCAACGGGCAACGCGCGGTTCGGATCCAGGTCTTTCGTGTTGGCAATGAAAGCCCGCAGTCGGTCTCCGATACAGTCCGAGCCTATGTAGCTGAAATCGAGCCTGACCTGCCGTCCGGCATCGGCTTGACCGTCTGGAATGATCGGTCCGAAGTCTACCGCGACCGGGTCAATCTGTTGGTCAAAAACGCCTTCCTGGGTCTGGTCCTGGTCTTGTTGCTGTTGGGGATCTTCCTCGACCCCAAGCTGGCCTTTTGGGTGACCCTGGGCATTCCCATCTCCATTTTAGGCTCGTTTCTTTTTCTGCCGCTGACCGGTGCCTCGATTAACATGATCTCGCTCTTCGCCTTTATTATTACCCTGGGCATTGTGGTTGATGACGCGGTGGTCGTCGGGGAAAACGTGTATGAACGGCGTGAGCAAGGGATGCCCTTTTTGCAAGCCGCGATCGAAGGGGCCAGAGACATCGCCGGGCCGGTGCTGTTTGCCGTGTTGACCAATATCGTGGCGTTTTTGCCGCTGGCCTTTGTCCCGGGTACGTTCGGCAGATTCTTTGGCCAGATTCCGGCGGTTGTGGTGGCCGTGTTTGTGGTCTCGCTCATTGAATCGCTCTTCATTCTGCCCGCCCATCTGTCGCACCAGACACAAGAGAATCGGGTGTGGGCCGTACTCGGGAAGCCGCGCCGCATTTTTAACGATCTCTTACGGCGCTGCATGAAGCAGGGCTATCAGCCGCTCTTACGCCTCGCCTTGGCCAACCGGTACACGACGCTTGCCACTGGTATCGCACTGCTGATTCTAGCGGGCGGTGCGATCGGTGGGGGCCATGTTCCGTTCAGCTTTATTCCGCGTATTGATACCGATGTCGTCGCTGCTCAGGCGACGCTGCCGTTTGGGGTGCCGATGGAGACCGCCCGGCGTGTTCAGCACCAACTGCTCACCGCTGCCGCGACCACCGTTGAGGAACACGGAGGAGCGGACATCCTCGAGGGTACGTATGCTCTGCTCGGTGCATCCCTGCCGTCGTTCGGGCCTCCGCGTGCCGAGGGCGTAGGGGGAAGTCACCTGGTGGGCGTACAGGTCTCGCTCGTATCGTCGGATCAGCGCGAGATCGGCAGCCTGGAATTTGTGGACGCTTGGCGGGCGGCGAGCCGGCATATTGCCGGCATCGAAACCCTGACCTTTGAGGCCGAAACGAATGTGAGCGAGGGGGCGGACATCGACATCCAATTGACGCACCGCGACCGGCCCACGCTGGAGGCTGCGGCAACGGAGTTGGCCCAGGTCCTGGCCGGGTATGTCGGGGTACGTGATATTGACGACGGTTTTGCCCGCGGCAAGCCGCAGTTGAGCCTGACGCTCAAACCCGAGGCGCGCAGCCTGGGTATCAACGCCACCGACCTGGCCCGACAGGTCCGCAGCGCGTTCTATGGAGCGGAAGCGCTCCGGCAACAACGCGGACGCAACGAAGTCCGGGTCATGGTACGCCTGCCTGAAGACGAGCGGCGCACGGCCCATACGGTTGAGCAGCTGATGCTGCGCACGGATGCCGGCGGCGAGATCCCACTCTTTCAGGCCGCATACGTTGAGCGTGGCCGCGCCTATACCGAAATCCGCCGACGGGAAGGCCGGCGGATTATTGCCGTGACCGCGGATGTGGACAAAAGCACGGCGAATACGAGTACCATTATGGCCGAGGTGCTTAGCCGGGAATTACCGGTACTCATGCGAAAATACCCCGGCTTGAGCTATGCGCTGGAAGGCGAGGAGCTGTCCCGACAAGAGTCGCTTGAGGCCCTGGGCATTGGCTTTGTGTTTGCGCTGCTGGGTATCTACGGCCTGCTGGCCGTGCCCTTCCGCAGCTATTTCCAGCCGGTGCTCGTTATGCTGAGCATTCCGTTCGGCATCATCGGTGCGCTGCTGGGCCTTATTCTGCTCGGTCATGACCTGAGCGTCATCAGCCTGTTCGGGATTGTTGCCCTGTCCGGAGTGGTGATTAACGACTCGCTGGTGCTGATAGTCACGGCCAATAATCTGCGTACGACGCAGCAGCTCTCAGCCAGCGAAGCTATCAGCCAAGCCGGGACTCGCCGGTTCCGGCCGATTTTACTGACCTCGTTGACCACGTTTTTCGGGTTAACCCCGATGATTTTTGAGACCTCGGTCCAGGCCCGCTTCCTGGTACCTATGGCCATTTCTCTCGGTTTTGGTATTTTATTTGCCACCGCCATCATCCTGGTGCTGCTACCGGCCTCGTATATGATCCTGGAAGATTTTAAGTCTCTGCCATCCACTCTGCGAGCCCTGTTCAGCTTGGACGATCCAGTACGACCGGACCCTCGGTAAAAAGACTGCTCCGCTAGCGTAATCGCAGTCAAATACTGTTGACATGCATACAACGTGCATATATTAGATTTACACATGCAAACGGTCTGTATGTCTCACTGGAGCAGCTATCACATTCCGATTCGCTGACGGGGAACATAGGGGAGCGATGCTTGCCTCCAGATCAAGAGAGGAGGGGCTATATGAGTAGAGCGTACTCGTCGGATTTGCGGGAGCGGGTGCTTGATGCGGTGGCGGTGGGCCAATCGGCGCGCAGTGCGGCCGTGCATTTCGGGATCGGCACGGCAACGGCCGTGCGGTGGGTGCGCCGGTGGCGTGAGGCGGGGGAGCGGGCCGCGCACAAGCAGGGCCATCCCGTGGGGTCGAAGCTCGACGTGCATGCGGAGTATCTACTGGTCCTCGTTGCAGACAAAGGGAACCTGACACTGGAGGAGTTGCGGACTCGTCTCGCACAGGAGCGTGGGATGCAGGTCGCCGTCAGCACGCTCTGGGGTTTCTACCAGAAGCATGGAGTCTCGTTCAAAAAAAGACCGGATATACGCAAGAGCCCGCCGGGCAAGACGTACAGACCTCCCAGGTAGCCCAGGTCAAATAGCCGCCTACCCTCGACCCTATCCGTTTAATATTTCTTGCTGATTTCTCCTACTCTGCGATCCCTGTTCAGAGGCAATTGGCCCAAACAGGGCAAGACTCTGAGGCCACTGCCTGAGAAAGCGGCCGGCCCCTAACTCTCTGTCACGTTTGGCCGCTCTCCGTCTCTGGAAGATTGGGTCAAAAAATAGTCCAGGCTCAGCCACAGGCTTTTTGAGTGACGAAAGCACAGGACAGGAAAGCTGATCGCGAAAGCGCTCCAGACCAGCATTTGGTGCGTCAACGACCAATCCGTCCAAGAGTCCAGAATCAAAAAGCCGGGGGTGGCAATTAACACCGTTGCGGCGTAATTGAGATAAATCGCGCCAACGTAATAGCCCTGTTCCGGTTCAAAGGACAGGGAGCACGCAGGACAATGCTCAAAGAGCGTAAAGGCGCGTGTAAACAGGCGGCCTTGTCCGCAGCGTGGACACTGAAGGCGAAGACAGCGACCGAGAATAGGCAGGAGGCGGAGCATACAGGATGCCTTCCTAGGCAGTCATTTGCTATCCCGCCTTGCTGACCGTGTAGACTGCCATGTGAACCTCTTCCTCACCGTGACGCTTGCTCATCCGGGCAGGTGCGTCCAATTGCGTGTCGACAAAGCGCCTACTTGTCGGACTCTCCTCATCCGCTACGCTGGGGACAACGATGGCGGCTCGATACCGACTTGAGCGCGTGCAGCGCATTCCCCAACCGCTCGAGACCGTTTTCTCATTTTTTGCTGACGCGGGAAACCTGGAGCGCATCACCCCGCCGTTTTTGCATTTTCGTATTCTGACCCCGTTGCCTGTGACTATGCAGGTCGGTGCGCGTATTGAATATCATCTCAGACTTATTGGGTTTCCTATACAGTGGACTACCCGGATAGAGGACTATATACCCTCGCACCGCTTTATCGATAGCCAGCTCTCCGGACCCTATAAGCACTGGGTGCATCTGCATGAGTTCTCAGCCGGCGTCGATGGAACCCTGATGCGGGATGTGGTGGATTACGAAATCCCGTACGGCATTCTTGGCACTCTGGCTCAGAAACTTTTTGTCGCCCGTCTGCTGGAACGCATCTTCGATTATCGCCGAGAGGCAATCACGGCTCTTCTGGGTTGACCTGAGATGACATGGTGTGGGCCAGCCGCAGGAGGCCGGGAACGACGAGGCTCCACACCACAACAAGGACCATCAGCGTGGTTCTGGTAGAAGGGACAAAGGTGATCGCGCCCAGGCCCATACCGGCATAATAGCTCAGTGGCCCACCAATCGCGCCAAAGAGACAGGTCAGGCGATAGCGTCCGCGCAGCCAGCGCATGGAGTGATTGAGGGTTGAGGCAAACCCCATCCACAGCGCCGTCATCCATATGGGACACAGCCATGAGAGGGTGTGATTCGTAAAGGTGTACAGACCGCCCAGCATGAGCAGCGAATCCAGACTGGTCCCGAGTAGGCCCGTGACCAGGATGAAGCGTAATTCTTGCGTGCGATTTGCCGTCAGAAAGAGGTGTAGCGCCAGTAACGCAGCCATGACCAGCACGCCAAGCCACGGCATGTTGTGGGTAGCGCCCAGGAGACAGGCGAACCAGCCGAGGTAAAACGAGGCTATGTTGATGAAGGGGTGAACCATAGGAGGCGAGGTTCAGTCGAGACACACCAGACTCGCGTCACTATACGGACTTGGTCGGCAATCACCGTATAGCACCAAGTCTATGCCCTCAACACTACCCTCACAATAACCGGAGGGCTTCTCAGTTTGTGTCACGTCTATACAATGGGAGAAGTCTGACAGAAAGAAAACCAGAGGAAATCGTCCTGGCGTGGAAAGGGCAGGAGTAGGGGGTGGCAGTCCGGTGAGCAGGGGGGAGAAGGCACCCGACTCGTCTCGCAGCCAGTCGGGTCGGCCGCTTATTGCATTACGAGACCTGACCAAGGTGTATCAGGAAGGCGAGCGCCTCCATTCGGTCTTGCGGCAGGTCAACTTATCCATTCAGTCCGGCGAGTTTGTTGTGCTGCTCGGACGAAGTGGGTCAGGGAAATCCACCCTCCTCAATGTGCTGAGCGGTATCGACCTGCCGACCAGCGGTGAAGTCGTCTTTTCCACCGCTCAGGGCGAAGTGAATCTCACCCGGCTCAGTGAACGCGAGCGCACATTATTCCGTCGCGTGCATATTGGTTTTATCTTTCAGTTTTTTAATTTGATTCCGACCTTGTCGGTCGAAGAAAATCTGCTCCTGCCGCTGGAACTCAACGGCCGTACAGGGCCGGCAGAGCGAGGCCGGGCATACGACCTGCTTGAGGCCGTCGGCCTGGAAGATCGTGCCCGGAGCTTTCCCGACCGTCTGTCTGGAGGCGAACAACAGCGCGTCGCCATAGCTCGGGCCTTGATCCACGACCCGCTGCTGCTGCTGGCCGACGAGCCAACCGGTAACCTTGATCTTGAGACTGGGCGGCGGGTGCTTGAGTTGCTGGATCGACTGACCCGACAACGCGGCAAAACGCTGATCATGGTCACACACAGCCCCGAGGTGATTGGAGTCGCCGACCGTTTGCTCACGCTGCACGCCGGTCAAGTGGTAGCGCGTGACTATCCTGCCGAGGCCGCCGGATGAGTTGGCTGTTGTGGCGTTCCAGCCTTCGCTATTTACAGCACCATGCCTGGCAGGTCGGCCTGGCGCTGCTGGGCGTTGCCCTCGGTGTTGCGGTCGTGGTGGCGATTGACGTGGCAAACGAGAGTGCCCGTCGGGCCTTTCTGCTGGCGACCCAGAGCATCGTCGGACGAGCGACGCATCAGATTGTTGGAGGGCCAAATGGATTAGCCGAGGAGGTGTATCGCCGTCTGCGGCTGACGGGAAAAGTCCGGGCTCTTGCGCCCGTGGTAGAAAGTGATGTCGCCGCGACAGACTATCCCGGTCGGATTTTTCACCTGCTCGGGGTTGACGCGTTTGCGGAAGCTCCCTTCCGTCCGTATCTCAGCAGCGCAGGCGCGACTCCTGACAACGACTTTCCGGCCTTTCTGACCCAGCCGGCCACCGGCCTGATTGCCGCTCGTACCGCCCGACAGCTCGGTCTCGATATTGGAGACCGGTTCAGCGTCCGGGTTGGTACCCGGCATCAGGCTGTGACTCTGGTGGGTTTGCTTGATCCGCCTGAGAGCCGGGTCGCCAGCGCGGTGGAGAATCTGCTCATAACGGATATTGCTACGGCTCAGGAAATCCTGGGGCTGGTCGGCCAGTTAAGCCGGATTGATGTCCTCGCGCCCGAGGGCGAGGCAGGGCAAAAACTCCTGGCAACGATTCGTCAGCTTTTGCCAGCCGGTGTGGAAATCCTGTCGTCGCGCGGCCGCTCTCAGGCCATCGAACAGATGACGCGAGCCTTCCAGCTCAACCTGACGGCTTTGAGTCTGCTCGCGCTGATCGTTGGAGCGTTCCTCATTTATAACACCATGACCTTCTCCGTGGTTCAGCGGCGGAGTCTACTCGGCCTGCTGCGTACCCAGGGTGTGACCCGCCTTGAGATTTGCCTCTTGGTTCTGGGTGAAGCCGTGTTCATGGGGGGAGTGGGGACCGTCGCCGGTATTGGTCTGGGGATTCTCCTCAGCCACGGCTTGGTGCAGCTCGTGACGCGGACGATTACCGATCTGTACTTTGTCCTGACTGTGCGTGAACTCGCGCTGACCCCGGTCGTGCTCGGTAAAGGTATGCTGCTCGGCTTCGGGGCCAGCCTGCTCGCCGCGCTCAGGCCGGCCTGGGAAGCCACGGCGACCCCTCCGCGCGTGACCTTGCAGCGTTCAAGCCTGGAGACACGCGCTCAGCAAGCCGCACCGCGGACGATGCTGCTGGGCCTGCTGGCGCTTGCTGCCGGACTCGGCGGTCTGTGGCTGTCGGGTACGAATTTATTATTGAGTTTCGGTTCCCTGTTTGGCGTTCTCCTCGGCTGCGTGCTGATGACTCCACTGACGACCGTTGGCTGCATTCGTCTGATCCAACCATTGCTGAGTGCGTGGGGCGGCACGCTTGGGCGCTTGTGCGGACGGAGCGTGGTGGCCACGTTAAGTCGGACCGCGGTGGCGATTGCCGCGTTGATGGTGGCCGTGTCCGTCACGGTTGGCGTGGGAATCATGGTACAGAGCTTTCGTCAGACCGTCGTGCGTTGGCTGGAATCCTCACTCCATGCCGATGTCTATATTGCCCCGCCAAGCCTGATTGCCCGCCGGAGTGATTCCACGCTCGATCCAGCGCTGGTGAAACGACTGGCATCCGCCCCCGGTATTGCACGGGTGAACACTTATAGAGGACTCCAGGTCGAATCCCATCTGGGCCTCACCCAACTGGTTGCCCTTGACCTGGCGGAACGCAGCTATACGGCCTTTACGTTTATCGTCGGTGAGCCGCACGCCATCTGGCCGGCATTTCAGAACGAGGCGGCGGTCATTATTTCCGAGCCCTATGCCTATCGGCATCAACTGAGCCTCAACGACGCGCTCCAACTGCGCACGGATCGTGGTGAGCACATGTTTCGGGTCGTCGGGATTTTTACGGATTACGGCTCAGACCAAGGTATCGTGATGATGGGCCGTCACACCTATGACCAGTGGTGGCAGGATGCACTGGTTTCCTCCCTCGGCGTGTATGCCGAGCCGAACACCGATGTTGACCACCTCGTCGCATCACTGCGCAGGCTGGCCGGGGCAGAGCACGATGTCCTCATCCGCTCAAACCGGACTTTGCGCGACGCTTCGCTCGAAATCTTTGATCGAACCTTTACCATAACGACCGTCCTCCATCTGCTCACCACGGTGGTGGCCTTCATCGGGGTATTGAGTGCGCTGATGGCCCTCCAGCTTGAACGGGCGCGTGAGCTTGGGGTGTTACGCGCGACCGGCTATACTCCCGGTCAGGTCTGGGGGCTCATAACCTCCCAAACCGGCTTGATGGGCCTTATTGCCGGTCTGCTGGCCGTACCCGTCGGGATCGGGTTGGCACTGATTCTGGTCTTGGTGATCAATCGGCGCTCGTTTGGCTGGACCCTACAAATCGAGATTGCCCCGGAAATCCTCGTGCAGGCGATTGTAATGGCAGTGGTGGCCGCGCTGCTGGCCGGTCTCTACCCGGCCCTGCGTATGGCCCGGACCTCGCCGGCACTGGCCTTACGTAATGAATAAACGGTGAGAGTCGAATGCCCTCCTTCCTGCGCATCATGGCAATCCTTCTGACGCTGGCCGTCCTGGTCGGGGCGGGACGGTATCTCGTTGGGCGAGTGCCTGATCCTCTGACCACGGAACCCAGGCTGTCGCTCGGCCAGGCCCTGGGCGGGGAGTTGGCCGGCTTTGCGCGGGCAGACCACCCGCGGGAATTCCGATTTCCTGACGACCACGGGCCACATCCGACCTATCGGACGGAGTGGTGGTATTACACCGGTAATCTGAAGTCTGCCGCAGGCCGCCATTTCGGATTCCAGCTCACGTTCTTCCGAACGGCCCTGAACGCACCACCAGACCAGGCTGGGCGTGCCTCGGCTTGGGGCACGCAGGACGTGTATATGGCCCACTTCGCGCTGAGCGACGTGGCGACGCAACGTTTTCACGCCTTTCAGCGTTTGAGCCGGGCGGCGCTTGGCTTGGCCGGGGCGTCGGCCGTCCCCTTTCGCGTCTGGCTCGAAGACTGGTCGGTCACTGGCGAGACGACGGTGGAGCGGCCCGTGTCCATGCAGCTTTCCGCTGCAGAACAGGACGTGGCGCTGGATCTCAGGCTAGTGTCAGATAAGCCTATTGTTTTACATGGCCAGAATGGGCTGAGTCAGAAAGGTGCTGCGACAGGTCAGGCTTCGTATTATTATTCCCTCACCCGTCTGCGCTCGGCCGGCGTCATTCGATTGGGGGACGAAGAATTCCAGGTGCAGGGGCTGAGCTGGATGGACCGGGAATGGAGTACGAGCGTGCTGGACGACGCGATCCAGGGCTGGGACTGGTTTGCCCTTCAGCTCACAAACGGACAAGAATTGATGGTCTATCAGGTACGTCAGCAAGCGGGCGGCATTCAGCCCCTCAGCAGCGGAACCCTGGTCGCCGCGGATGGGACGCCGCGGGCCCTGACTGCGGCGGACTTTCAGATCGAGGTGCTGCAAACCTGGCAGAGTCCGACTGACGGAACCGTATACCCGGCCAAATGGCGGATGCGTATTCCGGACGAGGCGATTGACCTGACGATTACGCCATATATGGCTGACCAGGAGATGCACACGCTGATTCGGTATTGGGAAGGCGCGGTTCGCGCGCGGGGAACACTGCAAGGGCGCCCGCTTGAAGGCGACGGCTATGTTGAGCTAACCGGCTATGCTGAAAAAAAGGCAGGCGCCGCGGTGTTTGGCAGGATGTCATGAGAACGGAGGTTTTCATCCGTCGGGTGCGTATTCCCGCGCCAGCGGCTGAGGTCTTTGAGTGGCACGCGCAGCCGGGGGCGCTCACACGCCTCACGCCGCCCTGGGAGTCGGTGGAAATTGTTGAACGCCGCGGTGGGATTGAAAACGGTGGACGAGTGGTGCTGCGTATGGGGCTCGGTCCGGTTTCCCAACAATGGGTCGCCGAACATCGTGACTACGAAGCGGGAGTCCAGTTCCGAGATGTCCAAATCGCCGGACCTTTTGCCCACTGGGAGCATACCCACCGCGTTGAAGCGGACGGACGAGCGGGCTGCATTTTGGAGGATCGGATTGAATACGCGCTGCCGGGCGGACGTCTGGGTCAGATACTCGGTGCCGCCTGGACCAGGCGGAAATTAGCGCGACTCTTTACCTATCGGCATGAGGTGACGCGCCAGGACGTGCTTGCTCATTACCATAATCGACAGCACAATCAGTTGAACGAGGGAGGAAGATCGATGAAGGTACTCGTCTCCGGTGCAAGCGGTTTGGTTGGCTCCGCGCTTATCCCTTTCCTGACAACGGGTGGGCATAGCGTCACGCGTTTGGTCCGAAAGGACAGGACGAGTGTGGAAGACGGTGAAGTCGCCTGGTCTCCGGCTGCCGGAACGATTGATCGAGCTGGATTGGAAGGATTTGACGCGGTTGTCCATCTGGCCGGAGAGAACATTGCCTCCGGGCGCTGGACTCCCGAGCGCAAACGTCGCATTCGGGACAGCCGGGTCAATGGAACCCAGGTGCTGTGTGAAGCGCTGACACAATGTGCCCAGCCGCCTCAGGTCTTTGTCGGTGCTTCCGCGATTGGGTATTACGGAGACCGTGGAGACGAGCCCTTGACCGAAGAGAGTGGAGCAGGGGCGGGGTTTCTGGCCGAGGTCTGTCGGGACTGGGAGGCTGCTACGGCCGGGCTGACCGACACGGGCATACGGACCGCCCTGCTGCGGATCGGGATTGTCCTCAGTCCCGCCGGTGGCGCGCTGAAAAAAATGCTTTTGCCGTTTCAGCTCGGCCTGGGCGGCGTGATTAGTGCAGGCACACAGTATATGAGCTGCATTGCCCTGGACGACGTTGTTGGCGCGATACAGCACGCCATCACCAACGACGAGGTCAGCGGTCCGATCAATGCGGTGTGTCCCGAGGCCGTGACGAATCGGGAATATACCCGGACGCTCGGCAGGGTCCTGGGGCGCCCGACGCTGTTCCCCGTCCCGGCCTTTGCGGCCCGGCTTGCCTTTGGCGAGATGGCCGACGCTCTGCTGCTCGCCAGCGCCCAGGTTGAGCCGCGTGTCCTCACGCGGACCGGCTATGCCTTTCGCTATCCCAGTCTAGAAGACGCCCTCCGGCATGTGCTGGGAAAGGGGGTAGGGGAAAGGGGTTAGGGGAAACCCACCCCGGCCTTCGGCCACCCCTCCGAGGAGGGGATAAAAAACTCCCCTCCTCGGAGGGGTGCCGCGTAGCGGCGGGGTGGGTATGCGCCGGACCGAAACTGCTATGGCGTAGCGGCCTGAGCGAGGAGGGCTGACCGAAATGCAACGATTTTTTGATCGTATCTTCGTCTTTATAGAGACGCTTGCCGCTGGCGTCTGGATCGGCGCGTTGGTCGGGTTCGGCTTTGCCGTGGCCGGCACGGTCTTTCAGGAACTGCCCACGACCACCTTGGCCGGAAACGTGAATGCCGTGGTGCTGGCCAGGCTGAACCGCCTCGAATTTATTGCCGCCGCGGGGATGGCTGTGTCCGCGGTGTACTTTTTGCTGCGGTCGGACTGGTGGACGGGCGTGCGCTTGGTGAAGACGGTGCTCGTTGTGGTCATGGTTGCCACGCTGAGCTATTACGCCTTGGTCGTGGGCGACCGGTTGGAGTATCTGCGGGTCGTAGAGATTCAGGATTTCGATACTTTCGATATAACAAAGAAAGACTTTTGGGACGAGTTTGCGCGGCTTCACGACCGCTACACCCAACTGGTGAAAGCTAACCTGGGTATGGGGGTACTGTATCTCTTGCTCTCCGCGTTTGAACGACGCTGAAGCGGTTTACGTTAGGCTGTAGCCACGCCGTTACACTCCCGTCATGCCGGACGTGATCCGGCATCCAGTGGCCGGGGGGCGGGGAGCCTGGATTCCTGTTTGCACAGGAATGACGGACGGCTACACAGAATCGGAATTTGCTCTAGGGATTACGCTCACGGCGTAAGGCTGTGGAGGGCGTTGAGGATATTGGCGCGCTTTATGGCCGGATCGGTTTCAAATGACTGCATTTGCAGAAAGACTGTGTCCACTCCGTTATCCAGATAGCGCCGTACCCGTGCTCTCATCTCTTCGGGTGAGCCCTGAATAAACAAGTCCTGCATGACCTCCGGCGGCACCGCGGCCACGGCCGCCTTGCGGTCGCCGCTGGCCCACGCCTCCCACATAGGACCCAGCAGGTCCGTCCGGCCCAGCCATTGGTGAAACGCCTTATACACCGGCACATTCAAATAGGTATTGATATGCCGCCGGATGCCGGTCTCAACCGCCTGACCGGGCGGGTCAACGCTGATGAAAATCCGGGCGGTGATTTCCACTTCGTCAGGACTGCGGCCGGCCGCTTGGGCTGCCTCACGCACAACGGCGACCGACTTTTTGACGTCAGTGGCGGAGAGCCAGTTGATAATCGCTCCGTCGGCATACTGACCGGCGATGCGCAGCATCATCGGTTTCAGCGCGCCGACATGGATGGGAATGGGGTTTTGTGGCGGACGGCTGAACCGAAAGCCTTTGACCGTAAAGGTCTCGCCCTCAAAAGTGACGCGCTCCCCGCTAAACGCCTGGCGCAGGAATGCCAGCATTTCTCGTACCCGGACTGCCGGGTGGGCAAACTTGCCGCCGTTCCAGAATTCGACAATCGGATGCGAACCCGCGCCGATACCCAGACAAAACCGGTTCGGGGCGAGTTCGGCCAGACCCGCCGCGCTCATGGCTAAGGTCGCCGGCCCGCGCGTATACACATTGGCAAGCGCCGTGCCCAGCCGCAGGTCGGTTGCCTGGGCAAGGGTGGCCAGCGGGGCAAAACAATCAACGCCATCGACCTCCATGGACCAGGCATCGGTATAGCCGGCCTGTTCGGCTTCCCGTGCGATTTCAACATGCTCCGTAAGGCTGAACCCTTCCAGAGGCACCGATAGCGACCAGCGTTTCTGAGCCATATATCACTCCGTGGCAAATATACGCTGCCGACTATACCCGTTCAGGCCGCGCTTGTCGAAGCCCGCTCAGTCGTGTTCGATCCAGTCGATCAGATGGTCTTCAAACGCCTCGGGTGGAACGGCATCCTCGGAGACTACTCTGCCCCGGACCGAGATACCGGCCTGGTGGACGGTCTCGGCGCGGCCAGAGACCAAGGGGTGCCACCAAGCCAGGTCGCGGCCCTCGGCCAGGCGTCGATAGGCGCAGGAGTGCGGCAGCCAACTGATCTTCTGAACGTTCTCGGGCGAGAGCCGCACGCACTCGGGAACGAGCTGGGTCCGCCGCTCATACCGCTTGCAGCGACAGCGAGTGAGGTCGAGCAGCCAGCAGGCCACATTCGTATAATGCGTGGCTCCGGTCTCGCTGTCCTCCAGTTTATTCAGACAGCAGCGCCCACAACCGTCGCACAAAGACTCCCACTCCTGCTGGCTCATGGCCGCCAGTGATTTTGTTTTCCAGAAGGGTTTCATGGGGGGTTGGGGATGAGGGATTGGGGGTCGGGGTGGGAAACCTAACCCCCAATCCCCAGTTCCTAATCCCTTCTTTATCCCTTCTCCTACGGCAGCCGGGCGATGATTTTGATCTCGACCAAGGCACCCGGAAACGCCAGCTCGGTGATACCGATTGCGGTCCAGGCCGAGTAGGGGGCTTCCATATATTTGTCTTTGACCTTCATGAAGGTCTGGATGTTTTTTTGCAGATCGACGTGAAAGGTCGTCATCTCGACCACATCGTCAAACGACGCACCAGACGCCTCCAGCGTGGATTTGACATGTTCAAACGCCTGGGTGAACTGCGCTTCGGGATCGTCCGAAACCTTATACCCCTCGCCCACTCCGATCTGGCCGGAACAGTAGAGACGATCTCCATCCTTGATTGCCGGAGCAAAGTGAAAATCGTTGTAATAGGCTTCCATTCCCTTTGGGATGACAGCATCTTTGGCCATACGTTCTCCTTTCCGTTATCCGAGTTTGGCTCAGACCTTAGCACCATGTGGAAGGAGTTGAAACGGCTTGTGAGTCGATTGAGTCGGTCGGGTCGTCCGTTCGCCCTGAGCGTAGCGCAAGCGAAAGGGCTGTCCTGAACCCACCCCGGCCCTTCGACAAGCTCAGGGCCACCCCTCCCAAGACGCGTGATGCAAATTAAGGGAGAGGGGTAGGGACCGTATCGAGGCTGAGCTACGCTCGCCGGACCTGACCAAAGGAGGCGCGCGATGCTCATGGACCTCGATACGTTCCTGGTGGCTTTGTATACCATTGTCGATGATCTGTACCAGCAGCAGGTAGCGGGGGCGAAGCCGGTGCGGCCGGGGCCCCGCCCCACCGTGTCGGACCGTGAGGTGTTGACGTTAGCGCTGTGCGGGCAGTGGGGGGGCCGCTCGGAGCGGGCGTTTTTACGTTATGTGCGGACGTACTGGCGGGGGTATTTCCCGCGGCTGCTGAGCCAGAGTGCGTATAACCGGCGGTGTCGGGACTTGGCGGGGGTGTTGGTGGCCTTGGTGCCGGTGGTGGCGCGGGAGTTGCGGGCGGCGGGGGCGGCCTATGAGGTCATCGATACGGTAGCCGTGCCCGTGGTGCGCCGCTGCCGGGGCTGTCGGCGGCGGCGGTTGGGGGAGATCGCCGCCTTGGGCTGGGGCGGGAGTGATAAAGACTGGTACTACGGCTGTAAGTTGCTCCTCGCCGTGCTGCCCACCGGGGGGGTGACGGGCTTCGTGCTCGCCCCGGCCAGTACGGAGGACCGCTGGCTGGCCGAGGCGCTCTTGGGCTGGCGCGCCGCCCCCCAGGCGCGCCCCCGCCAGCGCCAGGACCTGCTCCGCCCCACGCGCCCCAATGGTACGGTATGTGGGCCCGACCGGGCCGCGCTGGCCGCAGGCCGGCGCGGGGACACCCAGCCTGGACCCTATCTGGCCGATAAAGGCTTTGAGACGTGGCAAGCCCATTGGGACCAGGAACGGCGCCCCCGTGCTCACACCCCCCAAGGGGCGGCGGGCCAAGCGGGCCCGCCGCCAGCATGGCCGCTCAGATCTCGAGACCATCCAGTTGACCGACACCTTGGGCCTCCACTTTGCCCGACCCCCCACGGCTTCCTGACCCGCATCGCCGCCAAGCTCGCCGCTGTCAATCTCGGTCTGTGGCTCAACCACCTCTTCAACCGCCCTCCCCTGGCCCTCGCCACCCCTTCCCCGCCTACTAATCTGCATCACGCGTCTTGGGAGGGGATTTGTTGTTTCCTTGTGTCTGTGCCTGTCGCTCTCTATGGCTTGGGCGGCTCATCCGGTTGGGGAACTGCCCGGAAGCTGGCAGCCCAGAGCAGAACGACGCCACCCGTGATGGCGACATCGGCGATATTAAAAATACCCGTTCGGAGTGAGCCCAGGCCGAGGTTCAGAAAATCGATGACGCTGCCGTCGTGTACCAGCCGGTCAATCATATTCCCCAGTCCTCCGGCCAGGACGCACGAGAGGGCAATGAACGAAGGACGCGGGAGCTGCCATTGCACGATGAGGAAGATGGCCAAGCCCAGGAGCAGCACAGCGGTCGCAACGGTGAGCAGCCAGAAGCGCAGTTCGGGGGACAGGCTATTACCGAGTCCGAGAAAAGCACCCTGATTCTCCGCATATTGCAGGCGAACAAGGTCGTGCATGAAGGAAATGGGCAGCGTTCCGCGGAGCTGTTGGGCGGCAATCTGTTTGGTGGCTTGATCGCAGCCCACGCCAGTTATGACAATCAGCACGGCCAGCAGGAACCGTGCCCGTTTGGTGACGGCTGTCATACGTCTCCCATCAGCCTAGGCCGAGGACCGAACCGGACAGCCATTAGCTGCCGGCACTGATTTGATCGAGGATTTTCTGGGCATTGGCATGGCCCTGTTTGGCCGCCTTGCGCAACCAGTCGATGCCCGTGTCATCGTCTTTGGCCACCCCTCGGCCTTCCAGATACATGGCCCCCAGGTTGTACTGCGCGCCGGAATGGTCCCGCTCTGCGGCCTGGCGGAACCAATGGGCCGCTTCCGCATCGTCCTGCTCCGTGCCTCGACCGGCGAAGTAGATGGTACCGAGGTTGAACAGCGCTCCTGGATGGGCCTGGTCCGCGGCTTTGAGGTACCAGCCTCTCGCCTTGGTCAGATCTTGCTCCAGGCCGTAGCCGTTATCGTACAGCACGCCGAGATTGTACTGGGCCTCGGCATGATTCTCGTCAGCCGCGCTCCGCAACCAAATGGCGGCGATGGCATAATCCTGTTCAACACCACCGCCCTGGATATAGAGCATGCCGAGGCGGTACTGGGCTTTCGTATGTCCGCTCTCGGCCGCTTTTTGAAACCACTTGGCGGCTTCCTGCTTCGCCCGGTCGCTATTACTCCCGGCGAAATATAAGAGGCCCAGATTATACTGTGAGCCGACGTGCCCCTGCTTGGCGGCCCGGCGGAACCATCTGACGGCTTCCTTGGCGTCTTGCTCGACCTCCTCGCCTTTGACGTACATGACGCCCAGGCTGTTTTGCGCTTGGGCGCTGCCCTCTTCCGCCGCTTTTCGGACCTCATCAATGTCTGCTGCATGCCCGAACGGTTGGAGGAAGCTGAGCACTCCAAGGACCAAGCCAACCCGAGCGAATCGTACGAGCGTTTTCATAGCGCCTCCTTACGTCACACCCCTCACAGATAATCAAAATGAAAGCACGACTCAATATACTCTTGACCGGCCTGTCAACCTCGTCCCAACTCCCCGATTCGGTTTGACGGCCATCTATCCGGTCGTTAGACTGCCCGCGGTATGCACGAAGATTCGGATGGGCGGGGAGATGCCTGGACGCTACGCGGGCTGCGCGCCGTGTTGGTCCGGGGAGATATTGACGGCTTTTTTGGGTTGTTTATCGACAATCTCTTGCAACTCATGCTGATCGCCGTGCTGTGTCCGTTGGTATGTGGTCTCCCTCAAGAGCTGGTGATTGGCCATATCCTGCCCGGGGCGGCACTGTCCATCCTGTTCGGTAATATCTTTTACGCCTGGCAAGCCAGACGGCTGATGCTGCAAACCGGGTGCAACGATGTGACGGCTCTCCCGTATGGCATCAATACGCCGAGTTGTTTTGCCTACATCTTCCTCATCATGGGGCCGGTCTATCAGGAAACGCAAGACCCAACCCTGGCCTGGCAGGTCGGACTGTTGGCCTGTCTGCTCAGCGGGGTGATGGAAACGGCCGGTGCTTTTGTGGGAGACTGGCTGCGTCGGCATACACCGCGGGCGGCCCTGCTAACGGCTCTGGCCGGGGTCGCGATCACGTTTATCGCCGTCGGTTTTGTCTTCCAGATTTTTGCGCAGCCGCTGATCGCGGTTGTGCCGATGATGATGATCCTGACCGCCTACGCGTCACGCCGGACCCTGCCCGGTGGCCTGCCCGGTGGCCTGGTGGCCGTGCTGACGGGGGTCGTCCTCGCCTGGGGGCTGCGCCTGCTGGGGATACCCGTCTTTGAGCCGCCGGCCGAACAGTACGCGCTGGCGCTGCATCTGCCGACGCCGGTCCCGTCCGACCTCTTTGCCCTGCTGACCAGTGAGCGAGGCTGGCAGTATCTGGCCATTATCTTTCCTATGGGCCTGTTTAATGTGATTGGCTCGTTGCAGAATCTGGAGAGTGCGGAGGCCGCCGGGGATCGTTATGAAACCAAGCCTTCACTGGTCGCCAACGGCGTAGGGACGCTCCTGGCTGCTCTCTTCGGCAGCCCGTTTCCCACGACTATCTATATTGGGCACCCGGCCTGGAAGGCGATGGGGGCACGGGTCGGCTACTCGGTCATTAACGGGGTGGTCATCTGGCTGCTGTGTCTGATCGGCGGCATGACGGTGGTTCTCCACATCGTCCCGATCGAGGCGACGCTGGGTATCCTGCTCTGGATTGGCATCATTATGACCGCCCAGGCATTTCAGGCCGTCCCCCCGGCGCACGCGCTGGCGGTGGCCTTCGGGTTGATTCCCGCGCTGGCCACCTGGGCTTTGCAGTTGATTGAAACCAGTCTCCGCAAGGCCGGCGCTTCGCTTTTCGACATCGCGCCAAAGTTTGGAGGCGATCTCTATATTCACGGCGTGATTGCCCTCAGCCAGGGCTTTCTGCTGAGTGCCATGATCCTGGCGGCCATTCTGGTCTTTATTATCGAACGCCAATTTCTCAGCGCGGCGGCCTGGCTGCTGGTCGCCGCGGCCCTGTCTTTTGTCGGGGTGATCCACGCCTATGAACTGACTCCCGTGGGAGTCCAGAATGCGTTTGGTTTTGCTGCCGCGCCGGAATTTGCATTCACGTATGGGCTGAGTGCCGGTCTGCTGGTCATATTCCATCTGACGCAGAACCAGGCCGACGCCTAGATCCGCCCCGTATCAGACCCCCCCGTAGGGGGAGCCCTCTGTGGCTCCCCGTTCCCCTACCGGGGGCAACCACAGGGGATTGCCCCTACACTGCTAACTATACGCCTCGGTAAAGGTCTGCCGCTGCTGCGTACTGCCCAGCATGATGAGTTCGCTTTTTTCCTGGAGCTTTATTGAGGCTGGTGGGTTGGTGATGAGGCTCCCGTTGTGTTGGATACCAATCACGTTCAGCCCCGTCCGCGCCCCAATTCCGCTGTCGGATAAGGTCAAGCCGACCAGCATCCGTGGCAGTGAGACCGCAAATAACTCAACTCCCTCGCCCAAGAGTCCTAACTCACGGCCTTGCAGCAGGGAGAGGGCCTGCTCGATACCAAGTGACGAGTAACTCAAGGCGAAGTCCGCACCGGCGCGGTGGATGGCTTCGAGATTCCTTTCGTGGGTAATACGGCTGACGATGCGTAATTCAGGGTTGAGGCGGCGACAGTAGACCGCGAGGTAGATGTTCATGGCGTCGTCGTTTGTGGTCAGCAGGACGGCCGGGGCATCCCGCAAACCGGCGCGCATCAGGACCTCTCGGTCGGCGGCATCACCGATAAAGAGCTGATCCGGGATGTGTTCGATCCGTTCCCGAAAGGATTCGTCATTCTCAACTAGATGAACCGGAATCTCCTTGCGCTTCAGAGCCTCGGCGGCGGCACAGCCGACCTTGCCTCCCCCAATGACCAGGACCGGACTGTAATTGGTATCGTAAATGACAAGCAGGGTGTCGAGTTCCAGCATTTGTTCTTCCGAGCCGACAACGACCATCACACCGGTGTTGGACAGGTAGGTGTCGGGCGTCGCCGGCAGTAAACGACCCCGTTCCCAAATCCCGACAATATTGAGCCCGATGACCTCACGCAGCCGTGTTTCCCGGATCGTCCGGCCAGCCAGGGGGGTATTGTGGACAGGAAACTCGGCAACCTGGAGGTCGCGAAAACTCCCGATCACATGGGCCTGGGCGTGCCCGATGTTAATGCGGTTGGTGAGACGTTCTCCCAGGCGCTGCTTAAGGGGAACCACGTGCGTACAACCGCTCAATTCGAGGATGTCAACAGAGTCTTTTTCCTCGACCGTTGCCATGATGGGGATGTCCGGGGCAACCTCCCGAACGTTCAGGGCGATATTCGTGTTGACGGTGTCCGCGCTGTTCGCAACGATCAATCGTGCTTGGGCAGCCCGGACTTTCTCGTAGGTCTCACGACTATCGATCTCACCAGCAATGACCGAAATACCGTCCTCATACATGCGTGCGGCGGCCGTTGGGTCAGGCTCAAGAACATAGTAGGGAACGTCCTGGAGGCGCAGTTGTTCAATCAGACCGGGAGCAATGGTGTCGTAGGTACAGATGATGACGTGTCCCTGGGTATCGATCGGTACTTCGCGCGGGGCCTGGAACCGTAGCTGCGCCTCCAGCCAGGGCGCGTAAAAGAAGCGGATAAAGGTAAAGGGCAGGACGATAAGCAGCAGGACAATCCCGGAGAGTAGCACCACAATGCTGAAAAACCGCCCAATATCGCTGTGAAACGTAATGTCGCCAAAGCCAAGCGTACTCATCACCGTCAGGGTCCAATAGACCCCAGTCAGCCACGAATGATCCTGCCCTTCCGCGCGCAGCATGATCACGTGGAAGAGAACCGAGAAGAGCAGAATAATCCCGACCAGGAAGGCGGCGAATTTGAGGAGCGCGCCAATATTCCGGCGCGTTGCCGGCTCATTCAGAAAATAGGCGAGTTGCGTGCCGAGCAGCTTCATGGGAGATTTCAACCAAGCAAAAGACCGGGGGGGCAGTCAAGGGCTGGGACGCAGTCCCGAGGGAGAAGCCGTCGGGCCTGGGCGTAAGGCGTAGCGCGCCTCAAGTCGACGGGCGCTCAGTACGAACACAGGGAGCCGGGGGGCGGGGTAGGGAAAGCTGGGGTACGACCGCGCATTACTGCGCCGGCACCAGTTGGATGTCGATCGTGATCTCGATCTGCTCGCCGATCGCCACCCCACCCGACTCCAGGACCGAGTTGCGGCTGAGCCCATAGTCGGTCCGATTGATCGTTGTGGTGGCAGCCCCGCCCAGGCGAGGCTTGCCCCGGAGGTCGGTGACGGCCTGGGGCGAGCCGGTCACATCGAGCACGACCTCTCTGGTGACGCCCATGAGGGTCAGCTCTCCGGTGACCTTATAACTGTAGTCCTGCATTTTTTCGACTGCCTTTGATTTGAAGGTGATGGTCGGATGCTTGGCCGCATCAAAGAAATCCGGCCCGCGTAAATGGTCGTCCCGCTTCTGGTTGCGGGTATTGATGGAGGTCACCTCGATGGTGGCGTCCACCGAGGAGCGGCTGATATCGTCCTCGTCTATAATCGCGGTCACGTCGAATTTGTCGAATGTGCCGCGCACGGTGGCGACCATCAAATGCCTCACGGCAAATTGCACACTGGCATGCGCCGAATCACTCTTCCAGGTTGCCGCCTGGCTCAGACCCGGAACCAGAAGCGCGCTGCTGACCAGTGCTGCCACAATCATCCGTCGCATAGACTGCTCCTTCTTCTCAGAAAATTCCCTACCAAGCTCGCATGAGGGAAGCAATCCCATGCCCTTGCCAGTACCAGATACGGATAGTGTCAACCTGGCGACCCGGTCATAGCCCAGCCCCCGCCGAGTGCTGTGTATAAGGCGACGACGTGAGAGGCGAGCGCGGTTTGGCTCTGGGCAAAGGCATCCTGAGCCGTGTGGAGCGCGCGGCGGGCCAGGGCGACGCTCAGATAGTTTTCCAGGCCACTCAGATAGCGGTCAGTGGCAATCTCGACGGCCTCGGTGTGCGCAGCGACCGATGCGGTCAGCCATTGCTGGCGGGCCTGCTCTTTGCTGTACGCCACGAGGGCATTCTCAACCTCTTCGAGCCCGGTGAGAATCACCTGCTCATAACGGGCGAGGGCCTGTGCTTGGCGCGCGTCCTGCACTTTGATGGCAGCCCGTATGCGGCCCGCGTCAAAAACCGGCCAGCTCAGCGCAGGGCCGGTCGCCCAGGACAGACCCGCACCTTTGGCCAGGTCTGTTACATCCAAGCCCTGCGTCCCCAGCCGCCCTGTCAGGGTCAGTCGAGGGAAGAGGTCGGTGGTAGCCACCCCAACCCGTGCGGTGGCCGCCTCCAGTTCGCGTTCGGCCTGCCGAATATCGGGACGGCGGCGTAAGAGCTCGGACGGCAGTCCGATATCACTGGCCAGGTCGGCCTGCGGGATCGGATGGTCCTGGGAGAGGGAGGACGTAAAAGCCGTGGGTGGCTCGCCCACCAGGACGCTCAGACGGTGGAGGGTCTGTTTGACTGTGGTTTGGAGGGGAGGGACCTGGGCGCGGATATTCGCCAGCAGGGCCTCGGCCTCGGCTGCGTCCAGCGCGCTGGTCAGGCCGGCTTGATAGCGAGACTGCGTGACCTCGACCGAATCCTGCTGAGCCTCGATATGCTGATCGGCAATACGCAGTCGCTGTTGCGCGCCGCGGAGTGCAATATAGTTGCGCGCGATCTCGGCCAGCAGCGCCACCAGCACGGCGCGGCGATGTTCTTCGGCCGCGCTGATATCGGCGCTCAACGCCTGCTCGGCCCAGTGCAGACGACCAAACAGGTCAATCTCCCAGCTTGCGTCCAGGCCCATCTGGTAGAAGTTCCGTTCTTGTCCGAAGCCCAACGACGTCCCAACCGGACTCTCGCTATTGTCCGTGCGGGTAGACTCGTCGTCGAGAAAATTGGACGACAGTGAGGTGGTCGTGCGGCTGCTCAGACTGCGCGTATACGATGTAGCCGAACCGAGGCGCGGCCAGCGGGGAGCCAGGGCGACCAGCCGTGAGGCGCGCGCCTCCTGAATCCGTGCGGTAGCTTCCTGGATATCTCGATTCTGGCTGATCCCCCGTTCGATCAGGGCCTGAAGCCTGGGGTCCTGAAAGGTATTCCACCAACGCGCGAGCTCTATTGATGGTGCGCTGGTGGCGATCTCAGGTTGCTCACTCCACGCCTCGGGAAGCGTGACCGAGGCGACCGGTCGTTTTGGGGTCACCGTGCAACTGGCGACCAGGCAGCAGAGGAGGGGGAGAGCCCAGGCTGGGGGCCGCGAAACGGTCAGTGTCCTGCGCATGGAGTTTTCCTTATCACGCTCTAGCCGTGGGGAGCCGCCGGCTGATGTGTGCATATCACGTCTCAAGGGCCCTGCTCGTCTTCCACCAAGGTTACCCTGGGAGGGACCATATTGATGCCCAGCCGCTCGCCCACATAGGTCACAAACAGATAGACCACGGGAATGACGAGCAGGGTGAAGGCGGTAGAAAAAGCCAGCCCGCCAACCACCGCGGCACCAATCGGACGACGGCTTTCCGCCCCTGCCCCGATGGCCAGGGCGAGTGGTAAGGCCCCAAAGATAGAGGTCGCGCTGGTCATTAAAATAGGGCGCAGACGACTGCGCCCCGCGGCCAGCACTGCGGCTAGCAACTCGGTGCCGCGGGCCCGCGACTGATTGGCGGAGTCCACGAGCAAGATCGAGTTTTTTGTCACCAGACCGATAAGCAAAATAATACCAATCTGACTGTAGAGGTTCAGCGTGTGGCCGGTTATAAACAGCACGAATAGGGCTCCAAAGAGGGCCAGGGGGACGCTGCCGAGTATGGTCAGGGCATGGAAGAAGTTCTCAAACTGGGCGGATAAAACGAGATAGATGAAGACCAGCGCAATAAGAAAAACAATATAGATCTCGGCCGAGGATTCCACAAACTCGCGCGCGCTGCCTCCCAGGGCGGTGGTAAAGCCGACCGGGAGGACCTCGCTGGCAATGCGCTGCACACTGGTCAACATTTCGCCCAGGGTCGCCCCAGGGGCCAGGCTGCCCGTGATCGTGGCCGAGCGTTGCAGGTCGTAGCGGTTGAGTCGGGCTGGAGCGATGCTGGGTGCGGCGTGCACCAGGCCGGACAACGGCACCATCGTCCCGGTCCGGCTGCGGACGTAAATCTCTCCGATCTGATCCGGCAGGCTCCGATAGCGTGACGCTAGCGCGGTTACCACATCATACTGCTTGCCGCGCATAATGAATTCGTCGATTTTGGCCTGTGACAGGAGGAGCTGCAAACTCTGGGCCACGGTAGAAACGGGTACCCCGAGGTCGGCGGCCCGGTCGCGGTCAAAGACCATGTCCAGTTGGGGGTTGTCGAGCCGGAGGTCGCTGTCCACATTAATCAGGCTGGGGAGCTGGCGCACCCGCTCCAGCATGGTGCTGACCGTCTGGGTAAATTCTTCCTGGGTCGCTGCGGCGTTCTTGAGGATGAATTCCAGATCGTTAATGCTGCGCTGGTTGAGGGACGGGGGGTTGATCGGAAAGACTAGGGCTCCGGTCAGGGCGAAGAATTCGGGAAAAAGCTGAGCGACAAGGGCCTGCTGGGCGACGTCGCGTTTTTCCCAATCGGTCAGGCGGGCAAAGACGATACCGTCGCTGGTATTGGGTGGCCCGCCAATGGACAACCCGATGGCCTCGAAAAAGGCTTCTACCTCCGGAATTTGTTGAATACGTTTTTCCACCCGATCCAGAGTCTGGGCGGTGTAGGCCAGGGTCGATCCCTGGGGCGCTTTAATCACCGTGATAATCCTCCCCCGGTCTTCGACTGGAACCAGGGTGGAGGGCAGGGCTTGCAACAGGAGCAGGCCGAAGCCGATGGTCGCCACAAGCAGCAGGCCCATGGCCGGGCGATGGTGAAGTGCCCAGCGGAGGGTGCGCTCATAGCCGCGGTTCAGGCTGGCAAAGAAGGGCTCCAGGACATAGTAGAAGCGTCCATGAACCGCCCGAACCGTCAGAAACTGGGAGCACAGCATGGGTACCAGGGTCAGGGCGACAAAGGTCGAGATAAGGACGCTGGCGGCCATGGTCAGGGCAAACTCGCGAAAGAGGCGGCCCAGGTTGCCGGTCAACAGGGAGAGCGGAATGAGGACGGCAACCAGCGCAACGGTCGTGGCGATGACCGGAAAGCCAACTTCCTTTGCCCCACGGCGGACGCTGACCTGGCGCGTTTCGCCCAGCTCTTGCCGACGGTAGACGTTCTCCATCACCACAATGGAGTCATCGACCAAGAGACCGATGGCCAGGACCAGGGCGAGCAGGGTGAGGACGTTGACCGAAAAGCCGAGGACGAGCATGACGGCAAAGGTGCCGACTAAAGAGACGGGAATGGCAATCGATGAGATCAGCGTCGTCACCGCGGAGCGGAGAAAGACCAGGTTCACTACCACCACCAGGCCAAAGACCACACCCAGCGTAAACCACACCTCTGCGAGAGAGGCCCGCACAAAGATCGTGCTATCGACTGCCACCCGGAGATCGACCCCGTCCGGCAGGGCCGCCCGGATAGCCGGCAGGCTGCGACGCACGGCATCCGAGACTTCGAGCTGGTTTGAGCGTGACTGCCGGACGATGCCGGCACCGACCGTCGGGCGGCCGTTGAGGCGGGTCAGCACATTATAATTCTCAGAGCCCAGTTCGGCCCAGCCAATATCCTTGAGGCGGACCCTGGTCTCGCCCTCCTCGCGGATGATGAGGTTTTCATACACACTCGGGTCGTCAATCTGGGCATCGGCCAGAACGGTAAATTTTCGGGTCGTGCCCTCGACCTCACCGGCCGGAACCTGGAGATTGTTCTCAATAATGGTGCGGTAAATATCGGCTGGGTCCACGCCGTGCAGCGCCATTTTGGCCGGATCGAGCCAGATGCGCATGGCGTACTTTCGCCCACCGAGGAATACCTCGGCCACACCCGGCAGAATCTGAAGCGGTGGCTTGACGATGCGGTCCACAATATCGGTCAGGTCTTCCGTCGAGTACGCCTCACTCTGCAAACCGATCCACATAATGGGGAAGGTGTTGGCCCCGGACTTGGCGACAATCGGTCGCTCGGCTTCTTCCGGAATATCGTCAAACGCGCGTTGGATCGCATTGCTGACATCGGTGACTGCCAGATCAATATCGCGACCGGCAACGAACTCGACCGTAATCGAGCTGCGACTGAAACCGCTAATCGACGTGATATTGCGAATACCCTCGACACCGTTGAGGGACTGTTCGAGCGGCTCGGTGATAGTACTCTCGACCGTCGCCGGGCTGGCTCCAACATAAATCGTGGTAATCGAGACTACCGGGTTATCGACATCGGGGTATTCTCGAACCGGTATGTATAAAAAGGCGGCAATCCCAGCCAGGACAATGAGCAGGCTCATCACCGTCGCCAGAACCGGACGGGTAATGCACAGGTCGGAAAGAATCATGGATTAAAAATCACACGTCGTCAGCAACGCACTGCTCGCCCCGAGTGCCAGGTTGGTATTCTCAACCGGCTCATACGGGCTTGGCTGTACCCGGTCGCCGGGTCGCAGTTTCTGGTGCCCGGCAACAATGATGGTATCTCCGGGCGTGAGTCCGCTGAGAACCTCAACCCGCTGCAGGGCAAATTGTCCGAGTTGGACGTGCTGGCTCGCGACCAGATTATCATCTTGAAGCGTATACACGAGCCGCTTCGTTCCCTGTCGAATAATAGCCTCCAGGGGAATGGAAATCGCATCCGAGAGCCTGGCAACTTCGAGGCGTAAGGCTGCGGCCATACCGGGCAAAAGCGTTCTCTCTTTGTTCGGGACAACGGCCTGCACCGTAACCGACCGTGTGTCTGGATTGAGAAAGGGGTCTATCACGCTGAGGGTTGCCGTGAACCGGCTCGTACACTGACCCACTACCCCGCGAATGCGCTGGCCGGTTGCGAGGTCCGGGACATAGTGCTGCGGCAGACTGAAGACCAGGTGCAGGGGGTGAACCTGGGTGATCCTGACCACGGCATCGCCGGGCTCCAGATAGGTACCCAGGCTGACTTGACGCAGCCCCAGGCGACCGGTGAAGGGCGCGCGGATGGTCATTTTACGTAAGATCGTTGTCGCTTCGTCCAGTTCTCCCTTGGTCGTTCGGACCGTTGCCTGGGCGTTGTCCAGCACCTGCTGGGAGCGCGCCCTGGGCGGCAGCTTGGTCAGTCGCTCCAACGTCGCTTGGGCGTTCTGATATTGGGCCTGGGCCACGTCAACCGCCGCCTGCGCCTCGGCGGCATCGATACGCGCCAGGACGTGACCCTGCCGAACCTCCTGCCCTTCCGGAATATCGAGGAAGACGATCTTGCCGCTCCGGTCGGCGGTCACTTGAGTAGTCTGTGGACTCTCAAGCCCGCCAACCGCCGAAATCGTACGCGGCAGATGCTGAGCCTCGAGCATCAGCGTTTGGACCGGAATGGGTGGCGGTGCAGGACTACGCGACGGCTCTGCGGTTTTTTGACAGGCCCCAAAAAGCAGGCAGACGACCACCAGGAACAGCGGAACGGGCGGACGCCCGGACAGTGCGAGTTTGGTAGAGTGCGGATGAACGTAACGGGTATGCATGAGTGATTGCCCGGAGAAACTATGCCGCGAGAGAGGAGCGGGGTGCCTGGTATATGTCCACGCGCATAATCTCCTCAACCGTTTTTCAGCATGGCATAAACACCGCTGGGAGTCACTACGAGCGAGCCATCGTCCATTCCCCCCAAAGTGGCGCACGGGTGTAGCTTGGAGCCGTAGTGAGAGAGGAATTTAGCCCAGATAGCGGTATACTACCTCGACAATACACACGGGTTTCTGACCGTTTTCGACCTCAAATGACAGACCCAAGGTCACCTCCTGGCCGTCTTGAACAGGGGTGACACGCCGAACGCTGACCCGCAGTCGCACCCGCTTGCCAACGAGCAGCGGCGCGGGAAAACGCAGGCGATTGATGCCGTAGTTCATGCCGAGCCGAGCCCCTTGGAGGTACCAGATTTTTTTCAGTAACCCCGGAGCCAGGGCCAGGATAAAATAGCCTGGGGCCACCGTTCCGCCAAAAGGCGACTCTTTTTTCGCGCGCTCCACGTCTTCGCAAAACCACTGGTGGTCATCGGTTGCCGCAGCATAGGCATCGACGGCCCGCTGAGTAACGAGATACCAGTCCGACACGCCGACTTCCTGGCCAATAAGAGAAGGGAGATCTTGGAGGCGAATTTGTTTGGCTGTCATAGCAGAAACCTCAGGGTACTATGCGGACCGCTAATTCCAGCGCTGTCAGTGAGCAGAGATCAAACGTTCCCCTCCCTCTCTGTCTGCCTATACGCCACCGGATACGGTCCCTAGGGCGAGGCAGGGGGCGGTGGGCCCAGGGGACAGTCGATGAAGTACATCCAGGAACCGTCCTCGTGCTGCTTGGCAACTTCTGTCGATTTACCTTCAGCGAGCAGAGAGCCGTCGGGACCCTCGAACCGCCACTCCGCTTGCAGCAGCGCGGTATCGCCGTTGATCTGTTCGCCGGTAATTTTGCTGATGAGTGTGGGGCGTACTTCTGCAAAAGGAGCAAAAATCTCACGAACCGCAGCGCGCCCTTTCTTGGGAGGTTCGTCCACAGGGAAACAAACTGTGCAGTCTGGATGGAACATGGTCACGATCCCTTCGAGATCGCCCTCTTTCAAAAATTCCGCGACACGGTCCGCGACCTCACGCGGAAGCGTTGCCTTTCGACGGGTTGTCGTGCTCATTAGCGATTCCTTTCTTGCCCCTCATGAACTCCCCATGACTTGAAGCTCCTCTGATGATAGGCATGGGCAATTGTTAGTACAACCGGAGTATTGCAGGACACAGTGATTGGTTTATGAGAACAATGGGGCAATTGAATGATCTGGCGATTTTTATCGAGGTTGTTCGATCCGGTGGGTTTCGTGCTGCCGCTAGACGCCTAGGGCTTGGTCCAGGCTCCGTCAGCCAAGCTGTCCAGCGCTTTGAAGACCGTCTTGGGACCCGTCTTCTGGAACGGACCACCCGCAGTATTGCGCTCACCGAAGCGGGTCGCATTTTCTATGAACGCTGCCTGCCGTCGGTCAACGAGATTGAGGGTGCGATGCAGGAGTTAGACGATCTCTCGGAAACGCTCAGCGGTACCCTCAAGCTTAGTGCACCTAGGAGCGCTGGGCCCCTGTTTCTTGATGATCTTATGGCGAAGTACCTGACAGTCTATCCTGAGGCCCAAGTGGACCTGACGTATGAGGACTGTAAGGTAGATATTGTAACCGCTGGGCTGGATCTTGCCATTCGGGCACACACTCTCTTGGAACAGGACACCTATGCGATCCCTGTCGGTCCTGCTCTCACCATGACAGTTGTCGTAGCCCCCGCTTACCTTGCACGGCATGGTACTCCGAAGACTCCGGCCTGCTTAGCCCAGCATGACTGTCTCTGCTTCCGGCTACCGAACACGAACGCCCTTGCTCCGTGGAGTTTTCGGAGCGCAAATGGGTCTTACACTGTCACTCCAAGGCCGAAAGTAATTGTTAATGATCTTTCGACTCTCTTGCGGCTGGCTGAAAAGGGTGCAGGGTTTGCTTATGTGTATGGGGTGAGTGCACGGAAGAGTCTCACGGCAGGTACCCTCGTTTCTGTCTTCGACGGTCAGACCCTCCCGCTCCCTCGATACGCAATTAATTATGTGAGCAAGCGTCATATGCCCGCCAGGTTGAAAGCCTTCATCGAGCTGGCCAAAAACGTCTGAGCTTGAGAGGGAGACGAGGCCGTGTTTTCTGACAAAAACGAAAACTGCGGAGAGGAGCCATGGTCTAGGGTCGAAGCAGGATGCGGCTACTTGTTGTCCCTTCTCGAATACGCCGAAAGACTTCGTTGACCGCATCCAACGGCGCTTCTTCCGTGTCGAGACGAATGCCGAGTCGCGCCGCCGCCTGATACGCCGCCTCCAGATCGTTCCGTGAGCCCACAAACGAACCCCGCACAGTGATTTCCTTCATAATTAGGGAAAAAATTGGGATGGGGAGGTCGGCCACTGGTAAGCCTATGGCCACGAGCGTGCCTTTCCGGCGCAGAGCGTGGAAGCATTGGACAAACGGCTCTACCCTGGTGCTATTACAGATCGCCGCATGTACCCCGCCGATTTGCTGACGGATATATTTTGCGGGGTCGCCGGCTTTGCTATTGACCATCACCTCCGCACCATTACCACGGGCAATATCGAGGGCCTCATCATGGGCACTGACGGCAACCACCCGCAGGCCGAACGCCTTGGCGTACTGGACTGTATATTGTCCGACTGCGCCCAAGCCAAACACGGCACACCATTGGCCAGTCTCAAGCTCGGCCGCCTTGAGCGCCCCCCAGGCCGTCACCCCGGTGCAGGTCAGGTGAGCGGCCTGTTCTATATTCAATCCGTCGGGGATAAGACCAATATAGTCGGCATTTGCTTTGACGTATTGGGCGTAGCCACCATCAACCTGAAACCCGGTCAGGATGACATCGCTGCACAGCATATGCTGGCCGTTAAAACAGTATTCACAGTGCCCGCACGAGCGATGCACAAGCGGCACCCCAACTCGATCACCGACCGCAACGCGCGTGACATCCGCGCCAACCGCTTCGACTGTGCCCGCGCCTCGATGGCCCGGAATGCGTGGCAACTGCGGCAGAGCCGGAGTGGGGAAATCACCAGCATGGGCGTCGATATCGCCGTTACATACACCACTGACCTCGATTTTGACGAGAATTTCCCCCGGTCCCGGCTCTGGAATAGGGACTTCTTTTACCACCAACGGTTGCCCGATCGCTTCTATGACGGCAGCTTTCATCCGGTCCTCCTCTCCTCGGGCACCCACGCCGGACGGCGGGTGGAGTTCCCGAAGGCTCTTGTCCACAATGACTCTAGCGGGGCAAACGAGCCCCCCTTTTTTCTCATTTTAGCGCCGTCCTTCCGTGAGCTTATTGAGATCGAACAGGCCCTCGATATCGACGGGAGCCACCACGGGGTAGTCCATCTCAAAAGTGATGTAGAGCGTGGCTTGTCTGTTTTGCACGTCGATGGTGGGCACGCCCTCGTAACGAGCGATAAAGAGCCCTTGATCGGGATTCGGCTGTTCCACCGTGTCCTCCGACCAGGAGTTCTGAGGCTGCCAGATCTTCCACAGCTTGCCGTCTCGATCAAACGCAAGGGCAAGCGCAGTCCGGTAGGTCTGCGCGTCCCAAAACAGCAATTTGCTGCTATAGGGATGTCTCGGGTCCTTGGGTGCCATCTCCACAACCGCACACCTTCTTAACTCCCAGCGGTCATAGGGCAGCCAGCCATTGGGGCCATAGTAGTGCGGATACGGATAGCGCGAGTTCATGACGTGGAGGACCTCCTTCCAGCCGTGGAAGGTCCAGTTGTAGTCTAGCGGGTGGCCTGAGAATCCATAGAAGTCGTCCAGGGTTGTGTCAGTGCCGGCAAACGAATCGGCGCGTTCTTCGGCGGAAAAGCGACGGACCCGGCGGAGCGAGGGTGAGTACGACCAGGCCTGATCGGCCAAGCGTGGGTCAGCCGGCCGCTGGATGACGGCGCGTTGTCCGCGCTGCTCGTAGGGGGCCAGAAATTCAGAGTAATCTTTGAATTCGAATTGTTCGGCCTCGGGCGTGGGAAAGGTATAATTGTTCGTCGGTAGGACGGCCAAATGGGTGAAGTACACGCGCTGGTATCGCTGCCACAGGACCCGCTCAACCTGTCCCCCCGTTCCCCGAATCACCCCCTCCGGCAGCTCTGCGATGGGACCGTGCGTTCCACCTCCCTGGACTAAGAGGTAGGCATATCTGTCCACGCGCTGGCCGTAGTGCTGCCAGCGAAAATTAAAATTCCAAGCGGCTTTTATCCCAGACTCCGGGTCCTGTGTATCCAGGCTCGCGTTGGGAAACGGTTGGCCGGCTATAAAGTTTTCAAGGGCACCGTCCGCTGCCAGTCGGGTCTGGCCGGCGAATTTTTCCGTGGCCTCGCGATAGGCCGGGTGGGGCGGATAATCGCCCGTCTGGGTTATGACAAACTCGACATCGGGAAAGTGGTATTCTTCAAAGTAGCCGGGTGGAAGAAATGGACGAACCTTCTCCAGGTCATCGAGTTTCAACGTTTCGCCTGCCTGGAACTCGGGCTTGGCGCTCCGAAAGGTTTCGACCCAGTGGAGGACCGTTTCTTTCGTCGTGCCCGGCGCCTTCTCATTCGCCGCCCATCCTGTTCCTACCCAACAACACAGGACAACAAATCCCCAAAAACCCTTCATTCCAGTCGCTCCTTAGACCCCAAATGATGACATACTCTTGTCTGCCCTCGCCCCTAGAAAAACGGCTCGCCCGGCTCAAGCCCAAGAAACATCCGTCCCGCGGACTGGTAGGTCTTCTGGGACACGACTACATGTTGGTTCAAGGTATGGATATCGCGGAAATGCCGATCCAAGGGATGGGTGGCGTATAAGGACGAACCTCCGCCGGCCTTGTACATGAGCGCGACCGCCTGGACACAGGAACCGGTCAGATGGGTCATGCCCAGCCGGTAGCGGGCTCGCTGCTGGGGGGACAGCGGGTCGCCCGCGCACAGCGTTTCCCACAGGTCGCCCATGACCTCGAACACATAGCTGCGGGCCAAGGGCACGCGCGGCTTCTACAATCTGCTCGGCCTCATCCGTCGTGACCCTCGTGCTGTCAGTCATCGGTTCTCCCCTGAGTTCCTACCAGCCTGCAAAGATGATTTTGTTTCCTATAGCGCACAATATGGTAGAATGCGAAATCGCCTGGAGGGAGGAAGCGCGCCGGGCCAGGCAGAACAGGAGAGAGGGTATGTCTGACAAGCCAGGTGCAGTGCTCCTCGTTGGCAGTGTCCCGCTAGAAAGCGCCGAGGCGGTTTTCCGCACCTGTTCCCAAGAACTCGGGGAGTATCTGTGGTGCCTCCCCGACGGAGAAGTCGGGGACCGGACCATCTGGGTCGTCTTTCAGGCCTATCGTGTCTTTCACGAGCACCCGGACCTGGTCACGATCCAGCGACCCCAACGTGGCCCGCAGCCGTGGATACCGGGCGATCTGACCGATGTGTGGCGGTTTGTCATTAAGGACGGGGTCGAAGACGTCGAATTCACCGACCTGAAGTACGCCAGCGCCGCAGTTGATTCCTATCAGACCTTCTGCCGCCTCCGTGACGCAGGCACGATTCCGGCCGCCGTCCGCTTTCAGGTCTGTCTGCCGACTCCGCTCGGCGGCATGTGTTGGTTCTTTCAGCGGCCTGGGGAACTCGATCTTCTCATCGCTCCTTACCAGGCCGCGATGATTCATGAAGTGGAAAAGATGCTGACGCAGATACCCGCTCAGGATTTGGCGATTCAATGGGATGTGTGTTGGGAGGTGTTAGAGATCGAAGGCATCTTTCCCTGGGCTCCTTCAGGAGACCCTTGGCAGCGCTACGTCAACGAACTCCACGCGCTGTCAGCAGTCATCCCGGAAGAGGTGCTGGTTGGCTACCATTTCTGCTACGCCGATCTCGGTCATCAACATATGAAACAGCCCCAGGATTTAGGCTTGAGCGTACGGATGGCCAACGCTACGGTCGCCGAGTCCGGACGACGGATTGACTGGGTCCATATGCCAGTGCCACGTGATCGTAGCGATGATGCCTATTTTATGCCCTTACAAGACCTGTCAGTCGGTGACACACGGGTGTTTATCGGCCTGATTCACCATACCGATGGGCTAGCCGGAACCCGCAGACGTCTCGCTACCGCCCAGAAATATCTCGGTCATTTTGGCGTGGCGACCGAGTGCGGCTTCGGACGGCGGGAACCGGACACCTTATCCGAGCTGTTGCGTATTCATCGAGAGACCGCCGCGCTCCTCCGGTCTTAGCAGAAAAGGGAGGCTGAGCACTCAGATCGAGACGCATCCATACGCCCCTCCCTCGTGTTCTCCGCAGGTAAAAAATCTGCCCCCTACCACCACAGCCCGCCTTCGAGATACTCCCAGACAAGAGCGGCGCCGATACGATAATGAAAGGGGTCCGTCCCGGCTATGGGGATTTGGGCGCCAATGCGCAAGGCAACATGACCGCGAAAGCGCAGGCCGGTATAGAGCTGCGGGGTCAGGAGGAGTACCTCGTTGCTCTCACCTTGCAGGTTATGACGGAACTCGACCTCCAGGCTGGGAACGAGGTCGCGCTTCAATAGTGAGGTCGGATAGCTTCCGGCAACCCGATAGCGCATTTGCCGATCCGCCCGATCCTCGTCGAGCGGAAGAACCGCTTGGAGCTGGCTTTGGAGCACAAACTGGCGCAGCGCAATCCCACTCAAAAAAGAGGGCTCGAACGCGAACGTGCCATCGCCAAGCCCCCGGTCGCGGTCGCCTGAAGGAAAAACCACTTCGAGGGCGGCGGCCGTCAGCGCGCGCCTTTCCGTGTGGGTGGACAGGACGTGTTTGTATTCGAGTGACAAGTCGCCTGGGCCGGCGGTCGTCTTCTCGCGTGTTTCTTTGACGATATACGGCAGGCTGAGCTCCCACTCTCCCCGAGCACCAAGCCGTTGCTCATGCGAGAGCGTTGTTGTCCACTCTCTCATTCCTTTCTTTCCTTTGATGAATTCCTGTTTGAGCACGGCTTCATTTTCCGGAAACGCTTTAGATGTAAAGAGGGTTTTGTGGAAATTCAGGTCGCCGGACGGCCAGCCCTCTTCCTGACAAAAATTTCGGACATATTTGAGGACGGTCCGGATTTCCTTTGGGCTCAGGACCTCGCCAAAGGAGGGCATTTGGTCCGAGAGGCCCATAAATGCGCTGCCATTGGTAATGATATCGGTCCAACCACTTGTTGAGGCACTACTATTGGACGAGCAGTCCGTGAAATCCGGCAGCGAAACGGTCAGGCTGGTGCCTTCGGGCGATCCCCGCCCATCCTTGCCGTGACAGCTTGCACACTCCTTTGCATACAGGGCTAGTCCGTCGAGAGACGCGGACCAACCCATACCTCCGAGGAGAAGGATCAAGACGCTGCCGAGACATAACCCTCGTCTGAGGTGTTTCCCCATCATAGGAACCTATGCTGCCATGCTCAGCTATCCAAGAGGGCAGGTCGGGTGTATACCAGGGCGATTAGGAATTGTACGGTAACGAATCGTCAGCGAATAAGGGGGAGATATGCAAACACCTGGGATGTTGCTGTTCACGGGATCGGCTAGCGTGACGCTGGGGCGGGCGACCGAATATGCAAAAATGGCTGAAGAACGCGGTTTTCGGAATTTCCTGGTCACCGAAGCCGCCTCAGACGCTTTAGCCCTCACCCAACATCTGGCCAGCGAGACTTCCCGTATTCAGGTCGGCACCGCGATCTTTAACATTTTTCTGCATCCCCCCCTCCAGGCGGCTCTGCACGCGTTGACGATTGATGAGATCGCCCCCGGCCGACTCTTCCTGGGGCTCGGAACGAGCCATGCCGCCCTGAACCAGGCGTATGGTCTGCCCATGGACAAACCGCTGACGGCGATGCGTTCCTATATCGGAGAGCTGCAAAGTGTCCTGAATGGCGATCACCCCGGACTGTCTCAGCTTGGAGCCGCGGGCTTGCCGGTGCCGAAGGCCGAACGAAAAATCCCGATTTATCTCGCCGGTGTATCGCCCAAGAGTATTCAGATGACCGGCGAACTCGCTGACGGGAGTATCCCCGCCCAATACGGCCCAACGATGTTGAAAGAAATTATTGACGGTGTTGCCGCCGGGGCGGAGAAAGCCGGTCGTTCGCCCCGGGATGTCGAGATTGCACCGATTGTCCACTGCTGCGTGTGTGAAGACCGTGGCCTCGCGCTTCGCTCGGTGCAACAACAGTTAGCCTTTTACGGCCAGATGCCATTTTACAATCGCATTTTTGCCCGGCATGGCTTTGAGCGGGAAGCGGCCCACATTATGGATGCCGCGCTCAGGGGAGACCAGGCCGGTGCGGCCGATGCTGTGTCCGAACGCATGGTAGCCGAATGCGCCCTTGCGGGCACTCCGCAAGAGTGTCGAGACCAGGCGGAAGCTTTTGAAAAGGCCGGGGCTACGTACTCCATTCTCTATCCGATGGCCATTGATGGAGACATGAACCGGAGTGTACGGGCCACGTTAGACGCATTCGCACGGTAGTTGGAACAGGGAGGCTATCAGGCTTGTCTCTCACAAGCTTCCCAGACCATGCGGATATGCGTCTCTGTCGTGCCGCATTCCTTGAAACCCAGCCTTCGGTATAGCTCGATGGCCCGGCTCTCTCTGAGGACTTGAAGCCGGAGCGGGGACTTCACTTCTCGTCCGCGTTGCACCTCCTCGTTGAGGAGTCGAGAGCCAATACCGCGTCCTTGAAATTGGGGGGCAATCACGATTTCGCTTATATAGATGTGATCAGGATGGTCTTCTACTGAAAAGAAACCGCAGGGATTGCCGTCGCAGAGGACGATTTCACATTTGTCCGGTATCCATTTCTCCTCGAACAAACGATCTTGCAGCGCTTCATCCCATGCTCCGAATTGACGACAGACGACATCACGATAGGCTGCATGGTGCGAGATGCGCGCAAATTCCGTATCACTCGAAGTGGCTATTCGACGCTTGAGGATCATAGGGCCCTCCGGGATCAGGAGAAATCGTTATCAAAGCCGCCCCTGCGGTCTGCGGACTGCTCGCACAAACACGTAGGCCGGCACCAGGACGAGCAGGCCCAGCGTCAGTACATTTCCAACCTTATCCAGCATCGAAGTGTACACGTGCAAATGCGCCAGGTGGTAGGTGAAGTGAGGGATCTGGGAGACGAGCCAGCCGAGCGCGGCGGCAAGAATCGTTTCGCGGGTTTTGGCAAAAACCGCAACAAGGGTCACCGCGCTCAGGGCTAAATAGAGGCCACCCACATCTCGAACCAGATGTTCATTAAACGGACCATCGACCGCAACCCAACTACGGCCAAGACCGGGAAAGCTATCGTAAAATGCCTGGGGAAAGAATTGCGCCCACGCGCCAACCATGACGCCGCTCGCGATGAGAAACCAGAGACCGACGCGCAGACGTGTATCAACAGTCATGGGTCACTCCTTTTCAGCTCTTGAGAATCTGGCGCCAGCCCTCTCTCACACTGGGATAGCGAGGGGTCCAGCCCGTGGTTTGCTTCAAATGCCTGTTCGAGATACGCTGCGAGCGCGTTAAGGCTTCAATACTCCCAGGCAGCTCTCCCTGCATGGGCTCAGGTGGGGCGGGAGACGCCACCCCTTCAAGCTCGGCAATGGCCGCCGCCAACTCCTGGCGGGTCAGCGGCTGGTCATCGGCGACGTTATAGATGCCTGCGGGCGCATTGAGCGCGGACACAACGGCCGTAGCCGCATCCTCGGCGTGAATATGGCTCATATAGCTGGCAGGGTCGCCGAGAAACGGAGACTGGCCCGCCCGGATCGCCGCCTGAAATTCCTGGGTATGCGAGCTGTCATGGGCGTAAAACAGGGCGAAGCGCAGCACGATGCCTCGCCCGCCATTTTCGCTGAACCAGGCAGTCTGTGCCTCTGCTACGCGGCTGCTGGCCATCTCTGGCGGACAGTTATCCGCATCGGTTTCCTCAATCCACTCCGCCTCTTTATCCGCATACGGAAAGGTAATCGATTCCTGGATAAAAATCCGGCAGCCCGCCTCAGCCGCTGCTCGGGTCACACTCCGGGACGCCTCGTTGCGGAGGCGATTATGCATGTCCCAGGCGGTCGGCTCCAGCGCCTGTTCAAGCGGTGGGACATTGGTCGCCAGATTGGCGACTACCTCATGGCCGGCCAGCACAGGTCCCAGCGCTGCCGGGTCAAACAGATCAACCCGAACCGGGGCTGCTCCGAACTGGCGCAGAAGTGCCGCTTTCTGGTCTGTACGTGCAAGGCCGGTCACCTGATGCCCGGCCTGAATGAGTTGCGGAACAACACGACGGCCAATGACTCCGGTCGCGCCAGTCACAAAAATTTTCATACTCATACCCCTTCGTGCCGAAGCAGCCAGTGTTTGCGTTCCAGACCCCCGGCATAGCCGGTGAGTGCGCCGTTGGCACCTATGAGACGATGGCAAGGCAGGACAATGGAGATCGGGTTGAGAGCGTTTGCCCTACCAACGGCGCGCCAGGCGTTCGGCCGGCCTATCTGTTTGGCCACGTCACGGTAGGTTCGTGTGGTTCCCGGCGGAATAGTGCGTAGCGTCTCCCAGACTTTTTGCTGAAACGCGGTTCCGCCGGGGTCCACCTGAATACTGTCGATCGCGTTGAGTTTGCCTCCGAGGTAGGCCCTGAGCTGTTGTATCACGCCGAGGGGTTTGGAGGCTGCAGAGAACCGGAACTGGTGATAGCGCCGCTGCAACAACCGGGTCATTCGCCTGTGGCTGTCTGCATAGTCGAGCGCGCATAACCGCCCTGCGTCAAATACGAGCACAAGGCGACCGATGGGCGACTCTAACGTGTCGGTGAGTAAGGTCGTCATGCTGGCTCCTACTTGAACTCCGAGCGCCTCGGATTACGGCCAGCCGCTGCGCGGTGGATTGATATTGTTGAGCCAATAATTTCCAATTATCGAAGGCGTCGGAGTCGCACGCATAATTCTCTCCTGGATTGAGAGATTTCACATCCTCATGAAGGGTGCTACTCAGGAGTAACGCGGTCGCATATCTCTTGTCTATACTCAGCCAAGGAGGATCATCAATGGCAGAGCAGGCTTGCGTGGACTTTACGTGGGGACACGCCAATCAAGGCGGTCAGCATGACTGGCCCTTTGTGATGGCGCTTCGGAAGGGGTTCTTCTTGGAAGAGGGGATCAATCTCCACATCCGGGTTGTCCCTGGCGGAGACGCGTTGGCGCAGGCGATGGGGCGCGGAGACATTCAGGTCGGCAGGATGGGGAGTCCCCCTTTTTTGACGGCCGTTGGTAAGGGGGTGTTCCCCGGCAAGATTATTGCCAGCAGCGTGATCGGGAATCTCGATCACTTCTTGTTTGTCGTCCGCCCGGAAATCCAGGAGTTGGCCGCATTGCGGGGGAAGACGGTTGGTGTGTTATCTCGCGGGAGCTGCGACGGACATCTCATGAAGCTGGAGTTGAAGCGGGCCGGCCTCGATCCCGAGCGAGACGTTGCCTACCGGGAGCTGTGGCAAGACTATAATAAGATTGATGGCCTCGCTTCCGGGGAGCTGTTCGCCCAACTGATAGTAGAGCCGTGGGTCTCTTTGGGCGAGCGGCGAGGAGTGCTGCGGATGGTGGAACCGGCCAGTCGAGTTGAACCCCATTTCCAATGGGGGCTTTTGGTAGCGCGCGAGGATTTTATCGCAGAACAACCAAGGCTGCTGCGGAAGCTGTTACGGGGATATCTCAAGGGCGCCCAGTACTGTACCGCCTATCCTGAAGAAACCAAAGCCATGGTCTGCGAGTATATGCCAGGGTACGAGCCGGCCACTGTTGAGCAGGCGTTGACGCGGACTCTACCGATTTGGAACACGACGGGCCTGATTGATATGGACGGCTTGGCGGTGGCGGTAGAGACGATGTGCACCTTAGGAGCAATCCCTCGGCAACTGGACCCTGAAGCGCTGGTTGACCTGAGCGGTTTGCCTCAGGGCGCCAGCAAGGGGATTTAGGGCGAGCGAGTGGGCAGAGTAGGGCACTATGGAGAACGGGTACAGATTACCCGGGGGCCGTTTGATCCGGGCGGGCAGCCCGCGATCGATAGCCCGCATCCACTCCTACTGGGTCTCTTTGCCTGGAACCTGACCGGTGGGGCGACCATCTCCAAGGCCGTACTCGACGACCCTGACCGGTATCAAAACTTCTGGCACTGGGATACGGCCCAGTATCTGATCCAGTTCGCCGAGCGGATGGGACTCGAATTCCAGATACCGTTTGGCCGCTGGCTCGGGCACGGTGGGGAAACGCGCTTTAACGAAGACTCGCTCGATTTCCTGACGACAGCCGCCGCACTGACTCCGCTGACCCGTCGGCTTCTGCTCTTTTCCACGGCCCACGTGACCTACGGATTTCATCCTCTGCACTTCGCCAAATTCGGGGCTACGATCGACTATCTCTCACAGGGACGTTGGGGCCTGAACGTCGTGACGGGCTGGATTGAAGACGAGCAGGCGTTGTTCGGACAAACCTTTCCCGACCACGATCTGCGCTACGAAATGGCGGACGAGTTTGTCACCCTCATGAAGTGGGCTTGGTCGAGCCGGGAGCCTATCACCTACGAAGGGGAGTTCTACAAGTCCTATGGGGCCTACGTGAGTCCAAAACCCGCCCGTAAGCCTCGGCCGTATCTGATTAACGCTGGGTCCTCACCTGCCGGTATTGAGTTTGCGGCCAAACACTGTGAGTGGTTGTTCTGCGCCGGAGGCATAGAGAAGATGAAACTGGCGGCCGATACCGTGGTCGACCGCGCGGCGGAGTATGGCCGCCATGTCGATCCCATGGCGGTTGCCTATGTTATTATTGAGGGAACTGACGCCAAGGCGGAAGCCGTCTATAATCGGTTGGTGGAAGAGATTGACGAAGACGCGACAGACACCTTTGTGGAGCGAGCCACGGCGCAACCGCACTCCTTCGCGCCGGACCGGAAGCGCGATGCAACGAAGCGTATACGGGAACAGGTGGGAGAGGATGCCTACCGTGAGATCGCATTGGGGCTAGCGGGGTATCAGATCTGTGGCAGCCCACAAACGGTGGCCGAGCAGCTCCGCGCCGTCCACGAACAGGCCGGCCAACGCGGGGTCCTGCTAGGTTTTTTCGATCCGATCAAAGGGCTGCATCTGTGTCATGATGAGGTGTTGCCCCTCCTGCGCAAAATGGGCCTCCGTAAGTAGGGGCTTCTGGGAAGCGGCGTTTCAGCAGACCGGCTAGAGCAGGGCTGGCACCCAGCGGCCAGGGAGGGGATGGCCGCCCTCCTCAAGGAGGGTCTGCCCAACGTCAGCTCTGCGCTTCCACCAGGGCCGCGTCGTCAAAATTCACCAGACCCAGCCGTCCACCAAAGACGGACGGATGAGGGTGATAGGAGCGATAGCCCAGGAGGTGCTGTGCCTGTTCGGGCAGTTGGCGGGCGACTTCCAAAGGAACGGCCAGAGAATGGTGCTCCTCCGGGCGTAGCCAGCCAAGAACAAAGCTGACGTGCATCCCGCGCCGCCACCTGTCTGGCGTGCGGTTTGCCCCAGCTCCGTGAATGACTTTTCCCGTATAGAGCAGCACAGAGCCGGCCGTCATGACCGCCTGGGTCAGTTCTTCGGGGCGAGCCTCGCGCTCCGGGTCCTGCCAGCGATGGCTGCCCGGCACGACGAGCGTGGCGCCGTTCTCTTCGGTGAAGTCGTTCAGGGCAAACAGCGAGCTGACCGTGAGTTCCGGGCCGGACCAGGGAAAATGGGGCCAGTTGGCCTCATCGCGGTGCAACATCTGGGCTGGTTCGCCCCCACCAATGATCATGGTCTGAGAGGTATTCAGCCAATACGAGCCGCAATTGGGCAAAAGATAATGATCCGCAAACGCTTTGAGCGTCGGGTGGAGGAGGACCTCAATAAACGCCCGTGACTTCGCGGCCAGACCGCAAAAACGAATCGTTTTCTGGCCGTGAAAGACTTGCCAGAGTTCTTCGTCGCTACGACTGCCGGGTGGGTGAGTGGCGATATAGCCGTCGAGTTCGGTGTTGAGCCGTCTTACCAGGTCGGGCGCAAGCAGGTTTTCGATAATCACCCCGCCGTCCCGCTCAATCACGGGCAGGTAGGTTTCCGCACTGGCGTCAGGCCCTACAGTCGTGAGTGTGACCTTGCTCATATGCCCTCCTTGGCGATTGCTACCACCGGTATACCGCTCTTCACCGGTTCTTTCCAGCCGCCGTCCTATCTCCGGACCCTGACGACTCTGCCCCCGTTGGCCTGGAGGAGCGCCTGGGGCGAGACCCGGACCAAGGCGGTTTCCGACCCGCCGCCTGTATACACTTCGTCTTTCTGCATGACCCGAGGATCAATAAGAAAGGTTGCGGCAAACCCGAACGACGGTGTCCCACCGCACGGATAGCCCGTTTTGGTCAGCATTTCGTCCGGCGTCATGGTTCTCACCCGCTCGGTCTGGAGTGCCTTGGCAACCCGCGAGGTGCTGGCTCGATCTTCGCCCTTGACGATGGCCACAGTCACCTGGCCCCGAGTGTCCGTCAGGCAGATATTCTTGACGAAATTTTCCGGACCCGTGCCAACCACTGCGGCCGCTTCGGCCACCGAGTGACATGACTGCTCGAAGGATAAATGTTCCGCCTCAATACTACCGGCGACAATAAACTGTTTGAGCTTGTCTTCATAGGCGTTCATAGCTGTTGATAGGTATACCACCTTCCGTGCCATTCTCCCATATGAAGGGGAAAAGACCTCGGTCTTCCGCTTGCACCTCGGCTACCCCTCGTGCTAGGTGGCGAGAAAACACCACGTGAGGTCGGCCATGACAAAGCGAGTGCTGTACGTGAACCCCATTTACCTCGATGCCAATCCCGCCATAGACGCGCTCGCCTACGGGCTGCAATCGGTCCTGCACGCGGCGGATATTCAGATGCCGGTGCTGTTCGCCGATTTTCGCGAGCCGGGTATGCGAAAAAAGTATGAGGCCGCGATCGAGGAAGGGATACGTGCCCAGGTCGAAGGTATCGTGATTTATGCTCTCAATCCGACGCTGTTTGGTGAGGCGGTGGCCAAGGCTCGCTCGGCAGGCATTCCCGTTTTTTCCTTTGTCCGACCGCGTTATGCCGTCAATGCGGCCGTGGTGTATCCGAACTTCAACCACGGCGTGTTCATGGCTGAATACCTCACGTCAGTGCTGCCGGCGGACAGCGGAGTGGGGGTGGTCGGGGGGCCGGATACGGTGGACGATGCAGAAGAGGTGGCCGGTTTGGTCTACGCGCTGAAACGGAGCCATTGTCGCTTGCTGAATGACCCCGAGGATAAAGGCTACTGCAACGTTCAAGATGTCTCGGAAGGGGCACGCGAGCCAACTCTCCGCCTGTTGGAAAACGTCCCTCAGCCCCAGCTCCAGGGGCTCATTCCCTATAATGACGAGACCATGCTGGGCTGCCTGAGCGTGCTTGAAGAAACGGGAAGGCTGGGCGATATCAAGATCGTTTCCCGGAATGGTTCACCCCAAGCGGTTGAGATGGTCCGGACCGGAAAAACGCTCGGCACCTGGGACCTGGATGCATCGGGCATAGGCACGACGCTAGGGGATTTGGTTGTCCGTCATCTGGTGGGTGGGGAAGTGCTTGAAGATTATCTGAACATGAGTCCGGTTGGCCGGATGATTACCCTGGACAATATCGAAAGCTGGAAGCCCTGGTCGGAGCGAGTGGACTGCACGCCACTATCCGTCGGGCTCTAAAGCGGAGGGTGACGTGCGTGTACTCTACGTGAATGTGATGGAATACGGGGCGCATCCGGGTCTGGATGCCCTTGCCCATGGACTTGACCACCGCTTGCAACAGTCGGGAATTGAGCTGCGAACGCTGACGGTCGATGTGCGCCGACCGGACTGGATAGAAGGACAGGACCAGGCGATTCGGCGTGGCATTCAGGCCGGGGTGGACGGGATCGTTGTTTATGTCCTTGACCCCCTCCAGCCCGCCGAGGCGGTCGAGGCCGCCCGCCAACAGGGGATTCCGGTCTTCTCGTTTGAGCGCCCGCGCTTTCCGGTCGCTGCGTCGTTGGTCTACCCGAATTTTAATCACGGCGTGTATATGGCCGAGTATCTGGCCTCGCTCCTGCCGGCCGGGGCGAGGCTGGCGATCATCGGCGGTCCGGAAGTCATTGACGACATCGAACTTGTCACTGGCATCGTGCACGGCGTCAGACAGAGTGGGTTTACCCTGGTCAACGATCCGTTTGAGGAACGCTATCGGAACCTGCAAGATGTTGCCGCGGGCGGTCGGGAGGCCGCGCGGCGTCTGCTGGCCGATTTTACCGACCTGGTCGGTCTGATTCCGTTCAACGACGAAACCATGCTGGGAACGCTCGATGCGCTCGAGGCGGCCGGTCGCTCCGGTGAGATGAAAATGGTCTCACGCAACGGGAGTCCAAAGGCAGTCGAAGCCGTTCGTGCCGGCAGGTCTCACGGAACCTGGGATATTGAAATTACCAATATCGGAGCAGCGGTCGGCGGTCTGGTCGCGCGGGTACTAGTCGAGGGCGAAGACTTGCACGGAGAGTCTTTTATCGCCGGTCTGGGGCGGCTCATCACACAAGAGAACGCCCATACGTATAAACCCTGGACGGAGCGGGTGCCGCACACGCCGCTGCGGGAGGGGCTGGAGTAGGAACGGTGCTACTCCCTCGCCCGTTGGGGGCGAGGGGCCTATCGGAGGCCTACGCCGCCAACGGTGGATTGTCCAATAGGCGCTCAATCGGCTCAACCGAGTTGTCCGGCTGACCTTCACTCTCGCGCACGGTGAACTCCAACAAGGCCCGCTCGTGTCGAGTAATATGCTGGGCGATGGCCAGCCCATCGGACGGGGCCGTTTTCTCGTGCTTTTCAAAGTAACGGATGTACTTCTCAAGCTCGGGTTTCAGCTTATCCATCGCCTCGGACCAAGGCAGTTTGGCGAACCTCTCGCCCCAGGATTTTCCCTCGGCACGTTTTTCAGGGTCCTCCTCGACCGATTCGCCGAGGGCTTCGAGCGCAGCCCGAATCCGGCCTTTGGTCTCGCGTTCGAGCTGTTCTACAAAACGCCACTTTTGGCTGTGGACGGGGTCCTGCGCCGCTTCTGCGAGTGCGACTCCAAGGGCTTCTCCCATTACTTCACCCTGAAAACATTCGTGCAGATACGCCACAAATTGATCGCTCATGGTCCTTCCTCCTTATCTCTGCCAATTCTGTCCGTGTGACCAACTCTCTCTTATTTGATCATGAAGAAACGAACGCAATCCTGAGTGGCGTACATTGTGCCCCATTAGGTTGCTGGCCGTCAATTTCTATATCGTACGGACACGCCGAGACCGCGACCAGGCAATCCATCAGCGCTTTCAGGGCAACATATTCGCCCGCCTGGGTTGCCGCGGGACGTGCGTCGATGGTGCCGTCGGAGCGGACCCGCGTATATTGGAACAGGTTGATGGGGTCGGGCACGTCGAGATAGCCCAGCCCATGCGGCTCCACCGCCTCGGTGAGATTGTCCCGACAGTTGCGATGGTTGAGGGCGCCGGCGGCCGCATAGAGAGCGCTGCTGCACGGAGCAAACAGGGCGTCGTGCACGCCGTGGGCCTGATCCTCGACAATCTCGAACATGGGGTGCTGAAGATTGGAATAGAACCTGCTGCCGACCGTGAAATGCAGGGAACCGCTCCCGGTCAAGGTGTTGAAATTCACGGTTTCACCGGTAGACAGTTTCTCCGCCAGATGATGCAGGTGAAAGCAGACGAAATCGCAGATCTGCTGGCCTTCCACATCAACAATGCGAATCGTTTCCCCTTGCCGGACCATGCAGGCCGCACCCTGGGTTGCCGGAACATGGACGTCTCGTTTGTCAGCCATGGTGTCGTTCTCCTCGTCGTGCTCTGCTCGTGAGTCCTCTTTAGCGTCTCGGTGGGAATGGGACAAGCAAATTTTACAAATACCTGCGGGTATCCTGTTTGCATGCGGCGCCGTTGACCCGAATGTCGCTGGTCGGATAAGGTGTCGAGTACGTCCTTGAGCTTGAACAGGAGAGTGGGAACTCATGAAAGGCTATGCCCATCCCGAGGTGCTGGTTGACACGCAGTGGGTTGCCGAACATCTGAACGACCCGCAGGTGCGGATCGTTGATGCGCATATTGATCCTGCGCCGTATGAATCCGGTCATATCCCCGGTGCGGTTTTTTGGAACGGCTTTGAGACGCTACTCACACCGGACTGGCGCATCAATTTTGACACAGACACAGTAGAACAGTTCTGCGGACGATCGGGCATTGACAACGACACCACCGTGATCGCCTATAGCGATCATAGTGCGATTGCGCCGTGGGTGTTCTGGTTTCTCAAGTCCGTCGGTCACGACGATGTGCGCGTCCTCAATGGCGGACACAAGAAGTGGGTTGCTGACGGCCATGCGCTGACGACCGAGTTGCCGACCGTGACGGCAACGAGCTATACCGCCCGAGAACCCGACCCGGACCTGCGGGCTCTACAGGACAGGGTCCGGGCTGCCGTTGGGAACGAGAGCCAAGTCCTGTTGGACGTCCGTACCCCCGAGGAATATCGGGGTGAATTATTTCTGTTGGAGCCACCCCAAGGCAGCGAGCGGGGTGGCCATATTCCGGGAGCCACCCATCTCTACTATGAGGCCGCTCTCAACGACGATGAGACGTTCAAGTCCGCGGACGAGCTGGCCGCCCTCTATGCGAACCATGGCGTCACCGCAGACAAGGAAACGATTACGTACTGCGCGGTTGGCATCCGTTCGGCCCATACCTGGTTTGTGCTGACGCAACTGCTCGGCTATCCGGCCGTCCGCAGTTTCGATGCCTCGTGGAATCTGTGGGGCCGGCTGCCGGATACACCGGTTGAGGCCTAATCGCTAAAATTGATAGGGCTAAAACTGATACGTCATCCGTACAACGGTCTCGTCCCGCTTGCGGTACAGCCCGCCCAGACCCCAGCTCTCGTCCACCTGACCGCCGAAGCCGGGCACGAAGAAATAATTCTGGGCGAGCCGGAAGATCAGCCGGGGAGTAATATAGTAATCCACCACCCAGCCGAACTGGGAGCTGTAGCGGTTGATCGGGTCAATGACAAAGAAGGCCACCGGCAGGAGCTTGCCCCGCATATAGGTGGTGCTGGCGGCAATCGTGCCGACGGCTTCCCAATTGCGGACTTTATCCGTGGCTGAAATCTGGCCCTGAAAACGGGACGTGCTGGTCGGAATATATTGCCAGAAGACCTGCGAGGTCAGGAAAAACGTGGAGCGGCGGTTGAGGGCGCGAATCCAGGTCGGCCGGTCAAAGCCGATAAACGCCTGCCAGACATCGCTCTTCTTGATCCCGAGAAAACCGCTCTCTATGGGCCTCTCGCCCTCGTCCAGAATCATAATCGGCTTGCGCTTATCGGCGAAGGGCTTGCCGAACTCGTAAATCGTTTCCATGCGCCACACGCCCTCGGTATAGTCATCGTCCGCATAGCTGGCGGAGATGCCGACCGCGTGAGTGTAGGGATAGTAGGCTTCAGCCGGCAGAATACCGCGCCCTAGCAGGGCACTATTACTGCGTGCCACATCCGCTATGGTCTCGCATCCGACCGTGCCGAGTTGGCACTGGTTGAGGCCGCGTAGAGCGGAGGTGTTGACGCCGTCATCGTGAGCCGTGCGTTGATACAGATAGTTCAGCGTCACGGTTACACCCTGCGGCGTGGTCGCGCCCAGGCGGAAGCCGACCTGGCTGTTCTCGTCGATGCTTTTGCTATAGTTCCCCCGCCGGCCCAGGACCGTGCGGTTGAGGAGCTTGAAATTTCCTCCGGTCGGACTCCCCCCAAACGGATTCGCACTCGGCGAACTCCAGGGCCGACCCGGAGAGAATCCAAACTTGAGCGGCACCCACAGCCCCGGGACCCAATAGGACTCGGTATACACATCGCTCAAATCCCCAATCCGCCCAAAACGATAGGTGGCGCGTATCATCCAGTACGGAATACGCAGATCGTCCCAGGTTTCCTGACCGACGCCACCCCCGTGCCAGGTGGTATCCAGCGCGTTGGTGCGGTCGAGCATACGCAGGTTGTCGGACTCGCCCCACACCACCATTTGACGGCCAATGCGCAAGGACAGGGGTATCTTGGCAAACTCCAGGTCAGTGAAGACTTCGCGAAATGTGCTCTCAAAGCGCAGGGCGTGGGCCGCTTTGTGAGAGAGGTCGGATAATTTTCCGTCCCGGCCAGCTCGGCCGCGATAGGGAAACACGTCCTGGCGCGAGCCCGGCTGAAAATCGTATACGCTGTCGTACACCCCCCGGTACAGGCCGACGAAGTGGGCGTAGTCTATGCCCGGCAGGGAGAAGCGGCTGAACGCCTGGCCGTTTTTGATCCAGTCATATTCCACGCGCGCGCGTATGACGTTGCGCTGCTGAATGATCGACCATTTGTCCGGTTCCGGATGACGAAAGATCTGCTGCGTTTGCAGATTGCCGGACAGGGAAAGATCACCATAGGTGAAGTCCGCGTGGGCGAAGGAAAAGGGAAGGGCAAGGAAGAGCAGGCAAAGAGAGACAAAAGGAGGGAAGGCCCGCGACATAGTCTTTTGGTGTTTTTTATCCATAAGCGAGAGGGAACAACGTTTTCCCCTCTTGAGAGGGGTGATGCCCATTCCCAGGAACGAGCGCTCGCCAGACGTGGGAGCCGCCGGGCCGGGGAGAACCCACCCCGCCGCTAGCGCGGCACCCCTCCGAGGAGGGGATAAAAAAGCTCCCCTCTTGGGAGGGGTGGCCCGAAGGGCCGAGGTGGGTTTCTTTTTGCATTACAAGTCCAAGGAGGGGATAGAACATCGAGTAGTCGGACATGGGGTATAACGAGGGGCTGACAAGCGTCTTCGACCTCGGCACTAGCGTCCCCTGGCGACGATCTTATTGAGATTGAAAAAGTCGGCAGGTATGGGCTCATTGTAGATGATTTTGGTCACCTCCGTGACCGACCCAAATTCGTTCTGATAGTCAATCATGGTCTCACCGGTCCACACCGGCACGCGTACCTGTTCGTTGCCGGGATTGAATTGCGGGTTTCCGTACAACTCGAACATGGTCTTGATATGCGTCCCGGCGCGGTCATACATGAGCGCATAAACGGGCACAAACATCTGGCGGTCGATATACAGAACGCGTTTGCCATACGGATGATCATCGGTCTTGGGCACGCCTTCGAGAACCACCATCTCGCGTAACTCCCAGGGATCGACCGGATACCAGCCACCGCGCCCGCCAAAGGTCGTTTTTACCGCCTGGACACCGACCGGCGCGAGGAGGGTCTGTATGCCCACCAACTTCCACGTATAGCTGCGGATATAACCGGAGAAGCCAAAGTAGTCGTCGTTCAGCATGCCCGAGTCGAGCGCAGCATCTTCGTGTTTCACAATGATCTTGCGAATCTTGCGTCCAGCCGGGGAATAGACCCAGTCGTCATCCTTGGCCTGGTCACGGATATGACGATGCTTCAGACTGATCGTATTTTTCAGATCAAACGGCGCGGTGATGTGGTAATATTCCTTATACAGCAAGCCCTCTTCCTGCCAGATGTTGGGGTCGGGGCCATCCGTTGGCGGTCGATGCATGCCGAAGGCCACGACATAATAGTTTTCGATCTCCCGATTGACGGCGCCCGACTCTTCGATGAGGCGAAACGTATTCCAAACCTGCATGATATTGCCAAAGTCGCGGTGGCGATAATTCCACGCCGCTTTGAGGCCGGCTTGTTCATCGGCCGGGTCGAGAATGGGGAAGGGCATGCCGGCTACATAGCCGCCGAGTTCGCCGTCGGCGCCAAGTTGCACGTGTTCGGCGTGGTTCTGTGTGGCCGTGATATAGGCGTCGCTCACCGGCAGGTCGGTTGTTTCTCGGACTTCAAACGCAAACTCACCAGCCTTGATCCTGTCGAGGATTTCGACCGGCAGATAATCCTGGGCTGCCTGCCACGAATCTGGTCCGATCTTCGTTCCGGGAGCCAGACCCTCCACCGACGGCTTGCCGTTGGCATAGGGATGAAACATCGCCTGTATGGCCGTGGCGGACATTTCTGCCCAGGCAGACGACGACCAGAGCAGGCTACAGACGCTCAAAGCCCAGAGTAATTTTTGCATACTTCCCCCTGCTGGCCGGCGGTCTCCCTGGTCCGTCAAACCGACCGGACCGCCGACCGATAACGCCGCCTTATACCAGTTCGTTTCATCTCCAGCAATGAAGCCAGCGCAGTGGTCCTTCTCCTTGTGTCCCGAACGTTTGCCTGCTAGGTGTCGGCTCACATGCACTGAGGAGGGACGCATGGTAGCTCCAGTCATTATTTCGAGTGATAGTCATATTGTCGAACCGCCCGATCTCTACACCAAGGGCATGCCCTCAAAGTTGCTGGACCGGGCGCCGGTGATGAAGCGCTATAAAACCGAGGACGGCAGAGACGGGGACGCGTGGTTTATTGGCGATACCCAGATCGCCACTCTCGGAGGCGTGACCCAGGCGGGTCGGCGCTTTGATGACGGTTCGACCATCGATTTTGTCAGCATCTGGGAAGACGTGAGAGAAGGGGCGTATGAGCCGCGGGCGATGATTGCCGAGTTGGAGATGGATGGCATATGGGGAGCTGTGCTGCAGCCGAGTCAGGGGCTGTTCTGGTACCACCTGGAGGACAGCGAGCTCTTATCCGGCATTTGTTCCGCCTATAACGACTGGATTGCCGATTTTTGTACCGCCTATCCTGAACGGCTGCGTGGCATTGGCATGATCAATGTCGATGATCCTGCCCAGGCGAGTGCCGAGCTCAAGCGCTGTGCTGAGCTCGGGTTAGCCGGAGTATTTATTCCTGTCACCCCGCTGCCCGGACGGCCCTACCGCGATCCCCTGTACGAGCCATTCTGGGCGGTTGCCCAAGAGACGGAGGTGCCGCTCTTAATGCACTTGGCGACGCAGCGGGCCAACGTGCCCGGCTGTGAGATCTCGATCAGTTTTTCGACCTTCACGCCAGCCGGACTCCGGCCCACTCAAGATTACTGGGTCCGCTATGCGCTGACCGATATTATTTTTGCTGGGGTGTGCGAGCGCTATCCGCGCCTCAAGATTGGCTCTGTCGAGCACGAGATCTCATGGGCTCCTCACTGGCTCCAACAGATGGATTATACGTATACGGACCGGCCGGTGTATGCGAAATTCAAATCCAAAGAGGGGCTGTTGCCCAGTGACTACTGGCGCCGCAATATGTTTGCGGTGTTTCAGGAAGATGAGGTTGGCGTTCTGCTGCGACACCGGATCGGCATGGACACCATGCTGTGGGGCAACGACTTCCCACACTCGGAATCGACGTGGCCGAAATCGATGGAGTTCCTGGAGAAGATGTTTGCCGGGGTACCTGCGGACGAACGCCGTCAATTGACGCGGGATAATGCTGCGAGGCTCTTTGGGTTCTCTCCTCCAGAGGCATAACGTGGGCTACACAAAGGGGCGGTAACGATACCGCCGCCTTAATACCTGTCCGTTCGATCCCCGGCAACAAAGCCAGCGTGGTGCTCCTTCTCCTTGTGTCTCGAATGTCTGCCTGCTACAAAAAATTCCTCTCCTCAAGGCGTCTCATATGGAAGCAAAGGACATTCTTACTTGGTGTTTTACGGTTGCAGCTCTGACCTTTGGCGTCTTTGGTTTTCTCTACTCAACCTATGCAGGAGCTATGCTTCAGACGGCAGCAGTCCCCCCTATAACCAGGGACCTCCGACGGTTTTGCTGGGCCCTAGCCTTTGTCCTAGTTATTCTTACCGGGCTTGCCGCCTTCACGAGCTATCGCGCGGAAGTCGGTTTTTCTACATGGCTGATTGTCTGCTGCTTTGTGGCTCTCATGATTTTCACTGTCGGTCTTGCGTATAAGATGGAATGAAAGAACAGGGATGGCATTCACGACTGCAACGGATCTTCAGACACTCAAGAGTCGTAGCTTTTTGACGGATTATATGAAAAATAGGACTAAATTCATTGAAGTTGGAAAAATTGTTTACCAAGCTCTTTTGAATCACGGAGGGACCGTCCCCGCAGAGGCTGACATGGAAAGACCGCTAGCAGTAGCTCTGCAAAGTACGACTCTTTTCAATACCCTATGTGCAGCAAAGCCCCATGCAAATCCAGTGTTTTATCCGACCTTTGCTTATGCTCTGGCCCGATATATGCTGGATGATTCCTGGAACGAAATGAGCACTCCTTGAAGTAAGGAGAAAGTTCAATGGAAATCCCGACGATACAAGACAAAGAACTCTCCCTGCGGGCGGATGCCTTTGCCGAAGACCTAGCTGAGAGGCTTGGGGAATTTAACGACCGGAATCCTAAGCCAGAGATGAGCCTGGAAGCGTGGCAGTGCCTTGAAAAGCAACATGGGGATAATATACCGGGACTTACACCCGATGAGATGATCCCCTTCTTCAAGATGATCTTTTGTGTGTATATGGGCTCTCATTATGGACTCGTGCCGTGAAGAAGCATGAATCACCTGAATACCTCACTTGCTCTGATTATATGGGCTACCTCGGGTCACCAAATACCGCATGGTAGCAAAGGGGCATCGATATGAAAAAGGGACTGCTGGTTGCGCCGGAATTCCCGGCTGATTCCTTCTGGAGCTTTAAGTATGTGATGAAGTACATCCGGCGCAAAGCTCCGTTCCCACCCCTTGGGCTGCTGACCTTCGCGGCCCTGATGCCACAGGATGAATGGGAATTTGAACTGGTTGATCTGAATGTCGGGCGACTCTCGTCTCAGCAGCTCCAAAAAAAAATCCAGGACAGCGACACTGTCTTTGCCGGGGCGATGAATGTCCAACGCGACTCCCTCGTTGAGCTTCTCAAAGGACCGGCCCACGGTACGGACACCCCCTGGGTTCTTGGCGGGCCCCTGGCCTCGACCTATCGCAGCTCCATTATGGACCCGCGGAACGAGCAGGATGCGGTGCTGCATCGAGGTCTCGACTACCTGGTCTGGGGAGAGGCGAGTCCGTGGATTGCCGAGCTGAACCGTCGCCTGGAGGAAACCCCCACACATAGCGACGCGTCCCCCTTTCTCTTCATTCCCGAACGAGTCCTCAACGAACCCGAGGCATCCCGCAAGTATCTCCAGGACCGTTCAATTTTCGAACCTTTTGACGGCCTGCCCAGCCCGCGCTGGGATTTGATTGATGTCGGTCACTACCGCGCCTTGATGTTGCAAACAACCGCCGGCTGCCGCTTTCGGTGTAATTTCTGTGACATCATTCAGTTCAACGGCGGATTCCCCCGGGCAAAGGGGGGAACCGATGTCACGCGGGAATTACAAGCCATCTATGACACCGGCTTTCGGGGCGGGGTGTTCACGGTTGACGATAATTTCGTGTCCGAACCCAAGGCCATGGAAGAGATCCTGGACGCGATGACGGAATTCCAGCGTCAGCACGACTATCCCTTTGAATTTTTTACCCAGGCAAGTATTGACCTGGGCAAGGAGTCGCTGGCCTATCTGGTGCCCCTGATGCAGCAGGCCGGGTTTGCCACCGTCTTCCTGGGAATCGAGAATCCTGACCCCGCGGCACTGCGGCAGATGAATAAGATCCAGAATATCAAAACCGCGCCAAAGGATACGATTGGCTTGCTCCAGAAAAATGGCATTGAGGTCCAGGCCGGCTTTATCTTTGGGGCCGATACCGATACCCGACAGACGGCTGACAATATTGTAGACTTTGTCGAAAAGAATGGGGTCTTCTCGGCCATGACCGGCACCTTGACCCCGCTGCCGCATACCCCGCTGTATGTCGAATTGAAAGAGCAGGGCCGTCTGCTCGAAGCGGAGCTGGCATGTAATAATGTTGACGACACCGTCCAGTTCAAGCCCCTGATGGGCGCCGATAATTTGCAGAGCGGCTTTCTCCATATCCTGGAGTCCCTATTCAGCCAGCAGGCCATGTATGGACGGGCGGAGCGCCTGATAGGTCGTCTGGATACCCATATTTTTACGAACAGCCATCTTGATATGGGCCAGGTCTTGGCGGCGTTGCGCTCGTTTGCCAGGCAGGGCTTGGGCGGATTGTGGACGAAGGAACAGCGGGGCTACTTCCATCTGCTCAGGCGCGCCGTTCAGCTTGACCGACAATTCCTGCGGGATATCCACTCGGAGGCCCGGAATCTGGGTTCCTATTGGGACAAGATGGGGGCCGCGGCTAAGAATTATATCGAGTTGGACGGGCAAGATGCGAAGCGGTTTGCCGAGATGCTGTCCTATGCCCAGGATGCTTTGGTGCGCTGCCGGCCCGACATGGGTCTGACCGAAGTCCAGGATTTTGTCCAACGCGTGCGAGAAGCGGTTGCCCAAGGCGTCCTGCCACGCGCCGAAGCCCAATCGGTCTATGAAGCCGCCCGCGAGTATTTGCATACGAAACGTGCCCTGTTTCAGTTTCCAGGGTCACACCTCGTTAAGGCTCTTGAATTGTCCATTGTCGGTATTCACTACGGAACGGTGGTGGAGCACGTGCTCACCAAAATGCGTGAGGGACGTGGGCTGACGCTTTCCACCGAACCCATGAGCACGCGGCCGGTATAGGCGACTTTCCCGCCTGGTGACTCTCATTTATCTTCCGTGTGCGGACCTGCCCGTTTCCCCTATGACTCGCCCTGTTGCAGCCTCCGCCTGCTCTCTCCCGTTTGCGGAAGCCGAGTATAGGCGGACCTTTGAGGCCGAGATTGACAATCTGGTCAACTCGGAAATGCGAGTCCGGGGAACGCTTGCCGACCATCGCTGTACACTGACCGCCGAGTGGGTGGTGCGGCTGCCGACGTATGAAATCCGCCAGGCCTCTGCGACGCATCTCTCCGGCGCCCTCGAGGTGCTCTCGCCAGCGTTGATCACGCGTCTTCCCGCCATTCAGGGCGCAACGATTGGTCAGGGCTTTAGCCGGACCATGGGAGCGACCCTGGGCAACCTGCCAGGTCACAAAGAGCACCGGACGTTAGCAACGGAAATGGCGCGTGTTAGCCTTCAGGCCTTTCCGGTTCCCAAAGACGATCATGAACGGTTTGCGTCGTTTGTGACGGACATGCCGCCCGGACCGAGCCGGCTGGCGCGTATGCTCTGGGAACGGGACCGCGCCGATTTCGGTATGCTGAAGAACTCGTGCTTTACGTATCGTGATCAGTCGGCTCGACTGTTTGGGGAACGGACGATTGAGCCTTTCGACCCTGATATGACTGTCCCTAAACCGGGAGAGGCGCGCTTCTTTTGGCGCACCAAACGCTTACAGATTGCCCCACGCTCCGACCGGGCGAGTTTTCACTGTCAGCATGCACTGGATGACCGCTTTCAGCAGATGCAGATCGATTTTGATATCGACGCTGAGGGGACGATCACCAACGCCACGAGTCGGCCCGGACGGCTACCCTTCCGCGGGCTATGCGAAGAGCCTCACTCCCGAACGGGAGGGCTCAACGGCCTCAAGCTCGGAAAAAATTTCACGCCTCCGGTCGTCGATCAGATCGGTGGCTCAACCGGCTGTCGCCATTTGTTTGATTTGGCGACGGACTGCCTGCGTCTCTTTACCTGGCGAGAATAGCCGGGCTCCTCTCCACGCCGTTTTATGGGAGTACGTCTGCCTGCACGACCCAGGTTGCGCTCGACAGGTAGACGCTGTCTCCGTCCGCATACGGGAGCAGGGCTGAACGGATAGCCTCGGCAACGCGGCTGCGTGTCTCGGCATCGGACTCACGCAACAGGGAGGCAACCGGCCCGATGGCGAGCAGGAAAGCGACCGCTCCGTCTACGCCCGTTGCGCCGCCGACGCTGATATCCGTTTCATGGGACTGGCAGCCCACATTACGAAATCCGGCCGAATCAAGAATAGCGCGTACGCGGTCAGGATCGGCCAAAGAAAAGGGGCCGGGGGTGCCGGGCTCGGGACGAGGCGGAAGCGGCACATGTTGAGCCGCGGCTTGAAGCGGCACCCGAACCCAGTCGTTTTTCTGCAACTCCTGCCAGCACAGGAAACACAGTCGCCCTCCAGGGCGGAGTGCAGTCCGTAGGTTACCGAAAGCCTGGGCAGCATCCTCGAAGAACATGACGCCGAAACGAGAAAAGATCAGATCAACGCTCTCCGGCTCAAAGCGGTGTGTCTGGGCATCGGCATGCAGGAAGCTCAAGTGCCGAAGCTGTTGCTCCTGTTGACGCTCACGAGCGCGACCCAGCATGGGACGGGAGACATCAATCCCCGTCACCGAGCCGTGAGGACCGACCCGGTCTGCCAGAGCGAGCGCGGTGTGTCCGCACCCGCAGCCAACATCGAGCACGGACTCTCCCGGTTGCGCGGCCGCTTGCTCCAAGGCAACAAGTCCCAACGGACCGATCTGAGCATCGAGCCGCTCCTGGAGTTTGACCCATTGCGGACCGCCCCGTTCGTTCCAATACTCAATCTGCTCTGCGTTGGTCTGTCCGTTCGCCATATACTGCTCCAACCGATACCGTGGTGTCCCCTCTAGGGCTGGCGTTCTCGTGTATCAGTCTGAAGTACTGCTGACCAGTGAGGGCCCGGCGTTTATGCCGCTGCGATCTTTTGGCGCGTCAGCGTCAGTGGTTCGTGAAAATGCGTCTCCACCAGTGTAATACCAAGACTTTCCGCTATCGCTCGATCCTCGGCGTCCCAGCCATCCTCGACCCACACGATCTTTTTTCCCGGCCCGACCAGGCCGGCCAGCCCCTCGGTTTTTGTGGCCTTCCAGGACAGTGACGGCAGGTGGATATCGAGCGCTGCGAACTCCAGGTGGATATGAGCCTGCCATGAAGAGAGGATAAGGACGACGTGGAACTGTTCCTGACACCACGCAACAAATTCCTGGACTCCCTCTTTCCAATCCGTCCCGCGTATGGTGCCAGCAGCACCCTGGAGGGATTTCAGCACACCATCGACATCGAGCAAGAGAATATTTGTCGTCATGGGAAAGTTCAGCGGCCGGTGAAGACGGGCGATCTTTTCTCCTTGAAAGCGCGAACCGCTTCTTGAAAATCCTGTGTTCCGGACGCCCGGATCAGCCGGTCCGCTTCCATGTCCAGGCAGGTATGCAGATCCTGGGTCGTGGCCCGGTTCAGATTCTCCTTCATATAGCGCAGGGCCAGCGGTGGGCCGGCGGCAATCCGTTTGGCAAAGGCCAGGGCTTCCGTCTCGAATGTCTCGTCCGCAAAGACCCGGTTAAAAATGCCTAAACGCGCACACTCCGCGGCGTCTATGCGCTCGGAGGTATAATAGAGTTCTCGCGCCTTGGCCGTGCCGATCAGTTGGGTCAAAAACCAGCTTCCCCCGTAATCTCCGGGCAGCCCGATTTTTCCAAAGCCGGTGGTGACAAACGCTCGCGCCGCGGCAATACGGATATCACACGCCAGGGCGATCGAAAGTCCGGCTCCGGCCGCCGGGCCGGGCAGGGCGGCGAGCACGGGTTTTTCGAGTTCGTAGATCATGCCGGTCAGCGTTCTCTGTCGCCGCCGTAAGAGCTGGATCTTTTCCTCCGGTGTCTGTTCTTCTTTGGACCATGAGCCAAAGGTTTTAACATCGCCGCCGGCACAAAAGGCCGTCCCGGCTCCAGTAAGCATAATGCAGCCCACATCGGGGCGGACTGCCAGCTCCGGAATAATAGTGCGGAGCGCCGGGGTGAGCGTATCCGACAGCGCGTTCCGAACCTCAGGGCGATTCAGGGTCACCACTCCAACACGCTCTTCGATATGGCATAGGAGTTGGTCGGTCCCGGTATCTATGGCCTGTCTGTGCGATTCTTCGGACATACATTCTCCTCGTTCATCGTATCTTACTGGTCCGCCGCGGCCAGAAACATTCTCGCTTCTTGCAGTGCCTCCGGAGCATTCCTGTCCCCCCAGACGGCAAGAAGCTTCTGATAACTCTGACGCGCGGTGCCGAGGTTATCACTTTTTGCGGCTGCGCGTGCCAAGCCGCGCAGAGAAAGGGGACGGTTCGGGGTACGCCGCAAAGAGGCTTCGAACCAGGTCATCGCCTGTTGCGGCTGGTCAAGCGCAAGCAAGACTTCTCCATATAACTCGTGCGCGGGTTTGATGGGTATAGCTGCTCCGTTGGGTAGGCCCATACTGTTGGCAATCGCCACGGCTTCGTCCATGAGGGCGATGGCGGCGTCGCCCTGGCCCTGTGCCAGACGAACCAGGGCGGCAACCTCAAGCCGCATGATAGTCAGAGCTTGGTGGGTCTGTTTGAAGCGAGGCGACGCCCCTTCCTGCTCTCGTGCGCTCAACTTGGCCTCCACCTGCTGAGCGATTGCCACATCCCCCATGCGCACAGCGCTCATGCCGGTTGCCATCAACTCGTGAGTAGTGAGATCGGAAAGAAGAGAGAGTTGCTCCCACCGCTCGCTTTCGACAATATAGCGGGCCGTCATTTCGCCGACACCTTCCTTGACCCTTGAGACCGTGCTTTTCTCTGCGACTGGTCGCAGCAGTGCAATCGCCTGCTTTGCCTTGGCCCAATCCGCCAGTTGCAGTGCGCCGTACTGGCCCCAGTCCAAGGCGTGCCAGATATACACATCATTAAAATATCGTTGTGTTTTAGAAAAACTGTCTCGCTGATGCCACCTCGCGAAAGCGGCTTGATATGAGGCTTCATTGGAAGCCACAACTTCGGCCCACATGCCGCGCTGAATAAAAATATGCGAGGGCATGTGTAAGGCATGGGAGACATCCGGAGCGATTGTCGCGTAGCGTTGGGCGGCCGTCAGGGCCAGGGGCGCGTGAATAGGATCGTCGAAGGCGTGAATAATATAATGGGCAGCCCCAGGATGGTTGGGGTGTTGACGAAATACATCCTGCGCTATCGCCCCCGCTTCCATTCGTACTCCAAACGTTGACTCTGATCCCCAGGTGTCTCCGACATGGCGGACCGTCCCCAGGAGGGCAACAGCGTAAAACGCCTGAATTTCTTCGTCCTCAGGATAGCGGGTCGCCAACCGCCCCATCGCCTCTGCGTAAGCAAAGGCGCGCTTGGCATCGTCTCCCTCTCCATACAGAATCTCCACCGCGGCCAGTAAGCCGGCTTCGCGCGGAGTCGGGGCTTTGGCGGCCCGCTCGGCCGGTGAAGAACCGAGCCGGGCCAGGACTTTTCTCGGCGTTTCAAGGTCACGCGCCGGTTGCAGCGGATGATTGTGACTGAGCGCCTCTCCCCAGTAGGCCAGGGCAAAGTCCGGCTCGACTTTCGTCGCCGCCCGGAACGCCTCGGCGGCGTCCTCGAATCCAAAATTATGCAGATATTTGACACCCCGCAGGAAGTGATCTTGGGCTTCGGCTGAGCCGGAGGTCGGGAAATTCAGCTCTCCGAGCTGCTCGGCTCGGGCCACTGGCAGACCGACAAAGATACTCGCGAGCAGGAATAGGGCGCTGACACCGTGTGGGACTCTTTGCCTCATAATTCACCTTCCTTGTGTCATGCCGAATATTTGTTTCAAAACATCATAGAGTTCCTCTGGTCAACCCGCTATATAGGCCGAAAGAGAAAAGGGGAACATCATGGCAGCAGACATACAGAGTTTGGAAGCAGCCTTTCACGCCTGGAATGACGGGCTCAATACCGGCAACTTGGACGCCTTCTGGCAGGCGTTTCACGAGGAGGCGGAGATTCTGGACGAAGACTTTCCGTGGCGCATGGACCTGGACGACTTCAAGGACCATATTGCCTTCCACGCTGGCGGGAAAGGGATGTGGGAGTCGTTTGAATGGAAGCCGCGCGAAATGCACTTCAAAGTGTTTGGGGATACCGGCCATGTCAGCGGCTTTTCGACGTTTCGGGGCAAACCGCGCGATGCCGGTTTCCGCCAGCGCTTTATGGGCTTTACCCTGACCTGGGTGTATCGGGACGGAGCCTGGAAGCTGGTCTGCTGGCACCAGAGTCCCTTAATCGGACGGATACTCGAAGCATCGCCGAGCTAAGGAAGCAGTCCAGAGAGCCCACCCCGCCAGGGGAGAGGGAATGAAAATGTAGCGGCACCCCCTGTGGTTGCCCGGAGGGGCTCACGCGACTGAAGGGGCAATTCATGAATTGCCCCCACATCAGTATAGAGCCGCTTCTACTCGTTCCCGCAGGCCGCGCAGCCGACTGACGGGTTCGTTTGAGAAGACAAAGCGGACAAAGTTTGCGCTCCGCTCACTGCCCCAGCCCGTCATGGCCGTCGCCGCGATTTTCCCCTTCTCCAACAGGCGCTGAGAGGCCTCCGCACCCGTCAGGCCGAAACCCGAGACATCCAGCAGCATGGACCAGCCGCCTTGGGGCTTGACGATGGGGAAGCCCTCAAGTTCGTGCAGAATCGTATCTCGCCGGTGCTGCCATTCCGCGCTGGCCGCGGCAATATCAGTGTCGGGCGCTTGCAGCGCTACGGTTGCCGCGGCCTGAGCGATGCCGACCGGGCAGACCACGTTGGAGATATTCACCAGACCGATATCATCGATAATGGCGGGCGGGGCAACGATCCAGCCGACCCGCCAGCCTATCATCCGGTATTCCTTGGAGACCGCACCAACCGTAATGGTCCGCTGGGCCATACCGGGGAGCGCAGGCCGGGTGCGTGGAGTCCAGGCCGTCGAACAGAATGCGTTCCATGGCGCTGTCATACAGCAGCCACGCGTCAGCCTCCTGGCAGGCCGCACAGATGCTGTCCCAGTCCTGGCGCGTAAAGACGGCGCCGGTCGGCATGGAAGGGCTCATCATCAGCAGGACTTTTGTCTTGGCGGTCACGGCCTGCCGTAACCGGTCACGGTCTAAACGCCAGACGCCGTCTTCAATCTGGTACGGCGCAAAAACCGGCACCCCGCCGGCCAGACGCACACGGTTGACCAGACCAATATAGATCGGGTCGGTGAGGATGACCTCATCTCCGGGCTCAAGCAGAGCCAACAGCACGTTGAGAATGCCGTTCAGGCCGCCCGCGCTGACAATGGTGGAATTCCGCCAGTCATACTCCACACCCGAGAGGCGACTGACGAGGGCGGCGGCCGCCTGCCGTAGGGCGTCGGCACCCAGAAACGGCAGATAGCTGTTGGCGTCGTCTTCGCCTACCGCCTGCCGGGTCGCTTCTTCCACTCCGGGCGGCGGCCGCAGGTCGGTGTCGAGATTCTCCAAACGCAGTATCGCTCCGTCCTGGGACTGGTCCGCCAGATTACCCATGCGGTCAACCCCAATCCCGGCCATGCCTGACAGACGACTCACTGGCATCGTGCCCTCCTCTCGCAAACGACTATCTGCATAACGCCTTTTCGGCTAGAATGCAGCCCGACCACGCCAGGACGAGGGAGAGAAAGGATACGCCATGAAATTCGGAGGTTCGCTGATTTGTCAGAACTATTTCCGGTCGCCCCGACCGGACCACGAGATTTACGCCGAAGACCTGGCCCTGGCCGAAATGTACGAAGACCTCGGGTTCGATATGGTCTGGTCGGTGGAGCATCATTTCACGGACTACGAACTCATTCCCGACCCGGTGCAGATGCTCAGCTATGTGTGTGGACGGACCAAGAAGATCGGACTTGGCACGTTTGTGATCGTGCTGCCCTGGCACGACCCGGTGCGGGTCGCCGAGCAGATTGCCATGCTGGATAATTTTGCGCGCGGACGCGAGCTGCTGCTGGGCTTCGGGCGCGGCGCCGCCCAGGTGGAGTACGACGGCTTTCGGGTCTCGATGAGCGAGGCGCGCGAGCGCCTGATCGAGAGTATCGAGGTTGTGAAGTGCGCCCTCGGACAGGATCGTTTTTCCTTTGCCGGCACATATTTCAACATCCCGGAGATGCGCATTCGCCCGCGCCCGGTCAGTTCAGACCTGACCGAGCGGATGTACGGTGCCATTATCAGCCCTGAGACCGGCGAGATCATGGCGCGGGCCGGCTTGGGCATGCTGATCATTCCCCAGAAGAGTTGGGCCGACCACCTGAAGGACTATGAGGCATATCAGGCGGCGTGCGCCAGATTCGGCACCGTGGCGCGGCGGCCAATTATTACCGCCTGGATCTACTGCTCCGAGGACGAGTCTGCCCAGGAAGACGGGCGGAAGTGGATCATGGACTATGCCGACACCGCCGTACAGCATTACGCCTTTGACGAACCCGAGCATTTCCGTGCCGCCAAGGGCTATGAGGCCTATGTCGAGCTTGCCCAGGCCAGCCAGCAGCAGGCCAACGCCTTTCAGCAGGAGTTCGCCAAAACGCAGGTCTTTGGCACCCCGGAGCAGTGCGTTGCCGCCATCCGGGAGCTGCGCCAGGCCATGAACCCGAGTCAGTTTGTCGGTGTGTTCAAATACGGCAGCCTGCCCAACGACCTGGCCGTCCGCAGCACCGAGTTGTTTGCGTCACAGGTGATGCCGATCCTCCGGGCGGATGACGCCACGGCCCAGGAGCAGCCGGCGGCCGCCCTCTGAGGCCCGGAGTAAGGCCGTCTCATAGGCTGCGGAGAAGAGGACATTGGCATCGAGAAAGGCACGTTTCACGACTTAGTCTGTTAAAATCCGGTGACGGGGAATTTTATTTGGATCAAGACCGAGCTTCCGCACCTCTTGGACCGCCTCTGCATAATCGTCCGCGTCAACCGCGTTTGACAGCAGGAATTCTGCTCTGCGCTCTGGAGTATAAATCTCGACGGGAGTAACGACGGCAGGACGAATAAGAATCCCCTTGGCACACTCCTCAGCAATCACAGAGGAACCTTCTTCGATCCCAAAACGATGCCGGAGACGGGCTGGCAGGACGACTGTCCCCCGCTTTCCGACTCTGCTGGTTTCAGTAGTTCCCACGATTTTGCCTGATATTCAGCCTTTCAGGCATTCTACGTTTTCCCAAAAGGCATAACAAGCGAAAAAGCTGAGCCTAGCATTGAGGCGGGTCTGATGCATAACAGTTTATACGCCCGATTGGATATAGGCCGGTAATCACGAAGTTCTGTAAGGGTTGGGACCATTGCAGTCTGGGGCTCAAACCCTCGGTAGGGAAATCCCACAGATAGTACGCCCGGAAATTCGGCGGACCGTAATAGCCCGCCCCAAAAATCAATCCGTCGTGGCGGATGACCCAACTGTGCTTGGGCTCTTCTACCCCGCCGGCCGCCGGGTTGGGCCACAGGTAATGGACCCAGTGGCCGGCCTCGGTCGCCGTGGCAATCGCCTTGCCGATTTCAGAGCCGTCCGAGCCCACAATGGTTTTGCCATCCTGCCCGATCAGGTCGGGCCTGACCGGATGCGCGAGGAAGAGATCGTGCTCGTCGAGGATGAACACATACCACTCTCCCTCCCACTCTTCCTCAATGCTCGCCTGGCTGTTGTAGTGGGCGACCGTCGCCTCACGCCCCTCACGGTCGTAGCGGTCCAGTGCGGCTTGTACGAACTTCTGTGTAAAGGTCGCTTTTTCCTCATCCCCCAGCATGTCCTCCCCGAAGGTGGTGACGGTGACAGAAGATCGTGCGAAGGGAACACCGTCAGCGAGAGCCAGGACGTTATGAGCCCCATCCCCGAGGTTATTCCAGTTCCACAGCAGGCTGAAGCCGTTATCCGTATCCCCGCAGACCTCTGCGGTATCCTCCCGAACGGTACCGTAGGCGGCGGTGAGCGGCTCCCCGTTGATTTCAATGACAATTTCCTCCACGTCACACGCCCAGCCGGAGATTGCAGATATTCCGCTACGGAACGACTGCGGAGTTGGATTCTCCAAGACAGCAGCGATACCAGGGCACCGAGAGGCACCGAAGTGATAGTAGGGGCAGAAGCGGTACGCGGAGTCAACAAGATGAAATCGGCAGACAGGAGTCGTCGCCTCATAATAGCCCGACACGAAAATGAGCCCGTCGTGGCGGATCGCCCAACTCCGCTTGGGCTCTTCTTCCGGGCACGTTACATCGCGGGGGGTTGGGTCTGATGCAGAAGGGCCCCGGGGGTGGGGCCATGAGTAATGAATCCAGTGGCCGGCCTCGGTTGCCGTGGCAATCTCCTTGCCGAACTCAGAGCCGTCCGAGTCGACCAGGGTTTTGATATCCTGCCCGATCAACTCGGGCCTGAGCCGATATGAGACAATGAGATCGTTCTCGTCGATGATGAACATATCCCACGGCCCATAAACGTCCACCGTCTCCCTCAACGGATTGTCAGAGTCAGTCTGCGACCGGTCATTATAGTAGGCCAGCGTTGCCTCAAGCCCGTCCCGGTCGTAGCGATCCAGCGCGGCTTGTACAAGGTCCTGGGTGAAGGCTGCTGGATTACCCTGAATCACGAAGTTCTGAAGCGATGGGTACCAGCGGACCCAGGTCTCCTCGCCGGTAGTTGGGAAATCGTCGAGGATATGAACACGTGAACCCTGAGCCTCGCGCAGAAACGGCGTGCCAAAGGTGGTCACGGTAACCGTGGCCGTCCCGAACTCTACCCCATCAGACAAGGCCCGGACCGTATGCGCTCCATCTCCATTGTTGCTCCAGTTCCACAGCAAGCTGAAGCCGTTATCGGTATCACCACACATCTCCTGGGTGTCCTCGCGCGGCGTGCCGTAGGCCGCATTGAAGGACATATCGTCAATCTCGATAATAATATTCTCGGCGTCACAGGCCCACCCGGAGATCACCGAGACGCCGCTTTGGTACGAATCGGGCGCGGGGTTTTCCAACATCGCCCTGCCGTTCCCGGTCTGAGCAGAGGCTACTCCGCTCCACAGCAGCACACACAACGCAACCGCCGTCAATATGCTTTTCTTCATTTTTGCATTCTCTCAGACCGGCTAGGAATTACGGTAATGATGAGGATAGGGAAATACGTTGCGGCGTCACGCCGGTAATCACAAAGTTCTGCAAGGGTTGAGACCATTGCACCGTGAGCTTCGATCCCTCGGTAGGAAAGTCCACCAGTTCGTATTCCTGGAAATTAGGCGGGCCGTAATGCCCCGACCCAAAAATCAATCCGTCGTGGCGGATAACCCACGTATGCTTGGGCTCTTCTTTCCCGTCCGCTACGGGGTGGGGCCACAGGTAATGAATCCAGTGGCCGGCCTCGGTTGCCGTGGCAATCTCCTTGCCTAGTTCATAGCCGTCCGAGCCGACAATAGTTTTGACATCCCGACCTATCAGTTCAGGCATGACCGGATGCGAGACGAAGAGATCGTGTTCATCAATGATGAACACATACCACTCCCTATCGACGCTCGCCGAGCTGTTGTGGTAGGCGACCGTTGCCTCACGTCCGTCCCGGTCGTAGAGGTCCAGCGCAGCTTGCACGAAGTCGCGGGTAAAGGTCGCTTTTTCCTCATCCCCCAGCATGTCATCTCCGAAGGTGGTGACGATGACAGGAGACCACGCGAAGGGAACGCCATCAATGCGAGCCCGTACGGTATGGACCCCGGCTCCGAGGTTGTTCCAGTTCCATAGCAGACTGAAGCCGTTATCCGTATCCCCGCAGACCTCCGCGGTATCCTCCCGAATGGTGCCGTAGGCGGCTGTCAGAGGTTCCCCGTTGATTTCAATGACAATTTCCTCCGCGTCACACGCCCAGCCAGAAATTGCGGATATCCCGCTGCGAATCGAATCCGGAGTCGGATTCTCCAGGATGGCAGCGATATCAGGAACCCGAGAGTGACCGAGCGGGAAGTATCCGCAGGATGACCCAAGGCCGTGGGGAAATGTACCACGACGGGCCTTAACCCGTTCATAGTATCCCGATCCAAAAATGAGCCCGTCGTGGCGGATGACCCAACTATGCTTGAGCTGCTCTTTTTCTTCCCACTCGCACGCTGCGGGGTTGGGCCACAGATAATGAATCCAGTGCCCGGCCTCGGTCGCCCTGGCAATCTCCTTGCCGAACTCATAGCCCTCAGAGTCGATGATGGTTTTGATATCCCGACCCATCAACTCAGGCATGACCGGATACGAGACAATAAGATTATCCTCGTCAATGATGAACAGATACCACTGCCTATAAACGCCCGGCAACGGGCTGTTAGAGTATATGTTCTCCCGGTCGTTGTAGTAGGCCAGCGTTGCCTCGCGACCGTCCCGACCGTAGCGGTCCAGTGCGGCCTGCACGAACCCCCGAGTGAAGGCTGCCGGACTATCTCGAATCACGAAGTTCTGAAGGGAGGGGGACCAGTGGATCCGAGTCTCTTCTCCGGTAGTCGGAAAATCTTCAAGAATATGAACACGCGAACCCTGAGCCCCACGTAGAAACATCGTGCCAAAGGTGGTCACAGTGACAGTGACCGTCCCGAACTCCACTCCATCAGACAAGGCCCGGACCATGTGCTCTCCGTCACCACTGTTGCTCCAGTTCCACAGCAAGCTGAAGCCGTTATCGGTATCACCACACATCTCCTGGGTGTCCTCGCGCAGAGTGCCGTAGGCCGCAAGGAAAGGCTTACTATCAATCTCGATCACAATATTTTCTGCCTCACAGGCCCACCCGGAGATCACGGACACTCCGCTCTGGTACGAATCGGGCGCGGGGTTTTCCAACATCGCCATGCCGTTCCCAGTCTGAGCAAAGGCCAACCCACTCCACAGTGTCACCCACAACACAACAGCCGTCATTATTCTTTTCTTCATTTTTGCATTCTCTCAGACCGACTAGGAAATACGGTGATGAGGAGGATAGCGGGACACGCTACGGCGTCACGCCGGTAATCGCAAAGTTCTGCAAAGACTGGGACCATTGCACCGTGAGCTTCGAGCCCTCGGCAGGAAAGTCCGCCAGTTCGTATTTCTGAAAATTTGGCGGGCCGTAATATCCTGACCCGAAAATCAATCCATCGTGACGAATGACCCAACTATGCTTAGGCTCTTCTACCCCGCCGGCCGCCGGGTTGGGCCACAGGTAATGGACCCAGTGCCCGACCCCGGTTGCCGTGGCAATCTCCTCGCCCAACTCATAGCCGTCGGAACCGACGATGGTTTTGATATCCCGACCGATCAGTTCGGGCATGACCGGATGCGCGAGGAAGAGATCGTTCTCGTCGAGGATGAACACATACCACTCTTCCTCCCACTCTTCCTCAACGCTCGCTGGGCTGTTGTAGTGGGCGACCGTCGCCTCACGCCCCTCACGGTCGTAGCGGTCCAGTGCGGCTTGTACGAAGTCCTGGGTAAAGGTGGCTTTTTCCTCATCCCCAAGCATTTCATCCCTGAAGGTAGTGACGGTGACAGAAGATCGCGCGAAGGGAACGCCATCAATAAAAGCCAGGACGTTATGAACCCCATCCCCGAGGGTGTTCCAGTTCCACAACAGGCTGAAGCCGTTATCCGTATCGCCGCAGACCTCTGCGGTATCCGCCCGAACGGTGCCGTAGGCGGCGGTGAGCGGCTCTCCGTTGATTTCAATGACAATTTCCTCCGCGTCACATGCCCAGCCGGAGATTACGGAGATACCGCTACGGAACGACTGTGGAGTCGGATTCTCCAGGACGGCAGCGATACCGGGGCACCGAGAGACGCCGAATGGACCGTAGGGACAGGAGTAGTCGCCGCCAGGAAAAAAATGATGTCGGCAGACAGGATTCGTCGCCTCATAATAGCCCGACACGAAAATGAGCCCGTCGTGGCGGATCGCCCAACTCCGCTTGGGCTCTTCTTCCGGGCACGTTACATCGCGGGGGGTTGGGATGCCTAGATCTGCCGAGGGGCCTTGGGGGTGGGGCCACAGGTGATGAATCCAGTGGCCAGCCTCGGTTGCCGTGGCAATCGCCTTGCCGAACTCATGGCCGTCCGAGCCGATAAGGGTTTTGATATCCTGCCCGATCAACTCAGACCTGGACGGATGCGCAACAATGAGATCGTTCTCGTCGATGATGAGCATATCCCACGGTCCATAAATGTCCGATGTCAACGAGCTGTCGGAGGAAAGACTCGTCCAGTCGTTATAGTAGGCCAGCATTGCCTCACGCCCGTCCCGGTCGTAGCGGTCCAGTGCGGCTTGCATGAAGTCCTGGGTAAAAGCCGCGGGGTTCCCTTGAATCACAAAGTTCTGCAGCGATGGGTACCAGCGGACCCAGGTCTCCTCGCCGGTGGTTGGGAAATCGGCGAGAATATAGGAGCCCTGAGCCTCGCGCAGAAACGGCGTGCCAAAGGTGGTCACGGTAACCGTGGCCGTCCCGAACTCTACCCCATCAGACAAGGCCCGGACCGTATGCTCTCCATCTCCATTGTTGCTCCAGTTCCACAGCAAGCTGAAGCCGTTATCGGTATCACCGCACATCTCCTGGGTGTCCTCGCGCAGAGTGCCGTAGGCGGCGGTGAAGGACATCTCGTCAATCTCGATCACAATCTCCTCTGCCTCACAGGCCCACCCGGAGATCACCGAGACGCCGCTTTGGTACGAATCGGGCGCGGGGTTTTCCAACATCGCCCTGCCGTTCCCGGTCTGAGCAAAGACCACTCCGTTCCACAGGGTCACACACAACGCAACCACCGTCAGCACTCTCTGTGTCATCCTTGCCTTCTTTCGAGACTACTGGAAATCAGGTAGTGCCTCCGTTTGAGAACGTGTGGCCGGTCAAAACCGAACCGTCCGCCCTCGCACCTCCCCCTCGGTCCTTGCGGGCTTCTCTCGGCTCCCCAGGCACGACGCTGACACGCGTACGGGGAGCGCATGGCCCTTCTTACACGACTGGGGCCCGGCTGTCCCTAGTCATTTGACTAGGGACAGCCGCCCTCGCGCCAGCCCTGTCCCGATCCGCGGCGCTCACGGCGGGCGTGGGGAGTTCTCTTCCCCACCCAAAGCGCGCGGGGCGGGAAGGGCGGGGCGGACACGGCGGCGAAAGAAATTCAAAGGGAGACACTATCGGAAATCACGGTGAGGAGGAGAAATCACGAGCGGCCCTCATCAAATCCCATAAAACGCGGCGGCATTCGCCCCCAGGATTTTATCGACCGACTGCGTTGGCAGGGCGGAGAGCAACTCGCGCATGGTCTCTACCGGCTTGGTAAAGCCCTCGGCGTGCGGATAATCCGAGCCGACAAAGAATTTCTCATCTCCGGCAAACTGGACGATATACGGCAGCAGCCTTTCGCTTGGGTCGGCGTTGATCCAGATATTGCGGGCCAGATATTCTCGAATCGGGCGTTTCATCTGTGAGGTGTGGCGCATGTATTGGTAGCGGTAGTCGAAACGCTCAATCCACTCCCCAACCCAACTGCCCATGGATTCCACGGTTGCCGCGCGCAATTCGGGAAAGCGCTCAAACACGCCGTCATACACCATGGTGCTCAGCGACATGCGGGGGTCCTGGATCACATTCATGGAGATAAACATGAAGCCGGGATTACGGTTTTTATACCAGGCGCTGCCGAGGTACTCCTTGTTGCCGGCCGGGTGAATGCTGACGGCGATATTGCAGTCCTGGGCGGCTGCCCAGAGCGGATTGTAATCTGGATGGCCGAAGCTTTTGCCATTGATGGGCGCGGAGCCGATCATGATTGAATGCGCGCCGAGTTTGGCCACGCGTTGGATCTCCCGTACGGCCAGCGTTGGTTCACGGAGGGAGATATGGGCCGCGGGAAAGAGGCGGTCACGATGGCCGGCGCTGATCTCAAACGCCCAGGTGTTATAGGCCCGACAGAGGGCCGCGGCGAGCTGCGGGTCCTGGACCTCGCCTTCCCATAACAGGCCCATGGTGGGGTAGAGGACCTGATAATCAATGCCCTCGGCGTCCAGAAACTGCATACGCTTGTCCATGTCCTGCCAGTCGCCGCCCTCGTATAGAGACTGGTCAAACTCGTTGAGTGCGCTCCCATCTTCCTTCTGTCCATAACCGACGACAATGCTGAGCATCTCGTCGATTTCGCTTCCCAGCCGCATGGATTTATTATCCACCACCATGCGCAGCTTGCCGCTGGCGCTATCCTGCTCCACGTGCATGGCCCGCTCGCGGTAGGCCGGCTCAATATACTGGAGGTATAAATTCAGCGGTTCGATCAAATGACTGTCGCCGTCAACGATTTTCATGCCGGGCTCCTTTTCTCCGTGAAACATACGAGACATGGGAAAAAATGGGTAGGGGAGACAAAGAATGTCGGGAAAATCCCCTCTTGGGAGGGGTGCCGTGTCAGCGGCAGGGTGGGTTGTACGGTCCGGTCGAGTATGGGGAAACCCACCCCGGCCTGCGGCCACCCCTCCGAGGAGGGGAGTGGAAATATGGTGGTCCTATTTTCTCTCCCTCAACGCTGCTTCTGCAAAAATCGATTGATGACCGTGGCGACATAGACCGGCGCTTCTTGTTGCGGGTAGTGGCCGGCATTGCGGCAGACAGCCATTTCGGCGTTGGGATACCAGGTGAGAAATGTCTCTTTTGTGACCGCCTCAGTGAACGGCTCCATGTCGAACTCGCCGATGATGATGAGCATGGGCGTGATATTGCCCTTCATCTGGTCAAGAAAGCCCTGGCTGGCCAGACTCTTCAAATAGCCGGCCTGGGCTTCTTTGCTGCGGGTCGAGCGGGTCTGCCGGATTTTGAAGTCGAGCCATTCCCGGCACAGCCGGTTGCCGGTCAGGACGTCGAAGGCTTGGGCCAGGGCGTCGTTGTCGGTAATCGAATCGGTGATGACGGCCAGGCCCTCGGGAGAGAAAGCCAAGCCGGTCGCGGCAACCGGCGTGTTGAGGATCGCCGACTTGACGCGCTCGCCGCCGTCGAGGACAACTCTTTGCGCCAGCATACCGCTCATGGAGTGGCCGACGATGTGGAACCGCTGCCAGCCCAGGTTATCGGCCAGGGCAAGGATATCGGATGCCGCTTCCACCGGCGTATATTCGCCGGGAATATGACGCGACGCGCCGTAGCCGCGCACCTCAACGAACGCGAACGTGAAATTCCGGGTATCAAAAAAATTGCGGGCAAACGCCCAGGTATCCCGGCAGCCGTAGAAGTCGTGCATGACAATAACGCCCTCCGGGCCGCTGCCGTACAGTTCGTGACCAATAATCATGTTGCTCCCCCGTATCGTTCATAAAGAATGCGGTGATAGTATCAGGCCGTCTTAGTGAACCGCTACTGCAACGAAGGAGACAGGTATGGCCGACAACAACGAAGTCACCCCCGAATTTCTGGCGAATTTTACCCAGGCCTGGAACGACAAGGACCTCGACAAGCTGATGGAGCATATGGCCGACGGCTGTGTGTTCATGGCCTCCGTCGGCACTGAAACCGAAGGGACCAAGTGGGAGGGGAGAGAAGAAGTTCGCAGGGGCTTTGCCAGCCTATGGGAAGGCTATCCGGATGCCCACTTCGAGCCGGTGGGTAAAGACTTTATTGCGGGTAATCGGGGGGTGTGTGAGTGGATATTTACCGGAACCAGAGCGTCGGACGGGACCAAGGTGCGGGCGCGGGGCTGCGACGTGCTGACCTTTAGGGACGGCAAGATTCTGGTCAAGAACTCGATGCGCAAGCAGCGCCCGTAGCCGTTGGGTTTCCGAAAAAGGAGCCCTCACCCTGGCCCTCTCCCAGAGGGAGAGGGGATTGAATCGCGACACGCTCCCAGAGGGAGCGCGAAGGGGAGCGAAACTTGCCTCTCACTTAATGAGCAAACTCGGGAATAATTTTTGTCCCCAAGATGTCCAACTGTTCTTTCATCTCATCCCGAGGCAAGAATCCCTGGTCAGACAGAATCATGAACCAGTCCGGGTTGAGTTTTTCTCTGACCGCTTCCAGTTGTCGCCGGATATCATCGACCGTTCCGACAAAGGCAATGCCGGCCTCGATAAACGGCTCGATCGTGGTTGGAATCTCTTGAGCAAACTTGGCGTGGAACCGGCTGAACAAGAAGATTGCTCCGTCGTGGGCTCGCCGCAGGGCTTCTTCGCGTGTCTTGGCGACATATAGGAGTCTGGCCAAACCGACCTTCTGGCCGAGCCGGAGATCGTGTCCGGCGGCATTGGCGGCTTCGGTGTAGACCGCCGCGCCCTGGATAGCCAGGTCCGGGAAGGGCAGGAACATCATCGGTGTAATCCCTTCGCGGGCAGCCCAGCGGATGGTTTCTTCGTTGGTGGTTAAGGCTTGGAACAAGGGCGGATGCGGCTTTTGATACGGCTTGGGCACCGGGGATATCTTATGCAGCCAGCCCCTGGCGTCCACCTCGCCCGGTGCGCCGTACCGCCGGGTTGCCTCGTGAGCCGGCCAGTCATGTCCGCCGGCAGGAAAGGGGGCTTGATAGTATGTGCCGTTAAAAGCGAACGGCTCGTCTTTCCAGGCGAGTTTCATGACTTCGAAAAGCTCCTGAAAAACCTCACGGTTACGGAGTTCGGCGTCGGGACCCGAGGTCCCCGGTTCAACGCTATATTTTTGACCCAACACATTCACCCAGCGCGGAAAAAATCCACGCGCGAGGCCCACAAAGACGCGCCCTTTCGACATATGGTCCACCCAGGCAATATCCTCAGCCAGGCGAATGGGGTCCCAGGTGGGGAGGACAAAACCGACCGGTCCAACCTGAAGGCGTTTGGTGTGGTGTATCAGGTTAAGCATATGCGGAATCGGGGTGGCTCCCGCCTCAAGGCCCTCCGTATAGAAATGATGTTCCGAATAGCTCAGCGCGTCGAAGGCCATCTCTTCGGCAAACTGCGCCCAGGTCAATCATCTCTTCGAGCATTTCCTGGGTTTTATCCGTACGGTGGGCAATGGGAGCCAGACGTTCTCGTTCCTCCGGGGTGGCGGGAACAACTGGGGTGAGGTGGAGCATGAATTTCATGGAAACCTCCTGTATCGGGCCGATGTCACACTAAGTACCGGGCGACCGCATCCTCGTTCCAGGCGATGCCAGCCCCTGGGGTTGGCGAGGGAAAGGCAGAGCCATCTTCAAGCTGCGTTGGCTCCTGGAGCACGGGCTCGGCCCAGTCTACATATTCCAGCCAGTGTCGCGTCGGGGTTGCGGCCAGCAAATGGACGCTGATTTCCGGGTAGAGATGGGAGGAGACGGGAATCCCGGCTGGCTCGGCCAGGGCGGCTGCGCGTAGCCAGCCGGACACGCCACCGATTTTATTGACATCCGGCATGAGAAAATCCCCGGATCCGGCTGTGATGGCTTTGGCCATGTCATGTGGACCCCAAAAATTCTCCCCAAGCTGGATGGGCGTATGGGCGGCTTGGCGAATCTGGGCATAGCCGGCGTAATCGTCCGCGCGCGTCGGCTCTTCGATCCAGCACAGTCCTTCGCCGTCAAGAGCGTGGGCGCGTTGTACGGCCTCCGGCACGGTCAAGGACTGATTGTAGTCCGACATGAGCGTGATATCGTCCGGCACGGCATTGCGGATTGCCCGTACGATCTCGACATCGGCGCGGGCGTCTTCATAGCCAAGTCGTACCTTTATGGCATCGAAGCCCGGCTCAACCAACTCGCGGGCCTCACTCCGCACCCGGTCCACATCCATAATGCTCAGGCCGGTACTGTTATAGGCTGGGATGGGCTGCGATTGCCCGCCCAAGAGTTGCACCAGGGGCTGTCCTACCGCCTTGGCGCAGGCGTCCCAGGCCGCCGCGTCGATCCCGGCCGCGGCCATGGCCGTAAAACCCTGTGGGCCGAGCAGCCGGAACGCCTTGTGGAGCTTTTCTTCCAGGGCGAGCGGGCTAACCTTGTCACCAACAATAAGCTCGCCCAGATTTTCGAGCAGTTGCACCAGCGGCAGCATGACAAATGGGGCATAGCAGAAGATATAGCTACAACCGCAAACGCCCTCCTCGGTCTCAAGATCAACCAGGACCATGGGAAATCTCGTGACCGATCCACCCCCGGTATATATCGGGCGATTCATCGGCAAGCTGACCGCGCGGGCGCGGAGGGCGCGAACAGTCAGAGCATCGGCAGACATACAGTCCTCCTTTATATTTCAGGACATTCCTGCGGAACGCTGTGACGTGAGTATAGCGAATGGATTGGGAGAAAGATAATCTTGCCTGCCGCGTGGTAATTTATTATTGATATTCACTCTTGCTGGGTTCCGGCAGGCTGGTGATGGAGGAGAGGAATTTGCATGCAACGCAGCACTGATCGTGTTCTCACCACGCATGTTGGCAGTCTGCCACGCAGTGCAAGACTCCTGCAGATGTTGGTCGATCGAGAAGCCGGTCACGAGGTCGATGAAGCCGCGTTTGAAAAACAGGTCGAGCACGACCTCGATGATGTGTTGCAAAAACAGCACGAGGTGGGGGTCGATATTGTCTGCGATGGCGAACTGCCCCGGCTCGGATTCTCTTTTTATGTCAAGGACCGCATGTCAGGCTTTGGGGGCCACTCGCCACGTGGTACGGTAACTGACTTTGCAAAGTTTCCGGGCTACGCCAAACTCAAGCAACAGCAAGCGTCAAGGGGAGACGAGATTTCCAAGAGCGCAACCCTATACGCTATGCCGGAATGCCAATGTGCCGTGAAATACGACACAGAGCAGCACGCCGCGCAGCAAGAGCTGCGGCTCTTCAAAGCCTCTCTGGAACGAACGGAGGTCGGAAGCCAAGCAGCCGAGACGTTTGTGACCGCCGCCACTCCGGGCATTGTCTCTACCACCCTGTTGCGCAATCCAAACAATCCCGACTACACCACTGACCGGGACTATGTGATGGCCTTGGCCGAGGAGTTGCGCGGTGAGTATGAACTCATTGTAGAGCACGGCCATATTCTTCAGGTCGATGGACCCGACCTGGCCCTTGAGCGCCAGATTCTGTATGTGGACAAACCGCTCGACGCCTTTCTCAAACGAGTCGAGCTGCATATCGAGGCGCTTAACGCCGCCCTGATCAACATCCCCAAAGACCGCGTGCGCCTGCACGTGTGCTGGGGGAACTGGGACGGTCCTCATATCGACGATATGGATTTGGAACCCCTTTTGCCTCTCCTCTACCAGGCCAAGGTAGGCGGGTTGAGCATTCCCTTTGCCAACCCGCGCCATCAGCATGAGGGCGAGCTGTTTGTGTCCTACCCGCTCCCGGATGATATGTTGCTCTTTCCTGGCGTGGTGGATGTGACCACGAATTATCTCGAACACCCCGAGGTCGTTGCCGAACGCATTGCGCGGTTGATCGATGTGGTTGGCGAGCGGGAACGTATTATCGCCAGTACGGACTGTGGGTTTTCAACTTTTGCCGGCTATACCATGGTCGCTGACGATGTGGTATGGGCGAAATTGCAGGTGCTGAGCCAGGGCGCGGCCTTAGCGTCCAAACGTTTATGGTAAGACCACGAGTCTGAAGGAGAGGGAGCAATGGCAAATCGCAATATGACCAAAGAGGAAATTGCCCAGCGGGTTGCCCGGTTTGATCAGCTTCAGCCCATGTCCACGGCCAAGGATATGGCGGACGTGTCGCAGGACGCGATGGACGTCATCTTTGCGCGTACTCTCATGCCGGTCATTCTGGAGAAGACCAAGAATCCGTTTGGTGAGACCGCCGCGATATTTGGAGCGGCGGGAACAACAATGCACGTTTCCGTTTGCCCGCCAGGACAAGGGCCATGCCTCCACTCGCACAACAATACCTATGAGACCTTCATGGTCCTCGATGGTGCGTTTGAGTTTTCGGTTGGCGAGGAAGGCCAGGAAACCGTCACGCTCAATAAATGGGACGTGTTCTCCTGCCCGCCAGGTGTGTATCGCGGCTTCCGCAACAGCGCGCCCAAAGACAGCGTGTTGCTGACTGTTATTAGCGGTGCAGCCGATGCCCGGGATGACGTGGGGGTACCACCGAAGGTCACCGAACAGATTCGTGCCGACTACGGGGAAGAGGTGCTTGGCAAGTTTCGGACGATCATGACGTTTGACGACCGGGATTCGGCATAGCCGGGCGCAGACTCTTCACCTGACCCGTATGGCATAAGGAAGGACGACATTCATGGACACCGAGCAAAAACAAAAGCTCGCAGACCTGTACGTACAGCAGCATGTGGCAATCCTTACAACTCAAGGAGAAACCTGGCCGACGGCCCATCTGCAAGCGTTTGGGCAGACCGATGAGCTGGATTTGATCTTTATTATGCTGGCCGACGCGGAGAAGTATCACAATCTGCTCACGCGCCCCCAGGCGACCGTTGTGGTTGATAATAGAGACACGGCCGATGTCTCAACCCTGCAAGTGGCGCGCGCGACGATACAGGGACTGGCCAAAGAGGTCGCTCGGGACAGCGCCGAATGGGACGAGTTAAAAGAGCGTTTCCTGACAAAGAACCCGTTTGAAGAACCGTTCTTTGGCTATGACAGCTTACGCATGATGCGCCTGACTCCCAAGCGGGTCTCGTATGCCAACGGCCTGACGGATACCTTCAAGGCCGAACTGTAGAGAAAAGACGAGCCTTTAGATCTGCTCCGCGTTTCATGTACGACAGAGTCGCGGACTACGGAGCCATGGCGCCGTCTGCGAAGTACTTGGCGGCCAAGTCCCTGGCCTGCTCACGGCTGAGTCCGTATGACTCCCAGGCGTCACGCGAACGATCCAGGATGTCTTCGAGGTCGGTGGTCTTCTTGAAATCGCCGAGCTGATCGTGCTCGGTCTCAAGCCCCAGGGCTTCGGCAACGATGGAGATGTAATTGCGGACGGCGAGACGAGCGTCGCCGATGTCGCACCACTCGCGATGACAGGCGTGTGAGATCGTTGCCAGTGTATCTGCCTGGCTCGTGCTCTTGAGCGAACGGACCAGTTCAGCCCGGATGGCTTGAAAGCGTTGCGGCGGCAGACGCAGGCCGGCCGCCCCGCAGTCGTAGTCCAGCTCCGGTGGGGACTGAAGTTCGTCGAGCAGTTCGACCCCAGGAATCGAATCCAGGAGGGTGGCCGCGGCCTCTCGGTCCCGCTTGGCCCGCCGTTGCCCCTCTTCATGCCCGGTGCGGCCCACGTGGGTATGCAGCGCGACCTTGCCGGAAACCGCGTGTTCCCACGCGATCTCTCCGCGCTGGACCATCCCGGCCAAGAACTGGGTGGTATGGGTGATCTCGAACTGGGGGTGACGGCTGTCGCGGCCAATGACAATGTCCTTGAAATGGACGTTGCAGGACGGGCACCACATGACCACTTGCTTGGGCTGATAGGATTCCAGGCGTTCAACCGTCCGGTCGGAAACCTGACTGCCGCGCTTGGGACCGTCAAATTTGTCCCACACGATGCCGCAGCAGAACTGCACCCCGCCGACGGGAATAAAATCGATCCCCAGGTGGGTGAACACGTCGATGACCTGCTTGGCGATATGTGGCGTGCGTAAAATATTGCAGCCCAGATACAGCACGGTATCGTAGACGCGGTCGGGCGTCTGGTGCTTCTCGACCCACGAAACGTCCTCTGCCTTGATCTGTAACTGCTTGAGGTCTTGAATCCGGCGAAAAAAAGCCGAGTAGTTAAACTCTGCCATGCGGTTCGCTCCTCAATACGTCACCCCTTCGACATCTTCGAACATTTCGAGTGGGGTCTCACGGGTTTGCAGCTCACTATCCCGACCATCAACCCAGCCGAGGAAGGTGTCGTGCGCCCGATAGCCGAGCAACTGCTGCAAGCGTTCCGGCAGTTCTTTCGCGATATCAACCGGGACGGCTAAATACTGATTCTCTTCCTGCCGCAGCCAACCCACGCTAAAGGAAAAGAACAGGCCGGTGCGCGGGGTGTCGGTGGTATTCGTACCCAGCCCGTGCAGCGTTTTGCCAAGCCACACCACCGCCGAGCCCTGGGGCATGACGGCCTGGCAGACTTCCTCTTCGGCTGCGCACCGGTCCGCCGGCCAGCGATGACTGCCCGGCACGAGCCGGGTCGCGCCGTTTTCAGCGGTAAAGTCGCTCCCGGCAAACATGAAAAAGAGAATATATTCCGGGTCGTCCGGATTGAGCTTGATAAACGGTGTATAGGCGTCGAGTTCCCGGTGCAGCGGTTGGTTTTGTCCACCACCCCAGACCTGTATCGATCCGGTGGCATGGAGCTGGTAGGTGTTACAGGTCGGACCAAGCACCTGGTCTGCGAGTGATTGAACGATCGGGTTGAGGGGGAGCTGGCTCAGTTCCGGTCCGTGAGAGAACAACGCGCCTATACTGCGTTTGCGATACCCGAAAAACTTCCCACCGCCCGTTTTGCGCTCGGCGAGTCTGGGCTCGATCTTGCCCACAATCTCTTGCATGGCGGCCCGGTCAATCAACTCCCGGATGATGACCACCCCGTCCCCTTTGAGAATGGCGAGGATATCGTTCGGCGCAGCCGTGCGCTCTACGCTTTGAATCGGCATGGGCTCCCTCCCTCAATTAGTGCCGTACCCTCCCCGCCATACCACTTCGGGCCGGTTGAGGAAAGGCTTGGACAAATCCGGTGTTGCTTCTGAGCGAGAAAGTGGGCACGGGCGCAACGCCCGTGCCGTTTACTGCAGAAAGGTCGTAACCGCCCGAACAAACTCCTCCGGTTGTTCGTAGGGAATCATATGTCCGGCCTTTTCGATTTCAACAATCTCGGCGTTGGCAATCTGTACTTTGAACTGCTCCGCGTAGACCGGCGGAATGAGTGCGTCACTCTTACCCCATACGAGCAGGGTTGGCGCAGTGAGACGGTACAGGCGTTTTGAAAGCCGCCGGTTGGGAACCGGGAAAAGAATTTTTCCGGCCATACTCAATCGGCGGGAATTGCCAATATAGAACTCTTTGAGTGCCTCAGGATTTTTGAGGTCAAGGCCACCGGTCAACATGGCCTCGCCCTGGGACCGGTCGTGGAACAGATACTGCGCGAACTCATGCGGCAGAAAGGAAAAAATATCCGGAATCGGATGCTCCGGCAGCCACAGGCCGGCTGCGGCGACCAGGACAAGCTTGGAAACGTCGTTTGGCGTCAGGGCTGCCATTTCCGCAGCAATCATACCGCCCATCGAATGACCGACAATATGCGGCTTGGTCAGACCCAACTCGTGCACCACATCCCAGCCGTGCAGGGTGAAGTCCAGCATATCTTCCAGCAAAGCTTCGCCGGTTGACTCGCCAAAGCCTGGGAATTCCGGGGCAAACACATGGTAGTGTCGGGCCAGTTGGTCGAGGAAGGGATTTTCCGGAAACAAGCCGCCGGCGCCGTGCATAAAGACCAGTGGCTCGCCGCTGCCCGCGTCGAGGACGCGGACCTTGGTTCCGCGTCCCGTCTCGATCATGCGGCTGTTCATAGCGGCATCCTTGCGTCCTGACGCGCCTGCTCAATACCGGTCTCGGGTTGCAGCCGTTCGTCGAGCGGCTTGCACCACCAGCGATTGTCGTCCTTCCACTCCGGCCACATATCGCGCAGGTGGGGCATGACTTGTTCGGCAAACAGCTTGGTCGAGTAGCGTGTTTTCCAGTCGGGCATATTACCGATATGGATCAGGCAGAAGATATGTCCCACGCGCAGCGACTTGATGAGTGCCTCCATGCGTTCGCGGACCGTGGCCGGGCTGCCGGCAATGATATAGCCCTCGTCAACCAGTTCTTTCCAGGTCAGGTTCGGAAACAGGCTTTGCATCTCCTCGCTCAAGGCGTTGAGCACATCCGCCTTGAGGGTCTTGATCGTGCGATAGCCCGGTGCGTCGGCAAAACCGCCGTGGACGTGCAAGCAGCGGTTATAGAAATAGCTGACATGCTCGGCGTACATCTCTTCGGCCTGCTGGTCGGTATCGGCCACGCAGATAGTCTGGGCAAATGCCGCCCGATAGGGCGACTCGTCTTTGCCGCGAGCGGCCACGCGATCCCAATAGCCGTCCAGCAGTTTCTTCCCGCGCAAATAGCCGGTGAAGGACAGGTAGGAGTAGTTGTAGTCGTTGTCCAGGCAGAAGTCCCAGGTTTCGACCGAGCCGCCACCGGGGATATAGATGGGCGGATTCGGCTTTTGAATGGGCTTGGGCCACAGGTTGACATAGCGGAGTTGATTGTATTTGCCGTCAAAGGCGAACGGTTCTTCCTCGTGCCAGGCACGCATAACCAAGTCGTGCGCTTCGGCATATTTATCCCTGGTCAGACCCGGAATCTGGCCGTAGCAATAATTGGTGTCCATCGAGGTCCCGACCGGAAAGCCGGCCAGCAGGCGGCCGCCGGAAATGACGTCCAGCATGGCAAATTCTTCGGCCACCCGCAGCGGCGGGTTGTACAGGGCCAGCGAGTTGCCGATCACCGCCAGTGCGGCCTGGGACGTGCGCCGGGCCAGACCGGCGGCAATGATATTTGGGGAGGGCATCAGGCCGTAGCCGTTCTGGTGGTGCTCGTTGACGCCGATGCCGTCATAGCCGAGCGAGTCGGCGTATTCGAGTTGGTCCATATACTCGTGGTAGACAAAGTGACCCTTGTTGGGGTCATACAGCTTATTGGGAATATCCACCCACACGGAGTGGTGTTCTTCGCGAAAATTATCCGGCAGACTCGGCCACGGCATGAGGTTAAACCACGTGAATTTCATTGCTTCCTCCGTTTCGTGGGTAATGTGTTTCCGACGATTGCCTTTCCCGAATCTAGCGGACCTGGGTGGAGAATTCTAGGCCGAAGGTCTTCCTCACGCCGCCTGTACCTTCCGTGGAGCGGTCAGCGTCTCCACCGCATTATGCATCAACCGCAGACCCAGGTCTTCCTGAAGCGTCAAGATGGACTCCGGATGAAACTGCACTGCGGCGATGGGCAGGTTGGTATGTTCAACTGCCATGACAACGCTGTCATCGCTCTCGGCGGTGACGCACAGGCAGGCGGGCAGGCTGTCCCGCACGGCAAACAGCGAGTGGTAACGCGCCGCCCGAAATGTTCCGGGGAGACTGTCGTACAGCCCGTTTCCAGCCAGGACGTGAATGCGTGACGGTTTACCGTGCATGGGATAGGGGAGCATTGCGAGTCTGCCCCCAAAGTACTCGACAATACCCTGGAGGCCGAGACACACGCCAAAGACGGGCAGATGTCGTTTCAGTATGGCGCCGAGCGTCTCCGAGAGGTTGAAATCTCTGGGTTCCCCCGGGCCAGGCGAGAGGACAACCAGGTCGGGACGGTAGGTATCAAATTCGCACTCGGGAAAACCGGTTCGCAGGGTGAGGACCTCGGCTCCGGTTTGGCGTAGATAATTGGCCAGGGTATGGACAAAGGAATCCTGATGGTCGATCAACAGAATTTTCTTATTCCGGCCAACAGGCGCTAGAGGCATACCTTTTTCTGGGGTAAAACCACGCGGACGGCGGATAGCGTCGAGAAAGGCAGAGGCTTTGATGTGGGTTTCTTCCTCCTCCGCCTGCGGGTCGGAGTCGTAGAGCAGGGTGGCGCCGGCCCGGACTTGGGCCACTCCGTCTTTCAGGCGAATGGTCCGTAGCGTCAGGCCGGTATTCAGGTTGCCGTTAAACCCAATCAGGCCCACCGCGCCGCCGTACCAGGCGCGAGGCGATTTTTCGTGATCTTCAATAAACTGCATGGCCCAGGCCTTGGGGGCGCCGGTGACGGTCACAGCCCACGTATGAGCCAAAAAGGCGTCGAGCGCGTCAAACTCGTCTCTGAGATAGCCCTCCACATGATCGACGGTATGGATCAGGCGGGAGTACATTTCGATTTGACGCCGCCCAATTACGCGGACGCTGCCCGGCTCACAAATGCGAGACTTGTCATTGCGGTCCACGTCCGTACACATGGTCAGTTCGGACTCGTCTTTCTTTGAGGTCAGTAGTTCAAGAATCCGGTCGGCATCGGTGATAGCGTCCTGCCCGCGGGCAATGGTGCCCGATATGGGACAAGTCTCGACACGTCGGCTTTCGACCCGAACGTACATCTCGGGCGAGGCCCCCACCAAGTATTCCTCCTGTCCAAGGTTGATAAGAAAGCCGTAGGGCGACGGGTTGCGTTCCCGGAGTCGTCGGAACAGTTCCGCGGGCGAGGCCGGGCAGCCTTCAAAAAACGTTTGTCCGGGCACCACCTCAAACAGGTCTCCCTTTTTGAAGGCTTCTTTGGCCACGGTGACCCCGGCGGCATATTCACCCGGCTCGTGGTCGCAGCCCGGCTTCACCTGCGAGTTGCCCTGATACGCTTGGCTTTCGCCGCTGCGGGGTATGCCATGCGTTGAGTGCCCGTCTATTTCAAACTCATAGCTGCGCCGCATCGCCCGCTCGCGTCGATGGTCAACCACAATCAATTCGTCAGGGAGATAGAGGACCAGGTCGCGCTGATCGGCCGGACGTTCCAAACGCAGCCGTATCGGCTCAAACTGAAAGGCGAGGTCGTAACCAAACGCACCATACAGACCCAGATGAGGCTCTGCGGTGCTATAAAAGAGTTGCACCAGTACGCGCAGCACGGAAAAAAGCGACGCTTGCTGACTGCGCTGCTCCTCTGGGAAGCGCTCACGCGTTGGTGTGACAGAGCCAATCAGATCCTGCCCCTGGACCTCCAACGAGGCGACGGCGGAAAGCTGCTCAATCATCGCGGTGATGGCCGGTAAGAGTAGGGTGCCGCGCTCGTTCAGAGCTGACACCCAAAAATTCAGGCCACGTCCCCCAATAGCCAAGGGCGGGTTGATAAAGCCCATATCCCAGCGGGTGTAGCGTCCGGGATATTCATAGCTTGAGGCAAATAGGGCCCCGCGCTGGCTGTCGAGCGCGTCCAGAACGGGCTCGATGGTGTCTGCCGCAGGCAGGTCGTCAATCACCCGATGAACGGTGATCCCCCCACGGGTATGGTAATGATCTGTGTGTTGGAGCAGGGATGTCATATTGGCCTCGCTATCCTCCATTGATGGAGCCGGGCCTATACAAAAAAGGCCGCAACCTTGGGAGAGGCGGCGGCCTAAAAAATATGGAGCCGCCTCTCAGCGAAAAGGCGGCTCCGATTTCAGTCGTTATCCTACGTCCGGGCCACCTCCTCAGGCAGCCACCACCAGTTCCGGTTATGCTGGAACAGATAATGGTTTGAACGATTCATCATAGATAGGCCATTATACCTGGCACGAACAAAAAGACAATCACTCCTGAGAGCGCTGGGTTATGAGGCGTTTGCGCGCCTGTTGTGGAAGGTCTAGGACGTGAGTGAGAGGCAAACTATGACCGGCAGCCAAATCTACCTCCGACCGCTGACAGGCGAGGATGCGGCGGCCTTTGTACCGTGGGTCAACGATGCTGAGGTGACCCGCACCCTGGCCGTCGGAGCGGCTGTTATGGACAGACAAGCGGAGCAGGCCTGGATTGAAAAGATGAATGCTAGTGGGAGCGATGTGCTTTTCGGCATTGTCGTCCAGGAGACCGACCGGCTTATTGGTTCGATCGAGCTGAATCAGATCGACTTTCGACATCGGAGCGCCAGCCTGGGCATGATGATTGGCGAGAAAAGTATGTGGGGCAAAGGGTATGGAACGGAGGCGACAAGGCTGGTGGTGCGCTATGCTTTCGAAGAACTCCATCTGAATCGTGTCCAACTCCACGTGTACGAATATAATCTGCGCGGCATTCGCGTGTACGAAAAGGTCGGCTTCCGGCGGGAAGGCATGCTACGACAGGAGCATGTGTACGACGGTCGTTTTTGGGATACGGTCGTCATGGCGATCTTGCGTGAGGAATGGGAGGAAAAGCCGGCTTTGCCTGCGTCCGAGCCGAGCAAAACCTAAAAATCCCCTCCTCGGAGGGGTGGCCGAAGGCCGGGGTGGGTCTCCCTGGCCAGCCCGACTAAACCCACCCCGCCGCTCACGCGGCACAAAGAGGAAACGTGTCCTTCAACAGACAGGTAGATGTTGACACGTTTCCTCTTTCCCTCCCAAGAGGGGATATGTAATAACGAATGCGCAACCCCTTCCGTATTGGCACAGGCATCTATCTCCGCCCGCTGGAGCCTGAGGATGTTCCCAGCCTGACCGACTGGACAACCCAGCCGGCAATACAGACTGCTCTAGATCTCTTTTACCGTCCGTTAGACCAAGCCGCTACAGAGCTGTTTCTGGAACGTACCAAGAGCGATATGCACGATATCGCTCTTGGGATTGTCGCGCAGGAAACGGAGACCCTGCTCGGTTTCATTGGCCTCAATTGCATTGACCAGGAAAATCGCCACGTCCAATTAGGGTTTTTCCTTGGCGAGCGAAAGGTGGACGGTGAGCGCTGTCTGTCTGAGGCTGTCGACCTGATGACACGCTATGTGTTTGCAGTCCTCGGTATGAACCGCCTGTGGCTGTACGTGGATGCCACGGAAGCCCGGACCATCAACCTGCTGGAACGCCAGGGCTTCGTCCGTGAAGCAACCCTGCGCCAGGACCGCTATCTTAATGGACGGTATTCCGACACCGTTGTGATGGGGCAGGTAAGGAGAGATGTGAGAGCATAACGTATAGGAGTAAGCTTTCCGCCCCCAGCATGTTTCGTCCCTTTATCCCTTCGGTAACCCCAACACCCGCTCGCCCATGATATTCTTCTGAATCTCACTCGTTCCGCCGGCAATAGTATACTGCCGGGCGCTGAGGACCCGGTTAAACCAGCGTGGGGCGTCGGGGACGATGTCGGTCGCCTGCTCGGTAATGGCCGCGCCGGCGAGGAGTTCGCTGGCAAACGCGGCAATATCGATACCCAACTCCGAGCCGCACAGCTTCAGCATGGAGCCTTCCGGACCTGGGGGCAAACCCTTGAGCAACTTGGTCAGGCCGCGTAAGCGGGTGTATTTCAGGGCTTGGCTTTCAATGTGAAATTGGGTCAGCTGCTGCCGCACCCAGGACTGCTCCCAGGCCGGGCTCCCGTCGATGTGGACCTGTTGGGACAGTTCCACCAAACGGCCAATCTGATCGTCATAATTTGCGACCCCGGCATAGGCGCGCTCGAACATTAAGGTCGTCATGGCTACCTTCCAGCCCTGGTTGAGCGGGCCAACCAGGTTGGCCTTGGGCACGCGCACGTCTTCGAAAAAGACTTCGTTGAAATGTGAATGACCGTTCATCAGCACCAAGGGCCGAACCGTCACCCCAGGAGCCTGCATATTGACCAGTATATAACTGATGCCGCGATGCTTGGGCGCGTCCGGGTCGGTCCGAACCAGCATGAAAATCCAGTCTGCGTACTGCGCGCCCGAAGTCCAGACCTTCTGGCCGTTAATGATGAAATCGTCGCCCTCGGCCACGGCCTTGGTTTGCAGACCGGCCAGGTCCGAGCCCGCACCGGGCTCGGAATACCCCTGACACCAGACATCATCGCCGTTCAGTATCCGCTTGAGGAAGCGTTCCTTTTGTTCGTCCGTGCCCCAGTGCATGAGCGTCGGACCGCACAGGGCAATGCCGGAGTAGCCGGGTAAGACCGGTGCATGGGCGTTTGTGTATTCTTCGTCAAAAATGACCTGTTCCAGCAGACCGGCGCCGCGACCGCCGTATTCTTTGGGCCAGGCAATACCGACCCAGCCGCTGTCGTACATGGTGCGCTGCCAGATACGGCGTTTTTCAAACGTTTCCCGGTCCGGGGCAACCCGCTCGTCTTTGGGGTCGTCGACACACAGGGCAGAGTCCAAATTCGCGGCCAGCCAATCACGGACTTCGGTCCGAAAGGCGTCCTGTTCAGGCGTGTATTGAAAATCCATGTGCTTTCCCTCTTCGTTTTGTACTGAGGCCGTTTACGCCAGCGTCTTGAGGGCGGGCAAGACTTCTTCGCCCAGCCGCTGGATGCATTCGATGACCTGCTCCGGCTTTGGTCCCATGGGTACCCGGCAGCGTAGCACGAAATGCTCGACCCCGAGTTCTTTTTGCCACAGGCTGAGGTGTTCGAGCCAGTCGTCTTTAGTGCCTATCACCATATAGGGGAGAACTTTATCCAGGGTGAAATCCGCTTCTGAGCGAAAATCTTTGGTCGGCGTGAGCATGCCCATGCGCAGATAAAACTTGCACTCCTCAAGCCAGAGCCGGCCAAACGTCTCTTCGGCTTCCTCCATGCTGGAGGCCAGCCAGCCGTCCCGCAAGAGCGCCACATGCGGTGTTTTTCCAGCTTTTATTGCCGCCTCCTGATAGATTTCCAGTTGGCCTTTGAGGGTGTCAAAGGTGTCAAAAAACGGCGCCATCGACCAGACGTCGCCCAAGCGCCCGGCCCGGGCGATGGATTTCGGGCCAAATGCGCCTATCCAAATGGGAGGGCGGGGTTTTTGGTAGGGCTTGGGCGTAATGTGGATCGCATCATAATCGTAATACCGACCGTGGTGGGCAACCGGCCCCGGTGTGGTCCAGGCCTTGTGCATGATGTCGAGACACTCCTCAAAGCGACCCTCGCGTTGCCGAATCGATACACCAAAGTGGTTGAAGTAATCGATATGATAGCCCACTCCCACGCCCATGATGAGGCGACCGCGCGACAGAACATCAATCATGGCGGCCTGCTCGGCCAGATGGACCGGATGATACAGGGGCGGCATGATGACGTAGGAGCCGATCTTAACGCGCCCGGTACGGGCGGCCAGCGCGGCCATGAGGGTGAGAGTCGAGGGAAACATGCATTCCGTGCGGGCGTGTCGTTCCGGCACAAACAGGGCGTCAAAGCCGGCCTGTTCTGCCTGCTCGGCCTCGTTGAGCAATTGCTGGGCAAAATCGGCCGAACGCTCCGGGTCGGGTTCTGGTTGTTGATACGGGCCACCGTGGGTATCGGGAACATAGCCAACCGAAATCATCCTGCCTCCTTTTGCATCACCTGCGCCGGAACGTCCAACTTTATATACGCGCTTGATCCGGCGGGCTCAATGCGAGGGGACTGGCTTGACCTGTGACAGCGGTGTCCAATAGGTAAGGGAAGAGCGGAGTGCATACCCGCAGCATCGACCAAGGAAAGGGCAAGGTATGATCAAACTCATGTCATTTTTTAAGCGCAAATCGGGCATGTCGGTCGAAGCCTTCCAGGAGTACTGGCGGACGAAACATGCCGACGTGGTCGTCAAGCTGCCAGGTATTCAGCGCTATGTGCAGTCGCATACGCTGCTGTCCGGCTATCGCAAGGGAGAGCCGGTCTACGACGGCGTGGCCGAGGTGTGGGTCGAGGATACCCAGGTACTGCGAGACCAGGCCGAGACGCCGGAATACGTCGCGGTCCGGGCTGATGAGCCGAATTTTATCGACCTCTCAACCATGGGCAGCATTATCACCCAGGAGCATACGATCAAGGATGAGAGTGTCCCGCCCAATGCGGTCAAGAACATGGAGTTTGTCACGCATCGGGCCGACCTCTCGATTGAGGCGTTTCAAAAACACTGGCGGGAAGTCCACGGTCCGCTTGGTGCGGCCATTCCGGTGGTCAGACGCTATGTGCAGAGCCATACCCGACTCTCTGCGTATAAAGCCGGAAAAACGCCCATCTATGATGGGGTGGCCATTACCTGGTTTGCCGACACGCAGGCCATGCGGACCTCAGCATCCTTACCCGAATATACGGCAACGCGGGCGGATGAAGCCAACTTTATCGATGGCACCAAACTGCCGTTTATCATTACCCGCGAACACGTTATCGTGGGATAGGCGCGATCACGCTTCCGCTTCAAGCCGGTCGGTCATGGCCGGGAAGAGTTGCGAGCTGTCCATTTTTCCCTGCTGGCTGAAAAACGAGAGATTGCCGTCCTCGTCACACAGCCAGCATTCACGGGCACCCCTGGCAAAATACAAGGCGCGTTTCGCCGCCATTTCCGCGTCGGAGTTGGAAGGGGATTGAATCTCGACACACACCTCAGGGGCCTCGATATAGGGCGTTGCGCCCCTATTGCGTTGCAGAAATGCGTCAGACGCCCAGGCCACGTCAGCCACTTTCACGCCTTTGGCTGTCTCCACCGAACATTCGGTGAGGACCGTCCCGTCCGGCATATGACTCATCAGGTGAAAGGCAATTTTGGTTTGCAGATTGCCATGCCGATTGGAAGCCGGGCTCATGACGATATTTCCCCACTCGTTGAGTTCAATCTTGTACGGCAAATCCTGGAGCAGGGTATCCTTGCAGACTTCGTCCCACTTCATGGCAGTGTTCCCCCAGCAGATCTATCCTATCCCATCCCGTGTGATCTAATCAGGTGCCGCCAGGAATTTAGCCGTTCCCCTGCCAAAAAAGGATCGATTTTTTACATTCAGGGGGTGTCGCCGGCTGCCTGCTGTTTCTGGAGGGTGACCAGGGAGGCAAGTTTGCCAACGGGCGGCAGACCGCGGATAATCCGCCCGTTCACCACCAGGGTGGGAGTGGCTTCGATCTCAAGACGCAGGGCCTCGTCAATATCGTTCTTGACCAGCGCCTCGGTACGCCCATCATCCATACACGCGTTGAACTGCTCGAAATCCAATCTGGCAGTCCTGGCATGGGTGTCAAAGTCGGCCCGCTTGAATTTGGTTTGATCCGCAAACAAGAGGTCGGCGTACTCCCAGAATTTTCCCTGTTCGGCGGCGCACTCGGCAGCCATGGACGCCGCACAAGCACCTGGATGCACCTGGCTCTTCATGCCGGTGTTACACTGCTGGTCAAGTGGATAGTGCCGAAACACGATGCGGACATCATCCGGGTTGGCATGCTGAAATTTGAGCAGGGTGTCTCGGGCTCTGGCACATTGCGGGCAGCGGAAGTCAACGAACTCGTGAATGGTGAGCACGGCGTTCGCGGGACCCTCAACGTGCCGTTCCGAGCCACGCAGCACGACGGCGGGCTGGTCGTAATAATAGCGCACAAAACCCATGTCCATCTCTGCTGGAGGAGGTGCGAGATATTCCTGAAGGGGGGTGACGTGGGCGGCGTCCTCTGTCTGGGTCAGCCCGATGCCAAGCAACACGACGGAAAAGCCAAGTGCGGCGTAAGCCAGCCGAGGCCGGGTCATCGTATGGTCTGCCCGCCCCTGCACGACGGCACTGACGAAGAGGCCCAGGTTCACCAGATATAGACCGGTACACAGGGGACAGACCGCTCCTATCGTGAAGAATGAGATCGCCGCCATATACAGCGAGAAGACAAACATCCAGCCACACAGCAGGACGGTCAGCCCAGGCACTGCCAGGAAGGTGCTGGCGAGGAGGATGACATAGCTCCCAGCGGCCAGGACGGCAACCGGAACCCCAAAGAGCGTGGCATAGGCGCTGCTCAAGACCAGGCTACAGTTGACCGTGGTCCCGCTACCGCAAAAAGCCGATTCAATGCTACCGCCTGCCCTCGCCTGATAGTGGAGGACCGAGAGGTAGACCCCGATAATGAGACCGAGCGCTCCAAGGACACGTATAGCGAGCAGCGGCCAACGGGGAGCGTGGCGTTGCGCGTGACGTGTTGCCTGCGAGGTCGGGTCATGTGCGGCTGCCTGACGACGGGCAGCTTTTGCTTTCTTTGCTGACATAGGCTGAAGAAGAAACGTGTCCTCCAATAAACATGCAGATGCTGGACACGTTTCTTCTTTGAAGCATTACCATACCCCTTTCCGAATCGCCAAGAGGGGTAGGGTCACCTTGCGCACCACGGGGAAAGCGGGTAGGGGCGAACAGAGCGCTGTGAGGAAAGGGAGCGGGTATGGAGACGGATGATCTTGGTTGGATTCCCCGTTCTGTTCGAGACAAGCTCGACCACGTCCGGATCAAACTCCACTTAAAAGAATGGCAGGCCTTCCCCCTGGAGGAGCGCCAGGCCCTGTGCGCTTTGCCCTGCCAGACCGCGGTTGAAAAAAAGGCGTTCCAGGACCGCCTCGATGCCTTAGCCTTGCAGCACTGCGGAGTCCTGCCGCGACGGCTGCCTCCAGACAGATGGGGTGGGAGAGACTAGGGGCGACCGACAGGTCACCCCTATGGATTACTGCGTTGCCAGCATTTCCTCTATCAATTCGGCAAACGCCGAGTAGGGTTGCGAACCGGACAGAAAACGGCCGTTCACAAAAAAGGCTGGCGTCCCGCTCACCCCGAGTTGGGTGCCGAGCGCCAGATCCTTGCTGACTGCTGCGGTATAGGCGTTATTGTCCAGGCAGGCCGTAAACTGTGCCGTGTCCAGTTTGAGGTCGGCGGCGTATTGTTTCAGTTCCTCAGGCTGTAAGGCTTTAATATTGGCAAACAGGATGTCGTGGTACTCCCAATATTTGTCCTGATCTCCGGCACAGCGTGCCGCCTCAGCCGCCTTATACGCCTGGGGATGAATCCGGGTTAACGGAAAGTCCCGGAACACGAACCTGACTTTATCCTTGTAGGTCTTCTGGATTTGGGAGAGTGCAGACTGCACTCGGGCACAGTACGGTCATTGATAATCGGAGAACTCGACTAGCGTAATGGGCGCGTCCTGCGGTCCTTTTGTGGGTGCGCCGGCGGTCGGAACGTCAACAATCGGCGGCGTCAGCTTAAAGTTGATCGTGGCGGCTTTACGCAGTTCGGCGGCAAATGCCTGTTGGCGCTGTTGCTGCTTGCGGGCCTGGAGGGATTGTTTGAGCTGAGCCTGCACCTCCTCCAGCTTTCTCTCGCCAAACCGGGCCTTGTTCTTAGTATAGTACTCCTCGACCTCTGCGTCGCTCACCGGTTCTGTTTTATCGGTTACTTCCTGCTGGCGGAGTTGTTGGCGGGTGATACCCCGCTTCTTTGCTTCCTGCTCTTGCAGATGTGCGTTGATGATCGAGTCGACCGCTTGCTTTTTGAGCGAGTAGATTTGATTGTTCAAACGGAGCATCTGGCCTTTGATCTGGTTTTCAATCTCTGCCTCGGTAATGCTTCTCTCGCCGACCGTAGCCAAGACCGTACCGGTGGCGTCGGCTCTGAGTGTGCCCGGAGCTAGCACAATTCCTGCTACTAGTAGCAAGGCCCAGACGCGGCTGAGGCTCTTCTGCCCGTGTGGTTGCATCGTTGCTCCTTCTTTGAGTTCTGCTAGCCGGTAAAGGTCAAAATAAGAAAGAAGAGCAGCAAGGGGGCGAGCATCCAGATCAGAAAAACCACCCAGGCCGGTCCTTGTCCCTGATTTTCCATGTCATCTCCTCCAACTGAAATGGTTTGATTTCAGGCCCCTACCATACGGAAAACCGGGCTCCGACTCAATGTGGTCGGTCGTGAGGTAAGAGGACGGTCCACGTATTGCCCTACTGGGGCTGGTCGAAGAGGGACTGCCGGGTAATCCAGAATCGAAAGAGGCTCCAGACGATAACCGCGACGAGCAGCAATCCCCACGCAACGTGCCCAAGACGTTGGACAGAAGCGAGGGCGGCGTCAATCTCGGCTCCAAAGGAATAGGCCAGTGTAAAAATGAACGGCACATAGACGGCGATGGCAATCAGACAAATCCGCACATAGATAGGCGTTGGCATTCCGTGGGCACCAACAATAATATGGGCGGGGAGGCGCAGGCCGGGCAGGAAGCGGGTCAAGAAAAGTGCCCGATTCCGATGCTGGTCAAGCCAGGTCTTAAATCGCTCGACCCATTTGCTGCGATGGAGAAAGGGAAATGCGGAGCGTGAACTTCTGCCCCTCCAGTGTCGTCCTACCCAAAAACCAACAAAATCGCCACAAAAAACGCCCAGGCCGAGCAATATGAGCACGGTAGTCAGCTGAACCTGGTCCGAGTAGTAGAGATAGCCGGCGGCAACGAGGGCGATTTCCTCGGCGAGTGGAATGAACCATATCCCCGCAATAAGCAGCAGAAAGATGGTGATATAGGGTGAGTACGTGAAGTAAGAAACCCAGTAATCAATGGCGGATGCCGAGAATAATTCAAACACAGGAGTAGAGACTTTCTTGTAATGATACTGCCTGGCGCTCAACACGAAAAACAGCGCGGTGCGTTCCAGGAGAATGTAAGCCTTATTATACCGAGATCAAGTCCGGTGGAAGATACCGGGGGCGAGACGACACTCCTCAACATCGCCAGGGGGTGTTATTCTTTCCTTCTCGGGCTGTTCTGAGTATATTGAGACCTGACTTCAGCAATGCTGGAGGATGCAGAATGACATGGTGGATAGTGTTTCTGAGCGGCTTGCTCTGGGTGCAGTCGGCCTGGGCGACGGCAGATATTTCTCCTGCTCTCTTGGGCATGTACCGCAAGACCATTGAGATCGAGAGGGAACTCTACACCCATGCCGCCCGCTACGGGGTAGACCATCGGCTCGCTCGGGCTGTGATTCTACAGGAATCGGGCGGGAATGCGGAGTGGGTTTCTGCGGGCGGAGGGGCCGGGTATTTCCAAATGTCCCCCGGCCTCGTCCGCTTACTTGGCAGTCCGACTGATATTGAAGCTGGTATAAAATACTTGGCGCAATTACAAAATCAGTTCACGCGTGAGGACTATGTCCTGGCCGCGTATAAGCTCGGTCCCGATCGGGTACAAGAAGACGAGCCCATCCACTTCAAGACGCTGCAATACGTGGTGAGCGTTGGGTACTATAAATCCGTTTTGCAGGAATATGAGCCCGAAGTACGTCGCCGAGCAGAACAGTTTAAGCTGAGGAAAGTCCAACCCGAGGAGTCATGGGAATCCGTTGCCCAGGCCCTTCGGCTCACGCCCACCATCCTGCGTTTGTACAATCCCATGCTGGCGAAGCGTTTTCTTCAAGGCGGCTCGACCGTTGTCTATCCCATGGAGATACCCACGGACTTGGTCGGTGTGGGGGAAAAGCCGGTGTATGTGGTCCGTATTGGAGACACGCCCGAGCTGCTGGCCAACGTCTTTCAGGTCGATCCGCAGACGTTTCGTCAGCAGCATCAGCTGTGGTATTTGCATCCCCTTGCGGCTGGAAAAGAAATCTCCCTTCCAATATCCTCGGCGGCAGCGCCGGATAGACGGGCGGTAGCGTCCCTGCCGACACCGCTGCCCTCTGCCGCGGGACGTGGCGCTGAAGAAAAGAAAAACGAGCAAGACCTCCGGTATACCGTGCGTCGCGGGGATTCCCTGGAGAGAATCGCTCGGCGTTACGGGACGACGGTGCGTGCTCTGAGGGCGGCAAACAGCCTGCGCGGGACCCAGATTAATATAGGTGCGGTCCTGCGGATTCCCACCGGCCGGACCGAGACGACGCTCTACCGGGTGCGCTGGGGGGATACTTTGGGGGAGATTGCTCTCCGCCACAATACCACGATTGCGACCCTGGTGCGGCTCAACAACCTCCGCAGTCATCAGATTCAGGCGGGCAAGGTGCTGCGTATCCCCGCGTCATAAAGTGTAGGAGACAGGGACGATCGGCCTTTACTCAGGGGTGTCAAGCCGTGCGGGGTAATCGTCCTCTATGGCTCTGACCGCACGATAGGCAAACTCGGTGTAGGGAACGGGAATGCCGAGGCGCTGACCTTCCTTGAAGACGTGTCCGACGGTCTCTTCGATCTCCGTTTTTTTTCCTGCCAGGACATCTTGGAGCATGGACGGAATAATCCGTGTCCGTCCGCTCCGTGCCACCTGTTGGCCTACCCGGACGAGCATCTGCACGGCCTCGTCGAAGGGGGCGTCCCGGAGCGTCTGCTGATCGAACAGGCTCCAGGCCGCATGGTCGGACAGGGGAATGCCGAGAGCATCCGCAACGGCCGCAGCTTCTCGAAACATATGGACTGACAGGGTCGCCAGTTCCGGGCTCGACCAGACCAAATGGACCGGCAGGCGGGTCAGGGCGGCCAGCGGGGCAAAGGGGTTTTGAATGGCCTGTTTCGTCCATTCGATCGAGACGATATTCTCGACCGCAGCCGCCTTGAGTCCGGCGTCAATAAACGTCTGAGCAAGATGATCGACCCGCGTTGAGCGCGTGCCGTCCGGTTCGCCAAAGAACGTAATCCCATCCAGGGTATAATGGACCTCGCCATCGCGGACGAGGGTCGCGCCGATCATGGTGGTCGCGCCAACCACAGTACCCGCGCCAAAAACGTGAGCCATCTGAGCGTTTTTCACCACGCCATTCTGAAGTGAAGCGACACTGTTGGTCCGCAGATGTTTGACGCTGGCCAAGGCGCGCGGCATGTCCTTGGTCTTCACGGTAATCAACAAGACATCGGCCGTGTCGAGGGCAGAAGCATCGACGTACGCTGGCAGCCGGACCCGAAAGTCGGACAGTCCGGCGAGGCGGAGACCGTTTTGCTGGACAGCCCGCGCGTGACCTGGCCGGGCAATCATAACGGTGTCTACCCCATGCCGGGCGAGATGCCCGGCAACAACCGAACCCACACCCCCGGCACCGAGAATCACAACCCGCATATCTATCCTCCCTTTTTATTGGCACGGGATTATGGCGGGTCCGGCTCGATATTGTCAACGAAGGCACTGATGTCTAGGGGTGCTCCGGAAATCGGACCCGATACACCCGCGACAGATGGATGAAATACCCCTCTCCCGGTTTCAACGCGGCCAGATTCTCGGCCGTGACCTTTCGGCCGACGGTCTGACTGATCGTCTCAGCCTCAGTTCCTTCTGCGCGCAAGAGCAGCGTTGTTTCGTACCGCCCAAAAACGAGGCGGGACGGGTATGGAAGGAATTCGACCACCACCATTCCGGTGCGTAAGAAGAAGGTGAGTGTGTGCTCCCAGTCGGCAGTCTCTTGGGCACCATCAACGATGAGAAGGGGGGGCAGGGAAGGCGTCCGCCCCAGACCGGTCTGTAGCGTCTGAAGCACCTGCTGAGCGATGTCATCCGAAACCGTCCCCTCTGCCGGCAGGGGAATATAGGCGGCGTCTTCACGCAGCAGGAGACGAAAGGGCATTTCGAGTTGCTGACGACCGTGGGCGTCCAGACACACCACCACGCCGTGCTGACTCGCTTGACGCAGGGCAAGGCCCAGGCATAACTCGGTCCGGTCGCGCGGCTGTCCCCCCAGCACAGCCAGACGGCCGCTGAGGTCGGGCAGCGGAAAGAGACGCTCCTGGGCCATGGAGCGGAGAGCATAGCGTCTCTCCTGTTGCAGGGAAAGCTGACCAACCCCCGGTCACGCGCTGTCTCCTCCCCTACTCAGGCCGTGCCGAACCGCGTATAAAGTGGGCATGGCAACGGCGCGCTCGTACAAAGGTGTTTTCCTGGTACTAGGACTCCTGACCATAGGCGTGGTGGCGGTGACGATGACCTATCGCCATCGCATCCAACCCAAAGAGACAGTGCAGAGTGTCCTGCAAGCCCGCGGGATGCCTGCGGCAAAACGGGGAATGCGACTTTCCCAAGCCGGCCGCCAGCTTTTACCACCCGCCGAGCGGACCGAAATGGATGCGCTCTATGCCGAGGCCCTCCGGTCGTTACCCGAGCGGGAGCGACTGAAACTGGAGGAGATGAGAAAGCGTGGAGCCCAGGCCAGCGGGCGGGAGGTGGTGGAGATGGGCCTGTTGATCCAGAAGGCGCTACGGGCGCTGCCACCGGAAAAAAATCAACGCCTGTTCGCTTTGGTCGAAAAGGCGGTTGCCCTCCAGCTTGCCAAACAACAATCCGCACCCCAGCCGAAGTAAATGGTATGCCGCTCTCAGCCCGCCGTGCCGCTGTCCGCCTGCTGTGTCTGCTCGTCTGTCTGGTCTGGCCCGCCCCGGTTGCCGGCATCCGGTCTGACGCCACGACGCTGTTCGGGATCGAGGGTTTTCGGGTGGCTATTGTGACCATCAGCCCTCCGGCGCGGAAACTGGGATTTTCGGAAGCGCAGCTCCACACGCTGGCTATTACGCATCTGCGCCGCAACGCGCTGACGGTCGGAGATTTCCCAGCCGTGCTGAATATCTCACTCCGGGTTGTGGAACACCCGGCCTCGGTGTTGGCCTATTCGCTCGAACTGCAAGTCCAACAAGTCGTCCATTTGAAACGAACGGAGCAGGTCCATTTAATGGCCCCAACCTGGACGGAAGGGACGCTGACCATGGTGCCGCGAGCAGGGTTGAGGCGTAGCGTCGAAAGTGCCCTGGCCGAACTCTTTGACTCGCTGGGTCGGGATTATCGCCTGGTCAACTCATGAAGCCCGTCGTCAACCCAAAAGATGGGAGCCTGCTCGTCCGCATCCCCGCGGACGAGTATCGCATGGGAAGCGAGAGCGGGATGCCGCCCGAACGTCCGGCCCACCGGGTCTCGCCGGGGAGTTTTTATATTGCCCAACACCCGGTGACGAATGCCCAGTACCGGCAGTTTGTTCTCGACACCGGCCACCGCGCACCCTATCTCGATGATGCCCGGGTGGAACGCGAAAACTGGGACCCCGAGCGCCGCGCGCCGCCAGCGGGGCGAGAAAACCATCCGGTAGTCCTGGTGAGTTGGCATGATGCCCAGGCCTACTGCGCCTGGGCCGGAGGACGGCTGCCAACCGAGGCCGAATGGGAAGGCGCGGCCCGTGGCGGGTTAGCCGACCAGCCCTATCCGTGGGGAGACGGGATCAATCGGGAGCTGGCAAATTATGACAATCGAGCCGGGACCACCCCGGTCGGGAGCTATCCGCCCAATCCCTATGGGCTGTATGACATGGCCGGTAACGTCTGGGAGTGGGTGGCTGACTGGTACGATCCACGATACTACGCGGTCTCCCCGACCCAAGACCCACAGGGCCCGGCGACCGGAACGGTCAAGGTGTTGCGCGGAGGAGCCTGGCTGCTCTTCCCCGAGTTCTGTCGGGTGTCCTACCGCTTCCGCAACAACCCCAATTTTCGCTTCAATCTGATTGGCTTTCGTCTGGCGAAATCGGCCTGAGCAGGCCCTCCTGATACAACTGGGCCAGGACCCGACGGACCTGGGCAGGCGGGCTCTGCCGCCCGTCGGGATGCTGCTGATAGGCTTCCAGAATGTCCGGCACGGCGCGCCGGGTCTGCACGCAACGCAGCAGGGTCGGAACGTTGACCCCGGACAGAAAACGCAGGCCGCGTGGGTAACGCGGGGTCACAACCGCGGGCCGGAGCTCCACATGCGAGCCTTCGATAACAGGCTGCTCCTGGATACGCAGGTCAGGCGTGACCATTAAGTGCGAAACCGGCTGGGAATCAAATGGCGAAAAGGCCGTAGACGGCTGCTGCGGAGCGACGGGACCCGCGTCGGGCTCAAGGCGCAGGCAACGATGCTGCCAAAAGGGACGGTCCGGCCAGCGGCCCTCTTCCGCGTAATAGCGGGCCGATTGCTGATAGTGGCTGTGATAGGTGTCCCGCTGACCGGATTCGTACAGCTCGGCAGCCTGGGACCGCATGGCGGGCCGCTGAAGTATAGTATTGACAACCACAGCGCCGGTAATGGCGGACGCCATGGCTTTCCGGACTCCCTCTGAGGACAAGGGATCAATGAACAGGCCGGCGTCACCGACGAGGAGGGTGCGGCCGGCGACAAACTGCCGTGCGGTGTACAGGCTGGCATCAAAGACCTGAGGTGGGTGGGGGAGGTGCGCGTCAGCCAGAAAGCCGGAGATATAGGCCGCCTTGCGGAGTTCCTCGATATAAAAGCGTTGCAGTCCGACCCGCTTTATGGCACGGCTGTGTCGCCAGTCAACCAGCAGCGTGACATTCCGCTCGCCCGTGTGTAGCGGGACTGACCAGACCATGCCGTCCGCATAGGCTTCAAGCAGAGTGTTGGCGAAGTCTACGCCGGGTGGATTCCCCGCGTTTTGCCAATAGCCCGTCAGGGCCAGGGTCTGAAAGACGCTGTCTCGCTGGCGCAGGTTGTGGCGGGCGTATATGCCCGCGTGGCCGGTCGCATCAACACAGAAGGCTGCCCGAATGCGCCCTCCCGAACCATAGCGGACGAGCACGTCGTGCTCCCCATCAGGCCGGACGTCTCGCACCGGTTGTCCTTCCACAACCCGGACACCGGCCTGGCGCGCATGCTTGAGCAGAATCAGGTCAAAGTCGGCGCGTACAGACTGAAAACCGCGCCGGTGGTGATCCGAGCTGTAATACGCGGTCCGCGGCCGAGACGAGCCCCAACACACGCTGTGACCGGCCATACGTAGAAAGCCGGCCTGTTCCACCTGGTCCCGAACGCCCAGAAAGTCGAGGAGGGGAAAGATGCTCGGTGTCAGAGACTCCCCAATCTGGTGCCGTGGAAAACGGCGCTTCTCAATCAGCACGACGCGATAGCCGAAGCCCGCGAGTTGGTGGGCGATGGTTGCCCCGGCCGGACCGCCACCGGCAACCACGATGTCTGCTGTGGGAGGGAGTGTCACGTCAGACCTATAAGACTGCCAATAGGAAATTGTGGGATTATTGCCCGGAGCTTATGCCGTCGGATCAGGAAGAGCAACACGCGGGCCGTGTCTATTTTATCTCCGGCCAAGCTGCTGTACAGTCGGCTTGGTCATTGCCCTCTCAGGCCTGTCGCTATGCGTATTGCCTCGGTACTCTCTCGTTTCTATCGGCTGTCGCCCTTTGTGAAGCCGTATGTGCGCAGAATCGGCTTCGTCTTTCTCCTATCCTCCTTTGGCACCGTTCTCGGTCTGCTCTGGCCGCTGTTCACCAAAATCCTGATTGACGACGTTTTGCTCGCGCGCAACCTGTCGCTCTTGGTGACGCTGTGCGGGATCATGTTGGGTGTCACCCTGCTCGGTTATGGAGTCGGGGCAGTCAACCGTTATCTCTATACCCAGGTTACGGCACGCGTTTTATTTGCGCTCAGACAGCACCTCTTCGCCCATTTGCAGAAACTCTCTCTTCGCTTCCATACCCAGGTCAAAGTCGGCGACCTCCTGTCGCGTCTGAATACCGATATTGCCGAGATTCAGTCCGTCCTCACCGACGCGGCCTTCACCTTTGTCACCAATATCTTTGTCCTGCTGGCCACCGTGGGATTTCTTATCTGGCTCAACTGGCGGCTCTTTCTGGTCAGCCTGCTCGTCATCCCGCTCCAAATATATGGGGTCCGCAAAATCCAGCCGTATATGGTCGAGGAAACCCGCAATGTACGCGAGTTGAACGCCTCGATTTCCGCCTTCTTGGTTGAGTCCCTGTCGGCTATCAAATTCGTCAAGCAGTTTGGTGCGGAGCACACGCAGTTGGGGCGTTTGGGCCGATTGGGTCAACGCTTTGTTGCGCTGGTGACACGGTTTGAAATGATCGGCTATATCGGCAGTACGACCGCGACGGCCACGACGTTTCTGGGCAGCACCCTGGTCACCCTATACGGAGGCTATCTGGTGATTGAGGGCCAGATGAGTATTGGCAGTCTGGTTGCCTTCGCCGCCTACCAGTCCCGCGCCTTCAGTCCCATTCAGGTTCTGATGGACCTGTATTTGCGTATCGAGCGGGCCGGCGTGTCCGTGGACCGGGTGTTCGAGTTTCTGGATATCGGACAGGAATATACCGAGCCGTCCGGCGGGACCTTACGCCTCGAAGACCTACGGGGGGAGATCGAATTTCGTGATGTGTCGTTCGGCTATCAGAACAACGCTCCGACCGATCAGCCGGTGTTGCGTCAGGTGAGTTTTCTGGTGGGGGCCGGGCAGCGCCTGACCGTTCTGGGACCGAGCGGAACGGGCAAGTCCACACTTGTCGATCTCCTGATACGGCTGTATGAGCCCCAGGCCGGAACCATCCGTCTGGACGGTCATGACGTGAGGGAGTTGGACCTGGTATGGCTGCGCCAACACGTGGTCGTCATCGGCCACGAGCCCTTTCTGTTTCACGCCTCGATTCTGGAAAACGTGTCCTACGCCAGCCCGGAGGCAAGCCGCGAAGAGATCGTCGCGGCGGTCACGGCAGTTGGCCTGCACGAGTATGTGACCGCGTTGCCTGACGGCTACGAGACCACCGTGGGTGAACGGGGGGCGCGCCTGTCGGCCGGCCAGCGTCAGCGTATTGCCCTGGCCCGCGCCCTGCTCAAAAAGCCCCGGATTCTGGTGCTGGACGAAGCCCTGTCCGGCCTTGATGTCGAAAGCGAAGCCGACCTCCGTCAGACCTTGTCCACGGTGATGCGAGGCTGTACGACCCTGGTCGTGACCCATCGGTTGAGCTCACTCCACGCCGACGATGCGGTTGTCGTGCTCAAGCGCGGCGCGGTCGAGTGGCAGGGGACCTACCGGGAACTGACCCGAGCGCCCGATATATTACAGGCCGCCACCGGATAGGGTGCGCACTTTTTCTCGCCCGAATTACGCGCGACTCGTCTGTTGGAGATAGGTCCGGGCGGCTTCTGGCGTCAGGTCCGGGTGGCGCTCGGCCCGGAGGGCGAGGGCTGCGGCAATATGCGCTGAGGCAAAACTATGCCCGTAAAAGTTCTGCGTCTGGGCCGGGCCGGGTAAGGGGCGCGGATAGGGATGAGCGCGAAAGGGAACCGGGCTGTCTGTGAGGGCGCGGTATTCGTCCCACGCACAGCTTTCATCCGCGGCCACGCCTATGACGCCGGGTAAGGTTGCGGGTAACACATCCGAGCGGTCCGGGGGAGAAGACGCAATCAGGATGAGATTGGCTTCTTGCGCCTGGGCGACGAGAGTCGAGAGCGGCTGGCGATGCTGCGCGTTAATCATTCCCAGACTCAGATTGATGATTTTCATGCGCTGTTCAATGGCCCAGCCCAAGGCCGTTTCCAGGACCGGAAATGAAGTGGCCAGATGGTCGGTAAAAATCTTGACCGCGTAGAGCTCAGACTGTGGAGCTTTGGCACGGACCACACCGGCGAGTGCGGTTCCGTGCCCGATGTGATCGGGGTACTCCGGGCTGGTCTGGACCGCGTTCTCCTCGTTCAGGAAAAAATGGATACCACCCGCGACGTTGCCAACATGCGAATGCCGGGCGTTCACCCCGCTGTCGATAAGCGCGACTTTGACTCCCGCTCCTGTCGGCGCGCTGTCCTGACCCATGTCCCTGCTCCCTGCTCGCAAAGCATACCAAATATGTCTTTTTATACGAGGGTAGAAGACGACATATACAACTCCGATTCTTTCCATTTGACTCTCACTCAGGGAGGTATAGAATCCGGCTATTGCGTCAGAGATGGCGTCCAGTGTTCCAGCCTGGAGGAGAGGACAGGTATGACGACCGGAAAGACATGGAAACGGATGAGAATGCAGAGCTGTATATTGCTCCTTGCAGGTGGGCTGGTTGGTCTGGCTCAGAACGTCAAGGCCGCAGAACACCAAGCAACACCTTCCGCCCGAGAAACGTTGGTGATCCGCTGTATCCGTTGCCACGCGCCGCAAGGAGAGAATGGCAAGCTTGACGCGATTGAAGCCCAGCGCAAGTCACCCGAAGGCTGGAGCATGACGCTCAGCCGTATGGTCCGCACGCACGGAGTCGAATTGCAGGACGGAGACGCCCGTATTCTGGTCAAATATCTGAGCGATCACTACGGGCTGGCGCCCAAAGAAGTCGGGCCCTATCGCTTTATTCTCGAACAGCGCAATACCCGCACCACGCAGGACGTGCCCAAACCCCTCCAGGCCGGCTGTATCCAGTGTCATACCTACGCGCGGATCGCCTTGCAGCGCCGGACGCAGGACTCGTGGGAACGGCTGCCGGATGCCAAGGTCGCGCTCATGGCGAATATCGGCAGTGAGACCGCTTCCGCCGGTCAGTTGAAAGACTATTGGTTTAATGACGCCAAGAACAGCGCAGTGCCCCATCTGATCAAGCACCAGCCGTTTGAGACCGAAGCCTGGACGGCCTGGCAGGCGGCCAAAAAGCCAAGCTATGCCGGAACCTGGCTGGTGGTTGGTCATGACCCCGGCCGCGGTGGGGATTATACCGGGCAACTTACGCTGACCGCCGGGGAGGACGATCAATACACGGGCGAGTTTTCCTATACGTTTGCCGACGGCTCGCGGACGGAGGGCTCCACGACCGGGACGATGTACACCGGCTTCCAATGGCGCGGCGTTGCCCAAGCCAAGGAGAGCGGAGCAGCCGGCCGGGAGATGCGGCAGCGTGAGATTTTCTTTGCCTCCGAAGACGGGAACACCGTTTCCGGCCGGCGCTTGCTGACCAACTTCGGCGACCTGGGCATGGATGAAACCTGGTATCGCAGCCAGGGCGGGGCGCGGCTGCTGACGGTCAGTCCGGCCATGATCCAAACCGGCTCCCCCCAAACGGTAAAAATTTTCGGGATGGGCTTCTCTGGAGACACGCTGTCGGCAGATCAGGTTTCTTTTGGCGAGGGTGTGGGCGTGTTGTCTCTGCGGCTTGATGGCAACCAGACGATTGTGGCGGAAGTTTTTGCCAAGGCCGGTGTGGCAGAAGGACTGCGCGCGGTCTCCATTCAAGGTGTGGAGGGAGAAGGGCAGGTCGCGGTCTACGAGGCGGTCGATTATATCCGCATCACGCCGGAACGGGGCTTCGCTCGCCCTGGCGGCATTCGGACGCCGAAAATTTTTCAGCAGTACGAAGTGGTCGGCTATGCGAACGGCCCGGATAATGCCAAGGGCACGGACGACGATGTCAAGCTGGGACGGATCGGCCCGGTCAAGTGGAATCTGGAAGAATATGTGAAACGTCCGAACGACGACGATATCCAGTATGTCGGTGCGGTCGATCAAACCGGCCTGTTTCACCCCAACGAGGACGGGCCGAATCCCAAACGACACCTGATGGAAGGCAATGTGGGCGATGTCTGGGTGGAAGCCTGGTATACGCCCGAGGGTGCGAAACGGCCCATGGGGGCGCGGGCCCACCTATTGGTGATGCCGGCCAAGTTTGTCTTTCCACCGATTGAATAGCGTGCTACAGGGTATGTGAGAGTCGAGCGATATGGAACTGCACTTCCGGGCGGAAAACGCCCACGCCATAACGGAGGGCAACCAGAATATTCTGGTCGCGGCCAAAAGTATGTCCATGTTTGTCATGGACCCGGTCTCCCAGGCCGTCCTCAATTATATGCAGGCACATCCGCACGCGACCCAGGAAGCGCTGACCACCAGTCTGGCCGAGCACTTCCCGCTGGCCGAAATAACCGAGACGATCCAGGAATTTATCACCCTGGAAATTCTGCACACCCAGGAGCGTGCCGCTACTCCCGCTCCCCAGCCGGTGCTTGATGTCGAGCATTTCCCGGTGAGTTCGCTCGTCGTCAACGTGGCTAATAAGTGCAACCTCCACTGTACCTACTGCTACGAACCCGAGGGGGCGAAATACGGCCCCTCGCCGGTCCAGATGGACTGGGAGACCGCGCGCGACAGCGTCGATTTTCTGTTCAAGAAGTCCGGCGCCAGCAAAGAGGTCAATCTGATTTTCTTTGGCGGAGAGGCGCTGCTGAACTTCAAGCTCATGCGTCGGGTCGTCGCCTATGCGGAAGAAAAGGCCCAGGCTGAGGACAAGGTCGTTGACTTTTCGCTTACGACCAATGGGACGCTGTTGACCGACGAGGTGATTGATTTTTTTCAGGCGCATCGTTTTGGCGTGACCATCAGCATCGACGGCCCCAAAGACCTGCACGACAAACGGCGCATTTTTCTTACCAAGCGGGGCGAACAAAAAGGCTCGTACGATCTCTTACGGCCCCGCCTGGAACGCCTGCTGGAGCGCTATACGGTCAGACCGGTAGTCGCCCGGGTCACGGTCACAAAAGACGCCATTGATATCGTGCGCACCTACGAGCATCTGACGCAGCTCGGTTTTTTTGAGGTCGGCTTTTCGCCGGTCACCGCCCAGGCCGAGACCGACTACGGTTTGGAGCCGGCCGATTTGCGTGAATTGCTGCGGCAGTTTCGCGAGCTTGGCGCGGTATACGTCGAGCGGGCGCTTAACCAGCAGTACACCGGGTTTTCAAATTTGAGCACCATGCTGACGGACATCCACCTGGGCACCAACAAACTCTTTCCGTGTGGGGCCGGCCTGGGTCTGTTGGACGTGGACGGTAACGGTGATGTGTATTTATGCCATCGGTTTCCGGGCACTGAGGAACAAAAATACGGCAATGTCAAAGACGGCATTCAGTACGACCGGCTGAACACCTTTATCAACGGTGCCCATGTGGGCAATAAGCCGGTGTGTCAGACCTGCTGGATTCGGGGCCTGTGTGGCGGTGGGTGCTATCACGAAGCCATGACCGAGTTTGGGGATACGACGCTGCCGAATCTGCACTACTGCGATTTCTTGCGGGAATGGACGGAATACGGCATTGGCGTGTATATGCAGTTGCAAGAACAAACCCCTGGGTTTGTCGAGCAATATGTGCTACGCGGGCGTGGAGACGCCCCAAAAGAACTGACCTAAGGGAGAGTGTGGGATGAAACACCTCAAGGCAGCAAACTCCAAGGCCCGGGCCGTCACCGCCAGCGTGGCACAAGCGACTTCTACCGAGGAAGATGTCATCGGAATGGCCCAACCTATCGGCTGTACGACGATCTTCAATCCGGGCTGGGAGGCCAACCCGTGGGGCGGGGCCAGCAGCATGTGCGCCCCCATGGAGGCCGACCTGCTGAGCTGTGCGAATCTGTGCTGGTGGCCGGCTCAGGTACCGGACAGCCTCCAGAACGCCCCCGAGTGGGCCAAAGGATGCTCGGGCATGAACCAGGAAGACTGGCGCAACCTCGACGTTGTTTTCCCTAAGACCGATACGTCCGGGTAAACGCGGCGGGCGGAAGGAGCCGGTGGTGCACGGGAAAAACAGGCCGCTGCTGGGGGCCGCGCTCTTCGTGTTCGGGCTGCTGGTCCTACCGCAGACGACTTGGGCCAAGTGGTATCTCCTGGCCAGTACGCATCCCAACAACCTGGTCGTCGTCGATACCGAAACCGACACGGTGGTCAAAGACATCGCCCTTGAGGGTCGCGGACCGGCGCTCTATATCGCGCCGAACCCGGCCCAGCCGCAGTTCGCCTATGTCGTGAACAACCTGGCCAAAAGCGTTGCCATGGTCGATCTGGACGAGGGCAAGCAGGTCAAAAGCTTTGACCTGTCGAGCGACAACGAACTGGTGCGCACCATGGCGATCGACGTGAATACGCAGGGCACCCGGCTGTTCGTGCACGAAATGCCGATTCAGCAAGACCTGGGCCGCTATACGGCCCAGGACAACCGGATACGGGTCATTGACCTGGAGACCAACGAGACGCTGACCACGTTTACCGCTCCCCGCCAAGTGATGGGGCTAGCCTCTTCAAAAGATGGCAAACGCCTCTATTTGTTCAGCGTCGGTCAGGACATTTTTGTCCACAGCACGGAAGACGGGGCACTGCTTGATACCATTCCGCTGGCAAACCGCAATATCAGCGGCATTGCGAGAACCGACGGTCTACCGCTCGGTGGGACCTATCAGGAAAGCGGCCACCTCGTCTCTTTCGGGACCTTCACCACCGATTCCATCACCAATCAGGTGACGCTCGGCATTGGCTCGCTCGACCTCACCCAGGAAGACCCGGAGCTGAAAATCGTTGAATTGCAGCCTTTTGTCGAAGGCGATTATGTGCTCACGGGTGCGCTGTCGCCGCATACGAACAAGGCCTATTTTGCGTACAACAGTTTGTGGAAGGTTGATCCGAAAACTCGCCACATTGAGAAAAAGGTGTCGCTGTCCAACACCTATTTTGCGCCGCTGGTTCACCCCGAAGGCAAAAAGGTCTACTGCGGCAGCAACTGGCACGATGTCGCGGTCTACGACGCGGAATCTCTCGACCTGATCACCAAGGTTCCCCTGGGTCATTCGCAGACCGGAGGGGTCAGCGTCTTACGGTTTGTGAATCGTTAGCGCGTTGCATGCCCAAGAAAATATTAACCCGCCGTCATGTGCTCCAGGGTATCGGAACGACCGCCCTCTTGAGCCAAGCGTACGATCTTGCTCACGCCGTTGAGAACGGCGACACCGCCAGCTTTGCCTCGGTTGTGAAGCGCCGGCGCATGATCCGCAAGTACGAGGACCGGCCGGTTCCTGAAGAGGAGATCAGAGCGCTGCTACGCTACGCGGTACGCGCGCCCAGCGCGGGCAATCTCCAGCCGTGGGAGTTTATTCTGGTGCGCGACCCCGAGGTTCGAGCCCAACTTGCCAAGGCGGCGATGAATCAGAACTCGGTCGCCACCGCGCCGATTATCATTGCCACCTGCGCTGATATCCAACGCATGGGCGAGAAATACGGCACGCGCGGCGCTTTTTATAGTTTGGTGGATACCGCGTTTGCCTCGCTGCTCATTTTGTTAGGCGCGACCGAGCGCGGGCTCGGGGCCTGCTTTGTTGGCGCGTACAACCCGGAAGAAGTCGCCAAGATATTGCAACTGCCCACCCACGTCCGCCCGGTCGGCCTCATCACTCTCGGTTATCCCGCCGAAAAGCCGCGCAAACCGACGAATAAGAAAATCCCGCTTGAGAACCTGATCCACGAGAATACGTGGTAGGCGCGGGTATCCTACTACCTCAGAGGTGTAATTCCAATGAAATTGTCTGGCGAGCGGGCCGTCACCGGGCAACCACAGGGGGTTGCCCCTACATCTTGCATCCCCTCTCCCCTGGAGGGCTGAGGACACGACAGTTTCACAGAGGCCGGGAATCCGGGGGGAAGGCAGCAGCAAATCCCCTCCTTGGAGGGGTGCCGCGTCAGCGGCGGGGTGGGTGCGGGAACGCCGATGGGCCCGGGGAAACCCACCCCGGCCTTCGGCCACCCCTCCCAAGAGGGGATGGGACGGACCCCGGCCCTCGCTTCCGTAAAACTGTCGTGCCGTGAGCCCCTGGAGGGAGAGGGCTAGAGTCTTCTGCGAATAGATTGAATCAGGGAAGTTTTTGCAGCAAGCTGGGGAGGGAGAGCAGGGTGAGCACTGCGGAAGGAGGGAGGAGATGGCTCGCGCCTACTCGCAAGATTTGCGGGATCGCGTGATTGATGCCGTGGCAGGCGAAGGGCTGAGCCGGCGGGCGGCGGCGCGGCGGTTTGGGGTCAGTGCCGCCGCGGCGATCAAGTGGCTGCAGCGCTTCCACCGGAGCGGGGAGCGGGAGAGTGCGGGGACCGGGGGGCATCGGCCCTCGAAGGTGCAGCCGCACCGCGCTTGGGTGTTGGCGGTTCTGGCGGCTCAGCCCGACATCACGCTGGCCGCGCTGGCGGCCCGGCTGTTGACGGAGCGCGGAGTGCGGGTAGACACGGGCATGCTGTCGCGGTTCTTCAAAGGCGAAGGATCAGCTTCAAAAAAAAGCCTGGCGGCCTCCGAGCAGGATCGGCCGGACATCGCGCGGCTCCGCCGGCAGTGGCAGCACGCGCAAGGCCAACTTGATCCACGCCGCCTGGTGTTCCTGGATGAGACCTGGGCCAAGACGAACATGACCCGCAGTCATGGCCGCTGCCCCCGGGGCCAGCGGTTGCGCGCGACCCGGCCCCATGGGCACTGGCACACGCTGACCTTCGTGGCGACGCTCCGCCACGACCGCCTAGCCGCGCCGTGTGTCTTCGATGGCCCGATGAACGGACCCTGCTTCCTGGCCTATGTCGAACAGTGTCTGCTGCCAACGCTCACGCCGGGCGATATCGTCATTATGGATAATCTGAGCAGCCACAAGAGTCCCGCCGTGCGGGCCGCCATTGAGCGGGTGGGGGCCACGCTACGCTTCCTGCCACCCTACTCCCCCGACCTTAACCCGATTGAACAGGTCTTCGCCAAGCTC
>CBDBDK010000003.1:0-20768 GCA_965203745.1 uncultured Binatia bacterium (SeqCode)
GTCGTACAGCATAAAATAGGGACGGTCATCTCCGCGGGCGTCATAGCCACCGGTTTGCAGATACTCGATGTTAAAGGCGCACGCCATGGCCCGCTCCGGCATGAGGGCGGAGAACAGCTCAAAGATCGCATTCATGATCTTCTCGAAGCCCATGACAAAGCCGGATACCGCCACCGGCCAGCGTGCACTGACAATGGTATCGTCGGGAACAACGACCTTGACGGTCCGATACAATCCGGCGTTCAGCGGGACGTCTGGAAAAAACGTTTTCATACCGGACACAATGCCGGCAAAGGTTCCCCCGAAGGCACAGTTGTAGATGGAGCCTATCGTTGGGTGAGAACCGCTGAGGTCGAATTCCGCCTCGTCACCCCTGATCGTCAGTTTGACCCGGATGGGGATCATCCCTTCTTGCCCGGCCGGATCCTGATCGACAAAATCGACCGTCTCCCACGACCCGTCAGGCAGTTCGCTCAGGCGGAGGCGTATCGCGCGTTCGACGTAATCCTGAACTTCTGCAAATGCGGTGATGATAGTCTCAACGCCGTATTTGTCGCACAAGCGGAGAATTTCTCGTTCGGCAATACGGGTTGCCTGGGTCTGGGCATCCATATCGCCGATGATGGCATCGGGGTCGCGGGTGTTCTTGGCCACCAGGCGCGCCACATCGCGACAGTACTCGCCCCGCCGCCAGATCTTGACCGGTGGCACGCGGATACCCTCTTTGAACATCTCTCGTGCACTGACATCAAACGATCCCGGCACGCTACCACCCATATCCGCCCAGTGCCCGTTCGCCTGGCTCCAGGCGATGAGCCGGCCGTCAACAAAAATCGGTAACAGCACCCGGGTATCGTTGAAGTGCGTTCCGCCCACATACGGGTCATTGATCAGGAAGATATCCCCCGGATGGATATCGTCGCCAAACTCGTCGATGACAGCTTTACAGGTGTAGTGCAGAGTCCCGACGTGGGCTGCCAGGTCCTGGTTTCCCTGGGCCACGGTATTCCCTTCGGCATCGCACAGCGCGTTGGAGAAATCGCGATTATAGACCACGAAGGAGTAACAGGTCCGACGCACCTGCTCTGCCATCTGATCCACGATATTCACGAAAGCGTTGCGTAACACCTCGAAGGTGACCGGGTCGAGGGTCGTGCTGAGTGTGGGTAATTTGGTCATGATTGCATCCTCAGTCTCAGACCGTAATGATGAGATTCAGCCACGGGTCAACCGTAACCGAAGCTCCCGGCGGCACGAGGGTGGTCGAGTCGAGCTGCTGGACCACGGCCGGCCCGGGCAGTTCCGCGCCACTCGACAAATCGTCTCGCCAGTAAATCGGTGTCTCCAACGCCTCTTCATCAAACCCAACCTTGCGCCAGGCTCGCGGCTCGGGTCTGGCCGTACCAGCGACGTGCCTGGCCAGTTCGGCTTTGGGCGTCAGACCGACCGCCGTCAGGTTCAGGCGAAAGATCTCGACGCCGGCGCCGGTACGCCGGTAGTTATACTCCCGCTCGTGCGCCGCACCGAAAGCGTCAACGACCTCCTCCACACTGGTAAAGGGCGTCCCGACAGGTACGGCAAGCGACCGCCACTGGCCGCTATAGCGCATGTCGATCGTCCGCTTGAGGATAATGTCTTTGCCCGCAACTCCCTCTTTGGTCAGCCGCGAGTGCGCCTCCGCTTCGAGCAGTCGAAACTCCGCTTCTATTGCCTGGGGGTCGGCCTTTGCCGTATCGACCAGATAGGTCGTCAGGAGATCGTGTTGGATGTCAACCAGCAAGCAACCCATAGCAGAGGTCACCCCGGGGTGGGGTGGGACGATGACCGTCGGGATGGACAGTTCTGTAGCCAACGCGACCCCGTGCAGCGGTCCAGCCCCGCCAAAGGCAACCAGCGCGAAGTCGCGGGGGTCGTAGCCGCGCATGATAGACACCAGACGAATGGCGTCCGCCGTATTGGCGTTAGCAACATTGAGAATTGCCCTGGCAGCGGTCTTCACATCCATGCCGAGGGGGCGCGCAATTTTTTGCTCAATCGCCGCGGTCGCGCGAGCCAGGTCGAGGTCGAGGTTTCCGCCGACCAGGTCTCCACCCAAACGCCCCAGGGTCAGGTTGGCATCGGTATTGGTGGGGTTCTCGCCGCCGCGGCCATAGCAGGCGGGACCCGGTATGGAGCCGGCCGACTGCGGGCCGTTGCGGAGCGAGCCCGCCTCATCGATCCAGGCAATCGAGCCACCCCCGGCTCCAATGGTCTTGATATCGATACTCGGGAAACAGATCGGATGTCCGTGCTCAATATGCCAGTCACGGGTCGTCAACATCTGCGAGTCCCACACGAGCGACACGTCCGTACTGGTGCCACCCATATCGAAGCCTATCGAATTGGGAAACCCGCACAGGTTGCCGATGTAACGGTTTGCGATGGCACCGGCGGCAATACCAGAACTCGCCAGGCGCGCGGCCTGCGAGCCCACGCCCTGAGGCGTCATCACCCCACCGCCGCTATGGAGGAGCAGCACATCGCTGGTATAGCCGCCCTGTTTCAGCCGCTCTTGCAGACGCAGGGTATAAGCCCCGATCACCGGGTGCAGCACGGCGTTGACGACCGCGGTGGAAAACCGGTCATGCTCAAAGATTTCGGGCAGGACCTCGGCCGACGTCGAGATGGCTACCCCCGGCAACTCTTCTTCGAGAATGGCCTTCAGCGCCTGCTCGTTCGCCATGTTTGCGAACGAGTTCATAAAGCAGATGGCCACGGCCTCGTATTTGCGTTTGCGCAGTTTCGCCGCAAGCGTGCGCGCCTCGACAACATCAATCGGCTTCTCAACCCTGCCCGAGGAATCGGTGCGCTCCGCAATAGGCAGGCGGTCCCGCCGGCGAATATACGGCGGGGGGTTATCACGGTAGGCGTCCCATAAATCTTCTTTCGTGGACCGGCCAATTTCGATAACGTCGCGAAAGCCTTCGGTGACGACCATGGCGGTGTGGGGCAGGTTGCGCTCAATCAGCGCGTTGGTTGCAACCGTGGTGCCGTGTGCAAACAGCGTCACGTCGGAGAGCGCAATGCCGGCCTTGTCGAGCCCGTCCAGCGCTGCCTCAATGGGGTCCTTGGAGGAAGGGACTTTTGCAATGTGCAGCGCATTCGTGGTTTCGTCGAGAACACAGACATCGGTAAAAGTGCCACCAATATCAACGGCAACACGGACGTTAGTCATACCTTATCCCTCACGACAGGCAGGGAGAGCGGGAATCTCGGCCATCCCGGGGCCTCCCCGTTTGGCGCTCTATCGAATATATACCATCTAGTGGCGGGTATACTCACTCGCAACTTCTGCGTCAACAACCGAGTCCCGCTCGCGGAATAGCCGCTCCCTCCCATCGCACCAACGGGCTGGAAAAACGGTCAGGGACTCGGTATAGGACAAACCTACGGAAAATCGCTTGAGAACCGCGCCTCCAGGACGATAATCGCGTTCAGGCCGGACGCGTTAATCCCGGACGGAATTTCTAGTTTAAGGTCTTGGCCGGTCTTGACCGCACGTTGGCTGCGGCCGGATCAGAAAGCTGCCCTGGGCGTCACTCGGAGCGGCAGACGGGTCAGACCGACCAGACGATTATTATTCGTCCATTCGAGATCGCCGACAATCTCGAAGTCCGCATAGCGGGCCAGGAGTTCTTCGAACACCACCCGGATTTCGAGCCGCGCCAGGTTGGCCCCCAAACAGAAGTGGGTGCCTAGACCAAAGCCAATATGAAAATTGGGGCTACGTCCGATATCGAATCGGAACGGGTCGGCAAACTCGTCTTCGTCCCGGTTGGCCGACATCTCCCAGATAGTGACCTTCTGCCCCTGGCGGATGGGCTGTCCGCGCAGTTCGACATCGCGCGCCGTCGTCCGGCGTTTGTACACGGACGGTGAGGTCCAGCGCACGGTTTCTTCGACCGCGCTCTTCATCAGGGTCGGGTCGGTTCGCAGGCGTTCCAGTTCGGACGGATTTTCAATCAGCGCTACCATGCCGCCGGCAATGGAACTGCGCGTGGTCTCGGCCCCGGCCGGAAAGAGCAAGGCAAAGAAGGCGCGCAACTCACGATTGTCGAGCTGCGGGGAGCCGTCCTCTAACCGGGCGTGAACAATCACGGACAGAATGTCGTCCGCGGGTGCGCGGCGTTTCTGCTCCACGATCCTATCCGCGTACGCGCCCAGACGTTTGAGATGCTCCAGGGCCAGGGCTTCGCCTGTCCCGGCGCCGATGGCCAGATCAACAATATGCCCCAGCTCTTCTCGATCTTCCTGCGGAATCCCGAGAATAATGCAGATAGCCTGCAGGGGCAGTTCACGTGCCACGGTCGGCACGAAATCAAACGGCTTGCCGGGCGAGATGCCGTCAAGAATATGGCGGGTCCGTTCCCTGAGCTGGGCTTCCAGACGACCGATCATGCGCGGCAGGAAACCGGTATTGACCAAGTCGCGCAGGCGGCGATGCTTGGGGTCATCCGTCTGGTTCAGTTGATAGCCGGCTCCTCTGCCATCGAAAATCTGGGTCCCTCCCAGCTCGGAAGAAAATGTCTCAGCATCCTTAAAAACATTCACCACGTCAGCGTAGCGACTCACCACCCAGAACCCCTCGCCGCCCGGCGTGTGCTCGGTCGGCGCATGCCACCAGACCGGGGCCTCACGCCGCAGATGAGAAAAAAATTCGTGCGGAAACCCGTTGGCAAACGAACGGCCGTACGACAGATCAACAGACTCCATAGCGCTCTCTCGTCAGTGGACTTGTTTATATATGGTAGATATCCAACACACCCTCAATAACATCGTTCAAGAGGGTAGTCTTCTTTTTGGCGATCCGATAGCCCGCCGGCGTCCGCCGGAGCAGGTGCTCATAAAAGCCGTAATAGAGAAACGACCGCTGTTTCCCAGGCTTGTAGGCATTCACCTGCCAGTGCGCCGCCACGACCGGTTGGTCAGCATCCTCGTTCGTGAGACGGATATTGGTAATCAGGTGGCAGGTCCGGTCCAGGGGCTGAGAGGCCGGTGACAGGCCCGATTCGATCCGCCAGACCCGGTCTTCCAGGCCGGCCTTGCTGTTGTAGTAGATCAGCGACAGCTCGGTCTGCGGATCGTTCGTGGGCCGACCGTCATCCGTCCAGGCCGGCACCCAGTATTCCGCATCGTCGGCATAGAGGGCCAGCCAGTCCGCCCAGCGGTGCTGGTCCAGGCAGGCGGCTTCGTCAAACAACACCTGGGTGCAGTGCGCCAGCAGCTCAGCCGTCATGGCCGTTTCCACGCGCGGCTCCCTGGCCCTGGCTCATGAGGGACAGCCAGCGCCGGTACTGGCCCTGAAAGATGATCTCATCCTGAAAGTTGCTGCTGCTGGCAACTGGTTGCAGGTCAACTGAGCGGGCTTCATCATCAGCGCCCGAGACGGCCCGGCCGGTGCCGCGCACATAGCCCTGCTGCCAGCGTACCTGGTGACCGTTAAAGCCGCGTTGGCAGGCCTCGAACGCCGCCAGGTCGTCCGGGGTACCAACCCCGCTGGCGTTGAAAAAGTCTTCGTACTGGCGCAGCCGGTGCGCCCGCGTCTCGGGGGCCTCGCCCACCGGTGCAAGACAATAGGTCGAGACCAGGGTCCTATCGACCGCCAGCGGGATCACGACCCGAATCTGGGCTGAGATCTGATCCATCAGAAATACATTCGGGTAGAGCAACAGGTTGCGCAGCCGTTCGACCATCCAGCGCGCCTGCGCTTCCCCATATTGAGTACGCAGTGCGTCCCGCTGGGCGTACGAGGGTCGGACCTGTGGGTTAGGGTAGTCGGTCCACAGCAGGGTGTGGCCGTTACCCAGGTCGTAACAGCCGGTCGCATTGGTCGGGGCGTCCAGGCGTTCGGCGTCCAGGGATTGCACCTCGTCCGAGCCCGACTGCGCACGGCGCTGGACCACACCCACAAAAGTGCGGTGAACCACATCGAAATGATAGCCGTCCACGCCGTTCTCCACCTGGAGCTTCCAGTTGCCGTGATAGGTGTAATCCGCGCTGCCGGCGACCACCTCCCAGCCGTCCGGGGCCTGGTCGGCCAGCATGTCAATGATCGGCAGGGCCGCAGTCAGGTGGTCTTCGAGAGCGGGCACGTCGGCATTGAGCGAGCCGAACAGAAAACCTTTGTAATTGGCCAGCCTGGCGATGGGCGTGAGGCCGTGCGACTGCTCCTCGAACGCGGTCGGATAGGCACCGTTGGCATGGTCCTTGACGCTGATCAGCGCGCCGGCAGTATTGAACGACCAGCCATGATACGGACAGGTCAACACCCGCTGGTTTCCGCGTTTGAGCTGGCATACGGTGGCCCCTCGGTGTGGGCAGGCGTTAATGAACGCGCCGATCTGGCCGGCCTTGTCGCGCATGAGAAGGACCGGCTGGCGGCCCATGCTGGTCGTAAAGAAATCGTGGGGCCGGGCAAGCTGGCTCTCGTGCGCCAGGTAGATCCAACTGCCCTCGAAGATGTGCTGCATCTCCAGATCGAAGACGCGCGGATCCCGGAATACGTCCCGGTCCACCGTAAACACGCCCTGCTCGGGCTGGTCCATAATGTAGTCGCGCACGTCCCGCTCAAGGTCTCCAATCGGTTGCCGGCCGTTCAAACCGGTGCCGGATGCAACTGAGCCAACAGTCTGAATGCTCATGTCTGCAATTCCTCCCGAATCGTTACGTTCCCGGTTACGATCCCTTATCGGACGTTGTGTCTCGGTTCGGACTGACTGTCAAGCATGAATGGCAAACGCAGGCGACGCAGGCGGTACCCCACACCGCAGTCTGCGCTAGGCCACGTCATAGGCTCCGAGTTTAGGCGCGGCCATTTCTTCGTCAAAATGGGCCTGGGACCAGGGCCAGCTTGCCGGCACACCGTGCTTGTCCAGGTACCAGCTATTACAGCCCGTCGCCCAGATCGATTTCTTGGCGGCCTGCGCACGGGCTTGCTCATAGTCGTCCGTGACCGGGCGGCTGGCGCTGATTTCCCGGCACTCCCCCCTGCGTATTCTTTCCATGAGTTGCAGGATATAGCCCAGTTGCAGTTCGGCAATACGGATCAGAGAAAAGTTGCCGACTGGACCGTTAGGACCGTTCAGCATAAAGAAGTTCGGAAACTCCGGAATGGAAATCGAGAGATAGGCAACCGGATGATCCGCCCATACGTCGTCAAGATCGACACCGCCCCGCCCGCGTACCAGGGTCGGGCGAATAAAACGGTCGGCCCGAAAACCGGTCGCCAGCACGAGGACATCCAACTCGTGCAGTTTTCCGTCCTGGGTCCTGACACCCTTGGGTTCAACGGTTTCAATACCGGAGACCACGAGTTCGGCGTTCGGATGCTGAATGGACTCATAGAAATTGGGCGAAAGAATGAGACGCTTACAGGCCGCCCTATAATTTGGCCGGAGTTTCTCACGCAATTCCGGGTCTTTCACCGTCTCTTCAAGGTTGGCCAGACAGACAGCTTCGATCTCCTTCATCTCGGGAGAATCAGAATCAATGACCGCCTTACTAAAATTTTCAAAAAACTCTTTCTGTTCTTCGCGTAGCGCGTAGATTTTCTGGAGGTCGTTGGCAAACGCGGCTCGCTCGGCAGCCGCGTAGGCGTCGTTCTCCATTTTGAAGACCCACTGCGCGGTCCGCTGAAATAAGGTGTAGCGGGCCACCCGCTCAACCAGGGCGGTGGTAATCTGGATTGCGGTCGAGCCGGTGCCGACCACGCCAACCCGCGCGCCGTCGAGCGGGACGCTGTGGTCCCACTCGGCACTGTGGAAGTGTGCGCCCTCGAAGGTGTCGAGACCGGGGATAGCCGCCCGATTGGGATGGTGCAGCACGCCGGTGGCGGCAATGATGATATCCGCCTGGTCTTCACGTCCCCTGCTGGTCCGAATCTGCCAGCGGCCGTCAATGAATTCGCAGGCCGTAATCTCTTCCTCAAAGCGGACCCGGTCTACGACTGCGTATTTCTGAGCAACATTCTCGAAATAGGTCCGAATCTCAGGGCCCGGAGCAAACACCTGACTCCAGTCCGGGTTGGGCTCAAAAGAATAGGTATACGAATGCGCCGGCACGTCGCAGGCCAGGCCCGGATAGGTGTTCGCCCGCCAGGTACCGCCCAGGGCGTCTGACTTCTCATAGATGACAAAGTTGTCATAGCCGGCCTCACGAAACTTGATGGCGGACAGGATGCCGGCCATGCCCGCGCCGATGATGACGATGCGCGGGTCTTGCGCGACGTGTTTGAGGTCTTGGGGGTTCAGATTGGGTTCGGCCATATGTCTTTCCTTCCTTACACAAAGCGCGGGCTGGTATACACCGGCAGGCCAAAGGCCCGCCGCCCGAGCAGGGCTTTGCCTTCCATGCCGGCAAAGGGCTGATGGATGACCGCGGCCCGCACGTCACGATACATCTGCTCCATGGGGTTTTTCTTGAACAGGGCCGCGCCGCCGACCATGCGCATGGCCTTATCAACCACCTGAAGGCAGGATTCCATTACAAACTGAAAACACGAGATCAGATTGACGAGGTCTTCCTGGGTGCGCACGTCGACGTCATCGTGAGCGGTAACGGCCTGATGCAGCATAGCCCGCGCCGAACGCAGGCCGATTTCCATGTCCGCGGCCAGGAGTTGATTGCTCGGATAGTGGGTCATGGGCTGATCAAACGGCTCTTGTTTCCGTCCGGCAACCCAGTCCATGGCGTAATCTCGCGCCGCCTGGGCCAGGCCGATATAACACGCCGGGCCGGAGGCCACCCACCACGAGGCGGTGATGTCGGCGATAGCGTCCCAGTTCTGGGCCAGTCGTAACACCGCGGCATCGTCGGAGATAAACACATTGTTCCAGACCACGTCGTTGCTCTGCGAGGAACGGATGCTCATCGTATCCCAGTTGGTCTGAATTTCGACGCCCTCAGCCGTGGTCGGAAAGAAGCACAGCAGGCATTGCGGGCCATTCTTCGGGTCTTCATAGCGCGCGGTCGTCAGCAGATAGTCGGCCCCCGCGGACATGGTACCGAAGCCGCTTTTGCCGTTCAGCCGGTAGCCGCCGTCCACTTTGGTCGCCTGACGAGTCGTATCGTTAATACCGGCAAAGCCGACCGAGCTATTCATTTTTGGATCACTGACCGGTCCCCCGAAAATCAGGCCGTCGGTCACTGTCGCCTTGAGCATAGGTTCAATCGCGTCCAGGTGCGGCCCCTGCCCGCGTTGGTTAAGCCGCCACAGGTCTGCCAGAATGGAGACCACGATGTGGTGCATATTGACGGCAATGGCCATGGGCAGGTCGCCGTAGGCCAGACGTTCCTGGGCCATGGCAATATCCAGCGGTGTAGCGCCGCCGCCGCCCAGCTCTTCCGGTACGATGAGCGCGGTATAGCCCGACGCCTTCATGGCCGCCACATTTTCATGCGGAAAGCTACTGTCCGCATCGTGCTCGGCCACCCGTGATTTGAAGTCGTCGGCATGAGCGGCCGCCATATCGATAAGGCGCTGCTGACGCTCGGTTGGATTCGTTGCCATGTCTGAGACCTCCTTGCTTTCCATGTAATCTTGTCAAATTGTTCTAACTGGACAAGCGTCAAGTTTATATCAGAGAAACCGGACAAGCGTCAAATTTCAGCTCATCAGCCGTCCCCGCATGACTGCCCACTTGGCTCGTAGTACTTGTCGCTACGCCCCGGTTCCGCCACCTCAGGGCAAGCCCGAGTGGCCGGGCCGTCAGGGCCGTGCTACACACACGACAGGAGGGCAGACTATGACACAGCCATCAACTTCCACCGCCCAGGAGCAGCCGAGCTATGACTGGCCTGCGCTGATTGATGAACTCAACCGCCGTTTGCACCTGCGCGCTACACCAATCGGTATGAAATGGTTTACCTCGGTCGAGGAAATGGAAGCGATTCCCCGGCTCCGGCGTCCCAAGGATATCCACACCGCCGACCAACTCGTCGCTCAGGCCGCCCGGCTCAACTGGACTGTCGGCCTGACGGCAAAAGACCTGGTCGGCAGCCAGTGCTCGGCCGTGTTGGGTCTCGCCCCCCAGGACGAGGAGTGGCGGTGCGGCAAAACCATGGCCGGCGTGTGGTTTGAGACCGAGCAGGACTCAGCCGCCCACCAACAGGCCATGGATGTCGTGCCCTACGGCCGCTATCAGGCCCTGGCGGTCTCGCCGCTGGTGTCGGGTCGGCTCAACCCGCCAGATATCTGTCTGATTTACGCCACCCCGGCCCAGATGATCCTGCTGATCAACGGCCTGCAATGGACGGGCTATAGAAAAATGCAGTGGGGCAGCGTGGGCGAGTCGGCCTGCGCCGACTCCTGGGGGCGGGCCAAGCTGACCGGGGAGCCGAGCGTCTCGATTCCGTGCTATGCCGAGCGGCGCTACGGGGGCGTGCTTGAGGATGAGCTGCTGATGGCCATACCGCCTCACTACCTGCCGAAAGCCCTGGACGGCTTGGCCCGGCTGGCCAAGAACGGGCTGTCCTACCCTATTCCCCAGTACGGCATCCAGAGCGATGCACGGGCGGGTCTGGGCTTCAGCTACAAAGACGCGAAGTAGGCCGCATTGTGTGAACCACCTTCCGGCTTCCGCCGGAATGACAGTAGGGGCTGGCTATACGGAAGCGTGAATTGTTCTAGTCTCGTCCGAGCATCAGGTCTGGCCTGAGCACGGCTCGATGGAGAGAGAGTGTATTCACGGTTGCTTTGGAGACCATTACCGCGTTTGCGTTTTTTGTGGTCAGGCTTTGAGCCAGGCCAGCCACCGTAGGCAGGAGTTTTTCCTGCGCTACCACCTGATTCAGCATCCCGACGGATAACAAACCGTTTGCCGTATGATGACGGCAGGTCAGGATCATTCTCCCCCATCTGGGCTAAACAAGAATATGCTGCGTGTCGGGCATTCCTTCCGGGGAATCTTGGCACGCAACGGCCTTCCCCCGGCTGTCACTATGCGGTCGGCTTATTGCCGAGCACCCCTTTTGCGCCGAGCACCAGAAGAATCGGCACGAGAATCACACTGGGCAGGCCCGGTATAAAAGCGATCCAGCCGACGACATCCGGGGGTCCGAGGGCACTTGTGCCAAGGGATAAGCCACGATTGCTGGAGGCGTTTCCAAACCAGTAGAACACAGTGAAAGACCAGGCGACGTAAATCAACCCCCACACCATCCACCGGCGCGCAGTCTCGCTGAGGTTGAGTTTGGGTAAGGCCAGCGCGACGACCACAACCAGCAGGCCGTTCATGATGCCCCCGGAGTGGGCCCGGACCCAGCCGGCCTCTGTGCCGTACATCGGGATTTGGACAAAGACCCCCGGCCAGACCTCGACCCCGCCCACCAGATTATACATCAGCATAAAACCGGCGAGCATGGCGACGAAAATGACCAGCAGCCCATGACAGATCATCAGGCGTTGATGGCGATCCACACAGCTCTCCTTTTTTATTGATTGGTTCTGCTCAGAACGGCACCGGAACGTCCGGGTCGGAGGTATCAAGCAAAGGAATAGGCGCGTCAGGTGCTAAGTGTTTATGCGCCTTGACCCAATCCTTTTGCCACTGCGGGTCTTCGTCGCGACGCGGATTGTGCCCTGGGCGCATGGCGCGTAACAGGGAGGGACCAACGTTCCAGAGGAGGGCGCCCATCTCTCGCGCGAGTTCGAGCATGGTACCGGGCCGGCCCCACAGACCGTCCTTGCGTAGCGCTTCCCGCATGGCGATAAGGCCGTAGCCGAGCACATGAAAACTACCGTGCAGAACGCCGACTGCCCGTTTCAGATAGCGGCCCGAATAGGCCATATAGGTGTCATAGGCGACGGTTTTGTGTTCCGTTTCCTCGACCATATGCATCACCCAGAACGAGGAAACCCACGGGCAATTACCGCCCCACAGCGACCAGCGTTTCGTGGTCATCCAGCGGGTAAAACCCCCCGTCATGGTTTCGAACCCAGCGTTGTAAGCGAGCTGGGTCTCCAGACTGCGCGTTTGTAGACGGGCGTAAGACTGCTCCATACGCTGCTCGATTTCGGCCAACTCGGGATACCCGTTTTTCTTGATGAGTTCGTTGAGACGCCGGTGACACACGTAGTGACGGCCCTCCTGCCCACAGAACCCTCCGATATCTTCTCGAAGGCGCTCCTCCTTAATGAACCGAAGGGCCTTCCGAGTCGACTGAATCAAATAAGGCTCAAGATACGGCATGGTTAACGAAAAGCCGTTGAACATATGCGATCTGACCACCGAATTCTTCGCCCATTTGGGGTCGAGATCGTCGGGAAAGTCGAAGTTGAACGCCCTGACAACGATTTCATCGACGGGCTTGGGCTCGTAGCGGTAGTTCGGATTGGGTGCTCGTGCTTCAGTCATACCAGGTTTCCTTGACTCTTATGGCCCGAAACTGGACAAATGTCAAGTTTTGGGCCATAATGCACCCTATGGCCGCTACTGCACGCATAGGACGCCCGCCTGGGGCAGACGGCGAAGCGACGCGGGAAACTATTCTGAAGGCCGCACTCGAAGCCTTTGCCGAGGCCGGTTACGAGGCCATGTCCGTGCGTGCGTTAGCGCGGCGGCTGGGCGTCAGTCACAACCTGATTCACCATCATTTCGAGTCCAAGCGACAGCTCTGGTATGAGGCCATAGATTTTGGGCTTGGCCGACGGGCGAGTGAAATACGCCAGTTTCTGGAGATACCCGAGTCAAGTCAGCAGGATGCGATTGCCGGATTTTGTGAAGGGTTGCGCCGCTTCATTCTGCTCGGCGCCCACCTGCCGGCCATCCCTCGGATTTTGCTGCATGAATTCGCCGAAGGAGGCGAACGGCTCGACTATATCTACGACCAGCATCTTCAACCTCTGGTCGAAGGGGCAATTCGATTCCTCGAGCGGCTGGGGGATGCCAAGGCGAGCGATATTGATGCTCGGAGCTTTATCCTCCTGATTGGCACCAGTACTCTCTCGCTCTTCAATCAATCTGCGTTTGCCGAGAAGATCGGCGGTCCCGACCCCTTCTCCGAAGAAGCGGTCGAGCAGCATATTCGGACGGTCACACGTATTGTGCTCACTGGTGTGTTAGCGGAACCCGTGCCCGGCTATAAGCGCTAGACGCTTTTCAGTGACGCCGAAGCAGCCTGTTACTTCAGCCGGTTCACATCGTCCGGGTTGATCAGGTCCGGGACGGTCCAGCCGTCGATATCGTATTCCGCCATACACTGCTCGACAAATGCCTTGAGCTGATCCGCGCGGCCCATGGCCACGGCCGCCGGTAGGTTTTCGAGTTTGATGTTTTCATAGTTGCCAGCGTAGTTGCGCTCGTACAGTTCGTGCCGCCCACCAAACTCGGTCCCGACGGCATCCCACAGAATCTTGAGCAGCTTGACGCGCTCCAGCGCATCGTAATCGTTGGAGCCGCGTAAATATTTCTCAAGATAGGGTCGCAGCTCCGGCGTTTTGAAGTCTTTCACATGTGAGTTGAGATAAATCAGGCCGCTTGAAATGGTTTGCTCGATAATCTCTTTGATACGGGGGTAGGCAACCGGGGCCAGGACGCGGTAGGCCAGGCCGTATTCCGTGTTGGGCTGGAGGGCACCGTTGACCCATTGGTCGGGGGTCTTGGTCATGGCCTCGGTCAGGCCCCAGAACATATGCCGCCAGGCCAGCACCTCACCGACCTGCACCTGGGCGCTGCGCTGGTCCTGTATGCCAATCGCCTCCATCGCTTTCAGCAAGACCCCAGCCAGAAAGTCCAGCTTGACCGCGAAACGGGTGCAGCCATGCAGGGTAAAGCGTGGGATAAAACCTGAGCCGGGGAAAAAGGTGTTGGCCTTATCCAGGTCGCGGTAGACAAACAGATTCTCCCAGGGGATGAGGACTTTGTCCAACACCAGAATGGCATCGTTCTCATCCAGCCGGGAAGACAGCGGATAGTCGAACGGACTGCCCAGGGTGGCTGCGTGCAATTCATACGACGGGCGACAGATGAGCTTTACGCCGGCACTCTGCATGGGAATCATGGCAAACAGCGCCATCTCGGGTTTGCCCAGAGGCGTCGGCCCGTAGAAACCGATGAAATTATGATGCGTCAGGGCGGAGCCGGTCGCGACCACCTTGGCGCCGCTGACAATGACACCCGCGTCGGTTTCTTTTTCCACCCGCACATAGACATCGTTGACGTCGTCCGGAGATTTGGTCTTATCGACCGGCGGGTTCACCAGCGCGTGGTTGAGAAACAGGCAGCGCTCCTGGGTGTGACGATACCAGTGTAAGGCATTGTCCTGATAGGGCGCATAGAACTCGGCGTTGGCGCCCAGGGTGCCGGTCAGGCTGGCCTTGTAGTCCGGCGAGCGTCCCATCCAGCCATAGGAGATGCGCGCCCACTCGGCAATGGCGTCCCGGCTGCCGACCAGATCTTCCGTACTCTTCGGTACCTTGTAAAACTTATGCGTGAACCCGCCGTTCCCGGTATCTGTCGACGTGCTGAGCGTCGGTGCTTTCTGCGGGTCGCGCAGCGCGTCATACATGCGCGCCAGCATGCGGGCGGAATTCCGAAAGGCCGGGTGCTGAGTGACGTCTTTGACGCGCTCGCCATAGATCCAGACCTCTCGGTCGTCCCGCAGGCTGTCAAGGAATTCCTGGCCGGTCAGGGGTCGTTGTCCGGGCTCGCTATCGGGTTGCGACCTCGGGTCGGTGGCCGGTGTCTGTTGACTCATCGTCTGTCCTCCACGCTCACCTGCTGCGGTCTGCTTCTGTCTATAGGGCGGACCGGGCTTCGGCAAGTTCGAGCGGGGTGGCTGCCCAGCCACCTATGGCCGAAACTGCAAGGCCCTGGGCACGAGTCGCGTCGGCTGAGCCACTACCTGATAGGCGGTTTCCACCCATTCACAAATATAGCGACGGGTATCCCTGGGGTCGATCATTTCTTCGATCTGGAATTTGTTTAACGGGCCGAGCGGTCCCCGGACGCTCTCGATCCGGGCGTTGAGTTCCGCACGGAAGGCAACTGGATCGTCCGCTTCTGCCAACTGCCGTTTATAGGCCGCTTCGATGCCGCCTTCGGGTGGAATCCCGCCGACATCCGCAGCCGGCCAGGTGACACGCATCGAGGGTTCCGAGCGCGGGGTGGCATAATTATTCCCGGCAACGCCAAAGCTGCGGCGCATCAGAACGGTAAAGATGGGGACCCGGACCTGGGCGAAGGCAATCATCCATTCTGCCCCTTTGCGAATCGTGCCCGTTTTCTCGTGCTCCAGGCCGACCGCGAAGCCGGGGTTATCGACCAGGTTCAAGAGTGGCAGATGAAACAGATCGCACAAATCCAGGTGGCGCGTCAGCTTGTCGCAGCCGTCGGCGGTGAGCGCGCCACCGTTGGCATGCTGGCTGTCGGAAGCAATCACCCCCAGAGGATAACCGTTGAATCTCACGAACCCGGTCACCTGATCAGTCCCCCACAAGGGACCAATCTCAAAAAAAGAATCCCGGTCGGCCATTAACCTGATAGCCTGCCGAATGTCAAAAGTCGTGGTCCGTTTTCTGGCAATGAGGGTCGCCAGTCCCTCTTCACGCCGGTCAATCGGATCATTCGCGCTGGCCGCGTGTACGGGCGGAACCTCGTATACGCTGGAGGGCAGATAGGACAGAAACGTCCGGGTCATCTCCATGGCTTCTTCTTCGGATTCTGCCAGATTGTCTACCGCACCATTCGTACAGTGAATATGCCAGCCGCCGAGTTCCTCCTTGGTGATATCGTAGCCCATGGCATGCGAGACAACCGGCGGTCCGGCGACAAAGAGCTGGGCGATATCACGCACCATGACCGAGAAGTGGCCCAGGACGGCCTTGGCCGCGCCAATGCCGACCACGCTGCCGAGCAACAGATTGACCACTGGTATGGTCGCGAGTTGCTCGGCGTACATGCTGCTGCCCAGGTGTCCGGGTAGATACGATCCGCCCCCACCTGCCACCCGTGGCCTGCCGGCTTTGATGGCGCCCGCGCTTTCCCTGGCGCTGCTCTCCCCCTCTTTTTTCTGGGCCGGGACCATAGCTGCGACACTGCCCCCACCGGACGAGCCGTCCAGCAGCCGTATCGAGGGCAGACGCATTTCCGTTGCCAGACGGTCCAGATAGCCGCTCTTTGCAGCGATCGCCCCATCGGCATGGCCTCCCCGAGACGTGAAATCATCGGCGCATACCACGACACCCCGCCGGTCTATTTTCCCCCAGCCACCAACACTGTTTGCCGGGGTAAACCCCATGATGGCCCCATCTTCATCATAGGACGCAAAACCCGCGACACTGCCGACCTCCCGAAAGGAGCCCTCGTCCAGCAACAGCTCAATCCGCTCCCGGCAGGTCAGCTTGCCGCGAGAGCGTTGGCGCACCACGCCGGGGTCGTCGGAGCCGGGCTCCAAGCGCTGTTTGGCAAATTTCCGGAGGAGCGCGACCTCTTCCAGTACCGCCTTCCAGGGCTGTGTACTCTCTTTCGCTTGAGGGGTGACGGCGTGCGACGGAGACACGACCGCCACCACCTGCCCTGCGGCGACAGTGTCCCCGGCCCGGAGCGGTTGCAGTGCCGCTATGACACCGGCACATCCTGCCGTGACCAGGGTTTCCATCTTCATGGCACTCACGACCAGCAGCGTGTCACCGGGAGACACAGTGTCACCCACACCCACACGGACCTCCACCACAGAACTCTCCAGTGGACAGTGCACGGATTCCTGGCCCTCGGCCACCTCCAGGGCCGGCAGGCGTGCAGTCGGCACGGCAACCTGTCCCGGAGCCGTCATGCCCAGCCTGGCAGCCTGCTGCTCCAGCAAGGCAAGCGCGCTGCCTTCCGCCGCGGAGAAAGACGCGGAGCTCAACTCCGGGGTCTCTGCCAATAATGATGTTCTGGCATCGCCGGCCCGAACGGACGGATGGGCGAGGATGGCGCGCAGTTGGTGCAAATTGGTGCGCAGACCACCAAGATGGAACTCATCCAGCGTCTGCCGCGCGCGTGTCATTGCGGCGGCGTAAGAACCGGCCGTGCAGATGAGTTTCGCCAGCAAGGGGTCGAACTGCGGCGGTGGGGCATAGCCCAGATAGCCACACCCATCCACCCGGATGCCCGCGCCCGAGGGTTCCTTATAGGCCGTAATACTCCCCGTACTCGCGGCAACAACACGGGCCTGCACGGCAAAACTGCGCGGCCGGCCGACTGTCTGCTGATCACTCAGACCGAGCGAGGCGAGCGTTTCACCCGCGGCGATACGAAACTGGGCCTCGACAAGATCGATACCGGTGACCTGTTCGGTGACCGTATGCTCAACCTGAATCCGCGGATTACATTCAATAAAAAAATACTCGCCGGTCTCGGGCGAGACCAGGAACTCGACTGTACCGGCATTCACATACGAGGCGGCCTTCACCAGGGTGATCGCAGCGGTAAGCATCTGCTCTCGCAGGGCGGGGTCCAGCCCCGGAGCGGGGGCCACCTCAACGACTTTCTGGTGGCGCAATTGGACCGAGCAGTCGCGTTCGTGCAGATGGATCACATTGCCAGATGAATCCGCCAGAATTTGGACTTCGATGTGCCTGGGCCGGGCGATCAGCCTTTCGAGAAAGACGGCTCCGTCACCGAATGCGGCCTGGGCTTCGCTGCAACAGCGCTCAAATGCCTCGGCCATCTGCTCGGCTCTCTCGACGACCCGCATACCGCGCCCCCCACCCCCGGCTGCGGCCTTGAGCATCACCGGATATCCAAGATCGTGGGCCAGCTTTTCTGCTTCCCGCGCTGACTGGATGGGTTTGGCGCTACCGGGCACAACGGGAATGTCCAGCGACTCGGCAAGCGTCCGCGCTCTGACTTTATCGCCAAATAAGGCCAGCGCTTCCGGCGACGGACCGATAAACGAGACTCCCTCGGCGGCGCACAACGCAGCAAAAGCGGCGTTTTCGGACAAGAAACCATAGCCGGGGTGCAGACAGTCACACCCGCGTGATTTGGCGGTCTGGACGAGCATGTCCGCGTTCAAATATGCCGCAACAGCGTCCGCCGCCGTACCGATCTCATGACTTTCCGTCATACAGCGGGTATGTAGCGAAAGCGCATCAATAGCCGGATACACTCCGACCGATTCCAGGCCCAGGGCCGTTGCCGATTTAGCAATGCGAATGGCGATTTCGCCACGGTTAGCGATCAAGACACGAGTATGCACTATCAGTCATCCCCCTCTCCGACTCCTTTTGTCTCCCATTCATTGCACGAGAACGTATCATAGGTGAAGGAGGGTAACGGCAACATGTACATCCGCCGTCCGATTCTTACAGGAGAGTATCAGCCGAGAACCGGCTTGGTATGCTGCGAGAGGAAAGGGGAGAAGTGGAGCCGATGAGAATTGAACTCACGACCTCTTGAATGCCATTCAAGCGCTCTCCCAACTGAGCTACGGCCCCACAGTGGCAAACGAATGGAGGTTGGGTCAGTACGTTAGTGCAGAAATACTGCCATGTTCTCCGGCAGGCGTCAACTCGCAGACGGCTCCTATTGCGGGCCAATGGCAATGGCAAACGGCTTCTTCCCTACCGGAATCGTGTCAACAACTTGTTGAGCAAGCGTACTGAAGACCTGGATGACCTCACCCTCGTCTGTCCTGGAGCCGAACATCGTCGTATAGCCTCGCAAGCCGCTTGGCGTAATCGCGATGGTGTACGGTTCGTTATTAACCGCATTGAAGCGTGGATTAAAAGCCACATTAAAAGACGGGGTGCTGAGTTCCGGATCAATGTCCTCCTCCGTTATCACCGATACGGTTGCGTCAAGGAAGTTTGCGACAAAAGCATCTGCCTTCAGCTCTCGTTTTATCAGGTCGAGCGCCGTATCAGGTATCACGGCTACCCCGGCAGGCTGCACCCCGACTTGCAGATAAGGCTGTACTCCGTCTGTCTTAGGGTCAGTATCAACGACGGTGTTCGTTGCAGTATCGAGAAAGGAAACCGTGTCTCCCGTGTAATCGCTCTCATCGCTCTTATCGGGATCTCCGAAATTCGTCACATAGACGCGCGTCCCATCTACACTGACCGCGACCCCGAGCGGCCTCTCTCCCACCACAAGCGGGTCAGTCAGGGGAGTATGCGTCGTCAGGTCAATCACGGTGACGGTGTTATCGTCAAAGTTCGGCACATATGCGGTTGTCCCATCCGGGGTGACGGCAATGGACTGCGGACTCTTGCCCACTGCGATGGTTGTGGTCTGTGTCCGTGTGGCGGTATCAATAACGGAAACGTTATTGTCCTTAATATTCGTTACATAGGCGGTAGCCCCGTCCGGGGCAAAGGCAACCCCCTGCGGTTCATCGCCAACCTCGATTATCGCAACCACGGTCTTTGGGTCAGCATTGATGTTGATAACGGAAACCGTATCGTCTCCAGCATTCGCGACATACGCCTCATTCCCGTCCGGGCTGATCGCAATACCGCGCGGACGGTCACCAACCGGAATATGCTGCACCCCGTCCGCCTCGGGGTCGGTGTCAATAACGGTATTCGTGCTGGTACTGATGACCGCCACGGCGTTTTCATTTACCAGGGTCACATAAGCCATGGCTCCAGTCTCCTCATCACATTTGCTCGTATCGAGCAGGCAGAAGTCGTGGTCGGTCTCCTCGTCCCTGAAACAACTCAGGTCGCCCTCGCCAAACCCAAGCGTCTGACAGCTCAGCTCGCCAAGCGCCTCTCTATCACATTCCTCTCCAACATCTCGCCCACCGTTGCCACACAGGGGCCAGGGCTGAAAACACTGGCAACTCTCGCTCCAGATAAATCCAGCGTCCACCGTCATTGTTTCATCCTCACCCTTGGCCCTGATATCGACATCTTGAAGGGTCAATAATGAGCCGGTCACTGTTACACTGCTCTCTTCGGTCAGCTTAAAATCTTCGAGAAACTCGGCATCTCCCAGGCGGACCACGGTCACATCATTATCAATAATACGTGTCTCGGCTGGATCTGAAGAATCCTGTATCTCGACACCAATTTTGCGTATGCCGCTGGGAATCAGATTAAAATTGATAAGGCCGCCAAAACCGGTATTCAGTGGTGCCACCGCGGGGTAAGCGTCCCTGACGTCAGCCCGTTCCGAGCAGCACGGAATTTCCTCCCCGATCATGAGTGGAGGATCTCCGTCCACCCGCAAAGAGACGCGAGCAATCTCTGCCCCACCCTTTTCCGAAAACGTCCACCCGGAAACCATCCCAACACCTCCCACTGTGACCTGGGTATGCCCATTATCCTCCGGTGGATTTTCAAGGACCGCAGTAATATCCGACTCGTCATTCGGGGATCGTAGATTCAGGGGAGGTGGGGGCGTAACGGTTCCATCTGATAACGTCCGTGAGCCGACCACGCCTAGTCCCTGGATGTTGCCCTGCCATTGCAACCAGAGTTCGCCGGTCTTTGTCTCATCGCTGTGAGGGTCACGAAAAGTAACGTTCTGGAACATAATTTCTTGCGCTTCGGTGTTAATCTCGGAGCTAGTGGAGCCGATCAAACTCGGACGCTCAAGGAATTCATAGCCACCCGGTCGGACCACGGTTACGGTGCGCTCAATAATTTTACTCGCAACGCCCTCGGCAGATACCTCAATGCGAACCGTATGTCGCCCCTTCGCCTGGTCCGCTCCCCTCCCCTCCGAGCCTTCCCCGATGCCAGCGAGCCGGCCAAAGTTAAACACCTGCCCAAAGCCGCTCTTGAGCGCGTGCTCGCCATG
>CBDBDK010000004.1:0-1702332 GCA_965203745.1 uncultured Binatia bacterium (SeqCode)
CCTGCATGACGGTGGACAATTTCTGATGTCCGTCCTGGGTGGCAGAGTGGCAATGGAAATCGCTCTCGTGGATATGTTTCAGTACGGGCTGTTCGAGCGCTTCCCGCGCCTGCGCGTCGGCTTCTTTGAAGGAGGCGCGGGTTGGGTCCCCTCCTTGCTCGATAAGATGGAAGCGGTCTTCGATACCCAGGTCGGCGAGCGCAGCATCAAGCGAACCGCTCGACCGAAGGAGACGTTCGCTCAGCAATGCTTTGTGAGTGGCGATCCGGACGAAACGGGGTGGGCAAAAACAATCGAAGACTTCGGCCCCAATCAATTCGGCTGGGCGTCGGATTTTCCGCATCCAGACCACCCCGGAAACTATATGGAGCATCTTGCTCACCTCGCCGGGAGCCTCCACACACCGGAAGCCCGCAACGGCCTGTTAGGGGATGCTTCGGTCCGGTTTTTCGGGCTGGCTTGAGGACGTACAGTACGCATTCGCCGGCAAACCGTCGCACTTGCCGATCTGTGTCAAAAGAATGTCCTGTCCTTGGGCATTGTCATACAGCTGAGGAACTTCATGGCCAAACCTCGTTTCCCGACGGACGGCCCCCTCCGCCTGTACTACCACCACACCAGCAGCGCCTCGATGCGCGTGACGCTGTATTTACGGTGTCGTGGCGTGCCGTCTTCGCACGTCACCCTGGTGAGTACGGGTTTCGGCACCGATGCGCGTGGTATCCCCGTTTACACCATGCCGCAAAACGATCCCGAAACGGAGCGGCTGGGGACGACGGACCTGAAGGCATTTAACCCGGAGGGGCGCGTCCCCGTGCTGTTGCTGCCGGACGGAAGGAAGATGACGCAATCGGGTCCGATCATCGAGCTGATCGAAGACTGGTTCGACCATGACGGCCCGCCGATGTTACCTGCGGAGCCCTGGCTGCGGGCGCAGGTTCGCCGCATCATGTGGATCATTGCTGCCGATACCCAGCCGTATCAGAATATCCCGTTTATTATCCAGGCGATCGGCGAATGGGGTATGACCAAAGCACCTCCGACGGAGCATCCGCTCCGGCTGCACTTCATCCGCCGTGAATTCGGTGCCATCGAACACATCATGTCGCAGTGTGCAGGAAAATTCTCTGTCGGCGACTCGATCACCTACGCCGACTGCTTCATCGTCCCTCAGATACGAAACGCGCTGCTGGCAGGCATTGACCTGCCGAGTGAGTTCCCAACGCTGAACCGCGTGTGGGAAAATATGCTGGCCGTGCCCGAAGTCCACGCGGTTCTGGACCAGGCTGGCGGCGTCGTTCAGCCGCTCTTTTTCGATAAGGAAAAATTCGAAGTCTACGCCGACAACGCCAAACCCGAGAAGGGGTTGTCGTCATAATTGGCAATGACGAGCAAGCACGAGCCCCAACCGTTCGTTTAGACCCACGTCACAGCTTCTCAACTACGCTTCGCTCACAACACGGCTCGCGGCTTCGATGGCCCCTTCGCCATGGGGGATGTTCAGCGCTTTCAGACCTGCGTCGATCACCGCGAGCATGCCCAAGGTCATGTGCGCATTCACGTGCCCCATATGGGCGACGCGGAAGAATCCATGGTAGGCGGGGTCGGAAGGTTCCGCCATGCCCAGCCCGATGCCCAGGGTCACCCCGGACTTTTTTTCGGTCCAGCGTCTCAGTTCGGTGGCATGCGGGGCATCCATGGAAGCCGCAGTAACCGAGTGGGAACGGTCTTTTGGGTCGGTGATGTTGAGACGAATGGAACTGCCCACTCCCCACGCATCGAACGCGGCCCAGACCGCTCGGCTGAGTTTCGCATGCCGGTCCCAGGCTGCCTCGAGTCCTTCCTCTTCCAGCAGCATGGTCAAGGCTTCCCGCAGTCCAAAAAGATGGTGAGTCGGGGCGGTGCCGAAAAAGTAGTGATAAAACACTTCCGGGTGGATGCGTGGACGGAGGTCCCAGTACGGAGTCACCAGGTCCGCTTTCTTACGCGCTTCAAGCACCCGCTGGTTGAAAAACATGAACCCCAGTCCCGGCGGAGTCATCAGGCCCTTCTGGCTGCCCGCCACCATCAGGTCTACGCCCCAGCTATCCATCTCAAAGGGTTCACAGGCCAAGCTGGCCATGGAGTCGACCATATACAAGGCCGGGTGCCCGGAGGAACGGATGCACTCACCCAGGGCGGCGAGATCATTTCTGACCGAACTGGCCGTGTCCGTTTGCACGACCAGAATCGCTTTGTAGCGACGGTTCGAATCGGCTTTCAGCTTGGCTTCCACCTGACCGAGGTCCACCGGAGCCGATTTGCCGAAATCTACCAGGTCGACTTCCACCCCTAGCCGTTCAGCCATGCTGGCCCAGAAGCTGGCGAAGCGTCCCGTAGACAGGGCAAGCACCCTGTCTCCGCGCGCGAGGGTGTTGGTCAGGGCGGCCTCCCAGGTGCCGTGCCCGTTGGCGATATAGATGACAACTTCCCCGGAACTCCTGGCCACCCGGTTCAGAGCCGGAATCATACCTTCCACCATTTCGTGGAGGGCACCCTCGTAGATATTCGGCGCGGCCTGGTGCATTGCCTGCAGGACGCGGTCCGGAATCACCGAAGGACCCGGAATGGCGAGATAGTGACGACCTTGGCTTAATGACATAGAATTCCTTGCCCCTCTTTTTCTCTGTGTTACGCGGCTTCAAACTTCACGCTTTGGACATGTGAGAGATCTGTCGTTTTTCTGGTTTGCCACAAATCATAGTTGTACTGCATAGCCAGCCAGCTCTCCGGGGAGCGCCCCAGAGCCTTCGACAACCGCAATGCCATTTCTGGGCTGATGTGGGGGGTTATACATCGTCATGAGTGATAATCCTCATAGTCTAAATGTGCATGTTTCCATCCTTAAACTCAAACGTAAGCCGCCAGTTACCGTTTACCCATATTGACCAGCGGCCCTTCAGCCCTCCCCGAGAGCACTTCGGGCAGAGAGTACCAGTAAAGCTGAGACAGGGGAACTTTCTAAAACCTGAAGAAACTGGCAACGTCTCTCATTTTCTTGGGCTTATTGAATTAACGGCACCGATGCACGTGGGGTAGTCCTTGACCCCCAATGCCTTCTGTTTTAGAAGCCATCTGGTTCAAAAATTGAAATTGCCTGATGTCAAAGTTCGATCTGTAGAGCACGATGAGACAATTCACCGAAGAACAGACTTTGTTCCGCGCCAGCTATCGACGGTTTCTGGACAAGGAAATCGCCCCGAACATGCCCGCATGGCGAGAGGCTGGCATCATCGATCGATCCGCCTATCGCAAGGCCGGTGATCTGGGAATGTTCAGGGATTGGTTTCCACTCTGAGTTAGGAGCAACACATGAAAACATCCATCATGATCGGCGGAGCGACGTATACCGATATGCAGGGCATGGTTGAGCTTGTCCAACAGGCTGAGCGTGTAGGCGTCGATTATGCCTGGTCGGCCGAGGGGTGGAGCCAGGATGCGGTGACATCCCTTGCCTATCTCGCTGGCCAGACTGAGCGCATCATCCTCGGCACCGGTATTATGCAGATCAGCGCCCGTGCACCGTCTATGATGGCTATGACAGCCCTATCCCTACACGATCTCTCCGGAGGACGCTTCATCTTAGGCTTGGGAACAAGCGGCCCCCAAGTCGTGGAAGGGTTGCAGGGCGTCCCATTTCACGCGCCGCTTACCCGGCTGAAAGAGACAGTCGATATTATCCGCATGGCTTTTCGGGGTGAGAAGCTACGCTATGAAGGCGAGTTCCATACCCTGCCGCGACCGGGTGGTGAGGGCAAAGCGCTCCGGCTTGATCATAAGCCCGTGGACATCCCCATCTTTCTGGCAACCCTGGCACCCAAGGCGCTTGCATATACAGGCGCAGCGGCAGATGGTTGGCTAGGCACTTCATTTTCGCCTGAGCATCCCGAAGCCCATCTGGCTTATATTCGCAAAGGGGCAGAAGCAGCAGGACGGAAACTCAGCGACATTTCCCTGCATGCTGGGTGCGTGGTTGCGCTTGGCGACAATGTCGAAGAGCTGATCAACATGCGCAAGCCGTCTGTCGCCTTTAGTATGGGCGCTATGGGCTCGGCCACCACGAATTTTTACAAAGCGGCCTTCCAACGTGCCGGCTTCGAGGATGATGCCAGAGCCATTCACCAGCTATGGAGTAAGGGAAAACGCAAAGAAGCCGCCGAGCGCGTTCCGGACGCTATGGTGACGCAGTTCGGGGCTGTCGGGACCCCAGACATGATTCGCAAACGTTTTCAAAAATACAAAGACGTGGGAATTGACGGACTAACACTACGCATTGAAGCCGCGGATCATGCGAAACGCATGGCAGATCTCGAACAGGTTATGGATGTGGTTGGCTCGATTGAAAAGTGAACTGATAACGCCTTTTCCTTAGATGGGACCTTTTATTACCGCGGAAGATACGCAATTACCATATCTGTTCAAAGGAGCAAAGATGCACGACAACGACCAAGCCATGCGCGAGTTTGCCAAGACCTTAGCGCTGCCAGAATTTGAAGAAACCGCTTTCACGAAACCACCACCGCTACGAGAGGCGCACGTGGCGATCGTGACCAGCGCCGCGCTCCACCGAATCGGCAGCCCCAAGTGGAAGGTTGAGGATTTCCACTTTGAGACCTTGCCGAATGACGCCCGCGATCTGAAGCTCGGCCACCTGAGCCCGAACTTTGACCGGGCTGGCTTTGCCGCTGACATGAACGTCGTCTATCCGGTCGACCGCCTGCAGGAACTCTCCGATCAGGGGGTGATCGGCAGCGTCGCTAATTACCACTACGCCTTCGCCGGCAACCAACCCGAAGGGCTATCCGCGCTGCGCTTGGATACTGGTCCGGCCTGCGCTCAAAAGATGCGTGAGGATGGAGTGGATGTTGTCCTGCTCACTCCGGTTTGACCGCTGTGTCCGCGTACCGTGTGTACGCTGGCCCACGTCTTCGAGGCGGCTGGCCTGTCAACGGTCGTGATCTCGCCGATGCGTGATGTTGCAGCACGTATGCGTCCACCACGCGTGCTGTATGCAGAATTTCCATTAGGGCTGCCTCTCGGCAAGCCCCGCGACGCGGCCTATCAGCACCGGGTGCTCGAAGCGGCCTTTGCCCTGCTGGAGCGGCCGAGTGGACCGGTTCTCGTAGACTTCCCGGAGACGATCCAAAGCAGGGGCGGGGAGCCCTTAGAGTGTCCGCTTCCGCCTCGTTACGAGCCGAACCTGCACCCAGCCATTGACGAAGCACAAGCGTTACGCGCTGCTTACGACCGCGCTGTAGCGAAAACTGGGCGGACCAGTGTCGGCCGGGTGATCCATGCGGATCAGATTCCTGCCGCACTCGAGAAGTTCGTACGTATCGCCGAAGGGGAAGCCTGGGATCAGGTTGGGTTCGAGGGGACGCCTATGCAGGTCGTACACGATATCCGGGCCTACTACGAAGAGTTGGCCTGCCAACTGGTAGCCGACGAGCCCATTCCGGCGTGGGGCGCTGAGCGTTGGTTCTACGATAAAACCGAGGCCGGTAAGGTATTGCTGACGGCACGCCGTACGCTGAAGGAGAGTGGGGCGGACCGTCCGATTTGGTTTTTCATGGCCCCAGGCTCACGCCGGTAAAGCCGGCCGGAGTGGACAGAGGCAACTATTCGCAGGAAAGTGGGCCACTTGAAGTCAAAAGCGTCGCGATGTTTACCACTTATCATTCCTGCAGTCGCTCTCTGTGAAGGACGTGCTCAAACCCGAAGCCATTGCCGAAACCTACTGGCATGTGGCCCATCAGGACCGGAGCGCCTGGACAACCGAGCTCGAAGGGCGCCCGTTTAAGGAGAAGTTCTAAGCTGGAGCAAGGAGATGGGCTCGTGAGAGTTCTCGGGCATCCCAGTCGGGTAAAGATTTTTTACAGCGAAAGGAGAGACATATGAAGCTAAGTATGAACTTGCGGAATTGGGGTCCTCATTCGACCGCTGACATCATGCTCGAATGTGCTCGGGCGGCAGATGAGTCCGGACTTGATACGCTCTGGATTAACGAGCATATTGCGATCCCACCGAATCTCGAAATGCCAAGCGGCTTCCCTGATTTCTCACAAGGACGGGTTCTCGATCCGTTTGCGACTCTCGCATTCCTCGCCTCGGCGACAAAACGGATCGGCCTCGGTACAGCAGTCATCCTCCTCCCCTACCGCCCCCCGCTTCCAACGGCAAAACTCGCCGCAACCGTCCATGAACTGTCGGGTGAGCGTTTGCGTTTGGGCGTGGGCGTGGGCTGGATGAAAGAGGAATTTCAGGCCCTCGGGATCGCCTACAGTCGGCGCGGGGCAATGACGAACGAAACCTTAGCCTTTATCCGCCAGTGTTTTGATGGTGACGATACCGCTGAAGCGAATGGGCAACCCTTTTTATTTCGGCCCCGTCCCGCCTGCCCCCCAATCTATGTTGGGGGTGCACCACCGCATAGCCTTGAACGCACAGTGAAGTACGGTCATGGCTGGATTCCAGTTGGTGTCGAGGCGGAAGCCCTCAAGCCCGATATTAAAAAGCTGCAACAGATGGCCCAGGAGGCGGGCCGCTCGGCGCTTGAAGTGGTTGCCATGAAAACCTTGCCCATCGATGACCCACCAAAGGCGATCGACTACGCGAAAGGCTTTGCGGAGGTAGGCGTGACCCATCTTGTCCATACCCAAGGGTATGAGAGCGCGGCTGAATATCGACAGAACATCGCTATTCTGGAAGAAAGAATTCGGCCAGCTTTAGCAGACTAAGGAAAAGGTTCTGGGAGAGCTGGGCACGACGAGCGCAGTCTTCTTCGAGACCGGATGCGGCAATCGCGCGGAGGGTCTCGAGGTCAAACATCAGGGCGCTCTGACGATGGGTCTCGCCGGTTGCGCGAGGCTCTCTGAGCCGTCGGGCGCTGTTCAGGGCGGACCCTACGTCGCATCCTGAATACCTCAAACCCTTAGGGTGATCTTAGTCCATAGCGATGGCTGATATTTCAAACATAGCCCCCGGAGCATAGAGCTCGGTCACTCCATGCAGCGCACTACCCGTAGGAGTAGAATCACCAAAGGCTTTAGTGAGCACATCTAAATTCGCATTAGTTTGTGGCACATCAGTAGTGTATATGAAGTAATGAACAACGTCAGATAGCTCCATGTCAGCTTCCTTCAGAACACGTTCCACATGGTCTATTGCCATGGCCATCTGTGCGCGCATATCACCGACGTGACAAGGTTCTCCTGTCTCTTCGTCCATCGCAACTTGGCCAGTAACAAACATAATTCGGGTATAGTCTTCTATGATCTCTCCCTGAGGAACTCCGAGGCTTTTGAAAAAAGGGGATATAGTGATAGGTGTTCTCTTCATTATTCTTACTCCTTTCCACCTCAATGATAGGCGGTATCTGTTTTCAGAATCGAAGCACTGAGAACTGGAGATAAATATCATAAGGGCATGGCGTCTGCGAGCAGCGACTACACATCGCCCGGTGCTCGTCTTGGGCGCCCACCTCTCCCCTGTCTGTTGTCACCTGTGTGGAATGATCCCTTCCTTTCTCCGTCCACCCCTTTCCAAAATCCCTTTGCCTTAGCCGCACTGTCTGGTTACGTTGGGTCCGCCTCGCTGGAGGGCCCTCAAAAGGGGGAGGTTGTCACTGGATGTCACAGTACGTCGAAGGACCAGATGCGAGTAAAGTCGAGTCTGACCCCATATACCCGATGAATTTACCCGAACGGGCGCACGAAAGCCGGGAATAGGTCTAAACCACCCCTTCCTCTTTCAGCCGTGTCAGCTCTTCTTCCGAAAGATCCAATAACTGTCCATACACCAACTCATTATGCTGGCCAAGGGTCGGGCTGGGGGAGTCGATCGACGGTTGTTCACCGTTGAAGCGCCACGGTGGGCCTGGGATGGGTACGGTGCCGGCCACGGGATGGCTGATGTCCTGGAGTATCCCGCGCGTACGTAAATACGGCTCTGAGAGCAATTCGGCCACTTCTTTCACCGAGCCACAGGTTATGCCGACTGTTGAACAGCGTTCCATAACGTCCTGTTTGGTATGCTGCTTCGTCCAGGCACTAACAATGTCATCAAGTTCTTCCCAGCGCTTTGAACGTTCAGCTTTTGTGGCGAATTTCGGGTCATCGCTCAGCTCCTGGCGATCCATGAGCGTACACAAGGCTTGCCAGCGTTGGTCGTCTAGCACGAGCAGCAGGACATAGCCATCTTGGGTGGGATAGCAATTGTAAGGCGAAAAAATATGACCAGGTACGCTATTGCCGGCCCGTTCATAGGTCTCGCCTTGCCCCAGGTAGGCGGCAATAAGGCTTGCCATTGGACCAATCGCGGACTCATACAACGAGGTTTCCATGAACACACCCTCTCCGGTGCGGTCGCGTTGGCGCAAGGCCACGAGAATCCCGGTGGCAAAGTGAATCCCGCCCAGAATATCCATGATCGGGGTCCCGGCTTTTGTGGGCGGACCGTCGGGGGCTCCGGTCGCGCTCATGAGCCCGGACATGGCCTGAACAATAGGATCAAAAGCGGGATAGGCGCTATACGGACCTGACCGCCCATAGCCTGTGCTCGAAGCGTAGACGAGTCGTGGGTTAATCTGCTTGAGGACATCCCAGCCTAAGCCCAGCCGATCCATGACGCCGGCCGTAAAATTTTCAACCACCACGTCGGCGTCTTGCACCAGTTGTTTGAAGAGTTCTTGGCCACGTGGGGCTTTGAGGTTGAGGGTGACGCCTTTTTTATTGGAATTCAGCATTACGAATGGATAACTCTCGTTTGCGACTCCGGGGATAGGAAAAATTGTACGAGCTCGCTCGCCCAGCTCGGGCGGCTCGATTTTGATGACCTCGGCGCCAAAGAATCCTAACACTAAGGCGGCATACGGACCATTATAGAAATGGGTCAGGTCAAGGACGCGAACATCGTCTAAAACTTTCATGCTGCTGTGCTCCTTCGTGTATCGTAGCGAGCAGCTATCAGCCGAACACGGGAAAGGCAAGAAAGGCGCACAGTTATAGGGGAAAGTATGGGCAGTGAGACTTTCCCATAGGAATGCATGCCCGGTCACAGCGGTATCAAAAATGAGCCGCGCCTAGTTTGCACCTAGGACAGCTTCCTATCGGAGAGTCGATAAGATATACCTAAGCCACCTGAAAACCGACGTAGGATAATAGAGGATGGAACACCATGACGAACACGACTCAACAGCCATACAGAAACGGATCGCTCGAACACTGTGACGCCGTCATCATCGGAGCGGGCGTTGGCGGCATGTACGCCTTACACCACCTGCGCGAAATGGGCCTGTCCGTGCGCGTGTACGACGGTGCCGGCGGCATCGGCGGAACCTGGTGGTGGAACCGCTACCCCGGTGCACGGGTCGATGGTCCGGGCAGTCCTTTCTACTGCTACACCTTCTCGGAAGAGCTGGTGCGAGAGTGGGACTGGGCCGAGACCCAGCCAAGCCAAGAGCAGGTACTGGACTACCTTGAGCACGTCGCCGATCGGCTCGACCTGCGCCGCGACATCCAACTTGAGACCTGGATACGCGACGCCCGTTATGACGAAGCGATACAGCGCTGGACAGTTGAGACCAGCGCTGGCGAGCGTGTCTCGGCTCAGTTTTTGATCTGCGCAGTCGGCACCCTCTCGGCGGCCCACAAACCCGACTTCCCTGGACTCGACGATTTTACCGGTGAGTGCTACCACACCGGCCGCTGGCCGCAGGAGCCCGTTTCTTTTGAGGGCAAACGTGTTGGCGTGATCGGGACTGGCTCCTCGGGGGTACAGGCGATTCCCGAAATCGCCCGCGAGGCCGCACACCTGACGGTGTTCCAGCGCACACCGCAGTATAGCATCCCGGCACGTAACCGTCCCCTCGAGCCTGAGTTAATGCAGTACGCCCGCGAAAACTGGAACGAAGTCCGGGAAAAAATGAACGCCCATCCCGTAGGCCTGCCGTTCGAGACCACCACGCGCTTGGGCGCCGAGGACACCCCCGAACAACGCCAGGCGCTCTACGAGGAGCTGTGGCAGAAGGGCAGCTTCAACCTCCTTTTCGGCAGCTATGCCGACCTCCTGACCAATAAGGAGACCAACCGCACGCTGGCCGATTTTATACGCGCTAAGATTCGCGCGTGCGTGAAGGACCCCGAGATTGCCGAGAAGCTGATGCCAGACTACTATCTGGGCACCAAGCGCCAGGTCCTCGATAATGGCTACTACGAAACCTTCAATCGCGATAACGTCACTTTAGTAGACTTACGCGAAGACCCGATTCAGACGGTCACTTCAACAGGGGTACGGACTGAGACCGGCGACCATCCGCTCGATATGATCGTGATGGCAACGGGCTTCGACGCCATCAGCGGCACCCTGCTGCGCCTCAACCCCAAGGGGCGCGGCGGCGTCGGCCTCAAGGAGAAGTGGAGCAGTCGCTTCGATAACTACCTTGGTATGGCGATTGCCGACTTCCCCAATCTGTTTATGATCCATGGCCCAGGCTCACCCTCAGTGCTCTATAACATGCCGCTCGGTGCCGAGCGCGAGACGGAGTGGATCGGCAACTGCGTACAATATCTACGCAAACGTGGTCTGGGTGCCATCGAGGCGACGCCGGACGCCGAGAAAGACTGGGACAAAGAGGTCAACGAACTCGCCAACGAGACGCTCTACCCCCTCACCGACTCCTGGTACACAGGCGCCAACATCCCAGGCAAGCCCCGTCAGTTCTGCGTCCACCTGGGTGGTCCGCTGTACTTTCAGCGCATCTCTGAGGCTGCCGCCAAGGGCTACGAGGGGTTCGTGTTTGAGGAGGAGAACAACGGAGCCGTCTCCGCCGCGTCCTGAGCGCCTCAGAACATCGACCGGGGCGCTGCACTGTACCGATCCGCTTTTGTGGAAGGGCGTCTTGGATTCAACCGGTTAGGGGTACAGGGGCACGCGCCTTTTTCTAAACCTCAAAGCGTGCCTGCATCCGCTCCCACCACTTACCCAAAGACGGGGCAGAATCAAACAGCGGTTCGTCGCTGACTCGGGTGATCCAGGTGAAGGTGCCGAAAAGACAGAAATCAGCATAGGTTAAAATCTCAAACAAATATTCGTGTCCTAAAGCGACGGCCTCAAGGTCGGCGAGGGCAGATTTGAAGCGTGGACGAAATTCGTCGCGCCTGGCGGCAATATCTTCGAGCGTTGCGCCCAGCCGCGCCTCGAAGTTTTCACGGAAATAGGCGCGATCGGCCGGCTCGATCTTTTCAAAGACGTCGTACACCACGACCGGAAAGAACGCTGGATGCAGCGTGGTGTCGACATACATATTAAAAAACCGGCAGGCCTTTTTCATGCCAAGGACAGGAAAAAGCTTGGGCTCTGGGTGCTGCTCTTCCAAATACTCTGCGATTTTCCACGAATCGGAAACAACCGTGCTGTTATCTTTGATGACCGGCACACGATCCTGGTTGGAGAAAGTCAGCTTGTCTTTATCACAAAACCGAATTGGTACAGTGGTGTAATCCAGATTCTTATAGCGCAGCGCGGCTTTGGTACGGGCACAGAATGGACTGCAGCGTAGGTCATTTGCTCCAGTGAGATCATAGACTTCGATCATGGGGTTTCCCCTCTCCAATATCTCTAGCGCTTTTCGTCATTGCCAAAAAAAGAGAAAAAGTCAAGGAGAAGGGTGGTGGTACAGGCGTACCACCACCCGTTCGCATTTGCCTCTGTAAATTTGTACCCTACAATCATAATTTGGTCGCAGACAGCTTCCTTGGGGGACGGTGTTAGACGGCAAGGAGTTGCAGCGTGTAAGAGTTGTATGCGGCGGCCTCATTGTCGTCCGAAGGTACGGAGCCGCTCATGCGATTTCATGAATTTAATGATCCGGAGGGGAGGGACTGGCATGGAGCAGGGATGTTACCTGAAACCGAGCGACACGATCGAACTCGAAGTATCAGGGCCCGGCACACTGCGCCAGACGATGGGTCCCAAACAAACCGTGCGCTGGATGCCTGAACCGCGCAAATTCTGAGGAGGAAACCAATGGGTAAACGAGTACGCCGAGTCCTTACCGGCCACAATGCCGACAACAAGTCCTACATCATGGAGGACGGTCCCGCGCCGAACCACGTGGAGATGGGCTCGATGGCCGGTCTCCTGGTCACCGATATCTGGGAAACAACCACCATGCCGGCGGACAATAGCGGCAGTGCCGATAACGCCGACCGCCCCATTCGCCTCGAGCCGCCGCCGAACGGTACCATCTGCCGCGTGGTTGAATTTCCACCGGACTCGACGTGGAAGAACGATGCCTCCGGTCTCGAAGGGTTCGATTCCATCGGCGCCGGTCACGCGGTCAGTAGTGACAGCGACGATCCAATGATGCACGTCACGACCACCACGGACTACGCCATCGTCCTCGAGGGCGAAGTGTGGGCCGTGATGGACGAAGGCGAGACCTGCCTCAAGGCAGGCGATATCCTGGTCCAACGCGGCACGATGCATTCATGGTCGGTGCGAACGGATCAGACCGCGCGTGTCGCTTTCGTACTGGTGGATGCTGCGCCCCTGCCCCATCAGAAGTAGGCCGCGTGCAGTTCTCCCAGGGCATCGAGAGCGCGCGACCGCACGACGATATCGTTTGACAAGCAACCGGACAGAAAGTGTACATAAGAAGAGTGGCGACCAGAACGTTCTGCCAGACGGCTTTTCCTCTCCCCCCCAAAAGTCACTTACAAGCTTCAACCCCCGACTGGTCCAGGTGGAACGGGACCGGTTGGGGGATACGAGCCGTCCGTGTCGTGCACTTCCTTACCGGTCAGCGGTGGGTCGAACACGCTAATGCCGTGAAAATTGCTCAACGCCTTGACGTGATGGCGGTCTTTCGGTCCCACCAGATACAGGCCGCCGGGACCGATAATCTGCATGGCTCCGGTGGCGGAATCGGTCACCTCAAGCGTGCCGTCTAGCACCACGTTTGCTTCCCAGTGGTGTTTGTACCACAAGTCTGCTTCTCCGCCCGCTTGCAGGCGGACCACCGAAAAGGAGAACCCGAGATGGTCGGCGGCGGTCAAATAGCGAGCCGTGATAGCGACACCGCCCGCGATCACCCGCTCCAGGCCCGCATTGCGAACATCGGCGAGAGTTCTGACGAACATACGGTCCTGACCTTGAGGGACATCACCCGTTGGGGGATAGGACCCCTCTGCATCGTGGGTCTCATTGCCTTCGAGCGGCGGGGAGAAGACACTGATGACACGCAGGTCTGAGGGGTCCTCACAGATGATGCGATGTCGGTCCTGAGGACCAACGCAATAGAGTACGTCGGGTGCTAGGGGCCAGCGTTCTCCCGTGGTCCGGTTCTCCAGCGTGGCGTTTCCTGAATACACGTAGTTGGCCTCCCAGTGGTGTTTGTACCAGACATCCAGTGATCCGACCTGCTGTGTCCGGGCTTCAGACACGCTAAACCCGAGTCTATCGGCTTTGGTGAGCAGACGGACGGCCGTCGCTTTGCCGTGGGCAATCGAGATAACCCGATCATCGGCTTCCAGTTGGTTCATCGTACGAATCAGCATAATGGTCCCCCTTTGATGGACTCGGTACGAACTGAATGCGTTACGGTTGTCTCCTGTATATCGGATGGCGAGACCAATTCCTCCCCCACGAACCTTATTTTTGCGCTCTGCCATGGCTGTCAGGGAGTGACGCTCAAGCGGCTTGACGAACTCCCGGCACAGTGTGTTGCCATCGCTACCCGCATCGAATCCCCACGCACGTATCCAAGAACTGCGAGCCGACCGCTTTTGTCTCGGTAGCGAGTGCTGATGCCCGTTAGGTAAGTCGCTGCTTCAAGTCCGTCAGGATTACGTCTGCGGTTTTGGTCTCGACCCAATGCGTGGCATAGCTGCCGTCGGGGTCGATAAGATACGTGATTGCGGTGTGGGGGACGGCGTAGCCGTCTGGATCACTCGGATCTGGCTTTCGGCGTGCGAAAACCTTGAACGCTTCCTTCGCCGACTCAATTTGCTCGGGTGTGCCGGACAGTCCGGTGAAGCGTGGAAATTTTTCCTCTAGATAGCGCCGCATGACATCCGGATCGTCGCGTTCAGGCCCTTCGGCGAGTCTAAATGGACCTCCATCCCACACACCGTCTTCGGTAAATAAACTGGCGATCCCGTCCGGATCATATTGCTCATCACAGTAGGCACAATAACGATGTTTCAGTTGTTTGATTTGTTCGATGTCAAACGGCCATTGGATTTTCTCCGCGTTATCCACCTCACTTCCCCTTAGCGTCATCAGGTTATTAAATAGGAGTGGGCAATCATAACATCGAAAAAATCTCCTCAAGGCATATTTATTTACGCGCGTAATGTACGAATGACGATAGTGAAATTGGGCGTACGTTGCGCAGCCTAGTCATGGTGACAATCGCGAATCGCCGTAATAATCGAGGCAAATAGATTGGCAATAAAGCCTTGAAAAAACCGCATAAAATTGATAGAGCTGCCCGGTGAACATCACGCGTGATCAAAACCATCTGATCGCCCTGATCAAAGAGCAGAACATCGAATCTGTCTCTTTCGTTGGCACTGATTTTCATGGCATTGCGCGCGGTAAGCATGTCCCGGCAAGTCGTCTGCTTGAGAACGCCGCGACGAGCGTCAACATCTCAAGTTTTATGCTCATGATGGATTGCCAAGGGATGCCGCATCCGTCGCCAACTGCGACCGACGTGTGGTGGCCGTCGTGGGAAGAGGGTTACACGGATCTCCGCATGGTCGCAGATCCGGTTACAGCGCGTGTAGTGCCGTGGCAGAAATCCAATGTAATCGTGCAGTGCGATTATGAGCATTCCGAAGAGCGTTGGCCGCTGGAATTCATGCCGCGGGCTTTGGTTCGTCGGCTGTCAGAGCGCCTTGAGAATCTTGGTTATACACCCATGTTCACGAACGAACTTGAATGGTTGTTATTTCGTGAAACGGAACAATCGGCCTTTGAAAAGGGCTATCGAAACCTAACTCCGTTGTCGCCCACCGCGCAGTGCTACAACCTAACTCGTAGTGGTCGCGATGCGCATCTCGTTCGCCCGTTTCTTGAAAACCTAATTGCTTTTGGCGTGCCGATTGAAGTTTGGTCAGCCGAATTCGGACCCGGCATGCAAGAATTTAATATCGCCCCCGAGCCGGCGCTAGCGGCGGCGGATACCGCATTTATCTTCAAACATGCAATACGCGAGATCGCCGCTCAACATGATTTGTTTCCGGTCTTTATGGCTAAACCCTCGATGGCCGGGTTTGGTAATGGCTTGCATATTAACCATTCATTATGGCGAAATGACGAGCCGATATTTTTCGATGAATCAGCGGAAGACAAACGTTCCCCAATATTAAAACACGCTGTCGCTGGAGAACTCGCTACGCTAAAAGATTTTACTTTGTTATTTTGTCCCACCCCGAATTCCTATCGGCGTTTCATGGCACATTACTCCACAGGACATAAAATTGGCTGGGGATACGACAACAAATCAATCGCCATTCGAACGGTTGTAGAGTCACCACGTACGTGTCGTATTGAACATCGTACGGCCGGCGCTGACGCGAACCCCTACATCGCAATCGCCGCCTGCTTAGCAGGTATGATTCATGGGATAGAAAATGAACTTGAACCGCCGCCCGTGGTGAAGGGTGATGGATTTCTTAATGACGAATTAGACGTCGTACCGCAAACAATGCATGAAGCGCTCGCGGCGTTTGAATCAAGCGAACTCGCAGCTAAATATCTTGGTGAAGATTTTGTGCGTTTTTTTGCGCAGACACGCCGCATCGAACTTGAGATGTTCGATGCGGCAGTTGGTCAGTGTTCGCCAGACGAAGTCCCCGATTGGGAACTGATGCAGTACGCTGATAACGTTTGAGAGAGGTTTATCGATGAATACCCCGCAAAAATTTGATATGTCATGGCTGGTGGACGCCGTATTTGCGCCAACCGAAAACGACGTTTTCGCGATACTGCACGATACGCCGCACGCGCGAGCTACTGAGAATGACGCTTGGCGCGAGCGACGCGAGATGGCATCAGACTGGCATCAACAGATTTCGGCCATTGCAGGAGCGAAAGGTTTTCGCGTTTTGCCCTTGGTATCGTTTCCTGCCGTGGCGGGAACCAATGCCGATTTACCGGCCAGCGCTGATATGGGTGGGGCCGAGGTTGCGTTCGCAGATATTCTTGACGAGGCGACCGTTGTCCTTGCGATGATGGAAGTGTCCGTTACGGGGCCACTGATTCAGTATGGTATGGCGAAAGGCTCGGCGGCAGCGTTTCGTGTTGCGTCGATGCCGATGGCCAATCGCAACATGGAAGATACGTGTTACTTAGCTGACCCTGGCGAATTAGTTGCACAAGGGGAAACTATCCGAGAAGAGGTGGTGAAAGCCGAAGCGGTGGAAGTTACGTTTTCAACCGGTGATGTATGCACGTTCGATATCCGTCATCGTGAAGTTGGTGTGGATAACGGTTACCTCCACCCAGATAAGCAAGGTTTTCCAGTAATCAATTTGCCGTCCGGAGAAGTATGGGTGGTGCCCTATGAAGGTGAACGTGAGGGAGATCCTTCGCGTACCCGAGGTGTAATCCCCGTTGCGGGCGAGGGCGACGACGTTGCGCGCTTCGTTGTCGAACAAAATCGTATTGTCGATGTGTTAGGTGACGGTCCGCGGGCAATTGGATTGCGCGAGGATATGGAAGCTGATCCCATGCGGCGTAACGTCGCCGAAATCGCGTTTGGATATAATCGTAAAGCGCGTGTTACCGGGGTTTTTATCGAAGACGAAAAAGCTGGCTTTCACTGGGGCTATGGGCGTAGTGAATTTCTCGGCGGCACGATTGCACCGAAAGATTTTGCGAGTCCTGAGACGGTATTACATGTTGATCTGCCTTATGCGAAAGAATGTTCAATCACGGTGTCCGCAGATCTAATCTCATCCGCGGGCACGCGTACCGCAATTTTGCGAGACGGCGAGTACGTTTTGTAAAGCGAAGAGCGAACCGAATATGAGTTTCAAACACAGGGATTTCGACCACAATTCAGCGGACTTCCGCAAAGATCCGGCTTCCGTTTACCGTGAATTGCGCGCAGCTGGCGTCGGTCAAAGCGAACATTACGGCGGGTTTTGGGTGGTGCCGACTTACGAAACAGTACAGGACGTCTCGCACGATATTGAAACTTATTCGCCCGCCGACGGCACCATGCTACCCGGCGTGTTGGATCGACCGCTATTACCGATGGAATCTGATCCACCCCTGCATTCAGAATATCGCCGTATGCTGGCTAAACGGTTTTCGCCGAAAGCGATTCGAGAATGGATCCCGTTGATCCGCGAAGCAGCCCAAGCGTTACTCAAAGATGTGCTCGCGAATGAGCCGCATGATTTCAGTTTGGGTTATGCGAAGCTGTTACCCACCGCGGTGATTTGCCAAATGCTTGGCATTGAATTTAAGGCTGAGCTCCAAGAGTGGGTGGAAGATGTAGTGTATCGACGCATCTCCGATCGCGATGCCACCGATCGCGCAATTGCGAAGATCCATAATTTATTTCGCGACTTGCTACCAGGACGACGAGCTAATCCCAGAGACGATCTTGTCTCACTGGTATTGCAATCGGAGATCGACGGGAAACCGTTAGATGACGAGACCGTCATCGATTTCTGTTTCTTTTTATTAATTGCCGGCCTCGATAACACCAACTTTACGATTCGTGCATTGCTGCAACAGCTCGCAATCGATCACACCTTGCGTCAGCGATTAGTCGATGATCCCTCGCTCATCGATGCCGCAGTGGAAGAAGCTTTACGTTACTTTTCTCCGGTAATCGCGCTTGGAAGAACCGCACGAAGCGATACATCGCTCAGTGGTTGCCCGGTCCATCAAGGGGATAAAGTGTTAATGCTATTTGGGTGTGCAAATAGAGATCCGGCTGAATTCGAAGAGCCGGATAAATTTGATATCGATCGCTTTCCCAATCGACATGTCGCTTTTGGTGTTGGCCCACATAGATGTTTGGGATCTAATCTGGCGAGAGCAGAAATTGCCGTTGCAATTGAAGAAGTACTAAAAGTCCTACCCGATTTCGAACTTGCTGGTGAAGTCGACATTCGGTGGGATGATCTAGGTCCATTGCTGATTAAACCGCGTACGGGCTAAATTCAATGCACGTGTTAGTCGATAAAAATAAATGTCATGGTCACAACCGCTGTGTTGCTTTAGCGGACGAAGTCTTTGACGTCGACGATGAAGGGTTTGCGGTTGTGGTATTAGACACGATTCCGCCGGAGCAGCACGACAAAGTTCGGCGTGCGGAGTTGGCCTGCCCGGAAAGGGCAATCACGATAGAGGAATAAACCAGTGTGTGAAATTCTTGTTGTTGGCGCGCAGTCGCCCGTTCCATTTACCCGTATCGAGCCTTGGGTGCTGGCTCTTGAACGTTACGGAATTGCCGGCTGGGGTTGGGGTTCTGCGCACTTGGAATTAGACGGCGCGGTCAACGTGCGTCGTGCGGTTGGTAAAATCAATGAGACGCCGGAAGCGCTTGATGAATTACGCCAGATTGAATCACGGCGCTGGTTATTCCATCTGCGTCGTCCGCTGCGCTTGCCAAATGTGATCGAAGACATGCAACCCTTTTATTCGGAAGATCGAGATTTCGCTTACGCGCATAACGGCGACTTTACTAATGCCGAACAATTCCGCGATCAATTCGACGGGTTGCTCGGTGGTAAAGTTGACTCAGAGATTGGCTTTCGAATGACTGAGCGATTCATGCAGGAGGGTCATTCGCTTGAAGCAGCGCTCGATAAAACCTTAGAAACACTCGGTGGCACCTCGAATATCGCGGTGATGTACCACGGCGGTAACGTGTGGATTTACGGTAAGGCGATGTTCAATAAACTGTGGCGATTCGAAATTGACGAATTGAGTTGCGCTTCGACTAGCATGATCATGGCAGATGAATCGTTCTTCGAATTAGTCTACGGTGTGCTCCCTTCCGATCGCGAATTGGTGCGTGGTGCACGTTCCTTGCTCAATGCTGTGCACGATCATTCGATTAAAGCCACCAGCTAAGCTTCACATCCAACATGTCGAATTCTAGACCTGTCATCGGGATCGCCGCCTGGCGCCAAACCGTAGAGGTTTGGGAAAGCAAGATGACTATCTTCCAAATCGACCAGGCTTACGTGAAGCGACTCCTCGCCGCGGACGGGGTACCATTTCTGATCCCGCATATGCCGGCGGAGATGTTGATCGATGTCGTGAAGCAGATTGACGCGTTAATCTTAACCGGCGGAGATGACGTCGATCCCCGAAGTTACGGTGAAACCGATCAAGGCGAGTGCAAACACTGTGATATTGAAGCAGACAAAGCTGAGATTGCCTTAGTCAAATCTTGTATTGAGGCGAAGATTCCGGTGCTCGGCGCGTGCCGCGGGATCCAAATCATTAACGTTGCCTATGGCGGTACGCTCGATCAGGAAATTACTCGCGAAGGCACTTGTCATGGGCCAAGGCCAACGGTGTTAGACGACATCCTGGCGCTCCGACATGACGTTAAAATTTTGGCTGGTTCGCGTCTCGCGGACATTCTCGGTTCGTCCCCGCGCACAGTGAATACAACCCACCATCAAGCGATTCGCGATCTTGCACCTGGTTTCGAGGTGTCGGCGCGTGCACCGGATGGAACAATTGAAGCCATCGAACCAACTAACGATGATTACGTGGTTGGGGTGCAATGGCATCCGGAGAAGCTGTCCCCGCCCGATAATCAAGAATTGTTTAACGACTTGGTGCGTGCGGCCGCCGAGCGGCGAAATTAGATTCTACTAATCAGATGGCTTTAATTGATCTTCGAATACCACTGGTGCTTCGTCTTCGCCGCTACCGCGTGCGACAGGGCGGCCGAACATTTTCACGAGAGCATCGGGTAACTCATTCGCGAGTTTCCTGTCTTTGGAAGCTCTTTGAATGTTGACGATGGCTGCATGATGAACTGCGGTGCTCGCTTGGTCGCCGCCATAATTGCGATTTTTAATCATCGGCGCCGAAGTGATTGCAGTGCCACTGACGAGCGGGTAGATATCAACCAGCGATTCGAAATAGTCATCGACTGAGTAACCCTCGGCTTTGCACAATGCCGCGCCATGATACATACCGGCAAAACTCGCGTACATGAATTCGAGCAACGCACAGTCAAGCGCAGAGGCGGCACTAACTGGTCTGCCGACATAACGTGAGCGGCCACCTAAAACTAATAGCGTTTCACTGTGTGGTTCGAAATGCGTTTTATCGCCAGAGAACATCACAATCGCCCCGTCAGTTCCGACGCCCGCAGGGTAGCTCACTATTGCGCCATCGATGTATGCAATGCCATGTGATTGTGCCCAGCTTTCGCTTCGCCTGGCATCTTCCGGACTGCCGCTACTCATCTGCACGAGTGTTCGGCCTTTTAATGCAGCGATGACTTCTTGGTCATCGAGAATCGATTGCGCCGCCTCATAATTCGATACACACATTACAGTCAGTGGACTTTGCGCGCATGCCTCTGCCGCCGATGTTGCTATACGTGCCTCACCTTCAAACTGAGTGGTCTTGTCAGGCGATCGATTAAACACCGTTAATGACTTCCCTGAACGAATAAAGCATTCGGCGAGTGCAGAGCCCATACGGCCGAGGCCGATGAAAGTTAGATCGGTAGACATTCAAGTTCTCCGCTCAGGCATCGGTGTTGTGCGTACAATAAATTGAGAATCTTTTCTTAGCAGGTTTATCCTGCTGTGTCCGGGCTTCAGACACGCTAAACCCGAGTCTATCGGCTTTGGTGAGCAGACGGACGGCCGTCGCTTTGCCGTGGGCAATCGAGATAACCCGATCATCGGCTTCCAGTTGGTTCATCGTACGAATCAGCATAGCGGTTCCCCTGTGATGGACTCGGTTCGAATCTATCAAATCAAAGTTTAATCGTCTTCCGTTTTGATGAGTTTTCTATACGCTTCCGAAGGGTACACACTCGTCCGCTTACCGAGTGTGAAGGCGCACCGAGTGACGATTAATCGTCTTGACGAGCAGATCCTGCCCCGGCTGTCTGCGCTAAACTTCGGTACATCGAACCCAACTGACACCTGAGAATTTCTGAGCCATCCAATTTGGCACGGACAAATCAACATTGAGGCCCAGAGGATGTTTGCCGTGCCGTACAAAACGTATCGTCGGCTCGCCGAAATCAATCGTGTCAATGTTATCCGCGCCAAGATATGCATCCCGTCCCAAAAAACGGCCTCCATATTTCACCGCATTGTCAAGTTATCGAAACGAAGCACGAACCTCACGTAGTGTGAGATCAGTTGAGGTGTCTCCTGACACTACACCCCTAACCAATACAGCCCAATAAGGATGACACAGATCGAGACGGCCCACACTTCAAACGCCATGCGCAGTGGCCAGGGCGCCGTTCTGAGTTCCATGAAATCCAGAAAGACGAAGCGTATTTTGACAAAGGTAACAATCAAAATGGCGGCGGTCGCGTAGTGAAATTTCTCCCCAAAACCGAATCCGTGCCCGAACTGCCACGACAATCCCGTCGCCACTAGCAGGCCGACCCAAATAACGGTCACTCTGGATTGAAGCGAAGCTGCCATGCATCACCGCATCAGATACAGCAGCGCAAAAAGCGCGATCCACAAGATGTCCACAAGGTGCCAAAAACACGCCCCGCTTTCGAGTACGCCCACGCCTTGAGCATCAAATTCCGCACCGCGCACGGACTGCCAGAGGAAAATCAGAACGCCAATCCCGATCACCATGTGCAGCAGATGAATCCCAGTCATCAGGTAGTAGTACATAAAGAAATTATTCGTCTCTATCGTCAAACCGGCGGCAAACTTTTCGCCCCATTCAAAATATTTGACGGCGACGAAACCAATACCGCAAAGGATTGCCACCACGAAACAGCCGCGAGCCCGCGAAAGCTGGCCTGCCCGAGCGCCGTGAACGGCGAGTGCGACCAGCCAAGAGCTCGTCAACAACAGCACGGTGTTGACGAGCCCGAGGGTTTGGTTAAGCAGTTGCTGCTGTTCGACGAATAACGCGACTTCTTGCGATCGATCGTAGACAAAGACCGAGAACAACAGAGAAAAGACCAGGATGTCGCCAATGATGAACATCCACACGCCGGTTTCGCCAGGCAGGTATGGCTTGACCGAGTCCGGCAGCACGGAAGTTGAAGACATTGATGAGTCGTCTATCTAGGCGGCCACCGCCGGTTCAGATTGCGCCTGCTGTTTTATCGTGCCCAGCAGGATGTAGAACATCGCGATATACCAGGTAAAAAAGACCAGAAAGGGTACCCACCAGACAAACAAGCCATCCCAGGCGAAAGGCCCCGTCTTGAAAAAGGTTAAAAGCCCGCCAGGAACAAACAGCACCGCCACCCAGAGATTGTAGTACCCGACCCAACGCGGGAATATCGGCTCGGTCTGTTTATCACTCAAGATACACAGGCCGAGGGCAATGTTCTGGATGATGAACGGCGCGAAGGTCATTAACAGCGTGATCCAACCAATATCGTTCAGCATCCGGGTCAACTCAGGGTCGTGATCAGGCCGGAATGCCGCTCCCGTCCAAAACACGGACGCAAACACAAACACCAGCGTGGTGACACAGCCGGCGCCAAGTTGTGTGTACGTAAATACGGGGACGAGATCGCCTTCGATACGTTTCATCTGCATGGACAGCGCCGCGGCGAACGAACAAATAAACCCGGCACTGCTCATAATCAGCAAAATTCCGAAGCGCATGGGCAGGGTGTTTTCGCGATAGATCGTCGCAACTTCTTCGGCGCTGAGGTTCGGCGAAATCGGCGGAATGAAATCCGCGAACAAAAACCCGGCCAGACAAATCACGGCGAACCCTATCGCGGACCAGGCACAAATCAGTTGGTTTCGAATATTCATCTCTCCTCCTCCTGAATTTGAGTTGACATTCGAGTTTTAGGCCATCTCGCGCTCATGCCGAAGTAGGCAGGATAAGCCTGCCCCTCGCTTGACGTCAAGCGCTGACATAAATTAGGTTTTCGTTGACGGGAAATAGCGGCAAAATCGGCCTAAATATAAAATTCACCCACCTACCGAGGAGGAGTATCATGGTCCAGCCCGCATATGAGGTAATCGATGCAATTGGAAATCTGAGCCCTGCCGAAAACAAGGCCCGTTATCGCAAGCTTTACATCGAAGAACTGTGGAACGCCGGCAAAACGGATATTGTCGATGAAATCATTCATGACGAGGTGGCCTACCATCAGCCGAGCTTCGAGGGTGACACCCGCAAGGCGGATCTGCCGGGCATCATCCAGGCATTCCACAAGGCATTTCCGGCAGGCAATTTCACCTTCACGATCGAAGAGCTCGTGGCGGAGGACGACTGGGTGTGCGCCTGGCTTTCGTTCGTGGGTAATCAGAAAGATGAGTTTTGCGGAGTGCCTTCGACCGGCAAAACCCTGAAATTCACCGTTCTCGGCTTTTACCGATTCAAGGAAGGCAAGGTTATCGAATGCCGCAAGCACAACGTCGGCGACAATATCGACTTCGTCACCGCGATGGGAATTAGGGGGCAGCTCGCCAGCTGATACTGTCGCGCGGAGATCGCCCGCGCGTGATGGACGATCCGAGCCGAGGGAAATAGGGTCAGACTCGACGTATCCACTCAAGCCATAGGGTCGGGCACGGCCAGATTGTAGGGTGATGGGGGAACCGGGGTTAGGGAAGTCGCGGCTGTTCCATGAATTTGTCGGGGCGTGTTGCCATACGCCCTCAGGCGCGTTATGAACCCAGCGTAGAAATCGCAGTGGTACGACCTAAAAAAACAGCAGACTCACCTGACTACCGGGCCATCATCTGCGCCGTCGGCCAAGCCTTGTTCGCTGAGCGCGGTTTCGCCGGCACGACTATCCGCGAGATTGCCAGACAGGCGGGTGTCAATTCGGGCCTGCTGTACCACTATTACTCTAACAAAGAAACGCTGTATCTGTCGCTGCTGGAAACGGCTGTCAGTGAAATCGTTGTACAAGTCGAAAGCATTGCCGCCAGCCCGGACACCCCGGAGGAAAAAATTCGCCAGATTGTCCAGGCGTGGCTCGCATACTACCAGGCCCATCCACAGAGTTTTCTCCTCATCCAGCGAGCAGTCAACGAACACAGCCCTGCAGCGCAAGCTCTAGCCCAACATTGGTTTTCGCGTTGCTTCACCGCCATTGACGCCATCACCACCGAAGGCGTCCGACATGGGCTTTTCAGACCGCTGCCGCCCGCCCTTTTGTCATTTACCATTGAGGGTCTCCTAGAGCATGCCGTACACATCCATAAGCTCATAGGAGACATTAGCCCGGATCTGTCTGGTGCCTCCCTACTGGACGAACTGGCAAATCTGGTCCTCACCCTATTGCGGACCGATACGTCCAAGTGAAGCGTTCCTGTTCGCCGTGGCAAGAAGCGCCTACCCAGGCTTCACCGAGCTGCTCTTTCAGATCGTCCAGCCCCTCCTCGCCTTACGCCGATAGCGAGAGACTACCAAAACCAGGTCTTGACTTAACTAATCACTTGATGCATTATGTCAATAATTCATCGTATGATTAATTACAAACCCGATGAAGCCAGTGCAGAAATCACAGCGGTCTGACCTGAAAAAACAACAAACTCACCTGACTACCGGGCCATCATCTTGGCCCACTAGAGGAGGTCATGATGGATGCAGATAAAGTTCAGCAAAAAGCCGAGACCTTTGCATCGCTTCACAGAGTGGGCGATCCCGTAGTCCTTTTCAACTGTTGGGACGTCGCGACCGCGAAGCTGGCCGCGCGGGCGTTCCCAGCCGTGGCGACAAGCAGCGGCGCGGTGGCGATGGCCCAGGGATTCGAGGACGGCGAACGGATACCGCTCGATCTGGTCTTGTCGCTGATGGCGCGGATCGCCGGCGCGGTGGACTGTCCGGTCTCGGTCGATCTGGAGGCGGGCTACTCGGACGATCCCTTGGAGGTGGCGGGAACGGTCGAAAGACTGATCGATAGCGGCATTGTCGGCATTAACTTGGAGGATGGTCTGTCGCAGGGCAGGCGTGCGCTGGTGGCGCCGGACGCCCACGCGAGGAAGATCGAGGCAGTGCGCGAGGTGGCGGAGCGGGCGGGCGGGCCGTTCTTCATCAACGCCCGGATCGATACGTTTCTGCTCAAGATCGGCGACGCGCAGACCTGCTTTGACGAGACGCTAAACCGGGCCGCGGCCTATGCGGCGGCGGGCGCGAGCGGCATATTCGTTCCTTTTCTTTTTGACACGGACCTGATCGCCGACCTGGCTGCGCGCATAGCGCTGCCGCTCAACATCCTGGTGATGCCCACGGCGGCGCCGGTGGCCGCCCTGGCCAAGGCGGGTGTTGCGCGCATCAGCTGCGGCGCCTGGCCGATTGAGGCGTTTGCGCAGGCGTTTGGTGCGGCAGCGGCGGCTTTCGCAGACACGAAGGACTACGCGTCTGTCCTGGCCCCCTAAAACAGAGCCATCTCATACTTACGGGCTTTCCCAACTATGGAGGAGTAAACCCGACGGATGTGACACCAGGGACAGTCAGGGATTCTTAGTCCAAGTGTGAAAAAACAGCCGCTGGGCCACGAGGAGGCGGGAAGTCTGCCTAGTTTTCTGAGGAAAGGATAACATCGTATGCCGAAACTGAAAGAGATTGGTATTGGCGTCGAGAATGTGAATGTGCGAGATTATGTCGGCCAGGCGCAGGCCGCGGAGCGCTTGGGTTTCCACAGCTTCTGGGTGCCGGAAGACTACGTCTTTCCCGGTGCCTTCAGCTCGGGCGCTGCTATCGCGACGGCGACCAGCCGGATTAAAATCGGCACGGGCGTTATCAACCCCTACACCCGTCACCCCGTCCTCATCGCCATGGAATTGGCCGCGCTGGACCAGCTCTCCGGGGGGCGCGCTATCCTCGGCCTGGGTGCGAGTCTGCGGCTGTGGATTGAGGAGCAGATGGGCATTGGCTATGCCAAGTCGCTCTCGGCCCTCAGAGACGCGGTGACCATCATCCGTCGGCTGCTGGCCGGTGAGGAAGTCGACTATCAGGGCCGGGTGTTTCGGGCGAGTGCCGGCATGCGTTTGAATTTGGAGCCCGAGCGACCGGCTGTGCCGATTTACCTGGCCACGATGGCGCCCAAGGCGGTGGAGCTGACGGGAGAAGTGGCGGACGGCTGGATTCCCTTTGGCGGTGAGCCGGCAGCCGTAAGCCGGGGCATGGCGCATATTCGCCGGGGCGCGGCGCGGGCGGGCCGCAGCCTGGCCGACTTCGACTACAGCGCCTTTCTGCTCACGGCCGTGGCCGAGGATGACCGGGCAGCGCGGGAGGCGGTCAAGCCGGTGCTGGCGACGACCTTGGCGTGGATGGCGAATCAGCCCCAGCAGCCGATGTTCACCGATTACGGCCTGACCCCCGAGGACGCCGATGTGATGCGGCAGAGCTATGCCCGCGGCGAACTCCGCCCGGACTTCGTGAGTGACGCCATGGTCGATGAGCTGGTGCTGGCGGGCAGTCCGCAGCGCTGCCGGGAGCGGCTCGCCGCTCGGGTCGAGGCGGGCCTGACGAGCGCGGTCTTTTTCATGGCGGGCGGTCCGGGGTTCACCAAGAACCTGGAAGAGCTGCATCGGAACGTCATTCGCGACTTCATCTGAGGCAGACGCGGAAACCTTCTGTGTCGGGGGTCTATTGCCCCTGGGGTCACGTGCATTGGGTGTACCCCAACAAAGTCACGCGGAACACCTGCGTGGCGATATATGAAACAATTAGTGATGTAATTGGCACGCAAAGGAGAAGGAGAACAGGATGAACGAACAAGACACCGGTGCACAGCGGTTCTCGGTCTCGATGCTTGGCCTGGGCTATATGGGCAGTGCCCTGGCGCGGGCGTTTCTCGCGCAGCAGCATACGGTCACGGTGTGGAACCGCACGGCGAGCAAGGCGCAACCCCTTGCCGAGGCAGGGGCCAACGTGGCCGCGTCGGTGGCAGAGGCCATCGCCGCAAGCAATGTGACCGTCGTGTGTGTCAGCGACTACCACGGAAGTGATGCCTTGCTGCGGACGGCAGAAGTGGCCGGTCAACTCAAGGGGAAGACGTTGGTCCAACTCACGACCGGCACCCCCGAGGAAGCACGGAGCGGCGCGGCCTGGGCGGCGGAGCATGGCGTCGCGTATTTGGACGGGGCGATCATGGCGTCCCCACTCGAGGTAGGCACGCCGGACGGTACCCTCCTGTATGCGGGACCGCAAGCCGTCTTTGACCGCTACCAGCCCTTGTTGCTCAGCCTGGGGGGCAATGCGGTCTTTGTGGGAGAGAGTCCGGGCCATGCGGCTGCGCTTGAGGGCAGTCTGCTCTCGTTCCTGTACGCCAGCTGGATCGGCTTTTTGCACGGGGCGGCTCTGTGCGAATCCGAGGGGATGTCCATCGAGAGTTACCTCTCAGCGACCCTGCAAATGCTCACGGGTCTGCTGACTCCTCTTGTGACAAGCGCCGCCGAGATGGCCGGTCAGCGGAGCTACGCCAGTTCAGTCTCCTCGCTGAATGCGAGTACAATCGCCTTGGAGCATATCGTTCAGTTTTGCGATGAGAACGGCGTGGACCGCGCCCTACCAGCCTGTTTGACGAGCGCTCTACAGCGGGCGGCCTCGGCGGGTCATGGGGAAAAAGACTTGGCCGCGGTGTTCGAGATATTTCGCAAGAGAGGCAGCGAGGCCACGTCGGGCTAGCCCTTCCAGAGATGAGACCGGCTGCGTACCTCACAGCGGTTTCGTTCCAGGGCCTCATATAAGGAGAAGCCAGAGGGGAACCACGAGACATTTGTGGCACGCTTTCTGGGCGCGACGGGTATTGATGTCCAGAATCAACGCGCAACGCTGATCACCCTGCTGGGGATGGACTATCCACAAGTGACAGTGGAAGAGGTAGAAAAGTGATATAACTTGAACCGGCTCACCGAGGGGAGACGCTAACCCCGGAGAGGAGATGGGCGTGGCAGGGACACAGTCGGAGAGCATCAATTTCCAGGGGCAGTGCTCGGGGCGTGCTGGGTTTACCCCTATCGAGACAGATCAAGACAGGAGAAGGAGAGGTAGATGAAGCTGAGTATTAACTTGCGAAATTGGGGTCCGTATTCGACCGCTGACATCATGCTCGAATGTGCCCATGCGGCCGATGAGTCCGGACTTGATACGCTCTGGATTAACGAGCATATTGCGATCCCACCGAATCTCGAAATGCCAAGCGGCGCCCCTGATTTCTCACAAGGACGGGTTCTCGATCCGTTTGCAACTCTCGCATTCCTCGCCTCGGCGACAAAACGGATCGGCTTAGGTACGGCCGTCATCCTCCTCCCCTACCGGCCCCCACTTCCAACGGCAAAACTCGCCGCAACGGTCCAGGAACTGTCGGGTGAGCGTTTGGGCGTGGGCGTGGGCTGGATGAAAGAGGAATTTCAGGCACTCGGGGTCGACTACCGTCGCCGTGGGGCAATGACGAACGACACCTTAGCCTTTATCCGCCAGTGTTTTGATGGTGACGATACCGCTGAAGCGAATGGGCAACCCTTTTTATTTCGGCCCCGTCCCGCCTGCCCCCCAATTTATGTTGGGGGGGAGCCTCCGCACAGCCTTGAACGCACAGTGAAGTACGGTCATGGCTGGATTCCAACTGGGGTGGAGGCGGAAGCCCTCAAGCCCGATATTGAAAAGCTGCAACAGATGGCCCAGGAGGCGGGCCGCTCGGCGCTTGAAGTGGTTGCCATGAAAACCTTGCCTATCGATGACCCACCAAAGGCGGTCGACTACGCGAAAGGCTTTGCGGAGGTAGGCGTTACCCATCTTGTCCATACCCAAGGGTACGAAAGCGCGGCTGAATATCGACAGAATATCGCTATTCTGGAAGAAAGAATTCGGCCAGCTTTAGCCGACTAAGGAAAAGGTTCTGGGAGAGCCGGACACTGGCCGCATCCACTTAGAGCGGGCGAGTGCGCTGGACGAACGCGGCAGCATCCTCTCCTTTTAACGTGTCATTCAACTGCTCGATGACTTCTGGAGAACCCTGCATAGTCTTGCTCCTCTCATGTGTTGTCCGGGAAAGTGAATCTCATGGTACTCTTGGTAGCGGGGGAGTCCGTTAGATAGTAGTCCCCTTGTCAGCTGCCGTATCTGCCGCCTCTCCTTGGAGGGCCTGCTCCGCACATGCGTAGCCGGGTAGCCCGGACTCAGACCGGTCACCTGGCGAAAAAACCTGCCCCGGTCCATTCGATCCATTTGGTCCATCTTGCCAATGGGCATGTTCAGCATAATAGGCGAGCGCTGTGCGCAAACGGCGGACCTCCGTGATGAGGCGCAGAGGAATTTCGGGCTCAACCTCGTGCCGCCAACGACAGTATTCTTCGAGTTCGGATAATTCGGGCTCGGTCATGTCTTTGTCTCCTTCCTTTCTTAGAGGACGACCATAACCCGACTATCCAGTAACAGACTTCGACCTGCTTACCCACAGACGTCCTGATTGAGATGGTCGCGGAGTGTGTCGCCGGTGTATTCGCGCCGGTGCCGCCCGCGCTTCTGCAATATGGGTACGACCTCGTCAACGAATTCTTTGAGGTTGTTCGGCATGACTGTCGGTGTGATGTTAAAGCCGTCGCCGCCGGTTTCATCAAGCATGGCTTCCATCTGGTCAGCGACTTGCTCAGGTGTTCCGACAAGCTGCGGGCAGCCAATCGTTGCGCCGTAGATTTTCCCGACTTCACGCATGGTCAGTTTGTCTTTTCCCAAGTCGCCGGCCTTATACATCTTGGTAAAAATGTCCAATAAGCCCTGGATACCTTCGACCTCGATGTCTTCAATCGGCGCATCAAGGTCGTACTGCGACAGATCGTGGTTGGAATGCCCGGAAAGGAGCGCGAGGCCGCCTTCATACGGGACCAATGCATTAAACTCTTGCTGCCTGCGCTTCGCCTCCGCTTCGGTCCCACCCAGGACAGTCTGAATGCCCCAGATGTACTTGAGGCCCGATGGATCTCTTCCGTTTTTCTTTAACCTCTCCCGCATATCGTCGGCAAAAGACTTCAAGGCCCGCGTGGTGAGCTGCACACCAAATGCGGCCTCTGCATGCTTGGCGCAAAAGTCACGACCCGCATCTGACGCGCCCGCCTGAAACAGTACGGGATACCCCTGCGGCGAGGGTTCAACCGCCGAAATACCGGGGCATGAAAACCATTTGCCCTTGTGATTGATCGGGTGGACTTTGCTTGCATCAACAAACACCCCCGTCTTCTTGTCCGCGACGACCGCGTCTGGCTCCCAGCTGCTCCACAGTTTGTGGCAGACCTCCATGTATTCGTCCGCACGCTTATAGCGCTCGGTGTGCGGGACCATTTTTTCCAGTCCAAGGTTCACGGCCTCGGCCACATGGGCGGAGGTGACGATGTTCCATCCAATCCGCCCTTTGGTCAGATGGTCAAGCGTGCTCAATTTGCGCACCGCCATGTACGGCTGGTAGTAGGTCAGGGACAGTGTCACCGCGTAACCGAGCCTCTCGGTCACCGCAGCCAGCATCGGAATGATCAAGGTTGGATCGTGCATGGGAAACTGGATGGCGTGGGTGAGCGCTTCGTCCATCCGATTCCGGTAATTCCCGAATGCCGCTAAGGTATCGGCAAAAAAGATGGCATCGAACTTGCCGCGTTCCAGCGTCCGCGCCAGGTCCTGCCAGATTTCGGGTTTGGCAAACGAGCCGGCGACCCGGCTGTCAGGATGCAGCCATGAGCCCACAGAATGATTCATCGGGCCAAACATTACAAAACCATTCAGATGCATCAATTTCTTCATTGTTAACCTCAGCGCTCAAACTGAATGACTAATTTTCAGCTAATAATCGTTCGGCATTTTTTAACGCTTGTTCGGCGTTGGCCTGCCAGCGATCAAGGGCCATCCCCGACGGCAGCAGCACCTCGTCGAGCACCCGTTGGTAATAGGCGCAGATCTCCGCGGCCGTCGAGCGCTCATAGAATCCTGCATTCGGGCCGGTTTGGTCGATCGAATCCGTGCCCAGCACGGTTGAGTTCACGCCGTAGCAGGCCGAGGCGTGATGAATGCGCACGAATGGGTAGGCGTCATTCCAGTGACCGCCCGGACAATGGCGCCGTTCGACCATGACGACGTCGGCGTCACATTCAGCGATGAGCGCGTCGGCAAACGCCATACCGGAGGCTCCTGCGCCAACGATAAGATAGTCAGTCTCGATCACACTCGTGATCCCACATCTGCTAGAAGCTATCTCGTAAATGTCTGACGGGTGCTCTATAGGCCGCCGATCCTGGGCAAAAGTGGCGGCTCTCCTATTTATGGGATGAGTTCTAGACACAATCTTTACCGTTATCCTAGCGATACGTTCAGCAGCCTGGCATAAATCTTGTGCGGCTCTGGTTCGGTTGCACCAAGTAGATCAATGCTAATATTCGTAGAATCAAAGTATTCGTACCACTCGGCTTCTACGACAACTTTCTCAAATTCGTGAACTTGTTCAGCGCTGCTCAGCCCAAAAACTCCGACGAACCCCTTTTCGGGAGCTTTCGGTAGAGTCTGATCAATCTTACTCCAGCCCAAAACGATCGCACCGCCTGCACGCCCAGCGTTTATATAGACGTCCAGCGATTTCAGATACGCGAGTTTGTCAACTGCACTCAAAGCGTGCCAACGGGCATTGGGATGCCATACGATGGCTAATATATGCATGGGTTCTCCTCCGGTACTCTCGCCATATTTGTCTGCCGCTTTAGATGCGGATGACTACGACTCCGCCTAGCGAAGGTATGCCACCTCACTAGAATTATCCTGCCTGCACATGCATATAGATTTATATACTGCCAGGCATCTACATCCATATGCTTTTCTTATACACGATCCTCCCTTCAAGGGGAGACGCCCCGTGGGAGAGCGGGTAGCAGGAGAGGGTTGCGCTGTGTTAAAGACAGAACGTGTTAAAGACGGAACAAAGGAGGGGACATAATGGCGAGCTATCCGGTGATATCGTCAGATGACCATGTGTTTGAGCCAGCGGATTTGTGGACGAGTCGGCTCGATAAGCCATTCCGCGATCGCGCACCCCACGTGATTCATCGCGACGAGGATGACACCGACTGGTGGGTATGCGACGGCCTCGTGGGCCTCAGCGGCGGGTCAGGTGGCTCACTGTTGGGCAAGCGCTTTGATGAATCGCCCGACAAGCTGAGTTTTGCCGATAAGATCGAGAATGTCCGGCCCGGGGCGTATCTGCCCGAAGAACGCCTCAAAGATATGGATGCCGACGGCATCGACCTGGCGCTGGTGTATCCCACGCAAGGGCTGCTGCTGTACAGCGTGCCAGATAGCACCCTCCTCACCGCCTTATGCAAAGCCTACAACGACTGGCTCGTTGAGTTTTGTGGCGGGTCGGCGGGCCGGATCAAAGGGATCGCGATGTTGGATATCGACGACATTGGGTCGGCGATCCGGGAGATCGAGCGGTGCGCGAAACTGGGCCTCGTCGGGGCGATGATCTCGGTGTATCCGGCCGAGGAGAACTCATACGATCGACCTGAATACGAGCCGTTCTGGTCGGCGGCGGAAGATTTACGTATGCCGCTCAGCCTCCATATTGTGACCAACCGGCCGGCCGCGCAGACCGGCCAAGGCGATGGGGCACTCCGGTCACTGGACGGGCCGATTGATTTCGCGGCCCTGGCGAATGCGGATCACTGGGTGCGGATGTCCTTAGCCCGAATGATTCTGAGTGGGGTCTTTGAACGCCATCCGCGGCTACAAGTCGGCTCGATTGAACAAGAAGTCTCGTGGGCGCCGCACTTCATCGAACGCCTCGACTACACCTATACGCAGCGCCCCCAAAGTGGCGGGTATCGGTTTGGGGAAGCGATGCTCCCCAGCGATTACTTCCGTCGCAACGTCTTCATCAGCTTTCAAGAAGATGCGGTGGGCTTGCGGGAGCGGCAGTTCATTGGGGTGGACAATCTCCTGTGGGGGTCGGACTATCCGCATGCCGAGTCGACGTTTCCGCGCTCGCAACAGATCCTGACGGAGATTTTGGCCGACTGCACGGAGGAGGAGAAGGCGAAGATCGTGGGTGGGAACACGGCTCGCATTTACAACCTCGGCTAAGGGATGATTAACAAAGACCAAGTAAGAGAGCAGGTGGAAGGAATTGTCTTATTTTTCTAAATCCCACAGTCTTTGTGGAAATAAGTCGGCTCTTTTCATCCACTGCAGGGAAGGAAAGAGACGGTCGTTTTCTTCCGCACCTTTGGAAAATCATAAGATCGTTGGATTTTACCCCGTTGCTGATACTGCTGCCCAATTCAAAGAACACCTCATAGACTGTCGTCAAGGCAAGGTTTTACAAGCCTTCTCATGGCAGTTGAAGAATTCGGCAGCAGTATCCGTTGCTACGGCCTGCCCCTCCTTGCCGCTGTGGAGCACGAAGCCAAGGCCCGGGGCGCGGTGAATGCGCACGAACGGGTAGGCATCGTTCCAATGACCGCCCGGACAGTGGCGCCGATCGACCATCACGCCGTCAGCATCACATTCAGCGATGAGCGCGTCGGCAAACGCCATGCCGGAAGCCCCGGCTCCGACGATAAGATAGTCAGTCTCGATCACGCTCAGGATCACGTTTCTTTCTTATTATTCAGGCTTCGGTGAGCGTCTCCGCCACCCTCACCCGCCGCGCTCGAGGTTCGACTTCGGCCGCCTGAAGGCGTTCTGCCTGCCACGCTTTCTTCAACATTTGCCGAAATTTGATGACCGCGACGTCAGTCTGCGAGAGGTGTTCGCGGCGCCAGTCCGACAGCGCCCCCTGCCCCATGACCATCGCCCGATCCGGTCCGATGTTGCAGTGGTAAATATTGTTCGGCAGCCCCCATTTGCGCCAATGTACCGACTGCATGATCCACGCGCGGGCACGATCCTTGAATTCGCCGTGGAAGGTCGCGCACGTGAACACGCGCACCTTGCCCTCGTCGATCGGGACGGACCAGAAGATCGCGCCGGCCGGCCAGATCGGCGGGTGCGGCGCAAAATAAATGTAGCCCGGGACATGCATGTCCCAACCCGATGCGTAGTGCGAGCCGCGGTGATCCGGCCCGGTCGTCTCCATGCCGACTTCCAAGCCGCCACACTCAAGCTCGAGTCCGTAATGTTTTCCGTACCGCGCCTGGTCGAGAAACTGCGAACAGCGCGCGTGTGCGAAACAGGCATGCGCCGCATCGGCGTTGTTATCGATTGAATTCAGATAATTGCAGTCCCAGTCCCAATGTATGAACCACGGCCAGGAGCCCGACATTGCCTGGGCGACATGCGGAATATTATCGTCAAGGTCGGGCACCTTGTCGGGATCTCCCATGTAAGCCCAGATCACATGATGTCTTTCCAACGCCGGATAGGCGCGCGTTCGGGTCTTGCGCGGTAACGGACTGTCCGGACCTTCCGCGAGCGCCGCCACGCATTGGCCGCTGCCGTCGAACGTCCAACCGTGGTACGGACAACTGACCGTGCCGGGTGCATGCAGGTTGACCCAACCCTGCGACAGACGCGCCAGGCGATGCGGGCAGACATCGCTTAACGCGCGAGGCGAGCCATCCTCATCGCGAAATACGACGAGGTCCTCACCCAGTAAACGGGACGATTGCAGTTGATTTGCTCGCAGGTCCTTCGCCGGCATCACGGGATACCAGAAATTGCGCAGGCCCTTGTAGGGGACATCATCCGGGATGTCTTTGGGTAGTTCTTGCAGATGCGGAGGGCACCGATCTGCCCAACGCTTCCAACGCCTCAGATCTGAATGAGGCGCCAGCGAGGAAAGCGCCGCCCGAAACGTACTTTTTGATTCACACCGTATGAGCTCGCGTCGATTTCTCTCGACGTTACGCGTGCGCCACCAGTCCCCGATCGTCGTTATCATGGATATTCTCCCCGTCTGGACGTGCGAATGAACATCGCCTTAGCGTATAAGATGAACAAAGCGCCAGCAACATATCTGCAATCAATTTTTATGCCTGTTCTCTATCGTTTTTTTCCGTTTTCCGATATTTCTCCGCCTATCGCGTCCGGTAAACGCGTGATCAAGGACGCCGCGGCGCGTATAGTCCGACGGGAGGGGAATCGCCATGCCAGAGGCCGACCCGCGCACGATCGATCAGAAACTGATTGATGCAAATTTCTTCAGCGACCAGGATGCCGTCTACGAGCTGTTCACGCAGATGCGGCGGGACGATCCCGTCCACTGGACCGTGCGCGACGATGGCGTCGGCTTCTGGTCGGTCTTCAAGCACGCGGAATGTCGAGCGGTACTGGACGATGCGGTGCTCTTCAACACTGGAACTACCGGGCAGATGCCGCCGTTCGCCGCAGAGCTCGACATCGTGTCCAAGAAGGGTTTCGGCGTCGGCGAGAGCATCCTGACGACCGACCCGCCACGGCACACGAAAGTGCGGGCGGTCTTCGAAGGGCCATTCAAACCGAAAGCGATGCTGGATTACACCGAGCGTTGCACCGAAATCATCAGGGGCATCTTCGACAACCTGCCAGCTTCGGGCGAGTGCGATCTCGTCGCCGATATCGGCGCTCGGATCCCGATGGCCGTGATCTCCGACATCCTGAAAGTGCCGGAAGAGGATTGGGTGAGGATCCTGAGCTGGGGAAAGATGTCCCACCAGGGCTTCAATCACGACGCCGAGACATCGCTGCAGGGATTCAACAACATGACCCAGTACTGCCTCGGCTTGTCTAACGAGCGCCGGGGCTGCCCGATGGACGACCCACTCGCACTGCTCGCCAACGCCGAGGTAGATGGGAAGCCCCTGTCGGACGCGGAGGTCGGCAGGAACGGCATGCTGATGCTCGTCGCGGGTTTTGAAACCACCCGGAACGCGTTTGCCGGCGGCGTGCAGACGCTGCTCGAGCATCCGGATCAAATGCAGTATCTGCGCGAGAATCCAAAAGGCATGCGCCGCGCGGTAGAAGAAGTCGTGCGCTGGACGAACGCGGCGGTTGCCTTCAGGCGGATGGCCACCGCGGATACGGAGCTCGGCGGCAGACAGATCAAAAAAGGCGACAATATCGTGGTCTGGTTCCCATCGGCGAACCGCGACGAGGATGTGTTCGAGAACGCCGACGTTTTCGACATCACGCGCCATCCGAATCCGCATATCGGCTTCGCTGCCGGTGCGCACTTCTGTGCCGGCGCCCCGCTCGCCAAGCTCGAACTCGAGATCGCGCTACAGGAAGTGCTCGATCGTTACGACGGCATCGAAGTCATCGGGCCGGTTGAGTATATTCCGTCGAACTACGTGTTCGGCCTCGCGACCATGCCCGTGCGACTGAAGCGGAAAGCGGCCGCGTAGCTCACCGTCACCGGAGTCCTCTCAGAAAAGTTCTCAAACAGTGCAATATATGGGGTCAGACTAAAGCCGCTACTGCACAAGGGCCTCGTTAACTTGACAATACCCACGCTAGGCCTCTGCATGTAGTCGGGAAACTTTGCAGATTCCTTTGGTGGCCCTCACTGCATGGGAGGCCGACGCCGATATCCTAAAGCGCTCTCAGGGTTAAAGCCGGAAAGGGAATAGCTGTGAATAAAATGATGCACCTGACGGGTTTTATGGTTCACTGCCCGGCACCCCACACTCTGATGTCGTGGATATATCCACGAGAGAAGACGCGGCATTACTGGTATGAGCCTGAGTATTGGCAGACCATTGCCCGCACCCTGGAGCGGGGTAAGTTTGATATGTTCTTTTTTGCCGACCAGCTAGCCGCCTATGATGCCTACAAAGGCGGCATGGAGCCCACTCTCCGTTATGCTCTTCAGTTTCCCATCCACGACCCGGTTGTTTTGGTCCCCGCCTTGTCGACGGTAACCGAAAAACTCGGGTTTGCCATTACCATGTCCGCCACTTATTACGCTCCCTACATGTTGGTTCGGAAGCTCTCTACGCTAGACCATCTGACAAAAGGCCGCGTCGGCTGGAACATTGTCACCTCCTTTCACGGAAACGAAGCTCGAAACTTGGGCTTGGAGATGGTCATTCCTCATGATGAGCGGTATGAGCGAGCTGAAGAGTACATGGAGGTATGTTATCAGCTGTGGAACAGTTGGGACTCGGACGCAGTGGTAATGGACATGGAGAGGGGAGTGTTTGCTGATCCAACTAAGGTCCGGAAGATAGACTTTAAGGGGAGATGGTTTCAGTGTACGGGACCGTCGAGTGTCGTGCCTTCACCGCAAGGCCATCCAGTGCTCATCCAGGCCGGCGCATCGGGCCGAGGCCGGGAGTTTGCCGCCAAGCACGCGGAGTGCATTTTCGGGCTGCAACGCACCCCCCAAGCGATGCGTGCGTTTGCCGACGACATACGGGCTCGGGCTAAAAAATGCGGCCGCAAACCTGAAGACATCAAAATTCTCTGGGGGGTGATTCCTATTGTGGGGAAGACAGAAGAGGAGGCCAAGGCAAAAAAGCGGGCCGGTCTTGAACGCATTCCGATTGAGGCCGGGCTAGCACTGATGTCGGGTCATTTCGATTACGATCTGTCACAGCTGGATTTGGACCAGCCATTTGAGAGCCTTGAAGTGCCAGGTATCCAGGGCATGGTGGAGATCTTCACTCAGCAGCCCGGGAAAAAACCAACGTTGCGGGAGGTAGCCACCCTCTATGGAGCAGGGATAGCTATGCCGCATCTTATAGGTACGTCGGAGCAGGTGGCCGACCAGCTAGCCTACTTGCACAAGGAAGGTGGGGGCGATGGGTTCCAATTCAGCCCGGCCTACTATGGGCCGGATTACTTTGAAGAGATAGTAGACTTGCTCATTCCGGTGTTGCAGAAGCGGGGATTGTTTCGGAAGGAGTATGAAGGCAGAATCCTGCGGGAGCATTTGCAGCAGTATTAGGACCACAACGACGATTTGGAGTTCTTCCGGGTCGAGTTGTTCAGATAAAGCTGTGGAACCGACGAGGTCGCAGAACATCACGATCAGTTGGCGCCGTTCCCCAGACGGTGTGGCTGGCTCGTAGGGGTGAAGGTCAGTGGCATATACCGTGGTGCCCGCACAAAGCTCCCTACTTCCCGTGGGATATGACCGTCGGCGAAGGCGATGTCGTCCATTGCGTCGAGGAGTTGACTGGTCGCAGTCTCCGCTTCCATTGCCGCCAGGTAAGTCCCGATGCAAAAGTGGCGACCAAGTGAGAACGTCATGTGGTTGGCGGCGCCGGTAAATTCCCTATCGGTTTGCAAATCATCACGAAAAATATTGAAGGTATCCGGTTCAGAGAATTTCCGTGGGTCCCGATTCGCTGCGGCCAGCAGCAGGGTTACCGTCGAGCCGGCCGGGACAGTCACGCCATGGAACTCGACATCCTCCGCTGCCTGGCGCATGATCATCAGCACTGCGGCCGTGTGTCGGAGGGACTCGGCGAAGGCGGCCTTGATCAAACTACGCTCCTCGCGCACCGCTTGCAGTTGATCGGGGTTTTCCAGGAGACGGAGCCACATGTTTGCCATCTGTAAGTCTGTCGACTCGCTGCCGGCAACGAGGAGGAAGCTGATATACGACTTGATATCGATATCGGACATCCTTTCTCCGTTGATTTCGGCGTGCACGATTTGGCTGATCAGATCGTCACGCGGGTTTTCCTTACGATCCTGGATGAGTGGCATCATGTACGCCTTCAACTCATCATGCGTGCGGAGTCCTGCCGCAGTGAGGTCGGGGTCGCCTGTCGTATTGGTAAAGTAGTCGTGGATATCGTTATACCAGCGGTGGAACTTCCCCTTGTCCTGCGGGTCAAGCCCAAGCACGTCAATAATCACACTCAGCGGGAGCCTCTGCGTGAACTGGGACACCAGCTCGACCTTGCCATCGTAGCGCCAGGCGTCGATGAGCTGCTTAGAATTGTTCACGACAATCGACTCGAAGTTCTCTCGCAGCTTAGCTCCTCGCAGCGTGGGGATGACGACAGCACGAGTGTGTCGGTGTTCGCTTCCGTCCAGTTGCATGATGCTTCTGCCATGCACGGGTTCCAACTGCCAGGAATAGTTTTCCGTCGTGAATGACGGATTCCTGAGAGCGGACTTGATGTCCTCGTGGCGGGAAATGACCCAGCTGTTCAGTCCCTCCTGAAAATAGATCGGGTGATTCTCGCGGATGTCCTCAAGGATTGGGTACGGATCCTTTTCATACTCGGACGACATGATATTGGGCGTAGACATAATGGCAACTTCCCTGTGCTGCGGTTGAGTAAAGAACCTTAGCGGGAGGTTCGTTCCTTATTAAAGGGGCAGCTGGGGTCTGAATTTGGGCAGCGTCACGTCGTCACTGACAGTGTCGAACCAGACTTCAACCGGCATGCCGACGTGGAGCTCGTCAGGTGCGACCCCCGTCACCCACGTTGTGAGTCGCGGCCCTTCATCCAGTTCGAGCGCGCTCTTAGGCGTGCCGCGCGTGTAGGCTGTTTCGCCGATGCCGACGAGGCAGGCTTGGTCCCTCAAATCGGTTAACGCCGGCATACGCATTGCCCCCTACAGGTATGACAGAGTTTCCAGGATGTGGCTGCGGCAAAGACCGGGCTACAGCCATTCCTCCTCTGTATGCAGGCGGGTCAGGTGAATCTTTTTCATCTTCCACCCGCCATCTTCCTTCACATAGTCTTCGTGATAATGTCCCCAGCCCTTAAAGTTGCAGGTCGGCAGGCGCACATCGTCAAACATCGACCAGACACCGCGTGCGGTTGTTGGGCTGGTCAGTTCGATTTCTGGCATGTAGCCCTGATGTATCGATTTTGCACCGGTCATCAGCGTACGGATGCCGTCAACCAGCGCGTCTCGGCCCGCGATCTCGATGTCGCGCGGCAGATCCTCGCTGGCACGTGGCGCGCCCTCGTATAGCGCCGAAACATCGACAGCGAAACATTCGCTCAAAAGATCCCACTGCTGCGTGTCCATCAATCGGAAGTAGCGCGCTTTGAGCTGGCGGATCGCTTCCACATCGTCGTGTTGGTCGATGGTCATGTGTTGCTCCCTTGGGCTGCGTGTCGTTTGATCAGCCGTCACAGTATATCTGGACGGGCTCCTTGTAAAAGATCGGCCCAGGGTAGCGCGTTTGGGCAACAAAAACGAGGAGCAGCTGCGCCGGGTACTGGCTGAATTAAGCCACTCGGCATGAAACGCGGCCACTCAGGGTGTTTTGAGTGGCCGCGTTTACCTGTGGGGAGTGGCGGCGTTTGGTCGTGGGAGGGGTGGTACAGGTGGGGATAGTTTACCGTTCAACCTGACCAGTGGGTTTTGCGTATTAAGGGGTATCGGGTGGAGTGATCCCGAGGATTTTATTCATAAGAGCCTGAAAGTCTTTGTGGTATGCCACCCGTAAATCTTCGTCACTGTTCCACATGGTCTCAATACTACTCCCCTTCACCAACTTGCTGAGCAGCTTTTCAAATCCACTCGGATCATGCTCCTTTTGCATATGGTAGACCACTTCCCAGGCATTGAGCGCGGCGGCGGCCGTAATGAACTCAGCCGAGCCTTCCTCCCCCAGAGCTGGAAAGAGGTGCTTGGAAAAAACCGCAGGGTTATCCATGATGAGCTTATTCATTTCTTGCAACGAGTTCCGGGCCGCGACAATACGCTGTGTTTCGCCCTGAGCGCGGAGATGGTCGAGTTGAAGATAGAGCACGATGCCCGTTGCTGAGAGCACTAGGATAGTAACGAGCTGAAACGCCGCCTCATGTCCTCGGAGATTGCCAAGCAGGGGTGAGGAACGGAAGATAGCAATGAGGAGGCCAGCAATCATGATAATAAAGACAGCAAGGACGGTCAGAACCATGAGATCAGTCTGATTTATGTTGAACATAGTGTACCCCTCTCATGTTACCAGTCTGGTCCCGCTAGGGATGGTGGGTATGGGCTTGGCCCTTGAGTTCCCCAATATCGCGGTTGAGGGCAATGAGGTTATCGGTCAGCAGGGTTTCAACTCGGCCCATGCGGTTTTCAATCTTGCTATCGAGTTGCCACCACATGGCAACCACAGCGGCTAAGAGGGCCGCAAAGGCGATGACATTTCTCCAATCCATGCCCCTTATCCTATGCATAGCGTGGAGGATGTCAAGTCAATCGTCTCCGCGCGCGCTCCTCTTTCGTCAACATCCACGCGGGATTCTGCCCCCGCGTGCGTTCGACTTTTTTGTCGGTCTGTTTGAGGCAGCGTTCCAGGTGGCTGCGGATCATGTTCTCGCAGCCTGGTCCTTCGAGGTCCAGCGCGCCCGCGATTTTCCGCACGCTCAACCCCTCCTCTGGCTGCTGCGCCAGCGCGGTCAGGATCGCTTCTTGAAGGCAAAATTCTCCGGCCAGGGCCATGTTTTTCAGATGGTTCATTGCTTGCTCCCTTGACTTGCTGCCTGCCCTACTCTTCACACGTCTGCCAGCCTTCCTCGCCACACCCCACTTGGACAATCACGAAGTTTTGCAAGGCTTCATCCCATTCAATAATGATGCGGTGTTCCTTGTTGAACCCAATGAGTGGGCTTGCGAGGAGGATGATTCGCCCTATCGCGCCACGTAAAAACTCTGTCCCAAAGGTTGAAACAGTGACCGTTGCCCGTCCTAACTCTTCCCCATCTACAGAGGCTATGACCTCATGCTCCCCCTCGCCCAGCCGATTCCAGTTGAAGAGGAGGCCAAAGCCATTGTTGGCGTCGCCGCACTGAGACTCGGTATCCAGTCGTTCCGTGCCGTAGGCCGCGTCTTGGGTGATAACCTCTCCATCTTCGGTGACGATCTCGATCAGTACCTCTTCGGCTTCACAGACCCAGCCTGAGATGACCCCGACCCCACTCCGTGATGATCCATCCCGCGGGTTCTCCAGGAAACCGGCTGATGGACCGGATACTTGTCGCACGCCATAGAGCGCCCGAATCCCCGCGATATCGTCAGCCCGTAGCCTGTGGCCGTTAAGAAGGGACACTCGGCTATTCATGACAGAGGACACCTGCTGCCCATCTTCATCAGGATGACCTAAGCCGACGACATGCCCGAATTCATGCACAAAAAACGGCTGAAGCAGGAGTTGGGTCTCGCTGGGATCAATAAGGTCATACAGGAGAGAATCTGGTGCATTGATATAAATCCGTGCACTCTGCAAGGTGGGTTGATAGACGGTCCGCCCCATCACCGTGTTTGGCCCGCTGGGTAACGCTCGATCTCCTGGGCAGACCTGCCCATCCGTCACAATGACGGCAACCTCTCCTGGGAGGTTACACGGGTCATCCGTGGGATGAACGCGGCGTGTCGAGAAGACGAAATTTGCGCCAGCGTTGTTCCATTGGTCTATCCCGTACTGGATCATGTCCGGCCACCATGACTGAGGTTGGCATTTTTGCCGCTGGCAGAAGAGATGCAGCACGACGGTCGCTTCACCATTCCCAAAGGGCTGCCAATGCTTGACCCAGGTATGCGCGTTGTTGCTGCCAGCCAGAGAGAAGACCACGGCGGCGAGGACGAACGCCACGCCAAAAGAAACCATCTTGCTCATCAGACAGACTCGCTTTCTCTGTCCGAGAGGATGCGATAAAACGGCGTGGTCCTACCGACGCTGTTCGTCCCGCGGACAGGGTTGGGGTCCCGTGCCGAACTTGCACTTCGGCGCGGGACACGTTCACAATATGTCCGGTGGGCTTGGCACCTTGCCAAGCCTTTCCCGTGTGCCTATCTGTCCTGACGTTGGAGGATCAAACAAATAGAGGGGGGTCACAAACGGCAAGTGCTACAGGCAAGGGGAAGCCGCTGCCCGGCTGATCCAAGTTGCCGGGCCAATCGGCTACAAACAACGCAAATTGATTGTGAGCCCCGCCTATTCACCAAGCACAGGTCGCGACTCCCATGCCTACAATGGTTCTTATATTGAGCGGGCAACCCGACTCATCGGGTGCGTTATTCGTAGCCGATAGCTTCCTGATATCAGGCCCCAGAATCCTTGACAAGTTCGTCGCATTATTTCGGATAAGGGCTTGACTTATTCCACAGGATAAGCTACTCTTTCTCTAATAAAAACAAATACTTAGGATAAATAATAACCCCGGTCGGAGAGGAACTCGGCCGGGGTTCATTACGCCACGTGGGGACCAATTAAGGGAATACCCAGCGAGACCAGCGTTCCAGTGGCCCGAGTCAGGAGGGTCACATGAATATCCTACCGTTTCCTCAGCAAGTTGAGGTTGTCAGTTTATTGACCGAGGGGATGTCGATGCGGGCGACGGCGCGGAAGACCGGCGTGGACCGCAATACGATCGCGCGGCTCAACCAGCGCGTGGGGGATGCCTGCCACCGGCTGCACCATGCCCGGATGCGCGATCTCCAGTGCGCACGGCTGGAGCTGGACGAGACCTGGAGTTTCGTGGGCAAAAAGCAAAAGAACGTGCAGGATCATGACCCGCCTGAGGTCGGAGACACCTATGCCTGGTTGGCGCTTGATGTCCACACCAAACTGATTATCAGCTACCTCGTTGGGAAGCGCACTGCGGAGAGCGCCCAGGCGTTCCTGGCCGACGTGCGGGGCCGGGTCATCAATCGACCGCAGATTGTGACGGATGCGTTTGCGGCCTATGAGGACGCGGTTGAGGCGGCGTTTGGCTTGGACGTGGACTATGCGATGAAAAACAAGCGGGCTGGCGGGTATCCCGTCCAAATCGGGCAGCCCGACCTGACCCAGGTGACGACCAACCATGTCGAGCGGACCAACTTGACGGTGCGGACCCACCTCCGCCGCCACACCCGGCGCACGAACGGCCACAGCAAAAAGTTGACGCCCCACCGGGACGCAATTGCGCTCCTGGTCGCGTATTACAACTGGTGCCGGGTCTGCGAGCCGCTACGGGTCTCGCCGGCGATAGAGATGGGCCTGACGGACCATATCTGGAGTGTGGGCGAGTTGCTGCGGGCCGCAGAGGATGCACCGCCGATTGCGCCGATCCCCCCTCCACCTGCCGCCTACCCCCGACCAGGCCGCCGCCGATTCAGACTCTATGTCGGTGGGGGCACCAACAGAAAGGTGCAATAAATCTTGCTGTGCCGTCAGTAAGCCGATAGGGTCCCTGAGACGCAGACAGCCCAGCTTAAAAAGCTGGGCTGCACCCCAAAGCGTCAGGCTCCCTGGTGAGACAGGGAAGCCAGAAAGGTAGGCTACCTGTGGCCAAGGGTACAGACTCGCCTGAACACCGTCAAGGCAAGACGGGTGAAGAACAGTGGCAATACGTGGCCGGACATCTCGCCGGGATGCAGTTGATTTTAGCCACTCTTGCCAGAGCCCACTTCAGTGCTGCTGACCGGCGCAGTATCGCGGCTGGGTTCCTTGAGGGCATCGCTGGCCCTCCGTCGTGGCCAGAAGACTTCAGGCTCGGACTTGAAGAAAGCGTCAAACGATTCGCGAATCGTTTGACGGATGAAACGCTCGACTGACTCCCGATCGTCAGATAACAACTCTGGATTACAGGCGCATGTTCGTGGCATGGTCTCTCCCTCCTGCTTCGTTCACAACCAAGTCGTAAGTGGCTGCGTTTGCCCGCCCCGAGTGGCTGCGTTTCAACCCAACTTCAGCCACTTCACCCGAAATGCAGCCAATTGAAGCCAAACGCAGCCAGCACCCTGCGCCGCACGTTCCTCCAGGGCATGCTGGTGGGATGCTTCGCTCCGGCCCAGCATCGCTCCAGCTTGCCGTATGCGTTGACAGCTCTGGGGCTTCTCAGTAGACTGCGTCGTCACTCCACTCAAACACTCTTTTGATCGGCGTTGAGGGAGAATGACAATGACGGAAAAAGTGCTGGCACGCGCCGCAGGACGTGCCTGGATGCCGCCGGGCGACCTTGTCGTCTGCGAGGTCACCCGCCCCGTCATGAGTGGCCGTCATTTTTATCCTACGCGCCCCGAGCGGTTTTTCGTGAGGAATCATTATGGCTGACACACAACTGAATCGTATTAGTGCCCACATTACCCAGCCCAAGTCGCAGGGGGCGTCTCAGGCTATGCTGTACGCCACGGGGCTGACCGAAGCCGATATGCAGCGCGCCCAAGTCGGTATCGCCAGCGTGTGGTTCGACGGCAATCCGTGCAACATGCACCTGGGCGACATCGCCACGAAGGTCAAAGAGGGCGTGGTTGCCGCCGACATGGTCGGGATGCGTTTCAACACGGTTGGGGTGTCCGACGGCATTTCTATGGGCACGAGCGGCATGAGTTTCTCGCTGCAATCGCGCGACCTCATCGCCGACTCCATCGAAACCGTTATGGGTGCGCAATGGTATGACGGCCTCGTCACCATCCCCGGCTGCGACAAGAATATGCCCGGTGTCATCATGGCGATGGGACGTGTGAATCGCCCGGCCTTGATGATCTACGGCGGCACCATCCGCCCCGGTCACAGCAGCGGTAAGACGCTCGATATCGTGTCGGCGTTCCAGTGCTATGGCCAGTATATTGCCAACACCATCACCGACGCCGAGCGCCAGGATGTCGTCCGCCATGCCTGCCCCGGCGCCGGGGCGTGTGGCGGCATGTACACCGCCAACACCATGGCCTCAGCCATTGAAGCGCTGGGCATGAGCCTGCCGTTCAGCTCCTCGACGCCGGCCACCGACCCCGGCAAGCTCGACGAGAGCCTCCGGGCTGGACAGGCGATACGCGCCTTGCTGGAGCAGGATATCAAACCGCGCGATATCATGACCCGTCAAGCGTTCGAAAACGCCATGGTCATGGTCATGGCGCTCGGCGGCTCGACCAACGCCGTGCTGCATCTGATCGCTATGGCTCGCGCTGTTGACGTGGTCCTCACCATCGACGACTTCCAGGCGGTGAGTGACCGCGTGCCGTATGTGGCCGACCTCAAGCCCAGCGGCAAGTACGTGATGGAAGATCTGCATAATATCGGCGGCACCCCGGCAGTGATGCAGTATCTCCTGGACAAAGGGCTGCTGCACGGTGACTGCCTCACGGTGACGGGCAAGACCCTGGCCGAAAACCTGCGGGATCTGCCCGGCCTCCCGGAAGAGCAGGACATTATTCAGCCGATTGAGCGTCCGATCAAAGAGACGGGGCATATTTGTATTCTCAAGGGCAATCTCGCACCAGGCGGGGCGGTGGGCAAAATCACCGGCAAAGAAGGTTTGGTTTTCACTGGGCCAGCCAAGGTCTTCGACTCGGAAGAGGACATGCTGCACGCGCTCGAACGCCAGGAGATCAAACACGGCGATGTCGTGGTCATTCGCTACGAGGGTCCGAAAGGCGGACCGGGTATGCCGGAAATGTTGACCCCCACGTCAGCCCTGGTGGGTGCCGGTCTGGGTGGGGGCGTCGCGCTCTTGACCGATGGGCGTTTTTCCGGCGGCTCGCACGGTTTCCTCATCGGTCATATCGTACCCGAAGCGCAGGAAGGCGGCCCGATCGGCCTGATTCAGGACGGCGACATCATCACCATTGATGCGGAGCAAAACATCCTTGACGTTGCCGTCAGTGACGAGGAGATGGCACGCCGTCAGGCACAGTGGACCATGCCGCCGTACAAGGCGACGCGAGGGACACTGTACAAGTATATCAAGAGCGTGAAAAACGCCTCCGAAGGCTGCGTGACAGACGAATAAATTCTTTGCGCCTCTCCGGCTAACGGCTTGTTGCCTCACTAAGGCACGGGGCATCATCCCGAGCGCGAGGAGAAGGTGTCGCGGGCCGAAAACGCAGGCGTGAGCTGACCACAATCCACCGGGGGAATCCCAGATGCAAATCGGATATTTCACTGAACGGCCGTATCGCTGGCTGCCCGAAGAGCTCATTTTGAAGAACCGGGCGTTTTTCGCCATCTCGAACGAGCATTTCGACCGCGAAAAGGCGGCCGACGACTACAATTATTATCTCGACGAATACTGCTACGCCGAGGACCTGGGCTTCGACGCTCTGGCTCTGAATGAGCATCACGGCAACCCGATCTGCATGGGATCGGTCATGAATGTCGAAGCCTCTATCCTGGCTCGGATTACCAGCAAGGCCAAGATTGTTCTGGTCGGTAATCCGCTGCCGGTGCTGAAGCATCCGCTGCGCATGGCCGAAGAGCTGGCCGAGATCGATCTCATCTCGCGCGGCCGCCTGGTTACCGGCTGGGTGCGCGGCGCGGGCAGCGAGCAGTTCTTCAATAATGCCAATCCGGCCTATAACCGCGAGCTGTTCAACGAAGCCCACGACTTTATCGTGCAGGCCTGGACCAAGCCCGGTCCGTGGCGTTATGAGGGCAAACATTTTCATTATCGCCACGTGAATCCGTGGGCGCTGCCCTACCAGAAGCCCTACCCGCCGATGTGGATCCCTGGGACGCTGAGCCCCGAGACCGTCGAGTGGTCTGCCGCACATCGCTATCCGTATATCGGCCTTGGCACCCCGCTGCCGGCCACGTGCGAGCTGTGGGACTTCTACGCGGACGAGGCGGCCAAGCACGGCTATCAGGCCGGGCCGGAGAATTTCGGCTATATGGTGGCGACGGCCGTGGGAGAGACGGAGGAGAAAGCGCAGCAGGCCGCCGCGGGCTTCGTCTACGGGGGCGGGCAGAACGCCTTCTCGGGGGCGGAATTCATGATGCCGCCGGGCTACAACTCGAAAGCGGCCATTCGCAACTTGGCGAAGACCCAGACCAGCGCGTGGTTGGGGATCAGCGGCCAGAAGCTGAAGGAGCAGAAGCAGGGCGCGGCGGGCGATATCGACTACACTGCCATCCGAGGCAAGCTGCAGTCGGCCCTGGAGCGCGGGCAGCAGAATATGCAGGTGATTGTCGGCACGCCCACGACCGTGATCCCCAAAATCAAGGCGATCATGAGCGTCCTGCGGGTCGGGATCTTCATCATCCTGCACCTGCAGGGACCGCACAGTGATGACGAGCGACGCACCAGCATGCGCCTATTCGCGGAAGAGGTGATACCGGCGCTCAAGGACCACGCGCGGGCAATCGATCTGGCGGACCCGTTTGAGCGTTCGCCCGGCTCGGTTGCCCTGGGAGCCGGGACCACGCGGGCGCCCGTCGCGGACCGCGGCCCACTGCCCGGGCTGGGGTTCCACTAGCCCGCCGGCGGTGTTCCCGGCCGGGACGGAGAGCGTCAACAGAATCGAAGCGAGGTCACATGCATCCTTCCAATATGAAAATCGGCGCCCTGACCCCCACCTGGACCGGTTCACTTGCGGGGCAAACGCCGACGATCCACCAGTCCCTGGCGTTTGCCCGGCATGCCGAAGCCGTCGGCCTCGACAGCATCTGGCTGACCGACCATCTGTATTGGGAAGCCTATGCCGACTTCCGCGCGGTGGGGATCGAGTTGCCGGCGGAATGGGAGGGCATCAAAGGCGGGCAGTGGGAGTGCTGGACCTTTGCCGCGGCCCTCGCGACGCAAACGTCCACGATTCAAATCGGGACCTTGGTCTCCAATACGACCTTCCGGAATCCGGCCTTACTCGCCCGGACGGCGGACAATGTGATCGCCCTGAGTAACGGCCGTCTCATCCTCGGCCTGGGTGCGGGTGATTTCACGTCCGAGCATCTCGCCTATGGCTTTGATTTTGAGCGGAATGTCAGCCGCTTTGAGGAGGCGCTCCATATCGTCCTGCCCCTCCTCAAAGGTGAGCGCTTCTCCTATACGGGGGAACTGCACCGGGTGGAGGATGCGGAACTCCTGCCGCGCTCCGAGGCCGGGGTGCCGCCGATTTTGATCGGCACGTTGAAGGGCAAGCCGCGTATGTCCCGCCTCACGGCGCAGTATGCCGATATGTGGAACTGCATGATCGCGTTTAACGACTGCGCGGTCGAGACGTTTCTCGGGGCCTGGGAACCGATCCGCGCGGCCTGCGAGCGCCACGGGCGCGATCCAAAGACGCTCTCTCGGGGCGCGACCGTGGCGGTCAATTTCACCGATGGACCGTATGAGATCATTCCCACCTCAGTGCCATTCTCCGGGTCGATCCAGCAAATCGCCGACCGGTTTGCCGAGTACGCGGCGCACGAGGCAGAGCATGTGTCCGTGATTCCACACCCGTGGAACGAAGAGGGGCTCGATAAACTCGCCCAAGTCGTGGCGTATCTCCGCAAGTAGGGGGAGAGTCGTATTACCGAGGGGCTTGCCAACTCTTCGTACAATATGGACCGGGGGCAAGAAGTTCGTCCGGGGACAGATAAAATGATTGCTCTAGCGCCATTCACGATAAGTTGTCGTCATGCCAGTCCGCGCTCGTCGGGAAGGACACCGGCCGGCACCAAACGGTCTGGGAGGGCGGCCATCCTGGCCGCCATGCGGGCTGGAAGCCCGCACTCCTCAAGGAGAAGAGAGCCGCGCTCCACAGCATCGTGATTTGCCCTCGCGAGGCGCGGCGAAGCGCCTCTTGGCTGCGGGGCAGACGCAGCGCTCTCCGGCTGCGTCTGCTGTTCTTCTTAGAAGAAGATGTAGGATCGAACCACCACGTTCTTACGACAGGGAGCGTCCTCGGGTGCGGTCGGGTCAATACAGGCAGAGTGGAACGACCAACGCGAGACGGAGCCGTCCGTCACCGAGTCGTAGCACTTGAGCATCGACACCTCGGTCGAGGTCTGCTGCGGAAGCCAGTACCACTCGTGGTTGGGACGGTAGGTGAAACGGGTCGTCTCGCCAACACGGTCATCATAGATTCGGTAGTTGGTGATATATGGCTGGTCGGCGAAAGACGGCCAGGCGCACAGCACGAAGGGGTACTGGCCCACGGTCTCCATCGGTTTGGCGAGGTTGATCGACATGAACCGCCGCGACATCTTCGCGTCCGCCTCGGCCTCCGTGTAGTGCTGCTGACGCCCGAAGTTCCGCAGGTTCTTGGTGAGCAACTCGCGGCAGCGCACACGGCCACTGTTGTCATTCAGGTCGTTGTGGACGATGTCGGCGTAGTAAGTATTGACCCCCGGATCCTTGTTGTCCTGATCTTCCTTGACGGGCCCCGTGTAATCCTTGTCAAACAGGCCGTGGTTGTACACGAACGCATCGGTCGCATCCGGGAAGAATTCCAAGAGGAGTTTCTCAATCTCCGGGTAGAACACGCGCTCGACCTCGGCCGCGTCATAGAAATTCTGGCACTTCGATTCGATATGAGCGAGCGAGACACCGAGCTTGTCCATGCACTCGGGGCTCGTGGGCGAGAGACCGGGATAGTATTCTTCCATCCGGCGCGCGTCGCGCAGGATCTGCGGAAAATAGAGACACCCCCTACTGATGTTCTGCCCTTCCCTGCGAAACATTTTGGCCATGTCCGCGCGCGCCGGGTCCCGCCAGAGCGCGTTGGACGAGACGATGGAGTAGGACGGCTGCTCGAGGACGGTGTAGGGCAGCGGCAGGGCGACGCCGCCCTCAGGGGCCTCGATGTTGTTCGCCCGAATATAGTCCAGGCATTCTTCGTAGCTCCGAAAGCCGAGGCCCCACTTGGTCTCGATCGGGCCGGGCGGGGCGTTCTCGATCATGTCGATAACCGTCTGCTCTTCCCCTTCCCTAATCTGGCGGAGCGCCGCTTCGATCGCCGCCGCGGTGCCCGCATCCCCGTCCTGATCGAACGACATATAGGATAAACCACCGTTCGCCGCGATGGGCGCCGGCTGCCCGACGGTGAGTTGGAGGGGAGGCACATAGGCCGATGAAACTGTCTTCATACCCGTAGCAACACTGTTCTCGATGTCCTTGAGCCCGTCCATAATATACCCCCGAGTTAAAGATACCCCAGCGTGGCACGCAGGGCCTGTCTTGGCAAGGGTGTGGAATTGCTATTGCCTGATTCGCCTCTCGGCAATCTATCGAGGTTGGGCAGGGCCGATAGTGTGGCAAGTGCTGGAGTACAAGACACGCTAAGTTGCCCGCTCAGTATCGATAGCTGGCTGGGAAAACACCGTTATCGGACGCTCTGGCCCCTCATATAGCTCTATATCAACCAAAGTGGTATTCGCTGAGCAACCTTGAGAGAGACTGGAAGAACCCTTGTCCAGGGTCAGCATGTTGGGATTACCGTGCAGATCCAAACTCCCGATTTCCCCCGGTTGCTGCGGTCGCTGTTCTCTCGCTTCTCCAGATAGCTTTTGCGTATCATCGGCTGGGGAATGCGGCAGTTGTCGTCTAAGGCGTCCAGCAGCGAGTGACCAATAGGCGATGGGCATTCATCCTGCTCAACGGGGAGTACTCCTTTAATTTTATTATCCTCAACCTCCAACAGATAATTTCCCCAGTGGGTAGAGGTAGGAACTAAACGAGGTATCTTAGGCATGCTAGGCACTCCGAACTCATTTTTTGTCTTCAGGAAGTCATAACTCAAGATTATGGTCACCACATAAACGCGACAATACTCCCCCGAAGGGGAGGTTGGCTGCAGTGACGACGGCAGCGCGCACCACTGGTTAGTAACTCCTGGGGAGGCCCATCCGTTCGCCCAGAAAATTTTTCACCATCTCGTTCGAGATGGGGCTGAAGGGACCGAGGCGGGCGTCACGGAAGAGACGTTCCATGGGGGTTTCCTCGACGAGCCCGTGACCGGCGAGCACACGCATGCAGCGGTCGGTTGCCCGGAGCGCCGCTTCGGTGGCGGCCAGCTTCGCCATGGCGGCCTCACGGGCACACTCCCTCCCGTTGGATTGCAACCAGGCCGCTTTCTCGGTGAGCAGGCGTATCTGTTCGAGGTCAGTCGCGACGTCGGCCAGCGGATGTTGCAGCGCCTGGTAACTGCCGATAGGGCGGCCAAAGGCCGTGCGCTCTTTGGCATACGCAAGCGCCTGATCCAAAACCGCCGCCGTAATACCGACGTACATGGCTGCACACAGAATGCGTTCTTCGTCGAGGGATGACAGCAGGTGGTACCAGCCGCGGCCCCGCTGGCCGACAATGGCGTCCGCTGGAGCCCGCGCGTCGTCCAGGAAGACTTCGCAGGTGCAGGCTGCCCGCATTCCCATCAGTTCTAACCGGCGTACCTCGACGCCTGCCTGGTTGCGTGGCGTCAAAATGAGGGACAGCCCACGGGCTCGTTTGCCTTCAACGTCATCAGTCCGGCAAAGCACCAGGATCGCGTCCGCATCGTCAGCGAAAGAGGTAAAGAGCTTTTGGCCGCGCACAACCCACTCGTCCCCGTCTCGCTCGGCCCGGGTCGTGAGGCCCAGAACGTCCGTGCCGCCGCTGGGCTCTGTCATACCGAACGCCATCAGGAAGTCGCCCGCAGCGAGCCGTGGCAGCAGCTCGGCCTTTTGATCCTGCGATCCATATTCACGCAGGGTCCGAGCGGTCATGGAGACCAGGAGCCAGTCGGTCGCGAGCGACGGGAAGCGGTAAGCGAGTTCCTCGGTCAGGACGGCAGCCGTCATCACATTGGCGCCACTGCCTCCGCACTCTTCCGGTACGGAAAGGCCCATCCAACCCAGTTCGGCAAAGCGTTTCCAGAGTTCTCTGGGAATTTTTCGCGACCGGTCCAACGCCCGGATACGGGGTTCGGGCAGCTCCTCCTCAAAAAATCGCCGGACACTGTCGCGGAGAATTTCGTGCTCCGCAGGCGAATCAAAGTCCATGATCAAGCCCTTCGTTCAGTTGCCGGTACCGTCGCCACCTCCCGCGAGCGGTCTCAACGCAACTGCAAGAAATGCTCACCTCGGTACAAATCGCCGGCTTTCAGCGAGCCGACATCAAAGGCGCGCAGGTCCATGAAGTAATCGGGTTTGGCGTCCGGGAAGGGCCGATAGCGGAGATCGTCACCGAAGAAACGCAGCACGACGGTATGGCGGGTCGGACAGGCCACATCGACCGGCGCTCCGCCGTGCAACGCCCCCGAATGCAGCACCACGGCATCACCAAGCTCCAGATCCCAAGAGAGCACGTCTCACGACTTTGGATCCTCGGCCCGCTCGGCTTCGATGTCCGGCAGGCGCGGAAGATGCTCGGCCCCCCACAGGGGCCGGGTCGGGTCCTTGGGGTCCATAAACGCCGCCCCATCGTACATCGGGCCGGCATGGGAGCCCCTGACGACTTCCAGGGCGTTCCGGGCCGGCAGGGCCTCGAAACTGATCCAGATATTCGCCAGATGCGATCCTTCGGTCGGGAAATAGGGCGTATCCTGGTGCCACAGGGTCCGGCCCACTTTTCCGCCGTCTTTGACAAAAATCTCCTCCCCAAAATACCAGACGTGCTCCGACCCCCAGAGGTCAGCGAGAAACTCCGCAAAATCCAGCTTCTTCAGCATCGGCTCGTAGACTTCGAGCGATTTGGCAGTGCCGAGATCGTTATACTGCTCGTCGCTCGTGCCTTTGTAGATATCGAGAGCCGTCGGCCCTGGATTGGCAAGGTTGAAGTCAAAACAACGCCGGCACTCGGCCAGCTCAGCCGCGCTCAAAAGCCCCTCGGCTTTGAATACGCCATCGCGTGAGAACGCCTGTCGCATCGCTTCGGTGACCCGGATCATTTTTCGCCTCCTTGGGTGGCGCTCCATTCAGACCGGCTAGCAGGGCGGAGCGGGTTGCTTGTGTGTTGTTCCTACCTCCAAATCCCCTGCCCTTCAAGGTTTCTTTCTCTCCACCGCCCGCATTGATTTCGCTCATTCAAGAACGTCCTCCGGTTTCCTGGCGCATTTCACGATAAATTGTAGCCATGTCGTTCCGCTCTCGTCGGGAAGGACACTGGCCTGCCCCAAGCGGCCCGGGAGGGGAGCCACCCGCCTCCCCTCCTGGGAGGGCGGCCATCCTGGCCGCCATGCGGGCTGGAAGCCCGCACTCCTAAAAGAGAAGAGAGCATTGAGCAGTACTCTTACGCGGTTGACCTTCCCCCAGTCAACGCTCAATCTTTAGCCGGTGGTGAGTCCAGAGCGAAGGTCACCACAGGTAAAACGGCGATAATCAACAGCACGATAAACGAGGGGTTGGACCACTCCACACCCATGGGCCGATAGACCTGGCCGGTTATCGCCGTATTGCCAAAATAGAGCAACAGAATGAGCCAGCCGCAGCGGCTCCAGAGCCGCAGGTTGACCACTGGGTGGGCGGGCGGCGGTGCCGGAGTGGTCATGCCCAATAGCGCCTTCCAGCGCTGAATATCCCAGAGGATTAACGCCAGCAGCCCCAAACTCATCAGGGTGACGACGATAGCGGTGGGCACCACCCCTGTGCTCCAGCAAAACACAAGAATTGTCACAAGAATAGGAGCGGCAAGCGCCGCCCCCAAAGTCGCGTGGCGCTGCGTTATCAGCAACACGGCGGCCGTGAGCTGCAGTGCCCCGACAAATTGATAGAATCGACCGGTCGCATGAAAGGCGTGCAGGAACTCGTGAAAAACTCCCGTGTTCGCCGGATCGGTAAACGGCTGTCCCAGCAGCTTCTTGAGCCCTGCGGGAATGAAGGCAAAACCGATCATCATGCGCAATACAACGGTACTGATGCAGATCCCCCGGCATTCATGCGCTCGAGCGATGCGCTCTTCAAGCCATGTGAATGTCATGCTCCGGCCTCAACAACGATACAGTCTATGGCGATCTTCTAAACTGCTTGGGCGCGGGCGACCAGCCCCCCTGCCTCGCTGTGGAGTAGGGGCGACCGGCCGGTCGCCCCTACTTGACTTGCGTATACAGACAAATCGGTATCTACTATGGATCGCGCAAGGGAGGTGCTGCCATGAGCCTTTCACCTATGGGAAACTCTCACGTCGATTTCAACTGGCCGACAGCCGGTATGACCTCGGTCCCGTATCAAATCTTTTGTGACCCTGCGGTGTATCGCCTCGAACAGGAACGCATCTTCAGAGGGCCAACCTGGAGTTATGTCGGGCTCGAAGCCGAGGTTGCCAACCCTGGTGACTTTAAGTCCACGTTTGTCGGCGACACGCCGATTGTGGTGTCTCGTGACAAAGAGGGCGGTCTGCACGCCTTTGTCAATCGCTGCGCGCATCGGGGAGCCATGGTCTGCCGCGAGTCTCGGGGCAATAAGGCCAGCCATACCTGCATTTACCATCAGTGGAGTTATAACCAGAAAGGCGACCTGATTGGGGTGCCGTTCCGTAAGGGGATTAATCAACAGGGCGGCTACCCGGCCGACTTTGACCCGGCGCAACATTCACTCCAGAAACTCCAGGTCGATACCTATAAAGGTCTGATCTTCGCGTCGTTCTCTGCTGAGGTTGAGCCTCTCTTCGACTATCTTGGCTCGGCCATGCGTCCGTGGCTCGACCGGGTTTTCGGTCGGCCCGTGCAGATCCTGGGCTATGCCCGGCAATTCACCCATGCCAACTGGAAGCTCTATGCAGAGAATGTGAAAGACCCCTACCATGCCAGTCTGCTCCATCTCTTCCTGACCACTTTTGGTCTGTACCGCTCCTCCCAGGGCGGTGGCATCACCATGGATGAGACGGGCCGACACAGCATCGTGCGCGCCTACCGGAAGACGGAGCAGGAAGAGACGGCTGCGTATAAAGGCAAGAATATGCATAGCTATCAAAAAGACTATGCCCTGGCTGATCCTTCTCTGCTCGCCTCGCGTCAAGAATTTGATACCGACTTGAATGTTCAAATCCAGACGATCTTCCCGAGCCTGGTTGTCCAGCAGATTCAAAACACCCTGGCCACCCGGCAGATTTTGCCCAAGGGACCGGACCGGTTTGAGCTCGTGTTTACCTTCTTTGGCTTTAAGGATGATGACGAGGAGATGCGCCGCATCCGTATCAAACAGGCCAATTTAGCCGGGCCGGCCGGCTATGTCTCAATGGAAGACGGCTATGCCACAGAGCTGGTCCAGCAGGCGATTGTCAGCGAAAAGGACGAATGCTCAATGATCGAATTGGGTGGTATCGGGACAGAGGACCAGGAAAACCTCATAACCGAGACGGCTCTGCGCGGCTACTGGAATTACTACCACGATGTCATGGGTTTTTCCTAAAACGTTACCCACTTCCACCTCGCACACGCACGGACGCGGGAGGATGTAGGGGCGACCGGCCGGTCGCCCCTACGCCCGAAGACCCCCTGGACGACACCCTCGACACCGACGCCCCGACCGGACCGACCCCATGCAACGCCGAGGTATTGCCCATTAGTCAATGAGACCCTATGCTGTGTCTCACAGAAAGTGTGAGGCTGTGCCCATGAAAAACATCACCGTATCCGTTGACGAAGAAACCCATCGGCTCGCCCGTATCCGGGCGGCGGAGTTGGACACTTCGGTGTCAGCCCTGGTGCGGCGCTTCCTCAGGAGCTTGGTTGGTGAACGAGTCGAGGGAGAGCGCACGGAGACACAGGCGGAACGGAGGCGCAGGTTACTGAACGAAGTGCTTGCGGACTTCGATGCGCGCGGCGTGGGGTTGCACATGGCCGATAACTTACCCAGAGAAGCCCTGTACGACCGCGCTGCGGCGCGGGCCGAAGCCGAGGCGGAACGGGACCGCCGGCGCCGGGCTTCTACATAACCGCAATGCGATTTGTAGACACCAACGTGCTGCTGTATGTGGCAAGCCTGTTGCCGGAGGAGGCTGACAAACGCCGCCGTGCCCGGGCACTTCTAACCGAGCCTGATCTCTCCGTGTCCGTGCAAGTGCTCCAGGAGTTCTATCACCAGGCAACCCGTTCCACCCGCCCTGGGAGACTGTCGCACGATGACGCCCTGCAATTTATCGAGCCGATCCTGCTGATGCCGATACAGGCGGTCACGCTCGATGTGTTTCGCACCGGCGTCGCTATCAGCCAACGCTTTGGGCTGTCATACTGGGACGGGGCGATTCTTGCGGCAGCGCGTGTCCTGGGCTGCGACGCGGTCTATTCCGAGGACCTGAGCGAGGAGTAGGACTACGACGGCCTACGGGTCATCAACCCGTTTCTGGAAGAATCGGAAACCCCATGACCACCGACACCTCCAAACGCGGCCTCGAACGCCTGATCTACACGGCGCGGGCCAGTGGAGCGTCCGCGTCTCGGGCAACTGGCACGTGGTGTTCCGCTTCGAGGACGGCGAGGCCGTGGACGTGGACCTGATCGACTATCACTGACTGAAGGGGAGTGCTGACCATGAACGACAGTGCAAGCAAGCGCGTCGGGCCGATGCTGAACCCGCCGCACCTGGGCGAACTGATCCGCGAGAGCATGGACAAGGTGGGCTGGAACGTGACCGAGACGGCGGCGCGTCTCGGCTGCGAGCGCGGCACGCTGTCGCGCCTGCTGAACGGCAAGGCGGGCGTGTCGGCGAACATGGCGCTGGCGCTGGAGGCCCTCGGCTGGGGCACCGCCGATCACTGGATGCGGGTGCAGGCGGGCTACGAGTTGGCGCAGGCGCGGCGCGACCGGACGGCGGCGGAACGTCGTATGCGGGCGCTGCACGCATGATCGAGGCTCGCGCCGTCGACGCGGTCGGCTCGGGCTGATGCGCCTGTCTTGGAACGAAGTCCGTACCCCCACCGCCAAGTTCGCGGACGACTGGGAGGGCGGCCATCCTGGCCGCCATGCGGGCTGGAAGCCCGCACTCCTCAAGGAGGAGAGAGACGCGCTACACAACATCGTGATTTGCTCTGGCCGACTGGCCGACCCGCCGCGCGGTTCTGCACAGCCAGACCACCAGCCCCCCATTCTGCCCCTGCCCGAGCTGCAAGAGAGGGGGATGAAATTTCATGAAACGTGAAATATGGAAATCATCCTCGCAACGCACGCAATCACCTTCCTTTCCGGCCTGATTATCGGCGGCTGGCTGGCGTTCTGGAAGGTCGAATTGTGACCCTCTAACCCCCCCTCAAACACCGTTACAAAACCAAAAAATCAGGGCTGATTTCGGGCTTGGAACGGCCTGAAACAATCATGAAATTTTCGTGAAATTTTCACTTATCATGAGAAGTGAAAAATTGGCGATAAGTCCTTGAGTTCGGGACGGCGTAGGGGCGACCGGCCGGTCGCCCCTACATCTTTTCGCCGTACACAAATCGGGGGCGGAACCTGTTCAGGATTGCCGGTAGCACCGTCATTGAGACGAGCAGACACGCTCCCATATTGAGCGACAGCATGGCGCCGAGGTAGAAGTTGGGGCGGAAGCTCGAAGTCAGAAAGACCAGGAAGCCGCCGATGACGACCACGGCATTAAAAAAGATGGCCTTACCCGAGGTGGCCATGGTCGCGGCGGTGATGTGGGCCGGGTCGGCCAGGCCGTCCCGGACCTTGACCCGATACTTGTTGAGAAAGTGGATCGTATAATCAATGCCGATGCCAATGACCATGGACGCGGTCAGCGATTTGCCGACTTCCAGCGGGATGTTGAGCAGCCCCAGCAGACCAAAGCTGAACACCATGACCAGGCTGATCGGAATGACGTTGATCAGGCCCGCGACCCACGAGCGGAACATCAGGGCGGTCAGCACAAAGACCGCGCCCAGCGAGGTGACCAGACTCGATAGCTGGCCGGACACGACCAATTCGTTCATCCGGTTCAGCAGGTAGCCGTTGCCGGCAATGCCGATCCGAAAACCGCTGTTGGTTTCCCAGCCAAGAACGGTGGGTTGAATACCGGCCAGCCAGCGGCCGAACCGGACCATCGGTGCGTCGTGGGCTGCGGCGTCGGTGTCTCCGTTATGGCCAAATTCCCGGATGGCAAAGTCGCGGATCGTCCCGACCACCCGTTCGACATCCTGGGTTGTATCGGACCGCAGATACACCGTGACGTTGGCGTGCTGGTAGTCATAGTCGACGATTTCATCAAAGTCGTCGGGATCGCCGGAGAACGAGTACAGCAGCAGATACTGGGCGACCAGGTCGCGCGAGCCGGGAACGACTTCCATCTCTGCGCGGTCCTCGTTCATGACCCGGTTCATGCGTTTGATGTATTCCGCCAGGGACAGCGAGCCGCCGACCTGGGGGTCTTGCTCGACCGTAGCTTGGAGGCGGTCGAGCTGATCGAGCAGCTGTGGGTCTTTAAGGCGGTCTGCTTCCTGGCCCTCAATCGCCACATAGATGGGTATGGTACCTTGAAATTTTTCGCGCAAGATGGTGTCACCGACGCGCAGTTCGTGGAGCGCGTCAAACATGCGAATGACCGACGCATCCACCACGATGTGCTGGGCACCGAACAGGCACATCCCGACGACGAACACCGTCGGGACCCACACCGCCGCCGGACGACGGGCCACGCCCCGCCCCAGGCGTGACAGCAGGCTGGCCGCCCAGCCGGTGGCGGCCAGGTCGCCGCTGCGGCGCATCTGCTGGCGCAGGCCGCGGCTGACGGTCGGCGGCAACAGGCTCAGCAGGGCCGGCAGCAGGGTCAGCGAGAAGACCATGGCGGCCAGGATGCCGACCCCGGTAAAGACGCCAAAATAGCGGACCGGGACCATGGCTGAGGTCAGAAAGGATAAGAAGCCGGCGGCGGTGGTCAAGGAGGTCAAAGCAACGGGTTGCCACATCTCGCGCATGGCGGCGAGCACGGCTTCGGACGAGGACGTGTCCGGGTGTTCCAATAGTGCGTCGTAATAGCGGCTCAGAATATGAATGCCGTCGGCGACCCCGATCGCCATCAGCACGACCGGCATCATTGAGGTGACGAAGAACATCGGGAAGCCGGTGGCGGCCATGATGCCCAGGGTCCAGATCACCGCGGCCACAACGACGGCCAGGGGCAGCAGGACGCCGCGCAGGCTGCGATAGGTACAGTACAGGGTGGTGACAATCACCACCAGGATCAGGGGCAGGAAGGTTTCCATATCGCGCCGGCCCTCGCGTTCGAAGTTGACCTCAAGCGCGCCGCGACCGGCCACATGGAAGGATTCGGGAACACCGGCCACCTTTTTTTCCTCAACCATGTCGCGGATCGTGGTATACACCGCTATCCGCTGGGCCGAGCTTTCCTGCGTGCCCTCCCCCGGCTCCATCTTGGCCATAATCAGCAGCCCGGTGCCGTCCTGCGACACGACCCAATTGACGAACATGCTGTTGGCGAACAGGCTGCGTTTGAGGCCGGCCAGAGCGGATGGGGTGTGGGGCACGGTTTCCATGAACGGATCAACGTTCATGCCGTCGGTCGTGCCGGTGATGTTGTCCATGGTCGCGACGCTGGCCACATCTTCGTCGCGAACCGCTTTGATGCCCGGCAGCAGGGCGATTTTTTCCGAGAACTCTTTGACAATGCCCAGGGTGCGCGGGTTGAAGACGCCGTTTTCGTCGGGATTGTCGTTGAAGACGCCGACCATGATGAGATCGCGTACGCCGAAGCGTTCCTCGATCATCTTGTTATACTTGATGACCGGGTCGTCGGCCGGGAAATTTGCCTCGACATCGCCCTCAAAGCGCAGGCTTTGCAGCGGGAGTGTGGCCAGAACCGTACTGGCGAGGGCCAGTATGATGACCAGCCATCGAAAACGGATGATCAACCGAAAAAATGACTCCATGTTTTTCTTCTTTGCCGGCCTGGCAGGCGACCTGATTCGGCATCACACTGAGCGAGGTTCGTGTGACGGCGCAACAACCCGACAGAGCCTTAAAAGTCCATCGGCAGTCGTAAATGGTCGTGATAGATCCGGTCGCGGTGTGCCAATAATTGGGGAGACAGCGCCTCGGCCACCACGGGGTCGGTGTTCACGAACGAGGCCCGGAAGGCCGCATCCATCGGACACAGATCGAGCGGCAGGGGCTCGACGAGGACGGCGAAGGTGGACCAGTAAATGTCCAGGGCGGACAGTGTGTTCCCGATCAGATACTGGCGGTCTTGAGCCTGCTGCTCGGCTAAGCGGGCACTCAGGGTCAGCAGGATCTGGGCAACACGCTGGGGGGCGGCTTCGGCCGTAGTCGGGCTATAGCCGTACTTGCCGCCCAGGTAGGACGCGGTCGCTTTGCCCTGCTCGCCCACTTCAGGGTTGGACAAGAGACCATGGACGATCATGATACGGCGGAACCAGCCAAAGCCGGTCTCACCACACAACTCGTTACACAGCCCGAACATGAGAATGCGCTCGGTCTCATCGTCCGGCACGAGCGACGGCTGGGGAGCGAGCCGCTCGACCAGATAGAGTTGTTCATTCCAGGTGGTGCGCGGCCGTTCCTCATTCCAGACGGCGACGGGCGCGCTGCTCTGACGGGTCCAGTCCTGCAAGGCGGCATCGTGCCCGGCCGCTTTGCCGACCAGCGTAAACGGCAGGTTCTTCACGTGACACATGCCTTTGAGCCCCTCGGCCCAGGGGTTGGGGCGGCCCGGAGGGGCAACAATCCGTAATCCGTCCAGAGTTTTGGCCTGCTCGATATCGATATAGTCTGCCATGCGGTCTTCCTCCTTGGTGTTTACGCCGTCGGGCCTTTAGAGCAGGAAATGGACGAGAGGACAACTCACGTCTCGACGACGATGACGCTGTGCGAATCCAACCTGCGGGATATCACTATCAGTAGCGCAGTATCGTTTGACAGCGGCTGCCGCTTCCGGTACGGGAGGTTGGCATCAACGCTGACACTGGAGGTAGGGCATGAAGCTTTTGGACACGAGCAGTCTCGACTGGATCCATCTCACCGGGGACGACAGGTTTGACTATCCCATCGACTACTGGGCCTCCGTCCTCACGGTGCGACCGGACGGTCACATCGACATCCTGTTTCGCTGGGAGCCCAATTCCTATTGCCACTTTCATCGGCATCTTGTCGACACAACGACGACCGTGCTTCAGGGGGAACACCACGTCATCGAGATCGAGCAAGGCAAAGAGATCGAGCACAAGGTCCGTCTTGCCGGTGATTACGCCCACAAACCGGCTGGGGACGTGCATATGGAGTACGCCGGCCCAACGGGCTCGCTCCTTCTCTTCAACATGTACGCCCCCGATGGCCGGCTCTTCGACATCCTCGACTCAAACGAGAACGTGATCGCTCCCATTTCGACCGAGGCCCTTGTGCAACAACAGCGCCTCGCGAGCTAGCCACGAGCGGGCTCACGGATGGAAGGCCACAGCGCAGGAACATCCGTTCCATCACACTGGGCCTTCTCCGCCAAACCTACAGCGAATCGGCAAATCCTTTGATGTCGCGAACGGTGGCCGCGTATACGTCCGGGATTGCTTTGGGGAAAAGGACGTCGGCGGCGTGGCAGGTCCCGTTGACGGTCCGACTGTAGACCGGCACCCCCGCTGCCATGAGCCGCTGATAATGGACGAGCCCCTCATCCCGCAGGGGGTCTAATTCGTTGACCGAGATGACGTGCGGGGGCAACCCCTGCAGGTCTTCCCCGGTGGCCCAGTACGGCCAACACAGCGGATTTTTCGCGTTTTTGCCGTCAGGATCGTAAACGCTTGCCAGTACCTCCATCTGGCGGCAGTTGATCAAGTAGTTGTCGTTCTCGTACAGAGAGCGCAACTCCTGGCTCGGCTGTGCCCACTCGCCATAAATATACGGGCACAAGGCGTAGACGCCGGCAATTTGTTCAAGGCGTCCGTCCTGCTTGGCCTGCAAACACGTGGCCAGAGCGAGATTCCCTCCGCCAGACTCACCGGACGCAATAATCTTCGAGATCCCCAGGCTGGCCTGGTTGTCAGACACCCATTGCAGTCCGCTCGTGCAGTCGTTGAGACCGGCCGGAAACGGATGGTTGCCGAGCTTGCCCGCGCCATTGCGGAATTCCACACCAACGGCGACCAGGCCGATGGCTGCGAGTTCATCGCGCCAGCGTCGATACGATGGATCATCGGCCGTCAGGATAACCATGCCGCCGCCGTGCATGTGGTACACACAGGGCAGCGGGCCGGATGCATTCTGGGGCGTGTGAATGTACAGATTGATGTCGTTGCCATCCACGCCCTTGATGACCTCGGTCCGCCGCTCAATATTCGGTATCACCGGCAGGTCAGCGCACAGGGCGGCAAACACCGTTGCCATGCCAGCCTCGCTTCCCGCACAGAAGTCGAGCTTGTCCGGCAAGGGCGAGGCCGCGTTGACCGGTATGGACGGCAGGGCCACGTCGAGCTTAAAGGGCGCACAGGCGTCGACCAGGCGGGGGTCCGTGCGCGGATCGGTCTTCATGACCTGGTCCGGATTGCCGAGACGACCCGGTAAGAGCGGCAGATCGTTCTGGTGTGATTGTGATATCGCTGTTGTCATGGTGTGACTCCTTTCTGATTTCCCCGACTAAAGAACGGCGAGACCATTACATCATCGTCTCGTATGCGACGGAGGCCGTAGCACGCCTCCCTTTCCTCACCCTCTGCATACCAGACCAGCACGACAGGGAAAAGAAGTCGGGCGGAAATCTGGTGTCGGCAGACTCGTCGGCATTCCCGGTCCGGGCTTGCGCGCGAAACCTTGGCTGTGAAAGACTCGCAGACGGCTGGCGCTCCATGAGGAACCCAGCCCGTTAATTTAGAGGGAGGAGCAGGGATGGAACGCATGACCCCTGAAGAATGCCGGAGTTTCTTACTCAGTCCGGTGCGGACCGGCAAGCTGGCCACCGTGCGGAAAGACGGCCAGCCCCTGGTCGTGCCAGTCTGGTATGATCTTGAGGGCGAGACCCTTGTCTTTATGACCGGGCCTGACTCGATCAAGGCCCGCAATATACGGTACGAGCCCAGGGTCAGCGTGTGTGTCGATGATGAGGTAACGCCGTTCGCGTATGTCGAACTCTCAGGCACGGCCGTCATGTCCGACGATGCGGACCAGGTGCGCTATTGGGCGGCGCGGATTGGCGGGCGCTATATGGGGCAGGCGTTAGCCGAGACCTATGGCAAAATCAACAGCGGGTCAGGAGAGCTGATCGTACACGTCACGCCAACACACCTGTATGGGTATAAAGAGGTGACCGGTCGGTATCCACAGCCGACATAGCCGCAGGGACCCGCGCGGTCGGCCTGGCAGGTTCCCGTACACCAATTTTTTGAGACCGCCCACCCTGGCTCAGGCGTCGTACAGTTCGGCGTTGCGCTGGGCCGCAGCTTTCAGTTCGTCGTCGCTGTAGTCGAAGCGTGGCTTGCCGGCGGGGACGCACAGCCCGCGCTGGACGGCCTCGCGGGCTTCGACGCGCGCCAGCCAGGCAGTCAGGTGGGGGAGGTCCGAGACATCCACGTTGGCCCACCGATACGCGCGCGCCCACGGAAAGGTGGCGATATCGACCATCGAATATGCGCCGCAGAGATACTCCTGGTCACGGAGCGCGTCATTCAAGACGCAGAGCAGACGTTTCGATTCCGTGACGTAGCGCTCAATCGCATATTCGTCGACAATGCCCTTTGGAGCCGCGATACGCTGAAAAAACATGGCCTGCCCGAGCATCGGGCCGATCGCACTCATCTGGAACATGAGCCACTGCATGGCCTGGTGACGAAGCTTGGGGTCTGTCGGCCAGAGCTTGCCGCTCCGCTCGGCTAGGTAGAGCAGAATCGCTCCCGATTCGGCCAGCACGAAGTCGTCATTGTCATGGTCAACGATGACGGGAATACGTCCATTCGGATTGAGTTTGAGAAAATCCGGGGTCTTCTGCTCGTTTTTGTTGAAGTGGAGATACTCTACATCGTAATCGATGCCGAGTTCTTCAAGGGCAATCGAGGCTTTCCACCCGTTCGCAGTCGGGGCGGTATACAAAGTGATTTCGCTCATAGGTCTGGTCCTCAAGGTATATAGAGAGTCGCGGAGCGAGTGGATTGACTCGCTCCGGTGAGCATGGTTCCAAAAAATGCCGGGAGAAACAACCGGCTGAGTCGTCATCGTATGGTCATATCGCCGCGGAAAGAGCGAAAAGTATAGCATGAGAATTCACCACCCACGACTTTCGCTTGACGTGCGGAAATTTCCGTGTTCGGGTAAGAAAATCATTTAATGTAGGAGGGCATGCAATGGCAGATGTCGGGTCCGAAAAGGTCTTCGAGAACGACAAGGTAATCGTGTGGAACTTCGAGCTCGCCCCAGGCGAGGAAACGCCCGTGCACACCCACGAGCACAGCTATATGTGGTACGCGATCTCAGGCGCGCCCTTGCAGGTTACCGACGAGAACGAGAAGGACTTGGGCACAATGGAGGTGCCGACGGGCGCAATCTTTTCGCTGAAAGTGGAGGATGGCGAAATCGAGGTTGTATCCGGGCCGGGCAAGGGGATGCGCGTCCCGGCACGGCATAAGGCCCGCAACGCCGGGACAACGCCGTATCGGGAAGTCCTGGTCGAGTTTAAGTAAATCCCGGCCGCTGCTCCGACCGTTAAGATAGAGAAACTCCCGGACCGATTATCCAGCTTCGACCGGCTCGGGGCGAACGGGTTCGGACTGTCCCGCCGTGACTTTTCCCGTTCGCCCCGAGCGCAGAGAAACCCCGTACAGAGCCCTACCGTTCTTGGGCTTGACGAGCCAGTCGCGCGTACCCGTCACGGGTCTGCGGCAGGCGGCGGTCTAGAATCCGCGAGGCGATGACCGTGCGCAAGATCTGGGCCGTCCCGCCCCCAATCGTGAACATGCGAGCGTCACGCACCATGCGTTCAGCCGGCGTATTGCGCGAATAGCCCTTGGCACCAAACACCTGTAAGGCGTCATTGGTGACCTTAATGGCCATTTCCGAGGCGAACAGCTTGGCCTGCGCGGCCGCATTCGGGTCCGGGAATGGACTGTCGTCGGAGCCGCGCGAACGGGCCGCGCTGTGGATCATGAGCCGCGCCGCTTCGATCTGCGTCGCCATATCGGCCAGCATCCACTGCAGGCCCTGAAACTCGGCAATCGGCCGACCGAACTGTTCTCGGTCTAAAGCGTACTGTTTTGCCCCTTCATAGGCTCCGGTTGCCAGCCCTAAAGCAACCGTGCCCGCGCCGACCCGTTGGGTGTTGTAGGCGTTCATCAATTCGGCAAAGCCGCGCCGGAAGCCGCCGGGCGGTGTTAAGACCCGGTCGGCGGACAGTTCGAGATCTTCGAAATGCACCTCGGCTTCAGGAATGCCCCGTAAGCCCATCGTGGGCTCCCGTTGACCGATGCGCAACCCATGATCCTGGTCGCGCACGGCAATAAAGCCACCAATGCCCTGCTCTGTGCCTTGTCCGTCAAACACGCGGGCGAAGATCAGATGGAGTCTCGATACACCGCCCCCGGTAATCCAGTGCTTCATGCCGTTCAGCACATACGTATCGCCGTGTTTATCGGCCCGCGTGGTCATCTCCGATGCGGCACTGCCGGCCTGAGGTTCGGTAATACAGATGGCGGGCTTATCCCCGGCCAGGACAAGCGCGGCCGCGCGCTCTTTTTGCGCCGGCGTGCCGTAGTGCATGATGGCGGAAAGCGCCCCCATGTTCGCTTCGACCGCAATGCGTCCGGTCACCCCGCACACTTTGGCCATCTCTTCGATAACGAGCACCACGTCGAGATAGGTCAGTCCGGCCCCGCCAAACTCCGGCGGGATGGTCATGCCAAAGAATCCGGCCTCGTTTAAGGCCCGGACATTCTCCCAGGGGTATTGTTCGCCGCGGTCGACCTCCGCAGCGCGCGGTGCGATCACGTCCTGGGCCAATTCGCGCGCCCGCGCCCGTAGCGCAAGCTGCGACTCCGTCAGCGTGTAATGCATGGCCGAAACCCTCCCTACGAGTGCAGGCGAGCGGCTCTCTGCCGCGCGTGTTCCGCCCGCGCGTCGTCGCCGCACGCCTGTAACACGGTGGCGTACTTCTGCCAGCTCCCGAGACTATTCGGTCTCAACAACGCCCGCTGCGCCAGCAGCGCCCGTGCCTGCTCATAGCGTTCGGCGCGAATAGCGGCCTCGATGAGAATCTGCGTAAAGATGTCTCGCTGCGCATGCGATCCTCCGATCCCAAACCAGCGGTCGCGCAGCGGCCACAAGACCTCGACCGCCCGAGCATACTCCTCATTTTCAAACGCCAGCACACCTTCACACATCGGCACCACCACATCCGCCATCAACGAAGCGGAATAATTGTCCGGGGTATGGGCAAACGATTCGAGCGCATTGATATACGCCTGCGTGGTCTCCTGGTCGTCCGCGGATGCCAGCGCCATCAGGCTATGCAGATCGGTAAAAGCCAGCACATGATCCTCGACCCGCTTCCGCGCATACTCCGCCAGGGGCTCCCAGCGATCACCCACATCAACCCCCAGCAATTCCAGACGCTTGAGCAGCGAAGCGCCGTTTTGCACATCCAGGAAGAATTCCGTGTTCGCGGTCAGTATCCTGTTGTCATAGACATCCAAGGTAAAATCATAGTCACCCTTCTCAAGCGCAAATAAGGCCAAATGCCACCAATTATGACCCTGAAACGGGTTGCGATCAGCCCATTGCTCGACCGGCCGATCGATCAGGGCAATCCCTTCGTCCAGGCGGCCCTGCATCTCCATCACGTGGGCGACCGAGTGGATGGCCCACAGGTCATCCGGGTTCAGGTCGATGGACCGGCGCCCAAAGGCTTCGGCTTGGGCATAATCGCCGCATTCTTCCAGCGCGAAGGCCAACATGCCGAGGACGAAGCTGTAACCGGGGATCGACTCATCCCACAGGTCGAACACGCCGGCGACGGTATTGCGAATGACGTAGCTCCGGCCGGTCCAGAAAGTCGAATGGTGGTGCATTTTGAGCGCCAGCAGATCGTGAGGAGAGTCGGCCAGTATGGCCTCCCAGGCCGCACAGGCCCGTTCGAGATTGCCGGTGGCCAACCCTTCCAGGGCGTCGCAGTGGAGACGTTCGCGGCGGGCGTCGGTCGCGAGATGTTCGCGGGCGTGTGACGCGCTGGCCAGCATTTTCGGGCGGACCGCAACCGTCTCGAGCATGGACATGATATACCCCCGGACCACGTGGGCCATAGGGAAATCCGGGTCGAGTTCGAGGACTCGCTTGAGATTTTTCGGCGCGGCGAGACGATAATTCCACAGGTCCGTGAGCACCGTGTCATACTCGGTCAGGGCCTCGGCATTCTTCACCGTGATATCAAGACCGCGAACGTCGGTGGGCATGATATTTCTCCTTTGCGTTACGGCAGCACAGTGTTAGGTCAAGTTGAAGGGGAATTATAAGTTATTTGTGTCGTTTCGGCCACGCACTCTGCGCTCTGGCGTACCGGGCCGTCATCCGTCTGATGTTGTTGACCCAATACCATCAAGACTTCTTTGTCTCCACAGGATATATCACCTGCGTAATGTGTGAACGAAGAGCCGCAGTTCATAAGGGAGGATCGGTATGAGTGTACTGGAGGGACCGCGGACAGAATGGCGGCGGATTTTGCACGAAGGCCAGCCCAAATGGGTCAAGCCGGACGGCGACGGGTTGCCGCTGGGCGATGGCCGAACGATTCATGAGGCCGAGGCCACCTATCTGCCGCCGTGCGAACCGAGCAAGATCCTGTGCATTCACCTGAATTATGAATCGCGCCGGGCCGAGTTCCGCGTCCCACCAATTGAAACGCCTACGTATTTCCAGAAGCCGACAACGGCGCTGAACAGCCACCGGGGTTCTCTCGTGCGTCCACACGGTACGCAGTATCTCAACTACGAAGGTGAGGTGGCGGTGATTATTGGTCAGCCGATGCGCAACGTGGGCCGCGCTGAGGTGTGGCAGTATATCGCGGGCTTTGCGCCCGGTAATGACGTGGGGAGCCAGGACTTTCGCGATACCGACGCGGGCTCGATGCTGCGCGTCAAAGGCATGGACGGCTTTTGCCCGATTGGCCCAGGCATCGTGAGTGGGGTGGACATTCGCCAAGCCACGCTCCGGACCTACCTCAACGACACGCTCATGCAGGAAGGCGCGCTGAGTGAGATGATCTTTCCGATCGACTATATCCTGGCCGATCTGTGTCGCCATATCACGCTCCTGCCCGGAGATGTGATTATGTCGGGCACACCCAGAAACTCACGCCCAATGAATGTTGGAGATCTGGTCGAGGTTGAGGTCACCGGTTTGGGGCGACTCTCGAATCGGGTCGTCGAAGCGCCAGCACCAAAATGTCAGGTTGGACATCAACCGACCGACACCGATGCAGTCCGCCGCGTCGCCTTAGGGTCGGATTGGCGCAAGGAGAAATGATGAAAGCGAGGTGGCGGTCGCAGCCCGACATCATCACCCCTGACAATTCTGGAAATCGAAAAGATAAAGAATGAAGGTCAAGACTCTTCTCTCTCATGGACGATCTATGGTAATTTTTTCGTAGACGTATGCTGAAAATCTCTTCACCTCTCCTGCGGACTGGCCTGCTCGCCCTTCTGCTGCCAGTCCCGCTGCTGCTGCCGACTTTCCACACGCATCCTGGACAGCACCATGCGCATGGGCACGAGAGTGCACACCGCCACGGGGCGGTTGTCCACGCGGATTTCCTCGTCTCGTCATCCCATGACCACGACGCGCATGACGCAGCTCATAACGCCCCGGATGAACACTCCTCAAGGTCCGATTCCCGCATCATCCTTTCCGCGCTGCTCCCACGGAGCTTTGTGCTGCTCGGCGTTGCCCTCGAACACCGCCCGCTTGCTCCTCCCCCTGCGCTTCCGGTCAAAACCCGACAACCATCAACCGTGTCGTGGGCGTGTCAACCTGACCACCCAGCAGCCAGAGAAGCGGCCTGTTTGCCGGCCATTTCTCCTCGTTCTCCCCCCGGTCACGTCTAGGTTTCGTACCCGACTGTCGTTTATCCCCTGAATAATGAGAGGACTGCGGCCTGGCGAACTCCCGCCATGCCCCCAGGAAGTCGTGCCTCTCCTATGGAGGATCGCACCCATGTTGCGGAATTACGCTATGGGCTTCGGTGTGCTGCTGTTGCTGGCCGGCTGCCAGTTGGGCGACGCCCGTCTGCCCGAAGACCAAGCCCATGAACCGACCAGCATCACGAAGTGGACGACGAAGACTGAACTCTTTGTGGACTTTACGCCGTTAGTCGTGGGCAAGGCCACGCCTTTTGTGGTGCATCTGACCGACTTGGAGACAGCTCAGGCGGTCTCCGGGGATGTCGTCATAACGACGCTGGAAGGCCGAGACGGCCAGGACCTCACCGTCCACTCGAAAACACCGACATCGCCAGGTGTCTACCGCTCCGTGCTCACACCGACCGAACCCGGCACGTATCGTTTGCGGTTTACCCGGTATCATCCCGACACCCAGACCGTGCTCGATACGATTGACGCGGGCGAAGTGGTCGTGGTGACAACCGAAAAAGAGCGCGTCAGCCCAGCAGAAGAGCCAGCGGGCGACGGCATTGCCTTTCTGAAAGAGCAGCAGTGGCAGATAGGATTAGCGACACAGGCGGTCGCCACTCGGGAACTGCACCCCACGCTCCAACTCCACGCGGAAGTCAAACCCGTGGCCGGGGGAGAAGTCCACATCACGGCACCGATCATTGGACGGGCGGTGGCCGTGGATAAAGGCGTTCCCACGCCGGGACAGCGTGTTGAACCGGGCGAACCGCTGGCACTGCTGCTCCCCTTACCAACCAAGAGCCGCGCCGAACTCGTCTATGCCGTGCAGGCGAGCCAGTCTGAGCTTGAGGCTGCTCGCCACGAGTTGGCACGCGTGCGGAACCTGTATGCAGATCGCATTGTTCCCAAGCGGCGGCTGGAGCAAGCCCAAAAAAATGTGGCCGTCCTCACAGCCCGACTGTCTGCCTCCCGCGCGGAACTCTCTCTGCTCGATGTGAATCCAACCAGCGCCGTGGCCCTCCAAACCTCTCGGGCTAAACGCTTTCTCCTGCGTGCACCGATGGCCGGGACAGTGGTCACGGTCAACTTTACTCCTGGGGCACTGATTGAGGCGGGTCATCACCTGTTCACCATTATGAATCTGGAGCACGTCTGGATTAACGGGCACGTCTTTGAGGCGGACATCGCCAAAGTGCGCCATGTGGAGCGGGTTCGCTTTACCGCTCCGGCCCTCAGCTCGCCCCTCCTCCTCTCTCCGCCAGATGTGCGGTTGGTGACCCTGGGCAGCGTGCTGCACCCCGAGAATCGCTCTGTCCCGCTTATCCTGGCGGTCAACAACGCTCAGGGTCACTTGAAAATTGGCATGCATGGCGAGCTTGGCGTGCCGACCGGAGAAATCGTCCAGGCCCTTGCCGTCCCGGTCAGTGCCGTCGTGTATGACAGGGGCGTACCACTTGCCTTTGTCCAGGTGGGGGGAGAGACGTTTGCGCGGCGCGAACTGGAGCTTGGTGTTCGGCAGGACGACTTTGTAGAAGTGCGGGCAGGGCTCGGCGCTGGTGAGCGAGTCGTGACTCGGGGGGCGTATCGGGTGCATCTCGCGTCTCTCTCCACCACGCTGCCCGAACACGACCATGCGCACTAGCCCCAGGACACAGTCATGAATCGTCTTATTCGCTGGTCGTTGGCCAATCGCAAGATTGTCCTGACGCTCGCCCTGGCGGTGTTACTCGGCGGCACGCTGGTCGCCGTCCGCATGCCAGTCGATGTCTTCCCGGACCTGACCGCGCCAACGGTCACCGTCCTGACCGAGGCGCACGGAATGGCGACGGAAGAAGTGGAAATGCTCGTCACGCTTCCCCTCGAAACGGCGGTGAATGGAGCGGCAGGGGTGCGGCGTGTCCGCTCGTCGTCCGCGACCGGTATATCCGTAGTGTGGGTCGAATTTGTCTGGGGCACGGATCTGTATCAGGCCCGGCAAGTGGTGAGTGAAAAACTCCAACTGGCCCGGGCCGCTCTCCCGCCGGAAGTCGCGTCGCCCATTCTTGCTCCGATCTCCTCCATTATGGGCGAAATCATGCTGGTGAGCCTCACGAGTGCGCAGCATTCGCCGCTTGACCTCCGTTCGACCGCCGACTGGGTGATACGCCGGCGGCTGCTTTCTGTCCCTGGGGTGTCCCAAGTCATCCCCATTGGCGGTGGGGTCAAACAATATCAGGTGTTGCTGTCTCCGGAGCGAATGGCAGCGTATGGGGTGAGCCTGACCGAGGTGACGGAAGCCGTGCGCCTGACCAACCAGAACACCTCGGCGGGGTTCTACGTGGACGGTGGCCAAGAGTATCTCATTCATGGCGTGGGGCGGGTACGGCAGCTGGCAGACATCGCGCAGACTGTTGTGGCCACGCACACTGAGCAGCCCGTGTTTCTCTCTCAAGTCGCTGACGTGCGGATCGGGCCAGCGCTGAAACGCGGCGAAGGGGCCGTCCAGGGCAAGCCAGCCGTGATTCTCAGTCTACAGAAACAGCCTGGGGCAAATACCCTGACCTTAACCCAGGTCTTGGACACGACCCTGAGCGCCATACAACGCACCCTTCCGGACGGAATGCGCATTAATGCCCATATCTTCCGCCAGGCGGACTTTATTGCGGTGGCGATTGAAAACGTCGTTGATGCCCTGCGAGACGGCGTGCTGGTGGTGGTCGGCATTCTCCTCCTCTTTCTCCTGAATATCCGTGCCACGCTCATCACACTGGTCGCCATTCCGCTCTCCTTGCTTGTCGCCGTCCTTTCGCTGCATCTCTTCGGCGGCACGATGAACACGATGACCCTGGGCGGCATGGCCATTGCCATTGGGGCACTGGTCGATGACGCCATTATCGATGTCGAGAACGTCTTTCGCCGACTGAGAGAGAATGCGGCGTTGCCGCAGTCGGCACGGGCCAACCCGCTGACCGTCACGCTCAGGGCGTCCCTGGAGATTCGTCCGTCCATTACCTTTGCCACGGCCATTATTGCGCTGGTCTTTGTCCCGCTCTTCTTCCTCAGCGGCGTTGAAGGACGCTTGCTCGCCCCGTTGGGTGTAGCCTATCTGGTCGCGCTGTTTGCCTCGCTCCTGGTGGCTCTGACCGTCACGCCCGTGCTCTGCTCGCTGCTCCTGCCCAGGTCAAAGGGAGTCATCACGCGCAGAGAGAATCCCTTGGTGCGGCACCTCCAGCACGCCTATCAAAAACTGCTCACCCACGTGTTGCCGCGTCCCGGTCTGGTTATCCTCACGTCCGTCATGCTGTTTGTCGGAACGCTTGCCCTCACTCCACTTTTAGGCCGGTCGTTTCTGCCGGAGTTTAATGAAGGCACGCTCACGATTAATACGGTCACGCTCCCAGGCACCTCCCTGACCGAGTCTGACCGACTGGGACAGACGGTCGAAGAAATTCTCCTGTCGTTTCCGGAGGTAAAAACCACGGCGCGTCGGACCGGACGGGCAGAGCTGGACGAACATGCCCAAGGGGTCGAAGCCTCCGAAATCGATGTAGGACTCCAGATGCAGGCGCGCTCGAAAGCGGAGTTCCTCGACGCGTTACGCCACGCGCTCACGGTTGTGCCGGGCATGAGCATAACCATCGGCCAGCCGATATCTCACCGTATTGACCACATGCTGTCCGGCACGCGGGCGAATATCGCGGTGAAAGTCTTTGGCGACGATTTGCAGCGTCTGCGCCGCCTGGCCCAAGCGGTCCGGGATACCATGGCCCAGGTTCGCGGTGTTGTGGACTTGGCTGTTGAGCAACAGACCGACCTGCCGATTCTTCACGTGCAACTCAAGCGGGAACGGATTGCCCGGATCGGGCTCACCGTTGGAGAGGTGGCTGAGGCGTTAGAAACGGCTTTCCTCGGGAAGACCGTCTCTCGCGTCTTGGAAGGCCAGCGAAGCTTTGACCTGGTCGTTCGTTACGAGGCCGCGACCCGGAAAGACCTCAACACGATTCTCTCTATGCTGATTGACACTCCACACGGGGGAAAAGTCCCGCTGCGGCTGTTGGCGGACGTCAGCCGGGCACTCGGGCCAAACACAATCGGGCGCGAGAACGTGCAGCGCCGCATCGTGGTGAGTTGCAATGTGGCGGGACGGGCACTCCAGGATGTCGTGCAGGAGATTCAGCAACAGGTCGCAGCACAGGTGTCGCTGCCCCAGGGCTATGACATTGTCTATGGTGGCCAGTTTGAAAGCGCCCAGGAAGCATCGCGCACGATCGGCCTGTTAAGCCTGCTGGTGTTGGGTGGCATTCTGCTCTTGCTCACCACGGCGCTACGGTCTGTCCGTGATGCCCTCATTATCCTGGTCAATCTGCCCCTGGCGTTCATTGGCGGCGTCATGGGCATATTTTTGTCTGGCGGGATACTGAGCGTGGCCTCGCTGGTGGGACTGATTACGCTCTTTGGCATCGCCACCCGAAACGGCATTATGCTGGTCACCCATATTCGTCACCTGATGGAAGAGGAAGGCGAGCGATTCCGAGCAGCGGTGGAGCGCGGCGCACTGGAGAGGCTCTCGCCCATTCTGATGACCGCCCTCTCGTCCGGGCTGGCCCTCCTGCCGCTGGTCGTGCGGGCCGGCGACCCAGGCAGCGAAATACTCACGCCAATGGCGATTGTCATTTTATGCGGTCTCATTACCTCGACCGCACTCAACCTCATTGTTGTTCCGGCCTTATACCTCAAGTTGGGCCGACCATTCACCGCGCAGGGAGAGGAGCGATGATACAGAAACGATGGGCGCTATGTGCGTCGGTGTGGACGTTACTGCTGGTCGGCCAGATCGCGCAGGGGGAGACGGAGGAGACAGACACTCCCTTGCGGGTGACTTTGCCAACCGCGCTGGTATTGGCCTTGCAGCGAAACCCCGACATTCAGACAAAACGACACACCCTCGGGCTGGCCAAGGGACGCGTCCAGCAGTCTGAGTTGCTGTTTCAAGAAAATCCCCGTGTCAGTATTGAGGCAGATTACCGCAACCGGCGGTTTCGGGCTCCTACCGGGCGGTCAACCGCCGATACCGCAGTCTTGCTCCTTCAGGAAGTCGAAATTGCGGGACAACCCGGACACCGCCGTCAGGCAGCCACCTCTCACCTCAGCTATACGGAGTGGCTTATTGCCGATGCGGAGCGGCTCCTCCGACTGGAGGTCATGCGTGCCTTTTATGAGTTGATGGCGATACAAGAAAGCATTCACGCGCAACAGGACATGCTGGAGACCCGCCGGGCACTCCTTCAAGCCGGCCGTGAGCGGTATGTGCAAGAAGATATCTCGGTGCTGGAACTCGACACGCTGCACCTCGATACCGACGAGGCGCGCACACGTCTGCTCGCCAGCGAGCAGGAGCGCGTACACGCAGAAAAACGGCTCCGATTGCTCCTTGGCCTGGGTGTCGAGAGACCGTTCGTTGCGGTCGGAGATCTCTTGAAGATCTCGAGGCTGGATGCACTCCCGGACCCGCTGCCATCACAAGCGGAACTCATCGCATGTGCCCTGGATCATCGGCCTGACTACCATGCCGCGCGCTTCAAAGTAGAAACCCGAGAAGCCGAACTGCGCCTCGCCCGGGCGAACCGGATGCCGAATATTTCCCTTGGGCCAATGTATAAGCTCGACAATGAAGACCAGGTGGTGGGAGGAGCGCTGACCATCCCGCTGCCCCTCTTTAATCGCAATACACACGCAATAACGGCGGCGATGGCAGAGGTCGAGATGGCGCGGCAGGAGCTTGAATCCCGAACGCTCACCGTACGGCACGAGGTCGCTGCTGCGTATGCCCACCTGGAGTTGGCCCGGCAGCATCGCGCCGCCTATGGAACAGACTACTTCGAGGCGCTCACGCAGACAGGAGATTTTACCCGCCGGGCCTATGAGGCGGATGAGGTGAGTATTCTTGAGTTGAGTGTGGCTCTGGAACGGCTCACGCAGTCTCGTTCTCGGGCGGTGGACACGGCGCTCACCGTACTCCAAGCGCGGGCAGCATTAGCGGCCCAGCTCGCCTTCCACTGCCTCGATAATACTCACGAATGAGGGCGGGCTGATGCAGCCCGGCCCCACCAAGACTTCTTTGTTTCCAAAGGATATGTTACCTCGTAGCGTTTGAATGAAGAGCCGCGATTGAAAAAGGAGGACTGCGAGAATGAGTCAAACCACAACCCAAGCCGAACCAAGCCGCATCCCGACTGCCGACGAGTTGGGTTTTGATCCCGGGGCCCTGCGCGAGAAATATGCTGCCGAGCGCACAAAGCGTCTGCGTGCAGACGCGAACAGTCAATACCAGGAAATCACCGGTCAGTTCGCGCACTATAACGAAGACCACTATGTCGAGCCGGGCTTCTTCCGCCCCGCACTGCAAGAAGATGTCGATGTGGTGATTATTGGTGGCGGCTTTGGGGGCATGTTGGCGGCAGTCCGGCTGCAAGAGGCCGGCATTACCAATTTTCGCATCATCGAGAAGGCCGGGGATTTTGGTGGCACCTGGTACTGGAACCGCTACCCTGGCGCCCAGTGTGATATCGAAGGCTATCTCTACCTGCCCCTGCTCGAAGAGCTCAACTATATCCCGAAGGAACGCTACTCTTTCGCCCCGGAGATATTCGGGCACGCGCAACGGATCGGCAAGCACTACAATTTGTACGAACGCGCCTGTTTCCAGACCAAAGTCAAAGAGGCCCGCTGGGATGAGGAAGCCGGACGCTGGACCGTCACCACTGATCGGGGCGATGCATTCAAGACGCGCTTTGTCATCATGTCGAGCGGGCCGCTGAACAAGCCCAAGTTGCCTGGGATCCCTGGAATCGAAAATTTCAAGGGACATACCTTCCATACCAGTCGCTGGGACTATGGTTACACGGGTGGTGATACCACCGGGGGCTTACACAAACTCCACGATAAACGCGTCGGCATTATTGGAACAGGCGCCACGGCGATTCAGTGCATCCCCCATCTGGGTGAGCATGCGAAGCAGCTCTACGTCTTTCAGCGTACGCCGTCCTCGGTGGACGAACGCAACAACACACCCACCAACCCGGAATGGGCGAAGACGCTCAAGCCCGGCTGGCAGGCGTATCGGAACCGCAACTTCACCGCGCTCTTGGACGGGGTGCAGCTTGAGGACGATCAGGTCCGTGACAAGTGGACCAGCCCGCTCAAGAAGCTCAGCGATCTGCTCTCCAGCCAGGATGAATCGGATCTCTCCGGTAAAGAAAAGGCGCTCTTGGCGGAAATCGCCGACTTTCAGAAGATGAACGAGATTCGTGATCGTATATCCTCGACCGTGCAAGACCCGGAGACGGCCGAGGCGCTCAAGCCGTGGTTCGGCCAGTGGTGCAAGCGTCCGACCTTCAACGATGAGTATCTGCCGACCTTTAACCGATCGAGCGTCACGCTGGTCGATACCAGTGGACAAGGCGTCGATCGCGTGACCGAGCACGGTGTCGTGGTGGATGGGGTTGAGTACGAAGTGGACTGTCTGATCTTCGCCTCCGGCTTCGAGGTGGGAACCGCGTACACCCGGCGGGCCGAATTCGGCATGTACGGCCGTGATGGGGTGTCGCTCGCCGACGCCTGGATGGACGGGATGCGGACCTTCCACGGTTTTCTGAGCTGCGGTTTCCCGAACTGTTTCCACATGGGGCTGACCCAGACCGGCCTTACGGCGAACTTCACCTATATGCTCGATAATCAGGCCCAGCATGTTGCCCAGCTCATTACGCTGGTGAATCGCCGCAACGCGCAATCAATCGAGCCGACCTCTGAAGCCGAGGCGGAGTGGGTGCAACTCGTGAATGGACCGAACATGATGACCAAGTACCAAGACGTCTGTACGCCGGGCTACTACAACGGCGAGGGGACCAACGAGGGGCAGGGATTTCTTCAGGCCATATACCCCAAGGGCGCGCTGGCCTTTTACGATATGCTCACCGAGTGGCGTGAAAAGGGAGACTTCGAAGGGCTGATTGTGAAATAGACGAGGAATACCATGCAACCTCTCCTCTTGTATGGCGTGCCGTTTTCGCAACCGGTGCGCGCGGTCATGTGGCTGATGCTGTATAAGCGGACGCCGTTTGAAATGGTCCTGATCAACCCCGGCTCAAAAGGGGAAACCGGCAGCCGCAATCCGGCTTATCTGGCCAAAAATCCCGGCGGAACGATTCCCACGATCGAAGAGCCGGACACCGGCTTTGTGCTCAGCGAGGCGCACGCCATCATGTGTTATTTGAGCAATACGCACGGCTGGGAAGACGTCTACCCGACGGATTATCGGCTGCGCGCCAAGGTAGACTGGTATTTGCACTACCACCACCGCAATGTCCGGGACGCCTCCGTCGGGTTGGTCGCACCGAAGATTCGCAAGGATCTGAATATCCCGGCCGTCATTCAACAGGCCGCCCATGCGACACTGACGAAGGCCCTCCACGCCTTGGAGTCGAGTTGGCTGGCGGAATCCCGCTATTTGACGGGCGAACACCTCACGCTGGCCGACTTTGCCGCCTACGTGGAGGTCGGGCAGTTGCAGCCGGGTTTTACCAACGTCTACGATTTCGAGCCCTTCCCCAACGTGCGACGCTGGTTAGACGAAATGAAGCAAGTGGACGGACACGACGATGTACACGTCGTGCTGGCAGAGATCGGCGATATCAGTGGCGAGCCGCCGACCATGGACGCTATCAGGAACGCGAACAAAAAAGCGCTCAGGGCCTTGAAGGCGAAACTGGGGGAATTGACGCCATGATGGAACCCCAGGGATACTGTGCGGACGCATTTGCGGCCGTGCGCGAGGCGTTTCAGGAGAACTTCGCGACAGACGAGGAACTGGGCGCCAGTGCGTGTGTCGTCCACGACGGAGAAGTGGTCGTTGATGTGTGGGGCGGTGTTTCGGCACCGAATGGCGAGCCCTGGCAAAAGGACACCATCGTCAACGTGTACTCCACCACCAAAACCATGGCAGCGGTCTGCATGTTGATGCTCGCCGACCGGGGTCTGATTGAGTTCGACGCTCCGGTTGCCCGCTACTGGCCGGAGTTCGCTCAGAACGGCAAGGAGAGTGTCCTGGTTCGCCATGTGATGAGCCACTCGGCCGGGTTGTCGGGTTTCGACTCACGCGTCGAGATCGAGGAACTCTACAACTGGGAGGACATCTGCGGCAGGTTGGCCCGCCAGGCGCCATGGTGGGAGCCGGGGACTGCCTCGGGATACCATGCCATCACCCAAGGCTATCTGCAGGGAGAAATCCTGCGCCGGGTCGACGGACGCAGTCTCGGTACGTTTTTCCGCGAGGAGATCGCGACCCCGCTCAACGTTGATTTTCATATTGGGCTGGACACTCGGCACGATGCGCGTGTTGGCGAGATGGTTCCGCCTTCGGCGACTATGGATCAGATGCCGGGCGATCCAGATTCGATTGCCACACGGACCTTTCGATCTGCCGCGTTGACGGGCCGAGAGCCGCAGACGCGCGCCTGGCGGGCGGCGGAGATTCCGGCCGCGGGAGGGATCGGCAACGCGCGGGCCGTCGCCCGCGTGCATGGGGCGCTGGCCGCGGGCGGTGCGCTTGACGGTGTCCGGCTGATGGCGCCCGAAACCGTCGCACTGGCACAACAACGGCAGACTAACGGCAAGGATCTCGTGCTCGGCGTGTGGATGCTGTTCGGCATGGGCTTTGGCTTGATGAACCCACGGATTCCGTTCACGCCGAGCCCCGGCGCCTTCTACTGGGGCGGCTGGGGCGGATCGATCGCCGTGGTCGATCCCGATACCCGCACTTCGATCGCCTATGTGATGAACAAAATGGGCGAAAGCACGCTGGGCGATCAGCGCTCGGCGCGGATTATCGCGGCGACCTATGCTGCGCTGAAACAAGGATGCCGGTGATGACCCAGGCAGTCGCGCCCAATCCGAACTACCGTTACGAGCCCAAGCCCGTTGATGAAATCGTCGTCAGGGCGTTCAACTTCGACTTTCCCGACGATCTCGACCCCAAGTGGGCCAAGAACTCGGTGGTCAGATCGCATATGTTTAACGGCTTTTCGTTGACCATGCCGTATCTTGAACCCTATTTGATCAAGTCGATCCGGCGGGCGTTGCCGCTCATTCGGGAGGAACGTCTTCGAGAAGACATCAAAGGGTTCTGCGGCCAGGAGTCTCGTCACTACGCCTGTCACCGGCGGCTCAACGAACTTATCAAGAAAAACGGCTATCCCGAGTTGGCCGAAATCGAGCAGCGTATGGAGCGGTCTTACGCCCGTCTGCAAGAGCGGAGCCTTGAGACCCAGCTCGCCTACAACGCCGGGTTCGAGACCATGACGGCGGGCTTTACCCGCTGGATGACCACAAAACGCTGGGCGCTGTGGGGCGGCAATTGCCCGTGGGTTTCCTCGTTCTGGGTGATGCATATGGTAGAGGAGACGGAGCACAAAACCGTCGCCTATGATACCTATATGGCCTGTTCGGGCCGCTATCTGAAACGGGCAATCGGCGTTCTGCACGGCAGTTTTCATGTGCTCGGCTACGGCCTCATCGCCATGCGGGAAGCGCTACGCAAGGACGGTCTGTGGGGCCAGCCTGGTACGATGCTCGAACTCGCGCGAGAGATGGGCGCCCTCCTCTGGAACGTTGGTCCCTCCCTGTTACGCGCCATGCGCCCAGGGCACAACCCGCGGTGCGACGAAGACCCACAGTGGCAAAAGGATTGGGTCGTGGCGCATAAACACTTAGCGCCTGACACCCCCATTCCTTTGCTTGATACCTCCGACCCGGACGTTCCGGTGCCGTTCTGAGCAGAACCAATCAATACAAAGGGAAAGCCAGCGTCAACGCGACCAAGCCAGTTTCCCTTTCTTCCGCGGACCTCACCCGATGCAGCGCCTTATCCGAGTGTATTCACCGCAGATGGGAAGGTGTTGATCCCCAGCGCTTCCCGAAAATCCGCGGTGGGTTGCACAACCATCGCATCGACGCTGATGCCAATCGCATTGGCGACGCGGTCCAGCATGCTGAAGTTGCCGCCGATGATCGATGCCGTCGTGACCGCCTCGGGACCTAATCGCTCGGCGATGGCATCCCGGGCCGCCGCCAGTTCTGCGGTATCGGGTTTCATCAAAGCACCGGCGAATCTCACGAGTTCGCACCCGTGTTCCACACCACTGTCAATGCTGGCATCGATCGCACCAGCTAACTCGTAGCTTCGATTGTGAGCTTTTCCGCTCTCCCGGAGCAGATGGGCATGCCACGTGGTTCAGTAGAAACACAGGTTTTGTTCCGAAACCTTGGTTGCAACGAGTTCTATCTGTGCTCGCGAAAGGGCGTGGTCTGATGTGGCGTGAAAATTGAGCAAATGCTCAGCTCCGAAATACTGTTGACTGACCAGGCTCATCACGCGGCGGGCTTCATCAGGGACGAGGCTCACGGCGCGAAAAATATTCCCCGCCGGACTTTCGCCGTATAACGATTCGGCTAATGCGCCACCTGCCGGAGCGCTGGGGACGCTGGCGGTAAAGAAGCCCTCATCGACGGCTTCAGCCGGGCGTTCGAAAGAGGGGAGTGTATCGTCGGCGGGCTCCGGTAATTTTCGGGGTGGTAGGCCGAGACCGCGGGCAAAGACGTCCATATTGGAGAGTCGCGACACCAGCGCGACGATTTCAACATAGGCGCCCTCGCTCACACCCTGAGCTTGTATGTCCTGGCAGAACTGGCGGTCGATGTTTTGCGAATCAACCGCCACTGCGCGCGCCAATCGCACTGCCGCGTCAGGGAGTTTGGCCTGCGCCGCCAGCTTCTCACCGCCGACCGATTCTTGTAAGCCCTGTTCGCATTGCGCGATACGCGCAGTGGCGGCAATAGCGGTTCTCTGTGCAGCGGTGCCCCAGGTACCGCTGCGGGCATAGGACTGCATTTCGTCAACGTGCAAGGTTTCAATCGTGGGAGAAACGGGGTAGCGAGAATCTGCGTAAAGCGTCATTGATATGAACCCTCCTCTCTCGAAATTGTGCTTCGCCTATCAGTCATTTCAATAAACCAGGAAATGCCGCCGTGCAAATGCGCTCGTGTTGGGTTTACCTCTTGACAAGCCGCTCCACAAGGCGACAATGCCTCGCAAGAGGTCGAGTATATTAACCCACGACCCCAACAGAGGACGGAGGAGCTTAGGATGAGTACAACCTTGCGTTACCTTCATCATCCCGCGTCGCAGCCGTGCCGCGCGGCGCATCAATTCATGCTGGAGAATGACATTCCCTTTGAACTCGAGTTGGTCGATATCACCACCGATATTAACGAGCGACCGGAGTTCCGGGACAAGTACAACCCGACCGGGCAGGTGCCGATTCTCGTTGATGGCGACTTCGTGATCTGGGAGAGTGCGGCCATTGCGTTCTACGTGAACGAGAAGTTTAACTGTCCCGACCACTGGTTCGGGCGCGACACACAGCAAAGAGGGCTTATTCAGCAGTTTCTCCAATGGTACGCCTACACGCTCCGCCTCGGCGGCGGGGCGTTCCACTGGACGATCTTCGCCCCCATGATCTACGGGTACGATAAGGACTTTTCCGCGGAGATAAAGAAAGGGCGCTATATTCTGTACGAGTCCCTTGACCTTCTCGAGACCTACTGGCTCAAAGACCGTGCCTATGTGTGCGGTGACGAGATCAGCTATGCGGACCTGGCCGCCTACCAGGATCTCGTTTCCCATGACGCGGGGAAGATCATTCCGGACGGGGTGTGGAAGAAGCACCCCAAGGTCAGGGCATGGTTCGATACCGTGGCCGCACGTCCGCACGCGAAGACGGTGAGTGCGTGGCAGTATGAGAACGTTGGAAAAATATTGAACGACGGTGTGAAATTTGAGTTTCGGCGAAAAACCGCAGTCTTAAAGGGAACGGAGGTCCACAGCGGCCACAACCACGGCATTATTTACGCCGGCCAGGACGACAGCTACTTAAAGGAGGAGCCCGCCAGGGGCACCACCTAGGAGTCCTTTGGTTGAGAGAGCGATGGAAGTGTCTTGATGGTTGACGTTTCCTATACAAATGCCTCCTGTCCGGGTGGACATGAACGAAGCGCATACTCTCTTTTAGCAAAAACTTGTCGAACCCGGCACTTGGTGGACTGGTACTCGGCGTGTGGATGCTGTTCGGCAGGGGCTTTGGCTTGATGAACCCACGGATTCCGTTCACGCCGAGCCCCGCTGCCTTCTACTGGGGCGGCTGGGGCGGGTCCATTGTCGTGGTCGATCCCGATACCCGCACTTCGATCGCCTCTGCGATGAACAAAATGGATGAAAGCACGTTGGGCGACCAGCGCTCGGCGCGGATTATCGCGGCGACCTATGCGGCGCTGCAAACGATGACAGGCGTTACCAGAACCCGGAGGTATAATGGCGACAATCGATCTCTATGAAGCGATGCGAACCTTACGGGCCGTACGGCGACTCCGCCCGGACCCTATTCCAGAAGACGTACTCTACCGAGTCCTCGAAGCCGCAACCTGGGCACCGACCGGCGGCAACCGCCAGGCCTGGCGCATCATTGTGATCAAAGACCCTGCCCGTAAACAGCATCTCGGCGAATTGTATAAGCAGGTCACGCTTCCCTATCTCAAATCGTATATGGAGCGGTTGGCCGGTGCCTCTGAGGAGGAACGGAAAAGAGCCGAGCGGACGATCCGCGCCAGTAACTACCTGGTGGAACACTTTGGCGAGACGCCGGTGCTGCTGGTCGTGTGTTTTAACCCGGAAGGACTTGCGGTCACCGATGCGAAGCTTGACAGACAGTCCGTTGTTGGCGGCGGCTCGATCTACCCGGCAGTAGAAAACCTCCTGCTTGCCTGCCGGGCCGAGGGTCTGGGGTGTGTGTTGACGACGCTGCTGTGTATGGAAGAACCGGAAGTTCGCAAACTCTTAGGGATTCCTGATCCGTGGGGAACGGCGGCGGTCGTGCCTATTGGCTATCCCGTCTTGCGCGGGCATGGGCCGGTCTCGCGGCGGTCGGTAGAAGAATTAGCGTTTGCGGATGCCTGGGGAACGCCGTTTTCTCGGGAGTAGCTGATCACGATAAGTTGTAGCCGTGCCAATACGCTTGCGTCATGCCGGGCGTGATCCGGTATCCAGAAGCCGGGCGGCTACACAGTATCGTTAGATGCCATACGACCCAGCCAAACATCACCGCTGCTCCAACGCCGTCGCTTCTCGCTCAGGCTCTTCAAGCGTGAGGGTTGGAGGCAGCGCGAGCTGGCCCGCAAGAAAGTTCACCTCCACGTCCTCGACCAACATATCGACACCAGCGATGCTACTGGCCGCCTGCTGTTTAACATGTTGGGGGCGATAGCGCAGTTTGAGACAGAGATCCGGGCTGAGCGCCAGATGGATGGGATTCGGAAAGCCAAGGAACAAGGCGTCCACTTTGGCCGGCAAAAGCGCTTGATACTGCCGCAGATCACCGAACTCCGCCGCCGCCGCAAGAAAGGGGCACTCATTAAAACGTTGATGGCAGACTACCAGCTCTCAAATGCGAGTGTGTACCGCTACCTCAACGCGAGTGAGCCTTGCTCTTCTGCCTTGATTCCCCCGACGCAAGAATAGACCTTCAAATCCCTATTTGCGGTTTGCTAGCGTGGATAAGTTGCTCCGTTCTACGCCGACCTCAAAGCCGTTTGTCATACACGCAGCGTCACACAACGAGTTCGCGGGTCGTCATTCTCTAGAATCACCGAAGTTCTTAAAAATAGTCGCAGAAGATACGAAAGATACATGGGATTGCGCTCCCTTTATTTATTCGATAATTATTATATAATAATATTAAAGGAATAAAGTTTTATTCGTGACACCTCTATTTTTCTCCCAGGCACTAAGGGAGAGGTATAGGGAGAAGGAAGAGAGGCCATTATGGAAGAAACCAACAAACAGCTCTCCGAAGTCATCTTCGAACAGGTGGCGAGGATCGGAAAAGCCGTCTCGAATCCCAAACGGTTGGAGCTTTTGGAACTCCTCAGCCAAGCTCCACGGACGGTCGAAGCGTTGGCCCAAGCCGCGCAGCTGAGCCAAGCCAATACGTCACAGCATCTTCAGGTCTTACGGAACTCGCGGCTGGTCGAAGCAAAACGAGACGGGACCTCGATCTGGTACCGCCTTACGGACGAAACGGTTGCCGATTTTTTCCGGACGCTCCGAGTTTTAGCCGTCACACATCTGGCTGAACTCGACCGTATCGTCAGTCAATATTTTACCGGACAAGCGGACTTAGAGCCGGTCGATCAAAAAACCCTGCTCCAGCGTGTCCGCAAGGGAGAGGTGACCGTCATCGATGTGCGCCCCCAGGAAGAGTACCAGGCGGGCCATATTCCTGGAGCGGTCTCTATCCCCATAGACGAACTCGAAGACCGCCTCGCCGAGCTTCCGCAGGGTCGAGAGGTCGTTGCCTACTGTCGCGGCCCGTATTGCATTTGGTCTGGTCAGGCCGTGCAGGTCTTACGAGAACACGGGTTTCAGGCCAGACATCTGCCCGATGGCGTATTGGATTGGCGGGCGCGCGGGTTTCGTGTTTCAGCCGGAGACAAGCCGTAGGCAGAAAGAGAATAGTGAAGATGCACAACTGTGGACGGATATCCTTTCTCCTCACGTTGTTCCTCATCGTCCCGCAGCAAGCAGCGGCGACCATCGCCCTCTATGCGCTGAGTTATGGGGCTCGCTCTGCAGGCATGGCCGGTGCAACCCTGGCCTCTGGTGGCGATGCGCTCAACCAATTTCTCAATCCAGCCAATCTTTCATTTCTACCCAAATAGCTACGCCTCGAATCCGGTCAGTGCACCAGGTGCTTTTCTCACCTTCCCAGCCTATGGATTTCAAACGCTCGCTGTGGGAACGACCCGGGAAATAACAGAATACTGGGAGATCTCGCTGTCATTTGAACGGGCCTTTCCTATCTCTGTGAAAACGCGCACCAGCAGCATCGATGCTTTCCATGCCAACTCTCAAGAGGATCACAATCAGTATTCCGCTCAACTTCAACTCGGTTGGTCTTTTTAGCGCTCTGAGGAAGGAGATTTTCAATGAACGCAGCAAATCATGAGCGAGAAAAAATCATTTTGGCGGCGGTGTCGGGAGCCTCTATGTTAATGGCAAGATTGATCGTATGGCTGTTGGTAACCTTGCTCAGCATCTCCACTCATAGCGCTTGGGCACAGAGTGAGTATGACCCCCACGCTTCCCCAGCAGCTACCTCACCCGAGCAACTCGGGGAAGTCTACTTTCGCGTCTCGTGCAATGTTGCTGCGCAACAGGAGTTCAATCGGGCGATGGCGATGTTTCACTCCTTTTGGTTCGAACCGGCGAAGCAATCCTTCACCAAGGTCCTGGAACACGATCCTGAGTGCGGGATGGCGTATTGGGGCATCGCCATCATGTCGATGGGCAATCCTTTCGGCTGGTCCATCAATCCGAACGCGCCGAAGGCGGGCGCAGAGGCCATGGCGGAGGCGCAGCGCGTGAGCGCCAAGAGCGAGCGCGAACGCGACTATATTGCGGCGCTGGCCGCGTTCTTTACAGAGTGGCAGACGGTAGACTATCGGTCGCGAGTGCTGGCCTTCGAAAAGGGCATGGAGGGTGTGGCGACACGCTATCCCGAGGATGACGAAGCGCAGATCTTGTACGCGCTCGTGCTCAACATGACTGCCGTGCCTACCGACAAAACCTTCGCTCACCAGCTTAAGGCCGCAAGCATTCTGGAGCCCTTGTTCAAGCAACACCCTCACCATCCGGGTATTGCCCACTACCTGATCCACACATACGACTATGCCGGGCTGGCTGAGAAGGGGTTGCCCGCTGCCCGCGTCTACGCCACCGTCGCGCCTTCAGTGCCGCACGCGTTGCATATGCCCTCACATATTTTCAGCCGGGTTGGTCTCTGGCCGGAAATGGTCGAAAGCAATCGTGCTTCGTACCGTGCGGCGAAGAATCAACTCTCCGGGCAAACCCTTGGGCTCGGCTCATATGATGCGCTACATGCCATGGATTACATGGTGTTTGGCCATCTCCAGCAGGCGCAGGATAAGGCGGCGAAGCGCCTGGTGGATGAGGTTGCGGCGATACGCAAGGTCAAGGTGGAAGACTTTTCGGCCGCCTACGCCTTTGCCGCGATTCCCTCTCGCTATGCGTTAGAGCGCGGCGATTGGCAGCAGGCAGCGGCGCTCCAACTCAGCCCACATGAGATGGCTTGGGACAAGTTCCCTCATGCGGAGGCCATTCTGGTCTTCGCTCGCGGCTTGGGTGCGGCGCGCAGTGGAGAGGTTACGGCGGCGCGCAAGGATGTGGAGCGATTGCAGGCACTTAAGGACGTGATGACGGCAGCCAAGATCGACTACTGGGCGAACCAGACGGACTTTCAAATCAAGACGATTCTTGCCTGGATCGCCCTGGCGGAGAAGCGTGATGAGGAAGCGATTCAGTTAATGCGCACCGCCGCCGAAGCAGAAGAGGCCAGTGATAAAGCGCCGGTGACTCCGGGGAATGTTATCCCTCTACGGGGACTGCTGGGCGAGATGCTCTTAGCGCTCAACCAACCAGCGCACGCGTTCATCGAATTCGAGCGCTCCTTGCAACGTGACCCCAACCGTTTCCGAGTCGTGTACGGTGCCAGTCGCGCTGCCGAAGCAGCCGGCAACCGCCAGGCGGCCCGCGAGCATTACGCCAAGTTGCAGACGTTGACCGCTGCTCACGATACCGAACGTCCGGAACTCGCGCAGGCCACCGCATTTTTGGCAAAGCCATGATCATGAGTGGCCCAGATCGTGGAGCAAGCGGGATCTGGATGGGGTGGAATCGAGGAATAGACGCGGGCGCGCTTCTTCAACCTCCATCTCGCCACCGTCTCGCGTCTGATGGCGCGGGAACGAAGAAAAGCTTAATGCGGAGCCTAACGGCGCGCCTGCGGTATCGCCCCGTGAAGGGACTACGGAAGTCTGCGGGAGTCGTCAGCGTCACCGTCGTACTTGTGTTTGCGCTCGGCGCGATGAGCATCGCCCACTCGTTTTGGGACCCTGAAAAAGAGTCCCCCGGATGGAACAAGGGATTCCAAGTGCAGAATCCCTTGTTCCATCCGGGCATGGTGGACTTTCATCAACGGGTGAACGACGGTGGCGAGACGACGAATCTCGCGCTGTGGACTCCGGTCTTTCGCGGCGGTGTGGGCCGCATCGATCTGAAACATGGGCCACCCCTCACCTATGGGGGCGGATTCCTTCGGGCGTTGGCCGCAGCTCCAGACGCGGGCGATCTCATTCTCGCTGCTCAGACTGTCAGTGGCACGGGAGTGGAGGCGTGGGAAGCCCAGGGTGAATACCGCCTCCCCACCGGCGTCCTGCTTCCTGGCTCGCTTGGGGTTGGTGGCGGCTATGTCTCACAAGATCGCTTCGGCCCCGATATGTGGTTTGCCAAACTCTCGTATCGCGACGCACTGGAGTATGGGTGGCAAACGATTACCTGGGCACAGCTCCAAGAGGTTGGGCAGAGAACCTCGCCTGGTGGCTATCTCGCCCTGTACAACTCTCGCCTGATGTTCGCGGGCGGCACGGACGGTGAGCAATGGCGAACTACGGTAGGCTATGTTCACCCTGCGACAGGCGGACAATTCCGTCCGGCATTTGAATTCTTCTACGTGGATGAGACGATTGGCGATGGCAATGGTGGGAAGTTCCTGTTGGCGACCGCGACGCTGGGCTACGAAGGGTGGGGCTTTCTCAGCCACGACAGCCGACTTGGTCGGGCCTTAGGCCCTCAAGGACTGGCATTCACCAACCCTAACGGATTTCTGCAACCCATGTGGAATCGTTTGTTCGACGTGACCGAGGTGGGGGGCCTGCTGAATGGCCGCGTGACGGAGATTCGCGACGTGGCTGGAATCACCAACCGCGAGTGGCAACTGATCGGGTTTCCGTTTCAGTTCGCTGTGGGAAGAAGCTGGTACGACTGGCTTTTCATTGGCGGTGGCCTTGGTCAGATGACGAGACAGCCGGATGCGCCCTATCTCATCGGGGGGGCGATTGGCCAACTCAGAGCGGTTCGCAGCTTAGTCGGGGGGCATTGGGATTTTGAGAGGGACGAAGCCCGGCTCCTCCTGACTGTCCAATATTTTCTTTAGGTTCCTCTTTTTGTCTTATCGAGAGCACGAGGCAATGGCTGAAAATTCCTGTGATACTGTTGGTCAATGTTGCCATCTGTGCAAATGCCCCCGCTGGTCCGATAGCGCAAGTCGTGGGCATGCTCGACAGCAGCTACTTTCGTTCTGGCGCACCCTTCCTGTGCGGCACCTCGGTCCCGACTATTGTGGATATTGCGTGCTATGGCGAACTCGGCCAGTTGCGGTGGGCGGGGCCTCGGGAGTGGGTGTGCGAGGCGAGTGTTCACAGCGGGTGATACTCGGTAAGGTAACAAGGGAATTTCCCTTGACTTTGTCCGTCAACTGGCCCAGTTTCTCCATAATGGTTGCCGATGACCTGTCTAGAGAGTGGTCGGCTGTGCCATTCTCATGAGTTTCGATTTAGAATCGTGAACACAGCGGAGAGCAGTAAGCTTACCCACAAGGAGATACACTATGGCGCCCCAAGCGATCTCAGCAGATTTTCCGTATGCGCCCCACTACGTGGACGTCCACGGCTCACGGATTCATTATATCGAGGAAGGCAACGGCGATCCCGTGCTGTTCCTGCACGGCAACCCGACCTCGTCGTATCTGTGGCGGAATATTATTCCCCACGTCCAAGCCCAGGCGCGCTGTATCGCTATGGATCTGATCGGGATGGACAAATCGGACAAGCCCGATATCGACTATTCCTTTTTTGATCACGCCACATACGTCGAAGGCTTTATTGAAACGCTCGGCTTACAGCATCTCACCCTCGTCATTCACGACTGGGGCTCGGCCTTAGGGTTCCACTATGCCATGCGCAACGAGGCCAACATCAAGGCGCTGGCGTTCATGGAAGCGGTCCTGATGCCCATACCCAGTTGGGACGCGGTTCCCAAAGACTTACAGAAGACGTTTCAAGCCTTCCGGACACCAGAGGTCGGCTGGGACATGATCGTCAATCAGCATATGTTCATAGAGCAGATCTTGCCCTCGTTGGTCGTTCGCGCACTCACGGACGCCGAAATGGACCACTATCGGGCTCCGTACATCGACCCGCCGAGTCGCAAGCCGTTGTGGCGGTGGCCGAACGAGATTCCGATCGCGGGAGAGCCCGCCGCCGTCGTGGCGATCGTGGAGGAGTACAACCGCAAACTCCAGCAATCCCGGCTGCCGAAGTTGCTCTTCTCCGCCACCCCAGGAGGGATCATCGATGCCCAAGCCGTTGCGTGGTGTCAGCAAAATCTCCCGAATCTGCACGTGGTTGACATTGGCGCGGGCATTCATTTCGTCCAAGAGGACACCCCACATCTCATCGGGACCGAATTGGCCAAGTGGTACAGCAGTTTGTAGCCGCGGTGTGGAAGCGAGCGTCTGGGAACGGGAGTCAACCCTCATGGCGTCGCAGCTCCAACAGCCGGGGTTTCGAAAGGTACAACCGAGTGATGAGGAGAAAGTGACTTCCAAGTCTCCCACCAGACTTAACCTTCGCCAGCAGCAAGGCGCAGAATCTCGCACACTAATCCTCGAAGCCGCCCGCAAGCTGATGGCGGAGCGCGGCTTCGCCGGGACGAGCATCTCAGCGGTGAGCCGGCGTTCAGGTCTGCCTGCGTCCTCGATCTATTGGCACTTTGGGAGCAAAGAGGGACTTCTTGCCTCGGTCGCTCAAGACGGCGCAGAACGCTTCCTGCGAGGACTTCCCCAGCAACCGCCGAAAGGGAAGGCCTCAGGAGCGGACCGTGCGCAGACGGCACTCGCTACCGCCGCAGCACATCTTGAGGCGGACCCTGAGTTCCTGCGGTTTTTCATGCTGATTGCCCTCGAGCGGGGCACCAGCGATGAGGCGTCGGCTGGGTCGATCCGGCGTAGTCGCGACTTAGCCCTCTTTATGATGCGACGGATCGTCGAGTTGACACTTGAGGACGCCGACATCACTCTTGCGCCGAGCGCCATCGATGAGCTGACACGGTTCGGCGTTGCGGCGGGCGAAGGGGGTTTTCTCGCCTACCAGATCAATCCAGACGGCGTCAAACTACGACGGCACTTCGAACTCATCGGCCTCGCGATCCGAGCCTTGGCCACGCAGATGGATCCTAAAGCGCGTTGATCCTCGGGATTCCCCGGAGCCGCGTGGTGTCGGAAGCTCGGCCAGTCCCAACGCGAGCACAGGCGGCGCCAGGTCAGATTGTGGAAGAGCTGCCCGGGCGCCCGCGGTCTCCAAAGCATTGACTTCCTTTTCTATCCATGCTCTATGTAACGATCGTTACAGACATATTCTATTGCGGAGGAACATTCAATGGACATTGGATTGCTCACTCTTGGGGATCTTCTACCTGATCCGGCGACTGGTAAGAAGCTCACGCCCGCCGCGCGGCACCGTCAGATTGTCGATCTGGGTGTGCGCGCCGAAGAGATGGGTTTCGACCTCTTCTCGGTCGGCGAGCACCATCTCTGCGACTACGTGTTGTCGGCGCCGCCAGTCGTGCTTGCTGCGGTGGCTGCCCGTACCGAGAGAATTCGCCTCTCGACGGGGGTGACGCTGATCGGAAGCCTCGACCCGCTACGAGTCGCCGAGGATTACGCCACTCTCGACGCGATTTCCAATGGACGCGTCGAGGTCGTGGTCGGGCGAGGCATCGTCCGCCGCACGTATCGGGATCTCGGGTACGACCCAGAGCAGTCCCACGCGCTCTTCGCGGAGCATGTCGAGGCCCTCCTCGAATTCTGGGCGAAGGACAAATCCGATTGGCCCAGTCGCGGGCTCCAGGCTGTAACGGCCCAGCCGCGCCCGGAGCAGAAACCCCACCCACCCGTCTGGATCGGAAGCGCGAGCGAAAACTCGATCGACCGGGCTGCGTCCCTCGGCCTGCCGCTGATGCTTCCCACGGTCATCAGGCCTCTCCAGGATTTTCAGCCTGTGGTCGATCGCTACCGGGAGAAATTCAAGCCGAGCGTGCGCGGGTCGCAGCCTCGGGTGGGAGCCGTCTCGTACGCGCACATCGCGGCGAACTCGGATGAAGCACGCCGTCGCTGGATGCCGCATCAGATGGGCTATCTCGGCTGGGCGATGAACGTGTTTGTCCCTTGGGGTGAGGTCAACTTCGGGCCCAACATGTTCCCCACGAAAATACCGACATTCGAAGACATCTGTTCCTTTTCGATGTGCGGGAGCGCCGATGAGGTCATCGACAAAACGAATCGGGTCTGCGGAGCACTCGACCTCGACGTCCAGCTCGCGATGTTCGACCAAGGCGGGATGCCGCAGGCTCTCCTCGACGAATCCGTCCAACGATTCGCCGAAGAGGTGATGCCGCATATCCGGTAGCACCGGACTCGAGATGTAACGCGCAACTCGGGGTTGCGATAGCAAACGGACAAAAACCGTCGAACTTACTGATGACAGACGTTCTCAAAACGCAAAGGCCTAGTAGAGATAGCGAAAAAAGGAGGAGATGCAATGAAATCTTGGATTCATTTCTCGAAGGGGCAGGTGCCGCATCAGGCGCATGTTGGCGTGGGAGAGCTCAAAGAAGACGAACTGGGCCGTCAGGGCTTTTCGGGCCGGGTGGCCGAGCTGTACCATGTAAATGAGCCGACCGGCTGGACACGGATTGAGGGCCCCCTCAGACCGTGGGACGTCGACAGCAACAAACTCACCCCAAGTGACCAAGACGATCCTCGGGGGGTACCACTGAAGGCATTCTATAACGCCGACGTGTCGATTGCGATCAGTCGGCGCAGTGCCCCCATGCCCTATTATGTGCGCAATGCCGATGGGGATGAGATCTATTTTATTCATCGCGGGACGGGCACGTTTGAGACCGAATTTGGCCCATTGGCGTACGAACCGGGCGACTATATCGCCCTGCCCAAAGGGGTGACCTATCGCGTCGTGCCTGACGGAGCGGACAATTTCTTCATGCTTATTGAATCCGTCGCAGAGGTCGAGTTTCCTGACTACGGTGGCCTGGGGCGCCACGCTCCGTTTGATCCGGCGGTGATTCAGGTTCCGGAGCCGCAGGTTCTGGAGGCCAACGGTCAGCAAGAATGGGAGCTGCGCATCAAGCGAGAAAGCGAATATACCTCAGTGTACTACCCGTTCCATCCGTTAGACGTCGCCGGGTGGAAAGGCGATCTCTTCCCTTTCAAAATGAACATTCGTGACTATCGGCCAATTATGAGCGATCGGCTGCATCTGCCGCCCAGCGTTCACTGCATTTTTCAAGCCAAAGGGTTTGTCGTGTGCAATTTCATGCCCCGCCCCGCCGAAAGCGAGCGAGATGTTGAGCGGGTGCCATGGTATCACCGCAATATTGACTATGATGAAGTCGTCTTGGTGCATGCCGGCACGCTGCTCGGGCTCGAAGTACCACCGGGGATGATGCTGGTCAATCCACAGGGGATTCATCACGGACTGGGCGAAGAGTTCCGCCAGTGGGAAAAGGCAAACTGGCGCAAGGATGAATATTTCGACTGGCAGCTGATCAATGTGGATTGTGAACGGCCGATTAAAGTCACTCCGGAGGTCCAGGCGGCCGTATCGGAGAAGCCACCCGTACTGAAATGAATGACAAGCTGAACTGACGCCAACCCCAAAGCCGATGCCCAGCCAGAGAAAACGCTGGCAGCGTTATAAGGATAGAACGACAATGATTGATCTGTATGAAGCGATGCGGACTTTACGGGCGGTGCGACGGTTGCGACCAGACCCCATTCCGGATGACGTCTTATATCGAGTCTTAGAAGCTGCGACTTGGGCACCGTCTGGCGGCAACCGCCAAGCCTGGCGCATTATTGTGGTCAAAGACCCGGCCCGCAAACAACGTCTTGGCGAATTATATAAACAGGTCACGCTTCCTTATACCAAAGCGTATGTGGAGCGACTGGCCGATGCCCCTGAAGAAGAACGGAAAAAGGCCGAGCGGATGATTCGCGCGAGTAACTATCTGACAGAACACTTTGGTGAGACCCCAGCACTGTTGGTCGTGTGTTTTAATCCGGAAGGGCTGGCGGTGACTGACGCAAAGCTGGACCGTTTGTCTGTTGTTGGCGGCGGATCAATTTACCCCGCAGTCCAAAACCTCCTCCTCGCCTGCCGAGCCGAAGGATTGGGGTGTGTGATTACGACCTTGCTGTGTATGGAAGAACCAGCGGTTCGTGAACTGCTAGGGATTCCCGACCCGTGGGGGACGGCAGCGGTTGTGCCGATTGGTTATCCCGTCCTGCGGGGACACGGACCGATCTCGCGGCGGTCGGTCGAAGAGTTGGCGTTTGCAGATGCCTGGGGGACTCCATTTTCTCGGGAGTAGCCGAGGATTCGCCATCGGATAGGACACTGCAAAAGGAGGACACGATGGACAAAAAGGTACAGTTTTATAGTGAAGGGACACCAGTCGCAGGCATCCTTGGTTTGCCGGATGACTATCAAACCGGTGAGCAACGCGCAGCGGTCATTTTTTGTCACGGCTTCACCGCGGTGAAGGAAATCTTTCTCCTGGATAACGCCAAGCGGCTGCAAGCCGACGGCTATATCACGCTGAACTTCGACTACCGCTATTTTGGCGAAAGCGGCGGTGAGCCTCGCTCGCGTCTCATCCCTATGGCCCAGGTGACGGATATTCGGAGCGCTATGACGTTTATGCAACACCAGCCTGAAGTGAATCCAGACCGCATTGGGCTGTACGGCACGAGCTTCGGCTGTGCCAATGTCACCTATACGGCAGGCATAGACGAACGGGCGAAGTGTACAGTCGGCGTGGTCGGGCCGGGTGACCTTGAGCGGCAGTTTCGCTTGGGACCAAATTTTGACCGGTTCATGGACAAAGTCCGCAGGGAGAAGGCCGAGTTTGTCCTGACTGGCAAGCCCGCCTATATGGAAACCAAGCGGCTGATGGTCCGCGATCCCGAAACGGTCGCCATTCTGGAAGACCTTCAGAAGCGTTACCCCCAGTTTCGGACAGAAGTCTCGTTTGAATCACTACTGGATATCATGGAATATAAACCCGAGAGCGTTGTGGACCGGATCAGTCCTCGGGCCATTCAGTGGATTCATACGGACAACGATGAACTCGTGCCACTGTTTGAAGCGCAGAGTATGTACGCCAAAGCCCGGGACCCGAAGAAACTCATTGTGCTGGAAAACATGATCCATGACGACGTGTACCGAGGCGAAGGCTTTGAGCAGACGATGCAGCATACCAGCGCGTGGTTTCAGGAGCATTTGCCAGCACGCTAAACTACGAGGTCAGCCAGTAGAAAGTGTAGTGTAGGAAGATCGGAAAGAATCTGGTTCATCGGATCAGGAAGCGTGACCAACTCCCCTGCCCTGATTATTGGAACGGCTCGGATGAGCCGTTTTTGTTTTGTACAATATTCCTAGACCCGCTTAAACCGTTCCTCATAGCTGTCGGCCAACGTGTGCAGGGCACGTTCACAGTCCCCGCGAAAAGCGGACCCATGCATCAACGCCAGCATCTCCGGCTTGAGGGCAGCCAGACGGCGAATGGTCGGGGCGGTGTTCGGGGTCAGCGCAGTGGATCCAAAGGTGTCCTCTACCGCCAGAGCGGGCGCGATAGGGTCGTCTTCCGAGATCGCCTCGCAGCGCCCGGTCCGGGTAAAAAGATCGCCGCAGAAGAGGGTTTTACTCGTCTCTTCAAACAGGACGCCCGCATCCCAACCGTGGGGGACATGGGGCGTAGCCAGGTAACGCACCCGCTTGCCGCCCAGATCGAGACTCTCCTCATCTTCAAGCGGTTTGGGCGGGCGAACAGCCAGATCATTGACGGAAAGCATGCAGCCCATGGTTCCAACGGCGACTTGGGCCTCAGAGGCGGCCTCCAGCCAGTCGTTCATCGCCCCCGACTCGTCGGCTTCCCAATGCCCGAACGAGATCCACCGCAGGCGCGTCAGCGGCATCACTTGAGGCACCGCTGCGGAGATCACCGGAAAGAGCGCTCGCATGCCGCAATGAAACAGCAAGGGCTGGTCAGCGTCAATGAGATACTGGTTAAACGTAAAATCTACCTCTTCGACATAAGTCGATAGGCGGTATATGCCAGCCGTCACCTCGTCGATCTCAGTGTGCATAGCTTCTCCCTCCGGGCAGTTTCTTGAGCAAATAGATAGCCGGGCGGGGACAATGAGACAACGCCGTCTGTCGATCATGTCTGATGATTTGTATTTACGTCAAATTTCCCCCTTGATTTTATTGGACTTTTTCGCCACTGGCCCACCCTGCTCGAAAACTCCAGCAAATACGGTCTTGCAAGCACCAGAGTTAGCACTTTGTCGAAACCGTAGGTTTCTGTTCAAATGCCCCCGCTGGTCCAGAATCGACGACGACACACTCCGCCTGGTGATCGACTAGGATCGGCACCACACAGGCGTCGAATCCTTCACTGGAGAACGCCGACCGTCCAGTATACCCCGTTGCGAAGCTCGCGCTGGGCGCTCCCTGCATGCGCAATCGTACATAGCCCGGACGGAAGTTCTCGGGGATGTGTCGTCCCAGAGGCGCGAGATTCATTTCTTGCGAGGTGATGTATTCTATTCTCGACGATCTGGCAGCTCAATAGTTTTATCGGTATAAGCGAACACGAGTCGTCAACCTCGAACCCATATCAAGGCGGACCGCGACCGAATCGTTTATCCTGCGGGGAGGAATGATGCCGAACCAGACGAATTTAGACCCCTTCGTACCTGAGGTGTTGGAAGACCCCTACGAGGTCTTCGTCGAACTGCGACGGCGCGGCGTCTACCAATTGCCTGACACCACCATGTTCATTATGACCCGCTTCCGTGATGTCGAGTATGTCCTGATGCATCCGGAGCTGTTCTCGGTTCACGGCCTCACCGAAGGACTCACCCGCGATACCCCGGAGATTCGGGAGATCGAGGCCCAGGGCTGGCCGGACGTCAACGTCCTCAGTAAGGCCGATCCACCCGAGCACACGGGCTATCGGAGTGTGGTCAACCGGCCCTTCTCCGCCCAGAGCGTAAAAAAGCTCGAACCCCGATTACAGGAGATCGCCAATCGTTTGATTGACGCCTGCCTGGAGAGCACTGCAATCGAGTTTGTCAGTCAGTTTGCCCAACCCTTTCCGCTCTACGTCTTTGCCGAACTGATGGGCTTGCCTGAGGAAGATATTCCCCGAGTGAAGCGGTGGTGTGACGCCCGGATCGAGCGCATGGGCGGGACCATGATCAGCCACGAGCGGGAGCTGGCCTGCGTGCGCCTGGCGGTGGAGTTTCAGCACTATCTGTTTCACCAGATCGAAGCGCGCCGGGCAGAACCCCGCGACGACCTGATCTCCCATATGGTGACGGCCTCGGTGGAAAAATTCGGGGGTCGCTCACTGACGACCGAAGAGCTGATCAGCATGATCGACATCATCCTGTTAGGGGGCAACGACACCACGATCAATCTGCTGAGTAGCGGCCTGGCCCTGCTCCTCCGGCACCCGGAGCAACTGGATTTGGTAACGGCAGACCCTTCCCTGATTCCCAACTTCGTTGAAGAAGCGATGCGGATCGAATCTCCGGTCCAGTGTCTGTTCAGGACGGTTAAAGAGGACACCCGGATGGACAGCGTCCGGCTGCCCAAAGGGTCCCGGGTGGCGGTCATGTATGGCGCGGCCAATCGGGACGCGGAGCAGTTCCCGGACCCGGACCGGTTTGACGTGCGGAGGCCGAATGCCAGAATGAGCGTGGCCTTTGGCGCGGGGGTGCATTTCTGTCTTGGCGCTTCGTTGGCGCGCCTGGAGGGGACAGTCGCCTTTGAGGCCCTCCTGAGCCGGCTGGGCACCATACGTCTGGCCGAGGGCAAGAACGACTTTCGCTACGCCATTAACCCCGTGATCCGCGGTCTCAAGGAACTGCATATCGAGTGCGACCCGTCTGCCGGGACGCTGAGCACCGAGCGACCGAACCCTCGATTATGACAATCGAGTGAGAACAACTCCCGGAAGAGCTATCGAGGCCCCGTATTTCCGCTTGTTCTCTTGGCTGGAATGTGCCAAGAACGGGGCGTATGGTTGAGCATTTCCCAGATGAGCTGACGCTTGCGCCCTTTATGAATGCCCTGGATGTAGGGGTGATTATCATTGACCAGACAGGGACAATGGTCTGGGCAAATGACAAGCTCTACCAACTCACCGATCTCACCCCAGCTCAATTGGTCGGTCTCAAGACGAAGGAAATGGCGAAGCTGCCAGCCATTCAAGCAAGTGTAAATCCACAATGGGTTAAGGACTCGTTCTGGGAGGCTGCCCGCGAGAACGGATACATCGCAGATAGCACCCAACCACACTACGGCTACGCACAGATGGAAAATGGAGTCCAACTCCTGTCCGCAGAGCACTATATCCGGAATGAAACGGGAGGGCTGCGCTACATCGTCCTCACCGTCCAGGCCTCGACTGACCTGCTCACTGCCAGAGAAAAAATTGGTGAACTCGAACAGCGCTCCGCTCTATATCAAGAACAGCTGAGTGCCTTACACACTCGCGTGTTGGGTCAGGATATTGTCTACCAGAGCGAGAGCCTGAGCCGGGTCTTTGAACGGGCGCTCCGACTGGCTCGCCTGGAGGGGAACATCTTCTTGACGGGTGAAACCGGCGTGGGCAAGAGCCTGTTGGCCCAGTACATCCATACCATGAGTCCGCGCTCCAGCGGCCCCTTTATTCACGTGAATTGTGCCAGTCTGCCAGCCTCGCTGATTGAAGCTGAATTGTTTGGTTATGCGGAAGGCGCCTTCACCGGGGCGAAACGAAAAGGCCGCCGTGGAGTCATTGAGATGGGCCAGGGCGGGACCGTTTTTTTGGATGAGATTGGCGACATGCCGGTCGAGATGCAGGCCAAGCTTCTGACTATATTAGAAGACAGAGAGATACGTCGTCTTGGAGCGGAACAGCCAGTGAAAATAGACGTGCGCTTCTTAGCGGCCACGAACAGACAGCCCGAGACGTTACTGCAAGAACAGACCTTGCGGAACGATTTGTATTACCGCTTAGCCATGAACCGGATTGACCTGCCGCCTTTGCGCGAACATCCTGAAGACATTCCTGCCTTGATAAACGCGACCCTGGCCGAGTTCAACACAAAGAACTCGACTGTCCTCACCCTGCATCCCGAGCTTATAGATCACGTCCAATCCCTCCCATTCCCCGGCAATATTCGTGAGCTCAAGAACGTCGTGTGGCAAATCGCATCAGAGAGCGGCCAGACCACAGGTGAGATCTCGCTCCAAACGCTCCCCCCGGAACTCATTTCAACCCTTCAGAGTCCGCCCTCTATTTCCTCGCAAACAACATCTCCCTCAGCCGAAACTGAAGAAGCGCAATACTGGCGGAGATTTTGCGAGGAGCACCAGGGCGATGTGTATGCCATGGCAGATGCGCTCGGCGTTCACCGCACCACGATTATCCGCAAGTTAAAGAAATACGGTCTAACCTACGCTCGCAAGCCTCGGGCACAGCGTGTTATGCCGAAAGCGGTTGGTCCAGCGTAAGATCTACTCCATTGATTGTTGTATTTCTTTTTTCCTCGCCAAGATTACTGCGCTCATACACTCTCACGAACGTTCGCCTGAAATGAGTGCTAACAAAGAGTGCTTGCAGGCTCGTATTTCCTGGGGTTTTTGGGGTGTTAAAAGTAGTGTTGAAAAAGTCTAATGATTCCAAAGCGCAGGTTTGACGAATAACGTCTTATCAGCCGTAAATTCCGCGCCTCTTAGCGTGTGTCAGAACAGTAATCTGCTTAGTACCCTTGGTAGCCTGACTCACGCAGAGCACGAAGGGGTGCTAGCGCACGGTCTCCATCGGCTTGGCGAGGTGATCGACATGCACCGCCGCGACATCTTCGCGTCGGCCTGCTCCTCCGTGTAGTGCTGCGTGCGCTCGAAGTTCTGCGCATTCGAGGTTCAGCCCATAAGGGCTTCGACCGTATCGCCTACCCGGACAATGCCGGGTTCAATAACTTGGGCATACACTGCAAAACCGGGAGTGGCATAGCCTGGCAATAGGCCATCGGGATGGATTACTTTCTCCCGATACCGCGTCAGAGTCCGCAGGACATTGAGATCGCGTGCACCTTCCCCGGGATTAAACCCCGGGATGACGCAGCGGGGGACGGGCGTACGCACTTTCAGGAGAGCCTTTCCGACACGAAGAGTCCGATCACGCCACCCGTCTTCTTCGTGCTCGACTTCATTATTTAATACGAAGCTGGCTCTAAATCGTCTCGGGTCAACCGTGCCGCCGATTTCACGTTCTAATCGCCGAATGGAAGCGGTGGTGACTAAGGTTATGGGAAGAATGTCGATTCCGCTACCCGTCGCGACACAGCGCACCAGACGGATTGGCCTTGCAGCAAACGACGATAAAATATCTTCCCACGGACCGTCTACCGGGGTCACGAGAATATTGCGCATACCATAATAGTCAAAGGCAAACGAGGTGCCATTGCCTGCGGCGGGGCCCTCAACTATCCGACCATCAGGAAGAGAGAGCTTGAGCGCGTCCGAGCCGAAATCATAATCGAACATGAGGGGGAAAAACGTACCGTGATTGTTTGACGATATCGGCGCGCCGCTGCTCTCCAGCAGAAAAAAGTCCCGGTCGCCGCGTATGCCCGAGGCAAGCACTTCCACCGTCTCCGGATTCGTAAACCGTGTGGCTTTGACAAAGGTTCGCCCAATTTGGTGCACAGTAATCATACTTCCCTCCTAGACAAAGCAAAGCGAATCAACCCGCTCGGCAAATCCGCTTATCTCCATATTGCGTTTCTTCCCAGTCCCACGCCCCAGACCTCCCAAATCTTCCTGGCCCCCTCCCCTTAATCCATGCTATCTGACAATGCAAGATAACGCCTTTTATCTTGACCGAAACCGTCCCTCCCTCTCCCTGCAAACATAGCCGGAATCTTTTCTCACTCTACTTGGGCAGCGGCAACGATAAGAGGGAAAGTGGGCCATTTCGCACTCCCGCCGCTCCAGCGTGTTTCCCGGTGCGTCAGGGGCAGGACCGGAACGCGAACGAAGTACGCAAGATCGCAGGAGTTTTGGCGTAGGGGCCGAGAGATGACGCGGGACGGGCGCCGGGGGAAGGCGTGCGTCAGAGGGTATTCACACTAAGTGATATTCAGTGAGGTAACGACAGAATTATCCTTGACTTTGTCCTCCCACTGGCCCAGTTTCTCCATAATAGTTGCCGAGGACCATGTACGACCGGACTTCCTTAAACCATCGGTTGTCCCTCTAACTCCTGTCCGAGAAGCGGCTTACCATACGTCTCCAGCTTACCGTCGAGGTCAAAGAGATAGTGACAGGAGAGAGTATCGACATCCCGTTTCGCCCGTTGCAGCGGATTCTCTTGAAAATGCGCATGCGCGCCGCTGGCTTCGACCACATCGTTAATCATCTTTTTGCAACGATGAACCGCCAAGGCCAGGTGCATCGCCCAGCGAGCACGATCTTCGAGCGTTGCACTATTGCGTTTTGTACCTGCGTCACCAACAACCAATCTGAGACGCCAATCTCCTGGTCAGCCAGACTGGCCAGATCAGCCTACGGAACGACTCCGGCGGTCATCACTGCGCGACCATTCCTCCGTCAACCGACATGGGGATGCCAGTCACAAACGACGCCGCATCAGAGCATAGCCACGCGACGGCTTCACCGATTTCCGACGACTGGCCAAAACGGCCAACAGGTTCCATGGCGACGGCGAGTTCATCAAAACCGGGGATGGCTTGCGCGCTGCGCGCGATCATAGGCGTGTCAATCGCACCGGGACACACGGCATTGACCCGAATGCCGGACTTGGCGTATTCCAGCGCAGCCGTTTTAGTCAGACCAACAACCGCGTGTTTGCTGGCCACATAATCAGACGCCGAGGGGAGGCCAATCAGGCCCGCTGCTGAGGCAGTATTGACGATCGAACCACCGCCGTGGCTGAGCATGTGTTGAATTTCATATTTCATACACAGCCACACGCCGGTCACGTTCACCGCGATCGTGCGATCAAATTCTTCCTCGGTGCACTCAGTGGTGAACTTTGCCGCGCCTTCGATGCCTGCGTTGTTAAACGCGCAGTCGAGCTGCCCATACGTTTCGACCGTCTTATTGACGAGTGCTTCAACCTCGGCAGCTTTTGAGACATCGGTTTTGACAAAGGTCGCGTCTCCGCCGGCGGCTTGAATTTGCCGAACGGTCTCTTCGCCGCCTTCAACGGTAATATCAGCCACTACCACTTTTGCGCCTTCGCGAGCGAAAATGAGCGCGGTGGCTTGGCCAATGCCTGAGCCGCCACCGGTCACCAAGGCCACTTTGCCATCTAATCGTCCTGCCATACTGTCTTCCTTTCCTTTCCGTAGACAAGTTCATACCAGGAATGAACCTGTTTCTACAGTATGCGCGAAATGAGACGTATTTTAGATAATGGTACTGCACACTGTGCGCACAGTGTGCAGCGTGCAGAGCACTGCCGTGCACACCTCTATGGTTTCCTCCGTCCCATAGACCACTACCCTTTCTAAGCGCCTGATTCCCTTAGAATTATTTCCTCACTGATTCTCGCAGGATCGTTGGCACCGGCATTGCTCTGTTCCATGAATATCAACCGGATAGGAGAGGAGCGATGGCACCAAAAGCCAATCACACTGACACCGCACGTTTTCTTCCTCGTACCAAAGGGTCTCTGCAGAAAACCCTGCGTGCGCTTGGCGGGCGTGAGATCAGCGCAGACGAGTCTTTGCGCGAGGGCGAACATTACGGACTCAGCATTGAGGGGCGGCGGTTTGTGTTCCGTGACCCGACTGCCTTCAGTCGTTTTAAGGAGGAGTTACGCGTATGAGCGACAAAAAAACGGACAAGGGGATTTTGGTTCGCAAGGTGCAGTTCGAGTTTCCCGAAGACTTCCGACCCTACTGGAACCCAGCCAAACCAGTACTCAGCCACTTGGCCAACGGCGCCTCCATGCTGCTGCCCTATATGGAGCCGTTTATCATTGACTCCATTCGGAAGGCGACCAAACACATCTCCGATCCTGCTTTACGAGAAGAAGCCAAAGCCTGGATGGGCCAGGAAGCCCAACACTTTAAACAACACCGCCGGTTCAACGAGGTACTCATTGCTGCGGGCTATCCCCAACTCCGCGAGCGGGAAAAGCAGATGGAGCGTGAGTATCAAGAACTCGGCAAACGCTCGCTCAAATACCAGGTTGCCTACACCGCGGGTTTTGAAGTTATGGCCCTGTCGATTGCACACATGCTGATCGAACAGCGTGAGTATTTCTTTGGTGAGGCGGACCGACCCGTGGCTTCCATGTGGCTCTGGCATTTGATCGAGGAAATCGAACACAAGAATTTGGCTTTTGATGTGTATAAAGATCTGTATGGCGGGCATTGGTACCGCGCCTACGGCATCCTGTGCGCCCTCATTCATATGATGGGACTTATTCGGGGCACCTATATCGAGTTGCTCAAAGCCGATGGACTGTGGGGCAAGTGGAAGACGCGCTGGACAATTAAAAAGATTGCCTTCCGCTTATTCGTCTCCTTCCTCCCACGGACAATCCGTTACGCCATGCCGGGCCATCATCCGTCTCATGTCGCCAATCCGGAATGGATGAAAGAGTGGGTCGCGCTATTCGACAAAGGTGAGGTGGGGCTGACCAAGCTCGACACCAACAAGATGGCGTTGTCGCCAAAGGATATGTTGCCTGCGTGATGGATGGCCCGCAAGTAAGAATCACAGAGAGTTAATATTCAATAGAGGAGGAAGTCGGAATGCATGATCTCATCGTTCAGGGCGGAACGATTGTTGATGGAACCGGACAGCCGAGTTTCACCGGCGATGTCGCAGTGACGGATGGCAAGATTAGCGGGGTCGGCTCGGATTTGGGCCGAGCGAAACGGACATTAAAGGCCGACGGACTGATCGTGGCCCCTGGCTGGGTGGATGTGCATACCCATTATGATGGTCAGGTATCGTGGGACCCGCTGCTAGCTCCATCTCTGTGGCATGGAGTGTCGACGATCGTGATGGGCAACTGCGGGGTGGGCTTTGCACCGGTTGTACCCGAGCGTCGCGAAGAGCTGATTGGCATGATGGAGAGCGTTGAGGATATTCCGCGCCAATCCTTGTCGGCTGGTATCGACTGGCAGTGGGAGACCTTCCCGGAATACCTGGACGCGCTCGACGCCATCCCTCGCACGATTGATGTTGGCACGCAGATACCGCATATCCCCTTGCGTCTGTACGTCATGGGCGAGCGGGGAGCTGGCAAAGGACCAGCCACACCAGAAGATATCGAACAAATGGCAGCCATGACTCGGGCGGCTATCGAAGCTGGAGCTTTAGGCTTCTCCACTTCTCGGACTATGGTGCATGCCACGCCAGAAGGCGTGCCCGTCCCCGGTACCTTTGCCAGCCCGGACGAGTTGTTGGGCATTGGTCGCGGGATTACCCAAACCGGACGCGGCCTCGTGGAAGTCGTCTCAGATGCCGTACTTGGACAGAACATTGATAGCGAACTGGGCTGGATGCAGGAGCTGGCGGCAATCGGTTGCCCAGTGACATTTCTACTCGCACAGACGAATCCTCAGCCGCACGTCTGGCGGGATATTTTGCAGCGCTGTGAAGCGGCCACGAACAGCGGGGCGCGGATTATTCCGCAGGTCTTTGCCCGACCGGTCACCATTCTGTTCAGTTTTCAAGGGGAAAACCCGTTCCAATATTTGCCGAGCTATGCGCCGCTCAAGGACCTCCCACATGCAGAAAAAATGCAGGCCCTCCGCAACCCTGATGTGCGGAGGCGTTTGCTAGCTGAAGAGGACCCAAACACGGCTGGTATGTCTATCTTGTATCAGCAAGCGTCCACGTGGCAGATGACCTATCCCATGGGTCAGCCGCTCAACTACTTCCCTGATGGAGCCAACAATGTGGCTGCCATAGCCGCCCAGCGCGGCTGCGACCCGCGCGAGGTTGTGTATGACCTGTTGTTAGAGGACGAGGGGCGGGCCTTCCTCATGTACGCCATTGCCGGCTATGCCGAGCAGAGTCGTGACCCGTTGTACGAAATGCTGACCCATCCCCTGACCGTCATGGGCGGGAGTGACTCGGGCGCTCATATGCGCACGATCTGCGATGCCAGTGTCCAGACCTTTATGTTGATCGACTGGGTACGAGACCGTACCGAAGACGATCCGTACCATCTGCCGATTGAGCTTGTGGTCAAGAAGCAGAGCCGCGATACAGCCCGGCTGTTCGGCATGCACGATCGGGGCACGTTAGAGCTCGGCATGAAGGCTGATTTGAACCTCATAGACCTGGGCGCGCTCAGCATTGAGAAGCCGGAAATGATACACGACCTGCCCGCCGATATGCCCCGCCTGATGCAGACGGCCCACGGTTACGTGGCCTCATTGGTCAGCGGAGAGGTCGTACAAGAAAACGGCGAGGCAACCGAAGCTCGTCCGGGGAAAGTCGTCAGAAGCGGCGTATGCGCACAACGGCAACGGGCAGCTGCGTAATGGAGGAACCCTATGAGCACCTCGAAGAGTGGGCTGATTGTCGATGCAGACGGGCATGTCTTAGAGCCCTTGGATACATGGCAGAAGTATATTGACCCTCAATACCGAGACCGGGCCGTGCGTATGGAGCACGATGAGAATGGCTGGGAAGTATTGTTGTTCGATAACAAGCCGTGTGAAGTCGCCCGTGGCACGCTCGGCGCGATCGGTGGCGTGGGCTCAGATGCCGAAGAACTCGAAGCCTTTTTTACTCCAGGCAAGCGAACGTATGCGGATGGCGCGCCGCTGGGCAGTTACGATCCGAAGGCGCGTATCAAAGTCATGGATGAAGAGCAGATTGATGTTGCTCTACTGTATCCGACTATTGGGATCTTCTGGGAAGGCTGGATCACGGAAGCCGAGCTGGCCGCAGCGTATACGCGAGCCTATAACCGCTGGATCATCGACTTCTGTAGCGACCATCCCAAGCGGCTGTTTCCAATCGCTCATATCTCCTTGCTCGATCCGGAAGGTGCGGCAGGTGAAGTAAAGTGGGCCAAAGAAAATGGCTGTGTTGGCGTGTATCTATCGCCTGATATGCCAGCGCGAGGTGGTAAGCATTTTGATGATCCGGCCTTTGTCCGTTTTTGGGAGACCGTGCAAGATTTAGAGCTGCCAATCGGCTTTCACGTTATCGTGCGCGATAACCCCTCATTTCAAGAATGGCTCAAGCCAGATGCATCAGCCGGATTGTTTACGTTTGCCTTTCTGGCCATCGACGTCATGGCCGCCTTCACCCAGATGATGTCGCTGGGCATGTTTGAGAAATACCCCCGTCTGAAATGCAGCGTGCTGGAGTCCGGCGCGAACTGGATCTCGGCCTGGCTCGACCGCCTCGACCATAAGTATCGCCCCATGGCCAGCCGGACCAGTCTCAAGATGCCACCGAGTGAGTATTTCTATCGCCAATGTTTGGTTTCGGCAGATCCTGATGAGACGCTGACTGCCAAGGTCATCGAACATATTGGTTCGGACTATTTTCTGTGGGCGTCAGACTATCCACATATTGATGCCGACTTTGGCGTAGTTAAGGAACTCAAGGAACGCATTGCGCCGTTACCCGAGGCAGATCAACGCAAAGTGCTGGGTGAGAACGCCATTCGTTTCTATGGACTGAATGTGTGAAATAAGGCTGTCCGTTTGATTGAGTCTCAGCCGTTGCGCTGACTCAAGGAGGGAATCAACATGGAATACAACCCGCTTGCACCAGAGGTGCAAGACAATCCGTACCCGTATTACAAGGAATTGCGAGACAAGACGCCGGTCGCTTGGGTCGAGTCTATGCAGGGCTGGGCCGTGAGTCGCTATGCGGATGTCGATTTTGTTCTACGCAACCCTGGGCTCTTTTCAAGCAAGCTGTGGAATGAAGCGGCCACAGGCGACCTGCTTACCGTCCCAGAAGCGCCGGGATTGTTGTCCATGGACCCCCCAGACCACACCCGCATGCGGAAGTTAGCCAACAAAGGCTTTACTCCGCGCCTCATTCGAGGCATGGAGCCCCGGGTGCGGACGGTTACCCAGGACATCCTTGGCCCTCTCCTCAGGCAGGAGCAAATAGACCAGTTCGATCTGGTCCCGACGCTCTCCGCACCGTTGCCCATCATCGTTATTGCGGAAATGTTAGGCATAGAACCAGAGCGGCAGTCAGACTTCAAGCGCTGGTCAGACGATATCGTGCGAGCCATCAGTCGGCCCACGGATGAGACGGTCCGTGCCGAAATTCGCCAAAGCAACGCAGAGATACGTGATTACTTGGGCCAGATGATCGAACGGCGGCGAACCGATCCCCATGACGACCTGATTACCGCTCTAGTGCAGGCTGAGGAAGAGCAGCATGTCCTCACCTCCGTAGAAATTCTCGGACTGACGGTGTTGCTGTTAGCGGCTGGAAATGAAACCTCGACGAACCTCATTGGCAATGCAGTCCTATCCTTACTCGACCATCCAGACGAGTTGGCTAAAGTCCGGGCCGATCGTGTACTCGTTCCTGCGCTTGTCGAGGAAGTGTTACGCTATGACTCTCCCGTGCAGGTCATCTTTCGACAAGCCACCCAAGAAGTCGAACTCGAAGGTGGTACGATCCCGGCTGAAGCTACGGTTTTGGTACTCCTCGGCGCAGCCAACCGCGACGAGCGTCAGTTCCCTCAACCCGATCGCTTTGAGATCGCCCGCAATCCGCAAGACCATGTGGGATTTGCCTATGGCATCCACTATTGCCTGGGCGCCCCATTAGCCCGGCTGGAGGGCCGGACGGCATTAGAGGCACTACTCTTTGACTGTCCACCATTCACCCGCGTGCGGGAACAGGTGCCCCGGATTGCAACGTATCTTGTCCGTGGGCCGCAAACCCTGCCGCTTCGATTTGAGAGAGCGACCCAAGCTGTAGCTTGAGCGTGAGACAGACCAGAGATTCAGTATGACGGGATTGGTTCATAGAAAAATGACATTGCTAAGACAGACAACGGCGAAGGACAACGGCGAGTTCAACGCCTAAGGAGGATAATATGCATGTAGGCTATGGAGCAGTTTTTCAAAATCCCAATAATCAGTTGACCGACCGTGAGGTCTGGCAGAATGAGATCCGCCTGGCGGAGATGGCGGAACCGCTGGGGTTCGATTCCATCTGGGGGATCGAGCACCATTTTGACGATTACACCATGTGCCCCGACCCGGTGCAATTTCTGACCTATATGGCGGGACGGACCAAGCACGCGAAGCTCGGCTCCATGGTGATCGTACTCCCCTGGCATGACCCAATTCGCGTCGCAGAACAGATCTCGATGCTTGACCATGTCTCTAACGGACGCTTCATCTTAGGGATCGGGCGTGGTCTGGCGCGTATCGAATACGAAGGATTTCGGATCGATCAAGACGAAGGGCGCAGTCGGTTCGTTGAGTATGCGGAGTTGATCCTCGAAGCCTTAGAGAAAGGCTATATGGAGGGCGGTCTGCATACTCGACAACCTCGTCGTGAAATCCGTCCGTTTCCGTTCAAGTCATTTAGAGGCCGCTCGTACGCAGCCGCGGTCTCGCCGGATTCATCCCCGATTATGGCCAAGCTGGGGGTTGGGCTCTTGGTCATTCCCCAAAAGCCGTGGGAGGCGGTGAAAAAAGATTTCGAGGTGTACCACAACGCGTGGCAGCAGTATCACGGCGATACGCCAGCCCCAAAACCTTTCAGTGGCGGCTTTGTCTTTGTCGATGAGAACAAGGGTCGCGCGGAAGAGATGGCCATGAAGTGGCTGGTCGCGCAATACAAGACCGTGATTACGCACTACGAAATGACCTCGGAGAAGTTTGGGACGCATAAGAGCTATGAGTTTTACAGTCAGATTACCAAGTTTATCGGCAAGCATGGGATCGACACGGCGGCGCTAGACTTTGCGAAGCTGATGCCCTGGGGGACTCCAGACCAGGTGCTTGAGAAGCTGGCGATGGTCCGCGACACCATCGACGCCAACGGGTTTATGCTGAATTTCAGCTATGCCGGCATGCCATTCGACGAGGCCGAACGGAATCTGAAGCTGTTTGCCAAAAGCGTACTGCCCGAGGTGAAGCAGTGGCAGACCGAGCCGCTCAAGGAGCCGGCGGAGTTCGATGCTCGCCAATATACTGCCGCGTGAGGAGAATAAGATGGCTGGCCGATTAGCCGGAAAAGTAGCAGTGGTGACTGGTGGCAGCTCAGGCATAGGCCGGGCTGCCGCGCAGATTTTTGCCCGTGAAGGAGCCAAGGTTGTTGTGGCCGATATCGGGGTTGAGGGCGGCGCAGAAACTGTGCGTCTGATTAACGGCTCGGGTGGAGAAGCAATATTTGTCCAAACCGATGTTGCCCAGCCTGCTGACGCAGAGGCCATGGTCAAGAAAGCGGTTGAGATCTATGGACGGCTCGACTGTGCCTTCAATAACGCTGGTATCGAAGGTGTAGTCCAGCCGACCGTGGATTATGGCGAGGCAGATTGGGACCGAGTCATATCGATTAACCTGACCGGTGTGTGGCTGTGCATGAAGTATGAACTCCAGCAGATGCTCACCCAGGGCAGCGGCGCGATAGTGAACACAGCGTCAATTGCGGGGCTGGTTGGTCTTCCTGGCTTCTCAGCGTATGTGGCAGCCAAACATGGAGTCAACGGATTGACCAAGACCGCCGCGCTGGAATATGCCAAGTCCGGCATTCGCGTCAACGCCGTGTGTCCGGGGGCGATTCGCACGCCGATGTTTGAACGCGGAGCGCGTGACAATCCGGGTATTGAGGAGCAGGTCGTGGCCGCTGAACCGATTGGACGCATGGCTGAACCCGCCGAAGTAGGCGAGGCTGTCGTGTGGCTGTGCTCGGATGCGACGTCCTTTGTCACGGGCCTCCCGATGGCGGTTGATGGCGGCTGGGTCGCACAGTAAGGCGGGGTTGTACGAGTACGGGTCAGATATCGATACGTTAAGGCTCAAGGGATTGAGAAAAGAGAGGGACGATATGACGGATGTCAAAGTTCGGCGGATTGATTTTCAATTCGATGACGACATTCCTTTTCGTTTTAATCCGCGCAACATTGGGGCGAGCGACTGGGTCAACGCGGCAACACTAGTGGCTCCCGAATTTGAGGGGCACTTCATCAAGGTGATTCGAGGAGTCATCCCTCAGCTTTCAGGGACTGTGCAGCACGAAGCCGATCTCTTCTGTAAGCAAGAGGCACAACACGCCAAACATCACATCGCGCATCAGGCGCTACTCCTCAAGAAGTACCCACAGCTTGAAGACACACGGGACAAAATACACGCCAGTTATACGAGGCTGCTAGACGAAGAGTCACTGGAGTTTAACCTAGCCTATGCCGCTTCCATTGAGTTGTGCTTTGGACCAGCGACGCGCTTCTTCGTCGAGCAACGTGAGAACTTATTTCGCGGAGGCGACCCCCGCATTGCCGCCTTTATGTTGTGGCACTTCGTAGAGGAGTTCGAGCATCGTAATTGCGCAATCGATGTGTACAACGCCATCGTCGGTCGTCATGCGTACCGGGTACGCTCCTTTTGGCGCACCATACGCCATCTGCAAAATGTCTTTGAAATAGCGGCAGAGGGTCTTGATGCGTGCACACCCGAACGGGTGAGTTTCCGGGGAATGCTTGTCGGCCTCATAACCGGAGCATCGTTCTCCGGTATGACACGGCTACTCCTGACCTTGGCTGGTACGCTGCTTCCCTTTCACAACCCTGACAATCTGCGCCAGCCCGAATGGGCCACGCAGTGGTTTGCAGACGAGGCAATGGGCAAGGACATGCGCTTGGTCGAACTCTAAATCATCCAGAAGATAGTCCAAGAGTGAAATCCTTTTGAGCAGGAGGGAAAAGCATGACAGCGCGTGAAAAGGTCTATACGATTCTGGTTGTCTTAGGGAGTTCTCCTCCCCATGTACTACAACGTCCAGTACATGGGCGCAGGTGGGAATCTTCTGGTTGATTTTTTCACCGTGCCAATGGAAAGCGCGGTGACGGCCTCGCTCCTGTTCGACCTGCTGGTCGCGTTTATCGCGTATAATGTTTGGTTATTCTCTGAGGGACGAACGCTGGGGACGCGGAATTTTGTTATCTGCCTCGCGGTCTCATGGCTGGTGGCGTTTTCCGCTGGTTTACCGTTGTTCCTGTTGCTCCGTGAGCGGCAGAGACGGTTTGCTGAGAACGTTTAGACTCATTAAGGAGGGGCTTCCGTATGGACTTTAATCCACTCTCCCCGGAAGTAACTGCCGACCCGTATCCGTACTACACTGAGCTGAGGAACAAAGCCCCAGTTATTTGGCTTGAGCCTTTTCAGTCTTGGGCTCTGAGTCGGTATGCTGATGTGGACTTTGCCTTGCGGAACCCGCAAATTTTCTCATCTTCGGTATTTACGGCTGAAGCCTTGGGCGATCTGAATCCCGTGTCGGAGGTACCGTGGATTCTCGATATGAACCCTCCCGACCACACCCGACTACGGAAGCTGGCCAATAAAGGTTTTACACCTCGCCTCATCCGGACACTTGAACCACGCGTGCAGGCGATTATCCAAGAGTTGATCGAACCGATACGCGGGCAGTCGGAGAGCGATCTCGTCTCCATGTTCTCCGGGCCGCTGCCAACGATCGTCATCGCGGAAATGCTTGGTGTCGAGCTTGAACGACGCGGCGACTTTAAGGCCTGGTCGGATGACGTGGTCAGAGCAACAAGTCGTCCGACAGACGAGGCCGAGCGGACAGAGGTCCGAGAGAGCCTGGCCGGACTGCGAGCCTATTTCGAACAAATGATTGAGCACCGACGAACGGAGCCTGGAGAGGATGTGATTAGCGCTCTTGTGCAAGCCGAAGAAGAGCGTGACATGCTGTCTGCTGCCGAGATTCTGGCTCTCGCCGTATTACTCCTGGTAGCAGGAAACGAGACGACAACGAACTTGCTTGGAAACGCAGTTCTTACCTTACTCAACCATCCTGATGAATTGGCGAAAGTTCGAGCGGACCGTTCGCTGGTGCCCGCGCTTGTCGAGGAAGTCCTACGTTACAACTCGCCCGTTCAGGTAATTTTTCGCCGGACGGCCCAGGATGTGGAGTTGGAAGGCGGCAAGATTCCAGCCGGGCAGAACGTCTTCTTACTATTAGGATCGGCAAACCGCGATGAGCGTCAATTCCCCGATCCAGACCGTTTTGACGTCGCCCGCAATCCGCAGGATCACGTCGCCTTTGGCTATGGTATCCACTACTGCCTAGGCGCCCCGCTGGCCCGGCTTGAGGGCCGGAATGCACTGGAAGCGTTGCTGTTCGACTGTCCGCCTTTCTCCTGTGCGACGGAACGGGTCGCTCCGATTGCCTCGCTCATCGTCCGAGGCCCACAGACTTTACCGCTCCGATTTGATACAGCATGAGCGTAAAGTCCGAACAAAAAAAGGAGGAGCATCATGGCAGTGCAGGGAACGTGCGATCAAAAGTTTCAGGAAGTGCGACAGGAGTTCGAGCGCAATTTTGCGGCGCGGGGCGAAGTTGGCGCATCGGTGTGTGTGACCGTCGGCGGGCAAACCGTGGTCGATCTATGGGGTGGAACGGCCAACACCAAGACCGGTACGCCGTGGACCGCTGAGACGGTCAGCATCGTCTTTTCCTCAACAAAAGGCGCAACAGCCATCTGCGCCCATGTCCTGGCCTCGCGCGGCCAACTCGACCTCGATGCGCCGGTCGCCAGCTACTGGCCCGAGTTTGCCCAGGCCGGCAAAGAAAATGTTCAGGTTAAGATGCTGCTGAATCATCAGGCCGGCCTGCCAGCCGTGCGCAAGGACCTGCCGCAAGGGGCCTATGCGGATTGGGACCTGATGGTCGATGCTCTGGCCAAAGAAGAACCCTTTTGGGAGCCCGGCACCCGGAACGGCTACCATGCCCTCACCTATGGCTGGCTGATCGGCGAGGTGGTCCGACGCGTGTCGGGGAAGTCGCTCGGGACGTTTTTTAAGGACGAAATCGCAGACCCGCTCGGCTTAGACTTCTGGATCGGTTTACCCGAGGACAAGGAGCCCAGGGTTGCCCCCATGATTGCCGCCGAGCCCGACCCAAACAGCGCGCTCTTTCAGGAAATGGCCACACCGGGCACGCTGGCGGCATTGGCCATACTCAACGTCGGCGGTTATATGGGCGCCGTTCCCGAGTATGACAGCCGGGCCGCGCACGCCGCGGAAATCGGCGGGGCGGGCGGGATCACCAACGCCCGTGGGTTGGCCGGCCTGTATGAACCGCTCGCCCTGGGCGGCAAAAAAGGCAACGTCGAACTCGCCAACTCCGAGACCCTGGCCCGCATGGGCCGCGTGTCGTCTTCAACCGGCAGAGACGCCGTGCTGGTCATGCCGACCCGGTTTGCCCTGGGCTTCATGAAAACCATGGACAACCGCAAGGAGCCGGCTGGCGTGCAGGACAGTGTCCTGTTCTCGGAGGAGGCGTTCGGTCATGTTGGCGCGGGCGGCTCGTTTGGTTTTGCCGACCCCAAAGCCGGCATGTCCTTTGGCTATACCATGAACCGGATGGGCTCAGGCGCTTCGCTCAATGAGCGGGGACAGAGCCTGGTCGATGCCGTCTATCGCGCGCTGGGCTACCAATCGAGTGAATCGGGTGCTTGGAGGTAAACACAGCATGACAGGAGGATTGAATGCCACGCATCATCGAAGAACAGATTGATACACTCAACTTCCGGGGAGCTGTCGATGCAGACGGCCATATCCTTGAAGCCGCAGACCTGTGGGAAACGTATTGTGATCCCAGATATCGCTCAACGGCGATACGCTTAAAGGTTGATGATCAGGGCATGGATTACTTGGAAATCTGCGGGAAGCCCTCACGAGTCAGCCGGGGCGGAACATTCGCGGGTGTTGGGTCGATGGGCCAGGTGACACGAGAAAAAGGTGAGGTGAATCGGCGTCAACATTATGGTGATGAGTTTTTACTGGGAGCAATGGATGCCAAGCAACGGATGCAACGCCTCGATTTAGAGGGGCTCGATGCCGCAATTATTTATCCAAGTCTTGACTTGGTGTGGGAGACCGAATGTGAAGATGCCGACTATGCCCAGGCTATGTGCCGGGCGTATAACCGCTGGATCGTGGACTGGTGCTCCGACAGTGGAGGCCGTTTGATTCCAGTTGCCCATCTTTCGCTGGGAGATCCGCACGCCGCGGCAGAAGAGCTGGAACGGGCCATCAAGGCCGGCTGTAAAGGCGGCTGGGTCGTCCAGTTTGTCATGACCCGAAAACCGCATGCCCATCCGGATCATGATGTCTTGTTCGCCAAAGCCCAGGAGCTTGACGTCCCGTTAGGGGTCCATCCGTCCCTCGAACCCCAGTGGGCACTGCCGGGTCGCTACGATCTGGAGTACGTCCGTAAGCAGAGCTTCTTTCTGAATGTCACCGCCTCGGACGCTGCCCGGCACGCGCTCGCGAGTTTTATGCAGTATGGGACATTTGAGAAATTTCCAAAACTCAAACTCGTCATTCTCGAAGTTGGCGCAGGTTGGGCCAGTTACTGGCTCGACCGCATGGACGCCGTGTACGACAGCATCATTGGCCGTTCGTTGCCGATCAAAGAGCGCCCCAGTGAATATTTCAAACGCAACGTGTGGATCTCCGCCGATCCGGACGAAAAAGCGTTGCCGGCCATGGTTGACCTGCTCGGAGCGGATCGCTTCTTCTGGGCATCCGATTTTCCTCATCCCGACCACACGGGGGACTATATTAAGGAGTTGGGCAACCTCACGGCAAAGATGCCGGAACAGGCACGGCTCCAGGTCTTGGGAGAAAATGTCCGGCGCGTCTACAATTGTCCAGTCAGGAGTTAGCGGAGAAAGGCAGAGGTCATGCCCGCAAAAGAGCCGTTTACCATTCAGATCCCGGACGATGTCTTAACCGACCTCCGCGATCGTTTGACCCGAACCCGTTGGGCTCATGATTTTGCTAACGATGAGTGGGCGTATGGCACGAATAGCGCGTATCTCAAGGAGTTAGTCACGTACTGGATTGAGCAGTATGACTGGCGTGCCCACGAAGCCGAGATGAATGCCTTCTCCCATTACAAGACCACGATTGAAAACATTCCCATCCACTTCATTCACGAGCCCGGCAAAGGCTCAAACCCGATGCCGCTCATTCTGAACCACGGCTGGCCGTGGACGTTTTGGGATCTCAACAAAGTCATCCGGCCGTTGACCGACCCAGCCGCGTATGGCGGCGAGGCGGCTGATTCGTTTGATATTGTTGTTCCGTCTTTACCCGGCTACGGATTCTCTTCGCCAATCAACGTGCCTGGCATCAACTATTGGCGAACGGCCGATCTGTGGGCGACCTTGATGCAGGACGTGTTGGGCTACGACAGGTTCGCCACGCAGGGCGGTGACTGGGGGGCAGCCATAGCCGCCCAACTCGGCCATAAGTATGCTGACCGCGTGATTGGGGTCCATACCCATGTCATGTTGCCGCTCAACGCCTTTGCCGGTCCACTGACGAGCATGGTTGATCGATCAATGTACGGACCTGGTGAAGAAGGCTGGTTTGACCGCAGCATGCATTTTCTGACAGCGGAAACCGGCTATGTGGCCCTCCAGACAACGAAGCCACAAACCCTGGCCTATGGTCTGAATGATTCACCCGCCGGGCTGTGTGCCTGGATATTGGAGAAACGGCGAACCTGGAGCGACTGTAACGGCGACGTAGAAACACGCTTCACCAAAGATGAACTGTTAACCACCATGACCTTATACTGGGTCACGCAGAGTTTTGGAGCGTCCGCCCGGTATTATTATGAGGCCGCACACAATCTCTGGCAGGCGTCACATGACCGGACGCCGGTCGTGAGCGCACCAACTGGCATCGCGGTATTCCCCAAGGATGTGGTCCTCCTGCCTCGCAAGTGGGCAGAGACATATTACAACCTTCAGCGCTGGACCGTTATGCCGTCAGGCGGACATTTTGCCTCAATGGAAGAGCCGGAACAATTAGTCGAAGAAATCCGGGCATTCTTTCGTCCGCTACGGAGTTAATCGAGTACAGATATTTCTGACAGAACAAGGAGGTCATATATGGCAGGACTCTTAGACGGAAAGGTCGCTTTAATTACGGGCGCGAGCACCGGCATCGGCCGGGCGACCGCGCAGGTTTTTGCTCGCGAAGGCGCAAAAGTCGCGGTAGCGGATGTCAATGTCGAAGGCGCAGAGGAAACCGTGCGTTTGATCAAAAACGCTGGGGGCGAAGCGATCTTTATCCGGACTGACGTTTCCAAAGCGGCTGAGACAGAGGCCATGGTCAAGCACGTGGTAGAGACCTATGGCCGGCTGGACTGCGCGTTTAATAATGCCGGCATCGAAGGAGACTTCGTACCAACGCCGGATTATCCTGAGGCGACCTGGGATCGGGTGATCGGTATTAACCTCAAGGGGGTGTGGTTGAGTATGAAGGCAGAAATCCAGCAGATGCTCAGCCAAGGTGGAGGCGCGATTGTGAACACCGCCTCGGTGGCTGGTTTACAAGGCATACCAGCCGGGTCTGCCTACGTCGCGGCCAAACATGGGGTGGTCGGACTCACCAAGACCGCAGCGCTTGAGTATGCCAAGGCCGGCATTCGGGTGAATGCGGTCTGTCCAGGCGCGGTGGAGACGCCGATGCTCAAACGCGCCTTTGAAAAAGTGCCCGAAATGGCCGAAGGGATTAACGCCGCAGAACCCGTTGGTCGTATGGCGCAACCGAGTGAGATCGGCGAAGCCGTGGCGTGGCTGTGTTCTGAAGCGGCCTCGTTTGTCACCGGCCATCCCATGGCGGTGGATGGCGGCTATGTAGCGCAGTAAATAAGGCAGCAAGGGACGTGCAAGCCGGTTGTCGTTCACATCTGGCTCACCGTTTGACTCTGGCCGGCAATGGTCCTACGCTCTGCGTGACATTCCCAACCCAGACTCAACCATAAGGAGGGTAAGATATGAGTCAGCAGCAGGCCTACGCACAGCCGCCCGCTCCGCGTCCCTTTGAGCTGGACGTTGAGAAGTTACGAGACCTGGAACGCCAGAATAAGCTGCCGGTCTTTACGACCTTTCAGGATCATGTCGATGGAGATTTCACCGTTATTGTCGCGGGGAAAGGGGTCTATCTCTGGGATGCCGAGGGCAATCAGTATCTCGACGGCTGCTCCGGCATTGGCAATGTGGGCTTGGGCTACGACCAGACCGAGATTGCCGACGCGGTCCACGCGCAAATGAAGACTCTCCCGTTTCATTTAAGCGGTTGGAATTTCTCCACCCCACCCTCCATTGAACTGGCGGCAAAGTTGACCCAGCATGCCCCGGACGGGCTGAACCGAGTGATTTTTGTCTCGGGTGGTTCAGAAGCCAATGAGACAGTCATCAAGGTCAGTCGGCTCTATTTTCGGCTGCGGGGCTTTGAGAAGAAAACGACGGCGATTGCGCTGGACCGCAGCTATCATGGGGCGACGTATGGAGCCGCCAGCCTGACGGGCCTGCCGCATATGCACGAACACTTTGAGCCCATGCTCTCAAAGGTGCGGCATATCCCCACCCCGTACCGCTATCGCTGTGATCAGTGTGGGACGCAGCCGGCCTGCACGTTGGCGTGTGCGGATATGCTGGAAAAGGTCATTCTCGAAGAAGGGCCGGAAACCGTTGCTTTCTTTATTGCCGAACCTGTGCTGGGCGGCGGCGGCGGCATTCCCCTTCCCCCGGAATACTTCCAACGTATCCGGGCGATCTGTGACAAGTATGATGTGCTCATGGTGTCCGATGAGGTCATTACCGGGTTTGGACGGACGGGCAAGATGTTTGCCATTGAGCACTGGGGTGTCACCCCGGACATGATCAGCACGGCCAAGGGCATCAATAGCGGTTATCTGCCGCTCGGCGCGGTGCTTTTGCACGAAAAAATTTACGACACCTTTCTGCAGGCTCCCGCAGGTGCCGGTTTCTCCCACGGCTATACCAACTCCGGTCATCCGGTGTGCTGCGCGGCCGGGCTGAAGACGCTGGAGATTATGGAACGGGACCAGCTCGTCGACCACGCGGCCCAGATGGGAGCGCTTTTTCACGAGGGGCTAGCCGAATTGCGCTCCTCGCCCATCGTCGGTGACGTACGGGGTCTGGGCTTAATCGCGGCTCTGGAGTTTGTCCAGAATAAGGACACGCGCGCGCCTTTTCCACCCGAGACCAACGTCTCGGACTACGTCCGTCGGGCGGCCCTGAAGCGCGGGCTGCTGGTGCGGGAAATAGGACCTGATGTGATTTTTATGGCGCCGCCGCTGATCATTACCCAGCAGGAGGTTAGCCTGCTCCTCCAGCGTCTGAAAGACACGCTGGCCGAAACCGAAGCCTGGCTCGCCGCCAAGGCGTAAGATTATAATGGGCCGTCGGCACCGCGCTCGTAGCCGATGGCCTTGATCTGCATATCCCCAAGGGCTATATCTACTTCGCCGTGGGCTTCTCGCTGGCTGTGGGAGTCACAAACCTGCGGCTGGCCCACAAGAAAGCTCCGGCAGGCTCCTCATGCTCTCCGTGCGCCCCAACCTTCTGGCACCGAGCGGATATCCACGAGAGCTTTCCGGGAGGGGCTGAGTGCAGTTTTGGGAGTTTCGGAGAAACAAGCTCAGATGATCAAGAAAGCCTACGCCGACACTCCGAGTGGCCAGATGCACTACTACTACGGCGGACCGCAGAAAAAGCCGCCGATCATTTTTCTGCACCAGAACGTTAGCAGCGCAAAGGCCTTCGAACCCACCCTCCGATTGCTGATTGACCAGTTTCACTGCATCGCCGTGGACCTGCCCGGCTTCGGAGGCTCCTTTGACCCGCCCGAATTCGATTCGATCAGTACGCTCACCGGCTACACCATGGAGTTCCTCGACACGCTCGGTTTCGAGAAATTTCACCTCTGCGGCAGCCACACCGGAGCCGGGATGTCCGCGGAAATATCGTCGCTCTATCCCGACCGGGCGCTGTCCTGCATGATGATCGGTGCGTTGTTGTTTACCGAGGGACAATCCGCGCGGTTCCGGAAGGAGTTCAGCGGCTCCGCCGCCCCGGGCTTCGACACCGCCTACCTGAAAGAGACCTGGGACTACGTCTATGACATCGGCGGCAAGCTTGATATAGACAATATGCACGACGAGTTCACCGGGGCGTTACGCAACTGGAGGGTTCGCGACATGATCTTCCGCTGCGTTTGGGATTACCCCTTTGGCCAGTTCATCCCGAAGATCCAATGCCCCACTCTCTTGATTTGCGCCCCGGACGACGTTCTCTATCCGGGTCACCAGAACACTGCGGCGGCGATGCCGCAGGCGAAGGCCATCGATGTCAAAGGTATGGACATGGAACCGAACCTCGATCCGGAAGGGGTGAGCCGGAGCATCATCGATTTTCTGACCGAGAACAACCTGAGCTGAGCGCCGGCGGCGACCGACCGGTACGCTCGGCCGGAGGGAGACACGAATTGATGATCAAGAAGGCCTACGCAGATACGCCTAGTGGTCAAATGCACTATTACCATGGTGGCCCGCAGGAAAAGCCGCCGATTGTGTTTCTGCATCAGAACGTCAGTGGCGCGAAGGGGTATGAACGCATGCTCGAGAAGTTGATCGACCGCTGTCATTGCATTGCGGTCGACCTACCCGGCTTCGGTGGATCCTTTGACCCGCCGGAGTTCCATTCGATCAGCACGCTCACCCAATACACGATGGACTTTCTCGATGCGCTCGGTATCGAGAAGTTCCATGCCTTCGGCAATCACACGGGTGCCGGTATGGCCGCCGAAATGGCGTCGCTCTATCCCGAGCGCGTGCTGTCTTGCATGATGGTCGGTGCACTGTTGCTGACCGAGGAACAGGCCGCGCCCTACCGCGACGAGTTCAGTGGCTCCGTCGGGCCGAGCCACGAAGCCGAATACCTCAAAATCACCTGGGACTACATCTACAACCTGGGCGGTAATCGCGATCTAGACAACATGAACGACGAGTTCTCAGGAGCACTGCGGGCCTGGAAGGTTCGCGGCATGATCTATCGATGCGTGTGGGATTACCGCTTCGATCTGTTCATTCAGGACATCAAGTGCCCGACCTTGTTGATGTGCGCTCCAGACGATGTGCTCTACCTCGGCCACCAAAACACCGCCGCCGCCATGCCAAAGGCGAAGGCCATCGATGTCAAAGGTACAAATTTCGAGCCGTTCCTTGATCCGGAAGGAGTGAGCCAAGGCGTCATCGATTTCCTGACCGAGAACAACCTGAGCTAAGGGTGCCCGGCCGCCTGGACGATTTCTCCTGTTCGGAATCTAGGCTCAGGACTCATAACCAGAAGAGCACGGTGGCGGCCAGACAGATGGCGCTGAAGAACGTATGGGCACAGCGATCATAGCGAGTGGCAATGCGCCGCCAGTCCTTGAGGCGGCCGAACATGCGTTCGATAAGGTTGCGTTTCTTGTAGAGAGCAACGTCATACTTGATGGGCTGTGTCCGGTTGGCCCGGCCTGGGATACAGGGTGTGATGGCGCGGTAGGCCAGAGCTTGCCGGAGACGGTCGCTATCATAGCCCTTGTCGGCAATCAGGCGGGCAGGGGCGGGCAGCGTCGGGAGCAGGGTGGCCGCGCCACGATAATCGCTGACCTGTCCGGCAGTTAGCAGGAGCCTCACGGGTTTACCGTCTCCATCACAGACGGCGTGGAGTTTCGAGTTGAGTCCGCCACGGGTCCGCCCGATATCGCGCGCAAGCACCCCTTTTTGAGCAGACTGGCCGCCGTCCGGTGGGCCTTCAGATGAGTGGTGTCGATCATCACGGTGGCCGACGCGGCACTTTCGCTGGCCAAGGCAGCGAAGATACGATTGAAGACACCCGCCTTACTCCAGCGCACGAAACGATTGTAGAGCGTCTTGGGCGGGCCGTAGGCGGCGGGGGCGTCACGCCACCGCAAGCCGTTGCGGATAACGTGGAGGATCCCAGAGATGACTCGCCGGTCATCAACCCGGGGCACGCCGCGCACCTTGGTCGGCAACAGCGGCTGAAGCCGCGCAAACTGAGCCTCGGAAAGCCAGAAATGGTGGTCAGCCATAACAATCTCCTGATATCTGGGCAGATTGAAGCATAGGCCCGCTTCCGGGAAAAGCCCATTTATAGGTCCTGAGCCTAGGCTGCCCAGCACTAGACAGGTTTGAGTTGATACCGAATCGGCAAGCCCTTCAGTCCCCCCACGAAGGGTGTCTTCGAGGCGGGAAGTCGGCCTGCTCCTCCAGCGTCTGAAAGACACACTGGCTGAAACCGAAGCCTGGCTCACCACTAAGGCGTAAAACGGTAACAGACCGGGTGCCTCGCGGCACCCGGTGATCTAGCGAACGATCAGTCCCTCGAAATCGCCCTGCGCACGCCAGGCGGCGAGCATATCGTAAAAGGGCACTGCGCCGTCGGGATACTGGGTCTCGATAAAGCCATGCCCTTCGTTTTTTCCCTCGCCGTTGTAATAACCCGGTGTACAGGTGTTCTGGTACTCGGTCATAAAGGTCGGACCGGTTACCAGCTTCACCCACTCGTCCTCAGCCTCGAGGGTCGGCTCGATGGACTTTGCGCTCTGGGCTTCTACCTGGGTGATGAGGTGGGCGATGTGCACGGCCTGCCCGTTCAGCATATAGGTGAAGTTGGGCGCGAGGCCGGTCTGGGTGAGCCCCATGTGGAAGCAGTTCGGAAAGCCGTTGCTCAGAAAACCGTGGTAGGTCTTCATGCCGTCGGCCCAGTAATCGCTCAGCGACAGCCCGTCACGGCCGTACACCTCGAACTCGGCGCGCCGCGTATACGCCGTCCCGACCTCAAAGCCGGTCGCGTAGATCAGGCAGTCTACTTCGTACTCGACACCGTCTACGACCACCGCGTTCTCGGTGACGCGCTCGACACCCTTGCCCTTAGTGTCCACCAGCTTGACGTTGGGCCGGTTGAAGGTCGGCAGGTATTCGTCGTTAAAGGTCGGTCGCTTGCACCACTGCCCGTACCAGGGTTTGAGCGCTTCCGCGGTCTCCGGATCGGTGACGGTCAAGGACACGCGATCGCGAATCTCGTTCATCTTCTGGTAGTCGGCGATCTCCGACATAATCGCCATGCCCTCGTCGGAAAGGTTGGAATCTTCCTTACCCGTGAGCAGTTCGGAGAGTTTCTTGAATAGGCTGGTCCACTTGTCGCCGACGAGGTCTTCCTCAACCGGCAGTCCGGCCAGGATGGAGCAGAAGTTGGTGTTGCGGTAGTCCTGCCAGCCAGGCTTCAGGGTCCTGACCCACTCCGGGTCGGTCGGTTTGTTACCGCGCTCATCCACCGAGGAAGGCGTGCGCTGGAACACGTAGAGCTGCTGGGCGTGTTCGCCCAGGTGAGGCACGGACTGAATCGCGGTGGCGCCGGTACCAATGATACCCACACGCTTGTCTTTGAGTTTGTGCATGCCGCCGGTGGTATCGCCGCCGGTGTAGTCGTAGTCCCAGCGGCTGGTGTGGAAGGTATGGCCTTTGAATTTTTCGATGCCGGGAATCGCCGGCAGCTTGGGTCGGTTCAGGGGCCCGCTCGACATGATCACAAAGCGCGCCCGGAAGACATCGTCGCGGTCGGTGGTAATCGTCCAGCGCCCGTCCTCTTCGTTCCAGCGCGCCTCCCTGACCTGGGTCTGGAAGCAGGCCCGCTCGTACAGGTTAAAGTGCTTGCCGATCCGCTGGGCGTGCTCAAAAATTTCCGGTGCAAAGGAGTATTTTTCCTTGGGCATATAGCCGGTCTCTTCGAGCAGGGGCAGATAGACGTAGGATTCGATGTCACACTGCGCGCCGGGGTAGCGGTTCCAATACCAGGTCCCGCCAAAATCTCCGGCCTTCTCGATGATACGGATATTGGTGATCCCGGCCTTCTGCAAGCGCGCGGCCGCCAGTAGACCGCCAAAGCCGCCGCCGATAATCACCGCGTCGAGTTCTTCTTGCAGCGCGGGGCGGGTGAAGCCCGGCTCGACATAGGGGTCGGTGTTATAGTGGGCGTGCTGGCCGGTGATTTCCTGATACTGGTTGTTGCCGTCTACGCGTAGACGCCTGGTCCGCTCATCAGCATACTTCTGACGCAGGTCAGCCGGGTCGAAACCCAGCTCTTCGGGAGTTGGAATTCCGGTCGGTTGGGATGTCTCTACCGCTTCATTCATCTGGCAGCCCTCCTTATTGTCTCCTCGTTGGCGCATCTCAATTTCTTCGTTAGCGCGGAGTTTGGCATATTGATAAAATTTTGACAATACAAACCCCACAAGCCGGATAAAATCGAATGGGGATGCTGCGTCACCCGTAGGAAGTTCAATACTTTTCAATTCTCTTTGCACGCCCGTCTTGTACCCTTAGCAGGCGAGGAGGGGCCTTTCATCACTTTTAGTGATTCATGACGAGGCACGGCGAAGAGAATGGCTATCCTTTCAGCCTCAAGTGGCTAAGCTTCTTCCCTTCCGTTATCCATGTCCGATCTCGCGAAACCCGGTGCTGGTTTTGGTCCTTTAACTTAGTTCGCTCCCCCTCTTGACTGGATCGCGCAATAATATAACATGTTATAAAAATATAACGTGTTATATTATATGTCACACAATCCCTGCCGGAAGGAGATTTTGCAAATGGCGCTGGCAGCTCAAGATGGTTCGACAGTCAATCGACATAGCTTTCATGACGAGAGCGTGTTCGAGCAGGAACGTGAGAGGATTTTCAAGAAAACGTGGCAATTCTTGGCGCATGAGAGCGAAGTAGCGAAACCGGGCGACTATGTGACGCGCAAGCTGGCTGGCGACGAGGTGATCGTGGCCAGAGGAGATGATGGTATCGTCAGGGTACTGCTCAACAGCTGCAGACATCGGGGAGTCAAGGTGTGTCCCGCCGACTGGGGCAACAGTAAGCGCTTTATGTGCGGCTACCATGGCTGGACCTACGCGAATACGGGTGCGCTCCGGGGCGTTCCGTACGACTCTATTCTCTATCCGAACATGGATAAGAAGAAGTTCGGTCTGCACGAGGCACGCACGGACACGTATCAGGGGCTTATTTTCGGGACCTGGAGCCCGGACACTCCCCCCTTGCGCGACGAGCTTGGCGACATGGCCTGGCATCTGGACACCGTATTTGGGCGTGGCGAGTTTGAGGTGTACGGTCCGCCGATACGCTCCACGGGGCTCTTCAACTGGAAGAGCGGATCGGAGAACTGGACCGGCGACACCTACCATGGTGACGTGTCACACAAGACGATCATGGATGCCGGCTTGGTCTTTGACTTTGAGGATTTGCTGCAATCCGTGGCGGAGCGTGGAGGGGCGCCCATCCCAAACGAGACGACCGAGAAATTGGCCGCGCTACAGTTCATCGCCGGACAAGGTCATGCAGGCGTCATTTTGCGTCTCCCGATGGACTTCAACGTTCCCGTGTTCTTTGGCCACGACGAGAACGTCTGGTCGGAGTTCGCATCGAATCTAACGCCTGAGCAACTCGACATCGCGTCGCGGCGCATCGTGACGGTGTGTACGGTGTTTCCGAACTTCTCGTTTATCGAGGGTGTGCAGCAGAACATGGGAGACGACCTGCCACCAACGGCGACGATGAGCGCACGCTTGTGGTATCCGGTGAGTGCGACGGAAACGGAAGTATACAGTTGGCTGTTCGTCCCCAAGCAGGCATCCGCTGAGTGGAAGCGAAGATCCCAGATTTCTCTGGCGCGTGCGTTCGGTCTCGGCGGCATGCTGGAACTCGACGATTTTACCAACTGGAGTTCGACCGCGCAGGCAAATAGGGGTCCTGTGGGGATGTCCCTCGACAACGACTATGCCGCCTTACCCGAGCAGCCGGTGGAAGGGACAACAATCCCCGGTCGGGTTTTTGCTGGCAGTCCGCATCATGATGTCAATTTCCGCGCCTTCTTCAGTGAGTGGCGCCGTCGGATTGAGGCTGAAGCATAACGAGAGAAAGGAATGGAATCATATGACCTCACAAGACAGCTCCATGAAAGCAGGTAGCCGTTTACGCGACAAGGTCTCGATTGTGACCGGAGCAGGAGCCGGGATCGGCCAGGCGGTCGCTCAGGTCGCTGTCGCCGAGGGTGCACGTGTCGCATTGTTCGATATCAACGGTGCGGCAGTAGCAGAGGCAGCGGACCAATTCGGGTCGGAAACAGCCGTTTCCTTCCAAGTTGATGTGAGCAGCGCTGATGACATTGATCGCGCGGTCTCGGCCACGGTAAAGCAATTTGGCCGCGTGGACGTGCTCTTTAATGTGGCTGGAATTCAGGACCAGATGATGCCGACCGAGGAGCTCAAAGAGAATCTGTGGAACCGGGTGTTCGACATTAACGTGCGCGGTACGACATTGGTAATGGAACGGGTGCTACGCGAGATGTTAGCAGCGGGTCGTGGCGCCATCGTGAACACGTCGTCGACCGCGAGCCTGATCGCCGGCGGTGGCGGGGTGGCATACACGGCTTCGAAAGGTGCGGTTGCAAGCTTGACCCGCCAAGTCGCGTATGAAGTCGCCGATCGCGGAATACGGGTTAATGCCATTGCGCCTGGTGCGACGCAAACCAACATCATGGCCAACAGCGCCGGGATCTTAGGGGCGGAGGCTAACGATCTCGGCCCACAATCGAAGCGATTCACCGAACAGGCGTACGCGAGAGCGACCAGCGAGGGGACTATACCGCTGGGCCGGTTCGCTGCACCAGAAGAGATCGCAAAGGCGGCCGTGTTCCTCGCCTCCGACGATGCGAGCTACATCGTCGGCGCAACCTTGGTCGTCGATGGCGGGCTAACCATAATGTAAACGCAGGCTCTCACGCTCAGTTATAGGAGCACGCAGAGAGGTAGAACATGATGAGCAGATGGAAATCCGTCGATGCTGAGACCGAACGTAGCGTGGCGCAATTTCTGGCGTATGAGACGTCGCTGCTGGACAATCACACGTTGACCGATTGGCTTGAAGTCGTGACGGACGACTTCACCTACAAGATTCCCTCAACGTCGACGCCTGCAGATCCCACGCAGTCTCCGTGGGATGAGAAATTTTTGATTGTCGATGACACGCGTGATTCGATCGCGAAACTGTGGGCCTTCCGCCAAACGCCTGAGTCTCGGCTCTACGCGTGGGGAGAATCCCCCCCGCAGCGTATCCGGCGATTCGTCACCAACCTGCGGGTATCACCCACTGACGAACAGGGAGCGTACCAGGCAGAGTCGAATGTCTTGCTCAGCTTTGTGAGGGCATCCGAGCCGGTCGTCCTCCTGCCTGCCGGGCGCACTGATCTCGTTCGTGAGGTTGATGGAGAGCTAAAGCTCGCGCGTCGGGTGGTGCGAATCGACCCGACGGTCGTACCCACCGGCCATCTACGCCTGATTTTCTAGGAACGGCCCGAGCTGCTCACAGGGCAAGCGCCCACCGTTAGCCATTCTTTTACACGCAAACAAGGAGGATAAACATGTCTGTGAGTGCATCTGAAGCAACCGCCGGTATGACAATGGCGCAACGGCTGCGCGCCCTGTTGGCGGAGCACAAGCCGCTGCTGGCTGCCGGAGTCTTCGACGCCATGTCGGCCCGCATTGCCGAAGAGGTCGGGTACAAGGCCCTGCATATAGGCGGCTTCGCGGTAGAAAGCGCCCTGCTGGGTCGGCCTGACATCGGTATGATTACCCTGACAGAACTGGTCGACCAGGTCGCCCGCATCACTGCCACGGTCGATGTCCCGGTCTTCGTCGACGTCGACACCGGCTTTGGCGGTGTGCATAACGTGGCGCGCACGGTGTTCGAGCTCGAACGCGCGGGCGCCGCCGGGCTCCACATCGAGGACCAGATCATCCCAAAGAAGTGCCCGCTACTCGGCGGCCGCGTACTGGTGCCTGAGGCAGACGCCGTCAGCCGGATCAAGGCCGCGCTCTCTGCCCGTCGTGATCCAAACTTCCTGATTATCGCTCGCTGCGATGGGGATGCTGTGTCCTACGACGAACTGGTGCGTCGCAGCAATCTTTACCTCGACGCCGGCGCCGACATGGCCTTACCGTTGCTACTTGAACATAACGGCGCACGCATCGATACACTCCCGCAGGAGACCGTACGAGACCTCTATCTGCAGCTCCCTCGCGATATCCATGGCCCGCTGCTGAACGTGATTATCCCGCCAGGCTGTACGCTCGCAGACTTCCGTGAGGCGGGCTACGCGATGCTAGCAAACCCTGCAGACAGCTTGCAGGCGGCGGCGAATGCGATGTACACAGTCCTGACTGAAGCGCTGACCAACGGTTCGGGCACGGCCTATCTCAGCCAGCACTCGCAGTTCGTACCCACTCCGCGTGAGATCATGGGTCTGATGAAGGTCGCCACGTTCATCGCGTTCGAACAGGACCACCAACAATAGGCACCCCGAGTTGCCGTAGGCGAGCAGAGATAACACCGCGTCACGCGATTGCTCTCGACAGAGTTACACATTAGGTAACATGTCATGCTTCGAGAGAAACACAAGAACGAGCGCAAACAGCAGATTCTGGAGGCAGCACGACGGTTGATCCAAAAAGACGGGCTGCCACATATGTCGATGCGGGAGCTGGCAATAGAGGCCCAGGTCAGCCTAAAGACCCCTTATAACTTATTCGGGTCCAAGGCACAGGTCTTGGGTGCGCTGCTAGAGTCCTTCTCTGTTCGGGTCGAGACCGCCCTCAACGAACTTGACCTCCGGGACCCCATCGACGCCCTATACGCACTGGGGCGGTTGTCCGTTCAGGAGTTTGCACGGGACCCCAACTTTTATCGCAGCTTATTCATGGCACTGATGACAACGGGGGAGTTACTCCCTTCGCTCCGCAACGTCCAACATTACACCACCTTCTGGCAGCGCGGGATCGATGCCGGGATTGCGCAAGGATTTTTTGAGTCCCGTAGGCACCCCGATCTTGTCGCGCGTCATATTCAAGTAATGCACCGTGGGCTCACGGAGCTGTGGATCGAAGGGGGGATCGACTTGGAGGGCTTTGAAACAGAACTGCTCTACGGGATGACGCTGTCTCTGCTTGCTGTTGCCACACAAAAAGGGCGTCCACAGTTGCTCCGCCGCCTGCGGGACCTTGAGCAGCAGTTGGACCGTCAAATACACGAGTGAACACGCAACCCTACTCGTAGAAGAGTGAGGCTAAGAGGAAGATCAACATGGACATCGGCGTATCAGTATTTTTAACGGAACACAGCGGTGAACCAGGAGCGATCGCCCAGGCCGCTGAAAATCTTGGCTTTGAGTCGTTCTGGGTCGCCGAGCATCTGGTCATCCCCGCCAGTTATACGACCTACTACCCCCGCTCGCCGACTGGGGATGGCAAAGTGCCCGAGTTCTTCGCCCATTTGGCTGACCCGTTTGTTGCGTTGGCCGCCGCTGCTCAGGCGACGGATACCATCAAGCTTGGCACGGGCATTTGTCTGCTGCCAGAGCGAGACACCATCACCACTGCCAAAGCGATTGCCTCACTGGACCTGTATTCAAACGGCCGGATGATCATTGGCGCAGGCGCCGGCTGGTTTCCTGAAGAAGCGGAGATCATGGGCGTACATTTCAAAAAGCGGTGGAAACATTTGCGCGAGTCTGTGGAAGCCCTGCGTGAGCTGTGGACGACGGAGGAGTCCAGCTATGCCGGAGAGTTTGTGAATTTTCCGCCAGTCAAGCTTTTTCCCAAACCCGTCCAAAAGCCTTACCCGCCTATCCTGCTTGGCGCGCATGATCCAAAGTATGCAATCAAACGTGTCGCCCAGTATGCTAACGGCTGGTGTCCCGCAAATCTGACGCCCGAGCAAGCCAAAGAGACGCTGCCCGAAATAAAACGGCTCGCCCGCGAAGGAGGTCGCGATGCAGACCAGTTGGAGTTTTCGGTCATGCTCGTACCCCAAGGGGCTGATCCCACAGTAGACACGATCAAACAGTACGCCGAAGCCGGAGTTACTCGCCTGGTGGTTGCCGCCCTGGCCTCCGTATCGGGCAGCGGCATAGAAGCGGTGAAGAGCGTGGCTCCGGTTGTTGAACGGGCGCAACGGTAGCCATTCCATTACGCAAAGAAGGATGACCATGCCGTCTCCCTAAGACGAATTCACAGATTGACCAACGCTTGAGGAGGAGGAGCAATGCCAGAAATCGGAATCTATGAAGCAATGAGTACCTTACGAGCCGTCCGCCGTTTACGACCAGACCCCATTTCAGATGCCGTCCTGCGTCGCGTATTAGAAGCCGCGACCTGGGCACCAACTGGCGGCAACCGTCAGCCATGGCGGATTATTGCAGTCAAAGACTCGGCCAAGAAAGAACGACTCGGCGTCTTGTACCGTGAAGTCTGGGAAGCCTATTCCAAACCATACGCCGCGGGGCTTGCGAAGCTACCCGATGATGTGCGCGAGAAACAGGAGCGCATGATCCGAGCCGGCGATTACCTAGCCCGGAATTTTGAACAATCGCCTGTCATCTGTATCTTTTGCTTCACTCCTGAAGGCATGGCTATCACCGATGCTCAACTGGAACGCCCCTCTGTCGTAGGGGGTGGATCGGTATATCCGTCAGTTGAGAACCTCTTGCTGGCCTGCCGAGCAGAGGGTTTAGGCTGCACATTGACGACTCTGTTGTGCGAGCACGAGCCTGCCGTCAAGGAGCTTCTCAACATCCCCGACGGTTGGGGCACAGCTGCGGCAATTCCGATTGGTTATCCCCTCCTTCGTGGCCATGGACCAATCTCACGCCGGCCGATTGAGGAGTTAGCGTTTACAGATTCGTGGGGGGAGCCGTTGGGGTAGGGACTCCATGCACCAGTGTTCTGAGCCGCGGCGGAGTGCGGGTTTTGTATTGATCCAGTCGCTGCTGCAAATGTGCGTCAGAGTTTTCTGGAAAGCCACTGAGATCAGGACATTCTTGTCTTGGCCGTGCACTTCCTCGCCCCAAACGGTGCAGCGATTTATGCATACCTGCCCACTCGTAGAAACAATCAATCCCATTAGAGGACGGACACAATGACAATCGAACTTGGCAACATCAGCATTTCACGTTTGATCGAAATGGAAGGCCCGTTCGTTGAGCCCAACATGCTCTTCCCTGACGCCACCGAGGAAGGGATGACCAAACACAAAAATTGGCTAGCTCCACAGTTTGTGGCAGAAGACGGCAGGCTCATCATGAGCATTCAGACCTATGTCGTGAAAACCCGCCATCACACCATCTTGGTGGACACCTGTGTGGGCAACGACAGGCAGCGCACCATATTCCCAGACTGGAATATGATGAATGGCCCCTATCTCCAGGACCTGGCCGCGCTCGGTGTGAATCCGGATCAAGTCGATTATGTCCTGTGCACCCACCTGCATGTCGACCACGTCGGCTGGAATACACAGCTGGTAGACGGCAAGTGGGAACCGACCTTTCCGAATGCCAAATATCTGTTTGCTAAAAAGGAATGGGAGTTCTGGAAGAGCGAATACGAACGCAGTGCTGAGCATCCCACGGATGACGGCTCAATCGCCGACAGTGTGATTCCTATTGTCGAAGCCAACAAGGCCGTCTTGGTTGATGAAGACCACGCCATTGATGATGAGTTGTATCTCTCTCCCTCGCCCGGACATACCCCAGGCCATGTGTGTCTGAACCTCCAGTCGAACGGAGAGAAGGCGGTCATGACCGGCGACATGATGCATCATCCCGTCCAGTGTTCTGAGCCGCAGTGGAGCACTGGTTTTTGTATTGATCCGGTCGCTGCTGCAAATGTGCGTCGGAGTTTTCTGGAAAGCCATTGTGACCAAGACATCATTGTCTTGGCCGCGCACTTCCTCGCCCCGAACGGTGCACGGATCATCCAGAACGGAGATACCTGGAAATTGAAGCTGTAATCCTGCTTTCTATTTTACATGGTCCTGAAAGGGCGGAGCTCTAGGATGTCGAAAGACTCTTAGAAGCGTGAGGATAAGTGAAGATGCTCGCTTAGCGACTAGAATTGTTCCATTCTTATTGGAATGCTAACCCCAGGGAGGAAACGATGAAGCTCGGTATTACAATGTTTGCTACTGACTATGCGATGCGGCCGGATGAGTTCGCCAAGGCGTGCGAGGAGCGCGGTTTCGAATCCGTCTGGTTTCCAGAACATACCCATATTCCTGCCAGTCGGCGTTCTCCTGGGCCTGGCGGCGCGGAATTGACCCAGGAATATTGGCATTCGTACGATCTCTTCGTGGCCATGACGGCAGCGGCAGCCGCTACTCAAACGATCAAAATCGGCAGCGGCATTTGCCTAGCAGTAGAGCGCGACCCCATTGTCATGGCGAATGAAGTGGCATCTGTTGACCAGCTATCGAAGGGCCGAGTGCTTTTCGGCATTGGCGGTGGATGGAACGCCGAGGAAATGGAGAATCATGGCACACCGTTTAAGCAACGGTGGAAAGTCCTGCGGGAAAAAGTAGAAGCGATGAAGGAAATCTGGACTAATGAAGCCGCTGAATACCATGGAGAGTTCGTGAATTTCGATCCAATCTGGAGCCACCCCAAGCCGTTCCAGAAACCGCATCCACCTATCATCCTGGGAACCTGGACGGGCGGATTGCACCGCGTCGTGCGCTACTGTGATGGCTGGATGCCGGTGGGCTTCTTCCAACCCGATCTGACCGGTTCCTTGGAAGAACTCCGCAACCGAGCCAAGCAAGCGGGCCGGCAGCCCGAGGATTTTCCCGTCACCGTGGTCGGGGTGCCCGATGACGAAGCAGGGCTCCGCCAATTACAGGAACTCGGGGTGCAAAGGGGCGTTTTACTTGCACCGTCTGCAGAGTCAGATCAAGTCTTACCGCTCCTCGATAAATACGCCGCCCTTGTTCCGAAGCTCGCCTAAAATTCGGCTCGCAGTATAATTATAGTTAGGTGGCGCGAGAGCATGTCGATGTGTTGACTCGCGCGCCAGCGCGGGTAGTAGTGCCCATTTCGATCGCTTATGAGGGGAAACAAGCCATGCCGATGTCACCACTTGACGCCAAGAGGTTCCTTCTGACTTTCACCGAAGAACTAGCGACTACGCCACGCCCATTTTTCGGCATCAATATTGTCGATGTCTCGGCGGAGAACGTGGACAAATTCTTTGAACTGTTCGCACCGTTCGGCGAACCTGGTTATCCGATCGCGGACTGCCTGCGCTTTGAGCCCTACCACATGTCAATGCGGGACTACGGGAACGGCCGGATCTGAATTTTGGGGATATTCCACTACAAGCACCCGTTTGACGTCGAGGCGTACAAAGCGCTGACGGACGACAATCCAGAATACGTTGAGCAGTTCCTGGAAATTTGCAATCTCATGGAGAGCTATCAGTGGTTCACGACGTGCGAAATGCCCAAGACCTAAGCGGGTAGCACGAATAACAGACGTGTCGGTCGATGTAGGCAAGTAGTAGAGTCGCTACTGTAAGGGGTGTATCGGGACGGCCTAATATTATAGCTACCTGTGAAGCCGATTCTGCGTGATGAGACCAAGCCCGCGTCCGAGCGGCTGGTGCAGGCGTATGATAGGTGGGCAGGCCAGTATATCGACCTGCTGCGACATTCCCCACACGGCGCGGAGGTCGTCAACATAGTCAAATCAGATCCCAAACGCGATTCCAAACCGTGGGAAGAGTGTTGCAGATAATGAGACCAACCGGCGCATATTCACAGCAACCCGTGTTGATTCCCCCTCGCAACTTCGCTACTGGAGTCCTACTCGATAGCGAAGCTTACGAGAATTTTCGCTGAGTAAAGGAGCAACGCTATGTGTGCAATGAAACGCCTCCCCCGGGAAGAACTCCCGCCCGACTTGACCGCGCTGTACGATGAATGCATGCGCGAGGCCGGGGACGCACGGCTTATCGAGGTTGGCGCCAACGCGCCCGAACTGCTCGATTGGTACTTCAATAGCTTCTACAAGCGGGTCTTCTACGAGGGCCGTGTCGATGTGCGCACCAAGGAGCTACTCCGCCTCAAACTCTCCAAGACCCACGGCTGCTTTTTATGAAACAGGGTCAACACCGTCTCGGCGAGACAGGCCGGCCTGACCACGGAGCAGATTGAGGCGCTTCCGGACGATATCGACAACGAGGTGTTTTCGCCGCGCGACCGCGCGGTTCTGAAGCTGTGCGAGCAGATGGTGCTCACCAACCTCCACGGGTATATGACCGAGGAGATGCATCAAGAGTTGGCTGCGCATTTCAGCGACGGAGAGATCTTCGAGCTCGGGGTGACGATGGCGGTGCTGTGCGGGTTTGCGAAGTTCCTCTTTTGCTTTGACTTGGCGGACCGCGAAACCACCTGCCCGATCCACCGCCCCGCCGGAGCAATGCGGATCAGTCTGTGATCGATAGGGAACTATAAGCGGGACAGCACAACCCACACGAGCGAGGAGAGGACATGACAAAACAACAGGCGATCGACACGGTGAACAGGTTTATGGCCCTCCTCCTGACGGACTTCCCCGAGTGCGCCAAGCTGATGGCCGACGATTTCGCATGGGAAAACTTTCTGCCGTCCCATATACCTTTTGGCGGCCGCTACGAGGGTGCGGCGGGATTGCAAAAATATCTGGCCCAACTGGCAGAGACCTGGGTGATCGGCGAAGTCGTTTTTCACGATTTTATTTTCGACCCGGAGACGCGCAGGATGGCGGCGCCCGGTGTAGAAAAAAACGGTAAATCGGTTGCAACGGAGCGCGCCTGCGACATGGCGTTCATCTGGGAATTCCGCTTCGCCGAGGATGGCAAGCTCACCTATCTGCGCGAATACAATGACACGGCTGCGATTGGTGGGACGTTCGATGGTTAGCAGTGTGCTTGTAGGCGTGGGGTGTACTCGGGGCATGTGTAGCGGGAGGGGCCCGGCGTGAAAACGGACAGCGAGCAATTGCAGACCGAATTGGCCGCCCGGGGGCTTGAGTTGGGCGCGGCGGTAGGGGTCAGGCATCTGATTGAGGCCGCCGTAGACCGTGTCTGGCAGGTGATCTCTCAACCCGGTCAACTCCCCCGCTATCATCCCTTCTGTCAGGCAACCACGGTTCTCAAATGGCCCGGGGTTGGGGCAAAGGACACGGTCTCGTACTACAGCGGCGTACATTACGAGCGCGATTTTGTGACGTGGCTTGAAGGAGTGGGATTTGACATTGAAGTGGGGCCGCCCTCACGCAAGACGGCACGCGTGGAGTGGCGCATCACGGCGCAGGGCGAGTGGCAGAGCGAGTTGGCCATTACCGTAATCCCCTACCTGAAAGCGGACTTATCCGCCCCTCGGAAGCAGGCCTATCAGCAACGGTTGTTCGGCGACACCATCGCCCAGTACCTCGACAGCGTCGTGCGGGGGGTCGGGTATGTGGCCACTACGGGGCAGGCCGTACAAAAAAATCAGTTCGGATCACACCCCCTGTACTCGGATTAAGCAGCCTGTGGGGCAGGGATTTATGATGCCCCTGCCCTATAGAGAGTCATTACCCCATGCGCCGCTTCCCCGCTGCGCCATGGCTCTGTTATACTCGGCCAGTCTCAAGAACGACCAGTGTTAACGTACGGAGGACTGAATAGATGTCTGAAGCCCAGGAAAAACCCCTGATTGGTACCATGGACGGGCTCTCGAAGCCGAAAAAACCGCAGTCGTACTACGATGCCATCAAGCAGAAGTTTGCCGAGGAGCGTGATCTCAGGCTGGACTACCGACCGGAAGGCACGTCGCAGTATACGTCTGACCTGACCGGTTCTTTTGCCAGGTACGAGACCGACCCTTACGGCGGCGAGATCGTCCCGCGTGCACCCATCAACGATACGGTCGAGTGCCTGTTCATCGGCGGTGGGTTCTCGGCCCTGCTCACCTCAGCCCGGCTGCGTGAGTATGGCGTTGAGAGTATCCGCATCGTCGAGCGGGGAGCGGATGTGGGCGGCACGTGGTACTGGAATCGCTACCCCGGAGTGGCCTGCGACGTGATCTCGTATGACTATCTCCCGCTACTCGACGAGATGGACTACGTACCCAAGAACCATTACGCCAGGGGCCCGGAAATCCTGGCTCACTGTCAGGCCATTGCCAGAAAATACAATTTATACGAGCTGGCGGTTTTTCAGACCACGGTCACCTCAACCGTATGGCATGAAGAAGAAGAGATGTGGTATCTCACCACAGACCGAGGCGACCACATGAAAGCGCGCTTCGTCATCTGCGCCAACGGCACGCTGTCCAAGCCCAAGCTGTCCAAGATTCAGGGTATGAAGTCCTTCGAAGGCCACTCCTTTCATACTTCACGCTGGGACTATGATTACACCAGGGAAGACTTGTCCGGCCTGGAAGATAAGGTCGTCGGCATTATCGGCACGGGCGCGACCGCGGTGCAGGCTATTCCCGGCCTCGGTGCGTCATCCAAAGAGTTGTACGTGTTCCAGCGCACGCCGTCGTCGATTGATATCCGGGACGACTGGCCGACCGATCCCAACTGGGCACGTAAACTGAAGCCGGGTTGGCAGGCCAAGCGGCGCGAACGCGCCATGCGCGGGCCGCGGTTGACCGAGGAGCAGCAGGCCGAGCGGGCGGCCATGTCTCGTGAGGAGAAAATCCGACGACAGGAGAACGCCAATATCGACTACATGATGAAGATTCATAAACGCATCGACGAGGTCGTGAGGGACAAGGTCACCGCGGAGGCGCTCAAGCCCTGGTATATGTTTATGTGCAAGCGGCCCTGCTTTCACAACGACTATCTGCCGACCTTCAACCGGCCCAACGTGCACCTGGTTGATACCCACGGCAAAGGCATCACCGAGATCACGGCCAAAGGGCCGGTGTTTGACGGGACGCAGTACGAGCTCGATCTCCTGATCTATGCCACCGGCTTCGAGGTGCAAAAGACGGGTATTTACAACCAGATCAAGGGAGAAAACGGCCTCGACCTGAGCGACAAATACAGCACCGGCATCCGCACCCTGCTCGGCATTCACTCGCAGGGCTATCCCAACCTGTTTATCATGGGTGGCTACCAGGCATCGTTTCAGTTCAATCTGACGGATATGCTGCACTCCCAGGGTGATCATATTGCGGCGTGCATCGACTATGTCCGGCGGCATGACTATCAGTCCCTCGACGTGACGTCAGAGGCAGAGGAGTGGTGGGTGCAGGAAGTGATCCATCATCGCGGCAAAACCACCCGCAACCAGGACTGTACGCCGGGCTATTATAATTTCGAGGGCGAGTTTCAACGCCGTCAGGACGGCAATTATAACGGCGGCTTTCCCAAATATGTGACGCACCTCAAAGAAGTCCAGGCCCGGATGACAGAAAATTTTGTGTTTACGACAAGATAGATAGAGCCCAAAGGAGAAGGGCAGTATGACATACGAAACATTTACCCTGGAGCGCTCCGGTCCTATTGTGACCGTCTCTTTCAATCGACCGGCAAAACTCAATCCCCTCAATGAGCAGGTACTGCGCGAGTTTCTGGCCATTACCTATGAGCTGCAAGAGGACGAGGACTCACGGGTTGTGGTTCTGACCGGCAAGGGCCGTTCGTTCAGTGTTGGTGCGGATATGGACGCCCTGTCCAAGAGCTCCAAACCGGAAACCCAGGCCACACTCACCGATACCGTCAGGCTGCGGATGGCAAAGCTCGGCTGGCGGGTGATGGACGAGTGGGAACGCCTGGACCAGATCAGTATTGCCGCGGTCAATGGTTTTGCGGTGGGCGGTGGCGTGTCCTTGGCCATGGCGTGTGATTTTCGTATTGCCGCCAGCGGCGCCCGGATGTGGTTGCCCGAGGTGCGGCTGGGCGTGCCCTATATGTGGGGCTCGATTACCCGCATGATCAACCTGATCGGCATGGCTAAAGCCAAAGAACTGGTGATGACCTGTGATGAGCTGACCGCAGAAGAGGCCTGTGAGGTCGGCCTGGTCAACCAGGTCGTGCCGCTGGAGGAACTGCACGACGCGGTCCACGCCTTTGCCCAAAAGCTGCTCAACAAGCCGCCCATGGCGCTGCGTCGTACAAAGGAATTTTTCAAAGCGCTGAGCACCAACAAGGCCGGCGATATTACCTATGCCGATGCCCATCTGGGGCTGGCCTGCACGCTGGGAGAAGACATGCGCGAGGCCGTGGCCGCGTTCCGAGAGAAACGCGATCCGGTGTTTGTCAATCGGTAGGCGGAGTCAGAGAGCTGAGCCGGAGGGACTCGTATGCAACAGACTGCCACTGATCCGATCCGGTACGACACCCTTGTCCAAAATGAGCGAGTCCACAGGTCGCTGTATACCGACCCGCATATCTTTACCGATGAGTTGGAAAAGATTTTCTACCACGGCTGGGTGTTCATTGCTCACGACAGCGAAATCCCCCAGCCGGGGGACTTTATTACGCGCCAGATCGGCACCCAGGCGGTCATCCTGGTGCGCGGCACGGACCACACCGTCTCGGCCCTCCTCAACCGCTGTGCACATCGTGGCACGACCGTCTGCCCGGCGGAACGCGGCCACACTCGCACGTTTACCTGTCCCTATCATGGCTGGAGCTATGACCTGAGTGGTGCCTTGCAGGGTGTTCCCTACCCGGCCGGATACGGGGAGTCTTTTGATAAAAAAGAGTACGGGCTGACGCGCGTGCCGCGGCTGGAGAGCTATCGTGGCTTTGTGTTTGTCAGTTTGAATCCGAGCGGCATCTCGCTGGCAGACCATCTTGGCGCGGCGGCGCAGTTGATCGACCGGACGTGCGATCTCTCGCCGGAAGGCGAGATAGAACTCAGCGCCGGCTGGATCAAGCATCGCTATCCGTCCAACTGGAAAATGCTGCCCGAAAACGACACGGACGGCTATCATCTCGGCTTTGTCCACCGCTCCATATTGAAAGCGGTCGGCTCGCAGTATCGGCGTTTTGTGGGTGAGGAAAAAAGCATCAAGTCCGTCCTGCGCGATTGGGGCAGGGGTCACACGGAAATCGATTTTGTGCCCGCCTATCAGCAGCCGTTCGAGTGGTTCGGCGGCGTCTCAGAGGGTCTGGCCGCGTCCTATCTGGCAGCCATGGAGCGCAGCTATGGTAAAGAGGAAACCCAGCGCCGGGTTTTCGACGGCCCACCGCACGCCTTTATTTTTCCCAATCTCTTTTTGGCTGAGATGAACATCGCCATCATGCAGCCTGTCAGCGTTGACGAATGTGTCCAATGGCATACGCCCATGTTTCTCAAGGGCGTGCCTGAATTCAACAAACGCCTGTTGCGACAGAGCGAGGCGGCAATGGGGCCAGGGTCATTCTTGCTGCCCGAAGATGTGACGATTGCGAGCCGCAACCAGGTCGGATTAGTGACGCGAAACACCGAGTGGCTGGAGCTGAGTCGTGGCCTGAACCGTGAATATGTCGATAGCCACCAGCAGCGCGTCGGGCATATGACCGATGAGACAACAAATCGGGCGTTCTGGTCGCACTATCGCAGCGTGATGCAAGACGGCCAGGCATAACGGCCATGGTGTCCGACGCCGAGTATAGAGCGGTTGAGGCATTCCTGTATAAAGAAGCGCGCTATGCGGATGAAGCGCGCTATGCGGACTGGGAAGCCTTGTGGACGGACGACGCCGTATACTGGGTGCCGGCGATAACCGACCCCGGGGTTGATCCCAACACCCACATCTCGCACATCTACGGCAACCGGCAGCGGATTGCCACGCGCATCAAACTCCTGCAAAGCGGTCATCGCTACAGCCAGGAGCCGGCGTCGTCCATGCGCCGGCTGATTTCTAATATCGAAGTTGAAAAAAACGAGGATAAGGAGTTCGTTGTCGGCTCGAATTTCCTTTTGGTCGAGCTCTCGATTCAAGCCAAACACGAGACCCACCTGTGGACTGGACGCACGACGCATACCCTTCGGTGGGTAGACGGTGAGCTCAAGATGAGCCGCAAGAAGGTCGTCTTGGTCAACGCCGCCGAGCCGCTACCGAATATGTCGTTTTTGATATAGCCAGCAGCGACGCTGACACCCGTAGAACCGGCGAGGCGCGCATTCCTTATGTTGGCTCGAAGAGTTCCTGGACGAGTGCAGACCCCACGTCAGTCACCATTGGGAGGCGCTCTTTAGGGCTCTGTAAAATGCAAATGCTCTTACTGCCTTATTCCTACGGTGGGACCGAGTAGGAACGATCAGTAAGACCGATAAACATACGTTCGGCGGTATCACTGGTCAGCTAACGAGAAGGATGGAGTAAGCCACGTTATTCTTCTTCTCGGACTTCTGTGTCGAGCAGGCGCTGAATAGCTGCGTCAAGCCGAGCCTGTGCAACGTGGCTCCCCTCCCTCAATATGAGCGCATGGGCAGCGGTAGCCAAACATCGTTCGGTGTCTTGATAGCCTTGCTTCATCCAAGTGGCGATGCTCTTGGCACTGAAATCAAGCGTGTCAGCCAGAGGTCCCCTATGCCTGATTGTGCTACCCGGTCGAATCTCCAATACGATCGCATCAGGAAAGGCATGCCGGTCCCATAAGCTCCCGTCTGTATTGTGGGTAACAATCACTACTCGGCAGCCTGCGTCACGAAGAAGCGGCGTAATAGGGGTATGACCCTGTTTATTGGCCATGCCGCCGAGGCCGCCGTCGCTGTATTGTTTTCCTTCTACGGAGCGGGCTCTGACTATGAAAGGGTGCGCTGCGGACGCAAGTAAAGCCTGCTTATATTCTCTTCTGGGTAGCGTTTGAATCTGGATGAATTCGGCTTCTGGGGTATCACTCAAGCCAGCGAGTCCAGCGGCACCCCAAGCTAAATCTATGAGCTTGCCATGACTACGAAAAACTCCGACATAGAGGGGCAGACCAGCCTCGATAAACTCTTCATATGGAGACAGGTATTTTTCATATAGGTCGGGCACGATCTTCTGTAGGCTTGCAAGTCGATTGAGAAATTCGGTAGGCAATGATGCCATGCATTCGTGCCAAACTTCCTCAAGACGGACGGCGGCGCTACCGAGGTCTGACGCGGCAGCGATTACAGCACCATTGAGCGCCCCTACGCTCGTCCCAGCAATGGCAGTGAGCTTCACACTATGGTCGGCAAGGCATTGGGCAACACCAACATGATAAGCCCCTTTGGCCCCGCCGCCAGAAAGGACTAAGCCGACTCCGCCTTGAGCTAAGGTCAACGCCTGTTGATCCCTAGTCATAGCCCAATCTCCGCTGTAGCACGGCGGCTCTCATGGAGAAGTCTACTGCTCAGACTGAGGGGCGAAAAAGCGAGAGGGAGCTTCGGTAGCGTCCGTACGGTATCTGTCTCGCCTTGAGCAGAAAGGGTGATTGCCTGAAAGAGCGGATTACGGTCTGCTGTTCCACGGTCTGCGAGGTAGCATACAATCTCACGCTGTTCGTCAGGGACCTTCTCAACAGACGAAAGCAGCGTTTCCACAGCAATGAAGTCATGAGCCTTGAGTGAAAGCTTGGCGGCAAAGTGTTCAGCAAGCTTGCGACGCTTAATATCAATAAAATCCTGATGGTCCCGTACCAGTCGGCAGTAGCGGCCAAAATCCCCCCACCACAACTCGTCAATCGTGAGAAATATCTGGACAAGGGGTGAACGGATGCGGCTTATACGCTCTTCCCACCGAAGGAGTAGAAGGTCAACTTGGTCGTCAGCTTTTTTTCGGGCCTCAAGCTTATTGACTTGCTGTGTCAGCCCGTCAAGGTGTTGTTGTATCTGGCTGAGTGCTGCTTCGAGTTCAGACTGACGAGCGGCTTGGCGACCGAGCGCGGTACGAGTTTCGGTCAACTTTTCGGTAACCACGGATAGCGCAAGGTCGCTCTTCGTCTGGAACGCCTGGATATCTTGCACCCATGCTGCTATCGCCTCTTGACCAGTCTTCAGGTGGATATCAATAAGATACTGCTCGTGTGAAGCACGACCTGTTAGCGTATGCCAAATCCGCTCGACGAGAGGCCGGGTGCTCCGGCACCGTAGGTGGTCGTCTACAACTTCGAGCCCATTAACAAGGTCAATAGCCGCCTTCTCGGTAAGTTGGGGGTGATAGCAGCGTTGGGTCGAGAACCACTCTTTATCAGCTTGGTCGTCCCACTCCATCATGAGCCCCCAAACTCTCGCTAAAAGCCTGAGTATTTTGGCGGATATCTTCTACATTGGAAAGTAAGTACTGAATCTTCTTATGGCGTTCATCCAAACTGTGGGCATCGCTCTCCTTGTCTTTACAAGCATCAAGAAGGTCACCCCGAAATGCCTCAAGGTAGTCTTTGAGATCATCAAAGTGGTCGTTTAGAGCCTTATTCTGGTCCCGAACCAGTTCCTTCGCTCGGCTTTGCATCTCAGAGCTAAAGCTACCGAGCTGTTTCATGGCCGCATCCCTTAGGTCAGTCATGTCAATCGTTGAGCTTCCATGACTTTCTCGAATTTGCTCGTACCCCCAACCCATCTCAAATATGTCAAGCCGTCGAGTAATATCGGCCCAGATTCCTGGTTTCCTGACGGACCGAGTCGTTTCATATGAGCTTGATCTGACAACATCGGGGCCAAGCGGGGACAGTACTTCGGTAGATATATTCAACTGAGGTTTCGGGAAGTCGAGCGTGATCTTAAATTCATTTTGTAATCTCTTCTTTGCCTTGTCCAAAATATTGCTCAACCCTTCCTCTAGATCTGCCTCGATGTGATTCGATAGCTCTTCCGAGGCTTCATTAAGGTCCTGTTCGATCAGCCTAGACGCCTCTTCGTAAACAGGCTGAAGCCGGTCACGGATACGTTCGATAAATTTCTTAGCCTCGTCTACGTGGTCGGTATGACGGAATTCGCACGAGGACCGTTGAGGCGAGAAGTCTGGTTTGGTTTGCTGTGTGGGAGGAACTGGATTAAAGGGTTTGCTAAGCCATTCTGTAACCCATTCACCGAGCCAGTCCCAAGCTTCTCGGACTAGTGAGCGCCGCTTTTGCGGTGGCGTTCTCAGCTCGCCGGTCTTGAAATACCCTTTAATGATCTGCTCAATCTGCCCGCTGCAGTATTCGCACCTGTCCTTAATCAGTTTGGGGAAATTGTCGAGTCGGGCCTTCATCTTTGCTTCGGCCTTTTGTCTTTCTTTGCTAACATTTTCTATATCGTCTTGCAGATTCTCGATTGCCCCCCGAAGCGCTTTGGCGGCCTTCGTCGTCGCGCTGTCGCGAATGTTAAGAAAGTTGTCAAGAATCCGGTTATACCCAAGAAGCTTGGCAGTCGCGCCTTTGAGACAGACAAGAGACGCATTGTGGGCGGCAACACTGATTACATTATCGAGAGGACCGGCGAAAAGGCTCCTTTTCCAGAGTCTATCAGCACCCGTCCGAACTCTATCGAGCTGCCCAATGTCGTCCTCCCACATCTCACCAAACGCGGCCTTACCGAAGTCCTTAGTGAGGGAACTCTTCTTCGGGTCAGGGAGCGGGTCAGGCTTCTTTAGCTGGCGTTGTGCCCAATTTGCGAGAAACGCTTTTAATGCTGACACGGGATATATATGCTCAGGCTTTACGGTTCCGTTAAGTAGTGTTTTCGCCAAATATTGACGTGTCTCTTTCTCATCCCAGTCGTCCGAACGCCGTTGATCAAACTTATTGACAAAAATAAAAAGCCGGTCAGTGAGATGAGCGAGTTCGTTCTTGACCAACTTTTGAATTTCTGCATCCGCCTGAGTCCTGCGCTGAGTGAAGTCGGATACCAGCACCACCGCTGAAGCCCGGTTGAGCTGCGTTTGCACGATCTCGCGTAAGCGCTTGCTTTGCCCAAACTCGTTCGGCCCAGGCAAGTCTAGGACAGCGAACTGGCCCGCTCCAGTGTCACTCATACGAATATGGTGCATTTCAATTTCAAGCGTCGGCAGACAGTCAGCTGCTATGGGTAACTCCAATTTGAGCCGACCACAAAGACGGTATAAATCGTTCACTGTTTTCAACAACTCGAATACTTCTTCTCTGCCCTCGGAACGAGAGGCTATTGTTAGTTTGTCTTCCAGAATTCTCCGCGCAATGTCCTGTTCATGTGGATCGGGAAACAGTGTGTTGAGCGGGCTTTTACGTGTCTGCAACTCAAGCTTCTCTTTTGCATCAGACGCCAAGCCCTTGAAATCCTGGACAACAGAAAAGTCCAGCATTGGCTCCGTCTGGCCGGACTTATGACGGACAAGTGTTGGATAGGTTGTCATAGGCTCTGGCCGGCTGGGTAGAATTTCAGCTCCAACAATAGCATTGATGACTGTGGACTTGCCGGCTTTGACTGTTCCTACCACAGCAAAGACGGCTTCGAGATCCTCGACCTTTTTGATTTCGTCTTTGAGGATGTCTTGCCACTCTGCCGCTTTCTTTATATCAAGCTGGCGCCGCCGCTTGGTGTCGGACTCTCGTAGCAAGTCCGGCGCGCTTGTAATGTCTTTCAGGACATCTACGGTATCGCCCAAAAGCCGCAAAACCTCGTGTTTCATCGCTTCGATGTTTTTAGCATGCATGGGTAGTTCTATTCTCTTTCCTTTGCTACTGCCCACGGATCGACAATCTGGTAGTGTCTCAGTTTGAATCTTCTGGATCGCGTTCTCGTACGGGGGACCTTGACTCCGCCGCCCGCAGGGGCTTAGCCGGGCTCATAAGGGACACTTCATACCTGTAATAGTACAGGCTGTCACCCTTTTCCCTACCTAAAGTTAGGAGGAAGGAACAAAGAAATGCCGCGCGCGCCGACAAAAGGGGTCGTCAATCAGCGGCGAGAAGAAGAAATTTCCAAACTGAGACACTATCCTGCTGGCTAGAGCGAATTCCAATGCTGTGTAGCGAGTCTCTCTCCTCCTTGAGGAGGGCGGGCTTCCCAGGCGGGGAGCCCCCCAGCCCTTCCCTGGCCGCTTGGTGCCAGCCACGGTCTTGCCCGCCGAGCGTGGGCTGGCACGGCTACAACGTATCGTAAACCGCGCTAGGTGCGCGCTCCCGCAGCCGCAATGCCCCTGAGCATACCGGCAAACACTAGTTGGTGAAGTGGGTAAATGCCATACCAATAGACAAGACCCAAGAGGCCAAGCGGGTCGAAGCTGGCGGTTTGACGAATGGTGGCCTGATGCTCATCGCCTTCAACGACAAACTCCAGCCAAGCCCGACCGGGAAGCTTCATCTCGGCCTGCAAGCGTAAAAGACGGTCGGGCTCAACGGCCTCGACCCGCCAGCAGTCCAACGTATCGCCGACCTTGAGTTGGTCGGGATGAGGCCGCCCACGGCGCATGCCAACTCCACCGAGCAATAGGTCGAGAAAGCCGCGCAGTTGCCACAGCCAGTTGCCGTAATACCAACCAACTTCCCCACCGATACGACGAATCGGGCGAAAAGCCACTGCCGGTGAGACGGGAACGCGAACAGTCCGAGAGTCGATCAGGCGGGGACCAAACCGAACACCGCCCCACGTCCGGAGCGGACCGGCCATCGAGAGGGCATCAGACCAACGGGACTCGGCAAGCTCCCGGTCCTCGTTCCGGAGGGCCTGGGCAATGGCCTCACGCACTCCGACGGGACGGATGGCAAAATGCTGCAAGGCTGAGTCGTCTTGCACGATGGTTGGATGTCGCAAACTCTCGACCAGTTTGCGGCCAACACGGGCATAGAGTGGCGTGACAAGACCCAACCACAGACTCGACAGACGTGGAGTCAAGACCGGAACGGAGAGCATCCAGCGCCGGATCCCCCGCTGCCGGGCATACTCCTGCATCAATTCCCGATACGAGACCTGGTCGGCCCCTCCAATTTCAAAGACTTGATTGCCCGTACAGTGCAGCTCGAACGCGGCTGTCAGATAGGCCAGTAAATCTGCAATGGCAATCGGTTGGGCCTGGACCGATACCCAGCGCGGCGTGAGCATGACGGGCAAGCGTTCGACCAGAGCCCGGATCATCTCAAAAGACAGACTACCGGAGCCGATGACAATCGACGCGCGCAGCTCAATGGTCTGGACGCCTGAGGCGCGCAGGATGCGGCCGACTTCCTGTCTGCTCCGCAGGTGAGACGAGAGCGGGCCGGCGCTGTCGCCCAGACCGCCGAGGTAGATCAGGCGTCGCACTCCAGCCTGGCGTGCGGCCCGTCCGAAATTGTAGGCCGCCTGACGGTCCTGTGTCTCGAACGCTCCGGCCGACCCCATGGAGTGGACGAGGTAGTAAGCCGTATCCACGCGTTGGAGCGCAGCATCCAGAGAGGCCGGATTCAGGACATCACCAGCGACAATTTCAGTATGTGGTCCAACGCGTGGTCGCAGGGATGCGGGCTGACGCGCGAGACAGCGGACGACATGGCCCGTCCGTTCCAGGGCCTTGAGCAAACGCCCACCGACATAGCCTGTCGCACCGGTGAGCAGAATACGTGGAGGAGACTCGCCCACTTACCGCTGCGATTCAAAAAGATACACGCGCCCGACGTTGACCTCACCCATGATATGCTGGCCAGGAGTGCTCATGGCGAACTCCGGAATGCCATCCTGATTCAGATCGCCCGGCGAGAGTACGGTGTAACCGAATTTCGAGCCTTGGTGGCCCCACGGGTTGTCGAGCGTCATGAGGTGCCGTCCGTCACGCCCATTATAGACAAACACCTCGCCTTGGATGTCGAACGCATCCACAGCCTGAAATGGAGCGCCAACGAGAATCTCGGGCACCCCGTCCGCGTTCACGTCCATGCTGGTGGCCAGCGCCCAGCCAAAGCCAGCATGCTTGCGCGGAAACGGATCTTTAAGGGCATAGATCACGGAGCCGTCTTTCCCGCTGATGGCGTAAGCAGCGCCCTGGCCCTGATAGGCACCCACGTCGTGGTAGGGCGCGCCGACCAGCAGATCGGGTGTCCCGTCTTTATTCAAATCCCCGGCACTGACCACACGCCAGCCAAAGGTTGAGCCTTCTTTGGGATCGGGATTTTCGATCGGGAGCAATAACTGGCCGTCTGCACCGTTATAAATATACGCCCGCCCTTGGACGCTCAGATTGCCGACCGTGGTGTAGGGCGCACCCACCGCGATCTCCTGGACACCGTCATGGTTGAGATCTCCGGCAGAGTTCACAAACCATCCAAACGCAGAGCCACCTCGGTCGGTGGGTGGTCGAAGTGTATAGACGAGCGATCCATCCTGGCCGCTGTAGACAAACGCCCTACCCTCTCCGTCCTGGTTATAGGCACCCACGACCAACTCGGGGATGGTATCACCAGTGACATCACCAATGCTGGTGACCGACCAGCCAAAGCCCGCGCCAGGTTGCGATTGCGGCGGTTTGAGCGTGAGCAAATACGCTCCGTCCGCACCGCTGAAGACATAGGCTTGGCCGCCTTTATTCTGGCCAAAGGCACCGATCAATAAATCTGGTAGCCCATCCTGGTCCACATCGCCAGCCGAGGCCACCGAGCAGGCAAACGCCGCGGCCTTTTGCGGAAACGGGTGGTCGAGCGTATAGAGCAGTTTGGCCGTCTGCCCGTCGAAGACAAAGGCCCGGCCCTGGTGGTCCACGTTTTTCCCAGACTTTTCAGCACCGCCGAAGCCGACCTCCTTCCCGGTCATCCCTTTCCTGGCATAAGGCTGGTCATACGCGCCAACCAGATAATCCGGGATGCCATCGCCCGTTATATCGTCCAGCATGGCCAGCGAGGTAGAAAAACTGGAAAAACGCATCCGGATGGGATTATCCAGGATTTTAATGTTCGGGCCGGCCCACGCAGAGAAACTCGCCAGCAGGAGGGCGGTGAGAGCAAGACTCACCAGCAGAGGATAGACTGAAAAACGAAACGGCCCAAACATGCTGAAACTCCTTACTGCGCTGACACGGTCACTGTGTTTTTTATTCCTGCCTCTTCAATCCACCTTCTCGGGAAAAGCTATTCCCTCTCCCCCAAGGGGAGAGGGCCAGGGTGAGGGGTGTGTGTTATACCCCTTGAGCCGCCTCCACAATGGGCGCGACCGTGTCTAGGCAGGCCATGGCTTGGCCGGTCGCAACCGCTTTGGCAAAAGGCTGGGAGAAGAGTACGATCCGGCTTGCTCCAGCGTCACGATAGGCTTTCATCTCATCGGCTGAAAGGGCCCCGTCCTTGGGATCAATAAAAGCCGACATCTGCAAGGCGTCCGGGTCACGGCCAAACTCTCTGGCCATGGTCCGGATCGATTCGACCTTGGTTTTGTAGTCCTCAGGGTCAAACGCGAGCGGACACCAGCCATCGTAGGTCCGGGCGACACGCTCCAGCGCCTTTGGCACATGGCCACCCAAAAAGATGGGTGGACCGGCCTTTTGGACGGGCTTGGGGTCGCAGAAGACAGGCGGGAACTGGACCATTTCGCCTTGATAGCTGGGCTCGTTCTCGGTCCAGCAGATACGCAGCGCTTCGGTTGTTTCGCGCAGGCGTCGCCAGCGTAGTCGAAAGTTGGTGCCCATGACTTCGGTTTCTTCTCGCAGCCAGCCGGCACCGACCCCAATAATGGTCCGACCACCAGAATAGAGATCGAGGGTGGCGATCACTTTTGCGGTGATGAGCGGCTCGCGCTCCGGGAATAAACAAATGCCGGTGGCCAGCTTGAGCGTGGTGGTGGCGGCCGCGGCCATGGTCAGCGCGATAAACGGGTCGGCCCAGCGGTTGTAGTGCTCGGGCAGGGTTCCACCCCCAGGCACCTCGGTTTTGAAGCCCACGGGAATCACCGGATGTTCAGGTATCCAGAGGGACTCGAAGCCCAAGCCCTCGACCCGTTGCGCGATTTCAGTGATATTCTGCGTCTCTACTGTTGCCGGCACAAGGATACCAATGTCCATACCTTGTCCTCCTTCTGATTCATGCAGTCAAGATGGGAATTATCGACTCTTGGGAAGAGAAGCGGGAGTGGGCAGGTTGCCCACTCCCGTCATCTGAAGACAGAACACTTTACGCACTGCGGACAACACGCCCCGGCCGGGCGCCCGTATCTTTCCCGTTTTCTTGCACGACTTCGCCGCTCACATAGGTTTTCTCATAGCCTTGAGCGGTCTGCATCAGGCGCGGCATACCGGCCGGCAGGTCGTAGACCATCTCGGGATGACTGACGCTCAGATTATCATAATCAATCAGGTTCACATCCGCCTTGGCCCCTGGCTCAAGCGTGCCGCGATCCTGCATACCAAACAGACGCGCACCATCGTGGGTGAGTTTCTTGACCACAAACTCAAGCGGCAAGCGCTTGGGATCGTCCTCGGCTTTGTCCCGCGTCCAGTGGGTCAGGGCATAGGTGGGGACACCCGCGTCAATAATCTGACGCACGTGGGCGCCCGCGTCGCTGCCGCCCATCACCGTAATGGGATCACAGATCAGCTGGTGGAGCGAGTCGGCATTGCCATCCGCGTAGCCGGCCGCGGCATACATCAGAAAAGCCCGACCGTTTTGTTCGAGCATCAGATCATAGATCACCTCGCGTGGGCTGCGGCCTTCACGCTGGGCAATCGTCGCCACGCTCCGATCCGCACTCGGCTCATAGCTCAGCTCCTCACCCATGGGATAGGTGCGCTCCCAGACCCGCGCATTCTGATACAGCAGGGACATCCCGGTGGTGTGGGGGTCTTGTTCCGTGAGCAGCTTTTGGCGCAGCTCAGGCTTCCGCAGCGCGGCCATCTTTTCGTCGTGAGACAGTTTTTTCAGCGGTTGAAAACTGGGCAGATATTCAAACGGGTTCTCACCCTGGAAGCTGAACAGCACACAAACCGGACGCACGAACACCATCGGTGTGATCGGCACGCCTCCCTCCACCGCGGCAGTACATTTCGCCATGACCTCGTGCCATTGGGCGGGATAGCTGTTGTTCTGAGGCAGGAGGAAGGTCAGCGGGCAGCCCGTCGCCCGGGAGACTCGGATCATCATATCCACTTCTTGCAGCAGGTCCGGGTCTTCGCCGGCAATACCGCGCGGCACCATCTCCAGAATACCGCGTCCGGTTGAGCGCACGGCTCGGGCAATCCCGATCAACTCATCTTCATGGGCAAACGTGCCGGGGACCGGTTCGCCGTCATTGGCCGTATGCACCAGAGTCCGTGAACTCGAAAAGCCGAGCGCACCGGCGAGGACGGCGTCTTTGACAATAGCGGCCATCTTGGCGATGTCCTCTTCGGTCGCGGGCTCATTCTTTGCTCCGCGTTCGCCCATGACAAAGGCCCGCACCGCGCCGTGGGTAATCATGCCGCCGGCGTCCAGGGTGCGGGGCATCTTATCCAGCACGTCGAGATATTCGGCAAAGCTCTGCCAGCCCCACGGCAGCCCGGCCGACAACGACGGAGCGGGAATGTCTTCGACACCTTCCATGAGACCGATCAGCCACTCGTGGCGATCCGGTGTGGCCGGGGCAAAGCCCACCCCGCAGTTACCCATGACCACGGTCGAAACGCCGTGCCAGAGTGACGGGGTCATTTGTTCGTCCCAGGCCACCTGACCGTCATAATGGGTATGCGCGTCGACCCAGGCCGGCGTGACCAGCAGCCCAGCGGCGTTCACCGTCCGCTTTGCGCTTCCCAGGTCTTTGCCGACAGCGACAATGCGCCCCTCGGCAATGGCTACGTCGCCGGTGAAGGCAGGCTTCCCCGTTCCGTCAACAATCTTTCCACCACGAATAACTGTCTCGTGCATGCACAGACCTCCTTTGATGCTCTTTGTCTGATCGTTGGTATTGGCCTAAAACACCATATACCTATCTGGCAACCAGCCTGAGAGCAATATCGGGTAACTGTTGTCCTATACAGAGTACGTAGCGCTGCCGCGGGGTTGCGAGGCCAGCCCTGGGGGGCTAGGTAACAAGGAGGCAAGCAGGGATTGGAGAAACCGCAAACCAACAGGAGGAGAAAGGATGAGCGAGAACACCTATAACGGAAGTTGTTTTTGTGGAGCCGTGCAGTTGACCGTCAGCGGCGCCCCCGCGGCCATGGGCTACTGTCACTGTGAGTCATGCCGCCACTGGTCGGCGGGACCGGTCAATGCCTTTACCTTGTGGCCGCCCGATGCCGTGCAGGTCACCCAGGGAGCGGATAATATTGGGACTTATGCCAAAACCGATAATAGTCATCGCAAGTGGTGTAAGATGTGCGGCGGTCATATATTCACCGAGCACCCCGGCATGGGCCTGACCGATGTGTATGCGGCCGTTATCCCGGACCTTCCTTTTCAGCCCGGTGTGCACGTCTTTTACGAGGAAACCGTGCTGCGTATCCACGACGGCATTGTCAAACAGAGAGATGTGCCGGCCGAAATGGGCGGCTCCGGCGAGGCACTGCCGGAATAACCTCCTCTCAGCAGCCCCACCCTCAGGTGGGGCTGTCAATCGGGCCGGGGCGGAGAACTGCGGCCATCAATATGGCGCGCAGGGGTTCAGGCCGCAAGCAAGCCCTGGCGCGTGACCCAGTCCAGGGTCTCATCCAGCCCCTTTGTATAGCGTGCGAAGATTTCGTCCACTTCATCCGCAGAGACGATGAGCGGCGGACACAGCGCCAGCGTGTCGCCGATGGCCCGGGAAATCAGACCATTGTCTTTCATGCGGGCCAGGCCGTATTTGCCGACTGCGGCATCTGGATCAAAAGCCTGGCCGGTCGTCTTGTCCATCACCAACTCGCACGCACCAACCAGACCCTTGCCGCGTACCTCGCCGACCAGCGGGTGGTCGGCCAGCTGTTGCAGGTGGGCCTGAAACTGCTCACCGAGCCGGGCCGCCCGCTCGAAAATGCCGTCTCTTTCGTAGATTTCGAGCACCTTGAGCCCCAGCGCGGCCGAGACGGGATGACCACTATAGGTAAAGCCATGACCGAATATCCCCCATTCTTTGCTCACCTCGGCAACCGCCTGATAGATGAACTCGGGGATCATGACCGCGCTCAACGGCAGATAGGCCGAGGTCAGCGACTTGGCCAGGGAGATGGTGGCCGGCTGAAGATCAAAGGTCTGGGCGGCGAACGGGTTGCCCGTCCGGCCAAAGCCGGTGATGACCTCGTCGTCAATGAACAGGACATCATATTTTTTCAGTACCTGCTGGATCTTCGGGAAATACGAATCTGGCGGCACCAGCACCCCTCCCGCGCCCATAATCGGTTCGGCAATAAACGCCGCAACCGTATCCGGGTTTTCCGCCAGGATGAGCCGCTCCAGATTATCGGCTAGCCGGGCAGTAAAGTCCTCTTCACTTTCGCCCGGCTCATGAAAGCGGTAGTAGTGCGGGCAGTCGGTGTGTAGAAAACTCTCGACCGGCAGATCAAATCCTTGATGAAAGGGGGCCAAACCGGTCGCACTGGCCGCGGCGAACGTCACGCCGTGGTAGGCTTTGTTCCGGGCGATGATTTTTTTCTTCTCAGGTCGCCCGACGGCATTGTTGTAATAGCGCATGAGCTTGATCTGCGTATCGTTTGCGTCAGAGCCCGAGAGACCGAAGAAGACTTTGGAAAATCCACCTGGCACCACCGCCTTGAGCTTTTCCGCGAGCTGCATGGCTGTGTCGTGGCTCTTGTCGGCGAAAAGATGGCCGTAGGACAGCTTCTTGATCTGCTCGTAGGCAGCCTGGGCGAGCTCTTCGTTGCCATAGCCGAGCGACGTGCACCAGAGTCCGGCCAGCCCATCAATATACTGCTTGCCGTCTTCGTCCCACACATGAATCCCTTCACCCCGCACGATCATCAGCGGACCCTGTTCGTTCAGTGTGGCGATCTGGGCCATCGGGTGAAACACGCTGGCAAGGTCGCGCCTGCCGAGCGGCGTTAGCGTTCCTGATTCGTTCATGGTTCGTCCCTCCGTTGGTCTATATACTCATCAGTCATACATCTGACTCATCAGCCCAATACGGCACACTCCGCGTTTTCATCATCTGACGAAAGGCCTGGGTCGAGTTGGGCAATAACTCACCCGTCCCCCAATCACAGATGACTCCATACTGGCGAATCACATCGTACAGGTCGAGTTGGCCCGTGCGGAAGCGCTCGGCAACCTGCTGCGGGTCCTCCTCCAGCCAGCACTTGCGCTGCGCGGCGATCTGTCGACGTTCTGCCCGGGTAGCGGTTGCATCGATTTCGTACTCCGCCAAGTCCTCGTCGATGACCTTGAGCACAACGCCGTAGTCTTTGCGCGCCCGCTCGACCGACACATAGTCATCCACAACGTCTTCGAGCACCCTTTGCGGGTCACGTTCAAGCGGGTCACCATAGCCTCCACCGCCCGAGGTCCCCCGCCAGAAACGCGCTCCGGTATGTACGGGAACATTCGAGAACACCGCACCCAGGAAGCGCGCCTCCTCACCCGGAGGTTCAAGCCAGAGCCCGTGCGGACGCGCCGGGAGGCCGCCCTCAATCCCCCACACGATCGACCGTTCACGGTCGCAGAAATAGGAGAACACGCAGTTTTCCACGTCCAGGATGGTGCCACCTTTGTCGAGCCCAACGCCACCCCGCCATTCTCCAGGGCCGGCGCTGTCGGTGACGATCTCAAAACGGTCGGTCCGAACCGGACACAGCCGTTCCTGGCCTTCAACCGGCTGGATCATCAAGCCCACGCCAAAGCACGAGGCCGTCACGCCGAGCCCGTCCCGGCCATTCCGGCCGCCCCAGCCGCCGGACAGCCAGTCGTACAGCATAAAATAGGGACGGTCATCGCCGCGGGCGTCATAGCCGCCGGTTTGCAGATACTCGATGTTAAAGGCGCACGCCATGGCCCGCTCCGGCATGAGAGCGGAGAACAGCTCAAAGATCGCGTTCATGATTTTCTCGAAACCCATGACAAAGCCGGATACCGCCACCGGCCAGCGGGCACTGACGATGGTATCGTCCGGAACAATGACCTTGACGGTCCGATACAGTCCGGCGTTCAGCGGGACATCTGGAAAAAACGTTTTCATACCGGACACAATGCCGGCAAAGGTCCCCCCGAAGGCACAGTTGTAGATGGAGCCTATCGTGGGGTGGGAACCGCTGAGGTCGAATTCCGCCTCGTCACCCCTGATCGTCAGTTTGACCCGAATGGGGATCATCCCTTCTTGCCCGGCCGGATCCTGATCGACAAAATCGACCGTCTCCCACGACCCGTCAGGCAGTTCGCTCAGGCGGAGGCGTATCGCGCGTTCGACATAATCCTGAACTTCTGCAAAGGCGGTGATGATGGTCTCAACGCCGTATTTGTCGCACAAGCGGAGAATTTCTCGCTCGGCAATACGCGTTGCCTGGGTCTGGGCATCCATATCGCCGATGATGGCATCGGGATCGCGGGTGTTCTTGGCCACCAGGCGCGCCACATCGCTACAGTACTCGCCCCGCCGCCAGATCTTGACCGGTGGCACGCGGATACCCTCTTTGAACATCTCGTGTGCGCTGACATCAAACGACCCCGGTACACTGCCACCCATATCCGCCCAGTGCCCGTTTGCCTGGCTCCAGGCGATGAGCCGGCCGTCAACAAAAATCGGTAACAGCACCCGGGTATCGTTGAAGTGCGTTCCGCCCACATACGGATCATTGACCAGAAAGACATCTCCTGGATGGATATCGTCGCCAAACTCGTCGATGACTGCTTTACAGGTGTAGTGCAGAGTCCCGACGTGGGCCGCCAAGTCCTGGTTTCCCTGGGCCACGGTGTTCCCCTCGGCATCGCACAGCGCGTTGGAGAAATCGCGGTTGTAGACCACGAAGGAGTAACAGGTCCGACGCACCTGCTCTGCCATCTGATCCACGATATTCACGAAAGCGTTGCGTAACACCTCGAAGGTCACTGGGTCGAGGGTCGTGCTGGGTGCAGGTAATTTGGTCATGATCGCATCCTCGTTCTCAGACCGTAATGATGAGATTCAACCACGGATCAACCGTCACCGAAGCTCCCGGCGGCACGAGAGTGGTCGAGTCGAGTTGCTGGACCACGGCCGGCCCGGGCAGTTCCGCGCCACTCGACAAGTCGTCCCGCCAGTAGATCGGAGTCTCCAATGACTCTTCATCAAACCCGACCTTGCGCCAGGCTCGCGGCTCGGGTCTGGCCGTATCAGCGACGTGGCTGGCCAGTTCGGCTTTGGGCGTCAGCCCGACCGCCGTCAGGTTCAGGCGAAAGATCTCGATACCGGCGCCGGCACGCCGGTAGTTATATTCCCGCTCGTGCGCCGCGCCGAAAGCGTCAACGGTCTCCTGCACACTGGTAAAGGGCGTCCCGACAGCTACGGCAAGCGACCGCCACTGGCCGCTATAGCGCATATCGATCGTCCGCTTGAGGATGATGTCCGTGTCCGCAACTCCCTCTTTGGTCAGCCGCGCATGCGCCTCCGCTTCGAGGAGTCGAAACTCCGCTTCTATTGCCTGGGGGTCGGCTTGTGCCGTATCGACCAGATAAGTTGTCAGGAGATCGTGTTGGATGTCCACCAACAAACAGCCCATAGCCGAGGTCACCCCGGGGTGGGGTGGGACAATGACTGTCGGGATGGACAGCTCTGTGGCCAACGCGACCCCGTGCAGCGGTCCAGCCCCGCCGAAGGCAATCAGCGCGAAGTCGCGGGGGTCGTAGCCGCGCATGATAGACACCAGACGAATGGCGTCCGCCGTATTGGCGTTCGCGACGTCGAGAATTGCCTTGGCAGCGGTCCTCACATCCATGCCGAGGGGACGCGCAATTTTTTGCTCAATCGCCGCGGTCGCGCGAGCCAAGTCGAGGTCGAGGTTTCCGCCGACCAGGTCTCCACCCAAACGCCCCAGGACCAGGTTGGCATCGGTATTGGTGGGGTTCTCGCCGCCGCGGCCATAGCAGGCGGGACCCGGTATGGAGCCGGCCGACTGCGGACCGTTACGGAGCGAGCCCGCCTCATCGATCCAGGCAATCGAGCCGCCCCCGGCTCCAATGGTCTTGATATCGATACTCGGAAAACAGATCGGATGTCCGTGCTCAATATGCCAGTCACGGGTCGTCAACATCTGCGAGTCCCACACGAGCGACACGTCCGTACTGGTGCCACCCATATCGAAGCCTATTGAATTGGGAAATCCGCACAGATTGCCGATGTAGCGGTTTGCGATGGCACCGGCGGCAATACCGGAACTCGCCAGACGCGCGGCCTGCGAGTCGATGCCCTGGGGTGTCATCACCCCACCGCCGCTATGGAGGAGGAGCACATCGCTGGTATAGCCGCCCTGTTTCAGCCGCTCTTGCAGACGCAGGGTATACGCCCCGATCACCGGGTGCAGCACGGCGTTGACGACTGCCGTAGAGAACCGGTCGTGCTCAAAAATTTCGGGCAGGACCTCGGCCGACGTCGAGATGGCCACCCCCGGCAGTTCTTCTCCGAGAATAGCCTTCAGCGCCTGCTCGTTCGCCATGTTTGCGAACGAGTTCATAAAGCAGATGGCCACGGCCTCGTATTTGCGTTTGCGCAGTTTTGCCGCAAGCACCCGCGCCTCGGCAACATCAATCGGCTTCTCTACCCTGCCCGAGGAATCGGTACGCTCCGCAATAGGCAGGCGATCCCGCCGGCGAATATACGGCGGGGGGTTATCACGGTAGGCGTCCCATAAGTCTTCTTTCGTGGACCGGCCAATTTCGATGACGTCGCGAAAGCCTTCGGTGACGACCATGGCGGTGTGGGGCAGGTTACGCTCGATGAGCGCGTTGGTTGCAACCGTGGTGCCGTGCGCAAACAGCGTCACATCGGAGAGCGCGATACCGGCCTTGTCGAGCCCGTCCAGCGCTGCCTCAATGGGATCCTTGGAGGAAGGGACTTTGGCAATGTGCAGCGCATTCGTGGTTTCGTCGAGAACACAGACATCGGTAAAAGTACCGCCAATATCAACGGCAACACGGACGTTGGTCATAGCTTATCCCTCACGACAGGTAGAGAGAGCAGGAATCCCGGCCATCCCGGGGCCTCACCGTTTAGCGCCCTATCAGACATGTACCACCTAGTGGCGGTATACTCACTCGCAATTTCTACGTCAACAACTAACCACTACCTATCCTCACACTAACGGGCTGGAAGAACGACCAGGGATTCACGGCCGGGAGCAAACCTAAGGGAAACAGATCGAGAATCTCGCCTCCAGGGCGGGGTCACCCCATCGTATGGAGATCCCACCCGTTCAGGTTACGCTTTTCAATCAACTTACTCCGAGAGACATGCAGATCAACGCGTAGATGTCGCTCCAATTCGGTACTAGAGCATTCTGTTTTTAGGTGGAGGCATAGCCAGCATGGGTGAAGTAGTGGCGGCATTCCTCCGGTTCGAAGCGGTCCAGCAGCGTCCCGATCCGCCGCCAAGTCGCTTCAACGGTGCGTTCGGCCGCGTGGCGGAGCAAAGCTTTGAGCTTGGCGAAGACCTGTTCAATCGGGTTAAGGTCGGGGGAGTAGGGTGGCAGGAAGCGTAGCGTGGCCCCCACCCGCTCAATGGCGGCCCGCACGGCGGGACTCTTGTGGCTGCTCAGATTATCCATAATGACGATATCGCCCGGCGTGAGCGTTGGCAGCAGACACTGTTCGACATAGGCCAGGAAGCAGGGTCCGTTCATCGGGCCATCGAAGACACACGGCGCGGCTAGGCGGTCGTGGCGGAGCGTCGCCACGAAGGTCAGCGTGTGCCAGTGCCCATGGGGCCGGGTCGCGCGCAACCGCTGGCCCCGGGGGCAGCGGCCATGACTGCGGGTCATGTTCGTCTTGGCCCAGGTCTCATCCAGGAACACCAGGCGGCGTGGATCAAGTTGGCCTTGCGCGTGCTGCCACTGCCGGCGGAGCCGCGCGATGTCCGGCCGATCCTGCTCGGAGGCCGCCAGGCTTTTTTTTGAAGCTGATCCCTTCGCCTTTGAAGAACCGCGACAGCATGCCCGTGTCTACCCGCACTCCGCGCTCCGTCAACAGCCGGGCCGCCAGCGCGGCCAGCGTGATGTCGGGCTGAGCCGCCAGAACCGCCAACACCCAAGCGCGGTGCGGCTGCACCTTCGAGGGCCGATGCCCCCCGGTCCCCGCACTCTCCCGCTCCCCGCTCCGGTGGAAGCGCTGCAGCCACTTGATCGCCGCGGCGGCACTGACCCCAAACCGCCGCGCCGCCGCCCGCCGGCTCAGCCCTTCGCCTGCCACGGCATCAATCACGCGATCCCGCAAATCTTGCGAGTAGGCGCGAGCCATCTCCTCCCTCCTTCCGCAGTGCTCACCCTGCTCTCCCTCCCCAGCTTGCTGCAAAAACTTCCCTGATTCAATCTATTCGCAGAAGACTCTAGGTAGAAGCAGCATGTCTTTTTGTAGTGAGAAGCCATGCCGCAATACGCACACATGAAGAGTCAATCCCGGTGTCTGGATATCTTTTCCAAAATCGTGCTGCACCTCGCCAACCTGTTTTGTCATCACACCCAGGAATTTGTTGATGGTCGAGTTATCAACGCCCTCCAGAAGATGGAACCAAAGCCCCCACACGGGTTCGCGCAGTAGTTTCTGCAAGTCCTTGTAGATTTGGAAGTTGTTCTGGGCTGACGAGCTAACGCCCTTTGCCTTGAACTCAACGTTACAGATGACGCTCTCATCCACGTCGTGTACCTGAAGGTCCGTCTGAGCAGAAAGCGGCGTCTTTCCCGTGAACGTGTAGAGTTTAGAGGTAGGCACCTCAACTGAGTACCTGAGAGGTCCCTGGCACAATGTCTCGACGAAAGCGAATCTCGCTTCCTGCTCACTGACACGTACACTTCCATCACGATACCGGGGAAAAACAAGACGACCTGGGCCGGAGCCACCGGGAGGACAACCGCTACTTCGCGCATAGGCGTCCCACAGAATAGTGTCCGCTCGTTTGCAGGCATCTGAGATATTCTGATGCAATGTCTCCATCAAAGTGTACTCCCGCCACGGTGAGTCTAATCTTTCCAAGGCTTCGTCCAGAGCACAAAAATGACCACTCCCCAAAAGATGACACCAGGAATGATAGGATATTCGATGAGAGCAAATGCCAGCAAGCCAAACAGGGCCGTTGGTATTTCACAATGAGTCATCCGCTCAGTAAAAATCACGCGAGACGATCCTACCGTTCCAGGCGGTAGGTTTTCTTCGCCAGACACTCGAACGTTCGGCAATGATGTGGATTACCGTGTTCGCCCAGCAGATTCGGGTCGGCGCCCGCCCGAATGAGCGCACGTTCCTGGTCGTCCGACCCGTAGAAAGATGTAGAATCCAGAGGAGTATTACCGTCCTGGTCCCGGGCATTCGGGTCGGCTCCGGCCTCAAGCAGTAGCACTACTACTTCAAAGCCTATCCCATAGTTGTGGAGTGGTGTTCTCCCCCGATTATTCCGGGCATTCGGGTCGGCCCCGGCCGCGAGTAAGAGCGCCGCCGCCTCACCCTCCCCTCCGTCATTGTCAGCGGCCGCATGGTGCAGGGGGGTATCGCCGTCTTCATCCCGGGCATTGGGGTCGGCCCCGGCCTCCAAACATGCTCGCACCCATTCAGCCGACTTGAGCCCATGTCCTGCGGCCCATCCCGCACAATTCGGTGGGTCCGCGATTGTAGGTGCTGCAAAGGCGTCGGCCAATTCCAGATGTTGGGTCGGCTGACTCCAGGTAAACACCGCGTTGTCTCCCTGATGTGGAAAGTCTTGCACCGGCAGGGTGAGAGACGCACCAGTGACAAACGCCTCCCGAAACCGTCGGACCGTAAACACACTGCGGTCGAACTCCACGCCATCATCGTAGACCACGGCGGTATGTTCTCCGTCGTCGAGATTGCCCCAATTCATGATCGAGACAAAGCCTACATTGGCATGGTCACAGGCTCCACGGTTGAGGACATCTTGCCGGGTCGCCCCATGCAATAACGGGAGCGGGGGGCCGCCGTCGAAGCGGACGGTTAGCTCGCCCGCCTCGCATTTCCAGCCATGAATCACCCCCACGCCGGAGAGGGTAGTATCGGGGGTGGGCACATCGAGCGTTGCCGCGTGGACGGTGACGCAGGTCAATACCAGGGTTACGATGAGTCCACTGAGCCTTCTCATTGTCTCTCCCTCCATTGCTACTAAGAGTCCCGGCGCGGTTGCCGGGTCGTGTCTACTTCACACAGCGAATGAGTGGAGTCCTGCCTATTCACCACAGCACAGGTAGCTACTCCCACGCTTTATGATGGTTGTTGTATTGAGCAGGCGGCCCGACTCAGCGGGTTCGCCGTATAAAGTAGACAGGGGGAGAATGACCAATATGGGAGGAAACGTCAATGAGGAGATGGGACTATGATAAGATGGAAGACACCTGAACAGGAGTTAGCTACACCATGAGTAAGTCAAAACGTCATAGTGAGCCAAAAGCCCATCATTTTAATCCTCGAATGCTCCAGCGCCGATTTACGGATAAAGAAGGACGGCTATACTTTTATAACAAACGTTTGCCAGAAAGGGGAGTTCGATCATCTACTCCGAAAAAGCGCTTTGTAGAGCGACATCTCCATACTCAATATCTGGACAGTGGAGAAAGGGATTTTTCTGTGGAGCACGGATTATCCAGACTTGAAAGCGAAGCAAACGGGATCATCAAAAAAATCGTCGAGAAAGCTCGCCTAGGAAAAGTTCCGTATCTGACTGCTCAAGAAAAGGAGACATTCGATAAATTTTTCTATTTTCAGTGGAAGCGTGTACCGGATTTTCTTAACGAAAGGTTGCCCGATCATAAGATTGATGGGGTTATTCTGGACGGAATTGAAGGTCATAAAGCGGCCGGAGAAGAGCTTTCACCGGAATTACAAAACATAAAGAACGATCCTCGTACCATGTCCAGGATAAGACACAATTTGAGGGCTATGGCCATTGGAGATTCAAGGGGACCGGTATACGAGGAATCGTTACGACGTTTGGCGGAGATGGGACTCGTCATCACGGCAATATATGATCCGAATGGCAGTTTCATCATTGGAAGTCGCCCTATTCTGGAGATACGTGATCCTGAGCAGTCACCCGACAGCGACCCAAGCGATATGTTCCTGCCTCTTGCCTCTGATGTAGCAGTTCAACCGTACTACTTCTCGCATCTCTCCAAAGAGCAGGTCGAGTTGATGATAGCAAGTAGTGATTTCATTCGGGAGATTAACAAGGCCATAATGGAACAAAGCACCATAGTCGCAGGACGGTCACGCGAACTAATCACATCGCTGGTCGATGGAGAAAAGTCCTCCAAGCACGAGACGGTCACACAAACCAATCGTATCGTTGGTCCAGGCGGACGAATCTATTTTAGACGGAACTTCCTAGTTTAAGGTCTTGGTCGGTCTTGACCCTGCGTTGGCTGCGGCCGGATCAGGAAGCTGTCCTGGGCGTCACTCGGAGTGGCAGACGGGTCAGACCGACCAGCCGGTTGTTATTCGTCCATTCGAGGTCGCCGACGATCTCGAAGTCCGCATAGCGGGCCACGAGTTCTTCAAACACCACCCGGATTTCAAGCCGCGCCAAATTCGCCCCTAAACAGAAGTGGGTACCAAGACCAAAGCCAATATGAAAATTGGGGCTGCGTCCGATATCGAACCGGAACGGATCCACGAACTCCTCTTCATCCCGGTTGGCTGACATCTCCCAGATGGTGACTTTCTGCCCTTTGCGGATGAGCTGTCCGCATAGCTCGACATCGCGCGCCGTCGTCCGACGCTTGTACACGGACGGCGAAGTCCAGCGCACGATCTCTTCAACCGCGCTCTTCATCAACCCAGGGTCGGACCGCAGACGTTGCAGTTCGTGCGGGTTTTCAATCAGCGCTACCAGGCCGCCGGCAATGGAGCTGCGCGTGGTCTCGGCCCCCGCCGGAAAAAGCAGGGCAAAGAAGGCGCGCAGTTCACGATTGTCGAGCTGCGGGGAGCCGTCCTCTAATTGGGCGTGAACAATAACGGACAGAATGTCGTCCGCGGGTTCGCGGCGTTTCTGCTCCACGATCCTATCCGCGTACGCGCCCAGACGTTTGATATGCTCCAGGGCCAGGGCTTCGCCTGTCCCGGCGCCGATGGCCAGGTCAACAATATGCCCCAGCTCTTCTCGATCTTCCTGCGGAATCCCGAGAATAATGCAGATAGCCTGCAGGGGCAGTTCACGCGCCACGGTCGGGACGAAATCAAACGGCTCGCCGGGCGAGATGCCGTCAAGAATATGGCGGGTCCGTTCTCTGAGTTGAGCTTCCAGCCGGCCGATCATGCGTGGCAGGAAGCCGGTATTAACCAGGTCACGCAGTCGGCGGTGCTTGGGGTCGTCCGTCTGATTCAACTGATAGCCGGCTCCCCTGCCGTCAAAAATCTGTGTACCGCCCAACTCGGAAGAGAAGGTCTCGGCATCCTTAAAAACATTCACCACGTCAGCGTAGCGACTCACCACCCAGAACCCCTCACCACCCGGCGTATGCTCGGTCGGCGCGTGCCACCAGACCGGAGCCTCACGCCGCAGGTAGCGAAAAAATTCGTGCGGAAACCCGTTGGCAAACGAACGGCCATACGACAGATCAACAGACTCCATACATCTCTCTCGTCAGCAGGCGTGTTTATATATGGTAGATATCCAACACACCCTCAATAACATCGTTCAAGAGGGTAGTCTTCTTTTTGGCGATCCGATAGCCCTCCGGCGTCCGCCGGAGCAGGTGCTCATAAAAGCCGTAATAGAGAAACGATTCTTGTTTCCCAGGCTTGTAGGCATTCACCTGCCAGTGGGACACCACGACCGGTCGGTCAGCGTCCTCGTTGGTGAGACGGATATTGGTAATCAGGTGGCAGGTCCGGTCCAGGGGCTGGGAGGCCGGCGACAGACCCGACTCGATCCGCCAGACCCGGTCTTCCAGGCCGGCTTTGCTGTTGTAGTAGATCAGCGACAGCTCGGTCTGCGGATCGTTCGTAGGCCGGCCCTCATCGGTCCAGGCCGGTACCCAGTATTCCGCGTCATCGGCATACAGGGCCAGCCAGTCCGCCCAGCGGTGCTGGTCCAGACAGGCGGCCTCGTCAAACACTAGCTGGGTACAGCGCGCCAGCAGGTCAGCCGTCATAGCCGTTTCCGCGGGTGGCTTCCTGGCCCTGGCTCATGAGGGACAGCCAGCGCCGGTACTGGCCCTGAAAAATGATCTCGTCCTGAAAGTTGCTGCTGCTGGCAACTGGTTGCAGGTCAACTGAGTGGGCTTCATCATCGGCACCCGAGACGGCCCGGCCGGTGCCGCGCACATAGCCCTGCTGCCAGCGCACCTGGTGGCCGTTAAAGCCGCGCTGGCAGGCCTCGAACGCGGCCAGGTCGTCCGGGGTGCCAACCCCGCTGGCGTTGAAAAAGTCTTCGTACTGACGCAGCCGGTGTGTCCGCGTCTCGGGAGCCTCGCCCACCGGCGCAAGGCAATAGGTCGAGACCAGGGTCTTATCGACCGCCAGCGGGATGACGACTCGAATCTGAGCCGAGATCTGATCCATCAGAAACACGTTGGGGTAGAGCAACAGGTTGCGCAGCCGTTCAACCATCCAGCGCGCCTGCGCTTCCCCATATTGGGCACGTAGGGCCTCCCGCTGGGCGTACGAGGGCCGGACCTGCGGGTTGGGGTAGTCGGTCCACAGCAGGGTGTGGCCGTTACCCAGGTCGTAACAGCCGGTCGCATTGGTCGGGGCGTCCAGGCGTTCGGCGTCCAGGGATTGCACCTCGTCCGAGCCCGACTGCGCACGGCGTTGGACCACACCCACAAAAGTGCGGTGGACCACATCGAAATGATAGCCGTCCACGCCGTTCTCCACCTGGAGCTTCCAGTTGCCGTGATAGGTGTAATCCGCGCTGCCGGCGACCACCTCCCAGCCGCCCGGGGCCTGGTCGGCCAGCATGTCAATGACCGGCAGGGCCGCAGTCAGATGGTCTTCAAGAGCGGGTACATCGGCGTTGAGCGAGCCGAACAGAAAGCCTTTGTAATTGGCCAGTCGGGCGATGGGCGTGAGACCGTGCTGCTGTTCCTCGAACGCGGCCGGATAGGCACCGTTGGCATGGTCCTTGACGCTGATCAGCGCGCCGGCAGTATTGAACGACCAGCCGTGATACGGACAGGTCAACACCCGCTGATTGCCGCGTTTGAGCTGGCATACGGTAGCCCCTCGGTGCGGACAGGCGTTAATGAACGCGCCGATCTGACCGGCCTTGTTACGCATGAGAAGGACCGGCTGGCGGCCCATGCTGGTCGTAAAAAAATCGTGCGATCGGGCAAGCTGGCTCTCGTGCGCCAGGTAGATCCAACTGCCCTCGAAAATGTGCTGCATCTCCAGATCGAAGATGCGCGGGTCCCGGAATACGTCCCGGTCCACCGTAAACACGCCTTGCTCGGGGCGGTCTATGATGTAGTCGCCTACGTCCCGTTCAAGGTCTCCGACCGGTTGCCGGTCGTTCAGACCGGTGCCGGATGCAACTGAGCCAACAGTCTGGATGCTCATGTCTGCAACTCCTCCCGAATCGTTACGTTCCCGGTCACAGTCCCCCGTCAAACTGTGTCCCGGTTCGGACCGACTGTCAAGCATAGATGTTCAACCCAGGCGCTGCACAGCGGCCCACACGGCTGTCCGCTTTAGACAACGTCATAGGCTTCGAGTCTGGGCGCGGCCATCTCTGCGTCGAAATGGGCCTGAGACCAAGGCCAGCTTGCCGGCACCCCGTGCTTGTCCAGATACCAGCTATTACAGCCCGTCGCCCAAATCGATTTCTTGGCGGCCTGCGCACGGGCTTGCTCATAGTCATCCGTGGCTGGGCGGCTGGCACTGATTTCCCGGCACTCCCCCCTGCGTATTCTTTCCATGAGTTGCAGGATATAGCCTAGTTGCAGTTCGGCGATGCGAATCAAGGAAAAGTTGCCGACCGGACCGTTGGGACCGTTCAGCATAAAAAAGTTCGGAAACTCCGGAACGGAAATCGAGAGATAGGCAACCGGATGGTCCGCCCATACGTCGTCGAGATCAACGCCGCCCCGGCCACGCACCAGGGTCGGCCGGATAAACCGGTCGGCCCGAAAGCCGGTCGCCAGCACCAGGACATCCAGCTCGTGCAGTTTGCCGTCCTTGGTCCGGACGCCTTTGGGCTCGACGGCTTCAATGCCGGAGACCACGAGTTCGGCGTTCGGGTGCTGAATGCATTCATAGAAATTGGGCGACAGAATGAGACGCTTACACGCCGCCCGATAATTTGGCCGGAGTTTCTCACGTAATTCCGGGTCTTTCACCGTATCTTCAAGGTTGGCCAGGCAGACGGCTTCAATCTCCCTCATCTCGGGGGAATCAGAATCAATGACCGCCTTACTAAAATTTTCAAAAAACTCCTGCTGCTCTTCGCGCAGCGCGTAGATTTTCTGGAGGTCGTTGGCAAACGCAGCTCGCTCGGCAGCCGCATAGGCGTTGTTCTCCATTTTGAAGACCCACTGCGCGGTACGCTGGAATAATATGTAGCGGGCCACACGCTCGACCAGGGCGGTAGTAATCTGGATTGCGGTCGAGCCGGTGCCGACCACGCCGACACGCGCACCGTCGAGCGGGACACTGTGATCCCACTCGGCGCTATGGAAGTGCGCGCCCTCGAAGGTGTCGAGACCGGGGAAGTCCTGCCGATTGGGATGGTGCAGCACGCCGGTGGCGGCAATGATGATATCCGCCTGGTCTTCGCGTCCCTGACTGGTCCGAATCTGCCAGCGGCCGTCGATGAATTCGCAGGCCGTAATCTCTTCCTCAAAGTGGACGCGGTCTGCCACGGCGTACTTCCGAGCAACATTCTCGAAATAGGTCCGAATCTCAGGGCCCGGGGCAAACACCTGACTCCAGTCCGGATTGGGCTCAAAGGAATAGGTATACGAATGCGCCGGCACGTCGCAGGCCAGCCCCGGATAGGTATTCGCCCGCCAGGTGCCGCCCAGGGCGTCTGACTTCTCATAGATGACGAAATTATCGTAGCCGGCCTCACGAAATTTAATGGCGGACAGAATGCCGGCCATGCCCGCGCCAATAATAACGATGCGTGGGTCTTGCGGGGTGCGTTCGATATCTGGGGTGTTGGGATTGGGGTTGCTCATATACGTTTTTCCTTTCCTTCCTCACACAAAGCGCGGGCTGGTGTACACGGGCAAGCCGAAGGTCCGCCGACCGAGCAGGGCTTTGCCTTCCATACCGGCAAAGGGCTGATGGATGACCGCGGCCCGTACGTCGCGGTACATCTGTTCCATGGGGTTCTTCTTGAACAGAGCCGCGCCCCCGACCATGCGCATGGCCTTATCAACCACCTGAACGCAGGATTCCATGACAAACTGAAAACAGGAGATCAGATTGATAAGGTCTTCCTGGGTCCGCACGTTAACGTCGTCGTGGGCGGCAACAGCCTGATGCAGCATGGCGCGCGCCGAGCGCAGACCGATTTCCATGTCCGCGGCCAGGAGTTGATTGCTCGGATAGTGGGTCATGGGCTGGTCAAACGGCTGCTGGGTGCGTCCGGCAACCCAGTTCATGGCGTAATCGCGCGCCGCCTGGGCCAGACCGATATAACACGCCGGGCCGGAGGCCACCCACCACGAGGCGGTAATGTCGGCGATGGCGTCCCAGCTTTGGGCCGGTCGTAACACCGCGGCCTCGTCAGGGACGAGCACATTATTCCAGACCACGTCATTGCTCTGCGAAGAACGGATGCTCATCGTGTCCCAGTTGGACTGAATTTCGACACCTTCGGCCGTGGTCGGGAAAAAGCACAGCAGGCATTGCGGGCCGTTGTCAGGGTCTTCATAGCGGGCGGTCGTCAGCAGATAGTCGGCCCCCGCGGACATGGTGCCGAAGCCGCTTTTGCCATTCAGCCGGTAGCCGCCGTCCACTCTGGTCGCCTGACGGGTGGTGTCATTGATGCCGGCAAAGCCGACCGAACTGTTCATTTTTGGATCGCTGACCGGTCCTCCGAAAATCAGGCCGTCAGTCACCGTCGCCCTGAGCATGGGCTCCAGGGCGTCCACCTGTGGCCCCTCGCCTTTCTGATTGAGTCGCCACAGGTCGGCCAGAATGGCGACCACGATGTGGTGCATATTGACGGCAATGGCCATGGGCAGGTCGCCGTAGGCCAGGCGTTCCTGGGCCAGCGCAATATCAAGCGGCGTGGCACCGGCGCCGCCCAACTCTTCCGGCACGATGAGCGCGGTATAACCCGAGGCTTTCATGGCTGCCACATTTTCATGCGGGAAGCTGCTGTCCGCATCGTGCTCGGCCACCCTCGCCTTGAAGTCGTCGGCATGCGTAGCGGCCATGTCAATAAGACGTTGTCGACGCTCGGTTGGATTCGTTGCCATGTTTGAAACCTCCTTGCTTTCCATGCGCCCCTATCAAATTGTTCGCACTGGACAGGCGTCAGGTTCGTATCAGACAAACCGGACGAGCGTCAAACTTGAGCTCATCAGCCGTCCTCGCATGACTGCTCACTCGGCTCGCGGCACTTGTCGCCGCGTCCCGGTCCAGCCGCCCCAGGGCAAGTCCGAGTGGCTAGCCCGTCAGGGTCGTGCTACACACACGATAGGAGGGCAGACTATGACACAGCCATCAACTTCCACCGCCCAGGAGCAGCCAAGCTACGACTGGCCCACGCTAATCGAAGAACTCAACCGCCGTCTCCACCTGCGCGCCACGCCGACCGGCATGAAATGGTTTACCTCGGTCGAGGACATGGAGGCGATTCCCCGGCTCCGGCGTCCCAAGAATATCCACACCGCCGACCAACTCGTCGCTCAGGCCGCCCGGCTCAACTGGACCGTCGGCCTGACGGCAACAGACCTGGTCGGCAGCCAGTGCTCGGCCGTGTTGGGTCTCGCCCCCCAGGACGAGGAGTGGCTATGCGGCAAAACCATGGCCGGGGTGTGGTTTGAGACCGAGCAGGACTCGGCCGCCCACCAGCAGGCCATGGATGTCGTGCCCTACGGCCTCTATCAGGCCCTGGCGGTTTCGCCGCTGGTGTCGGGTCGGCTCAACCCGCCGGATATCTGTCTGATTTACGCCACCCCGGCCCAGATGATCCTGCTGATTAACGGCCTGCAATGGACGGGCTATAGAAAAATGCAGTGGGGCAGCGTGGGCGAGTCGGCCTGTGCCGACTCCTGGGGACGGGCCAAGCTGACCGGGGAGCCGAGCGTCTCGATTCCGTGCTATGCCGAGCGGCGCTACGGGGGCGTGCTTGAGGATGAACTGCTGATGGCCATGCCGCCCCACTACCTGCCGAAAGCCCTGGAGGGGCTGGCCCGGTTGGCCAAGAACGGGCTGTCCTACCCTATTCCCCAGTACGGCATCCAGAGCGACGCACGGGCGGGCCTGGGCTTCAGCTACAAGGACGTGAAGTAGGCCGTATGATGGACCGAACTCGCCTGATGGAATAATTCAGATCGTTGTTCTCATTCGGGAGGGATACCTGGCTCAAGGGGCAAAATCCCTGACCCCACAACCTCAGGATTATCTGGTGTTTATTGGCGCGGCGTTTGACCGTTCGGCGCTGCTTGCTGCGCTCGATTCGTGTCTCGTACCACACTAGAACCGGTAATCCGGGTCAGCTTGACAATCTCCCGACCATTGATGTAATAAAGTCTCTATTGCAACTATTATGCAATAATAAATTCCCATGCACCAAACAAAAGGGGGAGAAAAAATGAATAGATATCTTTTAGCCGCGGTCGTTTTCACCCTGAGTGCGGTTCCGGCCTTTGCGCACCACCCGCTCGGTGGCATGCCAATGGAAACACTAACCGACGGGCTCTTGTCCGGCGTTGGACATCCACTCTTGGGCTTTGATCATCTCTTCTTCGTTATCGCCGTTGGCATTGCAGCGCTTTACATTGGTCGCGCGAAACTGGCACCGGCCGCCTATATTGGCGCGATGCTGATGGGTTGCCTGCTGATGAGTTTTGGCGTTGGCCTGCCTGTCAAGGAATTTGTGATCGGCATTTCGCTTCTCGTTGTCGGCGGCATCCTTTTGTCCGGTCGTGCCACGGGTCTTGCTCCGGCTGTCGGACTTTTCGCGGTTTTCGGCCTTTTCCACGGATCAGCCTTTGGCGACACGATCGCAGCCCAGGAAGCAGGGGCCGGCGTGGCCGTTCTGGTGGGCTATTTGGTCGGGCTTGGCCTTCTGCAGTACGGCTTGGCACTCCTGGCCGGATTTGCTGTTCACAATCTGCTGAAGGCGACCGAGGCGAAACATATTCATGCCCGCCTCGCCGGCGCTGTTGTTGCCGGTGTCGGCACGTTTCTCACGCTTGAGAATATAGAAGGTCTCGTCTTCAATATATTGGGCCTGGCTGTCTAGGAATCCCAAGCCAGACCCCGGACCGAGCCCACCGCATGGCCGAGGAGTCAGCATGACCGAAACTGCCTCATCCTTTTTGGCGAAAGGGCCACCGACATCTCATGGTACCTTTCGGCCATCCGTACTGCACGTGTGCACGTCCTGTAGGGCACCTGGCTCTCCGCGTGAGCCACGAGAGAGTCGGACCGGCTTCAAACTCTATCAAGAGCTTCGCGCGACGTTCCATGAGAGCCCATTGGGCCACCACGTGGAGGTCAGGTCCACCGAGTGCCTGAGCGTATGCCCGCGCCCCTGTGGAATCGCGCTCTCGTCGCCTGGGGCGTGGACTTACCTCTTCGGGGATCAGCACCCGGGCGAGAGCGCACGTGACATCGTAGAGTGCGTCTCGCTCTACACCGGTACCGGAGACGGGTTTATGCGGCGGGAGCGACGTCCGAAGCCCCTCCGCGCAAGCATTCTGGGGCGTGTGCCGCCATACGAGGGGGGCGCTGATGCATCCTAGCAGAAGGCAGGCTTTCGCTCAGCCAGGCCGTCGCGTGGAGCGCCCTGGCCATTGTTGGCGAGCGCTGAAACGTCTGCCGTGACGCCATCCGACCCCATTTTTGGTCCCGCCGTGTCGCAGGGAGAAAGAGAACATGTTGATCAACACATCACCACGCCGCCCGAACCTTGAACGGGTTCGACGTATCAAGGAGGCATTGCGCGAAGCGCTAAGCCTCTCCCATGACACGACGGTCACGGTCGCCGAGTTAGCGTGTCTCGAAGAAGGCTGTGCGCCCATCGAGACCGTGGTTGGCCTGCTTCGGCCCGATGCGCCACAGCTCCAGTACAAACTACACAAACCCACGGACGCCGTTGACGCCGAAGACCTGGTCCAGGTCTGCACGGCGTGGGGGTTCGACGTCCAAATTCCAACGCTCGTACCTCTGCCCCAGGAGAACTAGATATGAACACGCCGCAAAAAGTACCTGTGACCATCCTCACCGGCTTCCTCGGCTCTGGCAAGACGACTCTGCTCAACCGAATCTTGAGTGAGGAGCACGGCAAGCGCGTTGCCGTGATCGAGAACGAGTACGGGGAGGTTGGCATCGATCAGGCGCTCGTCGTCGACGCTGACGAGGAGATCTTCGAGATGTCGAACGGTTGCATCTGCTGCACGGTGCGCGGAGACCTGATTCGCGTACTCGGCAATCTCATGAAGCGCCGCGACAAGTTCGACTATGTGTTGGTGGAAACTACAGGGCTCGCCGATCCCGGTCCGGTCGCTCAGACGTTCTTCATGGACGACGAGATTCGTGAGGAGTTCTCGCTTGACGGGATCGTCACGCTCGTCGACGCAGCCCACATTGAGCAGCAGCTCGGCCGAAGCGACGAAAGCACGGAGCAAATCGCGTTCGCAGACGTCCTCGTGCTCAACAAGACGGACCTCGTCAACGGCGAGGCGCTCGACAGGCTCGAAGCTCGGCTCCGAGACATGAACCGAATGGCGCAAGTCGTGCGTAGCGAGCGGGCGAATGTCTCCGTCGACACGGTACTCAACCTCGGTGCCTTCGACCTGGACCAGGTGCTTGAGCGTCGTCCCACCTTCCTCGAGTCGGAGTATCCGTTCGAATGGACTGGAGTCTATTCGCTCCATATCGGCCGCTACGAACTCAGCCTCGCCGATGGACCTGATCCGGCGATGTCGCTCGTCGTCGTGTCCGACCAGGGCACGGATGACGCCGCCCTCCGTGAGGGTGCGGAGTGGTGTGTGCGGCGGTACGCCGAACCTGCGGAGCTCATTCGTCCGGGGGAAGAGATTCCTGTCGGAAAGCATGTGAACCTCCGGCTCGATTCCCCAGGGCGCAAGTCGTTCTTCTTGGAGGTCGATACGCAGGTGCGGGTTGGCCTCTACGCCCAGCACACCGCGGAGGAGTTCGATCTCCAACTGACGAACGCGGATGGAGCGACAATCAGGCAAGAGGTCGAGCGCACCTGGGTCGCACAGCACGAGCACGACGACGAGGTGGGCTCGATCTCAATCGAGAGGGACGGCGACGTCGATCCCGACAGGCTCAACGCCTGGCTTGGCAAACTGCTCAGTGAGCGTGGGGTGGACATCTTCCGAATGAAGGGCTTCATCAGCCTCGCGGGTGAGTCGCGTCGCTTCGTCTTCCAGGGGGTGCACATGCTCTTTGACGGCCAGCCGGATCAGCCATGGGGCGCCGCGCCCCGCCGCAATCAACTCGTCTTCATCGGCCGCAACCTTGATGCGCAGAGCATGCGGCAGGAGTTCGAAGCATGTCTGATTTGAATGTCGTCAGGAGGAGTCTGCATGAGCGGCACTGAGAGCAGTGAAATCGTCTATGATGTAGTGGTCGTCGGCGCCGGTGCCGCAGGCGTGGGGGCCGCGGTGGCTCTCAAGCATGCTGGCATCGAGAACTTCATAGTTTCCGAGCGTCGCAAGGTCGGCGCATCGTTCGCCTCATGGCCGGCCGAGACTCGCTTCATCACGCCCTCGTACCCAACCAATTCGATTGGCATGATCGATTTGAACTCGATCGCGATTGGAACTTCACCCGCGTTCAGTTTGGGGGTCGAGCATCCGACGGGTAAAGAGTACGCGAGATATTTGCGTGCAGTCGCACGATTCTTTGAGGTACCTGTACGCCCGGATACCGACGTGATGCAGGTCGCAAAGGTTGGCGACGGATTTCGCCTCGATACGGCCGACGAAACCTTGCAGGCCAAGCACGTCATTTGGGCCGCTGGCGAGTTCCAATACCCACGCTTAAGCGGGTTTGTTGGTAGCCAACTGTGTCGCCACACCGCGACCATCGCCAGCTATGAAGAGCTTGACGGTGACGACTTCATCGTTGTGGGTGGCTACGAAAGTGGTGTCGACGTGGCCTACCACCTGGCATGTCGCGACAAACGAGTGCGGTTGTTCGACCAGGGTTGCCCGTGGGAGGACGAGAGTTCCGATCCCAGTGTCGCGCTTTCCCCGTTTACACTCGAACGGATGCGTGAAGACCGGTTTGTTGAGCAAGTGGAACTGTTTCCGCACACCCCTATCGAATCGGTCACTCGCGTGGACGCCATGTATGAAGTTACGGCTCAGGACGGGCAGCGGTTTCAAACCCGCGTGCCGCCACTATTGGCAGGCGGATTTGAGGGGAGTCACAAGTTAGTCGGGGATTTGTTTGAACGACGCGACGATGGCTCTCCGCTTCTGAGCGAACACGATGAATCGACCATCGTACCGGGAGTGTTTCTCTGCGGCCCCGCGGTCCGCCATAACAATTACGTCTTCTGCTTTATCTTCAAGTATCGACAACGATTCGCCGTTGTCGCCAAAGCAATTGCGACCTCGTTAGGGCTGCCGGCGAAAGATTTGGAAGAGTACCGCAATTGGGGCATGTATCTCGATGACCTCTCCTGCTGTGGGTCGGAGTGCGTATGTTGACGGGAAACGACGCAGGGGCCGGTGCGTCTGGCGCCGGGCGAAGCCGACGAGCCAGGGTGTGGAGCATCGAATGGCTCGGACAAACGGCTGCCAGCGTTTGCTGGATTAGCAGCATGCTGACTTACGGGCTCAGATCCGGTGGAGATTGGTTGCAGTTGTTTGCTGCATCCGCATGGCTGTTGGCCAACATCGCAGCGATTGCGAATGCCGAGGCTGATTGAGATGTTGGTAGTACTTCAAGGAGTCGGTCATCTCGTCTTCATCGGCCGCAACCTCGATGCGCAGAGCATGCGGCAGGAGTTCGAAGCATGTCTGATTTGAATGTCGCCGGGAGGAGGGGTGTGCTCCGCCGGGGCTGGTCTGCGGCGGTCGGCGACTACGCCATCGCCGGGGGTTGGAGCCTACGCGGTGAAACGCTGATGGTCGGTGATGCTGCGGGTGGCGTCTACGCATTCGACGGCAAGTCTGGCGCGACCGCCTGGGCGCGGCGCGGGGTTCACGAAGGTGGTGTGCTCGCGGTGGCGGTCCACCCAAGCGGAACCGCGTTCGCTACGGCCGGCCAGGACAGACGAGTCTTAATCTGGAGTGCCACCGAAGGTCAGGTAAGCCGGGCTATCGACGTCGGAAGCGGTTGGGTAGAAAACGTGGCGTGGTCGCCGGACGGCCAATGGTTGGCGGCCTCCTGCTCCCGGCAGGTTCGTGCGTATGGTGCGGACGGCGCGGAGGTTTGGCGATCTGATGATCATCCCAGCACCGTCAGCGCGCTTGCGTGGTGCAGCGCAGAGGAGCTGGCGACGGCTTGTTACGGTCGGGTGACGTTCTTCAACGCGTCCACTGGCGAGCTTCGCCAGAAGCTGGAGTGGCAGGGCTCCTTGGTGTCGATGGTATTGAGCCCGGACGGGGATATTGTGGCCTGCGGCAGCCAGGACAACTCGGTGCACTTCTGGCGTCGCTCCACGGAGCAGGACTCCATGATGTCAGGATATCCTGCCAAGCCGTCGGCCTTGGCCTTCGATGACACCGGCACCCTCTTGGCCACCGGCGGAGGGGAGGCGGTGACGGTCTGGAGCTTCCAGGGAAGTGGCCCCGAAGGCACGCGGCCCGGCGTTCTAGAGCTTCATGTTCAACCCGTCACAACGCTTGCCTTCGCTCGCCGCACGATGCGCCTGGCATCGGGAGGCCGCGATGGTGCCGTGGTTGTGTGGTCGCTTCAGAGAGATGGAGAAGGCAGTCCGATAGGGGACGCGGTTGTGGCGGGCGTAGTGGCCGAATTGTACTGGCGGCCAGACGGGCGCGCGCTTGCCGCACTCGACGCGCAGGGTGGCGTGACGGTTTGGCGGATAGGCTAAACAAAAGCCCGAATCGTCCGCGCACGCGCAGTGCTGCGCCAAGGCCTCGTCTTCAATATATTGGGTCTGGCTGTCTAGAAAACCCAAGCCAGCCGATTCTGCCAGATGATACGGCTCTACCCTCGCGGAAGCAACAAGTCCGGTCTGAGCACGGCTTGATGGAGAGAGAGTGCATTCACGGTTGCTTTGGAGACCATTACCGCGTTTGCGTTTTTTGTGGCCAGGCTTTGAGCCAAGCCAACCACAGTAGGCAGGAGTTTTTCCTGTGCTACCACCTGATTCAGCATCCCGACGGATAACAAATCGTTTGCCGTATAATGACGGCAGGTCAGGCTCATTTCCTTGGCGCGTGCCGGCCCCACGTGGGCCGTAAGCAGGGTCACCATGGACGGACTCAACGGAGCTCCAAGGTCCACTTCGGGAAACCAGAACTCCGCCCCTTCTCTTGCAACGCGTAGATCGCAGCCCAACACCAGCCCCCAGCCTCCCCCAACCGCATAGCCATTCACCGCCGCAATCGTAATTTGCTCAAGGTGGACCAATGTTGCCAGGACACGCTCCGTCAGACGCGCCCGGCGAGGAGCGAATTCTCGAAAGATCTTTTCGCGTTCGTCCGGATCACTGACGCCTTTCGTGAGCGAAAGATCCGCACCAGCGCAGAACGTATTACCTGAGCCGGTGAAGATCAGGACCCGGATGTCCGTATCGTCCCGGAGCTGGCATAATAGGCTCTCCAACTCCAGTAAGATTTCTTCGTTTAATGGATTGCGTTTCTCGGGCCGGTTAAAGGTGAGCGTTGCAGTGTGAGTGTCTCTTTCGAGCAAAAAATTATTTGGCACCTTGCTCCCCTAACAGCTACTATATCTTTTTCGGTCGCCAGGATAAGCGCCATGGCCTCTATTCAAGCAAGACCAAACATTTCCACCATAACGAAAGGAGCCAAACAATGAAAACAGGCTGTTTATTTGACTTTCGGAACCCGCCCCAATGGGCGCAACCCTACGCCGACCTGTATAACGATACCATCGACGATATGGTGGCCGTTGAAGAGCTCGGCTTTGATACCGCGTGGACGACGGAGCACCACTTTCTTGAGGATGGCTATCTGCCCTCCCAGCTCGCCGTCCTCTCAGCGGTGGCTGCCAGAACGCAGCGCATCGGTCTCGGCACCTTCGTCTTACTCCTCCCCCTGCACGACCCCGTTCGCGTCGCCGAAGACGCAGCGGTCGTCGATCTCATTTCGCGTGGACGGCTCATTCTTGGCCTGGGCCAGGGCTATCGCGTCGGCGAGTTTACGGGCTTTGAAAAAGATCACAAGCGACGAGGCTCAGCCCTGAGCGAAGGCATCGACATTCTGCGCAAGTCGTGGTCTGGGGAAACATTTTCTCATGCCGGGAAGTTTTGGAGCTATACAGACATCATGGTTACGCCGGCACCAGCCCAGCCTGGCGGGCCACCCCTGATGGCTGGCGCACGCAGTAAAAAAGGTATTCAGCGCGTGGCCCGTATGGGCTGTCATTTCCTGCCCATTGGTAACACCGAGGATATTGATATTTACCGTACGGCCTGTACCGACCTCGGTCGTGAGCCTGGCCAGGTCCGCATTCTGCGTTCGTGCTATGTGACCGAAAAAGATGATAGCGAGTTAGAAAAAGTCTGGCCGCACGTCAACTACCAGGTCGATTATTACGCCAAGTGGATGCATGAAGCCAATGACAAACCAGAAGACCGCACGAACACGTCGGATGGATTTCGTGACCTGAGTAATTTCTTTACCGGTCCACCACAAAAGGTGTTGGACGAGATCAAAGCGTTTGAAGCTGAGTCGGGCATAGATGAACTCGTGCTGTTCTTCCATTTCCCCGGCATGGATCGCGCTGTGTCGCGGGGGTCTATGCAGCGCTTTGCCGCCGACGTCCTCCCCCATCTGGGCTAAACAAGAATCTGCCGCGTGTCGGACATTCCTTCCGGAGGACCTTGGCACGCGGCGGCTACCCCTCGGATTTTGCTGCACGAATTCGCCGCAGGAGGCAAATGGCTCGCCTATATCTACGATCAGCATCTCCAACCCCTGGTCGAAGGGGCGATTCGATTCCTCGAGCGGCTGGGGGATGCCAGAGCACTTCACGCTGCTGTGTCGCCGCCCGGCATTCCTGCGCAAGCAGGAATCCAGGTCTCCAGCCTCCCGGCCTCTGGATGCCGGATCACGTCCGGCATGACGGGCGCGTACTGGCACGGCGACAACGTATCGTGAAACGCTCTAGGCGCTTTTCCGTTTCGTTCAGGAATCCTTTTCCTTCATCCGGTTCACATCGTCCGGGTTAATCAGGTCCGGGACGGTCCAGCCCTCGATGTCGTATTCCGCCATACACTGATCGACAAAGGATTTGAGTTGATCCGCACGGCCCATTGCTATAGCCGCGGGCAGGTTTTCGAGTTTAATGTTCTCGTAGTTGCCGGCGTAGTTGCGTTCGTACAGTTCGTGCCGCCCGCCAAACTCGGTCCCGATCGCATCCCATAAAATCTTGAGCAGCTTGACGCGCTCCAGCGCATCGTAATCGTTGGAGCCGCGTAAATACTTCTCAAGATAGGGCTGGAGCTCCGGCGTTTTGAAGTCTTTCACATGCGAGTTGAGATAGATCAGACCGCTCGAAATGGTTTGCTCAATAATCTCTTTGATACGGGGGTAGGCGACCGGAGCCAGGACGCGGTAAGCCAGGCCGTACTCCGTATTGGGCTGGAGGGCACCGTTGACCCACTGCTCGGGTGTCCTGGTCATGGCCTCGGTCAGGCCCCAGAACATATGGCGCCAGGCCAGCACCTCGCCGACCTGGACCTGGGCGCTCCGCTGGCCCTGTACGCCCAGCGCGTCGAGCGCTTTCAGCAGCACTCCGGCCAGAAAGTCCAACTTCACCGCGAAACGCGTGCAGCCGTGCAGGGTAAAACGCGGGATAAAACCCGAGCCGGGGAAAAAGGCGTTGGCCTTATCCAGATCGCGATAGACAAACAGATTCTCCCAGGGGATGAGGACCTTGTCCAACACCAGAATGGCGTCGTTCTCATCCAGCCGGGAGGATAGCGGATAGTCGAACGGACTCCCCATGGTAGCGGCGTGCAATTCATACGACGGGCGACAGATGAGCTTCACGCCCGCACTCTCCATGGGAATCATGGCAAACAGCGCCATCTCGGGTTTGCCCAAAGGCGTCGGACCATAAAAGCCAATAAAATTGTGGTGCGTCAAGGCAGAACCGGTCGCGACCACCTTGGCGCCGCTGACAATGACCCCCGCGTCGGTTTCTTTTTCCACCCGCACATAGACATCTTTCACCTCGTCAGGGGATTTGGCCTTATCGACGGGTGGGTTCACCAGGGCGTGGTTGAGAAACAAACAGCGCTCCTGGGTGTGACGATACCAGCGTAACGCGTTGTCCTGATACGGCGCATAGAATTCGGCGTTTGCACCCAGGGTGCCGGTCAGGCTGGCTTTGTAGTCCGGCGAGCGTCCCATCCAGCCGTAGGAGATACGCGCCCACTCGGCAATGGCATCCCGGCTGCCAACCAGATCTTCCGGACTCTTCGGCACCTTGTAAAACTTGTGCGTGAACCCACCGTTCCCCGTGTCAGTCGGCGTGCTGAGCGTCGGTCCTTTTTGCGGGTCGTGCAGGGCATCATACATACGCGCCAGCATACGGGCGGAATTCCGAAAGCCAGGATGCTGGGTAACGTCTTTGACGCGCTCGCCATAGATCCAGACCTCTCGGTCGTCCCGCAAGCTGTCCAGAAACTCTTGGCCGGTCAGAGGTCTTTGTCCGCGCTCGCTGCCGGCTTGCGGCCTGGGGTCGGCGGCCTGTGTCTGTTGGCTCATCGTCTGTCCTCCAAGCTCACCTGCTGCGGTCTGCTTTTCTCTATAGGGCGACCCATATTTCGGCAAGCTCAAGTGCGCCGGCCCTAACCATCTACGGCCGAAACTGTAACGCCCTGGGCACCAGTCGCGTCGGCTGGGACACGACTTGATATGCGGTTTCGACCCACTCACAGATATAACGCCGGGTATCCCTGGGATCGATCATTTCTTCGATCTGAAATTTATTTAACGGGCCGAGCGGTCCCCGCACGCTCTCGATCCGGGCGTTGAGTTCCGCGCGAAATGCAACGGGATCAGCCGCTTCTGCCAACTGGCGTTTATAGGCCGCTTCGATGCCGCCTTCGGGTGGAATCCCGCCGACATCCGCCGCCGGCCAGGTGACGCGCATCGAGGGTTCCGAGCGCGGGGTAGCGTAATTGTTCCCGGCCACGCCGAAGCTGCGCCGCATCAGGACGGTAAAGATGGGGACCCGGATCTGGGCGAAGGCAATCATCCATTCCGCCCCTTTGCGAATCGTGCCCGTCCGCTCGTGCTCCAAGCCGACCGCGAAGCCGGGATTATCGACCAAGTTCAAGAGCGGCAGATGAAACAGATCGCATAAATCCAGGTGCCGCGTCAGCTTGTCGCAACCGTCGGCGGTCAGCGCGCCACCGTTGGCGTGCTGGCTGTCGGAAGCGATCACACCCAGAGGATAGCCGTTGAATCTTACAAACCCGGCTACCTGGTCGGTCCCCCACAAGGGGCCGACCTCAAAAAAAGAGTCTCGGTCGGCCATCAATCGGATGGCCTGCCGAATATCAAAGGTCGTGGTCCGTTTTCTGGCGATGAGGGTCGCGAGTTCCTCCTCACGTCGGTCAATCGCATCGCTCGCGCGGGCCGCGTGCACGGGCGGCACCTCATACACGTTGGAGGGCAGATAGGACAGAAACGTCCGCGTCATCTCCATGGCTTCTTCTTCGGACTCCGCCAGGTTGTCTACCGAGCCATTCGTACAGTGAATATGCCAGCCGCCGAGTTCCTCCTTGGTGATATCGTAGCCCATGGCGTGCGAGACAACCGGCGGTCCGGCGACAAAGAGCTGAGCGATATCGCGCACCATGACCGAAAAGTGACCCAGAACGGCCTTTGCCGCGCCAATGCCGACCACGCTGCCGAGCAGCAGATTGACCACCGGTATGGTCGCTAGCTGCTCGGTATACATAGTACTGCCCAGGTGTCCGGGCAAATACGACCCGCCGCCACCGGCCACCCGTGGCCGGCCGGCTTTGATTGCGCCCGAGCTTTCCCTGGCGCTGCTCTCGCCCTCCTTTCTCTGTGCCGGCACCATAGCCGCGACGCTGCCCCCGCCGGACGAGCCGTCCAGCAGCCGGATTGAGGGCATACGCATTTCCGTTGCCAGGCGGTCCAGGTATCCGCTCTTTGCCGCGATCGCCCCATCCGCGTGGCCCCCCCGAGAGGTGAAATCGTCGGCACACACCACGACGCTCCGCTTGTGGATTTTCCCCCAGCCACCCACACTGTTTGCGGGGGTAAAGCCGGTGAGTGTGCCTGCTTCATCATAGGACGCAAAACCCGCGACGCTGCCGACCTCCCGAAAGGAGCCCTCGTCCAGCAACAGCTCAATCCGCTCCCGGCAGGTCAGCTTGCCGCGAGAGCGTTGGCGCACCACACCCGAATCGTTGGAGCCAGCCGCCAGCCGCTGTTTGGCAAATTGTTGCAGGAGCGTGACCTCTTCCAGCACCTTCTCCCAGGGGTGGACATCCTCTGTCGTCTGAGGGGTGTCAGCGTGTGACGGAGACACAACGGCCACCACCTGTCCTGCGGCGACGGTATCTCCGGCCTGGAGCGGTTGCAGTGCCGCTATGACCCCTGCACAGCCTGCCGTGACCATGGTTTCCATCTTCATGGCGCTCACGACCAGCAGCGTGTCACCGGGAGACACCCTGTCACCCACACGCACGCGAACCTCCACCACAGCACTCTCCAGGGGACAGTGCACAGCTTCCTGACCCTCCGCTACCTCCAGGGCCGGCAAACGTGCAGTCTGTGCGGAACCCCGTTCCAGAGTCGTAACGCCCAGCTTGGCAGCCTGTTGCTCCAGCAAAGCGAGCGCGCTGCCCTCAGTCGCGGAGAAAGAGGCGGTATTCAGCTCCGGGGTCTCGGCCAATAATGACGTTCTGGCATCACCCGCCTGAACGGCCGGATGGGCGAGTATGGCGCACAGTTGGGGCACATTGGTTTGCAGCCCGCCAATATGAAACTCATCAAGCGCCTGCCGCGTACGGGTCATTGCGGCTGTGTAAGAGCCGGACGTACAAATGAGTTTTGCCAGCAACGGGTCGAACTGCGGCGGTGGGGCATACCCCAGATAGCCACACGCATCTACCCGAATACCTGCGCCTGAGGGTTCCTTATAGGCCGTAATACTCCCCGTACTCGCGACAACGACACGCGCCTGCACGGCAAAACCGCGTGGTGTACCGACTGCGTGCTGGTCACCAAGACCGAGCGAGGCGAGCGTTTCACCCGCGGCGATACGAAACTGGGCCTCGACCAAATCAATACCGGTGACCTGTTCGGTGACCGTATGCTCAACCTGAATCCGCGGATTACATTCAATAAAAAAATATTCGCCGGTCTCGGGCGAGACCAGGAACTCGACCGTGCCGGCATTCACATACGCGGCCGCCTGCACAAGGGTGAGCGCATCGGTGAGCATCTGCTCTCGCAGCGTGGGGTCCAGCCCCGGAGCGGGAGCCACCTCAACGACCTTCTGGTGACGCAGTTGGACCGAGCAGTCGCGTTCGTGCAGATGGATGACACTGCCATATGAATCCGCCAGAATCTGGACCTCGATATGCCTGGGCCGAGCGATCAGTCTTTCGAGAAAGACGGCTCCGTCACCGAATGCGGCCTGGGCCTCGCTGCGGCAGCGTTCAAATGCCTCGGCCATCTGCTCGGTCCTTTCGACGACTCGCATGCCGCGTCCCCCGCCCCCGGCTGCGGCCTTGAGCATGACGGGGAAACCAAGCTCGCGGGCCAGCGTCTCTGCTTCTCGCGCTGAGCCTATGGGTTCGGGGCTACCGGGTACAACGGGAATGTCCAGCGACTCGGCAAGCGCACGCGCTCTGACTTTATCGCCGAATAAGGCCAGCGTCTGCGGCGACGGACCGATGAACGAGATTCCCTCGGCGGCACACAACGCGGCAAAAGCAGCGTTCTCGGACAAGAAACCATAGCCAGGGTGCAGACAGTCACAACTGCGGGATTTGGCGGTCTGCACGAGCGCGTCCGCGTTCAAATATGCCTCAACGGCGTCTGCCGCTGAGCCAAGTTCATGACTTTCCGTCATACAGCGGGTGTGCAGTGAAAACGCATCAATGGCTGGATACACCCCGACCGATTCCAGGCCCAGGGCGGTGGCCGATTTGGCAATGCGAATGGCGATTTCGCCACGGTTAGCGATCAAGACGCGGGTATGCACGATCAGGTATCCCCCTCTCCGACTCCTTTTCTCCCCCATTCATTGCACGAGAACGTATCAGAGGTGAAGGCGGGTAGCGGAAACGTATACATCAGGCGTCTGATTCTTACGGGGGCATATCAGCCAAACGGGACACGATCATCCGCGCCGAGGCGCAGGATCGCTCGGTCCTGGACTGGCTTGATATACTGCTGAGACCCCAGGTTGAAAGGCTGGCGGTGGCCTGAGCACCCGAATCGCCTGAGGTTGATCTTAGCGCCCGCCACGGTCTGGGGGGGCCGCCTCGACACCCAGGTGCTTCGCTCGCGCTGAACGAGCATCATTTGTCACCGACTCCGTTCAGGGGGACTCGTTTTGGGTTACAGCTCCAGGGGCATTTTGAAGTGGGAGTGCATGATTCGGTCGCGGTGTTCCAACAGTATGGGATCGACCGCGGCGGTGACCTCGGCCGGCGTGTTCTCGAACATGGGCCGAATGGACAGGTCGAGCAAAATGTCTTCGGGCGATTGGAGAACAACGAAGTTGCTGAACGCGGCCCAGTAAAAATCGGCGGCCGTCACGGCTTGGCCGATAATGTAGTCGCTCCCGCGGGCTTTTTGCGCTTTGAGCGTCGCGGCGAGTTCTGTCATGAAGGCGATGACTCGCGGATTGGCCAGTTTCGCGTCCACGGCGCGATAGCCATATTTCAAGCCGAATGCGGACGGTCCGGTTGCGTCATCAGCCGGACGCATCATGTCGAGCCGGCGGTTCCAGCCGAAACCCAGCTCGCCGCAAATCTCGTGACCGATGCCGAACAACTGAATGCGCTCGGCTGCGTTTCCCGGCACGAGCGGCTTGTCCGGTGCGAGGCGTTCGAGCAAAAGCAAAATATCATCCCAACGGTTGATGGGTTTTTCGTCGTTCCAGGCAACCACCGGCCCGCTATTCGTCCCCGACCACGCGAGCAGCTCCGGGTTTTCCTGCATCGGTTTTTGCGGCCCAAGCGTAAAGTCCAAGGACTTGTACTCCATCATCGCCTTCACCGCCACGCCCCAGGCACTGGGCATCCCTTGCACTAAAATAAGACGGAGGCCGTCCGCGTTGATGGCTTGATTGATATCGACATAGTCCATTGCTTGCCTTCTCCTCTCTTCGATAAATCGATTTTCCAGATCGCACCTTAGCGAAATTGCAAGTCGCCAGCTACCAGCCATTTCAGGATGGAAATAGGGTGAAGCGATCGTCTTCTAGGCTATTGGAAAGAAAAGAGGAGAAGAGTGGAGCCGATGAGAATTGAACTCACGACCTCTTGAATGCCATTCAAGCGCTCTCCCAACTGAGCTACGGCCCCACGGTATCGAACGAATGGAGGTTGGGTCGGTCTGCTAGGACAGAAATAGTGCCATGTTCTCCGGTAGGCGTCAACTCGTGGATAGCCCCTATTGCGGGCCAATGGCAATGGCGAACGGCTTCTTCCCGACCTTAATCGTGGCGACGACTTGTTGACCGAGCGTACTGAAGACCTGGACGACCTCGCCCTCGTCCTTTCGGGAGCCGAACAGTCGTCGTATAGCCCCGCAGGCCGTTTGGCGTAATCGCGATGGCGTACGGTTCGTTATCAACCGCATTGAAGCGCGGATTAAACGCCACATTAAAAGACGGGGTGCTGAGTTCCGGATTAATGTCCGCCTCCGTTATCACCGACACGGTTGCGTCAAGGAAGTTTGCGACAAAAGCATCCGCCCTCAGCTCTTTTTTCACGAGTTCCAGTGCCGTTTCCGGTATCACGGCCACCCCGGCAGGCTGCACACCGACTTGCAGATGCTGCACCCCGTCCTCGTCAGAGTTGGTATCAACGACTTCGTTTTTTTCTGTATCGATAAAGGAAACCGTGTCTCCATTGTCATCGCCCTTATCGGTATCAGTTGCACCGAAATTCGTCACATAGACGCGCGTCCCATCTATACTGACCACAACCCCGAGCGGTCCCTCTCCCACCACAAGCGGGTCAGGCAGTGAGGTATGCGTCGTCAGGTCAATCACGGTGACGGTGTCATCGTCAAAGTTCGGCACATAGGCTCGCGGCCCATGCGGAGTGACGGCAACGGCAATGGACTGCGGACTCCGGCCCACTGCGATGGTTGTGGTCTGTGTCCGTGTGGCGGTATCAATGACAGAAACCGTATTGTCTTTGATATTCGTCACATAGGCGGTAGCCCCATCCGGGGCAAAGGCAATTCCCTGGGGCTCATCGCCAACCTCGATTATCGCAACCACGGTCTTTGGGTCAGCATTGATGTTGATAACGGAAACCGTATTGTCTCCAGCATTCGCGACGTAGGCTTCCTGTCCGTTGGGACTGATCGCAATACCGCGTGGGCGGTCCCCGACCGGGATATGCTGCACCCCGTTCGCCTCGGGGTCGGTGTCAATAACGGTATTCGTGCTGGTACTAAGGACCGCCACGGCGTTGTCATTCACCAGGGTTACATAAGCCTTGGCTCCATCCCCCTCCTCACATTCCCTCGTATCGAGTATGCAGAAGTCGTGGTCGGTCTCCTCATCCCTGAAACAGCTCAGGTCACCCTCACCAAACCCAAGCGTCTGACAGCTCAGTTCACCAAGCGCCTCGCCATCACACTCCTCTCCAACATCTCGTCCACCGTTACCACACAGGGGCCAGGGCTGAAAACACTGGCAACTCTCGCTCCAGATAAATCCAGCGTCCACCGTCATTGTTTCGGTCCTCACCCTTGGCCCTGATGGCAACATCTTGAAAGGTCAATAACGAGCCGGTCGCCGTCACACTGCTCTCTTCGGTCAGCTTAAATTCGTCGAGAATCTCAGCATCTCCCAGTCGGACCACGGAGACCTCGCGATCGATAACTAATGGATTATCTGGGTCCGCAGTGTCCCGGATTTCGACGCCAACGGTCCGCGCACCGCTGGGAATCCGATTGAAATTGATGAGGGCGCCAAAGCCGGTGTTCGGTGGCGCCACCGCGGGGAAAGCCGCGCTGACATCAGGCCGGTCCGAGCAGCACGGAATTTCCTCCCCAACCTCGGTCGGTGTATCGCCGTCTATCCGCAGCGAAACGCGATCGATCTCAGCATCGGGATTTTCTGAAAACGCCCAACCGGACACCAGCCCGATCACCCCCTGCCGTGACCTGGGTCACCACCGTCGCTTCCAGTGGCGGTGGATTTTCAAAGACCGCGGTAATCGCCGTCTCATTCTCTTCGTCTGAAGCCTCCTCCCCGTCCGAAGTCTCGCTCTCCTCACTTGTGGTCTCGTCCTCCTCGACCGGGGTCACCTCTTCCCCGGTCGCTAGTATCCGTGAGCCGACCACGGCCAGTTGCTGGATATTGTCCTGCCATTTTAACCAGAGTTCACCCGACGCTCTCTCGTTGCTGTGCTTATCACGAAAAGTGACGTTCTGGAGCATAAGCTCCTGCGTTTCAGGGTTGATCTCGTGACTGGTGGAGCCAATCAAACTCGGAAGCTCAAGGAATGTATAGCCGGCCGGGCGGACAACAGTCACGGTGTGTTCGATAATTGCACTCTCAACGCCCTCGGCGGATATCGTCATGCGAACCGTATGTTGTCCCTTCGCCTGGTCCGCTCCCCTCTCCTCCGGGCCTTCTCCGATGCCGCTGAGTTCAGCGAAATTGAACACCTGACCAAAACCGCTCTTAAGCGCGTGCTCGCCATGCTCTTCCTGGACATCTCCTCGATCAACACAACAGGGAATCTCACCGTAGTCCTGGCCATCAATGGAAAGCTGAATGGTAACGGGCAGCGCAACCGGATTGTCGGGATCGTCGGAGACCGCAAACGCCCAGCCGGAAATGAGCCGAACACCGCTCACAAGCTGGTCCTCACCCGGATTCTCTAAGACCGCATGAATCCCCGCCCAGGCCACGTGTATTACCCCCCCGGTCAGGAGAAGGGAAGAGATAATGGATAGCACCATGAATCGTCGCAGCATGTTTATTCAGGCCTCTCCTCAGTCGTTTGTGCTCCCACCGCAACCACCCGGACCCCTGTGTCCTGGGCACGCTCCAGCAGCGCCGGGCGCTCTATCATGAGCGTCTTACCAGCCTCAATGGCTAAAACGGCAGCCTTGACCTCGTGCATGACCGTAATGGTATCGGGTCCAACGGCCGGAACGTCAAAACGCAAATCCTGCTGTGGCTTGCTGACTTTGACCACAACACCGCCCTCCCCACCCAATGTGCCGCCACGCCGAATGGCGGCGTTTGTGCCCTCAACGCCTTCAACCGCCAGGACCGTACCCCGCTTGACGACAACGCTCTGTCCGATATCCCAGCGACCGATCTCTTTTGCTACCGCAACACCGAGCCGGATATCCTGCCACTGCTGTGCGTCCGGCTCGGTACGGGTCAATATCCCCTCCTGAGGGACGAGAGACGAGAGGAAACGGGTGGATTCGACAATCGTAATCCCCTCGTCTTCAAGCTCCTGGGCCACCCCTCGCAGGATCACATCATCCTTCAGACTCGGCAGTTTACTAATGAATGCCAGCCCCCGTGCGTCGGGCTGTATCTGCGTCATGGCACCGGTCTTATAGATGCCCCCGGCCATAACGGCTTGGGTCACCCCGGCCTCGTGGAAGGTCGTAATAATTTTTCCGAGTTCCCCGACCCGTACCCAGGTGACGTGGGACGCGTGGTCGCCGATAGCCTGAGGCGTTTCCCCTTGGTGCGCAACCGCAACAACCTCAACCCCTTCTGCGCGGGCCGCTGCGCAGAAGATGAGCGGGAATTGTCCATTCCCCGCAATGAGACCGAGACGGGCCATGGATGCGGACGCTCGCTATACGGCCACCACGCGGTTAGCCAAGATCATCCTCACCCTCTTGGCCGGCATTCCGCCGTGGACGACAGATGCCCCGCTGTGAGCTGGCAATAAACTCCGCCAAATGAACGGCCTCGGGCGATGCCGCCTGTTCCTGGCGGGTGCGGTCGGCCGCCTCTTTGAGCGTCAGTCCCTCGGCGAAAAACGTCCGATAGGCTCTTTTGAGGGCGCTCAGTTGTTCCTCGCTGAACCCGCGCCGTTTGAGTCCGATGAGATTCAGACCAAACAGACGGGCCCGATCTCCCTGGGCCATGCAGTACGGCGGCACATCAAGAGAGACCATCGCCCCCCCACCGAGGTAGGCCGACTCCCCAATACGCGTAAACTGATGGATAGCAGCCAGCCCGCCCACGCCAACATAATCTTCGAGTATGACGTGGCCGGCCAGGGTCGCACAATTCGCCAGAATCACATTGTTTCCGATCTGACAGTCGTGCCCCACATGAGAGTAGACCATGAAGAGATTATCATTCCCAATCCGCGTTACCATCCCGCCGCCGGCAGTGCCGATATTTAAGGTGGCAAATTCGCGGATGGTATTGCGATCACCAATGGTGAGACTGCTGTCTTCCCCCTGATATTTCTTATCCTGCGGGATGGCCCCGACGCTCGCGAATTGAAAAATTGTGTTCTTGCACCCAATCGTCGTGCACCCCTCAATCACGCTATGCGGCCCGATACTGGAATCCCGGCCAATACGAACCTGCGGGCCAATCACCGCATAAGGTCCGATTTGGACCCCGTGATCAAGCTCCGCGCCGGGCGCGATCACCGCCGACGAATGGATCGCGGTCTCGGTACTCACGCCGGCGTCTCACTTTCCGAGTCCACATCAACAACCGTGAATTCGAGCTCCGCCGCGACCTGCCCATCAACCCGAGCAGTCCCCTGCATTTTCCAGAACGTGCCGCGACGGCGCAGGATTTCCACTTCTATCAGCAGTTGATCGCCAGGAATAACTTGGCGTCGAAAGCGAACACGGTCGAGCCCGGTCAACATCGCGAGCCGGTGTGGCGACTGGGCCGGCAACTGGGGAGGAACAGCGGTCTCCGCAGAAGGATCGACGGACGAACGTGCCAGAACACCACCGGCCTGCACGACGGCTTCGCAGATGAGCACGCCGGGCATAAGCGGTCGGTCGGGGAAGTGCCCAACAAAGAAAGGCTCGTTGATCGTCACGTTTTTGAGTGCGACGATACGTTTCCCGGCTGAGATTTCCACCACCCGGTCAACGAGGAGGAACGGGTAGCGATGGGGGAGAACAGAAGCGACAGTGGGATGATCCATGTGACGGTGAGCACACAGCCGTCTCTTAGTTTTTAAAAGAGATCTTGGTGCCTTTTTTATTATAGGCTTCGATGACCGACTCAGTCAGGTCGATGCTTTTTGAGCCGTACAGCACAACCGTGTTATTGCCTTCGAGAATAACTGAATAACTCCCCTGTTCGCCAAGGTCGTTGACAACTTGACGGAGTTCGACCAGGATACGCGCGGTCAGTTCGCGGTCTCTGATCTTGAGCTCCTCTTGGGAGTCTTTATACAGCCGTTCAAAGTCGCGCAGCTCCTGGCGGTAGTCTCGCTGCAACGCGATCCGTTCATCGTCCCGGAGTAAGAGAGCTTTTTTCTCAAGCTCTTCCTTGAGCTTTTCGACTTTTTCCCGGCGCTTTTCGAGCCTTCGTTCCATCCGCCCCACTTCGGCCTTAAAAGTGTCTTTCGCTTTTTTTCCGGCGCTCGACGTATTTAGCGCAATCTGGAGGTCCACATAGCCTACCTTGATGTCGTCGGCACCCTCACCACTGTCGGGGAAGAGGAGAAAACCAAGACTCACAGCGACACAAATGATTTTTTTCCAATACATATCTCTCTCCATTGTTAGAGTACTTGATCCAAACGTCTCCCTGGGCATAGAGACGGACATACGGAACCGCGGGTCACACCTTCAGACTAATACATCCCACCATACCGGCCTCGTCCGCCGCCAATCCCGCCAGTTGCACCACCAAACGAGAAGTGAATATTGCTGGTCCGCTCATTCTTTTTCGCATTGAGCGCTTTGGCAAGATCGATCCGGATGGGTCCGAACGGTGACTTCCAGCGAACCCCGGCCCCAACCGAATAGCGCAGATCCCCAAGGTCAACACCTTGTTCAGCCGTAAAGGCGTTGCCGATATCGCTAAAGACCGCGCCCCTCAGGTTCAGTTGTTTGACGATCGGAAAACGCAGCTCATTCTGGAACGTCAGCTGTTGGCTGCCGCCAATCGGCCGATGATACGTTTCTGCGCGTATCCCGTTGGGTGCCTCCCTATCATTAATCAAAACCGTGACAGGCCGACGCGGCCCTAAACTCCGTTCGCCAAACCCCCGGATGGAGTGCAGTCCACCGGGGAAGTAGCGGTCAAACAGCGGGAGGTCGTCCTCCAGGATTTTTTCAGCCTCCCCGCCGATAACGGGTTCATCCGTAAAATCAATATCACCCACCCCATACCCAAAGAAGTTATTCGACATCCAGGTCAATTGCCCGAAGCGTGGGTTGCGATAGACCGGGAAGAAAAACTGAGCCTGAAGTTCAGCCTTGCTATACGTCGCATCTCCCCCAAGACCGGCCTGACTAAAAGTGATTTGTTGATAGGAGCCGGCGGTCGGATCCATGGGGTTGTTGAGGGTATTGCGCCGAAAGGTTGGGGTAATTCTGCTTGTGATTTGGGTCCCCTTTTCGGCCCGGACCGCATCGGGAGCGATCGGTTCAAAATTGTTGATCTTGGATTTTTCCCACTGGTACTGCATACCAATATCAACATCATCTAGGGGAAAGCCCCACAGGGTTTTGAGCCCCAACTCGTCAATGGGGTAGAAGAGCCGTACCCCACCGCCCGTCCCGCCACGGTCAAAATCCTCAAACGCAAAGCGCCAGTCAAAGACTTCCACCCCAAGGGTCAGATGAGTATCCAGGAGATAGGGGTCAGTCCAACTAACGGTCGAGTTCCGATACCGGCTGCCCATATTGCCGCTGATCACAAACTGATGGCCATACCCAAAGAGATTCGTTTCCTGAATACGGGCGGAGCCAATGAGACTGGTCGCGGTATTAAATCCGGCCCCAATACTGAAGGCTCCGGTTTGGGTCTCTTTGACATCGACCAACACATTGAGCAGATCGCTCCGCGCCCCCCGGCGCGTCGCAATATTCACATCCTGGAAAAACCCGAGTCGCTGTACCCGGGCACGGCTGTGCTCTATTCTGGTGGCGTTGAACTTGCTCTGCTCGGCAATGCGCAATTCTCGCCGAATGACTTTGTCACGTGTCTTAGTATTGCCCGCAATATCAATCCGATCGATATAGACCTCCGGTCCCTGATCAACCCGATAAGAGATGTTGACGACGCTGTCGTCCTGCTCGACCTGGGTTTCCGGCTCGACGTTCACAAAAGCAAAGCCGTGGTTGCTGAAATATCCGGTCAAACGAAAGACGTCTTCTCGGAGATTGCTGGCCTTAAAGACCTCGCCTTCTTCCAGGGCAACCGCCCGCAGGGCTTGGTCTTCACTCCCGGGGAAATCACCGACAATATGCACTTCGCCAATGGTGTATTGCTCGCCCTCATCGATCCGGATGGTCACATGCATCCCGTCGTCGTGGCGTTCGATTTTCGGCTCATCGACTTTGACGTTGATATAACCATTATCGTAGTAATAGGCCGTAATCCGCTCCGTGTCCGTCTTGAGCGCCTCTCGGTTGAGCGTCCCCATGCTCGTGAAGCGAGATAAAAAACTCTTCTTGCGAGTCGCCATAATGGATTGCAGCCTGGCATCTTCAAACGTCTCATTCCCCTCAAAATGGATTTGAGCAATGCCGGTCGGCTTCTGTTCCTCGATCGTAAAGGTCACCGTGGCTTCTCCCGGACCGAACTGCTCGGCCCGATACGAGATATCGGTGTCTAGATACCCTTTTTCTTCATAGGCTTTTTTGGCGTCTTCGATCCCCCGCCTGATGCGGACGGGGTTGAGAATGGTGCGAGGATGAATTTTCAGCGCGACCTCAAGCGCTTCTTTGTCGAGCTTCTTATTTCCTTCGAAGAGGACTTCGCGAATGAGTGGCCGCTCACTGACCCAATACGTCAAGACGTTACGGCCGTCTTCTCGCTCGAACCGCGCTTCCACATTATGGAAAAATCCCATGTCATAAATGGACCGGATATCCGCATCGACCGTATCCCGATTCAACGCGGTGCCAGGCAGAGCAGAGGTCCGGATGCGGATCGCCTCTTCCTCGACACGGTCATTGCCGCCAATCACAATGGTATCGACAATGTCGGCCGGCTCCTCGGGCTGAGCTGATTCGAGGGTGTCGCCTTCCGGTTCGTCCGCTTCGACCACTTCGACCTCGGATTCGTCACCGTCTTCGATTCCCTCTTCTTCAAGCAATGTCTCGGCTTCAAATCCATCCACTTCAAAGACATCGTCAGGAAGGGTGTCGGGAATATGATCTTCCGAGAGTTCGGCGTCGTCAGCCGGGGCAGGGGATACAATCCCCAGGAGCCCGGAGCAAAGGAACAGACATATGCTGGTAATTAAGAAAAATGTGCGAGCCATGTGTGTCGCGTCTGCCTTTGAGACCGCCCTTCCCCCTACCAAAATCGCCCCCCATTGTAAAGGCAGCAATCCCCTTCATCCCCTCCCTGAAAGGAGCCGGGGAAGTGACAAATACTAGAGTTTTCACATAAAAAGCGCCTTGACCACAGCCCCGACCTCTTCTCCTCACACGTACCCTTATTATAGCTCCGGTCGGGATGTCCCGCCTCCTTGACCTACCTCGGTGAGTATTCCATGTTTGAGTCGCAGTGTCCGATCCATCGCGGCGGCAAGTTTTTCGCTATGCGTGACAACAATCATGGCCACGCCCATGGCCTGATTCAACGCGAGCAGCAAGCGCAGCACCCCCTCGCCGGTCTCGGGGTCAAGATTGCCGGTCGGCTCATCGGCCAGCACCAGCCGAGGCTCCAGGACCAGGGCACGCGCAACCGCTACCCGTTGCTGTTCTCCCCCGGACAATTCTCCCGGCCGGTGGCTCAGCCGGGCAGACAGACCGACCCGCTCCAGTATCTGAGCGGCACGGGTCCGGGACCCCTCCTGGCTCAGTCCGGCGATCAGTCCTGGCATCATCACATTCTCAAGAGCACTAAAATCCGGCAGGAGATGATGCAGTTGAAAGACAAATCCAATCTCTCGGTTGCGTAAGGCGGCCTGTTCTCCTTCAGGCAGGCTGAACAGGTCTTGACCGTCGAGCGTGACATGTCCTGAGGTGGGACGGTCGAGCGTGCCTAGAATATGCAGCAGCGTACTCTTCCCCACTCCGGATTCTCCAATGATAGCAGTCCGTTCGGCCGGCCGCAGGGTGAGGTCCAATTTTTCCAGCACACGAACCGCGTGTTCCCCCTCTCCGTACTGTTTGCTGAGCTGCGTTGCCTGGAGGAGATATGCCATTTCTCAGCGGTCCATTCCTTACTCGTAGCGAATGACCTCGACCGGCGCCAATCGCGCGGCCTGACGCGCGGGATAGATGGTGGCGAGCAAACAGATAATCACAGACGCGACCCCAACAATGAAAAAATTCTCCGCATACATTTTCACCGGCAGGGTCGAAACATAGAAAACGTCTTTCGGGAGTTCGATGAACTCATAGCGGTCCAGCAGCCAACAGCCGACCCAACCCAGCAGCGTGCCCATCAGCGTTCCGACAACGCCGATGATGAGCCCTTTATAAATAAAGACGCGACTGAGGGCGTTACCTGTTGCCCCCATGGACTTCAACACCGCGATATCCTTACGTTTTTCCATGACCACCATGATCAGCGTGGCAATAATATTGAACGCGGCAACCAGGACGATGAGCAGGAGCACGATAAAGTAGACAACCTTTTCAAGTTTCAGCGCGGCAAAAATATTGCTGTTCACCTCGGTCCAGTCTCGGGTCGTATAGGGAAATCCCAACACGCTCTCTAACTCGCGGGCGACCGTTTGGGCTTGATACACATCGCGGATCTTTACCTCAATACCGGTCACCTGTTCGCCAAGGGTAAAAAACTGTTGCGCATCGGCGAGCGACATATAGATCAAGGCGCTATCGTATTCAAACATGCCCACGTCAAACACCCCGACAATCATAAAGCGCTTGACCCTGGGGACAACGCCAAGGGGACCGGGAGTGGTGCTCAGCGGAGAAATGATATTGATCGGGTCGCCCACAAAGACGCCAATTTGACGCGCCAGCTCATGCCCGACGAGCACACCGGAGAGATGAACCGTTTGGACTGTTTCCTCAGTCTGAAACGTCAACTCCTGTTTTTGGCCGAGCTGGTCGACTTCACCAAAAGACAGATGCGCCTCAATATCGACCACCGCACTGGCCAACGAGGGGTCGACTCCACGTACGAGCGAGCCAGACACACTCTGTCCCGCACTGACCATCACCTGACCGTAAACAAACGGCGCCACGGCAACCACATCGGGCACCTGACTCACCGCGTCAACCACCTCCGCATACCCGTCCACAAAACCCTGCAAGCTGGAAATTACGACGTGCGGATTAAAGCCCAGAATGCGGTCTCGTAAATCTTCTTCAAATCCCGTCATTACCGCCAAGACGATGTTCAGCGTCATCACGCCAATCATGACTCCAACCATGGAAATCATGGTGATTAATGAGATAAACACCTCGCGCCGTCTGGCTCGAAGATAACGCAGGCTCAGAAAAAGTTCGTATCGCACAAGCTACCGGATTATTGATTCAACACCTACCGCTCATTCGGCCTAGCGGGTTTTCTACCATAAAAGAATATCTATTTTTCTTTCTTCGTCATTGGTTAGAATAAAAATTTAATCCAGCACTTGAAATATGATTTCAATTCGTTTACCCTAGGAACATGAGGTGGTGGTGGTGGTGGTGGATAGGCCCCGATTGGGGCACGGGCTCTTGAGTGAGCCTTCTTGCTTACTGGAATGCCATGACGGTAAAGGAATTTGCGGTCATGGCATTCCCCCTCCCTCCCTGAGCGCTCTCCTCCGAGCGTCCATTCGTTCCATACACAGCCCAAGCAATCGTTTTCTCCTAGGTTTTCCGCAGCTTGCGTACATCACCGACTCGGACCGTGAGGCCGCTACGGTCGAAGTATTCCAGCAGAGGAATGGCAGTTTTTCGGCTAATACCGAGCAGGTCACGGAATATGGCCGCGGTAATTTCTCCGTGAGTCGTCACGTAGCCAGTCAGTGCCGCCTGCGCTTGACCTAGCACTGTGCCACTGATGTAGAAATCCGGTGTAATTTTGACCAGCGCGCCCCGTGACTCAAGCACCCCTAAGAAATCGTTCAGCCGCTTACGAGGAAGTTGTAGTAACTCCGCCAGCCCCTTCGTGTCCGGTGGGGTGAATTGTCCGTCTTGCACGAGCCGTTCGAGTCGAGCGGCGATGGCCTGCTCTTCCTGGCTCAACGAGACAGCGTGGGACGGCAGACGCAGCAGGCTCTCGTGGCGAACGACAATCCCCTCCGCAATAAGCCGTTCGGCCACAGCCCGAAAAATCTTGGGGGTCAGGCTAAACGGCAATTGGCTCCGCACCGACTCCATTTCCATCCCCTGAACCAGCGGGGTCTGGGCGTGAAAGACGGCCAGCATCTTTTCGACGGCAGCAACCAACCGCTGCCACTTTGTCGCAATGGAATAGGCTTCGGGATGCTGGGCATCGGGAAAAGGCAGAATCGCCGCATCGTCTGCAAGCAGGGCAGTAATTTCCTCTTCCCGGGCGTTCACCCCGTGGTAAATCTCGTCCAGCCGGACGGTAAACTGCGGGCAGACTTCCAGATAGGCGTGGCAGGCCTCGCGCAGGTCTCGGGTTTGCAGGGCCTGCAAGCGTTCGGTGACCTGTGTTTCCGCCTTACGGTGGCGTTGGGCAAAAGGATTGATCACCACCCCGCCTCCCAAGGTCCCCTGTGCTGTTTGATTTCGCAGCACGAAGTGATCCCCGCGCAGGGCAACCAAGGGCTCCTGGGCGACAATTTGACACAGGGCCGTCGATTTCGGCGGCAAGACCTCACGCCCACCAAGCAAGATGATTTTCCCAATGACTTCTGCCGTGCCAAGATGAATGCGCACCCGCTCGTGGTTCACAACCTCGCGTCCCGCGCTCGGCCGAATTTCAACGCTGGCATCAAAACGGGTAGTCGTCATGCTGACTTTGGGATGACACACGACATGGCCACGAGCCATATCCGCCTTATCCAGTCCGACCAGATTCAGCGCAACCCGCTGTCCCCAATGCGCTTCGGACATATCCTCCCCGTGGACTTGGAGCGAACGCACGCGCGCTTCGCTCTGCGTCGGAAGCACCCGCACGGTCTCACCTTCGCGGACCGTTCCGGCCAGCGCGGTCCCGGTCACAACAACCCCGTGCCCTTTGAGCGTAAAGACCCGATCAACCGGCAGCCGAAAGTAGCCGGGCTGAGAAGGCCGGCTATAGGTTTCAAGCTGCCGCGCAATCTCCTGTTGCAGGCTGTCCAGACCCTGGCCGGTCATAGAGGAGACCGGCAGGATGGGTGCGTCTTCAAAAATGGTGTCAATCGTCAGAATTTCGATTTCTTCCCGGACCTCTTCAATCCGCTCGGGGCCAGCCATATCGGCTTTTGTAATAACGAAGAGACCTTTTTGTACGCCCAGCAGGTGGAGAAAATCGAAATGTTCCTCGGTTTGGGGCATCACACCATCGTCCGCGGCAACGGTAAACAGCACCAAGTCTATCCCTTGGGCGCCGGCCAGCATATTGCGGATAAAACGCTCGTGACCGGGCACATCAACGATTCCGACCCGCTCGCCGTTGGGCAAATCCAGATAGGCAAAGCCAAGATCAATGGAGATGCCCCGTTCCTTTTCCTCTTTGAGCCGGTCGGTATCGTGCCCGGTCAGAGCCTTGAGCAATGAGGTCTTGCCGTGGTCAATATGTCCGGCAGTGCCAATAATATGCGGCATAACGCGCCCCTGAGACAGGAGCGCATTGTGTCAAAAAGAAGGGTGGAAAGAAATCCCTCACAAGCAGGCAGTAGTGCAGATGGCCAAGACAGAACGTAGAGACCTGTGGTATCAAGAACGCTTGACCCAATATGAAACAATTCACGCGTCTGAGCCCCGAAGAAGTCCGGCAAACCGCTCGCACGACCCTCGCTTTCTATGACCGGTTTGCGGAGGCATTCTGGCACGGGACGCAGGATCACGACGTCAGTCAGAATATAGCCGCCCTGCTCGATCATATAGCGGGCTCCGGCCCATATGCCATCCTCGACTTCGGCTGCGGCCCAGGCCGCGACTTGGCAGCCTTTCGTGACCTGGGCCATGAGGCCGTTGGCCTGGACGGCGCGGAACGCTTTGTTGAAATGGCCAGACAACAGACGGGCTGCGAGGTGTGGCATCAGGATTTTCTCGATCTGAGGCTCCCGTCCGAGCGCTTTGACGGCATTTTTGCCAATGCCTCCCTCTTTCATATTCCGAGCCAGGAGTTGCCGCGCATTCTCGGGCAGCTTTGGGACACGCTCAAACCGAATGGTATCCTGTTCAGCTCAAACCCGCGCGGTCATGACCAGGAGGGCTGGCAAGACCATCGCTACGGCAGCTTCTACGCATTTGAGACCTGGCGACAGCTCCTCACGCAGGCACAGTTTCAAGAAGTCATGCATTACTATCGTCCACCCGGGAAACCGCGCCAGCAGCAGCCCTGGCTGGCCACCGTGTGGCGCAAGGCCGTCGCCTAGGCGGCTGTTCTGCCGCGCGGCGTAGAACTACTCCTGCCACCCGTTCTCTGCTATGTGTCGCATACGAAAGGAGCACGACGATGCGGAACACGACGTACAGGACCATCGTATGGGGAGCTATCCTTACCCTCGGACTGACCGGCATGGTGTGGGCCGAGGAGGACAAGCGGACGGTTGAGAGCTTTCTGGCCGAAAGTCGGAATGCCACCATGGCCACGATTCGCGCCAATGGCACGCCCCAGCTCACCCCGGTCTGGTTTGTGTGGGACGGCGAGCAATTCATCATCTCCATTACCACCGAGCGTGCCAAATATAAAAACCTGGTCCGCGATGCCCGCATGAGCCTGTGCATCGATGATGTGACCGGTTTCGGCTATATCACGGCCGAGGGCAAAGCCGAAATTCGTGAGCAGGATATTTGGGAGGACACCCGAAAAATTCTGGTGAAATATCAGGGTGAGGAAGGCGGGGCGGAATATCTGAAACGCATGAAAACGGAACCCCGGGTTCTGGTTGTCATGAAGCCCACCCGGATGGAGACCATGGGGTTGGCAAAATAACGTTGGCCCCTGTGCTACGCCGGGGGCCGGGTTGCTCCACATTTCCAGCAGGCGGTAAACTGGCCTTCCAGATTCTCCCCACAGCGTGGGCAGCGCCAGTGGGGCGCGCCTTCCCGGTCGGCCCGAGCACCGAGATCATAGGCTTGGGCAATCGTCCGACCCCGGTCAAAGTCCATATCGTTCGCCACCCATACAGAGGGATTGGTGTCGGAGGTAACCGGCAGGCTGCCGCGTAGCGGGAAGAGATGCTCGCCCTGGACAAGGGCTTCGATGCCCTCGGCTTCAAGCAGTCCCTTGACCAGATGTGCTTCGGTCGGATCGTGAGCGGTGTAGACACGCTTCATAGCGGTTGACGGACTCTCTTTAGGGAAAAATGCCGAGTTCCATATACGAGACGGCAATTTTTTTCATCGCGCTGATAAAGGCGGCCGTACGCAGGTCGGGTATCCGTGCATCCCCTTTCCACTCCTCGGAGATCTGATGATAGGCGGTAATCATGGTTTCCTCCAGCCCCGAATTCACCAGATCGATTTCATCCGCACCATGCACGATCGACCGGCGCTCCGCCTCTGGGAGCCAGGTGTCCGTCAGGCGTTCAACCGTGTGGAGAATCCTGTCAAAGGCGGATTGCTCAAAGCGCTTGCCCATGCGACCCAGGTTGACATGCGACAGATTCTTCAGCCACTCAAAATACGAGACCGTCACCCCGCCAGCGTTCAGATACACATCGGGAATGATCCACACGCCCCTGGCGGATAAGATGTCTTCAGCCTGGGCGGTGACCGGGCCGTTGGCGGCCTCGGCAACAATTTTGGCCTGAATGCGGGGGGCATTCGTCTCGGTAATCTGGTTTTCGAGGGCGGCCGGGATCAGAATGTCACATTCCCGTTCCAGCGTGTCGGAAGAGGGCAGGATGTTCTCCGCCCCCGGGAAATCGAGAACGGAGCGCGTCTCTCGCCGATGGGCGAGGACCGCGTCCACATCGAGCCCCCGAGGATTATAAATCCCGCCCTCATACTCGGCGATACCGACAATCCGACAACCGCCCTCCCGGCAGAATTTTGCTGCGTGGTAGCCCACATTGCCAAGTCCCTGCACAATGACCGTCTTGTCCGCCAGCCCAGAGCTCAGACCGACCCGTTTCATGTCTTCAGCCCGCTCACACGCTTCGCGCAGCCCGAAATACACCCCGCGTCCGGTTGCCTCGACCCGGCCCTGTATTCCTCCTTGGGTGATGGGTTTTCCGGTCACACAGGCCGCGGCATCGATCTGGCCCGGATAAAACGACGCATAGGTATCAAAGATCCAGGCCATCTCCCGGCCACCGGTGCCATAGTCGGGAGCCGGGACATCAACACCGGGACCAATAAAATTCTTCTTGATCAGTTCGGCCGTATAGCGCCGCGTGATCCGCTCTATTTCGTCAGGCGTATAGCGATTCGGATCGATCTGGACCCCGCCCTTTGCACCTCCGAACGGGACGTCAACCAGGGCGCATTTATACGTCATCAATGCGGCCAGCGCCTTGACCTCATGTTCGCTCACCTCCGGCGCATACCGAATGCCGCCCTTGCACGGCGCTTTGTGGTGGCTGTGCTGCACCCGCCAGCCGGAGATCACCTCGTAGCCGTGCTGCGTTTTTATGGGGAAATGTACGGTATACACGCTGTTACAGGTGCGTATCTGTGCGAGCAGGCCCTCCGGGTAGGTCAGGCATCGGGCCGCTCTATCGAAACTCCGGTTCACGTTCTCAAAAAAACCGAGTGTTCCGTTTATTTTTGGCATGAGGCTCCCCTCTCCCATCTGTGCGTTGGCTCGTTATATTATATCAGAATGAGGCAGGGGTTTCGGGCACCCCGGTGCCATATTTATTCGCCCCATTGACCTCTACGGGGAGGCATGAAACCTCGGGCCATTATGCGCACCCAGCCATCATTTCCCTTCTCCCAGTATCAGGACGCGACCGGCCCGGAACGGATTCTCTCCTTTTATGATCCGGCCAGTCAGATGCGAGCGGTGATTGTCATTGACACCACCGCTTTTGGCATGAGTGCGGGTGGCGTGCGGATGCTGCCCGACCTGTCGGTTGAAGAGATGATCCGCCTGGCTCGGGCCATGACGTATAAATATCTGATGCTCGAATTTCCGGCCGGGGGCGCAAAAGCCGGCATCTGGTACGACCCGGCTACCCAGGACCGCCAGGCGGTCCTGGACGCGTTTCTCCAGGTTCTTCAGCCCCTGTACGAAAAGCGGACCTATTATCCCGGCGCGGACATGGGGACATCGGACGATGACTTTCTGCCGTTGCGGAACGCGGCGGGGAAGCGGCGCTATAGTGGGTTACGAACCAAACAGTTTAAGGGACTGCCGCTTGAAGACCAATTGACGGGTTTTGGCGTGGTTGAGTCAGCCCTGGTGGCGGCCAAATCGTTTCAACTGCCCGTACACGGCGCGACGGTTGCCATTGAGGGGTTCGGCAAGGTTGGGGGCGGGGCGGCCCGTTTCTTTATCCGGGCGGGAGCCCGGGTGGTGGCCGTCTCAACTCTGGCCGGCACCCGTTATGACCCGAAGGGTCTGGATGTCGAGCAACTCCTGGAGCTGCGCCAAGAGTATGGAGATGAGGCCGTCCGGCACTATCGAGGCGGGAGATTGCTCTCTCGGCGCGCGCTCTTTACGCTGCCGGTTGATATCCTCATTCCCGGTGCACGCCCGGATGTTATCCATGCGAAGAATGTTGACCGGATTCAGGCCGGACTGGTTGTCCCGGCCGCGAACATTCCGTTTCGGCCGTCGATTGCGAACCGCCTGTCCCGGCGCGGGGTTGGCGTCGTGCCCGATTTTGTCTCAAACGGCGGCGGAGTCCTGGCCGCGCTGGCCGATATCCGGGGACTCGGGACCGAGAAATCCTTTGCCTTTGTCAGTGAACATATTCGGAAGAATACCAGGCTGGTGCTCTCGCGGAGCAAACGCTCGCGCTGTACGCCGTTTGAGGCGGCACTCAGGATTGTTCGAGAGCGCTGGAAAAAGACTGCGCGGACACGTCAGCCGCTTGTTGCAGAGGGCATGTAACGGTACGTCTCTTTTCCCTCAAGCGGGAGCCCAGAATCGTAGAACGGAGAAGAAATTATGGAGTTTCAAACACGCATAGTTACGGCAAACGGCATTCACTTTCACTGTCTCGAAGCCGGCCACGGACCGCTCGTCCTGTGTTTGCACGGCTTCCCGGATAATGCCTATACCTATCGCACCCTCTTACCGGTCCTGGCCGAGGCGGGTTTTCATGCGGTCGCGCCGTTCATGCGCGGCTATGCCCCAACGTCTGTCCCAGCGGACGGACGTTATCAATCGGTCTTGCTGGCGCAAGATGCGGTTGCGTTGATTCCGGCTTTGGGGGCCGAGCGGGCGCGTATCGTGGGGCATGACTGGGGCGCGTTTGCGACCTTCGGAGCGGCCGCCCTCGCGCCGGAGCGGATACAGAAAATCGTCGTTCTTGCGGTCGCGCATCCGGGGGCCATGCTGGGCGCCTTGGCCTCGGACTACGATATGATCAAGGGCGGCTGGCACGCCTACTTTTTTCAGATGCCGTTCGCCGAACAGGCGGTCTCAGCCCACGATTTTGCCTTTATCGAGCGCTGGTGGCAGGACGCCTCGCCCGAGTACGACATTCCGGCAGAAATCATGGCCAGTGTAAAGAAAACCTTTCGGCAGCCGGGGGTGGTGACCGCCGCGCTCAATTACTACCGGCATACATTTCACCCTTATAATCGAGACCCGGCCTTACAGGCCCTCCAGGAGAAGATGGCCGCCCCCACCACGGTTCCGACGCTTGCCCTGCATGGCACACGAGACCGGCCAGGCCGTCTTGCGGCCTTCAACGCCATGGACCATTTGTTCACCCAGGGCCTGGAAAAAGAAATCTATCCAGGTCTCGGACATTTCCTGCACCTGGAAAAGCCAGACGAAATCAACCCGCGGATTGTTGAATTCCTCACCTCGTGAACGTACGGGAGAGGCAGCCGAGGGACCTCGTCAAAGAGAACAACTGCTTACTCCACCCTCTACCGAAACGCCTCAATCACTTCCTGCAAGGCAACCATCTGGTTGCCGTTGGCTGACGAGGGTACCAGAATGGGCGTCTTGAGGCCGGTATCATACCAGGCTTCCACGCCGGCTCTGACCTCGGACACACTGCCGTACAGGGTGACCTGGCTCAGCCAGCGATCGGACATGAGGGACGGAATCTTCTCTTCCTCCTTATTGGCGATGGCCTGTTGGATAGCCTGCATTTCTTCTTCGTAGCCGGCTTCGATCCAATACTGCTGGTAGTTGGGTAAGCGGACGTAAGTGCTGAGTGTCCGCCGGTGGACTTTTGCGGCCGCCTCTTTATCGTCCGAAATAACGGTTGGAATCATATTACCGACAAAAAACCCGTCATCCTGCATTTTTTCCTGCGGCAGAAAGCTCAGCGACGTGGCCATATGCGACCGGGCCGCATTGGCCCAGACTGCACCCTGAGAAATCTCGGCCGACAGTTTGACCATGGCCTTGCGTAAGGTGGCCAAGACAATGGGCGGCAGCGCATCCTTTCGACCAACGCTGGCGTGCAGATCGGAGACAAATTGACGCATATCGGCCAACGGCTTGCCGGCCTTCACCTTCAGGCGGTTCAGCATCGGGCCGTGACTCACCCCCACGCCAAACCGGAAGCGCCCGCCCGAAACCTCATGAATAAGGGCCGCGGTTTGGGCAAAATCATACGGGTGGCGGGTATACATATTGGCAATGCTGGTCCCGAACGGAATCTCGTTGGTGGCAAAGGCCAGAGCCTCACACAAGCCAATACAGTCGCCAACACTCTGACAGTAAATGCCGCTGAAGCCTTCCTGCTCGATTTGGGTTGCCACTTCCAGGGTTTGTTTTCTTCGTCCAGCAACGGCGACTAAGGCGATGGCCGGTTTTTGCGTCATAGAGCCTCCTTCTTAAGTTTCAAAGCCGCCGGATTGTAGCTGGTGTGGGCGGAAGTTGCTATCGAGTACGGGGATAAGCCGACCCCCGTATGTGGCTGAATAAAAAAAGGCCGGCTTTGCCGGCCTGTCTCAAAATTCCAAATCCAGAGCGGAGCGTGCTACACGTCAATCCGGTCGTAATACCGAATACTCGCCGGACTGGCCAACTTTGAGCTGAGGTTCTCAAAATCGCCTCTCTCAGTCCGCCAGTTCAGATATTTCTGATAGTGCTCGCGAGAATCCCAGAGTTCGTAGAACACGAGGTTGGTCGAATCGTCGAGATTACCGTAGATATCAATGCCCTGACAGCCATCGTAGGCCCGCGTATCCGGTAATGCCTCTCTCAGATAATCTTTCACTTCTTCCACACATTCGGGTTTGACTTGTATTTCCAACAGAACAACCGTTGTACCCATTCTGGTCTCCTCCTTTGCGGATATGTCTCTGCGTATTGAGTTGCACGGCCCCGCCAGGATATCAACCCCTGGACCTGATAAGAGGTCTTGCGCTATAAGAAAAGAAAAAACAGGAGGTGATTATGCCACAGGTGATTGGCGGAGAAATCGGTAATATTAAAGAGGACCTCTGGTCCTGTGGTCCCTGTCAGGACACCACTGGCGTCGAGCATAAGGACACCCTGGCCAGGGTGCTGATGTGCTGTGCTACCAAGCACGATGCCTGGGAAACCGCTCAGGACGCCGAGAAAAAGATCGTCACAATTAAGTCCCGAAAGGCGGACCGCTAAGCGCCGGCGCTGACCAGCGATACTCGCGTTGATACCGCACACGAGCCCGCCGCACCCCGGTGGGCTCTTTTTTTCTCTCCGGTGTAGGCCAGCCCTTGCCGTCCGGTGACGACTCGCATATGCAACCAGGAAAATCCATACGGACGAAGGAGGGCCGGGCATGAGCTATTGGCAGACTGAACAGAGCGACGGAGTCGTGATCGCAAAATACCATAACCCGCCGATGAATTATTTCTGCGCGGAAGGCACCCAGGAGTTGTGGAAGCTGATCGAGGACTGGCGCGACCCTGCCATCCGGGCCGTTGTGTTGACCGGCGCGATGGAGGGCAAGTTCATTACCCACTACAGCGTGGAAGAGCTGGTTGATTTAGCCAAGGACCGGGAAGCCATGCGCCAGGCCGGCACCTCGCTGACCACCGCCTATCATGCCATGCTAAAAAACTTGAGCGACCTGCCCAAGGCCATCATCGTTGCCATGAACGGCGACACCATGGGCGGGGGGTTTGAACTGAGCCTGTCGTGCGACCTGCGTATCGGCCAGAAGGGTGATTATCGCTACGGGTTTCCGGAAGTCAAACTCGGCATTCTGCCCGGTGGCAGCGGTACCCAGCGTCTGTCGCGGTTGATCGGGGTCGGACGCGCGCTTGAGTTCGTGATTCGCTCTCGCGTGGTCCCGCCCGACGAAGCGCACCATTTTGGTCTGGTCCACGAAGTGGCCGACGACGCGCTCGCCCGGGCCACGGAAATCGCCCACGAGATTGCCAATTTCCCACCGATTGCCGTTGCTCGTGCTAAGCACGCGGTCTATGCCGGCAACGATACCCACCTCACCGCCGGGCTCGATATTGAAAGTTCGGCCTTTCTGGAGACCATGCTGTCTGACGACGGCCTGCTGGCCATGCAGACCTATATCGATCTGCCGTACGAGAAACGGCGCGACTGGCTCGATAACCCCACCAACCCCGGCTATACGGGAAAGTAACTGCTCTCTACTCTCGGAAACCCTATATGGTTTCCGAGAGCTGTCCTCTTTTTCGTAAAGACCATCGTCCTCGAAAGACGCCACACAGAGCGAGGAGGCTGTTATGCACATCTCGGGAATGATGCACGTCAATGTCAACTGTCGTGACTATGAGCGTTCGCGTCAGTTTTACGAGTTGCTCGGGTTCAGGGTCATGTGGGAAGTGCCGCAGCGGAACACCCCGGAAGTGGCGGCCGCGGTCGGCATGCCACCGTATCTTGTACGGGGTGCCTTGCTTCAGTTAGAGGGCTCACCCACCACCCCGCTGATCGATCTCCTGGAATGGAAAGAGCCCCGAGACAACGACCCGCCGTACCCGCATCTATACCATCTCGGCATCGCCCGGATTGCTCTGCTCACCACGAATCTTGATGCCGATGTCCAAACCCTGAAAGAGCACGGCGTCGAGTTTATCTCCGAGCCCGTCCTGCTCGAGCCCCCTGACGCGCCGAGTGCCCGCTTTGTGTGTTTCAAAGACCCGGACGGGACCGTGCTGGAGTTGGTTGAGATGGAACAACCTTAGATTACCACGGCCGGCGGAACTCACACTTGGGCAGCTTGGCCTGAAGGGCGTCTATGCCGCCGCGACTGGCCAGCGTGCTACGCAGATTGAGTACCCGCAGCCCGCTCAGGCTTTGCAGGTGAACCAGGCCGGCGTCGCTGATCCGGGTGTCGTACAGCCACAGCACGCGTAGCCCGGCCAGGTGGGCCAGGTGGGCCAGGCTGTCATTATTTACCCGCGAGGCCGAGAGTTGCAGGTATTGAATGGCGTGGGCGGGAATGGCGCGAAAGGGTGAAAGATCGGTGGACGCCTGCGGGTTGACGTTAAGCCGAAGCTCTTTGCCGGCGGAAATAGCCAGACCTCCCTGCGCCCGCCCGATCGGCTCCCAGAAGGCATAGTCATCCGCGCGATGCACGCCATCCCGAACGAACAGCTCTCCCATGGAGCGGTCAGTAGGGAAGTGGAGGTCGCGGGCTGGAAGGCTGAGATGTTCTTCGGCACTGCCGTTGTTCGTACCAGTCACGGCCAAGTTACTACCTTTTCCCGTCGCGCTCAGGCATTCACATCAATGACCACGCGGCCACGGACCTGTCCGCGCAAGATCTGCGGAGCCAGTTCCAACACTTTTGACATGGGTTCCACTACGGTCATGGCGTCCAGCTTGTCCAGCGGCAGGTCCTGGGCGAGACGGTCCCAGGCCGTTTGCCTTTTGGGGTTGGGACACATCACCGAGTCCACCCCGATCAAACTGACGTTCCGCAGAATGAACGGCAGAACTGAGGTCGGCAGATCAGCTCCGCCGGCCAGACCACAGGCCGCCACCGCCCCGCCGTAACTGGTTCCCCGCAGCACCGAGGCCAAGGTCTGTCCGCCCACGGAATCGACACCGCCCGCCCAGCGTTCGGCGTCCAGCGGGCGGCCCGAGGGCTCGGCGAGTTCTGCCCGTTCAACAATAGTGGAAGCGCCCAGACCGGTGAGATAGTCACTCAGTTCCGGCCGCCCGGTTGACGCGGCCACTTTGTAACCAAGCTGGGATAGCACGGCGACCGCTACGCTGCCGACGCCGCCCGCGGCACCGGTCACAATCACCTCTTTCTCTCCGGGTGTTACGCCCATGCGCTCCAGGTCCAAGATGCAGAGCATGGCGGTATAGCCGGCCGTGCCCACGGCCATGGCTTGTTTGAGGCTGAAGGCGTCCGGCACGCGCGTCAGCCATTCGGATTTGACCCGCTGTTTCTGGGCATATCCGCCGCCGTGGGTCATGCTGAGTTCCCAGCCGGTGATCAGGACCTTATCACCAGGCTGATAGGCCGGCGAACTGGCGGACTCGACCGTCCCGGCCAGGTCGATCCCGCCAATCATGGGATAGGTACGCGCAATGGGCGCGGTCCCGGAGACGGCCAGGCCGTCTTTGTAGTTCAGCGTGGAATAGGCAACGTTGACGGTCACATTCCCGGCTGGCAGGTCGTCCAGCGTGATTTCTTTCAGTTCGGACGAGATTTTTTTCTCAACCCTGTTGATGACAATCGCGTGTATGGCTTCCCCCATGCGTTTCAACTCCTCACGATGACGATTTATGTATACCAGACGGGCAGGATAACCACCCTGCGGAGAAAAGGCTACACCCCGCGCCGTGTGAGCGGGCTGGAGTGTTTCCCGCCGGGCTCCAGTCTCTCAAAAGATTGACCGCGATCATTTTTGCGCGCATATTGAAGGACCATGAACGGGCGGCAGTTCGTGCGACACGTGCGCAAATGGGCCAGGACTAAAGGTCTGGACGTACGATTCATTGTTTCGGAAGGGCCAGGCTCGCACGGAACGCTGTATGTGGGCAATCGGAAAACCACGGTGAAAGACCGGAGAAAAGAGATCGGGAAGGGCCTTCTCAACAAGATGCTGGCAGACCTCAGAATTGCGAAGGACGAATTCCCGTGAAAATTAAGGAGTGGTGCGCCTATGCCTGACACTTTCAACTATCCGGCGGAAATCGAACGGGATGAAGACGGGCGGTGTGTCGTCACGTTTCCCGATTTCGGGTGGGGAGCGACGGATGGAGCGACCCGTGAGGAAGCGTTGGACGAAGCGAAGGATTTGCTGCGGGAGCTCATCGCGACGACGATCCGCGAAGGCCAGGCCCTGCCCGAGCCGTCGCGAGCCAGCAAACGGCGGCCGCTGGTCGTCCCGCCACTACAGATTGCTCTGAAAGCGGCCTTATACGAGGCCTGTCGTCAGACCAACCGCTCGCAACGCCGCCTCGCCCGCGATTTGGCCGTTGCTGAAAGCGAGGTGCGACGGATGTTGAATCCGGACCATGCCACCAAAGCGGGCACTATCGACGCGGTCTTACGGCGGCTCGGCACCTATGTTTCTCTGACTGTTAATAAGGCGGCGTAGGCCCAAATACAGGAGATCGGGGCGTTGCGAGCCAATTCTAGATGTTATGGGTCCAGCCCGCCTCCCCCGACTCTTTTGGCCGCGACGGCCTGATCTCCGGCTAGCCAATATAGACAATTGGCGCGTGCTGCCCGCGATCCTGTATTGAAGCCCTCAGAAGTGGGAACATACCCTAGCGTGAAGCGCGCTAGAACGAGGAGCCGAACTGCTTGAGAAACTCCAACTCCTCCGGCGTCGAGGCCCGGCCCAGGACGGAGTTGCGGTGGGGAAACCGACCGAAGCGGTCTATCACCTCCTGATGTCTGACCGCATAGGAGGTATCAAAATAGGCGCGCTCTTCGGCCAACTGCTGAAAGAGCATGATCGAGCGCTGCTGATGGGCCCGATTCTCGCTGTGCATAAACGGGACGTATACGAAATAGCGCTCGACCAGACGCAACTGTCGATCCAATCCCGTAGCGATCATTTGCTCTGCTATCTGCCGTGCCAGCGGGTCGGTCGCAAAGGCGCGCGGGTCCTTGCGGAACATATTGCGGGGGAACTGATCCAGGACCAGGATAAGTGCCACACCGCCCCGCGCCGTCTCCGCCCAGTGGGTCAGCTGACCTTGAGCGGCCAGCTCATAGTCGGCCTGGAAACGCTGGACGATCTGCCGGTCGAAGTCGGCATTCTGGACAAACCAGCGCGGGGCGTATTCTTCAAAATAGGACGGCTCGTCCCGGATTTCGTCAAACCAGAAGGTCAGGATTTCTTCGATGTCGGCCATGTGTGGACCGTCCCGACAGGGAGTGCAGACCAGAGCGGGCCTGAGCGGCCCGCTCTGGTTTCGAGGGTTAAATTGCCCGATAGGCGGCAAACGACTGCGTTGACGACCGCGCGCTGGGGTCGGTTATGACGTTGATCACCGCCGGCTTGCCCGAGGCAACGGCGCGCTCAAGGGCCGGCCGAATATCTTCCGGCCTTTCGACAAACTCACCGTGCCCCCCGAACACCTTGGCCATCTCATCATACCGGCTGAAGCCCAAGTCGCGTCCGGCGTTCATCACCCCCGCGCCGGCCCAGCCGCCATTATTGCTGATCACGATGATGGCCGGAATGTTCTTGCGGACCATGGTATCGATTTCCATGCCGTTCATACCGAACGAACCGTCTCCGCTGAGGACAATGACCTGCGTGTCCGGTTTGGCCACTTTTGCGCCCAGTCCGAACGGCACGGCCACGCCCATACAGCCGTTCGGGCCGGCATTGACCCGGTGGCCGGGAGCGTTCGTCGGCACCGATTGCCGTGCAAAGTTGAGAATCTCGTGGCCGTCGACAACAATAATGGCGTCGCGGTCCATAAAGTCCCGGACCTCTTTGCACAGCCGCAGGGGGTGCATGGGAGACGATTCCGCCTGCATGATGGCGCTCATCTTTTCCTGGGAACGTTGGTCATGGCCGCGCAGCGTATCGATCCAGGCCAACTCGTCCCGGCCCCGGAAAGAGTCGCTGGCCTCGTCTGTCAGTTGACGCAAGACCATCTTGGCGTCACCCACGATACCAACATCAACCGCGCGGTTGCGACCGATCTCTTCGTCGGCGATATCGACCTGAATCATTTTGACATCTTCCGCAAAACGCGGCGCCTGCCCGAAACCCAGAATGAAGTTGAGGCGCGTGCCCACAATCAGCACCACGTCAGCCTCTTTCCAGGCCCGGTTGCGCGCGCCCAGAAAGCTCAGGGCATGGTCCTCAGGAATAACGCCACGCCCCTGTGGGGTGGTATAAAAGGGGATGCCGGTCGTTTCCACAAACTCCTGGAGTTCCTGCATCGCCCCCGACCACATAATACCGGTCCCGGTAATGACCAAGGGCCGCTCGGCCGCCTTCAGCAGCGCCACCGCCTCCTGAATGAGGGCCGGATCACCAGCCACCCGCGGGACTTGGTGGGGGCGCTTGGGAAACGTGACCTCCTCTTCTTCAACCACACGGTAGAGAACGTCGCCCGGCAGGTCGACATAGACCGGACCCGGCTGACCGCTGGTAGCCACGCGAAAGGCTTTGTTGATGATTTCCGGGATGCGACGCGCGTCTTTGATCCGTTCGGACATTTTGGTGATCGGCTTGAACATGCCGACCTGATCCATCTCCTGGAACGCGCCCATGCCGTCCTGGGACATGGCACTCGCCCCACCCAGAGCAACAACCGGAACGGCATCCAGATACGCATTGCCAACCCCAGTGATCAGATTGGTGACACCGGGACCGGAGGCGGCAAAGCACACTCCCGGCTTGCCCAGCACCCGACTATAGGCGTGGGCGGCCATGGAAGCCCCCTGCTCGTGGCGCACATCGACCGAGTTGAATCCAATCTCAATGCATTTGGAGGCCACATCGACCATCGGTCCGCCGGTGATGTAGAAAACGGTATCCACGCCCTCGTCTTTGAGCGATTTGACAACCAATGAATTGCCATCAACTTTTGCCATACTCTCCTCCCTTTTCTTCTGGGTTCATCCCGTGTGACCGGGCATCTTATCCTTAGTGCGTACGAAAATGCCAGAGGCGGACTGGAGAGAGCGTCATGATGGCCCCCGTCACACCCGCACCACAAGCCGTCCCTCCGACCGAAATGCCACACCCATCGATTCCGTGTTATAGACAACGCCGCTCCGGCCAAAGGGATCGAGCAGAATCAGACCGGCCTCTCCCCGAGTCTGTCGGGTGAGATGAGCGAGAGCAGTACGAGCGGCTTGCGCGGGGTCCTTCCCGCCGCGCATCAATTCCACTGCGGTACGGGCCAGGGTCGCTCGAATAATATGCTCGCCATCGCCCGTTGCCGAGCACGCACCGATTGTGCTGTCCGCATACGTCCCGGCCCCAATGACGGCAGAGTCGCCCACGCGCCCGGAGCGCTTGCCCATCACGCCGCCGGTTGAGGTTGCCGCTACCAGCCCGCCCGACGAATCCAAGGCGACTGCGCCAACCGTCCCGGGTTCACCTGTGGTTTGTTGCGCCTGTCCTGAGCCCAGTCGAAGGGGCTGCCATCGCTGGTACTGGCGTTTGGTAATCAGTTCGTCCACTGCAGCGGGCGGCAGTCCGTGCTCACGGGCGAATCGTTCGGCCCCATCGCCGACCAGAAATACGTGTCGCCCGTCCGTCATGACAGCCTGAGCCAGTTGGATGGCGTTCTTGATATTCCTGACTGCTCCCACGGCGCCAGTCTGAAATGTGGAGCCGTCCATGAGGGAAGCGTCAACTTCAACGGTCCCGTCTTCTGTCAGGCAGGAGCCAAGGCCAGCGTTGAAGAGGGGATGATCTTCGAGGGTCACGGTTGCTTGCACGACCGCGTCGAGGGCAGTCCCGCCCCGAACAAGCATATCCCAGCCCGCCTCAAAAGCGGCCTCCAACCCCGATCGGCGCTCGGCGTGCAGTGCTGGTGGCGTCGCAGCTCCGGCGCCGCCATGAATGATCAGAGCGGGGGTCATGGCGGAAAAGGGCGAACGCTCCGGGCGGCCGCCTACAAGTCCAGCGTCTGGGCCACTACTTCACGGTGGGTCGGGGCGCTGCCGAAGGCGGCTTCGGACGCCAGACCACGGCGATAAAAGAGGTGCATATCGTGCTCCCAGGTAAATCCGATACCGCCATGAACCTGAATGGCCTCGCTGGTCACCGTCTTGCACATATCGCTGCAATACGCCTTGGCCATGGGCACGGCCTGGGACGCTTCGTCCACATTCTCATCGACCGTCCAAGCTGCGTAATAGGTCAGTGAGCGCGCGTTTTCGACCTGGACCATCATATCCACACATTTGTGTTTAACGGCCTGAAAGCTACCAATCGGCTTCCCGAACTGCACCCGCTCCTTGGCGTACTCAACGGCCATATCGAGCGCCTGCTGTCCGGTCCCGACCATCTCGGTGCACAGCCCGGCGATGGCTTGATCGAGGACGCGCTGGAGAATCGACCAGCCCTGGCCCACCTCGCCAAGAACTTGCGAGCCGGCCACCGCAACATCCTGGAAAGCGACATGACACTGGCGACGGGTCATGTCTACGGTTTTCAGTTGCGTGATCTCGATCCCCGGCGACTTGGCATCGACCAGAAAGAGCGTAATACCATCCTCTGCCGGAGCATCGGGTGAACCGGTACGTGCGGCAACCACCATCTGGTCGGCAACATGCGCGTCCGGCACAAAGAGTTTTTCCCCGGACAGCACAAAGTCGCTGCCCCGAGCCGTGGCCGGCATACCAATGCCGCCAGCGTCATAGCGGCCGCTCTTTTCGGCCTGGGCCAAGGTCATGACTCGTTCACCAGCCGCAACTTGGGGAAGAACGGCAGCCTTTTGCTCGTCCGAGCCGCCGGCCAGCACGGCCGTGCCGCCCAGGAGCACGGTCGCCAAAAACGGCCCAGGCATCAGAGACCTGCCCATCTCTTCCATCACGACAACCAGATCGAGAAAACTCCCACCAATACCGCCGTGCTCCTCAGGAATCAGAATACCCATCCAGCCTAGCTCCGCGGCTTTTTTCCAGAGTTCCGTGGCGTGGGCGCTGTCGTCTTCCATCATCTTGCGCACGAAGGTGGTCGGACACTCCGCGTCCAGGAATTTTCGGGCCGAGTCGCGCAGCAATTCTTGATCTTCACTGAAACCGAAATCCATGCTTCCTCCCTATCCCTTTGGCAAACGCAGGACGCGCTCACCAACGATGTTGCGCATGATCTCCGACGTCCCGCCCGCAATCGTGTACAGCCGGGAGCCCAAGGCGCGGCGCGCCCAAAAACCGTTATCGATACCCTGAGCTTCCCCCAAGGCGCACTGACTGTAGGGACCCAGCAGCTCCATCGCAAAATGCGCCATGCGGATATAGAGTTCACTTCCGGCCAGCTTGCTGATCGATCCTTCCGGTCCCGGCGGGTTGCCGCGTAACTGTTGGGTCAGTTGCCGATAGCCGTTGAACTTGAGCGCCTGGATTTCAACATGAAAGGCGGCCAGCTTTTGGCGTACATCCGGGTCATCGATTGCCGGTTGGCCATTGACTTCCAGGTCTTTGAGGCCTGCCTTCAGTCTGTCCAGCATGGGCTCCAGGTTGTACACCATGCCGAAGTTCGCCCGCTCGAACATAAGCGTGGTAATCGCGACCTGCCAGCCGTTATTCCGTTCGCCGACCAGATTGGATTTGGGCACCCGAACATCCTCAAAGAAGACCTCGTTGAATTCCGCATCGCCGGAGATTTGGACCAAGGGCCGGACTGTCACCCCAGGCGAATGCATATCCACCAAGAGATAGGACAACCCTTTGTGCTTGGGCACGTCAGGGTCGGTCCGCGCCACCAGGATGCAATAATCCGCCTTGTGGGCAAAGCTCGTCCAGACTTTCTGGCCGTTCACGACAAAGTCGTCACCATCGTCAACCGCCCGTGTCTGGAGAGAGGCCAGGTCCGAGCCGGAGCCCGGTTCGGAATAGCCCTGACACCATAATTCCTCGGCGCTGAGTATTCTGGGGACAAAACGCTCTTTCTGCTCCTCCGTTCCCCAGTGCATCAAGGTCGGGCCGACCAGCGAGATACCCAGCGGATTGGCTAATCCGGGCGCGTGTACCCGGGCCATCTCCTGCTGGTAGATGGTCTGCTCCACGATCGTAGCGCCCCGACCGCCGTACTCCTGGGGCCAATGAATGCCGACCCAGCCCGCGCCGTGCAGCTTCTTCTGCCAGTCGAACTTGATCTGAAAGCGCTCTTCCTGGTCGATAATCTCAAAGGTCTCCGGGTCGTAGTTGTCCGCCGGATTAGCTTCGAGCCACGAGCGTAGCTCCTGCCGAAACGCGTCTTCTTGCGGAGAATAGTCAAAGTCCACGCCGTACTCCTGTCGCGGGAAAGTATTGCGCGCGAATTATAGTTTTTGGTCAGGAGAAAGGAAAGGGGTCAAGGCGAAAGGCTGCGCCCGGCTTGACACTCGGCCCGTGGGCTGACTAATTGAGCCCGACATCTCTCTCTAGCTGATCGGGGGTTCGGGTGCGCTATCGCCAAACATTCATCCCAACATTACGTGAAGATCCGACTGAGGCCGAAGTCATTAGCCACAAGCTCTTGCTGCGCGCCGGTATGATGCGCCAGGTGGCGCGCGGCGTGTATGACTTTCTGCCGCTCGGGCTGCGCGTTGTGCGGAAAGTCGAAAACATTGTCCGCGAAGAAATGAACCGCGCAGGAGCCCAGGAAATTCTCATGCCGGCGGTCTGTCCGGCCGAACTCTGGCAGGAGAGCGGTCGCTGGGATGTATACGGCAGGGAGCTGCTACGCATCAAAGATCGGCACGACCGGGACTTTTGCTTTGGACCGACCCATGAGGAGGTCGTGACCGATATCGTCCGGCGTGAAATCCGGTCGTACCGGGACCTGCCGCTCAATCTGTATCAGATCCAGACCAAGTTTCGGGATGAAGTCCGGCCTCGTTTTGGCTTGATGCGCGGCCGCGAGTTTATCATGAAAGACGCCTATTCCTTTCATACCGATCTGGAGGACTGCCAGCGCGAATACCGCAATATGTACGACGCCTACCGGCGGGTCTTTGATCGCTGCGGCTTAACCTACCGCCCGGTTGAGGCGGATACTGGAGCCATCGGGGGCAGTCTGTCACACGAATTCCAGGTGCTGGCGGACTCCGGCGAAGACGCCATTGTCAGTTGTGACTCGTGCGATTATGCCGCCAATGTGGAAAAAGCCGAACTCGCCCCACCACCGCCGCCGTCAGACACGTGCGAAGCAGCGCTCGTCCGAGTCGAGACGCCGGACCAACGGACCATCGAGGAAGTCTCGACCTTTCTGGGTGAGTCCCCGGAGCGCTTCGTCAAGACCCTGCTCTACGAGACCGATACGGGCGCGGTAGTCGCCGCCCTGGTGCGGGGAGACCATGAACTCAGCGAGCCTAAGCTGAAAAACCTGCTCGGCTGTGAGTGGGTCGCGCTCGCGGATGAAGAAACTGTCCATAAGGTGACTGGCGCCCCAACCGGTTTTGCCGGACCACTACGAATCGAGGCCCGGCTCATCAGCGATCAGACTCTGCGGGGTGCAAGAGGCCTGGTGTGTGGTGCAAACGAGCGGGATATGCATATGACCGGGCTTGATATCGAGCGCGACCTGCCCTCCCTCCAGTTCGCCGACCTGCGCCGGGCCATAGCGGACGACACCTGCCCGCGCTGTGAGAAAGGGCGGTTTACCGATCATCGCGGCATTGAGGTTGGTCAGACGTTTTATCTTGGCACGAAGTATAGCCAAGCGATGAATGCGACCTATTTGGATGCCACAGGCGAACAGCATCCCATGGAAATGGGCTGTTATGGCATTGGTATTACCCGGACCGTTGCGGCCGCCATTGAGCAGAACCATGATGATGCCGGCATTGTCTGGCCCAAACCGCTCGCGCCCGCAGACATTCATATCGTGCCGGTCAATTGGAATGACGACACGACCCGGAAGGCGGCGGAAGATGTTTATGCCAAACTCCGGCAGTCCGGGACAGATGTCTTATTTGACGATCGGGAAGAGCGGCCGGGTGTGAAATTTAAGGATGCCGACCTGCTGGGCATTCCGCTCCGGGCCACGATTGGTGGCAAGTCTTTAGCCCGCGGAGTGATTGAATTAAAGGTCCGCGCGGACGGAACAATGACGGAAGTCCCGGCAGACCGGGCGGTCGAAACCATCCAGCAGGTGCTCAGCAACACGGAGACCGCCTGAGTCCGGGCCTGTCCCGAGCCGAGTCGAAGGGAAGCGCGCAACACGATGGCTCCTCGTTCCGTCAATCAGGCAAAGAACACGCAGGTCCGCCCTCGGGTTTCCCGGAAAACGAGCCACCCGCGCGCACGCCGCCGACTGATCTTTGCGCTCGACGTTGCTTCACTGAAGGAAGTTGATCACTACGTTGCCCTGCTTGCCGACGAGGTCGGCCTGTTCAAGGTCGGCAAGCAGCTGTTCGTGCACGCCGGCCCCGAGGTGATCCGCCGCATTCACGCCAAGGGTGGTGCGGTCTTTCTCGACCTCAAATTCCACGACATTCCCCAGACCGTGGCTTCCGCCTCAGTGGAAGCCGCCCGTCTGGGGGTAAAGATGTTCACCCTGCACGCCTCCGGCGGCACCGATATGTTACGGCAGGCCCACCGGGCAGTCCGCACCGTGTGTCGCGCCGAACAGCTCACCCGCCCAACCCTTCTAGCGGTCACCGTGCTGACAAGTCTGGGCCGAGACGACCTCAAGCAGGTCGGAGTCAGGGCTGGTCCGGCGGCGCAGGTCGTTCGGCTCGCCCGGCTTGCCCAGCAAGTGGGTATTGACGGTCTGGTGGCCTCTCCTCAAGAAATTGCCGCAATCCGGCGTGCCTGTGGAGACAAACTGACCCTGGTCATTCCAGGCGTTCGTCCACAGGGCAGCACGGCCGACGATCAGAAGCGAATCCTAACGCCGCACCAGGCCATGCAGGCCGGAGCAAATTATCTGGTTGTGGGCAGACCTATTCGGGATGCCACAGACCCGCGCCAGGCCGCACGCGATATTGTCACAGACATGGCATGGGGGCTGAGCGAATGACCTCAAGCAGTGACGCGCTCACGGCAATAGGACGAAGAGGAAGGAAGGGCATAAGGGCCCGTCGCTCGATGGGCAAGACAACGGCCATGAGGTCATTCGTCTACTGGGTTAACGAGGGCTGTGTTGGATGGAATCGATAGACAATATCGTGCTCGCGTACGAGGACGAGCCGGTCGCGAGCCAGTTGTTCCAAAAAGAGGTCGTCCGTATGCAAACGCCGAATGCGTTCTTTGAGATCGTCATTCTCGCGCAACAGCGTCCGGACTTGCGTTTCCAATGCGCGCTGCTCTTCGGTCAGTTGGAAGAGATGCAGAAGCCCGCGCTCGCTCCATACTGTTGAATACCCGAGCAGGGCGTACAGCGCCAGAATCGATGGGAACCACACCCAGCCGAACCGCCGCACCACCGTTCGTCCCATACAGCACATTCTACTGACTGCGAAAGGCTGGAGCAACTTTGCGCGCTGGAACGAAACAGGACACAGACAGCACGACAGGAGGATCGGGTGAAGATCAGGAAAATTATTGGCCGAGAAATTCTGGATAGCCGGGGGAATCCGACGGTTGAGGTTGAAGTGATCCTGGCGGACGGTGCGTGTGGGCGCGCGGCAGCGCCTTCAGGTGCGTCAACCGGAGCCCACGAGGCGTGGGAGCTTCGAGACCGAGCCCGAAAACGCTATCGCGGGAAGGGCGTCCAAAAAGCGACGGCACGGGTGAACGAACACATCACCCGTCGCCTGAAGGGCAAGGACGCCAGCGACCAGCTCGCCATTGACCAACTTCTCCTTGAGTTGGACGGCACGGCAAACAAGAAGCGCATGGGAGCAAATGCGCTCATCGCCACCTCGCTCGCCGTTGCAAAAGCAGCGGCCGCATCTGCCGGACAGCCCCTGTATCGCTTTCTGGGAGGCACGCGTGCGCGGACGCTTCCAGTCCCACTCATCAACGTGCTCAACGGCGGAGCCCATGCGACCAATAATCTCGACATCCAGGAGTTTATGATCGTTCCGGCCGGCACACGATCATTCCGCGAAGCCCTTCGCATTGGTGCGGAAGTATTCGCCGTGCTCAAAGGCATACTCCAAAAAAAGGGGCTGACCACAGCCGTTGGAGACGAGGGGGGAGTGGCCCCTGATCTTCGCTCAAACGAAGAGGCGTTCGACCTCCTGCTTGAGTCCGTGACACAGGCCGGCTACACCCCAGGTCGTCACGTCTCGCTGGCCCTCGATATCGCAGCAACCGAGTTGTACCAGGACGGACACTACGTTTTTCGTAAAGCGGGTGGGGCCGTCCGGCAGGCTGGAGACCTCATTCAACAGTATGCAAAATGGGCGGCGCACTATCCGCTGGTCTCTATCGAGGACGGCTTGGCTGAAGACGACTGGGACGGGTGGCAATTGCTCACCCAGGAACTCGGAACAACGGTACAACTCGTGGGCGACGATTTGTTTGTCACCAACCCGCAACGACTCGCTCGCGGCATTGCGGATGGGGCGGCGAACGCCATTCTGGTCAAGGTCAATCAGATCGGCACCTTGAGCGAGACCCTGGAAACAGTCGCCTTAGGGAAAAAGCATGGGTATGCAGCGGTGATCTCGCATCGTTCGGGAGAAACCGAGGACACCACAATCGCCGACCTGTCCGTCGCGTTGAATGCCGGACAGATCAAAACCGGCAGCGTCTGTCGTGGCGAGCGGACGGCCAAATATAACCAACTGTTACGCATTGAAGAAGAACTCGGACGACGCGCCGTGTATGCCGGCCATAAGGCGTTTACAACCCACAAATAACACCCTGTTCTTGTGTATTTTTGTTGCAGCAAAGAGGCCAATCTGATAAAAGGTAACGAAAAGCCCTTCCGCCTTACACATATGATTTTTACAGACTAAGGGGTTCCCATACTCATAACGAAGGAGGTCACTATGCCTGCGAAGAAGAAAGCGGCCAAGAAAACCGTAAAGAAAGCGGCCAAGAAGGCCCCGGCCAAGAAGAAAGCAGCGAAGAAGGCCCCGGCCAAGAAGGCGGCCAAGAAGGCCCCAGCCAAGAAAGCTCCGGCCAAGAAGAGAGCGGCCAAGAAAGCTCCAGCCAAGAAGAGAGCGGCTAAGAAGAGAGCGTAACATCGCTCAGCGCGGCAGCGAGATACGAGGCGGAGGACTTCCAAGAAAAGGCCCCAAGCGGGCCTTTTCTCTTTGTGCATATGAAACAGCAACTCGCCGCGTACACCGCTGAGGTGCTCTTCCCGGAACGTGAGAAATTTACCGCCCCGCTGCTCCTGCTTCCGGGTTTATGGACGGGAAGCTGGATATGGCAGGAAGTCGCGTGGGGCATGTCGATGCGGGGTTGGTCGTGCTGGGCGCTTGACCTGTACGAGCAGTCCGCAGCCCGCCGGCGTGGTGATATCTCTCTTGACGATCATCTCACGACCATTACCACAGCCACCGCTGCGTTCGATTGCCCGCCCATTGTCATCGGTTTTGATCTGGGCAGTCTCCTCGCACTCCTCGTCGCCACCCGTGTGCAACCGCGCGCCCTCGTCTGCATCTCCCCCCTGCTCCCCTGTAACTGGCAAGCCGACCTGCGTCCGGCCCTGCCTCTGGTACGACTCGCCGCCCTGCCCGCACTCCTGTGGAATCGCATCCATCCTCCTCCATCCCGTCGGCTTGCCCGCGATTTTCTTTTTCACGCGCTTCCGGCAGGGCTGCACAACGAGTTATACGCCCAGCTTGAGCCGGACTCGGGTAGCGTCGTCCGTACCCTCGCCCGAGGCCAGACCGATTTTCCGGCGATTCCCCTGCCCTGCCCCAGTTTGGTTGTCTGGGGACAGGAAGACCGCATGGTGCCTGCTTCGGCCGTGCGTTGGCTCACAGACGTCCTGCGGGCCACCAGCCTGAGCTACCCGGACCAAGGTCACTGGCTGCTGGCTGGTCCACAGGCGGCGACCCTTGTCGGGGATATCCATCGCTGGTTGATCCGCTCGCTGGGAGAAGCGTTATTATTACCTCCGGAAGAAGAATAGGCACAGCCGTCCAAGCGCCCGAGTGGACCCGGCCTGGATCGTTCCCTATTGCCACTGATATAGAAAGGTCGGGTTCTGTCCCCAACGATTATCTCAAGGTCTCTTCGTCTCCATGCTCCAGCTTATCAATCTGTCCCTCGCCTTTGGCGGACAGGAACTGTTTCGCAATCTCAACTGGCATATTCGGAGAGGGGACCGGGTGGGTCTGGTCGGCCCCAACGGCGCGGGCAAGACAACCCTCTTCCGCCTCTTGACCGGACAGCTTGAGCCCGATGCGGGCCGAGTCCAGCGCGACCGGGACCTCAGCATCGGCTATCTGCCCCAGGAGGGAATCGAAATTTCCGGCCGTGATCTCTTCGTTGAGACGCGCTCCGCGCTGCCGGAGCTGACCGCGCTACAGCTGGAACTGGAGACGATTCAGGTCACGCTCGACAGCGCTAATGGAGCGGCCTCCGATGCGTTGGCACAAGCGGAACTGATTACACGCTACGGAGACCTCCAGCACCGAATCGAAGAACTCGACGGGTTTCAGGCCGATGCCCAGGTCGCCAAAGTCCTGACCGGCCTGGGCTTTCACGAAGCGCAGTTTATGGCGCGCACCGAGACGTTCAGCGGGGGCTGGCAGATGCGAATCGCGCTGGCCAAGCTCCTGCTCCGGCAGCCCGATGTCCTGCTGCTCGACGAGCCGACCAATCACCTCGACCTCGACTCGCTGCTGTGGCTTGAGTCCTATCTGCACAATTATCGCGGCAGCATTGTTATCGTTTCCCACGACCGGGCCTTTCTGGACCGGATGGTCAATCGGGTGGCCGCCCTGCACCGCAGTACTCTGACCGAATATACGGGCAATTACTCGACCTTTGAGCGCGTGTTTGAAGAACATCTGGAGTCGTATCGAAAAGCCTATGACACCCAGCAGGAAGAGGTTGAGCGCCTGACCCGCTTTATCAATACGTTTCGCTATAACGCTCGGAAGGCGTCGCAGGTCCAGAGTCGGGTCAAGCAGTTGGAGAAAATGGAAAAGCTCGACCCGCCCCAAACCGTGCCCAAGGGCGTCCGTTTTCATTTTCCTCAGGCCCCCCGGAGCGGACGGCGGGTGATCGAATTACAGGGGGTCAGCAAACGCTACGACAGCGTGCAGGTGTTTGAGAATCTGGACCTGGTGATTGAGCGTGGAGACCGGGTTGCGGTGGTCGGCGTCAACGGGGCGGGCAAGTCCACCCTCAGCCGCATCCTGTCCGGGGTTGAGGAGCCCACCTCAGGCAGCCGTCAGCTCGGCCACCAGGTCGTCCTCGATTACTATGCCCAGCAGCAGGCCGAACGCTTACAGACCAACAACACGGTGTATGAAGAGATCCTCCGGGAAGCGGCAACCGATGTGGTCCCCCAGCTCCGGACCCTGCTGGGGGCCTTCCTCTTTTCCGGGGATGCGATCGAAAAGCGGGTTGCCGTGCTCAGCGGCGGTGAAAAGAGCCGCCTGGCGTTGGCAAAAATGTTGTTGCAGGCCTCGAACCTGCTCATTCTGGATGAGCCCACCAACCATCTCGATATCCGCACCAAAGACATCGTGAAAGAAGCCCTGCTGCAGTATGCGGGAACTTTTGTCGTGGTGTCGCACGACCGCTATTTTCTCAGCGGTCTGGTAACAAAAGTGTTCGAACTCCAGGACGGACACTGCACCACCTACCCCGGAACGTTTGAGGAATTTCTGGAGCGGAAAGAACGACAGGCAGACCCGTCTCCACACCAGGCACAGGTTCGCCTTCAGAGCGTAGTCCAGCGGACAGCCGTTGCCTCGTCTACGGCAAGCGCGGCTGGCATTGAAGGCACGCTGGCCGCCATTCGCGAGGCCAAGCACGGCAAGCTCTCCTATCAACAGCAGAAGGCCGCCCGGGCCGAACGGCAAAAACGGGCCAAACGGTTGGCCGCACTGGAGCAGCATATCGCCGCACTGGAGGACCACAAAGAAAAGCTCGAACACCGCCTCTCGGATGAAAAGACGTTTCAAGATCAGGCAAAGGCCCGTGAGGTGGCGCATCAGTATGAGCAGGTCAAACAGCAACTCGACGAGCAGTACGCGGAGTGGACGACATTAGCCGAAGAACATGAAAGCGATTAGACCCGGAACGAGACTCTGGAAAAAGGAGAGACAGTATGCGCATAGGATTGGGCCTGCCGCCGACCGGCCATCATTTCGAGGTGTATCAGCAGGTCGCGCGCGAGGCCGAGGAACGCGGCTTCGAGAGCCTGTGGGTCGGCGAGGCCTGGGGCACGGAGACGAGTACCCTGGTCACCGCCTTTCTGGCCGCCACGCAGCGCATTCATGTCGGCACGGGCATTATCTCGCTCTACCTCCGCCCGCCAACGCTCACCGCCATGCAGGCCGCCAGCATGGACCTGGTCGCACCGGGTCGGGCACGGTTGGGCATCGGCGTGAGCACGCGCAATATCAACACCTTTCACGGCATTACCTGGGACCGACCCGTGGCCCGTACGCGCGAGTATGTGGATATTGTCCGCCGCGTATTGGCCGGCGAGCGAGTCACGCGCACCGACGGGTTTTACCGGCCACAGGGCTTTCGCCTCAGCCTGCGCCTGTCGGGGGCCATGCCGCTCTATCTGGCGGCCGTGAACCCGCGCATGCTCCAGTTAGCCGGAGAGATTGCGGACGGGGTGCTGTTGGCCTGGCTGCCGGCGCGTCAGATTCCCCATTCGCTGGCCGAGATTGCAAAAGGGGCGGAGCGTGTCGGGCGCAGCCTGAGCGATATCGATATCGGCTGCTATGTGCATACGCTGGTCAGACAGGACCGGGAACAGGCCCTGCGGCAACTGCGCCACGTGTTGGTGGGCTACTGTCAGGCCAACACGTATATCCAGGGTTTCCGCCGCTTTGGCTATAGCGATATTCTGGATGAAGTGCATGCCCGCTGGCGGGCCGGTGACCGCAAGGGAGCGGAAGAGTCCATTCCGGATTCCATGGTTGAGGAGTTGTTTATATTCGGTCCACCCGAAGACTGCCGCACTCAACTCGGTCATCTTATCGACGCCGGCGTGCAACAGCCCATCGTCGCATCTCCACCGACGAGCCAAATCACCAGGGAAGACCTGTATACGCTGGTTGAGACGTTCGGGCAGTAAGCCTCCTATGCTCAAAACCAAGGTCCGACCGACATAGTCGTAAGATTTGATCCCTACAAAGCCGGGAAGGGACCGAGGTGTTGACGGAGGCTGGTGGCGGCACTACAACCATCCTCAATCATCCAAGGTGTTTGATGAAGCTGAAATCTCTTGAAATCGCCGGTTTCAGAGGCATTCGGAAACTGAAGCTGGAATTCCCTGAACAGGTAAACGTCTTGGTAGGTGTCAATGGCGTCGGAAAATCCGCCGTTCTGGATTGTACCGCCATTCTGCTCTCGCGTCTGATTGGAAGGATACGTTCATCCACCGGCACGGGACGGTTCTTCACGGAGTCCGATATCAATAATGGCACCCGATGGACTCGAAACGAAATCGATATATTCTTTCAAGGAAAGTCCGTTCAATGGAGCGTCTTCAAAGGCCGGAGGGGACATAAAAAGCAGACAATCACAAACCTCAGTGAGTTAAGAAAACAGGTCGAATTGCTCCGTTCCAGATTAGCAGAGGATGAACACACCAATCTGCCGCTTGCCGTCTACTATCCTGTCAATCGCGCGGTGCTAGACATCCCACTCCGCATTAGAAAGCGGCATCCGTTCGATCGCCTAGCTGCATACGATCAGGCGTTGTCGGGAGAATGGAGTAGCTTCCGGGTATTCTTTGAGTGGTTCAGGGAACGCGAGGACCTAGAGAATGAGCAGCGTTTGGACAAGCCCCGCTTCTACGACCCGCAACTTTTAGCGGTAAGAATCGCGACCGAACGATTCTTGCCCGGATTCACAGGGCTCAGGGTAAGACGGGCTCCGTTACGCATGGTCGTGAAGAAAAATCGAAAAGAGCTGATTGTGAACCAACTCTCGGACGGCGAGAAATGCACCCTCGCGATGGTTGGTGATCTGGCCCGCCGCATGGCTATCGCCAATCCACACATGGAAGACCCTCTTCAGAGCGAGGGTATTATTTTAATCGATGAAATCGATCTCCATCTACACCCCGGGTGGCAGCGCAGCATCATTCCTGCGTTGAAAGAAACATTTCCCAACTGCCAGTTCCTGCTGTCAACCCACTCTCCGCAGATTCTCAGCCACTTGGACCGGAACAGCATCTGGCTCCTGGAGAGGAGCAGAGCGGACGTTATCGCCAAACGACCTGAAGATGCCTACGGCCAGGAAGCGAACAGAATCCTCGAAGACCTCATGAAGGTCCCGGCGCGGCCACAAGAAATCCAGAAGAAACTGACCGACCTGTTTCTGGCAATCGAAAAAGGGAGGCTGAAGAGAGCCAAACAGCTATTAAGCGATATGCAGGGCAAGATCGGTGTGGACCCGGACCTCGTTAAGGCCGATGTGCTCATCCGCCGTAAGGAGGTGCTGGGAAAGTGAAGCGAATCGTGAAAAGCCCAGAACCCGAGGTCTTCTCGCGGTGGAAAGCCAAGGACCGTATGGCCCATCGCCCCAACTGGGATAGAGTCCGATCTCCACTCAAGCAAAGGATACATGAATCGCTCATGCAAGAGCAGGGCTTTCTATGCTGTTATTGCGAGACATCAGTAACCGCGGACGAGAGCCATGTCGAACATTTCCGCCCCAGAAGATATCGCGCTCTTCAACTCGACTACGACAATCTCCTCTGTTCTTGTCAAAGAGAGCCATCAGCGGGAGAGCCGCATCACTGCGGATATCTAAAGGATGACTGGTTCGACGAAGACCTGCTCGTTTCACCCCTGTCGCCCGAGTGCGAGGATCGGTTTCAGTTCACTGCCAACGGTGACATCTTTCCCCGTCGAAACAATGACGCCAGAGCTCAAGTAACCATCGAAAAGCTGGGTCTGGATTTACCCAAACTCCGCGCGCTCCGCGAGGCCGCAGTGGCTGGGTTGTACGACTTATCCAAGACCGAGATCAGGCAGCTCTTGGTAAGAGGAGCGGATGGGAAATTTCTGCCGTTTCACACGACGATCAAGCAGGTCTTATCGCCATAAACGGCGGGTGAGGTGACGGGATGAGACCGCCCCGCCACATCACCCCACCAACTTCGCCAAAATCCGCTCATACTCCTTATTATTCTCTACCTGCACATTGACGTGATGCAGGTCTACGCCACATTCTTCCTGGGCTTGCAGGCGGTCGATACCGGCTTCTACTGACCCTACGCAGCCGGTTGCGTCAACCAACTGAACGGGCACGGCTTCGCCGGCGACGCGTGAGCCACTGGCCCAGGCTTCCTTGACAGTTTCAACCGCTTCCCCGTAGCCCAGCCGGGTGAGTTGGGCGGCGTAGAACGTGCCCATACGGCCAATGTAAAAGGCCAGCATACCAGCTGATGCAGCGCGGGCTTTGTCAACCTGTGAAGTCACCGTGATGGTGCCTGGCGAACGGACGGCGACCGCATTGGCCGGACGGCCGGCAGCCACACTGGCCTGGCGCAGGTTGTTTATCTCGCTCTTGAGATGCTCAATGGGAATCATGATCGGCAACCAGCCGTCTGCCAGTTCTGCGGTCATTTTCACGCTCCTGGCATTCAGCGTTGCCAGATAAATCGGAATGTGATCGCGGACGGGCTGGAAGCGCAACGTAAAGCCGCGTTGCAGGTCGAACACCTTGCCCGAGTATTTGAGCGGCTCGCCTGTCATAAGGGTGTTGATGATCTCCACATACTCACGCATGCGCTGGAGAGGCGGCTGGAACGCGACTCCATGAAAGTGCTCAATCACCTGGGGGCCGCTCGTCCCCAGGCCGAGCAGCATACGCCCCCCAGAGACCTCGTCCAGGGTGGCAAAATGCTGAGCCAGCGCGGCCGGCGTGCGTGAGTAGGTATTCACAATCGCCGTGCCAAGATTGATACGCTTCGTCTTGTCGGCCAGCAGGGTCAAAATGGTGAACGCATCCCGCCCCCAGGCTTCCGGCACCCAGGCCGAATGCACCCCGGCCGCCTCCGCGATTTGCACCTTCTCGCACAGCGCCTGATAGTCGAGCTTGCCCTGCCAATCGATACCAATGGAAATTTTATAGGCCATTTTTCCGTGTCCTTTCTTGCTCTCCGTTCGGTCGCGCGACTGTAGCACGTCCCTTTTTAACCGTCAGCGTGTGCCGCGTCTGTTCTGCCAGGACGGTGCTTGACAACCGCGCGCGCTTCTGGCGAGAAGGGGAGCCTGTCAAAAGAGAGAAAACATGACACCCCCCTCGCAAGAAGAGACGCTTGACCGGAACGGCCCTGCGTCTCAGCCCCACGACGCACCCACTCAGGTTGGAGGACCGTATGCCTATTACGTCCTGGCCGTCCTCTTTGTGGTGTATGTGTTTAATTTCATTGATCGCCAAATCCTGTCCATCTTGCTCCAGCCGATTAAGGAAGACCTGCAAGTCTCGGATACGGCCATGGGGTTTCTGACCGGTTTCGCCTTCGCGGTCTTTTATGCGATTGCCGGTCTGCCGCTCGCCCGTGTCGCCGACCGTTGGGTCCGGCGGAGCTTGATTGCCCTGAGTCTCGCGACCTGGAGCCTGATGACTGCGGCCTCGGGCCTGGCACGGAATTTTACCGATCTGGCATTGGCCCGGGTGGGCGTCGGCATAGGTGAGGCAGGCTGCACTCCACCAGCGCACTCCCTGCTGTCCGACTATTTCCCCCCAGAAAAACGCGCGACCGTGCTCGCCGTGTATGCCTGCGGCATTTACATGGGCGTGGGTCTGGGCTTCTGGTTGGGCGGCTGGCTAAATGATGCCTTTGGCTGGCGAGTGGCGTTCATGGTCATTGGTCTGCCTGGGGTCGCCATGGCCGTCGTGGTTCGTTTCACGGTCCGAGAGCCCCCGCGCGGCATGAGTGAGCGAACGGCGTCCACGAGTCGTTCCTATAGCCTGGGGGAGACCTGGCGGTTTCTGACCCGACTGCCAAGCGGCAGGCGCATCAGTTTGGGGGCGGCCTTTCAGGCATTTGTGGGCTACGGACTCGGGGCCTGGATTCCTGCCTTTTTTATTCGACTGCACGGTATGACACCCGGAGAGCTGGGCTTGTGGCTGTCCTGGATTACCGGTATAGGCGGCGCGATTGGTGCCTTTTCCGGCGGCTGGCTTGCGGACCGCTGGGTCAGGGACCAGCCCAGGGCGCGGGCCTATATCAGTCTGGTTGGCGCGCTGTGTTCGACGCCCTTTATCATCGCAGCCTTGGTACTCGATAATACCACCCTGGCGTTGTTGAGCTTCTTCCCGGCAAATATCTTTGGCACGATGTGGATAGGACCGGCCAGCTCTATTGTGCAGGACCTCGCGCCGCCGGCCATGCGGGCAACGGCTTCGGCGGTCTTTATTTTTATCCTGACGATGATCGGCCTGGGTGCCGGCCCCCAAACGGTCGGCATCCTCAACGATCTGATCGGCACGCCGGATGCCATTCGCTACTCCCTGCTCGGAGTCGCAGTCAGCACCAGTCTTCTGTCCGCCGTCTTTTTCTGGCTGACCGGTAAGACCCTGGAACGGGACATCACTGCCAAACAGCAATTATAGGAGTGCGGGCTTCCAGCCCGCAATAATGACAGGCTGCAGCCAAGATGGCCGCGCTCCCAGGCTAAAAAGGATAAAAGCAGGATGAGCGGATACTAACTATATTTGGATCTCAACAGCGTAATAGCTCCGCTCGGTGGGAGCGGAAAAATATTCTGCCAGCCGGGATAAGACCCGAGGAAAAATTTCGTTTTCCCGATCCGCGGCCCGCATCTGTTCCTTACTGGTCCAGAAGCTCAGACCCCGCCCGCTGCCGTGCGAGCGATTGGCCAGCCACATCACGCCGTGAAAGCCGGGTTGCTGTCTGAGGATGGGCAGATACTCTTTCTCATAAATGGTCCGTGCCGGGTCAAGCTGTTCTCCGGGAACAGGCAGAGTAATCATCCGGGCGAACAGCCCGCCAATATGCTGGCCGGTCCGGACCAGGACTTCGTAGTGTTCCGGCTGGGGGTGGGCGGTCAGAAACGGCAACAGCATGGCGGCAACCGCCTTCCGACTCTTCAGCTCGGAGCGGACCAGCGCAGCGGCGGAATTCCATAAAGTGACGATGAGGCCAGTATGCGCCTCCGGGTCGGACAGCACCAGGGTTCCATTGAAGCCGGGCTCCTGGACCAGGGGAGGCATCACCGCACTCCGGTAAACGGATAGAAAGTCTGTCAGGAGTCCCGGTCTGCATTGGATGGGAATAACACGCGCATACATGGGATGGTGTTCCTTTTAGAGCGTTGCCCGAAGATCGGTCAGAAAGCCCCGAATGACCTGAAAACCCCGGTCCCAGAATTCGGGCTGATTGATATCTATACGCATCTGCGCCAGAGCGTGTTCCGGCCGCTGCGAGCCGCCGCTTTCCAATAGGCGTAAATACCCAGGCACAAAGTCTTCCCCCTGGTCGAGATGGCGTTGATACAGGGCCAAGGTGAGCAACTCGCCGAACGGGTAGGAATAACAGTAGAACCGGCTGTGAATAAAATGCGGAATATACGACCAGCCCCAGCGATAGACGGGCAACAGCTCAACGCTCTCGCCAAAGAGCTTGCCCTGTTCGGCCATCCACAGCTCGCACAGGTCGTCGGCGCTGAGTTGCCCGTCCCGGCGCCTGGTATGCGTCGCCATCTCAAAGCGAGTCAGGGCGGTTTGGCGAAAAACCGTGCCGTACAGCTCCTCCAAGACTTCGCACAGCAGGGCGCGGCGCGTGTCCGACGACTCGGCCTTATCCAGCAGATGCCGGGTCAAAACAATTTCCGCAAAGACCGAGGCCGTCTCCGCAAGCACCAGGGGAGCGTCGTAGTGCAGGAATTTCTGGCGGCGTGCCAGCAAATCATGAATGCCGTGGCCCAGTTCGTGAGCCAGCGTCGAGACCGCACGTCCAGTGCCGGTATAACTGCACAACACGTACGGATGATGAGCGGGTGACAGGGCCGCACAAAAGGCGCCCCCACGTTTCCCCGCCCGGACTTCGGCATCAATCCACCGGTTCTGGAAAAACTCCTCGGCCAGGGCCGCAAACTGTTCGTTAAAATTCCCAAAAGCGGCCAGGATCAAATCCCGAGCTTCGGTAAAGGGGATTTCCTCGATCTCGGTTTCAATCGGCGCGTACAGGTCCGTGTTCTTGAGGCGTTCGACCCCGAGCAATTTCGCCTTCAGCCGAAAATATTCCTGGACCAGGGGATAGTGGCGTTCGACTGCCTGCATCATCGCTTCGACGGTTGGGGGAGCAATCTCGTTCGACAGGTGGGTGGGCAGCGTCACGTCGTCATACTGACGCTGCTCGCACTCAATTTTATGATCGAGCAGCAGATTATTAAAAACAGAGGTCAGCACGAGCGCGTGCTGGGCATAGGTTTCCAGAAATGTGGTCAGAGCCCGCTCGCGCAGCTCGCCGTCCGGATGGCGCAGCAGTGCCATGATCTCACCGTCGGTGAGCAGGGCCCCTTCGCCGTCCCTGCTGAGTGGAAACCGGAGCGAGCCGCTGAGCTCGTCATACAGCTGCCGAAAGGCGTGTTTGCCCGACAGGTTTTTACGGTTCAGGAGTTGCTCCTCTTTTTCACTCAACGTATGCGGCTTAAAGCGTCGGACCGCTTCCAGATAGTGTTGATAGTCTTGCAGCTCCGGGACGGTGAGGAGTTGGGCAAGCTGCTCGTCCGGTAACGCAATGAGTTCCAGAGAGAAGAAGACCAGCAGATTCTCTATGCTGGTGGCGGTTTCGCGCGTGTGCTGGACAAGCTGCTGGGCCGATTGATTCTGGGTGTCAGCCGCAAATAGGAGCGAGGCATAAAAGGCGGGGCGGCGGCGGAGCTCAGTAATAGCTTCATACTCGGCCAGCGCCAGGGCGAGTGCCGTCCCGTCGACCTGCCCGCTTTCAATCTCGCCACGGTAGGTCTCCGCAAAGACTTCTGCCCGACGGCGCGCCTCCGCAAGGTCGGCCTCAAGCTGCGGGTCGTCCGGGCTGGCATACAGTCCTCCCAGGTCCCAGCGTACGCCTTCTGCTTTGAGTCCGGATTGCTGCATAATCTCGTCCTTTTTTCGGTTCGTGTTTTTGAAGTGTGTCTGCTCGTTCTCTGTCTTCTTGTATGTCTGCTCCAGACCTGTCAAGAATAGGGCAGACACAAGGAGGGATGACTCATGGTGACAAACGGTGTGTCCCATATTGCCGTTGGCGTGCGAGATATGGACGCCTCGCTAGGTTTTTATCGCGATCTGCTCGGCTTTGAGGTAGTCCGGGATGAAGTGCAATCAACCCAGGGAACGGTCCTGCCGGCCTTGTATAAAGAGCCGCACGACCAGCGGCGGGTGGCGACGCTATATTGGAAGAAAGGCCCGCATGAGGCATTTTTGGTCTTATCCGAACACTCGGATAAGCCGGTCAGCGGCGAGCCAATCAAACTCGATCAGATCGGCATCCATCACTACGCCTTTTGGGTGGAGAATCTTCCCCAGGTCTATGAAGAACTGAAAGCCAAGGGCGCCGACTTTGTCGTGTCGCCGACCGTCACCAAAACAAAAGACGGCAACTTTAACAGCGCCTTCCTGCGTGACCCGGATGGCATTCTGGTCCAGCTTGACGAATTGGTGGCAGACTAATCGAAACCGTAAGAGGTCCGCATGACACAACCATACGCGCTCACTATCGCCACAGCCGCCGAACGTATTCGTACCCGGCAGCTCTCCCCCGTGACCCTGGTCCAGTCCTGTTTGAACCGTCTGGACCAGCTTGAACCACAGCTCCGCGCCTGGGTGACGGTTGACCAAGAGGGTGCTTTGGCCACCGCTCAGCAGTACGAAACGGCAATCAACAACGGACACTACCGGGGTCCGCTGCACGGTATCCCGCTCGGCCTCAAAGACATTTTCTTTACCGCGGGGATGAAGACGACGATGGGGTCGCCTATTTATGCCGACTATGTTCCGGACTATGACGCCACCGTCGTGCGCCGCCTCAAGGAAGCCGGAGCGATCGTTCTGGGCAAAGTCCAAACCACAGAGTTTGCCGCCCTGGCTCCGTCGCCAACCCGCAATCCCTGGAATATTGAACACACACCGGGCGGCTCCAGCAGCGGGTCCGCGGCTGCGGTGGCCGCGCAGATGTGCTTTGGCGCCTTGGGCAGCCAGACCTATGGCTCAACCATACGTCCGGCCGCTTATTGCGGCTGCGTCGGCCTCAAGCCGACCTTTGGCCGGGTTAGCGCCTACGGCGTCTATCCCCTGGCGGGCAGTCTGGACCATGTGGGGATTTTTTCCCGTACCGTGGCAGATGCGGCCCTGCTGCTTCAGGCCCTGGCCGGCGAGGATACCAACGACCCGATGAGCGCGGCGCAACCGGTCCCGGACTATGCCGCCGCTCTGGCCGAGCCGCAGCCACCCCGCATCGGCCTGGTCCGGGAGTTTTTTCTCGAAAAAGCCGATGCGGAAACCCAGCAGCATATTGAGGCAGTGGTGGAGCAACTGACCCAGGCCGGGGCGCATATCACCGAGGTTGCACTCCCGGAGAGCTTCAAGGGCGAGCCTGAAGCCCACTTCAGGATGATGTTCGTTGAGTCGGCCTATTCACACAGTGAAGTCTACAACCGGTATAAAAAGCAGTACAGTCCGCAGATGAAGGACTTGATCGAGAAGGGCCTCCAGGTCTCCGGTGTCGAATATATGGAGGCCCAACGCCACCAACACACGTTTCGGAATGAGATGGACGCGCTCTGCCGGACAGTAGACGCCCTGCTGACTCCGGCAACCCCGGCCTCCGCTCCCAAAGGCTTCGCCACCACCGGTGATCCGACCTTTAACGGTCCGGCAACCTTTTCCGGCCTGCCGAGCCTGGCCTTGCCCTCAGGGCTGAGTCAAACCGGCCTGCCCTTGGGTCTGCAACTCATGGGCGCAGCCTTTCGCGAAGACCAGCTGCTGGCGGTGGGTGAGTGGTGTGCGGACGTGCTTGCCTTCTCGGAGACGCCGGCTTTCTCTTCTTCGTAGGGGCAATTCATGAATTGCCCCTACACCAAGCTTAACTGACCAACAACGCTATCCCCCCGACAATGAAGATCGTCCCGGCCACGTCGGCCTTGGTGATGCGTTCACTATCGTGCAGCACCAAATGGCTCAGGACGAGCGTGACAAGCGGTACGACTGAGGTGAAGGGAGCAACAACCACGGCGGGCAGATATTCCAGCGCAAAAAACAGCGAAAAAATGGCCAGGGTTGAGGTCAGACCGGCCAGACCGAAATAGACGCCCGCCCGACGCGGTAGGGAGAATAACTGGCCTGCCTGTCCACTCGCAAAAAAATAGGCCGCATACACTACCACGCCGGCAATAATGCCGATGCACGCCCCAAACAACGGCTCGTTGCTCGACTGCAAACCGAGCTTGGCGAGAATGGGATTCATCCCATAGCAAAAGGCGGCAAGAAACGGATAGAGGATACGGCTCGTCCTCATCCTCGACCTTCCCAGCGGTTTTGTCCGGTCAGAATCGCCACTCCGGCCACGACGCTCAGGATGCCGCTCAGAATCTTGAGAGTGATAGCCTCCTGCAGAAAGAGCAGCGCAAAGACCGTCGTAAAAAGCGGTGCGGTATTCACCAGGGGCGTGCTCCTGGCCGCCCCGAGATGAGCCACCCCCAAGTAGTTACACATCCGGCCTAAACACGGACCAACGACGCCCGCGGCGATAAACCACAGCGCCGCCTGGGGCGTAATCACCTGCGTCACCGAACGCGGGTGGAGCGCAAAGACTAGAGCCATTAACGGCAGGCTGGCACCCAGCCCGCACAGCAGCCCGACCGAGACACTCGCGTACGGCAGCCCCTTACGGATAAAGATGGGCGACGTCCCCCATAGGCACGCCGCGGCGAGGGCAAAAAACTCACCGTAGAACACACCACCTCCAAGCCTCAATCACCCTCACAAACAACAGAGGAAGGATTGCAGAAAGTTTCACCTGAGGGTCTCCCCGCAGGGATAAGAACAGGAAATGGAGAGGAGGACAACTCGGCCCAGTCCCTCTCTACCTCGTTCAGACTGAGGGGTAGTGTTTCGCTGTGGTTCAGTTGACACAACGGACCAGACAGGCATACACGCAAAGGACGAATGGAAGTACGGAGGAGAGACTAATGAGACGTGTTGTTACCGGCCACCGAGCGGACGGCAAATCCATTATTGCGAGCGATGGAGAAGTGACAGGCATTCAGGTACCCGGCTTACCCGGTGCGACGTTGGCCACCCTGTGGGGTGCGGACGAAACCCTCACCTATCCTGACGATGGGGGCGAACCGCGCCATCACGACTGGTTTCCGCCAGTCGGCGGGTTCCGCTTTGTCTCATTTGTTTTAGCTCCAGACAGCACCCCGCCCGTAGACACCGATCCGGAAGCGGCCACTGCCGAAGTCGATCGCCTGTTTCCGGGGCTGCTGGCAACCATGGAACCGGACGATCCTGGGATGCATCGCTCGGCGACCGTCGATACGCTGTATATCGTGTCTGGGCGCTGCGTCCTCGAACTCGACGACGGCTCAAAAACCGAGCTTGGCGCGGGAGATGTAATCGTTCAGAGCGGGACCATGCACCGCTGGCACAACCCTTGGGATGAGCCGTGCCACGTCATCGCCTTTCTGGCTGGCGCGCATATGAAGTAGGAGCAGGGTATAGACTGTTCATGGCTGGCACGGCCTTTCCCGTCCGCTATCGGCTGGTCAGTTTGCTGACCACCGGGAGCACGATCAACTCTCTTGATCGGGTCAATATCGCGGTGGCCGCGCCGGTCATGGTGGAATCCCTGGGCTGGGACGAGGGCCGCTTCGGGGTGATCTTCTCGGCTTTTCTGGTCGTGCCAGAGCCGCTTCGGACTTCGGCGTCGGACCCTAGCAGCCCTACCGCAAGCGTGACATGATGCCGGGCATGAATAAGAAAGCGCTCGCACTATTGGGGCTGGGACATCTGATGGTTGACCTGAATACCGGCGCCCTGCCCGCCCTGCTGCCCTTTCTCAAAACAAGCTTTGGTTTGTCCTATACGATGATAGGAGCCCTCGTCTTGGTCGCAAATATGACGTCTTCCATTATTCAACCGCTCTTCGGCTATCTGTCTGACCGCAGCGCCCAAGCCTGGCTGCTGCCGTTCGGAGTCGTGGCTGCGACCTGCGGGATGGCCAGCGTGGGGCTGGTGACAAGCTACCCTGCCCTGCTCGTCGTCGTCTTCATCAGTGGGATCGGTATTGCCAGCTATCACCCCGAAGCCTATAAAACCGCCTACCTGTCTACCGGTGAAAAAAAAGCGACCGGTATCTCACTCTTTTCCGTGGGCGGCAACCTCGGCTTGGGGCTAGGCCCGCTGGCCGTCGCATTTTGTCTGGCCGCTTTCGGCCAAAGTGGTCTCTTACTGTTCTGGATACCGGGGATTCTGGTTGGCGCGCTCTTTATGCGATCCCTTCCCTGGCTGTCGCAAACCCGGCCGGCGCTCACCAACGCGGCTACGGCCGCCGTGGCCATTCCGCGTTCTGCCCTGGCCCTGGTATTGAGTATTGTGACCCTCGGGGCCTGCGTCCACGCGGGGATGTCAACCTATGTTCCGCTCTATCTGGCCGACCAGGGCGGGGATACACTCAAGGTCGGCTCGGTGCTGTCCTTATTTCTGATCGCCGGGGCGGTCGGCACGCTGCTGGGCGGGCCGCTGGCCGACCATATCGGCCACAAACGCTTCCTGGTCTATTGCACCGGACTGCTCTGCCCGCTGATCTTCCTCTTTCTGCAGACACACGGAACGACCAGTATTGCGATCTTGGGATTGTCCGGGATGTGTCTGGCTCCGATGTTCTCCGTCACCCTGGTCATTGCTCAGGGTCTCATGCGGGGTCGGCTGGGTATCACCGCCGGCCTCATGACCGGCCTCGGTATTGGGGTGGGCGGTCTGGGGGTCGCCGTCCTTGGAGTTGCGGCTGATGTGTGGGGACTGGCAACTACCATGCAGCTTATCGCGCTCTTGCCTCTCCTGCCCTGGATATTGGTCTGGTTCCTCCCCAGTGATGCCCCCAAAGCGGTGGAGCCAAGCCCTACACTCCAGCCGATGGCGGGTAAGAGTGCCTAACTTCCACAAGCAACCGAGGGAATATTCAGGTTGTCTTCACCGGAGTGATCTGCTAGTTTTTCGCTACTATTATTGGGATTTTTTCGTCTGAACCGATTGTGAAGAACGCAACCCCGGAGGCCGTGTACGCGTCACCCGGGGTTTCTTTTTAGTGTGCATAGAGGAGGTCTTATGGCTGGACCACGTCGAAGAGGCGGCGGTGGTGGCAAGCGGAAGCGGAAGGAGCGGAATACCGAACCCGCGGTTGAAAAAGATGTGATTGAAATGAATGGGACCGTCACCGAGGTGTTGCCCAACGCTTTCTTCCGCGTTGAGCTTGAGAACGGCCACTCCATCCTCGCCCATGTTGCGGGCAAGATGCGCAAGTTTTTTATTAAAATCATTCAAGGGGACAGCGTCACGGTTCAGCTCTCCCCATACGATCTCGAACGCGGCCGGATCACCTTCCGCCATCGCTAGCGCGCCGCTCTAGCCGAAGTGTCGCAGCAGGTGACACAGGACGCGAAAGCCGTCCTGCATATGGGACAGTTCGGCAAATTCGTTCGGCGCATGGTAGGCCTCATTTCTGCCAAAACCGGTAATTTGCACATCAAAGTCGTGTTCCTGCAAAAAGCGGACATAGGGCAGACTGCCCGTCAGGGCGAAGGGCCGAGCGTCGGGCCGCACTGCCGCAACCGCTTGGGCGAGGGCCGTATAGCCGGCTGAGGTCCGGTCACACGCCATTCCGCCGGACGGCGTTCCCAACATCTCAAAGCGTGCCGTCCCGACCTGCCCGTTACAGGCGTAGCGGCCCGGACCAAAGACCGGCAGATGGCTAACATCCAGCGTTTCCAGAAAGGCCGTCAGCCCTTTTTTCACCTCGTCAGGGTCATACCACGGCGTCAGGCGAATATCGCCTTCAATACGGGCCGTGGACGGAATTTTCGTCAGCGTATCGTTCTCAACCTGCACCCGGGTCGGTTTGAGCGATGAAGGCGCTCGAAAACCGTACTCATGTTCTTTTGGATGAGCAGGATAGTGGGCGTAAAACCACTGCTGGAGGGCGCGGGTCACTTCCGTGGCCAGTTCGGCGGCATTGATCCCGTTTTGCGGAAACCCGGAGTGACTGCCCTTGCCTTCAATAGCCAGTCGCCACAGGGCCATGCCGGCGGTTGCCGTGGTTGGTCCGAAGTCAGCACTATCGATCCAGTACAGCGGTCCGTTCTTGAGGTGATCGAGCCGTCCGTCTTTGACCAGCCGACCAATCCCGACGCCGTGCGTGTTGGAGAGTTCCTCGTCGGCAATAATGACTCCGACAACGCTATGGTCGAGCTCCACTTCAGATTCGGCGAGCTGAGCAAAGAGGTCGGTCAGAACGGCGACATGGCCCAGGCAGTCGGTGACACCCCGTCCGTACAACCGGTCTCCCTCGACCTGCAACGCAAAGGGCGGACGCTGCCAGTCTTTCGGGTCGGCCGGTACCACATCAAGATGAGCACCCACAAAAGCAACGGCTTGATGGGAGTGTCCAACAGAGCGGCCCGGATAGCTCAGGATGAGATTCCCGCGGCCTTTGGCATAGCTTACCCGTTCCACCTGCAAACGGCCGCGAGCGGTATAGGCTGACAATTCGCCGAGAACGATGTCTCCGGCGAGATCTTCCTGGGGGGGTGGCTGGTCTTGAGACGGGGAATTCTGCAAGCGCTCACCAACAGCAACCAGAGCCTGCAGGACCCGCAGAAAACGGTCCGTATTCAGCCGCCACTGGCTGAGGTCTCTGGGCTGACCACCTGCATGAACGGAGCGCTGCCGGCGCAAGCGCTTCCAGGACCACGCCATACCGGGACGTTGCTCCTTACACACCCTCTGCTTCAAAGACTTCTTTGGCGACCTGGAACGCGTTCACCGCGGTAGGTGCGCCGGCATAAAAAGCCATCTGGATGAGAATCTCGATGATTTCCTCCTTGGTCAGACCGGCGTTCAGCCCATTCGCGATATGGCTCTTGAGTTGGGGAAGCCGCTGCATGGCGGTCAGGGCCGCAATCACGGCCACGCTGCGCATTTTGAGCTCAAGCCCCGGTCTGGTCCAGACTCGTCCGAAGACGACTTCGTTCAACATCTCATCAAGGTCTGGGGCGAGTTCGGCCAGCGCACTGGCCGAGGTCCCGAAGCGGTCTCCGCTCAACTTTTTTCGGATTTCGATTCCCTTTTCCAGGTCGCTCTGATTCGCCATACTATCCCTCCTGCGCTGTAAAATATGTGGCCTGGGGACTATACCGCAGGGCAAGCGGCGGCAACAAGGGCGGCTCTGAGCGGCGTGTCTTCCGAGCGCCCCTTTCCCGCGGCGCTCGTACCCTTGTTCTTGACAGACCCACTCCGGGCATGCTCAACACAAACAACACGTGGAGTAGAGGAGGGAATACGTGAGATTTGGTCTTTTCTACCAGTTGCCGTGCGCAGATACCCAGACCCAGACAACGCGTTATCAAGAAACCATTGAACAGATCATTCACGCCGAGCAACTCGGCTTCGATTGTGCCTGGCTGGCGGAACTGCACTTTTATAAGCACTTCTCGATTATGTCGTCGCCGCTGATCGTTGCCACGGCGATTGCCCAACGGACACAGCGCATCCGCTTGGGCATTGCCGTCAACCTCCTGCCGCTCTGGCACCCGGTCCGCAACGCTGAAGAGGGCGCAACGGTCGACCTGTTGAGTGATGGCCGCCTGGAGTTCGGGGTTGGACGCGGGACGATTCCACTCCATTTTGCCGGCTTTGATCGCTCGCGAGAGGAGAGCCGCGAGCGCTTTGAAGAAAGCCTGGAGATCATCAAACAAGCCTGGACGAATGAGTCGTTCTCCTATGACGGCAGTTATTACACAATTCCGGAAACCAGCGTTGTACCCAAGCCGCTGCAACAGCCCCATCCGCCTATCAGGATCGCCGCCAACAGCCCGGAGACCGCGGTGTTTGCGGGGAAAACCGGCCATCCGATATTTGTGGCATCGGTGACCAATCCCCTGCCCAAGATGTTTGAGCAAGTCGCAACCTATCGCCAAGCCTGGGACGAGCACGCCCCCCACAACGGACAGGCCACCCACCCCATGTACGCTCCGCAGGACGTCTCCACCATGTTCTTTATGCACCCAGGCGAAAGCCTGGATCAGGTACGCCAGACCGTAGAGCCGAGTATTCGTCATTACTTCGGAAGCGTCCTGGGTATGATGACGAGCGGTACCGCCAAACAGGAGGACATGGAGTCGTATCGCTATACCGCGGAGATCCGTAAAAATCTGGAGAGCATTACCTTTGAGAAAATCGTTGACAGCATGGCTATTTTCGGCCCCGCCCAGGCATGTGTGGACCGGATTCACCAGCTCCATCAAGAACTCAATATGAACGAGTTGATCTGTTGGTTTAATCCGGGCGGCCTAGTGCCGCATGAGCGGGTCAAAGAAGCCATGACCCGTTTTGCACAGACCGTCATCCCTGAGGTCAAAGACCTCTAGGGAAAATCCGTTTGGTCTCAGTCCAGAAATGCGCTAGATAAGAGCAATACTTCTTAACACCAGATTTGAGAACACTTTCTACACAGGAGGGTCGCTATGGGACGTATATTTTTTCGTGGGGTGAATCTGATTGACGGTGAGCATAAGCCCCAACCCAACTCCACCGTGGTGGTACAGGGACAGCGTATCAAGGCGGTTGGGAAAAATGGGGATATGCCCAAACCCACAGCCAGGGATGTCGTATATGATCTGAGTGGGAAATCCCTCATGCCGGGTATGGTGCAGTGCCACTATCATGTCGCCTACGCCAATGTCGGCGACATGAACGATATCGACATGAAATATCCGCCGACCTATCTGACGCTCATCGCGGCCAAGAACGCCGAGCTGCTGCTGAGCTGCGGCTACACGGGCGCGGCTGGCGCGGGCTCGATGCACAACATTGATGTTACGCTGAAAAAGGCCATTAACACGGGCATGATTCCGGGCCCGCGGTTTCTGGCCTGCGGTCGGGACGTGGTGACCACCGGCGATTCGGTGGACTGTCATCCCAACTTCTGGAAGATGGGCATGGACGGCTTAGCCCGTATTTGCGATGGGCCCGACGACTTCCGCAAAGCCGTGCGCGAAGAAATCAAGCAGGGCGTGGACATCATCAAACTCTACCCGACCGGTGGACATGGCCTGATATGGGACGAGGACACGATGACCATGAGCCAGGACGAAATCGATGCGGCGACCATCGCCGCCCATGAACGCGGCCGAAAAATTCGGGGCCATATTATTTCCAAGAAAGGCATCCTGGCCGCCCTCCAAGCCGGCATGGACGTGATTGACCACGGCGACCGGATGGATGACGAGTGCATTGAGGGCATGCTCGAACAAGAGACTTTTGTGGTGCCGAGCTTGTACTTCCCGTGGAAGGTCGTCGAGGAAAAACGCCGCACGGGTTCGAGCGGCTGGGGCGGTGTCGACAGCATGGAACGGAATCTGGAGCACTCGTATAAGGTCCTGCCCAAAGCCAATAAGGCTGGGGTGAAACTGGTAATCGGTGACGATTTCGGTATCGCCTCCATGCCACACGGCGAGTACGCCTGCGAGCTGGAAGCCTATGTGAAGGGCGCCGGCATCCCGGCCAACGAAGTCCTGCGCTGGGCTACCAAGAATGGCGCGGAGTTGCTCGGCATGGGCGATGAGCTGGGGACCATCGAGCCGGGCAAGATCGCCGACCTCCTCATCGTCAAGGGCAATCCGGCCAGAGACATCACCATCCTGCAGGAGAGAAAGAACCTGCACGCCATCATGAAGGATGGGGAGTTTTACCGGAACGAGCTGACCCCGAGCAGGGCCAGACTCCAGAGAGCGGCGTAGCCGCACGCGACCCGCACACTGACGAAGGGGCACGGCCGACCGTGCCCCTTTTTGTTGGCTTCCAGGCTTTTCAAGCCGTCCGTCTTTCGCTACGAGAGGGGGAGGGAAGGAAACGGATGAGCCGGATTATTGACGCGGACAGCCATTTCATGGAACCGCTCGATTTATGGGAGCGCTATATCGAACCGGAGTTTCGAGATCGCTGCCTGCGCTTCACCCAGGACCCGCAGACCGGCACGCATGCCATGCTCATCAACGAATCAAAACGCATTCGGGGGGTGGGTGAGTTCAGCATGGAAGATCTGCTCGGCGTGGGCGTGGGCTACGGTCAGAAGGAGGATGGCTCGGGGCTGGGGTCTTTCGACTTTTCCAGCGCGTTTAATAATACCCTCGAAGACATGGACCAGCGCATCGCCTACCTGGATAGCGAGGGCTTTGAGTGCCAGTTTATCTATCCGACCCTGGGTCTGATGTGGGAGGGTCAGGTGACCGACCCGGATTTGGCGGCCGCCCATTGTCGCGCCTATAACACCTGGACGCTGGAGGTGTGCGCCCATCACCGCACCCGGCTGTATCCGGTCGGACATATTTCTCTACGCCATCCCACCCAGGCGGTACGCGAGATCGAGCGCCTGGCCGATGCTGGTATGCGAACGATCTTTGTCGGAGCCCTGCCGGTTGACGGCAAGAGTTTCGGCTGTCCGGATTTTGATCCGGTCTGGGACGCCGCCCAGTATCACGACATGGCGGTCGGCCTCCATCTGGTCGTGCATCGCAACTACCTGGGTCACGACTGGTATGCGGACCGCCGGCCCGGCTTCATGTTTCTGAGTATGAACGGCATTCAGGACCCCCGCATGGCCCTCACCACCATGGTCTACGACGGGGTATTTGAGCGCTTTCCCAAGCTGCGCGTCGCCACCATTGAATCCGCCAGCGGCTGGGTCGTGGAATGGCTCGACCGCCTCGATTATCGCTACAGCTATATGGGCCACTCGTGTCAGATGAAGCGTCCGGCCAGCGAGTATTTTGAGCGGAATATCTGGATTGCGGCCGACCCGGATGAGCGCCTGCTGCCCTATATGGTCGAGCTCCTGGGCGACCACAAGTTTTTTATCGGTTCGGACTATCCGCACGCCGAAGGCTTTACCGACCCGGTTGCCAAAGCGCGCAGCGCCCTACACACCCTGCCGGAGGTATCGGTCAACAACATACTGGGAGAAAACGCGGTCCAATTTTTCGGGCTCTCAACCAAGTAAGGAGGAAGTTATGAATCTTGAAGACATCGCCCAACGCGTCCAAACGCTCGAAGACGTCGAGGCCATCAAAAAGCTCAAGGCCCGCTACTGTGCCGGGGCGGACGAGCGTGATGAAGAAAAGTTTGTCGGCTGCTTCACGGAAGATGCCGTCTGGGACGGCGGCAATTTCGGACACTTCGAGGGGAAAGCCGCCATTCGGGAATTTTTTGGCACTATTCCTCAGATCCTGTCATTTGCCATCCACTACGTGATGAATCCGCGTATTGAGGTCAACGGAGACACGGCCACCGGCTCTTGGTATCTGCTGGAGCCCTGCACCATGCTCGAAGGCGGCGAACAGGCGGTCTGGGGTGTGGCCAAATACGAAGAAGAATACGTCCGGGAGAATGGGGAGTGGAAAATCCGCAACCTGATCCTCGCTCCGGAGTGCTGGACCTCGTTTGATCAAGGCTGGGTCAATCAGCAGTTTATCGGCCAATAAGTCTCATCGGCGGGCCGCGGACGAGGCGACCCGCCGGCCGAGTTTCTGACCGGGTGCCGCTGCTACGTCATATATGACCACCTATAGCTTAGGCGTTGACGTCGGAGGGACTTTCACCGACCTCGTGTGCGCGGACGAGGCTGGACAGACACAGACCGAGAAAGTCCTGACGACCCCAGAGAACCAGGCCCTGGGCGTGCTGGGCGGCGTCGGTAAACTGGCCCGGACCTACGGACTGGCCGAGCGGGATTTTCTCAGCCGGATAGCGGTTGTGGTTCACGGCACGACGGTCGCAACCAACACCATGTTGGAATACACCGGCGCCACCACCGGCCTGATCACCACCGCCGGCTTTCGCGACACCATAGAGATCCGCCGTAACTATAAAGAAGCCGCTTTTGATATTCGCCTCCCGGCTCCGTATCAGATCGTCCCGCGCCGTCGCCGTCTTGGCGTGACCGAGCGGATTGATTACGCCGGTCAGGTCGTCAAACCCCTGGCGGAAGCCGAGGTCCGCGCGGCCGTGCAGCGGCTGGCGGAGATCCAGGTCGAAGCCATAGCCGTGTGTTATCTGTTTGCGTTTTTGAATCCTGTCCACGAACTCCGGACGCGCGAGATTATTCGCGAACTCCTGCCCGATGTTCACATCTCGCTGTCGTCAGAGGTTCTGCCCCAAGTCCGTGAATTCGAGCGCCTGAGCACAACCCTGGTCGATGCCTATGTGACTCCTCGCTTACAGAGGTATTTGGAGCGGCTGGACACGGAGTTTCGTCAGCGTGGATTTCAGGGCGACATCTTCATCATGCAGGGCAATGGCGGCGTCGTAGGTCTGGAGCAGGCCCAGGCCCACGGCGTCCAGGCCCTCCTGTCCGGACCGGCCAGCGGCGTGGTGGCCGGCGCGTATCTGGGCGAGGCGTCCGGCTTCAAGGATGTCATCACCGTTGATATGGGAGGCACGAGCTTCGACGTCTGTCTGGTGCAGGACGGGCGGCCCAAGACCGGAACCGACCAGTGGATGAGTCGGTATCGGATTGCGGTTCCATTTATCGATATTCACACCATTGGCGCTGGCGGCGGTAGTATCGCCTGGGTCGACGAGGGAGGCGCGCTACGCGTCGGCCCACAGAGTGCGGGAGCCCATCCGGGCCCGGCGTGTTACGGCTTTGGCGGCCAAGAGGCTACCGTCACGGATGCTGACGTGGTGCTGGGCTATATCAGCCCCGAGTCTTTCCTGGGCGGCGAAATGCGGCTGGACACGGAGGCGGCCCGCCAGGCAATCGAGACCAGAGTGGCCCGGCCGCTGGAGATGAGCCTCCTGGAGGCGGCCAGCGGTATTTTTCGTATTGTCAATAATGGTATGAGCAATAGCGTTCGGCGGGTTTCGCTGGCGAAAGGCTACGACCCGCGGGACTTCGCGTTGACCGCGTTCGGCGGCGCCGGCGCAATTCATGCCGGCGCACTGGTCGAAGACCTTGGCATTCAGACTATCCTCATTCCCAAAGGTACGGCCCCCGTCCTGTGCGCCCTGGGTGATCTCTTGTCCGACCTGCGGGTGAGTCGGGTCCGCAGTTTCTATGCGCGGGGGAGTGAACTTGATCTGGAGGCCATGAACGACCAGTTCCGGCGCATGCGCGAGGAAGCCCTGGAGTTGTTCGGGAGTCAGCAGCATCACCTGGGGCAAACCTTCGCCCAATTCTCGCTGGAGATGCGCTATATTGGCCAGACACATGAAGTGACGGTTCCGGTTATAATGCAGACGGAGCAGATCAATGCCACGGATATGGCGACGACGATCCAGGGCTTCCACGATCTGCACGAACAGTTGTACACCTTTCAGAAGCCCGAGGACGAAGTCGAAATTCTCAATATCCACCTCGACCTCGTCGGACAAAGAGCGAAACCGAGCCTGCAAACCGCCAGCCGGGGCAGTCAGGAGACCCGGACTGCGCTACGAGGGACCCGGCCCGTTTATTCATCCTCGGCCCAGGATTATGTGGAGACGGATATTTACAATGGCGAGCAGCTCGTGCCGGGGCATTGCGTTGTCGGTCCGGCCATCATCGAAGAGTCCCGCACCTCCATCGTCCTTTTTACCGGTCAGCGGGCGACCCTCGACGAGCATCTCACCTATGTGATTGAGGTCGAGTGATATGGCACCCACCCTCGACCCAGACAAAGAAGCGAGTGCGACCATAGAGGCGACCCTCGGGCGGGCGCGACCGACACTCCTACGCCGTCTGGCCTCTTTAGCCTTAATCGATCGGCGGCACGTCACCGTCGCCCTCGCCACCACAGACGGCCGCGTGGTTGGGGTAGACCCGGCGGCGCGTCTGGGCATTGTCCGGGCGGTGGCCCGGGCGGTCTGTGACACTTTTTACGACAACGTCGCTGAGGGTGACATCATCCTCACCAACGATCCGTTTTCGGGCGGGACGCATATTCAGGCCCTGACGCTGCTGCGTCCGCTCTTTGTCGCCGAGCAACTCGTCGGCTGGGCCATTGTCCAGTCCCCCCTGCCCGACCTGGGTGGTATGGCCCTGGGCGGGTATTATCCTTTTGCCCTCGAAATCTGGGCGGAGGGTATTCGGGTCACACCGGCCAGGCTCTACCGTAAGGGCGTCCTGCAACGCGACGCACTCACCATGCTGACCCTCAACAGCCGGTTGCCGCATCTGGTTGAAAAAGACGTGCAGAGTATGGTTAAGGTTCTGGAGTTGACCAATACGACCGTTGCCGCCCTGGCCGCCCGCCAGACCCCAGCGGTCTACACACAGGCCCTCGACCAGATCGTCACCGACACTGCTGTCCAGGCTCGGGCGGCCCTGTCCGAGCTGACGCGCGGGGAGTGGCAGGGGGAGAGTGAGCCCATACACTGTTGTTTGGAAGAAGCGGATTTGCACGTCACGGTCCGTCTGACCGTTTCGGACGAAGCCGTCGGACTTGATTTCTCCGGCAGTTCTCCTGCGGCCAAGGGCTTTGTGAACACTACCGTGGCTACCGCTCAGGCTGCGGCAGCCATTCCCTTTTTCTCTCTCTGGCCCGCTCTGCCTGTTAATGACGGGATGTTCCAGCACCTACACATATCGATTCCCGACGACACTTTTTTACACGCCAAGCTGCCGATGTCGGTGGGCTGGTCGCCTTACCAGCCGAGCCAGGCAGTCGTTCAGGCCGTTGCGGCTGCCCTCAGTCAGGCGTACCGGCCCCTGCCGTCCGCCCAGCAGTTGGTCGCCCCGGTCACCTCCCCGCCACTGCCTTTTACTGTCACCGGGTGTGGCCGTCCCGGCTGTCCCTTCCCAATCCCCCAATCCCCAACCCCTAACCCCCACGAAGGAGAATAAGCATGATCGACCGTATTACCGCTCTGGTGATCAAGGATTCTTTAGAGGCCATCTCTGAAGAAATGAGTAAAACGGTTGAGCGGACGGCCGTGCATCCGCTGTTCAACGAAGTGCACGACTACTCGACCGGCGTGTTCTTTTATGATGGCAGTGATGTGCGCCTGGTCGCCCGAGCCACGGCCATTCCCGTCCATATCTTTGCCTCCATCCTGTCGGTTGAAGCCCTGATGGAATCGTTTCAGGACGACCTGCACGAGGGCGATGTCGTCATGCTGAACGACCCGTATTACGGCGGTACGCACCACGCCGACTGGACCGTGATGAAACCCGTCTTCTTTGACGGCAAGCCGGTGCTGTTTCCCTCGGTCCGCGCCCACATGGCCGATTTTGGCGGACCGGTGGCGGGCGGCTATAACCCCGAAGCCAAGGACATTTGGCAGGAAGCCCTGCGTATCCCGCCGATCAAACTCTTCGAGAAGGGTGTCCTGCGCCAGGACGTGCTCGACTGGATCCTGGCCAACTCCCGCATTCCCAATGTGTTGCGTGGCGATCTGGCCGCCATGTTCGGAGCGTGCAATCTGGCCGAGCAGCGCATCCACGCCCTGTTCGCCAAGTATGGCGGGGATGTGGTCAACGAGAGCATTGAATACACGCTTGACTATGCGGAAAAACGCTTTCGGGCCGAGGTCGCCAAGTGGCCGGACGGAGAGTACCGGGGTAGCGCGACTTTGGATCACGACAGTCTGGGCAACCATGATGTCGAAGTGAAAACAACCGTCACCATCAAGGGCTCTGATCTCAGCGTTGACCTGAGCGGCTCAAGCCCGGAAACGCCGGGCTTTGTGAACAGTCCGTTTGGCAATACGGCCTCGTGGGTCTATACCGCCCTGTGTTCGGTGCTGCCCGAAGACATCCCGATCAACTCCGGCGTGTTTCGAGCCGTGACCATTACCGCCCCGGAGGGCACCGTCGTGAACCCGCTCCCACCAGCCCCGTGTATGTTCAGCACGGTCGTGATCGGCGGCGATGTCGGCACGGCAACCATGCAAGCCTTGGAGCAGGCCATTCCCGACAAAGCCGGCTCGGTGTCGCTCAACTACTGTCTGTGCACCACCTACGGGCATGACTCTCGCTATGGCGAGATGTTTGTAACCATTGAGTACGGGAATACGCTCGTGGCGGCTGGCGGGACCCAGGGTCAGGATGGCTGGGGCGGCTGGCCGGCCCCCATGTGCGGACTGATTTACTCCACGGTTGAAATGAGCGAGATTCAATTCCCCTTTTTCTACCATCAGTATGAATACGTTGGTGATACGGCCGCTCCGGGGCAGTGGCGCGGGGTGCCGGGCTTTGCCATGAAGCGCGAAAGCGTCCGGGACACCTCCATCATCAACGTAGCGCTGACAGGCGTACGCCACTCCTCGCCCGGCTTTGCCGGTGGGAAAAACGGTGCGAGCAGCCGCTATGTCCTGAACTGGGGCACGGAGCATGAGGAAGAAGTCCTGGAGTCGGCCGCGAATCGCCCCTCGCCACCGGGTTCGATTATCTCCACCTTTAAGGGCGGCGGTGGCGGTTGGGGCAACCCCTTTGCCCGTGACCCGCAAAAAGTCCTTGACGACGTCCTGGATGAGTTTATCACCATAGACAGTGCCGAGCGTGACTACGGTGTCGTGATCCAGCCGGACAGCCTGACCATCGATACCGACGAAACCCTGCGACGCCGCGCGCTTGTCGCAAAATAAGCCGAGCAAGGATCAACCGTATGCGACGCCTCCGCTCAACCGGGAAGATCAGACGGCCGACCGCGGAAGAGTTATCCGATTTAGCCGAGCTGTCCTTTCTTCGCCTCACTCCCCAGGAAGCCCTCGATCTTGAGGAACTCAGTGAAGGCCTGCTCAGTACATTGGATCGTCTGGACGACCTCCCGCAGCCACGCTGGCCGATTCGATACACCGACCGTGACCCCGGCTATCGGCCCACGCCGGAAGAAGATCCGTATAATATTTTTATTCGCAAGTGTCGGGTCACCGGTGCGCCTGATGGCATGCTCGCCGGCAAGAAAGTCGGCCTGAAAGACAACATCGCCGTGGCCGGCATTCCTCTGACGAACGGCTCCCGGCTGGCGGAAGGCTATGTGCCGGATTGCGACGCGACCGTGGTCGAGCGGCTGTTGGACGCGGGTGCTGAAATCGTCGGCAAGCTCAATATGGACAGTTTCGCGCTCTCCCCTTCGGCGGAAACCAGCGAGTTCGGCTATGCCCGCAACCCGCGCAACCCCGACCATTCGCCCGGCGGCTCGTCCGGCGGCAGCGGCGCTGCGGTGGCCAACGGTGATGTCGATATCGCCTTGGGGGTAGACGAGGGCGGCAGCGGCCGCATTCCGGCGGCCTGGTGTGGGATCACCAGCATCAAAGCGACGCATGGCCTCGTACCCTCTTTTGGCTTGACCTATATGGATCACACTCTGGATTTTATTTGCCCCATGGCGCGGACCGTCCAGGAGGTGGCCCAAACACTGGAGGTAATTGCCGGCGACGACCCGCGCGACCCCCAGTGGGTCCGCGGTCCCATTCAGACAGAACGGTATACCGAAGCACTGACAACCGACATCCACGGCCTCCGTATCGGCCTGGTCAAAGAGGGACTGGCAGGTCGGGCGGTCGAGCCGGAAGTCGTTGACGCCTTTCAACAAGGAATCGCCCAGCTCAGTACTCTGGGTGCCGCTTGCAGTGAGATTTCTCTCCCGCTGTTCAAAAGCGCCTGGGCCATTTGGACGGGCATTGCCAGTCATTCGATCCCCGCGCTGATCGAGTCTGACGGCGAAGGCTACGGTCATGGCGGGGCGAGCAATGTCGGCTGGGTCGAAACCTTCGGCCGCGCCCGCCGCGCCCGGGCCAACGATCTGCCACCGTTTCTGAAACTGATTCTGCCGGTCGGGAATTATCTCCGCCGCGAGTACAATAATCGCTATTATGCCCTGGCCCAGAATCTCCGCCTCAGCTTCACTCAGCAGATCGAACACGCCCTGCAGGAAGTCGATATTCTTGCCCTGCCAACCACGCCCATGCGAGCCCCAAAGCTCGAAGCAGGCCTGACCCTCAAAGACTTGGTCCGACGCAGTGCCGCGGCGGGCCAGAATACCAGTGCGTTCAATTTATCAGGCCACCCGGCGCTGAACCTGCCCTGCGGCCTGCGCAACGGCCTACCGGTCGGCCTGCAACTCGTTGGCCGACGCTGGCAGGAGAGCACGCTCTTGCGCGTTGCGTACGCCTTTGAGCAGAGTGTGGACTGGGAACAGTTGTAAGGGGGAAATCATGACCGACCTCAACACCTACCAAGCGCGTCGAGAAGCGCTCAGGCAAAAATATCTCGCCGATGACCGACCAACAGCGCCGCCGCAGTACACCGGCGGAGTCGACCATCTAGCGCTGATCAGCCTGGACCTCGAAAAGACGATTCGGTTCTATACCGAGATCATCGGTATGCGGCTGACCAAGATCGTCACCAACCGGGACGAGCCGTCGTCCACTCATATCTTTCTGGATATGGGCGGTGGGAACCAGCTTGCGTTCTTTGATTTTCCGAAGAAAGACACCGAGCCAACCGTGCGGGGCGTGGGCAGCATGCATCATGTTGCGCTCAAGGCCACGTCCGAGCAATTTCAAGCACTACTGGCCGACCTGGATGAAAAGCACCTGCCCTATTCTCTTCACGGCTCGCGCGAGAAAGGCTCGGTGTATGTGCGCGACCCGGATAATATCCAGGTGGAAGTCACAACGGGCTATGGATCGTAGGCCCTGAGGCACGAGACGGAATAATTGTCGCTCGCCTCTCCCATTGTGCAAGCGGACTGTGCTAGGAACAAATCAATCCACACCGGCGCTCAGCGCCATCCCCTGACAGGGGCATAGGATAAGGAGGGAACCATTATGCTCGGAGCTGTTGCACACGTTGGTATTACGGTTCGGGATATGGACCGGGCCGTCGAGTTTTATCGGGACATGCTGGGGCTCAAGGTCATTGGCGATGTGACCATTGAGGGAGAAGAGGCGAGCACGGTCACCCAGGTGCCGGATACGAAACTGCGCGCCGTCTATCTGCGTTACGAGGATGACCCCAAGGGCCCACCGATCGAGCTCCTGCACTTTATTGAGCCCGGCGACACGGGCAACCCGTATCCAGGTCTGGCCAACCCCGGCATCACAGAGGTTGCGTTTTGGGTCAAAGACATTGAAAAGACCTACCAGGACCTGAGCGCCAAGGGCGTTGAGTTTTATTCGCGCCCACAGATGTTCGATCTGGAAGGGGAAGGCTACGGGAAAGTCAAAGCCGTATACTTCCGCGACCCGGACGGCACGACCCTGGAGTTAATGCAGGACTGTTCGAATTGACCGGATAGGCTCGGTGGAGCATGGGCGCCGCCCCTAGGCGTCGCTTCTCTCCGCCCCAAACCAGACCGTGCCATCCAGATATTTTTGAGGCACCAGGACCGCCCCCTCCATAATCCGCCGCGCCGTCCGCTTGGTTGTCACCCGCTCGGCGTACCACCGCCCGCCTCGGCGTGAGACTGTGGCCCCGACCTCCATGATTCCGGCCGGATGCCCGATCCGGATGTTGTGTATGGCCGCCTGCCGGGCGACTTCATGCACGACGGTCCCTTCAACCTGAGCGGCAAGGGCGGTGCATATCGCGACCGTCCCCGGCACGGTGCGGTGGGTGTTCCGCATGGAAATCGTGCGGGCCAGCAGGTCAATACTTGCCGCCTCTATCCCCTTGCCGCTACTTGCCCGATAGGCTGCTGGCGGGGCAACCAGCACGACTTTGGGTGTGTGTTGAAACTGCTCGTGGGCCTCCTCAAGGCTTGGGGTGAGACCCAGCAGGACAGCCACTCTGCAGCGTATCTCTTCCAGCGTCTGCTGTAAGACCGGCTCGGCATCGAGCACGGGCGCGAGTTGAGTGGCCTCAGCACCCAGTTCGCTGGCACGGACAAAGACTGTCGGAATCGCGGCGTCCACAACCGAGATTGTCACAACACGTGAGTCCGCCAGTTCACATGGCTGGCGCGGCTGGCCAGTAGGCAATAACTCTCCTCCGAGCGAACCACCCGGGTCCGGGTATTCCAGGGTAATACACGCCCCCGGAGCGGGGACGCCATCAATCACATACTCGCCCTCAACCGCAGCCTGACCGGCGCGGACCGGGACCTGGGCGATATAGCGTTTGCCCGTATTCGTCACAAACACCCGGACTGTGGTCACCGGCTCTACCGCGGGAATCATGTTCTCGTCTATGGCAAACGGACCGACCGCCGCCGCCATATTGCCGCAGGTGCCGCTCCAGTCGATGTGTGGTGTGCGCACGTCAACCTGACCAAAGGTAAAGGTGATATCGCTGTCCGCCTCTGGACTGCGACCCACAATCACGACTTTGCTGAGGGAAGAAATCCCGCCGCCGAGACCGTCTATCTGCCGGCCGTGGACATCGGGGCTGCCCAGGGCGGCCAGGATGATGCGCTCACGCACGGGCGGCGGATAGGGGGTCAATACCTCCTCTCGGAAGCAGACCGCCCGGCTGGTCCCGCCCCGCATAAAAACAGCGGGGATTTTCGTTTGCATACGCTCCTACACCTTACGGAATGCCGGCATGACTTCTTTGGCAAAGCGACGGAAGGACGCCAGATCGTAGTCGGGATACATCGACACAATGAAATACTGCACTCCGGCATCCGCATACGCCTGGACCGTTGCCCTGACAGCATCAGGCGACTGTCTCAACTGCTCAGGGCTGAGCGATGTAGACTTCTGTATCTCGGCGGGGTCACGGCCGACCTCTTTACAGATAGCGTCAAATTTTACAGCGATCTTTCTGACAGCTTCGGCTCCTCCTTTACGCACAAAGAAATGCCAGATGTCGGCATGTCGAGCGACCAGCGGCTGGACGACCTTGGGGCCCATGCCACCGATCAAAATCGGTGGATAGGGTTTCTGGAGCGGCTTGGGCTCAAATGGGGCATCTTTGATCTGATAGTATTTGCCCTCGTATGTCGTTTTTTCCTGGGTGAAGAGCATTTTGATGAGTTCGACCGATTCGACCAGCCGTCGTGCCCGCCCGCCCGGCGTGTAAAACGGGATGCCAAACGCGTCGTGTTCCAGCTTAAACCAGCCCGCACCCATCCCCAGAATCAGGCGTCCGCCACTCACATGATCGACCGTTGCCGCCATTTTGGCGAGCAAGGCCGGATTACGATACGTGTTGCCAGTGACGAGCAGGCCGGTTTTCAAGCGCTTCGTCTGAGCGGCAAGCGCCGCGAGCAAGGTCCAGCCTTCTAAACACGGGCCGGCTGGATCGGAAAAGATCGGCAGAAAGTGATCAAAACCAAAGGCACTATCATAGCCGAGTTCATCAGCTTCCAGCCATATGTCCTGCACTTGACTGTAGGGCACATGCTGCGGCGGGGTTTGCACTCCGAATTGGAGCCGGCCGACAGATTGTGCCGCGGCGGGTCGAGGCTGAGGAAGATTGCCGGCCAATGCGGCTGCGGTCACCACTGCGCCGGTATTCTTGAGAAAAGTCCGGCGCGATATCTGCTCTTTCGCCATACGCTATCCTCCACTTGGTATCATGGCTGCGTTGAACCGCCGGTCACGCCTTGGCCATCACGTCGTTGGCAAAGGCTTCCATCTGCGGATACAGGTCGGTCTGAAATTTCCGGCGCGGCACCCAACCCGGAGCAAACACGAACAGGCGGTGCACCCCGGCGTCTTCAAACTGTTTCACCGTATCCAGCGTGGGCTGAACACCAGGCTCAAGCCCAACGGTAATCTCAAATTTGGAGAAATCCCGACCGGCCTGTTGGGTCAATTCTTCGAGTTGGCTCACATACGGTTTGACGCTCTCAGGGGTATAGCGGATGCCGCACCAGCCGTCCGCCAACTCAGCCGCGCGCTTGAGAGCGGCCCGACTCTCCCCGCCAAAAACGAGCGGCGGATAAGGGTCCTGAACCGGCTTGGGGTTAAACCCCACCGGCTTGAAGTCATGAAATTTCCCGGAAAACTGCGGGGTCTCTTCGGTCCACAAGGTCCGCATGACGCGTACCGCTTCTCGTGTCCGCGCAGCCCGGTCACGGAACGGCATGCCGACCGCTGTGAACTCCTCTTCACACCAGCCCACGCCAATGCCGAAGATCACTCGGCCTTGAGACAAGACGTCCAGGCTGGCCACCGCTTTAGCCACCGCCAAGGTATTCCGCAGGGGAAGTACAAAGACGCCGGTTCCGAGCTTAATCGTGGTGGTATGGGCCGCCACAAAAGACAGCGCCACAAACGGGTCGTGCAAATTGACACCCGGCCCGCCGGGAAATTTTCCGTCCGCAGAACCCGGATAGCGCGCCTGCATTTCGACCGGTACGGCCAGGTGTTCGGGAATCCAGACCGATTCATAGCCGAGGGTTTCCGCCTGTTGGGCCACTTGGGTCAAGGGCTCCGGCCGAACGGTTGACCCGCTCCCAACGCCGACTAACGCGAATTTCATGTATGCTTCCTTTCTCTTGTTGTCACGCCCGGTCCGACTTTAGCCGCCATGCGGCGTCCCGAAAATCCGATCACCCGCGTCACCGAGACCGGGAACGATATAGCCAATGTCGTTGAGGCGGTCATCAACGGCTGCCGTATACACGTCAACGTCCGGGTGGGTTGACGCCAAGCGGGTCAGCCCTTCCGGGACCGCCACCAGGCAAATCGCCCGTATGGACCGGCAGCCGGCTTTTTTTAAGATGTCAACCGTCGCGCTACAGGTGCCGCCGGTTCCCAACATCGGGTCAATAATCAGCGCGGTCCGCTCGAACATACGGTCAACCAGTTTCTCAAAATAGGGTACGGGCTCCAAGGTTTCTTCGTTCCGATACAGCCCGACCAGACTGACTTCGATATGCGGCAGAATCTGAAGCACACCGGGTAAGAGGCCCAGTCCGGCCCGGACGACCGGGACAACCGTCAACAGGTCCACTCTGAGATGATCCGCCTCAACCGCTCCGGCCCAGCCCTGGATCGTTTTCCTTTCAGTCGTGAGGTCCCGCAGCGCCTCATAGGTGAGCAGTGTCGCCAGCTCTGCACTCAGTTCACGAAAGAGCTTGGGCCCGGTTTCAGCCTCTCGGAGCAAGTCGATTTTATGCCGCACCAAGGGATGGCGTATCTCATGTACTGACATCGTTCGCTCCTAGGACTGCTCAGCCATACATAGTTTTTCAATCACGGACAGAATCCGGCCCGTCCCATTCTCAAAGGTTTCTCGCCGGATACTCTCATTGGGCTGGTGGGCCTGATCAAGATCGCCGGGCCCACAGATCAGAGACGCGATACCGCCCGAGGCAAACTGACAGCCGTCGGTCGCAAACGGCGCCCCGCCGCTGGTCTGTTGGTCGGCCACCTCGAATAATGCGCCTTCGAGGGGAGTTTCCCGAGGCGAAAACAGCGGCGGCACGACGAGCGGCTTCGAGAATTCGACACTGGCCTGATGGGAGGAGCCGCTGAAATCAACCAGATCAAGGGCTTGGACCCGACGGGTAATCTCGTGCAGGCAGTCAAGCGGGTCGGCCTTGGGCAGGGGCCGGTAGCTGACCTGGATCGTGCACTGCTCGGCAATCATATTACCCGCGGTCCCACCGCGAACCAATCCGAAGTTCAGCGTCGGATAGGGTGATTCCGGGAATAGCTCGGCAAATTCGGCAGACGGGGAGGCGCGTAATTCGGCCTGATACTGACCAATTGTGTTAATGATCTTTGCGGCAACCGCAATCGCGTTCACTCCGGTCTCGGGCGTACTGCTGTGGCCGCCCATGCCGCGGACGCTAATCGAGAAAACCGCCACTCCCTTATGGGTATGAAAAACTTTGTACGAGGTCGGCTCACCGATCCAGGCCAGGCGGGGCTGAGGGATATCACCCAACAGGTCGGACAACTCGGGCACGAGGCGTTCCGCTCCCAGACAGCCGACTTCCTCATCCGCAGTAAACAGAAAGACGACCGGTCGTGTGAGCCGCTTGAGGTCAAGGGCTGCCGCAGCGTCCACGCACTGCGTCAAAAAAATCTTCATATCCGAGGTGCCGCGTCCGTAGACACGATCATCTTCCACGCCAAGGGTCAGCGGATCGCGTGTCCAGCCAGGCTGATCGAGAAACGGGACCGTATCCACATGGCCGGAGAGGATCAGACCGTCCGGCTCGGGTGGGCCGGCAAACGCAATCAGATTGGCTTTGGGCACCCCGGCAACCTCTGCACGCTGCAAGGTGACCTGGAAACCATGCTCCTCCAAATGATTGCCGAGGTAGGCCATGGCTTCGACATTGCTCTTTTGACTCACAGTATCATAGCCAACCAAACGGCTGGCAATTTCTTGCAGATAGTCACCCATAGCGTTCTGGCCCCTTCCAGTTTGATGCAGGTAACATCATACTAGAAAAATCGGGACGACCCGTACAGTCCTTTTTCTTGTGGGACTATCCCGTCTTTGGAGAGAAATTTCGAGTAGACAAGAGGTTACAATGCAAATCTTTCCGACAGAATCAGAAATTGAGCACGCGGCCAACTTACTGGTGAAAAAGTACCAAGTTACCGCACAACTCCTGGGAAAGCTCTTCGGTGCTACACAACGTGACAATGCGAATAGCATTTTGACATCGCTCGGAAGCGGGCGATTAACGACTTTAGCTGTTGCCCGTCTTCTCGTTCGGCGGGAGGGGCCAGAATTGTTTACAGGAAGTCGCGAAGATACTCGCGAACTCCGACTCCATCTACTCAGACAACTCGCTGACGAGAAAGTGAAAAAGCTATTCCAGCGGCATAGCCCGAACGATAATAATATTTCTTCTCCGTCATATATGCGTAGGCCACTGGCAAAGAGGAAATGGCACGCGGGCAAGCATTGGGCCAGAGATTTCGTAGCCGTGCTTGGGTTTCCACCCATTTTCGCGGGTATCGCATCGCCCCCCAAGGTTCCAACCATCCAAGATGTGCCCCCGTTAGAAGTCCCTCCTGAACTGGCCGAATTCCAAAAGGGTTTGAAGACGAAGATGCTGGATGTCCTTGGACAAGACGGCGACAAAACACGTTGTGTGGTTACTCTGCCCACTGGTGGGGGAAAGACACGCGTTGCTGTCGAGGCATTCATCGACTGGATGCAGCCTCGTTTTGCGGAAGGAAAGTACCTCATATGGATAGCGCAAAGTGAGGAACTTTGTGAGCAAGCTATCGCTTGTATTGAGTCGATGTGGGGTTCGCGACAGTTTGTAGGGCCTCTGCGCATATATCGATTTTTCGGCGGTCGCGACGTTCCAGAGGAAGAACTACGCGGTGGAGCCGTTGTGGCGAGCATTCAACAACTCCATCGTCGGATCAAGTCGGGAGACGAATCGTTCGAGACGATTCTTTCCAATACCGGAGCGATGATTATTGATGAGGCACACCGCGCTGTTTCACAGATGTACAACGGATTATTGGACACCGCCGAAAAGATATGCGGGAGTGATCTGTTTCCAGTCTGCGGCCTCACCGCTACGCCAGGACGCTCTGACCAAGAGACAGACAAGCTCGTAGGCCGATTTGAGGCATATCTGATTAAGCCAGACCTCGGCCCGGAATATAAGCAGAACCCGCTACGATATTTTCGCAAGCATAAGTTTCTTGCTCAGGCACACCACATTCTATATCGATCTGGTCGTGAATACACACTTACGGATGATGAAGCCGAAAAGGTCAAAAAGGATAAAGATTTACCGGCTGAATTTTTGAAACGTCTCGCCGATGACAACCGGAGAAATCGCCTTATCATGTGCAAGCTTCTGAGTTTGCCTCAGGGAACTTCCACCCTCGTGTATGCCTGCACCGTAGAGCACGCCTATTTCCTGTCAGCCCTTCTGTCAGCCGAAGGACGAAGAGCTGGAGCCGTTTCCTCAGAGACCTCTATCACTCTACGACGTGCGCTAATTGATGATTTCAAAAAGCAAAACATCGAGTTTCTCTGTAATTATGGAGTCTTGACAACTGGATTTGATGCGCCAAAGGTCAGATGCATCGCGCTCTGCCGGCCGACGACGAGTGAAGTTCTTTATGAACAGATTATCGGCCGTGGACTCCGTGGTCCTGAATTCGGTGGTACTCCAGAATGCACGATCATTGATTTCGCTGATAACATCCGCCGATTCGGCGCTCCCCGTGCCTACAAACGGTTCGAATACCCTTGGCTTGCTTGCAGGCAGTTCGAGTACCTTTGGAGCGATCAAACTGTTGAGTAGTAACGATTGGAACCTCGATGATCAAACTCAGCGTCAACGTCAATAAAATCGCCACCCTGCGCAACGCCCGGGGCGGTGACCAGCCGAATGTCGTCCGGGCCGCCCAAACCTGCATCGACGCCGGCTGCCACGGCATCACCGTGCATCCACGCCCGGACGGCCGCCATATTCGCTATCAGGATGTGGGAGACCTCGCCGCCCTGCTCGCAGACCACGGCGATATTGAATTCAATATCGAGGGCTATCCTTCGACCGAGTTTCTGGACTTGGTCTGTCGGGTGCGGCCGACCCAATGCACCCTGGTACCCGACCCGCCGGACGTGCTGACCTCAAACGCCGGCTGGGACCTCAGCGGCGATACCACCCGGCTCGGTCAGGTCTTGCAGCGCTTACACGGCAACGGCATACGGACCAGTCTGTTTCTCGATCCAGATAGCGACCAAGTCAGACGCGCAAAAAAGGTCGGCACGGACCGGATTGAACTCTATACGGAACGCTACGCGCGTCTCTTTGGCAGTGCCGAGCAGGACCAAGTCTATGCCGCGTATCACATAGCGGCCCAAACGGCACAAGAAGCCGGTCTCGGTCTGAATGCGGGGCACGATCTCAACCTGGAGAACCTGCCTTACTTTGCAGAGCATTTACCCGGTTTGCTCGAAGTGTCCATCGGCCACGCCCTGATTTGCGACGCGCTCTATATGGGGCTGGTAGCAAGCGTGAAAGCCTATTTGAACGCGCTGGGGAATAAGGCGCAGCCCTAGGTTGTCCTTCCCCTTAATGCCTAACAAGATTGACGCGACTTGAGTCCGACAATACATTACCCACATGGCTGCACAAACCATCAAATCGGCGTATTCGCTGGATGTCGAATCCGCAAACGCACTGGAGGCGTTGGCACAACGCTGGAAGGTGTCGAAGTCCGAAGTGCTACGGCGTGCTATTCGGAGAGCAGCGATGGAGGAGGAGTCGGGGAGTAGCACGGCGCTCGGCGCTCTTGACGAATTGCAGGCTTCTCTGCGCAAGCGCAAGGTCAATGTCACACAGTGGGCACGAACTCTCAATGCTGAGCGGCAAGCGGCTGCTCCGCGGCTATCTTCCAAGTCTCAATGATCCACTTGGACACGAGCTTTCTTATCCAAGCCCTGAAACCGGGATCATCTGAAGACCGCAGACTGCGGCGTTGGGCGGCGTTGGATTGAAGAAGGCGAAACAATTGCTCAACGTGAGTCGAAGCCTGCCTGAACGTGTTCGGGTATAGGGCGTAAATCAGTACTGGGACAGACCGACCGACACCGCTACCAGACTGTGCACCTGGAGAGCCAGGTGAGGTGGACGTAACGGCGTATTAGGAAGACCACAAAGGTACTGCAGGTTGAGCGTCACCGTGAACCGTAATATGGATACACTATGAACGGGGAGATTGAGCCATGAGTGTCAGGACCGTTCGACTTGATGATGACGCCGAATCAACGCTGGCTGCCTTGCGGCAACGGACCGGCCTGTCGGTCTCAGAGGTGCTAAAGCGCGGCCTGCACGCCTACGCCGTGGCCGTGCGCGCAACCACCGCCCCCGCGACTCCCTACGAGGTTTACCGCCGCCTGGATTTGGCGAGTGGCGGTGATGCCATTGCGCCGGCGTCACAGGCCAAGGCCGCGGTCGCCGAAGTGATCAGAAGGAAGCACAAGCGGTGATCCTGGTTGACACCGGACCACTCGTTGCTTTGTTCGACCCTGCGGACCGCTCTCATGACCGTTGTGTCGAAACGCTGAAGACGATCAAGGAGCCGCTAGCGACGACTTACCCTGTCCTCACCGAAGCGTTTCACCTATTGCAACCGGCAAGCGCCGGCGCGTTGCGCCTCATGGATTTCGTGACGGATGGTGGACTCCAGGTTTTGATGATTGACGATCAGGGCCTTACCCGCGCCTTCGAACTCATGGTTCAGTACGCCGACGCGCGGATGGACTTCGCCGATGCCTCCCTCGTCAGTTCTGCGGAGCGTCATAATGTACGAACGATTTTTACGATTGACCGAAACGACTTCGCTACCTACCGAATGAAACGCGGCCACCGTCATGTGGCCTTCAACGTGATAGGCACTGACTTGGCTGGGACGAGTGGCTGATGCTAGTGTGACGCCGTAGTCACTGACAAAGCACTCCGCCCGGAACTGCACCCGTATGTCGAGCGAGAGGCTATTTATATATAGAACTTGAATGGCCTCATGCCCTCGCCACCCTAGTTCTGTGTGGGATCAAGTCAGGCATGAGCTACGTATAAGCTTTGGTACAGAACCGGAGGGATTATGGCTACTAGGAACTATCATCTACAGAGCCAGCCAATACCGGATGGATTTCAAATATACGAAGACTGGGTAGATGTGGCCGGTATACATGTCAGAAAAAGTGCTGCCATTGCATTTGCGATGTCCAGAGCAGGTTGGATTGAGCTTGAACGCGATTACGTGAATCAGCACGATAAAAATGCCATACAGGTACTCGGCTGCAATAAGGGGTGGTTTGGCACCAAACGGCGTCTAATCGGATACCTCCCGAGGGACGTGGCCAGACGAGTTGTGGAGAACGGATTCTGGGGACTGATCCGACCGAGGTTATTGAAAACGTATGTTGGGGATACGGACTTTGTTGAGGTCGTATTGCAGATTCTCGGGCCTAAAGGAAAACAATATGAATACAACCCTCCCAAGAAAGAGAGAGGGAGACATTACACTGATTATGTCGAACGTATGAAGCAATTAAAACTCGAAAAGAGAAATAAGGATGCCATCAATCTGCTGCTTGAATTGATAGGGAAAGTTGAGAAAGAAGCAAGGACTCAACGAGGGACTGGCAACATACCTACCTGGTATCATGAACAACTAGCAATCTTGTATCGGAAAGAGAAACAATACGAAAACGAAGTTCAGATACTAGAACGACATGAACGTCAAACGATAAAACTAGGTAAAGAGCGGACACACCTGATTGATAGATTAATCAAGGCACGATAGCTCAGAGACAAGAAACTGGCCCAACAGAAATCATCCTAATTCACCAAGCATGTATGATATCCTCTGCTAACGAAGCTTGAACCAGTGTCCAAGTGATGAAATCCACTTCGACCTCAACCTTCGCCCACTAACTCCAGACGATTGAAGCATGGATTGATCGGCTGTAACGCGTCACAGAATAGGCAACGATTAGCACACCCAATAAGGAGGACTCGACATGCAGGAGCATAAGCTTTTTTCATTAGGGGATTTTCCGCTCGAATGCGGCCTCATTCTGCGCAAGGCACAGCTCGCCTATCAGGTCTATGGCGAACTCAACAGCCGCAAAGACAATGCCATCCTGCTGTGCTCGTGGTATTCCGGCGATCACACCGGCTATGAGTTCTTGATCCGGGAGGGTAAGTGTTTTGACCCCACCAAATATTGTGTGATCGGCGTCAATATGTTCACCAACGGGCTGTCTTCTTCTCCCAGCACAACGCCCGTTCCCATGAATGGCCCGCATTTTCCGGCAACGACCATCCGCGACAATGTGCGGGCGCAACACGCGCTTGTCCAGAGTCTTGGCATTGAGTCGCTCGCCCTGGTCTCCGGCTACTCGATGGGCGCGCAGCAGTGCTTTCAGTGGGCGGTCAGTCACCCGGATATGGTCGAGCGGATTGCACCGTGGTGCGGTGCGGCGCGGACCACTCCGCACACCCATGTCTTTATCGAGGGCTTTACTTCCGCGCTCCGGGCGGACGCGGCCTGGAACCACGGCCATTACGCCCAACCGCCGGCCACAGGTGTGCGCGCCATGGCCCGGGTGTATGCAGGCTGGGGCCTGTCGCAGGCCTGGTATCGTGAAGAGCTGTTCAAGCAGCTCGGTCATCCAAGCGTCGAAGATTTCCTGGTCTATTTTTGGGAACACTTCTTTCTCCTGTGTGATGCGAATAATCTCCTGGCCCAGGCCAAGACATGGCAGGATCATAATGTCGGGGACTCGCCGGGATTTGACGGAGACTGGCGGAAAGCGCTGGCCACGGTTTCTGCCAAGGCTATGGTTATGCCGGGTCAGACCGATCTCTACTTCCCGCCCGAAGACAGTCAGGCAGAGACAGACTGCATGCCGAACGCCGTATATCGGCCGATCCCGTCCATCTGGGGACATTTGGCAGGGATTGGTATGAATCCGGAGGACAACGATTTTATTGACGCGGCGGTCCGGGAGTGTTTGGCGTCGTAGCCTGAGCGTGCTAGAGCACTTTGCGAGGCTATGCAGGAAGGAGCCTCGGAACCTCCACCAGCAACGTCATTCCGGCTTGCGCCGGAATGACGTGAGATCTCTGCACGGCTAGAGACTACCGTGAGATGCGCCGGGAAGAATCCGTATGCAACTTACTTACGACCCACGTCATAATATTGCCTACCTCCGGTTACAAGAAAAAATCGACCAAGTCGAAACCATCTGGGTCAGCGAAGAACTCCACATAGACATCGCCCCAGACGGCACCGTTTATGGTATCGAGCTACTCAACGCCAACAAACAGTTACACACCGAGGGTCGGGGGAAACTGGTCGTTATCAACGGGGCCTCTGGAGACCGCCGGGAAATCGACCTCGCCTGATAGCGGCCAGGTCGGCGTCGGAGACGGGCACGGACGTTATGCCTCCTCTTCGTCGAAGTAATCAAGCGCCTCGTACAGCACCTCGCTCGGGTTATCGTCAGAAAGCAGGAAAAGTTGGTCCCGTGCTCGCGTCATCGCCACGAACAACCTGCTTATATCCAACGCTCTCCGCTCATCATACTCCGCGTCAGTCTCAGTTGGCTGGCGCGGTACCGGGAAAGACTTCTCGGATATCCCAAACAGGAACACGACTTTGAACTCAAGGCCCTTGGCACGGTTGAACGTTCCGATTTTTATCAAGTCGTTGGGGCGGCCTTCCATATCCTTGAGTTCCTGAAAACGGAGTTGTGTGCGCCTAAATCTTTTGAGTGTTTGTTCGACTTTACTGTTAGTCGCGGCAAAGATTCCAATGTCGCCATATCCGACATCTTGGGATTCGCGGAGTTGCTGAACTTTTTCGACAACATATGCAACTTGGTCACTGAATTTCGCCGCCCGGACAAAGCATGGCTTGACTCCACCTCTCCGCACCGTCTGTGCATCAACTCACCCCGCGTGTATTCGTCACCGAGGTCGTCAACCAGCTCTGAACCCGTGCACGCCATAGCAGCATCAACAATCTCACGGGTGTTGCGATAGTTCACTCTCAGGACAGTGCTGTTACCCCGGACATCCACACCGGCCTGAGCGAGCGTGAACCCGCCGGGATCTATTTTCTGTGCACCATTACCCACAATGAACAAGGCATCCGGCCTGTCCGTCCCGTCTGCACCACTGACGAGGGCGCGGATGAACTGCAAGCCCACGAGAGTGAGATCCTGGGATTCATCCACGATCGCTACGCGATATCTTGGCTCCGGCTGTTGCCGTGTTATGTCGCGAGCCCGACGAACCACATCTGGGAAATCCTCTATCCCTACCTCGCCAAGGCGCTGGTCCCATTCTTTGCGAAGCTCCCACACCTGTTCGCGCATCGCCTACGTAAAGCGCGTCCTGCGTCTGGTACGCTCCATGTCCCGATACTCTTCCAGAGAATCGACGCCTCGACCTTTTAGCACGTATTTCACTTCGTCACGTAGGTAACCGCACGTTATTCTCGCCCGATCCAGAGGAGTGCCGTTTCGGATGACAGCCGCAAATGCGGCGTCAAATGTCTTGTCCACAATATTCGTATCCAGACGGGGCGGCTGGCCGGATTGACGACAAGTATCAGAAGCCAGCTTGTCGACATTAACGAATTCGACCGCCCCTTCCACCGCGCTCGGGAGTCGTCGATAAAGGTTTTCAAATACTGGCGGCAGGCTCTTTATAAAAGTCGTAAACAACACTGGTGGATGCTTTCGGCTCTGACCGTTATCGGCGGCGAATCGCTTCGCCAGGGCCGCCGCCCGGTGAAGGGCAACCACGGTCTTGCCCGTGCCAGCCGCTCCTCGGACGCGCGCGGGGCCGTTAAAATGACGGTCCACGAGAGAGCGCTGGTCGGGATGAAGAAAGATCATCCAATCTTCGACCGGAGCCGACAGCAGGCGTTGGAACTCTTCTTGTGTAAGCAGCGAAGATAGCCCGCCCAGCGCTCCACGTTCGACGATGGCTTCACGAAATCGCTTAGCTTCCGCCTCCTCGTCAGAGATGAGTTGGCGTTGGAACCACTCATCTGGTGATTGTTCCAGACAATCCATGACTTGATCCAACATGTCATTATCCATGTCGGGCCAAACATCATGTAGGGTGTCCTGAGTCGCACGTCGCAGCAGGTTGACTTGGTCCTTGTCAAATCCCACTTTGAGGAGGTCGGGCGTGTCCCAGCGTGCAAGTATCGAGCGTTCACTGTCGAGAACCCGCTGCCCCGAGGTACGTCGACTCGCAAGTGGAGAGCCGTCCAGGTCTACGGCATCCGATTTAGTAGCAATTAAGCCGGGTATTCCATCGTGAGGCGGACCGGATGTCCATGTCCATTGTTCAGCGAAGCGGTAGATTGCATCGTGATGGCCCGCCCGCAAGAAGATCGATGTGGGGCCTTCACGGACCAGCAGCACGCGTAGTTCTCGTGAGGCTCGGATTGTCCACAGCCGCTTCTTGCCCGGATTGCCTTGGAGCTTCTCGAGATTCAGTCCCGGAGTATCGGGAGCTTGTAGATATTTCCCAATCGCATCGGTTACACGTTGCGAGGCACTTGGGGTGAGTTTATCACGTGAGGACGGGAATCCAGGATCGAACCCATACTTTTGGTCGAGCGCGCTTTGATTCATAGTTGAGCTGTGGACCGAACCCCGGAACCCACACTGGATTCAATACTCACAGCAGTTTCACCAATGCGGCGACCACGCCGATGGCCACCACCATCATCGAGCCAAGGCGAATCGTCAGCCGCAATTCCAGCTCTTTCATATCGTGGCGAAGGCGCGCTTCGAGTTCCTTCAGGTCTTGCTTGGTGGCCAGTTTTTCATCGATCAAAGTCGCCTGCGAGCGGGCCAGCACCTCGGCCTGCGCCTCTGGCATTCCTGCCTGGGTCAATTCTTTCACAAAGGCGTGAGTGTCGAACGCGAGAGTCGCCATACTTATATCCGCACCCTGGTTTCAAGCATACTCACGCCTGCCGGTCAATCAAAGCCAACCGACGTAGTTGGCTGGCTTCTTGGAGCCTATCCCCCCACCCCGGCCTTCTGGGCTAAAGACGCATAACTCACCCCGTCGCCATTGTCGGCATTCACCGGCAGGCCGGCCTCCTGCCAACCGCCGACGGCCTGGCCCTGCTGGTCTTGCCCACCACCAAAGCCGCCCATCATATTCGAGACCTGCGTATACCCGGCCTGTTCCATAATCTCGGCGGCACGTTGTGAACGGCCACCGGCCTGACAGCCGACCACAACGCTTACCTCCTTGGGTATGGTTGCTTCAACCACGGTTAAGAAGTGCGGGTTCGGGACTGGGCGGCCGGCGGCTTGATCAAAAAAGACCACGGGAATATTGATGGCGCGCTCGGGGTGGCCGGCCTGGAATTCCGCCTCGGTGCGCACGTCCAGGTAGACGACTGCGGCGTCCTGGCTCAGCGTCTGGTGAGCTTCCGGTGGGGTCATTTGTGCAATGGGCATGAGTGTCACCTCCCTTTTGTTGGTGCGGGCGAGTCTGATATGGAAATACCCGCGTACGCAGTCAGCATATTCCTGACCCCCGGCAATCCGTCAAGCGAGGCAAAGCGCAAGAAAGGAGAAAGAGGAGAACATAATGGAAGAAGCCGTGTATTGGAGTCGTGAAGACAGTATTGCAACTATTACCCTCAACCGTCCGGCCCAGTTTAACGTGATGAACAATGAGCTCTCAGCCGGCTTACGTACGGCCCTGATGGAGTGCTGGGATGACGACGAGGTGCGGGCGGTGATTCTCACCGGGAATGGCCGGGCGTTTAGCGGGGGCGGCGATATCAAGTTCTTTGTCGAAGCCCTGGCGCAGCAGCGCATTATTCCGAGTCTGGAAAAAATGATGCCCGTTCTGCACGCGGCCATTGCCATGGTCCGCGAGATTCCCAAACCCGTCATTGCCGCGCTTAACGGCGTGGCGGCGGGCGGCGGATTTGGTTTGGCGCTCGCCTGCGATTTCCGTATTGCCTCACCTCAGGTCAATCTTGTCACCGCCTTTCTGGGCATCGGCGCAAGCCCGGACTCCAGCTCAACCTTTTTCCTGCCGCGTCACGTTGGCTTGGCCAAGGCAACCGAAATGTTTTTGCGCAATAAACCGGTTCCGGCCGAAGAGGCCCTGGCCCTGGGACTGCTGACCGCTGTGGTCGAGCCTGACCAGGTGATGGCCGAGGCGAGAAAACTGGCCGAAGAACTGGCCCAGGGTCCGACTGCTGCGTTTGGACGGACTAAGCTACTGCTCAACCAAAGCCTCGGTAACTCCTTACAAGAACAACTGCACAGCGAGGCCCGCTCGATCACCCTGTCAATGGGAACGCCTGATTTCGCGGAGGGAATCACGGCCTTTGTCGAGAAACGTAAGGCCCAGTTCACGGGCAAGTAACTCCACGCTCGGGGAGAAATATGCAAGCTATTACCATTGCAGCGCCGGGCGGCCCGGACGTTCTCAAGCTGGATACCGTCCCTGATCCGATACCCAGCCCTGAACAGATTCTTGTGCGGGTGCGTGCAACCGCGCTCAACCGGGCGGACACGCTTCAGCGCCAGGGCCAATATCCACCGCCGCCGGGCGAGTCCGATGTCCTCGGACTCGAACTCGCCGGAGAAGTGGAAGCCGTGGGCTCGGCAGTGACCACGATTGCGGTTGGCGAGCGTGTCTTCGGCCTGGTCGGCGGGGGCGGCTATGCGGAAAAAGCGGTTATTGATGCCCGCATGGCCATGCCGATTCCCGAGGGCTGGAGCTTCGCCCAGGCCGCGGCCGTCCCGGAGGTGTATTTCACCGCTCAGGAAACGATTTTTACCCTGGCCGGTCTGAAGCGAGGCGAAACCATTCTGATCCACGCCGGGGCGAGCGGAGTGGGAACGGCCGGTATTCAGATGGCCCGCGAGACCGGCGCAACCGTGCTGGTCACCGCCGGCTCGGCCGAAAAGATCCAACGCTGTGTGGACCTCGGGGCGACCGCCGGCTGTAACTACAAAGAGCAGGACTTCGTCGAGTGGGTGCAACACACCACCAATGGAAAAGGCGTCGATGTCATAGAAGATTTTATTGGCGCGGCGTATTGGGACAAGAATCTCAAAAGCCTTACGCTGGGCGGACGGTTAGTCCTCGTCGGCGTAATGGGCGGCGTCAAAGTGGAGACGAATCTGGGGCTGATTCTGAGAAAACGTCTCCAGGTGTTTGGCTCCGTACTGCGCACTCGCACCTTGGCCGATAAAATCGACATCACCCGCCGCTTTCAGGAGAACTGGCTGCCGCTTTTAACCGCCGGCAGAATCAAGCCCATTATTGATTGCCGCTTTCCCTTGGAGCGGGCGGCCGAGGCGCATCAATACATGGAGGACAACAAGAACTTCGGCAAGATTATTCTGGAAGTCCCCTAAGCACGGCCCAGGCAGGGACGGCCTCAGCCGTCCCTCACCGATGTCTAGGCCCGCTTGAGCGTCAGCACGCTCCCCTCGCCATCGGCGGCAATATAGACCGTCCCGTCTCCACCCACAGCCAGGCCGGAGAATGGTGTGAGCGGCCCCTGGATCAGACCGGCAATCCCCATGAGGATTTGCGGCGTCACACCAGGCTGAGCACCGACCGGTAGGCCGGAAGCAATCGTCTGTTGCTGTTTCGTACCGAGCGACACCGCGATGAGTTCTTTGCTGCCTGTGTCAACAATCAGGAGTTGATCGCCAAGCAGGCCGAGCCCCTGGGGCGACGACAAGCCCTCGACCATGGCTGAGCTGCCACCATTCACATGCGACACCTGGCCTTTGTCGGGCTCGCTGACATAGCACGACCCGTCATCAGCCACGACCACGCCATTCGGTCGGCCAAGACCCCGGGCTAAGACGGTGACGTTGCCATCTGCGGTCACCTTGAGCAGGCGTCCCTCACCGCCCTCTGCCACCACAACCGCGCCGTCCTGGGTCGACGCCAGGCTATAGAGTTCGTTGAGTTCGCTGACCAGCGTCTGCGCCTCGCGGGTGCCGAAATTATACAGCACAACTTCGCCGGCTGAGGTCGTCACATACACGTTGTTATCCGGACCGGCGGCAATACCGCGGATAAAGCCGGGATAACCTTCCTGGGTGAACATCGTCGGACGGCTGACCTGCCCGTCCCGGCTGACGGATATCATGCTCATGCCATCGGCCGCATAAACGGTGCCGTCACCGGTCACGGTGATGCCGAACGGACCGAGCAAACCCGCGGGCACCAAGATGCGCTCGCTGCCGTCCGCCAGAATCTCGGCGACCCCACCGTCCACAAAGTGCGAAATAAAGAGCCGATTGTCATCCGCAAAGGCCAGATTATCGATTCCTGGTCGAACATTTGCGACAATGGTCTTCTCTCCGCTTTGGATATCGATCCTTGTCACTTCCCCGCTGGCGGCCTGGGTTGTTGTCAGCAGGCCGTTCTGGTCAAACTTGACTGCGGTCGGAACGGCAAAACCGGACATGAAGCGCTCAGGCGCACCGCCTTCGAGCGGGCAGCGCCAGATCTCACCCGCCGCGATCTGCGGGAAGTACAGCTTGCCATCAGGCCCAACCGAAAGTGCATTGGGCAGCGGCAGGTTCTCGGCTATTACCCGCGGCTCTCGACCGTCCGGATACAGCTCAAACAGGCGTCCGCCGGGTCGGCACTCATCCATGAACAAGCGGTCCTGATGGGCGGTGATGCCGTTTGCCGCTGGGACGTTATCCGCGATGACCCGGACTTCCCCGCTCGGTGTGCGAGCGCTGACCCGCGCGCTCATCACCTCGGTCACATACATGACATCGTGCGAGTCAAAGGCGATATCATCCGGCGCCACGATCGGCCCCCCAACCGGCGAAATCGTTTCACACGCGCCGCTGCCGGTATCAACCGCACTCACCTGGCTACCAAACGCCTGGACCACGTAGAGTTTTCCGTCCGAACCCATACGCATCCCGTTCGCCCCGAACAATCCGCTGGACGACGAGAGCCGCGCCAACTGCCAGCCGGCTGCGGCCTGGGGCTGTGTGTTTTCTCCGTACCGATTCATATTCCCCTCCTTCAGTCGTGTACTGTCTATCTATTGTCCTTTGAATACTGGTTTTCTCCGCTCCCGCCAAGCTTTATGGGCCTCGTGACTATCTTCGGTCTGACCGAGCAGCATGAACCGATAAATGTCGGTCTGAGCCGCCTCTTTGAGCGAGGCGATATCGAGTCCTTTATTCAGCGACTCTTTGGCCATGCGCACCGCAAGCGGCGGCAGGGTGGCGAGCCGGCGGGCGTAGTCTTGCACCAAGGGCCTGAGTTCCGGGAGCGGTACGACTTTGTTGACCAACCCGACTCGGTAGGCTTCCTGCGCGTTAATACGTTCTCCAAGCAACACCATTTCCATCGCCTTTCCACGTCCGACATAGCGTGCGAGTCGCACCGCTCCGCCATAGGCTGGCAAAATACCGAGCGGGACCTGGGGCAGGCCGAGTTCGGCGTTGTCCGAGGCGAGCAGAATATCGCAGCACAGCGTAATCAGACAGCCGATCCCAACGGCAAAGCCGTTAATCGCGGCGACCACGGGTTTGGGATAGTCAGCGACCGCATTGAATACGGGGAAGCCTTTTGGCGAGACAGAGGCCAGATGCGCGCCAACGGTGGTGACCTTGTGGGTCTTGGCGTTGCCCAGGTCCGCACCGGCAGAAAACGCCTTGTCCCCGGTCCCGGTCAGAATAGTGACCAAGACTTCCGGGTCGTCTTCCATCGCGCCGAAGACGTCGATGATCTCTTCCGACACCTGGGGGGTCCACGCGTTGCGCTTCTCGGGACGATTAATCGTGACGGTCGCGATACTGTCCTGCTTTTCGTAGAGCAGCGTTTCGTATGACATGGGCGGCCCTCCTGGGTGCTATGGGCTTACTGCGGCTCCTGGCCAAACAAAAATGGGGCGGCTCATCGACCCGCCCTGCTATGGTTCCAACCCGATATCGGGAAGAGACGGTCTTATTCCTTGCCAATCCGGGCCATTTTACTGGCGTAGTCGCGGACCCGCTGCCAGTCGTACTCGCGATAGAGCTGCATCTTTTCGGCTTCCATGGAACCTTCGGCGTGCAAAGCCAGCACCGCGTTATACCCGCCAAAGTCCGAGGTAGTGATGTCCTGAATCAGGTTGATCACCTGGAGCCGTTCCTTGCCCGAGGTGCCCTTCTTGCCCTTCAGGTATTTCTCGACCAACGGCCCGGTCTCTTCGCTCCGCAGGTCTTCCACCGCCGGAGCGGTCACCAGAATACCACCGGCCAAGTCTTGGACGTGCGACAGGGCCTGGTGGAAATCGGCCGCAAAATGATGCTTGGCAATATTCACGGTCGGAGGGTCGGGGATGACCATGCCGAAGTCGGTCGCACGCGCCTTCATACACGCCATATGGGTCAGTGAACGGGTGGTCTCGGCATAACTCGCCAGCCAGAACAGTTTTTCTTTGACATGGGCGGCTCTTTCAATGCCGTTGTATTCGGCCATCAGACGTCCGGCACCGGCCAAGAGATCGAGAAACGGCAATTTATACGAAATCGCGGTCAGGCGATGATACTCAACAAACGACAGCGCCAAGGGACCGGCAAACTGCCATTCGCCCTGTAGGAAAATCCGCTCGTTGGGCACGAACACGTCGTCAAAAATGGTCAGCGTTTCGGTCATTTTCACACCCGAGCTGACCGGATGATCGAAGCTGTTGCGCTGCGTGTACGAGCCATAGCCGCTCATCAACAGCTTGAGCCCCGGAGTATCCAGCGGAATGGCAAAGGAGACCGCGTAGTCCTTGTCCTCTTCTCCCATGGCCCGTGTGGGCAGGACGATCATCTCGTTGGCGTGGGTGGTATTTGAGGTGTGGACCTTGGCCCCCCGCACCACAATACCGTCGTCCCGCTCTTCTACAATACGCAAATACGAATCCGGGTCTTCCTGTTCCGAGGGCCGCAGGGCGCGGTCGCCCTTGGTATCGGTCTGGGCCAAGGCAAAGCTGACGTCTTCTGTACAGCAGTAATCATAAAAGGCTTTAACTCGTTGGTGGTAGGAGGTTCCGCAGGCTTCATCTATTTTCTGAGCAGTTCGCAACAGGCCAAACAGGGCGTCGCTGCCGACCACTTTCGCCAGCACGACCAGCGTTCCGCCTTCCCGGCAGGCGGTCTCGATCAGCTCGCTCCGCTTGAGCAGTTGTTCGGTGCTCTGCGGCGGCAGGAAATAGCGGCTCATCTCTTCGCCGGTCTCGGGGTTACGGACCACAGCCAGTTCCCGGTACTGCGGGTCGTGCATGAGCCGATAGTCGGTCGCCTCATGATCGATGGCAGTTTGAATGATCGGATGCCCGGTCACGTCGGGGATGCGCTGGCCTCGGAAGTAGACCTGCCGGTCATCCTTCAAGCTGTCTTTGTATTGCTCAACCGTGCGTAGCGGCATAGGATGATCCTCGCTTTCAAAATTTCTCTCTTGTCATAATCGTGATGCATCCAAAGCTCAAGGAGGCCGTTCGGCTTTTTAACCGTCGGGAATACTTTGACAGCCACCAGGTACTCGAAGAGGTCTGGCGGGAGGCCGACACGGCAGACAAAACATTTTACGAAGCCTTGATTCGCTTGGCCACGGGCCTCCACATGCGTTTCAACCGAGGCGGCTCACAGGGCGCGATTAATCTGTTGACCCAAGCCCTCATGCGACTCGAAGACTTTCGTCCCACCTCGCATGGGATTGATGTTGCCCGGCTGTACCGAGACATCGATACCCATGTCACAGACCTCAAGGCGGAGGACAAACCCAAGGTGGGTTTCTTCGAGCGCTGGAAAGTTCCCCGGATTTACCTTGCGGATTGAGCTCAGCGCCGGAGCTGATCGATCGAATACGTCCCGGCTGTGGGCTCCAACTCGACCTCGAACGACTCCATCACCCGCGCCACCATGCCGTAGAAACCAATGGCCAGGGTCAGCTCGACCATCTTCCGCGGCCCCAAATCCTTCTCCAGTGCCGCAAACGTCTCGGCCGACGCCTTGACATCCTGCGTGACCTCATCGGTAAAACGGATCACATTCTTTTCCACTTCGTTAAAAGCGTCCGCGTCGGCCCCCTGAGGAAGGGCCTCTACCTGAGCGTCCGTGACCCCCGTCTCTTTGGCGAGGGGTACATGCTGGGTCCACTCATAGTTGGCTCCAGTCAGATGCGCCACGCGCAGGATAGCCAGCTCACGCAGATGGTCGTCCAGTTCCTGTTTCGTCAAAATGGACTGGCCAAAAACGAGCAGCGGGATGGCGTTCGTCGGCGCGTTCAGAAACATCTTCATGATATTGAGCGGCGGGAGCTTTTCCGCCGCGACGCGAACTTTTTCCGGTAAGTCTTCAAGATTGGGATAGGGAATACGAGCCATGCTTCCTCCTTGATGTCAGTATCAAACAGGCACCGACCCTAGCGCGCGCGGCTGACGCAAGTCAATGCGCGCGCCCGTCACTCTCTTTCAGCCCGGCGGCAATCTCTGTTACACTCCGGCCTCCTACTAAGGAGCGTCAACAGTCATGGACATCCCCATCACGCATATTCAGCAGCCCAAACCCAAACCGCCCGATGACAAACTCGGGTTTGGCCAAATCTTTACCGATCATATGTTTCTTCTGGACGGTGTTGCCGATACGGGCTGGTCCAACCCACGTATTGTGCCGTACGGACCCCTATCGCTGGAACCGGCCACCGTCGGCCTCCACTACGCCCAGGCTATCTTTGAGGGACTTAAAGCCTATCGTTCACCGGCCGATAAAATTCTGCTCTTTCGACCGGACCGCAATATCGACCGTTTTAATCGTTCTGCCGTCCGGCTGTGCGTCCCGCCGATTGACCCGGAGCTCTTTCTCTCGGCGCTCAAGCAGCTGGTGAAACTGGACCAGGACTGGGTGCCGCATGCGCCCGGCACCTCCCTGTATATCCGGCCGGTTGCTTTTGCGCGCGACCCCGACCTGCGGGTACGGCCGTCTCACACCTACCAGTTCTTTATTATTCTCTCGCCGGTCGCCGCCTATTATGCCGAAGGCTTCAAACCGCTCCGCATCCGGGTGGAAGACCGCTATGTGCGGGCTGTGCGAGGCGGAACCGGAGCCGCCAAAACGGCGGGGAATTATGGGGGCAGTTTATTTGCCGGCGAAGAAGCCCATAAAGACGGTTTTGCCCAAGTGTTGTGGCTCGACGGCGTCGAACAGCAATACATCGAGGAAGTCGGCTCCATGAATATCGCTTTTGTGCTCGGCGATGAACTCGTCACCCCACCGGTCACGGGGACTATCCTTGAAGGCGTGACCCGCGCCTCCGTGCTTCAACTCGCCCAGGACTTTGGGATGCAGGTGGCAGAGCGACCTATTACCATCACCGAAGTCCTGACCGCAGCGCGGAACGGACTGCTGCGCGAGGTATTTGGTGCCGGAACCGCGGCTGTCATCTCACCGGTCAGCGAGCTGTCGTATAAAGACGAGACGGTTGTCGTCAATAACGGCCAGGTCGGCCCGCTGTCCCAACGCCTGTTTGACGAGTTGTCCGCCATCCAGCGCGACCTGAAGCCCGACCGACACGGCTGGATGGTTGAAGTTGACTCTTCACCATAGGGCGCGCCAACTGTTGCTTGCCGCCAGCGTCCTGCGCTACTGTCGAGAACGGCTGGGGCTATACATGATGGAGTTTGGCGTTACCTATACCGCGGACAAAAACTTTGCCGATGTCCTGTGGGGAGTCAAACGGGCGGAAGAGCTGGGGTTCGGCTTTGTGGGCATCCCTGACACGCCGTATCAATCGATGGATGTCTACCCGTATCTGGCGGCCTGCGCCTTGCAGACCTCTCGTATTAAGCTCGGTCCTTATATTACCAATCCGCTCACGCGTCACCCCAGTATTACCGCCAGCGCAATGGCCACCATTCAGGTCATGTCGAGCGGACGCGCCTTTCTCGCCATGGGACGGGGGAATAGTGCGGTCAAGCAGTTAGGCTGGAAACCGGCCTCGTGGAAACAGTATAGACGGGCGGTTCCGGATATCCGCCGCTGGATGCGAGGCGAGGCCGTAGACGTTGAGGGCTCGCCGGTCCCGTTACGCTTGGAATTCACAGAGGGCGAAATCCCGATTTCCCTGGGAGTCTGGGGCCCGCGAGGCGCTCAGGTCGCAGGAGAACTGGCGGATTGCGCAACAACCGAGTGCGCCGAGATTGGCGCCGTCGCATGGTTTGCCGAGAAAACGCAAAAAGCCGCCCAGGCAGCGGGCCGCGGACCGCTCGACTTTGAGGTGAGTTCGGCGACCTTTGTCTCTGACGACATCCACAAGGCCAGAGAGATATGCCGCTGGGAGCCCGATATCCTCACCAGCCTGCTTTGGGGTCTGGTCCAAACCTGTCCCCCTGAAGAGCTGCCCGCCTCACTGATGAAAGGCTTCGAGACGCTCGTAGAGGACAAGCCGTCCTGGCAACAATACGATTGGGACGGCCATAGAATAGATATTGTTGGGTTTGAGGCGGCCATGGCCGATGAGGGGCACAGGAAGCTGCTGACAGACGAGATGGTGGATCGGTTTTGTGTGTTGGGCAGTGTTGAGGCCTGCGTTGAAAAACTGCGCGAGTTGGAAAGCGTGGGGGTCAACCGGTTTTGCGCCTATCTTTTTGGGCTCGACCGGGAAGAGCTGGACCGACAGTTACGCGCCTATGCGGAACGCATCATGCCGCACTTTCAGTAGGGTCCTTTGGACCAAAGAAGAAAAGGGGGATGCTGATGAAAATCATTGATGGCGACAGTCACTTCATGGAGCCCCTGGATCTATACGAACGGTATATTGAACCAGCCTACCGGGAGCGGGCCATGCGGGTTGAGACCGACCCGGCCAGCGGTAATCGCAAGCTCCTCGTCGACGGCAGACCCATGCAGATTCTCGATGTCGAGCAAGCCCTGGGTATCGCTGTCGCCTATGGCCAAAAAGAAGCGGGTCAGGACATCGACAGCTTTGACCGCTACTTGGCCTTTAGCGCGGACTGGCAGGATATGGATAAACGGGTTGGTTTTCTTGATGCAGAAGGCATGGATTGCCAGGTCATTTATCCCACCCTGGGTCTGTATTGGGAAGGGGAAGTTGACGATCCTCTCCTTGCCGATGCGCTGTGCCGGGCGTACAACACCTGGGCCTTTGAGCTGTGTGCCTCCCATCAGGACCGGCTGTTCCCCGCGGCCCATATTTCCCTGCGCGACGCGCACCTGGCGGCGCGGGAGATGGAGCGGGTGGCCAAGCTGGGGTGTCGCACCGCGTTTATCGGAGCGGCGCCCATAGAGGGCAGGAGCCTGGGGCATCCGGACTTTGATCCGGCCTGGGCCGCGGCTCAAGACCTCAATCTCGGCATTGCCCTTCATCTGGTGGTCCATCCCGACTACAGCGGGAGTCAGTGGTACCGCGACCGGGACCCCAGATTCATGTACGTCTCCATGAAGGTTGTTGAAGACCCGCGTCATGCCCTCACGACCATGCTGTACGACGGCGTGTTTGAGCGTTTCCCTCAGATTCGCGTGGCAACGGTTGAAGCCAGAGCCGGCTGGGTGGGCGAGTGGCTGGAACTGTTTGATTATCGTTACAAGTATATGGGCCACACTTCCCAGATGAAGCGCCCGGCCAGCGAGTATTTTGCGCGCAACATCTGGATTAATGGAGACCCGGAAGAGAAGATGTTTCCGCTGATTGTGCGGTTTGCCGGGGATGACCGGTTTTTCACCGGCTCCGACTATCCCCACGCCGAGGGATTCGTTCACCCGGTACAAAAGGTACGAAACCTACTCTCCGATCTGCCAGCTACATCCGTTGACAAGATCCTGGGTGCCAATGCGAGCAAGTTCTACGGTATCTAAATAGAGTCGGAAGGGTGTGGAGAAGCGAGGTTTTTTCGGTCCTCCTGCCTATCTTAATCCAGGCCGTGCGCGGCCCGCTGGGTAACAGCGAAGTCCTCTTCGGGCGAGTAGGAGCGACGTGGCCAGCGCAATGACGAAAATGGGCCGGACTTGAACGCGCGGGAGAGGGCAGATACAACGCAGGGACAATTTTTCAGAAAAGGGAGAAAGACTGATGGATGCAGATGCCAAGAAAACCGCTCTCCGTATGATCCCCTACGGCTTGTACGTGCTGACCGCGGAAAAAGACGGCGAGATTGCCGCGGCAACCGTGAACTGGGTGACCCAGACCGCCTTTGATCCGCCGCTGGTCGTGGTTGGCGTCAAGGCCGATGCCAGCGCGCACGATGTCATCAAAAAAGCCGGCTCGTTTGCTCTCAACATCCTGGGCAAAGGCCAGCAGGGCCCGGCCTTCGCCTTTTTCAAACCCGTCGAAAAAGACGGTAACACCATTAACGGTGAGGCATACAGTACAGGCAGTACCGGCGCGCCGGTGCTTGAAAGCGTCCCAGCCTATGTCGAGTGCTCGTTGGAGCAAACCGTCGAGAACGGCGACCATTCCATTTTTATTGGAAAAGTGGTGAATGCGGCTGTCCAGAAGCAACCCGAAGGACGCGCGGACCTGGCGACGCTGCACATGGCCGACCTGGGAGACAAGGTCTTCTACGGCGGCTAAAAAATCCTGCTCTCGGCTGACAGCCTCTGGGTCGTCTTTACGGTCTGATCCAGGGGCTTTTTTGTGCACGAGCCGCTCTGGACTAACCTTGCGGTCTGTAGAGGAATTTGTTTAATTCGCCGATATTTCAGATGCAGGAGGACAGCATGGCCGATTTTGTCAAAGTGGCCTCAACGGGTGACATACCCGAAGGCGAAGGGCGGTGTTTTGAGGTCAACGACCAGCAAGTCGCCGTTTTCAATGTCGATGGCACCTTCTACGCCCTGGACAATGTGTGCCCACACCAGGGCGGTCCATTGGGCGAGGGCGAGTTGGACGGCAATATGGTTACCTGTCCGTGGCACGCCTGGGATTTCGATGTCACGACCGGAGAAAACAGTGAAGACCCGGACGAAAAACAAGACACCTATGAAGTCAAAGTGGACGGCGACGACGTTCTAGTCGCAGTGTGAAAAAGAGTAAACGTATCCAGCATCTCATGTGTATTGGAGGACACGTTTACTCTTTCAGCCCCTATGGCACTCTTTGAACGCATGCAGGCAGAAGACCACGAACAGGTGGTCTTCTGCACGGACCGCAACGCGGGTCTCACCGCCCTGATTGCCATCCACGATACCACCTTAGGGCCCGCCTTGGGTGGCATCCGTATGCGGGCGTATGCCAGTGAGGATGACGCGGTGACAGATGTCCTGCGTCTCTCCCAGGCCATGACCTATAAAGCCTCTCTGGCCGGTCTGGAGTATGGCGGGGGCAAAGCAGTTGTCATCGCCCCTGAGACACCTCCCAACAGAGAAGTACTGTTTCGCGCGCTGGGCCGCGCCATAGAGTCTTTGGCGGGCCGCTATATTCCAACCGAAGACATGGGTACGACGACCGCAGACATTGAACACGTCCGGGCAGAGAGTCGGTTCGGGGTCGGACGGGCGGAAGTGTTTGGCGGCGGTGGAGACCCCTCCCCCATGACCGCCTGGGGAATCTTCTGCGGCTTACGGGCCTGTCTTGAAGAAACGGACGGTAAGGCCGAATTTCAGGGCCTGACCGTAGCCCTGCCCGGCCTGGGAAAAGTCGGCTACTCCCTGGCCCAATACCTCCACCAGGCCGGGGCACGGTTGATAGTCGCGGATGTGGATGCAGTCCGGGCCGACAAAGCGAAGACCGAACTCAGCGCCGAGGTTGTCGATCCGACCGATATTCTGACCCAGCAGTGCGACATTCTCGCCCCCTGCGCCGCGGGTGGCATTTTCAATCCGGATACGATTCCCCAGCTCCGGTGCCGGATTATCGGCGGTGGGGCCAACAATCAGCTCCTGACCGAGGCCGACGGAGACGCACTTCATACGCGGGGCATTCTATATGCGCCGGACTTTGCTATTAACGCTGGCGGGCTGATTAACGTTGCAGACGAGTTGGGTCCCGGCGGCTATCGTCGTGAGCGGGCCAAGGCCAAGACCGAACAGATTTACTCCACCCTGAAAATGCTTTTTGCCCAAGCCAAGCAGCGAGACATCCCGCCTCATCGTCTGGCCATCACCCTGGCCCAGGAACGCATCCGGGCTGTGCGGAATTTACGCCGTCCGAATGCGGCGTCGTAGAATATTCAAAATGAAAATATTGAGTTGGAATATCAAATCCATAGGACAGAGACGCCGTTTGAATAAAATTGTAGATGGAGTGAAACATATATCCGCAGATATCGTCGGTCTTCAGGAGGTTGACAAAAATTTACTGGAAAGTTTTGCACCTGAGTTCAAGGCTCTTGGATATTGGGTACTGAGCTATGAATTTGATGAGAAACCCTACTGTAATTTGATCCTCTCCAAATATCCGGCTTCGAAAGCGAACAGGTGGAAGCGAGATTGCGATTTTCCCGATCTGCTCTCACAGGCACGAATCAGGATTCGGAAACGAGAGGTCAACTTTTTTAACTGCCATATTCCGAACGGTAGCAAACACGGATTCGAGAAGATTCGGACCATTGATGCCTTGCTGAAGAAGTTGAAGAAGACAAGAGGAGGGGTCCGAATCGTAATTGGCGACTTTAATGAGCCTTGGTCTGAATCAGGCCAAGAGATCAAGAGTTGGGCGTACAAGACTAGTGCGAACCCCTCAAAGGAGCAGAAACACCACTGGGACAATACGGTGAAGGAGGTTTTCAGGGGAGAACAACTGCACGGGATGCGAGATCTGTTCCGTTCGCTTCACGGCTATGGGGTTGAAGAATTTTCCTTTAGGAGACCGACTCTGAGTCGCTATGACCATATTTTTGGATCAGAGCATTTCAGGGTTTCTTCATGCGAATATCTTCATCCATTTAGAGAAGAGAAAGTCAGTGACCATTCTCCTTTAGTCACTGAACTCGGCTTTTTAAGACGACCTTAACTTTGCTAACGTACCAGCCATGAAAAGTGCACTATCTACCTATCTTGAAGGCCAGGGTATATCGCTCATTGATGATCGCGGCGTTGAACTGCCGAACGCCTTCACCAGCCCGCAGGATGAATACGCAGCCGTCTGCGAAAAGGCGGGACTGATCGACCTGTCCTTTCGCACCCAGGTGAAATTCACGGGAGAAGACCGGATCGATTTTCTGCAGGGGATGCTGTCCAACGATGTCAAAGCTCTGCGGCCCGGCGATGGCTGTCCGGCAACGCTACTGACGGAACAGGGACGGATTGTGGCGGACTTGCGCGTCTATGCGGAAGAGTCGGCAATCCTGCTCGACCTTGATGCCCGTATCAAAGAGAAGACGGTTGAAGCCCTCGACCGTTTTATCATTGCCGACGATGTGGAAATCGAAGACCTGAGCGCCCACCAAGTGACCATTGCAGTTCAAGGTCCGGCCGCAATGGAGGTCCTGGCGGCAGCCGGTCTCTCTTCCTTGCCGGAGCAGGAATTACAGCACCGGGACGCAACGCTCGCAGATGTCCGGGTCCGGGTGATTCGCTCCGACCAGACTGGCAAGAGTGGCTATGAGTTCCACGTTCCCGACGACCGGGCAGCCGTCGTCTGGCAGGCTCTCGCTCAACTCGACGGGCTGCTTCCCGTCGGCCACACTGCGCTGAACATGCTGCGCGTTGAGGCCGGCATTCCGTGGTATGGCCTCGATATGGACGAGGACAGGATTGTGCTGGAGGTCGGCCTCGACCGAGCCATTAGTTTTCATAAGGGCTGTTATCTGGGCCAGGAAGTCGTCGAGCGGGCGTCGGCGCGCGGGCATATGAATCGTCTGCTCAGCGGGTTTCTGTTGCAAAATGAAGGGCAGGATGTATTGCCGACACGAGGCGACCGACTTCTGAAGGACGACAAGGAAGTCGGCTGGCTGACCAGTGTCACCACGTCTCCAACCCTGGGCCGGCCTATTGCCCTGGGCTATGTCCGGCGCGAACATGGCGAGCCGGGCACCCGGCTGCGGATTGACAGGCCGGATACGGACATGATAGCCGAAGTGACCAAGCTGCCATTTCTACAGTAGATATTACTCGTAGAGGCATATCACGACAGGAGGGATCAATGGCACAACTGGGTAAACGCTATATGTGTGAAGATTGTGACACTGAGGTGCTCTGCAACAAGCCGGGCGACGGTGCACTCCACTGCTGCGATAAAGAAATGCCGCTCAAGGAAGCCAAGCCGCTTCCGTCGTCTGACTGATAACAGTCCGTTACAAACAGCACACATAACAATGAGGAGCGAGGGAAACCTCGCTCCTTCTTTTTTGGGCTGGGGGCTATGTCTTCCGCACTCCGTACCGCAGACCTACTGCTCTATGGTGGACGTGTTCTCACCTTTGACCCAAACCGGCCTGAAGCCCAGGCCGTTGCTATCGCGGCAGGAAAAATCCTCGCGGTCGGCACTGAGCAGGAACTGCGCGCCTTTGTCTCGCCGAAAACACAGCCCCTAGCGTGTGCCGGCAGAACGGTTCTGCCAGGCTTCATCGACCCTCACCTACACCTCTTTGCCTGGGCGAGTCGCTACTGCGGCGCAGACCTGAGTACAGCCCGGTCGATTGCTGAAATCCAGTCTCAACTCCAGGCACGTCTGGAAACCCTCGGCTCGCATGACTGGCTGCGTGGCTATGGCTATGATGAGTTTTTTCTCGACGAGAAACGCTATCCGAATCGACACGACCTCGATACCATATCGACCGACAAACCTGTAATCCTGCGTCATCGGACCGGCCATGCTGCCGTTTTGAATAGCGCCGCACTCCAGCGAGTGGGTATCCACGCCCAGTTTACCCCCCCAAAGGGCGGCAATGTCGAGCGCGACGCAAGCGGAGAACCAACGGGCGTGGTCTACGAACTAGAGTCGTTTCTGCGGACTGCCATGCCTCCGCTTCCGGCACAGGAGTTTCAGGCCGGATTACGACAGGTCAACAGCAAACTCCTCAGAAACGGAGTCTGTTCGTTTCACGACGCCAGTGCAGGTAATACGCTTGAAGCTCTCAAACGCTTCTCTGACTTACGAGCCGACGGCATCATACGTCCCCATGCAACAGTGATGGTCGGGGTTGAGGCGTTCTCTCAGGTGCGGGAGGCCGGCCTCACCGCCTTTGACTGGTCCGACCAGGTTCGGCTCGGCAGTATCAAAATCATGCTGCACGAAAGCGGAGGCGAGTTGTATCCGCCTATAGATGAGTTGGCCGAAATGGTCTGGCAGGTGCATCGCCACGGGTTTCAGGTCGCCATCCATGCGGTTGAAGAGGCTCCTGTCTGCGCGGCTCTCGAAGCGATTCAGCGAGCACGAGAGCGGCTGCCGCGCTACGATCATCGGCATCGTATTGAACACTGCACGCTCTGTCCTCCACCGTTTCTCGACACTCTGGCCGAGACGGATTGTGCGGTGGTGATGCAGCCGGGCTTTCTACATTTTTATGGCGACAAATATGCCGCTGAGGTGGATGCAGACGTACACGATTGGCTGTACCGGACCAAAAGCTTTCGGGATCGCGACATTCCCGTTGTCGGCAGCTCAGATTGTCCGATCGCCCCACAGGCTCCGTTGGTAGCGATTCAGGCTGCCGTTACGCGCCAGTCCCACACCGGAATGACTCTCAATCCCGCCGAACGCTTGTCCTGTCTTGAGGCGATTGGTCTGTTTACCCAAGCAGCAGCCTGGGTCGGGTTTGAGGAAGATCAGACCGGCAGCATCAGCCCCGGCATGCGTGCGGATATGGTTATCCTCGATAGTGATCTGACGAGGCTCCCGGCTGAAGCGATCAGCCGGGTAAACGTCCAGACAACAATCATTGACGGCCGGATTGTCTATTCGGCATAAAGAGTAAACGTGTCCAGCATCTCATGCTATATTGGAGGACACGTTTACTCTTTAAAGAGCGTGTATGTCTTCCCCCGCAGTCCTGTACAAAAAAGACGGTAGTGTCGCCGTTGTCAGCCTCAACCGGCCTGACATGCTCAACGCCTATAACGTAGAGATGCGGGACGATTTGCACGAAATTCTTCAGGCCGTCCGAGACGACCCCGAGGTCCGGGTCATGGTCTTGCGCGGAGAAGGCCCGGCGTTTTCGACTGGCGGCGATGTTTCAGAGTTCGGTTCAGCGCCCTCTCCGGTGCGGGCTCGTGAAGTGCGCTGGCAACGGGATAACTGGGGGCTGCTGTTGCGCCTGCCCCAACCGACCATTGCGGCGGTCCACGGTTATACCGTCGGCGGCGGGATGGAAATGGCGCTGCTGTGTGATTTGTGCATTGCCGCAGACGATACGGTCTTTTTTTTACCGGAAACCGGCCTGGGTATGATCCCTGGGGTAGGCGGGACGCAGACCGCACCCCGAGCAATCGGGCTGGGCCGCGCCCTTGATATGGTCCTCACCGGCAAGCGGCTGAAGGCCGACCAAGCCCTTCAGATTGGCCTGGTAAATCAGGTGGTTCCCCTGGCCACCCTCTTGACGGAGGCCAAATCTCTGGCATACACACTGTCCCGTTATAATCCAACGGTTGTAAGGCTGGCAAAACGGGCCGTCCGACAGGGCGCTGACCTGCATTTATCCGAAGGCTTACGACTGGAACAAAATCTATTTGCGCTGGTAAAGGAGCAGGCATGAATACGTCACAGTTCATCGGTATTCCGGGGATGATGTTTCCGGACCAAGAGATCCTGGCTTTCGAAGGGAACCGGCTGACCTATGGAACACTGCTGGATCGGGTCAAACGACTGGCCAGCAGTTTGCGTGACCAGGGTATTCAGGCGGGTGATCGCGTGGCGATCTTGCAGACAAACTGTAACGAGTACATCGAGGCATATTATGCCACGGCGACACTGGGCGCGACCTTTGTGCCGCTGAACTATCGGGCCAAGCCCCCGGAATTGGAATATATGATTACCGCGGCGGAGAGCAAAATTCTGTTTGTGGGTGATCGCTATATCGACCTGGTCAATAGCCTCAAGCCCAATCTCGGCTGCGTGGAGAAATATGTCACGATTGAAACGCGGCATGACGATATGCTGCACTACGAGGACTTTATTGAGCAGGGTTCGCCGGATATCGAAGAGGCCGAGGTGGATGAGGGCGACCTGTCCATCCTGATGTATACCAGCGGCACGACGTCTTTGCCCAAGGGCGTGATGCTGACCTATGGCGGGTTCACCAACTATGTCATCGGTACCGTCGAGATGGCGGACGGGACCCCGCGCGGCACCTCACTGCTGTGCGCGCCGCTCTACCATATTGCCGGTACGATGAATATCCTGACCGCGCTGTGGAACGGCCGGAAAATCGCCATCCTACGTCAGTTCGATACCAAGGAATGGTTGGAGGCCGTTCAGAACGAGCAGGTGACGCACGCCTTTGTCGTGCCCACGATGATGAAACAACTCATCGATCATCCCGAGTTCTCGAACTATGACCTGTCGAGTTTGCAGAATGTCTCTTATGGCGGCGCACCCATGGCCTTCCCCGTCATTCGCAAGGCGATTGATATGTTTCCGGATTCGACCGGTTTTGTGAATGCCTTTGGCCAGACCGAAACCAACTCGACCCTGACCGTCCTTGGACCGGATGACCATAAGCTGAACGGCACACCGGAAGAAGTCGAGCGCAACCTGAAGCGCCTGACCTCGGTCGGTAAACCCCTGCCAGATGTGGAAGTCCAGGTCCTTGATGACGATAACAAAGAGATGCCGGCCAATGAGATTGGCGAGGTGGTCATTCGCACCCCGCGCGTGATGAAGGGCTACGCCAATCAGGAAAGTGCAACCGCCGCCCTGTTGGACGAGAACGGCTGGCTGCATACCCGCGACATGGGCTATATCGACGAAGACGGCTATGTCTACCTGGTTGGCCGCAAGGACGACATCATTATTCGTGGCGGTGAGAATATCGCCCCGGCTGAAATCGAAGCGGTCCTGCACGCCCATCCGGCGATCGACGAGGCGGCAATTATCGGTGTTCCTGACGTCGATTGGGGCCAAAAGATCGTGGCCTTTGTCGCCCTCAAGCCGGGCCAGACGGCCACTGCGGATGACGTTGGCGATTTTTGTAAGGAACGGTTGGCCAGCTTCAAGAAACCCGAAGAGGTCAATTTCCTGGACGAGTTGCCGAAGAACCCGTTAGGCAAAGTCCTCAAGAAAGAACTGAAAGCCCAGTACGAATAGTAAACAGGGGCGTCCAAACGGACGCCCTTTTTGGTAAGGTTTGAGTGTGTCCGATCTGGTGTATGAGATTCAAGGGAAAGTGGCCTGGCTGCGCTTGTCGTGTCCGGGCCAGGGCAACCGGCTCACGCCCCGGCTGGACCAGGAGATGGCAGCCGCCTGCCAGGTCATCGAGGAGGACGACGCGGTCGAAATCGGTGTCCTGACCGGCTCGATCCACAGCTTTTGTGAGGGCCTGACGCAAACGGCCGATACTGTGCAGAGAGTTCGTGAGCAATTCGGTTCCATCCAGTGCGTCGAAGCGCTGGCGGCCATAACAAAACCGACGCTCGCGATCCTCAATGGCAACGCGTTCGGACTCGGGTTGGAGCTGGCCTTAGCCTGTGACCTCCGCCTAGCTGCTTCCACAGCCCGGTTCAGCCTCCCCCAAGTGACCGAGCAGATGATTCCTTTTGGTGGAGGAACGCAACGCCTGCCGCGTGTGGTCGGACAGGCAAAGGCATTGGAACTCATCCTCACCGGCAAACAGTTTGACGCTGCTGAGGCGTATCGCATCGGACTGGTCAATGAAGTGATTGCCGCGGACGACTTCCTGACCCGTGTTGACGAGGTCCTATCCGGTCTGTTAGGCAAAGGCCCTATCGCTCTACGACTCGGTAAAGAGGCGGTACATAAGGCAATGGACCTGACGCTCGATCAGGGGGTGCGGTTGGAAGAAGACCTGTACGCCCTTCTCCAGACAACCCAGGACCGGGCCGAGGGCGTGGAATCTTTCTTAGCCAAGCGGAAACCTCGATTTACCGGACGCTAAGAGAAAAACAGGAGGTAGCCATATGGCAAATCAACTCGGGAAAATGTATCTGTGTGGAAGCTGTGGTGCGCAGGTCATCGTGACCAAAGGTGGCGAGGGCTCGATCAAGTGCTGCGGTGCCGAAATGCAGAAAAAATAGTCTCTCCTGCGCAGCTCTCAGAGAGAGCTACGGACAGGGGTATCGATATAGGGCACCGCTTGGAAGGTGCCCTTTTTTTATCACGACGCCCACGAGCGACCTTGCAAGACCGCTAGGCACTCAGATAGCATAGCCTGCACTGCTCAGGCCCATGACAAATAACCGCTTGAATGCATCCCGAGCGAAGCGTGGAGGTTGACAGCCATGCCGGCCCCTATTTCCGCCGATGAAATACAGTCCCGCATTGTCGCGGCCCTACCTGACGCACAGGTGCATATCCGCGATTACACCGGCGGCGGAGATCACTACGAAGCCGTTGTCGTGTCCGCAGCGTTCGACGGCAAGAACGCTGTCGCCCGGCACCGACTGGTGTATGGCGCTCTCCAGGACGCCATGGTTGAACGTATTCACGCCCTAGCCCTCAAAACCATGACCCCACAGGAATTTGAGGCCGACGCCCGGCAGTCCGGCTTGGTGAATATCGAAACGAACAAATCATAAGCCACGAACACACGAGGAGGAAAACATGGCAGACAGCGTACAGGCGCATATTGACGAGACCGTGAAGAACAACAAAGTCCTTATCTATATGAAGGGCAATCCAACCTTCCCAATGTGTGGGTTCTCAGCTACCACGATTCAGATTTTCGACTCCTTGGGCGTGCCGTACGAGACCGTCGACGTGTTGCAGAACCCTGCCATTCGGGATGGCATCAAGCGCTATTCCAACTGGCCAACCATTCCACAGATCTATGTGAACGGCGAATTTATCGGCGGTTGCGACATTATCCAGGAAATGCACAGCCGGGGCGAGCTCGAGCCCATCGTGCGGGCCGCATTAGAAGGTTAAACCAAAAACCTCCCCCATCGCCACATGCCGCTGGGGGAGGAAACCGCAACGCGCTACAAGGTCGTCCTGCACCATTCCAAGGAAGGCTATAGCGCTTCCCGTCTTGGTCTGTTGGTCGTAAGGCGCAACCGATCCTCCCCTACCCAATCGTTGTCGGCAATCCCAGGCAAGTCTGAACAAAGAAGATTGACAGCAAAGGTGTCCTCGGATAGGGGCCTTTGAAATGCAAGCTGCTTGCATAACAAGGAGAGTATAGAGAAGCTGGTGGTTTTCCTGCTCAGCATTCTTCAAACTGAGACACTACCGAAAAATGACACCCACGTACCGGCCTTCCAGGTGCTTTCTCTGCGTTTCAGCCCTCGTGCTCTTGCTGGCGGCCTCCCCGGCTGTAGCCCTTGTCCAGTGGAGCACAACGGAGATGCACTTTCAGTACGGACACCTCGAAAACCCGTTCTCGGACGCTAACCAGGATGCCTTCATCCTGACTGTACAGAACGCCCTGGGCTGGAAGTACGGCGAGAGCTTCTTCTTTGCCGACTTCATCGAGGACGTGGAGCACGACGGCTTCAACCACACTGAAATCTACGGCGAATGGTACCTGTCCCTAAGCCTTGGCAGGGTTCTGAAGAAGGATTTGAAGATCGGACCGATCAAGGATTTTTCGCTGATCGGTGGCGTCAACGGCAGCGTGGACGCCAAGGTCATCAAGTTTCTGCCCGGCCTGCGCGCGTCCTGGGACCTACCCGGCTTCGCCTTTCTGAATACCGACCTGACCGCTTACATCGACGCCAGCCGAGGCGGCTCGAACGGGGGCGCCCCAAAAGAGTCGGACAGCTTTATGCTCGACATCAACTGGGCCTACCCCTTCACTATCGGCAAGCTGTCCTTCTCCATCGAAGGCCATGCCGAGTACATTCATTGCCGGACCAACGAGTTCGGCGGTCGGGTCAGAAGCTGGTTTTATACCCAGCCTCAGTTCCGCCTGGACCTGGGCAAGTTGCTCAGGGAAGAGGCAAATCGGCTTTTTATCGGTATGGAGTACCAGTTCTGGCACCATAAACTGGGCACCAAGAACGACGAGAGCGTACCGCAGTTTCTGCTGGTTTGGCGCTTCTGAGGAAGCGCTAGAGCAAATTCCGATGCTGTGTCGCCGTCCGTCATTCCTGTGCAAACAGGGATCCAGGCCCCCGCCCCCCGGATGTCGGATCACGTCCGGCATGACGTAAGCAGCCCGGACCGGCTATAACGGACCGTAAACCGCTCTAGGGTCCAACGGCCACGCCCCAGGGGATCTTCCCGACCGCAATCGTCTTGAGCAGCGTATCGGTGGCAGTATCGATCACCGCTACGCCGTCGGACCGGCCCATGGTGGCGTAGAGTTTTTTCCCGTCCGGGGTCAGGGCCGACCACCAGCAGCGCTTGCCGCCCAGGGCAATGGTCTTGGTCACGGTGTTGGTAGCCGGGTCGATCACGCGCACATCGTTGGCCCGACCGTGGACGACATAGACCTTTGATCCATCGGGCAGCACCGAGATGCCGACCGGGCGTTCGCCCATGCTGATCGTCTCGGTCACGGCCAGTTTTTCGACATCGATCACCGAGACGGTGTGGGTTCGTTCATTACTCACATAGGCGGTTTTCCCGTCTGGCATAAAGGCCACGCCGCGCGGATTCTCGCCAACCTTGATCGAACTGAGGACTTTATAGGTCTGGGTGTCAACGACTGTCACATCGTGCGAAGTCTCGTTCGGCACGAAGGCCAGCTTGCCATCGGGCGAGATCACTACGGTCTCCGGCTCTATACCGGCCTGAATCGTGGCAACAATCTCCTTGCTTGCCAGATCGACGACACGCATCACGCCTTCGTTCTCATTCACGACAAACAGCAGTTTTTCGTCGTTGCTGAGGTCGATTCCTTCGGGATCAATGCCGACCGGAAAGGTCTCCACAACCGTATTGGTTGCCGCATCAATGACCGAAATGTCATTAGAGTTGCCGTTGGCAGCGTACACCCGCGTCCCATCAGCCGAGACCAGCACTCCGCGTGGGCGTTCGCCGACCGGTACTTTGGCTACGACCTCGTCCGTTTGGGTATCAATCACCCACACATCGTTCGACTCCTCGTGCGTAACATAGGCGAACGGCTGGGCGAAGGCCGGAACAGAAAAGACCACAAAGCACAGGATCACATACGCACAGACACCAACAACACAGTAACGGGATTTCATAACAGCTCCTTACCGATGGGCAGGCATAGCGGCGGACTTTGTCGCGTCCGGTGTGGCGCCAGCGGCCGCTGCGTCTGCGTCCGATTCACATTTTGAGGCATCCCGGACATAGGCCACAATCTGCCAGATCATATCGTCGGGCAGTTGCCCGGCAAAACCGACCATCTCCGTCTTGGGGACACCGTCGCTGACGACCCTGAACATTTCCTCGTCCGTCCCCGAACCGTTTACCCACTCGCAGTCGAAGAGATTCGGGCATTTGCCGTCCCGGTCGGCATCCGCTTGCACATGACAGTAGCCGGAACACACAGCCTGGAAGAGGAATCCACCCTCAGTAATCGCCGCGGCATCACCGGCAAAAGGGTTCTTCATCGCCTCGTCAGCCAACCCACTCGTCGGGATAAACATTAGCAGGCCGACCAACAGCACACCATACACACGTCTCATAGACCTCCTCGTTTCTGTGCGGCAAAGAGTAAACGTGTCCTTCACATCTCCAAAGTCAGGCTGGGCGCGTTTACTCTTTTTCTCGGGAGAGTCGGAACATCTCCATAACGTCATAGGTTTTCTCAAAGGGAGGATAAAACGGCACGCCATACCGCTGCGCTATGGCCTTGAGCTCTCCGCTCCTTCTCAGCCTTGTCAGGGCCGCATCTAGTGCCGTGCGGAGCGCTTCGTCCTCTGTGCGGGTCGCAACATGCTCGTTCCAGCGCGCCACCGAGATCGGCTCGGCCGCGGCAAACGTCAGCTTCGTCCCAGGCTCCTGCTTTGCATACCAGCCCGCGGTCGGACCCCAGACAAAGGCTAACTCTGCGTCTCCCGTTGCCACGGCAGCCAGCGATTCCTCGGTTGAGAAAAACGTCCGCATCGAAATTTTAAGAGACTCCAGAATAAAGCTGGCAATCGTTTGGGCTTGGACCGCAACGACCTGGTGCTCAATATCGTGCAAGGACGCCGGCGTCTGCCCCTCGCGTCCCAGGAGCTCGAAGGCCGCCCCATAGTAAGCGTTGCCGACAGTCACGTTGCTGGCCTCACGCACGGCATCTCGGCCGGGCACGCTCAAGATAGCGTCACATTCGTTTCGTGATAGTCGACGCAGCGGAAAGTCACTCTCATCAACCTCGGTTATCCGCTCGTCATTTCTAACCCAGACAGGCACCAGCGGCCGCCCCATGCTCTTGGCAATAGCCCGCGCCACATCAACGTCGAATCCGTGCTCGCCGGACTGAGAAGAAAAGGGGAGATTATTCCCCAGAAAGCAGACCCGAAGCGGCCCCTCTTCCTGCGCGGAGAGCGGCTCGGATAAGGCCAGGCAGAAGAACCAACTGAGCACGAGAACAGCAGCGTTTCTCCTCCGTCTTCTCCACGTAGCCGCTCCAGTAAGGAACCAGGAGCTGGGCAGCACACAATACCGCAATCTCACGCTCACCTGCTCCGCCGGTTTATTCTGGTAAGGCAAACACGAGCAACGCGCTGCCCTTACTCGTCAGCGGCGGCTCGCCAGCCAGGGTGACGGCCAAACCGCCGCCACCGCTGGGGATGGCCACATACTGCCGCCCCCCAGCCTTATAGGTGATGGGCTGAGCGCGCATGGATGAGCCGGTCTGAAATTGCCATAACAGCTCGCCGGTCGCGTCATCAAAGGCCAAGGCTAAGCCCTCAAGGTTACCGGAAAACACCAGACCACCGGCGGTCGCCAGGGCACCGCCCATCATGGGATATTCGTCTTGATAGCGCCATTTGATCTCGCCGGTGGAGGGGTCTATGGCCGACAAATGACCGTAGGATGAGCCATCATCGCCCTGGGTTTTTCCCGGTCCACCGCCCCAGAATGGGATGCCCTTGATAAAGATGGAGGTGGACTTCGTCATCTGCCAGCAGCTCTCCACCACCGGCACATACATCAGCTTGGTCAGCGGGCTATAGGCCGCGGTGTACGAGCCGTTTTTTCCGCCAACGGAACCGGGACAGATAAATTCCTTGCCTTCGGCGGTGGGAACGAACTGCGGGTCGACAATCGGCCGACCAGCCTCATCCAGGCCTTTTGACCAATTCAGTTTATCGACATATTGGGTGCCGTGCAGATATTTGCCCGAGGTGCGGTCCAGGGCATAGACGTAGCCGTTTCGGTTGGGCTGGACCAAGGCTTTGACCGTCTCCCCACTGCGTTCGACATTGACCAGGAACAGGTCGGTATTGCCGTCGTAGTCCCAAATATCGTGAGGTGTGAACTGAAAATACCATTTGATCTCTCCCGTATCCGGGTCAAGGGCCAGCACGGAATCCGCGTAGAGATTGTCGCCTTTACGGACATCGCCGTTCCAGTCCGGGGCAGTATTGCCCGTCGCCCAATACAGCAAATCCTCATCAGGGTCGTATGATCCCGTTACCCAGGTTGGGGCCCCCCCATGTTTCCAGGAGTCACCGGCCCAGGTCTCGGAGCCCGGCTCACCGGCTTCCGGGATGGTATAGCGACGCCACTTCCGTTCACCCGTATTGATATCATAGGAATCAATATAGCCGCGGATACCGTACTCGCCCCCGGCAATGCCGACGATCAGATTATCTCGGACGACCAGGGGGGCAACGGTCGCGCTGAATCCGTCGCTATGGCGGTCCATCTCGATGTTCCAGACCACAGCTCCGGTTTTGCGGTTCAGGGCAACTACATGGGCATCGAGCGTTGCCATAAAGATCAAATCTCCGGCAACAGCCGCCCCTTTGTTCGACGGCCCGCAGCACACGCGCATATCGTCCGGCAGCTCGTGCTCATAGCGCCACAGCAACTCGCCCGTAACCGCATCCAGGGCAAAGAGGTGGTTGTAAGCAGCAGTCAGATAGATGATCCCGTCGGCAACAATGGGCGAGGCCTGCATTTGGGCCGGGATACCGGTCTGGAACATCCAGGCCGCCTTCAGGTTTTTGACATTCTCCCGGTTAATGTCCGTGAGTGGGCTGAACCGCCACCCAGCGTAATTACCGCCGTACATCAGCCAATAGTTCGGGTCGTCCGTCCCCTTGAGCAGGTGGTCCTGGGTGATGGATTGAAAAGTATATCCTTCGAGGCCACCGTTCGTGGCTGGGCTGGCTGCGGCGGGTTTGGCAGAGGCCGGCGGCGGTTTCGCCGCGGGCTGATTCTTGGCGGGTTCGGGCTGCGTATCCGCACGCCCACCGACCGCCTGAGCATAATGGGGGGCACCAAGCAACGTCAGACAACACATCCCTATAAGAATTCCCTGCAACCAATATGTGTGCATATACTTCCCTCCTTTACGTGTGAAATTCCACGTAAACCCTCGGTATAGCGCGGTCGAAAAGTACTTGCTTTTCAGTATCCGGTCAAGGAAGGCAGCAACAGGAGGGACGGTCCTGTTTTGACCAGTATGACGATGGTGTAGGCCGTTATACTTTCCTGATACGAACACCAGGAGCGCCGAAAAGCCCCACGTCTTGTCTGTCCCAGAACTCTGCTATACACCCCCCAATGAGACAAAAAAGTAAGGAGTAATGAGGACCATCATGAATCACTATCCACACCTCGACTGGGCCAGAGTCATTCTCCTCCTGCCCCCGATTCTTCTTTTTAGCGCATGTAGCAGCCAGGATAATAACGGTAAAACAGCGCAGCACGCTCCAACTAAACAAGAGGCATCAGGGCAGAAAGCGGTCCCCTCCCCGTCTGAGCCGCTTGCTCCGGCGCAGGCAAACTCGAATGGACGGGGCGCTCTTGTCGGACGCGTAGTGTTTGACGGAAACATACCACAGTCACGAGCGCTAACGGTCAGTAAGGATGTTGAAGTGTGTGGGAAGACAGAGAAATTTCCCGAAGCGCTGCTCGTCGGTCAGGACAGGGGCATCAAAAACGCGGTGGTCTTCCTCCAGGCGGTTGCTGGCGAAAAATCGCCACCACTGCCGGTATCGAATCCCATTATTGACCAGCGTGACTGCGTCTACACTCCCCATGTCCTGCTCGTTCCGGCTGGCACGACGGTTGATATCAAAAACAGTGACGGCATATTGCACAATATTCATACCTATAGCGAGAAAAATCCGGCTTTTAATACGGCTCAGCCAAAGTTCAAAACCGTCATCTCGAAAACCTTTACCCAGCCGGAGATGATTCGTGTGACCTGTGATGTGCACGACTGGATGACCGCCTGGATCGTCGTGCAGGATCACCCCTATTACGCCCTCACCGACGCAGCCGGGGCCTTTCGGCTCAGCAATGTTCCCGCAGGCGAGTACGAACTGAAGGTCTGGCACGAGGAACTCGGAGAGCACCCTCGTTCGGTGTCCATCACGGCGGATCAGGAGTCCTCTGTGGCAATCACGCTCGCCCGTGCTGGCTGAACAGAGATAGATAAGATATGGAGAATACCCCCGCGTCGCACGGGGAGAAGGCGCTGCGAGATAGGGTTCTATGCAGTTTCCTATACATTCGCTGTCGGTTTTTCGGATCGTTCTGCTTATTATAGTATTCCTCGCCGGGCTATCTGCAGTGCAGTATCGCCCCGATGTGGGCGGTCGGGTGTGGCAGGCCGGCAAAGCCGCGTGGTGGGATTACAAACTGCTCGACCTGGGGCTGACGGGCTGGGGTCATGCCCCCAAACAGCCGATTGCCTTCAGCCATGCGCTTCACGCTGGTGAGTATGGCCTGGACTGCCTGTACTGCCACAGTGCGGCCCGTGTCTCGCCGGTGGCCCACGTTCCGCCGGTCCAGACGTGTATGAGCTGCCACGTCAGGCCAACACCGAATCAGGAGATCAAAAAAATCCAGACCTACTGGAAAAACCGAGAGCCGATTCCGTGGGTTCGCGTGCACGCCCTGCCCGCTTTCACCCGATTTAATCACAAGCGCCATGTCCGGGCCGGGGTCGCCTGCCAGTCCTGTCACGGTGAGGTCCAACGGATGCAGCGCGTGGAACAGGTGTCTTCGCTCAAGATGGGTTGGTGCGTGACCTGTCATGATGCCCATCAAGCGAGCAAGGACTGCCTGGTGTGTCACTATTGAGGCGGAAGAACCGAGCATGGCAGACGGACTCGACAGAAGAAATTTTTTAAAACTGCTTGGGGCCAGTGCAGCCGCACCAGTCGTCGGTTGTGCCTCAAAGCCGGTGGAAACCATTATTCCCTATGTAGTTCAGCCCGAGGAGATCACGCCAGGGGTGGCCACCTACTACGCCACCGTCTGCCAGGAATGCCCGGCTGGCTGTGGCATGGTCGTGCGGACCAGAGAGGGACGCGCCGTCAAAGTCGAAGGCAATCCTTCCCACCCGATCAATCAGGGGGCGTTGTGCGCACGCGGCCAGGCGTCCTTGCAGGGACTGTACAATCCGGATCGTATCCGCCAGCCACTGTATCGTAATGAGACCGGAGAACTGGCCCCTCTGCCGTGGCCGGAGGCGGAGGCCCTGCTGGCCGAACGCCTGCAAAAAATCCGGGCGGAGGACCAGGCGGACAAGCTCACGTTTCTCGCCGGACAGCTCCCGGACAGCGTGTATCGGTTGGCCGCGCAGTGGCTTGAGACCCTCGGTTCAAATCGCCTGGTGACCTATGAACCGTTTGGTTTCGAGGCGTTGAGACAGGCGAATCAAGTCTGCTTTCAGCAGGCTTCGATTCCAACCTACGATCTGACCCAGGCCCGCTTTCTCATTGGCCTGGGGGCTGATTTTCTGGAGACGTGGCATTCTCCAACGCACTATGCCAAGGCATTCAGCCAGATGCGGAGTACAACGGCGGCGGGGAAATTCGTCCAGGTCGAATCCCGTATGTCGCTCACCGGGGCGAACGCGGATGAATGGATTGCGATCAAGCCGGGTCGTGAAGCCTTTTTCGCTCTGGGGCTGGCCCATCTGATTCTCCCGAACAGTGCAGTTCCTGCTGAAGAAAAGGCGCGGTTCAGCCAACTGCTGGATCCCTATTCGCCGGAACAGGTCGCTTCGGTGACGGAGGTGCCGGTCGAGACGATCAAACGACTGGCCCAGGAATTCGTCAGCCACGGGCCGAGTCTGGCCCTCGTGGGTGGTATAGCCGCAAGTTCCCGACAGGAGACGGCCAGCCTGATTGCGGTCAATCTGCTGAATTATATCGCCGGCAATATCGGCGAGACCGTCCATTTTCATGAGACCCAAGAGCGGCCACAGGCCAGCTCGTACACGGCCCTGTCATCCCTGATTGACGAGATGCAGCGCGGAGAAATACCACTCCTTCTGCTGGCCAACACCAATCCGGCCTTTAGCCTGCCGCCATCTTCGGGTTTTACCGAGGCGCTCACCCGCGTACCTTTTGTGGTCAGCTTTTCGTCTTTTCCGGATGAAACCACACAACAGGCAGATCTGGTTTTACCCGATCATACGTCCCTGGAGAGCTGGGGAGACTCCCATCCCGAGGCTGGCGTGTATGGTCTGATGCAACCCGTCATGCCGCCCGTGTTTGAGACCCAAGCGCTGGGCGAGACCTTATTATCGGTCGCCACACAGGCTGATGAGGCGTTCTCGGAATCGTTGCCGTGGAAAAATTTTTTCGAGTATTTACAGGCGTCCTGGAAAGAACGGCACGACGAGAGTGGTGAGCCGGGCGACTTTGACTCCTTCTGGCGTCACGCCCTGCAACAGGGCGGGGTATGGCAGGCCAAAGAACCGCTCGCGGTTCAGCTCTCCCCGGCCGTATTTGAGACAAGCTTTTCCGAGCCGACTTTTGACCGCGCGGGTGAAGACGCGCTGACGTTCATTGCCTACCCCTCGTCACGCTATTATGACGGCCGCGGCGCCAACAAGCCCTGGCTGCAAGAACTGCCCGATCCCATCACGCAGGCGGTCTGGGATTCCTGGCTTGAGATTCACCCCGAGACCGCCGAACGCCTGGGGATCGCGGAGGGCGACCTGCTGACGATTACCTCCCCGCATGGGACCATCGAGGCGAGTGCCTATTTCTACGCTGGGCTGCGGCGTGACGCGGTAGCCCTGCCGATCGGTCTGGGCCATAGCGCTTATGGTCGCTACGCCCAGGGACGCGGCGCCAACCCGGTCCATTTGCTTTCGGCTCAACCCGAAACCGCCTCGGGCGGCTTCCCGTGGCTGTCGACCACCGTCCGACTCACTCGAACCGGCAAACGGATGCCGCTGGTTACAACGGACGGCAGTCGCCAGCAGCTCGGCCGCGGGATCGCCCAGGCGGTGACGGCAGGACAGCACGACGAACCGCACCACGCCGAGCATCCCGCCCGCGATATGTATCCGGAGGTAGAGTATGCCGAGTATCGCTGGGGCATGAGTATCGACCTGTCGGCCTGCCTCGGCTGTGGGGCCTGTGTGACGGCCTGCTATGCGGAAAACAATATTCCAGTGGTGGGCGAAGACATGGTGGCACAGGGCCGGGAAATGTCCTGGCTGCGGATCGAGCGCTATTTCGAGGAGCCGCGGGAAGAGGTGGGCGCTCCCGAAGTCCGCTTTGCTCCCATGCTGTGTCAGCACTGCGGCAATGCGCCCTGCGAACCGGTCTGTCCGGTGTATGCCACCTATCACAACCCGGAGGGCCTGAATGCCCAGATCTATAACCGGTGCGTCGGCACGCGTTACTGCGCCAACAACTGCTCCTACAAGGTCCGGCGTTTTAACTGGAGCGAGGCGGACTGGCCGGCACCGCTCAATCTTCAGCTCAACCCGGATGTCACCATACGGGAACCCGGTGTCATGGAGAAATGCACCTTTTGTGTCCAGCGTATCCAGGAAGGCAAAGACCGGGCAAAAGACGAAGACCGTCCGGTGCGCGACGGCGAGGTCACACCGGCCTGCGCCCAGACCTGTCCGACACAGGCCCTGACGTTTGGCAATCTGCAAGACCCCGCCAGCCGTGTTTCCCGACACTCGCACGACCCCCGCGGGTATAAAGTCTTCGAGTCATTAAACACCAGACCCGCGATTACCTATCTCAAAAAAGTTCGCCGCAATACGTAGCGACACTGACTACCATTCCATGCAGACCAGCCTCAGCTACCTTCAGGTCAATCGCGACCTGCTCAAAAACCTGCTCAGCTCGCCGACGCGAGTCTGGTATTCCCTGCTCGGCTGTGACTTGGTGGTGTTGGCCTTTGGCCTGTATTGCTGGATCTATCAGCTCCACTCAGGACTGGGTGTGACCGGTCTGGCTCACCCGGTCGGTTGGGGCGTATATATCACCAACTTCGTCTTCTGGGTCGGTATTGCCCACTCGGGCACGCTGATTTCGGCGGTCCTCTTTTTATTTCGGGCTCGCTGGCGTACGCCCATTGCCCGCAGCGCCGAGGCCATGACGATTTTTGCCGTGATGACCGCCGGCCTGTTTCCCATTATCCATCTAGGTCGGGCCTGGAATTTCTATTGGCTGCTGCCCTATCCCAATCAGCGTCAGCTCTGGGTCAATTTTCAGTCTCCCCTGGTCTGGGATGCGTTTGCGATCACCACCTATTTCACCGTGAGTTTTCTGTTCTGGTATATCGGTCTGATCCCCGACTTGGGGGCGGCGCGCGACCGCACCGCAGGGCTGCGCCGGAAACTCTATACCCTCTTTTCGCTTGGCTGGCAGGGCACGGACCGGCAGTGGCATCACTATCTGAGCGCCTACGGATTTTTTGCAGCCCTGGCCACCCCGCTCGTGGTGTCCGTGCATAGCGTGGTGTCCTGGGATTTTGCCATGTCCATCGTACCCGGCTGGCATAGCACCATTTTTGCTCCCTATTTTGTCGCCGGTGCCATTTTCTCCGGTCTGGCCATGGTTCTGACCTTGCTCATTCCGCTCCGCAGGATTTTCGGTCTCGAGGCCTATATCACCGCCTACCACTTCGACAATCTGGGCAAAATGATTATTCTCACCTCGCTGATTCTGAGCTATTCCTACGCCAGCGAATTCTTTATTGCCTGGTATAGCGCCAATCCGTACGAGCGAAGCATCTTCTGGTATCGCGCGGTCGGCGACTATGCCCCACTGTTCTGGCTGATGGTCACCTGCAACTGCGTCGTCCCCATGCTGTTGTGGTGGAGGTCGATCCGCACCAGTACGCTGTGGTTGTTTGGCATTGCCCTGCTGGTCAATGTCGGGATGTGGCTGGAGCGCTTTGTCATTATCGTGAGTTCCTTATCGCACGAGTTCGATCCTTCGGCCTGGGGCCTGTATCAGCCCTCGTGGGTTGAAGCGGGTATGACGGTCGGCAGTTTTGCCTGGTTCTTTTTGTTCTTCCTGCTCTTCGTAAAATTCCTGCCGCTCGTGTCTTTGGCCGAAGTCAAGGAACACCTGCCGCCTGCGGATAGCGGTCCATCAGCAGTTGAAGCAGACGAATCGGAAAAGTCCCCCGCGCCGGTCAACGCAGCTACACCTATCGGCCGTGGAACCGGCTTGGTTGGCGTCTTTACGAACCTGGAAAAGCTCGTCGCCGCAGTCCGCTCTCTGCGGCGAGACGGCTATAAGAACCTCAGCGTCGTCTCCCCGTTTCCAAGCCCTGCGCTGGAAGAGGCTCTCGGCACGCGCAAAAGTCCGGTTCGCTATTTTACGCTGATCGGCGGTCTGCTGGGCTGCGCCATCGGCTTTGCCTTACCCACCTACACGGCCTTGGACTGGCCGCTCCAAACGAGTGCCAAGCCCATTGTGGCCTTACCGGCCTTTGCCATTATCGCCTTTGAGCTCACCATTCTCTTTGGGGCAATCGCCACCCTGATTGGACTGCTCGTCAACGCTCGGCTGCCAGCGCGTGCGGTTGCAATCACGCACGACCCGCGTTTTTCAGAGGACCGCTTTGGTCTGCTCGTCCCGTGTACCGTCGAACAGACCGGCACGGTCCGGCGGCTGATTACGGCCGGGGGCGCAGAGGAGGTCTATGGCCAAGGTGTGTAGGCATCGCGCCAGCACGGGCATCCCTGCCCAGCCATGGAGTCGTGTCATTCTCGCTCTGGGTCTGGGATTCTTGTACGTAACCTTTGCCCATGCCCTGCCCTGGAATGACGATATGTATTGGCAGCCCGAACTTGAGGCCGGAACGGCCGCCCGTCCACCCGTGGCGGGTAGTGTGCCAACAACGGGCATTGAACCACCTATGTCGTCGCGTATTACCGAGCGCATAAAGGCCGGCCTGCGCGTGCGGAATCCGGTTAAATCCACACCACAGTCCCTCCAGAACGGGAAAGGGTTATTTCGGATTTACTGTGCGATGTGCCACGGTGAGCAGGGTAGAGGCGACGGCCAGATGGTTGGCAAGGCCGTTCCCTCTTCAGACCTTCATACAGAGAGAATCAGAAACCAAAAAGATGGGTATTTGTATGCCACCATCCGCAGCGGTGGACTGGTAATGCCTGCCTATCAACACGCGCTTTCAACCACAGAGCGGTGGGACCTTGTGAATTACGTCCGCCACCTCCAACAGCAGGAAGCCCAGCCGGATCAGTCCCAATGAGTGCCGAGACCCTCACAGAAGAGCCCCAGAGCATATCTCCAGATACGCCCTCTCGCCCTTTTACCCTTGGCCTGTGGGTCCTGGTCGGGCTGGGTCTGATCACCTTTCTCATGGGTGTTACCGGGGAGGACGCCCAACGGGTATGGCAGGCCTATCTGGTCAACTGGCTTTTCTGGTCGGGACTGGCGCTCAGCGGATTGACGTTTTCCGCCCTTCTTCAGGTCACAAAGGCGGAATGGGCCGGACCGTTACGGCAGCTTGCCGAGGCGCTGGCCGCCTTTTTGCCGATCTCCTTTTTTCTTCTTCTTTTCCTCTTTCTGGGCAGTGAACAGCTCTTCTCATGGATACAGAACCCAATACCGGCCAAACAAGCCTGGTTGAACAAGCCCTTTTTGATGCTCCGTACCCTCTTTGGTTGCGTTCTCCTCTACGGCTGTGGGTTCGCTCTGCTGCGGGCTTCAGTCCGGGCAACTCGCACTCTCCCTCGTGTCCTGGTCCCCTTTGTTTCCCATGAGAACGTCGCGAATATAGCCAGGCGGCAACGGCAGCTCACGATCCTCTCGTCCGTTTTTCTTGTGCTCTACGCGCTTGTATTCAGCCTGTTCGCCTTTGATCTGGCGATGTCGCTTGACCCGCACTGGATCAGTACCTTATTCGGCGCCTATTTTTGTATCGGGAATCTGTATGCGGGGCTCAGCCTCCTTGCCATTCTCTCCGTGCCGAGGCCCGCATCCACTCTTTTTTCTGTTGAACGCAACCACGACTTGGGTAAGCTTATCTTTGGTTTTTGTGTCTTATGGACCTATCTGTTCTGGTGTCAATATTTACCGATCTGGTATGGCAATCTGCCGGAGGAGACCGGTTTTCTCGCCGTCCGCTTGTTTGACGAGCCGTGGACAACGATCAGTTTTTTGGTCCTGCTCCTCAATTTTCTTCTGCCTTTCCCTATCCTGCTGCTGCAATGGGTTAAGCGTGCCCCGGCCGCTTTGGCCTGTATCAGCGCCCTGATCCTGGTCGGCATGTGGCTTGAGCGCTACATCCTGGTTGTCCCCTCCGTCTGGCAGGAAGACTGGCTCCCGCTGGGCTGGGTTGAATTGGGGATGCTGCTGGGTTTCTTCGCCCTGTTCACACTAGCCTTTCGGGCCTGGATGAGGATATTCCCCATACGACTTCCCGCAGCCTAACCGTTCGGCCTGGGGCCACGGAGACAAGCCAGGGGCTCATAGGTGCGCCTTTCGGCAAGCTGGCGCGGTGTGCCGCCTCTGCCATTATGCTCTTCTCCGCTTTTCTCATTCGCCAAGACCGCCCTGACAACCTACCGGCCCGCTTCCTGGTCTGGATGGGCATATTGGCCGCTATTCTTTTTCTCGACGATCTGTTTATGGAATGAATATTCTCACAGGGTTGTACCTTTTCGCATTTCGCGTCATACTGCCGACCTTCCTGTACCGGTTTGTCATTAAGGTCGTATTTCAACTTGGCCGTTACGGCCATAGGGACTCCGCACTGGCTGACGCTGGTGTGGATTGACCTGAGAGGAGGTCATCATCGGAAACAAGATTTTTGTTGGAAACCTGAATTTTGATACCACACGGGGCGAGTTGGAAGCGCTTTTTTCTGAAGTGGGCGAACTCGTCGAAGTTTTTCTCCCGTCTGACAGGACAACCGGCCGGCCGCGTGGATTCGCCTTTGTCGAGTTCACCGACCCCGCCTCCATTCCTGCCGCGGTAGAGCGCTTCGACGGATACGAACTCGACGGCAGAAGTCTCCGGGTCAACCAAGCGGAAGATCGTCCTCCCCGCCGGCCCTCACATCCTTCGGGTGGCGGTGGCGAGCGTTCTTTTGAACGACCTTGGGGGGGACCGAGGGGTGGTGCAAAGCCAAAAGGCAGTCGTCGCAATCTTCGTCGGGGAAAGCGCAGTTTGTAGATTTCGTCTTCTCAGTTGCAAAGTGGCGGCGGGTACAACAGCCCGCCGTTTTTGCGCTTTTCCCCTGCGCTGCTCGACCCCAATGGTGAGTGAACCGTCCGCACTCCCCGGCGAGAAAGAGTAAACGTGTCCGGCATCTTACGTCTCGTGGAGGACACGTTTACTCTTTACCTCATATCCAATACCTGACATTGTGGTCCGCATATCGACGTGTATCAAAGCGTAAGAGGAGGGACGTATGCTTCAAGTGTTCTCTATGCCAGTGGGCTTTCTCGAATTCGACAGCCGGCTCTTCTTTCCGCAGGATAAGCAGGGCGAGCAGATGACCATCCCGGTGCCGAGCTATTTGATCACCCATCCCAAGGGGAATGTAGTCTTTGACACTGGCGTACACTGCTCCTGCATAGACGATGCCAAGGGCCGTCTCGGCGATGTTGCCGATGCGTTTGCCCCTCGTGCCAAGCCGGGCGAGGAAATTGTCAGTCAGTTGGCGAAATTCAAGCTCACCCCGGATGATATTACCTATGTGGTCAACTCACACTTCCACTTCGATCATGCCGGCGGAAATGAGTTTTTTCCGCACTCGACCTTTCTTGTCCAGAAAAACGAGCTTGAGGCCTCAAAAGACCCGGTTCTCCGAGAAAAAGCGTTTTTTGACCCCCAGGACTACGATCATCCGCTGAATTATCAACCCGTAGACGGCGAACTGGACATCTTTGACGACGGCACACTGGTGCTTTTGCCAACCCATGGCCATACCCCAGGCCACCAGTCCATGCGTATCCGCATCACCAAAGGCACGGACCTCGTGGTGACCGCGGATGCCTGTTACACCAAGCGCAATATGGACGAGAACATGTTGCCGTCGATTGCCTATGACACGGATGAGATGTATCGCTCGCTCGGCACGCTGCGCGACCTGAGAGACAAACAAGGCGCGACGATTCTCTACGGTCACGACCCGGCCCAGTGGCAGCAGGTCAAACACGCCCCGGAACCACTGGCATAACCATTGAGAGCTGGGGCTCGGGTCCGAGCCCCGGTCAGGACCAGGTTTTCCAGACCTCGGGACGGTTCCCGACTGTTGCTTCTCTGCCGTTGCGAACAACGGGCGTGCGCATGAGGAGAGCGTCTTCGAGGAGCAGGGTTTCGATCCGGGCGACATTCAGCGACGCATACGTCAATCCTTTTTCAACAAACCGCTTACCAGCCGTGTCGATTAAGTCCTCCAACGGGACGCGCGCCGCCACCGAGCGCAGTTCGCCCTTTGACATCTCCTTTTGGCTGAGGTCAATAAAATGAAAAGGAATCCGGCGCTCCTTGAAAAAGCGCTGGGCCTTGCGGGTCTCAGAACATTTTTTCAGGCCAAAAATCTGAATATTCATCGGGCGCTCCTTCTCCCGCGCTCACGGCCGGCAGAGGCCGGATCAGGCATGCTCCTTACTTGACATAATCCTCAAATCACCCATAGGCTAGACACCCTCTTGTCCTACCAATCGGAGGGAGTTTTGTACAATAAGACCATTGTTCTTCTCTTCTTTATACCATTCTTGCTGGGAGCATCTTTCGATTTCCGCAACCAAGCACTCGCTCAGAGTACGGGCTCGCCACCATCTTCAGACACGCCCAGTACCCAGACCCAGCCATTGAGCCCAACCGAGCTTGAGCCCATCGTCGTTACCGCGACCCGGAGCAACACCTCCCTGGCCGAGGTACCGGCAGCGGTGAGCGTCATTGACCGTTCAGATATCCAACTGGGGCTGCCGACTATCGGCTTCGAGGAGCCGCTCAGCCGTGTCCCCGGTGTTTTTGCCCAGAACAGCGCGAACTTTGCCCAAGATTTCCGTCTCTCAATTCGTGGCTTCGGCACCCGGACCGCTTTTGGGGTGCGTGAGGTCAAGGTGCTGGTTGACGGCATCCCGGAGACCTCCCCGGACGGGCAAACCCAACTCGATAATATCGATCTTGGGGCGGCCCGGCGGATTGAGGTTTTACGCGGGCCCTCTTCTTCGCTGTACGGCAATGCGTCCGGGGGCGTCATCAACATCATTACCGAAGACGGTCCGACCACGCCGTTTCTTGAGACGCGCCTGATGGGAGGATCGTTTGGTCTCCAGAAGTATCAGGCAAAAACAGGCGGCCAGGCCGGCAAGCTGAATTATATGTTCAATGCCTCGTATCTCTCTCTGGGCGGTTTTCGCAATCACAGCCGCGCCCAAAATGTCTTATTGACCGGTAAGCTGAAATACACGTTCAGTCCCACGTCCCACCTCACCACCCTGATGAGCTTTATGGACGCGCCCTTTGCCGACGACCCGGGCGGCATTACGCGGGCGCAGGTCGAGGCGGACCGCGAGCAGGCCCGAGACCGCAATGTCCTGCTCGATTCGGGCGAGCGGGTGACGCATGGCCGGCTCGGCTTTGTATATCGCAACCAGTTTCTCCCAGGGCACGAGATCACGGTCACGCAGTACTCTGTATTCCGTCAGTTCGAGACCAAATTGCCCATCATACCCCGCTTCGGTTCCGGCGTGGTCAAATTCGACCGCTTTGGGGTCGGTGGCAGCGTCAAGTACGCGCATGACGGCCGCTTCTTCGGCTTTCGGAATCGTTTCATGCTGGGCGTTGACGTCGAGTTGCAGTCCGATAATCGCCGCCGGTTTGATAACAACGAGGGAGATGTCGGTCAGCGCCGCTTCCACCAGGACGAAGATGTGCGCAGCGTGGGGCCGTTTGTGCACGACGTCTTCTATCTACGCGACAATCTCCAGCTCAGTTTTGGGCTGCGCTACGACAACGTCCGTTTTTCGGTGAATGACCAGTTTCTCGGGGACGGCGATGAGTCCGGCGTGCAGACCTTCGATCACATCAGTCCCATGGGGGGCATTCTATATAGTCCGCTTGAGAATCTGCACGTGTACGCCAATGTCTCAACTGCCTTCCAGGTGCCGACCACGACCGAGCTGGCCCGACCCGACGAAGGGGGCGGCTTCAATAACGACCTGAATCCGCAGCAGGCTTTGAATTACGAAATCGGGGCGCGCGGCAATGTCTGGAAGCGCCTCACGTATAATTTTGCCCTGTTCTGGATTGTCATTGATGACGAACTGGTGGCGTTTGAGAGCGAATCGGGCCGGAATTTCTTTCGCAACGCGGGCCGTTCGGAGCGGAAGGGGCTGGAACTCGCGTTTGATGTCGCCCTGATGGAAGGTTTGCGCTGGACGCTGGCCTACAGTTTCCTCGATGCCGAATTTGACCGCTTTATCACCCCGAGCGGGCGCTTTGATAATAAAGATGAGCCCGGCATTCCTCCGCATCAGCTCTTTACCGAACTCTTCTACGCCCATCCCTCCGGCTTCTACGGCGCGTTGAGCATTCAGCATGTGGATGATTTCTATGTGAATAACGCCAACTCGGCAGAGAACGACGCCTACACTGTGCTGAATCTTCGCATGGGCTATGAAATGACCGTAGGAAATAGTCGGATTGCACCCTTTGTCGGTATCCGCAACATCGCCGATGACGGCTATAACGGCCTCACCCGCCTGAATGCGCTGGGCGGACGTTTCTTCGAGCCCTCAGCCGGTATTAACGCCTACGGTGGCGTGACTGTGAGCTACGATTTCTTGTAGGCCGGTCTGTTCAGCAACGACGAAAGACTTTCAGCTCTCTTCTATCCCAACACCAAGGCTTTTTTGGATTGAAGCTCTGTTCGGTCCTGTTATGGTGGGAGGGCGATGTCAGAGCTAGATGTCCTCAAGGAGAGAATCGCCTACCTGAAAGTGCTGCCTGGGAGGGCGGCCATCCTGGCCGCCATGCGGGTTTCCAGCCCGCACTCCTCAAGGAGGAGAGAGACGCGCTACGCCGAACCAAGTAGCGACCTTTCCCCCAGGCTCTCAAACCACGGCATCACCAGCGTCTCGTTGATCGAGTACGGATAAGCGTGGCCCCAATCCGGCAGCTCCGTATAGGTCACGTTATAGCCCAGCTTTGTCAGCCCATCGTGCGTCTGTCGGGTGACATCAACGGCAAAGATCGGGTCCTGTTCGCCATGCACGATAAAGATGGGCAGCTCTTTGCCCTGACCGCGCCTCAGGAGATGATTGATCGCGGGATGAATCCGCCCGGCCACCGGGGCAATGCCGGCAAAAATATCCGCATACGCCAGCCCGAGGACATAGGTAAAAATTCCACCGTCGGAGAATCCGGTGAGATACACGCGCCGGCGGTCCACCGCATAGGTATCCCACACCTCTTCCAGCATCGTGAGGATAGAGCGACGGTCCAGAACGGGATTCGGCGGGATGCCGGGCAAGCGAATAGCCGACCAAGTTTCCCGCACCGACTTCGGGGCGAGCAGCATATAGCCCTTGCTCTTTGCGGCCCGGAGCCACGTCAGCAGATAGTCGTCCTCCCGGCTGTAGCCGCTGTGGAGGCAGACAATGAGCGGCCATTCGGTGTGCGGGGTGTAATTCTCAGGCACGTATAAGGAATAGGCCGAGCGTTGCTCCTCCCGTTCTTTGCGGATGATGCCGACCGGGACGTCCAGGTCCGGCGCTTGTATTTCCAGGGCTGGTAGAGAGGCCAAGACATCCGGGAAAACCCAGTGCTGTTGGAGGGTGGGCAGCCCGGCACGCAGTTCGTACAACAGATGTTTCCCCCGGCAGAACTCATAGCGTCCTTTCAGGAAATCCATGGCAAACTCTTGGCCGGTGAAAAGTAACAGGAACGCATAGGCGTCAGCGCAGTGCTGAACCGCCCGGCTGAATGTGGTGTGGAACTCTTGGAGCGACTCCGGTGGAGAAAAGAGCGCCACGTCCGCCCGTAATGCCTCGACCGTCTCTCCGAGTCTGTCTTTCAACTGGGCATTCTGTTCGGCCAGCCTGTGCATGTGGAGCCCTTCGAGATGGGCTTCGATTGTACGCAGGAAGCCCAGGAGTCGTTGCTCAGCGTGCCGCATTCCAGCGGTGTATTGATTGCTCCCTGTTTCCATGGCCCCCTCCCTTTTGGACATGGATGACTGAAATCAAGATCAGGTCTGACAAGGCAGCCCCGGTCCGCTTCTGCTTGACAGCGAAGAAAGAGTCATGTTTCTCTGCTGCAACCGTCGATCACCAGACCATCTCATATCAGGCTTTGTATGGAAAACACACAAGCGGTTTCCGCTATAGAGACATCCACCTCGCCCAAAGAAGACAGTCAGCTCTCCCGCCTGCTCAAGACCCTGGGGCCGGGTCTGCTGTTTGCCAGCACCGCTATCGGTGTCTCACATCTGGTGCAGTCAACCCGCGCGGGGGCCAGCTATGGCTATGCGCTCCTGTGGGCGATCATTATTGCCAACCTCTTAAAGTATCCGGCCTTTGAGTATGGCTCGCGGTATGCGAACGCGACCGGAGAAAGCCTGATCGATGGCTATAAACGGTTTGGGAACTGGGCCTTATACCTCTACCTGTTTATTACGATCAGCCCGATGTCCATTATTATCGCAGCCATCTGTTTTACCACCGCGGGACTGCTGAATAATCTGCTTGCCCTCGACCTGCCGGTTATCCACACCGCCCTGTTTCTGATCGTCGGCTGTGTCAGCATTTTGCTGGTCGGGAAATACAGCGCCCTGGACGGCCTCATTAAAGTCATTTGTACGGTACTGTGTCTCTCCACCCTGACTGCTTTTATCCTGACCCTCTTACGCGGCCCGACCGCACCGGTGCTCTTCTACTCGTCCGAGGTCTGGACCGCCTCAGGCTTTGCCTTTCTGATTGCCCTCATGGGCTGGATGCCCGCCCCCCTGGATTTGTCGGCTCTCAACAGTCTCTGGACGCTGGAGCGTTTTCAGCAGACCGGCTACCGGCCGACCCTGCGGGAGACATTACTCGATTTTAATGTTGCGTATGTGATGACGGCGTTTTTGGCCGTCTGCTTTATGACGCTGGGGGCTTTTATCATGTACGGTTCCGGGCAGTCCTTCTCGAATCAGAGCGGGACGCAGTTCACGCATGAGGTAATCCGGCTCTACACTGCAACACTCGGAGACTGGAGCTATATCATTATCGCCTCTTCGGCCTTTTCCGTCATGTTTGGCACCGCCCTGGTCATCTTTGACGGCTATGCCAGGGCCATGGACCGCACCTGGGCCTTACTGTTTTCCCGTCGCCAGGGCAGACAGGGCAGCCGCACGGTGTATAACGCCTGGCTCCTCATTGGCGCGGTTGGCGGCTATCTGATTATTGCGCTGTTTCTCACCAGCTTTACCACGTTAATCGACCTGGCTACCGTGATCTCCTTTCTGGTCGCGCCGATTATTGCCCTGGCCAATCATCGGCTCGTTCTCAGCCCCCACGTACCGCAAGCCGCGCATCCCCCACCCTGGCTGCGGCTGCTGAGTTGGGCCGGCATCGTCTTCCTGACAGTCTTCACCCTGGTGTATATCGGCATGCGCCTCATGCCGTGACCAAGTGTCAACACCGGTAACGCCTGGAGTAAGGGCAACACCGGCATCGCCCTCTTCAGCCACGCGCATATAACTTCGTCGGCTGAAGAGTTACAATCTGAGAGCCAAATCCGTAGCAGGGTGAGGAGGGCATGAGCCAAGTGGCCCAACATGTGCGGCCGGACGATGGACCCGGCCACGGGAGCGGTCGGAGCAGTATCCGGATATTGGGTCTGGATATCGACGAGGCGGTCTTCCCGGTTTCCGCACTCACCATCGTCGTCTTTGTCCTCGGCGCGCTACTGTTCCCGGACAGGGCGACCCAAGTCTTTGGGGGGATTCGGACTTGGCTCACCACCCGGTTCGACTGGCTGTTTCTGCTCACCGCCAACTTCGTCCTGCTGTTCTGCCTGTTTCTGGCTGTCTCCCCGCTCGGCAAGGTGCGGATCGGCGGACGGGAAGCCGTCCCCGAGTATTCCTCTGTCAGTTGGTTCGCGATGCTCTTTGCCGCCAGCATAGGCATTGGGCTGATGTTCTTCGGGGTGCTGGAGCCGGTTCAACACTTTCTGTATCCCCCGCTCGGGATTAATGCCGCCGACCCCGAGACGGCCCGCGCCCTCGGCATCGCCGCGGCGACTTTCCACTGGGGTCTGCACGGTTGGGCCATCTACGCGCTTGTAGGGCTCACCCTGGCGTTCTTCAGCTATAACCGGGGCCTGCCGCTCACGATTCGCTCGGCCTTCTATCCCCTGCTCGGTGACCGCATCTGGGGCTGGGCCGGCCACCTGATTGATACGCTGGCCGTCTTTACAACCGTGTTCGGTCTTGCCACCTCGCTCGGCTTGGGTGCCAATCAGGTGACGGGTGGTCTCAACTACCTGTTCGGGATTCCGGCAACCGACCTCACCAGAGTAGTGCTTATTGTGCTGATCACTGCTGTGGCCACAGGCTCGGTACTGACCGGGATCAATGTCGGCATCAAGCGTCTCAGCGAGTTGAACGCGCTGCTGGCGGTATTGCTGCTGGCGTGCATTATCGGGATCGGACCAACCCTCTATATCTGGGCTGGCTTCTTCAGCGGGCTGGGCAGCTACCTGACCGCAATTGTACCGCTCAGCAACTGGGTGGGCCGACAGGATACCGCCTTCCTGCACGACTGGACCATCTTCTACCTGGCCTGGTGGCTTTCCTGGGCACCGTTCGTCGGTATTTTTATCGCCCGCATTTCCAGGGGCCGAACAGTCCGCGAGTTCTTAATCTGCGTACTCCTTCTGCCAACGCTGTTCGTTTTACTGTGGATGAGCGCTTTTGGCGGAACCGCCGTCCATCAATACCTCACCGACGGCTACACCGGCGTGACCGATACCGTCAGCGCATGGATACCGGAGCTGGCGCTGTTCAAAATGCTCGAACCACTACCGCTAACAGGCCTGCTTTCTGTCGTCGCTCTCGTCCTGATCGTCATCTTCTTCGTCACCTCATCGGACTCCGGCTCGCTGGTCGTCGCGACCATCACCGCGGGCGGCAATTTCAGCGTCCCGGTTGGGCGGTGCCTGTTCTGGTGCGTACTCGAAGGGCTGGTCGCCATTGCACTCCTGCTTGGCGGTGGTCTGCTTTCCTTACAGGCCGCAGCACTCGCGGCGGGCTTCCCGTTCACCCTGGTCCTCATCGGAATGGCCCTCACGACCTGGGTTGAACTGCGCCGTGAAGCGCTTTGACGTTGGGCCGGCCTCGTCTTTCTGACGGCCTTTACCCTGGTGTATATCGGCCCACGCCCCATGCAGTGACACGGTGCGGATTGCCAAAAGTCGGGAGCCACCCTTCCCCCAAAAGTAGAGAAAAGTAGAGAAATTTCATGTTCATTTTGCTGAAATCGGAAAAAATCCTTATAGAGCAAGGACTTATTATTTTTCATGAAAGGTGAAAATTTCACGCCCATTTCAGCTTTTTTCCCGCTTAAACGGCCCTTACTCTCTGATTATGGAATGGGCGGTTCTCATGGGCCTTCTCCTCGTGAAGGGTGATGCAATCCTGTCCTCCTCCTGGCTGCGTTGGCCGACGAGATTTGGGGTAGGGCCAACCAGCAGGACGTGCCATACACCAGTCCACCCCGGTTGTCCCTAATCAAATGATAGGATTGAGGCGTTTTTTGTCGGATTTTTGTAGGACCATGCTCCGGCTGGGGCGGTTTCTCTCCCGGACAAGGCGAGGCCGGCGTTGCCTGGGCAAGCCGAAGGGGGCTCTGCTGCCGCACCCGGCAGCAGGCCCGCCCGCGCCCGGCCCGCTACCTGCACCCGGTCTTAGCCCGACCAGTCGGCGGACGCAGTGTCGCGCCCCACCACAAAAGGCCCGCCACCGGGCACCAGCGGAGAAGCCCTCTGTTTCCTGGGATGCATTTTCCGCAGCGCACTCACTGACTTGCCGGACCGACCTCCGCAAGGAACCTGGGGCGTTCCGGCGAAAAACCTGAGGAAAAGCAAGAGCTTGTCAGCAGTGCCGAAGCACATCCCCTCCTGGGAGGGGTGCCGCGGAGCGGCGGGGTGGGTTCTTCGCCGGGGCCGGGCCTGAGGAAACCCACCCCGGCCTGCGGCCACCCCTCCCAAGAGGGGATGGGACAGGCCCCGGCCCTCGCTTCCGTCAAACTGTTGGGCCGTGAGCCCAGAGGGAGAGGGGGCCCGCAGGGCCGGGTGAGGGCGCGCGCGGACGGCCCGGAGGGGACAATCGACACAATATGCAGCACCCGTCCCAGGAGGGACGCGGGCGGGCGTCTCGCTCCCCCCCCAAAAAAACGCCTCAATCCTATCATTTGACTAGGGACAACCGCGCCGTCTCTGGGTTAGGAAGGGTTAGGCTCTTACCAGGCGCGTGGCAGTAGGGCCGCGTCCGGGGAGCCACCGCACCCAGAGATACCACCGGGGGCCACGCCCCCCTTGACAACGTACCAGGAGGTTCAAAAATGCTCTCCGCTCTCCGCTCTCCGCTCTCCGCTCTCCGCTCTCCGCTCTCCGCTCTCCGCTCTCCGCTCTCCGCTCTCCGCTCTCCGCTCTCCGCTCTCCGCTCCTGCTTCTGCAAAACCCACCACAGACCATTCTGAGTCGCCTTCCAGTCATCATTCGCTTTGCCACCGTCCTTCTCGCCCTATCTGTCATCGCGGGGCCGCCAGCGCCCACTCAGGCCCAGCCGGTTGGTATCGTCGACGACCAGGACTATGACGCCGATGACGACGGTCTGATCGAGGTGTCCAGCCTCGCTCAGTTGAACGCCATCCGGTGGGACCTTGACGGCGACGGGTTGGTAGACGACGGGAGTCATTCCGACGACTACGACGCCGCCTTTCCCGCCGCGCTGACCGGGATGGGCTGCCCCAGCACGGGATGTGACGGCTACGAGCTAACCGCCGACCTGGACTTCGACACCAACGGCAGCGGCGACGCCGACGCCGGCGATACGTACTGGAACGCGGGCCAGGGCTGGACCCCCATCGGGTTCGGAGCCGGGATCCGCCGAACCCCTCCTATCCCGCCGTTCGAGGCTGTTTTCGACGGCAACGGTCACACCATCAGCAACCTGCACATCAACCTGCACAGCATCATTGCATTTGACACTATAAGTCATGGGTTTGTCGGGTTGTTCAGCTATGCGGGCACAGACGCCGTCGTTCGCAACCTCGGGCTGGAATCCGTCGACGTGTCCCCCAGCGGCCGTGGCGTGACGGGCCTTGGCGGTCTGATGGGAACAAACGGAGGCACAATCAGTAACTGCTACGTCACTGGTAGGGTGTCCTTCTTTGACACCAACGATGTCGGCGGGCTGGTCGGCAGAAACAGTGGCAGGATCATCGCCAGTTATGCCACGGCCAGCGTCACGGGAGGGGCTCATACCGGCGGGCTGGTAGGATGGAATCACGCTGGCATTTATGCCAGCTATGCCACGGGCAATGTGTCTGGTCGCGGCAAGGTCGGCGGATTGGTGGGGAATCAATCGGACGGGAGGGCCACCCTGCTATATAGCGGTGGCACCAGAGGAGAAATCGTCGCCAGCTACGCCACGGGCGATGTATCCGGGTACAACCAGATTGGCGGACTGGCAGGGAATGCAGCCGGCATTATCACCGCCAGCTACTCCCTGGGCAGTGTGTCCACGGGGTCTGAACCCTACGAAGGCTTTTACGAGTACCAGAGAGAAAGTGGCAAATTCAGGATCGGTGGGCTGGTGTCAAACTGCGTTTTTAGTTGCCCTTCCAGCGATGACGACAGCTATTGGGACACGCAGACCTCGGGTCAGGCCAGCAGCCCTCACGGCACCGGCAAGATAAGCAGCGACCTGAAGCAGCCTACCGGCTATACCGGCATCTACGCTGACTGGAACGTGGACGTGGACGGCGACGGCAGCCCGGACGACCCTTGGGACTTTGGTACCGGCGACCAATACCCGGTGCTGAACTATGGTAGCCTGCGCACCGCCAACCAACGCGGCGGCAAGGACAGGGCCAGCGGCACCATAAGCTTCGCCCAAACGTCCCTCACCGTCACCGAGACCGACACCGTACTCATTGAAGTGCAGCGCACCGGCCCCACGGCGGCGGCGGTCGCCTTCCGCCTCACAGCGACGGACGGCACGGCCACCGGGGGGTTTCTCTTTTTCAATGAGGGCGACGACTACCTCACGCTCTCCGACGACCCCTACAGTATCCCGGCCGGCGCGACGTCGGCGGAGGGCCTCTTCCTGATCCACGACGACTTCGTGGACGAGGACGACGAGGAGTTCACCGTGACCCTCGCCGTCGCCCCTGACTCTGGCTACCAAGTGGTGGGCGGTCCCGCGACGGTCACCATCACCGACAACGACACCGCCGGAGTGACGGTGCAGGCTGCCAACCCCCTGGCGGTGGCCGAGGGCGGCAGCAACACCTACACCGTGGTGCTGGACAGCCGGCCCACCCACAACGTGACCATCATCCCGGCCAGCGGCGACGACAGCGCGGCGACGGTCAGCCCGGCGTCGTATACCTTCACGTCGGCGAACTGGTCCACGACCCAGAGCTTCACCGTGTCCGGCGTGTCTGACGAGGACGCCCAGGACGAGTCCGTCCGCGTCAGCCACCGGGCCGCCAGCGATGATGCCAAATACGACGGCCTCGCGGTTGGCTCCGTGACCGTAGCCGTGACGGACGACGACACCCCACAGACCGGGGACGGCAGCGATGCCAACAACGGCGACGCGGGCGGCGAGCCGGAAGAGCAGAAGGGGAAAGCCCCGGCCTTGGAACTGACCGGCACCACCGGCCCTGACACACTCGAAGGCGGCGACGGCAACGACCTGCTCATCGGCAAGAAGGGTAACGACGTGCTGCGCGGCCTGGCCGGCAAGGATGAGTTGCGCGGCGGCAAGGGCGACGATGACCTGCACGGCGGGCGCGGCGCCGACACGCTTTTTGGCGGCCAGGGCGATGACGAGTTGACCGGCGGCCGGGGGGCGGACAGGCTCCTGGGCGGGGATGGGGACGACACCTACACCGGCGGGCCGGGAGCCGACCGTTTCGTGTTTTTCTCCGGGGAGGCGGGCGAGAAGATCATCACCGACTTTGGGGACGGCGACGACGTGATTGTGCTGAGGGGGGCGGATTGGCCGGCGCTGGCCGACATTGTCGCCAGCGGGGTGGAACAGGACGATGGCTATACGGTCTACACCCTGGCGGACGGCTTGACGGTGGAGACGGACACGCCGCTGTGGGCGGAGGATTTCGTGGTGAAATAAGGTTCAGCCCCCCACCGGCGGCCGGTCCGGCGTTACCGAGACATATCGGTGCGGTAAGAAATCGAGTACTCGGGTATTGGAACCGTAGCCGGACGCCGCCGGCGTCTGTAAGGAATCTCATTCGGATCGAGATACGCGGAACCATCTCGCAACTTCGTCGTCCCTTTTGGTTAGGATGGATGACATCACCAAGACGATTGAAGATTCTTATGAGGCGTCCAAGGCAGACCGGCGCTACAGGCTAAGGGTGTTCAGCTTGGCCAATTTCCTGACCGCCCTCATACAAGGCAAGCTCTTCGTGCAGACGGGCAATCATTTTCCGAATCCCAGCCTTTGTAAACCCTTTCGCTCCAAGAGGATGATGGTGCTGTAAGCGCCGAAGCCGCTCCTCCAACACACGCAGTTCCGCTTGGGCCTTTTCGTATTGCTCAAGATTCGTAATCATAGACGTATCTCCACAAGACCTTTGCGACGCCCATCTGGCTCCCGAGTCCGGCTAAAGAAAGCGACCCATTCATTCCAGTCCGCTTCATCCTCGGCGGCAAAAATTTCCTCCGGGCGACGGGTTAGCAACATCTCTTCTAACTCTAAGGCTGGCTCATATTCTCGCTCAATCTGCTGATAAAAATCCATAGGGAGAAAGATAACCGTATCAATATCATGAGGTTCCTCTTTTGCAGTAACGAAGCTGCCATCCACGAGCAAGCGCGGAGCTTTGACCTGCCGTCCTAACACAATCCACCTCCGTAGCCGCAGGGCTAATCGGCGGCGGCGGTTTGCAGTGCCAAACCGGAAGAGTACCTCGGCCTCGGAACAGACGAACAGTCCTTCCGGCAGATAGCCATCTGGACGAAAAGGCGGAATGTTTGACGCGGGTGGGTCCTTTTCCATGAAAATGTGGAATTCTAAGTTAGGGACTTATCTGAGTTCCCTCATGAGATTATTTCAATCCAGCGAGGTGGAGTAATTCATCAGTCACAGCCCGGAGGCCGTGTAATACTTTATCGATATCCTGTCTCTTAGCTAAGTACCGTCTATGATCCCCTCTTACTTTTTTCGGCTCTCGGGAAGGACGCTCAAGTCCTACCGGTGAGAATAGCATCTCTGTACTTCCGTCACGAGCCAGGGATATCTTGAAACCGCAAGTCGGATTAGCCGGAGGCGTAATCCAACGGCCCACGCGCCGGAGGGAGTTCTTTGAAAAAGTCATCCAAATCCACGAAGGCGTTGACGGATTGCTTGAGATTAGCGGCCATCTGGTCTTTCACATTGGCCGCTTCGACCCGGATGCCCTTCCTGCGCAGTTTTTTCGCAAGGTACGCAAAATCCTGATCGCCGGTCACCAAGACCACTGTGTCTGGATTAACATCGATTGCGAACTCCAAGGCGTCCATAGCCATCAGCACATCAACGTTGGCCGAAAAATGGGGTCTCCCATCCGCGTCAAGATCGTCCGTCCACTTGCCATGGTGGACCACGGTCATGATCCCCCTGTGTTCTAAAGCGTCTTTTGTCCGGTAGAGCCTATCCCTGATTTCCTTCCACCTCGGAGGCATGTCCTCTTCTTTTATGACCGGGGGGAAGCCGAAATACACGACCATTTCGATGAGTATCCTGCCTTTGTCGGGGTCTGCTAAATACTCTTTCAATTTAATGAGGTCTGCACGCCGCCCTCTCGATCTGGCGGCGTGGTAGAAGTTCGCTTGGTCAACGAAGATCATTACTTTTTGTATCAATGCTACCCCCCCTTTATGCGAAAGTGGCCTCCCGAATTTGAAGACTTCCCATCGGAATCGCAACGAGTGGCCTTGATCCTGTCATTAGGAAGACTTAGCCGCAACCAACGGGGAGTGCCGCCTTTGCTCATCCACGCCGGCCAATCGTCGGTGTTCAATCGACTGGGCCGTGACGATGACATCATGCAGAAGTATGGCTTCACTTTGGGATACTTATTTCCATTGTCTCCAAATATAAGTCTCAGTCGTTCCGCCTTTGACTTCATCTGCTTGTTAGTCCAACTGGAATACCCTTTGGCCTCCAGAAAGACCAAGTGATCAATCCCATCCTTTATGAACGCCACCAGCAAATCGCTGTCTTCTTGACTTCCTTTAACTAGGCCATCTTCATTGGAAAAGATGCACCTCTCATTTGGAGTCGCGTAACATGCGAGGCCAGCGGCTATCCAATCCAGGTGATAGTCCATCGCCGCGAAAGCATCAGCAGGTATTGAAATTTCAATAGCCTTGCCCAGGTTCGCTCGGAAATCCTCCGATAGGAGAAAGTCCCCATGACCCAGGGCTTCGCCGACGAGGAAGAATCTCTCTTTCCTATTGAAACGTCTCAGAATGTCGATGAGGTCAAAAGCCGCTATCTTCTGCTTTTGTGTGGTCATTGGTGTTTCCTTTCTGTTCTTTTCACCCGCTGGGCGTTAATAGGCCGAAGATAATCACTAACCGCCGAAAGGTAACGGTCGTGGGAAAATTCCGGCTCTACCACCGTGGCTTCCTTCCCTAGCGTTACCGAGACACACTGGCACAGCTACAACTTATCGTGAAACGCTCTAGCGACTGAGTTACCCGAATTCTCCATTATAGCCGCGTTGGCCCTTCCTTTTGCGAGCGCCACCACCATGGAGAATAAAAAAAGCCCCCAACTGGGAGGGCTTTGGTCGCTTAAAAGCGGTGCCTGCGAAGAAGCTACTTCTTTGGTATGAAGAGCTGACGACAGACCTTGGTGAGTTACACTGTTAGGGAATATACACGGGAGACGATACATGAGCAAGCGCATTCTGGGACTGGACTTAGGATCAAACTCCATAGGCTGGGCGCTCCTAAAAACAACAGACGCCTGGAAACCAACCGGGCTCATTGATCTCGGTTCGCGCATATTCAACAAAGCCGTCGAAGATAAGACCCCGACGCCTAAGAATCAGAAGCGGCGCAACAGCCGATTGGCACGGCGCGTGGTACAGCGACGAGCCAGACGTAGACAGCGGATGTTGAGCTACCTGGTCAGTCTGAATCTACTGCCGTCCAGTCTCAAAGACCATCCGAAACCGGAGAGCATTCTGAATGAGCTTGGAGACCCGTACTCCCTCCGGGCCAAGGCGCTAGATTCTCCTCTGGGTGTACATGAACTCGGGCGCGTTCTTCTCCACTTGGTGCAACGGCGTGGGTTTCTCAGCAACCGGAAAACGCTGTTGGGTCCAGAGATGCTGGACGACCCGGACGTGCAAGCGGCGCTGGCCGAGTTGGAAGAAGACACAACCGGTAGAGATAGAGACAGGACAGACGAAGAAAAAGAAGAGACCGCATTCAAACAAGATATCAGCCAACTGCGAACAACCATCGAGGCGTCCGGTTGTCGCACCCTGGGTGAATACCTTGCTTCACTGAAACCTTCCCAAAGCAAGCGTAACCGGCAGCGAGACGGAGGACATCTGCGGACCGACCGACAAATGTATCAGGAGGAGTTGGACGCCATTTGGGCCGAACAGAAGAAACACCACACGGTGTTGAATGACAAAGTGAAGGAACAAATAGAACAGATTATTTTCCACCAACGCCCGCTCAAGCTACAGGCTGACCGGGTAGGTAAGTGCTCCTTGGAACCGCGATGCACACGAGCGAGAATTGCCCGTTTGGAATATCAGAAGTTCCGTTACCTCCAGGACATTAACAATTTACGTTTCTCTGTAGATGGAACCTGGCATACCCTCAGTGCCGAAGACCGCGCCGGGCTGGTCACATTGTTTGAGCAAAAGCGAGACTTGACCATAACAGACCTGCGCCGGACGCTGGGTCTGAACAGGAAGGTTGAATTCAACCTGGACCGGGCCGAGATGAAACAACTCAAAGGCAATACCACGGCCTGCGCGATTCGCCAGGGATTGCCCGCATGGGACGACTTCTCCCTGGAAAAGCAGTCTGCCCTGGTGGAAGACCTGCTGACCATCCAGAAAAAATCCGCGTTGAAAAAGCGGCTGATGTCTCATTGGCAGTTTGATGCAGAAAAAGCGGTCCGCCTGTGTATGGTGGAGTTCGAGCCGGGCCACGGCAATGTATCGACCAAGGCCGTTCGCAAGCTGTTGCCCTATCTGGAGCAAGGGGAAATTTTCTCTGACGCTCGTGTGGGAGCTGGCTATGGATACGAACAGGAAGCCGGAACCGCGCAAGACCGTCTCGGCCCGCCACCGACGCTACCCAATCCTATCGTGCAAAAAGGGCTGTACGAACTACGCCGGGTGGTGAACGCCATTATTGCCGAATACGGTAAACCGGATGCGATACGCATTGAAATGGCCCGCGATCTGGAGATGAATACCAAACGGTACAAACAACGGGAAAAGCAGCAAAAGGCGAATACCAGGGCTAATGATGAAGCTGCCGAGAAATACGCGGAGATACGGAAGAAAAGCCGACATCTCGACCTGCCCGAATATCCAAGTCGAGACAACAAACTAAAATATCGTTTGTGGAAAGACCAAGACGAACGATGCGCCTACAGCGGCAGGCAGATCAATCTATCGACACTCTTCGGAGCAGACATTGAAATTGACCATATCCTCCCCTACAGCCAAACGCTGGACGACTCATATATGAATAAGGTCGTTTGCTATACGGCGGAGAATCGGAACAAACGCAACCGCACGCCTATTGATGCCTTCGGCCCCAACGAAGAGAAATGGAACCAGATCACCCAGGCCATCAGCCGTTGGGACAAGCAGCTCAAATCCAAGCGGGAGCGTTTTTACAAGAAAGAAGCCGACCTGCAAGAAAGAGATTTTATCAACAGTCAGCTTACCGACACTCGCTATATCAGTCGGGAAGCTAGCCGTTATCTGAGCGCCCTGGGAGTTGAGATCACGTTTCCCAAGGCGGCATTCACCGGTTGGCTCCGTCATCAGTGGGGCTTGAACAGCCTGATAGGCACAAGCGATGAGAAGGAACGGACAGACCACCGCCACCACGCCATTGACGCTACGGTCATCGCCTGCGTTGACCGTGGCTTTCATCAGCGTTTAGCGAGCCGGGCCAAGCAACTCGAACGTTCTCGTTCGGAACTCAAGCTGCGTGATCTGCGTATAGACATGCCGTGGAACAACTTCAAACTTGATGTGAACGAAAAATTATCGTCCATGATTGTCTCTCACGTCCCGCAACGGAAAATCAGTGGCGCGTTACACGAAGAAACGGGCGTCGGGTTTATCGCGGGTAACGGTGTTGACGGGCCGGGAACGGTCTATCGCCAGGTCTTAACTACGGATTTCAAGGTCACACAGATTGACAAGATTATTGACCCTGTGGTCCGGGAGCAGGTCCGAAAACACTTGGCGAATAATAGTAATGATCCGAAACAGGCATTCGTAGACGGCAAGAGCGTTGTTCACAAGAATGGTACGACGCTCATCAAGCGGGTCCGAGTCCGCCAGTCAAAAGTTCCCGATTTAGACACGCTGAAGAAAACCAGGTTCGGGGTACGCGACCGTCAGGGAAAGGTGTTCAAGTGGATGGCGTATGGGAATTTTCACCATATTGAAATTCTCCGCAACCATAAAAGTGGTAGTTATCGGGGTATCTTTGTAACGGTGATGGAGGCAACTCAGCGGGCGAGGGGAATCAATGGTCCGAAGCGGTCGATTGTTCAGACCGATCACGGCGAAGAATATGAATTTATTATGGCGCTGCACATCAATGATGCCGTAAGCGTCATGGCAAATGGTAGAAGGGAGTTATATCGAGTCCAGTATATTGAGCAGGGAAAAATAATGTTAAGGCTACATACGGCTGCAACTATCAAGAATAAAGGAGAAGGAATTCGGAAATCAGTCTCGACCCTGATGCAAGAGTATTCCCTGGAAAAACATCAGGTGAATGCTATCGGGAAGTTGCGAAATGATTAAGCGAATCGTTGATATCAGTGAGCAGGCTTATCTGCACACGGACAAAAAGCAATTGCGAGTAGATCGGGATGGAGAAACCATCGCCTCCGTTCCCATAGAAGACCTGGGGGTTCTGATCCTACAACATCCGGCCATTGTCGTGACGCAGAGCGCGATACTCCGCTGCCAGCAGAATAATGTAGTCGTGGTATTTTGTGATGAGCGGCACCTCCCCTATTCCGTTATTCTTCCCATTGCCGAAGGCCACAGTCTGCACAGCAAGGTGCTACGGGACCAGATTCAAACCAGCCTGCCCACCCGCAAACGTCTATGGCAGCAGATTGTGAAGCGTAAAATCCGGGAACAGATTGCGACCCTGCAAGACTGTGGTATTGATAGCGCCCCCCTGCGGCGGCTGGAAGCTACGGTTAAGTCAGGAGACAGCGAAAATTGTGAAGCTCAAGCTGCTCGGATTTACTGGCCGCTGCTCATGGGCGATAGCTTTCGACGCAACGACGACGAACTGCATATCAATGCTTTGCTGAACTATGGCTACGCCATCATGCGGGCTGTAGTAGCGCGGGCGCTGGTTGGTAGTGGCTTACACCCTGCGTTGGGACTGCATCACCACAATCAGTATGACGGATTGTGTTTAGCGGACGACGTAATGGAACCCTTTCGCCCCTGGGTGGACCTTCAAGTCCGGCAGATAGCGGAACAGCAATCAGAGCCGCAAATCGACAAATCGACCAAGCAACTCTTGCTTGGACAATTGAGCAAGACAGTGGATTGGAAGGGAGACAGAATGCCGCTTATGGTTGCCTCACACCATCTGGCGGCCAATCTCAGACAAGCGCTGGGAGAGAGCAGTGTCACGCTGCACTATCCCAAGCGCATAGCGGACGCCTGACAATGGTGACTTTCGGCGGGCTAAATACAATGTGGACCCTTGTCCTGTTTGACCTGCCCACTGACACCAAGCAAGCCAAACAGCAGTATGCACGGTTTCGCAAGCGCCTGTTGGAAGACGGATTCAGTATGATGCAGTACTCCGTTTATATGCGTCACTGTGCCAGCGAGGAAAACGCCGAAGTGCATGTAGAGCGGGTCAAGGCTTTTCTGCCACCGGAAGGCGAGGTACGCATTATCAAGATTACCGATAAACAGTTTGGCAGAATCCAGGTTTTCTATGGGAAAAAGCGCAAGCCCCCTGAGCCCGCGCCCCTCCAGATTGAACTTTTGTAATCAATCTGGAGGGCGAAACCACCGCGATTCCGACGGGTTGTGCCGGGGCTAGTGTAACTCACCAAGGTCTGCCCGCAATCCACAACCGATCCAGATTGCGAAGGATGCGAGGGAAGTGTAACTCACCAAGGTCTGCCCGCAATCCACAACTTAGTGCGGCGGTCGTGCCAAGCTGGGGTGAGTGTAACTCACCAAGGTCTGCCCGCAATCCACAACCACGATGCGCAGCTCATGCGTAACCACTGGAGTGTAACTCACCAAGGTCTGCCCGCAATCCACAACACGGCGTCAGCGCGCAAGATCCAACACACCGAGTGTAACTCACCAAGGTCTGCCCGCAATCCACAACCAGCAGCTAGCGGACTAGCGCTTACAGCCTAGTGTAACTCACCAAGGTCTGCCCGCAATCCACAACCGGTCGCCATAGCGACGCTGGATGAGGGGAGTGTAACTCACCAAGGTCTGCCCGCAATCCACAACAGCCCGACCTCGGCGACCAATGTCTCTAAAAGTGTAACTCACCAAGGTCTGCCCGCAATCCACAACCACGATGCGCAGCTCATGCGTAACCACTGGAGTGTAACTCACCAAGGTCTGCCCGCAATCCACAACACGGCGTCAGCGCGCAAGATCCAACACACCGAGTGTAACTCACCAAGGTCTGCCCGCAATCCACAACCAGCAGCTAGCGGACTAGCGCTTACAGCCTAGTGTAACTCACCAAGGTCTGCCCGCAATCCACAACCGGTCGCCATAGCGACGCTGGATGAGGGGAGTGTAACTCACCAAGGTCTGCCCGCAATCCACAACAGCCCGACCTCGGCGACCAATGTCTCTAAAAGTGTAACTCACCAAGGTCTGCCCGCAATCCACAACTTGTAAAATGCAATCCCTAGAAGGGGATGTAGTGTAACTCACCAAGGTCTGCCCGCAATCCACAACTGTACCCGGTTGGAGTGCGAAACCCACTGTAGTGTAACTCACCAAGGTCTGCCCGCAATCCACAACTCAGGCTCGGACGTGGCGCGCATATAGCCGAGTGTAACTCACCAAGGTCTGCCCGCAATCCACAACTGAATCCAGGGCACCCACTGTTGGAAAGGAAGTGTAACTCACCAAGGGCTGCCCGCAATCCACAACACGCTGAGTGTGAGCAAGCTGAGACCTTCAGTGTAACTCACCAAGGGCTGCCCGCAATCCACAACGTGAGCTGGCAAGACCTGCCGATGTACCGAGTGTAACTCACCAAGGTCTGCCCGCAATCCACAACTTGCGCGTGTGTCGGGTCGGAGATGCGGCAGTGTAACTCACCAAGGGCTGCCCGCAATCCACAACCCGGAGTACTATCTGACCATTGACGACGAAGTGTAACTCACCAAGGGCTGCCCGCAATCCACAACTGCTCGTGCGGCAAGGGCTCATGGTCTCGTAGTGTAACTCACCAAGGGCTGCCCGCAATCCACAACGGGCTTTCGCGGTAGGGGCTCGGGACACCAAGTGTAACTCACCAAGGGCTGCCCGCAATCCACAACGGGCTTTCGCGGTAGGGGCTCGGGACACCAAGTGTAACTCACCAAGGGCTGCCCACAATCCACAACAGTGGCCTTGTCCCCCTTTTCTCCCCCGGAAGTGTAACTCACCAAGGGCTGTCCGCAACCCACAACGACTTATGCGCTACGGCATAAGCAATACTACCCCAGAGCAGGTCACGATTCCGTAGCACCCCCAGCCTCTGGATACCGGCTCAAAGCCTGCCCCGGACATGATCCGGAGTCCGGCATGACAAGAGAGGAACGACACGGCTACAGCCTCCGTGATTGACAAATCTTCACCAGCGGCCTACATGCGCATGCATGAACGTAAGCACACGCGCCGAGGCACAGCGGAAGCTCGCCGTAACCTTAGCAACAGCCTTACTCCTCACCTTCGCCGCCGTACCATCCAGTGCAGCCGATGCCGATCAGGCGGCAACTGAACAGCCGCAAGCCGAAGCCCGCCAGGAGCCGCAGAAATTGGAGGCCCTGGAAGAGATGATCGTGACCACCGGGTCGCGTCTCCAGTTGGCTGCCGACCAGGTCGAGCTCGGCCCGATCGTCAGCATTGACGCCGAAGAAGTGCTGCACCAGGGGACCGTCCGGGTGGAAGAACTGGTCCGCTCCCTGCCCTCGGTGTTTACCGGCGGTCAGGACGCCTCCAACGCCAACGGCGCCAGCGGGATCGCCACCCTGAACCTGCGCCACCTGGGCTCGTCGCGCACCCTGGTGCTGATCAACGGTCGCCGCATGCCGGCGGGCTCGCCTTGGGGAGGGACCGGCAACGAGGACATCAACCAGATTCCGGGGGCCCTGCTCAAGCGCGTCGATGTCCTGACCGGCGGCTCCTCGGTGACCTATGGTTCGGATGCCGTTGCCGGGGTGATCAACTTCATATTGATCGACGATTTCGAGGGCATCAAGCTCGATTATCAGTTCAGCCAGCATCAGCACGATAATGACAATCGCGCGGTAAAAAGACTGATCTCCAGCCAGGGCTATAGCGTTGCCGACAACTCCACCGCGGACGGCGAGCTGTCCAACGTGTCGCTCATCCTGGGCAAAAACCTGGGTAATCGCGGCAATATCACCGCCTACGCGACCTGGCGTGATGGCGGCGGGATATTCCTGGGCGACCGGGATCACTCCAGTTGCGATTTGACCCCCGATCTTGAGCAGTGCGTCGGCTCGGGCACGATACCCAAGGGCCTTTTTGCCGACTTCGGCACCCGCCAGGTCAGGCCCGACCACGATCCGGGACCGCCGTTCTTCTACCAGGTCGAAGGGGACAAGTTCACGAACTGGGACGGTCGTCTCTACAACTACGCGCCCCCGAATCACTTTCAACGGCCCGATGTCCGCTGGACCGCCGGCGCCTTTGCCCACTACGACCTGAACGAACACATTGAAGCCTACACCGAGCTGATGTTCATGGACGACCGCACCACCGCCCAGATCGCGCCCTCGGGCTCGTTCTTCAGGCAGCGCTATCTGCACTGCGGCAACGCCTTTCTGTCCGAGCAGCAGTTTCAGGCCCTGTGTGGCCAGTACGGGTTGACGCGGGAAGACATCCAGAATGTGTATATCGGCCGGCGCAGCGTGGAGAGCGGTAATCGCAAGGATTACATCCACCACACCTCCTATCGCGGCGTGTTCGGGTTGCGAGGCGAGATTGCCGATGCCTGGCGTTACAATCTGTACTACCAATATGCCGAGGTGCGCGCGCTGAGCAAAGCCGTCAATAACTTGTCGGCCAGCCGGATCAACCGCGCCCTGGATGCGGTGTACGACCCCGTGAGCGGGAATATCGTGTGCCGGTCCGCGCTGACCGGCGCCGACCCGAGCTGCGTCCCCTGGAACATCTTTCAAGACGGCGCGGTCACCAAAGAGATGACCGACTACATCGCCGGAACGTACACGACCCGCGGCAGCACGAACCAGCATGTGCTGTCCGGCCAGGTCGCGGCCAACCTCGGCCGCTACGGCCTGATATCTCCGTTTGCCACCACCGGCGTCGACATCGCCCTGGGCGTCGAATGGCGCGAGGAAAACCTGACATACAAGCCCGACCTCGGGAGCCAGAGCGGTGACGGGGCCGGCTTTGGCGGCGCACGGCAGCCCCTCAAGGGTGGCTTCGACGTACCGGCGGTTTTCTTTGAAGCCGGTATTCCGCTCATTGAAGACGTGCCGTTTATCCACCAACTGATCGTCAATGGCGGCTACCGCTCGTCCTGGTACGGCGTTCAGACCGATACCTACGGCGTCCGGGCCGGCTGGGCCATCAACCACGACATCAGCCTGCGCGGCAGCTATCAGCGGGCGGTGCGCGCCCCGAGCATCCGGGAACAGTTCCTGCCCCAGCGGCTGGGCTTGATCTATATGACCTCCGACCCGTGTGCCGGCGCGGTGGTTGACGGCAAGACCGCGGCCGGGCGCACCCTTGAGGAGTGCGCCCGCAGCGGGGTGACCGCCGAGCAGTTCGGCAATATTCCCGACTCACCGGCCGGTCAGTACAATTTCCTGATCGGGGGCAATCCTGACCTGCTTCCCGAAGATGCGGATACCTACTCGTTCGGCCTGACCTTTACGCCCCGATTTCTTGAGGGCCTCACCGTGGCCGTGGATTACTACGATATCGAACTCAAGGGCGGCGTTGGCGCGCTGTCACCCGAGGTTGTCCTGAACCACTGCCTGGACGGCAAAACCTCTCAGTGCGACAAGGTCAATCGTGGGCCGGGCGGCGACCTGTGGCTGTCTTCCAACACGATCGAGACCACCGGCCATGTTGAGGCCGTGCTGGAAAACCTGGCCATCGCCGAGGTCCGCGGCTACGATTTCAGCGTGGACTATATGCTCAATCTCGGTCGCTACGGCTCCGTCAGCTTTACGGACCGGCTTTCCTTTCTCGATACCTATACGCTCAAGGCAACGGACGATATTCCGAAGATCGCCTGCGCGGGCAGTTGGGGCTACTCCTGTGGCACCCCGACCCCGAGAATTCGCAACATTATGCGGACCACCTGGCTGAGTCCCTGGGGGGTACAGCCCAGTCTGATGTGGCGCTACATCAGCACCAGCACGGAGACCGACCCGGACCGCCCCGTCCCGGTGAATGCCCGGCACTATTTTGACCTGTCGGTGATCTGGGAGGTTAATCAGTACGCCAGCCTGCGTCTCGGCATCCGCAATCTGTTTGACAAGGAACCGCCCCTCGTCGGCGAGGCCGGCAGGGGCGGCAACACCTTCCCCGGCCTGTACGATGCCCTGGGCCGCTACTGGTTCGTCGGAATGAGTGTCGGCATCTCCTGACCCGCAGCGGGCAATCACACCGGAGGGGCAACCACAAGGGATTGCCCCTACAACAGAGGGAACCAACTATTAACCACCAAGGATTTCTCATGACAAAAAGAATGTTGCTGCGGTGCGGATTCGCCCTGGTTCTGCTGCTGGCCAGCCTCACCGCGTCGGCCCTGGCCGCAGATGCCGAGCAACCGGGCGCCGAGCAGCCGAACGCTGCAACTCGCCAGGAGCCGTCAGAGTTGGAAGCCCTGGTCGTGACCGGCTCACGTATCCAAAGGGCGAATCTGGTCAGTTCCAGTCCGGTCATCCAGATTGAGGCCGAAGACCTGGCCTTCCAGGGCACCGTCCGAGTAGAGGACATGCTGCGCACCCTGCCGCAGGTCTACTCCGCCCAGAATGCCAGCCAAGCATACGGTGCCACCGGTACCGCGACCCTGAATCTGCGTAATCTGGGCGCGGAACGCACCCTGGTGCTGGTCAACGGCCGACGCCTGCCGGCCGGCTCGCCGCTACAAGGGGGAGTCGGCGCCGATATCAACCAGATTCCGGGCGCGCTGATCAAGAACGTTGAGGTGCTGACCGGCGGCTCCTCGGCCACCTACGGATCCGATGCGGTCGCCGGCGTAGTCAATTTTCTGATGGTTGACGACTTCGAGGGTATCAAGCTGGACTACCAGTTCAGCCAGTATCAGCACGACAACGGCAGCGACCGGTGGCAGCGGATCGTCCAGGACGCCGGCTATGAGGTCGCCGACGGCTCAACATGGGACGGCGATATCTCGAACGTCTCGCTGATCATGGGGAAGAACCTGGACCGCGGCAATGTCACGGTCTACGGAACTTACCGCGATATTGATCCAGTGCTCCAGGCCAAGCGCGATTACAGTTCGTGTGCCCTGAGCCACGATCTGACCAAGTGCTCCGGCTCGGCCACCCAACCCAAGGGCACCTTTTCCGATTTCGGCCTGTTGAGAAATCGGGGTCTGGAGAGCTTTGACTACAAGGTGGAGGGCGACCGCTTCGTGCCCCGCCAGGGGACCCTGTTCAACTATGCTCCGTCGAACTATTATCAGCGTCCCGACCGGCGCTGGACCGCCGGCCTGTTTGCCCACTACAACCTGCACGACCGGGTCGAGGCCTACACCGAGTTCATGTTCATGGACAATCGCTCGGTCGCCCAGATCGCCCCCTCGGGCGCGTTCTTTGTGACCGATACGCTGGGCTGCGGCAACCCATTCCTGTCCCAGCAGCAGTTCGAAGCCCTGTGCGGTGCGTACGGCTTGACGCGGGATGACCGCCAGCAGGTCTTTATCGGTCGCCGGAATGTGGAGGGCGGGAACCGGCAGAACGACCTGCACCACACCTCGTATCGCGGCGTGGTCGGGCTGCGCGGCGACCTCAATGATACGTGGCGCTACGACCTGTACTACCAATACTCCGAAGTCCGCATGCAGAACACCTATCTGAACGATCTGTCGGTTACCCGCATCGGGCGAGCGCTGGACGCGGTCAGAGATCCCGCAACAGGTCGAATCGTCTGCCGGTCCGTACTGGACGGCTCCGACCCGAGCTGTGTCCCCTGGAATATCTTTCAAGAGGGCGCGGTGACCCAAGAGATGATCGACTATCTGACGCTACCCCTGTCTGCCCGCGGGGCGACCGACCAGACAGTCGTGTCCGGCTATATCGCCGGAAATCTCGGTCGCTACGGCCTCAGGTCTCCATTTGCCGCCACCGGTTTTGATATTGTCCTGGGCGGCGAATACCGCGACGACAATCTGAAATTCAAACCCGACCAGGCCTACCGCAGCGGCGATGGGGCCGGCCAGGGCGGTGCCAGCCAGCCGGTTAGCGGGGGCTCCGACGTGACGGAATTTTTCATCGAAGCCGGTATCCCGCTGATCGACGGCGCACGCTTTGCGGAAGAGTTGGGACTGGACGGGGGCTATCGCTATTCCGACTACGACTACGGCGAGCAGACCAATACCTTTGGCGTCCGCGCGGGCTGGGCCCTTAATGCCGACCTCAGGTTGCGGGCCAGTTTCCAGCGGGCGATTCGCGGCCCGAATGTGCGGGAACGCTTCCTGCCGCAGGGCTTCAACCTGTTCGATATGAACGCCGACCCCTGTGCCGGGCCCGTCACCAACGGCCGGACGGCTGAAGGCCGCAGCCTTGAGGAATGCGCCCGCAGTGGCGTAACCGCGACCCAGTTCGGCAATATCGAACATTCACCGGCGGCCCAGTACAATTTTTTGCAAGGCGGCAATCCGGATCTGGCGCCCGAGGAATCGGATACCTACTCCTTCGGCCTAGTGTGGACGCCCGGCTTTATTCCAGGTTTCAACTTCAGCCTGGACTACTATTCGATCGAAATCAGCAAGGGCATCAGCACCCTGACGCCGGAGTTCATCCTCAACGAATGTCTGGACGGCAACGACTCGCAGTGCACCAAGGTCAAGCGCGGGCGGAGCGGCGACCTGTGGCTGGGGTCTAACATCGACAACAGTGGCCATATTATGTCTCTGCTCGACAACCTGGCGGTTGAGGAGGTGCAAGGCTTCGACATCACCGTCGGCTATGACCTCCCTCTGAGCGTCATAGGAATGGGCCGCTGGGGGAGGCTGCGCTTCAGCGACATCCTGTCGATCACCTCCACCTGGGACCAGCAGGAATTAGAGGGGGCGCGCAAGGTAGACTGCGCCGGCAAATGGGGTGCCACCTGCGGTTTTCCGACCCCGGATATTCGGAACAATCTGCGCGCCACCTGGGTAACGCCGTGGGGGCTGCGGCCCAGTCTGATGTGGCGCTACATCAGCAGCGTCGAAGACCTCAACTCCACCCAGGTTGATCTTGGGGCGCGGCACTACTTCGATCTGGCCGCAATCTGGAATTACAATGAATACACCAGCCTGCGCGTCGGCGTGAACAACCTGTTCGATAAGGCTCCACCAATCGTGGGCACAGCGGCAGGGCCCTCCATCGCCGGCAACGGCAACACCTTCCCCGGCCTGTACGACGGGTTGGGCCGGTACTGGTTTGTGGGGGTGAGTGTCGGGTTCTCCTAGTCGGTTAGAGCGTTTCACGATCAGTTGGAGTCATGCCAGTACGCCCTCGTCGGGAGGGCCAAGTGCCTGCACCAAACGGCCTGGGAGGGGCTGGGGGTGGCTCCTCTCCTGGACGGGTGAGGCGAACAGGAACCCACCCCGACCCTTCGGGCCACCCCTCCAGGGAGGGGAGCTTTTCTATCCCCTCTTGGGAGGGAAAGAGGAAACGTATCCTTCAGTCAGACAAAAAAGCTGGACACGTTTCCTCTTTGTGCCGCGCCAGCGGCGGGGTGGGTTTGCCCCGGCCCGGTGGCTCCTCCCGTCCAGTGAGCGCTGGTTCCTGGGAATGGGCGGCACACGTCCTGGGAGGGCGGCCATCCTGGCCGCCATGCGGGCTGGAAGCCCGCACTCCTATAAGGAGAAGAGAGACGCGCTACACAGCATCGTGATTTGCTCTAACTTTTGGGGCCGGTCAGGATATGGCCCATGCCGTCGAAAAACTGCTTGACCCAGTGCGTGCCCTTCTGCTCGGACAGGGCTTCCAGTTCACCCTTGTCCAGCCACATGCCCTGACACGGCTCGCACTCGTCAATCTCAACTTCTTCAATGAGCCGGGTGGTCAGCTGGACTCCGCACTTGGGACAACGATTCAGGGCCAGTACCCGTATTTCTTCCTCGTGCTCGGCCTCACGCTGCTCTTTTATCTTGTTGAGCAACTCACGGTCGCGCTCCGCAAAATAGCGGCTTTCCTCGGCCTGCTCTTTTTGGTGCAGCTTGGTTCCCAGACGATCTTTGTCTTCCATAGGGTCTCCTCCTCGCGGGTATGAGCGCTTACTCTGATGGTGTCGATATTCCGTGCCCGGTGCAACCCGACAGCCCTCAGGCCATATCCACCACGACTTGCAGCATATCGGTCTCGGTTACAATGCCGACCAGCCGGTTGTCCTCCAGCACGGGCAGGCAGCCAATTTTGTGCTCCATCATCAGCCGGGCGGCGTCCCCGACCGTTGCGTCCGGGCCGATGGAAATCGGATCGACCATGATCTCTTTGACGGCGACGCTTTCCAGAAAGGCGCGCTGGGCCTTTTCTCCGTATTGCATGACCGTGCCGAGTGAGGCCCGGTAGAGGTCACGCTGACTGACGACCCCGACCAATTCGTCGTCCTCGACGACCGGAAAGTGTCGGATGCGGCCCAGGTTCATGATGTCTTTTGCCAGCAGCAGCGTGTCGTTCCGTCCCAGCGTGGTCACCTCGGCGCTCATAATGTCCCGTACGGTTCTTGCCATGGTCTCTTCCTCCTGTCCGCCTGCCTCCGGCAGGCGATGTGTCCTGTATCACTCAGTGTAACCCACCCAGGTCTGTCCGTAAATCGCAACCCTTGCCAATATAGGGTACAGAGGCATATATCAGGCAGCAGAAAGGAACACTCGTGGAATCACGTACCTCTCACGTTATTGATGAAGTGGAAGCGGCCAGCCGGATCGAAGACGGCATGACGGTGGCCATCGGCTCCCCGACCCCGATGGCCCTTGTGCATCAGATCATCCGGCGCGGCCTGAAAGACCTGACGGTTATCGATGTCGGCCTGTCGCTGGACATGCTCATTGCCGTCGGTTGCGTCAGAAAAGTCGTCAGTTATTACGCGGGCGGCGGTTTTGGAGTGCCGGTCGCCCCAGCCTTTCGCCGGGCCGCGGAGCGCGGCGAAATCGAGGTCTGGGAATGTGAAGAGGGCATTCTGACCTCGGGTCTCCAGGCGGCGGCCCAGGGTCTGCCCTTCCTGCCATGGCGCGGCGGTGTCGGGACTTCTCTGCCCGAAGTCAACCCGGACCTCAAGGTCTTCACCGACCCGATTCGGGGCGAGACCTTGCTGGCCGTCCCGCCGATCAAGCCCGATGTGACCCTCCTGCACGCGGCCGTTTCCGATGCGTATGGCAATGTCCAGCACGTTGGTGGGCCGGGCTGGATAGATTTATTCATGCAGCGTGCCGCGGACCAGACCATTGTCCAGGTGGAAAAAGTCGTGGCCAACGAGGACATCCGCAAGGACCCGTGGGCCACAACGATTGCCGGCGCCGATGCCATTGTGCGCGTCCCCTACGGTGCCCATCCGTTCTACAGCCGAGGCTATTACGTCCAGGACAACGCCCATCTCAAGGACTATCTGGACGCCTCAACCGCCGCGGCCAAGGGCGACCCTGCGGCCCTGGCCGCGTATTTCGCCCGCTACTGCCGAGGACCGGCAACCCATGCCGACTATTTGGAACAGATCGGCATCAGGCGGCTGCTGGAACTGCACGAGTACTAACGCATCCCCCCCTCCCCTGATACGGGAAAGGAAAAGACTATGTCGAGCGATGTTTCTGCCCAGGACCTTTCTCCGCAAGAGATCATGGCCGTTTTTCTTGCCCGCGACCTGAAAGACCGGGAACATTTGATGGTCGGAGTGGCCATGCCCATTGTTGAAGCCGCGGTGCGCCTGGCCCATCTGCTGCACGGCCCCAATATGGAGTTGATCTTCTTTGGCACCCGCATGAATGTTGCCGACCGGGATACCCTGCCCCTGCCGGCCTTTGCCTGGGATAGCCGGGTGGTGCGCTGGGCGGAGTCGTTCAGCGACACGGGCCATCGTTTCGAGGATGTCAAGCACTGGCATAAGCGCGTCTTTTTTATTGGCGGGGTCCAGGTTGACCCGCACGGCAATACCAATTTGATCGGCGTCGGGCCGGACTATGCCACACTCCGCTTTCGTGGCCCGGGTTCGGTCGGGACGCCAACGCTCAGCACCCACGTGGGCCGCTATTATATTGTCCTCAATTCCCACTCGCCGCGGATTCTGGTCGAACGCTGCGATTATATGAGCACTTATGGCTGGGGCGACGGCGGGGCGGATGCCCGTAAAAAACTGGGGCTGCCCGGTGGAGGTCCCAAGTATTGTGTCACACCCTTATGCGTCATGGATTTTGACGAAGAAGACAAGCATATGCGTCTGCACTCCGTCCATCCAGGCGTGACGCCAGAAGCAGTGCAGGCCCAAACCGGCTTTGCCCTCAAAATACCAGACCAGGTTCCCACCACACCTATACCAACCCCGGAAGAGTTGCACGTGCTGCGTACCCGGGTCGATCCCGAGGGTCGTTTGAGGAGGATGTAGAGGAAAGGGCAACCACAGGGGGTTGCCCCTACCCTTTTGTGTCACAGGTTTCAAACAGGCCGGGCATCTCCTCTTCGGCAACAACGAGCGCTGATGTTGGTCGCAACGCGATACCATTGGCCTCCCCACCCGTCGCGCTGCCGTCCATGTTGATATGTTCCAGGCGAGCCGTACAAGTACCGTCGCGTTGGGTGTCGTATCCGACGACCCGAAAAGGCAGCAGGACCAGGGTGCCGACCGGCTCCGGCTCTACCGGCTCACGCACCGTCTCGGTCATCCCCGGTCCAATCACCTGGACTCGGTAATTCTCTTCTTTTGAAACATCCCGTACTGGCCGCATCTCTGTCTCTCCTTCACGATGCTCGAGAGTACGGGAGTTATATACCTGGATTGACGGTGAGGAACCCACCCCGGCCTTCGGCCATCCCTCCAAGGAGGGGAGCAGCACGCATCCCCTCTTGGGAGGGAAAGAGGAAATGCGTCAACATCTCCCTGTCTGTTGAAGGGCACGTTTCCTCTTTGTGCCGCGCCAGCGGCGGGGTGGGTTCCTTGTAGCCCTTTACTCTTTTCGCAGAAGCGTTTATCTTCCCCGCGTACCGCTTCGGGTGTGGCTTTCGTGCGCCGACACCCTGCGGAGGGCAGTCATTTAGTATTCCCGGAGACGAGGAGGGTAAACGAAAACATGGACATCAACTCTGATGCGGTGTCTCTCTACGCAATGATTCTCGGCGCGATCGGGCTCATCGTGGCGTTTATTATTTTCAAGTCCGTTTCCAACCAGCCCGACGGCAATGAACGGATGCAGGAGATTGCCGGCTCTATCTATGAAGGGGCCATGGCTTTTCTCAGACGTGAATATCGAATCCTGATCATCTTCGTGCTGGTCGTCTTCGGCCTGCTCGCCTGGAAGGTCGCGCTTGAGACCGGTATCGCCTTTCTGACCGGTGCGATCTGTTCCGCGCTGGCCGGCTATCTGGGTATGCAGTCGGCTACCAAGGCGAACGTCCGCACCTCTGAGGCCGCCAGGGCAGAGGGCGAGGGAGCCGCGCTGCTGGTGGCTTTCAACGGCGGGGCGGTCATGGGCCTGTCGGTCGCCAGCCTCGGTCTGCTCGGGGTCGGCGCCTTTCTCGGCCTGTACTCTGACCCGGCAACCTCAAAATACATCAGTGGCTTTGCCATGGGCGCGAGTTCCATCGCCCTGTTTGCTCGGGTCGGGGGCGGTATTTATACCAAAGCCGCGGACGTCGGCAGCGACCTGGTCGGCAAGGTTGAGGCCGGCATCCCCGAAGATGACCCCCGTAATCCTGGCGTGATTGCCGATAACGTTGGGGATAATGTCGGTGATGTGGCCGGTATGGGCGCGGATATTTTCGAGTCCTATGTGGGTTCCATCATTGCGACGATTGCGATCGGCGCGACGGTCATCGTGGGAAGCGATATCTGGAACAAACTGGGCGATGCGGGGGTGGAAGAAGCCGTGTTGCGCAATGCCCTCATGGCTCTGCCGCTTAGCATGGCTGTTGTCGGCCTGCTGGCCTCCTTTCTGGGCATCTTCTCGATGAAGGCGCTCAAGAACGTTGGGCCGCAGAACGCGTTGCGCTATTCCGGGTTCATTGCTGCGGGTGTGTTCATTATTGCAGCGCTCGTTCTGGTGAATGTCCTTCCCGTGGCGACCGGTATTTTCTGGGCGGTGGCGGCGGGTTGCGTGGTCGGTGTCGGAATCGGCCTGATCACCGAGTACTACACCTCGGCCTCGCCCGTAGCGCGGGTGGCAGAAGCCAGCAAGACGGGCTATGCCACCAATATCATTCACGGCCTGGCGGTCGGTCTGGAAAGCTGCGCGCTGCCCGTCCTGGCCATTTGCGCTGCCATTTTTATTGCCAACCACTTTGCCGGCCTGTACGGCATTGGGATTGCCGGAGTCGGCATGCTGGCGACCGTAGGCGTGACCATGTCCGTCGACGCCTACGGCCCTGTGGCAGACAACGCCGGCGGTATTTCCGAGATGGCCGAACTCGGCCCGGACGTCCGTAAGATCACCGACGGTCTGGACGCCCTGGGTAATACTACGGCGGCAATGGGCAAAGGCTTTGCCATCGGCTCTGCCGCCCTGACTGCCCTGGCCCTGTTTTCCGCGTTCACCCAAGCTGTTGACCAGAATCGACTGGCGGCGGGAATGGAACCGCTGCTCATCGTGGTAACCGATCCGGTGGTGGTGATTGGTCTGCTTCTGGGCGGGATTCTGCCGTTCTTTATCGGAGCCCTGACCATGACCGCGGTGGGTCGGGCAGCCGGCCAGATGGTAGATGAAATCCGACGCCAGTTCCGTGAAATCCCCGGTCTGCTCGAGGGTAAGGAAGGCGCTCGGCCGGACGCGGCCCGCTGCGTGGATATTTCAACCGCGGCGGCACTCAAGGAAATGATCCTGCCCGGCCTGACCGCGGTAGTGGCTCCGGTGGTGGTCGGTCTGGCTCTGGGTGCGGCGGCCCTGGGTGGCATGCTGGCCGGGGCGACCGTGACTGGCGTGTTGCTGGCCCTGTTTATGGCCAACGCGGGCGGCGCCTGGGACAACGCCAAAAAATCGATCGAAAAGGGCGAGGTCGAGGGTGAGGCCAAAGGCTCGGAAGCCCACAAGGCCACCGTCGTGGGCGACACGGTCGGCGATCCGCTGAAAGACACCTCGGGCCCCTCGCTCAACATCCTGATCAAGCTGATGGCGGTCGTGGCGCTAGTGATTGCGCCACTGCTGGTATAGCCAGCGTTTTTACTGCGATGTATGAAGGGCGGGTCTTGGGACCCGCCCTTTTTTGTTTGGGGTGTTGGCGGGCAGGCTTATTGACAAAGCAAGCCAATCATATAGTCTTGGCTTCCCTAGTTGAAATTGATATTCATTATCAACTAGGGGGAAGAGACGGTAGAAATTGCGGCCAAGAAGGCCGCTAACCAATTCTTTGAGGCCCGAGGTTCCCACACCCAGAGCCCGTAAGGACAGTAATCCTTACGGGCTTTTTTATGCCTCAGAGTCATCCGTCCGGTGCGAGGTATTGGCCCCATGTATGCTGAATTGACAAGATTTTTAAGTGTCGGCGGGCCGGTCATCGGCCTACTGGTCTGCCTGTCGGTGGGTGCCCTGACTGTCATTCTGATCAAGCTGTGGCAATGGCGACATCAGCGACCCTGGCCGCGTAACATCGCGGAACAGGCCCTTGCGAATCTGGAATATGGGGAACGAGTGCTGGCCATCAATCTGCTGCAGGGTCAGCGAAACTATCAGGCTCGACTCATTAGCCATACGCTTCAGCTGCTCGAAACCGGTACGCTCTCCATCGAGGAGGTCAAGGATGAATCCAGGCGATTGGCACGTTCATTCGTCGCCAAGCTAGACAGTTACGTGCGCATCCTGGAAGTGATCGCGTCATTAGCCCCCCTGCTGGGGTTATTCGGAACCGTCCTCGGCATGATTGACGCCTTTCAGGCCATGGAGGCTGCGGGCACACAGGTCAATCCGAGCGTACTTTCGGGTGGCATCTGGAAGGCATTGCTCACGACCGCGGCCGGACTCGCCATCGCCATTCCGGTCTCAATGGCAAACAGTTGGTTTGAACGCAGGGTCGAGGTTGAGGCAACCGCCATGCTGGACGGGCTGGAGCGCATTTTCACCCTTGAGGCGAAAAAGCGGGCCGCACATAAGGTCGAACATCTGTACGTACAGCCCGGCTCCCGGATGGTAGGATGAACGATACGCCGCTGTATTATCCACGCCGCCGGCCCATCAGCCTCACCCCGTTGATCGACGTGGTGTTCATTTTGCTGATGTTCTTCATGTTGACGTCCACCTTTACGCGCTGGAAGGCGGTTGACCTGCGGCTGCCCATTACCAGCTCTGACGCCAGCCCGAAGAAGCCCCAGGCATTACTCCTGCATACGGACGGCTCGCTTTCGCTACGCGGACGTCCGTTTCAGCTTCCGGACCCCGATGCGGGAGCGGCACTCTCCGCCGCCCTTGACCCAACTCGACCGGTCGTCGTGTTTCCCGAAGCCAACACTCGCGTACAAACCATTATCTCCACCTTTGAGGGGCTCACTGCGGCTGGCGTTTCGAGGGCCGTTTTGGGAGCAGCCCTGGAACGGGAGGTGGCAGATTGAGTCAGCACCGGGCCGACATCCTCATCACACGCGTTAATCCACGCCGAGGCCGGAGCAGTGATATTGGCATGATTCCGTTGATAAACATCGTCCTGCTGCTGCTGATCTTTTTCTTGATTGCCGGCCAAATAGCCGACCGGCAGGACCGGCAGGGGTTCCAACCTCCGACCTCCGTCAGCAACAAACCCCTCGGCTACCAGCCCATTACGCTGTCACTGAACACGCATCAGCAAGTTGCCCTCAACGGGGAGGAGCTTTCGTTCGAGGCACTTGGTCCGGCCCTGCAATCTGTTCTGGCCGACAACATCCAACGGGTGGCACTGAAAGTGGACCGGGACGTGACGGCTGGCACCCTCGACAAGCTCTTAGACGTCGTTCGTAGCCAAAACGTCGCGACGGTAACGCTGTACAGCCTGAATGCGGAGGAGCGGAGCCAGCCATGAAACACCTGCACTGGGGTTTTGCGTTCGGCGTCGCGCTCGGGATTCATCTCGTGAGTGCGTATGCCTATTTCAATTGGGCTCCCCAGTGGTCTCAACCACGCGGTGCGATTGACTTGGGCGAAGGCGGTGTCGAGATCGGCCTGGGCCGGATTGGCTCATATGCCGACCTGACCGAGCGACCCGTAGCGCCGTCCGTACCCGGCCAAGCCGACGCGGTGCAGCAGGAAACGGAACCTCAAAACGTCGAGGTCAAACCGCCTCCCCCCGCGCAACCCTTGCCGGAGATCAAGCCGGTAGCGGTTGCCGCTCCTGAACAACCGGTCATCCCGGTCGAAAAACAGGCAGTGGTGGATAAACAACCGCCGGTCGAGCCGTTGGAAGCCCTTCCCAGCCCTCCCGTACCTGAGCAACCGGCGCAGACAGAGCCAGGCCCTCGCCATGAGACAGCGTCCAATCTGCCAGCCAGCCCGGACGCATCGATCCAAGCCACACCCAGCTCACGGTCCTCCGCAGCAGTACGTGCGACCGGAAAACAACAACGTCCGACTGTGGGCGGACGGGTTGGCAACCCAAAGGACTATTTCAGTCTGCTCATCGCCTGGCTGAACCAACACAAAGACTATCCACCAGTGGTCAAAAAGAAAAAACAACAGGGTACAGTGGTGCTGGCGTTTTCCATTGACCGCAGCGGCACTGTGCTCACCTCGCGCGTCCAAACAAGTTCCGGTTATCCATTATTGGACCAGGCTGCACTCGACATGCTGGCCCGAGCCAATCCGCTGCCGGCCATGCCCGACTCCGTGCCGCGCCAACGCCTGCGCCTGGCGGTACCCATCGAATACTCGTTGATAATGGAATAGCGCCTCAGGAACAGCGACCGGGCCTCGCGCGTCCGAACTCACTCCCCAGGCTTTTTCACGACCAGAAAGATGGCGCTGATATGGTCCCGGTATTGCCCGAAGACTTGGCGCATGGCCAACACGCGCCGCCGGGCCGGGGGCTGAAGACAGATGTTCTTGACCAGCCTCAGAGCGCCCCAGATACCCTCATCCTGGATCAGGCGTCGGGGCCCCAGCAAACGCATCGGTGCATAGCCGCTATACTCGACCTGGAAGCCCACCGTTTCCAGCAGTTCCCGCCATTCCGCGCTGGGCAGCGGTCGGGCTCCGACGTGCAGAACCGAGGACAGGCTGGAGTAGATTTCGTCGCGCTTTGCCGAGGAGATGTCATCGGGGACGAGGCATAACTCGTGGATACCGTAGCGACCGCCAGGCCGCAGCAACCGAAACGCCTCGGCAATAATACGCTGCTTGTGATCCTGGGTATTCATGGTCAGCATGGCTTCGCCAAGCACAACAGAAGCCGAGGCATCCGCCAGTTCGGTCCGGTCTGCCGCACCGACCACAACCGAGACGCTAGGCTGAGGCGGCAGGTGGCGGCGGGTCCATTGGGCCGCCTGTGCGTCGCGTTCAACTCCGGTATAGCTGTGCGGGGTATGCTCCAGGATCATGCGCGCCGTCCCACCGAGACCGGGAGCGAATTCGACCACATCGTCGGCCGGGCCAATAGCTAGACTCTCAAGCAACGTCCGAGTGCCCCACAGCCCACCCGGACGCAACACCCGCTTGCCCAGCTGGGCCAAAAGCCAGTGGGCCGGCATTTTTGATACATCCAGGTCCGTTCCTGGCAGTGCGTTGGGTTCCTGAGATTCAGGCGATGTCATACAGCCTCACACAAATGATTTTGAATATCAATTTCAATTGGAGACTTATCTAATTTTGGTTAACGGGTCAAGCGTAAAAAAAGGGACTTGACAAAGATCGCCCAAATAGCTAAAAAGCACATAATTGAAATTGACATTCAATTTCAATAGAGCCTGCACCAAGCCTATGGCTCTCGCCTAGCACTCGCAGAAGTCGTCGTCGCTGCGGGCTGTATTCGTGCAGGGCCAAACACAGGCCGCAGGTTCGCTGTTTTCCCTCTGCAAGGTTTTTGGTGTTGGGCCTTGCATGCTGGCCCCGGGGCTCCCTCCTATTGCCCCGGGGCCCTTCCTTCTTACGAGGCCTGCAACTTCATACCATCTCCTAGGAAGCCGTCGGTGCCCCGCTCGGCATCGTGTCACCAAACACTGCCTGCGCGGGCACCTCGAATACGGTGGCGATATTGCGGGGCGTCAGCACCTCGCGAACCGCGCCTGAGGCAACCACCCGGCCGTCTTGCATGAGCACGCCCCGGTCGGCGTACTGCATGGCTAGATTCAGGTCATGCAGGATAAGGCAGATCGCCATATTCCGTTCTTGGGCTATCCGGCGCGTCAGCCGCAGTATCTGATGCTGATGTTTCAAGTCCAAGGCCGTGGTCGGTTCATCAAGGAAAAGATAGGCGTCCTGCCGGTCCCACACCTGAGCCAGCACGCGCGCCAGGTGGACGCGCTGCCGTTCCCCACCCGATAAGGTCGGAAAGATGCGCTGTTGCAGATGCCAGGCGTCTACGTTTTCCAGCACCTCCCGCACCACGACGGCGTCACTGCCGGTCGCCTGACTGCCGGCATAGGGGCTGCGTCCCATCATGACGATTTCCAGTACCGAGAAGGGAAAATTGACGAAGCTGGCCTGGGACAAGACCGCCCGTTTTCTGGAAAGCGCAGCCAGGGAATAGTCACCCAGCGGCGTACCGTCCAGCACGATACGGCCAGTGTCCGGTCGTAGCGCACCGGTCAGACATTTGAGCAGGGTGGATTTTCCCGCTCCGTTCGGTCCGAGGATGGCCGTGACGGTTCCGGGGGCGATACTCAGCCGCGCGTCGTCCAGAATGACTGTGGCCCCGACCCGGTAGCAGATGTTCGCGGCCTCGATCACAGGCCAAACCTCCCGGCGTATTGCTTGACGAGCAGCCACAGAAAGAACGGTCCACCGATCAGGCTGGTCAGAATACCCACCGGCATTTCAGCCGGTGCAACAACGGTGCGTGCCAGTGTGTCGGCCACCAGCAGCAGGGTCGCACCCAGCAGAGCGGAGGCCGGGATCAACAGGCGATGGTCCGGTCCGATGGTGAGACGGATCATATGCGGCACGACGAGGCCCACGAAGCCGATGATCCCGCTCGTTGCCACTGCAGCGCCGACCGCAAGGGCGACACAGATGGTCACGTTGCGTTTCAGGTGCTCGCTATTAATGCCGAGATAGCGCGCTTCGTCCTCGCCCAGCAGCAGGATATTCAGTTTTTGGGCATTCCGAATCAGCAGCAGCGTTGCCGGCAGGACAAGCGTAGTGGCCACGCTCAGCGTGGGCCAGAGCGCCGCGCCGAGGCTACCCATGGTCCAGAACGTCAAGGCGCGTAACTGGGTATCGTCGCTCAGATAGGTCAGGAAGCCGGTTCCGGCCCCGCTCAGCGCGTTGATGGCAATACCGGCCAGCAGCATATAGGTGACGGAAAAGGTTTCCATCTGTCGGGCCAGCCGAAAAATCAGCAGACAGGCCAGCAGCCCGCCGATAAAGGCGGCGATACTCAGCCCGTATAGGCCCAACGTACCCGTTAAAGAGCCGGCCCAGACGATCATGATTGCAACGGCCAGGGCCGCGCCGCTGGCAATACCGATCAGGCCGGGGTCGGCCAGAGGATTACGGAACAAGCCTTGCAGGGCCGCACCGGAGACGGCCAGGGCCGCGCCGACAACGCTGGCCAGCAGCACGCGCGGCAGCCGGATGGAGAAGAGGACGGCTTCCTGCTGCGTATTCAGGCTACCGTCGAACAGCGCAACGACCGGTACGGACACCGCACCGATACATGCGGCCGTGAGGGCAGTCAGGACGAATACCCCACCCAGCAGTACCAACACGGTCGCCCGAAGCCGCAGGAAGGGCAAGACCACTGGTTTCGCTGCCCCGCTCACAAGCCCTGGTACGCCTCGTGCAGTGTGGCCGCAGCTTGCACGGTACGCGGGCCAAACCCCAGCAGCAGCAGGGCGTCCATGACGATCAGGCTGTCGGTCCTGGCGGCCGGCGTGAGGGACAGCCCCGGAGCGGCCAGCAGGGCGTCCTTGCCACCGGCCTGGGCAAGCCCTCGGGCCGTGGTGAGAATCACGTCCGGCTGCAGGGCGGCCACAGCCTCCGGAGTGAGAGGCTTATAACCGGCATATCCGGTGACGGCGTTCTGCGCACCCGAGAGTCTGATGATGCTGTCCGCGGCGGTCTCTCGGCCAGCCGCCATCGGCGCACCGCCGCCATGCTGGAGAATGAAAAGCACCCGTTTGTCAGTCGGTTGTCCGGCCGTGACTTTTGCCAGCGCGGCAGTCTGACGGTCAATGGCATCAGTCAGGGCTCTGCCCGCTTGGTCCTTTTTCAGGGCTCTGGCAATCACCCGGATGGCATCCCGTACATCCGCCAGCGAACGGCCGGCCCTCAGACTCAGGATCGGGATATTGGCCGCCTGCAACTGTGCCAGCACGGCCGGCGGTCCGGCTTCTTCGGTCAGAATCACGAGGTCGGGATACAGCGAGACAATCCCCTCCGCAGACAGGGCGCGCTGATAGCCGACCTTGGGCAGACGTTCGGCGGCCGGCGGATAATAACTGGTTGTATCGTTACCAACCAGTATCTCCTGCGCTTCCAGCGCATAGACGATTTCCGTCAGGGCTCCGCCAATGGTGACAACGCGGCGCGGCGCCTCGGCAAAGGCCGGCAACGCAAAGAGGATCAACCCCCAGGCCAGAAGAAGACGTCGACCGATGTCCGCTACCATTGGTACGACACCCGCGTGACAAAACTGCGGCCTTCTTCCAGCAAGCTGGCGAAGCGTTTGGTGTATGCCTTATCCGCGATGTTCTCGATTCCGAAGTCTACGCTTATCGCTCCCAATCCTTGGCCGTCCGGCGTCCAGTGCTGATGCGGTGTCCAGCGGAAGTAGAGGTCGTGCACGCCATAACCGTCGGTCGGCACGTCGTTGTCGCCCACACGGTCATTCCTCTCGGCAAACCGGCCACGCCAGCCGACCACGCCGTTGAGCGCGTCTATCCGAAACTCGACTCCCGCGACAATCGTCAGCGGCACATTGTTGAGCAGATATTCACCGGTATCGTCGTTCTTCGCCTTGACGTAGGACAGCCCCAGTCGGGCGGTGACCAGTGCCAGTTCGTAGCGGCCCTCCGCTTCCCAACCCATCAGGTCGGCGTCCGGGATGTTCAGGATTTTCGTCGTTCCAGCCCGGACATCGACTTCCGGAGTGATAAAATCATCCCCCTCACTGGTAAACCATGATCCTTTGACGGTCAAACGGTCGTTCGCCGCCAGGAGGCTCTCAAAGTTCAGCCCCGCCCCTACCTCGATCGTGGTGACGGTTTCCGGCTTCAAATCCGGATTCGGCACGAAACGGTTGTCCGGGGCAAAAGCGGTGGGGGCGAGCACTGGGCTGCCATCGGGTCTGAGAACCGGCACCTGCACCGGACGGCCATCAGGGCCGATTACCGGGCGACCGTCCGGGCCGATTTCCGGTCTGGTCAACGGCCCGAACTCAAACGGAAACCCGCCCGGAAAATGCAGGCCGGCCGGATACAGCTCTGTCAGATTGGGAGCTCGGAACGCTTGGGCCCAGCTCCCGAACAGCATGAGGTTCTCAATTGGCTTGTAGCTCAGCGACACTTTTGGCGACACTTCGTGTTCGTTCTGCGAGTTCCCGATTTCGTCGTCGCTCTCGTAATGGTCGAAGCGCAGGGCCGGAATGAACAGCACCTCACCGATAGGGGTGTGGAGGGCGACTTCATCCTGGAGATAAAGGCCCAGCGTCAGGGCCTCGGCATCCGGCACGCCGCCCCGCTTTCCGTCCGGGGTGGCCGAACTCTTGCCGACTTGGTCGTTCGTGTAGATTTCAAATCCGTACGAAAACGTATGTCCGTGCATACCGCTCACCGCCCAGCGAGTCTGATTATCGATGGTAAAGCCGAGCGTCTCCATCTCGCGCGTCTGCACCCGACCGACGAGCTGGCCGGTCACGTCTTCTTCCTCCACTTCGGTATCGTTGTAATACAGGTGGAGTTTCGGACTCAGCCAGCGATTGGCCGGATTATCGAAGGCGTAGCGCAGGCTGAATTGGTTGTCCTGCACTTCCTTATTCACAATGATGTTGGACAGCGCCGAGCTGGCGCTGGCGCCGTTATTGGGCTCCTGCCCGTCGTTATTGAACACCTGGGCCTGAAACTTGAGCGTGTGGAAGTCCTTCAGGGTATAGCCAGCTTTGAACAGGCCGGACAATAGGCGGTCGTCCGTATCCAGCTCGTTGCCGTTGCCCTGCTCGATATCACCCGAATCGCGAAAGGAGAAATTGGCCAGGATATCCCAGCCACGGTAACGGCCGAACCCCGTCAGGCTCGGGGCGTATTCAGCGCTCGCGTTGCGATAGCCGAAAGACGCCAGGGCACCCACGCTCTGGCCTGGGGCCAGCAGGTCCGCGGCATCCTTTGTTTCAAAGGCCACTACGCCACCAATGCCGCCTCCCCCATATATGGCCGAGGACGCGCCTTTGACCACTTCGATCGACTTCAGCAGCGAAGGGTCAACATAGAAACGGCCGTCATGCCCGGACTCGAAGTTCTGGCGGCGACCATCCATGAGCGTAATGATCGCCTCATCGTCAAAACCACGGATAGAGATCGTCTGTCCGTTCCGCCGCGGGCCGTTATCCACTTCTACCCCTGGGGTGAATTCCAGCAGGTCCGCCACATCACCGGCCAGGGCGTTGCCTGGAGCATCCGTCTCTACCTGGGAGATAAGCGCCGGAACATCAAACGTCGGTTGCGGGCTGCGGGTGGCGTAAGAGGATATCGTGATCTTATCCAGCAATGTGGGAGGTTCCTCGTCTTGCGCATACACCACGGGGCCAGCGCTTGTCCACAGAAAACAGCCAGCGACGAGCGCTGCCGCTCCCTTGGCAATCAAGTCTTGAGCGTTGAACTGCACGTATTCTCTCCTTACCCGGTTTCGCGCCTCAAAGAGGCGATACTTCTCAGTTCGTCACACACCAGCCCGCCTCCTTACACGACGAAGGCCAGAATCAGGCAAACGGCCAGACCGATAACACCGGTGGCGATGGTTCTGGCTCGCAGCCCCGCGCTGGACAGCCCCAGCCACAATCCGCTCAGGACAATGAACAATACGCCAACCGCCAGAACCTTCTGAAAATCCTTGAACCACAACGGACCGTGTCCCTTATGGAGTTCGATCAGACGTTTTTGCAGGTCCGGTACATTGTGCTTCACGGTGACAGAGTCATCGGCGACCGAAATCTCATAGTGAGTCCGCGAGGTCGGACGGGTATACAGCGTATTCCCGCTCTTCTTCACGTATTCAAAGTCATGCGTAATGCCGATATCGCGCAGCAGGGCCCGCACGTCGGCCTTAAGAGAAGCGGAAGCCGGATTAATCACAACGCCGGAGGGTACGGCCACCGGGGTGCTGGTCACTGTCCCCTTGACGCCAACCAGATAGAGTCCCCCGGAAATGGCGACGAACAACAGGGCCGGCGCAAAAAACGCTGCCGCGTACAGGTGCAGGCTAATCCAGAAATTGCGCATGATGACAACGGGCTCCAAAGACGAAAAAAGCCCGTAAGGAGAACATTCCTTACGGGCTCTGCGCTAAGTGGCGGCTGGCCTCTTCGTTGGCAAGTGATTTTGAAATTCAATTTCAATAGGATGATACACAACCTTTATCGGTCAGTCAATCCGTGCCGTAGAACGAGGTGGAGAGGTCGCATTCCACGAACATCCAGTAGCGAAAATAAAGCGAAAGTGTTAAGCTGCCCGTTGAATGGACAGCCCTATGCAACATCCCACCACCCGGCTCAAGGGACGTGGTACGCCCCGCAATCCGACGAATCGCTTTGAGACCATTGCCTATCAACCTGATCCTGATGTACTGGATTCAGCCCCAGACCAGCCCGGCCTGAAAACCCGTCTTCTGCGTGACCCCTCGCGGACCATCCTCAGCTATAACACCAGCCCGGATGTCGGTTTTCGAGTCAGCCTCAACCCCTACCGTGGGTGTGAGCACGGTTGCATCTACTGTTACGCCCGTCCGACCCATGAGTGGCTCGGATTCTCGGCCGGCCTGGACTTTGAAACGAATCTGATGGTCAAACAGGACGCCCCCCAACTGCTGGACAAAGCGCTGGCCGCACCGTCCTGGCAGCCCCAGCCGATCTTTTTCAGCGGTATCACCGACGCCTACCAGCCGGTTGAGCGCCAGCTTGAGTTGACCCGTGGCTGTCTCAAGGTGCTGGCCGCCTATCACAACCCGGTCTGCATTGTGACCAAGAGTGTTTTGGTGACCCGCGACTGTGACCTGCTGGCTGAACTGGCCAAAGACCGGGCCGCCTGGGTGAGTCTATCGCTGACCACTCTCAACGCCGAACTGGCCCGTCGTCTCGAACCGCGGACCTCGACTCCGGCGCGTCGCCTGGCCGCCATTGCCGCGCTGGCTGAGGCAGGTATTCCGGTTGGTGTAATGATCGCCCCCATTATCCCCGGACTGACCGATCACGAGATCCCGGCTCTGCTCAAGGCTGCCGCCCAGGCTGGCGCGCAGTTTGCCGGACATACCATTGTGCGGCTGCCGTATGGCGTGGCCGAACTCTTCGGCCAATGGCTGGAAGACCACTATCCCGAACGCAAGAACAAGGTCTTGAACCGGATTCGCTCAATACGGCAGGGAAAGCTGAACGACGCGCGGTGGAAGACTCGGATGCGGGGGGAGGGAGTGTTTGCCGAGTCGATTCATGACCTGTTTGCCGCGATGAGCCGCAAAGCCGGACTGGATAAGCCCTTCCCCCAGCTGTCGACTGCGGCCTTTCGGCGGCCCGGCCAGACGCGACAGCTGGCTCTGTTCACGGCTACGGGCAGGGTCTGAGAACATTCGGGGCCGTGACCAGCACTCACGAGACGTGGGGGCCGCTGGGCCGAGGATAACCCACCCCGCCCCTTCGACAAGCTCAGGACAGGCCCTACGCGGCACAAAGAGGAAGCGTGTCCTCCAACAGCCAAGTAAATGCTGGACACGTTTCCTCTTTCCCTCCAAGGACGTGTGATGCAGATTCCATGACTCGGCGGCCCTCCGCTCCCCTGCGCCGTGCCGGTCTGTGACAGGGTTCCAGGAGTGCGGGCTCCCAGGCAGCGGGCGGGCGCGTGGCTCGAGGCGGGGGCGGGCGGACCGGTCCCTGGGAGGCTCACGCCACACTAGGCAGCACCTCTCCCTGGAGGGGATAGAAGAAGCGCCTGTCTTCAGCCGGCGTCCCGACAGAGAGCGGGTCCTGCGGGGAATGCCGGTATTGAAGAGAGGCCAATGAGAGAATATATTCCGGCTCGACAGCCGAAGACGCTATGAGCGAAATGCGAGCAGAGCCCACCGGGCATAGAACGCTGTTTAACAGATAGCTGATTGTGAATTGATGATTGGACCACCATGGTGTAGGGGCGACGTATGCGTCGCTCCTATCGGTCGTATAGGCTCTCAAATTGCGCACAAAAAGACATCTTACGGTTCAATACGCCGCCCAATTGTGTACAAAAAGGAGGTTTATGGTTCAATAAGTTATTGATTTTATTGCATTCGGGTCAGAGGCCCCCCCCTATATTTTGTGGCAGTGCTTGTTAGAGAAGAATGGTGTTTGATAATGAGTATCCCAATGGTACCCCGCAGGCACGATACAACCAGGTCGCTCCCTTCTCCTCCCCGCTCGGGACGGGTGCTGCCTATTGCCGGCGTCAGCCGAGGAAGAGGGGGGCAAGGGCCAAGGCGGGCTGGCCGAAGAGGGGGGTGAGCCAGTGGCTGAGATTGCCGGCGGCGCGCTTGGTGGCCAACCCTAGGGGCTACGGGTGCCCCGACAGAGCAAGCCTAGCCTCGCCTCGCCACGCTCCTTCTACAGTGCTCCCTCATCTGCATCACACGTCCAAGAAGGGATATAGGCTGCTCCCCTCCTCGGAGAGGTGGCCCGAAGGGCCGGGGTGGGTTCCTGAAGTGTCCACGCGGGGCTGGTACCAGACTCTCGGCTTCTGACACTGGTCACATCGCGTCCTTGCGAATCAACCCCTTCAGGTCGTCTTCCCAGGGCGGCAGTTCGAGGCTGGCCGGAACTTCAACCAGATGGAGCCGGTGATTACCCTTGGGTCCGGTGCCTTTGCTGGTATCACTGATGTGAAGCTGATCCGCCAAACCATCGGCCCGAAGGCGCTCCCATTCCTCTTCCCAGAGCAGAATGAAATAGTTGGTCTTCGGGGTGGTGGGCGGGAAATAGAAGGGGATGCGCCGGTCGGCATAATACAGGGCTCCGCTATCAAAGCTCCGAAAAAAGAAGAGGGGCTGTTCCCCTACCCGCTCGACAACCCGCCCCATAAAGGGCCGAAAGGTACGCGCGGCGGCAAGCGTGGGCTGAATCACGTGGTTGATGAGCAGGAAGATGCTCGTCGTGAACACCACCAGTCCGCCGAACACGCGGTCCCAGGACTGACGGCGCAATCCCCAGACCAACAAGACCAGGGCACCACCAACGCCTAAAAACCAGCCGGCAAACGCGCCGGGATGGTCAGCAACGATACCCGTGAACATGGGCAGATTGCTCTGGTCTTTCGGATGCAGAAACGGTCGGATCAGACCCAGCGGATCAAACCCGCCAGCCTGGGCAATCACGCCGAGCATGGCCAGACCGATCACTCCACAGCAGACAGCGCCGGCGGCCTTCAGCAGAAAGAGAAAGCCGGGGGGCAGGTCGATCTCTCCTCGACGAAGCTCTTGCCACCAGGCTCCCAACAGCAGGGCAATAGCCGGATAGATGGGCAGGATGTACACCGTACGCTTACTGCTTGAGGCCGAATAGAACAGAAAAATCGTGACGATCCAGACAATCAGATAGGTAAAATTCTTCTCGGCCCAGTCCTGACGGCATTGGTATAAAAAATAGAGCAGCGGCAGAAAGAAAAAGCTCCACGGAGCCATGCCCAGAAACAGGTTGGGAATAAAATAATAGAAGGGATGGACGTGCCCGGCGCCGGCCGACCCGCTCGACCAAAAGCGCAGTATATTTTCTTTCATGATCTGCTTGCAAAAAAATTCCTCACCGCCGTACCACAGGGCCAGCGCGTACCACGACCCGGCGATGAGGAGGAACAGCAAACCGCCCGTGACGAGATGCAGGTGACGGACAAACAGCAGGTCGCGTTTGACGCACAGGAATACGCCAATAACCAGCCCCGGCAGCACCGCGCCAATCGGTCCCTTGGCCAGGGTTGCCAGACCGAGGAGACAGAAGAAACCGAGCGCCTCAAGCCACCCGACCCGTTGCTTGCGATATATAGACCAAAAGGAAAAAAAGGCCGCGACCATAAAGAAGGTCAGCGTCATATCCACCCGGGCCGTTGTCGCGGCCCGGACCCACTCAAAGCTGGTGGCCAGGGTCAGGCCGGCAATCAGCCCGGCCTCAACACCCCACAGGACGGCACCGACCCGATAGGTCAGGAGCACACCGAGCAGAGCCAGTAACGCGGAAGGAAAACGGATCGAGAATTCGCTCAACTGACCATAGGCGAGCGCAACCAGCGTTCCAAGCCAGTGAAAGAGCGGAGGTTTGGACGGAATGATATGGCCGTTGCGCAAAGGCAGAATCCAGTCCCCGTTGTGATAGACCTCCCAGACAACGGTCGCCTCACGCGGCTGTCCCTTGGTGTAAAAAGGAATATCGCCCAGACCCCAGACAAATATCAGAGCACAGAAAAGGCTAAGCAGCACGCCAAAGAAGAGAACGCGGGATTGCAACAGCTTCTCCTCGACAGTATGAACGGTACGCCCGGGACGGCGGTTCACGATGCGGAGTTCTCATCTACGGGTTCATTTGACGCTTCAGGCGATGCTCGCTCTTCGGACTCGGACGGAGCGGGTAAGACGGTTGTCCCCGTCTCCCCATTTTGCTCAGGCCGAGGGAGCAATGCGGCAAGCACCAGACGATGTTTCTTGTCCGGTCCCTTGCCCTCACTCGTGACCAGACGCTCAAGATGGGGCTGGCTCTCTGAGAGCTCAGGCCAGTCGGTCTCACGGACGAGTAAATATAGCGCAGCCTCAGTCTGTGACACGTCTCCCTGTCTGACCCCTGGGTAAGATGAGTACATGTGCTCGGCATCCGAGGGCTGTTGGAGGACACGTTGATTCATTTCAGGAATACGGCGGTCAGCGTAGAAGATGGCCCCATAGTCAGAGGCGGGATGGTAAAAATACAGCGGTGCGTCCTGCACCATGGAACGCACGCCCAGCATAAAGGATTTATACGTCCGCTCTTGGGCCAGGAGAGGATGGAACAGGGCATTCGCAAAGTATAACGACGCGGAGATCGAAATCGTCAACGCGGCAAAGACCGGGACCCAGCGGTCTCGGCGCAGCCCCCAGATATACCAGCCGGTTGCTCCGGCGAGCAGCGCAATCCAAATACACACGAGAGGAAACTGACCTTGTAAACTCTGCGCGACAATGGGCAGATTTGCCCGATCCCGGGGATGCAGGAAAGGGGAAACCAGATGATCCAGATCAAAGCCGACGCCGTGAGTAATCAGCACGATGAGGATGAGTGCCCCGGCACTGCCCAGAGCAAGCGCGCAGCCTCGAACGACGCGTTTGATCGCGGGCGCTGACAACACTCGCGACCCTTCTATCAATTCCTGCCACCACCACCCGAGCAATAAGGCCAGAGCCGGGTAGAGCGGGAGAATATAATTACTGCGTTTCCCGGACGCCAGCGTAAAAAAGAGAAACTCAACCCCTGCCCAGATTAACAGGTAGAACTGTTTCTTCTCCCGCCATATGTCGCCTGACCGGTAGAGCGTAAACCCAAGCGCAGGCAAGAAAAGGCTCCAGGGCAACATCCCGACAAAGAGGGTTGGCAAATAATACAGCAGGGTGTGCTCTCGACTCGGTCCGCCTTTCTCACTGGCGAAAAATCGAAACACATTCTCATCCAGAATCTGGCGTTGGAAAAACTCTCCGCCGCCTTGGAAGAGGGCCAGCACGTACCACGACACGGCAATACCGCCCGCTATCAATAGCCCTTGGCCGAGACGCAGGCGGCGAAGAAACTCAAGTTCACCGGTCCACCACAAAAAGGTGCCCACAATCAGGACGGGCAGCAGCAGCCCCAGCGGTCCTTTGGCCAGGACGGCAAAACCGATGCTGGCATAGAAGAGGAACAGCGTCCGTCGTTGTGTCGCCCGCTCCTGGAAGGCCCCAAAAAAGAAAAACTGCGCGGCTGTCAGGAAGAATAGCAGGACCATATCGCTGCGCGCATTGATTGACCAACGTGCCCATTCCGGGCAGGTGGCCAGAATCAAAGCGGCCAGCAGCCCGACGCGCCAGTTCCAGAACGCGCGTCCGAAGAAAAACGTAGCCAGGATGGTTGCCGTGGCAAACAGGGCGGAGGGGAAGCGAACTGCCAACTCGCTCACCTGGCCGGTGAGCAAGGAGATAGCGGCACCGATCCAGTGAAACAACGGCGGCTTGAGCGGCTGTTCAACCCCGTTCCTGAGGGGGAGAATCCACCCCCCGCCGTTCACCATTTCCCAGACGATCAGGGCTTCTTTTGACTCTTCGTAATTGTAAAAAGGGATGCGGCCGAGATCTAAAAAATAGAGCAGAAAACAGAGAAAGAAGAGGCCAGCAACAATCTGGCGGGTGCGCTGCGGTTCGTTCATGCCCTACCTCAAAGAGTGAACGTGTCCTCCAATAGATAGGCGGATGCTGGACACGTTTCCTCTTTAGATACCGAAGGCACTATCTGCCGGATGATGGGCTGTCAAATCCTTCGGAACACCTCTTTTGCTCAAATAACAGGACCAGGGACGGCGTGGAACAGACCGGCAACCGGAGCAGGGTTCTGCGAAAAACCAGCGCTAGGAGGTGGCTCCGTTCCGTCTCAGCACCCGGTAATGGGTGAGGAGTTGACCCACGCGTTCCTGCTCGGAAGTATGTCGTCTCAACTCCAGGAAGAGTTTCACCAGTTCGTCTTCCCCTGCTTCGTCAGCAGGCTGTAAGACCTTGAGCAATTCTTCTACTAAATTGGGGAATTTCTCGCTGGGAATGTAGTAGTGCGCCCAGCCAAACTCACAGTGGCGATGAAGGATCTTTGCAATCATTTTTTCTAAGTTTTCCTGGCCCGTCATGACTGCCTCGCCTCCTCCGTAGAACGCGCCGCTACCTTATTGACTCTCCCTGTCAGAGTCAAGACGAATAAAGGCGTGAACACACCCTCCAACAGGCATGCAAATGGTGGCACGTTTACTCCTTTCCCCCTTTCCCCAGCGCCCGGTTTCTGTCACAAGAAGTCCACAGTGTCACGCACGCCAAAACCCAAGCCCGACCGAGCAAAGCAGAGCAAGGACCCGCCGGTCGCCCACCCGGCAACCATCCGGGCGTTTCAACGCCGCCTGATTACCTGGTATCGGAAGCATGGACGGGACCTCCCCTGGCGACGGACGCGCGACCCCTATGCCATTTTGGTGTCTGAGGTCATGCTACAGCAAACCCAAGTCCAACGGGCCTTGCTGTATTACGAGAAGTTCTTGCAGAAATACCCGACAGCAGAGGACCTAGCACAAGCGCACGAGCCCCAGGTACGTGAAGCCTGGGACGGTCTGGGGTATTACGCGCGGGCCCGGAATCTGCACAAAGCGACCCAACAGATTGTCACCCAACATCGGGGTAAATTTCCACGCAACCCGGAAGAGCTGACAAAACTGCCCGGCATTGGTCCGTATACCGCGGGAGCAGTCTCAAGCTTCGCTTTTCACAAAGACGCCGCCATTCTGGATACCAACGCGGCTCGGGTCCTGCGGCGGTTTTTTGGTCTTACCCCCCAGCAGTGTACGCCCCGCTTTCTCTGGACGGTTGCCCGGCAGGTGACCCCCAAGGGGCAGGCCCATATTTTTAATCAAGCCATTATGGATATGGGTGCTACCATTTGTGTTGCTCGCACCCCCCGCTGTCCACATTGCCCGCTCCGGCCGGTGTGTCGGAAGGGAAAGGCCACCGCCCCTACGGGTTCGGTTTGACGCTCCGGCGGTTCTCCCGTATAGTGATCCTCCGACGGCCCGGCGGCTTTGCCGTACTGGTCCTGAGGTCTTCCAAGCGTGTCAGTTGTTGCTATTATTCCCGCTCGCTACGGATCAACTCGATTCCCAGGAAAACCTCTCGCTCTCCTTCGCCACACACCAATGATCCAACACGTGTACGAGAGGACCCGTCTCGTGCAAGGTCTGGACCGTGTTCTTGTTGCAACCGACGACCAGCGCATTGCCCGCGCCGTGCAAGACTTTGGTGGAGATGTGGTCATGACGAGTTCCGCACATCCGACCGGGACAGACCGGCTCGCGGAGGCGGCCCAGCCACTCGCCGCGGACATTATTGTGAACGTTCAAGGCGACCTGCCCTTCTTCCCCCCACGGATGGTTGAAGATGCGATTGTGCGTCTCCAGGAGTCTCCCGAGGCGGCTATGGCCACGGTCAAAACACCGATCTACGAGGAGGAAGAGTGGCGGAATCCGAACGTGGTGAAAGTCGTCACCGACCGGAACGGCTATGCGCTGTATTTCTCCCGCAGCCCTATTCCATGCTATCGTGATGGTGTGCCTGCGTCCGAAAGCCAGGGGGAGGCCTTGGCCTACCGGCATATCGGTCTGTACGTCTATCGGAAGGATTTCCTGCTAACCTTCACTGCCTTACCACCGACTCCGCTGGAAGAGGCCGAAAAACTTGAGCAGCTGCGTGCCCTCGAATGGGGGTATAAAATCTGTCTTACCCAAACAGAACGTCCGACCATAGAAGTCGATACCCCAGAGGACCTCATCCGTGCAGAGGAGGCGTTGCGATGAATAATGTTGGGAAGGATGGACGAAAAACAAAGTTTATTTTCGTCACAGGTGGAGTGGTGTCCTCGCTGGGCAAGGGGCTCGCCGCAGCGTCTATTGGCGGCCTGCTGGAAAGCCGCGGTCTGACTGTCACCATGCTCAAAATGGACCCGTATATCAACGTCGATCCAGGCACGATGAACCCCTTCCAGCACGGGGAAGTCTTTGTCACCGACGACGGGGCCGAGACCGACCTCGATCTCGGTCACTATGAGCGCTACGTCTCGACCCGGATGACGCGCAAGAACAGCTTCACCACCGGCCAGGTCTATGACGCGGTGATTGCCCGCGAACGCCGGGGCGACTACTTGGGCGGCACAGTCCAGGTTATTCCGCATATTACCGACGAGATTAAGCGGCGTATCCTGACCGCGGCAGACGGCTTTGATGTCGCTATCTGCGAGGTTGGCGGAACGGTCGGCGATATCGAGAGCCTGCCCTTTCTTGAGGCGATTCGTCAGTTTCGCTGGGACTGGGGCAAGGAGCACGTCTTATATATTCACCTGACGCTCGTGCCTTTTATCTCTGCCGCCGGAGAACTCAAGACCAAGCCAACCCAACATAGCGTCAAGGAGTTGACCAGCTTGGGCATCCAGCCCGACCTGCTGCTGTGCCGCACGGACCGTTATCTGGAACCGAACGTCAAAGCCAAAATCGCCCTGTTCTGCAATGTTGACGAAAGCGCGGTGATTACGGCGAAAGATGTGGAATGTGTCTACGAAGTGCCCCTGGTCTTTCACCAGGAGGGCCTTGACGAGCGGATCGTGGAGAAGCTCAATATGTGGACGGGCTCACCCAATCTGAGCCGCTGGGAAACCATTGTTCAGACGTTTCGTAACCCAACCGACCACATCTGCATTGCCATGGTTGGGAAGTATGTTGAACTCATAGACTCGTATAAGAGTATCAACGAGGCGCTCGCCCACGGGGGTTTTGCTAATAACTGTCGCGTCAATATCGTCCATATCGACTCGGAACAGCTCGAAAACGATATCTTTCCGGAATCCCTGCAACAGGCCGATGGCATTCTTGTGCCCATGGGCTTTGGGCGGCGCGGGGCGGAGGGAAAAATTGCCGCGATTCGGTACGCCAGGGAGAACCACATTCCCTTTTTAGGGATTTGTTTTGGTATGCAGATGGCGGTGGTCGAGTTCGCCCGGCATGTGTGTGGCCTTGAAGAAGCGAATTCGACCGAAGTCGATGACACCACGCCCGCTCCGGTTATTGCGCTCATGGATGAGCAACGGGAGATCGTTGAGAAAGGCGGGACCATGCGGCTCGGGGCCTACCCCTGTGTGCTGGCCGACCAGAGCCTGGCTCTGAGCCTGTATACGCAAAAAGAAATCGCCGAACGCCATCGCCATCGGTATGAGTTCAACAATGCCTACCGTGAACGCTTCGCCTCCAAGGGTATGATTTTTAGCGGTCTCTCTCCTGACGGTGCCTTGGTCGAGGCGATCGAGTTACGCGATCATCCCTGGTTTGTCGGGGTGCAGTTTCATCCCGAGTTCATCTCCCGTCCGTTTGAATGCCACCCTCTGTTCAGCGGGTTTATCCAGGCGGGGGTACAGCGGCACTTTGCCTCCCTTCAGTCGCCGCTTCTCCAGGCTGAGGGAGCTCGGCATTGATCGGTAGAGAGTACTCTCCGCCAGAAGTGTCCGTTGGTTCGCTCACTTTTGGCGGCGGTACGCCTTTTGTGCTGATCGCGGGTCCGTGTGTGATTGAGGACCGGGACTCGGCGCTGCGGCATGCGGAAGCACTCCGTTCGATAACCGCACGCTTGCACGTCCCATTTATTTATAAATCGTCATACGACAAGGCAAATCGTTCCTCCCACGCCTCTTTCCGCGGGCTTGGCATACAGGAGGGGCTGAATATTCTGGCTGAGGTCAAACGCGAGCTGGGTGTCCCGCTCCTGACAGATATACATACACCCCAGGAGGTCACGGCTACGGCAGAGGTCGTTGATATTCTCCAGATTCCCGCCTTTTTATGTCGTCAGACCGATTTGCTCCTGGCGGCGGGCCACAGCCAGCGGCCCGTGAATATCAAGAAAGGTCAGTTCCTCGCTCCGTCCGACATGGAATATGTCGCCCAAAAAATCGCCTCGACCGGCAACCGGCGTATTCTTCTGACGGAACGGGGGGCTTCTTTTGGATACCATAATCTTGTGTCTGACATGCGCTCGCTGCCCATCCTCGCCCGTTGCGGCTATCCGGTTGTGTATGATGCAACCCATAGCGTTCAACTACCGGGGGGACAGGGCACGATGTCCGGAGGTCAGCGGGAGTTTATCCCACCGCTGGCCCGGGCAGCGGTGGCGGTAGGGGTTGACGGTCTGTTTATGGAGGTCCACGAGGAGCCGGAGCGGGCCTTGAGCGATAGTGCCACGGTCTTTCCGCTGGCCCGCCTTGAGTCCCTTTTACACACGCTGGTTGACCTCGACCGTCTGATCAAGAATGTGCCGGCAGCCCGGTAACGACCGCCTCGGTCGCGCCGCCTCCGTTCCGCGCTCCACCCCTCAGCATGCTCTTCTTTGATTCGTTCAGGAGAGGTGATAGGCTGTCCACGACCGCTGGAACACCGTCATGAGTCGTCATCAAATCCGCTTTATGCTGGGCATTACGGTACTCGGGCTCATCCTTATCCTGGGCTATCTCAGCTCTCAGGTGGGAAAAGACCCGGCGACCGCGCGCCTTATCGATGAACTCTCGACCCCGGATGCTGCCGAAGAGACGATGGTCCAACGCATGACGGAGTTCCGCCGGGTGAAGATGCAGGACGGCAAAAAAGTGTGGGAAATTGTGGCCCGGCAGGCGCGCTATTTTGCGGACACCAACGCCGTCGTCATTGACACCCCTGAAGTTTCGCTCTATTTCGGCGATGGCGAAGCGCTCGCATTACGCTGTCAGGAAGGCACAGTCCACCTGGATGGGGAATCAGAGTTACTCCACATCGAGCTCCGGGGCAACCTGGAGATACAGATGGGAGATATTTCCCTCAAAACCGATCAAGCAACCTACGACCGCCAGAAAAACACCATATCCTCGGACGGGGTCATGCACGTTGTCGGTCAAGGATTTACGCTTGAAGGCAAAGGCTATACGGTCGCCGTTGATACCAAGCAACTGACCCTGAATGCAGAAGTCTATACCACGGTTACACGGGAGTCCGGATAATGCGCTCAACATTGGTGGGGACCGGCTGGGTGGCCTTTCCCTCAATCCTTGTCATCCCCTTGTTCTTGTCTCCGTTAACGCTGGCAGCCGAAGACGCCCAACAACGCCCGACCGACCACGCAGTCCAGGATTCGGCCGCGAACTTTGCGGACTCCCTGTCACTCACCTCGCGAAAAGACCCCATTCATATTCGCTCGCATGACCTCGAATTCTTCTATGAAGAGAAGCGTATCCAGTATCGCGGGAATGTGGTGGTGACCCAGGGTGATATGACGTTAAAGAGCGATAGGCTGACCGTGCTGTATGAAGACCCCGCACCAACAGCCACGAATACCTCGGCGCAGCAACGGCTCAAGCATATTGTTGCCGAGGGGAGAGTCGAAATTACTTCCGGCGAACGGCGCGCCACAAGCCGCAAAGCGGTTTTTAATCAGAAAAAACGCACGGTCACGCTCAGGGGGAATGCGGTTCTTCAGGAAGGCCCCAACCAAGTCAAGGGAGATATCGTGACCGTCTTTCTGGACGAGAAGCGCAGTATTGTGAAGGGCGGAAAGGGAAAGCGGCAGGCCCAGATGGTCCTTATTCCCGACTAGGGCGCCAGGGGGGCCATTGTGCGGTGAGATCCATCAGAAAGACGCGCCAGGAAAGAAGAACGGAGTGAGTGATACGCCAGTCCTCCAAGCCGAAGGCTTGTGGAAGACCTATGGGAAACGCGCGGTTCTGCGCGATGTCAGCGTGCGCGTCAAAGGCGGCGAAGTGGTGGGCTTACTCGGTCCTAACGGAGCAGGAAAGACAACGACCTTTTCGATCATCGTCGGCATTATTCGACCCGATAAGGGTGAGGTCTACTATAATGATGACGAGATTACGACCTTACCCATGCATAAGCGGGCACGCCGGGGGGTGACCTATCTGCCCCAAGAGCCGTCAGTTTTTCGAAAGTTGACCGTAGCGGAAAATGTGATGGCTATTCTGGAGACTACATCGCTCAGCAAGACGCAGCGGGAAGAGCGCCTAGCTGAGCTACTGACAGAGTTGGGGATTAGCCACCTGGCAGCCAATCGGGCGGATTCACTCTCTGGAGGAGAGCGACGTCGGGTCGAAATTTCTCGCGCGCTGGTGATGTCACCGGCCTTTATGCTCCTTGACGAGCCCTTTGCCGGAATCGATCCGCTTTCGGTTGTTGATATCCAAGAAATCATCACGCAATTACGCGAACGCGGAATCGGTGTTCTTGTCACCGACCACAATGTTCGAGAGACGCTGAGCATTTGTGATCGCGCCTATATTCTGAGCGATGGCAGTGTGTTTGAGGAGGGAACACCCCAGGAAATCACCGAGAGCAGTCGAGCTCGAGAGGTCTACCTGGGAGAGCGCTTCCGCCTCTAGGTGACCGAAGACAAGGGTGGAGTTGTATGGGGTTAGACCTCAGACTGACTCAGAAACTGACCCAAAAACTGGTGATGACGCCTCAGTTGCGTCAAGCCATAAAAATTCTGCAACTGCCCCGTGGAGAGTTGGACACGCTCATTGATGAAGAGTTGGCGGAGAATCCGGTCATTGAACGCGTGACCGAGGACGAAGCTATTTTTGACGACGGCCGCGGCCATGGCGAAGAACCCACCCAAGCCGCCACACAAGACACGAATACGGAAAAGGACCAGATTGACTGGCAGACCTATCTCAGCACCTATAATAACAATAATGACATGCTGGCCCCTCCTCCAACTGGAGATGAAGACGCGGATGGTGAGCGTCAAAATGCTCCAGAGGATCGTTTGCCCCGCCCGGAGTCGCTGGCCGAACATCTCACCTGGCAGTTACGCTTCCGCACTCTGACAGAAACAGAAGAACATCTCGCCTCTCTGATCATTGGGAATCTGGACGTTGATGGCTACCTGGAGGCCAGCGTCGAGGAACTCGCAGATAGCGCAGACGCCAGGCCCGAGGAGGTTGAACGGGTCTTGCGGATTGTTCAGTCGTGCGACCCGATTGGAGTCGGCGCACGAGACCTCCAGGAATGCCTGCTGTTACAACTGCACGCTACCCAGCACGAGGGAGAAGCGGTTGAAGAATACTTGCTGTGTTTAACCACAACGATCGTCCAACACCACCTCCAGACCCTTGAAGGGCGGCGGTATGATCGGCTGGCAAAAGCACTCAACGTCCCGACGGAAGAAATCCAGCGGGCGATTAAGCTCATTACGGCCCTTGAACCCAAGCCCGGACGCAATTACGGTGACGGAGATATCCGCTACGTCACCCCGGATGTGTATGTCCATAAGATCGGAGATGAGTATCGGGTGACGCTCAACGAAGAGGGTCTGCCGCGTCTCAAGGTGAGTAATGCGTATCGCCATTTACTCACCCAAGACGGCGAGGCAAAAGAGTATGTCCAGGAGAAACTGCGTGCCGCCGCCTGGCTGATTAAGAGTATTCACCAACGCCAGCGGACCCTACTCATGGTGGCCGAGAGTCTGGTAAAATTCCAACAGGATTTTTTGAACTATGGTATTTCCCATATGCGTCCACTGGTGTTACGCGATGTCGCGGATGACATCGGCGCTCATGAGTCAACGGTCAGTCGGGCCATTGCGGGCAAGTATATTGCCACGCCACGTGGGTTGTACCCGCTCAAAAAATTCTTCACCACAGGTCTGAAGAGCCACTATGGGCAAGACGTTTCGGCAGAAAGCGTAAAGGCCCAAATTCGCACCCTGATTGAGCGGGAAGACCCGTATAAACCCCTGAGTGATGAAGAAATTGCAAAAATGCTGTCCCGCAGTCGTATCAAGATTGCCCGCCGGACCGTTGCCAAGTACAGAGAGAGCCTCAATATTCTTTCCTCTGCCAAGCGGAAGTACGCCCGCTAGGCGGCAGTCCCATCTGTAACAAGGAACACTCCCATGCGTGTCGTTGATATCCTCAGCCAAGAATCCATTCTCCCCCAGCTCCAGGGTCACACAAAGACCGATGTCCTGCGTGAGCTTGCCCAACACCTCGCCCAGCATACACAAGGTGTCGACGCCGAGCAGTTGGTCGCCGTTCTCCTGGACCGTGAACGTCTCGGCACCACGGCCATTGGCGAAGGTATTGCCATCCCGCACGGGAAGTTGTCCGGTCTCAAAGATGTCGTCGCCGTTTTTGGCCTGAGTCCACACGGGGTGGACTGTAGCTCCCTTGATGGCGGGCTGACGCGGCTGTTCTTTTTGTTGGTTGCGCCAGAGGATTCTGCCGGCGTCCACCTCAAGGCCCTGGCTCGGGTCTCTCGCCTCTTGAAAGACAAGGCGTTTCGAGAACGCCTGCTCCAAGGCGGCAGCCAAGCAGATTTACACCGGATGATCTGTGAGGAAGATAACAATCTTTAGGGGGGAGGCAGCACCCGACACATACAGCTATGCAGGTCATTATCGTTACGGGCTTATCAGGCTCGGGAAAAAGTACTGCAATCCGTGTCCTTGAGGATCGTGGATTCTACTGCATCGATAATCTCCCGGTCACCCTCATCCCCCGATTTCTTGAGCTCAGCGAAAATAATCAGGAGCATATTGGCCGCGTGGCCCTGGGGATTGATCTGCGCGAGCGTATTTTTCTACACGAATATCCGACGGTCCTTGAAGGACTGCGCAAACAGGGCCACCAGATCAAGATTCTGTATTTTGAAGCCAGCGCCGACGTCCTCGTGCGGCGCTTTAGCGAAACCCGCCGTCCCCACCCTGCTGCCGGAGACGGGGGAGTCCTCCAAGGGATTCGGACCGAAGAGGAACAGCTCGCCGGACTGCGCGCAGCGGCAGACCTCGTTATGGATACGTCTGCGTATAGCGTGCACGAGCTTCGGGAGGCCCTCCTTCAACATATTGAACGCTATCCCCACTCCCAACAGCCCCTGCTCATTACCGTCGAGTCGTTTGGCTATAAATACGGAGTGCCCATCGATGCGGATATTATGCTGGACGTCCGTTTTCTGCCCAACCCCTTTTTTGTCGATGCCCTCCGGCATAAGACCGGTACGGAGCGCGCTGTCGTCGAGTTTGTCCTCGGCCAGGAGGAAACCGTTCTCTTTTTGAGCCAGCTGTCGGCCTTACTCAAATCGACACTCCCTCTGTATGCCAGAGAAGGCAAAAGCTATCTCACGCTGGCCATCGGGTGTACCGGTGGCCAGCACCGCTCGGTCGTCATCGCCGAAGAAGTGGGCAGACAGCTCCAGGCGTGGGGCTATACCGTTCGGATTCAGCACCGTGACAGGCAACGGCAAAGTACACCGGCATGACCTCCCACCTCCAAACCCGGCTCACCCTACTTAACGCAATGGGCTTACACGCCCGCGCGGCGGCGGCCTTCGTCAAGACCCTCAAAGATCTCGAGGTTGAGGTCACCGTCAGCTGGGAAGGACAAACGGCGAATGGACGCAGCGTCCTCGACCTGCTGACCCTCGGCGCTCCGCAGGGCAGTGTCCTTGAGCTCCAGATTCAGGGCGTGGATGCAGAGGAGGCGCTCTCGACCCTCACCCGCCTCGTCGCTAATCGTTTTAACGAAGAATAAAGACACTCTGCCGGACAGCCACTTTCTACCCCTTGACGCTCAGAAGGGGATTCTATTATATGCGCCCAGCCGTTTAGGGGACGGGCAGTATCACGCCAAGGAGAAAAACTATGACGGGGAAAGACTATTTGTTTACGTCCGAATCGGTGTCAGAGGGCCACCCGGACAAAATGTGTGATCAGATCTCGGACGGCATCCTGGACGCCTTACTCGAACAAGACCCGGACAGCCGTGTGGCGTGCGAAACGATGGTCAAAGGGGGTACAGTCGTCAAGGCAGGTGAAACTGCCACCAACGCCCAGATCAGTAAAACAGGGATGATCGTCTTGGCGGGTGAAATCACCACTAACGCCCAGATCAGCTATACGGACGTCGCCCGTCAAGTTGTGCGCGAAATCGGCTTCAAGGACAACCCCGCTCTGGGATTTGATGCCAACACCTGCACCATCCTGACCGCCCTTAGCCAACAATCGAAAGATATCAAGCAGGGCGTCGATGAAGGATCCGGACTACACAAGGAACAGGGCGCGGGCGACCAAGGCATGATGTTCGGCTTTGCCTGCGACGAGAACGAAGCGTACATGCCCTATCCCATCTATATGGCGCACAAGCTGGTCCAGGAGCTCACCGCAATCCGCAGACGGGGCGAACTGCCTTTTCTACGGCCCGACAGTAAGTCACAGGTTACAGTCGAATACCGGGACGGGAAACCAGTCCGCGCCGACACCGTCCTCATCGCCACACAGCACGACCCAGACACGGACGGAGACACCATCAAAGAGGAGATCACGGAGAAAGTCGTGAAGCGGATCATTCCGCCCGAGTTCCTAGATGGCGAAACGAAGTATTTGGTCAATGAGACAGGGAAGTTCGTGGACGGTGGCCCATACGCCGACTGCGGCCTCACCGGACGGAAAATTATCGTTGACACCTATGGCGGCTACGGCCGGCATGGCGGCGGCGCGTTTTCAGGCAAAGACCCCAGCAAGGTAGACCGCTCAGCCGCCTATATGGCGCGCTACATTGCCAAGAATATCGTGGCCGCAGAATTGGCCAAACGCTGTGAGGTACAACTCGCTTACGCAATCGGCAAACCCGACCCAGTCGGCGTGTACGTCGACACCTTCGGGACTGGCGTACTGCCTGACGAACGGCTTGACGAAATCGTGCGCGCCAATTTCGCCTTGCAGCCGGCAAAAATCATTGAGACGTTCAAGTTGAAGCGTCCCATTTATCGGGAGACCGCGGCCTATGGCCATTTCGGCCGGCCGGCCGAGAACGGCTTCTTCCCCTGGGAGCGGATTGACCGTGTCGAGGCCCTCAAGCGTGCAGCAACAACGGCATAACCCTAACTGAGCGAGAGACAGAAAGAGGAAACATGCGTACAAGCCGAGGCGATGTCAAAGACCCCAAGCTGGCCAAGGAAGGCAAGCGGCGCTATGAGTGGGCCGATCAGAACATGCCGGCCCTGCGTCAGGTGCGAGAAATTTTTTCACGCGAGAAACCCCTCAAAGGCGTTCGCCTGGCGGCCTGTCTGCACGTCACCTCCGAGACTGCCAATCTGATGCGGACCCTCAAGGCTGGTGGCGCCGACGTCACCCTGTGCGCCTCCAACCCGCTGTCCACCCAAGACGATATTGCCGCCGGTTTGGTCAGACACGAGGGCATTCCGACATTTGCGATTCGCGGAGAGAATAACAAGAGCTATTATGCCCACCTGCATCAAGCGCTGGCTCACCAGCCCAGCGTGACCCTGGACGACGGCGCCGATCTGGTCTCGCTGCTGCATACGGACAAGAAGTATACCGACCGCGCTCCGCAGATGTGTGCCAGCATGGAAGAAACCACCACCGGCGTCATCCGGCTGCGTGCCATGGAAAAGGACGGCGTCCTGAAATTCCCGGTCATTGCCGTGAACGACGCCACCACCAAGCATCTGTTCGATAACCGCTACGGAACCGGACAGTCCACCCTGGACGGGGTTCTACGGGCGACCAATATTCTGCTGGCCGGTATGACCGTCGTGGTCGCAGGCTATGGCTGGTGCGGCAAGGGGGTCTCCATGCGTGCCCGCGGGCTGGGGGCACAGGTTATCGTGGCGGAAATCGACCCGATTCGTGGACTCGAGGCCGCCATGGACGGCTTCCGGGTGATGCCTATGCGTGAGGCGGCTCGCGAGGGAGAGCTGTTCGTGTCCGTGACCGGCGACACCAGCGTGCTGCGCAAAGAGCATTTTCTGCGCATGAAAGACGGCGCTATCCTGTGCAACTCAGGCCATTTTGACGTTGAGATCGATATTAAAGCCCTCAAGAAAATGGCCAAGAGAGTGGAACGGAATGTGCGCACAAACGTGGACGGATATCATCTGGATGATGGCCGCTGCATTTATGTCATTGGCGAGGGGCGGCTCGTCAATCTTGCCGCGGCGGAAGGACACCCGCCGGCAGTGATGGATATGAGTTTTGCGACGCAGGCGTTAACCGTGCGGTGGGCGGTGGAAAATCAGGAACAGTTGACACCCAACGTGCACGCTGTGCCTAAAGAAATTGAGGATCAGGTCGCCAGCCTCAAACTCGCCAGCATGGATATCCAGCTCGACCGACTAACCCCGGAGCAGAAGCGCTATCTTGCATCCTGGGAATTTGGGACATAAGTTCTACCTATGGTCGGTGGGGTGCTTCGGTGGGGACTGGGGACGGTTCTACTTGCAGGTGTGATCCCTTTTGCCTTTGCCCTCTCCCCGCCCCGTCCCGCTCTCGAAGAAATACGGCATACCTCAGTCCCGGATTACACCCGGGTCATCATTACCCTCTCGGCCCAAGCAGACTATAACCACTTCCGGGTTGCGGCCAACCCGGCGCATGACCGGCCACCCCGGATTGTCATCGATTTCTCCTCAGCGCGCATAGCTCCGCGCCTGCGAGCGCCCGTTCCCGTGGATGACGGCCTGCTCAAACGCATCCGGACGGGCCAGTTTTCGCCAACCACAGCCCGGGTCGTGCTCGATCTGGAACAGATTGAGAGCTATACCGCTTTTCCGCTCTACTCGCCGTATCGCCTCATTATTGATGTCAAAGGCAAGAGTAAGAAAACCGAGGTAGACCAACCGCCCGAGCAAGCCCAAGCGCCCCAACCCTATCGGATTATGATTGACCCCGGGCACGGCGGGCGTGATCCGGGTGCTATCGGCGTCGGCGGCCTCAAAGAGAAAACCGTGGTCCTGGCTATCAGCAAAAGACTCGGCAAAAAGCTGGAGTCCCGCCTCAAGCTGGAACCCCGCCGCCCGGTAAAAGTACTTTATACGCGAGAGCGGGACGTCTTTATTCCTCTGCCAGAACGCACGGCCAAAGCTAATGCTATGAAGGCCGACCTTTTTATTTCAATCCACGCCAATGCCAGTGAAAATCCGCGTCTCCAAGGAGTGGAGACCTATTATCTGAACAATACTAATGATCGTGCTACCGAACGACTGGCGAGGCGTGAAAATGGCCTGACTCCCCCAGGATTGACGAGCCTTGAAAGTGGCCGGGCACCCCCAGGAAGCGATTTATCCTTTATTTTGAGCGATCTCCATCATACGGCGAGCGAACCAGAGTCGATTGCTCTTGCTCACACCCTCCAGGACTCTATGGTGACCCAGGTTGCCAAACGTCACTCGAAGGTCCGTAACCTTGGGGTAAAAAAAGGACCGTTCTATGTGTTAGTTGGAGCGCATATGCCGTGTGTCCTCGCTGAAGTGTCCTTTCTGACGCACCGTGTCCAGGGTCGGCTGTTACGTTCCTCGACCTATCGGGAAGCAATCGCGGAAGGACTTTTTCAAGGGATTGCCCGATTTATCAAAGAAGAGTTGCCACGTATCAAGAAAGACAGCGTATAATGAACGCCAATCAGCAATACTCGCCCCCCGCTCTCATTGAGCTGCCGCCCCTCCCTTCGTCAGACCCGGACGTGGAACTTGACCCCGCTTGGAACCTCGGTCGGATTGCCAGTACCTATCGCACCCAGGTCCACGAGCTACTGATACGACATCAGGCCGAGAGCCAGAGTGGACGATCCGTGGTCGAGACCCACACTGCGCTGATCGATCAGTTCGTGCGCTATGTCTTTACCGCCGCGACCCGTCTCTACACGCGGCGCTATACCAGCCTCAGCCAACGCTGTAGTCTGTTTGCCCTGGGCGGCTACGGCCGTGGCGAGCTGAACCCGCATTCTGATATTGATCTGCTCTTCCTCTATCATTGGAAAATCACTCCCTATGCCGAGACGGTATGGGAAACCCTGTATTACAGTCTGATGGACGCCGGCTGGACGGTCGGCCATGCGGTCCGCAATATTCGGGAATGCCTCCGGCACGCGAGTCGGGATCTCGAAATTAAAACCTCCCTGCTCGATAGTCGCTATCTGTGTGGGGAAGAGTCCTTGGCTCGTGAGTTTCAGACCGCCATGAACCGAGACCTGGTGGAGAAGCGGACTGAACAGTTTTTTCAAGCGAAGGCCGAAGAGAGTCGCGCTCGCCACCAGCGCCACGGCAATTCGCTCTATCTGCTCGAACCAAACCTGAAAGAGGGCTGTGGCGGGTTGCGCGATTTGCATACCGCCTGGTGGTTGGCCAAAGTAAAATTCAAGCTCACCGACTGGCGCGAACTCATCGTCAAGGGCGTGGTCTCGGAATCGACCCTAGCCACAGTAGAAGCGGCCCAGGATTTCTTGTGGCGGGTGCGAAACGGGCTTCACCTTCTTGAGCGGACAGAGCAGGACACGCTGACCTTTGAACATCAAGATCAACTCGCCCCGGCGTGCGGCTTTTCGGACGCCACTCAGTTCATGCGGACCTACTACCAGCACGTCACGACCATTCATGATTTTACCCGGTTCATGTTTGAGCGTTGCGTCACACCATCTCGACTCTTCAACTTCCTGGGTCGTCCGCGGGGTCGGGACATCCGTGAGGGCATCCGTATTGTTGACCAGACCCTGCATGTGACCAAGCCCGAGATGCTCACCCAGGAGCCGCTCAATCTCGTGACCCTCTTTCATGACACTCAACGTCACGGTGTCGCCTGTACCCGTGAGACCAAGCAGGTGATTCGGCAGGCGCTGACCGAGCTCCCACCGGAATCGGCCAGCCGCCCCGATGTGCGAGATGCCTTTCTCGCCATCCTCTCCTGGAAGCAGCGGGTTGCCCCAACCCTGCGCGCCATGCACGAAGTCGGCCTGCTCGAATGGCTGTTGCCCGAGTTCGGTCACTTACGCTGGCGAACGCAGCGCGACCTGTACCATATCTATGCCATCGACGAGCACACCTTACATGGCGTGGCAGAAATCGAACGCTTGCGCGACGGCGAATATAAAGAAGGCCTGCCCCTCCTGACCCAGGTCATGCGCGAGATTGATCGGGTGGACCTCTTATTCCTGTCCATGCTTTTCCACGATGTCGGTAAGGGGTTTGGCGTTGAGCACTCCGCCCGGAGTGCCGAGATGGTGGATGCGGCCGCCGGACGCTGGCAACTGCCGCCAGATGAGGCGCACGAGTGGCAGGTCCTCGTCCGCCAGCATCTCTTTATGTCTCACATCGCCCAACGGCGCGATCTTTCAGACGACGCGCAAATTGCCGATTTTGCCCGGACGGTAGAGAATCCCGGCTGCTTAAAGAGGCTCTATCTGCTGACGTTTGCCGATATGAAGGCCGTTGGCCCCAAGGTCTGGAATAGCTGGAAGGGGGGGCTCCTCAATGAACTTTATCTACGCACCCTGGAGCGCTTGGAAACGGGAGCACTTGTTGAGGAAGATCAAGACGCGCGCCTCCAGCGCCGGAAAGATCGCATTCGCCACCAGCTAACCGCAGAAGCAGCGGCCGGTCAGCTCTCCCAGTTCCTGACTGCCATGCCGGACAGTTATTTCCTGACGACCCCGGAGGAGGCGGTCCCAGAGCACTTTCGACTCATGAGCCGTTTTATCCAGGCAGAGGCTGAAGCTCCCTACCGCGCCAGCCTGCACCACTTTCCAGAGCAGGAGTATAGTGAATTCACCCTGGTCACCCGTGATCGCCCAGGGCTCTTTTCCATGCTCGCCGGCGTTCTCACCGTCAGCGGCCTCAGCATTTCCGGAGCGCGCGCCTTCACCAGTAAAGCCAGAGGCACCAGCACTCAAGGCATTGCTTTAGATGTCTTTCGGCTGTCACACCTGGACCGCCAAGACATGCTGCTCTCGGAAGATACCTGGGCTCGATTTTATACGCGATTGAACGCGGTGTTACACGGAGAGCGAACGGTTGAGGACCTGCTTCAGGCGGCCAGGCCACCGGCGTTTCTGCAACGCTCCCGCCCGCGCCTGCGGACCGAGATTACGATTGATAACACCACGTCGCCAACCTATACCCTGATCGATGTCACGGCGTTGGACCGGATCGGGCTCTTATTCGAGGTGACCCACGCCCTGTTTCAACTCGGCCTCGTGATCCACCTGGCGAAGATCACAACCAATGTCGATCAGGTCCTTGATGTGTTCTACGTGACTGATGGGACAGGTGCGAAAGTTGGGAACCCCGACCGGGTGCTGGCAGAGCTGCAAGGCCGGCTGCGGAGCCATGAGGAAGCGGCATGACTCAGCCTGCCGTTGCTCACCAGGCCTCCCCCTCTCACCAAAATAGTGCCCAGAGCGACACTCTGCTCGACACCTTTCTGGGGCATCTCACCGTAGAAAAGGGCTTAACGCCGCGTACGGTAGAGGTCTACAGTCGGGACCTCCACCGATTCTGCACCTATTTATCGACCCAGGATATTGCGGATGTCAGACAGGCCGGGTCGCGCCATATCGTTGGCTTTCTCAGCGCCCTGCACGAGCAGGGCGTATCAACCCGGACCCAATCCCGAGTCTTAACCGCGCTACGCGGCTTGTACCGCTTCCTCCAACGGGAAAACGAACTGCCCGGAAAGAACCCAACCGCCCTGCTCCATCTGCCCAAGTTTGGTCGCGCCCTGCCCCGTGTCCCTTCCCAGGAACAGGTAGACGCCCTCATCTCGGTGCCAGATGCAGCGACCCCGCTCGGCATGCGGAACCAGACCATGCTCGAAGTGTTATACGCGACCGGCCTGCGCGTCTCCGAACTGGTGCAGCTGACAGTCTCTCAGGTCAACCGGGAAGCGGGATTCGTCCGGGTGCGGGGCAAGGGCAATAGGGAACGCCTCGTCCCCCTGGGGACTCGGGCGCTCTCGCAGCTCCAGCGCTACCTCGACACCGTTCGCCCGGTCCTGCTGAAGCAGCGCAGCAGCGACTATATTTTCCTGACTCGCTCCGGGAAGCCGCTGACCCGTCAAGCATTCTGGGCGATGATCAAAGGCTACGCCAGGCATAATCCTGAAAGCGGTCCCGTCTATCCCCACTCCCTGCGACACGCTTTTGCGACGCATCTGCTGGAGGGTGGAGCGGACCTGCGGGCGGTCCAGTCCATGCTGGGGCACGTCGATATCGCCACAACGCAGATCTACACCCACCTGGCGAGTGCACGCTTACGAGAGGTACACCGGAAGTATCATCCGCGCGGCTGAGGGCTCGGGCTCAGCCCCTGAGCAGGCGAGATAAAAAAGGGCTGCCTACTTCTTCAGCCCATCTTTTACATCACGACCACGCTCCGGGCGACTTCGCCTTTCTCCAGCGCGGTCATGGCATCGTTGACTTCATCCAGAGCGTAGGTGCGGGTCACCAGTTCATCAAGTTTGAGCTTGTTGTTCATATACAGCTCAATCAAGCGCGGCATATCGACGTGCGGACGAGAGGAACCGTAGACCGAACCCTGAATCTTTTTCTCGTTGAGCAGACTGAACGCGGGGATCGTCACCGTCTCTTCACGCGCCGGTGCGCCGACAACAATCGTACTGCCCCCCTGTCGGGTGCAGGCATAGGCCTGTTCGATGGTCTTGCCCAGGCCAATCACTTCAAAAGCGTAATCCGAGCCGCGCCCGTCAGTCAGCCCCCGCACGGTCTTGGTCAGATCGTCTCGGGACGGATTCACGGTGTGGGTCGCACCGAACTCTTTGGCGTACTCAAGCTTATTGTCCATCAGGTCAACCGCAATAATAATGCTCGCCCCGGCCAGCGCGCAGCCTTGAATCACGTTCAACCCCACCCCTCCACAGCCGATGACCACGGCGCTCGTGCCGGGCCTGACCGCGGCGGTATTGATAGCGGCTCCAACCCCGGTCATGACCCCACAGCCGACCAGACAGGCTTTGTCAAGCGGCACATCGTCCGGGATTTTGACACAGGCGATTTCGGGCACCACTGCGTGTTCCGCATAGCTCGATAGACCGGCAGCATGATGGATCTTCCGGCCGTCTTTACTGAGCCGACAGGTGCCATCAAGCAGAGCGCCTTTGCCCATAATCGTCCGCATATTCACGCACAGGACCGGGCTGCCCTGCGCGCAGTAATAGCAGTGCCCGCAGTAGGGAGCGAAAGACAGAACCACATGGTCGCCGGGCTTGACCATCGTCACGTCCGGCCCGACCTCTTCGACAACGCCAGCACCTTCATGCCCAGGCACGACGGGCAGCGGGGAGCGAAGTACGCCATGGATCATGGAATAGTCGCTATGGCAGACACCATTCGCAGCAATCTTGACCCGCACTTCTTTTGATTTGGGATTGTCGAGGTCAACCTCTTCTACCCGGAGTGGGGTGCTGAGTTCGTACAGGACTGCGGCCTTCATAACTCCCTCCTTATACGCTGGGTCCGGCTTCGTCTCGAAGCGCGGAGCTTTCCAGGATTTGATGTGACGCGGTATGGGGATCGAGCGTTCCGGCACCAACCGCGTCAAAATAGCGCGACAGCTCGGGGTCGGTCTGGGCTCCAGCAGTCAAGCGTTTGCGGACTTCATATTCGACTCGGGTAATGAGTTCCTCGCGCCGCCGCTCCGAGCGGCGGCGTGTCAGCTCTCCGGACGCAAGCGACGACTGATGATGATCCCGTATGGCTTGCAGCAGCTCCGGCAGGCCCGTCCCGTTAATCGCCTGCGTCGCCAGCACGGGGATGCGCCAGGGCGACTGCGCCGACTCCTCCGCCGGACGATTACTGTATTTCAGCTCCAGCATCAGGCTGAGTTCGGTCATCATCCGCTGCGACCCGTCTCGGTCCGCCTTATTGACGACAAAGATATCCGCAATCTCCATCAGCCCGGCTTTCATGACCTGAACGCCGTCACCGGCTTCCGGTACGAGCGTCACCAGCACAGTATCGGTCGTGCCCATGACGTCCAATTCCGTCTGCCCGACGCCGACTGTCTCGACCAGAATATAGTCCAGGCTGGCCGCATCCATCAGCTTAATGACATCTTTGGTCGCGCGGGACAGGCCACCGTGACTGCCGCGCGTCGCCATACTCCGAATGAAGACGCCGCTGTCGAGATAATGCTTCGTCATCCGAATCCGGTCACCCAGCAGCGCACCCCCGGTAAAGGGGCTCGACGGGTCAATGGCAACAATCCCAACCGTTTCTCCGGCCTGCCGCATCAGCGTCGTCAGTCCGTCTACCAAACTCGACTTGCCGGCACCCGGAGGGCCGGTAACCCCTATCGTACAGGCGTGCCCTTGCCTGGGCCCGATGGCCTCCAGAATACGACCCAGCCTGTCATCTTCTCGTTCTACCAGGGTCATCAGACGAGCCAGCGCTCGACTGTCTCCAGACGACATTCTTTCGAGCAGTTGATCCAGCGTGTGTTTTGCCATGGGTATGCTTCTCTCTCCTTGAGCGGTCTATATACCGGAAGCTGCTGGCAAAGTCAGTGGAGCTTGGTATGTTGTGGAAGAAAAAACACGCAGACTGCGCAGCGCGGAGGAAAGCATGGAATGGGACACGCTCTATATTGAAAAAAAGGAGGCAGTGGCCTTTCTGACCCTGGATCGTTCGGCGTCCTTAAATGCGGTAAACGATCAATTCACGGCTGACCTCGAAGCGGCATGTCAAACACTCGACGCCGATACGGACCTCCAAGTGGTCGTGCTGCAGGGTGAAGGCCGTGCCTTTTGTTCCGGTATGGACCTCAAGGCGGCTGCCATGCGGCCCTCAACGAACGCTGCCATTGATGCAGTGTGGGCTCCCTGGCAACGTGCACTAGATACCCTGGAGCACCTCAACGCCCTCACGATTGCTTCCATTCACGGCGCCTGTCTTGGAGCTGGCTGTGAGTTGGTCTTAGCTTGTGACTTTCGAATTGCGGCCAATACTGCCTTCTTCTCCCTGCCCCAAGTACTCTACGGCTCACCGCCCGACGCCAGCCAGAGCTATAAACTCGTGCAGCTCATCGGTCTCGCTAAAGCCAAGGAAATCCTGATTCTGGGGGAACGCTTTGATGCCTCCCAAGCCGAGCGCTGGGGACTGCTGACCAAAGTCGTTGAAGCCGAGAATCTCGAAGAAGAAACCGACCAACTCGTCGCCCGTTGCCAAAAGGTTGGCAGCCGGGCTGCGACCGTCGCCAAGCATCTGCTGCATCAGTCCTGGACGATGGGCCAGGAGACCTGGTCGTCGGAAATATCCCGTGCCCGTGCGACCGCGCTTGAAACCAAAGACTTTGCCGAGGCCATGCGCATCTACCGCGAGCAGCGCAAACCGCAAGTGTAGGGGGTAAAGGCTGGGGGTTAGGGATTGGGGCGAACCCCCAGCCCCTACCCCCTAATCCCCAACCTCAGGCTCCTTGCCTACTCCGTGCCGCTCAGCGCCTGACTGAGCGCGGTGCGATACGGATGGGTGTCCATATAGATGCGCAACACCTTGAACTTTCCGTTCTCAAACGTCCAGAAATTCAGATTGTCCATCACCAGTGGCTTGCCGTCTGTCGTCTTGCCTTCGAGGTGGAGCGGCGCGATCAGCTTATTGCCCTCGATAATGATGTCCGTAGCCGCAGCGGTATAGTCAACGAGGCTGGTCGTCAGTTTTTCGTAGAACACGCGCAGGGCCGCCTTGCCCTGAATCCCGGCGGCACCGGTGACGGGGTTGATGAGCTTGGCGTCGTCGGCAAACAGTTCGAGAATGCCATCCACATTGCCGTTCGTAACCCGCTCAAAATACGTATGAGCGGCGTTCTCCATCTGCTGTTCAGTCTGCCCGCGCGCCATGATTCCCTCCGTTCAGATAGGCTTTCAAACACTGGGCCGTGTACGATTGTTTGGCCTTCCTCATGAGCTGTTGTGGTGTACCGCTGGCCACAATATTACCGCCGGCGGCACCGCCCTCGGGTCCCAGGTCGATGATGTAGTCCGCTTCTTTGAGAATGTCGAGATTGTGTTCAATCGTCACAACCGTATTGCCCTTATCAATCAGACGATGAAGCGTATGGATCAGCTTTTCGATATCGGCAAAATGCAGCCCGGTTGTTGGCTCGTCCAATACGTAGAGCGTTTTCCCGCGCGAGCGTTTGGCCAGTTCGTAGGCCAGTTTGATGCGCTGGGCTTCGCCTCCGGACAGCGTATTGCTGGCCTGCCCAAGCTTGATATAGCCCATACCGATATCGTTCAGCAGCTTCAGCGGTTGGGCGATCTTCGGCACCCCAATGAAAAACGTCGCCGCCTCCTCAATCGTCATGTCCAGCACATCGGCGATGTTCTTGCCGTTATAAGCGATTTCCAGGGTCTCCTCGTTATAGCGCCTGCCACCGCACACATCGCAGGTGACGTAGACGTCGGGCAGAAAGCTCATCTCCATTTTAATGCGTCCCTGGCCGGTACAGGTCTCGCAGCGCCCCCCTTTCACATTGAAAGAGAACCGACCGGGTTTATAGCCGCGCAGCCGCGCATCGGGCAGCAGCGAAAAGAGCTTGCGCACCTCGTCCCAGAAGCCCACATAGGACGCCGGGACCGAACGCGGGGTTTTCCCAATGGGCGATTGGTCGACTTCGACCACACGCTCAATCCCCTCGGTATTGTCGATGCTATCATGCAGACCCACCCGCCCGGCGTACAGCCCGAGTTTGCGCCGCAACCCGTTGACCAGGACCTCCTGGACCAAGGAACTCTTACCCGACCCGGATACCCCGGACACGCCCACCCAGGTCCCGAGCGGAATATCAATGTCGATATTCTTCAGGTTGTTCTCGCGCACGCCCCGCAGGTGCAGCCGCGGCCGATTCTTGAGAGTCCGGACCGGACCGAGCCGCGGGTGGGCCGAGGAGAGAAACTGTCCGGTGAGGGAGTCCGTGTTCTTACGCAACTGCTGGGGCGAACCAATGGCCACGACCTGACCGCCGTGCACCCCAGCGCCCGGCCCCAGGTCGATCACCACGTCCGCATTCTCGATGGTCTGCTCGTCGTGTTCAACGACCAGCACGGTGTTACCACGCTCTTGCAGGTTCCGCAGAGTATCAATCAGGCGGGCATTATCGCGCGGGTGCAGCCCAATGGTCGGCTCGTCCAGGATATAACACACCCCACACAGATTGGAGCCGAGCTGGGCGGCCAGACGAATACGCTGCGCCTCCCCGCCGGACAAGGTATCCGCGCGGCGGTCTAAGGACAGATAGGACAGGCCAACCTGATTGAGAAAGCTGAGTCTGGGGACGATTTCTTTGAGGATCGGCCGTCCGACGAGCGTATCACGCTCAGACAGGGTCAGGTCCTGCAGATGACTGAGACAGTCTGCCGCCGACAGACGCATCAGAGCCGGTAGCGACTGGTCACAGACCTGTACGGCCCGCGCGCGTGGATTCAAACGCTCGCCCTGACATTCGGGACAGACAGACTCACCCAGAAACTGCGACAGCGCATAGGATGAACCCGTGTCCTCGCCGTATTCAAGCGCTTCATTCAGGATATCAAACGTTCCCTGTAGCTCCTGCTCGTCCCCGGAAAAGACCAGTTGACGCTGCTCCACACTTAGTTCGCTAAACGGCCGGTCAACCGGAACACCCAGCTTCTTGAGTCCGCGTAACAGCTTATTCTTTGCGCGTTTCAGCTCAGAACGCGCGAGCGGCAGCAGCGCGTCTTGTTTGAGGGACTTGCTCTCATCCGGGACGACCAGTTCAGGGTCAAATTCCCACAAGAAGCCAGCACCCGTACAGGCCGGACAGGCTCCTTGGCGGCTGTTAAAGGAAAACAGGCGGGGGTCGGGTTCTTCAAACCCGAGGCCGCAGGCGACACAGAAGAGATGCTCGCTATAGGTCCGCTCATCTTCGCCGTACACATGCACCGCACCACTCCCAACCCGGAGGGCCGACTGGAGCAGCGCCTCAGTATCGCGTCGATTGCCGTTCGCACCGTTCACCCGCGTTTGACCAATCACAATATCGATGTCGTGCTCTTTATAGCGCTGCAAACTCAGACCCGGCTCAATAGTCGTCGTGCGGCCGTCGATCCGCGCCTGCTTGAAGCCCAGCTTGCGTGCCCCGGCTAAAATGTCCTTGTGAAATCCCTTCCGCCCCCGCACCACCGGAGCAAAAAAGGTGGTTTCCTGATCGTGAAAATCGGCCTGAATACGTGTCAGGATTTGACTGCGGCTCTGAGCGGCCAGCGGCGCACCACACTGCGTACAGTGCTGGACGCCGATCTTGGCGTACAGCAGCCGCAAGTAGTGCGACAGCTCGGTCACAGTGGCAACGGTCGAATTCCGTCCACCCCGACTCATACGCTGCTCAATGGCCACCGTGGGCGGAATACCGGTCAGCAGATCGACATTAGGCCGGGCGAGGACTTTAATGAATTGCCGCGAGTAGGCGGACAGACTGTCAATATAGCGACGTTGGCCTTCGGCGTAGACCAGATCAAAGACCAATGTCGACTTGCCTGAACCGGACAGGCCCGTTACCACCACCATCTGGTCGCGCGGGATGTCAACCGAAATGTCTTGCAGGTTGTGCTCCTTGGCTCCAATAATGGCAATGGACTTGCCGCTCCCCACCTCGGCAACAAGCGGCCGGGCTGGGGGCTTTGCTTTCTTCCGCTTGGACTGTGGGCGCCGCCCCGTGGCGTCTGAACCCAAGACTTGATTGAGATAGCGCCCAGTATGCGAGGCCCGCACCTGGGCCACCTCCTCCGGCGTTCCCTCGGTAACAATCGTCCCGCCCCCGTCTCCCCCTTCGGGCCCGAGGTCTATCAGATAGTCGGCATATTTAATGACCTCAAGATTGTGCTCGATGATCAGGACCGAATGGCCGCATTTGACCAGTTGATCAAACGCGTTGAGCAGCTTCTGGATATCGGCAAAATGCAGCCCGGTGGTTGGCTCATCAAAGATGAACAGCGTACCGTAGTCGGCAGAGTCTTTGGAGCGTTCCTTTGCAATATGCGTTGCCAGCTTCAGCCGCTGGGCCTCACCACCGGACAGCGTGGTCAGCGCCTGGCCCAGACGCATATACTCCAGCCCGACCGCGGCCAGCGGAGACAGGCGGCGCTTGAGATCTTTTTGCTCACCAAAAAACTCCAGGGCTTCGGCAACGGTAAAATTCAGAATATCGGTCAGACTCCTGCCCTGATAGCGGACCTCCAGCACCTCGTCCCGAAAACGTCTACCCTGGCACTCGGGGCAGGGGACGTACACGTCCGAGAGAAACTGCATCTCGACTTTTTCAAAGCCCTCGCCTTTGCACGACTCGCAGCGTCCGCCCTCAACGTTGAACGAGAAGGTACTCGGCGTATAGCCACGGACCCGCGCCAGTTCGGTTTGCGACAAGAGCCGCCGCACCGTGTCAAACGCCTTGGTATAGGTGAGCAGGTTGGCGCGCGGAGTGGTGCCAATGGCCGACTGATCGACAAAAATAATGTCGGTCAACTGGTCGCCGCCCAGAATAGCACGGCATGCGCCCGGGATGCCGACCGGCTCCCCGCGCTGCTTTTTGAGGCCGCGATACAGCACGTCTTCCACCAACGTCGACTTACCCGAGCCGGACACGCCAGTCATGCACACCAGGCGGCCGAGCGGAATGGTGACATCGATATCCCGAAGATTATGTGCACTCGCGCCTTGGACGGTCAGCCTATATTTTTTCTTGACAGGCCGGCGTTTCTGCGGGAGCGGAATGCTCAGCCGTCCGGACAGGTATTGACCGGTCAATGACTGCTTGTCTTTGAGCAGCTTGGCATACGGACCGTTGAACACGATCTCGCCGCCTTTTTCACCGGCCAGGGGGCCCAGGTCGATGACATTATCGGTCTCGCGGATAATCTCCGGATCGTGCTCGACCACAACGACCGTATTCCCGTTGTCGCGCAGGTCTTGCAGAATACGGACCAGACGCTGGCTATCGCGCGGATGCAGGCCGATTGACGGTTCGTCCAGAATATAGAGGGTGTTGACCAGAGCGGAACCAATCGCCGTGGTCAGGTCCACGCGTTCCAACTCGCCGCCGGACAGGGTGCGGGATTGCCGGTCCAGGGTCAGGTATTCCACACCGACCTCAACCAGATAGCGCAGGCGTTTTCGAATCTCATCCAGCATGAGCTGGGCGACCTGCTCCTGGTAGGCGGTCAGCTTGAGGGCGGCAAAGAATTCCGCGCACGCCCCGATGCTCATCAGGTTGATATCGGCCAGGGTTTTACCCCCAACCCGATACAGCAGGCTCTCCGGTTTGAGGCGCGCGCCCCGACAGTCTTCACACGGGAAATAGCCCCGGTAGCGGGCCAGAAAGACGCGCACATGCATTTTATACGTTTTGGTTTCCAACCACTTGAACCAGCCCCGGACGCCGTAGTAGTCCTCATCGCCTTCCATGATGGCCTGCTGCTGCTCCAGGCTGAGCGCCTGCCAGGCCACATCGGTCGGAATGTCATGCTGCTCACAAAAGGAAAATAACTCGCGCCGCTCCCACTGCGCCGCTTTGATCCGCCAGGGCTTAATGGCCCCCTGTTTCAGCGTCAGGGTCGGGTCGGGGACGATCAGCTCCGGGTCAATATCGATCGTGCGGCCAAACCCACGGCAGGTATCGCATGCGCCGAGCGGGCTGTTGAACGAGAACATATTCGGCACGGGCTCCTGATAGGCGATACCGCACGCCGCGCACTCAAGCTGGTCCGAGAACGGCACAGCAGCGTCTTCATCAGGGAAAATCAGCGTCAGACGGCCCTTACCATACTGGAAGGCCTGTTCGCACGAGTCGTGGATGCGCTTTTTGGAGCGGGTGGTCAGGGTCAGACGGTCAACCAGCACGGTGCAAGTTTCCGGCTCCGCCTCGGGCCGGTCTGCCAATTCCTGAATATCAACCGGCTTACCGGCCACAACGATCCGATGGAAACCGGACTGCAACAGACCGTTGCGGACTTCCTCCCAGGGCAGGCTGGCCGGCGTTGACACGCTGAACGTGACCAGAAAGCGGCAGCCGTCCGGCTTTTCTTTGCGCAGCTTTTTATATACTGACTCGGCCGAATCGCGCTCCACCGGCTGACCGCATTCCCGACAGGACAGACTACCTACTTTGGCAAACAGGAGCTTGAGATGGTCGTGCAGCTCGGTCATGGTCCCGACGGTTGAGCGCGAGGTCCGCACCGGCCGGTTCTGGTCAATGGCAATGGCCGGCAGAATACCGTCAATACGCTCGACCTGGGGCTTGTCCATACGGTCGAGAAACTGCCGCGCGTAAGCCGAGAAGCTCTCGACGTAGCGACGCTGGCCTTCAGCGTACAAGATATCGAAAGCCAGGCTCGACTTGCCCGACCCACTGACTCCGGTCACCACCGTCAGTTGATGCAGGGGAATCTGCACATCGATGTTTTTGAGATTATTCTGGCGCGCGCCAGTTACCCGAATCGAGCCACCACCCGTCCCGTTGGTTTCCAATCCTGCCCTCCACGTGTAGCAATCAGTGGCCAGGTCGAGATGTGGAGTCCACCTCTGCCGCCGGACCGTTGCCTCCTTCATACTGAGCCGAGTCGGTTCCGTCTAGTCGGGCCGACAATTTCTCATTATTAATGACGCGAATAGGTATCTTCCTAGCCGAGCTAGCAGACTATAGTCTCTCATATGTTTGGAGTTTTGCCTCACGGCGAGGAAACAATATTGAGATCGAGAAGAGAGGCCAGAGAGGAGACATATAGTGAGACAATCATATATTTGGTTAACATTTTTCTACCTGTTTATTTTAGCGGAGCCTGTTTACTCCGAAGAGCAGAATACGGCGGCTACAGCGGGTGATGCACCAGTCCCTTTGTTCGAGGACCTGGGCACCTACCACCGTCCTATCACTACAAGGTCAGAACTGGCTCAGCGTTATTTTAATCAGGGCTTTCGATTAGTGTATGGCTTCAACCATAATGAAGCGATTCGGGCCTTTAAGGAAGTCATTCGGCTCGACCCGAACTGTGCTATGGGCTATTGGGGTGTAGCGCTTTCACTTGGCCCAAATATTAATGATCCAATGCCAGCGGAGCGCGGCAAGCAAGCTTTTGAGGCCATTCAGCAGGCCATTACCCGAGCGCGCTATGCTGGGGACCACGAGCGAGCCTATATTGAGGCACTGGCTACACGCTATGTATCTGATCCAGAAAAAGCAGACCGGAAAGAACAGGATAAGGCCTATGCAGAAGCCATGCGCGGCTTACACCAACGCTACCCTCACGATCTTGATGCTGCCACTTTGTTTGCCGCGTCTCTCATGAACGTTCGCCCCTGGGATTACTGGACACCCGATAGTCAACCGAAAGACGGCACCCTAGAACTTGTTGCTGCGCTCGAAAGCGTGCTGGAACGCGATCCAGATCATATTGGGGCTATTCATTACTACATCCATGCAGTTGAAGCCTCTTCACAGCCGGAGCGTGCACTCCCCTACGCGCGGCGGCTAGCGGCCCAGATTCCGGGCTCAGGCCACCTTGTCCACATGCCTTCCCATATCTACAACCGGGTTGGACTGTATGAAGAGGCAGCAGAGAGCAATGCCCGGGCGACTGAGGTGGATGAAGCCTACATCGAGAAAGAACAGCCGCGGGGTATCTACCCGCTGGTATATTACCCACATAACATCGACTTTCTGTGGTCAGCGCGGCAAATGTCAGGCCGGAGTGCAGAAGCGATTGCAGCCGCCCGCAGGCTGGCAGACCGTACCACGACGGAAGTTGCTCGCATGGTGCCACCTTTAGAAGGCTGGACCGCCATGCCGTTGTGCGCGTTGGTTCGGTTTGGCAAATGGGACGATATTCTCAATGAACCACAGCCCCCGGAAGACCTCGTCTATATGACAGCGATCTGGCATTATGCCCGCGCTCTGGCTTTGACAGCAAAAGACAGAATTGAAGACGCAAAAAAAGAACAGGTAAAGTTAGAGGCTATCGCTAAAGATATCCCTGAAGATCGCATGATGATGGGCCGGAATGTCGCCGCCAAGCTCCTCTCTATTGCATCGCATGTTGTAGCAGGCGAGTTGGCGGCCAAGCAGGGCCAAACCGATCAGGCAATCAACCACCTCGAAGCCGCCGTCCACATTCAGGATACGCTGGCTTATAACGAGCCGCCGGCCTGGTATTACCCAGTCCGCCAGAACTTGGGCGCCGTCCTGCTAGCTGCGGGGAGGTCAGCCGAAGCAGAGCAAGTGTATCGCAAAGATCTTGAACAGTATCCTGACAATGGCTGGTCGCTGTACGGCTTGTCCCAGAGCTTGCGGGCTCAAGGAAAGAAGAAAGACGCCCAAGCCACTGCCGGGCGGTTTAAAAAATCCTGGAGTAAAGCAGATGTGGAACTGACGGCATCTCGATTTTAATCAGCAAAACCAACGGCAATCTTCCAGAAATCCCCATAACAATCTCTCCTCACCCACGCCTTGACAGACTGCCAGGAGTGAGGGGAGTTTCATCTTATCCATCTACTCTCCTCTCCACCTCCATGTCGCACTCACCCCAACGCATTCTCTTTGTCACCGAGCCGGGCATGGGTCATGTCCATCCGTTATTGCCAGTGATGCATACCCTCCAAGCCAGGGGCCACGCCGTTGCCCTGGCCACCAGCCGGCTGTATCGGGAGCGCATCGAGCCCGAGGGCCTGCCGTTCTACCCCCTCGGCCCCCACTACTCCGAAGAACGCTTGGAGGAATTTTTCCCGCCCATTCGCTATCTGCGTATCCATTATCTGCGCGTGAGCTACGACTTTTTGCGCATCTTCATGGCCTCAATCCCCGCGCGTATCCCGGAACTCCAGCAGATTACTCAGGTCTTCCAACCCAGCGTTGTGGTGGCCGGGCCGCTGACCTTTGCCGCCCAACTCTTTTGCGAGCAGCAGACACTGCCGTGGGCCGTGCTGAGCCCCATGACCCACTTCATGTCCCCGAGCCTACACGCCCCTCCAGCCGGTTTTCCGCGCGTCGAAACCATGCCCGCGGCTCTCCGTCTTCCCTACCGGCTCGGACTCAAAGGCGCGCTCCGTACGGCCACGATACTGATGGCTCCGTGGCGCTTTGCCCTGAATCGCTATCGCCGCCAGCTGAGTCTCCTTCCTCATGCCGACCCACTCTCCCCACACGTCGTCGCTCCATACTTACTCATCCATACCTGTAGTCGGGAATACGATTACAACCGGCCCGACCTGCCGCCCCAGGTGCATTACGTTGGTTCGTCGGTATGGGACCGGCCGATTGACTGGCAGATGCCGAGCTGGCTGGCGGAGGTGCCACAGGGCAAGCCGCTAGTGTACGTCAGCCTTGGTACGGTTTTTAATACGCGTCTGAGCGTCTTCCGAAAAATTATTCGCGCCCTCGGTCAGCTCGCCGTCTTCGGGCTGGTTGTGACCGGGCCCGGTTGTCCGCCCGATCTTTTCTCGGCAGTTCCATCCAACGTGCGCATCGAGTCGTATATTCCGCAGACGGCCCTGCAGGCAGAGCCGAGAACCCGCCCGGCTCTGATTATCTCACACGGTGGGGTGAACACCGTGCTGACCGCACTGTCCGACGGGATTCCGCTGCTGTGTATCCCCCTCGGCGCGGATCAGCCCGATAATGCCCAGCGCTGCGTCGATGCCGGAGCCGGTCTGCGGCTGGACCGACGCCTGCTGACGACCGCCCGACTCAAACGCGCCATCCACGCCCTGCTCAGCCAGGATTCATTCATCCGACGGGCAGAGCAGATGCAACGCACTCTGCGCCGGCATAATGGTCCCGAGGAAGCCGCAGACCTTATTCTTCGCCTGGCTGAAACCAGAACAGCAGTCCATCGCACCTCTCTTGACTAGGAAGCAGTGGTTCTCTTTCGATACATGACGGGGTATAGCAGGGGAAAGAAGAAGGAGTACCCATGACCACACTGCTCGGTATTTCAGGTAGTCTGACGGCTGGCGGCAGTACGCGGACCATTGTCGATGCCGCACTGGCAGCCGCGCAAGCACACGCCCCGGATATCACGACCGACGTGATCGATCTGCGTGACGTAACCATCTCTTTTTGTGACGGGCGACCACCCGAAGACTACCCGGACGATACCCCCCACGTCCTTGAACGCATCAACGCCGCCGACGCCTATATCATCGGCACGCCCATCTACCGAGGTTCCTACACCGGGGTCCTCAAGAACCTGCTCGACCATATTCCGGTCGAAGCCTTTATGGGCAAGGTCGCCGGTTTGATCGGGAACGCCTATACCGACCACCACTACCTCAGCATCGACCAGGAGCTGAAACCGGTGTTGGCCTGGTTCAATATGCACATCGTCCCTGGGAGCGTGTATGTTCGAGCCGATCAGATGAAGGGTGGAGAGATTACCGATGAGCGCGTGCGGGATCACCTGCGTCAGCTTGGAGAGTCCGTCATCAGGCTGTGCAACAGTTTGAAGGACAGTCCCCAAGGCCCCCCGCCGCTGGTCCTGTGGCCACGAAAGAAATCCTGAACTCTCCGATATTGTGAAATCCAGGAGCGAGGGAGCGCATCCTCCTTCTCGCTTTTCTTGACGCCTGTCCGCTGTCGGCATACCTTAGCGCCCGACACAGGAGGAAGACCGGATGCGGTTCGTCATCTTCGGGGCAGGCGCGGTCGGCAGCACGGTCGGCGCTCATCTCTCAAAAGCCGGAACGGATGTCCTGCTTATCGGGGACCCGCCCCATATTGAGAAAATTCGGGCGGACGGACTGAAAATGTCCGGCAAGTATGGCGAGTTTGTCATCACGCCAGCGGCCTGTTCCGCTCTGGACGATTGGCAGTTCCAGCCAGACGATGTTGTTTTCCTGTGTGTCAAAACCTATGACACCCCGGTGGCCCTTGAGCAGCTGCGCGCCAAAATTCCGCCCGATACTCCCATTTTCTGTCTCCAAAATACCATGACCAATGAAGAGCTGGCGGTCGAGCATTTCAGTCATGTCTATGGCGTGGCTTTGCATCTGGGGGCCCGTTTTGTCTTTCCTGGTGAGGTTGGCCACCTGGGTGGCAATTCGCTGGTGATTGGCCGCTATCCCAATGGGCTCGACGAGACTGCGGAACAAGTCGTGACCGCCCTGCAAGCCGCCAAGCTGGGCGGGACGCTGACGGACGATATTCTGGCCTGCAAGTGGGCGAAATTCTGTATCAATCTGATGAACGCGCCGGCCGCGATTCTCGACCGCTCCGGACCGGAGTTACTGAACGACCCGGCCCCGCGCCGCTTGTGCGGCGACATGCTAGCAGAGGCCCAGTACGTCCTGGCTCGGGCCGAGATCAAACTCAAAACCCTGCCCGGTGATCAGCCCTTGCCGGATATGGTCACAAACCTGGGTCGGACCGACTTTACCCCACAGCCGTTACCCGACCGCTCGACCCATGTTTTCCCGTCCATGTGGCAGGATGTGTTCTGCCGGCGGGGCAGAACGGAAGCGCGTTATCTGAACGGTCGGGTCCGCGAGATGGGCCAACAACTCGGGATCGCTACCCCGCTCAACGCTCTCCTCACCCAGGTGGTAGACACCATGGCTGAGCGACGTGAACTGCCGGGCACGTATACGCTAGCCGATTTGCGCCGTATGCTGTAACCCGCCAGTCACGCCTCAGGAGAGAGCCATGCCGCACCTGCCCTTTCATCTCGCCCTCCCGGTTCATGACCTGGAGGCGGCCCGGACATTTTATGTGGACCTGCTGGGCTGTTCGGTTGGCCGCGAGAGCGCGACCTGGATTGATTTCAATTTTTTCGGACATCAGGTCACCACGCATCTTTCTCCTGAAGCACCCCAACCCGCGGCCACCAATCCGGTCGACGGCAAGCAGGTTCCGGTTCGGCATTTTGGGGTGATTCTCGACTGGGACGCCTGGCAGGTGTTGGCTGAGCAATTGACGCAGGCGGGTGTCTCGTTCCTGATCGAACCCGGCATTCGCTTTCGTGGCCAGGTGGGTGAACAGGCCACTATGTTTCTCTTGGACCCCAGCCAAAACGGTCTGGAGTTCAAGGCGTTTCGAGACCAGGGACAAATTTTTGCCCGATAGAAATCAGTGAACAACAGGAGGATGTTATGAAAGCGCTGGCATTTCTAGGCATAGACAAGGTCGGCATTATCGACAAACCGATCCCTGACCCCGGTCCGAACGATGCGGTAATTAAAACAACGGCTTCGCTGATCTGCACCTCGGATGTGCATACTGTGCGGGGCGTCATCCAGATTCCCGAAGGCCGAGTCCTCGGGCATGAGAGCGTTGGCATCGTCCATCAGGCCGGGGCAAACGTCACAACCTGTAAAGAGGGCGACCGGGTAGTGGTGAACGCCATCACGCCGTGCGGCAAGTGTGACCCCTGCCAGCGCGGCATTACCTCGCAGTGCGGCGGTATGCTGGGCGGCTATAAATTCACCACCCAGCGCGACGGTAATATGGCCGAATACTTTTTTGTCAACGATGCCGACTATAACGTGGTTACCATCCCGGATGAGCTGACGGACGAGCAGGCGCTGTACACCACGGATATGATGTCCACCGGCCTGGTGGGAGCCGAGAACGCGGAGATTCCGGCCGGCGGGACGGTGGCGGTCTTCGCCCAAGGTCCGGTCGGGCTATGCGCCACGGCCAGCGCCCGGCTGCTGGGCGCCGGGCTGGTCATCGCCGTTGACTCCAAGCCGGACCGCAAGGAACTCGCCAAAACGATGGGCGCCGATATTGTCGTCGATCCGACCGAAGGAGACGCGGTCGAGCAGATTATGCAGCTCACGAACGGCCTTGGCGTGGATTCCGCGATTGAGGCGCTGGGCTCTCCGGTGACCTTTGAGAACTGTGTGAAAGCGACCAAGCCGGGCGGGGTGATCTCGAATATCGGCTATCACGGGGAAGCCGGCGATGCGTTGAGTATCCCGCTACCGGATTTCGGTCTGGGCATGGGCGACAAGAAAATTCACACGGCGCTGTGCCCAGGCGGGCGGGAGCAGGTCACGCGCCTGCTGCGGCTGCTTCAGAACGGGCGCATTGACCCCACGCCATTGACCACCCATCGGTTTCCCTTTACGGAGGTCGAGACCGCGTTCACTATGATGACGACCAAGGCGGACAATATCGTCAAGCCGCTCATTACATTTTAGGGGTAGGTGAAGAGTGAGGAGCGAGGAACCCACCCCGGCCCTTTGGGCCACCCCTCCAAGGAGGGGATTGCATAGGGGAAAGGGCCACCACAGGGGGTGGCCCCTACAGATTTCATCCCCTCTCTCCTGGAGGGAGAGGGCTAGGGTGAGAGGGTTTTCCTCCCTCTTCCTCTCCACCTGCCTGTTGCTGCTGTGTCTCTTCTCAGGCCCGGCGGCTTTCGCTCAAAACGATCTCCAAACCGGGCTCCAACTCTTTGAGACTGGCCAGTTGGCCGAGGCGCGTCAATTTTTTGAGGCCCTGCACCAGCAGCAGCCGACCAATACAAGCGCGCCCTTTTATTTGGGACGGATTGCCTATGCAGAGGAAAACTATGAACAGGCCATCCCCTGGTTCAAGACGGCTGTGGACGGTGAACAGTGCAATGCCGACTATCATGTGTGGCTGGGACGCGCCTACGGACGTCACGTCGAGCAGATGAGCACGTTCCGCAGGCTCCGCAATTTCGCTCTCGTCAAGCGCACCCGTACTCACTTTGAAAAAGCGGTCGGCTGCGACCCCACCCACCTGGCGGCCCACTGGGACCTGATGAGGTACTATATAGAGGCTCCGCGTTTCATAGGCGGCAGCCGAAAAAAAGCCGAGGAACAGGCCGCCATCATCACCCGCCTCGATCCCGCCGAGGGTCAAAAGGCACGGCAGTTCATCGCTGAGCGGGATTAGCCGAAGGCCTAACCTAACCTCTCTCACCCGACAGGGTGGTAACAGGGACGGGTCGGCAGCGGTTTAGAGGGAATGCTAAAAGCCGCCTGAATGTATCCTTCTGCTGCTATGGATGCCCTGTTTGGGTTACCGTACTGTCAGCGTCAAACTCGTAATGGCCTGCATCTATTTTTCTGCGGGCAGTCTCGAAGCAGCGTTCCGGCGGGGTGATGCTTGTTGCGCGCGATTCATCCATCCGGTCCACCAGAGTACGAAACTCGGCTTGGAAGTCCTCGAACCGAGCAAGAGCGGTCACAGTAGCAGCCTGACGGAAACGATCCTGAAGATTCTTGGACGATGCGGCCTGCCGTGCAATCTCGTCAATCTGGGTATCGAGCTTGAGTGCCTCGAAGACGGCTGGGAAGATACCTGCGAGCAACGCACAAGTGTCTCGTTCAACGACCACCTCTGTCTGGTCGTTTGTCGCGAAGAGGGATGGACGTGTGTGACGAATGACGGCGCACTGCGGCGGCTCTGCGAACGCCACGGCGTTGAGACACGTTTCGGCCTTAGCCTCATGGTGGACTTGGTCGCCGCTGGTGCCCTCACGCGACGGCGGGCCATGGCGGCCGCACGCTGGAGGCAGGCTTCAAACCCGCTCCATATCAATGATCGAGTGCTAACTCGCTTCTTGGATGCGCTGGACAACCGAGTTCGGTAATTAAGAAGGTTAGCGGGCGAAGGCTTACTCCCCATCCCCAGCCAGGACACGGCCCTGAAAGCGGCGGATGAGGTCGCGGGCGATTTGGCCGGAGTGGTGCATGGCGGCCAAGCCTTCGACAATGACCTGTTCGATCTCTTCGGCGCGGACCGTGTCGTGAGACGCGGGTTTTTCTTCGGTCGGACCAATGATCAGTTGGGCGGGAATGCGCTCTTTTGACCGCCTGAATTTGTCGGCAATGGCGCGCAGTTGCGTCAGGGTGTCGACCTCGGCTTTAATGCTCACCCGACACGGTTTGTCCTCGTTTTCAATGCCTACCCTGACAATTTTCAAGCCCACGCGTTCCGCCATGTCCGCCATCCCCTATGAAGACTCGGCCTCGGTCGGCCTTTCATACACCCGAATCGGGATAATGCGCAGACAGGTGGGACAGGGAATGTCCTTGATTACCGGGAAGGAGAGATAGGTATCAGTAATCTGTTTATGCTGGATTTGCAGTTCTTTTTCACAACACGCTTGGAGTGCATCGGCCATGCCTTGTGCACTAGCCAACCGGCCTGAGGAAGTCAAGGACGCAGCGTTTCGGGCGCTGTCTAGGGCTTCTTTTTGATGGTCGCCCCGGAACGTTTGCGCATCACGTCCGAGACCCGCTGGGTCTCACTCATATCGCCCATTGTCAACGCCTGTCTGAACTGGGCGGACAGCATCCGCATGAGCGCGGCCTCCTGCGGGTCGAGCCCGTCGGCCAACTGCGACAGGGTGTCCATTGCCGTTCCGATTTTTGCAGTCGCCTTGGGCACATCGCCGTCGGCGCGAGCGGCAATCGCTTCCTGGAGCAGCTTTTGGACCCTGTGTAAGCCTGGCTTGGATTGCGGACCCAGCACGATTTCCAGTTCCGGCAGTCGGGTCAGCAGGGCGTTTAAGGACTCTGGATACAAATGCTCGTGTGCCATATAGTACCAAGCGTCTTTAATTGTTGGGCGAAAGTCAAGTCAGCACCAAACGGACGACACGGTAGTATGCCAATGAACGGAAATCTTTCGACCTATGCAGCCCGCCGGCAGGCATTTCTGAAACAGATGGGCGATGGGGTTGCCCTCTTTCCGGCCGCCCCGACTTCCATTCGCTCCCAGGATGTCGAGTATCGCTATCGCCAGGACAACGACCTGTACTACCTGACCGGTTTTCCGGAACCGGAATCCTTGTGCCTGCTCTCGCCCAACCACGACAAGGAGCAGTTTATTCTGTTTGTCCGTCCGCGCGACAAGGAAAAAGAGACCTGGACAGGAAAACGGTTTGGCGTTGAGGGCGCGCAAGAGCATTTTGGCGTGGACGCCGCCTATACGATTGATCAACTCGACGAGGTGCTGTCCAAGCACCTGCTCGCCGCGGAGAAAATCTACTACGGACTCGGCCGAGACGAACGCCTCAACGCAAAGATTCTGGACTTTGTGAATCAGGGCCGGCAGCAACGCCCGCGCATCGGGCGCGGACCGGTCTCGCTGATTGATCCTGGCGATCTGCTGCACGAAATGCGGCTGTTCAAAACCCCGGAAGAAATCGACCTGATGCGCTACGCGGTCAAGGCGTCTGCCGCGGCCCACCACGCCGCCCTGCACGAGACGCAACCCGGCATGTACGAATACGAAATCGAAGCCCTGCTGGAATATCATTTTCGCCGCAACGGAGCGGACGGGCCGGCCTACCCTTCGATTGTTGCCTCGGGCGCAAACGCCACGATCCTGCATTACATCTCCAACGATCAACAGATGCAGGACGGAGACCTCCTGCTGATTGACGCCGGTTCGGAGTACGCCTGCTATTGCTCGGATGTGACGCGCACGTTTCCGATTGGCCGCGCGTTTTCGGCTCAGCAGAAAGAAATCTACAGCCTGGTTCTGACCGCACAGAAACACGCGATTGCCATGATCCGGCCCGGCGTGGGCTTTGACGACGTGCACCAACGCGCCACGGAAATATTAATTGAGGGGCTGCGCGACCTCGATCTGCTGTCCGGCAGTACGGAGAGCATTCTTGAGCAGGGCGATTATCGCCAGTTTTATATGCACCGCACGAGCCACTGGCTGGGCATGGATGTGCACGATGTGGGCAAATACAAGATTGGCGAAGAGCAACGGACGCTCAACCCTGGGATGGTCCTGACGGTTGAACCCGGCCTGTATATTGCCGCAGACGCTGACGTACCGGCAGCCTACCAGGGCATTGGGATCCGCATCGAGGACGATGTCCTCGTGACCGCCGACGGCCACGACGTGCTGACCGGGGCAATCCCGAAAGAGCCCGACGATATCGAAGCCGCCCGACGGGAGGCATAAGAAAAATCCCACAATCCAGGGCTCCGTCCGTTCTTAGCCAGTTGGACGCTGGGCGTGGGCGTTCAGGTAGTCGAAGATGATGCGGCGCTCGGTTTCGGATAAAGACGGACGACCGAGGCGCACAAACTCCGTGTCCATACGCGCCAGCATGAACTGCCACATCTCCGGTGTGAGCAGGCCGGGATGATACAAGCGATGACAGCCGGAGCAGCGCTGGCGGTAGAGCCGCGCGCCCGCTGAGTCGGGCTCGGGTAGAGCTGTTTCACACGCTGTTAGGCTGGCGCACAGCAGCCCCAGGATCACACTCCGCAGCCCCCACGCCATTCCGGTCTCACACTCGAAACGGCTCGCGGCAGACCGCTACCTGGCCGGGGATGTCCTCAATCAGGACCTCGATCGTTTCGATACTGTTCCCACGGGCTTCCGCCAGACGGGCGCGCAGTCGCGCAATCAGATACTGGGCAATCTCTTCCGATGAAGAATGCACGATGGGCAGCAGGCGGACGTCCTGCCGTGGGAAGCTGAACCGGGTACCGTCTTCACACTCCACCCGAACGGTCTCGGTGTCCGCGGTAATACGCAGGCAGTCGCTATTTTCAGGCAGCAGGGTGGTAAAATGCAGTTGCCGACACTCTTCTTCGGCGATCTTTTTCAGCACCAGAAAATCCACAACATAGCCGTCCGGCCCAACCGGCCCGCTCACCTTCACCTCAGCCTGATAGGTGTGGCCGTGTAACGGTTCTCGGAAGCCTTTGAAGGCAATAAAATGCGCCGCGGTAAAACATAACTGTTCCTTGCCGATTGACACCGAGAAAATACTCATCCGCCTGTCCTCTTAGCTGTCGAAACTCTCAAGAAAGTCTCCCAGGCCACCCCGGCGCAGCGCCGCTTCAGGGCTGCCGAACGCCTGCGTATACGGTTCCGGTTCCAAGCCTGTCGTCTGGAGAAAACACGCGACTTCTTCGGCCAGCACGGACCGGATACGCTGGGACAGCGTTTCTGCCAGATCGCGATTCTCCCCCACGCTCGCCAGAAAATCCCGCACGTTGATACCGTGTGCTCCACCCAGCAGACACGAGAGAAAATAGGCCATCTGATCCTCATTCGGCTTGCGCCGCCAGGTCTCGGTCGTATTCAGGATGGTAGTGATCCCCGTCTGTTGGCGAACGGAGGCCACATCCGGTGTGCCGCTTCCCCTCGGTCCGGGCGCGAGAAAAATCAAGGCATAGCCTGCCTCCGCCAGTCGAACCGGATGGGGGATGTAATGGGGTGAGGTATAGTCTGTCATCAGGAAGAGCCGACGCCGATAGGCTGCCAGATCATGCGCCTGCTCGGCCGCAAGCTGCCACAGCCACTCGGCCACCCCAAGGCCACGTTTTTGCGCTCGCTCAACCAGGGTCAGCAAGGCCTCTGGCCGATACCCTTCTCGTTTGACCAGGCGGCTACAGTCTTCCAGCGAGACGCTCAGCCCCAGGGCTTCGACCCGTCCGTCGGGCGCGGTTTGTGGCGAGACGACGGCGCCTTCCAATGCGGGCTGTTCAAGCTCCAGGTCGGTGGCAAAGCGGTCGCCGTATTTGGAGAGTTTGGCAAAGCCTCGGCGGCAGTGATCCAAGGCCACAATGTAGGCCGTTCGCATCTGAAACGTACCGGAAAACGACAGGCCCCGACCGCTCATCAACGAACCGTGACCGATGACGGTGACTTCCATGCCTCTCCTACCCTAGCGGGTCCCGACGGGCCGGAAAAGTCGGGCGGCCGGAGATGTATCTTTCTCGTCTTCTTCGGTGGGAGAAAACTCGTGCACGGTGATGTCTGAGGCCTTGACCTTGCGAGCCGCCTTCCAGTCATGGTCGGGCAGGACAAGGAGTTCCGGAACCAGGTCCTTGAATTTCTTGAGGCGCCAGATTTTTTCCCACCACAGCTCGCGCCGAAAGGCCAGGCCGGGCATCCAGGCATAGCGCGCCTGGCTGTGCGTCCAGGCCAGATTGCCACACAGGAGGACAGGCCGGTCGGGCAGACGGACAAGGACGGCAAGCCCGCCGGCGGTTGCGCCGGCAACGTCAATCAGCTCGATACTGCCGTCACCAAAGAGGTCATGACTCCCGGCAAAAGTCCCGAGTGGCGGAGCGGTGGAAAAATCAACGAATTGCCACTTCTCAACCTGGTCGAATTCGTCCGCCATATACAGGCCGAGCGTGCTGCTGCTCAGCGCGGTGGCGTGTTCCTCGCGCGTCACCACAGCCGCCGCTTGAGACAGGCCCTCCAGTTCACCGGTATGCCCGAGTCGCAGATCAGGCAGAATCACGAACTTCACCCTTTCCGCTGAAAGCTGGGCAGTCTTGAGCTGGGAGAGAATATCCTGGCCGGGCTGCATGTCCGCCTGGCCAAAGACCGAGCGGACTGGTCCTAAGTAACGCGGCGCATCTTCCGCCAGTCCTCGGTTCAACCCGGTTCCAACCAGGACCAAGCCCTGCTTGGGATGCTCGATACCAAACACCAGGATATCGAGGGTGTGCTGCTGGGGGAGGCTGCCGTCTCGGTAGACGATCCGGCTGGAGACCGTTATCGAGCCCGTAGGAAAGACGTGCAGTTTGGTCCCCCTCACCCCTTGGTACTGTTCCGGCCAGTTGTGCAGGACCGGCTCAATATAAGGCAGCCGGAGCGGCTCTTCACAGGCCACACCCAATATCAACACACAGGCGACGAGCAAGCGCATAACAGAGACGGAAGACAGCATCATCGTGAGGCCGGGGCTGAGGACCTTTCAGTCAGTAGTGTCTCAAACCTCAGGTATTCATTAGCACTAGCAGCTCGCACGCGGTCTTGCACGTCCGACAAAGCAAGAGAAGCCACTACTTTCACACGGAAAGTTTTCGCTCCTCTTGTGAGTTGACCTGGGAAAGGCTCTCAACTATGGTGTGAGCGCCTTTTTCAAGGAGCACGGGTACTCAGGATTCTCGCATGGACTGGCCACCAGGCACTAAGGAGCGGAGTGCGCTCGCTGAGGTCGAAGCGAGACTGCACAGGCTTCAGGGGCGTTTTAACCTCTATACCGCCCAACACCGGTTCTACGGTATTGGGACGGTGTGCGCCCTCGGATTCGCGCTTTTTACTTTTTTGGCCTTCTCACTCTCTTCGTTCTGGTTCATCCTGTTGGCTTGGCCACTCCTCGCCCTGGCCGGCTTTGTCTGTTTTCGATTTCTCCGCCAGGGGGTAGCGGACTGGACCAATCTGCACACCGCCGCCCGTCGGATCGATCTCCAGGTTGGGCTTAAACAGCGCCTGTCAACGCTGACAGCCCAGATTCTGGCGAATCCCTTCAATGGCCCTCCGGCTTCCCGTTTATGGACCTATCTTCTCCGCGATAATCTGGACCGGCTGTCGCTCTGGGAGGTCAAAAAGGTCGCGCCCCGGCGTATACCCTGGAGCGTCCTGCCTTTTCTCGCCGCTCTGGTGTTCGCCTTCCTGGTGGCCTCCATCCCGTTACTATCACCCGCGTCTGAACCCGAACCTTTCTCACTGACCAATCTTGAACTGATTTCCTCCGAGTTGCCCGAACGCACGGGACAGCTAGTGGACAAACGTCTGTCCATACCACCGGAAGACTTCACCGCTCGGTCGCTGGACTCGCTGCCTGTTGGTGAGACGCTGTCTGAGCAAGCAGACAGCCAGATGAGTTTGCAGGATCACGCAGCAGACGAAGAAGGTCTGGGACAGGAGCTGCTGGAACTGGCGTCTCTGCCCGAAGACCTCCAGCAAGCCCTGCGAACGGCTTTGCAAGGACTCCAGGAGTCTCAGGCGTCTCTTAACGAACAGGACGCCGCCGAGGGCCACCGTCTCCTCGATGACGAACAAGCGCAGGATATACACTCTGAGCAACAGGCCGGAGATGCCAGCCAGCAGGCTTTGGGGGAGGGCCAGACCGGGCAGGATGCTGAGCGAGCCGGGCTGGGTAGTCAGCAAGCCCCCGAACAGGGCAGCGGCCTCCAAAAGCTCAAACAAGCGCGTCTTGATCGACGGAAAGCGGTGGGAGCCTTTCAGTCTGCCAACCCCCAGCTTCCCCGTCGGGGGGGTCAGGCCGGCCGAGGTGGTATGGGAGCGGGTACGGGCACCGACCGACGCCTGTACGGCAACGAGGCCAGTCTTGAGGGCACGCCTCAGACCTTCAGCCTGTCTCTTGATGCCAGTTTTGAGAAGAGCCATACCGGTCACGAGATTGTCAAAGATGAGGGCGGCGGGGTGATTATCAAGTCCACCAGCCAACTCAGCGCAAACCAAGCCTTGGACGATGCCATCCGAAATGCCCAGATTCCACCTGAATATGAGGACGTTGTGAAACAGCTGTTTTCCCGGGGGGCAGTACAGTGAGTGAAACGCCAAAGGGAGTAAACGTATCAACATCTCAGCAGGTATTGGAGGATACGTTTACTCCTTCAACCGATCTTGTTCTTGAATTTCAGGATACCTTTCAGCGGATTCAGGCCGAATTGGCCAAGGCTATTATCGGCCATGAGGAGCTTATTCGAAATATTCTGATCGCCTTTTTTGCCGGCGGCCATGTGCTGATCGAGGGCGTACCGGGAACGGGTAAAACGCTCCTTGTGCGTTCGCTCGCCCGCGTCCTGAATCTCAGCTTTAGTCGGATTCAGTTCACCGTGGATCTGATGCCCGCAGACGTGACTGGCACTCGTATGGTTGTGGATCAAGACGACGGTCGACGCGATTTCGTCTTTGCTGAAGGGCCGATTTTTTCTCACGTGCTGTTGGCGGATGAGATCAACCGCTCCACTCCCAAAACCCAGGCCGCGCTGCTCGAAGCCATGGCCGAACTCCAGGTCACGGTGGCCGGCACCACCTATCAACTGCATCCGCCCTTTTTCGTGCTGGCGACGCTCAACCCGATCGAAATGGAGGGCACCTATCCGCTGCCTGAAGCCCAGCTTGACCGCTTCTTTTTTAAGGTTCGCCTGACCTATCCCACCCACCACGAGGTCCGACGCATTATCAGCTCAACCACCACTACGACTGAGCCGGAGATTCATCCCGTTTTTTCCGAAACGGAAGCCGCCGAAAAGATCATGGCGTTTCGGCATCTGGTCCGCGATGTCCTGGTTGCTCCCCATATTGAAGAGTATATCGCGGCCCTGATTCATGCCACGCTGCCGGCGGACGCGCTGTATATGAATCAGACCGATACGGCCGAGGTAACCTTGCCGAAAGACGACTTGGTGAGCCGCTATGTCAATTTTGGTTCAAGTCCGCGGGGTGGCCAGACCCTGATGCTGGGCGCGAAAGTCGCCGCCCTGCTCGATGGGCGGGCCAACGTCAGCTACGACGATGTTGACCAAGTCATGCTGCCGGCCCTCAATCACCGGCTGGTGCTCAATTTTGCCGCCGAAGCAGAGAATGTCGATCCGGCCTCGATCATTGAGCGTATTCTGCAGTCCGCCAAAAAAATCCAACAATAGGAATAGGGCCGCGCGTGAGTCTGACCGATCCCGCCTTTTTCAAGCAGCTTGACCGCCTGCGTATGCGTGTCCGCGCAGCACGCGGCCACCGTCCTGGGGAGACGCCCATTCCACGCACGAGCCAGGCTTGGGGCGTAGAATTCGAGTCCTACAAAGACTATTCGCCCGGCGATGATTTTCGCTATTTAGACTGGAATGCCGCCGGGCGACTCGATCAGCTGCTAGTCAAGACGTTTACGGCTGAAAGGGAAATCCCGTTTCATGTCATTCTCGACACCAGCGCATCGATGGGCGCCCCTGCCAGAGACGAGAAATTTACCCACGCCGTGGACCTAGTCACGGCGCTCAGCTATATCGTGCTCTCCAGTAATAATACGCTCCGGATCGCTGCCCTGTCCGCGCCTCCGCGTCCCTTTCTGGCAACGCCGTTCTTACGTCATCGCAACCGTTTTCTCCGTGTCTCCCCCTTTTTGGAAGCACTGACACCGAGCGGGAAGACTTATCTCAGGGAGTCTGTTCAGTCCTATATTCGGCAGACCAAAGAGCCGGGTGTGGTCGTCCTGATCTCGGACTTTCTGACCCGACCCACGCAGTATGAAGCCGCCCTGCTCTTTCTGATCGCGCGGGGCTATGAAGTCAAAGCCATTCAGGTGCTGGGCGAGAGCGAGCTTCGCCCGGAACGTCTTTTTCGGCGCGGCAAGCTCTACGATGTCGAAGAACAGACCGAACGCTGGGTCACCCTCAGCCGGGCGAACCTTGAGAAATATCACCACGCCCTGTCGATTCATTGTGACGCGCTCCAACAGTTCTGTCATAAACACCGGGTGCTCTATACGCGTCTCTCCAGTGCGCAGCCTATCACCGAAACGGTGACGGAGGCACTCGCCCAGGTGGGACTCGTCACCCTTCACTGAGCATCTTCTGTGGCGTATGGGTATCCTCAATCCAGCGGCCTTACCGTTCGTTTCCCTGCTCGGCGTTCTGGTCCTGGTCTATCTGCGCCAGCGGACCCGCACCCGTATTGAAGTCCCCAGCCTGCTGTTCTGGACAGACGTTCCAGAAGATCGCGTGCGCTCCAGACGCTTCCGGCCCGACCTCCTCTTTCTGCTTCAGATCCTGCTTCTCCTGTTGCTGATTGGGGGCTTACTGCATCCGTACTGGTCGCGCACGGTGACCGAAACGCGCGGAGACCGGCAGATTCTCGTTTTCGATCTGTCGGCGAGCATGCAGGCGCGCGAAAACGGCGTGCGCCGTTTTGATCTGGCCCTGGACCAGGCCAAAGATGTCCTCCACGCGCTGGCACCGCTTGACGAAGTCATGCTCATCGGCATTGCGGCCCGGCCCCAGGTCATCAGCGGTTTTACAACAGACCACCGCTTGGTGTTGCACCGCCTCGAAGGCCTCCGGCCGCAGGATACGGGCACCCAGTTGGAACTGGGTATCGAACTCGCCCTCGTCCAGCGCGACCGGGCCGGACGGCAAGCCCAGATTCATGTTTTTACCGACCTGCCGTCCAACCAGCTGAGTCTGTCACAGACACAGCAACAGGCGTTGACCTATCATCGTGTGGGTGAGACCGACGATAATATGGCTTTGGCCTCGGTCCACGTCTACCAGAATCCTTTCCAGGACTACTCCCAGGCCCAGGCCTATATCCTCGTTCGCAATTACGCCAATCGCGCAAAAACTGCGACGTTGCGCGTCGAACTCAATGGCCAGACGGTCTTTCAAGAAGCGTTCAGCCTCTCGGCCAACAACACCCGCTCGTTCTCTTTAGGCGGTTTTACCGGGCCTGGGCAGCTTGCCGTACATCTTGAGTCCGAGGACGCCTTAGCCGTCGATAATCATGCCCTGAACTGGGTGGCTGAACGCCGCTCAACGCAGTTAGTCCTGGTCTCTCCGGCTACTCACCTGCACCAGGAACTCCAGCAGCTCAGCCGTGCATTGCCCGGCGTGACGCTGCGTAGCACCATGCCCGAGGACTTCTCGCCCACTCAAGTGGGCGAACAGGACGTGGTCCTTTTCCACCAGTTTGTTCCCGACGAGGCCGTCCCCGCCAATAGCCTCTACATCTTTCCACCGGTTGAAAACGCGCTCTTTCCCGTGCTGACCGAGGCGGCGGATCTGACGATTCTGGACTGGAACGACGAGCACGAAATTTTACACAACCTGCAATACGTTGAGGCCCTGCCGTTCAAGCAGGCCCGTATTCTCGCCCTCCCCTCCTGGGCTCAGGTCCTTATTTCCTCAAAGACCAGCCACGGCGAGATCCCGCTTGCTCTGACGGGAGAGAGGAACGGTCGCCGTATTGTCTGTTTAGCCTTTGATCTCGGTGCGGGAAATCTGACCGACTCGGACAATCTGACCCTGCTCGTCCTCTTTCTCAACGCCCTGCGCTGGCTGCGCCCGCCCAATCCACTCGACCCCCACCTGTTGCCCGCCGGAGACGTGTTCTTTCTTCCCACAGACGCTCCCCTTGACGGCGCACGCCTCTCCACGCCTCAGACTGAAGTTCAGGTTCTTGAAGCCGACACCGTGCCGCTCGATCAGGTAGGCATCTACCGGGTTGAGACTGATACCTATCGTGCGGAACTATACGCCAATCTCTTTGACGAAGCCGAGTCCAATATTGGCCGACAGATTATGGACGAGACACAGCCATCCGTGTCGTCGGGAGTCCGCACCTCACCCGAGGCCGTACAGCGCGAAATTCCGGTCGAATTTGGCCAGAGTCTGTACTGGCTGGCCGCGCTTCTACTCTTTGGTGAGTGGCTCTACGCCTTGTGGCGCTCTCCGCTGGAGGGTGTGTCATGACCGCGGAAATTTTTGGCCAGGCGTACACCATCTTGTCGCCGCAGTTCCTATGGCTGCTGCTGCTGCTCCCCCTGCTGTGGCTGCCGTTGCGGGGCCGCTCTCAGCGGCGCGTACTCCTGGGCGCGACGCTCCTGAGAACAATAGCCGCTCTCCTGATTATCCTGGCTCTGGCCGGTCTGAGCCATCAGACTATTCTGTCCGATCAGCGCTTAGCCGTTGTGGCGGCGGTTGATACCTCAGACAGCATTGTGACAGCAGCCCGGACCTGGATGCAGACCTATCTGGATCAACTCAGAGAAGCGCTCTCGGCACAAGACGAGTTCGCCATTATCTCGTTTGCAGCGGATACCCAGCTCGTTCTCGCTCCCGGTCCGGCAGCCCAGGCGATCCTGCCCGAGTCGCTGCCGTCGTCTGACCGCGCAACCAGTACTAATATCGCGCAAGCGCTTGAACGCTCCTTTGCCCTGTATCCCGAGGGGGCGGAAAAACGTCTCCTCCTCCTGACTGACGGCAATGAGACAACCGGCATGGCCCGCCAAGCCGTCGCCGCCGCCCGTCAAATGGGCATCGCCATTTATCCGGTCATTCCCCCCGGCGGACAACAGGCCGAGGTCTCCCTGGAAAAATTCGTGGTTCCGCCGCTGACCCGTGAGGGCAGCGTCTTTGATATGCGCCTCGTTGTCCGCAACGGCCATGGCCAGCCGGTTCCGGGCAGGGCGGACATCTATGCCGACGACCGGCTCCTGACCCGTCAGGCGGTGAGTCTGGAACCCGGCCTGTCGGTTCTGGAAATTCCCGCTCAAATCCTTCAGCGTGGGAATTATCTGCTGCGAGCCGAGGTGCAGACGGACGCCGATACCATCGCCGGAAACAACACCCAGAGTACAAGCCTGGCCGTTGCCGGGAAAACGCGCGCCCTGGTCATTACCGACAATCCCAAGACCCACCTGGCACGCGCCCTGCACCTCAAGGAAGTGGATATTGAGTTCCGCCGTCCCGAGGGTCTACCAACCAGTCTGCCCCGGCTGCTCGACTATAATAGCGTGGTCTTTGACGATATCGGCCGCAAAGACGTGACACAGCGGCAAATGACCGCCATTGAGCGCTATGTCCGCGACTTTGGTGGGGGCTTTCTCATGGCCGGCGGAGCGCGGACGTTTGGAACGCTCGACTATCAAAACTCCGCCATAGAACGTCTCTTGCCGGTTTCCTTTCACGAGCAGCGTCCGCAGAAAAAGAAGCGCATTCCGATCGCCCTCTTTTTGTTGATCGACCGCTCAAACAGCATGGGCTACAACAGCCGCGTGCGCGGTCTGCACGACGGCCAAAAGATGGAGTATGCGCAGAAGGCGGCCATCGCTGTCCTGGGTCAACTCAAAAATACCGACTTGGCGGGTGCCATTGCCTTCGACTCAGAAGCCTATGCCCTGTCTGCCTTAAGGCGGCTATCACAGAATCGCTCGACGCTGCGGAGTCGCATCGGGCGCCTCCGGTATGGCGGCGGGACGGATTTCTATAACGCTCTGGAGGCTGCGGCCGATCAGTTGAGTCGAAGTCGGCGATCCATTCGGCATATTATTCTTCTCACGGACGGCGATACCAACCGCAGTCCGACCGATCATTATCCTCTGATCAAAACCATTGCCCAGCGCCAGATCTCGATTACGACCATTCGGATTGGGAGCGACACCGTCAACCTGCAACTCCTGTCGTATATGTCGGAAAAAACGGGTGGGCGCTTCTACCATGTTGAAGACGCCACCATGCTGCCCCAACTCCTGGTGCGGGACACCCGTCAGACCCTGCGCCAGCAAGGTCAGGAGGACGAGGGCCCCAAGGATATCGTCCCCCAGGTCGGCGTCCGGGGACAGATTTTACGCGGCCTGTCCGACTTCCCGGCCCTGGACGAGTATATGCTGACCAAGCCCAAGAAGCGGGCGAACGTCCAGCTCTATACCGACGTCCACGGCGAACAGGACCCGCTCCTGGCCACCTGGCAGTACGGTCTGGGCAAGGTCGTTGTCGTGCCGTTTGATCCGAGCGGCGCCGGCTCGGGAGATTGGATACGCTGGGAACGCTTCGGGAAATTCTGGTCTCAGGCGGTTCGCTGGGCCATGCGGAATGAAACACCGCTGGATTATCGACTGAGCGCGACCAAGCGTGGCGAACGCACGATCCTCCGGGTCGAATCCTTTGACAATACCGATGACAGCATCCTCCAGGTCCGACTGGCCAGCGGAACCCGGAGTGAGACCCTGACCCTCATGCCGGTCGCCCCGCGCATCTCCGAAGCCGTCCTGCCCACCCGCTACACGGGCAACGTCCCCGTTACCATTGTCAAACGCAGAGGCAATACGACTCTGAATCAGCGGAGTCAGACGGTTCTGGTTGGACAAGAAGTGGATGGTGCGTTGAGGGAATATCGCCAGCAACAACCCAACCGGCCATTGCTGCACGCCCTGGCCGAAGGAACGGGCGGCAGCCTCAACCCGACGTTTGACGAACTCACTTCCCACATCCGGGGCGGCCGGAAAGTCCTCCTCCACCCGCTCGAAAACACCCTTATTGTCATCGCCCTCTTCTTCCTCCTGGCCGACATCGCCCTGCGTGTTTTGTTCGGGCCGCCGCCCGAGATCTCACCGTTCTGATTTTCTTGATAAGAAACTATCCAGGAAAAGAAGACGCTTGCGGTGTGGTAGTGGCCGGAGAATTTTCCAGTTATGTATAACCGCCGTGAGACCACAACCTAGCGGAAGCCGTCTATGCCGATTGCCAGAAACAATATGACCACGACCCCCGCAGTTCCGGGTCGTACCATTCAGGAAGCGCTTGGCATTGTCAGCGCCGAGTGTGTTTTGGGTATCAATGTCTTTCGGGATATGCTGGGTGGCCTGCGAGACTTTTTTGGAGGCCGCAGCGGCACCCACCAAAAGGCGCTACGGCAAGCCAAAGACACCTGTCTGGAAGAACTCGCCGAGCAGGCCTCACAGCTCGGTGCCGACGCGGTTGTCGGCGTCGATATGGATTACAGCGAAATCAGCGGCGGAGGAAAAGGCATGTTGCTGCTGGTCGCGACTGGAACGGCAGTTCGGCTGAAATAGCGCCTGGGAGATCCCCTGCCGAAACCCGAGAGAGAACCGTACTGGAAAAGATTGTCAAGTGAGCCACTTCTCGAATTTCTGCAATGTGAAAGCGCCAACGTATATCCGCGCGGTCTTGTGCGCGAGCCTGATCGTGTTCGGAGCGTCTTGTTCCTGGCTGCCGTTTAGCAGAGGCTGCTGTGATGATGACCGCGACCTGGGCGTCACCTATCTTCAGGAGCCGGGACAATTTCAGACCGCAACGCCAACGTATGGCAGAGCCCGTGACATTGACCCTGGGGCGGGAGAAACCATTACCAAGCCGGGGCTGCTCTCAAAGTATAACCCGTTCAAGGGCTTTATGGACGACGACGAAGACGAGCCGGTCGCCTCAAGCGACGACGACGAGGGATTTTTCGGGAATTTATTCCCGTTTTGACCCCAGATTGCCTTAGTGCAGCGGCTTTTCGCCAACGAGGACGAGGACACCGGAGTACTGGTGGACGATGGCCTGGCGCTGTACGGGGGCGATCTCGCAGCCGGTAAAAAACCCGATAACCGGCACATCAGCCAGGTATTGGTTGATATACGAAGAGTCGATATCGGGAATCCCGTAGAGCCCGCTGCCACGTCCCACACAGTTGAAATAGAGACCAAATGCCGGGCGGCTATGCTGCCAGCTCCGGTCCTGCGCTTCCAGCTCCCGTTTCAGGTCGGTCCGTGCGCCGTTCCCGTCGCGTAAGGTGAAGACCAGCTTCTGGCCTTCGACGATCTGGTCCGCCACCGCAATAATCCCGCGCTCCGGATCAAAGCCGACGAGATTCCGCACGACGTATTCGCCAGGGGCAATATGCTGGCGTTCGGCGTCGACCGGCAGGCCAACGAAGATATATGCCGCGGCACGACGCAGATCATCGCGGAGTTGGGGGCTCACACGTTCGGCAAAGACCTCAAACGCCGGGCGGCCGTCGAGCTCAAGGATGAGATTGTTGTGGGCTTTCGTCACCTGATGCACGGGACTCACCGGTTGGCAGGCCTGGGTGATACCAATGGTATAGGTGAATTGGCCGCTCAGCAGCGCTCCACTGACTGCATCACTGCTGACCGTGTCTCCGCACAACTGGAAGGTCTCACCAACACTCCCGTCCTCAGACGCCCCGCCGCCAACAAAAGGCACGTCCGAGAGCCCGCCTTCGGTGATTCCGTCAAAGAACGCATGCGAGTCAAAATTATACGTATCGGGGAAGACGAGGGCGAGATTTTCGGGACCAAGGTGAGGCGTGACGCTGGACACGACCTCCTGGCCAACCGTCCGTGCCCGGCCGCGCAGTTGGGGAACAAAGAAACGATGGGCGGACAACGTGTCCGACCGCACGGCCAAGACCGCAACCCCCGGCGCGCGTTCCACTTCTCCAGCCGTGGTCAGCACGCCACCGGCACTACAGCCGACAACCTGACTGGCCTGCGTTTCAGCGCGGACCGTACGCAGGACGCGCCCGTACCCGGCCCCGTGATGCGCGGTGGCAAAGACCAGGGCAAAGTCAGCGCGGTCGCCCCCCGCCTGACTCAAGGCCGCCTGGGCCGCTTCCCGCGTGGCCTGCTCGGTATCGTGTTGTTTTGAGAGACCAACTCCAGCAACGAGCATGTCTACTCCTCACAACCGGCCTAGTCCGGTTTCTTGAGGCCGAGCCGTTCGTAATATTTCTCCGGGACTTTGTCCGGGTCTTTATAAATAACAAAAGAACAGTGCTCTTTTCCGAGGACGGTGGCCGGCTCGACCACGACAAAAGGTTTTCCGTTTTTTTCGATGTCAACCAACTCCATCGGCGGCTCGTGGGCACAGTACACGGGAAAGTCTGCGCGGTTATAGGTCATCCGCTGCGGTTTTTCCACGGTATGAAAGGCGTCGGGTCCGTCGTATTTCCCTTCGAGTACCATGCGTCCGCCACTGCCGCAGGGACGCATCTGAATAACGACCTTTTCCTCATCCTCTTCAATATACATGGGCTGAAGATGGCCCCGCAGACCGGCAACAAACATCTTGATCTTCCGGGGCAGCTCTTGGGGGTCCTGCGGCATTTTTTCCAAATTCGGCAGCCACCAGGCTTTCACGCCGGCCATCATGATCTCTTCCAGCACCTCGTCGCCAAAACGCTTTCCCACCTCGCTCAGCGTCGCGGTCGTCCAGTTCCGGTACAGATCGTGCATCCCGAGGAATTCATTATACATGCGCTGCGCAATCTTCTTGGCTTGCTCCGCCTCCCCGGCGTCAATGGCTTCCGTTAAGCGGTCCACCGTTCGCTTTCCCATTTCACGGATTTCTTCTTCGGAAAAAAGGCGCTCACTCATACGATCCCCTCCTATCGTGATAAAGCCTGTCTCGGGATATATCCCAATCCGCCATTCCATTGCAAAGCCCCGAGAGCCTGGATACCGTACCGCTGACAACGGACTGAAAGGAAGAGACTGACTGTGGCTCGCGGAGGTGGGGGGCAAAGGCGATTATTTACGCGCACGGCCGGCGTCAAGCTGTCACCGATTAAGGCGATGGAGCTGGCGGCCAGTCGGGTACCGGACGTCGTCTCTCTGGCCCAGGGCATCCCCAGCTTTGACACGCCCGAACCGATCAAATCCTTTGTCCAGCAAAAAATCGCCGAGGGCGAGTGTGCCACCTACTCGCTGACCCCAGGCTTACCCCAACTGCGCGAGTGCATTGCCGAGTCGTTGCTGCAAGAAGGCATGCACTACGACCCGGACCAGGAGATTATTGTTTCCAGCGGTTCGATTGAGGCCATTGCCGCAACGCTGTTGACCCTCACCCGCCCAGGGGATGAGATCATTCTTCCCTCTCCCAGCTATGCCTCCTACCAGGAGGTTGTCCGCATCGCCGGCTGTACCCCACGCTTCGCCCCGCTCCACGAGGAGCAGAATTTTGCCTTTGACGAAGAAGCGTTTGAGACCTGTCTGTCGCCACACACGAGGGCGATCTTGTACTGCAACCCGAACAATCCAACCGGGACGGTCTTCTCGGAAGCGGAAACGCGCGCCCTGATTGCGCTGGCCGAACGGCATGATCTCTTTCTGATTATTGATGAAGCCTATAAGGATTTTGTCTACACGCCGGAGGCGTATTTCAGCCCGGCTCAGGTCGCTGGTGTCCGCCAGCGTATTGTGCGGATTTTTACCTTCTCCAAAGCCTATGGGATGACGGGCTGGCGGGTCGGCTACCTCCATTCCGATGCCCGGAACGTCCAGGAAATTCTCAAGGTGCACGACGCCCTGGTGACCTGCGCGCCGGTTGTGTCGCAATATGCTGCCCTGGCGGCGCTCGAATACGGACACGAACATATCACTTCCTTTCAACGGGCGTTTAAGCAGCGCCGCGACCTGACCCTCACCCATCTCGATCAGCTCTCATACGTGTTTGATTACCAGAAACCCGAAGGGGCCTATTTTGTCTTTCCCCGGATGAAAGACGTGGTTGTCCACGCCCGCGATTCGCACGCCCTCGCCTACGATATTCTGGAAAAGGCAAAGGTTGCGGTTGTCCCCGGCCTTGCCTTTGGGCCCAGCGGCGAGGCCCATATACGGCTGAACTTCGGGCGCCGGCCGGACGATATTACCGCCGCCTTCGAGCGTCTCAGCGCGTACTTCAGGCCGGCAGCCGCGCGTCGGGCCCAGCCCACTCAGCACCGCGCGAGCCGACCAGTTGAGTCTGTTGGGTCTGTTGAGTCTGACCCAACAGACCCAAAGGACCCCAAAGGACCCAACAGACCCTATTCCTATCAGCGCCTGCGTGGCTTCGCCGTCCTGATATTGCGAGCGCTCGCCCGTCTACGTCTGTGGCGGAGAAATCCCATGGTGATTGCCATCGCCGGCAGCCACGGCAAGACCGTTATCAAGCGCATTGTGACCGAGCTCTTAGCCCGGCAGTATCGGGTCCAGCCCAATCCCCGTTCCTACAATACCGATATTGGTCTGCCCCTTGCCATCCTCAACATTGAATTGGCGTCAGTCCGTCTGCGGGACCTCGTACCCAGTTTCGTCCGGGCAGTCTGGACCGCGCTCTTCAATACCGAGGCGCCCGACATCCTCGTGCTCGAATTCGGCGTCCGTCATCGGGGCGATATGCAGCAGTTGGTCCGAACGGTGACCCCCGACATCGCCATCCTGACAACCCTGACGCCGAGCTATAGTACCGATGTCGAAGAGTTGCACACGCTCCAGGATGAAATGCGGGTATTATGCCTCGCGGCCGGAGCCAGCTGTCAGTTTGTGATCGATGGAGATGATCCCCTGCTCCAGGATGTCATCGCGTCCTTACCCACGCCGCCGCTGCTGCTGCACCGTTCTGCGTGGAGAGCCGAGAAGAGCGGCCTTCAGCTCCAGAGCCCCGTCCGGTGTTATCCGGTAACACGGGAAATCGTTGGGGAGAATGAGCGTTTTTCGGTCCAGGTGGCCGTGGTCGTGGCCGAGTGCTGGACCAATCTGTCCCCCGCCGAGATTCAGCGTTTTCTCAGTGAAAACATAGCCGTGCACTAAGACCGGCCCTGTTCCTACTTGCAATCCAAGGCCAACTCGTATTATGCTTTATCCCTGTATGGACGACCCTCCATCTGATGACCCATGGTCAGAGACTCAACTGCGGCTTCTCCTAACCAGCCGGGAGGTGTGAAGCGCACGCATGGAGAGTCCCGTCCTCGGTCTGCTCATCACACTCCTGCTGGTCCTGGTCAACGCCTTTTTTGTCGCGGCAGAGTTTGCAATCGTCAAGGTTCGCGCGTCCCAGATCGAACTCCTGGTTCAGGCCGGCAGCCGAACGGCCAAGATGGGTCAGTATCTCATCTCTCATCTTGATGCCTCCCTGTCGACGATCCAACTTGGCATTACCCTGACTTCTCTGGGGTTGGGCTGGATCGGGGAGCCGATTGTGGCCAAACTCATTATTGAATTTATGCCCTTGGTCGGCCTGGAGACCGACCCGGATTTGGCGCACAGTATCGCCCTGCCGGTTGCCTTTATCCTGCTCACCTTTCTTCTTATTGTTTTTGGCGAACTGGCCCCCAAAGCGCTCGCCATCCAGCATTCCCAGTCAACAACGCTCGCCGTCGCCTTTCCGTTGCGGTTTTTTTACCTCGTCTTTTCTCCGGCGATTGTGGCCCTCAACTGGACCGCCAACCAGGTGCTGCGACTCTTTGGCCTTCGGCCGGCGAGCGAAGCGGAACACCATCACTCGGGCGAAGAACTGCGCTTCCTGCTTGAGCAGGGCCGCGAGGGCGGCACGATCGAGGAAGAGGAGCACGAGCTGATTGAGAACGTCTTTGAGTTTGGGGAGACCAGCGTGCGGGAAATCATGGTTCCCCGGACCACTATCGCCGCTATTGAGGTCGACTCCTCCCGCAGTGACCTGGTCAACCTCCTGGTGGAAGGCGGCTATAGCCGCATACCGGTGTATGAGGAGTCACTCGACAATATTATCGGGGTTGTGCATGCCAAGGATCTCATTACCCTCATGGAACATCGGGACTTGATCATTCTGCGCGACCTCCTCCGGCCCGCGTTCTTTGTACCGGAGACAAAACCGATCGACGATCTGCTGCGGGAATTTCAACGCCGCAAGGTGCATATTGCCATAGTGGTGGATGAGTTTGGCAGTACGGCCGGCCTCGTCACCATGGAAGACATTCTTGAGGAGTTGGTTGGAGAAATTCAAGACGAGCACGACAGCGAGAACCACGATATCGAAAAAGTCTCCAATCAGACCTATATCGTCAACGCGGCCCTTTCTATTGCCGATGTCAACGATCACATTGACGAGTTTGAGTTGCCCGAGGGGAATGATTACACCAGCGTAGGTGGCTTCATCAACAAATGGCTCGGACGTATCCCTGAGGTCAATGAAATGTTCGAGTATGACGCGCTACGCATGACCGTCCTCAAAACCGACAACCACCATGTCACCCAGGTCAAAATAGAGAACTTGTCAGACCTCACGCCCCCACCGGCCACCTCCCTGATAAAAGAGGAAGCATGACACCCTCGCTGACTCTATATTCTCGTCCGGGCTGCTGCTTGTGTGACGACATGAAGGCGATTGTGGCCGAGGTCCAGGCCGATATGGCTTTCACCGTAACGGAAATCGATATTTCAGCTCAGCCGGAACTCGAAGCCCGCTTTGGCCAGGACATTCCCGTGCTGTTTATCAATGGCCGTAAGGCGTTCAAATATCGCGTCACCGCCGGAGCGCTACGCCGGCGTCTGCACCGCTCCGGGGCGGAGGCGAGGGCGCTGCCGTGACGCCGGCCATCGTTGTCCTGGTCACGGTCGGCTCCGAGCAGGAAGCCGAGACCATTGCCACGGCCCTGCTTGAGGAACGCCTCGCCGCCTGTGTGAATGTAACCAGCCCGGTGCGGTCGCTCTATCGCTGGGAGGGGCGCATTGCGGACGACCGGGAATGGCAGATGGTCATCAAAACCCAGGCGCGTCTCTTTGAGGCCCTGGCGGCGCGTGTCCGCGCCCTCCATTCGTACGACCTTCCCGAGATTATCGCCCTGCCCGTGCTCGCCGGGACCACGGACTATGTGGACTGGATTCAAAACGAGACCAAGAGCGAGCGTTGACACGGGGCGCTACCACTCAGCCCAGCGGTCGTCTTCTTCAACCACCACGCTTTGCAGGCCGGCCCGGGCCGTGGAACGGGCCTGATGCTCGGCCTGGACACGTTCGGTGAACGGTCCGAGACGGACTTGGTAGTATCGAAACCGTCCGCTTGACAACGGACTGATATACACCGACGAGAAGTGTTGTGTTAACGCCTGCTTCAAATTCGACGCTTTGTCCGCATCGGTGTAAGAGCCGACCTGGACGGCGTACAAGACCGCAAGCCGGGGAGTCGGAGCGGACAGCACCTCGACTCGGACCAGCGCAGTCCCTGGGGCATACACGCCAATGCTTTTTGCCCCTGCCAGAGACAGGTCAATAATACGCCCTGCCACAAATGGCCCCCGATCGTTGATGCGGACTTTAATCGCCTGTCCATTCTCAAGGTTTGTCACCATGACCTGGGTTCCCAGCGGTAGGCTCCGATGGGCAGCGGTCAGGGCGTTCTGGTCATAGATTTCGCCGTTTGCCGTTCGCTTGCCGTGGAACCCCGGCCCATACCATGAGGCGATGCCGGTCTGTACAAAACGGGAGGGACGAACCACCGGCTGTGGTTCAAACGGCACCACGGTTCCCGGACCGGACGGCGGCAAGGCGGACGGACTCTTCGGATCGATCAGGGGTTCAGACGTGTCATGGAGAGGAGGGTCTACGGGAGCCCCCGAAGCGGCGGGCGGTGACGCAGGCAGAGGCTGGGAGAGAGTAACAACCGGGGCCGCCGCAAGCTCTGTCGAGGACTCAGGCAGAGGATGAAGAGGAGTAGTGACGGGAGATACTGGAAGAGTGGGCAAGGGTTCGGACGTGGACTGAAAGGGACTAATGACAGGAGCCACTGGGGCGGCTGTGAAAAACCGAACGGGCTGAACCGGCTGCGTTGTCGCACTGCACCCCGCCAGGATGCCCATCAGCATCCATCCCTGCCACCTCCACCCCTGCATAGACTACGATTATACACGCAGGCGACTGGAGCAGGCAACGAAGGGTGTCGTCTCACCCTACCCTCCGGTTGCTTGTCCTCAGGGTGTTTCCCGTGTACCATACAGAGCCATGGCGGGCTTCAATACGCCTTTTCGCCAACTCAAAAAAACGCTCAAATCGTCCATCGTCGAGCGGGCTGCAACCACAGCGGCTTCTCCCAGAAGTGCGCCTCTTCCCGTTGAAAAAACCGAGGAAAATTCCGCGGACCTTTTCCAGCGGGCCATGCAGGACGTCACCCGGCTCAAATCGGACGCACGGGTCAGCAACCCCCCACCCGCCCTCTCCAGCCGGTCTCCGCAAGACAGCGAGAACGAGGCCATTGCCGAGTTATACGATCTGGTCGCCGGGCGGAGCGATTTCGATGTCACGGATACCGACGAGTATGTCGAGGGCTGTGTCGTTGGCCTAGATACGGGCTTGGTCCGCAAGCTGAGACAAGGAAAATTTGCGCGTCAGGCGGCCTTGGACCTGCACGGGATGAAGGCGGACGAGGCCAAGCCCGAGCTAGAGCAGTTCCTCAACCAGACCACCCAGGCCGGTATCCGCTGCGTCCTCGTCATTCATGGACGCGGCAAGAATTCTCCTGGTCAATTCCCGATCCTCAAAGACAAGATGAAACAGTGGCTCACCCGAGGCCGGCTGGCGAAGATGGTGTTGGCCTTTTCTACCGCCCGGACCCACGATGGCGGACCCGGTGCCATGTATATCCTTTTGAGACGGAAACGCGGCCAAAAAAAGCCCGTCCTGATGTGGGAGGGGGCCAAGCGTGAGTGAAAGCCGTCCAGCAGCTCAGAACAGTCAGCTCGCATATATTGGACCGGACGGGCAAATTTTTGTACGCCGCTTCCCGTCAGACACGACCCACCAGCTCACCTGGAGTTGGCAGGACCAGCAAGCGCAGTACCCTCCGCAGGCTCCTCAGGACCCGGAGCCGCAGCCTGCTCCACCCTCCATGACCTATTCCTGGCCAACCTGGTCGCCGGACAGTCAACAGCTCGCCTGCTTTGCCCGACAGGGTGAAGACGGGCCGGCCAGTGTCTATACGGTTGCCGCCGATGGCGTGGAGTCCTGGGAGCGGGCCAACCTGGGGCAAGGTGCTCCGATTTATGGCAACTGGTCACCTCAGGCGGACATGTTTACCGTCCTGGTACAGCGCGGCGACCGTCAGCTTGCGCTAGAAACGATTGGTACAGCCCAGCCCGGCAAGACCCGCACCCTGCTCACCGGTGCACCGCTCTTCTGGTCATGGGCTCCGCAGGGGCAACTTGTAGCAGCGCATGTGGGCGACAACGAAACCGGGCGGGTCGTGCTGCTTGAGGCCGCAACAGGAAGCGTCGTGCGAGAGATCAGCACCAGTCCGGGGACGTTTCGCGTTCCGGCCTGGTCCCCGGACGGTGAGTTGCTCACCTATGTGGAACGGGGGGCCGACGGCGACCAGACCTTACGCCTGTTCGACATCCAGAGCGGCGAGAGCGCACCTGTGAGTCAGGCCAGCGGCATGACCGCAGCGTTATGGGCGCCGGACGGGCAGGCACTGGTCTTTAGCAGTACCCAGCGCCAGAACTCACTGCTCTCTCCCGCGCTGCACCTGCTCGACCTGTCCACCGGCCAGACGACGACCCTGCTTGAAACGCCAGTCGCGGGATTCCTGTGGGCTCCACAGGGAGCTCACTTGGTCTATCTGAGCGTAGACGTACAACACAGCCAGCTCAGGTGGCATCGATATGATCGAACAACCGGAGAAAGCCAGGAATTGATCCGGTTTCTACCCAGCAGGGAGCAAACACTTCAGTTTTCATTTTTCGACCAGTACGCCGGCTCTCATCCCTTACTCGCGCCGGACGGGATTCTGCTAACATTTACCGGCCACCTTCCCGACGCGGCTGCGCAACCTGCCACGACCGCACCCACGGTCTACACCCTGCCCCTCACACCCCCCTTTACACCGCAGGCCATCGCCGCGGGCTCCTTTGCCTGTTGGAGTCTGCGGGCCGGGTAACTGCACCACGGGTTCCGCTCGACCTTTACAGTTGTCACCCAGGACGATTCAATGAATAAGCCTGCTCCGACACCGTTGAGAATGGAGAGCTTATCGAACAGGAAAAAGAAACAATTCAAAGAGCGAATACGGGAATTACGGGAAAAATTTCACAATAGAGAATACGCCTCCGCTCGAGAGCGAAAAGACTGCAAGATGGTGAATCCCTTCCAACAACCGACCGCCGAAGTGTACGAGTGGCTCGACGGTCTTGCCGACGAACCGTTACGGGAAGGTGAATACGTCGTACAGTTCTCAGACGAGGTATGAAAGTCTGCTACCAGAAGGCGAAGGGGAGCCGACAGAATGGAGATGAGGTGTGGACTTTCGCTTCTACATTGACCCCAGTACCGATCAGCCTCATATTTACAATCACAGCATTGAAGAATACGAAGTGGAAGACGTGATGCAAAATGCTCTGGAAGATCGTCCGGCTCGTAACGGTACTCGCGAAACCCTGGGGCAGACCCGAGGCGGTCGATATCTGCGCGTTGTCTACGTTCCCGACGATTACCCCGCCGATAGCTTTTTCATCATAACCGCTCTTGATATACGCGGTAACACATTGCGTGCTCTGCGACGCCGCCAACGCAGGAGGCAATAAGATGGACAGAAATACATATCCCATGGGCTGGAATAAGCAGCGCGTCCAGGAGGTTATTGACCACCTCGAAACCCGGACGGAAGAAGAGACCATCGCTGAAGACGAGGCTGCCTTCGAGCAGGATTACACGGCGATGCAGGTGCCCCGTAAACTCGTGCCGGTCGTGCGCCAACTCATCGCCCTGATGGAGTAGGTGGCTGTCGGATTACGCCACGCTAACCGACCTACGACTCCAGTTCTGCGTGCAACCGATGCTAAATTTCGGTTGTCGAAGCCGTCTCGAAAAACAACTCCAATGCCTCTTTCAATTTTTCCCGAGCTTCAGTCACTGTTGTGCCTTGACTCGCGATATCCAACTCAGGGCAGAGGGCAACATAGCTATCGTCGTCGCGTTCGATGATGGTGGTCAACCGTCTAGTCATTATGCCATCTGCAGGTAGGGGTTAGCCGGAGGCGCAACCCAACATCCCCAGCTATCTCGACTGGGAACTGATTTCATTCACGCGGTCCCATAACTGGTCTACTTGATCGGCAACATTGTCTATTCTCTCGGTAAAGCTTCTGATGTACACATAGCCAACAATCGCGATCAACGCAGGTAACGCGACTCCAATAACGGCCATAAGAGTGGAAATAATTTGCAAATAGAGCGTGATATTCATCTCGTTGCACATGGGGTTAGCCTCGTCTGGTAGGCTTTCCTCGTTTCGCCTGCTCACCCTCCCATTTCAAGGCGGCATCGCGGGTTGTTGCCCGGCCTACCTTCTTGATGTGCCCGTCATCTCCATAATTTTGCTTGTGCTCTTGTTCGCGCCTCTCAAGATCGATTGTTATTCCGGTATGCACGATCTTATTGCCCTTTTTGAAGTGGTATTTGTATGTGTCTCTGGCCATGGTCTAAACCTCCAAAAATTGATTGTATAGTCAGGTTCACTTTAGATGGAAAGCCGATTTCCGACAACCAAAGTTTCCTATTGCTGAAAGCACGATCTTTTGTTCAAAGCGTTTGATTAACTCGTGGTTAACGACGATGTGTCCACCGTAGATTCAGCGGTAAGCGCTTCGGAGAGAGGTCCGAGTTTTTGTTTGAGACTCTCGGCGAGAGCTTCATCACTCCGAATTCGAGAAACTAATGTTTGCTCGTAAATTCTTCTACTTTTGAGTCTCAGCACTTCGGCAATAGCGTCAAAAACACGGCTCTCGCGGAGCGGGTAACGAGCAACGAGTTCGTCCAATTTTCTCCCCTCTACAAGTGCCCGAAAGCGAGTCAACTCAGCTTGATAGGGAGAATCGACAGATACGTTGAGTGTTGAAGCGGTGTTGGCTTCAATGGACTTCCAGTTCGGGAGTTGTGATAGCATCTGATCATGCACCAGTCCTTCGCACCGCCGTGCTGCCATTCTTTCGGCAAGACCGTCCTCGTTTAGAGAATCAAGCGCCTCCTGTTTCGCCAATTCGATCATCTCGTCGGCATTGTCTCCCAAGGACTCCGCTTGCCGACAGGCGACAGCAGCAATGGCAGCAGAACAATAGTAGAGCGATTCAACTGAGTACACGTCCAAAGCAAACACTCCACCTCCAGCAAGCTGTCTGACCTTCTCTTCGTTTCGATTGTCCCGGTCAATCAGGCCAAACGCCTCGACATAGTGGAGATTTTGAGATTCTCGGAGGCCGCTCACTGCTTTCTGTACGTCGGTACAACTTCCTTTCGTCACTACCGAGATGTTTGGAAATAGTGCGCTGTAAAGCGGGAAGTCCAAATTTTTGGAACTGTCGGAGTCACCTTCGACAAAGAGAATCCTTTTTCGGGAACCCAAGATCGCCCGTTTGAGGTCTTCCGGCATATTCACGTTCTTTTCGATAATTTTGATATCCCAGGCCGCAGCCTGATCGCCATTCCAATTGCAGGACCGAACCACGAGGCAGCGCGCTTCCGGGTTGGCGACCGGCAGAGCGATCTCGTGCGTCGAGACGACAAACGCGCAATCCCTGCGACGATCAAACAACGCCGACAGAAGTGGTTCAATAATAGATCGGTGAAGATGTCGTTCTGGCTCATCAATCAGCAACACGGTTCCCGGATCGACGGTCAGCACGGTGGCAGCGATGATTGTGGCGTTTCTCTCTCCATCCGACATCTGAGCGATACTGAATGGCGCACTACTATCTCGATGGCGCGCAAGTATCTCTTCGTCGTTTGAGTTTTCCAGCGTGATTGCTAACGTACCGATTCCAAGCAGTTCGTTGAGTTGTTCAAACGGAGAGATCGATTCGGCAGCAACTTTTTCTGCCTCCTTAGTGTCCCCATTGTCAACATGGCGAGTGATGGATCGAGCCCGGACGTTCTCCTTGGCAATCAAATCAAAAAGGACGACGGATTGCCTCTGCTGTGCATAGTCGTCTCGCCAACGAGACTCGTATTGCATCTCATTCTGTATGTCCTGTTGATCAAACTGCCTGCGACTTTGCGGCGTGAGGTTAATACTCCCGGATTCGAGCCATGTCTGTCTATGAGCCGAGATGCGCTTGATTTTAGCACCTTGGCTGGATGACATAAGATATTGGATTAATGCCGATTTTCCAGCACCATTAGCACCAACTATGAAAAGATGGTTATTGGCCTCAAGAGTTATCTGTAACGGTTGACCCGAAATTTGAGGGATGTTCCAATTCATCTGCTGTTGCCCTAGTTGATTAATCTCCCCACACTCGTCCCACCACCGCCCAAATCTTCTTCTCAAGCCGCTCGATCAGTTCCCGGTTTGTATTGACCAGCGCCTGTTCATCCTCGATCTCAGACGCTATGGCTTGCTGGATTTCGAGAGGGGGGAAGGGAATCTTGAATTCTTTGACTTGATGGGTTGTCAGGTTCTTGAAGACTGCGCCTATGGACTGCAACCTGTTGGTTTCATGCTGAGATAAAAGGTTCCAGTAAAGATATTCTCGACTGACATTTTCGTGTATATCGCGGAGGCCGACAAAGCCGTCGTGAATGCACGCATCAGCAGCTAGTATAGTAGGCAGGCCAGGGTTTCCACTTACAGTAATGATTACATCACCTTTTTTCATAGGGCGACTTTTCGTAGCTCCCTCTTCGGTCAAAGTATCAATCTGAGGTGTCGAATACATACCGTCCCGTGTGATGTCCGCAACCATGAGACGAGGGATAGGGCCACCATAATAACGTGAGTCCCCCTTTGGTCGGGGTGAGCTTCCCCTGACGATAGTACACACCTCTCCCAACTCCACGACTGGCCACTCAGGATCAATCACAATCTGAGGCCGGTAGTTCTCCACCACCACCCGCGCCCCATCAATCACTTTCTGGTAGCCTTCAATCTCTGCGACTATCTCCCACTGTACTTCCAGCGGCGGGAGGGGGATTTGGAATTCACTTAGAGATTTCCTATTGATTCCGGCCTGACCTATCCACTTGTTCGCTCGCTCAAGAAACTCTCCTCGACGCCAAGCACTGTGAAGGATATGAGCAAGGAAAGCCGCCTCGCATCGCTCATTTACAACACGAATCCTGGTCATGTGATTCGAGTATCCGCCATTGATATATTCCGTAATGAGACAGGTCTTACCAACCAACTCCTTACTGTTCGTGTTATTGAAGAGGACATCTCCAGGCAACAGTGAATAGTCTTCTTTACCGAAATAATCTTCTTTGGCGATACGCTTCAGACCATTCCATGTAAATTGACCACCCTCCGTTATGTTCATAGGGCGGAGATGTGGGACGCCCTTCGTTTCCAAGCTCCCTTTACCACAAGCAAAGCCCGTTTTGATGTCTTTAGCTATCTCCCCTAACTCCACTATCGGCCATTTTGTTTGCGTACGAATCTCACTCTCCCGATACCGCTCCCCACTCAGATTATATTCCCCACCCGCAGCAATCTTCTCCTTTTCAGTCACGAGTCCATGAGTCGGTTCATTCTTCGTGTACTCCACCCCAGATTCTGCCACACGGTCCGTCAATGTCGGCTGAGAGTCTCCCTCCGACTCCCCCGCCCGCAGCCGTCCAAGATATTCACCAAGCTCCTTTTGCACCTGCGGCAAGTCGTTCTTGTCAATCGCCCGGCGTTGCGCTCCCAGGTCGAAGCCGTCGTTCTCGACTTTGAAAAAGGCGATACGGTCGGTCTTCTTCGCCAGCGCTTTGTCCAGAATCAGAATGGAAGTCTTGACGCCGGAGTAAGGCTGGAACACACCCGCCGGAAGCGAGACCACGGCAACCAGATAGTCCTCAACCAGCAGCTTGCGCAGTTGCTTGTAAGCGGTCTGGCTCTGAAAGATAATGCCCTCGGGCACGATGATACCAGCCCGTCCGTTGGGCGTCAGATGTTCGGCGATGTAGTCCACAAACAGGACTTCGCTGCGTTTGGACTGCACCGAAAAGCGGTTGTGAGGCCGGATGCCGCCCTTGGGCGACATGAACGGCGGGTTGGCCAGAATCACGTCGGCGTAGTCGTTCCAGCGGTCTTGGCTGGTCAGAGTATCGTACTCGAAGATATGTGGGTCGGCAAAGCCGTGCAGATACATATTGACCAGGGACAGGCGCACCATGTCGGGCGAGATGTCGTAGCCCTGAAAATTGGTTGCCAGTCGGCCCCTTTCGTCCGGGGTCAGGGTGCTGTGGCCGTCGGCGTCGGTGTTTGCCTTGAGGATGTGTTTGTACGAGGAGATCAGAAACCCGGCGGTGCCGCAGGCCGGGTCAAGGATGGTGTCGCCCTTCTTCGGCTCAATGATCGCCACGATAAAATCAATAATATGCCGTGGGGTGCGGAACTGCCCGGCGTCGCCCTGGGAGCCGAGCACGGACAGCAGATACTCGAAGGCATCTCCCAGACGTTCGGAGTGGTCGTAGGTAAACTCGTCAATGATCTTGAGAAAGTCGCGCAAGGTCTCGGGGTCGCGGTAGGGCAGAAAGGCGTTCTTGAAAATGTCACGAAACAGCGGCGGGATACCGGGGTTCTCCGGCATCCGGGTGATGGCCTCGGCGTAGAGGTTGAGAATCTCGTGTCCGCCCAGGCCGGAGTGCATCAGCTTGGCCCAGCCAAAGCGGGCGAAATCATCGGCGAAGAACGTGCGCGTGCCGCCGAACTCCTCGCTCTCGGCGTCAATGTCATCCATGAACTTGTAGATGAGCGCAATGGTAATCTGTTCAACCTGACTCTTGGGGTCGGGCACTTTGCCGACGAGAAGGTCGCGGGCGGTGTCGATGCGGCGTTTGGTGGTGGTGTCTAACATAGTCTGAACTGTGATTTGGGGGATTTGGGAGATGGACAGGATTTAGGGATTGCGTTGATTCTTTTGGTTGAGCTTCTTGTTGGTGACTCGTTTGAATTCAAGGCTTCTGGCGCCAAAATTGATGAGCAAGCCGACTTCCAGATCATACGCCTCCAGGTAGTTGATGGCCTGGGCCAGATGGACATCTTCCAGTTGGATAATAGCCTTCAATTCCACACAGACAACATTACCCACCAATCCACCCGTCTCGTCCCGATGTTTTGACCTTTGTAGTAAATCGGCATGACATGTTCGCGGCTGAAAGGAATATCCTGATCCGCCAGTTCGATTTCTAACGCCCGCTGATAGATCACCTCCGGAAAGCCATTCCCCAGAGCAGAATGCACCGTCATGGCACACCCGATGATCTGGCCGGTCAGCTCCGAATACTTCTGCTCCTTCCTCATCTCTGTCCGTCCCTCCCCATCCCAGTCAATCCCATAAATCCCAAAAATCACAGTTAGAATTGGTTCAACACCACATAGTCCTTCACATACTCTGGAATGAGCGCGCGGTATTTCTCCGGCACGGCCCGGAAGTCGCCAATAGAAAAAACCGGAGAGGTGGCCAGCCTGGCGAACTGCCGCTTGTCGATGATGTCACGGGTGTAGCCGTCGGTGGTGTAGGCTTTGAAGTAGGTCTTGATAGCCGCGACGGAGTCCGCCCGCGCCGGCGTATGGTCGGTGACAAACTTGGCAAATTCTTCTTCCAGCAGTTCGTCCTTGGATTTGAAGCGCGGGATGATGTCAAAAATCTTTTCCAGGATTTCACGCAGGGTCAGGCGGCGGTCCACAGCGGCAGCCTTGCGGAGCTTGGCGAGGGTGTAACGCTCCTCGGGTTTGTCGAAGACTTCGCGGTTGACATAGTCGATGACGCGGTCCCACTGTCCGGCCTCAACCGCCTGGACGATGGTCTGGTCTTCCCGCACGGTATCCGCGAACCGGTCGAAGAACACCCGGTCTATCCTCATCCCCTCCAGGCCGATGGTTTCTTCCGCAATTTCTTCGAGAATGTCACGGCCCAAATGCTCGTAGGTTCCGTAGCGTTGCGGGCCGTCGCCGTTCCCCTGAGCCCCAGGCCGGGGCAGTTCCAGGACCTCGTCGTAGTTGAACTCGGTCTCGAAGTATTCGCAGTTGCCGAAGAAGTCGAACAGCTTGAAAGCGGTTTTCTGCGGCTGGGTAACGGCATCCTTGAGGTCTTCGTCAAACAGTTGGTCAAGGAAGGTATGCCTGCGGGTCCCGCGTCCCTTGATCTGGACGAAATCGGTAGGTGAGAAGATGGGCCGGAACATGCCGAGATTCAGGATATCGGTGCAGTCGTAGCCGGTCGTCATCATGCCGACCGTCACGCAGATGCGCGCCTTACTGGTCTTGTAGTCGGACAGGAAGTTGCCCGAGCCAAGCAGGTTGTTATTGGCAAAGTTAATGGTGAACTGCTGGGCGTCCGGTATCTGCGAGGTGACCTGTACGGCGAAATCGGATTGGTACTTGCCGGGAAACATGCGGTCGGCCATCTGGTTGAGGATTTGGGTGAGCTTGGCCGCGTGGTTCTGGCTGACGGCAAAGATAATGGACTTGCCGATCTCTTTGCTGATCGGGTCGCGTAGCGCATGCTCAAGAAAGGTCTTGCAGAACAGTTGGTTGGTGGCTTCTGCAAAGAAGCGTTTCTCGAACTCGCGCTGCTTGTACGCTTCCTGCTGGTCCTCGCCGTTGCCATCGGTGAACGACACCACAAAGCCCTCTTCGGACAGGAGTTGGGTGGTGACTTCCGTGCGTGCGTCCACCACGGTAGGATTGATCAGAAAGCCGTCCCTGACACCGTCGAGCAGTGAGTAGCGAAAAGTCGGCTGTCCGCTCTCGCAGCCGAAGGTTCGGTAGGTGTCCATCAGCAGCCGACGCTCGGCCTCGCGCGGGTCCCGCGTCCCGCGATTGGTCTGGTCGAAGCTCCGGAGGTAGTCGCGAGGCGTGGCGGTCAGACCGAGCTTATAGCCGACGAAATAGTCGAATACCGCCCGCGCATTACCGCCAATCGAGCGGTGCGCCTCGTCGGAGATCACCAGATCAAAATCCGTGGGCGAGAAAAGTCGCTGGTATTTATTGTTGAACAGCAGGGACTGGACGGTACTGACGACAATCTCGGCCCGCCGCCAGTCGTCACGCTTCTCCTTGTAGATGACTGTCTGAAAATCTGCCGCCAGCAGCCCGACAAACGCCTTGCGGGCCTGCTCCTCCAGTTCCAACCGATCAACCAGGAACAGCACCCGGCGGGCATTGCCGGAACGCACAAACAGCTTGATGACCGCCGCTGCGGTGAGGGTTTTGCCCGTGCCGGTCGCCATCTCGAACAGAAAGCGGTCGTTGCCGTCTTGAACGGCGCGTTGCAGTGCATGAACGGCCTGGATTTGATAGGCGCGCAGAAAGCGCAGGGCGTTGGCCCGAATGAATCCGGGGCGTTCGGCTGTGTTTTTCCAGGCCGCTTCGGAGGCGTAGCGCGGGCGCTGGGTCAGGACGATATAGTCGTCGTTGACCTGTTCGTTGACCAGACGCTGTGGGTCGGGTGAGGCATTCGCATAGCCGGCCACCGAGTCCGGTGTGGGAAACGCCGTAATGAGATAGGGATTGCCACGCTCCAGGTCCCAGAAATAGTGCAGGTTTCCGTTGGAGAGCATCACGAAGCGGCAGTTCAGCGAGCGGGCGTATTTGCGGGCCTGTTCTTTGCCGACCAGCGGATTCTTGTCCTCAGCCTTGGCCTCCAGCACGATGAGCGGGAAGCCCTTGGCGTCGAGCAGCAGAAAGTCGATAAAGCCTTTTTGGATGTTCTCGAAGTTCTCGCCCAAACCGTCGAGGTCGGACGCCTTAATGGTGACGCTGGGTTCAAGCTGGATATTGGCGGGGTGGTCACCGTCGGCAAAGAAACACCAGCCAGCAGCTTCGAGCAGCGCGTTGATCTTGATGCGGGCGGTGGCTTCGTTCATTCCGTAGTCATACTATATCTGTTGTGGTATGTCTTTTCTTCGTAATAGCAATTCTCCAATCCCGTAAATCATGGTTAATCACAGTCAATCATAGCTAATCATGGTCCAGATTTTCCCCTCGATTCTCTCCGCCGACTTTCGATGTCTCGGACAACAAATTGCCGAGGTCGAGCAGGCCGGAGCGGACCGTATCCACGTCGATGTGATGGATGGCCGTTTTGTGCCCAACATCACCATTGGCCCGCTGGTTGTCGAGGCTGCCCGCAAGAGCACCAGCCTACCGCTCGATGTCCACCTGATGGTTGTCGAGCCGGAACGCTATCTGGCCGATTTCGCCAGCGCCGGCGCGGATATCATCCTAGTCCATCAGGAAGCCTGCCCGCATCTGCACCGGACCGTCGAGCAGATTAAACAGCTCGACAAGCAAGCCGGGGTTGTGCTCAACCCCAGCACGCCAATTACCAGCCTCGAAGAGGTGATCGACATGCTCGATCAGGTCCTCATCATGAGCGTAAACCCTGGGTTTGGCGGACAACGCTTTATCGGTTCGAGCACCCAGAAAGTCCGTCGCCTCCAGCGGCTGTTGCAGGAACGTGGAGCCCAAGCGGCGATTGAGATTGACGGCGGCATTGATCCGACCACGGCGCCGGCGGTTGTGGCTGCGGGAGCCTCTCTGCTGGTGGCCGGTTCCGCCGTCTTTGGTGCGCCGGGCGGCCCGGGCGAGGGCGTGCGGCGGCTGCGCGCCAGCCTCTCACAGCAGTCGTAGGCCGGGCATTCGCCGGCGCTGTCTATTTTTTTCGTTTGCTCTGCTGCAACAGATCGCCCAGGCTGAGACCAAACCCCTGCCGTTGCTGACTTGAAGCCAGATACGCCTGAGTTTCCGCCTGCTCTTCGTGCGCGCGCACCTTGGTGCGGGACAGGCGGATGCGTCTCCCCCCCTCTTCGACTGCCAGAACGGCAACCTTCACCTCAGTGCCGGGCGGAAACTCTTTGCGGTGGTCGGTTCCACGCGGCGTTCCCATCTCCGCATTGGGAATCAGTCCGGTCTGCCCAGGGCCGAGCCGGACAAATACCCCGAACGACTCGACCCGCTCAACGGTGCCGGTCAGGATCGTGCCTGGTGTCAGGGCCAGTTCCTCGGCATGATCGCCTGGAGCGAGTCCCTCTGGAGCCAGGGCCAGGGCAATCCGTCGCTCCCCAGGGTCAATCGAGAGAATGAGAACGGTCACTTCCTGGTTGGTCGCGGTCGCCTCTTTGATCGTACCCTGTTGGCTGCGGGGGATTTCGCTCACGTGCAGCAACCCATCAACGCCAGGGAGCAGTTCGACAAAGACGCCAAAGTCCGTCATCCGGATCAGACGGCCGGTCACCACCTGGCGTTCCCGCAGTTGCGCTCCGGCCGTGCTCCAGGGGTCGTCCTCCAGGGCTTTCAGGCTCAGTCCGACCTTGCCGGTTTTTGCGCCAACGCTCAGCACTTTGACAGTGACCGCTTCGCCCACGCTCAGGTGGTCGGCCGGCTTTCCCAGCCGGGAGTGGCTGATCTCGGAGATATGCACCAGGCCCTGTACGCCGCCAAGGTCGATAAACGCGCCAAAATTGGTCAGCGAGGCGACTGTCCCCGGCAGGACTGCGCCAGGGAACAGCTTCTGCCGCGTCTCTTCTGCGGTGCGCTCGGCCTGCTCTTCGAGGAGGCGGCGACGGGAGAGAACGATATTCCGCTCGCTGAACTGTGTGACGTAGAACTCGAAGGTCTGGTTGAGAAAGTCCTCCGGGGAATCGGGCCGGTGGAGGCTCATCTGAGAGAAAGGACAAAAGGCCCGCATCCCGGCGACCGTCACTTCGTAGCCCCCTTTGGTCTCCCGCGTGACCGTGCCTTCCACCGGCAAGCTATTCTCCACGGCGAGGGCTAAGCGCTGGCGTGCTTGCGCGCCTTTGAGCAGTTTGCGTGACAGTCGGAGTTCTCCCTCGGTTGAGAGTACGGTAGCTTCCACCTCGTCTCCGACGACAATGTCAAACTCACCCTGCTCGTTTTCGAGCTCGGCCCGGTCAATAATCCCTTCCCCTTTATCCCGAACATCAATGAAGACGCTATCCGCACTAATGAGGATGACCCGACCCTTCACCACCTGGCCGCTGCTCAGCGCCGGTCCTGACTGTTCCTGTTCGAGCAGGGAGGCAAAGCTCTCTTCAGTCGTGGCCTCTTCAGGAGGCGATTGTTCCGGCTTGTCGCTCATGCGGCTCTCCCTGTTCTCTCTCAAACAGACGACTGTAACACGCCCGAATCGCTTCCCGCTGGCGGTGGTACTCGGCCAAGACACGCGCGCCGGCATCGGCTCCTTCGTAGCCCATCCGCCGGGCCAGGGATGTCAACTGCTCAGCGTTCCGTTCAAGCGCCTCAACCGGCTGGTCGCGTTCAATCCGGAGTCGGTTCTCAAGCCGGCGCAGGAACTGGTAGCCGCGCTTGAGCAGTTGGCTCTCTTCACGCGAGAGCACCTGACAAGCTCTCAGGGCGTCCAGGGTAGAGAGGGTATCCCGATGTCGCAATGCAGGAAGGCGCTGACCATAGCGCAGTTGCAGCATCTGCACAAGGAACTCAACATCGACCAGACCGCCCCGACCCGTTTTAATATTAAACCGCTCGCTCGTCTCGCCGGCCAACTCGGATTCCATCCGGCCGCGCAGGCGCTGAATCTCCGCCACATCCGCGGCCCGAATGGGCTCGCTATAGACGTAGTGCTCAAACAAAGCGTTGACCCGAGCGGCCAGGCCGGGGTCGCCCGCTACGGCGCGCGCCTTAATGAGCGCCTGCCGTTCCCAGAGTTGCGCCTGGGTCTGATGGTAGCGGGTAAAGGCGGTCATCGAAGACACCAGGGAACCCGCACGGCCGGAGGGTCGCAAACGGGTATCAATTGTATACACCGCACCCTCACGCGTTTGGACCTGGAGCACCGAGATCAGGCGCTGGACCAGCTTGGCAAAAATTTCTTGGGCGGCGAGGTCTGACCCGCCCTGTCCGGTCGGAGAAGAGGCATCCGGTTCGTACAGGAAGATGAGGTCCAGGTCCGAGTTATAGTTCAATTCGCGCGCGCCCAATTTGCCCATGCCCACAATAACGATCTGTCCGGGCAGGTCCGTCCGCCTTAGTTTCTCCAACAGCGCCGCGCGGGCGGTCTCATACGCCCCGTGGAGACAGGCCTCTGCCAAGTAGGATAGTTGGACGCTCACCGATGGGAAATCCAGCTGGCCGTTGGTGTCGTTAATGCCGATACGCAAAAACTCCTCATGCCGATATTGACGCAGGATATCGAGGCGGTCCTCAAGCTCCGGAGCCCCCTGGATGCGAGCCATCAGCTCGTCCTGCATCAGCTCTTGAGACTTGTACAGGTGGACCAGGTCGGCCCGGACCAGGCTGTCGAGCAGTTCCGGTCGGCGTAAAAAGATGCGGGACAGATAGGAGCTGGTTCCGAACAGACCGATGAGCGTGCGGAGGGTATGCGGATTCTCACGTAAGAGTGACAAGAAGCTCGAGCGCGCGCCGATCGACGCGATCAAATCCGCCACGGAGGCGAGGGCCCGGTCAGGGTCTGCCGACCGACAGACTTCATGGAAGAGGGTTGGGGCCAGGGCGTACAACAGCGCGCGTCGCCGCGGCGACGCCGGAGCATACGACGGGCCATCGTGCAACAGACGCAGACGATCATACGTGTGGCTCAGCTCACGAAACCCAAGCTGTTCCAGACGCTGCTGTGCCCGCTCAGGATCGGACAACTCGTCGAAAAGGGCTTCAACGGCTGCCTGCTCCTCAGTTCCGTCGGCCTCTGAGCTACCTTCGGGAATATGGAACAGAGAGCGAAAAATCGTGTGAACCGCTCGGGTATGCTCCTGGAGAGTCGTCAGGAAAACGGGGAGTGCGTCGTCTGCGGCTTCGGTCTGACCCGCAACCCGCAGGCGACGCGCCAAGGCCCGCAGGTCGTCTTCGGAGCCGGGGAGCGTATGCGTTTGGCGGTCGTGCACCATTTGTATCTTGTGCTCGACCTGACGCAGGAAGCGGTAGGCCGCGGCCAGCGCATCTCGGTCTGCGGTAGCGAGATAGGTCCCCTCAACCAGACGGTCGAGAACCTCCAGGGTGTTCCGTCCCAAGACGCGCGGGTCTTTTCCGGCATGGATGAGTTGCAGGACTTGGGTCACAAATTCGATTTCCCGTATCCCGCCCCGTCCGAGCTTGACATTCAACCGCTCCCGGTCGGTCCGATGCAGCGAGCGCTCAATCCGCATCTTCAGCTCTTTGGTATCCTCGACCATGGTGAAGTCGAGGTAGCGGCGCAGAATAAACGGGGCAACTTCACGTAAAAAGCGCGCGCCCAGAGCTTGCTCTCCGGCAATAGGCCGCGCCTTGAGCAGAGCCAGACGTTCCCAGGTCTGGCCCCAGGACTCGTAGTACAACAGCGTATTTGCGAGAGAATTGACAATCTGACCGTTCGTCCCATCCGGCCGCAAACGGAGGTCAACCCGGAAGACGAAGCCTCCGGGGCCGGAGGTGCTGAGGACCTGGGTGAGACGCTGGGCGAGCTCGGTAAAATAGGTCCGGGTGTCGATTTGGCCCTTTTTTCCGCCAGTTGTGAGGCCGGCATCACATTCGTACAGATAGATGAGGTCGATGTCCGAACTAAAATTCAGCTCTTCTCCCCCGAGCTTGCCCATGCCGAACACCACAAAGGCAATCGGACGTTTTTCTCCCGCCTCTTCAACACCGGCTTCCCCGTAGTCCCGCTCCATTCTGGCCCGGGTGTATTCGTAGGCAATCTGGACGGCGGCGGCGGCCAGGGCGCTCAAATCCCGGGTCGTCTCTTCAAGGGAGGCCCGAGCAAGCAGGTCTCGCGTTCCAATCCGTAGATATTCACGATTGCGGTAGGCGCGCAGCCCGCGTAAAAAATCGTCTTCAGGCAGATCACACGGGAGGGCTGGGCGGCACACCTGGAGGTGGGTAGCGGTCGATTTTTCCGCAGCACTGCAATCGGTCAAAAAGGCAGCCTCCCAGTCCTGTTCCTGCTGGATCAAGACATTCGAGAGATGCTGACTTGCCCCCAAAAGAAACAGCAGGTCACAGGATAGCTCGGCGGACTGGAGCACGGCTCCCGTCCCAGAGCCATGCTCTAGCAAGCGACTCAGATTGACCGCAGCTAAAGACGGGTCTGGAGCGTGCCCAACTCCGGCGACGATATGCTGCCAGCAGGATGTCAGCTGTCCGCGCAACGGCAGGAGGGGGCGAAGAATATCGGAGGAAACATCTCCGGATATGGGCTCCAAACTGGCGTCAGACAGAGCAGGCACGGTGTCTATGGCGGGGCACGCTGTCCGTACCCCGCCCTCTCCACGTCAGCAAGTGAGCAGCTAGGCAGCCTTGGGGGCGCTCAGGGTCTCACACGCATCCAGCAGCCATTTAATGCTCGACATTTCATCGTCAATAATGGTCCGCAGGAGTTCTTTGGTCTGCTGATCGTCCTGAATCTGATCAATAGAATCGGTGAGCGGCTTTAAGATGGCCTCGGGGTCTTTGAGCAGATCGGCAAGGGATTGGAGCTTTTCCACATCGCCTTTCTCTTTTGACGAGTAGAAAGGCATTTCCTTGTCCCGCCGCTCGGCCGGTACCGTGCACTGCGGGTCCCCGCCCAACTCGCGCAGCCGGGCTTCCAGGAGCTGGGCGTGAAAAGCCTCACGCTGCTGGACTGTCCGCAAGCCGCCCCTCACACACGCCTCGTCACTGGCCTCAATCCAGCCGTTAAGATATTCCGCGGCAAAGTCCTCTCCGCACCGGAACTCGTCCAGTAGGGCCAGAATCATGTCTTTCTCGGTGGCGTGACTCACCCCATTATAGGTATAGGCCGCTGCCCCGCCGCCGGACAGTTCCTCCATCTGTTCTTCGAACAGTGCATCCGAGATAACGCCCTTGCGATACGCCTTGAGAAGCTGGCGGACTTCGAAATCTGCATTTGGCATGGTGTTCTCCTTTCAGCCTTTTCCTGACAGATACATGACACATAGCAGACATGCCAGGGTCTGTGTCAACTTCGTCTGTTCAGAGTTTAGGCAGTCTGGTCGGCAACTGCTGCTCTTCTGGGCATGCTCTTGTCCCAGGAGCAAAAAAACCGCCTGATTTCTCTCAGTTTTCTCCTTGGACAGAATTGGCATCAGCTTTGCTGAGTAAATGTACCGGAAGTGTCCCACCAGAATCCAAGGGATACATTTTTATCAAGGGGGTAGTGCATGAAAGGATTTATCAGCGTCGCGGCTCTCATAGCCGTGTTAGGGGTAGGGGGGAGCGTGGGTGCCTCTGGAGAGGAGGAGCCCGCCACGCCTGATGTGCAGGACATGCTCCAGCAAATGCAGCAGCGGATTAACGAGTTGGAAGGAGAGGTAAGTCGCCTCAAGGAAGGCGCTGGAGAGGGTGAGAGTGGCGAGGCTGGGAACGGTATCATGGACCTGACCAACCGGGTCGAATCGCTGGAAGGCGGTCTGCTGGGCCTGAACGGTTTTCAATTTGGCGGCTTGGTCTACGGGTCGTACAACTACAACTTCAACAGCCCGGACTCGGGTAGCAACAATATGCGCATCTTTGACCAGAACCACAACGACTTCACCATGGATCTGTTGCAACTCGAAGTGTCCAAGGAAACCGAGAGCGGGGTCGGCTTCCATGCCGTACTGGACTACGGTGAGACCGCCGGCCTGATTCAGTCTGACTGGGGCGGTGATCTGGCGCACAACTTTGAGGTCCAACAGGCCTATATGACCTATACCTTTGGCATCGGAAACGGCATCGAGATGAAGTTCGGGAAGTTCGCCACCCTACTGGGCGGCGAGGTGATTGAATCGCCCTATAACCCCAATGTGTCGCGCTCCTTCATGTTCGGCTACGCCATTCCGTTCACCCACACCGGGGTGCTGTTCTCCACGGCTCTGAACGACAATATCAGCCTGACGGCCGGTGTTGTAAACGGCTGGGACAATGTGCGGGACAACAACAACGGCAAGACCTTTCTCGGGAGTTTAGGTCTGGAATTTGGCGATCTGGCCTGGACGTTTAACGGTGTTTTTGGGGCGGAGGACGACGATAGCGGCAATTCCAAGACGGGCGTGTTTGATACGGTCCTGACCTATTCGCCTATGGAAAACGTAGACCTGCTGGCCAACTTCGACTACGGCACGGCTTCGGAACAGGTGGGCGGAGACGACGCCAACTGGACGGGTCTGTCGGGCATTGTCACCCTGGGCGGCGGCCTGCTGGACGAGAGCCTGGCGGACTGGTCCTTTGCGCTGCGCGGCGAGTGGTTTTCCGACCCGGACGGCTACCGGACCGGGATTGAGCAGGACCTCCGGGAAGTCACCGGCACCTTCAAGTGGCAGATGACGGAGAACTTACAGGCTCGCTTGGAGTTCCGCCACGACTGGTCCAACAAAGATGTGTTCCACGACGGTAGCGGCTACTCGGACGACCAGGACTCGATGATTGTGGAGTTCGCCTACCTCATGTAGCCGAATCTCTCAAAGGAGGCTCCTATGAAGAAGATAGAAGCGATCATCAAGCCGTTTAAGCTCGATGAGGTCAAGGAAGCCCTTTCAAAGGCGGGCATCCAGGGTTTGACCATCACCGAGGTCAAGGGCTTTGGTCGACAAAAGGGGCATACGGAACTGTATCGCGGTGCGGAGTATGTGGTGGACTTCCTGCCCAAGGTCAAGATTGAGATCTTGGTCGATGATGACAAGGCGGGCGAAGTGGCGGATACCATCATCAGCGCGGCCCGAACGGGGCGGATTGGTGATGGCAAGATCTTCATCCTGCCCATGGATGATGTCGTGCGTATCCGAACCGGTGAGCGGGGAGCAGACGCGATCTAGTCAGAACTTGTGCCGGGGCTCTGATGTTGTGAGGGCAATATCGCAAGGAGTCACGGCAGGACAAAAAGAGTAAACGTGTCCTTCATATAGATATGAGACGCTGGAAACGTTTACTCTTTCCAGAAGTATCGAGCCAATCGCACTATCATACTCAATACTTCGACGGGGCAATACGGGGCATCTCGACACACATGAGGGCAAGAGCATTGCACGACATAAGGAGGTTGGGATGAAACGTTTCTTCGCTTTGGGATCACTCGCGACGCTGGGCATCGGGCTGCTGGCACCGCTCGCCTTTGCCGAGGATGCGCCACAGTACAAGGATTACGCGGAATTTGCCGCTTCACAGGGTTTTGCCCTGTTTACCGCCCATAATTTATGGATGATGATCGCCGCGGCCCTGGTGTTCATTATGCATCTGGGCTTTGCCTCCCTCGAATCCGGTCTGACCCAGTCCAAGAACACGGTCAATATTCTCTTTAAGAACACCTTTGTCATCTGCATTGGGTTGTTGACCTACGCGTTGTGCGGCTTCAACCTGATGTATCCCGGATTTGCGGAGGATTCTGCCGGTTGGCTGGCCTTTGCCGGGTTTGGCGTTGAGGTGGCGGACGAAGTAGCCTCACAGACCAGTCTGTACAGTGAGGGCTATACCTATTGGACCGACTTTCTCTTTCAGGCCATGTTTGCGGCGACCGCGGCCACCATTGTCTCCGGCGCGGTTGCAGAGCGTATAAAATTATCCTCTTTCATGGTTTTTGCGACCATTTTTGTCGCCGTTTCGTATCCTATCACCGGCAGTTGGAAATGGGGCGCGGGCTGGCTGGACATGATGGAAACGCCCTTTTATGACTTTGCCGGCTCAACCATCGTCCACTCGGTGGGTGGCTGGGGAGCCTTGGCCGGAGCCATACTGCTGGGGCCCCGGATGGGGAAATACATGGAAGACGGCCGTATTCGGCCCATCTTGCCCAGCAATATGCCGCTTGCCGCCATTGGCGTCTTCCTGCTGTGGCTGGGCTGGTTCGGATTTAATGGCGGCTCCGTCCTCTCGGGCGACCCTAATCTCGTGTCCTTAACCCTGGTCACCACCTGTATTGCCGCCGCGGCCGGCGGGATCGGGGCGATGTTCACCTCCTGGATCATCCTCCAAAAACCGGATCTGTCCATGGCTTTAAACGGTATTCTGGCCGGATTGGTCGGCATCACTGCCGGCGCCGATCAAATGGCGGCCATGTCCGCTACGCTGATTGGGCTGATTGCGGGTGCGATTGTGGTCGGCTCGGTCCTGTTCTTTGATAAGATGAAGATCGACGATCCGGTTGGGGCCATCTCTGTCCACCTCGTGTGTGGCATCTGGGGAACCCTGGCGGTCGGCATTTTCGGCAACCTGGCCGGGGGCGCGCAACTCGTCAGTCAGATCGTCGGTATCGTGGCCATTGGCATCTTCACTTTTGCGTTTGCCTTTATCCTTTTCAGCATCATCAAGGCGACCATAGGGCTCCGGGTCTCGCCGGACGAAGAGTCCGAGGGCCTGGATGTTGGCGAACATGGCAATGTGGCCTACGGTGCCTCGCAGATGTTCTCCCCTGGCTCAACCCTGGGGATGAGCAGCCAGCGCTCAATGCGAGCGGAACCCGTTCCGCGTCTCAGCACCGAGGAAGCCTAATCAGAAAGGCCGGGCGGGGAGCTTCCCGCCCGGCTCCACTCCAATCACTCCGCCTGTGGGGATATGGATTGCACACTCGGTCCCATTGAGAGCGTCGCTATGACACAGGTGATTCGGTCCGACGTTTCGATACGGTCTCTCTCGCTTGAGACTCTCCACTGAGCACGACGATGAATACGCTCCAGGGACATCTCGAAGAACGGCTCGAAGCGCTATTCACCATTGGAGCTGAAATCTCGTCAACCTTGCAATTGGAAGAGGTGCTGCAGCGTATTGTTGCCCAGGCCCGGCGCCTTATGGCCGTGCGCGTCTCCTCTATCCTCCTGCTCGACCCCGAAGAGGGCACCCTTCGCCCGGCCGCCACCGAGGGAGCCAGCGAAGCCTATCTTGCCCAGCCAGCGCGTGAGGTGGCCACCAGTCTGACCGGGGAAGTGATTAAGACCGGCCGACCGCTGTACACGCCAGATGTCCGCAAGGAAACCCGCTACCGCGTGGCGGACCTGGCCCGCCGTGAAGGACTGTGTTCCCTCTTATCCGTGCCACTCCGGGCCAGAACCGCCATTATCGGCGTCCTGAATGTCTATACGACCGAACCACGCTGCTTTGAGGATAGCGATGTCCGGCTGCTGACCCTGCTGGCCAGTCAATCTGCCATTGCCATAGAAAATGCGACCCTCTATCGGGACGAAATGCAAGCCAGGGAACAACTCCGCCAGTCTGAGAAATTGGCCGCTCTGGGCAAGTTGTCCGCGGGGCTGGCTCATGAGCTGCGCAACCCGCTGAATACCGTGCTCATGCTGATCTACGCCATGTCACAGGACCAGGTCCAAGACTATCCGCGAGATCGGACAACGACCAACGGGTTTTCGGACGATCTCCGTATCGTCCAGGGTGAGTTGCAACGCATTAAACTTTTACTGGATCAGTTTCTGGAATTCGCCCGTCCGCGTCCGCCCCATTTTCAACGCGAACGACTCCAGGAAATCATGGAAGAAACCCTGCTGTTGATCGGCCCGGAAGCGCGCGTGCGAGAGATCGTCATCCGTAAGGATTGGGCGAACAACCTCCCCCTGGCCTGGGTTGACGGCACCCAGATCAAGCAGGTGTTCCTGAACCTTTTGCTCAATGCGATTCAGGCCATGCCGCACGGCGGGACACTGACCGTTCACATTGGCGTCGGGGGCGGCAGCCTGCGGGTCACCATTGCCGACCAGGGAGCTGGCATCTCGCCCGAAGTGCGGACTCAGCTCTTTGACCCGTTTTTTACGACCAAAGAAGATGGCACCGGACTGGGCCTGTCCATATCGCAACGCATTATTGAAGGTCATAGCGGCCGACTGCGCCTCTTCTCTCAGCCAGGAGTCGGAACAACGGTGTGTATCCGACTCCCTCTCTAGCCCTATGGAGAAAATTCTTATTGTCGATGATGAACGGAACGTGCACTATTCTTTTCGGCGCGTCCTGGGTCGGGAATATGAACTGCTGTCGGCATTCTCCGGCAACGAAGCGCTGGGAAAAATAGACGATCCGGCCTTACGCCTCATCCTCATGGATGTCCGTATGCCCAACCGTGACGGCCTCTCTACCCTCGAAGAGATCAAGCGCCGCCGGCCGACCCTGCCCGTTATTATGATGACGGCTTTTGTTTCAGCCGAAACGGCCATTCGGTCCACCACGCTGGATGCGGATGACTATCTGGTCAAGCCGTTTGAGGTCGACACCCTCAAGCAGTTGATCGCCCGCGTCCTCCAAAAACACCCCTCCGCAGGGGAGCCCGCCTCTCCCCCAGACGAAGCGCGGCCGGAACCCCTCTCACCCGAGGCCGTACCTATGTTGGGGAACAGCCAGGCCATGCAGGAGGTGTATAAAATTATCGGAAAAAGCGCGGCGCGTGATATTACGATTTTGATTACCGGTGAGAGTGGAACGGGCAAAGAGCTTGTTGCCCACGCCCTGCACACTTACTCGCAACGCAGCAACGGACCATTCCTGGCCATTAATTGCGCGGCCATCCCAGACTCCCTGCTGGAAAGTGAGCTCTTTGGCCATGAGCGCGGCGCCTTTACCGGGGCAGTCGAGTCACGCCCCGGTAAATTTGAACTCGCTCACGGTGGTACGCTCTTCCTGGACGAAATCGGGGACATGCCCCCTCTCCTCCAGGCCAAGCTGCTGCGCGTGTTGCAAGAACGCGAGATCTACCGGCTGGGAGGACGGCGCTCACGACAGATCAATGTGCGCATTATTGCGGCGACTAACCAGGCCCTCGAAACGCTGCTTCAAGATGGACGGTTTCGTGAAGATTTATACTATCGCCTCAATGTCGTGCGGATTAATCTACCGCCGCTGCGGGAACGCGGTGAAGACATCCTTCTCATAGCCAAGCACCTCCTACAACTCCACACTCAGGATAATAAAAGCAGCCCGCAAGAGTTTTCTCCAACCGCGTGTGAGAAACTCCTCGCCTACTCCTGGCCTGGGAATGTCCGCGAGCTTGAGAACGTTATTGCACAGACGGTGTTATACTCACGTGGCCCGATTATCACCGAAGAAGACCTTACCCTGCCCGCCGGTAGCACTCCGGCAGCCCCCGTCTCCCCATCGCCCAACGTCGAAGCCGCCCTGAACGCAACCCTGGAAGAGCTGTTTGCCCAACACGCGGGCAATGTCCTGGCGCGTTCTGAGCAGCTTGTTGTGGGCAAAGCGCTTGAACTCTCTCGCTATAATCAGGTCCAGGCCGCCCGGCTGTTGGGCGTGAGTCGCAATGTCCTGCGGGAGCGGATGAAGCGCTATAATTTACTGTAGCATTGCGAGTCGTCACCGGGTCGAATGGCAGACCGGGCAACCACAGGGGGTTGCCCCTACATCGAGGCGGGCTGGCGTGGTACGAGCTGGGCCTCCGCCGACCGGAGCACGTCGGACAGGCGCTGCCACAGCTCTGCTGCATTCTCGGCCTGCACCAAGCTCTGTCGCACCTCTTCCGCGCTCATGGTCCGGGCGAGGGCCGCGAGAATCTGTAACTGAGCCCCCTCGTCCTGAACGGGCGTGAGCAGCAGAAAGACCAGTTGCACCGGCAACCCGTCCGGCGCGTCCCAATCGACCCCGGCCGGCGAGCGCCCGCAGGTAATCACCGGCTTCGACAGCCCGGCCAGCCGGGCGTGCGGGATGGCAATCCCACTGCCGACGCCCGTCCCCATCAGCTCTTCCCGAGCAAGCACTTCGGCAAACACGCGCTCATGCTCCAAGGTGGGGTTGTGTTCCGCTATTTCCTGGCAGAGTTCCTGGATGACCGCCCGGCGCGTCAGACCCGTCAGGTTCGGAATCAGGGCCCGGCGCACGAACAGCTCGGCGATATGCATGGCCGGTCGGCGTCGAATGGACCACATCAGCCAGGGACCGACAATCAGGGAGGAGATGATCGCCGAAAGGACAATAGACACGAAAACCGGAATGGTGATGATCTGGTACTCCACCGCCACGGCGGCAACCACAATGCCGGTCACGCCGCTGGGGGTAAAGGCAATGCCGATGGAAACCCGGTCCACGGCCGACAGCCCCGCTTGTTGCGCTCCCAGCCACGCCCCATAATACTTCCCGGCGATGGAGACGACGGTCACAAAAAGGACGAGAAAGGCGTCAAACTGCGCAAAGAAGTCTATTTGGATGGCGATCGTCGCAAAGTAGAGCGGCACGAAAATCGCGTGGACCATCTGGGTGAGGATCTGCCGCACCCGTTCGGAAAGCGCCCCGGCGTCTCCGGCCATAATCCCGGCCAGAAAAAATCCGAGCAGGCCGGTCAGTCCGACCCATTGGGTGACAATCCCGCACAGCAGCCCCAGGCAGCACACAAAGGTCAGGACCACGCCAGGCTGGTGCGGCAGGCGGGTGACCAAGCCGGTCAGCGCTCGGTCAACCAGGCGCAGCCCCAGCGAGAGACAAAAGGCGGTAAAGCCGACCGCGGTCGCCAGCAGCAGCAGGACCGAACCAACACTCAGCGTAGCCGCCGCGGCGGTCGCAAAGACGAGGCTGAGAATCACCCAGGCCAAAATATCGTTGACCGCATAGCCGCACAGGGTTAAGAGCCCCAGATCACTCTTGACCAAATCCAGGTCGTGCAACACGCGGGCGATAATGACCATGGCACTGATGGCCATGGTGGTGCCTAAAAACAGGGCGAAGGTCAGCCGCTGGTCGGGGGTGGCGAGATAGGCGTCGGGCAGCAACAGCGATAAGAGAAACCCAACGGCCAGGGGAACGACAACGCCAATAATACCGATACGGAGTGCCGGGCCGCGCTGCCGCCAGGCCGCAGACACATCCACCTCAAGGCCCGTCTCAAGCAGGAGCAGGAGCACGCCAAACCAGGAAACGGTCTCCAGCATGGTGTATTGGATCGGGTCTGGCGGGAACAAGGTCTGGTACAGTTCGGGAGAGAGACGACCGAGCAGCGTTGGACCCAGGAGCAGGCCAACCAGAATTTCCCCGACAACGGGCGGATGGCCCCAGTGACGCAAGACCTCACCAAACCCACGGGCCATCACCAGCAACAGCAGGATCTGCAGTAAAAAAACCAGAAAATGGTGCTCGCTCAGATAATGTCCATGCGGCAGCATATGCGTATGACCAGTAGAGGGCTCGTGTGTGAGTAGTATGCCTTCTTTATCCGGTGAGACTAGGCAAAGTCAAAAGCGTGTGCAGGAGCCCACTATGGTGGATAGGCAACAATGTGATCTCTTCGCGCAGTCCGTATCTCTCTCGGCAGACAAGAGCTCAGAAAAATCAGCGGACGTCTCTCACTGTGTCCATGGCATGCTTTATGCTGCTTACATACGCATACAGACGTGGCAAGAGAGAAACGGGTTTCCCTCCTTTCCCTGTTCTCTCTGCTTGGGAGGTGACGATTCCCCTCGTCTCCCCCATTCTCCTCAATACTCACACAGAAAGGAAATATTCACATTGTTGACCGAGACGGCAAACTACACATGGTCCGAGGACGTCTCCAGTAATTTCTTTAGCATCGACCCAATCGTCGAGATATCTCAGGCGTCCCCTCGCGAAAGCCCACGACAGAAGTTGTGGTGGGCCGTGCTCATTGACGTCTTTTTTGTGAGAGATGCCGCGTATCAGGGCAGCAAGGGCGTGCAACCACAGTACGAGCGCGATCAGGCTTGGGTTATAGACGAGAGTGAGGAGCCTTTATCTTTCCGCTGGACGTGTAGGCAGCTCGCCCTTGACCCGCAACGCGTCAAACAAGCGTATCACAGAATACCCATCAAAACGTGGGGAAAACGCAAACGGCGCACTCGACTGTAACGTGCTGACCTGTTGTCTCAGCAGCAGACAGCACCACACGCGTGCCGTAAAGATGGGCACGGCACACCGACCAGACTGAAAAATAAGGCTTTTCTTTGTCTTTCGGTTTGGCATACTTCCTGCACCTATTCTGGCTGTGAGTCAGAGCTCTTGATTGAGCTTGCAGAAGAGAGTTGCCCTTCCTTCCGCTCTCTTCTGGTTTGCCCTGGGGGCGGTCGTCCCTCCGACCGCCCCTGCCCCTCCTCCCTTTTTCAATACGATCCCTCCTTTCCGGAAGCTGAGGAGCCTCAAGTCACTCAATACAGGTCAAGAGCGCCTGTCTCCAGAGGAACAACACTGCACTCAGGCCAACAATCCAATGGTATCTCGGGATACACACGTCCGGATTGGCTACGCTCTCCATTCAGGAAAAATGTATAGCCATTTGTGCTACTTACTTTTCTGCTCACTTCTCTATATTCTACCTTTCTTGTGTTTGGCTCCAGCATTGCTTAGCCTGTTCTATAGAAACGCCGGGCAAAGCGTATGGACGAGGAGGAGAGAATGATCCAAGGCCGCAGCAGTTCCACAGGATGCGCCAGGACGACCTATCAGCAACTCGCTGCCTCTATCCGGCAAGGAGGTCTCCTGCTGCTCGTCCTGTGCCTCCTGACGGTATATCCAGCCCCGCTTCGGGCGGAAGTCTCGATCAGCCAGGTTTCTCCAAAGCTGTCCATTTTTGCGAGCCTGCGCACGCGGGGCGAATTCTGGGACTGGTTTGAGGGCACCTCGGGCGATTCTTCGTATGCCTATGCGGCCACGGTAGCCAAGCTGGGTCTGAAATGGCAGCAGGACCTGTTCGACCTGCATCTTGAAGCGCAGAACACGGCCCTGATGGGCCTGCCCGATGACGCCAGTGCTCCCGCACCGCAGAGTGCCTTTGGCCTAGGGCATGTCTATCTAGCCCATAATCGCCGTCAGAATGATGCCAGCGTGTTTCTCAAACAGGCCCACCTGACCCTGAAACAGCTCGGTATTCCCGGCCTTCGCCTGAGGGGTGGACGGCACTCGATCGCCGGAGGCGCGGAGGTCATGAGCAAGGACCCGACTATCGACTGGATCAAACGGATGCGCGTCTCCCAGCGGCTGCTCGGTCCTTTCGGCTGGTCCCACGTCGGCCGTTCGTATGACGGCTTCACCCTGAGTTGGACCAGGGGCGCTTACAATTTTACGCTGCACGGCTCTCATCCGACCCAGGCCGGTTTTGACCTGGCCGGCAATAAGACCATTGACGATATCGACATCCTGTACGCCGGCTTCAACCTGACCCGACCCGAGTTCGCCAAGCTGACCGACGCGCGGCTGTTCTATATCTATTACGCCGACGGGCGGAACCTGCAGCCCACCGATAACCGGCCGGCCGCAGAGCGCAGTCGCCGACACTTGGCCATCAACATGGGTGGCGGCAACCTGATTCAGGTCGTGCCGACCGGGGCCGGCCCGATTGACCTGATGGGCTGGGGTGTGGTGCAGGGCGGCGACTGGGGCCGACAGGATCATCACGGCTGGGCGTTTGCCGTCGAGGCCGGCTGGCAACCCAAGGGATTACCGTGGAATCCCTGGTTCCGAATTGGTTATAACCGCAGTTCGGGCGACGACGACCCCAACGACAGCGACCACGACACCTTTTTCCAGATGCTGCCAACCGCCCGGGTCTATTCGTTTTCCACCTTCTACAACCTGATGAATAACGAGGACGGATTCTTCCAACTCATCCTGCGTCCGCTTGAAGGGTTGGTCTGGCGCACGGACTTTCACTATATTCGCGTCAGCGAGAAGAATGACCTGTGGTACCAGGGCGCGGGTGCCACCCTTGAAGACCGTCAGGCCGGCTTCGGCTTTGTCGGCCGTCCGACCTTTGGCAAACGCGACCTGTTTCAGATTATCGAAACCAGTCTCAGCTATAACCTGAACAAACACATCAACGTCAACGTCTTTTTTGCTCACGTCTTCGGCGACAGCATCGTGGATCAGATCTATCCCGACGACAGCGCCAATTTCGGCTATATCGAGACGACGTTGAAGTTTTAGGGGCCACACGGCAATGAGCCGTCGCTTTCGGTCCATGGCTGGTGTGTCATACAGAGGACATCTCGGGGTCACATTATCGAAACCAGCCTTAGCTATAATCTGAACAAACACATCAACGTCAACGTCTTTTTTGCCCACGTCTTCGGCGACAGCATCGTGGATCAGATCTATCCCGACGACAGCGCCAATTTCGGCTATATCGAGACGACGTTGAAGTTTTAGGGGCCACACGGCAATGAGCCGTCGCTTTCGGTCCATGGCTGGTGTGTCATATAGAGGACATCACGGGGTCAGTATGCGTATCCGACGAATTGGCATGTTAACCGGAGGAGGTGATGCCCCAGGCCTGAACCCCGCCCTCAAGGCGATTGTGTATCGTGCGACCGCCCATAACGTGGAGGTGATGGGACTGCCCGATGGCTGGCACGGTCTGCTCGACGCCGGGATCGACGAGGCCGTCCGGCTGGAGGATTACCGGGTCCGGCGCTGGGACCGCGATGGAGGCACCAATCTGGGATCGTCTCGCACCAACCCATTTCGTATGATCGTGCCAGGCGAGACAAGTGTGCGCGATCGATCGGATGAAGTCATGACCAATATCGTTCGGCTCGGTCTTGATGCTGTGATCGCCCTGGGCGGAGAAGACACCCTGGGCGTGGCGCACCGGCTGAGTGAAAAGGGCTGCCCAGTGGTAGGCATTCCGAAAACCATTGATAAAGACCTCAGCCACACCGACTACACCTTGGGGTTTGATACGGCATTGCGCAACTGCACCAGTGTCATTGAGCAGGCGCGCACTCCGGCCGGCTCGCACCACTGGGTGCAGGTGGTCGAGGTCATGGGCCGGCATACCGGCCATCTGGCCCTGTGGAGCGCGGTGGCTGGAGGTGCAGCCCTGGTCCTTATCCCCGAGTATCCCTTTGCCTACGAGCGGGTCTATGCGTTGCTGACCCAACGACTCGCGCGGGGCAAGCAGGACCGGCGCTACCCACGCTATGCGGTCATTGTGGCGGCTGAAGGCGCCCACGCCAGCGAGGAAGAAGTGGTGACCCTGGACGCCAGCCGGGACGCATTCGGGCATGAGCGCCTGGGCGGCATCGGGAGTCAACTCGCCCAGCGCATTCGCCGCGACACGCCTTTTGATTCACGTGAGCTGGTGATCGGCCATAGCCAGCGCGGCGGCAGTCCATCCGCGCTGGACCGGATTATGGGACGCATGTTTGGCTCAGCCGCAGTCGAAGCCGTGCTGCGCGGCGACTGGGGACAGATGATCAGTGCGCAGGGCATTGGCCCGACCTGCCAACTCTGTATGGTTCCCCTCAGTCAAGCCGTTAGCGGACTCAATACCGTAGACCTAGAGCGCCTGTACGATACCGACCGCTATACCGCAAAAGTGTAGTGACCTTCCAGGTTGTCAGGCCGCAAAGAGTAAACGTGTCCTCCCATAGACAAGAGATGCTGGACACGTTTACTCTTTGTCCACATACGATAATGGGCAATCGGATGAGGAGGACGGGCCATGCCTGAGTCTACCTATGCGGAGGCTCCTTTTCAGAGAGATACCGCTCGGGGCGATACGCTTGCACACTATCCCGTGTCATCAGCGCGCTTCGACGAAATGTGTGCAGCTCCAGGCACGGTACGTCCCCACTGGCAATACGCCCTGTGCGCCTTCGATGCGCTTGGCCCGGCAGAGCTGAGTCGCCGTCGGGACGAAGTCCAACAGGTCTTGCGCGAAAATGGCGTGACCTACAACGTCTATACGGACCCCCAGGGACGCACGCGCCCCTGGGCGCTCGACGTTATCCCCGCATTCCTCACCAGCCAGGAGTGGCGGACTATTGAACAGGGTCTTATCCAGCGGGCAGAACTGCTCAATCTCATAGGGGCGGACCTGTACGGTCCACAACAACTCATTCACGACGGTCTGCTCCCGCCCGAGTTGATCTATACCCATCCCGGCTTTCTGCGCCCCTGCCATGGGGCTCTGCCCACGCCGACCCCGTATCTGTGTCTGTATGCGGCCGACCTCGCCAGAACCCCAGATGGTACCATCATGGTGTTGGATGATCGGACGCAGGCACCGTCCGGAGCCGGCTACGCCCTGGAAAACCGCTTGGTGTTGTCACGGATTCTGCCCAGCCTGTATCGAGACGCCCAGGTCCATCGCTTATCCCTTTTTTTCCGAACCCTGCGTTCGACCCTGGCCGCCCTGACTCCATCCCACCAGACGCGGACGACGCTCCTGACCCCAGGGCCGCAGAACGAAACATATTTTGAGCACGCCTATCTGGCCAGCTATCTGGACTACACGCTCGCCCAGGGAGACGACCTGACGGTCCGCGACGGCCGCCTCTGGTTGAAAACGGTCGGCGGGCTCCAACAGGTCGGCGCGGTCGTCCGGCGCGTGGACGACACTTTTTGCGACCCCTTGGAACTGCATCGGGAATCGCTGTTAGCCCCCCCTGGGTTACTCCAGGCAGTGCGGAACAACACGGTCGTGGTGGCTAACCCACTGGGCAGTGGTGTGCTCGAAAACCCCGGGCTGATGGCCTACCTGCCCCAGATCGCCAAAGTGTTGCTCGGCCAGGACCTGCGCTTAGCTTCAGTCCCGACCTGGTGGTGCGGTGACGAACAGGCCCGATCCTATGTCGTGGACCATATCGAACAGATGGTCATCAAATCCGTCTTCCCTCACCCTGGCACGGCGACCATCCATGGGGCACAGTTGGGCATTCAAGAGCGCGACACCCTTATTCAGAATATCAGGGCCCGCCCCCATTTCTTTGTCGGCCAGGAACAGGTGGCGTTGTCAACGACGCCGGTGTTGAGCGGAGACCACCTGGAGCCACGGCCCATGGTATTACGCAGCTTCCTGGTCTCCCGGGACGATGGCTATGTGGCCATGCCGGGCGGGTTGACGCGGGTGGCACCGGACGCGGACGGCTGGCTCGTCTCCGGCCAGGCTGGTGGCCTGAGCAAGGATACCTGGATTCTCGCCTCAGAGCCCGAGAGTCAGTTCAGCCTCATCCCGGCCCCCGAGCACTCCGTATCGATTACGCGCAGCGGGGGAGAGGTGCCCAGCCGGATGGCGGATAATCTGTTCTGGCTCGGCCGTTATGTCGAACGCACCGCCGGGGGCGCGCGCGTCTTCCGCGAAGTCCTCCAGCGGGTACTCGACACCGAGACCGCTCGGTATGATACCTCCCTGTCAGCCTTTCTTTCGGCCCACACCCATAGCACCGCGACCTATCTGCGTTTTATCGGGTACGGGGAGCGGCGGCGGCTGACCGTTGCCGAGAAGGAACTGTTCAAAACGATTCTGGACGCCGACCGACCGGGCAGCCTGCGTTTTCATCTGAACGCCTTGGTCCACGCCGGGCAGGCTGCACGCGGCCGGCTGTCTGACGATGCCTGGCGGGCAATCAACCGGCTCGATCATGAGTTGGCCCAGGTCAGGTCCTTGAGCGAGATGCTCGAAAGCCTGGAACGCCTGATTATTGGGCTCGCCTCGGTGAATGGTCTGAATACCGAAAGCATGGCCCGTGGACATGGATTCCGATTTATGGAAATCGGTCGCCGGCTTGAACGGGCGCTGTATACGCTCAGCCTCTTACGGACGGGCTGCGAGTTGCCGTCCGAGACGGAAAAAGTCGTCTGGGAGATGGTACTGGCCATGACCGACAGCCTGATGACGTATCGGCGGCGCTACGCCTCAGCCGTACAGGCCGGGGCCGTGTTGGACCTGCTGCTGCTCGACGAGAGCAACCCGCGTTCGGTCGGCTACCAGCTCGTTCAAATACGGGACCAAGTGGTGGGCCTGCCGCGAAAGAAGCCCCGGCCCCACCGGAGCGCCGAAGAACGTATCGTTTTGGAGGCGCTCACAACCTTACAGGTGACAGACCTGGAGCGCTACTCGACATCCACCTGGGACGAGGACATGTATGAGGCACTGAGCCAACTGTTTGCCGGTCTGAGCACGCGCCTGCTCTCGCTGTCGGAGACCTTGAGTCGGGACTATTTCAGCCATATTGAAGTACAGCAACAGCTCACCGCAACGCGTTCGACTTCGAGATGATACGCTATCGCATCACCCACGTTACCGAATACCGCTATACGGCGTCGGTGCCGCAGTGCCAGAATGAGGCCCACCTCCTCCCGCGCGCCACACCGCGGCAAGAGTGTGAGCACGGGCAGCTCCGCATTCAGCCTTCTGCCGGCAGTGTATCAGGACCGGGAAGACTTTTTCGGCAATCGGGTCACCTATTTTGCCATTCAGGAGCCCCATGCCAGCTTATCGGTGACCGCCCAGAGTGAGGTCCTAATCCTCCCAGCCGCCCCACCACGGCTCCAGGCTTCTCCCGCCTGGGAGGAGGTCCGCCACTCCGTTTCCAAGGACACGAGTCGCGCCGGCATCGAGGCGCGACAATTCCTGTTCGACTCCCCCCTGGTCCACAGCAATACTGAGTTGGCCGCGTATGCAGCCACGTCTTTTGTACCGAACCGACCGCTTTTGGAGGCCGTTGCCGACCTTGTGCAGCGCATCTATCAGGAGTTTACCTACGAACCCGAGGCCACCACGGTCTCAACGCCGCTCAATGAAGTGCTCGATCACCGCCAGGGGGTATGTCAGGATTTTGCGCATGTGGCTATCGGCTGTCTGCGTACGCAGGGTATTGCGGCGCGCTACGTCAGCGGCTACCTCGAAACCGCTGTTTCAGACGGCCAGCCTCAACTTACGGGTGCCGCAGCTTCTCATGCCTGGGTGTCGGTGTATTGTCCTGGGCAGGGCTGGATAGATTTCGACCCCACCAATAACAGCATCCCCACCGATCAGCATATTACCGTCGCCTGGGGCCGGGACTACAGCGATGTGACCCCACTAAAAGGCGTCGTTGTCGGCGGTGGCAGCCCGATCCTTGACGTGGCCGTGACCGCGGAGCGGGTTCCATGACCGCGCATATTGTTTCACCTGTAGGGGCAACTCCCGGTGGTTGCCCGGTCTGCCAGAGCCACCACCGGAATAACAGCGGCCTATGCCCGGTCCGGCCCGTTGGGCGCGGGGAGCAGCCGGCCGGTGGTGTTGTCCGGCAGCGCCAGCTTGTCAAAGGCGTGCTCGACCCAGTCGGCGGATAGATTATTGATCGAGCGTCGTAGCCCCTCCTGCCAGACGTTGGACAAATCCTGAAGGTCTTCCTTCTGATAGCAGTGCTGGACGATCCGATGGCTGTCCCGGGCGTACAGGACAACGTCTAGGGGGAAATCAACATTCACCGCGCTGATCCGGGTCGAATCAAAGGCCAGACAGCCGACCTTGAGAGCAAATCGCATCGGGTCCTGGTAGTGCAGTGTACGATCAAGAATCGGCTTCCCATAACCCGCGGCGCCAATAATATGATACGGCGTGCCCTGGCCGATTTCGACCCAGTTGCCTTGGGGGTAGACGAGGTAGAGACGGTGCTCGGGGTCATTCTCAAGCTGCCCGCCAATGAGGGCGTGCAGGTTAAACTCAAAGCCGCTCTCCTCCAACGCGGCTTTATCTTCCTTTGCAACCCGACGCACCTGAGCGGCAAAGGCATTGACGGCCTTGAATAAGCGGTCGAGCGGCTGCTCGCTGTGGGCCAGATTTTCTTCAAAATAAATCAGGGCCTTGTCCCGCGCCGAGCGCAGCCCGGCACTCATGAGGAACATGGCATGCCGGTCTTTCTGGAACACCGACACTTTTCGGGCGGTAATACGTTCGTTGCCGGCAATCACCCGCGTATCGGCAATCCCAACCAGCCCGCCTTGCAGATTCATCCCTAAACAAAACGTCATGCTCTGCCTCCTGTGAAAAGCCTGTGCGGGAGTGAGGTTTACCGCTCCGTGCCCCCAATCGGCCGCAGGGCAAAAAAGGTCTCGAAAATCCCGTCCCCGATCAAATTCAATTTGGTTTGCAGCGCATCGAGAAATTCATGCAGCCCCTGATGAAGAATCTGTTGCACGCCGATATAGGCGAGTTCGGCCCGCAACTGGCCCAGATGCTGTTCGGCTGGATTCCGAAACGTCCCGGCCGGCGTCCCGGAAAGCGCGTGTAAGGACTCCTGGGCCTGAACCAGGCAGTAATGAATGGCACGCGGGAACTCGCGATCAAGCACGAGAAAATCAATGATATTGTCCGGCGAGATGTGGTGATATTGTTTACGGAACATTTCGAGCGCACTGGTCGAACGCAAGACCGCCGCCCACTGGATATTGTCAAAGGGCGTCCCAATATCGGAAACGGCCGGCAGGAGAATAAAGTATTTCACATCGAGAATGCGCGAGGTCTTGTCCGCCCGTTCCAGGAGGCGTCCGACCCGGCAGAAATGCCAGCCCTCACCGTGCGATAATGTCGCATTGGTTGATCCCTCGAACAGGTGACCGGCCAGTTTCACCTGATGAAAGAAATCGTGCGCAGACTCAATACCCCGGTCTGCGGCGGCGTTGACCATCAGGTAAAAGGTGTTGATCTGTTCCCACATATCGGATGAGATGATCTCACGCACGGAACGCGCGTTTTCCCTCGCCGCGCGTAAGCAGGAAACAATCGAGTTCGGATTCTCCCGATCAAAGGCCAGGAACTGAATGACCTGCTCCCGGTCGGCCGTGCCGTAGCGGGCCTTGAACTGGGCGTCATCTCCGGTGGCGCTGACCAGAGGTGCCCACTGTTCGGACGACCCGGCCGGGAGATCAAGGATCATCAACAAGTTGACATCAACAAAACGGGCAATATTCTCGGCTCGTTCGATATAGCGACTCATCCAGTAGATCGAGTCGGCAACGCGGCTCAACATAGTCCTGTCAGTTCGCTTCCTCGGTCACGTCTCCGTTTGCCCTTTCCCCGTCACCCCATCCCTCTCCCTCCAGGGGAGAGTGAGCAGAAAATCCCCTCCCTGGAGGGGTGCCGCGGAGCGGCGGGGTGGGTTTCCCACCGCACAGTGAAGGCGTGTGAAAGTGAGACACTATCGCGCTCCCTCAGTGGGCGGCGCAACAGCAGGGACCACCCAGGTGTCTTTGCTACCCCCGCCTTGAGAAGAATTGACGACGAGTGAGCCTTCCCGCAAGGCCACTCGCGTCAGCCCGCCGGGCAACACATAGATGTCCTTGCCGTATAAAATAAACGGACGCAGGTCGAGATGCCGACCGACAAACCGCCCCTCGGCTAAAATCGGGGCACGGGATAGGGCCAGCGTGGGCTGGGCAATATAATTGCGCGGATCGTCCTGGATGAGCCGCGCAAATTGCGCTCCGGGCTTCTTCTGAGGCGTGCGGACCGACCAGCATACCGTATCCACCGGACTCATTGGCCGCTTTGACGACCAGGCGGTCCAGATGAGCCAGGACATACTGGAGATCTTTCTCGTCCCAGCACAGATAGGTCGGGACGTTGGGAAGAATATTGTCCTCGCCCAGATAGTATTTGATCATTTTGGGGACATAGGCATAGACGACTTTGTCATCGGCAACCCCGGTTCCGGGCGCGTTGACCACGGCGATGCGCCCGGCTTTGTACACCTCGAAGAGGCCTGGTACGCCGAGCAGGGAATCGGGGTAAAACACCTGGGGATCAAGAAAGTCGTCGTCAATACGGCGATACAGGACATCGACCCGCTCCAGCCCTTTGGTCGTCCGCATCTGGACCGTTCCATCGACAACCACTAGGTCCCGGCCCTCGACCAGCTCCACACCCATCTGCTGGGCCAGGAAGGAGTGTTCATAGTAGGCCGCGTTATAGATGCCTGGGGTCAGCACCGCCACGTTGGGCGACCGGATATAATCGGGGCAGAGCTGCAAGAGGAGATCGAGCAGACGGTTCGGATAGTCATCGACCGGCAGGACGTGTGAAGCCTCAAAGACCGAGGGAAATGTTCGCTTCATAATCTCGCGGTTCGCCAGCACGTAGGAGACGCCGGACGGACAGCGCAAATTATCTTCGAGCACGTAGACCTGTCCGTCTCCGTCGCGGACCAGATCAGTCCCGGTAATATGACACCAGATCCCGTTCGGCGGATTGAGCCCGACGCAGGCCGGGCGGAAGCTGTTGGCCGACTGAATAATCTCGCGTGGAATGACTCGGTCTTTGACGATCTTTTGGTCATGATACACATCGTCGAGGAACAGGTTGAGCGCCTGGATGCGTTGCTTGAGGCCGCGCTCGATCCATTCCCACTCAGACGCCTGCATCATGCGCGGCAGCACGTCAAACGGCCAGACTTTTTCCGCCGCGGTCTTATCGCCATAGACGTTAAAGGTGATGCCCATATGCAGCAGGGCGCGTTCAGCAGCCTGTTGGCGGCGGTTCATCTCTCCGTCCGGCAGCGAACTGATCAACCGCGCCAGGAGTGCTGCTTCCGGCCGAGGACTCCCGTCAGGCAGAAACATTTCATCGTAAAATCCATCGGTATCGTAATTATCGAAACCTGCCATGCTCTCGCACCCCGAAAAGTGTACGCTCCTCTCCCTCAGTCGGGAGGAGCCCCACCCAGATAGAGAGCACACGCTGTGCCAAGCCGCCCGCCCCTGACGAAAAATGATGTGACATGCCGACAGATACGCCGCACGACGAGCCCTTCAGAGGAAATTTCTTTTTATAACAAAGGAGTTAGAGGCAAGGGGTTGGGGATTAGGGGTTGGGGGTTAGACCTGCCCAGGCACCAATCCCCAAATTCCGGTTCCTCACTCCCTGCTCATTTTTCAGGCAACAGCCAAAAGGATAGTCCCCCCTTACACCAAACTTCAGTCCATCATTTCTCCGACTTTGTGGGGGTCATCGCTTGGTGTCCGTGCCCGGAGGCGTGTTGCTCAGTCAACATTCTGCTGCCTTACAAACACTCCTGTATCTTTTGTTTCCTCACGCCTCGCCCTTCTTCACCCTCCCGTCGCCCGCCAACGCCCGCCCCGGCCCGCCTTTTTTCCTTTTTTATTGGGTTTTGTTTAATTCCTGTGGGTTTGGCCTCGGTCTTGCTCATTTTCATCCCATCAGGCCGTCACTCGTCAGCGGCCGCGAGGAGGACGCATACATGGCCGGTACGCAAAAAGAGCGGCTTGTGGTGATTGGCAACGGCATGGCGGGCGCGCGTGTTGTTGAAGAAATTCTGGCCCGCGACCCTGACCGCTTTGCCATTACCATGTTCGGTGCCGAGCCCTACGGCAACTACAACCGCATCCTGCTGTCCAACGTGCTGAACGGCGCACGGCGCATGGAGGAGACCTTTCTCAATCCCTTAGCCTGGTATGCAGAGCAGAGCATCCAGCTCCACGCTGGCGTCAAAGCGACTCTGATTGACCGTGAGCGGCGCGTCGTTACCGGCCGACCCATGCGGACAGACGCCCCGGCCTATGGGCTCGATGGCTGTGCGCAAGCCGCGCCGTATATTGAAGAGCCCTACGACAGAGTCATTATCGCCACGGGCTCCCGCCCGTTCGTGCCACCCATGGATGGAGTGGGGAAGCGGGGCACGTTTCTCTTTCGGACCATTGATGACTGCGAGCAGATTGCCGCGTATGCCAAGCAGTGTCAGCGCGCTGCGGTCATTGGCGGGGGCTTGCTGGGGCTTGAGGCGGCGCGCGGCCTGCTGACCCACGGGGTCGAGGTCACCGTACTCGAAGCCGCACCGCAGCCCATGAGTGCGCAGCTCGACCCGGAATCCGGCGATTTGCTGAGCACGACGTTGCGCCAGATGGACATCAGCGTCCTGCTCGGAAAAATCACCACGCATATTCTCGGCGAAGAACACGTCACCGGGCTGCGGTTCACCGATGGGTCTGCGCTTGAGACCGATATGGTCGTGGTCAGCGCCGGCATTCGGCCTATTGTCGAAATTGCGACCGACTCCGGCCTGGCAGTTGAGCGCGGGATTGTATGTGACGACCAACTGCGGACGAGCGACCCGGACGTGTTTGCCGTGGGCGAGTGCGTCCAACACCGCGGCGTCATCTATGGGCTGGTCGATCCGATCTGGGACCAAGCCCGGACCTTGGCCGATGTCATCACCGAGACGAATCCAGCGTCTCGGTATGAAGGCTCCAAGCTGGCGACCAAACTCAAAGTCATGGGCGTCGAACTCGCCTCCATGGGCGAGACCAAAAAAACCGAGCCCGACGATGAAGTCGTGATCTACCGGGAGCCCTCGCGCGGGGTGTATAAAAAGCTGATTATTCGCGACAACCGACTGCACGGTGCGATTCTCCTCGGCGAAGCCGACACCGCCAGCACGCTGATGCAGATGTTCAGCCTGGACACCGCGCTGCCAGAACGCCGGGCCGACCTCCTCTTTGGTCCGGCCAATGGGGCGTCGCTGCTGGCTGCGGCCGATTTGCCGGACGCGGCCCAGATTTGCAACTGTAATGGCGTATCCAAGGGTTGTATCCGTGCCGCGATTGAAGGGGGCTGCACATCCGTCATGCAGGTCGGGGCCAAGACCAAAGCCGGGGCTGGCTGCGGAAGCTGCAAACCCTTGGTCGCCCAGCTTCTGGAGGCGTATGCGGATGAGGTCGTAGAGGACCCGAGCGAGCATTATTATGTCCCCGGCGTTCCGCTACCGAAACCGGAACTCATCGCCGCCATCAGAGAAAAACAGCTGAAAAGCGTCAGCGCGGTCTTTCGAGAACTGGCGGATGGCAAAGAAGACCCGGGCAGCAAGATCGGTCTGGCCTCGCTGCTCAAGTCCCTCTGGCCGGACGAATACGAGGACGAACGTGACGCACGCTTTATCAATGACCGCGTCCACGCCAATATTCAGCACGACGGTACCTTTAGCGTGGTTCCCCGCATTTATGGAGGCGTCACCTCCCCGGCCGAACTGAAGCGCATTGCCGAGGTTGCGGAACAGTACAACGCCCGCATGGTCAAAATCACGGGCGGTCAACGCATCGACCTGTTAGGCATCACCAAAGAAAACCTGCCCAAGGTGTGGCAGGCGCTCGGTATTCCAAGCGGCCATGCCTATACCAAAGCGTTTCGGACCTGTAAGAGCTGCGTGGGCACGGACTTCTGCCGCTATGGCTTGGGCGACTCGATTACCCTGGCGCAAAAGATTGAGCGACGATACCAGGGCGTTGAATCCCCCCATAAAATGAAGCTGGCAACCGCCGGCTGTCCGCGCAATTGCTCCGAAGCCTACGTCAAGGACCTGGGCGCGGTGGCCATTGGGGACGGCAAGTGGAAAATCTACATCGGCGGGGCGGCCGGCGGGACGGTCCGCAAAGGTGATCTGCTGTGTACGGTTGAAGGACACGAGCAGGTCCTCACCTATATGGGCCGCTTCATCCAGTATTACCGGGAGAATGCCAAATACCTGGAGCGTACCTATGGGTTCGCCGAGCGCGTGGGCATTGAACATCTGCGCGCGGTCCTGATCGACGATACGGAGGGCATCTGCGAGCGCCTGGACGCAGAGATCGACAAGGCGGTTGCGGCCTATCGGGACCCCTGGTCTACAGAAGCTATCCAGCCCCGAAACGTCAGCCAGTTTGCTGGTCCTTTACCGGTCGGGGCTCCTTCTGGGGCCTGGAGAGAGACACCGCAAGAGGAAACCGTCCAATGAGCTACAGTCCCGTCACGGAAACACCGTCAAAACCCAGTCGCCCCCAAAACACCTGGTCCCCAACCGACCCAATGGACCCAACCGACTCCATAGACCCGACGGACCAGATCGACCTCGGCCTGCTTGACTTTATTCCGCTCGGTGAGGGGCGCGCGTATACCTTTGGCAGGAAAACGATTGCCGTGTTCCGTCAGCGTGACGGGCTTCTGTTCGCCACTGATAATATGTGTCCGCACAAGGCCGGCCCGCTGGCCGACGGGCTGGTCGGTTCCGGGAAAGTGATCTGTCCGCTGCATATGTGGAAGATCGACTTGGAGACGGGTCGGTGCCTGGGCGAGGATGGTGCTGTACGAACCTATCCGGTGCGCGCGGTAAACGGACGGATTCTTGTTACGCTGACAGCCTGAATGGAGAGCGCGTGGCCGCTTCGACAATAGTAACACCGCCAACACCGCCTGCTGCGACCCATCCTCGGACGCCGACTTTTAGGCGCAGGCAAACGACTACCGGTCCGAGAGTGTGGACCACAGGAGTCCGGGAGCGGCTTACCCGGCGGATTTTTTCCCAGCCAACTCGGAAACGCCCGACGATAGACCCCACGGCCAGTATTATCGCCACCCTGACCGGGGCCGGGGTTGCCGGTCTGATTATCCTCGGTTCAGACACCCTGCGTCATTTCGATTGGGTGCTGTTACCCTATGCCATGGCGTCGATTTTTTGTGCCGCCGCGGTGGCCTACCGCTACACCGTCTGGCTGCAACGCCCACCAACCAAACGCTATTGGTATCAAGGCTGGCGGCTCTTTTGGCAGGGCGGAGTGCTGCGCAACTCGGTCATGTTGGGCCAGCAGCTCTTTGATAATTTTGCAACCCAACGCTTTATCGCCAACCGGAGTCGGGTGCGCTGGCTCATGCACGTCTGTTTGTCCTGGGGCGGAACGCTGGCCTTTGCGATTACGTTTCCGCTCGTCTTCGGCTGGCTGCATTTTGAGACGCCGGCGGACGATCTCCACATCTATCAGGTCATTTTTTTGGGAGTGAAGGTCCAGGAGTTTTCGGTGGACTCCGTAGCCGCGTTTCTGTCTTTTAACGCGCTGAATATCTCTGCCGTGCTGGTGTTGATCGGGGTGGGTCTGGCCATCCAACGCCGGCTGACTGAACCGGGGACCATCTCACTCCAGCAGTTTGGCAATGACGTGTTGCCTATTCTGCTGCTGTTCCTGGTTGCGGTCACCGGGCTGGGTTTGACGGTCAGCGCACGCTGGCTGAATGGCCACGGTTTCACCTTTATTGCCATTACCCACGCCGCGTCAGTCATTGCCATGCTGCTGTATCTGCCCTTTGGGAAATTCTTTCACATCTTCCAGCGTCCGGCCCAGCTTGGGGTGGCGTTCTATAAACGCGCCGCCCAGGTCGACCGACCGGCCCTCTGTCAGGTGTGCCAAGAGCCGTACGCCTCCCAGATGCAGATTGATGATTTGAAAGACGTGCTGGGTGAGCTGGATTTCCAGTATCAATTCGACCCCTCGCTCCACTATCAAGACGTTTGTCCCCCCTGTCGACGCCGTCTGCTAGCCCGGAATCAGGGTCTGACGATGCCGTACGCGGGTGACCCGTTTGCCGACGTGGAAGAACCGTCCCCTCCGGATGCATCGAGCGCTGCCTAGGAAGAGTTTTATGGCGATCCCCCCGTTATCCGAGCAGGAACTGATTCAGCGATACGGCCCGCATCTCAATTATGAACCGCCCGGTGGTTGGCTGGCGGAGCATGAGCCCGACCGGCTCGTCAAAACGCACTGCTGTTTCTGCGGCGTCCAGTGCGGCATTCAGCTCAAAGTCCATAACGACAAAGTGGTCGGTTTTGAGCCCTGGGAAGACTTTCCGGTCAATCAGGGTAAGCTGTGTCCCAAAGGGGTCAAGCGGTATCTTCAGAACAACCATCCGGATCGTTTGCTGCATCCCCTCATTCGGACGGACAGCGGGTTTCGGGAGGCCGACTGGGAGGCGGCCCTGTCGCTGGTGGTCGAAAACATTCAGCGCATTCAGGACCAATACGGCAAGGATGCGTTTGCGGTTTTGTCCGGGGCGTCGGTGACCAATGAAAAAGCCTATCTGATGGGCAAATTCGCGCGGGTCGCGCTCCAAACGGCCAACATCGATTACAACGGCCGTTTATGTATGGTCTCGGCCGGGGCGGCCAATAAGATGGCCTTCGGGATCGATCGGGCCGCCAATCCCTGGTCGGATATCCCGCTGACACAGCTCGTCCTGGTTACGGGCAGTAATGTGGGTGAATGTTTTCCCATCCTGACCGATTATCTATGGCGCGCGCGTGATAATGGCGCCAAATTTATTGCCATAGACCCGCGCATGACGCCGATCGCCCGCACTGCGGATTTATTTCTGCCCGTTCGGCCCGGCCGCGACAGTGCGCTCATGAACGGCATCCTGCACGTGCTCATTGAACGCGACTGGATTGATCACGATTTTATTAACGCCCATACCAAGGGGTTTGAATCCGTCCAGGCAGCGGTGGCCGAGTACACTCCGCAGCGGACCGCCGGGATCAGCGGCGTTCCTGCGGCAAGTATTGTGCGTACGGCCGAAATGTGGGCCGAAGCCGAGAAGTCGATGCTGCTGCACGCCCGCGGAATCGAGCATCACACCAAGGGTGTAGAGAATGTCCTGAGCTGTATCAACCTGGTCCTGGCAACCGGACGGATCGGGAAGCCGGGCTGCGGCTACGGGACGATTACCGGCCAGGGCAACGGACAGGGCGGGCGCGAGCACGGCCAACGGTGCAACCAGTTACCGGGCGGACGCGATATTGAGAATCCGCAGCACCGGGCGGAAATAGCCCGAACCTGGAAGATCGACGAATCTGACCTACCCCATATCGGCCTGACCGCTGTCGAGCTGATGGATGCGGTTGACACCGGTCAGATCAAGGGCCTGCTGTCCTTATCCTTTAATCCGCTGGTCTCGCTCCCGGATACGAAGCGGACACGCTCGGCGCTCGAAAAACTCGAGTTCTATGCCGCGATTGATCCCTTCATGTCGGAAACGGCCCGCTATGCGGATGTCGTGCTGGCCGGCTCGCTCCAGGAGGAAGACGAAGGGACGGTCACAAACGGCGAAGGCCGTGTGGTGCGCATTCGGCAGGCGGTCCCACCGCCGGGGAACGCGCGAGTCGATTGGGAGATTATTGTCGCCATCGCCCATCGACTCGACAAAGAATTGCTCTTTCCCTATGCCGAACCCGAAGACCTGTTCCGTGAATTGTGCCGGGCCTCGGCCGGCGGGCCGGTTGATTACGCCGGTCTGACCTATGCCAAAATCGAACAGCGCAACGGCGTCTTCTGGCCGTGTCCGAGCCGGGAACATCCGGGTACGCCGCGCCTGTTTGAAGACGGCGGGTTCGCCCACCCTGACGGCAAGGCCCAATTCCATCCGGTGACCTACCGCCCGCCGGACGAGGACGTTGACGCGGCCTATCCCATTATTATGACCAGCGGCCGGGTGGTCTCGCAGTATTTGAGCGGCACCCAAACCCGCCGGATCGGCCCCTTGGTCGATCAATATCCCGGCCCACAGATCGAGCTGCATCCCAGGCTGGCCGAACAGTATGACATTCAGAGCGGAGATATGGTGTGTGTCGAAAGCCGGCGTTCGTCCGTGACGCTGCCGGCCCTGGTCGTGCGTACGATTCGGCCTGACACGATTTTTATTCCCTATCACTGGCCGGGCGAGCAGGCGGCTAATCGGGTGACCAACCGCGCGCTTGACCCCATTTCCAAGATTCCCGAGTTCAAAGTCTGTGCCGTGCGTCTGCACAGGGTGGAAGCAGGTGTCTGAGTATGGAATTCTTTATTGACCCTTCCCGCTGTATCGGCTGTCAAGCCTGCGTCCATGCCTGCGCCGAGTGTGAGTCGCACCGGGGCGTGTCCATGATTCACCTGGATTATGTTGACCGTGCGAGTTCGCCGCAAACCACGCCCACTGTGTGCATGCACTGCGAAGACCCAACCTGCGCGCGCGTGTGTCCGGCGGATGCGATTAAGCAGACCGCAGAGGGGGTCGTCCAGTCGGCCTTACAGCCCCGTTGCATCGGCTGCTCGAACTGCGTCCTGGCCTGCCCCTTTGGCGTCCCGCGTTATCTGGGCGAGATGGACCAAATGATGAAATGCGACATGTGTTATGACCGCACCTCAGCGGACCTCAAACCCATGTGCGCCACAGTATGTCCCAGCGGGGCGTTGTTTTTTGGCACCAGGGAAGAAATCGAGCACAAGCGTCAGGAAAAGCCCATCAACCGCTTTACCTTTGGTCGGCAAGTCGTGACCACGAAGGTCCATCTCATGGTGGGTGACACGGCGTCGGATGAAATGGAGTTTGATGTGGCGAGTTTCTGCGAATGAGAGAAACCAGCCCAAAGAGATGAGAGCGGAGAGCCATGCCTGATAGCATTCCTCGGTGGCGTGAAGATTTCCCCGTTAATTGGGAAGACGATCACTATGTGACCCGGCGTTCCTTTACCACTTTTCTGACCTTTATTTCGAGCGCGCTCTTTCTCGGCACCGGACTGGTTGCGCTACGAGAATGGTGGCAGCGCTGGCGCCCGGCGCAGTTTACGGCGCTGCGTATTGCCGCGGTATCGGATGTCACTATCGGACAGGCCAAACTCTTTTTTTATCCCACCAAAACCGACCCCTGCTTATTGATTCGGGTCGCCGCTAACCGTTTTGTCGCGTACAGCCAGAAGTGCACCCATCTCCTCTGTCCGGTCCTCTACCAAAGGGAGAAAAAACAACTCCACTGCCCCTGCCACGCGGGCTATTTCGCGCTGGAAGACGGACGGCCGCTGGCCGGTCCGCCCAAACGTCCGCTGCCGCGTATCGTGCTTCAGGTCAAGGACGGCAACGTGTGGGCGACGGGCATGCAGGTATAGGGTATGAGGCGGCCTTCCGCCACACTGCGCCAGCAGCGCAGCTCGGTGCTCGGGCTGGTGACGGCCTTTGTCGTTGTCCTGCTCCTCGTACAGCTATGGCTGCTGGTCGAAGCGATTGAGGGCCATCTCGGCGGAGCGGGCAGCATTGTCGGCCCCGCGGCAATCGCCTCGGGAGCCTGCTTTGCCGCGGCTGTCTGGTTGTGGCGCATGATACAACGCTGAGCGAGAGAGGGACGGTCCGATGAAAAAGCAGGCGTTCTACCCCGATCATATTGTCGAGCAAATCAAATCGTTCTTTCACAATGTCCACGATATGACCGATTTCTATTACAAGCTCTACCTGCTGAACGGCTTGTGTCGGCAGTGCGACGGGCGGGGCTATCTCCGCTCCCCGGACGAAGCCTGCCCGGCCTGTCAGGCCAGTGGCGATGCCGACATCTGGCATCGCGCACGTATTACCAAACCTGCCGAAAAAGTACGCTGAGCGCTCCCCCCTTCGGCTTCGCTCCGCTACCCTCAAGATACCCGTTCGGTCTGAACGTAGCCGCGTCAGCGGCGAAGGCGAAGTCCGCTCTCCACGGACCATCTGTGGCTCCTGGAGTCGCTCTTTCTTGCCAATTTTTGCCAAATCATCTACCCTATATGGATGGGCACGATGAACATTTCCTTACCGGTCTCTCTCAAGTCCTTTGTAGACGAGCAGGTCACGCAGCGCGGCTATGGCAGCAGTAGCGAGTATGTCCGTGAGTTGATCCGCAAAGACCGGGATCGACAGCACTTGCGCGCTTTGTTGCTCGCGGGAGCCGCGTCTGAGCCGTCTTCCGCTGCCGATACGGCCTATTTCGACACGCTCCGCAAAAGAACGGGGCAACGGCGGCGCGGGTGAGCGTCAAGCCGGTCGTTCCTCGGGCGCTGGCCAGCCGCGACGTTGACCAAGCCATCGAGCACTATCTGGACGAGGGCGGAGAGCGGGTCGGGTTGGGCTTTATTAACGCGCTGGAAAAGGCGTACCGGCATATCGCTCGGTACCCCGCGTCGGGGTCCCCCCGTTACGCTCAGGAGTTGGATTTGCCGGGCCTGCGCGTCTGGCCGTTGAAGCGCTACCCCCACCTGGTATTCTATGTCGAGCGGGACGACCACATTGACGTGTGGCGCGTGCTCCATAGTCAGCGCGACCTCCCGGCTTGGATGGGCGAGCCGGAAAGCTGACGGAGGGCTTGCGCAACGACCTTGTCTCCCAAGCTTTGGTCGAGAAAAAAGGGGGGGCCGTCAGGCCGCGTCCCGGTAGTGCTCGCAACGGATCGCTTCTTCGATTTCTGCTTGCGTGCGGCCATAGTCATCGGCAAGTCGTGCAACCGGCTCTCCGGCTTCGAATCGTTGGTAGACGACTTCGGTTGAGATACGGGTGCCGACTAACGCAGGCCGTCCAAGCGCGATGCGCGGATCAACAACAATAACGCGGGGCGCAGTCTCAGAGGTGTCTTGTCGGGTGAATATGATGACAAGTGTCACTCTTTACTTTCCTCAAATCAGATCAAACTACAAGCCCGGCGGGACCTTCCCTCATGTATCGACGCTTCATTTGACGGGGAGGCAACAGACGGCACAACCCACACCGTACTACCGTGGAGTAGACCTTTCAGGATTTCAGTCAGAGGCGTGTTGCTGAGTGAGCATATTGCGGGCTGAACAACACGCCCGCTTCGTCCGACTGACGGTACGCCCCAGCCTCCGTAGCCCGGACTTGATTGTATCGACGCGAAAATACGGCCTTTTCCGCGCCTCCCGTATGTACTCCTATATTCTGGCCCGCGAATTGCTCTGTCCTCAGGTGTCACAGATATCGTGAGCAGGAGGAGGCAGGCGTCGATATGGAAGTCAAAAACAAGGCGACGAAAATTGATCTGTTCAGTCTGGCAACCCCGCAGATGCGAGCCTTTCACATGACGTGGTTCGCATTTTTTCTGTGTTTCTTTGGCTGGTTTGGCATTGCACCGTTGATGGCGCTGGTCCGCGAGGATCTGATGCTAACCAAGGCGCAGATCGGGAATACCATTATCGCCTCGGTCGCCATTACCGTTATCGTCCGTATTATTATTGGTCCGCTGTGCGACCGCTTCGGCTCGCGCCTGGTCTATACCTGGTTGCTGTTGCTCGGATCACTACCGGTGATGGGGATTGGCCTGGCGCAGAGCTATGAGAGCTTTCTACTCTTTCGGCTGGCGATTGGCGCAATCGGCGCGTCGTTCGTCATTACGCAGTACCATACCTCGATGATGTTCGGCCCCAATTGTGTCGGCACGGCTAACGCCACCACTGCCGGCTGGGGGAACCTGGGTGGAGGGGTCACCCAAATGGTCATGCCTCTTATCCTGGGAGCCATCCTCTTTTTTGGTGTCAGTGAGTCGCTCGGCTGGCGGCTGGCGATGATCGTACCGGGTGCGGTCCTGTTTCTGACCGGTATCGGCTATTATTTCTGTACCCAGGATGCGCCGGACGGCAATTATCAGGAACTGCGCGCGTGCGGTGAGTTGCCTCCCGCGGAAGGCAGTTCAAAAAAATCATTCTGGTTGGCAGCCAAAGACTATCGTGTATGGGCGCTTTTTGTCGTATACGCGGCCTGTTTTGGCGTTGAACTGACCATCAATAATATCGCCGCACTGTATTTCTATGACTTCTTCAAACTTGATTTGGCAACGGCAGGCATTATCGCCGGTCTGTTCGGTCTGATGAATATTTTTGCCCGGACCCTGGGCGGCATATTCTCGGATATCTGCGCGGTGAAGATCGGGCTCAGAGGCCGGGTCTGGTTCATGGGAGCCGTCCTCCTGGCCGAAGGTATTGCCCTGGTCGTCTTCTCGCAGATAAGTGTTCTACCGCTGGCGATCATGAGCATGATCGTCTTCAGCCTGTTTGTCCAAATGTCCGAAGGCGCGACCTATGCGGTCGTTCCTTTTGTCAACAAAAATGCTCTCGGCGGCGTGGCCGGCATTGTGGGCGCCGGCGGGAACGCCGGGGCGGTTGCCGCCGGATTTCTGTTTCGCTCGGAAAATCTCAGTACCCAGCAGGGCCTGTTGATTCTGGGCATCGTGGTTGCCCTGGCGTCCGCCTGCACGTTTTTGGTGACCTTCCCGCAAGCGGTGCAGGAGGAAGAACAGCGCAATCTGGAAAAGGCGCTGGCCGAGAAAGCAACACCAGCCGGGGAGGAACTCACTCCGGCAATCGCCAGCTAATTCGGGTGAGACCAGTTTATAGACAATGATGAAACGCACGGCAAAAGCAGCCGAGGGAACTGGCATCAGCGGCCTCTCTCACGCCATTCAAGACGGCTGGAAAGCCCTGTCCGAGCACGAGATCGAAGGGCTCAAAGGCGCCGGGGTCTTTTTTCGACGTCAGACGCCGGGCAACTTCATGATGCGGCTACGGATGAGCAACGGGCTCAGTAACGCGGCCCAGTTTCGCACTCTGGCGGCGCTGAGTGAAGAATTCGGTAAGGGCTTTGTTGATATGACGACCCGGCAGCAAATCCAACTGCGCTGGTTTCATATCGAGCATGTCCCGGAGATGTGGCAACGGCTCGAACAGGTCGGCCTGGTCTCGCTGCAGACCGGCCTGAACAATATCCGTGGAGTAACCGGCTGCCCGGCTGCCGGTCTGACTCCCAACGAGCTGTTTGACGCCTCGCCCGTCACGCGACACTATACCGAGGCGTTCTTACGCAACCCGGAATACACAAACCTGCCGCGTAAGTTTAAGGTCACCATCTCCGCCTGTCTGGACAATTGCACCGCTCCGGACTCGCAAGACGTGGGCCTGGTTCCGGCGATCAAAGAAAACGCTGGGGTTGAGATCCATGGCTTCAACGTCTTTGTTGGTGGAAAGCAGGGCTCGGGGGGCTATACGCCAGCGCAGGCGCTTGATGTCTTCCTCCCGCCACACGACGCCATTTCCCTATGTGGCGCCATTGCTCTCCTCTTTCGCGACCACGGCCAACGCCAGGACCGTAAAAAATCACGCCTCTTTTTCCTCATCCAGGACTGGGGTGTCGAAAAATTTCGGCGTGAACTGGAATGTCGTCTTGGTCATTCCCTCCAGTCGGCGGGTCAGGATGCGAGGAGTACGGCCCACACCGATCATGTCGGTCTCTTTCGCCAACGGCAAACCGGCTTCAACTACGTCGGGCTCGTCGTCCCAACCGGCCGGCTGTCAGCAGCGCAACTGCTCGGTGTCGCCACCCTGGCGGAACACTACGGCAGCGGAGAGATTCGCCTGACTCCGAGTCAGAATCTGATTATCCCGCATATTCCAGACCACATGGTCGGCGACCTGACCCAGGAGCCGGTGCTTCAAGAACTCCGCTATGATCCTCCGGTCTTCATGCGTGGCCTCGTCAGTTGTACCGGCCGTGATTACTGCCACTATTCGCTGATTGAAACAAAACAGTGCGCGCTCGACACGGCTCGCCACCTCGAAGAGACCATAGGCAAGACCGCCCCCCTCACCATGCGCTGGTCGGGCTGTCAGAACGGCTGCGGGAACCACACCACCGCAGATATCGGCTTTTTGGGAAAGAAAGTGCAGCGGGATGGGAAAACTATTGAGGCGGTGGATGTGTTCGTCGGGGGACGCTCAGGCCCGGACACGCGTCCCGGCACGCAACTCTTAGCCGATGTCCCGTGCGAAGAGCTACCCCAGGTACTGGAGAAGCTCATCCCCTATATGAGTCGCTAATGTTACCGCTTTTATCGTCTCACTGCGGTAATCAGCTGCGCCACACCACCGGATAGACGTGTCTTTACGACCTGCTCGAATTCCGCCGCTCGGACCATCTGCAACAGTTCCGCTTCCCCCGGCAGGTAGACCACCGAGCGCGGCAAATAGAGATATGACTTTCGGTCTGAGATAAGGCCACCCAGCAGGGGCACGATGCGCTGGAAATAGAAGCCATGTCCCCATTTCAGGAGCGTATGGCGCGGTGTATCCACCTCAAGCAGAGCCAGTCGGCCGCCGGGCTTGAGGACGCGCGCCGCTTCTTGGAGGGCGCGTGGTATTGAGACGAAATTCCGCAGGGCAAAGCCGGATAAAACAACCGAAACGGCTGCCGTCGGCAGGGGTAAGGCGTTTGCATCAGCCTGAATAAAGGTCGCACTGATCCGACGCCGGGTTGCGCCGACGAGCATGTTACGGGCAAAGTCAATCCCGATCACTCGGGCACCGGTTGCCGCGGCGAGTTCGCCCAGATCTCCCGTTCCGCACGCCAGGTCGAGCACTCTATCATCGGCACAGACGGCAACACTGCGTATCGTCTGTCGCCGCCAGTGTTGATCGAGACGCAAGGACAGCCACCGGTTCAGCGTGTCATAGTGCGGAGCGATCAGATCGAACATCGCCCGCACCGAGGCCGCTTTTTCCGCATCGGGCGGCAGGACATCCGACATGGGGTCAAGGAATCAGCCAAATCCGCTTCGAGCAAGGGCGGAGTTTGGTGACAGGGCGTGTCTTATATATTATTCACCTAAGAAGATCATATCCATGTCACTACCGCTTAGCCTTAACCAGAAAGCAAATCCTGAGCTGGCATAGGGAGATGAAAGAGCAATGAAGAGACAACACATATGCAAGCGCTGCGGTACGGAACGATATCAAGATGATCAGGACAAGTGGTTCTGTCCAGATTGTATTCTGGAAGAAATGGACGCGACTTTCCTTGATCCGCACGCGGATGATCCAGGCGAACTGAAGAAACCCTATGTGCTGAGACCACCAACCAAGCAGATTAGTATCCGCCTCGCGGTCGGTGATGTCGAACTCGCCCGCAAGCTGGCTCGGCAGAAAGGCGTGCCCACATATCAAACGTATATGAAGACCTTACTCCACGACGCACTCGTCAGGGAGGCACAAGAGCGTCAGTGACACCCCTTACGGAATGACCGGCAGCACAATATGCGACTGAAACTTTTTGTTATGCAAAACCGTTTGCTGTGCGGTCTGGAAATGCGTGCCGGTCGCCTGATCACCTCCAGTATTCAGGTTGCGGTCGAAGCGCGGGAAATTACTCGACGCTACCTCTACGCGCAGACGATGCCCAGGCAGAAACACATGGCTGGTTGCCCATAAGTCGATGCGAAACTCATACGGCTCGTCCGGCGTCAGCAGGGTCGGATGACTCAGGGAGTCACGATAGCGTCCACGTAAAATACCATCGGCAATGTTCTGGGCATAACCGTCGGGCCGAACATCGACCAGCTTGGCGGTAAAGTCGGTATCGGTGGCAGAGGACGAGGCGTAGAGCACGACCGTGAGGGGTCCGGTGACTTCGAGCGGTTCGTCCAGCGGCTCTCCGGTATAGACCAATACGTCTTGTCGGCCTTCCACCTCGCGCTGGTCTGTGACCCCGACCGGAATAATCAGCGTGTTGCCGCCACAGGTCGGAACCGGGTCGGCGGGGTTGTATTCGTACCGATCCGGGGGTTCGTCCTGAGGGGGTTCAACGCTCAGCCCGCCATCGCCATCGAGGCTATTTGCCCGTCCCTGGCTGTGGAAGTAGTAGGGCGTGTACCGGGTACGCGCCAGCGGCCATTCATACTCGTCCCGCCAACGATTGGTGCCCATCACAAACAGCCGGATGGGCGGTTCCTCGGCAACTCCCGAGTCTATCCCCTTGAGCCAATAGTCAAACCAGCGCAGTTGGGTCTCGTGCAGTTCGATGATGGCGTTCGGACCAAAGTCGATATCGCCGGTCCCACCGGAAATCGGCGTGGTATACGGAAACAGGTGAGCCCACGGTCCGAGCAGCAATTTCTGGCCGCCGCGTGCCTCCGGCGTCATAGCCCGCGCCTGCAAGCCACAGAAGTGCACCAGGGCATCGCGCAGGAAAATGTCATACCACGAACTCACATGGTACATGGGGATATTGATGTTGCGGTGCTGACGCTCGATATTGATCGGCCACCAATAGGGACCGTCGTCGGGATGAGTCAGATAATCGCGCAGATACGGAGCCACCTCTTCGAGCAGGTCGGCCCAATACATGAGCGGGAGGCGCGTATAGGCTTCCGGCGAGAGCGGATTCCCGAAATTAATGGAGCGCAGCAGGTCGGGCCGTACCTTCGGCCAGAGTTGCTCCTTGATGCCTTTACGGTCAATCGTGTTGCGAGCGAGGAAAATCGCATAGGGCACTTGCCAGCCCAGGGAGAAGGCTCCACCGGTGTGGTAGACCCAACCTTGATGGTAGTCGGCACCGGCAGATACGGGGAAGGCACACTGGAGATGCGGCGGCCGCGTCGGCGCGAGCTGATACTGGGTCGCGCCGAGATACGACTGTCCCTGCGTTCCGACCCGGCCGTTCGAGTACGGCAGCGTCGCGGCCCACTCGACCGTATCGTACCCATCCTGGGCTTCATCAATAAGCGGATAGTATTCCCCCTCTGACGCAAACCGCCCCCGCCCGTCCTGGACGATGACCACATAGCCCCGTGACGGAAAATACTCGTGGTCGCCAAAAACATCGGCCAATTCTTTGCCATACGGGAGTCGTAGTAAAATGACGGGGAAGCGCCCCTCGGCATCCGGCCGATAGACGTCGGCGTAGAGCGTCGTCCCGTCCCGCATGACCGCCGGGACGTCTTTTTCTGTGATGATCCGATACTCTTGGCGACTCTCGTGCGGCATGATTCCCCCTCCTTTGAGCCTTCTTATAAAGAGACAGCCTGAGAAAGGCAATCAAAGAGCCGATTTGGAAAAAACACGTGGAGAGGATATTGTTCGGCATCACAGAAAACCCAGAAGGAAGACAAGGCGATGAAGTATTGGCTGGTGAAATCCGAACCGTATAAATATGCCTGGAGCGACCTGCAAAAAGACGGCTGGACGTATTGGGACGGTGTGCGCAACTACCAAGCCCGTAACAACCTGCGGGCCATGCGGGTGGGCGATCAGGTCCTGTATTATCACAGCAACGAGGGGATGGAGATTGTCGGGATTGCCCGTGTCATCAAAGCAGCCTATCAGGACCCTACGACAGATGATGAGCGCTGGAGCGTGGTTGATATCGAGCCGGTTGAAACCCTGGCCAGCCCGATAACGCTCAACCAGATCAAGCAAGATAAACGGCTGCAAGAGATGGCCCTGATCAAGCAGAGCCGGCTGTCAGTCATGCCGGTGACCAAAAAAGAATTCGACGTGATCGTCAAACAGGGACGGACGAAATAATTCGGGTTCCCTCCTCCTTGTTCTCTTGAAGGGGCACTCCCGCAGTCCGGCAGGCAAACACTGGACCGCGATACAACTCTGGCCTCGGTCCGCGACGCTCTCACCCATCACAAGAAACTGATCGTTTGCGCTTGACTCCTCAAAAAAGAGTGCTAGGAGGGAATCAGACGCCTGTGGGAGTCGGTGGTCAGGGATTCGCTCACCAAACGTGAGACTGGAGGGACCACTGTGCAACACCTGGAGCAACAGCCACGCTCCTTCCCCACTAGCGGACCTTCTGGATTTGCCACCGCTGTCCGCCAGGCCCCACCCGAACCTGCGGCCTCCCCTCTCAGTCGCTCATATTTTTTTTCTGCCCTTTTCCCGCACGATTGTTCCATTCTTGTACGTCTGCGTGAGCGGGCCCCCCCGGTCGTATAGCGGCCACATGCCCCGATTTGGTCTTCGTTACGCTACAGACAGGAGGAAGGGATATGAAACCCATTCTCGGTTTTATTGGAGGCGGACTGCTAGGTATCGTCTTGCTCTGGGCAGCCATAGCAGACGCCCGTTTCGGCTACCCGAATGAAACGCCGTATGTCCGCCTGTCCGGCACCCTGCTCCCACTTGAGGGCGAGGCGGAGCCACCAGAGCCAGCTCTGACTATCCTGGTGAAAGGTGCCTCCTGGCGTTTCCAGCTTGCCAGCGTCGAGGAAGTCAAGAGGTATGATCAGGAGGATGCGAGAGTGGACGAGTTGCAACGCCATACCGTTCGTTTATATGGTCCGACACCGCTCCTCGCCCCGCTCCAACAACCCACAATTATAGGACAACCCATTACGATTGAGGGCTATCTCTACCCGAAGGAACGGCGCCTTTTAGTCGTCACCATCACGGGTGTTCCCATGCTGGCAGATCAGGCCGCCCGTGTAGAGAACAGCGGACAGTGACGCTGGATTGCTCATACCCGTATTTCCAGGAAGGAACTCTGGCGTATTCTTGTTGGTCATGATCTCACACCGGGCAGTGGTCCAATCCGCTGCCGTACACACCTCCAGGACAAAACAGGAGGGGATATGGCAACGATACAATCAAAAGTCATGGATTCGGGGCTCTCAACATTTTCATCCGCAGAACTCTCACAGCTTCTCCGAGAAGGCCTCATCGCCGGCATCCTCGGAGCCGCAACTATTGCCGTATGGTTTCTCATCGTTGACAGCGTCCGTGGGCAGCCACTCTATACACCCTCGATTCTCGGGACCGCCCTGTTCAAGGATGGAGTCACGGCACCCGAAAGCCTTGGGATCGATCTCGAGGCTGTATTCATGTTTACCTGGGTCCATGGACTGGTCTTCGCGGCGGTCGGCTGGCTGGCGTCGTGGTTGCTGGGTATTGCGGAGCGCAATCCTCAGATTGGTTTCGGCATCCTCTTATTCTTTGTGGTGTTTGAATTTGGCTTTATATCGGTGTGTCACGTATTGGCAGAGCCAGTCCTGCACGCACTGGCCTGGCCGGCGGTCGTCATCGGCAACCTCTTAGCTGCTGTCGCTATGGGGGCGTATTTCTGGCGGCATCATCTCGATATGCACGTTGAACCATAAAGGAGTCCGGGCGTGTCGCTGCTCAAAGTCTTTCGAGAGGCCGAGGAAAGACCTTCAGGATTGAGGCCAGGTGAAATGAGACCTCCCAAGAGTACAGGACGATCCCCACCGTCGAGGCGTACGAGGAAGGAAGAAAAACATTCGCACCGGGCGTTCCCCCTGGAGTGCGACTTTCCACTAGAGATTGAGAAAGGAGACCGTTATGCCGACCTATATCTTGCTCAGCACCCTCACCCCCGAAGGGAGCAAAACCCTGCACCAGCACCCGAATCGTCTGGAAGAAGTCAACAAAGAGATCGCAGAGTTTGGTTGTGAAGTAACGGGCCAGTTTGCGACGCTCGGCATGTATGATTTTGTCAGTATTATTGAGGCGCCCGACAACGAAACCGTCGCCCATCTATCGGTTGATTTGAGTTCACGCGGCACCGTCCATATTACGACCCTACCGGCGATTCCGACCTCTCAGCTTCACGAAAAACTGACGGGACCGAAACAGATGGGCCGGTAGCACAGAGGGTGTCTCAAAAAAACTTGACACGAAACAATCAAGGGGAGTAAAGAGAAAGTATCGGGTCTCTGGTGGACCCATCGGAAGACGGCGCGCCCGTCAAAAAATCCTCCACGGGAGAGATAGGAGGTGCGAATGGAAAGTCCGCCGGAAAATAACCGCCCGCCAATGGTGGGCAATGCCCCCGCGAGGCAGCGGCTATTGGGTTCATCCTTTTGATGCTCAGACCCGGCCTAACTGTCGTGCTCGAAAGTACGGAGTCGACAACGGTCGGCTCACAAAAGAAGACCATCGGGAAAACGGATTAAAGACAATCCGGAGCAGCTAGGGTGAAGAACAAGCCTACTGTCCTACCGCCAAATCGGGCATACAGACAATCGAGAGTTTATTTTCAGCGCATACCGCGCACCAAAGAGGGCGGCCCTTCCGGAAAGGTTGCCCTCTTTTGGTTGTAGCAATCAATTCTCCCGGTCGCTTGCCATTCTCACTAAAATTTCTCCTGTCCCCGTACTCGTCCAGGATCGGGGAAATCCCTATAGAGTGCAAATATAAGGTCTTTCACTTTCGCATTCACCGCTTGGTGAAAACTCTCAACTGGGTCGCTACGAGTTGAGACATGGTGAAACGCAGTGTCCAAATGCGCCAAGTTTTCAAAGTCGAGCATGATATGAAACTCAGGCAGATGGTCGGGGCCAAGGCCAAGTTTTCGGCGTGTAATCCGATAACTGGCAAGGAGGCCCTCGGCTTGGAGATGTTCGCAATACTGCCGAGCACTATCCGTAAACTCCACGTCCCTGACGCCGTCCTTGAGGTTGCACCAGATATGGTAGACGTCCATTCTTACCGCTCACTCACTGTCCGCTTGGCCTAAGCGGCACTTCATAGAGTACCACCTCATAGCCCTGGAAGGATGCCGTCTTGACATACCGCATCCCCACTCGCTCCATAACCCGCCGAGAGGCATGATTGTCCGGTAAAGCAAGCGCGATGATTTGAGGCAGGCCAAGTTCTGTCCAACCATAGTCAATCGCGGCGCGGGCGGCTTCGGTTGCCAAGCCTTTCCCCCACGCTGAAGGATCTAAGGCGTACAGCAGCTCGACTGCATCAAACTCGGGCAAGTAGCGCAGGCCACAGTGTCCGATCAATACTCTCGTCTGCTTGTCGATAACTGCCCAGGGCCCAAAGCCCCGCTCCCGCCAATGTCGTGCAAAGACCTGCATCGTTTGTCGTGCCCTTTCGGGCGCACTCTTCACCGCCTCTATTCCACCGGGCAGATACCGAGCCACCTCGGGATTCGCCCGAATCCTTTCATACGCAACAAAATCGTCATCCACAAACGGACGGAGGAGTAAGCGCTCGGTTTCGACTGTCTGAGGCGAAGAAGATGAGAATTGTTCAACCATATTTTCCAACTCACCTTTCTTCTCTCCCCGTATCGACCAGAATCGGGGAGGTCGCTCTCCAATGCCCTGGAGATTACACCGGATGAGATAAATGTCCATTCGTGCCGCTCACTCACCATACGCTTTGTCTCAACGCCCAATACCAGTCTGCGTTACGCTCTTCAGACGGGGGACTATTGGGGCTATACAGGGCATGAGAGTGGAGGCTCACCATGCGTGTACAGCAGATTGACTTGAGCTATGCAGACAACGCCGGAGACACACTCGGGGGGGCGACGCTCCACGTGCAATCGACAACGCTGTCCGGCCAGGAGATTTACACCCAGGTGCCGCTGGAAGCAAAAGAGGTCAGGGCGCTCGAACAGGTGATACAACAGGCACTGAAGCGTTTGACACGCGAGGCCCTCAAATTGATTTAGTCCATTTCGGACGGGGCCAGAAGGAGCGTGCCGCTATCCAAATCGTGTCGAATCGCTTTCAGACAAGTCTCAAAATCTCCCTCCACTAACCGCCCGCCACTATCGAGCATACCACACTGCATCATGAGATTGATTGAGGTCCCAAAGTCGTCAACCAGAAGAAAGCCATCCTGGTCGACCTTTCGTCCGTCCGGCAGAGTGGTAAAAATACACCGCTCCTGGAGGAGTTCCTGCTCCGGGAGCAACCGTTCGATATAGCCATACGTTGGCTTGCCGAGGGCGTTACCATACCCCAACTCGTACGCCGTACCGTCGTCGATTAACGCTCCCCGAAAGGCATTACAGTTCGCGATAACAATGTTGCAGGCTTTGATCTGACCGATATCGCCTCGATAGATTCTCGTGGCCGTTCGCATCGAGCTGTCACTCAGGTCTACATTGTTATCCATGGGATGGAGGCCAACGAAGCCATACTGGACGCACAGGCTACGCTGTGTCTGCGCGTACCCAATAGCGTCGGGTCGAAAGACTTCAGGTCCGGCAAGATAGAGCTTGGGCTGGGTGTTTGGCATGGGGAGTAGACCTCCAATCTCCCTCCTGGGGCACGGAGGGATTATCGCCCGATATACTTGGGCTCTCGTTTCTCCAGAAACGATTTCACCCCTTCTTCGTAATCGTGGGTGGAGCGCAGCCAGGCGTAGGACTTGCGCTCCAACTCCAGAGCCGTTTCCAGCGGGGCCTCCGCGCCTTTATTGAGCACTGTTTTCAAGGTCCGGAGGGCCAGCGGAGCACGTGCGGCCAACTCCGTCGAAAGTTCGGCTATGGCACTCTCAAATGCGTCGCTGGGAACGTACTGTGTGATCAATCCCCACTGTTCGGCCTGGGAGGCGGCAATGCGACGCCCGGTCATCATAAACAACTTTGCCCGCGTCATACCGATGAGGCGCAGGGCACGCTGTGTCCCTCCACTGCCGGGGATCATCCCCAGACGGATTTCAGGGAACGAGAACAGCGAGCGGTCGGTCGCAATCCGGAAGTCGCAGGCCAGGGCGAGCTCAAGACCGGCCCCCATGGTATAGCCGTCAATGGCCGCGATCACGGGCTTACGACAGCGCTCCGGCCAACTCAGCGTATCCCCCCACTCTTCCAGGTCGGCCGGCGCTTGGGCCAGAAATTCAGACAGGTCGCCGCCGGCGCTAAACGCCTTGCCGCCCGCACCGCGAATAATGACCACCCGCACCGTGTTGTCCGTATCAAGACCGTGCAGCAGACCGGGCAGCTCTTTGCGCATAGCCACGGTGATGGTGTTCATCAGCGTCTGCCGGTCGATCCAGATGGTTGCTTCGGTCCCGGCCTTTTCTACGCGGAGGACATCACTCATTGTTCTTCCTCTTCTTCTCCATGTGTCATCACACCGTCTCATATCCACCCTCAAGCAGCCGGCGGCGCAGTAATTTCCCCGTCGGACCCTTGGGTAATTCGGACATGAACTCATAGCGCCGGGGACGTTTGAAGTCGGCAAAATCCTCGGCCTGACGACAGAAAGTATCCAAGGCTGACGCACCCACCGCCACAAAGCTCCCGTCCGCCTTCCGTTTGGGGACAACAAAGGCGGTGACCACCTGCCCCCAGCGCTGGTCCGGCAGGCCGACGACGCAGGCCTCATCAACCTGGGGGTGGCGAGAGATCACCTCCTCAACCTCAATCGGATAGATATTCTCCCCACCGCTAATGATCATATCGTCCACCCGGCCAACGGTGAAAATATCTCCGTCTTCGTCCTGGTACACGAGGTCGCCGCTAAAATACCAGCCGGCCCGTAGCGCCTTTTCATCCGCCTCGGGCCGCCGCCAATAGCCCTGAAACGCTTCGGGTGACGCGAGGCTGACAATCAGCTCACCGGTTTCACCCTGGGGGAGGATATCATCCGGATCACCTTGGCCGTCGGCATCGGCCCGCACGATGCGTACTTGGCTGAAGACGCCAGCGCGTCCGGCACAGGTCGGTTTCTCCAGGATACGATCACAGATCGTAAACGTATAAATTTCGGTACTCCCCAGATGATTAACAAAAACCCGCGGCTGGAACATATCCGCAACCTGTTGGGTGAGTGTCCCGGACATGGGCGCCCCGGCATAACCCAGCTTGGTGACGCTCGCCGCGGCCTCCCGAGTGAAAGACGGCGCATTGACCAGATCGTGATAGAGCGTCGGCACGAGATAGAGCGCGGTGACCCCCTCACTTGCAATCAGGCGTGCGGCTGCCTCCGGGCTCCAGTCCGGCAGGCAGATCAGGCAACCGTTCAGCAAGGCCATGACAATCGTCGAGCGGATACCCATGGTGTGATAGAGCGGCATGACTCCGAGGGTGCGATCTTGGAGGCTGTTCTGGCTCTGAAGGCTGTGTGCGAGGGCCGCACTGTACTCGGCCCGATGCGTGCGCGGCACCCCTTTCGGCCGCCCGGTTGTGCCGGACGTGTACAGCATGATGCTGATATCGGATTCGGAGATCTCAGCCGGCGGAGCCCCAGCGGCTCCGTCATCCTCCAGCAACGCAGAAAAAGCAAGGCAGTCGGCCGGGGCAGGGTCGCCAACATAAATCCAGGTATGCACACCGGACAGTGCGGAGCGCGCCGCCTGGACCGCGGCCAGGCTGGCCTGTTCACATATGACCGCGACCGCTTCTGCATCCTGAACACAAAAGGCGATATCCCCGGCTGACCAGCGCCAGTTCAGCGGCGTCGCAATGGCGCCGATCCGTTGACACGCCCAGTATGCGGTCGCATGTTCAAGCCGGTTTTTCAGCAAGAACACGACGTGGTCACCGGGGCGAATACCACGCGCCTGTAGGGCGTGTGTCACCCGACGGATATGTGTCTGCCAGGCGTGATAGGTCAGCCGCCGGTCGCCATCGATAATGGCCTCCACCTCGGGATAGCGTGCGGCTGCCAGATCGATGAGGTTGGCTAGGTGCATGCCGGCTCTCCTGCAAGACGGGCCCCCAACTGCTGCCACAGCTTGTCGGGGGTCAGGGGCAATTCGGTAATTTCAAGACCCAGATGGTGGACGGCATCGGCTACTGCATTGGCAATGGCAATCGGCGCGGTCTGGGCGGTGCTCTCCCCGACCCCTTTTGCTCCGGTTAGCGCCTGGGGAGTGGGCAGCACGATATGGTCCATCACAATATTATCCGGCATCTCGCTCACTGTCGGACACAGATAATCCATCAGCGTTCCGGTCAGGAAATCACCCGTCTCGGTGTAGCGCAGTTCCTCGTACAGCGCGCCGGCCAGGCCATGCAAAAGACCGCCGGCAAACTGCCCTCGGGCGATCTGTGGGTGCAGGATATTCCCGGCGTCATGCACGGTGATATAGTCGGTCACCCGGATATCGAGCGTCTCTTTATCGATCTCAACCACAGCCACATCCGCCGTAAACGCATAGACCGCGGAAGAGTTCACCTGATCGCGCTCGTTCGGATAGTCGAGTTCGCTGGCAACAAACGTGCCCTCGACCTGAGTGGCCGTCTCCAGATGCGGCGGCAGCGTTCCGGTTGACCAGTGCAGGCGCGCCGCCACGTCTTTCAGGGACAGGCCCAACTGCGCGTTATCGCGCGACACAATCCGGCCCGCCTGGATGCGGAGGCGACCCGCGGCGCTGTCCAGGAAGTAGGCCGCCGCTTGGAGAAGATTCTCTTGCAACTGTCTGGCAGCAGCGACAATGGAACTGGCCCCGACCGCACCGAAACGACTGGAATAGCTGCCCGAAGACACCGACCACGGCCTGGAACCGGTGTCCATCCCGGCGATGACCGTCACGTCCGCCGGCGCAATACCCAGGGCCTGGGCGACAATAAACGCGGCGGTCGTTTCCTGTCCCTGCCCATGGGCCGCGGTCTCCAACTCAACCGTGATACCACCGGTAGCGTCCAAATAGATTCGGGTCGTCTGCGCCGAACCGACCCGGACGAGGTTGGGACGGCGCTGCGTGGCTTTCTTACTCACATCGATATAACCCATATTCGAGCCCGAGGGATCGATCGCCACCGCCATACCAACCCCGCGCCACACCCCGGCATCGCTCGGAGCCGCAGCTCCCGTGGACTGACGCAGTTGCCAGTAATTGCTCAGTTCCAGTGCCTGCTGCGTGGCGCGGGGATAATCCCCGGAGTCGTACAGTCCGCCCGTCACCGTCCGGTAGGGAATATCCTGGGGCTGAATGAGATTTTGCAGCCGGACCGTAGCCGGGTCTTTACCAAGCTTCAGGGCGAGTTCGTCAATCGCGCGCTCAATCGGGAAATAGTGCTGCTGGCAAGCATAGCCACGGTTCGGCCCACTGGGGCAGACATTCGTCATGACCGCCAGGGCGTTGACCTCAAGATGTTCGATCTTGTAGGCGTTCATAAAATTACCGATCGGGCGAAACAGACAGCCGGGCTCCGGCGCACGAATATACGCCCCTACGTTATCCATGAGGCGCATTTTGAGACCGAGCAGTTGGCCGTCGTTGCGGGCCGCGACCTCAAGTTCCGTCACGCGGTCCGTTCCGGTCGAACTGGCGCTGAGCGATTCCAGGCGGTCTTCGATCCACTTGACCGGCCGGTTGGCTTTCCGAGACGCCAGCGCCATCAAGGCCATATAGGGATACAGGGCGATCTTATTGCCAAACGAGCCGCCGACATCCGGTGGCGTCACCACCCGCAGCTTGCTGAGGGGAACCCGTAGCGCACCCGCCAGAACCGCCAACATGCTATACGGTCCGTGAAAGTTGGCCCAAAAACTGACCTGGGACGCGGATGGATTCCAGCTCGCGATAATCCCGTACGTTTCGAGTGGAAAGGATTGGTAGCGGGGAAAAACGTAGCGCTGCGAGAACACAATATCCGCCGCGCTGAAGACCGCCGCCACATCACCATAGGTGAGCTGACGATCAATGGCGACATTGGTTTCCAGTTCCTCGTGCAGGATGGGGGCCGAGGGCTGCATGGCCGCCTCAACATCAACGACGGCCGGCAGGGGCTCGTACTCCACCTCGATGCTATCGCGGGCATCCTCGGCAACATAGCGGTCGGTAGCCACTACAACGGCGACCGGCTCGCCAACGTAGCGCACCTTGTCGATGGCACAGGAGTAATACCGCCCCGGCCGTTCGGCAGCCACCGCAAACGGACGGCTCCACTCTTGGACTTCCCGGCCGGTCAGCACGGTTATGACCCCAGGCAGCGCAAGCGCGGCGCTCGGATCAATGCGGTGGATACGCGCGTGCGCATACGGGCTTCTGACCACCGCGGCATGGGCAAGACTGGGGAGTGGATTGAGGTCGGCAATATACTGGGCCTGAAGATCAAAGAGACGCCGACCTTCGGTTGAGGGCGGGGCGGTGGTGGGTGAATGCTGAGGCATGACACGAAGAAAAGCTAGGGCACTATGAGAGTGAGCATGCTGCTGAACTTGACTTTGCAATACGTCCCCTCTGCCTCTGGGCGAGGGTTCCTGCCCAAGCGGGGAGTTCTCCGTAGGGGCAATTCATGAGTTGCCCCTACACGTTCTTTGGTCGCGTAATCGCTTGGCCGCTTCCACAATGCTCACATAGCCGGTGCAGCGGCAGATATGCCCGCCCAGCGTCTCATGGATATCCCGATCCGTAATCGGCTCCGGCGCGCTCTCCAGGAGGTGGTACAAGCTGAGGGCGAAGCCGGCCGTACAAAAGCCGCACTGCATGGCAAACTGCTCAACAAAAGCCTGCCCGATCGTTTTTCCACGCTCGGTTTGCATGACCCCTTCAAGCGTGGTGATTTCATGGTCCACCGCCTGCGCGGCCAAACGCAGACATGAACGAACGGGCAGACCGTCAAGCAGCACCGTACAGGCACCACACACCCCATGCTCACATCCCAGATGCACACTCGTACAGCCCGCCTCTTCGCGCAGAAAGTCGGCCAGCGTTGTGCGGACGGCAACCAGCGTTTCCACTGGCGTGCCGTTGACCGCAGTCGTCACGATGGTTCGGCGTTGAGGCTGCACTATACGCTCCCGGCCGCGTTCTCTCTTTCCTCGTTCCACATGGCAACCGCATCCAGGTAAGCGCGCTTGACCATCACCCGGGCAAGCTGCTTACGATACCCGGCAGAGGCGTGCAGGTCGGCGTGACAGTCGAGCCCGGCGACCGCCGCTGCCGCGACCGCGGCGGCCTGATCGTCAGCCAGCGCCTGCTGTGCTAACACGGCTTCAGCCTGCGCGACCCGGAGCGGCCGATCTTCCACCCCAAACAGGACGACTCGGCCGTTCGCCCAACGGTCCGCCTCCCTCTCGGCCAGCACTATCGCCCCGGCCAGGGAAAAATCCCCTGCCCGCCGGGTATACTCCCGCATCCCCCACACCACGTTCTGACAAATGGGGACACGAACTTCGGTCAGCAGTTCGTCAGGCCGAAGGTCCGCAGCCAGGGCACCCTGAAAAAAATCAGCCGCTTGAATAGAGCGCACGCCGGACGGTCCGACAACGCGCAGTTCCGCCTCCAAGGCACACATGACCGCCGGCAGTTCTGCGGCCGGGTCGGCGTGGGCCAGACTTCCCCCAATTGTTCCCGCGTACCGAATGGGCGGATGGCCGATCAGACGCGTGGCCGCAGCCAAAACGGGAACGGTCTGTCGAATACGCGCGTCCCGTTCAAGGCTGTACTGCCGGGTGAGTGCACCAATATGCAGGTGCTCACCCTCCTGGCGGATATAGCTCAACTCGTCCAGGCCGTTAATGTCCACAACAACACTGGGGGTTATCAGCCGCATATTGAGAAGCGGCATCAGACTCTGCCCCCCGGCGAGAATCTTGGCCTCATCACCGTATTGAACCAGCGCCGCCACCGCCTGTTCTATTGACTCCGGGGCAATATATTCAAAAGGGGCAGGCTTCATGCGTTGTCCTGAACGTATTGTCGGCGCACCCACGGCTCCCTCTCCGACCTCGCGCGGGACTATACTACGGATAGAATACCCAGTCCAGGAAGCCGTCTCGCCTGGGTTCTCCCGTTGACGCACTCCCGGACAATCCCTATTGATGGGCTGGACAGGCGACGACCATTTTTCTCGAAAGGAGTGTGTATGAGCGGTCAAGACGGTGGGCTCAACAACGAGCTCAAGCAACAAATCGCAGCTTTCCAAAAGGAGATGCTGCCAAAAATTCCGCCGGCAATTCGTGAGGTGCTGGTCCGCACCACAGAAGATCAGGTGAAATCCGGCATCACAGACAAAGCCCTGAAAGTCGGAGACAAGGCTCCTGACTTTACTCTGCCCAACGCCCGTGGCGAGGCGGTGACGTTGTCCGACCTCCTGGCCAAAGGACCGGCAGTCATTGCCTTTTATCGAGGCGCGTGGTGACCCTACTGCAACCTGCAGTTGCAGGCCTATCAAAAGCGTCTGGCCGAGATGCAGGCGCACGGCGCATCCCTGATCGCCATCTCGCCCCAAACCCCGGATCACTCCCTGACGGTTGCCGAAAAGAACGCGCTTCAGTTTGAGGTGCTCAGCGATGCCGGCAACAGCGTCGCCCGACAGTTCGGATTGGCCTTTCGCTTTGTTGACGAGCTTCGGGCGACCTTTGAAAAAATGGGCATCCAACTGCCCGAATACAACGGCGATGACGCCTGGGAGCTGCCCATACCCGGCACCTATGTCATTGACCAGGACGGAACCATTCGGCTGGCCTATGTGGATGCCAACTATACCACCCGGCTTGAGCCCGGTGATATTCTTGAGAGCCTGCAAGGGCTGAATTAAACAGACGCAGGCTGTTATGCGGGGAGCGCTCTTGCTCCCCGCGAGTCCTTACCCAGCGTGGCCCGGCCTCAATAAGAAATGGGCAATAGCGTTTGTTTCTCTTGCTCTTTCCTTTCTGAAAAGTTAGTCTGAACTCTAGTCTATTGAAAAGAGAAATGAGATGCCACGCAATCTTCCTTTATCTGAGGCAAAAGCGAAACTCAGCCAGATCATCGCGGATGTAGAGAGTACAGAAGAAGAAATTACCATCACCCGGAACGGGCGTCCTGCCGCTGTACTAATGAGTGCGGATGAATTCGCGAGTTGGCAAGAAACAAGCGCAATTCGTCAGGATCCCGAATTGATGCGAGAAATCAAACGTGGACTTCGGCAACTCCAGAAAGGACAACGATTCACTTTTGAAGATATCTTTGGGGAGCCACTCTGAAAGAAGAGTATGGCGAAAACGCCCCGGTATCGTATAGAAACCGCGAAAGCTGTCCGAGATGCAATCATTCACCTCCCCCCACATCTCAAACGAAGAGTGAAAGCAGCCTTTCGAGCTATCGCGGGCAACCCCCACCAGGCAAAGCCTCTTAAAGATGAACTGACAGGGCTCCGAAGTTATCGGGTCGGCAGGAACCGGCTTGTCCTGTGTATCAAAGACTTCGTCATCGAAATTATTGCCTTCGGTCCCCGGAGGAATATCTACGAACGCGCTGCTGCTGAACTCAGCATCTCATTGCGTGCCAAAGACGAAAACGATGAGAAAGGGTAAGCGATCGTGAACGTTACCCATCTCTCTTGTTCAGCCTGCGCAGCCTCCTACGCGCCCCATCAGCTCCATAACCTGTGCACCCGATGTGGGAAGCCGTTATTGGTGCACTACGATCTTGAGCGAGTTACGGCAACATTACAGCAAGACCGCCTGCCCGCTCGACCCGCAAGCCTGTGGCGTTATCGAGAGGTGCTGCCCGTTGTCCAGGCCGACAATATCGTCAGTCTGGGTGAGGGTTGGACGCCATTGCTGCACACAAGGCGGCTGGGTGAACAACTCGGCATGCCGCGGCTCCACATCAAAGACGAGTCGTGTAATCCTACGGGGTCGTTCAAAGCGCGTGGAATGGCTCTGGCCGTCTCGATGGCCAAAGAACTCGGGGTGAAAAAGCTGGCCGTTCCCTCGGCCGGAAATGCGGCGGGCGCGCTGGCAGCCTATGCTGCCCAGGCCGGACTCGAAGCCTATATCTTCATGCCCAGGGATGTGCCGCTGGCCAATCGGCTGGAATGCGAACAAACGGGGGCCCACGTCACTCTTGTCGATGGTCTTATTACCGACTGTGGACAGCTTGTCGCCGAACGTAAAGAACAGGAGGGCTGGTTCGATGTCTCGACCCTGAAGGAGCCCTACCGAATCGAGGGCAAGAAAACGATGGGCTATGAGCTGGCGGAACAGTGCGGCTGGTCCCTGCCGGACGTCATTCTGTATCCCACGGGCGGAGGGACGGGGCTAATCGGGATGTGGAAGGCGTTTGACGAAATGGAACGGCTCGGTTGGATCGACGCACGCCGGCCCCGCATGGTGAGCGTACAGGCGGCGGGCTGCGCCCCCATTGTACACGCCTTTGCCACTGGCGCGTCGCACGGTGCAGAGATTCCCAGGCCACATACCCTCGCCTCAGGATTGCGCGTGCCCGCGGCGATTGGCGATTTCCTGATGCTCGATATTCTGCGTAAAAGCGGTGGCACGGCGGTGAGTGTCAGCGACGAGGAATTGCTGTCCGCAGTCGGAGAAATCGGTTCGGCCGAGGGCCTCTTTCCCGCACCGGAGGGGGCGGCCTGTCTGCCGGCCCTCAAGCGCCTGCTTCAGCAGGGCGTAGTCAAACACGACGACCGGGTTGTCCTGTTTAATACCGGCTCGGGACTGAAGTATCTGGACGTGTTGTCCGCTTAGCTTACGCCACCACGTTCGAGCGCAGCACGCGGCCGGACAGCGGGCCGGTCTGCTGCCCGTCTGAGAACAAGACCCGGCCGTTCAGGATCGTATACGCAATGCCCGTCGATTTTTCGATATAGCGCAGTCCTCCACCGGGAAAATCGTGCACCGGCTCCTGTTTTCCGCAATTGACAGTCTCGGGATCAAAGACCACCAAGTCGGCGATCATACCCGCCGCAACCGTCCCGCGCAGTGGGACGCCAAAGACCTGGGCCGGGACCGATGTCAGCTTCTGGATCGCCGTCTCAAGCGGCAACATCTGTTTGTCGCGCACAATGGTGCCCAGCAGATAGGTTGAATACCCCGCCTCGCAACGCATATCGGCATGGGCTCCGCCATCAGACAGACCAACCAGGGTATGGGGATGATTCAGCATGTCTTTATTGACCTCTCCAAACTCGTACAAAAACTGCATGCCGAGGGTGTCCTGCAAGGCCAGGTCAAAGAACAGCTCAAGCGGATCTTTGCCCTGCTCCTGGCTGAGGGTCGCCAGGCTTTTGTCGAGCAGGGGTTGCAACTCGGGTTTGTCAACCGTGAACACGCACATCTGCTCCCATTTTCCGGTGAACACCCTGGGTTGTTTGAGTTCTTCACGAAAGGCCGCTCGAAACGCCGAGCTGGCGTATACACGCTGCTGTTCTTCTAAGGGCCGGTCAAAGATATCTTTCCAGCAATCGAAATTGCCAAAGATAAACGGACGCTTCAGACTAAAGCGGGCACTCTTGTAATGGCACGGCACCTGCCCCAGCGGCAGATAGCCCCGGTCAAACAGCGGCACCACCCGGTTGACGGCCGCCTGCCAGGCGTCGGGAGGTGCTTCCGGCTTTTGCAGCAGCCCCAGCCACGTAACCGGTCGCTCGCTCTGGAGCAGCAAAAAGGTCAACAGGTCGTACTCCTCATCAGACAAAGACCCCGGACTTCGCGTGAGCGCAATCTCGATACTCCCCCGGCCGAGTTTTTTGAGTACGCCGGACAAGGCCCCCAATTCGTCCCGGCCGGCCACTCGACACGGCAGCGGTCGGCCCTGAAACCCGAGGTGCTGGGGTAAGACGGTTGTGGAAAAACCAAAGGCGCCGGCGTCCATCGCCGCCTGAAAGAGCCCGCTGAGCTGTTGAATCTCGGACTCCGTTGCCGCCCGCTCCTTGCTCTCCTCTCCAAGCACATACTGGCGCAACGGCGAGAGCGGCAGCATCATGCCGACATTCATACCCAACCCGCGCCGGCCGATGGCGTTGAGGTATTCGTCGAAGCCCTGCCAGGACCAGTCAACCCCGCGCTGCAGAACCTCCAGGGACATACCTTCGACATTGACCAGATCGCCCACCAGGGCTTCCCGGTCGGCGGGCTTGCACGGCGCAAGACCGACCCCGCAGTTGCCCATGATAATGGAAGTCACACCGTGCCAGGACGAACACGTTGCCAGCGGGTCCCAAAGAATCTGGGCATCGTAATGGGTGTGGTGGTCAATAAATCCTGGACACACGATCAGCCCACCAATGTCAATGCTGGTGGCTGCCTCGTGTGACGGGATATTGGCCTCAACCGCCGCAATCCGGTCTCCACTCAGCGCGATGTCCGCAGCAAACCGCTCCCGTCCGGTGCCATCGATAACGGTTCCCCCTTTGAGTACGACATCGTAGGCCATAAGGCTCTCCTTCTTTTACGGACGGGACGGCCGCTAGGTCTGCGGCCGCTTCTTGATCAAATAGGCGTGCGTGCCCTCAAGCACGACCTCATCCCGTTGGTTGGTGATACGGGTTTTGAGGCGCAGGACGCCGACCTTGGTCTTGGGAATGAGTTCGCTGACCTCAAGCTCCGGTCGGATGGTATCGCCAATCAGAACCGGTTTGAGAAAGCGGGAAGACTGCTCAAGAAAGACCACCATCGACTCTTCAACCAGCGGTGACAGTTCGGACGCACCCAACGCGCCCATAGAGGTGACCAGCAAGCCGTGCGTGACCCGTTTGCCGAAGCGGGTGGCCTTGGCGTACTCGTCGTCATAGTGAATCGAATGGTTATCGCCCGTCATGCCGGCGAAGAACAGAAAATGGGCATCGGTCAGCGTTTTGGCCGGTGAGCGAAAAACCTCGCCAACCTCGAAATCTTCAAAGTATTTGGTGGTCGTCATCTACTTCTCGTCCAGCACGGCAATCGCATCGATTTCTATGAGCGCTTCCGGGCGCAGCAGCTCTTTGACCACGATCCCGGTTGCCGCGGGAAAGCCGTTCGTAAAGAACTCGCGGCGCACCGCGGCGGTCCCGCGATAGCCTTCCTTGGTGGTGATATAGTCCACGGTCTTCACAATATCGTCGAAGCTCGCCCCGGCCTCGTCCAGGATCTTGCCGATCTTCTGAAAGATCTCGCGCGTCTGGGTCACGATATCTCCCGCACCGACAATTTCTCCCTTGGCGTTAAACGCGGTCAGGCCGGAAATAAACAGCAGATTCCCCTTACGCACCGCAGGCGAGAAGGTATAGCGCTGGTCAAATCCCCAGGGATCAACGATTTCAAGTTTCGGCATGGATTGGTCTCTCCTCTCGTCCGTCCTCGATTACGCCGTAGCGGCAGCGTGCAGATGCGGTCCGTCCAGTTCAAGCCGTGCGGCAATCTCGGCCAGCGCTTCTTCGGCGCGACCCCGAAAGTCCTCGGGCGTTTCCCCGGCCTTGATGTGCGGAATGACCACGAGGGGAATCTCCGGCATGGCCATGGCTTTGGCCTGGTCCTGGGCCGCCACCAGGAAAGTATCAAACGTCACGACAACGGCGCGCACCCCCCGTTTCCACAGTTTTGCGGCGTCGAGCATACAGCCCGACGTACACGACCCTCAGGCACACAGGCCGACAACAGCCTGCTGGGAGGCGGCGGCAACCTCGTCCATCAACGTCTCGGGCGACGGGCGGGTAAACACCGGCTTGCGCCAAACCGACGCAGCGCTCACGGCCGGTTTGGCCTCCAGGAGTTCCTTGAGACGTTCAAAGAACTGCCCGGCGATCTCGTTGCCAAAGCCATTATTGACCAATCCAATCACACGGCCCGCGGCGGTATGATCGATCTTCTTTTCTGCGAATGGTCGTCGGACTCCGACGGGGCTGAGTACCCGCATATGACACCTCACTGTTGAATTTCCTTGGTCACGGCAAACCCGCCGAGTCCGCCCCAGCCCGGACAGATCGCCGCGAAATACGTTTCGCCTCCGGCAACGACAATATGGATATTCCGTGGCCGCTCGGTAATGGGTACCCGGTAGTCGTCATTGTCCTTCTCCACCCAACTCGGCCAGAACTGGTCTGATATCCCCAGGGCGTCCACTTCCCGGATATCCCCCAGTCTGGCCCGGGCGTGCTCCCACAGATACACCCGAATCTCGGGCTTGGACCAGCCTTCGTGGTGAAACTGCCGCGCCTGCCAGGGATTCAGCACAACCAGGGTTTCCCCCATGGCCTGGACATTATTATTGCCCAAGCCGCTGAGCGAGCTGACCAGGGAGGCCAACATCTGTTTGACCGTACCGTAGCATAACACCGAGTGGGGGGCCTCACAGCTAAACACGGTCACGGCGGATTTGCCGGCTCCGACACCACGCTCCACATGTAGCGGCTCCCAGGGGTTTGCCTCTCCCTTTTCCGCAATGCAGAAACTCCACTTACCGGGGTGGGCCTGGGTTGACTTATCCACCTCGCCCGGAACGTTTCCACCCAGATTCCAGAGGATCAAACGGATGGCGCGACCAATGGTCCCGTTTGCCCGAAAGCCGTTGCCAAACACCCCATCGCCCGCGTTGAGCTTGAGTTGTGTCGCAATCGGGCCATGGACAATGGTTAAGGGAACACAGCAATGGGTGGTTGTTTGGACGCCGTTCAGATTGTGCTCGGGCTCCAGCATGGCCTCGACCGCCGCAATGATAACCGGGAAATACTCGGGCCGGCAGCCGGCCATGACGCTGTTAATTGCCAGCTTCTCAATCGTGGCAATGCCTTGGGCCGGCGGAATCTCACCCAGCTCCTCTTGTGGCTCACGTCCCGAGGCCGCGAGCATGGCCGCAACCAGTTCTTCGGTCGGCGGAACGATGGCCAGACCGTCGGTCCAGCCGCGCTCAAAGAACAGTTCGACCGCGGCGTGGTAGTCGTCAACGTCAATCTGCTCGGATGTGAACTGCATCGCCCCTCCAGACCATCCCCTGATGTCTACACAGCCTGGAGGGACAGCGTCAAGGGTTTACCCCTGCCTCGCAATTCAAGCCCTTGAAGAATGCTGTTCAGCCTCTAGCGGAAGCGCCTCTATTTACCCGGATTGTGCTCCAACCAAAATGAAAGCCACCAGAGCTGGCTCCGCTGAACGATTACTCCAGGCATGATTGGTCGCCCGCTGGATGAGGACATCCCCGGCCTGCATGCAGGTTTCACCTTCTTCCATGACTGCCCACACCTCACCTGACAGGACGATGGCGTAGTCTACTGAGGCGGTTTTATGCATCATCGGGGTCGAGCTGGTGGAATCGGCGGTATGACCCGCCTCCATGGAGGAAAAGACTTCGCTCGCATCAATCCGGTCTTGCCAGGCCGCATCAGGCGGAAACTCGACGACGCGGCAGATTGTCCCGGTCGGCCGAGGTTCCAGATGCATAGGACGATCAACCGGGTCGGCATCACCGGACAGGTCAGCAGGCGCAGTTGTCGTCTCCCATAGATCAGTGGCTCGCAGTCCTGGCGCTGCTTCGAGATCCAGAATACTCGTGGCAACGGCATCCTCAGCAATGACCGATTTTCCTTCAGCGTTGTGGCCGGTCACAATTCGGCGGATTTGCTTTGGCATCTCTCTCCCCCTCTTATTAAGTTGAGGAAACGGATATCCTGCCTCCTGACATGAGTCAAACTTGACTGGCGATCCGGTCTGCGCTGGCAAGGCTATCGAGTTTGGGAGTGCGGAGGCAGCTCTTCGGCATTCCCGGCGGGCTGAACCGCTAGGCCTTCAGGCATATGAATCGTGGAGGTCGGGAAGGCGGCTTGGGCGCCGTGGGATTCGATAATCCCCAGGATTTTCAGCAGCACGTCTTGCTTGACCTTGTGGTAGTCGGCCCAATCCGTCGTCTTGGTAAACGTGTAGACAAAGAAGTCCAAGGACGACGGAGCGAAGGTATTGAAATTGACCATCAGAATTCGCGAGGTATCGATCTCGGGATGGGAGCGCAGCATCCGCTCAACCGCCTGGACAATAGGTCCCATCTTGTTGGCGTCGTCATAGCGGATACCGATCGTCTCGTAGATGCGACGGTTCAACATCCGTGAGGGATTCTCTACCGCGATCGTGGCAAAGGTCGCATTTGGGACGTATAACGGTCGCTTGTCAAAGGTGCGGATGCGCGTCTGTCGCCAGCCGATCTGCTCAACGTCTCCCTCGATTTCACGGTCAGGGGAACGTATCCAATCGCCCACCGCAAACGGCTGGTCGAGATAGATCATCAGGCCGCCAAAAAAATTGGCCAATAAGTCCTTGGCGGCAAAGCCGATAGCCAGGCCGCCGATACCGCCAAATGCCAGCACGCCGGCGACACTCACCCCAAGCGTCTGCAAAATCACCAAGGTTGCGATAATCGTCACGGACAGGCGCAGCAGCTTGGCGACCACATCCAGGGTCGTTCGGTCATATCCTTGGCCTTCGGCCTGCCCCTTTGCGATAATCGCCTCTTCTCCCTCTCTGATGAGACGGATCAAAAACCAGGCAACCAGGACCACGATGCCCAGTAGACGCGCGGAGTTGAGCACCGGGAGAAACGCGAGGTCGGCCTGCAGCCGGACCGTCTCAAGAACCAGACTGAGGCCGCCGAAAAGCACCAGAAAAACCAGCGGTCTTTGCAGCGCCGTGACGAACGCATCGTCCCAATAGGCATGCGAGTCCAGGGCTTTGTGATGCAGACGATTGAGGAGCCGCCGCAAAATGAAATGCAACGCGAAGGTGAGGAAAACAATGACAACAATCTGGACCAGCCACGAGGTGAGCCAATCGGGCTTGTCGGCGAAAAGGCGTGAGAGTTCCATACCTGCCTCTGTCCGGTGTGTGAATGACGGGTCTCAACGCACGATAACCAGCCAGCGCGCACTCCAGTATATGAAGAAGAGCGCTACCGCCTGGACGACATGGTAGAGAGCATTATAGCTCAAGTACACGGGGTGGAGGCTCCACCGCGCCTGCTGTATTCCCGCGGCAGCCAAGGTCAGGACGAGGCCGAGCAGGCCGATCAAAACCGCCGACTCCCGCCCCTGCCGATACACCAGACCATAGACGACCAACAGGAAAAGCGTGGCTGGCAGATAGTATAAAACAGCGACCAGAAAATCACGTGTGACGAACAGTACGACGCCACAGTAGAGGACGAAGAGCGCAACAGCGCCGGACTGAATCCAGGCGGCAACGCTCCCCGAGAAATAGAGTCGTGCGCCAATGATCCAGCCGCACAGCGCGGTCACCCCAATCGCGATAAGAGTCACTCCCCACAGGACGCTATGGCTGAAGGTATCCGCGTTGGGGAAGTAGCCGTGGACCGTTCCGCCACTGAAAGCAGCCACGCCGATTGAGGCAAAAAAGACGGCAAACCAGAGGCGTAGCGAGTTGTCCGCCTGACCATGGACGAGCAGCCAATAGGCAAACAGCCCACACTCCAGCGTCAGGGCATAATCGGTCAGGGTGACATCCGGCTCGTTCATGCTCGTCGTCTTACAGCCTCTCCTTGTTCTGGTGTGGTCTTTCCGTTACCACACTGACAAAAAGGATTGAATCCAAAAAGGAGGGCAGCATGAAATATGGCATTCAACTCGGCGGTGGCGCGTCCGTGTCCCAACGCGATTCGCTCAAAAAACTCGCCGCAGCCGCAGAAGAACTGGGCTTTGATTCGCTCCTGATCGGCGACCATATTGTCATTCCCAAACAGATTAGCTCTCCCTGGCCCTATGATGAATATGTGGGCGGCAAGACGCCGTATGCGGTCTACACCGAAATGGTCTGGCTGGACCCGTTCGACACCATGGCCTTTCTGGCCGCGGTTACCGAACGGGTCCGTCTCGGGATCAGCGTGGTGATTGTTCCGTATCGGCATCCCTTTGATGTTGCGCGCCGCGTGGCCACCATTGATGTGTTGTCCGGCGGACGTTTTATCATGGGCATTGGAGTCGGCTGGTTGGAAGACGAATTCCGTCTGCTGAACATCCCCTTCAAAGAACGGGGCGCCCGCACGCGTGAATATATTGCCATGATGCAGACCCTGTGGACCCAGGATTCGCCCCGTTTTTCCGGGAAATTCGTCGAGTTGCAGGAAGACGTCAACGTCTTGCCCCGCCCGCTCCAAAAGCCCCATCCGCCCATCTGGGTTGGGGGAGAATCCAAGCCGGCGTTACGGCGTGTGGCCGCTTTCGGCAATGGCTGGCACTGTGGCCTGGTCCTGCCCGAGCGGATTCCCGGCCTGCTGGATCAAATCAAGGGTCTGATGGACGAGGCCGGCCGCGATTTTAACGCATTGGAGATTACCGCGCTTGCCCTGTCCAATAGGGCTGGCGACAAAGAGCTTGAGGCGTATCGCGCCGCCGGCGTTGACGTGCTCTATATGCTGCCGCTGAGCGCCGAGACCGATGCCGTCATCGAGGAAATGCGTAGTTTTGCCGAGCGCATGAAAAAATGACAACCCACCTCGGAACGCCGCCACCGGGCAACCACAGGGGGTTGCCCCTACAGATTTTATCATCCCCTCCGGCTTCCATTCCCTCTCCCTCTGGGAGAGGGCTAGGGTGAGGGTTCCTGGGCCTGGGTGACCCCGATCATACTGTCTCGGGTGACCAGCTCGGCGAGTGCCTCCTCGCTCATGCCCTCGCTCCCGGCCGGTCGCTGGGGAATCACCAGGTAGCGCATGTCGGCCGTACTGTCGTACACCCGGACCTCGATGTCGGACGCGAGTTCCAGGCCGAATTCTTTGAGGACGGTCCGCGGCTCTTTCACTACCCGGGCTCGGTAGTTGAGACTTTTATACCAGTCGGGCGGCACGCCGAGGAGAGACCGGGGATAGCAGGAACACAGGGTACACACCACGACATTATGAATAGTCGGCGTGTTCTCCACCGCCACCAGCGTGCTCCAGGTGTCCACGTCAATGCCCAGCGTGGCAATCGCCGCCTTGGCGTCGGCAAGCAGGTGTTGCTTAAAGTGCGGCTCGACCCAGGCGCGCGCAATCACCCGCGCTCCGACCGCAGGCGAGCGAGCATCCATATCTTCGACCGCCCGCCGCACGTCATCCGCGCTCAACAGTCCCTTTTCGATCAGCAGGGCCTGAATGGCTTCTACCCGCTGCTCGTAATAGGTCAGCTCGGCCTCCTCTTCGAGCGGCAGGTAAGAGTCGGGCGCATCGTGTTCGTGCATCGCTTACTCCTCGGGAGCCGGCTCCAGCCAGTGTTCGTAGATGTCAATCAATAGCCGGTCGTTCTGACAGAAAGGGGCAGACCCGGCAGATTCAACGTGTGCCCAGATATGGGTTTGATCAAAACGGACTAAATACAGCGTTTGCTTGGGGCGTCCGTCTCCGCCATACGCCAGTGTCTCGGGGTTGCGGAACGTGCCGTGGACGGCCTCGATGACGCCGACTTTGCCCTGGATATAGGCTGGCGTCCGGTAATGGCCGGACGGGGTGGCAACTCGGATACGCACCCGGTCTCCGGGCTGATACTGCATCGTCCCCACCCGTCCCTAATAAGCCGACAGCCCACCGTCAACCGGCACGACCGCACCGGTCATCATGCGGGCTTCATCCGAGGCCAAAAAGAGGGCCACCTGGGCGATATCTTCAGGCTCACCCACAGAGAACGGATACTTCTTCAGTTGGGATTCCAGGTTGACGACACCGGACTGGCCGGCCTCAGGTGGCCGGTCTACACCCAGGCGTTGCCGCACCCGGTCGGTCATGATCACCCCCGGACAGATCACATTGGCGCGAATCTTATCCTTGGCATACGTCCCGGCGAGCACCTGGGTAAAAGCAATAACGCCACCCTTGGCTGCGGTGTAGACGTGCAGTGGAAACGATCCCCGCAAAGCCACGACGGAGGACATATTGACAATCGCGCCACCACCAGCCTTGACGAGTTCGGGAATCCCGTGCCGGCAGCACAGAAACGGGCCGAGCAAATCGAGCGACTGGGTGTGCTGCCAGACCGACATATCCACCTCAGTCACGGTCGTGTCTTCAGCAATCGACCCGCCCGCACAGTTATACAGAATGTCGAGCCTGGCATAGCGCGTCACCGTTTGGTCGATGGCGTTTTTCACGCTCTCCTCTTGGGTGACGTCGGTTTCTATGAACACCGCCTCTCCGCCAGCGTCACGGACCAGGCGTTCGGTTTCACGGCCGAGTTCGGGTTTGAGTTCGGCAATGACGACCTTTGCCCCCTCTTGGGTAAAAATCCGGGCGGCAGAGCGGGCAATGCCGGAACCCGCCCCGGTAATGAATGCGACCTTGCCATCGAGGCGTCCCATCTCTTCCTCCTTTCAAGCCGGACTTCACGCAGTCGTTTCGATCTTCCGCTGCTCCACGATCTGTTCCGCCTTGCGGTCAATCTCAGATTTGGTCAGGACATTCTTTTCAATCAGGAGGGTTTCAATCGCACTGATCCAGCGTTCATAATACCCCATGGTTTCATACGCCTCGGGCGGCAGACTTTCGATCGCCCGGCGCAACTCATCGACCCGGATCACGCGCCGGCCCGCGCCACTCAACAGCACGAGGAGTGCGTCGGTCCGCTTCTCCCAGAACGACAGTTCATGTTCCGCCTTGGTGATGGGTCCGGCATCAGGCCAGCCTCCACGGTCATGTACGCCTGGCATGCGATCTTCCTTCCTGCTTCTTGGGCGAGTCTTTGTACCCTTCTGCCTTAAAAGCCGCGCAAATGGAAGCGCTGAAACGGAGTTTGTCTTCCCTTTTGGGCTCGGTTATAGTCGGCCCCATGCTGAAAGCCGGCGATATCACCATTCACTTTTTGAATGACGGGCTGTGGTGGGATGACGGCGGCGCGCAGTTCGGTATTGTCCCGCGTGAAATCTGGCAACGGGAGAAGCGACCCAACGAACGCGGGCGTATTACCATGAGTCTGACCTGTCCGCTGATTGTGACTCGGAATGAGCTCATCGTCGTGGATACCGGCATCGGGAATCGGCTGAGTGAACGCGAGCAACAATTCTTTACCCCCCAACGCGGCAGCGGTCTGATTGGCCAGCTTCGCGCCCTCGGCTACACCAGGGAGGACGTGACCCACGTCGTGCTGAGCCATCTCCATTTTGATCATCTGGGCGGCGTCATTGATAAGGCGGACGACGGCACGCTCACGCCGACTTTTCCCCACGCTCGTGTGGTTCTGCAACGGGCGGAGTGGGAGTTGGCAACCCAGCCGCCGGACGAACGTCTTGCCGCGGCCTACCGACACGCCTCGGAATGCCTGGAGCCGCTTGCGAACATTGCCCTCATCGACGGCGATACGACGCTGACCGACCACGTTCGCACAACCGTCTCGGGCGGCCATACCAGCCCGCACCAGTGCGTCATTATTGAAACCGACGGGACCGGCCTGATTCACTTCGCCGATATTGTGCCGACGACCGCACACCTGCGTCTCGCCTGGAACGCCGCGTATGATACTGACCCGTTAGCGACAATCGCCGCGAAAAAACGGCTCTACGCCGAGGCCAGACAGAAAAATTTATGGGTTTCGTTTTCTCACGACGACGTGGTCGCCGCCGGACGTTTTTCGGGCGAAGCAGGGAAAACGCCGACGCTGGCGGAGACGATTCCCATCACCCCTCCCAGCGGAGCGTAGACCGCCTATTCAACCGAGAGCTCGACGCGGCGATTTACGGCCCTGCCTTCCGGATTGTCCGAACCATCATCTCTGGCATTGGGAGCAAGAGGGTCGATCTCTCCCCGCCCCACGACTCGGAGACGGTCGGCGGCAATCCCACTCGCGACCAGATAGTCTCGAACCGCTTCCGCCCGCGCGCGGGAAAGTCTCAGGTTAAATGACTCGGAGCCAACCGCATCAGCGTAGCCCTCAATCAGGACGGAGAGCGTCGGATTGTCGTTGAGAATACGAACCGTCTCATTCAGCTCCGGCAGAAATTCCGGTCGAATCGTTCGATCGTTAAAAGCGAAAGGAATTCCCCGCAGGACAATCTCTTTCGGGGCTCCTTCCTCCTTGGATGTTGCTTCACCCTTTGGGATTGCTTCGTCCTTTTCCACAGAAGGCGGTGAGGGTAAGGGGGACCGGGCCGGTTGTGGGCTCGCATCTTGATCGGGCGCCTTCTGCTCGTTTTCCGTCTCTGGCACCCGGACGTGCTCACCGGGATCGTCCGCATCGTCATAGAGCAGCATTCCTGTCGCGCCAACAAGCAGCACGACCCCAACGAGGGCACACACACGCCAATAGGCGAGAATGAAAGCGGGAGAGAAGCCCGCGAACAGTCCAAGCGAGTACGGCACCAGGAAAGACCAGTCGGCGGCAAGGACGGCGAGAAGTCCGCCGGTGACGACCGTTCCGAGGAGAGCGGCCAGAAACTTCTGCGGAGCGCGGAAGGATGTGGGACGAACGGCTTTCAGACGACGATTGGGGCGTTTATGAACACCTTGGAGGGATCGAGCAGCCCTCGCCATCCAGCGGATATTCAGTTGCGGCCAGACCTGGCCGTGGATCATGCCCCATACGAACCCGCACCCAACAGCAGCAAGCCCAATAAGCACGCCAGTACTATAGCGCTTCCATGCTTAAACGCTAGGGCGAGGCCCATACGACTCCCCGCCTGGGAGGGCGGCCATCCTGGCCGCCCTGCGGGCTGGAAGCCCGCACTCCTCAAGGAGGAGAGAGACGCGCTACACAACAGCGTGATTTGCGCTAGGGCGAGGCTCATACGACTCCCCTCTCAACAGGTCGTTGAGCCGTCATGGGATACCGCTGCTCAGACGAACTCCACTTGTTGAGACGCGTGCCAACGCGATAGGCTTGGACGTTTCGAGCACCGAACAGGTGTGAGTTGGACCGCAGCGCAGCATATCGTATGGATACGCCTTCCTTGACTCCCGCTTCAGACCGAAAACCGCGTGTCTTTTACGGGTGGTGGTTAGTCGCACTCAGCGGCTTCATCATGATGCTGGCCCATGTCCCACTGTTTCACGCTATGGGCGTGTGGGCCGTTGCTCTGGAACGAGAGTTCGGCTGGAGTCGGACCCAACTCGGCCTGGCTCTGACGTTTACCCGCATTGAGGGCGGACTGATGGGCCCGGTCGAGGGGTATCTGACCGATCGTCTCGGCACGCGCCGTATGGTCCTCATGGGTCTTTTTTTTCTTGCCACCGGCTTCCTGTTGTTCAGTCAGGTTGACGGCCTGTGGATGTTTTACACCGCCTATGTCGTCATGGCGGTCGGCCAGGGGTTCGGCGGCTGGCTGCCACTGATGACAATGCTGAACCACTGGTTTGTCCGACGCCGGGCGAGTGCGGTCGGCTGGGCCAATGTCGGCAGTCGCCTGGGGGCATTATTTCTCGTCCCGGCGATTGCCTGGGCCATTGATCCCGACTACGACCGTATCGGCTGGCGGATGACCGCCCTGCTGCTGGCGGCCTTTACCCTTGTTGTTGCGGTCCCGCTGACACGGCTCATCCGCGACCGACCGCAGGACTATGACCTGCTGCCCGATGGCGGGCCGCTACGACGACCGGACGAAACCCGAAGCGCACAACGTTCAACGGTCTCCCAGCCTATCAGTCCCACCTCTAGTCCCGACCTGACCGCCGCTCAGGCACTCAGAACACCCGCCTTTTGGCTCATTTCCTTTGGCCACGGTTTTACCTCCATGGTGCTCCTGGCCATCATGGCCCATTTGGGGCTGCTGATGGAGGATGCGGGCTTTTCGGTTCAGACAACGGCTTGGCTGGTGTCTGTGTACACCGCTGTTTCCATGGTTTTTCAGCTCGTGGGCGGCTATGTCGGCGACCGCATGCCCAAACGCATCGCCCTGTTTATCTTCTCGTCGCTCCAGGCGGTCGGCGTGGTCGTGCTGACGTTCTCGACTTCGACCCCCATGCTCTTCCTGTTTGCCGTCCTCTTTGGCATCGGGTTCGGTGGACGGAACCCGCTTACAGTTGCGATTCGAGGCGACTATTTTGGCCAAACGTCTTTTGGCAGGATACTCGGGCTGTCCACTGTCCCGATGAACATCCTCATGCTGGTCGCGCCGCCCTTTGCCGGTTGGATGCGTGATGTTCGGGGGGATTATATCCTGGCTTTTTGGGTCTTGGCGGCGTGCAGCTTCCTTGGCGGCCTCTGCTTTCTGTTTGCCAAGAATCCCAGGCCGGCGCCCTCACCACCCGCCCGATGAGAATTGACAGGTCTGTTCACGTCCTCCTAGAATATGAGCCCTGAGAGTCTTCCTTATAATCAGCTTCCGCGAAGACTCCGAGGGAGGATCTCATTATGAGTACGCCGATTACCCTACTCACGCTGTCTCACCAGTATGGCAGCGGGGGAAGCCTGATTGCCCGCGATCTTGGCCAACGCCTCAACTGGAAAGTCTGGGACAAGGAAATTGTCCAAACCATTGCATCTCAGCAGCATGTCTCTGAAGATTATATTGAAACCAAAGATGAACGCGTGGGCTCGTTTATCGAACGCCTGGTCGAGTCCTTTGGCGTCGGCGGTTTTGAGAGTGCCTATAACATCCCGCCGCCGTTGCGTCTCAAAGACAGCCAACTCGCGCGCCTGACCCGCAAGCTGATCGAACAGGTCGCGCAGGAGGGTAGCGCCATTATTGTCGGGCGGGGGGGAAACTGCATTCTGGCCAACAGACCAAAGACCCTCCACGTTTTTGTTTTTGCCTCACTCGACGCCCGCATTGAGCGCGTGATGAACGTGGAGGGCCTCACCACTGATGAGGCCAAGCGACGCATCACCGGGATGGATAAACTACGGACGGATTATGTCCACAAGTTCTATCAGGCGAACTGGCGCGACGCAGACGGATATAATCTCCAACTCGACTCAAGCGTGTGGGGGGAGACGGGAACCGCGGATTTCATTCTCCAGGCTTTGGAACACCACACCGAGCCTATCCAGAGCTGAGGCAGGAGTATCAGCATGACACCCATGACTCCGATCATTGCCAATATCCGATTTCCTTTTAGTTTGATGAACGCGGCCGGTGCATTATCGACCACGCGAGCTGAGTTGCTCGCCCAAGCCCGTTCGGAAAGCGGTGCGGTTGTCACGAAGTCGATTACGCCAACGTCGTTTCTCGATCCCGGAGCGCAGTGCGGCCTGGAAAACCCCGGTACCGACTATTATGTTGAGGTCATTCCGGAACTGCGGCAGTGGGGCAAGCCGGTGATCGCCAGCGTTGCCGGGCTCACAATCGAAGAGTTCGTTCAGGTTGCCCAGACACTGACGCAAGCCGGGACGGACCTGATTGAGATCAATCTGAACGATCCGCACGTGCATACCCACGTGCATCCATTTCAGTCTGTCGAACGCTTGGACGAGGTTGTTTCAGCACTCCGCAGACAGATTGCCGCTCCACTTGCCATCAAGCTCCCGGCTACGGTTCCGCTCACACTTTCGGATGTCGTACGTACCTTGATCCGGAACGGTATTCCGGTTGTCATGTGTCACAATACCAGCGTAAATAGTGGTCCGTCTCAGGCCCAGGCCGTTCTTAAGGCGGCGGAAGGAAGACTCGATGTGATCGGCGTCGGTGGCGTATCAACCGGCGCGCAAGCGCTCGCTATTCTCCAACAGGGCGTGAAGGCCATTCAGGTCGGCTCGGCGGTCGTCAAGGAAGGCGTGGGGGTATTCGCGCGACTGAAGCACGAACTGGGGGAGTTAATAGGGACGGATAGTGCAAAGCTGGCCTCCTAGAGCCGGTTGAGAAAATTTCGGGTTCGTGGGGCATCCTCTTCCTTCGGTATGTCCTGTAACTGTTCCGCCAGCTTCCGCATATCCTCCACGGTATCCACATCGTACCAGCGCGGGATCAGACGTATATTCAGGTTATGCAAACGGGCCTGTCTCAAGGTCTGCTGCATAACCTTTTCCGTACTCCACTCGATATGCTCAAACAGTGCCGGCAGCCCTGCATGGCCGGTCTGCGCACCAATACAGTAATAGCCGCCGTCACGACTCGGTCCGAGGACGGCATCGCAGTCCGGATTCTTCAGCAGGTCGAAGGCCGAGCGAAGATAGGCGAGCGGCACAGAGGGGATATCGCTTCCCATGATCGCCACCCGTGTCGCTTTTTTCTCGAACAGATCAATGAAGATATTCAGTTCACGCTCACCAAGATCATTGCCCCGTTGCGGCAGGTAGCGGACGGAGGCAGGCAGCAGTGTACGAAAGCGTGGCTCGCTCTCAGCCGGAGTAAAGGCGACCCAGACCTGCACCTCTTCGATCCGGGATACCCGTTCAACCGTATCAAGGAGAAAGCACCGCGCCAGTTCCGCGGCTTGGTCGGGCCGGAGCGGCGGACAGAGGCGCGTCTTGACCTGTCCGGGCAGGGGCCATTTGGCAAAGATCACCAGCGCGTTGGCAGCCATGATGGGGTGTGTAGCGCGGATTAGTGGAGGGGGCAAACATGCTTGGCGCAGGGAGAAGAAGACTTAGAGCTATTTGCGAAGAGCCTAGAGTTTAAGTACTTTGTGGCTCGGACGAGACGAATAAAAAGAAGGGGTGTGTGGAGACTGTCTCAAGACAGAAATCCTTGAAAACAAGTAAATATGACTGAGAGGTCGGAATCACTGGTCCTTCTCCGAAGCGCGGTGAATGACCAAGACGCCGAGTTCAGAGAGGGTCAGTGGGAAGCCATTGATGCGCTGGTAAACCGACGCGAGCGCCTGCTGGTAGTTGAGCGAACTGGTTGGGGTAAGAGCGCCGTCTACTTCATTGCCACCAGAATTCTGCGTGATCGTGGACGAGGCCCAACGCTCATCGTCTCGCCTCTCCTGGCGCTGATGCGTAATCAGATCGAAGCTGCTGAACGTATTGGCATCCGTGCGGTGACCATTAATTCCTCGAATAAAAAGCACTGGCCAGCCTTGCAGCGGACCATCCATAACGATGAGGCTGACGCGCTCCTGATTTCACCGGAACGACTGGCCAATGACGAGTTCGTAGAAAACGTACTCTTGCCCATTGCCGACCGCATCGGTCTGTTAGTGGTAGATGAAGCCCACTGCATCTCCGATTGGGGACATGATTTTCGGCCTGATTATCGACGCCTGGTCAATGTCTTGCAGCGGATGCCTGAAAACATGCCGATTCTCGGCACGACCGCTACGGCGAATAATCGGGTAATTCAAGATGTTCGAGTACAACTCGGAGACATCGGGATTCAACGTGGCTCGCTGATGCGGGACACGCTGGCCCTGCAGAACATACGACTGCCGTCACAGGCAGCCCGCTTAGCGTGGCTCGCGGAACATATCGACGCCCTTCCGGGAACGGGGATCATTTACACGCTGACAAGGCGGGATGCTGAGCAGGTTGCCACCTGGTTGGTCGAACAAGGCGTTACCGCGCGGGCCTACTTTAGCGACGTGACGAGCGATGAGTTTGAAAGCTCAGATACGTATCGGCAACACCTCGAAGACCAGCTTCTTCGAAATCAGATTAAAGTCCTGGTTGCGACAACTGCCCTCGGAATGGGTTATGATAAGCCCGATCTCGGCTTTGTTGTCCATTACCAAGCCCCCGGCTCAATCGTGGCCTACTACCAGCAAGTCGGTAGAGCCGGGCGAGCAATCGCTTACGCTGTCGGCATCCTAATGTCAGGCTACGAAGACGACGCCATCCATGAGTATTTCCGTCAGAGCGCTTTTCCGAGTGAATCGTGGGTGGAGACGATCCTTAACGTTCTTGAAGGCAGCGACGGGCTGACCATCCGTCAACTAGAAGGAGCCGTGAATCTGAAATATGGGCAGCTTGAGCAGGCGCTCAAGTTTCTGTCAGTCGAAAACCCAGCCCCTGTCATCAAGGATGGCTCCCTATGGCAACGGACCCCGGTCCCTTATCACATGGATCATAAACGCATCCGCCACTTGACGGGACAGCGGATAATCGAATGGCAGGAGATGCAAAGTTATCTTGAGGAGGACGGCTGTCTGATGAAATTTCTTGCGGAGGCGCTTGATGATAAGAATCCACAGCCTTGTGGTAGATGCGCCTCTTGTTTAGGTAGACCCGTCATCGGGCGGTCCTTTGGCCACGCGCAAGCCGTTTCAGCCACCCAATTTCTACGCCAATCGGAGATACCTCTTGTATGTCACAAGCAGGTCGCCAGTGGCGCTTTTACCGACTATGGCTTCAGTGGAAATCTACCTCAAGAGCTCCGCGCCGAAACCGGCCGTATCCTTTCTCGGTGGGGAGATGCCGGTTGGGGAAAGTTTGTCGCGAACGACAAGATTAAGGGACATTTTCGAGATAAACTGGTCGAGGCTGTAGCAGAAATGTTGCGGGACCGCTGGCGACCAAACCCGTCACCAGAATGGATTACCTGCGTTCCATCCCAAAACCGTCCTGGTCTGGTTCCTGACTTTGCCCGAAGGCTGGCAACAGTGTTGGGACTCCCCTTCATGCTCATTGTGACGAAAATTCTAGACAATGAACCGCAGAAGGAGCAGCAGAACAGATTCCATCAATGCCGGAATCTGGATGGGGTATTCCGAATCGACGACTCCATCCCGGATGGCCCGGTACTCCTGCTGGATGATATTGTCGATTCCGGGTGGACGATGACCGTCATCGCAGCGTTGCTCAGACAAGCTGGCAGTGGTCCGGTCTGGCCCGTTGCTCTGGCTACGGCAAGCGCAGGAGGCTGAAATGCAGGTAGATAGTCAGGCTCAAGCTGTTTTGCTGTTAACGCTATCGTTCGGGAAATCAGGCAATGCGGGGGCGAAACCTCTCTCGACGAAAGAATGGGCAAGGTTTGCAATCTGGCTCAGGGACCATGATCTCAATCCCTCCTCTCTCCTGAAGGGTACCCTAGATAATTTGCTATCTGGTTGGATAGACCGAACGATAACACTATCCCGACTGGAAAATTTACTCGATCGGGGCGCTCTGTTGGGTCTTCTCCTCGAGAAATGGCAGCGTGCCGGATTATGGGCTATCACGCGCTCCGACCCAGATTATCCAGACCGACTGAAACGAAGACTCAAGTTTGGAGCGCCTCCCGTCCTGTTCGGTTGCGGAAACAAGCTGCTCTTGAAAAAGGGCGGGATCGCGGTGGTCGGGTCACGAGATGCGACTGAGGAAGATATTGCTTACACAAACAACCTCGGTGCTGAAGCCGCCACTCAGGGCTACTCAATCGTGTCCGGTGGAGCGCGGGGGGTGGACCAGAGTGCAATGCTGGGCGCTCTGGAGTGTGAGGGAACTGCTGTTGGGGTTTTGGCTGACAGTCTCTTACGCTCGGCAACCTCAGCAAAGTATCGTAAATACCTTATGGCTGGCGATTTGGCTCTGGTCTCGCCGTTTAATCCCGAGGCAGGGTTTAACGTAGGAAATGCGATGGCCCGCAATCGCTCCATTTATTGCCTCGCCGATACTGCCGTGGTCATCAGTAGTACTCCCAATAAGGGAGGCACGTGGAACGGTGCCATTGAAGACCTAGGAGCGCAGTGGGTGCCGCTCTGGGTTAAGAAGAGCGGTGAAGAAAAGTCGGGCAACTCCGAATTGATCAAGCGTGGAGGGCGCTGTCTACCGGAGAATCTTTCCAGCCTGGGTAACTTGTTCGACGATTCTTCGGCAAATGGAGCAACAACTTCGTCCTCCAGCGTGCTTCCGTCGTCAGCCTCCTTCCAAGCGGCTGTCGGAACCGAATTAGCGGAACCACCGGTAATTGAGGAGCCTCCTGCTGTCGCGAAGCAACCCACCACTCCAGAGGAGCTAGATTTGTACGAATTGTTCCTCCACCGTTTTGGCGAGTTGCCGTCTAGCAAGACGCTCAGCCCAGCCGAAATCAGCGAGCGGCTCAAGATCGAGAAGCCTCAAACCAACGCTTGGTTGAAACGGGGGGTCAGTGAAAAGAAGATTGAGAAGTTAGACAGATACCGACTACCGAAAACGGTGGTGATTGAGGAGTCTCCTGCTGCCGCAGATCAATCCATCATGCAAAAGGAACTGGACCTCTACGAGTTGTTCCTCCACCTTCTTTGTCAGTTGACGTCCAGTGGGGCACTCGACAGAGATGAAGTAACCGAGCGGCTCAAGATCGAGAAGCCTCAAACCAACGCTTGGTTGAAGCGGGGGGTCAGTGAAAAGAAGATCGAGAAATTAGATGGATACCGATTAGCGAAAATGCTGACGGTTGAGGTGTCCTCCGTTTCCGAGAATCGACTCAGTATTCCAGAGGAACTAGACCTCTACGAGTTGTTTCTCCATCGTTTTGGCGACCTGACGTCTAGCAAGACGCTCAGCCCAGCCGAAATCAGCCAGCAACTCGAGATCAAGAAGCCTCAAACCAACGCTTGGCTAAAACGGGGTGTCAGCGAAGAGAAAGTTGAGAAGCTAAATAAGCCGGTTCGCTACCAATTACGGAACAAAGACCAAGGACAGCAGCCTCTCCTATTTCTGGCTCAGGATCAAGCCAAATGTGTTCCTGTCAGTTCCAGCGACTCGTAGGCCGCTGAAACTCAACCAGCGACATCGACCACGCCGCCCTCGACACATAAGCGTGTCTTGACCTGTCCGGGCCGCAGCCATTTGGCAAAGATCATCAGCGCATTGGTAGACATGCTGAGGTGTAACGGCGGTGTCGGATTACGCTCCGCTAATCCGACCTGCGGGCTTCCTGCTACCAAGAGAGGGGCGGACTGGTCTAGTCCGTGGCTCCTGTGGGGCCTATATGCCTTTCTCTACATCCTGAATGAAGGTGAGGGCACTTTCAATCATCTGCCCAGCACGATGTGAGTCTATCCTAAATATAGAGAATGAAGCGAGAGTCGTAGGCTCAATTATTCCCAATTCCTCAGCCAGCTGAGAAGGAGCTTTGAGGCGACTATCGATCATATAGACGGTTTTGCTGACTGCATAAGGGGGATGGTCAGGGTCATGATTGTAGAGCTTATGAATAACATCAGTGTCTACCTCATCAGATAAAAACATGACGGCGATAAAGTGGCATACACTCCCCTTTCTAATCCTTATACCATCTCCTCCCTGTCCACCTTATCAATTATCTGATACGTAAACCAAGCGGTGCGGCGGGATCGGATAAGGACGGGGCGGCCCTACCCTCATCCTCTCGCTTGACACTCTCCGAGCCCCTCAGTATCGTTTCGTCCACATGGGTGCTGCCGAGGAAATCGTTGCCATCGTTGATGAAAACAATACTGTGGTGGGCTCCGCTCCTCGGAAGGAAATGCGCGCCAAAGCCCTGCCTCACCGGGCCACGTATGTGCTGGTCTTCAACTCGCGCGGCCACCTTTATGTCCAGAAACGGACCCTGACCAAGGATGTCTTTCCCGGTTATTACGACCCGGCCGCGGGTGGGGTCGTGCTGGCGGGCGAAGAATACGAGCAGGGCGCTCTCCGTGAGGTTGAAGAAGAGATGGGCATCCGAGGCATACCCCTGGCGCCACTTTTTCGGTTTTATCACCAGGAGACGCACAACCGGGTGTGGGGTGCGGTCTTCTCGTGCGTGTACGATGGCGAAATCGTTCTGCAGGAAGAAGAAGTCGAGAGCGGCGCGTTTATGGCCGCACCTGATATTCTGCACCTGGCCCAGACCGAGCCGTTCACACCGGATGGCCTGTACGTGTTGCAGCGCTATCTGGCGGAGTGTCAGACATAGGGCGGGGCATGAAATTCGGACTGATTTTCACTCTCCAGGACCCGCCCCACGGGGAGCACCTGTCCCGGCTCTATGACGAGGTGTTTGCTCAGGCGGCCCTGGCCGAGGAGGCTGGCTTTGAGCTGTTTCTCCTGCCGGAACATCACCAGATGCCGGACGGTTATATGCCCGCGCCCCTCACCTTTGCCGCAGCTCTGGCGGCGCATACCAAGCATGCACAGATTGGCACGGGCATCCTCCAACTCCCGCTGTATCATCCGCTGCACATCGCCGAGCAAATTGCCGTGATCGACACGATTGCCAAAGGGCGCTTTATCCTTGGCGCGGGCTTGGGTCTGGTTGAGCACGAATTCAACGCCTTTGAGATTCCGCTGTCTGCCGCGGCAACGCGTTTTACCGAATCGGTCGAGATTCTCAGACAGGCGTGGAGCGGCCGGACGTTCTCTCATCACGGCCAGCATTTCAATTTCGACGATGTCACGATTACTCCTCGTCCCCTGCGCCAGCCGCCGATCTGGATCGGCGCCATGTCGACAATCACGCTCACGCGCGCCGGCCGGATTGGCGACGGGTGGCTGTCGGACCCGCTCCACAACTTCGATGTGATGCGGGCCTGGTCCGAGATGTACCGGACCGCGGCCCGGCAGGCGGGGAATCCACGGGTGGAAATTGCCCTGCTGCGGAATGCCTGGGTCGGTGACAGTCGGGCCGAGCTTGAACGGACCTGGTGGCCGCACGTCAAGGACTATCATCTTTTCTATCTGCGGCTGGGCTTTTTCGCCTCGGGCCGATTTAATGCCAAGTGGGAACCCTGGGTAAAAGAGATCACAGCGGACGCCGAATGGACATGCGAGCGGGTCGCACCGAACCGGTTGATCTACGGCACGCCGGAGCAGGTCGTGACCGAACTCAAACGCTACGAGCGCGCAACCGGGTGCCAGTATATGATTCTCATGCTACGCTGCCCGAGTGGTCCCAGCCACGCAGAGACCATGCGGTGTATTGAGCGGTTCGGTGCGGATGTCTTGCCGCATTTCGCATAAGGGAGGGAAATGTACCATGCCAAACGGACACGGATTCATTGACAGCGATGCCCATATTATCGAACCCGCAGACATGTTCGAGAAATATCTGGATGCCAGATATCGCTCAGCCATGCCCAAGGCGTGGGCCAATTACCGGGGGGAACCGCTCGGCTTTGGCTTTGAGGTCAGGATTCCCAACCCGGAGGGGGGCGAATATCTGATGCCGTTCGGACGTGACCCGCTGCGGGACCCCGCCCAAGCCGATGGCAAACCGCATAGCGGAGCGCAGGAAGCCGGCGAGCGCGTTTTTCTGCCGGGGAACGACGAAGCCTATGCCCAATACGCCAAGCAGGACTTCCCGCCAGAGATCTACCCGGAGGTCATGCAGCGGGTCGGCATCGACTATATGGTCGTCTACCCCTCCATCGGTCTCCTCTCGGTAACGGTTCCAAATCTGGCGGCCGATACGGCTGCGGCCTATCGTCGAGCGTATAACAACTGGCTGGCCGACTTTTGTGCGGCTGCCGGGGGACGGGTATTCGGGGCCGCTTCCATTGACCTGCGTGATGCGCGGGAGGCAGCCCGGGAAGTCCGCCACTGCGTCACGGAGTTTCACTTCAAGGCGGTTCATATTAACCCCGTTCCGGTGTGTGAGCATCGCTTATACGACGAGTTTTATGAGCCGCTGTGGGAGACACTTGAGGAAATGGACGTGCCTCTCGCCGTTCATACCGGAAACGGTACTGCCGCAGATGAGATGCTGTACTATTACCTCCCCCGATTACGCTCCGCGCAGACCACCGTGGCCTTTACGATTGGGAACATGCTGGCCAGCACCGCGCTGATTATGGGTGGGGTGCTGGAACGTCACCCTCGGCTGCGCGTCGTGCATCTGGAGTCCGGCGCAGGCTGGGCCGCGTTTTGGCTTGACCGCTTGGGCGCTGGCGTCCAGGGCGGCTTTCGCGGCCTTGCCATTGAGGGGCTCAGCATGCCGCCGGTCGAGTATTTCAAACGCCAGTGCTATATCTCGGCTGACCCCGACGATCCCGGTATTCGGCAAGTCATTGACGCCATCGGAGATAATAATATCGTCACCGCAACCGACTTCGCCCATCCCGAGGGCCGGCAGTACGCCTGGGCGGTCAAGGAGATGATGGCCTTGCCGGGCGTGTCAGATGACAGTAAGCGCAAGATCATGTGGGATAACGCTTTGCGGCTATATCCCATCCAGCCTGACGCATAAGGAGGACGATCATGGGCGAACTCACGCGGCTATCCGCAACTGCGGCGGCAAAGGATTTGGCCAGTGCCATTGAGCGTGATGGCGCGGCTATCGTTGAAAATCTCATCGATGAGAGCCAGGTGCAGGCGACCCTCGATGATTTGATGCCGCATATCGAGGCCACCCCCGCCAGCCGGGATGACTTTGCCGGCTATCAGACCACGCGCACGGGCGCTCTGGTGGCGCGTTCTCCGGCCTGTCGTGCCCTCGTCACACACCCCAGCATCCTTGAGGCGTGCGACGCATTCCTCCTGCCCAACTGTAATCGCTACCAACTCCATCTGACCCAGGTCATCCGCCTGATGCCCGGACAAAAGAAACAGCCCTTACACCGTGACCGTCTGGTCTGGGGCGATTATTTGCAGGGGGTTGAGCCTCAGCTCAGCACACTGTGGGCGCTGACGGACTTCACCTATGAGAGCGGTGCCACCCAGGTCGTGCTGGGCAGTCCGGCCTGGCCCAAGGGCCGCGAGGCCAAAGCGGACGAAATCAGCTACGCGGAAATGCCACGGGGCTCGGTCCTGGTGTATTCCGGGACCGTTTTACACGCTGGTGGGGCAAATAACAGCGCGGCCGACCGGGTCGGACTGAATATCACCTATTCGCTCGGCTGGCTGCGGCAGGAAGAAAATCAGTATCTCTCCTGTCCGCCGGAGGTCGCCAAGGACTTAGACCCCGTCCTTCAGGAACTCCTCGGCTATACCATGATGAGTTACGCTCTGGGCTATTTCACCCCGCCCGACATCACCAAGGGAGAGTCGGGCCTCCGGGCTCCGGAATTTGCCCTTGGCCGCCGGCCGCGGAAAAACAGAGGTAAACTTGAGCTCCCCGCGTCTTAGGTGGCCTCCCTGGGAGCGCGGGCATCTTGCCCGCCCCGAAGCAGGCTGGAAGCCTGCACTCCTGACTTTGTGATAACGGGGGTGGAGTAGGACGGGGAAGGGCCGTCGCACCCTTCAGTTTCCCGCGTCTGAGGCGATTTGCAGTTTTGAGGCGGCCTTACAGCCGAGGTAGACGAGGAGGGCGGCGATGAAGCCGGGGACGCTCTCGTTGATATACGAGTTCAGGCCCAGCATATTCCAGGCGATAACGGTGGTCCCACCGACCAGGGCGACGAGGAAAGCGCCCCATTCGGAAATACTGTCATTGAGAAGGCGCAAAACCAGCACGCTGCCAATGGACGCGCCCAAGCCCGCATACGCAAAGGCGACCAGCGAAAAGATGTTCTGTTCGGCAAACAGAGCCAGGAGCGTCGCCGCACAGGCCACACCGACCGTACCCGCCTTGGCCTGAAAGAGGGATTGCTTCGGGGGTTCGGGCAGGTCGCGCATCAGGGAGGCCGAGCAGCTCAGGATTTGCGAGTCGGCGGTGGACAGGGTGGAAGAAAAGGCACCCGCCAGCACAAAGCCCACGGCCAGCGGAGGCAGCATCTCTTTCGCCGACAAAAAGAGGGCCAATTCTGGCTCGAAAGCGCTCATGTCTTGCAGGATCACGCGGGTGCTCAGTCCCACCAACGTGAACAGGATAATAAAGAGCGCTTCAAAGGTGTAGTTGGCGATAATGAATTTTTTGGTGTCCTGGGCGTTTTTCAAAGCCATGGCGCGAATGAGGATGTGAGGCTGGCCAAGGACGCATAGGCCAAAACCCAAGGAGCCAAAGCAGAAGAGCATCCAGCCGGTATAGCCGCCAATGGAGAGATTCTGAGGGATCAGGTCGGTACCCGGCGCGGTCGCGTGAAAGCTGGCAACCAGATCAGCCACCCCACCTGCCTTGACCACGGCCATGACCAGGATGAGGAACAGGCTCAGCGTCATCATGATGATCTGAGCGCTGTCCGTCCAGATGGAAGCGCGGATACCCCCGGCCCAACAATAGAAGAGAATAATGGCCGTACTCAGCAGAATGCCGACGTACAGCGGTTGATCCAGGGCGACTTCGAGAGCCAGACCGCCCGCCTTCAGTTGGGCCGCGGCGTAGAAGCTGAGAAAAAACAGGGTCAGGAGACCGATAAAGCGACGCAGCAGGACGCGATTTTCTCCGTTCCAGAAGGTGAGCAGTTCGCCGATGCTCAGAGCCCAGCCGCCGCTGTTCATATATTGCAAGCGGTAGACGGTCAGGGCGTAGACGAGAAAGTGACCCAACAGCAGGCCCAGCCCCAGCCAGATGACCATGGTTCCGTTGAGGTAGGCCGCCCCCATGAAACCGGCAAAAATAAACCCGCTGTATTTACTGGCGCTGCTGGAAAAGGCCAGGCTGTAGGGGGAGATGGTCTGGCTGGCCAGAAAATAGTCCTCTTCCGATTTCCGGCTCTCGCGGACGGCAAAAAAGCCAACCAGACAGGTGAGGCCGAGCAGAAAGAAGAGGAAGCCGAAGAGCATAACGAATGGGAATTATACCCATAACTTGACGAGCCTATAACTCCCCGTAATTGTTGACTAAAATCAGCTACTCATGACGTAAGAAAACACTTTCTTTACGGCGTATAGTAAGTTGAAGGGCTGCCCAACGAGGCAAATCTCAGTCCAGCAGATAAAGGGGTGTGCAATGCACGTTTTCTACCACTGTGGCGGTCTGCTTCTGAAACCCGAATCAGACGAAGAACGGGAGCAGATTCATACATTCAGGAAAATGTTAGAGTCTCCGAAGAAGGACTCTGATTTCGTTAGAGTTCGTGACAGAGACTCGGGGGACGAAGGGGATGATGAGCAAATCGACGAGCCCCCACTCCTCGGCGGTTAAGGAGCGACGGAGGCGGTCGCGTAATCGGGACGATGTGCTTTCACTTCGTAATACCCATTGAGAGTACAGAACGGGCTTTGCTTCTAAATCTTCGAGCTTGTCTTTGAGTTTGTCGTATACATCATCAGAGCCTTCCGAATCCTCTACATCATAGCTAATGAGGTATGCCGTTCCAGGATTCAGTGCCTCATCCAACTCTCTCAGGAGTTCATCTAGCGTCCTCCCGTTTTTTCTGACCTTTAACTTTTCGAGCATGGTAAACGTCCTCCCTACCTTTCAAAGTTTGTCTCCAGTCCAATATAGGTCCCTTGAATTGGAAATCAATCACGATTTTGCCAAAAAAGAGGCCAAGTATGCAGAACAAAAGCGAAGATAAACCCCGCAAGTGCATTCTCAAAGAGCAGGCCGTTTCGGTATACCCTTAACTTGAGGCCCTTAAATTAGTAAAACATAGTTTTATCTGCTATAATCATAGGTAGAAAATGAAGAAAGGAACTACCTATGAAAAAGAAAAAAGCGCTGTCTTTTATCGATATTGTTCGCATGTTCCCGGACGAGCAATCTGCCCGCACATGGTTTGAAGAACTCCGATGGGGTGACGGACGATTCTGTCCCAATCCCGATTGTGGATCAACCAACACGTACCGGATTACGAGCGGGAAACCCATGCCCTATAGGTGCGCCGATTGCCGAACCTATTTTAGTGTCCGAACGGGAACCCCGATGCAGTCCAGCAGACTCCCGCTCCATACATGGCTGTATGCCATGTATATGCTGAGCACGCATCCGAAGGGTGTGAGTTCGATGCAGTTGCATCGCGATCTCGGCATCAACCAAAGCCATGCGTGGCATCTCGGGCACCGCATCCGTGAAGGCTGGGACTCGTACTATGATCGGTACTTCGGGCCGGTCGAAGTCGATGAAACATATGTCGGCGGAAAGGAGAAGAACAAACATGCAAGCAAGAAGCTGAGGGAAGGGAGGGGCACGGTTGGCAAGTCGATTGTGGTCGGTATGAAAGACCGCAAGACGAAGAAGGTGCAAGCAAAAGTCATTGGAAGGACGGATAGAGGAACACTCAGCAGCTTTGTGAAGCGCCGGATAAAGAAAGGAGCCAAGGTCTATACAGACGAACACCGAGGCTATACGGACGTGCCGAATCACCGCGTCATTAAGCATAGTGTTGGACAATATGTGGACGACCAAGTTCACACGAACGGCATTGAAAGTTTTTGGGCCGTGCTCAAACGCGGGTATGTCGGAACCTATCACCACATGTCAATTAAGCATCTCCATCGCTACGTCAATGAGTTTGCTGGACGGCATAATGTCCGGGGCGTAGAAACCCTCGAACAACTGGCTTTACTCGCGATGAGTATGGTGGGCAAGGTGCTTTCCTATGACGAGTTGACCGGACGGAAGTAAGAAAAGCAATCACGATTGAAGAAACGAATTAGCCCAATGATTTCGGGCCATAACAGCCCTTCCTGCCACTCCGTAAGGAGGGGCAGGAAGTAGGGTAATCATGTCAGACAAAAAAGGGAAACCCCGTCAGGGTATTATCAAAGAGCAGACCATCGACTTTCTTGGAAAAGCCGAATGTAATTTGGTCCTCAAGTTTGAAAAAATTGGTGGCGATCACCCTGACGCAATTACCATGATAACTGCCATCGGAGACATTTTACCCTACGGCAATTTTGACCTTACATTCGATTCAGAGGGAAATTTTGTTGGTGGAGGCGTGGCCCTTGGTTCGGCGGCGGATGCGCTGAAAAAGGAGTGGGATGAAGCGCAGGTACGCAATAAGGAGCGCAGGGCGGCCTATAAGAAGAGAAAGGCGTGTGCCGCAGACGAGGACGCTTAATTATACCGTGGTGCTCGCCCATCGTGATCTTTTTGATACTGTTCGATACGCTCTTGCGCTTTTTCAGATAGATACTCGTATACCTCATCCCCTGAAATGTTATCGATAGTCACTTTTTCTACACAAAAGCGCGTTGTCTGTTGCTGAAGACTAGAACCTTCTGTTTGGAACAGAATAGGTCCTAAAGCGACTTTCAAATTGATTGCTGCGCCGATCTTAATTAGGTCGTCTTCTTTGTATAAAGCATAGAGTCCTGAGTCAGGAGGAACGCTGAATCTCCCACTTTTTGCGTCTAAAATTGGTCCTTTTACATACTCTCCTTCACGTCTCATTTTTGCCATGCTGCGCTCTCTCCTTTCAATCGTGATTGTGCTGTGTAATTCATCTCTTTGTTCGTAGTGTTGGCGTTTCTTCTCATCGCAGAGAACGTATAATGCTATTGGAAGTTCTCCTGGTTTTGCTTGTGGGTTATGATAAATCCATGACTCAAGTGTCCGGCGCTTTTCGAGATTTGGGCCTCCTAGTTCATGGAGTCTTTCCCGAAGTTTCTTGGTGAAAATTGCAAGGTCTTCAGGGGCTCCCAAGTCGCTCCCCTCATACCTGTGGGCGACAGTCTTCTGACTATCTTCAACTCTGAATGTTTCTCCTTTTTCTTTCAGAAATACACCTTCATACAGAAACTCAATCGTGTGCCCAGGTGGAATACCAAGAAGACGAAAACTCCACTCAGGTTCTTTTGGCAGTTTCCAGGTCTCTTTCTTTTTGATTTCCGTAGCCATATTGATCTTCTTTCTATCGGGGGCCTTTCCATGCGTATTCTTCATGGCATGGACCATAATCGTTATCAGGACACTGCTTTTCACATGAACCCACGTCGTAATCACGATTGAGTAGCCATTTCTGGATGCATATATCGTTACATGCCTCATAATTTCTATCTATTCTTTTCATGCAATCGACGAGGTAATCGGCACACAAATTCTCGTCTGTTTTGCAGATAGGATGACCTTTGTTGTATTCTACCTCTTCGAGTCTTCGTTGTTCTTCGGCCTCTGCTGCCTCTCGTCGTTTTTCCGCAGCGATTGCGGCTAGTTCTTCGGGCGTGGGTGGGGGCGGTTCAGGCAGAAGCGGACTCGCTGCCGCCATCAACCCCAACGACAGGACACACGCATAGCGAGCTTGCTTTCGGGTTGGCAGCCAGCATGATGGCAACGGACGAATGAGGGCGATACACGACAGAACAAACGCACCAAAGATCACCATCATCGGAATAGTGACGAAAGGTTCCCTGAGTTCTTCCTGCACGGTTTGTCGAATAATACTGCTGCCCCATAATAAGACGAGATATCCCCCTGCGATTGTCCACCCTCTTCCCCTCTTTGTCGTCAATCCGGGTAGTGGGTACACAAACGATACGAACGCAACAATCACGATTGCGAGTCCGGCCAAGGCTATAATAATGCCTGCCATAGCGGTCATTTCGTCCCCCTTGTTTGCAGTAAATCCGGCACGCAAAAGGTGCCGGGCCATTGCAAACACCGCATACAGAGTATGTAGAAGTCCCTGCTTATTCGCCTAGACTTGGGGAGCTACCCCTCGTCGAGCTATGAGGCTGTGTTATTCAGCAGGTAGCCCGACGTAGGTCGGGAACCTGTACACAGTGTTTGCGGGGAAAATTCTACGATGGACGGAGGGGAAAGTCAATTTTACTGAACACAAAAAACAATCGACGATGTGCCCTAAACGAGGGTAATTTGCGGAAAATCAATCATGATTGATTTTATCTATGTACCCCCTTTTTCTTGATTTATGCCAAACGGTATTATACGCTCAACAAAATCCAAAATGGATTGCGTATAATACAGGAGAGCACCCATGCTGAAGAGACTCGCGCAAGCGTTGAGGGGCAAGAAGAAAAGAAATAAATACGTCCATCACGATTTACCCAACGATCCGAAGGAATTGGCGCGGGCTATGTTTTGGGAGAATGACCAAAAGGCGAAAGCCAGCCGGAAACGCCATCAAGCGGCGGCTCAGTAGTCGGCGCTTCTTGGAATGGTGGGGTACATTCCGAGGAACTTCGGAAAGGCTGACAAGAAATGTGTGGTCACTCAGCGGATTGGTGACTGCCGGGGAAGCAGCCCCCGGCGCACCATTAAAGGGCAGCTAACAGAAATAGTCACATAGGTGTCTAAGTATTTCAAGTAAGAGTATCAGTACTTCAAGTATGCATCGCAGCATGGCGATCTCCTTTCTTATCGAGATGGAGGAGCGCCGTATACTGATACCTATAAAAATACTCGGCTGGTCTCTCTCTGAAAATTCAAGTCTACATTGTCTCCGTCTTTTAATCAAGGGGTGTGCTTTTACCCGTGCTGTCCTAATTAGGACACTCACCCATTCAAACTAGGACACTCGCCGTTTCAAATTAGGACACTCGACCCCTGCGCCCGACAATGACCTGGAACCGCTGCCGGCCTGGCCGCGGGAAAGGCGGCAGAGTGGGGAGCGGTGGGAGATTAATCGGGGTGGCCTCCGCGGCACAGATCAGCTCCTCGATACTCCAGATATGGGTGGTCAGACCAAACTCCATCGCCGGCGTTATCCGCAAGGTTTCATGCACCCGGCAGAAGTTGTAATGTGCGACCTGTAGTGCAATCGCGGCCTGGTGATGATCCATCTTCTTGCTATGGCCACTCGTGTGCCGGACATGCCGGCGTAAGTGGGTCCGCAAGGTCAGATTGGCCCGCTCAATATGGTTCGTGGTCACGTAGTCCATATTCGGATGCCCACGCTGAACCTTATATTCTCCCGCCGTTTTGTTCATCATCACATAATCCGCGCCGTCGCTCCCGAACGTGCGATCCACGGCCTCCTCATAGGCAACCAGGGCATCGGTCGTGATCTGAGGCCGGTTGATCACCCGGCCCCGGACGTCGGTCAGCAAGGCCAGGGCATTCTCTGCCGTCCGTTTCCCGACGAGGTAGCTGATGATGATCTTTTTGTGGGCATCGATCGCCAGCCAGAGGTAGGCGTCGCCATACTCGTCCGGATCATCGTCCTGCACATTCTTCTCTTTCTTGCGCACAAAACCCCATGTTTCGTCCAGCTCCAAGCAGTTGACCTGGAGCCCACGCATCCGGACATGATGAAGCCGGCGGCAGGCTTCGCCGACTCGCTTGCCCAGCCGCATGATCGTGTCCCGGTGGATACCGGTCAGCCGCTCAATGGCGCGAATGGAGCTGCTCTCAGTGAGGAGGGCGATGATCTGGACCTGCTTCTGGACGGGCAGTCGGTTCACGGTGAAACCCCTTTACAGGGCCGCACCGTATGCTAAGAGGAAAATACTTAGTGCCCTACGTCGCGAGTTGGTGCGGCGGTTAGACCCCGTGGTGGATGGCAGTCCCCACGGGGTTTTGCGTTTCTAAACCCTTAATTTCATTGCAGTATTATCGGGTGTTTGTGCGGAAAAAGCAAGGGCTAATGTGTGAGAAACTCCAGAATCACGGCCCACGACTTATGGCTCAGGAAGAGGGTTTTGATCGTGCCGGCAAGAAACACCATCCCACCCACGAATCCCCCAGCGATCCACAGAGTTCTCTCTATCCACCGCATTCTTTTCTCCAGCGCCTCAATACGTTTGACTTCCCAGTCTTGCCGTGATTTCTTGGCCATGCGTTCATGATTCGCCTCATTGGACGTGCAGTATGGCAGAGCGCCCCGGTTTCTCACCACAAGAAATGGACGGGGCGTTTCTGTGTTTATGTCGACATAACCCTACCACAATCATCTCGCCGCAAAAAACAATTCCTTGCATTTGTGCTGGGATTTTGCCATCTTCATTTTGCCAATATCGAGCATAGGGGACCCGCTCCGTCGGGCCTCCTGCTGAATAGAACAGCCTATTGTGGCACGGGGTCGCTCCCTGGGTCTGGCGAATAGGCAGGAAATATCACACCCCTATGTGAGATATTGGCACCGGCCCGGCAACCTGGACCAGCCGGGCACCGACCTGCTGTCTATCCCTGCCTCATCCGTCTGGATGTCTGGTCCTCCCACGACACTACAGGAGGTGTGTATGCGCCGTTTTCTTGCGGGTGTGCTCTTGACCGGGAGCATGCTGCTTGTGCCGGTCCATGTCGCGGCAGATCCGACCGATGGTTTTATTGTGTCGGAGAGCCTACGGCGGAAGTCTCAGGGGTTGCCACCACGCTATACCCCGAGTACGCCGAAATCCCACAGCTATCGGGGGAATACCTATGTCACCCCGCGGGGGTCGGTGCTCCATCGGTACAAGTACAAGAGCCCGAGCGGCCGGAAATATAAGGGCACGATCAAGTCGCTGCCGGGCGGATCGTATAGCCACAAGGGTCGGTGGAAGTAGGGTGCAGCCATGGATAGTGCAATCGTCCTCTTTGGGCTGCTATTCTGGGGAATCTGCGGATTTATCTCTGGCAACATTGCCAAGGATAAGGGTCGTGATCAGGCTGGATGGTTTCTTGGGGGCCTTATTCTCGGTCCGATTGGCGTGGTGCTTGCTGCCATTGCCAGTCCGGATCAACAGATGGTGGAAAGGGTAGCGTTCAACCGCGGCGAGCTGCGGAAATGTCCCAGCTGTCAGGAGTTGATCAAATCGGCAGCTACCAAATGTCGATACTGTGGGGATAAGGTTGATCCCCTGCCAGAACCATCAAAAGCGCTCCAGGTAGGCGGCACCTGCTTCATTTGCGGTTTTGAGCTGTTTAATGGGGTGCAGATCTGTCCCAACTGCGGGCGCAAAGACCCTCTGGCCCGACCTGCTGGCAATGAGTAAAATGGGAAGCAGCTAACAACCTGAACGTACGAGCGCCTCGGGCCCTGGACGCCCGAGGCGCTCTGAATCACTGCATGCCCCGAGAGGCAAAACTGATGACTCGTGACAGGAAAATATCTAGCACGATTAAGCCTGAGTGCCAATAAGGGAATAGTTCGCATGACAGAACTCTGGTTGAATTTTCTCAAAGAGCGGCCAGTCCTTGGAATGATCCATTTAGTCTTCTTCCTCCTCCTGGCTCTGATCCTTCGCTGGCCATTCTAAACCGAATTAGGACACTCGATTCTTAAATTAGGACACCCTAGCTCTAATTAGGACAGCACCCTTTTACCCTGCGAGTAAAAAAGACCCAGCCAAGGCGCTGAAATCCTTCTTTTGGGGCGGCTTCTTCTTCGGGCTGAGTGACTTCTCCTCTTGTCCGAGTGGCCCGTAAAGAGATTGGTATGCTATCACAGTGATGAGTAGGGAGGCGTTGTAATTTTTCAACTTCTGGCGTGCTTTTCTAATTCCCTTGAGGGCATTGTGAATGCGTTGAATCGAGTTAGTTTGTCGGGGTGTTGGAATGGTTCCTTTCATAAGGCGTGTTCTCCTTTCAATGCTCTGCGGGCCGGGATGGTGGGACATCCCGGCCCTTCCTGATATAGCAAATTGGTCGTAACAGTTCAATCTGATTACGATTAAAAGAGCCTCAAGTTATGGGTATAATTCCCTAACGAATAGTGCTGCTATGGCATAACACCCGACCTGTCAACGGAGTTTCGCAGCGCGGAGAGCGACATTATCCGTTCAGCGGTCGCACGCCAGTTGCCTCAGACCGGCGCCCGCCCCGAGCGGGGGCGTCGTGACGGGTCCTTTGGGGCTGTGGAGTTTGGGGGGGCTTTTGGGGCAAGACTCAATGGCCCCACTGACTCCACAGCCCCAAGAGACTCAAGCGCCCCCCGGAAAGCGGCGTCTCCACCTAATCAAATGATTAGGTGGGAGGCATTTTTTGTCGGATTTTTGGGGGACCATGCTCCGGCTAGGGAGGTTTCTATCCCGGACAAGGCGCGGCAGGCTTTGCCTGTGCAAGCCGAACGGGGTCTTCTGTCGCACCCGGCCGCGGGCCCGCCCTCTCCCGGCCCACGGCCTGCAACCGCTCCCGACCAGCCAGCGGCCGAAGTTTTGCGCACCACCACAAAGGCACCAGCGGAGAAGCCCGCGTCGAGCGGGTGTTCTGCCCTTTTCTCCTCCGACTCATTTTCCTCAGCGCACTCGCGGACGGACAGGAGTTGCCTCAACGAGTTGTCTGGGGCGGTCCCGTGAAAAACCTGAGGAAAAGCAATAGCTTGTCAGCAGTTCCCAACACGCTCTCGCCCCCGACCTCTGTGGAGGCCCGCTACGGGGTGGTGGAGAATCGCGCCAGCAACGGGCCCAGCGGCCCTGCGCACGGCCCTGATGGTGTGGCCCCCTCACGGGCGGGACGGACCGCCCACAGTCACCACGGCCCGTAAGCTGAGACACCACGGGAGGGGGCATCGCTGCGCCGCCTGATGCCCTCCCGCCGCGACCCCGTGAACCAAGGGGCCGCCCCCGTCCCAGGAGGGGCGCGGGAGCGCGTCTCGCTCCCCCCCTCGAAAAATGCCTCAATCCTATCATTTGACTAGGGACAATCGGCCAGCAGTTGTGCAAAGAAATCTAGACTCCTTCCGGGCGTGTGGCGGTAAGGCTGCGTCCGGGGAGCCACTGCACCCAGAGATACCACCGGGGGCCACCCCCCCCTTGACAACGTGACAGGAGGTAGAAAAATGCTCTCCGCTCTCCGCTCTCCGCTCTCCGCTCTCCGCTCTCCGCTCTCCGCTCTCCGCTCTCCGCTCTCCGCTCTCCGCTCTCCGCTCTCCGCTCTCCGCTCTCCGCTCTCCGCTCTCCGCTCTCCGCTCTCCGCTCTCCGCTCTCCGCTCTCCGCTCTCCGCTCTCCGCTCTCCGCTCTCCGCTCTCCGCTCTCCGCTCTCCGCTCTCCGCTCTCCGCTCTCCGCTCTCCGCTCTCCGCTCTCCGCTCTCCGCTCTCCGCTCTCCGCTCTCCGCTCGACGGGAGACCCCCCGATGAGCGGGCGGCTACTGACGGTCCTCCTCACCCTCGTCGGCCTGCTCAGCCTCGCCGTTCCCCCGGCAGCGGCCGCAATTCACTTCGCCGACCCGTCGCCCATCGAGATAAGCGTCGGCCTGCCCGGGACGGGGTGTTCGCCTGCCTACAGCGTGTCTGAGATGCTCCCTGAAGCCACCGACGGCTCGGGGCCCGTGACCTATACCCTCACCGACCTGGTCTCACCGACGGCGAATCCACCAGATATAGTGAAGAAGCTGGACAAAGGCCTCTCCTTTGACGCCAATACCCGCACCCTCACCCTGGACCTGAAGAGCATACCCCAGACCCCGGACACGTATAGCGGGACTTACGTGGCCACCGACTCATCTGATGGTAGTATCACCACGCGCAAAGTGACCGTTACGGTCGTCGACGAGCGGCCGGCCTTGGAGGCCCTCTACAATGAGACCGATGGCGCCAATTGGTCTGGCACAAGCGGCGGCTGGGGCAATCCCATCACGGCCACCTGCCTGGAGGACTTATACGGCGTCACTCTCGCCAACGGGCGGGTGGCGGAGCTTGATCTTTCCTATAGCGATCTGACCGGGTCGCTGCCGACCGAACTCGGCAAGCTGACCAGCCTGACCACACTCCGGCTCTCCGGCAACCAACTCACCGGATCGCTGCCGACCGAACTCGGCAAGCTGACCAGCCTGACCACACTCCGGCTCTCCCGCAACCAACTCACCGGATCGCTGCCCACCACCTGGGGCAACCTGACGAACCTGACCGACCTCGACCTCTCCGATAATCAGCTCAGCGGATCGCTGCCCACCACCTGGGGTACCACCACCCATCCCCTGCCGAATTTGCAAAAGCTCCGGCTCGGAGAGAACCAACTGCATGGCAGCCTCCCGGCGTCGCTCGGGCAACTGCCCAAGCTGACCAACCTGGAACTCTACACCAACCAACTCAGCGGCGCGATTCCCGCCATCTGGGGCACCTCCACCCATCCCTTTGCCGAACTGGACACCCTATCCCTGTATGAAAACGGCCTCACCGGCACGGTCCCCGACCTCAGCCAACTGCCCAAGCTGACGGAACTCCGCCTCGAAGACAACCAACTCACCGGCGTCCTCTCTGCGGTCTTGGCCAAGCTCCCGACCACCCTGAGCTATCTCCGCCTTGCCGGCAACTCATTCACGGGCACCATTCCGGACTTCAGCCAATTCCCCGAGTTGGTCTACTTGCACCTTGGCGACAACCAGTTCACGGGCACCATTCCCGCTGGGCTGGGCAATCTGACCAAGCTGCAAACCCTCTATCTCAATGACAACCAACTCACCGGCGCGATTCCGGCCACGTGGGGCACCCCCACCCACCCCTTCGGGGCCCTGGAGAGCCTATACCTCCAGCACAACACCCTGACCGGCTCGATCCCCGAGGCATTGGGCCTGTTTGAACGTCTGATCGACTTGCGTCTCGACCACAACCGACTCACGGGCACCATTCCGGCCATGTGGGGCACCACGACCCACCCCCTCTCCTGGCTGGGCACGTTAGATCTCAGCCACAACAAACTCTCCGGGTCCATCCCGGCGATGCCTAATGGGATGCGCTTCCTCTATCTGAACAACAACCAGTTCACGGGCACCATCCCGGATTTCAGCCAATTCCGCCGCCTACAATCCTTACACCTGCACCTGAACGAGGCCCTCACCGGCTCCCTCGCCGTCCACAGCAGCTTCACGTCAGGCGAAATCTATCTCTACGCGACTAAGTGGACCGGCACGATTCCGCAGACCCTGCTGGATGCATTGGCGGCCCGCAGAAACCTGCGTCTCCTGACCAATCGCCGACCGTTCCGCGACGAGGTCTATAGAGACCCCGTCATTGAGCCGGGCGCGGACTTCTGCTTTGTCATTCCACGGTTCGTCGACTTGGAGTCTGAGGAGCTGACGTATCACGTCACGCTGGCGGACGGCCGGCCCCTGCCGAGTTGGCTGACCTTCGATGCGGCCAACCGCGCCCTCAGTGGCCGGCCGCCACGGGAGGAGGAATTCACCCTCCATGTGACGGCCACCGACGAGGACAACCCGCCCCACCCGCCGACCGCCGCTACCCCCTTTTGTGATCCCACCCGGGGCTTTGACGCAGAAGGGAATTTCGTGGGTAACGAGAGCCACCCGCCTGGCCTGTGCGCCGCGCCCGCCGACTTCCGCCTCAGGGTCCGGGACGACCATGACCGGCCGCGGAACATTCAACTCGCCCCGGGCGACGGCACCGTGACGGTGACCTGGGAGCCGCCGACGGATACGGGCGGGGCCACTATCACCGGCTACGAGGTGCGGCACCGCCGGCTCGGCATCGATGACTGGACGGCCACGTCGAGCCTGCCTGCCGACCCGCGGTCCTACACGCTCATGCAGCTGACCACCGGGACTCCGTATGAGGTGCAGGTGCGGGCGGTCATGGGGAGCAACACAGACAACTGGTCTGCCAGCCGCAAGGTGCGGTGGGCATCCCCGCCGCCACCACCACCGCCCGACGATGACGATGACGATGACGATGGCGGCGGCGGTGGTGGTGGCGGTGGGGGCGGCGGGGGCGGCGGCGGTGGGACCCGCACCCCGACCGACCGGCACGGCAACACCCCCGACGCGGCCACCTGCCTCAACCCCCGGCGCTACACCACCGGCGCCTTCTCCCGGCGCATTACCGCCCACCTCCAGAGTCGGCGCGACGTGGACTACTTCTGCCTCGACCTGCCCTCTGCCGGTATCCTGACCGCCGCGACCACCGGCGGGACCGACACCACCGGGCGGCTGTATCAAGCGCAAGCGGACGGCGCCCCCCTACTGGTGGCCGAAGACACGGATAGCGGACGCGGGACCAACTTCTCGCTGGGCACCGCCGTCGAGGCGGCCACCTACTACCTGGCCGTGTCCGCCGGGCGCGGCAGCGGAGCCTACACCCTGCATGTGCACTACACCCCGGCCTTCGTCGATAATCCCGGCCCCGATTCCCCCCAGAGCGGCGTCAGTGTGCTCTCCGGCTGGGTCTGTGAGGCCGACACGGTGGAGATCGAACTCGTCCCCGAACGCGGCGAACCCCGGACCTTCATCCCGGCCACGGGCACGAGTCGGCCCGACACGGCCGTGGCGTGTGGGCCCCGCACCACCGACACCGGCTACGGGCTGTTGTTCAACTGGAACCGCCTGGGCGATGGGGAGCATACCGTGCGGGTGCGGATGGACGACATCCTCTTCACCGAACGGCAGATTACCGTCACCACCCTCGGTCCCCACGAAGACCAGGAGTTCCGCCGGGACCTTGCGGCCACCACGGCCATCCCCGACTTTCCCGCCGTGGGGGAGACGACCACGCTACGGTGGCAGACCGCCCGGCAGAACTTTGTCATTGCCAGGGGCACGGGCGGGGGCGGCGGCCAACAACTCACGCCTGAGCAGGCCTGGCTGGGCATTCCCCCGCCCGGCTCCTTTCAGAGTGGCATTGGCGTGCTCTCCGGCTGGGTGTGTGACGCCGAGACCGTGGAACTCGTCTTTGAGCCGGCCACGGGGGACCCCTTCACCGAAGAGGCCGGCTACGGCACGGAACGCTTGGACACCGAGGGGGTGTGTGGGGACACGGACAACGGCTTTGGGGTGTTGTTCAACTGGAACCGCCTGGGCGACGGGCAGCATACGGTGCGGGCCCTGGCCGACGGCGAAGAATTCGCCCACAGTACCTTCACTGTGACGACGCTGGGCGAAGAGTTCGCGGAGGACCTCGCCCAGACCCACGAGATTGAGGACTTCCCCGCCGAGGGCCAGACCACGACGGTCGAATGGCAGCAGGGCCAGCAGAATTTTGTCATCATCGGGGTGGAGTAGGGGCGACCGGCCGGTCGCCCCTCCGAGGAGGGGATTGACCGCCGCCCCCATCCCCCCCTGGGAGGGCGGCCATCTTGGCCGCCATGCGGGCTGGAAGCCCGCACTCCTGGAGCCCCCCGAGGACCCGCCAAACCATGGGCCTCCCACGGCCCAAGCGGGCAGGCTCTCCCCCTTGACCCCAACGGCGGCAAGGGGAGCCACGGGAACACACTGCAATTTTCAGTGTTCACGAAATTTCAGCGTGTCTGAAAAGGGAAGTGCGCATCGTTTTTTGGCGGTTTGGCTGCACCGCAGGCGGCGGGTTCCTGCTGTGGGCCGCGTCACAAGACCTCCCGGCCTAGGCTCACCAAACCGCCCCGCAAATCTCCTTAAACACCGTTCCATAATCAGCAATTAAACGCCCTTTACGCGTGAAATAAGCTGAAATGCGCATGAAATTTTCATTTTTCATGAGAAATGATAACTGCCTGATTCCGTTTGACTTTCTTGGAAAATCACGAAAGTGAGCATGAAATTTCTCTACTTTTCTCTACTTTTCTCTACTTTTGGGGAGAGGGTCCTGAGCGCTCACGGGAGTTTTCTGGCCCACGGGACGAAGACGGCGGTCCGGGCGGCCATTGAGCGCGCCTTTCCCGATGGATAAGGGCCGCGGTCGTCTGGCCGTTTACGAATCAGGCAGGACGGTATACTCCCGCTCAGTGTACGGGAAACCCTCCAATTCAAAATTGGGCTGTTCGTAGGGCAGGTGACGGTTGATATAATAGGCGCGAATCTCCGCGATCTTATCCCCACGAAAAATATACCACTCCGCCCCGCGCATGGCCTCGACTGTGCCGGTCGGCGGCGTCCAGGTCATCGTCCACTCGATCACGCATTCATCTCCTTGGACAATCGCATGGTCGCAGGTCCACGTCGCCCGAATGCGCGGCTGCATCTTGGCCCAATAACCAGCCAGGGATTCTGCGCCTCGGATAGGAGCATGGTGCGTAAAGTAGTGGACAACGTCATCGGTAAAGGTCGATTTCATGAGTTCCACGTCCGCCGTACTACAGCCCTGATAATACTGTTTTATAGTCTGTACGAATGGATGTTCCTGAGACATTGTCTTCCTCCTGTGTATCATCGTCGAGGGAATTCTCCGTACCGGACAGTGTCCGTGTCCGGCATTTCCTGAGGCGGCCACTCCTCGAACTGCTCCTCCAACTCTTCGAGCATTTGCTCCTGAAAATGCCCGGCACACATGGCCATACCAAAAAGCATGAGAAGCAAGAGAGCCCCGGCGCCCACCAAACAGCCCGCGCCTATTTTGACGCCACGCAAAAAGTCAGAGGGCATGAGGCTTCTGGCTGTATCACAGCCGGAAACGGGCGGGAATAGCGAAGCAGGTTTGACCAAGTGGGTGGGGCATAAGGGTTTCTTGCGTTGCTATCAGCCTGAGCGCCATGGTAGAAAGACGCCCGATGGAGATGCTGGCTTAAGTCAGGGATTCCCGTGCCCCACGCTCAATATATTCTTGCTCTCGATCAAGGCACGACCAGCTCCCGCGCTATTCTCTTTGACCACACAGGCACCATACGCGGGATTGCTCAAAAAACATTGACCCCGCTATTTCCTCAGCCCGGCTGGGTGGAACAGGACGCCAGTGAGATCTGGTCGTCACAGGCAGCGGCCGTGACCGAAGTTCTGGCCCAGGCGGGTCTGTCGAGTACCGATGTCAGCGCTCTGGGCATCACCAATCAGCGCGAGACCACCCTCGTCTGGGACCGGGAAACGGGCCAGCCGATCTATAATGCGATTGTCTGGCAAGACCGTCGCACCGCCTCGCTGTGCAACACGCTCAAGCAACAGGGTCTGGAAACCTTTTTTCGGGACAAGACCGGCCTGGTCATCGATCCCTATTTCTCGGGAACAAAAATCCGCTGGCTCCTGGATACTGTTCCGGGCGCACGCGCCAAGGCCGAAGCTGGCCGTCTGGCCTTTGGGACCGTTGATACCTGGCTCGCCTGGCAACTGACTCAGGGGAAGAAGCATATCACCGACGTCACCAACGCTTCACGCACCCTGTTGTTGAATATCCGCACGGGAGAGTGGGATCAGGAATTACTCGATGTCCTCCACATCCCCCGCCAGCTCCTGCCCGAGGTACACAGTTCCAGCGAAGTCTACACGGACACGTCAACAGACCTCCTCGCCACGGCCGTGCCGATGAGTGGGATGGCCGGCGATCAGCACGCGGCGTTATTTGGTCAGATGTGCACGACACTCGGTATGGTGAAAAATACGTATGGCACGGGCTGCTTCATGCTCATGCAGACCGGCGAGCAACCCATTGCCTCTCAGAACCATCTGCTCACCACCGCAGCATGGCGGTGCGATGGCCACACCCACTATGCGCTGGAAGGCAGCGTCTTTATGGCAGGAGCCGTTGTGCAGTGGCTGCGTGATGGACTCGGTATTATTCAGTCGTCGGCAGAGGTTGAGGCGCTGGCGGCCAGCGTCCCGGACACAGGTGGAGTCTATCTTGTGCCGGCCTTTTCCGGCCTTGGTGCTCCGCATTGGGACCCATACGCGCGCGGCTCACTCTTCGGTTTGACGCGCGGCTCGACCGCGGCCCATATTGCCCGGGCCGCGCTGGAGAGCATCGCCTACCAGTCCATGGACGTCCTGACGGCCATGGAGGCGGATGCGGGCCTGCGGCTCACCCAGTTGCGTGTCGATGGTGGCGCAAGCCTGAATAATCTGCTGATGCAGTTTCAGGCCGACATCCTCGGCGTGCCGGTGGTTCGTCCGAAAATTGCAGAGACAACCGCGCTGGGGGTCGCCTATTTGGCTGGCTTGGCAATCGGCTATTGGAAAGATCCCAGCGAGATTGCGGGCCAGTGGCAGATCGACCGCGTTTTTGAGCCCAACCTGTCGCCAGAGCGCCGAGAGGAACTCAAGGCCGGCTGGGCAAAGGCCGTGGACCGTGCCAAGGAATGGAAAACACCGGACACCGAATAAGGAGGATACACCGTGCAAACAGGCAATTTTCGCGGTTTCACCGTTTCGATGCAGGACCCAGGCATGAGCCTGATTACCTTTAACCAGCCCGAGCGTCTGAACGGGATGACGCCTCAGCTGAAGCGCGACCTGGTTGAAACCCTCATCCAGGCCCAGATGGACGACACGGTCCGCGTGGTCGTGTTTACCGGCTCGGGACGCGCCTTTTCCGCGGGCGACGACATTACCGGTCGTCCGCTTGGGCAGCATGCCGGGCAGGCACGGGTGCCTGATATTCCGGGCGGACATCACAACCCGACGGGGACGTATAACGGCCTGCGGCATCTCTCGCAGCCGCTCAATCAGGCGGTCAGAAATCTGGACAAATTGACCATTGCCGCACTGAACGGCGTGGCGATTCAAACCGGCTTCTCGCTCGCCCTGGCGTGTGATTTCCGCATTGCATCCGAAGAGGCTCGTATGGGCAGCGCGACGCTCCGTTTCGGACTCCTGCCCGACGAAGGGGGACAGTTTCTGCTCACGCAGTTGATGGGGGTGGGGAAAACAATGGATTTCCTCATGCGGAAACGGATCGTGTCGGCCCAGGAAGCGCTGGACCTCGGGCTGGTGCACGAAGTCGTCCCGCCAGCCGAACTCATGGACCGGACACTCGACCTCGCCCGAGAACTCGCCAACGGCCCGCAGGTCGCCATGCGGATGCTCAAACGCTCTCTCTATAATGCGGCCGAGATGACCTTTGCCCAGTCGCTGGACGAGATCGCCTCGAAAACCGCAGTCTCGGACCATCATCCCGATGCCGAAGAAGGCATGCGGGCGTTTCGAGAAAAACGCCCGCCCCAGTTTAATCAGTGGTTAGAGAAGACATAACATTCGGTCGGGATGAGCATCTTTTTGGTGAATCAGGAACGGAAGCGGATATGCGACTCCCCATAGCTATAAGGTTTGTAGGTCACATGCTACAGGGGAGAATTGTGTCCTGAGTTGCGCTGAGGCGCAAGACAGATTAAGGAGACCAGCCATGTTCGTTGCTACGCTCAATCGTCCGCTCGCCACGACGATTACCGGCTCCCTGCCGCGCCCCGAATGGTTTACGCTCAACCTTGCCGGCCGCCCTATGTCCTCAGCCCTGTTGGGCGATTATCAGTTTCACGAGCAGTATATTGATGCGGTTGCCAGTTGTATCAGCGATCAACGCCGGGCCGGGATCGATATCATGACGGATGGCGATATGCGTTTTGATCGGGATATCGGCGGGCGGGCCTGGTTTGGCTATATCTTTGATCGGGTGGAGGGCCTGTCGCCCGGTGCGTTGCGCTCCCTTCCATTTGGGGGCTCTCCGCGGGAACTCCAGCCCGGCGATATTTTTCATGAGATTATGGTGACCCGCTTACCACCCACCGTCACGGGGCCGGTGAGCGCCGGCAGCCTCGAGTACGATATCGCCTGGAAAACCGCCCAGGGGCTGGCCGAACAGCCGGTGAAATTTGGGGCCTGCTCGGCCCAGGTTGTCGATATGCTTGTGATTAATGAGCATTACCGGGACCGCCAGGAAACGATCATGGCCCTCTCCCAGGCCCTCAATGGCGAATACCATAAACTGGCCGATGCCGGCTGCCCCATTGTCCAGGTCGAAGAGCCGTGTTTCCACTTTGTGGAAGAGATTGACTGGGAAATCCCGCCTGAGGTCTACGTGGAGGCATTTAACCTGGAAGTCGCTGGGCTGCGCGACAAAACCGAGGTGTGGTGTCACACCTGTTGGGGGAACCCATTTGCCCAGAATCTCGGCTACGGCGCGCGCTATAAGCCGGTTTTGCCGTATCTCGACCAGCTTGAGGTGGACGTCATAACCTTTGAGATGAAGTTCAGCAATTTTGCCGAACTCGCCGATGTTGCCGCCGCTCTCGGGAAAGACAAGAAAATCGCTATCGGTGTCGTCTCGCATCGCACCCTGCAAGTCGAAACAGCGGAAGAGATTGCCGAGTCCGTGCGCCAGGCCCTGAAGCTTATTGAACCCGAACGCTTAATTCTCAGCACCGACTGCGGGTTTGGGCGCCAGGGCATTTCCCGCAAGCACGCCTTCTATAAAATGGTGGCCCTCGCGCAAGGCGTCAACATCGTCCGGCGCGAGCTTGGGCTGACCCCTGCCGTTGTTCCTGTCGAGGCGAAAAACCTGGCGTATTTGTAAAGGGGAGAGACTACGCATTGAATCCGGAACCCAGAAGGGTTTTCAGAACGAGTCGTCTTGCCGGAAAAGCCCTTGTGTCATACATTAAACAACAGCGTATTACACAGGGGAGCAATATGAAAAGCGTACGTTTTGACGCTCAACTGGAGACAAACTTAAGGCGGGCGGCGCGGACTCTGGGGGTCTCTCAATCCAGTTTCATCCGAGAGGCTGTCGCGAAACGATGCGAGGAAGTCCTTGGGGAATCGCTCGAAGAAAAACTGGCTTCAATCGTCGGCTGCATACAGACTTCAGGTGGCCGCGCCCGAAACGCGGGCAGGACCTTTCAACGTCTTCTGACGAAACGTCGCAGCCATGATACTTACTGATGCCGGCCCGTTGATTGCGCTTATAGACCGAGGAGAATCCGATCACGACGCGTGTGTTGCCTGTCTGGCCGAATTCTCCGGCCCTATGCTGACGACCTGGCCAGCCTTCACTGAAGCAATGTATTTACTCGGGGAGGCGAATGGCTGGCGCGCCCAGACGGCATTGTGGAAGATGGTGGAACAGGGAAACTTAGAAGTTGCGCTGCAAGGTCCCGAGCACTACTCACGTATGCGGTCTCTTATGCAAAAGTATCAAGACCGGCCCATGGACTTGGCCGATGCCTCTCTGGTGTGCCTGGCTGAACAACTCGGAGTGAGGGATATCTTTACGCTCGACCGAAATGACTTTCAGACCTATCGGTTACACGGCCGGCACGCGTTTCAGCTATGGCCGTAAGCTTTTGACTCGGTGAGAGTATGAATATCCGAACTGAGATGCTGGAGTTATGAGTACAGAACACTTCGATGTCCTGGTCGTCGGCGCGGGAATCTCCGGGATTGCCGCCGGCTATCACCTACAGACCGCCTGTCCGGGCCGGACGTATGCCATTCTCGAACGCCGCGATACCATCGGCGGCACCTGGGACTTGTTCCGCTACCCCGGTATCCGCTCGGATTCGGACATGTATACGCTGGGGTATCCGTTCCGGCCCTGGACCGATCCAAAGGCCATCGCCGACGGGCCCGCCATCCTTCGCTACGTCAACGAGACCGCTCGGGAATTCGGGATCGATCGCAATATTCGTTTTGGCCACCACGTCAAGCGGGCCGCCTGGTCCACGGCGGACGCACGGTGGACGGTCGAAGCCGAACAAACCGACACGAAGGAGCGCTGCCGCTTCACCTGCAACTTCCTCTTCATGTGCAGCGGGTATTACAACTACGATGCAGGCTATACACCGGATTTTGCCGGAACCGAACACTTCCGAGGTCGGATCGTGCATCCGCAGCAGTGGACCGATGATATTGAGTACGCGGACAAGCACGTCATCGTCATCGGCAGCGGAGCGACCGCAGTGACGCTCGTCCCCGAACTGGCCAAGCGGGCGACCCATGTCACGATGCTGCAACGCTCACCCAGCTATATTCTCTCCCTGCCGTCGAGGGACTCTCTCGCCAATGCGCTGCGCCGTTTCCTTCCGAATGCCCTTGTCTATCGCCTGATCCGGTGGAAAAATGTGCTTATTGGAGCCTACTTCTTCTGGTTCTGTCGCTACTCCCCGGAGCGCGCCAAGGCGTTTCTCTTGCGCCAGGTTCGTGCGGCGCTGGGGCCTGACTATGATGTCGAGCAGCATTTCACACCCCGCTACAACCCCTGGCAGCAGCGCCTGTGTCTGGTCCCGGACAGTGACCTGTTCGAGGCGATCAAAGCCGGCCAGGTCTCGGTTGTGACCGACCATATCGAGACCTTCACCGAACGAGGCATCCGTCTGCGTTCGGGAAAAACGCTGGAGGCCGATCTCGCCGTGACGGCCACGGGTCTCAATCTGCAACTCCTCGGTGGTCTCGAGGTGACAGTCGATGGGGAGCCCGTCGAGTTCTCAAAGACGCTGACATATAAAGGCGTCATGTTCAGCGACGTGCCGAACCTGGCTCTGACGGTTGGCTATACGAACGCGTCGTGGACGCTGAAATGCGATCTCACCTGCGAGTATGTCTGCCGCCTGCTCAACTATATGGAGGCGAACGGCTACGCGCAGTGCTGCCCGCGCCCCCACGACCCGGATATGGAGCGGGAGCCGTTCATCGATTTCACTTCAGGTTATGTCCAGAGAGCAATCGATGCCTTCCCCAAGCAGGGCGTCAAGCTGCCCTGGAGAGCCTACCAGAATTATATGCTGGATGTCTGGACGGTCGCCTATGGTTCGCTGACCGACGACGCGCTGGCGTTCACTCGGCGACCGGTTGGACGACACCGGGATGCTCCAACAGACGAGGCCACGCTCCCGGAGCAGGCGGCTGGCTGACCAGTGATTTCCAAGAAACACGCTGCTCTCCGGGGAAAAAGAGGATAGGACTACGCCATGCTCACAATCGCGCGTCCAATAATCTCACCACGACTCAAGGCCGCATAGGCTTCATCCGCCTGTTCGAGGCGGTAACGCCGCGTAATGGGTTGAGACACATTCACCTGCCCCTGGGCTGCCAAGGCCAATACCTCGGGCAGGTCGGTGCGGACACGACTGCCGTAGGAGCCCATAAGCTGAATGCTGCGGCGGACCAGACGGGTAATCTCAATGCCCGCAGTTGTCGTGCCGGGGGCAATACCGATCACCACCACCCGTCCCCCATCACGGGTCATCATGAACGCGTTCACCACGGTCTCCGGTCGTCCCAAGGCTTCAATAGCTACGTCCACCCCCTGGCCGCTGGTGGCATTGTTCACGGCTGCAACGGGTTCTTCCTGACTGGCATTCACCGTATGGGTCGCGCCCAGGGCCCGGGCCGCTGACAACTTGTCGTCGCGCACATCAACCGCAATAATCTGGCCGGCCCCAAAAGCCTTGGCGACCTGAACAACGTTTGAACCCACACCACCTGCACCGACGACGGCTACGCTATCGCTCGGTTGGATGCGCGCCTGATTCTTCACTGCGCCATAGGCTGTCATCATGGCACAGCCGAGAATGCACGCGTCGGTCAGGGACACATTGGCGGGAGCGGGAAAGACGTCACTGGCTGGAACAACCGCATACTCAGCCAGACCACCCATACTATACATCGCCAGGGTCGAACCATCGGAACGAGAGAGACGACTCTCCCCATCGTAGAGCGTCCCCTGCAGGCGGTTCAGGGCGAAGAAGGTTTCACACAGGTCGTCCCGCCCCTGCACGCAGTACGAGCACACCCCACACGGCATAATAAAGCTACACACCACGTTCTCTCCGGTCCGGGTCGTCTTCACCCCAGGACCGACCTCCTCGACAATGCCGGAGACCTCGTGGCCCAGCACACACGGCAGCGGGAATTTCACTTCACCCTTCATCACATGCAGGTCGGTATGACACACACCACACGCGTCGACTTTGACCAATACTTCACCCGCCTTGGGACGGGGTTGCGGAATATCCTCAATAACCAACGGGCCACCAACTTCCGACAGGACTGCGGCTTTCATCTGGAGATGCCTCCTTCTATGCCTGAGTATCCTATGCCGCGTTGACATTTTCGCCAAGGCATTTCTATGATTCAAAACGAGAGAGAGGAGGGTTTGATTATGAAGACCGACCGTTTCGGGAACCCATTTGCCGAGGCTCTGCCGTACGCCCGAGGGGCTCTCCTGACCAGTACGGAAGATGATTTCCGCAAACTTCAGCAGGCGGGACGGATCATCCGACGCCGCATCGATGAGAACGGTCCGGAGGCGATTTTCAATTTTACCGGGCTCGAACATGGCCTGCCGCTCAGCGGAGAGGACGTGCTGTTTACCCACGATGAAATCGCTCCCGCGCTGTATACGGAGCGGCTCCGCTGGCTGACGCTGGAGCATCTCGGCGGGTCTCCGGATCGTCACGACGTGATGCTCTTTAACCGACTCACCGCGGCCACATTGGCGACCCATCTCGTGCTGGTGAAACCGGGCGCTGTCGTCATCGGGGTATCAGCCAGCCATAGTCATCCGTCCGTCATTCGGGCGGCGGCGCACGTCGGCGCGCGCCTCGTGGATACCAAAGGCGTAGAGGAATTCACCGCGGTGCTGGAGCGAGAAAGAGAGGTCGCCCTGGTTGTGCTCACGCGATTAGCGGTGACCTATGAGGCCCTGTCCGTTGAAGCCTTGCAGCGGATCGTCCGTCTGGCTCACGAGCGGGATATTCTCGTGTATGCGGACGAGGCGGGTGGAGCGCGGGTCGGTCCCGCTATCCTGGAGCAGCCCAAGATGCTCGAACTCGGCGTAGACCTGGGCGCGACCGGGCTGGACAAGTATGGCACCAGCGGCCCGCGGGTGGGCTTGATGGCGGGTGAGCAGCAGCTTGTTGCCCGCATCCGGGCGCGCGCCTGGGAGTTTGGGCTTGAGGCCCGCCCCCTGCTGTATCCGGCCGTCATCCGCTCGCTGGAAGGATACACACCGGACCGGGTGCAGGCTCTGGTTGAGAGTACGAAACAGGTCGCAACCGCTCTGCGGGCTCTCTTGGGGAGCCGTATCCACGAAACGCCCGTGATCGCCGAGCTGCCGGCAGACGATATATTCGAACTGGTCCTGGAGCGGGCCGGTCTGAGCGCGGCCTCGCAGGCACCCATTGTTCCGTATGAGGCGGCGGCCGCGTTGGCGATGCTGCTCTTGCGGGATTATGGCATTCTGGCGGTTCATTTCGCTGCTCTGCCACCCGGCACGGCCGATTTCCTGTTCAAGTTCATGCCACCAGACACGGTGGAGCGGTTCGGCGGGCCGGCCGCTTTCGCCCAGGCTATTGATGCCTCACTGCACAAGCTGGCGGGCCTGGTCACCCGGCCCGAACATATGCGGCAACTCCTGTTTGGTTAACACCACAGCAGGCAAACAACACTGCGCTCATCGCCTCCACACCTGATCCAGCACCATGCCAGTCGGGACTATCTCCGTCGCGTTCTCGGCCAGCTTTCCGCCGGCCATCGGCCTTTGGCTTGCCCTCACGGAGTGATCCTAGAGCAAATAACGCTGCTGTGTAGCCGCCCGTCATTCCTGCGCAAGCAGGAATCCAGGCCCCCCAGCCGCTGGATGCCGGATCACGTCCGGCATGACGAAGGCGTACTGGCACGGCTACAACGTATCGTGAAACGCTCTAGGAACCAGAGACTGCTCTTGCTACCACCGCACGATGGAAAGCCCAGGGATACGGGAGAAACTTCGCTCGTCACGGGTAGCTACCCTGAAGTCAGATGCCAGAGCGGTCGCAGCAATGAGTAAATCGTGTGCCCCGACTGTCACTCCCTTGGCGGCCAGCCTCGCCCAGATACGTGCATGAATCCGGGCGACGACAAGGTCAAATGGAATGACAGTGAGCCGGGCGAGCAGGTGCTCAACAAATGCCTCACGCCGTACCCGATGCGCAGCCTTCCCCGCCCGGTGTACACCGTGCAACAATTCCGAGGCAGTAATGGCCGCCAGCGCAATATCCTCTTCTGCCTGATCCGTGAGCAAGGCGTCGAGCTCGCACTGCCCTCGCTCGATAGCAATCAGGACACTCGTGTCGATCAGTATTCCCACGGTGACTCTGACAATACAGGTTGCTGTACCGTTACCGCTTCCACAGTATCCCAATAGCCTGGGTCGGGTTTTGGAATTGAACGCAGAAGATGTACAAAATCAGCAAGGCTGCGAGCGGCTGGCTGGACTGGGATGATCCGACAGACGGGCTCCCCGCTCCGCTCAATAACGAACTCTTCGCCCTGATAGTGTACGCGATTGAGAAGAGCAGAAAAGGTACGAGCGGCCTGCGTTGCCGAGATATGCGACTTCATATAAATCAGATTATCAGATTCTCACTCGAACTCAAGGAGTTCTCAAAGGCCCTGCCTTTTTGGCCCAATGAATCCCCACCCCTCAAAACAGCTCCAACTGATCCGCCTTCTTCTTCCCCCGTGCACTCAACTGACTCCGGCGACGGTCGAGTAGCTGTTCCTCAATATCGGCCAGATATGGGGAAGGAGACATGGCTTGCACCGTGCCGCGCCAGCGGCGTTTCTCGGCATGACACAGATAGAGGTTGGTTTTTGCCCGCGTGACGCCGACGTAGAACAGGCGGCGCTCTTCCTCAAGGTCGGCCGCTTCGGCTTTGCCCCAGGTCAGCGGGAGAATGCCATCTTCACAGCCAACGATAAAGACAACGGAGAATTCCAAACCTTTGGCGGCATGGAGGGTGAGCAGGGAAATCCGGTCGGCGCGGGGGTCCCAGGTATCGACCTGCGTTTCCAGCGCAAGGGTGGAAAGAAAACGGTCCAGGTCATCCCCACACTCTCGAGCGATGGGTTGCAGGAGTTCAAGGGCCGCTCTTGTCTCCTCTCCTGTCCTATCGGTTTCCGCTTTGTTACACGCGGCTTCCAGCCGCGCCACCAGAGCGCCGTCGCCGGGCTGTTCCCGCAGAGTGTCGATCAGTATCGCCACCCCAGGATGGTCGAGCAGCCGCGTATGGGCGTGTTTCTGAAACGGCATGCCCGAACGGTGAAGGGCCTCAACGACCGTCTCTGCTTGGGCTTCCGTTCGGTACAGCACGGCGATGTCAGAAAAAGAGATGGCCCGGTCTTCGGCGTCTCGGGATCGACCGCTATCGATCGAAAAGAAACTGTGTCCGCCCAGTAGCGTTTCGATTGAGTGCACGACGAACTCGGCCTCGGCCTTCTCCGTACGCGCTTCATGGAGCGTGATTAAACTTGGGGGGTCGGCAAGGACCGGAGTGGATTGCTGCTCAGACCCGGACGGCGCAATGACCTGGGAAGAGAGATGGACGATATTGCGGTCAGACCGATAATTCCGCGTGAGGCGGACTACGTGCGCACCGGGGAAGGCGGTAGTGAACTGGGCGAAGAAGCGGACGTCCGCCCCACGGAAACGATAAATGGCCTGATCCGGGTCGCCGATCGCACAGATGTTGCCGTCGGGCGGCACGAGCAGCTTGATGAGACGGACCTGCTGCTCGTCCACGTCCTGATATTCATCAATACACACCCGTTGGTAGCGCTCACGATAGGCGTCACGCAGGCCGGTGTCGGCCTCGAAGACCTGGATCGTGCGGCCAATCAGGTCATCGAAATCGACCAGATTCCGCGTGTCCAATTCCTGTTGGTATCGATGATGGATGTCGGCCTGGCGGGCCTCGGCCGGGGCCTGTCCCGTGCGTTTCGCCACCGAAATGGCCGACAGCAGGCTGCGCGTCTGGCGAGCCGAGACGCCGAGCGTTTCGCGTAACAGATGTTGACGCTCCGCGTCCGATGCGACCCGAAAGCCGCGCTGGAGACCCGCCGCGTTCCAATGCTCCTGGAGAACGGACATACCCAAAGCGTGAAATGTAAAAAGCGGGACCGTATCGGCAACAGCGGGCAGAAGGCGATGTAGGCGTTCTCGCATTTCATCCGCAGCCCGGCGGGTAAATGTAATGGCCAGGCAGTGTTCGGGCCGGACATGGTGATTGCGTATGAGATGGGCGATACGATGGGTGAGGGTGCGTGTTTTTCCGGAGCCCGGTCCGGCAACAATCAGCAGCGGGCCTGTTATAATCTCGGCGGCCCTCCGCTGGTCACTGTCAAGTCCGGCTAGGATATCTGCGGCCGGCGCTGCGGCCGTGTCGTCTGAAGTCGTGGGAGACACGCCGGGGGGGTGGGTTTGGGCAGCGTCCGCTTTTCGCCGCGTCGCCTTGCCCTGTTTTTGGCTGTCCGCCGTATGCCCGTCAGTCGGTGAATTTCCCCGCTGGGCCTGGGGCGGAGGCTCCTGTGTGAACAGCGACGCGCCACTCGTCCTCTGGCGCAATTCTTCCTCCCGGAACAACCGGATTGTTCCGTACACGCCGTCATAGCCGGCTTCGCGGATCACTTCTTGTTTGCGCAAACGGGAGATGGCTTCCGCAATAAGCGTGTCACCACTTTTCCGGATATCTTCCAGCGGAATATCGTTGATCAGTTGCAGTTCGGGCCCAAGCTGGTTGAGTAAGCCCTCGTAGTGTTGGCCCACCTTCTTACTCTTCGGCCCCACATGCAGGATCTCGGATAACATCTCGGGGAGGGGAACCAGGCTCTGGACCGCGCCGGCAGTCTCGGGCTGGGTGTCATCTTCGCGGTCGGCCAAATCGTCCACCCGATGCATCACACCAACCGTCAGCGGCTTACCACACGCAGGACAACGGCCCTCAAGCTGTTTGGTTTGGTGCGGCAGCAGGCGGATTTGACAATTCCGATGCCCGTCCAAGTGGTATTTACCCTCTTCGGGAAAAAACTCGATCGTACCGTGATACCCCTGTCCGGTCTCCAGGGCGCGACGGATCGAAAAATAGTCAAGCTCGGTATCAAACACACAGGCTTCACGACCGATCTTCCCCGGCGAGTGCGCATCAGAGTTTGACACCAACCGGAAGCGGTCCAGGGACGACACCCGCCAATTCATCTCCGGGTCTGACGACAAGCCCGTCTCCACCGCAAAGATATGGGGAGCCAGGTCGGCGTAACACTCGTCTATGGCGTCAAAGCCCGACTTTGAGCCCAGCGCGGCAAACCACGGTGTCCAGATATGGGCCGGGACGAGATACGAACCAGGGTCCGACTCCAGGGTAATTTCCAAGAGGTGGCGAGAATCCAGACCCAGGATGGGTCTGCCGTCCGACTTCACATTTCCGATCCTGGACAGCCGCTCGGTCATCCGCTCCACTGCCGAAAAGTCCGGCGCGTATAACAAATGATGAATCTTGCGCGTCTTATCGCCCTTCTTGTAGATCGTTGAGATTTCGACCGAGAGCATGAAACGCGTCGTCCCCTGACACGCCGACGGCAGCATCTGGGCGACTTCCTTTTCCAGGGCGGGTTGAAGGCGGAACAGGCCCGGCTCGGCCGGCACCAGCTGCTCCTTGAGTTCGGCCTGCCAGACCGGATGGGTAAAGTCTCCGGTGCCGATGACCGTGATACCCTTCTTCCTGGCCCAATAGGCGAGGTGTTTCAAATCGCAGTTTTTGCTGGTGGCGCGGGAATATTTGGAATGAATGTGCAGATCAGCGTAAAAAGCCATGGGCCGCCCTCCCCTCCTACCCGGTTCGGGGATTATCTACTGAGAGGAGGAGGCAGGTCAACGGCGTGTCTTCCAGAACAACAAAACCGCCCATCCACAGCGATGCCTCCGTGAGCAAGGCGCTGCGGGTTTGCCGCCAGATAATCTCTGACTCCCCGATGGGACCAGAATCCGCTGGAAAATCAGGGATGTCACAGCCTGCACATTTCCAAAAATCCGGGGGCCATTTTTTCCAAAAGTCGGGAGCCACCCTTCCCCCAAAAGTAGAGAAATTTCAGGTTCATTTTGGCTTAAATCGGAAAAAATCCTTATAGAGCAAGGACTTACCGTTTTTCATGAAATGTGAAAATTTCACGCCCATTTCAGCTTTTTTCCCGCGTAAACGCCCCTTACTCTCTGATTATGGAAGGGGCGGTTCTCATGGGCCTTCTCCTCGTGAAGGGTTGATGCAATCATGTCCTCCCCCTGTCTGCGTTGGCCGACGAGATTTGGGGTAGGGCCAACCAGCAGGACGTGCCATACACCAGTTCACCCCGATTGTCCCTAATCAAATGATAGGATTGAGGCGTTTTTTGTCGTCTTTTGGGGGGACCATGCTCCGGCTGGGGCGTTTTCTCTCCTGGACAAGGCGCGTCCGGCTTTGCCTGGGCAAGCCGCAGGGGGTCTGCTGTCCCACCCGGCCGCGGGCCCGCCCTCGCCCGGCCCGCTACCTGCACCCGGTCTTAGCCCGACCAGTCGGCGGACGAAGTTTCGCGCCCCACCACAAAAGGCCCGCCACCGGGCACCAGCGGAGAAGCCCTCTGTTTCCTGGGATGCTTTTCCCGCAGCGCACTCACGGACGGACAGGAGCTGCCTCAACGAGTTGTCGGGGGCGTTCCCGTGAAAAACCTGAATAAAAGCAGGAGTTTGTCAGCAGGCCCGAAGCAAATCCCCTCCTTGGAGGGGTGCCGCAAAGCGGCGGGGTGGGTTCTTCGACGGGGCCGGGCCTGAGGAAACCCACCCCGGCCTGCGGCCACCCCTCCCAAGAGGGGATGGGACGGCCCCCGGCCCTCGCTTCCGTCAAACTGTCGGGCCGTGAGCCCAGAGGGAGAGGGGGCCCGCAGGGCCGGGTGAGGGCGCGAGCGGACGGCCCAGAGGGGACAATCGACACAATATGCATCACTCGTCCCAAGAGGGGCGTGGGCGGGCGTCTCGCTCCCCCCCCCCAAAAAAACGCCTCAATCCTATCATTTGACTAGGGACAACCGCGCCGTCTCTGTGTAGGAAGGGCTAGGCTCTTACCAGGCGCGTGGCAGTAGAGCCGTGTCCGGGGAGCCACTGCACCCAGAGATACCACCGGGGGCCACGCCCCCCTTGACAACGTAACAGGAGGTAGAAAAATGCTCTCCGCTCTCCGCTCTCCGCTCTCCGCTCTCCGCTCTCCGCTCTCCGCTCTCCGCTCTCCGCTCTCCGCTCTCCGCTCTCCGCTCTCCGCTCTCCGCTCTCCGCTCTCCGCTCTCCGCTCTCCGCTCTCCGCTCTCCGCTCTCCGCTCTCCGCTCTCCGCTCTCCGCTCTCCGCTCTCCGCTCTCCGCTCTCCGCAAAACCCGCCACAGGCCATTCTGAGTCGCCTTCCAGTCATCATTCGCTTTGCCACCGTCCTTCTCGCCCTATCTGTCATCGCGGGGCCGCCAGCGCCCGCTCAGGCCCAGCCAGTTGGTATCGTCAACGACCAGGACTATGATGCCGATGACGACGGTCTGATCGAGGTGTCCAGCCTCGCTCAGTTGAACGCCATCCGGTGGGACCTTGACGGCGACGGGTTGGTAGACGACGGGAGTCATTCCGACGACTACGATGCCGCCTTTCCCGCCGCGCTGACCGGGATGGGCTGCCCCAGCACGGGATGTGACGGCTACGAGCTGACCGCCGACCTGGACTTCGACACCGGTGGCTGGAACGCGGGCGAGGGCTGGATCCCTATCGGGTTCGGCGCCGGGATCGGCCGCACCCCTCCTGTCCCGCCGTTCGAGGCCGCTTTCGACGGCAACGGTCACACCATCCGCAACCTGCACATCAGCCTGCACACCTTCTTCTCTCCTGAGAAAAACCGTCAGGGGTATATCGGGTTGTTCAGCTACATGGGCAGCGACGCGGTCATCCGCAATGTCGGGTTGGAATCCGTCGATGTGTCCCCGAGCGGCTTTGGTCAGGTTGCGGTGGGCGCGTTGGCCGGGATTAACGTGGGGGGGACAATCCGCAACAGCTACGTGACTGGCACGGTGTCCACTCGCGCCGACCATATCGGGTTGTATGTCGGCGGGCTGGCCGGGGAGAACACCGGTACCATCATCGCCAGTTACGCCACGGCCCGCGTGACGGGGGGGTATTCTACCGGCGGACTGGTGGGGCTGAATGAGGGCGCCATCGTCGCCAGTTACGCCACGGGCAACGTGTCCGGGCACTATATGGTTGGCGGGTTAGTGGGGTCCCACACCAAAGGCACATTACGGGGGGGGCACATAGAGGGCGAGATCGTCGCCAGCTACGCTCTGGGTGACGTGGACGGGTACAATGCGGTGGGTGGGCTGGCCGGGATTGCAGGCGGCCGTATCGTCGCCACCTACTCCCTCGGCCGCGTGTCCGCGACGGACGAGGGCGATGGTCGCAGGATCGGCGGGATCGTGAGTCACTGCGACACCGCTTGTTCCCATAACGACTGTGGCTCCCACGTGGGGCTCGCGGCGTTCTCCAACTACTGGGACACGCAGACCTCCGGTCAGGTCAGCAGCTTGCACGGCACGGGCAAGACAAGCAGCGAACTGAAGCGTCCCACCGGCTATACCGGCATCTACGCCAACTGGAACGTGGACGTGGACGGCGACGGCAGCCCGGACGGCCCCTGGGACTTTGGTACCGGCGACCAATACCCGGTGCTGCACTATGGCAGCCTCCGCCCTGCCAACCAGCGCGGCGGCAAGGACAGGGCCAGCGGCACCATAAGCTTCGCCCAAACGTCCCTCACCGTCACCGAGACCGACACCGTACTCATTGAAGTGCAGCGCACCGGCCCCACGGCGGCGGCGGTCGCCTTCCGCCTCACAGCGACGGACGGCACGGCCACCGGGGGGTTTCTCTTTTTCAATGAGGGCGACGACTACCTCACGCTCTCCGACGACCCCTACAGTATCCCGGCCGGCGCGACGTCGGCGGAGGGTCTCTTCCTGATCCACGACGACTTCGTGGACGAGGACGACGAGGAGTTCACCGTAACCCTCACCGTCGCCCCTGACTCTGGCTACCAGGTAGTCGGCGGTCCCGCGACGGTCACCATCACCGACAACGACACCGCCGGAGTGACGGTGCAGGCTGTCAACCCCCTGGCGGTGGCCGAGGGCGGCAGCAACACCTACACCGTTGTGCTGGACAGCCAGCCCACCCACGACGTGACCATCACCCCGGCCAGCGGCGACGGCGGCGCGGCGACGGTCAGCCCGGCGTCGTATACCTTCACGTCGGCGAACTGGTCCACGACCCAGAGCTTCACCGTGTCCGGCGTGTCTGACGAGGACGCCCAGGACGAGTCCGTCCGCGTCAGCCACCGGGCCGCCAGCGATGATGCCAAATACGACGGCCTCGCGGTTGGCTCCGTGACCGTAGCCGTGACGGACGACGACACCCCACAGACCGGGGACGGCAGCGATGCCAACAACGGCGACGCGGGCGGCGAGCCGGAAGAGCAGAAGGGGAAAGCCCCGGCCTTGGAACTGACCGGCACCACCGGCCCTGACACACTCGAAGGCGGCGACGGCAACGACCTGCTCATCGGCAAGAAGGGTAACGACGTGCTGCGCGGCCTGGCCGGCAAGGATGAGTTGCGCGGCGGCAAGGGCGACGATGACCTGCACGGCGGGCGCGGCGCCGACACGCTTTTTGGCGGCCAGGGCGATGACGAGTTGACCGGCGGCCGGGGGGCGGACAGGCTCCTGGGCGGGGATGGGGACGACACCTACACCGGCGGGCCGGGAGCCGACCGTTTCGTGTTTTTCTCCGGGGAGGCGGGCGAGAAGATCATCACCGACTTTGGGGACGGCGACGACGTGATTGTGCTGAGGGGGGCGGATTGGCCGGCGCTGGCCGACATTGTCGCCAGCGGGGTGGAACAGGACGATGGCTATACGGTCTACACCCTGGCGGACGGCTTGACGGTGGAGACGGACACGCCGCTGTGGGCGGAGGATTTCGTGGTGAAATAAGGTTCAGCCCGTGCCCCCCCGGTGGCCGGTCCGGCGCCGGTTGGGGGGAATATCTCGCGCCTTGAGGTCTCACCGACCCAGTGCTCTATAGTGTTCAGCCAGTACGCGGGCCACGCACGCGGTCAGCCGTTTACCCATCGAGAGTTCCAGAAACTCGTTTGGTCCGTGCGCGTTCGAGTGTGGGCCAAGTACCCCGGTAATCATGAACTGGGCGGTGGGGAATTTCTCCCCCAGCATCGCCATGAAGGGAATCGTCCCGCCCTCGCCTATGGCGCACATGTCCTTGCCGAAAAATTCCTGCGAGGCACTCTGTAAGGCAGTCTCCAGCCACGGGGCGAGCGGAGGGGCGTTCCAGCCGCCCGCCGCCCATTCGGGTTCAAAGGATACCTGCGCGCCATAGGGCGGGTCGTGCTCCAGGAGTTGCTGTAACGCGGCTGAGGCCGCGTTCGCGTCCAGGGTCGGCGGAATCCGCAGCGACACCTTGGCCGCGGTGACGGGCCGCAGCACATTGCCGGCTTGCTCAAGCGCGGGCAGGCCGGCCGCGCCGGTAATTTCGAGTTGAGGCCGCCAGGTCCGGTTGAGCAAGAGCTGACGGATATCGTCCGTCGCCGCCTGGGTTCCGGGATGAAAAGGAAATTCTGCCGAGACGGTCTGCCCCAACACGGTCGCGGTTATCTGGGCCTGTTGCAGCCGCTCACTCGGTATTGCAACCTGAAATTCGGGCGGCAGGACCTCTCCGGTTCGCTCGTCTTCGAGGCGGCTCAGGAGTTGGCGGAGAATACGAAAGCTTGAAGGAACGATACCGCTGGCCGCGCCTGAGTGGACCCCTTCGGTAAGGGTGGAAACGGACAGATTACCCGACACCAGGCCGCGCAAAGAAGTCGTAATCCAGAGCTGGTCGTAGTTGCCGCAGCCCGAGTCAAGGCAGACAACGAAGCTGGGCGTGCCGATACGGTCGGCCAGGGCATCCATATAATAGGGCAAATCTCCGCTGCCACTCTCCTCGCAGGCTTCGATAATGACCACACAGCGGGCAACCGGAACGCCCTGGCGCTTGAGTGCCGCAATGGCGGTCAGGGAAGCACAGGCCGCGTAGCCATCGTCGGCACCTCCACGCCCGTACAGTTTGCCGTCTCTCAGCACCGGCTGCCACGGGCCGAGCCCCCCATGCCAGCCGTCCATGGGCGGTTGCTTGTCCAGATGACCGTAGAGCAGCACGGTCCCGGACGAATCGCCCGGAACCTCGATAAAGAGTAAGGGCGTACGGCCTGCAAGCCGGACCACCTCAAGGCTCAGACCGGGAATCGCTTGGCCGCGAATCCAGCCGGCGATGAGTGCGACCGCCTGGTCCAGATAGCCGTTCGTCTGCCAGTCCGGGTCGTAGGCCGGAGACTGGTTGGGAATGGCCAGATATTCCGTCAGGGTGGGGATAATACTGTTATCCCAGGTGGATTCGACAAATTGCCAGGTTTTTTGAGTATCCATACGGGAATTGTAACCGGCGGTCGGGTCCGTTGCCAATCCGGTCTAGCCGTTCGGCTCCCAACTCGGTAAGCTGACGGTCTGAAGGAGGTTGACGCTATGGCAGAACTCGTTGTGTATCACAATCCTGGTTGAGGCAAGTCACGCGGAGCGCTCGATATTTTGCAGGAGCGCGGCGTCGAGTTCGACGTGATTGAGTATCTTAAGAGCCCCCTCGGTCGGGAAGACTTTGAACGCTTTCTGGACCTGTTACCGGATGAGCCCGCGGAACTGGTCCGTAAGGATAAAAAATTCAAGGAACTCGGCCTGAACGCGGACGACTATGTGACGCGCGCAGCCGTGGTCGAGGTCTTACTCCAGCATCCTGAGCTGATGCAGCGACCGGTTATTATCAGGGATCAAAAGGCGGTCATCGCCAGGCCGTCTGAAAAGGTGCTGGAGCTGTTGGATTAGCGAAGTGTCGGATTACGCTGCGCGAATCCGACCTACAGATCATCCGCACCCTCGGCGACACCCACCAGGGTATGGGCGTTGGCAGAGGTTACCCGGACCGGCACCAGTTCGCCGGGCCGGGATCCGTTGCCGGGAAAGACCACGGTTTTGAACTGCGGATCTTTGCCCGCCAGCCAGTCTTTCTGCTTCTTGGCCGGCCCTTCAATCAGGACCTCGACGGTCCGACCCACCCGTTGCCGGTTGATCTCCGCTCCAATGCCTTCCTGCAGGCGGATAATCTCCTGTAGACGCCGCCCCTTTTCCGCTTCCGAGAGGGTCTCGCCCCACTTATGGGCCCGTGTCCCTTCGCGGGCCGAATACTTGAACATAAAGGCAAAATCGTAGCGCGCCTCCGCCATAAAGTCGTAGGTCTCACGAAAATCGTCTTCCTCTTCGCCCGGAAAGCCGACAATAATATCCGTGGACAGCGCCAGGTGGGGGATGGCTGCGCGCAGCCGGTCCACAAGCGCGGCATATTCCTCGATCGAGTAGCCCCGTTCCATACGTTCCAGGACCCGATTCGAGGCGGCCTGGAGCGGCAGGTGGAGATACGGGACAACTTTGTCACAGGTCGCCATGGCGTCAATCGCACTGGCATCCATATCGGACGGATGCGGCGAGGTGAAACGGATTCGCTCAATCCCATCGATGCGCGCGGTCTGGCGCAGGAGACGGCCAAAATCGACCTCGCCATCCCGGTAGGCGTTGACGGTCTGGCCCAGATAGACGACTTCTTTATACCCCTGGTCGGCAAGCGCGCGAACCTGGTCCAGCAGCGCCGACGCGGGCACACTGCGTTCCCGCCCACGGACATAGGGCACGATGCAGAAGGTGCAGAACTTGTCGCAGCCCCGCATGATGGTCACCCACGCCCGCACCCCTTCCCCGCGCGCGGGCGCAATATCGGCATAGGTTTCATCCCGGTCGAGGCGGACGGACACCAGCGGTTCATCAACACTTTCCTGCGCCAGCAAGGCCGGCAGGTTGCGATAGGCATCCGGTCCCAGCACCAGATCGAGAAAGGGGGCTTTATCGAGCAGGGCGTCCCGATGATGCTGGGCCATGCAGCCGGTGAGACCCAGGACAACACCCGGCTTCCGGGCTTTATGTTTTACCAGATCACCCAGTCGCCCGACGATGCGCTCTTCGGCATGCTCCCGAATCGCGCAGGTATTCAGCAGAATGACATCGGCGCTCTCCGGCCTAGGTGTGGATTCGTAGCCCTGTGGTTTCAGCAAGCCCAGGATGAGCTCGGTGTCAGCGATATTCATCTGACAGCCGTAGGTTTCAATATAGACGGTGCGTGTTTCCATACGTGATGTCCGAGTCGAGCCCCCTCACCCGAACCCCCTCCTCCAGGGGAGAGGGAATAAATGTCAATGTAGGGACAATCCCCCTGTGGTTGCCCGTCCGGGAATTTTTGTAGCCGTTCCCTGACCGCAACGCAACGGCTATAAAGACATGCCAGTAAAGGAGCGGACGAGCCTATGATAGAGCGCATTATCTCACTCCTGCCCAGCAGTACGGAAATTGTCTGCGCGCTGGGTCTGCGCGAGCACCTCGTCGGTGTCTCTCACGAGTGCGACTATCCCTCGGACGTTATCGGGCTTCCCGTCTTGACCGAACCCAAACTTGATCCCCGCGGAACCAGCGGTGACATCGATACCCGCGTCCGCGAGATTGTGCAGGAGGGGTTGAGCGTCTACCGTCTGCAAACCGATGCATTACAACGACTGAAGCCGGACCTGATCGTGACCCAGGACCAGTGTGAGGTGTGTGCCGTTTCCCTGCCCGAGGTCGAAAACGCCGTGCAGTGTTTTCTGACGCCAGACGTGACCGTTGTGTCGCTCAGACCGGAGAAACTCAACGATATCTGGACGGATATCCGTCGGGTCGCCCAGGCCACCAATCAGGAAAAAACCGCGCAAGCGCTGATCCGGGACGCAAAAGAACGGCTCCAGAAAATCACCCAAAAGACCCGGCATTCACCCCGTCCGCGCGTGGCCTGTCTGGAATGGCTCGACCCCCTCATGGCGGCGGGCAACTGGATTCCGGAACTGGTGGATATTGCGGGCGGGGAATATGGTCTGGTTGAGGCCGGTGCGCATACACCAACGCTGACCTGGGAGGCCCTGGTTGCCTACCAACCGGAGGTCATCGTTATCACCCCGTGCGGCTTCAAAATCCCGCAGTCGCAGGCGGACCTGCCGCAACTGACGGCGCACCCGGACTGGCAAGCCCTCCCGGCAGTCCAACACAGCCGGGTCTATGTGGCGGACGGCAACGCCTATTATAACCGGCCCGGTCCGCGCATGGTGGAGAGTGCGGAAATCCTCGCCGAGATGCTGCATCCGGAAGCATGCGCCGGCATGGCGGTGCCGGGCTCGTATGTTCGGGTCTGAAACGGGACGCGGATACCCCTCACCCTGGCCCTCTCCCCTGAGGGGCGAGGGAATAAACGTAGGGGCAACCCCCTGTGATTGCCCGGCTCCTCAGAGGGAAGGATATGGCTTGACGTATCCTTGCGCGGTGCTACTCCTCGCTGGGATCAATAATCTCAATCTTTCCGTCTCGAAAATCCTGACCTCGTTCTTTTACCATGTGAGGGTAACTGTGGTAGAACTGCCCGCCGAGACGCAGGAAGGACTCCACTTCGGTCTCTTCAAGATCGAGGTCCTCAATGGCGTGAACCGCGTCCGCCTGGCTGGTCGTGTTGACTAAAACGTCAAAAATCAGTCGGCTTTCCGCAGTCTGGAAATCCTCGCGGCTCGGCAACTCGTCACGGTTCTGCATACTCTCGGGATGATTATCCAGAAGATAGCGGAGCGCCTTGAGTTCGTGCCGCTGTTGATCCAGCTTTCGTATTTTTTCAGGCATGGATAGTCCCCTCTGTGCGTGACCCAAGTCATTCACTCTTGAGTTCGACTAGTATATACACAGGAGCTATGGCTGTAACAGAGCATAAAGGCAAAGCCCACCGCACGATCCAGTGCGCCGTGATTACTCTGAGCGACACCCGTACCGAGGAGACGGATACGAGCGGCAAGCGCATCAAAGACCTCCTGGCCGAGCAGGGTCAGCCGGTTGTTGCGTATCGTATTCTGAAGGACGAACCGGAGCAGATCACGGCGGTCGTGAAGGCCCTGCTGGCCCAGCCCGAGGTTGACGCGATTATCACCACCGGCGGGACCGGGATTGCGCCGCGCGATAGCACATTCGAGGCGCTCCAGGGCCTGCTCGAAAAAGAGATCACCGGGTTCGGCGAGATGTTCCGTATGCTGAGTTACGAAGACATTGGCGCGGCGGCCATGCTGACCCGCGCTACCGCGGGAGTTGCGAACGGGAAAGTCATTATTTCTCTGCCCGGTTCAACCGGGGCGGTCGAACTGGGCATGACCAAGCTGGTCCTGCCGCAACTCGGCCATATGATGTTCCTGCTACGGGGAAAACGCCATGCACATTAAGTTACGCTTTTTTGCCTCGCTCCGAGAGCGCCTCGGCCGCAGTGAAGACAGTTGTGAAGTACCGGAAGGCGCAACGGTCAGGACGGTCTGGGAAGCACTCAAACGAGAGCATCCGGCCCTCGTCGAGGTTGAGCGTTCGCTCGCCTTTGCCGTCGCCCAGGAATACGTTGACGGCGATCATCCCCTGCGCGATAACGATGAGCTGGCCCTTATCCCGCCGGTGAGTGGCGGCGTGCCGACGGACAGTCGTCTGTCCTGTCGGATTACCCAGGACCCGATTCGTCTGGACGAGTTGACCGCCTTTGTGGCCGACCCCGGCGCGGGCGCAATGGCAACATTTGTCGGCACGACCCGAGACAACAATGAGGGCCGGCGGGTCGTTCGGCTGGAATACGAGTGTTATCCCGGCATGGCGGAAAAAGAGATGGCGAAGATCGGGCAGGAGGTCCTGGAGCGCTGGCCGGTGAAAAAAGTCGCCATGCTCCATCGGCTCGGTCGAGTCGATATTGGAGAGGCCAGTGTGGCCATCGCCGTATCGTCCGGTCACCGCCACGCCGCGTTTGAGGCGTGTCATTACGCGATCAATCAGCTCAAAGAAACGGTCCCGATCTGGAAAAAAGAACTGTACGAAGGAGGCGAGGTGTGGATAGGCTCGCAGACGGGGAAAAACGGCACCCTCCACCCGAGCGGAAGCACCGAGCAGTGATGCATCTCAGCAGAACCGGGCGCTAGGCGTATGACAACAGACATTCGGACGGTTGGGATTGTCGGTACAGGACAAATGGGGAGCGGAATCGGTCAGGTTGCCGCGCAGGCGGGCATGGCGGTGTTACTCTACGACGTCAACCAGGAGATCGTTGACCGCGCACTGGGGAACATCCAGAAGGGACTCGTGCGCCTGACGGACCGGGGCAAATTGTCGCTCGATGAACAAGACGCCATTCTCGGTCGGCTGCGTGGCACGGCCGTCCTCGAAGACCTGAGTGGTACCGATGTCATTATTGAGGCCGCCCCGGAAGATTCCGCTATCAAGGAGGATATCTTTCGGAAGCTCGACCATATCGCCCGGCCAGAGGTGATCTTGGCCAGCAATACCTCGTCCATCTCACTGACCCAGCTCGGGGCGGTTACCAACCGACCGGAAAAAGTCATTGGCATGCACTTCATGAACCCGCCGGTCGTCATGCAACTGGTCGAGATTGTGCGCGGTCTGGCCACCGCTGATGAGACCTATACGACCATTGATGGGTTGGCCAAGAAAATGGGTAAAACCACGATTCAGGCCAAGGACTATGCCGGCTTTGTGGTCAACCGCATCCTGCTGCCCATGATCAACGAGGCGATCTATGCCTTATACGAAGGGGTGGGCGGTGTGGAGGATATTGACCAGGGCATGAAGCTCGGTACCAACCAGCCCATGGGGCCGCTCGCCCTGGCCGACCTCATCGGACTGGACACCTGCCTGGCGGTCCTGGAACGCCTGCACCACGGCTTGGGCGACGACAAATACCGCCCTTGCCCGCTGCTGCGCAATTATGTCGCGGCGCATTACTTGGGGAAAAAAACGGGCAAGGGTTTCTACGAGTATAGATGATAGGGATTGGGAGCTGGGGGTTGGGGGCTCGGGATGCCTACAAGGCGGCAGCCGCCGCTTTGCAGGCGTCAATGTACTCCGTCTCTGCTTGGGCACAGGACTGGGCTCGTTGTTGGTTGTCCGGATATAACGACAAGAGGACCTCGCCGGTCGCGGCGTAACACGCTTCTTTTGAAGCGTCGTCAAGCCGACGACAAAACGCCAGTCCGCGCTGTGGGTCGGCATGGGTCAAGATAAAATCCTTCACCGCACCGACAAGACACGCTGTCGCCTGTTCCGGACTGCCCTGCCGGCACAGGCTCATGGTCTTCTCGGCATTACGTAATGTGAAACCGCTCACATCGCGGCCCAGGCTCTCATAGCAGACAGACACAAACGCTGCCGGCGCGCCGGCACACACCTGAAAAGCCTTTGTGAAATCGTGCTGCGAAAAGGTCAGGATGGCTGAGGATTGCATCCGGTAACAGGCGCGTTGGTAGGGTCCGTCCACCGCGGTACAGGGATACAGGGGGTCTTCCGGCCGGAGTAAGCTTCTTGGACGGTCGGCGTGGCCCTCATGTCCCTCCTGATGCGTGTGATGGGGCTGGAGAAAGGCCACGACATTCTCCATAAAGACGCCACTGTAGCACGACTCGCGCTCCCAGGGCGAGGCTAAGGCATCACAGCCTTCGAGCGCGGTAGGGAGTTGGTAATCAAAGTATAAGGTAAGGCCGTGCCCCAGGCCGTGCAGACATTGATACTGCAAAAACGTGGACTGCCACGCATCAATCTCCCTGGTACACACCGCTGCGATGGTGTCAGCCCGTACCTCGGGCAGACTACGCAGATAGCCTTCCAGCACACCGTGGTAACAGCCCGACCAGAACGTCTCCCGGCAGTGGGCAAATGCCTCGGCCACATCCTTATAGTACGCAAAGGATGCCCGGCCGAGATGATGGGTGTAGGGATGGGCGTCACGCAACACATCGGGGTCCTGTCGTGTCAACGTGTCCAGCGTGGCCAGCGCGTGTTCGGTGCCTTGGGTCCGCAGTATTTTTTCCAACCCGGCATGGTAGCACTGCCGCTTTTGGGGCTGGTGTTGATGTCCGCCGCACTGCCCCCGGAGTTGCCCGGCCTCATTTTCCTGGGCAAAGCTCGGCACCGTCAAGACGCCGACAATCCAAGCCAGCAGGATGCTTGATAGGATATGCCCCATGGTCTTCTCCTTGTCTCAGGTCCGATACTGAACACGCTCAAGCAGAGCGGAGAGCTTGCGGACCACACTCCAGTGCGCGGGTTGCTGATGCCAGGCCGCGCGCACACCCTTAACGCCTCCCAGGGCGGCTAAGCCGCGTTGTCCGACCTCGTGGAGTATTTCTCCAATGCCCCACTCCAGGTTTTGGGCGGCACGTTTCTTTTCAAGACTAGCGGTCGCTTGCAGATGTTGCCAGTGCGCCCGGAGGGCCTGGTTGAGAGTGTCCATATTCAGATTGGTTGCCGCGCTGACGGCCAACACCGGACTGTCCCAGGCTGCGGACTCAGGAGGAGCCGGCCGTTGTGCCAGGGCGAGCGCCGCCTGGGTATCGGACAGCGCCTTTTGAGCCAGCGTCTGATTATCCGCCTTGTTCACGGCCAGAATGTCCGGAATCTCCATCACTCCAGCTTTGATAAACTGAAGCAGATCGCCGGAAAACGGCTGGACGACCAGGACGGTCGTATCGGCCAGGGCAGCAATATCGGTCTCGCTTTGGCCCACTCCAACCGTTTCAACCAGGATGACATCGCAGCAATGCCGCAGCAGAAACACCGCCGAAAACGCCTCTCGACTCAGGCCGCCCAGACGATTCCGCGCCGCGTAGCTGCGGGCATGGACCTGTGCGGGTAATTGCATCCGGCCACGGTCGCCCAACAGTGCTCCGCCCGACACTTTACTCGATGGATCGACCGCAATAATGGCGACCCGGCGACCAGCCTGCACCTGCGGCTCAATCAACCGCGAAATCAGCGAGCTTTTGCCCACGCCGGGCGGGCCGGTCAGGCCGACGACATGGGCCGCTGCGGGCAGCGTCGAGAGGGTATCCAGGAGTGCGAGCGCTTGGGCTTGACGGTCTGGACGCCGGTCTTCGAGCAGGTTGAGCGCGCGCGCAATAGCCTGACGATTAAAATCAACCAGAGCGTCAACGGTGCTGTGGAGTGACTGTGTCACAAACAGAGGCGACGGACAAAAGATACGGGGCGGCTCAGGCCGCTCCTGGGGATGTGTTCAATACCCTAGAGCGTTTCACGATACGTTGTAGCCATGCCCGTACGCGCTCGTCATGCCGGACGTGATCCGGCATCCAGAGGCCGGGGGGTCGGGGACCTGGATTCCTGCTTGCGCAGGAAGGACGGGCGGCTACACAGCATCGTTATTTGCTCTGGCTGAGCCGGCCGTTATGCCGCCGCCTCAGCCACCTCGACCATGTCAGACAGAATACGCAGCATTTCAAAATCCTTCGGGGTGTATACCCGCGCAACGCCGGCCTGCCGTAAATCCTCCGCGTCGTCCTCAGGGATAATACCGCCAACCACAACCGGAACGTCGCTCAGGCCCTCCGCGCGCAAGCCGGTGAGCACCTCGGGAACGAGGCGCAGGTGGGAGCCGGACAGGATACTCAGACCGACCAGATGTACGCCTTCATCACGCACGCTGGTGACAATTTGCTCAGGCGACAGACGAATACCCTCATACACGACTTCCATGCCCGCGTCGCGACACCAGACAGCGATCTGCTCGGCACCGTTGGAGTGTCCGTCCAAGCCCGGCTTTCCGATCAGCACCTTGAGTGGCCGTCCAAGCGTGGCGGCACTTTTCTGCACTCTCGTCCGCAGGTCCTCAAGCTCTTGGGCAGTCTCCCCATCGACCGTTCGCGCGGCCGCCGCTCCGCCAATACCGGTTGGTGCCCGGAATTCTCCAAAAATATCACGCAGGGTCTGGGTCCACTCGCCCGTGGTCACACCGGCCAGCGCGCACTGTATAGAGGCCGGCATGATATTCTCGCCGTTGAGGACGGCGGCGCGCAGCCCGGAGAGAGCCGTCTCCACCTCTGCCTGATTGCGCGTGGCACGAAACGCCTGCAGACGCGCCACCTGATCCCGCTCGGCCGCTTCGTCCACTTTAAGAATAGCCGACGAATCGCCGCTGTAGAGGGGAGATTCCGCGGTCTCGGTAAATTTGTTGACCCCCACGACAGTATGGTCCCCGGCGGTAATATTACGCACCCGTTCCGTATGGCTGGCCACGAGTTGCTCTTTGATATAGCCCAAGGCCGAAATCACGCCGCCCATGTCCGTCACGCGCTCGACCTCTGCCCAAGCCGCGTTTTTAATCGCGCTCGTTTTTCCCTCAACCACCGTACTTCCCTCAAAAATATCACCGTACTCCAGCAGGTCGGTCTCAAAGGCCAGGATCTGTTGAATCCGCAGGCTCCACTGCTGGTCCCAGGGGCGCGGCAAGCCCAGCGCTTCGTTCCAGGCCGGTAACTGCATGGCGCGGCAGCGCGCGTCCTTGCTGAGCGTCACACCTAAAGCCTCTAAGACAATCCTGGGGATGTTGTTCTCCGGCTGGGCTTCGGTCAGCCCCAGAGAATTGACCTGGACGCCATACCGAAAGCGGCGCAACTTTGGATTCTCAACGCCGTAGCGTTCGCGCGTCAACTCGTCCCAGAGTTGACCAAAGGCGCGCAGCTTGCACACCTCCTCAATAAAGCGAACACCGGAGTTGACAAAGAAGCTGATCCGCCCAACCGCGGCGGCAAACTCGGCCGCGTTGAGCCGCTCGGACACACGCACCGTGTCGAGCACCGCAATAGCCGTACACAGCGCGTAGGCGACCTCCTGGACGGGCGTGGCACCGGCTTCCTGGAGGTGGTAGGAGCACACATTGACCGGGTTCCATTTGGGAACGTTTTTGACCGTATAGGTGATCACGTCGCTCGTCAGACGCAGGCTCGGCTCGGGCGGAAAGATATACGTGCCACGCGACAGATATTCTTTTACGATGTCGTTCTGCGTCGTGCCCTGGAGGGCCTGAGACTCCACCCCTTGGCGCTCTGCCGCGGCAATATACAGGGCCAGCAGCCAGGCCGCAGTCCCGTTAATCGTCATGGACGTATTCATCTGGTCGAGCGGAATATCGGCAAACAGGGTTTCCATATCGCCGATATGGCAAATCGGGACGCCGACTTTTCCAACCTCTCCACGCGCCAGGGCGTGATCGCTGTCGTAGCCGGTCTGCGTCGGCAAGTCGAAGGCAACCGACAGGCCGGTCTGACCTTTACTGAGATTGAGCCGATAGAGTTCATTGCTCGCTTGCGCGGTCGAGTGACCGGAATAGGTCCGCATGACCCAGGGCCGGTCTTTGGGTCGGTCTGTTTCCATGTGTCGTCCTCTGACTTTCGACTTTACCCCTCACCCTAGCCCTCTCCCAGTGGGAGAGGAAACAACCCCCCCAGCCCCCCCTAATCCCTATTTTTACCCTACCCGTCGCATCTGTTCCAGAATATCGTAGCCGGTGATGGCCTTGCTCTTGGCGGCCTGCTCGGCCAGATAGGCCGGCTCGACGGCCTCGGCCTGAACGGCCTTGGCCAGGTCCATCAGCGCGATCTTAATGGTCGCTTCGTCGATCATCTCGCCGGTCTCCGGGTCGGGCATCGAGCCGCCGCCTTTCTCGTGGTAGAGGTCGAGGACGCGGGAGGCATATTTGACCTGCTCGTCGTTGGGCGTATAGCAGGCGTTGGCGATGGCGGCCTGCTGCGGGTGAATGACCCAGGTGCCGTCCATGCCGAGATTGGCCGCACCAATATTTTTCTCGCGCAGGCCCGCCTCGATTTCCTTGACTTTCTCTTCGGGGTCGTTTTTCCGCCACAACGGCAGATAGACATTATCAACCGCGTGCAAACCGGCGGCCTTGGCCGCCACCACCACGGCCTGCTTGGAGTACAGGAAATTAATGTTCTGGTCTTTCACCACTTCACGAATGCCCAGGGTGGCCGCAAAGTCGGCTATCCCGAAGATCAAGCCGGCCATGCGGTCCGAAGCGGTCGCAATAGCGTAGGCGTTCACAATTGCCTGAGGGATTTCGATCAGGGATTCGATCTGCACCCGCGATTTCCAGCCAGCTTCCTGTTCGAGCGTATCGAGCAGGCTGGAAACGTATTTGACATCGTCCGGCCCATGGGTCTTCGGTAGGATAATGCCATGAAATTTATCCGGCGCGCCCTTCACTATGGCTTCCAGGTCGCCCAGGAAAAACTCGGAGCGGATATTATTGGGCCGTACAGTAATGACTTTCTTGCCAAAATCCAGGGTGTTAAGCGCTTCGACGACGCACTGCCGACTTTGCGGTCCTTTGAACTCGTACGGGCAGGCGTCTTCAAAATCCATCATCACATGGTCAACCGGTGATTTGACCGGGTCGGCCGCATTACGGTGCAGCTTCATGCTGTGGCCGGGATAAGTCATTTCAGTGCGGGGAATAACGAAACGTGTTCCCTCATCAACTACGAACATACGGTCCTCCTCTAATGACAGCCTCTTTCTTGTCGGCGGTCTGTCCCTCTATCAGATTCACACCACTCGCCCAACCTCCCTAGGCGGATGTTTGTCCGAAAAGAGGAAACGTGTCCTTCCATCATCCACACAAGCGGGACACGCTGCCTCTTTTATGGTATTTTTTCGGCACTCATCTGCTTCATAAGGAGAACTGCATGTCCGACACACTTCAACAAACCGGCCTGATCGTTGACGCGCTCCAAAAGGTCCGTGATGAGGCGCTCCAGCATGGCCGCAGCCTGACCGACAACGGCAAAGGCATCGACGCCCATCAGGTGCATGCCGAGCGGCTGGCCTATCTGGCGACCGAAGTCGAAGCCGCCCGCTCCTGCCTGCACTACGCTCAAGCCGCCGGAGAAAATAGCGCTGACGAGAACGGTCATACGGCCACTATGGCTTTGGGGTTTGCCGCCGAAGTCGGCCAGCGCTTAGTCGGACAAGCCAGTACTCATATTGAAGATTTCGGATTTGACGAAACGTTTCTGAACGACACGCTGGGACAACCTCAGGTCAAGGCCGCCATCCGGGACGGAGCGCATGAGAGTCGCTTCCGCGCAATCGGTCAGACCGTTTTGGCGACGAAAGGCGTGAACCATTCGTGGTTAGAGAGTGATATCGCGGAAATGACGCGGGATTCGGTGCGTCAGTTTGCCAAGAGCGAGGTCGCACCCATTGCGGAGCGCGTCCATCGCAACGACGAGCTGATTCCGGAATCCGTGATTAAAAACATGTCCGAACTGGGCTATTTCGGCATGTCGGTGCCCGAAGAGTACGGGGGCGGCGGCATGGGTAATCTGGCCATGATTATCACCACCGAGGAACTCTCCGTGGCCTCACTCGGCGTGGCCGGCAGTCTGATCACCCGACCGGAAATTCTGACCAAGGCCCTGCTGCGTGGTGGCACCGAAGACCAAAAAAAGAAATGGCTGCCACCGATTGCCAGCGGCGAGCTGATGGTCGCCATTTCCGTAACCGAGCCTGACACCGGCTCCGACGTGGCTTCGGTCAAATGCCGCGCCGAGCTGGCCACGGTCAACGGGCAGAGCGGTTTTGTGATTGACGGGGCCAAGGCGTGGTGCACGTTTGCCGGACGGGCAAACATTATCGCCCTGCTCGCCCGGACAAATCCCGAGGCCAGCTCCGGCGCGCGCGGGTTGTCCTTGTTCATTGTTGAAAAGGACGCCTTTCCGGGCCATTCGTTTGAGATGAAACAGGAGACCGGCGGCGTGCTCCAGGGGGACGCCATCCCGACCCTGGGATACCGGGGGATGCATTCCTACGTGTTGAACCTTGATAAATATTTTGTTCCAGCCGAAAACCTCGTTGGAGGAGAGGCCGGGCTGAATAAGGGCTTTTACTTGCAGATGGCCGGCTTTGCCGCGGGACGGCTCCAGACCGGGGGACGCGCCACCGGGCTGGCCCAAGCCGCGCTGGAGGTCAGCGCCGCCTACGCGGACGAGCGCAGGCAGTTTAAGAAATCGCTGGGAGACTTCCAGCTCACCCAGTACAAGCTGGGTCGCATGGCTGCCCATATTACCGCGGCTCGCCAGATTACCTATGCCGCCGCACCTGCCATGGACAAAGACGAAGCGGCCACGCTGACCGCGGCCATGGCCAAACTGCTGGCCTGCGACGTGGCGGTCTGGGTCACCCAGGAAGGCCAACTCATTCACGGCGGCTGGGGCTATGGCGAAGAGTACGCTATCTCGCGCTATGTCGTGGACGCCCTGGTGCTGCCCATCTTTGAGGGTGTCAAGCCCATTCTGGAACTCAAGGTGATCGCCCGCACGTTGTTGGCCTAGAGCAGTCACGTCCTGGGGGCGCGGGCATCCTGCCCGCAGTCATGTTCAGCGCGAGCGATACGCCACCGTTCACCCTGAGCGTAGCGGAGCGGAGTCGAAGGGCTTCGTAACATCCATCACACAAACCGAGATCCTGCGCGCTTCGTCTGGCGAGAGCTTTTCGCGCAACCTCTTCTCAAGGTCAGCCGCGCTCTTCGGACGACCGCCCGGCCCCGGCCGGCACGTCTCCGAGCCAAACCAGAGTATTAGATAGATGCCGTAGCCGCTTGCGTCCGGGTCCCGTGTGTACTTGCTCAACTGGCTTCTCATTGCGTTCCGCACGTCCCAATGACTGCTCTTTTTGATTTCTACCGGCAGGTTGAAGCCGGCGCAGGACACGCGGATATCAGCCCTTGTGTTGTTGGCATATTGCCCTTCGGGTTGCGCATCGACCCCATGCGGAAGACGCTCTCGGAGAGCGGACAGCAGCGCATCCCGGCAAGAGTTCTCGTGCTTCGGCTCTTGAGGTCGTCCATCGGGGTCTTCATTCCAGTACTGACGCCAGTTGTTAGTATTTCCCGTGCGTATCCGCCTCGCTATCTCACACAGCCTATCCGTCACCAAGGCTGCCAAGTCTGCCACGTTCGCCGGTAGGCCGTTCTGCAAGGTCGCGCAGACTTGCTCGATATCAGGATGGCGATACTCAGCATCACGCCGGATAATTCGTTGGGAGTCCTGGGCTCGCGATAACTCGCCATGCCAGCGGGTCAAGGCCGGATCGGAGTAAAGTGAGGTCAGGGCGTCGCTCGCTTCCTTAACTGAGGCTACGGCGAGGCGCTGTATCAGGCTACGCACGAGGCCAGAGGCTCGTCCGCCAGTTGTGAACAACTCGTCAGAGGACAAGTCAATGGGGCCAGCATAGCTTCCGATAAGGCGAATGAGGAGTTCCAATACCGAGATTCCAATTTTGTCCGATGAGAGCCACGGGAGCTCTTTATCAGAAAAAAACGTCGCTACGTGTCGAATCCGGCTTTCTCGACCTTGTACAAAGTCTTTCAGTCGGTCTTTGTATACTCCCGGCGAAACGATAACACCCGCAGCTAACCAGTAGACACACTGAGTAACGTTCATACTCGTCAGGGACAGTTTCCTCTTGATCAACTTCTGAAGGGAATATCTGTCGGCGTGTTGTATCGCGGCCCAAAGCAAATTGTCCAACGCTTCAATATGTTTTGAATGGCAACGCGTTGGAAAGGCTTTCAGTAGCAGTAGGCTTGCCAGCCGGGCGACTTGAGCGTGAGCTTGGTCGCGGGCGAGGTCGTGTGTAAGTTTCTGGAGTTCGTAGACATATTCGTGGCTACAACGAAACTTGGATACCGCAAACTGTGCCAGTACGTCGGCTACGATTTGAGGTCGGGCTTCAAGAAGTTTGCGATGCCACTGGGGTCGGTCTCTATGGGGAATACCGTAAAAGAAGGCGAGCGCCGGACGAAACTGATACTCATCTAGGCGGCCTAATTCCTCCGGGGCTGTTCTTTCGAGTTCCGCCAAGCTCGCCAGAAATGGCAGAGCAAGATAGTGCCTGTAGTTCTTCTTATGGAGACTGATAATCTCCTTAACATCTGGAACGTCGTCCCGGTTAACCACACCGCGCAAGCCTTGAAGCACGGCGTCCATCAAACCCTGATCGTTTTGGAGTAGTCGTCGAAGGGCTTCCGGACCGTATTCGGAGCTAACCTGGTATGGATCGAGATACGTCTCCGCCAGCTTGTTTAGCAGAACGGGGGCAGCACGATTCTCGCGTAGTGCGCCCTGGTTGTTGCGGACATAGTTAAGCCATTTTTGGTGTTCGCGTTCTTCTTCCTCCTTGTAGCTCTGGCTCTGAAGCGTCAATTCTCGATATCCGGCATCCTCCTGATCGAGGCGATTGAGCACGTCCGTGAGTTTGTTTTGCAAGCGCTCATTGCCGTGCGCACAACTCTTCAGAGATTCGACTGAGAATCCCGCGCGGTTCCCAGCCCATTTGATGAGATATTCAGCGATTTGGAAATCATTTTTCGTCTGTTCCAAACACCAGAAATCGCTCGGAAGCTTCGCCCCGTAGAGATGCTGCATAACCCTGGACATGCAGATATTGAAACTGTCATCATGGGATTCGGAGTAGCGTTTTAACCCTTCGCTGATAACCGCTTTTTGGACATTGGGACGTTGCTCTAGCCAGGAGCGGATACGCTGGAGGGCCTCGCTGTGAGGCGGATCGTCTCGGTCTGAGGACAAGCCTACGCCTAGCCAGTCATAAAGACGATTCGAGTCGAGACCATCACCGTAAGCCTCCAGACCGCGGGCCAGCAAGCCCACCGGCATGTTGTGTAAGCGCCGACTTTCCAGGATAGGCCACAAGGTTTCGCGCTGTGTCACCAATGTGTTCAGCAACTCGCAAACGTCATTGTCGGAAGAGTCCTCGACAAGGCTGAAGTTCCAGAAGCGGAAGTACTGACCAGAAGATCGGGTTTCTGACTCTTGTAGATGGTCGAAGACTCTCGATGCAGATAATACGTCAGGATAGAGGTATGTTAGTAAGATTCCGAGAAGCTGATCTTCCGGGTCCGAGACTTCTCCAGAATGAATGTCTTCCAGTAAAGCTTCCATATATGCATTCGCCTCATCACGCCCATTGCAGACATGGATGAACGTATTCACCCTTGCTCCCTAATACCTGCTGGCCACGTGTCATCGCGGACGATTTCAATCAAAGGATCAGCAAGTCTCGGTAGCGCCGCCTCCTGTCGCAGAACGTGCAACACGAAAAAAACAGCGAATTGATGTTCTTTTTCTCGACTGGAATGAGTCAAGATATCCTCTAAGGCTGGTTCCATGTTCCGCGTAGCGAGCGCACCAAAAGCCGCGGCCATCTTACCTGCCGATGTCAGAAAATTATCTAGGGCGGCTCCATGACCAAAGGCAATAAGAAGTGTTTGCTCCAGGGAAACCAGCAGGACGCGTTTCTCGTCGTCCGAGAACTGGCGCAGGTCGCCGTACAGCCCCGACCCCGATAGGATCACGCTCAATCAGAGCCATACGTGCACGCGGGCACTGCGCCGCAAGCCAAGCGGACAAACCCCGCATTTCCGTGACTACGCCTCCGTCTGCTCCCGTTATCAGGGCAAAGATTCGTTGGATAGGAAGCCCTTTGTCAATGAGTCGGGCGAAGTGACGAGCGCCGAGAAATTCCGCAATATGACGGTGAACGGGGGCCAAACGGGTATCGTCGGACTCGGCCTTGAACAGCATAGTGGCAAGAGTTGCTTTGTATACGCCGGGTTCGATGTCGCCGCTGCATTCCTCTGGAGACGGATACGCTGAGTCGGGCCTACCAAGGCCGACCGTGTAACCGGCAATACCCGCAATCAACTGCACCGCGCAGAGACGCCCAGCAGCATCAAGGAGTTGATCGGTTGAAGGAGTCCCTGTTTCTCTTCTTACTGCCCGATGTTCGTCGTTCAGTTCACGAACCATCTGGCGACAGGCACGCTCAAACGTGTCCAAGCGACTTTCCGGCCAGCCTCCGTTCGCCACCGCTTTTACCAATAAATCCAGGCTCTGCGGGTTCTTGAGGAGTCCGTCAACACCCCGCTCTCTGGGCTTCTCAATGAACTTTTGAGCGTCGTCAGTCTCCAGGCTGGGCATCGAGTATCTTGATAATGTCTGCGTCCGTCAGCGGGTCAAGCCGCAGCACTAGTTACTGCGCCGTCTGGGGCAACAGAATGCCAAATGCCTTTGATCGTTTGCCCCAAGCCAATCCGCTTCCCGGCAGGAGAGCCGAAATCGTGGCTTGCCCAGCGCGTCGAGTTGCGTTCTCGAATCGCATCAAACGGTGTGCGTACATCGGCTGTTCCGGCCCGGACTTCATCCAGCCCGTCGATAAAAAGCGTTTTTCGTGCCATTCGGGGTGGCTATCCACATTCAAGGTCAATAAGTCACGAGCGGAGACAAAGTGAGCATCGTCACGCCCCGCTCTTCGACCTGAAGCGCAGTAGTCTTGCCAGAGCCGGGGTCGCCGAGCAGGACATAGGCCGACTTGGACCGGAAGTTGCATCCAAAGGCCGGGACTCATTCTTCTGATTGTGGTCCGTATCCGAGACTTCGGTACAGGTTCGGGAGACGATAACGCTCATACTTCCTCAAACCAGTGTGAAGCTGGCACAGTCAGAAACTCATCAAGCGAGATACCGCCTTCACCGACAAGCAGCGAACGACTAGGACTGAAACGCTGTACAAATTCCGCCATTCCTCGGACCGACTTTGTGTTCGGACCACTCTTGACCTCAATGGCAATGACACGAGTACCGCGCTGAAGAACGAAATCGACCTCATGCGCTCCATCCCGCCAATAATACAGACGAATGTTGTCTGTTGCAGTGTTGAACAAGTGAGCACCAACTGCACTTTCGACCAAGCGTCCCCAAAAGGTCCGGTCGGCCCGAGCTTCATCAAACATGTAGCCGGCCTCTGCTGTCATCAGAGCGGTATTGAGTACGTTGAGCTTGGGGCTGGACGCCCGGCGGCGGGAGGCACTAACTGCATATTTGGGAAGCCCGGTAATCAGACCGGCATTCGACAGCAGGTCCAGATAGCGGGCCAGGGTGGTCGTGTTACCGGCATCGTGAAGCTGCCCCAGCATCTTGGTGTAGGATAGGATTTGCCCTGAATAGGCTGCGCCAAGTTCAAACAACCGCTTCAGCAAGGCTGGTTTGTCCACCCGCTGCATGGCGAGGATGTCGCGCTCGATATTCGGCTCAATCAGCGAGCCGATAATATACGAGCGCCAACGGTCCTGGTCGCGCACGAGCAAGGCAGCCCCCGGATAACCACCAAAATAGAGATAATGCACAAGGTCAAAGTCAAAAGCCTCTGACATCTCGTCAAACGACCAGTGCGTCACACGAATGGACTCGTACCGTCCGGCCAGACTCTCGCTCATTCCCTTTTGCATAAGCAGCGGGGCTGAGCCCAAGATCACAACGTGCAGTGGGCATCCTCTGGCACGGTCGGCATCCCACAGTCCTTTGATAGTTTCAGACCAGTTCGGGATCTTCTGTATCTCATCAAACACCAGCACGAAGCCGCCCGATTGTTCTGCTTCGAGGCGAGCTTCTTCCCAGTTACGTACCAACCAAGCCGTGTCTCGTTGCTGTGACGCGGAGAAGGTTGCTTCGGCCATATCAGATGGGATACGGGGCGTGGCGGGCTCAGGCTCATCAACCGCAAAGTAACGGCTCTTACTATTGATCTTCCGTAACGCCTGACGCACGACAGTGGTCTTGCCCGTCTGGCGCGGCCCGAACAGGGTGATAATTCGACTCGACGGCTCAGCAAGCCGCTCGCAAAGTGTCGCGACATGAGCACGTTGGAAGGGGGACATTTATTTAATTTACTCTATTGAGTATTTTTACTCAATAGAGTAAAAATACTCCCCTTGATTACATACGTCCTAGCCTATTAGACAAGCAAATTCTCGGCGTATATAAGAGGCACCGCACATCATCGGCTGCTGAGGGTTGAGTCTTTGATACGATCGTCTCCAATCTCTTTATTCTCTACGTCAGCCTCCGTATGATGAAAAGAGTAAACGTGTCCTCTAATAGATACACAGATGTTGACACGTTTACTCTTTAAGGACTTAGGTGGGAAATTTGAACGACAGACTCCCTTCGTTATCGGCTCGGGCCGGCGACCTGTACGCCCTCCTGCATGAGCGGGTGCTGCTCTTTGATGGGGCCATGGGGACCTCCATCCAGGCCCAGAATCTGAACCCGGAAGATTTCGGCGATTTCGGCGGCCTGGCGTACGAGGGCTGTAATGAACACTTGGTGTTGACCTGCCCTGAGGCGGTCACACAGATTCACGATGGCTTCTTGCAAGCCGGTGCGGATATTATTGAAACGAATACCTTTGGCGCTATGAGCATCGTCCTGGCCGAGTATGGTCTGCACGAGCAGACAGGCATCATCAACCAGACCGCGGCCCAGCTCGCCCAGGCCTGTGCCCAACGTCATAGCTCCCCTTATCGACCCCGCTTTGTGGCCGGCTCCATGGGGCCAACGACCAAAACGATTTCTGTCACCGGCGGTGTGACCTTCAGCCAACTGCAGCACGCCTATGCGGAACAAGCAGAGGGCTTGCTGCGGGGTGGCGTAGACCTGCTGATAATGGAAACGACCCAGGATACGCTCAATCTGAAAGCCGGTCTCTTGGGGATTGACGAGGCGTTTCGGACGGTCGGACACCGCGTGCCTGTGGCTGTCTCCATCACGATTGAGACGATGGGTACGATGTTGGCCGGACAGGGGGTGGAAGCGCTCTATACCTCTGTGGCGCATCGGGACCTGTTCGCGCTCGGACTGAACTGTGCGACCGGGCCTGATTTCATGACCGATCATCTTCGCACCTTGGCGGAGTTCTCCCGTTTTCCCGCTTTATGTATCCCGAACGCCGGATTACCGGACGAAGAGGGGAATTACAACGAATCACCCGAGATGATCGTGGCCAAGCTCGAACGTTTTGTTGATGCCGGCTGGCTCAACATGCTGGGCGGCTGCTGCGGCACGACACCCGCGCATATCGCACTGCTCAGTCAGATGCTGGAGGGCAAGCGACCACGCGCGCTACCGACGACGAAACGGAGCGTGGTCTCAGGACTCGAACCCCTGGTGATGGACGAAGACAAACGCCCGATGCTGGTCGGTGAGCGCACGAACGTTATTGGCTCACGTAAATTCAAACGGCTCATCCGCGACGGCGCGTTTGAAGAAGGCGCGGAAATCGGCCGCCGACAGGTGCGGGGCGGTGCCCACATTGTGGATGTGTGTCTGGCCGACCCGGACCGCGAAGAACTCGGCGACATGACCGCCTTCCTGGATATTCTGGTGCGGAAGGTCAAAGTCCCCCTGATGATCGACTCGACCGACACTCGGGTCATTGAAGCCGCACTTGAACGCTCGCAAGGTAAGGCGGTCATCAACTCTATCAACCTGGAAGACGGCGAGGAACGGTTTGCCCAGGTCGTGCCGCTCATCAAACGCTACGGTGCGGCGGTGGTGGTGGGCTGTATCGATGAAGACCCGGAACAGGGCATGGCGGTCACCCGGCAGCGGAAACTCGCCGTGGCCAAACGGAGCTATGATCTGCTCACCCATAAATACGGTCTGGACGCCGAAGATATTATTTTCGATCCGCTGGTGTTTCCCCTTGGAACCGGCGACCGCAACTATATTGGTGCCGGCGAAGAGACGATCGAAGGCGTCCGGCTGATTAAACAATCGCTACCCGCCGGCAAGACTATCCTGGGTATCAGCAATGTGTCCTTTGGCCTCCCGCCGGCCGGTCGCGAGGTGTTGAACTCCGTGTTCCTCTACCACTGCGTCAAGGCAGGTCTCGACTTGGCGATTGTGAACACCGAAAAGCTGGAACGCTACGCCTCGATTGCCGAAGAAGAAAAACGACTCGCCAATGATCTGATTTACTGGCGGGGTGAGGACCCGGTGGCCGCCTTTGCCGCCCACTTTCGACAGAAAAAAGAAAGCATCATTCAGGATACGCGTGCCGACCTGCCGCTGGATGAACGGCTGGCGCGGTATATCATAGAGGGCTCCAAAGACGGGCTGATAGACGACCTCAACACCGCCCTCAACGAGCGGATCCCCCTGGACATTATCAACGGACCGCTCATGGCGGGCATGGATGAGGTCGGCCGCCTGTTTAACAACAACGAACTCATTGTGGCCGAGGTCCTGCAAAGCGCAGAGGCCATGAAGGCTGCCGTCGGCCATCTTGAACCCTTTATGGGGAAAGCGGTAGGGGCAATTCATGAATTGCCCCTACAGAAAGGCACGGTCATCCTGGCCACCGTCAAGGGCGATGTGCATGATATCGGGAAAAATCTGGTGGAGATCATCCTGTCAAACAACGGCTACCGGGTGGTGAACCTCGGCATTAAAGTCGCGCCTGAAACCCTGATAGAGGCCGTGCGTGAACATCAACCAGACTTGGTGGGTCTGTCCGGTTTGCTGGTCAAATCGGCCCAACAGATGGTGGTGACGGCCCAGGACCTTACAACGGCCCAGGTGAGTTGCCCCCTGCTGGTTGGCGGGGCTGCGCTGACTCCGCGTTTCACCGCCAATAAAATTGCGCCCGAGTACGACGGTCTGGTCTGTTACGCGAACGACGCCATGCGCGGTCTGGACCTGGCCAACCAGATTATGGATGAGGACCGATACGCGACGCTTGTGTTGGACCTGGAGAAAGAGCGGGAACGTCTCGCCCACCAAGAGCGTGCGCCAAAGCAAGAAGCATCCGAATCGCGTCCTGTCCGGCCCGCTGTGCTCTCACACGACCAGCCAGCTCCCCATCCGCCCGACCTGCGGCTCCATACGCTCGACGATTATGACCTGGACGCGGTCTTCGCCTATCTCAATCCGACCATGCTGTACGGCAAGCACCTGGGGCTCAAGGGGAATCTCGAGACCTTATTAACGCAGGGGAACGAAAAGGCTGTCGAGTTACACCGTCAGGTCGAAGCCGTGATGGATGAGGTGATTGCAAAAAAATTGCTGCGTGCGCAGGCGGTGTATCAATTCTTCCCGGCCCAAGCCGAGAGCGACAGCCTGCGGCTATATCGCGCCAACGGCAAAGATATTGCCGCAACGTTGCTCTTCCCCCGCCAGCAGCATGGCGAGGGTCTGTGTCTGAGTGACTTTGTGGCTCCGACGAGCAGCGGCAAACAGGACTATATTGCGCTGTTCGCCGTGACCTGTGGCCACGGGGTCCGAGAACTCGCAGAGCAGTACCGCGCGTCGGGCCGCTACCTCCAGTCCCATATCCTGCAAGCCCTGGCGATTGAGGGCGCGGAGGCGTTTGCCGAACTGCTCCACCAGCGCCTGCGGGAGATGTGGGGCTTTGCCGACCCGCCGGAGCTGACCATGCGGGAGCGCTTCAAGGCCCGGTATCGTGGCGTCCGGGTGAGTTTCGGCTATCCGGCCTGCCCGCGCCTCGAAGACCAGGAGCGTTTGTTTCAGGTGCTGCCGGTTACCGCCTCAATCGGCGTCGAGCTGACCGAGGGCTATATGATGGACCCGGAAGCCTCGGTCTCGGCTCTCGTCTTCCATCACCCCCAAGCCAAATACTTCAACATTCTGGACGACGAGTTGACCGCTTTCGAGCGGCGGCTGGCCGAGCGCTCAAACGCACTCAGCGCGGCGGCGCTGTAGCTGGCTCCCCCCAGGATCGGTCGGGCCGGTAGTATCTCAGGGATGAAGTGCTGACTCAGCACGCTGAGGAAGGAAACTCGGGAATCATGATGTCGGAACAGAACTGTCCAGTCTTTCAATCGGTTGAGGCCGTCCAGGCAGAATTTGCCCAGCAGAATTATATTGCCGACCGGGCGCTCGCCCTGACCGTCAAGCTTGCCGCCGATCTGGAAAAACCGCTGTTGCTCGAAGGGGAAGCCGGCGTGGGCAAGACGGAAGTTGCCAAAGTGCTGGCCAGCGTGCTTGACACGCCACTGATCCGCTTGCAGTGCTACGAGGGGCTGGACGCACAAACGACGCTGTACGAATGGAACTACGCCCGGCAAATCCTGCATATTCGCATGGCCGAACAGCAGCCACAGGAGCGTCCGCTCCTTGAACGCACCATCTTCAGTGATGAATTTCTGCTGAATCGTCCCTTGCTTGAAGCCATTCGTCATCCGGGCCCCCGGCCGGTCGTCCTCCTGATTGATGAGGTCGATCGCGCAGACGAGGAGTTTGAGGCCTTTCTCCTGGAAATCCTGTCCGACTTTCAGGTCAGCGTGCCCGAGATCGGGACTTTTACCGCCAGGCAGCCGCCCTATGTTGTCCTGACCTCAAACCGAACCCGGGAACTGCACGAGGCCCTCAAGCGGCGCTGTCTCTACCTGTGGATCGACTACCCGACACCGGACAAAGAGCGTGAGATCATCCTGCGCCGGGTGCCGGGAATTCGGACTGTGTTGGCTGAGCGCATTGTTGCAGTAATGCAGGCGCTGCGCCAAATAGACTTCTACAAACGCCCCGGCGTTGCCGAGAGTGTGGACTGGAGCCGAGCCCTACTCGGACTTGGGATCGACGAACTCCGGGCTGAAACCCTGGAGGACACCGCCGGTGTGATTCTGAAGTACCATGACGATATTGAGCGCTTACAGACCATTGGAGCGGAGACCATCCTGAGGGGCGGCACGGAGTGAGTAGGGGCATGCCTCCGACAGGAGACCTACCCAACGAAGACCCCCCCGCTCCGAGCACGCTACCCGAGACGTTGCTCACGCGTACGCTTGAGCTGTGTCGATTAGCCAAGGAGGCCGGGCTCGGCGTGACCCCGGGCCGAATCATTGATGTCGCCCGCTCCCTGCGCGGTATTCAGTTTGTCAACGAGGACGACTTCCGCCTCGCCCTACGGACGAACCTGGCCAGTAGTCAAATAGAGGAACAGCGATTTGATCGGGTGTTCAACGCCTACTGGTACGGAGAGGCAGAGAACGAAGGCTACCGCCTGGGAGTACAGACCGAGTTGCTTCGCGGAAACTTTGATCAAGGCGTCCAGGAGGCGCACCAGGATATTATTGGCCAGCTCGAAGACAGCAGCGAGCAGGAAACCCACCGAGACCTGAACCTGACGGCGCGCTGGGACGAGGAAGCGCCACCCATCGAACATACCGTCCGTGCCCTGGCCAAGCGTCTCGCCACGCGTCCCAGCCGGCGGCTCAGACCGTCCCCACGGGGCCAGCGGATAGACCTGCGACGCTCACTCCGGCGTAACATGCGGCACGGCATGGATATGCTGGAACTCGCCCGTGTCCACCGCCGGGTGCGCAAGACCCGACTCGTCCTGCTGTGCGATGTGAGTGGGTCCATGGAGGCGTTTAATCCGTTTCTTTTGCAGCTCATGCTGGGGATTCAGAAAGAACTCAAGAACGCGCGCACGGTGGTTTTCAGCACGGCCGTCACCGAAATCACGTCTGTATTGCGCCGCCGCTCCGTGCAACACACCTTGCAGCAGGTCGGTGAGACGGTCCGCCACTGGTCCGGCGGCACGGATATCGGCGGAGCACTCACCAAGTTGAATCGAAGCGTGCTGCGTGAAGGCTCGACCCGCTCAACGGTGGCCATTATTATCAGCGACGGATACGACAGCGGCCGCACCGAAGTTATTGAACGCGAAATGCGCGCCCTGCGGCGACGCGTGCGCACCGTGGTCTGGATCAACCCCATGTACGGAGCCTCAAGCTTTGAACTGCGCGCCCAGGGCATGAAGGCCGCCCGGCCCTATATCGACCATTTTTTGCCGGCGTATAACGCCCAATCGTTACAGGTCTTGGTGCGCGAGCTGGCGCGGGTCTGAAGGAGGAAGAGGGGCTGGCCACAAGGCTCCTGGAAGGCTAAGACGCGGGAACCTTGACTGGCCCGAGCTATCGCATAGACCGGAACCCTTGACAAACTCGACCCTGCCCGATTAGTCAAGTGGCAGTTTTTCCAAAGCGAGGGGATATGCCAACCAAGTATGTTGATGTTGACGGCTATGCGGTGCATTACTTTCACACCGGCCAGACAACGCTGCCGCCGGTTGTTCCTGATGTCAGCAAGGGCCGGCTCTTTTTATACGTCCACGGGGCGGGCAGTAATGGCCATTTCGCCCACAAGATGCTGGATATGCTCTCGGCCGCCCACAGTCCGCTCGCCTTCGACTTTCCGGGCCATGGACGTTCGAGCGGAACGGAAAGCCTCAAAAGCGTGGCCGCCTATAGCGACTTCACCTATAGTCTGTGGCAGGCCTTAGGCGTACGCCCGGTGGTTATTATTGGCCATTCCATGGGCGGCGCCATTGCCATGGACCTGGCCCTCCGCCACGCGGATATGGTTGAGGGCGTCGCCCTGACCTGCACGGCGGCGCAATTCAACATCTCGGATGAGTTGCTCGGCATCTGGCAGGCAGTAATGAAAGGCCGCCAGGGACAGCCCTTCACCAAGGTGTCGTGCTCACCTCAGACGCCGCAGGAGATCATTCAAGAAGGCTGGATGGAGCAGATCAAGACCGATCCGCGCGTCCGCTACTTTGATTTGCTGGCCTGCCAGCAGGTTGACCTGAGGGCGCAGCTAGAACAGATCGACCGACCCACGCTGGTGCTGGCCGGAGCGGACGACGCCACCACGCCAGTTGCTCAGGCAGAAGAGTTGCGGGACCATATTCCGAATGCACAACTGGCTGTCATTCCTGAGGCCGGACACTGGCTACCACTCGAAAAACCGCAGGCCGCCTGCGATGCCATTCAGGCGTTCTTCAACTAGAGAGGAATAGCATGAGTATCAGTCGAAAAGCCGCGCTGGCCGGTGTCTACGAGCACCCGCTCCGTTGGGCTCCGCATAAAACCCAATACCAGATCATGGCCGAAAGCGCCCGAGGCGCTCTGGACGATGCCGGGCTGAGCATAAAAGACGTCAACGGCCTGTTGACCTCGGGTGTGGGCGGGATGGGGATTATCGCTCTGGCCGAGCACCTGAATCTCAACCCGGACTTCCTGGACTCCAACTCGATTGGGGGCTCGTCCTTTGTTTCGCATACGGCCCATGCCGCGGCGGCGATTGCCGCAGGTTACTGCGATGTTGCCCTGATTCTGTACGGCAGCAAATGGTCCTCGGACCGTTTTGCCGTTGGCACCGGAGGCGGCGGGAGTGGCGACCCGCCCGAACAGTTTGAAGGCTGCTACGGCCCGACAACCGTTGGCGACTATGCCCTGGCCGCGCAGCGGCATATGTACGAATTCGGCACAACCAGCGAGCAACTGGCCGAGATTGCCGTGACTACGCGCAAACATGCCTCGCTGAATCCGCACGCAAAGTTCCGTGACCTGATTAGCGTTGACGACGTCCTGGCTTCACGCGAGGTGTCTTCACCGCTGCACCTTCTGGACTGCTGCATGATCTCCGATGGCGGTGGCGCCCTGGTTGTCACCTCTGCCGAACGGGCACGTGATCTCAGAAAGAAGCCTGTCTATCTCCTGAGTGCGGCAGAGTCCTGCGCCCATACCAGCGCCGGGGTGCGCGATATTACTGACGCGGCGGCCAAGCAGTCCGGCCCGAAGGCCATGGCACGAGCCGGGGTGAGTCAGAGCGACTTTGACATGGCCATGATCTACGACTCCTTCACCATTACCGTATGCATCACCCTTGAAAGCCTGGGGTTTTGTCAAAAAGGAGAAGGCGGGTCGTATGTCCAGAACGGTCGGATTGGTCTGGGCGGTGAACTCCCGATCAATACCGACGGCGGCGGGTTGTCCTCCAACCATCCCGGTATGCGCGGAATTTTTTTGGTGATCGAGGCGGTCAAGCAGTTGCGGGGCGAGTGTGGAGAGCGCCAGGTCAAGGATTGTGCACTCGCCTTTTGTCATGGAACAGGCGGAACGCTCGGGCTCCGGCACAGCGGAGCCTCTCTGGTCCTCGGCGTATAGCCGCGGTCCAGTAATGAGGGAGTGATTATGGCTGATGAAAAAAAGAAACCGAACCGCCCGGTCCCACGGGTAGATGAAGAGTCGCGACCGTTCTGGGAAGCCTGCGCCCGGCACGAACTGTACGTTCAGAAATGTCGGGCGTGTGGAACGGTCTTTTACTATCCGCGCGCCTTTTGCCCGGAAAACCTGTCGCAGGACTTTGAGTGGCTGCGCTGTAGCGGCAAAGGGACTGTCTATACCTTTACCATTACCCGCCAGAATCAAAGTTCGGGCTTTCGCAATAAAGTGCCCTATGTCATGGCCTATGTCGAACTGGAAGAAGGGGTGCGGATGCTGACCAATATCGTAGGCTGTGACCCGGAGAGCGTCACCATCGGCATGCCGGTCGAAGTCACCTTCGAGGACGTGACGCCGGATGTCTCGGTGCCGCTGTTCAAGCCTGCCTCATAGTCAATTGGGTCGGTTGGGTCTGACTCAATTGACTCAACCGACCCAATTGACTCAAATCGTGCGCTTCTGGCACTATAGGGCCTTATTTTGCAGCCAGAAAAACCTGCTTCGACAAAAGGAGACACAAGAGTCGGCTTTGGCCGCCAGCCCTCAGACAGCTCATGGCACGAGTAATTGATCTCCACCTGCATTCTGAAGCCTCGGACGACAGCCGCGCGCCGGTTGAGGCCTACCTCAAGTGGCTGGCCCGCAAGCGAGACGAACGGCCGCTGGACGGCATCGTGTTGACCGAGCACCGCCAGTTTAACACCCAGAGTGACTACCGGGCGCTTGAGGACAAGTATGGCATGCTGATCCTCAAAGCCTCTGAGGTCGAAACCGAGTACGGGCACGTGCTTGTGTATGGGGTCAACGATGCGATGCTGCAACGCTTCGACTTTTCCAACGTCCGGCTGCGGGCCCAAGAGTTGATTGACGAAGTGGCACGCATGGGCGGGGTGGCTATGCCGTGTCACCCTGGACGGCCCACTATTGGCTTGATTGAGCACTATGAAAACCGTCCTCCGCTTGAGGGAGTTGTTGGCGTCGAAGCCCTGAACGGCGGAAGCAAAAAAGGCGAGAACGAGCGCGTTGCTGAGCTTATCGATACGTATGGCTACCACGCGTTTGGGGGCAGCGATGCCCATCTGGTGAGCTTTGTCGGGGTTTGTGCCACAGAGTTTGAGAAAGATATTACAAATACGAAAGAGTTGGTTGAGGCGCTGCGAACGGGCGGCTACCGCCCGGTTGATTTTCGTGTCCGGCGCGTCCCAGCTCAGCCGGCATCCAGTGGGACCTAGGAGAGAGGTGGATGGCGCTTGAATTTGATCGGTCTATTTTAGGCCAGGTATTTGACGAAACGGACTTTCCGCCGGTTGAGAAAGCGGACCTCTTACGATTTGCGGACGCGCTGGGAGAGACCAACCCGCTCTACACCGATGAAGAAGCGGCGGTGAATGGTCCCTATGGCGGTCTCGTTGCGGTACCGACCTATGTGACGCGGCTCCGACCCAAAAAAATGACACCCGAGCATATGCCGCGCTTCGGCAAGGTCGGCTTTGACGGCGGACGTGATGTTGAGATTTTTGCCCCGGTTCGGCCTGGTGACAGGCTGAAAATGGTCAGCACCATACATGATATTTACGAGAAAACCGGGCGCAGTGGCTCTATGTATTTCATCGTCCTGCGGAATGAGATCTCAAACCAGGACGGCCAGAAGGTTGCCATTGTTGACCATAGGATTATGCAGCGATGAAGACACTCTATTTTGAAGAGGTCGAAGAGGGCGACGAGTTACCGCCTATCGACCTGCTCCTGACCAAAGACTTTGTCCGCACGTACGCCAAGACGGCCGGCATGGATTTCCCCCGGTTCACGGACGACGAAGGGGCGCGCCAGGAGGGTCTGCCGGGCATGATCGCGCCTGGGGTCTTAAGTATGGGGCTGCTGGCCCGACTGATCGGCGAGTGGAACCAAGCGGCGCAGATTACCCGGATCGGTACGACGTTTCGCAGCCCGGTCCTACCTGACTGTGCGATTCATCTGCTAGGCTTTGTCACCCAAAAGGATATAGAGCGCCATACGGCTGAGTGTGATATCTGGATGGAGAACGATGATGGAGAACGCTGGGTCATTGGCACGGCGACCGTTCTGCTGCCAACCCGGAACTCCTAGTATTCAGAGAGTAGAACAATGCAAAAACGACGCCTTGGCTGTGTTATGGTTCTCTGTTTAGTCAGTGTCCTCGGGCTTGGCCCGCATATGCCAACAGCTTTTGCTCAGAATGGAGCAACGCAGCAGGGGCTGGACGACTCACTGGACATGCTTGACAGCCCCACCCCGGTGTACGAACCGTCCGTTTTTGAACCCTTTAATGAGAAGATGTTCTCCTTCAACATCTGGATGGATGCACATATCCTCCGACCGGTTGCCCGCTCCTATGCCGGAGCTGTGCCGGAGCCTGCGCGGCTCAGCGTACGCCGTTTTTTCCATAATATCGGGGTTGTGCCACGCTTCGCCAATAGCCTCTTTCAGCTCAAGTTGGACGGTGCGGCGCGGGAAGCCGGACGCTTTATGATCAACACGACGATTGGTGGTCTCGGCTTTTTCGATGTGGCCAAAAACAAGTTTGGGCTCGAAAGGAGCCAAGAGGACTTTGGCCAGACGCTCGGGACTTATGGCATAGGATCGGGCCCGTATCTGGTGTTGCCCTTTATCGGACCTTCCACGGTGCGTGACGCTATTGGCCGGGTCGCGGACGGAGCCATGGACCCGAAGACCTATTTGTTATCCACGGTCGAAGTGACGGCAACAGATGCGGGCACGGTGCTCACCAATGCGGTCAACGAACGCTCCCTCAATCTTGAACTCTTCGAGAGTGTGGATCGCTACTCTCTTGATATGTACAGCGCAGTACAAGACTTCTACCTGCAAAATCGAGAGCGGCAGATCGCAGAATAAGCCTCCGGCCTCTTACAAACACCAGAAAGACAGCGACTGGCGTGTCGAGGAGTTTGATCGTGGTCAAAACTCTCCTTTTGATAACAGGCCTCCTTTTTCCTCAACTCGGCTGGGCAGATTCTCCGGCGGAGGTAACCAAACGGCTGATCTCGACCATGCAATCGTGTGGTCAGGACTTTGGTTTGCCCTCCGCTCCCCCACAGTGCACGAATGAAGAGATCGAAAAAAACCTGGCCATTGCTCAACTGTCGCGCTGGCTGATGGGACCGCACTGGGACACCCTCGGCCAAGAGAAGCAGGCTGATTTCATCAACCTCCTCACACGCTTGCTGCGCGAGTTGGCCTATCCCAGAGCGTCGGAATTTCTGGCTGACACGCAGTTCGAATACGGCGACACGCGCCTGCAAGGGAACGAGGCCCTGACCGAGGTCTCGGTCGTGAATCCTGATGAAGGGCGGGTGACCATCGGTTTTCGGCTCAACCAGTCGGAGGGCGTGTGGAGGGTGTGGGACGTTCGACTTGACGGGGTCAGCATGGCCAGCAACCTGCGCAAACAAGTGCAATCGCTCATGTCCAAACAGTCCTATGAAGAGCTGGCGAAGCGGATGCAGCAGACCATTGCGAACGCCAAGACCGAAGAGGCCGGACAACAGCCGACTGCTCAGACTCCCCCTCCGCTTGAGTAACCGGCAGGGCTAGGATAGGCTGCCCGGTTCAACAGAGGACTGACAGGACCTGTGCCGGGTATGGGGAATTTGGCGACGACGTTGGCAGATACCGTGACCCATCTCCCCAGCATCCCTACGTTCTCCGTCCTATCCGTTCCAGCGCGCTTTGTGAGTGGAGACATTATCTGTGCAGGCGATCCCTCCGTCTTTTAAACAACGCCTCGTTACCCTGGAAAAACGGGCCCTGCGCGCCTGCGCCCGGGGGATCGTTGCGTATGCAAAGACGGCCCTGGCTCTCTGTCTGCTGCTCACGGTTGCGGCGTCGTTATACACCGTACGACATCTCGAACTCGTCACCGGCCGCAATGATCTGATCTCGACCGAAAAGCGCTACCTGCAACTCGATGAGGAGTATTCCGAAGAGTTTGTCGGCGTGGACCAGGTGGCCGTGGTTGTTGAGCCGCAAGACATCCCGCAGGGCAAAGCCTTTGTGACGCGTCTGGGCGAACGACTCGCCCAGGAACAGGAGCATATTGCTGAGATTTTTTATCGAGTCGATGTTTCCTCCTTAGAAGGCAAAAAGCTGCTCTACCTGCCTGCTGAGGATTTGCGCGACTTACGGCGGAGTCTTGAAGACTCGCAAGAGATTATTCATGAACTGCTGACGAACCCCGGCCTGAATACGCTCTTCGAGGCGATTAACACCCAAGTCAGCAGTGCCGTTGTTTCGCATCTGGTCGACGACATCCTCGGACTGGGTGCCCCACTGGATGAAGACTCCGGTGAGTTCTCCGACTCTCAGTTATCCTTCCTCACCGCCTTGTTACAAGAGATCGGGCGGGAGCTGTACGGACAAGACCCCCGTTACCGTTCTCCCTGGGCTGAGTTTTTTGGTGGGACGGCACAGCTCGATGACGACGGCTTCCTCATTGCCGAGAACCGCAAATACATGTTCCTCATGGTCGAGGCGAAAGAAGACGCCGCTGCGGGTTTTAACGACCTTCAGGATTCGATGGCGGCTATTCGGCAGGCGATTACCGACCTCAAAGTGGAGTTTCCGGGTCTGGACGCTGGTGTCACCGGCACGAAGGCGCTGGGTAATGATGAAATGCTCAGCGCCCAGCACGATACGGCCGTAGCAACGGTGGTGTCCCTGTCGGGTATTGCGCTCCTCTATCTGGTCTTTTTCCGACGCATTCGGCATCCGCTCTTCATTGTTTCATCACTTATGATCGGCCTGAGCTGGACGCTGGGCTTTGTCACGCTCTCGGTCGGTCATCTGACGATTATTACCGTCTTCATCGCGCCGATGCTGCTCGGTTTGGCCGACGACTTCGGCGTCCACTTCATGACCCGCTATGAGGAAGAGCGCGGCAAGGGAAGAAACCAAGCCGAAGCCATTACTATCGTGTTTGAACAGACCGTCCCCAGTATTATTGCGGGGGCGTTGACCACCTCGGTCGCCTTTTTTGCAGTCATACTGGCAGACTTTCGCGGAGTTCAGGAACTCGGCATCATCTCGGGCGGAGGAATCCTGCTGTCCGCTCTCGCCATCCTGACTTTCCTGCCAGCCTTGATCGTCTCGATGGACTCGTTCTGGCCCTGGCGTGTTCCTGTGGGACGGCAGACGGTCTTGCAGACAACGTTTTCCGGTCTGGGCAAATACGTCGAACGGAAGAGAAGTCTCCTTTTCGGAATCGCCGGCCTGGGAACGGCGGCAGGACTCCTGGCGCTGCCGTGGGTCTCTTTTGACTATAATCTGCTGAACCTCCAGGCACACGGCACGGAGTCGGTTGAATGGGAAAAGCGTATTATTGAAAACTCCGAACGTTCGTCCTGGAACGCCTTGGCAACAGCGCCGACGCCGGAAGCGGCGCGCCAAAAGGCTCAAGCGTTTGCGGCGCTGCCCAGCGTGGAAACCGTTGAGAGTGTCGCGTCGCTGATTCCGGACGGACAGCCGGAGCGCCTTCACCTCCTGGCAATCATCCGCCCGCTGCTGAGTGAACTCCCTCCGCTTCGCAATAATCCCCGGGAGGTGGAGGTCAAGCAGCTCGAACTGACCCTGGATAAGCTCCGTCTCAAAATCCGCGACCAGGAAAACGGCAACGCAACGCTCCTGCACGAGGCGCGCCAACACCTGCTGACCGTTTTTGAAGCGCTCAGAACACTGCCCGAACAGAACGTCCAACAGCGCCTGGACCTTTTTCAGAACGCGCTGTTTCTCGACTTTCAGGACAAATGGTCCCTGCTCAGGAATAACCTGTCTCCGGCCGGCCCGATTACCTTTGTGGATGTCCCGCCTCAGTTGCGCAGCCGTTTTGTCAGCCGGGACGGCCAGCGGTTTCTTTTACAGATCTATCCCAAGGAAAATATCTGGGAGCGCGAGCCACTGACGGAGTTCATTCGGCAGTTACGCACGGTTGACCCCGATGTCACCGGCTCCCCGATTATTGGCTACGAGTCGATTGGGGCGATGCAGGCTGGCTATATTGAGGCGGCCTGGTACGCGTTTCTCGCCATCCTGGTTGTCACCTTTTTGGCGCTCCGACGTGTCACGGACGCCCTGCTGGCCGTCCTGCCGCTCGGTCTGGGCATGATCTGGACCGCGGGCCTGATGTGGCTGTGGGATGTCCAATTTAACCTGGCTAATATGGTTGCCGCTCCCCTGATTATCGGCATCGGCGTGGAGAATGGTATCCATCTCGTCCATCGTTTCCGAGTAGGCCGTGACGTCTCGGTCGTCAGCCTGATTGCCGGCAGTACCGGCCAGGCGGTTGTGCTGTTCTCGCTGACGACCATGGTCGGGTTTGGGAGTCTCATGGTCGCCCAATACTATGGCATTTTCAGTATGGGCCTCCTGCTGACCCTGGCAGTCGGGAGTGTCCTGATCGCCTCGATTGTGATCCTCCCGCTGCTCTTATATGAGTCTGTTGAGTCTGTTGAGTCTGTTGGGTCTGTTGAGTCTCTTGAGTCCTAGAGTCTCTTGAGTCGGACCCAATGGACCCAATGGACCCGATAAACCCAATGGACCCGATAAACCCAACAGACCCAATGGACCTAACAGACCCAACGGACTCTCATGGTTAGCGGACCCCAGTTTGTGCAACACCTCAGGAATGCCGGCTTCGACTTTTTCACCGGGGTGCCCTGCTCTTTGGTCAAAGGGGTCATTGCCACGCTCGAAGAACGGGGTGGCTATATTGCCGAGACGCGTGAGGATGCGGCGGTGGGCCTGGCGGCGGGAGCCTATATGGCCGGCAAACAACCCGTTGTCATTATGCAGAATTCGGGTCTGGGGGTCTGCCTGAACGCGCTGTCTTCTCTCAGTTTGATCTACGCCCTGCCCTGTTTGCTCCTGATTACGTGGCGTGGCTATCAGGGCAAAGACGCACCGGAGCATATCATTATGGGAGACATCCTGCCCGACCTGTTATCCACCCTGAAGATTCCGTATCGGGTGCTTGAAGAACAGACCCTGGAGGACGCGATTGGCTGGGCCGCCTCGACCCTGAAGCAGACGAGTCGTCCGACGGCGCTGGTCCTCCCGCCTGGAGTTGCTGCATGAACTTGGCCCAGACCCTGAGCATAGTTATCCCGGCCCTACAGGACGCCCTGGTTGTCCATGCGAATGGATTTATTTCGCGGGAGTCCTTCAATCTTGAGGATCGCCTTGGCAATTTCTATATGATTGGCTCAATGGGCCTAGCCTCATCCATTGCGCTTGGCGTGGCCCTGAGTAAACCCGAGCGGCGCGTGGTCGTCTTTGACGGTGATGGCAATGTCCTTATGAATATGGGCGCACTGGCCCTGATCGGTGCTCAGCAGCCGCGCAATCTGGTTCATCTTGTTTTTGATAACGAAGTCTACGGCTCGACGGGCAACCAGCCGACGATCTCCAGTCGCGTGGCGCTCGATGCAGTGGCGCATGCGAGCGGCTATGTCGATGTGCGCCGCGTTGAAGATGCCGACCAACTGCGCGCCGCGACGCAGGAGTTGCTGGCAAAAGACGGACCGTCATTTCTACTGATTAAAATTGAGCCGGACCGGGAAGAGCGCCACATTGGTCGGATTACGCACGAGCCGCAGCATATCGTCAGGCGCTTTATGGAAGCAATTCATCAGGATGTGTAGACCCCTGTCCCTCATAATTCTACAATGATGCAGCAATACATTCTTCTGAACCCCGGCCCAGTCAACGTTTCTCCGCGTGTTCGGCAGGCCCTCCTGCGTGGAGACCTATGCCACCGGGAAGCCGAGTTTTCCGACCTGCTGGCCGCGGTTCGCGCCAAGCTGCTGCAGGCGTTTGCCCCGCAAGGCTATACCGCAGTGGTGGTGAGCGGTTCGGGCACCCTGGCGGTTGAAGCCATGGTCTCCTCGGCCCTGGTGGAGGGAGGGAAACTCCTCGTGATTAACAACGGCGTCTATGGCGATCGGATGCGCCAGATGGCCGAAGCCCACCGTATCCCGACCGTAGAATTGACCCATGCCTGGACCGAAGCGCCAAGCTCGGAACAGATTGAATCCGCCCTGAAAGATGACCCCGCTATCGCGGCGGTGGCCCTGGTCCAACATGAAACCACAACCGGCCTGCTCAACCCGGTGACTGAAATTGGCAGAGTTGTGCGTCAACAGGGTCGGCTGTTTCTGCTTGACGCGGTGAGTGGGCTTGGCGGCGAAGACCTTGATGTCGTGCGCGACAGCGTAGACCTGTGTGCCTGTACGGCAAACAAATGCATCCAGGGCCAGCCGGGTGTCGCCTTTGTGCTGGTTCGGAACGAAGTCATGACGGCCATGCAGGGCTATCCCCGCCGTTCGTTATACCTCCACCTGCCGCTGCACTGGGAAGCGCAGGAACGACGGAGTATTCCATTTACTCCGGCCATCCCGGCCTGGTATGCGCTGGATGCCGCCCTTGACGAGATCCTGGAGGAAACTCCCGCAGGACGGGTCGAACGCTATCGTCGGGCCGCCCGGTTTCTGCGTGACGGCTTTACAGAACTCGACCTCGCCTTTCTCCTTCCCCCGGAATTACGGTCCAACTCTCTGACCTCTCTGGTCCTGCCCCAGGGTATTTCGTATCCAGACTTACATGACGGCCTCAAACAACGGGGCTTTGTTATTTACGAGGGACAGGGAAAACTTCGAACCGATATTTTCCGGGTGGCCAATATGGGCCATCTGACCCTGGACGATTTTCAGCGTTTTCTTGACGCCCTTAAAAACGTGTTGTCAGGCGGAAAGTTATGAAAGCGATTATCCTCGCGGCCGGTGTTGGCAAACGCCTTCAGACCGTCACTGACCACCGACCCAAATGTATGATTCGGGTCGGTGGCAAAACCCTGCTCGAACGCACCCTCACCGCTTTAGGCGCTGCCGGGGTCACAGAGGCGGTCATCGTGATCGGCTATCGTGGGGACATGATTGTCGAAGAAATCGGTGAGCGGTGTGGCCCGGTGACCGTGCGCTATATCCGGAACGAGCGGTACGAAAAGGGGGCAATCCTGTCGCTCTGGAGTGCGCGCAACGAGTTTGACACTGACCTGCTGATCATGGATGCCGACGTATTGTTCCCGATCCGTTTGCTGCAACGCTTGGTCCAATCCAAACACGCAAGCTGTTTTCTCCTTGACGCGAGTTCCGAGAATACCGGCGAGGAACAAATGCTGCTCACCCGGGCCGGGCGGGTGCTGACGATTATCCGGGGCGGCGCGGGCGACTACGATCTGGTAGGCGAGTCGGTCGGTTTTCTCAAAGTCGCCCAAGACGCCGTGCCGCTCCTCCGTTCTATTCTCGATGGCTGTGTGGCTCAGGGCCGAGACACGATCGAGCACGAAGAAGCCTTCCCGGAGTTTCTGGCTCAGCACCATGTCGGCTTTGAACGGGTTGACGATCTGCCCTGGACGGAAATCGATTTTCCGCACGATCTCGAGCATGCCGAGCGTGACATCCTGCCTGATATCGAACGGCTCGACGCGCTTGACTTGGCCGCCAACTCGGCCTGAATTATGCCCTCCTCCGTCCCTGGCGCTCGCTATCTCATCGTCAACGGGGACGACTTCGGCCTGTCCGCTCAGGGCAATGCCGGCATACTCCACGCCCATCAGCACGGCATTCTGACCAATACCAGCCTTATGGTCACGGCTCCGGCCTGGAAGGAAGCGGTCGAGCTTGCTCGCGCGCTGCCCAGGCTTGGGGTTGGACTGCACGTGACCTTAGTCCAGGGGCGGGCCATTCTCTCCAAACAGCACCTCCGCACGATCATCGACAGCGAGAGGAATTTTGCCCACGATCCAACCCGGGCCGGGTTGCAGTATTATTTCTCCCGGCGGGCGCGGGAAGAAATCCGGGTCGAGTGTCGGGCTCAGCTTGAGCGTTTTCTGGAAACGGGCTTAGCCTTGTCCCATATTGATGGACATCTCAACATCCATATGCACCCGGTCGTTATGGACGCTCTCCTGACCCTCGCACAGGAATACCCCATTCCGGCCATGCGCCTGACCCGAGAAGACCTGACAATCAGCCTGACGCTCGACCCGCGTCAGGCATTGAGGAAACGCTGGGAGTCCGTCGTCTTTACACCCCTCGCCCGGACGACGGAAAAAAAGCTGCGTCATGCCCGTATTCCCTACCCGGACCACCTGTTTGGCCTGCATCAAAGTGGCGCTATGGATGAATCTTATTTGCTTGGTCTGCTTCCGCGACTCCAGGCCGGCGTAACGGAACTGTACTGCCATCCGGCCCGCCTGCCGTGTCCCGAGATCGAACGGTGGACGCCGACCTATCGCAGAGATGTTGAGCTTGCGGCGCTCACAAGTCCGTCGGTGCGGGCGGCGGCCGCCGAAGAAAATATTCGGTTCGTTAGTTACCGCGACCTCCCGTCGTTACGTGAAGGAACAGGGGGTTAACTGACGCGCACCATTCGCCCGTCTTTTTGGAGCCGGAAGGTATACTCCCGCCAGCGGACCGTGTTGCCCCGCAAGCTGGCACACCAGACAACAAAAGAGAGAAGGTCTGTGAGAAGGGTCAGCAGAATGGCGGGACGCGACAGCGTCGATTGCAGAAAGACCGTGTTCATCAGAGCGGCGGTCAGGAGACGTACCCCGATAACGCTGAGGGCGAGAACGGTCATCTCTACGGACGACCAAAAACAGAGCAGGCTCACACAGGCCCAGACCGTGCCAAACGTCACAGCCGTACTGATATACCCACCGGGACGACAGTTTCGTTGCGTTCGCGCCCAGCGTAACTGATGGTAAAATAACCCGCGTAGCGAGCCTGCATCGGGCCGGGTTTCCACAACGGTGGGCAGGACGCGCAATCGATACCCGGCTTGGGCAATGAGATACCCAAGGTAATAGTCATCCGCCAGATAATCGGACAGCCTGGCAAATCCCCCAATCGCATCGAGGCAGGCGCGCTTGAGCGCCATAGTTGCTCCGAAGGCATATGCGGGCCGCTCAACTTGGCTCGCAACTACGACCTGAGTGGTAAAAGTCGTATTGATCATGAGCGATTCCAGCAGGGCCGGCAGGGGTTGTCCGGAACCGCCACGATACACACAGGTGACCAGGCCTGTTTCCGTCTGCGTTAAGGGCGGGATAATCGTCTGCAGGTAATCGGGCTCAATACAGACATCACTATCGGTAATGACGAGATAGTCATACTTCATCTGTGGCGTCAGATGGTGCAGAGTGCTGACCTTATAATTGGTCCCGATCACAGCGGGAGCAACAACCAGGGTAATATCGCACTGGGGAAAGTCCCGCTGCACTTTGGTGACAACAGCCACCGCCGGGTCATTGGAGTCGCGGACGCCGCAGAGGATTTGAAAGGTCGGGTAATCGAGCCGACAAAAGCTCGCCAGACTGTCGTATAGATCGGGCGGCGCACCTTTGAGCGGCTTGAGAATAGTGACCGGAGGAAGCGCCGTACGAGGAGACGAACTCGGCCGGAAAAAGCGCCAGGCCGCATAGACACTAAAGAGGTAATAGACCAAGGCAATACACAACAGGCCTGCCAGGGACCAGAAGGCAAGCAGAGGCATGGCGTCAGACACGGTCTCCTCCCGGTCACGTGTGAGGCAGATTGCGTTATCTGGCAGCCTGAGGACAACCCACCCCGGCCCTACGGGCCACCCCTCCGAGGAGGGGAGCAGAATATCCCCTCTTGGGAGGGGTGCCGCGCCAGCGGCAGGGTGGGTTTAACGGACGGTCGCACCCGGCACCCACCCGAATCTTTGACGGGGCTCAGGAAAGGCCCTACTCGCCACTCCCTGCTAACCACACACGTCCCGGACTCATCAGGCGGCCGCAGAAGACGTGGTGCTCATCTCCCGCCGTTTCCGCATGGTGCGGAAGAAATCTTTGCCTTCCTGCCACATCCGTTTCCGCTCCTCCGGGTCACGCGCCATCTTTTTGACGGCCTTAAAGATATAGCGCGGGCGGAGGTAATACGAGCGGTAAAATTTCTCAACCGTTTCAAAAATTTCTTCCCCGGACAGGTTGGGGTAGTTGATCACGCACTGCTGATAACCCGACTCGCCCACCATGTCCTCGGCCTTGATATAGCCGTTGTCGAGGGCGAAATCGTAAAAGGCGGTGCCAGGATAGGGAGAAGCCAAAGAGACCTGAATGGTTTCCGGATTCATCTCCCGGGCGAAACGCATGGTCTCCTGCATGGTCTCCCGGGTTTCTCCCGGCAGGCCCAAAATAAAGGTGCCGTGGATCAAAATGCCAAGCTTGTGGCAGTCCCGAGTAAACCGCCGTGAGGTTTCGAGGGCCACGCCTTTTTTAATATTCTTGAGAATGGCCGCGTTCCCGGACTCATAGCCGACCACAAACAGCCGCAGCCCGCCATCCTTCAGCACCTTGAGGGTCTCGTAGTCAACATTGCCGCGCGCATTGGTGGACCAGCACAGGCCCATAGCGCCCATTTTTTTTGCGATCTCACGCGCGCGCTTCGGGTCGGCCGTAAACGTATCGTCATCAAAAAAGACCTCTTTCATACCCGGAAAGAGGCGCTTCATTTCCTGCACTTCCTCAATGACATTGCCCACCGAGCGGGTGCGGTAGGAATGGCCGGTGGTCACCTGCGGCCACAGACAAAACGTGCAGCGCGCCGGACAGCCCCGTCCGGTGTACAGCGACACATAGGGATACTGACAATACGGGCTGTTATACTTGCGGAAGTCCAAATCACGGTCATAAATCTGGGTGACAAAGGGCAACTGGTCGAGCTCTTCATCGGTGAGCGTCGGACGTTCGAGATTGTGATGGATCTGTCCATCCTGGCGATAGCTGATGCCGCGAATGTCCTTCCAGTCCCGTCCCTCGGCAACCTCTTTCATGGAGTAGTCAAACTCTTTCCGCGCGACAATGTCGATGGCTTCCGAGATCTGTAAGGTCCCCTCCGGTTCAGCCGTGGCCTGACCGCCCACAAACGCGATGTGGCAGTCCGGGTTTTTTTCTTTGATCAGCTCCGCGGTCTGCGCGTCCAATTTCACCGACGGCGTACTGGTGTGCAGCACGACAAAATCGTACTCTTTGGCGATCTCAACGGTCTGTGCCTGGCTCAGTCCTTCGGGCGGCGCATCCAGAACGCGGCTGTTCTCGATCATACCGGCCGGATAACACAGCCAGGTCGGATACCAGAACGACCAGACTTCACGGGTCGCCTGATAGCGTGAGCCTGCTCCCCCATCAAAATTTTCATATGCAGGCGGATTCAAAAACAATGTACGCATGCGTGCTGCTCTCCTTCTCCGCCGCGACCTTCATGAGTGCGCCGGTTCTGCCGAAGGCATGGTATTATACATGGGAAAAGAAGGAAAGCGAGTAGTGCTTGATCTAGCACCTTTACTCTGATTTGGAATAAGGGATAATAGGTCTGGCCGAGACATCTGAGAGAAGATGATAAGCTGAAGTCCCCGTGTCTTGGCTCTTCTCGAACGTGTTTATTCGGTATATAGTCTGGCTTCATACACCCTGCACGTATAGGCAGATGGAGAAAAATTCTGGAGGGAGAGTAACATGAGCAAGCTGAAGTGGTGGCAGCCCTATCTTCTCGTAAGTGTATTTACCTTGACAGGGGCGTCTGTGGTCGGTGCGCAAGACGCGGAACCGCAAGAGCCGGCCGCCGTACAAGACACCGAGCAGGTTCTAGAACTTGGAGAACTCAGGGTGGTCGGCTCCCGCGTAGCGGGTCGCTCGGCCCAGGAGTCGCCGGTACCGGTCGACGTCATTCAGGGCGAAGACTTGCAGACCTACGGCATCCGGGACATGGACTCACTGCTGTCCGCGACCGTCCCCTCCTATAACGTGAGTCAGGAGCCCATCAGCGACGAGGCCACCTTCGTCCGGCCGGCCACGCTACGCGGTCTGCCGCCGGACTCCACCCTGGTCCTGGTCAACGGAAAACGCCGCCACCGTGGGTCGGTGATTAACTTCCTGGGTGCTCCGAACTCCAGAGGATCACAGGGGGCCGATATCTCCAACATCCCGTCCATTGCCCTGGAGCGCGTTGAGGTGCTGCGCGACGGAGCCGCGGCCCAGTACGGCTCGGACGCTATTGCCGGCGTGCTGAACTTCAAACTCAGGGAGGACACCGAGGGTCTGACCGTGCAGACGAGCTACGGCCAGAACTACCACGGCGACGGCGACAAGGTGAACGTGGCCGCCAACCTCGGGGTGCCGCTGACCGAGAATGGCTTCGCCAACTTCAGCTTCGAGTTCAATAACGTGGACGAAACCAGCCGTAGCGTACAGCGCAGCGACGCACGGGGTTTGATCGAGGCCGGTAACATGGATGTGCGTCGGCCTGCGGCGCAGATCTGGGGAGCGCCCGAGATTCAGTACGACTACAAGTTTTTCGGCAACCTGGGCTTGGACCTGGAGGAGATCAACAGCCGCGTGTATGCCTTCGGTAACTATGCGGAGCGCAAGGTCGAGGGCGGCTTCTACTTCCGGAATCCCAATACGCGCAACGGGGTGTTCCGCGGTCCCGGCAACCTCCACAAAATTATCGACATCGGAGACGATTTCGACCCGAGGCCCATCTCGGAGGGCGGAAATTTGCTCGAAAACGGGTTGTCCAGCCGCTGCCCTGAAGTGCAGAAGCACCCGGCGGCCGATTACTCGAACGTGTCTCTGCCCGACCATTGCGCCATGTTCAACACCCAGTTTCCGGGCGGCTTCACCCCACGCTTCGGCGGCTACGTGCAGGACTGGAGCATCGCCTTCGGCCTGCGCGGGACGCTGGAGGACCTGGAGGGCGCCTATGCGCTGCTCGACGGCTGGTCCTACGACGTGAGTGCCTACTTCGGCGAGAACAGCGTTGACTATTTCATGCTCAACACGATCAACCCGCAACTCCTGGCGGTCAACAGGGTCGTTCCGACGGAATACCGGCCCGGCGGTGTGAGCCAGACTGAAAAGACGTTCAACCTGGACATTTCCAAACCATTTGATGTCGGTCTCTTCTACTCCGACCTGAATATGGCCTTTGGCTTCGAGTACCACATCGAAGAGTACGAAGTGGAACTCGGCGGGGAAACCTCTTGGTACGTGGCCCCCGGAAACCGGTTGACAGCGCAGGGCCTCGGCGTCGGCTCAAACGGGTTCACCGGATTCGGACCCAACATCATCGGCGATCATCAGCGGAATAACTATGCCCTCTACATGGACCTGGAAGCCGAGGTGATTAAAAATGTGACCCTCGGCGTGGCCGGACGGTATGAGAACTTTGACAAGCCGATCGGCGAGTCCGTCAACGGGAAGGTGTCGGCCAGATGGCAACTGCTGGAAATGCTGGCCGCGCGCGGCGCGGTCAGCTCGGGTTTTCGCGCCCCAACACCCGGCCAGGCCAATGTGAACAAAATCACCACGTCCTTTGACGCCGATCTTGGCGGTCTGATAGACGACGCCACCTTTCCTGCCCACCATCCGGCTTCGGCTTTCTTCGGCGCCAGCGATTTGACCCCGGAAAAATCCGTCAACTACTCGGCGGGTATTGTCTTTAACGTGGCCGATGTCGATGTCACCGTCGACTACTACCGGATCAAGATGCAGGATCGCATCGTTCGCAGCAGCCGATTTAATGTTGCGGACGAACTCGCCAAGCGGGGCATCACCCGGGCGGAATTCGACGCAGCGGTCGGGCCGAACCAGATCTCGGTGCTCCGCTTCTATACCAACGACTTCGACACCACCACCCAGGGCGTCGACGTCGTAGCGACCTATCCGTTGCAATCGGTCGCGGGTTTCACCCAATTCACGCTTGTCGCGAACTGGAATAAGACCGAGGTGGACAGCCGGACTCCGGAGTTCATCAGCGATAAGCTTGTACGACAAATCGAAGAGGGTCTGCCGCAGTTCCGGTTCTCGCTGACGGCCGATCACAACTGGGGACCGTGGCGCTTCCTGTCCCGTCTGTACTACTACGACCGCTTCCGCGACTACCCGACCGATAGCAGCTTCGGCTTTAATGCCGGCGAGCGCTTTCTGATGGATATGGAACTCTCGTACACCTTCCTGAACCTGCCGTTCATGGAGGCGGCCACCTTTGCGGCCGGCGCGGAAAACATATTTGATCAGTATCCACGCAGGAACCCGCAAGCGACTGGCGCCGGCCTGAAATACCCGGAAACCTCACCCTACGGCTTCAACGGCGGGTTCTACTACCTGCGAGCCGGATTCGAGTTCTAAGCACGGTCTGACGAACAGAGTTGCGACGAGGGGCGGGTTCATACCCGCCCCCTTTTATTTTGTCCGGTTTCTCTCCCCTCTCCACCCCTTCCTTTACTCCCTCCTTTTTATAGGTGGTGCAAAAGAGCGGGTTGTCGGGGGTCGGCAGTCATGCGAGGGTCGGTTGAGAGGCAGCGCATGTCCGGAGGGGAAGAAAGGAAGGGCGGCGATGAAAAAGACGGGAATGCATATATATGGCCTGGTGGTCGCTCTGGGCCTCAGCGTGGGAGTTGCGCCGACTGGGGCGCAGGAGGCGGGCCAGCCGGAGCCGACTGCAGCGACAGCACAAGAGGCGGAGGCGTCGGAACAAGTCGTAGAACTCGGTGAACTCCAGGTAGTCGGCTCCCGCGTGGCGGGTCGCTCGGCTCAGGATTCACTGGTGCCGGTGGACATCATTCAGGGCGAAGATCTCCAGACCTACGGCATCCGGGACATGGATTCGCTCCTGTCCGCGACCGTGCCCTCCTATAACGTCAATCAGCAGCCCATCAGCGACGCTGCCACCCTGGTTCGTCCGGCCAACCTGCGTGGGTTGCCGTCCGACTCCACTCTGGTGCTGGTCAATGGCAAACGTCGCCACCGCGCCTCGGTGATTACCTTCCTGGGGGGCGGGGTCTCGGACGGCTCTCAGGCTCCCGACGTTTCCGTTATTCCCGCCATTGCGTTGGACCGGGTGGAAGTGCTGCGCGACGGAGCCGCCGCCCAGTACGGCTCGGACGCCATCGCCGGCATCCTGAACTTCCGGCTGCGCGAAGATCGCGAGGGTTTGACGGTACAGACCAGCTACGGACAGAACTACCATGGGGACGGCGACAAGGTGAATGTGGCAGCGAATCTGGGGCTGCCACTGACCGAGCGGGGCTTTGCCAATTTCAGCTTTGAGTTCACCAATGCGGACGAGACCAGCCGTAGCGTGCAGCGCAATGACGCCCGAGGCTTGATTGAGGCCGGCAACGAGCATGTACGCCAGCCGGCGGCACAGATTTGGGGGGCGCCCGAGGTCCAGTACGACTATAAGTTTTTCGGCAATCTGGGCTTGGACCTGGAGGAGATCAACAGCCGCGTGTATGCCTTCGGGAACTATGCGGAGCGTAGGGTGGAGGGCGGTTTCTTCTTTCGGAACCCCAACACCCGTGGCGGTGTATTCAGGGGCGATCCGCTTGAAGACGGTACACCGACAATCCGGGTCGCCGACCTGTCAGGTACTGGTCGTGGCTGTCCTGCCGTACCGGCGAACCCCGCGGCCGACTATACTAACGTGAACCTGCCCGACCACTGTTTTATCTTTAACGAACGGTTTCCGGGCGGATTCACTCCGCGCTTCGGTGGAGTCGTTGAGGACTGGAGCATCACCTTTGGCCTGCGCGGGGAACTGTCCGGCTTCGGCCTGGCGCTGCTCGACGGCTGGCACTACGACGCCAGCGCCAGCTTCGGCCAGAACAGCGTGAACTTCTTCATGCACAACACCATCAATCCGCAACTCGCGGCCATGCGCACTAACATCCCGACTTCGTATAAACCCGGCGGCTACCGGGAGTTCGACAAGACGTTCAACTTCGATATTTCCCGACCCTTCGATGTGGGGCTGTTCTACTCGGCGTTGAACTTTGCTTTCGGGCTCGAATACCGCGAGGAGGAGTTTGAGATCGAAGCCGGTGGTCAAAACTCCTGGTCTATAGACGACAGCCCTCACGGCCTCGCCCGACAGGGCTTCGGCGTTGCCTCCAACGGCTTTCCCGGTTTCAGGCCGGATATCGCCGGCACATTCAACCGGGACAGTTATGCCGGCTATCTGGACCTGGAAGCCGAGGTAATCAAAAATTTGACCATCGGCCTGGCCGGGCGGTATGAGGATCACCAAAAAATCGGTGACACGCTGAACGGGAAGGCGTCCGCCCGCTGGCAGTTGGTGGAAGCAATCGCCGTGCGTGGCTCGGTCAGCTCGGGGTTTCGCGCCCCGACCGTGGGACAGGCCAACGTCCGGAATGTCACGACCGCCTTTGACGGCGGCGAACTGGCGGACCGGGCCACCCTGCCGCCGGACCATCCCATATCCGTCCTGAAGGGCGGTAAGGGGCTGAAGCCGGAAAAATCGGTCAATTATTCCGTGGGTACGGTCTTCAACCTGGGAGACCTGAGCGTCACCGTCGACTATTACCGCATCAAGGTGCAGGATCGCATCGGGCAGGGCAGTCCGCTGAGGTTGACTGCTGAAGATATTGCCACCCTGCAACACCAGGGTATTGCGGATGCCAGCAGTTACTCGTTTGTGACCTTCTTCACCAACGATTTCGACACCACCACCCAGGGGGTGGACGTGGTGGCGACCTATCCGCTGGAGACGGGTGTCGGTCACACCGCGTTCACCCTGGTGGGCAACTGGAACGACACCGAGATCGACAGCTTCAACCCCGACATCATCAACATCAATAAACAGCGCATGATTGAGGGCAGCCTGCCGGAGTTCCGCTTCTCACTCATGGCCGACCACACCTGGGGTCCGTGGCGGTTCCTGACAAGGCTGCACTACTACGATGGCTTTTTCGAGGACCATGTAGGGAGCAACCTGCCCATCACTTCCGGCGACCGTTTCCTGGTGGACGCGGAGCTGTCCTACACCTTCCTGAACCTGCCGTTCATGCAGGCGGCGACCATCGCCTTTGGCGCAGAAAATCTGTTCGACCAGTATCCACGCAGAAATCCGTATGCGCAACTCGTCGGCGCGAAGTACCCGGAATCCTCGCCGTACGGATTTAACGGTGGCTTCTACTACCTGCGCGCCAGCCTGGAGTTTTAAGCCAGACAATTGCATCAGGGCCTACGATAGGATTTATCAGCGCGTAAAAGTTAGGAGAGGCAGATAATTGCCCTCCTCTCAGTGCAAAAATTCGACTACAGGAGGTAAACCAAGATGAGCATACCCCCGCAACGAGTCATGCGCCGCGCACGTGAGATTTACTCAACGCAGCCACATGCGCCGCTCAGTCCGGGTGATGTGGACGCCCGCGGTGTCGTATCTTTCTGCGCAGCCGCCGCTATTGCCGTAGCGGGTATTGAGATATTTGGCAGTTCAGAAGAAAGGCAACACTTCGCCACTTCGATTGTCAAATCCAGGTCGAGCGACGAGTTATTTGCCACCTTTGAACGGTTCGGTTGGGATGCCCAATTTTGCGCTACTACGGTTGGTGGTAATGACGCAACACCGAATCATAAACGTCGCAGGCGTGTCCTTGATTTTTTAAGCGGTATTACACCTCTCCAGCAGGCGGATTAGCTCGTCGAATTTAACCAGCATCCGGCCAGAAACTGCTATGGTCTCTCTTGGGTTGGCATGAAGTATCCGGAATCCTCGCCGTACAGCTTCCATGGTGGCTTCTCCCGCCTGAGAGCCAGCTTCGAGTTCTAGAGCGGTTTACGATAAGTTGTAGCCACGTCGCTCCATCTTCGCCATGCTGGACCCCGGATCATGTCCGGGGCAGGCTGTGATCCGGCATCCAGAGGTCGGGGGTTGGGGCTGGATTCCCTAAGCTCACAAACGAAGTGCAACACCAAGTTAAGGTGTTGTCATGGGAACACGTTATGGTCATCTCACCCTTGAAGAGCGGTGTCAGATTGCCCCCCTGCAAGCCGCACTCTCTCGATCTGGAAGCCGAAGTAATCAAAAACCTGACCATCGGCCTCGCCGGGCGATATGAGGCGTATGAGGGGATCGCCGACACCCTGGACGGCAAGGTCTCCGTCCGCTGGCAATTCCTGGCTGATATGGCCGTGCGCGGCTCGGTCGGTTCCGGCTTTCGCGCCCCGACCGTGGGCCAGGCAAACGTTCGCAACGTGACAACCTCGCTCATCGACGGCAGATTGGCGGACGAAGCCACCCTCTCCCCCACCGACCCGATTGCGCGCCAGAAGGGCGGCAAGGAGTTGGAGCCGGAAAAATCGGTCAACTATTCCGTGGGAACGGTCTTCAGCCTGGGCAAGCTGGACGTGACCCTCGATTATTACCGTATCAAGCTGCAGGATCGCATCGGGTTAACGAAGACGCTGACCCTGACCGGGTCGGATATAGCGGCACTCCTGGCCCTGGGGGTCGTGGACGCGATCAGTTTCACCGGGGTGCGTTATTTTACCAACAACTTCGATACCACCACGCAGGGCGTCGACCTCGTGGCGACCTACCCGCTGGAGACGTTCGCCGGTAGCACGCTGTTCACCTTTGTGGGCAACTGGAACAATACCAAGGTTGACAGCCGCAACCCGACCATCATTGACGATGGGCGCGTTCGGCAGCTTGAAGACAATCTGCCAGAGTTTCGTTTCTCACTCACGAGTGACCACACCTACGGGCCGTGGCGGTTTTTGACCCGGCTGCATTTCTACGACGGTTTTTATGCGGCCTATCTGAGGGACTTGCCCATCGAGTCAGGCGAACGCTGGCTCATAGACGCGGAACTCTCGTACAGGTTTATAAACCTGCCGGTCATGGGAATGCTGACCCTCGCGTTCGGTGCCGAGAACCTGTTCGATCAGTACCCGGCCAGAAATCCATACGCACGCCTCGCCGGTGCCCAATATCCGGCCTCGTCACCCTACGGGTTCAACGGTGGGTTTATTATCTGCGGGCCGGATTCGAGTTTTAAGTAGTGGAGGAGCGGGCATTTTTCTGGCAAAAGAAATAGTAGTCCGTTAGGGCAGATGGACTGATTCAAACGCGCCATAGGAAGGACAAAAATGAAGACCAAACGACGGCAGTGTGGGGTGTTAGTGGGGCTCTTGGTCCTGACGGGCGCGCTGACAGTCTCAGCCCAAGAGACGAGTCAGTCAGAGCCGGCCGCCGAACAAGACACCGGGCAACAGGAGTCGGTCGTGGGGCTCGAAGCCCTCAAGGTGATCGGCTCCCGCGTGGCGGGGCGTTCAGCGCAGGATTCCGTGGTGCCGGTAGACATCATTCAGGGCGAAGACCTCCAGACCTACGGCATCCGGGACATGGACTCATTACTGTCCGCCAGCGTGCCCTCCTATAATGTCAACCAGCAGCCCATCAGCGATGCCGCTACCCTGATTCGCCCGGCCAATCTGCGCGGGTTGCCGCCCGACTCCACCCTGGTGCTGGTCAACGGCAAGCGCCGTCACCGCGCCTCGGTCATCCCCGAATTCGGAGGCATTTCGAACGGGTCGCATGGGGCCGATATCTCCGCGATCCCGGCTATTGCGTTGGACCGGGTGGAAGTCCTGCGTGATGGCGCCGCCGCCCAGTACGGCTCGGATGCCATCGCCGGGATTCTGAACTTTAAGCTGCGCGAGGACCGGGAGGGGCTATCGGTCCAGACGAGTTACGGCCAGAACTACCACGGCGACGGCGACAAGGTGAACGTGGCCGCCAACCTCGGTCTGCCGTTGACCGAGAATGGCTTTGCCAACTTCAGCTTTGAGTTCACCAATGCGGACGAGACCAGCCGGAGTGCACAACGTGCCGACGCCCGGGGCTTGATCGAGGCCGGTAATGAACACGTACGCCGGCCAGCGACACAGATTTGGGGGGCGCCCGAAGTCCAATACGACTACAAATTCTTCGGCAACCTGGGCTTGGACTTGGAGGAGATCAACAGTCGCGTATACGCCTTCGGGAACTATGCGGAGCGTAGGGTGGAGGGGGGCTTCTTCTTTCGCAACCCCAACACCCGCGGCGGTATCTTCGATGGCGGCGAGAATCTCCTGGTCGCCGACCTGTCGGACAACCGTCGGGGCTGTCCTCCCATTGCAAAGAACCCTGCGGCCGACTATGTGGCGGCATTGGCGGGCTTGCCCGCCCACTGCTTCGCCTTTAACGAACGCTTTCCGGGCGGTTTCACCCCGCGTTACGGTGGGGTTGTCGAGGACTGGAGCATCATCTTTGGCCTGCGCGGGGAGGTTGAGAGCGCGTCAGCACTGCTCAATGGCTGGTTCTACGATGCCAGCGCCAGCTTCGGTCACAACAGCGTCGACTTCTTCATGCATAACACCATCAACCCCCAGCTCGCGGCCATGCGCACGAACATCCCGACCTCGTATAAACCCGGCGGCTACCGGGAGTTTGACAAGGTGTTTAATCTGGACATCTCTCGGCCGTTCGATGTGGGGCTGTTCTACTCGGCGTTGAACTTCGCTTTCGGGCTCGAATACCGCGAGGAAGAGTTCGAGATTAAATCCGGTGGAGAGAACTCCTGGTATGTTGATAATAGTCCCAGCGGCCTGGCGGCTCAGGGCTTCGGCATCGGCTCCAACGGGTTTCAAGGCTTCGGGCCGGATATCGCCGGCACGTTCAACCGGGGCAGTTATGCCGGCTATCTGGACCTGGAAGCCGAAGTGATCAAAAACCTGACCATCGGCCTCGCCGGGCGGCATGAGGCGTACGAGGGGATCGCGGATACCGTGGATGGTAAGGTCTCGGCCCGCTGGCAATTATTGGAAGCGATTGCCGTGCGCGGCTCGGTCAGCTCTGGGTTTCGTGCTCCGACCGTGGGACAGGCCAACTACCGCAAGACCTCGACCGCGCTGGAGGGAAACCGGCTGGTGGACAATGCTATCCTGCCACCAGACCATCCGGCGGCGGTCCTGAAAGGCGGCAAGCAACTGGAGCCGGAGAAATCGATCAATTATTCCGTGGGCACGGTCTTCAGCCTGGGCGACCTCGACGTGACCGTCGACTACTACCGCATCAAGGTGCAGGGCCGTCTCGCCCTGACGAGCAATCTCAAACTGACACAGGCGGATATCGACACATTACTGGCCCAGGGCATTTCAGACGCGCGCAGCTTCTCGGGGGTGAACTTCTTCACTAATGATTTCGACACCACCACCCAAGGCGTAGACGTGGTGGCAACCTATCCGCTCCACACTTTTGCCGGTCGCACCCTGCTGACCTTCGTGGGCAACTGGACCGACACCCAGGTGGATAGCTTTAACCCGGATATCATCAGTTCCAGGCGACGGCGGCAGTATGAAGACGCCCTGCCGGAGTTCCGCTTCTCCCTCACGGCCGACCACACCTGGGGGCCGTGGCGTTTCCTGACCCGGCTGCATTACTACGATCCGTTTTTTGAGGATATCGTGGAGGCCGGTTTGACCTCCATAAACGGGGAACGCTGGCTCACCGATATGGAACTCTCCTACACCTTCAGCAACCTGCCGCTCATGCAGATGGCGACCTTTGCCCTCGGTGCGGAAAACGTGTTCGACCAGTATCCGCGCAGGAGCCGCTGGGCGCCCGTGCTCGGCAATAAATATCCGCCCAACTCCCCTTATGGCTTTGGCGGCGGCTTCTACTATCTCCGAGCCAGCTTTGAGTTCTAGCGAGGAAAGGGATGAAGACCATGCGGTGGCCCTGCTGGGGAGTAGCGGCGCTGTTCATCCTGCTGGGAGCAGTGACAGCCAGACCGCAGGACACCCCCCTTCATCCCCCTTTACAAGGGGGGATGAAGGGGGGTGCGGAAGTCGTCGGGCTTGACACCTTGCAGGTCGTGGGCTCGCGTCTGGCAGGACGCTCGGCCCAAGACTCACCAGTGCCGGTGGACATCATTCAGGGCGAGGACTTGCAGACCTACGGCATCCGGGACATGGATGCGCTGCTGTCCGCCACCGTGCCGTCCTATAACGTCAACCAGCAGCCCATCAGTGGCGACGCTACTTTCGTGCGACCGGCCAATCTGCGCGGGATGCCGCCCGACTCCACGCTGGTGCTCATCAACGGCAAACGCCGCCACCGTGCTGCGGTCATTGCCTTCTCCGCGGACGGCAGCAATCGCGGGACGCAGGGTGCCGACCTGTCCGTCATCCCGGCCATCGCGCTGGAGCGGGTCGAAGTCCTGCGTGACGGCGCCGCCGCCCAGTACGGCTCGGATGCCATCGCCGGTATCCTGAACTTCAAGCTGAAGGAGGCATCCGAGGGCCTATCCCTCCACACCAGTTGGGGCCAGACCTACCACGGTGATGGTGACAAAGTGAATGTCGCCGCCAACCTGGGCCTGCCGCTGACCGACAACGGTTTTGCCAACTTCAGCTTCGAGTTTCTGAACGCCGACGAAACCAGCCGCAGCGTACAGCGCCGGGACGCGCGGGGGTTGATCGAGGCCGGCAATACGCATGTACGCCGACCCGCAGCTCAGATATGGGGTGCGCCCGAAATTCAGTACGACTATAAATTCTTCGGCAACCTCGGCCTGGACCTGGAGGCGCTCGATGCCCGGCTGTACGCCTTTGGCAACTATGCGGAGCGCAAGGTGGAGGGCGGCTTCTTTTTCCGCAACCCCAACACGCGCGGCGGGATCTTCCTGGGCGATCCGCTTGAGGACGGGACGCCCACCGTCCGAGTGGCCGACCTGTCCGGCACCGGCCTGGGCTGTCCCGCCGTGCTCGCCAACCCGGCGGCCGACTACACTGGCGTGAATCTGTCCGATCACTGCTTCCTTTTCAACGAGCGTTTTCCTGGTGGTTTTACGCCTCGCTTTGGCGGCTACCTCCAGGACTGGAGCATCGCCTTTGGCCTGCGCGGGGAGATGGCGAGTACCTCGGTCCTGCTCGACGGCTGGTCGTACGACGCCAGCGCCAGCTTCGGCTACAACAGCGTGGATTTCTTCATACACAACACCATCAACCCGCAGCTGGCCGCCCTGCGCACCGCCATCCCCACGAAATACCGGCCCGGTGGAAACGCGCAGTTTGAGCGGACCTTCAACCTGGATATGGCCAGGCCCCTGGATATCGGCCTCTTCCACTCTCCGCTGAACGTGGCCTTCGGATTTGAGTATCATATGGAGGAATTCGAACAGAAAGTTGGGGAAGCGCAGTCCTGGTTCATCGATGAAAACCTGAGAAATCAGGGCTTCAGCATCGGCTCCAACGGGTTTGCGGGCTACCGGCCGGATTCGGCCGGCGTGTTCGAACGAAACAACTATGCGCTGTATCTGGACCTGGAAGCTGAAGTGATACAGTCCCTCAGCCTCGGCCTTGCCGGGCGGTATGAAAACTTCGACAGCGCCATAGGAGAGTCGCTGAACGGCAAGGCTTCGGTCCGCTGGCAACTGCTGGACGCTCTGGCCCTGCGTGGTTCGGTCGGTTCGGGCTTCCGCGCTCCGACGCCGGGACAGGCAAACATCCGGAAAATCAACTCGCAGTTTACTACCGCCGGCCTGGTCGACCAGGGCATTTTCCCCTCGCGTCACCCGGTCGCGGCCTTCTTCGGCGGCAGGCCGCTGGAGTCGGAAAAATCGGTCAACTATTCCGTCGGCAGTGTACTCAACGCGGGCGCCTTCAGCCTGACCGTCGACTATTATCGAATCAAAATTCAGGACCGCATCGGACTGACGCAGGATTTCAGAGTTTCAGCCGAGCAGCGGGCGGCCTTCAACCGTCTCGCTCCCGACGCGAGTACCATCACCTCGGTGCGCTACTTCACCAATGCGTTCGACACGACCGTGCAAGGGCTTGACGTGGTGGCGACCTATCCGTTGGAGACGCGGGCGGGCAATACCGTATTGACCTTTGCCGGCAACTGGAACGACTTGAACCTCGACAGCCGCGAACTGCACGTCATCAATGACAAACAGGTGCGTCAGATGGAGGAAGGCTTGCCGGAATTCCGTTTTTCGCTGACCGCCGATCACGTTGCCGGGCCGTGGCGCTTCCTGACCCGTGTGTATTTCTACGACGAATTTTTTGAAGCCCACGCGAACACTGATACACGCTTCCTGACCGCTGGGGAGCGGTGGCTGGTGGACGTCGAAGCCTCGTACACCCTGCTGACGCTGCCCTTCACCCAGGCGGTGATTCTTGCGGTGGGCGCGGAAAACGTGTTCAACGCCTACCCGCGCAGAAATCCGTACGCGCGCGACCTGGGCGCCAAGTACCCGGAATCCTCACCCTACGGCTTTGGCGGCGGCTTCTACTATGTGCGGGCCGGCTTGGAGTTCTAGAGTCTTCTGCGAATAGATTGAATCAGGGAAGTTTTTGCAGCAAGCTGGGGAGGGAGAGCAGGGTGAGCACTGCGGAAGGAGGGAGGAGATGGCTCGCGCCTACTCGCAAGATTTGCGGGATCGCGTGATTGATGCCGTGGCAGGCGAAGGGCTGAGCCGGCGGGCGGCGGCGCGGCGGTTTGGGGTCAGTGCCGCCGCGGCGATCAAGTGGCTGCAGCGCTTCCACCGGAGCGGGGAGCGGGAGAGTGCGGGGACCGGGGGGCATCGGCCCTCGAAGGTGCAGCCGCACCGCGCTTGGGTGTTGGCGGTTCTGGCGGCTCAGCCCGACATCACGCTGGCCGCGCTGGCGGCCCGGCTGTTGACGGAGCGCGGAGTGCGGGTAGACACGGGCATGCTGTCGCGGTTCTTCAAAGGCGAAGGGATCAGCTTCAAAAAAAAGCCTGGCGGCCTCCGAGCAGGATCGGCCGGACATCGCGCGGCTCCGCCGGCAGTGGCAGCACGCGCAAGGCCAACTTGATCCACGCCGCCTGGTGTTCCTGGATGAGACCTGGGCCAAGACGAACATGACCCGCAGTCATGGCCGCTGCCCCCGGGGCCAGCGGTTGCGCGCGACCCGGCCCCATGGGCACTGGCACACGCTGACCTTCGTGGCGACGCTCCGCCACGACCGCCTAGCCGCGCCGTGTGTCTTCGATGGCCCGATGAACGGACCCTGCTTCCTGGCCTATGTCGAACAGTGTCTGCTGCCAACGCTCACGCCGGGCGATATCGTCATTATGGATAATCTGAGCAGCCACAAGAGTCCCGCCGTGCGGGCCGCCATTGAGCGGGTGGGGGCCACGCTACGCTTCCTGCCACCCTACTCCCCCGACCTTAACCCGATTGAACAGGTCTTCGCCAAGCTCAAAGCTTTGCTCCGCCACGCGGCCGAACGCACCGTTGAAGCGACTTGGCGGCGGATCGGGACGCTGCTGGACCGCTTCGAACCGGAGGAATGCCGCCACTACTTCACCCATGCTGGCTATGCCTCCACCTAAAAACAGAATGCTCTAGAGCAAATAACGCTGCTGTGTAGCCGTCCGTCATTCCTGCGCAAGCAGGAATCCAGCCCCAATCCCCGCCCTCTGGATGCCGGATCACGTCCGGCATGACGAAGGCGGAGCGATGTGACTACAACTTATCGTAAACTGCTCTAGCCTGGCCGACGGGTCGGCTGCGGATCAGGCCGGGGCGTTTTCTCCGGAAAAAGGGCGTAGCCGGCGCGGGCCAGGACGATCAGGCCGACCGAGTTGTAGACGGCTTCGCGCGCGCGTTTGAGGAGCATGAGCGTCAGACCGGCACTCTCCTCAATACCGAGCAGACGGCAGAGGAAGACCCCACCCGCTTCACGCACCCCCAGGGCGCCCGGGATGATCAACGCCGCGGCCGTGATGGGTTGGATCATGGTCTCAATAATGAGGGCGTCCATCCAACTGACCGGTGCGCCGATCAGGCTCAAAAACACATAGACTTCCACCGCCCCAACCGCCCAGCCCAGAAAGTGATACAGGCTGGCCGCAATGAAATCCTTGGCGTCTCCGTCGTACAAATGAAAAAGATGCGCATCGATGTGTTTGGCCCGCTCCTGCCAGTGCGCCAGACGGCTCCAGCCGGGAAATCGGCGCCGCAGCCAGCCGACGCATTTTTCAACAAGACCCCGCTGCTGCCAGCGTACAATAACCATCACAAACCCGTACGCCATGACGAAAACGGTACCGAATATCCACCAGGCATGGTAGCCGATATCCAGGCGATACAGAAAAAACGGTAAGCCCAGCACAATAAAGGCAACCTGAGAGACGGTCAGGGCCGTCTTGGCAGCGACAACCGAGGCTGTGCCAACATCGGGGGTCACGCCGCGTTGTCGCAGGAGATAGACTTTAACGGCCTCGCCGCCAACATTCGCCGTTGGGGTCAGATTATTGATGGCCTCCCCAGCCAGTCGGGTGAGCGAAAGCTGAAGCAGGGAGAGCTGCTGAGCGGCCGCTGAGCCGCCCATGGTATAGCCCCAGCCCTTGGCGTCAAACAGCGCCACAAAGCTCTGCGGGATCAGGACCAGGGGGGCGAGCCAGCCAATGTGGTAGAGATGCTGTGCGACCTCAGCAATGCCGACCTTCCAGAAAAGAATCCCCAGCAGGCTGAGGCCGAGCAGAGCGGCGCCAAGCTGGAGGGCCCGGCTCTTTTTCTGCTCGGCTGTCATACTGAGTCTGTTGGGTTGGTTGGGTTTCTTGGGTCGGACCCAAAGGGCCCAACCGACTCAACGGCGGCTACTCAGGGGCTCCGGACGGGAGGCCGGCCATCTCTCGGATAACAGTCGCCAGCGCGCCCCAGTCGAGGTCACCCCGTCCTCTGGCAAAGGCGGCCCGCAAATGATTGTCGGCCAGGTCGGCCAACGGCAGGGGCGCGGCAACATCTTTGGCCAGCTTTTGCATCAGCCCGACATCTTTCAGTCCCAGCGCCAGCGCAAAGCCCGCAGGAACAAACTCCTGCTTGGCGATCCGGCTGCCATAGCCTTGGAACAACGGCACGGGCAGCAACGCTCGGATCAGCTCCAGGACGGTCTCGTTTTGCAAGCCGCCCTTCTCGGCCAGGGTCAGCGCCTCGCTGATGGTTTCGATGCCGGCAATCACAAAGAAGTTCCCCACCAGCTTGAGGACATTGGCGAGGTGGGGCTCTTCACCCACCACGATGACTCCCTGCCCCATGACCTCAAACGCGGGTCGGCAACGGTCGATGGCCGCGGCTGAGCCGGCCGGACAGATCCACAGTTTTGCCGCGGCCGCGGCCTCCGGACGGCCGAAGACCGGCGAGGCCACAAAATGTGCCCCCCGGTCGTGATACAGCGGCGCCAGTTCTTTGGTCACATCGGGTGAGACGGTACTCATATCAACGTGAATCCCGTCCGGTTTGAGGCCGGCCAGAATGCCGTCCTCACCCAGCGCAATGGCCCGGAGCGCGGCATCGTCGGCGATAATGCTGATCACAATATCGGATCGCGCGGCCAATTCGCGGGGGGAATCGGCCCACCGCGCTCCGTTTTGGCGCAAAGTGTCGGCCCGTGAGGCCGTGCGATTAAAAACCGCAAGGGGAAAATCGGCATCGAGCAGATGCTGCGCCATGGGCAGGCCCATCCGGCCCAGTCCAATAAAGCCAATCGAGGATGTCATATCTATTTTGTCCCTTGGGTCCTTGGGTCTATGCGGTCCTTTGGGTCTATGGGGTCCGACCCAACAGACTCAATAGACTCAACAGACCTGATCTCAGTGCATGGCATGTGGTTCGCGCAGAATAAATTCGGCGACCTCCGCATCAAACTGCTCGCCGTCGGCCGTGGTCATCTGATAGCTGCCGCGCATGGAGCCAAAGGGTGTGGTCAGCGGACAGCCCGAGGTGTACTCAAAGGATTGGCCCTGCGCCAGGACGGGCTGCTCGCCCACCACACCCGGTCCTTTGACTTCTTCCACATGGCCGGTCGCGTCGGTAATAATCCAATGGCGGGTCATGAGCTGGGCGGTGACCGATCCTTCGTTGGTGATGCGGATGGTGTACAGGAAAAACCACTGGCTCTGCTGAGGAGAAGAGCGGGTCGGGTCGTATTGGGTTTCCACGCTGATGCGAATCCCTCGGGTGACTGCTTCAGAGGCTGGCACGCTGTCTCCTCCTCTTTCTCTCATTGGTCCGCATGTCGGGAGTGTATGACCGCCCCGCCAGCGCGTCAACCAAGGACGTCAACTTACTCTTCGGCCAGGGCCGCTGCGATATCTGTTGCCAGTTGCCGGCCCGTTTCATTGTCCAGCGTACCCGCCGGCCATTCAATGCCGAGCCCCGCGCCCTCGGTCGAATCCGGGAATCTGGGAATAATATGGAAGTGGACGTGCATCACGGCCTGATGCGCGCTGGCGCCGTTATTTTGCAGGACGTTGAACGCCGTGGCCCCGCTGGCTTTGAGGACGGCCCGGCTCAGCCGGGGCAGCACCCGGCCAAGGGCTGCCGCGGATTCGTCCGAAAGCTGGTCTATTGTTTCTGCCGGCTCTTTTGGGATGAGCAGGGTATGGCCGATGCTCAGCGGACCAATATCAAGAAAGGCGAAGACCTGGTCGTCTTCATAGACTTTGTGACACGGAATCTCACCGGCAATGATTTTCAGAAAGATCGTTTCTGCCATGTCCCGAGAGTAACGTATGACAGAACAGGCGGCTAGAGCAAATTCCGATTCTGTGTAGCCATCCGTCATTCCTGTGCAAACAGGAATCCAGGCACCCCGCCCCCCAGCCACTGGATGCCGGATCACGTCCGGCATGACGAGAGTGCAACGGCGTGGCTATAGCCTAACGTAAACCGCTCTAGGGTTTGGGCCTTGAGCATCTCAGGACCCAACCCACCCCGGCCTACGGCCGCCCCTCCCGAGAGGAGAGCAGAGCATAGTCTGGCTTCGGCTTAGGGTAATCCGGCGCCCGGTACCTCAACCTGAACCGTTTCGATAGCAGCCTTGGACTTCCCCTGGGCTAACTCCTCTATGGTTGTGGCCGCGGTCAGCATGAAGAGCGTCTGCCGCCCTTCCCCGCCCAACATACAGGCAACGGCCCGTTTGTCCGGGACAGGAATACGATGCGTGACCTCCCCGCCGTCTTTGACCCGAATAAATTCACCGCCTCCGAACGAACTCACCCAGACCGCCCCTTCGGCATCCAAACAAATCCCGTCAGGGGTCGCCTCACCCAGTTGGGCAAATACGCGTCGGTCCGACAGCGAACCGTCGTCAGCAATGCTGAAGGCGGTTAAACAATTCGCAAACGTTTCGGCAACAATGAAGGCGCTCCCGTCCGGACTGATCACGCTACCGTTCGGAAAGCCCAGACCGTCCGCGACCACGCGGGTCTGTCCGTCCGGCGTGACCATGACGATGTTCGCCGGCTTGGCTTCTTCGCCGCCCATCAGGTCGTAACCGAAACTCCCGATATAGGACCGACCCTGGGCATCAACGACCATGTCATTGATATCGCCCTGGACGAGTGCAGAGACATCCGCGACTTCCGCGAGGCCGTTCGGGTCCTGCCGGAGCAGTTTTTTATCGTGCATGGAGACGATGAGCAGGCGTCCATCCGGCAGAAAACCCAGTCCCGACGGGCGCTGTGGTACCGTTGCGACCAGTTCGGTGTTGCCCTGCGCATCCACCGTGAGCACTTTCTCGGCAAACATATCGGAAACCCAGAGCTTGCCGTCGTGCCAGCGCGGGCCTTCAAGAAAAATAAATCCATCTGCGAGAAGCTGCGGAGTCATACTGTCCCCCTTTCATGCCTAGCGGCCCCGGAAGACCGGTTGCCGTTTGTCCATAAATGCGTTGACGCCTTCTTGATGATCTTCCGTCTGACCACAGCGCAGATGCGTTTCCGCCTCCCGGTCGAGCATGGTGCGAAAATCCACCCCACCCGAGGCGTTGACGTTGGCTTTCATATAGCGGTAGCTGACCAGGGGGCCGGCGGCGATCCGTTCGGCCAGTTCCAGCGCTTCGTTCATGAGCTGGTCGTGGTCAAAGACACGGTTAACCAGACCGATCCGCAGGGCTTCATCCGCGTTAATCATGTCCGGTAAAAAAAACAACTCCTTGGCCTTGGCCTGGCCGACCAAACGGCTGAGCTGCCAGGTCGTGCCGTAGTCGCCGCCGTAGCCCACCCGCGCATAGGCCGTCCCGAGCCGGGCCCGGTCGGAGGCAAAGCGCAGGTCGCACGACAGGGCAATGCCCAGGCCGGCACCGGCGGCCGGGCCGTTAATGACCGCAATCGTGACCTTGGGCATGTGGTGCAGCAGCCAGGGCCAGGTATGGCCTTCGCGGAGTTCGTCAACCTGCTGCTCAAGAGTAGAATCCCGGGTGCCGATTTCCTCACCCTTTTGCATGGCTGACACATCGCCCCCCGCACAAAAGCCCCGGCCCGCGCCCGTCAGCACAACAGCGCCAACCTCGGGGTCTTCCGACATCTCACGGAGCGCCGCAACCGCCAGTTGGTTCATGTCTCTGGTGAGCGCGTTGAGCTTATCGGGACGATTCATGGTCAGAACGCCGACCCGGTTTGAGACTTCGATGTTGAGATCCGCCATCTATCTTCCTCCTTATCTCCCTGTGGATGAAGCTTGCACTTTATCGCGTTTTGCGTAGAAAGGAAGGGACAGCGCAACGGTAAAGGAGAGGGAATTATGACGGCAACCGCAGACCCGCATCAAATTACGAGTGTGGAACAGCTTCGTGAACGCATTGGATCACCGAGTGAGCTCGTCCCGCACAAGCTCTGGACCGAGTTGGATGAGTCGTGCATGGACTTCATCAAACGCTCGCCGTTTCTCCTGCTCGCCACGGCAGACGCCGAAGGGAATCAGGATGTCTCCCCCAAAGGAGACGGGCCGGGGTTTGTCTGTATTGAGGATGCACACACGCTGCTCATTCCAGACCGGGCGGGTAACAAGCTGGTCTTCGGGCTGACCAATATCATCGAGAATCCCCATATTGGCCTGATTTTCCTGCTACCGGGCACGCCGGAAACCATGCGGGTCAATGGCACGGCTGAACTCACGGCCGACCCGGAAGTCCTGGAGCGCCTGTCCGCACGTGGGAAACCCGCAGTGGTGGCCATCCGGGTCCATATCCAAGAGGTGTTCTACCACTGCGCCAAGGCATTTATTCGGTCGCAACTCTGGAAGCCCGATACGTGGGAGGAGCGCCTGAAGATCTCGTTCGGCAAGATTCTGGCCGCCAAGATGGGCGGCAATGTCGGCATGGCCGACAAGATTGACGAATTTGTCGAACAGGACTATCGGACCAATCTGTAGACTCCCTCCTCGCATTCCCTCTCCCCGGGGGGAGAGGGCTAGGGTGAGGGGGCCTGTTTCTTACAGCAGGTCCAACCCCCCCCGCTCCCATTCCATGGCCACCACCCGGCCCAGGCCCGACTCCGTAATATATAAGGTCCTCGAATCGACACCGCCGAAGGCGATATTCGTGACCGCTCTGTCCTCACTCGGAATCCGGTCGACCTGCTGCCCGTGCGGATCAAAGACAATAATGCCCCCTCCCAGCACACCGCAGACCAGGACATAGCCTGCTTCGTCCAGACAAAAGCCATCGGGATAATGGCCGGCCGGCAGTTGACAGAATGGCCGGCGCTGGCCGAGTTCACCCGGGGCAAGAACGGGAAAGGCGCACAGGCCGACGGCAAAGGTTTCCGCTACGAGCAGGATTTTACCGTCCGGGGTGAGGCCGATGCCGTTTGGATGTTGCAGGTTGGTGGCGACGCGCCGAATCCATGCCCCATCCGGGCTGGCGTAGTAGACGCTGCCCTGGCGCCGCGTTGGCGCATCCATTGGTTCAGGCCGCGTGGGATCGCGCTGGATCGGATCGGTAAAGTAGCAATTTCCTTCAGCATCAAATACCAAATCGTTTGGCGCGCTGAGTGGCACGCCCTCACACGAGGTGTATAAGCGTTCGACCTTACCCCCGGCGTCAATCCGCTCAAGACGTCCGGTCTCGTAGTCCGGAGCCGGCCCAATGGGCAGCCCCTTGTGCCAGCGAAAGCCGCCGTTATTCGTGACGTATAGGGCTCCGTCCGGCCCCCGGGCGGCCCCGTTCGGACCACCGCCCGGAGTGGCAAAGATGGAGAGCGTTCCGTCAGGCGCAATTTTCCGAACGCGGCCCCCACGGATTTCCACACAATACACACTGCCGTCCGGGTTGCAGACAGGACCCTCCGGGAATGCCAAGCCGGTTGCAATAACGGTGTGACTCATAAGGGCGAGCGTACCCGGCGGACGCTCAAAAATTTCAGGCCGCTTGCTGCTCTTTGTGTTTCAGCAGCTTGCCAGCAATCTGGTCAATAACCTGGTCGGCCAGCACGCGGACTTCATCCTCTAGCTTGGGCTGAATGGGATGCGGGACCAGAATGGGTTCATACTGAGGCATGCCAAGGGCCGCACATTGAGCGTGCGCGGCGCTCAGAAACTCCGTGGTCGTGATGTTTGCAGTCGGAACCCCTCTCTCTTCCAGCGCGATGACATCGTGCGAACTGCACGATATGCAGCCGCCTCAATCGCTGAGCGCTTCAATGACCGCGTCGCACTTTTCTTGCAGCTCCTGCTGAATAGCTTCAGCCGCAGGCCGACCCGGAGTCAGTTTCGTCCGCCGCAGCACCTCCTTGACGCCGTACTGCTCGCGCAGGATTTCCTCCAGACGGTCCAGGAAGAATACGCCTTTTGCCTTGTTAATATCCAAGAGACCAATCGTGGTACCGGACAGACTGTCCAGCCGGGTCGCAAAGGCTTTGGGCGATTGGTCCGCTTGCGAGGTCGGGTCTAGTAATACGGTTCCCATACATTTCTCCTTTCTTATGTATGAATCTCTTTTGTGGTGATGGTACTCCCGGAGTTCCCCCGGACCAAGCCTGGAACAGCGGCAGAAAAACGGCCGGCCGTTCCACCCGCGACAACAATAAGAATACTCTCCGGTGCGGGAAACTTCGGATAGAGTGTGTCATCCGTCGGCGGCTCGGTCTGGACGTTGACGCCGGCCAACATACTCACTCCAGCGCCCTCTCCGCCGTTGACCCCAGGCCGCAGTTCACGCAGCGGGCGACGGATGTGTTCAAATAAAAATTGACGAAGGTCATTTTTCGACCACCCATCCTGGGTAAAGGTCTTGGCATGCTCCGGTCCGACAATCAGCGCCGTATCCGAGAACACCGGGAAATTCTTGTGATTCCAGACCGAGGCCATAGTCCAGCCAAGCGAGAGGGCCAACTGCTCTGCACTGCGACTGGCATGGTCATTGATCTGAAGCGGGGAGTGACCACCAAACAGGGTGACGGTACTCTGTTCCGGACGAAAACCTTTCTCTACGTGCAGCGGCTCCCACGGACTCTCCTCCTCGGCCTCGCCAATACAGAACGTGAATTGGGCCGGATGGCCCAGGGTTGCTTTGCAAATCTCTTGGGGCTTTGCGCCGCCAATGTTGAGAATAATCAGGCGCAGCGCGCGCCCGATGGTGGCATTCGCCCGAAATCCATGGCCCAGAGCGTTATGCCCGCAATTCACCCCAACGGTGTGGCGTATGGGACCGTTGATAATCGTCAGTGGGGTTGCCGAGAAGGTGGTGACATTAATAGCGTGGGCCGCAAACTGCTCTTCACACAAGGCTTCCACCGCGGCAACGACCACCGGAAAATACGCCGCCTGACACCCCGCCATCACCGCATTAATCGCAACTTTTTCAAGACTGGCCGGTCCATAGTTGGGTCCTACCGTCCCCAAGACCTCCTGCGGGTCGCGGTCCACTGCGGCGAGCAGTGCCATAACGCGCTCTGCGGTTGGCGGAACAACCGGCAGCCCATCGGTGAGTCCACTTGAAAAGAGGGCTTCAAAGGGGTCGTTCTCCTGAATATCGATGGGTTGCGAATGGAATGCGGCAGCGTCCGCCATGTTTCCCCTCCGAGTATTCTCACCCTTTCATTCCTGGCATACGGCTGTCAACATTATGTGCCAACCGGCTCAGCCGAGCGGTCTTTCTTCGAGCACATCGTCCGGACCATACTGCGCCTGAAACGCCTCAAGCGCCTGATTGAAGGCCGGGTCTTCTTCCGTATCGAGCAGCGCGTCCGCCGCGGGCAGACCGAGCCGGGCCACGGCCGCCTGCCAGCGCTCCAGTTGCGGCGGGGATAGGGGAACGGACACGGTGTAGTGCAGTTCGGTATCGTCACTGAGCAGGATAACCGTCAGCTTCTCCTGTCGGACGAGCTTCCGCAGAAGAGCGGCGTCGCTCGCCTGTCTCGGGTTGAGATAGAACACGCCGCCCTTGCTCCCCCCAAACGTCGGGTGCAGTTGGTAGCCGACGGCCACCACCCAGACCTGCTCGGGGCTCTGCCACGTACACAGGCTCAGGCTGAGCGGCAGGGGCGCGTCGATAAACCAGTCCAGGTCCTCGACCCGGCTGACAACGGCCAGTTCCTGGGTGCCTTCACGGTCAATAAACCGGACGGAGTACAGGGGTTCTTCCCTTAAGAGTAGCCAGCTCTCTCGGTTAATCACCACACCGGTCGGTTGCATTGAGTGTCCTCCTCAGACGTGTGATGCATATTCCCAGGAACCAGTACTCGCCAGACGCACAGGGCGACCGGGCCGGGGTGGGTTCCTGTTCGCACGCGCTTGACCCACAGGCACCCATCTATCATACATGGCACTCGCATGGCAGGTTCGACACTGGAACGCCCAGGGGCCACGGCGGGGCGTTCGGTGCAAAGGGCGCAAACACCGGTCATCATACAAGGAGGGACCATGGCGAGGCCGGTCAGGTATAAGATCGTTGGACTGCTGTTCTCCGGAACCATCATTAACTATATCGACCGGGTGAATATCTCTGTTGCCGCGCCGGTTATCATGGCCGATTCCGGCTGGAATAAGAGTGAGTTCGGGATGGTCTTCTCCGCCTTCCTGGTCGGCTACGCCGTGCTCCAGCTGCCGGGCGGCCTGGTGGCCGATCGCTGGAGCGCGCGGAAAGTGCTGGCCCTCGCCTTTTGTGGCTTCTCGCTTTTCACGGCCCTGACCCCGCCAGCCATTGCCGCCTTTTGGCTGCTGCTCAGCGCGCGTTTTCTGGTCGGCATGTTCGAGTCCGTGACTATTCCGGCGCTCACCTCTGTCAACGCCCGTTGGATTCCGCGGGCCGAGTTTGGCCGCGCGCAGACCCTGAGCGTGTCCGGCGTAACGGTCGGCCAGATGATTGCCTACCCGCTCACCACCTGGATTATTCTCCACTTCTCCTGGCAGCTTGTCTTCTATTTTAACGCCCTGCTCGGCTTTGTCTGGGCGGCGGTGTGGCTGTGGTCTTCCACAGATACACCGCACGAACACCCAAAGATTAATGAAGCGGAACGCGCCTATATTGAATCAAACCTGCCGCCCCGTCCGGCCGCTCCGCTGCCGTTGTGGACCGTGTTTTCCAGCGCCTCGCTGCTGACCGTGACCCTGGCCTTTATGTGTTATGCCTACGTGCTGTGGACATTCCTGTTCTGGTTTCCGACCTATCTGGTCGAGGCGCGCGGCATGTCTCTGGGGGTTATGGGCACGGTCGGCATTTTTATGCACGGCGCGTCGTTCCTCGGTGTTATCGGGGCCGGGATGCTGTCAGACTGGCTGCTGCGCAACGGCTGGAGTGCGCAGTTCGCCCGGGTGCGCTTTGGTGCTTTTGGCCTTACCCTGGCCCTGCCCTGCCTGGTTCTGGCGGCTCAGACCGCCTCGCCGCTGCTCTGTACCGTTTTTCTGGTGCTTTTTTACGGGCTGTTCAGTATGGGCATAGCGGTGTTTACCACGGTTGCCCTGGAGTTTAATCCGCACCAGGCCGGCGCTATCTTCGGCATGATGAATACGCTCGGGACCTTCGCCGGGGTTCTGGGCCCCTGGTCCGCCGGGCAGATGATCGAGTACAGCGGAGGAGATTGGACCATCCCGCTGTTTGTCGCGACCGGGGTGGGAGCGGTCAGCGCCCTCATTTTATTTGTGGTCAAGATCAGGAAGATCGAGATAGAGGACGTTGCCTTGGCGGAGGCAGCGCAAAGCGGTTCGTGAGTATATACGGAAAGAGAACAGTGACAGAGAGGAGGACCCTATGGCAGACCGACAGAAACTCTCGGATACGGACATTCAGGCCAAGCTGGGCAATATGCCGGGCTGGAGCGTGGTCGACGGGAAGTTGCACCGGGAGTATAAGTTTCAGGACTTTGTCCACGCCTTTGGTTTTATGGCCAGTGTGGCCCTGGTGGCGGAATCCATGAATCACCATCCCGAGTGGTTCAACGTCTACAGCACGGTGAACGTTGACCTGGCCACCCATGACGCCGGAGGCATCACCGAGCTGGACTTTACCCTGGCCGGGAAGATGGAAGACATCGCTGGTACAGATTGAAGAATCAGGGCGGGCAACCACAGGGGGTTGCCCCTACGCCGTGCATTCCCTCTCCCCTGGAGGGAGAGGGCTAGGGTGAGGGGATCTCCGACCGTGGACAGCCCTCGGCCGGACAGCTCTTGCGTCAGATAACGCCCGATTGTTCGAGCTTTTGCAGCTTTTCTGCGGAGAGGCCCAGCAGGCCCTGATAAACGTCGCCGTTGTGCTGACCGAGCAGCGGGGCGGGAGTGACTTCAACCGGGGAGTCGTCGAGTTGGACCGCGCAGCCGGGCATGGTGATGGTGCCGCGGGTCGGGTGTTCAACGGTGGCGACCATGCCGCGTTCGCGCAGCTGCGGGTGGGTGAAAATATCGTGTGAGTCAAAAACCGCCCCACACGGCACGCCTGCCTCTCCGAACCGCTCCATGACCTCGAACTTGGTGTACCGTGTGGTCCAGGCCCGAATGATGTCATACACCTCGTCAAAACGGGTGTTGCGCTCGGACGTGGCGGTATAGCGCGAGTCGCCGATCAAATCCTCGCGCTCAATCGTACGCAGCAAACTCTCCCACATCCGTGGCGTCGTGGACATGAGATAGACGTAGTCATTGGGTCCGCCCGGTGCGCAAGGATAGGTGTCTGTGGGAGCGGCATGGCTGAGACGGTTGCCGGTGCGCTGCACCACGGCATCGGCCTGAAGATGGTGGCGCAGGGGCACCCGTACATAATTGACCACCGCATCCTGCATGGACACTTCCACGTGCTGCCCCGTGCCCGTCTTGCCCCGTTGCAACAGGGCGGCCAAAATGCCGACAGCACAGTGGATGCCCGTACCGGTATCGCCGATAGTCGGGCCGGGTTTGAGCGGCGGCGAGTCGGGCAGGCCGGTAATGCTCAGGGCGCCGCCGGTTGACAGGGCAATCGAGTTGAAACTCTTATACTCGCTCCATGGGCCGGACGTGCCAAAGCCCTTGATGGTGGCATAGATCAGCCGGGGGTCGAGCTGCTGCAAGTCCGCATAGCCGAGGCCCAGCCGTTCCATGGTGCCCGGAGAGAAATTCTCCAAAACCACATCAACCTGCGGGATCAGGGAACGGAAGAGGTCACGGCCCGGCTCGGTCTTGAGATTGAGGGTGATGCTGCGTTTATTGGCGTTCAGCAGAATAAAAAAATGTGAATCGAGCCCCGGCTCGTTGGTCAGAAAGTTTCGTCCCGACTCGCCGGTGCGGGGTGGTTCGACCTTAATCACATCCGCGCCCAGGAAGGCCAACAGCTCCGTACACGACGGACCGGCCTCAAAATGCGACAAATCGAGAATACGCACATGGTCGAGAGCGAGCATCAGCTATCTCCTTTTTTCTCAGAGCCTGATACCCTACCACCTGGGTCGCGTCTCTGCCAAGCTTGTCAAATGGAAAGCGGCAGGAGATAATCAGAACCCAGACTTTCAATCAGGGAGGGACAGCAGGCTATGCAAAACAAGAAAACGTACGATCGCGCCACGCAGGATGTCGGCAATATCATTGGCATGGAGCATGTGAATGTCACCGTGCCGGACCAGGCGATTGCTTCGACCTTCTATATCTCCGGCCTCGGGTTCACCCGCGACCCGTATATGATGGTCGGGCCGGGCAATATGTGGGTGAACGTTGGCCAGCAGCAGTTTCACCTCCCGGCGAGCGACCCGCAGGTGTTCCGGGGCCACATCGGGGTGGTGGTTCCAAACTTGGACGCCTTGCAGACGCGGCTTGAGCGGGTCCAAAAACGCCTCGCCGATACTGCCTTTCGCTGGTCGGCCAAAAAAAGCTATGTCGCGGTCACCTGTCCGTGGGGCAATCAGTTGCGCTGTCACGCGCCGGGTCCGCAGTTCGGGAATATGACGCTGGGCCTGCCCTATGTTGAGATGCCGGTCGCACCCCGCACGGCCCGCGGGATTTGTCAATTCTATCAGGATGTGATGAACACCCCGGCCAGAGTCCTCCAGGAGCGCGGCAGCGCGGTCGCTCAGGTCCAGGTCGGACGTGCCCAGGTTCTCCGTTTTCGGGAAACCTCGAAGGCCATCCCCGCCTATGACGGCCATCATATCGCCGTCTACGTTGCCAACTTCTCCGCTCCACATACCTTCCTGAAACGTCACAAACTGATCACTCAGGAGAGCGACGACCATCAGTATCGCTTTCAGGCCATCGTCAATCCCAAAACCGGCAAGCTGTTATGCGAGCTTGAGCACGAGGTCCGCAGTCTGTTTCACCCCATGTACGAACGGGAATTGGTCAACCGTAACGCCAGCCAGAGCATTTTCGCCTATCAGAAGGGCCAAGACGCGTTTGCCGCCTGAACGGCCTACAAGCGAAACCCACCCCGGCCTCCGGCCACCCCTCCGAGGAGGGGATAGAAAAGCTCTCCTCTTGGGAGGGGTGCCGCGTAGCGGCGGAGTGGGTTTCCCAGCCCCTACCCCCCAATCCCGAACCCCCACCTCCTAATACCCGCCGCGCTTGTCCACGACATTATCCATGGGCTCGCCGCGCAGATACTGGCCCAGAATCGGCCGGAACAAGGCTACCGCGTGCTCCCAGTAGTGAGAGCGGATGCCGGAATAATGCGGTGTCAAAATAACATTCGGCAGGTGGAATAACTCGCTGTCCGCCTCCGGTGGTTCGGGGTCGGTGACGTCCAAGCCGGCCCCGCCGAGACGGTCTTCTTTGAGGGCTTGAATGAGGGCCGCTTGCTGAATGATCGCTCCGCGTCCGACGTTCAGGATAAAAGCCCCCGGCTTCATCAACCGCAGTTCGGGCTCTCCGACCAGGCCCCTGGTTTCCGGCGTCAGCGGGGCGGCCACCACCACATAGTCCGACTGGGCCAAGAGCTGGGGCAGGTCGTTTGGCCCGAGCAACTCATCCACGCAGGCCGGCTTGTCGCCCCCCCGGCGCTTGTTGGCGACCACCCGCATGCCGAACGCCCGACAGCGTTCGGCCACGGCCAGGCCGATACTGCCCAGCCCGATAATGCCAACGGTCCGGCCGTGCAGCTCGGCGATCAGCGAAAATCGGCTGAGCATTTCCTGGCGCGCCCATTTGCCCTCCCCCTGGAGGCGGTACGCCTCGTGCAGGCGGCGCGCAAACATGAGCATCATGCCCAGTACGTGCTCGGCAATCGGAACGCCATAGAGACCGCGCGAGTTGGTGACAATGACATCGCTCTCGACCAGCTCCGGAAACAAGACGTGCGTGGCCCCGGCCGAAGTGAGGTGGAGCCATTTGAGCTGGGTGGCGGTCGCCAGGTCCTTTTTGTTGAAGCGGACGGCGCACAGCACCTCGGTGTCGGCCAGTTCGGCCAGCCGCCGGTCCGGGTCCTGGATCAGATTGATGTGGGCCTGCGGAAATTCGTCTTGCAGTTGCCGGACGAGCGCCAGGGGAAAATCCGGCCAGCCGGCCAGCCCGGCCGCGCCGGCAAACGAAATACTCACCTTGGTCATGGCTATCCTCTTGACGGGCCTATTCGTTGCCTGCCATTTGCGCGTCTCGCCAATAGCTCCACGGCACGGGATAGTGCACCAGTTCTAGCTTGATACCGTCTGGGTCGGCAAAGAACACGGCGTAATAATGCGGGCCGTACTCGGGATAGTCCGCCGGCGGATCGAGGACGGTAATACCCTCGGCCAACAGAAAATCGTGAAAGCGGTCCACATCGGCCTTATTCCTGACCTTGAGGGCCAGATGGTGCAGGCCGGCGCGAAAGCGGTTATGGCCGAGAGCCTTTTCTTCGTCCGCGGCTTCCTTGATGCCGATAATCAGGTGGGCGTTATGGAAGCCGTTGTAATGCGGGTGGACGAGCTTGCGAAATCCGAGCGCGCCCAGAATTTTTTCATAAAAGGGCAGCGAGCGGCTCAAATCCGTGACCGTCAGGTCAAGATGATCGACGCCCAGAACCTCAAAGGTCTCGAAGTCAGGATCGATCGTTTCCAGCGGGACCGAGCCCGGAATGACCGCGCTTTTCAGGTGGTCGGCGTGAAAGAGTTCGGATGGAGACATCGCAATCCTCCTTTGCTTGAGCAGATCGCGTGCAGGTGCCCCCAGGCCCGGGAGCGTTCACCCGGTGTCGTCCCGTATATGGGAGCGGCACCCTGGGTGAGCGTTCTCGTAGCCCTGAGATGGCTCCTAATCCAGTACCTTTTCTTCTTTGAGCCGCGCAATCTCTTCCGGCGCATAGCCCAGCACGTCCCGCATGACCTCGTCCGTATGCTGGCCGAGCAGCGGCGCGGGCGCGCGAACGCCGTTGGGCGATTCGGCCAGTAACCAGGGGATGCCCATATGCAGCCGGGAGCCGACTTCCGGATGCGGCAGGCGCGCAAACGCCCCGCGCGTCTCCAACTGCTTGTCCTCCGCCAGGTCGGACGCACTCAGCGCCGGAAAGGCGGCCACACCGGCCTCCTGGAGCATCTGCGTGACTGCCCAGCGGTCGCGCTGGCCGGTCCACTCGGTCAGCAGTTTTTCCAGCTCGTCTTCATGCGCTTTCCGGTCGGAAGCGGTCTGAAAGCGCGAGTCACCCGCCAGTTGGGGCTCGCCCATAGCCCGGCACAGGGCCTGCCATTCTTCGTCCGAGCCACACGCGATCGAGACCCAGGCGTCTTCTCCCGCGCAACGAAAACAGTTATGCGGGGCCATGACGGGATCGTGGTTGCCGTCGCGCTCGGGCTGGGTGCCGTTCATGACGTAGTCCATCCAGCCCTCGGACACCAGGGCCGCCACCGCGTCAAACAGCGACACGTCAATATACTGGCCCTGGCCGGTGCGTTTCCGGGCGACCAGCGCGGCGCAGACTGCCGCGGCGGCGTGAATGCCGCTGTTCGGATCGCCGTACGAAATCCCGACCTCTTGCGGCGAGCCGCCCTGATAGCCGGTCAGGGAAGACAACCCGCTGACCGGAGCCATGGCCGGGCCATAGCCCATGTATTTTTTCCGCGGGCCGGAATGGCCGAAGCCCGAGATCGAAGCCACAATGATATCCGGCTTGATCTGCTTGAGATCGTCATAACTGAGCCCCAGGTTGTCCATCACGCCGGTCGCGAAATTATCCACCACCACATCACTCTGCTTGATAAGCTCTTTGACAATCTCCATCCCCTTGGGTTTGGCGACGTTGAGGAGCAGACTCTTCTTGCCCATACTCCACTCGTTGAAAATACCGGAGCGATTCACCCCACCTTTCATATCCTTCGGGTAGATCGGCAACCGGCGGGTAATATCCACCCGCGCGTTGGATTCGACCTTGATCACCTCAGCCCCCAGATGGGCCAGATGCATGCTGCCAAACGGCCCGGCCCAGACCCAGGTAAAATCCGTCACCCGCACACCCGCCAGGGGTAGACGGGAGTTGGGGGTTGAGGGTTGAGGGTTGGAGGGACGGGACGGGCTTGGCAGTTCGGCGAAGACCTCGGCAGTGTGCTCCCCTAATTGTGGGGCGGGACGGCGAATCTGCCACCACGGCTCGCGCAGCCGGTAGGGCGCGCCGAGATGGGTCAGCTTACCCGCCCTGGGATGCTCCACATCCACGAAAAACCCGCGCGCGCGGAGATGCTCGTCTTCGGCGATCTGGGCCATGGTCTGCACCGGAGCAAAACAGATCCTCCGCTCCTGGCCCATCCGAAACAGTTCGTGCACCTTCTGCTGCTGGAACCACTCATCCAGATACATTTTGAGCACGTCCTGGTTCTTGGCCCGATCTATCCCGCTCTGAAAGATCTCCCAGCTCCCCCACTCGGGATTCCCCATGAGGTCAACCAGGCGTTCCCACTGGTCTTCTTCCGCAACCACCAGAAAGATCAGGCCGTCCTGACACTCATAAATACCCCAGGGGTACAGCAGCCGCTTGCCCAGGCGCGAGGCGACCCGCTCGCTATACGTATAATGGACGAAGCTCTGTTCCATAAAAGAGGACACATAGGCTTGAGTGCTGAGATCAATATGTTCTCCACACCCGGTTTCCAGCGCCCGGTAATAGGCGCCAAGCGTTGCGACCGTGGCGGCCAGCCCGCCCTGAAATCCCGTCTGCTGGCCATACGCCTTGAGGGGCGGCAGGTCCGGATAGTCCGACGCCCCAGGGCTCAACCAAGCCCAGCCACCGGCATTGGCGACGGTGATGTCGTAGGCCTTGTAGTCTTTATACGGCCCAGTCAGACCAAACGGCGTAATCGAACACATCACCAGGCGTGGGTTGAGTGCCCGAAAGGCCGGATAATCGATACCCAGCTCTGCCATACGTGGCGGCGCATAATCGTGGACCAGGATGTCGGCCCACTGCACAAGTTGAGACAGGCGGTCTTGCTCCTGCGCCACATCAAGCGTGACGCTGCGCTTATTGGTATTGAGGGATAAGAAGAGACCGCTCTGCTCGGGGTCTGCTTTGCCACCAGGAAAAGGACCGCGCCAACGGGACTGGTCGCCGCCCGGTTCTTCGGCTTTGACGACATTCGCGCCAAGGTCGGCCATGAGTTTTGTGGCGTAGGCTGCCGGAGCAAGATGGCCGAGTTCCAGCACTTTGACATTTTCGAGACCCTGCATATCCTCTCTCCTTCGCCGGAGCGGATCAGACGGCTCCGACATCTGTCTCATTATCGATCAGAGCACACGTTTCTAACATTGATCGGGCGAATTTTCTAATCTTCATTCTCGCTTCTTGCCTGACTCACGATTTGATCTCTTGCCGGGACCTGGGATAGTATTCCTGTCCACGGATTGAAAGAGTAAACATGTTCTGCACCGATTCCAAGCTGTTGTACACGTTTACTGTTTGAGGTCAATCCAGAAGGAGCGCACCGAAGCAGAGAGCTGGAGAGGTTATATGCGTGGGATACGTCGTCGTCTGGTCATAGGCATCAGTCTGTTGGGCATCAGCCTGCTGTCCGGCATTGGGGGGGAGTCTGTGCGGGCAGATGATCTGGCCGACATCCAGCAGGCATTTGAGGCGGATATCCGATTGTTCAACGGACAGGACCCCACGGCGTTTACGGCCACAGCCCACGAGCATGTCGTCTTGTTCGGCCCTTTGTCTCCCTTTGCGGTCGAAGGCAAAGCGGCCATTCAGCAACTCGTGCAGGACTATTTTACGAACCACGATTACGTCAAATGGCGTTCGGTCAACGCGAAATTCCTGGTGATTGAAACGAGCGGGCTGGCCTGGGGGCATTATACCGTGCGAGAGCAACCGCGGGTTGGGCCACGACGAATACTGCACGGACGCTACACCTTCACCTATGCCAAGGAGGAGAACAAATGGCTGGTCGTTGCCTTGGACTTCTCACCGCTGTAATGAGGACAGACCGGAGCCGACAAAGAAACGCGAACGTGATGAGAGTACGCTAAGGGAAACTGAGAATGACGCTGCTACGCCTCTACCTGGTCTGTGCCTGGAGCCTTGTGCTGGGTGGACTGTCTCCGGCCCTCGGGCAATCGGAACGCGAGGCCCTCGTCACCGCTTTCAGCACCGAGATTGAAGCCCTCAATACCGGAGACCTGAACGCGGCGGTTGCCGCCGTCCACGACAAGATCGTCCTGTATGGGCTGTACTCGCCGTTTCCTATCGAGGGCAAGGAGGCGTTTCGACAGGCGGTTCAGGACTACTTTGATGAACAGGAGCACGCCACGCTCGAAATCGTCCATCCGCAATATCGCCTGACCGGGGCAACCGGGGTGGCGTGGGGCCACTACCAGCTCACCCGAAAACTCAAGGGCGAGCCGGTCGATATCATGCCCGGCCAGTATATGCTGACCTATGTGCAGATCGATGGCGCCTGGCTGGTGATGAGCATGCACTTTGCGCCCTTACCGCAATAAACTCGCAGCTTGACAGCGGCCCGAACCTGTCTTTTTTGCGCCGCAGGCGGATGCCGAATAATCCTCGCCTCGCTGCCCTACGGTTAGGGGAACCGTATCGGGTACAACAGAGGCACCCGGCAGCAACTAACTCAGCCCATAAAACTGCTTCGCGCTCTCCGCTAAGACCTTGTGCTTGTTCTCGTTCGAGAGCTTCTCGGCGATCATTTGCGGCGCCCCAGGAAAGAAGCCGTCCGGGTGCGGATAATCGGTCGCCCACAGAATCTTTTCCGCGCCAACATAATCCACCAGGTGGGCTAGACTGCCCTCAACCGGTTCGTACGAGATCCAGCACTGGCGCTTGAAATACTCGCTCGGGAGCAGGGTGAGGGGTGAGTCCGTGAATACTCCGTGATCGTCGCAGTGGCGGTCCATGCGGTCCAGCCAGGGCGCAATCCAGCCGCCGCCCGACTCCAAAAACGCAATACGCAACTTCGGGAAACGCTCGCACACGCCGTCCCAGATAATGCTCAAACTCGCCAGCATCATTTCCACGGTGTGCGAAACAATATGGCGCGGGGCCAGTTCCTTAAAGCGGTCGGCCCCCGCCGCCGGCATCCCGCCCGTCCCCTCGTGAATGCCGATGGCAAAGTCGAGTTCTTGGGCTTCGGCCCAGAAGACATGGTAATCCCGATGCCCCAGCATACGATCATTATACGGGTTGGGACGCAGAAAGCCGCTCCGCATCCCCAGTTCATGCCGGGCGTAGCGCATTTCTTCGATAGCCAGCTCGATGGACTGCATGGGCAGCATGGCCACCCCGAACAACCGGTCGGGATAGGGCTGACAGTAGTCGGCCAGCCAGCGGTTATACGCCCGGCAGGTGGCCGCGGCGAGTTGGGGGTCTGCTATCGCCCCGGAAAAAAGGCCCAGGGTGGGATACAGAAAAACGGCGTCGATACCGTCCAGCTCCATGTCCGGCATCCGCGCGTGCGGATCAAAACCGCCCTTCCGGCCTTCGGTGTATTTAATATCGGTCGAAGCCCGGCCGTCCCGCGCGCCGATGGCACCGGCAAAGCCCAGCCCTTTTTGGCCGCCCAGGACACGGCCTTCAATCCGCAGGCGCTCTTTGCCATCCGTATCGACAATCAGTTCGGGCACACGGTCCCGGTAGGCCGGGTCAATATAGTCGGCCCAAAAATCGGGTGGTTCCAAGACGTGGCCGTCCGCATCAATAACATTATAAGCGCGACTCATTGGCGTTCCCTCCCTGCTCAATAAAGAGTAAACGTGTCAACATCGACATATCTATTGAAGGACACGTTTACTCTTTTCACAACGCGTTGCCTTGCCTCCTACCACCTTCTCCAGAGGGGTACAAGCTTTGCCCGCCTGTGCCGATATGCCCGTATGACTTGAAACCTAGCGGGGCAAGACATATGCTCCCGGTAACACATCCTATCTCTAAAGGAGGATCGACGCATGAGACCACCAGAAGTTCAATCCAGCATGATGCAGTATCCCGGCCAGGGAGATACGCCGGTCAACGCCTACTTGAGCCAGCCCACCACCGACGGCCCGCATCCCGGCGTGATCGTCATCATGGAAGCCTTTGGCTTAAACGACCATATCAAAGACGTAGCCGACCGGTTTGCCCGCGAAGGCTATATTGCGCTGGCGCCGGATATGTATACGCGCGAGGGCAATCCCGACCCCACCGATATCAACGATGTGATCAAAGTGATGTTCTCCGTCCCGGACTCTCAGGCCATGACCGATCTGGACGCCGCGGCCCGGTATATCAAGGGTCGGAATGACTCCAACGGGAAAGTGGGCGCCATCGGCTTTTGTTCCGGTGGGCGGTACACCCTGATGTTTGGCTGCACGAGTCAAAACCTGGATGCCGCGGTAGATTCGGCCGGCGGTTTTATCATTCAGGACGATTTCCCGCCGACCCGCCCGACCTCGCCTATTGATCTGGTCAAGGACCTGTCCTGCCCCCTGCTCGGCTTATTCGGTGAAGAGGACCCCAACCCCTCGCCCGAACACGCCGACCGCCTCAAAGAGGAACTCGACAAGCACGGCAAGACGTATGAGATGCGCATGTATCCCAACGCCGGTCATGCCTTTTTTGCCGACTATCGGGATAGTTACCGCCCGGTGGCGGCCCAGGATATGTGGCATCGCGTGCTGCTGTTCTACGGCGAACATCTCAGCAACTAGCCTCATCTCTCTGGGAGAGGACCGGGGTGAGGAGGCCTGTGTGGGCCGGCCTCACCCATCAATACGTACACAAGGAGACGCACCCATGGCAGTAGAGAAATTCCCTGTCGAAGCGAGCCATATCCTCATGTTTGCTCGTTCCGTGGGCGACTATAACGAGATTTATGCTGACGAAGAGTACGCCCAGACTACCGAGCCCGGCTCCATTATTGCTCCGCCGACCTTTGTTCAGGCGAGTGCCCAGTTCGATCCCGACTATTTTCTGCGGCCCAAACCGGGCACGCCGTGGTTCGGCTCGGGCAAAGAGCCCACAAGCATCAAAAAAGAAGGTAGCGGCGGGGGCGGCGGCGGCGGCCTGCACGCCGAACAGCACTATGTCTACCACCGTCACCCCAAACCGGGCGATGTCCTGACCGCCACGGTAAAACCGGGCAAGAAATGGGAGAAGCAGGGCAAGCGTTCGGGCAAGCTGCTCTTTTCCGAGACCGTGACCGAGTATCGCGACCAGACCGGTGAACTCGTTGTCACCGCCCGGAGCGTTGGTGTCCAAACCGAGCGGCCCGTCGATCAGTAGGAGGGAAAACATGGCACTATCAGCGAGCACACTCAAAGTCGGGGATATCTACGAAGAACAGGTGGTCGAAGACCTCAAACGCACCCAACTCGTCCAATACGCCGGAGCATCGGGCGACTATAATCCGGTTCATACGGATGAAGTTTTTGTCACCAAAGTGGCCGGCTATCCGACCGTCTTTGCCCACGGCATGCTGTCGATGGGCATGACCGGCAAGATGTTGACCAATTACGTCGGCGACGGCCGCCTCACCCAATACGGCGTGCGTTTTACCCGCCAAGTCTGGCCCGGCGACTCCTTGACCGCCAAAGCCACGGTGAAAGCCATCCGCCAAGAAGAAGGCGGTCACATCGTCGACCTGGACGTCTCGACCGTTAATCAAGACGGGGTCGAGGTCGTCAGCGGCTACGCCTCGGCGCGGGTCGATCCGTAGGTTTCTTCAACAAGACCTTCCATCCTGCCCTCTCCCGATGAGCCTGTCGGGAGAGGGCGCTGGATTGTTATTCTACTTTATATAAGGATGCCGCCCGCCATCTGGTACGCCCAGCTCTGCTTAGGCTGCATCCTTTTCTGAAGTCGTAAAAGTCATACTGATCCCAATGGCCCTGAGGATGGAAAGAAGGCTCGCCAGTCTTGGGTTTCCATCCTCAGAGAGCATCTTGTACATACTTTGCCGATTGAGCTTTGTTATTGTGGATAAGACCCCAAGCCCACCGTGGGCTTCGGCAACATTTCGGAGAGCAATGAGAAACTCGTCCACCGCGCCATCTTCTATTGCAGCGGAGAGATATGCCGCTGCGGTCTCTGGGTCTCGGAGTTCTTCAAGCAGGAATGTATCGTAGTCTTTAGTTGGCATTGTGCTGAAACTCCTTCCAATAGTTATGCGCCCGAGCAATATCTTTCTTCTGAGAGCTTTTGTCTCCACCGCAGAGCAATAAAACTACGTCTGATCCAACAATCCCGAAATAGACACGGAAGCCCGGCCCGAAGTGAATCCGCAATTCATACACTCCACCGCCGACACTCCGGCAATCACCAAAGTTGCCAAGCCGGAGACGGTCGATCCGTTGTAGGATGCGTGCTCTGGTTCGTTTCTCTTGCAGACCATGAACCCACGCTTCGAACGGTGCTTCACCTTGTTGTGAAACATACGACTTAATCGTCCGTTCTTTGGATTCCATTATGGAAGTGTCTCTTAAAGGCGACAGCTTGTCAATGTCAACAAACTCTAGTCCTTATGGGCTGGTCGTCGTATGGTGACAATATCTTGTCATACGAACGTTGCGAGGAGCACTATGGATACCGAAGCCATTCGCCAAGCACGCATTGATCTCACCGCCATACTGCGCTGGGCAGACCGGCTCGGCCTGAGTGAGGGCATCTGTAATCACTTCAGCCTGGTTGTTCCCGGCACGACGGATCGCTTTCTGATCAACCCTCAGGGCCTGCATTGGTCTGAGATGCAGACAAGCGATTTACTCGTCGTCGACCCGGATGGGAACGTGATTGAAGGCAAGTGGCAGGTTGAGCCCACGGCCTTCTTTATCCACTCCCAGATTCACCGCGGGAACCCGTCTGCCCGGTGCGTGCTCCACACCCATATGCCGTATGCGACCGCCCTGTGCGCCATCGACGGCGGTCGTCTCGAATGGATCAGTCAGAATGCGCTACGCTTCTATCAGCGGGTTGCGTACGAAGAGGCATATAACGGCTTGGCCCTGGACGAGGCGGAAGGGCAGCGGCTCAGGGAGAAGCTGACCGAGGGGAAGGTTGCCTTTCTCGCTAACCACGGCGTGATCGTAACCGGGCCGGACGTGGCAACCGCGTTCGACGATTTATACTACCTGGAGCGGGCGTGCATGCTTCAGGTGCTGGCCCACTCGACCGGTTTGCCGCTCAAACGTATCCCTGACCAGGTGTGCCGTTACACGAGTGAGCAGTATGAAACGGCACGCCAACAAGCCACCCTCCATCTGGAAGCGATCAAACGAATGCTGAAGCGTGAGGCTCCCGAATTCCTGGAATAAGCGCAACGCGGCAAGTGCAAGGGGAACCGGGCCGTGTCACGGCCCGAGAGTAAGGTGGGTCCTCCCGGACCCACCCTGCGGTGTCTTTAGACGTCGAGACGATAGCCGGCACCGTCTCGGACCAGCTTGCCGGCGGTTGGTCCGGCAAAATGGGTGCCGATGATCAGCGTCGGCGTATCCGCGAACTGCTCAAAGGTCCGCCAGCGGGTGGCCAACGCCATATTGTTATCCACGTCGAAGGGGGTACAGATATTCGGGTCGTGGAACTGAATCGGGTGGTGAATGAAGTCCCCGGTAATCATGGCCGCCTCACCATTGGACTCAACCACGACCGAGCAGTGGCCGGGAGTATGACCCGGCGTCGGAATCAGCCGGACCCCTTCACAAATCGTCGTCGGTGCGTCGATCGACTTGGCCAGACCGGCATCAAAAACCGGCTGCATGGAGTCCTCAAACACGCGGCGTTGGATATTGAAGAAGTCCACCGCATCGGCTGGCAGGCTGGCGATCATGTCGTCGTCAATATTGCCAAACAGCTCCAGCTCTTTCTGATCCATCAGATAGGACGCGTTCGGAAAGGTCGGGATCCATTTACCGTCAACCAACTTCGTGTTCCAGCCCACATGGTCGAGATGCAGGTGGGTGCACATGACATAGTCGATGCCGTCCGGGTCGTAACCGGCCGCCTTCATGTCGTCCAAGAAGGAGGTCGAAAGATTGCTCATGATGTCCAGGGGAGCGCGGTCGCGACTGTTGCCGATGCAGGTGTCCACCACCACGGTCGCACCGGGCGTGTCCACGATTAGCGCATGAATGCTCAGGGAGAGCATGCCTTCGGGCGTAACAAAGTGAGGAAAGAGCCACTCGACCTGTTTCACGACCTCGGGTGTTGCGGTCGGCAGCACATCAGAAAATTCCGGATACACGATCTCCTCAACCTTGGTGATTTTGGTATCACCTATCTGCCAATGCATAATATCCTCCTGTTCTGCATTGTTCTGGCGTTTCTCTCGCCTGGTGTTGGGCCTTTTCCCGCTCCCACCGGGGGAGCGGGCTTGCTTTACAACTGGTCTATAACGGTCCGGGTCGGACGGGGTCCTTGCCGTCCCAGTTTTTTGCTGCGTTCTCAACTAGCATAAACAAATCCTTGAAGACAGCATTATTGTCCCACAGCTCGGTATAATGACCGATGGTGCTGACCGTGTCAAAATACACCAATTCGGCGTTGCCGACCGTACACTCAAACGCAGCCTCATGACCCAGCTCTTTGTACTGGGCATAGGCGGCCTTGTAATCCTCGGGCATCAGACCGAAATGATGGACACCGACCCGACCGGCATCCAGAAACTCCTTGTAGACGGATGGCTCGTCGTTATGTTGCACGATCAACTCGATCTGGAGAGCACCGCTATTGCCCAGGGCTAGGGTCACATCCACGTTCGAGGGATTGCCCCGGTAGCGCTGATTTCTGAGCGGACAGTGTTCAAACAAATAGAACGGTCCGACCTTCAGCACATCCACCCAGTATTTGAGCGCGGCGTCCATGTCTTTGACCACATAGGCCAACTGACGAACGGTATACAGCGGTTGTGTCATCTGCGTCCCCCCTTGTGTAAATATTCGATCACGGTCAGGATCAGGCGGTTAAGCCAGCCGGACTGTTAGCGTCTTAGCTTACATCGGAGTGATCGACAAGGATGAGGGCCCATCCGTGGGGTCAGGCGGGCGAAGAGCCCGGCTGACCTGCCTGGAGCGGGTGTACACGTTAAGAGGAGGCTTCCTTGGACTCGCCAAAAATTGAGTATCCATGCACCTGGTCATTCAAGATCATCGGTTCTGATCCCGCCCAGATCACGGATACCGTAGGCGTGATGCTCGAAGCGTTCGAGTATCAGTTCAGTGAATCGCGCCACAGTCGGACGGGGAAATACACGTCGTTTAATCTCTCCGTTCACGTCAAGAGCGAAGAAGAGCGGAATACCATCTTCAGAAACCTCAAGCGTATTCCGAGTGTCAAAGTAATCCTGTAAGCAAGAAGACACCCGTCAGGAAGGAGATTTCGTATGAAGTTCATGTATTTTTGTCTGCCGTCCATTCCCGCCACTCCCCAAGAGCGGAAAGACCTCCGACCCATTGCCCACCACACCGAGCGCTGGCAAAAAATGTTCGACGAAGTCGCCGAGATTGCGCGTATGGTGGAAGACCTGGGCTTCACCGGCGTCGGCTTCCCCGAGCACCATCTGCATACCGAAGGCATGGAGGTCGGCAGCCTGCCCTTGCTGACCCAATACGTCATTCACCAGACCTCAACGCTCAAGGTCGGCCCCATCGGCTACGTCCTGCCGGGCTGGAACCCCCTGCGGCTCGCCCTGGAGATTGCCTGGCTCGACCAACTCACCAAGGGACGCACGCACGTCGGATTCGCCCGTGGCTATCAATCCCGCTGGCTCAGTCCCATGGCGCAGAAGATTCACATCGGTGCGACGACCAGCGATCAGAGCGATGTCGATGTGCGTAATCGCGAGGCGTTTGAGGAGGTGTTTCAGATTCTGAAACTGGCCTGGAAGGATGAACCCTTTCGATTCAAGGGCAAACACTATGAGTATCCGTATCCCTATGAGGAGGGGACGCCCTGGCAAGCCCACGAATGGACGCGCGAACACGGCTCTCCGGGCGAGGTCGATGACAACGGCCGGGTCCAGATGATCGACATCGTGCCCAAGCCGTATCAGAAGCCCCACCCCACCCTCTTCCAGGCCTTTTCCATGAGCGAGGCCACCGTCCGCTGGTGTGCCAGGGAGAACATCGTGCCGACCCTGTTCATTTCCGACCACGACCAGGTGCGCTTTTTCGCCGAGACCCACGTCGAAGAAGCCAAGGCCGCCGGCCGTACACTCAAATTCGGTGAGTCGCTCGGCGTGCTGCGCGCCATCTATCCCGGAGACACCCAAGAGGCCGCCAAGAAGATGCTCGCGGCAGGTTTTTGCGGTTATGGCTTTCAGAATTTCTTTTATCACTTCGGTTTTCTTGAAGCCTTCCGCACCGAGGCCGACAACAAAAAATACGGCGAGGGTCCGATGCCCGCCTCCGAAGCCACCCCCGAACGAATGATCGGCTCGAACTTTGCCCTGGCCGGCACAACGAGCGATATCCGCCGAGCCATGGATCAGCTCATCGAAGCGGGAAACCCGGAGTGGTTTATCTGGCAGGGCGACCAGGGACTGCTGCCGCTCGAAGAAGTCAAACGCGCCATCAGGAAAGTCGGCGAGGAAGTCCTGCCGCATTATATGTAGGGCGTTGGTGATGACACGCAATGTTGACAGGGCCAAGCCGGATGCTATGGGGTCAGGGATAAGTGTGCATGGGCTGATGTAGAGTTACGCTTTGGCAAAGGTATTGCTCAGGCCGATTCATATTGGGCCAAGGTTCTCCTGACGGAGGAATCCGATGAAGTTTGGGGTCTTTCTGCCGAACGGCAGCAATGGCTATATCATGAGCAAAGCGATTCCGCCGTATATGCCAACCTGGGAGCTGAACAGAGATATTACCCTTGAAGCGGAGCGTTTCGGATTCGATTTCGTCCTATCCATGATGAAATTTCGTGGGTTTGGGGGCGAGACCGGATATTGGGACGGGTGCCTGGAGTCGTTTTCACTGACCTCAGCCTTAGCCACGGTAACGCAACGGATCGGCTTGATTCCGACCGCCTCTCTCCTGGTGCTCCACCCGGCTTATGTCGCCCGCACCATGGCAACCCTGGACGATATTAGCGGTGGTCGGGTCGGGCTCAATATTGTTACCGGCTGGAATAAGCCGGAGTATGCCCAGATGGGTCTCTGGCGCGGGGATGCGTATTATGAGCAACGCTATGCGTATGCGCTCGACTACGTCCACGTGCTGCGAACCTTGTGGAGAGACGGGACCATCACCCACCACAGCGCCTACTTTGATCTGGACGACTGTCAGTGTTTTCCCACTCCCACTCACGAGATTCCCCTGGTCTCCGCAGGGCAGTCGAGCGCCGGACAAGATTTTGTCTCTCAGATTGGTGGACACAGTTTTGCGATGGTCGCCCCCGAACGGCTGCATCCTATTGCCTCCGGCCTCAAGCAGGCTGGGGCAAGGTACGGGACGCGGGTGGGCACCTACGGCTTGTTTCAAGTTGTCGCAGCAGAAACCGAAGACCAAGCCTGGCAAACCGCCTCGGATATTGTCGCCGGGGGCGATATAGGGGCCATCAAGTCGCTGGTCTACTCGGCGAGTCTGGATACGGTCAAGGGCGGAACATCGGGCCAGTTCCGGAATGAAGATGCCGGCGCTGATGCAGATTTACTGGCCGGGGACGTTGAGAGCGGGAATATGGTGTTTATGAATGTGCCCGTCCTGGTCGGTTCGTATGAAACGGTCGCTCGAAAGATCGACCGCATTGCTGAGGACCGCAATATCGAAGGCATGTTGTTCTGCTGGCCAGACTGGGTCGCAGGGATTCGGACCTTTGGCGAGCGGGTATTACCATTGATCGACTGTCGGAAAAATTGGGATGGGGAGACTATGGGGGACCTACGGACACTCCGGGCTGACTGCTGAACCACTATTCTCTCCACCCATCGATTCAGGAGGAGAAATCGATGCAAAGAGCAACGCACATGCCCGGCAACGGCCCAGCGTCCCACCAGCCCGACGCCTCACAACGACAAGTCGTACGCGAGCCGCCAACGGGTAAGGAATTTCTCGAAGGACTCCGTGACGGACGGGTCATCTATTTCGACGGTGAGTTAGTCAAAGATGTCACCACCCACCCAGCCTTTGCCACCAGCGCCCGCTCGTATGCCCGCATGTACGACACACTCCACGACCCAGAGAAGCATGACCTCTTAACCTACGTGACAGAGCGGGGGGCCCGTTCGCACAAGTTCTACAAACTTCCCCGTACCCCTCAAGACCTCCTCGAAGCCCGTGACGCCATCGCCGAGTGGGCGCGCTTGAGTTGGGGTACACTCTCGCGCGGCCCCGATTATAAGGCCGCGTTGGTCGGAACGCTGGCCGGGGATGTCGACTTTTATGGTGAGTATGCTCCGAACGTCCAGCGTTGGTATGAGAAGATCGCCGACGAGGTGATGTTCGTCAATCTGAGCTTGATCAATCCGGCAGGCGACCGTTCAAAGCCACCGGCCGAGCAGCGCGATGTCTATATGCACGTCGTGAAAGAGCGTGATGATGGCATTGTTGTTCGTGGGGCGCGCATGGTCTCTACCGGGGCCGCCTTCAGTCATGTCACCTATATGAGTCAATATATCCAGCCGACCGGACTAGTTGAGGGAGAAGAGGACTTCGCCATTGGCTTCTTCGTGCCCTTCAATGCCCCAGGCCTCACCTTTATGGGTCGCTACTCTTACGAATACCTGGCTAAAAAAATCGGCTCACCCTTCGACTATCCTCTCTCCAGCCGTTTTGACGAGTCTGATCTGAGTATCGTACTCGACGACGTGTTTATCCCCTGGGAAGACGTGACGGTCTACCGTAACCCAGCCGTTGTCAACGGCCTCTTCCCACGCGGCTTTGCCCAGCGGTTTGCCTTTCACGCTGCGGCACGAACTGCGGTCAAGCTTGATTTTATTTGCGGCTTACTCCTCCGGGCGACAGAAATGCAGCAGAAGACTGGCTTCCGCGAGGTCCAAGCGAGGATTGGCGAGTTACTCGGCATGCGGCATAACCTCTGGGCACTATCCACGGCAATGGCAGCCGAGGCCGAACCTGGACCAGGGGGCTATCTCCTGCCAAAGACCGAGTACGCTCTTCAGTGGCGCAATATCTACGGCGATATTTTCAGTACGGCTCGGACGATATTCCACAATCTCCTCTCCGGCAACTTGATCCAGATCCCCTCCTCGGCCAAGGATTTTAAGAACCCGGCCACCCGTCCGCTGCTCGACCGCTACTGGAAAGGGGCCACTGCCCCGGCCGAAGAACGAGTGAAGCTATTACGTATCATCTGGGACTTGTTTCTCACCGAGTTCGCCGGCCGCACGGAGGCCCACGAGCGGAACTTCGCCGGTGGTTATGAACCGAATCGGGTCGAGACCTATCAGGCGGCCGAGCATTCAGGGCTAAACGCCTCGATGAAAGCGATGGTCGACGAGTGCATGAGCCACTACGATCTGGATGGCTGGACAGATTCTACGTGGGCAGACGTGCCTTGGTCACTCCCGGATTCAGAATAGGCCACGAAGCTTGGTGTCGCGATGAATGAAGGAGGAGAACAATGAATGAATCGAACAGAGTGGCTGCCGAAGCCAGGCCTATGCACGGCTCGGAGCGAGGCAGGCCGATCGATCCCCCCGAGCCGAACCTCACGCCCGAAGCGATGGTGGCTCGAGCTCGCGAGCTCGTACCGCGCCTCCGCGAGCGGGCGGCGGCGGCGGACCGTCTGCGCACACTCCCGCCCGAGACCTACAAGGACTTTTTGGATGCGGGCTTCTACCGGATCCTGCAGCCGCGCCGCTTCGGTGGCTACGAGTTCGATCTGCGGACCTTCTGCGACGTCATGATCGAGATCACGCGGGGCTGCGGCTCATCGGGCTGGGTGCTCTGCCTGACGGCGGCCCACGTCTTCCACATGGCCGGGGTACCCGAAGAGGGGCAGATCGAGATGTACGGAGACGACGGAGACTTCCGCTCGCCGATGACCTTCGCACCGCAGGGGACGGCCACCCCCGTCGACGGGGGATACCGCATCAATGGCCGCTGGAACTACAACTCCGGCGGCGACTACGCGAACTGGCTCGGTGTCTCCGCGGTCGTTCCCGGCGATACGGCGGGCGGGCCTCCCCGGGACACGATCCTCGCGTACCTCCGGCAGGAGGAATGTGAGGTCTTCGACGACTGGTTCGTCATGGGCCTGCGCGGAACCGGCTCGAAGCAGGCGATCATCGAGGACGTCTTCGTCCCCGAGCGGCGCGTGCTCTCCCAGCTTCCCTGGTTCGCGGGCCGGGCCCCGGGTTACGGAGTCCACGAGAATCCCTTCTACCGGACGTCGCCGTTCGACGTCTTCCTCGCCGAGCTGGCGTGCATCTGCGTGGGCCTCGCAGAGTCAGCGATCGACGCCTTTTACGAGCGGGCGATGACGAAGGTCAATAGCTATCCGCCGTTTACGCCCGTCAAGAACGAGCGATCGGTACAGCGCCTCATCGGTCTCGCGCGCGCCAAGACCGACGCCGCCCAGGCGGTGCTCCAACGCATCATCGATGACCAGAAGCGTCGCATGGAGCAGATCGCGCAGAGCGGTCCCGTCGACGTGACCGAGGAAGAGACACGACGGACCTTCATGCTCGCCCACCAGACGCTCTACCTCGCCCGCGAGGCCGTGGAGCCGCTCTTCGACGCGAGCGGCACAAGCGCCGCTCTGACCGGTCAGCCTATGGAACGGATCTTCCGGGACCTCAACATGGTTCGAACCCACTACATGATGAACGGCGACCGGACCGCCGAGAACTGGGGAGCCACGTTCTTTGGGCAGGAGGCGTACAGCCTGTTCTAGGGCAGCGGCAACGCTTCGGGGGAAAGTGGGCCATTTCGGGCTTTCCCTGGTCGAGAGTGTATGAGCCACTATGATCTGGGTGGCTGGACAGATCCTACCTGGGCAGACGTGCCCTGGTCACTCCCGGATTCGGAATAGGCAGTGAAGCCGTGTCCGCACGCTCTCACCAGCTACCTTTGCGCTGAGAGCCGCCCGGTCCGCTATAGGATGCGGTAAAGCCGGGCTCTTGCCGAAACAAATCTTTCGGCATCGACTGAATGGCCCGCTTCCAGGCGGCGACTAAGCGATCCTCAGCCGTATAGTCAAACGGGTCTTGCAGCATCACTTCCTCCCGCCCCCCATATGCCAATGGATGGTCGCGTAACCAGACCGCCGCCTGTTTGATGCCCTCAACCGGCGAGACAATATCCCGGTAGCCCAGTTCTGATTTGATTTTGGTGAGATCAAACATCCGATGGGTCGTCCAGGGTTGTGAGATTAACGGTCTGGCACTGACGGCCAGATCGTACGGCATCGAAATCAGCTCCCACTCGTGACCGAGCGCTTCGGCACACAGCTGTACGACCTGCTTTAAGGTTAAGACATGATCGTCGCCACAGTTATACACCTGCCCGGCGGCAACCTCGGGGTGGTCCACGGCCAACAGCAGGGCGTGCGCGGCGTTGGCAGCAGCGCCGGAGTGATTGAGCGATAAGCCGTCGTCCGGGAGGATGATGAAAGGCCGCCTGTCCAAGATGCGGCGGACAATGGACCATTCGCGTGGAACGACTTGATAGGCGCCATAGATCTGGGGATACCGAAAATGCGTAGCGTTCGGGTGGTGTGTGAAAACCACTTCTTCCGAGCGATACACCCGGTAGCCTTTGCCATCTTCCGCTTCGCTCGTCGTCTTGACCGCGTCCTCCCTGGTGGGCACGGGCAGGCCCGGCGGATGGACCATATCCGCGTTCATAAAGCCCCGGTAGGCAGGCCCGCCCCCAACCGAAACAAACCGCTCCGTCCGGCCAACCATAATCTCAGCCACCCGCCGTAAACGGCCGTACATGGCGAGGGTTATATCAAAATGGGAATCATCGAGAGCGTCAATCAACGCCTGCTCATCGAACGGGTTGGTATGAATGTGGATTACGGATTCGGGAATCTCATCCAGTTCGTGGTTACCTGTGTGAAGAATAGCTACATCGTATCCTCGCTCAAGCAATCCATTGACAACAAAGTGACCGGTCGGTCCAGTCCCGCCAATAACCAGGGCCCGCATGCTTAGTACACTCCAGTAGGCTTCTCACTCACTCGTTTTGCGCTATCCGGTTTCCTATCGGGGAATCACCGGTAGCAGGACAAAGGACGTCCGGTCTTCCTGATGGAATACCGTCTGCTGGGCGGATACTCCCTGCGCACCATCGCCAAACGGTTCGCCAGTGTACATGCTGCGGTCAAACTCCGGGAAATGGCTAGAGCTATCCTCGTCCGTCAATATCGGCGGTGGCAAGCAGCACGATGTCGTTGGGATGACGCAGTGACGTACACAAGCCCGCCAGTTCGGAATGAGCACAGTCCTCCAAGCATTTTAGCGAGTTGCGCCGCTCAACGGGAATGCTGGAATGCAGGGGCGGGTGGCTCTCCGTTGCCTCCAGTAAAAGGCTTCCAAAGAAGTCTGGATTGGGGATTGGCGGATGTCCGTCATTCGGTAGAAAAACCGGCAGTAGCGTCTCCCACCGCGGGATACCCTGATCGTTTTGCCAGCGCATCTTATAAATGCCAAGTACGCCGGATTCTGGTCCTGGTATGGCAGCATATTCTCCGCCGAACTCCGGCGATTTGGCGAGTTCAATCAGTTCACAAAAGAAGGGGCTTGCGAAGTCCATTGGCACGATCTGCGCATTGCGCATAGCCAGACGGCGGTCAACGGTAACACGTACACCTGCCGCGCGTCCGCCGAATTCGGAGAATCTGCCCCGCATCTCTTCCGGCAAATCCAACTCCAGAACCCGCCCATCGTACATTCGGTGTCGGATTCGCATCCCTATACGCGGAATAATGCCTTCCAGAAAAGTAAGCACATCTTCTGGCCCGAAGGTATGTAAGGCAGCGGCCGCGTGTGGGTCGTAGCCCTCTATACGGGAGAAGAGTCGTTCTTGCTGCGACTGCGACTCTTTTGCCCGGTTTATGGCTTCATCAATCTCCGCCTCGCTGCGACTTATGTCCATATTCCTGTTGGCGGCGAGAATAGAGGCGATATCAACGCGCTCTAGCAACTCGCCTACGATTTCTGTCTCCAGCCCTTCATGAAATTCGGCACTCACGTCGGACATATCACGGGCGATATTGGACACACGTTCTAACATCATTACCAGTGCCTTATTATCGAAGCCGTCGTTCGCCATCAGATTGAAAACAATAACTCGTTCCTGCTGGCCATAGCGATACAGGCGGCCAGCGCGCTGCACTAGGCGTCTGGGGTTCCACGGCAGGTCGTAGTTGACGAGGATATGGCAGTTCTCGTGCAGGTTGATTCCCTCACCGCCCGCCTCTGTGGAGACCATAAACTTCGCCCCCTCGTTAAAGTTGTCAATGTTAGCTCTCTTTTCGTCCAGAGACATACTGCCGTTGATCTGAGCGACCCCATCGTTCGGATAACGCGTTTTTAGCGACTCCACGAGATATTCCTGCGTGGCGCGGTATTCGGTGAAGACGAGCAGCCGCTGCCGCCTTTCGTGTAGGGGGTCAACTATCTCCGAGAGAAACTTTTCCAGCTTGAGGTCGTTCTGCCTGACTTGTTTCGCCGACGCGCATAAACCGGCTATCATCGACTGCTCGTCAATGAAGAATGGGTTTACGCCCAGATTGGATGAGGCAATGTCATCTGACACTTCCGCCAGATTGTCCTCTCCGTCTTCGCCACTGTAAAAAGCTTCGCGCATCTCTTCAAACTCGGTGGCGGTCATCCTCTGCACACGGTTCTCAGCGATGCCCTGCAATCGGGCATTGCGGCGTAGCAATGCACGCTCAATGGCGACGATGCTCGACGAAGCTAGCTTGCGGTATGTAGTCATCACAAAGCCGATGGCGCGTCCTGCATTCCCGCCGGCTTCCGATGCGGCGTAGCCCTCCCGTAGGTACTTTTGCAGACGTTCGTCGAAGAGTCTGGCCGACTCTGACAAGGGTACCTCTACGAGATTGGTATCCTGTCCACGGAACAGAAAATTACCGTTGGCATCGGTGGCTAGGCTCTTGCGATTGCGCAGTACAATTTCGGCGACGACGGACGGGTCGGTGAACATTGTGGTGAGGCGGCGGCGCAGGTCGGGGCGTAGCAGAAGCAGCAGGTTGACAAACTGCTCGGTTTTGCCCTGATGCGGCGTTCCAGTCAGAAAAATAAAGCTGTCGGTTAGCGATTGCAGCCTTTCGGCGAGGCGATAGCGCTGCGTGGTTGCCTGGCCTTCTGCTTTGCTCAGGTGGTGCGCTTCGTCGAAGACAATGACGTCCCAATCGCCTGAATCGCTGAATGTTGGGCTGTGCAGGTCGGATTTGGCTCGATCAATGGATACAACCACCTTATCGTAAATTGACCAACGAGAGGATTGGTTGATGTTGAAGTCCGAGCCGTATATCTGGAAGTCTTCGTTGAATTTGTACTTCATTTCGTCCTGCCACTGGCGCACTACGCCCGCCGGGCAAACCACCAGCACACGTCGCGCTTGGCGCCGATACTTCATTGCTCTGAGCAGCAAGCCGACTTCAATGGTCTTACCTAACCCGACATCATCCGCAACCAACCAGTTGGAATGATCGGACGTCATTATTCGATGCACGAGGTCTATCTGGTGTGGCAGCGGGTCAACGTCGAGGCGGTCGAGGGCGCCAGTGATCTGATTCCACGAATCCAGCGCATAGGCCAGCGCTTTCAAGCGGAAGCGTTCAGCGCTGTCGGATTCTGGCGCTTCCGCTCGTTCATACTTGATTTTTGCGTCCCTGATGCGCAACAGATTTTCATACGGAAGCCACCTGCTTTCGCCCGTGCCGTGCAGATGTACTAGGACAAGCTCACGTCCGGCAATCTCACGTGTGGCAATTACAGTGCCAGTTCCGAGCGTTTTCCGAGTGTTGGATTTGGGTCTGTCCTGCACAATGTGACCGGGACGGAAGCCATTGCACAGCTCATCCATCGTGTGCCATTCGGTTCCACTGTTTCTACCCCACCAAGCCTGAACGTACTGAACGCCGTCTTCAGTTTTATGGTCAACGACAACGCCCAGAACGCCTCTATACCGCTCACGGTGAGCGACAAAGCAGTCTTTTCCAGGTACGAGGCCGGGGACGTTGACATCAACCATTTCCCGAACCTCCCGCGAATGTATTTGAGGGGTACAATTTTCACCAGCCTAAATTGTTGCATCACACACCAGGGTCATACTAGTCCTGATCAACAATCCACAACAGCAGTACGTACCGTTAGCAGGCAGGGAAGTAGCGTCTGAGTAGGTCAGGTAATCAGGTAAATAGAACTACGATCATTACAATTATTGTCTGGATCAACAGATGGGCCACAGTCCCAAAATGGTTACAGGAATCCGGGTAATCCCTATAGGAGTGCTTTCCATACATCTTTCCATGCAGATTCTATGTATTCTCGCCATTCTTCACCGTTGCCGAACTCATCATCTTCGTCTTCCTCCACATCGTCCGAAACGTCAACGTATTGTCTCCATTCTTTGCCGTCATCGAACTTCGCGCGAAAGACAGCGAACGACGCGAACGATGGAAAGCCGCGTGTATACAATGCAAAAGAATTCCACTCCTCAAACCAGTCTTCGTTTATCACTTCGTTGGGCCCACAATTAGGGCTCCGGTGCAGACGCCGCTGTATCAGTCTGTACATCGCATACCGAGTCAAATTGCCGCGGCTGAACCTCGGATACCAGCATTCCAAGCCGGGATGCCAGAACGAATTCTCCCACCAACGCGCGTTGCAATCGGAGTTCCAGATGTTGCGGAATTGGAGGAACAGAAGAAGGCTGTGACCGGACCATTTCTGTTTGTGCAGCCAAGGTAACCAGATCCGTAGATGCTTGACACTGAACTCTTCCAGCAATGCGGTGATACCCCGTTGCTGATCATTAGTAATCGGTTTTATACGAGAGATTAGCTCACTGATTTTGAGAACGCGGGGTAGGTCCATAACGTCGTTGTCAGGAGGGTACAACCGTTCGTTAAGCTCGCTGTTCGCTTCCGCTTGTGGTTCCGGTTCGTCCCAGGTGTCAACACCATCAGTATCGTCATCCAAGACTAAAGGAGGAAGGGAATCGTCGTATAGCCGGGTCGGTGTGCCTAAGAAGCCGGCGTCATCGAAATCCCCTATGTGAACGGCTTCCGGCTGCTCGTCTCCTGATTGCGCTGTTGGTGCGTCCTTTGTGGGCCGATCGTTGGTGTTAGCATTCTGCGGTAGGGCGGCCCAAGGGTCATCCTCCTCAATGGGGGGCACAGCCGAGGCGGTCAAGTCTTCGTCAGTCCATCCATATCGGAGTCGCATCGCCTTATTCATATTTCAGAAAGACAACTCTTTCCAGTAGCAACGCAACAGACCAAACTGGACCTGCGCGAGAGAAGATTTACATATATGGGGCCAGATGTAGCGTCGCGGTCTATTGAACAGCTCCCACTAGCTCGGAATCACCGGCAGCAGGACGTAGGACGCCCGGTCTCCCTGGTGAAACACGGTCTGCTGGGCGGATACTCCCTGCGTGCCCTCGCCAAACGGCTCGCCCGTGTTCAGGTTGCGGTCAAACTCCGGGAAATGGCTGGAGCTGATTTCCAGCCGGAGACGGTGGCCCGGCAGGAAGACGTTGCTCGTCGCCCAGAGCTCAATCGTAAACCGATACGGCTTACCCACCTCCATCAACTCAGGCGCAGACGCAGAGTCCCGATAACGGGCGCGGATGATACCATTGAGCAGGTTCTGCGCATAGCCGTCCGGATGGACGTCAACGAGCTTGGCCGTAAAGTCCGTATCAACGGCTGAAGACGACGCCCACAACGTTACCGATACCGGTCCGGTGATTTCCAGCGCTTGGGTGAACGGTTCGGAGGTATAGACCAGGACATCATGACGTTCCTCGACCGGGCGTTGATCCTGGACGCCCATATCTACGGCCAGGTTATTCCCGCCCAGTGACGGAACCGGATTGTCAGGATCATAGACATAGGTGTCTACTTGTTCCCGGCTAGGCGGGACGGTTGAGAGGGTCCCGTTCCCGTTGAGGGTGTTCGCCTTACCACCACTATGCAGGAAATAACGCATCTGGCGCATGTTGGGCGGTGGCCAGTCGGACAAGTGTTGCCAGCGGTTTTCACCAAGGGTGAAGACGCTGACCGGCGGCTCGTCCATAATCCCGTTGGCTACATCTTTGAGCCAATAATCGAACCAGCGCAACAAGGTTTCATTGAGGTCGATCAAGGCACTTGGACCAAAATCGATATCACCCGCACCGCGCGAAGCCGGCGTCGTATAGGGTAAGAGATGGCCCCACGGGCCGATGATCAGCCGTTGGCCGGTGCGGGCGGCCTCAAACTGACTCCGCGCAGTAATACTCTGATAGGCGGCTGGCCCCCCCTCGGCAAACGTATCGTACCACGAGGTGACATGGAGCATCGGCGTGCTGATCGTCTCGGCAAAGCGATTCACATTGGCCCGATACCAGTACTCGCCATCGTCGGCATGGGCGATGTGATCGGCCATGTATGGCACGGCTTCTTTGAGCAGTTCACCCCAATCCTTGATGGGCAGGTGGCGATACCACTCGTCGGTCAGGGGGGTGAAGGCGTTCAAGCCCCAGCGGGTCGTCCGCACGCCGGCTAGCTCGCCGCCTGCGACATACTCCTTCATCTTCTCCATGAGGTCTCTGCGACCTTGGCGCTTGAGCGTATTCAGGCCCTTAAAGATGGCATACGGCACCATCCAGCCCCACTTTGACACCCCGCCGGTCTGATAAATCCAACTGGCATGATAGTCGGCCGAAGCGGAAACCGGCGCCATGCACTGGAGGGACGGCGGCATGGGGTCGTTACAAGCGATGAGATACTGCGTCAGCCCCATATAGGACTGGCCGGTCGTCCCCACCCGGCCGTTCGACCACGGCAACCGGGCGGCCCATTCGACGGCATCATAGCCGTCGGCAGCTTCCTGAAAGATGGTGTCGTATTCTCCTTCGGACTCGAAACGGCCGCGGCAGTCCTGGGTAATAAGAACATAACCATACTGGGCGTACGAGGCATTGAGGCCATTGGGGTCGGCGGAGCCCTTTTTGCCATACGGAGTGCGGATCAGCAGGACGGGAAAACGCTCGGCAGAGTCCGGCCGGACGATGTCGGCGTACAGCGCGATCCCGTCCCGGGTTTTCATCGGGACACTCTCTTCAGAGGTGACTTTGTATTGTTTGCGCGCTTGGACGATCATGGCTCCCTCCTTGGCATGCGTCATACCACCTCAGCTACACGCGCGATATATTAGCCAGAAGATTGACCCCATGGCAACGAAACCTTTATGAGGGAGTGAGCTGGCGGAGCTGGCGCAAACCGTTCTTACGCAGATGACAAAATCGAGATGACACTGGAGGGACACCAATGGCAGAGCCCGATACCCTGTGCGGCTGGGGAGACCAGGACAAGGCTGACTATTTTGTACAGCGGAGTGCGTTCTTGATTCCGAAGCGCCTTGAGCAACTCAATACCCTGCTCGACCTCTTCCCGTGGTCGGCTGATGAACCGATTCGCGTGCTCGATTTAGGCGCGGGCTATGGTGCGGTCACGGAGACGATTCTCTCCCGTTATCCACACGCAACAGTCACCTGGGTTGACGGCTCGGCCGCCATGCACGAGCATGCTGAGCCCCGCCTCGACAAATATGGCTCGCATGTCGAATTTTTTTTACGCGACCTGGCTGATCCCAGCTGGCACGTCGGTCTGCCCGGACCGTTTCATGCCGCAGTCTCAGCCATTGCGCTGCATCACCTGACCGACAGTCGTAAAGGACAATTATGTGCCGAGGTGTTCAACCTGCTCCAACCTGGCGGTCTGTTTCTCAACAATGATGTCGTTGCCGGCGACCCGGCGTTACGCGACCAGTTTACGCCCTTGGCCGATCGAGTGATTCAGCAGCAGGTCCAGGAACAGACCGGAGAGCTCCACTCGCTCGAAGAAATTCGCCAAGTGCGAACCGCCTTGCCGCGTCCCGAGGGGCAGCGCAGCCACATCGCTCCGCTGGAGCCTCAGCTCAATTGGTGGCGAGAGGCCGGCTTTACGATTGTGGACTGCTATTGGAAATTTCTGAATTTTGCGATTTTTGGTGGCTTTAAGCCCCAAGCCGAGAGCTGAGAGCGCACGCGTCAGTTCGATGTCAGACTCGTCTTGACGAGTTCATGCTCTTCTCCAAAAACAATCTGCCCAGCCGCATCTTGGGCGCGAATACGCGCCTCAATAGCAGGTGACAGCTGCAAGTTTCGCTCCTCAGGAAACTTGTCCTTGTATAGGTGCGGGCGTAAAAAGAATTCTTCTGGAGTTCTGATGATCGCTTGCGTTTTTAAGGGCGCAGGGAACCAACCGCGCCGCATGAAGTCGGGCGAGAAAAACACATCCACGTCTTTCTGCGACCAGTCTTTGACCTGCATGGCATCATGCACCGTGTAGCCATAATAGTCTTCCTGGGCATCCCACCAGACCGCAATCAGGTTGTGATAGCCGCGATCCCCGAGGTTCGGGTTCATCATTTGGGTAATCCGCTCCTCAACAAAGATGAGCTCATCCTGCTGTCCGTACACCTCCATCCGAAGCGGATAAAAGTAGTGCTGCTCCAGCCAATACACCACCTTGCTGGCGTAATAATCCGGCAGCCAGTCCGACTTTGGGCGAGCTTCCAGGACGTAGGTCCGCACGCCGCCATCCGGCTGATAGTGTGGATAGTCGTCTCCCATGATTTTCAGGTCTTGGACGGGCACATCGGTAAAGGCCCCCTCTGGTGTCGCTAGGGTGATGATCGGGCGCGTTTTCGGAAAGCGGACCGTCTCGGTCAGGGTATCGGTTCCCAACACGCGCCACGAAAACTCCCAGGCGTCGCGACCGAGCGAGTCGTCAAACGTCATCGGCCAGGTGGCCATTTTGTCTTCGCGCTGGGGTTGCGGGAAGCGGCGGACCCGACGGATGGCCGGCGAATAGCCAAACAGGTCGGCCTTGGTACGCTTCTCCTGGTCGGTCCGGTAAGTAATGAAAAGCATTTGGTTGCCGTAATTTTCAGGCGGAGAGAGATCCTGAGTCAGCCAGTGAGCCAACAGCTCCCCCGGTTGCGCGTTCAGGTGTCCAACTAGGCCCTCGGGTTTCCGATAATGGACCAGGACGAGAATTTGCGAACTGGACAGAGAGCCGCTGGGAGTCAGCAGCCCCATATCTTCGACCTGGACGCAGTTCCAGCGCGGCATATGCGGGAATTCCATAGCCCGAAATCCCATTTCCTCAGCCGTATAGGGAGCGCGAAACGGATAGGCTTCGGCCGGCAGATACGGGACGGTCGCATCGCGCGGCGTGTCCTGCGCCATATCGATCACGACCCGTTCTTCTTCGGAAAGCTCGGCCAGCGTCTTCCAGGTTTTCTCCGGCCGCCCGTTCTGGTCCTCCGCGGCCCAGAGGGGCTGCACGTAAAAAACGAGGCTGCAACCAAGTAGGCCGATGAGTCCGACACTCAGGCTGAGAAGATATTCAATCCGTCCGGGCTCGCTCCGCATCCAGTCGCTCCTTTCGCTGTCGTCACGCTTATGACCTATTGGGCGGCATATCCCCCGTCAACCGTGAACACCGAACCAGTGACCCATGACGACTCATCCGAGGCCAGAAAGAGTCCCATGGACGCCACATCTTCTGGCGTGCCCACACGACCGAGGGGATGGCTCTTGGCCACGCGTTCCAGGCGTTTGGGGTTGGAGCCATGCAGAACGTGGGCCATCATCGGCGTATCCACAGCGCCGGGGCAGATAGCGTTGCAGCGGATGTTCTTGGCAGCATAGGCTGTCGCAATCGCTTTGGTGAGCGAAACAACGCCCCCTTTGGCCGCAGTATAGGCATGCACATTCCCAACGCCCAGGATCCCGGCCAGCGAAGAAACGTTGATAATCGATCCACCTCCGACCTTGGTCATTTCGGGAATCGCATATTTACAGCCCAAGTAAATGCTCTTGAGATTCACATTCAGAACGAAATCCCACATCTCCTCTTCAAGGTTGGTGACGGTCGTATCGTGCTTATGCAGGACAGCCGCGTTGTTATACATGATGTGTAAACTACCGTACGCCTCGACCGCGCAGTCAACCGCCGCCTTGATATTGGCTGCATTTGAGACGTCCGTCTCTTGAAACACGGCCTCTCCCCCGGCCGCTTTGACCAACTCGACCGTCTCGTTGCCGCCCTCGACTTTAATGTCGGTGACAACGACCTTGGCGCCCTCTTGGGCGAACATCACTGCGGCGGCTCGTCCCTGTCCACCGCCGGAGCCGGTAATTAATGCGACCTTGTCCGCTAATCGTCCTGGCATAAGCATCTCCCCTCATTTGACCTCTGCGCAAACGCGACTGCAATGTGCTCTAACAGAACACGGCGAGAAGCACTATACGCGGCTGCGCCTTGGCCTTCATCTTCTGACCGATTACGATGAGTGCGCTATCCGTTCCTGGACGAAAAAGATGAAAAAGTCGATTGGCTGGGCCTACCTCTTCTTTGCTTTAAGCCTTTTTGGCCTCTTTGGCTTGCATACGATCTACTTGGGAAAGCCGCTGAAGGGTATCTTTTTTCTGCTGGCGACCTGGGCCGGACTCTGGGCCCTCGCCCAAGTGCTCATTCTTCCTTCTCCGAGTATCCCGCTCGTCATTGGTCTGGCGCTCCCAAAGCTCTATCAGAATTTTGTGCTCACCATCCCCTCCCCGAGCCTGCCCCTGGTGAGCGGGCTACTGGCGCTGCCTGTTCTTGGGGTCTGGTGGTGGATTGATCTCTTGACCCTGCCCCGGCAGACCCGGAAAGCGAATGAGCAGAGTGAAAGAACGCCTCGATAGCTGTCCTAAGAATCATCGACATCTGCCTACACTTCCAGTACAGTGCGCTCTCAGACTCGGACAGGTGATGCAAAAAGGAACCTACCCCGGCCTACGGCCACCCCTCCGAGGAGGGGAGCAGCCTCATCCCCTCTTGGGAGGGGTGCCGCAGCAGCGGCGGGGTGGGTTATTCCTGGCCCGGCAGTCCTCGCATATCTGGCGAGCGCGAGTTCCTGGGAATATGCATCACACGTAAATGAGGTGTGTATGGACACTGAAATCATTCAAACCGATATCAGAGACTATATTGCCACGGTCACGATTGATCGCCCGCCCGTGAATGCCATGAACCGGCAGATGTTTGATGAGATTCAAGCCTCATTTGACGCACTGAATAATCGGACCGATGTCCGGGTGGCCATCTTTACCGGGGCGGGGAAATGTTTTTGCGCAGGCGCGGATATGAAAGCGCGTTCGCGCTCGCTGGATGGCAGTGCACAACAGCCGCGTCACGGGGCCATGTGGGCCCACTCGCGGGCGGCCCGCGAAGCTTTTCATTCCATTCTGGAATGTTCCGTCCCCGTTATCGGTGCGATCAATGGCCCAGCGCTCGGTGGAGGGCTGGCCCTGGTGGCATCCTGCGATATGCTGATTGCGTCAGAACGGGCGCTGCTCGGGCTGCCTGAAATTGATGTTGGGCTGTTAGGCGGCGGTCGCCACACCCAGCGCTTATTCGGCGTCTATAAAGCCCGCAAGATGATGTATACGGGCGAACGGATCGGCGCCGAGGAGTTATACCGTCGGGGCATTGTTGAAAAAGTTGTTCCGCCGGAGCAGCTCCTGGACGAAGCTCGGGCTCTGGCCCAAGTGATTGCCGACAAAAGTCCGCTGGCCATCCGGCTTGCCAAACATGCCATGAATGCGATTGAGTTTATGGATCTGCGCGATGGGTATCGCTTTGAGCAGAATATGACGCACGAGCTGACGGGGAGCGAGGATGCCAAAGAGGCAGCCCGGGCGTTTGTGGAAAAACGGAAGCCGGTATTTACAGGACAATAAACACAACGAAAAGGAGAGACGGGTATGTTGTTTGGCTATTTTACTGAGCGGCCGTATCGTTGGATCAACGAAGACGAGGTGCTTGAGCACCGGGGGTTCTTTGCCCTGCCCAACTCGCGCTTTGACCGCGATAAAGCCGCTGATGATTACAACTTTTTTCTGGACGAATACTGCTACGCCGAGGAAGTCGGTTTTGATGCGCTCATGCTGAACGAGCACCACGGCAACCCTTTCTGCATGGGCAGCGTCATGAATGTCGAAGCCGCCATCCTGGCGCGTATTACCAGCAAGGCCAAGATCGTCCTGATCGGCAACCCCTTGCCGGTGCTGAAGCATCCGTTACGAATGGCCGAAGAGCTGGCGGAAATCGATCTGATCTCGCGGGGGCGCTTAGTGACCGGCTGGGTGCGTGGAGCGGGCAGCGAGCAGTTCTTTAATAATGCCAACCCGGCCTATAACCGGGAGATGTTCAACGAGGCCCACGACTTCATTATTCAGGCCTGGACCAAACCCGGTCCGTGGCGCTACGAGGGCAAGCATTTTCACTATCGACATGTGAACCCGTGGGCGCTGCCCTACCAGAAACCGCATCCGCAAATGTGGATTCCTGGGGTGCTGAGCCCTGAGACGGTGCACTGGGCGGCCCAGCATAACTATCCCTATCTGGCCCTGGTGACCGCCCTGAGTCCCACCTGCGACCTGCTGGACTATTACGCCGATACCGCGGCGGAAAACGGCTATCAGGCCGGCACGGAAAATTTTGCCTATTTGATTGGCGTGTTCTGTGCGGACACGGATGAAAAGGCGCAAGAGCTGGGCAAAGGGTTTGTGTGGGGCGGTGGAGCCAGTGCCTTCTCCAGACCGGAACATACCCTCCCGCCGGGCTATAATTCCAAAAACGCCATCCGCCTGCTCGCCCAGCGTCCGAGCGGCGGCTGGGTCGGGGTTGATTCGGACCGACTCAAAGAGGCTCAGCAGGGCCGCAGGAAAAAGAAGAGTACAGACCTGAATGAGGTCCGCCAAAAGCTGGAGAAATCGTATAAGCGCGCCCAGGACGACTACCTGATGATCGTCGGCTCGCCCAAGACGGTCATTGAGAAGATCAAGACCATGATCCGCGTGCTGCGGCCGGGAACATTCGCCTGTTTCCAGGTTCAAGGGCCCGTCGGCAACGAAGACCGGATGAACAGCATCCGTCTGATGGGCCAGGAGGTCATTCCCGCGGTCAAAGAATACGCCAAGGAAATCGATCTGGTCGATCAGTTCACCCGCGTACCGGGCTCAGTCAAACTCACACCAGGAACAAAACGCATGCCAGTCGTGGACCGCACTCCGCTGGTAGACCTTGGCATGCAGCCGAAGGCGTAGGATAGATTTTCCCTCACCGACGGGGACCGGGCAACCACAGGGGGTTGCCCCTACCTTTTATCCCCTCTCCTTCTGGGAGAGGGCCAGGGTGAGGGTTCCTCTACACCGGGGCCTCGTGCATCCGCCACGACTTTTTCCCTGCGGGGAGATTGAACAGCTTGGCGGCATTCTCGCGCATGATGTCCTGGCGTTGCGCCTCTGTGATATGGGCGGCGTGGTCGGCCAGTAGTTGCTGGGAGCGCGGCCAGGTGGAATCCGTATGCGGAAAATCACTGGCCCACAGTAGTTGCTGGTGCGGCATGATATCGACCGCATGAAACGCGGTCGGATCATCCTGAAAGGTCATCCAGACATTGCTCTTGATATATTCGCTGGGCAGCTTTGACAGGCCGTCAATAATCCCGCCCTCGGCGTTAATCCTGGCGGCGTGGTCCATGCGGTACATATAGTGCGGCATCCAGCCGGCGTCGCCCTCGGCACACACGAGCTTCAAACGCGGATGACGCTCGAAAACTCCACCCAGGACCATCAGGCCGACAACATCCTGGACGGCCCGGATAATGCCCAGAAAATTGTTCATCTCATGACCTCGGTGCGGCATGTTCAGGCTGCCCTCGCGCGAGGTCAGAATATGAAAACAGATGGGCAGTCCCAGGTCGGTTGCGCACTCCCACAAGGCGTCGTAGTCGGCGTGGTCATAGTCTTCGTAAATGGGCCGACCCGGCATCATCATGCCGACCATGCCCATGTCCTTGGCACGCCGGAAATCCTCAATCGCGCTGTCCACACTCAGGACCGCGGTCTGCGCCAAGCCCAGGATGCGGTTCGGCGCTTCGCTGCACATGGCCTGGAGCCAGCGGTTATAGGCCAGCATGCAGGCGTTCTTATAGTCCGGGTCGCGGTGCATGCACAGGCCCATGCCGATAGAGGCGTAGATGGCTTCGGCCGCAATCCCGTCCTGGTCCATATACGGAATCCGCGCCTGGCCGCCATAGGCTCCCTCGCGAATATCCGGGAACCTGATTTTTGCCGCCCGGTTGTTGCGTTCCGTGACCGTAAAGCCGGCACCGTCAATGAATCCCAATTGAATCGGGCGCTTCATGCCGTGGACGACAAAGGCGTCCGTACCATCCGGTTGTTCCACGATGCGCGGCGCGACGTCCCGGTATTTGGGTTCGATATAGTCGATATAACAATTGGCCGGCTCACACACATGGCCGTCGGCTGAAATGATCCCTGCCGGTATCTCTTGCATCTTGCTCTCCGTTCCAGATCGGATTGGTCCTGATATAAAAACGCTTGCGGCCCAGAGTACGGAAAGCGCGCCCTCTTTTCAAGAAAGCAGGCGGAACGGTGATTTCTACAGGGACTTGTGGTAGGGGGGACACAACTCAGAGGAGGGGGCCATGCCAGCAACAACCAACACACTCACCCAAGGACTCCGCGTCGGCATCATCGGGGGGTCGATTGCCGGCTGTACCACGGCGATCGAACTGCTGCGCTTAGGCTGCGAGGTGACGCTTTTAGAGCGCACGGGCGACACCCTGAAAGACAGGGGCGCGGGCATCGGCGTTCCACCCTCGGTCATGGACACCTTTATTGAACGCGACCTGGTCGATGCGGATACCCCCTTCTTCGCCGGTCATGCGTTCACGCGTATATGGCGAACGGAGAAAGAGCGACGCTACGGCTATCTCGCCTGGGACCAGCCCGCGAATTTGGCTTTGCTCAACTGGGGCGGCTTGTACAGAAACCTTCGCAAACGCGTTCCGGATAGGGTGTATCGCTCAGGGCAGCGAGCCGTGGCATTATACGAGCGGCCTGACGGAACGGTCCGGGTAGAGTTGGCCGATGGCTCCACGCATGCCTTTGATCTGGTGGTCTGTGCTGATGGCTACACCTCGCTCGGTCGGCGCACCCTCTTCCCCGATATCGCACTGAGGTATGCCGGCTATGTCTTGTGGCGGGGCTTCCTGTTTGAAGAGGAACTTGAGGAATCACAGCCGCTCGAAAGCGGTGTCCGCTGTTTGGGCTATCCGGGCGGACACGGTATTTTTTACTTTGTGCCGGGTCTGGGCGGAGCGACCGCGCCGGGTCAGCGTCTGGTGAATTGGGGTATATATGTCCCGGTTGCCGCCTCCGCGCTGACCGATTTTCTGACTGACAAAAACGGCAACGCGCACTCGGGCTCGCTCCCCCCCGGCGGTATGCCCCTGGCCACGGAAGCCGAGTTGAAACGCCGCGCCTACGAACGGCTGCCCGACTATTACGCCGAGATCGTCGATACATGCCAAGACACATTTGCCTACGCCATTTATGATTGTGAAGTCCCAGCCTACCGCAAAGGCCGAATCTGTCTGGTCGGCGACGCCGGAGCCTTCGCCCGCCCACACACGGCAGCCGGTGCGCTCAAGGGGATTAACGATGCCATCGCGCTGGGCGAGGCGCTCACAACCCATAGCCCATTGGAAGCGGCGCTCAGCCAGTGGGACACAACCCGGACCGACACGAACAACGACTTGGTGAGATTTGGCAACCAGCTCGGGCGGGCGCTCGTCCTGGAAATTCCCGACTGGTCGCAGATGGACGCTCGGAGCATGGAGCAGTGGTTCACGTCGATCGTGACGATCAAAACCGAAGTCCTCGACCCCGACCTGCAGGACGCAGACGCCGCGCGGTTGTGACAAAATTCACGCGAAAGCGTTGATTTCCGGTATTGAGAAGGAGTAGAGAAGGAAGGAGAGGCTGCAAGAGTTGGGTAAAGGAGGGGTTATGCTCACCATCCTTGCGATAACAGTTTCTTTTCTTATCTTTTTAGTTCTCGTCGGCCTGCTCGCCCAACGGGCAGATCGGATACGAGACGAGGACGCTCAGGGGGAAGCAGACAACCCCTAGTCGTCACCGTAGCCTACTACACGTCGGGTGAGAAATCAGGGATTCGCTGCGGGGTACAGCCTTCCCACAGTATCAGGTGTGTGGAAAATCGCGGCTGACCGTTCTGGTTCCAGCGCGCGCGGGTGCCGACCAAAGATGTTTGGACGCTTGACTCGTTCCTTGAGAAAAGTGGATAACAACGAAGAGCCAAACCGGCAGTAAGGCGTGTCAGTCAGAGATAAAGGGGGAACAATCCATGCCAGCGACCGCGGAACGTACATCAGAGGCACAGCGCATTTTTCAACAGGCCGTGGAGACCACAATCCAGGAGAACGGCGAGATCGGGATGCAGGTCGCCGTGTATCTCGATGGCGAGCAAGTCGTGGATGTCTGGGACGGCATTGCCGACGAGACCACTGGACGGGCAGTCGATGGGGATACGCTCTTCCCCTCCTTCTCCGTCATCAAGGCGACCACGGCCACCGCGCTCCATCTCCAAGCCGAACGTGGCTTGATTGAGTATGATGCGCCTATTGCGCACTACTGGCCCGAGTTCGCGGCGCACGGTAAAGACACCGCAACCGTCCGGGATGCGCTGAGCCACCGCCTTGGAATTCCGTATATGCCCGAGGGCGTCACACCGGAACTCATGAGTAATTATGACTGGATGGTCGAGCAACTGGCCAATATGAAGCCGCTCTTTGCGGCCGGCACGCGGAATGCCTATATGTGTTACACCTTCGGCTGGGTCATTGCCGAGTGCGTGCGCCGGACCGATCCCAAACATCGGCCCTACAGCACTTTCGTACAGGAAGAGATATGTGCGCCCCTTGGCATGACGGATCTCTGGATCGGGATTCCTGAAGAAGCCGAACCGCGCGTGGCACGGCTGAAGAACGCGCCTCCACTGCCATTGCCGGCGGACGCTCCGATCCTGCGGGCCATGCCGCCTCAGGTCGGAGCGACTGAGGAGGTCTTTGGCCGTTCCGATATGCGACGCGGCTGCATTCCGGGTGCCCACGGCATTATGAACGCCCGCAGCTCGGCCCGGCTGTTTGCCATGCTGGCCAATGGTGGGGAACTGAACGGCGTTCGCTTACTATCCGAAGAGCGAGTGAAGACGTTCAGCACCCCGCGTCCGGATACTGATCAGCCGGACACGGTACTGGGCATGGCGATCCGCATGGGGACCGCCGGGCTGTGGGTTGGTGGAGTGAAGGACCCCAAATACCCGTTCCGCCTTGCCGGTTTGAATCCACGTACGGTGTTCCATCCGGGCGCCGGCGGAGCGATTGCCTGGGCCGACCCGGACGCGCGCCTCGCGGTTGCGATCTGTCATAATCGCATGGTCCATAATCCCACGGTGACCTTTAAGCCCATTCAGACTGCGGTCGAGCAAGTCTTTGGGGTCGTGTAAGGAGGGCAGGATGACGCTGCCGGATTCTGCAATCGTCCTTCAGCGTGGAGAGGGCGACTCGGTCGCCATCGGGACCGGTACCCGGTGTACGTTCAAGGTCAGGGGGAAAGACACCGAGGGTCATTTTGGTCTGTTCGAGTATGTGATGGAACCGGGGACTGAGGGACCGCGTCGCCATATTCACCGGCAGATGGCGGAAATATTCTACGTGGTCGAGGGCGCGATCGAACTCCTCGTCGGGGACGAGAAGATGACAGCCCAGGCTGGAACGACCGCCCTCGTCCCCAAGGAAGCGATCCATGCCTTCTCCAACCCAGGCACGCAGCGCTCCGTATTGTTAATCATGTTTTGCCCGGCCGACTCGCGCGAGAAATACTTCGAGGGCCTGGCCGAACTCACCAAAGGCGGCAAACCGCCAGACCAACGCGCCCTGCTTGAGTTAATGCGCAAGTATGACACGGAGCCCGTGGCGGAACCGCTCTATGGAGAAGTGGAGACACGCTAAAAAGCCTACGGCTCACATCAAAACACGCTCGCAACGCAGCTCTTCGATTCGGCGGAAGTGTCTTTCATTGCAATGACTAGACCCATGGATTGATTGGAGGTCGGTCGGCTCGATTGACTCCTTCGAGATCGTCCGCGAAACGGTCATCGCTTGGCTCGGTTCCAACCCAGGCGGCGTATATTTCCCGTAAGGTTGCGTCTGAATACGACAGAAGGGGCGAGAGCTTGGCCACGGCCTCACCATTTCGTTCAGCGCCGAAAACGTCCCTGCGGTATCGAGCCTTGCCCAGGATATCTCCTAACCTCCGAGCTCACTCCGTTGCCCTGACTTTGGTCTGCGTAGGTACAGATTATGTATAAATATGTATTTCATGGAAGGGGAAGAGGTCTGTTGAAATCCACCTTCAACTTGACCAAGGCACTTGACCTAGTTAAAATCTCCTCATGAAGACAATGCTCGTGTCTGAATTCAAAGCAAAGTGCATAGCGATACTCAAGGAAGTCCATCGCTCCCGCGAGCCCATGATCGTGACGCTGCGTGGGAAACCCCTTGTGACTATCCAGCCATTCGCACCACTCCCATCGGGTAAACAACTCGGCGGGCTGAAGGGCAAGATGACTATTCACGGTGATCTCGTCCACACTGACTCAACCGATGATTGGGACATGCTGGCGTGACGCTGTTGCTCGACACCCACGTCTGGGTCTGGTCGCAGGAGCAGCCTGAGAAGTTGGGACGACAAGCAAAACAAGCATTGTTGGACCCAGAGCACACCAACACTGTCTGTACAATATCCACGCTGGGAATTGCTCGTCTGTTAGCCGTTGGTACAATCTCACTGGCCATCCCGCTCAGCGACTGGATTGCCCATTCTCTGAACAGTCTGGATGCAACAACATTACCCGTGACCCATGAGATTGCTGCCGAAGCGTATGCCCTCCCCTCCACCTTCCATAAGGACCCGGCAGACCGTATTCTCGTGGCCGCTGCTCGTCTGCATGAACTGACCCTGCTGACGGCCGATGAACGGATTCTGCAATATCCCCATGTCCGAACAATGGACGCCCAAAGTTAGAGGGGCGTTGTTCGGCCCACCGTATGGGCTTGTCTGACGAGAGAACACGCCTTGAGCGCTCCCCCACGCTGGGCTAACGTGTCGGCATGAACGCCCAACAGGAATACCAGCCGCAAGAGACGCTCACCTTCGACAATCGCTTTACGCGGGAACTGCCCGCCGACCCTGAAATCGGAAACGCCCGGCGTCAGGTCTCCCGGGCATGTTATTCTCGTGTCCAGCCGACAAAAGTTACCCAACCCCAGTTGGTTGCCTATGCCTGGGAGGTGGCCGAGGAATTGGGCTTTTCTCGTGCGTTTTGCGAGTCGGACGATTTCCCCCATATCTTCTCGGGGAATCGGGTGCTGGACGGCATGGACCCCTACGCGATGTGTTACGGTGGCCATCAGTTCGGCAACTGGGCCGGGCAACTCGGGGACGGCCGGGCCATTAATCTGGGCGAGATCATCGGTCCGACCGGAAAACGCTGGGTGGTCCAGCTCAAGGGGGCTGGCCTGACGCCCTATTCGCGCAGCGCGGACGGACTGGCCGTCCTGCGCTCGTCCATTCGTGAGTTCTTGTGCAGCGAAGCCATGTACCATCTCGGTGTCCCAACCACCCGCGCGCTCAGCCTGGTCTCGACCGGTGAACACGTCATCCGCGATATGGTTTATGATGGTAATCCCAAACCCGAGCCGGGAGCCGTGGTGTGTCGGGTCGCGCCGTCCTTTGTGCGTTTTGGCAATTTTCAGCTCTTTGCCGCCCGCGGAGAAACCGACGTATTACAACAGTTGGTGGATTACACCATCCGGACCGACTCTCCCCATTTGGGCGAACCGTCCCGCGCCACCTATCTGGCCTGGTTCGAGGAAGTCTGCCGGGCAACCGCCCAGATGGTCGTACACTGGTTGCGGGTCGGCTTTGTCCACGGGGTGATGAACACGGATAATATGTCCATCCTGGGGCTGACGATTGACTACGGCCCGTACGGCTGGCTGGAAAACTATGACCCCAACTGGACGCCCAATACCACCGATGCCGCGAGTCATCGCTACGCCTTTGGCAAACAGCCCCAGATTGCCCATTGGAACCTGGTCCAGCTTGCCAACGCCCTCTACCCCCTGATTGAGCAGACAGAACCGCTGGTAGAGGCGTTGAAAAGCTATGGGCAGGAGTTTGAGTCGTGCTGGCAGGCCATGATGGCTCACAAACTGGGCCTTCAAGCCTTCAAGCCCGACCTGGACGATGGCCTGATCACTAGGCTGCTGGAAATTTTGCAACTGGCCGAGACCGACATGACCATCTTCTATCGGCGGTTGGCAAGCCTCGATCTCGACGCCAAACCCGCAGACGAAATCGACGCTGCCACTTTCATAGAACCACTTTTGGACGCCTACTACGTCCCAGAACAGTTGACCCCCGAGACAACGACCCGCATCGCAGCATGGCTGCGCCGCTATCACGACCGTGTGAGGGAAGATGGAACGGATAACGCGGCACGCCGGAAACGGATGAACGCGGTCAACCCGAAATATGTGCTGCGCAACTATCTCGCCCAGCTTGCTATCGACAAGGCCGAGCAGGGCGACCCCTCCATGGTGCACGACTTGCTGGAACTCCTCCGCCATCCCTACGACGAACAACCGGACCAAGAAGCCTACGCCCAAAAACGGCCCGACTGGGCCCGTCAGCGTCCGGGCTGTTCCATGCTGTCGTGCAGTTCGTGATAATAGCTCAGGAGAAATTCAGAAGGAGAGAATCATGGCACATCTGACAACCCTCCCGGCAACGGCAGACACTGCGGATATCCTCCCGATCATTGAAAAGGACGGGGCGATTATCCTGAAGGATATGCTCACCCCTGCCGAGGTCGATCGGGTGCTGGATGAAACCGGACCGTATATCGAAGCCACGCGCAACGGCCAGGACCCTTTTGTTGGTCTCCGGACCACACGCACGGGCGCGCTGGTGGCCCGCTCGCCGGCGTGCCGAGACCTGGTGACCAATCAGTCGGTGCTCAAAGCCGCCCAGACCTTTCTGGCGCCCTACTGCTCCCGCGTTCAACTCCACCTCGGCCAGATTATTCGTATCCGACCCGGCCAGCCCAAGCAGGCAATCCACCGTGATCGCTGGGCCTGGGGAACCTATCTGAAAGGCATTGAGCCTCAGTTCAACACCATGTGGGCGCTGACCGATTTTACCCGTGAAAACGGTGCAACCCGAGTTATTCCGGGCAGTCCGGACTGGCCGGACGGACGCCGGGCGGACAAGGACGAAATTGCCCAGGCCGAGATGAAGCGCGGCTCGGTGCTGCTGTATACCGGCTCGGTCTTGCACGCCGCAGGTGCGAACGACTCGGACGACGACCGGATCGGCTTGAATATCACCTACTCGCTGGCCTGGCTGCGTCAGGAGGAAAACCAGTACCTGTCCTGTCCGCCCGAGATCGCAAAAACCTTATCAACCGAATTGCAGGACCTGCTCGGCTATACGCTGGGGAGCTACGCCCTGGGCTATTACACGCCGCCGCTGCCACCGGGGGAAGGGCCCGAGTCCATCGGACCGCAATACGCCCTGGGCCGTGAGCAAGACGGAGAAGGCCTGGGCAGCGCGGAGTTGCGTCGGGAAATCCAAGACGCGACGGGGAGTAAGATCTAATGAGTTTGCCAGTCATCGCAAACGAACCCTTTTATAGAAGCTTATCAACCTTGAGGAGCGAGGCATGATCGATCGCAATTTTGAGATGATTCACACCAACGGAGTCCGGCTGCGGACTGTTGTCGAGGGCGACGGACCGCTGGTGATTCTGCTCCACGGCTGGCCGCAGTGCTGGTATCTGTGGCGACACCAGATTGACCCGCTCGTGGCCGCGGGCTATCGCGTCGCCGTGCCCGACCAACGCGGCTATGGCGGCAGCGAGTGCCCGCCCAACGTCTCGGATTACAATATTCGCACCCTGGCCGCCGATGTGGCCGGTATCGCTCCGGCTCTGGGCTATGATGAATTCACCCTTATCGGCCATGACTGGGGCTGCGTTGTGGCCTGGAATACCGCCCTGCTCCACGAGGCGAGCTGTACGGCCGTGATGGGCCTGTCCGTTCCCTTTTGGCGCATGACGGAGGCCGCGGTGAATCCGCCGGGCATGGACGACCAATTCTGGTATATCCGCTACTTTCAGGAAGAGGGTCGGGTGGAAGCCGAGCTTGAAAAAGATTTGGAGCGCAGCCTGCGTATCCTGTATTACGGCCTGTGCGCCGACGCGCCGGCGCAGAGTTGGATGAATCAACTGGAGCACCCCAGGTCGAGCGGCCTGCTGGACGCGCTGCCCGAGCCACAGCAGTTGCCAAGCTGGCTCACGCCGGAAGACCTCGACTATTACGTCGAGCAGTACCGGACGAGCGGTTTCCGGGGACCGGTGAACTGGTACCGCAATATCCCGACGAATAATGGCGTTACGCCCGAGCTCGAAGGCAAGAAATTCTCCCAGCCCGCGGCCTTTGTTGCCGGGGCGGCAGACGATGTCCTGCTCTACGATCCCAACTGGCGCGCCACGTTTCCGGACGCGTTTGAAGACCTGCGCTTTCTCGAAATCATTGAAGGCGCCGGTCATTGGGTACAGGCGGAGAAGCCGCAGGAAACAACCGCGTGCATCCTGCGCTTCTTACGCGACCTGTAAAACGGAGCGCCCGCGTCAGACTACTTGCCGACCGCCTTGGCCCGCTCAAGCGAGGGCCGGGCGTAGCACGCCTCTGTCCAACGCTTCACGTTAGCGTAGCCCGAGGAATCGAATTTCACCATCGACAGCAGCAGCATCACCCCGGAGACGTTGAGATCGGCGATGCTAAAGACGTCACCGACCAGCCAGTCTCTTTGGGCCAAGGTGTCATCGAGCACCTTCAGGGGGCGGGCCAGCGTTTTTTCGGCGGCGGCGAGAACCGCCGCGCTCCGCTTTTCCTCAGGCGTAAAAAACTTTTGGACCACGATGTCCATCTGGGGCGGCTCGATCTCGGTCATAACCCACACACTCCATTGCCAGGCCAGGGCCTCATCGGCAGGATTATTGGGATAAAGATCACCGCCATAGGTTTTGGCCAAATAGAGATTGATTGCCATGGACTCAAACAGGGTCACATCGCCATCCTGTAAGGCGGGAATACGACCGTTCGGATTCACTGCCAGATACTCCGGCGTTTTCGACTCGTCCATAAAATTGACCGAGACGTGCTCATACTCAACGCCCACTTCCTCAATCGCCCAGAGCGAACGTATCGCCCGCGAGCCAGGAATCCCGTACAGCTTCGGTTTTGCCATGTTTGCGTTCCTTTCCGTTGCTTTTTACCGAGGCGTATCATTTTATCCGGTCAACGTCTGCCCGGTGGTACGCCCATACGCGGATCTACGACAGCGATACGATAATCTGGTATATCGATATGTCAGTAAAGGAGACACCCGATGAGTCAGATCCGAGAGGAAGTCCTCGCAGCCAACGCCGCCTACGCCAAGAATTTTGGCAAGAAGGCCGAATTGCCAGCCCCACCCGGCAGACGTTTTGCCATTCTGACCTGCATGGACGCCCGGCTCGATCCCGCCAAATGTGCCGGCTTGGCGGAGGGCGACGCGCATGTGATCCGCAACGCGGGCGGACGGGCGAGCGACGACGCCATCCGCTCCTTCGTGATTTCGTATAAACTCCTGGGAACGCGGGAGTGGTTCGTCATTCATCATACGCAGTGTGGTATGGCGACCTTCACCGATGAGGTGATGCGCGGCCTCCTGGCCAGCAGCCTCCAGACCGCCACGATGGGCGCTTCAGGGTGGCAGGACTCCGGCGAGGGCCCCGGTTCGACAGAGGGGAGCTATATCGACTGGCTGACGATCTCGGATAGCACAAAAAGTCTGGTCGAAGATGTAACGCGTATCCGCAATCACCCCTTGGTTCCCGGCGACATTCCCATTTACGGCTATATCTATGACATTAAAACGGGGAGGCTTGAAGAGGTGCCTGAGGCAACGGAAGCAGGGAAAGTTCGTTAAATGGACGATCCCAAGCACACAAAGACCATTACCGGCTACTGTGAACCACTCTCACTCCGCGCCGGGGAAACAATCCGTTGTATGGCCTCCAGCCATACGCCCGGTCCTGCCCGACTCGATCTCGTCCGTATTATCTGCGGCGACCCAACTCGGAGTGGACCCGGTTTCAAAGAAATAGAGGTACCGAGCGATCTGCCCGCCGAGGTCGTACTTACTGAACAGTATTTACGGCCCGGCTCTTACGGCGAAGTCGATTTGTCGGGTTTCTCGGTCACACGACAGATAAAATTCACGGTTCACGTCTTCGCAACGCGACCAGACCAAGATCAGACCCTGTTTTCGGTCGTCAGTGAATCTGGACCGCTGCTGGTGCTGAGGCTGTCGAACAGGCGTCTTGTGACTCATATTGGAAAAACCGAGCTACTCCTCCGAGAGCAGCCTCTCCAGGCTAAGCGCTGGTACCAAGTCGAAATCGCCGCAGACTTGAAGGACGGCATTGTCACGGGAACACTCACCCCGCAGCCAAGTCGTTCACCCGGCCAGGACGTGTTTGAGCGATTCGAGCCACACACCGCGAGCGCTGCAATCGGCGCAATACCAACGGGACGGCTCCACCGTTGTTTGTTCGCGGCTTCATCTGATGGCGATCACTTCGACGGTCGCCTTGCCAGACCCGTGCTGACCCTTGATGCAAAGACCCTGGAATGGGACTTCTCCAAAGACATGGGAGGGAGGCAGATCGTTGACGGCAGTGGTCATGAGCGCCACGGCCTCCTCCACCAGCTTCCCGCGCGAGCGGTCACGGGTCCCGATTGGGACGGCAGTCATCACGCCTGGACAGCCATGCCCTCACATTATGACGCCGTTCATTTTCATAGTGACGATTTGTATGACGCCGGCTGGCCGGTCACAGTAGAGTTGAATCTACCGGCCGATCTTGCCAGCGGCATCTATGCCTTTCGCCTACGAACCGCTCATGGCCAGGATCGGATTCCGTTTTTCGTTCGTCCCGCCCAGCATGCGCCAACGGCCGACATCGCCCTGCTCATGCCCTCATGCACCTATATGGCCTATGCCAATCACCGGATGTTGTTTGAAGGTGCGGACTTTATCGCCACGCGCTCCCGCCTGCGGCCTGAACACGAATACCTGCGCCACCATCCCGAAGTTGGTCGATCAACGTACGAGAAACACACGGATGGCAGCGGCGTCATGTTCAGCTCTCGACGCCGCCCGGTTCTCCAACTCCGGCCCGGTGCGGACGGTTGGAATTTCACCCCGGACACGGACATTAACGCCTTCCTCGACCATCTCCGGGTTGGTCACGATATTCTCGCTGACGAAGATGTCCATGCCGAAGGGATTGATGCGCTGACTCCGTACCGGGTCATTGTGACCGGGACTCATCCAGAGTATTGGTCAACCCGGATGCTCGACGCCCTTGAAGAATGGCTGCGGCGTGGCGGGCGGTTGATGTATCTCGGCGGGAACGGATTTTATTGGCGTGTCGCGCTGAGCGACGCCTGGCCTGGGGCAGTCGAATTACGGCGAGCTGAGGACGGCGTGCGTAACTGGCAGACCGAGCCGGGAGAGTCCTACCACGCCTTTACCGGTGAGTACGGCGGCCTGTGGCGGCGTTTAGGCCGGGCGCCGAATACCCTCGTAGGGGTGGGATTTGCCGCGCAGGGATTCAAACGGGCCATCGGCTATAAGCGCAATCCCGAGAGCTATACCTCTCGGGCCGCGTGGATCTTTGAGGGCGTAACGGATGAAGCGATTGGCACCTCAGGGCTCGGCGGCGGTGCGGCCGGCCAGGAGATTGACCGCTATAGCCAAACGCTGGGTTCCCCCGCCCACGCGCTTATCCTCGCTTCCGCAACCGAGTTTGGGCCTGACATGACCCGGACCAAAGAAGAACTCCAGGCGTCGACCATCGTGCCCTCCCCCGATCCGGTCGTCCGGGCGGACCTGGTGTTTTTTGAGACCCCGGCCGGTGGGGCCGTGTTTTCCGTTGGCTCGATTTCGTGGTTTGGCGCGCTTGCTCGCAACGGCTATAACAACGATATCGCTCAAATTACGGCAAATGTGGTTCGTCGCTTTGCCGATCCGACACCCTTCGCTCTCCCGGAATCCGGGCCGTCTGAGTAGAGAGAAGCTTCTGAGTCGTTGCTCTAATTAAGGAGGGAACAGATGAGCACATCGGCACAACAATCACAAAGTCCCGATCTGTCACGCGTGTGGGAGCCGCTGCAACTCGGTAATCTCACGCTGCGGAATCGGATTCTGCAACCCGCCCATAGCTCGCAGCACGGTGACCCCCGCGACCATGTTTTCTCTGACCGGCAGATCGCATATTTTCGCGAGCGCGCCAAAGGTGGCGTTGCGCTGTGCATTACCGAAACCGTTGCGGCCGCCCGGAGCGCACTGGGCTCGTTTTTCCATATCGTCGATGTCTGGAGCGAGAGTTGTATTCCATCCATGAGCAAGCTGGCCAACGCTGTGCATCAGCAGGGCGCCAGCATCTTTGTCCAGCTCGCCTCCATGGGCGTCCACGATCGCGGCCGGATGTTCATCGACCACAACAAACCTATCTGGGGTGCGTCGCGGATCCCCTCGGTCGTACATAATGAAATTCCCCTCGTGATGGGGCCTGACGAAATCGCGGAATTAACGCGTGACTTTGGGCAGTCAGCGGCAAACGTCAAGCGCGCCGGACTTGATGGGGTCGAGTTGCACGGGGCGCATAGTTACGGCCTGGGCCAGTTTATGAGTCCAACCTACAATAAGCGCGATGACGCCTACGGCGGGACACCCGCCAAGCGCTGTCAGCTGCTCATCGAGTGCGCCGAGCAGGTGCGCAAGCGGGTCGGGCCTGACTTTGTGGTAGGGGTCCGGCTGTCGTGGGACGAATTCCTTGGCCCCGAGGGCGGGATTACCCCGGAGCAGGCAGAGGAACAGATCGAGGTGCTGGCGGCGACCGGCTTGTTTGACTTCTTCAATATCTCGGCCGGGGGCTATCACACGCTCCATCTGGCGCTGCCCAGTATGGAAGGGGACGAGCCGGATGGCTGGCTGGCGCCGTTCAGCAAACGCGCCAAAGAAATCGTGGGCGACCGGGGCAAGGTCTTTGTTGTGGGCAAGGTCCGTGATCTCCGGACAGCTGAGGCCATATTGGAAGACAACGCGGCAGACATGGTCGCGATGGCCAGACAGCTTCTGACCGACCCTTTTACGGTGAAAAAGACGCGCGAAGGCCGTGAACATGAAATCATCCGCTGCAACCGGTGTAATGAGTGCGGGGCGCGGCTGTTTGAACACCGCGAGCTTGTCTGCACCCTGAATCCAATCAGCGGCAGAGAATCCTACTGGGGAGAGGGCTCACTGCAGGGCGTCCCGGAGGCGGACCAGAAGCATATTGTGGTCATCGGTGGCGGGCCCGCCGGGATGAAAGCCGCCGCGGTTGCCGCCGAGCGCGGCCACGCGGTTACCTTGCTTGAACGCGCCGACCGGTTAGGTGGCCATTTGCGTGTGCTCGAACAACTGCCGGGCCTGACCGCCTGGTCGATTGCGATCGACAACCTGGAGCGAGAGGTCGAAAATGCAGGGGTCGAGGTCCAGTGTGGCGTTGAGGTCACACCGCAATCACTGCGGCATATCGAGGCATCCAGCGTTGTGGTTGCAACCGGCGCTTCTTACGAACGCACCGGCGAGAGCCTCTATCGTCCCGAGCGCCAAGCCATTCCCGGAACTGATCTCCCCCACGTGCTTGATGTTGGCACGGCAACCAGGCGGGTCCTCGAAGACACTCAGGCGCTCGGCTCGCGCGTTCTCATCCTGGATGAGACGGGCGGCCATTTGCCTTTTGCCCTGGCCCAAGTGCTGGCCAAAGCAGGTGTCGAGGTCGAGGTTCTCAGCCCGCGTATGTTTGCCGGTGAACGCCTCTTTCGCAACCTGGATATCATGTATATCTTCCCCAGGCTGAAGAAGATGGGCATCCGGATTACCCAGCAATATTTTGTCGAAACGATCCGTCCCGGCGAAGTCGATGTGTATGATATCTGGGTCGGACCGGAAGTGCTGGAAACCCGCGAGCGGATCGATAGCGTAGTAATGTCGATTCTCCGCACGCCCAACGATGAACTCTATATTGCGGCCAAAGACTCTTTCCCGGAAGTCGTCAGAGTCGGCGATGTCGCTGCTCCGCGAGATGTGACGGCTGCTATTTTTGACGGCGAGAAATGTGGTCGCGAACTGTAGATCGTCGGAACAGAAGAGTTCGACAGCAGGCCCGGCGCAAGGCGGACATGCTTAGCCAAGAAACCTCCTGACCTTCAGCCCAGAGCAGGAGAGAACCAAGAATGGAGGAAAATTACGCCATGAGTCATTCGGTTACCTATACCAAAGAGGACGGCATCGGCATCATTACCGTCAACAATCCGCCCGTGAACGCGCTGAGCCAGCACGTTCGTCAGGGTCTGTTGGAGAGCTTTACCGAGGCCGGTAAAGACGACACCATCGCGACGGTTCTCGTTTGTGCCGGTCGGACCTTTATCGCCGGTGCGGACATTACCGAATTCGGCAAACCGCTCCAGCCGCCGAATTTCCTCGATACCATGGAGATCATTGAGAACCTCTCCAAGCCGGTTGTAGCGGCCATTCACGGCACGGCCCTGGGCGGCGGCCTCGAAACCGCGCTGTGCTGCCATTATCGCGTCGCGGTGCCATCCGCGCGGGTCGGGCTGCCCGAGGTCATCCTGGGATTGATACCCGGTGGCGGCGGGACTCAGCGTCTGCCGCGGTTGATCGGCCCCGAAGCCGCCCTTGAGGTCATTACCTCAGGTACGCCGATACGGGCCGGTCAGGCGCAGAGCGTTGGTGTGATTGACGAGATCGTTGACGAGGGCAGTCTGCTCGACGGCGCAAAAGCCTTTGCCCGTCAGCTCGTCGCAGATGGGGCCGCCCTCAAAAAAGTACGGGACCTGAACGACAAGGTCACCGGCGTTGACCTGGCCATCTTTGACGCGGCTCGTAAACAGGCCGGCAAGACGCGGCGAGGCTTTGAGGCCCCCCAGCGCTGCATCGACTGTGTTGAAGCGGCCTGCACCCTGCCGTTTGAGGAGGGCTTGGCCAAAGAGCAGGAACTCTTCCACCAGGTCCTGACCAGCCAGCAGTCGGCCGCTCAACGCCATATTTTCTTTGCCGAGCGGGCCGCGGCAAAGGTCAGCGATATGCCGAAAGACACGCCGACCCGCGCCATTCAAAAAGTGGGTATCATCGGGGCCGGCACGATGGGCGGTGGCATTGCCATGAATTTCGCCAATGCGGGTATCCCGGTCACCATTCTCGAAACCAGCCAGGAATTTCTGGACAAGGGTCTGGCAGTGGTGCGCAGCAACTATGAACGCAGTGCCAAGAGAGGCCGATTCACGCCGGAACAGGTGGAAGAGCGTATGGGTTTCATCACGCCGACTCTGGACTACGCGACGCTCGGCGAGGTTGACCTGGTGGTGGAAGCCGTGTTCGAGAACATGGAGGTCAAAAAGCAGGTCTTCGCGCAGTTGGATACGGTCACCAAGCCCGAGTGTATCCTGGCGACCAATACGTCCACGCTCAACGTTGATGAAATTGCGTCGGTGACCACGCGCCCGGACAAGGTCATCGGCACCCATTTCTTCAGCCCGGCCAATGTCATGCGCCTGCTCGAAATCGTCCGCGGCGATAAGACGAGCTTTGAGACCCTGGCCACGACCCAGGCGGTCGGCAAAGCTATTCAAAAAATCGGCGTGGTCGTTGGGGTGTGCGACGGTTTTGTCGGCAACCGCATGCTGCACAAATACGGCGCGCAGGCCCAGTACCTCCTTGAAGAGGGGAGTCTACCCCAGGATGTGGATGGCGCGGTCTACGACCTGGGTCTGGCGATGGGACCGTTTGCCATGGGCGACCTGGCCGGTCTCGACGTGGGTTGGTGCATTCGTCAGGGGAAAGGGCTGCCGGACAGCCTGCCCGCGGGTGCGCGCTACTGCGCGATTCCCGACCGCATCTGTGAGCTCGGACGTTACGGCCAAAAGACCGGCGCCGGATATTACACCTACGAACCCGGCGACCGCACCCCCAGACCCGACCCGGCCATTGAGGAGTTAATTGTCAACTACTCCAAAGAAAAGGGGATGACGCGGCGGTCCATCAGCCGTGAGGAAATCGTCGAGCGGTTGATGTACGCCCTGGTGAACGAGGGAGCCAAGATTCTGGAAGAAGGTATTGCCCAGCGCGCCAGCGATATCGATGTCATCTACGTCTATGGCTATGGCTTCCCGGCCTATCTTGGTGGTCCCATGTTTTACGCTGACACTGTTGGACTCAAGCAGGTGTATGAACGCGTCTGCGCCTTTGCCGAACATGATCCCTCGTCCTGGCAGCCGGCATCGCTGCTCCAGAAACTGGCCGAAGAGGGCGGAACGTTTCATTAGAAAAGGGCGACGCTTGCGTCGCCCCTACCTCGCCGAAGAGTCCTTCTTCTTCGACGCGGGCCGGAGCATCACGATCCAATAGCACACAACGCCGAGCACTACCGTTGCCCCGAGCGGCAGGCCCAACTCCGCCGGTCCGAAGCCCCGATGGGCATAGGCCCAAGACGGCATCAGATACGGCAGTATCAGCGCCCACGCGATCAATGCCAGTGTGATGCCGTGCATATCAGCCTCCCCGCGTACCGTTCTCTTCTCGGAGCCGTGGCTCGAATTGAGCGCTTCGTGGTATTGGAGAATCATACCTATCTACATACCTGGCAAGGAGCGGAGGGAGCAATGGATCAACACCAGTTCAACCAAGCCCTGACCGAATTCTTGGCCTCGTCGCCAACCCCGTTTCACGCGGTTGCCCAGATGGCCGCGCGACTGGCGGATACGGGCTTTGAGCGCCTGGACGAGTCCGAGGCGTGGCAGCTCGTTCCAGGGGGTCGTTATTGGCTCAGCCGCAACGACTCGTCCATTATTGCCTGGAGGATGCCGACGCGCTGTGTCTTGTCCGAAAGTGGCTTTCGCATGGTCGGCGCTCACACGGATTCCCCAGGTCTGAAGGTCAAGCCCCAGCCCGAATTACATCGCCACGGCTATGTGCAACTCGGGGTCGAGGTGTATGGCGGCGCCTTGCTCAACCCCTGGTTTGATCGTGATTTATCAATGGCCGGGCGAGTCAGCTATCTGAGTCAGCGCAACGAGGTGGCCCACGCGCTGCTCGACTTCGCTCAGGCGGTCGCCGTCATCCCCAGTCTGGCCATTCATCTCGACCGGGAGGCAAACCAGAGCCGCTCGATCAACGCCCAGACCTATCTGCCGCCCATTCTCGGCCAGACTGACGAAAAGCCGGATTTCAAAGCGCTCCTGCACAAACGGCTCGAAGCGGACAGTGTCACCGATGTGCGTCAGGTGCTGGACTTTGAGCTGTTTTTCTATGACACCCAGCCACCACAGCTCGTCGGCCTGGCAAACGAGTTTATTACCTCGGCCCGCCTGGACAACTTGTTGAGCTGTTTCGTCGGCCTCCAGGCCCTCACGACCAGTGCTGGCGAACACGGTGCGCTGCTGGTGTGCAACGATCACGAAGAGGTCGGCAGTACGTCGGCGTCCGGCGCGTGTGGCCCCATGCTCAAACACATGCTGGAACGCGTCGTGCCGGACGCGGAAGAACGCGGACGCGCCCTGGCCCGCTCCATGCTGATCTCGACCGACAATGCCCACGGCGTGCACCCGAACTTTTCCGACCGGCACGACGACAACCACGGTCCCCGCCTCAACCACGGCGTGGTCATTAAACTCAACGCCAACCAGCGCTATGCGAGCAACAGCGAGACCAGCGCCATCCTGCACAAACTGGCCGCGGACACGGACGTGCCGGTCCAGGCCTTTGTCGTGCGCAGCGATATGGCCTGCGGCAGCACCATCGGACCGCTGACCGCAGCCGAGATTGGAGTACGCACCATAGATGTCGGCGTCCCGCAGTGGGCGATGCATTCCATTCGGGAAGTCGCGGGAACCGCCGACGCGTTTCATCTGCACCGGATATTGCAGCGCTTTTTCGATACAGAGCGGGTCTGAACCTAGGGATATTTTTATTTGACCATGTCCCCATGACCATAGTAACATTTTGAATCCCGAAAAGAGCGCGAGAAAATATGGCTGAAACAGCAAAAAACGTATCCGCTTCCTATTTCAAGGCACACTGCCTGGCGATTCTTGACGAGGTTGCGGAGACGGGCCTGCCGCTGATTGTGACCAAACGGGGGAAACCGCTCGCAAAGCTTGTTCCGCTCGATTCCGTTGAGCCGCCAGACCTGCTTGGCAGTGTACGCTATCGACGTGAAGCAGACCTCCTCTCTCCGGTCGAGGAATCCTGGGAAGTCGATTCGTGACCGTCCTCGATACTCACGCTTGGATATGGTGGGTGAGCGATCCGGCGAAGCTATCACACAAAGCCCAGGCCGCCCTGCACTATGCAACGAGCATAGGCATTTGCCCGATTAGTTGCTGGGAGATCGCAACAAAAGTGGCACAAGGCAAATTGACGCTTGACCGAGAAATCCGGGTCTGGATGCGACAGGCCCTGGCACGTCCGGGCGTTGCACTGATACCGATCTCCCCCGATATTGCCATTACCGCCGGGCAATTGGGTCAACAGGGATTCCACGGAGACCCCGCTGACCGACTCATTGTAGCCAGTGCGCTTCAGCACGGCGCTGAACTCATCACAAAGGACAGAAACATCCGAACGTTTCCGCTTGTCCGGACTGTGTGGTGATCCCTCACAAACGGACTCGGGCCGCCGCTCGCCTACCCCGCCAGCTCGGGAACGTGGACGGATGGTCTGCGATGCCGAGTGAGTTGTTCATACGCGTAGGCCAACGAAAGGATGTCCGCCTCACGATACGGCAGGCCGACGATCTCCAGACCCACGGGCAGACCGTCGGGGGTAAAGCCCGCAGGCACGCTCACGGCCGGCATCCAGGTCTGGGCGGCGATAAGCGTATTGGTCGGGAAGTCCAGCGTGGGCCATTTGTCGGCGTCAAGCTCGGCCCGTGAGGGCGAGGGCACTTGCGAGGTGGGAAAGACGAGCGCGGTTGCCCCTGCCTTTGCCATTTCATTGATGACTATCCGCTGGAACTGTTCACGCGCGGTATAGCGTTGATGGTGCTCGGGGTCGGCGCTGGGGTCCTCGGGACCTTCGACCAGCGCGACCAGGAGATCCAGCTTGGGATGATATTTTTTCGCCCCGATGATTTCCTTGAGGTTTTTCATCCGCAAACCGGGACGTGCGGCCAGGAAGCGGTCGATATCGTAACGCGAACGGGCGATATAGAGCGAAGACCGTTCAATATAGTGCTGGAGGTCGGGCAGGGTGATATCAACCAGGGTTGCGCCCGCCGAGGCGAATGTCGCCAGGGCGTCTTCGATCAGAGCGTTGACCGCGGCGGCCTGGGGGTCGGCGTTGTCGCCGAAGACTTCCCGTACCACGCCGACCCGTGCACCCGAGAGGGCTGTTCGGTCAAGCAGCGCCGCATACTTGATCTCGCCCGCTATAGCGGCGGTCGCGGTATAAGGGTCGGCCGGGTCAAACCCCACCAGCACCTCAAGCAGTTTGGCGGCATCCGTGACCGTGCGACACATGGGTCCGGCAGAGTCCTGAAAGACCACCAGCGGCGACATGCCCGCCCGACTGATGAGGCCGGGCGTGACCTTGAGGCCGACCAGATTATCGAACGAGGACGGCAAGCGAATCGAGCCGCCCGTGTCCGACCCCAGGCCAATAGCGCCCAGGTTGGCCGCTACCGCCGCACCGGAGCCACCGCTGGAGCCGCCCGGGTCGTGCCCCAGATCATACGGATTCCTGGTCGTGCCCGACTTGGACGAGTAGCCGAACCAGGAGGTAGCAAAGTCCGGCAGGGTGGTCTTGGCCAGAATAATCGCGCCCGCCGCCCGGAGCTTGGTAATGACCGTGGCATCCGTCTCGGGCAGATAGCCGTCCAGGGCAATCGAGCCGAAGGTGGTCATCAGCCCGGCCGTTTCAACCTGGTCCTTGACCACAATGGGAACGCCGTGGAGTGGCCCGGACAATTGGCCGGAGGCGGCGAACTCAGCGTCGAGCCGGGCGGCCTCGTCCCGAGCCTGCGGATTGACGGTCACGATCGCGTTGATCGTCGGACCGCTCCGGTCGTAGGCCTCAATCCGGGCCAGATAGCCCTCCACGAGGTCCACACAGGTGACTTCGCCCGAACGCAGAGCAGTATGAATCTTTGCAATGGTCGTTTCTTCCAGCTTGAACGGCATGGCTTTCCTCGCCTCCATCTCTCCCCTCCTTGGAGGGGCGGCCCATCCGGGCCGGGGTGGGTTTCAGTCCTCCGGTCTTTTTGCGCCATAGCACGTGTACGGTCCGGTGAGTAGGGGCAGATTTTCAATCTCCCCTCCTGGAGCGACCGTCACCCCAGCTTGGGCTTCGTGACCTTCACCGCCGCCCACAACGCGACCAGGAAAAAACTCGTCAGGAAAATGAAATCCTGAGTGTCGGGCCGGAAGTATACCGTTATGGAAGCCGTTCCGTTCCCCCCAGGCGGCTGAGATTACGGTCAAAGGTACCGAGGGGGAGATGTCCAGCTTGACGAGCGACTTCCAGGATCAGGCAGGCAGAGAAACCGAGCTTTGGCTTTTGTCGATACTGTTCAAGGGCAGCACTTACGGTTTCCGCATTTTGGATTGTCAGACATTCATGTTGCAGGAGCATTTCGACTGCCATCACCAGCTCACGATGACCAAGACTGTAGACCGTAGAGAGGACCCAAACAGCCTCGATCAGAACAATGTGAGAAACCCATGCCCCTCTCGCAACAAACGCCTCAGCAGCCAGGACGTGTTTTGGATCGTCGCGGGTGACGAGCCGGACCAGGAGGTTGGTATCAACCGCGCGCATACCGGTCTCTGATATGTTGCTCTATGCCCTCTTTCATCTCTGTCATTGTTCGCCTCTTGGGACGACCTTGAGGAAACAGGGCACGATGAATATCCTCAGAGGTAAACCGTCCAGCTCTTCGGACGACGATCTGTTCCCCGACCTGGTCCCATTCAAGTACAGCTCCAGGTCCTATCCCGAGTCGGCGTCGGATCTCAGCCGGGATTGAAATCTGTCCCTGGGCCGTCAGGCGTGATTGTGCGATAGCCATACCAGTATATTACCCTGGTAATGAGGTGAGGGCAATGCGGTGGGGCCGTACGACTGAGCGAGGTATCCGCAAATGACGTGAGACGAAGAAGCTCCTTCGTCAGCCCTGCTCCGACTGCCCTCTCGTGCCGTCGATCAGCACAAACGCAATCCGACACGGCCGGTCCGAGCGATTGCTCCAGGCGTGATTGGTGCCGCGCTGGATAATGACATCACCAGCCGTGACCAATACCTCCGAGTCGTCCAGGACCATATGGCATTCGCCCGAAAGCACGAGCGCGTAATCAATCGTCTCGGTCTTGTGCATCAGCGGATGTCGTGGCTGCTCGGAGTCGTCCAGCGCCTGCTCCGCTCCGAATGAGGCAAAGCTTTCCTGGGCGGCCTTGCGGTCTAGCTGATCGATCCAGTCCTTTTCCGGCGAGAACTCGACAATTCGAAAGACCGTACCGTCGGCGGGAGGAATCAGGGCGACCGGACCCTGTGTCCGGTCGGTTGCGTCGGTCAGGCGCGCAGGGGTCTCGGCTGTGACCCACAGATTGGTGACCTCAACCTCCGGCCTGTTCCGCGGGTGGAAGACTGGCGCTGGGGTGTCGGAGAGGACCGTTGCCCGCCCGTTTGTGTCGTGCCCGGTCACGATGCGTCGCGTGCTGTTCGGCATAATGGCTCCCTTCTATGATTCGAGCGCGATTCTCCGCTCACATAAGACAGCGAGAAATTACTCGGTACTCTTTCCTTTGAAATGAAAGTTGGTGTAGCCTGCATCTACCTCGATGGCGCACTCCCTCAATATGACTCTGGCGGAGGAAGAGCAATGCAAGGCAAAGTGATGACCGTTCTCGGTCCGGTCGAGCCCGACACTCTGGGGGTCACCCTGACGCATGAGCACCTGCTCATCGATCTTCGGGTGTGGTGCGAAGAACCCGAAGACGAGGAGCAAAAGGCATTCGTGCACGCGCCGGTCGAAATGGCGACGCTCGGCGCCATTCGTCGCGAACCATTCGGCAATCTGGATAACTGCGTCCTCGATGACACGGCCCTAGCTATTGAGGAGTTGCACCGGTTTAAGACCGCCGGCGGCGGCAGCGTGGTGGACTGTACGAATAACGGCCTGGGACGCACACCGCTGGCCTTGGCAGAAATTGCCCAGGCGACCGAGATCAATATCGTTATGGGTTCAGGTTATTATATCGGCCGTTCCCATCCCTACGACATGGTCGATCGGTCGGTTGGGATGATCGCCGATGAGATTGAATCCGATCTCATGCAGGGCGTTGCCGATACCGGGGTGCGCTCCGGCCTCATCGGCGAGATCGGCACCAGCTTCAAGGTGCGCGAGAACGAGCAGAAGGTCTTGCGTGCCGCGGCCCGTGCCCAGCGGCGAACCGGAGCGCCGATCAGCGTTCATCTGCTGCCGTGGCAGAAAAACGGGGTCGAAGTCCTCGATATTCTTGAAGGCGAAGGCGCAAATCCGCATCAGGTCATCCTGTGTCATCTCAGTCCCACCAGCGACGACCTGGAATATCATACCACTCTGGCCAAACGCGGCGCTTACGTCGAGTACGACTTCTTCGGCATGGAATTCTACGTGGACAGCGTTGGCCGCTATACGGGCTCGGACGCCGGGAGTGTCACCGCGCTGAAACGCCTGATCGACGAAGGCTTTCTGGAGCGCCTGCTCCTGTCCCACGATATTGCGATGAAGGTCCAACTCACCCGCTACGGCGGATGGGGTTACGCCCACCTGGTCAAGAACGTGGTGCCCATGCTGAGTCGCGGCGGACTCAGCGCCGAACAGATCGACACTTTGATCGTGGCGAACCCCCGGCGCGTGCTGACCTGGGGCGCGCCGGTGTAAACGCGAGCATGACTCGAAGACGAGCCCGCGTATATCCGCGTCCGTGAGAGGAGGCAAAAGATGGCCGGTAGACTGACGGATAAAATTGCTATTGTGACCGGTGGCGCTTCAGGCATTGGGCGGGCAACGGTGCTCCGCTTTGCCGAAGAGGGGGCAGCGGTCGTGGCCGCCGACCGGAATCCGGGCGGTCTGGAGCAGACCAAAAGCCTGGTGCAAGAGATCAGCCCGGATATCGAGACCGTGACCGTCGATGTCTCCAAGCTGGACCAGGTCGAGCGTATGGTTGACACGGCGGTTGAACGTTTCGGTCGTCTGGACGTCCTGGTCAACGCGGCCGGGGTCCTGATTCTGACGCCACCGTTGGCCGAAGTAGACGAACGGCACTGGGACCTGATGATGTCAACCAACCTCAAAGGGCTCTTTTTTTGCTGCAAAGCCGCCATCCCGGCCATGCTGCAAAACGGCGGCGGCTCCATCGTCAACATTGCCTCCATGGCCGGTGTCCAGGCCTACAGCCAATCCCTGCCGTATGCGGTCAGTAAGGCCGGCATCATCCATCTCAACTCGGTTGCCGCCAGCCAATACACCTCTCAGGGCATTCGGATGAACTGCATTGCCCCTGGTTTTGTGGACACCCCGCAGGCGCGCGGCAGCACCCAGAGTACGGAAGCCATAGAGAAGGCGGCCCGCTATCATCCCCTGGGACGGATTGGCCGGCCCGAGGAGATTGCGAACACGATTCTCTTTCTGGCCTCGGACGAATCCTCCTACATCAGCGGTTCGACCTTTGTCGTTGACGGGGGTTCCTGGTCGGTTGCCAGCCGGCTCTAAGGGGGGGGACTATGGAAAAGCTCATCGAGATTATCAATAAGGCCGTGGCGGATTACGGCTTTCGGCAGATCGTCCAGTGGAGCCCCGAGGACATCGTTGCCCAGTGGCAGCTCTCAACCCGCGAGGCCGAGGCCCTCACCGGCATTATCAAGGACGAGTTGGACCGCCTGCCCATCCCGGTCGAACCTTCGGATGTGCCGCAAGAACAGGAGCGCGTGGCCGGTATCATCCGGCAGGCGTTGAGTTAGGGTGTCCCGGCCGAATCGCTCCGGACCGGCAGCCTGAGACGGGACGGCCAAGCCGGCGTATGCCAAACACTGTTCGTCGCAATCCGGGGCTGGGCCAGGTCGGCGAGCCGGCCAAACCGGTTCAGATTGCGGGCAAACCACGGAAAATCACTGCTGGTTATACTGACCCGCATACGGTGGTCGGGCAAAAAGACATAGTGGGTGGGCCAGAGTTCCACCGCAAACCGTGTCACCGCTCCGGGGACGAGCGGCGTGGGCCGTTGCAGCGACTCCCGGTACGAGGCGCGCAGACACCCCTGGCTGACCTTCATCGAGCGACCGTCGGGATACACATCGGTCAGCTTGACGTGCCACTCCGTATCGTCGCAATCGCTCGCAGCGAACAGGTCGATATACGGCCAGCCCGAAACGACCATTTCTTCCTTCAAGATAGCGCCGGTGTAGTAGATAACATCGGACCGGGCTTCAACCGCGTCCTGATTGAGCGGAATATCCTCAAGCGGATATTGCTTGACGTCCATCTGGGTTGGGGCCGGGTCGTTCGGGTCATAGCGATAGGTCTGCGCGGGTTCATCAGACGAGGGAGACGTGGCAGACAGAGAGCCATGGGTTCCATCGAAGTGCAAATAGAGCGCCCGCTCCGTATCACTCAGCGGCCAGCGGTCCGTCTCAAGCCAGACGTTCCGTCCGGTTTCAAAAAGACGAACCGGCGGGTCGTGCTGAACATCGTTGTCTCTACCTTTGAGCCAGTGATCAAACCAGCGTAAATGGACCTGATGCATGTCCAGCGCCGCGTCCGGCCCAAAGTTCACCCCGGCATACTGGTCGTGCGGCCAGCGGCAGTTGACGTGGCTCCACGGTCCGACGATTAGCTGCTGCCGGCTGCGGGCCGGAGAGGCCTGCATCATGTGCTCATAGTGATGAAAAGCGCCAGTCAGGTCCTCCAGATCAAACCAGCCTGTCACATGGAGACAGGGCACATCGATCCGATCGTAGCGCTCATCAAAACGCAGCGCCTGCCAGTGCGCGTCCAGGGTGTCGTGCGTCAGCATGTCGTTCCAGGTTTCTCCGACCGGATCTATATATTCGCCAATAGCGGTCAGCGGCAGACGGCGCAGAATGTCGTTCCAATCGTGAACTTCGAGCCCGTGGAATTCGGCAATCCGCCGCCGGACGAGATACACCCACCAGCCAAAATAGAGCTGGAACACGCCCCAGGTGTACGGAATCTCCTGTTGCCAACGGCCAGCCGCAGAGGTGGAGATCATGCAGCGCAGATGCGGCGGCCGTTCCGCGGCCGCGGCCCACTGGGTCCAGCCCATATAGCTTAACCCGGTCGTGCCGACCTTGCCGCTGCACCAGTCCTGGCGAGCCACCCACTCAATCACGTCATGCGTATCCGGCCCGTCGTGCACAAACGCCCGCCATTGGCCCTCGGATTTCCCCCGCCCGCGCACGTCGTGCACAATAACGGCATAGCCCCGTTCCTGGTAAAAGCGCGCCTCGTCCAAGAAGAAGACTGCGGTGCTCTTGTCGTAGGGCGTGGACTGGACGATCGCCGGCGCGGGCCGTTCGTCCGGGCGCGGGAGGTAGACATCCGCGGCCAACTCGACTCCGTCCCGCATCGGAATACCGGTTTCAAACACGGGCCGGGCTGTCGCCGCCGCTCGGATGGGCTCCTCAAAATAGCGCTGGCGGGGCGTTTTGACGGGCATGGCGGTCATCTCGCTGATACAGACGACCTCAGTCCTGCTTCTGCGCCTGGACCGCTTCCTCGGCGGTCATAACCACTACGTCGCCCGGCCCGGCGCTGACCTCGCCACCGTCGACCACATAGGTCATGCTGGTCGCAAATGTCCCGGCCGGGCTGGCCAGGAATAAGGCCAGCCCGGCGATTTCGTTTGGCTCGCCCACCCGTTTCTGTGGATTAATCGGAGAGCCGCTGGTCTCAACCGCCTCAACCAATTCCTTTGCCAGGTCGGTCCGGATCAACCCTGGGGCGATACAGGTCACCCGAATCTTATCGGCCGCCCACTCCTTGCCCAGGAGTTGGGCCATATTGATGAGGGCCGACTTGGACAGGGCATAGGTGCCGATGCCCATGGACGGCCGAACGCCCTCGTTTGAGGTGATGTTAATCACCGCGCCCCCGCCGCGTTGGCGCATGGACTCGCGACACAGGCGGGCCAGATGCAGCGGCGCCCACACATTGGTCCTCATCACCCGGAGAAACTCCTCTTCGGTCTCTTCGGCCAGGGTCACCAGCGAAACACCGGCGGCATTATTGACCAGAATATCAACGCCGCCGAACTCCTCGACCGTTGCCCGATACAGCTTGTCGCAGTCCGCGCTGACCGACATGTCCGCCTGTACGGTCAAAACGCGACGGCCGGTCGCCGCGACATCCTGTTTGGCCCGCTCCAGAGCTTCCGGCCTGCGTGCGGCAAGTACGAGGTCCGCGCCATGCTCGGCAAAGGCCAGCGCAATCGCCCGGCCGATACCTTTTGAACCACCCGTCACAATGGCGACTTTGCCCTCCAAAGAAAAATCAACGATACCCATAGTTCTCCTCCTTTGCGCTCAGCGTATGGTTCCTGTCTCTTACCACGACTGGGGACGAGAGCCAAAACGCTTTTCTCTTGACTGTGACACATGACGAAGACTAGCATCCGAGCAGAGCAAAGGGGGCGGTATGAATTTCGAGCTGACGACCCAACACAAGCGTATCCAGGCCCAGTGCCGGGAACTGGCGACAGACTTTGCCACCAGGGCGGCCGAGCACGACCGCGAGGCAACCAATCCGGTCGAGAATTATGCCCTGCTACGTGAGGCCGGGTTTCACACGCTCAATATCCCCACCGAGCTGGGCGGCTGGGGAGAACAACTGTTCGGCCACTCGCTCGCCCTGGAACAGCTTGCCCAGGGCTGCCCGGCCACGGCGCTGTCCTTCAATATGCACCTGGCCTGGATCGGCTATCTGATGGAAAATATCGAGATTACATCCGACGTGAAGCAACGCGTGGCAGACTGGGTGGTACAGGGCAATAATCTGGTTGCCGGTTCCACGTCCGAGGCGAGCACGTCGGCTCTACTGGCGTCGTACGCCCCGGCCACCCAGGCGAGACCAGTGGACGGCGGCTATGTCATCAACGGCAAGAAGTTTTTTTCGTCCATGGTTGGAGCGGCGGATTTCCGGGCCGTCCCGGCGCGGCGCGAGGACGCCACCACACCCGGCGCGGCCATCGTTTTTCTGGTCCCGCGGGAGGCTTCAGGCCAGACGGTTGAGGAGGTGTGGGATGTCCTGGGAATGCGCGGCACCCGGAGTGACTGCCTGCTCCTGGAAGACTGCTTTGTGCCCGAGGAATCGGTCGTGTTTGACACCGATAATTTCTTTCCTTCCATTGCCCGCGGGGCGAACTGGTTCTGGGCCTCGTATACGGCGGTCTATTTGGGGGTAGCCGCAGCGATCTACGCCGAAATTCTGAGGGTCGTTCAGGAGCGGGTGCCGCGGGGCTTTACCCAACCCATGGCCTATCATCCCGATGTGCGGCGAAAGATTGCGGAGATGAACGCCGACCTGGAATCGGCACGGCTGAGCGTCTATCACTCGGCCTGGCTGAGCGACACCGAAGGCCCGACGCAGAATGCCATCGCGGCTCTCTATCGGGCCAAATATCTGGTCGGTGAAGCCGCAGCGAGCATCGGGCGTAACGCCATGACTCTTGGCGGTGCCCACGCCTTGTTCAAGAGTTCGCCGTTGGAGCGTTTATTCCGGGACGGCACGGTCGGGGCCATCCAGTTTCCGCCTAGCGATTTCTGTCTGGCGAGCCTCGGGTCGTTAGAGCTGGGCCTTGATCCGCATGAGATTCCGCCGCCGATGAAGTAGCCCGGCGGAGCATCTACGATTCGGGCGGTGTTTCCCAGTATTCCTCGAAGAACGGATTGTCGATCAGCGTGCGCCAGGTGCCGTCAGGCTGGCGGCGCACGACATTGACCGCCCGGCCAGAGATAGTTTCTTGTGTGCCGTCAGCTCTGGTGCGCTTCATACTCCAGGGAATCCAGGACAGGGCGATATCTCCAGCCTGCACGACGTGTCTGACTTCGGTCGAGAGCTCAGGAGACGCATCGGTAAACGTGCGCAAGTGCTCGCGCAGGGCCTGCTCCCCTTGGACCGGAGCCTGTCCCGGTTCGGGTACGAATACCGTGTCCGGCTCGTAGAGCGCCAGCATCGCGTCAATATCGCGGGCGTTCATCGCCTCGGGGAAGAGATCTTCGACTTCCTTGGGGGTCCGAGCCGGCATGGGGGTACTTTCTCCGCCCTGCCCTACGGCCGCGCCCGGGTTGCTTCGGAACGGTCCGCGCAGGTCGGGTCGTATGCATCCCCGATGCTCGCGCCCAGCAGCCGGATGGGGCCGGTTGACGGGGTTTCGGCCCAGTGCAAGGTATTGGCCGGCAGGTCGAGCCGGTCGCCGGGTCTGAGGACCCACTTCTGGTCGCCGACGCCCATGGTGATCTCCCCCAGGACCGCAACCAGCACCTCATCGTTCGGGTGGGTATGCGCCTCATAGGAATGGTTGGGTTCGTCGTCTTCGATATAGGCGGCCAGCCCTTCGGCCTCCATGGTGCGAACCAACTCTGACTGGGTGGGTGGTTCGGGCTTATTCCAACGGGTCACTTTGAGTTCCATAGCGTCCCTCCTGCCAATAGTGTTGATGCCTGAGACTCTCCTGTAGCGCCAAAGAATGGACGGGTCAACGCAAAAATCGGCAGAATTCCTCGGTGTCGATTGACAAAATTGCGCCTCCAGACGGATAATGCGAGCACAACAGCGCTTTCCATAAGGAGGGAATGTATGCCAAAGCACAAAGTTATTTCGTCGGACGACCATATTTTTGAACCGCTCGACCTGTGGACGACACGGCTGGATAAAAAGTTCCGCGACCGCGCCCCGCGAGTGATCCCGGCCGAGGACGGCGACTGGTGGTATTGCGAGGGCATTAAAGTCCAGACCGCGGCGGCCGCCGCCCAGGCCGGCCTGCGCTTCGAGGACCCGGACCGCCTGAGCTTTCAGGATAAGGTGGAGAATATCCGGCCCGGCGCCTATATCCCGGAGGAGCATATCAAGGATATGGACGCCGACGGCATCGACATGGGACTGGTGTATCCGACCGTCGGGCTGCAACTCTACCAGCGCATTCAGGACAGCGAGTTACTGACCGCCCTGTTTCGGACCTATAACGACTGGCTGGCCGAGTTCTGTGATACCTATCCGGATCGTCTGCGGGGCATCGCCATGATCAACCTGGACGACATTCCGTCTGGGATCGAGGAGATGGAACACTGCGCCAAGCTGGGCCACCGCGGCATTATGATTACCATCGAGCCGCTACGTGGCCGGAGCTACGACAGGCCGGAGTACGAGCCCGTGTGGGCCGCGGCCCAGGATTTGGCCCTGCCCATCAGCCTGCACGTCACCACCAACCGGCCCGACCCGGACGACCCGAGCGCCCTCCTCCTCGACGCGGCCAAGCCGTCCTTTTTTGTCAATCTGGATCACTGGCCCCGCGTGTGCCTGACCGACATGATTTTCAGCGGCGTGTTTGAACGCTATCCCAAACTCCAGGTCGGCTCGGTCGAAATGGAATTGTCCTGGGTGCCCCACTTCCTGGACCGTCTGGACTATAACTACACCCAGCGCGCACGGGAGATTGCCGGGGAACGCTTCAAAGAAGACATCATGCCAAGCGAGTTCTTTCATCGCCACGTCTTTTTGAGTTTTCAGGAAGACCAGATGGGGATTCGCGACCGGGAGATCATTGGCGTGGATAGTCTGCTGTGGGGCTCCGACTACCCCCATTTCGAATCGACCTTTCCCAAGAGCCAGGAGTTTCTCGGTGATATGCTGGCCGACTGTACTGAAGAAGAGTGGGCCAAGATTGTCGGCGGGAATGCCGCCCGGGTGTATCAACTGGGCTGAGGACGCAGGGGAGGCTGAGGGTGGAACTCAAAGAGAAAATCATCGTCGTCACCGGCGGGGCGAGCGGCATCGGCAAGGCATTATGTCGGCGCTTTACGGCAGAGGGCGCGCGGGCGGTTGTGGTGGTGGACCTGAACGCGGCCGGGGCGGCGGAGGTCGCGGCCGAGATTGGCTCGGTCGCCATGACGGCCGATGTGTCCACAGAGGCTGACGTGGCGCGGGTGATTGACCACACCGAGCGCGACATCGGCCCGATCGATCTGTTCTGTTCCAACGCCGGCATTGCCGCGACCGGTGGTGTGGAAACCTCGGATGCGGACTGGCAGAAGAGCTGGGCTGTGAACGTCATGTCGCATATCTATGCGGCCCGCACGCTGGTGCCGCGCATGATTGCCCGGGGTGGCGGCTATCTGCTGAACACCGCCTCTGCCGCGGGCCTGCTCAATCAGATCGGCTCGGCCTCCTATGGCGTGACCAAGCATGCCGCGGTCGGCTTTGGAGAGTGGTTGGCGCTAACGCACGCGCATCAGGGGATTAAGGTCTCCCTGCTGTGTCCCCAAGCGGTCAGAACCCCGATGCTTGAGAACAACGAGGGCACCCGGGCGGCGAGTGTGGACGGCCTGATAGAACCGGAGGAGTTGGCCGAGGTTGTTGTCGAGGGACTGCGGGCCGAGCGCTTCCTGATTTTGCCCCACCCCCAGGTCCTGGAGTATATGCAACGCAAAACCGGCGATTATGATCGCTGGCTCAGGGGCATGAACCGTTTGCAGGAACGCCTGGGCGCGGCCAAGGACGAGAAGGGCCTGCCATGAGCTTTGCCCCCAGCGACAAAGTGTTGGCCCTGCGCGAGCGGCTTGAGCGCTTCATGGATGAGCATATCTATCCGGTCGAGCACGCCTATTACGAGTTTGTCGAGGATCAGAACAATCTGTGGCAATATCCGCCCTTCTTTGAAGACCTCAAGCGCAAGGCCAAAGAGGCCGGTATCTGGAACTGGTTCCTGCCACGTGAATATGAGCCCTGGAGTCCGGGCCTGTCCAACCTGGAATTCGCGCCACTCATGGAGGTCATGGCCAAGGTGTTCTGGTCCCAGGAAGTCTTCAACTGTAGCGCGCCGGACCGGGGCAATATGGAGGTCCTGGCAAAATACGGGACGCCGGCCCAGCAAGAGCAGTGGCTCAAGCCCTTGCTGAACGGCAAGATTCGGTCGGCCTATGCCATGACCGAACCCCAGGTTGCCTCCTCGGATGCCACCAATATGGAACTGGCTATTATGCGCGACGGGGACCACTATGTGCTCAACGGGCGCAAGTGGTGGATCACAGGGGTGCTGAGCGAGCGCTGCAAGGTCATGCTGGTCATGGGCAAGTCGAATCCCGAGGCGGAGCGCCACTCCCAGCACTCAACCATCCTGATCCCGGTCGACACGCCGGGCTTTCGGATTGTCCGGCCGCTCAAAGCCTTTGGCAGCTATCACTCTCCCGGCGGGGAAGGCGAACTGATATTTGAGGATGTCCGGGTCCCCAAGGAGAACCTTATCCTCGGCGAAGGCCGCGGCTTTGAGATTGCCCAGGGCCGGCTTGGGCCGGGCCGCTTTCAGTACGCCATGATGTTTGTTGGCATGGCCCAGCGCTGTCTCGATCTCATGTGCCAGCGGGTGGGCGAGCGGGTGGCGTTTGGCGAGACCCTCATCAAGAAGACCAGCATCCAGCATGAGATCGCCCGCTCCCGGTGTGATATCGAGCAGTGTCGGCTGCTGGTGCTTGCGGCGGCGGATAAAATGGACCGCGAGGGATCGAAGGGCGCACGCGACTTTATTTCCATGGTCAAAATCGTGGCTCCGCAGATGTGCCAGACCGTGGCCGACCGGGCCATTCAGGCGTTCGGCGGGAAGGGCGTCAGTCAGGACACGCCAATGCAGCACGTGTTTCAGACCAGCCGCTTTTGTCGCATCGCCGACGGACCGGACGAAGTGCATATGTCACAACTCGGTCGCTGGACCCAGCGCGATGCCAGGGGAGTACGCTAAGTGGACCGCACCGGCTCGAATCGACCCTTTATCGCCGGGATGGTCCTGACCTGCCCGGAGCCGACCTGCGGCTATGCGCTGTACGAAATTACGCGCTGGGCCCTCACCCAGGATTTGCTGGAAGACAACCAGCACTATATGAAGCCGCTCCATGCGGCGATTCGTCCACGCTCGGTATGGTCTTCGCTCAAATGCGGGTTTTGCGGCACCTCGCTCTACGACTATAAGCGGCGCGCGCTACATACCTTTGAGCTGGGCTGGTGGTAGGCCCTAGAGCCAATAACGATTCTGTGTAGCCGTCCGTCATTCCTGTGCAAACAGGAATCCAGGTCCCCCGCCCCCCGGCCACTGGATGCCGGATCAAGTCTGCCATGACGAGAGTGCAACGGCGTGGCTACAGCCTAACGTAAACCGCTCTAACCTTCCGGACCCGGTTCGTTGGCAACGGCGAGCAACACATCCGCGTGGCAGTCGTCGTCCAGCGGACACCAGCAGGCCAGGTTCTTGCCTTTCAAGTGGTGCTGAATGGTCTCCGTCGAGGGCGGAGGCGGGAGCGTGTCGCCACCCTTAAAAAGCGCTGCCAGCCCTGGGACCAATTGGTCATTCAGCCATAGCTTGTACACGGCCACGAGAAAGCCCCGGTCAACAGCCATGCTGGGCTTTTCCTTGAGCCGAAAGAACGGATTGCCCCACTTGCCGGGCCGTCCGACATAGACGGCGTTTTTCGGCATTTTCCAGCCCTTGGTGCGTTTGCGTTGAATCCGCCGTGGTTGTCTTTTGCGTGCCATGCGCCCAGCATAAGACGGTCCGGTGTTCAGAGCAAGCGTTGCCGGACGCTCGACAAGGCCGCCCTGAACGCAGTACGCTATGTCGTGTAGCGTAGATAAGGATACGGTTATGCCCAAGCAAATCCATCTCGCCTGCTTCGCCCTCTTTACCCCGGCTCCGCATATGCCGCTGTCGTGGATCTATCCGCGCGAGAAGATTCGTCACAAATGGTATGAGGGCGAATACTGGGAATCCGTGGTCCGTACCCTGGAGCGCGGCAAGTTCGATATGCTGTTTTTCGCCGACAGCCTGGCGGGAGGAACGCAGCCCGATCAGGTGCGCTACGCCATCCAATTCCCCAGCCACGACCCGGTCTCTCTGATAACCTATCTCTCGGCGGTGGCCAAAAAACTCGGCTTTGCCGTCACCATGTCCACCACCTTTTACCCGCCGTTTCTGCTGGCCCGGACCTTATCCACCCTCGATCATCTCACCAAGGGCCGGATCGGCTGGAATATCGTGTCCTCGACCTCAACGGCCGAGGCCAGAAACTTCGGGCTGGAGAGCCTGCCGGCGCATGACGACCGCTATGAGCGCGCCGACGAGTATATGCAGGTCTGCTACGGCCTGTGGAACAGTTGGGACCCGGACGCCGTGCAGATGGACATGGAGCACAAGGTCTTTGCCGACCCGTCCAAAGTCCACCGCGTCGATTTTCAGGGCCAGTGGTATCGGGTCCAGGGGCCGTTTACGGTCATACCCTCTGCCCGCCGGCAGCCGTTTCTGTTTCAGGCCGGCCAGTCAGACCGGGGGCGGGCCTTTGCCGCCCAACACGCGGAAGGCATCTTCAGCGCCGCGCGCGGCGTCAAGCAGATGCGGGCATTCTGTGAGGATATTGCCAGCCGGGCCGAACGCCTGGGCCGCAACCCGGACGACATCCCCATCATGTGGGCCGGCCAGCCGCTGGTGGCCGAAAGCGCATCCGAGGCGCGCGAACGCTGGGCCGCCATTCGCGCCCGGATTCCGCTCGAAGCCTCATTGGCCCAGATGTCGATGCACTTCAACCTCGATCTGTCTCAGTTTGATATTGATGTGCCGGTCCAGGATTTGGACGTGCCCGGCACCAGGGGCCTGTTCGAGATGTATCAAAAATACGACGTGAACATCACGCTGCGTGACATTGCTAAGACCTATCTGACCGGCAGCGATACCAATCCGCTGGTCGGCACCCCGTCGCAAGTGGCGGACGCCATGCAGCACTTTCTCGAAGAAGGCGGCGGCAACGGGTTTCAGATCACGCCGCCGTTTTATGCGCCCGACTATTATGAAGACCTGGTGAATCTCCTCGTCCCGGAACTCCAGAAACGCGGAGTCTACCGGGATGACTACACGGGCACGACCTTACGCGAGCATCTGCTGGACCGGCCCGGATAGCAGCCGGGCCGGAGCGGGTTCGGTGTGACACCGAACGAGCCGCCCTGCTCTTCCTACGCCGCCTGAGTGTTCTCGGGCAGCTCCATATAGGTTTCGCGCCACTTACCGGTTTCGTCCCAGCGAAAGGGCGTTTGCAGCGTCGTCAGCGGATAGCGCGCGGTCTCAAGCAGGTCGAGGGCCATGCCGACGATGGCCCGCTGCATATCCTTATCTCCCGGCTTGCCGCACGGGTTGCCGAGCGGAAAGTCGGTAAAGACAAAGCGCGGCACCCCGCACTGCTCGACAATATCGCGGGCCGAGCCGAGGACGACCGTGGGAATACCGTGCGCTTCGAGATGCCGGGCAACCAGACTCACGGTCTGGTGGCATACCGGTCACAGGGCGACCAGCAGGGCAATATCGACCCCATCCTCACGACAGAAGTCCAGCACGGCCGGGGCATCCTCATGAACAGTCCGCCGCGCACTATAGACCGTGGGCACGCCGTAAAAGCGCGGCGACAGGCTGCCGAGCCGGCCTTCGGCTATATACTCATTTACGCGGCGGACTGGCAGAAAGGTTTCGACATCGTCGGTATGGGTGGCCGTTTTGTGCCACGACAGATGACGGGTGTAGAGCGCCTCGGGCGCCGGTCGGGAGGACGCGGCATACCGGCCGCGCTCCCGCCCGCCGTGCGAATCCAGGGCCGCGGTGGTGACCAGCGCGACCCGGCTTTCGCTCAGCGGCTTGGTCAGCGGCGTGAACGGCGCGTCCGGGTTGGACGCCCAGCGGTAGGGGTTGCCGTAGCCCTTCGCCAGATAGAATTCGCGCGATTTGTCGATATAGCTGACAAAGCCGCGCTGGGTTGGATCGAAATCGCTCATTGCTGTTCTCCCCTCATCGCGGAAGGCTGCGGTTGGGGTTGGGAGTAGAGACCGACCGGCTCCCACTTGCGGGAGCCGGTCAGCAAGATGAATCCCTGCCCTGAGCCTAGTCGAAGGGTTAGGCGGCCATCAGTTCGGCCAGAGCATCGGCATCGCTGACGGGACCGGGCTGGCCGTTGGCCAGGGGCCGCGAGCCGGGTTTTTGCTCAAACGGGTCAACCAACCCCAGCGTCTTGCCGTGCTCGCGCATGGCCGGAATGACGTCGCGGTTGATCAGCTCCAGACAGCGCATCCGGTCCTTGGCCGGCACCGGGCCGTCCAGCCAAAAGGAGAAGATACCCGGACGCAGGATATCCTGAATTTTCTTGAGCTTGGGAATCACGTCGTCCGGCGTACCCGCGATCATGACCATTTCCTTGAGGACGTCGGGATAGCTGTCGTAAATGGTCTTTTTAACAGCTTCGATCTCTTCGGTCGTCGTCTCTCCACCCTCACCGTACAGCGGCCCGGCAGAGGCATTGGCGCCGAAGTTCGTCCGGGCCAAGCGGCGGGTCGCCGCCTTCGAGTTATAGCCCGGCGGGAACATCCACTCAGGCCGGGCAAAGTGGGCAAAGGCCCCGCCGTACAGAATCCGCTTCCCCAGCTCTTCCGCCCGTTCCTGGCTATCGCAGACCATGACCGGTTGCAGATAGCCAAAATTCTCCGGGCCAGCCTGATAGCCTTCACGGGCCGCGGCTGTATTGTAGAAATCCCACAGCTCCAGGGTGGGTTCGAGCCGGGTGGCCAGGGCCACGTAGGGGTAGCGGTTCTTGGCGCACCAGGCCACGGTTTCCGGGCTGATGAGACCGGGAATCCAGAAGGGCGGATGCGGCTCCTGGACGGGCAGCACCCAGGGATTCACGTGCCGGAAGTGGAAGTGTTTGCCCTCATACCGGAACGGGCCGGGCTTGGTCCACGACTGGACGATAAAGTCGATACCCTCTTCAAAGTACTCGCGGTTAAAGGCCGGGTTGGCGTTATTGGCGAGCTGTTCGCTGCCCGCGCCGCGGACCCAGCCGGAGATCAAGCGCCCGTTGGAAATCAGGTCGATCATGGCCAGCTCTTCGGCCAGCCGGAGCGCGTTCGATACGGTCGGAACCGGGTTGCCGAGCAGCGCCATTCTGACCCGGCTGGTCGCCTTGGCCAAGATCGAGGCTTCGACATCCATGACCGCGCCCAGGCAGAAGGGGGTGGCATGGTGCTCGTTGAGCATGATGCCGTCAAAGTTCATCAGCTCCTGGTCGGTGTAGATCTTCTCGTCGAGATACTGGTTGAGCAGCCGCACGCCGTGCTTGCGGTCAAAAAAGCGGTTTGGCGTTCCGAAAAAGCTGCGTTTGCGAACAATCTCGTTTTCGAGGTCGCGGTATTGCTCCGGATGTTCTTCCGGGTCGTAGTGATACGCGCGTTCCGTAAACCACATGAAATGCATAGTCTTTACCTCCTGCGATGAAACTGCCGTAAACGCACCAGAGATATAAGAGACGGACGGCGGAGGCAAGAGGAAGGAGCCTACCCAGGATTCCTTGGCTGCGCATGCCCTGTCCGCGATTATGGTAGTATTCTATGATTCCTAGCGCTTGAACGAATAACAGGAACGAGGTTTAGCAGATGGGATTATGCCAATTTCATGATGCTACCGGTACACCACTGGACGCGCATTTCGAAGTACAGGATAGGACATTGATCCTACATTCGCGCGGCGGAACTATCGGAGCAGCCAATGCACGAAATACAAAGTACGGGCCCGCATTACGCATTCTTCTTAAACGAATCGAACATTTCAAACTGACGCTAGTCGGAGTGTGGGTGGACAGCAGTCGTGTCCAAAATCTTCCAATGGAAGAAAGACAGATACTTCATCCGAAAGAGGGTGAGACTTCGCCAACCGAATTGTTCACTCTGCTATCGAACCGAATGGCTCAGGTCGGTCGCGATCCGAATAGCCGAAGCCTTCGTGGGAACTCTAACAAAAGACTTCGTTTTGATTTTGCAGGTAATCTTTCCGATGAGCAGATCGCCGAGATCGTGGGTAAGGGCAAGACGCACCTAGCTTCAGGTCGATACGAACAGTTATCGACCGAAAGGTTAGAATTAGTTCTTAGCGACCATATTCGGCGCGCGGTTGAACGGTTACTTTCCGGCTCAGTCGAGCATCCGTTTAGCGAATCTACCACCTACGACGTTATTACAGAGGATGGATCGCGCCTTCCGCCCAAAGCCGTCTTTGGCTTGGCGGCATCCGAGGTTCTCGGCTTCGAGGTTCTACCACAGCACTTCGTTGGTGGAGAGGGAACCCGGTGCTTCACGGCGATTCGCGACGCTGGGTACAAGATTGTTCCCAAGGACATATTGCCTCAGCCCGCTGAGGTGCCACCAGATCCCAGTGATCGCGAATGGGCTGAAGGAGACCCGAAACGTGTGACGCATCTTCAACGTGAGCGGAGAGCGGGCATTGCAAAGGCGAAAAAGAAGAAGTTCCGTCGTGAGCACGGCCGCCTGCTATGCGAGCGCTGCGGACTAGACCCGAAAGAAGCCTATGGGCCAGATCTTGGTGATGCATGTATCGAAGTGCACCATAAGATACCATTAGCCGAAGGGCCACCCAAAGGGCGAAGGACACAATTGGATGACCTGATGTGCGTATGCGCAAACTGTCATCGAGTCATTCATCGTGAGCTTCGGAATTCCAATAGGTAAAGCTCATTGTGTGCGTTGAGGAAACCCTTTTTACGTTTCGTAACCTTTTGCGTTAAAATTTCCGAATCTACCGGCATAGGTTCGATAAATTCGCTAAAATCGCCCGGCTCATACCCTCGGATGTCGGCGAATCACATTCTCACTTGGAATCGATCAGGTCAACTAAGACCGCGTTGCGCTCGCACGTAGCTTTCGAGCACTTGGTTGATCCGCGTCTGGTAGCCCTTTCCCGGAGCCTTGAAATAGGCCAACACGGACCGTTTGACACGCAGGGTAATCTGTTCGGTAAGGTCGGGCTCGACGAGTTCCGCCTGCTGCCAGAAGGTCTCGTCCAACTCAGGAATATCGCTGAAATCGATGTCCTCATCCTTCGTGGCCGCGATCTGGCGGGGAGTGAGGGGTTTATCGTATCTGCTCATAGTAAGCCTGCCTTTCCTTGCGGGACGCTGGACGGGCGGAGATCAAGCGAATGCGGCCGTTCCGACTGGTATGGGCAACCACGGTCAGCGCTGAGGGCTCAATCCGGCCGATGCTGATGTAACGCCCCTCTCCGTAATCCCTGCGTTGGTCAATCTAGGTCACGACGGGTCCCTCAAATATACGTTTGGCGGTTTCGAAGCTAACACCATGCTTCCGTATGTTGGCTTGATTCTTGACCTCGTCCCATTCAAACTGCATATTTCATTATACATACAATTTATAATTATAAACAAGTTATAAAGTCGGAAATTCAAATCCCCCTTCAATGACCATAGACCGGGGGCTTTTGTCATTATGACATTTCAGAACCAATTTGAGCACTTCCTGGTTTCTGGCACGATATAGACCAATTAACTGAATCATCATACCTTGTGGACTTACACGGTGCTCCTTTCCTGTACGACCTGAATCGGATTTCGGAATGAGTAAAATTTACTATACGTTGGCTGATCTTGTTGATCGGCTCTGTAACGCTTCTCTTAGGGGTGACAGGCCCGTCACGTTCCTTGTGGGGTCGCCGCTCTCACTGCCCGACCATGAGGGAGGGCGCGGCGTACCTGGAGTCTCTGGCATGATTGACCTCATCCGTCATGAGTTTGCGGGGAGCAACGCTGAAGCTGAATTTGATCAGTACCTCACAGAAGAACCAGCGAATCGGTACCAGAGAGCCTTTGCTTTCTTGCATGGACGACGAGGTCAGGATGTCGCGAATAGGATCGTCCGAACTGCCGTGTGGCAAGCCTTGGATGAAAACAATTGGCCTCCCCGCCTCCCCGAGATGTCGCCACATGATGCGGACTCTGTCACCTGTCGAACCTTAGAGGCTGAAGTCAATACTTGGGTCTTGCCACGTACCGTGGACATGCTCGGAAATCTGCTAGTAACCCGCTCTACATTTGGCAGGGCGGTGTTGACGACAAACTTCGACCCGTTGATCGAGATTAGCGTATCGAAGCACGGTGGACGATTCTACAGAACCGTGCTCCACGACGACGGAAACCTAGGGCAAACTGTTGGGGAGGGGACCCATATCGTCCACCTACATGGGTATTGGCATGGCTATGACACGCTTCATACGCCACAGCAATTAACTCGCTCACGACCCCAGCTTAGAAAGTCGCTAACGCGAGTGGTCGAGGCCTCGACCCTTGTCGTTCTTGGATATGGCGGCTGGGACGATGTGGTCACCCGAACTCTTGCGGATGTACTGTCAGATTCAGAGAGTACTCTGGAGATTATATGGGCGTTTCATGAAGAGGACATATCGCTCATCGAGGTATCGAACCAGCGACTCCTCACTCTACTCGAACCGGGAATCGGCCGGGGAAGAGTGTTATTGTACCGAGGTATCGACTGTTACTCCGTACTTGATGAACTCCACAAACAACTGCAACCAAGTGACTCAGAAGCTTCTGCCCCGGCCAGAGGCTCGCAGACGATTCCCGTTATCCAAAATGATGCCGACGGAGGTATGGGACAACACTCGATACGCGTTCATATTGATATTAAGGAGCCTCCGCCAGCCTCTGCGGACCCAGATAGACCGCTGTTTGTTACCTCCTGGGTCGGACGAGAACAAGAGTTGAGTCTGCTTGCTTCCTTAAGCACACCGGTAGCTTTTGTCACCGGGCTGGGAGGACAGGGAAAGTCTGCCCTTGTGGGACAGTTTCTACAGCAGCAGGCCATGGAACCGAACGGGCGTTTTGAGTTCTGGGACTGGAGGGACTGTCGAGAAGAAAGCGACCGGCTGAGCACGCAGATACTTCGCCTTATCGAGCGTTTGAGCGATGGAGCAACAGACGCGAGTCGGATCGAGGTCACCGATATAAGGGCGGTGATCGGTATACTCTTTCGCGTCCTCCGAGACCGAAAGGCCCTTCTCGTCTTCGACAACGTGGACCAGTACATTGACCTCGAAACATTAGAACCTGTAAAGGGACTTGATGTTCTCGTCTCAGAGGCCCAAGCACGCAGTCACCAAAGCTTCTTCCTTTTCACTTGCCGCCCAGACACTCGAGTTGATGAGTCACGAGCCGTGAGGATTCCCTTGGCTGGCCTCACGGAGGATGAAACTCGGGAGTTGATTAAGGCGTGTAATGTCCACGAGCAGGACTGGTATCTGGCAGAGGAATTATATCAAATGACGCAGGGACATCCCTTGTGGGTGAACCTCATTGCGATGCAAGCCGTTCGGCATGGAAGAGATGGACTTCGTGGAGCGTTGGATCTGATTAAGCAGGGCGGGGCGACGCTTCCGGATACAACGAAGACTATCTGGGAAGCGTTAAACGACCAGCAACGTCTCGTGCTTCGTACCATGGCCGAATTGGACCAACCAGAACCCGAGAGTCAACTGCTCGAATTCCTTCCCGGGATCAACTTTAATCGTGTGAATCGAGCACTGAACACGCTACGTTCCTTCCATCTGATAGAGACACGGACGCAGACAGGGAGCGAGCCTCTGCTCGGGTTGCACCCGATCATTCGCGAGTTTGTCAGGTCAACTTTTCCAAAACAGGAGCGAGAGCGGTACGTTGGCACGATTCTTGACTTCCTGAACCGGATGATTGGTCGCTTCAGAGCCCTTCTTCCACAGGAGCCGTCCTATGCAATCCTGGAACATTGGATACGAAAAGCTGAGTTGCAGATCAGATTTGGGCACTTTGAAGAAGCGACTTCAACCATCGCAGAGATCGCTCTTCCGTTGATCAACCGAGGCTACTCAGAAGAAATGATCCGGTGTACGCGCCGTCTTCTCGGTGCAATCGACTGGGCAGAGGCATGTTCTTCATACAAGGATTTCGATGCCGTCTTCCAAAGGTGCCTCACTCTAATGATCCAGATCGGGCACGACGCCTGCGAGGAACTCTTGACACGGTACGAAGCTGCAATCCCAGGTAAGAGTTCGCAGTTCATCTTACTCTGTGATCTCAGGTGTTATGAGAATTGGTATACCGGAGAGTACGACTCAGCTATTCGATGGGGAGAGGCGGGTGAGAACCTGAAAAAGGCGACGTCTGTCGATACAAGGTTCTCGACGAGCCATAATCTGGCTCTGTCTCGACGGGACGCAGGGCACGCCGAGAAAGCTCTCGAGTACTTCCTCGACGATATATCGTTGGAGGCAGTAGTGAAATCGGGGGAGCGAATTCCAGACAAAACAGCGCCCTTCTATGGCAATATCGGTCGATGTCTCTTCCTAATGAACCACCTGGATGAAGCTCTGGTTTGCTATATCAAGTCGGCCCAGTTACTCGAAGAGAGCCAGGAGCAGGAACACCTCCTTATCAACAAAGGTTATATTCGGTGCTGGATCGCAGAATTACTGACGCAGAGAGAGAAGTTCGATCTAGCAGCAATTTCGTATCGTGCCGCAATGCGCATGTGGGATGATTCTTCTCCTCCTCGATCAGCTCAAGCGAAAGACAGGCTAGAGACCTTGGTGACCGAACACCCGGAGCTTCACCCTTATCTTTCCGAGACGGCCGAGATAGGTGAAGAGACCGAGAATGCTTATAGACGCTGGTTGAGTCGTCAGTAGGCTCAACGATATTCTCTTCTCTATCCTTCCCAGCGCTCTCGAAACAGTCATTCCTGTCCTTTATGTTGCGCCGCTCCCTCGTATTCAGCTCACGATACGCACCTCGTGCCCGCTGCATACCAGCATGGGCTCGACCAGCTCGCCGAAACCGTCCGGCTCATAGCCCTGGATATCGGCGAATGTCGCGTTGGGATGGTCGATGCAGATTTGGGCCACGCCGTCGTAGGCGCGCTCTCGCTCGGCATCGTCCAGGTCAACCAGGTCCACGGAATAACGCACCGCGTCCGGCGTATTATTGATGGCTGCGACAACGTTCGGCACGTGGACCTTCAGCCAGTAGTCGTCCAGGTGGGCGCGCTCAATGCCCTGGCGTCTCTTGATAAAGAAGACGAGCTTGGTGGTGTCGCGCGTCGTCGGCCCGTCAACGTTGAGATGCTCGGTCACAAACAGATTACAGCCCGGCTGGATGGTGGCATAGGTGCTGAATTTGTCGGCGTCGATATTGGGCGGGGCCTGCCGTCCGATCGTGGTCTCAAAATGCTCTCGATCCCGGAACCACAGCTCGGCCATGCCGTCCGGCGGACGGCTGTCCGCATCGGCGCTGTCCGAGGGCGGATCAAAGAAAGTGATGCGATAGCGCTCCGGCTTGACCAGCGAAACGACATGCGGGGCGTGCACATGCTCCCAGACGTGAACCAGTTCGTCATGCGAAACATGCTCCAGACGCCGAACAGCGCCCATGAACTTTAACATGATTTCCCTCCTTAGAAGCGAGCCTGGGGCACGGGCAGCCCAGGGATATCCGAACGCGCCCGAAAGACGCTGCCCTTAAGCTCGCGTTGATCGTTGTTGGCGGTGACTACGTACAGGTCCGACATGTCGGGCCCGCCAAAGGCCACGCTGGTAATCGTTTTGGCCGGCACCTTGATACGTTGATCGACCGTGCCGTCCGGCTTGAACCGTACGATTTCACCCCGCCCGGCCACCGTGGCGACCCACACCCCGCCTTCGACGTCAACGGTCATGCCGTCGGGCATGCCCTCGGGTAGCTGCGCGAACAGTTGACGGTCGCTGACGGTACGGTCGGCCCGCACCTCATAGGCCCAGACGGCCTTGGTGGTGGAATCGCAGTGATAGAGCAGTTTGCGGTCCGGACTGAAGCCCAGGCCGTTGGTCACCTCGACCCCCTCCCATAAGTGCGTCACCTTACCCGGCGGGTCGATGCGGAAGAGCGAGCCCGGCGGCGGCGTACTCTTGAAATCGAAGGTATGAATATCGCAGCCAAACGAACCGACCCAGATACTGCCCTGGTCATCCATGGTCAGGTCGTTCAGGCCGAACAGCGGCTTTTCCTGCCATTCGGCGAAAATATCCCGCAGCTCGCCGGACCGCTCGTCCCACTGCGCCAGAGACAGACCCGTCACCAAGATGCCGCCGCCCGCGTTCAAGGCGATACCGCCAACAAACTTCCGGTCCGCTATTAAGGTTGCAATCGCACCGTCGGGGCTGCGCCGGAAGACCCCGCCACCACGCACATCGCTGTAATAGAGCCGGTTCTGCTCGTCGGTCCGTGGCCCTTCAATCAGTCCGTAGCCGGTGGCCAAGGTTTCGAATTCCATATGCTCCCCCCTTCTGTGTAGCCGCTTGCGCGAATATCAATTTGATAGGGCGAGGGTAATCGCTCCGGGGACGGAAGACAATGGCTCTGTCGGCCACAGACAAAGCCGCCGACTTTGTATAAGGTGCGCCTCGACATCTGTCATCACGACGCTATCCGATGCGGCAAAGAGAATTTCCCTTTTATTATGGTTGGGCGGTTGTGGCCGTGGCCTTTATCACGCTGGCCATTGGCGTGAACACGCGCACGACCTTCTCCCTGTTATTTCCGCCCATTCTGGCAGAGTTCGGCTGGGACCGGGGCAGTACGGCCGCGGCCTTTTCTTGCGGTTTTCTGGCGGCAACCGTGTACGCTCCCGTGGTCGGCATGCTCATGGACCGCTGGGGACCACGCCTGGTCATCCCGCTGGGCGCGATTCTGGTCAGCACCGGCATGGTCTCGATTACCCTGGTTTCTCAGCCGTGGCACCTGTATCTCACCTTTGGCATCCTGGTCGGTGGCGCGAGCACCTCCATCAGCTATCTTGGCCACTCCCTGTTTCTTCCCTATTGGTTTGTCCGCCGCCGCGGGTTGGCCCTGGGGCTTGCCTTCTCCGGTGTGGGTGTCGGTTCCATCCTGCTCTTCCCGTGGGTGCAAAGCATTATTGACCAGGCTGGCTGGCGCGAGGCGTGTTGGGTAGTGGCTGGGACTCTGGTGGTGATTGTATTTCCGTTGAATGTCATCCTGCAACGCCGGCGGCCCGAGGACCTCGGCTTAGCGCCCGACGGAGACCGCGTCCCACCCACCACTCACGGCGAGCAGCGCTCGGCTGACAACGTCGTGGACCATGCCTGGGCCGCGATCGACTGGACCCTGGCCCGCGCCGTGCGCACCTCCCGTTTCTGGTGGTTGGGCGTCTCTTTTTTCAGCAGTCTGTACGCCTGGTACGCCATCCAGGTGCATCAAACCAAATACCTGACCGACATCGGCTTTTCCCCCGAGGTGGCGGCCTACGCCCTCGGGTTGGTTGGGCTGACCGCCTGCGGCGGCCAGATTGGCCTGGGTACACTCTCCGACCGGATTGGGCGCGAGTGGGTCTGGACCATCAGCATGATGGGCTTTGTCCTGTGCTACGTCATCCTGCTCAGCATGCCCGAACGTCCCAGTCTGGTGCTGTTATACGCCATGGTCGCGGCCCAAGGCATGTTGGGCTACGGCACGGTCTCGGTGTTCGGCGCCATCCCGGCCGAGATATTTCAGGGCAGACAGTACGGCCGCATCTACGGCACGCTGACCATTGCCGGTAGTCTGGGCGGCGGGACCGGCCCCTGGGTGACCGGCCTGCTCTTCGACCGCACCGGCAGTTATACGGCGGCCTTCTGGATTGCGCTGGCGTTTGCCTTCGTATCCATTGGCGGCATGTGGCTGGCCGGTCCGCGCAAGGTACGCGTGGTGGCCGGCCAGGTGGAGCGCCTGGCGGCGCGGCGGGCGCGAGTCGGACGGGAGGAATCATCAATTGCGAGCTAGTGGATTTTTATCGGAGTAGGTAGACATCTTCCAGAATAAAATCGCAAAAGCCCCAAAGATTGTCGCTCCCATGGCCAGGGCAAGCCAGTCAGTCACGCTCATCATCATGCCTCCGTCCTTTCATTCCCATACCATCCTCACTCATTCAACAGTAACTCTGCCATTCCGTCGAGACGCGATTTGACCGCTTTCCAGTCGGGCATCAACTGGCTAAGCGATTGGTAGAACTGTGGGCTGTGATTGTGCTCTTTGAGATGACACAGCTCATGTATAATCACGTAGTCGATGCAGTCCCGAGGAGCCTTCACGAGGTGCGGATTCAGCACGATATGTCCTCGGGGAGAGCAGCTCCCCCAGCGTTTCTTCATGGCACGCAGTGTGATGAGCGGTCGTTGGTCAGACAGCCAACTCGCCTGCTGGGCCAATACTCCGAGTCGGCGTTGGAAAGTGTCACGCGCGTGCGCCCGATACCACTGCCAGAGTAGCGCTTTCACGGCCTGAAGAGAACGATCCGCCGTGGAAATTCTGAACTGCCCACGACATAAGCTAACCCGTGGCTCTCCCTGAGTCCGAAGAAGCTTAAGCGGATAGCGGCGGCCCTGATAGAAGTGGCTCTCACCGCTCACATAGCGCCGCGGCAGGACCTCCCGTTGCTGTTCGCGAAGCTGTTCAAGCTGTGTAGTGACCCAGCGCGCCCGCCTTTGGACTGCTTCTTTGATTGCTGCGTTTGCAGTGTCGGACGGGACATTGACCTGCACGGAGCCGTTCGGATGGACGTGAACAGCAACTTTTTTACGGATGGTGGGCCGATAACAGACCGCATAACGAAATTCTTCGTCACCATAGTGGCAGGTGAACTGCATTAGCGAGCGACTTCACTTTCTTTGAGAAGCCCGACACGGGCGATGTGGAGCACCCGCTCAATGACTTGTTTTGCCCGTTCCATGCCGAGCTGTTTGAACAGGCGGGGCAGGAGTCCTTTGCGAATCTCGGCTTCGATATGCTGCGGGTTGAGGGAATGTTCTGCAACAGCCGTGTTGACGACCTCGTCTATCATCAGGGCTTGATCGGTATAGGACTGCGTATCGTCCTGCGTCATTGTTTCAAAAGCGGCGTCTCCCAGTACAACGCGGAACACACCATAGTAGGCGCGGGCATACGGCCTGTTAGCCAAGACTTCAGGGATGCCGGGAACGTGGCGGCGTTCGAGTCGGTCTTCGAGATTTTTGAACAGAGCATACTGCTGGAGGGGATGATCGAACATGGCCTCTGCTTCTCGGATGGCCTGGGCGAGGAGTTCCGAGAAAACCTGCTGGGCATACGGATCGTCCCGTAGGTCCTGCTCAATGGTCCGTTTGAGCCGGGTACGGATGAGGTCCGTTTCATTGCGCGTTTTTTCTGCGGACCATTTCTGCGGGTCCTGGTGCTTACCAAGTTCGTTGACCGCATAGACCGCTTCGGTTTCTCTTACCGCCTCGCCGATGACATGGGTATCCACCAGCTTTTTCACCTGTGCGGTATAGCTGGTGTAATCGACGACCTCACCGGCATCCTGCTTGGCAATGCGATGTAGAATGCTGAAAAAGTGGAGGTCTTGTTTGTATGCCTGAATGTCTTCCTCACCAAAACTACTGTCCTGATAGAAGCTCGCCGAGCCCAGGGCGACTTCCAGGCATAGACTGAACTCACGCAGGGCCACATAAAAGTCTTCACGTATCTTCTGCTTCGCGTCGTAGCTCTCGCCCTGTTCGTCTTGAACGAAATCAGGGATGAGGACCTGTCGAAACTGCTCCAGGTCTGAGGTGTTCCGGACGTTCTGAAAAACGGCCCAGAGCGCGTCGTGTAGCCTGGGCAGCTTTTTGTATTCGGTACTCGTCTGGCGGTACAGGCCGGCCAAGTCGGCCAGATCATAGCCGCCTTGGGTGCGTTGCTCCAAATCCTGATACGCCCGCAGGGTAGTATCCAACTCCTTGAGGATACCCCGATAGTCGATCAGCAGCCCGAACTTTTTACCTTCGTGGAGACGGTTCACCCTGGCGATAGCCTGGAGCAGAGAGTGCTGTTTGAGCGGCTTGTCAATATAGAGTACCGCGTTTTTTGGTTCGTCAAAGCCCGTTAGAAGCTTATCGACGACAATGAGAAGCTGCGGCTCCGCTTCTTCGGCAAAACTGCGAATGACTTCTTTGGTGTAGACGGTCTCACTCTGTTGGCCCACGGTTTCGGACCACCATCGCTGGACCTCTGGTGCCTGGCTCTCATCTACTGCCTCATACCCCTCTCGGGAGTCCGGCGGGGAGATCACAACGGCGCTGGAGACCAGACCCATCGCATCCAAATGCTTTTTATACGTAATGGCGGACAGTTTGCTGTCAGTCGCGAGCTGGCCCTTCATGCCGGTGGGGATATTTTTACTGAAATGCTGACTGATGTCGTGGGCGATCAACTCGATACGTCCGTCCGACTGATAGATGTGTCCTTTTTGCGTAAACTTTTTCTTGAGGTCTGCCTTTTGCCTCTCAGTCAGTCCCTCGGTGATGTGCTCGAACCAAACATCTATGATCTGTGCATTGGTCTCCAACTCGGGGATACGCTCCTCGTACAGCAGCGGGGTAACCATGGAGTCCTCTACGGCGCGCTGCATGGAGTAGGCGTGGACGATGGGTCCGAAGATATTGGCCGTCTTCTCGGCTTCGAGCAAAGGCGTACCGGTAAAGGCAACATACGCCGCATTGGGCAGGGTCTGGCGCATACGTTGATGCGTTTCCCCACTGTGGCTCCGGTGGCCCTCATCTACAAGAACAATGAGGTCGGCACTCGGATTCTGACACTCGGGCTGCCGGGCCGCGGTCGCAAACTTGTTGATAATCGAGAACAGGATGCGTTCAGTACCCTGGCCAATACGCCGAGCCAAGTCTCTGCCCGAATTGGCCCTGGCCTTCTGAATCTCACGTTTGGTGGGCAGCGCCCCGGTATTTACAAAAACCTTGCTCAGTTGGTCTTCCAGGTCGATACGATCGGTGACAACTACGAAGCGACAGGCTTTCAGCGCGTCGTGCAAGAGCAGGGCCTTGGCCAGCAAGACCATGGTAAAAGACTTGCCGGAACCGGTCGTGTGCCAGATCACCCCCCCTGCCCGGACACCGTTCCTGTCCTTGCGATTCACCCGCTCAATGAGTCGTTTCACACCGAAGAACTGCTGATAACGGGCCACTATCTTACCGTTTTTCTTATCGAACAGAATAAAGAGACGCACGAACTCCAACAGCCGGTCGGGGCGCAGCAGGCTGATAAGCAGCCGGTCCTGCCCGTTTGGCAGCAACGTGCCCTGTTGTTGCTGTTGCTCGAAGTAGTCACGTATCGACTGCGATCTATGGCCGAACAGTGACTGCTTTTGCGCGGGGGACAGGTCAGCGTTCTTGAGCTGCTGAAAAACCGGCTCCTCAAAATCCTCATCCCGCCACAGCGCCCAAAATCGGGCTGGGGTGCGGGTGGTCGCGTACCGGCCGTCGAGCCCATTGACCGCAAACAACAACTGGGCATAGGCGAACAGATGAGGAATCTCGTCCACGCCCTGATTGCGCAGATGCTGGGAGACGCCTTGTGCAATCATGTCCTTGCGCGGGTTGTGCGGGTCCGGGCGTTTGGCTTCGATGACCACCAGCGGAATGCCATTCACAAAACAGACAATATCCGGTCGGCGAGTGCCGGTTCCGCTGGTGTTGAGGACTTCAAATTCGTCGGTCACATGGAACTGATTACGGTCAGGATCATCCCAGCGAATAAGCGGGATCGTGGGTTGGGCGCGCTTGCCGTCAATGAATTCGGTGACTGTGATGCCGAGCGTCAAGCGATCGTATATGCGCTCGTTGGCAGTTAAGAGCCCTTCGCCCAGTCCGGGCGAGGCAAGTTGGCGCACAATGTCGTCTATGGCGTTGGTGGACAGGGGATAGTCCTGTCCCTTCCAAGTGAAGCGGCGCCTTTTGAGTTCTTCAACCAGCACCTCACGCAGCAGCACCTCAGCATTATTGTCCCCGCGTGCCCGGTGCGCCTCGTCCGGTGATAAGTACTGATAGCCCATAGCCATCAGCACGTGCAGGGCCGGGATATGGGAGCTGAACAGCTCGTTTGTTTCGGGCCGAGGCCGGTGCTGAGTGGGCATGTCTACTGGCTTCCCCGGACAACGGACAGGTAGTGATGGAGCGCCACGCGTTCCTGCTCGGCCACGAGTTGGACAAAGGGGGCATAGTTGTGAGTCGTATGCGCGGTATCGAGCGTATCGTAATAGGCCAGGCGCTGTTCGACGCGCAGGATGACCGGCAGATAGCCGCAGCGCAGCAGTTCACAATTCATCAGGAGCCGTGCCGTGCGGCCATTACCGTCAACAAAGGGATGAATACCGACAAAATCGACATGCAGTCGAGCGGCTCGGATGAGGGGATGAAGGTCGTTGGCGTTCTGATACCAGGCCATGAGTTCGTTCATGGCCTGCGGCAGATGCAGAAAATCCGTTGGCGTATGGCTGGCGCCGGCAATCACAACGTTTTGTTGGCGGTAGCGTCCGGCGTTGCGGTCGTCGATATTTTTCAGGACAAGCTGATGCATGTTTTTGATGTGCCATTCGCTCAGCGCTTCTTTGCCGGAGACAATAGTTTCCACGTAGGCAATCGCCTCATGGTGATTGATCGCCTCAAAATGCTCACGCATGGACTTGCCACCAATGGTGATACCTTCCAGCACGACCTTGGTTTCTTTAAGGGTCAGCGTATTCCCCTCAATGGCGTTCGAGTGATAGGTCCACTCCAGGGTTTGCTGTTCATGCAGAGTGCGGACCGTGTGTTCCGGCAGCGGACGCAGAGCCACAAGCTGAGATTTGAGTTGGTCGATTTCTGCCAGGAGAGCGGAGGGGTCAGGAGGCATCGATTTTCACCCGGCGTTTGCCGGTCGGGGAGCGGTGCGACCAATCAAGGCTCTGAGAGCCAGCATCGTTTCCTCGTGCCGGTTTTTCGCCTCTTCGTGCTGATTATCGCGAGTGATTGCGGCCATCCGTATGATCCACAATCCACCAGCAATCAGGACATATTGGACGATGCCTATCACGATCTGCGCCCACAAACCGAGCCGGCTAATTTCCAGTTCGGCCTGCTGAATCTCCAGGCTGGCCCGGCTAATCTCCAACCCGGCCTGCTGAATAGCGAGGGTGGCGGTTTCGTACTCGGTCATTTCCCCTTTCCTTCGGACTCCGGTTCAATTTTCACCCGGCGTTTGCCGGTGAGGAGTTGTTGCATGAGGGCGGCTTTCTCCGCCTTGAGCAAGGTGAGTTTTTTACTCAGGCGACCTATGGTTTGATCTGGAATCTTCAGGGTCGTGCTGATAACTCGTTGTTCTTCAAGTGATGGTAAAAGAAACGGAAAGGAAGATACGTAGTCCCAATCTGCTCGCGGCATTTTGGAGCCTGACGTTACGTGACAAGACGCAATGAAACGCTCACTCTGGACCAAATAGAAGAGGTATTCAGGAGAACAGACCTTTCTGTTTACCTGAAGTACCCAGATTTCCGTTGAGCACACCCCCGGCATATCTGTAAGCCAATATTTTCTGAGATAGGGTCGGAGCTTTCCGAATAAGACCTCTCCAGGTCGAAATATGTTCTTGACACTCCTCTGCTCTTTTGAACTGATAGAACCCAGTCGTTGCCCCGTGAATTGTGAAAGGTGTTCGAGTTCGACACAAGGCATTGATTCGGTTGCACTGCGCGGATTCCATTTGGCCTTAGAGAGATTTGCGATCTCAGAAAACTCACGCCGCTTCCATTCTTCCCTGCGCCCTGAAATCCGCACCTTCCCCGTCAACAACTGCTGCATCAGGGCTTTCTTCTGCGCTTTGCTGTTTTCGATTAGCTTTTCGACGGTTGCTATGGCCTTATCCCAGGTGGAGAGGATACGGGCGATTTTTTGCTGCTCGGGGAGTGGGGGAATATCTACTGGAATTTTCTTGAAGTCATTGAAGTAGAGACGGCGCCTGTCGTCCGTGAGCCCGTAGGAATACGCCCAAAACAGATAGATCAAACGGGCACTCTTAAAGAGGTACGAAGCGTATTGAGAATCAATATCTTTTTTCGGAGCGAGGACAATATACGCAGGACTGATCAGCCCCTCTTTTTCAGCAAAGCCAGAAGCCCCCTGCCACATACGCATCATATTGTAGGCAATGTCTCCTTTACGGACCAGCAAGTGCTCAGCGTCCTCAAGATTGGTCTCTGTCTTTCGGTCAAGGGAGTCACGTTCGACAAGCCCGCTATCCAAGGTGACGGAGAGTGTCGGAAGGCCGGAGAGCCCCTTTTCACGGCGGTTCGCAAAAAGGGCTCCGAGATTTGTAGACCCCGCGTATGCCATCCTTAACCACTAACCACTTGTTCGTTCTATGCGGTGCGACGTAAGAGTTCCTGTAAGGCTTCTTGTTGCAGGTCGGTCTTGCGTTCTTGTTGGGTCATGTGTCGGTCAAATTCCTCCCGCTGTTGGTCGATCTTCCGTTCTTGTCGGGTCATGCGCTGGTTGAACTCTTCACGCTGTTGGTCCAGTTTGCGGTCTTGTTGATCCATGCGCTGGCTGAACTCTTCACGCTGTTGGTCCAGTTTGCGGTCTTGTTGGTCCAGGTGCCGGTCCCGGCTCTGAGATGCACGGTGCATCATCCACAGGCCACCGGTAATCAAGGCTGTCTGGATCAGACTTATCAGCAAGGCCAGAGCTTGGGCGACCGTCAGGGGCTCAAAGACAATCATGTACGTCATCAAATTAGACATCATGTCTTTCCTCCTTGAAGTGACGGGCGCTCATAGAGGACTCTTCCTTCTCGCAGGGCTCGTGCCACGATATTGTTGAGAGAGTCACGCCAATACTCCACCTCATCACGACTGTACACCAGAATGTCTGCGGAAATGTCGAACTCGGACAACACTTGGTAGAGGCGAGCCGTCTCCCGGCGTCGGCTCCTGCCGTTGCCGAAGGGGGCGGATTCAATGACGAGCACGTCTACGTCCGAGTCTTCACGGGCGTCGCCCCGCGCCCGCGAGCCGAACAGGATAATCTGCTCGGGATCAACCTCGGCCACAATGGCCCGTACCATCTTGTTCAGGAGGTCGTCCGTTACTTGTGGCGTATATGTTCCCCGTCTCGCTTCCATTGCTATCTCTTGCCGGCTTCCAGAATGGGCAAGTTGGACTCCGTTGGGACATAAATGACTTCACTTGACCCGTCGTGCAGTCCTTGCACCCACAAGTAGCGCAGATAGCCCTCGTTATCTTTGAGACTATCGCCGATAATCCGATTGGCTTCCGCAACTCCTCGTGCCCGCTCCACTTCCGCCTGTGCGTCCAAGACCGCAATCTGCCGGGTGTACTCGGCCTCTCGTAGGGCAGCTTTGCCCCGTAGCTCCTGTCGGTAGACGTTCCAGCGCGGGAACAGCACAAACAGGCTGACCACGAGCACGGCAACTGCCGTTCCAATTATCCAGGTTTTTGTTTCCATATTTTCCCCCTCTCCCTAGCCCTCTCCCTCTAGGGGAGAGGGAATGAGAAATGTAGGGGCAACCCCCTGTGGTTGCCCTCCCTGCGCCTGGGCCGTTCTTCAGGAGCCATACCCCAACTCCTTGAGATAGCCGTCCATCTCCACTTCGAGCGCGGCTAACTCTTCTTTCAGTTGCTCCCGCTCTCGGCGAACCTGCATGAGGTCAATCTCTTCCTCCTCCTCGAAGGTATCCACGTAACGGGGGATGTTGAGGTTGAAATCGTTTTCTTTGATCTCGGTAAAGGTGGCCAGGTAGGCGTATTTGTCTACGGATGCGCGAGCGCGACAGGTCTGGACGATCTTACGGATAGCTTCGGGGCGGAGGAAGTTCTGGTTCTTGCCGTCCTGGTATTCGCGGCTGGCATCGATGAAAAGCACGGTGTCGTCGGCTCTGCGCTTTTTGAAGAGCAGAATCGCCGCCGGAATGCCGGTACCGAAAAAGAGCTTTTCCGGTAGCCCGATGACCGTATCCAGCAAGTTCTCCTCAATGAGCCTGTATCGAATTTTGCCTTCTGCCGCGCCCCGGAACAGCACCCCGTGGGGCACGACCACACCCATACGTCCGGTGGTGGGTTTCATGGTCTCAATCATGTGCAGGATAAAGGCATAGTCGCCTTTGGTCTTGGGCGGGAGACCACGACGAAAGCGGCCGTACCTGTCGTGCTCGGCCTCGTCGTGGCCCCATTTCTCCAAAGAGAAAGGTGGATTGGCGGCCACAACATCAAAGTGTTTGAGCGTTTCATCCGCATTCAGCAGCTTGGGATTACGGAGCGTATCGCCCCACTCGATACGGTGATTGTCTTGGCCGTGAAGGAACATATTCATCTTGGCCAGCGCCCAAGTCGAACCAATAGCTTCCTGACCGTATAGGGCGTACTTCTTTGAGCCGTTGGCGTGCTCCTGGATGTGCCGTCCGCACTTCATCAGCAACGAGCCCGAACCACAGGCCGGGTCACAGATCTCGTCGCCTTCCTGGGGGTCGAGCAGTTCTGCCATGAGATCGGAAACCGCAGGTGGCGTATAAAATTCCCCAGCCTTTTTGCCGGCCATGGCCGCGAAATTGCCAATCAGAAACTCATAGGCATCACCCAGAACATCAAGCTTACCGACCCGGGAGGGGCGAAGATTCAAAGCCGGCTGGGCAAAGTCTTCGAGCACATGGCGCAGGATATTATTCTTCTGTTTATCCTCTCCCAGCTTGTTCGAGTTAAAACTGATGTCCTGGAAAACGTCGCGCAGCTTGGTGATATTGGCCTCTTCGATGGCGTGCAGGGCCTGGTCTATACGCTCGCCATTGCCCGGCTCGTTACGGTGCTCGTACAGCGTATAGAAACTGGCGGGGGGCGGCAGGACAAAACGCTCGTTCTTCATCAACTCGTCAATCAACTCGGGCTCGTCTCCATACTCGGCCTGGTAGCGCTCGTAGTGATCCTGCCACACGTCTGAGATGTATTTGAGGAAGAGCATGGTCAGGACGTAATCTTTATAGATGCTGGGATCGACAATGCCGCGAAAACTGTCGCAGGCAGCCCAGACGACTTTATTGATATCGGTCTGGTTGATCCCTTCCTGCTGGCCGGTGTCAGTCTGCGAGGCAGCAACGGTTTCGCTCATGTTTTTACTCCGGTCTAGTTTTCACCCAGCACTTGCCTAGCCAAGGCGCTCAGCAGACGCTTGCGGTTGTCGGCCAGCGCTTTGAGCACCCGCTGTTCACGCCGCCAGGTGGTATTGAGCCGACTGATGGTCTCCTGTTTTTGCCGCGATGGTACCACGATGGGCAGGTCTTCCAAGACCTGACGCCGAATGTTCAACACCTGCGTCCCCTCTGCCGATTTGCGGAAGTAGTGCTGAGCTGGTTCCTGATTCATCTGCCAGGCAAGAAAACCCGGTAAGACCTCTGCATTTTCGCGGACTGTCAGGCGAAAGAAATGCGGGGATAGAACAGTAGGGCCAGGAACCTCATCCAGATAGAGGGCGAAATGACGGTAGCCACGGGCGACAAAGAGCAGGTCTCCAGGCTTGAGCCAGTCCGGCTGCTTTTTGCCCGGCAAGTCCGTAGCAATCAAGCCTGACCACCGAACCCCATCCTCCGGGTCTGCATCTCGCATCTGAATCACCCGTGCTTCCCCGTCTTCAATTTCTTTGATCTTTCCTCGAAAGGGGTAACCGGCACGGATATCTGCAACTTCCTTGAGCTTTTTCATAAAAATAAATAGTTCAATTGATTTGGTGCGAAATTTATATTAAAAATGACTGGAAGTCAAATAAATTATTTGCATCATGGAAGATGATGCGAATAATAAACAGTCAATACGATAGGACTAAGGAAGACAAAATGACGGATGAACGCAAAGAGAAGATCAAGCTGGGAACTGAACTCCTCCGCTACCTCGTCTTAGCAGGGATCACTACCGGCGGGGGGTCGCTTAGTTTGGTTCTGAGGTATCCTACCGGAGTGAAACTCGCTTTGGCTATGGCGGGCCTTTTATGCTCTTTAGTCTTGATTCTGCTGGGTTTGATGCAATACATTCGGGTCGGCAATCTCATCAAGGAGGGGGAGCAATATGGAAACAAGCGAAATCATTATCCTGATAGCTGGCCTGAGCTTCTACGCCACAGTGATCTGGGTTGCCTGGAAAGCCGTCCATCACGAATAGACCGGCCTTTTTGCTCTCGTTTGATTGAGCGCTGAGAACCCCCTTCACCGACTCAACGCCCCACCGTTATTTTGAATCGTAAAGCCGCCATCAACCACCAGCGTGGCTCCGTTGATATATGACGCGGCCGGGAGGACGAGGCTCAGGGTTGCGTGGGCGACTTCTTCCGGGTCGCCGTAGCGTTTGAGCGGTACGCGCCGGCGGGCAAAGATGTCTTTGGCTTTGTCCGGGATGGCGGCGGTCAGACCGGTATGGATCGCGCCCGGACAAATGCAGTTGACAGTAACACCCTGGGTGGCCAGTTCCACCGCCAGCGCCCTGGTCAGACCCATAACGCCGTGCTTTGCCGCGGTATAGGGGCTGGCAAAGGCACTGCCGCCGACCGCTTCGGTCGAAGCAATATTCACGATTCGTCCGGCCCCGCTTTTCGTGAGATGCGGCAGGGCGGCGCGAATGAGACGCTGATGGGCCGTCAGATTCACACTGAAACAGCGCTCCCAGACCTCTTCGTATCTGCTGCTCTGAATACGGGCTGAGGCATCGATACCGGCATTATTGACCAAGATGTCGAGCCCGCCGAAATGTTCGACGATCCGGGTCAGCGTCGGTTCGATCTCCGCGGCGTTGGCGAGGTCCAGGGTCCAGCCCGTGGCCGTGCCGCTGGCTTGGGTAATCTCCTTGACCACTTGCGAAACACCGTCTGCATTTCTGTCCAAAACGGCAACCTGTGCCTCTTCGTCGGCAAAGAGATGGGCGGTTGCCCGTCCCATACCGCTGGCGGCTCCGGTCACCAGCGCAATTTTTCCTTTGATTGATCGACTCAGCTTGCTCAGGCGTGGCATATTTTGTGGCTCCTTTTGTCCCTCGCATCCGTCTCGTCCATACTTACCCGTGACCGGACCGATACAAAAGGCTCCAGCGGTGTCGGATTCCGTCGCGCGCATCTCTCTCTTGGCTTGCTCTTCGGTCTCATCCCGAGTACACATGCCAGCGAGGAGGGGAGTGATGAAATATCGAGCCATGGCATTGCCGGTGAGTATATTCCTGGTAACTACTCTCATGCTGGAACGTCCAAGCGTCGCTCAGGCGGCAGACCCCCTCCCCCAGCTCACGGCAGCAACGCTGGAGCAGTGGATGGCCAGCCTCTCAAATTGGGGACGCTGGGGAGAGGACGATCAGCTCGGCACGCTCAATCTGATTACCTCCGAGAAACGGCGTCAGGCCGCCACGTTGGTAACCGAGGGCGTCTCGGTTTCTCTGGCCTTTGACCTGGCGAAAGAGGCCAGCACCAATAATGAGTTTCCGCTTGAGCACAGCCTCCTGGTGCATGATGACGACGGCAACGTCTTTGCCGAGGATATCTATACGATCCGGTATCACGGCTTTGCCCATTCGCATGTGGATGCGCTGTGTCATATTTTCCATCAGGGCAAGATGTACAATGGCTTCCCGCGTTCGGCGGTCAAACCCTCGGGCTCGGAGCAGCTCGGCGTACAGACCATGCACCAAGGGATTTTCACCCGCGGTATCCTGGTGGATGTCCCCTGGTTAAAGGCGGTGCCCTATCTCGAACCGGGCACCGCAGTCCGCGTCGAAGACCTGGAAGCCTGGGAGCAAAAGACCGGTATACAGATCGAGAGCGGCGATGTGCTGCTGATCCGCACCGGGCTGTACAAACGATATCAGGAGGTCGGCTCTTGGGATCTCACCCAGGGGGCCGCGGGCCTGCACACTGCGGTCGTGCCCTGGCTCAAGGCGCGCGACGTGGCAACGGTTGGCTCCGACGGCACGAACGAAGTCTTCCCCTCAGGGATCGAAGGCATGCCGTTTCCGATTCACCGGCTGACCGTGGTCGCCCTGGGTATGCCGCTGTTGGATAATCTGAACCTCGAGGACCTGGCCCGCGAAGCGCAGGCACGAAAGCGCTGGACCTTCCTCTTTGTGGCCGCGCCCCTGCGGGTCCCTGGCGGAACGGGCTCGCCACTCAACCCGCTGGCCCTATTTTAAGATGACGATGCTTTAGGCGGAGGCCCATTGTGTTGAACGTTGAAGCAATACGGAATTCTCTGGCCGCCCGTCAGCCCGTGCCCGGTCGTCTCAATGCCGATCGCAGTTGTGCCGCGGTAGCCATGATACTCGCGGGACCGGAGGACAATCCCGAGCTGTGCGTGATCCGACGGGCTGAAAAATCGGGCGATCCCTGGTCGAGCCATATGGCCTTTCCGGGCGGGCGCTTTTCTCCCGAGGACGCCGACCTTCACGTCACGGCCGAGCGCGAAACGCACGAAGAAGTTGGCCTGCACCTGGACCCGGCCCACCGTCTGGGGCCACTTGCCCCTCTCTCCATCTGGCTGAGCGGACGGGAACAGCCCCTGGCCCTGTTTCCTGCGGTCTATTATCTGGGACCGGCCATCCCGACATTGACGCTGAATCACGAGGTCGCCGCGGCCTACTGGATGCCGCTGGCGCATCCCTGGGAGGCCGGGAACGCCACCCATCTCACGCTGTCTGCGGACGGCAAGACGCTGTACTATCCGGCGATCCGTTTTCAGGACCAAGTCATCTGGGGCATCACCCTACGCGTCCTGACTCTGTTCTCCGATGTGCTGGGCCGTCCCTTGCCGCATTTGGAAGAAATTCCGGGACTCGGGCACTAGCTCGTCCATAGAAAAGGAGGGAAGCATGGAAATTGTTGGTTATGCCGATCGGTTCAGTGTCGCGCCGGGGGAGACGGTTCGATTTCATGTGAGCTGTATGCAGCCCAGCTATCAGGCCGACATCGTGCGCTTAATCCATGGCGACCCCAACCCAAAGGGTCCGGGCTTCAAAGAGGAATTCATTGCAACACCGGTCAGCGACGAGTATCCGGGCCGTCGCCAGGATATTCACACCGGCTCACACATTATCGTGCCCGACGTGCCGCTGCTGGGTCTGCCCGACGGCTTCACCCTGCACGCCTGGATATATCCCACAACCCCGCAAAAAGGTGTGCAGGGCATTCTCACCAAGTGGTCGGAGGCGGAAGGCGGCTATGGTCTGGTGCTCGACGAGGGTGGGGTCTTGGCCGTGTGGCTGACTGACCCGGCGGGACGTACGGAGCAGGTACGGATCAATACCCCGCTCCGCTTCCTGGACTGGTATTTTGTGGCGGCCACGTTTGACGCCCACAGCGGCGTGATCGCCGTGTATCAAGAGCCGCTGCGCACGTGGCCACAGGACCAGACCAGGGCGACCGTAACGGCCACGACCCAGCTCCAGGCCACTCCCACGACTCCGGTCGATTGCGTGATGGCCGGCCTGTGGCGGACGGGCGATAACGGCGAGTCCCGCGTTGACTGCCATTTTAACGGCAAGATCGACCGCCCGGGGGTGTTCCGGCGAGCCCTGAGTCGGGACGAGTTGCTCTCGCTCCAGCGCGGAGCCTCGCCGCTGGCCTTTGGTGACGATCTCGTCGCGGCCTGGGATTTCTCGGCTGAGGTTGCCTCCGACACCATCATCGACACCTCGCCCCACGGTTTACACGGCCGAGCGATCAACATGCCCGCCCGGGCCATGACCGGCTATAACTGGAGCGGTGCGGAGACGGATTTCCGCAACACCCCGCACGAGTACGGCGCGATTCATTTTCATGACGACGACCTTGAGGACGCCGACTGGCAGGTCGATTTTAGCTGGACATTGCCGGCCGAGTGTCAGAGCGGGGTGTACGCCGCGCGCCTGCGGACCGAGGGTGGCGAAGACCACATCCCGTTTTTTATCCGCCCGCCACGGGGCCGGGCCACCGCGGACATTGCCTTCCTGGCCCCGACCAACAGTTATCTGGCCTACGCCAACGAGCAACTCACCACCCTGCCGCCGGCACTGTTTCCCAATCGCAAGCAGGGCGAGCTTGCGCCGGACGACCACTACATCAGAGAGAACCGCTTGCTGAGCCTGTACGACAGTCATACCGACGGCAGCGGGGTGTGTTATTCCAGCCGGCTGCGGCCCATCATCAATATGCGCCCGCGCTACCACATGCGGGCGCTCAACTGCCCGCACCAGTTGCCCGCCGACCTGCACCTGATCGACTGGCTCGAAGCCAAGGGCCACGCCTATGACGTGATTACCGACGAAGACCTGCACGCCGAGGGTCTGGCCCTGCTCGCCCCGTACAAGGTCATTATCACCGGCAGCCATCCCGAGTACTGGTCCGGGCCGATGCTGGATGCCTTGGAAACCTATCTGCACACCGGTGGGCGGCTGATGTATCTGGGCGGCAACGGTTTTTACTGGATCACCTCGTTTGCTCCCGGTCGCCCCCACGTGGTTGAGGTTCGGCGCCGGGTCGGCACCCGGAGCTGGCATGCCAGGCCCGGCGAATACCACCACAGCACCACCGGCGAACCCGGCGGCCTCTGGCGGGATCGGGGCCGAACACCTCAACGCCTGGTCGGTGTCGGCTTTACTACTCAGGGCTTTGATAACAGCGCGCCATACGAGCGTAAGTCCGACAGCTTTGATCCCCGGGCGGCGTTTATTTTTGAGGGGATTGGAGACGAAGAGGCCATTGGCGACTTTGAATCCTTAGTTCTCAACTACGGGGCGGCCGGTTTTGAGTTGGACCGGGCCGAACGTTCCCTGGGGACACCCGCCCACGCCCTGGTGTTGGCCTCCTCTTCCGGCCATTCGGACTCCTATCAGCACGTGATTGAAGAGGTCTTGCTGAGCGATTCGCAACAGGGCGGCACCGTCAATCCCAAGGTCCGGGCCGACATGGTGTATTTTGAATACCCCCAGGGCGGCGCGGTTTTTTCGGCCAGCTCGATCGCCTGGGATGGAGCCTTATCTCACAACCAGTATGAGAACACCGTCTCGCGTATTACCGACAACGTCCTGCGCCGCTTCGCCGCCGAGGGCCCGCTGAGCGAGTAAGCATGGTAAAGAGAGACAGGTAGGAAGCGAATTCAAGAAGTTGGAGGGCGGTCAGGGTTTGATCGAATGCCGTTCCACGTAGCTGAGCGCCGCGCGGGCGAGAAAGCCCGAGCGTGTTTCCCCTTCGCGGGCGGCAGCTTCGTCCACGATTGCCAGCACCCGCGCCGGTATGGTGATGTTCACTCGTTTGGCTTTGCTCGACAGCTTCGAGATATCAACCGACACCAGTGCCCAGGTTCCACCCCTGAATTCCTTGTTAGCGCGGTGGGATTCCAACGGTGCTTGCTCGGGAATCGTTTCCCCGTCCATCAGCAGTCCTTCAAGATGGCAAGTAATGGCTTCGTGTGTGGAGTCGATGGCTTCGTCTAGGGTGTCGCCAGCCGAAAAACAGCCGGGTAGATCGGGCACGGTGACACCATAGCCGCTATTACGGTCTTTATGGATGACGATTGGAAAACGCATCAGCGGTCCTCCCATTTCCAGCCGGCCTGTCAAAAGATATTGCGTAGTGTCCCGATTGGAATATCCTTTGTCGGATGCTTGACCGTAACCCGTCCAGACTTTTTGGGGTGAACGAACTGGTGATGGCTCCCCTTGGTGTTCCGCACTACCCAACCCTCTCGCCTGAGTCTCCGAATGATATCCCCGCTGGTCATGTTTGTTTCAGTGTGTATGGTACGCATTGCTCTGAACTTGTCAAATTCTCTACCGACCCGTCTGAAGATTGACAGCCGGCGCTTTGGCAGGATAAGGGCTTGCAGGAAGGCTGCTCGCAAAGGGGGGAATATGGAGCAGGGAGTCCACAACGACCAGACGGCCGAGCCGTTGCTCGCCTTGACCGCCAAAGCGGTCGAGATGATTAGGCATGCCATGCGGCTGAAGGGCCTACGGGACGGTGGTATTCGGATGACGGTCGCGGGCGGCGGCTGCAAGGGCTTCCAGTACAGCCTGAACCTTGAGCGGACCGCGCAAGCGGACGATACGGTGGTCGTGCAGGACGGGATCAAAGCCTTCCTCGACCCGAACAGCGCCCAACATCTTCAGGGAACGCGGCTGGATTATGTCACCAATCGTCAGGGTACCGGATTTCATTTTTTCGGGATGGAGTCGTCCCGGACCATTGGCTGTCGGTCTACGGTTCTGCTGCGCTGGTGCATAGAAAACAACACTCGGACCGAGGGCTGCGTCCAGTGCGCCAAGCGCCCGCTGATGGATATAGACCTGGAGGCGGCGACACAGTTTGTGGACAGCCGACAGAGCATTTCCCATCCCGGCCTGCGCCCGATGCAGCTGTGTGAAAAATGCCACTATGTCATCTGTCAGTGCGATAATTAGATTTGGAGCCCCGGCCACTTCGAGAATTCCGTATAGGTCCAATCCGTGGCGATTTTCCTGTCGCGGCAGGTGAGCACGGCGCAGAAGGGCAGTTGCCAATTCTCACCCTGGTCCGGGTCGAGCAGCACGGCCTCGACCACGACAACGTCTCCGGTTGCGTGCTTGCGGTCAACGCGCATCTTTCGTTGTGGTGCGGCCTGGAGAACCTGCCGTTCAATTTGGATGAGCTGTTCGTGCCCGCGAATAAAACCCCCATTCACTTCGCAGTCAGGGGTGTAGACTTCAAAGACAAAGCGTTCGATGTCGTTGTTGTACATATCCTCATACGCCTGGGCGACCGCGAGACTGCGTTCTTCCTGTGTCATTATGTCCTCCTTTGGAATGCCGACAGTTTGAGGATGCAAACGACCATTTGTCAAGGACAGAAACCTCTCCTCGGTCTCCTTTGCCCAGGGAAGGCCAGTTGTGATATGGGTAGGTCGCCTGTGTGGCTGCTCAGGCGGTCACGGAACAAATCTGGGAAGGGGAAAGTATGGGCGTATTATCTGGGTATAAAGTTGTTGAATTTGCGGGTATCGGGCCTGCTCCAATGTGTGCGATGCTGCTCTCGGACATGGGAGCGGATGTGCTGCGTATAGACCGGGCCGAAGACGCCGACCTCGGCGTGCAGACCGAGGCCAAGTTTAACCTGCTCGGGCGCGGTCGCCGCTCGGTGGCGATTGACCTCAAGAAGCAGGAAGGCACGGAGACGGCGCTCAAGCTGATCGAGCAGGCTGACGCGCTCATCGAGGGCTTCCGACCTGGAGTAATGGAACGGCTGGGTCTCAGCCCCGAGGTGTGTCTGGCCCGCAACCCCCGTCTGGTCTTTGGGCGCATGACCGGCTGGGGCCAGGAGGGACCGCTGGCCAACGCGGTTGGGCATGACATTAACTATATTGCCCTGATTGGGGCGCTTCATTCGATTGGGCGGAAGGGCGAAGCGCCGGTTCCGCCCCTGAATCTGGTTGGCGACTTTGGCGGCGGTGGGGTATTCCTGGCGCTGGGCGTGGTCAGCGCCCTGCTCGAAACCCAGAAGTCGGGCAAGGGCCAGGTCATTGACGTGGCCATGATCGATGGCGCGGCTTCGCTGATGGCCGGTATCTACGGTCTGCGCGCGGCCGGCAAGTGGACGGACAACCGCGGAGAGAACATTCTGGATACGGGCGCGCATTACTACAATGTGTATGAGACCAGCGACGGCCAGTACCTCTCCGTCGGTTCGATTGAAGCCAAGTTCTATGCGGAACTGCTGCGTTTGACCGGGCTGGAGCGGGAAGAGTTGCCCCACCAGAACAACCGGGCCGAGTGGCCGGCGCTGACCGAGAAACTGGCCGCGATTTTTAAGACCAAGACCCTGGCGGAGTGGAACGAACTCCTGGAGGGCAGCGATATCTGCTACGCGCCCGTTCTGAATATGGCCGATGCGCCCAACCATCCGCACAACCAGGAACGGGGCACGTTTGTCGAGGTCGAGGGGGTCCCGCAGCCGGCTCCGGCCCCGCGCTTCAGCCGGACTCCAAGCGCCATCCAGCGTCCTCCCGCCAACCCAGGCGAGCACACGGAAGAGGCCCTGCGCGATTGGGGCTTTGATGCCGGAGAGCTTGAGCAGTTGCGAGGAAGCGGCGCGATTGGCGTTCGGACCACGGCAAAATAGACACAGAGGTCCATCAGAATAGTGGCTGGGCGTATGCCCAGCCGGTAAAAATGGCCCTTCGGCATCACTCCGTACAAAATCCCCTCCTCCTTGCTGGTGTAGGGGCAATTCATGAATTGCCCCTACGGCGCTCACTTTGATATGTCCCTATCCCTCTGAAACGGACAGGAGCCGACACGATGCAACTCGGCATGATTGGTTTAGGCCGGATGGGCGGCAATATGGTCCGCCGCCTCATGCGCGGCGGACATGCGTGTGTGGTGTTTGATCTCAATGCCCAGACGGTCAAACAGTGTGAGCGGGACGGGGCGATTGGTGCCGCTTCCCTCGATGATCTGATCCAAAAGCTCACGCCGCCCCGCGCCGTGTGGGTCATGCTGCCGGCGGGCGCGGCAACGGATGAGACGGTGACCGCCCTGGCGGAGAGAATGGATGCGGACGACATCATTCTTGATGGCGGAAACTCACATTTTAAGGACGACATTCGACGGGCCAAGGCCTTCAAACCGAAAGGGCTCCATTACGTGGATGTTGGGACGAGCGGTGGGGTGTGGGGAGTCGAGCGCGGCTATTGTCTGACGGTTGGCGGGGAACAAGAACCGGTCCGGCGACTCGACCCGATTTTCCGCACCCTGGCCCCCGGCAAGGGGACTATTCCGGAAACGCCGGGTCGCAATCAGATGAGCGGCACAGCTGAGGAGGGCTATTTGCACTGCGGCCCGGCCGGAGCCGGACATTTTGTGAAAATGGTCCATAACGGCATCGAGTACGGGCTGATGCAGGCCTATGCCGAAGGCTTTGATATCCTGCGAAGCGCCCACGCCAGCGGACTGGACTATCACTATGAGCTGCATCTGCCGGATATTGCCGAGGTGTGGCGCCGCGGCAGCGTGGTTGGCTCCTGGCTGCTGGATTTAACGGCTATGGCCCTGGCGGAAAGCCCGGAGCTGTCCGAGTTCTCCGGCGAGGTTCGGGATTCGGGCGAAGGCCGCTGGACGATTGCGACGGCCGTTGAGGAGGCGGTTCCCGCCGATGTCCTCTCAGCAGCGCTCTATGCGCGCTTTCGATCCCGCCAGGCTCATACCTTTGCCGAGAAAGTCTTATCGGCCATGCGCCTCCGGTTCGGCGGCCACCGCGAGTAGGGGCGACGCATGCGTCGCCCCTACGACTTGCGAGGAACAATCCGGCGTGAGAGAAAGCCGTCATGACAACCCATGTCCTGGCCGGTGATATTGGCGGGACCAAGACCAACCTGGCCCTGTACGCGCTTGAGGGAGAGGATAAGCTCCGCCTCGTTCGGGAATCGTCTTTTCCGAGTACGCAGTACGCCGGGCTGGAGGACGTCATCGCCGACTTTTTTGCGGGAGAAGTTTCCCCCGAGCCCCCTCTTCGCTCTAGTGAGACGGACACGGTAATAGCGGCCGGTGCGTTTGGTATTGCCGGGCCGGTTCTTGACGGCAGGGTCGAGGCGACAAATCTGCCCTGGAAAGTTGACGCTCCCGGCATCCGCCAAGCCATCGGCGGTGGCCAGGTCCGGCTCATGAATGATCTTGAGGCAACCGCCTATGGGGCGTTATTCCTGCCCGCAGATGAAATACTGACGCTTAATGCGGGCAAACCCCGGCGCGGTAACTGTGCGGTGATTGCAGCCGGCACCGGCCTGGGGCAGGCATTTCTGTTTTGGGATGGACAGAACTATAGGCCCGTCGCCACGGAAGGCGGCCATGTTGATTTCCCACCTCGGAACGACACAGAAGTAGCCTTGCTGCACTTCCTCAGAAAGCAGCACAACGGACGGGTGTCCTATGAGCGTGTGCTGTCCGGCCCCGGCCTAGTGGGCATCTTCGATTTTTTGTGTCAGGTATTGCAGCGGCCTGTGGCCGAGGCCCTGCGGGCGCGCCTGCAAACCGAGGACGCGGCCGCGGTCATCGGCGAGGCGGGCGTCACCGGTAGTTGTCGGACCTGTATGGAGGCGGTGGACCTGTTTGTGAGTTTGTACGGAGCCCAGGCCGGCAATCTGGCCTTAACGGTGATGAGTGTTGGCGGGGTGTATATTGGCGGTGGGATCGTGACCAAGCTGCTACCCAAAATGACGGCCGGTGGGTTTATGCGGTCCTTTACGGACAAGGGGCGCTTCAGCCAACTCCTGCAGGATATGCCGGTTCGCATCATTCTGAATCCCAAGGCGGCCCAGGTCGGCGCGGCCTACGCGGCCCGAGCGCTCGTAAACCAAAGTTGAACCGGCTACCTCGACGAACGTCGAGCGGCCCCCTCTTATTTGACCTTACCCGTCTGGGTTGTGTCGTAGCCGTCTAGTTGTTCGACCGCACGTTTGAAAGCGTCGGAGCGTATGACGGCAACGAGCCGCTGGCCTGTGTCGCTGTTGAAGAAGGCTTTCTGAAAGACGAGGTCGTACTCCTCGCGCTCGATGGGAACAAAGTCGAGCCCCAGGGCTTTGGCCGCTGATTTGACGCCGAGACCGGTATCCATCAGACCGCTGGCAATGGCCACCGCGACCGCCATATGGGTGGTTTCTTCGCGCTCGTAGCCCTGGATGCGCTCCGGTTTGATACGGAGTTTACCCAGCTTATAGTCCAACAGCACGCGCGTGCCCGCCCCAGGCTGGCGATTGATAAAGGTGACGTCTTTGCGCGTCAGGTCTCTGAGATTCTTGATCTTTTTGGGATTGCCTTTGGGAACGATCAGACCCTGTTCCCGAATGACCAGAGTCATCACGACCGACTTGGCGAGCAGTCGCTGTTTTTTGAGGTCGGGCAGATTATAGACGCCGCTGGCAGGGTCGAGCAGATGGGTGCCAACCATATGGGCTTCGCCCCGTCTCAGGGCGACCAGACCGCCGAGTGAACCGATATTGCTGGCGGATATTTTGAGACCCGGATGCTGGGCGCGGAGTTGATCGTCAAGCACACCGATGGTCAGGTCGTTGCTGCCGGTAAACAGAATCGTATTGGCGATTTCCTCTACTGGACGCAGGAGTTCGACCTGCACCTCCGTACCCGCGTTCAAGCCCTCGTCCAGGGACGGAATGCGCAACACCCCGTCGGCTTTGACCATAGTAGTGATGACCCCGGCGCCGCGGCCGATGGGGTTGGCCACGGTCGTATCGCCCACCTGACCGAGGTTGACCCGGACAAACTCTTCCAGGCCGAGCCGTGACGGAACCTTGCGCGGCAGGACCGCTCGGATCTTCGCGGGCTCCTCTGCCGGCCGGCCGAGATGATGGGCGATCAGCTTGCGCAGGACCTGCTGACAGATTACGACCGCGGAAACCGGATAGCCGGGCAGGCCAATGACCGGCGTGCCGTCAAGAACCGCCAGAATTGCAGGCTTGCCCGGCATGACATCAATGCCGTGAACCAGGATGTCGCCCAGCGATTCCAGGGCTCGTAGCGTGAAATCGTGCTCGCCCGCCGAAGAGCCGGCAATGATGATGACGATATCGTGCCGCTTGATCGCCTTTGCCAGCGCCTGGGTAATGGTTTTGAGATCGTCAACGACTCGGGGCAGCCGTTTGGGCGTACCGCCCCACTCTTCGACAAAAGCCCCGGCAACCCGGGAGTTGAATTCGATAATTCGGCCCGGCTCGGCCGGGTCGCCGGGTTCGATCAGTTCCGAGCCGGTCGGGATAATGCCGACCGTCGGCGGCGCAATAACCGGAATGGTGGTGTGACCGGCGGCCAGCAGCGCGCCCAGATCGTACGGCCGGAGCTTATGGCCGCGCGGCAGCAGCGGCTCGGTGGCAACAATGTCCTCGCCGACGAGGCGGACGTGCTGCCACGGGGTGGCGGAATCGCGAATTTCAATCTCGGCGTTGTTTTTCTTAAACACCCGCTCGATCATGACGACCGCATTGGCCCAGGTCGGAATGGGGTGGCCGGTATCGACATATTGAAACGGCGGCGGGGTGGCCGCACCGTTCTTTTTCCGGCGCGGCTGGCTGTCTTTTGCGACCCGCTTGAGCGTTAGCGGAGCAAATTCACTGGCGCCGAACGTATCCTCGGCTCGTACGGCAATGCCGTCCATGGCCGCACCGTGGTAATGCGGGGCGGACAGCACCGCGAAAATGGGTTCGGCGGTGGTACGGTGGAGGGCTTTTTCAACTGGGACGTATTCGGTTTTCGGACTGGGCGGGACGGCACCAAGAAAAATATCGAGGGCGTCTTCCAGCGATTTCTTTTTGAGATAGCGCTTACGGTCGGTTTTGGCGGCGGGCTGTCCGTGCATGTGGATCGCTCTTACGGGCAATTCATGAATTGCCCCTACGTTTCTCGTTCCCTCGCCCCTTGGGGGAGAGGGTTAGGGTCCATTAGAACAGAATCACTTCAACTTCTTCCCCGGCCTCTCGGCCTTCTTCATTATGGGGAATGCAGACCATGCCGTCGGCCTGCACCAGGCTGAAGATCGCGCCGGATTTTCCCGGCAGCGGCTGGGCGAGCTGCGAGCCGCGCTCGCCATTTGGGGAAGTGTTTTGCAGCGTGACCCGGACATAATCTTCCCGTCCGGGGGCAGAGGCAATGTTCTGGGCCAGCCGGGCGCGGGCCGTGCGTAGCGGCACAAAGGCCGTGTCCGCGGACTCGCCACCGATCATCCGCACCAGCGGCGCGCCAAAGAGGGCAAAGACGACCAGCGCCGACACCGGGTGACCGGGCAGCCCCATGACCGGCTTGCCGGCGGCGCGGGCAAAGATCGTCGGCTTGCCCGGAGCAATGGAAATACCGTGAAAGAAGAGTTCCGAGCGCGGGAATGAACAGATGACATCGAGCGCCATGTCCTTAATGCCCACCGAACTGCCACCGGACACCATCACGACGTCGGCGGCTTTTAGCGCGGTGGAGAGCGCCTGAGTAAACGCCTGGGAATCATCTTTGATGACGCCCAGGTCCGTCACGGTCCCGCCACATTCGGTAATCATGGCGTGGAGAGAATACTGGTTCACATTCCGGACCTGGCCGGGGCGGGGCGAGCGTGAGGGCGGAATGATTTCATCGCCCGTGGAAATCAGCGCCACGGTCGGGCGTTTATAGACCGGCACCTTGGTAATCCCCACGCCGGTGAGTGCGCCGATATCGTGGGCGCGCAGGCGACGGCCGGCGGGAAAAATCGGTTTCTTCTTTTTGATATCCTCGCCAACGCGGAGGATGTTTTCCCACGGCGACACGCTGCGTAAGATCTCAACCGTCCCGTCGCCCAGTTCTTCGGTGTATTCCACCATGACCATGGAGTTCGCGCCTGGCGGGAGCATACCGCCGGTCGCAATCCGCATGGTCTCGCCCTTCTTGAGCCGGCGTTTCGCTTCCGAGCCCATCTCGATTGCCCCAACGAGTTTGAGATAGGCTGGCAGACTGGCCGACGCCCCAAAGGTATCCTGGGCACGGACCGCGTAGCCGTCCATATTCGTTCGGTTGAAATGGGGCAGATCGACCGGCGAGGTCAAGGGCTTGGCCAGCGTCCGTCCGCAGGCGTCGAGTACCGGAATCTGTTCGCTTTTGGTCTTGGGGACAAAGGCGGCAAGCTGGCGGCGGGCTTCCTCGGAAGTCACCACCCGAAAAAAGGCTTTGACCGGGGCTGGATCTAGAGCCGCTGATGCGCGAGGCACGGCAGTTCCTTCCTCACTTTTTTCAGATAATCGAGATCAATCTCGGCGGTAATGAAACACTCGCGGTCGGGCGCCCGGGCAATAATCTTACCCCACGGGTCAATAATCATGGAGTTGCCATAGTCGGCAAAGCCGTACACGTTTTTCCCGATCTGGTTCGGGGCAATGATATACACCTGGTTTTCAATGGCCCGCGCTCGCAGCAGGGCTTCCCAATGGGCCGCGCCGGTCGGAAAGGTAAACGCCGACGGAACGGAAATAATCTCCGCGCCCTTGCGGGAGAGCCCCCGGTAGAGTTCAGGAAAGCGGAGATCGTAGCAGACCGAAAGTCCGACTGTGCCGAGCGGCGTGGGGGCCACAACGACTTCTTCCCCCGGTTTCATGCTGTCGGACTCTCTGATGCTGACCTGCCCTGGAATATCAACGTCAAAGAGGTGGATCTTGCGGTACTGGGCCAGCAGGTCGCCCTGCGGGTTGATCAGCAGGCTGGTATTATAGGCGCGGACTTCGTCCGATTTTTCGAGGAAGGAGCCGGCCAGCAAGTGAATTCCGAGCTGGGTTGCCAAATCTTGCAGGCGGTGGGTGGTCGGACCGGGAATAGGCTCGACCTGTTCGGGCTCTTTTTTATGCCGTCCGCGCCAGGAAAAGACCTCCGGCAGCACGACCAGGGCGGCGCCCCGTTCTGCGGCCAGGCGGACAAACGTTTCGGCCTTGGCCAGATTCTCTTCTTTGGAAGAAGACGCGGTCATTTGCACCGCCGCGGCGAGGTAGGATCGCATGATTCAGACTCCCTCAGTCTCTGAGGATGAAGACTACCGAACGCCTCACAGGGGGTCAAGAGAAGAAGTAGGCACTTTGCGGCTCTCATCTGTTTCGATACAGATATACTAAAGTGATCCTGTGGTCTCTTTTACTATGCGATCTCATACGAATAGAGCCAGTTGGCGGTGGCGGCTTCGACTCATGGGGGGAGTCCTGGTAGTCCTTGGAATGTTCCTCGCGGGCTGCCAGACGCTTCAGTATGCGCTGTCTTTTGCCGAATCGAGGCGTGACCCCCAGCTTGCCCGGATATTGGGCAAACGGGCAGAACTGGAGGAGCAGTATTGGGAGTGCCGGGTCGAGCACGGGTCTGCCGACGCCGCCGAGTGTGCTCAGTACAAACGAGAGTTGGACAAGCCGCCTGTGCTGCCGGGCGCCTCAGAGTAGACGCCTAGGACGAGGGAACGAAACATGTATGGGCAACCCCCTGTGGTTGCCCGGCCCCCTTGCGAGTCAGGACCTCGGCATATCCATAACGGCCAGACCCTCCAGAGCCAGCCCATAGCCCAGACCGTCGAGCATCAGTTTTTTGATCTGCTGGGTAATGGATATGCGTGCGTACCGCAGGGTCAGGGGAGGCTGTTTGGCCAGTTGTTCGGCCAACTCCCAGGCGCGAGCGGACAGTTGGTCCGGTGACAGCACCTCGTTCACCACCCCGAGGGTGAGCGCCTCCTGGGCGGACAGCTTTTGCCCGGTCAGAAGAAAATAGCGCCCCCGGTTGGCCCCCAAAAGCAGCGGCCAGACCAGATGAACGCCGTCACCCGGTACAATCCCGTTTGGAAAATGAGGAGCGTCCTGAAACGCCGCGGCCTCGGACGCCAGCACGATATCGCACAGCACGGGGATCTCCGCATGGATGAGGGCCGGCCCGTTGACTGCGGATATCATCGGCACGGGAATATCGAGCAGATTCATGAGCAGGCGCTTGCCCTCCCAATACACGGTGTCCCAGCCGCGTGGTGTGCCCAGGCCGTCGCCAAAGCTGGCAAAATCGATATCCGCGCAATAGCTGTCGCCCGTTCCGGCCAGAATAACGACTTTATTCTCCGGGTCGGCTCCGATATCAACACAGGCGTGGCCGATTTCGCGGTGGGCCGGTTCATTCCAGACCAGCGGGCCATCGTTGACGTGAAAGGTGACTTCGAGAATGCCGTTGCGCCGCTGCATTTTCATTGTTTCGTACTTATTGGCATAATCTTCAAATTGGCTCATCTGACTCCTCCTGCGTTCTTTTATATCCTCTTCTAGCGCTTCTCTCAGGGCGCTGTCGAGAGATATGGTATATGGGGAACAAGTCTTGCACCAATGAAAGAAAGGTGGGTGCCCATGTCGCAGTTTGAGAGAACCGAGCGAACCCGATTGCGCCGCATGCCGGAGCGTGCGTCATACGACACCGCAGTCGTCGAGGCCATTCTGGCAGAAGGCCTGTACTGCCATGTCGGCTTCAGCGTTGACGGCCAGCCGTATGTGATCCCCACGATCTACGCACATATTGGGGATCGTCTGTATATTCACGGCTCGGCTGCAAGCCGGATGCTGCGTACGATTGGAGGGAGCCTGCCGGTCTGCGTCACCGTCACCCTGCTGGACGGTCTGGTGCTGGCTCGTTCGGCCTTTCACCATTCGATGAATTATCGCTCCGTGGTGATTCTCGGTCAGGCGACAGAAGTCACCGATCCGGATGAAAAGCAGGCCGCCCTCAAAGCCATTGTCGATCACGTCATGCCCGAACGCTGGGCTGACGTTCGCGAACCGTCGGCTCAGGAACTCAAGGCCACAAGTGTGATCCGCGTGCCCCTGGAAGAGGTGTCGGCAAAAATTCGTACCGGGCCGCCAGTGGATGCGGAGGAAGACTATCAGCTCAACTGCTGGGCGGGCGAGCTGCCGTTGCACCTGGTGCCGCAACGGCCGGTCGCTGACCCGCAACTCCGTGCCGGTATCGCTCTGCCGGGGTACGCGAAAGATTATCAACGTCCCGGAGAGAAATGATGTACTGCCCAAAGGCGTTTGCGGTTTCAGACCCCGAACAGCTCCAGCGTTTTATCGAGCACTATAGCTTTGCCACGTTAGTCAGCACCGTAGATGGACATCCTTTTGCGACACATCTACCGCTCCTTCTTGACGCCAGCACGTCAGCGCACGGGACACTGCTTGGTCACATGGCACGAGCCAATCCACAATGGCAGGCTTTCGAGGGCGGTCAGGAAGTACTTGCCATATTCCAAGGGCCGCACGCCTATATCTCCCCGAGTTGGTACGAGACGACACCCGCTGTTCCAACCTGGAATTATGCAACGGTGCACGTGTATGGCGTGCCTCGCATTATCGAGGATAGCGAACGGCTCGCTACTGTGGTTGACCGGCTCACCGCTGTCTATGAGTCAGGGATGCCGCAACCATGGCCGGGAGATATCCCGGTGGACTTTAAGCAAAAGCTGCTCAAGGCCATTGTCGGATTTGTGATCGATATCACGCGCGTTGAAGGGAAATTCAAACTTGGTCAGAACAGACCGCTTGCGGATCAACGGGCTGTGGCCCAACGGCTCGCTACGCAGGCTGATCCCGTTGCGCACGAATTGAGCGAATTGACGCTGGCTCGGCTCGCAAAAAATACTTCTTAGAGAGACCGCAAAATTTCAGCTACTCAGAGAAAGCTTGAGCGGATCGTATGGCCGTGGTGTAATTTTATGTATAGCGTGAACACGCTCTAGTACGAGTTGAGGAACCCGCGCAAAAAGAGGCAGCAGGATGGCCAAGGCAAATATTTTGAACACACACACGATCAATTACCTGGAGTTGATCGGCAACGGCAAATCATACCGTGTCCCCCCCTACCAGCGTGATTACTCGTGGTCAGAGGAGCAGTGGGAGGATCTGTGGAACGATATTGTCGAGTTGCGTACAGAACCGGAAGCTGTCCACTATATGGGCGCTTTGGTGGTCGAAGGGAGTAACAACCGTGAGTTCTTGATCATCGACGGCCAGCAGCGGCTTGCCACACTCAGCCTGTTTGCTCTGGCCGTGATCGGCAGGTTGCAGGCCATGACTGCTGACGGTACAGACCCGGATGCTAACAACGCGCGCGCTCAGGGACTTCGCGACCGTTTCATTGGGGAAAAGGACCCCGCTTCGCTCACCGAAAGCAGCCGACTTTATCTGAATGCAACAGACGACGCATTCTACCAGGACTATCTGGTACAGCTGCGGCAGCCGCTTAATCCGCGTCGCCTGCCAAAGTCGAACCGACTGCTCTGGACGTGCTTCAGTTATTTCGAAGATCGGCTTGACAGGATGCAGGAGTTGAGGAACGACGGTCGGGCTCTGGCAAGCTTGTTGTCCGAAACGGTCGCTCGGCAATTAATGTTCATCCTGATTACCGTCGACGATGAGCTCAACGCCTATACCGTATTCGAGACACTTAACGCCCGCGGTCTTGAGCTGACGACGACGGACCTGCTGAAGAATTATCTCTTCTCCCAAGTCCGCGTTGTGACCGACTTAGACGTTCTCCAGCGCCGCTGGCAGCAACTCATCGCGACCGTAAGACAGGAGCGTTTCCCAAAATTTCTCCGCTACCATTTGCTGTGCGAACAACCGAAGGTTCGAAGCCAGCGGCTCTTCAAACTGGTCCGGGACCGCACAAAAACGGCCGCCGATGTGTTTGCTCTGCTAGACCAGTTGGAGAAGCGTGCCGAGCTGTTTGCAGCGGTTTTAGACTCCAGTCACGGCTATTGGATCGAATTAGAGGATGCAAGACCGTATATTCGTGAACTCAACCTGTTCCGTGTACAGCAGATGATGCCGTTGCTGTTCGCTGCCTGGGAATGTTTCTCGGAAGAAAATTTCGTCCGGGTCTTGAAGCTCATCAGTGTGATCTCGTTCCGGTACAGTGTGGTCAGCGAACTCAATACCAACCCGCTCGAGCCGGTTTATCACCGTGCTGCTAAGGCAGTGCTGGACGGACAGGCAAAGACTCCGGCGGAAGTGTTTGAGTGTCTCAAGCCAGTCTATGTGGATGATGACCGAATGAGAGAGGACTTCGCTCGGCTTGTCGTTGATACGGGTGGCCAGTGGAACAAACTGACCAAGTATGTTCTCGCTCGGCTTGAAGGAGACGCTTCCGGCCGCGCCTGTGACTGGGACACCGATCCCGGCACGGTCGAACATATTCTACCTGAGAATCCAGCGGATTCCTGGGAAGAGTCATTTCCGCCCGACTTGTGGGAAGAGGAAATCTATAGCCTGGGTAACCTGACCCTTCTCGAAGCGACCATGAATCGCCGTCTCGGTAACGCTGTCTATTCCGAAAAACTCACCGAATACGCCCGCAGTGTTTACGCTCTGACTCGACGTATTCCTGAGATGGCTCCCGAGCAGTGGACGCCGGAGCTACTGGATGCCCGTCAGCGGCAACTCGCTGATCGCGCTGTACATCTATGGCGGGCGGATTTCGCGTGATTGACAAGGGATTGTGCATATCCCGCAGCTACTACCTACCTCGGTAGCCTCCTGGTTAGTCTGGATCAGAAATGGTTTACAACCACCCTGGTACAATGGAGGAGCCAGGCGCAAATGCTAACCCTACGCCCTATTCCGACAGCGCGCCGCCGCAGGAGCTGCCCGCACCGGCGGTGCAACCATAGCAATGGGAATCCAGACGGATGTCCCGACCGATGAGCTGCCGGACCAGGCTGTTGGCGGAGTGTTCGCCGAGGCGCAGAGGGGTGCCGTTACCCAGCCGCAGATCAAGCATCTGGTTAAAATCGCAGTCATATAGATAGCCGTCCCAGGAGACGCTCACCAAGTGGCGACACATCAGGCCCTCAAGCGTGGCCGGATTAAAGGCCTGGGCCAACAGCTCCATGTATTCGGCCAGCTTGCCCTCTCGCTCCAGGCTATGGGCAAAGCGGGCGATCGGCATATTCGTAATCGTCAGCAGACTGTTAAACGTCAACCCAAAGCGTTCGCCGAGTTCTCGTTTATAATCCGCCTCCAGGTTTTTCTGAGGCGGAGGCAGGTGGGCACCAACCGGGTTGTAGACAAGATTGAGGACTAAGCCCGAACCTGCCTGCCCGTAGCCGAGGGCGTTCAATTGCCGGAGGGCTTGAATGGATTTCTCATAGACGCCGTGGCCGCGTTGCGCCGAGACATTCTCTTCCGAGTAGCAGGGCAAACTGGCAAAAATTTCCACCTGGTGTTCGGCCAGGAACTCGGCCAGGTCTTCCTGACCGGACTCAAACAGGACGGTCAGATTACAGCGGTCCAGCACATGCCGACCGTCCTGGCGGTTTTGCTCAACCAGAAAGCGGAAAGATGGATTCAGCTCGGGCGCACCGCCGGTCAGATCGACCGTTCGGGCTCCGGCCGCACGGATGAGTTCGAGGGCCAGTTCAGCCGTCCGCGGGGCCATGATCTCGGTCCGTTTCGGACCGGCGTCTACATGACAGTGGAGGCAGGCCTGGTTGCACAGCTTGCCCAGGTTGATCTGAACGGTCTCCAGCTCCGCCCGTTTAAGAGGCAGGCCTCCCTCCTGGCGTAACCGCTCGGTAAAGGGCTGAAAAGATTGCTCAGCGGCGTGCATGCGCGTGTATCCACTCCCTTGGCTAACAGCATTTACTCGGCGCACAGCACGCCTCGGCGTCTGTGGTCGCTCGATAATCGAGTTCCTGGGTTCCGGGTTCGCCCTTATGAGCAACCACGGTCATGGACCGGAAGGCGATCCCTTCGACCGTTCGCCACGGCTGCTCGTCACGCTTGAGGACGGCTATTCCGGAGAAACCAGATTCTTCGAACGCTGTGATGAATTCCTTTTCCTGCATGGCCCCAGAGATGCAGCCACTCCATAATTCGGGGTCGGCCTTCATGTGGGCCGGCACCGGTTCGTCGGCCACAATATCGGAGATCACCGTCCGCCCGTCCTGGCGCAGCACCCGAAAGATTTCACCAAATAGTTGCCGTTTGTCTGCGTCCTGGACCAAGTTAAGCACGCAGTTCGAGACGACAACATCAACACAACCGTCGGCAATGAGCGGCCGCTGCGCACGCTGTTCGGTCATGACGGCCTCAAAGGCTTGGAGTTCTTCAAACGAGACTACAGGGTGCTCGCGCAGATGGGCATCTGCGGTATCGAGGTCGGTCCGCAAATCCTGGATTCTGCCGCGGTGAAACTCCACGTTGTGATAGCCCAGTTGTTCACCGATGGAGTGACGGTATTTCTCCGCCAGGGCTAACATCTCCGGCGTCATATCAACGCCGATAACCCGACCTTCGGCCCCAACGACCTGGGCGGCGATATAACAGATCTTGCCCGCGCCCGAGCCGAGATCAAGCACGGTTTCGCCGGGCCGGAGGTGCTGCGATGGGTCCCCACAGCCGTAATCACGCGCAAGAATTTCTTCAGGAATGAGCGCGAGAAAACGCGGGTTATAGTCCACCGGACAACACAGCGCCGCTTCCTCCTGCCGTGCTCCCACTGCATAGCGATCCTTGACCGCCCGCTCGACATCAAGCACTTCTGCCATTGCTTCTTCTCCTTCTCGATCACGACCACTAGAGCTGGATCAGCATACTATCGCATCTCTTCATCAGTGTACTAGCGTCCCGCGGACGATCAAGCTCCCACCGTGGAGGTATCGTGCGGCGCGTTCTGGTGGAGGCTCGGGCTTTGCTTCACTGTTGACGGAGTCACGCAGACATCTTATTTCGAGAGAGATAGCTACCCGTGCTGAGGAAGACTGAATGCCAACGATGAAAGACGACGCGGTCTCGGAATCGGATACAGCGGCAGGCTTCCACCTCCGACCCCACTTCGAGCGCTTCAACCAAAAAGACGACGTGTTTCGTCGCTCGTGGTGGGATGAACGCATTCGGACCCGGAAGAGCGAGTTATTCTACGAAACGTACAGAGAGCCGCTCAAAACCTGGCGCAAGGTTGATGGCTTTACCCAAAAAGATTATGCGTTCCGCAATGCCGCCTGGCATGTCAGCGACCTCTTCACCGAACTCAAACAAGACCAGGATCGTCGGGAAGGCTTTTCCGACGAGTTTACCTTGTACCGAGACATAGCCGCAGAACAGATGGACCTGGGGACGCCAGCTCAAGCTGCGGCCGAGATCAAACGGGTCGGAAAATCCTTTGGCGCAGATCTGATTGGCATTGCCGAGTACGACGAACGCTGGATGTACGTGCATAAATTCAGCGACATGAGCAAACGCGAAAAGCCGCAGGAAATCCCCGAGGGCCTGTCATCTGTCATTGTGGTTGCTCAGGCCATGGACTACGACCTGATTCGGACCGTTCCGTCGGCCCTGAGCGGGGCGGCAACCGGTCTGGGGTATTCGCACGACGCCCTCGTTGTCCTGTCGCTCGCCCAGTACATCCGCAACCTCGGCTATAACGCGATTGCGAGTATGAACGATACCGCGCTGGCTATTCCGTATGCGATCAAGGCCGGCTTGGGGGAGTATGGGCGGCTTGGGCTGTTGATCACCAAAGAATTCGGCCCTCGCGTCCGGCTCGGCAAAATTTTTACCAACCTGCCGCTTGCGCCCGATAGACCGATTCGGTTTGGAGTAAAGGAATTTTGCGATACGTGTCGGCGGTGTTCTGAGGGCTGTCCGGTGAACGCCATTCCCTCGAACGCCCCGTCGGACGAAATCTACAATCAGTCCAACATCAAAGGGGTGGTGAAATGGACGGTCGATGGGGAAAAATGTTTCGGCTATTGGGCCGCCCAGAATAGTGACTGCTCTATTTGTATCCGGGTGTGCCCCTACAACAAGGACTTCTCCAAATGGTATACGCGGCTAGGCCGCTGGCTGGCTGGCACGCGATTACGAAAGCTGATGTTGCGGCTTGACCTCGCCCTGGGTTTTGGAAGCCGGATGCCCTCGAAGCGGTGGTGGCGGGGAGAAGGGGAAACCGCAGGTGGCTCCTGAAGCGCTTGGCGATCCCGCTCAGATAGAAGTATACATTTCCGCAATGAGTAGTTAGGGGCTACAGAGAAGAAACTGAGGGCTGTCAAGTACGACTCATTGTTATTGGGCTTTGAGGCAGGCGTCTAATAATTGGCGCGCACGGCGTCGGATATTATTGTCGTCATCAGCACTACGCGGAAGCGCGACATAATACTCCCCACCCTGTCCTTCTATCGAACAAATACGGATGGAGTCGTCAGGATATATGCCGTCGTCCTCGTCTCTCACCCCATTCGCTTCCCGTAGTCGGCCCTCATCAGTATCAAGGCAGGGCCAAGCCGCATATCTCCCTTCTCCTCCTATTTCGAGAGGGGAATTACGCTCTTCCATGAACCGAAACAATCCTGCTTGAGCTAACACCTTAGCAAAGAAGAGAAAGTGCTGCTGGTTGATCTCCTTTCGCGCTGCCAGAATACGTTGCGGGAATTGGCTGCTCAGACCGGAGAGTCGATGCAGAGCATGGTTGACGAAGCCGTGGAACTCTATCGGCGGCGGCGGTTTCTTGAGGACGTCAACGCCGCCTATACGCCCCTCCGCCAGAATGCCGAGACCTGGAGAGAGGTTGAGCGGGAGCGGAGCGAGTGGGACGCCGCGCTGGGGGAGGGCTTATGACGATAAATGAGCGGCAACAACAGCGCTTGGCCAACATGATGGAGCCGCCTGCTCTTAGGCTGAGCCGTAAGGTCCAAGAGAGAAATACTCAGAGCCTTAAGAACGTGGGAGCCGAACTCGCAACGCGGACCACAGCGGCGGTTGCAATCGTCGAAGCCACTCGGAGAAGTATTAAAATTGCAGACCCCCTAAGCGGTTTTCAACGACAGTTCCAGAGAACAATGGCAGAGCCTCTTCGACAGGCAGAACAACTCCAAAAAACGCTAAGTGTCAATATTGTTGCCTCCGTGAGCAGTCTTCATCGACAGCACAGGAGAATAGTCCAGGATCATTTTCGAGGGGTAGAATTGCTCCGACAATCAGTCTGTAGCAATTTCCTTCCATTCCATAACGCTCTTACCGACTCTGCCGCGGCGATGGTTAGGCTTGCCGAAGGCACTCGGAGAAGTATCGAAATTACGGACCCCCTGAGCGGTTTTCAACAACAGTTCCAAAGAGCGATGGCGGACTCCCTTCGCCAAACAGAGCAGATACAAAAGGCACTCAGACTCAGTTTCCTCCCAGTAACGACCCTTTCCAGCCAACTACACGATATACTCCAGGCGAAAACCCCTCTTGCTGTACTCGACCCAACCTTCGCAGGAGAGATGCAGGCTTGGTTACACGACGGTGAGGCAACAACATCCGAGCCAGAGCGAGAAGGGATTCTAGCATATCCTTGGGAGTGGCTAGTAGAAAAATTTCAGCGGCTTCCGCAAGGTGTAATTAGTCTTGAGGGTTTCATTAACATCTTGCTGGCGATTACCACTTATTTGCATTCCACATGGTCTATCGATCAAATGGAAAAACGACTGATAGAGCAATTGACGGTCTCTCACTCCGAGAAGCATGTCCTGTACAAAGCGAAGGGAATCGGGCCAAATCTACCCTATCGCAGGTACTATGTGGTGGCCGTAACAGACCGTCTCCGCCTTCGGTCAGAGCCTTCACTAGAGGCTCCCGTCCTAGCGTTCTTGTTGCCAAATACGTTGGTTGAGGAAATCGAGCAACACGAGAGCTGGTCACTGGTTGAATTCTCCGACTACACGGACGGGTCGGTAAAAAAAGGCTGGGTGTATAGAGATTATCTTCGGGCGATTCAGCCGGAAAAAGGTTAATAGTGCTACCCTCGCACCTCAGCCCATCCGACCTATAATGCGCATCACCCCGGAAAAGTCACCTCAGGCACGGTCTGCATGGCTCGTTCAATCGCCTCAGCCGGATACTCGTAGCGTTCGAGTTTTCCGGCGTGGTAGTCGGCATAGGCGCTCATGTCAAAATGACCGTGGCCGCTCAGATTAAACGCAATGACTTTCTTTTCGCCGCTTTCCCGGCACTGCACGGCCTCGTTCATCGCGGCGCAGACCGCGTGGTTGGACTCGGGCGCCGGCACAATACCCTCTGCTCTGGCAAACGCCACACCGGCCTCAAAGGTCGCAAGCTGATCAAACGCGGTGGCTTCAATATGGCCATCGTGTAAAAGCGCACTCACGTGCGGAGCCATGCCGTGATAGCGCAGCCCGCCGGCATGGATAGTCGCCGGCATAAACGAATGGCCGAGCGTATACATCTGACAAATCGGCGCAACACAACCGGCGTCGGCCCAATCCCAGGTGAAGGCGCCTTTGGTTAAGGTCGGGCAGGCGGCCGGCTCAACCGCGACGATACGCGTGTTTTTACCGTGCTTGAGTTTCTCTCGAACAAACGGAAAGGCAAAACCGGCAAAATTCGAGCCCCCGCCAGCACAGCCGATCACAATGTCCGGGTATTCGCCGGCCATCTCCATCTGCAGCAGGGTCTCCTCACCAATAATGGTTTGATGGAGTAACACGTGCGGAAGAAAAGAGCCGAGACTGTACTTTTTTGTCCCCCCGGACGTTTGGGCGGCTTCGATCCCTTCGGAGACCGCCAGCCCCAATGAGCCGGGATGGTCCGGATTGTCAGCTAAAAACCGCCGGCCTACTTCGGTACGGTCGGACGGACTGGCAAACACCTCGGCGCCATAGGTCGTAATCACGTGGCGGCGATAGGGCTTTTGCTGATACGAGATACGGACCATATACACCTCGCAGCCAAGCCCGAACATATTGCAGGCCATGGCCAACGCGGTGCCCCACTGACCCGCCCCCGTTTCCGTTGTCAGCGTCTCGATACCTTCCTGCTTGGCGTAAAAGGCCTGGGCCACGGCCGTGTTCGGCTTATGCGAACCAACCGGACTGACGCCCTCGTATTTGTAGTAGATATGGGCCGGTGTCCGGAGTGCCTGCTCCAGGCGGCGAGCCCGAAAAAAGGGAGTCGGTCGCCAGAGTTTATAGATATCGCGGACCGGCTCCGGGATCTCAATATATTGCTCTTGGCTGACATCCTGAGCGAGGAGCGCTGTTGGCGTAAAGGAAGCGAGGTACTCGGGCGTGACCGGCTGTTTGGTTTCCGGGTGGAGCGGCGGCATCAGGGGCACGGGCATATCGGCGTTGATGTTATACCACGCCGTGGGCATCTGGCGTTCTTCCAGCAGATATTTGATCTGGTCGCTCATGCACTCAATCCTTGAGCCGGGTCGCTACGCCTGAGTCACGTCGCGGACCGCCCCGCGGGCGGCTGACACCGGGCGCTTGCGTCCAAGCGGCTTGTAGGCATCTTTGCCTAGGGTCGTGATACTGCTCCGAAATCCACGATATTGCATAATTCCTTGCCCTCCTTATGCAATAGGCTCGGCACTATAACATCTTTTTTTTGGAACGTCGTTAGGCTGTAGGGAAAACCTCGCCTCTCGCGGCAGTATGTACAAATCCGCAAACGATCTCAGCCATCTCTCTGAAGGGGCAAGACTCCTTTGGGATGTTCTTTCCCTTTATTGATAGCCTTCGACACGCTAGAAGAGACACTCTGTAATAGTACAAGGAGGAATACAGAATCATGGCAGGGCAAGTCGACGGAAAAATTGCATTGGTGACGGGTGGGGGGTCGGGTATTGGTCGGTCTACGTCCTTAGCGTTCGCCCGCGAGGGTGCGACGGTCGTTGTCTCCGATGTGGTTGTTGAAGGTGGAGAGGAGACGGTCAATCTCATCAAGTCCGCCGGGGGCGAGGCGGTGTTCGTGCAAACCGATGTGGCTCAGGCGGCAGAAGTCGAGGCATTAGTCACGCAATCGGTTGAGACGTATGGGCGGCTTGACTGCGCATTCAATAACGCTGGGATTGCGGGTGCTGCTGCTCGGACCGGAGAGTATACACCGAAACACTGGGACCGGGTGATTGCGATTAACCTGACCGGGGTGTGGCTGTGCATGAAATATGAACTCCGGCATATGCTGACCCAAGGCAGCGGCGCGATTGTCAATACCGCCTCAGTTGCCGGTCTGGTTGGTTTTCGGAGTGGCCCTGCGTATGTGGCCGCAAAGCACGGGGTGGTCGGACTGACCAAAACCGCGGCATTGGAATATGCCAAATCCGGTATTCGCGTGAACGCCGTCTGTCCAGGGGTCATCCGGACACCGATGTTCGAACGCGGCATGGAAATAGACCCACGCATAGAAGACGGTATGACCGCCAGAGAACCGATTGGTCGCCTGGGACAACCTGAGGAGATTGCCGACGCCGTGGTCTGGCTCTGCTCAGATGCGGCATCGTTTGTGACTGGCCATCCGATGGTTGTTGATGGCGGTTGGGTTGCCCAGTAGGGCCGTAAGAAACGAGCAATCCGCTGGCAACCGCACTACGTCTTCTGCCCGAACGCGCTCACCGTCTCCGAGCGTGGGTCTCGGCGGCTCCACTGGCCGGCTTGTACCGTCTGAAAGAATTCGTCGATCAAACTATTAAAACGTTCGGGCTCTTCCAGGTTCAACAGATGGCCGCTTTTCGGAAAGATGCTGAGTCCTGCGTAGGGCATGGTACGTTTGAGATACAGATTGACATCCAGACAGGATTCATCTTCATCGCCGACAACTAAGAGTGTCGGCGTCGTCACGGCACGGAGGTCATCCGTGAGATCGTACAGCGAGGGCCGTTCGGCCTGGACGTGGCGCAGGGTATAGGCTGAGCCCACGGCAGAATGTTCAGACAGGTGAGCCGCAAACTGCTCCCAGACTACGTCTGGTTTTTGTTCTGAAGCTGTACCCGGCTGGGGCCGGAGGAAATCCCCGCCGCCTCGACTGAGTTCGCCTGTAATATTTTCTCTGCCACTGCGGTGGTATCGGCTAAGAACTGTTTGCGCGTTTCTGGATACGCGCCCGAACCACCACTGGCAAACACGAGCGCACGGACTCGCTCGGGGTGCTGCATGGTGAGCACCAGACCCGTATAGGCTCCCATACTCAGGCCGACGACAAAGGCCCGCCCGATATCGAGCGCGTCAAGCACGCCCTTCAGATCAGCAGTGGAGAGGTGCTGGCCGTAGAGCGTCTCGTCTTCAGGAACGTCCGAGGGTGGATAGCCCCGGGCGTTATAGACGACGCACCGATAGTGACGAGAGAAATGCTCGACCTGCGGCTGCCAGCTTCGTGCATCGCCGCCAAACTCGTGGACAAAGATAATCGGCTCTCCAGAGCCGACCTCTTCAACGTGAAGGGTGACGCCATTTACTTGTGTGCGTGCCATGCATAATCCTTCCGGGAGCTATTTTGGCCGACCCACTCTCGGGATGCCGGCGATCAGTTCGCTTGTCAGTTCCGTGCGGACGATCCGGGCTCCATCTGCCAGGGCTTTCATTTTGCCACGGGCCGCCTCGCGGCTGCGAGGGATCATACCACAGTCCGTACACGGGTAGAGTTTGTCCGGCGCGACATAGGGCAGGGCGGCTCGAATGCGGTCCGCAACGGTCGCGGGTGTTTCGATCTCTTCCGTCCCCACATCAATGACCCCAACCATCAGGTCTTTTCCCTGGGCCAGTTGGAGGACGGAAGGATCGACACCAGAGGCCGCGCATTCGACCGAGATCATATTGATCGTACTGGTGCGCAGGAGGGGAAGCGTACGCTGGTAATGATGCCAATCGGTATTCGTTGTCTTCCAGGCCAGAACCTGGGGAACGCCATAGCCGTAGCAGATATGGACCGCGGTCCTTGCCGGGATGCCCTTGGCGGCGGCTTCGAGCATGGAAATACCCCACTCCTCAACTGCATCGAGATAGATATTAAAGCAGGGTTCATCAAACTGGATGATGTCACAGCCGTTCTCGGCCAGCTCGTGTGCCTCGTCATTGAGGATGCGCGCCAGGTCCGCGGCGAGCCGTCGCGGCTCTCCATAATACTCATCCGCCAGGGTATCCGCGGTGGTCATCGGACCCGGAAGGGTGACTTTCACCGGCTGAGTCGTGTGCTGTTTGAGAAAGCGTAGCACGTCAAGAAAAATAGAGCGTGGTCGGCGGATTGGGCCGGTGACACGGGCGACGTCTATCCGCGTCTTATACCGACCGCCGCGCGTTTCCTTTTTCACCATGCGGCTGAAATCAATCCCACTCAGCTCCTCGGTCAATCCCCAGATGTAATGCAGGCGGCGCTGCTCCCCGTCCGTGACAATATCCATTCCGGCTTCGTGCTGATCGAGCACGGCCAGACGTACGGCATCGTCCTGGCCCTCGGGTAAGGTGTCGGCCGCAAGCCGCAAGGAGACAGACGAGGTCTGGTTCTGCGGGGCGAGCCAGGTCGGGCGCGGCAGACTGCCGGTAATCATTGTTTTCAGCATAACGTTCCCTTGGGCAATCTAGGACGACAAGCCGAGTCGCTCTTCAATAAGCCGAACACGCTGCTCCAATTTGTACTCCGGCTCGCGCTCTGGCCAGATGGTCTGACGCAGGTGTTGGTTGAGCAAGGTCTGGTATTTCCCCCCCTCCCGAGCTGCCTTCTCTTTGAAATAGAGAACAATATCAGCGTCCAGGCGGATATGAATATTGACCTTGGCGTTGGAGAGATCCGTCTCCTCTTTTGTGAAGATCTGGGGCTTAGAGATGCGACGGAAACGACTATGACTTTTCTTTTCGGTTGGCTTCTTCATATTCTTTTCTTTCTCTGCGTCGTTCTTGGGCGGAGATCAAGCGGATGACCTGCTCTCTACGGGTATAGACAACAGTCACTATCCTCCCGTTGCTGAGCTTTCCCGTCCTCCAACGTCGCTGTTCTGTAATCGAGGAATGGGCCATATCCTCTTTTTCGATCCCACCTGGATCGTTGAACACTTGCAAAGCTGTTTCAAATGCCACGCCGTGTTTCACAAAATTACGAGCGTTTTTCTCCTCGTCCCACGTCCATTCCATTTTGTGCCTTTATGTACATAGTGTATCCATAATAAAGCGGATCGGCAACACGTGTAGCGCCAAGCGCGGGACGCGTCCCTGGTTCCCCTGGAACGGTTTTGGTACAGTTCAGCGGAACGCTTTGAGGAATGGAGCCATTATGCGTCAACACTTGCGCTTCGGTGCTTTTCTTGCCCCCCATCATCCACTTGGGGAACATCCAACACTCCAGTTTCAGCGCGACCTCGAACTGGCTGCGTTTCTGGACGAGCTCCAGTTCGATGAGTTCTGGGTCGGGGAACATCACTCGGCCGGCTGGGAAACCATCGGCTCACCGGAAATGTTCCTGGTCGCTGCCGCGGAGCGGACGCAGCGCATCCGGCTGGGGACCGGCGTAATTTCCGTGCCGTATCACCATCCCTTTAATATCGCCCAGCGCATCGTCCACCTCGACCATCTGAGTCGTGGTCGGGCCATACTCGGCGTGGGTCCAGGCGCCCTACCCTCTGATGCGGTGATGCTGGGCATTGACCCCAGCACGCAACGTGACCGGATGGATGAGGGGCTGGGGGTGGTCCTGCGTCTGCTGAACGAGGACGAACCGATTACGGTCGAGAGCGACTGGTTCAGGCTGCACGAAGCGGCCTTACAACTCCGGCCGCTCCAGGATGAGATTCCCGTGGCCGTTGCTTCGTCGATCTCCCCGGCTGGCATGAAGGCGGCGGGCAAATACGGCGTCGGCGTGCTCTCCATTGCTTCGTATTTGGAAGAAGGGCTGACCGCACTACCAACGCAGTGGGGCTGGGGCCAGACCTCGGCCCGTGAACACGGCCAACGGCTCGACCGGGCGAACTGGCGTATTGTGATGCCCTTTCATTTGTCTTCCTCAAAGGAACAGGCCTACCGCGAGGTGGCCGACGGGCTTCAGCACTGGCAGAACGAGTATATTGTTGGCATCCTCGGTACGCCAAAGCGCAAGCCGTTTGAAGATGGTTACCGGGCGGCGCGGAGCTTGGATGAACATGGCGGGGGTATTTTTGGAACACCCGAAGACGCGCTGGAAAAAATTGCCCACCTCCAGGAACTCTCGGGCGGTTTTGGCACGCTGTTGTGCTTTGTCCACGACTGGACACCGCCGGACCTGGCCCGCAAGAGCTATGAACTCCTGGCGCGACACGTAATGCCCCACACCCAGGGATTGCTGCGGCGGCTGGAGACCTCGGCAGAACGGGTGTCAGCCAACAAGAAGGAGCTGATGGACAAGGCGGGCGGGGCGATTTTGAAGGCCATTCGCGAGTACAACGCCGCACATCCACGAGAGAAATAGGGCATGGGTATTTTTTCTGAAAAAGTCACCGTCGTGACCGGTGCCAGCCGCGGTCTTGGCAAACCGATTGCAGTCGAGCTGGCGCAGGCCGGCGCGCGGCTGGCCTGCGTAGCAACCCGGGCCGAAAACGCGGCAGAGACGATTGCTGAGATCACAAGCCAGGGGGGAGAGGCGAGCGCCTTCGGCTGCCATGTCGAGCGGGCGGACGAGGTCACGCGCTTGTTTGCCGAGGTGGAGGAGCAGCTCGGACCGGTTGATATTCTGGTCAATAATGCCGGTATCACCCGTCCGCAGTTGACGCTGGAGATGACCGAAGAGAACTGGGACCAGCATATGGACATCAACGTGAAGTCCATTTTCCTGTGTTCCCAGGCTGCGGCGCGTCAAATGACGCAGCACGGCGGCGGCTGCATTATCAATATCGGTTCGATTTTGGGCCGTAACGCCTTCCCGGCCACGCTCGGGTACTGCACCTCGAAAGCCGCGGTGGATCATATGACCAGGGTCATGGCGATCGAGTGGGCCAGGTATGGTATCCGCGTGAACTGTATCGCACCGGGCTATATCGAGTCGGACATGATCGACGGTCTTGAGGCAGACGGCAAGCTGACCGCGATCGATTTAATCAAGCGCACACCCCAACGGCGGCTGGGCTCGAATGCGGACATTGCCAAAGCCGTGCGTTTTGTCGCCAGCGAGGACGCTGGTTTTATGACCGGCGAAGTTATGGTTATCGACGGCGGCTGGAGCGCGTTCGGATATTACCAGACCAGAGGCGGGAAATAGTCGGCTGCCGCCCGCCACCTCACCGAGATCCTCGACACAAGCAAACGGACATCACAGATTGATACGCTGGTTGCACGCGACGTCGGAGAAGACGCCCGTCAATCTGTCATGGCCACCACTTCGATCTCGATCTCCATCTTTTCGTAGGCCAGGCACGGCAGCGGGATGCCCGTTGTGGCGGGCCCGGGTTCGGTGAAACTGGACGAGCGGATGCTCAAGTTGTCGTGCAGAACCTCGGCCGACGCATTGCCCGCGTAGAACGCCGTCACCTTGACGACGTCGTCCAGCCCGAGGCCGAACTCGCCGAGCACCTTGGCGATGTTCGCCATGCTGGTGCGCGTCTGCGTGACGAGGTCACCGGGATCGATGACCGCGCCTTTCGAATCGATCGATACCTGACCGCCAACGTAGACCATGTTCTCGTGCTTGACGCCGTGCTTATAGGGTAGGTGCACCGGCCAGTCCCAATGCCCGTCCGGCCACGCGTGCTGGCGCGGCCGAGGGTCGCCGTCCTCGTCCAGCATGGCCGTCACTTCAACGGAGATCATCAAGCCGTCGCGAAAGAGCGCCGGGATGGGAATGCCGGTCGCCGCGGGACCGGGCTCCGCAAAGTAACTCGCGACCGCCAGCGCCGACCCCTCCCATTCTTCGGCCGTGCCACCGGCGACGTAGTACCGGTTGAGCTTGACGACGTCGTTGTAACCGGCCCCGAGGTCACCGAGTAGCGCGCCGATACGCTCCGTGACCAGGCGGCTCTGCGCGATGAGATCGCCGGCCTCGACGACACCATCGGCATCGAGCGCCGTTTGTCCGCCGACGAACAGCATGCGGCCGCATCGCAAGGCGTGACTGAACGGCGCGGGCAGGGGCGCTGGTGTCCCGGCGTTGGACACTGTTCGCGCCAGACGCGCACCATCGGCGCCGCGCATCGCCACGCCCTCGATCTCGACGACCATGTCCTCATAAGCGAGCGCCGGCAATGGAACGAGGGAGATTACCGGTCCCGGCCCCTCGCCGAGCGCCGCCGCGACTTCCGCGAGCAGGCGATCCCGGTCCTCGTCGCGCTTGTGAACGTAGAAACAGATGAGCTTGACGAGATCGGCCATGTCCGCGTCGAGCTCGGCCAGAATGACGCGGATGTACTCCATCGCGGCCTGGGTCTGCGCGGTGAGGTCACCCGGATTGCGGACATTACCTGCGGAGTCGAGATCGACCTGGCCGCCGAAGAAGATCATCTCGCCGCACCGTACCCCGTGCTTATGCGTTACGTGTATGGGCCAGTCCCAGTGCCCGTCGGGCCAGGTATAGCGTCGTGCAGCCATTAGCCACTCCTCCCTTTAAGGATCATCCTCACGCCTCGTACCCGGCGAGAAACCCCGGCCAGATACAGCTGCGCAGGTTGCCGAGCCGCACGCAATCGCCGACGAAGCGTGACGCAGGGGCGAGCTCTTGCGCGACACTGTCGAATTCCCTGTCGGGCCGGAAACCCCAGGCCGGCACGACGGTGTCAGCTTCGAGATCGATGAGCTGGCCGTCGTCGCCGGTGAACCGAGCGCCCCCCTCCGTGATCTCGGCGATGCGGTGGTTGCCCTTAATCTCGACGCCGTTGCCGATCATCATGTCCATGAACACTTTGCGGCTGAAGGGCTCAAGATCGGGAATGAGATCGTCGGCGGCTTCCTTGACGGTGGTCAGCACGACCTTTTTGCCGAGGCGGGCGAGGTAGACCGCGATGTCGCAGCCCAGCCAGCCGCCACCGACGACAATGACGCGGTCACCCGCCGTCGCTTTCTCTTCCAGCAGGTCGACGGGAAAGGAGACGTGCGGCAGATCGACACCGGTGACGTCGCGAAACTTCGATTGTACGCCGCAGGCTACGATCAGCAGGTCCGGGTTCAACGGGCGGATCAGCTCAGGTGTCGCCTCTGTCTCCATGCGGATATCGACGTCCAGGCGCGTGACCTCGTAGGCCATGTGATCCATCAGCGCGCGCAGGTCGTCCTTGAAACCGAGCTGCGCGGCTATTTGCAGCTGGCCGCCCAATCGATCCGTCTTTTCGAATAGTGTGACCGCGTGTCCCCGCAGACAGGCGACCCGCGCCACCTCCATGCCGGCAGCGCCGCCGCCGAGCACGACCACGCGGCGGCGCGCATCGGCGGCGCGCATCGGGTAGGTGCTTTCGCGCCCGCACTGGAAATTCACGTCACAGCGTTGCGGGCGTCCCAGCATCTCGCCGTTCAGACAACTCTCGTTGCAGCGAATGCATGGCCGGACGGCCCTGACGTCACCCGTTGCGGCGTGGTTGGGGATCTCGGGGTCGGTCAGAAAACCACGGCCGATAGCAATGATGTCGGCTTTTCCGTCACGCACCACCTCCGCCGCCATCGGAACGTCGATCGCGCCTACGGTGATGATCGGCAGGGTCGCGACCTGCTTGACCGCGTCGGCGAGATGCACGAGGTTGCCGCGCGGCGCGTAGATAGGCGCGCAGCACTCCTCCCAGCTCTCTCCGATCGATCCCGACACGTGATGCCCATCGATGCCTGCCGCCTCCAGCATCAGGGCGAACTCGCGGGCTTCTTCTATGGCGAACGCCTCGGGCGAGAAATCGTCGCCGTTGTACCGATAGATGATCGGGAAGTCGGAACCGACCAGCGCACGGGAACGGCGCACGATCTCGAGCGAAAAACGCGCCCGGTTCTCGAGCGATCCGCCCCACTCGTCGGTACGCTTATTGCCGTAAGGCGACAGAAACGTACCGGGCAGGTAGCCGTGCGCGCCGTGGATCTCGACCGCTTCGAAACCGGCGTTCTTGGCGCGCCGTGCGGCTTCGGCAAATTTGTCGAGCACTTCCTCGATTTCGTCCGGCGTGATCTCCCGGACTTGATAGTGATCACCGTAGAGCGCTGCGTATACCTTGTCCGGAATGGCGGACGGCGACAGACAGGGTTGCGCATACGAACTCTGACGGCCGGCGTGCGCGAGTTGCAGGCACGCCCGCGCGCCGTTGAGGGTAATGGTCTCGGCCAGCAGGCTCAGGCCCACCAGATAGCGATCGCTGCTCGCGCTCAGCATGCCCCATTCCGCCGACGAGAGCTTTTCGTCGACGTGGGCGAACTCGATGATGAGCATGCTGGCGCCGCCTTTCGCGCGCACCGCGTAGTGATCGATCAATGCCTGCGTGACCTCCCCGTCCGCTGTCGGCAAACGCGAGCACATCGGCGCCATCACGATCCGGTTCTTGAGGTTCAACTTGCCGATCTTGATGGGCTGGAACAGCGGTGAGAGATCCGCGCTAGACATGGGCATCCCCTCCTCGTCGTCAAAGTCGGGTCCGCAGAAGACCGATAGGTAACCGGCGCTGAGTATAGACCGCTATGATTGTTTTTCTCAAGCGTCCGTGGCTAAATGTAGAGGGTTGTACGCTCATAATACGCGCGGCAAAACGAGAGGGAGGGCAGGACGACGAGATCGAGGTCTCAACCGAGATCGACGCACACGCGTTCCAGATTATTGAAACGTGAGACCGTGTGCTGTCCGAAGGAGTAAATGCCATGACCACATCGGATTGGAACAGTTTAGCCGAGCGCCTCACCAAGGCGCTCCGTCCGGTGGCCGCGCCGCTGGCGATTACCTTTAGCCCAGCCCGACCGGAAAACATTCCGGCCTTTGACGAGCCACTGGCCGAACCAACGCCGGATGGGCGAACCGGGCGGGTGCCCGCCGGCTGTGTCTTCTGGATCAAAGCCGGAGAACGCACTTTCAGTACGGTTGCCGAAGACCATGACAACTGTAGCGTGGGCAGTCTCACCCATGGTTTCAAAACCTTGGAAGAGGCCGCGCAGGGCAACGACGTGGCGACCTTGCTGGACAGCGGCTGGGTGGCGGAGGAGGTCTTCCCCCATATTCCAACCGTAGCGGACGAGCCTGGGGCCGTTACCTATGGAATTCTGGCGCAAACGCCGATTGAGCCTGACGTTGTGTTGCTCCGCATCAACCCGCACGCCGCCATGGTACTCTCGGACGCCCTGCCCGATCTCAAGATCGAGGGCAAGCCGCAGTGTCATATCGTGGCCATGGCGAAAGACGGCCAGGTCGCCGTGAGTGTCGGCTGCGCGCTGAGCCGGGCGCGAACCGGCATGCAGGCCACCGAGATGACGTGTGCCATTCCCGCTCGCCGTCTGGCCGAGGTTCTCGACAAGGTGGAGCGGACCTCACAGATTGATACAATGGTGGCGCGCTACGCCGGAGAAGACGCCCGCCGCTTTCAGTAGGTGACCGATGTATCAATTGAGGTGGCCCCGGTAGGCACGTCGCGGGTTTTCCTGCTTGCTTCAGCGGATCGCGACGGGATTGACTATCGTCTGCACCGCCCCGGCCATGCGCGGTGCGCCGAGCACGAACATGAACTCGTAGGCCGCATCTGTGGCCAGCGCGGCCGTGTTCATATTCTCGAGGATGTAGGTGCCGTTCTTGGTCAATAGCTCCTGGTGGACCGGAAAGCGCTCGGCCTCCTTCTCGAATGGGATGGCCTCCAGCGCCCAGGTGTCCGCCCCGACCGCAACGACGCCTTTCCCGGCCAGGTAGCGCGCACCCTCGACGCCAAGGCCCGGTTCGGGAAAGCCGATCTTCGGCTCGCCCTCACCCATCTGCGCGAATTGTTTCAGCCAGCCAGTGTGGAACAGCACCACGTCACCTTCCCGGATTTCTATACCTTGTCTCTTCGTGACCTCGTCGATCTCCTTGCTGTTGAAGGCCGTGCCGTTGGGCACGATGTCGACCGCATAGTATTTCGTCATATCCAGCAGCACGCCGCGCGCCACGATCGGTGGGATGTTCTCCACGCCGAACTTCTTGATGCCCGTGAGCGAGTAGAAGTCCTGCGTCTTCCAGCCGTTGTAATGCACGTGATCGATGCCGACATGACCGAACCCGTCGATCTGGCTGCCGACCCCGAGCCAGGTAACGGCCAAATCGTCGGTGGTGGTAAGCTCGTTCGGTCCACCCAGCACGGTATCCCAGACGTACACCTTGTAGTGGCGGGGCGGGTAGGCCGGCGTGTCGGGGCCGGTCACCATCCCGAGCGCGTAGGTCTTGCCGGTCTTGACCAGACTGGCCGCGAGCTTCACGCGTTCAGGCGTGATATAGTTCGCGCTTCCGATCTCGTCCTCCGGCCCCCACTTCGATTGCGTCCATTCTTGTCCGGCGGCCGGATAACCCCACACGAGGACGGCCACCAGCAGTGTTCCGAACAATACCTGTCGAGATTGTCGCTTGCTCATACGCTCACTCCTCTACGCAACCTACTATACGACACATCCTGAATGTAAAGCGCAAACTGCTCTTCGATCTTGCAGGATAGTTTTCAGCATCTGCGTAACAGCGGATCGCCAGCTATCTTTCTTTTTTCACCTGCGCTATGCTGCCGGGCTTCTGAGGACGAGCGTTAGAAGATTGCTACGACCCGAAGGAGGACACACAGCATGACACAACTCGATTCGCCGATGCAGATCGGCATGGCTACGATCTGCCAAAACCCGGCTCAGAAGATCTCGGACTATGAGGTCTACAAAAATGAGCTTCGGCTGGCCGATTTGGCCGAGCCGCTGGGCTTTGATTCAATTTGGAGCGTTGAACACCACTTTACCGATTACACCATGGTGCCCGATGTCCTTCAGTTCCTGACCTATATGGCCGGCCGGACCAAGACGGTCAAACTGGGTACGATGGTCGTCGTGCTGCCCTGGCACGATCCCATGCGGGCGGCGGAAGAAATCGCGATGTTGGACGATATGTGCGACGGACGGCTAATTCTCGGACTTGGCCGCGGCGCCGGGCAGGTCGAGTTTGAAGGCTTCCGGGTCGATATGGGTGAGTCCCGCGAACGCTTTGTCGAGGCCGCGGATATGGTCCTGACCGGACTCGAACAGGGCCACTGCGAGTATGCGGGTCAATACTATACCCAGCCCAAGAAAGACATCCGTCCCAAGCCGTTCAAATCCTTTAAGGGCCGGACGTATGCCGCCGCGGTTTCACCCGAGTCGTCCGAGATCATGGCCCGTCTGGGTGTCGGCATCCTGATCATTCCCCAGAAGCCGTGGGAAGACGTGGCGGTAGAGTTGGACACGTACCGGACAGTCTATCGTGAGACCAACAGGACCGAGGCACCGGCGCCGACCGCCGGCGGCTGGGTCTTCTGCGATAAGGATGCTGGCCGCGCCGAAGAGATGGCCCGGCGCTACATCGGTGCCTACTGGCAATCGGCCATGAAGCACTACAATTTTGGTGGGGACCATTTCGCCAAGACCAAAGGCTACGAATACTACGGCAAGATGTCTGAGGCCATGGGCAGCGTCGAAGGCGTGACTGACTTTTTCCTCAACCTCCAGGTCTGGGGCACGCCGGACCAGTGTTTTGAAAAAGTTCTGGAGATCCGTTCCAAGATCGGCTGTGACGCCTTCACCGGTGTGTTCAGCTACGGCGGCATGCCGTATGAAGACAGCGAGCAGAGCATGCGGCTGTTCGCGGCCGAGGTCATGCCGCGCTTGCAACAGTTGAACCAAAAAGCGGTCGCCTAAGTCTCCCTTCCGTTTCCTCGGCTCCCGCCCATGTCACTGGGTGGGTGCCGAATTCTTCCCCACGCCTTTCATAGCCGTTGCCTTCCCCTGTCCGCTGCATCATTTTTTCACACATCTCCTCAAGAATTACGATCTACGGGGAAACATCCTGAGCAGATTCCGGGTCAATGAGGTAACTGCCTCCTTCTCAATTCTTGAACGCTCAAGGTCGGCAGTTGTCTGCCCCTTCTGAAGTATATAATTCCGTTCGGTTTGTGCCATTTGTGAAATTACCTCTGCTACAGCCCTTCCGTCTTTCCTATGGATTGCCGTTTGTAACGCGAGAAATTTTGCTTCTATATTGGTAATTTCGTTCTGGAAGTACTTGATTTCCATCAGACTAGTGCTGTAAAGGCGCAGGAAAAAGTACGCAAATACCTCAACAAGGATGACGAGAGAGAGCCTTGGGAGGAAGGTTGAGGTAAAGGCCATAATGTCTGGCGGTGGTTTTATATCTCCCAGCGGTGGTTTTATATCTCCCAGCGGTGGTTTTATATCTCCCAGCGGTGGTTTTATATCTCCCACAAAAAAATAGAGGACTATTATTCCGATAATAGCCGTGACACTTCCGAGCGCAAGGTTCAAGTTTCCTCGGAGCGTAAGCGCCCTTAACTCCTGATTCAATCTTCCTGTGGTTCTTTCGTATAGACTTTGTAGTTCTTCCCCAAATTTAAGATGCTCCTGACTCTCAGCTATAGAAGCCCGAATTTCTTTGATAAAGTCCGCTTTAGCAGCTTTCTCTATTGATTCTCGTAAACGGTTTATCAGTTCGGTTCTTTCGGCATCTGTAATATCATGAGTGGAAAAAGCAATCTCATCCAGCCGGCTCCCTAAGTGCTCGATTCGATTCGAGAGCTTTGAATCGAGCATCGATATAGCTTCTGCTGTCCCTCCATCCTTTCCATGTTGTCTACCCTCCATTTCATATCGAATCGACGCTAATTCAGCCGAGCGGTTGCCCATGAATCCAGTTTGCAGGTACATCAGTGCAAGACCTGTGATGGAAGCTCCATACATCAGGATGACAAGGAGCCTAAAAAGTATATAGGTCGCCTCTTCATGTAGACTAAACATACCGCCCAGAAGATATACTACGTCTGGTCCCCCAAAGGTTGATAAGAAAAAACCTAGCATAGCCGGCACTATCACGATCACGATACGGCGGCGGCGGCGGCGAGTTAGTTCAAGTTCAAGTATTTCGTCCTTTGGTATCTCTTCCACGATAAGTCTCCTAACATCAGGGATAAACAGCGTACGATCAGTAGAAATACCGCATACGACGAGACCCCGAGGAGATGCCCTCTCAGGGTCTCGCGTGAATTGATGAGCTACCAAAACCGGACGACCAAAGATGCGACTTAGGTCAACGCCGCCTCACCCGACACCCCAACTATTCCGGGACCGGGCGGGCGCGTTGGTTGTAGAGCATTTTGCGCAGTTGGTCTTTCTCTTCCTGTGAGAGCTTAGTGACGTCGAACCCGAGGTCGCTGCCGACGGCCATGCCTTTTTTGACGCCCTCGCGTTCCGAGAGTTCCTCGAACCAGCGCTTGAAGTATTTGAACTCGTTGATGTCCTGACCCTGGGACTCCCAGTTGACCGTCCAGGGGTAACAGATCATGTCGGCAATGGTGTATTCGTTCCCGGCCAGATAGGGCTGCCGGTATAACTGGTTGTTCATCACGCCGAACAGACGGTTGACCTCATCCGTAAAACGCCGGACCGCATAGGTCTGATCGCCCTGGTCGTCGCCCAGGCGGCGAAAATGGCCGCACTCGCCACTCTTGGGGCCCTGGTTGGCCATCTGCCACATCACCCACTGATTGACATCGTAACGAACGCGAACATCCTGGGGATAAAACCGCCCGGCCTTCTCGGCGATATACATCATCATCGCCCCGGACTCGAAAATGCTGATCGGTTCGCCCCCGCCGAGCGGCTCATGGTCCACCAGGGCCGGCATCCGGTTATTGGGGCAGATGCTGAGAAACTCGTCCGTGAATTGATCGCCCTGGGCGATATTGCACGGGATCATATTGTACGGCATACCGCACTCTTCCAGCAGAATGGTGACTTTCTTACCGTTCGGGGTGGGCCAGTAGTGTAGATCGATCATACGTTCTTCCTCCTGAGGATTGGTTCGTCTAACTCATGCTCGACATAAACGCGGCGTACTTATCCAGAATTGGCAGGACTTTGTCTCGGCTCTCGGACGGAACGGCGAAGATCGAGCGTTCGATCCCCAGTTCCTCATACTGGTTGATCACCGCCTCCTCGGCCGGGGCCATAAAAGCGGAGACGGCCAGGTCCGAGGCCTGACGGCCGAACTTTTCGGCGCGCGCGTGCATATCGCCGATCCAGCCCTTGAGGTCGGGAATTCGTGGCCCTATCGGAATCCAGCCGTCGCAGTAGTTGGCCACCCGGTTCAAACCGCCTGGGGTGTGAGCCCCCAACAGAATGGGGGGATGGGGTTTCTGTAGTGGTTTGGGATAGGACCAGATTGGATCGAAGTTCACAAACTCCCCGTGATACTCGGCTTCCTCTTCGGTCCAGATCGCTTTCATGGCCTCGATCTTTTCTCTCAGAATCTTCCAGCGCCGGTCAAAGGGGGTGCCGTGGTTTTCCATTTCTTCGGCGTTCCAGCCGCCGCCGATCCCGAACAGCAGGCGACCGTTCGAGAGCTGGTCTACCGTGGCCACTTCCTTGGCCAGCTTGATGGGGTCGTGCTCCTGCACCAGACAGATACCGCTGCCGACTTTGAGCGTTGTCGTGGCGGCCGCAGCGGCCATCAGCGACGCGAACAGATCGTGGGTGTGCCAGTAGTCTTTTGGTAACTCCCCACCACCTGGCCACGGGCTGCGCCGACTGGCCGGAATATGGGTGTGTTCCGGATACCAGACCGATTCAAAGCCGCGGTCTTCGCACTCTTTGGCAAAATCGTCGGGACGGATGGCGTAATCCGTGGCGAACATGACAATACCATATTTCATGCTTTCCTCCTTTTATTGAAAGCTCCGTGCACTTCATGCGAATTCCACAGGGGAGTCAAGCCACAACGTAGGGGCAACCCCCCGTGGTTGCCCTTCCCAATACCTAATCTCCAGCCCCGTCCGCTTGGACCCCCGCACCGTATTCCCCCCGCTGTTACAAACTGCTGTACCAGTTGGCCAACTCGATCCCAATGAGCTGTGGATTGTCCTCTTGGATGAAATGAATGCCTGGCCCGATATCAACCACTTTGAGATTGGGGAGATGGTGCTGACACCATTCCACTAGTGGGGCTGGGACAAGCGCCCCTGGAGTCGAGCAGAAGAGTAACTTGGGGAGCGAGGATTGCTGGAGCTGGCGGTTATACTCTTCCACCGCCGCCACCACATTGGCCGGCTCCCCGGCAATCGGAATCTCATTCGGCCAGCGCCAGAGCGGCTTGCGGGTCGGTGGGTCGGTGTAGGGGGCACGGTAATAGTCCATCTCGGCTTCCGTCAGAGTCCGGACAACCGCACCGGGTAAGATCTGCTCGACGAACATATGATTATTCACAATCATGTCCCAGCCCACCTCCGGTGTCCGGAACGCCTGAAAGGTCTGTTTGAAATCCTGGGGAAAGACATCCCAACTCGGGATCGGCATCATAATCGCCTCCATGAAGGCCAGCGCTTTGATATTGGCCTCGTTGCGCATGGCATAATGAAAGCCCAGGGCCGAGCCCCAGTCGTGGATGACCAGGGTGATGTTTTTTAAGCCCAGCTTCTCAATAAAGCCTTCCACATATTTGACATGATCAAAGAAAGAATACTCCAGGTCGGGTTTGTCGGACTTTCCCATGCCGATCAGGTCCATGGCAATACAGCGTCCGTGGGCATGCAGGTGGGGCATGATATTCCGCCACAGATACGAGGAGGTCGGATTGCCGTGGAGAAATAAAATTGGGTCGCCGCTGCCTTCCTCCACGTAGTGAATCTGCGAACCGTGCACCTCCGCATAGTGGGAGGTATAGGGGAAATCCGCTGAAATGGCTTGAGTCGTCATGGTGTGTTTCCTTTTGTGTACAGTCTCCGTTCCCGGATATATGTCGGCTCTACCACGGCTCAACCCACGGCCGCAGCACGACATCAAAGGCCCAGGTCGAGCGGGGCTGCCGGTGGAGTTGCAGATAGGTCTCGGCAATAGCGTCCGGGTCCGCCATATTGTCGTCAACCGTTGTCCCGGCCAGGCGATGCCAACGGCTTCCGTCTTCCTGGGTCCAACCGATGGCCGCGTCAATCGGCACGTGGGCAATATGGATGCCCTTGGGCATCAGCTCTCTGGCCATGCTCTCGGCCAGGCCCGATTTGCCCTGACAGGCCATCGCAAACGCCCCACTCCGCGGGTAGCCCTTATAGGCCGCGCTGGCATTGGTAAAGATAATGGTCCCCCGGTGGCCACTGGCACTGGGCGGGTGGGCCAGCATGCCTTTTACCGCCTGCTGGCCCACGAGGAAGGCGCTATACGCGGAGTTCAGCAGGGTGTCGCGTACCAAGCCGGGGTCGGCCTCGTCGATATCTTTACGGAAGATGTCCGGGGTCCGGCCGTCGATATTGTGTACGACCAGCGTGGGCCGTCCGAGATCGGCGTCTACCGCTTGGAACAGCGCCGTCACCGCCTCGGGCTCTCGCGCGTCACATTGATAGCAGCGCACGTTATGCTCGCTCTCCAGTTTCTTCAGCACGGGCTTGTCCGGGGTGCGTGCGGCGACGGCCACCTGCATGCCTTCACGGGAAAAAAGCCGGGCGCAACTCGCGCTGATTCCCGGACCGCCCCCGACAATCAGGGCTACCTCTATTGACATATACTTCTCCTCTCAGGTCGAAACAGAATAACGTCCTGTTCGTTCTCCTGTATCTGCCAGACCTTCCGTAGCAGCAGAACGGAGAAAAAGAAATCTCATACGAGCCCAAGCCGTTCTCTTGCTTCCCGGCGTGATGATTGTGTATGTTTGGGGCGATGTTCGGCGAGGGGAAGATATGAGCCAAGTAAACACGGATCGCGTCTTTGTAAAAAAATCCTACCCGGTGAGCGCTAAAGATATCATCCCGGTACTGGACCTCGGGCCGTTTCTGGCCGGAGAGCCCGGCGCGCTGGCCCGCCTGGGTCGGGAAGTCTGTCAGGCGCTTGAAGACATCGGTTTCTTTTTTATTAAAAACCACGGCGTGCCCCAGGAACTGGTTGACCGCGTGTTTGCGGAAAACGCCCGCTTTCATGCGTTGCCATTAGAGCGCAAACTCTCCGTCAAGGTCGATAGCAAAGGCATCGGCTATATGCCGCAGGGGCTTCAGCAGCCCAAGTACAGTCAAGACGAGCCCGACCGTAAGCCGGATATTGGCGAGGCGTTTTTCATCGGGCGTGAGGCTCGGGCCAGGAGCCGGGACGGTAGCTCGCCCGATCCGCTCTATCAGGGCGGCAATCAGTGGCCGGCGGATTTGCCCGGCTTTCGAGAGACCCTGGTCGAGTATTATGACGCCATGGAAGCGCTCAGCCTGCGCCTGCTGCCGGTGTACGCCGCCGCCCTGGGTCTGCCCGAACATTTCTTTGACGACGCATTTCTGCACTCGCGGCCGATGGGCATTCTGCGCGTGTCTCACTATCCCGGAACCCCCTGCGAGGAAAACCAGTTTAATGCCTCGCCGCATATTGACGGCGACTTTATTACGTTTCTGGCCCAGTCCGAGGTGCCCGGTCTGGAGTTGCGCACCTCGGAGAAAAAATGGATTCAGGCACCGGTGCTGCCCGAGACTTTTCTGGTCAACGCGGGCGAGATCCTCCGTCTGTGGAGCAACGGCCGGTTTCGGGCGACGTTTCACCGGGCCGTCAACCGATCAGGGCGCGACCGGTACGCGATTCCGTTCTTCTACAGCCCCAGCCCGGACACGCTGATTGAGTGTGTGGAGACCTGCTGCGACGCGGACCATCCGCCCAAGTACCGGCCGGTAACGGTCCGAGAGTATACCGAGTGGTTCTCACACAAGGTCTTCGTCCATCTCAAGGACAAGCCGGGCCGGTCGCCGTACTACGAAGGGGACCGGCCCGACAGTGCGGCCTAAGACAGTCTGAGAGTGTAACTCAAATCAAAAGGAGGAAACGGATATGCCAGCGCAGAAACCCGAAGAGTGCGATCTGTTGTTGCTCGAAGCAATCAAAGCCGGCGACCTGGAGACGGCCATCTCGCTCTATGAGCCGGACGCCACCTTTGTGGTGTCGCCCGAGCAGGTGGTCACAGGCCACGACGCCATCCGCGAGGTCATGCAGGGCTTTATGGACGCCCAGGCCACGTTTAACGTCGAGGCGGTCACGGCCGTGACGAGCACGGACGGAACGGTGGCGGTCACGCGGGTGAAGGGTAGCAGTACCAGCCCGGGGCCGGATGGCAATCCGGTCACGACGCCGCTGCACAGTGTGGAGGTGGTCCGCAAGCAGGCGGACGGGACGTGGCGCTTCATTGTCGACGATCCCAGTGGCGAGGGCATCAAGTAAAGGGCGGCCTCTACAGCGGTGACCCACTCGGCAGCCCGACCAGCGTGCGGCCGTAGGCTTCCAGCCCCGCCTCATAGTGCAGGGCGATATGTTGGCTGACCGCATGCAGGTCACGCCAAATGCGCTGGACCGGGTGCTGGAGATACAGGGAGCGGCCGCCGCTAAGCTCAAACAGCCGGTCAACCGCGCGGGTGGCCTGCCGCACGATATAACTGCGCCAGGCATAATATCTGGCCCGGTCCTGCGCGGTCGGGACGCGACCCGCCTGTCCATACTCCGACACGAGTTCGCCCGTGCACTGCCACATCAGCCCCTCCAGCGCATCGGCAGTGGTGGCGGCTTCGGCTAAAGCGATATAGGCACTGGCCGTACCGGGCAGGGGGGTCTCGCCTGGGCCATAGACAGGGATGCGATCCCGCGTCCACTCCTCAAAGTGAGCAATGGCCGATCGGACCGACCCGATGGCTACCGGCACCAGCGCGACACCGAGAGTGGGGATAAAGGGAAGTTTATACAAGGCGTTCGGATGCAGCTGTTGCCCAGGAGAAGTCCCGGTCCGTTCCGCCCGCTCCAACCAATAGACCCGGTGGTGGGGCACAAACGCATTCTCGACGACAACGGTATTGCTATCGCTTCCCTGCAAGCCCGCGACATGCCACTGGTCGTTGAGACGATAATCCGTCTTGGGAACGAACATCATCGTCCACTCGGGTGGCGCGTCCGGCTGGGGCGACACCCGGGCTCCAACCGCGACCCAATCGCTACACCACAGACCGCTTAAAAAACTCCATTGGCCGTTGAGCCGGTATCCGCCGGAGACCTCTTGAGCCGCCCCCGTGGGGGCGAAGGAGTCGGCCATCAGCACACTCGAGTCTTCCCCCCAGAGCTCCTCTTGCAGTTCGGGCTCAACATAACTGATCCAGAAGTTGTGGATGCCGAGAATACAATACACCCAGCCGGTCGAGGTATCCCCCTTGGCAATCTCGGTCGCCACCCGGAGGAAGGTCTGCAAGTCTCGCTCATAGCCGCCCCAGTAGGCGGGCTGGAGGACGCGCAGCAACTCGGAGTCCTTGAGCGCCTGCATCAGTGTGTCGGGCAGACGGCGCTGCTGTTCGATGGTCTGCGCTTGCTCGGCCGCCAGCCGGGCGACCTCGCGGGCACGCCCAATCAGAGCATCCGTTGTCAGAGCAGTCTGGGAATTGTCGCACATAGCTCCCTCCATTTTTTATGCAGGTTCCGACGTCCCTCCGGAGAGACGCCTTTTTTGTCCGCGTCTGACCCGCTGAGCCGTCGTCTCCTGACGGCAGGTCAGCCGAACCATTTCTCATCCCGCAGTTGAGCCCAGATCTTTTGGACGACGGCCCCACCCTGGCGCTGCACCCGCGCGGCGTCATCGCTCACAAACTGACCGTGAAAAACCTGGAATTTTCCGTCAACCATCACATGTCGCACGCTCAGGCCATGGGCGTAGAGCAGATTGTTGAGGGGTTCGGGCGGTACGGCTCCGGTGCCGGTCAGGAAGCCGCTGACATCAATCGTACACAGGTCTGCTTTGGCGCCGGGCACAAGACGGCCCAGGTCCTCTCGTCCGAGCCCTTGCGCGGCGCCCAGGGTTGCGCCGTGGACGGCATCCCAAATGGTCGGCAGGTGGAGTGGAACGGGGCTGCTGGCGTGTAAGAGCCGGGCGCGCGCCCGGCCGTACAGAACGGCGAGTTTCAGGTTTTCGATGTAGTCGTTTGAATGGGTATCGATACCGATCGTCGTGCGCACGCCAGCGGCAAGCGCTTCCGGATAGGGTTGCGTGCCACTGCTACCACCGGCGCCATTGCCCGAAGGACAGTGCGCATAAGTCAGATTCTTGTCGGCCAAAAACGGCAGGTCGTGTTGGACATCAATTCCGGTCAGGTGGGCACCAAAAATACGCTCGGAATAAAAGCCCAGTTCGTCCAACCATGCGGCCGGCCGTTTGCCCCATACCCGCTGAACGGTCTGGGTCTCTTGGGCGCGCTGGGAGAGGTGAATATGAATCCCGTTACCGACTTCTTTGGCTGCGGCCAGAATGGCCGCCATCGTCGTGGGTGTATGCGTGTCCGTGGCGTGCGGGGCCATTTGGGGCCGAATCCGCCCGTCTGCGCTGCCGTTGTGAGTCAGGGCAAATTGTCGGTTGGCGGCAATCTCGGCCAGGGTCGTCTGTTCCGAGTCGATCAGGGTCTGGTCCGAACGCCGAAACCAGATGGGGAACAGCCGCGCAATACCGGGGATCATCCCGCCGGGATAGCCGCGCGCGCCCCAACGCTGAGCAACGCGGACGTAGGACTCGGCCTGACGCAGGCTCAGACTCATTTCCACCTGGGTCGTACAACCCGAGCGAAGCAGCTCGGCAAGATTATAGGCGGTCAGGGCGTCGAGGTCTTCGGTGCTCAAAGACTCGACCAGTTCGAGCGGTCGGGCGTACGACCGGCCGCCCTCAATAATCCCGCGGGTCGGAGTGGCTGAACAGGTGTGGGTGTGACCCGAGATAAATCCCGGTAGCAGGAGTTGACCGCTGGCTCGGAGCCGCGGCGTATCGCCCTGGAGCCAGCCGCTTTTGACCTGTTCGATACGGTCCCCGCGAACCCGGAGCGAGCAGTCCGGCAAGAGCGCGAGGCGGCCCTCACGAAAAACCAGTCCCCACGGCGCCTCGATGATGCAATCGTGGTGGGGAGGTCGATCTTGCGGTGGCGACGGGCCGGCAAAGAGGGACGGCGGAGCCTGAGCGCCGGCCGCCCCAAAAGCCGCCCCGGCCAGACCGCCCTGTACCAGGGGCTGGCGACGGGTCAGACCACCCCCGGGCTGCTCACTCGCCAGAGCCGGGCCGTCGCACCCAAAGCATCCACCGTAAGAAAACGGGGCCATCGTCCCTCTCCGAGCCGCCCGCCCCCATCAGTGGTCGGCAAAGCGCGGCATGACTTCCTTGGCAAACAAACGCATCGAGCGGAGCGCCTTGTCGTGGGCCAGGCCGGGAAACTGCATCCGCACAATCAGATAATCCATCCCGAGCTTCTGTCGATACCGCTCGATTTCCTGACTCACACTATCCGGGTCGCCAATGATGAAGCGTCCCCGAATCTCCTCAAACTGTACCTCAGACTTGTCGACCACCCGTTTGCCCTGATCGGTGGTCAATGGACGCCACTGCGACCAGGCGCCATACCACTCGCGGTGGATATACACCACGTGCTCCCTGGCCTCCGCTTCCGCCTGGGCGGTCGTCTCCGCCACATACACATCCCGCATGACGGGTCTGAGCGGGCCCTGGGTGCCAAACGCGTCGCAAAAGTCCTGATACATGGCGTAATGCGCTTCAAGCTCTTCGAGACGATGGCGCGGAGAGGCCAGGAGCGGCAGGCCGTATCTGGCCACCCGACGCACGCCCGCTTTAATGGAAGCGCCGATCCAGATAGGCGGATGAGGTTTTTGGACCGGCTTCGGTGTCACCGTCATATCTGTGTAGGAATAAAATTTGCCCGCAAACGAGAAGCGCTCCTGAGTCCAGGCCCGGATGAGGATATTCATGATTTCTTCCATGCGCGCGCCGCGTTTTTCGCGGGGGATACGAAAGCCGGCGAATTCCTCGGGCCGGTATCCTGGAGCAATACCGAATATCAAACGTCCTTCCGACAGCAGATCGACCACCGCCGCTTCTTCGGCCAGGTGAATCGGATCGTAGAGGGGCAGCAGGATCACGCCGAGACCGATTTTGATGCGGCTGGTTCGCGTCGCCATGCCCGCGGCGCAGGCCAGCAGGGCCGGCAGATAACCGTCCGGCAGAAAATGATGCTCGGTGAGCCAGACCGAATCATAGCCCAACTCCTCGGCGACCTCGATCTGTTCCAGCATCTCGCGGTAGAGCTGAACGTGGCTGAACCCGCTCTCCGGCGGGGCTTGCATGCCATATGGGCCAAGGCCGATCTTCATCGTCTGCTCCTCTCTGGTCCTGCGTCTGGTCGATTCCGCGCTGCGGCGCTGAGAGACCATATTAAGAACTTTTTTCGGAGGACGGCAAGACGCCGGGGGTCCTGGGCAGGGTATCAGGACGGTGGGTCAACCGTGTGGCGCATTAGTATGCCTCCGCATACAGGCGCCTGAGGTCGGCTGTGCCTTTGTCTTGAAGAAATGCGATCTCCCCCGTTTTGTGCGCCAGGAACACATCTATGAATTCCCCTGGAAACCACAATCGCAGCAGCTGCTCATTACCGAGCAGGTCGAGGGCAGACTGCAAGTCGGACGGTAATCTGACGACACCGATTTCCGCCAGTTGGTCGTTCGTCAGCAGACTGAGGTCACCGGTCGTCGGGGTTGGTGTCGGTTCCTTGTCTCGAATGCCTTGTAAGCCGGCTCTGGCCAGAACGGCCAGTTGCACATAGGGGTTGGCGGTTGCGTCGGCGGCTCGATATTCCACACGGAATTGTGACTCTGCGGTGAACCCTCCCAGTCCAATCACCGGACACACGCGCAGCGCTGCCTCGCGGTCATTCTCGGCAAGGTTGTTGAAAGCCGCACTCCACCGATGCGGCTGCAAGCGCTCATACGACACCACGCTGGACGCCGTCAGCGCAAGCAGGCTCGGCAGGTATTTCCGAATACCGCCGAAGAAGCTTCCGGCCACGGGGGTCAAACGCGCAGGACTGTTGGCGTCACAGGTACAGGGAACACCGTCCCGATCAACAAGGCTGATATGAATATGGAGTCCGTTTCCGGTGCCCTCGTTCACAACCGGAGAAAAGCTCACTTTTCGGCCTGTTCTTTTGGCGACGGCCCGGACCATTTCCCTGGCGATGACACACTCGTCGGCAGCCCGGAGGCCCAGGCTGGGCGCAACCGTGACCTCATATTGATCCTGCCCGTATTCCGGTAAGAAGGTATCGGGGGTGAGGCCGGCTGACCGTAAGGCAGCGAGCAACGTCCGTCCGAACTCCGCGCCGTGTCTGAAGTTTCCTAAACTGAAGCTCGACCAGGGTACGGCCTCGTCGGCAACGCTCCAGAACTCATGTTCAAAGGCGACTTTCAGTTGCAGGCCGGCCTCAGAGAGCAGGTCAGCCAAGACAGTTTGCAAGATCGACCGTGGACAAAAATTCCAGGGCGCACCGTCCAAAGTCCGAATGTCCCCAAGCATGAAATGCTCTGGAGCACTGCCGTCGTCAAAAGCAACCCGCACTTCCGCACGCTCGTCCGGGATGAGCAACAGGTCACCGAGCGACCCGAAAGGACCATCTGCAATCGTGTTGAAACAGGTGATGAGGCTATTGGTCGGTACCCAGCCAACGCCGCGGAGGACCCGCGTTTCTCGCTCGCTGGCGGGGAAGCCTTTGCCGCGCACCTGGTTCGCCAAATCCGCGCAGACGACCATGATAATGTCTTCGCTAATCATCGGGGCCTTTACTGAGATGCTCAATTTCGGCAATCAGATCCGCTGTTACGACCTGTCGACAGTAGCCCTTGAGCGCATTCTCGCTGGCTTGCTGTCGGGCGGCTGAGTAGGTGGCGCACGCGTCGGTGACCATGGTGACGAGATAGCCAAGATCACAGGCGTCGCGGATGGCGCTCTCCACACACTGATCGGTCGCGACCCCGGCAGTCACTATTTGTTTGACTCCGAGAGAACGCAGTACGTAATCGATATTCGTCGAGTTGAACACGCTCGACGCCGTCTTGCTGATGACGATCTCATCGCCCACCGGGGCAATTTCATCCAGGACTTGGGCGTTCCATGAGCCTTTCGGGACGTTAAAGCCGGTAATCTTATAGTCGAGGCCACGATCCCGTCCGTCTTGGGTGAGGTTTTCGATCACGCAGAACACCACTTCTATACCCGCGGCGCGGCAGCAGTGCTGGAGACGGGTAATGTTCTGAACGGCTGGTTTGAGGGCGGCAAAGAAGAAGTCGCGTTCGGCTCGCTGAGCCTCCGGTATCGAACGGACTTCTTCCCCATCTGGATGCGCGCAGTAGTTTTGCACGTCGATAATGAGAAAAACCGACTCGCCTCTGCGGAGTGGCAGATCACGACTCAGGTGCATAACCGTAGCTCCTCAAGACAGCGCTGAAGCGAGCGGGTCAATACCCGCCCCCAGTGCGACCGTCCCGCTGTGTTGCGAATAAGATCGTTCCGTATCTCGATTAACACGTGCGGGATACCACGCGCCTCACCGAACCGCGGAATGGTCTGGTCTTCATCATCAGCCACAACATAGGGCTCGTTCATGCCGATGACGGCCTCGGGTGCTTCGACGCGCAGGTGATGGGCCAGCAGTGTCGCCAGCGTGTCATCGCGATTGAACAAGAGCCCCAGATGCCAGGGTCGGTCGCCTCCGTTCAGCGTTGGGGTAAAACTATGGATACACACCAAAACAGTCGGCACTGATCGTTGCTCTCGGTCGTCGAGTGTCTGCGCGATGATAGCACTGAAAGGCTGCCAAATCTCACGGATACGTTGTGCTCGGTGAGCGTCTGAAAGACTTATGTTGCCTGGGACTCTGATCCCTGCCGAGACTTCGGGAATCAAATCCGGCACCCCCAGCGGCCTATTACAATCCACCACCAGGCGGGAGTATTTTTGATAGATGAGTTCGCCTGGAAGAGTATGCGCCAACTCCCGCGCAACGGCTAACGCTCCGATGTCCCAGCCAATATGGCTGTGCCGTTCAGCCTGCGAGAGCCCGAGCGTGCCGAGTCGCGACGGGATGGCGTTTCCCGCATGCTCGCAGACAAGAAGAGTGGGCGGGTTCGCCGACTGATGGGGATGGCCGATCGGAGGGACATCATGAGGTTGTAACAGCGCTGGTTCAGGGGGGTTCAAGGGGCGAGCGTACAAAAATGAAAGTCGTATTTCAATATTGCTGATCAGGATGACAAGAAGTGCGGCATGAGGTGGGTCTTGACCGCCTCCAGGGTGGCCGCGGGCCGGATGCCCGGCACCTCGAACGCGACCGGATTGGTGAGGCCGGCATCGACCAGGGCGGCCAGCCTGTGGCGGCAGTGCTCCGGGTCGCCGGCAATCGCAAAGGTGTCGATCATCCAATCCGTTACCAGATCGACGGGCAGGTCACCTGCGGCAAACCGCTCGCCGAAACGTTGCACGTCGCTGGCGGCAAGACCGGGACAGGAGAAGAGCGGATGCTCTGGCTGAGCGCTCAACAGCCCAATCCAGGTGGCCAGAAAGGGCTTGACGGCCTCACGGGCGGCAGCCGCGTCTTCGGCAACGGCAATAGTCAGCAGACCGCCGACTTCAAAGTCCGTCCAGGCTTTGCCTGCGGCGGTCGCCCCTTGTCTGAGACACTCTACCGCGTAGCGCACATAGGTCGGGCTCAGCAGTACGGCCAGCAGGGCACCGTCGGCGATCTGACCGGCCAGGGTCAGGTTCTGCGGGCCCAGCACCCCCAGGTGAATCGGCACGTTCGGCCGGGGGGGCTGAAAATTGAGGCGGGCAGCCGTGGTCTGGAACACCTGTCCGGTATGCGTCACTTCCTCACCCCGAAAGAGCGCCCGGATAATCTCCACGCCTTCCCGCATTGAGGTGGCCGGTTTGGTGTACGGAATCCCGAGTAGGCCCTCAATCCAGGGGGCGACGCTGGCGCCCACACCCAACACCGCGCGGCCGTCGGATATTTCTTCCAGAGAACCCAGCTCCATCGCCGTCAGGACGGGATGACGCGTATAGGGGTTGAGCACACCGATGCCGATACGGAGCGAGGTCGTGCAGGCCGCGATGGCGCTGGCCAGGCTGAACGCCCCGCGGTGCACATAATCTTCCGGCACCCAATAGGTCCCAAAGCCGTCGGCTTCGGCCTGCCGGGCCGTCGCCATACATTCCCGGGCCGTCAGATGCTGGAAGCTCACGCCAAATTCTTTCACCTGTCCCATCGAAACCTCCGGCGGGTCGGGCCGCGCTAGGCGGGTTCCTTTTGTATGGTCCGCCCCGGTTGCTGTCAACGAAGGCCACCGCGCGCTTTGCCGCGCTCTTGCCGCCTTCGCCTCTCGCCGGGTATCGTTCCCTCGGCCCAGTATCGGTCCGCTCGGAGCATGACCCATGCCACGCCACGTCCTCCAGTCCTCGGTTCTTATCGCCAGTGCCAGCGCTGTGCTGGTCTCGCTCGATACGTCTGTGAATATCGCCTTCCCGGCAATTACGGCAGCCTTTGGCCTGGACGTCACAGCTATGCAGTGGGTTGTGGTCAGCTATGTCCTGACCTATGCCAGCCTGCTGCTCGGCTGCGGCAAGGTCGCCGATGGATGGGGCCACCGCCGCGTCCTGAGCTGGGGTCTGATCGCCATCGCCGTCGCTCTCCTGCTATGCGGCCTGGCACCCACCTTCCCCCTGCTGCTCGGAGCCCGGATTGTTCAGGGTATCGCCGTCGCCCTTATTTTTGCCGCAGCCCCGGCGCTGGCTACGCTGTCGGTTCCGCCACCCGCCCGGGGTCGCGTCCTCGGCATTTTTCAGATGAGCGCGGCGGTCGGCTTTGCCTTGGGGCCCCTCGCCGGTGGCCTCCTGGTCGGCAGCTTTGGCTGGCGGGCGGTGTATCTGTTTCGGGTCGTACCGGCCCTGGTGCTGGGCTGGTGGGCGTTCAGACAGCCCCCGGCAGCCACCAAGCAGACCGCCCGGCCTACCTTTGACACTCTCGGCATATTCAGCCTGGCGGGCGGTATCGCCGGATTTCTGCTGGCCCTGAGTCGGGGCCAGACCGCCGGCTGGCATTCACCCCTCGTCCTGACCCTGCTGGGGCTCTCCGGCCTGAGCTTTGCTCTGTTTGTGAAGGTCGAAAGCACGGCCAACACCCCGGTCGTGGACCTCAGCCTGTTCCGCCGGCCGGCCTTTACGCTGGCCAACGCCCTGAATGTGCTGGCGAACGGCGCCATGTTTGCGATTTGGCTCCTCGTCCCCCACTATACCGTACAGGTCCTCGGGCATCCTGCAGCCACCGCCGGGCTGGTATTGGTCGCCACCCCCCTGGCTACCGCCCTGGTGGCTCCGCTGGCGGGCGTGCTCACGGACCGGATAGGGACCAGGCGGCTGAGTTCTGTGGGACTCGGTCTCGAGGCCTGCGGGCTGTGGCTGATGAGTGTGCTATCCGGCGAAACCGCCACCCTGCCGGCCGTGCTGGCACTCGGCCTGGTTGGGGCGGGCGTCGGGCTCTTCCAGGTGCCCAATATGAGCTTTGTGATGGGGGCGATTCCCCGCGACCAGCAGGGGGTCGCGGGCGGGATGAGTCAGATGATGCGGACGCTGGGCGTCGTCCTCGGCGTAACCGGCGCCAGTACGCTGTTTGCCGGCCGCAAGCTCGTGTATGAGGCCACTGGCTCCGGGGCGTATGCAGACCCGTTTATGCCGGCCTTCCAGGACGTGTTCCTGGTCTGCGCGGGGGTCTGTTTGTGTGCGTGTGTGCTGTCCGTGCTCCGCCGGGGAACGACAGGCTGAGCGCGAGCCTGGCCGCTCCGGGATGGTCCGTGCCCGAGAGCCATGAGTGAGCCGTGGCGGGATCGTCTCCCCACTCTACTCGGCATCAGGTACGAGTGGATTCCAAAGTCCCGTTTGATGAGATTCCAAAGGGGAATACGAATTGATTCTCAGCCGACACCGGGCAGTTCGATGATACCGAGTTGGAGATAGAGGGTCAGATAGTCGCTCAGGCCCGATTGCTCAACGATTTTCCCATCCTTAATGCGACAAATTGTAACATCGGTAAAATCGACCGACCTGCCGGTTGCCGGTAAATTCGGAAGTGCGCCAGTATGAGTGCCGGTTATGGTCAGACGAACAACGACGCGGTCTCCAGCAGAGATCAGTTCGTCTATCCGCTCACGATAGTCTGGAAAAGCTTTACGAATCTCAAGCGCTAAGTTCTTTGCGCCCTCCAATCCGCTACCCCAGTTAGTCATGGGGTAGTGAGCTTGAAAATCCTCGGCATAAAACTCGCCTATGCGAGAGACGTCTCCCTCGCTCCAGATCACTCGGCAGGCCGCTCTCACGAGTTCTTCGTTCGTCATTGCGCTTCGTCACCGTCTTGAATTTTGACTTCAACGAAAACCGCGCCGCTCCATTCCGCCCGCATATAAGTCCACGGACGCAGCTTCCTGAAGCCCGCGCTGCTTCGCTCGGAATCATCGAGAATGGGGGTGGCCCAGCCGGTGACCTCCGTTCCCTGAATGAGCATCGTGACTTCTGCGCCGCCCACCAGATGTTTCTCCCACCCGAAATCGCTTCCGATGTAGACCCTATCCCCCTCGCGCAGGTAGTTCACCGGAAACGTTTTCATCTGCGCCGTCTCCCGGTCCTTCATCGTGATGAGCATAGTCCGGCCACTGAACAGCGCGTGCTGCTCGGATTGCAGGATGATCGGCATCAGAGGATGGTAGGCCGCGGCGAGTACGGAGAGGCCGGCTACTATGGAAATAATAGTAATCATACGTTTTCCTCAACCTCTATTTCGCATAGGTCACTCCGGTTAGCCGTTCCGACAGTGCCCACAGTTTTTTGGCGTTTTCGTCGTTACGGGCATGTTTGCTCCTGTACGCCTTGGCCGGCGGTCCGGTCATCTCGAATGGACCGCCAGGACCGAAGTAGTCACCTCCGCTGACATCCCCAGCCGTGGCCGCATAGAGCGTCGGCAGCGCACCGGCAGGCGGGTCCTGTGCCGCAAACGGAAAGCTCATGAAAAACCGAAAACTTGGTTTATACTGCTGTAAATTGGTTCGGGTTGAGCCAGGATGGGCCGCCGCGGAGAGCAGAGAGCCTTTCTCCGTGTGATAGCGACGTTGCAGCTCTCGCATGAACAGCAGATTGGCCAGCTTGCTATAGCTATACGCCCGGTTCGGTGAATATTTCTTTTCCGCATCCAGATTGTCGAAATGCATGGGGCTATACCGATGCATGATACTGCTCACGGTCACGATACGTGAGTTTTCTGTTTTGAGTAATAGCGCCAGTAAGCGCCCAGTCAGCGCAAAGTGACCGAGATGATTCGTGCCAAACTGTCGCTCAAAACCGTCCCCTGTCCGCTCCAAAGCAGGCACCATCATGACCCCCGCGTTATTGATCAACAGGTCGAGGTTTTGATACGCGGCGGTAAAATTCTCGGCGAACGTTTTAACCGACTCCAAGCTCGCCAGGTTGAGCGGTTGAAACGCGATCGTGGCCTGCGGGGCGCTGTGGCGAATATCCGCACACGCAGCTTCGCCTTTTTCTTTATTCCGGCAGGCGAGGATCACCTGGGCGCCTTTTTGTGCAAGAACGCGGGCCGTCTCCAGGCCGATACCGCTATTTGCACCGGTCACAATTGCAATACGCCCGGTTTGGTCCGAAACGTCCTTTTCGCTCCACGCCATACGGAGGTCCTCTACCGGCTGGGTATGACTCGGACAGCAACCATATTGCCGGCCTGAACCCGGCCGGCCAGCGGCATGGCCCAATACGTCAACCAGGCCGCCCAGTATTTGTCCTTATACGCCGCATTGATCCGATCTAGAATCACGGGATCGGTCACGATCTGGGTTTCCCCGCTAAAAGCTGGCTCCTGCTTCTCATCCAACCAGACCAGGACCGGGCTCCCCTTCCGAATCCGGCGGGCTTTGAATGAGGTCGGAGCAGTGATGAAATAGACTCCCTCATCCTCATACGCGAACCAGACAGGAGCCGGGCGACTCCAGTCACCACTGGCGCGCTTGGTGGCCACAGAGATTAACTTTTGGGTCTTCAGGAAAGTTTTAACCGATGGGTTCAATCCGCCTCCGCTGTCTGCCATGCTCCCGCTAGCCACACTCAGAACGAGTCCAATGCCAAGGAACTTCTTCAGAATCATGATGGCCTCTTAGCGACGACTGCACGCGCGGCATTGACCGACCGCTCAGCCGCCCGGACCGAATAGGCGCATAAGCCGGGACTGAGGGCCTCACCTGACCACAACCGCGGTAGTAATCCGTCAAATCCCGAAGAAGCGCCTAGCGTTCCCCCCCAGAATTTTATCCACCGACTCGGGCGGCAGCGAAGACAAGGTTTCGCGCGCTTTGCGTACGGGCTCCACAAAGCCCTCGGCATGGGGGTAGTCGGAGCCGACGAAGAATTTTTCGTCTCCGGCAAACTGGACGATGAGGGGAAACATCCGCTCTTCGGGATCACCGTTAATCCAGATATTGCGCTCGAAGTATTCGGATGCCGGGCGCTCCATCTGCGAGGTATGGCCCATGTATTTATACCGGTAGTCGAGCCGTTCCAGCCATTCGCCAATCCAGCCGACCATAGCCTCTATGGTGGCCACCCGCAGGCGGGGAAAACGTTCCAGCACGCCATCATAGACCATGGTGGTGAGTGCCATACGCGGGTCCTGGATCAGATTCATGGTCACGAACATCATGCCGGGGTCGCGGTCGCGGTACCATTCGCGCCCGGTCGAATGCTTATGCCCGGTCAGGTGGATGCCGACGCTCAGGTCCAAGTCCTGCACCGCAGCCCAGATGGGGTCCAAATCCGGGTGGCCGAAACTACGACCGTTGATGGGAGCCGCGGCAACAAAGATCGTCCGACAGCCCAGATTGGCGACCCGGTTGAGTTCGCGCACGGCCAGCTCTGCGTCACGCAGGGAGATATGCGCCGCGGGAAACAACCGGTCGCTATGGCCGGCGCACAGCTCAAACGCCCAGGTATTATAGGCCCGGCTCAGTGCGTCGGCAAAGACCGGGTCTTCCACGGTGCCTTCCCATAAGAGGCCGAGCGTGGGGTAGATGACCTGGGCCTGAATCCCTTCAGCGTCCAGGAACTCGACCCGCTTGTCCATATTCTGCCAGTCCGGGCTGAGCGCCAGATATTGATCAAAATGGCTGACATCCCGGCCCATTTCTTTCTGTCCATAAGCCACCACTGCGGCCAACAGGTCTGTGGCGTTGACCAGCTTGAGGGGTTTGCCGTCCACCAGGATGGTCGGCTCGCCGCTAGTCGGGTCCTTTTCCACCCGCATGGCTCGCTCCCGAAATGCCGGATCAATATAGCGGGGGTAGAGATCAAGCGGCTCCATAAAGTGGCTGTCACCATCAATCACGTTCATTAACATGCTCCTCTCAATTCGAATCCGGCAAAAAATCCCGTACATTCTCGGAATGTGAACTACTCTACCATTGGTGCTTGTGTTGAGAAATATCTCTACACACTGGGTTGTTCGACGTTCTGCGCGGCGGTTACCGTGTTCTCTTCGTCCGTTTGGTTGCCCCACACTGCATCGTACGCAAAGTCGCTGCCGATCCGTGCCAACTCGGCTCTGCACGTCGTATCAATGAAGTCCTGCTGTTCGGGGGATAAGAGCTCGGATGACCCGCCGCTGACGCCGCGACGGATCATCTGCCGGTTGGGCGACGACCACGGAGTGAGGGCCGGGGGCTTGAATTTGTCGTCTATGTTTTTCATGTACACAAATGAACTCTTCTCACATACCGCAGCAAACTCCTCTTGGGTCAACTCGACCTGCATGAACTCGGCAATACGGCGCACGACCGCGGCCATGTCCTGTTTCATCTCGTCAAAGGTCAGGAGCAGCAGGTTGGGCAGGTGGCGGTCTTTCCAGTAGCCGTGCAGGTGTTCGGACCAATGGAACGGCGCGGCATCGGAAAAGAAGAGCCGCAACCAGATCGGCACGGCGGGCATCAACGGGCCGAACATGACATCGCGGATAAACAGATAGGCCGACACAAAGGCATCCTTGGGGTCGCGCAGAATACAGATGTAGCGGGCGTCCGGGGTGTAGGGAATCCGCTCCCACTCCAGATGCGTTTTAATCACCCGCAGGCCGGTGGGCGCGGCCTGACGGGCGGTATCGTCCGACAGGGGCGCGACGAGGTCCTGCCGGGCAAAATCGGGCCACGGAATCACATCGTGAATATGCCGGAAATCGCCCTTGCCCCGCATGGCGATTTGATACGCGATCTGCATGGTCCAGTTCGTGCCACATTTTGGAAACGTGCAAACCACCACATCGTGTCGGCTGGGACGGTAGTCGCCGAAATCATGTCCGGCCAGCATCTTGGCCTTCATCGTGCGGCCGACAGCGGCCCAGAGTCGATCCGCATACCCGGCCGTACCGATCAGCCACAGCAGTGGTTTGAGCAGCACATAGGTCAAAACCAGCACGGGATACCGGATGTAGGCGGGGAAAAGATCATGATGAAACGGGCGGTATGAAGAAGCCATACTTTCTCTCTTGTCCGGATCGTCCCCTATTCCCCTTTTATTCCACCTTTTGCACCAGCTTGATGCCGAACTGTTCGGCGGCATTGCCGCCCAGCATACAGGCCATGCTGGCCTCGTCGATATGAGCCTGACTCAGGGTTTCAATCGCCTCCCAGGCGCTGGTCGTATCCTGCTGCGGATAGCGTGAGCCCCAGACGATCTTGTGGGCAAAGGTATGGGGTAATTGCTGGATCAGCCGCTCCTCGGCGTCAAAGGCGAGCAGTACCCGGCCCTCTTCCCACATGTCTTCCACATCGGTCCGCACCGGGTAGTAGTGCAGAGGCGGAATCGTTAGGACGGACGCTTCCATCTTCTCCAGCACCTCTTCCATCCAGGACGCCTGACCGCCGGCCATGACCACCTTCAGTTTCGGGTAGCGCTGCATGACCGTAAAACCGATCAGGGTCGCAGCCACGAACATATGATTATCCAGCCACGGGGACAGGATCGGAGCGACCGGATGGCCGATCGGCTGCTGGGCGCCAAAGGTAAAATTCGGCCCGTTACCACCGCCCGCAAACGGGCCGCCGCCAGCCTCTCTGAACAGGGTGACCTGCGTGAGCCGGCGGTTGACCTTCTCGATAAACGGGGCGTGGGAGGTCCACTCCAGGTTCCATAAGCCGCTGGCCGGATGGACGGCGAGCGTCAGGTCGAGGCGCTCAAGCTCGGCCCAGAACGGGTCGTAGTAGGGATGGGTATAATAGCGTCCCTGCACGAACAGCGGCCGGAGAAACACGCCCCGAAAGCATGGCATGGACACAATCCGTTGCAGTTCCGCCAGCGCGTAGTCCATGTTTTGCAGGGGAATCATGGCCGCGGCGTACAGGCGGTCGGGCGCAGCCTGGCAGAAGTCGGCGATCCAGTTGTTATACGCCTGGGCGAGGGCGTTGGCGCAGTCCGGGTCCTTGATCAGGGGGAAGCCCTCGGCAAACCAGGTCGGATAAAGCAGGGTCTGATCCACGCCCATGGCGTCCATATCCCGCAGCCGGGCCTGGGGATCAGACGCTCCCTCGGTCATGGCGTGCCGGGTGTCCGGGTCGAGCTCCCCGATCTGCTCGCAGGTCATGCCCGGTCGCCAGATGGCGTAGCGGGGGATGTTGGGGTTGACCTGATCGTGGTGGGCCTCGCCGTTGATTTTGAGATAGGAGGCGTACCGGCCGTCTTCCCGCCACAGGGAGAATTTGCCCAGGGCGCGATAGTCCGGCTCCAGATAGGTCTCCCAGATCGCGGGCGACTCGACAATATGGGAGTTGGCATCAAAAACGGCAAAGCGCTTGGTCATGCCTGGGCTCCCTCAGCCGCCCGGCCGTTGGGCCGTCTGCCGCGCTCATGCGGAGGCCGGACGAGCGCGGCCTCGGGCTTCAGGGCGCGCTTGACCTCGTCCTCGGTCGGCCACCAATCCGGCCGTTCAATCTCGGTCACCCGCTCCCGGATAAAGGTTTTCGGAGCCTCGATATGGTAGAGCTTGCGCGCGTTGTCTCCCAGGAATTTGCTCTGGTAGGATTCCGGCAGATCACACGCGCGCATGGTCTCAAGCGCCCGCCACACATCGTCGCCGTCGTGGTGATACACGTCGGACGACCAGGCCAGGATGTCTTTATAGAACTCGGGCAGACGCGAGGGCGGCGCCTCATCGCCCTCGAATCCGGTCACGCAGTGGGCGAAAAAAGTCTCGCTCGGCAGACGCTTGAGCGGTGCCAGCTCGCGCTCGTTGCGGTACAGCTTGTAGAACTTGTCGCAGCGGTCGAGCAGAAAGCTCAGCCAGGTCGAGGAGGCTTCAAACACCGCGGCCCGCAGCTTGGGATGGCGTTCAAAAAAGCCCGACATCAGAACCATAGTAACCCACAGCGCGGCCTCGGCCTGGAAGTTCTGCACATTGGTCAGAAACGAGTGGGGCAGACCCGCGGAGATAATGGTCCGGGCGATCAGCTCCGCACCCGAGTACTGTTCGGCATAACCGGCCGGCTTGAGCGAGCCAAAGGCCGGAAAGGGATGCATGCCGTAGACCACGCCGGTCTCTTCCATGGCCCGCCAGACCTGCTCATACTTGGGCTGGAGCGGGTAATTGCCCATGGCGTCAACGGGTCGGACCAGACCCACCCGACAGCCTTTTGCCGCCACCCGGTAGACTTCCTGGGCCGCGTACTTCGGGTCCTGCATGGGCAGCATGGCAGCAAAGTAGAGCCGTTCGGGGTCTTCCTGACAGTATTCATACGCCCACTCGTTATAGGCCTTGCACATGGCCTTGGCCCCGAGCGCGTTTTGCAGCCAGGGATAGGTGTCGATATCGGTCGGGATGATCATCACTTGGTCTATGCCCTGGATGTCCATATCCCGCAGCCGCTCCCGCGGTTTATAGGAGCCCTTGTGGTCAAGATAGTCGGACTGCTCGGCCGTCAGCGCCGTCTTAGGGTTCAGGTTACGAACGTACAGGGCGCGCTGGATATTATGTTTGAGCCCCGGCCCGGCAAAGGAGATGGCGTGGATGCGGCCCCGCCGGCCACCGATCAGTTGGGAGCCGATACCCGACCCAGGTACACCGTTCACAATCAGTTGCTTGCTCTCGGCGTCGAACCACATGGTGGCCTTGAGGGCTTCCAGTTCGTCTTTGGTCAGCCAGTCCTTGGCCCGCTCCCAAATCCAGGGCGGCTCGGTCACATGGGCGTCGCAGTCAAAGGTCGGGAAATCTTTGGTCATGGGAGCGAATTTTTGAACCGGCATGTCCTCGTCTCCTCAAAGCGTCACGCGGTCAACCTGGATACAAAGCTTGTGATAAAGGCGTTCACCTGGTCCGGAACTTCGAGTTGGAGGAAGTGGCCCGCGCCAATGGCCTGGGCAAATTCGACCTGTTTGAAGCAGGATTGCAGATGCTTCAGGTCGGCGGCCTGCGGAAAAGCGTCCGCCATCCAGGGGCCGACCATGACCAGCGTCGGCTGCGACATGGCCGCGGCCGGCGTGGCGGAGTCGGCGGCCATCAGCCGAATCTCTTTGACGCGCACGTCTACGGGCGTGCGACAGGCCTCACCGACCGCGGTCTCGACCATCGCCCGGTCGGCCTGGGGACCAAAAAAGCTAGTATACAACTCCCGGAAATAGGTTTCGCCGTCTGAGGCCGTCAGTTTTGCTACCATCTCGGCGTAAAACCGCTCGGTCCCGGTTGTGGGGTTATCGAGATCGGCTTCGGGCATCACCGCCGAGTCAACCAGGATGAAGGCGCGCACCAGGTCCGGGTAGTCATGGCTGAAGGCAACACCCGCCGGGCCGCCGCCGGCGTGCGCAATCGCCACGGTATTGCTGAAGCCTGCGTGGCGGGCCAGGGCCGCGATGTCCGCGGCGTGCCGCTGGGGCGTATGGCCGGACCCTGGGGTAGTCGATTTGCCCATGCCGCGCCGGTCCATGCGGAGAATGCGGTGGGAGTCCTGAAAGTAAGCAGCCTGCTCCTCCCAGTGGTTCAGATTCGAGCACCAGCCGTGAATGAAAATCAGCTCGGGGTTGCCCCTATCCTGGCCCTCGACCTTATAGTGCAATTCGGCTCCGTCGTCGGTTCTGAATGTCGGCATTATTTCCTCCTTACGCGCATTCCCTCATATCATATTGAGGTCGCTTGACCACTCGCCTGCTTAGCGATGGACAGGCCAACGTTTTTTGTTTATCGGGCCGGTGGAAGTGAGGGAAGCGATTGATATGATTGCCTGTGCGCTAAGGAGATGGTCTATGGGATTGACCCTGTGCGGGAGAGCCAAGATGAGGGAGACAGCATGACGACGAAGATGACGAAACGCCAATTCCTGCAATCCATCGGAGCCGCGGCCGGGGTGGCCGCGGTGTATCGAAGTATGGATGCGCTGGGCCTGGTAGGAGCGAGTACAGCCCAGGCGGCCACGCTCGATTTGTCGCCCGGCTCGGGAGACGGGAAGAGTGTTATTATCCTGGGGGCCGGTATCTCCGGCCTTGTGGCCGCTTATGAGTTGTCAAAAGCAGGCTATGACTGCACGATTTTGGAGGCCACCAATCGGGCCGGCGGGCGCAACTTGACGGCCCGTGGCGGCGATATCATCAGAGAGGAAGACAGCCGGCAGTGGGTCGGATTTGACCCCGAGGAACATCTCTACGCCAATCTCGGACCGGCCCGTATTCCCTATCACCACACAACCATACTCGGCTACTGTAAAGCATTCGGCGTTGATCTCGAAGTCTTTACCAACGACAACCGGGCGGCCTTTTTTCACAATCTGGAACACTTCGACGGCAAGCCTGTAGTGGCGCGGCAAGTCATGACGGATACGCGCGGGTATCTCGCCGAACTCCTGGCCAAGGCGGTGAACCGCAACGCCCTGGACGATGTGCTGACGGGTGAGGATAAGGAGCGCCTCCTTGACCTGCTCAGAAGCTATGGCGACTTGGACGCCGCAGACGATCTCTATATCGGCTCAGATCGTGGCGGGTATCAGGGGGAACACATCCATGCCGGTCTTGCGCCTGGGGAGGTGAATGACCCGCTCGATTTCAGCCAACTGCTCAGCTCGGACTTCTGGGAATACAAGCTCCACTTCAGCCAATTTCTCGATCAAAACCCCACCTTATTGCAGCCCGTCGGCGGGATGGACGCCATTGTTGATGCCTTTGGGGAGCGTCTGGAGCATCTGATCCGGTATCGGAGCATCGTCGAGGAGATTCGGAAGACCTCCGATGGGGTTCGTATCGTATATCGGCGTCGACGACGGCGCGGCCTGAGAATCCTGGATGCGGACTTTGCGGTCTGCACCATCCCTGCGCCCGTTCTGAAGGATATTCCCAACGGCTTTTCACCTGAGACACAGGCCGCGATTGCGTCAATAGAGTTCAGCAATGCGGTCAAAATCGGTTTCCAGGCCCGTCGGCGTTTCTGGGAGGAAGATCACGGTCTCTATGGCGGTATTTCCTGGACCGATCAGGATATTACGCAGATATGGTATCCGTCCTACGGCTATCAGCGCGCCAAGGGGATCATCCTGGGCGCCTATATCTGGGACGATGAGCCCGGCCTGCGCTACACGGCCATGAGCCCGGCCGAGCGTTTACAGGCCGCCATCACCGAAGGCGAACTCCTCCATCCCGGCTATGAGGCAGAGATAGAAGCGGGGGTCAGCCGTGCCTGGGCCAAGGTGCGCTTCCAGCGGGGCGGCTGGCCCGCCAGCTATCAGCCGCCCGCGCGTCTGCGCGAGCCCGATGGGACGATCTATTTCGCAGGTGATCAGTTGAGCGCCTTGCCGGCTGGCAGGAGGGGGCGGCCCTCGCCGCTCATGCGGCAGTGCAGGCCATCAACGAACGGGTGACGGCCATGGCCTGAACGGGCGGGTCCAGCGAGGACTCGACCCCCTGGACTGGAAGCCGATGACACAGGGGGGCAGCGGGGTCCGCGAGATTCGGATTCGCGACAAGGACAACAACTACCGTGGCATATACGTGACAAATATCGGCGATGCCGTCTCCGTGCTGCATGTGTTTAAGAAACAATCGCCGAAGACGCCGGTGCGGGATATCGAGAAGGCGAAGGCCCGGCTGAAGGCGCTTCGAGCGCAGTTACGCAAAGGAGAGAGTCCATGAAGATTCACAGCTACCGGAGCGTCTGGGATGCGATCGCGGACAGTCCTGAAGGAAACGCTGATGAGCACGGATACGAATTGGAAAATCGCCCGCAACGAAGCGGTGGTCCGCGCCTTTCTCAAGGGCTGGGACGATCTCGATGTCGACGCCTGCATGGCCCAGTGCACCGACGAGATGTGCTACCTCAACCAGCCGCTGGAGGCGATTCGCGGCAAGGCCAATGTGCGCAAGATGATCGCCTCGATCTTCGCTCCGGCCCACCGCGCCGAGTTCAAGCTGCTCAACGTCTTCGGTCATGGCGACCGGGTCATTACCGAGCGCGTCGATCAGTGGGACTGGGACGGCAGTGGCACCTGGCAGCTCCAGCTTCCGGTGTGCGGAATGTTTGAGCTGACCGAGGACGGCAAGATTTACGAGTGGCGCGAGTATTACGACAACGAACACTGGAGCAAGAACGGCGGCCCGAGCCTGGTGCTCTAGGACTCACAACTCAACAATATCGACCGCCGTACCGATCCTAGAGCAAATAACGATGCTGTGTAGCCGCCCGTCATTCCTGAGAAAGCAGGCATCCAGGCCCCCAGCCTCTGGATGCCGGATCACGTCCGGCATGACGAAAGCGTACTGGCACGGCTGCAACGTATCGCGAAACGCGCTAGACCTTCGGAAGAATGTCGTGCACGAGCTGCCGCATATCCCCGATGGTCTTGGCGGTCGGCGTCCCACTGAACGGCGGCCACAGGAGGGGCATTGTCAGCCCGGCATCCCGATACCGCTTGAGATTGTCCGTGATCTGTTCGGCCGTACCGACCAACGTTGGCGTCAGCTTGCCCCGTGGCGTCTGATCCGTTTTATCGCGGGTGATCTCAAACGGCAGCATGCTCGAAATTTCGATGTCGTCGATGGTATGCCCGCTGCCGAGCTTCTCCAGTTCGTCCTTGATGGCGGTCCGCCAGGCAGCGATCGCGTCCGGTGTGTCCATGATCCCGATCCACCCCTCAAGGCCATACTTGGCAACGCGCGCGGCCGCGAGATCGGGCCGGCCTAAGCCGCCAAAAAACATCGGCGGCCGGGGCTTTTGGACCGGCTTCACGCCAAAGCCGCATTTTGGAAAGTCGACGAATTCTCCGTGGTACTCGAACAACTCGTTGGTCCAGACCCCCTGCATGACTTCGATCGTTTCTCTCACATGCGTGTTGCGTTTCTTATAGATATGAGCGGCACTTGACGCGGCAAATTCCTCTGGCATCCAGCCCGAGCCGACACCGACGTTCAGCCGCCCGCCCGAGAGGTGGTCCCAGGTCGCGAGTTCGGCGGCCAACACGCCGGGAGCGCGATAGGGGGTAACAATGATACTGACCCCCAACCGCACGCGCTTGGTAATGGCCGCCAGATACGGAATGAGCGGCATGCCGTGCAGGAACTCCGCCCGGGCACTCACGGGCAGCGCCTTCGGAAATTCCGACATGAAGCCAAACGACTTTTCGAGTTCCTGGCGGTCTGAGGCTTCGGGCACCACGATACGGTCCAGTGACCACACCGAGTCGAAGGCAAGGTCCTCCGCTTCCCGTGCCAGGTCTACGATTTCGCTGACCGTGATCTTGTCGCGGAGATTCGGCAGATACAGCGCAAGCTTCATACTAAGGCCTCCTCTATTGGTCGTATTCTATCCCATCTGGAAATGGGTTGCCCAAGTCTGTTGCCGGGGGCATCTTTCTGTGTCGCTCGATTATTGTCAAGGTATTGTACTGGCAATCGGCAGTTCATCGAACTGCTGATGAAAATCTGAAGCTGTTTTAGGCTGGACAGACCCGCCCCTGAGATCTAATAGCCCAACGCCCGCGCCGCACCCTCCAGAACAAAGGGGACGGACCAGGCCGTGCGGGCGAGGCGAATATCATCGCTCTGGCCCGAGGCATACAGACCCGCCGCACTCATCCAAAAGGCGGCCGAGCGCAGTTGGTACAGCATGCCGTAGTACTGACAGGCCGCTTCGTCGATCTCGATGCCCGTGGCTTGCTCGTAGTCCCGAAAAAAAGCGTCCCGCTCAACCAGGTGGGATAAGAGCTCACTGCCCTCACGGTTGAGGTCGGTCAGGACATAGGCCACGTCGTACATCGGGTCGCCGATGACTTGCAGTTCCCAGTCGAGAACCGCCGAGACCTCGTCGTTGTCGATGAGCAGATTGCCGGTCCGATAGGCTCCGTGGACTAAGCTGAGGCGCTGGGTTTCCGGGGCGTTGGCCTTGAGCCAGCCGATGAGATCGACGAGGATCGGGTGTGGCTCTAACTGTGAGAGGTCGACCAGCTCGCACCATTTTTGGACCTCGCGCAGCGCAAAGTCGTTGCCTGACTCGGGCACACCCAGGACTGAGAGCCCGGCGGCCTCCCAGTCAAGGCCGTGCAGGGTTGCCAGGGTCTGGGTAAAACTCTTTGGCAGAGTGCCACGCGCGGCCGCCTCGGCATAGAATTTCCTGCCGGCCGAACCCCAGGGGCTCGGACAGGTCCCGGCGACTTTTTCCATCACCAGGAACGGTTGGTCGAGAATACTCGTGTCGCTTTCGTACCAGTAGGGTTTGGGGGTGGGTAGCGGCGTGGACGCTAAACTCTGAAGGACCTGAAACTGCACGCCAAGATCAGAGAAGTGTCGCAGCAGCGCATTGCCGGGGTCCCGCCGCAGGCATAAACCCTGGGTTTTCGATTCCCCATTCTCCGTCCAATGCGCGTCAAACAGCCAGGTTTCGTGCGACCAGCCCACAGCAATCCGTTCCATTGCTTCGAGGCGCAAGTCCGTGGCGTTCGGCAGCTTGGTCTGAAGATACTGACGGATGCGTTCCGCCACGTCTCGATTGGGATCTGGCGCGCTCATGCGGCGTACACCATCTCACGGTCAATGCGGGCGCGGAGCCGGGTGCGTACACGACCTATCAGGCCGGCAAAACGCTCCTCACCCAGCTCGGACCGGGTTGCGTAGAGGGTTTCAATCAGGCCGGACACACTCGCCGTATCGAGGTCCTGGCGGACCGTATGCACGGCGGCCCGTAGCGCAGGGGGCGTATCTTGGGAGACCGTCAAGGGATCGAGTTCTTTGGCGAGTGCTTGTAAATCGCGTTGACTCGCAGCGGCGTGCTCGTCGGCCAGCCGCAACTGGCTGGCGAGTTTCTGCAACACCACCGCTGCCATGAAGGCTTGCGTCTTGGGATAGGCGTCCCCAACCGCCGGGCCGATCTCTTTTTTGAGCGTCCGGGCGAGGCGTTCCAGGAGTTCGTCCGGGGTGAATTCGATATAGTCCGCCATCAGGCGTTCCCTCCGTTTGCTGACCGCCTCCGTTTGCTAATCAAGCGTTACGCCGCATCCGGGACCAGCGATGGACCGGCCACATGTCTTGATCCTCACCGTGACCACCCTCACCATTGATCTCCCAGCGCATCAGGCTGTTGATATCGATAAACGTGTGACGATTAATCACGATTCGGCTCAACGGCTCGCCCAGCGCGTGGAGTGTCCGGCCTTCGGTATCGTGGGCCTGAATCTCGACGCGGGTGATCCAGCCGTTGTCCCTGTCTCGCTCAACCCGGCGCTCGCCCTGCGTCAGGGGCAGCGTCCGGCCATCGCGGTGGAGAAAGCCATACGCGACCGGATTCCGGTCTTCCTCCACGTTGGTGACGGCGAGAAAGCCGTGCCGGGACGTGGCCACACCGGTGACATAAGCCGCCTGGCGCGGACGGTCCTCCCGCCGCCGTCCCCAGGTACGATCGCGCACGGACAGACAGTCGATCGGAATGGTCTCGCCGTGCAGAACGATCTCGCCACTCACGCGCCCGATCTGGTCGAAATGGTGCGAGCGCCCAAAGGTCGAACCCGTGCTGGTCAGCGGCGCGGGCGGCATGACGCCCTCAAAACGCAGCGCGGCACGCAAACGCGGCTCATCGTTATACTCCAGCGCATAGGACATGCAGGGTTCGATTACCCGAATCGAAACGCCGGTCGGGAGCGTCACGTCATCCAGATTTTGACCGCGCGGCAGCTCAAGGGCGGTATAGTTTGCGGAATAGAGCACTTCCCACGGCAGATGGGCCGAATCGTCCCACACCCAGGCTCCACCCGCGACCGTGCCGATATTCGGCCGTGCCAGGGTGTACAACCAGCCGCCCAGGCGGCGTTCCGGGTAGGAGAACGAAAACCAGGCCGTCTCCGTTGACCACCAGTCCCCGGCCAGTTCGTCGAAGTGAAAGCAGTCGTCTCGGGCAGTAAAGATGCGTTGTTCTGCCATAGAGAGAGTTTTCTCTGGTCACGGACGCACGGTCGTTATCGGACCGTAAGTGCGCTGGAATGACTCATTCTCATCCGGTGATCTCTGTAAAGCGGCAGTTATACCCGTTCTTCCCAGACTTTACCAATGACTTAAAGCACACAAGCTTGGTCGCTGAGACTGCATTCAGCGCATACCGTTGACGAAATATCAGAGTGTAGCTATTGAAATGTAGTTACATAGGGTTGGCTCGTTGCACTGGACATGGGACAAAAACAAGAACCGCATCAATACGCAAAAGCATGGCCTGAGCTTTGAGACGGCGCAGTTTGTGTTCGACGATCCGTTCATGGCACATCGACCCGACCCGCATGCGGACGAGGAGCGCTGGCACACGATTGGCATGATCGGTGGTGTGGTCGTGATTGTGTCACATACCTGGCCCACACCAGAACCCGGAACCGGTGTTGAAGTGGGACGCATCATCAGCGCCCGGAAAGCAACGGCGCACGAAAGGAGAGCCTATGAAGAGGGGAACTTCTAGGAAACTCACCAAGGCGCAAAAGGCGGAGCTTCAAGCACTGGCGGCTCTTCCCGACGAGCAGATTGATACGAGCGACATCCCCGAGATTCGGGATTGGTCCGGGGCGCGGCGCAATCTCCTGTATCGACCGGTGAAGCAGCAGATCACCCTGCGGCTCGACGCTGACGTGGTGGCGTGGTTCAAAGCAAACGCCCCCGGCGGCCGGGGCTACCAGACCGAGATCAACCGGGTGCTGCGCAAGCACGCTACATCTCCGAGAACTGAGTCCCGTAGGTCGGGTTAGCCGCAGGCGTCACCCGACAGCCCGCGCTTACCCTTGTCGGATTACGCTCCATTCATCCGACCTCCAGACTCCCCTCTGGAGAGTGGGCCGATTTCTTGACAGCCTGAGGCGTGGGGCAGTAAAGGAGAACATCACCCAATGAGGAGGTGTTGTATGGCGACGGAAGGTCTGGGTCCGGTTGTCGATGCCGACGGGCACGTGCTGGAGCCGCTCGATACCTGGCAGAAATATATCGACCCTCAATATCGAGACCGGGCCGTGCGCCTCGAACACGACGACAACGGCTGGGAAGTCCTCATGTTCGACAACAAGCCCCTGAACGTCATTCGCGGCGCGCTGGGCGCATTGGGTGGGGTGGGCTCGGACCCCGAAAGGGAGGGGATGGGCATTGCTCCCAGGTCAGGCTCAGTCCCGCTCAACCCAATCATCCAGGACGGGCGGGACGCGCAGGTGTTCGGGCACGCGTTCCATGCCGATGCGGCGGTCCAGCTCTGCGTGCCAGTGATAGATGCGACGCTCCTGATAGTTGAGAGGCACCCCGCGAAACCCAGGCGAGGTGATCGACTCCTGGATCGGCTCCACAAAGGCGATGTCCTCGTCAACAATCCGGTCGAAATTCGCAATACGCGTCTCCCACAGCGGATGGCGCTCGCCGCCGCCCCAGTCCGGCGCAAACCAGATGACATCCAGGATAGTGCGGTCTACGCCCTGCGGCCAGAAGGCCACGGCCGGAATGCCGGTCGGCGCGATCGGCACAATCATATTCGGATACACGTGGTAACTGGGATTGTGGTCCCGCTCGATGATCGTGGCCGTGGGCATCTCGGGCATGCCGATGGTTCCGGGGTCAACCCAGTCCGGACGCCGGTTGGGCGAGAGCATCATCGAGTGCCCGTGCTCCCACAGATGCACACTGGTCCCCAGGTTATCGAAGATGCGGTCGGTAGTGTGACGGTGTAATAACCGGAAATGATACGCCTCCAGAAAGTTTTCCAGCACGACCTTGTAATTGCCCCGCACCTCGACGCTGCGCCGGTGGACGAGCCGTAAATCGTGCAGGGGCAGGTGACGAAAATAGCGCGCGATGGGCTCAAGAAAGTGGTCCAGGGATGGGGCAGCGGGGTCTTCACATACGTAAATCCAGTTGCCCAGCAAATCGCACCGCACGGACACCAGGCTGCGACAGGACAGGTCCAGATTGGCCCAGTCGCGCGGATCGGTCACCGCGGTGAGGGCTCCGGTCGTGTCATACGTCCAGCCGTGATAACCGCAACTGAGGTAACGGCCGGTCTTGCCCTCCTCCTGTTGCACCACCGGAGCACCCCGGTGGCGGCAGGTATTATAGAAGGCCCGAATCTGGCCGTCGGCGCCGCGGATCACCAGGATAGGAGGGCCGGTCCGACGCCAGACGATGAAGCTGCCGGGCTCGGGGAGCTGGTCGGTATGTCCGACATAGACCCAGCCCCGCTTGAACAGCGCCTCGTGTTCCAGCGCAAAGAACTCCGGCTCCCAATAACGCCCGCCGGGAATATCGGGCAGGGCCGGAAACCCGGCCGGGGCTGCGGTTCTGCCGCGCTCAAAGGCAACGCCGTTTTCCCACCGCTTGATTGTCTGCGCGTCCATACCGCGACTATACGCGGCGCCGCACGGATGAGCAATTCTTCCGAGCCGCTCGCGCTGGTCACGCCTCTTCAGCGTAGCCGAGGCTGCGGATGTCCTGTCCGTGTCCCTGGCGGGTGATGGTGTATTTGCTGACCAGATAGATGGAAACCCAGGGGAGGGTCAGGCTAAGGGCGACATGAAAAATGGCCAAGTTGCGTATCGGCTCCTGCATGGCCTCTACGCTCGGATTGGGGACCGAGAAGCCGAAGGCCGACAGTAGCAGGCCCACGATGAGCACCCCGCCAGCGCTGATCATCTTCTGGGCCAGGGCCGGGCCGGTGGTCAACAGGCCCTCACTGCGGCGGCCGGTCTGGCGCTGGCTTTCCTCAACAATATCCGCACCCATGGAGCCGACCAGGATAAAACCCGTCACCACCAGTGACACGACGAACGCGCTGTGCAGCAGGAGCAACCACCACAATACGTCGGTTCCGTTGGCCGGAAACAACGCGACGGACACCAGCGGGTCGAGCAGGCGCAGCACGACCGGCAACGGACCCAGCGTGGCTGACAGCAAGAACAGACCAATCGCGGTCCGCTTCTTGTCCCGCCCGCGCGTCAGCGGATAGACCAGCAGCCCGCAACTGATGGCGACAAGCATATGCACAACCGGAAAGATCTGAACGTGTTCCGGCGTCCACTGCCAGAAATACAGGTCATAATAGCGGTCCGTATTGCTGTGCAGGCCGACGTACAGCGCAAAAACCAGCCCCGCGGCAAACAGCATCAACCACGAGCGGTTTGATAGTGTCTCGACGATTTCCTGGCCCAGCTTACGCAGGCTGAATCCCACGGCAGACCCATCCTCGGGAACGTGCAGGGCGGGGATGTGGCGGTGCAGGCCGAGCGTTGAGATTATACCGGTCGCAAAAATGAGCAGGCCCCCGATCCAGGCCATGTTGCGGTAGCCATCCGGGTTCAGATAGGCCCGCGAGCCCTGATACTCGGCCGTCTCCGGCAACAGAAAGGCCAGGGTCAGCCAGGCAAACCCGGCGCCCCCAAACCAGCCGTAGGAGGTACTCCAGCCGACCAGTTGTGTCCGCTGGTCGTAGTCCTTGGTGAGTTCCGGACCGAGGGCGGCCCGCGGGATTTCGTACAGGGTCATCGACACCCGTACAGCCACGGCCAAGCACAGCAACCGCGCGAACAGACTATTCTGGCTCAGATCGGCCGGCGGCTGGAGCAGCAAATAGAACGAGACGGCAAACGGCAGAATGCCAGCGTACATGAAGGGATGGCGCCGGCCCCAGCGCGTCCGCACCCGGTCCGACCAGACGCCAACCAGCGGGTCGGTGATCGCATCAACCACCAGGGCCAGGGCCAGGGCCAGCCCGGCCAGGGCCGGGTCCAGCCCTAATACCTGATTGTAATAGACCAGCACCCAGCCGCCGAAGACGTGGTTCTTCACGCCGCTGGCGATAGCGCCGAACCCGAACGCGTTCAGAGTGTCACGGCTGGCGCGGTGGGTGTACACGGCCGGCTACGTGAGTTCCACGCCCTCCAGACGGCCGGTGGACCGCCAGTCGTCAAGGATACGGAAAAACTTGATGGGTCCGGCCCCATAGGTGCCGGCGAAAAACCCGTTGTCGGTATCGAGCTTGCCCTCGTTGTTGTAATAGCCCGGTGTGCACTCGGCATAAAACCGTTCGGCGATGCGCGACTTGTCCTTCATCTCGGCCAGCCACATGTCTTCGGCTTCGAGCGTGGCCTCAATCCGGGTTGCGCCCCGCTGGCGGGCCTGGTCGAGGATATAGGTGACGTGCTTGGCCTGCTCGTTCAGGGCGTGCGGGACGTTGACCGACAGGGCGGTCTGGGTGAAGCCGAGGAAAAAACAGTTCGGGAAGCCGTTGGCCTGGAGTCCGAACAGCGTCCGCCAGCCCTTGGACCACTTGTCGCTCAGGGAGAGACCGTGGCGACCGGTGATGTCGTAGCCGGCCCGGCGGGTATAGCTGGTGCCGACCTCGAAGCCGGTGGCGAAGACGATGCAATCGACCGGGTACTCGGTTCCGTTGGCCACGATGCCATGCTCGGTGATGCGCTCGACACCCCGGCCGTCGGTGTCGACCAGGGTCACGTTCGGCCGGTTGAAGGTCGGCAGATATTCGTCGTGGAAGCAGGGCCGTTTGCAGAACTGCCGGTACCAGGGCTTGAGGGCCTCGGCCGTGTCCGGGTCATTGACGATGGCCTCGGCTCGTTCGCGTACCTGATTCATCTTCTGGAAGTCGAGCAACTCCATGAGCTGGCCCTTCTCGCGTGAGGTGAGGCGCCGGCCCAGCTCGCGGGAAGCCGTCTTGGCGGCAATGCCGGTCAGGTTGCGGAAAATCTCGGTCCAGCCATCAGACACGAGGTCTTCGTCCTGGTCGCCACCGCTGACCAAGATGTTGAAGTTATCCATGCGCCGCTGCTGCCAGCCCGGTTCGAGTTGCCGGGCAAAGTCCGATTCGGTTTCCCGGTTGTTGCGCACGTCGATGGACGAGGGGGTGCGCTGGAACACGTACAGGTGCTGGGCCCACTCACCGAGGTGGGGAATACACTGCACCGCGGTCGCGCCCGTGCCGATGATGGCCACGCGTTTATCGCTCAGGCCAGTGAGATTCCCGTCCGAGTCGCCGCCGGTATAGTCATAGTCCCAGCGGCTGGTGTGAAAGGTATGGCCCTTGAAGCTGGTGATACCAGGGATACCGGGCAGCTTGGGCCGGTTGAGCGGCCCGTTGGCCATGGCCACGAATTGCGCCCGGATGGCGTCACCCCGGTCGGTGTGAATAATCCAGCGCCCGCTCGTGTCGTCCCAGCGCATCTCAGAAACGCCAGTTTGGAGGCAGGCGTTTTTGTACAGGTCGTAGTGGCGGGCGATGGCCTTGCTGTGTTCAAAGATTTCGGGCGCGTACGAGTATTTATGCTTGGGGATATAGTTGAGCTCTTCGAGCAGCGGTAGATAGCAGTACGACTCAACGTCGCACATGGCACCGGGATAGCGGTTCCAATACCAGGTACCGCCAAAGTCACCGGCCTTCTCAATGACTCGGATATCGTTAAAGCCGGCCTCGCGCAGCCGGCCGCCCATCAGCAGCCCGCCAAAACCGCCGCCGATAATGACGACCTGGACCTCGTCATTCAGCGGGTCGCGCGCGACCCACTCGGTATAGGGGTCGTCGGTGTAGCTGGCGAATTCGTCAGCGACTTCCTGGTATTGGGCGTTGCCTTCCTCGCGCAACCGCTTATCGCGCTCGTAGCGATATTTGGCCCGCAGTTCGTTCGGGTCAAAGCCTAATTTTTCTTTTGGGCCGCCCTCCAACAGGTCGATGCTCATGCGTGTCTCCTCGGCCCTACTTCCTGGTATGGCGTTGATTCCTCAATGGATTGCTCTGCATAATGAGCGCATAACTTAAAGAACATTTGTCGGTGCGTCTATTGGGCCACGGCCAGCGGCCCCGGATGCCCATATAGAGGAGAGCCGCGTGAGTCAGCCCACAGAATACGATGCCATTGCCGAAGCCTACCAGGACTCCAAGCGACTGCCGTTTCGGGAATATGTCGAGCGCTACACAGCATCGGAATTTGCTCTAGGGAATCGTTCTTGCCAGGCGGAAGCCGAGGCTGATGTTGCGGTCTCCGGGCGTATAAGGATGGCGATTCACCGCACGACACGAGTCGGCAGTACTGCGCCACCCACAGCCACGCCGAATCCGGCCAAGGCCCGTGGACGGGCCTTGGGGGTCCGTGACCGAACCGGCGGGATACTCTCCATACCAGTCCGCCACCCACTCCCAGACGTTGCCGTGCATATCATACAGCCCCCACTGGTTGGGCTGATAACTCCCGACCGGAGCGGGTCCGCTGGCGACACCGTCCGAACAGGTCGTGTTCCGCCACGCCAGGTCCGTGCTGCTATCGGCGTGGTTCGCATACTGGCAGAGTTCGGACTCCGCGTCGCCAAAGTGGTACCGCGTCTGCGTCCCGGCCCGGGCCGCGTACTCCCATTCCGCTTCGGTCGGCAGCCGGTAGGTCGTTTCTCCCGTCCGTGCGTTTAACTCCGCGATAAAGGTCTCAACCTCCTCCCAGGAGATGCCCTCCACCGGGCAGGTATCGCCGCAGTGGCGAAAAAACGACGGGTTGTCTCCCATCACCACTCGCCACTGCGCTTGGGTGACTTCGTACTTTCCCAAATAAAACGGCCGGCTGATGGTCACCCGGTGGAGGGTTTCGTCCTCTTCATGGTCCTCCGCTTCCGCCGGTGAGCCCATTTGGAACGTGCCCGCCTCAATCCGCACAAATTCCATCGCCAGGCTGTTAATCAGTTCCTCGCCCTCCGGCCCGAGCACCATCTCCAAGTGTTGCGTACTCTCATTCCACTCAAACCGCACACTCTCTCCAGGCGACGGAAAATCCAGCACCCGGACCTGGGCGCTCGCCCCTCTCACAAACTCCTCCCCGGTGGTCGCCACCTCGAACGTGCTCCGCGCAAACTCCACCCCATTGTCGTAGGCTACGGCGGTGTGGGTCCCGTCCCCCAGATGCGCCCAGTTCTGGACCGTACTAAAGCCGTTGTTTGTGTCGCCACACACCCCGGCGGTATCGGACCGCTCATTGCCGTACGGCAGGGGAATTGGGTTGCCATCGTTAAAACTAACCGTAAGCAGCCCGCTGGCTTCACATTTCCAGCCCGAGATAACCCCGATGCCCGACAGTTTGGCTCCATTGCCGGGAATCTCAAGCACTGCGGCATGAACCAGAGCCGGGGCCAGAACAACAAGGCCACAGAGACGAAGTAAGAGATGCATCAAGCCCTCCTCACCTAGCGATGAATGGGGTTCGATATAGCACACGGCCCCGGCGGCTTCATCGGAGGTGGGTGTATGCGACCGGGCTCCGGCATATGAGCCAAGGTGGGCGCCCGGTTCTCACTCTCTGCCGAGACGTTCTAAGGCTTCACGGGCAGTCACCGTAGGGATGCCCTGAACCTCTCTGAGTGCGAGTATGTGTTTCTTATCACCGGAGACGATCAAGTCGGCTTTCCCGGCGATTGCCGCAGCCAAAATCGGGTTATCCTTTGGGTCGGGGGATAAGTGCACGCTGGGAGGCTCGTCAAGGACAAGGGCGCGAGTCCCAAGGTTCTCGACAATGGCTGTCGCTTCATCAGCGTCAAGAAACTTGTGGAGACGGGACCGGGCGAGAACGTTGGCGAGTTCAGCCAGTTGTGCAGTGGATGTAACAAGCTCGATCTCACCGCGCAGCCATGCCTGGTACAGTCTGTCGGGCGGAGTACCTTTGGTAATCAAGGCACCAATCAGGATATTGGTATCAAGTACGACCCGCACGTGCGGCGTCCACTTCCTCGTCGATCAGGTCGAGGATGGCCTGTTGGTCCTGTTGGGCGTTGCGGTCCTTGATCTGGCGAACGGTAAGGTCCAACACGCGGCGGCGCACGGCTTCATCCACGAACCGGGACAAGTCGCCCTTCTTGCCTCCTGTGCGGGCAAGGAAGGTACGAACCGCCCGGTCTGTCTGTTCGGAGATAGAGAGATTCCAACGGGTCATAGTCAACTTTCCATATATGTATATGCGCTTATGCACCTACGCTACCACGCCCCAGCCTGTACCGTCAATTTCCCGCATGAGATGGGAGTGGCTGCATTTGATTCGTGGATTTCGGAGTAAAGAGCCCAATTCAGCCACCTAGAGCAAATTACGATTCTGTGTAGCCGCCCGTCATTCCTGCGCAAGCAGGAATCCAGCCCCAACCCCCGACCTCTGGATGCCGGATCAAGTCCGGCATGACGAAGACGGAGCGATATGGCTACAACGTATCGTAAACCGCTCTAGCAGCGCAAATACCGCCACTCTAGGGCAAATGCAGCCACTACTTGACCATAACACGCAGTAATTTTTAGGCACGGCACAAAGAAAAAGCCCCTAAAAAGGGGCTTTTCTATTCTGATCCGAGGGCAAGGCCACTATGCGGCAACCAACCCCTGTATCCGAGTCCAGGCATCCTTGCCCTTGTGAACATTGCGGATAAATTCAACATTCTTTGGACGCCTGACCGTGGTATCTCTCTTCAAACGAGACAGAAAAGTGCGCACCTTATCGCCGCTATCACTATCCATTGCGATGAGACGCACCAGCCTGTCTGTTGGCGTTCCCATTGTGCTGCTCTCCTTCGTGTTTTCGATCCGGGACAGGTGCTCTGGAGAGATGCCCAACATTTCGGCAAACTGCTTCGACGAAAATCCAGCACGATTTCGCAAAAAACGAATCTCCGACCCGGTCAGCAAATTGGGCTTCTTCGTGATTACTCCCGCGATGAACTGATTGAGCTGCTCAACGCACGGAATCTCGGGAACTTCAACGCCGCAGTGCGTACAGGTATGTACGGTAATGCCAATAAGGCGGATATGATCGAGCCCACTCAGATCATAATGATAGGCATTTTCACGGGTCGCTATGTGACTCTCCATGTCCTTCGTGCAGAGATCACACTGCAAAAGCTCCTTTATCTCCTCGCCCATTGTAGTACTCCTTTCTTCTTTATTCACTCTTTTTTCTTATCTCCATCTCTCCTTTTCCATGACAGTGACTAGGACGAGATGTCGTCTCAGCTCAACGATACAACTCAGTCTCAGCCCATCATTCGTTTTGCCCTGGACGTTATAGCGCCACCCGCTCATTGGACCCGGATGATGCCAGTCGACAACCTGTCCCGAGCAAAGAACTTGACCGATTTCATCAACAGAGATGTTTCGTTCGCGCATCCGCTGTTGTGCATGAGTTCTAGGTAAAAATTTCCCTTCCTTCCAAAGCGCCTGAATGCGGTCTATTACCGCCGCTGAATCTAATTCATTAAGATTAGCTACATTGGCCATCTTGCTTACCCCCTTCTCCCCTCCACAACATAACATTTTTGGCCATAATTGATATAATATCAATTTTTGGATTTGAGTCAAGCATAGTAGAGCCACGGCACTGGCCTATAATTAGGCAGTGTGGCGTGAAATTAGGCCACTACCCATGAGATTGTCTCTGATACTTCCGGTGATGACTAGGTTTTTGTCACAGGGCTGTATACTATCCCCGCTTGATCGAACTCTTTTGGCAATAACCGCATGAACAAGAAAGCCCTCAGCGAGCGCGATATTTGCACCAAGTTTATCACGCCCCAGCTTATCGCGGCCGGGTGGGATATTCATAACCAGGTCCGTGAAGAAGTCAGCTTCACCGACGGTCGGATTTATGTCCGAGGGAAACTCCACACCCGTGGAGCCCGGAAGCGTGCCGACTACATTCTCTATTACAAACCGAACATTCCCATCGCCGTCATTGAGGCGAAGGACAATAAACACTCAGTCGGCGCGGGCATCCAGCAAGCGCTGGATTATGCCGAAATCCTTGACATTCCGTTCGTCTTCAGCAGCAACGGTGACGCCTTCCTCTTTCATGACCGTACTGTCACGTCCGGGGATATTGAGACCGAACTCGCACTCAATGCGTTCCCGTCACCGGCGGCTCTGTGGGAAAAATACACAGCCTTCAAAGGCGTCCAGGACACTGCCGAGCCGGTCATATCTCAGGATTACTTTGCCGATAGCTCGGGGCGCTCACCCCGTTACTACCAGCAAATCGCGATCAATCGCACTGTCGAAGCCATTGCCAAAGGAGAGGGTGACAACCGGCACCTCCTGGTCATGGCAACCGGTACGGGAAAAACCTATGTCGCATTTCAGATCATCTACCGGCTGTGGAGAAGCGGCCTGAAGAAACGCATTCTTTTTCTCGCCGACCGAACCGCACTCATCGACCAGACCGCGCGCGGTGACTTCCGGCACTTCAAGGAGGCGCTGACCGTCGTCAGGCACAAGCAGGTCGATACCGCCTATAATATCTATCTCGCGCTCTACCAGGGACTCTCGGACAGCGGTCACGAAGACACCTACAAACAGTTCAGTCCTGAGTTCTTCGATCTCGTGGTTGTGGACGAGTGCCATCGGGGCAGCGCCCGTGAGGACAGCAAATGGCGGGAGATTCTTGAGTATTTCAAGAGTGCCACCCATATCGGCCTCACCGCCACGCCAAAGGAGACCAGGGACATCTCCAGTTCCGAGTATTTCGGCACTCCGTTGTACACCTACTCCCTCAAGCAGGGTATCGACGACGGATTCCTCGCGCCGTACAAGGTCGTCAAGGTCACTCTCGATGTCGATGCCGAAGGCTGGCGTCCTCCAAAGGGCTTCAAGGATAAAGACGGCAATATCGTTGAAGACCGCATCTACAACCGGATCGATTTTGACAAGCATCTTGTCATTGAAGAGCGCCGCCGCCTGGTGGCGCGTAAGATCACGGAATTCCTCAAAGGCAGCGACCGCTTTTCCAAGACTATTGTCTTCTGCGTTGACATTGAGCACGCCGAGGGCATGCGCAAAGAGCTGGTCAACGCCAACACTGACCTCGTTTCCACCAACAGTAAATACGTGACGCGCATCACCGGAGACAACGAGGAGGGCAAGCGTCTTCTGGATTTCTTCATCAGCCCGACCGAGCCTTACCCCGTCATCGCCACTACCTCAAAACTCATGAACACCGGCGTAGACGCTCAGACCTGCAAGCTTATTGTCCTCGACTCGAACATCGGTTCCATGACCGAGTTCAAGCAGATCATTGGCCGGGGAACCCGGATCAACGAGGATTTCGGCAAGCATTATTTTACCATCATAGATTTCCGCAACGTCACCGCGCTCTTCGCCGATAAGGCGTTCGACGGTGATCCCGTTCGTATCAAAGAAGCCGGCCAGGACGACGATATTTCGAGTGTGGACGACGAAACCGATGACACACCAGTCAGCGACATTCTGACCGGAGAAGCCATTGATTTCCCGGCCCCTGGGACAGAGATTCATATCGAAAACTCCAACGAATACGAGCGCCGCCGAAAAGTGACCGTCAACGGCGTCGACGTCACCATCATCAATGAGCGCGTTCAATACCTGGGCGCGGATGGCAAGATCATCACCGAGAGTCTGCGTGACTACACCCGTAAAAACGTCCGCACTAACTACACCTCGCTTAATGCTTTCCTGAAATCGTGGAAACGGGCCGACAAGAAGCGTGCGGTCATCGAAGAATTGGAGAATCACGGCGTCATCTTTGCCGCGCTGGAGGATGAGGTCGGCAAAGACTTCGACCCTTTCGACCTGGTCTGTCATGTTGCCTACGATCGAAAACCGTTCACCCGCCGCGAGCGCGCTGAAAACGTGCGCAAGCGCAACTACTTCACCGAATACGGCGACATCGCGCGCAAGGTTCTTGACAGCCTGCTCGACAAGTATGCCGATACCGGCCTGCTCGACCTGGAGAACCCAGCCGTCATCACGCTGGACCCCATCAAGCGCTTCGGCACCGCGCCCGAAATCATCCGCGCCTTCGGCGGAAAGCCGGCCTACGACCAAGCTATCCACACACTCACCACGCAACTCTATGAGCCTGTCCTGAGCCGAGCCGAAGGGGTCGCCTGACGACATGTCCAATATCTCGTCCATCATCAAAAATGTGCGCAACATCATGCGCCAGGACCGTGGCGTCTCCGGCGACGCCCAGCGGCTCGAACAACTCGGCTGGATGGTTTTTCTGAAAATCCTGGACGAAAAAGACCAGGAACTCGAACTCATCCGGGACGGCTACCAGTCCGTCATCCCCGAGAAATTCCAGTGGCGCAACTGGGCCACGGACTCCGAGGGAATCACCGGCGACGACCTGCTCCTCTTCATCGATCACCCTGTGGACGGACTTTTCGCCGCCCTGAAGAAACTCAAAGCCGCTAATGCGCCGCAGCGCGCCGGGCTTGTGCGCGAGGTCTTTGACGGCTCGAACAACTACATGAAGTCCGGCTTTGAGATGCGCAAGGTCATCAACCAGCTCAACGGTTTCGACTTTAACAACTCCGATGACCGTCACATCTTCGGCACTGTCTACGAATCCATCCTGACCGAGCTGCGCGACGCCGGGAATAAGGGCGAATACTATACGCCACGCGCCATAACCAAACTCATGACCCAGATGACCGCACCCAGGCTTAGAGAAAAAATCCTTGACCCGGCTGCGGGGACTGGCGGCTTTCTCACTGCCGCTATCGACTATATCCGCGAGCGCGAGGACGAAGTCCGTACCCTCGACGACGAGGCTATCCTTCGGCAGTCAATAAGCGGCTGGGAGTTAAAGCCCGTTGCCTACGTGCTGGGCCTCACCAACCTTATTCTCCACGACTTCGACGTACCGGACTGGCATTACCTCGACAGCCTCAAGACCGAATACAACACCATCGGCCCCAAGCAGCAGGTAGATGTCATCCTGGCCAATCCGCCCTTTGGGGCCAGCATTGCCGACGGGGTGGAGACGAACTTTCCACAGTCCTTCCGTTGCCGGGAATCCGCCGACCTGTTCGTTATCCTCATGATTCAGTTGCTCAAACCCGGCGGTCGGTGCGCCATCGTCCTGCCCGACGGCTGCATCACTGGCGACGGCTATAAGGAGCGCATCCGCGAAAAGCTCCTGACCGACTGCAACCTGCACACCATCGTCCGCCTGCCGCAGTCCACCTTCCACCCCGCCACGGTTTCGACCAACCTGCTCTTTTTCCAGAAAGGCACACGAACTAAGGAAATCTGGTATTACGAGCACCGCCTGCCGGAAGGCCAGAAAAGTTACTCCAAGACCAAGCCCATCCGATTTGACGAGTTCGCGCCCATGATCGAATGGTGGGACAATCGCCAGGAAAACGAGGTCGCGTGGCGGGTAAAAATGGAGGATTTGAAGGAAGGGTTTGATCTGGATGTGAAAAATCCGCATCGAGAAGAAGAGGAAAGGGCGCTATCCGCAACAGAAATTATAGACAGTATCAAAAAAAGTTTCGACCAATCCCGGAAACATCTGGACGCTATCAGAATTCTCCTCAAATGAGTTGGCAGTATAAATCTATAGGAGACTTCCTGACCGAGAGTAGAATCGAATCAACTGCTCCGTCAGTAGAGCGGCGCATTCGAGTCCTGCTTAACGCGGAGGGCGTTGAAAAGCGTCCCCTCATTGCTGAGACCAAGGGAGCCACACGCTACTTCCGAAGGAGCGCCGGACAGTTCATTTACGGGAAGCAGAATCTTCACAAGGGCGCTTTTGGCGTTGTGCCTGATGAACTGGACGGCTTTGAAAGCAGTTCCGACCTCCCATCCTTCGATGTAGCCGACGGGTTGCGACCCAAGTGGTTGGAGTATTTTTTGAAGCAGGGGGACTTCTACAAATCTCTGGCTCCCATCGCGCGAGGAGCAGCAACTAAACGCATTCAACCCGCAGCACTATTCGCGGTAAGACTTCCGGTTCCATCCCTACCGGTACAAGACAAAATCCTTGCCCGTATGGACTTATGCGTTTCAGAACACGCCAAACTTGAGGAAGAAATCACCCACCAAGAAACCCTTCTCACCAAGCTCAAGCAAGCCATTCTTCAAGAGGCGATTCAGGGCAAACTGACTGCTGATTGGCGGGCTGCCAACCAGGACGTGGAACCTGCAAGCCAACTTCTGCGCCGTATCCAGACTGAAAAAGCCCGTCTCATCGCTGAGAAGGAACTCCGCAAGGAAAAGCCGCTCTCGGAAATTACCCCGGAAGAAGTCCCATTTGAACTTCCTGACGGGTGGGAGTGGTGTCGGGTAGCTGATGTCGGGGTTGTGATTGGCGGACTAACAAAGAACGCTGCAAAGCGAGGCGGCCACAAACTCACCCTACCGTACCTCCGAGTGGCAAACGTTTATGCGAACCGTCTGGACCTTACCGACCTGCGGGAAATTGGAGTCACTGAGGCGGAAATTGAAAAGCTCTTGCTCAGGGAAAACGATCTACTCATTGTCGAAGGAAATGGAAGTCGAGATCAAGTCGGACGTATTGCTCTGTGGGATGGGTCAGTTGATCCATGCCTGCATCAGAATCATGTAATAAAGGTACGTCTTGGAGAGCCAGGGGGAGCCTTGTGGGTGCTTTACTGGTTTTTGTCGTCCACTGGACGCCATCTGGTTGAGGAACAGGCTAGGACTTCGACGGGTCTCTACAATTTGAGCACCGGAAAGGTTAAAAACTTGCCGGTTCCCCTTCCGCCCCTCGCCGAACAAGCTGTCATCGTGGAGCGAGTCGAGGCGCTGATGACGACCTGCCAGGCGCTGGAAGCGGAAATCGAGCGGGCTCGTAGCCACGCAGTCCATCTGCTCCAAGCCGTTCTCAAAGAGGCGTTTAATCCGGCAGCATGAAACGGGAGGATATAGTGCGACCAGGCTCCCAGTACGATGACGCTTTTGTCATGGAGCTTCATCGTTGTCGAGTTGGCTAAGGCTGTCTTGCACTATTGCTATCAGGTCTTCGTTACCAGACTCTTGGGCCAAGGCGAGCGCTTTCTGAAGATCCTCGCGAGCCTCGTTCAGGCGGCCGAGGAGCTTCTTCGTGATGCCTCGGTTGTTGTAGGCTCCAGCATAGTCGGGCTTTAGCTCAAGCGCCTTGTCGTAGTCCGCAAGGGCGGCTTCGTATCGGCCGAGTTCGCTCTTCATGATGCCTCGATTGCTATAGGCTTCGGCATAGTCGGGCTTCAACCGAACCGCTTCGTTGTAGTCCGCAAGTGCCGCTTCGTGTTGACCAAGGGCACCCTTCACGTTGCCCCGACCGTAGTAGGCCTCAGCTATGTCGGGCTTCAGCCGAAGCGCTTCGTTGTAGTCCGCAAGTGCCGCTTCGTGTTGACCAAGGGCACCTTTCACGCTGCCTCGGTTGTTGTAGGCTTCGGCGTAGTCGGGCTTCAGCCGAAGCGCTTTGTCGAGGTCTATAAGAGCAGCTTCGTATTGGCCAAGATAGTTCTTCGCGTTGCCTCGGTTGTTGTAGGCTTCGGCGTAGTCGGGCTTCAACTCAAGCGCCTGATTGTAGTCCATAAGGGCAGCTTCGTGTCGGCTAAGATAGTTCTTTGCAACGCCTCGGTTGTTGTAGGCATTGGCATAGTCGGGCTTCAATTGCATCGCCTTATCAAAGTCCACAAGAGCAGCTTCGTATTGGCCCAGGACTCTCTTTGTGACGCCTCGGTTGTTGTAAGCTTCGGCCATGTCGAACTTCAGTTCGATAGCCTTGTCGTAGTCCGCAAGGGCCGCTTCATATTGACCAAGGGCATCCCTCGCAACGCCTCGGTTGTTGTAGACCTCAGCATCGTTGGGATTCAGCTCAAGCGCTTTGTCGTAGTCCGCAAGGGCCGCTTCATATTGACCAAGGGCATCCCTCGCAACGCCTCGGTTGTTGTAGGCATTGGCATAGTCGGGCTTCAATTGCATCGCCTTATCAAAGTCCACAAGAGCAGCTTCGTATTGGCCCAGGGCTCTCTTCGCGATGCCTCGGTTGTTGTAGACCTCAGCATCGTTGGGATTCAGCTCAAGCGCTTTGTCGTAGTCCGCAAGGGCCTCGTCGTATTGGCCGAGGTTCCTCTTCGCGATGCCTCGGTTGTTGTAGGCTTCGAGCATATCGGGATTTAGTTCAAGCGCCTTGTCGTAGGCATGTATCGCTGCTTCCCAATTATCTTCTTCACTGTAATTATCTTCTTCACTGTAGAGATAGCCGACAGAGAACCATGCTCGTGCCTGGACTTGGGTGTCTACTCCCTCCGCGACATTAGCGATAGAACGCCACTTTTCGATGGCCTGTTCAATTTCTCCTTGCTGCTGAAGTAAGATGGCAGTGGCAATCGCTCGGTCTATCGGAGACGCTACGGGACTCTGTTGAACCGTTTCCACAACCTCGCTGGCTTTATCCGGTTCATTGCGGACAGTCTCAGCGGTCATGCTTTCCACAATTGCCTGAGCGGTGCCGTGCATTCCTTTGATCTGCTCGACAATACGACCGGCTTCCTCTGCATGCCCCTCTGCCTTAGTCTCAATATCCTCGAATCTCTGGAAACTGAGATATCCGACAATGACAGCGATAAGGGTGAAAAACGTCAAGAATCCGGCCATCGCGGCAAGCCACCGGTCGGCAAGCTTCACACGGTGGTCTAGCAACTCGCGTCTGAGTTCGTTGAAACGACGTTGGATTTCAACATCGGTGGCAGCATCTATGTCGCTTTTGTCCGGTGCGGATTCTGGCCGTGCAGGTTGAGGTTCGCTGCCAGACGGTGGTTGAGAGGGTGAACTCATTTAGAGGTTCCTGTCATCAAGTCGTTCTCGCTGCTCTACATAACACGATGTTCTCGGTCGTGTGAGATGACTAGGTTTTTGTCACGGTCCTGTATACTATGCGGCAATCAAGGCGTGTTATCGGGGGTTATCGCCCCGGAAGGAGCATAACTATGCGACTCCAACTGGCGCTCAATGTTCGTGACCTCAATGAGGCGGTCGAGTATTACTCGAAGCTGTTTGCCGTCAAGCCACACAAATTGAGAGACGGCTATGCCAATTTTGCGATTGATACCCCGCCGCTCAAGCTGGTGCTGTTCGAGAACCCAGAGGCTGAGGAACGGCTGAATCATCTCGGGGTTGAGGTGTTTGATGAGGCGGAGGTTGCCTCTGCGGCGGCGCGCTTCGAGGCCGCGGGTATTGCGCCCGAGGTCCAGCACAAGAAGACGTGTTGCCACGCGACTCAGAACAAGGTGTGGGCCTTGGAACCGCAGGGGCTGCGCTGGGAATGGTATCGGATTACCGACGATGAACCTGCGGAGTGAGGTATGAGCGCGGTGAATATGGAAGAGCTGGCAAAACGCCTCCAGGTGTTGGAAGACATTGAGGCGATTAAAAAAATGAAAGCCGAATTCCATGCCCTGTGTGATGAGGGCTATCAAGACCTGGACGGAATCATGGATTTCTTTGTCGAGGATGGGGTGTGGGACGGAGAGGCGTTTGGCAGGTATGAGGGCCGGGCCGCTATCCGGGCGCTTTTTGCGGACGTGCCGAAAACGCTGCCGTTTGTCCGCCATCAGGTCATGAATCCGATTATTGAGGTCGACGGCGATACCGCGACCGGCCAGTGGTATTTATTCCAGCCGACGACCATGGTCGGGGACGACGGGGCGCAAGCCGTCTGGGGCTCAGCCAAATACGACGAGACGTATGTCCGGGTGGATGGGAAATGGAAGTTCCAGCGGCTCGGGGTCACCCTGGGATTCTGGACGCCCTACGACCAGGGCTGGGCCAAGAAGTGGACGATCCTGGATTAGAGGAAGGAAAGGTATATGGATAAACCGTCGGGCATCATGGAAAAGCCCCTGATTGACCCCCTGAGCTGGCTCTCTCCATCTGCCAAGCCGCAGGCATATTACGATGCCATCAAACAGAAGTTCGCCGAGGAGCGGAATCTCCGGCTGGAATACCGACCGGAAGGCACGGCGCAGTATACCTCTGACCTGACCGGGGTGCTGGCGAAATACGAAGAGGACCCCTACGGCGGCCCGATCATCCCGCGCGAGCCTCTCAACGATCAGGTGGAATGCCTGTTCATCGGCGGCGGTTTTTCCGCCCTGCTGACCTCTGCCCGGCTGCGCAAATGTGGGGTAGAGAGCATCCGTATTGTGGAACGGGGAGCCGATGTGGGCGGCACCTGGTATTGGAACCGCTATCCGGGCGTGGCGTGTGATGTGCCGTCGTATGACTATCTGCCGCTGCTCGACGAGATGGACTACGTGCCCAAAGACCGCTTTGCCAAGGGACCCGAGATTTACGCCCACTGTCAGGCCATCGCCAAGAAATACGATCTGTACAAGTCAGCGGTTTTCCAGACCACGGTGATGTCCACCGTATGGGACGAAGCGGAAGAGCTGTGGCATATCCGAACCGACCGGGGCGACCATATGCGAGCCCAGTTCGTGATCTGTGCCAATGGCACGCTGTCCAAGCCGAAACTGACCAGGATAGTCGGCATGGAGTCCTTTCGGGGTCACTCCTTTCATACCTCGCGCTGGGACTACGACTATACCGGGGAAGACCTGTCGAGGCTGGCGGATAAGGTCGTCGGGATTATCGGCACTGGGGCGACCGCGGTCCAGGCGGTGCCCGGCCTAGGGGAAGCGGCCCAGGAGTTATACGTCTTCCAGCGTACCCCGTCCTCGATTGACATCCGCGACGATCATCCGACCGATCCCAACTGGGCGCGGAAACTGCAACCTGGCTGGCAGACCGAGCGGCGGAACATGATGCGCAAAATCATGGACCCCCAGTTGACCGCAGAGCAGAAGGCCCAGCGTGCCGCGCTTCCGCGTGAGGAGCTCATTCGCCGCCAGGAGAACGCCAACATCGACCACATGCTGCGTATCCACCAGCGCATCGACGAAATTGTGCAAGACCGGGCGACGGCCGAGGCGCTCAAGCCGTGGTATATGTTTATGTGTAAGCGCCCGTGCTTTCACAACGACTATCTACCGACCTTCAACCGGCCCAACGTGCATCTGGTCGATACCCACGGCAAGGGCATTACCGAGATCACGGCAAAGGGACCAGTATTTGAGGGAAAACAGTACGAGATGGACCTGCTCATCTATGCCACCGGCTTTGAGGTCCAGAAGACCGGCATTTACAACCGGATCAGAGGCGTCGGCGGGCGCGAGCTGACTGAGAAATACAGCAGCGGCATCCGCACCCTGTTTGGTCTCCATACCCAGGGCTATCCGAATCTGTTCATCATGGGCGGCTATCAGTCTTCGTTTCAGTTCAATCTGACGGATATTCTCAACACTGAGGGCGATCATATCGCGGCCTGTATCGACTATGTCCGCCGCAACGGCTATCGGTCGATAGACCCGACTCCCGAGGCAGAGGAATGGTGGGTACAGGAGGTCATCAAGCACCGGGGAAAGACCAGCCGGAACCGGGACTGTACGCCCGGCTACTACAACTTCGAGGGCGAGTTCAACCGCCGCCAGGACGGAAACTACAACGGCGGCTTCCACCGCTACGTACACTTCATGCAGGAAGCCCGCCAGAAGATGGACGAGCACTTCGTCTTCACTCGGAAAAGGGGAACACAATGACCATGACTGATCGACTCGACCCGGAGCTGGCCGCGCCGCTCGAAACCTTTCTCCACCTGACCGGAGGCGGGCTCAACCTGCACGATATCCCGGCCACCCGTCGTACGATGGAGAAGATGGCCGAAGCGCAAATGGCCAAGGCACCCCCCATCACGGGCATCACCACTGCGGACCGGCAGGTGCCCGGACCTGATGGAGAGGTGTTTGTTCGCATCTATCAGCCAACCGAACGGCCCGACACGCTGCCGGCCCTTCTCTGGATTCACGGCGGGGGCTATGTGCTGGGCAGCGTTGAGCGGGACGATATGCTGGCCGCGCATCTGGCCAAGGTCGCGCAGTGCGTGGTGGTATCGGTGGAGTACCGGCTCGCTCCCGAGCATCCCTTTCCGGCTCCGGTCGAGGATTGTTATGCCGCGCTCAAGTGGCTGGCGACCCATACCGGCGAACTCGGTGTCAAGCCCTCCCGGATTGCCATTGGCGGAGCGAGTGCCGGCGGAGGTTTGGCTGCCGGCCTGGCGCTATTGACGCGCGACCGGGCCGAGGTCGAACTGGCCTTTCAACTGCTGATCTATCCCATGATTGACGACCGTAACGTCGCCCCTGCCAGCGACACGTTGCCCGATACCTTTGTGTGGACCAGGGAAAACAATCTCATGGGCTGGCGCGCCTACCTGGGACGGGAACCCGGCGGAGCGGATGTGTCGCCGTATGCCGCGGCCGCTCGGGCCGACGACTTGGCGGGTTTACCGCCGGCCTATATCCCGGTGGGCGACCTCGATTTGTTCCTGGACGAGAACATCGAGTACGCGCAACGTCTGCTGGCGGCTGGAGTGCCGACCGAGTTGCACGTCTATCCGGGCGGTTATCACGGCTTTAACGGTTTTGACCCTGGGGCGGAGATTGCCCAGCGCTTCAATAATGAACGCGATGAGGCGCTGAGGCGCATACTCCACCGTTAATCGAACCAGTGGATGGGATTCCGTCGCTCGACCTGGCCCAGCATGATCGAAGCGGTCGTATAGCCCAGCAGGCATTGCAGCGGACGGTTCAACGAACGCACGGTCTCCAGCGGAATCGAGAGATAGGCGTTCTCCTGCTGGCGCAACCAGGCGCAGCAGTAGGACAACGACAGGACGCGGCGTTGCCGGCCACTGGTATTGGCGCCCCCTCCATGCCACATCCCACCGTCAAAGAGCAGTACCGACCCGGCCGGCATGACGATATTGATCGGCGGTATCGCCGGGACCTGTTCCTCCCTGGAAGTGTGACTGCCGGGCAGCAACTCGGTACCGCCGTTGGCTACGGTGTAGGCATCGATTGCCCACAGGGTGCCGACCATGAGTGGCGGGCGCGGACGCGGCAGGGGGTAGACGCTGTCGTCCCGGTGCAGCCCCTGGGAGGTTTCGCCGGGAAGCAGGGTGATACCGGTCGCGGAACTGAGCTGAATCTGGCTCTGCAAATAGCCTTCGATAATGGCGATAACCCTGGGATGGGTGCACAGCTCATCCGCAGTGCGTGTCTTTTTCATGAAATTGTAAATGCGTTTGGTGCGAAAGCCCTCGAAGTCGGTTATCCCCAAGGGGGTAGTGGCATGAATCGTATCCATCGCCGCTCCGATTTCCGCCAGCTTGTCCGCACTGAGCAACCCTTCAAGAATGCGATAACCGTCGCGCCTGAGCGCGTGAATGTCCGCCGCGACCGCCTCCCGCTCCTCCGAGCTGGAGAGCCCCTTGAGCCGTTGGGTGTCACGGACATCGACATCAAATGGATTGCCCGCCTTGCGGGCATTTAACTCACTCATGGTTACAGCCCTTCCATCCTCAGGTGTGCTGGAGCACACGACCTGCGTAGGGGGGCTATAGTGAATACCGGAGCCTGTCAAGTTTTGAGGAAGGGAAATTTTCTGAGACCCCTATCGAACCCCGTCTGAATATGATTTGTAATGCATTTACCCGGCTGGACGACTGCTGGGTTGTTGTGTTTATTTTCTGGCCAGAGGAGGCAATTGTTGTGATGAGGCTATTTATTGGGAATCTCTCATGGGACGCCACCCCGGCCGATCTCGAAGCGTTATTCGGCGAAGTCGGGACGGTCACCTCAGCGAATATTATTACCGATAGGGAAAGCGGGCGTTCTCGCGGGTTTGGCTTTGTTGAAATGGAAAACGACGGGGAAGCCCGGACGGCGATTGAGCGTCTGCATGACTATGAATTTATGGGGCGACCCCTGACGGTCAACGAAGCCCGACCCCGGGAGCGCCGCGAACGCCGGTGGTAGAGGCATGCCAGGAAGAGCAAAACCAACCAGTTTTCTCAAGCGCCAACGGGAACAGTACCGTCAGCAAAAGCAAAAAGAGAAGGCGGAACGCAGGCGCGAGGCCAAAGCCCGCAAAGCGGCCAATGTGCGCACCGAGGGAGACGAGGATCCCGATATTGCCGGCATTCGACCCGGCCCGCAGCCTCTTCCCGAGCAGTGGAATGTGATTGAGGAAGAAGAGGAGTAAGCCCGCCTGATTTCGGCGCCTCAGCAGCATCGAGGCGCTGACCGGTACGGGGGTTTTCTTCCTATCCGCGCCGTTTTTTCACACCGCTGCCAACTCGGTGCTGCTCCTTGTTGCCTGAGAGACAAGCGAGAACAGGCGACCCCATTTCCAGAGGGAGGGCAGTCTACTGCTTACAGGAAGGGCTCCAACTCAGCGGCCCGCGTTGGAATGGCGCTCCGCGCGTGGTCGAGGCGCTGTTGGCGCGCGGCCTGACGGACGAGATCAATCCCCTGGACGGCCGTGGGGTGCTGTTCGAGGAAGGTCCGGGCTTGCCGGTGCTGCTCAAGCCAGGCTTGACTGACGTACCAGACTTCCTGTTCGCCGACGGCAATGCGGGTGTCCTGGCCGTTCCACACCAGCCAGGACAGGGCGTAGGACCAGTCGGTCACACTGGAGTCCTTCCAGCCCGAATCCGGTAAGGAGCGGATATCGAGGCCGTCCCACTGGGTGGTGAGTCCCTGGGGCTTTCCGTATTTATTCACCACAGCCAAGCGCATGGGGGCGCGGTATTCCAGGTCATAGAGTTCGGCATCGTCGGTCTCAATCGCATGCTGGACCGCCTCGGGCACCAACTCGATACCCAGCGCATACAGACCGAAATCGCGATCAATCCGAAAGGTCACAGTCCGCGTCTGCCAGGTGGCGTACAATAGGATTTCAGGACCGGAGCGGATGGTGGCCGCGGCTTTCAGGTCGCCACCTGCTGCGCGTTCCAGACCGGGTAACTGCTCTATTTGGGTCAGCGTTGACTGCCACTCCGCACCGAGCGGCAGGGGCGTCGTCGATTGGGCGTACGCAAACGAGAAGATACTCCCCAGCAGGAGAAACAGCACGATGAGCGAGCGAAGCGGCATGAAAAAAGTCTCCATTCGTGGCAGGTTTCACCCTTCACTAAACCCTAACCCCCAATCCCTAACCCCTCACTATCAGTAGCCATCAAAGCGGGCGACCCGCTCGCGGTGATAGGCGGGCGCGCCAAAGGCGAACTCGTTCCACTTGGCCCGTTTGAACCAGAAGTGCATATCGTGCTCCCAGGTGAAACCAATCCCGCCGTGCATCTGCACGGCCTTGTTGGTCGTACGCGTATAGACCTCGGACAGGCGGGCCTTGGCAATAGACGCCGCCCGGGACGTATCGTTGGCGCGGGTGTCAAACGCATAGGCCGCGTACCAGACCAGGGACCGGGCCGGTTCGATCTCGCTGACCATTTCGGCAGCCATGTGTTTAAGGGCCTGGAAAGAGGCGATCGGCCGGTTAAACTGTTCACGGATTTTGGTGTACTCGACCGCCATGTCGAGCGCCTGCTGCGCGCCCCCAAGACTGTCGGCGGAGAGAGCCACGCAGGCCAGGTCCTGAAGCCGGGCCAGCAGTTTCCAGCCTTTTCCGGCCTTGCCAAGAAAGCCGGAGATCGGCACCTCCTTGAACCGGACCTCGTACACCCGGCGCGTTCGATCAAATATGTCCAGCGGTCGGATGGTCAGGCCCGGAGCGTCCCGCTCGACCAGCACCAGACTGATACCCTTTTCGCCTTTTCCATCGGTGCGGACGGCCACGACCAGGATGTCGGCCACCGCGGCAAAAGGAACGAACATCTTGGTGCCGCTCAGCGTATAGCCGTTGCGTTTTTTCCTGGCCTTGATGGTAATGCCGGCGGCGTCCAGACGGTCGCTGGATTCGAGAAAAGCCGGGGTGCCGATGGCGTCGCCGGAGGCGAGCCGGGGCAACCATGCCTTTTTCTGAGCAGCGCTACCGCCGCGCATCAGGGCGAAGGTGACCAGGGCTGAAGAAAACAGAAACGGACCCGGCACTACGGCGCGGCCCATCTCTTCGAGCAGCAGGGCCATATCGAGCAGCCCGAGCCCAAGCCCGCCGAATTTTTCCGGAACGAGCAGACCGGTCCAGCCCAGCTCTGCCATTTTCCGATGCAACTCAGGGGAAAATCCGTGCTCGTCGTCCAAGAGCGCCCGCACGAACTGGGGGGAGCATTCCTGGGTCAGAAACTCTCGGGCCGAGTGCTGGAGCAGGTCTTGTTCTTCCGATAAGCCGAAGTCCATGCTGATTCCCTGGAGTGTGCGTTAGCGCGACTTGGGCATGCCGAGCCCACGTTCGCTAATGATGTTTTTCTGAATCTGGGACGTTCCGCCTCCGATAATGAGACCCAGCGTGAACATAAACTCATACGGCCAGACGCCATTGTCGATCACGTGTGAGGCCCCCCGGTTAAGCGGAGCGTAGGAGTTCATGATTTCAAGGGCCAGCGCACAAATATCGTGGTTCAGTTCGGTTCCGACCAGTTTATTCACCATGGCGCCGATGCCGGGCTTGCGGCCTTTGGTGGCGTCCGTGAGTTGCCGAAAAGAGTGATATTTCATGGCTTCGACCCGGGTTGTCAGGTCGGCCAACTGCTGACGAATACTCGGGTCCTCCGCCGCGGGCTGACCATAACGACTGTGGCTGCGGGCCAGACGGACAAGGTTTTGCATCATGAGTTGAGTACGGGTGGTCGAGCCCAGCATATTGCGTTCATGAAACAGGGTGGCGTTGGCGACCAGCCAGCCCTGGTTGAGTTCGCCAACCAGATTCGCGCGCGGGACGCGGACATTCTCGAAGAAGACCTCGTTAAAGCCGGCGTCGCCCGTCATTTGGACCAGGGGGCGGACCGTGATCCCCGGTGTCTTCATGTCGATCAAAATATAGGAGATCCCGCGATGCTTGGGCGCATCCGGGTCGGTCCGCACCAGACAGAACATCCAGTCCGAGAATTGGGCTCCGGAGGTCCAGACCTTTTGACCGTTGACGATGAATTCGTCGCCCACGAGTTCGGCTTTGGTCCGCAGCGAGGCCAGGTCCGAGCCCGAACCGGGCTCGGAATAACCCTGGCACCAGATTTCTTCCGCGGTGAGGACCTTGGGCAAATAGCGCCGTTTCTGCTCTTCCGTACCGACTTGCAGCAGGGTGGGACCGAGCATGGTCAAGCCGGACGCGCCGATCAGACCCGGCGCGCGCGCCAGGATCAGTTCTTCATTCACAAGGGTCTGGCGCATGATGTCGGTGTCGCCCTGACCGCCGTAGGCTTTGGGCCAGCCCAGGGCGACATAGCCGGCCTCATACAGCCGGCGCTGCCAGTCCTTGGCGCGCTGGATGCGCTGCGGGTCGTGCGGTGGCAGGTCGCTCAGGGTTTTGTCTTTTTTGGGTACATTGGCCTTGAGCCAGGTTCGCACCGTTTTCCGAAACGCCTCGTCCTCTTTGGAATATGCCAAGTCCACGCGGGCTCTCCCTTCAATGCCTAGAGCTTATACAAGCGCTTGGCGTTCTCGCCGATGATTTTTTGCTGGGAGCGGGTCGGGAGTTTTGCACAGGAGGCTTTGACTTCATCGACCACACCGGGAAAGGTGCAGTCGAAGTGGGGATAGTCCGACCCCCAAATGACGCACTCCTCAAGCCCCAGCTCAGCAATGCTGCTCAGCGTGCTCTCGTCCGGGTCCATGGAGATGAAGCACTGCTCGCGAAAATGTTCGCTCGGTCGCTTCGTGAGCCATGGGACATAATGGCCCATAGTGTCAAAATGACTGTCCATACGGTCCAGCCAATAGCCGAGCCAACCGACCCCGGACTCCAGAAACGCGACTTTGAGGTCGGGAAACCGGGACAGCACACCGCCACAGATAATGTCCATACAGGCCCCCTGCTGTTCCCAAGGGTGACAGACCATATGAAAAAAGAACGGGTCCTTGTAGCGCTCTTGGCCCAGGGTCGGCATCTTGGTGCCGAAACTGCCGTGAATGGCAACCGGCACGTCGAGTTCCTGGGCTTCCTGCCAGAGGGGATGATAGGCCGGGTCGTTGAGCCGGCGGCCGTTAAACGGATTGGGCCGAATAAAGACGGCGCGCATTCCGAGCTCTTTGACAACGCGGCGCATTTCGGTAACGGCCGCCTCGACATCCTGGAGGGGCAGCGGAGCCACGCCGTAAAAACGTTGCGGGTAGGCTTGGCAGAAGTCGGCCAGCCAGTTGTTATAGGCCCGGCAGGCCGCGGCCGCGACCTGAGGGTCGGTGATGTCGCCGTAGATGAGCCACAGCGTCGGATAGAAAAAGGCGACCTCAATGCCCTCAAGGTCCATATCTTTGATCCGTTCGTGCGGGTCGTAGCCGCCGGGGACAATCTCGTCCCAGGACATCGTGCGCGCCCGCTGGGCGTCTGACATGCCACCCGGTGTGCAGGCCGCGGCAATCGCCATATTGCGGTCGCGCCGTAGCTCGCCGTTGATTTTGAGACAGTCGATCCCCTCCGCATCCTTGGCAATCTGAATCACTTGTGCCCGGTAGGCCGGCTCGGTGTATTCTTGCCACACGCTCGGTGGCTCAAGCAGGTGGCCGTCTGCGTCAATGATGGTTGCCATGATTCCCTCCTGTGAGTAATGCGGCAAAAATGTATCCTCCAAGAGATACGAGATGCTGGATACGTTTCCTCTTGAAGCTATTGGGGCGGCTCCGGCGGCAGGACGCGCACATGATTGCTGATCCGTTCGTAGGTCCCCCCCTCTTCTACCAGCCCCTTTAAGGACACCACACAACACTCGTCCTTGTCGCTCAATTCTTGCCAGTCAACGGATTGGGGGGGAATGCCGATCTTTACGATGACGGTATCGACCGACAGGATGAATTCTTCCAGGGCGGCAAAGATTTTTACCTGCGGCTCCAGCGGAGAAACGACGATTTCCTTGTAGGGCAGAGGCAGGCGTTCCTCAGGGACGAGCTCATAGTCCAGGGTCACGCGCAGGACATCTTCAGCCGGGCGGGTGAGTTCCGCATTCGAAATTTCGATAAGCGGTTTATACACCTCGGGCTCGGAGCAACCGCCCACGAGGACAAGGAGCGGCAAGAGACGGAGCACGAAAAATCTATACATAGGACCTTTTCCACATCTTTTTTCGTGCTTGTGGCTTATCACGTGCAGAAAGGGAAGAAAAACCCGCACAGGGAACGGCGCGCCTCTCGGGCGTGGTCAGGAGCCGAATTGGCTCTCGCTTCATGGCTTGGTTGCGGTCGCGTAGAGCACGTTGGCCTCGACCGCGGCCACGCCATTGGCACGGATAGCGGTGAGATTGGCCGTGCGAACCTGCTCACGCTCGGCCGGCTTCAACTGCTCAACCGTCCCCCTGTAGCCCGACCCGAGAACGGCCGCCCACCAGTCTTCCGGCGAGCGAAGAGAATGGACGCCGGTCTCGCTGGCGACCTGTACATTGCGGACGCCACCCCCTTCCAGCATGGTCCGCAGGGTGGCGGGGTCGGAGATGCGGTCCCAGGGGTTGAAGCCCTTGTAGAGCTCGGGGCGGACCGCGGCGACGGCGTCCCAAAATGCCGTGTTGGCAGGCTCAAAGAAACGCGGTCCCCAGGTTGTGATGGCGAGCACTCCCCCCGGAGCAACCATCCGCCAGAGTTCCCTGACCGCCCCAGGCATGTCGGGAATAAAGAATATGCCAAACACACAGACCACGGCATCGAAGTGGCCGTCGGGCAGAGCGAGGTCCAACATATCACCGGCCCGGAACTCTATATTCTCAATCCCCTGGCGCGTGGCCTTGGCGCGCGCCAGTTCCAACAGACCCTCGGCAAGGTCAACCCCGAGCACGGAGCCATGGGGCACCACCTTTTTCGCCGCGGGTATGGCCGACGCCCCACTGCCGCAGCAGACATCGAGGCAGCGTGCGCCTGACGACAGGTCGAGCCGGTCGATCGTCTGCCGGCCGAAGCGGTCCCAGAACGAGTTGGCGCTCAGGTCGTAGGCGTCAGCCGCCGCGTTATAGGTTTTGGCCGCTTTTGTCTTGGCCTCACTTGGGGTCGGCATAGCTGCGTATTCGTACTTCTGGTATAGAGCTATCGGGCAGCCGCACTCCGCCGCACTACACGAGGCGCACATCCCGGGCGAACTTTTCCATCATGTTCAGCATGTCCGCATATGTCCGGGTGAAATTGAAGAAGGCCAGATACAGATAGCTTGCCCCGAGTTCCTGGTAGCGGGGAATATCGTCCAGGATCTCGTCCGGCTTTTTGCCACGTGGGGAAACGCACAGGGTAATCTCGGACAGGTCGCGACCAGCCTTGGCCGCTTTTTCTTTGAGTTTCTCCACCCGCTCGGCAAATTCTTGCGGACTGGACACCACAGCGGGCCAGCCGTCGCCGTATTCGACAACACGCCGCAACGCCGGGCCGGTATGGCCGCCAATCCAAATGGGCGGATGGGGCTTTTGGACGGGACGCGGCTCACAGCCGACCTCGCTGAACTGGTGAAAGCGGCCCGTAAACGAGGGGTTGTCGTTGGTCCATAACTCTTTCATGACCGCGATGGTTTCTTCGCTGAGCGGGCCGCGGTCAGCAAAGGGCGCATTCAGAATTTTGAACTCTTCCTCCATCCAACCGACCCCCACGCCGCAGATGAGCCGCCCGGCCGATAGGACATCGAGGGTGGCCAGCGTCTTTGCCGTAACAACGGCGTTGCGGTGCGGCAGCACGAGCACGGCCGTACCCAACCGAACCTTGTGCGTGCAGGCGGCCACAAAACTCAGCACGCTCAGGGGTTCAAGCAGGGGTGCCTGCGGGTCGAGGGGAAAGGCGCCGTTCGGGCTATAGGGGTAGCGAGAGACGATCTGCTTTGGCGTAATAATATGATCGGCAACCCAGACAGAATCAAAGCCCAGCGCTTCGGCGGTTTGGGCCGTGGTCTTGAGGTGGTTGAGGACATCCCCCCGTGCCAGTGGCCCAAGATGGGGGAGAAACGCGCCGTACTGCATAGTCATCCTCCGCAGGTAGAAAATCCACCCCCTGCTACCATACCCTCAGATGAAATGCCAATCGTCTGAGGGCATCCGGTCCGATCTGGAGAGCCTCGGGTCTTGTAGCCATCCCCGCCAGGACGTGCTACAGAGCGGTACCGAGGCCAGCCATGCCGAGTGACGTCAGGGATGCAGAGAGTAAACGTGTTCCTCAATACCATGAAGATGCTGAACACGCTTACTCTTCAGGGAAAGCTGAGGGGGTTCGGGTCTTCTTGGTCCGACATGGAGAGACCATCTGGAATCAGGAAAACCGCTGGCAGGGCCAGGCCGATACGCCGCTCAGCCAGACGGGCTATGACCAGGCGTGGCAGCTCGCCCGGCGCTTCCAGCATGAAGAACGGGTTATTCAGGCGATTTACACCAGCGATCTCCAGCGGGCACGGGACACCGCAGATATTCTGGGCCAGGCGTTAGGCGTCATGCCGACCGAGACGACGGCGTGGCGCGAGATGGATATTGGCACCTGGAGTGGGCTGACAACCGCCGAGGTAGCGAGCCGGCACGCCGAGGAATGGGCGCGGCTGCGACAGGGCGAAGACCTGCCACGCGGCGGAGGCGAAACATTTGCCCAGTTCCAAGGCCGCCTCGTGCAGTCGAGTCAACGCTTTGCCCGAGACCACAGGGGCGAACAGATTATCGTGGTGACCCACGGGGGCGCGGTAAGGGCTTTCCTGTTGCACTGTCGTGGTCTGAACATGAACCAATTCGGCCAGATTGAAAAAATTGGGAATACCGGCGTCAGCGAAGTCTCCCTCTTTCCGGGCGGAGAGGCCAAGATTCACAGGATTAACAGCACTGCCCATCTCAACGGTGCGGTGCTGTCTGGCGAGACGGTTGACGCCTAGCATGAGGGGGTCAGGGGTTGGGGCAACCCAGCCCCCAGTCCCCAACCCCTGACTCCCAATTTGAGGATACACTCTGTTACGTTTTTTGTCCTCGCGCTGGTTCAAGGTGAGCCTGAGTCTGGGGCTTTTGTTCATTCTTGTCTCCTCCGTGGATGTGGCTCACCTCATCCGACAGCTGCGCACGGCCCGCCTCGACTATGTCGGTCTGACCTTCTGTGGCTATCTGCTGGGACAGGCCCTGAGTGCCTATCGGTGGCGTCTGTTGGCCCGTCCGCTCGGGTTTGGACAACCGCTGAAAACCTTTATCACCTACTACTTTGCCGGCATGTATCTGAATGTGTTTGCCCCGAGTGTCGTGGCCGGGGATGTGGGCCGGAGCTATCTGCTGGCGCGAGGCCGCGCCCGTTTGGGCGCTGCGCTCCAGTCCGTCCTCGCCGACCGGGTGAGCGGCTTGGTAATGCTGGTCTGGGTGAGTGCCGGCGGGTTTCTGCTGTGGGGCCCAAGCGTGCTGCCGGTTGAGCTGTATTATGGCATGCTGACCGCGGCCGGCGGGAGCCTCGTCCTGTGGTGGGGCCTCCCCTGGCTAGTTGAACGCTGCACGCCACCGGGCAATATCGTCCGGCGCTATGTCGGCCAGTTCATCCTGCCCTACCGCACGGACCTGGCTCTGCTCGGCTGTGTGTGTGGTCTGTCTCTCTGCTTTCATCTCTTTCAGCTCGGCTTACATGCGGTGGTGGCTGCCGCCCTCGGGCTGGCGGTCCCGTTATGGTACCTCGTCCTCTTTATTCCGGTAGTCCAAATCTTGAGCGCCCTGCCCGTTAGTTTTAGCGGGCTGGGGATACGAGAGGGGGGCTATGTTCTGTGTCTTGCCCTGTGGGGGATAGGGCGGGACGAGGCACTCGCCTTTGGCTTGGTCTGGAGCGCTATCGTGCTGGGAGCGAATATATGTGGCGGCCTGGCCTTCCTCGTCTTTCCAGGGGTTGGCTTCTCGACCGCAACGCTTAAAAAAACGTTGGACGAATCAAAATAGTTTCTTCTCGACCGGCACCAACGGAAATCATTTTGACTGGGACGTCCACCAGTTCTTCGAGACGTTCGACGTACTGACGGGCATTGCGCGGCAGAGCGTCGAGGCTGCGCATCTCGGTCAGCGGCTCGGTCCAGCCGGGGAGTTCCTCATAGATAGGAGTGACCTGTTCGAGGATGTGCGCGCCCGCCGGAACCTCGTCATACTCCCGTCCCCGGTAGCGATACCCCGTGCACACCCGCAGGGTGGGCAATCCACTCAGCACGTCGATCTTGGTCAGCGCCATCGCATTCAAGCCGCTCAGCCGCGCCGCCGTCCGTACCACAACAGCATCGAACCAGCCGCAGCGTCGGGGCCGGCCGGTGACGGTTCCAAATTCACCACCGTCACGCCGCAGCTTTTCGCCGTCCGCGCCGTGCTCTTCGGTTGGGAAAGGCCCGCTGCCGACCCGTGTGGTATACGCCTTGGAGATGCCGATGACGTTATGAAGCTGCTGCGGCGCAATCCCCGCTCCCGTGCACACCGCCCCGGCAATGGTGTTGGATGAGGTCACAAACGGATAGGTGCCGTGGTCCACATCGAGCATGGTGCCTTGCGCGCCTTCGAACAACACCTTCTGACCAGCTCCAATCGCGTCGTGAATATAGCGCGAGGTATTGGTGACGTAGGGGGCCAGACGGTCACGCAGGCGGCGGTAGTGGTCAAAGATGTGTTGATATTCGAGGGGCTGTTCTTTCAGCCGGGTACCGAGGTAGATGTTTTTCTCTTCGAGGTTGCGTTCCAGTTTCTGGGCGAACACGTCTTCGTCCAGGAGATCGACAAAGCGAATCCCGACGCGGGCCATCTTGTCTTCATATGTGGGACCAATCCCCCGGCCGGTCGTCCCGATCTTGCCCTCGCCGCGGAGCCGTTCCCGCGCGAGATCGATGGCCTTGTGGTAGGGGGTAATCAGGTGGGCGATTTCACTGATCTTGAGCGAGTCCAGGTCAGACAGGTGCCCCTGCTGCTGGAGAGCATCGATTTCCTCAACCAGAACTTCGGGGTTGACCACAACGCCATTGCCGATCACGCACACCTTGCCGTCGTGCAATACACCCGACGGGATGAGCCGGACGATGGTTTTCTTCCCCCCAACAACCAGGGTGTGACCCGCGTTGTTCCCACCCTGAAAACGGACAATGACGTCCGCTTCGCGGGAGAGCAGGTCCACCACTTTGCCTTTGCCTTCATCGCCCCACTGGACGCCGACAACAACGAGCGTGCTCATTGGCTGCTTGCTCCTTCTTTCCGCATCAACACTCATAAACGGATCAGTTGGGCCGACAGAATAGGGTCGAGTCTGCGCAACGCGGCCAGAACCTCAGGCGAGATCTGGTCATCGACATGAATCAGGGAGATGGCTTCTCCACCGATTTTCTCTCGCCCCAGTTCCAGGCCGGCAATATTGATCCCCAGGGTTCCGAGGAGGGTACCTACCTGGCCGACCACACCAGGAACATCTTTGTTATTCAGCAGCAGAATCGTTCCCTCGGGAACGGCTTCCAGATGAAAATGATTGACCCGCACCAGACGCACGGTCTGATTGCTGAAGACCGCCCCCGCGGCAGAGTTGACGCTGTCCCTGGTCTGCACGCTAACGGCGATAGAATTCAAAAAGTCACTTGGAGTGCTGCTACGTGACTCGACAACACGGATACCGCGCTCACGCGCAACGAGCGGCGCGTTCACCACATTAATCGCCTGTTCGAGAATAGGACTGAGTATCCCGCGCAGAACTGCTGCGGTGGCCGGTGCGACCTCATAGGCGGTAATTTCCCCGCTGTACTCGATATGGATCTCGCGCGGGGCGTGCGGCGTAATCTGGGCGAGAAAGCTGCCGAGCTTTTCGCCCAGGAAGAGATACGGTTCCAGAATGGCCAGTTGCTCTTGACTCAGGGCGGGGAAATTGACCGCGTTCTGAATCACCCCACGCTGGAGGAAATGGACGATCTGATCGGCAATGGCAATAGCGACATTGATTTGAGCCTCGTCTGTGGCGGCACCCAAATGGGGGGTGCAGATTACATCCTGGCGCTGTAAGAGGGGGTGGTCTGCCGGGGGCGGCTCGGCGACAAAAACATCCAGGGCTGCGCCCGTGACCTTGCCATTTTCCAGTGCGTCCAGCAGGGCGGCTTCGTTGACGATCCCGCCCCGCGCGCAATTGATAATGCGCACACCGTCTTTCATCTGGGTAAAGGCGCGGGTATCGATCAAACCGCGCGTTTCCTTGGTCAGCGGCGTGTGCACGCTAACAAAATCCGCTTGCCGATAGAGCTCCCCTAGCGGGACGAGTTCGACATTCATTCTGGCGGCCGCTTCTGAGGTGACGAAGGGATCGTAGGCGACGACTCGCATCCGCAGCCCGAGGGCACGCTCGGCGACGATGGTTCCGATATTGCCCAGGCCGACCAGGCCGAGCACTTTATTGCAGACTTCGGTTCCCGTGAATTGTGAGCGCTGCCAGTGGCCGGCCTTGAGCGAGGCGGTAGCTTGCGGAATATTGCGCGCCAGGGCGAGGAGGAGAGAGATGGTGTGCTCGGCCGTAGTGACGTTGTTCCCGCCAGGCGTATTCATGACCACGATACCACGTTTGGTTGCGGCCTCAACGTCGATATTATCAACGCCGATACCAGCCCGACCGATCACGCGCAGGTTTTGGGCTACCCCAATAACCTCCGGCGTGACTCGCGTCCCGCTCCGAATAATCAGGCCCTGATACGGAGCGATCTGCTCGGCAAGTTCCTGTTCGGTCAGGCCCGGTTGAACGGCGCAGTCGATATCCGACTGGGCTTGTAGCCGCTCCACCCCCTGAGGGGCGAGCGGGTCGGTAATAAGCACTTTATGTGACATGCGGGTACTCGTCGCTCGGGTCAATCATTCGGCGGGCGGCCAGCTTGGTAGGAGAACGGCTTCGGCGGCTCGGACGCCACTGCCCAACGTCCGCGCGACCCCAAACCGATTCAGGGCCATTTCAAGGCTGCTGATGGCCGTAATGACATCAAAAGGGCCAGCATAGCCAAGGTGAGAAATACGCATGATTTTCCCTTTGAGATGGCCCTGTCCACCGGCAAGATCAACACCCATACGGTCACGCATATAGGTCAGCAACCGCACGCCATCAACGGTGGGCGGGAGCCATATGCCGGTTGCGGCCGGGCTGGGATGGCTTTCGGCCAAGAGACGCAGACCCAGGGCGCGTACGGCGGCATGAGTTGCGGTCATCAATAAGGTATGGCGAGCCCAGACCTGTTCGAGCCCTTCTGCCTGGAGCTGCTGGAGCGCCTCGTGTAAGCCGCTAATCAGAGAAATGGCCGGGGTGTAGGCGGTGGTATGTTTGGCTTGTTCCGTGCGCTCCTTTTGCAGGTCAAAGTAGAAGCGGGGAAGCTGAGCCCGTTCCGTGTGCTGCCAGGCTTTCGGACTGAGGGCGATAAACGCCAGCCCTGGGGGCAGCATCAGGGCCTTTTGTGAGCCGGTGATCAGCACATCAATCCCGGAGCGGTCCATGGGGATATCGATGGCGCCAATCGCCGTAATGCCATCGACAATGAGCAGGGTCTCAGAGTCCCGCGTCAGGGCGGCGATGTCCTGGACTGGGTGCAGGGCCGTTGTCGAAGTCTCACTGGCCTGCATCAGAATAGCCTTGGCTTGGGGCTGATACCGCAGTGCCTGAGCGACCGCCTCAACCGTCACGGCCTGCCCCCATTCGACCGCAATCTCTTCGGTTTGCACCCCGAACGCCGCGCAGATTTTCAGCCAGCGTTCACCGAATTTCCCACCGTTGACGACAATGACACGGTCTCCGGGCGAGCAGGTATTCGTGATGGCCGCTTCCATCGCCCCAGAGCCCGAGGCCGCCAGGATGAGTACGTCCTGGGTGGTTTGGAACAGCCATTGCAGGCCACGCTGTACTTCGGCAAAGAGTTGGCTGAATTCAGGGGTGCGATGATGAATGAGGGGCTGCGATATGCGCAGCAAGACTTCGGGCGGAACCTGCGTCGGCCCCGGAGTGAGTAAATATCGCTTTAGCATCGGCCTACCCACGCTACACGCATAAAAAAGCCCGGATGGGCTCCCCGTATCCAGGCTGTCAGCTCTCCCTCCCTCCTTGGTAAAGACATGATGTATCGAAGCGGTGCGGCGGAGTCAATGCTCCTGCCTGGCTCTTATATCCGCGCCTAACCTGCCTAAAAGTCTTTGGTTTTCGCTTGACACGAAAAATGGCGCATACTATAGTCGTGGGAGAAAGTGGGAGAAAGTGGGGATTAGGGTAGATTCGTGTTTCGCGGGAGTTTTGAACATACTATTGACGAGAAAGGAAGGGTCAGTATTCCCTCGAAATTTCGAGAGATATTGGTCGGGCGGAACGATGCTCGACTGATTGTCACGAAATTTATCTTGGCCTCCTTCCGCTGTCTTGATGTGTACCCCTATGCGGAATGGGAAAGCTTTGAGCAGGACCTGAGGAAAAAGCCCCGTTTTGATCAAAACTTCTTAAAAATCGAGACCTTTTATCTCTCTAACGCTCAGGAATGTGCCGTTGATAAGCAGGGCCGTATTTTAATTCCTCCGCTCCTCAGAGAATATGCCAGCCTGAAGAAGGACGTCATGTTTGCTGCTGCGCTTGAGAAATTTCGCATATGGGACAAGGCGGTATGGCAAGAATTTAATGAAGAGTCTGAAAAAGATCTTGCTCAGGACCCACGGTTATTCAGTAATTTGAACGCAGGTATGGCAGCAGACATATAGGAACAGGTTCAAGACGAGCAGAGCCCCCATGCACGCAGCATCCCTCTCTTCAGACTCGATTCAGCCCATCCAAGCGCCCGGGCACGTCCCTGTCATGCTGGAGCAGGTTCGCTCCTTGCTGCAACCCTGTCTTGGCGGTGATATTCTCGACGGGACGCTCGGGGGGGGCGGACACGCTGCGGCACTGTTGGAATCCAGTTGTGGAAAAGGCCGACTGCTGGGGCTTGACCGTGATCCACGGGCACTGCTGGTCGCGCGACAACGGTTAGCGCCGTTCGTCGGTCAGCATGTCACCCTTCATGCGAATTTCAGCCAAGCGGCGGCTGTCCTGCGTCAGTTGGGATGGACAGGGGTCGATGGCCTCCTCCTTGACCTAGGTTTTTCCTCACTCCAGGTCGAAGACGGGGAGCGCGGTTTTAGTTTTTTACGCCCAGGTCCTCTCGATATGCGGATGGACCAAAGTGGCGGGCGGAGCGCCGCCGATATTGTCAACGCTTCCAGTGAAGAAGAATTGCACCGTATTCTCCGAGAATACGGAGAAGAGCGGGCGGCCAGAGCGATTGCCCGGGCAATCCTCCAGGAACGTGTACACGGGCCGATCACAACGACAACGACTCTTGTGAAAATTATTGAGCGCAGTGTCCGCCGGCCTGCCCGTCATCGGCGGTATCGAAAGAGGAAACGTGTCTTACACCAGCCAAAGATGGACACGTTTCCTCTTCGGGTCCATGCGGCAACACAGACCTTTCAGGCGCTGCGCATCGCAGTGAATCAGGAACTCCAGCACTTAGCCGTATTCTTACGGGAAGGATATACCTTGCTGCGACCTGGAGGGCGTATGGTCGTGCTCTCCTATCACTCGCTTGAGGATCGTCTGGTAAAAACCGCCTTTCGGCGCTGGGCCTCCGCCTGTATCTGTCCCCCCCAACTCCAGGTCTGTGCCTGTGACTGGGAGCCGCAGGTCCGGGTGTTAACCCCCAAGCCGCTGACGCCAACCGGCCAAGAGGTCATGGAGAATACGCGGGCGCGGAGTGCGCGCTTGCGCGCGGTGGAGCGATGTGAAGGAGGAGGATGATGTGGAAGTTGCCCGGATGGGGTCAGTATGGCGTGCTTGCGGCTGTTGGGCTGGCCCTGGTTCTGTCCCACCTCTGGATTCGGCTCCAGGTGGTCTCTACGGGGTATACGCTTGCAGATACGCGACAGCTCATCAACGCCTTGCAAGAGGAACACCACGCCCTCACGGTAGAATGGGAAGCGGCCACGGCCCCCAGTCACTTGTCTCAGCTCGCCCGCGACCGGCTTGGGCTCGCTGTGCCTCGCCCTGAGCAGATCGTTATCCTACCGTAGGAGGACCGCATGTCGAGACGGATCGGTCTAGTGGCGGGGATGTTGGGATTGGGCCTGCTTCTTATTGTCGCCCGTCTCGTCCACCTTACGGTGGTGCAGGGGGATACGCTGGCACAGCGCGCTGCGAGACAACACCATTACCTTGAGAAGGTGACGCCCAAACGGGGGGCCATTATTGACCGCAACGGGCGGCGGCTGGCCTTTAGCGTTGGGGCTGAATCTCTCTATGTCCACCCGGCAGAACTCCCAGCCAACGTGGATGACATGATTCCCGCGCTGGCCCACCATCTCTCTCTGCCCGCACGGCGGGTCGACGCTATTCTCCATTCTTCCAAGCCGTTTGTCTGGCTCAAACGCGGGGTCTTTCCCCAGGAAGCCAGCCAGATTAAAGCCCTCGGCGTGGCCGGCCTCGAGAGCAAGGCCACCCAGCGCCGCGTCTACCCGTACCGGACCTTAGCCGCCCCCCTGATCGGATTTGCTGGTGTGGATGCGCAAGGCTTGGAAGGGCTCGAAAAGGTCTATGATCGCTATTTGCTCGGCACGAAGACCCGTATCTTTGGGGAGCGTGACATGCGTCGACGACCGATCTTGATCCATGGCATTCAGCAGCCCGAAACATTCCGCGTGCGTTTGACGCTGGATACGACTCTCCAGTCCGTTGCCGAGCGCGAGTTGGAACGTGCCGTGCGGCACAGTCGGGCAGCGGCCGGGTCTGTGATCGTACTTGATCCCCGGACGTTTGCTATTCTTGCGCTGGCTCAGGTGCCGACCTTCGATCCGAATAGGCCCGGAGATTTCCCCCCGGATGTGCGTCGCAACCGGGTGATCAGCGACTCCTACGAACCCGGATCGACGCTCAAGGCATTGTTAGTGGCCGCCGCCCTGGATGCCGAACAAGTCAGTGAAACCGACCCCATTTTTTGTGAACACGGAGCCTACCGGGTTGGCGGGCATACGATCCGCGATGTTCATCCCCACGGTGAGCTCAGCGTTGACGAAGTCTTGACCAAATCGAGCAATATCGGCGCGGCGAAGATCGGCGAGCGGTTGGGGAAAGAGCGCTATTATGACTACCTTGGGGCTTTTGGGCTCGGACAGAAAACCGGCGTTGATCTGCCTGGGGAGATAAGCGGAACGCTCCCTCCGCCTCAAGCCTGGTCTCGGAGCAGACTGGTGACGGCCAGCTATGGCTACGGGGTGACCGTCACGCCCTTGCAGTTGGCCTGTGCCTATGCGGCACTCGCCAACGAAGGCCGGCTCATGCGCCCCTATGTGGTGAGTGAAATAGTGAGCAGCACGGGGGAAGTCGTTCACACCAACGGTCCGACCCCGATCAGGCAGGTGATTCAACCCGAAACCGCGCGGCGCATACGAACCCTGCTTGCACACGTTGTCGAGCCGGGGGGAACGGGCCGGCGCGCCCACATTGAAGGGTTTCGGGTCGCAGGAAAAACGGGAACCGCAGAAAAAATAGACCCCAGCGGCGGGTATTCGGCGACGAGTCATATTGCGTCTTTCATTGGTATGGTTCCCGCCGAGCAGCCCCGACTGGTCATTTTAGCGGCCATCGATGAGCCCAAGGCGGCCACCTACGGAGGGACGGTCGCGGCCCCAGTATTTCAAGCGATTGCCCGGCAGTCCCTGACCTACCTTGGGGTTGCGGGAAGTACGGGAGAAGGCGCGGATATCCAATGGGCAAGCAGTCCGCATGTCTCGACCGCCAAGCTCTCCGCTGAACCCGCGTTTTCGCCCGAAGCCTATAGCGCAGGAGGGGATGCCCCGTTAGCCGACCGCCCTGCCGATGACTTTATTGGTCTCAGTCTGCGGGCGGCCATGCGGAAAGCGTCTGCGAGCGGGCTGCGGGTCGTTGCCCACGGGAGCGGATATGTCATGGACCAGAGGGTTCGAAATAAGGTACAGACTGGTGAAGCGGTGTATGAACTCAGACTGGAAGCGGACGAGTGAGGTGTGATGTGACGTGGTTGCGGCAGCTCCTGCCGCTTGATGTATCCGGGTTCACTGACCCGGCGTTCCAGATTCATGGCCCGATCGATATTCCGATCGAGTCGCTGGTGTATGACTCTCGCCGGGTGACGCCAGGGGCGCTCTTTTTTGCCCTCCCGGGCACAAAGACGGAGGGGACGGCCTTTCTTGAACAAGCGCTCGACCAGGGGGCGCGAGCTGTCGTCGCTCCGCCAGGTACGGAGGTGCTCCCAGGTGTGACCCTTATCACCTCAGCGCAGCCACGCCGGCTCCTTGGGGCAATCGCCGATCAATTTTATCAGCGGCCGAGTGAACGGCTGACCCTGATCGGCGTGACTGGAACAAGTGGGAAAACAACAACAACGTATGTGTTGGAAGCCATAGGCAAAGCGCTGGGCTGGTCGGTTGGCGTCATCGGAACGGTGAACTACCGCTATGCAGATCAGGAGCGGCCCGCTCCCCTGACCACCCCGGAGGCGGTTGAGCTGCAGGCCCTCTTATCCGACATGGTCAGAGCTGGAGTGAGTCATGCCATTATGGAGGTCTCGTCTCATGCCTTAGCTCAGGAGCGGGTCTGGGGCTGTCGCTGGAACGGTGGGGTCTTTACCAACCTCGGTCGTGACCATCTCGATTACCATCTGAATACGGCGGCGTATTTTGCCGCAAAGGCCCAGCTCTTTCGCACCGGTCTGGCCAGATCGCCAAAACGCGGCCGCTTTGCGGTCGTCAACGCGGATGACCCCTGGGGCCAGAAACTCCTCACCCAGCAATGTGCCTATCCCGTACTGACCTATAGCCTCCACCAGGACACAACGGTCTCTGTCCGGCACGTCAACTATAGTTTGGCTGGCATCCAGGCTGAGGTGCAGGTTGGACGAGAGATGTTCTCCGTCGCGTCGCCTTTGATTGGTGAGCCGCACGTCTATAACATCCTTGCGGCCGTCACTGTTGCGTATGCCCTTGGGGCCTCACTCAAACAGGTGGGTGAAGGGATCGCTCAATGCCACCGGGTTCCGGGCCGGCTCGAAGCCCTCTCGGTCGGACAACCATTCGAGGTCTTCGTCGATTATGCCCATAAGCCCAACGCCCTGGAGAAGGCGCTGGCAGCATTGCGGACTCTTACCGCAAAGCGGCTGATTACCGTCTTCGGCTGCGGCGGGGATCGGGACAGGGGCAAGCGGCCGCTGATGGGAGAAGTCGCAGGCCGTTTGAGTGACGTGGTGGTTTTAACCTCGGACAACCCCCGCACCGAAAACCCGGACCAGATCTTAACGGAAACGGAAGCGGGGCTCAGTCGGACTGGGATGACCCGCGAGGAGTCCAACCGAGTGAGGGGAGCGGATATCCTCACCGGCTCGTATATGGTCATTGCCGATCGACGCAGCGCTATCCGACGGGCGCTGGACGAAGCCCAAGCCGGCGATGTGGTCGTCATTGCCGGCAAGGGACACGAGGATTATCAGATTATCGGCACGACGCGCGCTCATTTTGATGATGCGGAAGAGGTCCGGCGCTATCTGTCGGTGGAGGGCTGTGCGTAATGCTGTACGCCTTTCTCTACGCCCTCCATACGACCTACTCCGGGTTTAACGTCTTTCGCTATATTACGTTCAGAACCCTGCTAGCAGGCCTATTAGCCCTGAGCGTTTCCTTTATCCTCGGACCGTGGCTGATTGCACGACTGACCGCGCTCAAGGCGGGCCAGCCCATCCGCTCAGATGGACCCGCGGCACATCTGAGTAAAGCTGGCACGCCCACCATGGGAGGCACGTTGATTCTTTTCTCTCTCACCCTGGCGACGCTCTTGTTAGCGGACTTGACCAATCCGTATGTCTGGCTGGTGCTGGGTGTCACGATCGGTTTTGGCTTGATTGGATTTCTCGACGATTACAAAAAACTCAGCCAGCAGAACTCGGCCGGTTTACGCGGAAGGTATAAACTCCTGGCGCAAGGTGTGATTGCCCTGGCAGCCGCCGGGTGGCTGTTTGCACAGCCGGGCTTTGACACTACGCTGACCATTCCCTTCCTCAAAGATGTTCGGCCAGCCCTGGGCTGGTGGTATATTCCCTTTGCCGCTCTTGTGGTGGTAGGCGCCTCGAACGCGGTCAATCTCACCGATGGTCTGGATGGATTGGCCATTGGGCCAGTGATGATCGCCGGGGTGACCTATGCCATTTTCACCTATGTGAGCGGGCATAGTGGCATGGCGGAATACTTACAGGTGCCCTATGTGGCGGGCTCCGGGGAGGTGGCCGTTTTCTGTGGGGCGCTGGCGGCCGCCGGACTGGGCTTTTTGTGGTTTAACGCCTATCCGGCCCAGATGTTTATGGGTGATGTGGGCTCCCTCTCCCTTGGGGCGGCGCTGGGTATTGTCGCGCTGATCAGTAAACAGGAGATCGTTTTGGCGGTCGTGGGCGGCGTTTTTGTGATTGAGGCGACCTCGGTCATCTTTCAGGTGAGCTCGTATAAATTGAGGCGGAAACGCATCTTCCGCATGGCTCCGCTACACCACCATTTTGAGTTGCTGGGCTGGCCAGAGCCGCTTATCATCGTCCGCTTTTGGATTGTTTCCATCATCTGTGCGCTCGCGGCACTGAGCACGCTCAAACTGCGCTGAGAAAACGAAGATGAACCTGACGGAGAAAACTGTACTGATCATTGGCCTGGGACGAACGGGGGAAAGCGTGGCGCGTCGTGTTCTTGCTCACGGCGGCCACGTCCGTATCGCAGACAGCCATGCCGATGCGGTCGCAGCAGCACACACCCAGTTTGATATAGAAATCCGCTCAGACGACGACGCTGACGGACTCCTGCGTGGGGTGCAGCTCGTAATCCCCAGCCCTGGTGTACCGGCGACCCATCCCCTGCTGCGGGAGGCGGTCCAGCGGCGGATTGCGGTGCAGAGTGAAATTGAGTTGGCCTATCGGCTTCTGACCTGTCCGGTTGTGGCCGTCACCGGCACGAACGGGAAAAGCACAACGACGGCCCTTCTCGGCGAGATGATCCGGCAGTCCGGCCAGGAGACCTTTATCGGCGGGAACTTGGGAACCCCGCTGATTGACGCTGTGGGAACAGCCTGTGCGGTTGCGGTTGCCGAGATTTCCAGCTTTCAACTCGAATGGGTCGAGCAGTTTCGTCCACAGATTGGTGTCTTCCTCAATCTGAGTGAGGATCATCTCGATCGACACGGCAGTTTTGAACACTATGGCCGGACCAAACGGCGCTTATTTGCTCAGCAGCGTCAGTCTGATTGGGTGGTTATGAATCGAGACGACACTAACGTCCAGGCGTTGTGTCACGGGCTCCCCGGACGGCTGTTTTCTTTTGGCTGGACTCCTGTGACCGGAGACCAGAGCGAAGGGGCCTGGGTTGAGGTGGAGACCCTCGTTTTTCGTCACACCGGTCGCGAGAGGCACTATGCGATTGATGACATCCAGCTCCGTGGGAGGCATAATATTGCCAACGTCATGGCCGCGGTGAGTGCGGCAACGTTGTGGGGAGTCCCCCCGGCTGTCATCCAGACCGTATTAGCCTCCTTTACTGGCCTACCACACCGGCTCGAACTCGTCGCGAAGAAAAACGGGGTGGCCTATATCAATGACTCCAAAGGGACGAATATCGACGCCGTGGTCCAATCGCTCAACAGTTTTTCTGAGCCGGTTATTCTACTGGCTGGCGGGGTGGAGAAAGGCGGCGATTATCGTTCCCTTCGAGAGGTCGTTCAGACCAAGGTGAAAAAGCTCATTCTCTTTGGCCAGGCCCAGCGCTCCTTATGCGCGGCCTTGGGGCAAGATACCGAAACACTGCTGGTCGAGGCATTGGACGAGGCGGTTCAGGCGGCCCACCGGGGAGCCCGAGCGGGGGATATCGTCCTCCTCTCTCCGGCCTGTGCGAGTTTTGATCAATTCCAGAACTATGCCCAGCGTGGGGAGGCGTTCCGGTCCTACGTGGAAGCGCTATGAAGATGCTTGACGCAATACTCTCCGGGCGGCTCACAGACGCCCAAACCGCGCAGCCGATCCGTCGTGGTCCGGTTGACTCATGGCTGCTCGGAGCGGTGCTCCTGCTGATCTTGAGTGGAGAACTGTTCGTCCTGAACACGACGTATTTTTATGCGTTCGACCGTTTCGATGATACCTATCTGTTTGTTCGGAAACATAACGTCGCCTTAGTGATCGGCTGCCTTGGCTGTCTCGTGGCCCTGACGCTCCCTTCGACGGTATTCCGCACCCTCGCCTATCCGGCGTTAATCGGAGCGTTCATCAGCCTCTGCCTTGTCTTGCTACCGGGCTTCGGCCACGGCAACGTACAGCGCTGGCTGTCCTTTGGAGCGCTAAATTTTCAGCCCTCTGAATTCGCCAAGGGAGCCGTGGTGCTCTATCTTGCCTATGCCCTTACGAAAAAGGCGGACCGTATACACAGCTTTGTGTATGGCCTGCTTCCGCCGCTTTTGGTGGTCGGGTGTATCGTAGTGCTCATTGCCCTGGAGCCAGATTTAGGGGGCGCCGTCTTCATCAGTCTCCTTTTGGCCGCTTTGCTTTTTGTTGCTGGTGCGCGGAGTCGGCATCTTGCCGTACTGGCTTTTGTCGGGCTGCTGTGTCTCAGCTACGGAGTCCTGAGTGCAGACTATCGGACCGATCGTCTTTTTACGTTTCTGAACCAATCGGCGGATTTGCAGGGTGAGGGCTATCAACTCGATCAGTCCCGCCTCGCCTTTGGGGCAGGTGGGGTCTCTGGGGTTGGGCTTGGAGAAAGTCGCCAGAAGATGTTTTATTTGCCCGAGGCTCACACGGATTTTATTTTCGCCGTGATTGGCGAAGAAACCGGCTTATGGGGTACCACCGGCATCGTCCTCCTCTTTGGCCTCTTAGGCGCTCGGGGACTCCGGGTCGCGGCGCGCCACCCCACACAGTTTGGTCGTTTACTCGCATTTGGCTGTACCTTCCTGATCGTCTGTCAGGCCGGAATCAATATGGCGGTTGTCGTCGGCCTGCTCCCGATAACCGGGCTGCCGTTGCCCTTCGTCAGCTACGGAGGGTCTGCGTTGGTCATCATCCTTTTCTGTACTGGCGTGTTGCTTGGGCTCTCGCGTGAAGTCCAATGGCAGGAGAGTGCCCATGCCTAGGGCGCCCCGACTCCTCCTTGCAGCGGGAGGTACCGGCGGACACCTCTTTCCCGGAGTTGCTGTGGCAGAGCTTGCGCAGCGACAGGCCGGTGCGGCGGTGTTGTTTGTTGGCACCTCCGGCGGAATGGAAAAGGATGTCATCCCGCAGCTTGGATTTTCTTTACGTTTCATCCCTGCTGAACAGCTCCGCGGACAAACGCGATGGGGAAAAATCCGCGCTATGGGTGTCGCTGGCTATGGTGTTGGGGCCGCCTGGCGTATCATTCGGGAGTTCGCCCCCGACGTGATCTTCAGTATCGGGGGCTATGCGTCTGCTCCGACCGTCCTGGCCGGCTGGCTGCAGCGTATTCCTTGCGTCCTGCTCGAGCCCAACGCGATTCCTGGGCTGGCCAATCGCTTCCTGAGCTGGTTTGCCGCCCGCGTCTGTCTTGGGTTTGAAACGGCCGGCCGTTTTTTCCCGAGACACAAAGTTGTCCATACTGGCAACCCGGTACGATCGGCCTTACGGCCAACACTCCAGCCGGCCGTACCAGATAAACCCTTTACCATTCTCGTCTTTGGTGGCAGTGCCGGAGCCCATCGGCTCAACCATATCGTGCCGCAAGCCTTAGCCCGGTTACACCAGACACAGAGTGGCCACAAGGATGCGGGCCCGGCGCAAGCAATACAGATCATCCATCAGACCGGTCAGGCCGAGTACGCGGCCGTCTCAGCCTCGTATGCGACTGCAGGGATAGCGGCACGGGTGGTCCCGTTTATTGACGCCATGCAGGAGGTATATGCTGAGGCCGATCTCGTGATTTGCCGGGCTGGAGCGATAACGACCGCGGAGCTGACCCTGCTCGGCAAGCCGGCCATCCTTATTCCCTACCCATACGCGGCAGACGACCACCAACGCGCCAATGCCGAGGCCCTCGTGCAGGCGGACGCGGCGGTGATGCTCCTGGACCACACGCTGTCCCCCGAGTTGCTCGAACAGACGGTTGCGCGCCTCGTCCAGCACAGAGACATCTTAGGAAATATGGCCCGAGCGGCGGCGACTTTAGGTCGCCCCGACGCGACCGCCGCCGTCGTCCAGACCTGTTTTGCCTGTGCCCCTTCTGTGTCTTCTTCCGGTCAGGAGGTCTCGTGTCAAGAAAAATGAAAGAGCGGGAACCAGACGGCACCGTAGACCGCTGGGCAACCAAGGCTGGTACGCCCCCCCCTGTAGCCATGGGGCTCCAGATGCCACAAAGAGCGAACGTGTCCCCCCATCAGCCAAAAAAGCCGGACACGTTTACTCTTTCCGCCCAGGCCGCCCTTCCCTCCCGCGCGACTGCTGTGTCCGAGACGCCGGTCTTGTTTAATACCAACCGGCGGATTCACTTTGTCGGTATTGGCGGAGTCGGGATGAGCGGTATAGCCGAGGTTTTACTCAATCTCGGCTATCAAATTAGTGGCTCGGATCTGACCGAATCCGAAACAACGTGGCGATTGAAACGCAACGGGGCACATATTGTGTATGGTCACCGACCCCAGCACGTTCATTCCGATACCGATGTTGTGGTCATCTCGTCGGCTGTCAAATATGCGAATCCGGAAGTCGTGCGGGCGCGCGCGCTCCATATTCCAGTCATTCCTCGGGCCGAAATGCTGGCGGAGCTGATGCGCCTCAAATACGGCATCGCGGTCGCCGGGACGCATGGCAAGACGACGACGACCTCCTTGATCGCAACCGCCCTGGCCCACGCCCACTTTGATCCAACCATGGTTATTGGTGGACGGCTCAACGTGCTGGGGTCCAATGCCCGATTGGGACAGGGACGTTTTCTGGTTGCCGAAGCCGACGAGAGTGATGGGACGTTTCTCCTGCTCAGTCCAACGATTGTTGTCGTGACCAATATTGATCCCGAGCATCTTGATTACTATGGACATATGGATCACGTCCAAGCCGCCTATCTTGACTTTATCAATCGGATTCCCTTTTACGGCCGTGCCGTGCTGTGCCTGGACAGCGTGCATGTTCGTGCGCTGCTTCCCCAGGTGCGCAAGCGGTTTGTGACCTATGGCCTGAGTCCGGAGGCGGATGTACAGGCCAAACAGCTGACGGTCTCCGGCCTCACCACACGGTGTGAGGTCTGGCGCGGAACAGAGCGCCTGGGCGATATTCAACTGAACTTGCCTGGACGCCACGCTGCGCTGAATGCCCTGGCGGCAGTGGCAGTCGCCCTTGAACTGGAGATCCCGTTTTCTCAAGTCCAGGAGGCCCTGCACAAATTTACCGGCATCCAGCGACGCTTTGAGATAAAGGGGGAAACAGCGGAGGTGTTGGTGGTTGACGATTACGCCCATCACCCGGAAGAATTACGCGCCACCTTACGTGCTGCCAGAGAGGGCTTTGGGCGCCGTTTGGTCGCGCTCTTCCAACCCCATCGCTACTCACGCACCGCTTATCTGTTCGACGACTTTCTGTCTGCGTTTGACGATGCGGACGTTTTGGTCCTGACGGAAATCTATCCCGCTGGTGAGGAGCCACAAACTGATATCTCAGGGGAAAAACTCTATCACGCCATCAAACGGCGTGGCCATGCTGAGGTCTATTTTGTCCCGCGCCGCGCAGAGCTGGCGCAGACGGCGCAGACCATCGTCCGGGCGGGGGACTTAGTGTTGACCTTAGGGGCCGGAGATATTGTCCAGACCGGGCCCGAGTTGCTCGCACAACTGCGGAGTGGAGGCGTCAATGCAAGCTGAGATGCGGACGGCGTTGAAGACGCAGCTGCGACGCGCTCTCGGTCCGTGCGTGCGCTTTGACGTGAGTCTGGCCCGCTACACGTCTTTTCGTATTGGTGGGCCAGCCGATATTTTTGTCGAACCCAACACCCTGGAAGAGCTTCAGGTGCTAATGCGCCTGGTGACGGAATACGGAGTCCCCTGCTTCCTCCTCGGAGGGGGGACGAATGTCCTCGTCAGTGACAAAGGGGTTCGCGGGGTCGTGATTCGGCTGGGGCGGGGTTTCGACTACGCAGCGTGGGAGGGCCAGCCTGAGCAGACGCAGACCGCACGGGTTCGTGTCGGTGCCGGCCGTTCATTGGGCCGATTCGTGCGAGAGGCTGCACACAAAGGGTATGGGGGAGTGGAATTTGCCGAGGGGATTCCTGGACGCGTGGGGGGAGGCCTCTTGATGAATGCGGGGGCCTTTGGGGGCGAGCTGAGTGCAGTGGTTGAGACCATCACGGGGGTGACCCACACGGGCCAGTCTCTGCGGCTGTCCAACGCCGCGGTTGGCTTTGCCTATAGAACGACCGCACTCCCGCCGCAATTTATTGTGAGTGAGGTGGTGTTCCGGCTCCGGCAAAAGCCCCGAGCCAGTATTACGGCTGCGATGCAACAGGCGCGCGAAAAACGGAATAACAGTCAGCCCCACGGATACCCGAACGCTGGGTCCATTTTTAAGAACCCGCCGGGACGCTATGCGGGGCGCATGATTGAGGCGGTGGGCTGTAAGGGCAGCCGTCAGGGACAGGCCCAGGTTTCTGATCTGCACGCCAATTTTATTGTGAATACGGGAGGGGCTACGGCGAGCCAGGTCTGGCGCCTCATAGAACAGGTGCAACGTCAGGTATGGCAAGAAGAGCGGGTCTGGCTTGAGCCCGAGGTCCGAAGGGTTGGAGAATGGTAGCCGAGATGAAATCCGAACAGCGTGTCGGGGTGCTCTGGGGCGGACTGTCGGCGGAACGAGAGATTTCCCGGCTGACCGGGGAGGCGGTCTGCGCAGCGTTGGAGGCGCGCGGCTATAGCGTCCAGGCTATCCCGGTTGAACCCGATGGCGCCTGGATTGCTCAGGCGCAAAAGACGGATGTCGTTTTTATCGCCCTGCATGGAAAGTTCGGAGAAGACGGGGCTGTGCAAGGCGTACTGGAAACCCTGGGGATTCCGTACACCGGGTCCGGCGTCTTGGCGAGTGCCGTCGCCATGAACAAGCCGATGGCAAAACGGATCTGGCAGACCTATGATTTGCCAACGCCCGCCTGGCAGATTGTCGAGCGGGGGACGCCAGCCGAGCAGGTCGTACCCTCCTACCCGGTCGTGGTCAAACCGGTTGCGGAAGGATCGAGTGTTGGGGTGAGTATCGTCCGCTCCGAGGCGATGCTCACGCCCGCCCTGACTCTGGCGTTTCAGTATGACACGGCGTGTTTGGTGGAAGCCTATATTCCCGGGCAAGAAGTCACTGTCGGTATTCTCAAGGGACAGGCGATTGGCGCAATGGAAGTGATTGCCAAGGGTGAATTCCATTCCTATGAGATCAAATATACACCGGGGCGGGAAGAATTTCTCATGCCGGCCCCGCTGCCGGAAGCAACCTATGCGCGGGTCCTCAAGCTGGCGCGGCAGGCGCATCGTGCCCTCGAGTGCGGCGGCTATAGTCGAGTCGATATGCGGGTCAGCCCGGCTGGGGAGATTTTCCTGATCGAGTTGAACTCGCTGCCCGGCTTGACAGGATTGAGTTATTTACCACGCATCGCCGCTCATCACGGACTGTCCTATGAGGAGCTCGTGGAGGCTATCCTGCAACAGGCAACCCTCCATATTCCGCGAGGAGAAGTATGAGACCCCCAGCGCGCAAAAAGTCCTCAACCCTTCTCCGTCTATGGCAGGCCATAGCCCACCGACCCCTGATACCCGTCCGGTCTCTCATCCTGTTGGGGCTCGTCTGCGTCGGTTGCAGTATCGGGGGGGTCGTCTTGGTACACTATGTCGAGCAGCACCCGTACTTCGCCGCGACAGATATTGTGGTCTCGACTGACGGGAGACTCACGCCGGACGAGATCAGACAGTGGGCAGGGATAGCGTCGGGGATGAATATTATCGATCTGGACGTCCAGGCAGTGGAGCAGCTTTTACGACAACACCCCTGGGTCCACACGGCCGCTGTCACCCGGGAGTTCCCGCAGCGTATTTATCTGACTATCCAGGAGCGTCACCCTATAGCGCGCATCCGGCGTCCAGAAGCCGCGTATCTGGATGGGAACGGTGACAGCTTTGTCGCTCCCGCATCGAGTGCGCACGATCTGCCGTATGTGAGCGGACTTGAGCGTGTGCCCCTGGAAACGCAGACCGTCAGGACGGTCCTGGCCGGAGCGCGCTTATGTCTCTCGCTGATACAGGAATGGGACGTTGCGCTATCTGAAATTCATTGGGAAGACCGGCGAGGATATACGCTGTTTTTGTCCGACCGTCAGGTCGTGATTCGGCTGGGTCAGCAGATCCGCCCCAGCGTGTTTGTGCTGCTGCAACGGGTACTGGAGCGCTGGCCGCAAGACCGACGGGCAACCGTTTTTGATGCGCGCTTTACTGATCAGATTGTGGCGTCTCCTCTTCCCTTGAGACTGGATAAGGGGAAAAAGAGAGGACGTGTCCAGCATCTCCTGTCTACTGGAGGACATGTTCCCTCTTTGAGACATGGACTTAACTCGCACGCTTAGGGAGGCGGTATGGAGAATATGGAGAACAAGGATTCCCTATTGGTGAGTGTTGATATTGGAACGTATCAGACATCTGTGGTCGTTGCGGAAAGAACGCACGATGGGCTGGCCGTTTTGGGGATGGGGACCGCACCGTCTCAAGGCGTGCGCAAGGGCCTCGTCACCAATGTCGAGAACGCGGCCCAGGGGCTACAACAGGCGGTGGCTGAAGCCGAGGCCAATGCAAGCTGCGAAATTCATAATGTGTTTGTCAGCCTGACCGGTGGACATATGGAGGGAATTTCGAGTCAGGGCGTTGTCCGAATCAAAGGTGGCGAGGTGTCTGCGGACGATGTGCAGGAAGTGGTTGCGGTAGCCCGGACGATCGCCCTGCCCCCGGAGTGTGAGATTTTGCACGTCTTTCCACAGGAGTTTCTGGTGGATGGACAAGAGCGTGGCCGCGACCCCATTGGGGCGAGTGGCGTGCGGCTTGAGACCGATGTCCATGTGATCAGCGTTTCTTCAACCGCCCTGTACGCCCTCCAGAAATGCTGTGAGCGGGCGGGGCTCTATCTCAACAGTGTGTACTATGGCGCGCTAGCGGCAGCCGAGGCCGTTTTGACTCCGGAGGAGAAAGAGCTGGGTGTTGTGGTGATCGACATTGGGGCGGGTACGACCAGTGTAGCCGCTTTTTGTCAAGGCGTCGTCTATTATACTGCGGTCCTGCCGGTTGGTGGGGAAAACGTGACCAACGATCTGGCCGTGGGGCTCTGTATTCCAGTGGCAGAGGCAGAACGGCTGAAACAGCAGCACGGCTGTGCTTTAACCAGCCTGATTGCACCGGGCGAGGTGATCGAGATGCCTCGCATCGGCGAGCGTGATGCCGCTCCGCTCCCGCGGCGAAAAATGAGCGAGATTATTGAACCGCGGCTTGAAGAGATCTTTGAGCTCGTCCGAGAACAGCTTGATTTTGGGGGCCTCTCAGACCGGCTCGGCGCGGGCGTGGTCCTCACCGGTGGGAGTGCACTCCTTGAGGGCGTACCGGATCTCGCCCAACGCGTCTTCCGTATGGGGGCGCGGCGTGGTGCGCCGCGGTGGGCGAGCGATGCGGTTGATCCGAAGAGTCAACGTGTCCCGCATCTGATATCTATGGAAGGACACGTTGACTCTTTAGCCCAGAGTCCTATATATGCGGCCAACATCGGCCTGATCCTGTGTCATGCGCAGGATACGCTCCGCCCTCTGGCCCAGGTACGGAACGGACAGAACTGGCAACATATGCGAGAACGGGTCGTTGAATGGTTTCGGGAATTTTTTTAGACCGTAGCCTCTCCTGTGGAGACATGCTAACTGAAGATGAAGGAGGTGGGAGATGATTGAGTTTGTGGAGAATGAGGATAGTGGGGCTCAGCTCCGTATCATTGGGATTGGAGGAGCTGGAGGGAACGCCATCAATACCATGATCAGTGGTGGGTTGTCTGGCGTGGACTTTATTGTGGCGAATACTGACGCGCAAGCGTTGCGGGTCAATTTGGCGCCGACCAAGATTCAACTTGGCTCCGAGTTGACCAAAGGGCTCGGTGCGGGTGCCAATCCAGAGATCGGTCGTAATGCCACGCTGGAAAGCGAGGATGAGCTGCGGCAACAGCTGGTCGGTGCCGATATGGTTTTCGTTACGGCGGGGATGGGCGGCGGAACCGGTACCGGTGGGGCACCCATTGCCGCCCGCCTGGCAAAGGAAAGCGGGGCGTTGACCGTTGGGGTTGTGACCAAGCCGTTTCTCTTCGAGGGGAAACGGCGCATGCGGCAGGCCGATGAGGGTATCCACGAGTTGAAAGAAAATGTGGATACGCTGATTTGTATTCCGAACCAACGTTTATTGGCGGTGGCGAGTCGCAGTCAGCCACTCATCGAGGCCTTTCACAAGGCGGATGAAGTCTTACTCCAGGCCGTTCGAGGCATCTCTGACCTGATTATGGTGAGTGGCCTGATTAATCTCGACTTTGCTGATGTGCGCACCATCATGGCCGAGATGGGGATGGCGATTATGGGGGCCGCCACAGCGAGTGGAGAGAACCGGGCAGAAGAGGCCGCACGACGGGCCATTGCCAGCCCGCTGCTTGAAGATATTTCCATCAGTGGGGCACGCGGCGTACTGCTCAATGTGACCGGTGGACGGAGTCTCACCCTGCACGAAGTGAATGAGGCGGCCTCGCTTATCCAAGAAGAAGCGGCTGAGGATGCCAACATTATCTTTGGCGCGGTCATTGACGAGACCCTGGAAGAAGAGTTGCTCATTACGGTCATTGCCACCGGGTTTGGCGAAAAGGAATTGGAGCGGCCGAAAACGCCGACGCTCAGCGCGGTGTCTGGTGGAAGACGGAACGCAAAGGGATCGCTCGGGACATTTGATCCGGCGGTGCTGGAACAACCAGCCTATGCCCGAAGACGTACGCTCGGGCAGAGTTCGGTCGTCTCTTCGACAAGAAACCCGGACTCGGAGCAGAGCGATGAACTGGCCGAAGGTATGCCCGTATTTCTCAGAAAGCAGGCGAATTCATAGGAGCGACCCCATTCGGCCATACATCATGCGGGATTCCGGCCCGCCCTCCGAAGCCCTGACTCCCGTGCGTTTGGGAGGGGAGTGCTGCTTTTATGTGGCGGACCACCGAACGGGCGCGTAACCGTCTGGCGGCTGAAAAGCCTATTTTTTCAGCCGCCATTGACGGAGACATTCCGCTCTGCCTCATTTATCCAAACGAGTATGCGGTCGGAATGTCGAACCTGGGTTTCCAGGCCGCCTATAAAATCTTTACCCAACATGAGAGCTGCCGTTGTGAGCGAGCGTTTCTCCCTGACCCGGACGAGGCCGCCGCGCTGAGGCGGACTGGTGCGTCGCTTGCCTCGCTCGAAACGCAGCGCCCCCTGGCCGATTTTGAAATTCTGGCTTTCTCGATTTCGTTTGAAACGGACTACCTGCATATCCTTGATATTCTGTCTGCCGCGCATATTCCGCTTCGGGCCGTGGAACGGACTCCGCACCACCCCTTGGTCATTGCCGGTGGGCCAGCAACCTTTCTCAACCCCGAACCTATTGCCGATTTTATTGATCTATTCCTGGTCGGTGAGGGTGAGGAAATGATCCCAGAGTTTCTGGAGCGCTATGCGTCTCTGGAGCGGGAGACGAACGACCCGGCACTGCGCTTGCAGGCGCTCAGTCCCATCGCCGGCGCCTATGTGCCGGCCTTGTTCCATCCAGCGTATGATGCGACCGGGCATCTGGTCCAGGTGACCCATGTTGCCCCGCCTGCCCAGACTCCCCATACAGACCATGCCGTGTCGGCGTGCGACCCTGAGCCAAGGGTACAGCGGCGCTTAGTCATGGACTTGGACGCCTATCCGACAACGTCGCAGCTCCTGACCCAGGAAACCGTTTTTGGCGATATGTTTCTCGTTGAGGCGAGTCGGGGCTGTGAGTGGGGCTGTCGGTTTTGTGCAGCCGGCTTTATGTACCGACCCGTCCGCTATCGCAGTACGGCAGCCTTAACACAACAAGTGACACAAGGCTTACAGGAACGACAGACCATTGGCCTGATTGGAGCGGAGATGGCCAGCCAGCCGGGCATTGCCGGCCTGTGCGAGTTTATTGGTCAGGCCGGTGGTCGCGCGTCTCCGTCCTCGTTAAAAGCCGATGTGATCACCCAGGATTTGGCGCGCGCGGTTGGACGCAATAATACCCATTCGGTCACCGTCGCACCGGAAGCGGGTTCGGAGCGGATGCGCCGGGTGATTAATAAGAACTTAACCGAGCCGGAGATCCTCCGCGCAACAGAGCTGTTAGTCGGTGGAGGGGTACAAGCCCTTAAGCTGTACTTCATGCTGGGTCTGCCAACCGAGACCCAGGACGACGTTGATGCCATTGCAGTGCTGACGCGAAAAATTCACAGCCGGTTTTGCGGCAAACGGGCCAGGATTGGAAGGATTACCTTATCGATCAATGCCTTTGTGCCCAAGCCGTGGACTCCCCTTCAGTGGGAGCCCATGGAGGAACTCCCCGCTCTCCGGCGCAAGATGGCGCGTTTGCAGAAACAACTTGCCCGTCTGCCGCGCGTGACGGTCGATATCGAGTCGCCGCGTGAAACCTACTACCAGACCGTGCTTTCGCGTGGAGATCGGCGCGTCGGTCAGCTACTACTCGATATCCATGCGCACGGGGGCGATTGGTGGAGCGTAGTCCAACGCTGGCGGCGTGAGGCAAAACGTCGACCCGGCGCGCTCAACCCCGACTTTTTTGTTCACCGCCGGTATGACTCGGAGGAGCGGCTGCCCTGGGATTTTATCGATCACGGGGTGGACAAACACTATCTGTGGGTCGAATGGCGGAAGGCCTTATTGGAGCGGCAAACGCCGCCGTGTGATGTGACCTCGTGCCGGAGTTGCGCCGCGTGTAAAGAGTAAACGTGCCCTCCAATAGATATACGCCGTTGACACGTTTACTCTTTTTAGCCAGAGGGCGCGGACGATGATTTTTGGCATAGGGAATGACTTGGCCGAGGTCGATCGCGTCCGGGCCGCACTCGAACGTCCCCGAACGGGCCGGCGCTTCCGCGACCGCGTCTTCACTCCTGGTGAGCAGGCCTATTGCGAGCGCCGGGGTAAAGGCAAGTATCAGAGTTATGCCGCGCGCTTTGCGGCCAAGGAAGCCACAATGAAAGCCCTGGGGCGCGGCTGGGGCCGCGCTGTTGGCTGGCGCGATGTTGAGGTGGTGCGGCAGCGGGGTTCACGTCCCGAGCTTGTCCTGCACGGTAAGGCAAAAGCGTACGCCGCCGAGCAACGTATCCGCCGTTTTCACCTGGCGCTAACCCACACGGAGACATTGGCCGAAGCCCAGGTTATAGCCGAGTTGTAAGCATTGGAGGGGCGCGGTCGTCACGCCCCTCTGCTCGACCCGTTACCTGGCGTCGAGTGAAATCCTGTTCCCGTGGGCCAACAGGTCGGCCACGGTCTGGAGAAACGCCCCGGCAGGGGCGCCATCTATCACACGGTGATCGAACGTCAGGCTCAAGACCATCATCGAACGCCTGGTGATCTCGCCACGGTAGATCACCGGTTTTTCAACAATCCGACCAACGCCGAGAATACCGGACTGCGGGGCATTGATGATGGGCGTAAAGGCGTCAACGCCGTACATACCGAGGTTGGAGACGGTAAACGTCCCACCCGACACTTCTTCAAGCTTGAGCTGACTGGCTCGGGCTTTCTCGGCTAAGGTCTTGGCCTCTGCGGCAATGTCCTTGAGCGATTTTTTGTCCACGTCCCGGACGACCGGAACGATCAGGCCCTCGTCCAGGGCCACCGCCAGTCCCACGTGGATGTCGCCGTACACATGGATGATATTCCCTTCGAGGGAGGCGTTCATGCGCGGGTGCTGTCTCAGAGCATGGGCGCAGGCCTGCACAATAAAATCGGTATACGTGACGTTGAATTCTTGACGGACTTCTTGGCGGCGATCGATCAACTGCGTCACATCGACCTCTGTGCTGATCGTGAGCTGGGCGCTGCCCTGGAGGCTTTGCTGCATGCGCTCGGCAATCACTTTCCGCATGCCGCGTAAAGGAATATCTTCCGTGGCGGCCGGCGTTGCGGCTGGGGCCGGCGGTGGGGCGGCTTGACCGCCGCTATCAATGATTTTCTGCACATCTTCGCGGGTGATCCGACCGCGTGGGCCAGTCCCGGTTACGCCGGAGAGATCGATAGTATGCTCTTTTGCCAGCTTCCGGGCCGCGGGAGTGACGGGCACGCGGGCACGCTTCTCTTCCGCTGCCGGGGGGGCCGTTGAAGCCGCCACGGGAGCGGGCTCGGGCGGAGCGGCTACCGGAGCGGCTGCCGCGTCTGCGTAGCGCGCGGCGACTTCGGCTACCTCTTCTCCGGCTTCCGCAATAATGGCGACGGGCAGCCCAACGCCAACCACGGCTTCAAGCGCGTACAGCAATTTGGCGACCGTTCCATCCGCGGGCGCTTCAACTTCATACAGCACTTTTTCGGTTTCGACCTCAAACAGGGCCTCACCATTTTTGATCGTGTCGCCCTCGGATTTGAACCACTGTTGGATCGTGCCTTCGGTCATGGTCAGGCCGAACTTTGGCATTACGACTTCTACGGCCACAGGTATATCCTTTCTTTCCGCGGAAGCTAACGCAGCGCTAGCCCAGCATCTCCTTGACGGTTGCGGCGATTTTCTTGTCGTTGGGAAGGATAAATTTTTCCATGGGAGGACTGAACGGGATCGGGACATCCGGGGCCGCCAGGCGTTTGACCGGAGCGTCCAGGGAGTCAAAGCCCTTATCCGCAATAACGGCAGAAATTTCGGCGGCCGCACCACAGCGCAGATGACCCTCATCAACCACCAGGACGTTATGCGTTTTGGCCACAGAGGAGAGGATGGTCTCCTCGTCCAGCGGAATCAGGCTGCGCGGGTCTATGACTTCGGCAGAAATCCCATCCTTCTCCAGAGCTTCTGCGGCCTTGAGCGCTCGGGAGACCATATAGCCAATCGCAATAATGGTGACGTCTGAGCCTTCACGTTTCACCGCAGCCTGCCCGATGGGCACAAGATACTCCTCTTCCGGGACTTCCTCTCGGCTTCGGCCCAGCTTGAGGTGTTCAAAGACCAGGACGGGGTTATTGTCTCGAATGGCACTCTTGAGGAGGCCCTTCATATCGTAGGCACCCGAGGGAACCACAATTTTGAGCCCTGGTACACTCATGAACTGGGAGTAGACCGTCTCGGAATGCTGGGCCGCGGCCGAGCCGACCGCACCGCACACAGCCCGGAAGGTAATGGGCATGTCGGCTTGGCCGCCCGACATATAGCGCAGCTTGGCCGCCTGATTACAGACCTGATCCCAGCAGCAGTAGAAAAAGCTGGCAAACTCGATCTCAACAATCGGTCGCATCCCGGCCATGGCCGCACCGACCCCGGCGCCAGCATAGCCGGCTTCTGAAATAGGAGCGTTCAGAATCCGCTCGGCACCGAACTCATCGGTCAAGCCGCTGGTCGCACCAAAGGCACCGACCCAGATGTCCAGGCCCATCATGAAGGTTGTCGGATCGTGTCGGAGTTCCTCGGCGAGCGCCGTATTAATCGCTTGAATAAAATTCATTTCGGGCATGGTTTCCCCCCTAGGCTGCAAAGAGTAAACGTGTCCTCCAACACACAGGCGGATGCTGGACACGTTTACTCTTTTGAGAACATATCGTCCAAGGCTTCCTCAGGTTCCGGATACGGACTGTCTTGGGCAAACTGGACGGCGTCATCAATGGCCTGCTTCACCTCGGCCTGGACGACACCGATTTCTTCCGGTCTGAAGGTGTCCGGCACGAAACGCTGCTCAAAGGTAATGAGCGGACAGCGCTTCTTCCAGGCTTCTATTTCGTCTGAGGGACGATAGCTGCGCTTGCCGAGAAAGGCTTCCTCGCCTACCACGTGGCCTTCCCAGCGGTAGGTTTTACACTCAATCAGGGTCGGGCCTTCGCCCTTGCGCGCGCGTTCGACCGCCTGGCTGGTGGCTTCGTAGACCTCGACAACGTCATTGCCGTTGACCACAACGCCGGGCATATCGTGGCCGCGCGCCCGGTCGGCAATATCTTTGACCGAGGTGACGTCCTTGCCGGCGGTGAACTCTCCGTACAAATTGTTTTCACACACATACACAACGGGCAGCTTCCAGGACGAGGCGATATTGAGCGACTCGTGAAACGTGCCCTCGTTTGAGGCGCCATCACCAAAGAAACAGGCGGCGACCTCACCGCTGCCGCGCACTTTTGCCGCCAATCCCGCACCGGTCGCAATCGGTAAACCGGCACCCACAATACCGTTCGCGCCCAGGATACCCAGCTCGAAATTGGCGATATGCATGGAACCGCCCTTGCCCTTGCAGTAGCCGGTCTTTTTGCCGAACAACTCGGCCATCATGGGTTTGACTTCGCCGCCCTTGGCGATCAAATGACCGTGACCGCGGTGGGTACTGGTAATATAGTCCTGCTCGGTCAGGGCGGCGGCGACTCCGGTAGCCGAGGCTTCTTCGCCAATCGAGACGTGGACAAAGCCAGGGATTTGACCCTCCTGAAAAATATCACGCACGCGGGACTCAAACTGTCGGATCGTTTGCATCGTGCGATACATATCGAGCAGCTTGTCTGTACTCAGGCTGGTATCCGCCATAGACATTTCCTCCTTTTGGGTTTGCGCGGAAAGCCTCGTCTTCATAGTCTGAAACAGGGGCGCAGGTCAACAACGCCGCTCACCACTCGCGGCCGCCAAGTTTCACCCCACCGTTCTTTGGCAGCGTGACTTCAAAATGCAAGGTCTGCGCGTCGGGCTTTTCTGCCGTCGTACGAGGAGCACGCAGGCTCGGTAACGAAACCGTTATTGCGGTGGAAGGATGGCCGACGCGGCAATGGTCTGGCCACCCGGAGGGAACACGGAATCGTCTTCGCCCTTTAGCTGCTCATGCTGATACTGGTCTCTTGACGGGTTCGTCAGAATGGCAACAGTACGGGCGGCGAGGTTGACAACCCAATATTCCGGGATGCCGCTGGCCGCATACGCCTGGGCCTTCTGCCCCTGATCGTAGACCGGGGAACTGTCCGCGACTTCTATGACGACCATAACCTGGTCCGCCCGCGGGTGGTGCTGAGCGTAATCGCTTGGGTCGGGTTGACAGATGACAATAGCCGGTTCGGGCTCGCTCCAATCGTCCAAAACAATCGGCGCTTGGACGCGAATATAGGCCCCATCCCCCACGACCGGCAAAAGCGTGAATAAGAGACGATGAATGGTTGCCGCATGGGGGCTGTTCTGTGGACTCATGGTAATGATGACTCCGTCGAGCAGTTCAACCCGCTCATCTGCCAGGAGATGAGACTCTGCCAGGCGGTGATACTCTTGACGGGTAAAACGATGGGGCGTTGGAGCTGTCGGCGCGCCGCGCGTCATGGACCTAGTCTAGTCGCCTTGGTGGGGGAAAACAATAAAGTGGATTGGTGTTTCCACGAGACCGCGTCAGGTCTGCACCCGCACGCGATAGCCGAGTTTCACTTCGCCGTTTTTCGGCACCGTGACCTCAAAACGCAGGGTATGCGCGTCGGGCTTTTCGTACTGCTCCGGGGTAGAAGCGATAACTTCCCAGTCACCGGACATGGGCTCTTCGACGCGGACCCGCACGTCTTCGTCCTTGTGATTACGGACAACGATCTGCCAGCTCACCTCTGACGAGCGGCGTGACAGACGGGTAAAGCTCGTTTGACGCCGCTCGCCGACAACGTCAAAGGCCTCGCCCATTTTCAGGCTGACGGTTTCGTCTTTGGGCGTATGGTCAATGCTGTCCTCGCCGACAAACTGGAGGCTGCCTTGCGTATCGGCTTTGTACACACGGATGGTCCCTTTGGGTAAGGGGATTCCGAGGCGGTTTTCCTCAGCGTTTTCGATTTCGAGATAGACGCTCACTTTTTGTTGAGGAGGAGGCGTGTCAAACGTGGCACGGACGTAATGGGGCTGACCACGGAGAACGAGGCGTTTGGTAATGGGGATATCTGCGGCGGATAAAAGCGCCATCTGCTTGGTCTGGTTGTTTTGGACCGTGGTCGGCCGATCCAAGGTATACAGGTGGTACTCGAAAAAAGATTCTTCCTGAAACTGCGGCTCTGAAGAAGCACTGGCCGAAGCGGTCATCGCCATGACCCGCTCGCGGAGAACTTCCGGCTGAACCCGGTTGACATCACCGGCTACCAGCTTGAGCGTCGCGTTGCGATACGTGGTGCCGGATTGATTCTCAATAGAGACCCAGCCGGACAGGTCTGCCTGACTGTCGTCGCTGTTGAGGGCCAGAACGTAATCGGCCTGCCACGTCATATCATTGGTGAGATATGAGGTTTCAATGGTATGGGTGCTGGCGGCCTGAGCCTGGAGCAGCCACACGAGCGTTGGCTGGGCGATCAGGTTGGCCGGAAGCTGGGGGAGAATCACTCTACCCGGTAGACCAATCGAGATATCGTCTCCGACTTGATAGATTGGGGAGTCGTTCGTGGCGAGCAGGGTAGCGGTTACGAGTTCATCTTTGCCGGTAAAATAGTTCTTGTCGAGCAGCTTGACTTCTTTGCCCACATATTTTTCGAGTAAGGTTTCCGGGCTGAGCAGGTCATATTCATAATTCTGTTCCAAGACCTGAAAGGTTTCCGAGTCGGTCCGCGATCGAATAAGCACCGTTGTGGGCATAATCCGGGCCGCGACATCCATAAAATGAAGGCGAGTCACTCCCTCGGCCAGTTCAATCTCACGCACGTCTTTGACCAGTCCAAGATTGGAATTATAGATTGTCAGCGAGACCTGGGTCTGCTCAGCGTGAGTACTCGTGAGTGGTGCGGCTGAAAGCAGATGGGAACAAAAGACCTCGAAAACAAAAAGACTCACAGCAAGAAGCACAGTAAGCTGAGGGTGTTTCATAGGCGGTACGGCAGCTCGTCCTTTCTCCCTGAATGCTTCCAGCATATCGGGTTTTCTGTACGAACGCCAAAAAGACGGCGGGGTCACAGAAAAATTCACCGAACTCCTAGGCCATCTCAAAGCGGGTCAGTAAACCCAGTTTCTTGGCCTGATAGAGCGCGTACTGAAAATAGGCAATGGAAAGAATAAACAGCACGGCCGTCAAACCGAGAGATATCAGCAGCGGCTGCCAGGCTAATTCCCCGGTTGCAATGGCGTGGCGCAGTCCTTCAAACACATGTGTACTGGGCAGGGTGATGGCAATGCCCTGAACCCAGCCCGGCATACTGTCGAGCGGATAAAAGACACAACTGAAAGGCTGAATAATAAATCCTACTGACCATGCCAGGATCTGAATACGGAGTCCGTAGCGAAAGATCAGGGCAGAGATGAGAATACCGATGACCCAGCCGAAGAGCAGCAGGACGCTGGTAAAGACGGCGATGGCTGTACCGCCAATATCCATAATATTAAAGGCGTACAGGCCCCAGGCGAGGAAGCTGAGAAAAAGGAAACTCAGGATACAGCGAATGAGGCCAATAAGGCCAATCGCCACAAAGAGTTCGACCGAGGTGACTGGTGAGGCAAACAGGTTGTAGACGTTGCGACTCCAGAAATCTTCGAGGATAAACGTCCCAACATCGGTCTGCGCCCGCCAGAATAAGCTCCACAGCACGGCCCCGCCAAGAAAGAATTCCATGACTCCGGAAAACGAAGACGTTGACGCAATAAACATGCTGGTGAACCCCCACAAGAGGAGGGAGATGACCGGCCAGTACACAATGTCAAAGACACGATCCAGACTGCGATAGCACAGACAGGTGAACTTATAGACCAAGCCCCAGATTGCCATGGTCGAAAAGCCATAGTCCTGAGAGTTCACAAAACGCACGCGGCTCACAGCTCCCCTCGGGCGACCTTGATGAAGACATCCTCAAGCGTTGGGCGTGAGACATGGATATCGACAATAGGGCTACCGCTCTGTGTCAGGTGTCGGAGTAAGGGGTCGAGCTGGTGGGTTGGATCATCGAGGACAAAACGCAAGGTGTAATCTCCGTTCTGCTCAATCCGAGATATGCCATTGAGTTGACGGATGGGGGTGAGATCGGACCCGGCTTGAAAGGTCACCTCGACGACCTGGTGTGGAATGAGCCGCTTAATATGAGTAGCCGTATCAACGCGGAGAATCTGGCCCTGACTGAGAAAGGCAATCCGCCCACACAGCTCTTCGACTTCGTTCATATTATGTGAAGTGAACAGAATGGTTGTCTTTCGTTCCCGTTGAACGATTTGCAGCGCGCGCCGGGTTTTTTCAGCAATGTCCGGATCGAGACCAACGGTACACTCATCGAGCAGCAAGAGCTCCGGGTCGTTCAGAAAGCCTTTGCACAACGTGACACGGGTGTGTTGGCCCGAGCTGAGGTGCTGTAAGCGGCGTTGGGCCAGGTCTGTAATTTCGAAGCGTTCAAGCAGTTCGTCGATTTTCCGGGGAAGATGTTTGACACCGTAAATGTGGCCGTAAACCATCAGGTTTTCCCACACGGTCAGCACGCCGTTCATACTGGTAAACGCCGCGGCCACATTCATCCGGCGACGAATGGCAACATGGTTGGCGGCAAAATCGTGGTCGAAAATTCGGATTGAACCGCCGTCGGCAATGATGAGGCCAAGCAGGATATTGATCGTGGTCGATTTCCCTGCTCCGTTCGGGCCGAGCAGGCCAAAGAATTCTCCCTGCTCCACGTCTAACGAGAGACCCCGGAGGGCTTCAACCGTACCATAACGTTTCCGCAGATCACGGATTTCAAGGAGAGCCATTGGCGAGTAATGAGAGGTGTATAAGCGGCGTGAACATGGGACGAGGCATGCCCCGCCCCACACGCTTAGATCACGCCTTTTTCTTTGAGTTGGGCAACTTCTTCGCGGCTGAGTCCGGCAAAATGAGTATAAATCTGCTCGTTGTCGTGGCCAACGGGCACAGACCCGCGCCAGACCTTGCCCGGTGTGGCGGAAAAGGACGGGCTCACGCCAGTCCCTTTGACCCGGCCAACCTGATTGTCCTCCCACTCGACATGGACATTGCGGGCCTCGTAGTGCGGATCTTCCGCCATATCCTTGCTGTTCATAATCGGACAGCAGGCGACCTGTGCGGCGTTCAACTGTTCGACAGCTTCGGCGACAGTGCGTTCGGCAATCCAGCCGCGTAGCAGGGCGTCAAACTCGATACCTTCCAGGCCGTTGACATCGACACTGGCTCGCTGCCATTTCTCTTCTTCCGGGTCGAGGCCCAAAACTCGGCACACCCGGGAAAAAACCGCCAGGCCGACCGCACCGACCACCACCCAGCCATCGCTGGCCTGGAACGCGTCGTAGGGTTGGAACGCGGTGGCTTTATTACCCGTCCGTTCGCGGACAAAGCCATTGCTGAAATACTCGACCATCGTCCCGGAGAGCAGGCGGTGGATCGCCTCGAACTGCGAGATATCAACGACCTGCCCCGTGCCGGTCCGTTGCGCGGAAATATAGCCGGCCAGGGACGACCACAGGCAAAACAAGGCCGTAATATAGTCAGCCGTCCAGGGGTTGGCCCGCACTGGCGGGTCGGGGTCGGGAAAGCCGGTCTGGTACATCAGTCCCCCAAAAGCCTGGCCGATCATGTCGTACGAGGCCCGGCCCAGATAGTCCTGATGACCGGTCTGACCGTAGCCGGAGACATGGGCAATGACGAGCTTGGGGTTGGCCTGGAGCACGGCCTCGTCGGTCAGTCCCCATTTGGTATAGGAGCCGGGCTTTGAACTCTCCATCCAGATATCGCACGACTTGACCAGCTTGAGAAACAGCTCCTTGCCCTCGGGCTTGCTAAAGTCCAGCGTGACGTACCACTCGTTCCGCCGTTCCTGGATCCAGGTGGTTGCCACCTGCCCCTGGCCGTCTGTGGTCGGCAATTGCATCCCCAGATGACGCCAGGCCGCGTCGCCCTCTCCGGTTCGTTCAATCTGGATGACCTCGGCGCCCATTTCCGCAGCCAAGACCGCGGCAAACGGCTGGGCGACTAAGGTTCCACTTGATACAATCCGCACGCCCTGCAACGGGCCGAACTGTTCGGGTAGCAGTGATGCCGGACGTGTCTCCATACCGATCCTCCCATATATCCTGCAATATGCTGTCCATCCCTAACGGAAATCGGGAATGAAGAAAAGACTGCTTGAACGGCTGAGGACAAGGCTGTATACCGCACAGCAGACCGGCCCGGAGATACGCTCTCGGACCGGTCAGGAAAAGGAGGACCTATGTATAAGGTCATTGGGATTCTCAAGCGGCCTGAGGGGATGGGGATGGCAGACTTTCGCCGCTGGTGGCTGGAAGAACACGCCCCCAAGGTGAAGAAATGGCCCGGCTTGAAACGGTACTGTATTAACCTGGCCACAACCGACGACCAGCGCTACGACGGCGTGGCCGAGGTCTGGTTTGAGACACAGGCGGATATGGACCAGGTCTTTGGAACCTCTGAAGGCCAGACGGCCAGAAACAGCGCGACGGGCGGCTCGGCGGAAATTGTGATCTTATTAACGGAAGAAAACGTGATGGTGGACGGCTGAGAAGAGCGAGAGAGAACGGGGCGGTCTGGACGCCGCCCCTTGTTTTTTAGCGATCAGTTTTTTAGCGATCCGTACTGCGCAACACCTGTCCGGGTAAGCCCCCCTGGTACTCGTCATCCTGATACAGCACCTGGCCGGATACGACCGTCGTCTTGATCCCTTTGGATTTGGCGACAAAGCGTTTTCCGCCACCGGGCAGGTCCCAGACATATTCCGGGTCTTTTGCATCGACCGTATCGGGATCGAACACTGTCAGGTCGGCCACCAGGCCCGGGGCAATGCGCCCCCGGTTGGGAATGCCGAACAGATCGGCCGGGACCGAGGTCAGCCGCCGGACGCCTTCCTCAAGAGTCAACACCTGGTTGTCCCGCACCCAGCGCCCAAGCAGATAGGTCGCGTAACCCGCATCGCACAGCATATCCACGTGCGCCCCGCCGTCGGACAGGCCGACCAGAAAGCGGGGATCACTGACCAGGTTCTTCACCCCTTCGGGTTCAAAATTAAACGCCTGAAGGTCGAACAGTAGCTCCAGCCGGTCGGCCACCGCCAGGTCGAGAAAGGCGTCAACCACATCCTTGCCCTGGTCGCGGGCAATCTCGGCCACCGTCTTTTTGCTGGCGACATGCGGTTTGACCTCCTCGCTGTGGGCATCAATCACGGTCATCCGACCCCACTGGCCACGGAAGATACGGCGCGTATCCATCTCTTCGCGAAAGGCGTTGCGAAAGCCTGGGTCGGCGTAAATCTGCATCTGTTCTTCAACACTCTTGTTGAAAACGTGGTGCCAGGCCGAAAAAATGGCAAAGATAAACGGGTTCCGCATATTGAACTGAACCCGCAGCGGACGGCAGGTGATCTGCGGCACGGCCTTGTCCCAGCCGAGGATGGGTTGGACCTTTTCCACGGCATTCAGATAGGACTCGGGCTTGCCCGGCTTATTGAACAGGGCCAGGAAGGTGACCGGACGCTGGCTTTCATCAACCAGGAATTTGAGCAGATCGTATTCGTCGTCCGAGACCTGTCCGACATTGGTCCCGGTCAGGGCAATCTCGATTGTGCCGCGACCCTCTTCTTTCATGACCTGGCACAAGGCGCTCCATTCGGCCCGACTGGCGTTGCGGCAGGCAAGCGGACGGCCCTCAAAGCCGATATGGTTGTTGAGAATGGTACTGGTCAGGCCAAACGCCCCGGCGTGCATGGCGGTACGAAACAGCCGTTGCATCTCGCTGATTTCGTCCGGGGTGGCTTCTCGCTCGAAAGATTCTTCGCCCATCACATAGTGCCGCAGGGGCGTGAGAGCGGCCAAAGAGGCCACGTTGATACCCATGCCGCGCTTTTGCAGGACATCGAGATATTCGGCGTGGGTCTCCCACTGCCAGTCAATACCGCGCTCCATGACCTCGAACGGGATGGCTTCGACATTCACCAGATCCCACATGACAATATCACGGGCCTTGGGTCGAACCGGCGCAACACCCACCCCGCAGTTGCCCATCACCACCGTGGTAATGCCGTGCCAGGAGGAGCAGGTCACCAGCGGGTCCCAGGCGACTTGGGCATCGTAGTGGGTATGCGGATCGATAAACCCTGGGGCCAGCACCAAGCCGTCGGCATTGATTTTCTTTTGCGCCGCCTCGCCATTGCCCTTACCCACCGCGGCAATCAGGCCGTCTTTGACCGCCACATTGCCGTAGAAGCTTTGTGTGCCCGTGCCGTCGCAGATACGGGCGTTCTCAATAATCAGGTCGTACATGAACGATTCCTCCTCTTGACCAATCTTTCCCAATCAACCCAGGTCAACTTGGACGCCGGTATCCAGGCCCATCGCAACCCGATACCCACCTTCCTGAGCGGCCTGGAATTTCTCACACCACGCCGTGACGCTGTCTCGAATCTTCTGCTGCCGTTCGGCGGTGGTGGCATATTCACGCACCATGTCAAAAACGGGCTCGCCATGGGCTTCGGCCTCACCGGCATGCGCATAGAAGAATTCAAGGTCGTGCCTGGTCAGGCCATATTTTTCTTTGAGCGCGCCCACCAAGCCCTTCATGGAGTCATCGCTACGCGTCTCACCACCAATCGACATGGCCGCCAGGGTGACCAGGCCGTACTCTTTCCGGCCAAGCTCAATCACCCAGTCAACATAGGCGACCGACTCTTGGGCAACGACCGGTTGCCGCACCTCCTCCTCGGTAGCGCCGAGCGCTTGGGCCAGTCGCATGGACAGCATCCAGTGGGCATCTTCCCCGCGACCCATAATGGTTTCTTCGTCAATCAGATTTTCAACAATATGGCGTCGAATTTTCCGGTCGAGCGGTCCGAGGCCGGTATTCATAAAAATCCCACCAAAGGCCCGAATGTGCTGGCCGGTGACATAAAAGAGGTTAAGCGCCCATTTTTTCAGTTGCGGGCGAGATAACTCTCCGGCCAGCAGGCCCTGATAAAAGCTGGGGCCAAGCAGGGGCTTCTCATCTTGGTGTTGGATATAGCCGCGCAAATCAGCCAAAAAGGTATCAACCGTTGCCATGACCCCCTCCTTCTCCCGTCATTATGTATCCCTTTGCAGGAGCGCCGTGCAAGAGAGAGTTTTTCGGTAGCGTCTCAGCAGGGCGGGCGACCACAGGGGGTTGCCCCTACGAGCCACATTCCCTCTTCCCTGGAGGGAGAGGGCCAGGGTGAGGGGGCCAGTGGGCTTCCCGCAGGGCCCACCACACAAGGGGCATAACACGTCTGAACGGGGCACCTGCTTTACGATTCACGGCTTCCCGCCGGGTCTACTCGCGACGGGTCGAGGCGGACAATGGTCGCGCCCCACCCGCCCGCCCCCATTGGCGCATCGGCAAAGTCTTTCACATAGGGCAGGCGAGCGAGCAGGGAACGAATACTCTCGCGCTGGACTCCCTTGCCTTTGCCGTGGATGAGGCGCACCTGGGTAAACCCTGCGCTGCAACACTCGCGTAAATATTCCTCGACGACGCTGCGGATTTCCTTGGGCGCAAAGGGATGGAGGTCAATCACATCCTCAATGGGCATGACAATGGGGTCGGGGAAGGGGCTGTCGTCGAGTTCTTCCGAGGCGGAGAGAAGCGGCGCTTTGTCTTTTTTTTGCATACGGGGTCTTTCCTGGTGTCGATAAAAGAGTTCAGAGGTGGGCTCTGCGGCTCGTGTCTTTGCGACGGGGCAGCTCAGCACCCTACCCTTCCTCCTCATCCGCTCGAATCGCCATTTCAACCGACCAGCGCACTTCCTCTTCTTTGAAAAAGAAGGCGCCGCGTTTTTTACGGGGCAGACGGTCGGCTATGCGTGGATAGCGCTGTTGCGCGGTCGTGAAAACCTCCCGCAGGATGCTGCGCGACTCAACAGACAGGTCCGCATGGATGATGGTCAGAATGTACTGGTGCTCAAGCAGGTGGGTGGTCAGCGCTTCGACCAGGGCAATAGTCTCCTCATCCTGCCCATCTACGGCCGGTGGAAGCACCTGCTCGGCCCGGTCGATATAATACCAGTAGTGTTCCAGCGCGACCCGGGCCGCAGCTATATCCTGGACGGTCAGCATGACTTCGGCTTCGGCCAGTTTTTCCCGGGCAAAGCCGAGCGAGAGATCAACGACCTGCCGGGCGGTCGTGGCCAGCCAGAGTTGCCCCGCTTCGGACCAGGAGTCGAGCTGATACCCCACGGTGTCCGGTGTCCGGCCGGGTTCCGGCAACCATTCGATATCACCAAAGGTTGTGACGAAACCGTGGCCGGCTACTGCCGGGGACGCAACGAGCAGAAAGCAGGCGGTCAGAACGTTTTGAAGGGAGCGGGATTTCACGACGGGACCTGCCTAGTGGGTGTGGTGGGTCGTGCGGATTCTTGCAGGATGGAATGAATCGTCGTATCCGCGTCGTCCGTATACTCGGCAACCGTGACCAGAAAATCAACCGGCAGATACTCTCCGTTGGGCGCCAACTCCAGGAAGACTTTATAGACGCCGGCGGTGGGGAAGACGTGATGCAGCGGTACGTCCGGGCCAAAATACTCCTGCTTTGCCGGGCGACTCATGAGCTGGACCATCAGCCGGGCCATCTGGTCTGACGACATGCTGTGACCACGCATACCTTCCATAAAACGGGCCATCTCCGCTGTGTAGGTGTGCTGATGGCCGAAGTGCTCACCGTCCAGGCGCCAGCTTGCCATATGGACTTCGGTGCCGAGATAGAGACCCAAATTTCTGACCGGGACCCCCTCTGCGGAGGTGAGGTGACACACAATCTCTACCTCGTGGCCAGCAATGGGTGGAGAGGGCGAAGTGCGTAAGGCAACGCGATACGCACCGAACTGTTTTTCCTGACGGAAATCAGGCTCGGGCGACGGGCCGGACTCTCCCGTGACTGTGACAGTAAAATGTTTGGTCCAGCTTCTATCCTTGTGGGTAAACTCATTGACAATGAGATACTGCCCCGCCTTGGGAAACGTATAGGGAAAATGGAACCGGGCACGCTGCAGGTCCTGGTCGGTGAGCGGGATATAGTCCTCATGGTGGGTGTGGGCAAATATGGATAAATCACGGCTCACGATAAAGGTGTGGAGGGCGCGTTCGTGCAATATTTGCAGGTTAGCAACCGGTTGTTGGGTCCTGGTATGGATCAGGTGAAAGGTCAGAGTTGTTTCCTGGCCAGCCTGCGGAAGCGTTGATCCAAGGTCCAGTGTCAGCTGATATGGCCCGGCCGGCCGGGCTACCAGTCGGGTGTCTTCGCTACCCCAGCATCCACTCAGGCCGTGCAGCAAGAGACCCAGCACTCCGCTCCAGAGCACAACGTCCAACCACGAGCCTGTTCTGGGCCAAGTCGAAGAGGAGGAATCCAGTATAGACAGGGAAGGCAGCTCCATCATCGCTACAGTATAAAAAAATGGAGTATTTGTCGATGTTTAGCGCACTATTCAGGTTCTTGCTTTTCTGTGACCGTTACTCTATACCGAGAGAAGCCTTTGGGGGTATACGTCTCTTCTCGGCGAGAAGAGCACAGGGCTTTTCGGGTGGAAGGTGAACACACTATGTCTGTAGATCCGCGGATGATCCATTTATACAGCTATTACCGTGACGCCGAGCTACGGGGTGCGACGCTGCTCTTAAAATTAACCATGCGCGTCGAAAACATTGAGGCTCAAGTCAAATTATCTCGGCATCTGGCTGACGAAACCCGCCACGCCTGGTTGTGGACGAAACGCATTACCGACCTGGGATATGAACCGGTCCACGTTGACGATGGCTATCAAACCCGCATTGGCAGAGCGGTTGGCATTCCTCGCTCGTTGATTGACCTCTTCGCGCTCACGGTCGTGGTCGAAGAGCGTGCCCAGCGCCGCTATCTCGAACATGCCAAACGGACAGATGTCGATCCAGAGACGCTCGCCATCCTGCACGAAGTCACCAAAGACGAGAAATGGCATATCGGCTGGATCAAAAACGAGCTGAAAGAGATGGCGAGAGCAAACGGTGGGGAGGGAAAGATGCGGGAAACCCTGCAACGTTACCGGGATATTGATCGACAGGTCGTTGCCGACCTGGTGGCCAAGGAACGGGAAGTGTTTGGTTTTTCGTTTTCCGATGCCCCAGCAGCGTAGTCATCAGTCCAGTCTCTCTCGGAGTCATGCCAGAAGGGATCAGAGGCGCGGTCCACGATAGCGCTGAGCCTGCCCCCACTGAACCCCCCTCAATCCCCCCTAATAGGGGGGAAGAAAAGGGGGGTAGCCGGCCCCGTCGCAAAAAACGTATCCGGCCCGCTCGTGAGAAAAGACACCTGCTTGCCCGGATTGAATATGTCTTGTTCCTGGCTCTCTTCGCCTTCTTTCGAGCCTTGCCCTTTCGCCTCGCGTTTCGGGTCGGAGAAGGGATTGGCACGCTCCTCTATTGGGTAGACCGGCCGCATCGTCGGGTGGGGCTCACGAATCTGGCCCTGGCTTTCCCGGCCAAGGACAAAGCCGAACGACACCGTATTCTGCGGGAAAGTTTCCGCAATCTTGGCCGCTTACTGGCCGAGTTCTGCCATCTGCGTTCTCTCACGCCGGAGAATATCCACGAGCGGGTACAGTTTGAGAACGAAGCCGAATGGCGTCAGCTTGTTGACAACCTACGCGCGACTGGTGCCCTGATTCTCACCGGACATTTTGGCAACTGGGAACTCTTCGCCCATGCGGCGGCGTGTTACGGGCTCCCCATACACATCATCCATCGCCGATTGCGTAATGTCTTTATCGAAAAGGTATTGACCACCGAGCGCGAACGGGGCGGGACCACAGTGATTAAGAAAACGACCGCCGGGATTGAGGTCTTTCGGGCGATTAAGAAAAAGAGCGCGGTGGTGGCCGCGGTTGATCAAAACGCCTCCGGGCGGATGGGCGTATTCGTGCCGTTTTTTTCACGCCTGGCCTCAACCTCAGCCGGTCTTGCCGGCTTGGCGCTGACAACCGGTGTCCCGGTTGTGCCGGCTTTTCTGGTGCGGGAAAACGGCTCGTGCCAGCATAAGATCGTGATCTTACCGTTGATCGAGCCGATCCGGACTGGTAACCAGGAAGAAGACATTCGCGCCACGACCGCAAAATTCACCGCCATATTTCAGGACATGGTCGAGCGCTACCCAGACCACTGGCTATGGATACACAAGCGCTGGAAGCGTCGTCCGGATGGCGACACTCCCGTCTATCGCTAGACATGCGCATGGAGGAAAAAATGAAGCAGAGCCACGCCGGGCTCAGTGCCCTTGATATTTTGATTACGGTGCTTGTGCTGTCTGTCCTCTTGTTAGCGGCCGCCTATCAATTTGGCGCTTATGACGGATTGTCCGCTCAACCCGCCGCCCAATCGGACGAAACGCAAGAATAGAGACGCTGGCCCGGCGTCCCTGCCGGAGCCGGGCGTACCCGTCCGGCTCGCCGGTCTACAGTTTAACCTGCTGCAATTCGACCTGAGCGGAAGCCAGCAACTCCTGCACGGTGTGGAGCTTATACGCCTTCTCGTAAAAGATACGTCGGATACCGGTATTCACCAGCACTTTGAGACAATGGATACACGGGGTGTGGGTGACATAGATATCCGCCCCACTGATATTGGTACCGTTCTTTGCGGCTTGGGCAATGGCATTGATCTCTGCATGGATGGTCCGGTAGCAGTTCTGCTCGATCTCCCCGGTCGGCGTCTTTGATTCGTAAATCAGGCAGCCAACCTCGGTGCAGTGCGGCTGTCCGGCTGGCGCGCCGTTATAGCCCGTGGTCAGAATATTCCGCTCGCGGACAATAACCGCGCCAACTTTGGCGCGTTCACAGGTCGAACGCTCGGCCACTTGGCGCGTGATGGTCATGAAATATTGATCCCAGGAAAGGCGCTCGGTCATGGCTGGTACACCAGCGTCCAGGGGGGTAAGGCTGACGACGGGGGCCGGTGTTCGAGCTGGTAGGCCACTGGGGTCACATCCTCCTGGGGTGGAAAATTCGTCGATATGGTGATGGGGACCGGCGTGAAAGTCAAGACAAAAAGCCCGACTGTACACCAGCCGTAGATGGTCCGCTTGCGATCCAGGGGCAACACTGAATCGGCTGTCGGCGGGTGGTCAATGCCTAAGACGGCCAACAGGACGACCCACACAAACCAGCCTTGCCAGCCCTGAAAGCCTAGCACCAGAATAACCAGCAGAAAGGCGCGCGCTATCCAGCGGTGTACCGGCCCAAAGAGCGAGTACACCACATGGCCACCATCGAGCTGGCCAACCGGCAGTAGATTGAGAAAGGTGACAAACAGGCCGAACCAGCCGGCCAGCGCAATGGGATGGAGGATGACTCTGACCTCGTCAGGGGTCACGCCAAGAACGAGCGTGATCAGGGCGGAGAACAGGACGGAGTCGCCCAGAATGATGCCGCCCGAAAGGGGGTCGAGCGGCCGCACCTCGGAGAGTGTCAGGCCAACGATCACTGCGGGAATGGCGAAGCAGACCCCGGCCCAGGGTCCGGCCGCGCCAATATCAAACAGGGCGGATCGATTGGCCGGCGGCGATTTCATCCGAATGAATGCGCCAAAAGTCCCGACAAAGAATGGCGGGCCAGGGATGAAATACGGCAGGCTGGCCCAGACCCCATGGATACGGGCCAGGACGTAATGCCCCATCTCATGGCTGAGAAGGATGAGCAGTAAGGTGAGGGCAAACGGCAACCCCAACACCAGCGCAGACGGATCACTGAGGGGATTCCCGCCTGCCTGAAAGGTTCCGGCGAGCGTTGTGGTCAAGAGGGTTGCCCCAAACAGGACGATATGAATGGGCGGGATGGTTCTGGGTGGAGTGGTCCGGGGAGACACAACCGCTGACGGCAAATTCGGCAGGACGGAGTGATCGAGCGATGGGTGTGTCATGCATTATATCCCAATTTATACGTGACCAGACCCTTGGCAATCCGCTCACCGGTCGAGGCCGTGACATCGACCTCAATAAAGACAAGACTCCGTCCACGCCGCAGGACGCGGGCTTCGGCAATGAGATCAACGGCGTGTGCCGCGGATAAATAGCTGACCGAGAGATCGGCCGTTGCCCCACGGGTGGCGCTCGGGTCAGCCTGCGACCAGGCTGCGATAACCCCGGCACTATCAATCAGGGTCGCAATGACCCCACCATGCACAACATCGCCGGCGGTCCGCAGTTCGGACTTGAAGGGCAGACTGATACGGCAGAATTCCGGCGCCACCCTGTCGAGACGAAAGCCTAAGAGCATCTGAAATGGATCGAGCTGAGGCTGGAAATCGGTCACAACTGCGTCCTGGTCGGGCGATGAACCACCAGCCCCGTCGGTCTCTGCTCCACGCCTCTCTCCTGGAGCGGGTCAACGGCAAGGGGCAGACGGACCGGCTGATTGAGGGGGGACTCGGTCTCCTCCTGGTGTGAGGGATCAGGCAAGAGGTCCGACTCTTCAGGGCCGTCGTAGGGGAAAAAGGTGACGGCAATCACAATATATAAGATGCACCATAAGGCCATAAACGGCGTACGCTCGGTGAATTTCAGCGGACCGATTTCAATCTCTTTTGTTCCTTGGACCGTCCGCAGCAAGAAGATGAAGGGGACGGCAATCAGCCCCGCCGCCAGGGCCGGATACAGCATAAACGAAGCGGGGGTATACGTTTCGCCGGCGTCAATATAGGGCTTGAGCCGCAGGCCGGACACAATGGCCGCGGATAATATGGCCAGCGCGGTCACCAGCATTCCCAAGAGTTCTTTTTTCATATCTCCCCAAACAAACAATCCAAGCGAGCGGAAGTCAAGGTGGCGCAAATCGGCGCGGTCGGCTACGCTTCTTTCACATCCTGCGGAGCGCCCCCGTTCGGTCCCCGGATGAGCGTGAGTCAAGACCGTGAAAATTTCCAGCGTTGAGTTTGCCGGCGCCGCGATGCAGCCGGGACGATATCCAAGACTCTCTCAGCCGGAGATCGCCTTTGCCGGACGCTCCAATGTCGGCAAGTCTTCGTTAATCAACCGGCTCCTGAACCGGAAAATTGCCCGGACGAGCCAGACTCCGGGCCGCACGCGACAGCTCAATTTCTTTACCATCAACCAGGCCCTGACCTTTGTTGACCTGCCCGGCTACGGCTATGCCAAAGTGGCCAAGTCTGAGCGGACGGCCTGGCAGCGACTGATTGAAGACTATCTGATACACGCGCCGAACCTGTGTGGGGTAGTCATCATTCTCGATATCCGCCGTGGTCCGGAAGCGGAGGAGGCGGCTCTGGCTGACTTTCTCGCCTATCATAACCGCCCCTTTCTCTTTGTCGCCACCAAATGCGACAAGCTCAAGCGCAACCAGCGGGAAAAGCAGCGCCAAATCCTGAGGCGGCAAATCGGCGGTGAGCCCCTGCTTCTTTTTTCCGCTCGGGATGGCCAGGGCACGGACGCGCTGTGGCAGGCGATGCTCACGCTGACCGCTGCACTCGAGACGAAGAAAATCTCAGATGCCTAGCGTTTCGACTATCATACCGACCTATAATCGCCCCGCCTTTCTGCGTGAGGCGCTGGCCTCCGTGCTGGCTCAGACGTATCGAGACAGTGAAACGATTGTCGTGGACGACGGCTCAGCGAACGCGGCCCGGGACGCAACCCGACAGATCGTCGAAGAATATGTCCGCGCCCGGTCCCGTCCCATACGCTATCTCTTTCAGCCCCATCGGGGCGTCTCCGCCGCACGCAATCGTGGGGTAGCCGCTAGTCGGGGCGAACTCCTCGCCTTTCTTGATTCCGACGACGTCTGGCAGCCCGAGAAATTGGCTCACCAAGTCGCCTTTTTTGAGGCGCAGCCGACCGCGCAGATTTGCCAGACCCAGGAAACCTGGATTCGTCATGGAGTTCGGGTCAATCCGCGCAATACACACCGAAAACCCCACGGTGATATTTTTGTTCAGAGCCTCGCCCACTGTCTGGTCAGTCCCTCGGCCGTTATGCTGCGTCGGGCATTGTTTGAGCGGACGGGTGGTTTTGATGAGCAGCTCCCGGCCTGTGAAGATTATGACCTGTGGCTGCGCATCAGCGTACGGGAGCCGGTCTACCTGATTGATACCCCTCTGGTCCTGAAACGCGGCGGTCACGCCGACCAATTATCCCGCCAGTTTTGGGGAATGGACCGGTTCCGGCTTATCGCGCTCCGCAAACTGCTCGATTCGGGCCGACTCTCCCTCCAGCAACGTCAGGCCACCCTCTCTATGTTCCACAAGAAGTGTCAGATTTTGGCCAATGGGGCGCGCAAGCGTGGCAAGTCGGCGGAACCCTACCTCGCCCTGATAGCACGCTATCCTTGCGCGCAAAAGGAGGCGTATGGCCAAACAGGATGAGCGGGAGCAAACGCGGCGGATAGCGGCCTATGCCCAGCGCAAACGTCTGAGCGACACAACGCTGGCCCGCTGGCAGGCGTGGCCAGCGACAGACCAGTCGGCGCTGTTCTCCCTGCTGCAAGACCTCCAATGCGGTGAGAACCATCTCAAAGACTTGCTCGATTGGTTCGAGGAAATCGCTGCGCGGGATGAGCAGCCCATTGCTGACATTCTCGAACGGCGAGAACTTCGCAGCGCACGGGCAACACCGGGCTCACGCCACGACAAACTCAAAGCGGTCAAGACGAAGTTGCGCAAGCTACGCTACCCGCATCTGACCCGTTTAGAGGAAAATGTTCGCCAAGCGGTAAAAGCCCTCGACTTGGGCAGGACGGGGCAGCTCTCTTTCCCGTCGGACTTTGAAGGCGATGAGGTCACGCTCATCCTAACGGTCCGTAATATTCACGAGCTCCGGGACGCCCTTTCCCGGCTTCAGCAGCGGCTCGATGATGGTCGCTTTCAGCGTATGTTTGACACTCTGGATGAGGTGTAAGTCCTGCGGCATAATAGACGGCGATGTATCAACCAACTGAAATTCTCATCGAGCGCGGCGAGGAAGACGCGCCGGTCGTTCAGCGGGCTCTCACTCAGCTATCTGAGCTGCCGGTCCGCATTGTTGAAAAAGACTGGGAGCAGAAGGAAACGCGTCCCGCGGGCAACGACCCGTTCGGTGCCGGCAAGCGGCGGCTGTTCTTTACCCGCCAACGTGCCCGATTTCTCGAACATTGTCCGGCCGGAACCCCTGGGCTGGTGTGCTGCAACTATCTGGTCGTCAGTCTGATCTCCAACTGCCCAATGGATTGCAGCTATTGTTTTTTACAGGAATATCTCGCCAATAACCCCACCCTCAAAGTCTTCACCAATAGTGACGACCTGCTGGATGAAGTCGCCCAGGTTGTCGATCGTCAGCCGTGGAGACAGTTTCGGATCGGGACTGGTGAACTGTCCGACAGCTTGGCCCTGGATACACTTCTGGGTTTCTCAACGGACTTGGTCCCTTTCTTCGCCGCTCGGAAGAATGTTCTGCTCGAACTCAAAACGAAAAGCGCCTGTATTGATAATTTGCTCACGCTCGAGTCGCATGGACGCGTCGTGGTATCCTGGAGCCTGACACCACCGGCTATTGCCGATACGGAAGAGCACGGCACGGCGTCGTTTGCCGAACGCCTCCGGGCCGCCCGCCGCGTCCAGCAGGCTGGTTATAAAATAGGTTTTCACTTTGATCCGCTCATCGAGTATCCCAACTGGGAGACGGATTATCGGCAGGCGCTGGGGCAGGTCTTCACGACCGTTGACCCGCAGGGGGTCGCCTGGGTCAGTTTCGGCAGCCTCCGCATCACCCCGCCTCTACGCAAAGTTATCCGTCAACGCTTCCCGCAGACCCGTCTCTTATCCGGTGAGCAGGTTCTATGCGCTGATGGGAAATGGCGTACCTTTCAGGCCTTGCGCGTCAAGATGTACCGCAGTCTTATCACCCAGTTGCACAGCCTTGCTCCCACGGTTCCGGTGTATATGTGCATGGAAACTGCCCCGGTGTGGCAGAAAGTCTTCGGTCGTGCTCCGGGTTGCGACAAAGATGTGGCTCGGTCGCTGACTGAGCCGAATCTGAGCTATGGGAGTGCACCCCAGTGGGACATGCAGAGCAATTGACAGCCTGGGAGGCGCTCTGGTAGCAGTCAGAGAACTTCTTTACCGATCGGGGAGGCAGTATGGCAATTGATGGACGAGAATTACGCAATGCAATGGGGCTGTTTGCAACCGGGGTCACCATCATCACCACGAAAGATGCTACGGGAAAGCCGTTTGGCCTGACTGCCAATGCGTTTAGCTCACTGTCTCTGGACCCGCCGATGCTTTTGATCTGTGTGGATAAAGGCGTAGACTGCTACAATTGTTTTGAGGAATCCAAGGTCTTTGCCGTCAATTTCCTGAGTCTGGCGCAAGAAGAACTGTCCACCCGTTTTGCAACAAAAGGGATTGAGAAGTTTGCGGGCTTATCCTACAGCCTCGGGGAACTCGGCGTTGCCCTGCTTGATGGAGCGCTGGCGCATTTTGAATGTACTGTCGCCCACGCCTACGAGGGTGGGGATCACACAATTTATGTGGGAGAGATTCAGCGCCTCGTGACCACACCAGGCGACCCGCTCCTCTTTTACCAGGGAAAATATCGTTCCCTGGCCCCGCAGTAGCCAGCACGATTAGGGATTGGGGGGAAGGAATCAGAGAATCCCCTCTTGGGAGGGGTGGCCGAAGGCCGGGGTGGGTTTCCCCGGGCCCGCCGACGTTCCCATACCCACCCCGCCGCTACGCGGCACCCCTCCAAGGAGGGGATGAGGCGGCTCCTGCCCCATCCCAGGGTCTTCGACTTCGCTGGCGCTACGCTCGGACCGAACGGTACGCCCGTGGCTCACCCGACCTGCCGGGCTTACAAAATCGCCTTTGACTGGACGTTTCCCTCGGCGTCAATATCGTACACCACCGGGACGCCGGTTCCCAACTCAAGACTGAGAACTGCCTCTCGGCTCAACTGATCGAGATGCATGATGATCGAACGCAGGCTATTGCCATGCGCCGCCACCAATACGTGCTGTCCGGCCTGGACCGTTGGAAGAATCCGGTCTTTCAAATAAGGCAGAGTCCGCGCGGCCGTGTTTTCCAGGCTTTCCCCGCCCGGTGGGGCAATATCATAGCTCCGTCGCCAGAGTCGCACCTGCTCGTCGCCAAACTTCTTGGCTGTTTCGGCTTTATTGAGGCCCTGCAGGTCGCCGTAATGGCGTTCGTTGAGGGCCTGGTCCTGTTCGACGGGAAGGTGCGGTTGGCCGAGCACCTCCAAGACCAATTCGAGCGTTCGGATGGCGCGCTGAAGCACAGAGGTAAAGGTGGTATCAAATTGCAGACCAGCGGCTTTGATCTTTTCTCCGGCTTGCCGAGCTTCTTCCTCGCCTTTTTCCGTCAGGGCAACGTCAACCCAGCCGGTAAAGCGGTTTTCCAGATTCCATTGTGATTGGCCATGTCGAAGCAGTACAAGATATGCCATCTATTCTCCCAGCTTCCCAGCATCTTCAGACCAGGGTCGAGACTTCAGTCTTTCCGCCCGCCATACCAGTCCGGCCATCTCCGGGCAAGCGCCCTTCGACTTCGCTCCGCTACGCTCAGGACAGGCCCTTCGAGGAAGCTCAGGATCGACGGCTCTCCGTTCGTGCCGAGCCGTAGGGGCATGTGGTTGCCCGCTAGCCTGCGAGCCGACGTATCATGAGTTCCACAAGATAGAGGGCCATAGCAAGGGGGATGAGGTACGGCCAGAGCGGCAGTTGCTCGGCTGGACCAAAAGAGTAAACGTGTCCAGCATATGCCTGTGTATTGGAGGACACGTTTACTCTTTGCGGCGGGCTGAGGGTTGCCAACTCAGGGTTCAGTACGCCGCCCGTTGCCTCCACCAACGTTTCAAAGAGGCGGAGATTGGGCTGGGGCTGAGGGGTTTCACGCGGTCGGAGACGAGGCAGCGTGTAGCCGAGCGGGCCAAACCGCTCCCCGCTGGGAAGGGTGCCCTCAAGGCTATAGTCGCCTGACGTGCGGGTATCGTACTTACCCTGATAATGGCCGGGCGCCAGGCGTTCAAAAAGCAGGCGAGTGGTCATGCCATCCGGCGCCGTAAGCGTGGCCGTGAGCGTTGCGTCGGCTTGGGCTGACTCTTTCGTTCCATAGAAAAAAGCTTCAACCAGCAACCCTGTCTCATTGTGCCCGACCTCGACGGAAAACGGAGAGGCGTGCTGTCCATTGCGTTCGTCTCCCTCCTCTCGGGCAAAACTCCAGCGAACGGTTTGATTCCAGAACTGGCTGTAGCGGTCCCAGCCCACCCACGGCGCCGACCAGCGGCCGTTCGCATCTGAGGTGAACGCCGCCGCTCTGCCCTGGCCGTAGGACCAGGAGGCTAAAAGGGGCAATTGCTTGTCCGCATCCCGGACCGACAGGTCTGCCCGTGCCCCCTCTTTGAGTCGGGTTTGCACATAGCCTTTGACTGCCGGCAGTCGCTGCTGAGCCAAGCCCTTAAGCAGAGGAGAACGCGGGTTCGGAATGGGGTGCAGGAGCCGCTCAACCATAGTCTTTTCTTCCGGTTTCTCCTCCAATTCGTCGAGGAAGAGGGCGGGTAAGCTCGACGGGTCGGTTGTATGGTAGAATGCCCCGCCACCATAGTCTGCTAAGCGGGATAACAAACGCAGGTTTGCCTGTTTGCCCACGGCAATGGTTGAAAGCGTGATCTTAAGGTCGTTACGCAGCACTGAGGCAAGGTCCAGATAGTCACTCCCGCTGCCGCCAGTCTCACCGTCGGTCAGAAGCACAATATGTTTGCGGGTGGCATGCTGCCGTTCCAACTGGCGTTTGGCCTCTTGCAGGGCGGGCAGCAGGAACGTACCGCCGGACGGCTTTAAGCGGTCAATCCGATCATCAAGCTGGGCACGCGTTTTGCCCAAGTAGTCGAGTGGGGCCACCACAAACGGAGTCTTATCAAAACCGATGATCCCAAACAGGTCGGTATCGGTCAGATTCCGGGCAACCGCCCGGGCGCCCAATTTCGCGTACAACAGTTTCCGCTGTTTCCGCATACTGCCGGATTTATCAATAATCAGCAGCATGGCCGTCCGCTGCTCCTCTTTTTGGGGGGGGACGAGCCGCACAGGAAGGGCTTGCTCAATTTCCGTACCAGTGTAGTGGCCCAGACCGAGGCTGCTTTCCCCTCCGACCATAATCAGACCGCCCCCGTTTTTGACATAGGCGTCCATCCCGCGCGCAAAGGCCGCGGGAAGTTGCTGGTAAGCAACATTATTGAGGATCACCGCGGTAAAGGTGTTGAGCGTGGGGACCGAAGCGGGCTGGGCCTGCAGCGCAAGAGCCGTCACGGCGAGCCCACGACCGCTTAAAGCCTGTTCGAGATAGCGATTATCACGCGGTGTTGCACTGAGCAGCAAGACGCTCGACTGCGGCGCAACCTGCACCCACGCGGTTGCCTGGTTGTCGTAGGGAATGGCGTCAGGTTCCTCAGGATACGGGGCGAAACGTGCATGCAAGGGAACGAGACCACTGCCGGATAACCGGAGCGAATGGGTGAGGAGGGAGGCTCCTGGGGGGAGCGCGGTTTCCTGCTGCCACACGACAGTATCGTGTTCGCGCACCGTCAGCTCACCTCGTACAGGTTGCAGAGCAGTATTCTCCAACGCCATCGTAATCTCAATATCATCTCCACTCGAGGTGGACTGGGGTGCGCCAAAACGCTGGAGGGCGATATTGGGCGCGCGTTTTTCCGGTGGCGGGGGCAGTGGGTAGAGGCGGAGACCCTGCCTTGCCAGCGCAGGGAGCAGGGCTGTTACCGTTCCCTGCGTTTCCCAGCCATCGCTCAAGACATAGACCGGCCGGAGCCGGGGTTCTTCCAAAAGCTGACTCAGGGCAGCCTCAATATTGGTCTCTTCAGGCTCTACTCCTTCAGGAGGACTGACCAAAAGAGGCGGAACGTCTTGCCAGGCTAACCGCCGGTTCCCCCCCCCAAAGAGCACAACCGGGGTGTCTGGAGCGGGCCGTATATGGTCCGTAACCGTTTGCTGTATCCACTGCCGTTGGGTGGCGGTCATACTGTCTGAAACATCAATGACCAAGATGGGCGGAACAGGGTGTTGGCGGCCTCGGACAGAGGGACCTGCGGCCGCAAGAATGAGCACGATCAGGAGAAGCCCGCGCAGCACCAGACTGGGCAACGAAGGACGCCGACGGAAAGCAAAATGTTGCAGGAAGAGGAAGAAAGGGATCGCAACAAGCCCGTACAGCACAGCCGGCCGGCTCCAGTCCAGCGGCGGAAGCAGATCGGTCAGCAGCGTCAGGCCTTCCATAGTCGCAACCACTCGCTCAATACTGTTCCCGGGCCGTATCTTTTCGAGCGACCCACCACCACTCCAGACTGCACAGGACGAGCACGGCGAGCAAGAGCCACGGCCAGACCGGCCGCTCATGTGTTCGGCTCACGCGGTCTGTCTGAGGGACGTGGGACGGCCCACCAGACTCGTCAACCACCAGAGAGAGCGGCCGGCCCAGGTCAGTCTCTTCCGGGCTCAGAAGATTGACGGCCACGAGACGTTCCGCGCCGTTTTCACGAAAAGTATACACTCCCTGCCGGTCCAGGGAGAGGGTGCGCTCGACAGGGTGAAAGCGCGTGTCCCCAGGGAACCGAACGTGTAGATGAGTCTTTGAGTCTTTTGAGTCTTTGAGTCTTTGAGTCCCCACAGACCCAACATGCGGGCTCAGCACTGCCCCTGTTTTATACAGCGTGGATTGCGAGGCTCGGTCCGAGAGCCAGCCTAAAATATTCAGCGTCAAAATGGAGGCCGGCAGGTTGCGCGTTCCCAGGTAGGGCAAGAGGTCGAATCCGGTCACAACATAGCGCTGTCCGGTCCGTTCTCCGGCCAACAGGAGCGGGCCGACCGTACTCTCGATAATTGGCGTATTCCACCCAGCGGGATGCAAGGCTTGGGCATAGGCAGGGGTGAGTAAAGGGAAGGTCACATACGAGGTCAGGGGATGACCGTGCGTCCAATGGGTGAGCGCGGGCTGCTGGGCGCTCTGTCCCAAGGAGAAGAGCGGATTGTCGTCCGGTGGCAGAAAAAAGGCCGCCGGCATCGGGGGTAGGACCTCGGGCGCGGTGAGGTGAAAGAGGATGCATATGAACTCGGAGGCTGACGTAACCGCAGTGGGGTCATAGTCCTGGGGGGTCATCCGCGTCAATTTGATATTGGGTATCTGCTCAAGACTGTCCCCGACTTCAGGCGTTGGGCTGACGAGTAAGACCGCAACCTCCTCAAGGGGCGACAGTACGGCGTAGGCTTCGTTATCAACAGCCAGTCCATCTTTGTGTTGGCCTCCTCCCTCTCCCTCGCCAAACAGAATCCGGGCTCGGTAGCTCGTCGTGAGTGGGAGCCGGGAAAAGGAGAAAGTCTGGGCGGCCGGTTGTCTGACCTGCTGGGCGGCGAAACGCTGCTGGGTCTGGCCATCTTCGATGACAACCTGCCTCAGGGACAACTGGGAGAGAGTATCCTCGGTAGCATGTATGCCGACCGTGGCGTGGATCTCATCCGGGAAAAATGGGCTCCGGTATAAGCGGAATGTACTGATTCCGATATTGGGCTGGGCAGCGCCCAACGTCACCGTGCGCAGAAACCCACCCCGCCGCTTTGCGGCACCCCTCCCAAGAGGGGATGATTTTCCAATCCCCTCCCAGGAGGGGTGGCCCGGAGGGCCGGGGTGGGTTTCCGGCTTCTGCGTGATGGGACGATCAGTCACGAACAGGACGCGCTCAAAATCGTGGTCGCGCAAGAGCCGGGCAAAAAAGGCGGAGAGCGTTGCATCACTCGGGTCGGGCGCATCGCTGATGCGTACCAGCTCCAACACGGCCCGCAGGTCGGAGCCGACCGTAAGAGGCTCTTCAGCATCGGCCAAACCGGCAAAAGGACCGAGTAGGTCCTCGGGGACTGCTCCAAGGGGATTCGTGGTGAAGATGCTGATACGATGCCCGGCCGGGATATTTGCCAGTTCCTGTTGAATTTTCTCTTTGGCGGTCTCAAAAAGTGAGGTCTGGCCCGACGGGTCGCGCGCCTGCATACTGGCCGAGGTATCGAGGACGAGCGCCATTTTCCCGGCGGTGTCGTATTGCAAGACCGGACGGGCGGCAATGACAATCAATAACAGCAGGATGAGGAGTTGGAGCAGAAAGAGCGGAGACAGCCGGAGTCTGCCCCACAGGCGTCGCCGCGTCGGGGAAGAAATATCCTGGTAGAGAAAGAGCGCGGGAACGACCCGACGTTGATGTCGCTGCCGGAGCAAATACGGCACAAGCAGCAAGGGGAGTGCAAGCAGGAGGGAGAAGGCGGCTGGAGAAAGAAAACTCATATCAGGATTTGCGGGATTAAGGGATTAACGGGATATTACGTCGCTCAACCGACTCAATAGACCCAACCGACTCAATAGACCCAACCGACCCACTACATCAGCAGCCCCATCTCCGGCAGCTCACGTAAGATAAAGTGGGGCACGTCTTGATGGGTAATAAAACGGGCATAGTGAACACCGGCCTGATGGCAGGAACTCTGGAGTTCTCGATTGTGGCGGTCCAAGCGTTGCATATAGGTCTGTTTGGCCCGAGTGTCAAAATAGACCACGCTTTCCGCGCCGCTTTCGCTGTCCGTCAGGCGGGCGCCGCCCGGAAAGAGCGGCGGGTCAATTTCCTCATGGCCGAGAATCTGAATAAGCGCCAGGTCAAAGTTTGCGTCGCGCATCAGACTCAAACCGGTACGAACGTCGGACAGAGGAAATAAAAAATCAGAAACCCACACCGCCTTGCCCGGATGGTGGGATTGCTGCAACTGCTGCGCCAGCGATTGGACAACATCGACCCGACCCGCCGGATTATAGACGTCGAGAAATTCCGCAACATTGCCCAAACGCTGGCGACCCCGGAAGAATGGCGTTGTTGATGGGGCCGTTGTATCCGTACTCAAGAGAGAGAGCTTGACCGCATCATTATTGGCCAGAACAACATGGGCCAGCGAGAGGATAATATCCCGGGCGGCTTCGGCCTTTCCGTCTTGAGCGGGGTGGGCCATAGAAGCGCTTCCATCCAGGAAGAGTGAGGTATAGAGATCCTCTTCTTCCTGAAACTGTTTGATATAGAGCCGGTCCGTCCGGCCGTACAGATTCCAGTCAATATAGCGCAGGTCATCGCCGGGGGAGTAGCGGCGATAATCCGCAAATTCGAGCCCTGCTCCACGGCGCAACGAAACATGGCCACCGGGACGGCTGCCAAGAAAGCGACGTCTGGTCTGAATGCGTAATGTTTCCAGCCGAGACAAGTAGTCTGCTGTGAATAACGGTGGTAACACCGGGGGCCTCATAGTTGGTGGTGAGTGGACAGTGAAAGGCGGTTGGAGTCTGCTCCTCCCGCCCGTCACCGGGGAATGCTTTTCTCCAGCGCTTGCCTGATCCAACTATTCAAGCTCAGACCGCTCTCTGCCGCCACGTGCGCAACGCGTTGATGCAGGTCCGGGCCGAGGCGAACGTTGAACTTACCGGAGAAGGGTTTCTTCGGTGTCACCCCCTCCTCCTGACAGGCGGCCAGGTAGGCGTCTATGGACCTGTGGAACTCGCGTCGAATTCCCTCTACATTGGTTGACTCAAAGGTGGCAATCGGATAAGCGCCGCTGTTGACCACCCTCCCGTGAAGACGCTCCACGGACTCGTCGAATTCAATCTCGGCGGTGTATCCCTTGTATTCCATCACGGCTTCACTCCTACGGCTTTGAGGAACGTAACTTAACAATATATCTGTTTTTGGGGTAGCAGTTGAGTTTGCTTCTCCCCCTCACCCCAGCTCTCTCCCCTGGGCTCCTTCGCCTGTGTGCTCACTGTTCTTTGTAAAAGCCTATACCAGCAATATTTCCTTGTCGATTTTTGGTGGCGCGTCACTGAAATAAGAAGTCCGCTCCTACCGTTCACCTCCGTTATGAAGTGATATATCTTCTGGCCGAGAATACTTTTATACCATCCCAATATGGAAAAGGCCGTGCCATATCCCCCACGAGCAGTCTGGAAGGCGTTCCCGGATGCCGTGTTGTTAGCTGATGAATTAGCCGTCAAACGACAGCCCGACTATTCCCGTGCAAAGGCGGGTGATGTGGGGGCTGCGACGAGCTTGGTCAGTCGGATGGTTGACGAAACAGGGATTGGTGCAGTTCGGACGTTGAGCGCCGCTGTCAGTACAAACGATACGCTCATGTTCGTCAGCGCTCACGCTTACGAACGCCACGGTGTCAATGCAATTCCAGGCGCATTGGCTTCATTCCTGAGCGAACAGACCGGTATCCCGTATGAGACTGTCGTTGTACAAACCAATATCGTTTCCCATACGAGTGCGGATGGTTATGGCCGCCTCGCCCGTCAAGCCTGTTTCGGGGGTAAGGTCGATAGGGGTCGTGAATACGTGATGGTGGACGACTTCGTCGGGCAGGGAGGCACCCTGGCGAATCTGCGGGGCTGGATAGAAAAACAGAGAGGCAGGGCTATCGGTGCCATTGTGCTGACCGGCAGACCCTATTCCGCTAAACTGAGCCCATCAAAGGAGCAACTCTATGAACTCCGACAACGACACGGAGCGGACTTTGAAGAATGGTGGCAAGAACATTTCGGGCACTCCTTCGATTGCCTTACTCAATCGGAGGCTCGGTACCTCACCCGCTCCCCGGATGTTGACACCATACGAGATAAACTTGCTGCGGCAAAGCAAGAAGGAAGTCGCCGAGGTCGCACGCGCAATCCTCACGGATAAAAACGACACGCGAAAGCACTGACATTATGCCCCACAGGCGTTTCCTCCTCTTTCCGGTACAAAATGAATTCCGATACTTCTTTTAATTTTGATGAACGATTCAAAGCGCTGACTGGCAACTCGCCATTTTACTGGCAACGGCGACTTTTCCACGAGCATTTCGCCAATGGCGCTATCCCTGCCGCGCTGGATATTCCAACGGGTCTCGGCAAGACCTCTGTCATGGTTCTCTGGTATGTGGCTCGAACAATTGGAGCTAACGTGCCCCGGCGTCTGGTCTATGTGGTCGATAGACGAGTGGTGGTCGATCAAGCGACCACTGTCGCCGATGAGATTCGGGACAAATCGCAAGACTTCAAATTGCGCGTGAGCACCTTGCGCGGCCAGCATGTGGACAATCGGGAGTGGCTGGCCGACCCGGCTGCACCGGCCATCATTGTCGGCACTGTAGACATGGTCGGTTCGCGGCTGTTGTTCTCGGGCTATGGTGTGTCGCGCAAAATGCGGCCCTACCACGCCGGTCTGCTCGGAGCGGATACGCTGGTCGTGCTTGACGAGGCGCATTTGGTTCCGCCGTTTGAAAAACTTCTCGAAAGGATTGCAACTGGAGTTGAAGCGTTTGGTCCGCGTGAGCACGAGGGTAGAGAGCTTGTGCCGTCATTCAAGCTGCTTTCGCTGTCGGCCACCGGACGCGAAGATAGCCTGGATAGATTGAACGAAAAACGGGTCTTTCGACTCTCGTCCGAAGATATGGCCGACGAAACCGTTAAAAAACGCCTTGACGCACGCAAGCGGCTGAAAATCCGCGTGCTTGGTGACGAACCACAATTAGTGCCGCAGCTTGCCGAGCAGGCATATCATCTCGGTAGGAGAGCGGCTCGCGTCCTGGTCTACTGCGACCGTCGAGAAGATGCCTTGAAGGTGAAGGGCAAGATTGGCGAGAAGTTCAAAAAAGAAAAACGCGAACATGTTTCCGAACTTCTGGTTGGTGGGCGACGGGTATTTGAGCGGGAAGCCCTCTTTGATTGGTTGAAGAAGCACGGTTTCCTGGGGGCTGCTGAGGCAAAGCCTGAGCAGCCGACTTTTCTGGTTGCGACCTCGGCGGGCGAAGTCGGTGTTGATCTGGACGCCAACCACATGGTGTGTGACTTGGTTGAGTGGGAGCGCATGGTGCAGCGGCTCGGCCGTGTGAATCGACTCGGCAAGGGAAATGCTCATGTTGAGGTCATTGCCGTATCCCGCAAAAAGGAAAAGGTCGAAGAATGGACAGAACGCCTAGCCCGTCTCCGCAAACCATTGGACAGCCTGCGTCGGGTCGGCGCAAAGGGTGAGCGGGACGCCAGCCCCGGCGCACTCCTGGAACTCAAAGAACGCGCAGGAAACTGTTTGGAGTTGCGAAAGGCAATTGAAGCGGCAACAACGCCGGCACCGCTACGTCCAGCGTTGACCCGTGCCCTCGTCGATGCGTGGTCGCTGACCTCGTTGGACAAACATACGGGACGACCGGATGATATCCATCCGTGGTTACGTGGTTGGGAGGAAGACCGGCAGCCACAAACCACGGTCGTCTGGCGCAAATATCTGCCCGTGCGTAGAGATGGGGCAGAAGCAACGGAAAAAGACGTTGAAACCTTCTTTGAAGCAGCACCCCCACATGCCAGTGAAAAACTCGAAACCGAGACGTACAGAGTAGTTGACTGGCTTGTGAAACGCGTCACGGTTGCCAGCAACCATTCTCAAAAATTTTCTCATGGTGGGCTAGGACGAGGGGAGGTCGTTGCCTACGCCTTGTCATCGTCACGAGATTATCGCCGGACGTTGAGAGTATACGAGCTTGAGGACAACAAAGAAAACAAAAGGAAACTGAAAGAAGACATACTTCCGGGTGCCACATTAGTTGTGGATATCCGCCTCGGTGGTCTTTCCGACGGCATGCTTGACGATAAATCTGGCTGTTTACCACGTGTCATTGACGACGGTCAGGAGTGGCTGTCTCCACAAGACGATAAGCCTCTCATTCGGTTTCGGGTGCGTTCCGTTACCGGAGAAGAAGGCCCCACATCGGACGGCGATTGGCGGGAGCGATACCGTTTCATCACTCAGCAATCAGAGGAAGGAGAAGCGCAACGTTTTCTAATCGTTGAGAAGTGGCGTCACGATGCAGAAACCGAGGACGACCGCTCCGTCGGGCATCTACAAGAACTGGCCGAGCACCACGCCTGGACCGAATGTAAGGCGCGCGCTTTGACTGACGCAATCGGTTTGCCGAGTGAGTACACCGACATGCTCGCCACAGCCGCCAAGCTGCACGACGAAGGTAAACGTCACAAGCGCTGGCAGCAAGCCGCCAAAGTCCCAGATGACGGAAAATTCTACGCCAAGACTGACAGATGGATGAATACCAAACTGCTTGACGGGTATCGTCATGAGTTTGGTTCGCTGCCCTACGCCGAGGAGGATGAGGGTTTCAGAGCGTTACCCCCTCACCTTCAAGAACTCGCCCTGCATCTGGTCGCAGCGCATCACGGCTGGGCGCGGCCTGCCATTTCCATACGTGGCTGCGACAAACCACCCTCCGTTTTGGAAAAACGTGCTCGCAACATTGCACTGCGTTTTGCACAACTTCAAAAGCGATGGGGACCGTGGGGTCTGGCGTGGTGGGAGTCGCTGTTACGTGCGGCAGACCAGCAAGCCTCGCGAGATAACGATGAGCGCGGGAAGCGTCTTAAGCATAACGCTGGCGAGGGTGCCTGATGGCTGAGTCTTCAATTCCTGTGGACCTTTTCAATCCGGGCCAAGTCTTCGCCTGTCTCGGCTTCCTGGAAGCTGCGGACGTACTATGCGGCGACGCCGACAGGTGGGTTCGATTGGAGCGACCGAAGAGGAGGTACGGTTCTGCTTACGAGCGGACCACGACAACAACCCCTTTGAGATAGTATTAGCGTTTCTGGCGAATACGAAACTACGACGTTGGGGACCAGTCGGCTATTTGGAGCCGCCGTCCAAAGGCACGCAAGAAGAGCGATAGGCAGAGGAGAATGAAGCTTGAGTTGCGCGCGACCTTCCCGGCACACAAAACCAATGCCACGAAAATGGCGTTGCCTATCTGCCTCAGTGGTGGAAAGCAGGTTCGCAATCGAACTTAGCCATTGGGCCGACGGCTCCGGTCGCAACGACTTCAAGCTGTACTGCGGGCAACCGCTCCGCTTACCAGATTGCCGGCGCGATGCTTCAAGGTATTGTCCAGCTTTGGACAAAAAGACGAAACGATCTCATCGAACGGCCTTTTGATATTACCGCGCCTATGGGCGGCAGTTTCAATTTTGACCCGCGGGGCGGATGGACCGCAATTGATGTCGGGTATTCCCCGAACGATCAAAAGCACGAAACAACCGCTTCTCCGGTCGTTGAATTGCTTGCGGCCTGGGGTCTGGAGAACGCTCGTCCCGACGAATACCAGACTCGCAAAGTACGCTATTCGGTATGGGGGGGTAGTCTCCCTCTGATGCTGGCCCGAGCCGCTCTTTTTGGTGGTGTCACTGCAATCCCCATGCGACGATTCCGATTTGAATTACACTTGTCAGGCAAAAACAAAATTGTCACTTTCGCAGAACAGGAGATTTGACTATGACCGCTCTCACGCACGACGCCATCAATGCCTGGGCCGACGACGGCCCTGTGGCATTACATCTGAAACAGAAACTTCTGCCTATTGAGGGAGAAGGCGGAGTCATCTTTCCGCCGACCTACGCCGACATCGGCTACAACATCGACACGCTCTCCGACGGAACGAAGGTGGCGCTGATTGACAGCGTGGGTTCCCAGGCCAACCGCATGGAGCCGATTTTCAAGCGTGAACCATACTCGGCACTCGTTCCGCAGATTGAAATCGAGTATGGAAATCAAAGCGACCGGAAGAGCGTATCAATTTTTGAAGTTGGACACCGCCTCGGGGACGCACTCATACGGTCGTCTGAACTTGGGTCAGTAGCAAAGGAAGCATTTGAGTCCTTTCTCAATTCGGACGATACGTCCGCACTGGCAAAACTTGCCCCAACCTCGCTCGTTTTTGGGGTATGGGATTCACGGGATACTCACGCCAAACTGCCACGAATTGTGCAGTCGGTTATTCGCGCGTGGGATGTCGATCCTGTGACACGGTCGGCGCAATACAATCCTGCCCTCGATTACGCAGGACTCGAAGTATTTTCGGAGGCGGACAAGCAGAAAGCAGAGGGCAAACGGGAAAGCCCGCTGGCACAGCGTGGATTTGTCCATGTCCCGGCGACCGGTTTGCATGGCGGTGTAGTTGCACGGGGCGCGATTGAGCGCGATGTCACCGTGAATTTGATCGCTCTGCGTCGTCTCGACAGTCGTAGTCAAGACGGGCGGACGCTACGTCGATACATTCTCGGCCTTTCTCTCGTCGCCGCTACGGCTCCATTAGACCCCTTCCTGCGTCAAGGATGCTTACTCGTGCCCGATATTGAAACACCACAGCAATGGAACTTGGTTGAGCGTGACGGTACGCGTCGAGAAGCCGAACTAACGGAGGATTTAGTCCACAGTTACGCCTCGAAGGCCGCCAAGGCGTTCGGCGTCGGAGAGTCCAAGCCTGTCAAATTTGACAAGGAAAAGGCTAAAGAGGATGTCAAGAAAGCCGATAAGAAGTCTGCGGCTTCCTGAGTTGAACCATGACTCGCGCGCTACTTCTCTCGGTCCGCTTTCACGACGGGCGATATCATGGCGCTGGGGATTGGCCGCCTGCCCCAGCGCGGCTGTTTCAAGCGTTGGTAGCGGGTGCTGCGAAGGGTACTGTACTCGCAGATGATGACAAGGCCGCGCTTAAATGGCTGGAGACGCTGGACGCGCCGGTGATCGCCTCGCCAGCCGTTCGTCCAGGTCAGCTCTTCAGGAATTACGTGCCGAATAACGATCTCGATGCGGTTGGTGGCGATTTACGACGCGTTGACAAAATTCGGACGGCTAAGACCATACGTTCACATATTTTCAACACAGAAACTCCGCTGCTGTTTATCTGGACGTTCGACAGCAGCGCGTCTAACGAGGATCATGCTCGAACCATCTGCCAGATCGCCGAACGGCTTTACCAGTTGGGGCGGGGTGTGGATATGGCCTGGGCCTGGGCGGAACTTCTGAACGCAGACGCAATCGAGACACGCCTTGCCTGTCATGGCGGCGTCGTGCATCGCCCGAGCGAAGGAGGGAACGGTAAGGCGCTGCTGTGTCCCGGAGAAGGGTCGCTTGCAAGTCTCGAAAAGCGATACGACGCAAACAGGGTACGCTTCACCTACGTGAAGGAAGGCAGAAAGAACCAGCAACTTTTCTCTCAATCTCCCAAGCCCCGCTTTGCCAAAATTTCATACGCCACACCGTCCCACCGCTTTCTGTTCGAGATACGGGCAGCTATATCCGAGTCTTTTGCGCCGTGGTCGTCCGAGCAGGTAACGGAACTCGTTCTCAATTTACGGGACAAGGCTGCGAGCCGGCTGAAAGAGGCGTTGCCCGAGGCGGCTGGAACGATAGACCGCGTGCTGGTCGGTCGAAACTCGACGGAGGCCGACAAGGCGGCCCGAGTGCGTATTCTGCCGCTTCCGTCCATCGGCCATGCCCACGCGGACCGTGCCGTTCGCCGCGTCCTGGTAGATGTGCCACCGAACTGCCCGCTGCGAGCCGATGACATAGGCTGGGCGTTCTCCGGGCTCTCAGAGACTGATCCGATAACAGGAAAAATGCTGTGGAACCTTGTTCGGACTGAAGAGCAGGGGATGCTTGAGCACTATGGCATGGGCGGCAAGGAACAGCAGGGTTTCCGCGTCTGGCGCACGGTCACTCCGGTCGCTCTGCCGGTCATGCGGACGGGACGCGAAACGACTGGAGCCAAGCGCGTAGCCGGTGAGGCAAAGGCGGCCCGTGCTGTCATGCAGGCGTTGCGTCATATTGGAGTGTCAGTGCCGGTAGCGTCCATTCGCGTACAACGCGAGCCATTCGACCGGAACGGCGCACGGGCAGAAGAATTTGCCATGCCCGAACGATTTGTGACACGTGGATTACATCACGTGGAGATTGCTTTCTCGCAAGCTGTGCGTGGCCCCCTCGTCATTGGGAACGGGCGTTATCTCGGTCTGGGTCTGATGGCACCGCAAAAGGATGTCTCACACGACGCGCTGGCCTTCTCTATAGCGTCCGGGGCAAATATTGCCACTCCCGATTCCGCACTGCTACTGCACGCGGTCAGACGTGCACTGATGGCACTGTCAGAAGATAAACAGGGCCGTGTGCCTCGGCTTTTTTCCGGGCATGAGCCCGATGGAGCGCCAGCGCGGTCTGGTGGGCATGAGCATGTTTTTCTCGCTACGGATGACACCGACGAGGATGGGCGTATTGACCGCTTGATCGTAGCCGCGCCGTGGGTCTGTGACCACACCACCCAGGGAAGCCGTAAGGACCGGACCTGCTTCGATGGTGTAGTAACGACCCTGACCAATGTGCGCGCCGGTCCGCTCGGCGTTCTGGCCCTCGGTCCCGCCTATGCCCTGGCAACGGGCGACCCGCTCGTCGGTCCTTCTCGCGTGTGGGAAAGCCGCACCCCCTATCGCCCGACACGCCATACGGGAAGGAGCGAAAGAACAGACGCCTTCGTCGTGCAAGACATCATAGCCGAATGCGAGCGGCGCGGTCTGCCCAAGCCCGAAGCCGAATTGTTGGAACTCAACATCGGTCCAAACTGTGGCTTAGCGGCCCGAGTGCGCCTTCGCTTCGCTGTGGCAGTTGAGGGACCGGTCATGCTTGGCCGCGATAGCCATAAGGGCGGCGGCCTTTTTGGTGCGGTAGGCTGACAAGCGATATTGTGGACAGTACTTGCAGCGCAATCTTCCGCTCTTTGACAACGACATAACAAGGATTGAAACAACCTCAGCGCGGACCGGGAGCGGGGAGACAAAACCGGGGAGGATCGCGTTGCTTCCATCCTACCGGAATAGAAGGATTTTCTCGTTGGGATGGAAAGACAGTCTGGCAGGTCTCAGCCAGAAACCAACCGATTCGCACAAAAGGGGGGAAATTCCAGTCAAAACAACAAGTTGAGCACCCGGCTGAATATCCCAGGCGGATACGCTTGGGCCTCATTGAAGCACAGTCACGCTTGCAGACCTGATCGGCGTTACCGAGAATATCCCAGGCGGATACGCTTGGGCCTCATTGAAGCACCGACCGGACGCGAGCGGTGGTGGTGCGGGACCAGGGAATATCCCAGGCGGATACGCTTGGGCCGCATTGAAGCGTTGTGACCAACCTCCGAGACGCCGGGGACATCAGGAATATCCCAGGCGGATACGCTTGGGCCGCATTGAAGCAGGTACGGCTGAAAGTGCGAGATGACCAGCCCCTCGAATATCCCAGGCGGATACGCTTGGGCCGCATTGAAGCACCGCAGCGGCCCCCATCACGATCAAGAGGGACAGGAATATCCCAGGCGGATACGCCTGGGCCTCATTGAAGCCGGTTCAACAACGCGGACTCCACACAGGCGACGGGCCATATCCCAGGCGGGCTCGCCTGGGCCGCATTGAAGCATTGGTATTACGGAGCAGGGTGCGCAAGCGGACGTGGAATATCCCAGGCGGATACGCTTGGGCCGCATTGAAGCTACTTGTAGGCCAACTCTTCACAGCCGGTTGCCAGAATATTCCAGGCGGACATGCCTGGGCCGCATTGAAGCATCTGGCAGGAGGACCAGCCCATTCAGCATGACGGCATATCCCAGGCGGACTCGCCTGGGCCTCATTGAAGCGGGCAATCGCCCTGGTCGAATACCGTGCTATGCTGCCATATCCCAGGCGGACTCGCCTGGGCCGCATTGAAGCGACGTAGGGGCACCTTGCGCACGCATTGGCCGAGCGGAAAGCTACCCACCCCGGCGCTCGCGCGCCACCCCTCCGGGGAGGGGATTTTTTGTGGGAAGGTCAGCCCTCTACGGGGACAAAGGCGGACGAACGATCTGGGGCCAGACAGCGCTCCAGAACCCAGCGGGCGGCCAGGGTGTCATCCCGAGCGTACTTGGATAAGAGCTCAAGTGCGGCTGGGGCAGGCTTCCAATCAAAACAGGCCTCCGAAGGGACAACGACCGCGGCTGGTCTGACAGCCCAAGGCTGAGCACAAAAGATGATGGTCCTATAGGACGGTTGTGCCTGAAACCAGGCGAGTATGCGTGGCTCTATTTTTTTTGCGGCCCGGGTGAGACGGTCCAGATCAGTAAAAGGCAGGGGCTCGGGACGGGTGCGGTCGAGACGGACCAAAACGAGTTCCTGGATACGTGCCCAATAATCCCTGGGTGAGGTCAGCAGGGCGGCACGGTCGCTCAGCCTGATAGTCCGAAACTCCTCGGGGTCGAGGGTAAAAGCCAGGATGCAGGTCGGATACGGAAACGCAACCGCGCGGTCATGCCACGGATACCACCGGCCGGTCAGATCAAAAAAATGACGGACAATAAGCAGGCGATCCGTACTCAGCGGGTAGGGGCCGGAATCAATCGTCCCGAGATATGCCTCCGCATTCAAAATAAAGGTGTAGGATTCGAGCGCAGCCAGAAATTGTTCGGTCACCCATCGCATTTCGGCATCAACGGGCACCAGCAGGGTGGACAGTTGCTGAACGATTTCCCTGGGGAGATACGGGTTCGCCCAGCCGGCCTCGCTGTTATCCTGATGTCCGTCGGTTCGCGAGATGGCTGCACACTGGTTCCAACAGTCTAAGACCAGTTCAATATCCTCGGCATGGTCGCTGGCTTTGATCGCCCCAAAATCAAGCAGAATCTCTCGCCCAACCAGGAAGGAATACCCAAACATCCAGATGGCCAACGGAGAGAGCGTGGTGTCGAGTCGCCCGCTCCTCTGGGCAATCACCTGCGGGGTCGCCCGAGAAGAAAAGCGTCGAATATGCCCCGGCAGCGTCCAGAAAAGATGGGTGGCCGCAAGGGAAAACGCTTGATTGACCGGAAGACGGGTTGGGGTGGGACCGACTGGGCGGAGAATTTCTTTGCGAAATTTCACCCCCATGCTGTGGATGAGCTGGTTTGTTACTCCACGGTCATATGTGGATGTCTGAACCACTTTGGTCGGAAAAGACTAAACGTGTCCCAGCATTTGGTTGTGTATTGGAGGACACGCTTGGTTTTTCTAGCGCAGGTACTGTAGACAGGTCAAGACGAGGATTTCAGGGGCTTCGCCACCTGGGCGGGGTGCTCACGTCCCAAAGAGTCAACGTGTCCAGCACCTGCCTGTGTCCTGATATGCCTCTCGCACTTACTGCCTGTTTCCGATATGCCTCTCTAATGAGTAAGGGCGGGTTGCAGACCCGCCCCTACCTTTATTATGGAACGGCTCTATCTGTTCGTCGTCAACCGGCCGAAGACCCTGCTCCTTCTTCTCTTCATTCTCACCTGCGTCTTTGGGGTCTTCGCAAAAGACATTCGTCTGGACAGCTCGGTTGAAAGCCTCCTGAGCCAAGACAACCCTGACAGCCAGTATTACGCCGAAGTCCGTCAGCTCTTTGGCAGCGATGAAGTCGGAGTGGTCGGGCTACTGGCCGATGACATCTATACCGCTGATGTCTTACACAAGATTCAGCGCCTGACCGAAGCACTTGGGAACATCGAGGGGGTCCAGGAAGTGCTGAGCCTGACCAATGCGCTTGACCCGATTGCCGATGTGGTCGAGCCGCCGCCTTTGGTCGCACGGATCCCCACTGATCAGGCCGGTCTGGATGCGCTCCGGGAGACGCTGGCCGACCGGCCTATTTATCTCAAGAACCTGGTCTCCGCAGACGGAAAGGCCGCAGCCCTCAATATCTTCTTCGCCGATATGGACGACGAGGAGTTTATGCAGCGGCGTATTGATGAGCAAATTCAAACCATCCTCGATACGGAACGCAAAACCGGGCCGGAGCAACTGTTTTATACCGGTCTGCCCCGCTTCAAGGTCTATTCCGCACGGGCCATGCAGAACGATTTGAGCCGTTTCATTCCGCTGACTCTGCTCGCTATTGTTCTCGTGCTCTTTGTGAGCTTTCGCTCCCTCCGTGGAGTCTTGCTCCCCGCCCTGACGATTCTCGTCAGTTTGATTTGGACGCTGGGCATCATGGTGCTCGCCGGGAGCAGCCTCAGCCTGGGAAGTATTGCCCTGCCACCCCTGATTCTGGTCCTGGGCACGGCCTATTCGCTCCATATGGTGGCCGAGTATTATGAGTTGGCCCGGCCGGACGGAACGGTCCGGGAGGTTGTGCTGGAGGCCCTCAAAAAAACCAGCCCGCCGATTTGTATCACCGCGTTGACAACCGTGCTCGGCTTCCTCTCCTTAGGAGTGAACCCGCTCGCCAGTATTCGCGTCATGGGGATTTTCTCGTCGGTCGGCATTCTGGTTGCTTTTCTCCTCTCCATTCTCCTGGTCCCGGCCGTGCTCATGCAGTTGCGTCTCCCGGCCAACCCGGCAGCAGCGTTTGCCCCTGGGGTCACCACGGGTCTGCAGCGTATCGGTCGCTTTGCCATCCGGAACCGCCTGAGCGTTATTGCTGCGGCGTTACTTTTGGCCGTGGTGGCGATAGGGAACCTCTCTTCGATTCAGGTCGATTCGAACTTTCAGTCCTTCTTTCGTCCCAGCGACCCGGTTCGCCAGGCCACCGACGCCATTAACGAGCATCTGGTCGGCAGCATGGCTTTTTATGTGGTGATTGATGGCGAAGAAAAAGACGTCATGAAACAGTGGGATACCTTACGCCGGATCAAAGACCTGCAATCCTATATCGACGGTCTGCCCGGCGTGGATAAAACCGTCTCGTTCGTTGACTATTGTGAGCTGCTCGACCGCGGGGCGCAGTCCGGTGGCGGTGAGCTTCTGGTCGGCCCGGGTGGCGAGATTATTACAGCGCCGCCACCTGAAAAACCCACAACCTTCTGGCAGGAGCCGTCTCAACTCCGCGCTGTCATGCAGCTCGTCGCCGGCAGTCCGACCAGTTTTCGGTCTGTCGCCAGCCCGGACTTTGCGCGCTCGAATATCCTCGTTCGCACAACCCTCTCCGGCTCGCGGGAGATTTCCGATCTCGCCGAGCGTATTAGCACCTACGCTCAGGAGCGTTTTCCGCCCGACCTCAAGGTGCGTCCCACCGGTAATCTGATTCTCCTGACCGAAACCACCGGCGATATTATTACCGGCCAGATCCGCAGTCTGTCCCTGGCCGTTAGCGTCATCTTCGTCATTATGTCGGCCATGTTTCTATCCGCCCGGGTCGGGCTGATCGCCATGATCCCGAACATCTTTCCGATTGTCATTTTTTTTGGACTGATGGGGCTCTCCGGCGCGGTTCTCAACCTGGGGACCAGCATCATCGCCTCAATCGCGCTGGGCATAGCGGTGGACAATACGGTCCACTTGATGACCCGGCTGAGCGCTGAGGTGCACGCAACGCCAGATCAGGAAACCGCCCTGCTCCACACCCTTGGGACAGTGGGCAAGCCGAGCTTGTATGCCTCCGTCATCTTATTTCTCGGCTTTCTGGTGTTGTATTTTTCGACTTTTGTCCCAATCCGGGAATTTGGGATACTCTCGGCGGCAACCATGGTTGTCGCCTTTGGGGCGGATGTGCTCTTGCTACCGGCCTTACTCGCCACCACCAAGATCATCACCCTGTGGGAAGTCTTATACCTGAAACTCGGACGTGACCCGCAGAAGACGATTCCCCTCTTTGCCGGGCTGCGTCCCGTGCAAGCCAAGATTGTCACGCTGATGGGCGAATTCCGGACCTTTGCCAAGGGTGACCTCATCGTCAGACAGGGAGATATGGGTCGAGAGATGTTCGTCCTGATCAATGGTAGGGCAGACGCCCGGCTCAATATTGACGGCGCTTCAAAGCTGCTCCGGACTATGGGACGCGGCGATGTGATTGGCGAGATGGCCCTCATTCGGCAAAATCAGCGGACCGCGGACGTGATTGCCGTGGACGACGCGGAGGCGATTGTGGTGGACGAGCGCTTCTTGCAGCGTATGCAAAAACGCTACCCGCGGATTGGCGCCCGGATATTCCTGAATATCGCTAAGATCTTGAGTGATCGTTTGGACGACGCGTCTCGACGCGGGGTGGCAGACGTCGGCCCTCCTTCTTTGGAAGAGCAACCAGGAAACTGACGGCCGGCGCGACTGGGAAACAGCTCTATGCTGCGTCATCTGCACGTGAAAAATCTCGCCCTGATCGACGACCTCGAACTGTCGTTCGAGTCCGGCCTGAATGTGATTACCGGAGAGACGGGCGCAGGCAAAAGCCTGCTCATGCAGGCCATCGGCCTGGCCTTGGGTAGTCGAGCGACCGCCGACCTGATTCGCCGCGATACCACAGAGGCTGTTGTCGAGGCAGTCTTCGGCCTTGACAAGGCACGCCTCGCCCCCCTCTTTGCGGAGCATGGTCTGCTCGAAGCTGAAGAACTCCTCGTCCGCCGTGTAATTACGGCGAGCGGGCGGAGCCGGGTGTATCTGAACGGCACGCTGACCACGGTGGCGCTGCTGCGTCAGCTCAGCGCCGGGCTGCTGCACGTCTATGGACAGCATGAGCAGCAGGTCTTACGCGAGGCTGATTCGGCGCTCTCCCTGCTCGACGATTTCGCCGATACGACGCAACGCGTCCAGGAAATGGCAACCCGCTACCAGACCCTGCGCCAGACCTGGGAACGCTTGCGCGCGCTGACCGAGGACAAAGAGGCGGCTGAGGCCCGCCAGGACTTCGTCCGTTTTCAGGCCGATGAGATTCGTCGCGCCGCCCTGCGGCCCGGAGAAGAAGAGGAGTTACGGCAAGAACGGACCATTCTCATGAACGCGGAGAGGCTGTACCAGACGGCGTCCGGTGGCGAAGCAGCGCTCACTACGAGCGACGGTGCGGTCACGGATCAACTCGGGCGACTGGTGGCGCAGCTCCGAGACCTGGTCCGGGTGGATGCCAGCCTGAACGAGGCGGTCTCGCTCCTGAGTGACGGGCTGGCCCAGGTCGAAGAGGCCGCGCTCTTCCTGCGCAGATATGGCGAGCGCCTCAGCCCGAATCCCGAGCGTCTGGAAGAGATCGATGTACGCCTCGCGCTGCTCTCGCGTCTCAAGAAAAAATACGGCGGGAGTATTGAGGCGATTCTGGCCCGGCAGGCTGCGCTGGAACAAGAGTTGGAGCATATTGAAGGTGGCGAAGAGGCGATTGCCGCATTGCAACAGGAAGTTGCCCAGGCCGCGCACACGGCCTGGGCTTGGGCTGACCAACTATCAAAGGAGCGTCGTGGAGCTGCCCGGAGTCTTGAGCACAGCATCCAGACCGAGTTAGGCCAGCTCGGCATGCAGGGCGCGCACTTTGGCGTCCAGTTTCCGCAGCAGCCTGAAGGGGGGAGCGCAAGCACGTCGGATTCGCCGTTTACGCAAAATGGCCGACGGCTCGGAGAGCGCGGCTATGATCAGGTCGAATTTTATCTGTCCGCCAATCCTGGGGAGCCACTTCTGCCACTCGTCCAGGTTGCCTCCGGCGGAGAGCTCTCCCGCCTCATGCTCGCCCTCAAGGCCCTTAGCGCGGCCGCGGAAGCCACGCCGACCCTGATTTTCGACGAGGTGGACGCGGGGATCGGCGGTGGAGTGGCCGAGGTCGTCGGGCGCCGGCTCAAGGCTCTGGCCAACCAGCATCAGGTGCTGTGTATTACGCATTTGCCGCAGATCGCGGCGTTTGCCGACCACGCCTACACCGTGACCAAAACAGTCACCCAAGGCCGCACGATTTCTTCGGCCAAGCGTCTGACCCAGCGTGAGCGCCTTCAGGAACTCGCCCGCATGCTGGGTGGTGTGGAGATTACACCCGAAGCCCGCCGCCACGCGCGCGAAATGCTTGAGGGAAATGAAAAGGGAGATTACACCCGAAGCCCGCCGCCACGCGCGCGAAATGCTTGAGGGCGCACAGCGAGGCTAAGAGGACTCAGGGCTTTTACCGATACTGGATAATGGTCGGAGGCGGTTGGAAACGCGCGCCAGATCGGCTCGATATTCCACACCCCAAGTTTGATTCTACCCCTGGCTTGTCTCCTCTATCTCAAGCAATTGCCTGGAATCCAACAATCAAACGCTGTCCTATTGCCGCTAGGGCAGATTCGAGCCGGGGCAGTTTCGACGGATGGCGAGGATCCAGTAAACGACGCACCTCTTTTTCGTCACAGCCCAGTCGCTTTGCCAAGCCAGCCTTTGTCATTCGGGCTTCCTGAAGGGCGAGATAGAGGGCGGCTTTGGCCGCGCTGTGTGCAGCCAGCGGCACCGGGTAACATCCTTTCTTGACAGCAGATGGAAGGGGGATAGGCAGGCCCGTGACAATCCGATTGACAATGGCTTCGTCGAGACAGTCTGCTGCCTCGTGCAAGGCATCTTCGACACCTTCTCCCTGCGTGATGGCTTCAGGAAAATCGGTGAATGTGACGACAAAACCGCCATCGACCGAATCGGGTTTCAGCCGGGCGGGATAAATAAAGCTTTGCATAGGCGTCTCCTACAAGTCGTTGATACCGAGTTGGTCCAGCATGGCCCGTAGCGTTCCTGTTTTGAGCTCATCTTTAGGATTCCGAACGATTGTGAACCGTGAACCATAGAATAATGTTCCGTGACTGCCTTTCCCGCGACGGGCCACAAACTGAACTTTCACTCTATTTGCTCTGCCTAGTTTTCGCACCTTGCGGATGAATTCATTCCCCGTCACAACTCATATAACGGACATTTTTGTCCGCCTGTCAAGCTGATGATCGCTTCTCTCCTCGTTGGGCGCAAGATCGCCTGACGAGGAAAAATGTTTCATCTCATGCTAATTGAGTCGCTATGTTCTGGGACTCACCAAGCGGCTGGAAGGCGTGGAGAATATACTCGCAGTCGCACCGCAGAGGTAAAGGAACGTGACTGTGCTGGACTTGCTTAAGAAACATTTCGGTTATGACCAGTTCCGTCCGCTGCAAGCGGAGATCATCGCCAGCGTACTGGAGCGGCGCGACACCCTGGTTCTGATGCCGACCGGCGGCGGGAAATCCCTCTGCTATCAGTTGCCCGCGCTGCGCTTCGACGGGCTGACGCTGGTAATCTCACCGCTGGTCGCGCTGATGAAAGACCAGGTCGATACGCTCAAGGCCAACGGAATCGCTGCGGAGTTCATCAACAGCAGCCTGACCTACCCGGAACTGAACCGAGTGCAGAGGCGGGTACAACGGAATGCGGTCAAAATCCTGTACGTTGCCCCGGAGCGGCTGGCCCTGCCGGGCTTCCTGGATTTCCTGGCCGAACTCACGGTCAGCCTGGTGGCCGTGGACGAGGCACACTGCATCTCCATGTGGGGACACGAGTTCCGGCCCGATTACCGCAATCTCGTCACCCTACGGAACGCCTTACCCGGTGTCCCGTGTATCGCCCTGACCGCTACGGCGACCGAACAGGTCCGCCACGATATTGCCGGACAGCTCGAACTGACTCAGCCACAGGCGTTCCTGGCCAGCTTCAACCGCGCCAACCTGACCTATAGTGTGCGCCCGAAGCGCAACTCCGTTGATGCGCTGACGGACCTGCTGAACGAGTATCGGGGTGAGTCCTGCATCGTGTACTGCTTTTCGCGTAAGAGTACGCAGGACTTAGCCAACGCGCTGTGCGAGCGGGGCCTGTCCGCCCTGCCCTACCACGCCGGCCTGGATACGACGGTCCGCAGCCAGACCCAGGAGAAATTCATCCGCGACGAGGTCCCGATCATCGTGGCGACCATCGCCTTTGGGATGGGTATCGACAAGCCCGACGTCCGGCTGGTCGTGCACTACGACCTGCCCAAGTCCCTCGAAGGCTATTACCAGGAGACGGGCCGCGCCGGGCGCGACGGCCTGCCCAGCGAGTGCGCGCTGTTCTACTCCTACGGCGACAAGATCAAGCAGGACTTCTTCATCGACCAGCTAGAAGACGCGGCCGAGCAACGGAACGCACGGGACAAGCTGGCGCGGGTGATCGAGTTCTGCGACCTGCAAACCTGCCGCCGCAAATATCTGCTGGCCTACTTCGGCGAAGACTGGCAGCAGGATAACTGCGGGGGGTGCGACGTGTGTCTCACCCCCAGGGAGGAGTTCGACGCCACCGTCATCGCCCAGAAAATCCTGTCAGCCGTCGTCCGTACGGGGGAGCGGTTCGGTATCGCCCACCTGAGCCAGGTCCTGCGCGGCGCGAATACGAAACGCATTCGGGAATTACGGCACGACAGGCTGAGCGTGTACGGCATCGTCGATGACTTCTCGGACGGCGGGATCAAAGAGGTCGCCGGCTTGCTGCAAGCTAAGGGCCTGCTGCGCAAGAACAGCCGTGAATACGCCGGCCTGAGTCTGACACGGGCTGGTCGGGCATTCCTCAAAAACCGAGAAAATTTGACCCTCACGCGTGCCAAACGGGCCGAACCGACTCCTCGCACCATCCCCGACTCCGACCCGGCACAAACATGGCGCAGACGGGATGCGCCGCCCCTGGTGGATGAGCAGGGAGACATCGTCGTCGACGCGGCCCTGTTCGAGAAGCTGCGGGAGCTGCGCCGCAAGCTCGCCGCAGAACGAAACGTACCGCCCTACGTTATCTTCGGCGACGTGACGCTCAAACAGATGGCAGCCTATTTGCCCCAGAGCCGTGAGAGCCTGTCTCATATTTCGGGTGTGGGCGCAGCGAAGCTGGAGCGCTGGGGCGACGCCTTTCTGGAGACTATTCGCTCGTACGCAGATGAGCAGGGTCTTGCGGAGCGTCCTGTACCGGGCACACGGCGCAGCAGAGAGCCGCAAGGTAGTAAGGTGAGTCGGAAAGGCTCAACGTATACCGCGACGAAACAGTTGCTTGAGCAGGGCCGATCAATTACTGAGGTCGCAGCGGAACGCAGCCTCTCTCTCCGTACGGTAGTAAGCCATATTGAAAAGCTGGTCGCTGACGGCGAGGCCGTTGACCTTGGCCCATTGCTCCCGTCAGCGGCTCGTCTGGAGGTCATTCAAAACGCGCTGGAGCGTTCCGGCGGCGATGCCCTGGCTCCGGTCAAAGCGACGCTGGATAAGGACTACACCTATGAGGAAATTCGTCTGGTGCGGGCGTTCATGCGCCAAACGCACTGACTCAGGCGCATCTCCGACGGCGCGCAGGGCCATCTCATTCAATTTCAGCTCAGTTCACGCATCTCGCCCGGGCGCACCTCCTCCAACGCTACGTGAAGTGCTGGAATCAAAGGAAGAAGATCGGTCAACCTGTTGGTCTGGGCCCGCAGGATGATAACGCCGAAGGGACGAGTCCGGAGGTTTTGCTGTTTTGGCAGGCTCTTATCCACCGTAACGAGCATATCAAAGTGTCCTGTCAACTCCTTACCTAACCGCTTTGGAACACAGGCATCAAGGATGGCTCGCACCCTGTTACCTTTCTCAGTCTAAGCCGCTACGGCCTGCGCAAGAAGGGCAGTCTTCGCGAGTTCGAGAACCGCGATAGCGTGTTCACGGGAAACACTCGGGAAATCTTCCAGAAAGTCCGTCAAGGCGTCCCCAGCCTCAAGATAGTCGATAAGAGTCTGGGCAGGGACCCGAGTCCCTGCAAATACGGGAGTTCCGCCCAATCGGTCGGGAGACCTCGTAATTAACGGCTCAGGCACAGTGCTCATACTCTCCGTCCTTAGAGACCAGCTATAGCACACCCCCTCTGCTTTTTCTCCCCACACAATAGAGGGCAGCCTGCTGGAGGTCCAGCGCAACAGCAGGGCGGTGTTGAACACATCTTCCCATAACCCAAAAGAATATACGCCCATTTTGAGCGCTCAGATATTTTGTCTCAAGCTGCTTGCAACCAGCCCTCAGAGTGTCCTACCCTGGCAAGGATTGTTTAGAGACAGAAAATCGATCGTGAGGAAATCAGTATGGATAAGACCCTTATGCTTTCGCTCTACCGCGACATGATTCGCATTCGGCGTTTTGAGGAAGAAGCGGCTCGTTCGTATTCGCGGGGCAAGATTGGTGGCTTTCTGCACCTGTATAATGGCCAAGAGGCGGTGGCGGTTGGGGCGATGTCGGCGGTTGATCCCACGGATTATATCGTGGCGACCTATCGGGACCACGGCCATTATCTGGCCCGGGTTGGGGATATGAATGCGGCCATGGCGGAACTGTTCGGCAAGGTGGATGGCTGTGCCAAGGGCCGGGGCGGCTCCATGCATTATTTTGACGTGGCAAAACGCTTTATGGGCGGTCACGCCATTGTCGGTGGCCATGTGCCCATCGCCGCGGGGATTGCCTTTGCCTCGAAATATCGGGGCGAGTCGGACGTGACCCTGTGTTTCTTTGGCGAAGGAACGGCCAATATGGGCGCTTTTCACGAGGGCCTGTCGCTGGCCGCGCTGTGGAAACTGCCCGTTATCTTTATTTGCGAGAACAATCTCTATTCCATGGGCACGCCCCTCTATCGGACCCTGTCGGTCGAGGACGTCGCCGTGCGGGCCAAGGGCTATCCTATGGCCCAGGAGATTGTGAACGGCGACGATGTGCTTGAGGTCCGGGAGGTCATTCGCCACGCGGCCAAACGCGCTCGCGCCGAGAGTTTACCGATCCTCATCGAAGCCAAGACCTACCGTTTTCGGGGCCATTCCATGTCCGACCCGGCAAAATACCGCACCAAAGAAGAGGTCAAAGAGTGGATGGAGCGTGACCCCATCCGGCTTCTGGCCGAGCGTATCTACGCGTTGGGCATCGCCAATGAAGAGCAGCTCAAGGCCATTGACGAAGCCGCAAAACAGGAGGTGGCAGGGGCGGTAAATTTTGCCGACGAATCACCGGCGCCCGACACAGACACGCTGTTTGACGACATCTACTACGAACCGGACCACCACGAGCGGGACGAAAAGGTTGTGCCGCTCGAAAAGCGCCGTCAACAGGCGAGCGTGTAAACCCTCACCCCTGCCCCTCTCCCAGAGGGAGAGGGGGAAATTCAGTCCCCTCTCTTTCAGACGGGGAGGGAAAATTCAGCCCCCTCCCCCTGGAGGGAGAGGGCTAGGGTGAGGGAGAAAAGGAGAACACACAGATGCGAGAGCTGACATACCGAGAGGCGTTGCGAGAGGCCATGGCGGAAGAAATGGAACGCGACGAGCGTGTGTTCCTCATGGGCGAAGAGGTCGGCCATTATAACGGCGCCTATAAAGTGTCCGAGGGCCTGCTCGACCGTTTTGGTGAGCGCCGGGTGGTGGACACACCAATTGCGGAAACCGGCTTTGCCGGGGTGGGGATAGGTGCGGCCATGGTTGGGTTGCGACCCATCATCGAGTTCATGACCTGGAATTTTTCGCTGTGCGCCTATGACCAACTCGTCAATAACGCGGCCAAGCTGCGCTATATGTCGGGTGGACAGATTACCCTGCCGATCGTCTTTCGTGGCCCGGGTGGGGCCGCGCATCAACTGGCCGCCCAGCACTCCCAGGCGGTCGAGAGCCTGTACGCCTATGTGCCTGGGCTGAAGGTCGTTGCGCCCTCAACTCCCGCTGATGCCAAGGGCTTGCTGAAGACCGCCATCCGGGACGAAAACCCGGTGATTTTTATTGAGGGTGAAGTCCTGTACGGACGCAAAGGGTCGGTCCAGGACGAGGAGTATCAGATCCCGCTCGGACAGGGCGAGGTCAAACGGACGGGCCAGGACGTGACGATTATCGCCTGGTCCAAGATGGTGCACGCCGCCCTGGACGCAGCCACCGAACTGGCAAAAGAAGGCGTTGAGCTCGAAGTCATTGATCCGCGCACCCTGCGCCCGCTGGACGACCGGATGATTTTTGATTCCGTCAAAAAGACCAACCGCTGTATTATTGTCGAGGAGGGCTGGCCGTTTGCCGGCCTGGGGGCGGAAATCGCCTACCGCATTATGAAGGAAGGCTTTGATTATCTGGACGCGCCGGTTGTGCGGGTCACGGGCGAAGACGTACCCATGCCCTATGCCAAAAACCTGGAGCACGAAGCCTTTCCCGGCGTAGAAAAAATCGTTCGCGCGGTCAGGGATGTACTGTACAGCTAGGGGGACGGCAGCGCTCCCTCCAATTCTTCCAAGCGACGTTGCGCCCGGGAGAAATTGGGATTGATGCCCACGGCCTGCTCAAATGCCGCCTGGGCCGCATCGGTCTGACCCAGCCGCATATAGACCTCTCCTAATTCATAGTGGGCCACATCATCGCTCGGGCAGATTGCCAAGCCGGCCTGATAATAGGCGATGGCGGTTGCATCATCGGTGGTCTTTCGGGCCGCGTCAAAGTCGTTAAACGCCCGGTTGCACGCCTCGGTCTGCTGTTGTTGCTGGGCCTGCTGTTGCTGGAGGGTCTCGGTCTCTCGGCGTAACTGCTCGGCTTCCTGGCGTAACCGCTCAATTTCCGCACGTTGTTGTTCGAGGACGCTCGTGTCGAACAGACTGCATGAGGCCAGGAATGCGCACAGCCCCAGAAAGAGAGCAAAAAACGAAGAGGTGGACATGCCTTGGGTCCTTTGGGTCTACTTGGGTCTACTTGGGTCCTTTGGGTCAGACTCAATAGACTCAATAGACTCAATAGACCCTAAAATTAGAAGTTGTCTTTCAGAAAACGGGTCTTTTCCAGGACTGATACGGGGTCGAGGGAGAGTCCTGGGAAGGACTGTTGCACATGCTCTTGCAGCTCAGAACTGTCTACCCTGACAAAGGGATTGATCTCTTTTTCTTCACCCACTGTGCCGGGAACGGTCGGCTGGTTTTTGGCCCGCAGATCCTCGGCCCAGCGCAGTTTTTCCTGGAGTTTCACATTGCCCGGCTCCAGGCTGAGGGCAAAGTTCAGATTGGTGACGGTGTACTCATGCCCGAAGTAAATCCTGGTGTCGTCCGGTAACTGCATCAGCTTGACCATATTGTTGTGCATGTCCGAAGCCGTTCCCTCAAACAAGCGCCCACAGCCGGCCATAAAGAGCGTATCGCCGGTAAAAACAGATTTTTCCGCTTCAAAATAGGCGGCAATATGGCCGCTGGTATGACACGGGATAAAGAGAAAGCGCGCTTCAAGGTTTCCAATGCGAACCGTATCGCCCTCATCGACCATATGGGTAATGCACGGCGTGCGCGTCTCGTCCCGCTTATGGCCGTACACTTTGAGTTGCGGAAATTCTTGCACAAGTTCTTTATTCCCGCCCACATGGTCCCAGTGATGGTGGGTATTGATGATGGTCGTAAAGTTCACGCCCTCACGCTTGATCGCGGCGGCAACCGGGCCGGCCTCGGACGGATCAACAACGCCGGCCTCGTTGGTCGCTTCATCAATCAGCACATAGGCGTAATTATCGGACAACACGGGGATGGGAAGGATTTTCATAGGTCTCTCCTGACTGCGTTGTTTTACTGCTCCATGGGAAAGCCATACAGCTTGGCCGCGTTCTCGTAGACGAGCTTACGGCGAACGTCTTCGGACAGATGAGCGAGCTGCTTGTGCAGAAATTCCTGTGAATCCGGCCACACCCCGTCGGGATGCGGAAAGTCCGAGCCCCACATCACGTTGTTGACGCCGACCCGCTCAATCATATCCAGGCCGGTCTGATCCTGCTGAAAGGTGGCGTACATCTGCCGGTACCAATACTCGCTCGGCTTCATACTGAGTTCGAGGTCCTGAAACTGATCTTCCCACTCATAGTCCATGCGTTCCAGGACGTAAGGAATCCAGCCGATGCCGGCTTCACCAATCACCACTCGGCACTGTGGGTAGCGCTCCAAGGCGCCGCCATAGATCACCGCCCCGATAAAGCCGGCGGTGGCAATCTGAAATTCGGTCAGCACGGTGGCCAGCCACATCCGCTTGGAGCGGCGGTCTGTGGCCCAGGTCATGTCAAGCTTGGGCCCGATGGTGTGCAGATGAATCGGCAGGCCGGTATCGTGCGAGGCTTCCCAGACCGGGTCCCAGTCGAGATGCCACAGCGGCATCATGCTGTGACGGACGGGCAACTCAGCTCCTTTAAGGCCCATTTTTGCGCAGCGACGCACTTCCTCTGCCGTTTTCTCGGGAGACGAGGCCGGCAGACTGGCAACTGCGGCAAAACGACCAGGCGCGGCGTGGCAGAAGTTCGCGGCAAAATCGTTGTAAATCCTGACAACCAGGTCAGTCACTTCGGGGTCATCAATCCGAAAGGCGGCGCCGAGGATGCCGTAGATGACCTCACCCACAACACCATCCCGTTCCTGGTCCTTGATCCGCAACTCAGGCACGGTCGTGCGCATAATCCCCTTGCTCTGATCCTCGTACAGACCAGTTGAGGCCATGCGGTCGGCCCGATGAATCTGGCCTGGGATATATTGCCGGCCGGCCGAACCCATCCCGCCAACCAGACCCATGCTGGTCCCGTTATGGGCCACCCAGGTTTTCCCCTCCGGAGCGTCCACCACCCGAGGCATTTTGTCTTTGAGGTGGGCCGGGGCATTCTCGGTAAAAAGAGTGGCCGGCAAACACGGAATGTCCATATGGCCATCAGCCGAGATGACCGGATGATTAAACATAGCTGTCCTCCATCATATTGAACAATGTAGGGGCAGCCCCCTGTGGCTGCCCACGCACCGCCCGCGCCGTGCGAGTCTTTTCTTAGCAGAAAGCGCCAAGCAGGGGAAAGCGTGCTGTTACCTTGTCGGACGAGGGGCCGTGTGAAACAAGAACCTATCCACAGGCAGAGCCTGCAGCTCCCGGACTCATATTTTGAACTGGCGCGTTTTCTATAGCCTGAACCTCGCGATTTTCACCTCCATGCTCGGCATGGGCATCGTGATTCCGTTCATGCCGATTTACGCCAAAACGTTGGGCGCGACCGGAGTCAGTATCGGGCTCTTCTTTGCCAGCTTTCCCCTCGCGCAGATCCTGTGCATGCCGCTCATTGGCCGGCTGTCCGACCGGCACGGACGCAAGGCGTTCATTGCCGCCGGCCTGCTCCTCAGCAGCCTGATGTCACTGGTCTATGTGTTTGCCCCCAACATCGGATACTTGACCCTGGGTCGATTTTTCCAGGGGATTGCGGTTGCCCTCATTATTCCCATCTCAACCGCCTACGTCGGGGACCTCGCTCCCGCGGAAAAGCGGGGCGAGCTGATGGGTATCTTCAATCTGGCCCTGACCAGCAGTATTGGAGTCGGCCCCCTGTTCGGGGGCTGGGTCAGCGATACGTATGGCATGGCGCTCAGTTTTTATTTGATGGGCGGCTTGAACGGACTGGCCTTTCTCTTTGTCCTGTTCTTTTTGGATGAGACCCGTTCTCCCCATGCCGAGGTACGGCGCCCGCCGTCCTACCGCGAACTCTTACGCCGACCCAGTGTACGCGGGATTACCCTGTATCGCATGGTGACCTCCATTCAGATGGGGCTGTGGTTTTCCTTCCTGCCGCTGCTGGCCGTCGAACTCTTGCAGCTCAGCCAATCCCGCATTGGGATCATCATGGCGACCTATATGCTGGTCAACAGCCTCGTCCAGATCCCGTTTGGACGTATGGCCGACCGCTATAGCAAGCGGCTGTTGATTATCATCAGTGGCTACCTGGCCTCCTTCGCGTTTGTGACTATCCTCTTTTCCGCGGGTTTTTGGGATCTACTGCTCATTAGTGCCTTCACCGGAATCATGGGAGCGCTGGCCGGCCCGGCCTTAACCGCCCTGGCCGCAGGTGAGGGCAAACAGGGCGGGATGGGAGCGATGATGGGCGTGCTGAATATGGCGCTGAGCGTCGGCATGATGCTCGGTCCGGTCGTCGCTGGCATGCTGTCGGATATTGTCGGCCTGCGGCCTTTATTTGGTTTTGGTGCGGTTGCCGGTGGGGTTGGGACGCTGATGTTTACCTGGTTGACTGTAGAGAAACCGGTGACAGTGGAGGGCCAGAAGGAGGCGGAGGCAGGGTAGTGTCAGGAGGCGGCCAACCGTCATCTCCTGGGTTACTCTAACCCCGTACCAGCAGCTTGTACGGGATAATCCACATCTGTTACAAACGCTTTCCTGCGAGCCTTTTGTATTACGCAATGGTTTGCAAACCAGACTCGACGGCACCAAGAACCACGAAGAACCATGCAATTTGATCTCAAGACGCTACGCGGGGACATCTTCGGCGGTATTGCCTCGGCCGTGGTAGCCCTACCGCTGGCCCTGGCCTTTGGTGTGGCCTCCGGTTTGGGTCCGGTCGCCGGATTATACGGCGCGATAGTGGTCGGATTCCTGGCTGCGGTGCTGGGCGGAACGCCGACGCAGATATCCGGGCCGACCGGACCGACTGCGATTGCCACTGCGGTCATCGTCACCCATCACGCCGAAAACCTGGCCGAGGTGGCGACCATCGTCATCCTGAGCGGGCTGCTTCAGATCGCTTTCGGCCTGCTCCGGTTCGGGCGGTTCGTGACCTATACGCCGTATTCCGTTGTCTCGGGGTTTATGTCCGGCATCGGCGTTATCATCATTCTCCTTCAGACTCTGCCTCTTCTGGGCGCGTCGGCAACCGGTGGACCGCTCGACGCCGTCCGGGCATGGCCCGCGGCCCTGGCCAACCTCAACCTGGATGCCCTGCTCATCGCCGCCGCAGCGCTCGGGGTGGGCATCTTCTGGCCCCGGTGGTTACACAATATATTGCCTTCGCCGCTCGCGGCCCTGCTCCTCGGAACGGTCGTGGCAGAGCTGTGGTTCTCCGCCGCGCCGGTGATTGGCGAAGTCCCCACCGGGTTTCCTGAGCCGCAATGGCCGGTCCTGTCCGGAGGGTTTTTGTTCAAAATGTTGGAGCCGGCCCTGATTCTCGCCCTGGTGAACTCCATCGACAGTTTGTTGACCTCCCTGGTGGCCGACTCCATGACCCGGACGCAACACAACTCGGACCGGGAATTGTTTGGTCAGGGTGTGGGCAACGTGGCGGCCGGTCTGCTCGGTGTCATGCCTGGGGCGGGCGCTACCATGCGAACGATACTCAACGTACGGGTCGGCGGGCGCACGGCGATCTCCGGGACCTTACACGCCGTACTCCTCCTGGCCTTCATATTTGGCCTTGGCCCGCTCGTCGAGCGAGTCCCGGAAGCCTGCCTGGCCGGCATCCTGATGAAGGTGGGCTGGGATATCATCGACTGGCGCTTCCTGCTCCGGATTCGCCATGCCACGACGGAAAACGTGGTCATCATGCTGCTGACGCTGGTGCTGACCGTGTTCGTCGATCTCATCATGGCGGTTGGTGTGGGGCTGATCGTGGCGGGCTTCGTGTCTGCGCGTCGCTTGGAACCCGAAGAGTTGAAGAAGGTCGTATCCGTACCGCTGCTGGATGTCGTGGTCTCTCCAGAGGCAGAGAAATCCTACGACGCCCGCGTCGGGCTCGTCGCCCTCCCCGGCCACTTTTCCGTGGCGTCTGCCCGGGAACTGGCACGGTCGGTCGGGGCGGATATCAAGGATCACGAGGTGGTCATCTTCGATTTTTCGGACGTAACGTATATCGACGACAGCGCGGCCCTGGTTATCGAGGATCTGGCCGAGGTCTCCCAAACGGAGGCCAAGGGCTGCGTTGTCGCTGGATTGTCCGGTTCGGCTGAGGAGGCGCTCCGAATGTTCGGCATTCATGACCGCATTCCTTCAAAGCATTTCGTGCCTGACCTTGAGACGGCGAAAAAATTGGCCTGGGAACTGGTCAACGGATGAAGCACGAGGGAGGAAAACGGAACCGAGTGCTGCTCCGAGGCATGGGTGACCGTAACGTTTCCGGTGTGATAGAAGAACTGGACGAGATGAGACTACAGTAAAGACGAAAGGAGAATATGACTATGCCCGCCTATCTCGTTGGTGGAGTAGATGTGAGTGATCCCGCTTGGGTGGCAGAGTATGGACCGAAGGTTGAGGCTCTGGTGGAGAAGCACGGCGGCCGGTATCTGGTACGCGGCGGGGAGATGGATGTCGTGGAAGGCACGACGCCGGCTGCACGCGTGATGGTCGTCATTGAGTTCCCCTCCCTGGAGAACGCCCGGGCGTGGTACAACGACCCGGAATACGCCCCGCTGATTAAGCTGCGTCAGACCGGTTCCGAGGCCGAGATTGTCCTGGTCGACGGTCTGTAATCCAAGTAGCGGTTAATGAAAAAGCGACTCCGCTGCACGCGGGTCGCGTTACTTCGTCATTTGGGAGCAGCTCCAGTGTAGAGACAGGTCTCTACACTGGGGTGTTTTCGGTAGTGATAGAGTTCCTACGCTCCGTTCAGGCGCTGAAGTGCCACCTCTATCTGATTGAGGCCCTGCTCCAGATTCTGCATGGACGTGGCGTACGAAATACGGACGTGCTCAGCGGAGCCAAAACCCTCACCGGCCACCAGCGCGACCTTGGCCTCTTCCAGGAGATACAGCGAGAGGTCCATGGCCGACGCAATGGCTTTGCCCTGCCACTGCGACCCGAAGCAACCCGAGACCCGGGGAAAGACATAAAACGCGCCTTCCGGCAGCGTACAGGTGATACCGGGGATGGCCCGGAGGCGGTCCACCACATAATTACGCCGCTTGGCAAACTCTTTGGCCATGACGCCGACCGGTTCCTGGTCGCCGGTCAGGGCTTCAATCGCCGCGGCCTGGGCAATCGAGTTCGGGTTTGAGGTGCTCTGGCTCTGGATGGTTTCCATCGCCTTAATGACTTCCTGCGGTCCGGCGGCATAGCCCAAACGCCAGCCGGTCATGGCGTAGGTTTTTGAGACCGAATTGGCCACCAGCACCCGGTCGCGCAGACCTGGCTTGAGGGCGAGCAAATGGGCACAGCGCGGGGCGTCGTACAGAAATTTCTCGTACACGTCGTCAGAGATGGTGAACAGCTCGCTGGACTCTATCACCTCAGCAATCCGGCCGAGTTCGTCTTCGGTGTAGGCAGCACCGGTCGGATTGGACGGGCTATTGAGCAATAACACCTTGCCGTGCGGGCCGAGTGCGGCGCGGAGTTGGGCGTCCGTAATTTTGAAACCCGTCTCTTCCGTTGTAGGCAGGAGTTTCGGTATCCCGCCGGCCAGAACCACGATGTCGGAATAGCTGACCCAATAGGGCGCGGGGATAAGGACTTCATCTCCGGGGCCGATCAAGGCATGAAAGGCGTTAAAGAGGATGTGTTTCCCACCACAACCGGTCGTGACTTCCGGGAGGGCATATTCGAGGCCATTGTCGCGCTGGAGTTTCGCAATAATGGCCTCCTTCACGTCCGCGGTTCCGCCAACCGGCGTATACTTGGTCTTGCCGTGTTTGAGCGCCGCAATAGCCGCGTCTTTAATATGTTCCGGGGTATCAAAGTCGGGCTCGCCAGCCCCAAAATCAATGACCTCAATCCCCTCGCGGCGGAGCGCCGCAACTTTCACCGTGACCATGAGGGTCGGCGATGGTTTGACCTGATCCAAACGTGGTGACAGACGCATTTTTTCCTTACACTCCTCTTGTCGGACACGCGGTCGGCGCGCCGTTCAGCCAACGACGTGCAGCGTCATACGCGCGTGAGTAGACATTCAGGCCCGCTGCGCGAATTTCTCGCGGAGTCGTTTTTCGACATGGGGCGGGACGAGACCCTTCACCGAGCCGTCCAGACTGGCAATTTCCTTGACCAAGCGGGCCGCGGTGTAAAAATGGGCCGCTCCGGTTGTCAGAAAAACCGTATCAATCTCGGGTTTCATATGGCGGTTCATGAGCGCCATCTGGAACTCGTATTCAAAATCCGAGGCCGCGCGTAACCCCCGGATGATAATCTTGGCCTGCATGCGCTCGACGTAATCGACCAGCAAGCCGTGAAAGCTGTCGTAGATCACCCGGTCGCCCGCCTCCTTCAGCTCCTCGCGAAACATGTCGAGCCGTTCCTGGGGAGCGAACAGATAGTTCTCTTTCTGGGGGTTATACACAACGGCCACCACGACTTCGTCGGCGAATTCAAGGCTCCGCCGGACGATGTCGATATGCCCATAGGTCGGTGGGTCAAAAGAGCCAGGGTATATAGCGCGGCGCTTCACTCGGATTCCTCACCCTCATGTAAGGAGTAAACGCGCCCTCCAACAGCCATATAGATGCTGGGCACGTTTACTCTTTCTGGTAAAAAGACACCTCGGTTGTGCCGTAACGACGACGGTCCGTCAATACCAAGGGGAGGTAGGTCGGGGCGCCGGATTCCTGCCGTGCGTGCTCAACAACGAGCCAGGCCCCTGGGAGGAGCACCGAGCTCCGTGCCAAACGCCGTAGGGTTTTATCCACCCAGCCTTCCCCATACGGCGGGTCCAGAAACACCCCGCCAAAACGGAGCCCCTGGTCTTCCACGATACGGATGCCGGTCAGGGCAGAGGCCCGCAGCAAACGACCACGATGGAGCAGCTTTGTGGTTTTGAGGTTAGTGCGAATCACCTTCTGAGCGTCCGGACTGGCATCAACGAACACGCCAGAGCGCCCGCCCCGGCTTAAGGCTTCTATACCAAGTCCGCCGGTCCCGGCGAACAGATCGAGAATGTCTAGATCGGTGAGGGAAAAGCGACTGGCGAGGATATTGAAAACAGACTCTCTGACGCGGTCGGCAGTGGGCCGGACCTTGTGTCCCTTGGGCACCACCAGGGTGAGCCCACCTGCCGAGCCGGAGATGACCCGCATTTAGACGCTAAGAATATGAACAGCCAGAGCGGCCGCTTCACCGCGGACCATGCCGCCGCCATTCTCGGTCAGTCCAACTTTGGCGCCTTCAACCTGGCGTTTCCCGGCCTCGCCGCGAAGTTGCCAGAAAATCTCAGCGATCTGCGCCGTACCGGTGGCTCCAACCGGATGGCCCTTGGCCAGCAGACCGCCGCTCGGATTCACCGGAGTTTTCCCACCGAGCGCCGTCGCCCCTTCGTCAATCAGGCGGCCACCCTCACCCTGCTGGCAGAGACCGAGCTCTTCATAAATAATGAGTTCGGCCGGCGCGGAGGCGTCGTGGACTTCGGCCACGTCCAGGTCTTCAGGACCGATGCCGGCCACCTCGTAGGCCTTTTTCGCCATGCGTTCCGTCACACCAGGGTCTCCAGGCTGGTGGTCCTGGCCCGAGCCCAGCACCGAGGCTTTGACATAGACCGGCTTGGTGGTGAATTCTTTTGCTTTCTCTGCGCTGGTGAGCACCAGGGCAGCGGCACCGTCACCAATAGGGGAGCACATCATCCGCGTCAGCGGGTCGGCGATCATGGGTGAAGCGAGTACGTCTTCCATGCTGCGCGGCGTCTGGAACTGGGCGTGGGGGTTCAGGCTGCCGTTGGTGTGGTTCTTGGCGGCAATCTGCGCATAGTGTTCTTTGGTCGTGCCGTATTTCCGCATATGGCTGCGGGCAAACTCGGCGTAAAAATCCATGAACATGCTGCGCGACTTGCCGGCCCCAGCTCCCTGGCCTTTCTCCTGGGTGGCCTTTTTCATGTCCGCCAGAGTTTTTTGCATCAACTCGACATCAATGGCACTGCCAATGGCGGCAAACGATTTCTTCTTGTCCTCGTGGTAGAGCTTTTCCATGCCCAGGGCGAGCACAACATCGTACATGCCGGACGCGACGTACAACCAGGCCAGATGGAAGGCGGTAGCCGCACTGGCGCAGGCATTTTCAGTGTTAATGACCGGAATGCCGCCAATCCCCATTTCACGTAGGACCACCTGCCCACGGATGCATTCCTGACCGGTAATCAGGCCGGCCATGGCGTTCCCAACCGCGACCGCCTCCAGTGCCTGAGATTCAATCCCGGCAGATTTGAGAGCACCCTCAATAGCCTCGCGGGACAACTCTTTCATGCCTTTATCCAGATGCTTGGCAAAACGGGTCATGCCCGCGCCAACCAGGGCAACCTCTCTCATGTGGCTCCTCCTTACTTTAATCGGGAATTATATACTTGAATTACTATTACATTGACCCGCCCCCGTACATACCCTGACCTCACCCTATCAGGAATCCATTCTCGAATGCGATAGATCCGCAATACCCCACTATGGGGTACATTTCTCTACTTAGTAATAATCCCTTTGATGGGCTCCTCGAAATCTCTTCACACCCCCCGGTATCGGGCATTCCTTAAACGTTTGCGCCAAGCAAGGATAGATGCCGGCATGACCCAAGCCGAACTGGCGAGAATTGTGGGGCGTCCTCAGACTTGGGTATCGAAATGCGAACTTGGAGAACGGCGTGTTGATATTGTGGAATTGGAAGATTTAGCCAAGGCACTTGAAAAGCCTTTGGTCTGGTTTGGGCGCGGGACCAAAAAGAAAAAATGAGACCTGATCTGAATTCTATTACCCTCCATAACAATATTCCAAGAATCAAGCGGATGTTGATGGAGTTACTTATCCGACCACGGCGTGATCTCATAAAATGGGCACGGTTAACAAAACAAACACCAAATATAAAGATTGGATATCCGGGGCAGCATCTCGCTTCTCTCGTGACAGGGGTAGAAGGGGCACGGACTGCCGCCCGTGGACATGACCTCTGCGACGGGTCGGAAGTCAAATCCTGCTCTCGGGTAGACCAACTCGATAAATGTAAGCAGTGTAAGGCCGCAGTAGCCCGTATCGAGACACAATGCCCCCAATGCGAATCGTCTAACATCAAACGCAACAATGACTCAAAATGGTTACTTGCAATCAAGAATGAGGAGGAGTTAAGAACTCTTCTCGACGAAGTACCACGAATCGTGTTTATTATAAGCGATTATCCATATTACGAACGGGAAGATTGGGAAACATTACAATTCCAAGTGTTTGAAATATGGCCGCAGCACCCACGCCATCTTCATTTCCGAACGTTAATGGAGAACTATCTTCAGAATATCTATTTACCACATATTGCGAGTAACCCGAGCAAGACTCCAGCACCAAAGAACTTCTGGCCTTACTCTTTTCAATTTTTTATGTGTAATCCGGTGCGAACATTCCACTGCTTTGTCGAAGACGCGCTAAGAAATCCACGAATTAGAACCTTAGAATATGTAGACCCAACGAAGGACAGAGCGCTAATAGAGCCATTACCTATGCCTCTGTCTTTGTTGCGTCGCAATGAAAAAGGCCTTCTGCTTCAGAACCTAGATTCCAATACTTACAGGGTCATAGAGGCGAATGGATTGAACGCCAATCAACGGATAGAGTATTTGGCACTCCGAGATACCGACCACGCCTCTCCGCAAACAACATCATACAGGCGCGGTGTCCGTTGATTGTAGCAATTGTAATGCTCTCATAGCTACTAAATGAAGTTGAAATGCAAGCCCTGCCTCTTCGCGCAATAAGTCTGCCATTTCGACCAGATCATTATTTGGTTTCCGTAGGTCATACGAGACCCTAACTCCTAACAAATCATTCGGATGGAGATGTGCAGTCTGCCCACGTACACATGCTTGTAAGTCCTTTCGAGTAGATGCATGACGGAGAGCTGCAAGTAGGACAAACGGGTCGACACCCTCCGCTGGTCGAAGTCGGATTATCTCACCGACGAAAGTCACGGTTTCATATTCATTGGGAATATGAGCAATAACATCAACCTTCTTCGCAATATAACGGGCGACATGTGCTGATGAGGTGAGTAAAATATCGCCCTCGCGTAATTTAAGATTATGACTTTTGGCACGCTTGATGCCCTCAGCGTGCGAAACAAAGTTTCGGTCACGGGGTATCCAATCAATACCTCGTCCAGTGAGATTACCAACTTTAAGGATAAACGTGCCATCCTTGGTATAAGCATTCCGGCTCGGAGTTCGTCCAGTATTGGCTATTTCAATAAATTCTCGCAGTTCCTTACCGGTTCGATGTCCATTACGTCGAAATAGGAGGTGAGCTGCACGCTGAAGAGTCTCAGTTATGGGAATCTTTGAGTAAGTTTTCACATGGGGTGGATCAAGCACATTCTCCGCACTAAGTTTAGATGCCAATGTTGGTAACTGATTCCCATCCCGATATCGTCCGGTCGTGTCGAAACCCACATTCGTTACATGACATGCTCGAACCGATACGAATTTCTGAGTTCGCCTTACAGGATGCTTGCGAAAAAATGCCGCAACCGTCGTCGTCTGTGTTCCTGTCGAAATAAATGTCTCGGGTGGCAGTTCAATGATTTCCGTCAAACAACCAAGTTTATCAATTGCGCGTCTGCGTAGATGAAAACTCTCATTTGTAATGACGCTTCTCGGTAATACAATACCAAGGCGACCCTCTGGACGAAGCAGACGAAGACACATTTCTATAAAAAGAACCTCACTAGGAACTTTCTCTTGTTCTCGGTAGGACACTCTCCCACTTTCAAACAAATCTAAAATCTCCGTGTCTCGCGAGATCGTAACGCCAAATGGTGGATTCGTAAGAACAATGTCAACCGAATCTGGAACCAAGCCAAGCGGAGTTACCTGAGACCGACCAAGTTCTCGAAGAGAATCAGCACAAGCCTTCTGAAACACCACTTCAGACTTGTGTCCAAGGTTAAGGGCGGCAAGAAAGAGCATACGAGGGTTTTTATCTACCCCATGCACAGTAAATGGACCCTTTTGAGATTTTCGCGCAGAAAGAAAATGTACCGTCTCCAAAAGAAAGGTTCCCGTCCCACACGCTGGGTCCAGAATGATATCTGAGGGCTTCGGTCTCACGACCTCAATCATAGTCCGAACCACATCTTCGGGGGTAGAAAATATCCCAAAACTTTTTCGAGACTCAGGACTGAGAAAAGTCCACAATGCGGTACTGCGGACATCCAAGGAAAGTTCACTGAACCAGACATCAGAAAACAGGCGCTGTAAATCTAACAGGGTTGAATCGGACAGGTGAAAGCTCTTGTCCGGCCAAAGCTGCAAAGTCCAAGGTGCAGAAGTCGCAAGAGCTTGTGATAAAGTCTCACGCATGATTACCGGTCTTTCACAGAACGGTTTATTATAAAGACCTTCAGCCTTCTTCTGTATCTCGGCATAATCCTTACAAAAGAGAAACTTCAATAACTCATCAAACGCCTCTTGAGGAAAAAGCCCATCAATATCACGCATATAGTCATGAGCTTTCTTATAAAGAGTACTGAGCGCGCGACTATTCATAGACATGTCTGTGAATCCCATCTAATATGTCCACAATCCACATAGACTATAAGTAAAAAAACGTTCTGTTTTGCTACGCATCATCCATCACCATTTAATTGGCAATAGGTGATGAGTGACGCAACTATATCCGCATTCCCTCTTGTTCTACAAGGCGAATTTCTTCAGGATAGCGCGTGTGAATTTTGTTCTGGTTCCTATCAAAGCCCTCTCCCAAGGTAAGAGCCGCCTGTCCGCGCTCTTGTCCGACGCCCAACGGTATAGCCTGTCTCAGGCCATGTTGCGCGACGTCCTGACGCAACTGCGCCGGGCGGCGACGGTGGACCGCTTTGGGGTCGTGACCTCGGACCAGGCCCTGCTCGACCTCGCCCGCGGTTTAGGCGCGGACGCCATTGACGAGGGCCATCCACGGGGACTGAACGGGGCCGTCGCGGTTGGTGAAGAGTTTTGTCTGCAACAGGGCGGCACAACGCTGCTCGTCCTGCTATCAGACCTGCCGTTGGTCACCTCCGAAGACGTTGACCTGCTCTTGTGTGAGGCAACGGATGAGCCCGAAGTGCTGTTAGTGACCTGCAAAGAGGGCGAGGGCACAAATGCACTCCTACGCACCCCGCCGCTCGTGATCCCCACCTGCTTTGGCGGTCCAAGCCTCGGCGCCCACCAAGCCCGGGCTCGGCAGGAGAATATCGCCTGCCGGGTGATTGAGGCTCCGCGGATTGCGTTTGATATTGACTCGGTTGAAGACCTTACGCTTTTTGCCTCAGAAGCAACGGCAACGCATACCTACCAGGCGTTACAGGATTTAGATGTTCTGCCCGCCCTCGGGGTTGATCCGGCGGAGTGAGGCGTCGGCAAGAGAAGCGCCGGGTGCATCTCACGCGTCTACTGTGATCCATGGGAAAACCACAGGTCGTTGCGATTACCGGCCCGACCGCTACAGGAAAAACCGCGCTCGCACTCACCCTGGCCCAACGCTATGACGCGGAGATCATCAGCGCGGATTCACGCCAGGTGTATCGCTACCTGGACATTGGGACGGCAAAGCCGACACCAGCAGAGCAAGCCCTGGTGCCGCACCATGTGATTGATGTGGTCAATCCAGATGAGCATTTCGATGTGGCCCGCTTTCGGACACTGGCGCACGAGGCGATTGCCGCGCTGACCCGACATGGCAAGCGCGTTTTTGTGGTGGGGGGAACCGGCCTCTATATTCGGGCCTTGACCCGGGGGCTTTTTGTTGGACCGCAAGCCGACCCCGCGCTACGCAAACGTCTGACCGCTCAGGAGCAAGAGCACGGCCCTGGGTTTCTGCACAACTGGCTACGCCGGGTTGATGCGGACACCGCTCGTCGGCTCCATCCAAACGACCGCACCCGACTGATTCGGGCCTTGGAAGTCTGGCTGTTGAGTGGGAAGCCGATGAGCGCCTGGCAGCGGGAGCATGGCTTCCGCGAGCGACCGTTTTCGACGCTACTCGTGTCTCTGGTCCTGGAACGGGAGGTCTTGGCCCGGCGTATTCAACAGCGTTGTCAGCAGATGATTCGTGATGGCCTTGTTGACGAGGTCCGCCGGGTCCGGGATATGGGGTTTGGTGAGCAGCTTCCCGTATTCCGCACCATCGGCTATGCTCAGATTGTGGACCTCTTACATGGACGGTCCAGCCTGGAGGAGGCAGTCGCCCGTATGTCTACGGCAACCCGGCGGCTGGCCAAACGGCAGCTGACTTGGTTGCGAGCAGAACCCGGGGTGCAATGGTATACGCCAGCGCAAGAACGAGACATCGCCCGTGCAGTGCAGCACTTCTTTGAAGGGACAGGAGCAACGTAACGAGGCAGCCGACAGAGACCGGTCGGGACGCTCTACTCCCGACGTTTCCCACCTGCTGTATTGAAGGAGCAATCGTGCAGACAACCTATCTCGATTTTGAGCACCCGCTAGAGGAGTTGGACAAACAGGTGTCCGCCCTCAGCCAGTTGGAAAACCGGTCAGCCCAGCAACAGACTGAACTCACTGCACTGGAAGAACAGCTCCAACAGCGCGAGGCTAAGGTGTTCACCGCTCTCTCGCCGTGGCAACGGGTGCAACTCTCGCGGCACCCGGACCGGCCCTATACGCTCGATTATATTGAGGCGCTATGCTCCGAGTTCGTGGAACTGCACGGCGACCGCGTCTTTGGTGATGATCCAGCGATTATCGGTGGTCTGGCGCGTTTTCGGGGCACGCCAGTGGTGGTGGTTGGCCACCAGCGCGGGAAGACGGTGACCGAAAAAGTGCACCGGAATTTTGGCATGCCCCGGCCCGAGGGCTATCGCAAGGCGCTCCGCCTCTTTCATCTCGCCGAGCGGTTCCAGCGGCCCGTGTTGAGCTTTGTTGATACCCAGGGGGCTTATCCCGGAGTTGGTGCCGAGGAGCGCGGCCAGGCCGAAGCCATTGCCAGGAATATCCAAGAAATGGCCGGTCTCAAGACTCCCATCATTGTCACGGTGATTGGAGAAGGAGGGAGTGGCGGCGCCCTGGCCCTCGGGGTTGGCGACCGGCTGCTGATGCAGGAAAACGCCTGCTATTCGGTCATTACCCCCGAGGGCTGTGCAGCGATTCTCTTTGGAGAACGCACCCCGGAACGTTCGGCCTGGGCCGCCGAGGCGCTGAAGGTCACGGCTCCCCACCTGCTCGATCTCGGCGTGATTGATGAGATGATTGCCGAGCCGTCAGGGGGAGCCCACCGGCACGTCCAGGTAGCGATCAGCGATGTTGGAGCCGCCATCGACCGGCATCTGCAAGCGGTGAGCGACCTGTCCGTCGCCGAGCTTATGGACCAGCGCTACACGAAATTCCGTCGGATGGGAGAAGTCGGTCTTGTCGATACCGCAGAAGAGTCGGCGGCCAGAGTCAATGAGAGTCGCGCAACGCGCTGAACCGCCGATATCCCGTCCAGAGAAAAAAGTAAACGTGTCCTCCACTAGACATGAGATGCTGGACACGTCTACTCCTGAGACCCGAGGGGGCCAGGGGGAAGCTTCCCCTCACAAACAGCCGCGTAGACTGGCTCAGCAAATCGTAGTACAAAGCGCCGTGTGGCGCACAAACGTTCTTCCTCTTCGCAGCCGGCATTAGATACACTCAGAGAGAGAATCGATCGGATCGATGCCCAAATCCTCACGCTGTTGAATCGCCGCGCCCGTCTGGCTCAACGGATTGGAGACACGAAGGAGAAGACCGGCACGGTCTATATACCAAGCCGGGAACGAGCCATTCTCGCCCGTCTGGCAGAGCTGAACACCGGGCCGCTGCCGATAGAGTCCGTTCAGGCCATTTATCACGAGATTATTTCCGCTTCGCGCGCGCTCGAAGCGTCTTTACGGGTTGCCTATCTCGGACCAGAGGCGAGCTATGGGCATATGGCCAGCAAAGAGCAATTTGGCTCAAAGGCCGAGTTTGTCCCGGTAGAGACGATTCCCCAGATTTTCTCGACAGTGGAAAACGGGCAGGTCGACTATGGGGTCGTGCCCGTCGAGAACTCGAGTCAAGGCTCGGTTGCTCTGACGCTCGATCTTTTTATTGAAACGAATCTGCATATTATTGCCGAGCGGTCATTGGCCATTCGGCACTGTTTGCTCAGCCGGTCCACAAAGCGGGAGCGCATTCAGCGAGTCCTCGCCCATCCGCAGTCTCTGGCCCAATGTCAGCACTGGCTGGCCACGCATCTGCCAGGTGTGCCCACGGAGGTGGCGTCGAGCAATTCCCGCGCGGCTGAGCTGGTGCGGCGTGACGCACGTGCTGCAGCGATTGCCGGACGGTTGGCCGCGGAGCGCTATCGGCTCAATATCATCGACGCGGATATTCAGGACCAGGCGGCAAACTACACCCGTTTCGCGATTCTGAGCCGGACGTGGCAACCGGGCACGCCAACCGGGGATGACAAAACGTCCCTGGTGTTGTCGGTCCGGGATGAGCCGGGGATTCTGTATCAGGTGCTGCGGCCGTTTGCCGCGCACAGCATGAGCCTGCTGCGGATTGAATCCCGGCCGCTCAAAGGGCGGCCCTGGGAATACGTTTTTTTTATCGATGTGGAAGGGCATGTGGGCGACCGGGCTCTCGCTGACGCTCTGCGTGAGATCGAACCCTGCTGCATGTCGGTCAAAGTGCTGGGTTCGTATACCTCCTTTGGGTCGGAAACCGGGTCGGCGCGGCAAAAACGGTGAACGCGTATGGATATTCGAAAGTATGTGCCGGATTGGGTCTTGAGCCTCACCCCGTATCAGCCGGGCAAGCCGATTGAAGAGGTGGAGCGGGAATACGGGATCAGCAACTCGGTGAAAATCGCCTCAAACGAGAATCCCCTTGGCCCGTCTCCAAAAGCGCTTGAGGCGATTCGTGCGGCCCTGCCCCAGCTCAATCTGTATCCTGACGGCGATGCCTTTTATCTCAAGCAGCGCCTGGCTGAGAAATCTGGGCTGGACCGGTCGCGCATTATTCTTGGTAACGGCTCGAACGAGCTGATCGAGATGATCGTGCGCACCTTTTTACGCGTGGGCGAATCGATTGTTGCCGCGGAGCACGCCTTTGCCATTTATCATCTGTGCGTGCACGCGGCCGGTGGCCGCACAATTACCGTTCCGCACGCCGGCTTTGCCTTTGATTTGGACGCCATGGCGCGAGCGGTTGAAGCGGACACGCGTATTATTTTTTTGGATAACCCCAACAATCCCACTGGCACGATCTATACCAGGACGGACTGGGAGGCGTTTCTGGAGAGGGTACCGCCGAGCGTGGTGATTGTGGTCGACGAAGCGTATTTTGAATTTGTCGACGACCCGGACTACCCCGACTCGCTCGACTATCATTCGGAGGAGCGGGTGCTCATCACCCTGCGCACGTTCTCCAAAATATGCGGCCTGGCCGGCGTTCGCGTTGGCTATGGCATATCTTCACCAGAAGTGATTGACACTCTCAATCGTATCCGCCAGCCCTTTAATGTCAATACGCTCGCCCAGGTGGGAGCGTTAGCCGCGCTTGACGATACCGAGCACATCAGCCGCACCCAGGACAATAATCGTCAAGGGCTGGCCTATCTGCGCCAAGAGTTGGACCGGCTGGGTATCGAATACGCTCCAAGTTGGGGGAATTTCCTCCTGGTCAAGGTTGGTGCTGGCGTTTCACAACAGCTTTTGCCCCAGGGGATTATCATTCGGCCCATGGAGGGCTATGGCTATCCCGGTTATGCCCGCGTGAGTGTAGGCTTGGCCGAGGAAAACGAACGCTTTATTGCGGCCATGGAAAAGCTGCAAGCGCAGGCATAGCCTGCACCTCACACGCTATGTCACCACTATTTCATCGTCTGCTTATCGTCGGGGTTGGTCTCATTGGTGGTTCACTCGGCCTGGCGGCCAAAGCGCGGGGGCTGGTTGAGCAGGTGGTTGGCTTTGGTCGGACTGAAGCCAATCTGAAAATTGCGCTCGACCGCGGCCTGATTGACGCCTATACCTTCGATCCGGCCGAAGCGGCCCAGGGAACCGACTGCGTTCTGCTTGCCGTCCCAGTCCAAGCGACTGGCCCGGTCATGCAGCAGTTTCTGCCCTATCTCTCGCCAGGCTGTATTGTGACGGATGCGGGCAGTGTCAAAGCGCCAGTCGTTGCCACCCTCGAATCCCTTGTCCCCGACTCGCTGCCGTGTGTGGCCGCGCATCCCATTGCCGGGACTGAAAATGCCGGAGCTGGGGCGGCCTTTGCCACCCTCTTTGAGGGACGTTTATGTGTCTTGACGCCGACCGACAAAACCAATACCAACGCCCTGGCGCGGGTCCGGGCTTTATGGGAAGGCGTTGGTATGCGCGTCGAGGAAATGGACCCTGCGGTCCACGACCGCATCCTCGCCCAAGTCAGCCACCTGCCCCATCTCATTGCGTTCAGTGTCATGAACGGTCTCCTTCAGGCGTTTTCGCCCTCAGCCTCACCACAAGCGGACCAAGTCGATCCGCTTGGATATGCCGGTAGTGCATTTGCCGACCTGACTCGGGTGGCCGCCAGTCCCGTCGAGATGTGGCGCGATATCTGTCTTGAGAATCGCGACGCCTTGCTCGCCGCGATTTCCGGTTTTGAAGCCGCATTGGCGCAGATGAAAGCCGCTGTGGCTGAGGGTGACGGACAAGCGCTCTCGGCGGATATTACTCGGGCCCGCCAGGAGCGTCAGCGCCTGACTCGTTTGCGTGAAAAAGAGTAAACGTGTTCTCCACTAGACACGAGATGCTGGACACGTTTACTCTTTTGGGGACATGACACCAGCGGTGACGATCCCTCCCGCTCCTCACGGCATACGGGGCGAAATGCGCCTGCCGGGCGATAAATCCATCAGTCACCGGGCCGTCCTGTTTGCGGCCTTGGCCAGAGGAGAAAGCTGCATTCGGGGCTGTTCGCTGGGTGAGGACAATCTGCGGACGATCCAGGCGGTCCAATTGTTGGGAGTCGATATCGTCCGACACGATACAACGGTGATCGTGAGAAGCTGCGGCTGGCATGCTTTCCAGCCCCCGAGCGACGCGGACGCCACCATCGACTGTGGGAATTCCGGCACCACGATGCGCCTGCTGTCCGGTATCCTGGCCGGGTGTTCTTTTGCCTCCCGCTTGGATGGTGATGCCTCGCTCCGGCGGCGCCCCATGGGGCGGGTGATCGATCCCTTACGGCTGATGGGCGCCACGATTGAGAGTGAAGGCGGCCAGCACTGCGCGCCGTTACGGATTTCAGGACAGAGCGGGCGCCTCACCGGTATGACGTATACGAGTTCCGTGGCAAGCGCACAGGTCAAATCCGCCATCCTTTTGGCTGGTCTGCACGCCAACGGGCGGACGGCGGTCAGAGAGCCTGAACGTTCCCGCGATCATACGGAGCGCCTGTTACCCGCATTTGGCGGGCAGCTTACGGTGCAGGGGCGAACGGTTTCCGTTGACGGCGGAATACCTCTGCACGCCCAGGATGTGGATGTCCCTGGTGATCTCTCTTCCGCGGCCTTTTTCATCGCGGCAGCCCTCCTGCTACCCCACTCGGAGTTGCGTATTCGTCAGATTGGACTCAATCCCACTCGAACGGGGATAGTAGATATCTTTCGCGCCATGGGAGCCCAGATCGAGACACACAATGCGCGCAACGTCTGCGGAGAGCCTGTCGGAGATATGGTGGTCCGCTCAAGCTCCTTGCGTGGGATAGAAGTCGACGGTGCGCTGATTGTCCGCGCCATTGATGAGTTGCCTATGCTTGCCGTGGCTATGGCGTTTGCCCACGGCACGTCTGTCATTCGTGGAGCCGCAGAGCTACGCGTCAAAGAGAGTGACCGCATCCGCGCTCTGGCCGTCGCCCTGACTGCCCTCGGCGTGACGGTGGAAGAACTGCCGGATGGACTGGTGATTACCGGGCAGGGCCGCGTGCGCGGCGGCACAGTCCACAGTCAGGGGGATCACCGGATCGCGATGGCGCTCTCCGTGGCCGGACTCGGGTCGGACGAGGGCGTTACTGTCCAGGAGCCGGAGTGCATTGCCATTTCCTTTCCCGGATATTACCGCCTGGTCCAAGAGATGACCGGAGTCCGGCTGGGGACGGGCTGATGGCGGAGACGAAGAGGGGCCTGATCATCGCCATCGACGGCCCGGCTGGCGCGGGCAAGAGTACGGTCAGTCGTCTTTTGGCCGAACGGCTCGGCTATCGCTATATCGATACCGGGGCGCTCTACCGGACTATTGGTTTACTCGCGTGGGAACAGGGGGTGAGTCCGGACGACGGCGAGCGCCTCGCGGCCTTGTGTGACGCGGCGGATATTACGCTCTCGGACACGCGGGTGCTTTTGAGCGACCGGGATATTACGGAGGATATTCGTCGTCCGGAAATGAGCCAGATGGCCTCACAAGTCTCGGCTCAGCCGCAGGTTCGCCGCGCCCTCCTCGGGCTGCAACGTCGGCTCGGAGGGACCGGCGCGGCCATTCTTGAGGGGCGCGATATCGGGACGGTTGTTTTTCCGGATGCGGATATCAAGATATTTCTCGACGCCTCGATCGAAGAACGGGGACGACGGCGTTACGCCGAACTGCAACAACGGGGAGAGGCCAACGTTTCGCTTGCGCAGACCCTGCAGGATATAGCAGAACGAGACTACCGGGACAGCCAACGCGCCCATGCGCCACTCCGACCCGCGGCTGATGCCGTACGTATCGATACCACCGCATTAACCCAAGCGGACGTAGTTGACAGCATGGCCGAATTAGTCCATGCCCATGCAAGTATTGAAAGCAAAAAGGAAAAGCCGGGCTCGTAGCTCTTGCAACCTCGCCACGAGGAGAGTATGCAAAGGCGATGTACGGGAGCTTCGTAGGGGGTAAACCATAACATGGAACATAACGAACAGCATAACGCTGAAGAAACGACGCCAACGCACAGCGAGGCCACCACCCAAGGGCAGACCCAAGCAGGGAACGTTGACGCTGAGAGCCAGGCAGCAGACGAGAGCCCGTCGGCAGAGACGGCGGGCACCGGCAGTGAGACTGCGCCCGCGGCACCAGCCCAGCCGGGCAAAGGTGTTGGAGAAGACTTCGGGCAGATGTTTGAAGAAAGCATGCGCTCAGTTCAACCGGGGGAGATCGTCCGTGGCCGGGTGGTGAACATCGGACCAGAATTTGTCACGATTGATATTGGCTATAAATCGGAAGGCCATATTCCGCTGGCTGAATTTCGCCAGCGTGACGGGCAGCTCACGGTCAGTGAGGGAGATGAAATAGAGGTCTACTTTGACTCGGCTGACTCTGAGCAAGAGGGGATTGTTTTATCCCGAGCGAAAGCAGAGCAATTCCGTATTTGGCGAGACATTGAGGAGGCGTTCAACAACCACACACCCGTCAACGGTTCCATTGTTGGCAAGGTGAAAGGCGGGCTGCGCGTCGATATTGGTGTGGCCGCGTTTTTACCGGGCTCTCATGTTGACATTCGCCCCATCCGCGACCTGGATCAATTCCTGGGGAAAACGGGCAAATTTGCCATCCTCAAATACAATCGAGCCCGTTCCAATGTGGTCGTATCACGCCGGGCAGTGCTGGAGCAGGAACGCGCCGCGCTGCGGGAAGAGACGCTGAAGGTGCTCGATGAAGGGGTCATCCTTGAGGGCACCGTCAAAAATATTACGGATTACGGGGCCTTTGTTGATCTGGGGGGGCTGGATGGCCTCTTGCACATCACCGATATGTCCTGGGGACGGATCGGTCACCCGTCTGAGATGATTAAAGCCGGGGAGACGATTAAGGTCGTTGTGCTCAAGTTTGACGCGGAAAAGGAGCGCGTGTCACTGGGCTTGAAACAACTTGTTCCTGACCCGTGGGGGTCGGTCGCAGAACGCTACCTGCCCGGCAGTCGGGTACAGGGCAAGGTCGTGAGCCTAGCCGATTACGGGGCTTTTGTGGAACTGGAGCAGGGAGTGGAAGGCCTGTTGCACGTCTCCGAAATGTCGTGGACAAAGCGGATTTCTCATCCTTCTAAACTGCTCTCCGTCGGCGATCAGGTCGAAATCGTGGTTCTCGACCTTGACCCCGCTCACCGTCGCATATCCTTGGGGCTCAAGCAGGTCTCGCCGAACCCGTGGGAGACGGTGCGGGCAACCCACCCGGTGGGCAGCCGCATCCACGGCAGAGTCAAAAGTATTACTGATTTTGGTGTCTTTATCGAAGTCGAGGAAGGGATCGACGGCTTGGCACATATCTCGGACCTGCATTGGACCCGGAAGATTAAGCATCCCTCGGAGCTGTTTAAAAAAGGCGATGAGGTTGACGCCGTTATTCTCGGTATTGATGTGGAAAACGAGCGCATTTCGCTCGGGATTAAACAATCAGTCGCCGATCCCTGGGTCACCCTGCAACAAGAACATCCGGTGGGGAGTCGGATTAACGGCAAAGTCACGAGTGTGACCGACTTCGGCGTCTTCGTCGAAGTGGCCGACGGTATCGAAGGGTTGATTCACATCTCTCAGCTCTCAACCGAGCGAGTCGAGAAGCCCTCGTCGCTGTTTGAGGTCGGCAATCTGGTTGAGGCTGAGGTGATCCATATTGATCCCCGTGAACACAAAATGGGACTGAGCGTGAAGGCCTTACGCCGCAGTGAGGAGCGAGAGGAAATGGAGGCATACCTCCAGCGCGAACGAGAAGGAGCGCGCTTCTCCTTTGAGGATATCTTGGGAGAAGAGCTGCGGCTCGACCGGGATGACGGAGATCCACAGAAATCATAAGGCCTGCTGATGGGGGATGGGAGCGTGACCAAAAGAGACCTGATCGAGGAAGTCGCTCAGCGCTATCCTCGTTTTTCACGACGGGATGCCGAGGTCATGGTCAATACGGTATTCGATAGTATGACCGAGGCCCTGGCACGGACGGAACGGATTGAAATCCGCGGATTCGGCAGTTTTATTGTCAAACAGCGTCCGGCGCGGGAAGGCCGGAACCCGAGAACTGGGGAGGTCGTCGCGGTTGCGGCCAAAAAAGTTCCGCTCTTTAAGGTCGGGAAGGAGTTACGCCTGCGCGTTGACGGTCAGCCTCTTGCGGTAGCCGAACTCGAGACGGAGACCAAGCCCGAGACAGATGACGCGGGCGGATTAGACTAAGGCGCGTAACGCACCCAACCGGGGTCGTTCTTGCCTATCCGACCCAACCCCACTGGCGGGCAGGTGGCCGAGTCCTATTCCGGGTAGCGCAACTCGATACACAACGGATGGGAATATTCTGAATAAAGGCAGGCAGGATTGTGCAACAGACGACTCCAATTGAAACGCTCCGTCGCGAAGTCCAGACGGTTGGTGATCTCAAGAAAATAGACTATCAGGTTCTCCCCGTACGAGAAGAGATGCGGGCGAATCTGATCCGTATGCTCGCCGCCGGGGAACAATTGCTTCCCGGCATTATCGGCTATGACGAGACCGTGATTCCAGAGATCGAAAACGCGGTGTTGGCCGGGCATCATATTGTTTTTCTGGGCGAGCGCGGGCAGGCGAAATCACGGGTGATCCGTGGCCTGACCGGCCTGCTGGACGACTATGTGCCAACCATCCGTGATAGTGAGATCCCGGAGAATCCGCTGGAACCCATCTCTCCGCAAGCCCGCCGCTTAGCCGCGGAGCGCGGAGAGGCACTTGAAATCCACTGGCTGTCACGCGACGAGCGCTATGCCGAGAAGCTGGCAACGCCCGATGTGTCCGTTGCCGATCTCATCGGCGAGGTGGACCCGATTAAAGTTGCCGAAGGACGCTATCTGGCCGACGAGGAGACCATCCACTACGGCCTGATCCCCCGGACGAACCGCGGTATTTTCGCGGTCAACGAGTTGCCCGACCTGACCGAGAAAGTGCAGGTGGGCCTGTTCAATCTGATGGAAGAGCAGGACTTTCAGGTCAAAGGCTTCAAGGTCCGCCTGCCGCTCGATGTGATTATTGTGGCGAGTGCGAACCCCGAGGACTATACCAGTCGGGGGCGCATTATCACCCCGCTGAAGGATCGGTTTGATGTACAGATTCGCACCCATTATCCCCGCTCGATTGAGGAAGAAATCTCCATTATGGAGCAGGAAGCGGTCCAGTTTGACCACGACGGCCTGGTGTTCCATACCCCACCGTTCATGAAGGAGATCTGCGCCCAGCTCACCATGGAAGCCCGGGATTCCAATGAAATCAATCAATCGTCCGGGGTGAGCGTCCGCATGACGATTAACAATTTTGAAAGTGTAATCAGCAATGCGGAGAAGCGAGCCGTGCGCCTGGGTGAGAGCGAAGTTGTGCCGCGCATCAGCGACCTGTACGCGCTCTATCCCTCGACTGCGGGCAAGATCGAGCTGGAATACATGGGCGAAGAGCAGAAAGATGGAGACCTCATTGAGCGTCTGGTCAATCGGGCCGTTCAGAAAGTCTTCGATAAATACATGCGAGTCGAAAGTTTACAGCCGGTCATCGACTATTTCGCAAACGGTGGGGGCGTTGAAATTTCGGATATGATGCCGTCTCAACACTACGTGGAGGGCATCCAAAACATTCAAGGGCTGCAGGAGAGTTTGGCAGCCTTAGGGGTTGATGGCCAGCCGAGCTTCATCTCCACCGCCACCGAATTCATTCTGGAAGGGCTGCATCTGCACCAAAAGCTCAACAAAGAGCGCCAGGGCGGCCGCCAGACCTATCGCGCCTAGCCGCCCTCCGCCGCCGGCCGTGCGGACTCGCCGCGGTCGGCGAAAAAGCGCCAACTACCTGCTGCACCACCGGCCCGAGGACTGCAAGAAATACCCCGAACCCGCGTCTTAAAAATCTGGACGCTATTACAGTCCCAGTTCCTCTCCTTGACCGGCAACGCTAATGCCGGTTTGACCGGTTGCAGAGACAAGCTCAGAAAGCCGGTGAATTACGAGAAAGTGGGGGGAGGGCGAGGTTAGTAAAAGGTCCAAATTTATCGTCTAAAATACCTTTTTGTTTTCCCATATCGATTATCATTCCCTGGGTATTTTTACAAAAATAGACGAGTGACCTGATCTCTCCTAGAGAATATATCCACTTGTCTTTTTCGATATATTCCCATGTATAACGTTTCTGCCACGCTTCCATTTCACGATCAAAATATTCAAGTATGTCTCGCAAATTATTCAAAGGTTTATTTTCGGAAGGGTCAGACTTAGTGGGTGCTGGCGACGGAGCATAGCGTAGTAGAATAACCTCGCCCTGTGCTCTAATGGCATCGGAGCACAGTTCTTCTAGTTGCTCGGAAACATTCTGCGGAAGCTTATCGTACAGTTTGGTAAGAAAGTGGTAGGAGGGCCGCGCGTAACCACCTACTATCAACAAACCTTTCAGGGACAATTCCAAAGATATCTACAAATTGAAAAGACTCACTATATTCAGTGACAAAAAGCCGTGTTCAGGCATTTTCGGTTGACGGGATTTATTGTGAGTCAACAAAGCAGCATACAGGAATCCATCTAAATCAAATATGAGTCTTTCGAGTGAGGCCTTTGTTACAGGACCCTTCTGACTGGCTGTCACATTATTGGACGACCTTTTTCTTTTCCTTTTCATGCACTTATCTCGCCTGTGTTCTCTCTTCCTTCGAGGAATTTCTTGCGCCTGAAGAAATAAGCTGCCACAACGCTGGACTTCGCTGCCGTCCTCAGCATGACGCCGAAGATATAGCCGAATCTCCAGGCAACCTACGACCTCAATAAATCTGCGCGGACAGGGAAAGCAATATGGTCACTCTTTTAACTCATGGGCCTTCTGTAATTGCGTACGGAGCGCTCGCACGTCTTCAGGTCGAAACTCGGCCCCTCGTTCGGACTTGAGCTGTCCTCGGCGAATCGCTCCTGCCTGCCTGACACTTTTTACTAGGCGTTCAAAGTCCTTTTGCTTCACTCGAATTCCTCCTTGACCAATTGTCATAGGATTGTCTGCTGCTTTTACTTTTTCAACTGATAGCTCACGTTGGTTTTATTGCTGCTGACAATCACAACGCCGCGTTTGACCAACTCATCTATGAGAGCCTTCAGCTCGTTCTCGGTTAAGCTCTTCGAGAATAGCGCGTTAATCGAATTGGAAAGAGTTTTTAATTTTCTTGGTTTTGCACTGCCTCGGGCAGTCAAGAACTCAACGATTTTCTGAATGTTCTCCGCCTTTATTGCTGAACTCGCAGCTTTTGAACCTTGAGACGCTTTTTTTGCCTTTGCAGGCTTTGGAAGAGGTATGTCGCTGACGGCCTTATGCCGGTGTACTCGAATTTTCTTTGATTCAAGATGCTTAATCAGCGGGTCGAAGCCTTTATCCTTTGAAATGATGTGGAAATGAGAATCCCTGTTTTCTGCGGAAAACTGGCCGATGTAAAACGCGATATGAAAATCAAGGGCGTTTGGTCCGTTTCCTTGAATTTTGATATATTCGGCGTTTTTCCCTAAATGCTGAACGGCGGATACGAGATCAAATGATATCTTTGACTGGTTCTGACCTACGAAGACAAGAACCTTGAAGTTCTGCCCGGTTAAAACACTCAGGTGTTCCGGTTGTGTATTTTCCAGGTCAATCAAGACGTAGTTCATGTTCACACTTTCTCCTTTGTAGTCCTTCTACCGATAAGCGGCCTTGACACAATCATGAGCGCCGCGACCCGGCCGACCGGACCGACGCTGGTAGCGAGCGGCACTGTGCGGCCCGCTCCTTACCTATCAGGGTGACGACCCACTCAGCATAATGCGCGGAGACCCGCATCCGGCCTTGATATAAGGCATTGAAGACGGCATCGGCGAGTGTATCACGTGTCAGGATTCGCTGAACGTCATCCTGCGCAAAAATATCCACCGTGCAGCCCGTCGAAAGCTCTCCGAACCGCTCGGCACAAATCCGAATAGCTTTGCGTTCGTCTATGAGGGCTGTCGCACCTTGCTCCAGTGCGCAGGCGATGGTCGCCGCCTCACCGTCATCAAGGGTTTGGTTGGCAGGGCCAGATACGAGACTGATGAAATGCCGAGTCCCGATGTCTCCGAGCCTGACAAGCTCCACACTTCCCTGAGCTACCAGCGCAGAGAGTGCCTCCGCGTCGTTGCGTCCGGTTCTGCTATCGACCTCAAGCTCAAAAGAAACTTCCTCAACAACGAGGAGTCGGTTGGGCAAGGCATCCAGAATCGCTGCCGAGTATCCGGTTGCGTTCAGGTTAATAACGACGCTCGTGTCAGCAACAACGGACAGCGCGGAATCAGTGAGGCAGCTTCGATATTCCATCCACCTCAACCTCCTCGATTTCCACGTTGTCCAGAATCTCACGCAGTTCGACCCGACTCAGGCGTAAAAGACGGGCGAGTTGGCCCTCGCTGAGCAGACCCTTCCGCCAGGTTTCCGCAGCCAGCAGATTCAGGCGGAGCGTCGTGGGACGCTCCGCTTCCATTTTGCCTGTATCAACGGCGGCCAGGTCGCCAAGAACCTGACGAGCCTGCTCGTCCGTGATTCCGCCATTGGCTTGGAACCAATCCCAGGTCCCCGGTTTGGTCAGGCCAAGCTCTTCAAGCCGCCGGGCCATTGCCTCGCGCGATATACCGAAGGTGTGGGCGAGCAGGATAACATGCCGACGGGTGAGGTGGGATGCACCCGCAGTGAGATCCTGGAATCTGTGCATAACCGTACGCGCTGGCGTCAGGAAGGCACGAGCAAAGGCATTAGCGTAGCGTTCTTCGCGTGAACTTTCCCGTTCATTGAAATGCAGAACATCGGGCTTTTTGCGACTCGCACTGAAATGTCCGAGTTCATGCCCCCCGGTCTGGGTTCGGCGTTCGTGCGGATGGTTGGCGTTTAATAGCATGCATGCACCGATTTCCTCGTCATAGGCGAACAAGCCAGATACCTGAGAGTCGAGCGGCCTCACGTAGACGCGCACGCCGAGGTCCAATTCAAGCAGGCTCACCAAGTCGCGGACCGGTGCTAATCCCAATCCGAGCCAATGCCGTAGTTCGGTCGCATTGGTTTCGGCTTGGGCGTGGACATTGCCTGGCATGAGCGGCCGTTCCGGAGGGTCATTTCGAGTGCGGGTGATACCGAGCGTGTTTTCAAGCTCCACCTCAGCCTGGACAAGGTCCGTCAGTAGCCGGGCCGCGTCATCGGTAGCGTGGTCGCTGACCGTGCTGAGCTTGCGGAAGCGAGGGACGAGATCAATAGATACTGACTCGTGGCGGAGCAGGACGTTGACCGACGTGCGATACCGACGGGCCAGCTTTTGGAGTTCGTCCGCGCGAATCCGGCGCTGCCCCTTCTCTATGGCGACCAGCGTCGTCCGCGCGATATCAATGCTGGACGCCGCATCGGCCTGGGTCAGACCAGCCGTTTCACGTGCGACGCGCAAGCGTGCCCCGACATGAGGAGCAGGCAGTTCTTGTTCCAGGCTTGCGGAGGGATTATTATTCATGGAACACCTCGAATGTCAGAAATAATATTATAATAACTGACAATGTCAATTCAAAAGCACTGAAGAGTCAGGCGGCGGTAAGCCCCTTCCCCCTCTCCGTCGCCGGACTGCGGGTATAGTAAAGGCGGGCGGGTTGCTCTATGATCCCGTCATTCTGTGACCGCGCTTCCCGACTGACATGATCACCATTCGCTATACCGACTGGGATGGTAGCCAGCGTGTCCGGCTGTCGGCCGACAAGATCTTTGAAGAGCTGGCCGAACACCTGTCCTCGACAGACGATATGCAGAAGGCCCTGGAGCAGCTCATGCGCCAGGGTCTCGGGGAGGAAGACGATAAGCTCAAGGGCCTGGACGACCTTGTGCGCGACCTGCGCGAAGAGATGCGCAAACGCTACCGCGAGGCCAATATGCGCTCCTCGCTCGATGAGATGCAGGACCGGCTGGACTCCATTCTGAATCAGGAGCAGCGTACGCTGGAGGAGCGGCGACCTCAGCAGCCCGAACTCGAAGAGAAGGAGCAGTTTCTCCAGCAGTTGCCGCAGCGCCTGAGCGAGAAAATGGAGAAACTGTCGAACTATGAGTTCGAGGACGAGGCCGCCCAGGCCGCGTTTGACGAACTCATGCAGGAGTTTGACAATATTCAATCGCTGGAGAACTTTCAGCGCCGTTTCAACGACCTGTTCAACGGACCGCGCCCGCTCAGCTATCAGGAAGCGCTGGAACTAATGGAGGAAATGGAGCAGCTCCAGGAGATGGAGCAAAATCTGCTGTCCGGACAGCCGGAGAAGATCGACCCGGACCAACTCCAGGAACTGATTGGCCAGGCCGCCAGCCAGGACTTCCAGAACCTTCAGCAGATGCAGTCATTATTGGAGGAAGCCGGGTTTTTGATCTACCGCGAGGGCCGGGTGCAGTTGTCGCCTAAGGGCGTGCGGCGGATTGGCCAGCTCGCCCTGCAAGACATCTATACCAATCTGCTGCGCGACCGGAACGGCTCACACGCTACAGACCATCGTGGCATGGCCGAGATCAAAATAGACGAAACCCGGCCCTATCAGTACGGCGACCCGATGCATCTCGACCTGGTCGGGACGCTCAAAAAATCCATACAGCGGAGCGCGGGCGTTCCCCTGTCCATCCAGCCGGGGGATTTTACGATTTTCGACACCGACCACACGACCACCACCTCGACCGTCCTCCTGCTCGACATGAGTTGGTCCATGAGTTGGGAGGGTCGCTTCGGAGCGGCGAAGAAAGTCGCGCTGGCGCTGGAGAGTTTGATCCGCACCCGCTATCCGCGGGACTATTTCTCGATTGTCGGGTTTTTCACACGGGCCGTGGAACTCAAGATCAAAGACCTGCCCGAGGCGAGTTGGAATATGGGCGACCCGTTTACCAATCTCCAGGACGGCCTGCGGCTGGCCGGGGACCTGCTACGCCGCCACCCGAGTCATAATCAGCACATCATTGTGGTGACGGATGGCCAGCCCACCGCCTATTTTTCGCGGGGACGGCTCTACTGCGAATGGCCCCTGTCTTTTGGGGGGATCAGTATGCGGGCGGCTCAGGAGACCCTACGAGAAGTGGAGAAAGTCACCAAGCGGGGGGTCACGATCAATACCTTCATGCTCGACGATAGCCCGAGCCTGCGCACCTTTGTGGACAAAATGACCAAGATGAATCGCGGCCGCGCCTTTTACACCCGCCCGGACAATCTGGGCGAATATCTCCTGGTCGATTACGTGGCAAACCAGAAAAAGAGGATTTGAGCGGCGCGCCCAGTCTCTAACTGGTTTCGTCCGGTCCAACCTGGGCGAGGGCGCGCTGTTCCTCTTGCTGCATGTCGGCGAAAACAGCCGCCTCGATCTCCCGATAGTGCCGGAGGGCGGCATCCACCTTTTCCTTGCCCTCCTTGGCTTCGAGTTCAGCGATCTTTTCCGTGATCCAAGTCAGATGCGCCTTCTCGTCTGCCTGCATCTCGTGCAGAATCTTGAGCGTCTCCGGGGCGACATCGGGCCGGGCGGCGTGTTCCGTGTAGCGTTTGTGCGCTCGCTCGGCCACCACGCATGTAAGCGCCAGCAGGTCCAGGAAATTCGCCGGCAGGCCGGCCTTGCGCCGGAGTTGACGGTGGTAGCCATTATCGATCCGCATGGGCTCACCACCGAGCGCCAGAATACGCTCGGTCCAGAGCCAGGCGTGATTGGTCGCATCCGCTAAATGGCGGGCCAGCTTCTCTTGGATGTTCTGGTTCTCTGCAAGGTTGATCAACCGCAGAATCAAGTCAGCCCCGCGCAATTCGGCATCCCGATAATAATTGAACAACAGGATTTTGTAGGCGTTTTTTTCCATGCCACACTTGTCCCCGGCCCTACAGTCCAGAGGTATTTATAGTTATGCTCTGCAATTCCATTATTATATTATGTAAGTCATTGAGCGATGCTTGAGCGTAAGAGTGCTGAACGGTCGAATCCAACTCTCTCCTTACCTCAGCCATATCAGACTGTATGTTATCGAGGCGGTCCAGTATTTGTTCGTTAATGGATATTAGTCTCTCCATGAGCAATTCTAAATTTTCGGCGTCCATGCTCCCTCCTTTCTACTTTTCGAGTCACTGGCGACGACACCTCGCATAAGCGCATCAAGGGGATGCAATAGAGACGAAATATACCCTAGGGCCGGTCAGAGGTCAGCCCAGCCCTGTCCGCCGATCTGAGCTAGGCAGTCAGACAATCCGGCGAGACCGGTAATCTCAAAATCGGGCCGGGCCAACTGGTCGAGAGTGTCAGCCGTATAGGCTCGCAGGACCTCGTGTCTGGCCCGCCTCTTCCGATTGAGCCAGATGCTATGCAGACCACTCTTTCGGGCGCCAACAACATCGTGCAGCAGAGAGTCACCGATATACACGGCTTCTTCGGGACGGCAGTTGGCAGCGCTGAGAGCGGCAGAGAAGATAAAAGGGGCGGGTTTGCCCTGGTCAAATTCACCACCGACAAAGATATCGCGGAAATACGCCTGGAGACCGGAGGCGTGTACTTTGGCCCGCTGCATGCTGGGCGCGCCGTTGGTGAGCAGACTCACATGAAAGCGCTGGGTCAAGTCTGCGAGGAAGGGCAGCACGTCGGGATACGGCTGGCAGCTACGCAACCGCTTTTTCCAATAGGTCGTGGCCGCGGCGTGTGCGACTTCTGCGTCATTGTGGCCAAACCGTTCGAGGGTCTGCTGCCACAGGGAGGCGAGCATGGCCTCCGCTGATCCCAGGGGGCGCAGGTAGCGATCGTAATCTCCCCAGGCGCGGTCGGAGATCTGACGGTAGGTTGATTCAAGCGCCGCCGCACTGAGGTCCGGCCAGCGTTCGCATATCACCGCAAATGCAACCTTGAGGGCCTGATCAATCGTTGCCCCATCGTCGGCCAGGGTTCCATCAAAATCAAAAAAGACCGCTTTCAGCATAACAACCGCAGCTCCACATGGTCACTCCTGCATGACAGCAGGAACGCTTTTTTGCGCCGTAACACGTTTGGACACATCTTGCGCTTCCTGGGCCAGACGCGCAACGCCACCACGCTTTTCCTCTTGACAGGCTCCGGAATGCCAGGACAATGGGCGCGCAATCAATTTGGGCAGTCTCGCCTTCGGCGCTGTGAGAAGGGACCTATGGACTTTGGTTTACAGGACCGTGTGGCAATCATCGCCGGCACGGGCTATGGCATTGGCCGCGCCAGCGGTCCTCGGTGCGACATCATCGCACCGTCCCGCTCGGAGTGAGGGTCGGGAAAAAGTAAAAGTGTACGGAGGATAGGATTTTGCACAGCGGCACGCCCCGGCGTGAGGATATTCGAAACGTCGCCATTATCGCCCATGTCGATCATGGCAAAACCACCCTCATTGACGCCCTGCTCAAACAGAGCGGCACCTTTCGTGACAATGAACAGGTGGCCGAGCGGGTGATGGACTCGTTTGCCCTGGAACGGGAACGCGGCATCACCATTCTGGCCAAGAACGCGGCACTCTCGTATCGCGGCGTGAAAATCAATTTTGTCGATACGCCGGGTCACGCGGATTTTGGCGGCGAGGTGGAGCGCTCGCTGGCCATGGTTGACGGAGTCATGCTCTTGGTGGACGCCTCGGAAGGTCCGCTGCCCCAGACGCGCTTTGTCCTGAAGAAAGCCCTGGAGGCCAGGCTGCCCTCGATTGTCTGCATTAACAAAATCGACCGGCGAGACGCACGAGTCTCCGCAGTGCTGGATGCCATCTATGACCTCTTCATCGATCTCGATGCCTCGGACGAGCAACTCGCCTTTCCCGTGGTGTACACCAACGCCCGAGCCGGGATTGCCCAACGCGCCCTGGACGAAGAGGGGCAGAATCTGCAGCCGCTCTTTGACCTGATTATCTCGGCCCTGCCCGGTCCGGCCTACGCGCTGGCCGGCCCCGTGCAGTTCCACGTGAACAACCTGGACTATAATGAGTATATTGGTCGGATCGCCATCGGACGTATTATTCAGGGTGAACTTCAGAGCACGGCAGCCTATACGCTGTGTCGCGACGATGGCTCCCGCGTGCCATGTAAAGTTGCCCAGCTATATAGTTGGCAGGGGCTTAACCGGCACGAGATCGATTCGGCGCAGGCCGGCGATATTGTCGCGGTGGCTGGGATTGAAGAGATTCAGATCGGAGAAACGATCTCCGATAGTAATAATCCGGTGGCCCTGCCCACGATTCAGATTGATGACCCGACGCTGGCCATGATCTTTGGGGTGAACACCGGTCCCTGGACGGGCCGGGAAGGGCAATATGTGACGTCGCGCCGTCTCCGCGAACGGCTCTTTGCCGAGATGCATAAAAACGTGAGTCTGCGCGTGGAGGAGACCGACTCCCCCGACGCTTTTCGGGTGATGGGGCGGGGCGAGCTCCAGCTCTCGGTGGTGATTGAGACTATGCGTCGCGAAGGCTACGAACTCCAGGTTTCCAAGCCAACGGTCATTGTGAAAGAAAGTGAGGGTCAACTCCAGGAGCCGATGGAGTTGGTATTCATCGATGTCCAGGAGGACTATGTTGGTCAGGTCTCTCAGCTCATGGCTCAGCGCAAAGGATTCCTGACAAACATGGCTCCCCCGGAATCGGGCCGGGTCGGTCTGGAGTTCTCCGTTCCCTCGCGCGGCCTGATCGGCTTTCGGTCGCGCTTTCTGACGGAGACGCGCGGGACGGGCGTTATGCATACGCTCTTCAACGGCTATACCCCCTGGCATGGTCCGATCCAGAACCGGAGTAACGGTGCCCTGGTTGCCGACCGTGAAGGCCTGGCTACTCCCTATTCGCTCTTTCATTTACAGGAGCGAGGGGTCTTCTTTATTCCGGCCGGCACGCGCGTGTATGAGGGCATGGTGGTCGGAGAGAATGCCCGCGACAAGGACCTCGATGTGAACGTGTGTCGGGAGAAGAAGTTGACCAATGTCCGCGCCGCAGGACGAGATGAGGCGGTTCGCCTCGTTCCGTATAAAGACCTGGATTTAGAAGACGCTCTGGAATGGATTGCCGCGGATGAATTGGTCGAGGTCACGCCGCTGTCCATCCGCTTGCGCAAGCAGGTTCTGGCCCAGAATATGCGGCCCAAACGTCGCGATGATGGCCTGCTCTCTGCTGCCATTGACCAACCGTTCGGATAAGCCGATGTCGCTCACAGATGATCTGATAGCGCTGCTTTCCTCGGAGCAGGTTTCCACCCGGCCCGCCGACCTGGAGCTTGCCTCACACGACGAGTCGGCCTGTCCGCCGACGTTTCCCGACGTCGTTGTCTGGCCACAGACGACCGAGGACGTTCGCCGGGTCGTACGCTATGCCTATGAGCAGGTGCTGGCGCTGACGGCGCGAGGAGCGGGATCGAGCCTGGAAGGCAACCCGATTCCGGTCCGGGGCGGGATCGTTGCGGACCTCTCGCGTATGGATCGTGTTGTCACCGTGCACGCAGAGGATCTTCAGGTCACGGTTCAACCCGGCATTGTCTACAACGATCTGAATGACCAGCTCAAAGCCTCTGGCTTGTTTTTCCCGCCGTCGCCCGGTGGCAGTTCCGATGTGGCAACGATCGGCGGGATGGTGGCGAATAATGCCAGCGGTATCTATTCGGTCAAATACGGCGGGACGCGCGCTCATGTCAAAGCCGCCACCGTGGTGACCGGCACCGGCGAGGTCCTTGAACTGGGGACGCGCAGCCGTAAAACGTCGTCGGGCTATCACCTGCTGGGCCTGCTCGTCGGTTCTGAAGGAACGTTGGGCATTGCGACCGAACTGACGCTCTCTCTGGTCGGTCTGCCACAGGGACGGCAACAGGGCGCGTTTACCTTTCCGTCCGAAAAAGCGGCGGTCACGGCGATCGCGTCCATGATGCGTTACGGGGTTGATCTGGCCGCGGTCGAGTTTCTTGACCAACGTTCCATCGCCGCCCTCAACCGTTTTCAGGATTTCGGTCTCACCGAGCGGCCCTCGCTGTTTCTTGAGGTCCACGGTTCCGAGAGTGCGGTTGAGGAAGTGTTCGATACCGCCCAGAGCCTGTGTGAAGAGCAGCGGGGCGAGCGGATTGTCCTGCCCGGCGGACGCAATCCGTGGGAGATTCGCCATTTCACGACCCGCGCGGTTCAGGCCCTCAACCCGCACGCCAGAACGATTCGTACGGATATGGGTTTTCCCGTCTCGTGCCTGCCCGAGGTGATTGACCGGAGCTATGCCATTGCCGAGCGGCACGGCACCGTCTTGCACACCTTTGGTCACGCCGGACTCGGCATTCTGCACGCTCTCTTGCGCGAAGACCCAGCGGACGAACAGCGCTGGGCCATCGCCAACCGGGCCAAAGATGAAATTGTTGCCTTTGTCCTGTCTATTGGAGGAACCGCTTCGGGCGAGCACGGTATTGGGCTCGGCAGCCAGAAATATGTTACGCAAGAACACGGTGCCGCGCTTGAGCTGATGAAGGGCATCAAGCACGTCTTTGATCCCAAGGGTATTCTGAATCCGGGGAAAATTTGGCGCTGACGGGACACCGTGCCGCCGCAAGCCGAGGGGGAATTGGTATCCTAGCCCGCGTCCGCCCTCTGCTGCGCCAGCCGATCACCAGCCTGTCGAATATCGGAAAAACTCACCCCGGCAATGGGCAGGGCGATTAACCCCTGGCCAATGAGGGTCAGAAACTGGACGGCGTTGAGGACTAGGCCGTAGGCCAGGCCGTCAGCGTCGCTTACCCCATAGATGCCAAGGGCGAGCTGACACGCGTACTGATACGGTCCAATCATGCCCGGCAGGTTCGGCAGCGCCGTACCAAAACTAATAAAAATGAAGATGACCAGGGCCGCGCTAAAAGGGGCGGACAGATCAAAGGCGCGGATCATGATATAGCTCGACACAATAGGTAGGAACCAAACGATCAGGGAGACCACAAAGACGGCCAGGAGCAGGCCGGGATTGGGCAGAATCCGCATCCCGTCGGTGATAGCGGCCAGAACACTTTTGACCCGGTCGCCGAAGCGTGCCGGGAGCAGGCGAAGGACCCAGCGATCAACGAACGCCTCACCTTTCCACCAAAACAGCAGGACTACGGACACAAAAACAGCGGCAATCACGGCCGGGACCAGAGCGCCGCGACGGACCCACACGGGCAGGCTTTCAATAAGCAGCAGGCCAGCCAGCAGATAGAAGACGATACAAATCGAGTCCATCATCTTCTCGACCACCAGATTACCGATCACGTTTGAGATGGATACCTGAGAGCGGCGGGATAAGAGCCAGGGACGGACGACCTCGCCCAAGCGCACCGGCAGCAGATTGATAGCCATATAGGCGACCGAGGTCACGACCCACAGCCGGCCGACCGGCACATATTCGAGGGGCCGAAGTTCCAGTTGCCAGCGCCAGGCGCGCAGCACCATGATGAGCAAGCTGACAACGACGGCAAGGCACAGCCAGCCAACCTGCACCCGGCCGAGCGCGACTCCCAATTCATCCAGCTCAACGTTGCGAAACGCCAGATACAGAAACCCCCCACTCACTATCAGGCTGAGGGCGAGATTCAGTAAACGACGACGAGAGGAAGGGTGTTCTGCCATGCTAACTCCTCAGTTCGGGTCAGCATAGCACGCGGTAGCCTGCTGGTCAGGAGCGTGGGCCATTGTTTGTAATAAGGGAACCGTCCGAAAAAGAGTAAACGTACCCTTCCATCAGACAAAAAAGCTGGGTACGTTCACTCCTTATGAGCCGAGACCAAAACCTTGCCGTTGCCCAGTCCGTCCGCTTGAAGCCGATTGAAGAAATCGCCGCGCAACTCTCGTTACCACCGGAACATCTTGAGCCCTACGGCCGCGTGAAGGCGAAAATTGCGCTTGAGGCCCTCTCTGCCGCGCCCACCCAGACCCAGGGCAAGCTGATTCTTGTTTCTGCCATTAACCCCACCCCTGCGGGTGAGGGCAAGACCACCACGACGATAGGCCTAGGCCAAGCCCTGACCCGTCTGGGGAAGAAGGCAACCGTGGCGGTACGCGAACCCTCAATGGGGCCGGTCTTTGGGGTGAAAGGCGGAGGTTGTGGAGGGGGTCACTCTCAAGTCCTGCCCATGGAGGATATCAACCTGCATTTTACCGGCGATATTCACGCCGTCAGCTCCGCGCACAATCTGTTGTCGGCTATGATGGATGCCGCCATGTTTCACCGAACGGTGGATTTGGATGTCCGTCAAATTCGCTGGCGGCGCGTCATGGACATGAATGACCGCGCGTTGCGTCAAATCGTGATGGGTCTTGGCGGGCGTCTCATGGGCGTCCCGCGTGAAGAGGGTTTTGATATCACCGCGGCATCGGAAGTCATGGCTATTCTGGCTCTGACGAGTGGACCCGCGGACCTCATTCAGCGTCTGTCACGTATTGTGCTGGGTTATTCGTCCCAGGGGGAGGCGGTCACTGCGGACCAGATTCACGCGCCGGAGGCGATGGCCATCATTTTGAAAGACGCTCTCAAGCCCAATCTGGTTCAGACCGTGGAAGGCGTGCCAGCCTTCATCCACGCTGGGCCGTTCGGCAATATCGCCCACGGATGTAATAGTATTCTCGCCACGCGACTGGCCCTGGGCTATGCCGCTTATGTGGTGACTGAGGCCGGCTTCGGGTTTGATCTGGGTGGAGAGAAATTCCTCAATATCAAATGCCGCGAGGCCGGTCTGTGGCCCGACGCGGTGGTTCTGGTCGCCACGGTCAAGGCGCTCAAAATGCACGGCGGTACGCCGGTGGCAGATGTGAACACACCCGATCTGTCAACCCTGAAGCAGGGTATGGAAAACCTGGCCAAACACGTCGAGAGTCTGAGCGCGTTTGGCCTCCGGCCGATTGTGGCGGTGAATCGGTTTGCCACCGATACCGAGGAGGAATTGCAACTGGTTGTAGAGGAAAGCAAAGCCCTGGGCGTAGAGGCAATAGTCATTGACGTGTTTGGCCAGGGAGGAGAAGGCGGGCTGGAGCTGGCCGAGGCGGCAGTGAAAGCCTGCGACGGACCGGCTCCGGTACCGCGTTTTCTATATCCAACAGAAATGCCGATTGAGGACAAGATTCGGACCATTGCCCAAAAAGTCTACGGCGCGGCGGATATCACCCTGCTGCCACGCGCGCGCACCGACCTCAAACGGATCAACGACCTGGGGTATGACCAGGTGCCCATCTGCATGGCCAAGACCCAGATGTCCCTGTCCGACGACCCAAAACGCTACGGCCGGCCGCATGACTTTGTGCTGAGCGTGCGCGAAATCCGCCTCTCGGCCGGGGCCGGCTTCTGCGTCCCACTCACCGGGGACATGCTAACCATGCCCGGCCTGGGTGCAAAACCTGCCGCAGCGGGGATGCGGATGGATGAGAACGGCAAAATTTCGGGTATGTTCTGAACTCGGCAATACCACCGATAGTCACGCGGCCCGACGCCGGGCGAGCTCCGCGTAGCAATAGACGAGGGCCAGCCCACGATAGGGACGCCAACGCTCGGCAAAGGTACGCATTTCGGTTTCGGTTGCCTTTTCCTTTTTGCCCAACATGCCCTGGGCAAGGTATTTGACCACGCCCAGGTCGCCGCCCGGAAACGCATCGGATCTGGCCAGGCCACGCATCAGTGCAGTTTCCGCCGACCAGCGACCAATCCCTTTGAGTTGGATCAGGGCTTCAATCGCTGCCTCGTCTGAAAGCTGAGCGATTGCGCTCTGATGCAAAGCCCGAGAGGCAAATGCTTCGCCCAGGCGGATCAGCGTACTGGCCTTGGCATTGCTCAGCCGAAAGCCGCGTAGGGTCTCCAGGCTCTGGCTGGCAAACCGTACTGGATCGGGAAACGCGTAATACGTACACCCCTTGTAACGCCATTTGCGGCCAAACGCTTCAACCAGAGCCTTTTTAATGGAATAGGCAAAGGTGAGGTTGACTTGCTGTGAGAGGACCGCCATGACCAGCGCCTCGAACAAGGTTGGGCTGGAGGTAATACGCAGCCCGCGAAAACGCTTGACCAGCGGCGCCAGCATCTCGTCCTGACGCGCCAATCGATAAAACGGCCTAATATCAAAGTCGGTACACAGAATGTGACGGAGCTGGGCATGAAACTCCGCCTGCTTGAGGGCGGCCCTGGATGGACTGTGCAACTCCACCGTCAGCCTCGGTTTGGCCAGCGTGCCAACATCCGTCACCGTAGCCAGCGCCAGTTGGCGGCCGGCCGCGAGCAGGCGGTGGTATTGCTTACCTACGACCAAGTCGACATTCTCGCTCGCAAAACGCCGAAAGCGGGCTACGGTCAGGTCGAAGGAGTACGGTGCTCGCGGAAGGAGGTGAAAGGTCAGGGTCATCGCTCCAGGTCTTTGAGAGCCAGGCGTAGTTTCAGTCTGGTGTTGCGGTCCTCAGTTGCGCGGGCCCCAACCTCAAATCCCCAGACCCTAATCCCTGTCTTAAATCACTTCCTCGTCTCTCAACTTGGCCACATCTTCCCACGAATAGTCGAGCAGCTCGGTGAGGATGCGTTCGGTGTGTTCGCCGAATTCCGGGGCCGCACCTTTGGGATCACCGGGGGTTTTGCTCAAGCGTACAGGCACGCCGACCAACTGCGTCTTGCCGATACTGGGATGCTCATAATCGACAATATATTCGTTGGCGAGCATCTGTTCGTCGGTGGGTAGGTCAGCAATCGTGTTGACGACCGTGTAAATGAAGTCTCCGCCTTCCTTGAGGGCCTTCATCCAGGCGTCTCGGGGCTGGGAGGCAAATGCGGCATCCAGAATGGGAATCAAATCTTTGGCGTTGTCGGCTCGATCTCCCATAGTCGCAAAACGAGGATCGTCCAGGACGTGCTCAATGCCCAGCACTTGGCAGAAATCGGACCAGTAGCGATCCTGTTGCGGCATGGCCAGGCAGATCCACTTGTCATCGCCGCATTTGTAATGGTTCCACAGCGGGCTCGGCGCTGCGGCGCGTGGCATGCGCTTAAACTCCTTGCCGAGAATGGCTTTACACGCCACGTTGAGCCCCTGGAGCGCAGTCATGCTGCCCAGATGAGAGATATCGACCTCCTGACCCATGCCATATTTTTCGCGCGCCAGCAGGGCGGCCATGATACCGTAGGCCAACATGATGGCACCCATCTGATCGGCGATGCCACCGGCAATGCTGAGGGGTTCCATCTGAGGCTCACCCACCGCAGTCATGATGCCCGAGCGCGCCAGCCCCATATAATCAAAGGAGGGCTCACCGGAATCCGGTCCGAACGGACCGTAGCCGGTTGCACTGGCGTAGATGAGTTGCGGGTTGCGTTGGGAGAGCGCCTCATAACCGATGCCCAACTTGTCTGCCACGCCTTTCCGGAAGTTCTGGACAAAGACGTCGGATTTCTCCGCCAATTGATAGACAATCTCTATGGCCTTGGGGTTTTTGAGATCAAGAGTGAGACTCTGCTTATGCCGGTTATTAGCCTCAAAATAGAAATTCGGACCACTCGTCGCTCCAACCAACGCCCCAGCAATGCTGAGCACACCTCGGCCCGGGTCCCCTCCGACGCGCTCTTCGATCTTGATGACTTCGGCGCCCAAGTCAGCTAACATCATGGTCGAGACCGGCCCTTGTTGCCAAATCGTCCAGTCAATAATGCGGACGCCATCTAATGGTCGTTTCATAGCTTCCCCTCCTGATGAAATAGCCTTAGTGACATAGCTGAGGTAAGCGGACTGTAGCACAGGCCGAGCGGAGAACAAAAGGAAGCGAATGAGAAAGTCCAGCCCAGTCTGAACGGGGACACCGGATTGCACTCTTGCCTGCGTATTCAGAAGACGGTATAGAAAGGCGGCCTACGAAAAAAGCGTAAACACGCCAACATCTGTATCTGCGCCGAGGACGCGTTTACTCTTTCCCGGAGCGTATTATAAACCATGCGAATTGATTTCCACGTTCATACGACACGCGGCAGCTCTGACAGCAATCTTGACCCCTTGCTGATGGTCGACCAGGCGCACACCATCGGCCTAGAGGGGATTTGCATCACCGAACACGACAATGCCTGGACGGACCCGGAAATCGAGGAGTACGCCCGTGAACGTGGGGTGACCTTATTTCTGGGGATTGAGGTCACGACCGAGTGGGGCCACGTCGGCGCCTTTGGTCTCGACCGCTATGTCGGCGGTATTTATAAGGTCAAGGAGTTACGACGTATTATCGATGAGGTTGACGGCTTTCTGATTGCCAACCACCCGTTTCGCTACAAGCTCGACCCCCGCTTCCAGTTTATCCATAAAACCGCCCCGATCGACCAAGCTGATCCTAGGTCCGGGAGTCAAGCCCTCGAAGTGCTGAAATATGTAGATGCCATTGAAGTGGTGAACGGCGCCTGCTCAGAGGAAGAAAATCGATACGCCCAGGCGGTGGCCGAGCATGTCGGGTGCAAGCGTATTGGAGGCAGTGACAGCCACTCGGCATCTTCCATTGGCTGCGCGGTCACGATTTTTGAGCGTCCCCTCTCGACCACCCGGGAACTCATTGATGAGCTCAAAGCGGGCCGCTATTCCACCGGCCAGGGGTTGAACACTGGCGAGTTGCGCGTGTTCCCCTAGCCAGCGTCATTTCCTGCAGACCGCGTGTACGAGATACTCAGGCCATGACACGCCCCAAAGCCTTGACCATTGCCGGGTCGGATAGTGGAGGCGGGGCCGGTATTCAGGCCGATCTCAAAACCTTTATGGCACGCAGTGTATATGGCCTGAGCGTGCTGACCGCGGTGACCGCCCAAAACACGCTGGGCGTCCAGGCCGTTGTTGAGCTCCCGCCTGATTTTGTTGCCCAGGAGTTCGATAGCGTGTTCGGCGATATGCAAATCCAGGCGGCAAAGACCGGCATGCTGTCATCCATTCCACTCGTTGAGGTGGTGAGTCGCAAGATAGCAGAATATGACGTCGGGAAGCTGGTCGTTGACCCGGTGATGGTCGCCAAAGGGGGCCACGCCCTTCTCCAGGCAGACGCTCGCCAGGTACTGACCGAGAAACTGCTCCCACTGGCGTTTGTGGTGACCCCAAATCTGCACGAGGCCGGGCTGCTGTCCGGCACGGAAGTGGCACGGCGGTCTGATATGGAAGAGGCAGCCCGCCGTATTAAAGCCTTAGGACCGGCTTACGTGGTGGTAAAGGGCGGGCACCTCGAAGAAGACGCCTGTGATCTGCTGTTCGACGGCAGCACTTTCCGGGCCTACTCCTGTCAGAAAATAGACACCGTGTGTACGCATGGAGCGGGATGCACCTTCTCGGCCGCGATCGCGGCCGAGCTTGCCAAAGGCGAAACGGTCGAGACGGCAATCGCGCACGCAAAAGACTTTGTGACGCGCGCGATTGCCGCCGGTTTCCGGATTGGCCATGGGCATGCCCCGCTGAATCACCAAGTTGATCTGTAAGACGCCCGCGCCCATTCGGGCCTTGTGGCCTCCAGCCTGCCAGCCTTGGAACTGCAGGGGATCCCGTGCCTTGTGGCTCTCCAGGGCCTTAGATAGAATGTAGTCCTTTATTTTATGAGTGAATCTTCAAAAACTGCCGTTCAAAGACAGACCGAGGGACGAGTCCGGCCAGAACCGCAGTCTGCACAGCCGTCCGGGCTCCACCTGCTCGAAGATATTGACGCCCTCTCCTCTCATGCCCACGACTTACGAGGCACGCTGCAGGAAATTACCGAGATTATTACCCAGCGAATGGGGACCGATGTCTGTTCGCTCTATCTCCTAGACTCCAAGGGGGAGCGGCTGACGCTCTGGGCAACAACTGGTTTGGATCAGACGGCCGTCGGGAAAGTCAGCCTGGACAAACATGAAGGGCTGACGGGTCTCGTGATTGAAACGCAGGAACCCGTTGTCGCCCCTGATGCCATGACGCACGAACGGAATAAATACTTTCCGGAAACCGGAGAGGAGCGCTTCCATTCATTTCTGGGCCTCCCGATGAGCGACAAGGACACCGTGCTTGGCGTACTCATAGTCCAAAGTCGGAGTCGTCGCCGTTTTCCACAGGCGGAGGTCCGTCTGCTCAAAACGATTGCCACCCAGGTTGCAGGCATCGTCGTGCAAGCCCGCGCGCAGGACTCGCTCAAAACAAAGGAGCGAGAGCGTCAGGATTATCGGTCGCGCATGTTGGCCGCCATTCAACGCCCGAGTGCCTACGAGCGCAGGCGGGCACAACGAACACAGAGGCCGGGGCGAGCGAGTCGTTTACGTCTGACCGGGGTCAGTGCTTCGCCTGGGATTGGCTCCGGTCAGGCTTATCTTGTCCACCCGGTTGTTCGTCTTGACGCGATTGAAGAGCATCGCACGGACAACCCGGATGCCGAACTCCAGCACCTGCACGCCGCTCTGACGCGGTCGATTCAAGAGATTGATGCGCTCAAAGAACGCGTCCAAGAGCGGCTGCCAGAGATCGACCGGGCGATTTTTGATGTGCATCGCATGATGCTGGAAGATGCGGCGTTTATCGAAAAGATTGAAGCGCAGATCCAGGATGGCTATGCCGCAGATACCGCTCTGAAGAAAGTCACGGAGGGCTATGTCGAGACGCTGGAACGAACAGGCGGCGAGCACCTGCGTGACCGGGCCGCCGATGTGCGCGATATCGGCCAGCGTGTCCTGCGCCATCTGCTCGGCTTAGAGGAGAAGAGCGGACCACAAGGGGAGAATCTGATTCTTGTGGCGGACGATCTCTCTCTGTCTGACCTCTGCCGAGTGGATCATCGTCAGCTGAAGGGGGTTGTCCTCGCCAACGGCGGCGCAACCTCACATACGTCTATTCTGGCGAAGTCCTTTGAAATTCCCACCGTTGTTGGGGCCGAGCACGCTGCCGTTATCCAGCAGGGCGATGCGGTGATTGTGGACGGGAATGCTGGGGTGGCCTATGTGAATCCTGGCGCCGAAATCGTCCGTGAGTATAGCCGCTTTGACCGCGAGTACCGCGCGTTTAACCGGAATCTCGAAGAAATTCACGACCTACCCGCAGAAACGCAGGACGGGGTGCGTATTGCGCTCGGAGCCAATGTCGGCTTGCTGAGCGACGTTGATTTTGCCCAGCGCCACGGAGCCGAAAACGTTGGGCTCTACCGGACCGAAGTCCCGTTCCTGACCTATAGCGATTTCCCGGACGAAGAGACACAGTTAGCGCTGTATCAAAGGGTGTTGACCGGTATGGAGGGAAAACCGGTCACCATCCGCACCTTGGATCTCGGACCCGATAAATATCCGCCCTATATGAAGCTGCCCCAAGAAGATAATCCCTTCTTAGGCTGGCGCTCGATTCGGATCTCTTTGGAGATGGCCGACCTCTTTAAGGTGCAGTTGCGTGCTATTTTACGCGCCGGAGTGCATGGGCCGGTTCGCATTTTATTTCCCATGATCTCCAGCGTAGAAGAACTGCTCCAAGTCAAGAACCTGTTGGCGCAGGCAAAGGATGAATTACAACGAGAGGGAAAACCGTTCGACCCGTTGATGCCGGTCGGCATGATGGTTGAGGTACCCGCGGCAGTATGGTTAGCAGATCGGCTCGCCCAGGAAGTGGACTTCTTTAGTATTGGGACGAATGACCTCATTCAGTATCTGCTTGCGGTAGACCGGAATAACCGCAAGGTCGCCTCTCTCTATGAGCCTCTCCATCCGGCTGTCTTGAATACCATAGCCACTACCGTCCGCGCCGCACAACACGCCGGGAAACGAGTCAGCATGTGCGGAGAAATGGCCTCCGACCCGTTGTGTACACTCGTGCTGCTCGGTATCGGGCTGGATGAACTCAGTATGGAGCCGTTCTTTGTCCCGGTTATCAAACGCCTCATTCGTTCGCTCTCCTATACCGACGCCCAATCTCTCACCCAGGAGGTTGTTCAACTGGGAACGGCTCGCGAGGTGAAGGGCCGCCTGTTTTCCACGCTCAAAGAGCTCGGCATGATCGAACTGGTCGAGATGTATCGATAGGTTGCGGCTGTTTTTGCCCGATTTTATTGACATTCCCGAGCCTGATGGATAAAAATTGAAGAGATGGATTCGGCTCTGAGTGCGAGACTTGCCTTTCTTATCTCTCCCCGGAGTCGGACATCTCATGTTGTGATTGTGGAAGGAGGATGAGAGGAGGACACGGGTAGAAGCAGTGATCGATTAGTAGAGGAGCAGATACGTAAATGGTGAGTCGGAGGTGCTTCGTGGCAAGACCTCTCGACTTCTGGTGTGGGATGTAGTGTAGAACCCAATCGGGTGAGGAGGTTGGTAGCATGACGAAGACCGAGATGGTGAAAAAACTTGGTGAGACGTGGGGGGAAGCCTCGAACCGTGCGGCAGCCGACAAGCTGGATTCCTTAGTGGAGTTCATCACAAAGACGGTCAAAAAAGACAAAGAGTTGAAAATTCCCAACCTGGGGACCTTTCGGCTTCGTCAGTTGAAGCGCCGCAAGGGACGCAACCCGCAGACCGGGGAGGTGATTACCATTCCGGCTCGGAAAAAGGTTGCCTTCACGCCGGCAAAAGTGTTTAAGGAATCTATTCTCGGCCCGGCAAGGAAGACGGCAGCGAAGAAGACGGCAGCGAAGAAGACGGCAGCGAAGAAGGTCGCCCGGAAGAGCAGGTAAGCCTGAGAGTCTTGTATCCGCGGATATTTCCCCTCTTTCCTCTTCCGGGTCCGATAAGGGACGTCTTTGGCGTCCCTTTCTTTTTTTATGAGCTACGCAGTCAAAGAAATTTTCTATACCCTCCAGGGCGAAGGCACTCACACCGGCCGGCCGGCGGTCTTCTGTCGTTTTACCGGATGCAATTTATGGTCTGGGCTGGAGAAGGACCGCACTACGGCGGTCTGTCAGTTCTGTGATACCGATTTCGTCGGGACGGATGGCTCCGGGGGGGGACGTTTCGCGTCCGCCCCCGACCTAGCTCGGGCCGTCGCTGCCACCTGGCCGGCCCAGCGGGCCCCTCACGGTGTTCGGTTTGTGGTGTGTACAGGCGGCGAACCCTTACTCCAGCTTGATACCGCGCTTGTTGACGCCCTGCACACAGAAGGCTTCGAGATTGCGATTGAGACAAATGGAACGCTGCTTCCTCCGCCGGGCATCGATTGGATCTGTGTCAGTCCCAAGGCTGGCTCGACCCTCACCCTTCGGCATGGCAGTGAACTGAAACTCGTCTTTCCCCAGTCCGGCGCCGAGCCAGAGCGCTTTGATCAACTCGATTTTCAGGAGTTTTTCTTGCAACCAATGGATGGTCCTGAGCGAGAGCGCAATACCCAACTGGCGCTGCAATACTGTCTTGATCACCCACGGTGGCGGCTCAGTCTGCAAACCCATAAACTGCTCGGGATTCCGTAGTCCAACCCGTTCATTAGCATGATCGAGAAGACCCGGTGAGAGACGACCTCGACCAACAAGAAAAGCTCCTTCAGCTTGCCGCACAGCAAGCCGCCCGACAGGGGAAAAGTGTCGCCCGTTATCTCCGAGAACTGCAAACGGAAGTCTCACGCCAAGAACGCGTTTCCGTTCGAGGCGCGGAACCCCGGCAGCAGGGGCCTCGCGCGAAATATGTGACGCTGACTCGTCGGGAGGTTGAGCGGTTCTTTGCCCAGATCACAGACGAGCGCGACCGCGCGCTGTTTGCCGCCATGTACACTTTCGGACTGCGCGCCTCCGAGGTTGGCCTCTTACTGCGTGAGCACGTCGACTTTCGCACCCGCCGCATTCATGTCCCACGCCTCAAGAGCGGCGTCGCCGGAGAGAAACCGATGACCGCAGAGTATCTGCGTCTGCTCCGAGCGTATCTGCAAAACCGGAGGGACGCCCTGCCCTACCTCTTTCCATCACGAAATGCACGTCCGGTCAGTCGCCAGCGTATTGATCGACTCTTCCGCATGTATGCGGAGCAGGCCAAGCTTCCGCCGTCGAAACGGCATAGTCACTGTTTACGCCATTCCGTTGCCGCCCATCTGCTCGAGGACGGACATGCCCTAGAGGAAGTGCAGGCGCATTTGGGGCATAAGTCTATTCACTCAACAGTCGTCTATACGAAAACCACGGTACCACGTCGCCGCCCGCTCTCCGTACGTATCCAACCGTCCGGAAGCGCTCGAACAATAGTACGAGTGATAAAAAAGTCGGGGGCGCACTAAGCCGTCCTCATCGTGCCCGGGAGGAGATTGTGCATCTATATTAACGAGTCAAAATTTTTATTGTGACCCCTTGACTCATGGTCGATCGTCCTTACGTTTGTCTTGTGTCAGACAGTAACCCAAACCCACAGGAGGTAGAGACAATGAGACGAGAACTGAGTGTATGGCGAGGCCCGTTTGGAACGATGCACCCCTGGCGACATGACCTGGAGTCTGTTGTCAACGATTTTTTCTCTTCCCGCGGCTGGCCGGCAGCGCGCACTGGAATGCCCTCGGAAGCGTCGTTCAGGATTGACAGTTATGTGGACGACAACCGGCTGCATATCAAGGCGGATTTACCCGGAGTGGAGCCCAAGGATGTTGAGATTGCGCTGGACGGCAACCGACTGACGGTCAAGGGTGAGCGCAAGGCAGAGCACGAGGACAAGAACGGCGGATACTTTCATCAAGAGCGTTCGTACGGCTCGTTTGCCCGGTCATTTGTTTTGCCGAAGGGCATAGACGTGGAGAAGATCGAAGCGACCACCAAGAACGGCACGCTCGAAGTCGTGGTGCCCTTCCCGGAAGAGGTTAAGCCGAAACGTATTTCGATCGATGTGAAACCTGAAACCGCGACTGATGCAGCCGCAGACTGATTGCTGCCCTCCTTTCTCTCCATGCGTTGGGGGCTCCTCCGGGAGCCCCCATTTTTTCAAACGGTTGGACATGGAGCCTAGCCGCGTTCCTCTAACCACCGATTAAAGCCTTCCGGCGTGTTGCCATACGGCAGGCCGGCCGCATAGTAATCCTCAAGCAGGCGCATATCGTTTTCTGAGAGCGTCAGAAAGCCACGCTGCTTTTGCTCCTCCTTCCGCCACGCCCGGTCCAGCATCTCCCGAATTTCACGGTCACGGTCGCTCATTTTCTCCTCGCTTTGTAGGGACTCTGTACACTCCCCCTCCTCCACTCTTCCCTGATAACACCATCGACACCAGAAATCACTTCTCGTACATTACCCCTGTGAAGATTTTCACGACTTTTGTATGGTTCTTGCGCGGCGCAAACGAGACGCGGCCACGCATACGGACGCTCACGGAGGGAGAAAGTCATGGAACTGACCTCGTTTTCGGCTACGACGCTGGCTCGATTTATTCGGACAAATCTCGTCTCTTCGGTTGCTGTGGTGGATGCGCATCTGGCCCGCCTCGAAACAGCCAATCCAAAGCTCAACGCCGTTGTACAGATTCAGGCCGAAGCGGCACGACGACAGGCGCGGGAGGCCGACGAAGCCGTCTCGCGGGGAGAACGTCTCGGCCCACTGCACGGTATCCCCATCACGCTCAAGGATTCGTTAGACACCGCCGACATGGTCAGTACCTGGGGAACAGCGGGGCGAGCCGATTTTACTCCTGAGCACGACGCTACAGTGGTGACGCGTCTGCGTGCCGCAGGAGCCATCATCCTGGGCAAAACCAATACGCCGGAGTTCACCCTGGCGGGGATTACGGATAACGCTGTCTATGGCCGGACAAATAATCCGTATGATGTGGAGCGGTCGCCCGCGGGCAGTAGCGGGGGAGCCGGGGCGATTCTTGCGGCGGGCGGCTCGGCGCTCGACCTGGGGAGCGACACGGGCGGCAGCATTCGCATGCCGTCCCACTACTGCGGTATTGCCGGTATCAAACCCACCTCGGGCCGCGTGCCCCGCACCGGGCATGCCATTTCCTTTGAGGTCGGCGCCCTGGATGCCTTCACCCAGATTGGCCCCATGGCGCGACATGTCGAAGACCTGAGTCTGACCTTATCCATTATTGCCGGTCCGGATGGACACGACCCCGCGGTCGTGCCGGCTCCGCTGGGAGACCCCCAAGACGTGAGCGTGAGGGACCTGCGAGTCGCCTTCTTCACGGATAACGGGATCAAATCCCCGAGCCCGGACACCGTCAGCACCGTTCGAGCTGCGGCCGGCGTGCTTGCCGACCATGGCGTCTCGGTCACGGAAGATCGACCGCAGGGTGTGAGCGACGCCGAGCGGCTGTGGTACAGTCTCTATCTCGCGGATGGAGGAGCGTGGATACGTCAGCTTATCCGTGCGGCCGGGACTGAGCACATGTCCTCCGCCCTGGATTGGATGCAAACGGCTCAGCCAGTATCGCTCCCGGAGTTTACCCAGGAACTGAGCAGATGGAATGTCTACCGGAGTGAAATGCTGGCGTTTATGGAGCTCTACGATGTGCTGCTGTGTCCTGTCAGCGCCACACCCGCCACGCGCCACGACGATCCCGACGGCCCGGATTTTACCTACACGTTCGCCCACAATCTGACCGGCTGGCCGGGCGCGGTCGTGCGCTGTGGAACATCTGCCGAGGGGCTGCCGATTGGGGTCCAGATCGTCGCCCATCCCTGGCGTGAAGATGTCGCCCTGGCCGTCGCCCACTATCTGGAGACGAATCTTGGCGGTTGGCAAAGCCCGTCTGTGTAGCGTTGGGGCTGCCTTTTAGGCCGGCGGAGAGCCTTAACGCCCCTGCTCGCTCACCTCAAACATCAGCCGTCCGGCCGCCTCCTGGGCCTGGATGCGGGCTATAATCTCAGCAGGGAGTTGGAGCGAACGCTCCTCAGGGAATTTTTCTTCCTCCAGGGCAGGCCGTAAAAAAAAGAGGTCAGGGGAAGACACCTGGGCCTGAGTCTTAACAGAAGAATCAAGATACCACTGGCGGCGCATAAAATCCGGGCTAAAGAAAATAGCGACCTCCTGAGGCTTCCAGGCTGTTACCCGGTGACTGTCGTTCACAAAATAGGACATCAGGTCATCGGCAATATCCCAATACACGGTAAACAGCGATCCATACCCCCGCTCCCCCAGGGCCGAATTAAAAAGTTCAGCGAGTCTGACCTCGATGTAGCCGAGATTCCCGTCGGGACCGTATTTTTCGATCCGCAGAGGGAAAAAAGAATGTTCCTCCAGCCAAAACAAGAGCCGCGGTACGTAGTAATTGGGCAGCCATTCGGGGCGGGCTCGGGCTTCCACAACATAGCACCGGACCCCGCCCTCGTCCGTATAGTACCGATAGCTGTCTCCCATGAGCTTAAGCTCAGACGTCCGCCGCTCTTGAAACTGGCCGGTCTGCCCATTCCGTAACATGACGCTAGGCCGCGTATTGGGAAAGCGCACAGTTTGGTACAGAGTGTCCAGACCCAGCACCTGCCAAGAAAACTCCCAGGCGTCGCGTCCATACGTATCGTCAGGCGTGAACGCCATATTGGGTATCTTGCCCTGCCGCCGGCGGGGCACGTCATGACGAACCCGACGCTTGGCCTGTGAATATCGGAACCGTTCTTCTTTCTTGATAAATTCTTTCCCGGTGCGATAACGGATCGAGAGTCGTTGCGAACCTTCCGCAGCAGCAGGAGCAGTACGCTGACTGAGATACCGGTAGATTTCTTCGCCAGGCTTGAGGGCGAATTCTACTCCCACACCTGTTGCACTTGAGTGATAGGCCAAAAAATTGGTTGTACTGCCTGGGTTGAGGAGTACGCCCTGGGCGGAAATCGACGAGAACGCCCTGGCAAATACGGCTGACCAACGCGGATAGAAGGTAAACTCCATGAGCCGATAGCCCATCTCCTCAGCCGTATAGGGCGGCGTAAAAGGATAGGCTTCAGCCGGCAGATACGGCACCTGGGGATGGCGAGGGGTATCAGTCGCAAGGTCCAGCTTCTGCCGTTCCTGCGGTGAGAGGTCTGCGACCGTTTTCCAGGTGCGCTTCCGGGAGCTGTTTGTCTCTTCAGCAACGGCGGAGAGCGGAGGCCCGAGAGTCAGGATGAGAGCCGCAAGGAGCCAGCAGGACAGGCGCGAGACCATGAGGCGCAATTAAACATATGGTGAGAGTTTTGCCTAGCTTTTCGTAATATTGGCCGCGTACTCATTTGACGCAACCTCGGAACATCCGCTACTCTTGACGCCGCTCACCGCGGCAGAAAGCAGCAACAGCGACAAAACCTGATTGGGAGGTTCAGCTTGGCGTCAACCCCCGCAAACGACCACATCCGCTACGAGCCGGACGAGCAGTGCGCGCCCCTCTCGTCCTTCGTCGTCGGCATACAAGGCATCATACTCGTGCTGCCGCCCGCCATTTCAATCGTGGTCATCAATGTTCTGGCGGCCGGCCAGGACGAAGCATACCTCACCTGGGCGGTATTCTCGTCGCTGATCATCGTCGGGATCGTCACCGCGTTGCAAGCCTCCAGGCTAGGTCGATTGGGCGCGGGGCATATGGTTGTCGTGGGCGTGACACCCAATTATATCGCGTTGTCAGTGCTCGCCCTGGATGAGGGCGGACCAGGGATGCTGGCAAGCCTGATGGTCGCGTCTGCGCTCTTTTTCTTTGCGGTGGCGACGTGGCTTCCGCAACTGCGGCGCGTGATCACGCCGACCGTGTCGGGCACGGTGCTGATGCTGATAGCCGTGATGGTCCTGCCCATCTGTTTGGAGCGGTTCAGGGAAGTACCGGAGGGCGCGCCGGCCTTCGCCGGGCCGTGCGTGGCTGCGGTCACGCTGATGGTATTCACGGCCCTGATATTGCGCGCGCCGCCGCGCTGGCGTCCGTGGTCCATGTTGATCGGATTCGCATCCGGCTGCATGGCCGCTGCCCTGCTGGGCGTGTATGACCTAGAGCGCCTGTACACAGCACAGTGGGTTGGCATTCCCCAAGCCCCTTTTTCCGGGTTGGACCTGACACCGAGCGCCGGGTTCTGGGCACTGCTACCGATGTTCCTGATTGTCACCCTGGTGCAGGCAATCAAGGGCATTGGAGACAATGTGGTGATTCAACGGGTGTCACGGCGCAGACCGAGAACGACCAATTTCCGGCTGCTGCAAGGCTCGCTCTACGCGAATGGGGTGGGCATTCTGCTATCGGGTCTTGCGGGAACGCCTCCTGCATCGCCGTATTCGTCATTCACGGCGTCGGTCGTAAACATGACCGGGGTAGCCGCACGCAATGTGGGATACGCCATAGCAGTCATACTTCTGGTACTGGCATTGATTCCAAAATTTACCGGCGCGCTGCTCACCATACCCAGCCCGGTGATGGGCGCATTCCTCCTGACTGCTCTCGGGACTATTCTTTGTCGAGGGATTACAGACTATCACGCGAGACGGACTCGACGTTCAAAAGTCCCTGGTGGTGGGAGTGTCGTTTGCGATTGGCGCCGGGTTGCTACAGCAGAACATCATTGAAGACTTGCTGGGACATCCGTGGGGAATGCTGCTAGGCAACGGCATCACAGTGGGCGCGGCAACGGCGATTGCGCTCAACGTCTTCCTGAATGTGACCAGCGCACGTCCCAAACGGCTGAAGACTCGACTGGACTTTTCCGACCTGTCACGAATTGACGCATTCATGCAGGAAGTCGCCGTCGATATGGGCTGGAGCGAGGCAGCGACCCAGCGACTGCGTTCGGCGGGCGAGGAGACGCTGTCGAGCCTGTTACAGCCGGGCAACGAATATTCCTCGGACGGTGGGACGGACAAGACGCCGCGCCTGATTATAGCCGTGCGTCCCGATGGCGGAGCAGTGGAGATGGAATTCGTCTCGGCGCTGGAGGACGAGGAGAACCTGGAGGACCGTCTCGCCTATCTGAACGAAGAGGACGAAAGTGTGGATGAGAGGGAAATATCGTTCCGCCTGCTGCGTCATTATGCCTCATCGGTGCGCCACCAGAAATATCAGGGGATGGATATCGTGACGGTGCGGGTCGAAGCGTAACAGCGGCTTGGATTGGCGAGCCGACACAAGAGAAGGATCGAGTTACGCAGTGATAATCGGCTCGATGAACTCCAGCATGGCGTTGACGCATTCCTGTGGCTTTTCCAAGAGAAGAAAGTGTGTCGCGTCAGGCAGGAAGTCGTAATCGACAGTGAATATATCGCTCAGGTCGAGTGTCGGCAGGTATGAGTATGGCAAGGTCGGGTCAGCCCCGATGACTTTGGTCGGACAGCGAAGCGACTGAAAGTCCACGAGCACGGCAAAGGGGGTGGCGTAGTCTATGATCTGCGCCTCATACTCAGGCGGACAGCACAGTTCATATCCTTCTCCATCCGTACGCTCACGCAGGGTTGTTCTGGCAAAAAGATCGAATACCCCCGGCAGCATATGCTGGAAGTTTGGCACGTAGGTAAGAAGCTCCGCCAATTGTTGCGGGGTTTGAAATCGATTCGTGCGTCGGCGGGTCATTTTGGCCAAACGTATTGCGATATCTTCAAAATCCTTATAGCTACGGCCAGGCTTGCAGAGCGGTGGATCAAACAGGACGAGCGCAGCAAAGTTACTGCCCTTGTTGGGTGACAGTAGCGTCGACAGAGCCGAAATCGAGTGGAACACACCTATTCTGGGCTTCGGTCCATAGTGGCGGTCGAGAGCCTCAAGAATGGTGTCGTGGTCCTGGGCCAATGTTGGAACATTATGGTTTTGGAGATTGCCGACCGGGTTCCAGCCATGGTTTCTGAGGTCGTAGATTATCAGGTCGAAGTCGTCGGTCAGGAGCGACCAGAACGGATAATACAGGTCGATTGCGAGACCGTTACCGTGACTCAGAACGAGCCGCGGGCCTGACGGGTTTCCATGTTGCCGCAGCGTAATGACGGTGTCGTCGTCCACGCGCACATCGTGAGTGGAAAGCGGCTCAGGGACCTCCCATACGATTTCTGAAGTCATTGGCAACCCCATCCTCTTTCTGACACGTCACCGTTCAGCCGCTGTCATGACTGGTCGCCCAATTGGGACGGGACAAGCTCGTGCGCGATGGCTGCGGAGAACTCCTCGTTGCCAATGTATTCGACGCGCCAATGTACTTCCGGCAGCTGTGGGAAGCAAAATATGCTCATCCTCCCCTGATACAAGACTGGCGGCACTTCAAACCGGGATACATCAAAGGAAAAGCCCATACCAAGAGCCTTGATCAGGGCTTCCTTGATGGTCCAGAGTCTGAAGAATAGCTGGACCCTATCGCATCCACGCACGCATGCAAGGGCGGACTGTTCATGAGGACCAAACACGGCTTCACTCAGTTCGTCAAAATCCCTTCGGGCGATGCGCTCCTCCACATCCACGCCCAACCGTCTATGGGGAGCAAGAGCTATCAAGCCATGCTTTCCGCTGTGACTGAGGTTAAATCTGATAGCCGCCGGCGCCCCGTCCACTAGTGCGAACGGCTTTCCGTAGGAGGATGAGCCGAAGCTGAGGCGTTCATTGCTGCAACCGAGTTGGTTGCATAGGACAGCCCGAAGCGCAGCACGACACAGGGCAAACCTGCGACGAGGTCCTGGGAGCGGATATTGGCGCCAACGCGCCCGTTCTTCCTCGTTCAGCCATAGCGCGGATGACGCCTCACGGCTGGCATGAGGCGTCAGGTCGACATGTATGACAGTGGCGAAACCGACTCCACGGAAAGAACTCCACCAGCACCTTGCAGCGGAAGGGGACATCAGATGCCGGTTACCTCCGCAGGAGTGGGGGTTAAGCGGCGTTGGCCTCCAAGTACGCGATCAAGTCCCCAATGTTCCGCATCTCCGCGCCCTTTTCAGGAGTGAGTGGGACATTGAACTCCTGTGCGATCACTTTGCCGAATGCCACTATATCCAGAGAGGAAAGACCGAGGTCAAAAAGGCTCTTGCTCGGGTCCAGCAATTTGCCTATTGGCTGTCCATCGACTTCCAAGTTTTCGTCCGCGAGTTGTTTCAGGCGTTCTTCAATTGAAGCCATAATATAGTCCTCCATTCAAGGGTTTAGAATAATACAGCCAGTATCAATAACAAATACTCACGTCAATCGAATTTCCTGAAGCTCTCTCCGCGACACGGCACCTCAGTTACACCCAGTGGCGCCGGCGCTGGAACGGATAGCTCGGCAGCGAGACGCGGCGGCGCGACTCCCCGGCGAACATGCCCTCAAAGGAAAGCGCCAATCCCGCCTCGTATGCCTCCGCAACCGCTTCCACAAAACCAGTACTGCCCTCCTCTGGACCCTCGTCGGATGGTCGCATCAGGCTCGCAAGCACCGATGGTGAGGAGGCGCCTTCCTCTCCGTCCGACAAGTCCGGCCATTCAAGACTCACCTGCGGCCCCAATATCGCGTCGGGGCCAATCTCTACCACCGCATCCACTCCCAACTCGGCAAGCGTGGAGACCCCTGCGCTGAACGCCGCAGTCTCGCGCGCCTGCGTGCGCCAGTACGTCCCGTCGAGTGGACTGTCCGCATCCACAACTCGCCCCGTAACGCCGCTCACCAGAGTCAGGGAGGGCGGCGAGACCACACTCTCTGCAAATGCCGCTTCCAGACCGTTCAGAGACTGGTTCGGGTCGACTCCCGGCAGCGCCGCCATCAGCGTGCCGCGAGTCGAGGCAAAGCGCAATCCGTCCTCTAAGGTGAAGACTCCCGCAGCCTGCGCCGCAGCAATCTCCCCCGTGCCGTGCCCCAGCGCGACATGCGGGCGAATCCCAACGCTCGCCCACAGCGCCGCCAGCGCGCACTCCAGCGCATAGAGGGCCGGCTGCGCCCACGCTACGTCATTCAGGTCGCTCGTTGCCTCGGTGCGCCCGAACATCACATCCAGCAGCGATACTCCTCTCTCTGCGCGCACCACAGCGTCACAGTGGTTCAGAACAGCGCGCACAACCGGCTCGCTGTCGTACAACGCCTCACCCATGCCAGCCCATTGGCTGCCCTCGCCTGTATACACGAAGGCAACTCTCGTTGCGGGCTGTGGTGCTAGATTATCAGCCGTAGCGTCGGCTTCCGCGAGTTTCGTCAGCCCCGCGTGCAGAGACTGCGCATCCCGGAACACCACACCCGCGCGGTGGTCAAAATGGCTGCGTCCAACACTCGCCGCCCACGCCATGTCAGCAAGGACAGGCGCTTCAGTATCTTCAGGCGACAACGCAGCAACGCGCTCGTCGAGCCACAAGAGATACTGTCCAGCCTGGGCCCGCAGGGCGCCGTCCGCCTTGCCCGACAGCGGCAGCAAGCGCACTGTGCGCTCCGTTAGTCCGTCCAGAGCCAGCGGCAGGTTCTCAACCGGCTCCGGCAAGGCAACAGGCACCTGCCGCGCGACGCCCGCAAACGACTGCATTCCAACGGGTGCACCGTCATCGTCTGCCGCGCTTCCGTAGCCTTCCACCACAATATGCGCGTTTGTACCGGAAACACCGAACGCGCTCACTGCCGCGCGCGGCGGCCGGTCGGGATGGAGCGGCCAGGCGGTCTTTTCAGCAGTCACCCGCACGGGCAGTCGGTCCCACTCGATTTGTGGATTCGGCTTCTTGAAGTGGAGATGTTTCGGAATGACGCCCTGCTTCATCGCCAGCACGGTCTTAATCAGACCGGCAGCGCCCGCTGCCGCCTCCAGATGTCCGATGTTCGACTTTACGGTGCCTAGCAGCAGCGGGCGGGCGGCGGCGCGCCCTCTCCCGTACACCGAGCCGGCGGCATGTACTTCAATCGCGTCGCCCAATTGGGAGCCTGTCGCGTGCGCTTCGAGATAGTCCACATCCGCCCCGGTGAGGCCCGCCTGAACAAGCGCCGCCTCCATCACACGCTCCTGTGCCGGGCCGTTCGGGACGGTCAATCCTGCGCTCGCCCCGTTCTGGTTAACGGCGGAACCCTTGATGACACCCCAGATACGGTCGCCGGCCGCCTCCGCCTCACTCAGCCGCTTCAAAACGACTATTCCACAACCTTCGCCACGCACATAGCCGTCCGCAGACGCATCGAAGGGGCGGCACTGTCCACTTGGCGACAACATTCCCGCATCCATCATGAACCGGGAAACGCCGCGCGACAGCACCACCTGCACGCCTCCGGCGAGAGCCAGGTCCACCTCGCCCCGCTGGAGCCCGGCAACGGCTTGATGCACCGCGGCCAATGCCGAGGCGCAGGCCATGTCGATGGCCATTGCCGGGCCTTCCAGACCCAGTGCGAATGCCACCCGTCCGACGGTTACGCTTGCGGTTGTGCCGAGGTAGCTGTCCGTCTTGCCGCTGGCTCTGATCAAACTCTTGTATTCACTGCCGACAACCCCTGCGTACACTCCGGTACGGCTGCCCCGGAGTCCGTCGGGATCGATGCCAGCCTCTTCAAGAGCCTGCCAACTCGTTTCCAGCATCATCCGCTGTCGTGGGTCCATCAAGCGCGCTTCTATCGGCGCAATGCGGAAGAAGCGCGAGTCGAACCACTCAATGCCCTCAACAAACGCGCCGCGCAGGTAGGCTGAATCCTCAGCCTCAGGGTCTCCGACAGCACCACTCCATGGGCCGGTCCCCTGGCGTCCGTTGGTAATCCCGTCAGTGCCCGAGTCCAACAGATGCCAGTACTCGGAAAGATCTTTTGCGCGCGGGAAGCGGCACGCCATGCCGACTATCGCTATGCCGTCATCCTCACTCATGACCGGCGCGCGCGGTGCAGGGGCGACGGTCTCTTGTGTTGAAGCCGCCCCGCCGCTCTCACTCAGTTGACCGAGTTCGTCCGCCAGATAGCGGGCTAAGGTCGTGACGTCGGGGTAGTCGAAGATAGCCGTGTTGGAGACGACATACTCGCCCGCGAATGCGCGGTTGAGCCGGTTTCTCAGTTCCACCGCCATCAGTGAGTCCATCCCCAGATCGAAGAAGCCGACCGAGGTCGAGGGTGGGCTGGGCAGCCGCATCACCGCCTGGAGTTCCTTTTGCAGGAATGACACCAGGATATTCTCCGCATCAGTTCGCGGCGAGACGCGCAACTGTGCCAACACGTCTTCCGATGATTCCGACGCTTCGTCAGCATCGCTTGCGGATGTAGATAATAGCTCCTCCAAGAATGGCGGAACATCACTGTGCCCCTCTACGAATGTCGGCCAGTCCACTACTGCCACCATGCCTGCCGGAGCATCCTGCCGCACCAGCGTTTCAAGCGCTCTTAGCCCCTGCTGCGGCGTAATCCAGCCCGTGCCCGCCGCCTCCAGTTGCTTTTCTATGCGCTCTCGCTGCTCCTCTGCTTCGCCGAGCCCCGACCAGGCTCCCCACGCGATCGTCTGCCCGGGCAGTCCGAGCGCGCGCCGATGGGTTGCGAGTTGATCCAGAAAGGCGTTCGCCGCTGCGTGATTCGCCTGTCCGGAGTTCCCCAGAACACCAGTGATGCTGGAGAACAGAACGAACAAGTCCAGGTCGCGGTGGGCGGTCGCGCGGTGCAGATGCCACGCACCCAGCATTTTGGGCCAGAGCACCTGCTGGAAACTGCCCCAACTCTGGTTCGTCAGCACGGCATCGGCCAGAACACCCACGCTGTGTACGACGCCCGCGAGGGGCGGCAGTGTGGCATCGATGCGCTCCAGCATCGCGTCCACTGCCGCCGTGTCCGTCACATCCGCGATCTCCACCTGCACCGAGACGCCGCGTTCACGCAGGGCGTCGATGGCTTCCACGGCCTCGGGGTCGGGGTCGCGGCGTCCGTTCAGCACGATTACGCCCGCGCCCCGCTCTGCCAGCCAGCCCGCCAGGGCGCAGCCAATACCGCCCAACCCGCCGGTCACCAGGTAGGTTCCGTCCTCTCGTAACCGTCCTCGCGCCAGGGGTGGCATGGCGAGGACGTTCTTCCCGATATGCCGCGCTGTGCGCATGAAATCCATGGCTGATCCAGCTTCGGTCAGTGACCACCGGCTATGCACAAGCGGTTTCAACTCACCGGCGGCAAGACGCTCCATTACCCCCTTGAGGGCGTGACCCGGTAACGCAGGGTCGCGCTCTTTCAGGTCATCCAGCTCCAGGATGGAGTAGGCGACATCCGGGCGCACCGCCGCCATCTCCTCCCTGCTCAGGATGTTCTGATTGGACATCTCCACAAAGCGGCCACCCTGCGCCAAACAGGACAAGCTCGTATCGATGAAACCTTCTCCCGTCAGACTGTTCAGCACCACATGAACGCCTGCGCCGCCGGTGGCTTCCAGAATTTCCTGCCCGAATTTCGTCTGTCGGCTATCGAACACGTGCTTCACACCCAGCGAGCGTAGATACGCCTGCTTCGGAGCACTCGTCGTGGCGAACACTTCCGCTCCAGCGGCATGTGCTAACTGGAGAGCTGCCAACCCCACGCCCCCTGAGGCGGTATGGATGAGCACCCGGTCGCCGGCCTTCAGCCCTGCGAAATCGAACGATAACGCGGCCGATACAAACGCGGTCGGCACCGTCGCCAGCGCCGTGAGCGGAATCCCCGAAGGCACGGGCGTCACCAACTCCTCCCGCATGACCGCCTCTGACCTGAAGGTGCCGAAGGCGAATCCAGCCACGCGGTCGCCCACCGACACGCTCGACACGTCGGGGGCGATTTCGAGTATCCGGCCACACATCTCCCCGCCCAACGAGCCTTCTTCGATGACACCCAGCGCACGAAAAACATCCCACAGATTAAGCCCGGCGGCCTCGACCGCTACGCGAACTTCTCCCGGTTCCAAGGGACACGTCGGCAAAGGCTCCACTTGCAACCCTTCCAAAGCGCCGCCTTCATCGGGCGCAATCAGCCAACCCGGTTCGTCAGGCAAGGTCAGCCGCTCAGTACGGGCTGCGCTACGCACTAGACGGGCCGCCCGGCGGATTCCCCGACGGTATGCGATATGAGTCTCAGGGTCGGGATGCAACAGTTCATTGACAAGGTCGGACAGCGGCACCGGTGCTCCGGGGTCCAAATCAATCATCCTGGGCTGCAAATGGGGCGCTTCCCGCGTCACTACCTTGCCAAAGCCCCATAGCATTGCGCCGGCGAGTTCGCCCAGACGCTCCCGTTCCAGCACCTGCGCGCCGCGCGTGACAAACCATACGCCGCTGGCGGGTGTGACGTCGGCGTCTGCAATGCCCTGCGTCAGCGCCAGTGCGCTGACCCCTGCCTGTTTCGCATCTTGCGCAAACTCAGCGGTCGTCGCTTGTACCCCGTGACCATCCAGCGCCACGAGATGGACAATCCCTTTGAGCGGCATATCCTGAGGGAGACCTTGGAGCAGTGAGTGCCACGACTCGCGACGCTCCATCTCCACGGGTACCTTGACAACCCCAGACCCTTCTTCCCCCGATTTTCCGCCGACCTGCGCTTCACCTGTTAGCAAGACTGTCTGGTTACAGGCGGCCAATTCCCTCTGCCAGCTCTTCCGCCGCGCCGCCACAGTCGCCCGCCAAAACCCACACTCCTGGCGCCTCCGTTACTTCCGCCGGTCCCCGCGCGACGATTACGCCCCGGTCAGGCAGCCCGGTCGAGTCGGATTCTTCCGGTCCCAGTATCTCTACTGCCTCGAAACCTGCGTCGAGAAGCGCCCGTGTCCACACTTCCGGTCCCACCAGAGCGTGGTGGGTACGGTAGGTGTCGGCAAACCGCCACCAGCCGTCCAACTGTCCGAAAGCCAGATCCAGCCAAGCCTCGCCGCGATGATTCTCAAGGGCTACGAGCAGCCCCGACGGGGCGAGGAGATTCCGGCAGTGACTCAGCGTCTCCGGCAGGTAGCGTGTGGCGTGCAACACGTTGGCAGCAATCACCAGATCGTACTCGTGCGGCTTAAAGCCCTGCGCCGCCGGGTCCACTTCGATATCCAGCACTCGGTATTCGATAGGCGCGTCGCTGTCGCTGAAACGTCTCTCCGCTTCCGCAAAAAAGCCCGCCGAGATGTCCGTATACGTGTAGTCAAACCGCCCGGCCGGAAGCTCGGGCAACACTGTCGCCGTCGCCGACCCGACACCCGCTCCCACCTCCAATACGCGCAGCCTTCGACCTTCAGGCAGTTCGTCTACGAGTTTTGCAGCCACTGACCCAATCATACTGTTGGCCGCTCGCCATACGGGCGCATCCCGGTACATATCGGCCGCACTCGGTTCTCCGCTGCTGAACAACAGCGTCAGCGGGTCTGCGCTGCCGAGCAGCACCTCTGACAGTGCGCCGCCGCTCCGCCCAAACAGCCTGATCTCGGTGACACAGTGCGGGTGACGTGTAAGCATCTCGGTTGCAAAGGCTTCCGGGTCACTCGACAGTCCTTCGGGCAGCGGGTCATCTTGCCCGACCTTCACCATAAACCCTGCGCCCACCTCTTCCAGCACACCGGACAGGGCCAGAATCTCCAGTATGCGGCAGAACAGCCGCCCGTGCTCCGCCACGACGTGCAATTCCTGCTGCAAGGCATCCGGCTCTATCGTTTCGCCCACCTTGCGTTTCCATCCCAACTGATCGAGAGCTGAGAGCGCATAGGACCGCGCCAAGCACTCCAGGTCCATATACGAGGCGGCTCTTTCTTCCGCTTCGACACCCTCCGCCGAAAGGAATTCTGAGTACGGTGTGGAACGGGCTGCTACGGTTGCCGGACTCGGAAGGAAATCTGCGGGCGGCATTGCGGGCGCAAGGAGTCTGTCGCGCCAGACGACTTCGTACAGCAGGTCTTGCAGGCCTTCCGTCGCGGAAAGCAAGGCTGTGCGGGTAGCGCGCTTCACCGTGTATCCGCTCAACCCACCAAGCTCTATGCCGTCCGGCGTGTAGAATTGCAGGTCACCGCTCAGCACTTCCGGCGTCTCGTTCCGCCCCTCGTCCCGCTCCGAGTCGCGGTCGCTCTTCCGCAAACGGGCGTGACAGATGAAGCGTTCAGGCGGCTGTTGCCTCAGCCACAAGCGTTCCCAGCCGAAGGGCAGGTAGGTGACCTCGTCGTCGCCCCCGGCGGATTGCCGGGCCGCCGAAAGGACTTGGAAACAGCCGTCAAGCAGAATCGGATGCAGACCGATGCCGCTGCTGTCAACGGCTTCCGGCAGGGCGACCTCGCCAACCGCCTCGCCATTCGCCGCCCAGAGCGCCTGAAGCGTGCGGAACGTTGGGCCCAGGTTGATGCTGACGTCTGCCCGTGTGCGGTAGAACGCCGCGACATCCTGCGCAATCATGCCCGACTTCAATCCGTCCACATCGAGGCGATTGGCGGTCCCGCGCGGCCGGACACCCAGCGCCGCTGTGCCCTCTGCGTGCAGCGTCCAGCCCTCTTCGGACGCGCCCTTGCTGAATATCTCAACATGCCGCGCGTTCCCGTTCTCGGACGCACTCAGCACGGCCTGGATTTTTCGTCCGCTCTGCTCAGTGTTGTCCTCGTCCCCCTCCGCAAAGACCATCGCACTGTGCAGTTGCAAGTCCTCCACATCCACCGACTGTGCGCCTTCGGCGAGCGACACGGCTGCCGCCATAGCGCCATACAGCGCCCCCGGCATGATCACCCGCCCGAAGGCGCGATGATCGTTCAGCCAGGACGGGTCGGAAGGGAACATTTCCGTCTCGAACATCACCTCGCCGCGTGGCGACTCGTGCCTGGTGCCCAGCAGCGGATGCCCGGCGACCGTACGTCTGCGCCGTGGCGCCTCGATCCAGTGCCGCTCACGCTGGAAGGGATAGCCCGGCAACCCAATCCTGCGCCGCTCTTCTCCCGCGAAAAGTCCCTCGAAGGCAAGCGGCAGCCCAGCCTCGTATGCACCCGCAACGGCAGCCATGAAGTCCTCGTCGTATGCTGACGGCAGGGCGTCCTTGGCTGGACGCAGCATACTCTCAAGGACGATGGGGTCTTGCGCGCCATCCGCCACGTCAAACCAGACCAGAGACACCAATGGACCCAGCACGGCGTGTGGGCCCAGCTCGATGACCAGCTCGACGCCCAGTTCCGCCAGCGTGCCGATGCCTTTGCGGAACTGCACGGCCTGTCGCGCATGACGACGCCAGTATTGGCCATCAAGCGTCTCGTCCGGTGCGACAACGCTACCCGTGACGTTGCTCACCAACGCCACGGACGGTGGCGAGACCGCAACATCCTGGTACGCCTCCTCCAGGGCATCCAGCACGGGTTCTACCAAAGCGCTGTGGAAAGCTTGGTTTCTGGTTAACGGTCTGACAGTAACCTCTTCGGCCTCGAAACGCTCCGAGACCGCCTGCACTGCCGCGGTGGGGCCGCTAATGACCTGATGAATGCCGTTGTCAACGGCGAGGCTCAAGCCCACGCCGTCGGATGACGCATTGTACTCATCAACCGCCGCCGCCACTGCATCCTGTGGAGCAAACACCGCCGCCATCGTGCCCGACTCAGGCATTGACGAAAGCAGGTCACCGCGTTTTGCCACGAACCTCAGACCTTCTTCCAACCCGAACACGCCGGCCGCCTGCGCCGCCGCAAATTCGCCCAGGCTATGCCCGATTACGACACTGGGTTCAACGCCGAGGCTGCGCCACAATGCAGTCAGCGCGCACTCCAAGGCATAGACGGCGGGCTGTATCCAAGCGGTATCGTTCAGGTCGCCCTGCGCGCCTTCGCTGCCGAGTATGACATCCAGCAGCGAAGTATTCCGCTCCTCCAATATGACTTGCTCGCACCGGTCGAAAACGGTGCGCACCGCCGGCTCGCGCGCGTACAGGGTCTTGCCCATACCCATCCACTGGCTGCCCTGACCCGTGTACACGAAAGCCACTTTCGGCGCTGCTTTCGTCGCCGCGCCGTCGTCGCCCTCTGCAACCGCCTTCAGCCCGGCGCGCAGCGACTCGGCGTCCCTGAAAGTCACACCGGCGCGGTGAGCGCATTGGCTGCGTCCCACACCGGCCGTCCACGCCATATCCAAGAGGAGAGGCGAAGCGGCCGCGTCTGCGGATTCCAGGTCTGTAGAGTGCCCGTCAAGCCACGCCAGATAGCGGCCGGCCAGTTCTCGCAGGGCATTGTCCGTTTTGCCGGACAGGGGCAGCAGCCGTGTCGCCCGCGGCTCGGGCGCTGCCACCGCCGAGTCCGCGATCCGCCTCGGGCAAAGAAACGGCGACATGCTGCGGGGAACCTGTGGGCCATTTCTCGTCGCGCAATCCGTCAGCCGCTCTCTGCCGTGTGCCGTAGCCCTCCACCACAACGTGCGCGTTTGTGCCCGACCAGCCAAAACTGTTGACACCTGCCAGCGGCGCTCGGTCGGACACCAGCGGCCACTCCGTTGCCGTCGCAGTGACACGCAAAGGCACCTGCCGCCAATCGACCGCCGGCGATGGATTGTGGAAATTCAGATGCTTCGGGATGACCCTCTGATTCATCGCCAACAAGACCTTCATCACCCCGGCAACGCCCGCCGCCGCCTCCAGGTGTCCGAAGTTCGTCTTCACGGAGCCAATCAGCAGCGGTCGCTCTGCCTCACGTTCCTTCCCATACGCCGCCGCCATTGCCCGCAGCTCGATCGGGTCGCCCACCGGCGTTCCCGTGCCGTGCGCTTCCACATAGTCCACCTGTGACGGCCGGACACCTGCCCTGAGCAAGGCGGCCTCAATGACCTGTTCCTGGGCCTCCTGGTTCGGCACGGTCAGCCCCGTGCTCGCGCCGTCCTGGTTCAGTGCAGAGCCGCGAATGATACCCCAGATGCGGTCGCCGTCCGCTTCCGCCTCGCTCAGCCGTTTGAGCACCAGTATGCCGCAGCCCTCGCCGCGCACATAGCCGTTGGCGGCGGCATCGAACGTCTTGCAGCGCCCGTCCGGCGCCAGCATGCCCGCATTGGCGCGCAGTTCCAGCAGCCGCCCGGACAGGATGGCGTGCACCCCACCCGCCAGCGCAAGGTCGGCCTCGCCCCGTTGCAGGCCGGCCACCGCCTGATGCATTGCCACAAGTGATGACGAGCAGGCGGTGTCCACGGCAATCGCCGGTCCCTGTAAGCCGAGGGCGAAGGCAACCCGTCCGATGGCGGTATTGTAGGAAGTCCCGCTGACCGCGTACAGACTGGAGGTCGGCTCGGCGGTATCGCTAGCTTCCAGTATGACCCCCCGGTAGTCATTGGTACTGATGCCGGCATACACTCCGGTGCGGCTGCCCTTCAGTCTGTCAGGGTCTATTCCCGCGTCTTCGAGCGCCTGCCAGCTCGTTTCCAGCATCAGTCGCTGCTGGGGGTCCAGCATCTGCGCCTCGACTGGCGAAATGCGGAAAAAAGGGGCGTCGAACCGGTCAACGTCGTCTATGAAACCGGCGAAACGACACGCCTCTCTCTGAGCCGTGACGTCCCGGAACAGCTCGCCGACGCGCCCAACGCCGGAACCCGGAACGCCCTCGCTGACCGCGTTCTCGCCCGCTTCCAGCAGACGCCAGAACGCCGAAACATCATGCGCGCCAGGGAAGCGGCACGCCATGCCGACGACTGCGATCGGCTCTCCGAGTTGTGAATCCGAACGATTCCGCATATCTGGCTCAGCCACCGGAGTGTGTGAAGAATCCGCAGATTGCTCCGTACTCATAGTGCTCTTCTCCCATCATGGCCTGTCGATAAAAGGACAATTATACTACTAATATTCTTGATTATACTGCAAATATTCGCATACAGACCAGGCACGTTCTATAAATGCCTTCGATCTGCATATTACATCTGGAAGGAAGGAAATTCTTATGGGGGCAGGAATAGACATTCAATGGGAACGGAAAAACGGGGTTTTGGTTGCAGCGCTCGTTGGACGTATTGACGGTAGTAATGCCGAGGAATTTCAGCGTCTCATGGAATCCGGCATTGAGCCGGGCGACCGCGCCCTGATCTTGGACCTTGAGCACCTGTCCTTCATCAGTAGTGCGGGTCTGCGGGTCAGTCTGATTCTTGCCAGGCAATTCAGCGAACCAGGTAAGCAGTTTGGCATTTGTACGCTTTCCGGTCCTGTCCACGAGGTTATCACGATCAGCGGCTTTAATAAGATGATTGCCGTGTATGAATCACGGGCCGCCGCGCTCGGCACACTTACAGGGGAGTCCAGCAGCGACGGCGGTGATCAGGAATGAAAAAGGATGCGGCTTCCTCTTGAAGTTTGGAGGGGTCAGCGCTAGCGGGGAGTATCCACCCGACAGGGGCTCGAACCCCTGGCAGAGAGGCGGCGCATGGAAAATCACAAGCAGTATACAGGCTATCAATCCTACCAGTATTTAGACGCGCCGCGCGACTACAAGCGATTTCGGTTGGCCAAAGAAGTCGGACGGGTGACTTCTTCTCAGATTGTGCTTTCACCGGCTGAGGAAGCGCGGGCGCAGAGCCTCTTAGCCGAGAATATTGCGATCTCCATGCACGACCATCCGGTCGTGGTCCCGGAGGAGATCAACGAAATCTTCGAACAAAAGCGTCTGGGTCGGGACTTCACCGGCTTTCAGGGACTGGCGGTCTCTGGGCTGGACGGCATCTTTGACAATTTGATGAACGGCCTGTGTACGATTACCTCGCAGGCCGGCTGGAAGTGGAATGATGTCACCCACGACTTGGGCATGCGTTTGTGCGACCTGGCCCACCAGGATTTTATTCTTGTCTGCGATGGCGTTCGAGATATTATCGCGGCGCACGAGACCCGGCGGCTCGCCCTGGTGCCGACGCTTGAGTCCGCAACGCCGATAGAGAACGAACTGGACCGGCTCGATGTCCTGTATGGATTTGGCGTGCGCAGCATGGGCGTCGCCTACAGTGAAGCCAACGCTCTGGGCAGTGGGTTGCGAGAGGGGCGGGACGCCGGACTGACCGACTTTGGGCGCCAGGCAGTCCGGCGTATGAACAAACTTGGCATCCTGATTGATGCGGCTCATTGCGGCGATCAGACGACGTTGGACATTATTGAGGAAAGCGAACTGCCTATCGTGATCTCCCACGCTGGGGCGCGGGCATTATGGGACACCCCGCGACTCAAGCCGGACCACGTGCTGGAGGCCATGGCGGCCAAGGGAGGCATACTGGGAATCGAAGCGGCTCCGCACACGACCCTGACCGAGCAGCATCCACGCCACAGTATAGAGTCGTGCATGGAACACTTTGAGTATGCAGTCCGGCTGATCGGTATTGAGCATGTTGGGTTTGGACCGGACACCATGTTCGGCGATCATGTCGGTCTGCACCGTGCCTACGCGGCCCAACTCTCCGTTGACAAGATACTGGGCAATAAAGCGTTTGATCCTGTCGAGTACGTTGATGGCCTGGAGAATCCTGCCGACTTTCCCAACATCGCGCGGTGGCTGGTCAAACAGGGCTATACGGATGCAGACATTGCCAAGGTTATCGGCGGGAACGTGCTGCGCGTTCTGAAACAGGTCTGGGTCCGCTAAATGGAAATGGCTAGGCATCCGTAAGCGCTTTGCGGAGATGCGCACCATTTGTCTTCCACCACTCGTACAGAATCGAAACATCTGTACCAATACAGAAGTGACGGACCCCGAGGTCAAGATAGTATTGGGCTTGGTCGAGACTATTGAGCTCCACACGGGGCGGTACTCCCATCTTGAGCGCGGTTTCAAATACTTTGCGCTCAACCGCTTTGATTTCTGGTGAGCGCGCTTCCCCTGCCCGCCCGACGTTCATGGCGTAGTCTGACGGACCCCACTGGACCATATCCACCCCCGGTACCGACAACACTTCCTCTAACCGATCAACTGCTCCCTGCTTCTCAATCATAATCACGACGACGATATCGCGCAGCGCCTGTACATACTCCTGTGTCCCGCCATATCCCATATAGCTAAAGCGGCGCATCGCAACACCATACGTCCCACGATCCTCGGGCGTATCGGGCCGCGCAATCCGCACACACTCCTGTACCTCTTCGACCGACCGACAATCGGCAAATAATACACTTTGGAAGCCTGATCCAATGGCGCGTTGCGCCACAAAACTCCGGGGTTCTTGATCCACCTTGATCATACTGGACAGGCCGCTGAGTTCAGCCGCCCGACACAGATTATCGAGGGCGTACAGATCAAACGGCCCGTACTCGGCCACAAATTCAACATAGTCAAACATCTCCGTGTGTCCGACCGCCTCGACGATAGACGGCCAGGTTGTATGAATATGCGTCCCCAGAGTTGGCTTGCCAGCTGTCAACAGCTCTCGCAGTTTGTTTGGTCGCAGGATGTTCACTCCTTTCATGAGGGAATCGGGATGGGACTCGCGTTCTCTTTTTGGGAGAGGTAATCCCTGCTGAGTAACCCATACAGTTCGCTATCCTCAAAAACCCCCCACTTTTTAATGTGCTCTCTCATGCACCCTTCATAGCTCATACCAAGCTTCTGCATGACCCGCCCAGAGAGTCAGACGAGTCGCTTCGAGGCTTGGACATTTTTTCATTTCAACCTAGGCTGTCATTCTCGTGGAAACGGGAATCCAGAGCAACACAGGACTGACTGCGCTCATCATGAGGCGGCGCTGACAACCCGCCAGGTTCAGTGCCCATACTGGGCGACAAATTCCTCCAGCACCTGGTTAAATTCGAGCGGCCGTTCGATCTCGTAGCAGTGGCCGACCTCTTTAAGCACACGGAGTTCGGCGGCGGGAATCCGCTCAGCCAGAAATCGGTTGGCCTCGACCGGTGTGGCCTGGTCTTCCTCGCCGACCAGGACCAATGTGGGCTGGGTAATCTCCTGTAAACGGTCTGATATATCCCACTGCCACACGCCGTTGGGGTCTTCCAAACAGGCCAGGGCCACCCGGCGCGGAAAGCCGCCCTCGTTCAGGAAGTTGTGCTTAATCATCTGGCACACCTCGGGCCGCTCGGTCCGCGTCTTGACCGAGAAGCAGCGGGTAACCAGGTTGTCCGCGGCAGCCTCGTAATCGTTCTGGAAGCTGGCAATCAGCTCAGCGGTATCCAAGGTCTGATGCAGGTTGGTCGCACTGCTGATAATGACATTCCCGGCAACCAAGTGCGGATAATCAAGGCTCATCTGCATGGCCCGCATCCCGCCCATCGAGTTGCCGACCAGAATGGCACGATCAATGCCCAGAGCGGCCAGGACGGCGGCATCGTCGGCTGCCATGTCCGGAATGGAATAGCCCGTGAGCGGCTTGGAGGAGAGCCCGTGTCCGCGCGCTTCAATGACAACGCAGTGGTATTTATGGGCCAGGATCGGAGCCTGATACGCCCAGAGCCAGGCGTTGGCCGAAAAGCCGTGTAAAAAGACCAGGGGAAACCCCTTTCCATAGTGGTTGTAGTGAATCCGCACTCCCTTTTCTCTTTCAACGTACGGCATAGACGCCCTCCTTTCTGTGTGAAAACGAACAGCTCAATGGACCCATCCGGCTAAAGGCTCATCACTCTGTATCGTCCAGCGGTGGCAATGTTTCGTCCACATCTGGAAACGTGTCGTCCACCGGCTCCAGAGTGGCAAGCAATGCAAGCAATCCGTCCTTGCTGGCGGACTCAACAGTTGATTGATCTCCGTCTTTTTTTCGGCTCATAAGCTCTCCCCTCTATCTCGGCCCCAATCCCTGGGCTAGGAGGATGGCGGCCAGGGGGCGATATTGATCGCATAGTCCTCAAATCTCATTGCGCTGCCTCAATCAGTGCTACCAAACGTCTAAGTATAGACGGGTCGGTCAGATTTGGCACGTAGCACTTGGCTGAGGCGTGGGATACGGTAACAGTATATCCGTCAGTATTGGCGCGGAATATGACATGGAAAAAGTTTTTATCTACTGGGACGACTCCAATATCTTCATTAGTGCCCAAGCACTCGCGGTAGAGCGGGAGGGCGAGGATGCGCGTCCTCGGGTGCGCCTTCATTTCCGTAATCTTCTGGAATTGGCCCACGCAGGGAGGCCGATTCATCGGGCGGTTGCTGTCGGCTCCATTCCGCCGGAGTTACGGCATGTTTGGAATCGCCTGGAAAATGAAGGGGTCGCTGTCCATTTACTGGAGCGTGGCGCGCTGCACGGTCGTGAAGTGGGCGTGGATCAAGACTTGCAAACCTATATGCTCCGCGACACCGTGGACCACAACGGCGGCCTGGGTATTGCCGTCATCCTGACCGGAGACGGAGCCGGATTCGCGGACGGCGTGGGCTTTCACGCCGCCCTGGAGCGCATGCACCGCAAGGAATGGCGTATCGAAGTGTTATCGTGGCGACACAGTTGCAACCGCCGGATGCGGGAGTGGGCAGAAGAAAATGGCAAATTCATCGCGCTGGACGACTTTTATGACAGTGTAACGTTTCTGGAGTCACCGATACCGGGTCAACCGGTCGCCAATCCGCGCTATGCAATACCGCTGAATCTGGCAGGACGTTAGTGATTGTGGATGAGGGATTACACTTCGTTAAGCTGACTTGTGATGCGGACTTGGTTTATAGGTTTGATGGTGATGTTTGCCCTCCCTGCTGGTGCTATAGCGGAGACGTTGATCAATACTTGGTTGTTAAGAAGAAAGATTGGGGGGATCGGGATTAGCCTGCTGCTCTTGGTAGTGGCATGGCTATTGTCCGGTGCGAGCGCTACGACGGCAACTTTAAGTGTCTATTGTCTTCTGTACCTAGCATGGCGATGGGTACGCTGCGTGTCGGTTCCCTTTTCTGAGCAGAGCCAAATTATGAGGCAGCTAGGGAGGAGTTCCCCGGCTGCGATTTATCACGGTGCAAATATCCCTATTGCCGTATGTATCGGGACCGTGGGAGCGTGGCTATGGTTCGGGACGACCACTGCGGCAATTCTCGCTGGCGGTTATTTTTTGCTCGTTTTGCTAGCGTTTGCCGGGTTCATATGGTGGGAGGCTGTTGGCCGGGCTCGGACCGAAGTGAAAACATATGCGATGCCTTCTGACTCGCCGGCAGGACTAATCGAGGACTGTGAGGCGTTACTCACTTCAAGGGACGTTCTGTGCGGCGGTCCGATACAGTTGAACTCCGCAGCCGACCTGCACCGCTGGGCACGGCAGCAACGCGCGCAAGACGGTGTAGCTACCTTGAATTGGAGCGCCTACCTGGACTTAGCATTGTGGGAAGGTATCGGTACGAACGAAGGCCGGGTAGCGATTATGGATTTGTCCGGCCACCAACTATGGGGGGAGATTTCCCCCGAGTTGGGCAAGCTGACGAACGTGCAGGCTTTGGACCTGTCTAACAACGACTTGTCGAACGGGATACCGACCGAATTGGGCAGTCTGAAGAACTTGGAGTTCCTGCGCTTGGCTGACAACCAACTGACAGGCACGATACCGTCTAAGCTGGGGAACCTGACGAAGCTGAAACACTTGGACTTATCCAACAATGAGCTAACGGACGATATACCGCCCGAATTAGGCAAGCTGGCGAAGCTGAAACATTTGGACTTGTCCGGTAATGAATTGATGGACGAGATACCACCCGAATTTGGGAACTTGGCGAATCTGGAACACTTGGACCTGTCCGACAACTACCTGACGGGCGAGATACCACCCGAGTTCGGAAAGCTAAGGAACCTGAAGTTCTTACGCTTGGCCAACAACCAACTGGAGGAGATTCCCTCTGAGTTAGGGAGTCTAACGAAGCTGGAACACTTGGACCTGTCCGACAATGAATTGACAGACGCTATCCCTCCCGCTTTGGCTAGACGCGAGCAGGCGGGCTTGTTGTTTGTTACGCGGTAGCGTGTCCGCGCTATGGATATGTTTAGCGGGAAAGCTGATGTAGCCGGTTATTGGGGCGGCGACCTTCAACGCCACATCCTTCAGATCGGTTCACCAGGACCATTCGACCCAGGAAACTGAAGTCCTTTTGAAGTGACAGTATTCACACACGAACAGGTAACTTCGGTAACGAAACGTCGAAGTTCTCGAAGGTCGTCGACGCCGTACTCGGTGTCACTAATCTTACCCTCCCTGTTCACAAAGAAAGGTTTCGCTTTCTTGCCGTCACTTCCGGGTCGCCACGAGCCATGAGAAAGTATATCTCTCTGCTTCTTTACCTTTCGCAGGTCGTCTATCAGAGAATGTGACGACTCATCGGCTTTCAGTTCTTTCTCATATCGATCTATAAGACCGCCGAGAGGACCTTTTACTGTCGGCTCCAGGTTACGCGCCCAACGCTCATACATTTCAAGCGTTATCAATTTGTGTTCCCTTGTCGCGGATAAAGCAAAAATCGTCTTTTTCAGTATTTCTTCAAGGAATCCGAAGGAGGCAATGGTCCTTCCAAGTTCCTCCCAAAATTCGGTAGGCATTATATGTGTTGGCCAGTACTCAGGTAGATGTTGGAAATTCACGAGATAGGAAGGACGAGTCATTTCTTAAACCCTTCTTTCCACGCTATGACTGCTCAGTGTTCGTGGTCTTCCCAGGAATACTCGGAATGGCTGTGGTCGTCGTCGGCATATTCTCCATAATGGTTGTGATGCTTTAGTTCAGTCTCCAGTTTATCCATCCGGTTGCTGCCGAAGCTGTGGAGTTCGTCCTCCAGTTCATCTATCCGGCTATGGCCATGGTATCGATCAGCATACTCCCCGTCATGCTCGTGAAGTTTGTAATGGCCGTGGGATCGACTGGCATACTCACCGTCATGGTCGTGAAGTATGCACCAGCCCAATACCACAAGTATCACCCAGGGTAACCAAGATGCATTATAGCGTCGCACGACGCCGCGTATCCGTACTATAAGGATTGCCCGCGGCAACCAAGATATGCGCACTCAACTCACTCCCGGTCCAAGGCCCGGTACTGAATGGCCTGCGCGATATGGGCACCGGTGATATGCTCCTCGCCGGCGAGGTCGGCAATGGTGCGGGCGACTTTGAGGATACGAGTATAGGCGCGGGCGCTCAGCCCCAGGCGCTGCATGGCGTTTTCCAGGAGCTTTTCACCAGCGGCGTCGGGCTGACAGTACGTGCGGATATCCCGGCTGGACATTTGCGCGTTGCAAAAAATTTTGCGCTTCTGAAAACGCTGGAGTTGAATTTCACGGGCACGGTTCACGCGCGTCCGAATGGTTGCCGAGTCCTCGCCCGTAGCTTTGTCACTCAGTTCTTTATACTTGACCGCCGGGACTTCGACCTGAATGTCGATACGATCCAACAACGGGCCGGAAATCCTGGATCGATAGCGCTGGACCTGTTGCGGAGAGCAGGTGCACTCGTGCTGCGGGTCGCCGAAGAAGCCGCAACTGCACGGATTCATCGCTGCCACCAGCATGATGTCCGCCGGATACGTGATAGACCCAATTGCACGTGAGATCGTGACGCGGGCATCCTCCAGGGGCTGACGCAGGACTTCAAGGACGTTCTTACGGAACTCCGGCAGTTCATCCAGAAAGAGCACGCCGTGATGGGCCAGGGAGACCTCGCCCGGTTTGGGCACCGTGCCACCGCCGATCATGCCGGCATCGGAGATAGTGTGATGCGGGCTGCGGAAGGGTCGCGTGGCAACCAGGGCCTTGCCGTTGAGGCTGCCGGCGACGCTGTGGACCTTGGTCGTTTCAATCGCTTCGGTGAGAGTCAGCGTGGGCAGCACGGTTGGCAGGCGTCTGGCCAGCATGGTCTTCCCCGACCCCGGTGGACCGACTAGCAGCAGGTTATGTCCGCCGCTCGCCGCGACTTCGAGGGCGCGCTTGACGTGCTCCTGACCTTTCACATCGTTAAAGTCAATCTCGTACGCGGAGTGCCGGGTAAAGAGGGCGCTCACGTCAACAACGGTCGAGTCAAGGGGCCGCTCGCCGTTGAGCAGCAGAAAGGCTTCACTCAGTGTGGACACACCAAAGACCGCGACCTCGTCGACAACCGCGGCCTCGGGCGCGTTTTCCGTGGGCACAATCAATCCCTTGAGCCCTTTTTCCTTTGCCATCACGGCTAAGGGTAGAGCCCCATGGACAGGCTTGACTCGCCCGTCGAGGGAGAGTTCACCCAGGATCGCGTAGGACTGAAGGAGTTCTTTGGTCAGCCAGCCTTCCGCCGCCAGAATACCGAGGGCAATCGGCAGGTCATAGGCAGCCCCTTCTTTTTTGACATCCGCAGGGGCGAGATTGACGGTGATGCGGCGCGCGGGAAATTCGTAGCCGGAATTCTTTATGGCCGAGCGAACCCGGTCCTTGCTCTCTCGGACAGCCCCCTCAGGAAGGCCGACGGTAGTGAACTGCGGCAAACCCAGCGCCACATCAACCTCAACCTCAACCAATAGCCCGTCAATACCGACCAGAGCCCCGGATACCGCTGTCGCAAGCATGCCTTGCTGCTAACGGAAAGAGCCCCAGAAATCAATAAACATGAGTTGTCTGACCGTGGAGAGGTGATAGGCTGCACCCCGTATTGAAAATACGGACTAGTTAGAAAAAGGAGGTATTGCCATGGCCCGGATCGGAGTGGTTGCTGCCAATATGTCAGGACTGACGTTTCCCGAGTTGCAGGACTTGGCCAAGAGCGCCGAGGCAGCTGGATTTGAATCGATTTTTTCACCGGAATTCATGAACGACTCGCTGATGAACTGCCAGATCATGGCCCAAGCCACCTCGCGGATTAAGGTCGGTACCTGGATTGCGAACATCTATCTGCGCCACCCGGCGCTGTGTGCGCAGACAGCCATCGCGATTGACGACACCTCACACGGCCGGCTGATTCTGGGCCTCGGGGTGAGTCACCGGCCCATTGTTGAGGGCCTCTACCAGGAAAAAATGGAAAAACCGCGGACCTTCATGCGCCAGTATATTGGCGCGATCCGTGACATGGCCGCGGGTAAAGAGCTGCCCGGCATGGCCATGCAACCGCGCGCGGCAACCCACCACGTTCCCATCTACATCGCGGCCCTGGCCCTGAGTACCGCCACTCTCAGCGGCGAGCTGGCCGATGGGGTCATGCTGTATCTGTGTCCCAAGAGTCGGCTGCCTACAGCCGTGGCCGCAGTCGAGAAGGGAGCGGCCAAAGCCGGGCGACCGCTTGCGGACATTGATATCACCACGGGGATTCCGTCCTGCATCCATGACGATATGGACGCGGCCATGCAAGCCGCAAGGACCAACCTGGGGTTTTACGGCGGTCTGCCCTTCTATAACAAGCTATTTCACGACAGCGGGTTTGAAACGGAAGCGGCGCAACTCGCAGATGGACAGGGGCAGGGAGCAACAGACAACATGGCGGACGAACTGTCAGTCATCGGACCGCCCGCCCGCTGCCGGGAGCAACTCGCCGCCTTCCGCGAAGCCGGCGTTCAGTTGCCGATCCTCAATCCGGTGCCGGTCGGGGACCAGACCTACGCCCAGGCCGTCCAGAAGGCGATCGAAACGTTTGCACAATGACAGGTAGGGGGTCGGCGGAGTCATTTCTAAAAAGGGAAGCCGTCCACGGAGGGGAAGAGAAGACACCGCCCCTATTGTCCCTCACGGAATTTCCCACCGTTCGCCGACCGCGAAAATTTTAATGGGATCGAGCGTCCCACCGGCCTGCTCAACGACCCGTTGAAGTGCTCGTGGCGGTTCGTCTATGGGCTCGTCGGTCAGGCGAAATGTCCCCCAGTGACACGGCAGCATCCAGCGCGCCTTGAGGTCCAGAAAAGCCTGGTAGGCTTCGACTGGGTTCAGGTGGGAATAGTGCATGATCCAGCGGGGCTCATAGGCCCCAATAGGCAGTATGGCCACATCGATCGGACCGAATTTCTTCCCAATCTCAGTAAAGCCGTGGAAATACCCCGTATCGCCGGCGAAGAAATAGGTCCGTTCGGCATTGGCAATGATCCAGCCACACCACAGGGTGGAATCCCGGGCCTGCCCAATACGTCGCGACCAGTGTTGCGCCGGCACGCAGGTGACCCGCCAGCGACCGTGCTGCGCGCTTTGCCACCAGTCGAGTTCGACCGCTTTTCTTCCCTTTTTTTCGATCCACTCGCCGAGCCCCATTGGGACAAACCAGGTCACGGTCTGAGGCAAATGCTCAACCGTGTAGGCATCCAGGTGGTCGTAGTGATTATGGGAGACCACAGCAAAAGCGTCGGCAGGAATGGACGTAATGGGCACGCCGGGCGGATGGAAGCGGGCCGGAATCAGCGCCCGCTTGCCAAAGTGGGGGTCTGTCAGGAAGACATCCCCCGTGTCATGGACGGCAAAAGTCGAGTGACCCACCCAGGTGATGGCAGCCGAGGTTTCAGGGGTGGCAAACGAGCGGCCGTCGTTGTCCACCCGGCGGACGAGCGGCGGGTCGCGCCACTCGCCGCTATAAGCGCTCCGCGAGACCGCCCAGCGAAACAGATCGGTCCAGTGCTTGTTTGAAGGACGCCAGGGATTGAACCACGCCCCCGGCTGGCCGTGGGCCGCATACAGCAAGGTCGGGTCGGGGTTCAACTCGGGCGTGCGATCCGGGGGAACCGAACAGGAGACGGACAAGAAAACCAAAAAGACGCTGGAGAGAATGCGAGTACACATGAGAGATTCTGCTCTATCCCGCCCTCTCCGAGAAGAAAAGTCCCCGCGCTCATCTTGTGAATACTCTCATCGGAATCCGGCAGCAGCAGCTTGTCTTTATGTCTGGTACAGAGACGCCACAAACTCTCCATATCCGTTGTAGGGGAGCGTTGCTTTGATTTCTCTCGTTCCCAGGACGCGCTCACTCGCTTGGGACCAGCGGGGATGCGGGATGGCAGGATTCACGTTGGCAACAAAGTCGTACTCCCAGGGGATGAGGGTATTCCAGAAGGTCCTTGGCTGTTCTTCGACAAACTCCAGGCGCACAATCGACTTGATGCTTTTATAGCCATACTTCCACGGCACCACGAGCCGAATCGGCGCGCCGTGCTGTTTGGTCAGCTCATGGCCGTAGATACCGGTCACGAACAGGGACAGCTCATTGGTGGCCTCGGCCATGCTGAGTCCTTCGTGATACGGCCACGGATAGGTGTCGTTGCGCAGGCCGGGCGCCGCTTGCGGATCGTGAAAAGTGACCATATGCAGGTATTTGGCCGAGGCAAGGGGCTGGACGAGATCGACCAGCGCCTTAATGGGAAAGCCGGTCCAGGGCACGCTCATGGACCAGGCTTCCACGCAGCGGTGCCGATAGAGGCGTTCTTCCAGCGGCATCTTCCGCACCAGGTCGTCGATAGCGAAGGTCTGGGGCTTGTGCACCAGACCGCTCACCTCGACCTGCCAGGGGCGGGTCTGCCACTGCTCGACCAGGCGCACGACCAGCTCTTTGCGCGAACTGAACTCGTAGAAATTATTGTAATTGGCCGCATCCACTTCGGACGTCAACGGTCGGTCCAGGGTAAACCGTTCGTTGCGCTGCGCCGGGTAGAGGTCGGCGGTGGCGCTGGGTTCGGGCAGGCCGCGAATCTCAGGAGCTTCTTTTGCGCCCGAGCTTTCACACCCGGCAAACACACCCAGCGTACTGATACCGGCAATCCCGAGCGCTTGCAGAAAGCTGCGCCGGTTGAGGTAGACACCTTCCGGGGTTGCCGTGCGCTCAGGAATTTCCCAGCCGCGGGGGGTTTTGATCAACATGGTGTATCCTTTCTGCTGCGTGCCTGACCTGAAGCCCTTAATCTCACTCTCATCATCGTAGGTGACTGGCGGCGAGAGTCAATCTGACACAGGCCGTATTGTGAATTATGGGTCAATCAGCCACAATCCAACAGGCTGGTTCTCATGGCGACTGAGGAGGAGATATGGCTAACAAGACAAATAGCACACAGAAACTCCTGTCCGGGATAACCGTGCTCGACTTTACCCAGTATCTCGCCGGCCCGTCCGCAACCCGGATTCTGGCCGACCTCGGGGCGGATGTGATCAAGATTGAACGCGCGCCCGGCGGCGATCTGGGACGACAGATCCATCTTGTGGAGTACGGCCAGAGCGCGCTCTATCTGGCCGCCTGCGCCGGCAAGAAAAGCGTCTGCGTTGAGATCAAGCACCCAAAGGGAAAGGAAATCGTCTATCAACTGGTACGAAAGGCTGACGTGGTGGTGGAAAATTATAGCCCCGGAGTCATGGCCCGGCACGGGCTGGACTATGACACGCTCAAAGAGCTGAACGCCAAACTGATCATGTGTTCGGTGTCAGGCTATGGGCAGGACGGGCCGTACGCCAGCCATACCAGCTTTGACATTATCGCTCAGGCCCAGAGCGGCGTGATGGCCATGACTGGCGAGCCGGATGGGCCACCGACCTATGTCGGCAACTATTTCGGGGACCCGAATACAGGTATTCATGGCGCGCTCGCCATCTGTGCCGCGCTCTTTCACCGCACCAGCAGCGGGCAGGGCCAGTATATTGACGTGTCGCAGCTCGAATCCCTGGTCTATCTGGACTACGTCAACTTCCCGCTTTTTCTGATGAGCCAGGGCGCGATCGTGCCGCAGCGTTTTGGCGGAGACTTTTTCAATGTGTGCCCCTATGGCGTGTACAAGGCAAAAAAAGGCTATCTCGTTTTTGCCGTCGCCGGGCATCAATGGCCGGCCCTCACCAAGGCGATGGGCAAGCCGGAACTGGCCACGGACAAACGCTACGCCAGCATGGAAGACCGGGTCCAGCGTAGCACAGAGGTTCGGAAATATATCGAAGACTGGCTCCAGACCTTTGAGGACGACGAAACGCCCCTCAAAATTCTGGCCGAAGCCCGCGTACCGGCCGCGCCGATCCTGGATATTCCCGACGCCGCAGCCCACCCCCAGTTGAAGGCGCGCGGCCTGTTTCAGGACGTGCCACATCCGCTGCTCGGCCCGACCCCGATTGCCAAATCGCCCTTTCATTTTTCCAACGCGAACGTCGAGATTCCCTTTCGCGCGGCATTCCTGGGCGAACATAATGAGGAGGTATTGCAGGAGCGGCTGGCCTATTCGGAAGAGCAGGTCGCCACACTGTATGCAGACGGCGCCATCGTGCAAGAGGCCCAGGTGAAAGAGCTACGAGCGGCAGGCAAGCTCTAGGCTACGCCGGAGCAGGCCGCCCCCGTTCTTACTGTCCTTTCCACTCGGGCGCGCGCTTTTCCGCAAACGCGCGCGGGCCTTCGGTATAGTCCTGGGTCTGCGTCAGCGTCGAGAATAAGATGTTCTCAAACCGCAGGGCGTCTTCAAGCACGCGACCGAGGCTGCGCAGCATGGATTCTTTGGCCGACCGCACGCCCAGCGGGCTGTTGCGCAGAATGGTCCGGGCGTAGCGCTCGGCGGTGGGCATGAGTTCCGCGGCGGGCACGACTTCACTCACCAGACCGACCCGCAGCGCTTCCTGGGCGTCAATCGGCTCTCCCGTGAGCTGCATCTTGAGGGCATTGGCCAGGCCAACGATCAGCGGCAGACGGACCGTTCCGCCGTCGCAATGATGGAAGCCCCGCTTGACCTCGGAGCAGCCGAACTGGGCGTTGTCCGACGCCACGCGGATATCACACGCCAGCGCCAGTTCTAATCCTCCGGCCAGGGCGTAGCCATTGACGGCACCGATAATCGGCTTCCAGATTTCGAGGCCACGGGTAATGCCGCCAAAGCCCAGGCCATTGGCCACCTGTCTGACCGCGTACGGACTCCCGCTGCCAATACTCGGCGTGTAGGTCTTGAGGTCGGCCCCGGCGCAAAAGGCCCGCTCGCCACTTCCGGTGAGGATGGCCACCCAGACGTCCGGATCGTCGCGAAAGTCGGTCCAGACTTCGATGATTTCCTGATTGTGGGCCGGTCCGAGGGCGTTCATGGCTTCCGGGCGTTGGATGGTGACATAGGCGATCCGGTCACGTTTTTCATACGCGATGATAGACATGGGCTTCTCCTCCTCTATGTTTCGTGACGGGCATCCTGCCCCACCTGCTCAAGCCGAGCGATGACTTCTTTGGGGTTAATCCGGTTCTTAAAAAAGAACACCCTGCCCGGAACGTCGGTAAAGTCGTCCTGGCTGACGTTCAGGTTGGCCGACACGGCAATCACCATGTCCTGCCGGCCTGAACGGCGCAGCTTCATGATCTTTTTTTCCAGGTACTCCGGCCGCCAGTAGCCCACGATTTCCATCAGCGCGGTGCGCCCGTCCGTGTGCCGAAAGGCAAAGTCCGGAATAAAGACGGTCTCTTTCAGATTGATAATGGCCACCTCCCGTTCAATCTGCCAGCCGCTCTCAGTCGCCTGAAAGCGTTCGGCGAAGGTCTTTTCGAGGAGCGAGTCATACATGGTGCTGTCACGATAGTGAGAGACGAGGTTGGCACTCTCGTCGAGGGGGAAATAGCGATGCTCGCCCGCAGCGGTGACAATCTCGGCCTCCATCTTCCAGCGGGTACACAGCAACAGGGCCGGCAGGAAAACGGCCAGCTTGAGGCCGTACTTCTGAGAGAGACGGAACATGCTGACCGGTCCGTCCAGCAGGATCTCATAGCCACTGTCAAGATCGCCCTCGATGGCGTGCATGAGCTGATAGAATTTGATGAACTTGAAGAGTTGCTTGTAACGGCTCGGAATGTTCCGAAAGACCGACAGCTTCATCCGAACGCAGCGGTACAGCAGGGCCTGCGCCAGGGCGACATTATAGCGTTGGAGCAGCCACACGGGCTCGGGCGGATCAAAGCGGGTCAGGATATGGTTTTCGGCCAGATCGGCGTAGAGCGCCCACGCAATCTGTTCCGGCTCGGCCGTATACTCGCGCGCAACCTCGGCGATCAGCTCGTCTTTGGTCACGGGATGGATATGGTCGGGCTGTAAGACAACGGGATGGTTTTCGCGAGCCAAGGCGAACAGGCGACGACGGATTTCCAGCGGCGGGGCCACCGCCTGCTCCTCAAATTCGCACCGATCGTCGCGCAGCAGCTTGGCCAGCCCACGCTGGATGCGAAAGTCGGTCCGGTCTTCCGCGTACTGGCTGAGCGCCGCGGTCAGCTCCCGTCTGGGTTTTCCCTGATGAGCGGCATAGATGGCGATCAACTCCTCGGCCATCCGGGTAAAGCGCGGCGCGTCGGTTCGCACATAGCGTGGATAGAGATACGGGCCTTCGGTCCGCGTCAGCAGGAGATCTGAGGTCAGCATGACTCCGATCGAGTCTGGAGATTTTCGCCGGTGAGAGCAAGAGGGCCGGAGACGGGCTAGACTGTTCGGCCTAGTTCGCTATGGTCTGCCTGGCAGGAAGGGGTATGACCTATTCTAGGGAAGATTCCATGCGCTGGTCGGTCGTCATTCCCGCCTATAGCGAAGAAAATAGGCTCCCCGCCTATCTGCGCGAGATATTGCCTTATTTTGATGGACGAGGAGAAACCTATGAGGTGATAGTCGTCGATGACGGCAGCCAAGATAGGACCGCCAGTGTGGTCGAACGCTTCCAAGCGGACGCCCCGTCTGTGCACCTTATCAAGCTGGCGGAGAACCGGGGGAAAGGCTGTGCGGTTCGTACCGGCATGTTGGAAGCGAAGGGAGCACTCTGTTTATTCACCGATGCCGATGGTGCGACACCTATCCGGGAGTTAGAAAGACTCGAACGAGCGATAGCAGACGGGGCGGATATCGCTATCGGGTCTCGTACCATGCGTGACCCAACTCGTACGGTGCAAGCGCGGGTATTCCGAAAAATAAGTGGTTCGATTTTTAATATCGCCGTGCGTGGCCTCGGTGTCACGGGCATTACCGACACGCAGTGTGGGTTTAAGCTCTTCCGCGCTCCCGTAGCCCGAGCGCTCTTCTCTACGCTCCAGTGCGATGGCTTCAGCTTTGATGTGGAGTTGTTGTTTCTGGGCCAGCGGTGGAAGTATCGAATTGATGAGGTTCCCGTCCAGTGGACGGAGCAAGCTGGTAGCAAAGTGCGAATTGCCCGCGATAGCTGGCGCATGATCTACGATATCTGGACGGTCCGAAGGAATTACCAGCGTGGCCTCTACCCCCCACAGCTCAGTGCAGGGACCACAGTAAACAAATTGGACCAGTAGTAATATGAAAGTGCAGTTTACGGGCTGGCCCGCCTTTGGGTTATTCCTGGCTGTTTTCTTGACGGCCTATGCTCCAGTGCTGACGGCCTCGTATGCCTTCTACGATGACTATCAGAGCCTTACCCCTTGGCAACAGGGAGCGCTCATAACACACAAGATACACGAGGGGCGTCCTCTCCTCGCCCTAGGGACGCGACTCTTTTTGCATACGACGACGGATATCGAAGACCTGCGCCTCCTCCGGTTTGTGGGGATAGGCGGTATCGCGATGTTGGCGTGGGGGGTGTTCCGTCTACTCGTGCGGACAGGTTGGAGCCGGGTACAGTCTTTTTGTGTCGGCGTGATTATAGGTACTACTTTTCCGTTTCAAGTATACGTAGCGTTTGTCACAGCGGCGTTTAATATCTTTGCCGCGCTCGCCTCGGGCCTCGCGTTTACGCTGGGCGAACGCGCCTTTACTGAGCAGGGGCGTCTTCCGCAATGGCTGCTTGGGGCGGGAGCAAGCCTAGCCCTGTTCATAGGCATTACCATTCATCAGTCTGCGGCCATGTTTTTCTGGGTCTTTGCAGCCATCGCTGTGCTGAAATCGGATACGCCGCTTGGTGACGTGCTTCGCCGGTTCGGATGGTACGGCCTGATTGTCATGGTCGGACTCCTGTTGGGCTTTGTCCTGTATCAGATGCGCGCATTTCTGTATCCGGGCGTCCCTGTTCGGACTGGCCTCGTTCACGATATCCCAGAGAAGGTGGTGTGGTTTCTTCTTGAACCGCTCCCAAACGCGCTGAACTTTGCTCTGCTTTCCCCAGCGCATTGGTTCTTTTCAGACGGGAGCCCTGTTCGTTCGGCGTTTCACAGGACCGTGGATATCGTTATTGCGTGGAGCGTCTTTGTCTTCATCATTGGGGGGTTGATGCTGTATTTACGCGGGACGCTCAAAGAGCGCCTATGGAGATTGGGGATTGCTGTGTCTCTCCTGCCCCTGAGTTATGCGCCAAACCTGTTAGTCGGAGAGAACAATGCAACGTACCGGACTTTGGTGAGCCTGACGGCTGTTCTTATCGTGTATACGCTTTTTGCCTTCCGGGGATACACGGAACATCTGCGTCGTCCCCTTACTCCTGTCTCTACGAGTGCTGTCATGGGCAGTGTCGCGCTCGCCAGCGTACTATCGGCAACGTATCACGTTCACACCTACTTCGTGGTTCCGCAGGTCCGAGAGCTGAATATCATGCGCTCCCAGTTAGCACAGCAGGATATTGCTCAGGCACGTGGCATTTACGTGATCCGTTCCAGGCGGTGGGATACGCTTGCGCCCCTGGTGCAGCATGAATTTGGGCGGCCTTCTTCGGTTGGTGCCTGGGCTCCTGATGCTATGGCATCTCTCCTGCTGCGCGAGATGGCCTCGGACTATACTCACCTGCCAATTACGACCGTCGCTACCGATAATCCCATCGAACCACCCCCAGGTAGTCTTGTTGTGGATATGGGTACACTGCTCCGTCAAGCGCAACGGAACTACCGGCAGCCCTAGGCGCACGACCGCTCAAGCGCCTCACCTGAACACTGTTGAGAGCAAGAGGGATGGGCTAGACTGTTCGGCCTGGTTCGCTATGGTCTGGAAAGAGCAAACGTATCCTCCACTCAAGTGTAATTGCCGGACACGTTTACTCTTTGTCACATGAGGAGGGGCTATGACGTATCAGAACCTGATATTCGAGAAGAAAGATGCCATCGGCTATCTGACCCTCAACCGGCCGCAGAAGCTCAATTCGTTCAGCAAGGAATTAATGGCCGAACTGGGCGAGGCGCTTGATGCAATTGAGGCGGATGACGATATCCGGGTCGTGATTCTGACCGGAGCCGGCCGGGCGTTTTCTGCGGGGTTCAATATCGCGCCGCCGGAAGGTGAGCCCGAACTCTACGACCGCTCCGCGGATAGCTGGCGGTCTGATCTGAAGTATAACATCGAGATTTTTCTCAAGATCTGGCATTCCAGCAAACCGTATATCGCCGCGATTAACGGCTATGCCCTGGCTGGCGCGTGTGAACTCGCCCAGTTATGCGATATTAAAATTGCCTCCGAGCAAGCGGTATTGGGCGAGCCGGAAATCCGCTTTGGGACCGGCCCCCCGGTCCTGGTCACGCCGTTCAGCGTCGGGTTTGCCAAGGCAAAGGAACTGCTCCTGACCGGAGAAATGATCTCCGCCCACGAGGCCGAACGCCTGGGCATGATCAACCGCGTCGTGCCGCACGACCAGCTCATGCGTGAGTGCGAGAAGACGGCCCGCAAACTGGTCAAGATCGCTCAGGTCGGGGTGAAGTTTAACAAGGCCGCCATTAACCGGGCGTATGAGAACATGGGCTTTCTGAACAGTATCTACCAGAATCTTGATCTGGTTGTCATGTTTGATACCACCCGGACGCAAGAGCAGGAAACGTTTAACCAGATCCGGAAGGAAAAAGGCCTGCGCGCCGCGCTCGACTGGCGCGATGCGCTCTTCAAGGAAGACGACAAAGAGTAAACGTGTCCAGCAGCTCGTGTTTATTGGAGGACACGTTACTCTTTTGAACCCGCGCATATCTCTGCTCATCGCGGCCCTGGCCGTGTTGGTGCTAGCCGTATCGGCCAGCGCTGAAAAGAGTAAACGTGTCCAGCAGCTCATGTTTATTGGAGGACACGTTTACTCTTCTACGCCGACGGCGCAGTCCGGGAGCACCCTCCAGCCCATCCCTCTTGAGGATATGGAAGTCTCGGTGTTTGCTCCGGTCGCGTTGCAGGCCGTACGCATTCCCTACTCCATCACCCTCGACGGTCGGCTGACCGAGCCGGTCTGGCAAAGTGCGCCGGTCGGCAGCGACTTCCGCCAACGCGAGCCCGACGAAGGCGCCCCGGCCTCCCAACCGACCGAGGTGCGCGTCCTGTACACGGCGACCCATCTCTATGTTGGGGTGATCTGTCACGACTCCGACCCGAGTGCTGCGGTTGCCACCCGCTTCAACCGGGACGCGGATCTGGCCGCGGATGATCGGGTGACGCTCCTGTTCGATACGTTTGCGGATCGTCGTAACGCGTTCAAATTTCAGACCAACTCGGTTGGGGCGCGGGTGGATGAACTCATTGGAGACGAGGGGGAGACCGAAAACCGGGACTGGAACGGTATCTGGAATGTCAAGACCGCACGCTCACCGAGCGGCTGGAGCGCAGAATTTGAAATTCCGTTTCAGACCCTCAGCTATGCTCCAGGACAGTCGAACTGGGGGTTCAACGTCCAGCGCATCATCAAGCGGGTGAACGAAGAAACGGTCTGGAGCGGCTACCTCCAGAGCCTGGACTTCAACCGGGTCTCACGCGCGGGCCGACTCACCGGACTGCGCGACAGGTCCCAGGGTCTGGGGCTCGATTTTTCTCCGTTTATGACCACCGAGGTGCGTCGCGATGCCGCGTCCTTTAAGCCGGGCTTTGACCTGTTCTACAAACCCACCCCCGGCCTGACGCTCAGCCTGACGCTCAATACCGACTTTTCCGAGGCCGAAACGGACGATGTGCAGGTCAATCTGACGCGCTTTTCCCTCTTTTTCCCCGAGAAGCGGCAGTTCTTCCTGGAGGATGCGCCCAATTTTGCGGTGGACGGTTTGACCCCGACCTCGGGGCCGTTGGTGATTATCCCCTTTTTCAGCCGGCGGGTCGGCATTGCCGATGACGGCAAACCGGTTGACCTGATTGGCGGCGCGAAACTCAGCGGTCGGGTGGGCAAGTACTCCCTGGGGATACTCAGCGCCCAGACCCAGGAACGCGACCCCGTACCGGGCGAGAATTTCAGCGTGATCCGCCTCAAGCGCGACGTCGGAGAACAGGCCTCGGTGGGATTGATCGCGACCCGCCGGACACCGGAGAACGGGGATGCGACCGGCCTCTACGGGCATGACTTTCTGTATAAGACAACCCGCTTTCTGGGCAGGCGCAACCTCACCGTGTCTTCGTTTGTGTTAAAGAGTTTTCGTCCCACGGCGCGCAAGAACTGGGCCTGGGGCAGTCAGATCAATCTGCCCAACGATACCTGGACGATATTCGGCACCTATCGTGAGGTGCAACGGGATTTTGATGCCAGCATGGGCTTTGTGCCGCGCACGGGCATTCGGCGCTTTGGCTGGTTCCTCCAGGCGGCCCCACGGCCTGGGCGCTGGGGAACGCGGCAGGTCGCCTGTGCCTTTGACGGCAATTATATTACCGACCAGTCCACGGACCGCCTCCTCACCCGCAACATCGTCTTTCCCTGTGAGTGGCGCTTCGAGAGCGGTGACACGCTCATGTTTCGGGCCTGGCAGCAGTTGGAACGCCTGACCGAAGATTTTGAGATCAGCCGCGGCGTCCGTCTGCTGCCCGACCGCTACACCTTTCGCCGTTATATGGTCAAGGCCGAGACTGCGGACAAACGCAAGCTGTCGGCCAGTCTGGCCCATTTCTGGGGCGACTATTACAGCGGCAAGCGCGACAGTTGGAACCTGCGTCTCAATTTCCAGCCCGGCCCGCGCCTGTTTCTGAGCCCGGAATATCTCCAGAGCGACGTCCGTATGCCTGAGGGCAATTTTGTCACGCGCCTGCTGCGGGTACGGCTGGACATCGCCGTCAATCCCAATCTGTCCTGGTTCAGCCTGATCCAGTATGACAACGTGTCGAACGTGTTCAGCATCAACACGCGCATCCGCTGGATTATCGAACCGGGCAACGACATCTTTCTGGTCTTCAACCAACGCTGGCTGGACGAAGAAGGGAGCTTCCACTCCATCGGTCGCGAGGGCCGCTTCAAGGTGCGCTATACCTACCGGTTTTGAAGACGGCGGGAGACGCGTGACCAACAACCCAAACAGGTGCTCCACCTGACCCTGACCCATTCTTGACCTTTCGCGCCATGAGCGAGGAACGGGGAGAGAGTTTGAGCCGCACTGTCCTGGTCCTCCTACGAGACGCGGTGGCCCTGGAGACTCGGCGTACCCGTTTGCGTCGCTATGTGACGTGGACACCCGCTGACCTCGACGAGTTTACCGCTGCGTTGCGTTCGCAACGAGTCGTTGACCAACGGTATTGGGGATGAAGCCGACCGAGCGTCTGGTTCTTGATACAAGTGCGTCCTCGCATCTGCGCGCTGGACACTCCGAGGTGCTTGAATTCGTGGCAGGCGCTACGGAAGCTCTGCGTCTCGCCTTTTTCGTAGGCCGCCGTCCTGCCACTCTTCGGCAAATGTGGCGGCACAGGCGCGGATTTCGTTCCAGGATAGCCGTGTCATGGCCCCTGTTGTGGCGAAGGGGGAGTCAAAAGGCAATCCCCTTAAACCACTCAAACGCTGTGACCGTCACGTCTTTCGCAGGGCTGACATCTCTTAGTTCTTAGTGCGGGGACGGCGGCTGGGCGTGGTGGGCCTTCTGGATTTTTGACAAGCGCCATACAAACCATGCCAGGCCGGTCAGGCCGGTCAGGACGCCGACAGATGCAAGCATCTCAATGAGAGTCACGATTTCTCCTCCTCAATCGAATCAACCAGACGATAAATCACCAGCATTTGTGTCAGAATGATTCTAACCAAAAGATAGGAAAGGGGTAAACCCAGGAGTCCAGCTACTACTTGAATCTCGGCCGAGGCATAGGAGATCAAAATCCCAATTGACCCGCCAAGTATAGCAAAGAAGGACACCATGAGAAATTTGAGTAATTCTGTCTCCCATCGGATTTGTTCTGCTCGTTTATCTGCCATCCCTATTTCCCTCCTCGCCCGAAAGTGCTCTTACCTCCCCAAACTAGCGACACCCTTGCGCAAGCGTCACCATGCTGCCGGAGATGGGAATACGGTCTCAACCCGATAACGCTTCCCGTCGCTCCGTACCGTTATCGTCCCCGCCTGGTCCGTTCTGAGCAAGGTCGTGCCCTGCCGTTCATAGCGGTCCACCACCTCTGGAGCTGGAAAGCGAAAACGGTTCTGATAGCCGAGCGAAGCGACCGCTACCTGGGGTGACACGGCTTCAAGAAAGGGCTGGGAGCTTGAGCTGCGGCTGCCGTGATGGGGGACTTTGAGAATCTCGCTCTCAAGCTGGGTCGGTGTTACGAGCAGGGTACGCTCCCCCTCGGCCTCAACATCCCCGGAAAACAGCATATCCACCTCCCCGTGACTGAGACGAAGCACAAGGGAAGCGTCGTTTGTGTCCAGGTCAGTCTGGCCGCAGGGCGGGTGCAGGATTTGGACCCGCACTCCGCCGATTTCCCGGTTTGGCGCCTCGCGGCATAGGATGTGAGTTCGGATATCGTTCTCTTGCAACGTGGCTATCAGCCGCCTGAAGCGCCGACTATCTGGCCGCTCCTCGCCGTTGAACCAGAAGGCTGTGACGCCAAAGTGCGCGGCCAGAAACTCCAGCCCGCCATAATGGTCCAGGTTGGGATGACTGAGAACCAGCGTGTCTATGCGTCCGATTTTCCGCTGCCACAAGAAAGGCGCCACGAGAGCCCGACCCGAATCAAACGTCTGACTCGTGAATCCGCCTGCGTCAATGATCATGACGTGGGAGCCGGGAAACTCGACCACGGCCGCATCACCCTGCCCAACATCGAGAAAAGAGACCCGCAGCTCGGTCTGAAAATGGCGTTGGGTCAGCCAGTACAGACCGTCACAGAGTATAAGAATGGACAGGCAGGAGAAAAAGACTCGTCGCAGCCCGGATGGTTGGAGGCGGGTAGAGAACAGGAGGGAAACGCAGAAGGTATAAAACAAAAGAAGTTCAAAAAGCGTGAGGGCCACAAAGTGTACAGCGGCAAAGGGCAAAGCGGCAACGGCCTCGACCATCCACACACCGAGCGAGACCACGGCCCCGGCAGACCACCCGACCAGGGTCGCCGCGCCCGTGTGAATAAACACCAGCGCTGCCGTAGCCAGACCCAACACCACGGCCGTACTCCCCAGGAAAGGTACCAGCAGCAGGTTGGCCACAAATCCAACCAGCGGGACCGTATGAAAATGGGTCGCGACAAGCGGGAGCGTACCAACCGTCGCACTCAGAGAGACGAGGCCATAGAGGAGCGCCCAGCGACGGAGGCGCCGTCGCCACGGGGAGAGGTGGACCGCCTGCGTTTCGTCTCGATTATCCCACCAGGATTGGAAACGATGCAGACCAAGAAAAATGGCCAGGACAGCCACAAAGGAAAGCTGAAAAGATATGTCAAAGATGGCTCCCGGCCAGATCAGCGATACGATCAGGGCGGCAAGGGCGAGGCTGCGGAAGACCTCCTCTTTTTGGTCCAGCAGCAGTGCAGTGAGAAAGACCGTCACCATAATGACCGCTCGCAGGGTCGAAACACTGCCGCCTGCAAGTCCGGCGTACAGCAGCACGACCGGCAGCGTCAAGAGCGCGGCCAGTTTGGGTACCGACCACATCAACAACACATACTGACTCCGCGCCAGGAGCCACCACCAGGCTCCATACGCCAACGTTGCAACCAAGCCGATGTGGAGCCCGGAAATGGCAAGAACGTGAGCAACGCCCACCCGCGTGAAACTGTCGCGCAACTCCGGATCGAGCCTGCTCTTATCTCCGATAATCAGCGCGCGGAGAATGGCCGCCGGCGTAGCTGACAGGTGCGCGTCAAAGAATGCGCCTACTGTCCGACGAACGTGTTCAAGCCGATGGCGCAGCCAAGTCCCAGGGCTGTTGGCCGGCTCGATCTTTTCGATTTTTCGGTCATCCCACACAAAAGCGGTGAGATAGAGACCCCGCCGGGCCAGATAGCCCGCATAATCAAAACTCCCCGGCGTATGAAAATTGCGCGGGGCGCGAAGTTTGAGCGAAAGCCGCAACACGTCGCCGTACTGCCAGCGGTCTTGGAGATGACGAACGGTGACGAGCACCTTGCCCGTTGCCGGCCGTGACTGCCCGTCTTGCCAGAGCCGTTGCGCCTCAAGATATAACCGGCCGCGGGCCGGACCCCGTTCCGGTTCCCGGAACAGCCAGCCTTCGAGTGTAATTTTTTGCGGTAAAGCAAGCTGCCGGAGGTGGTGCACAGGGAAATCGGGAGTGTAGACTCGCTGGAGGGTGAGATTACCGGCCAGGAAAGCACCACTCAGCAGACTGACCAAAACGGCCAGACGGAATCCGCCTCTAATCCAACTGACCACGCTGAGGATGAGCAGTCCGCCCAGCCAGAGGGGAGCAGCCACCTGCCAGCCCCAGGCGACCCCGACCTGGCCCAAGAGGTAGACCAGAGCGAGATGGATGAGGATCGACCGTTCAAGCAGGCTCGTCGGGCGAAGAGCCGAGAGAGACGCTTGCCGGGACGGCTGATGAGACATGATGTGCAAGCGCTAGGTCGGCTCTGTTAGCGTGGAGCGGGATGTGCCCGTAAGTGCTGGTGTATTTTTTCTGCGAGGGCCGAGGTGATCCCCGCGACCTGGCCCAGTGCTTCGGGTGCGGCGGCGCGCACGCGTTTAAGACTGCCAAAATGCCGTAAGAGCGCTTTGCGTTTGGCCGGGCCAACGCCGGCAATCGCCTCAAGCGGTGAACTGAGCCGCTCTTTGGCACGCAGGTTCCGGTGATAAGTAATGGCAAAGCGGTGGGCCTCATCCCTGATACGTTGCAGGAGGAAGAGCGCCGTAGCGTTGGGCTTGAGCACGACCGGATTCTTGCGGCCGGGCAGAAAGACGCGCTCGGAGGAATGGGTGACTTCGTCGGCAAACGGGTCCCGCTCGGTCCGCATCTTGGCCAGGCCAATGACATCGACCTCGGTAATTCCCAACTCTTGCAGCACCGTGACGGCAACGCCGAGTTGGCCTTTACCACCGTCCACCATGAGGAGGTCCGGCAGGTCGTGTTCCGCCAGGGCGCGCTGATAGCGGCGGGTGAGGACTTCATACATCATGCCAAAATCATCCGCCCCTTCGACGGTTTTGATACGAAAACGGCGGTAGCGGTTCCTATCCGGCTCGCACTCATCAAAGACAACCATGGAACCGACGGAGAGACTGCCCTGGGTATTCGAGATATCGAAACACTCAATCCGCTTTGGCGCGTTTTGCAGATGCAGCGCACGGCGGAGGCTCTCCAGTGTTTTCTCTTTATGTTCTTCTCCCCGCCGCTTTTCGACAAAGCTGTGACGCGCATTTTCCCGGGCCATTTCCACCAGCCGCAGTTTGGCTCCTCGCTGCGGACAGAGCAGGCTGATCTTTTTCCCCTTCCGTTCCGAGAGGAGTTCCGCCCGGATGTCGGCATCGTCGAGCCCGACGGGGACAAGAATCTCGTTGGGGATAAATCGGCCGCCCTGGTAGAATTGGCTCAGGAATTCAGCCACGACCTCCACGTCGGGGAACTCATTGTCAGTAAAACTATAGGCCAGATTGCCAACCAGTTTCCCGCCGCGTACAAACAGAACCTGTCCTTCGATCAGCCCGCCTTCGCGATAGAGGCCGAACACGTCCTGGTCGTTCCCCAGGGGGGTGGCGACCTGCTGCTTCTCCGCGGTTTTTGTCATGGCCTGGATTTGATCCCGCAGCCGGGCGGCTTCTTCAAAACGGAGAGCGTCAGCGGCCTCGTTCATCTGCCGGGTGAGGCAGTCTATCAGTTGCCTGCTTTTACCCTCAAGCAGCAGCAGGGCATTTTTCAGTTGGTGCTGATAGTCTTCGGGATCGACCGGCAGGGTACAGGGACCGAGGCAGCGCTTGATCTGATATTCCAGGCACGGCCTGGTGCGGTTACGAAAGACGGTGTCGGTACAGGTCCGCAGGGGAAAGACTCTGCGAATGACTTCCAGGGTCTCCTGGACTGCCGTGCTGGAGTGGAACGGTCCCAGATATTTACTGCCGTCCTTCGCAATCTGGCGGGTCAGGAGGAGGCGTGGCCACTGGTCGTGCTGGGTGATCTTTACGTGCCAATAGGAGGTATTGTCCTTGAGCCGAATATTATACCGAGGCCGGAATTGCTTAATCAGGGTGTCTTCGAGCAGCAGTGCCTCTTTTTCGGTTTGGGTCACAATGACCTCGACATCGGTCAGTTGGGCGAGGAGAAAGCGGATTTGCGCGCGGCCGTCCCCGCCGCGGGCGTATTGTCTGACCCTGGCACGCAGATTGTTCGCTTTCCCGACGTAGATCACGGTGCCGGTGTGATCCGTGAACTTATAGACGCCGGGACTGGTTGGCAGAGTTGTCAGCTTGGCTTCGAGTTCGGCGTTCCGGGAGAAAGGGTAAACGTGTCCGGCTTTTTTGTCTGGTTGGAGGACAAGTTTACTCTTTAAGGCATTCGCCACACGAGTCCTCAAAAAAGAAGAGCGACCCCGAAGGCCGCCCCGATAGCAGTGTTCAGATGCGCCGCTATTCCGTCGCAGGTTCCCACGGTTACGAGAAAAGACACTAGGTCTGCAATCCATATCTGTCAATATGTCATCAAGGAGTGCCCCGGGTCGCGTTGACCGCGCGGGGCAAACCCGTTAGATGAAGAGCTGATGCACTGCAGCTACCGATCTGCTTGCAGAAGGAGAACTGTTCAGTATGGCGACGATGATCACCGAGGACTGCATTAACTGTGGGGCGTGTGAGCCTGAGTGTCCCAATACCGCCATCTATCAAGGCGGGGTGGAGTGGGACTTAAACGGTGTCACCAATCCGGCCATCGATGAGGATATTTTCTATATCGTGCCGGATAAATGTACGGAGTGCGTCGGCTTTTTCGACGAAGAAGCGTGTGCGGCGGTGTGTCCGGTGGACTGTTGTCTGCCCAACCCGGACATCGTGGAGACCGAAGAAGTGTTACTGGCGCGGGCCAAGGAGTTACATCCCGAGCAGAGCTTTGGGGAGGACTTCCCGTCTCGCTTCAAGGGGGAGGGAGGAGAAGCGGCCCCAGCTGAGGCTGAGACCGAGGCCCCGGCGGCGAATGGCGCGGCGGCACCGGTGGCCGCACCGGCACCAGCCGCAGCTCCTGCTCCGGTGGCCCCCGTTGCCGTAGCGCCAGCAGTGACGGCACCGACACCCAAGCCGGTGGCACCCAAAAAGGTTGTTGAGGAAAAAGTCTTTGAAGGCGAACTGGCCGGTACGTACGCCCAGGCCCTGACCCGCGTCCAGCCGACACAAAACCATTCAATTCTGGGAACGCTCCTGGCCTCGGCTCAGCCCATCCTTGGTGCGCTACCGCTCTCAACCAAGCGCGCTCTGGAGCAAGCTATTGGGGATACGCGCTATTTTCATGTCGGGACGGCGACCAGCCTGAATATCCTTTTCAATATGGTCCTGTACCCAATTATTCTCCTGGCCGTTTATAGTGCTGTTTTAGGGGGAGAGCTCTTCAGTCAAGCGGCGAATAAATTTATCTTTCTTGGTGTTCTGATTGCCTCGGTCGAGACCCTAATCCGCCTGCGCGAATCTTTCTTTCAGGGTGTTCCAACCGAAGAAACTCCGCTACGTGGAACCTTCTATGGCCTCCCTCTTGCTCCGGCGATGGCCCCTTTTCTCGGTGTTTCCGGCGGACGGACGCCGGATAAGGGCGACCAGCCGATTGAGGGTTATTACACGCCGGAGTTTGATGAAAAGACTGAGCGTTCGCGTCGCTACGGCGAGCGGTATACGGTCGAAGAACAGGGCAACGCCTATATCCTGCGCATGGAATTCCCGCGTCGTATCCCGGTTTCCGCTGCCAAGCGGGAAATGGGAATTGGCGATGAAATGCCTGACTACGAGTATACGCTCTCTCTGAAGGATGGCAATTTCTTTGTCCGCGGGAGTGTCGATGACCCTGATATCCGGAAACTCGCCGCGGTGTCGTCCGCATTTCCCCCTGACTTTAACAAACGCATTGGTGTGAGGGGAACGATATCGAGTTTCAAGCATCGCTATAGCGATAAAACGCTCGAAATTGTGCTGTTCAAGCGCTAGGGCTCTTCCAGCGATACGAGCAGGAGCGCGCAGAGGAGCCTCTTTTCTCAGAGAGAGGTGGAGAGGCGTTGCTCCGCCGTGCTCCTATTGCCTGCCTCTCAGACAGTGCCCCGGCTTCTGGGGAAGGACCACCCCTCCAGACAACGCTTGCAAAAACCCGACCCGCCCCATAAGCAAGTAACTATGTCTCAAAAGCGAGTATTTCTTTCCGACTCGCTTGCCGTCCTGCAAGAGGCGCTCATTGCCGCTATCTACACCCTGAAAGCGGCCGACCCACTGACTCCCCTCACGATTATTGTTCCCAGTGATAGCATCGGGTCACAGCTCAGCACCGCAATTGCCAGGGCTGGTAACGGACATATCGGCCTGCGGTTTACGACGCTGATCGACTATGCCGCACGCCTGACCGAAGCGCGACTGAGACGGGAAGGGAAACGTCGAGTCTCAGCCGCGCTGGCGCCACTTCTCGTAAAATATCTCTTGCTGGAACAGACCCAGGCCGGAAAGAATAACCGTGTCCTCCAACACCATGCAGATGCTGGACACGGTTCCTCTTTATTTCAGGAGCTCGCCCGGCAGCCTCGGTTTCCCCAGTTCCTGAGCGAGACGCTGTCAGACCTGAAGCAGGCAGGTGTCCGGCCCCACCATCTGCGCGCGTTGTATACCCGGATTCCGCCACGGGACGTATTATATCGAGAGAAAATACAGCGTTTGCTGGACCTCTACACGCGATATGAAGCGTACTTGGACGAACGGCAGCTCGTTGATGACGCCAGCCTGTTCACCATCCAGGCCAAAACAGGGGTAAAGAGGAAACGTATCCTCCAATCAGACAGAAAAACCGGACACGTTTCCTCTTCGAGTGACGAGCCGCTCCTTGTATATGGCGGTCTTGAGTATACCGCTCAACAGCGGCGTTTTCTGGAACCGCTTTTCATGAAGAAAGATACTCTGGTCTTTCTTCCCTGGCGATCCGGTCCAGCCTACGAAGCCGTGACCCCGACATTGAGCTGGCTCAACGGGCTCGGCTTTCAGTCATCTCCATTAGCCCGCCCGCAGGCCCCAGCCTGTTCCCTCTCGCGGGTCCAGACCCGGCTTTTTGAACGCGCCGGGGAACCGTCCCAGCGGCCGGTCTCAACACTCCCGGATGCCTCTCTTCACATCATTTCCGCCCCAGATCAAACCCAGGAGGCGCGTGAAATCGCACGCCTGATCTTTTCGCTGGTTCGGGAGCAGGACTATACCTTTGACGAGATTGGCGTGCTCCTCACCGAGTCGAAAACATATGGTCCGTTGCTGCTGGAGACGCTCTCCCGCCTCGGGATTCCGTGTACCTTTGTTGGGGAGTCGCCCCTGCTGGCCACACCACGGGGAAAAGCCATGCAGGCGCTATGTCACCTCTTGTCAGAAGACTGTTCACGGCAGCGTCTGTTCGCCTTTCTCAGGCTGGCCCGCCCTCCATTTCAAGACCTGATCGGAGAAGCTGTCTCTCGGGCGCATATCGCCCGGTGGGAAGCCCTCTGTCTGGAGGCCGGGATAGGGCGCGGAGGCCAGGAATGGCGCGTTCGACTCGCCGCCCTGGAAGCACGCTACCAAAACATGCCAGAGGGACGCCCCGCACGGCTCGCGCCCGCCCTCCGTTTGCTTGTCAGGTTTATGACCCGTTTTCTGGCAGATGTAAAAACGGGTCAGGACCAACAGACCTGGGAAGGCTGGCTGGCCCACTTCCTGCGAATGTATGGAGATTATGTGTCCGGCGAAGTCTCGTGGAGTGACGAGGAGCCGAATCAAGAGGGCACAGACGAGCAGGATCTGAATATTGCGGAGACTCTCCGGAGTCTCTCTCCATTCCTGGCTGAAACAACTCGCCCTGAGGAATGGGTTGAGGCTGTTCTGACCTGTCTTTCCTGGGGAAAGGTTCGACTCCGAAAAACGTATACGGCCGGCGTCTTTCTTGGCGATATGGCCCAGATGGCCGGTCTCCGATTTCGAGCGCTCATCATGCCGGGCCTTGCGCAGGAATCCGGGAGTCACCTCCCCTCTCGGGACCCTATTTTGTCCGACGCCGAGCGCCAGCATCTGGCCGAAGTGCTGACCCTGGACGTACCGGCCCGCCGCCAAGCGGTCGAGCGCCAACAGTTCCTTTTCATGCTGGCGACCCAGGGTGCGCAGGAGATGTTATGTCTGACCTATCCACGCACTGTTCAGGGCGCAGTTCGCCCTCCCGCTACGCTCCTCTTACAGACGGTCAATGTGCTGTGTAACCGTCAGGCAACGCTGGCAGACCTGCAACACTGGAGTCAGTGGGTATCAGCGGCTGGAGGATACGCACAGCGCACCCAACACGCGGTGGACGCGCTGGAGTTCCACCTGGCCTATGCGTTTACTCATGCGCCTCACCTCAACCACGGCACCGCCGTGCAGGCGGTCCAGCCCGGTCTACAGACGATGCCGTTCTTTGTTCCTGCCGCACGGGCGATGAGGCAGCGTTGGGAGCGTCCACACCTCACGGCCTTTGATGGCTGTATGCAAGCGGAGAACGTCACAAACACGCTCCGTCAGCACCTCTTCCCACAGGGGTTGAGCTTGTCCGCGAGCAGCCTGGAAACCTATGCCCGCTGTCCGTTTCGGTATTTTCTGGAGACCGTGCTTGCACTCAAGCCGTGGGAAGAGCCGGAACAGATTCTCACCCTCCTGCCGCGCGACCGTGGAGTATTGGTGCACGCCATCCTGTACGAGTTTTTCTCTCGCCTCCAACAGATGGACCAATTGCCCCTGTCCGCGCAACGGCGTGATGACGAGCGGCGACTGCTCACCCAGATAGCAGAAGAGCATTGTGCGCTATTTGCGCAGACACGGCCAGTCGGACTGCCCCTGCTCTGGGAGTGTGAGCGTGAACACCTGCTGCGGCGTTTACACGCCTTTCTCCAGCGCGAGCACCAAACGGCACACGGTTTTTGTCCAGCGGCATTTGAGGTGTTTTTCGGCATAGGAACGAAGGGGACAGGGCCGGAGGGTAGGGAATCGGAGCGAACTCCTAACCCCCAGTTCCTAACCCCCAATATTCCCGTTCCCTTTCGCCTCGATACGGGGGAAGAGGTTCAGCTTCGAGGCCGGATTGACCGGATTGATATTTCGACGGAACACATTGACCTTGTACAACCCAGGCAGGCACGCATTCTTGACTACAAGACGGGCCGGACACCAGCCCAGGGCTTTGCGGGTGGAACCACGCTCCAACTGGCCCTCTATCTCTATGCCGCCCAGCATCTCCGCCCGGACCTGGACTGGGTCGGGGCGGAGTATACGAGCGTGGACGGAACTGCTCAGCCCGACAAAAAGTCCCTGACGACGGAGGCCCAAGCGGCACGGCTCGGAACCTTACGGACTATCATCACCCGCCTGGCCGAGGGCATCACTGCCGGACTGTTCTTTCCTGCTCCGGATGCCTGCCAATCCTGTGCGTTTCCTGAAATCTGCTCTACGCACGGCGCTGAGTGGGCGACACAGAAACTGCACGATCCCCACACAACGGCATGGCGCTGGGTACGGTCACAGACATGACCCAGGCTCCCCTTTCGGACAACGGCGCTCAGCAGCGTCTCGTCTCGGATTTTCAGACGACGTTTTTACTGGAAGCCGGAGCGGGAACAGGTAAGACGCAACTCTTACTGAATCGTTTGCTGGCCCTGCTGCGAACCGGCCGGAGTCCGTTGAGCCGGGTCGCGGTTATCACCTTTACGGATAAAGCCGCGGCTGAACTGCGGACGCGACTCCGCGCGGCGGTTGAGTCCGCCCTCCAAACCGCCCTGCCTGAAGCAGAGCGCGCGGCCTTACAGGCGGTGCTGTCTGAGCTTGACCGGGCGATGGTGATGACCATCCACGCGTTATGCGCGACCTTGTTACGCGAACGAGTGCTGGAGGTCGGGCTGGACCCGGCTTTTACGGTCTTAAACCAGGCCGGGGCTGGCCTGCTGCACGACCAGGTCTGGCAGACCTGGCTCAGCCAAGAACTGCAATCTGGGAGCGACAGCGCGAACCTGATACGCCAGGCGTTTCGTGCTGGTCTCTCAGTGACCCATCTCAAGGCGCTGTGCGATTTTTTCGTTGAACAGCGCGACTGCCTGGACTGGCTGCCCGCGGCAGTCGATGTGGATATCCCGGCATACTGTGCCGAGATCCACCGGGCCGTCGCCCGGCTAACGACTCTACAGGACTGTTGTCACGACCCAACAGACCCGGCGTTCGAGCAAATCGCGACCCTGACCGCCATCGTTCCAACAGCCTCCTATCAGGACAATGCGGAGGCCTGGGAGCACTTTCTGTTACACCGCCCGACAGGACAGCCTCGAAAAGGGAGACGGACGAACTGGCAATCGGTCGTTGCGCTCGACGAAGTACGGACGCTGCTCGCGCAGTTCAAGGCCCTTCATCTCAAGACCCGAGCCGCCTGGATGCATAATCTGGCGGTTGGCCTGGCCGGTTGGCTGGGCGGCTATCTGCGCACCTATCAGACCAGGAAACAGCACCAGGGCAGCCTCGATTTTCTGGACCTGCTGGTGCTGATGCGCGACGGACTCAAGCAGAACCGTGAATTGCGGCGCTATTTTCAACGCAAATTCGACTTCCTGCTGGTTGACGAAGTCCAGGACACCGATCCCCTACAAGCCGAAATTCTTTTCTTCCTGGCCGAAGATCAACCCCAGGCGGAGCACTGGACACAGGTTGCCCTCCGCGCCGGGAAACTCTTTCTGGTCGGTGATCCTCAACAATCCATTTATCGCTTTCGGCGAGCCGACCTTGCAATCTATCAGCTGCTTCGCGCAGCGGTTGAACGACAGGGGAGCGTCCTCAGCCTCTCAACGAATTTTCGGATGCGGGCTGCCCTGGTGACACAGATGAACTCCCTCTTTTCACAGATTCTGGACAATGAGGACGACCCGGACCAGCCTGGGTATCTGCCCTTGCGTGCGGTGAACGGGAATGAGGACGAAGAGGGACCGACATTTTTGCTCTTGAATCTGCCTCCCACAGCACCATTCGAACAGGGGAGCCAGAATGCGCTCGAAGCGCGCTGCACAGCACAATTTATTCGTCACAACGTTGAGCAGCAGACGCTGGCAACACACACCGGCCAACCTCTGAGGTATGGCGATATCGCTATCCTGTGTCGGACGAATCGGGGCGTAGAGCTGTATGAGCGGGCTCTACAAGATGCCAACATCCCGTACCAAAGTAAAAGAGGAAACGTGTCCTCCAGACAGCTATCAATGCGGGGCACATTTCCTCTTTCAGGCGGGCGGCGGGTTGCGGCAAGTCAGGAACGGGTCGATATACAGGCGTGTGTACGGACGTTGCTTCATCCGGCAGACGCTACGGCTCTAGTGGCAACCTTGCGCTCATCACTCTTTGGCTTTTCAGACGAAGAGCTGGCGCAATTTCGCTGTGCCGGCGGGACATTCGACTATCTCGGTGGCAGAGTCCCGGAACAGCTTCCCTGTGCCGACCGGCTGCATGCCGCTTTTGCGGTGCTGCGTACCCTACACCAGAGACTGTCCCGTACTGTACAGAGTGCCCACAGTGTCGGGGCCGGGCTCTCTGCTCTGCTCACCGAGATTTATACCCACACCCCCTTGCTCCCGCTGTTTGCCTGCCGCCCCCACGGACAACAGCGACTCCATAAGATGCTCCAATGTGTTGAGACCCTACGCGACATGTCCGGCCAATACGGAGTCGCGCAGGACTTCTCCCCGGACTTTTTCGATCGTCTGCTCGCCTCTGCTCTGAATGAATCCGATGAAGAGCAGATCGAGCAAGCGAGCGCTCTTGATGCACCACAAGACGCGCTCCACATCCTGACAATTCATAAAGCCAAAGGACTGGAATTCCCACTTGTCGTGGTGGCGGAGTCTGGAGCGTCGCCCAACCGGTTGACCCGCCCCGGCCTGGTGAGACGTACAGACAGTCGCCTTGAACTCCACCTTGGTCCGCGCTCCCTCCAGTGTTGCACCCTGGGCTGGCAGGAGGCTGAGGCCCGAGAACGCCAGCAGGAAGCGGCCGAGGAGAGACGGCTCTGGTATGTGGCAGCCACGCGCGCCCGGGAATACGTCGTGTTTCCCGTGCCTCCGCCGTCAGAGACGAAAAAAAAAGACCCCGTGCTGCATACGGTCCTGCGCGACCTCTCAGTCACAGCGCGGCAGGCTGTCCCTCAGAGCGATGCCGGCCAGACGGACCAGCCTCAGGTTTCGTCCGGGCCTGACCTGACTGCCTCCCAGGAAAAGCCGGCTGCTGCTGACGCGCAGCCTTCCGATATAGACTGGGTAACGGACAGACGGCGACTCATTGCCAAGGGGCGGCAAAAGCGACAAGCCCAGCAGATACTTCAGCGGGGAAATGTATCGCAGCAACAGACTCAGTTGGATCGTCTCATTACACAGACGGCCGTACACCTGAGGCAAGACCAATCAGTGGAAACGTCTCTCCAGGCGACATCGGCCGTGCGGGACAATAGCGGCCCTACCTCGGACGACACTTTCCCCGACGACGTGCGGCAGTATATTGCCAGGGCCGCACTCTGGCCACGTATTCACACGGCTCCCCAATGCATTGTAGACGAGGAATTTGTTCTGCACGTCGGCAATACGCTCCTCACCGGGCGTATTCCGCTGGCGTTTCTCGAAGACGGGAAATGGGTTATTGCTGATTTTTCTCTGGGAGAGATAGCTCTCTCAGGAAAAGAGCAGAGCGTTGTCTATACACGGCTTGGGCCCAGCGCTCTGGCCCTTGAGCAATTAACCCCGTTTCCGGTACAGGACCTGCTCCTCTTTGTGGTTGATCGACAGCGGGAAATCCGCGTTGCATGGGAGAGTCCGAAGAAGGACACTCTCCGAAAACGATTGTTGGGATGAAAGGCTTAGAGCAAATAACGATGCTGTGACGCTCTCCGTCATTCCTGCGAAAGCAGGAATCCAGGCTCCCACCCCCCCCTGCTTCTGGATGCCGGATCAAGTCCGGCATGACGAGAGGGTATTAGTACGGCTACAACTTCATTGTGAAACGCTCTAGTGCGAAACGAAAAGTAACCGCGATGAAAACCACGCCGCCTGATTCTTCAACCGCGGAGAGGGATTTCTACCTCAAAGAATTTCGGGAAAAGAGTCTCCTGTTCGCTCTGCGGGCAAAGGATATCACCACGCCCAGGGACCGAGACGCGCTCCAGGCGGTCCTGCGCACGCTGGTGTTGAATGAAACCCGAGTGATCCTGATCGTGGAAACAGACGCCTCCACACCAGAGTATCAGGCGGTTGAGGAACTGCATAGACAGTTGTCTCACACGCTGAACGGCATCCCTGCCCCCGTACTCCTGTTGCCCGAGAGCGGTGAAGAGCAGCGCTGTCTCATCATTCTGGAAACCCTGCGGACGGTTCCCGTTTTCATAGGGCTCTGGCCGGTCCAGGCCCGCCTGCCGGCTCTTCAGAACGCACGGCAACTCGCAAATCGCCTCACCGTTTATAAGCTCGTGATGCTGGACCCGCGGGGTGGATTGACGGCCAGCGGCGCGCCGCTATCCTTTCTGAACGGTTCGCACCTGGAAGAATTGCAGGCTCATGGCGCGCGCGGGGAGATACCGCACGAGCGGCACCGGCAACTGGAAACCGCGCGGCTGGCCTTGGAAGGCGGCGTTGCTTCGGTCTCTGTGTGCTCGCCGGTGAGCCTGGCAAAAGAACTCTTTACCTACGAAGGGTGTGGGACGTTTTTTACGCTGACGGACTACTGTCAGGCGGAACGCCTGGCCCTGGATGATTTTCCCGAAGCCGAACGGCTCATACAGCGAGGCGAACAGGAAGGCGCGCTCAAAAAACGGACTCCTTCCGAGATCAGTCAGTTGTTGCTGCACGGCTATGGTGCGCGGCTTGGGAAAGAGCGCGACCTCGTCGGGTTGTGCGCCCTCTTGCCGTATACCGATGATAATGCGGGAGAAATAGCTGGTCTCTACACCCTCAGGCGATTCCACGGCGAAGGAATTGGCAGCCGCCTGGTTGGGAAAGCGATCACAGAAGGGCGGGAACGCGGCCTGACCTACCTCTTCGCCTGTACCAACCAGGCGGGCGCACGAAGGCTTTTTGAGCGGTTTGAGTTTCGTCAGGTCACGCCGGACGCGGTCCCTGCGACAAAATGGCACGCCTATGCCCCCGAACGGAAGCGGGCCGTGAGCGTGTATAAGCGTGAAGTATCTTGAAATATCGTATTTAATGGCCATCACTCTGGAGCGGGTCGTCTCCGGACTGCGGTCCAAGTAATGTACGGGAAGTCGGCGGGGGTCATATGGGGCGGGGGTGTGGAGACGGATGGCTCAGGCGTCATTTCCCGTCAGAAAGGAAAGGACACCACAGGACCAAGTATCATTTTCTTGCCGGTGTTTCTGCCGGCAATAGTCCACGCGGCAATGATGCCAAAGTATTGCCCCCTTGCACCAACATATCCCACCTCCGCTTGGATGTTGTCAGAAATTTCTTTGAGTTCCGGAAACCGACTCGGGTCGAAGCCGGGGGAGCCAATATCGATACCGGATAAGCCTTGCGTGTGGCGGTAGTGGAAGCCCGCCAAGATGTATTCAAAGAAAATTTTATCCAGTCCGACCGAGACGAAAAAATCGTCAGGCACGTTGCTGTCTCGGTAACGGTAACCAACATCGCCCGAAGCGCCAATATCGGTGGACCCAAAGACTTTCCCGAACAGCAGCGAGGTTTCAACGCCGGAAGCACCATCGCCGGGCGAGTGCGGAGGTCCCGTCGTAATGGTATCGTAGCTGCCTTCGATAATACCCCCGAGGCGCAAAGTGAGGGTGGGGAGATAGGACAAGTCAGACCTGAATTCGTCGAATATCCTCCAGCGCACTCCCAGGGTAGTATCGTTCAAACCGTCAATATCATCGGTCGATCCAAAAGAACTGCGGGTGTAGCCCAGCGTCAGGTCTAAGGCAACATCATCAAGCAGACCATATTCGAGACTAACGGAAACGGTGTGTTGATGGATGTCATCGGGGAGGCGGGTTTTCTTCCTGCCCCTCCAAAATTCGTCAAAAGTTTCAAAGACATACGACCCGCTGAGAGTAAAACGCCCTTCAAGTGGGACATAGGCACTTTGACCGTAGGCCGGTGCGCTCGCCAAGAGCACGACTCCGACCAGCAGAAATTGCACCCATCTGGAGCCTATGGCTCTTGTCATGGTTTACTCTCTATTCGGTATCGAACACTGAGGTAATATTCCAAGGCTTCGAGATGGTCTGCGCTCAGCTTGCCAGCCAGTTGGGGCAAATTGACTGAGCCCTGAGCTTCCTGGGGAAGCAGGGCCTGGAGTTCAGCGAGGCGTCCTTCTTGCTCAGGAGCGGGAGTGGATGACCCATTGTCGAATCTGGCTTGGCCCGTGAAAATCTGCTTTCCACGATGGTATTTGGCCGCATTCATTGCGCTCGACGCTCTCGACAGCTTGTGTGCATAACTTCCTGACCCCAGTGCAGTGAGTGGCCAGGCAAGGATCAGACCGACTACAACCGCGCATAATGTTCTACTCATCCCTTCATTCCTTATCTGTACAGGGCTACTCTTTCTTTGTGGGACTTTAAGAGGAACACAACGGCGGCAAAAAGACAAGACGTGGAGAGAGTGCTGTCTTAATTAAGACAGCGGTACTGGCTGTTTTTGAGCCGTAGTGGCTGATTTTGCCAGGCTAAGTAGTTGATTTTCCAATCGCTCAAAAGCTTATAGTGGCTGAATTCAGCCAGTACCAAGACAGCACTCTACTTGATATACATGCAAACTGTATGATATTCTCCGGCCCCGCTAGTAGAGGCTATGTGAAGGGTTTGTCGTGGCAAAAATACCAAAGGCCGAACAGTTTAAAAAAACGCAGAGAATCTTGCTGAATACTGCCCGAGAGTTGTTTACCAAGAAAGGATATGCCGGCACCTCGACCGAAGAAATTGTCCGCTGTTCCAAGGTGACGAGAGGCGCACTGTATTATCATTATCAGGACAAAGCCGCCATCTTTGCCGCGGTTTTCGAGGAGGTGCGGGCCGATTCAGCACAATTCATTAGAGGAAAAATGAAGGCGGCTGAAGACGCTGGGGCTGATGTGTGGCAGCAGGCGACCGTCGGCTGCCACGCCTTTATCGAAAGCGCCTTGACTCCGAGTATGCAGCGCATTGTCCATACGGATGGCCCGGCAGTCCTGGACTGGCCTGCCGTCCAAAAAAGCGGGCCGGGACTGACCCTCTTACAAAAGGCTCTCGGGCGACTCATGAACGAGGGCGTTATTGAAAAGATGCCGATTACCCCGTTGTCACATGTGCTCTGGGGGACGTTTTTCGAGGCGGGGGTGTACATCGCCCATGCGGATGACGTTGCCACGGCCCAGGAGGAAACGACCAAACTGCTGATTCGTCTCCTGGCCGGCCTCCGGGTCCGAGTGCCGGTCGCTTATACCGATGTGCAGGTCGGTTACGGTATCATCCAGTCATAGGGCATGAGGAAGAACACAGCCGTGCTTGAGCCTGCGTTGCTGCTGGTCTGCTGTGCGCTCTTCGTCGCAGCCGTTGTTTCCGACCTGACCGGCCGCTGGATTCCGGATAGTATTCCGCTCGCCCTGCTGACCCTGTTCGTCTTCTACACGCTGACCATCGATCATCTGGCGCCAGTGTGGACCCATGTCGCCATCGGTGCGGTTCTTCTGCTGGTGGGATTTGCCCTATTCGCCTTCGGTGGGCTCGGCGGGGGCGACGGCAAGCTCATGGCCGTCGCCGGCTTGTGGGTCGGCCCACACGATCTGACGCTTTTTCTGATCGGTCTGGGGCTGGTCAGTCTCTGCCTCGCCCTGTTTGCCCTGCTGCCGTTCGATACGACCCGCCAACTGCGCGCAAACCTGCCCTTTGCGGTCGCGATTGCCCCACCGGCCATCGTGCTCTTGGCACTGCGGGCCTTTTCGGTATAACGGAGTAAACGCGTATGCGAAGATATCGAACGCTGCTCCTCGTTGTGCTGCTGGGGATTATCCCCGCAGCCATTGCCCTCTCGGTCAGCATGTGGCTGTATTTCGGCCCGGACGAAGAGGTCGCTGTCTCACCTGAGCCGGAGCCGGTCGTGGCACCGCCGCCCGAACCGGTCATCCCTCCGGTAGAGGTGCTGGCCGCGGCCCGCAACATGCCGGCCGGGACCCTGCTCACGGCAAACGACCTCACCTATGTGCCGCTGGAGGCCCGGAATGTGCTGTCCAGCCATATCCGCCAGGAACCGACCGACACCGGCCAGGAACAGGAGCCGCCCGCCGTCATCGGTGCCGTGACCCGCATACCGTTTCTGGCCGGGATGCCGCTGACGGATGCGGGGCTCATCCGGCCTGGTCAGGACGGCTTCCTGGCCGCCGTCCTGCTGCCCGACCGCCGGGCGATTACCATCACGGTCAATCAGGAAACGAGCCACGCCGGGATGATTGCGCCGGGAGACCGGGTTGATGTCATTTTCACCATGCAGGTCGCCTCCGATGACCCGAGCCAGCTCAACTCCTTCAGCAGAACCGTGCTTGAGGATATCCGCGTGGTCGCCGTCGGCCAGCGTATCGAGAGCGTCAACTACACGGAGCAGGAGGACAGCCCCACCCCCCAGGCCGGCGGCAATACCGTCACCCTTGAAGTGCGTCCGCCCGAGGCCGACCAACTCGTACTGGCCAGCACCCGGGGCAGCCTGGCGCTCGCCCTGCGCCCGCTCGGCCAGGCCGACGAAACCGGTTGGCGGACGCCGGTCGGTCTCAAGCGGCTGCTGCCACCACCGGCAACCGAACCCCCGACCCCCGACCCGGTCCGGGTCCAGGTTTTTCGCGGCACCGACCGCGAGGAAGTGCTGCTGGCGCAATAGCCTGTCCCGCGCGCTCTTGTCCGCCGGCGGGCCAGCGTTTATGCTGGAGCGTATGAGCGAGCGGCTGGTATTTGACACCCATCGGTTCGTGCGCGACATGGTGGCGGTGGGTATGGCTGAGCCTATCGCGGAACGGCTGGCCGAGAAGCAGGTCGAGATGCTCAGAGGCGACCTGGCCACCCAGGTCGAGTTGGCCCAGGTCGAAGCCAACCTGCGCATTGAGTTGGCCGCCATCAACGAGCGCATTACGCAGGTCGAAGCCAACCTCAAGACCGAACTGGCCACCACCAATGAGCGCATTGCCCAGGTCGAAGCCAACCTCAAGACCGAACTGGCCGCCACCAACGAGCGCATTGCCCAGGTCGAAGCCAACCTCAAGACCGAACTGGCCGCCACCAAGACCAGCCTGATCAAGTGGATGGTGACGATCATGACGGCCTATACCGCAGCCATTGCCGCTCTGGTCAGCGCCCTGGCCCGGTCGCTGGCCGGCTGAAACCCGTCCCCCCCTCCGGCTCGCGAGGAAGTCCTGCTGGACAAATCTTCCAGATTTGGAGTACAGGCTGAACCGTCTATACCGGGGCTGTGCGGCTTTGGGTCATGTGGTCTATAAATCCCAGGAGAAAACCGCCGTCCTGCATCTTTCTGGCATACGCTATGCCGAGGTTATCGGCGACCGATTATGAGGTGCTGGAGCGTTTCACGATAAGTTGGAGCCATGCCGGTCCGCGCTCGTCGGGAAGGACAAGGGCCTGCCCCAAGCGGCCTGGGAGGGCGGCCATCCTGGACGACATGCGGGCCGTCAGCCCGCACTCCTCAAGGACGTGTGATACATATTCCCAGGAACCAGTACTCGCCAGACGCAGAGGGCGACCGGGCCGGGGAATACCCACCCCGCCGCTAGCGCGGCACCCCTCCAAGGAGGGGATAAAAAAAGCTCTCCTCCTTGGAACGTGTGCTGCCTATTGTGGCGTGAGCCTCCCAGGGGCCGGTCCGGCAGCCCCCGCCTCGAGCCGCTCGCCCGCCCGCTGCCTGGGAGCGCGGCCATCTTGGCCGCTTGCGGGCTGGAAGCCCGCACTCCTGGGAGCCTGTCACAGACCGGCACGGCACAGGGGAGCGGGGGGCCGCCGAGTAATGCAATACGCATCACTCCTCAAGGGGGAGAGAGACCCGCGACACCGCAGCGTTCCTTGCTCTAGTGTTCCCAGTCTCTTCCGTTATTCACCGGCTGAAGATCGGGGGCCGCGTCGTCTGCGCGGGGCGTCCTGAGCGATCGAAGAAAGGTTAAGAGAGTTTCCTTTTCCTGGGCGTCCAGCGTATCGACAAACGCATCACGCGCCGCTTGCGCCTCCCCGCCGTGGAGCGTAATCGCATCGGTGAGGGTCAGCGCTCGTCCGTCGTGGAGGTAGGGAGCGGTATCGGCCACACCCCACAGCCGGGCGGTGGTGAATTGCGCGGCCAGTTCTTCTCCGAATGACTCGGCCAACTCCGGCCCCATGTCATGCCGTTTCAGGTCGGCGAACAGCGGGACCATGATCCCCCCTTGCTCTGCCTCCTCAAAAAACGTGGGATAGTCTCTCAGATCGACACTATAGAAGACGTTGGCGGTCGGGTCCGTCGGCACTTCGGGAAAACTATAGGTCAGCATCGGACTGGTGGTGGTCAGGGACGGGATATGACAATCCGCACAGCCAATGTGTTCAAACAGTTCCCGTCCGTCCTGGGTCTCGCTGCTGAGGTGCATAATCGGCGGCGCGAGGGTCGTATTGAAAATATGCAGGGCGGATATCTGGCCGATACTGACTTCGTTGATCACGCCATCGCCATCCCTGTCCACCCCTTCCCCAACCAGTTCCACGGGCTCCATACCGAAGTGGAACTCCATCGCTTCGACATCGAACGCGCGGACGGTGGCGAACTCGCCTTTGCGGCCAAAGGGACGGACCACCAGGTCCGCATCCACCCCTTCGACCTGCGAGGTATCGCACGTGCCGTCCTTTTTGCAGGAGATGCTGCCGAACGAGACCCCTTTGGTGACCAGGGCGACGCGCGTTCCGGGGCTTTGCCGGGCCTGGGCTCTGAGCTGCTGCAAATCCAGGGTCATTTCCTTCCCCAACAGCTCCACCCCACCCGAGCCGAACACAAAGGGCGGGTTGATAAACCGACCCGCGAAGTTTTCTTCGCCCCCACTGGTGGGGTCCACCCAGGTGACTTTCGCCATGACGTTCGCGCTCCCCGACCCGACACCGCCCACGCCGAACCGGGAGGGTACGGTCGCATTACTCAAGACGGAATGGCATTCCATGCAGGATTGCGCGTCGAGCCCGTTGAGGCGCAAAAAAGTTCCGTTCCCCTGAAGAGTGGGGCGCGTTTCAAGCACGTCCGGCTCGGGCGGACTCACCGGGCCATGCCCGTGCCCATCGAGCTTGGTAAACGGGGTTGAGAAGAGCAGACCACCTATACGGCGCAGCCTATAGGGCGAGATGCGCTCGGTGGCAATATCTTCCTGGCTTATCTGGAGATCGCTCATGGCGGAGCGTTCCCCAGGGGGACCGTGGGCGAGACTACCCGCAGGCAGGACGCAGAGCAGCGTAAGTGGGAAGAGCAGAAAATGGGTGAGGCAGCATCTGGGTACAAGTAGAGTGGGTCGCATACGTATCGGATATCCTCCTGATGGATTCTTACGTGCATATGGTGGCGTCTTGGTGCCGAATGGGGGTGATCGTGTCTCATGGTGAAAAATGCTGACCGGGAAACCTCTGAGACACGGTGTCCTGTTCCTCTCTTCAGGGTGCCGATCCAGTGGCATCCTGAAGAGCGACTTCTTGAGATGAGGCCGCTCATCGCCGTAGTGACCCCCACTCGGCGAGCGACAGCACCAGCCGGCCCAGGTCGGCCTGCCGGACGCCCCCCAGCTTCTGGGAAATCTGATGCAGGTGGTAACGGATGGTGGCTTCCGTGCGCCCCGTCGCCGTGGCAATCTCGCGCACGGTCCGGCCTTCCGCCACCCTGACCGCGATTTGGCTTTCCGCCGGGGAGAGCCCCAGGGTCTCGGCCACCAGGCCCGGATCGATCCATGGTTGCTTCTCCGGTTCGACGATCAGCACCAGCGCGGCCACGCGCTGGATGCCGAAGTCCATCCAAGCAATCGATACGGGTTTGACGTGCACTACGAACGGGAGCAACTCGGGCGCCCGGGGGAGCGTCATGGACCCACTGACCGCGACAGTCCCGGAGGAGGGCAACGCACCCGCCAAGAGCTGCGCAAACTGCGTCTGGGTAGCCGGGGGGTACACGCACAGCTTCCCACTCTGATCCGACAGCCCATCGCGGTGGCGCAGAATATGCCGGGCACGGTCATTCGCCTCCACGATCCGCCCCCGTCGGTCCAGTTGGATGACCCCGACCCGGGTATTGTCGAGCAGGTCGGGCACAGACATGCCCAGCGCCCCGGCGCTGACCAACGCCTGCCGGACGCGGACAAATTGGCGGATATGGGGCAGGAGCCCCTTGAGCAGCGCGAGTTGCGGAGCCGCCCAGCCACCCGAGCCGACGAGGTCGCCGATGGTCCAGGCGATGGTGCAGCCAGCCGGCCCGTCCAGACGCGTTATCAAGCCCTTCTGAGCGTTGTGTCGGCGCAACCCCTCATTATAGGCGAGCGAGGTTTTCAACTCCTCAGCAGTGTACAGGTCGGCGAGGGGGACCACGTGGCTGTCGGGCAGTTGCAGGAAACGCGGCACGCATTCGTTGCGAGGCTGGTACACTTCGAGCCACTCCCGTTCCAGGTTCTCGTAGCGCTGCCCCCGCTTGTAGATTCCGACGAAGTGGATCTGGGTATCGTCCGGCGGGCCTTCGGCGACCACCAAGGCGTTGCCCACCGTGCCGCAGGCTTCATCAATCAGGGCCGAGGTGGCCGGCCACTCGGCATCGTCAAGCATGGCGTCACAACGACGCCAGAATCCGTTCAAACGGTCCTGGTCGCTCATGCTGTTACGAGGGCATGGGAGGGCAAGGTAAAGCAGGGAGCAGGGGCTTGGGGCTTGGCAGTATTTCCTCACTCTCTACAGATGTACTGATATGTTCATGACTAAAGTTAAATATACCCTCATAATTACCTGGCTATATTAACAAATATCCTATTCATATGATAGTATTTTTACCAGTATATAGAGATAAATACCGCTAAAACAAGTGCGAAGGCTGTCCAAAGCCTTTCAGATATACCGAGTTGGAGAGAGAGAACCTAACCTGGGTATTCAGGTGTATAAGTCCCTCCTGGGAGGGCGGCCATCCTGGCCGCTTGCGGGCTGGTAGGGGCGACCGGCCGGTCGCCCCTACCTCCTGGAACCCTGTCACAGACCGGCACGGCGCAGGGGCGCGAGGGGCCGCCGAGTAATGCAATGGGCATCACCCGTCCCGGGACGTGTGCTGCCCATTGTGTGGCGGTCCCTACGGACAACAGGCCCGGCCCCCTCACCCTCGCCCTCTCCCCTCAGGGGAGAGGGAATGAAACTCGTAGGGGCAACCCCCTGTGGTTGCCCGGCCTTGCCCGTCCCGAGCGGGGAGGAGAAGGGAGCGACCCGATTGTATCGTGTCTGCTGGGTGCTATTGGTGCGGCTTATTATCAAACACTGTTCTTCTCTAACAAACACTCCTTGAAAAAAACATAGGGGGGGTCTCTGACCTGAATTCAATAAAATCAATAACTTATTGAACTACGAAGGGTCTTTTTGTGCATAATTTGGGGGCGTATTGAACCGTGAAATACCTTTTTAGGCACAATTTTATGGCGTATTGAACCGCGAAATGCCTTTTTGTGCGCAATTTGATGGCCTATACGACCGACAGGAGGGGCAACGCAGGCGTCGTCCCTGCACAATTGTGGCCCAATCACCAATTCAAGATCAGCCATCTGAAACAGCGTTCTATATCTGGCGGGCTCCGCCCGCGTTTCGCTCATATCGTCTTCGGCTTTCGAGCCGGAATATAAGGGAATTACATACCAAAGTCACACCACCCGCTACCCGCCTTTGATACAGACATCTCGTGCCGCTCGGTACAGCACCATACGCTGCGCCCGCTTTTTTCCGCGTACCAGCGGAAGCAACTGCTTTCTTGTTTCATCCAGGGCCGACATCACGAATGTCTCCAGCAGTGCGTGCAAATCGGAAGAGCGACCCCCCTGATTGTGCATCCGTGCCTGCAAGCAGGGCGTGACCACATACCGCTCGATTTCTTCGATATACATATTGCTCTGCGCAAACACTATTGTCGGCAGGAGTACTCCCGCAATACACAACACCTTACCTATCATGAGCCACCTACCCCTACACCATAAACAATACACTCGATAAAAGAAGAGAAAGACAGCACGGTCATATCTGGCGGTGCGTAAAAAATCTCTTGCACTGTAGACGTGTGATACACATTACATGGTCCGAAGCGTACTTCGACTGCGCCTCTACGGGGCTACGCCCTTCGGTGGGACTCAGGACAGGCTCAGCACGAACGGCGTCTCCGCTCACCCTGAGCGTAGCGCAAGCGAAGTCGAAGGGCCGGGGTGGGTTCGGTCCCTGTTTTTCCGGCGGCGGCCGTCATTGGCCCAGGTTGCCCAGTATCTCCATGGTCGAGACAAAGGCCGGTCCCGCAACCAGCAGCAGGGTCCCCGGCGTCACCAGCAGCAGCATGGGCATGCTCATCAGCACCGGCAGCCGGCCAACCTGCGCGGCAATGCGGGCCGCGCGCTACGGCTTGGCTCAGGAATGAAACTGGGGGGAGCGTAGAATGCCTAACGGATCACCCAATCCAGGAACCTGTTCAGCAGGACCGCAAGGCCGGCAATCGTGATTCCGGCCTTCATCACGAAAACCTTGATTTCAGCGATGTCCGCCTTGATTTCAGTGCTGTCCGCCTTGGTCGCCAACTCGTGGCTGATCGGAATGACCTCGGCCGCAGCCCTGGCCTTGGCCTCCGAGGCACCCGCCTCAATCAGGGCGTCGTACACTTCGCTTGCCATGAACCCCGTCTTCGCTCCCTGAATCCTTGTCGGCTTCTGTAGTTTCAACCCTGACCACTCTGCTCGGCACCAACTTCTCTTCCATATCAACGTATCATGTTTCAGGCGTCGCACAAGCGAGCCGTTGGGACTTCCCGGAAATACGACCGCACACGTCAAGCTCTCATCGTTCGTCCTGAAATGCTCGCCACACGCATACGCCCCCAGCAGCTTCTTCTCAGGCGGAGTGTTTTGATAATGAGGACTGACGACGCAACCAATACCTTTGCAGGAAGCGGTTGCTTTTTTCCGGCAGTTTGTCGCGTCCGTGCAACCAACGACCATTATCGACAATCAACAGTTCCCCAACCTTACCAATCACATATTCTTCCGGCCTGTTGGCCTAAGGGGCGGAAAGTCAGAAGTTTCCGCAGCAGGGGGTGGGGTCTCGTGCTGAACTCGGGACTGTCCCCGGCGCGGGCTATCTCTCGATACTGGCCTGACTGGACATAGGCGAGCCGCACCTCAGGACGGTGGGCAAGGTATGACCGCAGTGCAAAATACGGCATGCGAAAGTCGGTTTGCACATAGCGCTCGTTGAGCAGACTGTCAGAGGTCGAGACAATGACGACCGAATCCGCCAGGAATCCGCCAATATCCAGACTGCGGGGAATGAGGAAGTGGTTTGAACCGAGATCATCAACGCTCAAGTTACTGTACATCTGCCAGGCCGAACGGAGCTTCAGGCCCAAGTACGGGCCGAGTCCGTTCAGGAAGACCAGGAGGGGAATGAGAAGCAGGAGAGACGGTTTGCGGCGCAAGGGAACGTGCCGGGCTCCTGCCCGCTCGCAAAGCGGTCTCCAGGCAAAGCCCACGGCCACAAAAAGCGTGCCGGCCAGTGCCAGCCACAACAGGCTGAAGCCGATAACGTTCAGCCCCAGGCTGAGTTCGGGGAACCACCAGCACAGCACCAGCGTCAGCACATACCCGAGGAGGAAGTGAAACCGATTGAAAAAGAGCCGTACCAAGCTGCGCCAGACAGGCTTGCCCCGGACAGCCCGGCGAAGACGCTGATGAGCCCGCACCAGCGGAGCCGCGGCTGACAGGGGGACAAACACCCACAGCAGCGCAACCATCACGGCAGAGAAATTATAGAACATCTTGATAACGTCCAGGGCGAGAACACAGTGAAAGCCGGCTCCCAACAGAACCGCTGGCAGCCACAGCCGGGGAATGGCCAGCCCGATGGGGAGCAAGCACTCAACGCCCAATGTGACCCAGATGGCCAGGGATTCGAGAGCGGGCAGGGACGGTAAAGAGAAGAGGTCGGTCATATGGCCGAGGAAGGTCACGGCGCAACTGGAGGACGGGTCGAGAAAATCCGCATTGAGTTTATGAAAGAAGGTAAAACCGTAAAAAATGATCACCTCAAGCCGGACGTAGGGCGTGAATGTCTGGTAGAGTTCCGAGGCGCGGAGGGGAGCCTGCCGGGCTTTCAAGCCGATAGCCGCGCAGAGGATCGTCAGATTGACACAAGCCGTCAGCAGCCAGTGATTGGGGACAAAAGGAAGTTGATAGCCCACTTGCAGGACTTGAATACCCGACAGGATGAGGAGACGCCAAACAGAGGAAGGACGATGGATGACTGCCGCAGCAGAGCAGGCAAGGACGATCTCTGACAGCGGCCCCACCGTTGTGAATGGTGCGCTATGGAGCAGGACGTTGTCCCAGATAATGTGTAACAGCGCAGCGATGGCCCACAGCAGAGAGAAGGTCGAGAAGGCCGCACTGCCATTTCCGTTCACTCCGCGCATGAGTGCGTCCACAACAGCTTTTTCTCCGGCGTGATCGGTTGATAATCGGGCAGGGTTGTTTCTTGCATGTAAACAATCTGAAACGTCTCAAGCCGCTCCCAGCCGCGGTGCCGAGCGTTCCAATCCCGACACACATAGCCGGCATAAGCGTCGAGCGCGGCGTCTCGCTGTCGTTGTACCGGATAGATACTTTCCATGAATTTCCACCACCGATCGTTGGGATACTGCTCCAGGACGCTCAGGGGTTTCTCCCAACTCACTCCGCGCTGGCCCGTCCACAAATTGACCCGGCTGCCGTCCTTCAGCGTTCCGGGTATGACGAACCAGCCGTCGTCCGCAAGTGGAGACGGGGAGAACATATTCCAGCGTTGGTCAAGGCGCAGGAGATGGCCGACCAGGGTGGCCTGCCACGGAAAAATCTGACGCACGTATGACGAGGTGGCCTCAAGGCCATGCAGATTCCACAGCACAATATACACCAGGAAAAACGCCGCCAGCGCCTGCGCCGGGCGAGAAGACCGCAGCGGCTGGCGTGACGAGCCGTCGGCAGCGCCGTCCGGGCTGGACCGCGCCGTTCCTGAGAGCAGATGCCGTCCTCGCTCCCACACCAGACTTGGCACAAAAACGAGCCAACTGACCAAGCTGATATACGGAAACAGGCCAATACTCAGACAGAGCGCTAAGCCGATATGGAAGCAAAAAAATGCTCCAATCACACAAATCCGTAACCAGGGCGTCCAAAAGGGCACAAAAACGAGGCAGGGACCAAAGAACTCCAGCAGGATGCTGGCACGGCTCAACAGAGCCAGCAGAGCGGGAAACCCGAGCAGCCACACGCCGAAGGGGGTCACGATTTGATCGATAGACAACGCGTAGTATACCGCGCTGGCCTCGTGCCACCACACGTCCCACGACTTAAAGGCCACCGTACACCAGTACACCAGACAGACCTGGAGCAACAGGGCCGCCGTACCGACCGAACGCGCGCTGGTCGGCAGCCGAGCCCCGTCAGCCCCGGAACGCTGGAACAGGCTATCGAGCGAGTAGCGCGCCCCCAACGGGACGAACATCCCCCAGAACAGGAGCAGCCTGAGCAGAACATCGCTGTCATGCAGCACCCTGGGGTTTCGGGCCTGGACGGAGAGCAATAAGAGCCACGACACACACGTGACCGCGGGCGTGCGGAAGCCAAGCAGCAGCATGAGCGCACAGACGCCGGCTATGCAGAAAATGACGGCCTGACCAAAAGCAGAGCCGCTGATGAGATGAACCGAGAGCGGCAAGGGGTCTGAAAGATGCGAGAGAAGGACATTGCGCGGGAGCCCGCCCCAATCCGTGTAATGCGCGCTCAGGTCCTGGACACGGATAGTCAGGTCGGCGAGCAGCAGGAGGCCGAGGGCCATCCGAAAAACGGCCAAGGAGCGGAGGTCAATGCTGAACAGGCGCTTGAAGTGTGTACCGATAGACGACGAAATAGGGCGGTCTCCTTCTCCAGATGCGTACAGCCTGATCTACCCGCTGATGCCGCGTAGCACTTCCAGCGTGGTAAGGAAGGCCGGTCCGGCGACCAGCAGCACAGTCCCCGGCGTGACCAGCAGCAGCATGGGCAGACTCATCAGCACCGGCAGCCGGTCAACCTGCGCCGCAATCCGGGCCGCCCGCTGCTGCCGCTCACTCTGGGCAATATTCTTCATGGACTGGGCCAGCGGCGTCCCGTAACGCTCCCCCTGGGTGATGGTTGTGGACAGGTCGCGCAGCCCTTCCACCCCGGTGCGGATATGCAGGTCGTTCAGCACGGCATTGCGGTCGGCGCCGAGTTGCAGTTCTGCCCCGGACAGGGCGAATTCGCGCGCCAGGTCGGGCGCCATGGGTTCCAACTCCTGCACCACCCGAGACAGGGTGCGCTCGAAGGTCAACCCGGACTCCAAGCACAGCGTCATCAGGTCCAGCGCGTCCGGCAGCGCCGTGGCCATCCGGCGTTGTCGGCGGACGCCGAGCCGGTCCAGGCCGAGTTCGGGCAGAATTCCGCCCACGACCGCACCGGCCAGACCGGCCAGCAGAATGGTTGGGGTTGAGGTGTATTCCCCCAGCCACTGTCCCGCCGCCATCTGAAAGCTGAACAGGGCGCCGCTCGCCAGGGTAACGACCAGCTTGATCGTCATGAATACCGACAAGGCGTCGGGCTGGTGAAAGCCCGCCTTCATGACCAGGTCTTTCAGCTTGGCCCGCTCGGCCGCACCGACCGGGACCAGCCGGGACGCAACATTCAGCAGAGCGGACGACACCAGACGCAGAGAAAATCCCCCCCCCTCCTGCTTGCGCCGTTTCTGCGGTTCACCATAGACCGCCACGGCCCACACCCGCACCCTGGCGAGCCGACGGTCCATCATTTGTGCACGGCTGCTGCCGCGAAAGACCAGCACGCTGGCAACCGTCATGCAGGCGAGTGCTGTGAAGACGACGAGCCAGAACATCATGATTGTTCTCCTTCCCCCTCACCCTGGCCCTCTCCCCTTGGGGGAGAGGGGAAAATGTAGGGGCAACCCCCCGTGGTTGCCCGGCCTCGTGCCACCCAGCCCCCGTTGCCCGCCCCCGACCTACCGTCCGACTCGGACAGATATGGCGCGGGCGACCAGCAGCCCACTCAGAATAAGGACGACCCCGTAGCGGAACAGGGTGCCGCCCGCCTCAGTATAGAACAAGGTCTCAATAGCTTGCGGATTGGTAAAGTTCTGGGCGACCAGCACAAAGACCGGTACCAGCGAGACGATCGCCAGGGTCAGCCGGGTCTGGGACGTCGAACTCTTGGCCTTGAGTGTGACCTCGCGGCGGGCGCGCAGGGTCGCCGACAGATTGCCGAGTGCACCCGAAATGCCGCCCCCGGTCGTCATCTGCAAGCAAATTGCGGCAGAGAAGAGCGAGAAGGCGGGAATACGGACACGCGCCGCGGCGCTGCGAATGGCGGCTTCCGGGTCCAGCCCGGCCGCCACCGCGGAGGCGACCTCACGCATGATCCCACCGACCGGCGGCAGGGCCTCCTGGGCCACAATCGAAATGGCCTCCATTGACGGAACGCCGGCCCGCACCAGGCGCACCACCTGGTCGGTGATCTCGGGAAATATCTTGGTGAACTCGTTGCGCTGACCACTGTCCTGCATGGCCAGCACCGCCCAACCGCACCCCAGCCCGCTGACCGGCAATAAAAAGAGAATGGCCAGCGTCCCGAAACCCATAAACGCCGCGCCCAGCCCGGTCGCTATCATGCCCAATACGCCCAAACCCACGGCCCTGGGCAGCGCCTTCCGCACGTCAATCAGGGGGAATTGGTACTCCAGCTTTCCAATCAGCCGCGACTTGCTCCGTTGTTCGCGGAACACACTGGTGCTTTCACCTGTAGCGGCGTCCGGCAGCGTGCCGCCCTTGAGTGTCGCCGCGACCCGGTTCAGCCGGCGTTTCAACTCCCGCTGCTGGGGCCAGAAGATCACCAGCAGATACACACAGGGGATCTCAATCAGAAACGCAACCGCCGCAATCGCCATGCTCAGCAGCGGGTTACCGAGAATGAGCAGAGCCAGGATACCGGGAATAATCACCCCGGCCACGCAGACCAGCACCGTCAGGGTCATGTTCATGCCGCGGCCTCCACGTTTCTCGCGTTACCCATCTGGAGCACCTCCAGCAACTCGGCCCGCAACCCCGCCGCGTCCACCGAGGCCATCCAGGACGGCTGGCGGCCGGTATTCTCAAAAGTATGCTCCTCGCCCGGCAGGCGGCGCCACATCTCCTCGGTGGTGACAATATCGCCCTCCATCCCGACCACATCGGTAATGCTGGTCACACAGCGGTGACCGGAACGCAGCCGGGCCAACTGCACCACCAGATCAACAGCCGATACAATCTGGCGGCGCAGGGCCGGCAGCGGGATATCGCCCGAGGTCTGCATCAGCATGTTTTCGAGCCGCATCAGCGCGTCGCGCGGATTATTGGCGTGGATGGTACACATCGAGCCCGGATGGCCGGTATTCATGGCTTGCAGCATCTCGTTGGCCTCGCCGCCGCGCACCTCACCCACAATAATCCGGTCGGGCCGCATCCGCAGGGCGTTAATCAGCAGGTCGCGGATAGTCACCTCGCCCGTGCCCTCCACGCTCTTGGTGCGCGTTTCCAGCCGGACCACATGCGGCTGCTGCAACTGCAATTCCGCGGAATCCTCGATGGTCACCAGCCGCTCGGCGTTGCTGATCTCGCGCGACAGGGCGTTCAGAAAGGTCGTTTTCCCGGCACCCGTCCCACCGGAAACCAGGATATTCAGCCGGGCTTTGGCACAAATCTGGAGCAGCCGGCCCATTGCCGGGGTAAAGGCGTCGCGCTCGGCCAGGTCTGACAGGCTGATGCCGCGAGCCACAAAACGCCGGATGGAGAAGGTGGCGCCGTCAATCGCCAGCGGCGGAATGATGATGTTCACCCGGCTGCCGTCGGGCAGGCGCGCGTCCACCATGGGGCTGGCCTCGTCAATCCGCCGCCCGACCCAACCGGCGATCCGCTGGGCGATGTTGAGCAGGTGCTGCTCGTCCCGGAACCGCACGTCCACCTGCTCCAGCCTGCCCCTGCGTTCGACATAGACCGATTTCTGCCCATTCACCAGGATGTCGGAGATATGCGGATCGTTGAACAGCGGCTCCAGCGGGCCGAGGCCCTTGATGTCGTCCACCAGGCGCTGGACCACCCGCCGGCGGTCCAGCGGGGTCAGGTCCGAGGCAATCGAGTCTTCCGTATCGAGAAAGGACTGGAGTTGAACGGCCAACTCGTCCCGGCTCAGGTCGGCCGCCTTGGACATATCGAGCGACTGCACAACGGTCGGGTGAATTTTGGCCGCCATATCGGCGACCAGCCCGTCCGCAGTCTGGCGACGCGTCAGCGTGGCGGGCTCGGACACTCCGGCAACCGCGGCTGCGCCCATGTGCTCCTGGGGCGCTTTGGTTTGTGGGGCGGCCGGCTGCGCCGGGGCGGGCGGCTTATCCGCGGCCGGCCCTGGGGCGGGCTGTTGGGCGGTCGGTTTGGGACGGCGTCCGAAAACATTGCGTGGCATACGAGTACTCTCCTAGAACTGGGTGTCATACTGTACAGTGTCGGCCAGCGAAACGGCCGGACGGGTCAGCCGGCCGGTCAGGTCGTCCAGGGCCTTGCGGTATTTTTTGCCGAACTCCCGTTCCGGCAGACCGTAGTTGGTTGCCGCCGGCAGGCCGGGCTCGAAGGGCATGGTCACGTCCGGCTCGCGACCGGCCAGGGTATAGCGAATATCCTCCGCAGACAGTGTGCTCTTGCGCGCCCGCGTGTGGTTTTCGACCAGCAGGCCCCAGTTGTCCCTGCCCAGCAGCGCCATACGGCGGATGACCCGGTTGAGACTGACCAGGGTCGGTTCAAAGACCAGCACCCGTTCGTCCGCGTTTGTCAGCACGGAGAACAACAGGTCGGTATCCGTCAGGCCGTCCACGATCACGAGGTGGGAGCGGTTGGCGAGCTGTTCCATCAGCCATTGGACGGCCTCCGCCGTGGGCGGGGCCGGCAGGCTGTCGCTCGCCCGATAGCCGTAGACCGAGATGCGGGAGGTCACCCGCGTCTGCACCCCGTCAATCAGGCTCGGGTCCGGGTCCGGCTTGGCCGCCAGGTCGAGCAGTTCGTCAAACCCCACCGCGGGCTCAACGTCCAGCATCAGCGGCAGGGCCCCGGAGGTTCGCTCCAGGTCCAGCACCGACACATAGCTGCCCTGGGCCGCCGCGGTCAGGGCCGTCAGCGCCGCCAAAGTCGTGGCGCCGCTGCCGCCGCAACCGGCAAACGCAATCACCCGTCCGGCGTACAGGCGGGCGGCCTCATCCTCCTCGTCCCTGAGCGCCGTGGTCACCGCGTCATGAATATCACTGACCGTCAGGGGTTTGGGCAGATAATCGCTGACCCCGCAGGCCAGCAGTTCACGGGTGAAGCGAGCCGTATCATTCGAGCTGACGGCAATGACCGCAGTCCCGAACTCGCACACCGAGGCCAACTCATGAATCCGCCCGACCGGAAACTCAGCGCCGTCCAGGTCAACGAACAGCAACTGGGGTGAGGTCGCGGAACTGAGCGCTTTAATGGCCGCGGTAATGTCCCCGCGCTGCACCTGGGCTCCGCGCCCGGCCAGCGCCCCTTTCAGCATCCGTTCGGTTTCGGCGTCAACCGCAAAAGCCAGGATACTGCTGGTTTCGGTCGCTTCCATGGAGGGTGTTTCCCGGTCCCTTAGAACGTTTGACGTTAAGCCGTAGCCATACTGTTATACGCTCGTCATGCCGGACCCCGGATCATGTCCGGGGCAGGCTTTGATCCGGCATCCAGAGGCGGGAAGCCGAGAGCCTGGATTCCTGCTTTCGCAGAGCCCGCCCCTGGCTTGACCAGGGGAATGACGGGCGGCGACACAGCCTCGTGATTTACTCTAGGTGTCACCACCCCCGATAGTGATGGTTGACAATCCTTCCGGCAGCTCGCGCACCTCGTCCGTCACCCAGCGCTGATAGGCGTTATGGGTCGCCCCATAGGCCGCAACCGGCCGCCCGGTCGAAGCTGTTTCCAGGCTGTCCTCATAATCCGCGCTGGCGTCGTCCAGGCTGCGCTGCGCCTCTTCGAGACTGGCCAGCGCCATACGGGTGGACGGCAGGGTTTGATGGAACGATAACGGCACCACGGCACATCCGGCAAAGAGCGCGGCGACAGCCAGCAACGCAGGAAGGATGCAAAAAGACACCCTCCCCTGGCAAGCACCTGGGAGAGCGGCCATCTTGGCCGCTTGCGGGCTGGTAGGGGCGACCGGCCGGTCGCCCCTACTTTTCCTATCCCCTCCTCGGAGGGGTGGCCCGCAGGGCCGGGGTGGGTGCCTCTCCTGGGAGAGCGGCCATCCTGGCCGCTTGCGGGCTGGAAGCCCGCACTCCTGAAGCACCATCCTTCTGAGGACCCGCAAACTATTCATGGGCGTTCTCCTTGCCTCAGTAAAACTCCCCTCCTCGGAGGGGTGGCCCGCAGGGCCTGCCCCGTACCTGATACGGGGGCCGGGGCGGGTGCCTGGAGTGTCCGCACACATAGACCCATCCCGCCGCTACGCGGCTCCCCGCTGGATGGCAATCGCCTCGCGCAGCCCATCCAGCAATCCTTCCAGATGGGCCATGCGCTCCCGCAGTTCGGCAATCTGCTGCTCCAGGGCCGTAAATCGCTGCTCCAGGACGGTGAATCGCTCGGTGAACTCTTGCCGCAGGGACGCCAGCTCCGTACTGAACTCTTGCCGCAGGGACGCCAGTTCCGTACTGAACTCTTGCCGTTGGGCGGCCAGCTCCGTACTGAACTCTTGCCGTTGAGCGGCCAGCTCCGTACTGAAATCCCGCCGCTGTGCCGCCAACTCGGTGCGGATAGCCCGTTGCCCGCTCAACATCAAGCCGGCCAGGGTGCCCCCCACCGCGACGACGGCTATCAGGACGCTAATCAATTCCACACTCACGATTCGTGCCCCCTTTTCATCTTCCTTCCCACTCGGAAGCAGTGACAATCGTCACGCCGTCAGTCTCACCAGGGCCACCGTCAGACCGACAATACCGGCGGCCATCATCCAGAGATGGCGGTGCAGGCGGGCCTCCAGGTGGCCCAGGTCGGTCTTCAACTCGGCCCTGATCTCTGCGACCTCCGTTTTGACAGCGGCGATCTCGCTTTTCTGCTCCGCCCGGAACGCCGCGATCTCGCTTTTCAGTTCCGCCTTGGCTTCGGCCAGGTCGGCTTTGGTGGCCACGTTGCCGCCCACCGCATCGCCGACGGTGGCCACCACGGCTTCGGCCAGGGCTTCATCGGCCCCCGCGGCGATAAGCGCCTTGACGGCCTGATGAGTATCGAATGCAAGTGCGCTCATCCCTCTACTTTCCCTCAATAATGATAGCCGCGCAAGCGACGACCGGGCAGTTGGCGGTCCCTGTCCGTCGTGCGAGGCATGGTCGTGGCGGTGGTCAGCCGCGCCGTGACAACCACAATCAGTTCGGTGGCGTTCGAGCGGACCGACTGCGTGCCGAACAGCATGCCCAGCAGCGGAATGTCCTTGACGACCGGCAGGCCGGCTTCGACCGCCTCGCTCTGGTCGCGGTACAGCCCGGCAATCACGATGGACTCGCCGTCGCCGACCTCCACCGTGGTCTCGGCCCGCCGCACATTGATGACCGGGATATCGATCCCGGTGACGGTCAGCGAGTCGGTATCCGATCGCTCCGACACTTCCGGTCGCACGGTCAGCATAATGCGTCCGCTGTCAATAATCGTCGGCACAAAGTCCAGCAGCACGCCGTATTGCTTGTATTCAAAAATAATCGCGCCATCCTCAAAGCCCGCCGGCAGGGGGTATTCCCCGCCGGAAAAAAAGCTGGCCGTCTCGCCCGAGATCGCGGTCACGTTGGGCCGCGCCAGCACCGTCGCCAGACCGGCGCTGGCCAGCGCGTCTATCAGCCCCCGCACCGTGGTTCTGCCGGAGGCAATCCCGGTACTGCCGGCCAAGTGTGCGGCAGTCCCTGCGGGCAGGGAATTCACAAGGTACGCCCCTTCATCGTCGAGGAAGGTGCGACCGACCCGGAACGCGAGGGCGCGCCCACCGCCGATATCCGGCATCACTTCCCAGTTAAAGCCCAGGGTTTCGCTGACGTTGCGCTGCACTTCGGCGATCTGCACTTCGAGGTTGACCTGCTGTTTGCCCGTCACGCTGATGCGGTTCTGGATGGGGGTCTCTTCCGGCAGGGCGGTGGTCGTCAGCCGCAGGGCCAGGTCGGCCTCGGCGATAGATGTCACCGGGCCGCTGAGTTCGACCCCTCTATTGAGTCGGCGGACGACCACGTTTTTGAGCGCCGGCACCCCCTCAAGCGCGGCCCGGGCCGGCTGGATATCCAGGACCGTGGCGATGGTCCACTCACCGACCAACTCGCTGTCGGCATCGAGCGCGGCCACCGACGTCCGGCCCACAGCCTTGGCGACCACGAACAGCACCCCGGACGAGACCAACTGCACATCCGCAATTTCCGGGTCGGCCACAAAGACCGAAGCCACCGGCGTTTCGAGCCGGAAGAACCGACTCTGAGAGACGGGAATCTGCACCGAGGCGGGAAGGGTTGGGAATTGGGAGCTGGGGGTTGCGTCCGGGGTTGCGTCCGGGTCTGCCGAATCCGCAGACCCACCCCGCCGCTGCGCGGCACCCCTCCCAGGAGGGGATGAGGACAGGGTCGGCTCAGACATTGATTCAGCCGAAGGCGTCGCTTCGGCTGCGGTCTCGGCGGTCTCGGTCGAAGGAGTGTCTTCGATGACTGCTGCCGTTTCTTCGGAAGGCCCGTCAGGAGTGACAGCCACGCCTTCTCCCTCTCCCTCTGGGAGAGCCTGTCCTGAGTCCGGTCGAAGGGGGTCGGGGTGAGGGCTTGTAGCGGTTTCTACCGGGGGTGTCTCTTCGGAGGCGGTCTCGGGTGTCGGTTCGGCCTCTTCTGATCCCCTCCTCGGGAGGGGTGGCCGAAGGCCGGGGTGGGTTTTCCTCTCCGGCGGTTCCGTGGCCGCGCCCACTGGAGGAACCGCCGATTGCTCTGCACTCTGTTCTGCTAACTGTTCCTCGTTCGAGTCAAGGGATGGCGGTGCGTCCGCAGACCCACCCCGCCGCTGCGCGGCACCCCTCCCAGGAGGGGATGATTCAGGAGCGGTCTCGGGGGTCGGTTCAGTCGGAGGCGCGTCCACGGACGCGGTTTCAGCGACTGACTCAGGAGCCGCGTCCGATTCTGCCGCAGAAGCCTCTTCGGATGTCGCTTCGGCCTCGGACGTTACAGCGGTTTCAGCCGGTGGTACAGCCTCCTCTGATCCCCTCTCGGGAGGGGTCAGCCGAAGGCCGGGGTGGGTCCTTCCCCCTCACTCTCGGGCGTTGCGATTTGGCCGCTCGGGCCGGAGGCGTCCTGTTTCGGCGGTCGGAACAGATTCGAGCGACGAGTCGGATTCAGCCGGAGGCGTCTCCGCGTCCGCTTTCACAGGCGGGGCATCCCCCTCCTCTCCCCTCCCACTGCCTGGGAGATCGGCCATCTTGGCCGCTTGCGGGCTGGAAGCCCGCACTCCTATAGGAGGGGATGATTCGGGTACATCCTCGGACGCCGGGTCGGCCTCAGCCGCAAAAGGGAGGCTGGGGGGAAGTTCCACAGGTGGCGTTTCGGGGACGGCCTCTGATGATGGGAGAGGGGCGTCCCCGGAGATAGTTGAGGAAGGGTAGGCATCTCCGGGGACGGCCTCGGGAGACGGCTCCGCTAAGGGGAGTGCTGGAGCCTGGGCAAGCACACGGCCTGCCTCTCCGTCGGCAAGGAGGTCAACCACGACCTTGACGCCGCCGGCCTCGTTGTTGAGGAGAAAGGCGCGCAGCCGGTACTCGCCAGTCAGCGAGGCAATCACGCTCTGGCCGTCGGGGCCGATGTCCATATCGGTGATATACGCACCGAGATAGCGTGGAATCTGCTGAAAGGTGGTGTGCAGGCGGCGGTCGAACATGACAGTCAGGGTTTTCCCCTCTATGCGCACGCCGTAGGCCACGGCCCACGGCCAATCGAACACCATGCGTCCAAAATCGTCATGCGCCCACGCGCGCGTCACTATGGGCACCACTTCCGGCCCGTTGCCGTTGAAGTCCGAACCGCCGGGGTCCGGCCTCTGGGCGTAGCCGGGGCTGCCACGGCAATGAGTATGCCGACAACGAGCAGCCCCAGAATGCGCCTGCATGCTGAATATATTCTCTCCAAAACACTGTAATACTACATGCACCAAGTATGCGAAGGCAACGACACCTGACCCACCCTACCCCACAAAAGCGTGTGCCGCCCCTTCCCCGGAAGCAGCGCTCGCCAGACATGAGGGGCCGCCGGACCGGGGCAAACCCACCCCGCCACTAGCGCGGCACAAAGAGGAAACGTGTCCTCCAAACAGCCCTCAATGCGGGACACGTTTCCTCTTTCCCTCCAAGGAGGGGTGGCCGAAGGCCGGGGTGGGTTCCTGTTCGCATCACACGCCCCAAGCGGGAATTATATGCAATAGTGCAAATTGCGATGCTGTGTAGCCGCCCGTCATTCCTGCGGAAGCAGGAATCCAGCCCCACTCCCCGCTCGCTGGATGCCGGATCACAGCCTGCCCCGGACATGATCCGGGGTCCGGCATGACGAAGGGGGAGCGATGGGACGACAACTGATCGTAAACTGCTCTAGTGCCGAACCTCCCCTGACAGGCGGGGTAGGAGGGCGAGGCTGATCCTGATGGGCTCCTCTCTCATTGTCAGTATCATCAGGCCCTGCGTTCCAACAGCCGTTCAATGCCCGCGACAGCAGCCCGAATACCGGCGCTCTGCTCCCGGATACCCGCGCCGATATCTTCGAGCGCTTTCTCTTGTCGATCAAGTTGCCGGTCCCGGCGCTCTCCGGTCTGCCGCATCATCCAGAGGCCACAGCCAATCAGCCCACATTGCGCGAGTCCGACCACGGCCGCAGTCGCCACACCCGCCACCTCGGTCCAGGTCGGTTGATTCGCCGCCTGTAAGGCTGCGACGGCCGCTATGGCTAACGCCTGATATTCGTCCATCGCCTGTCTCCCAGGGACTTATTCTTGACCGAAAACGAATCGAATGTCAAAAACGCGCGATCTCTCCCGCCTGCCGCCGGACCGGGGCAAACCCACCCCGCCGCTAGCGCGGCACCCCTCCGAGGAGGGGAGCTTTTCTATCCCCTCCTTGGAGGGGTGGCCGAAGGCCGGGGTGGGTTCCTCTTCGCATCACACCTCACAAGCGAGAGACAGCGCGGCACAAGCCCGTGACAGCATCCCGGGGGCCGCGTCCCTATTCTCCCTAATGCGTCCCACTCAGTGACCGACCAAGTGCAGTAGCCGCCTCCCTGATATCACTCCTGAAGGTCTCATAGGCGGCGAAGATGACCACAACGGCGATGCCCACCAGAATCGCGTATTCCAGGGCCGAGACGGCACGGGTGTTGCGCAGATAGCCGACGAACTTCTTAGCAACGCATGTAGTCATGGCTTCTTCCTTGGGTATATTGGGGCAACTTCGGTAGTATCGGTCAAATTTACTGCTGCCCTATGTATAACGCCTACGGGGCGGAGGTGTCCGGGTTGATGGTGGTCGGTGTCCCTGTCTTGACTTTGGCGACATTGTCGCCGATACCGGTAATAGCAGTCTGGATATCGCCGCTGAAGGTTACGAGAGCGGCCCCGATGGCCACAGCCACTAGCCCCACCAGAAGCGCGTATTCCAGGGCCGAGACGGCCTTGGTGTTGCGCAGGTAGTGGGCGAACTTTTTGGTGTACTGTGTAAGCATAGCTTCTTCCTTTCTTCGGTTCGGGGTTAGTGTCAACGAACACGGTTTCGGGCCAACGCTGTTTTTCATTTGTAAAATTGATCCTCCCTCCTTTGTTCTCCGCATAAAACAAAAAACTGCATAATCGATTTGCTTAGCGCATGCGCCGCAACGGCCGCAGCCGCTGGCCAATCGTCTCAAAAGCGTCTTCCAACTCCTCTTTCGTCGTGCCGGTAAAAGAATTCGTTTCGTCCTCGTCGGCGGCCGGACTGGCACACCGCAGCAGTTCGTCTTTCAACCCTCTGCTCGGATTGCCGGCAAAGACGGTGATGACCTCTATGCCGGCGTTCTTTGCCGCGGTACATGCCTTGCGTCGATGGTCCTGCACGATGTTCTTGTCCAGATGGTTGTCGTCGCCGTCGGTCAGCAACACCAGCATTTTCCGTACGTTCGAAGCCGCATCCACGGGATGCACCGCATCGCCCCAGATGTTGCGCCACGCCGGCGCCAGCAGCCGGTGGCCCCACACCACGCCGAGCGTCGAATAGGTGGACGACTGGCCTGCTCCCAAGCTGCTGATTTTACTACTTATTGTGTTGATATTGGTCGTCAGCGGCATGATCGTCTGAGGCTCATAGATGTCGGTTTCACAGTTGAACTGCGGAATCTGCTTATAGGTTGCCGCGTGTCCGGCCCCTGTAAAACACTCATCTTTTTTCCCGGAGGGACGGTTGGAGATGGGGTCCGTCTGGTCACACTGGAGCGATATGGGTTTGTCCCTTGGGTACGCTGGGGTTGGTGAATAAAATCCCATGGTAAACGGCACCGCCGTTGGCAGAGCGGCGGACAATCCGGGCGGGTTGTCACCGGACATCCGGCGTTGGTCAACACAGCCCAGCCAGCTTTCACCCCCCTGGGCCGGCACATTGTGCCACTCGCCCGCGGCAGTGACGAGATGAGGGTCCGGGAACCAGCCTCTGTGCCCATTATGAAACGGACGACCTATCTTGGTCCAACTTCCCCAATGAGGGTTCGGATAATAACGCCGGGTCGGATACTGGACCCAGCCGTTATCTTTCCATCGGGTGCGTGTCGCCTGGTCAAATTTCACGCGGTAGTACCAGGGAACGAGGCCAACCGCCACGGTGCGGCTGGTGTCGGCGGTAATGGTATCGACGAGCGCTTGGGCCGCGGTTTTCACGATTTCAATTTTTGTGCTGTCGCCAAGGCCCTCGCGCATGGAGCCCGTGGTGTCGAGAGCCAGGACCAACTCGGTCACGGGTGTGCCGAGGGCCTGCTGCGCCTTCTGATCGTCCTCGTCAGGGGTTCCGTCTGAGCTATAAAAGTCGGACAGGCTGTCCACCTGCGTGCTCGACACTATATTGCCGTACAGCCAGCTCCCGAAAACGATGCCGCCCAGGTCGGCTTTGGCAGTGATGTCCACCGTGCCGGCGGTGCGGTCCGGCGTCAGGGTAACCGTCAGCGTATCTGCGACCTGCTGGCGCTTGCGCTTCGGGATATTGGCCAGAATATAGCGCTTGGCTATGGGCATGAGTTCGGTGATTATGCCCTGAGTGGACATATTGGGATCGAGCGTCCACATGTGGCGGGTCGCGGCCAGGGTGGCCGCGTCGGTCCCGGCCTTGAGGATGTCGCGCTGGTAGGTCAGATGGGTATGGTCGGAGGTCAGGGCGATACCGCCGACGCTCATGAGGGTCATTATGGCTGCGGTCAGCGCGGTGGCCGCGGCACGGCGGCAGCGGAGAAACCGGGCCGGGGACAACCCACCCCCCTGCTTCGCAGGACCCCTCCGAGGAGGGGATGGGGCGAGGCGGCTTCCTTAAAGGAGTGCGGGCTTCCAGCCCGCAAGCGGCCAGGATGGCCGCTCTCCAGCGGGGAAGGGTTGACATTTCTCTGACCATACCGGAGAAAGAGGCACCGCAGGAAGAACGCATGGATTGCTGGACATGGGCGCGTATCTGACCCTGTTCGGCACCGTCTGGTGGCGACTCAGCCTCGACGCCCTCGATACGAAATTTGAGCGGGTTCGACCAGAGATCGGAAGTTCGACCAGATCAACACCCTGCTGCTCAGCCTGAGCCACGATCTCGGCTTGGCGAGCCATCCGCTGTCGGCCGACTGAGCGCCGGGCCCGTGGGTGCCGCGTCGGCGGGGTGGGTTCCTTTTGCATCTTCATTCTTCCATCAACTGGTCGCGCCCAAATTGGCCGCCAGGTTATCTGCGCGGGCCGGCACGATGTAATGGGCGTACACCGCGCCGGGCATGGCCGTGTTCGCCCGCTCGACGCACACTTCTGCGACAATGGCAAGTTCTTCGAGGGACATGGTGAATTCGTCCGGCAGGGTGGCCGGACTGTTCAGGGTATCGATATTGACTTCCCCCTCCCCGTTGCACGAGGTCAGCGTGGGCGCTTGACCGTCGTCCGGGCCGAGCTTGACCGTTTCGGTCCAGAGTACGGTGGGCGCAGCCGCGGGGGCGTCGGGGCTCTTGTACACCGCGGCAACCACAAAGACGACATTCGAGGTGGGAAACTGTTCCTGGTGCAGAAAATTGGCCAGCGTCCGGACAAAGCGGGCTTCGAGTTGCTCGTCCCGGCTCACGACATCCGCCAGGGTGACGGCGGCGTGCAGGGTGGTCGTCTGGGCACTGGCCAGCCGGTACAGGTCCAGGGCGAGCACCGAGGCGGCAATTATGGCGAGGGTGCCGAGCGCAGCTTCAATAGAGGCGACACCGCGCCGGTCGCGCAGGTAGTGTCTCAGCTTCATGGCAATCCTGTTACGCCGTTACGCGTTCCTCGTTGCGCATGATGGCGATGGCCCGGAGCCCGTGATCGCCGAACAAGGTCTGCTGGAACTGACCCAGCGTGGAGCGGGGCTGCAAGCGCAGCCGCACGACCACCATGTCGCCGCTCCCGCCGCCCAGCGCGGCATCGTCCTCCTGCGACAGTTGACCGTTCGGATTGTCGTCGGTCGTCGCCATATCAGTCGGAGAGTTGTAGACCTGCACCGTGGCCGACAGGCAGTATTTCGCCTCTTGCTGGTCTTCCTGGGGCTGCGGGCAGGTGGCGTTCATGGTCAGGTCAAAGTCCAGCCAGTCGCCGACCTCGGCGGTGATGGCCTGCCGGATACGACCCTCCAGGTTCGCGGCATCGCTCGCCGTGGTCATGGCCAGGGCGTTGGTGCGGGCTACCCGGTGGGCGGCGCGCTGGAGCAGGTCGCCGGCAAAGATGGTCGAGACAATCTCGAATATCCCGGCCAGACAGAGCATGAGCGGAATGGTGGCAAGGGCACTCTCCAGGGCGACGGCCCCGCGACGGCAGCCTAGAAATCGTTTGACCTTACGCATGTGACGCATCTCCTTTCCTGATGCCTTACTGCGCGTGGGCACGGATGGGCAGGGTGACCCGCACGACCGTGCCGCGGTGGTGCATGGAGTTCATCGCAATGCTGCCACCGTATTTCTCCACCAGATTTTGCGTGACCGTCAGCCCCATCCCCAAGGCTCCCTCGCGGGTGGTGTAGAACGGCTGAAAGACCTTCTTGCGCCGCTCGGGCCGGATGCCGACCCCGTTGTCGGAGACGGTGACGATCACGCTTTCGTTCTCCTGTTTGGTCTCCACCCGAATGATGCCTTTCTGCTGGCCCCGCTCCTGAATCGCCAACGCGGCATTCTCCATGATGTTGGTCAACATCAGCGCAACATCGGCTTCCAGGGCCGGTATACTCGGGAGCGGATTCAACTCCTTGACGACCAACGACCGGCTCCCGGCCTGGAGGCTGTCGGCGATTTCTTCAATGTAATCGTTGAGGTCGAGCTGGGCGTAGCCCTCGTCGCGTTTGGGCGCCAGCGTGGGCAGGCGTTTTGCCAGCTCTACGATGTCGTTGGTCTGGGTGTGGATGCTTGCGACGACCGCGGCAACGGCGTCCCGGTCCCCGTTCGGTGTGTCGGCGGCCGCCTCTGCCCCGTTGTCGGCCGGCAGACCCGGTATATCGGCAGCCTCCGCCCCAGTTGCCGGCCGGCTGGCCCGGCAGGTCGGCAGCCTCCGCCCCGTTGTCGGCCGGCTGGCCCGGCAGGTCGGTGAGCATCTCGGTGCTGCTGTTGATGCGCTCGGCCAGGGCCACCAACTGCTCGGCGGCGATATCCACCCCGACCTGGTAGGCGGTCAACTCGACGGCAGCGGTCGAGGCGGCCTCTTCCGTGTTGAGCCGCCCGGTTTTCATGAGGTCGGCGGTCAGGCGTTCGAGCCCTGCGTCCGGTCTGGGGCCGGCCTGTTCTCTCAGCAGCAGCGGGTTTTGCGGTCGGGCCGCCACACCGCGGCTGCGCGGCTGGTCCGTGCTCTTGGGCATTCTGACCGCGATGGTCAGCCACATCACCCAGAGCACCACACCGGTGCCGATGATGCCGCGCTCGTACCAGGCGGCCAGGGCCTCGGTCCGGTCGATCTCAGACTCCAGCCCCTTGATGATGGTTTCGCCCAGGTCGCTGATCTGGTCGGAGGTCGCCGCCTGGAATATCTCCTCGGTCGGGGCCTGCTTTTCGAGCAGGACCTGGCCGTGGGCCACAAAATTCATGGCCGTGTTGATCAGCGCCGGGTGACGGGTCGCGATGTTGTCGCCCAGTTCGGCCAGCACCCGCGTCAGGCGCTCTTTTTCCGGGGGAGCCGGACTCGCCAGATAGGTGTTGATCTCGTCGGTGATGGTCGCCACGTTCTTGATGACGGCCGAATTGGCCCCGCGGGTCTGCATCTGCTGCATCACATTGGTGGCGGCCAGCGGCAGGTAACGCACGGAATTGCGCAGTACGGCGTAGCTTGTTTTGAAGCGCTCAATGCGTTCTTCCTTGGCGGTAATGGCGCTCAGATAGGCGTTGGTGGTGTTGCCCAGCCGGTCCGGCAGGCTGGGAGTGCTCCGGATGGCATCTGCCAGGGTCTCTTTGAGGCGGTCCATCCGGGGGATGAATTGGGTCAGGGTGTCAAAGTCGGCAAAGGGGTCGGAGCGCACCCGGGCCACTTCGACACTCCACTGGGATTCGAGTTGCTGAATCCGCTGCACGGAGGAAATGGCCAGGTGATGCGCACCGGCTTTGGCCTGCACGGCCATCCAGTAGAATCCGGCGGCAGTTGCGACGAGAGCGATTGACAGGAAGATGCCGATGGTAATGGATTTGGATCTCATAGGGATGGTTCCTCGATAGCTTCCGTGTGGCTTAGCGGCCCGTACGGACCGGGCCACTCGCTTTTCCGCTTTTGGATGTTTTTCTGGCTGTTCGGCCCGTCATGACCGGGCGGGCGTTTCCGTTTTGGGAGATTGTTTCGGCGATGTCCGCAGGAGGACTTTCCTGGGCTGTCTCTACCGCAGAGATTTCCTGGATTCCGCTTGCTACAGGATTTTCCTGAGTTTCGTCTGCCCCATCCTGCACAAGATCAAAGCGGTAATCGTGATTCTTGGATTCCCCGGCCAGGGTCTTGATGAAGGCCACAATGGCCTCCTTGTCCTCATCCGGCGCTTCCCGTCCGAGTTGGAACTCGAACATGGCATCGACCGCGTCGCGCAAGGTCTTGGCGCTGCCGTCGTGCAGATAGGGGGCCGTATGGGCGGCCATGCGCAGGCTCGGGACCTTGAAGGCGTGTTTGTCGACCTCGTTCCCGGTGACGTTGAAGCGTCCCAGGTCGGCGTCGGTGATGTTGCCCCGCTTTCTGAAATAGTCGTTAATCACGCCGAAGACCTGAAACATATTGCCGCCCACGGCTGCCCCCTGATGGCAGGACACACAGCCGTAGCGCTTGAACAGGGCGTAGCCCTCTGTCTCCTGTTCGTTCAGGGCCTCGGTGTTGCCTTTGAGCCACTGGTCGAAACGACTGTTGGGCGTGATCAAAGAGCGCATGAACTCGGCAAGGGCGTCTTTGATGTTCTCACGAGAAATACTCTGGGCATCGTCAGGATAGTTCTCCTGGAACAGGCGGGGATAGTCCTCGTCCTGAAAGAATTTGGTCACGACATCCGGCCAGATACTTTCCATCTCAAGGCGATTCTGTACCGGGCCGTCAACCTGATCTTTGAGGGTGTGCGCCCGGCCGTCCCAGAACTGTTTGAAATTGTAACCGGCGTTGAACACGGTGGGGGCGTTCACGAATCCGGTCCGGCCCTCAATGCCGGAGGAAACGACCTGCCCGTCATCGCCACCGGCGCTCAGGTCGTGGCAGGTGGCACAGGAGATGGTGTCGTTCTTGGATAATCGCGGGTCGTGGAACAGCTTCCTGCCCAGTTCGACTTTGGCTTCGTCCACCTCAATCACGGTCGGAACCGGCTTGATCGGCTCTGCCGCAGCTCCGTACTCAGCGGACACGAGGCAGAGTGCCAGGCCGAGGCCGAGCGCCCACAGCGAGCGGGGGGGCGACCTGTCCGGCTTGAGTGTCTTTTGCCTGGTATTCATCTTCACTTCCTTATCCCCTCCTCGGAGGGGGGTGGCCCTGAGCTTGTCGAAGCCTGTCCTGAGCCCGGTCGAAGGGGGCCGGGGTGGGTTCTGTCGCTGCTTTCGAGCAGTTGTGACAGCTCAGTCCTGTCGTCTTCCGCCCAGTAGGTGTCAGTATGGCTGGCGTGGAGCTGCCGGGCTTCGTTTATGCGACCCGCTTCGACGAGCATTCGCGTCAGGTTGGCGGTGATGAGCGGATGCGGCACCAATGCCAGCGCCGCTCTGTAGTGTTGCTCCGCCAGCGGATAATCGCCCTCAAGCGCCGCCACGACCGCCAGACCGTTCATGACCCAGGACTCTACCGGCGTGCCTGTGGCCAAGCCGGTCGCAGCGAGGAAGTGGGCTTTGGCCGTGGCAAAGTCTTCCCGCCCCAGACTCGCCCGCCCGGCGCCGAGCAGGGCCTCGGCCTTGAGAGCCGGCAGCGTCGCCAGCGTGCTGGCCTCGGTGAACAGGGCATCTGCGGTCGCAAAGTCGCCCGCGTGCAGGGCCATATAGGCCAGGCCGAGTTTGGGTTCCGGTGCACTCGGGAAGGAGGTGGACAGGCGTTCGTACAGCCGCCCGGCGGCAACCGGCTGACCGGTTTCGATGGCCGCGGCTGAGACTTTCAGGCTGCTGTCCAACACCTGCTGTTGGGCCGGGCTCAACGCCCCCTCTCCGGCTGCCAGCCGGCTACACGCGCTCAGGGAAGTAAGTCCCGTCACAATGAGCACCGTGAGAAAGCAGGATTTTTGAATACAAACCGTTGGCATGTGAGATATCTTCTACATACATTCCTCATGTATGTCAATATTTCACTCTATCTATAAACTAAATTCAATTCGCTGCTTCACCCGCGACTCGACCGCCTGTCCCCTCTCTACACGCGGTTCAAATCTCCATTGGATAATGGCTTGCAGTGCGGCTTGATCAAAGACGCGGGGCGGTTTGGATTCGACCACCACGGGCTCGACCACATTACCGTCCGGGGTAATGGTGAACTCGACCGTGACAAAGCCCTCAATCTGCAATCGTGCGGCGCGCCTCGGATAACGGGGCGGTACTTGGACCAGAGGAGCCGTCTCGTGCTGCGTCACCTCTCTGGTGCTCTCCCGAGATGGAGGAGGGAGCTGCGGCGGCAACGCCGCTAACACTACCCGTCGCTCTGTGGCCTCCGTCCCGTGCTCAACCGTCTCCCGGACTGTCTCGTAGCCCGCCGCCTGCACCTCCACCTCGTACGCCCCCGGCCCTAACGCCATCCCCGCTTGGTACGGCTCCTCGATGTTCACAATCTGTACCCGCGCCCCCGCCGGCTCCGTGACCACCGTGAACGGCTGGGGGGGCAGGGCCGCTAACACCACCCGTCGCTCCGTCGCCTCTGTCCCGTGCTCAATCGTCTCCCGGACTGTCTCGTAGCCCGCCGCCTGCACCTCCACCTCGTACGCCCCCGGCCCTAACGCCATCCCCGCTTGGTACGGCTCCTCGATGTTCACTATCTGTATCCGCGCCCCCCTCGGCTCCGCCACCACTGTAAAGGGTTGCGGCGGTATCGCGGCTAACTCGACCCGCCGCTCCGTCGCTTCCGTCCCATGTCGAATCGTCTCCCGGACGGTTTCGTAACCCGCGACGCTTACCTCCACTTCATACTGACCCGGCCCTAACGCCATCCCGGCTTGGTACGGCTCCTCGATGTTCAGGATTCGGACCCGCGCATTGCGTGGCTCCGCCACCACTGTAAAGGGTTGCGGCGGTATCGCGGCTAACACAATTTGCCGCTCCGTCGCTTCCGTCCCATGTCGAATCGTCTCCCGCACCCCCTCATACCCCGTCGCACTCACCTCGACTTCATACTGTCCCGGTCCTAATGCCATCCCGGCTTGGTACGGCTCCTCGATGTTCAGGATTCGGACCCGCGCCCCCGAAGGCTCCGCCACCACCGTAAAGGGTTGCGGCGGTATCGCGGCTAACACAATTTGCCGCTCCGTCGCTTCCGTCCCATGCCGGATCGTCTCCCGCACCCCCTCATACCCCGTCGCACTCACCTCGACTTCATACTGTCCCGGTCCTAATGCCATCCCGGCTTGGTACGGCTCCTCGATGTTCAGGATTCGGACCCGCGCCCTGCTCGGCTCGGCTATTACGGTGAACGGCTGCGGCGGCAAAGCCGCTAACACTACCCGCCGCTCGGTCGCCTCTGTCCCGTGCTCAATCGTCTCCCGCACGGACGTGTACCCCGTCGCGCTCACCTCAACTTCATATGCCCCCGGCCCTAACGCCATCCCCGCCCGGTACGACTCTTCGATGTTCACTATCCGTACCCGTGCCCCTTCCGGCTCCGCCACTACCGTGAACGGTTGGGGTGGAATCTGTTGGGGCTCCGAGCTGGGTGTCATTAGCCGGGCAACGCGAAATCCGCCATTGTTGTCCCGCACGTCAGTGAGATAGCGTTCACGGCTCGCAGAGCGAAGGACATCCGGCGCATAGTACCAGGACCCGCCACGCGCGACGCGATGGTCGCAATCCCCGGCCTCCCACGCCTGTCCGTCTCTCGGCGCGCCGGCGTAATTCATATTCCAGCAGTCCTGCACCCATTCCCGGACGTTGCCGTGCATGTCATACAACCCGAACGCATTCGGCTGAAACCTTCCCACGGAGACAGGTTGCTCTGGGGCCGGTCCTACCCGCCCCCCTTTGTAGCTGTATTTCGAGTAATAGTTCGCTTGTTGCGGCGTGATCGTTTCCCCCGTGTGAAATGGGGTCTGTGTCCCGGCCCGAGCCACGTATTCCCATTCCGCCTCACTCAATAACCGGTACGGCAAATCGGTCTTCTCCGATAGCCACGCCACGTAGGCTTGCGCGTCCTCCCAATTCACGTTGATGACCGGTTGTCGCCCCCGGCTCCAGCCCTCATCCTCCGGTTGGTAGCCCTGGCAACCCCCGTCTCTCACACAGGCGTCCCATTCGGCAAACGTCACTTCGTGTATGCCCACGGCTAACGGTTGAGAGACCGTCACCTCGTGCCGCGGCCCCTCAGCGTCCTTCCGGCTCTCTTCGAAGGCCGGCGATCCTCTCAGGAACGACCCCGCCGGCACCTCTATTACCTCCGGGCACATCGGACAATCCTTGAATGGCGTGTTCGTCGTCCGTTGGACAACGGGGCGTTGGACGACATTGCGCAGGAGACGCAGAGTCTCCGTCAACGTGGACGGCTGAGGCTGGCCGGAATCACGCAAAAACGCCTGGAGCGCTTGCGTAGTCTGCCCACCCCATACGCCGTCTGCCGGTCCGGGCTGATAGCCCTGTGCGGTCAGCAAGTCCTGGACCTCGCGAATCTCCTCGGCCGACGCGCCACTCTGGCCTGGAGGGGCTTGTACAGTTCGGGCGCTGGGCGGCGCTTCGCTCGACTGCCATTCCAAGGCCAGCTTCTGCGCCTCCGCTCGTTCTTGCGTGGTCATCTGGGAGACCAATGCATCACGCTCGGCTACGGCTACGGCCTCGCCCCGGCTCGCGGCCAGGTTGAACCACTTATGCGCCTGCACGTAATTCTGCGGGAGCCCTATACCTCGGAGATACAGCCGTCCCAAGGCCAGCATGGCCTTGGCCTCGCCAGCCTTGGCGCTCGCTCGCCACTCGGCTATGGCCACGTCCCGCTGCCCAGCCTCCCAGGCGCGTTGTCCAGCTTCGTAGTCTGCCCCGGCAGGCATAGCGGGACAAGCGAACAGCAGCGTCAGTGCCAACATCCCTGTCCTGATTTCACTACACCAAGTCATGGTGGCTTCCATTCTGAATCAAAAGGTAGGTTTCAGGATACGGGCTATGTATATCTGGCTTGAATAAACTACATACAATCTTAATGTATGTCAAACTATTTTAATCAAACTATCCTACCCGAGATCATGAGTGTCCAGGCGTTGAGTTTCCGGGCGTTGTGGGCCGTAAGTGACAAAAAAATGGGCACTTGACATACAGATTATATGTATGTTATGTATATGTTCTCAGCCCGAGATAAACTCATACACAACACATAATGGAGGACAGGGGAAGTATGGCCGCAGCACTTCCAAAAGCGGAGCAATATGAAAAAACTCGGTCAGCTTTACTGACCGTTGCCCACGAGTTGTTTGCCGAGCAAGGGTATGCCGCCACATCTACCAAAGATATTGTGGAACGTGCCGAGGTGACCAGAGGGGCGCTCTATTATCACTTTCATAACAAGGAGTCCCTATTCCAAGCCGTTTTTGAGCGGTTTCGACAAGCTCGGACGCAAGCGATTCTGGCGCGTGTGCAAGAGGCTGAGGGCGACCTCTGGCAGCGGTTTGTCGAGACGGGCTGTACCGCCGTTATTGAATCGCTGTCTGACAAGAGCGCGCAGCGCATCATTTTCGCTGACGGCCCGTCCGTGTTGGCCCCGAACATCTGGCACCAAAACGTACGGGCCGTGCATTTCATCGCTCAGGTCTTCGAGCAGCTAGAGGCGGAGGGCTTTATCGAAGAGAAGACCCCACACCAGGCACTGGCCCGCCTGCTGTGGGGAGCTTTCCTCGAAGCGGGAGTCTACGTCTCCCACGCAACCGATTCCGTCGGGGCCCAGCACGAGATGCTCCAGGGGCTGAAACACGGGCTCGAAAAACTCCGGATCAAGCACTAGGGGACAAGCGCGTCTCTCTCCCCCTCTTTAGGAGTGCGGGCTTCCAGCCCGCATGGCGGCCAGGATGGCCGCCCTCCCAGGCGGGGAGCCGCCCCATCCCCTCCCTGGCCGCTTGGATGCCGGCCCCTGTTTTCACAGGGGTGACGTTCTTTCATCGATATGACGGAAGGGACCGGGCGGCTGTTCGGAATCGTGCCTTGCTCTAGGAGTCCGACGACCGTAACCCGTTGAGGATGCGCCGCAGGACGACCAGCCGCTCGTACAGGGCCAGGGCGCCCTCCTCGGCCTGGGCGATATCCACGGCCGCCTGAAAGAACAGCGCCCAGAGTTGCCGCGCCAGCGCGTCGAGCGGCAGCCGCTCAATGACCCCCGCGTCCATCAACGGCTCAAAGATGTTCCGTAACAGGGCGATGGCCGGCGCCCGACGCTGCTCGCTGGACCAATCCAGTACGACCGGACCGTCGATATTGCAAAGCAGGGCAACGGAAATATGAAAATTGCTCTCGATAACGTATGTCGTTACCGACCTTGAGCACAATCCATGACAGAGGTGCTCGTCCTTGGGAGGGAGTTCAACCTTGCTGACCTCGGCTTCACTGAACGTGAATCTGTGAGCCGAGGTGCGGCGGCTATATTTTGAGGTTCAGCTCGATAAAGCCGAAGTTGGCATCACTGCCAGTATAGATGTGGTCGACGATACTGTCGCCAAACGCGTGCGCAAAGAAGACGTGCACGTTGATATGCTCGTTGATCGTGTAGTTGAGGGTGGTTTCGATAATCTGGAACAGATCGCGCCTGCCAAAGACCGGACGGCCAGCGAAACCAAAGCCGATCTGACGGTCTTCAAGGGTGGCGCCCGCGCCCTGGTACCACAGGTCATTCTTCTCGCTGACGCGGATATAGTGAAAGTCGGTGCGCCAGACCAAGCCTTTGAACGGACGCAGAATCAACTGGAAGAAGATGTCCTCGTTATTCATCAGGTTGTAAAAGGTGGAAAACGTATAGACCCGAGCGGTCGGCAGCATCTGGAAAAAGGTGTCGTGGTCGCCGTCGTTGGGGTCGTCGTCGCCCGAGCTGCGGTTATACCCAATCCGGAACCAGGGCTTCCACGGCAGTCCGCTGGGTTGCCAGCCGGCCTCGGCGGCAAAGGCCCAGGCGGAGTGATCCTGCCGGCCCCAGTCGCCGCCCTGCCCGATGCCCAAACCCATCAGGTCAATCGGGCCTGCTGCGGTCGGAATGACGTGTATGAGATTACCGCCATAGGCATGCACGGTAATATGCCGCCGGTCGGCGTTCCGCACCGCGGCGGGCCGATTATCGGTCGGCCGCAGCCCGCGGCCGTCGGCGTAGTAAATATAAAAGAGCCGTGCGTCACTCGTTTCCGCAAACGCCGGCCGTGTCACGTTGAACCCGGTGTAAAGGAAGTCGATGTCGTCAATCGTCTTCATCCCGGCCAAGTCGAACCCGCCTTGGGTGGGGTGCGAGCCGTGGACGGTGAGATTATACGCCCCCTGGGTGTAGCTGGCCGTAAAACCGTCGAAAGAGCGTCCGGTGTGCGACCAGGCGAACGGACCGACCATACGCTGTGAGACGCGGAAACGTTTGACCCAGTCAAGCGTGGGGTCCTTGCTCATGACCTCCGCACCCGCTGCAAACAGCATCCGCCCGCCCTTGAGCCTCAGACCCGGTATCCCCAGCTTCTTGAGGGTGAGATGCGCCTGTTTGAGAAAGACAACGGTATCGTCGTCTTTGCGATTATGCGCCCGATAGACATGACCCAAACCGAACGCGCCCTGTGGGGCCGGGCCAACGGCGTCATCGGGGAGACCCAGCAGGGACGTATTCTGCGTCTCGACATACAGGTCGAACAGGTCGTCGCTCCACTTGAGACCCAGCTTGGCCACGGTGGCCGCATAGGCATAGCTGTTGTCGCCCGAGCTGCCTTCAAACCAATCCCAGAATTCCCCCCGTGTACGCAGGCTGGCCGAGAGCGACAGTTTCGTTGATATCTGGGAGAGCGGCAGTTCCGCCCTCAGCGGCGCCGGAGCCAGCAGGAGGAGGCTCACGCCAACCAACAACATGCCTCCCCACCGGGCCGCGCGGAATGTCTGACGAATCAGATGATGGATCGTCTCAATGGCTTGTGCCACGGTGTTTTCATGGATACTCATAACTTTCCTCTCAAAATTTTCGACTGACGAGTATGTCTCCGCAGACTCGGGTAGGTACCGGACGCGTGTGCCGACGTTTGACGGGGACAATCTCGATGCTCACCACGTAACGCCTGGCGGCGGAGACCAGCGCGTCAGGAGTAAAGTGTAAGTTGCACGATTCTGAGCGCGCACGGCAGCGTCTGGGACCGCCCGGGTTTCGTGACCTCACCCACACGTATGAGCGCCTGCGTCTTTGGTGTGAACGCGCCAGAGCAAAACGCTCGATGGTTGCACACAGCTCCGGCTACTCCGTCACGAAGAGGCGGATGATGACACCGCCCATCACGTCACCGAGCTTAAAGTCGTTCCGTGGCGACTTGGGGTGGCTGTTGTGGCATGTGACACACGCCTCTACATTCGCCACATCCGCATAGATGGCCACGAAGCTTTGCTTACCGAAGAAGTTCTCCTCGGCATAGAAACGCTCCTCGGGATTGGCCTTCACGTGCTGGAGGCCCTGCTCCTCTACAGGGGTGATTGGACCCATCGCCTCGTTGATCGGGGTGAGCGCGCGTAGTGCGAGCCAGAAGTCACCGGTTTCACCGGTTTCATCCAAGAGTTCCTCGGCAGCGAAACGGAACATCTGCGCCGGCAACGGCAGCCCCTTCTGGTCTTTGTAGTGCTCCGAGGCGGTGACGACGGATTCCTCGTTGGAGAGCCGCTGCACGATGTCCCTCGTATAGACCTTACGATTAGCGAAGGCCAACTCGTAGAGCATGTCGGCGACTTGACGATGCGGTATCCCGTCGGCGGCGAAACTGGCACTGGCAGCGACGGTGAGACTGAGAGTTAAGATCATGATCTTAGTCAGTGATAGCATTGGAATCTCCTGATAACGCGCAAAGCTGCGTCTGACCTACCCCGCTTGGGCGGCCACCTCAGACAGGGTGTCCAGGTTCCTAATGAGTCTCAGGGTCTGAGCGAACACATCCGTCGGCTTTTTGTTCCGTGGTTCATCACGAGCCTCGTGGGGCAGGTTAATGTCCAGATGCAGCTTGATCCGGGTCATCTCCGCCAGCAGGATGTTGGTAATCTCAAAGACCTCCGACGGAGTTATCCGTACAAGCGTCATATTTGGTACGCTGGAGGCATCCATACCCAACCTGTTCTGAAGGCTAATGACCTTGTATGTGGCTCTGAGCATTTGCTGGGCGACCTCCTGTGGGCGTTTGCTACCCTCCACTGCGGGCGGGTCGAGTTCGAGAGAGGCTCCGAGCTTGGCAGCGATCAGACTCATGTCGTCGTGAATGTGCATCACATTCCCAAAGACATCGTTCGGCGTTATGGACCGCCCCACAAGCCCGTCCAGCAGGAATGACGCATCCCCCAGGTTTTTATAGACCAGTGACGGTGTCTTGCCACCGGCAAAGGAAGCAGGTTCGATCTCAGTCTCAATGACGAGTTGTCCCTTTATTCTTCGAATCTCTTCGAGGATGGTCTGCACCGATCCCAAGACATCCGTCGGGGTGATATTCTTGACAGGTATCTGTCCGGGGTTGACCGGAATCATCCCGAGTTTTCTTTGGGCACGAGCGACTTTATTCAGAACTTCCAGAGTTTTCGCGTAGGCATGAAACGGAGACCGACCCTCCTGAAGTTCAGCCGAGCTGGGGTAATCGTCAACGGCCATCTCGTTTCTCAGGATTTCGATTTCCGAGAGAGCATCTAGCGTCGCCTGGAACACATGGCTGGGCGTTACATTGCTTTCGCTACTTTCCTCCCCCTGGGCAGCGGCCTCTTTTGGCTGCACTCCGAGCACCCAATTCATAAACCTATTTTCCTGCCCTTCCTGCGCCCCCACCGGTCCGACTGTAATCCCAAACAGTCCGATGCAGAAAAATATCATGACCTTTCCAATTTTTTTCTTCATTTGTCCCTCCTCTTATTGGACTTTGAGATACCTACAGACTGTATTCCGAGCCAAAATACATACATGCAGTTTTCATGTCAATCCCATCCAATGTTGGGTAGTGTCTCAGTTTGCAATCCCCCCCTCACCCAGCCCCCTTTGACTCGGCCCAGGGCGGGCTCTCCCTCCAGGGGAGCTGAGGGCACGATAGTTTGGGAGCGCTGCGGGGAGGAGGGAGCGGATATTCCGGTTCAAATGAGGACGGGACCGGGGTACATCACAGTTTTTATTGATGTTGCCCCGATTCTTGAAGTAGTCGTTGAACGCACCGGGGACGGAACATGCGGCCTCCTCCATTCACGCCTTGGTGACAGGAGACGCAACCGTCGCTCTTGAATAGGGCATAGCCGCGCTTCTCCAGTGTGCTCAGAGCGGTGTCATCGCTCCTCGGATACTGGTCGAGGTGGCTGTTCGAGGTAATGTAGAGACTTTAGAAATTCGCTGAGCGCGTTCTTGATGTTCTCGCGGGTAATGCCGTCCGGATAGAGGGCCTTGAAGCGGGAGGGGTAGCTTTCGTGCTGGTAGAGCTTGGAGACGACCTCAGGCCACAGACTTCCCAGATAGGTCGGCGACTGCACGTGGGCGTTAATCAGGTCTTCGACCGTATTCGCCCGCCCTTCCCAGAACTGCTTGAAGTTGACATCGGAGTTGGACACCGCAGGGGTGTTGATGACTCCTGACCTCCCCCCAATTCCGATGAAAACCTCGCGACCATCACCCCTACCAACTCCGAGCTTGTGGCAACTGTAGCAGGATACGGTGTTATCCTTTGATAATCTCGGGTCATGGAACAGCATCCGGCCGAGCATCAGCTTTTCGGTATCGGCCTCAATCTCTTCCGGGACCGGCTTGACGGGTTCCTCAGCGCGTACACCGACGACAAAGGTGAAACAGACGGCGGCACATACTACCCAGATGGAGCGGAATCGGATACGGCGTTCGTACAGTTCGATAATCCGGCCGAACACCCGGCTATGCACCGCGTGGAGCAACCGTTGGGTCCGGTCAGGAATGCGCATGCTCTGGGGAGTCTGTTTTTGAGCTGCCATCGGATACATTGTACCCATGATAGGATGAGCTTCAACTGAGACCAGAAAGGGAATCAGGTGAACGATTTTTTCGGGCCGCGCTCAGCATCCGGCCGGGTGGAATCAAATCAGCGGAGTAGCGGCGTGCTGATAGCATACTTGTCTGAGGATTGTCCAGGGTCAGGACCCATTTGAAGTGATCCAGAAGATGATCGTGACAGCCAGGTGGCCGGATAGATAGCAGACAAGAAAGTGTGGGCACCATTAGCCATACCTTGAGGAGATTGGCCGTAAGTGTGGAAAAAAAAAAATAGATATTTGACGTACATTCGATATGTATATATAAATATCTCTCTCATCGCAGCGTAATAGGAACCGAAGCATAATGGATAAAGGGATAGGGGGGGAGTATGGCTGCGCTTTCAATGGCTCAGCAATATGAAAAAACTCGGTCAGCTTTACTGACTGTTGCCTACGAGTTGTTTGCCAAGAAGGGGTATGCCGCCACATCCACTCAAGACATCGTGGAACGCGCCAGGGTGACCAAAGGAGCGCTGTATTATCATTTTCATAACGCCGGGGTTCTGGTACCCTGCCACGACCACCCCAACTCTGGCCGCAATTCCGAGAGTTGAGACCGACCTTGGAGGACCTATGGCTACGACCCGCCTCACGAAGGCCGAACAGTCGCAAAAAACCCGCCGGGCGCTCCTCGACACGGCCCGGGTCATCTTTACCACGCAGGGGTATGCGGCGACCGCGACCGAGGAGGTCGTGCGTCGGGCCGGGGTGACGCGCGGGGCGCTGTATTATCACTTCCGCGATAAGGCGGCCTTGTTCGAGGCGGTCTTTGATGAGGTCGGGCAGGAATATATGGCGGCGCTGCGGGCCGACATCATGTCGGTGGAGGGCGATGCCTGGCGGCGGCTGATGCTCGGGGTTGAGCGGTTTCTGGACCGGCTGCTGGACCCGAGTGTGCGGCGCATTATGTATATCGACGGCCCGGCCGTGCTGGATTGGTCGTCCAGCGAGCGGCGCCGGGAGCCGGCCTTCGCCTTGTTACGGGATATCTTTGAGCCGTTGATGGCCGAGGGGATCATTGAGCGGCTGCCGCTCAACGCGCTGGTGCGCCAGTTCTGGGCGCTCTTCTTTCAGGCGGCCGTGGATATCGCTCAGACGGAGGAGAGCGCCCTGGCTCTGCACGAGCGACTGGTCGTCTTGCGGCGCATCCTCCACGGGTTACGGGTGGCGGGTTCCTAGCAATGATTGTGGGGATGAGGTGGCACTGAAAGTCAAAAAAGCGGAGCAATCGAAGCGGACCCGCATCGCCCTGATGAACGCCGGTCGAGCGCTGTTTTCCAGCCAGGGCTATGCCGACACATCCACCCAATCAATTGTCCAGCGCGCCGGAGTAACGAGAGGTGCCCTGTACTATCATTTTGAGGACAAAGCCGGGCTCTTCCAAGCCGTTTTTGAGGAACTGAAGCTCTTGCGGCTTCAACAGATTGTGGAGCGTATCCAGACGGCGGAGGGCGACCTGTGGCAACGGCTGGTCGAGACGGGCTGTCGGGTCTTTCTGGAGGTCGTCTCTGAGCGAGAGACGCAACGGATTCTCTATATCGATGGTCCGGCTGTTCTTCCCCCGCGCCTCTGGCACGACAACCTGCCAGCCATAGACACCATTCAGAACGCCTTGGAGCAGTTGGCGGAGGGCGGCTTTATCACAAAGCAACCGTTCGAAACGCTGGCCCGCCTGTTCTGGGGGGCTTTTCTCGAAGCGGCTTTGCGCGTTACCTACGCGGATGATGTAGAGACGACTAAGGAAGACATGTGGCGGGGGCTGATGCAGTTGGTCTCCGGGCTGCGGGTCAAGCATTAGGGGAGAGGGAGGGCTTGTGAGCCTCTCCTCCACTCCCCTATTTTCGGGACTGTCGCAGTTCAGCGTCACATGAGGACGGTACCGGGTTGGCGCTGGCTTTGGAATGACGTAATATGGCGACAGTTTCGTCATCAGGAAAGCCAAGATGAGGAAGGCCGAGCAGTCAGCATTCACCCGTAAGGTGCTACTCCAGGTAGCCCGAGAACTCTTTACTGAGCGTGGTTATGCGCATACCACGACTCAAGAAATCGTTGAGCGGGCAGGGGTGACGCGAGGAGCGCTCTACTATCATTTCCATGACAAGATTGATATCTTTCGTGCGGTCTTTGAAGATCTCAGCCTGAGTGTTGTTGCCCAAGTCGCGAGTGCTGTGCAGGCCGCCCAAGGGGAGCAAGGGGATCTCTGGGACCAGTTCGTCCGCGTGGCCACGGCCGCGTATCTGGATATCAGTCTTGATCCGGCTGTCCAACGCATCATGCTGATTGATGCCGTTTCCATCCTGGGCTGGGAGGAAAAGAATGCTTTGGATGAGAAACATGTGGTGGACTTTGTACGCGGCCTCTTCCAAGAACTCATGAACGCCGGGCTCATTGCTCCGCAACCAATTCAACCAACGGTCCACCTTATCATAAGCGCAGGGCGTGAAGCAGCCCTGTATATTGCCCGCGCAGATGATATGCCCACTGCGCGAAAAGAGATGGGAGCAAGTTTGGAACGTCTTTTTGATGGCCTGCGGGTGAAGCACTGAGTCTGCTCCCGTAGAGGAGGACAGCGGGGCGTGACCCAACTCCACAGACCGATAAATGACTCGGCGCTCCCACTTCAGTCCAGACGGTTCGGCCGGTGATAAAGCCCGGCATGCCCGAGGCCTGATACACTGCGGCCGCGCCGACTTCAAATGAGGACAGTACTCGTACCCTACTTTCCCTTGACTTCCCCTCTGAGTGTCCGTACTATGGACAAACTCTTGTTTTTTCAAAGCTCTAGCCAAGGGCATTGGCCCGCCTATAAATTCTTTTGGATCAACTAAGCAGAAGCAGTTCTGTCGGAGTAGTCAATCCTTTCCCCTGCCTTCTCTATGCGTTGGGATGAAGGTAAAGTTGCGTCCTGTCGTGCTTTGATGCTGTTCATGTAAAGGGGGCTGAAGCGTCTTATGGAAAAAAAGAAAAACAGAAAAACGGCGACGGTTTCGCAGGCCCTCCAACAGACATCCCCACAGACAGCGGCGCGGCAGCCCAAAAAGTCCATACTGATAAAGGCCCAGGCGGTCACCCCTGCTGGTTCAACGTCAAAAAGAGAGAAACCGGCACGAGAAATGGCAACCATCATGTCCATTCTTGAAGATATGGATATTGAGACGGTTGATGTTCTTGAGGAAGGGGACTCCACCAGCATTGAAGAAGAGGAGACCGCTGCTCCGGAGACGGTGAAACAGGATGAAGAGAGCTGGGGAGAGCGGGTGGTAACGGCTGGGGAGCCGGCGACGGGAGACACGTCAGACCCTGTCCGCATGTATCTCCAGGAGATGGGCAATATCCCCCTCCTGAGCCGTGAAGAGGAGGTGGCGATTGCAAAAGAGATCGAGGCCGGGGAGAAGTGCATTCGCCAGGAAATTTTCTCCACTCCTTTGGCACTCCAGTATATTTTATCTCTGGGGAGTCGGCTCAAACTGGACGAGACTGAAGCGCGGCGTATTTTTGGCGACGAAGAAGAGGATACGGATACGGCCGGCAAGGAAGACCAGCGGATTACACTCTTTCTGAGTCGTATGGGACCGCTCAAACGACTGGCCGGAGAGCGGGAAAAAGCGGAAACATTGTCTCGCAAGCGGAGTCCGGTCGCAGAGCGGGAGAAAGCGCTGAAGCGGCTGGGCACTCTGCGCGAGAAGATCAGGACTTCGCTGGATAGTCTGCCTCTGGGACGGCGTCATATTACGGTGGTGACTGATAAACTCAAGGAAGTCGGCGTTATGCTGGACAAGCAGGAGCGGACTATCCGCAGACAGGAGTCTGTCCTGAATTGCAAGGCGTCTGAGATTCTTGCCCTGGCGCGCGCGTCCACCCCGAAGAATGGGCGAACACGTCCGAGAGCGGGAGGGAGCGGTGGAAAAGCCCAGGAGCAGAAAATCCAAGAGGCCAGTCAGATCATCAAGGACGCCCGCAAAGGAATTCAGCACCTTGAGCGGCAGCTTGGCACGAATCGTGAAGAGCTGCGGCAGGCCCTGAAGACGATCGCGCGGGGAGAAGCCCAGGCGCAAGAAGGCAAGCGTCGTCTCATTGAAGCCAATCTGCGCCTCGTGGTGAGTATTGCCAAACGCTATGTCAACCGCGGACTGGGATTTCTGGACCTGATCCAGGAGGGCAATATCGGCCTGATGCGCGCGGTTGAGAAATTTGAGTATCAACGCGGCTATAAATTCTCGACCTATGCAACGTGGTGGATTCGACAGTCGGTGAGTCGCGCCATCGCCGACCAGGCCCGGACGATTCGGATCCCGGTCCATATGATTGAGACGATCAATAAGGTGCTGCGGACCTCTCGCTACCTGGTCCAACAGCTCGGCCGGGAACCTTCGCCGGAAGAGATTGCCGCCCAGATGGAAGTGCCGGCGGACAAGGTCCGGAAAGTCCTCAAAATCGTCAAAGAGCCGGTCTCCCTGGAGACGCCGATTGGCGATGATGAAGAAAGTTCGCTGGGGGATTTTGTCGAAGATCGGCAGACCCTTTCTCCGGCAGACGCCGCCATGGCCCTGAGTTTGGAGGAACAGACGCGCAAAGTCCTTGCCACCCTGACACCGCGTGAGGAGCAGATTCTGCGGATGCGGTTCGGCATTGACGAAAAAACAGACTACACACTTGAAGAAGTTGGACAGCGCTTTGCCGTGACCCGTGAGCGTATCCGTCAGATTGAGGCAAAAGCCTTACGGAAGCTGCGCAACCCGACCCGAGCGAAGAGTCTGGAAGCCTTCATCGATAGCTGACATTGAGTCGGTTGAGTCGGTTGAGTCCTTTGAGTCCGACCCAACCGACCCTATAAACCCAATTGGAGGAACGAGTGAATTCGAAAGACCTGGAACAACAACTCAGGCGGTGGCGGGAAGAGCGGGGACGTAAGCCGGTCCAACAGCCTTCTCCTGCCGCAGATAAACGGACCGTTCGCGTCAACGGCCAAAATGTGGTTGTTGTGAAGCGCTCCCGGAGCAAATCCTCGGGACAAGTTCCCTCACAAACCCCGTCCTGAGCCTAGAGCAAATCACGAGGCTGTGCAGCCGCTCGTCATTCCCCTGGTCAAGCCAGGGGCAGGCTCTGCGCAAGAACGTCACCCCTGTGAAAACAGGGGCAGGAATCCAGGCTTCCCGGCCCCCTCACCCTAGCCCTCTCCCGCCAAGGGAGAGGGAATGAAGCGCGTAGGGGCAACCCCCTGTGGTTGCCCGGCCTTCGCCGGGACCTCTGTTCGTGCTGAGCGGAGTCCCATAGGGGCGAAGTAGCAGGATGGGCCAGCCGGTCCGGCACCGGACCAGTTAATCTGCATCACACGTCCTGGAGGAGTGCGCCCTCCCAGGCCGTTTGGGCTCACGGCACGACAGTTTTACGGAAGCGAGGCCGGGGGACGACCCCATCCCCTCTTGGGAGGGGTGGCCGAAGGCCGGGGTGGGTTTCCCCGGGCCCACTGGCGTTCCCGAACCCACCCCGCCGCTCCGCGGCACCCCTCCAAGGAGGGGATTTGCTGATGCTTTCCCCCCGGATTCCCCGTCTCTACAAAACTGCCGTGTCCTCGGGGCCGTTGGGGGCAGGCCCTTGTCCTTCCCGGCGAGCGCGGACGGGCATGGCTCCAACGTAGCGTGAAACGCTCTAGCCGAAGAGTACCTTCCGGACCGCCGCACAGAACGCCGTTGTTGAGGCGGACCCACCCTGGTCAGGCGGCAGGGTCTCGCCGCCAGCGTATACCTGCCCGATGGCGTCCTCAAGGCGCCGGGCCTCGCCGGTCCAGCCGAGATAGTCGAGCAGCAGCGCGGCGGAGAACAGGGTTGCGGTCGGATTAATGATATTCTGGCCGGCAATATCGGGTGCGGAGCCATGGACGGACTCAAAATAGGCGTAGGTGTCGCCGTAGCACCCGCTCGGCGCGAGTCCGAGGCCACCAATGGTGCCGGCAGCAACGTCGGACAGGATATCACCGTACAAATTCGGCATGACAACGATGTCAAATTGCGACGGGCTGGCGACGAGACGGCGCGCAAAATCATCGACAATGTATTGCTCATAGCCCAGGTCGGGATATTCTTTGGCCGTTGCTTCAACCACTTCACGGAATAACCCGTCACTTTTCCGCAGCATATTGTACTTGCTGGTACAGGTGACGAGTCCCTTTCCACCCTGGGCCTTGCGCTTGCGCGCCAGTTCAAAGGCGAAGCGGGCAATGCGGCGGGAGCCGTGCTCTGTAATTGCTTTAATGGCAAACAGGCCCCGGGCCGTGGTGTCGAGCGGTTCACGCGTGATCGCACTCGTCAAGCCGAGCGGCGCAAGCGTCTTCAGGTCGCCCTCAACCCCCATATACAGGTCTTCCAGGTTTTCCCGGACCACAACAAAATCAATGGATTCCGGGTTTTTGAGCGGGCTCCGAAACCCCGGCCGCCAGTGCGCCGGCCGGACATTGGCATATGTCTGTTTGCCCCAGCGCAGATATCCGATCCCGCCGGTCGTGCCATTGGTCGAGCCAAAGAGGGTCGAGTCCGAGCGGTCAATGGCTGCACGCAGCGCACGCTCAAATTCCTTTCGTGAGCCATACTGCTTCACTCCCTGTTCACCGGAGGGAAACTCGGTGAAGCTCAGGTCCAGCGCGAAGTTTTTCAGGATTTCGACTGTGGGCGCCATTGCCTCGGGTGCCGCATCATCACCGGGAATCACCACAACGCGCTTTGCCATATTGTTGTCCTCTCTGTGAGCTCAACCGCACATCACGATAGTTCTTACCAGGAACGATTTTTCCCAGAACCGCCGGCAGCCGCGCGCCGGTTGCGCTCGGGACGTTCGAGGGCAGGCCGTACACAGTCGCATAGGCTAACACGGCAAACGCCAAGGCTTCCAACGACTGGCTCTCATAGCCGGTCTCTTCAAGCAGTCGGACGCGGACACCGGGCAGAGCCTGAGCAAACTGCGCTCGCAGGGTCGAGTTGAGTGCTCCACCACCAGTGAGGTAGACCTCAGCCAGCGGGCCGTACGGCAGGATAAAGTTATGATACGCCCGAGCCATGCTCGTGGCGGTGACGGCGCTTGCCGTTGCCACCTGGTCGTTGGGAGACAGCTTGAGTTGCGCGGCGCGTTTGAGAAATCGCTCGGCAAACGGCGCACCGAATTCTTCCCGGCCGGTCGACTTGGGCGGACGCCGGGCAAAGTATCGATGCCGGAGCAGTTCGTCCAGGAGACGTGCGTGCACGCTTCCGGCTTTGGCCATTCGGCCGTTCCGGTCGTACCACTGCTTGCCCTGGGTAACGGTATGGACAACGGTGTCGATCAACATATTCCCAGGACCGGTATCAAAGGCCAGGAGATCCTGTTCTGCGGAACGCGGCGGCAGGTAGGTGAGGTTGGCAATCCCACCGATATTATGCACGGCAACCGCACGGCTGGGCTGTTGAAACAGAAATGCGTGCACGTAGGGAACGAGCGGCGCTCCCTCTCCACCCAGCGCCACGTCTGCCGGCCGAAAGTCGGCTATCGTGGTGATGCCAGTCCGCTGCGCAATGACGGCAGGTTCTCCGATCTGGAGGGTTGAACCTGGTCCGGGTCGCTGGTGGGGGTTGTGATAAATCGTATGTCCGTGGGAGCCGATGGCATCGACCTGCTCCCACGAGACGGCGGCACGTTCGCACAGCTTGAGCACCGCCCGGGCAAACAGCTCACCGAGGAGCACGTTGACTTGTGAGACTTCACCGGCATCAATCCGGGCTCCCTGGCTGACCCCTAAAAGACGGGCTCTTACCGGTCGGGAGTACGGGAATGAGCGGAACGCCCGTTGTTGAATACGGAAGCGGCCCCTGACGCGGGCAATATCGACCAGCACGGCATCAATCCCATCATGGGACGTGCCGGACATCAGGCCGATAACCGTCCGTTTTGACATGCAGCTTCCTACGGGGGACTACCGTCATTCCAGCGGGACACGGTGGCGAAATAATGGGGAGCCCAGGGAGAAGAATCCCTCCTCCCTGGATGTGATATGGTGTTCAGTCCGTCAGATCGAACTGAAAGACGGCGTCCATGCCCTTGGCCGCCCCGGCATTGAACGCCTCCGGCGTGCCGTCAACGACCTGCTGCACGGTTTCGGCCGGCGGGCTGTCGGCCTCTCGCGGCGGAAAGAGGGTTTGGAGCCTGAGCGCCAGGCCCATATCTCCGGCAATTTTCAGCTTGCCGCTCATGAAGGCCATTTGGCCGTTGAGCTTGCCGTTAACCATATCCAGGTAATCGCTCTCCTTCATGGTGAGAGTAATGTTCGGGGACGCATGGGTGCCCATCTGCACCTCGATGCTTTCGTTCACGATATGGAAATGGTACTGGGTGGCCATCGCGGCTTCCTCCTCATAAGTCCAGGATACAGATACGCTACCATAGATCCTTGCACTGAGAAACTATAGATCGTGCTGTTGTATACAGACAGGAAGGGATGAACATGACACACTGTGACAAAGAGGGAACGTGTTCTTCAACAGATAGACAGCAGGCGACACGTTTCCTCTTTACGGCCCGGGAACGTCGCCGGGCCGGGCTGGTGCTCCTTTTTGTGAGCATCTTCGTGGGGACGTCCAGCGACGCCCAGGAGAGCGAACTTCAGAGTGTTCTCGCTCGGGTTGCCAATGAATCAACGCTCGAAATCACAACCACAGGACGCAAGAGTGGCAAGCCGCGGACAAAACCGATCTGGTTTGTCTACGACCAGGGGAATTTATATATCCAATCCGGGCAAGACGGGAAAACCCATTGGTATCGCAACCTGCAAAAAAATCCACAGATGCAATTGAAGATCGGCCAACTTGTCCTCACCGGGAAGGCACAGTTTGTGACAGACACGGCTGAGACCGAACGAATCCACGACCTCTTTCGCTCAAAATATTCCCTCGCGCGTGTGGCCGGATTTGTCGGGTCCTCAATCGGGCATGGCAAGGCCATTCTGGTTGAGAACCTGGCTGAGGCCACGCCACAAGAGTAGGCGTCGTATGCACGTCAATGTTGTCATTGTCGCCGCGGGAAAAGGCACGCGGCTGCAAAGCGAACTGCCCAAACCTTTTCTGTCCGTTGCCGGCAAGCCGATTCTCGTGCATACCCTGCGGCGTTTTGTGCCCATTGAGGCGGTCCGGCGCATAGTCGTTGTCGTTGCTGCCGAGCGCGAGGCCCTCTGCCAAGAGGTACTCCACACGCACGGTCCCTGGCCACAACCGATGACCGTTGTCCACGGAGGAGCGGAACGGCAGGATTCGGTCCGGAACGGTTTGGCCGCACTTGAGCCCCAGTGTGAGATCGTGGTGATTCATGACGCGGCCCGGCCGTTTATCGGCGTGGAGGCGATACAGCGCAGTATTGACGCGGCGGCCGAAGCGGGCAGCGCGGTTGTAGCGACCCCCGTCCGCGATACCATTAAGCGGGCTGACGCGCAGCACACGATCCGTGAGACGGTCTCCCGGCATGATTTATGGCTGGCGCAAACCCCGCAGACATTCCGGGTCGCAGTGATCCGAGCAGCCCACCGCTGGGCACGGCAACGAGATATTGCGGGAACGGACGATGCCACCCTGGTTGAGCAAATGGGCCGGCCCGTCCGTCTCGTTCCCGGCGACGCGCTCAATTTCAAGATTACAACGCCGGACGACCTGGCTCTCGCCCAGGCGGTGCTGCAAGCGTCCGAGGACTGATGAAATTGTGGAATATGAATGATGTCGTAAAAATTGCCTATAGAGATGATTACGTCTTTCATGTGGAATTTGATGACGGTGTAGCTGGCGATATTGATTTCCAAGAATACGTTAATAAAGGTCCTGTTTTTTTTCCATTAGAATCAAAAGAATTCTTCAAAAAGGCGGTTATAGAAGGGGGAACGATCGCGTGGCCAAATGGAGCAGATATTGCTCCAGAAACGCTGTATGAGAAGATTATGGGCGACATTGAGCAGAAGAGAATGTCCCAGGTAGCAGATAGTTTTGTCGATATTGTTGGTTATCAGCTTGAGAAGATCCACACGGGAATGATCGCGTGGTTACTCGATAGCGAGCGCTCCCCTTTGACGCTCTCTGAGCAAACCGCAGTCATTGCCAAGCTTGCACCTGACATTTCACAAGGGGTAAAACTTACGAAGGTAAAGGCCATACGGGAATACTCATTTGGTCGTCGACTTCGTATAGACCTTGTCTTGGAGATGAACCGGGAAGATCAGACAAAGACCTATCTTTTGATTGAGTGCAAGACCGATTCAGATGTGAGAGTTACCCAACTCAAAGAGAGTGAAGAAGAATTCTCTAAGAAAAATCCAAACATTCCCTTTTCGATTATCGTCCTTGCAGTTGGCGCAGGCCAGTTCACTCTCACGCATCAGTTGCAAGAAATACAGTGCCTTGGGTTTCACGCGATAGATATCACTCGCGCGCTGGAAATTTTTTCGGGTCTGTCAATAGCGGGCACGACCGGTATATACGACGACTGGATTGCTTCTCTGCAAGCGGAACACGCTCGCACCATCCAGATAGATAAGGCTTTTGCAAAACTGAACGATCCATGGGACGCGCGTCTTCTCAAGGCTGGCTATCGCACCGGCTTCCCGGTCTTCTACATGTTCTACGACAAGTTACGGGCACACCTCGACAAGGGGCGCTTTCAAAGATGGGCTATCTACCATGGTGGTAACAATCCGGTTATGAATTGGCAGGAGGGGTGGATCACAGTAGGCGCTGGGGGTGATGCCATCAAACTCTACTGGGAGTTCAACTGGAACGCCTTCTGCCTCAAGGCCTACATTAAGGGGCAAACCGAGGATCAGGCTGTAGCGCATTGGAAACGTTGGCAAGATATCCGTCCTACCCTCATCGATTTATGCGAATTATGTCCAATTTCTGGTCGCAAGACCAACAACAAACGTGGCACTTCGTCGGTGACGGCCTATAAGTGGGAGTTCGATTTCTGCAAAGAAACACTCAGTACCATTTCAGGTAAGACAAGCGATATCCTCTCGCAGGTGCATCAGTGTCTCGAAACCGTCGCCTAGCCAATGAAAGCAAGGGAGGTCATTCGACTGCTTGAGGCTGACGGCTGGTACCAAGTGCGGATGCGCAGCAGCCATCGACAATTCAAGCATCCAACAAAACGTGGGTTGGTGACAGTACCTGGACATCCAGGCGACGATCTTGCTATTGGCACCCTCAACAGTGTTCTTAGACAGGCGGGACTGAAAAAATGAAATATCTTATTGTCGTAGAGAAGACCGAAACTGGCTTCTCGGCATACTCACCGGACGTGCCGGGTTGCGTGTCCACGGGTCGGACGGAGGAAGAGACCGAGACCAATATGCAGGAGGCGATTGCGTTTCACGTCGATGGCCTTAAGCAGGAAGGGCTACCTGTCCCTCAACCATCCACGAAATCGGCTTATGTGGAGGTCGCTGCATAGCCAGCCGATGACCGCCCTCCATCTCATCTGCGCAGGACTGTGCGGCCAGCCTGACCAAAAAGGTTCGGGGTTGGACTCTTGGCCTGCGCTTCTTCCTGCGTAATAAGCCCTCGTGTAGCGAGGTCAACAAGCGCCCGGTCCATGGTCTGCATTCCATCCTTTTGGCCAACCTGGAGGGCTGAGAGGATTTGGTGCCCCTTACCCTCGCGGATCAGGGTGCGGACTGCCGTGCTGCCCACCAGTATTTCCAAAGCTGCGACGCGCCCCCCGCCTTTCTTTTGACATAAAGTCTGGGTGATGATGGCTTCAATCGCGTCGGCGAACTGAGTTCGAATCTGGAGTTGTTGAGCGGCTGGAAAGACATCGATGATCCGGTCAACGGCCTGGGCCACGCCTGGCGCGTGTAAGGTGCTCAAAACGAGATGACCGGTTTCGGCGGCCGTGAGAGCGAGCTGGATGGTTTCCAGGTCGCGCATTTCGCCAACCAGAATAATGTCGGGATCTTCGCGTAAGACCGCCCGCAACGCATTGGCAAACGAGTGGGTATGGACACCGAGTTCGCGCTGATTGACGAGGCATTTCCTGGACTGATGGGCGAATTCTATGGGGTCTTCAATCGTGACAATGTGACCTTCGACCGTCTCGTTGAGATGGTTGACCAGGGCGGCCAGAGTAGTCGATTTTCCACAGCCGGTTGGACCGGTCACCAGGATCAGCCCTTTTCTCCGCGTACATAGTCGGCTGAGAATCGGCGGCAGCCCAAGTTCCTCGAACGAGGCAATCTGCGTTGGGATGGCCCGAAACACCGCCCCCTCGCCGTGTTGCTGCATAAAGACATTCACCCGAAAGCGCCCCGCGTCACCCAGGTCACAGGAGAAGTCGAGTTCGAGACTCTCCTCGAACATCTTCCACTGGTCCGCATCCATAATGTCGTACACCAGGGCGTGAACTTCATCCCGGGACAGCGGGGCCTGATCAAGCCGTTGCATAACCCCGTCGAGCCGCACCATGGGCGGCGCTCCACTGCTGAGATGGATGTCAGAAGCGCCGGATTGGACGGCGCAGGTAAGGAGTGCGGTTACATCCGTTGACATGGGACCCTCCGGCCGCGGAACAACATACGCTCACCTCTTTCCCCGCAACTGTACGCAGAAGAAGAGTACGGAACAAGAATGAATGCCGGAGTGCTCGGCTGGCTGACCTTAAAAGAGTAAATGTGTCCTCCAATACATATGAGATGCCGGACACGTTTACTCTTTTTATCTCTATGCACTCGTGGTCGCCTGTGGTAAGCCAGACGTTCCATTCTCTCTCCCAGCAGGAAAAGGAGACTCCACGATGGGATATGAGGCCATTATCTACGAGCATGTGGAAGACAAGATTGTCCGCGTGACGCTGAATCGCCCGGAGAAACTGAACGCCATGAGCCGCCAACTCTTGTCCGAGTTGGACGCGGCTCTGGACGAGTTTGAAACGGATAATGATGCCAGTGTTCTGATCATTCGTGGGGCCGGACGGGCCTTCTGCGCGGGCTATGATCTCCAGCCGGTCTCGGGGCCGGGGGGAGGCTTTACTGTCACCAGTGACCGCTGGGGATTACGCAAGATCGTCGCCCGCTGGCAGCGTCTGTGGAACCTGCCCAAACCAACCATTGCGCAGGTCCACGGCTATTGTTTGGCCGGAGCGACAGAGTTTGTCGGGCATTGTGACCTAGTCTTTGCGGCCGACGATGCCCAGTTCGGCCACCCCGCCGGACGTTCGCTCGGAGTGCTCCCGTCGCTGGCCATGTGGCCCTACCTGATGGGGATGCGCAAGACCAAAGAATTTCTCTTTACCGGAGATTCCATGACCGCGGCCGAGGCGCTGGAGAACGGCCTGATTAACCACGTCTATCCGAAACAGGAGTTGGAGGACGAGGTGCTGCGCTACGCCCGCCGTGTCGCTGCGGTGCCGGTTGACCTGTTGACGCTCCATAAGGCGGCGACCAATCGCTTTTTTGAGGCCATGGGCCTGTATGCGGCTGAACAGTCGGCAACCGAATTTGACGTGATTGCCCATCAGACCGTGACGGTCAAAAACGAGGTTAAAAAAATGATGGAACGCGGGCTCAAGGAAGCCCTGCGTGATCGTGACAAGCCGTTTGCCAAGAAATAGCATGGAAACAGGACTGATGGACGGGCGCCGCATCTACCTGATGCGCCATGGGGAAACCCTGTACCAGCGTGTGGCAAACGAGGGGGCGCTGGGTAATGGGGCCCTGACCGAGCGGGGGCAAGAGCAGACCGCGGCGGTCGCCTTGCTCTTTCGGGGAGTACCGCTTGATGCGATTTACGCCAGTCCGCTTGAACGGGCGCATGAAACCGCCCAGATCATCGCCAAAGAAAAAGAGTTGGACGTTCAGGTGGCGCCGGAGCTGAGCGAGATCATCCCGAGCGATCCGGTCTTGGCCCAAAAAAGCCTGACCGATATATTTAAGGAGATTCAGGAGTTCTTTAAGAATACGGATTCTGACTGGGATGAACCTTACCTGGGCGGAGAGAGTTTCCGTCAGGTCTATGCCCGTGCCGGGCGACTCCTACAGTCCCTCTTGGCCAAAGATGATTGGCAGACCGTCCTCCTTGTTGCGCACGGAGGGGTGAATAACGCTTTTTTGGCCCATGCCACAGGGGTCACACAGGGGAGGATTTTTAATATTGAGCAGGACTTCGGCTGTATCAATATTATTGACTTTGTGCACGGTCGTCCCTTTCTCCGCCTGGCTAATTTTACCCTCTACGACCAACTCAAGATTCACCTGCAAGAGCACAGCCTGGATATTATTCTCGATTTGTTGCGGGGACGTGGCATTATTGATGCGGATTGATCCTGAAGGACCCGGCTTTTTGTTAAAGATAAAATTTTTTCATCGCCGAAAAAAAGAATGACAAACCTCTTGACTTGGGTTCCCATTTCCTTTAATTAGTTTGGTTAAACTAGTTTATGGGGGTGTGACATTAGCGTTCAACTCGTCATTTTAGGGCTGTTATCCGAGAAGCCGTTTCATGGCTATGAACTGCGGCAGGAAGTCGAGCACCGGCTGTACGCCAAGTATATCAACCTGAGTGGTGGCTCGCTCTACTATAATCTCGGACAGCTTGAACAGGCCGGCTATGTGGAAAAGACCAAGGTCGAGCAAAAGGGCAACTATCCGGCTCGGCAGGTCTACCAAATTACGCCGGCCGGCCACGACCATTTACAGGACAAGTTGCGGCGTCAACTGTTCGACACCAAAGAGCGAGCTAAGGTCTTTGACCCCTTGAACGCCGCGCTCGCCTTTGGTCATCTCCTTGATGACTCGGAACTGTGTGAGGCGCTCCAGAGCCAACTTGAATGGACTCGCATGCGGCTGGCCTGGGTCACCGAGCAGCAGGCCTACTGGAATGAGCAGGGTGTCACACTTCCGCAAGCCCAGATTATTGCGCATGGATTGGCATATCTGAAAGGGGAGATTCATTGGCTTGAGGAATTCCTGGCCACAATCGATGGACACAACGGTCGGGGATTGAAGGCAGATGGCCCAATGAGCGTCTCCTCTTCAGAGAGAGAAGCGGTATAGGAAAAAACGCACACACAAGAGGAGGGTTCAGAATGGAAGGTTTAAGTGTTCTCGATATGATCCAGCAGGGGTGGTATATCACCTATCCTCTGATCATCATGTCGGTGGTTGTCATCACCATCATTTTTGAACGGATCGTTGCCCTGCGCGGATTGATCGGTGGGACCTTGCAGATTGCCGGCGGTCTGGTTGGCGTCTTGCAGAAGGGTGATTTTCAAGCAGCGATCACCTCCGCCGAGGAGCAGGCGGATAAACCGGCGGGCCGGATATTTCGAGATGTCCTTGCTCAACAAGAGGGCGAATCGCTCGAATATTTGTCCGAAATCATTGAGGACCGGCGCTTCGAGGAAATCGAGGCGCTCAAAGGCAGCATCTGGGTCCTGGGAACAGTCGGCGTGAGTGCGCCCTTCATTGGGCTGCTTGGCACGGTCATCGGGATTATCAAATCCTTCACAAATATGGCGGTTGAGGGCAGTGGTGGTTTTGCTGTGGTTGCTGGTGGTATTTCCGAGGCCCTGGTTGCAACGGCTCTTGGTCTCGCAGTCGGGATCGTTGCGGTGGTCTTCTATAACTATTTTCATACCAAGCTTGAGCGGATCGAGGCGGCCACAACGATCAGCTCAGACCGTGTCCTCGAAGCAGTCCGCCTGGGGAGGAAAGCTCATGGGAATGACTAACCCACGCAAGAAGAGCGGGAGTGGATCCGATATTATGGCCGAGATCAATATCGTGCCCTTGTGCGACATTTTTTTGGTGCTACTGATCATCTTTATGGTGACCAGTGTGGCGATGGTTCAATCCGGCGCAGAGATTAACCTGCCCGAGGTGCAGGAAACCGAATCGGAGCCACGGCAGATTGTGATTACGGTGACACCCCAAAAGGAAATCTTTGTGAACGCCAGACCGGTGACCATGGCCGATCTTGAGGTGGCCATTCGGCAGCAAGTCACCGCCAAGCCGGACATCCCGGTCGTGCTCGAAGGGGATAAGGACGTTATTTTAGGAGAGGCGGTCAAGATTCTCTCCATTGCCCAACGAGCGGGAGCGGCTCAGGTCGCGATTGCGGCCAGACAGACCGGTTAAGCAATCCGTCGCAATCACTGAAGGAGGGGAAGGCCATGGCTTCGCCCGAAGAGAACCCAAACACATCTAAGAGCACCTCAGTCGAGCGGAAAATCCAAGAGGATTTGTGGCTGTATCGAGGTGGGGGATTTAGCAGAAATGCGCGCTGGTTCGCCTTCTCGACCGCGGCCCATATTCTCATTTTGTCCATCTTTGCCACCACCGCGGTGACCATCATGAAAGAGCCGGAAAAAATTCTGGTCAAGGCCCTGCCGCTCACGCAAGAAGAACTGGACGCCATGGCGGAGGAGGAATTGCCGGACGATTGGGAAGGTGAACCCTCGCTGGAGGATATTCCGGGCATCCTGACCATGGAGGACCTCGCGCCGAACAGGGCGCGCCCAACCGGTCCGTCATCAACCGGTCCGCTCCAGGCCCCTATCCAACGGGCGGCTATTCCCATCTTCTCGGGTATCGGGCCGGTGACGATTGAAGTCCAGCGCGCTGACAGTAGTTTTTCCGGTATCGACGCCCAGCTCAGCGGTCTGGTCGGCGCTGGAGACCTCGGCGGGGGCGGAGGATTCGGCGATTATGGTCGGGGGCTGCGGAAGGTTGGTCTTGATGTCGCCCTGGTGATTGACGCCACAGACAGCATGCAGTTTGTCATCGATTCGGTTCGTGACCGCTTGACGAAGCTGGTAACGCTGTTGCGAAAGCTCGTCCCCACCTCACGGATCGGTGTTGTGGCCTATCGGGACAGGGGCGAAGAATATGTCACCAAGTGGGTTGACTTAAGTTTCTCCACACCCAAGCTCAAAGGCTTTTTGGCCAATCTGCACTCTGACGGTGGCGGCGATTGGCCGGAAGCGGTGTATGAAGGCATGGACGCGGCCATGAATGATTTGAGCTGGCGGAAACGCTCACGTCGGGTGGTGATTCTTGTCGCTGGCTCGCCGCCCCACCCGGAGAGCATGAGCAGCGTGCTGGGCTTGGCCCAAGGGTTCCAGGCGCGCGGTGGGGTGGTCAGTGTGATGGACCTGGCCGACAAAATGCACGAGGACTTTGAGTACGCGCTCTGGGAGCAGAGCGGAAAAATCATGAATGTTGCCTTTACGCCAACGCCGCTACCGAGTTTCTACCGCGAATTCCGGCATACCATGGCGTCTGTGGCTCGGGCCGGCGGGGGGGACTTTATCCCGCTGACTGAGGAAAGGGCATTGACCAAGAACATCATCATTATGACCTTTGGTTCGCGCTGGGAAGTGGAGATGGCAAAATACTTGCGGGACTTGGAGTAGTCAGTCCGTTGAGTCTTGACCCAATGACCCAACAGACCCAATGACACAAGGAGTACAAACGTGCGGCGTCTGGTTTCCATTATCGGTATGATCGCTCTGAGCCTGAACCTGGGTTGGTTGAACTCCGAGGTCGAGGCGGCGTCTATTGCTGAACTCTCTGCCCGGGCGAAGCAGGCTCGGAGCAGGGCCAATGCGCTCAAACAGGGGAGTTGGGACGCGCCGGCCAAGCTGCAAGCCATTCAAATCCTTGGCCCGGTTGCCTTAGAGTTTGTTGCCCTCCCCAATTTGGCCCAAGCAGTCAAAACCCCGTCGAGCAAAAAAGCCATTCGCGCTATCTACGAGACGCTCCAGGGTCCGCTCAACGATATCTATACCGGCAGTTTCAAGCGCGTTGACCAGATGACGCAGGATGTCATTGCGCGAGATGGCGACCTGGAGGCCGTGCAGGACTCACAGGAATACCGGGCGGAACAAGGAGTAGCTGCGCGCGCCTTATACTTCTTGAACTGGCTGAACTACATCGGCTCGTTCACGTTCGATGAGAAGAAAAAGGAAACCCTGTTGACGAAAGCCATGAACGGCTTCGGGGAATTCGCGGTTGGCGACCAGGCCTCGCGGCTCAAGAACGAGAGCCTGTTTGGCCGAGCGCTGAGCGAGCGCGAACTCGAGAAGTTTGACTGGGCCATACGAGATTTTGAACTGCTGCTTAAACAGCCCGGCGTGTCTACCGATATGAAACGAAAGGCCCAGAGGGCGCTGGATCAGACGCGACGCTATGCCAAGCGTGGCGGGAAGGGCCAACCTTCTCCGACGGAGTTGGCGCAAGCCCAATTCCAGCAGGCAAAAAATATTGCCAAGCAGAGTCGAAATGCGAGCGGCAAGAAGCGCAGCCAGTTGCGCGGTCAACTCCTGGGATTGATTCTTGAACTCCGTAAGGCCGGCGGGAAGTGGCAGGACCGAGCCGATGCGTTAATACAGGCAGAGCTGACACGCGAGGAAGAACTCGTCATCGCCGAGCAGGAAAACCCGTTTCCACCCTGGTTGAAAGCCAAGGAACATATGCAGAAACGGCGCTTTGCCAAAGCGGTCCCTTTTCTTGAGGAAGTCATTGCTTCAGACGATCCCAACGCGGCCGTGTATCAGACGGACGCGCAATACTACCTTGGCGTTGGGCTGTATGAACAACGTCGCTATCGACAGGCCATCAATACCCTGGACATTTTCCTCAGCAACGGAGGGGCAAAGACCAAGCATGCGGCAGACGCGGAATACTTTCAGTTCAAGTCGGCCGAGTCGTTATACGCCCGAGACCAAAGCGCACGGAACGGGAAGCTGTATATCCAAGCGATTCGCGACTTCGCGCGGAAATATCCCAAGCATCGGTCCATCTACGAAGCCCACTTCCGGCTAGGGGAGTACTACCAAGAGCAAGAGGAGTATTTGAAGGCCACCGATGCGTATAAAAAGGTGCGCGGTGCGCCGGCGTTCCGGGTGCGCGCCGACTATGCCACGCTCCAGTCGTACTTTGAAGTCCTGCACGCGATTGAAGGCGGCGATACCAGTAGTGGGCTGAGTGAAGACGATATCCGCCAGCGGATTGGCACCAGCCTGGACGCCTACTGGAAGAACAGCGCGACCCTGGCCAAGAGCAGTCCCAGACTGGTGAAGCGGGATCCCTATCGTGAATATCCGGGCAAGGTCAGCGTGATGCACGCCGTCTATTTGAGTCACGATATGGACGCGAACGCCGAACGGATCGTCTCTTTTCTGGAAGGCTTTGAAGAGAAATATCCGAAGCAGCCCGAGGCGTTTGAAACCGTTGCCCGGACCCGGCTGGTCGCCCTGCAGAAGACCGGACGCTATCCCGAGCTCGCCAGAGACGTGGATACGATTTTAGAGCGCTATCAGCCCGACAAACAAGAGGAACTCCTGGCCGGCCTGTCTGGCGTGCTGGAAAAAGACATCCGTAAACTCCGCCGCCAGGATGATAAAGACAGCGAACTCATTGCCAAGCGGACGCTGGTGCGCCTACATGAAACATGGCTCAAGAATGATGGCGAATTTGCGGAGGATCAGTCTCCGGATCGCTTCCACTATGATCTCGCTCAGCTCTATCTCGATACCCAGCAATACGACAAGGCTGAGCTTATCTATAGGGACCTTGAGCAAAAGCAGGGGGCCTATGCGCTGGTCGCTATTGTCGGACTCGCCCAGGTCTCTGAGGTGCGAGGGGATAAAAAACGGGCGCTTTCCCTGTGGGAGGCCATGCTCAAGGGGACCCAGGTTGGCGACCCGCTGTGGTTTCGCGGGACGTTTGAAGTGGCCCGGCTGAATGACACCCTCGGCAATGCGACCCAGGCGTGTAAGGCGGTCAGTAGCGCTCAAAGAATGCTGAAACGGCTTGGTGATGCCAGTCTCAAGACCAAAATTCAGGACTTTGCCAGCCAAACGTGTGGGGCGTAATGTCTCTATTGCTCATTGCCCCTATGGTCGCTCCTGCTTTGCGCCCTCGGCCCTTACGTGTGATACCAAAAACCCACCCCGGCCCTTCGACAAGCTCAGGACCACCCCTCCCAAGAGGGGATAAAAAAGCTCCCCTCTTGGGAGGGGTGCCGCGTCAGCGGCGGGGTGGGTCTCAGAGGAAAATCTCGACTCATGAAAATCGCTGAAAATCCACGTTCCGCCTTCCACTGGGGTGGCTATGCACCTCGCGTCACGGAGGGTCGTTTGGTTGCCATGGATGCCACGCCCGAAGACCCGGACCCCTCTCCTCTCGGGCGTTCCTATGTAGAGGCCGTCAATGACGATCTCCGCATCCGCCAACCCATGGTGCGGGAAGGCTGGCTCGGGAACGGACCGGGCAGTGGTACCCGTGGGGGCGAGCCTTTTGTCGCGCTCAGTTGGGAGCGGGCGCTTGAGCTTGTGGCCGCCGAACTCGAACGTATCCGGGGCACCTACGGGAACCGGGCGATTTATGCCGGCTCGTACGGCTGGGGCAGTGCCGGTTCCTTTCATTTTCCCCAAGGACAATTGCACCGCTTCCTCAATCTCTTCGGTGGCTTTGTGCGTTCCATCAACACCTACAGCCACGCCGCAGCCGACGTGGCCATGCCCTATATTGCCGGGAATTTTTTTCGTCTGCTGGTCGAACAGGCCTCGTGGCAGACGATCGCCCAACATTCCGAACTTGTGGTGGCGTTTGGCGGGATGCCCCTCAAAAACGCGCAGGTGGCCTATGGCGGAGTGGCCCGGCATCGGACCCGAGAGGGCCTTGAGGCATGTCGGCAGGCGGGTGTTGAATTCCTGAATATCGGTCCGGTGAAAAACGACACTGCCGACTTTCTGCGGGCCGAATGGCTGACCCCGCGCCCCAATACCGATGTGGCGCTGATGCTTGGTCTGGCCCATACCCTGGTCAAAGAGGGGCTGGCCGATAACGAGTTCCTGACGCGGTACTGCGTCGGCTTTGAAAAATTTCGACCGTATCTCATGGGCGAAAACGATGGACAGCCCAAGGATGCGCACTGGGCGGCCGGTATCACCGGTCTGGAGACTGAGACGATTGCCACGCTGGCCCGACGGATGGCCGCCAAGCGCACGCTGATCACGCTAGCCTGGTCCCTCCAACGGGCGGATCATGGCGAGCAGAGCTATTGGATGGCAATCACACTAGCCGCCATCCTCGGACAGATCGGCCTCCCCGGCGGAGGGTTTGGCTATGGCTACTCGTCCGTCGCTACGGTCGGAAACCCGTCCTCTCGCATTCCCTGGGCCACACTCGACCGCTGTGCCCACCCGGTTGACGATGTCATTCCGGTTGCCAGGATTGCCGACCTGCTGCTGAATCCGAACACGGAATTCGACTATAACGGACGCCGGGCGACCTATCCTGATATTCGCCTGGTCTACTGGGTCGGCGGCAACGTTTTCCACCACCATCAGGATTTGAACCGCCTGCTCCGGGCCTGGCAAAAGCCGGAAACCGTTATCGTCCATGAACCGTGGTGGACACCCATGGCGCGCCACGCGGATATCATCCTCCCGGCGACGACCCCGCTCGAACGCAACGATATGGTCTGCACGCCCCGCGACAGCTTTGTGGTGGCCAATAAACAGGCGATGGAGCCGGTCGGCGCGGCGCGGAACGATCATGATATTTTTGCGGACCTGGCCGAACGCCTCGGCCTTCGGGAAGGGTTTACCGAAGGGCGGGACGAAGCCGGCTGGCTGCGCCACCTCTATGCGCTCTCCCGCGAACGGGCGAGCGAACGTGGTTTTACCCTGCCTGACTTTGAGCAGTTTTGGGCAGACGGCTATTTTGAACTGCCACCCCCATCTGAGCCCCAGCCTTTTCTGTCCGCTTTTCGGGCCGATCCCGACACTCATCCGTTAGATACGCCGTCCGGAAAGATTGAGATCTGGTCAGAGCGTATTGCGTCCTATCACTACGACGATTGTCCGCCGCATCCGACCTGGATGGAACCTGCCGAATGGCTGGGGAGTGAGAAAGCCGTGCCCTACCCTCTCCACCTGATCTCTAATCAACCAGTCGGGCGTCTGCACAGCCAACTCGACCAAGGGTCGGTCAGCCGTAGCTCAAAAGTCGCCGAACGCGAACCCCTGTGGATCCATCCGGCCGATGCCCAAGCGCGTGGGCTGGGCGAGGGCGACATTGTCCGGGTCTTTAATGACCGGGGGCAATGTCTGGCCGGGGTGCGCATTACCGCCAATATCCAAAAGAGCGTGGTCCAGCTTCCCACGGGAGCGTGGTATGACCCGCTCGAACCGGGGTTGCCGGGATCATTGGAAAAACACGGCAACCCCAATGTCCTCACTCTGGACAAAGGCACGTCAAAGCTGGGTCAGGGGCCCAGCGCGCATACCACCCTGGTTCAGGTCGAACGCTACCAGGGTGACCCACCGCCCGTGACTGCGTTTGTTCCCCCGGAAATAAAGAGGGAACGTATCTTTCAATAGCTGGTGGTTGGACACGTTTCCTCTTTTCGCCAGGAATAGGCAGAGTCTGGGCATAAAGCCTAAAAGTCGATGCTGAAGCCCGCGTTCGCCTGGGTGCGCTCTTCAATGAGAAACCCCCGTGCACCCGTATACGAGCCAGGCGGGAAAGAGAGATAGCCACGGACCTCCGCGCCGGGCGCAATGGTCTGATCCGTGAGGACAGGGGTCGGGTCGTCTTCGCTTGCTTCCAGCGGTCTCACCCGCTCGCCGGACTCGGCGCGTAACGAGACCTTATTGGCTTTAATCAGATAGGCGCGGTCGGTCCCGTTGTTAATCCTCACTTCCACCACAAAATTTTCACTGTCCCGGGCGCGCTCCCACCTGTCGTCCGCGGCTCTGCGCATGTCGTCCGTGGTCCTGCGCATGGCGGAGGAGCCTCTGCCCGGCGGGACAACGATCTCCGGGGCTATTGCGTTTAATGGCCGGACCTGGACTTCCACATTCTGAGGCTGAGCCTGAAGAAGGGAAGCTGGAAAGACAGACACGATACAGGCCCCGAGTACAATCAGACAAAGGCGGGAGACAAAACGCCGGCGGAAAAACCTCGCCGTGGTTGAGCGGAAAGTTTTCAAAGCTCTCATAGCGGTATCCTTAATCGTTTCGGAAAATCCTTAATGAAATTCTTGTAAGCAGTCATAGCAGCCTCAATTTTGCATACGTCTACGATCCCCGAGAAGCGCGCCGCAGGCTTTCCCTTCTCCGTAGAGTCTCAGGAAAGAACTCAGCGTCAAGGATTTCTTCCAAGCGAAAAGGACAGGATACGGGAAAGCGCGCAACTGTCAGACCGGTTTGGTTGGCGGCGCTCCGGCGGGCGCGGGGGTATTGCCGCTTGACAAATGCTGGGAGCTGAGGGCGCAGACTGGGGCTGTCTTGGAGCAAGTCGGCAAGCGCATCTCGTGCATTGTCGATACTGTCTCGCCAGCTTCCTGAGCGACGTTGCTTTTGCTTGGCCCATTTCAGAAGGTGGATGAGAAGATTCTTGAGATGGCTTTCGACCGCGCGCCGTTCACTCCGCCCCATGTCTTCCAACTCCTCCGCGAGCACCTCATAGTCAATCTGGTCAAACTGACGAGCCCGAAGACGGGCCGCCTGTTCGAGGAGCCACGCATGGTAGTCGTGCTCAGAAAGTGGTGGTTTTGCTGCTGGAACAGCCATGACATTTCCTTGTTCACATCGTTTTGCGCTATTTCGCATCCATATATTTTACCGGGACCAGCCTGTGGCCGAGCATATCGACAGCCGCTCCGCATTGCTCCAGCGCGATATAGCCCAGTAATGGCTCGTATTCGCCGTTCTCCGGCTTCATGTCTCTGAACAGTACTTCGTTGTAAATAGATCGAAATCCTTCCACGGTTATTTTTACCGGACCGCAGACTGTTCCCTGGACGACTTCTTGAGTCGCTGTTTGCAGTCGCCATTCAGGCGGTCCAACCGTCTCCTCCGAAGCAAACGCGCCGAACCGGCTCTTCCAGTGTGACGGTAAGGTGAGATAACTTGCTCCGGTATCAACGAGAGTGTCCAGTTTCATGGACGAGCCGGTTTCGGAGAAATTCTCGATGTCCACTGTTGCGACTATTCTTCCCATTGCCTATTGACTCCCGGTAGTTCTCTGCGGCTTACCAGTCGGATAAAAAAAAGGAAAGGTCTCAACCTTCGTTTTGTCTCCGAGCATCCTGAGTCTGTCCTGAGCCCAGTCGAAGGGCGTAGCCAAGCGAAGCCGAAGGACGCTACCCTTCCCCTCAGAGGGGAACTCCGCTACATATACCGCGCTATGCCAACACAGGTGGATTCTCCAGGAATTCTGTATTTTATCGGCCAGGGCGGGAATATCATGTATCTCATTATCGCCCTGTCCATTTTCGCGCTGGCTATTGTCCTTGCGAAGTTTTGGGGCTTGGCGCGGTTTCGAACGCAGCTCAATCGGCTGTGCGAGCGCCTGCATCTCCTTATCCAGGGGTCTGGAGGGAATCTCGATCAAGACGGCACCCTGAACGCGGCGCTACAAGTCTGTCGCGAGCACAATACACCGCTCGGCCGGCTGTTCGAGGCGGCCTTCCTGCATCGTTTTGAGGAGCGGACGGAGTTGACTCGACGCCTGGAACGATTCGGAGGCGAAGTGGTGGCCGGGCTGGAGGCGTATATGACGGCCCTGGCAAGCGTGGTCGGAGTCGCGCCCATGCTGGGTTTCTTGGGCACGATTATTGGCCTGGTCGAAGCCTTTATGAGTTGGGAGACTCTGGGCGACCAAATTACCGTTGGCGTTCTGGCCGGCGGTATTTATAAAGCCATGCTGACCACGGCGGCAGGACTGACGGTCGCCATCCCCTACTATCTTTTGTACAACCACCTGACCTCGCGCATACAGCGTTTGACCCGTCTGACCGAGACGCGCACCGAAGAACTCCTCGACACCCTGACCGGGACGACCGCGCAGGAATCCCTGCCGGAGGCCGTGCCGCTACAGGAGCCAGCCCGTCATGCAGTTTAAGCGCAAAGCGAAAATCCTGACGAGCATGGAGCCCTTGGCACTGACTGATATCATCATCAATATGTTCATCTTCTTCTTCATCACCTTCAGCTTTCTGGCAACCTTTCAGAAAACACGCGAAGGCCAGGTCGATGTGAGCCTGCCCAAGGCCGCGTCCGCAAAACCTCCGGTTGAAAAAAAGCGCCTGAGTGTGAGCTTGAAGAAGGATGGCCAACTCTTCTTAGGTGAGACACCAACGACAATTGAAGAACTCGAAGCCCGTTTCAAAGCCGAAAAACTCCAAGGCGCGGACGTGACGCTTGTCATTCGGGCGGACGGCGATGTCACCCATAATCGGGTCGTTCAGGTCATGGACCTTGCGCGGACCGAAGGGCTGGGTCGCCTGGCTATTGCAACCCAGAGTCGGTAGAGACTCGGACGGAGAGGGACGAGCAACCCCGCCTTCCCCCAGGCCCGACATCCAAACTCAGGCATGTCTCCCTGGCAAGAACACAATCTGGCGGCCATCACCCGTCGCCTCGCCCCACTCCGTCACTCCCCGCAGGGCATCCTCTTCGAGCGACGATCTGCCTACAACCATATTGTCGTCCGGAGAAAACGCAATCAGCTCCTGCTCTGCTATCGACACCGGCAGAGTCACATTGAGGAAGTCCAATCTCGGCTCGACCCGCTCTCTCCGTTGGACCTCCTCTCCCCTTACACCCAGGCGATGTTGTTGGCCTTGGTGTGGCGTCCTCAGCCCCGGCGTATTCTTTTTATCGGCCTCGGGGGTGGACGGCTGCAAATGGTCTTGCACCATGTTTTTGAAAGCGCGCAACTGGATAGCGTTGAACTTGATCCCCTCGTGATTGACCTTGCCACCCGCTTTTTTGGGTTTTTTCCGGACGAGCGTCAGCGCGCCGTGATTGCCGATGGCCGGTCGCATATACGCGCACTCGCGGCTGGGACGACGTACGATCTTATTATTCTGGACGCCTACCGAGCCGAAGGGGTGACTCCTCATCTTTTGACCTGCGATTTCTACGCCGAATGCCGTGCGTGCCTGGGTCCCCACGGGCTGGTCGTTTCCAACCTGCACGCTTCTACGCCCGTATATGATGCCGCGCGCAGGACGTTTGCCGCGGCGTTCCGATATACGACGGCCTGCTCGGTACCGAGCGGTAATGTCGTTGTGATGGGCAGTGATACGGTTCCCCTGGACCTCGGGAAAATACAGGATCGAGTCGCTCTGGCAGAGCAGTCTGGTATAAGCGGTTTGCCGCTTGCAACCTGGGCGAAGCATGTCTCTTTCCGTCCCCCCTACCGGAGGAGGGCCTCTATTCTGCGAGATAGCAGACTTTCGTCATGAACCGTTGGTGTAAACCTCACTGTCGCTTTTTCCTCACTTGCTTCCATCGCTGCATGTTTTCAGCTACAACCCTTGCAAAAGCAATCCGACTTGCCCCTAAGGCTGCCGTATGTCCGCCAGACACCGCTTATATCTCCGGGTCGGAGATTATGTGATCCATCGCCGTTATGAAGAATGGGGGACGGGCAAAGTCGTTGAGGAAATGACCTCAACCCTGGACGGTGGGACCTGTCTGGCACGGGTGGACTTTGAAGACGGCCAGCAGCGCACCTTCGATAATAATCTTGACAGCCAATCCTGTTGTTATTTTTTTGGTGTCCGGCTCCATCAGCATCCCTTGTTGGACCCGGACGGTGACCCTGATTTCGCTATCGCTTCTCGGAAGCCTGTGAAGCGACGGACTCAACGGACAAAGCGTACGGCCAAGCGTCTCCCCCGAGACTAGGCGATTTATTGGTGAGATTCGGACGCTGCTTCTTGCGGTACTTCGGCAGCTTCCAGGGTTTCCCCTTTAGGGCCGGTTCGTCTGACCCGTCTCAACTCCAACGTTCTGACAGTATCGGGATTCACCCACGGCAGACCCATCGCGCAGGGTTTTGCCATGCCTTCCTCCTCAACCTCTTCGTACTGCGGAAAGCCTGCCTTGCCGAAGTTGACCATCATCCGTTTGCCCATCCGTACGTTCCCCTCATGATCTTGATGGTCTATTCATGACCCTTCTGTGACGCAGGGTCAAGTCCGCCCACTGCCCTCTAGCAAAATGATACCCCAATCGGTAGCCTAGATGACAAATCCACTGTTCAGGTAAGGAATGCGACGAGATGAAACCGGTTGCGGAAAACGTGAAGCTGGCTGAGGTCGAACTGGCGGTTCTCCAGGCGTGGGACAAGAGCGGGATTTTTCAGAAGACCTTGGCCAAAACCCAAGCGCAACCGCCCTTTATTTTCTATGACGGTCCGCCCTTTGCGACCGGACTGCCACACTACGGGCATTTATTGGCCGGGACGATTAAAGACATTATTCCCCGTTTTTGGACCATGCGCGGGCGGCATGTGGAGCGTCGCTTTGGCTGGGACTGCCACGGTCTGCCGGTCGAGATGGAAATCGAACAGGCTCTGGGGGTGAGTGGCAAGGCCGAGATCGAAAAATTCGGGATTGCCAATTTTAATAATGAATGCCGGAAGATTGTACTGCGCTACACCCAGGAGTGGGAAAAGACGGTGCGGCGGATGGGCCGCTGGGTCGATTTCCGGAACGACTATCGGACCATGGACGCCTCCTTTATGGAGACGGTGTGGTGGGTATTCCAGCAGATGTGGGACCAGGACCTGGTTTATGAAGGCTATAAAGTCCTGCCGTTTTCCACCCGGCTGGGAACCGTGCTGTCTAATTTTGAAGCCAACCTGAACTATAAGGACGTCCAAGACCCGGCCATCACAGTGCGCTTTGCGGCTGAAGGCGAAGAGCAGGTCTTTTTTATTGCCTGGACCACTACACCCTGGACCCTACCGTCGAATCTGGCCTTAGCCGTCGGCTCTGATATCGACTATGTGAAAGTCCGCGACCACGTGGATAAGGTCAGCTATATTATGGCCGAGGCCCGGCTCAAGACCTATTTCCCCAAGGAAGACAGCTACACCGTTGAGGCCCGTTATCAGGGTAAGGACCTCGCCGGCCGGACGTTTGTCCCGCTGTTTCCCTATTTTGTCGATCAAAAAGAGGCGGGCGCTTTTCGGGTCATCGAGTCCGAGCACGTGACCACCGAAGACGGGACCGGCATCGTCCATATGGCCCCGGCCTTTGGGGAAGAGGATTTTTATGCCTGCCAGAAGGCGGGGATTCCCTTGGTGAACCCGGTCGATGATGACGGTCGGTTTACCGCGGATGTCAGGGATTTTGTGGGCCTGCACGTCAAAGAAGCCGACCCCACAATCATCCAGCAGCTCAAACAGACAAAACAACTCGTTCACCAGGGTACGATCCAGCACAGTTATCCCTTCTGTTGGCGCAGCGAGACCCCGCTCATCTATAAGGCTGTTACGACCTGGTTTGTGCGGGTTGAGGCCCTTCGGGAGCGGCTGGTGAAAAATAATCAACTGACGGCCTGGGTCCCGGATCATCTGCGGGACGGACGCTTCGGCAACTGGCTGGAGAACGCGCGCGACTGGGCGATCAGCCGCAATCGGTACTGGGGGACACCGCTACCGATCTGGAAAAACGACACCGGCTCCGAAGTTATCTGTCTGGGCAGCATTGATGAACTCGCCGAGCGGACTGGAACGCGGGTCACCGATCTCCACCGTGAATTTGTCGATGACCTGACGTTTCCCGACTCAACCGGGAACGGTGTCATGCGGCGGGTGCCGCAGGTGTTCGACTGCTGGTTTGAGAGTGGTTCGATGCCCTATGCACAAATTCACTACCCGTTTGAGAACGCACAGCACTTCTCACAGGTGTTTCCCGCAGACTTTGTTGCCGAAGGGCTGGACCAGACCCGAGGCTGGTTTTACACCCTGGTGGTCGTCGCTGTCGCGCTGTTTGACAAGCCGGCTTTCCACAACGTTGTTGTCAATGGGATGGTGTTGGCCGAAGACGGCAAGAAGATGAGTAAACGGCTCAAGAACTATCCTGAGCCCGAAGAGATTCTGGCCGAACATGGGGCCGATGCCCTGCGCCTCTACCTGATCAACTCGCCCCTGGTCCGGGCCGAGGAACTCCGTTTTAGTGAGCGCGGTGTGCGGGATACGGTCCGCCGCCTGCTCCTGCCGTGGTGGAACGCCTATAAATTCTTTGTCACGTATGCCCTGGTTGACGAGTGGCGTCCTTCACGCGCACTGGAGGCGACATCGCCGAATATTCTGGATCGCTGGATTCTCTCGCGTAAACAAACCCTGATTCGGCGGGTCAGTGCCGAGATGGAGCAGTATCGGCTGTACAATGTGGTCCCCGTACTGCTGGATTTTCTCAACGAACTGACCAATTGGTATGTCCGCCTCAACCGGCGTCGTTTTTGGAGTGAGGCCGATTTTACCGCCGAAGGCAGAGAGGCGGCCGACAAGCAGTTTGCCTATCAGGCCCTGTACGATGTCCTGCTGACCTTTTCCAAGCTCATGGCCCCGTTTACGCCGTTTCTGGCGGACGCCATTTATACCAATCTGGTCACGCTCCAGGAGGCTGGAGCGGAAGAGAGTGTGCATCTCGAACCGTTTCCCGACTACGATGAAAGCCAGGTGGACACTCGGCTCGAAGAGGCCGTGACCCGGATGCAGCGGGTGATCTTGCTCGGGCGGAGTTTACGGAACGAACGGAAGATCAAAGTCCGCATCCCGCTTCAAACACTAACAATCCTCCATCGTCAGCAGGGGGTTCTTGATGAGCTCCGTCCCTTGGAAGGCTATATGCAGGAAGAATTGAACGTCAAGGAAATCCGGTACAGCACGGCGGAAGCTGAAAAAGTCACGCTCAGCGCAAAGCCAAACGCGCAGCTCCTCGGTCCTCGCTTTGGGAAGGCCTTTGGTCAAATTCGCAAACAGATTACCGATCTGGCCATCGATCAAATGCTCATACTTGAAGCGGGGGACTCGATTCAACTCAATGGGGACGCCTTCCAACCCGAGGAGATTCAGATCTTGCGCCACGCGCGTGAAGGGTTGCCGGATATCCGTTCGGACCGATTCATCTCTATCGATTTTCCGTGCGAGCTGAACGACGACCTGATTGCGGAAGGGCTGGCACGTGAGGTTGTGCATTGTATCCAACAACTCCGCAAGGAAGCTGGCTATCAGGTAGAAGACCGCATTGCGGTTAGCTATGAAGCGGATGGGCGCTTACATGATGCCATTACACAACACAAAACCTATATCCAACAAGAGACCCTCGCCCACGCCCTGGTGCACTGCCAGCCGAGTGGAGATCAGGTCCAGAGTGTAGAGATTGATGGCGCGAACCTGACGGTTGGGGTGCAGCGCGAGTCGGCCTGACTGCTGCCCAGTGATTGCTCCCTTTCCCTCTATCAGCATGGGATGTGATGGATCGCGTTTCGGCGTCATGCTGCCGAATCCCATGCGACTTCCCCTTGCGATATTGACCCGCTCCCAGGGGCCGATTAAGGTGGAAAAGGTAAAGACTTGTTCCGATATTCAGAGAAAGCAAGAGAGAAGATCGTAGTCTGGGAGGTCTGAGATGTATACGAAGAGCGGAATACGATGGGGTGGTGTCCTGGTGCTGGCAGCGTTTCTTTTGAGCGCCTGCTCTCAACCCCTCTCAACCCGAGAGAAAAGCACACTGGGAGGCGCGGGTCTCGGGGCCGCAACTGGCGCAATTATCGGTGCCGTCGTGGGGAGTCCTGGGGCTGGGGCCGCCATTGGTGGAGCGCTGGGGGGTGTCACCGGTGCCGTCGTCGGTGATAAAATGCAGAGTCAAGAAACTCAGCAGGAGAGTCAGCAACTTGAGCTTGAGCAACAGCGTCGCGAGATTGAGCAGCAGCGGCAGGAACTTGAAGAACTCAAGCGGCAACAAGAATACTAAACCGGAGAAAGTATTGGCTATGAGCAAGACGGTCCTTCCTCTGCTGACGTTCATGCTGGTCTTTGTAGTCGGCTGTGCGCAGCCCTTGTCAACCCGAGAGAAGGCTACGCTGGGTGGTGCGGGTCTCGGGGCCGCCACCGGTGCGATTATCGGCGCTGCGGTTGGAAATCCGGGGGCCGGGGCCGCCATTGGTGGGGCGCTGGGAGGTGTCACCGGTGCCGTCGCCGGTGATCGATTTCAGAAACGTGATACTGAACTCGCGGCGAACCAGCAGCAAATTGAACGACAACGCCAAGAAATATCACGGAACCGCCAACTCCTGGAAGAACTCAAGCGGCGTAATCTTGAGGCGCGTGAGACCGAACGCGGTGTGGTGGTCAATCTTCCGGATGTCCTGTTTGAATTCGGGCGGTCTGATTTGACCGGCGATGCGCAGAGCCGAGTTCAGGGCATTGCTGATGTGCTGAATAACCAGGCTCAGGGACGACGGGTCTCAATTGAAGGGCATACCGACGCTATTGGCGGCGAAGAAGCAAACCAACGCTTGTCTGAAAGACGGGCAACCAGTGTCGCCGGCGCCTTGACAACATCGGGGGTCGACCAGGCCCGGGTGACAACAACGGGCTATGGCGAACGGTATCCGGTTGCGCCCAATACCAACCCCGATGGCTCGGATAACTCAGCGGGACGGGCTAAAAATCGCCGGGTTGAAGTGGTGATTGAAAATTAGTGGTCTGCTGCGGGTTGGAAGATTACTCATTCCAGCACTTCTTCTTGAACGTCCGCCTCCTCCCCATGCTCTGAGGCGGGCGTTGCCTCCATACTCCCCTCTTCCGGTTCCGGCTTCTCCCAAAAATCTTCCGGATTCTTATCGAACCGGGAAAAAACATAATCCCGCAGGGTAAAGACGGTTCCTCCCCCTTCCTGCAAGGCAAAGTGCTTTTCCGTTTCTCCCTGGACTGTCTGACCGAGCAAAACAGTCGCGAGTTTCTCGCCGGACTCATCTACAGCAACAAGAGTGATCGTAGGCTTGTCGAGTCCATACGGACTCAAGTCTTCCGGGTTATCCGCGGCAATTTCGAATCCACGCAGTTCTCGCAGGTCAGCAACAAATTGGCTGAGGGTTGCCGTCTTGAGCGTCCCTTCGGATTTTCTATCAATTTCCCACGTGTTCTCTTCCCCTCGTGAGAGCGTAAACCCTTCTCTCCCCTCGCGCGTAACCACGACTTGGGTAATTTCCCCTTCCGGGATATTGACGACGGCCTTATCTCGAAAATCGGTGACTGACTTACTCAGGTCTTTCAGCAGGCCGGTACGCACCAGGTAAAGCGTTTCTCCGTCGTCACGCTTGAGGTAGCGTTGTGTTGTCCCGGCAGCCACGTTTTTCTCGTCTCCAACCGCTAGGGTCCGTTTTGTATCTTCCCCAAGGTGGAGCGAAACAGTCAGTTGGGCCGGGTCAAGCCCGAAGGCCGACAGGTCGAGCAGCGGTTGCTCAACGAAATCTTCCGCCCGCATGCCCTCTAAAGTCGAGAGATACGTTTGGACGGCGCTGGCGTCAACTGCGTAGGGAGCGGGGTGTTCAAACGCCCAACCATCATCCGTCTTACCCAAAACAATGCTTGTCTCAGCGGTGTTGATGGCTATCCGGGTGACGCTGTCTCTCTCAAACGGCAGCACCGTTTTGTCTCGCAGTTCCTTGACTTCTTTGATGAGCCCCAGGCGAAACGCCTGGCGGGTGAGATGGAGCTGTGGATCGCCTTCTTTCTGAACATAGGCAGAAAACCCTACTGGCGTATCTTTGCCAATCGATACCTTTGGCAGTGTCGTGCCGTCCTGCAGAGCAATGCGCAGAACAACAGGCGGCTGGGCCAGGCCGTACAGGGCGAGATCGACCGGCTCTTCGGGGGTCAGGCTGCGGGTGACCTCTTCGTCTACTATGGTGGTCAACATATTATTGACCGCAGTATCGTCAGCCTTCGCCTGGATGGGAGCCGTGATGCCCCACTCACCCGCTACGGTCTGTTGCAGGCGGATTTCTCGCTCGGGATAGGTCAGGGTCAGCGTATCCACCGCCTCCTTTTCAAATATCAAAACCGTCGGTTTTTCGGCCTCCTGTTTGGCTTTTGGCAGCTCAATAAAATAGACGTACACCCCCAAGCCGAGGAGGACGACCAGCATGAGAATAGTTCGTGGTACACTCATAACTCGCGGAGAGGAGAGACCGGCCGGTTACCGCCGCCGCCACCACGTGGCAAGCCCGGCAATGAGCAATATCTCGGGCAGAATCAGGACGGACAGATAAAAGACGGTCGTTCCTTGGTCGGCAGTGAGCTGAACGCGTGAGGCGCGAATCGTCCGGGGGCGGATGGAAATCAGCTCTTCTTCCCCGACCAGCCAACTCACAGTGTTCAGTAACAAGTCCCGGTTGAAATACTGGTCAATAAACTGGTTGTTGGCAAAACCGGCATTGCCAAAGACGACCATCCGGGCCGTGTCCTCAAGCTCCTTATCTACTTCTTTCAGATCCACTGTGACTGCGGTGGCCAGCGAGATAGGGCCTTTGCGATCATGATCGTCGAGCCGCACGCTTTGGTTTTGGAACACCTCCTCAAGGTCGGTTTCCGCCCAGGCGTTCGGCCCAGTCTTGACCAAGCTGGTTGGCGTTATTCCCGCCCGGCCGTCGGCGTCCGCTTCAACCGAGCGGGAAATGCCGTAGGTCGTCAACGCCGCCGAGCCGCGGCGGCTCAGGTCCGTCGTGATCGGATGTTCCCCATAGGTCTGGGCCAAGGGAGTGAGGGTAAACGTCCGGCCACGTAGCAGTTGGAGTTGTTCATCGACAATGACATCGTTACCGACCTGAATCCCCCACTGGGCCAGATACGGAATCAACTCTGGCGTTGCCCGCGGATTGAGCAGAAAGAGCGCGGCTCCGGCCTTTTTCAAATAGGCATCGATCAACTGGGTCTCATGCGCGAGGAGGGAACGCTGCGCTCCGGCAACAATCAGCAGATTGGCCTCTTCCGGTACGGACGTATCCGGCGCGAGGACCAGCGTGTTGACGGTATAGCCTTCGTTTTCAAGTGCGGTCCTGAGTTGCCCATAACTCCCGGCCTCCTGGAGGTCCTGACTGCTGGGCTCGCCATGACCTTCGAGAAAGTAAACGGTTTTCTTGTCGGGACGGGAGATTTTGATGATGCCGTTGGTCAGGTCTTCTTCTGTTGTTTTGTTGATCAGATTGGTCTGGTCTCCGTAGCGCAACACAATAGTTGGAATTGTGGTCACCTGGAATCGCTCGGCCAAGTCCGGTCGCTGGTCGGGATCGATGATGCGCGAGGCAATTTTGTCCGAATCGTACTCATAGCTGCTCAGCAGTTCGCGCAGTTGCGGGTCCGAGCCGGCTTGGACAAAGGCGTCAATTTCAAGTTTTTTATCCAACTGGCGGAGCACATTCTCTGACTGTGGAGACAGGCTATAGATATTGGCCTCAGTCAAGTCGAAGCGGTGATGATGACGGGTGGACAGATAATTCACCAGGATGAGGATACCGATAAAGAGCAGAGAATAGACCGCGGCGCTGGCTCCGTATTTGGTCGAGCGCTCCCCAAGAAAGGTTTTGACCGACCCCCTGGACGAGACGAGTGCGCCAATCACGGCAACGAGACCAGTCAGGGTGTGAACGAGAACATAGGCGGAAAAATGGCGAGTCAGAAAGTAGGCCACTCCGGCAAACAGCAGCAGAATGACCCCGACCACCCCGTAAAACGAACCAAGACGCGCCATAGCACTACCTCCAGCGCAGCGATTCAACCGAACGTTGCGTCAAAAATAGGGACAGCAGGATCAGGCTGGCGAAGTACACCAAATCTTGGGTGTCGATGAGACCGTTGACCATCTCGGCAAAGTGTTCGGTGACGGATAAATAGCGCAAGAGAGGTCCGAGTACTTCACCGGCAGTATCGGCCGGCCAGCCGATAATATACAGCAGCAGAGTGGCCACCAGCCCGCTCACTGCGGCTATGATCTGGTTCTCGGTAAACGACGAGGTGAGCAGTCCGACGGCGACAAAGGAAGTCGCCAGCAGCAGCAAGCCGAGATAGCCGGCCAGCAGGACTCCAATCTCCGGATTGCCAAACGCAATCAGCACCGCCGGATAGACCCCGGTCAGGCCAAGCATGATGCAGATGAACACAAACGAGGCCAGGAATTTGCCTAACACAATCTCGCCGGTGCGGAGCGGAGAGGTCAGGAGGAGTTCGTAGGTACCGCCTTTTTTTTCTTCCGCATAGGCGCGCATCGTGATCATGGGAACGAGAATGACCAGCACAATGGACAAGTTATGCATCAGCGGGGCAATGACAAACTCGTTCAGATTCAGCTGATCTTCAGCTCCCTGCTGAAGCTGGGTATAAATACTGAGCAGCACATTAAAGCGAGAGAGCAGGTTAAAGAAAAACCAGCCGCCCAGCAAGAGAAATCCGGTCAGAACAACGTAGGCAATGGGCGAGACAAAATACGCCCGCAGCTCTTTCCGAACGATGGTGAGTACGTTTCTCATTCCGCGGCCTCCTCCGCCGTTTCCGCCGCCCCCGGCTCCTCCTGGGCAATGGCTTTGAGAAACACGTCTTCGAGCGTCTGGTCCTGGGCGAGGTTCGCGAGCATATCCTCGGCCACGACTTTTCCGGCGTTAATGATCACGACTTTCTCACACACCTGAGCGACTTCGGGCAGGATATGCGTGGACAGGATGACGGTATGCTCGCCGGCAAGCTCTTTAATCAAGGACCGGATGCCAATAATCTGCTGCGGGTCGAGACCAACCGTAGGCTCATCCAGGACAAGGACGCTCGGGTTGTGGATAATCGCTTGGGCCAGGCCCACCCGCTGCCGATAGCCCTTTGAAAGATAGCCGGTGACTCGGTACGCGACATCGGTCAGGCCACAACGCTCCAGCACACGGTCCAGGGCATCCGTGATATCCGCACGAGCCATGCCTTTGATGCGGGCGACAAAACGCAGATACGCGGTGACCGTCATATCATTATAGAGCGGCGGAGATTCCGGGAGATACCCGATCCGTTTGCGGGCTTCAAAGGACTCATCAAAGATATCGAATCCCGCTACTTTGACGGTGCCCGTTGTTGCCGGCATAAAGCCCGTAATAACGCGCATGGTCGTGGTTTTCCCAGAACCGTTCGGTCCGAGAAAGCCGAGGATCTGACCTGACTCAGCCCGGAAGGAGATGTCAGAGACCGCGGTCAAGTCACCGTAACGTTTCGTAAGATTTTGTACTTCTATCATGCTCTTGTTACACCTGAGAGCGGGCAATACACGGGACGATGAAAATTCACTTTTGGCAGGAATCTTTAAGACGGGTTTCCCCTCTTGTCAAGTTGACCCAGGGCAGGGAAGTTGCCTCTGCCGCTGTTGGACGGGAAAATTCCGGTGACATTCATGCCCCTTTCGTTTTTTCTCCCTAACGAGTGAGGGTCTGTTAGGAAAGGGGTGGGCTCGATACTATGACCTGGAGCAGATTCTCATATTTTTTGCGGCTGTGTGCTGAATAGTCATGTCTCCTTTCACGTCTCACCCTAAGGATGCTGGAAAACGGTGGAAGTAAGCGATTGGGAACTCGTCCGGCGCTGCAAGCAGGATGACCGTCAGGCGTTCCAAGAACTGGTCGAGCGATATCAGCGAAAGGCGGTGGCAATTGCGCTGGGAATGCTCCACGACCGTGAAGATGCCCTCGAGGTCGCCCAAGAAGCGTTTACCAAGGTTTTTACGAGTATCAGCAAGTTCAAAGAAGAGTCCAGTTTTTACACCTGGCTGTATCGAATCATTGTAAATCTATCTATTGACCGACAGCGCCAGCGTAGCCGACGCTCAATGTTCGAGCGACATCAGTCAAGGGGAGATGACGATGACGATTGGGTTGAGAGTATTCCAGATACGCACGGCCTTGATCCTTCAGATCTCGTTGCCGAGCGTGAACTTGGACAGCATATCCGGGCCGCTATTAACGAGTTGACGCCTGCCCATAAAGCGGTCATATTACTACGGGCTGTCGAAGGGTTGTCGTACGAAGAGATCAGTCAGGTGTTGCAGTGTTCCAGAGGAACGGTAATGAGCCGCCTGCACTATGCAAGAAAAAAGCTGCAAAAACGTCTAGGACACGACCTCTAACCAAGACCTCCGACCCATGATTCGTATCTCTTGTCAGACACCGCCTCCCACCCCTCCCTGCGCCGTCAGGTGGGAAGCTCGTTAAAGTCGGGATAACGTGACGTATGGCGAGTTGTTCTCACCCCTCACAGCTCATTTCCCTTGTGTATGACAACGAGCTTGATGAGGCTCGGCGTGACGAAGCCACTTCTCAGATCGCCGATTGTCCGGAGTGCACCCACCGGCTGCAACGGCTCGAACGCACGCATGAGGCGCTGAGTCAGACCCTCGACGAGGAAGTCTCTCGTATTGATTTCTCGGATTTCTGGCCTCGGATTGAGCGGGGAATAGCAGCCCAACCTGCATCTCCGACGAGTCAGTGGGCGAGTCGTTTTCGACTCTGGCGTATGCAGTGGCACGCCCCTTTTTCGTGGCATGTTCCGGCGTGGGCAACGGCTGTGGGGCTCTTTCTCTTTACTGCGGCTGTCTCCACTCAGCTCCCAACTTCGAGAGGAGCCGTGCAGCTCCCGGCTGCCAAGAAGCCGCTGGTCGTAGCCCTCAACAACCAGGCGCAGATCGAATCCCTGTCCGCGACCTCGACCGTCCTGGTTTGGAATGAGCCGACGAGCAATGCTACTGTCATCTGGGTCGATGAGATACTGAGGGAAGAGCTGCCATGAATATGCGTCGCCTGTCCTTTTCCGTGCCAGCCGTCCTCGGGTTTATCCTGTGTATCGCCTCAGTTGCCGCAGGGGATATGGTTCATATTCGTGTTGAGACCGTTCTGGCAACCGACGCCTCACAGGAATTTGATAATCGTCTGACCGGGATGCGCTCTCAGCTTTTGACCTTCCGCTATTCTGCCTATCGCCTGGTTCAGGAGGAGCGTCGCAAAGTCGAGTTTGGCAAGCAGGTCAACTTCTCTTTGCCCGGTGGACGGTTTCTTCAGGTCGTTCCAAAAGAGTATGTGAATGAACAGATTGCGCTGCACGTGATGCTGATGGAAGGCGCCTCTCCTTCTCCGCTGATGAGTACGCTGCTCTCAATTCCGAATCGCGGTATGCTTTTTGTCGGTGGACGCAAACACCAAGGCGGGACGCTCATCATTCGTATTGGCGCAGCGGCAGACCCCCTCCCCCCCACCGTCATCAAGACGGAAGAATAACCTCGCCTCCCTCCAGACGCAGCGCTTCTGGCAGGCAGCAGGCGGCTTCACTTGACAACGGTTATCCCAGCAGGTGGTAGCCTATACTCACCAGACCACCGAGGGGCCATACATACCATGCAAACAGGTGAAACCGCTCTTGTTGAACGAGGCGGAGGATGAGAGCAATCGCCGCATAGCCGACGCTGCCGGCGACAACCATCCCGGTGACGTAGGGACCGAGTGGCGGAAGGGCCTGCTCCTCCAGCTTTGCAACTTCCAGCAGGGTTGCCCCAAGAATAGCCGGAATGGATATAAGCAAAGAGAAGCGCGCCGCAAGTTCTCGCTTGAGGCCAAGGAGCATACCGCCTGTAATCGTCGCCCCAGAACGAGATATGCCTGGGATAACGGCAAAGCCCTGAAGGACACCGATGACCAGCGCGTGGAGCGCGTGCATGTGTGTTGTCGGAGTATGAGCTTCTTGTCCCTTGCCCCACCAGAGAAAGCAACCTGTCAGGAGAAGCATGCAGCCAACGACATCAGGTCGGATAAAAAATGAAATGAAAAAGGTATCGATACACAGCCCGAGGAGTGCGGTCGGGATCAAGGCCAGAACGATATAGACAACGGTTTGTCTTTCGCGCCCAGAGAAGACGCTCGGCGAAGGAGGCGCGGAGCGGATGAGGCCGGTACACAGTCCGTAAATGTCGTGACGGAAATAGGTCAGGAGCGCGACCGCGGTCGCAACATGAAGGGCAATATTATACAGGAGATCAATTTCTCCCGAACCGCCAAAGAAATATTGAACAAGGACGAGATGGCCGGAAGAAGAAACAGGCAGGAACTCGGTTAAGCCTTGCAAAACGGCGAGCAGACAGGCGTCAAAATATCCCATGGCATATGCTTCCGGTAGAGAGGGCAGTGACAAGAGGGGAAGCTTCTAGGGATATATCAATAAATCTAGTGGATGTTGCCTCCCCTTGTTTCGTCCGTTTGGAGGGGAGGGAAACGGAGCGCGTGTCTCTGCTCTCGTCCGTGCTGTTTCAATCCGTTTCTGACTCTGGCTGAAATATAGGTAAGAATTCCTCAAAATCTCGAAGAAGCGGAGCGGCCGAGTCCTTTGCTGAGAGCAGTGGCGTCTTCAGCGGCCACTCAATACCAATGTCTGGATCATTCCAGGCCAAGCAAATTTCATCACTCGGATCATAGAAATCTGTACACTTATAGGCAATTTGAGCACGTTCACTCAGGACGGCAAAGCCGTGGGCAAAACCGGGTGGAATATAGAGCTGGCGAAAATTTTTTGCTGAGAGGACAACGCTTGTCCATTGGGCAAAGGTTGCGGAGCCTCGTCGAATATCCACCGCCACGTCAAAAATTTCGCCCTCCAAGGCCCGTATCAGCTTTCCTTGAGGGTGCTGAATCTGGGCGTGGAGCCCGCGGAGCGTGCCGTACGATGATTGAGAATGGTTATCCTGAACAAAAGCCGCTGTGATCCCTCCCTCTTGATAGATACGGGCGTGGTAGGTTTCGAGGAGGAAGCCGCGGGCATCGTGGTACACGTCCGGTTCAACCACAGTCACGCCTGGGAGTCTGGTCGGGAGAAAGCGCATGTCTGCTCTCTTCATGAGGATTCATTCTGAATCAAACGGAGAAGATATTGACCGTAGGCATTCCCTTTCATGCCATGAGCCTGCTGGAGCACTTCCGTTTCAGAAATATACCCCATGGTGTAGGCAATTTCTTCGACACAGGCGACCATCAAGCCCTGCCGGTCTTGCAGGGCTTGAATAAAATTCGAGGCGTGAAGCAGTGACTCATGGGTTCCGGTATCCAACCAGGCGATGCCTCGACCAAGTTTTTCCACATGCAGACCTCCCAAACGGAGATAGGCCCGATTCACATCCGTAATTTCTAATTCACCCCGGTTTGAGGGTCTCAGGTCTGCGGCAATAGAGACAATCTGATTGTCATAGAAATAGAGGCCAGTGACCGCGTAGCTCGAGCGCGGTTTGGCCGGTTTCTCTTCGAGACCGATGGCCCGTCCTTGAGTGTCGAATTCCACGACTCCGTACTGTTCCGGGTTGCGGACTTGATAGGCAAAAATGGTCGCCCCACTGGTCCGCTGAGTCGCGACACGCAACGAGTCCGGGAGGCCGTGACCATAGAAAATATTATCCCCGAGAACAAGCGCAACCGCGTCACGGCCAATGAAATCACGGCCAATCAGAAAGGCTTGGGCAATGCCCTCGGGGCGAGGTTGCGTCGCATAGCTAATATCTATGCCAAGCCACCGGCCGTCTTTCAGGAGGCGTTGGAAGCCCTCCTGCTCATGCGGGGTGGTAATGATCAGGATCTGCCGAATCCCCGCCAGCATCAGGGTGGAGAGCGGATAATAGATCATGGGTTTATCGTAGATGGGCATGAGCTGCTTGCTGACTGCCCAGGTAATGGGATACAGCCGCGTCCCGGAGCCACCGGCGAGGATAATGCCTTTCATGGTCTATCCTTTGTCAGGGACGCAGCATCTAATCCCAGACGCTCTCGGTTATACCTGTCCGCCTCAATAGCTTCGCACCACCGTCGATTGTCCACATACCAACGGACCGTCTGTGCCAGGCCGTGCTCGAACGTATAGCGTGGCCGCCAACCGAGATCGGTTCTGATTTTTGTTGCATCGATGGCATAGCGTCGATCATGGCCAGGACGGTCGGTCACAAAGGTCATCAGGTCGGAGTAGGATGTAATGCCTCGCTTCTTAAGCGCCGCATTTTCTGAGGCGGGCAGCAGTTCCTCAAGAATGGTACAGACCTGCTCCACAACCGCACGATTGGTCCGCTCATTCCCCCCCCCGATATTATATTGTTCACCACTCTTGCCCTGCCGCAAAGCAAGCAAAATGCCCCGACAGTGGTCTTCAACGTGCAGCCAATCACGGACGTGTTGTCCATCGCCATAGATTGGGAGGGGTTTGCCCTCAAGAGCGTTCAGAAGCATCAGCGGAATAAGTTTTTCCGGAAACTGATATGGGCCATAATTATTGGAACAACTCGTGATCAGCGTATGCAGACCATACGTCTCGTAATAGGCTCGGACAAAATGATCCGCACTCGCCTTTGAGGCGGAATACGGCGAATTCGGCGCGTATGGGCTGGATTCGGAAAAACTGCCCCCAGGTCCGAGGCTGCCGTATACTTCGTCCGTTGAGACGTGCAAAAATCGGAACTGTCCCCAGGCGTCCGGGGAAGCCGCATATTTTCGGGCCGCCTCCAGCAAATAAAACGTCCCGATCAGATTCGTTTCAACAAACGGCCAGGGATTGTCAATGGAGCGGTCCACGTGGGTCTCCGCGGCGCAGTTCACCACGGCTTGGGGCCGATACGTCCGGAATAATTCCGCCACCGCCGTCTGCTCGGCGATATCGGTCCGGGAAAAGGTCACACGCGGATTTCGGAGGACGTCGTCAAGATTGTTCAGACTGCCGGCATACGTCAACTTATCAACGATAACGACAGAGGCCGTTGTTTCAGCCAAGGCGAGGCGAACCAGATTACTGCCGATAAACCCTGCCCCGCCAGTGATCAGTATGGTCTCCATCTGTTGGGTTCTTTGTGTCTGTTGGGTTCTTTGTGTCCTTTGTGTCTTTTAGACCCAACCGACCCAAAGACTCAATAGACTCAATAGACTCAATAGACTCAATAGACTCAACGGACTCACAAGTCGGCGGGTATTGGTAGAAGGCGGGCCAGCACCTCGCGATAGCTGGTTGGATTCAGGCGGAACGGCGGGTGGTCCCGGTCAACTCCGGTGTAATAGCGGAGCAGGATCAGGTAACGCCGAACCAGTTCCGGTAGCAGGAAGTTCTGGCGGACGTGCTCCTGGGCCTGCCGGCCGAGTTGGGCCGTTTGCTCCGGCTCATCGAGAATCCGAGCCATTTTCGTCGCAATTTCCTCAACGTCCATGGGTTCAACCAGATAGCCCGTCTGCCCGTCAACGACCTGCCGTACAATCCCTCCAACACGCGAGCCAATAACCGGAGTGCCTTGCCACAACGCCTCGGACACGACCAGGCCAAAGCCTTCGCGGGTTGAAACATGGACGAAGCCCCGGGCCAGACGCATCAGCGAGCCGACGACCTGATCGTTGTTTTCGACATTGACCCAGAAGCGAATATCAGGGTCATCGCCGGCTTGTGCTTGCAGTTGCTCCAGCATGGCCTCCCCTTCGGGGTCGTCGGTTGCGGTGTTGCCCAGAAAAATGAGGTAGGGGGTCGGGTCATAGGTCTTGTGCTGACGCAGGCGTTTGAAGGCGCTCAGGATAGACGCCTGATTTTTATGGATATCGTAGCGTGAAATGGCAGCGAGAATCGGACGGTCCGGGTCGATCGCATGCTGCCGGAACAGTGGGGTCAGCACCTCTTCGGCCCGGGTTTCGGTATACTGCTGATTTTTTTCCGCACGTGGGTCTATGCACGGCATAATCTGGTATTGGGGAATCTGTAGTCCCGGTCCGACAAACTCGGGCATGGTAAAAATCGCACCCGCATACTGGTTGAGGTAGGGCGCCAGGAAGCGCCACACCGTTCGGTTCGGAGTTGACGTATCAATATGGCACCGCCACAGCACATTGCCCACGAGCAGGCCACTCATAATCAGCGCCGCGGGCTGAGGATCATGGACCACGATCAGATCAGATTCGATTGCGGCGTTTTGAGCGTGGGCGGCCAGATTATCCAAATAGGTTTCAAACAGTTCCTGAAGAGCAATCGGCTGGTCCACGCCCTGGAGTGTATTGTGAAATTTCTTGGTGACGTGGAAAAACGCCTCATGGCCCTGGATGGTAAACCAGCGCGCGTTAACCCCGAGCGAGCGGGCCAGCGGAATCACGCTCCGCAGCATCTCCGCCACCCCACCGCCCACAAAGGTCGAGTTGATATTTGCCCAGCCTTTCCCCTCAACGGGGGTGGCAAGTCGCTTGAGCGCATCGACCCGTTTCTGGCCAATATAGGGCTCGTATTCGTCAATCGTCAGGAGAGATTCCGGCGCATATTCTTCCAGCATGGCAGGCCCGTCACTCATGGTGTCTGTCCTTATGACCGCTCCGTCTCGTATGACAAGTATATGCGGTTCAGCCGTAAAAATCCTTCTCCCTTGTCACATGTGTCTGTTGCTCTCATACCATGCGGAATGGGGCCGACCAGAAAATCTGGCGCTATACAAAGTCTCAATTGGGACGGGTTGTCAATAGGGGAATAGGGGCGGGCTGATGCTCAGGCCGCAAAAGGTCCATCACCGTCTTTACGGGGTGGAACGTACTGCTCGGCACTTCCACAAAGACGGTATTCCAGTACGCCATCGCACCGTTCCACAACCCCGGTAATTCGAGGGCCCGCAGAGAACGTCCGTCTTTTGATTTCTCGGAGATAAATCCGGTCGCGGGATCGACAAACTGGGCTAACGGAAAGGGGCGTCCCCGATGGTCTCGCACGCCACACACGAGATCAACCGGATTGAAGTGGGTGGCCGCCTGCCAGCGAGTTCGTTGCTCTGCGTTTGTCATATCGACCTGGGAAGACTCGACAATTTGGCGCGAGATCGTACCGTTGGCCTGTCTGACCCAGAAAGGCCCCCCCCCCGGCTCTCCCGTATTTTTCACCACCCCACACACGCGCAACGGCCGGTCGAGTTGAGCAATAAGAAAATCACGCTGGTGCGGCATTGTGGTGCGCTCAAAGTCTTGCGGCAGGACAAGCGACAACTGATCTTGCGCAAAGGTACGGGCAGCATCAATAGCGATACGCGCGCCGTCCGCCTCACTGGGGAGGGAGGCTCTGAGTCGTATCATATGAGCAAATGCCTGCTGTTGGAGGTGGAGAAGATAGCCGCACAGAAGTTTTTTATATTGGTAGGTATCGGGCTTGAGTCGGTCGGGCAGGACATTGTCGATATTCTTGATAAAAACGATATCGCCCTGAAGGTCAGCCAGGTTTTCCAATAAAGCACCGTGTCCGCCGGGACGAAAAACAAGGGCGCCACTGCTATCCCTGACCGGGATGTTGTCTGAGTCCACGGCGATGGTGTCTGTCGCGGGCTTCTGAACAGAGTACGAAATGTCAAGTTGAGCGCCCCGCTGAGCGTAGCGGTGGCGCACGCCGTCAAGATACGTCTGAATGGCCTGCCGGTGGAGCGCGGGAACCGTGAAGTGCAGCCGCGCAACGGAGGAGGCATCCCGGACATACTCCAGCGCTTCAACCAGATGTTCCTCAAAAGCGGTCCGGCTATGGTCTCTATAGGCGTGAAATGGCACGAGCCCCTTGGGCAGGTTGGCATAGTTCAACCCGACTGGTGTGAGGAGATAGGTGAGGAGCGTGTGATATTGCCCCTGACCCAGCAGTCCCTCCAGCGTATGACCGTTTCTGTATAAGACGACCCGCAGCTCTTGGGCAAAGGCAAAGCGGTCAAGCTGACCGAGAAAGCGCTGGAAGGTCTGACAGTCGGCATCTCCTTCGGCCGCTTTCCTGACCAAAGCCTGATTCGAGAGTAACTCCGGCTGCTGGGAAAAAGAGAGCGGGATCTGAAACATCCGACTGGCCGCACCCGAGGCAGGAACAAATTTGATCAGGCGGCCTGCGGCGGCGGCCTCGGCATGCAACTGGGCGAGTCGATCTGTCTCTGCCGGTATGCGGGCAATTCCATCACCGAGCGTACACGCGCGCTCCAACTGAATGGGAGGGAAGCCCTGCTGGAACTGCTGAATATAGGTCGCAATCGTCTCGGGTGCCATCCCGCGGGCCTGGAGGTCTGCACGGTCCTCAGCGGTCAGCTCGTAATGCATAGTCACCACTATTCACTCACTACCATCCCTTGTAAACTTCCTCTCAGCCCACTCACTAAGGAGAACCGTATGGCCGTTGAGATCCCTGTCCTCACCCAACAATTACAAGCGTTCTGCCTGAGCTACTATGGACAAGACGCGCGCGTAGGCCAAGTCGAGGCCATGCCGGGTCATGCCGGGCTGAGTTTTGGCTTTACCGTGACCTATGAAAAAGACGGCCAAGCTGAAAACGAGTCTTTGGTCATGCGCCTGCCGCCTAAAGGCGTTCGCCAAAGCGGGAATACCGACGTCCTCCGCCAGGCGCCTTTACTGCGCGCCCTCAAGAAGAACGGCGTGCCTGTCCCTGAAGTCCGTTGGGCCGGAGACGACCTGCGTTGGTTCGAGGTGCCGTACCTGATGGTCGAACGCCTGCCCGGTCGCACCTTCCACGTCTGGGAACCCGACGCGTCGTTTAGCCGGGACGCCGAGGCCGTCGCGCAGCTCTACCGGCAAGGGGTGCAGGCTTTAATCCAGGTCCACCAACTCGATTGGGAAGCCGAACTGGCCGGCTGGGAAGCGCCCCGCTCGCTCGAACAGGAAATCCGTTTCTGGGACCCCATTTTAGCCAAGGCCGCAGAGCCGGAATGGGTCACCTGGGGCGAAGAGGTGCGTACTCTCCTGCTGGCCCACCAGCCCACAGCCCCTCCGATCGGCCTCTTTCACGGCGACTATCAGGGGACCAATCTGTTATTCGACCAACAGCCCACGGGCGAGAAGCTGGTAGCCCTCCTGGATTGGGAGATTTCCGGCATCAGCGGGCATCTCCTCGACCTCGGCTGGCTGCTGGTCTTTATTGACCCGGAAAGCTGGGACGTTGAACGCCGTCCAATCTCAACTATCCCGCCGATTGACGAACTCGTGGCCTTGTATGAAGAAGGCATGCAACGCAAAGTCTCCGATATCAATTGGTATCGTGCCTTGGCCGGCTATCGCTTTGGGGCGATCAGTTGCTTTAACGTGATGCTGCACCGTCGCGGCAAGCGCCATGACCCCGAATGGGACCTGATCGCCCCATCGGTCAAGACACTTTTTGGCCGGGCCAAGGACTTGCTGCGTGGTGCATGAGCGGGAAGGTCAGCCGGCCTCGGCCATAATTCGCTGGGCGCGCTGCACGAGCTGAGGCACTTTCCATGCAAACTCGGCGGCTTTCGGATTGGCTGCGGTTCCTTCGAGAGAGTGTCGATACAGGCCCTCCAGAATGATGGCGTACTTCCAGACCGCCAAGCAGCGATAAAAGGGAAAGTGTTCCATGGTCCGGCCGGTGCGCCCGGCATAGCGGGCGGCCATCTCTTCGCGGGATAAAAAGCCCGGCAACTGGGTCATGGCATTGCTGTCAATCAGGTCCGGGGTGTCTCGCTCGTCGCCCGTGGGTCCCCAGAAGCTGAGCAGCCAACCGAGGTCGGAGAGCGGGTCGCCCAGAGTTGCCATTTCCCAGTCGAATATGGCGACTAAGCAGGCCGGTCGAGACACTCCGAACATCACGTTATCGACTTTATAATCCCCATGTACGACCGTCGCTTCACTCGCCGGTGGCAGCCGCTGGTGCAGCCAGTCGCCGACCGCTTCGAGTCCGGGCAACGGCCGGGTATGCGGCACAGTCAGTTCGTACTGTTTGGTCCAGCGCTTGAGTTGGCGTTCAAGATAGCCCTGCGGCCGGCCAATGCCTTTCAGGTCCGTGCCCTGCCATTGCACGGCGTGGAGCTCGGCGAGCGCATCGATTAATTCTTCTCCGAGCCGTCGGCGTTCTTCCCGCGCCTCAAAAACCTCCGGCAGCGTTTCACGGATCACGATGCCGTCCACCCGCTGCATCAGATAAAAAGGAACGCCGAGAACGTCGCGATCTTCACACGCAAGCACCGGCTGTGGAGTCCGTACGTCAAAGGCGGACAGGGCAGACAACACCCGGTATTCGCGCAGCATGTCGTGGGCGGTCGGCAGGAGGTCCCCGCTCGGCGGACGCCGCAGCACCCAGCGTTGATCTCCCCAGGAGACAAAAAACGTTTCGTTTGAGTAGCCGGCCTCGTGCCGTTCAATCCCGATATCGCCCTCTGTCAGGGAGAGCCGGTCACGCAGAAAACGAATAAGCTTCGGCAGGTTAATGAGTGAGCTGTCTTCCTGAACCATTACGCTTCTCTCTTCTCTCCCGTTGTTTAGACTTGGTAGGCGGCGTGCTGACGGCGCCGCTCACTGATGCCCTCCTCCACCGTTCCCGCGGTAATGACTTCGTACAAAACCGCCTGCTTGCCTTCGCGTTTGCGCAGAATCCGGCCCAGCCGCTGCACGTGCTCGCGGGTGGAACCGGAACCGGACAGCACAATGGCGACACTGGCTTCCGGGATATTCACGCCTTCGTTCAGCACTTTTGACGTGGCCAGCGCCAGATATTCCCCGTGGTTAAAGGCTTCGAGTATGGCTTTGCGTTCCTTTGTCGGCGTTTGATGGGTCAGGGCCGGAATCAAAAACGCGGTGGAGATGGCGTGAACCGTATCATTATCACTGGTGAAAATAATGGTCCGGTCACGGGCGTGCTTTTTCAGCAGGAAATCCAGGGTACGGAGCTTGGCCTGAGTTCCCAGAGCCAGTTTTTTCGCCCGTTGGTGGGCCAGCAGAGCACTCCGACCCTTCCGACTCGTCGCGCTCTCCCGAATAAAGCGATGCCAGCCGGCCAAGCCGTCCAAGACGATACCGTGATCTACAATAAAATCATAGAATGTACTGCGGGCCTGACGGTATTCCGCTTCTTCCTCTGGCGTGAGCGTGACCTTGAGGCGTTCAACCACGTAGTCGGACAAATACTCCCCGGCCAGCTCGGTAATCCCCTTGGCATACACCCGTGGGCCGATGAGGGTATCGAGCAGCGCCTCACGACCGTCGGCCCGTTCCGGCGTCGCCGTCAGCCCTAAGCGATAGGGGGCCAGACACATCTCCGCAGCATGGCTGTACACGTCGCCCGGCAGGTGGTGGCATTCGTCAAAGATCACCAGGCCCCACCGGTTGCCCAGGCGGTCCATATGCCGATAGGCGCTGCTATAGGTTGTCACCGTCAGGTCTTCAATTTCATAGTATCCACCGCCAATAAGCCCGACCGTTTCACCAAACGCCGCGCACAGCAGGTCGTACCACTGATTCATGAGATCGATCGTTGGGGCAACAACCAGGCTGCTCCGCCGGACCGTCTCTATGGCCTTTTGGCCAACATAGCTCTTCCCGGCCCCGGTCGGCAGAATGACCGTGCCACGCCGGCCCGTGTTGACCCAGGCTGCAAGTGCATCACTCTGAAACGGGCGCGGCGTTTGGGTCAAGCGACTGGACAGGGTCAGCGTGCGGTAAGCCGGCGCGGCGTTCGTGCAGGCGATCTCGTGCTGCTTGAAGGTCTCAACCACCTGGCGATAGCGATGGGCTTGAGTCCGCCACCGATCGACCCGGCCATCCCACCGAAAACAAGCAGGAGGAACGAACCCTTCGGGCGGGTCGTAGAGCACCAGAGTCCCAAGGTCGAAGGACAGATGCATGGGAGGAGGGGATTAGAGGTGAGGGGTTGGGGATTGGGGGTTGGGCTTCCCCAGTCTCCAATCCTGACCCCCAGACCCTTTTTCTATACCACCTGTTTCTCGCGGAGCTGGGCGATCTGCTCGGCACTCAGGCCCACATCGCTCAGAACCTCGTCCGTATGCTGTCCGAGCGCGGGAGCAAAGGAGCGGATCGAGCCTGGTGTGTCCGACAGCTTAATGGCCACACCAGCCTGGGTCACTTTTCCGGCTTGGGGATGATCGAGCTCGACCGCCATCTCGCGATGTTTCACCTGTGGGTCTGCAAAGACTTCAGGCACATCGTAGACTTTTCCGACACACACATCAGCTTTGGTAAAAAAATCGTACCACTCGTCGCGTGTTTTGGTGAGCAGAATTTCTTGGAATTCTTTTTTCACCTGCTGATGACGCTCCGTTGAATGCTGGGAGAAGTCTCCCATCTTCATGCCGCAATCCTTCCAATCCGGACGATCCAGAGCGTCACAGACATTATTCCACAGCCAAGGCTCGGTGCAGCCGATGGAGAGCTGTTTGCCGTCTTTGGTCTGATACACGCTGTAATAGGCGAATCCGCCCCCAAAGACTCCCTTGGCCCGGCCCGGCATCGTACCATCGGCAAAATAATCACGGACGTTCGGCGTGGCCGCAAGCAACGAAATCGTGGTGTCCAGGTAAGAAATATCAACCAACTGCCCCTGGCCGGTCTGTTGTCTGGCAAACAGGGCAAACATGATGCCGAGCGCGCCGTGCATGGAGGCTCCAGCATAGTCGGCAATAATATTCAGCGGAATGGAGGGCGGCCCTTCGGGTGGTCCAATCAGGTCCAGCACCCCGCTCAAAGAGAGATAATTCAGGTCGTGAGCCGGGAAATTACGGTACGGACCGTCCTGGCCGTAACCGCTCAAAGAGCAGTAGACAATACCGGGGTTGATGGCCCGCAGGGTCTCATAGTCACCGCCTAACCGCTGCATCACACCGGGCCGGAAGCCTTCGACCAGCACGTCGTACTCTTTGGCTAAGGCGTGCAAAACGTCCTGTCCGGCCGGGTCTTTCAGATTCAGGGTGAGACTCTTTTTGTTCCGATTCGTGAAGCTGGTGGCCAGTTTACGGGCCTCGTCCGGCTTGGGTGACGCGCCCGAACCGGCCAACTTCCCGGCGGGAGGCGGCTCGATTTTTAAGACCTCGGCGCCCATATCCGCCAGCATCATGGTACAGAATGCACCTGGCCCGACCCGCGTGAGTTCAAGAACTTTTATACCATCAAGCGCTAATGCCATGCTTCCCTCCTTACGAGAATGAAGAGTACTGTCGGGGATTGTTATAAACGATCCATCCATACGGGCGCTAGAGGTCTGCGGACCTCAGAGGCCACTAAGCGGGAACCGTACGGAACCCTTCCTGAGCGAAATGATGGTCAAGTGTGGATATAAGAAAACCATGCGCTCGTATCCACAAAAAGCGCTTCGTTCGTCGTTGTCGAATTGTCGCCCTCCCCCCTATCTGCTAGCCTAGGACTTCTCTCTTAAAGAGAGCGCGAAAAGGTCGGACTCGTGACTCCGCAAGAAAAACTGCAAAAAATCCGTGCAGAACTTCAACACTGCTTTCTCGAACGACACGCCCTCATCGATGGCGCGCTGGCAGCCTTATTAGCCTCCCAGCACGTCCTGATTATCGGCCCTCCGGGGACGGCCAAGTCGATGCTGGCGGACGAGCTATGTCGCCGTATTACCGGGGCGCACTATTTCCAGTGGTTGCTGACGAAATTCACGACACCGGAAGAACTCTTTGGCGCGGTCAGCCTCAAGGCGCTCGAAGCCGACGATTATCGTCGGGTCACGGATAATAAACTGCCCGAGGCGCATATCGCTTTTTTGGACGAAGTCTTCAAATCCAGCTCCTCGATCTTGAATGCGATCCTCAGCATTATCAACGAGCGAGTCTTTCATAACGGCAAAGCGGCGGCGGCGGTGCCGCTCCTGACACTCTTCGGGGCCAGCAATGAGCTTCCCGAGGACGACGAACTCCTGGCGCTGTACGACCGCTTTCTGCTGCGCTTCGCCGTGGACTATATCCAGGAGGACTTTCGCTTTCTGCACATGCTTCAAAGAGGAGACGTGTCCCGCATCCGCCCGTCGAAGAAGGACACGTTTCCTCTTCAGGCGCAGCGGTCGGCGGAACGCACGACGCTCACCCTCGACGAGCTGCGTCAATTGCAAACTGAGGCGCAAGCCGTCACCGTCCCTGATGCTGTGCTTGGGGTCATCGCCGAAGTGCGCCGGGAGCTGCGGACACAAGATATTCTGGCGTCCGACCGTCGCTACCACCAGAGTGTCGGGCTGCTGCAAGCCGTGGCCTGTCTGGATGGACGCCGTAGCGTCACCGAAACCGATGTCTTCTTCCTTGAACACGTTTTGTGGAAGGAACCGTCAGAGCAGGCCGCCGTGCATAGCGTGATCCATGGCTTGATTCATGGCTACGAGGATGAGGTGCAGGAGCTCCTGTTTCAGACCAGGGAATTGCGCGACTATGCCGAGCGCCCCTGGGAGGACGCGGAGCAGCGCGCCCGCGCGATCATTGAGGCGCATACCAAGATTCGGAATATTCTGACCAAGGTGGAGGAAATCCACCAACACGTCCAAGAGGTGGGGCGCGCCATCGACAAGGTTGAAAGGGCAAAACAGGAAATTCAGGAGATCCAGGGCCAATTATTAGCCAGACTCTAAGCTGTCCGAAAGATCACTATGCCTCGTCGGCGCACCAGGAAAAAATCCCAGTTCAGCTTCCCTCCACCAGACCCCCTGCCGGAGAATGTGCATTGGGTTGAGAGCGACTCGTATGACCGGGCGGTCTATGAGCAACTCCGCGCCGCCTCCCCCTCTTTACAGCGCCTTGAAGAGAGCGGGGCTCCCCTCCTGCCGCACTTTCGGGCGCTCCTGCGCGACCTTTTTTGTGCGCTCTTCAAATATAATATTGTCTTTTTCAAAGCGGACGACGTGCTTCCCAGCGCGGCGGTGAACCGGGAGTTTCTCACCGCCTTTCACCCCTTGGGGGGTCAGGGGGGTATGAAAGAAAAGACCGGCGAGTTGGCGAACCTGCTGCGGGAAGCCACCGTCCTGGATGAAGGACAAGCCGGACTGGCCACCGTGCTCTTGGGCGAAGGCGCCCTCCGCCTGCTGAAATCTGAAAAGACGCTGACCCGGCGCGACTTGCTCGATGTCTGGAATGTGGAGAAGCAAGAGGCGCTGGTGCAGGAGCGCATCGACGAAGCCCAGAATGCAAAAGAACTCGCTCAACAAGCGGACGCTGCGGAGGATGTCTCACAAGACGCCAAAGAGATACTCGAACACACGGCCGAGCGTATGGCCAGCCAGGCACGGGCGGAAAATACCCGTCTGCAACGCCTGGCCAAGCAGCTCAACCAGGACCTGTCCCGTGTCCAGCAGGAAACTCGCAATCGTTTTCTCAAAGAAGCGATTACGGTTGCCCAAAATCTTGATGACGCAACCCAGGAGGCCGAAGCGTGGGGGCTGGCCGTTGGTGGGGGCCACCAATCCTCTCCCGGCCGCCAGATTGAACTGGGGAAGCGCCTGGCTGGGAACGACAAGCTGAAAAAGCTCGCTGCCATGGTCGGACGGATGAAGCACCACGCGCTCGCCCTGCGGCGGAAAAATTTTGAACGTACCAATGACGAGGTCTTCGAGGTGGGTCTCGGCGCGGAACTCAGCCGCTTGCTCCCCCACGAGTTGCTGAGCTTGCAGCACCCCGTGTTACGCCAGGACTTTATCCGACGCTTTGTGGATAACGAGCTCTTACAGTACGACCTGCGCGGGGTGGAGGCGCAGGGCAAAGGCCCGCTTATCGTCTGCCTCGACGGCAGCTCATCCATGCAGGGAGACAAAGAAGTCTGGGCCAAGGCGCTCACGTTGACGCTGCTTGAAGTTGCCCGACGCGAGCGACGCCGGTTTCGGGCGATTTGTTTTTCGTCCGCGGATGCACCCCTGTACAGCGTCGATCTCAATACGCGGGTGCGCTATGAAGCGGACATGGACAAGGTTCTGGAGTTAGCCGAATACTTCCCCGGTGGTGGAACTGATTTTGAAAAACCCCTTGACGCGGCCCTGGGCTGTATCAAAGAGGGAACGTGTCCCGCATCTGTCCGTCAAGGAAGGACACGTTCCCTCTTTCAGGAATCGCGTTTCCAGCGGGGTGACATCGTGTTTATTACCGACGGCGAATGCCGGGTCCACGCGGACTGGGCCGAACGCTTTGCCACAGAAAAGAACGCGCTCGGCTGCTCGCTCTTCTCGATTCTGATCGATATTGGCACCGAAGAGGAAACGTGTCCTCCACCACACCAGCAAGGCGGGACACGTTTCTTCTTTAGTTCGCTGGGTTCGCTCACACCTTTCAGCGATAAAATTACGACTGTCTCTCAGCTCACCAGCACAGAGGCGAGAGACGTGTTTGTCAAATTGTAGCGAGGAGAGGGAGCGCTCCGGTATGACTGCCTTGGCTGGACTACGGATTCTTGACCTGACCGACCTCAAAGGGGCCATGTGTGCCAAACTCTTTGGCGATATGGGGGCGGATGTCATCAAGGTCGAGCCACCGGAGGGGGACGCCACGCGTCGCATTGACCCGTTTCTCGATGGCCAGCCCCACCGAAGAGGAAACGTGTCCTCCACTAGACATGAGACGCTGGACACGTCTCCTCTTTCCGAGCGGAGCCTGCTGTTTTGGTTCTACAATACCAGCAAACGGGGCATCACTCTCGATCTGAACCAGCCAGCCGGCCAGGAGTTGGCCAAGCAGTTAGCAGCACAGGCGGACGTGCTGGTCGAGTCAGCCGCACCAGGGACACTCGCCCGGCTCGGCCTGGGCTATGATGAGCTGAAGCAACTCAACCCAAATCTGGTGCTCACCTCGATTACACCCTTTGGGCAGACCGGGCCCTACCGAGCCTACCGCTCCTCGGACATGGTGGCCGAGGCCCTTGGCGGCATGATCTGGACCAACGGGTTTCCCGATGAGCCACCGCTGCACGCTATGGGCCTGCAAGCCTACCATAGCGCCTCCTTTTTTGCCGCGATCGGTACGCTGTTGGCCCTGTTGACGCGGGACAGCCTCGGCGAGGGCCAGTGGGTGGACGTTAGCATGCAGGAAGCCGTTGCCGGGGCAGTCGAACATATCGCGCCGTTTTATCATCAGGGGCTGGGCATTGAGAGTCGGCGCGGCAGCCTGCACTGGAGTCGCTATTTTCGTGTGGCCAAGTGCCGCGACGGCTATGTCATGCACTGCTCGTTGGGAGATTGGACCTCGCTGGTCGAGTGGGTCAAAGGAGACGAGAAGGCCCAGGACCTTGAGGATGCACGCTGGGAAGATCTGGTCTATCGAAGGGAGCATGCCGAACACCTGTTCGATATCCTCGATGACTGGGCCAAGGACTACAGCGTGGCGGAACTCATGGAAGGCGCCCAACTCCGGCGTATTCCATACGCCATGGTCCGACCACCCGAAGCCTTAGTAGACGATCCCCAGTTGAACGACCGTGGCTTTTTCTCCACTATCGAGCATCCAGAGTTAGGCCGCACCGTGCGATATCCTGGCGGTCCCATCCACTTTACGACGACGCCATGGCGTATTGCCCGCCGTCCGCCCCTCCTGGGCGAGCACAACACCGAGGTATATGGTAGCGAGCTTGGGATTGAGGCAGACCGCCTCTCAGCCCTGAAGCAGGCTGGTGTGATTTGAGCTATAATGTCTCATAGTCCAAATGGCCTGACCCAGCCCGAAGAAAAGGGCTCTCTCAAAGTGAAACCGATACCTGTGATCGCCGCTCTCCTCCTCCTGGCCAGTCTGGTTTCCATTCGAACAGACCCCCTCCGTACCGGAGAAAAGAGTAACCGTGTCCAGCATCGCATGTCTAGTGAAGGACACGTTTACTCTTCTGAGACCGCTTCTCCTGTGAGCGCGTGGCAACAAGTCGCTACCCTCTTCCCGCATACACCTGGCAGCCGCTGGGTCTATCGGCTGTCCGGCGCGTGGTATGAGACCGAGGCCGAGCTCAGCGTGGAGGTGAAAGGACAGCAGCATATCCCGTACCTCCAACGTGACGTCGTGATACTGGATGAAGCCCACCCCGGCGTCACGCCGACCGCACCCAAGGATATCCTGCCGATCTTATACTACTTCCATGAGGGTTATCTGGTCCGGAACAGCAACCATGCCTACGGTGATAATGAGCGTACGAACTTGGTCTCAACCGGGACCATAGGCGAGTCGTTTGCACCCGTCTTGCCGCCCGACCTCGCCAGCCAGAGCGTCAACCCAAGTGAAGAGTGGCAAGAGGTCTGGGGAGGCGCATGGGGCGAGGAGGCTGAGCTCTCGACGCTCTACCGCTTTGGACCGGAGCAGGAGCCGGTGGTGGTCACGGCCGGGACGTACACCGACTGTCTGCGGGTGGAGACTCAACTTGTCCGGACGAGCGGACGCGGTTTTCGCTATACGGAATGGTACACCCCTGGCGTCGGCATGGTGAAAAGTACCGCCACCGATCTGGTGAGCGGAAAAATTGTTGAGCAAAAGGAACTGGTGGCGTTTCAACTTGGGCAGGGTAAAACCGAGGAAAAGGACAGCTAGGTTCTGGGGGGATGTAGAGAAGAATCGTGAGTCTGCTAAAATGACAGTATTGTCCGTTTTGATCGTATTGTATTTGTCCGGGAGAGAGAAAACAGCATCATGAACGAACCCATTATCTTAACAACGAGTGTGGAAGGACTTCCTCCACCCCGCCGCGGAAAAGTCCGTGATATTTACGAAACCGACGAGCATCTGTTGATCGTTGCAACCGACCGGGTCTCGGCCTTTGACGTCGTGCTGCACGAAGGCATACCGGGCAAGGGACGGGTTCTGACCCAAGTGTCACGCTTTTGGTTTGAGCGCCTGGCCGACATTGTGCCGCACCATCTCATTTCGGTTGACGCGGATACGTTCCCGGCTGTGTTTCAGTCCGCCCGTGACAGCCTGACCGGTCGCTCCATGTTGGTTAAAAAAGCGGAACCGTTACCGGTTGAATGCATCGTTCGAGGCTATCTGGCCGGGTCCGGCTGGCAGGAGTATCGGGCGAGTGGAACCGTGTGCAGCATTCCGCTCCCCCCAGGATTACAGGAGAGCGCTCGGTTGCCCGAGCCCATCTTTACCCCCTCAACCAAAGCCCCGCAGGGCGAGCACGACGAGAATATTGCCTTTGCGGAGGTCGAACGCCTCATTGGCACGGACCTGGCCGCCCAGGTACGAGACCTCAGCCTGGCCCTGTACAAGAACGCCCACGCCTATGCGGAAACCAAGGGCTTTTTCCTGGCGGACACCAAATTCGAGTTTGGCCAGTGCGACGGTCAGCTCATTCTTATTGATGAAGCCTTTACGCCGGACTCGTCGCGCTTTTGGCGGAGCGAAAACTATCAGCCCGGCAAATCCCAGGACAGCTATGACAAGCAGATTATTCGGAATTATCTGATCTCCCTGGGTTGGGACCGCAGGCCGCCCGCTCCGCATCTGCCACAGGAGATTATCGATCAGGCGGCCTCCCGCTACCAGGAAATCTACGAAAATTTGACTGTCGCCGGGGGTCCGGGGGTGTCCCCCGCAAAATAACAGCTAAACTCGCGAGCATACGCATGGCATCCGGCATCGGCCTCTGGATCGGTTTCACCCTGATTGTTCTCGGCCTGCTGTTCCTGGACCTGGGGGTTTTTCATCGTGAAGCGCGTGAAGTGTCGCGCAAGGAAGCCGGGATATGGAGCGCGGTCTGGATCAGCCTCGCCCTGGTCTTTAACGCCTGGATTTATTATACCAGCGGCTCGGAGCCGGCCCTGGAATTTCTCGCCGGCTATTTGATCGAAAAATCACTCAGCGTGGACAACATTTTTGTCTTCTTGCTGATCTTCTCCTATTTTTCCGTTCCCTTGGCCTACCAGCACCGCATTCTGTTCTGGGGGATTCTCGGCGCGCTCATCATGCGCGGGATTTTCATTGCCCTCGGAGCGACGCTGCTACACTATTTTCACTGGATCATCTATCTCTTCGGCGCCTTCCTGATCTTCACCGGGATCAGGATTGCCTTTTCGGATGAGACCGAATCCGACCCCGAGGATAATCCGGCCATTCGACTCCTGCGGCGGGTGCTGCCGGTCACGGACAAATACGAAGGCCAACACTTCTTCGTCCGGCATCAGGGGAAGCTCTTTGCCACCCCCCTCTTGGTCGTCCTCGTTTCCGTAGAAAGCACGGACCTGGTCTTTGCAATCGACTCGATTCCGGCCATTTTTGCCGTCACCGACGACCCCTTCATCGTCTACACCTCAAACGTCTTTGCCATTCTCGGCCTGCGCGCCCTCTACTTCCTGATTGCTGGCGTGCTCGATCTGTTTGTCTATCTACGCATCGGCCTGGGCGTGGTGCTGGGCTTTGTTGGCGTCAAAATGCTCCTGGTTGACGTGTATCCCATCCCGATTGGCCTCTCCCTGGGCGTGGTCGCGCTGGTCCTGACCGCGACGATCGTTGCCTCGCTGCTCTTTCCGCCCTCCGAGTCGGCCAAGGAAGATATTTCCGAGGCGGTTTAGGTTGCCCCATGTCCCCCCCACAAAAAGGCCGACGCGCGCTCGAAGGCATCCGCATTCTTGATTTCACCTGGGTGGTCGCCGGTCCGGTGGCGGTGCGTATCCTGGCCGACCAGGGGGCCGAGGTCATTAAAATCGAGCGGCGCGATACGCTCGATCTGGGGACGCGGCGCGGCGGCTTTTCCGGCAATCTGCACCGCGGTAAGGAGAGTACGGTTGTCAATATGGCCGATCCGCGCGGGATTGAGATCGCCCAAAAACTCGCGGCTGTCTCGGATGTCGTGATCGACAATTTCAGCGCGCGGGTCATGCGCAACTGGGGGCTCGACTATGAGAGCCTCAAAAAAATCAAGCCCGATATCATTGCGGTCTCCATGTCCGGCTTCGGGCATACCGGGCCGCACAAGGATTATGTCAGCTATGGGCCGACGCTCCAGGCTTTGTCCGGCTATACGCTCCAGATGCGTCACCCCGGTCACGAGCCGGCAGGCTGGGGCTATTCGTACGCGGACATGACCGGCGGCTACAGCGGCGCGCTGGCCGTGTTGATGGCCCTGTGGCATCGCAAACAAACCGGTCAGGGGCAATTCGTTGACCTGGCACAATTTGAGGCAATTTCCAGCCTGGTCGGACCGGGCCTGCTCGACATTCTGAATAATCAGACGCCTAGTGAGCCGGTCGGCAATCGTTCCCAGGAAGCCCCGGCAGCGCCACACGGAGTGTATCGCTGCAAGGGCGACGACCGCTGGTGCGCGATTGCCGTCTTCACCGACGCAGAATGGCAGAGTCTGTGCCGTGTCTTGGGGCAGCCGGCCTGGACGCGCGAGACGCGCTTTGCCAGCCTTGCAGACCGCCTCCAACATCAAGACGCTTTGGACGAGTATATGACAGCCTGGACACAACAACATACGGCTGAAGAAGTCATGTCCCGCCTGCAAGAAGCCGGTATCGCCGCTGGCGTGGTTGCCAACGGGGAGGATCTGGACCGCGACCCGCAACTGCGAGCGCGGGGCTATTGGGCGCAGTTGCCGGCCCAGGAAAACGGGAAGACGGAGAATGTCATCCTTGACGGACCGCCATTCAAGCTCTCGAAGACGCCGGGCTACGTAGCCGCCCCAGGTCCGTTGCTGGGCGAGCACACGGACGAGAGCATCCTGCGCCGCCTGCTCAACTATTCTGACCAGCAAATCGCTCAGCTCAAAGCAGAGCGCGTCATCGCTTCGCACGCAGAGATTCATGCCGAGCGGACGAAACGGGACTAGGGAGACGGGAAGACTAGGACGTCATCCTTGACGGCACAATGCCGTTTGCCTCAGTCAATGGGATTGAACTGTATTATGAAACCCACGGAACGGGCCCAGCCCTGGTGTTGGCGCATGGTGGAGGAGGGAGTCACCTCAGTTGGTGGCAGCAAGTTCCGGTACTCTCCAAAACGTATCAGGTTGTCACCTTTGACCATCGGAGCTTCGGCTATTCCCGCGATGTGACCACTGGCCCGGGCCCGCAGGCGTTTGTTGAGGATTTGACCGGCTTACTTGATCATTTGGGGATTCAGAGGGCGGCCCTTGTGGGGCAATCCATGGGCGGCTGGACGGTATGCGGCTTTGCCGCGGCCTGTCCCGAACGTACCAGCGCGCTTATTTTGTGCGACACCACCGCAGGGATTGAAACGCCGGAGATCGATCGAACGCGTGCCAGCCTGCGTGAACGCGCACAGGGCAATCTGGCCCAACTGCTCACCAGCGCGTACGCCCTGTCTTTTCCTGAGCGTGAACCAGCGCTGTGTTTTCTCTACCAGCAGATCTCAGCCCTGAATCAGTATATCTCTCCCAATCTCGTTCCAACGCTGATGAGCCTGCACACCAACGTCACGCCCATTGTTGAGCACAATATTCCCACCTTGCTTGTGGTTGGAGAAGAAGACGTACTGGCTCCACCACCCGCCATGCAAAGCATTACGACCCGCATTCCGCAGGCACGTTTTGTGACCGTCCCCAAGGCCGGCCATTCCGCGTATTTTGAACAACCGGTGGTTTTTAACCGCTTGGTGGATGAGTTTGTACGAGAAAACCAGCCGGCGTGACTAAGAGGAGACATTATGCCGCTTGCCTCAGTTGGCGGGCTTGAACTGCGAGGCAGTTAGACACCATCGATGTCTACTTATAAGGCTCGTGATTCTCTTAGCTGGCGGGGATAAACGCACTCAGACTAGTGACATCGAGACGGCCCTACGCCTCGCTCGAAATCTATAGGTACGCACCATGACGAAAACGGTTACTTCTCCCTACGATGTCGCCGAACACCTTCGCACGCCGGAGGAAATGGCTGCTTATCTGGAGGCATGTTTTGAGGAGGCAAATGGGGATGCTGCGTTCATTACCAAAGCGCTGGGCGATATCGCCCGTGCCAAGGGTATGTCTCAGGTGGCGTCTGACGCCGGTCTCTCCCGCGAAAGTTTGTACAAGGCACTCTCGGGGGAGCGCAGCCCTACCTTCGACACTATCCTGAAGGTCATTGGCGCGCTGGGCTTGAAGCTGCACGCCGAAGCGGTTCCTGTAACTCACTCAACGACCCCCGACGCTCCAACCAGCCGCTAACGCGGCGACTAAGCTTAAAATCAGAGGGATAAGGCTATGCCTACATGGTGGCTTGCAATCGATAGGAATCAGGAAAATACTTCCTACGAGGAGTTAAAACGTCGCAAAGTAGTAGCTCAAGGTTGGCCTGATCTCGGAGACCTGCTCCCCCTTTGCCCTCTCGTTGGGACAGGTGACAAAGATACATTCGTTCAAGAAGTCGATGTGCGAGCGCGTGGTGCATACGTCAATACTCCTCGGGTCACTCGGGTCAGCGGGATCATGTGGAATTTATTGAGCATGGAAGCCGGGAACCTTGTCGTAGGCATTGAAGGCACTATTGTAAAAGGTATTTGCGAGTTGGAGAAAAACGGCTGGGAGAGTTGTCAACATCACTCCGGGTACAACTATGCTCAGACTATTGGCTTCCCGATCGAGTGGATTGACTGGGATGCCGATGTGTTTGGTTTTACTCCAACGCCACCACGACAAAGCGTACAGGGAGTCAGAAGATTGCGGAATGAAAGTCAAGAAGTGATCCGTGCCTAGCGTGAGTATCGGCGGAATGAATAAGAGAAAACGAACGAAATTCGTTCACGAAGGAAACTACGTTGCAGAAGTTGACGTAGAACTTCTGGAAGAGCCTGAAGGATGGTCCCCGTACCTTTCTCTTGAAGACGCGTATCGTCTTGACGATGTACGGGAGGCCCTTCGTCAAGGGGACGTAAAGACCGCTGCAAAATATTCGCGCGTGTTTAGTCTCACGCCTGTCGCTGTATGAGACCGCCTAACCCATCACTCAATTAGGTCGTCTCCGATAGCTCCCAATGGCGTCGCTGCACGGCCCGGACGTTGGGGAGCAGACCCTGGCGTTCGTAGACGGGAAGCGGCTGGTCGAGCCGGGTACCGTCCATTTCGTCCAGAACGTGGATCACTGAGGTTTCCAGCCCCTCCAGATCGTAGCCGCCTTCGAGAATGGCGGCACAACGGCCCTGGGCCTGATCCCGCGCCACGCGCAGGAGGATGCGTGCCAGGGCGGTAAAGCCCTCTGCCGTGACGGTCAGACCACCGAGGGGGTCACGAGTGTGGGCGTCAAAGCCGGCGGAGATCAACACGAACTCGGGCTGAAACTGCCGACAAATAGGATCGATCACCTCTTCAAAGAGCGGCACAATGGCGGCATCTCCCCAGCCGGCGCTGAGCGGCAGGTTGACGGTATAGCCCTCGCCGCTGCCCTGGCCGGCTTCTTCGGCGGCTCCTGTGCCGGGGTAGTACGGGTATTGATGGGTCGAGACGTACAACACACCAGGGTCATCGTAGAAACTGTGCTGGGTGCCATTGCCGTGGTGCAGGTCCCAGTCCATCACCAGAATCCGGCTCAGCCCAAAGCGTTCCCGCAGATACTGCGCCCCAACCGCAACGCTGTTGAACAGGCAAAAACCCATGGCCCGGTTGCGTTCGGCATGATGGCCGGGCGGTCGCACCAAGGCAAAGCCGTTGTCCACTTCGCCCTCCATGACCGCATCCAGAATGGTCAACAGACCGCCGGTGGCGAGCAGGGCCGTCTCATACGACTGTGCGGACACGCGAGTATCCGCATCAAAGGCCGCGGCTTCGAGACCGGCAGAGGCGGCGACCTGGCCAATCAGGCGGGTGTCGTGGACCAAAGCGATCTCCTCATGCGTCGCCCGTCTGGGCTCAAATCGTTTCAACCTGTCGCGCTCATAGGACGCGAAGCGACTGAGTAGGGTACCGATCCGCTCCGCCCGTTCCGGATGACCCGGACCTGGGTTGTGGTCCTGATAACGTGTGTCCAGCACGATGCCTGTCTGTAACATTAGTCGCTCCTTACCGAGCCGGGAAAGTGCCCCCTCTCCCGGACCCTGGCCATAACTTGCGCCGGTTTTTCGATTATACTACGAAGAGTAGACGTGTCCTCCACTAGACATACGATGCTGGACACGTTTACTCTTTTGTAACCCGAGAGGCAAATATGTTTGGAATCGGGATGCCGGAATTGGTGGTGATTCTGGTCGTGGCGCTGATCGTCCTCGGCCCAAAGCGCCTGCCCGAAGCGGCCCGCGGTTTGGGTAAAGCCTTTGCCGAATTGCGCCGGGCAACGAGCGGAATCACCGAAGAACTCGATAATGCCCAGATCATGCTGGACGAAGAAGTGCGGGCCGCCGAACGTAACGCACGGACGAGTTCCACGGCTCTGCCGCCCGCTGCCTCTTCCGACTCGCCCCAGTCTTCAGAAACGCCAGAAAAGAAAGCAGGCACCGGAGGGGACAACTAGGACATGGTCTATGACGACCGGTCCATGCCGCTCACCAGCCATCTGGATGAGTTGCGCAGCCGCCTCATTCGGTCTTTGCTCGCTGTTTTCATTGTCTTCCTGCCGGCCTATTTCTTTGCCAACGTGCTGTTTGATTTTCTCGCTCAGCCCCTGCATCACATCACGACCGATCCCCATTCGCTGATTGGCACCAGCCCGACCGAGGCATTCTTTACAAAACTCAAGGTCGCTTTTATTGCCGCGCTCTTTGGCGCCAGTCCGGCAATTTTCTACCAACTCTGGCAGTTTGTTGCTCCAGGCTTATACCCGCAGGAACGCCGCTACGTCTGGCCATTTGTCATATTCTGTTCATTTTTCTTCGTGCTCGGGGCCGGCTTTTGTTATACCGTCGTCCTGCCGATTGCGTATGCGTTTTTTCTGGGAGAGTTCCGCAGTATCGGGGTGCAGGCCACCTTAAAAATCAGCGAGTATCTAACCTTTACGGCCAGAACGCTACTCGCCTTTGGGGTCACATTTGAACTACCCGTCTTCGCCTTTTTCTTTGCCCGTGTGGGGCTCATCACCCACCATACCCTCATTGGCGCATTCCGTTACGCCGCGGTCGGCGTCTTTATCCTGGCCGCCATCCTCACCCCACCCGACGCCATCTCCCAAATGCTCCTCGCCGGCCCACTGCTCCTACTGTATGTGCTCAGTATCGGGGTGGCGTATGTGTTTGGAAAAGAAGCCAGTGAGGGGACGAAGGAAACTGACGAGTAACGGCCTTTTGATAGGCCGGTGTTTTCAGGCTGCGATTTTCCAAAAGTCAGGACCACCCTCTCCCAGAAAGTAGAGAAAAGTAGAGAAATTTCACGCCAAAATCGGACGAAATCGGGAAAAACCCCTATAGAACAGGCAGTTAGGGATTTTTCACAAAAAATGAAAATGGCACGCGAATTTCGGCTTATTTCAGGCTTAAATGGTGAGTAAATGGGGCTTATTGAGGGCCTGTTTTTAGTCGGCTTCGCGGGAACGGAAGCATGATCCAGGCTCCGATGATGAGGCCGAACAGGAAGGCGGGAGCGTGCGTTGTGAAGTTATTTCCATATTCATGCAAGCTGAAATTTCATGAAAAATGAAAATCGCAGCTTGACTGCTCCCTCCCCGGCATGTGGTCGCGTTTCGGCGGGGGCAGAAGAACGATTACAACGACGCGCGAGCCATCTGTGAGGCGACACGGCATCCAGACGTGCGGGGGTGCCGCTCAAGAGTGTAGCCCAGCAAGAACGGCTGGACTTAATTTGACCTTACCAATACTTAGAGATATATTTGCCAAAGGCAAAGGTAGCACCTGAGCCAAGCAGGTCTGTAGCAGGACCGAAACAAACATCTTACCAGGCCCAGCAGGCCAGAAAGGGGAGCACCCATGGCAGACTCTTTAGCCGAAGCTGTCGACAAACTGCGCCACTCTTCCGCGCGACTCAACCAACTTACTGACGAGGCAAGTACGATTGTTAAGAAGGTTGAAGACTTTCTTAATGAAGAATGTAGCGCTGGAATTTTTGCCAGTGTTGCCATCTCAGCCCCTAGTCTCGATGAGCCAGATGTGGCCAGCCCGTATCTGGAATATCGCCGTTTTGGACAACGTTATCGCATTGCAGTTGTGAGCAAATCCCTTTTTGATGATCCAGAATCGGAATCGGTAAAATCGTGGTCTGAATGTCCTCGTGATGAAAAACTCAGAGCGATCAAAAAACTCCCAGAGCTAATTATGGAGGTAGCAAAGAAACTTGACGAAAAGATCGTAGATGCAGAGAAAACGATGGCCGCTGTCTCGCAGGTGCTCCGGACTCTCCCACGTAAAAAGAAAAAAATTCCTCGAGTACCTATAACGCCGCCGCCGCCGAGAGCCTTATCAGTTCCTCCCACTCTCAAGCATAAGAAGGAGGGCTGAGGCGATGGCAAAAGAAACTATGTCAACGGTTCCTCTGCATTTCGTAGGTGACAGTGATAGGAATTTACGAGGCTTTCCGAAGGAAGTCCGCGATGTCATGGGACAAGCACTCTGGGCAGCCCAACTCGGCAAGAAGCATCCAGACGCAAAACCCCTCAAGGGATTTACCGGAGCCGGTGTCTTAGAGATTGTCTCCGATTATGACACCAATACCTATCGTGGAGTCTACACCGTGAAGTTGGCCGGTATGGTGTACCTACTCCATACGTTTCAGAAGAAGTCAAAGCGTGGTATCCAGACTACCAAGCAGGATATTAGAGTGATACGACAGCGTTTGAAGGCTGCTGAGCAACATTATCGGAAGCAATACGCTCGGAGGAAAAAAGCAAAGTCATGAGTACAGACATCAAAGTGACGCCTTCAAGCGGAAATGTTTTCGCTGATCTCAATCTGCCAAATCCAGAGGAGCGCTTAGTGAAAGCGACCATCGCCTTGAGCATTGGAGAGCTGATTGAAAAACGGGGCCTCACCCAAGAGGCAGCGGGGGCTATTCTTGGGTTGCCACAATCGAGCGTCTCGGCCCTGGTTCGGGGCAAACTAGAGAAATTCACAATCGACCGCCTGCTCCGCTACATGCGGAAGCTCGACTACGATGTCACTATCAGTTTTAAGCCCAAGCCCAAGTCCCGCGGTGAGGCTACAATACATGTCAAGGGAGCACCCCTGCCCGCCTAGCTCACCTCTTGGAATTATTGCCCAAGCTCAACCGAACCACGAGGGAGACCCTTCGGCCTTTCCTCGTTTCCGGCATTGACCGTTGACATTTCCTCCCTTCTTGGGCATCTTCACGCCCATCTACATCAGGCAAAGAACCCGTTGAGTCGGGTCGCCTGCTGAATACAACAACCACCGTTCGGCGCGGGAGTCATGACCCGTGCTGTGGTGAATACGCGGGACTCACTCCATTTCTTTGCTGTGATGTAGATACGGCCCGGCACGCCTGCCGAGGCTGTACATCTCTATAGAGGAGAGGAGGAGGGAGATGCCTCGTATTGTTGCGACTATTGCAGGCATATTCATGGCTTCTATAGTCCATTCAGGTCTACTGGAAATCCCAGGCTCCAACACAAACCAATTCGGATAAGCCAAGAAAGGGAAACGAATGACGAAGAAGCTATGGTCACTCGCAGGTGTAACGGCACTGCTTTTATTTTCTTGTTCTCCACCTGTTGTTCAATACTCGGTCCCACCGCCTAAACTGAACACTTTCACACTCCTAATTGAACAAGACTATGATACTGTCTGGAGGGCCCTTATTGACCATGTTTCCCAATCCTCTTTTGCCATTAGCAACTTTGAAAAAGACTCTGGCCTTATCACCTTAACGTTCAGTGCATCACCCAATATCTATGTGGACTGTGGAGACTGGAATGTTCAAGGGAATGCACTCGTCCCGGCCTTTCAAGGTTCCTACGTACAATGGCTAGAGAAACACACCTCAGTCGGCTTGTCTGGAAAAATGAATGTCAGTGTTTATAAGATGACCGAAACAGTGACACGAATCAGAGTCAATGCGCGCTATATTTTGACGAGTACTTATATGGAAGGTGACAAACCTATAATCAACACGTGGACGTTTGATTCAGGTTCTTCCGCCTCGATTCCAGTCAATAACCCGACCCGAGGAATTACCCCAACTAGAACGTGTCGGCCTACCTATCAAGCGGAATCTGATATTCTGGACGCTGTCAAACTGATCTCGGGAGACACTTAGAGAGGAATTGAAGAATAATGGCCGAAAGTACCGTCGCCGAAAGAATTGCCGAAAGCATATGGAATCGACTGCGCGAAGCTCGACGATGGGGTGTTCGTTTGGGAGAGGAGACGCTTACGGACTTGCTGGTTCTCGACTTCTTGATGTCAACCCCGAGTCACAACATCAGGTTTCTTCCGACGACAAAACACAAGGAGGCCGAGCAAGGAACGGATTTGGTCGTTTATATACGTCGGAGTGCAAACAAGGCTGACCTATACGCCGTTCAGGCAAAAAAACTACATGAGGAAAAATACAATTGCCTAAAAGCACGATCTAACAATGGGCACCAGATCAATATCCTTGAAGACTATGCAAGAGAATTCAGTGCCATTCCGTTGTATTTATTGTTCAATCACATTGATGATAGAGACTGGGACTCTGCTTGGCATTGTTGTCAGCCGACCATAGCCAAACGGCAGTTCGGCTGTACGTTGGTGCCGAGTTGGCGAATTCGGGAAGCGATTGTGAGGCGTGGATGTCGCACCTTCGACTACATCCATTCAGACCGGGCTGCCTTACCTTGGCGATGCGCTTTCGCCTGTCCGAATAACCAAACGATGTGGGGCCAAATTCGAGAAAAGGCCGAAGAAAGTCGCGAGCGTTTCGCCCTGGATTTCTCGTCTCCAGAGAATTCCTATCTAAGAGCCAGAAACCGTCAAACGATCCTCCCTGATTCTTCGCTCTCTTATGACCAATACGAAGGCGTGAATTTTAGTAGTGAAGCGGGAGAATGGCCGGGTGACTTATGGGAGCGCGGGATATCCCCTCTATCAGCCAAAGATGTGACGCGATTACATGGAGCGCCTGCTTATCAAGTCGAAGGACAAGCGATATCCCGCACCATGTTTCTCCCTCGTTGGATCATGCTGGTGAATAGTGACGACAGCTAATGAAAGCAACACCGTTAGTGTATGTCTGTGGCTGGGAAGTCTGCCTCGTAGGTATACTGGGGCGTTTCACGGTAGGCCCCGACCGTGCAGGAGGATATCCCGTCATGCCGGACGTGATCCGGCATCCAGCGGGTGGGGGGTCTGGATTCCTGCCCCGTATCAAGTACGGGGTGACGTTCTTGCGCAGGAATGACGGGCGGCTACACTGCATCTTCATTTGCTCTAGGAACGACTCTCCATAATGGCGGAATTACCCGAATTCAAATCCAGCACTAGGGGATGGTAGATATGACCGAAGAGGGCTTAGGCGTCAAACCTGCTGTCCGAGAGAAAAGCAAGCTCTGTTTTCCCTATACTGAGGAAGATTTGCTGGCTGAAATAACACCGGAAAAAGCGCACACCGATGCGGTGGCTCAACCCGAAGGACCTGAGATTGGAGACTAAACAGCGTCCTCACATTGCATCCCTGCACGAAGGGAAGTCGTGAGGCGGCTCAAACGCCTGAAGAAGATGTGACGATGAGAAAAGCACGTGGGGAAGAACTCGAACTGGTTCACGGTAGTGGGAACGTATTCCGTGACTTCGATGATCCGCAAGCCGATATCTTACAGCTCAAGAGCATACTCGCGGCTCAGATTATCGGTATTCTGGATGACCGGAATCTGTCTGTTCGGAAAGCCCAACAATTAACCGGGGTTGCGGCAAGCGAGTTCTCCCGTGTCCGTAACGCCAAGCTCACTCGTTTTACGGTAGATCGCCTGATGACTCTCTTGAACAAGCTCGATCAGGAGGTAGAGGTCGCGGTTACGATCCGGCCACGTACTCATACCCACCACCATGTCTCGGTATAAGAGGGGAACCTTTAGTACAAGGAAGAACCGTTACGCAGCATCGACCACCACGCGTACATCGGCATGCTTGGACTGACGCGGTTTGTCCCTGATAACAATTTCGATGGACTTATCCAGCTTGTTGAGAAAGCGAAACAAGCGTTCCGCCGAAAACCCATCCAAATGGCCTTTCATGAGGGCAGAGACATTTGGCTGCTTGATACCGAGCAGCTTGGCGGCTTTGACCTGAGTGAGCTTCCGTTCCCGGATTATCTGGCAGATTTGAAAGGCTAACTCCGCCTTGGCCAGATGTTCCTCTGGGTTGGGTAGCCCAATGTCCGCAAAGACATTGCCGCTACTCTCTTCATATTCAATGGGGTTCGTTGCGCTCTTTGTTCGTGTCATTTTCCGCCTGCCTTCTGCAACGCCTCCGCTTCCTTGAGTCGCTGCTTTATGAGGTCAACGTCCTGTTTTGGTGTTTTGATTCCCTGCTTGGCTTTCTTTTGGAACATATGCAGAACATAAATCCGTTCGGCAAAGCGCACCGTGTAGATGGCACGGTACGTATCTCCCCTATGGTCTTCCACCACTTCGAGTACGCTCGCTCCTCCAAAGCCTCGTAGTGGCTTGGCCGATTCATGCTTTACCCCTTTTTGTGCGTGATAGAGGGCAAAGCCAAAGGTTTTCCGCACAGGTAAAGGGAAACGCTGGAGTGCTTTCCTGGTAGGGCCAAGCCAAATGACCGGCTTTAATGGAGCCTCCTCTGTCATGATATACTAAATCTAGTATACTATGACAATTTGAGCAACGGGCTTGATCCTTCATACCAACCGCTGCTCGCAGTTCTGACGCTGACTACAGTTTCGGCACTTGGCGGGCGTGGTGGGTGGGGAGAGGGGTTGGTCGAGCTGCTGGCGGTGCGCTCGAATGCGGTCCGCAATACCAGTCACCCGTGAGCGCAGCCGGCGCGTGTTTTTCACCTTGACCCGCTCGCCGTCTCTCAAAATGATAAAGCCGTAGGGGGGCCGGACGCCGTACTCTTCTTCGACTAACACCAGATACACCCCAAGTTGAGCTTTGTAGCTCTCGCTCATCTGTCGTCCGGACTTCTTTTCTTCCGGAATAAAATATCGACCGCGTTGGACAATGCGGTCCGGTTGCCCGCGGAGCATATAGCGCTCGGAAGACAGCCGCACGTCATCGTGGCTGATGGTCCTGCCGGAGCCAAAGCCGGCCCGGCGGCGGCCTATGAGGGCAACCACAAAGAGCAGGACGGAAAGACCGAGCAGCAGCGTCAAGATAACCATCACGATAGGTAGACACGGAGCAGGATGCCGGCCAGGGCGATACCCGCCGCAATGAGAGCGGCTCGCATGAGCCAGGCAGTCAGACGTTCGACCCGTTGCCATGCGGCGTGCGTTTCCGTGCCCCGGCGGAGCGCTCGCACACTACCCGGCGGGATTTTGAGTCCATGCGTCAGCCGCCAGGCTTCCTCGCAATAGACGTAGGTGCCGATTTCACTTGCGGTGACCCACTCGTCGTGTTTGGCCATAGGCGGTCGGGTCTGGAGACACGGAGGTGGTGAGACCGATGATCTCCCTTACGCTGTGTCCGTCGTCTCCGGATGCATCTTCTCCATCAGCCAGTCGTCATACGCGGTCGGACGGGGGACCTGGTGCCAGTCCATATGCTGCCGCAGGGATTCGAGCGCGGCCCAGGCGTCATCGATAAAGTCCGGTACGATCAGGAGCACGATAATGGCCTTGGTATTGTCGATCGTGCGGACAATACCCAATTCTTCGTAGGACTCAATGACACATTTGATGAGCGCAATATCGGCCCGCTCAACCCGCAGGTAAATGTCGATCAGCTCCATGTCTGCCCTACGAGTATTGCCTGCCAGGGCTGGAGTCAAGCTTGACGTGACACCGGCGGCCTACTAGAGTCTGACTCTGCTGTGTCGGAGCTACCCGACCAGCCGGCCAGAAAGAAGGAGGGAGTATGCCGGGTGCCTTATCAGGTTTTCGGATCATTGAATGCGGCGAGATGGTCTCCGCCGCCTACGCGAGCAAGCTCATGGCCGACATGGGTGCAGAAGTCATTAAGATTGAGTCGCCGCACGGGGGAGACGCGGCCCGTCAGCGCGGTCCGTTTCCAGGCGGAGAGCCACACGCGGAAAAGAGCGGGCTCTATCTTTTCCTGAACACCAATAAACGCGGGATCACGCTCGACCTGGAACAGGCCCAGGGCCAAGAGGTCTTGCAGCGTCTCGCCAAAGACGCGGATCTGCTTATCCACAATGTCCATCCCAAGCATATGCCGGCCGCTGGTTTGGACTACGGTCGCCTGGCGGCCATCAACCCCGGTCTGGTCATGACCTCACTTACCCCGTTTGGTCTCAGGGGACCGCACGCAGAGTATGAGGCGTCCGACCTTACCCTGTGGAATGCGGGTGGACTGTGCTTTCTGAACGGCGGAGGACCGGGCACCGATCATCTTCCGCCGCTCAAGGCATTTGGTCAGCAGGCCGGGTTTACGGCTGGGGTGCATGCCGCGGTTGCGTCGCTCGGTGCACTGTTTGCCAGACTGCGCGGCGGGTTGGGCCAGCACGTCGAGTTCTCCGTCCAGGAGTGCCTGATGGGCATCTCGGAGTTCGGCACCATGATGGCTTCCTACGCCGGTATGGCGGTGACGCGACTGGGACACAAACCGATACAACCGCTGGATCTGTTGGAGTGCAAAGACGGCTGGATCTTTATCTGCTGTGTGGAGGAACATCACTGGCACTCATTTGTTGATCTGATGGACAACCCGGAGTGGGCCGCCGAACCGATTTTCGAGGATCGGCTGAAGCGGGGCGAGAGTTGGGATGCGCTCAAACTGCTCATTCAGGACTGGGTCAAGGATTTCACCGTACAGGACTTGTATCTCAAGGCGCAGGCGCGCCGGATTCCCTTTGCTCCGGTCTCAACCATGGGCTATTTGCTGAACTCCGAACATCTCAACGCCCGCGGCTTTTTTGTCCAGCTCGATCATCCCGAGGCGGGCAGCCTGACCTATCCGGGCGCACCCCATATCTGCTCGGAAACCCCGTGGGAACTGCGTCGTCCGGCCCCGTGTTTGGGACAGCATAACACCGAGGTCTATACCGAACTCGGCATGACCGCCCAGGACCTGGCTACGTTGCAGCGAGCCGGTGCCGTCTAAGCAGAAGGCAAAAGGAGAAGATCATGAGCCGACCACCGTTGGATGGAATCCGTGTTGCTGACTTTTGCTGGGCCTGGGCCGGCCCCTATGGTGCCCTGCAACTGGCCCACCTGGGCGCGGACGTCATTCGGATCGAAAGCGCAAAACGCTTATGTCCGTCGCGTCTTATTCCGCCCTGGCCGGACAATGAATCGGGTGTGAACCGGGCGGGCTATTTTAACCAGTACAACCAGGGCAAACGCTCCCTCACCCTGGACCTGAAAGCCCCGGAAGCCATTGATATTGCGAAAACGCTGGTCTCAAAGAGCGATATCGTAATGAATAATTTTGCCTCCGGGGTGATGGAAAAACTTGGGGTGGGCTATGACGTTCTGTGCCGCATCAAGCCCGACATCATCATGGTCTCTCTCCCCGGCTATGGAACGAGCGGACCGGAAAAAGACTTTGTGTCCTACGGCCCGCCGCAGGTCGCCCAGAGTGGCCTGTCGGCCCTGACCGGCTATGTCGGCGGTCCGCCCATGATGGCGGGTTTTTCCTACGGTGATCCCAACGGTGGCGTCCATGCCACGTTTGCCGTTATGGCTGCCTTGCTCCACCGTGAAAAAACCGGACAGGGCCAGTATATCGACCTCTCCCAGTGGGAAGCGGCGATCATGTTACTGCCCGAAGCCCTCATGGACTACAGCATGAACGGCACCCAACCCGAACGGATGGGGAATCGCGACCCCCATATGGCCCCCCACGGCGTCTTTCGCTCCAAAGGCGACGACCGCTGGGTCAGCTTGTCAGTCCGGGACGAGGCGGAGTGGCAACGCTTGTGCGAGGTTATGGGTCAGCCCGAACTCAGCTCGGACACACGTTTTGCCAGCCTTGCCGCGCGGAAGGAAAATGAGGCGGCACTGGAAGAAATTGTCACGGCCTGGACTCAGGAACGCACCGCGGACGAGGCCACCCAGGCGCTGCAAAACGCCGGTATTCCCGCCTATCCGGCGCTCGATGCCCTAGATATGGTCAACAGCCCGCACGTTGGCGCGCGGGATTATTTTGTGGAACTGGAGCACCCGGAGGTGGGTACCCGCCGACATATGGGCATACCCTGGACCATGTCTCGTACCCCGTGTGAGATCCGGCGTCCGGCTCCCTGCCTGGGCCAGGACACGGATGCGGTTCTGACCGACGTCGTCGGCCTGAGTCAGGACGAGATCGCCGCGCTCCGAGAAAAGGATATCCTGACCTAGACAGAGGGGGAGATGGACCGGCTGCTTTTATAATCCGTACAACCGCCGCGCGTTCTCATAGGTGATCTTGCGCTTGACCCCGGCGGGAATGCCGGCAAAATTCTGCGCTATCACCGCTCGCGAGCGCGGCCAGGTTGAGGCGCGGTGGGGAAAGTCCGACGCCCACATCAGATTGTCGGCACCGCTCAACTCATGAGTCATGACCCCGGCCCGGTCGTCTTGAAAGGTGGCGTAGATCTGCCGTTTGAAATACTCGCTGGGCAGGAGGGTATTCGGGGTCGGGTCCACATACTTGAGCGTTTCGGACGAGATGTCCAGACGACTCAAATAATGGGCAATCCAGCCGATATCGTTTTCTGCGGAAACCAGCTTCAGCCTGGGAAAGCGTTCGCACACGCCGTTGTAAATCAGATCGGTCAACGAATTCTGGACTTCGTGAATGATCGACATATTTGAGGCGACCCGCCCCTTTTTGAGCCGGATGTTTTGCTTACCAGTAAGAATATGCAGGCTGACCGGCAGGTTCAGGTCCTGGGCGGCTGCCCAGAACGTATCAAAGGAGGCATCGCTGTAGGGCACCTCCCGGGGAGAGGTCGCGTTAATCATGATTCCGCGCAATCCCTTATTGGCAATGCGCTGCAACTCGCCCACGGCCTGCCCGACATCCTGCATGGCAATCAGCCCCAAACCAACAAGGCGCTGAGGGGCATGACTGACGAATGCGGCTATCCAATCGTTATAGGCCCGGAAGCACGCCCACTGAAGGTTGACGTCCTTGAGGTGGAAGAGGAACATGCCGAGGGTCGTATACAGCACCTCTCCCTCGACCCCGTCGATATCCTGATCCTTGAGCCGTTCGACCGGATCCCAACCGCTCGGACGCGCCTGCTCGTAGCCGACGTTCTGATTGGTGGCCAGATCCTTGGGGTCCTTGCCCGCGGCAAACCCGCCACCCACGGGAAAGGGCACGAGGCCTTCCGCAACAAAAAAGCTGCCCTGCTTATCTTGATAGTCTTTGATGACGCGCGGCGCCCGGTCTCGAAAACCCCGGTCCACGCGTTGCACCCAGAGATCCGCAGGCTCTATGGTGTGCGAGTCTGCCGAAAAAATCGCGCTCGGTGTTGCATCCTGTGCCATGCTGTCTGCCCTCCTTGGTGGCTGTGATTATCCTGCGGTTGACTGGGAAATGTCAATCCGACCGAACTGTTCAGTGGGTATTCCGCTCACCCTGCGGTATGGGGTGTATAGACACACGGGTGAACGGTAGAATCTGCCCCTGAGTCTATGGAGGGAGTGGGAGATTCCCATGCGCTATATCATCTACGGGGCGGGTGGCATCGGCGGAGCCATTGGGGCGCGACTGTTTCAACACGGATATGAAGTTATTCTGATCTGCCGGGGGGAACACTTACACACTATCCAGTCCAAGGGCCTGACGTTGAAGACCCCCGCGGAAACACTCAACCTCGCAGTCCGCGCGGTCGGTCATCCCGAGGAGATCGCGTTTACCCCTAGTGATGTGGCGTTGCTGACGATGAAGTCCCAGGACACGGAAATGGCGCTGCGCGATCTTGAGCGTGCGGGAGGCCGGGACCTGGCCATTATCTGCGGTCAGAACGGGGTGGACAATGAGCGCCTGGCCATCCGCCGGTTTGTACGCGTCTACGGTATGGTCGTCTGGATGCCAGCCACCTATTTGGAGCCGGGGCTCGTGCTGAATCATGCCGAGCCCGTTGGCGGTATTCTGGATGCCGGCTGTTACCCCAACGGGGTTGATTCGCTCATCACCCAGGTGACGCAAGATCTGACCACCTGTGGTTTTAGTGCCGTCCCCGACCACAATATCATGCGCTGGAAATACACCAAGCTGCTGAGCAATGTGCGCAACGCCTTTCAGGCGGCGTGCGGATTTGAGGCGCGCTCGCGAAAAATGATTCGAGTGCTCCGCGCCGAAGCCCTCGCCTGCTACCAGGCGGCGGGCATTGAGTTTGTGCCCGAGGATGAATTACAAGCGCGGGTACGATCCCAGATCACGCTCGCCGATATTGAGGGCCATCCCCGGACCGGTGGTTCGTCATGGCAGAGTCTGATGCGCGGTTTGCCCACGATTGAAGCCGACTTTTTGAACGGAGAGATTGTGCTGCTGGGTAGACTCCACGGTATTCCTACCCCCTGTAACGCCCTGCTGCAACGCGTTGTCAATAATATGGCGCGGACTGGCCAGAAACCGGGCAGCATTGCCGTTGCAGACCTGGAACGCCAGCTTGACGAGGTCAGCGGCTAGGCTCTCGCGTCGGAGACGTTCTGTCTTTCGCACAGATCGGTTATAGTAGCGCCATGCCGTTTTCATTTGAGCCCAGCCTGCCCGTGTGGATGACGTTTACTGCCGGTGAGATCCCCATCGTCCTGGTCGCTCCGCACGGCGGTCGTCGCCCGGCTGACTCCCCGATTACCGATAGTATCAAGGTCAACGATCTGCATACGGCCGAACTCACTCACGACTTAGCCACGCAAACCCGGAGCTATGCACTGATCAACCACAGCCACGACCGCAACGAGCTGGACTTGAACCGTGTGAGTCAGGTCAAACAGGAGGCACCCTGGTTTCTCGCTGCCCTGGTCGAACTCCTGTCAGCGCTGACGGCACGGCATGACTCGGTACGCGTCTTTTTTATTCATGGTTGGAACGTGGTCCAGCCCGTATGCGATGTGGGGATTGGACTCCGCCAACACGCAGACAAACTCATGCAGGCGGGCAAGGGAGAGCCGACGCTTGACAGGGTGTTCTTTTCCGACGTCGTGCTCCCCTTTTGTGAAGCTGCCCAGGAACAGCATATCGATGTCGCGATTGGGCGACGCTATGCTGCGGCAGCCAAGAACAATTTTATGCAGGTCTTCAGCGCGCGTTTCCTGCACGACGACTCTCCGCAGATACGAACGCTGGCCGAGCTGAGCGTGCAGGGCAGGATTAACGCTGCTCAGTTGGAACTTGGGGTGGGCCTGCGGTGGCCCGGACCGGAGCGCGACCGCTTTGTCCGCGTCTTTTGCCATACCTTGGGCAATTCCTTGCAGAATGGCACCCTACCTGACCAGAGGGGGGAGCGTGACTTTTCTGCTTTTTCTTTTCTTGAGGCTCCTCCTGAAGAGGCCGAGACGCCGTACGATTCTCTGCTCCCCTTGGCCTGGGAACGCGAGCCTACCCGCTTGGCCTTGCACTTTCACGATCCGAGAAGCGGGTTAGGGGTGATGGGCGGCGTGGAATTTGACCCTCGGGCGTCTGTCCACTCCGGACGCTTACTCCTCTCCCTGGGCGGGACTGAGATGGTGCTCTTTACCGGTGAAGATGCGCGCGGACCGGACCCGGGCCACGTGCAGGTCGGGCAGTGTGTGTGGCGGCGGCAGCCGGGGGGACTCTCCATCAGCTATCGAGGAACGCTCATGCGCTTTGCCCATCCCCAGGCGTTCATTCGGCTCGAAGACGGATTGGCCGCTTCCTGGATAGAGCCGGCTGAAGTGGACCTGCAGCTATTGTTTCCTGCGGTGAATGCCGGCCGGCCGGCCCTTATTCAGCTGTGTCAACTCCAGGGAAGCGTGGCTTTTCCAGACCGCGAGTATACCGTCAACGCCTGGGGCTTTGTCGACGTGCTCAGACCTGACGAAACCGACCGCCTCCTGCCGCGTCGTTTGTTGTCATTGCCCTTTGGGTCTGACCTGGGCATTTTCCTGGTCCGCGCCGAAACCCCTGACGGACCGCATTCTGCCGGCATTGTCTATCAACACGGCAATCCACAACTGCTGGACCCCGGAGACTGGAAGCTTGCATACGCCTTCGAGCATGGCCGCCCCACCCGGTTCTCTGTCTCCTTCTCGTCCTCTGCCCCGCTGTTGCTTGAGTGCCAGGGAGAAACCCTGACGGCTATTCCCATTGTGCGCCATACGCATGATGGGCCGGCCCTGGCGGTCACCTTTGGTCTGTCCCGGACCGTGTGGCAGGGACGGGAGGCGTATGGGATCTATGAATTCTCCGAATACCTGAAGGATGCGTCAGCGCGGGTCGAGTCACCCGGAGCGTGATTCCCTCGTGTTCACGCATTGACCTGTCCGGGTGCGAAACATCAAGAGGAGAGCGGAGAGGGCACCCCACCCATCGCTCTACCGCTTACCCAATAGCCTGGAGAACCCGGTCCGAAGACTCTGGAGCCTGCTGGGCGGGCTTGTCTTTGAGAAAATCAATAAATTTTTGTGTCGCCTGGGTAAAACGACGACCCCGCTTGGAAATAAGGCCGAGTGGACGCATCAGGACTTCGCCGGAAAACTGGATAACCTTGAGGGTCTCATTCTTGACCTCAAGAGAAACGGTAGGCTCGGGGACAATGGCGATCCCCACGTCTATTTCAACCGCGCGTTTGATCGTTTCGACATTATCCATTTCCATCATGTATTGGACTTTTATCCCGTGCCGCCGGAAAAGACGATCAAGCGCCCGACGCGTTGGAATATCACGTTCAAAACCGATAAATTGCTCGCCGTCGAGCTTCTTGATATTGATACGCCGGAGTGAGGCAAATCGATGTTGCGGGGCGCAAATCAAGACCAACCGGTCCTCCCGGAACGGGGTGATTCGAATCTGGGGCCGCTTACTCGGATAGGCGACAATACCGAGATCAATATCGCCGCGACTGACGTCCTCGTAGATTTTGTTGACGCGGGTATATTCCAGGTGGATATTGACATCGGGAAATGTCTGCAGATAGCGCTTGAGTGGCGAAGAGAGCTCATACAGTCCGACACTATAGACCGTGGCCACCCGAACAGTGCCCGCAACCGAGTGGGAGAGGGTCTGGATACCGTCTTCGATTTCACGATACTTCTGCACAATCTCCTTGCCCGCCTCATACAAGACCTGACCCGCTTGTGTCAGGCGCACATTTCCCTTCGAGCGTTCCACCAGTTCTCTGCCGTAGCGTTCTTCCAAGCCGCGAATCTGCTGGCTGACCGCAGATTGGGTGATAAAATTCTTTGAGGAGGCGAGCGAAAAGCTACCGGTCTCAGCAAGATCACAAAAGACCTTTAATGTTTCAATATGCATGATTGCTAATAATTGAAAGAAGATTTTTTCACTTTACTTATAGATGGATTTTCGCTATTTTTCCACCCTGCACACGTAATTACCATTACTCATTAATCTTTTGTGGAGGAGAGGATCTATGTTTGAACCAGACACCCTCTTACCCGAGCAGTATTTTACCTTGCTCGGGCGTAAACCCCTACAGGGTGAGAAACGACTTCTGCTCGCTATGCTAGAGGATGCAGTTCATTGTTTCCAGACCTATTTGCTGGCAAAAAAGCCCCACGAGCGGCGGCTCTTTCAGGAGGCCGAAGAGTGGATTATTTCCACTGATGGTCTCTGGTTTTTCTCTTTTGAAAATATTTGTGACGTACTGGGCATCAATCCGGGCAGGATGCGTGAAGCGCTCAAGGCGTGGAAAGAGGAGCAGACGCTCCGCTACGCACAGCACGGTGAAGCCCTAGTTGATGTCGCTCTCAGCGTGGATATTCCCGCCCGCGCCGACATCTAACCTCCTACAGTCTGACCCACAAACGGATGGGGAAAGCCTCGCGTTCAGGCTTTCCCCGCTCTCACCATGGCCCCAGTTTTACGATAAGGGGGCAGTGACAGCTCTCCCTCCGGCAAGGAGGACGAAAAGGAAGAACGCGGCGGTCTCGACGAGTTCTGCCATGGCGCCCCACTGATCTCCGGCGACGCCTCCCAGACGAGAATTGCAGAACAGCGTAAAGCCGATAATGAGTCCGCCCAGGGGCAGAACGAGCGCAATCCCAGCAATTTCAATCAGCGTAAACAAGACGCCCAGAGCGATGAGGCTGGAGAGCGCAAACTCATTGAACTGGACCCCGTGTACAAAGGTCGTGCCCGGTCCCTCGGTTCGAGCCGGGCGGGAACTATAGGCCATCACCACGCACGCCCACCGACCCAGCATAGGTCCGAGAAAGAGCGCGATGTCTCGGTAGCCGCCGGTGAGCATATCCAAGGCATATACTTTACACGTGAGGAGAAAAAAAAGGACCAAGACGCCAAGCGGTCCACGCGCAGACGTTCTCCTCGCCGGACCCGATCCGCCAAACAGAGCGTCTGTGCTCTTCACGACCCCATCAAGATGAACCCCTCGACTCACGACCACCAGCAACCCAACCAGCATGACGCTGAGCCCTGTCGGTGGAAGCACGGGCCGGAGCAACCAGTCCGTCCCCCAGACCAACGCACCAAGGAGAATCCCAATCAGTGGGAAAAAGACCGCGGACCGTCCACAGACCGTGGCATCAAAAGGCCGCGCTCTTCTCGTCCGGATGATGGTGAGAAAGTGTAAAGCCGTCAGGAAGTTGGTCAGCATCCCGGCTCGTATACCACTTCCCCGCCTGCGCGCAAACGGCCAGAGTCAGTGCCAACCGGCGGAGCGGACGCGGCTCCTCTTGGTTGACCTTATCCCAACGACAAAAACGACGCGCCGGCCCAAGACATGGACGCGGACGGGAAGACGCCCATCAGCACCGTACCGATTGCGGCGATCAGGATGGCCGCCCCTAACGCGGAGCGGAGTGAGGGCAATTCGACAATCGCCTCGCCCTCGCGCATATACATATTGACGACGACGCGAATATAGTAATAGGCGGATACCACGCTATTCAGCACGCCAATGACCGCGAGCCAGATATATCCGGCCTGCACCGCGGCGCTGAAAATATAGAACTTGCCGGTGAATCCAACTAGCGGCGGAACGCCCGTGAGAGAGAGCATGAACACGGTCATGGCCATACCCAGGGCTGGATGACGAAAACCGAGGCCGGCATAATCGTCAAGCTCTTCGTGCGGCTCTCCCCTCCGTCCAACGGCGACCACCACCCCAAAGGCGCCCAGATTCATCAGCCCATAGGCCACCAGATAGTACATCAGAGCCGCGCCGCCCAGCTCCTTACCGGCAACCATGGCGACGAGGAGATAGCCGGCGTGGGCAATGCTTGAGTAGGCAAGCATGCGTTTGATGTTGTGCTGGACCAGAGCGGTGATGTTACCCACCGTCATGGTGAGTGCGGCCACGACCCACAGAATACCCTGCCAATCCGTATGGACCGCGCCGAAGGTATGCAGGAATATCCGGGCAAAGGCGGCAAAAGCGGCAGCTTTGACACCGACCGCCATAAAAGCGGTAACGGTTGTGGGTGAGCCCTGATATACATCCGGGGTCCAGACGTGGAATGGGACGGCGGCCACCTTAAATCCAAAGCCGACGATTAAGAGACCCATGCCAACCAACAGCAAGGGCGAAGAGCCCTGGGCGCCGACGTGTTCAGCAATAGGTCCAAGCTGGACACTGCCCGTCGCTCCATAAATCAGGGCGATACCGTACAGCAGGAATCCACTCGCAAACGCTCCCAGGAGAAAATATTTGAGCGCCGCTTCATGGGAGGTGAGATGTTGCCGCCAGATCCCGGCCAGGACGTACACGGCAATCGACATGGTTTCCAGACCCAGAAAGATCAAAATGAGGTCGGTCGCGGCAGCCATGACCGTCATGCCGACCGTGGCAAAAAGAATGAGGGCGTAATACTCTCCGTGCCGGATCTCTGCGGTTTCGAGATAGGTCAGAGACATCAACACCGTCAGACCCGCGACCAGACAAAAGACAAGATGAAAGAACACGGCATACGCATCGAGGGCAAACATGCCGCTAAACGACACCACATCGTTCTGGCCCCACAACAACCAGGAACACAGCGCCGTGACAACGATACCCGTCAGGCTCAGCCAGCCGAGCAAGGAGCGCTCATCGTCTTTCATCCAGATGTCCCAGAACAGGGCCAGCATGCCGGTCACGGACAGGAGCAGGGTCGGCAGGACCGAGAGCCAATTAATGGCGGGGAGTGTCATGTCCATACTCAACCTTTTAGGTCTCTTGGGTCTCTTGGGTCTGTGGGGTCTATTGGGTCAAGGCTCAACGAACCCAATGACTCAACGGACTCAACCGACTCTACCGACTTATTATCGGCGGTTTTGTGAATCCGCGCCAAGGTGGCTTCCACCGACTTCTCCATACGGCTGAGAAAGGGTTGGGGGTAGAGACCCATCAGCAGCATCAGGGCGATCAACGGAACAAATATGGCCAGCTCGCGGCGTGACAGGTCGGTCAGCTTGGCGTTCTCCGGCTGCGTCAGCGGTCCGAAAACAACCCGCTGGTACAGACGCAGCATATAGACGGCCCCCAGGACCACGCCGGAAACCGCGACCACCCCGGCCAGCGTGTTCGCCTGAAAGGTCCCCAGGAGGATGAGGAACTCCCCGACAAAGCCGTTCAGACCCGGCAGGCCGATCGAAGACAGCATGGTAATCAGAAAGACCGAGGCAAAGAGCGGCAGTTGTTTCCATAAGCCGCCGTACTCGCTGATGAGCCGCGTATGGCGGCGTTCATAGATGACGCCGACCAACAGGAAGAGCGCCCCGGTTGAGAGGCCGTGGCCCAGCATCTGGTACAGCGCGCCTTCGGCCCCCTGTATATTGAACGCGAACAGCCCCAGCATGACAAAGCCGAGGTGGCTGACGGACGAGTAGGCCACCAGCTTTTTCATATCCGGTTGCACCAGGGCCACCAGCGCGCCATATACGATGCCGACCACTGAAAGCGCCATAATCAGCGGCACCGCAGCATGGGCGGCATCGGGGAAGAGCGGCAGGGCAAAGCGCAGAAAGCCATAGGTGCCCATTTTGAGGAGTACGCCGGCCAGGATGACGGACCCCCCGGTCGGGGCTTCGACGTGCGCGTCCGGCAGCCAGGTATGAAAAGGGAAAAGGGGAACCTTAATGGCAAAGGACAAAGCAAACGCGGCGAACAACCACATTTGGGCGTTGATCGGAATCTCAAGGGTATACAGGCGCAGCAGGTCAAAAGTGAGCGTGCCGTGCTGGGTATTATGGAGATAGGCGAGATACAGGATGGCCACCAGCATCAGGAGGCTGCCGACCATGGTGTAGAGCAGAAATTTGAGTGCGGCGTAAATGCGCCGTTCGCCACCCCAGACGCCAATCAGGAAGTACATGGGAATCAGCATGACTTCCCAGAAGACATAGAAGAGAAAGACATCAACCGCGACAAAGGTCCCGATCATGCCGGTTTCCAGGACGAGAAAGAAAAAGAGATACTCCCTGACCCGCTGTTCCACGCTGCTCCAGGTAGACAGAATCACCAGCGGCGAAAGAAAGGTCGTCAGCAGAACGAGAAACAGGCTGATGCCATCAACGCCAACATAGTATTCGATCCCAAACTCGCTAATCCATGAATAGCGCTCAACGAATTGAAACTCGGCGGTCTCGCTATCAAAGCCGGTGAACAGACCGAGCGAGATGACGAACGTGAAGAGCGAAGCGCCAAAGGCGGTTCGACGCGCCAGCTCCGTCGCATTCTTGTTGAGGGTCAACAGGAAAAACGCCGTCAGCAGCGGAATGAAAACAATGAGGCTTACCACAGATAATACCCCAGAATCACGATCGCCCCACAGCAGAACGACAGGGCATAGGTCTGGACATTGCCGGTTTGCCAGAAGCGCAGCACCGAGCCATTGGCCTGAATCACCTGGGCCGTGCCGTTGACCAGGCCATCAATAACGACCGTATCCCACACCTTCCACAGCCAGTCCGAGGCGGCCAGCAGAGGCCGGACAATCGCCGCTTCGTACAGTTCATCAACATAGTATTTGTGCAGCAACAACTGATGCAGGCCGGCGAACTGCCGGCTGAGGCGGTCGGTCGTAGCGGGGTCTTGCACATACAGCCGATAGGCCAGCCCAATTCCTCCCAGCCCAAGCAGGGTGGGCAGATATTTCACCAGGGGCGACACATGCGGATGCGCATGACCGTAGAGCGGGCTGAGCAGTTCGGGCACGGTAAAATAGCCACCGATCAAGGACAGGATGGCGAGCACCACCAGGGGCATGGTCATGACTTGAGGCGATTCATGAATATGGTGGGCAACCTCGGGATCAGAACGGTTTTCTCCCCAAAACGTGACAAAGAATAACCGAAACATATAGAAGGCGGTCAAGCCCGCCCCCAGGGTCCCGATCAGCCACAGCAGGGGAGAACCGTGCGGACTCCCAAACGCATGTTCCAGGATGAGATCCTTACTGAAAAAACCGGACAGCAATGGAAACCCAGCAATGGCCAGACAGCCGATGGCAAATGTCCCATAGGTGGTCGGCATCTTGCTTTTCAGCCCACCCATCTTGCGGATGTCCTGCTCCTCGCTCATGCCGTGGATGACACTCCCGGCACCGAGAAAAAGGAGGGCCTTGAAGAAGGCGTGGGTCATAACATGGAACACGCCCGCGGCATACGCGCCCACACCCAGCCCGAGAAACATATAGCCCAGTTGGCTGACGGTTGAGTAGGCCAGGACCTTTTTAATATCGGTCTGCACCAGGGCAATCGTGGCGGCAAACAAGGCGGTGACGGCGCCGACCACGGCCACCACGGCTAACGCGGTCTGGGACAGGGAATACAGGAAATGCATCCGCGCGATCAGATAGATGCCGGCCGTGACCATGGTCGCAGCGTGAATGAGCGCGCTCACCGGCGTGGGACCGGCCATGGCGTCCGGCAGCCAGACATAGAGCGGAATTTGAGCCGACTTGCCGGCTGCGCCGACAAAGAAGAGCAGGCAGATCAGGGTCACTGTCGTCACGGGCAGCACTGAGGCGTGGGCCGCGATTTCGCTGAACGACAGCGTCCAGACGCCGTGGGCCCCCAGGCTCCAAAACAGGAGAAACAGACCCAGGAGAAAACCGGCATCACCGATTCGGTTGACGATAAATGCCTTTTTCCCGGCGCTGGCCTTTTCGTCGTCCGTATACCAAAAGCCAATAAGCAAATAGGAGCACAGCCCAACGCCTTCCCAGCCCACGAAGAGCAGCAGGATATTATCGCCCAGCACCAGCAGCAGCATGGCGGTGGTAAAGAGGTTGAGATAGGCAAAATAGCGCACCACATCGTCGTCGTGGGCCATATAGCCAACGGAATAGACGTGGATGAGAAAACCGACCCCGGTGACAACCATGATCATGATACCGGACAAGGGATCGACCCGCAGCGCAATATCAACGTGCAGGGCGCCCGAGTAAATCCAGGGGTAGACACGATCGACCAGGGCACCGCCGTCCGGCAGTTGGACAAAGGCCGCAAACGCAAAGCAAAAAGCCAGGAAGACCATACCCGGCGAAACCCAGTTCACGACCCGTCGGCCGTAGCGCGGCCCCAAGAAGAGGTTGAACACCACCCCGAGCAGAGGAAAGAGAACGATATAGCGCAGGTACGAGACCGTCTGGACGGCGACCTCAGCCGCGTGCGGATGTTCCATCTCTACAGTACCAATCCCAGTCGATGTAGGGACAACCCCCTGTGGTTGCCCGTGATGTCGCATGAGGACGGGCACAGGGGCCTGCCCCTCCAACTCGGTAATTGTGTCATATGGTCTTTACCATCGCATCAGGTTGAGCTCGTCGGCGTTGACCGTTTCTCGGCCACGGAAAACGAGCAGGATGATGGCCAGCCCAACCGCAACCTCTGCCGCCGCAACCGACATGACAAAGAACACGATGATCTGTCCGTCCATATTGCCGAAATGCCGGGCCAGGGCCACAAAAGACAGGTTGACGGCGTTGAGCATGAGTTCAATCGCCATGAAAATAATAATGATATTGCGGCGCAGGAGAACGCCCGTCACGCCGATGGTGAACAGGATGCCGCTCAGAATGAGATGATAGCTGGTTGGGACCATCTGCCGCCCTCAAAGAGTATTGGGTCTAGGGGGTTTGTTCATCTGTTGGGTCGGACGCACAGGACTCGACAGACGCACAGGACTCAACAGACGCATACCTCTACTCTTTCTATCGTTTTGCCAAAACCACTGCCCCGACAACCGCGACTAACAGGAGGATGCCGGTGATTTCAAAGGGCAGCAGATACGTGGTGAAGAGCTGACTGCCCAGGGCTTCGACCGTCCCGAAGTTCTCGGGCAAGCTGCTCTCGGCCTGCTCGGACGAGGAGCGTTGCAGCAGCAGGCCCAGTTCCGCAAGCAGGATGACACCACCAATGATGGCCGCTCTGCCCAGGCCGTGCCGCTGTGTCCGCAGGGTGTCGCTCTGCAGATTGAGCAGCATGATCACAAACAAAAACAGGACCATGATCGCCCCGGCATAGACAATGATCTGGAGCGCGGCGACCATATGGGCATTCAGAAACAGAAAATAGACCGCCAGAAGAAAGAGGGTCAGAACCAGAAAGAGGGCGCTATAGACCGGACTGGGATGGGCGATGACCATGATCGCGACCACGACCAACGGAATAGCAAGGGCAAAGAAGGTCACGAAATCCATAGCGTCTACTCGAAGAGAAGAATAATCAGTGCGGTCAGCATGACGTTGGCCAGTGCCAGCGGGAGGAGAATTTTCCAACCGAGGCTGATGAGTTGATCATAGCGGAAGCGGGGCAGGGTCCAGCGAATCATGATCTGGAGCCAGCAGAAGAAGAGCACCTTCAGGGTAAAGGACCCGACCTGCAGCAGCGTCACGAGGAGTGAGGGAAGCGCCAGGCTGCCGCCCCACGGAAAATGAAATCCGTCCCGCAGCAGAAACGGCACTTGCCAGCCGCCGAAGAAGAGCGTGGTAATCAGCCCGGCAACGATAATGGCTTCGACAAAGTCGCCCAGCATGAACATGGCCTGCTTGGCACCGGAATACTCGGTGAAATAGCCGGATATCAGCTCGGACTCGGCTTCGGGCAGATCAAACGGAATCCGTTTACTCTCGGCTATCCCGGCGGCCAAAAAGACCAGAAAAGCCACCGGCTGATAGACTATGCCCCAGGCCGGAATCCAGCCCCCGACCAGCGCGCCCTGAGCGCGCGTAATCTCCTGCAAGTCCAGCGAGCCAAAGGCCAGAACCACGCCGATGAGCGCCAGCCCCAACGGAATCTCGTACGAGATCATCTGGGCGGAGCCACGAATCCCGCCCAAGAGGGCCCAACGGTTATTGGAGGCCCAGCCGCCCAGGACGACGCCGTACACGCTGAGTGAGACCATCGCCAGCACATACAGAATACCGATATTCAGATTGGCGGCCTGAAGCGTGATTTCCCGCCCGCCAATAATCAGCACGTCACCAAAGGGAATGATAATAAAGGTGACCAATAAGGGCACCAGGCCGATGGCCGGCGCAAGCGTGTGCAGCAACCTGTCCGCCCCCGGCGGCACAAAGTCTTCCTTGGTGAACAGCTTGATGGGGTCGGCCACCAGGGTGTTGACGATGCCAAGATTAAAGGGGAGTTTGCCAAGCACGGCCGCGCGATTGGCACCAATCCGATCTTGCAGAACCGCGCTGCCTTTGCGCTCCACCCACAGCAGCAGCCCACCCAGGTTCAGCACCATCAGCACCATCAGGACGGTCAGGCTCAACGTGATAAGAAAATCAATCATAAGTACCCACCCCGCCGCTCACGCGGTACCCCTCCCAGGAGGGGAGCTTTTATCCCCTCCTGGGAGGGGTGGCCGAAGGCCGGGGTGGGTAGAAGCAGATTCAGCCTGTTTTGCCAACTCATCGATCAGGCTGAGCATACTCTCCGGGGTCTGGTTCTCGTGATAGTCGTCGTTGACCTGGATAACGGGGGCGGTCCCGCACGAACCCAGGCATTCCACCTCACTCAGGGAAAACAGCTTATCACCGGTGGTCTGACCGACCTTGACGCCGAGCCGGTCTTCCAGACCGCGGACAATTTTTTCAGCGCCACGTAAAGTGCAGGAAAGGTTCGTGCAGACCTGCACGTGACATTTCCCCATCGGCTCCTTGTAGAACATGGTGTAAAAGGTCGCGACACCACGCACATAGGCCGGCGACAGGTCGAGCAACTCGGCAACATGCTCCATCGCGTCGGGGCTCAGATAACCGAACTCGGTCTGGGCCAGCCACAGCGTAGGCAGAATGGCGGCCTGCTTGGTCGGATAGCGGGTCAGCACGTCCTCAAACTGTTTGTGCGTTTCCTCTGAAAATTGGACAGCCATACTCTGCTCTCAGCACTTTTATGAGTCTGTCGAGTCTATTGAGTCCATTGGGTCTGTTGGGTCAAGACCCCATAGACTCCATAGACCCCATAGACTCCAAAGACCCCATAGACTCCATAGACCCCATAGACTCCAAAGACCCCATAGACCCCGTATTAACGGTCACACTCGCCGCCGATCATATTGACCATGCCAAACGTCGTAATAATGTCGGAGATCAGATATCCCCGCAGCATCTCGCCCAGCGCCGCCATACCGAAAAAACAGGGCGGCCGCACCCGGACGCGATAGGGGCGACCGCTGCCATCACTGACCAGATAGAAGCTGAGTTCGCCGTTGGCGCCTTCAACGCTCTGAAACGCCTCGCCGGGTGGAATTTTGACGCCCTCTATGACCAGCTTGAAATGGTTCATGAGACCCTCGATATTGCCGTACACCTGTTTTTTTTCGGGCAGCGTAATATTGGGGTCGTCAATCCGAATCGGGCCGCTCGGCAACCCGTTCAGCGCCTGCTCAATAATAGCCATGCTCTGTTTGATTTCTTCAAAACGCACGGAAAAACGGTCGTAATTGTCACCCTGGGTGCCGGTCGGGATGTCAAACTCAAAACGGTCGTAGCCCGAGTAGGGTTGGGCTTTGCGCACATCGTAGGGAACACCGGTCGCGCGTAGCAGCGGACCGGTGAGGCTGTACGAAAGCGCGTCTTCCGGAGACATGATTCCGACACCGGACATGCGGTCAATGAAGATGCGATTCTTGGACAGCAGCTTGTCACAGTCACCCAGGAGACGACGTATATCGGTGAATGCAGCCCGCACGCGCTCGGCGAAGTCCTGCGGCAGATCGTGTATTACGCCACCGACCCGGGCATAGCTGACCGTCAGGCGAGCGCCGGTCACGGCCGTGACCAGGTCGTATAAGGTCTCACGCGATTCCATCAGATAGAACCCCACGGAAATCGCACCGGCTTCCGCCGCGGCCATGCCCAGACACGTCAAATGATCGGTAATCCGCGAAATCTCACTCATGATGACCCGGATATACTGGCAGCGTTCCGGGACCTCAACGTCAAGCAGGCGTTCGGCCGTCAGGGCAAAGGCCACATTGTTAATGAGCGGCGAGGAGTAATTCAGTCGGTCGGTGTAGGGGATGCAGTGGTTCCAGGTGCGCTGCTCACACATCTTCTCAAAGCCGCGGTGCAGATAGCCGATCTCGACATCGCAGTTGAGTATTTTTTCCCCGTCAAGGGTAAGGTTGAATTTGATTGTACCGTGGGTTGCCGGATGGGACGGACCCATCTGCAATTCCATAATTTCAGAGGTAGGGTCGTGCTCAGCAACCTCTTTTTGAGTCGGGAGAAGGGGGGCCGCGGCTTCCGCCATAGGTTGTTACCCTTTATGCCATGGGTTGGTAATGGGGTCGCGTTCTTCGACCAAGGGTTGACGTTTGTTGACCGGATAGTCCTTGCGGAGCGGGTGGCCGCGAAACTCTTCGTACATCAGAATGCGACGCAGGTCGGGATGATCGGTGAACCTAATCCCGAACATATCCCAGACTTCGCGCTCCAGCCAGTTGGCCGACTTCCAGACCGGTGCGGCCGATGGCAGCTCGGCACTCTCCTCTGTGAGTCGCACCTTGATCCGCAGGCGATGATTATGTGTCAGTGAATGCAGGTGGTAGACGACCTCGAAGCGCGGCTCTTTCCCGAAAAAATCGACCCCGGTGATATCGAGCAGCAGGTTGAAGGCAAAGTCCGGCTGCTCCTTGAGCTGGCTCAAAACAGTCAGCAGGTCTCCACGATCGATGACAATCGTATCGTTCCCGTGCGAAGAGTGCTGCTCTTGTATCGCGCCGGGGAAGGCCGTCTCGATATGAGAGAGAATGTCTGCTTCAGCCATCTCTGCCTATGGGCTGGCTAGGTCGATTCCAGCCCCCCTTTTTTCACCTCATAGACTAAGCCCACAACCAGAACGAGCACGAAGAGCAGCATGGCCATGAAGCCAAACAGACCCAACTGGCGGAAGACAACCGCCCAGGGATAGAGGAAGACCACCTCGACATCAAAGACAATGAAGAGGATGGCGGCGAGATAAAATTTGACGGAAAAGCGTCCCCACGCGGAACCGCTGGGTGGATTGCCGCACTCGAACGGTTCGTCCTTGACCGCCGAGTGGGTTTTGACGCCGAGCATCGTGCTCGCAAAGGTCATGACCAAGGCCACGACCCCACCAAGGATCAGCGCAATCAGGACAGGAACGTATTGGTCCATAGAAAGCTCGTGTCAGCTCCGGTAGCGGTAATGGGCAGTGTAGGATCGTGTTGTCGTGCCCTCGGCACAAGATACAGAGGCCCGGCACGGTGTCAACAACCCCAAACACCAGCTTTCTCTATCCGAGCCACGGAGTGACAGTCTATTGTTGACAGGCGCTTTTTTGCGCGGGCACGCTCGGTCCGTTCAATAGCACGTCCCTTCCTTGCAGGAGACCTGGGGAGGTGGTAAACCTTCCACACACACGACCCTGGTGGAAAAGAGGAAACGTGTCCTCCAACAGCGTGGAGATGCCGGACACGTTTCCTCTTTCAGGCATGTTTACGGGAGAGGTGCCAGAGTCAGGCCGATCGGGCACGACTGGAAATCGTGTGTACCTTCGGGTACCGAGGGTTCGAATCCCTCCCTCTCCGTTTCCCCTTCCTTATAAACAATTGGAATATATGGGTATTTTATAATCAATCGAATTATTCCTTACATCTTCCCATCCATTTATTTTCAGTTATGGAGGAGAACACTGCGAACCTCCTGGAACATTTCACTCCGTGTACGCACGGTATACGCTCCTTAAAGGGTCGGCCTGTCGAACGAGAACAAAATCCGAATCTGTATCCTATCGTCCTACCTTGGCGACTGCACTTATTGTGATGCCATTCCATATCATTCGCAGGTCTGGCAGGTCGACGCGATACACCTGCAAGCCTGAGTTAAGAGAAGAATTTCTCCCTGTCTTCACACTACCCAAGTCGAGCTCGCCGGCCGTCAGCACAGGCAGATTTTTGTCAATGAGCGGCTCACCGGAGCCGGTGTAACCCCTGGCGAAGCCGGTTGGATAAGTCCTCTGCCTGGAGCCGGTGGTCACTGCCGGTTTTCTAGCTTCCTACCTCGTCCCGTGGTAATTGTCGATTCGCCCTAAGCAGTTGCTGATGTCGTCTGGTATCCGACCAGTTCAGTTATAGAGGGCCATGGGAGGACAGAATGAGTAGCCCAGCCAGCGTCGAGGTCGATAGAATCATTCTTGATTTAGAAAATCCAAGAATCAAACATTTTTTGGAGATGTATTCTACACTCAACGAAGCGCAGATGCTGATGGCCTTAGGCGCAGGGGCGGAGCATGAAGGAAGTATAGACCCACAGGGGTCGTACGAGCGGCTGAAGAAATCTATCCAGGCATCGGGTGGAATTATCCAGCCCATTATCCTCAAGCCCGCTGGAAACGATTCATATCTGTGTGTTGAGGGGAATACCCGAGTCGCGATCTATCGAGAACTTCGACAGCAGGAACGAAACGCAGGACGAAGCGATGAGAAGTGGAATACCATTCCCGCGCTTGTGAAGGATTATATGGAAGACATGGAGGCTCACAAGATTCGCCTCCAAGTGCATCTCGTTGGAAACCGGCCTTGGGACCCTTACTCGAAGGCTAAATACCTCAACGAACTCCGAGAGGCCCATATGATGCCAATGTCTGACCTTGTTGATTTTTGTGGCGGATCAAAACGAGACGTACAGCAGTCGCTTGATGCCTACCGCGACATGGAAATACACTACAGACCAGTGCTCGACAGCGACGAGGATTTCGACCCTTCACGCTTCAGCGCATTCGTCGAACTTCAAAAGCCCGGTATCAAGGATGCAGTCTTCAATGCCGGATATGACGAGGGGCACTTTAGCCGATGGGTTGATGAGCGAAAGATAGCTCCTTTGAATTCAGTGCGACGGCTTCCACAAATCCTGGAGAACGGGGAAGCAAAGCGTACCTTCCTCCGTGAAGGAGCCCGTGAGGCAATCAAAAAACTAGATGCCCCAGATCTCGACACCAAATTGCGGGAAGCGAGCATTTCGCAGTTGGCACGAGCATTACAAGAAAAGATCAATACTCTTACCTACGACGAGGCGAAACAAATCGCCGCGGAGCGCGATTCGGAAGCGCATCTCGACCTGAGGGACCTCCTCGCCTGCGTCGAGGAACTTATAGGGCCGGACAACGGGATTAACGGGTGAGCGAGGCAGTAGAGTGGCCGAAAGCTTGCAGCACCAGCGTCTTGTTGAGCGAATCGTAAATGCAGTCGTAGGGGTGCTAAACGACTACGATGAGACGCTATGCCTTGTCGACAGAGCGGCGGATTCAGATGGGGTTCCTCGCAGGATCGAAGGATTTTGCCCAGATATATACGCTACTGATGCTTCCATTGTCATCGTCGGAGAGGCAAAGACTTCCGGGGATTTAGAGTCTCCCAGGACAGAGCACCAATTGCGAGCATTTCTCAAATACGTTGAGGCGCATACGTCGAGACACTTGGTGCTAGCCGTGCCTTGGACCGCCGTTGCCACCGCAAAATCCGTTCTGCGGCATGCCGCACCAAACTGGAGCTCGGTGTGTAGGCGGGTTCACATCTTGGATGGCATATATCCGCTGACCATACTCGAGGAGGAATCAAACAGTGCTCCGGGTTCGTGACCGCGTACCGCTGAGTGGAAAACACGAAGCTTTGCCTTACCAAGCGGAGGCCGTCCGCGTAGCGAAGGACTTAGAGTACGCCGCGCTCTTCCATGAGCAGGGTCTGGGAAAGACCAAGATGGCGCTGGACCTCGCCCTTCACTGGCTTGCGTCTGGCGCTGTGGATTCCGTGCTGGTGGTTACCAAGAAAGCACTGGTCGAGAACTGGGAGCGGGAAGTCCGGTTCCACATCCACCTCCGGCCTATCGTCGTCGGACAAGACCGCCGTTCAAACTTTTACGCGTTCAACAGACCCGGGCGCCTGTATCTCTCCCACTATGAGGTTATGCACAGCGAGCGTGGTCGATTTCAGCTTTTTGCAAAAGCTCGGCGATTAGGAGCAATCTTGGATGAGGCGCAGCGTATCAAAAATCCGCTTTCGCGCGCAGCAGTTGCATTACACGCCTTGGCCCCACACCTTGCACGTCGTGTCATCATGACGGGCACCCCCGTTGCTAATCGTCCATACGATGTATGGTCTCAGATCTACTTTCTTGACTTGGGCGAATCCCTTGGAAAGTCTTTCGAGGAGTTCAAGTCTGAAATGGACTTCAGCAACCAACTTGCGCCAAATTCGAGAACCACCACGGCTTTCGAGAATCGACTTGCGAGTCTCTACGAAAAAATCAAGAAGTTCACTGTTCGGGAGACGAAGGGAAGCGCTGGAATCAGCCTGCCTCAAAAAGACATTCGTAACACCTCGGCCGAGATGGAGAGCGCTCAACACATTCTCTATGAGAAATACCGAAGAGAGCTGGCAGCAGAAGTTTTAAGAGACGGCGTACAGACCGTAGACGATGCCGAAGACATCTTGAAGCGACTTCTACGGCTCGTGCAGACAGCATCTAATCCGAAGCTTGTGGACGAGAGTTATGCTTGTACGCCCGGCAAGCTGCTTGTACTGGACGAGATTTTAGCCAAGAAAGATACCGCAGGGCCAAAGACCATCGTCTGGACCAGCTTCACGGAAAACGTAGACATGATAGCCAAGCGCTACCTCACCATGAAGCCAGTTAAAATTCACGGCAAGCGGACTATTGCGGAGCGGAATACAGCCGTTAGACGGTTTGTTGAAGACCCACAATGCCGGCTTCTCGTTGCGACACCCGGAGCAGCGAAGGAAGGTCTGACGCTGACGGTTGCAAACCACGCAATTTTTTTCGACCGGACCTTTAGCCTGGACGATTACCTACAGGCTCAGGACCGAATTCACCGGATTTCCCAGACAGAGCAGTGCCTTGTGGAGAACATCATTGCTTCAGGCACTATTGACGAATGGGTCGAAGAACTACTCTCTGCTAAGGGACTTGCCGCGGCTTTGGCACAGGGAGATATCGACCTTAAAGAGTATCGCGGACAAGCGACCTACGCTTTCAACCGAGCGCTCCGAGAGATACTTGATCCGCGGGAGGGGTAAGGATGAAGAATGTTATCAAGCTCCGAAAAAAGAACGTCCCGTACGAGGAGGTTTCTGTTCCCGTAAAAAGACTCGCCTTCTACCCTGAAAATCCACGCATATACTCTCGGTTCGCCGGGACGACGGGTCGGACGCAAAAAAACATCCAAGAGATGCTGGAGGGCATGGAGCACGTAAAAGAGCTACGCTCGCAAATTGACAGGGACGGTCAAGTCAATGAAGCTCTTTACTGCATCCCAGTGCCTGAGGACTCAGACCTCCACGGAGAATTCGACTATCAAGTTCTTGAAGGCAATAGTCGTCTCGCTGCTCTACAGATGACCAAACGTGGTTCGTTACCGCAGACCTCGGTTAGGTGCTATGTTCTCAATTTTTCAGGATATTCCGAGATAGAGAAGGAAAGTCTGATCTTCTCCCTACTCGGCCAGTTCCATATCACCGGCAAGACAGACTGGGAAAGCTACGAGAACGCCGCGTATATTTACCGTCGTTACAAGAACCAGGGAGTTAGCCTAGAGAATGTCGCGCGGGAAATCGGCAAGTCCAAGGGAAAAGTCCAAAAGATGATCGAAGCCTTTGAACTGATGATAAAGGCAGGGGATCAGAAGAAATCGAATTGGAGTTACTACGAGGCTTACGTGTCAAGCATCAAAATCAAGAAATACAGAGAAAGGCACGATGGCTTGGACAATCGTGTAACTTTCCTCATTAAGGAGGAGAAATTTCCACGTGCATTAGACATGAGAGACAAGCTGCCGGCGATCCTTGGAAATAAGAAAGCGAAAAAAATTTTCGACCAGGAAGAAAAAGAACCCTTCCACGACGCCATTGAAATCGCGGATATGAGCGGAGATACGAATACTACGTTAAAACGGCTCGCACGTTTTCGCACAGACTTGGGAACTGATGACACAAGGAGACAGATCAGACAATTGCTACGAGTCCAAGCCACACGAGGAAAGACCGAGTATGAGCTGAAGCAAATTGCTAAGTTTGTAGCGGATTTATTGAAAGGGCGGGCAAGCCCGTGAGGCCGAGAAACATTTGTCCCTCACGCTGAGAGAGCTGAAGCAAGCGGAAGCTGCTTTGGAGTACCAGAGGCACATTCTTCGTTCTCTCGGCTTTCGACATTGCGGCGACATCCGACACACTAAGCTCCTGTCGCGTCTTTTGTTGATTGTTGTTCGGACAAGGGCGCGTGGCGTTAAGTTTTCTTCATTCGTCATCGAACACTTCGAGTGCCTCCTGTGCCTCGGCGAAGCAGGCTGGCGACAGAGCCCCTTCGAGCACTTCAAGAATCTCTTGTAGGAGGTCATCGCGCGCTTCCTGTTGCACTTTCTCCCGGTCGTCTGATGCTACGGCGTTACCTATGCGAGTCAGGGCCTCCTGTTTGATGTCGGCAAGTGCAGATCCGATGGATTGCAACTCTGCTGCTGTTTCCATAGTAGCCCCGAGTAGGGCATTAGCGACATACGACTGAGCTAAGGTGACGCTCTTTGAGAGCTTAATGATACGATCCGGGCTGGTGGAGCTATCCTGTTGGATCGCTTTCAGCTTTTTCTTGATGTTTTTTAGGCGAGTGTTCAAAGCGTCTACCGATAGCTGCCCCTTTTTGGAAACTTGATAGGCTTCTTTGCAGAGAGCTTTGACGACTTCCGCAAGCTCACCCCTAACTCGCCTCCAGGCGGCATCTTCCTCGAAGCCGTCTCTACGGGCATTTGGTACGAGCGCGCTCGGTTTAATAAAAACCTCTCCGAGAAAATAGTCTTGAAAGCGTACCTGCGACGAGGTGGCGTAATCTCGGAAAATATCTCTGACGATCGCTGTGTCGTCGATTTGAATGTTACGCACCCGAACACGAAGGCCCCTAACACGCGAGTCGGTGTAAGCACCGGACTCTTCCTTCTTGCCTACCCAGGCCCACCACCGGTCAGTTTTCGAGCGATATATGGAGCAATCATTGAGTTTGACTTTTCCGGAATCAAATTCATAGCTCGTACTATAGCGCTTCGTGACCGGCTTCGGCCTGTATTTTCCCTCTTTGATGGTGATTCGAACTTCTTCGATAGGAATTCCAGAGCGTTCCGCCTCCTGTCGTAATTTATCTCGGTAAGGGAAGCCGGCGGGATACGGAACTGGTGCTATTTGGCTGACGAAATCATACATCGCCTGCGCCGACCGACATTCCTTCGGCGCCTCGTCAGTGAAGCCTTCGAGCTTCACCTCAAAGAAGTGCTCCGTAGTTTTTCGACTAGGAGACCGGAAAGCGCTTACACTCTCCTTCATCAAATCCATGGCTGACTTCCTGCTGCCCTTGCCGGGCGCCATCGCATCCCGCATCGCTTTGGCGTTGAAGATGACAGTTGTTTCCTCGCGCTCATCCTTGGCCTTTGTCGTGAAAGTGACTGTATCGCTAAAGACAATTCCTGCAAGTCGGCCTATTCCGCGGAAGCCGGCGTTCTTGTGATGGCTCTTACTGGAGGCGCCGACCCGAGCAAGAACTGTAGCCGCTCTCTTTGCAGGGAGTCCTGCACCATTATCCCGGATCGTTAAACTCTCGTGGTCCGTCGCGAGCTCGATTTTGATCCAGCCCTCACCCGCGGGCAGGATTTCCAATTCGTCAATAGCCCGCTGGATTGAGTCGAAGCCGTTCTGGATGTATTCCCGGACCGCGTTCCGTGCTTCTCCGTACATGCCGATGGTCAAGGTTTCGAGAACAAAGCCACCGAAGAAGGGCTCGAAAGGAACAAGAGATTGGTCATTCGCCATCGGACGTCTCCTTCCGAATTTTGATATCCTCTGGTCGTTTGAAGCCTATTTCTTTTTTCAGACTATAACCTTGTTTGAATAAATTCTCGTGCTTGACCTGCGCTATGGGGATAGCAAAAAGATCACACGCCTTGCGGATGACCGCTTCGCCATCCGTAGGTCTGGTGCTATCGAAGAGTGCACTGAGCCTGAGCAATTCATTCTTTTGAGCCGGTATGAGCAACTCAACTTCTCCTGCTGTCGGGGTCCGCACTGTCAGGCTTCGCAATTGATTAGGCATTGGTGTGTTCGGCTCGATATCGAGCGTCATTACTATCTCGGGACAGGCACTGTCGGGCCGATATAACGGTTCCTCTTCATTATAGGATAGGCGCTTCGCGACAGCATACACACCGTTGAGTGCATAAGCGGCCGACTGCTGCTCGAACAAGAGTTGATTGACCGGACTGGACGGAGGCAATTGAGACGCATTAGAGCCCCGGACAAGGTACATTGATGATAGAAGGCCGAGATATAGTGCCGCAGCCGTGTTCGGAGGTAGACGATCCAGGAGTGACATCAAGTCAAGTAAAACTTCCTCGTAGCCGGGTACCCCTTGCAGAACTCGGTCGTGCAATTCACGGGCAAGATGCGCCAGTCCTTTATGGTCGAACTCGTCCAGTCCTTCCTGGGTGACAGTTTCAGAAAATGGGTGCTTCGTTCCTACGTTGGCGTGCCATTTCCCAAGAAGCGTGTCTCCTTTCTCATCTATGGCATCCTTACTGGCAAGTAGCGCACGCAAGAATCCATTACGGGAATTTTTCACCAGTGGAGAGTCCGAGAGCAGAGATATCTGCTCGTCAGCTGCTGTACTTGCCTCGGCGGTATCAGTGTCAGTTCGCTCTTCGCGCAATCTCGCCCGTCTATCGCTTTCGTTTTCGGGCTCTATGTCCGGCATGATGGCGACGTTGAAGAAGGCTCTCACCTCATCTTCGTCCATTGCTCGCAGAACGACGGCCAAATAAACGCTGTCCAGGAGTTCTACCTGGTCGACCTTAGCGACAACCTTGGCCTCCGTGACAAGCATTGGATGCGGTCTCGGAACAGGCTTCCAGTCTTGCCTAAGAGCAAGAAGTTCGGAGTCGATATCAATCACGTCACTTCCGCCCAAGTGCCAATCGTTCTTACGATCATTCGTCACCACGACCAGTGCCTTAGCTTGAACGTTCTTCGCGTGAACGAGAACTTCCTTCCAGAAAATCAAGTCTCCGTATTGATTGCTGCCAGTTGGTGCTTCGTCTTCGAGTCCTTCGGATTGCCGACCTCTGCCCTTTTTCCATCGGTCTTTATAACCAGGTGGAATCGACGCGATGAAGCGGCCATCACCGGTCTCTGTGATGATTTCCAGATGGTCGTAGACTGAGGTTTCCTCAGGTGTAACCTCGTTGATGAAAGAAATTACCTCGGAGGCGTGTTTCTTGTATAACTTGTCCCATTGCTTGACCGTAGAAGTCAAACGATCCAGTGCCTCTAACGTTCCACGAGCATTGGCTCGAATGGTAAGCGGCTCTTCTTGCCCTCGGCCGAGGGGCTCGTCTATGAAGGGCCTGAAGTAAGTGTATGCGCGCCGGACCAGACTAGAGATTTTGTCGGCTTCTTTTTTCAAATCTGTTGTCAGGGTTCTAGCCACATGGTGCTTGAGGTACTCATGCGCCGCCCAAATCGGCACATGCACTCGACGAGCGCAGTTTTTCTTGAGCCAGTCGATGAGTTCTCGTCTTGAATCTGAGCCGATCTTGGTCATCCACATCAGGAATGAGGTGTCAATATAGATATGCGTACCTTGGCCCCTGATGAGAGCTGCGAGGCGCTGCGTGAAAGCAGACGAATTTTCCGGATCGCTCGGGATTTTGAGGATGGGCATGTGCGTGGTCTGGGTCACGGGCAATCCAGTCTGGCTGAGCCCCGTAGGCCAATTCGCTTCCTCTTGACCTCTTTCTTCACCGAGAGCAGCTTATTCAAGTCTCAGAAGGATACGGTCTATAAGAGCCTTCGCCGCAGTCCGGTTCGCCGAACATTCGTAGACTAAATCGAAAAAGTGTTCATACATTTTCCGTTGCGATTCAGGGAGGCGCATGAGCAGCGACGACACCACTGCGTCATCGTTCATCGCCTTACTCAACTGTTCTCTTAGCGCATCTATTCTGTTTTCTCGGTCGCTTGCGGTGTCAACGAGCATATCCTTACCGGCGATTTGGCCCATCTGGAGCAGTGTTTGTTCCGCCGAAAGCGCCAGTTGCTCTCGTTTCCGTCTGCTAACACTACTCTGGACAAGGATGCTGATAGTTTCTGCAACTGACTGCGCATGGCGTTCGAACTCCCGCTCCCATCTACGCCGTATCGAACTGGTACGACAGCGACGGGCAATATCACGGGCCGTCGGCGTTAGATGGTTGATTAGATTGTTGAAATGGACGTTCTGCTCGAAGTAGTCGCGACGGCCGTTCGGCACAATCCGTCTATCGATTACATGCACTTCCCCTACCGCCCAGCCATTGAAACGCGATTCAGGAAAAAGATTTTCCAGAAGAACGTGGTCCCCAACTTGAATGTTGCCTGTCCGCAGTCGTAGGCCTTTCACCAATGTTCCAGACGGTACTGCCCCTTCATATTCATGGTGCAGTACCCAAGCAACGGCTGCAATGTCGTCGTCAATGCTCGGAATTTCAATAATACTCAAGCTCTCGAAGTTAACATTCTGCTTGCCGTCTGAGCTGAATCCGTCGCGATGCGGCCTGTAGATGGGCTCATCGGCGTCATCAACCCGAATGTCCAGATTGCCAAGGTCTACGTGACGCGACAACACCTTCGATAACTCGACGCCGAACCTGAACGTTGGCGAGAACGGCACGGGTGCTACTTGGCTCAGGTATTCTGAGATCGCTACGGGGCTCATCAGCCGGTCATTCCGCAAACGGACGATGCCTTTCATCTCCACTTCGAAGAAGCGCTCGGGCGCATCCTCTATTTCCGTACGTTCTAGGGTCGTCATCTTGCGGATGAGGTCGACCACGTCCGTGTCATCTGAAGCCTCTCGCAGCGCCGTCTTTAGACGACGACAATCCCATCGAAGTTGGGAGACTGCGGCTTCACCCGGTACGCGAGAGCGGAAAACCAACTCCCGTGCATAAGCAAGGCCCGCGAGTCGCCCTACTCCACGAAAGCCACGCATTGAGGTGCCACGCTTTACGCTTCCACCTAGCGCGGTCAACTTCTTCCCAAAATCCTCGAATGGAACGCCGCATCCATTGTCGCGGATTCGTACAGTCCTCGTTGCTGGATCGACGGATATGCTCACGCGACCAGGCTCCACAGCCTTCAGTGCCCCCGTAGCGCGAGCGACGTCCACGGCGTCTGCCGCGTTCTGTATGTACTCACGGTAGACTGTCATCGGATCAACGTACATCGCGCTTGATACGAGTTCGAGTACGTCCTTTCCAACGATGATTTCCGGGACTTCGTACCGCCTAGCGGTGTGCGCCCTCTCTACCGACGTGGCGCGGCCGCCATTAGAAATGCCGGTAAGATTCATACCGCGATCCCTTCGCAGTATGCGGGATTCTGGGCGGACGATGGGTCCAACTCATCTTTGTGATCAAGACCAGCGTCCTCGACGCGTTCGTCTTCGGCTAGACCCATGTCTGTGATGGCCTCGTCCTGCTTGATCTCCTTCTGCTTTTCCCAGATTTCAAAGAGTTCCTCCCTTGACAGTGGCACATAGAACTGGAGAACTCGCTTCAGCGCTGTGGTTGTCGCCTGATTGGACAAACCGGTGAACTCCCTAGGATTGCAGGAAGACAGCAGCTCAATCAACTCAGCCCGCTCATATCCGCTCAGCTTGGCGAATTCCTCGCGATAGACAGCAAGGCGCTCCTCAGGGTCGAATCGCTCAAACCAGTCGCGATTAAAGATAAAGTCGTGCGGAAGTAGCAGAATACGCGCAAAGTCTTCGAACGTGTCGCCGAAAGCACGTTTGAAGAAATCCGGTTTGCCGCTGACGACGCCGTGTGTCGCCTGGAGAATGATTTGCATTGAACGTAACTGATAGCGTGACCATTTTTCCCCCACGTGTCCGCGGTCCGGTCGGTCAGTCGGCTGGTATCGCATTGGAAAGGACCAAACACGGACGCCAAGCTCTTCGTTCAGCTTCACGTTGAGACGCATGCGCTCGAACAGGTCGGCCGGGTCGTCGTGAAAATTATACAACATGTAATTCGATAGTTCGGTTAGACCGTACTCGGCGGCGTAACGCACCGCCTGTTCGTAGGGTTTTTTTAAGCCGAGATGGTCGAAGGCAATACGGAGCGGTTTTATACAGACCGTTGCGAGTGTCTGCAAGTATAGAGGAGCTTTGCACAGTATCCGCGCATCAACGCCTTGATTGAAGTCAACCCGGCGTTGGACTGGAACCCGCCTGCCCTTGCGCTGCAGCTTGGCGCCGGACACGAAACCAAGATCACGAATTTCTGCAATGATTTCCTTGAAACGCGGTGAGGCTACCACGTTATTGTCCATCAGGATCAGATCTTTCTTTGGGCCGTACAGTTCATCGATGGCACGGACAGCCGAGGTCAATGACGGCGTGTCGCGCTGCTGACCCTCAAGCTTCGGCACGCCGCAAAAGTGACATTTACGGATGCAGCCGCGAGTGGTGTACGCGAAGTAAGCGTCCCACACCGCGTACTTGTAAGCGACCTGATTAAGGATTTGGTAGTCCGGCACTAGATCTTCAATCGGCCGTCCATGTATATCGTCGGCATAGAGTTCCTCCGCGAAGTCGTCAAGTTGAAGGGCAATCGCAGGCGGATCGGATAGCAGCCCTTTGATAAACCGAACCCCCTGCCATCGTCGCTCTTGTAGAAAGCGCTCGTGCATCAATGAAGCCGCAATTCCGCCAACAAAGACCCGTTCCGGCTGATTACTCGCAGCTTGGATAGCAAAATCAATCGCCGCAGCCGTGCGTGTCCACTCAAAGCTGAATAATGTCGTAACGTAGATGCGGTCCCAGGCTTGGGCTAGAACTGAAGGGTCTTGTCCCTTAACGAATCGTACCCGGTCTTTCTTACCGTGTAGCCCGTGGTACTGGGCAATTTTCATCAGACCGAGTGGGGGATATTTGTTCTTGTAGCCCGGCTCGATGAGCAGGATATTCTTGTTAGCCATTAACCACCTTATACTGTGTACGTTTTCGGATATCGCGTAGATGCTCGACGGCGGCTGTGACTCCGCCTTGTCCGCCGAAGCCTTTGAGCGGACCTGAGGTGGACCAATCGATAGCATAGGTAAAATCGCTCAGGGCAGTAACGAAAGCCCTCTTATCGCAATCTCGCCCCGCGTCACGGCACTCGATAAAGATATCTGCTGCGATTCTCATCAGGGCATATACACCGATGCCTTTTGTCAGCATGTGTCGGCGGGGCTCCGCCCATTCTTTCGGAAGGACGGTTACCACCGCTGACCAGAAGTCGAGAACCACTCTTAGAGCGTCGTCGACCGAGTTTGTCGAGAGGATCGCAGTAGCCCTTATGAAACTTTTGGTCGCCTGCTGCATCATGCGAAGCGACACGATCCGTTTCAGGCCAGCCGTTGTCTTACCGCCGAGGTTCAACCTACGGAACCAGGGGGACTCTTCGATGCCGTTGAGTTGAAGTGCGATGAAGAGTTCTGGGCGTTCTTGTGCCAAAGAGTCGGCGAGCTGTGCCGAGTGGTAATCAAGCAGGCTGGTACTTAGCCCCTTGGCTTTGCTGTTGATGATGCTGAACACCTCCATCTCCTCCCGCTCGGAGAGACCGACGAAAATCATGAACGGCAATGGAATCGGCAAATCGCCCAAATGACCGAGCCGATGCTGGCAATCAACCTGGGCCATGATCTTTCCAGCGTCGGCAGTGACCTCAAGCCGAGCTCTACCATCTTCTAGATCGATGATGCGCCAGTTGTCTTCCTCCGACGGCCGCAAGTTCAGAGTCAGCGGTATGGTTGAGCTGTCAGGCTCCTTTATATAACGCCGGAAATCTTGACTGTGACGCTCATTAAAAGGGCGCTGGTAGCCCTTCCCGCTGTCCTCGTCGAGGATATCGGGAAAGCTCAACTTGTACAGGAGGTCTGCAGGTGCAAAGCCAAGCAGGACTGGCCGGTGTGCCGACCGTCCGCGTAGGCAGTCAATCACGATGTGAGATATCACGGTGCAAATCCGCTATCAAAATTGCAGTGATAAGCTACATTTTAGGTTGTGTTATACTGCACGTCAAGATGAATGTTATACAGACACATCACAGGAGGCCAAAGGATGAATGTCCTGGACATCTCTCCTTGCCTGTCTTTCACTAATGCAGGGTCTTTTTTGCTCTCTCCAACGCTGACGGTTGGTCCCACTGCTCCCGCTTCCGTTGTTCCCGTGAGATGTTAGTGCAGCCACCCCGTCATAAGCTGCCTGGTTGTCTCATCGCGGGCCGTTCCTGTCAGCCCCCTCACATGGTCTGCGATGGTCATATTTTCTGTTCTTTCTGTTCCCTATTATACGCAGGGAACAGCGGAACAGCTTTTTTTCAGGGGCTAACCCTTCGGAATCACTGAACAGTTGCTGTTCCCAGCATGCTGCCGAAACCATCGCTTCTTTGGGACTCTCGGGAACAGCAAAATAGTGATACACGTCACCCCTTTTTCCGCTCCCCGAGCGCTCAATTTTACCCCGCTCGACCAGCGCCCGGAGCGCGTCGTTCAGCGGTTTCCTTCGGCACTTTAATTCCGCCTGAATGGTCACCATTTGCACTGGCTCTTCTTGCTCCTCCAAGAAGGCAAGAATCTCTTCCCCCTTGAGCGCGGTGTCTACTTCTTTTTTTGAACCCGCCAACTCGACCAGCCGGTGTCCTCGTTTAAGCGCAGTACGCGCTCAGGCTGCTGACCCTGCTTCTTCCAGTCGGGTTTCACCTATGTCTCGCTCACCATATCGCCCCTCCGTTTGTTCTGTGGTATGCTCGCCCGAGGTGATAGCTAGGTCCTGCGCAAGGGAAGCCGGGAAATCCGTCAGGTCCGGAAGGAAGCAGCGGTACCGGAACTCTCCCTGTGCCGTAGGGTCGCCTAGCTATTGCCATTTAATACCGTAGCGTAATACCCCAACTCCGAACCGCCGGCCATGCTATGAGCTATCTCGTTCTTGCCCGGAAGTGGCGACCTCAGACGTTCGATGACGTCATTGGGCAGGAGCATGTCACCCGCACCCTGCGGAATGCGATCCGCAGTGAGCGCGTGGCGCACGCCTTCCTGTTTACCGGGCCGCGCGGGGTGGGGAAAACAACCACCGCCCGGCTTCTAGCCAAAGCCTTGAACTGTGAACAGGGGCCAACCCCGGACCCCTGTAACACCTGTAGCCAGTGTGAGGAGATCACGAACGGCAGCGCCATTGATGTCCTGGAAATCGACGGTGCCTCGCATACCGGGGTAGACAATGTACGCGATTTGACCGAAGGGGTGCAGTACCGACCGGCCAAGGGCCGTTTTCGGGTGGTCATTATTGACGAAGTCCATATGCTCTCAAATGCCGCCTTCAACGCCCTCCTGAAAACGCTGGAAGAGCCACCGGCGCACGTCAAATTCATTTTTGCGACAACCGAATCCCATAAAATTTTGCAGACCATTCTGTCTCGCTGCCAGCGCTACGACTTCAAGCGCATCCCGCTGCGCGACCTCATACAGCAACTCGAACACCTGACACAGGCAGAAGGCTTTGAATGCGATGAGGCCGGGCTGGCCCTGCTCGCGCGGGAGGCCGACGGAAGCTTACGCGATGCCGAGTCACTCCTCGACCAGGTGGTTGTGTGGAGCAACGGCCGGGTTGATGAGGCGGCGGTCAGAGACGCCCTGGGCGTGGCCGACCGCCAGGCCCTGTTCCGGGTGGTTGAAGCGATCCTGGCCGAAGACCCGGCTCAGGTGCTCCGGCTGACAGGGGATCTGTACCAATACGGATATGATCCGCGTCGCCTGTGCCACGATCTGCTCACACACTTCCACGACCTCGTTGTTGCCAAGGTGAGTTCGGACGTATCTGTTCTGGCCGACCTGCCCGATCACGAGGTTGAGATCGTCCGCAAACAGGCGGCCCTGCGCTCACGGGAGGATCTCCAGCGCTTCTTTGCCGCTCTGTTAGAGACGGAAGAGGCCGTACGGAAGTCGGCCTATACCCAGCTCGTCATTGAGATGGCGCTGGTCAAGCTGGCCAGCCAGCCACCGGTTCTTCCGATTCAGGAAGCGCTGGCCAAACTGGAAGAGTTGCAACACCACCTCGGAAGCAGCGGGAGCCGTCCGGCCTCGGCCAGACAGCCGCGCTTTCGACCTTCCGCCTCGGCTGGGTCGATTGGGTCGGTTGAGTCGATTGGGTCGGTTGGGTCTATGGGGTCTGTTGAGTCTGTTGGGTCTTCAGATCTCAAGGACTCAAAGAACTCAAAGAACTCAATCGACTCAAAGGACTCAAAGAACTCAACCGCAGAGCACCTGGAGCAGGGCGAGCAGTGGGACGGTTTTCTCACCATGGTTCGGAGCAAGAAAATCTCGCTCTTTTTTGCGCTGAAGGCGGGCTATTTGCTCGACGTGACCTCAACCGTCTTACAGATTGGCGTGGACAAGGACCCCTATCTGAAAGAGTTGTCGCGGCAAGAGAATCGGAGCATTTTGGAGGAATCCGCCGAGCAGTTTTTTGGACGCAAGCTCACCATTGAGGTGCAAAAGGGAAAACACGGACCGGCCACAAAAGGGCCCATCTCTCCACCGGGTGAGGGAGATACACTGCACCAGAGCGCCCAAGACCCGCCAGACCCGCTCGTCAAAACCGCTCTGGACATTCTTGGCGGAGAAATTCAGGAAAGGCGGACACCGAGAGCGAGCGGGACCGGCTAGACACGGACAGAGTGGAGGACACAGCATGGCACAAAATATGGGAGATATGATGAAGCAGGCCCAGCAGTTGCAGGCCAAACTGGCCCAGATTCAGGAAGACGCTGGGAAAAAGACGGTCGAGGCCTCGGCCGGCGGCAGTATGGTCACGGCCACGGTCAACGGCCGGTTGGAGCTCGTCGCGCTGCGTATTGACCCGGCGGTGGCCTCAGCCGATGATGTCGAAATGCTGCAAGACCTCATTACCGCCGCGGTGAACGAGGGCATTCGGCAAGCCCAGAACATGATGGCCACTGAAATGGGAAAGGTCACCGGAGGGCTCAAGATTCCAGGGCTGAACGCGTGAAAGAGGAAACGTGCCCGGCTTTGCATGTCTGTTGGAGGACACGCTTCCTCTTGAGAGCATTGACGCGGAGGGGGTTAGGGGTTGGGGGATCGAGGCCAATCCCTAACCCCTCAATCCCAATCCCGACTGGAGGATACGCTTACTCTTTATGACGACGCTGACCCCCGCCCTGGCTCGTCTGGTCCAAGAGTTGGGAAGACTGCCGGGAATTGGAGAGAAAACCGCGACGCGTCTGGCCATGTTCATCCTGGGCGCGGGGCGGGACTATGTCGAAAGCCTGGCCGAGGCCATCTGGGCGGTGAAGACCGAGACAACCCTGTGCCAGGAATGCTTTGGGCTGGCCGAGGGCGACCGGTGCGCCATTTGTAACGATCCGCAGCGGAATACCGAGTCGATCTGCATCGTCGAAGAACCGGCCGACCTGATGGCCGTCGAACGCTCGCATGAATACACGGGCCGCTATCATGTCCTGCACGGCGTGTTGTCCCCGCTTGACGGCATTGGGCCGGATGAACTCAAGATTGCCCCCCTCCTGGACCGGCTGCGCTCCGGTGCGGTGAAAGAAGTCATTATTGCGACCAACCCCAATGTCGAAGGAGAGGCCACCGCGTTGTATTTGGCCAAGGTCATTAAGCCGCTGGGTGTCCGGGTGAGTCGGATCGCCCACGGCATTCCGATGGGCGGCGATGTGGAATACACCGACGCGGTCACCCTCGGCCGGGCGATTGAGGGCCGGCGCGAGATGTAATCCCACCTTTACTCTTATTTTTTCCTTTGCTACAACTGCCTGACTCTTAAAGGGTGAACGTGCCCGGCATCTGTATGCGTACTGGAGGACACGTTTCCTCTTTTGATCCTCGGTAGCTCAATCGGCAGAGCAATCGGCTGTTAACCGATGGGTTGTTGGTTCGAGTCCAACCCGAGGAGCCAACTTCTGACTGTCCAATCTGGCGACTCGTCAGCGAACGCAAGACCCCGAGGGCCGATCCCTCGGGGTCTTGTCGTATCTAAGGGCGGCCGGTCGGAGAGCTGCTGAAGTCAGCATGGACCCCCCGCTTTTGAGCAAACATCTGGTGAATCACTGATTCAGGCGGTCTGACTATGTAATGGCAGAACCTCTTTCTCCAGCCGAATGGTTATCTCCAGTGACATGGCCGCGTGTGTCCGCGCGACACGCGCAAAAGCGTTGGCCGGGCTTACAGTAGTGAAACACCCTCAAGTCGTGCGGCCTTCTGGTCGAAGGTGTACAGCGGCTGGGCTCCGGACCGTTCGGCCGCCGCCAGGATCATCAGGTCGGAAAATCCAGCGCCACTCGCCCGATACCGGAATGCCGCCCGGGCGACATCGTTGGCCTCCTCGATTACCAGACCCTCGGTTGCCACCAGTTCTTCCACTATCGTTGCAATCCGGTCACGAGAAAAACCATAGGCCCGTTCCAGCACCCAGACGAGTTCAACCATCACCTCACGGCAGATGTAGCCGGGCCGTTCGGTCGTGAGCGCTTCCAGGAGCGCGCGGGCGGCGTCTGCTTGCTGCACATCGTCGCGGACCAGATAACGCACGAGGACGTTGGTGTCGAGTGCGATCATCCCTCGTATGCCCCGTCGGCTACGGCCTGCTCCATTTCCTCCAACGTGACGGCGGAACCGTCATTCCGTAGGGCGCCGAACAGCCGGCTTATGGGACGCACGGGCAGAAGGCGCACCTCGCCGTCGGCGATAACGTAGCGAACCCGGTCCCCGGCTTGCAGGCCGAGTGACTCCCGAACAGGCTTGGGCAGTGTCGTTTGGCCCTTCTTCGTAACGGAGGATTCAATCATGACTATGCCCCTAATGCCTTTCAATATATTGATTTACCTTACTTTAATCAACATAGAAAGGATTATTGTCTATATGTCATACCTTCATGAACTTTCATCAGCCGGTGACCGAACACGCGTTGTCGGTGGGCGAGTTTGTTCGCCAAGACAGCCATATCGTAACCCTGGTCGCGCTCGACCCACTGTATGATTTTAGCTACTCGGCGGCGCGGGCGGCCACCTCGTTTTGGGTTGCCACGCGCTGCGCCGCTCCGCGCGAGCCGCCGCTCAGACTTCGACGAGCTCGAGAACGATGCCGTCCGGGTCCCGGAAGCAGCAGAACTTGAAGTCGCCGAAGCCTGGGAAGTGCAGCGTCTGCGGGGGCGAGAGAAACGCCACGCCCTTGTCCTTTAGATCGCCGTAGGCCGTGTCAATGTCGCCGACTTTGAGCGCGATGCGCCCGATCCCGTTGTTGCTACACTCGGGGTAAGGCCGGCCCGTCGTCGCGGGCTCGATCCATTGCTCGACGTCGATGAGCAGTGCATCCTCGTCGTCACCGAGGCGTATGAGCGCCCAGCGCATGCGACCGTTCCCTTCGTAGCCAAAACCCCTGGCGATGATGGGATCGTCGGTCGTGACCTCACCGTAGACTACGGAAAAGCCCAGCACGTCGCAGTAAAACGCGAGCGTTCTGTCCAGATCCTCTACCACGATGTTGACGTGAAATATTCCCTGCAGCATGGCTTGCCTCCTCTTTCGTTGATAATGGCCACGGCGCACGCCTGCCCAGAGCGCCTATCCGCTCACGGACCGGACGGCGCGAGCCGGCTTGCATTCGTCTGGAGGAGGGGTCAGGTAATCTCGACGAGTTGCAGGTCAAACGTCAGGTCTTTGCCCGCCAGAGGGTGGTTGGCGTCGAGCGTGACGGTCGAGGCAGACAGATCAAGGACTGAGACTGCTATCGATTGCCCGTTTTTCTGCTTGATTTGGAGACGCTGGCCAACTTTCAGTTTGACACTATCCGGAAATTGACTGCGCCGGACCTCGGTGGTCATCTCGTCCCGATGGGGGCCGTAAGCCTCCGCAGCCGGAACGAGGACGGTTTTTGACTCCTGGGGACGCATCCCAATGACGGCCTGCTCAACCCCGTGGAGCACCTGGCCTTTGCCAATGGTAAATTGCAAGGTCTCACGCTCCACGGAGGAGTCGAAGACTGACCCATCGTCGAGTCTGCCGGTATACTGAACGCGGACGGTATCACCGTCCTTTGCCCTAATCATGGGACTCCTCCTGAGAAGCCGAGCGCCGTTTTCCTCGAAGAGTAAACGTGCCCTCCAAAAACATGCAGGTACTGGACACGTTTACTTTTTCTACCAATTGCGGTCGCCGCCATCCCTCCTTGGGCCTCGTGAGCGTTCTCTTTGCGGCCGGGCTTCGTTGACGGTCAACGGCCGCCCTTGCAGTTCATTGCCGTTCAGGCGCTCTATTGCCGCTTGCGCTTCCTCTTGATTTTCCATTTCAACAAAGCCAAACCCCCGCGATTTTCCAGAGAACCGATCGGTAATGATATTGACCGAGGCCACTGCGCCTGATTCGCTGAAGAGGGCTTCGAGCTCTTCCTGCGTGGTACTGAAGGGAAGATTACCAACAAAGATTTTCATACTATTCCTTTCTAGGGGAGGAGGTCCTCCTGAAACGTACAAAGCCCTGGGAACCATATGAGAAGGTCCCCAGGGCTTATGATCGTGCGAACCAGCTCAACTCGACAGGGGAGCAACTGTCCGCTCCCTTTCTTCCTGGTGGGACTGTATTGCTTTTTCGCGTTGAACGCAACCGTGCGAACGGCGGCTCGAATTTCACGTTCAAATTTCTCCCTCCTCTCGCACTCCCGCTGGAAACGAACGGTGCCGCTTTCTGCGGTATCCTGCTGCGTTACCGCACGGGGAGTGCTTCCATCTCTTCGGCAACTCTTTTACAGTGGAGACATCGTATTCTGATGTCGAGCGGAGGAGCACATACCATGTTTGTCGTCACGAACCGGATTCCCGTTGCGGAGGGACATGAAGCAGACTTTGAGGATCGGTTTCGGCACCGAGCCCATCTGATTGACCAGTCTCCAGGGTTTATCAAAAATCTGGTGATGCGGCCGGTCCAGCGTCGGTTCAACCACCAGACGGGTGAGTGGGAAGAAAAAGAAGAGCAGGGATTCTATCTGGTCCAGACCTATTGGGAGAGCGAGCAGGCGTTTTGGGACTGGACAAAAAGCGAGTCCTTCCGCATCGCCCATAGCAACCGCCCGCCTGCGGAAATGTTTGCCGGCGCGAATGTGCTGGAAATCCATGAAGTGGTGCTGAATACGGAAGAAAACGACTAGGCGGAACCGGGGTGGAGGAGGCATGGATCAGCAACACGAGCAGATAGCCGAACGCTTTCGGCGCATCATGCCACGCGTGGATTTCTGTTCGCTCCGTATTGTGCGCGAGCGCTCGGAGTCGCTGGCGCTCCGTCAGGGTATCTTGCAACCCGTATCGAACGGCGATGACCTGGGAGCCATGGTGACGGTCATCCAACGGGGTGGCTGCGGCTATGCCGGAACGAGCGACCTGACGGAGACGGGGTTGAGTCGCGCGCTCGAACACGCCCAGGGGTGGGCACAGCGCAGCGCGGAGCGGAGCGTGACGGACTTCTCTCAGGTGGGCTTTGCCCATCCGCAGGGTGAGTATGAGACAGCGGTAGCTGTCGCCTGGGACACGGTCTCCCTGGCCGATAAAATCGCGCTGCTCCAGCAGGAGAGCGCCCGTCTGCAGGGGGGGCTTGGGGGACCCTTCCCCCACAAAAAAAAGGACGAGCGGATTGTCGATTGGGAGGCCAGTCTGTGGCATACACGGAGCGACACGCTCTATATCACGAATAGTGATGCCCGTATCCACCAGCGAGGCTGCTATACCGTCCCGATGCTGAGCGTCACCGCCAACGCTGGCACAGAGACGCACACGCGGACCTTCGGCGGACGCGGCTACTGCCGCCAGGGAGGACTGGAAGTCCTGGACCAGACCGGCTTTTATACGGTTGCGCCGCAACTCAGCGCCGAGGCGGTCCAGCTCCTGAGTGCGCCCGATTGTCCGGACGGACGGATGAACGTGCTCCTCGCCCCGGATCAGATGATGCTTCAGATTCATGAGTCGATCGGCCACCCGCTTGAGCTTGATCGCATTCTCGGAGATGAGCGCAACTACGCCGGGACCAGCTTTGTGACACCGGACATGTTCGGCACCTACCAGTACGGCTCGGACTTGTTGGATATCACCTTTGATCCCTCCCGACCTGAACAGTATGCCAGCTATCAATTCGACGACGACGGCCAGCCCGCCCGGAAAGAGTATCTGATCAAGAACGGCCGCCTGCTGCGCGGGCTGGGCGGGGCGGTCTCACAGGCGCGGCTGGGCCTGCCCGGCGTTGCCAACGCCCGCGCCGATACGTGGAACAGGCCGGCGATTGACCGCATGGCGAATCTGAACCTGGAACCGGGAGCGTCCGATTTTTCGTCCATGGTCGGCGCTATTGAGCGGGGCGTGTATATGAAGACCAACTGTTCCTGGTCCATTGATGATTCGCGCAACAAGTTCCAGTTTGGCTGCGAGTGGGGTCAGTTGATTGAGGATGGCAAGCTGACAACGGTGGTCAAAAAACCAAACTATCGAGGGGTATCGGCCACGTTCTGGCGCAGCTTGGCCATGGTCGGCAACCTGGACAGTTATGAGGTTCTCGGCACCCCGTTCTGTGGCAAGGGCGAACCCAATCAGGTTATCCGTGTCGGGCATGCCGCTCCGGCCTGCGTGTTCTCGGACGTTGAGGTCTTTGGGGGCGAGAAAGCGTAAAGAAGCGTCAGTTGAGTCACGGCAACCCAACTCTAGGAACCCAAAGAACCCAAAAGACCCACGAATATGCAGGAGTATTTCGACCAGCTTGCGGACTTCGTCATCGGCCATCTGACCGGAGAGGAGCACGTGCTGTGTAATTTTGCAGCGGAGGACTCGGACTTCGTTCGCTTCAACCACAGCGCCATCCGCCAGGCGGGAACGGTGGCGCAACGTTCCATCACCATTGAACTCATTGTCGGGCAGCGCCACGCAGCCGGAGATATCAGCCTGTGCGGCGACTTTACCGTGGACAGTCGGCGTGCCCGCGCCGTGCTGGACAGCCTGCGCGCCCAGCTTCCGTATCTACCCGAAGACCCGCATTTACTGTACGCGACCGAAGTCCAATCGAGCGAACATCACGGCGAAAACCGGCTGCCGGAAGAACGCCGGATGATCGTCGACACTGTCCTGCAGGCCGGACAGGAGCGGGATCTGGTTGGCTTTTACGCGGCCGGCGGCATACACGCGGGTTTTGCCAATTCCTTTGGCCAGCGCAACTGGTTCTCTACCTATACCTATAGTGTGGACTGGAGTTTCTATCTCAGTGGAGACAAGGCGGTGAAAACGGCGGATGCCGGCTTTGTGTGGAACCCGAACGTCTTTCAACATAAGGTCGATGTCGCGGCCCAACAACTGGCTGCGCTTTCCATGCCGGCCAAGACCATTACACCGGGCCGCTACCGGGTGTATCTCGCGCCCTCGGCCGTGTGTGAAATCATCGACCTGTTGAATTGGGGTGGATTCGGCCTCAAGGAGCAAGAGACGAAACAAACGCCGCTGATCAAGATGACGCAGGAGGGAGCGGAGCTGCACCCTGCGGTCACGCTTATTGAAAATACGCGAGACGGAGTGGCTCCGAATTTCCAGGAGGACGGCTTTCGCAAACCGGACCGGGTTCGCCTCATCACCCACGGTCGCCGGGGAGACTGTCTGGTGTCGCCCCGGTCTGCCAAGGAATATGGTGTGGCAACCAATGGGGCGTCGGGTTGGGAGGCGGCCGAATCCATTGAGATGGCCGCAGGGGAGTTGACGCAGGATACGCTGCTGGCGCAACTGGACACCGGCCTCTATATCAACAATTTATGGTATCTGAACTATTCGGACCGGGCGGCCTGCCGCATGACCGGCATGACCCGGTTTGCCACCTTCTGGGTGGAAAATGGCGAGATTCAAGCGCCGCTCAATGTGATGCGGTTTGACGAATCGCTCTACCGTATGCTGGGGACGAACCTGATTGGCATCACCGCCGAGCGTGACTATCTGCTCGACCCCAACACCTATCATGCCCGCTCAACAGGCAGCAGCCGACTGCCGGGACTCTTGATCGACGACTTCACCCTGACCTTGTAGGGAACTCGTCCCTCTCGGGGGTATGAAAGGGACTCGTGAACCTTCCCCTCCCAGCGCGCATCACAATCTGTCTGGACCACGGTGCGGGTGACGACCTTTGGGAAGCCGTTCTTTCCGGGGCTGAGTGGCACGTTTCCCCTTTCGGATTTCCCCCGCCCTGGGGAGAACAAGCGGCTGCGGTGGGAAGAGTCGCTCCAGAACTTTGTCATCATTCCCTGACCCCGTGCGCCAACCACAGTGACTTATGATACAGACGAGACCGGAGAGCAGGAGGTTTGACACTCACCATGCAAGAAGCGAACGACCGCATACTGCCCGAAAAAAAGCGCCGTGCCCTGCACCGTCTGTCCGGTTGGGTGTGCTGTATCATTGGGCTGCTGTGGACGGCGGGAATGGGCTATGGCCACGACATAGCCGACCAGCAACACGCCGAGCCCCCTGCCAGGCCAACGGCACGGCTGCCGCTGATTACTGTCACCGAGCGCCGGCCTATCAGCGCGGCCACCGAAACCAGGGTACGTGAAGAGGACTTTGCCGTCCGGCCGCATAACACGGCCTGGGAAATGCTCAATAATCTGCCCGGATTTGTGGCCGGTCAGCACGCCGGGGGCGGCAAGGCCATGCAATACTTCTTGCGCGGGTTTGATAATGATCATGGCACCGACGTGGCCATCAGTGTTGACGGCATCCCCGTCAATATGGTCAGTCACGCTCACGGTCAGGGCTATGCCGACCTCAATTTTTTGATTCCCGAGGTGGTTGAGTCCATTGATTACCGCAAGGGTCCCTATTTTGCGGACGCCGGGAATTTTGCCAACTCGGGCGCGGTTAACTTTGTGACCAAAGAAGATACCGTTGAAAACTCGCTCCGCGCCGTAGGGGGCTCTTTCAATACCATGCGCTATGTCGGCATCCTGTCGCCGCGTCTCGGTCCGGTGCAGAGTCTGATCGCCAACGAAGTCTACTTCACCGATGGGCCGTTCAAGCACGGCGAGAATTTTGTCAAATATAACTTCTTCGGCAAGTTTAGCCTCAGTCCGAGTCCGACCTCGAAGCTGACTCTGTGGACCTCGCTGTATACCGGCGATTGGGACGCCTCGGGCCAGATTCCACTCCGAGAGGTCAGGAGCGGACGGCTGGACCGGTTCGGCTCGCTCGATTCGACCGAGGGCGGGCGCTCAGACCGGGAAAACGTGAATCTCATCTATACGGCAACCCCCAGTCCGGAGGAAAGCTGGTTTGTACAACTCTACTTCAGCCGCTACCGGCTGCGCATGTTCTCCAATTTTACGTTTTTCAGCGGTGATCCGGTGCGGGGCGATGGCATTGAACAACTCGATAGCCGCGTCCTGTTTGGTGGCCGGGCACATTACCATCGGTTGTGGACGCTTGGTACCATGCCGCTTGAGAGCACCGTTGGTTTTGAGACGCGCAACGATAACGCCGATGTCGGTTTGTTTCGGCAGCAGCGGCGACAACGCTTTTTCACCACCCAGAAAGCCGAGGTCTGGGAAAATGCCTTCAGCGGTTATACCCAGCACGAGCTGTTTATACGCGAGTGGCTGCGGTTCATCGTCGGCCTGCGCGGCGACGTGTTTGTCTTTGATGTTGATGACCGGTCTCCGCGCGAGGAGGCCGGCACCCCGCGGCTCCAGGGCAAAAAGAGTAAACATGTCCTTCAACAGGCAGCAGAGGCTGGACATGTTTACTCTTCTACGACCGACGGCATTGTCAGCCCCAAGGCCAGTCTGATTGTGTCGCCCTTCACCAACCCGGCGAGCTTGTGGCGCCAGACCGACCTCTTTCTCAATTTTGGGATGGGCTATCATTCCAACGATGCCCGGGATGCGGTCCAGCCGGGGGGTAGCGGGCTGGCGCGCTCGACCGGCGCAGAAGTCGGGGCACGCACCAGGCTGTATAACCGGGTCGAGTTGGCCGCCTCGCTGTGGTGGCTCGACCTGGGCAGCGAACTCGTCTTTGTGGGTGACGAGGGCACGACCGAACAGCGGGGCCCCACGCGTCGCTGGGGCGTGGATATTGAGGTCCGAGCCGAAGTGTTGCCCTGGCTGTTGTTTGACTATGACCTGACCTATAGCGACCCCCGCTTTCGCGTGACGGGCGAGGCTATTCCTCTGGCTCCGACTCTGTTGATGAACGGGGGGCTGACGGCCTACCCGATCGAGAATTTCTCTGCCGCCCTGCGGGTGCGCTTCCTGGACGACCGAGCCGCCAATGAAGACCGGAGCGTGGTTGCACGGGGCTATACTCTCATCGACCTGCTGTTACGCTACCGGTGGCGTAACATCGAGGTGTCCTTTGATGTGCTCAACCTCGCCGACACCGACTGGCGAGAGACGCAGTTTGCGACAGACTCCTGCCTCCGGCGTGAAGTCGGTAGAGACAGCCGATGTCCTCAGGGCGGCGGCGGGCCGGGAATTGCGGATACGAATATGGTGTCCGGCTACGGCATCAAGGTCCGTAGCGGGTTGACGGTGTTTTTCTAGGAGGGAGTCGCATGCGGCGCCTCTACTGAAACGGGGCGTCGTTGTCCACGCCTAACAGGTGTTTCCCCACCAGTTCCGAGACCCGGTCGGGGTGGGCGTTGATATGCAGCGGCATGGCCTGAAAGTCGCGGTAGCGGCGTTCAAAAGAGCTGCCTTCACGCAAGCCGTTGCCGCCCTGGACGCGCAGGAGCAGGCGCATGGCTTCGTCACACAGCCGAATCGCCGTCATGCTGTAGCCAAGCTGGCGCAGATAATCCGTCTCCGTGGGGATAATACCCGCCTCGATCCGCGCATCTGTTTCCGCACAGCCCGTCAGGACGGCTGCGCGGGCCGAGCTGATAGCGACTCCGGCCTGGCCGATGTTGAGTTGGACCGCGGGCCGTTCGGCGACTTTCACCCCAAAAATGGCCACCCGGCCGCCCAGCCCCTGGCAGACTTCCGCCAGCGCGGCCGAGGCAACCCCAACTGCCTGTGCGCCAAGCCAGAGGTCGGACACCGCAACCCAGTCTTCACGGTAGCGGTGCGCGACCATGGGGTGGTCCGGGTCGCGGAATTGGACCCGAAAGTCCAGGGGAAAAGACCGGATCAAGGCGGCCGGAACGGTCACGGTCTCGTAATTGATGTGATCGGTGGCCGAGGCCCGCAGGCTCATCGAGAGCCAAGTTGGGTCAATAGACACGCCCTGAGCATCGGTCCGGACAACGGTAAAACGCAAATCCGGTTTTTCGTCAGGTGATTGTGTCTCGCGATCAAGCGCAAACAGACAGGCGGCCCAGTCACCGTAGCGAGAACCCGAGGCGAAACTGGCCCGGCCGTTGAGGATCAGGTCTTCCCCTTCAATTTTACCGTGGACGCTGGTGCCCGCTCCCGCGGGAAAACTGACCCATTCGCGCTGGGCGACCATCTGCCGCAGAACCTCGCTGCCACCCGGACCGAGTTGACCGCAGATAAAGTGAAACACGCACAAGTGGTTCCACAGACACCAAGCGGTTGAAGCACAGGCCCCGGCCACGGCTTCCAACTCCTGGGCGATGGTCCCGATACTGGCCTCGACCCCGCCGATATTGCGCGTGGCTGAAGCCCGAATGAGGTCGGTGTTTTTGATGGCGGTAATCACGTCCGGATCGACGCTGCGCGTCCGGTCGGCGTGGGCGGCCTGCTCGGTAATAACGGGCAGGATCGGGGCGCACAGCAAATCGCTATCGGTGTTGAGAAAGGTCGGGACAGGCTGCATGGGTTACTCCCGGTGGCGGCGTTAGGGGGTATGCTCCAGGGCCCACAAAATCAGGTCGGCAGCCCCCGCGTCTCCCCAGCGGCTGGAGTCGAGCAGCAGGGTATAGTGGCTCGGGTCACGCCAGTCGCCGTGGTAGAAGGTGTGGACGTAATCTGCCCGCAGTTTGTCCATACCGGCAATCCGCTGCCGGGCTTGGTCTCGGTCCAGGCCTTCGGCCTGGATCACACGCGCAATCCGCGCTTCGAGCGGCGCGTACAGGAACACGTGCAGGGCCTTGGGATGGTGCTCAAGAATACGATTCCCGCCACGGCCCACCAGAATGGCGTTCCCCTTTTGGGCTACCTCCTCAACGATGGTTTTGGTCATGCGGACGAGTTGGGCATCGTTGAGCCAGAGTGGCGGCGGAATATCATAGGCGGACTCAAAGCCGCCCAGACCGAACAGACCAACCATACGCTCAATAAAGGAGTCGACCCGCTCGTCTTTTGCGTCAATATAGTCTTCCGCGACCTGATACTGCGAGGCGATCTGCCGCACGATCTCTTTTTCCCAGACCGTCCAGTTCAAACGCCGACCCAGCTCACGGGCAATCAGGCTGCCACCGCTGCCGTAGAGATGAGATAAAGTCAGGATGGACTTTCTCATGATCGCCTCCCTATTGACTCACGATGAGTGAGCGCATTCTAGGAACCCGGACGTTCCTTTGTCAATTCTCTCCACAGAGTACACCTGTCCTCCGACAGACATGCAGCTGCTGGCCCCGTTTACTCTGTATCCCCTAGCGTTGAGACACAAACAGAAAGGCGCGGCCAACGGCCGGCTTATCCCGGATGAGTTGACCCGGCGCCCCGAAAACGAATTCCGGAATGTGGTCGGCGTTAATATCGCCGGGCGAGGCCAGCGCATAGCCGAACATCGAGCCCTGGTGCGGGTAGGGGTTGTCAAAGGTAATCAAATGACGGCCGTCGCGGCCGTTGTAGAGAAAGACTTCTCCCTGGACGTGAAACTGATCGACCCTCTGAAATGGGGCGCTGACCAGGATTTCGGGGATCTCATCCGTGTTCACATCCGGTATGGCGGACATGATCCAGCCAAACCCGGCCGAGGGGCGTGGGGCTGGATCGTGGAAGGTCAGCAGCAGGCTGCCGTCCGTGCCGCTAAAGGCAAAGGCTGTCCCCTGGGCGGCGACTGCCCCGACATCCTGATAGGGTGCGCCAATGAGCAGGTCCGGGACGCTATCCTCGTTCAGATCTCCGGCCGATGTGACATGCCAACCGAACGACGCGCCGGCCTGCGGCTGGGGGTGATCGATGGAGTACAGCAGGCTGCCATCTGCGCCGCTATACACATAGACTCGTCCCTGTGTGCTCCGGCCCTCGACAGTGGAGTAGGGCGCACCGACAAGAATATCCGGGATGCTATCGCGGTTCAGGTCGCCCGCCGAGTTGACCGTCCAGCCAAAGCCTTCGGCGCCGGAATCGGCTGGGGGGGCGAGGGTGTGGAGGGCTGTGCCATCGCGGCCACTAAAGACAAACACCCGGCCCTCGTGGTCCTGGCTGTGCGCGCCCACAATGAAGTCGGGAAGACCGTCTCCGTTCAGGTCTCCGGCAGAAGCGACGGACCAGCCAAACCCCGCGCCCGCACTCTGTTGGGGCGCTTCGAGGGAGCGGAGGAGCTGGCCATCGCGGCCACTAAAGACAAAGGCCTGTCCGCTGCCGACGTGCTTGCTCACGTTGTGTTCGCTGCCGTCCTCAGCGGTCCAGCCAAAGACCAGCGCCTCCGCACTGCCGGCTTCGCCCTGGCCGAACGCGCCAATGAGACAATCCGGTATGCCGTCCTGATTCACATCGCCGGCCGCGGCAACGGAAAATCCAAACGCGGCATCAGCTTGGGGATGCGGGTCGTCCAGCTCCAATAAGAGCTCACCGCTCTGACCATCGAACACAAAGGCCCGCCCCTGGTGGTTATTCCCGCCCCAGGCTTGCTCGTACGCGCCAACAATATAGTCGGGGATTGCGTCGCCATTCACATCGCCCAGCGTCGATAAGGCGGAAGAGAAGCCGGAAAAGGACAGGCGATTCGGGGTATCCAGGATACGAATCTCCGGGCCCGCCCAGGTCGGACCGCAGAAAAAGAGCAAGATGCTCAGCCACAGAAACGGAACATGCCACATACGGGTCCTTTGGGTCTTTGGAGTTTTTTGGGTCTTTTGGGTCAAGACTCAATGGACACAATGACTCAACCGACCCAATAGACTCAATTAAGGCCCGTCGGTCATATCCTAGCCCCGACAGGCTGTCAAACTGGTATTCTCCGGCCGCTCGCCAGCACGTAGACTTCGGCCGAACCCTTGCGCGTCGCTTCCGGACGGGAGGTTTTGACCGTCTGAAAGGCAGAGCGTAACGTCGTAATAAAAGGCTGATAGTCTGCGCTCATAAAGGTTTTGAGGAATAATACGCCGCCTGGCTTCAACAGGGGGTCGCAGCAGGTCAGAGCGGTCTGGCATAAGGCGGAGACGCGGGCGTCATCGGCTTCGCGCACCCCACTCAGCTTGGGCGCCATGTCCGAGAGGACGACATCGGCCGGGCGACCCAGGGTGGCGAGGAGGGCCTGCTGCTGCTCCGGGTCGGTGGCATCGCCTTGCACCAGGGTGACGTTGGCAAGCGGAAGGGGTTCCAGCTTGACCAGATCGATGCCCAGTACCCGCCCGGACGGCCCGACCGCCTTGGCCGCAACCTGGACCCAGCCGCCCGGCCACGCACCGAGATCAATGACCCAGTTCCCCGAGCGCAAAAAGCGCCAGGTACGGTTGAGGTCCAGGAGTTTATACGCCGCGCGGGAGCGATAGCCCTCCTGCTTGGCTTTTTTATAAAAGGCGTCCTTACGTTTGTAAGCCACGAACAATTTGCCTGGGGGCGCGGGCAGCCGGCCCGCTTGGGGGGTCGGCTATTTGGGCGCCATACGGATGGCACCGTCGAGCCGAATAGTTTCACCGTTTAACATGGCGTTCTCGATGATCTGGCAGGCCAGGGCGGCGTATTCCGCCGGACGGCCCAGACGTTGCGGAAAGGGCACGCTGGCCCCGAGCGCCTGTCGGGCCGGCTCGGGCAGCCCCATCAGCATCGGCGTCTCGAAAATCCCCGGCGCGATGGTACAGCAGCGTATCCCGGTGCGAGACAGGTCGCGGGCAATCGGCAGCGTCATACCGACAACGCCGCCTTTTGAGGCCGAATAGGCCGCTTGACCGATCTGCCCATCAAAGGCCGCAACCGAGGCCGTGTTGATGATAACGCCGCGCTCACCATCGTCATTCGGCGCGTTTTTCGCCATGTGTGCAGCAACGAAGCGAATCACATTAAACGTGCCGATGAGGTTGACCTCAATGGTTTTGCGGAACGGTCCGAGGTTGAGCGGCTCGTTGCCTTTGCCCAAGGTCCGGCCCGCGGTGGCAATGCCAGCGCAGTTGACCGCAATATGGATAGCACCGAAGCGGTCGGACGCCTGGGCAAGGGCTGCCGCCAATTGATCGTCATTTGTCACATCCGCTTCGAGAAACGCGGCGTTTTCCCCGAGTTCTTCGGCAATGGCGGCGCCGTTCGATTTGCTCAGGTCCAGCATCGCTACACTGGCCCCTCGGGCCGCCAGCCTCCGTGCCGTTGCCTCGCCCAGGCCGGAACCGCCACCGGTGACGACCGCCACACTCTTCTGAATATCCATATGAGTCCTCCATGTGATCTCGGCTGGCTCAGGTCTGCCAGGGCCGGATGTAGCGTTGATATACTTTTGGCAGTTCCGTGGGAAGGGATGTCACGTCTTCGAGGACCATATAGCGGGAGGGCGCGCACATGTCTCGCAGATAATCATGGCCGGCCTTATCGATGGTCAGACAGAAGGTCAGCACACCGGCCTGGTCGGCCTCGCGTAGCGCCATCATAGTGTCCTGAATACCGTAGGTGGCTGAGCGCCGGTCAGTGCCGTAGTCCATATCCTGGGGAAAGCCGTCGCTGAGCAGGACCAGGAGCTTGACCCGACAGGCGATGTCTTTGAGCTTTTCCAGGGAGTGACGAATGGCCGGGCCCATCCGGGTCGAGCGCTTGGGTTCAATCGCGCCGATCCGGCCCTTAATGGTCGGAGAGAGAGACTCGGTGAAGGATTTGACGTGATAGAACTCGACATTGTCACGACCCTGACCGGAAAAGCCGTAGACCGCATAGGCATCACCGATCTCCTCCAGCGCTTCCGCCATCAAAACCAGGGCTTCTTTGGTGACATCAATAATGCGACGTGGCTTGGGTTGCGGCGCCACGGGTTTTTTCTTCCACGCGGCCAGCCAATCGTCCGGGTCGTCCTGACTATACGTTGGTGAAAGAGTAGACGTGTCCAGCATCTCATGGGTATTGGAGGACACGTTTACTCTTTGCAGCGGCGCCACGGGTTCGTCTGTTGAGGCACTCATATCCAGCAGAAACAGGGCGGCAACATCCCGCTCGGTCTGGCGTTTGGTGGTGTAGACCTTGGGCGAGGGCGCAAGCCGCGCCCGGCGGTCGCTGACGGCGGTCACCACCGCGTTCAGATCAAACTCCTCGCCGTCCTCAAGCCCGCGCACGAGTCGATACTGCTCGGGTCGGATGCGTTGAAACTCGGCCTTGATGGCCGGGGTGAGAGCGACATAGTCGCCCAACGTCTTGGCAAAAAACTCGCCCGCATCACCGCTGAGCATAATTTCACGCAGCCGGCACCAGCGCGTACGATAATCGGCAATATGATAATCCCACTCGTCATAAAAAAAGGTCAGAGCTTCCTGCCGCTCCCTCCGGCGCCCGGTACTCATCACCGTGCCATTCTCGGGCAGGAGCGTGTCCGGGTCGGAGTGGGCCGGCAGCTTGCCGTCCAGGTCCGTAATATATAAGCCCTGCGGGTTCAGGCTGTCCGGCTTGCCCTGGCGGATGTTGAGTTCTATTCCGGCCTCAAGCAAGGCTTTGAGCTCTTCCGGGGACAGCGGCGCTCCGCCGCTGTCGTCATCCTCCTCGGGCTCCAGGGTCAACTGAGGCAGCTCCAGCATCTCTTCTGTTGGCGGTGGACTGTCATCGGTCATATCCGGGTCGATGAGCGCATCGCCGGTCATTTTTTCAAACAGCACGGCTTCAAACGAGGCCGGGTCCTGATCTTGAGACTGCACCATCACCAGAGAAGACAGAATGCGCCGATACGTGTCGGCCGCCCGCCGGGCCGAATCATACACCGTGTGAGACGGCTGTGGGGGGAAAGTCAACGTGGCAAAGAGGGCTCGCAAGGTTTCGGGCAGGAGCGAGGGCAGGGAGACAGTGTTCAACCAGTCGAGGTCCGACCGCAACCCGTGGTAGGATTGACCGATCCGGTGGGTCACGCGCCGCGTTTCCACGAGCAGAAAAAGGGCTTCGACCACATGGGGGTGCGGAAAACAGGCAAAGAAGGCACCCAGACCGCCGGTGGGCGAACCTGAGTCCTTGGGGTCTATTGGGTCCTTGGGGTCTTTGGGTCCTTGGGGTTGCCGTGACTCGACCGACCCAATGGACTCAACGGACTCTCCAAGTTGACGGACCTCCGCGGAGAGCTGTGGCCACAGACGTTCCAGACGAAAGTCGTAGGTGCCAAACTCACGCCGGCCGGCCTGGACCATGGCCAGAGCGCGAAAGAGTCTGAAATTCTCTTCGTACGTTGGAAAAAGGTCGATCCGGGCCGGCAAAGGAATGGCGTCTCCGGGAAGGGGAAACTCTTCAAGCGCCGGCGGATAGGAGAAGAATTCCTGACGCTCGATACCGGCCGCCCAGCCGGACAACATCTGGATATATTTGCGCAGCACTTCCTGGACTTCGTCCAGATCGACCCCGGTGTCATCGTGGCGGAGGACGCGCAGGCTGGTCCGCGATTCCAGGGAAAAAAAGGCCACCCCCGCTTCCGGGCGGGCGCGTCCGATGGTCCGTCCCCTGGCGATCCATTCCAGCAGGCGCTGCTCGCCGGCTTCCTCAAAGGCTCGGGGTAAGGTCCGTATGGCGGGAGGAATGGCGAGCGCGAAATCCTGGGCCAGGGCAACTAATGCCTCACGCAGGGCGGGCCGCTGATCGCTCTCAATCGCGTTGAGGCAGGGGGCCATGAGCGGAAAGAGCGAGAGCAGGGCCTCGGGGTCGGACCGAATCACCGGGGACAGGATGGTCAGGAGAAACGTCCGAAGGGAGGGCGGCAACCCGGCCAGTACGGCCGGGAGCTGAACAAAGACGGCTGCTGCCGTGCTCGGCGAATGGTTGGCCGCGGCCTGGCAGTCCACTAATAACTGGAGGCGAAGCTTTTCGGCCAGCTCGGCAAAGCCCTCGGGCAGCGTCGTGTAGAATGTCCACGAAGAATAAACGTGTTCTCCACCGCCCATGAGATGCTGAACACGTTTACTCTTTGGGCCGGTATCCTGAACGAGCACGCCTAATACGGCCCACTCCCGCATCTCTTCCGGACTCAGAACGGGCAGGGCGGTCGGGGCTGCGGAAAAATAGGAGAGCGCCAGAAACTCGCCTTTCCAGCCTTTTTGCCCGAGTAGCGCACTCCCATGCTTTGCCCAGGCGTGTAAACGGTCTGTGAACGGAGCCGGCAGGCTCGGCAGCAACGGAGCCGAGGTCTGCAAGAATTGCGCACCCAAGCGGCGCGAAACCTGAAGCACTTCACGACCGATGACGGCCCACGCCTCGACCTGCTCCCAGCCGAGCCGGGCAAGCGTATCGGGGGGGATGGAAAAATACGCCGCGGCCCCTTCACGCGAGGTCGGCTCATCCCGAACAAATCGTTCGCCAACCCGCACCCAGCGCGCAAACCGCTCCTCCCCAAACGTGTGCCAGGCGGCCGGTGCGTTGCGGCAGAACACTTGGGCCAGGGTGAGGGAGCTATCCGCCAGCCGATCACCAGCCGCCAGCAGGGTCTCCCGTGCCGGGGCTGGCAGGGCGTCGAGTTCGGCCAACAGGGCGTGGCCTCGTTCATCACCGAGCAAATGGCGGCTATCAAACCACAGATTTCGAACGGAGGACATGAATGGGGAGGGGATTGGGGATTGGGGATTCGGGGTTAGGGGTTGGCCCTAATCCCCAGTCCCCAATCCCTAGTTCCTAATTCTACACATAGGTCAGCCAATCCTTATACTTTGGATTGGTGCCTTTAATGACGGTATCGAAGCGAGACTTGAGCTCTCTTGTGATCGCTCCGGGCGTTCCCCCACGGATCACACGGTCATCGAGCTCGCGAATCGGCGTCACCTCCGCGGCCGTACCGGTAAAAAAGACCTCATCGGCCAGGTAGACCTCGTCCCGGGTGATCCGATCCTCCTCAAGCGGGACATCCATATCTCGCAGCAGGGTGATGGCGGTATCGCGGGTAATGCCGGGCAGGAGCGAAGACGAGAGCGGCGGCGTTTTGATCCTGCCCCGCCGGACGACAAAGATATTTTCTCCCGGCCCTTCGGCTACGTAGCCGTCGGTATCGAGCAGCAGGGCCTCGTCATAGCCCAGAGCCCAGACCTCCTGGCCGGCAAGAATGGAATTCAGGTAGGTGCCGACGGCCTTGGCCTTGGTCATCAGGGTGTTGACATGAAAGCGTTGAAACGACGACGTCTTGACCCGAATGCCCTTGAGCAGCCCTTCCTCGCCCAGATAGGCCCCCCAGGCCCAGGCCGCAATGGAAACGCGAATCGGGTTGGTCCTGGCGTGCAGGCCCCGGTCCCCCTCGCCCACAAAGACCAGCGGACGGATATAGCATTCCTTGAGGGCATTGGCCCGAACCGTTTCCAGGCAGGCCTGAATAATATCATCTGGGGAAAAGGGGATGGTGAGCCCGAGGATGTGGGCCGAGTCGAACAGCCGCTCGATATGTTCGGGTAAGCGGAAAACGCCGGACCGACCGTCTTCACCCGCATAGCAGCGAATACCTTCGAATACGCCCACACCGTAGTGGAGTGTATGGGTGAGGACATGGACTTTTGCCTCGTCCCAGGGAACGAGTTCACCGTCCATCCAGATTTTGCCGTTTTCCACAGAAGCCTCCTCGCAAAAAGAAGTTTTTTGCAAATCAGAAGCCCTGGGGAAAGTCAACGGGTGGGGGCGTACCCGAGTCGCCTAAAAGGGCAGCTCGGCGGGCATGAACGCTTCCCGATCAAGGACAATAGCGGTCGCGATGGTGCCCTGCTTGAGCATATTGATCTCGGGCGGGCCGATCACCAGGCTCTCGCCGAGAGAGAGCGAACTCAGGACGCCGGAGCTCTGGGTGCCGGTTGAATGGGCCACATAGCCGGACCCGTTCCAGGTCAACTGACAGCGGACGAATTCCGTCAGACCCCGGGCCTTGGGAATATCTTCGCCAAGAGTGACCTGAACGGTCGGAAAGAAGAGCTTGCGATAGCCGGCCATGCGGCGCAGCGCGGCCCAGGTGTAGAGATAGAAACACACCAGCGCGGAGACCGGATTGCCCGGCAGCCCGAAGTACGGGCGTCCGCGGAGCAGGCCGAACGTCAGCGGCTTGCCCGGCTTTTGGGCGACCCGCCAGAACAGGCGCTCAATGCCGATGTCGTCCATGGCCGCTTTGACAAAATCAAAATCCCCAACCGACACCCCGCCGGTCGACAGCACGACGTCATGGCGCACGGCCTCTTCGAGCGCGGCGCGCGTCTCTTCCAGGCTATCACGGGCAATGGCCAGAGGAACGGGTTGACCGCCGGCCTCACGCACGGCCGCGGCCAGCGTGTAGGCGTTGGAGTTCACAATCTGACCCGGTCGGAGCGGTATATCGACTTCAGCCAGCTCATTGCCCGTACTCAAGATGGCGACCCTGGGATGCTGATGAACGAGCACAAAGCTGCGTCCGACCGAGGCCAGCAGCCCGATATCCGCCGGACGAAGGACCCGCCCCGGCTTGAGAATCGTCTGGCCGGGTTGGATGTCCTCACCGCTCGCACGCACATTATTGCCTGTGGGTCCGGCCTTGCAAATGAGCACCTGGCCGGGTTGTTCCTGGGTGTCTTCGACCTTGATGACGGTATCGGCGCCTGGCGGCAGGACAGCACCGGTCATGATTTTACTCGCCGTCTTGGGTTCGACCGTTTTGGTTGGCACGGCGCCGGCTTGAATGACTTCCAAGACGGACAGCGCAACGGGCTGATCGGCCTGGGCGGACTGAATGTCGTCGTGTCGAACCGCATAGCCATCCATGGCTGAGTTGGTAAACGGCGGGACTTCACGGACAGACTCGACCGCCTCAGCCAGGACGCGCCCGGTTGCTTCAAACAGACCGATCTGCTCACCGGCCAGCGGAGAGACGGTCTCCAGAATCTGAGTCAGGGCCTCGTGGACGGAGATCATACGCATACCCTCCGTTCAAGAGCCTTACAGCCCACCGGCCTTGAGGCGTTCCTGTAAGCGCCGGTCTTTGTCTCGCGTCTTTTCAACCAGTTCGGCTTTGAAGGCCTGAAACCGCTCTAGCAGACCGGCGTTGCTGGTTGCCAGGATTTGCATGGCCAGCAGGCCGGCGTTGCGGGCGCCATCAATAGCGACGGTCGCAACCGGCACACCGGCCGGCATCTGAACAATAGACAGCAGAGAGTCCTGGCCGCTTAAGGCCGCGCTCTTGATCGGCACCCCAATAACCGGCAGGGGGGTATGGCCGGCAACGACCCCGGCCAGATGGGCCGCTCCCCCGGCCCCGGCAATAATGACCTTGAGGCCCCGCTCAACCGCCTGACTCGCATAGTCGGTGGCATCGTGCGGTGTCCGGTGGGCGGACAGGACGCGGATTTCATATCCGACGTCAAACTCCTCACAGACTTTGGCCGCTTCCTTCATGGTATCGAGGTCTGAGTCACTACCCATAATAATACCGATCTGAGGGGTCATGCTTTCTCCTTTTCATTCCGATCAACAAACGATTCCAATATATGCTCCAGATGTACACCGCGGGAGCCTTTGACCAGCATGAGTTGCGGCCCGTCAGCCTGCCGTACCAGAGCGCGGACGCACGGGGCGGCTGCTGTTGCGTCGGGAAAGACGTGGGCCGGGAGCCCGGCCCGCTCCGCGGCTTCGGCAAGCTGCGGAGCGTACTGGCCAACCGTCACCAGGGCGTCCAGCGCGGGTGTGAGCCCGGTGACATAGGCCCCGATCTCTTTGTGCCGCGGCTCGCTGACTGCCCCCAGCTCGAGCATATCGCCCAGGACGAGGATCAAGCGCTCACCGGCATGCCGAATCGCGTTGGCGGTCTGGAGCGCGTGCTGCATGGAGGCCGGATTCGCATTATAGCAGTCGTCCAGCACGGTGAGGTGATAGGCTGGCACGCTGAACGGGGTGAGACGGCGGGGTGCACCCTGAGCGGTCCGTAGCGTTGTGCAGGCCGCATCAAGGTCCAAACCGTTCTCCAAAACTGCGGCTATGGTCGCGAGGGCCGCGGGAACGCAATGGGCACCAATGAGCGGCAGTTGTACCTGTCGGCGCTGTCCCTGGACGTGCAGCTCAAAACGCGTCCCCGTCCGCGATACCTGAATCTGCGAGGCCCGCACCTGGTTTGTGGGTTGTTCACCAAAGGTGACAATTCGACACCGGGCCTGCTGCCGGACGGCGGCCAGCAGCCCGGGGTCGTCGCCATTGATAATGGCCACCCCGTCGGGCGGCAGGGCCGCCAGGAGTTCGGTTTCGGCGGCCAGTACCCCGGCCAGGTCACCGAGCGTCTCGGTGTGTTCTTCGCTGATGGAGGTAATGACACCAATGTGAGGCCGTGCAAAGCGACCCAGCAAGGTGAGCTCTCCGGGGCCGCTCGTCCCCATTTCCAGGACCAGGAAGGCGTCTTCCGGCGCGGCACGCAGCAGGGTCAGCGGCAGGCCGATGTGATTATTCAGATTCCCCTGGGTCGCACGGGTGGGTCGTTGGGCGGTAAAGACCTGGGCCATCAGTTCTTTGGTCGTTGTTTTGCCGTTGCTGCCGGCAATACCAATCACCCGCGCGGACAGCCGCTGGCGGTGCCAGGTGGCGAGGTCTTGGAGCGCTTGCAGTGGGTCGGTAACTTCGATTCCGGTAGCCCCGTTTGGCTGTATGCCTGGGAAAGACGGCGAAAAAAGAAAGCCGGCCGCTCCGCCCTCTACCGCGGCCGGGATATAGCTATGCCCATTGACCCGCTCCCCGGCGAGCGGGACGAACAGCGCCTGGGGAGCGATGTGACGCGAATCGATGCCGACCGAGGTAAAGAGCGTGTCCGGACGCCCCCACCTGAGCGTTCCACCGGTGGCGGTAGAGATGTCGTGCGCGTAGAGTGCAACTCCCACAATGGACCAACTCTATCGAGGCGGCCTAGGCGTCGCAAGCGCACAGGTCCAGAGCGTTGCTCTCCTGGGCGCGGCGTGTCACCATGCGCGTATGAGCCAGCAGGAAGAACAGGCCAGGACGATTGTGCGGACGCTGCATCGGCATGGCTATACGGCCTATTTTGCCGGGGGCTGTGTGCGGGATCACCTGCTGGGCATTCAGGCCAAAGACTTCGATATTGCCACGGATGCCCGGACCACCGAGATTCGGAAGATATTTCCGCAGACGATTCCGGTCGGGGCGCAGTTCGGGGTGGTCCTGGTTGTCCTGGAGGGCATACCCTATGAGGCGGCGACGTTTCGGGCGGATGGGGCCTATCGTGATGGCCGTCACCCCGAGGCGGTCCGCTTCAGTACGGCCCGAGAGGACGCGCTGAGACGTGATTTCACAATTAACGGCATGTTTTTTGACCCGCTGACGGATACGGTCATCGATTATGTTGGCGGGCAGGCGGACCTGAACAACCGGATCATTCGGGCCATTGGAGAGCCGACGGCACGCTTTCACGAGGATCGTATACGCCTGCTGCGGGCCGTCCGCTTTGCCGCCCGGTTGGGCTTTACTATCGAGCCCGAGACCTGGCGGGCCGTGGGCCAACTCGCTCCGACGCTGACCGACATGGCCTGGGAGCGGATCGGCGACGAGATAGTGAAACTCCTGACCGAGGGCGGCGCACACTCGGGAATGAAGCTGTTGGTGGAGTCGGGTCTACTGGCGGCCGCGCTGCCCGAGGTGCTGGCGCTACGCGGGGTGGCGCAGTCGCCCGATTTTCATCCCGAGGGCGATGTGTTGGTTCACACGCTGTTAGTGCTGCACCAGCTCGACACGCTTGAGCAGCCGGGCGAGAGCCTGGCCCTGGGCGCGCTGCTCCACGATATCGCAAAACCACGCTGCCAGCAGCGAGCCGGAGAGCGCATCACCTTTCACGGTCACTGCGAGTCCGGTGCGGAGATGGCGGTCGATATCTGTCAGCGTCTGAAACGCTCGCGTGCGACCTGGGAGCGGGTGGCCTTCCTGGTCAAAAACCACCTGCGTCTGCTCGACGCGCCCCGCATGCGAGCGGCAACGCTCAAACGCTTTCTCCGCCTCGACGGTATTGAAGAGCTCCTGGAGCTCGCCCGCCTGGACGCCCTGGCGTCACACGGCAATCTTGAGGCGTATACCTTCTGCCGTCAAAAACTGCTCGCGCTCGGCCCCGAGGAGTTGCGCCCGCCCCGGCTGTTGGACGGACGGGACCTGATCCAGCTCGGATTTCAGCCCGGTCCGCAGTTCTCCAGCATCCTGAGAGCGCTGGAGGAAGCCCAGCTCGAAGGCCGGGTGCGCACCCGACAGGCCGCGCTCTCCTGGGTGCACCAAAACTGGCAGCAGCCCTAAGAAGTCTGGGCGGTGTGCTCCGACGCAGGGAGCGTCAACGGCAGAGCGACCCGGACGGTGGTTCCGTGGTTGACCCGGCTCTCGATCCGGAGTGCGCCGTTATGGGCCATCACAATATGTTTGACAATGGCCAGTCCCAGGCCCGTTCCCCCCAGCTCGCGGGAACGGGCTTTATCCACCCGGTAAAAACGCTGGGTCAGACGCGGGATATCGGCTTCCGGGATGCCACAGCCGGTATCAGCTATGGCAATCTCCAGCCAGTCCTGGCTGCCGTTGCCTGTAACATCGGGGACAGGTTTTGGGTCTTTTGGGGCGGTTGGGTCCTCAGGGTCCTTTGGCTCAATAGACTCAACGAACTCAACAGACTCAGCAGCGGGGTGCAGTGCCGCGCTGACCGTGACCTGACCCTGAGCGGGCGTATATTTGACCGCGTTGTCAATCAGGTTGATCAGGACTTGGTGCAGGCGGTCCCGATCTCCTCTCACGGTTGGGAGGACGGGCGGAATATGCTGAGAGAGGGTGACCTGCCCCCGCTGGGCTTTCTCCTGTAGCATATCAAACGCTTCCTGGACGAGTTCGGGAATATGCAGTTCCTTCCGATGGAGCTCGGTCTGCCCCAATTCCAGGTTGGATAAAGTCAGCAGGTCGTCGATGAGACGGCTGAGGCGTTCCGAGTGCCGGTCAATAATCGTAAGGAAGCGGGTCGCGTACTCGGGGTCGTGGAGAGCTCCTGTGAGCAGGGTTTCCGCATAGCCCTTGATCGCGGTGAGCGGAGTCCGGAGTTCGTGCGACACGTTGGCCACAAAGTCGGCCCGGATGGATTCGAGCTGTTTGATCGGGGTCAGGTCGTGACAGCTTAACACGTGTCCGCTGGTCGCTGGTGGGCTTTCCTGAGGCGTCCCGTATCCTCCGCTCTGGGGCAGGCGCAAGACGTTCACGGCGAGCTGTCGTGGCTCCTGGCTCTCAACTTCGATTTCCTGGGTAACGCCCTCCGCCGATTCTGCGGACAAAAGCTGGTGCAGAACGGGATGGCGGGAAAATTCCTGAAAGGGCCGGCCCCGCCAGTCTTCCGTTGGGTCCAGACCAAACAGATGTAGAGCGGCCGGATTACAGCGCACGATGTTGCCATGCGGATCAATCACAACGATGCCTTCCGCCATGCTGTGGAGCAGGGCTTCGAGTTCTTTCTTCTCGTCTTGGAGCTGCTGAAGGTGTTGGCTCTGTGCGGTGAAGAGTCGGGAGAGCTGGTACTCGATGGTGCCCAACAGGTCGTTTTTTCGGACCGGAAAAGCGGGTGGCGGGACGCGGTTCGGGACAAAAGAGTCACTGTGTCCAGCATTCGTCGGACTGTTGGAGGACACGGTTACTCTTTCCGCCAGAAAGGCACTGAGCGCGCTCAAACGCCGCCGGAACTGTGCCCGCTGACGCAGTGCAGTGCCCAGCGCGCCAAGACCACAGACAAGGGCTCCATACCAGACCCACTGCGGCCTTGTGTCCGCGGGAAAGAGCAAAAGGAGATGGAGCAGGAGTAGGGCCAGCAGAGCGAGACCGACCGGAAACAGAACGGCAAAGGTAATATTGTCTCTCACACGAACGGGCTGCGTTGCGTCCGGTAGCTGCGCGATCAGGTCTCGAGCGCCTCCGGATTAAATTTATACCCAACCCCACGCACGGTCAGGAGCAGGCTGGGGTTGGCGTCATCTTGTTCGATGCGCTTTCGCAGGCGGCGGATATGGACGTCGACCGTGCGGGGCTCAATATAGACGTTATGCCCCCACACCAGATCAAGGATTTGGGTCCGGCTGAAAACGCGGTTGGGGGACTGAACGAAAAATTTAAGCAGTTCAAACTCGCGCAGCCCCAGTTCGAGCGGATTGCCATCGAGCTGCACTTCGTAGGTATCGTAATCGATCTGTAGCCGGCCACGGACATACGTCTGGTGCGGCTGGTCTGCCGGCGACCCGTAGGTCCGCCGCAAGACCGCCTTGACCCGAGCCACGAGTTCGCGCGGACTGAAGGGCTTGGTCATATAGTCGTCCGCCCCCATTTCGAGGCCCAGGACTTTATCGACCTCGGAGGCGCGCGCCGTCAGCATCAGAATCGGGACGGTGGCCAGCTTGTCCTGGGCGTGCAACGTTCGACACACCTCAAGGCCGGACAGGCCGGGCAGCATGAGGTCGAGAATAATAAGCGCCGGCCGTTCGGTAGCGGCAAGATGCAGGCTCACTTCGCCGTCACTCGCTTCGAGGACGGTAAAACCTTCGGTTTCCAGATGATAACGAACCAAGTCGCGGATGTCTTTCTCATCTTCAATGATCAGCACTTTGCGCTTGGGCAAAGAGGAAGCGTGCCCAGCATCTGTATGTCTATTGGAGGACACGTTTCCTCTTCCCGCCGCCTCCGCTGTCTGCTGTGGTCCCGCCATAACCTCCTCTGTTTTAGACTGACTCGGGTAAGGGCGAGAGGTGACGTATGCTCTTGCCCTTGGCCAGGTAGATCACCATCTCGGCGATATTGGTGGCGTGGTCAGCCACCCGCTCCAGGTATTTGGCGATAAACAATATCCGCATGGCGCGGCTGGCGTATTCGGGTTCCTGCCGCATCTGAGAAAGCATGGTGTTGAAGATCTGAGCGGTTAAATCATCGATCCGGTCATCGCGCTGACACACGCTCAGGGCGAGGTCGGGCGCCTCGGACACAAAATCGCTGAGTTTATCTCCGAGGGAGATGCGCGTATCGGGAGCAGCGGTGACATCAGAGGAGGACTGCAAAAACGCGTCGAGGCTGTCGCGCAGCATGGACCGGGCGCCCTCGGCCATTTCGGGTAATTCCGGCCGCGGGGCGAGGGGCGCTTCCTGATTGAGCTCGATCGCCCGCTCACAGATATTCTCGGCAATATCACCAATGCGCTCAAGATCGGTTGAAATCCGCAGACTGGTGGTAATAAAGCGCAAATCCCGAGCGGCCGGCTGATGCAGGGCGAGCAGACGGATGCAGGCTTCATCAATGGCGACATCGAGATAGTTGACCATATGGTCACGCTCTATGATCTCATGGGCGGTCTGCGAGTCGCGCTCGACGAACGAGGTGAAGGCGTCCCCAATCTGCTTTTCAACCAACCCACCCATTTCCAACACCTTGGCCCGAAGCTGCTGAAGTTCTTCTTCGTACTGGCTATCCGTATGAAGTGGCATAAGGCCTCCGCTTCTAGCCGAATCGGCCGGTAATATAGTCTTCGGTTGCCTGTTTTTCCGGAGTGGTAAATAATTTTTCGGTTCCCCCGAACTCTATCAACTCACCCAGATACATAAAAGCGGTGAAATCCGAGACCCGCGCGGCCTGCTGCATGTTGTGGGTGACGATGACAATCGTATACTGCTTTTTCAGCTCATGAATGAGTTCCTCGATTTTTGTCGTAGCAATCGGGTCCAGGGCGGAGCAGGGCTCATCCATCAGAACGACTTCGGGCTCAACCGCAATGGTCCGGGCAATACACAGGCGTTGGTGCTGCCCACCGGATAAACCCAGCGCATTGTCATGCAGCCGGTCCTTGGCTTCTTCCCAGAGGGCGGCGGCACGCAGGCTCTTCTCAACAATATCGTCGAGCTGCGCCTTGTTGTGGATACCGAGTACGCGTGGTCCGTAGGCCACGTTTTCATAGATAGTTTTGGGAAAAGGATTCGGCTTCTGGAACACCATGCCGACCCGTTTGCGCAGCTCGGTGACGTCAAGTGTTTGATCAAGAATTTGGATGCCGCCCACGACAATACTGCCGCTGGTCGTACAGCCGTCGATCAGGTCGTTCAAGCGGTTCAGGCAGCGCAACAGGGTGGACTTGCCACAGCCCGACGGACCAATGAAGGCCGTTACCTGGCCTTTTGCAATATCCATATCGATATGCTTGAGGGTCTGGGTCGTGCCGTCGTAGCTGAGACACACGTCCCGAATTTCAATCTCTACGGAGTCACGCATGCCGAGTGCCGTAGGGTCATGACCGTTACCCGAGTCCGGGCGCGGCGGCAGGGTCACGGCGTGCCCGAGTGGAGATTTTTCCTGGCTTTCCATACTCACATTCCCCTTAGAAGGTGCCAAAGCGTAAGCGGCTGCGTAAGCGATTCCGAATCGCAATCGCAGCCAGGTTCAAGGCAATGACGATCACAATCAGCAGCAGGGTCGTCATAAAGACCATGGGCTTGGCCGCCTCGACATTCGGCGACTGAAAACCAACATCGTAAATATGAAAGCCCAGATGCATAAATTTTCGTTCCAGGTGAAAGAAGGGCCAGTGGCCATCAACGGGTAGGGTCGGGGCCAGTTTGACCACGCCGGTGATCATCAGCGGAGCGACTTCCCCGGCGCCGCGGGCCATCGCCAGAATAGTCCCGGTCAGGATGCCCGGCAGCGCGCCGGGAATCACGATTTTTTGCAGGGTCTCCCATTTGGTCGCGCCCAGCGCCAATGAGCCCTCCCGCCACTCTGTTGGGATGGCGGACAAGGATTCTTCGGTTGCGACAATAACCACCGGGACGGTCAGCAAGGCCAAGGTCAACGAGGCCCACAGAATCCCACCGGTGCCATAGGTCGGGGTGGGCAGGGAATCCTGGTAGAAGAGCTGGTCCAGCGTCCCGCCGATCGCATACACAAAAAACCCGAGGCCAAAGACGCCAAACACAATCGAGGGCACACCGGCCAGGTTGTTGACCGCAATCCGAACGGCGCGAACCAGAGGCCCTTGCTTGGCATACTCGCGCAGATACAGGGCGGCGACCACGCCAAAAGGGACCACCACAATGCTCATGATGATGACCATCATGACCGTCCCGAAAATGGCGGGGAACACGCCACCCTCGGTATTGGCCTCGCGCGGGTCTTCCCAAAAGAATTCCCAAAAGCGCGCGACGTACAGGCCGAAGCGTTCAAACCAGTTCATATTATTGGGCAGAAAGCCGCGCACCACACCGGCGATGGCCAGCTCTTTTTTTTTGCCGTTAATATCCTGCACAGTCATGTGATAACGCGAGTTTTCCTGGTATAACGCGGCGAGTTCCTGGGCCTTTTCCTCATAGGCCCGTTGCCAGGCGGCGATGTCCTCCTCCAGGGCGCCAATTTTTGCGGCGGCCCGGGTCGGGTCGGTCTCTTGACGCTGCGTTCGCTTGACCTCAATGCGCAGTTGTTCGAGCTCGTAGTTAATAGCCCCAATGTCTTTCTTTTCGATGGTGTGGATATCGTCCAGCGTGTCTTGGGTCCTGGCGTGGAGTTCGAGGAATTTTGGCCAGGCCTGGTCAAAACCCTCGGCTACGATTTCGCCGTCCTGTCGCACCGTGGTGAGAAAGCCAAAAAACGGGCCCCATTCATACCGTTCCAAATAGATCGCCTGCTGCGGAAACGCATGGCCGGTCATCAGGCTGTCGTCCACCCAGCGAAAATCGGAGCCATACAGGTCACGGTTGGCGACCTGGAACTGCGTCCGGTACTGTTGCTGGCCGTCGTCGGCCGACTGTGGAATAGCCTCCTGGGCACGGACCGACCCCAGGAGCTTTTGCCCGTCCTGGAGGTCAACAGCCCTGAGTTGGTCGGGCCAGAAGAACCCGAGCGCATTGGCCCCAACGATCCAGATTAAGGCAGCGATCATGAGCAGACTGAAGGCCAGGGTGCCCCCCGTCAGCCAGATGAACGGGTCGCCGCTACGGAGAAAACCTTTGAACATGCCCCCCCTCTTCCCCCCCGACGGGGGGGATGGGTATTGATGCGGCGCTGCGGGCGCCGAAGCATTAGATGCGGCCATAGCGATCTCGTAAGCGCTGGCGGACAACTTCCGCCGCGGTATTGACCAGAAACGTTAAAATAAAGAGGAGCAGGGCAGCCAGGAAGAGGATCCGGTAGAGCGTCCCGCCGTGGGGCGCTTCCGGAATTTCCACGGCAATATTCGCCGATAGGGCGCGGAAGCCGGTAAAGGGATCAAAGTCCATGACGGGCGTATTGCCGGTAGCCATGAGGACAATCATGGTTTCCCCGACCGCCCGTCCAAAGCCGATCATAATGGCCGAGAATACACCGGGGCTGGCCGTTGGCAGCACGACCCGCAGGGCCGTTTGCCAGCGCGTCGCTCCCAGCGCTAACGACCCGGAAATCAGGTGCTGGGGAACGTTGGAAAAGGCATCTTCACAGATGGTGTAGATGATGGGGATGACGGCAAAACCCATGGCAAAACCCACAATCAGCGAGTTGCGGGGGTCATACCGAACCCCGGAGGTGTCGTACAGCCATTGCGGAAAATCACCGGCGAAAAAGGCGTCCTCAAGCGGGTTGTTCAGCACGACACAGACGTAGATGGCGAGCATGATTAGCGGGACTAGGAACAGGAGTTCCACACCCGGTTTCAGACTGCTGCGAAAGCTTAGGGGCAGCAACCGCCAGACACATGACGCGCCCAGGGTCACCAGGGGCAGCACGATGAATATCAACAATAGAGCCGGCACCATGTCGGCCACCAGGGGTGCCAGCCACAGACCGGCAAAAAAGCCGAGCACGACGCTGGGCAAGGCGGCCATCACCTCAACCGAGGGCTTGACGAGATTGCGCAGCCGCGGGTGCATGAACTGCGAGGTGTACAGCGCACCGCACAGACTGAGGGGAATGGCTAACAGCAGGGCGTAAAATGTTCCTTTTAAGGTCCCATAAGCCAGTGGGGAAAGGCTGAATTTCGGCTCAAAATCGTCCGTTCCACTGCTGGACTGCCAGGTATAGTCCGGAGTGTCATAGCCCTCGTACCAGACCTTTCCGAACAGGGCCGAGAGGGTGATCTCCGGATGGGGATTATCAACCGCCCAGTTGTACAGCTGGCCTTCTTGATTGAGGGCGATGATACCATTTGTCCGTGGGGCATAGGCGAGCTGTGTAATCGGGCTGCCGGCGGTGTCGCGGCTCAACATGGTGGTCTCGGTGGTGGAGTACTGGATGCGGACCGTACCGCTGGTATCACCGGTCACAAAGCCTTTATTCCGTGGAGAGGGAGAGATGGTCGTGATGGGGGCCTCGTGAGACTGCATCACATGAATTTCACGAAAGGGAAGTTCGGCCGGATTATCCTGGTCGCGCACCTGAAACCAGACGCTCACTCCCCCGGCGTCATCGCCCATGACGAGAGAGCGGTCGCCAATCAACCAGGCCATTGCCCGGACGGGAGCCCGCTCTTGACTCCGCAAGCGCAGCTTGACCTGGGGCGCGGCGGCGTCGCGAATATCCCAATGGATCACGTCACCGGTCTCCAACGCGGCAAACAGGTTTCGCTGTTCCGCATCTAACGTCAACCCTGTTGCGTTCGCATCCAGCGCGGCTGAGAGCTCTGCGCGGTGTTCCGATACCTGAGACTCGCCCAGGAATGATTCTTCGACTGTTCGAGACAGGAAGAGGAGGGTGCGTGGGCCGAGCAGGGCGGCCAGGGTCATCTTCTCCTCGTCTTCACTGGTGCTCTGGTAGGCCAGCACCCGAATAGCCCGGCCTTGTGGGTCGAGGACGATTGCCTCATCTTCCGTGACCTTGGGCGTGCTGATACGGGTCTTCCCCTCAAACGAGACCGGAAAGGAAATCGTCAGGGGAATGACAACACCGTCGGCGGTTCCGAGCGCCGCGGTATGCGTCAGGTTGCGATAGTGGACCGCGGTGATCTGCCGCCCCTGCAGGGCTTGGACCTCATAGCGCTGGAGGAGTTGATTGTCCGTGAGGGACAGAAAATCAACCGTTCCCGCCTGGGTAATGGCGTAGGCGATTTCTCGATATTCATCGATGCCCAGCGCCAGGACATCCGCATGGGGCTCACTACCAACCAGGTCGGTCAGCGGGATTGGCGGGGTCTCAAGCTCCGCAGTGGGCGCCTTCCAGAGGGGTACGGTTTCGGCCACGATCACAAAAAGAATCGCGGCGATGCTCAGAATAACGGCAAAGCCACCAAAGGTGATCAGAATAGTCGCGACCTTATCGACCAGCTTTTTTCGCTGGAGTCGGCTTTTATCTTCAGTCGCCGAGAGACGGACGCCGACCGGCTGCGCTCTGTTTGCGGCCGGCAGCGATGACGGTTGGGATGGACGTTCCTGCGTCTCCGGCATGGTAAACCTACCTTATGCTATTCTGCGAACAGGGCAAGCGGTAGAGAAAGAGGAAGGGCGGGGGACCTCCCGCCCTTCTGCGACTTCATCCTGGTATAAAGAGGAAACGTGGCCAACACTATAATACTATTGGAGGACACATTTCCTCTTTCGAAAGTGTGCGTAAGAGGGGCGTTTATTCCAAGGCCGCCCGGTCTTTATTCACCAGCTTGGCAGACATTGGATAGTAGCCGTCCTTGACCACAATCTCTTGGCCTTCTTTGCTCAGGACAAACTTGAGAAATTCCTTGGTCAGGGGATCGAGCGCCTTGTTCGGCTCCTTGTTCACATAGACATACAGGAAACGGGACAGGGGGTACTTCCCGCTGGCCACGTTCTCATAGGTGGGCTCGACATAATCGCTGCCCTCTTTGACCAGGGGGATGGGGCGCACGCTCGAGGTCGTGTAGCCGATACCACTATAGCCCGCGCCGTTGCGGTCTTCGCTCACGCCCTGGACCACGGAAGCCGAACCCGGCTGCTCTTTCACCGTATCCTTGTAGTCTCCCTTGCACAGCGCAACCTTCTTGAAGAAGCCGTAGGTGCCCGAGGCGGAATTCCGGCCGTACAGGCTGATCGGGGCCGAGGCCCAGTTGCCCGTCAGACCCAGGTCTCCCCAGGTCGCAGTGTCCAGAATCGCGCCGCATTTGCGGTTTTTCGAGAACAGGGCATCGACCTGCTGGATGTTGAGGCCCTGGACCGGATTGTCCTTGTTGACAAAGACGGCCAGTGAGTCGAGCGAGGTCCGAATCGGGGTCGGTTTGTACCCGAATTTCTTCTCAAACTCGTCCGTCTCTTTGCTCTTCATGGCACGGGACATGGGACCGAGTTGGGCCGTGGCTTCAATCAACGCTGGTGGGGCCGTGCTTGAACCCTTGCCTTCGACCTGGACGTTCACGTTGGGATAGACTTTCTTAAACCCTTCGGCCCAGAGGGTCATCAGGTTGTTCAGCGTGTCCGAACCGATGCTGTTCAGGTTGCCCGAGATACCGCTGACCTTTTCATAGCTGGGCAGGTCGGCATCGACCTGAATCGTCTGGGCGCTCGCCAGAGAAACACTCAGGGTCAGAGCTCCACAGATAGCCGGTATTTTCCGTATTTTCATACTCTCTCCTCCGTAGGGATTGCTTCAGAAATCGACCATGAAGCGCGCCTGGACGATATCAGCATCGCCGCAGTGGTCACCCATGTCGCCTTTGTAATAACAGTCATCTTCATCCAACATCGCGCGCACATAGTTCAGCATGAAGCGCATATTGGGGTTGAGATACCAGTTAACGCCGAAGGTGAAGTTACTCAGCTCGCCACCGTTCATGTCCTTGTCGTTCAGGTCCAGCATCGAGTAGCGAGCCGCGAGTTCCAGGGCCCCGTAGCCACCCTGCCAGTCGAAATTGTTCTTGGGCTTAACCCGATCGAACGCCCCATTCGAGGTCTTGTAGGCCCGATGCTCGCCGGTCAGGAAGAAACTGCCGAAGACGTAAAACCCATCGTACTGGATATCGTCTCCTGAGGGTCGGTCAACCAGAGCGCTCATCCACTCGAACTGCAACGAGGCCGGGCCGTAGACCAGCGCCACTTCGGGGTTGAAGTAGTCCACATCTTCGATGTGAAACTTCGGAGTTTCTACGAATCGAGGGCCGAGGTGCGCTTCGGGCCGCTGACGCCACCGAATCTTGTTGCCCTTATCGTGGAAGGCGTGCCGGTATGACAGTCCAAGGTGGAAGAGCTGCCGGCCCTTTTCCTGATACCAGGGCAGAATCGTAAACCGGGTCGTGGCATTATAGATCCCGCTATTGCCGAAGGTCGTGCTGGTGTCGGCCGGATTGCTCTCACGGAAGAAGCCAAACGCCGCGGTGGCGCGCTTATCCAGAAAGGCCCGGTTCAAGCGCACGCCGAGGTTACGGCCACTGGAGAACACATTGGGCAGCGAGCGCTCCATAAAGGTAAGATATTTACTGCTATTCAGTTCTTCGAGCGAGAACGGCTCCTTGAAATGGCCGACCGTAAAGTTCCCGGCCAGCGGGAGCTTCTTCAACTGAATATAGGCATCCTTGAATGGATCGGAGCTGGCGAAGTCGTACTGAAACTTGTACTTGATATTGCCGTAGACGCTACCTTCCATGAAGAAGCGCGCCCGCCGGAACTCCGTGCCCTCGCCGATTCGACCAAACTGTCGCCGGACCTTTTTGTCCGTGCTGTAGACGGCCCAGTCGTTCTGGATCCGACCACCAATCTTCAGCTTGAATTTACCATCGGCCGAGTCGAGCCGCAGCCCATTCTTCCAGTAAGCAGCCAGAAAGTTCTTTTTGCCGACATTTTTCTCTAAGCCCTCGACCTTTTGGGTCAGGCTCGATGCGGCTTCGGCCTTCTCATCCTCAGCCTGGGCCTTAATCATCAGATCGCGGTACTGCTCCTCGCTGACCTGCCCATTGGCTTTCAGAATATCCAGGATTTCGGCGGCCACATTCTTGGCCTGGGCTGGTCGTGCCAGCAACAGCCCGGCCGCAACAAGGCCGACGCAGAACGCTAATCCCAATCGTCTCATAGAGTATGTCTCCTCCTCCAGTGTTGAATGCTTGCTCTGACTTTTCTCCAGTACCCCGATTGACGCATGTTTCCGCAGATCACCCCCTCTCGTGCGGGCCAGAGGTGAACAGGGTAAGGGCGGGCTGTTACAGGAAAGTGACAGGGCCGTTATGAGTGTGTGAAAATCCAGGTCGGGTATGTATCGACGAGGTTAGCCGATTGCCCGACAGCCTGCGGGTATCGACTTGTTCAAAGCGGGGGAGAGCCGCTTATGGACGAGCCGACAGAGTTCGGAAATGGAAAATGGCTTGCTTAAACAGTGGTGTACGCCGCGGTGTTGCAGTTCTTGTTGCTGCCGCTGGGAAGCAAGGGCGCTCACCACAATAATCGGGACCTGACGAACGCGCGCATCTGGATACCGACGGATATATTCGAGAACCTGCCAGCCGCTTTTCAGCGGCAGCAGGAGGTCTAACGTCATCAGGTCGGGTCCGAAGGATTCAACCCCAGTGCAGGCCTGCTCTCCATCTTCGGCGACTTCGACGCAGTAGCCCGCCCGCTCGAGATTATAGGCGATCAGATGAGCAATACTGGGCTCATCCTCTACTACCAGAACCTTTTTCAACAGTGCGTTCCCTCCTTACGACCAGAGGGGGATGGTAGGAATGTGAGCTTGCAGGAATATGGCAAGCCTGTGAAGAAGCAATGATTTTCAATGCTACTGCGCGGTGGTTTGTCTTTCCTTGGGTGATACTCCCTGAGCGGATTGGAGGATAGAAGCGGGGGCGGTCGAGGCAAACCAGCCCTTGGTGCGCTGGCAGAAGCGCACCAGCAGCAGCATCACCGGGACCTCGATGAGCACGCCCACAACAGTTGCCAGGGCGGCTCCGGATGACAGCCCAAACAGCATGGTTGCTGTGGCAATGGCTACCTCGAAATGGTTGGAGGCACCAATGAGCGCAGTTGGGGCCGCATTCTGGTACGACAGTCTGAGAACTCTCGCCAGTCCGTACGCCAGCACGAAAACAAGGATCGTTTGAATGAAGAGGGGAATCGCAATCCAGACGATCATCAGCGGCTTGGACAAAATCATTTCGCCTTTGAGGGAGAACAGCAGGACCAGGGTGATGAGCAGGGCGCTGATGGTGACCGGCGTCAGAAAGTGCAGAAACCGCTCGCGGAACCATTGTTCGCCTTTGGTCCGTATAATCCACTGACGAGAGCAATAGCCTGCTACCAGTGGAAGAGCGACATACACGCCAATGGACAGCAGCAGGGCCTGCCAGGGGACGGGCAGACGACCGATCCCGAGGAGCACATCGCCCAGCACGCCGTACAGGATGAGCATGGTCAGAGAGTTCAGCGCGACCATCACCAGCGTCAGGCCGTCATTCCCCTTGGCCAGATAGCCCCAGACCAGGACCATGGCCGTACAGGGCGCGATGCCGAGCAGGATACAGCCGGCCAGATAGCTGCGCCACAGCGGCACCTCCAACATCTTGATGCCGTCAATCACTACGACGGTTCCAGAGCCGTAAGACGACCCCACCGGCAGATTGAGGCCGAACGGCATCTTGACGTGGTCAACGGCATCCGGGCCGATCAGATCGAGAAAGAAGGTCCCGAGGAAAAGCACGGCAATCGCATACATGGTGAAGGGTTTGATGGCCCAATTGATAAATAAGGTAAGTCCAACCGGACGGACGCTTTTCCCCGCTCGAATGACCTCGGCAAAGTCGATTTTGACCATGATGGGGTACATCATGAAGAACAAACAGATCGCAATCGGAATCGAGACCACCGGCGCATCACCAACATATAAGGAGAGCCCGTCGAGAAAGGTCGCGATGCCCGGTGCGACACTCCCCAGACCGATGCCCGCGGCAATGCACAACAGAACCCAGACGGTCAGGTAGCGCTCAAAGGCACTCAGCCCCTGCGACGGCTTAAACGGAGACGGTTTGGTTGCCATTGGTGTACTCTACTCCTGAAAGAAAACGGAGTCCAAAAGGGAAAAACTCGGGCCATGTGACCTAATCCAAAGAATATGACACCGACGTTACAAATCGAAAACATCTGTATGAATTGTGCATACTTCCTTCGACTCTCAGGAGAGAACGGGCGGGGTGCGATCCTACGAGAGCGTTTCACGATACGTTGTAGCCGTGCCAATACGCGCTCGTCGTGCCGGACTCCGGATCATGTCCGGGGCAGGCTTTGATCCGGCCTCCAGAGGCCGGGAGGCTGGGGACCTGGCTTCCTGCCCCTGTTTTCACAGGGGTGACGTTCTTGCGCAGGAAGGACGGGCTGCTACACAGTAGCGTGATTGGCGCTAGGCGCAGCACGCGAGGTCTTCCTCGCGACATTCCGTTGGCCCACAGCAGGCTGTTCCGGATTGTTTTTTCGCGAGCTGGCCAAGATAGGTCGTATCCGCCAGGTAAAATGCGGTAAATCGGCTCTCAAAATCCCCAGCGACCGACTTTTCGGCAATGCCTGTTGCCAGTATAGCTTCCTGCCAGCGCTTTACTTTTGGAAATGCTTCGAGAAAGTCAAAGTCCGTATAGCGTTCGATAATCGCGGCGCGATGGAGCAAGGGCAGCCAGGCGATATCCACCATGCCCAGGGTGTCTCCATTAAAGTACGGATCTTCTCCAAGCCGAGATTCCATTTTGGCGAAAGCCGTACCTAATGTTGCTCGGCCTTCCTCCAGTGTCTGTTCGTCCGTACTGCGTTGCGCACTGCATTGCGGCAGATAATGCTTTGACGCCAGATAGGACCAGGCGCGGTCTTGGGCTTTCTTGACCGGGTCGTGAGCGGAAATTGGGCCTCCTGTCGTTTCGTCCAGGTATTCGGCAATCGCATCGGACTCGAACAGGACCTGGTCGTCATCTGTGATCAGAATCGGCACCTGGCCGTTCGGAGAGGCTTCGAGAAACCACGCCGGCTTCTTGCTGAGGTCGATATATTCGACATCGTACGGAACGTGCTTAGCCTCCAGCAGGGCAGTAACACGTTGAACAAAAGGGCACGTTTTGAAGCTGACAATTTTCATTCGTTCCTCCTTGGCTGTTATGTATGCGCTCTCCGAATAATACGCAATCTGTTTATACAGACGGACGAGGCAGGACAAAGGACGCAGAATATAGCGGAACCAAAAAAGGCCCGTAGGAAAAAGGAGGGGAAACCTACGGGCCTCGATACACGCTGAGTCGGGGAGAACTCAGCTATGTATACATGTGTTCTTGACAGTATGAGGATTCTTATAGCATGGACAAACCGGCTTGGGAAGATAACTCCGCCTGAATTATACAAATTTCTATTATTAGAGAAATTGATAGGTCTAGGCTTCCTTACACGACAGAAGAGGCGTAGGCGTCGCTCCTTCAGATAAATTGTAAAAACAGGGTTAAGATGCCCAAAAAAGACAGAAAGCCAAAAATATCGGTGCAGGCTGTTACAAACACGTTTGAGGCCACTGCCGGATCAACCCCCAGGCGACGGAGAGTCAGCGGGACCACGCTCCCGACAAACGCCGCAATGATCAAGTTGGCCAGCAGTGCCAGCGCCAGCACGATCCCCAGGGTGGTATCGCCCTTCCACAGGTAGGCCACCATACCGGCCGCAACACCAAGAGCCAGACCATTGCCCAGCGCGATGGTCAGTTCCTTGACTAGCACTCGCTTGGTTTGTGTCAGCGGGACTTCCCCCAGCGCAATACCGCGCACGATGACGGTCAGTGTTTGCACACCGGCATTCCCACCCTGGGCCGCGACAATCGTCATAAAGGCCGCGGCAATGGCAATCTGCTGAATCGTTCCTTCAAAAAAGGCAATGACCAGGGCGCTCAGCGTGGTGGTCACCAAATTGAGCGCCAGCCAGGGCAAACGCAGACGGATGGACTGCCAGGGCGAGTCCAGCACTTCTTCCTCTTCATCGAGGCCGGCGAGCTTATAAATGTCTTCCGTCGCCTCCTCCTCCATGACATCCACCACGTCATCGACCGTAATACGCCCGAGTAAGCAGCCCTCGCTATCGACCACAGGCAAAGAGATCAGGTCGTATTTCTTGAACATCTGGGCGACCTGTTCCTGGTCCAGGTCCGCCCGAACCGAAATGACCTGCTGGTCCATGACGGTTTCGACGAAATCGGCCGGGCGGGCAAGAATGAACTTTCGGAGGGGGAGGACGCCAACCAGGCGATTGGTGTGATTGACGATAAAGACGCTGTGGATATCAGGAATTTCGTCGCTCCGGCTGCGAATCATCTCAGTGGCTTGGTCGATACGCGTGCCTTGGGACACGGCCATATACTCGACCTGCATGATCCCGCCAGCCGTATCCTCGGGATAGCGCAAGAGTTGGGTGACTTCATCGGACAGGTCCTGTGGTACTTCGTCGAGGACGGCTTTGGCGCGTCGGGCCGAGAGGGAGGCCAGCAGGTCCGTGGCATCATCGGAGTCAAGATATTCGATCAGGTCTCCCAGCCCATCATCCGACAAGCGTTCAACAAGGTCGTCTTGGGTGTGGGCGGAAACGAGACTCAAGACTTCGGCTGCCTGCGGTGCGGCCAGAAAGCCAAACACCTTAAATTTCACCTCGGGCTCTTCCAGCACATTCAACAACTCTGCGGTGTCGGCCGGATGCAGGGCGGCGACCCCCGTCCGTACAATCTCGTCCTGACCCAACTCGGCCTGAATGACGAGATGTTCGAGGGAAGGCGGCTGCGAAGGTCCCTGAGGTGAGGCCGCGGCAACCGGTGGATATGTCGTCTGCGCGTCCATGCATCGTATCGCTTCAAAGAGGAAACGTGTCCAGCATCTCTCTATCATTGGAGGGCACGTTTCCTCTTCTCGTCCGAACTGTAGCTGCCGAATCGCAAAAGATGAATGGCCTGGAATGGGATGAGAGCGTCCTGAACGGGTGCGACCTCACAGCGTCACACATTTTTCATCAGTGAGTCACAATGGTGTCATACAATGAGGCAACAGAGAGAGAAGAGAGGTTATCCTTCCCCCGGCGCTGCTGGGCGTCGTGTTGGTCCGCCTCCCTAGGATCACACGCCCTGGCAGCGCTCCCTCTCAATATCTTGAACCCAGATGCTGCATGGATAACCAGACTGTCACCGACCTGTCACTCCTAGGTAAAATCTCTCCGATAAGACAGGAGACGCTATCCCTCCCCCCGGCGCTGGCAGGTGTGGTGTCGATCTCCCTCCCTAGGATCACACGCCCTGGCAGCGCCCCCTCCTCTCGCTCCCGTGCATTCGTATCGGTTCGTGTAGCGCCGGACGCGGCTATTGCTTTACGGGGTTGCTATTCGGCGCGCTGAGCTTATATCTATCGTTGTCGGAGCGTACGCTGGCCGAGACGGCAGTATTTTCATGGAAGACAAACCTTTTATTAATCGTGAGTTGTCCTGGCTCGAATTCAACCGACGCGTGCTTGAAGAAGCCTTCGATGAGAGTGTCCCCCTACTCGAACGCGTCAAATTCATGGCCATATTCAGCGCCAATATGGACGAGTTTTTTATGGTCCGTGTGGCGCGGCTCAAGCGACGCATTGCCCAGGGCGACCTGGAGGCCGGGCCGGATGGCATGACACCGGCCCAAACGCTGACCGCGATCTCAAAGCGGGTCCATGAGCTTGCCGAGGAACAACACCGGGGTTTTCTGGAGACCATTCAGCCGCAGCTGGAGTCGGAGGGGATTCATATTGCCCGTCCGGAAGAGTTGAATACCGAGCAAAGTCATTTTCTGGAAGACTTCTTTCGGCGGACCCTGCTGCCGGTTGTTACGCCGCTGGCCATTGATCCCGGCCATCCCTTTCCTCACCTCGGCAACCGTTCCCTGTGCCTGGTCGCGGCCCTGCGCTCGGCCGGGACCTCACGTCTGCCCCAGACCAAGCTGGCCGTTGTTCATATTCCCAGCCAGGTCGTCCAGCGCTTCATCGCGCTGCCGGCCCCCGCCGGCAAGCATATCTTTATCCTGCTCGAAGATGTGGTGCGGCTGTACCTGCCCCGCCCGTATCACGGCTATGAGATCCTGTCGTGTCATGCCGTCCGGGTGACGCGGGACGCGGACTCGGCCCTGGCGCTCGGTCGAACCGAAGATCTGCTGACGAGTATCGAAGAGAGCGTGCGCGACCGGCGCATGGGGACCGCGGTGCGGCTGCAATACGACTCCGACCTGCCGCAGGCCGTCCTGAATATGTTTATTGATGAGCTCGACCTGCGCCCCGAAGACCTCTACGCCGGTGAGGGTTTCACCGCTTTTACCGACCTGTTCCAGCTCTATGGAGCCGTGGACCTGCCGCAGCAGAAAGACCAGCCGTGGACACCCCTGCCGGTCCCGGCCTGTGAGAAAAAGCCGGACATGTGGAGTGCGATCCGAGAGGGCGACATCCTGGTGCACCACCCCTATCAGTCTTTCGATGTGGTGATGCGCTTTGTGGAAGAGGCCGCGACCGACCCGAATGTTCTGGCCATTAAAATGACCCTCTACCGGGTCAGCCCAACCTCGCCCATTGCCCAGGCACTCACGCGGGCCGCAGAAGCGGGTAAGGAAGTGGCCGTCCTGGTCGAACTCCGAGCCCGTTTTGATGAGGAAGCCAATATTACCTGGGCACGGGCGCTCGAAGAGGTTGGCGCCCATGTGGTGTATGGGCTGGTCGGCTATAAGACGCACTGCAAGGCGTGTCTGGTGGTCCGGCGTGAGAATGGCGGCATTCGTCGCTACTGCCATCTCGCAACCGGCAACTATAATGTGAATACGAGCGGCATCTACGGCGACTTCGGTCTCTTTACCTGCCGCGAGTCCTTTGGTGACGATCTTACCGACCTGTTCAACCTGTTAACCGGCTACACCCGTCCGCAGGCGTTTCATCATCTCCTGGTCGCTCCCACGAGTATGCGGGAGGGGATGATTGAGCGGATTCGGCGCGAAGCAGAACACGCCCTGGAGGGCAAGCCGGCCAGAATCATTGCCAAGATCAACAGTCTGGTTGACGCGGCCATGATTGAGGAGTTGTACACCGCCAGCCAGGCGGGTGTGGAGATTGATCTCATCGTCCGTGGCATCTGCTGTCTGCGACCCGGACTGCCGGGCATATCCGAACGGATTCGGGTGATTTCCATTATCGACCGCTACCTCGAACACGCCCGCATCTTTTATTTTCATAATGATGGCAATGCCGAGTATTTCCTCTCCTCCGCCGACTGGATGCCGCGCAATCTGGACCGCCGCGTCGAGGTCGCCTTTCCCATCCTCGATCCCCATATCCAGGCCCAGCTTTTTGAAATACTCAGCATTCAACTGGCCGACACGGTCAAGGCCCGCACGATCCTGCCCGACGGACGCTCCAAGCGGGTGGAGCCTGACCCGCTTACCCCGGTCCGGTCTCAGCAGCGCCTGTACGAATTTACCAAGGCCCAGTCCGACGCCCAGATGCCGGTCGAGGGAGAGCCCGACCTGGACGGCTTACAGCCTTTTGAAAGGTAGCAGCCAAAAGAGGAAACGTGTCCAGCATCTCTGTCTGATTGGAGAACACGTTTCCTCTTCTCTGCGTACCCGCGCGTTCCGGTGTGGCGCGATGGCACCGTATCCTCTTGCCAGTACACAGCGGCGGGTACATTGAAACCCTTGCGGAAATCCTCTAGCGTGCAGGACAATGCTCGAACGAATCTCGATCCTGTGCCTGAGCCTCGTGCTGGTGAGCGTATGGGGCTGCTCGGCAACCCTCAGACGCCCCTCTGCCAAAGAATATTATCAGCAGGCAACCGACTCTTTCACAGACGAGGACTATCTGGGAGCTTCCGATCAGTACCAGGAGTTGCTGGATCAATATCCGCTCAACCCGTACGCTGAGGAAGCCCAGCTCAAAGCGGCCTATGCGCTGTTTATGGAAGAAAATTACGCCGAAGCCGTTGCGGCCTTTAAGGACTTTGAGCGGGCCTATCCGACCAGCACGCATATGCCGTTTGTCAAATATTTTCTCGGCATTACGAACTATAGCCAGATTCGCTCCAAGGACCGCGATCAAGCGGTCACGCGTCGGGCGGACGGATTCTTTCAAGAGGTCATAGACCGATATCCGGAAAGTACTTTCGTTCTCGAGGCTGAGGAAAAGAGCAAATCGGCTCGTGACATCCTGGCGGCTCACGAATTGATGGTGGCGAATTTCAACGAAAAGCGTGACAATCTGACCGCCACAAAAGCCCGCCTGCGCAGCCTGATTGAGCAATACTCCGAAACGGATGCCACCGTGGAAGCCTTGGGTCGGCTCGAACAGATATTGAACGAAGAGGGTAACGTCGAGTTGGCCGAGTTGGCGGCCCGAGCCCAGTCTGCACGGAGAGCGGCTAGCGAGGCCCCCAGCGCCGAAGAGGACAGCCCGGAGGACGAGGCGACCGGCTCGGACGGTCGCCTCGTTGCCGGAGTCGATCCGCTATTGCTGCTCGTTTCCGAACTGAAAAAACAGGAAGAGGCAGAACGCCTGGCCCGGACGGAAGCGGATGCAGAAAGACTGGCAGCAGAAAAAGAGGCCGAGCAGGAGGAGCGGGCACTTGATGAAGCCTTTGACGATGACCGCTCCTACGAAGTGGGTGACGATTATCGGGAAGTAGACTTGGAGGCCTTGGAAGCAGAGCGGGCCGCCCTGGAGACTCCCGACATTGAGGAGCTGGAATTCGACGTTGAGACAGACGATATCGAACCCTTGGAGCTGACCGAGCAGGACGTAAAGAGGGAACGTGTCCTTCCATCAGCCAGAGATGCTGGACACGTTCCCTCTTTCTCCGACGAGGAAGATATCGATCTTTCTGACGATGACATCCTCACCCTTGACATCGAGGACGACGCTATTGCGCTTGAAGAAGATGCTGAAGCGTTGGAAGCCGCTGGGGTGTTGGACGCTGAAGAAGGGGCCGAGGATGTCGTTGAAGAGATTGCTACAGTCGAGGACATGACTAGCGACGATGAGGTTGAAATCAGCGCAGAGGTGGCCGGGGCAGAACCTGTCCTGAGCCCAGTCGAAGGGGAGGTCGAGGACGACGAGGTAGTTGTCGCAATCGAGCTGAGTGAGCCGGTTGAGCTGAGTGAGTCAGAGGTTGAATACGCTGAAATAATAGATGAGGAGGCCGCCGCTTCCGACGTGCTCACGAACGGAGATATCGCGCTCGGAAAAGGACGGGAGGCCGTTCTGGGTATCGATATTGAGGAAATAGATTTTGAGTTTGAGGACGAATGAGACCGGTCGCCTAGGCAAAGAGTGAGCGTAGCCGAGCCTCTTTCCTCTGGGGAAGAGGCTTTTTATTCCAGGCCGTTGGATATTCCCATGGGGATAGACGCACTGCGTTTGGGAAATAAGACAGCATGAAACACGCCGCGGCCCCTATTCCGAAAAGTGTCCGTGAGGGCAAAGTCCTGGTGGTTGGCGTCGGCGGCCTGGGCTCTCCGGCGGTGTTAGCGCTCGCCCTGGCTGGGGTGGGAACGATTGGCCTGGTGGATTCGGACCGGGTCGAGCTGTCAAATTTGCAGCGGCAAATTTTGCATTTTACCCCGGATGTTGGAAAGTCAAAGGTCGATTCGGCCAGGGAAAAAATTCAGCAACTCAACCCCTCGATAACAGTGGTGACCTATAACGAGCGGCTGCATGCGGGGAACCTCGCGGATGTCTTTGCCGCCTATGATTTTATTATTGACGGCACGGACGGCGTAGCGACAAAGTTTTTGATCAATGACGGTGCCGTGCTGCTCAACAAACCGCTTTCTCACGCCGGCATCGTTCGGTTCCACGGTCAAGCGCTGACGGTCTTACCGAGGCAAACGACGTGTTTGCGTTGCCTGTTCCCCGTTCCGCCCCACCCCGATGAGAACCCCACCTGCCAGGAGGCCGGCATCCTTGGCAGCCTGGCCGGCAGTCTGGGGAGCGTTCAGGCTGCCGAGGCCGTGAAATATCTGAGCGGGGATGGAGAACTGCTCATCGACCGCTTGCTCACCTATGACGCTCTGGCCTTACGTTGGCGAGAGGTCCGGGTACACCCGAGCCCGCATTGTCCGTTGTGCGGTACGCAGCGGACGATTACGAGTATCCGACCCGAAGCCTATGAGTTGGAAAGGCTCTGTCCTCTGCGCTGAGGGTGATTGTCAGACCGAAGCAAAAACGTCACAGTAGAAGCCAGAAAGAGCAGTTGAGTGATTCCGAATCAGGAGGGAGTGAACATGAGTGCGCAGGTACGTATCCCAACCCCGCTGCGTCGTTTTACCGGCGGCGCGGAAGCAGTATCGGCCGATGGAGCCACGGTTGGGGCGTTGGTCGATAATATAGAGAGTAACCATCCTGGGATTAAAGAACGGTTGTGCGATGAGGCCGGCGAAGTCCGTCGCTTTGTCAATATCTTTGTGAATGGTGAGGATATTCGTTTTATCAACAATCTGGATACGCCGGTGAACGAGGGCGACGAAGTGTCTATCGTGCCTGCTATTGCCGGAGGCTCTGGATAGAGAAGAGATGCTGGATACGTTTGCTCTTTTTCCAACTGAGGGGCTACCGCCAGCCGGCCCCCAGCGTGTTCCGTCCGTGCTGCATCTGATTGGGAATACGCCGCTGCTTGAAATTACCCGGCTGAGTACGGACATTCCACCAGACGTCCGGGTCTATGCCAAACTCGAAGGTTTTAATCCCGGCGGATCGGTCAAAGACCGTCCTGCGCTGTGCATGATCCAAAAAGGGATCGAGAACGGCGCGCTGACCCCGGACAAGATTATTCTCGATTCCACCTCCGGGAATACCGGCATTGCGCTGGCTATGATCGGCACCGTGCTGGGCTACCCGGTCGAGCTGTGTATCCCGGCCAACGTCAGTCTAGAGCGGAAAAAAATCATCTCCGCATATGGGGCAAAGATGATTTTCAGTAGCCCCATGGACGGCTCGGATGGAGCCTTGGAACTGTGTCGGGAACGGCTGCAGGAGCGTCCCGAGCGCTATTTCAAACCGGATCAATACTTTAATCCACACAACTCGCTGGCTCACTACCAGACAACCGGGCCGGAGCTGTGGTGGCAGACCAAAGAGCAGATTACCCACTTTGTGGCCGGCATGGGCACCGGCGGAACCTTGATGGGAACCGGGCGCTACTTGAAAGAGAAAAACTCGGACATTCAGATTATTGGGGTTGAACCGGACGATGCCTTTCACGGCCTTGAGGGGCTGAAGCATATGGACAGTTCCATTGTGCCCGGCATCTACCATGAAGAGCAGTTGGACCGAAAAATCAGTGTTTCCACTGAAGACGCCTATGAAACGGTATACCGGCTTGGCAGAAAAGAAGGGGTATTGGTTGGCCAGTCATCCGGCGCGGCAATGTGGGTGGCACTCCAGGTAGCCCGTGAGATCGAGCAGGGTACGGTGGTGACGCTCTTCCCGGATTTCGGAGATAAATATCTCAGCACAAATCTGTGGATCGGCTGGAAAGAGTATAATCAACGTCAGGCCAACGATCGGGCAGAGGGAGCGGCGTGACGGAGACATTGGGGTCTTTGAGTCCGTTGAGTCCATTGGGTCCGTTGAGTCCATTGGGTTCGTTGAGTCATTGAGTCCATTGAGTCTTGACCCAATAGACCCTATAGACTCAATAGACCCTACAGACTCAATAGATATGCTCGAAGACGCTCAGATCGAACGCTATAGCCGACAGATCATTCTCCCCCAGGTCGGCGGGAAAGGGCAGGAAAAACTTCTTCGGAGTCAAGTGTATGTTGACGGGGACGGGCTGCTCGCCGCGGCTGCGCTTTTTTATCTCGTCGCTGCCGGCGTTGGGACTATTGGCGTGGCGCGGGCCAAAGCCGCTCCGATCTTTTCCGTTCTGGCGGAGCGACCCCTGGGACCGGATGAGCAGCCGGTGGCACACACCCTCAGGCATCTGAATCCCGATTGTACCATTGTGACCCATCTGGATGAGGACGCACAATCGCTCCATCACTATGATCTGATTCTGGCAACAACGGATACATTGCACGCTGGGTGGTACGCTCAGCACAAGCCGTTCGTGTGGGGAGCGGCCAGCGGAGAAGGCGCCCACTTATTCGTGAGTCGGGGTGACAGGGCTGACCGGCCCTGCCTGCGCTGTCTCTTCCCGGAACACCCACCCCGGCCCTATCGGGCCACCCCTCCGAGGAGGGGAAAGCAAACAGTCCCCTCCTCGGAGGGGTGCCGTGTAGCGGCGGGGTGGGTTCCTGCGGACACGGGGGCCGCAGACCCGGATGACTCCTCCCCCCTCGGCAAAGAGGAAACGTTTCCCGCATCTGCCGGTCAAGGAAGGACACGTTTCCTCTTTTCTCCATACGCATTCTTTTTGGGTACCCAACTCGTCACCGAAGCCCTGAAAATCATTCTCCAGCCCGAGGCGGGGCGCCCACCAAAACTGCTGGCGTATACATTCCCGGCGTTTCACTGTACCGAGCAGACGGTTGAGAAGAACCCGCACTGCCCGGTCTGTTCGACACCGGCCCAGGATTGAGGAAGGAGAGGACGTGGAGACCCAGGGGCCTCGGCCCGCCTCGAATAAAAAGAATTCCTATGCTCTCACACATCTCAAGTGTCTTGAGGCAGAGAGCATACATATCATTCGTGAGGTGGCGGCTGAGTTCGATCATCCGGTCATGCTGTACTCCATCGGCAAGGATTCGGCGGTCATGCTGCATCTGGCGCGGAAAGCGTTCGCGCCGGGGAAGCCGCCCTTCCCCCTGATGCATATTGACACAACCTGGAAATTCCGGGAGATGATCACCTTCCGCGATACCTATATCAGACACGAGCTCGGCCTCGACCTCATCGTGTATATTAACCAGGACGGGGTCACAGCAGGCATCGGCCCCATTACGCATGGGTCCAAAAAACACACCGACGTGATGAAGACGCAGGCCCTCAAACAGGCGCTCGATCAGTACGGATTTGATGCGGCTTTTGGGGGGGCACGACGGGATGAAGAGAAGTCACGGGCCAAAGAACGAGTGTATTCGTTCCGTGACCGCAACCACCGCTGGGACCCCAAGAACCAGCGTCCCGAGCTGTGGAGTCTGTATAATTCCACGCTTGATAAAGGCGAGAGCATCCGGGTCTTTCCCTTATCGAACTGGACCGAGCTGGATGTCTGGCAATATATCTACCGCGAAAACATCCCGATTGTTCCGCTGTACTTTGCCAGGAAACGGCCGGTTGTCGAGCGCGACGGAGTGCTGATTATGGTCGACGATGACCGTCTGCCGCTCCATCCGGGCGAACAGCCGCAGTTGAGAAAAGTCCGCTTTCGCACCCTGGGCTGCTATCCGCTGACGGGGGCGATTGAATCCGAGGCGGACACCCTGCCGCTGATTATTCAGGAAATGCTGCTGGCAACGCAGTCCGAACGGCAGGGCCGCGTCATTGATTTCGACCAGTCCGGCTCCATGGAAGAGAAGAAAAAGGAAGGCTACTTTTAAGATCAAGCGAGGGCCGGGGTGGGTACAAGCTGGCCGCGCTCTCACCAAAGAACAGTACTCCGCTATGTCTCACCAATCTGACCTGATTGCGACCGATATCGAAGCCTATCTCGCCCAGCATGAGCGCAAGGACCTGCTGCGCTTTCTGACCTGCGGCAGCGTGGACGACGGCAAGAGCACCCTGATTGGCCGGCTCCTGTACGACTCCAAGCTGATCTATGAGGATCAGCTTGAGGCGATAAAAAAAGACTCGGCGCGACATGGCACGACCGACACGGAGTTTGATCCCGCCCTGCTGACCGACGGCCTCAAAGCCGAACGCGAACAGGGCATCACCATCGATGTCGCCTATCGCTATTTTTCGACCGCCAAACGCAAATTCATTATTGCCGACACCCCGGGCCACGAGCAGTACACCCGAAATATGGCGACCGGCGCGTCAACCTGCGACCTGGCCATTATCCTGATTGATGCCCGCCACGGGGTCCTGACCCAGACCCGGCGGCACAGCTTTATCGCCTCTCTCTTGGGGATCAAGCACATCATTGTTGCCGTCAACAAGATGGACTTGGTGGACTACAGTCAGGAGGTGTTTGAGCGGATAGTCAAAGACTATACCGACTTTGCCGCCAGACTGGAGCTGAGCGATGTGCGTTTCCTGCCCATGGCGGCGCTGCGCGGCGATAATGTGGTGAACCCAAGCGAGCATATGCCGTGGTATACGGGCAGCCCGCTGATGCACCTCTTGGAGCAGGTCTATATTGCCTCGGATGCCAATCTGATCGACTTTCGGTTTCCGGTCCAATACGTCAATCGTCCCAACCTGGACTTTCGCGGTTTTTGCGGAACGGTGGCCTCGGGCATCGTGCGGCCGGGCGATGAGGTCATGGTGTTCCCGTCGCGCAAAACAAGCCGGGTAAAAGCCATCCATACCTTTGAGGGAGAAGTGGAGCAGGCCATGCCGCCGCTGGCCGTGACCCTGACGCTTGAAGACGAGATCGACGTCAGTCGCGGAGATATGCTGGTTCACCCCAACAATGTCCCCCTCATCGCCACGCACTTTGAAGCCATGCTGGTGTGGATGGCTGAAGAGCCCCTGCAGCCCGGCAGGCAGTATTTTCTCAAGCAGACCACCACCATGACGCCTGGGGTTATTACCGATGTGCAATATCGCATAGACGTCAACACCCTTCACCGGGAAGATGCCACGCAATTGGCGCTCAATGAAATCGGACGGTGTGCCTTTGCCCTCGAAAAGCCGATTGCCTGTGACCCGTACCGCAAGAACCGTACGTCCGGGGCGTTTGTCGTTATTGACCGCCTGACCAATAACACGGTCGGCGCCGGGATGATTATCGACCGAAATCAGTCGGTCGGGTCTGTTGGGTCTGTAGACCCGATAACCGAGCGGGAGCAGGCCCTGCACCAACACGCGTTCACGGTCTGGCTGACGGGTTTGTCCGGCTCCGGAAAATCGTCCATTGCGGAACGACTTGAGCAGCGTCTGCATACCGAAGGATTCCACACTTATCGACTCGACGGCGACAATCTGCGCCTGGGGTTGAATCGGGACTTGGCCTTTTCCGAAGCCGACCGCGCGGAAAATATCCGCCGCATTGCCGAAGTCGCGCGGCTCTTTAACCAGGCCGGGCTCATCGTCCTGGTACCGGTCATTGCCCCCTTTCAGACAGACCGGCAACACGCGGCAGAGATCATCGGCGCGGACCGCTTTTTTGAGGTGCATGTGGATACCCCGCTTGAAGTATGCGAGGAGCGCGATGTGAAAGGGTTGTATCAAAAGGCGCGGGCCGGAGAGATTCCAGACTTTACCGGCATCTCCTCTCCCTATGAACCGCCACCAACGCCGGCACTCCGGCTGACGACGGTTGGTCGCACAGTCGAGGAATCTGCCGCTGTCGTGTTTCGGGCGATCGCGGCTCGTATCCGGCTGTAGACGCCTGGGGAAGGACAAGGGCCTGCCCCAAACGGCCTGGGAGGGGATGGGAGTGGCGCCCCGCCTGACACGATGAGCGTCATGGCGCTGAGGCCGGCCTGCCAGTAGGTTTCTGCTTACAGGATTCGATATTTTCTGAGCTGCCCGGCCGGCTTGCGCGTTTTCCAGGGTCTATCCCCGCGTGTACGGGGGAACCCCGCCAGATCAGCCTCGCGCAGACCCCGGCCCCGGCGGGGCTCACGGCACGACAGTTTTACGGAAGCGAGGGCGGGGGACGACCCATCCCCTCTTGGGACGTGTGATGCAGATTCCATGACTCGGCGGCCCTCCGCTCCCCTGCGCCGTGCCGGTCTGTGACAGGGTTCCAGGAGTGCGGGCTTCCAGCCCGCACTCCTGGAGCCCCCCGCCTGTGCCCCCCAAACCACCCCGCAAATCCCCTTAAACACCGCTTCATAATCAGCAATTAAGCGCCCTTTATACGTGAAAAAAGCTGAAATGCGCGTGAAATTTTCACTTTTCATGATAAGTGAAAAATTAGCCATAAGTCATTGACCTGTAAGGGTTTTTTTCAAATTTCACAAAACATGAACATGAAATTTCTCTACTTTTCTCTACTTTTGGGGAGTAGAGTGGCACTGATTTTTGGCGATTCGCAGTGTACGAGCATACATTGATAACACCACCGCCCCGACGCTCCCGCCAGACAAAATCTATGCCTGGGATATTCGCCTCAATTGGGCAGCGGGAAGCGCGGAAACAACAGAGTAGCGTTGACGCGCTGTTGCCTGCTTGATAGGCCCGCTACGGGGTACAAAGAGTACACGTGTCCGGCTTTTTGTCTTTGAAGGCCAGGTGTACTCTTCACATAAGGAGGACCTGTTATGCACGGCTTGGAAGGTGTTCGCGTATTGGAACTTGGCAATATGGTGTCTGCGGCGTATGCCACAAAGCTGCTGGCAGACCTTGGTGCCGACGTGATCAAAGTCGAAGAACCGGGCGGTGACCTGGCGCGAACCCGAGGCCCTTTTCCTCAGGGGCAGCCCGACCCGGAGCAGAGTGGCCTCTTTTTGTACTTGAATACCAATAAGCGCGGTGTGACTCTCGATATCCACCAGGATGCTGAACGTCTGAGGTCTCTCATTGCGCAGACCGATATACTCATTCACAATTATGCCCCGCCGTCCATGGCTGAGCTTGGCCTCTCCTACGCAGCGTTTCAGCAGGTGAATCCCAGCCTGGTGATGTGCTCGATCACCCCGTTTGGGCTGACCGGCCCGTATAAAGATTATAGGGCCTATGAGCTGAACCTGGCCCACGGGGGCGGCTGGGCCTGGCTGAGCCCCGGAGCCTCGGATTGGCCGGACCTGCCTCCGCTCAAGGCTGCCGGCCACCAGGCCGACTTTCAGGGCGGGCTGGCCGCGGCCATGAGCAGCCTGGCCGCCTATGGCAAAGCCTACGAAACCGGCCAGGGTGAGCATATCGATCTTTCGGTTCAGGAGTTTGTCGCGTCCTTCCTGGAACAGAACTTTGTCTACTACTCCTATATGGGTCAGGTGGCGTCCCGGCTGGGTCGCCGCCTGATTTATCCCTGGGGCATGTATCAGTGTCAGGATGGCCTGATCTTTGTGGTGACGGTTGAGCAGGATCAGTGGGAGCGCCTGGTCGATCTCATGGGGAACCCCGAGTGGGCGAGCTGGGAGATATTCAAAGACCCCTTTGTCCGCGCCGAGAACTGGGACGTGCTCAAGATCTATCTCGACGAGTGGATGCAGGGCTGGAAAGTCCAAGACCTCTTCGCGGCCGGCCAGGAGCGACGGATTTGTTTTGCCCCGGTATTGTCCATGGAAACCTTGGCCCAACAGGAACAGCTCAAAGCCCGTAATTTTTTTGTTGACGTGACCCACCCCAAGGCCGGGACATTAACTCATCTGGGCCCGCCCTATCAGCTCAAAGAACCGTGGTGGGACATTCGTCGTCCGGCTCCCCTGCTGGGCGAGCATAATGACGAGGTGCTACGCGAATCAGCCTCCCCAAATCCGTCTCCCCAATCCCCAACCCCCAACACCAGCCTCCCCCTGGAAGGTTTGCGCGTCGTCGATTTTAGTTGGGCCTGGGCCGGGCCCTACTGCGCCTTACAACTGGCCCACCTGGGGGCCGAGGTCATCCGGGTTGAATCGCAGGTGCGCCCCGACCTCGGACGACGCGTGCCGATTTATCCGACCGGCATGGAGCCGAGTCTCAATCGCTCGGGCTATTTCAACCAGTGGCACCAGGGCAAAAAGAGTACTCTTCTCAACCTGAGCAAGCCGGAAGCCATTCCCATCGTCACCGCCCTGATTGAGAAATCAGATATTGTGGTGGAGAACTTTGCCACGGGTGTGATGGAGCGTTTGGGTCTCGGCTATGAGGAGTTGGCCAAACGGAATCCGGCGCTGATCATGGCCTCCATCTCCGGCTATGGACATACCGGTCCGCAGAAAAACTATATGGGCTACGGGCCAGCCATCGTGCCGCTGACCGGCCTGTCTTCGCTGACCGGCTACCCTGGGCACGGTCCCCAGGAAGTCGGGATTTCGTATGGCGACCCGAACGGCGGTCTGAACGCCGCGGTGGCCATTACCGCGGCCGTGGCCGTACGAAAACGGACGGGTAAGGGACAGCATATTGATGCCTCATTATGGGAAACCATGGTGGCCTTACTGGCGGAAGGCTGGATGGACTATGCCATGAATACCACCCAACCGCCGCGCATCGGCAATCGAGATGCGTGGATGGCTCCGCATAACTGCTTCCGCTGTGCCGGACAGGATGAATGGGTCACCATCGTCTGCGGGACGGATGACGAGTGGCAGGCCCTGTGTCAGGCCATCGGGCAGGCCCACCTTGGTCAGGACCCACGCTTTCGCACCGCGGCAGAGCGTAAGGCAAACGAAGAGGAACTCGAACGCATCCTGACGGAGTGGACCAAAGAACGAACGAAATGGGAGGTAACCACAACGCTCCAGACCGTGGGAGTGGCCGCCTTTCCGTCCATGAACAGCAAAGACTTGAGCGAGGACCCGCATTTGAACGCGCGGGGCTTTTTTGCCCGTTTGCCGCATGCCGAGGTCGAGGTACAGACCCATATCGGCATTCCGTGGCAGCTCACCGCCGCGCCAAACGGCGTCCGCTCCCCCGCTCCCCTCATGGGCCAGGATACTGAGTATGTGATGAAGGACCTGCTGGGGCATACTGACGAAGAGATCGCCCAACTCAAAGCCGCGGAAGTATTGTATTAGGCAGGTGTTCGGGAAAAGAGGACCTGGCATGCAATACCGCACTCTGGGCCGGACCGGCCTGCGCGTCAGTGCTGTGAGCATGGGCACGTGGAAGGCGTTCGATGTACATGGGGAGAAAAATATCGAGCATGTCGGACGACTGGTGACCGAAGCCCTGGACTGCGGGGTGAATCTCTTTGACACCGCACCCATGTATGGCCAGGCGGAAAGCGTGCTGGGTCGGGTTCTGCGGGGCCGACGCGAGGGCGTGGTGATCGCGACCAAGGTCCTGGCGTCGAATCGCACCTCCGCTCAGCGCCTCATCGAAGCGTCATTTCAGAAACTTCAGGTTGAGGTGATCGATCTCATGCAGGTCCATAATATGGCGGCCTGGCGCACGGTTGCTCCGCTCCTTGAAGAATACAAGGCCGCGGGTCGCATTCGGTTTCTGGGCATTACTGACTATCGAACCAGCATGTTTCCGGAAATGATGACGGCCATGCAAACCGGCATCTTTGATACGATCCAGATTCCGTACAATATCGGAGAGAGAGAAGCCGAACAGGCTATCCTCCCCTTGGCTCAGCAGTGCAATATGGGTGTCTTAATCATGACGCCGCTGTGTCCGATCTTTCATCGATCCCAGCTGCTTCGGGTTTTGCAACGGCACGATCTCTCGTTCCTGGAGCCCTATGGTGTGACAACTCCAGGGCAGGCGCTGCTCGCCTATCTGCTCGCAAAATCCGAAGACACGGTTCTGCTGCCCGCCACCTCACGCCTTGAACGGGTCCAAGAAAATACGACAGCCGGAGAGGTCGCGGCATTGCCCCAGCAGGCGATTGGACAACTCGAAGCATTCTTTTGACAGAGCAGGGACCAGTCGGAGGACATGGATAGCGTTCTACCCAGAGGCGGCGGGTGCCCGGCTCCGCATTGATCGATCAGGCGCCCTCTGGCATACTACCGCTCCTCACAGGAAGGAGACGAAGAGTCTAAGGCTCAGAGATAGGGCAGGACACGCTACCGGAAAAGAGACCGTTTTCTCTGCCGGTCTCTTCCTCTCACGAGCACGCATCCTGGGCATAATGCATAACCCTAGCCGGCATAGTTCCCGGCTAGGTAACGACACAAGGGAGATTGTGTGGAGTCTTTAGGTGATTGGCAGCGGAGCTGCTACTGCGGGGAGCCCCGCGTGACCCAAGTCGGACAGCCGCTGACCGTGATGGGTTGGGTGCATTCCCGGCGCGATCATGGCGGCGTGACCTTTGTCGATGTCCGCGACCGTTCCGGGTTGGTCCAAATTGTCTGTAACCCGCAAGTCAGTCCCGCCGCCCATACACAGGCGAAAGAACTGCGTCTGGAATATGTGGTGGCCGCCCAAGGTAGGCTGGAACGACGCTCGCCAGAGACGATCAATCCGAATATCCCAACCGGCGAAGTCGAGCTCGTCGTGGAAGAGCTGCGGGTGCTCAATGCCTCGCGGACGCCGCCGTTTCCGATTGATGCCGAGACCGATCCTGCGGAGAACACCCGGCTGCGATATCGCTATCTGGATTTACGTCGGCCAAGGATGTTCGAAAACCTCCGCCTACGGCACCGGCTGGCCAAAGTGGTCCGCGATTATCTTGACAGCGAGGGCTTTCTTGAGGTCGAAACCCCGGTCCTGACCCGGAGTACCCCGGAAGGCGCGCGCGACTACCTCGTCCCGAGCCGGGTCATTCCAGGCGGATTTTATGCCCTGCCACAGTCGCCGCAGTTGTTTAAGCAGTTGCTGATGGTGAGCGGGATGGAAAAATACTTCCAGATCGTGCGCTGCTTTCGGGATGAAGACTTACGGGCCGACCGCCAGCCTGAGTTCACCCAGATTGATATTGAGATGTCGTTTGTCCGACCGGATGATGTGTTCCAGCTTATTGAAGGCATGATGGTCCGGCTGTGCAAGGAAGTGAAAGGTATCGACATCCCCACCCCGTTTCCCCGGATGCCGTACAGCCAGGCCATGGCCCGCTTTGGGAATGATAAGCCGGATATCCGGTTTGGCCTGGAAATCCAGGAGCTGTCCGCGTTGTTCAGTCAGACCGACATCAAGGTCTTTCGGCAAATCGTTGCCGACGGGGGTGTAGTGCGCGGACTGATTGTGTCGGACGATCCGTTCTCACGCAAAGAACTCGATGACCTGATTCCGCTGGCCCAGGATTTTGGGGCAAAGGGCCTGGCCTGGATTCGTCTGACCGAGGACGGGTGGCAGTCGCCGTTGGCGAAATTTGTGAGTGACGACCGGAAACAGGAAATAGAGACGGCCCTCGGGCTCAAGCCGAAGGACTTGTTGCTGCTGATTGCCGATCAGGAACAGGTAGCGTGCGAGGTGCTGTCCCGCCTGCGCCTCTATCTGGGCGGCAAACTCGGGCTGATTGCCAAAGATGATATGCGCTTCCTGTGGGTGACGGACTTTCCGCTGGTCGAATACGACGCGGACGAGAAGCGCTATATGGCCAAACATCATCCGTTCACCGCGCCCAACGACCAGGATTTATCCCTGCTTGAGACCGACCCAGGCAAGGTGCGGGCGTTTGCCTACGATGTTGTGCTGAACGGCGTCGAGTTGGGTGGTGGCAGTATCCGAATTCACCGCCAGGACGTGCAGCAAAGAATTTTCACCCTGCTGGGCATCGGTGAGGAGGAGGCTCAGGAGAAGTTCGGGTTTCTGTTGGAAGCCCTGTCGTATGGCGCTCCGCCCCACGGTGGAATTGCCCTGGGATTTGACCGGCTGGCCATGTTGTTTGCCGGTATGGACTCGCTACGCGAGGTCATTGCCTTTCCCAAGACGGCCCGCGCCCAATGTCTGATGACGCAAGCACCGGGTGGGGTCGATACCAAACAGTTGCGAGAGTTGAGCATTAAAATCGATCTGTAGTTGGGGGTTCGGTTTTAGGGATTGGGGCAACCACAGGGGGTTGCCCCTACTGTAATCCCCAATCCGTCCTTAATCATGCTGAGAACATGTGGTCGGCGCTTGGCCGTGCTCGTATTGCTCTGGCACTGCATGCCTCCGCTTCCGTCACCGGCGGCGGAGACCTGTAGCGCTATCCGCACGAGCTATAATCCGACGGCGGCTCTCCGGTCTGACGCCTTTACCTTAACGCCCGGCGACCCGCGCTGGTCCGCGTTTCTCGCATGGGCCAAGGCGAAAAAGCTCTATACCTTTCAGATCATCGGGCTGAGCCAAAAAAAAGATGGGCCACCCGGTATCATCTTCCGCTGGGCCAAAGACACGGTCTGGCAAAAGGATGTCGTTCTCCCTTTTGGGCAGGCCCTGGGACATATGATTGCCGAACGCCGCTGGCGAGACGCTGACTTTCCGGAGTTTTTTGCCTCTCGCGGCGGCATATTCGGTGTTGATCTGGCCGAGCGACTGTCCAGCATGGATGCTCGAACACTAGGCCCCTGGCAAGAGTTCTTCCACAGCGCCACCGCCCCCAAAAGTCCGGCGCGACCCCGACTCAACGCCCGGCTGCTCAGCGTTGCCCCAGACGGGCAGTCGGCTTCGATTGCGCTTGGACAGGATCGGATAGCACTCTATCTGGCAGACCGCCTGCGGAGCGATTTGTCCTTGTTTTTGACGGATTGTGCCGTTGCTGAATTTTTTGAGGAGTATGACAAATCGAAGCAAGCAACTCCTGGTAAACGGGCTGAGACGACCGCTGAGGCGTTAGCCCCGGGCAAGGCCATCTACGCCAGTCAGTGCAGCGGCTGTCACGGCGCGGCTGGTGACGGGCAGGGTATGCTGACACTGAGCTGGCTGCCGCGACCGCGTAACTTCGTGCGCGGCTCGTTCCGGTATCGTTCAACACCCAGCGGCAGTCCACCCACCGATGCGGATCTGTTCCGCACCGTGTCCAAAGGGCTGGCCGGGAGTGGGATGCCAGCGTTTGAGGCTATTCTCAGCGAGCAGGAGCGGTGGGACGTGGTCGCTTATATCAAGCAATTCTCACCGCGTTTTGCTTCTGGGTCAGAGCCCTCACCAACTCCGGTTTCGGCGCCCCCCCAGGTGACGGAGCAACGCATCGCCCGAGGCGCATCGATCTACGTGGATTCCGGCTGTCCGAGTTGTCATGGGGCAGAAGGCAGAGGGGACGGACGCTCGGGTCAGGACTTGAAAACCGCAGAAGGCGACCCCATCATACCCCGCGACCTCACCCATAAATGGAGTTTTCGCGGCGGCCACACGCCGAGCGATATCTATCGACGTATCGCCAATGGCATGGACGGCTCCTCCATGGCGGCATACGAAGAGGTGTTGGAGCCAAACGATTTATGGGACTTGGTCTTTTATGTGCTCTCGCTCTCTCCGGAGCAGCGGCCACACGCCGGTCCTGGAGCGGAACACAAGAAATAAGGAGGAAAACATGGGCAAACTGGATGGGCAAGTCGCCGTGATTACGGGCGGGGCCAGCGGTATTGGAGCCGCAACCGTTCGCCTGTTCGCCGCAGAAGGAGCCCGGATTGTGGTGGCGGATATGCAGGCGGACAAGGGCCAGGAGATGGCGCGCGAGCTGGGAGACCAGGGCGCTTTTGTCCAGGTAAACGTGACCCAGGAGGCCGAGGTCAAGGCGGCGATTGAGACCGCGGTCGAACGCTGGGGCCGGTTGGACTGTATTTACAATAACGCCGGCTTTGGCGGGGCGCTGGGGCCGGTCGAGAGCATCAGTGTGGAAGACTACGATATGACCTTTGATGTGCTGCTCAAAGGCGTGTTTCTCGGCATCAAGCATGCCGTGCCCATCATGAAGAAACAGCGATCCGGCAGTATTATCAGCACTTCCAGCGCGGCCGGCGTGGAAGCCGGCATGGCGACCCATCTCTACAGTGTGGCCAAGGCGGGGGTGATTCATCTGACCAAGTCAGTCGCCCTGGAATTGGGTGAGTTCAATATTCGCGCGAACTGCATCTGCCCGGGCGCGATTGTGACACCCCTGGCCGTTGGTCGCCCGTCGCCGACGGACAAACAGGTGACCGGTCTGCGCAAAGGCGCGGCCCACCTGCATCCTCTCGGTCGGGTCGGCGAGCCTGAAGAGATCGCTAAAGCCGCGTTATGGCTGGCCAGTGATGATTCGAGTTTTGTGACCGGTCAGGCCCTGGCCGTAGACGGCGGGATCACCGCCGGCCGCCCCTGGCGCGACCTGCCCGAATTCCACCGCACACCCCATCCGATCCGGATGTACCGCGTACCGGGAAAGTAAAGAGTATCTGGGGATTAGGGGTTGGGGATTGGGGAAGGCGCAATGTAGGGGCAACCCCCTGTGGTTGCCCTTCCTAATTCCCCAGAAAATCCCCTCCAAGGAGGGGTGGCCGAAGGCCGGGGTGGGTTCCGTCCTATGACAACGCTTCAATCACCTCGGCAGGAGCCTGTACCAACTCGATCAACACGCCCTCGCCACACAGCGGGAACTCCGCATTGCCCTTGGGGTGGATGAAACATACATCATAGCCGGCTGCGCCCTTGCGTATGCCGCCCGGCGTGAATCGCACGCCCTGCTCTGCCAGCCACTTCTCAGCGGCGTGCAGATCGTCGATCCACAGACCGATATGATTCAGCGGCGGGTCCTGGACCTTGGGCCGTTTCTCGGGATCAATAGGCTGCATTAAATCCACTTCCAGCTTGAGTGGCCCCGAGCCAATCACCGCAATGTCCTCATCCACATTCTCGTTCTCGCTCCGATAATTGCCGCTCAGGCTCAGCCCCAGGGTATCGACCCAGAATTTCCGCAGCGGGTTCTTGTCCAGCCCGCCCACCGCGATTTGTTGAATCCCCAACACTCTAAACGGTCGCTCACTCATTGTTTGCTTTCCTCGTATGCCAGCACTATGGGGAGTTGTATCGGTTCCGGGAGGGGGGAACAATCAGGTATAGACTATGGGAGCATGTCAACACGACTTTGCAAAGACATCCTTGGCCGCTCTATCCGGCTTACGGAAGAGCGGGGTCTGCATCTTCAAACAGAACATCCAGAAATGACGGGGCAGAGATCCCGTATTGAAGAAACGCTTGCGAATCCCGACAAAATTGTAAGGTCAAGGACAGATAGAGCGGTCGAACTGTTTTACAAATACTATCCATCAACTCCGGTTACGCAAAAATTCTTGTGTATAGTTGTCAAAACCGTCCCGCATGACAACTTCATCATCACCGCGTACTATACGGATACGGTCAAGGGAGGTGAAATTTTATGGGAAACGCCATAAGGGTCTGGTACGACGCAGACGGGGATTACCTTGAAGTGCTTTTTGACCGGAAGAAGGGATACTTCCGAGAAACTGAGAACGACGCCGTTATGGAAAAAGTCGACGACGAGGGAAAGAGTATCGGCTTTTCGGTTCTCAGAGTCAGTGCCTTCAAGGGCCAACATCCCCTTTCCATCACCCTCAAGCCACAGCCGTCCGCCTGACTGCACGCTGGAACGAATCGGGCAGGGCAAGCCCTCACACCCACTTAAAAATCCGGGCGGCCTTGAGCGTATCCACATTCTCGTTCTCGCTGTAATAATTGCCGCTCAGGCTCAGCCCCAGGGTATCGACCCAGAATTTCCGCAGCGGGTTCTTGTCCAGCCCGCCCACCGCGATTTGTTGAATCCCCAACACTCTAAACGGTCGCTCACTCATTGTTTGCTTTCCTCGTATGCCAGCACTATGGGGAGTTGTATCGGTTCCGGGAGGGGGGGACAATCGGGGAGAAGGTACGGACTGCTTGGGAGATACTTCATCGGTACTGGCTGTTTTTGAGCCGTAGTGGCTGATTTTGCCAGGCTAAGTAGTTGATTTTCCAATCGCTCAAAAGCTTATAGTGGCTGAATTCAGCCAGTACCACTTCATCAGCTATTGTGACAGGATTGTGATAATGATCTATACTCACTAATCGTCATAGGAGCTCCGGTAGAGTTGGTTTATCCAAGTGGGTCCGACAAGCCAGATTGTCAATACACATGCTTCTATAGATTGAGGTTGCTCATTGGTCGCTCCGCAACAACAAGACGTGACTATTTCCTCTATTCGGTTCGAGGTATATAAGGCTGCCGTTCATTCTCATGAATTACTGAAAATGAGGAGAGTATAATGGCCTTCTTAATCTCTTAGAAAATAAAGCTGTCTGATTGAGTGGCGTACCTGATGCTAACGACCTAGGCGGTGGATACTCATGACTCTACGGTGGGAATGAGACCATTAGAAGCAATGATGAAGAAGCGCGCACCGCGTAATAAAACGTTGACGTGCTCGGAAGCCGAGATAGCATCGCTCTCTACCGAGCTATTACGCCTCACTGCACCAGCAAGTTTAGCAGCATTGACCGACCGTATTATTCATCAAGACCTCGTGGACGCGCTACCGTTTCTCCCTACTGAGTTCGTCGACTTAATGGTCATTGATCCTCCATATAATCTGACGAAGGATTATAATGGCAATGTGTTTCGGTCTCGTGAAGCAGGGGAGTACATTTCGTGGCTTGATCGAATCCTCTCCTCCTTGCTTCCACTCCTTCGCCCCACATCATCCCTGTATGTTTGCAGTGATTGGCAAACATCAAACCTTATCTTTCCCGTTTTGAATGAGCATCTTCACGTCCGTAACAGAATAACTTGGGAGAGAGAAAAAGGGCGGGGCGCGAAGAACAACTGGAAAAATAATACTGAGGACATTTGGTTCTGTACAGTTGGGAAAGAGTACTGTTTCAATGTTGATGCGGTGAAGCTGAAAAGGCGTGTCATCGCTCCCTATCGCGCGTCCGATGGAAAACCAAAAGACTGGGAACAGTCACACACTGGGAACTATCGTCTCACGCATCCATCAAATTTCTGGTCTGATATAACCATTCCTTTCTGGTCAATGATTGAAAATACGGACCACCCTACGCAGAAGCCGGAAAAGCTCATCGCGAAACTGATTCTCGCAAGCTCAAACCCTAATGATTTCGTATTCGATCCTTTCCTGGGAAGTGGGACTACAGCGGTTGCTGCACGAAAACTTGGACGCCGATTCTGTGGGATAGAAGTCAATCGAGAATATTGCTGCTGGGCAGCAAAACGGCTGAATCACATAGAGATAGATTCAAGTATTCAAGGATATGCCGATGGGGTGTTTTGGGAACGAAATAGTCTAAGCGACCAAAAGACGTTTCAAAAAACGGATACCTCACACGGAAAAAATTTGGAACTATTCGATGGCTGACGCACTGGATAGACTCTTACTGGTAATCAAAAAACACGATGGGATTAATAATAAAACCCACTTAGCACGAATCGTGGCTGATGAATTCCATCTCGTTAAAGATCGCTCGGTATATTACTGCTCAGACTTCGCCGTGCGTTTCAGTTCGTCAGCCAAGCGCAACTTCAGCAATACCGTATTGTCACTGTCCAATCTACGCAAATACGACAATCATCCCTTCATCGTCTGTCTTGTGACTCCAGCGCGGAACTATTGCCTGATTGCTAATACAACATTCCTAAAGAAAATCGGCCATAGCTCACAGGAACTCAGGGAAAACAATATCCGAGGTAGCTTTAACGGCTCCGACATCGTTAGGGAATTTGAAGGAATTCCTAATACTGGCTTGAGAAAATATTGCCAGGCTCTTCGCTATTCATGCCGAGGTTGGATTTGAAGGCAACCTAGCGCGTCTTGTAGAAGCGACCAATAACATTTCTCCGTCTGGCACCAAGTTTATAGTGAACGAAAAGGCAAGAGTCTCAATCCTCGATTCTCCAAACCGCGCACTCCGTTTTGTCGCCTCAGGGGATAGTGTGACACTCAAAACGGAACTGGATACGAAGGTCGAGAAGTTTAAGAATGAGATACTTTTGGCCGCGTTCATAGAAAACGTCAACGTTCGCGGACGGGTTATCGAGTATCTTATTGCCGGGGAAGATGAGTCACTCCGGCAACAACTGATCTCTTCCTTGAAGGCTGGCAACAAGGGGCTCCCGCAGTTTAGTACGGCTAACACCCTCGGCGACTACCACAAGACTTTTAATTCCTTCGATACGGAAACAGATATAAAGACTAAGATAATAATCTTAGATTCAAACCCCAAGGCGTATAATCTCGACAAGGTGCTTGAATTTCTAGCGGCGGACCGGTCGGTATTCATGTTCTACTTCGTAGGCGTTGATCCAGGGAGGATCGTGAACACAGTGCTTGTGTCAATGTTCCAGAGGGATTTGCTCCAGTCCACACGCGTTCTTCAGCATTGGTCGGGCCGAAATTCACGAGGCGTCACACTATTTGAAGGGAAAACAATCAACGATTTAATAATGACGCCGAGTTCCTCCATTGATGAAGGCGAAGCTGTGGAATTCCTGAAACGGGTCATAGCACTTTGAACGAGGAATAGCCTATTGACTGACTCAGAGGCTACACGGATGAGTCCTCCCAACAATAGAGCAAGAAAGGTCCGTCCGACCCATCCGGGGGAAATGCTGCGGGAAGATTTCTTACCGGATTATGGGCTGACCGTGTCACATTTTGCCAAGATCCTTGGCGTCTCGCGTCAGACGGTGAACGAATTACTGCGAGAACGGCGGGCGGTGAGCCCGGAGATGGCGTTGCGGCTCGCTCGACTCTTCGGCAACACTGCTGAGTTTTGGTTAAACGCTCAGCAGGCGGTTGATCTGTGGGATGGGGCCAAAGAGATAAAAAAGCAACTCGCTCGGATTTCGCCCTTGAAAGCAGCGTAATCGTGTTGTGGGAGGTCAGACGAATCTGAGCCCCCCATATTCCCTCCCTCACACCCACTTAAAAATCCGGGCGGCCTTGAGCGTATCCACGTACTCTTCGATCTTGGCGATTTTGCCGTCGCGACACTGGTACACCCAGCAGTATTCGTTATCATACTGCTCGCCGTCTTTGGACTTGGCGGAGATGGCGTGCTGGACCACCGCGGTGTCGCCATCGGCCAGGATGCGGTGGATGGTCAGACGGAAGGTCTTCATATCGAACAGTTTTTTCGGGGTGTCGCCGCCCAACTCGGCCGCGACCGCCTCCGGCCCCTCAATGACCCCAATCGGCGTGCTCTGGGGCGGGTACCAGACAATGTCCTCGGTAAACAGCGAGGCCAGCTTTTTCCGGTCTCCGGTCGGCAGGGTTTCGTAATAGGTTTTGATTAAGGCCCGGGTTTCTTCTGTTTGCATGGGTTCGTCCTCCTCAGGATACGTTTCTCTTCGGCTGCCAACTTGTTTGCGCCCTCATGTTTGGCTACCGTCCGAAACATTCTTCTGTGTGTCTTGAACTTTTTGACCCGCTCTCGACATTGAATAGGCGAAGACCATAATATAGGCGCAACCGTATGGCGCAATACGTAGGCATTTTAACCAGCGGGGGAGACTGTCCCGGACTCAACGCGGCCATTCGCGCGGTCGGTAAGGCCTGCCTGGAGGCCTATGATATCCAGATTATCGGCTTTCAAAACGGTTTTCGCGGCCTGGTGCAGAATCAAACCCTGGAGTTAGACAAAAAAGCGCTCTCGGGCATTCTGACTGACGGCGGCACCATTCTCGGCACCAGTCGGGATAAGCCGCACCGGATGTCCATTGGCGGCAGAGTCCACGACATGACGGATGCCATCGTTGATACCTATCGGCGGCATCATCTGGATGCGCTGGTCTGTCTGGGTGGGGGCGGTACCCAGAAAAACGCGCTACGGCTCAAAAAAGCCGGGCTGAATATCATTACCCTGCCAAAAACGATTGATAACGATATTGCCAAGACCGATGTCACGTTCGGCTTTAATACCGCGGTGGGCACCGCGACCGAAGCCATAGACCGGTTGCATTCAACCGCGACCAGCCACGACCGGATTATCGTGGTCGAAGTGATGGGCCATAGAGCGGGCTGGTTGGCCCTCCAAGCCGGAACGGCCGGCGGGGCGGATGTCATTCTTATCCCGGAAATTCCCTATCACCTTGAGCGGGTTGCTCAGACGATTCGGGAACGGACCAGACAGGGCAAACACTTCAGCATTGTCGTGGTCGCAGAAGGTGCGCTGTCTCTCAGTGACGCCGAAAAGGTCGAGGAGCTTGTGTACCAGAAACGGGAGGCCAAAGACAGAGAAGAAAAGGAAAAGGCCTCGGCCAAGCTGGAAAAATTCCACAAGGAACACGTTGGCCATACGATTCATCTCACCCAAGAGTTGGAGCGCCTGACGGGTCAGGAATCGCGCCTGACCATTCTTGGGCATCTGCAACGCGGGGGGACGCCCTCGGCCACGGACCGTGTCCTTGCCACCTGGCTGGGCACGCGCTGTGCCCAGTTGCTGCGCGAAGGGCGCGACGGCTTTATGCTGGCCGTGCAGGACCAGGAGCTCCGGCCCGTGCCTTTGGAAGAGGTCGCGGGGAAAAAGAAACTGGTCTCCTCGGACCATCCCCTCATTGAAGCGGCTCGTCTGGTCGGAACCAGTTTTGGCGATTAACAGACTTCAGCCCACCCACAACAGAAGGAGGCACTATGAAAACGAAAGAGGTCCTCGCCCATAGCCCAAAGGTCCTCACCCAAGAACAGCGTGAGTTTTATTTTGATCAGGGATATCTGCTGCTGGAGAAATTCGTCTCTGATGAATGGCTGGATACACTCTGGGCCACGACTAACGAGTTCATTGAGCAGAGCCGGGTAGCAACCCCGTCCAAAAAACTCTTTGACGTTGAGCCGAGTCATACCCCGAGCACGCCCCGCCTACGGCGGCTCATTAGCCCGGTTGACGCGCATCCGGTCTATCGTGAGTTTGCGTTCGAAGGACCGCTGGCCGACCTCGCCCAAGACCTGCTCGGTCCGAACGTGAAATACCACCACTCAAAACTCAACTTCAAATGGTCGGATGGGGGTGAAGAGGTGAAGTGGCATCAGGACATTCAGTACTGGCCGCACACCAATTATTCACCCCTCACCATGGGCGTCTACCTGAGTGATGTGGACGAGGAGATGGGTCCGATGGGGGTGATTCCTGAAAGTCATAAGGGACCGCTGTTTGATCTGTACAACGAGAACAATGAGTGGACGGGTGCCCTCAACGATCAGGATGTGGCCCGTGTCGGCACACACAATGCCGTGTGGCTGAAAGGCTCCAAGGGCTCGGTGACCGTCCATAACTGCCGCATGATCCACGGGTCAATGCCCAATCACTCGCCGCGTATGCGCCCGCTCCTCCTCCAGACGTACGCGGCGGCCGATGCCATTACGCTCACAAACCTGACAGACCAGTTCCCGCACTCGAATCGCATTATCCGTGGCGAGGCCGCGAAGTGGATCGATTTCGACCCGCGCCCGTGCCTCATGCCACCCGACTGGTCCGCCGGCTACCGTTCCATCTTTGCCGTGCAGCAGATGGAAGAGGATGCCGGCAGCCGGACTGTCACTGGGAACGCGGGCATGATGTAGGCAACGAGTCGAATAGTCCCTGAGTCGACCGTAGCTCTCTTCAGGCAAGACACCCACACGGCAGGCATGAGAGAGAAATCAGGCGGCGGGTGAGACCCGCCGCCGGTGAGCATCCCGGTCAAGATGGGACTCCTGAACACACCCGGACGGCGATTCCCTCAGAAGGAGGAGGTATGAAATTCGGTATCGTCCCGATTAACCTGCGTGAATTCACCGACCCGGAAATGGTGATTCCGTTTGTCCAAAAGGCGGAAGCGCTCGGCTATGAGTCCGTGTGGACCGCCGAGCATGTGATTATTCCAAAGCAGTATGACTCGGTGTATCCCTACAACCCGGACGGAAAACTGCCGTTCAAACCCGACGCGCCGATTATCGACCCTTTGGTTGCCCTGACCTTTATCGCCTCGGCCACCTCGACGCTCCGGCTGGGCACCGGGGTCAACATCCTGCCCCAGATGAGTCCGCTCTATCTGGCCAAATGGGCCTCGTCTATTGATCATCTGTCCCAGGGACGATTGATGCTCGGCCTGGGCATAGGCTGGTTGCGTGAGGAGTTTGCCGCCATTGGCGTGCCGTTTGAGCGGCGGGGCAAACGGGCCAACGAATATCTCGAAGCCCTCAAATCCGTCTGGACTGGCGAGGAGGTTGATTTCCGAGGCGAGTTTGTCAACTGGCAGGGGTTTACCATGCGGCCCAAACCCGCCCAGGCAGGCGGGGTGCCGCTGGTCATTGGGGGTGTGACGGCACCGGCTATCCGGCGTACGGTCAAATATGGCGATGGCTGGTATGTGATTGGCAAAGACGTGGACGACTACCGGGCTCATATGCAGACGCTGGCAGAAGAATGTGACCGCCAGGGCCGTGACAGACAGGAACTCGAAATCACCGCCTACTGGAATTACTACGGGGAGGGGCTGGACAGCCTCGCGGTGTACGAAGACCTCGGCGTGCACCGCCTCCTGGTCAATATGCACGCGCTGCGGGCTGGCGATGTCACCACCGCCATGGAGCGCTTTGCCGATGAGGTCGTAGCCAAACATGGCAAAGAGTGAACGTGTCCAGCATCTGCATGTCTATTGGAGGACACGTTTACTCTTTTAGTCTTAGGAGAGCCTGCGGCGCGGGAAGACAGGAAGGATACGGAAGATGAGCCACGTCACGTTCGGGACAACCTTGGGCGGGTTTGGGGGCGGGCTGGTTTCCGGACCGACGCTGTGTCGCTGGGCCGAGGAAATCGAACAGCTTGGCTATGACATCCTCTTCTACCGCGACCATGTGCTGTGGCACAGCCCGGTGCTCGACCCGTTCACCATGCTGGGCGCGTTTGCGGCGCGGACAACGAAGATCAAACTCGGTACCGGGGTGCTGCTCCTCCCGCTGCGCAATCCGACCCTGGTCGCCAAAATGATAGGCACCCTGGACTGGCTGTCCGGCGGACGGGCCATTCTCGGCGTGGGTGTGGGGGGCGAGTTTCAAAAGGAATATGAGGCCTGCGGGATTACGCCAAGGGAGCGCGGCCGGCGTGCTACTGAGGGGCTGCGTGTGATTAAGGAACTCTGGACCAATCCTTCAGCAACGTGCGATGGGCAATTTTTGCAATTTGAGAACGCCCGGATGACTCCGCGTCCGCTTCAGCAACCGCATCCACCCATTTGGGTCGGCGGCCGGGTTGACGCGGCGCTGAAACGGGCCGGGACGTACGGGGACGGCTGGTTCGCGTATTTTGTGACACCGGAGCGTTTTCGCACCAGTCTGGACAAGGCGCTGGAGCATTGGCATCAACGCCAGGCTGCCGCGCGAACCACGTTTACCGGGGGTGTGGTCCTGTATTTCTGTATCGCGCCCACCTACGAAGCAGCGCGAGCGAATGCCGTGCACACCCTGTCAACGGAATATAATCAGTCGTTTGACAGGATTATTGATAGGTATAGCGCACTCGGCCCGGCTTCGGAGTGCGCGGCTACGATTCAACGTTATATCGAAGCCGGAGCACAGCATATGACCCTGCTGCCGGCGGTTCCAGCCGCCGCGACCATGGATCAACTCCGATACCTGGCGACGGACGTGTTGCCGCACTTGCGGTCCTTGCCGTCCCCATAGGTGGGAAGTCCGGGGCATGTTTACCGACGAGAGGGAGGCATGACGGCCAGCGCTGGGCAACTCTCGCGGCCAATTAGCCGAACGGCCTAAAGCAAATTACGATGCTGTGTAGCCGCTCGTCATTCCTGCGGAGGCAGGAATCCAGACTCCCGGCCCCCCGGCCACTGGATGCCGGATCACGTCCGGCATGACGAGCGTGCAACACCGTGGCTACAGCCTAACGTAAAACGGCCTGGAGTGACGTATTGAGACAGCCTTCCAGTCTTTCGTAATCGCCCAGGTGAGCCCGCATCAGACTTTTCCACAGTCTGCCATGATTCGGCACGGAGAAATGCAGGAGTTCATGGACGATGACATAGTCCCACAGTTCGTCGTCAAGATCGAGCAACTCGCGGTTGAAGTTCAGATGGCCGTTTGTTGAGCAGGACGCCCACTTGTTGCGCATCGGACGAACGAATGTTCTTGTACAGTTCTCCGAAGGGTAATATGTGCGATTTCAACAGGTGTCTGTTTGCATGGCTGTAGGGAAAATCACGCTGCTGTGTAGCTGTCCGTCATTCCGCCAACGGACAGGCCCTTCGACTTCGCTCCGCTCCGCCCTTCGTGGGGACTCAGGACAGGCTCAGGGTAAACGTGAGGCCGTTTGTGCTGAGCGTAGCCCGGAAGGGCGAAGTCGAAGCACGGATGCCGGATCAAAGCCTGCCCCGGCCATGATCCGGGGTCCGGCATGACGAGCGCGGACTGGCATGGCAACAACGTATCGTAAACCCTTCTAGTACCGGCAGGGGTGTATTCTTCTATCCCCTCTCGGGAGCTCAGAGGGGGAGGTAAACGGGCGGGGCGGTAGGCAAGCGCACGGGCTCGCGGCATCATTCGGAGTGCGGAAACTCGAAGGATGTCGGAGGAGGTCCATGCGCTTGCCCCGGGAATGTTATCAGATGGAAGAGCAGCTTGCCCAGTATTTGCCGGTCTTACGGCCGGCCCAGCGGCGGGGGTTAGCCCTGTGGGTGTATGGGACCGTGTTAGCCCAGAGTGCGTGTCAGAACGCGGTGGTGAGTGCGTTATTGGCGGTTGGCGGCTTTCACACGGTCCGGCAATATCTGCGGGAATGGTTGTACGATGGGGCGGATAAAGCGGCGCCGTGTCAGGCGCAAGTGGAGGTGGGGCACTGTTTCGGGCCGTTGCTGGGCTGGGTCTTAGCTTGGTGGCAAGGGCGGGAGTTAGCCTTGGCCGTCGATGCGACCTTACACGGGCAGCGGGTGGCGGCGTTAGTGGTCAGCGTCTTGTATCGCGGGAGTGCCATCCCGGTGGCGTGGCATATTCTGCGGGCCAATCGGCCAGGGGCGTGGCTGCGCCCCCTCGGGCGCTTGCTGCGCCAGTTGCGCCCGGCCATTCCCAAGGAGATGCAGGTGGTGGTGTTCGCGGACCGGGGGCTGTGGAGCCCCCGGCTGTGGCGGACGATTCGGGCCGGGGGCTGGCATCCGGTGATGCGGGTGCGCCAAGCGAGTGCCTTCCAGCCCTTTGGCGGCCCGCGCCAGCCAGCCGCCACCTTGGTCCGGGCCCCGGGGGAAGGCTGGGTCGGGCGCGGGGTGCTGTTTCGGGAGCGCCAGCGCCAACGGGTGGGCACACTCGTGGTGGTCTGGGGCGTGGGGCAACAGGAGCCGTGGGTGGTCATCACCGATCTCGCCCCGGCCCAGGTGGGGCTGTGTTGGTACGGCTTACGGATGTGGATTGAATGCGGCTTCCGCGCCCTCAAAGGCGTGGGCTGGCAATGGCAGCACACCCGCCGGACCGACCCCGCGCGCGTGGCGCGCCACTGGTTAGTGTTGGCGGTCGCCACCTTGTGGGTGGTGGCCTATGGCACCCGCAGTGAGGACGCCCAGACGCAGGGGGTGCCGCCCGCCCGCTTACGGACGCCGCGGGACCCGCCGCCGCCCGGCCGCCGCCCCCTCAGTGTCTTCCGCCAAGGGCTGGTGTGGTTCGCCCGCCAACTCCTCCAGGGCCGGTTGTGGCGCAGCTTGTGGCTCCTGCCGGAACCCTGGCCGCAGCCGCCCCCCCAACTCCAGGTCACCTATGGCCCCCCATGACGTGGCCTTTACCTACCCTTGTCAGCCTCTCGGGAGGGGTGGCCCGCAGGGCCGGGGTGGGTCGGGTCCGGTCGGCTCAGATTCCGTTCTCAAGGGGTGAAGGCGGAGCAGTTGCCGAAATTGGCAGACTCACAAGAAGATTTTATAGTGGAGGACTGAAGGGAGAGGGGCGGTATGGTCGGCCAACCAAACATCCATAAGAAGATGGACAAAACTCTCCAAAAGCTGGCGACCCTGGAAGCGAACGACAAGGGACTCGCCAAGCAGACCAACTACTTGGCGCAATTGGTGGTGCTGGCCAAGTAGGACTCTGCCCGTCAACATCAGGAGTCCCAGGCAATGTTGCACGACATAGCCAGATGCTCTTGGAAATAAAAAAGTGGACCTGTTCGGGGACGGGTTTGGGTAGGCGATGTTCACGGTGATGACCTTGGACATCGCCTTCTGCTCTCCATGGCGTCTTTCTTCCTACCCGTGCTGGTATGGAATCCGTTGGAGGCGGGAATGCCTTATGCCATCGTGCAGCGCCTTCGGGCGACTCAGCATCACCCTCTAATCCATTCAACAAAGTCCGAACGCTGCTCTTGAACCTGTACAAGCGCCTGTTTGATCGGGCTGGGCTGTGCAGACACGTTGATTACTAAAGTATCAATGGCCCGAGTCAATGGTATCATCGCCCATAACGAGGCGAAGAGTGCTGCACGTTCCTGTGTGGTCTCGAAGAGATTATCCGGCTCGTGCGGGGATGCTAGCCACTGGCGGTATTTATACTCCCAAAACTCGTCAAAGCCGTAATTGATGACGGTCCATCCCTCAAGACCGCGACACGAATCATATTGAACAATGCGCAGGGCGTCACGATCCGTTGGAAAATGCTCCCGCACGTCGATAGAAGAAGCATCCCACACCTTTCTACCACTTGTAACGAGCGTATGTCCTGGCACGGAAAAAGTTTCATCGTCTCGCTTTTGCACGAGCGAGGGGGGCACACAGGCAAGTAAATCGACCGGATAGTTGCCGAGTTGAGCAGCTTCGCTGCATACCCGTTCGTAGAGAGCTGTTTGGTGAGCTAAGTCGCCCTCAACAACCAGTACACGTCCACCGGTGGCTTCGGGATTCGGCTCAAGATCCCAGTCTTGGAGACCCAGAGCGGTGACGAAATCGGTCACAAAGTGCGCAAGGTTGGCTTTCATCCGAAGACAGCGTGTGAGACGGCGTAAACGAAAGCGCTCCCGAGCAACTCCCCCTGACCAATCGGCGACGGAATTACGGACGAATTGGTCCACACCATCTGCCACGGCGATTCGCTCTGGAGTATAAACGGCCCGGAGTATCTCGATTTCGTTAGGAGGCCAATCTTGACCTTCATCGACGAACACCATATCCCAACCGAAGTCTGTCGCGTACTGCTCTATTAAGGCGTCAATATCAGTACGAGTAACAGCCCCTGTACGGATGTAGTCGAGCAGCAGGTCCTTGTGGGCCTCATAGGCTTCGAGAAAATCGTGCTCGGCAGGAAGGATTCCCAATCCGCGCATTAGCTGGCCGACAAACGTATGGACCGTCTCGATGGCAATTCCCCCCTTTTCCACACTACGCGGGACACCTAGGAGCGCCATGGTTCGGCGCATATCAGCGACAAGTGCCTTATTATAGGTGAGGACCATAGAGCGTAGTTGTGCACGCTCAAACGCCTGATAGGCCATTTGTAACAGGATGACGGTCTTGCCTACCCCGCCCCTTCCTCTGATGACGAGATGCTTCTGGCCTAGATCATCAAGCCATGTTGCCTGCACCGCCGCCTTGGCGATTCGATCCATTCTGCGTCGGTCGAGCGGAGTGGGTCTGAAAGATTGGAATAAGGGAAAGTCAGGCGAGAGAGTCTTGTGAAAGACCTCAGAAGAGCCGAATGAAATGCGGGCATCACGGTGTTGGTGAGAGGGGGCGGCGATTTGGCCCAAGATGTTGAGAATTCGTTCAAAGCTCGCATCAATGCCGAAGCAGTTGTGGGGACGTTTGGGGAGATCGTGCTCCCCAAGGCCAGAGAAGAATATAAGGTCCTGAATATAGATGTGCTCCACACCGTGGTCAGCAAGATAGCGCTTCATCTCAAACATCTGTTGGCGATTCTTCTCCGTAACTGACTCCCAGATGTCATGGCCGCTACGGTGGTACCGGACGGACGCAATCTTGTCGTTAAACCTGACGCCAGAGGCGTCGTGGGATTTTACTTCGATAACGAGGATGAAGTTTTGGACGACAGCGTAACGCGGGATAAAAGGATCGCCGTCCCTCGGATGGAATTTGAACTCGATGTCGAATGAGCGCGGCTTCGCAAAATGACCAACAACGAGCAGGTCGATGTCCTCAATTCGATAGCCATATAGCTTGAGCCCGACAAATATTCGCACTTGGTCGTCTGTACTCTGGCCGATGTCAGGCCAGACGGCGAGGATCTGTTTGCGTATATGCGTGGCGGCTTCAAACTCTTTACCTTGCTGTACCCCAAGGATTTCGATCATCGCTGGTCCCCCCGTATGAGGAATGGAGGTAACCAACGCTGGGTGCAGCCGTCTGCGCATATCATAGCGAGCATATGCCCATCTTTTGCTGCACGTCGTGCGTGGCAGCGGGAAGATTGCCGCGAACGATCAGTTCATTTTCGACGATTACCGGAATGTCGCCGCCATCGGCACGGAATTCGGCGATGGCTGGATCAGCTGGATGATCGTTGGTTAGTGGGCCGGAAAGGGCGATAATGAACATCTGTCCGGTAGTTTTTCTTGCAAGGATGGGCGCTGTAAGAGGCCCTTTTTTTGTATTGACCGCTACGTTACGTTCAAAGGTAGTACCATCATCCTCCTGCCGTTGGAGATCCTGACACAAGAGGGTTGCTGCGCTACGCAAACGCTCGGCGTCGAATCCTGGTTGGTCCCCTGTGAGGAGATATTGAAGCAATGCTGCGCCGACATGACGGTCCAGAAGACTGTGCTCGAATTTATTCTTAAAACTGCGCAGGCACCGATAGCACGAGGCATCACATTTCTCGGGACAGTGCTCCATAAGATAGAGTGCCCGCTGAAACAACTCTAGACTGCGGTCGGCGAGTTGGCTAGAAAAGCCCGCTCCACCCGGCAAGGTATCATAGAGGAAGATTTCCGCTTCAAGACCACTCTTACCAGCACAGGTGAGCGCGGGCCGAAATTCGGCCAGCAGTTCGCCCTGTTCAATCTCCAACAATTGGCATGCTGCCTGGGCCAACGCCTCGCTGACGGTCCTTAGGGCGACTGCTGTTGAGGAATGACCGGGCTTCAATTTGACTGGTGCGGCAACACGCATGGAAAACAACGCAATGTCCGTGATGAAATCTGTCCCAAGAACGAGGTGTCGAGTCGTGTGGCCGCCGGCGCACATTTGTTGACCGTCCTTGTCGGGATAGGGCTTACGGTGTGCTCCACTGAGCTTTGAATCAGGATCGGTGCTGGCTTCTATACGTCCACACTTCGTGCAGTAAGTGTATCCATCCTTCTTTGGCCCTGTGTTTGAAACGAGCAGATGCTGTCGATCCCTCAGAACGCGGATACGGTCATTGACCGTCATCCATCCCTCACCTTCGTCCGGTGTACCCATGGTGAGCTTGGCGCGGGTCGCGTAACTCGTTTCTGGCATATCGTCCGGTGAGGTAACTTCCTCGATGTCTATGGGGTGGGCGAAGCCTGGCGGCCGCAACCAGTACCGCCCGGGACCGAACGTTTCCTCGCCGCCGCACGCGTCGCAGTCGCGCGTCTCATCGAGGTCGGCCTCACCGACTAAAAATGTTTTCGCAAAACCGCAGTCGCTGCATTCCATATAGATACGCCTTGCCTCCCACGCAAGGAATCGATCTTTCGACATGACCGAGTAGATGGCGCCTGACGTATAGCACTTGCCTGAGATCCAGACCTGTTTACCCGGCGCGTACTGCGTTAAAGCGACAGGCAGGCCCTGAGACGGTGCAAAGCGCATGATTGGCCGAAAATGTGATGAACGATCTTGGTCGAAAACGTGAAACGTTGCTACATCCGTTGGGAACGCGTAACGCGGTAACTTGCCGCAATAGAGAAGGCGGTCGAGAAGCTTGCTAGGACTTGAAGCCTGCTGAGGGCGTTCCTCCTCTGGTTCGGGCGTGCTCTCGGCCTCGTCCTCTTCATCATCTTCTCCACGGCTCTCTCCAGGATCAAGCCGAATGGCATCATCGATTGCATTCAGGCAATCGTCTTTCATTTTACTAATAAGATTCTCTCGGTCATCCTCCGAAAGCTCCTGAGGTATCCACGAAAGGACGCGTTCCCGTAAACCTTGTTCGTGCTCCGTAAGCCAGTCCGCAAAATTGTCTCGGTTTAACACCGATTCGCCGCTGCGGAATTCTGAGACCGTACCGAGAACGGAGAACAGATCGTGCCGTTCCTCTGGATCAATCTCTGGAATCCGATCCTGATGATAATTTTGTAATAGAAAGGCACGGATGTGGCGGCGGACGATCTCCGGATTGTCGAGAGTCAGTTTCGGATCGACAACGTCACCACAAATCATACCGTCGGGTTTCGAGAAGTAGTGCTCATCGTGGCTGTCCGCGCTGCCAAACGCCACGACTGTCGCAACAGCCTTGCCACGGCGGCCTGCCCGTCCGGCGCGTTGCTGATAGTTGGCCCGAGCAGGTGGCATATTTCGGAGTGCCACGCCGGACAGTGCTCCGATGTCGATACCGACCTCCATGGTCGTCGTACTCGAAAGGACATCTATGGCGGTTGATCCGTCCCCTTTCTTGCCCAAATCAATATCCTGAAAGAGTAGTTCGTTCTCCTCGGCCTTGGAGAAGACATCTTCATTCTGTGGTGCGTTCAACTGGGCCGTATGCTCGCCCGCGATGATAGATAGAGGCCGGCGCTCGTCCAGCGCCTCTATTATGGGTTTGTGTTCGTCCAGTGCCTTCATCGCGGGCTTACGGTAGAACCCCTTACGAGCGAGAAAGACAGGGTCGGAATCTGGTTCAAGTGCTTTGACGTCCTGACTGCCGCAATCAAGACACTGGGGTAGCTCTGGTATAGGACGATGAACAGATGTGCAGCTTGCACAATGACTCCAAATACCGCCGAACAGAAGTGAAAGTTCGCTTCCCTTGAGGCGCCTATTTCCGCCACCAAGGTCCTCCGTGAACAGGGCCAAGAGGGTCGGCAACCACTTAGCCTGGAAGGTCTTCTGGTTGGTCTTGTCCAGCAGGATGCGATCCATTGCTTTGAAAGTCCCTTTGTGACCATCGACTTTTGTCTTCCACCAGACAGAAGGCATTGCGCTCAGCCAGAAGCCGCGACTTTGCCAGCAACGGAGCCAAGCCCGTGCAAGCCCGACTTTGGCTTCAGGAGTTTCGGCAATGCCTGGAATCGTCGGGAACTGTTCAAGTGCGACGGTATGCTCGTTGCACTCTCCAATTGAAGCTAGTGCCAGCGCTTCAAATCCGAGAAACCGGTCTTGAACGGTGGTGATGATGTCGTCAAGCAGAGCTGCTGGTGGCCTTTCGCCGCGAATCTTCACCAACAGAGTCAAAAGATTCGTATCGTTTTTTGTCTCCGCCTCTTCGACGACACGGGCAGCATCAAAGCTTTCGCCAAACTTCGGTTCTGGACGGAGTCGGACCTTGAACTCCTTCAACGCCAGTAAGACGGCAAAGTACAAGTCTCCAAGATTTAGGAGTGAACCGAGAGTAGACACGCCCTGAAGGCGGCGGTATCCCCACGCGATGAGGGGGCGGAGAGAATCTCGGACCGAATACATCTGCAAATTCGGGGCGAGTCGGGCGGCAACTTGCCTCGAATCGGAAAAGGTCAATACCTTACGTCCTTGTAGGGGAGCGAAGCTGCTGACTGTTTTCATAGGGTCCGGTGGTTGAATTTGAATCTGACGAGCGACGAGTGTTTGGAATGGCTGATCACCTTTCGTTTGATGATCCTGCACGTAGGAACGACCGAATCGGGCGGTCTTTCCGCAAACCGCACAGGGCGTGAACTGGCCGCACGTCTCGATTCCCGTGGGTACTCCGTCGTCCGTCTCTTTGGAGCCAGACGTGCGGTCACTGCGGATATAGACTGTGCGGGTGCGCGGACCTAGTGTTTGAGGATTGAGGCGCCCGGTTTCAAGATCGTAGTCGGCCGGTTCGGCGAGATCTTCGAGAGTTGGGCGTTCGAGAAGCAGGTCCAGGGGCAAAAGCGGGTTGGTGTCACCATCTGCCATGCGAAGCCGTTGGCCAGGCTCGGACCAAAGTGTCGCTGGGACATCGAGGTCATCGGTGTAAGCCCTCGCGTAAGCCGTGCCGCAGTTACGGCACGTGTACAGTTCGAGCACCCGTGCGCCGCACTCGCAACGTTCACGCGGTTGGCCGTACATCTTCCCGCAGATGCTGTCCTCGTCGCTGCTTTCACTGCAATTGGGATCCATACAGACCCAAAGCCCAGGAAGCCCCCGGAAGAAATTATGAATACGGCACGGCAGAAGACCAGGTGTGTTGGGCTCGGCACGTGCTACGCTCCCGAGAGCCATCAGGGCGGTCACCGCCGTAGCGGCTTGTTCCGGCTTTGCGGTGGGGAAAAGTTGCGGACCGAGTTCGGCAACTGGAAGGGCCTGCTTCATGCTTGAGTTGATGAGCAGTCCCATCGGACCGAAATCCTCCAATGCGCGATACAGCGCGGTCTCTGACGTATGGTTACCTTCCACGTGACGATAATCGAGAAGAGGTTTTATGGCAGCAAGACGCTCTGAATCCGTAAGCGCGTCGTAGTATTTCTGAAGATCGAGGGCCGCGAGAACGGCCGCGTCATGATCCGTTCCGGTCGTGTCGGTTGGTCTTAGTTTGAGTGAGCCGATAATCGGGAGAAAGGTCTGGGCGGGGCTTCCCGAAAGCTGTGCCCCGAACTCCGGCGTGTATTTCTCGTTCTGGAAGCTGGCTGTGGCACAAACGACCTGGAAGCGCTCCACAGAGATGCCAAGCCGGTCGCGGAGCCGACGTAGCAGTAGGCCGACTTCCGCTCCAGCGGCGCCTCGATACAGATGGGCTTCGTCCAGAACGACCAGGAACTTCTCGTCGGGATTACTCTCAAGCCACTCCCGCGTCTTATCGAAGATAGGTCGTTCTATCGGGCGCATCAGCATATATTCGAGCATCGAGTAGTTGGTAACCAACAGGTCGGGTGGTGCCGCTTGGACCTCATGGCGTGTCAGCAGTTCGGAATCGTCTGACAGAGTGACAGCTCTTTGAAACGCTCCGGTCTTCAAGTTCTTCCAGTGACTGCCTTTTTTCCCGAACCAGGCAAGAAGGTCGGGCTTGGCAGGCCACTTACCGTGTTTCTTAAGGTCTTTCAGTAACTGTTGTGCATCCTCCTCAGTTTGTGCGCGCCGCTGAATATCTGCATAGAAACTGTCGAATGCTTCAAGCTTCACCGAATCCTTTTTGGTTGTGCGAACGCCCGCATATGGTGTTCTGCTTGTGTACCGAGCAAAACGCGGCGGGCGGGCACCCCATCCTCTAAAAAGCTTCACGATCCGGGGATCACCGAACAGAGAGCGAAGTCGCCCAAGCTGGTCATTCACAAGAGCATTGATGGGATAGAGGATGAGTGCACGTGTTGCTGGATGTTGGTCAAATACGGCTGGACGCGTTTTTGCTTCGCAGGCGAACTTACCGAGGATAGGCAGCAAGAAAGCTTCGGTCTTTCCTGAACCTGTTCCTGTCATGATGACGAGGTTCTTTCCGTCGATGAGACAGCCACGAATGGCATCAGCCTGATGTGTATATGGTGGATCGTAAATAAGCCGAGGCAAGTCACCTTCGGGTTTAGAGACTGACCAATATGCTTCAAAGGCTGCTTCAGGCAGGTCCTTTATGCTCGCGAAATTCTCACCTTCCTGGTAACGGGGAGTTGATTCGAGGTAGGGGATCTGGTGAACGACTGCTGGTTTGTCGAGCAAGACTTTGCGTTGTGCAATAAGCGACCGCGCGCTGATATGGTATGTCGCCTCAATATAGTCCGAGAGTGCGTTGTGGAGTTGCTTAATCGTCTCCTGAATTGTTTGCATTGAGTTGCCCTTACCTAACTCAGCTATTTTGTGGGTGATAACCACAACCGTTCCTGAAGAAAATATTCTTCACTTTCGGCCTCGGATGCTGGGATCCAGTAAGACATTAGGCTTTGCTCTGGATTGGAAGGACGCCCTAGAATCATCAGACGCCGTTGTGCCCATTGTGGCAAAGGCGAAAAAAAGTCGAGACGCACCTCGTTACCGACATCCTGACGCCGATAGCACTGAGGCGTCTGTCGGCAGGAGTCGATTGCCATTTGCAGATGCCATGCGACATCGCAACCGCGCCAACGGGTTTTCCGAAGCGGAAGGTCCAGTATTCGGACAACTGAGCCGGCCGCTAGTTCAGCGAAACACCAGAGTGGCGCGCCGAATTCTTGGAGCCGTCTTGCGATGAAGGCGCCGGTCTGGCTTCGGGGCGTCCCCCAACGTCCACGGTAGTAGGTGACGGGCTTTGTCTGGTCGAGAATTTGAATATCTTGAACGGCGCCGCTCGGTGGTTGCAAGCCAAGTTTGCGCTCATATCTGTCGAGTATGGCCTCGGGACGCTCTGCCGCGGGATGTTTGAGCCAGGCACTTTCAGACAGCCTCCGCATTCCGTGCTCGTGCAACTCGGTAGCCAAGTCTTCGTCCGGCTCCTGCATGATCGTACGTGTGAAGCCTTCATAACTGATGCGCGATGCTAATGAGTGCGGTAGGAAGGTGTCCTGGTCGGAAACGATGCCCAGTAGGAAGATGCTCCCGCTCGGCCTCACGACGAAACTGGGAGGTGCTGCGAATACCCAGGTTCCTTTGACTTCGGGATCGTCGGTTGCGATGTCGTTCAGTTCGAGAAGGTCTCCGCCGACAATCAGACCCTCGATAATCGTGTCGATGCGCTCGGACAGCATCGGCTCGTCCTGGGAAAGATACCCGAGGCTTTCGAGGAGAGACGCGCGCAAAGTGGTGCGGGAGCATGGGCAATGAATTCCTGCACTGCGCCTGAGCAAAGCCGCGAGCAGCACCTCGTCGAGTGGCTCTCGGTGGTTTTCGGACAGCCCGAGCATCTGCCGACAGTCGACGAGAACATCGTCCGGTTTTATCTTAGTGATCATGATCTCCACCTCGGGAGCATACGCGTCGGCGGTATACGGTCTCGATTGGCGCTTAAGAGCGCCAGTAGTCGAGCTCCCCGCACCAGGGCGGGTCTATTCTTCACCTGATTGAGCAAGTTCCTCATCTCACCAGCGTTGAAAGTCTCAGACAGGCGGTGCGGCTGACTCGCCAATCTGAGAGCAAAATCGCAGAGTTCCGGCTTCCTGCTGACCTTGTACCGTTCGGCTGCACCAGCATACCATTGGGAATTGGCTGCCATATCGTCGCCTATCTTCGCGCTTCCTCGGCGCAGTGCAGAGGCGAAATCCGAACGTTGATCCACAGCCCTGTACAGGGCATCGACAACAGAAGGAGACGCCGGATTTTCCCTGAACGCAGTTTCCCTCCTTGTCCAGTTTGCGCCGCAGAGCCTTCCGTAGATTTCGGCAAGCAGGCCGGCGGTGACCGTCTCCTGCCTGACCCTGGCGAGAGGTCCGTAGAGGAGGGCATTTCCCCATGACCCGAGAATCTGGAGGCAATGTAGCAGGTCGGTAGAACCGGAAAACACCGGCCTTATGTTGATATCTTGTAAATTTTTCGTAGTCCGTGGTGTACTGACGATTACCCTAGCGTAGTGCTCTCCGTGCTGCGCTAGGAAGAGGCCGCCCGGCTCTGGAGCGATACTGTCCCTCAAGGCTTCGTCTGGTGTGCGGTGTTCTTCTTGAAGTGGGTGCTCCATGCTGAAGAAAAGTATGTTGAGGGGCTCCTCTTTCTCACCGGTCTCGTCGATCAGTCTGAGGGCAATCTTACCGCGGTCACGACGGAGAACCCAACGCAGGGGGATCACGTCATGCTCGAATCGGAAGACAGAGCGGCCGAGTTCCTCCCCGGCAATCGTCAAAAAGCCGCTGGTGGCTTCGAGATAGCTCCAGGCGTGTTGCTTATTCTTGAGAAACTGCCCAAATTTGTTTCTCCACACTTCCGGCTTGACCGGCAGTTCCATGGGACCACCGATTTGCTCCGAAAGAATTTCTTTTCCATCCCAACCGGTGAGCGAAACGATGCAACTGACGGTCCGACCCTCCGGGCCGCGTACCAACACGTTGACTTCGTTTTTCCAGAAGAGATCCAGATTGGCATCGTGCGGATCAAGCGTCGTAATCAGGCACGGATGGGACACAATGTCGGGGATCCACGGTTCGGGTTCCCGGACGCGAAGTTGAATGAATCCGGTGGCGTCGGGGTCTGCTATAGAAGCCAGAGAAGTCTTCGGCTGTACGGTCAGCGTGTATATCCCCGCGGGAAGGGGCTCAATCCGCACGAAGACAGGGCGTTCTCCCCCGCCAGTTCTGATTACGGTCTCCGCGATCACGGTCTCCGCGTCGTTCTTGAGACGGAGGACATATGCGTCAACAAGATAATCATGCCTGATCCCCAAGCACAGCGTCTCTGTCGTCAGCCACTCACTGCGGCCTTCGCCGTCCCAGCCGCGGCCTGAAAGGCCAGCGGGCCAGACACGGACCGTCTGCGCGACTTTCAGGTCCAATCGGCGCAGCCACCCTCTGTCGTCTGCGGAGACCTGGGGAGGAATAGAGAAACGAATCGCTTTGACCCCGTCGCACTCCAACTCCACAGGACGTGGACGTATGAAGCCGTGGGGTTCGGGCAAGGTGTCCGTCGTGACCACCAGATAACTACTGCCGGGCCGAACAATGCGGCCTATGATTTCATGGGCATTCCCGTCCTGGGCAACCTTGAACAGCCAGGTCGGACCGGGACTCAGGCGGCATTCGGACTCGAGGAGATGGTCGATGGTGTCGTGGGACGGTGACAACTGAATCAGCGGTGTATCCGGGTCCGGCCAGGATTTCAGGGGACTTGTTCTGTTCCCTGAGAGGAGCCAGCCCCTACCTTTGATTCCGGGAGTACCATTGATGCGGCATCGCGCACGTTCCAAGAAGGAATGGACCTCTGCATTGAGCGATGCGACGCTTCGGAAGGAGGGTATCTCTAATCGGACCGACCACGTATCACCACTCCGGTGGCCCAACAGAAGCCTCGGTTGAATCCCCAATTGCCCAATGTCCGGCGCTGTATCGTCTCCGTGAGGGGTACGCGGCTGGTACCTATATGATCCCGATGAGCCTGTACTGTGGCCAATGCCTTTGAAATTCGTGACAACGCGCCGCGTTTCTTTTAACCGCTCACGCGAACGTTGAACCTGATCCAAGTCACTGAGAATCCGTTGAAGAGTCAGTGGATAAATAGGCTCCTTACCTTCGGCCGGTGTCGTACCGAGAAGGCCGAGGACGATTCGTCCCGTCAATTCCTCCTGCTGGAGGAATTGCTGAAAACGCGAAGAAGTGTGGTGCGCGTTGACTGCCAGCAACCGTCCAATTTCCACAGGGCTGGGCCTTGCCAAACGGACGAGGCGGAAACGAAGATTGTAGAGTATCTCGGCAAATTGGCGTTGAAGATAGCGGGGAAGGATAGCGTGGGTAATAGGCCAGGCAATAATACTGAACTGTTTGGCCCATCGACCGGACGGTACAAAGCCCTCATATGCCTTCTGGAATTTTTTGAAACAGGGGACAAGTTTATCGCGATATTCACGTATCCACTCCGGGGTCTGTTCCTCAAATGATCGCCAGTACTCGTCTCCATCGTACGTGTAACCGCGCTCGGCAGCATAAATCGCCCAGAGAAGCCAGTATGGATCTAATGAGAGATGGAATCTTAGGTGCGAGCGGAGCAACGACGAGATTTCTTCTATTTCCTCATCGCTCAGGTCGTGCTCAAGAGCGAAGATAGGGAATCCCGAACCTTTACGGCTACGCGTGAGGGATTCAAAATGCTTCTCAAGGCGTTCCTGCCATTTTTCGAGAGTCATCGGTGTAATCCTGCACTCCTCTGTCTACGCGACTCCAACTTGATCTGCGTTCAGCAAACTAAGCTGGATAATTCTGGAGTGGTTACCGAATAACTTGACCACTTCGTCAGATGTCCAGCCTCGGTACTCAGGGCGTCGTCGAGAACGTGGCAACATCCAGCGTTCAACCGCTCGCTGACCGATTTCACGGACGCTTAGAAGCGACATCAAGTCAGGGCGACCCTCACCCGTACGAAGGATATCTCGCGAATTGGAAGCAAAGGTGCAGATAAAGACTTGACGTTGGATGCCATGACGAAGCAGACGGTCATCGAAACCTAGTATTCTCAACGCGGCGCGTGTAGTTCGTAGCCGCCAATTCGGACCTTGTCCAAACCTGTGCCGGTCAGCGTAGGGGTGTCCTACATCGCGTAGATAGTCGCGTAGCTCGCTGAACAGTACATCAGGGATGTGAAAATGGCCCCATCCGTCTGTATACCCAATAGAGCGGAAGTACTGGATACCGTCCAATTTCAGTCTATTGTAGACTGACGAGCGACCCATAGAAGATGATGTCGTTGCGGCGAGAAGACGGGCCGTTTTCGCTTGCCGAGAGATGATTCCGGTCGCTGCGCCATATTTTTGCGTAAAGTCATTATAGATGTCTCGGCTCCGTACCAGACAAGCGACCATTTTACCGCCGAGCAAGGTGCTGTATGGAGGGAGAGCACCAAGAACGTAGGCGTCCATAACATTGACGAGACGCGCGCTACGTTCTTGAACATTCCATCCGATGAAGTTATCGCGGGTGGAGAGATTAAATACTGGGTCGCCGATTGCGATCAGACCGATTAATTTCTTGTTGTGGGCATCCCAAACAAGGTATCTGAGGCGACGACCAAAACCATTTGACACCGGGACAGACCACGTGAGAGAGGCCAGCCTGAATAAATCCGCCTGCCAAGTGCCAGCATATACCATCTCCAAAACTGGCGATATTCGGGCAGGGTCAACGTCTCGTCCGGATGCAAAGTGCCTGAGCAATTCTGGAAAGCGCCGGTCTATGAAACTTTTCTGTTTCTCTAGTCGGTCATTTCTTTGTGGCCTGTGAAGGGTACGGATAACGTCTTTACCGCTCCCTCTAATCTGGAGGGCACCATCCACTGATTTCTGAAAGCCGAGAATCTGTAGATGGTGCCGTATTTTCCTCTTGAGATTGGCCTCACGCGTAGCAATATTAATTACTGTCTTTTTCCTATCTCCTTGCATACCAGCACCCCCACGCCTTTCCCAGCCTCATGAACAATCCCGGCACTGCCCGGTACCGTTTAGGAATAAGCACCTCTTCAGCCATAGAGTCTTTGGGTAGTATGTAGAGGGGCCTGATATCCGGCACTGATCGCAGGGAATTTCTGTCGTTGCCCTGCGAACTTGGCTCTCGTGCAATTGTTAGATCACTAACCACTAGTGCTTCCCTTGAAGGTTTAGGAAGCCGGAGCCACCATGGAATTTGTTGACATTGCAAACGGCAAACATCCGTAGATATTCTTGTAAATCAGGCATTGCTCACTACCAATTCCGCCTGAGAATGTGACAGAGCCTAGCAGAAGATGCTTTGACACACCACGAGGTAATACCGGCAGCACGTATTCCCCGCCTGAAGCCCGGTGATGCTGATACCCATTGCCATCGAGAAGCGTCTCCCGTTCGCCTTGCCGGAAGAGAGCCCCAGAAGCCCGCGTTGCGCGGGCCGTGAGCCCAGCGGCGACTGAGCGACATATGATTGGGTGGACTGAGCGGATTAGGCGCTGATCTTTCTCAAGATGGCCGACGAGTACGCTAAGCCACGAACCAGCGCTTGCGGTCATCTTCTCAATAATGATATCGCTTTCTCAACATACTGATATCGGATGAAGCTATGGGCAAAGGACTTGTCAGAACAGTGATCAGTCTGGATGACGAACAGAAGGCGTGGCTGGACCGGCAGGCCGCGTTGCGCCGCGTGTCCATGGCCGCGCTGATTCGCCAGGCGGTCAGCGAATTTCAGAGACGGGAACAGCGCGGCTCGGCCGCGTCGTTTCAAGATGTGCTCAAGCAGACGGCGGGTATCTGGCAGGCCGGGGACGGACTCGAGTACCAGGAGCGTATGCGCAAGGAATGGCCCTGACGGATGGCCAGATATCTGCTCGACTCGGTTATCGTCATCGACCACTTTAACGGCGTTGAGGCGGCGACGGAGTTTCTTGCCGCCCACGGGCGCGACTGCGTGATTTCCGTCATCACCCGTGCGGAGACGCTTGCTGGATTCCCTGCGGCATCGGAGTCCTTGGCCCGTGAGCTATTGGACACGTTTGCGACGCTACCCGTAACCGTCGAAATCGCCGATGCAGCCGCACGCTTGAGGCGTACCCAGCGCTGGAAACTTCCAGATGCGATTCAGGCGGCCATCGCCATTCAGGAAGGTCTGACATTGGTCACGCGAAACACCCGGGACTTCAAGGCCGGCGGCCCGGTCGCGGTAGAAACTCCGTATCACATACCCAATCCGCTCAAAAGGAAGAATAACACCTCATGAATACCGCTCCATGCGGACGATGAGGCGGATTGCCGGAAGAGAGCCCCAGAAGCCCGCGTTGCGCGGGCCGTGAGCACTCCCAGATTGCCGACGGCTGGGCGCACGGCAGAAGCCCGCGTTGCGCGGGCCGTGAGCCCAGCGGCGACTGAGCGACAGAATCACTCTGCATCATACTCCATCCGCAGGCGAGCGCCCATGTCCAAATTCAGGCACGGCGCGCCGTATGAAGGCATCAAACAAGGGAACGGTATACGCGCTTGATTGAGCACATCGTCCCTGCCGACAAGTTCGGGAGGAGGCGATCCAGCGCCCGGCGAAAAGGGGTTTTGTATGGGATCCATGGACGTTTTTATAGCTTTTTATATTGTTTTATACAACAATATACCTATGTATAGCGTTAAATTGATAGATTCTGGTAGATTTTCCTCAAAACAATCATATACGCCTGGAAATCAAGAGGATTCAGCGTCCCTCGCTCCGCGCTGTCTTGGTCGTCCTGTCTCTCCTGCGCCTTGATAGCCAAGACGTTCATACCCCGATCTGCTCCAGAATTTTTCGCAATGCCGTGTCCGTCTCCCGCGCCTCGGCTTCGATGGTGTCGAGTTCGGCCACAATCTCTGCGATGGGACGGTAGGTTTCGGCGTCGCCGGTGTGGATATAGCGGCTGGGGGAGATGTTGTAGTCGAATTTGAGGCGACGACAGGACCATAAATCAACCCCCAATTGCCGCTGGCTATCTGTATAATATGGCCTTGCCATACTATAGTATATGGGTAATATGGGAAACATGAAAACGACACTTGATATCCACGACGAGCTTCTGGCACGGGCGAAACGCCACGCCAAGAAGACGGGCCGCCCCTTGCGCGCCGTGGTTGAGGACGGGCTCCGACAGGTGCTTGCTGCGTCTCCCTCCCGGAACCGCTACCGGCTGCCCGATTTGAGCACCGGCCATACCGGCGCGGAGGACCCCCTTGAGGTCTATTCGTGGCAGGACCTGCGCGGGCTGATCTACGGAGAGACTGAAACACGATGATTGCGGTCGATACGAACCTGCTCGTCTACGCCCACCGCAAGGAATCCCGCGTGCATGAAGTCGCCTTTGCGATTGTGCGGACGCTTGCCGAGGGGAGCCAGGTGTGGGCGATTCCCTGGCCCTGCTGCTACGAATTCCTGAGTGTCGTCACAAACCCCCGAATTTGGAAAGACGCAGCAACATCGCCGGAGCGTGCATGGCGGCAACTCGAAGCCTGGACCACCTCGCCAAATAATCGTCTGCTCGGCGAGACCGACGACTTTCTCAAGGTATTGAGCGATCTCGTGCAGCGACCACGGGTGCGTGGTGCGGTCGTCCACGATGCCCGGATCGCCGCGCTCTGTCTGGCTCACGGTATTGAAGCGCTCCTCACCCGTGACCGTGATTTCTCGCTATTTCCAGAACTGCGAACACGGAACCCGTTCGGGTAGAGCAATTGATGTTGCCGTCTTGCCGTACCTCAGGCCCTGTGGATCGTAGGAGAGGCCAGCCTTAGCGCAGCTTGCCTTCAATAAATGGGACTTCGTAGGCCTTTTCGTGGTTGATGGGGCCGTGTCCGAAATAGCCCTCTTCGCCAAATAGCTCGCCGTGGTCGGCGGTAATCGTAATATAGGTATTGGGGGGGACGATGTCGAAGAGGCGTTCAAACACACCGTCAAGGTAGCGCACGGCGTTGACCTGCCGCTGCCGGAGGAGGTCGAGTTTGTCCTGGTCAAAGAACCGCTCCCCTGTTTCGTCCTCGATCAGCTTCCCGCCGACGACGGCGTCATCCAGATGCTTGAAGACGCCGTGGACGCCGTGAATCTTCGGCCACTCCTCGCTCGGCTCGTCGGGTAACGCATACGGGTAATGCGTCTCTCCAACATTCAGCAGATAAAACGACGGGCGGTCGGGGGAGAAGGATAAGCGCTCAAGCATGGCGGCCATGTCGTTATGGGTCGGCATCAGGGTAAAGGAGTCGAAGTCCTTATTGAGCAGCGTGGCCGGGTTCAGCACGGGCAGGGAGACCATCGCGTGTGTGTGGTAGCCCAGCTTCCATTTCAAGAAGGTGGGTAAAAAGAGCTGCGGCACCAGACTCTTGAACTCAACCTGTTCAGCGCCCAGGCGTTCCTGGTATTTGAAAAAATCCTGTTTGTAATACTCCGAAGCATAAACCTGGCGCGGGCTGGAGTGGGGCAGCAGCCCCATCAACAGGTTGTAATGGGACGGGGCGGTCCACGACGCATAACTCCACCGACGCTCGACCTCGCCCAGGGCGCTGACCGTCTTCGGCCGGGCCGCCATAAAGGTGTCATACCGGCAGCTATCGAGGATCACGATGAGGTAATTATTCGTACCCTGAGGGGACGGAAGCTGCTGCGCCTCAATGCTGAGGGATGACGTAGTCAGCGGAGTCCCAGTCGGCGGAGACTCCGCCTCAGACGCACTCCGCTTGAAGATTCGATTCAGAATACCCATACCTACGTCAACTGGCGAGCCTGACTTTTCCAGCCTGAACCTGGGAGAGCACCCGGTCAGGATCGTGTCCCCCAGCGCGCAATAAGCGGATCACTTCCGCCTCTGGTAGCGGCCGGCCTCCGTCGAGGAGGCGCGCCCGGAAGAGAATTTGGGCGGCGTGTTCAAGCATCTCCAGCTTTGAGTAGGCATCTTGGAGGCTCCCGCCGACGGTGACAGAGCCGTGCCGGGCTAACATCAGCGCGTCGAACTGGCGGATAAAAGGACAGATGGCCTCACCAGCCTCACGCGTCCCCGGCGTGATATAGGGGACGGTTGGAATTGTACCTAGCGCGGTCACGACTTCAGGTAAGGTCCCGTCGGCCAGCGAGACGTCGGCTAATGTACAGGCAATCGCAGTTGTCGGATGGGCGTGAATGACTGCCGCAATATCCTCCCGTTCTCGATACGCGGCAAGGTGGAGGGCGATTTCCGATGACGGTGCGCGCTCATCACTCAGCGGCTTCCCGTCTAAATCGGTCTCAATCAATTGCTCTGCTCTGAGGAAGCCTTTGTGTACTCCCCGAGTGGTAATCAGGATACGGTCCGGCCCCAGCCGTACGCTGGCATTCCCTTCTGAGGACGCAATGAAGCCCTTCTGGTACATGGCCTGGCAGATATGCACCAGATCAGTTCGTAAAGTATGCCCGCTGGTATCCATAACCGTTCTCGGTCAGAAAGAGCTTTTTCTGGACTTGGCCTAAAGAGTGAACGTGTTCAGCTTTTTTGCCTGATTGGAGGACACGTTCGCTCTTCGCCGCAGACCCCGGCAGGCCGCTCCCGTAAGCAGGCGCCCTAGGTGCCTCATGCTTTGGGGCCACCAAGTTGCCCAACCAACGCCCGGTGCGTGGCTCTTCGCTCAAAGAGTAAACGTGTCCAGCATCTGCATGTTTCTATTGGAGGACACGTTCACTCTTTCAAGACTGTCGTAGACCCGCTCAGTCTTTTTTACAAGAGAGGAAGCAAAAAATCTGCGTGAGGACTGCAATATATGTAGAATGCTGATAGGCTGTCCGCGCAAAATATAAGGAAGATGAGGAGGTGTATACGTGACGGCAGGCGTCGATATCTTTCATCCCTCTGCGGAGCATCGTCTCTTGCGACAGACGGTTCGAGAGTTTGTCAAAGAACGGGTTGAGCCGCAGGCACTGGAGCACGATCGTCAGGAACGCTTCAATATCACCCTCTTTCGCGAACTCGGCGAACTCGGACTGCTGGGCATTACGGTGCCGGAAGCGTACGGCGGTGTGGGTATGGACGCGGTGGCTGCCGTTATCGCGCACGAGGAGCTGTCCGCCTCAGACCCAGGCTTCTGCCTGGCCTACCTGGCCCATGCCATGCTCCTGGTCAATAATTTCTGTCGCAATGCCAATGACGAACAGCGCCAGAAGTATTTGCCACCCCTCCTCTCCGGGGAATGGGTTGGCGGGATGTGTATGACGGAGCCCTCAGCCGGCACGGATGTGCTCGGGATGAAAACGCAGGCGGTCCGCCAAGGGGATACCTATGCCATTACCGGCCGCAAGATGTTCATTACCAACGGCGCGCTGGATGACACCACGCTGGGTAACCTGTTTCTCGTCTACGCGAAAACGGAACAGGGTTTGAGTTCGTTTATTGTGGAGAAAGATTTTCCCGGATTTGCACTCGGTCAACGACTCCACGGCAAAACCGGTATGCGCGCCTCCATGACCGCCGAACTCGTCTTTGACGACTGTCAGGTTCCGGTTGTCAATCGTCTGGGCGAAGAAGGCGACAGCGTGCTTCACATGATGCGCAACCTGGAAATCGAGCGGGTCACGATTGGAGCCATGTCTACGGGTATCGCCGGCCGCTGCGTCGAAGATATGACCCGCTACGCGAGTGAGCGCACCGCCTATGGTCAGCCCATTAACCACTTTGGGCAGATCCAGCGCTACATCGCAGATTCCTATGCCCAATACATGGCGGCACGGACCTATCTGTATCACACCGCGCGGAATATGGACCTGGATCAGCCTGGCCATCGCATCGACTCGGACGGCGTCAAGCTGGTTGCCACGACCATGGCAAAAAATGTCGCGGACAACGCCATGCAGGTGTTGGGTGGCTATGGCTATTTTAACGAGTACGTGGTTGAGCGCTTATGGCGAGACGCAAAGCTGCTTGAGATTGGCGGCGGCACCCTGGAAGCGCATCAGAAGAATATCACTAAAGATTTGACGCGGCATATGGACCGCATTCGATAGAATCATTGGAGAGCGTCATGCGTAACCTCTGGGACCGGATCATGATTGCCCTCATGGTGGGGGTGATCGGCTTTTGCCTGATAGAGATATGGAACGGAACCACGGAGCTGCTCCGGTGTGGGGTCGGCATAGGCGGAGCCGTGCTGGTGATTCTCCTCAAGCTGAATGCCCTGCAGAAGGCGAAGCAGCAGACAGCCTCCAACCCATGAGCGCCGCGCTCGCTCCTCTCCATGCGACACAAGCGCTCCAACCTTGGCAGACCGTCCGGTCTTTTTGCATCCAATACGGAGCATGGCTTTACCCTTATCGAACTGATTCTGGTTCTCGTCATCATCAGTATCGCCTTTGCCGTCGTCGCCCCTGCGGTCGGGAATCGGTTTGGCGGCAGTGACCCGAAGCGGACGGCGGCGCAGTTACGAACCACGCTGGAACTCTTACGGCTGCGGGCGCTCACGAATGGTATAGAACAGCGTCTCGTCATTGATCCCGAAGACAATCAGTATTGGCAGGAGTCCGGACGCCAGGTTGCGGCGCGGGATGACAATGAGGAGGAGTCAGACCACGAAGACAAGCAGATTACTTCCTCCGATGAAGATATCCAGCTCTCAGCCACGAGCCTGTGGGTGCGGGAGGAGGGGGAAGTCGAGTTCCGCTTTTATCCGGACGGCACAAATTCTGGCGGGGAGATCACCATAGAGCGGCAGCGAGGGGCGAATGAGGTCGCGTATATCATCGCGCTCAATCCGCTGCTGGGGACAGCCACCGTCCGTAAAGAGTAAACGCGTCCTCCGATGTGATATAGAAATGCTGGACACGTTTACTCTTTCTACGCCGGAGAAGAATAGTCAGGAGACAAGAGGAGGGCCGCCGTCCAGAGCGGGGGCCGGCAGCATGAAAAAAGAAGACCGGCAGTGTCAGATACGCCATTGGCGCAAAGAGGGAACGTATCCTTCCTCGACCGGCAGATGCGGGATACGTTCCCTCTTTGCAGGGTTTACCCTTTTAGAAATCATGATCGCGCTCTCCATCCTGGCGGTCGGCCTGGTGGCCGTGCTGGAACTCTTTGCCGGCAGTCTCCGCCTCACCGGAAAAGCCTCCCACCGCACCCAGGCGGTCATCCATGCCCAGAACGTGATGGACGGGTTTTTTGCCCCGGATTTTCTGGAAGATGGGGAGGACAGTGGGGAGCTGCCGGATGGCTTTTTTTGGCGGGCACGGGTGCAGGAAATCTTTCCGGATGAAACCGAAGAGGCGGCGGCGGAAAGGGAAAACGATGAACTGGGCGGCCAAGCGTCGCAGCTGCACATCAAGGAGATCACGGTCAGCGTCGGCTGGGAGGAGGGGGACAGCCGCCGCAGTTTCGAGCTGCGTTCCATGCGCACCATGTACGAGGATACGGACAGCCTCGGGGAGGGGAGGCGTTAAGCGTGCGACACGCCCGCGGCTTTACCCTGCTTGAGCTCCTGATCAGCCTGATGCTGATAAGCCTAGTCAGCCTCGGCGTCTATGGCGCGCTCGGCTTTGGCGCAAACGCGCTCGAACGTGGCACATCCCGGAGTATTGAGAACCAGCGTGTCCGCGCGGCTCTGGCCCTGATTGTCCGCAAGCTGAAGTCCGCCTACCCGCTCATGCTGTTGGTCGATGGCGAGCGCCTGGTCTATTTTTTTGGTGACGAAGAGGAACTCCGTTTCGTGGCCTCTGCCGACCGACCCGAAATAGGCGGGTTGGAGAAAGTTTCCTATTTCATCAAAGAAGATGAAGATGGCGAGCACGGGCTATGGATGCGGATTTCCGCACCGACTCTACCGGCCGATTTGGCCGAAGAGCGGGAAGGAAGTTTATACTTGGAGGCCGAGGTTCTGTCCGATGTTGACGAACTGGTCTGGGAGTATTTCGGGCAACGACAAAACGAAGACGAAGAAGCCTGGCATGAGAGTTGGAACGGTGAGGAGGAACCGAAGCTGCCGCAGGCTGTTCGACTGTCGTGGCGCGCCCAGGTGAGCAACCTGCCAAACGAATGGCAGATCGAAGTCCCGATTCAGGTCCAGGACCCGGTTTCGGAACTGCAACGCACTCCCCAGAACCGCCGCCGCAGCCGAGGTCGGAGATAGCTGCCATGAAGAGTAAACGTGTCCTCCAATCAGACAAAAAAGCTGAACGCGTGTACTCTTTGCGGAACGAGCGCGGCGTTATCCTGATTGTGGTCATATGGGCGCTGATGGTGCTCATGGTTGTGGCGATTGAACTCGGCCGGACCGCCCGGGTGGAGGGGCTGAGTACCGATGTCTACCAGCAGGAGATCAAAACCTATTATTTAGCCATAGCCGGGCTGAACCGAGCCCTCTACCAGCTCATCCGAACGAGCCAGCAGGGCCGAACGCGGGATACCCGAGATGATGATCGGCTGGGCTCACGCGACCGGTTGAGCGAGGATGAGCCGGAGGAGTGCCCGGACGTCTGGCTGCTCGGCGATGGGCAGTGGAGAAACGAATCCTATGGCGAGGGCGGGTATCAGGTTCGGGTCAGTGACGAGAGCGGCAAAATCAATATCAACCAGGCGGATGAGATTATTCTACGTCAGACCTTTACCAATCTGGACTTTGACCCGGACTTCGGGGATGCCCTGGCCGACGCCATCCTCGACTGGCGCGACCCGGACCCCTTAGAGCGGCTGAATGGGGTCGAGAGTGATTATTACCTGGCTCAGGACATTTCCTACCCAGCCAAGGACGGACCGCTCGACACGATTGACGAACTCCTGCTGATTCGCGCCGTCACCCAGGATCTCTTTTACAACACCCTGAACGAGGTGTTCACGGTGTATGGCAATGCGCGCAGCGGCAATATGGCCAACATCCAAACCGCAAACGCCCTCGTGCTCCGGGCCATACAGGGAGTTGATGCGGAAACCGCGGAGGAAACGATCCGGCAAAGGCGCGAAAACTGCGGGGATGAATTCCTGGACGCGACCGCAGCACGGGGAGGGCTGCCCACGATTGTCACCATAGAGAGCGTCGGCTATCTGAACACCGGACGCATCACCCGCCGGCTGGCCGGAGTGATTGACCGCACGGGAGGCCAGTCCTATCGGGTGCTGCGCTGGCATGACCGTCTGCCTTCGCAGGCCCTCCCGCTCAGAAAAGACGACTTTGAGGACGAGGAAGAGGGGTGGCTCTGATAGATTACTTGATCGTCCCTCAAAATCCTGTTGAACTCAATGCCAATGCCAACAGCAACTGAGACGCTTCTCGATACGAGCAGTACCCGGAATGACCGGAACAAGCTCCGACCCGAAGACCAGCCGGTGCATGGCTGGTATCGGTTTGTGCTGTCATTCCCACCCCACTTGGTCCGGGACTACCTGGAGCGGTTTGGCGTGTGCTCCGCCGGTACGGTTCTTGACCCCTTCTGCGGGACCGGCACCACGTTGGTTGAGTGTAAAAAACTCGGCATCTCAATAGCCAGCGGTGTCGAATGCCGCCCCGGATCATCCGACCTATGCAGCTAAAGAAAGGAGTACTCCCTTGAAACGAAGAGTCGGTCTGCTAACCCTGAGTCTGATCCTCGTCTTCTGTCTCGGTCTCGGCACCCTCTCCTTCTCCGACGACGCGCTTCGTCTGGAAAGCTGGCGAGAGAGGGCGCATGAGGGCAATTTTGCCCAAGGGATTGCAGGCGTCTACCTCATCCGGCACCACACCGACGAGGGCACGCCCGGTGCCTTCCGCTTGATTTCCTTAACCGCCGGGGGCAACTGGTCCAGCACCCATTCCGATCAGCACGCCATCGTCAACTTCCCTGGTGTCCCGCTTCTCTCCGAGGACTTTGGGAACGACATCTTCAGCGAAGGCGGCCCGTTGCTCCCCGAGGATTTTTTCGATCTGTCCACCCTCTTCAACCCGGCCCGCTTCAGCGACCAACACGGGGTGTGGGCGCGGTCGGGCTGGCGGGAAATTATGGCCGAGGTGATCGATTTCAACCTCGACGCCTTGACCGGAGCGCATACCGCTATTGTGCGCGTCCGCTATGTGGTGCAATTCAGCAAAGATTTACAGTCTGTCACCGGCACGCAGAGGGGGCGGGTCTTTCCGCTTGATCAAGACCCGCTGGACCCGGAGGCGGTACCGGCCATGGAGTTTGGCTCGCCATTCACCGGACGACGCGTGACGGTCGAGGCCGAGTAGCACCGGCGGGGCTGCGGTCCGGCGCTACAAGCCGGGCGGCTGTCAGGTGCTCAAGAAATGGTTGTCGCACCGGGAACGGGCCGTACTGGGACGGGCAATCCTTCTGGAGGCGGACGCGGAAACGCCCCCGCAAAAGGCAAATAACGACATTTGCCTCAGACCGTTCTTCTGTCGTTGTCGCGAGCAGGGTAATCCAGCTCTGTAGGTCGGCTTAGCGGAGCGTAAGCCAACGGCCCCCTGAGCGGTTATCAGATGCTTAAAAAGGGATTATCGTAGCGTTAATGCCAGTGGAGGTGAGGAGAGAGAGATGCAGCAGGAATTCATGAGCAGGGCCATAGCGCTCTCGCGCGCTCATATGAGGACAGGCGGAGACGGTCCCTTCGGTGCGGTCATCGTCAAGGGCGGAGCAATCATTGCAGAGGGGTATAATGCGGTCATCTCCAGCAAGGACCCCACCGCCCACGCGGAGATCATGGCCATCAGGCGGGCGGCCTCCAAACTCGACAGCTTCCACCTCGGAGGATGCGAAATCTACACCAGTTGCGAACCCTGTCCCATGTGCCTCGCCGCCATCTACTGGGCGAGGATCGAGAAAATTTATTTCGCCAATACCACCGAAGACGCTCGGGATATTGGCTTCGACGACCAAGTCTTTTACCACGAATTACAACGGCCGTGGGCCGAGCGCCACATCCCCGCCCAGCAATTGCTGCGCGAGCAGGCGTTAGCGGTCTTTCGGGAGTGGCAGGAAAAGGTGGATCATATTGAGTACTAGAGCGGCCTGCGGACCTCGTTGCGCTCCTGCCATCGGCAACTTTACCGAGACAAGTTACTGGTGGAGAGACACAACCCCTTGGAGATGCGCCGAACCGCTTGAAACGAACCCGCAAATTCGCGATGATGCTTTTCCAATTGGGCGGACACCTCGGAACACCACGTTCAAGTTTGTCGGGTCAGCGACATGCCAATCAGATCAACCCAACTGTTATTCCCGGTCATCGTCGGCTGTCTCATCGCCTCTTGCTCCCTGACACCAAATCACATGCCCCCGGTTCTCGAAGCAGTGACGGAGTTACCCGACGAGTTTGCCGAAAGTAAAGTTGCCGGCTCATACGAGCCGCTGGAGTGGTGGAAGGCGTTCGCCGACCCGGTTCTCGATCAGATAATCGAAGCGGTGCTGGCCTCGAATTTCGACCTGGCCGAGGCGGTCGCCCGGGTCGACCAGACCAGGGCGCGGGAGCGTATCATCAAAGCCCCGGCGTTTCCGCTGCTTCAGCCTTCGATGGAGATCGCCGACATGGAGACATCTACCAATGCGGGTATTGCCGCGTACATAGACGAATTGGGGGTGGGTTCCGACGTATACCGCGATTTTGGCTTCGAGATTCCCGACCGGATCGGCCTGACGACCTACGACCTGGGTCTTGACATCTCCTACGAACTTGACTTCTGGGGCCGCAATCGCAACGACGCGCGCGCCGCCGGTGCCGAGCGACAGGCTTCGGAGTCGGACTACCTGACGGCCCGCATGGGGGTGCTGGCCGAAACTGTGCGCACCTATCTGGAGATCGTCGACCTGCGCCACCAACGGCGGCTGGCCGGCGAAGTCGTGGAAATCTTTCAGCAGCGGGAGTCCCTGGCCGAGTCCCGCTATGACCGTGGGCTGACCGATGCTCGCGCCCTCTATACGGCGCGGCAGAACCTGAGCACCGCGCAAACCAGGTTGCCGCAAATCGAGGCGCTGCTGGCGGACGCGAAAGGTCGACTCTGGGTGCTCCTGGGGGGGTACCATGCGGATCTCGCAGACATGTTGCCCGATTCCCTGACGCCTTCCGCCGCGCTCGACCCGGTTCCGGCAGGCATTCCGGCCGACCTCCTGGCACAGCGGCCTGACATCAACGCGGCAAGGCAGCGGATGGAAGCGGCCCGCTACACCGTTGGTGCACGCCGCGCGGATTTGCTGCCGAGCTTATCCCTGTACGGTTCCATCGGGCTACAAAGTGCCGATGCAGGCGAGTGGTTCGACCCGGATCAATGGTTCCGTAACCTGAGCTTCAACTTGCTTGGCCCCGCATTTCAGGGTTCACGGCTACGCAGCAACGTTGATCTGGCCGAGGCCCGGTGGAATGAAGCTGCCGCCGCCTACGGGCGTTCCGTGGTCAGCGCAGTCAACGAGGTCGAGGCCGCCCTTGCGGGGCTGGAGGCCAACCGCCGCCGGTATTCCTTACTGGCTTCCCGGGCGCAAGAGGCGCGGGCCGAAACGGCGTTGCAGGAACGGCGTTATGTCTCCGGCGTGAGTGACTATGAGGATTTCCTGACGGCAACGCACACCCTCCTGGGCGCGCAGTCCGCGCTGGCAACGGCGCAGCGTGACCTAGGGCACGCGCGTCTGATACTGCACCGCGCGCTGGGAGGCGCGTGGACCGCAAAGAGTAAACGTGTCCTCCAATCACACAAAAAAGCGGGACCCGTTTACTCTTTCAACGAAGGGGAAGCCATCCAGCAGAGTAACATCGCTCCTGACACCAAAGAGGGAACGTGTCCTTCCTCGACCGGCAGATGCGGGACACGTTCCCTCTTTCAACCGCGTCTGCTTGCCAGCGTCCCGGAGTAAATCACCATGTCCCGCATTTTCAGCTTTGTAATCGCCGGCGGCATCCTCGGTGTTTCAGTGGCGTTGGCGGTTTTTCTCGTTTCACTGGCACCCGAACCAAGCCGTACTGAACTCCCGCCCCAGATCCCGTTCGCGCAGACGGAGCTGGTTGCGGCCGGTACCGGTCCCATACCGGTCTACGGGTCCGGTACCGTGAGACCAAGCGCCGAGGTCGGTATCGCACCACAGGTGGGGGGGAAGATCGACTGGGTGGATCCGGGATTCCAGAGCGGGGGACGGGTAACGGCGGGCCAGACGCTCATCCGCATAGAAGAGACAGACTTTCTGTACCGGGTGCGGGAAGCCGAGGCCAATCTCGCCGCCCGGCGGGTGGCCCTCCTTGAGGAGGAGGAAAAAGCCGAAATCGCCCGGGCCCAATACGAGCTGTATGTCGCCGGCCAAGGAGATTCTAATTCAACGTCAGCCGCGAATCCCCTCACGCTGAGGGAGCCTCAATTGAACGCGGCGCGTGCCGCAGTGAGCCGTGACGAGGCCCGGCTCGCCGAGGCCAATCTCGCCCTGTCCAGGACCCAGGTCACTGCACCGTTCGACGGTTTCGTACGCGAAGAATCCGTGGACGTGGGACAAATCGTCGCCGCCGGCCAGACCGTCGGCCGCCTTTTCGCTGCAGATGCCGTGGAAGTCGTCGTGCCCTTGTCCGATTCCGACGCCGCCCTGATCCCGGGGCTTTGGGATCTCAAGGCGGGTGACGGGGTGCGACGGGTGGCGGCCCGTGTGGTCGCCCAGTACGGGGATGGGAACTACACCTGGGAGGGGTATGTGGATCGGAGCGAGTTATCCCTGGACAAACAAACGCGAACGATAGATGTGATCGTACGTGTACCCGAACCGTTTACCGCTGGTGTCCGGACGGACGGATCCGATGGTGGCGGTGATCACCCTCCCTTGCTGGTAGGCAAGTTCGTAGACGTGGAAATCCAAGGCCATGAATTAGATGGATACTCCCGGGTGCCGCGAGCGGCGCTCCAATCCGGCAACGAGGTTTGGATCGTGAACGATGGCGGCGTGGTGAGTATCGTTCCGGTACAGGTCCTACAACGGACCAACGACGAGGTATATGTGACCGGCACCCTCGAAAGCGGCCAGACCGTCATCACCGGTGGAATCCGGTTTGCCACAGAAGGCATGCGCGTCCTGACAGGAGTTGACCCGACACCATGAGCCCTGACAACGGTACTCACAAGGAACCATCCGGCCCGATCGCCTACATGGCTGGCAACAGTGTCGCGGCCAATCTGCTGATGTGGGCTATCATCGCCGCCGGGCTGGTGTCGCTGACCGGTCTGGAGCGCGAAGCGTGGCCCACGGTCCCGTTCTACCATGTCGAAGTCTCGATGCCCTATCCCGGCGCCACCCCGGAGGAGGTGGAGGAGTCGATCATCGCCAAGATCGAGGACCAGGTCAGCGGGTTGGATGACGTCAAGGCGGTCAAGTCCGTCGCGGCCCCAGGTATGGCATCCGTCCGCATTCAAATGGATTCCAGAACGGACATGGCTGAGGCGTTAGACGATATCGAGTCTGCCGTCAATCGTATTCAGTCTTTCCCTGCCGCCGCCGAACGTCCCCAATTCAGGGAGATGACCAACCGCCAGAGCATGATGCGGCTCATCGTGTATGGCGATGTGCCCGAGCGCTCGCTGAAGGAATTGGCGTACCAGATAGAGGATGACCTCACGATGCTTCCCTCCGTGTCCCAGGTCGAGGTCAGTGGGGTTCGGAAATACGAGATCTCGATCGAGGTGCCGCTGCATCGGCTGAGAGCCCTTGGACTGACACTCCCCGACATCGCCAACACGATTCATCGCAGTTCCCTGGAATTGTCTGCCGGCAGTATCGATACCCAGGAATCCCAGGTGCGGGTCCGGACCCTCGGCCAGAACTACGACCAACAGGATTTCGAAGAGATCGTTCTTCTCAGCGGCAGTGACGGTACGGTATTGCGCCTTGGCGATATCGCCGAGGTTCGCGACGGTTTTCAGGAAACCGACCTGATTGTCCAGCATCAGAACCACCCCGCTGTATTCGTCGAAGTCTACCGGGCCGATGATGAGCACGTGATGGATGTCGCCACGACCGTCCGGGAGCACCTGGCGAACGAGGTGGTCCCGGCTCTGCCGGACGGTGTGGGCATCACTATCTGGAATGACGAATCCCAGGCCTATGAGGAACGCGCCGCTCTTCTCCTCAAGAACGGTATTCTGGGTATGTTGCTGGTGTTGATCGCCCTGAGCTTGTTTCTCGAAATTCGGCTTGCCCTGTGGGTCGCCGTCGGCATCGCCGTTTCGGGTATTGGCACCCTGGCCGTCATGCTGGTATTCGACTATGCGATCAACACCATCAGCCTGTTTTCGTTTGTCCTCGCCATAGGTATTGTCGTCGACGATGCGATCGTCGTAGCCGAGCACATTCAAGACGAACGCAAGCGGGGAACGCCCGGCGTCGTGGCGGCGATTCGCGGTGTTCGACGGATACAGGTTCCGTTGACATTCGCAGTCCTCACTTCAGTGGCGGCGTTCGTCCCGCTCCTCTTCATCCCCGGTGGCGTCGGTGAAGTATGGGGAGCGCTGCCGGTCATCCTCATTGCCGTGCTGCTGGTTTCTCTGGTCGAATCGCTGCTGGTGTTGCCCAACCACCTGTCCCATCTGCACGGCCCGGAATGGGTGCCGACAAATGCTTTCGATCGGTTCTTCACACGGCTCCAGGGTCGTGTGGACGTTTTGCTGAACAGGTTTGTGCAAGGCCCCCTCAATCGGGCGCTACAGTTCGCGACGGACCAGCCCATGGTGACGATGGCGGGAGCTGTAGGAATGCTCGTGCTGAGTATCTCTTTGGTACCGGCGGGTATCGTCCCCACCACATTGGCCGATGCCGTTGAGGGGGATTTCGCAACGGTCACTCTGGATATGCCTGATGGGGCGACCGCGTCCAGGACATACGAGGTAGCGAAGGAACTGGAGGCCGCGGGCCACCGGGTCATCGAACGACTTTCGCGCGGCCGACCCGAGGATGCGCCTCCGCTGCTGACCGGCGTAACGGTGACCGTCGGACAGGGGCCGAGACTTGAGGGTGGGGGACTGAATCCTGCGCCGACCCTCAATCCGCAGGCCAATATCGCCACCATCGAATTCAAGCTTCTGGGCGCGCAGCAACGACAGATCTCCACCGGAGAGGTCGTGCAGGCATGGCGAGAGGAAGTGGGGGTGCTGCCCTACGTGCGTGGCCTCACCTTCAGCGGCGAGATCATCGACCTGGGCAATCCGGTCGAGGCCGTGCTGTCGCATCCGAACCCGGAGCGCCTCGCCCAGATCGCAGACTCCGTGGTCGATGGTCTGCGTGGAGTGGGAGGCGTCTACGACATCCGTTCAGATCACACCCCGGGCATCCCGGAGATACAGCTCGAACTGCGGCCGGAAGCGCGGACCCTGGGCCTCACGCTTGAAGAGTTGGCCGGGCAGACGCGCGCCGCATTTTTTGGGGCAGAGGCCGTCCGGGTGCAGCGCGGCCGGGAAGAGGTCCGGGTCTACGTGCGCCTGCCCGCCGATGAGCGGAATGCCATCACCGATGTCGAAGGATACCTGCTGCGTACGCCGAGTGGGGCCGAGGTCCCGGTTACCAGTGTGGCCTCGCTGAACCCGGGCGTATCGCCGCCGGCCGTTCGACGGAGGGATGGCCAGCGCGTCGTCACGGTCACGGCGGACGTGGACCCCACGGTGATTTCCGGTGGCGAAGCCAACAGCATCCTGGTCGATTCGATTCTCGCGGACCTGACCGCCGTGTACCCGGACCTGACATACACGTTTGGAGGTGAACAACAAGAGCAACTCGAGTCCCTGGGTGCGCTGTATCGCGGGTTTGCGATTGCCCTCCTCATGATTTTCGTGCTGCTCGCCATCCCCCTGCGCTCCTATACCAAACCGTTCATCATCATGGCCGTCCTTCCGTTCGGGTTCATCGGAGTGATCCTGGGTCACTGGGTCCTGGGAGTAGCCCTGAGCGCAGTATCCTTTATGGGTATCTTCGGCCTCAGCGGCGTGGCTGTGAACGATTCCCTGGTTATGATCGATTTCATCGATCAGAGACTCAGAGAAGGTGTCCCGATACGCACGGCAATCATAGAAGGCGCTCAGGGGCGTTTTCGTCCGATTATGCTCACTTCCGTGACGACTTTCCTTGGCTTCACCCCTCTCATTCTGGAACGCTCCATTCAGGCCCAGTTCCTGATCCCCTTTGCCGCCTCGCTCGGTTTCGGCATTCTCTTCACCACGGCCATAGTGATGATGGTCGTCCCGGCGTTATACACGATCCAACTCCGGCTGATTCCTCCGCGCGGCAGTTCTGGTGTCCGTGCCGCAATGCGCGAACAAGCTTCGACCTAGCAGCCCGAGGACACAGACGAGGCAGGGAACCACTCTCGAACGCCACTTTCCACTAGAGCATTCTGTTTTTAGGTGGAGGCATAGCCAGCATGGGTGAAGTAGTGGCGGCATTCCTCCGGTTCGAAGCGGTCCAGCAGCGTCCCGATCCGCCGCCAAGTCGCTTCAACGGTGCGTTCGGCCGCGTGGCGGAGCAAAGCTTTGAGCTTGGCGAAGACCTGTTCAATCGGGTTAAGGTCGGGGGAGTAGGGTGGCAGGAAGCGTAGCGTGGCCCCCACCCGCTCAATGGCGGCCCGCACGGCGGGACTCTTGTGGCTGCTCAGATTATCCATAATGACGATATCGCCCGGCGTGAGCGTTGGCAGCAGACACTGTTCGACATAGGCCAGGAAGCAGGGTCCGTTCATCGGGCCATCGAAGACACACGGCGCGGCTAGGCGGTCGTGGCGGAGCGTCGCCACGAAGGTCAGCGTGTGCCAGTGCCCATGGGGCCGGGTCGCGCGCAACCGCTGGCCCCGGGGGCAGCGGCCATGACTGCGGGTCATGTTCGTCTTGGCCCAGGTCTCATCCAGGAACACCAGGCGGCGTGGATCAAGTTGGCCTTGCGCGTGCTGCCACTGCCGGCGGAGCCGCGCGATGTCCGGCCGATCCTGCTCGGAGGCCGCCAGGCTTTTTTTTGAAGCTGATCCCTTCGCCTTTGAAGAACCGCGACAGCATGCCCGTGTCTACCCGCACTCCGCGCTCCGTCAACAGCCGGGCCGCCAGCGCGGCCAGCGTGATGTCGGGCTGAGCCGCCAGAACCGCCAACACCCAAGCGCGGTGCGGCTGCACCTTCGAGGGCCGATGCCCCCCGGTCCCCGCACTCTCCCGCTCCCCGCTCCGGTGGAAGCGCTGCAGCCACTTGATCGCCGCGGCGGCACTGACCCCAAACCGCCGCGCCGCCGCCCGCCGGCTCAGCCCTTCGCCTGCCACGGCATCAATCACGCGATCCCGCAAATCTTGCGAGTAGGCGCGAGCCATCTCCTCCCTCCTTCCGCAGTGCTCACCCTGCTCTCCCTCCCCAGCTTGCTGCAAAAACTTCCCTGATTCAATCTATTCGCAGAAGACTCTAGAGCGCATCGCGTGCTAGGATATGTTCCTCTGTTGAAGTGGGATGGCCATGGTGCTCACCTCCACCATCTAGCAAAAGCTTGCAGCCGGGAACCTCCACGGAGAAATTTGTTTCAATGGTATCCAAGGCATCCGAAGGCGGCATGCTGTTTTTGGGCAGACAACGATTAAGGGCCACACACGATGACCTCGGCCGCTCTACGTATGCTTGACCACCGCGTCCGCTTTCTCGTCGCACTGCGGAAATTCCTCGGTACATTGCTGACGTTGAATTTTGCAGTGTGTTGGGGAGCACCCGTGTTCATCCAGGGCTGGCTCTTCCATATGGGGCTGCATCGCATTGTGCGGCCCGTCTTCTCCCTGCTCGACCGCTCCCCGGCGTTACGACGCTTCGCGGCCACGTACGTCTATCGGGGGGCAGTTCATGTCGACTACTTCGCAACGGCAATCTTTCTCACAGTCGGAGCCGCAATATCCCTCGGTACGCTCTTCGGCTGGCAAATCTGGTTTGGGTCATTGCCGTGGTGGCTCGTAGCGATCTATTATTTCGCATGGGTGGGGTTCGGTGGCCGAGGCATGGGCGCCGCCTACACCTTTGCACATCGTGAAGGCCACGTTGCCGCAGGCCGTATGTACCGGCCGTGGATAGGCAGGCACATCGGAAACATTTTTGAAAACCGGATCGGTGTGTGGTACGGCATCGTGCCCCATATCTTCTCCACGTCTCATATCCTGCTCCATCACCGTCTGAACGGCGGTAAGGCAGACCCGGTTTATGTGTGGGATCTCGACCGGACGAAGTTCAGCGATCTGCTGCTATACCAATGGCGGCTATTCGTATACATGACCGGCTTTAGTAGTCTTTGGGAATTTCGCAGGCAGCGCGGCGTGCGTCCAGCTATTGAGCGGGCGTATGCTACGCTATGTTGGGGTATGCTCATCTATTGGGCGTTCGTGCCGGGGGCAATCGTCGCACTGTTGCTCGCCACGGGGTCCAGCGTGTCATCAACGCTTGTATTCCTATTTCTTATCTATTTCCAACCGCTCTTGGCGATGTCGTCCTTCCTCGCGTTGATAAATTTGGCGCAACACGCGTTCCTGGAGTACGACGCCGCAGGACGGAATATCAATCACGTAACCGCGATCACGATCCTGGAGGGTCACGACGACTCTTTTGGGGAGGACGATCACCTGGCGCATCATTATTTCCCTGGCGTCACTCACGACCGATTGCCGGAACTGCAAGCATCCCAAAAGCGTGAATGGGCTCGCTGGCACGGCGCTGTGTTCAAGAGAACCTCCATCTTCGAGATCGCTATATTGCTGCAACTCGGCCGGACTGACAGGTTGATTGACCACTATTACGTGGACTTTTCCGGAGAGCTGGACAGGGATGAACTTGTGGCGCTTTTTACTCGCCGCGCACAACGCAGGGAGATGAGCTACGAGGACTATGAATTTCGCTATCTTCCCCAGCTGAGAGAAAGGGTTCGTGAGCTCGTGAGACGGGGCGTTTGTGAAAACGAAAACCGCGCCTATATCTATCAGGCGCACCACGATCTCGGGCCAGATTTGGGAATTGCGCACAATTAGTTTGGCCGACTTGCCTGTCCCTGCTGTCCCGTGAACCCTGGGAAAAGCCCACAAAGGCAAGACCCGTGGCAACTACGAATTCGCGTCTTCACGGGATCAACCAACTCCTACTTTACAGAATAAGACTTGTCCCTTCCTAAACCGGAGGGTTATAATGCGGCAAGGGTAAGTGGCCTTATGGTATCGAGATAATGCAGGGAGGCCAAGGCTGATAGCTGTTACTCAAGAGGGTTTGACAACCCATCCACTAACTTTGCCCCAAGAACTCATCCTGATGCTCCTCAACGAGGAGACCGGCTACTTCCACCAGGTGGTCGGTGTCGTGCTCGCGGGTGGGTGGCCGTTGATCGGTCATCTACTGGATTTTCAAAAGGAGCCGGTCTCGATGTTGAGCCGTGGCTGGCGCGAGCACGGCGAACTCGTCCGGTTCCGGCTCGGTCCCCGCGAGTTTGTTCTCTTCACCGGACCCGAAGCCCACGACTTGTACTTCAGCGCGCCCGAGGATCAGCTGAACGCCAAAGCCGTCTATCAGTTCACGGTGCCCATCTTCGGCCGCGGCGTGGCTTACGACGCCGCCCCCGAAATCATGGACGAGCAGCTCGGGTTTCTGTTTCCGGCTCTCCGCGAGGCCGCGCTACGCCGGTTTGCCCGTATCATGTTCGAGGAGACGCGGCAGTTCGCTGACACTCTCGGCGAGGATGGGGAAGTTGACCTGCCAGTCTGACGCACTGTGGGCGCTGGAACAACCGGTGGCAAAATGACCATGCCGCGTCGCATAGCCATTGTCGGAGGAGGCATATCAGGACTGGCGGCCGCGTGGACGCTGGATCACCACCCGGACCGATTCGATTTCCGGCTGTTTGAGGCGCAGGACCGGATTGGCGGGAATGCGATCACTGCCGATATGCCGCAGGATGACGGCAGCTCCGTTCCCTTCGACATTTCCGTCACCGCCTGTATCCCATCAGTATATCACCACATCCTGTTGTTGCTGAAGAGATTTGGCATCGAACTGATCGATACCAGATTCAGCTACAGCGTGAAGTACCGTGGCCATGTTTACGCCCACGATTTCGACTCCGACATCAGGGAGCAGTTGCAATCCGAGATTGCAAAGTTTCAACGAGTCCTGAGGCGTCTGAAGTGGTTCGGTTGGCTGAGCCATTCCCAGTCGAAGTTTCTGAACGCCCTCAATCCGTTCAACTACATCAGCATGGGGACGGTCCTGAATCTGGCCGGTTTTTCCGGGGACTTCCGGTACAAGATACTGAAGCCCATGTTCGTCAACTTCCTGATGGCAACCAATGTGTTCGATATGCCCGCGTCTCTCTTTACGCGATATCTCGAATTCTTTGATATCGAAAGCGCCACGCCCATGCAGACGTGGGATCGGGGAACCCGACGTATCTACGAAAACCTGTCGGCCAATTTCCGGGACAAGATCTACCTCAACCGGCCTGTCCAAAAGGTGTATCGCCAGTCGTCCGGTGTCGTGGTCGAGGACGAAGACGGCGTACAGGAGACGTTTGACGAGGTGATCTTCGCCTGCAATGCGAACCAGACGCTGATGATCCTCGACAAGCCCACGCTGCTGGAGCGCTATATTCTCTCGTCGATCCGTTACGAGAGTGAACTTCACAACCATACGGTCGTGCATTCGGACGCCTCAGTCCTTCCGGACAACGAAGTGAAGCCCCTGACAACGCGGAGCAATCATATCGAGCAATACGGCGCCAGACCGGACAATTATGAAATCACCTACATCATGCACAACCAGCAGCCATGGGCCAATCGGTCTGACAAGCCTTGTCTGGTGACCTATAACCCCATCAGCGAAATCGATGGGAAGAAGATCATCGGAAAGCGGTGGTTCCAACACATTGTGCATGACGTGCGTCACGTCGCCGTGCTCGTTCCTTTGTTCCGCTTCATTCAGGGCAAGAAACGGACCTGGCACTGCGGCGCCCATACGCTGATCAACAGCCAGGAAACCTGCTTTGTTAGCGGGCTTGCCGCTGCAACGCAGATCGGTGCGGATTATCCTTTCGACGATCCCGGGGCGCGGCGAATGTTCAACTATTACGGGGGTATCATGTATGGTTGGGGGTTCAAGAAAGCGAAGGGCTGAAGACCGCGAGTGTATTGTCGCAGAGAGGGGAGGGACACGAGACGGGTCACATGCTACCAAGCTAGCTTTTCTAATGGACGATTGCAGGTTCGAGGGGGTGCCGAAGGCCCGTCACCCGGAACTTGAACTTCTTGTTGGGGCTGGTCTTGGGTAGCGGACTCAGCTTCAACTGATAGTCCCTGGGCACCAGTTCCAACTCCAGGTGGCGGGCGATCAGCAACAGGTTGGCCGCCATTTGCAACTCGGTCCAGCGCGATCCTCCACAGACGTGGGTGCCGACGCCAAATGGCGAATAGGCCCCGGTTTGCCTGTGTTCGTTGCGGGGCTCCGCAAATCGGTCGATATCGAACTTGTCCGGTTCCGGGAAGTACTCTTCCATGTAGTGCGTGGCGGGAAACGCGACGAGTACCGTGCTGTACGCCGGCACTTCCATGCCCTCAATCTCGAACGAGTTCATGGCCGTGCGCATGTGTACGGGGATGACCGGGTGCAGCCGCAGTACCTCCATCGCGAACCGGTGGGTCGCATCGATCGCTGACGGAGTCAAATCGTCGCCGACCGGATCGCCGTTCGAGAACAGCGCGTCCGCTTCGGCGACGATCTGTTCCCGATAGGGCGGGTTCTTGAGCAACTCGTAGATGGCGAAAGCCATCGCGCTTCCCAGGTAATGACCGGCGATGATGGGCGCGACGAACGAGAAACCGAGGTCGGTTTCGGGTAGAAACTGCGGGTCGGACTGATGCAGGTCCATCAGATCGTCGACCAGGTCCCGCCGCTTGCCCTCCCGCTGTGCCGGGGTGTGCGAGGAGTGGATCTGGGCATACAGCTCCAGCACGCGATTGCGGTAGCGGTTCATCCTTGGCGTGCGCAGCATGAACTTGGGGAGGAGCTTCATGGCATGGACCAGCAGCGCCCGGTATTCGAACTTGAGGAGATCATCGAGGATGTCGGAGGGCTCAATGCTAACGCTGAGGTGGGCGATCTGTTCGCCGATGAGCCGCTGGCAGGCCATTTCTCCCGGCACGACCTTTCCGGCCCCCCATCCTCCGAACGAGCTTCGGCCGAGTGCGAACAGTTCGTGCAGCCGATCGCTCACGACCGTGCGCGAATTGCCCGCCCGCACGGCCTTGCGCATGCGAACGTGATCGGCCCCGTCCATGCTGGCGATGGATCGCGCCGTACCCCACTCCGTCTGAAAGTCCTCCAGGTAGTCCCGCGTCCGCAGGTGGAGACGGCCTTTCTTCGAGACCCATCTGTTCGTTTCGACACCGGCGAGCACCACTATCCGGCGACCGGGGACCTTGAGCTGAAAGACCGGTCCCAGTTTCTTACTTTTTTCGGCCATGAACTTCGGCAAGTTTCCCGACCGGAACGATTTCGAGGACATCATGTCCCACAGGCTCACGCCCGGCAGCGGCCGGAGCCGTGCCGCCCGCATGCTTTCGGGGGGGCGATAGGAACTGCGCACGGCCGGGCCTATGGCTCGCCCGATCAGGTCCATCCTGCTGAAGAGCTCGATGCGCTCTTCAGCACGTTCGTATTCTTCGGCGTCCATCATGGCGCGGAAGCCACCGCAGTAGTGCACGAGGCCGATGATGGGAACGTCGCGTGGATCTGGAATCTCGCCATCGAGCAGCGTGCGCATGATCCGGCCTTTTATCTCTTCGCCTGACCGGCCGTCCACGAGGGGGTAACGACCAGTGCGGGTGACCTTGGCGGACAGGGTCCAGAACCCGCCGTCATCGGAATCAAAAATGTCCGCTTTCACGAGGCGATCGACCGCCACGTCACTGATGTCATCTGCCCGGCGGGCGATGCGTTCAACCCAATACTGTGGTGTATGTACCTGTTCTTCACCGGCTATCTCTACGAGCGTGGGATCCAGCAGTTCGTCTCCGGTGGGGGTCGCATCGGTCAGGGTAAGCGATATCTGGTCGGAGTCGATGCGGTCCTCCATGGCGAGGTCCATCAGCACGGCGCCAGCGAGCGCGCATGACATATTCCACTCCGGGATGGGTACGAAATAGCCCGACTCATCGTTATGCAGCAACAAGAGTAGTTCTTCGGCGAATCTCATATTCCGTTCTCCTCCGATTGATCCGCAGAGGCTGGCCTCCCTGTCAATTCCGGGGCAGGCCTGCGCGTCTCGGCCTCCAGTTCCGGATAGAACTGCCGACAATATCGACGGTATTTTCCTATGGGACCGTCCGCCCGGCACAGCCTGGGGGTGGGCCGATACCGCTTCCGGTCCCAGATCACCACGTCCTGCAGCACCTCCCGTTTTTGCTGTGAAAGCAGAATGTGATTCATCAGCCTGTGGCGCAACTTCATCGGTACGAACCCCAGCCCCGTGATGAACCGCCGGGGCTTACGGATTTCCTGCACCTGGCTGACCAGCACAAGATCGACGAGGGTACCATCAATGGGTGTAACAAGTACCCACAACCTCGCATGCATATCGATGGTTTTCTCGTGGATTTCAACAAGGGAGTAGCCCAGTCCATAGATGTGGGCGACGGCCGAGACTTCGTACACGAGGTCCTTAACACCCAGGATTCTGCGAACGCGTTTGAAGTCGAAGCAGCTCTTCAGGTAGGCGCCGTCCACTGTTACCGAACTGACCGGACTCACATTGTCGTAGCCGTGTACGTAGCGCAGGTGTCCGAGGTCCACGGAATTCTCCGCTGTTTCCTGGGGATGGCCGCGGAATCGGAGGGTCCGGAATCTCAACTCGCTCCACTCCGGACCGGTGGGTGGGTCGCCTGGAAGGTCCCAATGCGGCGACCGGCCGCCGCTCCCGAACCAGGCGAAGACCAGACCAAGAATCTCTCTAGTCTGGTATACCTTCAGTTTCGCGGCTTTGGGTGCCGGGGCGTTCGGAGTCGCAACGCATTGGCCGGTCGTATCGTACTCAAACCCGTGAAACGGACAGACGAGGCGACCGTTGCATACCTGGCCGCCAGCCTCCGGCCCCAGGTACGAGCCCAAGTGCGGACATACCGCGTCGGCCACGCAGACACGGCCTGCCTCGTCGCACCAGGCGACGATTTCCTCGCCCAGCCACGTCTTCTCGATCAGTTTCTCGCGCAGAATGGACTCGCGGCTTGTGACGAAATACCACCCCTCGGGGAACGCTGGCAACTCATCCATGCTATTCTTTATTAGAATAGCTTAATCAGAGATTCCTCTACAAGTCGCGTACAACAGCCCGTAGGTCGGTTAGCCTAGCGTAATCCGACATTTCCAACTGCATTCGTATCAGCCCTCTTCATCTTCCAGTTCCGATTCCAGTAATTCCTCTTGTTCTTCCAGGCGCACCTGGAGGGTACTCAGCGCTTCAAACACGGCCCTGACCGCTTCCTGAAAATCCTCCTCGGCACTGACCACTCCGGCGGCCACACGGGCTTCACAATCCTGACTCACCTCTGCAATGGACAGCTTGGCCGACTTCACCAGACCGATCCATTGACCGATAATCGCAAGGGCGTCTTCCATCCGGTCTGCCTCCTTTCTGCCTGCTCCGTCCCCTGGTAGACTAGGGCTCTCACATCTACAGGAAAGGGGAACAGTATGCGACAGGTTGCAGTCGTTGGAGCGGGGATGACGCGCTTTGGCAAACACGTGGATCGCAGCATGAAGGATTTGGCCCGGGAGGCGATTGAAGGCGCCGTACAATCAGCAGGGGTCAGCACGCCGGATATTGAGGCTGCGGCCGTGGGGAATGCGGTGGCCGGTCTGATTACCGGACAGGAGTGTATCCGGGGTCAGGTCGTGCTGCGCGAACTCGGCATCGGCGGCATCCCGGTCATTAATACGGAAAACGCGTGTGCCAGCTCTTCCACCGCTTTTCATCTGGCCTGGCTCTACGTCGCGTCCGGGATGTATGACGTCGTGCTCGCGCTCGGGATGGAAAAGCTCTTTCACCCGGATAAGCAGCGGACCTTCGAGGCGATTGGCAGCGCCATCGATCTTGAGCTGGCCGATACCTTTGCCAGAGAGATGAGCGGCGAGCAGAGCGCGGGGGCCGGTCAGTCCCGCAGCGTTTTCATGGACTATTATGCCAACCTCGCCCGCCAGCATATGCAGCGCTACGGCACGACACAGGAACAGTTTGCCCGGATCGCCGCCAAGAATTACACCAACGGGAGTTTGAACCCGCATGCCCAGTATCAAACCCGGCGCTCGGTCGAAGAGGTCCTTGCCGCGCCCCTTATCGCGGACCCCCTCACACGCATGATGTGTTCCCCGATTGGCGATGGCGCGGCCGCGGTCCTGGTGACCACAGCCGATAAGGCCCGCCAACTCACCTCCCGGCCCGTCTATGTCAAAGCCTCGACTTTGGGTTCGAGCAATAAACAGACGGCCGATTCTCCAGGTATCGTCCCGTCAGTCGCCCGCAAGGCGTACGCGCAGGCCGGGCTTGGGCCGGATGATGTCCAGGTGATTGAGGCCCACGACGCCACCGCGCCGGCCGAACTGCTGGTGTATGAGGAGTTGGGTCTGTGCCAAACAGGTGAGGGAGGAAAGCTTATTGACGAGGGCGTGACCCAGCTAGGCGGCCGCTGCCCGGTCAATCCAAGCGGTGGTCTCCTAGCCAAGGGGCATCCGGTCGGCGCGACCGGCGTGGCCCAGATCTGCGAAATATTCTGGCAGCTCCGGGGCGAAGCGGGTGAGCGGCAGGTCGCCGGTGCCAAAGTCGGCCTGACCGAAAACGGCGGCGGCGTCATTGACGGCGAGAACGCGGTCGCGTCCGTTCACGTGTTTAGCGTCTGATCGCTCAAAAGAAAAAGGCTCGCAGGGGAAAGGAGGGGAAACCTGCGAGCCTTGAACCATCGTCAGGACGGGGAGAACCTGACGATGATGACCTGAACGATTTGTTTAATGAGGGGAACTATAGCTGAGAGGTAGCAGACTTTAACAAGATAAGTTTACACTGAATTAAATTTGTTTTATTTATAAGTATAACTTATATAGGGTAATCATTCCAGCGCTGCCTTCATTATCTTCAACTTTCAGAATAGGATTTGGGTCTGGACGCGCAGGCGATCGGCACTCGTACTCTTGCCCACAAACGGGTCGCCATCCAGGAAACTGTAGTCCACCTGGAGTTTGACGCTGTGGCCGTACAGGTAGTAATTAAATCCGCCCATGTACTCTCGCATATCCCCCGCCGTTCGGGGATTATTGGCGAACTGAAAGTCCACCCCGGAGACGCGGCCAGCGATTTCCAGTTTGTCCGTCAGATAGTACCCAATCTGGCCATAGTAACCCCAGTCGTGACCAATCTCGTTGAGGGCTTCGAGGTTATTACGACGGTAATAGCCAGCGGCCTGAACGCTCAGGCCCTGATAACGGAAGCCACCATCGATGGTGACGTTGGTCGTGCGGTCGCCGGGCATCACATTCTGAAAGCGAGAGGCCTGATCGACCGGGTTAAAGGCCGCCGCGACTCCGATTGAAAGCTAAAGCGACCGGCCTGTGCCCTCAGGTATGGGGAATGGCTATACTGCATCCACCAGTCGAGCAGGGTCGATCGGTGACTGTTGCCGAGAGTGGTTGTTTCGTACTGAAAGAAATATTTGACTTTGGGATCAAAGACATTCCCGGAAAACGCCAAGTGTGCCAGGGCCACGTCGAAATTATTGCGGCTTCGCCCGGCGTCCGGGGCCGTCAGCGTATAGCGGGCTTGCAGGAAACCGTTGAGGGTGAGCGAGTAGCGCCCATCTTTACTCCGGATAAAAAACCCCTTGTCATACACATTCTCCGCTGCAAAGCCTTGCTTGCGAGCGCCTGCTGCGTAACCAAACCCAACCTTTTGCTCGGTCCGTTCCTGCTCTTTGGCTTCCAGCTCTCGCATACGGCGTTCCAGTGCCTGCATGACCTTGTGCTGCTCGGCGAGTTGTTGGCGTAACTCGCCGAGTTCATCGGCCAGCACCGGAGTCGCCAGGGTGCTGATCACAAGACTAGTAATAAGACAGACCCGGACGACAAAATCTCCTCTTCCTCTCATATCCGTACTCCCTCCTTCCTTTCGGCGGTGAGGCGACCCTGAGAGCTCAATGCGAAACTGTACCGGGGATAAAAACGCGGGGGGGCGGGCCGCTCCCACGGGCTCCCAGCCACGGAAAATACATCATGACGTAATCTATCTACGGGAGCGATAGCTACGAAATCTTCAGCGCCAGAGTCAGTCTGACCGAAAAGGCCCGCAGAGGAGAGAAATCTACGAACCTTTTTGTCTCGTCAGAAGAGAAAATAGCGCTGGGCGAGGGGGAGGACCTGAGCCGGTTCGCAGGTGAGTATTTCACCGTCGGCTTTGACGACGTAGGTCTCCGGGTTGACCTCTATCTCCGGCAGGGCCTGGTTGTGGATCAGGTCTTTTTTCCCGACGCTCCGGCAGCCCTGGACCGGGACGAGCGGCTTCTGGAGCCGTAATCGCTGACCCAGGCCGTTTTCGTGGGCGGCGCGCGAGACAAAACTCATGGACAGCGAGGCCGGGGCCCGACCCAGGTGGCCAAACATCGGTCGTCCGAACACTGGTTGAGGGGTTGGAATTGAGGCGTTGGGATCACCCATGGCCGCCCAGGCAATGAAACCGCCCTTGAGAATCAGTTCCGGCTTCACGCCAAAAAATTTCGGCTCCCACACCACCAGGTCGGCCAGCTTGCCCACCTCGACCGAGCCCACCTGGTGGGCGATGCCGTGGGTCAGGGCCGGGTTGATAGTGTATTTGGCAATATAGCGCTTGACCCGAAAATTATCGTTCTCCCCCGTCTCTTCCGGCAGGCGGCCGCGTTGAACTCGCATTTTATGGGCGGTTTGCCAGGTGCGGAGAATCACTTCCCCGACGCGGCCCATAGCCTGCGAGTCCGACGCCATCATGCTGAAGGCACCCATATCGTGCAGCACGTCCTCGGCCGCAATCGTTTCCGGTCGAATACGCGACTCGGCAAACGCTACGTCTTCGGGAACGCCGGGGTCCAGATGGTGGCAGACCATCAACATGTCGAGGTGTTCGTCTATGGTATTGACGGTGAAAGGGCGGGTTGGATTTGTCGACGAGGGCAGGACGTTCGGGAACCCGCACACCTTGATGATATCCGGCGCGTGCCCCCCGCCTGCTCCCTCGGTATGGTAGGTGTGGATCGCGCGGCCCTTGAACGCCGCAATCGTATCCTCGACATAGCCGGTCTCGTTTAAGGTATCGGTGTGGATGGCGACCTGGACGTCATAGTCGTCGGCCACGGAAAGCGCACAGTCAATCGCGGCAGGCGTCGAGCCCCAGTCTTCGTGGAGTTTGAGCCCCATGGCACCGGCTTCGAGCTGCTCACATAGGGCCTCGGGACGCGAGGCATTGCCCTTGCCCAGAAAACCCAGATTCATGGGGAAGTCCTCAATCGATTCGAGCATCCGAGCGATATTCCACGGCCCTGGGGTACAGGTGGTCGCGTTGGTCCCGGTGGCTGGGCCAGTTCCCCCGCCGAACATCGTGGTGATGCCGGACGCCAGCGCTTCGGTGATCTGTTGGGGACAGATAAAATGAATGTGCGCATCAATGCCGCCCGCGGTCAGTATCTTGCCTTCGCCGGCCAGAATCTCTGTCCCAGGACCAATAACCAGTTCGGGCGAGACGCCCTCCATCAAGAGGGGGTTGCCGGCTTTACCGATCCCGCAGACCCGGCCGTCTTTCACTCCAACGTCGGCTTTCACAATACCCCAGTGGTCAACCACGGTCGCGTTGGTAATCACCAAATCCGGCGCGCCTTGGGCGGAGGTCTGGACGGGCGACTGCCCCATGCCGTCGCGAATGACTTTGCCGCCACCGAACTTCACCTCATCCCCAGGCTGGGTGTGATCCTGCTCGACTTCAATCACCAGGTCGGTATCGGCCAGCCGGACCCGGTCGCCAACGGTCGGCCCGAACATGGCGGCATACCGGCGGTGTTCAATCGTTCGACTCATCCGTCTCTCCCTTCGACCAAGCTCAGGACAGGCCTCACCTAGCGTATCGGCTGGTGGACGCTGACCAGCTTGGTCCCGTCCGGAAAGGTGGCCTCGACCTGCACCAGATCAATCATCTCGGCCACTCCGTCCATCACATCGTCCCGGCCGAGGATGGTCGCGCCGTACGACATGAGTTCCGACACGGATTGCCCGTCCCGAGCTCCTTCCAGCACCGCACTGGTAATCAGGGCCGTGGCTTCGGGATAGTTCAGCTTCAACCCGCGCGCCCGTCGTTCCCGGGCCAGTTGGGCGGCGAGATAGATCATCAGCTTCTCTTGTTCGTGCGGAGTAAAATGCATATAGCGAGAGCCTAGACTGATAAATGCTGCCGGACAATATCATCCGTCAAGGCGGTGATGGGTCCGTCGGCAACCACACTGCCCTTTTCCATCACGGCAAAGGCATCCGCCACCCGGCGGGCAAAGGGGAGCTTCTGCTCAACTAACAGAATGGTCAGGTTTTCCTCTTGGTTGAGCTGTAGCAGGATATCGCCGATCTCCTGGACGATATTGGGCTGAATGCCCTCGGTTGGCTCATCCAGAATCAGCAGCTTCGGGTTCAGGGCCAAGGCACGGCCTATGGCCAACTGCTGCTGCTGTCCGCCGGATAGATCTCCGCCCCGCCGTCCGAGCATTTGCTCGAGCACGGGGAAATAGTGGAACACCGACTCGGGGATCGTCCCGACCGCATCACGGCGCGCCGGCAGGCCGAGGCGCAGGTTTTCCTCAACGGTCAGTTGTGGAAAGATCTCGCGGCCTTGGGGAACGTAGCCGATGCCGAGGCGCGCCCGCAGCGCAGCCGGACGACGCGCCAACTCGGTGTCCTCAAACTGGAGACTGCCGGAGGCGATGGGCAAGATGCCCATGATGGTCTTGAGTAGCGTGGTCTTGCCGACCCCGTTCCGGCCCATCAGGCAGGTGCAGGACCCGGCCGGGATGTGAAGGTCAACATCCCATAAGATGTGACTCTCGCCATAGTATTGATTCAGGTCCTGAATGCGGATCATCGTCGTCCTCGGCCGGCTAGGCTCCCAAATAGACCTCGACCACCCGGGGGTCGCTCTGCACCTCTTCCATACTGCCCTCGGCCAGGACGCTGCCCTCGTGCAAGACCGTCACCGTCCGGGCCAGACTGCGGACAAACTCCATGTCGTGTTCGACAACCACGACGGTATGTTTGCCAGCCAGCGACACCAGCAATTCGGCCGTGCGTTCGGTCTCCTGGTGGGTCATACCGGCCACGGGCTCGTCCACCAACAATAACTGCGGATCTTGAATCAGCAGCATGCCGAGTTCCAACCACTGCTTTTGTCCGTGCGAGAGCAGCCCGGCGCGGGTGTAGAGCTGATCGAGGAGGCCGATCGTGTCAGCGGTCGAGGCAATGCGTTCGTGTTGCGTACGGCTCAGCCGGGCGAGCAGGCTATGCCACACCTTTTTACTCGCCTGCATGGCCAGCTCGAGGTTTTCGAAAACGGTATGGCCGTGGAAGACGGTCGGGCGTTGAAACTTCCGGCCGATTCCGGCCAGGGCGATTTCGTATTCCGAGAGGAGCGTCAGGTCCAGGTTATTACCAAAAAACACCGTGCCGGTATCCGGCCGGGTCTTGCCGGTGATGACGTCCAGCAGCGTGGTTTTGCCGGCTCCGTTGGGGCCAATCAGGCAGCGTAACTCGCCGGCGTTGAGATACAGCGTCAGCCCATTCAGGGCTTTCAGGCCATCAAAGCTCACCGTCACATCTTCAGCGTAGAGAATGACGCCGTGACTGGTATCCAGTCCGGGCTGAGCCACATGGGCCATCGACGGGCTGCCGCCCTGATCGATTGTTTCCTCCGGTATATCCCGATTCATCTGACCGGCCCCTATCTCGTCGCCTCACCGGTCCGAGAATCAGCCTGACGACGTAACAGACCGGCCACACCACGGGGGAGAAAGAGGGTGACGACAATAAACATCGCCCCGAGAATATACAGCCACAGATAGGGAAACGCAGCCGTACACCAGCTTTTGACGCCATTGACCAAAAAGGCACCGAGCAGAGCGCCGGACAGGGTACCCCGACCACCGACCGCGACCCAGATAGCCATCTCAATGGAATTGGCGGGCTGCATCTCGCTGGGGTTGATAATCCCGACCTGGGGGACGTACAGCGCGCCCGCCAAACCGCACAGCACCGCGGACAGGGTCCAGAGGAAGAGTTTATAGCCATGTGGGTTATAGCCGCAGAACATCAAACGGCTCTCCGCATCGCGAACGGCCATGAGTACCCGCCCCAGCTTCGACGTAACCAGATAGCGGCAGGCCAGATAGGCGAGCACGAGGACCACTACAGAGGTCACGTAGAGCCCCAGCTTGGTCGTCGGCTCTTGCAGCGAAAACCCGAGCAGACGCTTAAAATCGGTCAGGCCGTTGTTCCCGCCGAATCCCGTGTCGTTGCGGAAGAACAGCAACATCAGCGCGTAGGTCATGGCCTGGGTAATGATGGAGAAATAGACCCCTCGAATCCGCGAGCGAAAGGCAAAAAACCCAAAGATATAGGCCAGTATTCCAGGGACGAAGAGCGCCATCCCCAGGGCAAACCCAAAGTTGCTGAACCCATACCAGTACCACGGCAGTTCCTTCCAATCGAGAAAGACCATGAAGTCGGGCAGTTCGCTCCGATAGACCCCCTCCGTCCCAATGGCCCGCATCAGGTACATTCCCATGGCATAGCCGCCCAGCGCAAAGAACACGCCGTGTCCCAGGCTGAGAATGCCGGCATATCCCCAGATCAGATCCACGGCCAGGGCAACCAGGGCATAGCACATGAACTTGCCGAGCAGCGGGATGAGATAGTCCGGGAAGTGGAACGCCGAGTCAGCGGGCAGAAGATTCAGGCCGGGAATGACAATCACCCCAAGGAAGAAGAGCAGCCCGATCAGGCTCCACTCGCCTCGGGTATGAAGCCGCAGCAGAGACGTCAGCACGGAGCCGGACTGCTCAGGCTGCTCCGCTGGCCGCGCCGACGGGTCGGCCACCAGCGGCTCTGGGGAGGTCTCAGACAATGAAGAACTCACCACCGACTTAGCTTTCCGCCAGGCGTCCCTTGAGCGCAAATAAACCTTGGGGCCGCTGCTGGATAAATAAGATAATAAAAATGAGCACGCCAATTTTTCCCAATACCGCGCCGGCGACCGGTTCGAGCAGCTTATTGACCAGGCCCAGACCCAGCGCCCCCACCACTGTGCCGGCGATATTCCCGACCCCGCCCAGCACCACGACCATGAACGAATCAACAATATAGAGGCGACCGAGTTCCGGCCCGACATTGCCAATCTGAGACAACGCCACCCCACCCAGGCCGGCAATACCCGAACCCAGGCCAAAGGTCCACATATCAACGCGGTTGGCCGATATACCCATGCAGGAGGCCATGGGTCTGTTCTGGGTGACGGCTCGGACCTGTAAGCCCAGGCGGGTCCGCTGGAGAATGAGCCAGACCAGGCCGACCACCAGCGCGACAAACAGGATGATGGCCAGCCGACTATACGGCAAAACCACGCCGTACAGGACTTCGGTGCCGCCCGACAGCCAGGCAGGATTCGCCACCTGCACATTTTGGGCCCCAAAGATGAGACGCACACTCTGAATCAGCACGAGGCTGATACCCCAAGTTGCGAGCAAGGTTTCCAATGGACGGCCGTATAAAAAGCGGATCACCCCGCGCTCCAGTATCATCCCCGCCAGCAAGCACACCCCAAAGGCGGCCGGGACCGCGACTGCCAGATACCAGTCGAACAAGGCCGGAAAGCTCTCTTGAAAGATCCCCTGGACCACATAGCTGGCGTATGCGCCGAGCATCAACATCTCGCCGTGGGCCATATTAATGACGCCCATTAAGCCAAACGTGATCCCCAGACCAAGGGCAGCCAGGAGCAACACGCTTCCAAGACTTACGCCATAGAAGAGATTCCCCAGGCTGTTAATCAGAAACTGGGTACGTTCAAAGCTCGCCAGAGCGGCCTCGGCGGCTTCGCGCACCTCCGGGTCGGCCTCGGCAAAAGAGCCATCTTCGTTTGTCGCGACCAGGGCTTCCAGTTGGGGCCGCAGCCCAAGGTTGCCCGACTCACCAATCATCCGAATGGCGTCCAGCCGCACCGCTTGGTCTTCGCTCTGGAGCTGCATTTGCGCCACAGCGACGGCCAGGACGTCCCGCACGGCAGCCTCGGTCTCGCGCTCCAGGGCAGCTTGCAGGGAGTTCATCATCTCGGGCCGCGGACGCTTGGTCAGCTCCTCCGCCGCGGCCAGGCGGACGGCAGCGTCGGGAGCGTGTAACTGAAGTTGAGCAATAACCGGCCGTAGCGTTCGCCGAATGGCATTATTAATGCGGGGCGTCCGTAGCGCTGCCGCGTCCAGCTCCACGGGCTCCCCACTGAGCGCATCGCGCAGGCTACCGTCTTCGGTTTTGATATAGATGAGTCCAGCCGCATCGACCCGCAAACGCCGGTCGCCTAAAGCTTTAAGAGCGGGTAGCGCAGCCGGGTCGTTCAGCGTGCCGAGCGCCGTTATGGCCTGCCGGATGCCCCGACGGCTCTTGGCTCCGAGTCCCTGAAGGAGAGAGGCCAAGTCTTCCCCCGCGGCGAAGGCACCGGGGGGAGACGGGAGGCCGAGCATCAGGAGGGCGCTCAGACACAAGAGAAAGGAGCGGACGTTCATACTGTTTCAGCCACGGAACGAAACCGGAGAATGCGTTCCCCGGCTTCGTTCCGGCTATCGGTAAGTCAAGGGTAGAGTCCCTAGTTTTTGAACTTGGGCTCGGTGCAATTACCACACACCCAGGGATAGGTCCAGTCGGCGACCTTTTTGGCGCTATCCGGGATAAACGGACTCCAGGCCTGGGCTCGAATGGGTCCTTCGGTGTTCCAGACGATGTCGAACTGGCCGTCTTCGCGAACTTCGGCAATCAGGACCGGTTTGTGCAGATGATGGTTCTTGGCATCCATGCTGATGTCAAAACCGGAGGGTGAACGCACCACCTGATTACCGACGGCTTGGCGCACGGCATCGACGTCGGTCGTTTGGGCTTGCTCAACAGCCTGGGCCCACATCCGGATACCTATATAGGTGGCTTCCATCGGGTCGTTGGTCACTCGCTTATCGCCGCCAGGCAGCTGATGTTTTTTCACATAGGCATTCCACTTGGCCACAAAGTCTTTGTTCTCGGGGGTCTCGACTGACATAAAATAATTCCACGCCGCCAGATGACCGACGAGCGGGGCGGTATCGATACCCCGGAGTTCTTCCTCGCCAACCGAGAAGGCGACAACGGGAATGTCCTCAGCCTTCAGCCCCTGGTTGGCCAACTCTTTGTAGAACGGCACGTTCGAGTCCCCGTTAATCGTTGAAACAACCGCGGTCGGTTTACCAACCGCGAATTTTTTGATGTCAGCCACGATGGTCTGATAGTCGCTATGCCCGAATGGCGTATAGAGCTCCATGACATCGGCTTTGGCCACCCCTTTGGATTCCAGAAAATAGTTGAGAATCTTATTCGTGGTCCGGGGATAGACATAGTCCGTGCCCAGCAACACGAAGCGTTCCGCTCCACCGCCGTCCTCGCTCATCAGATACTCAACAGCTGGAATCGCCTGCTGGTTTGGCGCGGCACCAGTGTAGAACACATTGAAAGAAGACTCTTCGCCTTCGTACTGGACCGGATAGAACAGCAAGCCGTTCAGCTCTTCGAAGACGGGGAGGACCGATTTGCGGGACACCGAGGTCCAGCAGCCGAAGACGACCGCGACTTTTTCCTGTTGGATCAACTCGCGCGCTTTTTCGGCAAAGAGCGGCCAGTCCGAGGCTGGGTCAACCACAACCGGCTCGACCTGACGTCCCAGCAGCCCACCGGCCTCGTTAATTTCTTCAACCGCCATCAGGGCCACATCCTTCAGCGACGTTTCACTAATCGCCATCGTCCCGCTCAGCGAGTGCAGGATGCCAACCTTAATGGGCTCGGCCGCCTGAGCGGCCGGCATACAGATGAACAGCCCGGCCAGCAGTCCAATCAGAGCGATTGGAGAACGCAAGCGCGCGGCCAGAGGCCTCGTACGGTCATGGACATTGTTCAGTCGGATCATCTCTCCATTCCTCCTTCTCTCTTTTGTGCTGTTTTAGAATAGTATTTGGGTCTGCACCCGGAAACGATCGGCGCTCGTACTCTTGCCCACAAACGGGTCGCCATCCAGGAAACTGTAGTCCACCTGGAGTTTGACGCTGTGGCCGTACAGGTAGTAATTAAATCCGCCCATGTACTCTCGCATATCCCCCGCCGTTCGGGGATTATTGGCGAACTGAAAGTCCACCCCGGAGACGCGGCCAGCGATTTCCAGTTTGTCCGTCAGATAGTACCCAATCTGGCCATAGTAACCCCAGTCGTGACCAATCTCGTTGAGGGCTTCGAGGTTATTACGACGGTAATAGCCGGCGGCCTGAACGCTCAGGCCCTGATAACGGAAGCCACCATCGATGGTGACGTTGGTCGTGCGGTCGCCGGGCATCACATTCTGAAAGCGAGAGGCCTGATCGACCGGGTTAAAGGCCGCCGCGACTCCGATTGAAAGCTGCGGTGTGGCGGCCGGGGTCGGGGAGCTTTCCAGATAGCCGTAGGGATCAAGGATGTCGTATTCCAGCCGTCCCTGCCAGGCGACTTCGGCGCCGGCATTCTGTTGTCCGCCCGCATCCAGTGCCCGGATACTGTTGGTGGCCAGCGCGTGATAGGACAGCCGACCGACTTTTCCGCTCAGATGCGCGCCGACCGCGCGTTGCAGATTAAAGGCATAATCCGCTTCGGATAAGTCCGGGAACAGCAAATTGCCCGGATGAGTGTAGAACTGGCGACTATAGGGCAGAATAAAACGACCGGCCTGCACATTCAGATACTGGGAGTGGCTGTACTGCATCCACCAGTCGAGCATGGTCGATTGGTTGGAGTTGCCAAAGGTGGTCGCCTCATACTGAAAGAAATATTTGACTTTGGGATCAAAGACATTCCCGGAAAACGCCAGTCGGGCCAGGGCCACGTCAAAATTATTACGGCTTTTGCCCGTATCAGGCGCGCTCAGCGTATAGCGGGCCTGCAGGAAACCGTTGAGGGTGAGCGAGTAACGCCCATCTTTACTCCGGATGAAAAATCCATTGTCATACACATCTTCTGCGGCAAAACCCTGCTTCCGCGTTCCCGCCGCGTAGCCAAAATCAACCCCTTTCTCGGTCCGTTCCTTCTCCTTTGCTTCCAGCTCCATCATGCGACTCTCAAGGGCCTGCATGACTTTGTGCTGCGCGGCGAGCTGTTGGCGTAACTCGCTCAGTTCATCGGCCAGTACCGGAGTCGCCAGGGTGCTGATAACAAGACCTGCAATGAGACGGGCCAGTGCGACGCGTCTTCCTCTTCTTCTCATATTCTTGTCTACTCCTTCCTCTCGACTATAAACGATTAAGGCAAAGTCGAAGAGAAGAGCAAAATAGAGGCCAGACTGTACGAGGCTATAAAAAATCTCTGGCTACGAGACGTTGAGGAATTGACATATCAAGGGAAAACAGTGGGATAGGCAGAGTTCAGTGAACTGTTCAAGAATCATCAATTTGCCCTATTATTATACAAAGTGTTGATTTTCAGGCTTATAAATTCAGCATGTTTTTCGTCAAACCTGAGCAAACCGGTTAACTCCCTCTTTCCAGATCTCGGCAAGATTATTGCTCTAAGAGTCCGTATATGGCAGACAGAAGTGAGGGTCACGAAAGACAAGAGGGGTGTAAATGCCGACCGAAAAAACGGCTTCCACGCTGATCCCAGGGGAAATCCTTCCGGCTGAAGGTTCAATCGTTCTAAACGCTGGACGACCCGTGCGATCCGTCACGGTGCTCAATACCGGAGACCGACCGATTCAGGTAGGTTCGCATTATCACTTCTTCGAAGCCAATCGCGCGTTGCGTTTTCCTCGGGTCACAGCCTTTGGTCTTCGGCTTGATATTCCGGCTGGCACGGCGGTTCGCTTTGAGCCGGGAGAAGAGAAAGTGGTACAACTGGTCCCGTTCGGCGGACAACGGACGGTCTTCGGCCTGAACGGTCTGACCGAGGGTAATACAGAGGATGCAACCGTCCGGCAACGGGCACTCCAAAAGGCGTCAGAGCAGGGCTTCCTGAAAGAGTAAACATGTCATCCAATAACACGCAGATGCCGGACACGTTTACTCTTTTCTTCAGACGAGGAGACCAAGCCGGCGTAACGGCAGGTGAGGCTGTATGACAGACTATGCAGAAGTTCCCCGTCTCGGGATCGGTGGACCGGTCGGCTCGGGCAAGACCGCACTGATTGAACAGGTGGTGCCCTATCTTCAGCGGCAGGGGCGGCAGGTCGCGGTCATCACCAATGATATTCTGACCCAGGAGGACGCTCAACGCCTGCGCAGTCGCGGTTTCCTCTCCCCGGAACGTATTGTCGGCGTTGAGACCGGCGCCTGCCCACATACGGTCATTCGTGAAGATCCAACCATGAATCTGGAGGCGGTCCGTCAACTGGAGGAGCAGTTTCCGGCCCTGGACCTCATTATCCTGGAAAGTGGCGGGGACAATCTGGCGTCAACGTATTCTCCGGAACTCGCCGACGCCTTTGTTTTTGTCATTGACGTGGCCGGGGGCGACGACATTCCACGCAAGCGGGGGCTGGGCGTTACCCGCTCGGATCTCCTGGTTATTAACAAGGTCGATCTTGCCCCCTATGTTGGCGCAAATCTTGAGGCGATGACCCGGGATGCCCACCACGCTCGTGGGCCGCGGCCCGTTCTGCTCACCAACTGTAAAACAGGGCTGGGGATTCGGGACGTGGGCGAGTGGATTGAACACGAGTTGCTCTTTGTCTAGTTCCCCCTATGACAGTGCCTGAGCATGACGCCTCCCGGCCGGACCCCTCTCTTGATGCCGCTTTCTGGCCACAATCGTTCCAGCCTTATCTGTCTGATGCGCTCAATCAACGGCCGGCTGGCTCAGCCGGCAAGTCGGGCACGTGCAAACTGACCTTTGCCGTCGCAGGGTCGGAAAGGACCCAGCTTCAGCAATCGTTTGTTTCTCATCCTTTCCATCTGACCCGGCCCTGGTATTTGGACCCCGCCTTGCCTGGCATGGCGGTGGTATACGTCCAAACACCTGCGGGCGGCTTGATTCAGGGCGATCGTGCAACGCTCCAGTTCGATCTGGGCGATACGGCCCAGGTCCATATTACCAATCAGGCCGCAGAGAAGATCCACTCCATGACGGCCAACTGTGCACTGCAAAGCGTGTCATTTGTTTTGGGTGCGGGGGCCTATGCAGAATACTGTCCCGAACCCGTTATTCTCTTTCCCCGCGCGCGTTTCGGCCAACAACTGCGCGTCCAACTCGACCGGCAGGCGAGCTTTTTCCTTTCCGAGATTTTTCTCATTCGGGGGGATGTGACCCAGGAGCCGTTTGAAGCACTCTCGGCCAGCCTGACGGTCACTGACGCTGCCGGTGACCTCCTCATGCGAGAACACGGTGTCGCCCTGCCATTCCAGCAGCGCCTCACCGGCCCCGGCGTCCTGGATCGATATCACGTCTGGGGCCAAGCCATCCTCGTTGGCCGGTCGGTGACCGATAGCTGGGCACAGGAAATACAGGGGGAACTCCGGGAGGAACCATTCTCCGACACGGCTCTCATGGTCGGGACGACCGTCCTCCCGGGGGAATACGGGGTCTGTGTGAAAGTAGTAGGGACACAGGTTCCCGCGGTCCGGCGGGTATTACGCAGAGCCTGGCACGGGCTGCGTCTACGTCACCTGGGCGTTCCCGCACCAGACCTGCCAAAATGAGAAGGGAGGCCACGCATGCTGCGCATCAGTCATCGTCTCGGGAATATCCATCAGGATTCCGACCTCGCTGCTCGGGTCACGCAGTGGGAGCAGGCTCAACAACTGGAAGAAGTGACCATTAACGAGCGGGAGGCGCAGAAGAGTCGGCTTCGCCTCCAGACCGCGACCGGTCAGGACCTGGGACTCGTCCTGCCCCGTGGGACGGAAATAACGGATGGCGACGTCTTTGCCTTCAGTGATAGGGAAGGGGCCCTTGTCGTCCACCTCGCTCTTCAAGAGGTCATGGTGCTGACGCTACGCCCAGGACTGCCCACGGAAGAGCAACACCACTGGCTGGTTCGCCTAGGTCATGTGCTGGGCAATCAACACTGGCCGATCGCGAATGGTGACGATGCAGTCCTCGTGCCGGTCACACTCGACCGAGCGGTGATGGAAACCGTCCTGCGGACCCATCATCTCTTGGATCAATTTACGATTCGGTATGAGCAACGTTCCTGGCCGAAAAGCACATGGACGACACCGCATTCATAGCAGCCTTACAGCTGACCGACTCGTTCTTTCCCTCCGGCGCCGTTACCCTGTCTCACGGCCTGGAAACCTTTCTCAGTGACCAGTCCACGGCCATCGACCTGTCTCAACTCCTGCACGATTATCTCGAAAGAAAAATCGCTCCCTGTGATCTGGTTGCCTATGCGCACGCGTATCAGGCCGCGGCAGGGGAGGACGTTGAGCGCCTGCACCAGATCGATCGCTATTTGAATGTTTCGCTCCTGCCACAGGAGCTGCGGCAGGGTTCGGCACGTTCGGGCCGAGGGACTCTGGAGACCCTGCGACGCGTCGTTGAGGAGCCACTCTTCCAGACCTTTCTGGCTGGCGTCGACGCGGGCAAGAGTCGCGGCCATCTCCCTATTTGTCTGGCCCTCCTCCACTCTCTATGGCGTATCCCTCGACGCAGGGGCGGTTGTATGCTGCTGTACGCTTTCATGGTGAATTTTCTGAGCGCGGCTATCCGCCTGGGCTGTCTGGGGCACCGGGAGGCCCAAGGGCTGCTTATTCATTTTCGGCCACGGGTGACACCACTAGTGGAGCAGGCGCTGGACAAACCACTCGAAGAAATCGGCGCTTTCGTTCCGCTCGCCGATATCCGGGCGATACAACACGCCCATCTACCTGTCCGACTCTTTAGTAGCTAGTGTCTGTTCAGAGGCTTGTCTGGAGACCGGACGATGGGGTAGTATCCCACCGTATTTTTTCATAAAGAGGGAACGTATCTTTCAATAGTCTGGAGTTGGACACGTTTCCTCTTTGCCCCCGTAGCTCAGGAGGATAGAGCACCGGATTCCTAATCCGGGTGTCGTGCGTTCGAATCGCGCCGGGGGCAGTTTCCTGTTCAGTGTGAGATGAATGATGCGTGAAAGTCGGCGGATGCGGGAGGTTCAGACGCCGATCATTCCGGTGATTGCTGAACTCATCCGCGCGCACCCCGGGACGGTGTCTCTGGGACAAGGGGTGGCCTACTACGGCCCGCCGCCTGAGGCGCTGGAAGCGGTTCAGCAGTTTCAGGCCGACCCGGCCAACCATAAATACACCCTCGTCCAGGGTATTGACCCGCTCTTGGAGGTGATTCGCCGCAAACTCTTGGAGGAAAACGGTATCGCGCTGAGCGAGAAGCAGCATATCGTCGTGACGGCCGGGGGCAATATGGCGTTTATGAATGCACTGCTGGCAATCGCCGACCCCGGCGATCAGATTATTTTGCAACTGCCGTATTACTTCAATCATGAGATGGCGATCAGCATGGTCAACTGCGAAGCTGTGTGTGTACCGACCGACGTGCACTATCAGCTTCAGCTCGACGCGATCAGAAACGCGATTACTGATCGCACGCGTGCCATTGTGACCATCTCGCCCAATAATCCCGCTGGTGTGGTGTACGCCGAGTCAGACCTGCGGGCGGTCAATGCCCTCTGTCGGGAGGCCGGCCTGTATCACATCAGTGACGAGGCCTATGAGTATTTCACTTATGATGGCGCGCGCCATTTCTCGCCGGGGTCCATCGCGGACAGCAGCGAGTACACGATCTCCCTGTACTCGCTGTCCAAGGCCTACGGATTTGCGAGCTGGCGTATCGGCTGGATGGTCGCGCCGGACCACCTGTATACGGCAATCAAAAAGGCCCAGGATACGATCCTGATCTGTCCGCCGGTCGTCTCGCAATACGCCGCGGTCGCGGCGATGCAGGTCGGGTCAGCCTACTGTCGGGAAAAACTCGGGGCGATGACCACGACACGGCGCATTATCCAGCGTGCACTCAACGAGTTGGGGGAGCTGATTACCCTGCCTCGGTCTGACGGCGCGTTCTATTTCCTGCTGCGGGTGCGCACGGATATGGATGCCATGACCTTGGCTGAGCGCTTAATCCGAGAGCATTACGTTGCGGTCATTCCCAGTACGGCCTTCGGTCTCACAACCGGCTGCTATCTCCGTATCTCCTACGGTGCGCTGGACGAAGAGGTGGCTGCCGAGGCGAGCCGGCGGCTGGTGCACGGGCTGCGGTGCATTGTGCCGTAGTGGGCTGCCTGATACCGTTGCCGCGCTGTGTGGTGAACTGAGCAATACCCAAGAGGACCAAGTGCTATGCGATCAGGCTTTCATGTGATGGACAGCGATCTCCATGTGATTGAAAACGGTGAGGTGTATGAGAAATACCTCGACGAGCGATACCGCGATAAGAAACCCCGCTACCTGGGCTGGAGTCCGACCAATTTTCCGCACTGGGAGGTCCAGGGACAAATGATCCCGCCGTGGGCACAGTCCGCTGAAGTGGTCAAAGCCCAGGAATATCTCGATAAACCTACCGAACACATCTACAAATCAGTTCGCGAGCGAAAGTACGAGCCCGCTTCCACGCTTGAGGCCATGGACGCCGAGGGTATTGACGTGGGGATCGTCTACCGCACGTTTGCGCACATGGTCGTTTCCATTGATGATTTAGAGCCCGTCTACGCTACGGCCTATTGCGCTGCGTTTAACGATTGGCTGGCCGATTACTGTCAAACCGACACGCGACGTCTCAAAGCGGCTGCTATTGTCTCCTTACACGACCCTGAGCTGGCAGCGGCAGAGGCGCGCCGGGCCGTAGAAGACAAGGGCCATGTTGCCGTCGTTCTGCTGCCCATGCCCTGCAATGGACGCTATTTCAACGCGCCGGAGTGTGATGTGTTGTGGAAAGAAATCATCCGGCTGAACGTCCCCCTCGCCTTTCATGGAACGAGTGGTGGGGCTTCTCGGGATTACGCGAGTAATCGCTATCGAAACCATCCGAATTTCCGTACGCTGAATCATTCGTCCGCTTTTCCTATGGAACTCATGCTGGCTATGGGTTCCATGACTGTGGGTGGGGTGCTTGAGCGTTTTCCTGATCTGCGAGTCGGTTTTCTGGAGGGCAACTGTGGCTGGCTGCCGTGGTGGTTGGACCGGCTTGACGATCAATGGAAGAAGTATGGCGGCGGGGAGGAGATCAAACTCTCGGCCAAGCCGAGTGAGTATTTTAAGCGCCAGTGCTTTATTGGGACGGATGTCGATGAGGAGTTGTTAGCGGTCACAGTTGATAAAATCGGCGACGACAATATTGTGATGTCAGTCGATTATCCCCATGCTGACGGCCCTTTCCCGAACGGAATTAAAGAATTCCTTGAACTTCCTGGGGTCGGACTGGACTCCAAGCGCAAAATCATGTGGGAGAACTGCCTCCGCCTGTACGACTTTGACGAGAAGAAGATTCTGGGCGGTGAGTGACCGACCGCTCTCCATCCCTCTCTCCATGAGCCCTCTGACAGGCTCACCTTTCTTTTCCTATACAAAATACTAATTGCATATCTATTAGTATTTAATTATACTATTGTCATTAGATTTATATTTAATAATCCGTACAATCATACACTATAACAAGGTTTAATTACTAATTATATATTAATTAGTAGCAAATTAGTATTTTGAAAAATGAAAATTCCCGCAACTCCACCAACCCTGGCTGACCTATTCTCAAAGGTAAAAGATCCAGAGCGGTTGGGGGAGGTTCTTGCGAGAGGAATTTCCTCCTCCCCGCAGGGAAAGTATCGGCACTGGGAAAAGTTGAAAAGACTCGAACCTCCGGACGGACTCTCTTCGAGAGAATGGTGGACAGGGATTAAATTTTCCCGCTTCCAGATACGAAGGGAAGTTCCTCTCCTACAGGATAAGGGCGGGAAACCGTTCACATACTCCCTGGCTGATCCGGTACTGGAACTCCTGCATGAGATTGACCGAGATGCAAGCGGCAGGATCACCACTCAGGACCAGATTACAAACCCGCAGACGAGAGACCGCTATATAGAACGTTCTCTCATAGAGGAGGCCATCACTTCGAGCCAACTTGAAGGCGCATCGACGACGCGCGAAGTCGCAAAAGATATGATTCGCTCGGGTCGAGCCCCCATTGATCAGAGCGAACTGATGATCCTCAATAATTACCGGGCCATTCGTCTGATAGATAAATTGAAAGAGCAGCCACTCACTCGTGAGCTGCTCTTCATCATCCATGAAACGCTAATCCGCGATACCCTGGAGAAGGGTGCTGAGAGGAACTTCCTCAGAACTCCCAGTAACCAAATCGCGGTCGTCGATGAGCGTGATGGCACCATCGTGCATCAGCCCCCACCTGCCGAGTACATTCCAAGTCGGATGGCCGCCATGTTCGACTTTGCAAATCAAACCCAGACAGGAGCCTTTCTCCACCCAATACTGAAAGCCATTATTCTCCATTTTTGGCTCGCCTACGATCACCCCTTTATTGATGGCAATGGAAGAGCCGCAAGAGCACTTTTTTACTGGTCTGTACTCTCACAGGGGTTTTGGATGTTCGAGTTCCTTTCGATTTCCAGCATTATTCGAAAGGCACCGGCAAAATATGTCCGATCTTTCCTCTATACGGAGACAGACGAGAATGACCTGACGTATTTTATTCTGGCCCAGCTTCGAGTCATCCAGCGGGCCATCAACGAATTATACGCCTATCTCGACAAGAAGGCTGACGAGATTCAAAAAACTGAGCAGTTTCTCCAGTCTTCCGCTACGATCAACCATCGCCAAGTCGACCTTCTCGGGCATGCGCTCCGCCACCCAGGTATGCGCTATACGATCGCATCACATGAGAAGAGCCAGGGAGTAACCTACCAAACGGCACGGACCGACCTGCTTGATCTTGCGGATCAAAGGCTGCTGGACATGACAAAAGCCGGACGCGCTTTCGTCTTCATCGCCCCTCGCGATCTTCCAGAGAGGCTTCGGGCTCTTTCCTGAAGCCCGACTGGAGCCCTAGTGACCGCTCCCCGGCTCGTCCGCGTAGGCCAGGGCCAGCAGGTCCATAGTGTGCACGGCTTTCATCGGCAGCCCACTCTGCCGTAATCCGGCCTGTATCTGCATTAAGCAGCCAGGGTTACCAGTCACGACAACGTCGGCTTCGGTTGCCTGAATATTTCCGACTTTCCGCTCCAGCAACCGGGCCGCCATCTCGGGTTGGGTCAGATTATACGTACCGGCGCTGCCGCAGCACCAGTCTGACTCGGGTAAATTGGTCAGCTTCAGTCCAGGGATAGCCCGCAGCAAAGCACGGGGTTGGTCGCGCACCCCTTGGCCGTGCACCAGATGGCAGGCGTCGTGGTAGGTCGCCTTGACCCGCACTTCTCGGGTGGGTGTCCTGATCTCCAGGCCACCCACAAACTCGGCCGCATCCTTCATTTTTCCCGTGAGGCGGGCGGCTTTGTCTCGGTAGGCAGGGTCGTCTTTGAACAACTCGCCGTATTCCTTCATCATGGCTCCGCAACCGGCCGCGTTGATGATAAGGGCATCCAGGTCGAGTTGGTCGAAGACATCGATATTCCGTTTGGCCAGCGACAGGGCCGTCTGCTTGTCTCCGTTATGCAGGAGGAGTGCGCCGCAACAGGATTGGGCCTTGGGAATGAGGACTTCACAGCCGTTATGACGGAGGACCTTCACCGTGGACTGATTGGTCGCCCCAAAGACCGCCGACATCACACAACCCGACAGCACGCCAACGGTGCGGCGTTTTTCACCAATGGCCGGATAGTGCTCCAAGAGGGGCTGGGAAGAAACGCTGCCACGTTCCGGTAAGAGTCCGAACCAATAGCGCAGTGTGGCAGGCACAGCCTCAGAATGGGCGAAACGAGCCAGACCAAGGGCGGCCCCGACTTTGAGGGACAGCGCGAAAAGCCACGCCCCCCATGGATTGGGGAAGGTCTTGTTCATGAGCCAGCGCTTGCCGCGCTCCAGCACAGGCCGGCGATAGTGTTGCTCAATAAAGGGCCGGGCACCTTCGATGAGCTCTCCATACTGCACCCCAGACGGACAGGCGGTTTCACACGCTCGACACCCCAGGCAGAGATCAAGATGCTGAACGACCTCGTCGTTGAGCTGTGCGTGTCCCTCTTGCAGGGCGCGCAGCATGACGATGCGTCCCCGGGGGGAATCCATCTCCGTGCCTAATTCGACATAGGTTGGACACGAGGCCAGGCAGAGCCCACAGTGCACGCAGTCAAAAAATTTTTCGTGGTCAACAAAGACGGTGTTTTCCATAGGGAGCGGCGAGCCTTATCATATGAGTTTCGTCAAACGTCCTTCCTATATTCCGCCAACAAAGCGACCGGAGTTCAAAATACTATTGGGGTCCAGGGTTTCTTTGAGTCGTTGCATAAGCGGAAACGCTTTGCCCACACTGCCCCAGACATTCGCCCGTTCCTTGAGCGCCGAGGGGATCTCTTCCACAACAACAAATCCGTTGCTACCGGTTGCGTGGACGCGGACCCAGTCAACAAGAGACAAAATCTGGTCATCGGGGACGGCCTCTCCTTCAAAAGCCGCGTACAGGATGCCATTCCCGGCCCGGGCCAATAAACGGGCCGGAGCATGACGACGCTGGGCTTCCGCTGCCAGGTCTGCACAGAATGCCGCGAGCTGGGTTGGCTGAAGGCTGACTTTACAGCGAAGCGTCGCCGGGCCGGACACAGGAAAATCACGAAGGGCCTGAGAGAGCGTCTGCGCCTCGTCGCCACTCAGCTCCTCAATACTACTGGGATCACCCCCAAGCACATCACGGAGGTGATTCCGCTGGTCGTCGATTTCTTCCTGCATCCCGGCAAAGCCGACAAAGAGGCAATAGGCATCTCCTTTTTGGTCTCTGGAAGGCGGAAGCGGAGAAAAATTGGCCAGTTCCAGGAAAAAGGGCTGCATGTCCGAGCCCGTCAATTTCAGTGCAGCCTCGCCAGCTTTTTCCGCCGAGGAGAAGGTCAAGGCGAACGTTTTTTGAGCTTCAGGCCGAGGTCGGATCATAAAGGTCGCCTCGACGATAACGCCGAGTGTCCCAAACGACCCACAGTAGAGCTTCGGCAGGTCATAGCCGGCCACGTTTTTCACGACTTGCCCACCACCCTTAATCAGCGTCCCATCCGCGCGCACGACTTTTATACCGATCAGAAAATCGCGGACCGTGCCTTGAGAGAAGCGGACGGGACCGTTGAGATTGGCGGCAATGACTCCGCCGACCGTTGCCCGCTCCGGCCGCGGCGGATCGAGCGGCAGCCATTGACCGTTTTCCCCAAGAATAGCCTGGAGTTGAGCTAGAGACATGCCGGCCCCAACGGTAATGGTCATATCGGTCGGCTGATAGTCGGCAATCGTGCTCAGCTCCGTCGTACACAGCGCCTGCTCGTATCGTTTTGGTATGCCGCCCAAATGAAGAAACGCGCCGTGCCCCACCGGACTTATGGCACGGCCGTTTTCATTTGCCTCTTTCAGCAGGCGGGAAACCTCTGCAATCGACGCTGGATAGACCACTGTCTCGGGTGCTTGCCCGTCTATGATAAACTGGCTGGATGGCGGACGATCCGCAGCCTGCGTCAAAGGAGTGGACGTGTCCCCCAATGGTTTAGAAGAGATACTGGACACGTTTACTCCTTATCGGTCTGGCTTTCTCTCCGATTCTCTCTATAGCGGGCTAGAGCGGGACTTGGCGGCGAGGCGTCTTCACGTCAATACAGCCGCCGGGTGTCGGGATGATCTTATTGGGATTACACAGGTTGTCTGGATTAAAGACGGACCGGAGCTGGGTCATGACCATCAGGTCTTCCGGGCTAAAGATGAGCGGCATCTGATCCATCTTTTCGACGCCAATCCCATGCTCGCCGGTCAGACTGCCTCCCAAGTCTACGCAGGCGTTCAAGATTTCCTTCCCGGCTTGGATCACCCGCTGAGTTTCGTCGGCATTGCGCTCGTCGTACATCAGGATCGGATGGATGTTGCCATCCCCGGCGTGAAACACATTGGCAATCCGCAGTTGATATTTTTCCGAGACTTCAGTAATCCGCTGCAAAATGGCCGGGACCTTGGTCCGCGGGACGACGCCATCCTGGGTGCAGTAATTAGGTGATAAACGGCCAATAGCGCCAAAGGCACGCTTGCGACTCTTCCAGAGCGCCATCCGCTCCGCATCATCCCGCGCGATGCGGACCTCGCGGGCCTGATTCTGTTTACAAATCGCCTGAATCCGTTCAGTCTGGGGATCGAGACCGACGGCCAGACCGTCGATCTCAATAATCAAAACGGCTCCGGCGTCGGTTGGGAAGCCAAAGTGAAAGGCTTCTTCGATCGCTTGGATAATCAGCGTATCCATCATTTCCAGGGCCGCCGGGACAATACCGGAAGCAATAATACCGGAGACGGTTTGGGTGGCGTGGTGGACCGACTCGAACACAGCCAGGAACGTTCGGTAGGCCTGCGGCTGGCGGGTGAGCTTGAGAGCAGCCTGGGTCACAATCCCGAACGTGCCTTCCGCGCCTATGGTAATCCCCCGTAAGTCATAGCCGGGAACGTCCTCGACCGTCCCGCCTAAGGTGACGATTTCTCCATCTGGCAGGACGACTTCCAGCCCGAGCACATGATTGGTGGTCACACCGTATTTGAGCGTATGCGGCCCGCCGGAATTTTCGGCGATATTACCGCCAATGGTGCACGCCTGCTGGCTGGACGGGTCAGGAGCATACTGAAGGCCCTGGTCCTTGACCGCATTACTGACCCACAGATTCACCACACCGGACTGGGCCACGACATAGCGGTTGAGCAGGTCTATATGGACAATCTTGTTGAGGCGGCTGGTCCCGATCATGACCGGCGCTTCGACCGGCAGGCAACCCCCGCTGAGGCCGGTTCCGGCTCCGCGCGGGACAAAGGCCATCTTTTCCTTGTTGAGGAGTTTGACGACCGCCGCCACTTCTTCCGTCGAGTGAGGCAGGACAACAATCTCAGGGACGGCTTTCTCCAAGGTATAGCCGTCGCAGTCGTAGACTGAGCGCGCACTCTTATGCGCGACTACCCCATCAGGACCAACGATGTCATGCAAGCGCTCAAGAATTTTCTGATCCATGCGCACTCCTTATTCCCGTCGACTACACCGGCCGGCGGCGGATCATACGTTTAACGGTATACTCGAAGAGGACCGTATCGGCCTGATTCAGGACCTGGGTGAGTGAGGTGACAACCCCACGGTCCGGCTTAGAGGTCTCACGTTTCCCGAGAATGCGGACTTTGACCCGGACGGTATCTCCGCAGCGCAGTGGCGCCGGGATGTTCATGTTTTCAATGCCGAGCAGGGCCATCCCACCCTTGGCCATACCGGACTGCACGGTCAGGCCCTCGGCCAGGGCAAAGGTAAACGAGCCTGGTGATATCCGGCCGTCGAATAAGCTTTTGTTTTTGACGAACTCCATGTCCATGAACAAGGGCTCGTGAAAGCCGAACAGATTCACGAAGTTGACGATATCCGCTTCGGTGACTGTCCGCGCCTTGGTCTCGAACTCCGCGCCGACTTCATACTCTTCAAAGTACTCAAGGGCCATATAATTTCCTTGAGAAAGGCGTCAGCTAGGAGTCTGCGAGCTTGTGCCGGAGAAGTCAACCGCAGGGTGTTGACAAGTGGTCCGCTCTCGCGTTGTTTTACCCGCTATGAAAAAGCGTGTCGCCGTTGTTGGAGCAACCGGGATTGCGGGTCAGCAATTCCTCGTTGCGCTCCAGGACCATCCCTGGTTTGAGGTTGCTTTGCTGGCCGCGTCAGAGCGCTCAGCGGGCAAAAGCTATGCAGCAGCCATCCGTGACCCCAAAACCGGGGCGCGGAGATGGTGGTGCGAGGAGGAGCCCCCGCAGTCCGTGTTGCCGCTTCCGGTCCACGAAGCATCCTCCCTGAACCTGACGGGTATCGATCTCATCTTTACAGCCGTCGAATCAGGACCGGCACGGGAACTGGAGCCGGTGTACGCCAAAACGACGCCGGTGGTCAGTACGGCCTCGGCGTTTCGGCAAGAGGCGGACGTTCCCCTGCTTATTCCAGGGGTCAATCTGGATCATATCTATCTGATTGATACCCAAAAGAAACATCGCGACTGGCAGGGCTATATTGTCACGCAGCCCAACTGCACCACCATAGGTCTGGCGATTACCCTCCGGCCACTGTTCGATCAATTCGGCCTCAGAAAAGTCATTATGACTTCCATGCAGGGGTTGTCCGGGGCCGGACGCTCGCCGGGTGTGATCGGAATGGACACCATAGACAACGTCATTCCGTTCATTGCTGGCGAAGAGGAGAAGGTCGAAAAGGAAGGACACAAAATTCTAGGCCGCCTCGAAAATGGAGCCATTACACCCGCCAATTTTCTGGTGAGCGCGACCTGTACGCGTGTGCCGGTTCTTGAAGGCCATACCGAGGCGCTGTTGGTCTCCATGGACACCTCCGGCTCGGTTGAGGATGTCCGGGCGGCGATGGTCGGGTTTGGCAAGGAGTTTATCGAAATGGGCCTGCCCTCTTCTCCGCAGCATATGATCATCGTGCACGATGACCCGTTTCGGCCCCAGCCGCGCTTGGACCGCGATGCCGAAGACGGCATGGCAACATCGGTGGGTCGTCTACGGGCGGATCAGACGCTTGAGAATGCCGTGAAATATCTTCTTGTCAGCCACAATACCAAGATGGGAGCAGCCAAGGGGGCGGTTCTGACGGCGGAGTATCTGTATCAGCAGGGGTATGTGTAGTTCCGTACGCCCGTCTTGAGACGGTATACTGCCTTGATGCCCACCGCCTTCACAACCGCGGACCTTCCTCCAAAAGCTCGTGGCTTCTGGAAGCTCGCAGGGCCCGGGGCTGTCCTGGTCGGACTCTCAATCGGCGCGGGTGAGCTGATTGTCTGGCCGCGGAATACCGCGCAATTTGGCGCCGGCATGACCTGGGCGGCGCTGCTCGGCATTTTTCTTCAATTCTGGATTAATTGCGAGATTGGTCGCTATACCTTAGCGACGGGCGAAAGTATTTACGCCGGATTCAGCCGAATCTCGCGCCACTTTGCCTGGATCTTTATTCTGCTCAACATCCTGGGCTGGATTCTTCCGGGATGGGCGCGGGCCTGCGGCGGAGCGCTCAAAGCGCTTATAGTCGGCCCTCACGGCTGGGGAGAACCGTGGGTCTGGACGGCCATTACCTTTGCAGGTGTTGCTTTTGTCTTATTCGGCCCGAAGCGCGTGTATGCTTCGGTTGAGAAGACAACGGAATGGCTGGTCGTTTTGGTAACGGTCGGTCTTATTCTGGTTGCCTGTGTCGTTGGCAATATGGAAACCTGGGCGGCGCTGGGACACGGGATGCTGAACTTTCCGTTCAAGCATCCCGATATGCCGACCTATATTCTGTTCTCTTCGGTTGTTTTTGCTGGAGCCGGGGGAACGGCGAATCTTTTTTTCTCGTTCTATATCCGAGACAAGGGGTGGGGTATGGGGGCGCTGATGCCCAAGGTGGTCAATCCACTCCGGGCGCAGGAGGAAGTTGTTTCAGAGCGGGCGTTTCAGATTGCCGAGACTGAGTCGAACCTAGCGCGCTGGCGTGCATGGTTCAGACATCTGTCTGTGGACCAAATGCTCTTTTTCTGGCTCCTTAACACCTTCACCATTCTCTTGTTTATCTTTGGGGCGCTGGCGGTACTGCATCCGCAGGGCATCGTACCGAGCCAGGAGATGCTGGTCTGGGAGGAGGCCGAGATTTTGGGCAGCGTAGGGGGAGGGCTCGGAAAAGTTCTTTTTCTGCTCGTTGGGATCGCGTGTTTGTTCAGCACCCAACTGACGCTGATCGACGGAGTCGCTCGGACCGGCGCGGACATCCTGCAGACCAACTATGCCTGGGCACAAGAGAAGCCGCTGAGTTGGTGGTACGGGGTTATCGCCGTGGGTTGGATCGTACTTGGGACTTTCTTGACCTATGTGTACGAAAGCCTGCCCCCTATTCTTTTTTTGATGGGGTCGGCGTTTTTTGGTGGGATTGCGATGGCTGTCTACACGCCGTTGACTCTGGTGGTCAATCGCAAGCTGCTCCCGCCGGCACTCCGGCCCGGCCCGGCGAAAACCGCGCTTCTTGTCGGAATTAGCTGCTTTTATGTTATTTTTGCCGTCTTTTCGATTGTACGGCTTGGACAGCAACTCTTGTAAAAAAGGACGCCGTCACACGGCGCCCTTTTCTTTTTCCGAACTCGGCAATTACACGCTGCCGGATAGCGTAAACGCAATAACCAGCGCGTAAATAGCCAGCGCCTCAATGAAGGCGATACCGATGATCATCGGGGTCTGAATGCGATCGGCCGAATTTGGGTTCCGACCGATAGACTCCATGGCGGCAGCCACCGCGCGGCCCTGACCCAAGCCCGCACCAACGGCAGCGATACCGATGCCGAGGCCGGCCGCGAGAGCGATCATTCCTCTTGAGGAATCGCCGTCTCCGTCAGCCGCGAGGGCAGCTCCGGCGGTGAGCAGCATCATACAGACCGCCAGCACACCTGTTACACATAATTTCTTCATACGCCCTACTCCTTTCATGTCCCAATAGCGCAGTGTCGGGTCCGCCTCCTCTTATCCTCCTCACCGCTTCATACCCTCTCCGCCACAGAGACAATGGGTTTTATAGACTGTTTTTCTGCTCTTTCCCTTAGTGATGCTCATCATGGGCAACGGCCAAGGAGACGTACACCATGCTGAGCAGAGTAAAAACAAACGCTTGTACAAGAGAAACAAACGCCCCAAGCGCATAAAAGACGACCGGAATCACGACTTTCGTCAGATCCGTAAATATCTCTAGAACGACGTGGTCACCGGTCATATTCCCAAAAAGCCGCAGGGAAAGAGAGAAAGGCCGGACAAAATTATCAATGAGTTCGAGTGGGACCATCAGGATGCCCAGCCACCAGATCGGACCGACAAAATGCTTTAGATAGGCCAAACCCTGTTCTTGGAAAGCATAGAAATTGTATGCAACAAAGGAAAGTACGCCTAAGGCGAGTGTCACGTTAAAATTGCTGGTGGGGGGAGAAAATCCAGGCAACAGCCCGGAGAGGTTTGCGATCAGAATAAAAAGGAAAAAACTGCCATAGAGGTGGACGTATTTCTGCGCCCGGTCACCCAGGACGCCCTCGGCCATATCAGAGATGCCCTGAGTGAGGAGTTCGGCCATATTCCGACAGGTCAGCGAGTCATCAGGGATCGCCACATCATCTGCGGCGGCCAACTGCCTCTTTGCCATATAGGCAAAGAGAATAAGGGCGACAGAGACAATAAGGGAGGTAGCGATATGGCCTGGGAGAAGGCTGAGCCCAGGAATATGTTCGACCCAGAGAAAGATGTGGTGTTCCATAGATTCGGTTCAATATGCTCGCCAATATTCGTCTTTTAGACTGATTAGCATGGAGTCAGGGGAGGGTCAGACTGATCCTTCGATCTGCTCAGGCCGATTATCATGCAGGCAATAAGCAGTAAAGGGACCCCGGCGACAAAACTCTTGGCGTCAATGGGATACTGAACGAAAACCGCGCTTAAAAGGAATAAATAGAATCCGCCTTTGACAGTCAGCCACAGGCCGGCACGAATTTTACTGCGCGAATCGACCGGAGCGAGTGCACAGCGGACCACTTTTTTGAGCAGCCAGAAGTTGGCCTGCATCACACCACCGCCAAGTACAAAGCTGGGCACATGAATAATTCCTGTTATCCAGCCGATAACGGCACCAATCCCAACCAAAGCGAGGTTCAGGACTTCTATTCTCTCAATTGTCTTTGTCACGGGCAGAAAGGCGCTGGAGCACGATGACCAGACGATATATCGCTCCTGACATGCCAACGATCACCCCGATGACCATCAGAAGGGGCGCCGTGCCAAACTGAGTGTCTGCATAGTTGCCAATCAGGAGACCGGCGATAATGGCTCCGGCGAACTCGAACCCGAGCGCTCCATACTTTCCATAGGTAATGAGAGGACTCTCCTGAGCCATTTTCTCAGCTACCAAGATTCTGAAGGACTGACCTCGCAGCTCGTAGGGTTTCCTGGATTTCATCCTCGCCGTGCGCCAGGGAAATAAAGGCGGATTCGAATTGAGAGGGGGGAAGGTATATGCCCTGCTCACTCATACCGCGAAAGTAGCGGGCAAACATTTCAGTGTCGCTCTGGGTTGCCGACTCATAGTCGCGAACGGGGTCAACCCCAAAGAAGACGGTGAACATCGAACCTATTTGGTTCACACAGGCTTTAATGTCAGTCTCACGAATGATCGTGCGTAATCCCTCGGCCAGCATACCTCCGAGCGTATTCAACCGCTCATAGGCTCCGGCGGCGTGAACGAGCTTTAGGGTTTCGATCCCAGCGGTCACGGCCAACGGATTTCCAGACAGCGTCCCAGCTTGGTAGACTCCCCCCAAGGGGGCAAGTCCATCCATTATTCCCGCCTTTCCGCCAACTGCGGCCAATGGCAGGCCACCACCTACGACTTTCCCGAGACAAGTGAGGTCCGGGTCGACGTGGTAGAGCTCTTGGACTCCACCCCGGGCGAGGCGGCAGCCGGTCATCACCTCGTCAAAGATGAGCACGACTCCGAATTCCCGGGTGAGTTCCCGAAGGCCCTCAAGAAAGCCTGGCTCGGGTAGAACGAGGCCCATATTTCCAGGAACCGGCTCCAGTATGACAGCGGCCACTCCTTCTGGGTCGGCCTCCAGGTATGCTCGTACGCTGGAGAGGCTGTTGTACTCGGCCACAAGCGTCATACTGCTAAAGGCCTCGGGAACACCTTGGCTGTCCGGAGTACTCAACGTCAGCGCTCCGGACCCAGCTCTCACCAGAAGCGCATCAGAGTGACCGTGGTAGCAACCAGAGAACTTGACGATCTTCGCCCGACCAGTATAGCCACGGGCGAGACGCAGGGCGGTCATGGTCGCCTCTGTGCCCGAGGAGGTCAGGCGAACCTTCTCAATGGATGGAATGGTCTGAGTCAGCGTTCTTGCCAGCTCAATCTCTTTTGCCGTTGGGGCACCAAAACTGGTCCCACTCTTCACCACTCGCTCGAGTGCCTCAACAACCTGCGGATGGGCATGCCCGGCTATTAACGGTCCCCAGGAACCGACATAGTCTATATGCTCGCGTCCATCCGCATCCGTAACGCGGCATCCCTTCCCTCGGTGGATAAAAAGAGGAGCACCCCCAACAGCCCGCCACGCACGAACCGGACTGTTCACTCCCCCTGGAATATATTTTTGCGCTTCATTGAAGAGTTTTTGCGATGTTGACATCTGAATCTACCCACGTCTCAGTTGTGAGGATTCCCCCTGCTACCACCCGCCTATATGAGAGTCAAGACAAAGGAACTCTTCTTATACGGAGCATCCAAATATCTGGAATTACGAGCATACTCTCTCTCTTCTTAGATTCTCTTAGAGGAATGAATAACAATATGTGATCTCATTCCATATCCTTTTACAAGCGGCGTGTTCAGAAATAATAAGAAAAATAAAGAGATACAAACCTGATTGTTCAATCCTCCGATTTCCTCTGATTTTTATAACATCACATAATGTTATGTGTTCAATTTTGTTTAGTGATTTTCGCTGCTTTGGAAAAAGGTTTCTCTCTTTCTTGCATTCTTCAGGGAAAGAGTTTAAGACGCAATGACGCTATCCTCTCTGGCCTTATAAAATTTAAGCGGCACATTGATTCGGATAGACATGGGTCTTTATCTCGCCCCTCTGACTACGCGGTCGGTGAACGGGAACTTCCTGGGGCAGAAGGCGAGGCAGACAGACAAATGTATGTGGATAACTTCGTCATCTGACGAATATTTCCTTAGTTCAAAGGGGAAGTTATCGAGTTATCCACAGGTGTGGATAACTTTCGTTGAGTGGGGGAAGGACGCGGCATGTATCGGGTGTGGGAACAAGTGTTGGGGATTGTTGAGGGACAAGTAGGAAGGACGAATAGTGAAACCTGGCTGAAACCGATTCGGCCCCTTGGGCTCCAAGACGACACGTTTCACCTTGAGGTCCCAAGCGCGCTCTTTAAGGATTGGCTACTCAGCAATCTCGTCGGCCCCCTGGAAAATGCATTTACTGAGGTTCTTGGTCAGCCAACGCATCTTGTCTTGCATGTCCAGGAAAAACCCCAAGGAGAACTCTTTCCAGCAGAGGAGCAGGAACAGCCTGCCCAGGGGAAAGGGAGGGGAAAGAAAGACGGACTGATTCAGAATTACACCTTCTCCTCCTTTGTGGTCGGTGGCGGCAATCAGTTTGCTCATGCTGCGGCCAAGGCGGTCAGTAAACACCCAGGGAAAAGCTATAATCCATTATTCATCTATGGAGGGGTTGGGTTAGGAAAGACGCATCTCATTAATGCCATTGGGCACGAGACATCGGCAAAGCAGGGAAAGGACAATATTGTCTATCTGTCCTCAGAGTCTTTTACCAATGAATTGATTGCTCATTTACGAAAGAATCGAATGACGGAATTTAAAAATAGATTTCGTCGTGCAGACGTTCTCATTCTTGACGATGTGCAGTTTCTGTCCGGTCGCGAACGAACACAAGAAGAATTTTTTCACACCTTTAATTCTCTTCATGACTCAAACAAGCAGATTATATTAACCTCCGATAAATTCCCTAATGAGATCGGTGGACTCGAAGAGCGGTTACGAAACCGTTTCGAGTGGGGGTTGATCGCCGATATCCAGCCACCCGACCTCGAGACTCGGGTCGCAATTCTACAAAAAAAATCACGCGCAAAACGTATCCACCTCCCCAACGATGTTGCTCTTTTTATTGCCTCTCATGTGACGTCAAACGTCCGAGAGCTCGAGGGCGGTCTGACACGATTAGGAGCACTGGCCGCCTTAAATCAGGCTGATATCACCGTCAACTTTGCGCGACAGGTTCTCAAAAATTTAGTCACGGACCAGGAAAAGAAAGTCTCGATTGAGACTATACAGAGAATGGTGAGTAAGTATTTTGGTGTCAGCATTGCTGACATGGCTTCAAAGAAACGAACAAAGATCGTTTCGTTTCCGAGGCAGATTGGTATGTTTCTCTGCCGTAAGCTTGCCGGCGCCTCCTACCCGATGATCGGCATGCGATTTGGCGGAAAAGACCACACGACGGTTCTGCATGCCTGTCATGCAATTGAGAAGCGGTTCAAGAGAGACGAAGAGCTTCGCGACATTATCAATAGAATAGAGATCATGATTTATGAGTAGGCTCTTCGCCTGTGGATAACCTGTGGATAACCTGTGGATAACCTGTGGATAACCTGTGGATAACCTGTGGATAACCTGTGGATAACTCGTGATGATAAGAATTATGAGGGAGAGATGGAAAAAGTTATCCACAGTTATCCACAGCCCCCCTGAAGTTATCCACACCCCCTGTGGATAACTTTTCTATTTATAAACAAATACTTAACCCACTTATCCACATATCCACAGGCCCTACTACTACTATTATCTATTTATATATAAGTATAAAAAGTAAGTAGTAGTAAGTAGAAAAAGAAAAAAGAAGGGAGGGGGACATGGAATTCAGCGTCGGTAAGGAAGACCTCCTTCAGTGTTTATACCTCGTCCAAGGTGTTGTTGAGAGACGATCCTCTCTTCCTCTGCTCTCTCATGTGCTTATCGAATCAAACCCTACAGGAGAGAAAGAGGGAGTTATTTCTCTTGGGGCAACCGACCTCGAAATTGGAATCCGCCAGCAGTGCCAGGCAGAAGTAAAAGCGTCAGGATCAATGACGGCGGATGCACGAAAGTTGTACGAGATCATTCGTGAGCTGCCGTCTGGGCCGATCCGCTTACGCTCAGGTGGAAATGGCTGGGTGGACGTCACGAGTGGAAAGTCCCGCTTCAAAATCGCCAGTCTGGATCCTAAGGAATTTCCCACAATAACTGGGCAAAAAGAAAAGAAGGAGGAATCCTCCTCTTCTGATCAGTTCATATCTTTGCCTGGGCCGACCCTGCGGGAGATGATTGAAAAAACCCTCTTTGCAACCTCACCCGATGAGACCCGTCTGAACCTCAGCGGGGTCTATCTCGAGACCCAGAAAGAGGGGAAAGTGCGTATGGTTGCCAGCGATGGACATCGTCTGTCTCTCATAGAGCGGGATGTCGATACCCCCTCGCTGCCAGATTGGCCGAGCGTCATACTTCCGAAAAAAGGCTTGGTTGAAACACGGAAACTCCTTGAGAAGAGCGAGGGAACCATAGACGTTTCCGTCAACGATTCGGTTGTCAACCTCAAGAAGGAGACAACTGAACTCTTTATGCGCCTCATAGAAGGGGATTTTCCTGACTACCAGCAAGTTGTCCCAAAAGAGCATACGCATCGCATCGAGTTTCCCCGCGATGAACTCCTCAGTGCTCTCCGTCGTATCTTGATTCTCACGACAGAACGGTCTCGGGGGATAAAATTACAGTTTGAAAAAGACAAGATCGAGGTCTCCGTCAATACTCCAGATTTGGGCGAGGGAACCGAGGAGATTGCAGCCTCATACGCTGGAGACGGATTATCGATCGGGTTTAATGGAAGATATCTGACCGAGGCGTTAAATGTCATGGATGAAGGAGATTCTGTCGTCCTTTTTCTTAAAGACGAGATGAGCCCAGGACTGCTTCAGCAAAAGGAGAGTCATGAATTTTCCTATGTCATAATGCCTATGAAAATAAATTAATATAAATATGTTTTATTTTTGTCTGTGGTTTACGTAACGTAAAGAAAATGCTAAGCTTTGATATCAAAAAGAGGAGGTGTGTTACAAAGCTTTAAACCTACCTGCCTCCTTTGGGGAGTACATGCTCGAACAAGACTATGGGGCAGGGCAAATAAAGGTACTCGAAGGTCTCGAAGCGGTCCGCAAGAGGCCGGGAATGTACATCGGTGATACCGCGGAGAGAGGACTCCATCATCTCGTCTTTGAAATTGTCGACAACTCTGTCGATGAAGCACTCGCCGGCTACTGCACTCACGTTGTTGTAACCATCCACACTGAAGGACATGTCTCCGTTGTCGATAATGGTCGGGGCATTCCAACGGAAAATCACCCGACCGAGGGGATTTCAGCCGCTCAGGTCGTCCTTACCAAGCTTCATGCCGGCGGAAAGTTCGATAAGGGAGCATATCGAGTCTCCGGAGGGTTGCACGGTGTCGGTGTTTCCGTTGTCAATGCTCTGTCGGAAATTCTTGAAATCGAGATCAGGAGAGCAGGGAAAATCTATTTCCAACGTTACCATCGAGGTCAGCCGGACAACGAACTGAAAGAGATCGGGCAGACTGAGGAGAGTGGAACAAAAGTTGTTTTTACGCCCGACTCTCAGGTTTTTGGTGAGAGAGCTTTCAGCTTCGACATCCTCTCAAGTCGGCTGCGCGAACTTGCCTTCCTCAACCCAGGTCTTCACATTTCAATTATTGACGAAAGGGAGCCTGAGAAACGCCACGACTTCTTCTATGAAGGGGGGATCGTTTCTTTTGTTGAGCACCTCGGCCGAGCGAAAACACCACTACACCATGAGGTGATCTATTTTAGTGGAGAAAAAGGTGGAACCGCAGCCGAAATCGCCCTCCAATGGAACGAGGGATATGTCGAAAGTATTTATTCGTTTGCCAATAATATCAACACGATAGAAGGGGGAACCCATCTCGTTGGCCTCAAGGCCGCGCTGACCAGGACTATCAATTCCTACGTTGGATCACTCGGCCTTCTCAAAAAAGATCAGGAGAGTCTTCAGGGAGAGGATATTCGGGAGGGTCTGACGGCCATTATCAGCGTGAAAGTTCCAGAACCGCAATTTGAAGGACAGACAAAAACCAAGCTCGGCAATAGCGAAGTCAAAGGATTTGTCGAATCATTGGTGAACGAAAAGCTTGGAGTCTACCTTGAGGAGCACCCGGCAGAGGCCAAGAAGATAGCCCAGAAGAGCGTTGATGCCTCACGCGCGCGTGAGGCGGCCCGGAAGGCGCGTGAACTTACACGGCGGAAGGGGGCCCTCGATTCCGGGTCTCTTCCTGGGAAACTCGCTGACTGTCAGGAGCGCAACCCGGAAAAAAGTGAAATTTTTCTTGTTGAGGGGGATTCAGCCGGAGGATCAGCAAAGCAAGGGAGGGATCGGCGGACGCAGGCTATTCTGCCGCTACGCGGGAAAATTCTGAATGTCGAAAAAGCGCGCTTCGACAAAATGCTTTCATCTCAGGAAATACGTCTCCTGATATCCGCTTTAGGAGCCGGGGTCGGGAAGGACGAAACGGACCTCTCCAAACTGCGCTACCATAAGATCATCATTATGACAGACGCGGATGTTGATGGCTCCCATATCCGTACTTTGCTGCTGACTTTCTTATATCGTCAGCTCCCCGGCATTATCGAAGATGGGTATTTATGTATTGCTCAGCCTCCCCTGTATCGGGTCAGAAAAGGAAAAACCGATCACTATCTGAAAGATGATGTCGAACTCGACGACTTTCTGGTCGATCTCGGTGTTGAGCATGTCCTGGTAGGAAAACTTGAAGGGGAGGTGCTGAAAACCTGGGTCAAGAACTCCCTCCGTCTGAACGGTATTCTTGATCTCGTTGAACGGAGAGGAAGAGATCGCACTATTGTCTGTTCTCTTCTCTCCCACCCAGACCTCTCTCCCGCCGCTTTCAGCAGTCGGACCCTTCTTGAGTCTGTACTCTCTACACTCGAAAAAGAACTGGCAGACCGTGGCCAGACCTCTTTTTCCATAGAAGAGGACAGAAAACTTGGCGGATATAGGATGATCGTCATCCAGGGGCTGAACGGTTCCGGGCAAAGAGTGGTCTTTGATCGAGACTTTATTGAATCTGCAGAGGCCGTGGAAGTGAAAAGACTATTGAGCGCGCTTGCCAATATTGGGCCGGCTCCTTTCACTTTCTCCGCGAAAGATACTGCTCTCGTCCTGGGAAGTCAGGAGGAAGTCCTTGATGCAATCTTAGCGCGCTCCAGAAAAGGTGTCGATATTCAGCGCTACAAAGGTCTTGGGGAGATGAATCCCGAACAGCTCTGGGAAACAACCATGAACCCGGAGACACGGACTCTCTTGCAGGTCAGGATTGAGGATGCCTACGAGGCCGACGAGGTCTTTTCTACGCTCATGGGAGATGAAGTGGAGCCGAGACGAAAATTCATCTCTGAGAACGCTCTCTCCGCCAAGAATATTGATATCTAAGCCCACCACGCGCCCTGTTGTAATCAAAAAGGAATCTCCTCTGTATGGAAGACTATTCTGACTCCCACCCCCTTCCTTCTGTCAATATCGAGCAGGAGATGCGGCAGTCCTATATGGACTACGCCATGAGTGTGATTATTGGTCGAGCGCTGCCCGATGTCCGTGACGGGTTAAAGCCGGTCCACCGACGCGTCCTGTACGCCATGCACGACCTTGGGAATGAATGGAATCGTCCATATAAGAAATCTGCCCGTGTCGTGGGCGACGTGATTGGCAAATACCACCCGCACGGAGATTCGGCTGTCTATGACACGCTCGTCCGTATGGCGCAGGATTTCTCGTTGCGCTATCCGCTCATTGACGGCCAGGGAAACTTTGGCTCGGTTGATGGCGACCCGCCCGCCGCCATGCGGTATACCGAAGTCCGCATGACCCGCATCACCTCGGAGTTGCTTGCCGACATTGATCGAGAAACCATTAATTTCATCCCGAACTACGACGATACCAGCCACGAACCTGCCGTTCTCCCAAGTAAATTTCCCAATCTACTGGTCAACGGCTCCTCTGGAATTGCTGTGGGGATGTCAACCAATATTCCTCCTCACAACCTTGGCGAGGTGATTGATGCCCTCCTGGCTCTGATCGAAAACACGGACCTCAAAAACCGTGATCTGATGGAGTACATCCCTGGTCCAGACTTTCCTACTGGAGCCTACATCCACGGACGCTCAGGAGTACGCAGCGCCTATGAAACGGGGCGGGGCATCATTCAGATGCGGGCGCGGACCTCTATAGAAGAGGACGAGAAGACCGGAAAAAGTCGTATTATTGCGCATGAGATCCCGTACCAGGTGAATAAGGCCCGTTTGATTGAGCGTATTGCCGATCTGGTCAATGAGAAACGCATTACCGGAATCTCCGACCTGCGTGACGAGTCCGACAGGGATGGCATGCGCATCGTTATCGAACTGAAGAGAGATGTTGTCCCACATGTCATCCTCAATCAGCTGTATAAAATGACCCCTCTTCAGGATTCGTTTGGGGTCATTCTTCTGGCCATCGTCGATGGCCGCCCTCGCCTCCTGACCCTCAAAGACGCCCTCCTGCACTTTCTTGAACATCGTCGGGAAGTGGTCCGCCGCCGGACTGCCTTTGATCTGCAGAAAGCCAACGACCGCCTCCACCTGCTTGAAGGGCTCAAACGTGCGCTGGATAATCTCGATCCTGTGCTCCACACTATTCGTCACGGGCAGAATCCAGCGAGCGTGCGGCAAGCCCTTCAGGACCAATTTGCGCTGACTGAGACACAAGCACAGGCTATTCTTGACATGCGCTTGCAGCGACTCACCCAGCTCGAACAAGGAAAAATTCTTTCCGAGCACAGGGAAACGCTCGGTGTTATCGATTCGCTGCAAAGTATTCTGTCCAGTCCGGAGAAAATCGATAGCGTGATCAGAGAAGAGCTGACCGATATCCGGAGCCGATTTTCCGACGAGCGGAGGACACAGATCCAGTCTGCCAGCGCAGATCTCTCAGACGAAGACTTGATTGCTGAAGAAGACGTCGTGGTCACCATCTCCCATGCCGGCTACATCAAGAGAAATCCGTTGACCGAATATCGATCGCAGCGGCGGGGAGGAAAAGGGGTTGTTGGCGCAACAACCCGAGAAGAAGACTTTGTTGAGCATCTCTTCATTTCCTCCACGCATGCCTTCCTGTTGTTTTTTTCCTCAATCGGCAAAGTGTATTGGGTTAAGGTGCATGAAATTCCTCAGGGCAGCCGCATTGCAAAGGGAAAAGCAATTGTTAATCTTCTGCCGCTGCAAGAAGGAGAGAAAATTTCAGCATTTCTTCCTATCAGAGAGTTCCAGGACGACGGTTTTATTGTCTTTGCGACCCGTAAAGGACAGGTCAAGAAAACGAAACTTATGGCCTATGCTAATCCTCGTCGCGGTGGAATCATTGCCATTACTCTGGGGGCCGACGATGAGGTTATCGGTGTCCAACTCACGGACGGTAAACAAGAGATCCTTCTTTCGACCAGAAACGGAAAAGCGATTCGATTTGGAGAAGGTGAGGTCCGAGCAACCGGCCGCGGCACATCTGGCGTTCGAGGGATGACACTGGAGGAGGGAGACGAGGTCGTCTCCCTTGAAATCCTCAATCAAGAAGCCACCCTTCTCACGGTGTCGTCCCAAGGGTATGGGAAGCGGAGCAGGATAGAGGACTATCGGCTACAGTCGCGTGGGGGGAAAGGAATCAGTACGATGCGCACCACGGACAAGACTGGAGCGGTCTGTGGTGTGCGACAGGTGAAGGAGGACGATGACTTGATGCTCGTGACGGATAGCGGCAAGATAATACGGATTCGGCTCGCTGAGTTGCGGGTGATCGGCAGGAATACCCAAGGTGTTAAACTCTTTAACGTTGGCGCGGACGGATACGTCTCCAGTATCGCGCTAGTCGCAGAAGAGGAAGGCGAGGCAGGGAGAGTAGAAAACGGAGAAGCAGTTCTCAATTCACACAGTATGGAGGAGCAACAGCTATGAGCGTTCAAGTAGGCCAAACAGCCCCGGATTTCACACTCAAGACCAATAAGATGCAGGATTTTGCACTCAGTGAGGCCAAGGGGAAGAAGAATACCGTCATCCTTTTTGTTCCCTTCGCCTTTACCGATGGGTGAACGAAAGAATTGTGCTCGGTTCGAGACAATATCAACACCTTGCAGAATGACGATACTCAGGTTGTGGCCATTAGCGTGGACAGCCCTTTCTCGCTTGACGCGTGGGCGGCGAAAGAAGGCTATGATTTTCCACTGCTGAGTGACTTTGGTAAAGAAGTCTCTCAAGCGTACGGGTCGTTCTATGAAGACTTGATTGGTTTCAAGGGCGTCTCTAAACGTTCGGCCTTTGTCGTGGATAAGAGTGGGACAGTCCGATATGCCTGGATTACAGAGGACGCCCGCCAACTCCCTGACCTGGACCCCATACGGGACTGTCTCCAGAATTGCGGATAAGACGGCCTCGCAGACTGAAAGGCGGGGGTTCACTCAGCAAAGAGTAAACGTGCCCTTCAATGCAAATAGATAGAAGCTTGACTCGTTTACTCTCTCTCGCCTTTTCTTCCTTCTCCTCGTATCACCAGGAGAAGGAGCAGCGTGAGGGCCCATATGCCAAACAGCAGCCCACTCACGACCCATGGGGAGAGCGACCGGTGATTCCTTTGTGCTATGAGGCCGCAGGCAATTCCGTCAAGAAAGTGAATAAAGAGCGTCGTCCCGACAAGCGCCGGAAAGGCAATGGTCTCGTCGAGGAAACGTAAGCCGGTGAAATACCCAAGAAAGACTGCGAAATCCACACGATCTCCCTGTTGCTGACTGGGTTGTTTCTATCGGGTTTTCCTGAAAAGCATCTTACTCCCTGAGTATGGACGAAGAGAAAACGGTTTTCGAGAAGCTCTACGAGGCAAATAGAGAGAACTTTGCCAACCTTGTAAAGGACCTCTTGGCGCAGGGCTGCATGCACGACGTTATGGAAAAGACGTTTCGGGACGCTGCTCAGGCGAGGGAAGAAGTCGCCCGCAATATGGAGGCGATACTTTCCCTGCTGAATATACCCTCCAGAACAGACTACGAGCATTTGGTTGAAAAGGTTGAAGAAGTCCAAGGCAATCTGCTCAACCTCAATATGAAACTTGACCGTTTACTCGCGAAAAAAGACAAGACGCACCGCCGCTCTCCTGGCAAAAAAAAGAAGAAAAAACAGGAAAGGCTGTAAAGAGTGAACGTATCCCCCAATACACAGGCAGATGCTGGACACGTTTACTCTTTAATCACCGCGTGGTGGTGAGCCCTCAATCATGGCGTCGCCCATCCGCACTTGGCCCGAATCTGACCGGCCGCGTGAGAAACTGATCGAGCACGGGGCGGTCGCCCTCTCCAATGCAGAACTCCTCGCCATTATCCTCCGTACCGGCGATGCAAGTTCAGGACAGAGCGCGCTTGACCACGGTCGGGCGCTTGTCTCCCGTTTTGGCGACTCTTTCCGAAAACTGGAAGAGGCGAGCACGGCAGAACTGTGCGAGGTCAAAGGTATCGGACCGGCAAAGGCCGCGCAGATAAAGGCCTCCTTGGAGATTGCGAAGCGCTTCTCACAAGAAGAAATGCGGCGGGGTGAGTCGTTTAGTTCCAGCCTTGATGTCTTCAATCACTACCGGGAACAACTCGGCAGCCTTAAAAAAGAGGAGTTTCACGTGCTTCTCCTGGATGCCAAGAACAGAAAACTCAAAGACGTGCGTGTCTCTGAGGGGTCCTTGACCTCTTCCTTAGTCCACCCCCGTGAGGTTTTTCAACCCATCATCCGCGAGTCAGCCGCGGCGGCTATCCTCGTGCATAATCACCCCAGCGGTGACCCTATGCCGAGCCAGGAAGACCTCAAGATTACCCAGCGTCTCAGGGAGGTCGGAGAGGTGATGGGTGTCCACATTCTGGACCACCTTATTATTGGCAAAGGCCGCTATATTAGTTTTGTCGACGATGGGTACTGGGATTAAAGAGTAGAGGCCATGGGACTGAATAGGAGCCTGCTTGGCAAAGAGTATGACCCGCAGTCGTATGTCGTCAGCGCCGAGGCAACCATGGCCTACGCGTGTGCGTATAATGAGGATAACGTTTGGTTTTTTGACGCAGACAGACCCGAAGGCATTCTTGCGCCACCGCTGTTTGGTGCGGTGGCAAGCTGGCTCTCGCTGATGATGGTCGTGACTGACGCCGAGCTGAATGTCGATATTCTCCGTTTGGTTCACAGCCAGCAAGACATGCGCTTTTTCCGTCCTATTATTCCTGGAGACTCCATCAACAGTACGGCAAAAATTGTGGCTATTGAGGAGCAGCCTGGAGGGGAGTCTCTCGCCGTTGACCTCCACTGCTGTAATCAGACGGGCGAGACCGTTCAGCACATCACATTTACCGCCTTTATCCGAGACCAGGGACGTCGCCCTCGGAAGAGGACAGCGGCCGACGAGACTCCCGATAGCGAACCGCTGCATCGGATCTCCCAGACCATCGACACGGATCAAACATTTCGCTACGCGAAAGCGTCGGGAGATCGCAATCCTATTCACATCGATGAAAACGTCGCCAAGCTGGCAGGACTGCCGGGCATTATCGTCCACGGCCTGTGCACCCTGGCGTTTTCATCCAAAGCTATTATTGACAGCGTCTGCGAGAAAGACCCCCGCCGCCTCAAGCGGCTCAGCGCCGGATTCGCTCGACCGGTACTCCCCGGTCAGACGATTACCACGGCTATCTGGCCGGATACGAATGCAGGTTCCTATCGATATGAGACGGTCAACCCGAATGGACGGGCCGTCATCAGGCCGGGCTATGCAGAGGTTGCGACGGAGACGGTGTAACTCACCATGTCCGCAATCCACAACCTAGAACGGTACGTCATCATCCGGGGGAACTGAGCCCGCCCCAGCATCATCAAACCCGCCGCTTGGCTCGTCATCAAACGACTGACCCGAACGTGCGCCCCCACCGTCACGTCCGCCGAGGAATTGCACGCGCTGCGCCTCGATATCGGTCGTATACCGTGTATTGCCTTCCTTATCTTCATAGCTGCGCGGACGGATGGACCCTTCGATATAGACCTGACGACCTTTAGACAGATATTGACCGCACGTCTCAGCCTGCTTGCCCCAGACCACGATGTTGTGCCAGTCCGTGCGTTCCTGACGGCCATTGTCCCGGTCCATCCAGGTATCGGTCGTGGCCACGGTAAAGCGTGCCATGGCCCGCCCACTCTGTGTGTAACGCACCTCCGGGTCTTTGCCGAGATTGCCAACAATAATCGCTTTGTTCACCGAAGCCATGGCGTTCCCTCCCTGTCCTGAGCCTGGCGGGAACCGTACCAACCCCGTCTTTTGAAGTCAATCTGAGCGGCCAGAGGGGCAGAGGGATTGTTGCTCTTGTCCGGCTCGCTTATATTCGTTCCTGTCTGCGTGAGGAAAATATGATGTTGAAGGCTCGCATTGTCCAAATAGGAAAGAAGATTCTCTTATTGCTGGTCGTACTCATCCCCTTTACCGGAATGGTGTATGGCGCGGATGCGCCCGGCCTTGGAGAAAATTCTCCATTCGCCTCAACCTCCCGGCACGGCATGGTCGTTGCCGCGAACGCGCCGGCGAGTGAAGCCGGTGTCGCCATGCTCCGTGGAGGAGGCAATGCGGTTGATGCTGCGGTTGCGACATCCTTTGCCATCAGCGTACTCAGGCCACAGTCCACCGGAATAGGCGGCGGCGGTTTTCTGCTGCTCTATCTGGCAAAGGAAGGCAAAACCCTGGCGATTGATTTTCGCGAACGGGCTCCGCTCAAAGCCAGCCGAGACATGTTTGTCCGGGACGGAGAAGCCGTTCCCTCCCTGAGCCGCACCGGACCGCTGGCCGTCGCCGTGCCCGGTATCGTTGCCGGACTAGTGGAGGCCCAGCAACGATACGGCAGTTTATCGCTCGAAGAGGTCATGCAGCCCGCCATTCGTCTGGCAGACGAGGGATTTCCGGTCTATCCGCATTTGGCCCGCGCCATAGCCTACCGCGCTGAGGTCTTGGGGGAATCCGACGCAACTCGGGCGGTGTATTACCGGAACGATCAGCCGCTCAAACAGGACGACCTCTTTGTCCAAAAAGACCTGGCCAACACCCTGCGCGCCATTGCCAAGGACGGTAAAGCCGCCTTTTATACCGGTCGGGTGGCAGCGGCAATTGTTGCGGAAATGCAACGAATAGGCGGCTTGCTGACCCAGGAAGATTTGGATCAGTATACCGTGATTGACCGTGCGCCGGTGACGGGAAGTTTTCAGGGGAGGCGTATCTATTCTATGCCGCCACCGAGCTCTGGTGGCGTTCTGCTCGTCCAGATGCTGAATGTCTTGTCAGGATTTCCTTTGCAGAAACTCGGCTTCCAAACTCCCGGCGCCACGCATATCCTGACGGAAACCCTGCGCAGAGCCTTTCGCGACAGAGCCCGTTACCTGGGCGATACGGATTTTGTGTCCGTTCCTGTGGAGCGCCTTATCTCTCCCGCATATGCAGAAGACGTACGGGCGAAGATAGATGTCTCCAAAGCCACGCCCAGTCAGGGTATTCCACAGACACCAACGGGGCCGCTAGAGTCGACGAGCACGACTCATCTGTCCGTCATTGACAAAGATGGTAACGCCGTGGCCACAACCCAGACGGTGAACCTGTATTTCGGCAGCGGGGTCATGGTTCCTGGAACCGGTATTCTGCTCAACGACGAGATGGACGATTTTAACGCCCAGCCCGACCATCCCAACGCCTTTGGCCTGGTCGGCAACACAGATGCGAATGCTATTGCCCCCCGAAAGACGCCGCTGAGCAGCATGAGCCCAACCATTGTGACCCAGGGCGGAAAAGTCGAACTCGTGATTGGCGGACCCGGCGGGTCGCGCATCATCAGCTCGGTCCTGCAAGTCCTGCTCAATACCCTCGCCTACCAAATGTCCTTGCCGGACGCCATGTTTGCCACGCGCATTCACCATCAGTGGTACCCGGACCGGCTGAACCTGGAAGTCCAAACGGGGAGTGAATCGAACGGACTCGTCGAAAAGCTTCAGGCTATGGGCCACAATGTGAAGGTCGTGGAATGGGGTCCCGGCAAGCGTTCCCGCTTTGGCAATATCCAGGCGATTCATGTTGACCGGGAGTCCGGACTGATAACCGGGGTCTCCGACCCTCGTGGAGAAGGACAACCGCGCGGCCTGGACGCCGGGTAGCGGAAGGGGCTAGGATCAAGCCAGTTTCTTTGTGAAGGGAGTCTGCCGTGGCGGATTTTATAGACACCGATTTCTATCAGATTGAAGAATTTTTGAGTGAAGAAGAGCGCCTGGTCCGTGACGTGGCGCGCCGCTTCGTGGATGAGGAGTTCCTGCCCAGAGTGCAGCAGTGTTTCCGCGAAGGCTCTTTTCCTATGGAACTTGTTCCTCGACTGGCCGAGTTGGGCTTTCTGGGAGTGACGGTGCCAACCGAGTACGGCGGCGCCGGGATGAGCAGCGTTGTCTACGGCCTGATAAGCCAGGAGCTTGAGCGCGGGGATAGTGGGCTGCGCTCATTCGCCAGCGTACAGTCGTCCCTGGTGATGTATCCGATTCTGACGTTTGGCTCGGAGGAACAAAAGAAGTTCTGGCTGCCCCGTCTGGCGCGGGCCGAGGCCATTGGGTGCTTTGGCCTGACCGAACCGGACTTTGGCTCGAATCCGGGCGGGATGATAACCCGCGCGCGGCGGGAAAACGGGGGCTACCTGCTCAACGGCACCAAGCGCTGGATCACCAACGGCTCAATCTCTGATGTGGCCGTGGTGTGGGCCCAGCTCGAAGAGGATGGCACGGATGTGATTCGCGGCTTCCTGGTTGAAAAAGAACGCGAAGGCTTCACCCGGCAAAACATTGACGGAAAATTCAGTTTTCGAGCGTCCGTGACTTCGGAGCTGATCTTCGAAGATTGCTGGATTCCTGAGGACAATCTGCTGCCGAAGTCCGGTGGTCTCAAATCCCCGCTCATGTGTCTGACCCAAGCACGTTACGGGATTTCCTGGGGTGCGATTGGGGCGGCCATAGCCTGCTATGAGTGTGCGGTCGATTACGCCCAAAACCGCAAGATGTTCTCGCGACCGATCGGTGGCTATCAGCTCGTACAGGCCAAACTCGTGACCATGCTGACCGAGATCACGAAAGCGCAGCTTTTGGCGTACCGACTGGGCCGACTCAAGGACGCGGGCAAAATGCGGCCGGACCAGGTCAGCATGGCCAAGATGAATAATGTTTCGACCGCGTTGCACACTACGCGGCTCGCTCGGGACATTCTCGGTGGAAATGGTATCACGGATGAGTATCCAGTCATTCGGCATCTCCTCAACCTTGAGACGGTCAATACCTACGAAGGCACCGAGGATATCCACCGCCTGACGCTCGGTCGCTATATTACCGGCCTGAGTGCGTTCGAGTAGAGGCAATTCATGAATTGCCCCTACGGCGTATGAGGCAAAGGGTAAACCTGCCAACATCTCAGCAACCTTGTATGTGTGGAGGGCACGTTTACTCTTCGGAGCCTATGGAGGTGGTCATAGGCTCACGCTCGTTGACCCTGCTCCGCGTCAAAGACCTTGAGCGGCTGGTCGACCGCGAGGCCCTGTTGCGCGACGACACGGAGGAGCCGCCATACTGGGCCCACCTGTGGACCGGTGCGCTGACCCTGGCCCGCTATATAGATCGTTTTATTGATGTCCGAGACCAAACCGTGCTCGACCTCGGCTGTGGACTCGGGTTGACCGGCATCGTCGCCGCGCAAAAAGGGGGGCGGGTCACCTTTGCCGACAAGGAAGCTGGCGCGGTGTCTTTTGCGCGGGAGAACGCGCGGTTAAACGGATGTGCGCAATATGAGGCGCGCTCACTCGACTTTACCCAGGATAGACTGGAGACAGATTTCTCGCTCATCCTGGGTGCGGAGATTTTATACGACCGGCCGACCTTCCCCGCCCTGGCGCGTTTTCTCGCCACGCATCTCTCCCCCACCGGACGGGCTGTCCTTGTCGATGCCAAACGGACGAATACCCAAGACTTCTATCAGCAGCTTGACCGAGCGGGATTACGCTGGACCCAGGAAGAAGTGCGAGAATGGGAAGACCACTTGCCCCTGCCCGTCGCCATTGTCACCATACAGAGAGGAGAGGGAGGGTAAAGCAGTGGTGACGAATAGAACAATCTCTCGGGTCATTGGTATCCTGCGTCGCGCCTATACGGGCTGGAACGCGCCTGTGGTGACGGAAATGGCGGGGTTTTCACGTGATCCCTACCAGGTGTTGATCGCCTGTCTGCTGAGTTTGCGGACCAAGGATGAAACAACCGGCCCGGCGGCCCGGCGGTTATTTTCCCTGGCCGATACGCCTGAAAAAATGGTGACCCTGACACCCGCTCAGGTGAAGAAGGCGATTTATCCGGTTGGGTTTTATAAAACCAAAGCGCAAACCGTGCTCGACGTCTCACAGCGGTTGCTCGATATCTATGCGGGGCGAGTTCCTGACGACATAGATGAACTCCTGACCTTTAAGGGCGTGGGCCGGAAAACCGCCAACTTGGTTGTGACTCTGGGCTTCCAAAAGCCAGGAATCTGTGTGGATACGCACGTCCACCGCATCTCAAACCGTTGGGGCTATGTTGAAACGGAAAACCCGGAACAAACGGAAATGGCACTCCGCGCAAGTCTGCCCAAGCGTTTCTGGATCGGCTATAACGACCTGCTGGTCGCATTTGGACAGACCCTGTGTCACCCAACCTCTCCCAAATGCAGTGTCTGTCCGATTGAGCGGTTCTGCGAGAAAATCGGAGTAGAGCGGAGTCGGTAAGCTGGGGTGGATTTGAAACCCGTCTCAACCCGAACGAAACTGCTGTGGGTGGCCCTGCTGTATTTTGCCGAGGGCTTTCCGTTCGGGCTCCTGTTCGACGCGTTTCCGGTGTATTTCCGGATACATGGGATGAGCCTGACGGAAATTGGTCTGCTGAGCGTGGTGGGCTTGCCGTGGACGCTGAAATTTCTGTGGGCTCCACTGGTTGACGTATGGGGGTCGCGGCGAAGCTGGATCGTGACCTGCCAGGGTCTGCTCGCTCTCGACTTGGGCCTCTTCCTTTTTCTCGATCCCACCGCGAGCGGCAGCCTGGTCTGGGGCGGACTGATTGTGCTTGCCATACTGGCGGCAACCCAGGATATCGCTATTGACGCCTATACGATCGAACTCCTGGATCAAGAAGAAATGGGACCCGCCAATGGGCTCCGCGTGAGTACCTATCGGGTCGCACTGATCATTGCCGGGGGAGTGTTTGTTGGAGCCGCCGGTCTCGTCGGTTGGCAGGTAGCATTTCTGACCGCGGCCGTCCTCTTGGCCATCCTGGCACTGATCTCAAGCCGCCTGCCTCGGATTGCGCAGGGAACACAACGGGTGCCAGTGACGCAATCCTGGTCCACCACGCTCACTCGCGGATTCCTCACCCCGCTCACAAGCTTGTGGCAGCGGCCCGGTGTGATTGCGGTTCTTCTCTTCGTCTTGCTCTTCAAACTTGGGGATATGGCCTTGGGGCCGATGGTCCGGCCGTTCTGGGTAGACCGGGAGTTTACTCCGCTCCAGATCGGCATGATTCCGGGAACGGTGGGCGTCGTCAGCACGATTATCGGTGCGCTGCTCGGCGGTCGTCTCACCAAAAAATGGGGGCTTTTTCGCGCATTGTGGGTGCTGGGAGTGGCCCAAGCAGGGTCCAATTTATGCTATGCCGTGACCGCGGCTCTCCCCCGCTCTGATCTGCTTATGTATGGTGCCTCCATCGTCGAGTCGTTTTGTGGCGGGCTGGGGACTGCGCCATTCTTGGCTTTTCTGATGAGTATCTGTGACAAACGCCAGGCCGCTACGCAATATGCCCTGCTGAGCGCGCTCTTTGGCCTGGGGCGGTCGCTGTCAGGCGGCTTTTCCGGAGTGCTCACGCAAAGTGTTGGCTACGCGACGTACTTCACCTTGACTTTTTTTCTGGCCTGGCCGGCTTTTGTCCTTTTGCCGTGGGTCCGTATGTGGATCGTTCAAGCCGAGGAGAATTCGTCTGCCCTTCAGACCCAAGTAAGCCCCTCGGCCCAGAAAACATGAGCTATGCGAGAGGCTCTTTTGCCCTAGAACGTGTAGAAGGCGTAGCGCAGGGATACCCACACCCCGTGACTCGACAGATGGGCGCGCGTTCGCCCTACATTGAGCGGAACCAGGACATCTCCGACCCGATTGACGACTCGCGCGATTCCCTCGTCGGTTTCGACAGAGCCGGAATCCGTGTAGTTATACGTGAGATATAGCATATGCTATATAACATTCCGTATATCAGAGAAGTATATTTGACATAACCATGCCCCCTATGATACTTGGTTTTGCCTGAGCAACCATTGAGGATTCATCATGGCACGAACAGGCATTGGCATACCAGGGGACTACTCAGCCCGAGTTCGGAATGTGCGAAATCGCCTGGAGTTGACCCAGGTCAAGCTGGCCGAGCGTATCGGCGTCTCCTTTGCAACCGTGAACCGGTGGGAAAACGGCCAGTCGAAACCGACCCGCCTGGCATGGCAACAGATACTGGACCTTGAGACCGGCCTTGATACGTCGCAGGAAGATGCCCAACCTGCCGTGACTTCATTGGACCCTTTCCCGCAGCTAGACTTCGCAACCAGCCCGCACGTGGTCGCCGCGGTGGCTGAGGCAACCCGTCTTGCCTACGGCCATCTTTTCAATCCAGCCTTTGCCACGGAAATCTCCTTGATTGACCCGTTGCCGCATCAGCGGATTGCCGTCTATGAGCATATGCTGAGTCTGGCGCCATTACGGTTCCTGCTCGCCGACGATGCCGGTGCGGGCAAGACCATCATGACCGGCCTCTATCTTCGAGAGGTCTTCATGCGCCGCCTTATGAAACGTGTGCTTATCGTTCCGCCTGCCGGACTGGTCGGCAACTGGGAACGCGAGCTGCGCACGCTGTTTCGTCTGCATTTTCGGATCGTGCGTGGCGACGAGGCCCGCACCGGAAACCCGTTCGTTGGGCCGGACAGCGACCGCCTCATCGTCAGCCTCGATACCCTGACCGGTGAACGTATGTTTGCGCGTCTGCGTGAATCGGTCGTCTCAGGGGCCGCGCTCCCATACGACCTGGTGGTGTTCGACGAGGCCCACAAACTGGCGGCGAACCGCGAGCAGGATTTCTATGTCCGCAAGACAGACCGGTACAAGCTCGCCGAGGCGTTGGCTGGGCTGTCCGTCGATGACGAACGCTGGAAGCTCGGCTGGTCGGCAACGAATATTCTGCTGCTGACCGCCACGCCTCATATGGGCAAGGACTTCCCCTATTATTGCCTCTGGCGGCTGCTTGCGCCGGACGCGCTTGCAACCTCCGACGCCTTCCAAGCCTTTCCGCAAACCCAGCGCTCCCGCCATTTTATCCGACGGACCAAGGAAGAAATGGTCCGCTTCGACGGTCAGCCTCTCTACCCGCAGCGGCAGTGCGACACGTTGAGCTACACCCTCAGCCCGGCAGAGCAGCAGCTCTACGATGCAACAACCGCCTACATCTCCGAGACCTATAACAAAGCGCGCATTATGAATCGCTCCGCAGCCCGTCTGGCCATGAGCGTATTCCAGCGCCGCTTAGCCAGTTCGACCTATGCCCTGCTGCGTTCATTTGAGCGCCGCCTGGAGCGCCTGGACGAAGCGATCGGACTGGTTCGCGCTGGCCGTACCGACGAATTGGACCGCCGTCAGCGACATCGGAAGACACAGGACTTTTTTGAAACCCACACCGCAGACGAAGACATTGACGAGACCGGCGGCCGCGAACGCCACGAGGAGTTTGAAGAGCACGCCCTGGGAACCCTGGTCGCGCTCACGTTGTCGGACCTTCAGCACGAACGTTCCGAGGTCGAAACCCTGACTAATCACGCACGCCAACTTGCCAATGCTGGTGAAGACTCCAAGTTCGAGAAGCTTCGTGCGGTTCTGCGCGACCCGACCTTTGCCCATGAGAAATTCATCATTTTTACCGAGCATCGCGATACCGCGGAATTCCTTGTCCGGCGTCTCGAAGGGCTGGGTTTCACCGGACAAGTCGCGCTGGTTCACGGCGGGCTCAACTACCGCGAGCGGGAGGCGCAGGTCGAGTTGTTCAGGCGGTCGCCGGACCAGGGCGGCGCGACGTATCTGGTCGCTACTGATGCCGCGGGCGAGGGCATCAACCTCCAGTTCTGCTGGCTGATGGTGAACTACGACGTACCCTGGAATCCGGCCCGCCTGGAACAACGTATGGGCCGCATCCACCGTTACGGACAGCAACGCGACCCAGTCGTTATCGTCAACCTGATCGCTGGCGAGACGCGCGAGGGCCGGGTGCTCAAGACCTTGCTCGACAAGCTGGAAAATATCCGTAAACAACTCGGGTCCGATAAGGTCTTCGACGTGGTAGGCCGCCTGTTCGAGAATGTCTCGCTCCGGGCATACATGGAGCAGGCGGCGACGGAAGACGGCGCGCGTGGCGCTATCGAGGACATCGACAGCCGTCTGACCCAAGAACAGGTGCGTGCGCTGGACGCGCGGGAGCGGGCCTTATTCGGAGGCGGCGACGTGAAGAGCCGCCTGTCCGACCTCAGGGCCGTAATGGAGCAGGAAAATTATCGCCGTCTGTTGCCCGGCTATATTCGCCGCTTTGTCGGATCGGCGGCTCCTCTGCTTGATATGACAGTGGAAGGCGATCTTGAGGAGGTTTTCAACCTCGCTCCGGAACGTGCGCGCGGTCTTGACCCCGTGCTCGGCGCTTTGGAGGCATACCCCGAAGAGATTCAGGGCCATTTCACGGTGGCTCGGCCACAAAGAGGAAACGTATCCTCCAATAGACATGAGATGCTGGACACGTTTCCTCTTCAGGAGGATGGCACCGCCATCTGGCTGCACCCCGGCGAACCCGTGTTCGACCGATTTTGTACTGCCCTGTTATCGCGCTACGGTGACGAGGCATTACGCGGCGCTATCTTCATAGACCCTCACGCCGACTCTCCCTATCTCTTCCATCTGGCACACGTCTCGGTCGTTAAACACGGCATGGACCGCGAAAGCACGGAGTCCGAAGTGGTCGAGAGCCGGCTGGTTGGGCTGCGGCAGGACAGCACCGGCGCGATCAAACCCTGCCCAGTGGAGCACCTGCTGCTTCTGCGCGGCGCGCAAAACGTGAAGCCCGGCAGCGTACCGCTGGCCCGCCAGGCGCGCAGGCTGGTTGAAGCCGCGACTGAATGGCTTCATGGTGTGACGCTGGCACGCATGGTGGACGAGCACCGTGCCCAGATCGAAAGCGCCCTGCCAGAACGGCTCGACTGGGCCGCTCGCGGGTACGACCATCAGGCGGCCGAGTTAATCACCCAACGACAGCGCATCAACGAACGGGCACGCGGAGGCGACCTGCACGCCCAAGGCAAGCTGACCACGGTCAAGGCCCAGCAGCGCCGGCTGACCGAGGACAAGGAGCGCTGTCTTGCCAGGCTGAGGATGGAGCCTGCCCGCATCGTTCCGGGCGAAGCGGCGATGGTCGCCCACGCCCTTGTTCTTCCCTCGGACAATCCTGAAGAACACGAACGTCACGACGCCGATGTTGAGGCCATCGCCGTGCGCTTGGCGCGAGCCTACGAGGAAGAGTCGGGCGCTCGCGTGGACGATGTATCGCGGCCCGAACTGGCCCGCCGGGTCGGCCTGCCTGATTGGCCGGGCTTCGACCTGTTGTCCCGACACCCCGACACCGGCAGACGTGCCATTGAGGTCAAAGGCCGTGCCCACTCGGGCGGTATTGAGTTGAAGGAAAACGAATGGGCTAATGCCTGCAACCTGCGCGACGGCTACTGGTTATACGTCGTCTTTGACTGCGCCACCCCGCGCCCGCGTCTGGTGCGGGTACGCGACCCGTTTGGGAAACTGCTCGCCAAAAGCCGCAATTCTACTGCCTACATCATTTCTTCCAAGTCGATTCTGGAGGCAGCCGAGTAAGCGGAGAGAAAGGAAGATCACATGGGAGCCACGCACGTCACCGTCACCATTCGCAACCCAGCCGAGCCGGATCGCACCTGGGAAGGACTGTTTCTGGTTGATACGGGAGCGACTGATTGTCTCGTTCCCAGGCCGCATCTGGAAGCTATCGGCCTGGAGCCCAAGGGCCAGCGGTCATACGAGTTGGCCGACGGCAGTGAAATCAAGCTGGATATCACGGTTGGGCAGATCGAATTCATGGGAGAGTTCGTCGGAGGCACGATCATCTTCGGAGAGGCGGACGCCGAGCCACTGCTGGGCGTAACCGCTTTGGAGTCGGTAGGGATTGAAGTCGATCCGAGCAATCAGCAACTCAAGCGATTACCGGCGGTGCGGCTCAAGAGTATCGAAAATCAGTGGTGAGCTGCTGAGACAAGGGGGGTGGAAGATGAAAGACCTTATCTACAGGGAAGAACAATTAACTAAACGAGGCCAAGAGGTATACTGTCCAATTTGGAAAGGTACGAAAGCGTGGGTCGATAAGAGTTTGGGGACAGATGACGAATGGTACTACTCTCCACGTGCAGGTGGCGTGTTTCGCTCGGACGATATTGAAGCTAGTGATTTTTTTCCACGCAACGAGGAAATTCAGATTAAGGTCTCCCGTTGGGTGTATGACAAGAACCAACTTGGTGACATAGGGTGCCTTACCTATGAGGAGGTCAGAAAAATCGAGCAGCAGGAACGCCTGCGAATCGAGCAACGGATGGAAAGGCTTCTTCGGTGTTTTGCCGAACTTCCGTCACAAGTTTCACTTGGGCTGTGCTATGCAGGAAGGAAGGAGAAGAATCACGTCGAATTTCAGATCATAGAAGCAGCCACGGAATGCTGGAGCAAAGCTAGTGAATTTCAAGTTAGTGAAGAAAGTTATCAGATATTCAGCGGTACAATGCCGCTACCACGAGACCTTTCTTGGCTCATCTCGGCTGCCGTTGAGGGCGGCTGGCTTGAAAAAGATGACCCATCTTCCGAGACCAGATCGCGAGATTCCTACATACGGTTGACCCCAGCAGGTGTACAGCGGTTGGAAGAACTGGAAACCAAGGCTGTCAACTCCGAACAGGCTTTTGTCGCAATGTGGTTCGATGAGTCAGTCAACAAGGCGTATGAAAAAGGAATTGAACTTGCAATCAGGGACTCGGGATATAGGCCCCTTCGGATCGACAAGAAGGAACACAACAACAAGATCGACGACGAGATCATCGCAGAAATACGGCGCTCGCGGTTCATTGTATGTGATTTTACTTGTGGACTGATTGAGCACGGTGGCAAACAAATCGCCATTCCCCGCGGCGGTGTCTATTATGAGGCGGGCTTCGCTCAAGGCTTAGGTATTCCAGTGATCTGGATGTGTCGTGCAGACCACATTGAGCATGTCCATTTCGACACACGGCAGTTCAATCACATTACTTGGCGCACTCCAGAAGAACTCCGTGAGAAACTACGAAATCGAATCGGCGCGGTCATAGGAGACGGTCCGTTGAAAGACCGTTAAGGAAGCCGGGGGTTTATGGACTTCCACGCCTCCTTGATCCTCATGTGGGACCCTTCATATAATCAAGCGTGAGAATCGTTAGTCGGAAAGCGTTGAGAGAGTTTTGGGAGCAGCCCAACCATCGCGATGCCGAGGCTCCACTCCAGGCGTGGTACAAGGAAGCGGAGAAGGCCGATTGGGTGACGCCGGCGGACATCAAGGCGCAATTTCGTTCCGCCAGTTTCCTTGCAAATAACAGGGTGGTGTTCAATATCGCCGGCAATAAGTATCGGCTGATCGTTTGGGTGAACTATCCCGCCCATGTGATGCTGGTTCGCTTCATTGGCAGTCACAAAGAGTATAACGCAATCGCCGACCCGTCGAGCATATGAGATATGAGGGATGCACTATGAACATTCGACCGATCAAGACTGAGGCTGACCATGCCGCTGCGGTAGCGGAGCTTGAGACACTGATGGATGCCGAACCGGGGAGCGAGGCGTTCGACCGGCTTGAGGTCCTTTCGATGTTAGTAGACGCTTACGAGGCCAAAGCCTACCCGATTGACCCACCGGACCCGGTTGACGCTATTCTGTTCCGCATGGAGCAGCTTGGGTGGACGCGTAAGGATATTGAACCAGCCTTTGGCTCACGCGCCAGGGTCTCGGAAGTCCTGAATCGCAAGCGACCTTTGACATTACCCATGATCCGCCGCCTCAACGTGGAATTTGGTATCCCTGCGGAAGCGCTTATTAGAGAGTACCGAACGGGCGGATGACCCTCACCCCAACCCTCTCCCAGCGGGAGAGGGAGCAGGAAGCGTAAAAGAGAATCATGACCGATAAACGCCTCATCGAAGTCGATTTCCCGCTCGAACAAGTCTCGCTCGACTCGGTGCATGAGAAGAATGTGCGCCACGGGCATATTTCGACGCTGCATATCTGGCCGGCGCGCAGGCCGCTGGCGGCGTGCCGGGCGGCGTTGATTGCGACGCTGCTGCCCGACCCCGGCAATGCGGAGGAACGCAAGGCCATCTACCGGCGTATGGCCGGGACGGTCGTGGAGACGATCAAGCCGGAAAAGAAGAATGGCAAGACGGTTGAGAAGCGCAAACGCGAAACCCAGGGCGGCATTCTGCATTGGAAGCGCGAGAACGGCCCGGACCTCGACTGGTTCCGCGACAAGATACGTGAGGCGTATGGTGGCCGCGCGCCCAAGGTGCTGGACCCGTTCGCCGGGGGCGGGGCCATTCCGCTGGAAGCCATGCGGCTGGGCTGCGAGGTGACGGCCAACGACCTCAACCCGGTCGCCTGGTTCATCCTGAAATGTACGCTCGAATATCCGCAAAAGCTCGCCGGTCAGACCCGCCCGCTGCCCGACTTCGCCCTGCAAGACCGGGACTTCATGGCGTCCTTTCTCAAGGCCAAGGGGTATAAGGGGGCAGCGCTACGGCGTGAACTTGCCAAGCTCAACCTTGACGAGGACGGCCCGGATAAGGACGGCAGGGTCGCAGAGCCGGAACTCCTCTACCATCGGCCAGTGCTGGACGCCGACCTTGCCTGGCAGGTGCGCGCCTGGGGTCGCTGGGTGTTGGCGCAGGCGCGCAAACGGCTGGCCCGCCGCTATCCGACCTATGCTGAGTTCCAGGCTTTGAAGCCGGACGGCAATGACTCTCCTCGTGAAAGGGTGCTGCAAAGAGAAACCCACCCCGGCCCTTCGGGCCACCCCTCCGAGGAGGGGAGCAGACTATCCCCTCTTGGGAGGGGTGCCGCGTCAGCGGCGGGGTGGGTTCCTCCGCTGCAACTGCTGGAACCGGACGCGGACGGCAAAACGGATGTCGGGCCGCTGAACGCCGGCTACACGAGAGCCTATCTTGCTGACCCTCGCAATCCGCGCTGGATAGCCAAACCCACCGTGGCCTATTTGTGGGCGCGGACCGTGCGCTGCAAGGGCTGCCGTGCCACCCTGCCGCTGCTCAAGACCAAGTGGCTGGCAAAGAAAGACAACAAGCGTGTGCTGCTGACCGTGACGCCCGTCCCGTCTTCCCCCCCTGATAAGGGGGGTCAGGGGGGTTCTGGTGCGGCTCGTTCACAGACGAAACCCCCTCAATCCCCCTTGTCAGGGGGAAGTATTCGGTTCGGCATTGAGACCGACGTGCCCCAAGTCGGCGGCAATGCCGCACAGCGACGCGAACACGACAAGCGCCACGGGGCCGGCACCATGAGCCGCTCGGGCGCGCAATGCCCCTGCTGCCCGACCATCATGAGCATGGACGACATTCGCTACGAAGGCCGCGCCGGACGATTGGGCGCGGTCATGACCGCAGTGGTTGTCGATGGGGTGAAGAGCAAGGAATACCGGCTGCCGACCGCTGAAGAGCTTCGGGCCGCCGAGGTCCCGAAAGAGGAACTGGACGAACTGTATGAGCAGATTCCGTTCGGGCTGCCGGAGGAGCCTATAAGCGCCGAACGACCGTCACCAAACTCACGGGGCGCTTCCGGTCTACCACGCTACGGATTTGACTCCTGGCAAAAAATATTCACGGAGCGGCAGTTGATGGCGTTGGGCTCGTTTGTCAACATTGTTCGCAGCCTCGCGGTTCAATACGGGACATCGCGGGACATCGCGGGATATCGCGGGAAAAGCAAAAACGCCGAGATATGGCAGGAGGCGGTGATTGCTTACGGTGCAATGTGCCTGGACCGCTTGGCGGATTATTCAAGTGCTATTTGCTCCTGGAACAACGGCAGAGAAGTAATTAGAAATACATTTGGTCGCTTTGCTTTGCCTATGGTCTGGGATTACACCGAAGTGAATCCATTATCCGATACATCAGGAAATTTTCTTGGTGCATTGGAATGGGTTGCCCGTTTCATTTCGCATACATTGGAAAATACAAATGGCAGTCCTGCGCCTGCCGTATGTGCAACGAGCGCAACGCAAATCACCGGAGAATACGACACTATTATTACCGACCCGCCTTACTATGATGCCATTCCTTATTCTGATTTGATGGACTTTTTCCATGTGTGGTTACGGCGGTCCACGCAAGGGTTATGCGTCGATATTGATACCGCCTTCCGCGAACCGCTTGGCCCAAAATGGGATCATGACAAGAACGACGGTGAGCTAATAGATCAGCCCAGTCGTTTCAACTCTGATGTAATCGCGTCCAGGACAGCCTACGAAGATGGCATGTTCCGCACCTTCCGGCTTTGCTTGGGAGCGCTTCGGGACGATGGCCGTCTAGTCGTGGCTTTCGCAAATAAACAACCTGAAGCGTGGGAAACACTGGTATCTGCATTGATCCGCGCAGGCTTCGTCGTGGATGGGTCCTGGCCTATCCAAACGGAAATGCAAACCAAAGTGGCGGGCGGTGCGCGGCTTTCCTCTTCAATCTGGCTCGTCTGCAAAAAACGCCAGCCAGCCCGACCTGGCTGGGATACGACGGTGCTGGCCGAGATGCGGGAGCGTATTCGGACGCAACTGCGGGACTTTTGGGACGCGGGGATTCGTGGTCCTGACTTTGTGTGGGCCGCGACCGGTCCGGCGTTGGAAGCCTTCTCGAAATATCCGGTGGTGAAGAAGGCCGATGAGGCCGGAGCGCAGATGAACGTCTCGGAGTTTCTGCGCGAGGTGCGGCGGATTGTGGTCGATTTTGTGGTCGGGCGCGTGCTGACGCAGGACGGCGAGGCCGAGGCCGTCAGCGGGCTCGACGATGTCACGACCTATTACCTGCTGCACCGCAAGGATTTCGGCCTCGACAAAGCGCCCATTGGCGCGTGCATTTTATACGCCCTGTCGTGCAACCTCTCAGACAGTGAACTGACCGACCGGCTCGATATTCTGTCACGCGCGGGCAAGACGCTGTTCGACGACCTTGAGGAAGACGACCGGACGGACGAGGTTGAGGAGAGCGAGGCCGATTCCGGCGGCACGGGCAACACGATCAAGCTGAAAGCCTGGCATCAGCGCCGGGCCAAATGGCTCGGCTTTGAGTCGCCACGAGACCGGCCCGTCCCGCTGATTGACCAGGCACACCGGCTGATGCACCTGTGGCGGGCCGGCGACGAGGTCAAGGTCAACGATTATCTTGACACGCGCGGCCTCAAACGCAACGCGCTGTTCGTCCAGCTTTTGCAGGCACTCATAGAACTCGCGCCCGCCGGCTCCGAAGAGCGCGCCATTCTCGAATCCCTCTCCAACCACATCGCCGCCCACGGCGGCATCGTCCCGGCGCGGCAGGCGGACCTTCAGCTTGGGGAGGTATCATGATTACGTCCATTCGCCTCAAGAATTTCAAGAACTTTGCCGACGAGACGCTACGGGTCGGCCCGTTCACGATCCTCGTCGGCGCGAACGCTAGCGGCAAGAGCAACATCCGCGACGCCTTCCGGTTTCTGAGTGGCATTGGTCGGGGCTACACCCTGGCAGAGATTTTCGGCGGCAAACGCGAAGCCGGATGGAACCCGATCCGTGGCGCGATGAATGAGATTGTGCGGTTCGGGCAAGAGACGTTTTCTATTGAAGTTGGACTGAAGCTGGACGAAAAGGATTGGTACTACTTGATCGAGGTCGAACTTGACGGTGAAACTGGTGCATTCAATCGTAAAGAAGAAAAACTCCGAAAAGGGTCGGAAACAGGTTATGCCAAGAGCCAAACTCCGGGATTCAACCTTGAGACGATATCTCACAACCTAGAATCTAGCGAACGCGCCTCTATCCTCACCGACGTATACTTTGCACTTTACAACATGCGTTTTCTGGAGCTATCGCCAGACCGAATACGGGAGCCGGCTGCTCCCGGTGCGACCGTGTTGGGCGACAGTGGCGAGAATTTGCCAGTAGTTTTGCAGCAAATCTGTGCCGACCCCAAGCGCAAGGAAATCCTGGCTGGTTGGATTGCCGAGCTTACCCCAATGGACGTGGAAGGGTTTGAGTTTCCGCGCGACCCCAGTGGTCGGGTCCATCTCGTTATTTGTGAAAAGAACGGCAGAAAGGTCTCGGCCTATAGTGCCTCGGACGGCACCCTGCGTTTTCTCGCCACGCTGGCCGTGCTCCTCGGTGATAACACGAATGACCTGTATTTCTTCGAGGAAATCGATACCGGTATTCACCCGGCGCGGCAGTGGCTTCTACTTGAACTGATAGAAAAGCAAGCCGCGAAGCGTGACATCCAGGTGATAACCACATCTCACTCTCCGGACTTCCTGACCTTTATCAACGATAGCACGTTCGAGCACCTGTCCGTTGTCGGTCGTCTGGAAGACTCGCAGGATGCCATCATACGCCAAGTCGCCGAACTGCCCAACGCCAAGAAGTTGCGCACCTCCCAAGGCGGGCTAGGACGGCTGTTGGCTTCTCGTTGGATGGAGACTGCGCTGGCCTTTACCGAAGACTACGACGAAGCAGAGGGCGACCTGTGAGAATTCTCATTATTCCTGAAGATTCTCGTAGGGACAAAGATATTCTCAAGCCTCTGTTCGAGTCTCTTTTTACGTCCATCGGCAAGCCAAGGGCGCGGATTCAGGTATGTGAAAACCCGGTACTTGGCGGCGTCGTAGAAGCGTTGAAATCAGAACGTATCGAAGAGATCGTCAACGATAACGAGGGAATGATAGATATCTTTATCCTGTGTGTTGATCGGGATGGCAGGGAGGGCCGACGTGAACGGCTCAACGAACTCGAAGAGGAGTTTGGCAATGCTCAAACCTTCTTTGCCGAGAATGCTTGGGAAGAGATTGAAACCTGGGTATTGGCCGGCCTGGAGCTGCCTACAGGCTGGAATTGGACAGCCGTTCGCGCGGAAGTGTCGGTCAAAGAACGCTATTTTGAACCGCTTGCCGTTCAACGGGGCGTTGCCGACGCTCTTGGCGGTGGCCGTAAGGCGCTGGGCGAAGAGACCGCCCGCAACATTCCTGCAATACGCCGAAAATGTCCCGAAGACTTCGACGCGCTGGCTCAGCGGCTGGAAACGCATGTCCGTAACGCCGTTCCTTGAGACCACGAAGCGGAATGATAGAATAGGCGACGCTTTATGAACCCCGAATCAAGCCCGTTCAGACCAGGCCAGCCCATACCGATTGAGTTCTTTGTTGGCCGCCGCAAAGAGGTTGAACACTTGCACGGCATGGTGAAGGCCAGTGTCCGGGGAAATTTCAAAATCGGATTCGTCAGCGGCGAGCGGGGTATTGGCAAGAGTTCCCTGGCCCACTTCGTGCGCGTGCTTGCCGAGCATGAGAGTAAGACCGCCGGATGTCACGTCTTTCTCGGTGGGGTGCACGAATTGGAGGAAATGCTGCGGCGGACGTTCGACCGCCTGCTGAAGGACAGCATGGACAAGCCGTGGCACGAGTCCATTAAAAGCTTTTTCGGCAATCGAATCCGAAAAGTGGGTCTGTTCGGTGTCACGCTCGAATTGAATCTGGCGGGTGATGACCTGTCCATGCTGGCCCATGATTTCGTGCCCTCAATCACCCAACTGCTGGATCAACTCAAGGGCCAGAATGAGGCGCTGCTCCTGGTTCTGGACGATATGAACGGTCTGGCAACCTCCGAGGTCTTTGCCAACTGGCTCAAGAGTATTGTGGACGAGATTGCTACCTCGCGGCAGCAAGTCCCGCTCTGTGTGCTCTTTGTCGGACTCGAAGAAAGACGGCGGGAGTTGGTGAGGAGCCAGCCGTCCCTGGCCCGTGTTTTCGAGTTGATCGACATTACGCCCTGGTCGGATGATGAGGTCAGGGAATTTTACAAACGTTCTTTTGACTCCGCCGAGGCGACGGTCTCTGATGCTGACCTGACGACATTGGTTGGGTTTACTGGTGGCCTGCCGGTGCTGGCCCATGAGCTTGGCGATGCGGTATGGCGCACGGCGCAAAGCCCCGACATTGATGCAAACGACATTAGAAAAGGTGTCTTTCTTGCGGCTGAAGTCATTGGACAGAAATTGCTCGAACCGCAGATATTTCAGGCCATTCAGAGTGAACGCTATCGATCGATCCTGCGTAAAATGGCGGTTGAAGTTGAACCAGACCTTCGCTTTCAGAGAACGGAACTCTTAGCGCGCCTTACAGAGGACGAAAAGCGTGTGCTCAACAACTTCCTGCGCCGCATGAGAAAGCTCGGCGTGTTGGAGAGCGACCCGGAAGTTCGGGGGGGATACCGATTTCCCAACACGCTCTACTCCCTGTACTTCATGATGGAAGCGTTGCGCGCGGGCAGCAAGCTCTAGTCGGCTTCCACCTGGTCAACTGAATCCCTCACGCTGAGACAGACGAGAGGCATATGGCACAAAAACTTCCCTGGACTCCCTGGCATGAAGTCGTGACGCTGCGTGACGATGTGCGCACGGGCGAACTGTCGCTGGCCGATTTTGCCGCGGACCTGCACGACGTGATGATGCAGACCGGCGCGCGGCCAATCTATGAGGACCCGGCACGGTTCTTTGGCCTGACCTATCCGACGCTCTCGCTACGCGACTTGGCCAAGGATGTAGTGCTGCGTCTTGCCGGGCAGAACACCAAGGCCATCCGGCAACTTGAGCTGACCTACGGCGGCGGCAAGACGCATACGCTGGTGACGCTCCGCCACCTTGTGCACGACCCGGCAGCGCTCCCCTCGATCCCCACGGTCGAGCATTTCAAGTCCCATATCGGGGCGCCCTTGCCGCAGGCATGCGTGGTGGCGCTCAGCTTTGACAAGCTGGACGTGGAGAAGGGCATGCAGGTGCGCGGGCCGCAGGGAGAACTGCGCTGGCTCAAGCATCCGTGGAGTGTGCTTGCCTTCCAGATCGCGGGCGAAGACGGGCTGCGGGCTCTGCATGCCGACGGCCAGGCTGAGGAGCGCGAGACGCCGCCAGCGGAGCCCTTGCTTGCTGCCCTGCTGTCGTGGCCGCAGGCTGACGGGCTTTCAACCCTGGTGCTGATTGACGAAGTGCTGATGTATGCTCGCGAGAAGGCCGCGCTGGGTGAGGAGTGGCGCGGGCGCCTGATCGACTTCTTTCAGTACCTGTGTCAGGCCGCAACCAAGGTTGACCGCTGCGCCCTGGTTGCCTCGCTGCTCGCCTCCGACCCGGAAAAGAGCGACCAGTTCGGCAAGGAGCTGAGTGCCCAGATATTCGAGATATTCAACCGCCAGCGTGAGGAAGGCGTGCAGCCGGTGCAGAAGGACGATGTGGCCGAGGTACTGCGTCGCCGGTTTTTTGAAACCGCGTCCATCACCGACCCGGAAGTCTTCCGTCCGCACGTCACGACCGCGGTGGCCAATATCGCCGCGCTCGAAGAGACGGTCCGCAAGGACCGAAAGAACGCGGAGGCGCGCTTTCTCCGCAGCTATCCCTTTCATCCCGACTTGACCGACATCTTTTATACCCGCTGGACGCAACTCAATGGCTTCCAGCGCACGCGCGGCATCCTCAGAACCTTTGCCATCGCGCTGCGTGACGCCGAGAACTGGGACACCTCGGCCCTTATCGGGCCAAACGTGTTTCTGCCGGCTCCCGGAGAATCCGGTATTGCAGAAGCGGCGCGCGAGCTGACCGGCATTGCCACCCGTGAAACGACCGAGGGGTCGGGCAATGACTGGACCTCGGTTTTTGAGGGCGAGTTGACAAAGGCGCGCACGATCCAGACTGAGCAGGCTGGGCTGAAGTTCCGGGAGGTAGAGCAGGCCGTGTGTACGGTATTCCTGAGTTCACAACCCATCAATCAGAAGGCGCGCACATCGGACCTGTTTACGCTGGCAGGCGCGTCTCGCCCGGACCGTATCGAACTGGAGAAGGGTCTGCGGCGTTGGACGGAGCTGTCCTGGTTTCTGGATGAAGCCGAATTTGCGACCAATGCCGCGGACGATGGTCAGCCGCAGCCCTTGCCGAAGGCTTGGCGTCTCGGCAATCGGCCGAACCTGAAACAGATGCATCATGATGCCTGTGCAAACCGGGTGACTGGGGAACTGGTCGAACAGAAGTTGCTAACCGATGTGCAGCAGACCAAGAGCCTGATCCAGGGAGCAACGCCGTCCGGCGCTCGTGTCCATACGTTGCCCGAGCACCCGCGCGATATTGCGAATGACGGCGAATTTCACTTTGCCGTCCTCGGTCCGAAGGCCGTGTCTGACTCGGGCAAGCCGAGTGCCACGGCGCGCCGCTTCATTGATGAAACGACCGGGTCGGACCGGCCCCGCACGTACCGCAACGCGGTTGTGCTGGTGACACCGTCGCGCGACGGCCTTGAGGCGGTTCGCACCCGCGTCCGCGAGTACCTTGGCTGGGAGGAAGTCCGCAGCCAACTCAAAGACCAGCCCGAGGATGCTCTGCGTGACGCGAGACTGGCAGGATCGGTGGAGCAGGCGAGAAAACGGATTCCGGAGGCGATTCGTCAGGCCTGGTCCATTGTCGTGACCGTGAATGAGCAGAACGAGGTCCAGGCGTTCCGGCGCACGGTTGGCTCGGAGCCGTTGTTCTCGACCGTGAAGGCGGATAAACGCACCCGCATTCAGGACACCCCGGTCAGCGCCGAGGCCATGCTGCCGGGCGGTCCCTACGACCTGTGGCGCGAGGACGAGCCGTCGCGGCGCGTCAAAGACCTGGTGACCGCATTTGCTGAGAATCCCAGGCTACCGAAAATGCTCCGGCAGAAAGAGATTCTCGACACCATCAATCAGGGCGTGCAGGAGGGCCTCTTCGTGGCGTCGCTGGCCCGTCCCGACAAGTCCCTCAAAACGTGGTGGCGCGTGCCGATTGACGAGGTCGCGCGCAAGGACCCTGGGCTTGAAGTATTCCTTCCCGAGAAAGCCGCCCTTTCCGAGCTTCAGCCGAACATTCTGATTCCCCATGCTCTCCCGGGCCTGTGGACCGGCGAGTCCGTGGCTGTGGCCGATGTGGTGGCGTATTTCTCGGGTGGTGGGACGGTCACGGTGCAGTGCGAGGGCTATGAGGATATGGTCGGCATACCGGCGTGCTCGCAAGCCGTGGTGGAGGCGGCAATCACGGCTGCCGTCCAACAAGGGATACTCTGGCTGGTGAACGGTCCGGCGAGTTTTCAGGGCGAACCGCTGCCGCCGGGCGTGTTGACACAGACCGCGATGTTACGTGCGTCCATGCTACCGCTGTCGGTTGACGGCTTCACCCAGGAGGCATTGCCCGAGGCGTGGAAAGACGGACAGACGACCGCCCTGGCGCTGTCCCTGGGTCTTTCTGCTCAGACAGGGCAGCCCGTGCCGTGGACGGTGCTCCGTGACGGAATCGACGGGGCGCTCAAGGCGAGCTGGCTTGAAATCGCACCGGATAGCGGTCCGTGGCCGTGCGATGCTGCCGGCGCGTCAGCCGTCATATTGAAACAGCCCGAGACGCCAACAGGCCCGCCCGGCTCACGACCTGGCGAAAAGGTAGAGGAGAGGACAGGAGTCTACACCTCTTCCGCGGAGTTGGACCCTTCCAATTTGCAGGACCTGATTGACGTGCTGCCGGAAATTGTCAAAGCCGCGGCCGGCGTGCCGCTGCAATTCAGGCTGTCCGTTACCTTGGGAGACGGCCAAGGGGTCGCTCCCGAAACGGTCGAGTCCTTGAACGAGCTGCTGGAAGACGTGAGCGCTAATCTTCGCCTGAAGACATAGCCCTGCATAAGAGGACCCTATAGACAGGAGACATACTATGGCAACCGACCATGAAACCTGGCTCACTCTGACCCAGGAAGAAGCGCTTGACCCGGACCTCCCTATTTGTGACCCCCATCATCATCTTTGGGATTATCCCAATAATCGATACTTGCTGGAAGAATTGCTTCAAGACCTCGGGGGCGGGCATCGGGTAACTCAGACGGTTTTTGTCGAGTGCGTGTCCATGTACCGTAAAGACGGCCCCGAAGAGATGAAGTCGGTCGGGGAGACCGAATTCGTGCAGGGCGTTGCCGCCCAGAGTGCGAGTGGGAACTACGGGCCAACGGTAGTTGCCGCCGGGATTGTCAGTCTGGCCAACCTTTCTCTCGGCCCGGCGGTCGAGCCGGTCCTCGAAGCGCATATGGCAGCCAGCCGTAACCGTTTTCGTGGGATTCGACACGCTTCAAGCTGGCACGCACATGAGAAAATCAGGAACGCGCATACGCACCCTTCGGAAGGCCTCTTGTTGGACGCGACCTTCAGACAGGGATTCGCCCGCTTGCACAAGCTCGGCCTGAGTTTTGACGCCTGGATGTATCATACCCAGCTTGCCGACCTGGTTGATCTGGCCCACGCGTTTCCTGATGCAACCATCATCCTGGATCATATTGGCGGACCGCTCGGTATTGGTCCGTACGTGGGCAAGCAAGACGAAGTCATGCAGGTCTGGAAAAAGGGCATTGCCGATCTCGCACGCTGTCAGAATGTGGTGGTCAAGCTTGGTGGCGTCACCATGCCGATGTGTGGCTTTGGCTGGCACAAGTGGGAAAAACCGCCGACTTCAGAGGAAGTTGCTCGGGCCACCGCCCCGTATTACCTCTTCTGTATTGAGCAGTTCGGCGTAGACCGCTGTATGTTTGAGAGTAATTTCCCGGTTGATAAGGCGTCGTGCTCGTACACTGTGCTGTGGAATTCATTTAAGCGCATCGTCCAAGACTTCTCACCCGACGAGCGAGTGGCGCTCTTCCACGATACGGCCGCACGGACCTATAAAGTACAACCCGCTGCCCAGCTCCTGTAACGGCTCTCAGACCGCACCCGGCAGGGCCTGGTAAAAGCCATTGGTCTGAACCAACTCGACCGGTGTTTCAAACAGGGCACTGAGCCGTGGGCTGGTGAGTATCTCTTTCTTTTCGCCGTCCGCGATAACCTTGCCCTGTTTCAACAGGACAACCCGTGAGACCTCTGGCGGGATTTCGTGAATATGGTGGGTCACCAGAGCCACCGTCTTGCCGGCCTGCATCAGATTCCGAATGGTTGCTATGTATTGAAAACACGCTTGCAGGTCGAGTCCGCTGGTGGGTTCGTCCAAGACCAGGGTTTCAGGATCGTTAATCAGCGCTCGCCCCAGGAGAAAGCGGCGCTGCTCACCCGTAGACATGGTCGCATAGGTTTTTTCTTGTAGCGCGCTGACCCCGAGCGTGTCCAGGACTTTTTGGGCGCGCGTTCTATCGTCGTCACTAAAGCTGTGGTGCCAGGCGATATCTATGCTCGAATAAAAGCCCGATAAAATAATATTCAGCCCACGGGCATTCCCGACATACTGCTGCTGCAAATCGTGGGATACGAGGCCAAAGCGGGAGCGCAGCTCCCACACATCCCAGCGCTCCTGCCCATATAAACGCACGTAACTCTCTGCTCGGGCAACCGGATAGAGGTCGCGGGACAGGAGTTTGAGCAAGGTTGATTTACCCGCGCCATTGGGGCCAAGGATGACCGTGTTCTGGCCCTCGGTCAGGTCGAGGGAGAAATTCTCGAACACGCAGGTTTGACCACGATAGACGGTCGCATTTTTAATCTCGATAATTTTTTGCATACAGCCTTCCTTCTCTTTTTTTGCCCCCTGCCCTTCGAGCTTTCCCCCCTAAAAAAGTGGGGGAGAGTCGAGTCGTATCCACAAGCAGTCCACCCCATCCAGAAACATGTGAATGATCAGTCCCAGGGCGACCAGTCTCAGCCAGGTTACCCGAGGGATCACGATCAGAAGCAGATAGACTGCGATGGCCGGGTAGGAGTGGAGCGGGTGAAAGCCGATGCCGCAGCGGTTCGGGTCGTAAACGGGGTCGGCGAGCAGATGGTCAATATCAACGATCATCGTGCCGACCATGATCAGGTAGGCCCACCGCCAGCGATCACCATAGAATGTCCGGGCGACCAGCGCCGGAACAACGAAATGGAGAATCATATGAATAAACGGACGCATGGCGTTGAGGAGACTCATACAGCGGAGAATAGCGTATCGGCGATGAGTCTCTCAGCAGAAAGGGCTAGGATTTCCCAAGCTTGAGATAGGGACGCGGGGAGTACGGCTCTCTGGCCCCTCGGGTTGCCAGGTCCTGGAGCAGGGCGTCGCCGAGGACAAGGGCCAGCATGGCCTCAGCCATCGGTACGCCGCGAATGGCAACACAGGGGTCGTGTCTGCCCTTGGTGCTGATTGTCCTGGGCTGCAACTGCGTGTCGAGCGTTTGCTGCTCGCGCGGCAGCGAAGACGTCGGTTTCACTACGACACGGGCCACAATAGGTGCGCCAGACGAAATGCCGCCCAGAATCCCGCCATGATTATTGCTGCGAAAGCCACTGGCGTCCATTTCGTCGTTCATCTCGCTGCCCCGCATGGCCGCGGCAGCAAAACCAGCTCCAATCTCTACGCCCTTCACTGCGGGAAGAGACATGAGGGCGCTCACGATAGCGGAGTCGAGCTTGCCAAAGACCGGCTCCCCCAGACCGGGCGGAACGCCCGTGGCGACCACTTCAATAACTCCGCCAACCGAGTCCCGTTCTTTCCGGGCCTGTTCGACTTCCTCGCGCATGGCCGAGACCGTGTCCGGGTCAACGCTGCGCAGTTCATTCCGCTCAACCTGTTCCCATACGTAGTGTTGCGCTCGAACGCGGCCAACCTGAACGACGCCGCCAACTATCGCTACGCCGAATTTTGCCAGGAGTTGTTTTGCCAGGGCTCCGGCAATCACGCGGCCTACCGACTCGCGGGCCGATGCCCTTCCCCCGCCGCGATAGTCGCGATGGCCGTATTTGGCAAAATACGTAAAGTCGGCGTGGCCGGGACGAAAGAGGTCTTTGATATCCGCATAGTCTTTTGAGCGGGTATCCTCGTTGAAGACCATGATCATCATGGGCGTCCCGGTTGTCTTGCCTTCATAGACGCCAGAGAAAATTTCAAACTGTTCTTTTTCCTGACGCTGAGTCACCAGCTTGGACTGACCGGGCCGGCGTCGCTGCAACTCGGTATGAATACCGGCCTCGTCGATCTCGAAGTCAGCCGGAAAGCCATCGACCACAACGCCGACCGCCCTGCCATGGCTCTCACCGAAGGTTGTGACGCGCAAGCTGGTGCCGAAAGTATTGCCTGTCATTGATGCACCGGAAAAATGCCATTCGGCATAAAAATTACCACTCAGTATAAATACTGAGTGCTTATAGGTGATACTACCACGTGTGCCGCAACGAAAAAGGGGCCGGTCCAGCGGCCCCTTGTCGAACTACCGTGTTTGAGTGAAGTCGGTCGGCTTAGCCGTTCGATGCAACGTCCAAGCGGACCTGAGCAAGACGGAGCGTATTGTGAGCGTCTTCAAAGCCGGCATCGGTTGGCGAAAGATTACCGAGGGCGGCTTCTGCCTCGCGAACCGCCTCTTGGGCTCGGGCCGCGTCAATTTCGTTGGCGTATGCGGCTTCCGTACACAGGACGGTCATCAGGTTGTCCACCACCTCGGCGAAGCCGTTACTGACCGCTAGTGACCGGGTTTGTCCGTTTTGTTTATAGGATAAGCGCCCAGGTTGGAGCGAAGACAGAAACGTGGCGTGGTCGGGAAACACGCCAAACTCTCCCACTGTACCGGGCGCGGTGACTTCATCGACCTCCTCGTCAAGCAGGAGCCGCTCTGGGGTAACTAAACGTAGACGCAGGATATCGGCCATAATGCTCGTCTTGTTTATTCAGCCAACGTCTTGGCTTTTTCTGTGGCTTCTTCAATCGTGCCAACCATATAGAAGGCCTGCTCGGGCAGGTCGTCGTGCTGACCCTCTACCAGTTCCTTGAAGCTGCGCACCGTGTCTTTGACCTGCACGTATTTGCCGGGGAAATTGGTGAACTGCTCGGCAACGTGGAAAGGCTGGGACAGGAAGCGCTGCACTTTGCGGGCTCGGGCGACCGTGAGTTTGTCTTCTTCGGACAACTCGTCGATACCCAGAATGGCAATAATGTCCTGTAAGTCTTTATAGCGCTGTAGGATTTCCTGGACCTGCCGGGCAACCGTGTAGTGCTCCTCACCGAGCACGTTGGGGTCAAGCATACGTGAGGTTGAGTCAAGCGGGTCCACTGCGGGATAAATGCCCAGTTCGGCAATCTGGCGGGAGAGCACGGTTGTGGCATCCAGGTGGGCAAAGGTGGTGGCGGGGGCCGGGTCAGTCAAATCATCCGCCGGGACATAAATGGCCTGGACGGAGGTAATCGAGCCATTCTTGGTTGAGGTGATGCGCTCCTGTAAATCACCCACATCGGTTGACAGGGTTGGCTGGTATCCTACCGCGGAGGGGATACGCCCCAGGAGCGTGGACACCTCGGAGTTTGCCTGCACGAAACGGAAAATATTATCGATGAAGAGCAAGACGTCCCGGTTTTCCTCGTCCCGGAAATATTCTGCCATGGTGAGGGCCGAGAGTCCGACACGGGCCCGAGCGCCCGGGGGCTCATTCATCTGGCCGTAGACCAGGGTGGTTTTATCGATGACGCCAGATTCTTTCATTTCCAGCCACAGGTCGTTGCCCTCACGCGTCCGCTCGCCGACGCCGCCGAAGACGGAATACCCCCCATGCTCCTGCGCAATATTGTTAATCAGCTCCATGAGGATGACGGTCTTACCTACGCCGGCGCCACCAAACAAGCCCACTTTTCCGCCTAATGGGTAGGGAGCGAGCAGGTCGACAACCTTGATGCCGGTCTCCAGGATTTTGACCTCGGTGGCCTGGTCGACAAAGGCCGGTGCCGCCCGGTGAATGGGCGAGCGCTGCACATGCTCAAGCGAGACCCCTTCATCGACCGGCTCGCCGACCACATTGAGAATGCGCCCCAAGGTCTCTCCACCAACCGGAACGGTAATCACGTTACCGGTATCACGGACCGCTAGGCCCCGTGAGAGCCCTTCGGCGCTGTCCATCGCAATACACCGGACCGTATTTTCTCCAAGATGCTGGGCGACCTCAAGAATCAGATTCCACTCCTTGTCGCTGATCGCAGGATTGGTCACCTGCAGGGCGTTATAGATGGGCGGGAGGGCGCTATCCTCGAACTCCACGTCAACCACCGCGCCCATGACCTGAGTAATCTGACCAACATTCATCGGGGTGCATCCTCTCTTTACATGTAGTGTTTCATCTGCGAGACCATGCTTGCCTTATCCCTTCAACGATTCGCCCGTCGCCACGATCTCCAATAATTCTCGTGTAATTCCGGCTTGACGAGCCCGGTTCATATCCAGGGTCAGGCGGTCTATCATCTCAACGGCGTTACTGGTCGCATTATCCATAGCCGTCATCCGCGCCCCGTGCTCGCTCGCCACCGATTCCAGCATGGCCCGGTAGATCAGCATGTCGATATAGCGTTCCAACAGGCTGGCCAATAAGGTCTGTGGAGCGGGTTCGTACAGATAATCCAAAGCGCCCTGGTCTTCCGTCTGCGGCGTTGACGCAATAGGGAGAATTTTATCCAGGGTCGGGACCTGAACAAGCGCCGACCGAAACTTGGCGTACAGGACATAAAAGCTGTCGGTCTCCCCACTCAGGAACTGCTCGCTCACCCGCCGGCCAATATCGTGGGCCAAGTCCGCGGACAGCCGCCCATACAGATTGATATGCTCCCCAGCAATGGTGACATCGCGCCGCTTAAAGTGGTCATAGGCGCGGCGACCGACAAGAATCAGACTCACTTTTTGTTCGGCACGCTGTCGCATGAAGGCTTCAGCTTCACGGATTAAAGAAGAGTTGAATCCGCCGCACAGCCCGCGATCAGAGGTCATCACAATGAGTGTGGCATTGTTTTCCGCGCGTTCGGCGAGAAAGGGGTGGGCGAGTTCCTCTCCTTGGGCTGCCAGGTTGTGTAAGACGGCTTCCAGCTTTTCCGCGTAGGGACGCGCGGCCAGCGCCGCTTCCTGCGCTCGTCGCAGCCGCGCCGCTGAGACCATCTTCATGGCCTTGGTGATCTGCTGGATATTTTGGACGGACGAGACGCGTTTCCGGATTTCTTTCAGAGTCGCCATGGTTCAACTATACGGAAAAGCTCTCGTTGAATTCCTTTATCACGGTATCCAGCCGTCCGGTGAGATCGTCGTCCAGTGCTCCCCTGGCGAGAATATCGGCGTAAATATCCGGGTAAGAATTCTCGATGAAGCGGGCGAGTTCCGGTTCATATTGGGCGATCATCGTGTCGGAGATCTCATCCAGGTGGCCATTGGTGCCGGCGTAGATAATGGCAATTTGGCGTTCGACCGGAAGCGGCTCGTACTGTCCCTGCTTGAGGACCTCAACCAGGCGCGTGCCGCGGGCCAACATCCGCTGCGTAGCGACATCCAGGTCAGACCCGAATTGGGCAAAGGCCGCCATCTCACGATACTGCGCCAGGTCAAGGCGTAACGACCCGGCGACCTGTTTCATGGCCTTGATTTGCGCGTTGCCACCCACCCGGGAGACCGAGATACCAACGTTGACCGCCGGCCGTACACCGGAGAAGAAGAGGTCTGATTCCAGGAAGATCTGTCCGTCGGTAATGGAAATGACGTTGGTCGGAATATAGGCCGAGACGTCGCCGGCCTGGGTTTCAATCACTGGCAGGGCGGTCAACGATCCGCCGCCCTGGTCATCACTCATTTTTGCGGCGCGTTCCAACAGGCGGGAATGGAGATAGAACACATCGCCGGGAAAGGCTTCGCGGCCGGGCGGGCGGCGCAGTAACAGGGAGAGCTGGCGATAGGCAACGGCGTGCTTTGACAGGTCGTCATAGACCACCAGGGCGTGCTGCCCGTTATCGCGGAAGTATTCGCCAATGGCAGTCCCGGAGTAAGGCGCAATAAATTGCAGCGGCGCTGCATCGGAGGCGGACGCGACCACAATGGTCGTATAATCCATTGCCCCGGCCCGGGCCAGTCGCTCCACGACCTGAGCAATGGTTGACTGCTTCTGGCCAATAGCGACATAGATACAGGAAACATCGCCGCCTTTCTGGTTGATAATCGTATCGATAATGATGGCGGTTTTTCCGGTTTGGCGGTCACCGATAATCAGCTCCCGTTGTCCACGACCAATCGGGATCATGGAATCAATCGCCTTGATCCCGGTTTGCAACGGTTCCGTGACCGGTTGGCGGAGGACGATGCCCGGCGCTTTGACTTCGATGCGACGCGTTTCTGTTGTTGAAATAGGACCTTTGCCGTCAAGCGGTTGGCCCAAGGAGTTGACCACGCGACCCCGCATGGCATCGCCAACAGGAACCTCGGCAATGCGCCCGGTGCGGCGAACCTCGTCGCCTTCTTTAATCGACTGCACCTCACCAAAGACGGCGGCACCGACATTGTCCTCTTCAAGGTTCAGCGCCAGACCATATAGGTCGCCCGGAAACTGGAGCAGTTCCCCCGAGGCGACCCGGTCGAGACCATGAATACGAGCGATCCCATCTCCAGCCGAGAGGACGGTGCCTGTCTCGCGTTGCTCAACTTGTTGGTCGTAGCCTTGTATCTGTTGCTTGATGATTTCGCTGATCTCAGCGGCGCGTAGTTCCATTCGTCCCTCTCACCGATACTATTTATAAAAATTATCCTTTAATTTCAAACACTTATATCTGTCGTGCTAATTGATCGCCGAGTCGGGCAAGCTGTGTTTTGAGGCTGGCATCATACACCCGCCCTTCCACCTCAACAACAACGCCACCTAAAAGGGTCACGTCTGTCTCAAAGGTTGGCTCGACCGTCTTCTCCGTGAGTTGGCTGAATGTATTCACAAGAAGCAGCCTTTCCTCTTCCTCCAACTCGACCGCCGAGCGAACCCGCGCACGAACCCGCCCCAAAGCTTTATCAAGCAGTTGTTGGTATGCCTCGTTAATGGCGCTAATGTCCTGGAGTCGATCACTGTCTGCGAGGACGCGCAGAAACTTCTCGACAATCTCGTGTGGAGAGCCTTGGGCTGCCAACTGGGCGACCATGTCCTGGCGTACGCTGGTCGGAAGCGCCGGAAGTGCAAGTATTTTTGCCAATTCTGGGTCGGTAAAGAACTCGGCGACCTGGCCGAGCTGGTTTCCGATCGTTTCTCCCTCTCCTTGCTCTTGCGCGAGACTCAGGAGGGCTTTGGCATACCGTCTAGCTGCCTGTGTTCTCGGCACCCCTCACCTCTTGAACTAATTGTTCCACGAGTCGGCGGTTATCACCTCTCGTCACGTTTTTTTGGATCAGTTCGGTCGCAATCGCGACCGCCTGTGCTGCGACTTCTTGTCGAAGGATTCGCCGCGCCTCCTCAACCTCACGTTGGGCGATCAATTGCGCCTCAGTCTTCGCCCTCTCTGCCATCTGTTGGGCCTCTTCCATCAGGCGCTGGCGCTCACGTTCGGCTGCCTCAACGGCCTGACTCCGTAACTGTTCTTCCTCGGCGGCGAGGTTGGCTAGCCTGGTATCATACTCTTGACGCAGTGTATCGGCTTCCTCCTTGGCCCTTTTTGCTTCCTCAAGCGCTTGAACGACCGTCTCGTGGCGCTCTTTGAGCTTGCGGCGAATAAGGTCTCGGGTGAATCTCCGGATGACAAAGGCAAAAATAAGAAAATTAATGGCAAAAAAGCCTAAGGTGAGGAGAGAAGAGCCACCCCCATGCGCGTCACTTGCGGCCCACGACGGGTCGGAACAGGAAAGAGAGAGAAAAAGGCTGCTGAGGGTGAAACCTAGGAGGGTGAGTATACGTTGTACCATACTAGGAGAGAGGTCTTTCCAGGAGTTTTTTGCTTATTTCATCGGCAAATTGACCAACCTGCGCTTCAAGGCTTTGGCGGGTGCGCTGAATATCCTCAGAGAGGCTGGCTCGGACGTTGGCGACGGATTGTTCGGCTTCTTTCCGTGCTGACTCAATCACTGAACGCGCTTGGTCTTCCGCGTCTTTATAGATAGCGTCGACACGATGCCGTGCCTCTGCCCGGGAGGTAGCGAGTCGGGTTTGATACTGCTCGTCCATGGCCTGGGCTTCTGTCTTAACCGTTGCCGCTTCTCTCATTGCCCCCTCCGTCCGCTGTGCCCGCGTTTTGAGCACCGCGAGGTTGGGTTCGAACAGAAAACGGCGTAAACAGACCCAAACAATAAGAAAAAGAATGATTTGGGCTACAAAAGTCCAGTCTGGCGGGAAAGAAAGCACTAAAAAAGGTCTCCTATCGATAGAAATGCAAAGTCAAAACTGAATCAAACGCTATATAGAAGAACAAGAATAATACTTCTTCCAGCTTCCCTTTCTTTGCGCTCCTTTTCTTTTCATCCTTTTAAGCGCTGTACAAGCCCCTCTAGTTCGTCGTTGGAATAATATTCAATTTCTATCTTTCCCCCCCTTTTCCGAGAAACGAGTCTCACTTTGGTTCCCAGGGCACGGGTCAGGTCTTCTTCAACCGCCTTCAGGTAAACATCCGTCCTTTGGATAACCGTCGGTTTTTCCGGAGCAGACGACTCAACCGATGGCTCCTCGATAATATTGGACTGTGAGACAAGGGTTTCTGTTGCGCGTACAGAAAGACCATCTGCCATAATACGCCGGGCCATTTCCAGTTGCTGCTCTGGCATATTCAGCGCGAGCAGGGCGCGCGCATGGCCCACCGTGAGGGTCCCTTTGTCAACACTCTCTTTTATTTCCTCAGGAAGATTCAAAACGCGCAGGAGATTGGTCACGACCGGACGGCTTTTGCCAACGCGCAGCGCAACCTGCTCTTGAGTGAGATGAAACTCCTCCATGAGCTGCCGGTAGGCAAGAGCCTCTTCTATGGGGGTGAGTTCCTCGCGCTGAATATTTTCGACCAGCGCCATTTCGAGACTTTCTGCGTCGCTGACCTCCTTAACGATAACTGGAACGCGTTCCAACTGGGCACGCTGTGCTGCACGAAACCGTCTTTCCCCCAGTATCAACTCATATCCCTGCGGTATTTTCCTGACCACCAGCGGTTGCAAAATACCCTGGTTGCGGATGGATTCCGAAAGCTCCGCAATCTTCGCTTCATTAAAATAGCGTCGCGGCTGTCTGGGGTTCGGTCGGATTTCGGAAATGGGAACCTGACGCTCGGCCGGAGTATCGAGTGATTTCCCCTTGGGAATCAGTGCACTCAAACCTCTGCCAAGGGAACGCCTTTTTACGTGTACGGCAACGTCACTCATCCTTCACCACCCTCTTCCTCTCCCAGTGAGCGAACGCTCATTGTTGTGTGAGTATCTGGTGTTGCTGCAACCGTTGTTGTGGAACCAAAATCTCTCTCTGCACGAATCCACTCTTCGGGCTCTCGCCTGAGCATCTCCTGAGCAAGGTCCGTATAACTCTTCGCACCACGGCAAGATGGATCGTACAAGAGAATAGGAAGACCGTGGCTGGGACTCTCACTTAACCGGACATTACGGGGGATAATAGACTCAAAGACGTACTGGGGAAAGAATTCCCGGATTTCTTCGGCGACCTGGTGGCAGAGCCGATTGCGTGCGTCGAACATCGTCAGCAGGAGACCTTCAATGGCGAGGTCCGGATTGAGTCTCTCACGGATGATGTCGAGTGTCTCTATCAGTGACCGCAGCCCCTCAAGGGCGTAGTACTCACACTGGAGAGGGATGAGGACGCTATCTGCCGCGGTCAGAGCATTCACAGTGAGGAGGCCGAGCGAGGGTGGACAATCGAGAAAAATATAGCGATAGGCAGAGCCATATTGCCGAATAAGGGTCCGCAGGCGATATTCTCTGTCTTCGATGTTGAGGAGCTCAACTTCCGCTCCTATCAGGTCATGATTGGCGGGAAGAACGTCAAGTTTTTCAATGGCTGTCTTCTGAACCACTTCCTGGAGCGTGCACTCTCCGAGGAGAAGCTGATAAACGGTCGGCGCATTCTCGTCAGGACGAGCACCTACACCACTGGAGGCATTCCCCTGAGGATCACAGTCAATAAGGAGGGTTTTTGCTCCAGATATGCCTATGGCAGCCGAGAGGTTGATAGCAGTCGTGGTCTTCCCAACCCCACCCTTCCGATTCGCTATACAAATGGTCCTGGCCACAGGGCTCAGTAGCACATTCCCGGAAACAAGGGAAGATTATAGATAATATCGTGTATCTTCTGTTGGTTGGGGAAGGAACTGAGCCATGTGTTACGTGAAACATGACGGACAAATGTGTCACGTGAAACATTTTTTTCTGAAAAAGAGGGCATATCTGTCTCCTTCACCAAAGGGGAGACGGTATTCACTTATGGCCTCTTGTACGAAGCTGTCATGAGGGGAGTGATCTTCTCTTGCGGCTTCACCGCCTTTCTTGTGGGGGCCTCGCATTGCTACCGCATAGCCCCCTTTCTTCACAATCGGAAGGCAGAGGGTCAGAAAATGAGTAATATCCCAGGTTGCCCGCGTGACAACAGTATCGAACCAAGCGGGCTTCCTATCCTGTAGTGCGAACGCTTCAGCTCTCCCTTCAAACACGCGTATATTCTTTACGCCTGTTGTCCTGACAGCCTGTTTCAGAAAGTTTGCTCTTTTTCTTCGAGTCTCAATGAGAAAAATCTCTCTTTTCTGCTCGGCCACGCCAAGTACAAATCCCGGAAACCCGGCTCCACTCCCAAGGTCGGCAAAAACACCCTGCCCCGGAAGAATGTGCGAAAAGGCGAGAGAGTCAAGAATATGCTTTCGAATAATTGTTTTTACATCCGGCTGGCCGACGAGATTGAAGACCTGAGCCCAGCGCTGAAGTTCATCTATATACCGGGGTAGAGTGCGGAGGGACTGTGGAGTAAGGGGTATTTGTAACGCTTTAGCGCCCTGCTCTAAGAGAGCACAGGCTTCTTTATCCATTACACGGCGGCTCCCGTGCATTTCCTCTTCAGGTGAATGGCTAGTAACGATACGGCTGCGGGCGTTACCCCAGGGATACGCGACGCTTGACCCAGCGAGCGGGGGCGCAAGGTCAGGAGTTTTTCTTTGACTTCGTTTGAGAGACCCTGGACATCCGTGTAATCAATCTCATTCGGAATAAGGGCCTCCTCCATATGTCGGACCCTGTTTACCCCTTCTTCCTGACGGCGTATGTAGCCGGAATACTTTACTTCGATCTCCACTTCGGCCCCAACTCCTGCGGAGAGAGGAGTGGATGACAGGCTGATGGCCTGGACATCTCCGAAGGACAGTTCAGGGCGGCGGAGCAATTTTGCAAGCGATGTCGGCGTTTTGATCTCTGCCGTACCTAAAGCCGATAATTGGGTATTCACTGCCTCGTTTGGGGTCAGTATAGTGTCCTCCAGACGTTGAACCTCCTGTGCAATTTCTTCCTTTTTCCTCAGCGTCCGCTCGGCCGAGCTTTCATCTATGAGTCCGATTCTCCGTCCGAATTCGCTCAGTCTCACATCTGCATTGTCTTCCCTGAGTAACAGCCGATGCTCAGCACGAGAAGTAAACATCCGGTAGGGCTCTCCTCCTACTCCTTTTGTGACCAAATCGTCTATAAGAACGCCGATATAGGCTTGATCTCGGGAAAAAATGAGGGGGTTATCGCCTCGAACCTTCATTGTCGCGTTAATCCCGGCCATCAGTCCCTGTGCCGCCGCCTCCTCATAGCCGGTTGTTCCGTTAATCTGACCGGCGAAGTAGAGACCCGATATCAGCTTGGTTTCCAAAGTCTGTGTGAGTTGGGCCGGGTCTGCGTAGTCATATTCAATGGCATAGCCGGGACGCATGATCTCTGCGTCCTCCAACCCTTGTATTGAACGGACCATAGCGAGCTGCACATCCAGTGGCAGACTTGTAGAAAGGCCGTTTGGATAGACTTCTACGGTGTCTCGCCCTTCCGGCTCGAGAAAAATCTGGTGACGAGGTTTCTCCTTAAAACGAATGACTTTATCCTCAATCGAGGGACAATAGCGCGGCCCTCTGCCTTCAATCACACCGGAATACAGGGGTGAACGATCAAGTCCTGCGGCAATGGTCTGGTGCGTTTTCTCATTCGTATACGTCATATGGCACGGCAACTGTTCCTGGGTGATTGCCTCCGTTGAAAAGGATAAGGCAGGTGGAGGGGTATCTCCGTACTGCGGTTCCAAAATGTCATAATTGATGGTTCGCTTGTCCAAGCGCGGACAGGTGCCGGTTTTGAGCCGACCAATATAAAAACCAAGTTCGCTCAGATGGCTGCTTAACCCTTCAACGGCAAAGTCCCCTGCCCGTCCCGCTGCATAATTTTTGAGGCCAACGTGTATAAGGCCCTTGAGAAAGGTTCCGGTCGTCAGAATAACGGTCTGTGCTGAGAAGGACTCGCCTATCTGCGTGATCACTCCTCTGACCACGTTTCCTCTTTCAACCCTGAGGCGTTCCACACTGCCCTGGCGCAGGGTGAGATTGGGTGTGGTTTCCGCCACTCTCTTCATACGCTGCCGGTAGAGGGCCTTGTCCGCTTGGGCACGCGTCGCGCGAACGGCTGGCCCCTTACGTGTGTTCAAGACACGGAACTGAATGCCCGTCTCATCAATGGCGTGGGCCATTTCCCCACCAAGCGCGTCAATCTCCCGCACCAAATGGCTTTTGCCCATCCCTCCGATAGCCGGATTGCATGACATCTGACCGATATGATCAAGGTTCAGCGTCAGCATCAGGGTCTTACTGCCAAGACGTGCCGCCGCCAGTGCCGCCTCGATCCCGGCATGGCCAGCGCCAACAACGATAACATCATAGTCCATAGGTCTTCACCTATTTCCCAATACAGAAATCTTGAAACACGCGGTCGAGTATCTCCTCGCTACTGACTTGGCCCGTTATGACACCAATATGGTCAAGGCTTGCGCGGAGATCAACAGCAACAAGGTCAAGGGGGAGGCCTGCCGCCAACCCCTGCTCTGCACCCTTGAGGCTTTTCACAGCTTTTTCAAGAGCAACTTTATGCCGTATTTTCGTAATCATAACGCCCTTATACGGACCTTCGCCTTCCACCCCAGATTGCTGCTTCCCCAGAGCGACCTCTTGTATTCTGTCTCCTAAGTCGTCTATCCCAGTACCATACAGCGCGGCCGTGTGAAGAAGAGGAAACCTGTCAACAGCCTTGTGTGATTTGGAGGACACGTTTCCTCTTTGAGGCGCTTCGGTATCCAGATTGTCTAACAGATCAGCCACATCAAATCTCTGAGGGAGGTCGCTCTTATTCCCCACCAGGACAAACTTCTTGCCTTGAATCTTTTCACAGATGAGAGCGTCATCCGCATCGAACGGTCGGGAGAGGTCGAAAAGTGCTAAAATAATCTCTGCTTGTTCAATGCTGGACAGGCTGCGCTCAATGCCGATCTTCTCAATCTCATCCGTTGTCCGACGAATCCCAGCGGTGTCCCGCACGACGAGGGGAAGCCCGTTCACGAGCACGGATTCCTCGAGCACATCTCGTGTCGTCCCAGGGACCTGGGTGACAATGGCTCGCTCTGTGTCTGCCAGCAGGTTGAGCAGGCTCGACTTACCGACATTCGGCTTCCCAATAATAGCGGTCCTGATCCCGTCTCGATAGACTTTTCCTTGGGAAAAAGTCGCTGCGAGGGCCTCTATATCGCTCCGAATTGAGGAGAAGGCTGAGCTAAGCTCCTGTTGGCTGTGTTCAGGGATATCGTCTTCAGGGAAATCGATAAACGCTTCCAGGTAGGCCGTCTGGGTAATGAGGCGGTCTCGAACTGCTGAACACGCCTGGGAGAGGCGGCCTGATAAACCCTCCCAAGCAAGATGTAAGCCCGTCTCATTATTCGCGTGAATGAGGTCGAGCACAGCCTCGGCCTGTATGAGATCGAGGCGACCGTTGAGAAAGGCGCGTCTTGTAAACTCACCGGGCTGGGCGGGACGAGCCCCCTGATTGAGGATGGTTTCCAATATCCGACGAGTCAGGAAACTGCCGCCATGGAGATGTAGCTCAGCGATGTGCTCCCCAGTATAGCTGTGAGGGGAGCGCATCAGGATCAGGCCGGCGTGATCAATTGGCTGGCCATTCGGCTGATCCAGAATCCTGCCGAGATAGAAATGGTGGGAATGGAGTTTTTCCCAAGACGGCCGGGGGAGAAAAAGCTGTCTGACTATGCTTTCTGCGTCCGCGCCACTGACTCGGATAACAGCGATCCCACCCTGGCCTGGGGGAGTCGCAATAGCGGCAATCGTATCATGCTCGTACACAACAGGTCACGAGCGAGCTGCCCGCCGGTCTCGATCCCGACGAGGACTGACGGCTTCCTCGGGAACAATAGAGAGACGACGGAAATACCCACGCCCCATACTTTTTGTCACAACAAGCGGATCGTCTTCAAGCGCCAAATGGACGACGCGACGGTCTCTGGGGCTCAGCGGGTTCAGGGTAACGGTCTTCCGCCGCCGCTTTGCCCGCTCACTCAAGCGGAGGGCTAGGCTTTCAAGACTCTGGCGGCGGCGTTTACGGTAGCCCTCGGCGTCCAAGATGAGATGCGCCTCTTCCTCTTCTCCACGGGCGACCATACGGTTGAGAAGATATTCGAGGGCATCAAGCGTCTGCCCCTTGCGTCCAATGAGTAAGCCATCGATGGTATCCTCAAGATTGATAACAGCCTCTGTCCCCCGGACATCGAGTGAGACCGGGGTCTCCACGCCCATGAGACGCAGAGTTTCTGAGAGTATCTGGCAGGCATTTTCTCCTGTCTCCTTGGAAACGGGAACGGGCTGGACGGCTGATTCTTCAGAAGGAGCACGACGTCGCGCTGTTCTCCCTCTCTCCTGAGGAGCCTCATCGATACTGGCCGGAGACGTAGATGTAGGCTCCTGAACCGAAACAGGATTTCTCAGCGTCGCTCGGACGCGCGCCTTCCTCCCGCCAATACCGAGGAAACCCTTTGTCGCCTGAGCGAGGACTTCTATTTCCACCTGCTCTCTGTCTGCTTGGAGTTGGGTGAGGGCTGCTGCAACCGCCGCTTCTATAGTCGATCCTTCCGCTTCAACTGCACTCATGGTGTCTTTCCTCTTTGAAAAGAGTAAACGCGCCCTCCAATAACATGCAGATGCTGGACATGTTTCCTCTTTTTATCCATATGTTCTCGTATACCAGTGCTGCTGGGCGACACTCAGGACATTATTGATAAGCCAGTACAACACCAGTCCTGCTGGAAAATTAATGAACATCACCGTAAAGATGACCGGCATCAAGAGCATCATCTTCTGCTGGATCGGATCTCCGGTAGTTGGCATCATCATCTGCTGAATGATCATCGACCCCCCCATAAGTAAGGTCAGCACCGGGATCCCTGGGGGATCAACGAAAGGAATGGCAAGCGCGCCCAAGCGGTCTGGCTGAGACAGGTCTTCAATCCAGCCGAAAAATGGAGCTTGTCTCAATTCAATGGCGTACAAAAGCCCCTGATACAGGCCGATGAACACCGGGAGTTGTACAACCATGGGGAGACACCCACCGAGCGGATTCACTTCGTACCGCTTATACAGTTCCATCATTTCCTGGTTCAGCTTTTGTCGGTCGTCCTTATATTGCTCACGCAGTCGTTCTATCTGCGGCTGGAGTTTCTTCATCGCCGACATAGACTTGAAGCTCTTATTACTGAGCGGGAAGAACACCAGTTTGACCAGGACCGTGAGTAAGATAATAGCAATGCCGTAGTTCCCGGTCACCCCATACAGGAATCTGAGCAGTGAGACTAACGGCCGGGCAATAAAGTGGGACCAGCCAAAATCGATGGCCCGGTCAAAGGCCGGGTCAACCGCATTCAGGGCATCCGTATCCTTCGGACCGACATACAGGGTGTAGGCGACAGCCTCCCCGCTCCAGGGAGTTGAGAGGCGTGTTTCCAGGGTCTCGTCTTCATCACGAAAGAAGAGCTGGGCCGTTTCAATATCCCGAGGCATCATGCCGGCCAAGAAATAACTGTTTGTGAAGCCGGCCCAACGAACATCCCCGGGACCGTATGAGTCTCCGGCTTCCCAATCCCAGGCGTTTTCATATTCAAAGGTCCGGCCAATCAGCGCAACTGGCCCGTAGACGTCATAATAGGCAGATTTCCCTTCTGAGCGTGAGCCTTCGAGCCAGGATAAAGAGAGGGTCGAAGCCTGAAAAGGAAGCTGCGTGACATCGACGCTGAGACCGATGCCATACCCTTCTCCGGAAAAAGTAAAGGTTTTGGTAAAGGTTGTCCCGTTCGCCAGCGACCCTCTGAACACCAGGTCCTTATCAGATCCCGTCGGCACAAAGAGCCGTTCTCCTGCGGGGACCCCCTTCACGGTATACGGCAGTGTATCATCACTGAGAGTGATATCCTTGCCGCTCAGGCTCAGGACGAAGGGCAGCTCTCCATAGGTCCCGGCGATGACCATTTCCAATAGCGGACTGTCCGGGCTAAGCGTGACCGGATACTGTTTGAGTCGGAAGCTTTTGATACGTCCGCCCATAGAAGTAAAAACAGCAATATACGTGTCTGTCTCAACTGTTATGTCCTGTTCAACGGGAGTCAGCGGAGCGGTTGATGCGGGCTGGGGCATACCAGGAGCCGGTTCTTCTTGTTGTTCAACATCGGTCCGGCGGCGCTCCGAAAGGAGTGGGGGCTGTTGATCTGCAGGAGTGGCTGATTCCGAGCCGACTAACGGCTGTTGAGGCTGGGGCTGGAGAGGTTCAGACGGTGGGTAAAGATAGGAGATCAGTGACTGATACCCGATAAGAATGACGATACAGAGGACAATAGCGAGGAGACTCTTGTTATCCATGGAAACTTCAAATGCCCACAAAATGCGTTAGGGGACGAGATCGACTCCGCCCGGATGCCATGGGTGGCATTTGGCGAGACGTCGAATCGTGAGCATCAGTCCCCGGAGTGGTCCATGCTTGCGTACGGCGTGCAGAGCGTACTGAGAGCAACTGGGATAGAAGCGACAGGCCGGACCGATCAGCGGAGAGATGAAGAGGCGATAGCTCTTGAGTCCACCCACGACTAACAGTTGTCCGAGCCGGGAGACCGCTGTGGCGCATGACGGGCCGGAAAGGTGAGAGATTTCACTGCGTGCGTTGAGCAATGGGAAGCACCCTCTCTAGTTCGGTAACGATCTGGGCAAAAGATAACTCCTGCGCGCGTGATTTGGGAATAATAAGAATATCACGTGGTGGGGATATCCGCGCCTGCCGGATTCGAAAAAACTCGCGCAACCTTCTCTTTATCTGATTTCGTATGACCGCCTTGCCATATCGCCGTGAGGCTGTCACCCCAAGGCGGGGACGAGCGGTACGAGCGGGCGAGGTAATAACAATAAAATTACGGCTATATCGGCGTTCTCCTCGTCTTTGGAGAGCGAGAAATTCTCGGCGAACACGCAGACGTGCTGCTTTGGGAAATGTGTATCGGACCGTGCGAGCAGCTAGCGGCGCGCCGGCTTGGGCGGTGTCCGTACACTGAGGAGTTTGCGCCCTTTCGCGCGCCGCCTCTTGATAACCGCACGACCCCCGGCTGTCCTCATCCGAACGAGAAACCCGTGCGTGCGCTTTCGACTGGTATTGCTTGGTTGATAGGTCCTTTTCATCGATATTCATCCGTTCCTAGTGTGCGGTCCTCAGTTGGCCATCCATAAAAGAGTAAACATGTCCTCCAATAGACATGAGATGCTGGACACGTTTACTCTTTTCACCATACCGCTCCCAAGATGTCAATTTTCTCCTGGTGGAAACTCGGCCTTGATCTGACGTGCCAACAGGTCTGAGACCACCTGCGTCGGCGGTTTCCCAGAACAGACAAGCTCATATATCTGCTCCACAATAGGCATATCAACGGCCAGGCGTCGGGCTAAATCCAGAATCGAGCGGCAGTTCCGGATGCCCTCGGCAATCGTTGTCATGGTCCGCTGAATGGTCTCCAAGGACTCCCCTTTTCCGAGCCGAATACCGACGGTTCGGTTGCGGCTGAGATCACTCGTGCACGTAAGAATAAGGTCACCCATGCCAGACAGGCCCGATAACGTTTGGGGATTTGCTCCCATCCGGGTTGCCAAACGGACAACTTCGGCCATGCCACGCGTGATTAAGGCCGCCCGCGCGTTATAGCCATAGCCCAAGCCGTCACTCACTCCGACGGCCAAGGCAATCACATTCTTGACCGCACCGCCAATCTCGGCCCCAATCATGTCCGTTGTGGTGTAGACGCGAAATGTCGGAGCCGCAAACAGTGTCTGGACTCTCTGAGCAATGGCGTGATCTTGAGCTGCGACCGTTACCGCGGTCGGGAGTCCGCGTGCGACTTCCGCGGCAAAGCTGGGGCCTGAGAGCACGGCGACCTTGTGGGCGAACCGTGGGGGGAGGGCCTCGGTGAGCACCCCACTCATCGTTTGGAGAGAATCCTGCTCAATACCTTTACTCGTGCTCACGAGCAGCGGTGTTGTCGTCAACAAAGATCCTAGCGTTGAGGCAATGGGACGGACCGCATGGGATGGAACGGCGATAACAAGGACCTCAGCGCCGATGACTGACGCAGACAACTCTGGGGTAAAGCAGAGCGTCTCCGGAAGCCGCACCCCAGGCAGATAGTCCGCATTCTCTCGTGTTCTTTCAATTTTCCGGGCCAAGACCTCACGCCTGACCCACACCTGAGCCTCATGTCCGACCGAGTCCAAGAGACACGCCAGGGCGGTTCCCCACCCGCCTCCGCCAATAACAGCAACACGCATATGACTAATCACACCCTGCAAAGGACTCTTTAATGTGGACGCCAGCCGATGACGCTGAGCTGGCGACCGGCTTGCGCTCTCTCTCTTCGGTACGAGGTAAACTCATCTGGATGGCAGAATGTACAGGGTCCAACGCTGTGAATCTGCGTCTGCGGGACGCCGGCCTGAATCAACTGCATGCGGTTGATCGCCCGCAGGTCGAGATAGCCCTTGTCTCCCTGCCGATTCCAGGTCGCAGGCCGTCCGTCTCCCCAGCGTTCGAAGAGTGGCTCTCCTATCTCAGAGCCGACTTGATAACAGCATCCGCCAATTGACGGACCCAGGGCGACCCAAAGTTGGGCAGGAGCAATATCCCATTGTTCGGCACATAGTTCGACTGCTCGGAGGGTGATTGCCTTCAGCGTGCCTCTCCATCCAGCGTGAAGAGCGCCAAGAAGAGGAAACGTGTCCAGCTTTTTGTATCTATTGGAGGACATGTTTCCTCTTTCGCCCCTTTTCTGTTGAGCAATGAGGAGAATCGGTACGCAATCCGCTGTCTTAATGCCAAGCAGGACGTTTGGTTCGGTTGTAAGCATTCCATCCGCTTCTAATACTGATGCTGCTTCCCCTCCTCCAATATGCACGATGGTATTCCCATGAACCTGCCTGAGGGTATGCAGTGGACAGTCCGGAGCGCCCAAAGAAGCGCTTAATGAAGCTGCTGTGAAGGATTCTGGTAAGCGACGGGAAAAGCCATGGATCAGACCAGGAAACGCACTCCACGCCTCGGCTCGAATCCAGAGCTTCCGCCCGGACAGTTTTTTTGGGCTTGGAGCCGATTTAGGCAGAACTCTTCCCTCCCTTTTCGATAAGGACGAGCGTTTCAATCTGGTCTGTCTGCGGAAACATATCGAAGGGCTGGACCCGTCCGACGGCATAGCCAGCGTCGGAAAAACGATCAAGGTCTCGGGCGAGTGTCCGGGGTGAGCAGGAGATATAGATCAGTTGGGGCGCGTTCACTCCTATGACCGAGGAAAACGCCTCGGGGCTCAGTCCTGTCCGAGGCGGGTTGAGCACAATTCTATCGATAGGTGGGAGGGTGGTAGCGATCTCTTCTATTTTTTGTGCTGCATCGCCATGAAAGAAACGGGTATTGTGGTATCCGTTGCGCCGGGCGTTTTCTTTTGCAACGTTCACGGCCCGTTCATTTTCCTCAACTCCGACCACAAACTTGGTCTGTGAGGCACAATACAGGGCGATAGGACCGATTCCGCAGTACACATCAAGAACGATCTCTTGTCCGGTCATATTGCTCCACCGGACAGCGGTTTCGTAAATACGCTTCGCCATTGGTGGATTGACCTGAGAAAAAGTATCAACCGGGATGCTGAGCCGGATATGCCCTATTTGTTCGAGTAAAGAGTCTCGACCTCGCAAGGGGCGAAAGCGTTTCCCCCAGATCACATTGCCCGGCTGGTCGTTGATATTCTGAACAATGCCACTCAAAAAAGGAAACCGTCGTTCAAGCTGCCGTGTCAAGTCGTGCACCTGGGGAAAGTGCATATGCCGGGTGACCAGCAGAAGCAGCGCCTTCCGCTGCCAAAAACTATAGCGCAGGTCGATATAGCGGAGTTGGCCGGTGTCGTGCGCTTCGTTATAGGGGATAATATGCAGCCGTTCTATCGCCTGTTTGAGAAAGGCGACGATACGGTTGACCTCTTTGGGGTGGACGGGACACGCCGAGATATCAAAAACCTGATGTGTTTCAGGGACATACAGGCCGATCTGGACTTGCCCTTTGACACTCTGCACGGCCAGCTTGACGCGGGAGCGGTAGCCAAACTTTTTGGGAGAAGCAACGGGCAGCGGAATATTGACCGCCCTGAGCGCCGGAAAGGCGGCAAACGCCTCCTGCACTATGGTTTGTTTTCTTTCAAGCTGCCGGTCGTAGGGAACAGAGACGAAGGGGCAGCCGTAACAGTGAGGCGCATGCGGACAGGGCGGCTTCCAGTCGGGCTTGCCGTCTGTACGCCCGTTTGAACGCGACGACCCTGGGACCAACTTCTTTTTTCTGTACTGACTGTCCGACTTTGGGGCTTGGCGGGAGCGCTGGGAACCGGCGTGTCTTTTTCGAGACGTGGACGGCCGCGAGGGTTTATGTTCTGACACCGTGGCAGACTACAAACCCTGCTCCTGGGTGTCAACAGAATGAGGCCTGCAGGTGAGTGCAGCGTGACCCCATAACCCTCCACCCGGTGTCCCCTGTTACAGACGGGTGGAGGGTCGTCAGGCGCCTTCGGAATCTAGGGTCCTGAATAGTGCTGCTCTCTCGGTACACGGGAGCGGTGGGTGTGGCACAAGAACGCGTACAGTATCCAGGCCGGTACACTGATGACCAGAGCATAGATCGCGATTGCCACGGGGCCAAGCAGGCCCGCGAACAGAGATGCCACCGCAGTCGCAGGTGCCAACACGGCGAAGGCGGCCCAGGCCGTACCCGGATACCCAATCCGCCGGAGTCTGAGGCAGGCCAGGGCAAGCGGCAGGCCACAAGGGGCCGTCACGACCAATGAAAGCCACGCATGCGGTTCCACAGGCCATGGCATACTACGGACCGGGGCCGTCGCGGCGATACCGACCGGCAGCCATAATAAGGCAAGCAGACCGAAGGCAAGGCGGCGCGTTATCGTCGGCATGTATCCATGATACACCCCGACCCTGCATTCGCCAGTAAGGCGGCGCGTTGAGTCCTCCAACGCTGTCAGCAGCGTTGATCTGAAGGCGTGTGAATTCTGAGTCGGCCCGCTCAGGAAGCCGACTGATATAAATGCCCGACAATTTCGGCCGCACTCAAAAACTCAAAGCGTGTTTTGCCAATATCCTCTAGACATACGAATTTGACTTTTCCGGCAGTGACCTTTTTGTCCGCCTCGATCCCTATCCGGAGATGCTCTTGTGCAAGATCCTGTGGGATGTCGATCGGTAAGCCGGCCTGTTTGATCAGGCGCACGACACGGTCACGTACCGCCGGCCGACACAGGCCCCGTTGTTGCGACAGGTGGGTGGCGAAAACCATACCGAGCGCGACCGCTTCCCCGTGGAGAAATCTTTTGTAATTGGTGGCACTCTCAATCGCATGTCCCATGGTGTGACCGAAATTGAGAATCGCTCGATAATCCCCTTCCGTTTCGTCTTCTTCCACGACTAGAGCCTTGAGTTGACAGCATGTCTTGACCACTGAGGTCAAAAGCGCCGGATTGACGCTCAGGAGTACTTTGAGTTCTTCTTCAAGTAAGCCGAAGAGTTCCGGACTCAGAATGACGCCATACTTGATGACTTCTGCTATCCCTGACACAAACTCACGCTTTGGGAGCGTTTTGAGGACTGCGACATCAATCAAGACCATACGCGGCTGGTAGAACGCGCCGATCAGATTCTTCCCTGCCGGATGGTTGATGGCTGTCTTACCGCCGACACTCGCATCAACCTGGGCAAGGAGGGTGGTAGGGATTTGGATAAATGGAACTCCACGCCGGAAGGTTGCCGCGGCAAAGCCCGTGAGGTCTCCGATGACCCCTCCCCCTAGGGCGATTAAAGGCGAATTGCGCTCAATACGCCCCTCAACGAGCTTGTCATAGAGAAAGGTCAGCCAGGCCAAGTTTTTATGTTCTTCACCCGCGGGAATCTCTATCACCACCGGCTCGAATCCCTCAGTGGTGAGAATATTGGTCACCGGATTCCGGTAGTGTTTGCCAACATGGGAATCCGTTATCACCCCGACTCGGCCAGTGAGGAAATTTCGCTGTTTGAGGAGCTGACCTAATGTGTTGAGGATGTCTGACCCAATGTGGATAGGGTAGGATCGCGCCCCGAGGTTCAGCGTGAGCGTATCCATAGCGGCTTTTCTACACAGTCGAGTCCGCTTGGGTCAAGGCTGTCAGTGTCGCCTCTACAACCGCATCCGGGCCTAAGCTCGACGTATCAATAGTAATATCAGCGCGGGCGTAGGCTTCTGCTCTGTCTGCCAGGAGTTGTTGGATCTTTTCGAGCGGATCGGGTCCCTGTAGCAGCGGACGAGTGGTATCACCCTGGACACGTTGGAGGATGACTTCGGGACGAGCGGTCAGACAAATGACCGGACCGCTCGCTTTCATGGTTCTTGCGTTTTCTCCATCCACAATGGCTCCGCCACCCGTGGCGATCACCATCTCTTTTTCCTGACAGGCGCGGGCTATGGCGTGCCGCTCTCGTTGACGAAAGGCTGCTTCCCCCTCAGTGGCGAAGATCTGAGCAATCGACATATCTGCTTCATGCTCAATACAAGTATCCGTGTCAACAAACCTGCGGCCGAGTCGTTCTGCCAGCCGTCTGGCGACCAGGCTTTTTCCTGTTCCCATAAAGCCAACAAAAATAATGTTGCGTCCACGCCAGGAGGACATTACAATGTCTCATAAGTTCGAGCGTGCAACTTGTGTGCTAGCCAGGGAGCTTTGCCGTGGCCAACCGCTCTTTTCATACCAATAAGAGCCCACCACAACCTCTTTCACCGACAGCGACCTGAAGAGCGCCAACCCAAGCAGCCTATTCAGGGCGTTGCCCCACTCAGCAAAACTCCCTGGCCCTGGCGGCAATAAGGATTGCCGCCTTCACCACCACCCCACCCAAAACGGTGCCCCGTATGTTGTCTATGGCGGGCCAGGGCGTAAAAAATTTTCTTGATGAAAGCTTGGGGCTGTCCTCTATCCCTCCAATTTTACTAGGTTTTTTGTATAGGGGCGGATGGGGTATGCATCCGCCCCTATATTCGTCTCTCCATTTCCACCACCACATCCACCTCGTACCCCCACTGATAGAGACGCTCGAAGGCTCGAGGCCAACCTCGACAGCACCGCACTACACCCTCAGTATATCCATACTTGGCGTCCAAGCCTCCGAGTGTCCCTACCACTTCCAACACAGACTCTCCTTGTTCAGATATTCGATGGGCGAGAAGCCTACAAGTCTGAGAACTCTCCCAACACGTCTGCCACTCCGCTACCGCTGGATTCTCAGGCTTCTAGGTTTTTCGATTTCCCCATCACTCACATCAACCACATCCTCCACAGCTTCATTCTCATGGATGAGAAGCCCACAAGTCTGAGAACTCTCTCAATACGTCTGCCACTCTGCCACCGCCGGGTTCTCAGGCTTCTAGGTTTTTCGGTTCTCCCACCACTCACATCAACCACACCCTCCACAGATCAGTTCTCAACGATTTTCTGTTTCAGACCGCACTCACTCCTCTTCTCAAAGAGATGCCTCAAAAGGAGCCGCGTCAGGGAAGAAGAGGGTCCATCCATCCGAGATGAAGGAGTCTGGGCTAACTGCGTCAGGCCTGCGTTCTCGGCAATGAAAATAATCTGGGCATCTGTGTGCTTCGCACCGGTCGTTTTGGTTTTCCGACCGATCCGGGCAGTCAGAATCGCCGTATTGGTGTCAACGGAAACCGGTGGAGTCTCATCCAGCGCCAACTCGACCACGAGACGCATACGGCCTGCCGAACTGCCCACTCGGACGGCCGCAATCTGGGGATCGTCCGGTTTATATGCTGCGACCTGAGGCAGATCCTCAATTGAGCCGGTGATATCAATGACAAGACGGCTCGGCGCGCTGAGGGGAAAGCAATGCAGGTTTTCCGGGGGACGAGAGAAGCGAAACATGACAGTCCGTTGCCCCGCATCCCGAATCACTCGGATCTCGTGAATCTGGAGTGGATCGGGAAGACGTCCGCGACGAAACATGACAGTCCGTTGCCCCGCATCCCGAATCACCGGTTCGGGAGGAAGATGGGATGAAGGCCCCCCCTTCAAACTCCGTGACTGATGAGTGCAGGCCCCCGCAGTCAGGCAGACCCATAACGGGACCGCTATTTTTATGGTGTGTCGGTCCAAAAAGCTTCGCATCCTCACCCTTAATTAGGACACCGCGTTCGTGATCTTGAGACACGACCTCTGCCTACGAACTTCGGCCATCTTCATTGAGCTTGAACCGATGTCGAGGCTGGGGTAGCCTTTATCCAATTCAAATGGAATAAGCGCAGTCAGGGGACCGGCAAGGCGTTCAAGAGTTTCGCTTAATGATCCCATAACACCTTAATCTAAGTATTTCCAGCACTTACTATGCAATACAAGAACTAATTTGTCAAATGTTTAACGCGCAATGTTCCACGAATTCTCGCTTCGTTTCTATCGCCCTTCCGCTCCCCATTAGTCGAAGGAATGAATTGATTTATCGCGTTCCGGACACTCTCCTTTCGAGGGTCCAAGAGGGAGTTCGCGTCGTTGTTCCTGTAAGTGACCGAAAAATAACAGGAATTATCGTTGGCCGATCCTCTCGTCCTGGTGACATCCCCTCTCAAAAGGTAAAGGATATTCTCGATATTATAGATGAAGTCCCTATTTTTACTCAAGGCATAAAAAATATTTGGGAATGGATGGCGCACTATTATTTTTCTGCGCCCGGAGCTGCGTTGCAGACCATTCTTCCTCGGACAGTACGTCATCAAAGCACCGTGTCCGTCACATTGCCAAAAAAGACAGGGCGCAGAAAAACGGCGGTCACGGAGGAAGACGACCGGAGGAGGCAGCTTCTTGTCGGCCGTTTGAAAGAGGATGAGAAAGAACTGCTGGCATACGTCACAGAAAAGAAAAGAGCGAGCCTTAAGACCTTGCAACGCCGTTTCCCTCAGTTGGCCACGAGAGACACGCTTCAACACCTTGAATCGCTGAACCTGATTCGTCTGGTGGAGTCTTTCCCCCGGCCCCGGTCTATCACTGAATCCTCTGAGTCGATAGCCGAGGGAGGTGCTTACACTGAAGAGAGTGTTGCTGATTCCGGGGACGACGGCGAGCAGGTCCAATGGGACACGCTCTCTTTGACATCCGCCCAACAGAACGCGCAAAGCGAGGTGGAAAATGCCCTGAAAAAGGGAGAATTCCGCGTTTTTCTGCTACACGGTGTCACCGGAAGCGGAAAAACCGAGGTCTATCTCAGGGCAGCTCGCCATGCTGTGAGTCAAAACAAAAGCGCGCTCTTTCTCGTTCCGGAAATCGCCCTGACCCAACAACTCGTCGCTCAGGTTCGACAGCGTTTTGGTGAAGGTGTCGCCGTCCTCCATAGCGCAATGACCGATAAAGAACGCTGGAACGAGTGGAAGCGGATTGCCCGTCGAGAAATATCCGTTGTTGTTGGTGCACGCTCGGCTGTTTTTGCTCCATTGGCGAATCTTGGCCTGATTATCGTAGATGAGGAACATGAAACGGCTTACAAGCAGGAAGATGGCATACGCTATAATGCGAGAGATGTCGCTGTTGTACGGGGTAAAATGTCCTCCTGTCCCGTAATTTTAGGATCCGCGACTCCATCCCTGGAAAGTTACACCCACAGTCAAACGCAGCATTACACGGCCCTGACTCTGCCAACGCGTGTGGCTGCGCGTCCATTACCCAAGGTCGAGATCATCGATCTCCGCCGGGAGGCCCGCTCAGGAAAAACCGCCCCTATTTTTTCCACCCGCCTGCAACACGCGCTGCGGACGAACTATCAAGCCGGCAAGCAAAGCGTCTTGTTTCTGAATCGGCGCGGGTATGCGAATTACCTACAATGCCGCCTGTGTGGCGAGACGCTCTCGTGCCCACACTGTAGCGTCAGCCTGACGTTTCATCTCCAGCGAAAGATACTGTGCTGTCATTACTGTGGCTTTACTCGGCGCAGCATAGAGATCTGCCCGAGTTGCAAAGAACCCGCGCTCGACGGGGGTGGAATCGGGACAGAGCAGGTCGAGGATGCCTTGAAACATCTGCTACCCGAGGTCCGTATTGCCCGGCTGGACCGCGACACCGTGAAGCGCCGCGGAGCGCTTGATCGCGTGCTGCGGGCGTGGCGTACGCACGAGTTCGACGTGTTAATCGGGACGCAAATGGTCGCCAAGGGGCACGATGTCCCAGGCGTGACGCTCGTTGGTGTGATTCTGGCCGATGTGACGCTCAACCGGCCGGACTTCCGGGCCGCGGAACGGACTTTTCAATTACTCACCCAAGTGGCGGGTCGGGCCGGACGTGGGCAAGACCTTGGAACCGTGATTATTCAGACGTATGCCCCGCGGCACTACAGCATCCAATGCGCCGCCCGGCATGACTTCACTCGCTTTGCCGCTCAAGAGCAGCGTTACCGTAAACAGCTTGGCTATCCCCCTTTCACCCGTCTGATTAATATGCGCTTCGAGGGCCGAGACGGACAACAGGTCGAGGCGACGGCTTCCCTCTTTCTACAGATGGTTGAACAGACTCGACAGGCCGAGGAATTTGCGTCTGCCAGGGCCGCAGGTCTCCAGATACTGGGTCCCGCGCCTGCCCCTATTGAACGCATCAAGGGACGGGAACGCTGGCAATTGCTGGTTAAGGGTCCCGACCGTCCGCTGTTACACGCCCTCATTGGCAAAGCATACGACGCCTTTATCCAGGCCAAGCCCCCCCGCACCGTGCGGACAATCATTGATGTCGATCCGTATAGCGTGGTATGAATAGGGTTCATTCTAACCTTATTCGATGAGAGAGAGGATGAATCCTATTGAGAGAACAGCCATGATTCGCGAGATTTTAACCTTCCCGGACCCCCGCCTCAAAAAAGCGGCCAGCGAAGTCAAAAATATGGACGGCAGCCTGGCGACGCTGGTCGAGGATATGGTCCAAACCATGTATGCCGCTCCAGGTATCGGACTGGCGGCGACCCAGGTCGGCTCGCAAGACCGCATTGTGGTCCTTGATATTAATCGTGAAGAAAAAGGCAAAGAGCTGCTCAAGCTGGTGAACCCTAGAATTACGGCCCGCGAAGGGTCAATCGTCTGGGAAGAAGGCTGCCTGAGTGTGGTTGACTACACGGCCGAGGTCAAACGGGCCGCCAGGATCGAAGTGAAGGCCTGGACCCTGGATCAACAGGAAATCACCGTGCAGGCCGAAGACCTTCTGGCCGTCTGTCTCCAGCACGAACTCGACCACCTCTCGGGCAAGCTCTTTATCGATCGGATCAGTCGGCTCAAGCGCGAACTCTACTCCCGACGGGTCAAAAAATTGATCCGCGAAGGTCGTCCGCTCGAACGGAGTAAAACGCCGGAGTCTACCGGAATCTGAGTTTCCCTTCACCCCAACCCCTTATTCCTAATCCCTCCCGCCAGCGAGGAACTCGCCCAACGATGTCCATATCGCTCTCTCTGCCCCTCCCGGTCCGGCCGTTACGGCTGGTCTTCATGGGGACGCCGGAGTTTGCCGTGCCGGCGCTCCAGGCCCTGCTTGAGAGCGAGGACACCGTGGTCGGGGTAGTGTGTCAGCCGGACAAACCTGCCGGAAGACGGCTGGACATGCACGCGCCGCCCGTCAAGGACTGCGCCCACGCCCACGCTGTGCCAGTTTTTCAGCCGCAAAAGATCCGCACCCCCGAGGCCCTGGAGCATCTCCAGGGCTGGCGGCCCGACCTCATTGTTGTTGCCGCCTACGGAAAGATTCTTCCCAAGACAATTCTGGACCTGCCGGCCTTTGGCTGCATCAACATTCATGCCTCACTCTTACCCAAATATCGTGGTGCCGCGCCCATGCAGTGGGCCATTGCCCAAGGCGAAACGCACTCGGGCGTCACCATTATGCAGGTGAGCGAGGAGTTGGACGCCGGAGATATTCTGCTTCAGAAGTCAGTCGCCCTGAAACCGGATGAAACGGGCGGCAGCCTCCACGATACCCTTGCTGCGCTTGGCGCGCAGGCGCTGATGGAAGCGATGGCGTTATTCAAACAGGGGAAACTCGTCGCAACGTCCCAGGACAACGCTGCTGTTACCTACGCTCCGTTACTGAAAAAAGAAGACGGGGAGATCGATTGGACCCGTAGCGCGGTCAGCATTGAGCGCCGCATCCGCGCCTTTCATCCCTGGCCGTCCTCCTACACCTGGTTGGGAAACAAGCGGCTGAAAGTCCTGGCCGCACGCCTGAGCACGGTCGATGCTTCCGCCGCTCCCGGTACCATCATCAACCGGCAAGACAACGCGCTCAGCGTCGCCACCGGCCAGGGCAGCCTCAGCCTCGACCGCGTGCAACTTGAAGGCAAAAAAGCGATGCCCATAGCCGCCTTCCTCGCTGGTCACGACCTCAAGCCCGGTGACTGCCTCGGTCGGAATTGACAGCCTGTTGCCCGCCTCAGGAAATGACGGCCAGCCTTGAGAGACTGCCCGAAGAGAGCGGTGCGTACCTTGCCACGCACCAAGACATCATATGATTGACATCTGATGCGCTCTATACGATCATCACGCTATGAGAACGACCTTGGATATTGACGACCCCATCCTTCACGATCTGAAACGGCTCAAAGCGCGAGAGGGCAAATCGCTGGGCCGACTCGTCTCCGACCTGTTGGCGCAAGCCTTAAACGCTCGTGCGGAGGTCAGCACAGACACCCCTCAGCCCGTGTGGATCACAAAACCGATGCGCGCCCGAATCGACCTCGCCGATAAAGAAGCCGTGCAGCGTGCTTTGGACCAATAAGCCATACCTATGACCGAGACTTTCGGAAATTCGATTTCCTCGAAGTCGTAGATCCGCTCGTGTGATATATTCCTCTTTATCCATTGGGTATCGCCGCGTTTTGGGACGGACTTGGCCGATCTTACCATGTTTCCTTTCCCAACGCGGTTCCGGTGTCGATTTCCCCGTGCAGGTTATCCTCCGTCACCCCGGCTAAGAGGTCACGAGCCGTCTGCTCCCGAAGGTCGCTGAGTTCTTGTCTCACAGCGTCGGCAGACTGAGACAGTTTTCTCTCTCGTGCCAAGCGAGCACGGTAGCCTTGGGAAACCTGTTCCAGTATTTCCCGGGTGCTTGCATGGCTATCCAGCCCTTCGACGATTAAGCTGTCCAGGAGGTCTTCGACCGGACGGTGCTCCACACGCGCGGCTTGTTGGATCTGCTCATACCTGTCTTTTGACAGCCGCAGAGTCACTTCCACTGTTGTTTGGTCACCGCTGCTCATTAGATGCTCCTTTGGATCGAAAAATGAAGGTACTGAGCGCATCAAAAGCCGTCAAGCTGAGGTAGTATCCTAATTAGGCAGTTCGACCCCTTTCCCCTTGAATCACCCGTAGTTTAGGCGGCTGCCATGCCACGGCGGGAAGCGGGTCCGGCACCGGGCCCGCCTGGGAAAAACCACAGCCTTGGCGAGCGACCCCGGCCCCGAGGGAAGGCTTACTCGGGGGCCTCGCCAACGATCTCGTCCAGTTCGAGCCGTTGTGTCCCTTCATTCCACGTGAACCGCGCAATCTCCCCAGGATTAGGGAAGTGGTCCACGAGACAACTGCCGGCCGCCCCACGCAGGAACGAGACGCCAAACGTGGAGACTGTAAACGTCCGCTCAAATATTGGCACCCCGGCATCATAGACGATGGCGGTATGCTCCCCATCCTCCAGGTCGCTCCAGTTCCAGGCCAAGACAAACCCGACGCGCTCACGCTCACACAAGCCCGCCGCGACCACATCCTTCCGCTTCATCCCATACGGGATCGGGAACGCCTCCCCGCCATCAAATCGTACCGTCAGTTCCCCGTGCGGCGCACATATCCAGCCATGCACGGTGCCCAGACCCGAATAGTGGTAACCATCGCCCGGGACATCAAGAAACTGCGTGATAGCTGACGCCGCGGGTGCCCCCATGACTGACATCCCGCACAGCAAGCCGATGTAGAGAATCCTCACAAGAACCCGATGCATAACCACCTCCTGACACGGACACAGACCCGGCGGATGAGAGTTGCCGGGCCGTGTTAACTCCACAACGCTACACGAGGTGAGTCCTACCTATTCACCGCAACTCAGGTAGCTACTCCTGAGCCTGGGTGCGACTCTTCTATTCAGCAGGCGACCCGACGCAGCGGGTAGCGTTGGAGTTAACAAACAGGACTGTGCACAAGGCGGGTGGAGATGTCAACGGATTCAAATTAGGTAGTTGGGTCTGAAATTAGCGCAGTGCCCCGTCAAATTAGGACACTACCCAAGATGAATTGTCTCTACTGTTGACGGACAGGCCGGGGATGTGAAAGACAAAAGCCGGAAGGAGAACGACTATGGCGAAGCAATTCTCGATGGATGATGTCAAGGCGCTGGCCGAGAAATACAAGAACTGGGGCAAGTGGGGACCTGACGATCAGGTTGGCACCCTCAATTATATTACCCCGCAAAAACTCATCGATGCTTCCCGGTTGGTCAAGCAGGGCAAGGTGATCTCCCTGGCCATCCCGTTTGATGACAAGGGCCCTCAGACCGGCTCGTTCGGACGCTTCAACCCGATCCACTTCATGCTCCAGGATGGCGGAGATATCAGCGTCGGCGCGCAGGACCATATCCCCAATCTTCAATACACGGACGACGCCGTGACCATGCCGCTCCAGTGCGCCACACAGTGGGACGCGCTGGCCCATATCCTGTACCAGGGCAAAATGTATAACGGCTATGAAGCCAGTGAAATCAACAGCACCGGCGCCAAGAAAAACGGCATGGAAAACGCGAAAGATAAAATCGCCACGCGCGGCGTGCTGCTCGATATTCCGCGCTACAAAGGAAAGCAGTGGCTCGACCCAGGCGAGGCCATTTATCCCGCGGACCTCGACGGAGCCGCGGAGATGGGCAAGGTCAGTGTGGGAACCGGTGATATTGTCCTGATTCGGACCGGCCAGATCGGCCAGGTTCGAGCCGAGGGCAGCTGGGGTGAATACAGTGGTGGCTCAGCCCCAGGGCTCGGCGTGGATTGCGCCACCTGGATTTGTGAAAAAGAAATTGCCGGCTATGCCACGGACACCTGGGGAACCGAGGTGATTCCCAATGAAACATCGGAAATCTTTCAACCCCTGCATATGATCTTGATTGTCCATGCCGGCGTGCTGGTGGGTGAAATCTTTGATCTTGAAGGGCTGGCCGATGATTGCGCCAACGACGGCGTCTACGAGTGTATGTTTGTGGCTCCGCCCCTGCCGATCACCGGTGCCGTCGGTTCGCCGATCAATCCGCAGGCCATAAAATAGTCTGGAGAATTGTTATGCCAGAAGCGGCTGATTTACACTCCCAACGTATCCAGGCCCAGGATGACCCGGTTGAGTTGCTCTACGAGCGTGGGGTCACCGATGGCCTGCCGGTCGTCCCCCCGACCGAAGACCGCGTCACGCGCATGCTGGCGGCAACGAACCGTGATCCCCAGGAAATCATTGGTGAAATCGGACCCAACTACGGCCGGGCCAGCGTTGAGAAGATTGCGATTAATGCGGTCATGGCCGGCTGTCATCCCTCGTATTTCCCGGTCGTGTTGGCCGGGGTTGAGGCCATGTGCGAAGAGCAGTTCTGCATCCACGGCATCAATGTCACGACCTTCTCGGCTACGCCCATGGCTATTATCAACGGACCCATTCGTCATGAGATCGGTGTCAACTGTGGTCATAACGCTCTTGGCCACGGCTTTCGGGCCAATGCCACCATAGGCCGGGCGCTGCGGCTGATCATCATCAACATCGGCGGGGCCAAGCCGCACGAGATCACCAAGGCGACCATGGGTCATCCGGCGCAGTACACATTTTGCGTGGGAGAGAATGAAGAAGACAGCCCGTGGGAGCCCCTCCACGTGGAAAAAGGCTATAGCGCCGACCAGAGCACGATTACCCTCTTTGGCGGTCACTCCCCCATGCAGATCAACGACCACGCCAGCCGCAGCGCGGAACAATTGGCCCTGTCACTCGGCTGGACCATGGCTGCGCTGTGGAATCATAAAAACTACCCGCTGTTCTCCGATTCCGTACTAGTGGTGGGTCCCGAACACGCCAAAACGTTTGGCCAAGACGGCTGGTCCAAGAACGACCTGCGCCAATTTCTGTACGAAAAGATTCGGCGGCCTTTGCGCGAGCTCCGTCCGGGTGTCAACGGCGGTGAGGGCGTTGGGGTCAGCATGCTGCGCACACCGAAGAAAGACCGCGAACCCCCAACCGACGACACGCTCTTTCCGAAGTTCCCTAAAGCGGAGAACATTGTTATTATCGTAGCTGGCGGCACGGCCGGGCGATTTTCCGCCGCGATCCAAGGCTGGGCTGGGTTTGACGCCGGCAGCCGGATTACAACCAAGGAGATAAAAAAGTAAAGAGGAGGTACGCTATGGGCGAGATGTTACTCGATCCGACCGATACCGTCGAACGTTCGCAAAAAGACTTTGCGCCTCGGCTCGACTCGCTGGCCGGGACAACCATCGGCTTGCTCGATATCAGCAAAGCAAAGGGCTCCTTTTTCCTCGATCGTGTCGAGGAGGTGCTCCGCGAGCAGTATGGCGTCAAAGAGGTGTTACGGCGCATGAAGCCCACGGTCACACGCCCGGCACCCGAGCCTATTCGGGTGGAGTTGCGCGAAAAGTGTGATGCCGTCATTGAAGCCCTCAGCGATTGAGGGGCCTGCATATCGTGCAGTTCGCACGATGTCATCCACTTTGAAGAAAACGGTATCCCAACGGCAAACGTGACCACTACGGAATTCATCGGCGCGGCCAACGCCCAGTGCTCCGCGCTGGGGATGGCTCAGTATCAGCCTATTTTGGTTACGCATCCGATTCAGCCTAAGACCGAGGCCGAAGTCAGAGCTTTGGCGGATCAGGTCATTGACCAGATTATCGGCAAGCTGCTCAAACACAAAGAGCAACAAGCGGCGTAGACTGCGCTTACCGAGCAACCGCAAGAAAAAAGAGGCAGTCCACATCGGACTGTCTCTTTTTTCATTTTATGAAGAAGGGTCTTGTTACGCTGCTTCTTTGAGTTGTGGCCGGACGATAATGGGGTGATGTAACGCACGTCGTGGAATTTCAACCGGTCGCTCGGCTTTCTGCTTGTTGAGGCCACGCCGGATGTACTCGGGATCAATCCCGAGTACGGAGCAGATGTTCACAAATGAGAACGGCCATTGATAGTCGTCCGTAAAAAACCACTGCTCCGCTTCCTTTGCGATACGATAATCACGAAAACGGGGTGTCCCAAACTGTTTCTGAAAGCACTCAATCGCGTCCTCCAGAACGGCTTGCATGAGCGCAACTTCTCCGCGGACGTAGGAGTACTGACGTGGTGAACTGTGGAACTGTTCGGGTAAAACGGCTGCCGGGATGAGGGCTTCTCGTTCTGCCAGTCTCCCCCGCTCAAAAAGAAAACGCCCCGCTTTTGTTTCGAGGTCTGGTGTCTCGTAAGAAGAAGTGGAAGTGACTTCGCGTGAGTCAGTAGACGCTGTTTTCATGTATCGATCCTCCCTGATTGCCCCTCTATCCCTTGTATGAATATTGGTCCTCCCTGATTGCCTTCCTATCCTTTGTACCCGTTGGCTTCTCATTTTCTTTCCTCTTCTTACTTTCAATAGACGTTTCCCATCCATTAAAATTCACGCTGTATGAATAATCGCCAGACACACCAGCCCTTGATATCGAGCGGTGCTTGTGTGTACATCGGCACGTCTTGACTCACGAGGTAAGGAGCTTGGTACGTATGCCCACACACACCTCTTTCGCTGATATCGCTGATAGCGCAGAATGGATCGGCGCCGTCGGGGTTGGCCTATTGCTGGGAGCGTTTTTCCTGAATCTCTTTGGCTGGATGAAGAGTGATTCCAGGGCCTATCAAGCGCTCAACGCCATTGGGGCCGGGATCGCCTGCTATGCCTCGTATCTGATCGACTTCCTGCCTTTTGTTGTGCTGGAAGGAACCTGGAGCCTTGTTGCTGTCAGTGCGTTCATCCACAAACGAAAGGCGTGAACACGCCCCCCTTTCTTGCGAAGCCCTGGACTCTTACTCTACCATTTGGACGAAAGAGGATTGCCTATGGATGGAGGAGCCGCTGTAAGGCGGAAACGAGCCACATCGCGTTTTGTCCGCAACACCTTCCTGACCGGACTGTTGATTCTTATTCCTCTGGTGGCGACGTATTTATTGGTCGCCTTTTTGTTTGACCTCCTCAGCGGAGCCGGTGCGCCCATCATGCGGACCCTGTTTGGTCCGCTCCAGCGGATTGAAAGCTTTTGGTGGCTGGAGCCGATTACGCCGGTGGCCAATATTGTCCTGGCCCTGGCTATTATCTTTCTCTTGGGTCTGGTGGGCACGAATTTTATTGGACGACAGATTTTGGACGCGGTGAATACCTTGATCCTGCGCCTGCCCCTTGTGAGCAGCATCTATAGCGCAGTCAAACAAATGGTGGAAACCTTTCAGGGACCGTCCGGCAGCTTTCAGCGCGTCGTTCTCCTCCAATATCCGCGCCTGGGGATGTGGGTGATGGGGTTGGTTGCCACGGAACGGGACGACACGCTGGGACTCTCCTCTGCCCCGCAGCTCCTCTCCGTCTTTATTCCCACTACACCAAACCCAACCTCAGGGTTTCTGGTCATGGTGCCGCCGGAGGAGGTGGTTGAAGTCGATTATACCGTCGAAGAAGCGTTCAAGTTCATTGTCTCCTCCGGCATTGTTGGTCAGCCCTTCGTCCTGAAAAGCGTGCCAGACTTGGACGGTGAAAAAGAGGAAGGAGTTCTATAGATGGACAAGATAGTTATCAAAGCCTGTCTGAATGGCGTGCGTGGTCGCGAGCAAAACCAGAACGTCCCGTGGACGCCACAAGAAGTTGCGGCCGAGGCCAAGCGCAGCGCGGAGGCGGGCGCGTCCATCGTTCATATCCATGCCCGCACAAATGATGGTGGTATCAGCTATGACCCTGAGTGGTATGCGGAAGCCGACCGCCTGATTCGGGAACAGACCGATCTTATTATCAATCACACCACCGCGCGCATGCCAGATGCGTCGATTGATCAGGTGTTACGCTATCTGCGTGAAACGCCTGACCCGGTTGATATGATCTCCCTCAACACCGGGAGTATCGCTATCAATACGCCGCTGGTAAATGGCACCCGACAAACGATGGCGCTTCCGAACTCCTATGAGGATATTCGCCAGACCATTCTTGTGTGTCGCGAACGCGGCATAGTACCTGAGCCGACCGTCCTCGATACGGGTTTTTTGTCCAATGTCGTCCTGCTTGTAGAAGACGGCCTGCTGCCCACTCCGCACTACCTCCTGGTTGAGTTCTCAGGACGATTTGGTGCCGGCTTTCAGATCATGCCGGGCACGCCGCGCAGCTATGCCTATATAACGGACTGCGTCAAAGAGGCCTTTCCGCATGCCACCTGGATTGCCCACGGCATAGAGGACAGCGTCTTCACCATTGCCAGCCTGGCGATTACCACCGGTGCACATGTCCGGGTGGGTTTCGAGGATCGGGCCACCCGTATTGATGGCTCCGTAGCGAGCAGCAACGCTGATTACGTTTCGTGGGTGACCGAAGTCGCCCGGGCACATGGACGCGAACCAGCCACGCCGCAGGAAGCGCGGCAGATCCTTGGCGTACCGCACCATCCACAAGAAATCGTCCGGAAGGTAGCCAGAAGGTAAAGCGTATGACGACTCCGTATTATAAACAGCACTGGATTGAGATCGATGCGGCGCGCCTGTCGGTCTATGAGTCTTTATTGCGCTACGAGTCGCGCATGGAGCCGCTGCTGGCCCCGCTTGAGCTCCAGCCCGGCCTGTCTGTTCTGGATGTCGGCTCCGGTCCTGGCTCGACCACCCTGGAACTGGGACGACGGGTCGGTCCCACAGGAAGAGTCGTTGGGGTTGATATTAACGCGGAGTTTGTCGCCCGGGCCGGTGTGAAAGCTCTGGAGGCCAGCCTAGCCGCAGGTAAGTTTTCAGCAAGCCGATTTTCCTCCTCTGCCCTTTGATTCCGGGATGTTTGATCGGGTCCTGTGTAAAAACGTCCTCGAATACGTAGACTCTGCCCAGCAGACCGTCCAAGACATTGCGCGCGTCACCCGGCCGGGTGGAATCATCGTGCTCATCGATAGTGACTGGAAGATGCTCGCCCTGGATGTGAGTGACGAGGCATTACACGACCGCGTGCTCGCAGCGATTACAACCACAGCCATGCGCGAGCCACGCATCGGGCGCAAGCTGCGCCGGCTGTGTACGCTCGCAAAGCTCCAAGACATCAGGGTAAAGATATTCGCCAGTCCAGATGTCAAAGGACACGCCATGCGTATGCTGGAGAATAACTGGTACCAGTACGCCTGCGACTCGGGCGAAGTGACCCAGGCTGAGGCAGACGCTTGGCGAGAAGACGTTCGTCTACGGCTGAAGAATGAAGAATACTGTTTTTGCTTGCCGCAGTTTGTGGTGTCCGCGCGAAAAGCAGAATGACGAACAGGCCAGGGGAGAAAGCGAGGTAGTATTCCAGCTACCTCGCTTTCTGACTCATCACAGCGATTTACCGCTCCTGCCAGGGCATCTGCTTTTCAAAGGCATGACCGACACGTAAGAGGGTGGCGTCATCAAAATGGCGTCCGGTCAGCATGAGGCCGACCGGCAGACCGTCAACCTTCCCGCAGGGAACGGTGAGTGAGGGATGACCGGTCATATCAAACGGTGCCGTGTTGCCGAGCATATTCCAGCCGAATTGTAGCGAGTCGAGCGGCCCCATATTGGGAACATAGCGATGGGCCGTCATCGGCGTTGTTGGCATCACCAGGATGTCGAAGCGTTCGAGGACCTGATCATAGGCGGCCTGGAGGGCGCGTCGTTGGTTTTGGGCCTTGGCGTATAAACGGCCATAATAGGCTTGGTTCAGATAACTGCCGACCAGGGTCACAAACTTGGCTTGGTGGGGCAGGTCCTGAGCCTGGGCCTTGAGCGATTTGCCCAAGGTATTCATCAGGCTTTCATTGTATAACCCCTTCCAGTGGTAGCCGACACCGTTGCCATACACCAAAGCCGTCATCCCTTCAGCAATTAAGGCCCAGGTAATCCCACCGGCTTCAAGATGGGCCGGAATAGAGACTTCTTCCGCCTGCGCCCCAAGGTCTTGCAAGGCGTTGACGGCTGCGTGGACCTTTGTGTCAACATCCGGCTGTGACACGGGTGTTCCGAATCCCTCTTTGACGACCCCCAAGCGAAGACCCTGGATGCTCTGCCCCAGGACTTGTGTGTAGGGTTGCACCGGAACCTCGGATTGGCGTGGGTCGAGCGGATCTTTCCCCGCAATGACTTCAAGCAGCAGGGCGGTGTCTGCCACGGTTTCCGCCATCGGACCGGTGTGGTCAAAGGTGTTATCGATCCCGACGATACCCGTGTATGGAACGAGGCTATGGGTCGGCTTGAGCCCTACGACACCGCACCACGAGGCCGGAATGCGAATGGAGCCACCCTGGTCCCCGCCGATAGTCAGGTCAATGTCAGCATACGACAGGGCGGCCCCTGAACCGCCCGACGAACCGCCGGCCATATGGTCGGGGTTATGCTGATTACGGGTCGGGCCATAGGCGCTGGTATGACCACCACCCGAGAAGGCAAAATTGTCCATATTCAGGATGGCGGTAATCTCGCCGCCGGCATCAAGGATGCGGGTGATAATAGTGGCATCAATGTCCGGCACATAGCCGCTCAGCACCAGGGAGGCACACGTCATGGGAATACCGGCAATACTCACGTTGTCCTTAATGCCGAGGCGCTTCCCGGCCAGCTTGCCCGAAGGTGCGCCCTTGATGGAACAGCGCCGGACTATGGCGTTGAGCGGGTCGTCCGCACGGCTCGGACGGCTACCGGGCTCGCGCTCGCGATAGCGAATATCCGGCAGGTTCGCGGGCGCTTGGTCGAGTGCGTCCAGGGCGGCAAACATATCCGGCAGCATGGCCTCATACGCCTCGGCCTCTTCCGCACTCAACTCGAAGTGGTTGGCCTGAGCCAAACGGTGGAAGTCGTCTTTGGTCGGTTTACGCAGTGGCATAATATCCTCTCTTTCGTGGTGTGCTCTCTCCTTTGGACATGGCATACCTGAGTAGACTTTGTCCAGTGGAAACGAACGAATCAAGGAGTTTCTGCTGGATGGGCAGGCAGAGAGTATGCTAGAAAGCCGCCTAGCAGCGTATACTCACCGTCGCTCAAAAGGAGGTTCTCCATGCCATTGTCCCACATCCGCGTGATTGACCTGACCCGAGCCCGTGCCGGACCGACCTGTGTGCGCCAGTTGGCCGATATGGGCGCTCAGGTGATAAAAATCGAGCAGCCCCAAGACGATGGCGAATGGGGTCGGCACGGCTTCGACTTCCAAAACCTGCACCGCAATAAACGCTGCATGGTGCTCAACCTGAAGGACGAGCGCGGCAAGCGGATTCTGGAACAGCTCGTCAAAAAATCAGACGTGTTGGTGGAAAATTATCGGCCGAATGTCAAAAACCGTCTCGGTATTGACTACGAATCGCTCCGGCCGCTGAACCCGCGCCTCGTATACGCCAGCATATCGGGCTTTGGACAGACCGGGCCCTACAAAGATCGCCCCGGCTACGACCAGGTTGCCCAGGGAATGGGAGGGCTGATGAGCATTACCGGGCAGCCTGGAGGCGGCCCGGTCCGCGCCGGGATTCCAGTAGCCGACCTGAGTGCCGGGCTGCTGGCCGCCCAGGGTATTTTCGTTGCCCTGCTCGAACGCGAACGGTCAGGAGAAGGCCAGTGGGTCCATACCTCACTGCTGGAAGCCATGGTTACTATGCTTGACTTTCAGGCCACGCGCTGGCTCATGGGCAAAGAAGTACCGCCCCAGGCCGGCAATAATCATCCAACCGTGATTCCCACCGGCACTTTCAAGGTCAAGGATGGTCACATCAATATTGCCACCACCAACCATATGTGGAAGCGGCTGTGTGAGGTGCTGGGTGATACCGCCCTGGCCGAAGACGAACGGTTTTCCTCTCCGGGCAGGCGCTCGAAAAACCGGGACGCGCTGACCCCCATTCTTGAAGAGAAACTCAAAGACAGGACCGTGGACGAATGGATTGATACGTTGAACGCGGCGGGCATTCCGTGCGGTCCCATTCTGTCTATTGATAAGGTTTTTGACAATGAACAGGTCCGGCACCTTGGGCTCGCGCATGCGGTTGAGCACCCAGTACTTGGACCCATCCAGATTCTTGGTCTGCCGGTAACGCTGAGTCGGACCCCAGCCAGCATTCGCACGCCGACCGCGGAGAGAGGTCAGCATACGGACGAAATTTTGAGAGAGCTGGGGGTGGATGAGGCAGAGATCGGGCAGCTTCGCAAAGACGCGGTGATCTGATCCATCGCCCTTCGACCAGGCTCAGGACAGGCCCTACTTAAAGGCGTGAAAGGTCAGGATGGTGAACGTTTCCCGCACGTGCGGGATCTTCTGGATCTGCTCAGTCACCAAATGTGACAGGTCCTCAAAGTCATCGACGTATAACTTGACCAGCAGATCATAGGCTCCCGAGATGGAATACGCCTCAGAGAAGCTTTCCAAATCGGTCACCCGATCCGCGACCTCGGCCAGGGTGCCCGGTTCCACTTTCATCATTAAGAAGACAGCGCGCATAGCCTTTCTCCCGATAGTGGTCAGAGGTCATGAAAATTGTACCAGGCGAGGCCGCTGAACTGCACCCCGCCTGGATCCCTTCACACGCTTTGGCTTACTGCATGTCGCCCATCAGGTCGAAATGCACCGTGCGGTGTGCGAAAAGCCAGCGATCGCCTTGTTTGACAAGCCGGTCCTCATAACGACCGGCAATACCGTTGACTAACGCACTCTCGCCTTTGGAGCGGACCACGACGATATAGCTCTTCGCGGTCGCCTGCTCTCCATCGACTTTGATGATTTCGTTCATCACACAATGCTTGAGCATGGGCGCACCGTCTTTCATCGCCATCCGACCGGGAACGGTATCAACAAAAGCCCGCAGTGCCTCTTTGCCCGTATGCACACCGGCGACCTCTCCACCGTCAAAGACGCCATCCTCAGTGAACAAATCGACCCACTGGTTAAACTCACCACCATCAAAATGATAGCAATAGTTTGCGATCGTCTCGTGAATCGCGTCCTTTTCTTCGAGTATAGATGCCATAGCACACCTCCTTATGTTGTTTTGTTCGTGTGTCTCGTTTACTCTCCGCAACGGTAGCGAATCCAGTAGTAATTCCTGACTATTTTGGCGTTCTGCTGAACGCCGTCTTGCGCTTGGCCCGTATTCTCCTCGGAATTTTCTCCCTCATTGACCACCTGATAATTGGGGCAGTCGCTCTCGATGCTGGCCAATAATGTTGCTCTCACTTCCTGCTTGGGACGACTCCCGATCGGCTTCATCCCATCCCAATCCAGCTCAAAGCGCGCAAATTCCATGCGCTTGGCCCGAACTGGTGAGTCGGTCGCAGGCTTGGCACTCAGAAACGGCACCGAGAGCGTGGGAGTCTTCGTCGAACCGCACGCCATGATGAAAAGGAGGCCCGCAGTGAGGGTGAACCCTACCAGTTTTTGCATACGCTTTCCCTCTCTCGTCGTCCCGTATACCCTGCCTCGCAAATCACCACCACCAGGACAGAGAACGTATCATGCGCCGCTACCGTTCTGCCAGCGTCTTCCGGGGCGGGTATACGTCCTTACGGCCGGGTGCCTTCTCCTCTCCTCTTTTTTGTTATAGTGAGAGGGGCGACAGCATATGGAAACAGCGCTCGAAAGTATCCTGAATCGACTGTTGGAAGCGGAACGTGCGGGGCATGCGCTCCTTGATACGTTAAGCCAGACAACCGCCGAGTCGGGCCTCAAATCCTTATTTACCAGCTTCACCGAAGTTGAAGTCAGCGACGTGTCTATCCTGGAGGGACTCATCCGGCTGCACGGTGGAAGGCCGTCTACGGCAATCGGAGATTTCGCGCAAAAAGTCCTCCGGATTGAGGACCTCCAGGGTCAGATTGACCTCCTGTCACGAGGCCAGGCGTGGGTCGCTCGCACGGTTGAACAAGCGCTCGATTTACAACCTCCTCCAGATATCGCAGCCTTTCTCAAGGAGATGGCCAATCGTCATCGACACAATGTGGAGTGGGCGCGCGCGGAAGCCATACGGACTCTTGAACAATAAAACGAATCAGCGACTGCCCCTTTTGCTGGGCGGCTTGATTCTTGTCCAATTCCTGAGCATGGAGGCGACCATTCCCCTGGATGCGGCCGTCTACCAATGGCTACAGTCGACTCGGTCGTGTCATCTCGTCCAGCTTGGCATGCAGTATAAAGACTCTCCCCTCTGGTATCTGATCGTGTTCGGTGGTCTGGGCGTCTGTGTGCTTGGGCGGCAACGGCGTTGGACGGATATCGCCCACGCCTTACTCATTGTTTTGAGTGGGGCTTTTCTCTCGGAATTATTGAAAACCGGGCTGGACCGTGCCCGGCCCAGCGCGCTGCCAGCGTGGCTCGTTGGTAATAGTTTCCCCAGCGGGCATGTAATCGGTGCGGTTCTCATCACTGGCACCTTGATTTTTTTCCTGGCTCGCAAAGATGTTCCCGTCTGGCTCAGGGTATGGGGCAGTGGGGTCGCGCTCTGTCTGTCCGGCGTGATCATCTGGCAGCGGCTCTATCTCGGACATCACTGGGCGACCGATATCATTGGCAGCCTCCTCATTGCCGGTGCGCTGTTGAGTGTGGCGTTGCGACCGCCTGCCTTCTTGCAGTCCGCCCGTAATGTCGTCTCCCTGGGGCTCATCTCCCTGCTCTGCTATCAAATGTTCTATTTTTTCCCGCAGACACGGGTGCTTCTTCCCTCTGTCCGGTCTATCCAGACTGATCCACTTGCCGTGTTTGCTTTTGGGGAAAAAGCGCCACAGGAAGACTTCAGCGGAGATTGGGGCCGGCATACCCAAGAGCCGCTTGGCCCAATCTCCTGGGCTCGGCAGGGCGACGCCCGTATTACCCTGACCGTCCCGCAAAGTGAGGGGGCTGCCCTCCACCTTGTTGCCCGACCATTTGTGAAATCAAAGGCATATACCTGTTTCCCGCTCGACATCATCGTGAACGGGCAACTCGTCCAGCGCCTGCTCCTGTATAGAGGCTGGCGTGAGTACACCATCCCTCTTCCGAACGGCTGGATTCGTCCCGGAGACAATACCATTCTGTTCCGGACCGGAGAGGACTTCCCCATGGATGAGGCCGACCGGCGGACCGTGGCTTTCCACTCGGTGCAGCTTTTATAGGGGCGACAAATCGATCTCCCCAAACGGTGCCACGGCTTCTTCGAATTGCCTGAATTCCTCCGCATTCCAGGCTCCGGCCAAGTGGCGAAGCCCGTTGCTGCGGCTGCCGCTCGTCGAGATGCCGAGGGCCTCCTGCATCAAGGACAGCACGGTCCGGTTCAGGGAGAGCCCCCGGCGTCGCCTTTCCGCATCAAGGGCTGAGGCCAACTCCGCCGGTACGTTACGGATGGTCATGGTCTTCACCTGAGCCTCCTGTGAGTATGTCCAGAATGACATCATTGAGTGCAGTCTATGAAGGCTTCACTATGCAGTCAACAAGATGTCCGAATGGGTAGTGATTCAGTTTCAAATCGCCCCTGCCCTCTGCCGGTGGAGCGCCCCCCTCCCTCGCCCCAGGGCCCCCTGCTCCCCCTGGGAGGGCGGCCATCTTGGCCGCCATGCGGGCTGGAAGCCCGCACTCCTGGAGCACCACCCCTCCGAGGACCCGCGAAACAATGTGCCTCACACGTCCTGGAGGAAGGGAATTTTTGGTCCCCTCTCCCCTGGAGGGTTGAGTACACGACAGTTTCACAGAGACCGGGAATCCGGGGGGAAGGAATCAGCAAATCCCCTCTCGGGAGGGGTGGCGCGAAGCGCCGGGGTGGGTTTCCCCGGGAATGCCGGTGGGCCCGGGGAAACCCACCCCGGCCTTCGGCCACCCCTCCCAAGAGGGGATGGGACGGACCCGGTCCTTGCTTCCGTAAAACTGTCGTGTCGTGAGCCCCTGGACGAAGGGGACTAGGGTGAGGGAGAAATGCAAACTGAACCACTACCCCAGAGACTCGTCCCTTGTGCGCTGCCGGACGAATACATACAAGAGTACGGTGTGAAGAAATGCTCATGTCTGCCGCTCCTGCTGTCAAACCAAAAAACCTGACCGCCTACTACGCCGCTCTCGAAGCCTACGAGAAGCAGGGCGTAACGCACGAGGGGGCGCTCCGGTCCGCGTTTCAGAACCTGCTGGCCGAAACCGGGCGGCGGACCGGTTGGACGCTTATTCCAGAATTAGTCCTCGGTTCCATACAGCCCGATGGAACGTTTCGTGATGAGTACTTCCTGAATCGGGGATACTGGGAGGCCAAGGACACCAACGACAATCTTGAGGCCGAAATCCAGAAGAAAATCGCCAAAGGCTACCCGCTCACCAACATCATCTTTGAAGACACCCAACGCGCCTATCTGTACCAGAACGGGCAGGTTGCCATGCAGGTTGACCTGACCAAGCGTGTCCAACTCACCAACCTGCTCATTGCCTTTTTCTCCTACACCGAACCCGCCCACGAAGACTTCAGCAGTGCGGTGGACGATTTCAAGCAGCGGGTGCCCGACTTGGCGCGTGGCTTGGTGCAGATCATTGAGGATGCCCACGCCACCAACGCAGTATTTCAGAAGGCGTTTGCGAGCTTCTTTACCTTGTGTCGGGAGTCACTGAATCCCAACCTGAGTGAGGCCGCAGTTGATGAAATGCTGGTACAGCATCTTCTGACCGAGCGGCTGATTCGGACGATCTTCGACAGTCAGGATTTCATTCGCCGCAATGTGATTGCGCGTGAGGTGGAAACGGTTATCGACGCGCTGGTCAGCAAAGCCTTTAACCGGCACGAATTTCTCAAATCCCTCGACACCTTTTATCTGGCTATCGAGTCCGCCGCCAAAACCATCGAGAATTTCAGCGAGAAACAACACTTCCTGAACGCCGTCTACGAGCGCTTCTTTCAGGGCTACTCGGTCAAGGCCGCCGACACGCTCGGCATTGTCTACACGCCGCAAGAGATTGTGGATTTCATGTGTGCGAGCGTGGAGCAGGTGTTGCAAGACGAGTTCGGTAAGACCCTCAGCGACACAAGCGTGAACATTCTCGACCCGTGCACGGGAACCGGAAACTTCATTGTGAACCTGCTGCGTCGCATTCCCAGGCGCGACCTCAAACGCATGTACACCGAGCAGTTGTTCGCCAACGAAGTCATGCTGCTGCCGTACTATATTGCCGCCCTTAATATCGAGCACGCCTATTACGAACGCACCGGCGCGTATGAACGGTTCGACGGCCTGTGCTTTGTGGACACACTCGAACTGGCAGAGGGCAGCGAGCAACAATTTGCGTTTATGACCGAGGAGAACACCGCGCGGGTGGAACGACAAAAGACCGCCCCCATTACGGTCATCATCGGCAACCCGCCCTATAACGTTGGGCAGATTAACGAGAACGACAATAACAAGAACCGGAAATATAAGGTTATCGAGAAGCAAATCAGGGACACATACGCGAAAGATTCCAACGCAAGTAACGTAAACAAGCTATCCGATGCCTACGTGAAGTTCTTTCGGTGGGCGGTAGACCGCCTGGAAGAGCGAGACGGCATTGTGTGCTTTGTGACCAATAATAGTTTCGTGGACCAAATCGCCTTTGATGGCATGAGGAAAAACCTCCTTCAAGACTTTACAAAGATTTATCACGCCGACCTGCACGGTAACGTCCGTGAGAATCCCAAGCTGAGCGGTACGACTCATAACGTGTTCGGTATTCAGGTTGGTGTCGGCATCACCGTTGCTATTCGCAAAGCGCAACACGCGAACCGTACCTTACTGTACCACCGTGTCTCCGAAGACTGGCGCAAGGAAGAAAAGTTGTCTTGGTTAGCAAAGAAGCAGAATGTTGCAACGGTTGAATGGCGGACCCTACAGCCGGATGCGAAATATACTTGGCTCATCCCTACCGACGCCGACACATTTGCAACGTTTTTACCGATGGGGACGAGAGAGACAAAGGGCCAGCGGGGATTAGACGCACAGGGTATTTTCAAGAGCTTTTCTCTTGGGGTTGCAACAGGTAGGGATCAGTGGGTTTACGACTTTTCTGAAGAGAACCTAGCGCTGAAATTAGAGAGATTTATTAAAAACTATAACCACGAAGTTTTTAGACTCTCCCAAGAATCTTCTATACCGGCGAGACTGGATGATTTCGTCAACAATGATCCAACGTTTCTAAAATGGGCGGACCGGCTGAAAGCAGCGCTGAGGGCAGGACGGACCTTGAGCTACGATGGGAGTCAAATCCGCCGAGCGCTTTATAGACCTTTCACGAGGATGAGTTTCTATTACTTCGACGGTCTTTTGAATCAGCGACGATACATAGCAGCATTACCGGATTCTCCCTACGCTTTCTAGCCGAAAAGGAAAATGATGGTTCCATATGCGGTTAGCGACAGGGGATACCGTGCGGAGTTCAGTACCCTCGTAACCAATACCCTACCTCAACTTGCATCTGCTCGCAGGTGTTGACGGCTTTCAATGCTTCCCCTTCTACGTCTACGACGAAGACGGACAAACCGGCGTGAAAACATCACCGACTGGTCACTCAGACAGCTCCAAGACCATTACGGCGACAATCCAAGCATCACGAAGTGGGATATTTTCTATTACGTGTATGGGCTTCTGCACCATCCCGGCTACCGGGAAAAGTTCGCCGACAATCTGAAACGTGAGCTACCGCGCATTCCGTTTGCCCCGGACTTTCAGGCGTTTATGTCCGCCGGCAAGCAGCTTGCCCGGCTGCATCTCGAATACGAAACCCTTGAGCCGTATGACCTGCAATGGATCGAATCGGACGGGGTGCCGCTCTCGTACCGCGTAGACCGCATGAAGCTCAGCAAGGACAAGACCGCCCTCATCGTCAACGACTCGCTCACCCTGGCCGGGATTCCCCCGGACGTATTCGCCTACCGTCTCGGCAACCGTAGCGCCCTGGAGTGGATCATCGACCAATACCGTATCAAGACCGACAAACGCAGCCACATCCGCTCCGACCCCAACCGCCCCGACGACGAAGAATACATCGTCCGCCTCATCGGTCAGGTGGTGCGTGTCAGTCTGGAAACCGTGGAAATCGTAAGAGGGTTGCCGGAGGAGAGTGGGGGGTGAGGGTGGAGTATGCGGCATTACTGCCTTCCTTCACCTACCATTCGTGTCAAGAGCCTTCCTATTCTTCGCTGTTTTGATCCGTTTGTTCTTCTTCCTCTTGCTGGTTTGATATTTGTCTCATCTGTTCTATCTGTTCAGGAGGAGAAAAGGATAATTTGATTTCCTCCGGGCGATGAAAGGGAAGGCTGTATCTGTAGTCCCTTATCCATCAATGTTTTCAACAAGTCGAGACTTAACTTAATCCTTCCATTTTGCTCGTTATCATTTCCTAATAGTTTGTTCGATTCTTGCTCACGGTAAGTTTCAAGCTCCTCTGTCAGAGATTTATTTACCTCTTCCACCAATCAGTTTTTGAGTTTCATAGCTCTTATAGCTTCCCGTTTTCCCTCTATCTCTACGCCTTTCTCTTTTACATTAAAATAAAATTGAACCATCTTAGAGAAGAAGGTGAGCGCCTTTGTACTACCAAGCCCGATTTCTAACCATTCTGACCCTCGGTCAAATCCTTGTAGAGTGATAGTCCCTTCAGTATCGGAATTTACCAAAGCCTGTTGGAGAAGCTTATCCAGGTCACGAATTGTATCTGCCGTCTGTTTTAGATCGAGCCTGGGAGGAAGTTGAACGCCAATGGAATGAGGGTCTTGCTCACCAATAAATTCATTGAGCACGCCCAGGAAGAACGTGGCTCTTTGCTGAAGTCTCGCAAGGATATTGTGAAAGTCCTGATAAACAGGAAGGGGAACAACAATTGGATCTCTCACGTTGTTGACAATCAAACTTACAGACAAGAGTTTTGTAATTTCCTCTTGAAAAATCTCTGTAGGCTTCAAGGCTTCAATGGCCTCTAACGTCCGTCTTGAATCATGAATTTCCTTGTCATTTGAACCATCGATATTCTTTACCTCGATCTGAAGCGCGCCAATGGTATCAGTCAAAACCTGCTGTATGTCTCTCAAGCGCATAATTTCTGAGCCGTCCTCTCAATTGATCTTTTGACCTTACCCCTGCAGGGTTTCCCTTTATTTTTTAGCAATACCCTACTCACCAATAGTGTTAGTTGCAATTGCCCCTTAGCTCTTCCTCGTCTGTTGTGAAACGATTCTCTTCTCAGTACACTTCACCAAGTGGCACAGTCTTTCTGGACAGAATAAGTTGGGGCACCCTGCGAGTACAAAGAACAATGAAAGAGACAAATCAAGAAGCTCCGTCGAAAAAGCGCTATCCGGGTACAATCCATCCTCTTATGCCAGCCAAGGATCGGCTCGCCTTATGGCAGAGTGCAAAAGGCATCTGGAGGGGACGTGCAGAGGCAATGATCCGAGAGCAGGAGACCATCAGGTCCGAATCGGACCGCGAGCTACCACCCCGAAAACGGTATTCACAGTAGAAGGACAGAACAATGCAACTCACAATCTGGGTCGAACGTATTGACGAGCAGATGTATCGGGCGGAAACCGCTCAACCTGTGTCCTTGGTTACGCAAGGACATACGCGTGAAGAGGCGGTAGAGCGGCTGTGCGAGTTGGCGAAGCAGCGTCTCTCTACTGGAGAGGTTATCCAGATCGACCTACCCGCTGGGACAGCCGCCCATCCCTGGATGCCTTTTGCAGGAATCTGGAAGGATCACCCCGAGATTGATGCTTGGCAGGACACCATAGCGGAGCAACGCGCCCAACTGGACAAGGCAGAATCAGAGGAATGAGCCTCTGGGTCCTTGATACGGATGCGCTGAGCTTATGGCTGCGCGGCGACGAATCTGTTACTCCACGAGTGGCCAGGACTCCCCCGCAACAACTCGCTGTAACAATTATCACCGTGGAAGAAGTCCTTCGGGGGTGGTACACGCAAATACGGCGCGCACGCCAGGACGAGCAACTGGCGCGAGCCTATGAGGCGTTGCAACAAACGGTAGAGTTCGTCCGTGGAACTCAAATACTGGCTTTTGACCGCCCTGCTATAATGCGATACCGGCAGTTGCGCATTCGCCACCGTCGTACCGGGACAAACGACTTACGCATTGCAGCAATTGTCCTTGAACAGGAAGGTATCCTGGTGACACGCAACGGCTCAGACTTTAACGAGATAGCTGGACTCCAACTGGAGGACTGGTCTTGATATGACGGACAGCGAGCGTCATATAGAAATACCGGGTTTTCCGTGGGACCAGTTGCCTCTTGTAGCGGAAGATATTGCTCTGCCCTCCAGCGGATTACCTGCTCAGCCACGTCTCCTGATCCCTAGTAAGCTGCCCCACTGGTGAGATCGATCTGCGAGGGTCAACAGACTCCCTGCCGGGTTTCAGCCAACACCAGATCGACGACAGAACGCAGGGCCTCTTGCTCGGTGTCTCCTTCAAGGAGGCGCAAGCGGAAATGGTCAAGCTGCCGGTCGGCGCTGCTCCCGTCACGAATGATGGCCAGCGCGTGGCGCATCTCGTCTTCGCAGCCCAGGGCGTGAGCGTCATCGGCGAGGGTTTCGATCAGTTGAGTCGCGTAGTCCTGGATGTCCTGCCGTCCACCCCGGCCTGGGTCGCCGAGGAAGGCGAGCACACCGTAGCGCTGGGCGAGCCAGCGGTTCTCGGCAATGATCTCGGTGGGCGGTTCGGGGGGTAAATTTCCCTCCCGGTCCTGCCGCAACAGGTAGCGAATCAGCGCCGCGTAGAGGGCAGCGATGCATACGGCGTCGTCAATGAGTGGGCAGATGTCGCAGATGCGCATTTCCACGGTCGGGTAGGCTCGTGAGGGGCGGATGTCCCACCATAATTCGCTCGCGCTGGTGATAAACTCCATGCGCTGGTAGTCGGCTATGAGCCGGTCGTACTCGGTCTGGGAATACAGTGGACCGGGCAGGCTGGTGCGCGGCAGAGCGCCGAACAGGTTGAGGCGGTAGGACTTGAAACCGGTCTGGTGGCCTGAATTGAATGGCGATGAGGTGGACAGGGCGTGGAGCAGCGGCAGGTAGCGCCGGAGCGCGGTCATGACCCGGATTCTCTCATCCGGGTCGCCAAAGCCGGCATGAATATGCATGCCGGCGATGAGCCCACGCCGTATACTCTCCTGAAACGTGATTGCGAACCGCTCGTAGCGCTCCTTGGGCGTCGTCATCTGTGCCCGCCACTCTGCGAACGGATGGGTCGAGGCGGCCATGACCGTGGCCCCGTATGCCTCCGCGGCCTCAATAACCAGCCGGCGCGTTTCGCACAGGGCGGCGCGCACCTCAGCCAGCGAGTGGCAGACCTGGGTGTTGGTCTCGATCTGGGTTCGGAAAAGTTCGTGGACGACTTTGTGTGGTCCCCGGTTGCGCTCGCAGGTCTCGAAAATGCCGGGGTCAGGATCGGCCAGCAGATCGCGCGAGACGGGGTCTACGAGAAAGAATTCTTCCTCAACGCCCAGCGTGAGGTCGTCCCAGGTCCTATTGCTGCTCATGTCGTTCCCCTGTTTTCTAATATCCCCCAAACCCCATATCGGTTGTGGCCTGGGCGTCCGGGTCGGTGCACACATTGACCAGGGCCGGCTTGCCGCTGGCAAACGCCCGCTCAATCGCGGTTTGGATGTCGGCGGGGTTCTCGACATACTCTCCGTAGCCGCCCAGCGCTTCGACCACCCTGTCATAGCGCTGATGACCCAGCTCGCGACCGACATTCTGTCGTCCCTGTTTGTCGCCGGCCGTCATATACCCGGTCTGGCGCGAGGTGAAACCGGCATTGTTGGAGACCACGACGACAATAGGAATGTTATGCCGAATGGCCGAGTCCATCTCCATGCCGTTCCAGCCGAAGGCGCCGTCGCCGGACAGGACCAGGACGGGTTTGTCCGGCGCTGCCACCTTGGCTCCGATGCCGAACGGCACGCCCACGCCCATACAGCCGTGCGGGCCGGCATTAAGACTGCCGCCGGCTGCATACACGGGAATGGACTGGCGGGCAAAATTGAGGATTTCATGCCCGTCCACGACCAGAATGGTGTCACGGCTGATCGTCTCGCGGACTTCCTTGCACAGGCGGAGCGGATGAACCGGGGTGGCGTCCGAGTGCAGCAGTGGAGCCGAGCGCTCCATATTGGAGCGTTGTTTGGCCGCAAGCTGGGCAACCCAGGCGGTTTCCTGATGGGGGTCGAACTTGCCGCTGGCCTCTTCTGTCAACTGCTGCAAGACGAGCTTGGCGTCGCCGACAATACCGACCGCCACCCCTCGATTATGACCAATAGCTCTGCCATCCAGATTGACGTTGATAAACTTTGCCTCAGGAGAAAAACGGGGGGCACGGAGAAACGACAGCATGGAGTTTGCCCGCGCGCCAATGACCAGCACCACGTCGGCCTCGCGAAAGGCCATGGACCGGGCTGCGGGAAAGGCGCGGTCATGATCCTCGGGAATGACGCCGCGACCCTGCGGCGTGGTGAAAAAAGGAACGCCGGTGGACTCGACAAAGCGTTGCAGTTCCGCGCTGGCCTCCGACCACAGGATGCCGCTGCCGGTTACAATGAGGGGTTTCTCGGCCTGGGCCAGAAGCTCGGTCGCCTGTTTGACCAAGGCCGGGTCTCCAGCCGGCCGGCTTTCGGTCCGATAATTCTCCGGCCAGTAGACTTTCTCTTCGTCAACCTTATGCGCCAGCACATCGCCGGGCAGGTCGAGATACACCGGGCCTTTCTTGCCGTCCATGGCTTCCCGAAAGGCAATACTGACATATTCGGGCACCCGCTGGGCCATATCAATACGATACGCCGCCTTGACCACCGGCTTCATCATGGCGACCTGGTCCATCTCCTGAAAGGCGTCGAGCGTGGTCGCCCGCATGGGAGCGGACCCGCCGATGGCAATAATCGGAGCGGAATCCGCCCAGGCGTTGGCCAGTCCGGTCACGGCGTTGGCCGTACCGGGACCGGACGGCGTAATACAAATGCCGGGCTTGCCCGTGACTCTGGCGTAGGCGTGGGCCATCATGGCCGCGGCCTGTTCGTGGCGGACATAAATACCCTGCATGCCCAGGTCGAGACAGGCCGCCGCGGTGCCGCTGGTCGGCCCGCCCATCATAAAGAAAATGGTATCGACGTTTTCCCGCTTAAAACCCTGTGCAATAAGTTCTTCGCCTCGAACGGTGCCCATGATACTCCTCCTTTTTTTCCAGCTTCTCTGTTTTCTCTCCCATATCCGCCCCGGCCATGCGGGCTTAACCCCACTCGAAACCCGCCCGCAGATAATAGAATCCACCGTTATACCCATACGGCGAGACGACCGGGTATTTCATGCCATGGCGGCCGGCATACTTGCTTTTGGTCGGGTACGTATCGAACAGGTTTTGCGCGCCAAGCGCCAGGGTCACGCCGTTGAACGCGCCACTGAAAAAAGTATAGGACGCCTCCAGGTCAAGCAGGGCGCGCGCGTGGGCGTGGACAGGGTTTGTGGGCCTGAATATCGGGAAATCTTTGAAATCGTCATAGTAGTGGAGCCGGGTGAGCAACCGCCACGGTCCCCAGCTATGGTCTGCGGTCAGCGTGAAACGGAACTCCGGCTCGGTGTTCTCAATCTGGGCGGCCCGCAGGTCATTGGTGATTTGCGGGTTGCGCTTATCGACCTTGGTATTATTCCAGTTACCGGCAAAGGTGAACGTGCTGGAGCCGGCCCTGCCGCCGAACCACTCCAGGGGGTAGGTTGCCACGACATCAAACCCCTGGGTCGTGGTACCGAAGTCGTTGTTGAAGTAGCTGACCTGGCCGCCCACAATGTTTATACCCGCAGCGGCCAAGGTAGCTCTATCGGCCTCGGTGAGGAGAAAATTCTGGCTTAGCATAATCCGCCGGCGCACCTCCATATTATAGTAGTCGGCGGTGACGGACAGGTTGCCGAGTGTGATGACCGCACCGAGGCTGAAGCTGGTTGAGTGTTCCGGGCTGAGCGGCTTGCCCCCCTTCTGTTGAGCAATCGGGTCGTTGCCCGACAGCACATACGTCAAGTTCAGTTCGCCGGTCTCGGCGTTGAGGCTCGATGTTATATTCCGATAGTTGGCCTGCCCGACGGTTGGTGCCCGAAAGTTCGTCCCGATGGAGCCGCGCAGCGCCAGGTAGTCGTCCAGCAGACTCCACCGGGCGGCCAGCTTGCCATTGAGAGACTCCCCGATACCTTCGTGGTGTTCAAACCGACCGGCGGCGGTGAGTAACACATCGGTCAGGATATCGGCCTCCAGGTCGAGATACGCGCCGAAACTGTCCCGGCTGGCCTCGGTCGCCTCCTGGGGCGACGTGCCTGGGTGGCCGGAGACCGCGACCGCGAGACCCTGTCGGGCCAGCACGTCATCACGGAGATAGGAATTCGGCTCCCCGGTTCCGCTCTCAAAGGTTTCTTCACGGTACTCCAGGCCGAGGGCCACGTTCAGCGGAGAAGCGAACAGGCCGATATCGAATGGTCGGGAGAGGTCCAGATTGAAAATCTTGTCCCGCTCCTCGTACGTACGGGTTCTGTAACGGGTTGGAATCGCTGACTTGGAGCGGATCAGATTCGGATTCACGCTGTTTCTGAGGTAGGTGTCCATGCGGTTCTGACCAAACCCAGCGCTCAGGTCATAGCGCCAGCCGTCCAGCAGAGTGAGGGTGCTGCGCAGGCTCCCACGCAGGCCGAAGACGAGGCTCCAGTCGTTCACCACACCCCGGAACCGAGGGGTGAACCCGCCCGGAAATGCCTGGGCCAGGGAGTAGCAGTCGTCCAGGCCCATCAGCGGGTCCAGAGCGGCCGGGCTCTGCGTCACATAATCGTTCGCCGTGATTGTCGGGCAGTTGCCGGACCGCCCATCCGCGGACAGGTCGGCGACCAGCAGCTCGTCGCCCTGCGCGAACACGCCAGGAAAACTGGCCGGATTGCGCCAGTAGAACGTGTCTTCAATCTCCCGCTCCGCATAATTGCCAAAGGCATATGCCTGGTGGTCGTCGCCGAGGTCGAGGCCCAGGTTGCCGAAGAATTTATAGTCGTACTTCACGTCCGGCGCGCCCCAGGGCTGGGCCGCAGATTTACGGATAAAGGCGTTGCCGTGCTCGATCATACGGCGGGCATCGTCGCGCTGCACGCTGCGATTGGTCGAATCCGCGTTGGTGAACTCAAAGCTGAAGTTGGCAAACCCGGCCTCGGTCAGCGGCAAGCCGATGTTGGCCGCGACATTCAGCCGGTCGCCGTCGCCGTGGTAGAATTGCCCCAGATTGGTCTCCAGGCTGCCGCCCTCGGGTGCGTCGCGCAGCACGAAATTCAGCACCCCGGCCACCGCGTCAGACCCATACTGCGCGCCGGCGCCGTCGCGCAGCACCTCCACCCGTTTGAGGGCGATGGATGGGATGGAGGCGATATCCGTCCCATGCGAACCGCTCGCCAATCCATAACTCCAGCGGGTAATCGCCGAGGAGCGATGGCGGCGTTTGCCGTTGACCAGCACCAGGGTCGAGTCCGGTGGCAGGCCGCGCAGCTTGGCCGGGCGGACCAGGGCGGCCTCAACACCGATGCCATACTGAAAGACCTTGTAGGATGGGACGGTCGCGGCCAGCCGGTCATTTATCTCCGTTGTGCCGTAGTGCCTGAGACTGTCGCCGTCGATAACGTCCACCGGCACGGGCGAATCCGCCGCAGAGCGGCCCGCCGACCGGGAGCCGACCACCCGGATTTCCTCAAGTCCGACGACCTCTTCTGCCTGGTCGGCCGGCTGCGCCCCGGCCGGCAGTGAGCCTGTCAAGACCAGGAGCAACACCAGCAAGAGTGAACGTGTCCAGCATCTCATATCTATTGGAAGGATATGTTCACTCTTGAGACCGTATTGCCCGAATTCCCTCACTGGTACGTAAGCGCCGGGTTTCAGAATGAATACGACGCCCTGAAGTAGTAGAAGCCGCCGTTGTATCCGTACGGCGAGGCGACCGGATACTTCTGGCCGGCATCATACTCATTACGATGCACCCGTTTGACCTTGGTCGGATATGTGTCTAACAGGTTGTCCACTCCGGCGGCCACGATCAGCCCGAAATCGAACATGTATGACGCTTCCAGGTCGAGCAACGCACGGGCACGGGCATAGATGGGCGGGTTGATCTTATAATCTTGATACGGCTCGGTGAAACCGTCGTAGTAATGCAGCCGGGAAAGGAACCGCCATGATCCCCAGGTGTGGTCCGCCATCAGCGAGAAGCGGAACTCCGGCTCGATATCTTCAACCTGAACTTTGCGCACCGAGTTGATGACCTGCGAGTTGATTGAATCGAGATTGAGGTTGGTGTCGTTCCAGTTGCCGGCAAACGTCAACATAGTCCTGCCGATGCTGCCGCCGAATAAATCCAGCGGATAGGTTGCCACGAGATCGATGCCTTGCGTGTACGTTTCGAAAGCGTTGGTGAAAAACCTCACGCTTCTCACGCGACTCGCATCAACGCCCATAGCGGCCAGGGCGGTGACATCTTCAGGGGTGATACCCTGGGCGCTGGTCAACCCAATCCGATTTCTCACTTCTATATTGTAATAGTCCAGGGTGACGGTCAGGGCATCGAGGGTGAGCACCGTCCCGACCGAAAAAGACATGGAGGTCTCCGGTGTCAGCGGCTTGGCCCCCTTGTATTGCGCAATCGGATGGCTCCCCGGAAGCGTCGGCGTTTCAACGAGTTGGTTTGTTTCGGGATCAAAATTGTAGGTCGTGTCCCGGTAGTTCGCCTGTCCCACGGTCGGCGCGCGAAAGCCGGTCCCGATCGACCCGCGCAGCGCCAGATATTCCTCAAGCAGACTCCAGCGGGCGGCGAGCTTGCCGTCCAGAGATTCGCCGATGCCTTCATGGTGCTCGAAGCGGCCCGCGGCAGTAACCAGTACATTCTTGATAACGTCGGCATCGAGGTCGATATACGCGCCGAAGCTGCCCCGTTCGGCCTCCACCTCATTCTCCGGGCGGATAGCGGGATACGCCTGGCCGCCTATGCTGAACCCCTGTGCCGCGAGGCCACGCTCTTTCCGTTGCCCATCACATTCTCCGGCGTCATCAGAGCACCAGCCGTTCTTATCACCGGATTCGATCTCAAACTCTTCCTCGCGGTACTCCAGTCCGAAGGCGATGTTCAGCGGGGAGTAGAAGATACCGAGGTCGAACAGCCTGGAGAAGTCCAGATTGAACATCTTGTCCCGCTGCTCGTAGGCACGTCCGAAGTATCCCGTCGGCATGGCGTCTTTGAGGCGGAGAAGTTGCGGGTTGACGGTGTTCCATATGTAGTACGTGGTTCTGTGCTGGCCGAACGCGGCACTCATATCGTAGTTCCAGCCGTCCAGCAGCGCGGAAGCGCTCTGCAACGTCCCGCGCAGGCCGAAGGTGATGCCCCAGTCTCGGACGCCGCCGCGCATCCGCGGCGTGAACCCGCCCGGAAGATTCTGGGCCAACGCGTAACAGTCCGGGTTGCCCTCCAGCGGGGCCAGCGCGGCCCGACCGTTTTGCGTATAATCGCGCGCCGAGATTGTCGGACAGTTGCCGGTGCCGTTGGGTGTCAGGTCGGCGACCTTGAGGCGTTCGCCGTCCAGATAGACCCCTGTCCCACCGGCAGGCGTGGACGGATGAGGGGCCCGGAAATACCACGAGTCCATAATCTGGCGTTCCGCCCAGTTGCCGAAGGCGTAGGCATGGTGTGAGTCGCCGAGGTCAAGGCCGAAGTTGCCGAAGAATTTATAGTCGTACGGCACATCCGGCGCGCCCCACACCATCGCGCGATGCTTGACGGGAAGCCCGGCGTCTCTCAACGGCTTTTCCAGTGCGAGTTCAGAGGTGCGGTCGGTCGAGTCGGCGTTGGTGAACTCGAAGCTGAGGTTGGCAAAGCCGGCATCGGTCAGCGGCAGGCCGATATTGGCCGCCGTGCTCACCATGTCGCCGTCGCCCTGATAATACTGGCCCCAGCGGGCTTCGACCGTCCCGCCCTCGGGCGCGTCACGCAGCACGAAATTCATCACCCCGGCCACCGCGTCGGAGCCGTACTGCGCGCCCGCGCCGTCGCGCAGGACTTCCACCCGTTTAAGCGCGATGGACGGGATCGAGCGGATGTCGACGCCGTGCGCCCCCTGCGCCTGCCCGAAGGTGAAGATGCTGATGGCGGACGAGCGGTGGCGGCGTTTGCCGTTGACCAGCACCAGGGTCGAGTCCGGTGGCAGGCCGCGCAGCTTGGCCGGGCGGACCAGCGCGTTGGCGTCACCGATGGAGTGCTGGGTGACATTATAGGACGGAACAGTCGCGGCCAGCAGGTTGTTCAGGTCGCGGACGCCATAATTCCTGAAGTTGTCGCCGTCAATGACGTCCACCGGCACGGGCGAGTCTGCGGCCGAACGACCCACTGCCCGGGAGCCGACCACTCGGAGTTCCTCCAACTCCAGGGGCTGCTGTGTCTGCTCGGCCTCCGGCGTACCGGTCTGTTCCGTGTCTTGTGCCATGGCCGGTGGTGTACTCATCAAGACCACGAAGGACACCACGAGTCCGTATTGCCATTGCGCTAATCTCCTCATATCAGCTCCTCCCATGTTGCGGGAACCACAATATCTCAATATATCCCTGTTCACAAAAAAAGATCATCGGTCGGCAGCGGTCTGAAAGTAAGGGTGTCCCCGACAAAGAGTCAGACTTTCAAGGGCTCAGGGATTTGCAGGTCTCGACATACCTTGCGTGCGAGAAAATCCTTGATTTCTCTATGTCGGGGCACCGTGGACGCTTTTTGAGTCTCACGATTGACATAAACTGTATGATTTCCGCCTTCTCGTAAAAACTGGCAGCTATGTCGCTCAAGATGACGAATCAAGTCACGGCGTTTCATTCGCTTGTGAGAGGCAATGGCTCGCGGATAACTTCACGTCCTTGGAGAGTCTCTTCAGCAAGAGTGCGATTTGCTTCAAGCACGAGTACAATAGCTTCCTGTAAGTTTGCCCGTGTCTCTTCCAGGGTGGCTCCCTGAGTATTCGCTCCTGGCAGTTCTTCCACGAAAGCAATATAGCCTTCCTGCACTTTTTCATACACCGCTGTTAATTCTATGATCATAAGGAACTCTTTTCTCACAACTCCTCTATTCCATATTGCCCCTACTCGATATACGGGTGTCCGTTGCCGTCTCGCTGAATCTCCATCTGATCCTCCTGGCGTCCTGGTAGTTTCGGCTGCATCAGTCTTTTCTTATCATGTCTCGTTCAATAATGCCTGTTTCACCTCTTGGACCATCCATTCCACACGATCCTTCCCCCAGAATCGTTTCCCATTGACCACCCACGTTGGCACTCCTGGTACCTGGTCTCGGTCAAATGTGTTCAGTGCCTCTTGGGCTGTTCGTTTCGTCTCCTCGTCGAGTGCTCGTTGCAAGAGATAATCTGCATCAAGGCCGACTAACCGGGCAGCGTGGCGAATGACACCCTCGTCATTTACATCCTGTCCTTGAATCCATGCTGCCTGGAATAAGGCCCGATCGAAATCCTCCTCTCGGTCTGTACCGATCGCTGCGTAGTAGGCTCGGGCAGGCAATTCTTCGCGCCCGAACGGTGACTGACGCCACTGCGTTGTACGCTCCTCAAATACACCAGGAGCCAGGAAGTGAAGCCTGATCCCATAGCGCTTCGCCCAACGCGCGCAATCTTCACGATGATACGCGCTCTTCCGGGCCGGTTCTTGGCTGCCGATCAGGTCCGCGACTCTCACCCCACGGTCATGCGGGATAAAAATAGGTCTACGTTTAATTCGGACAGGTAGACTGACCAGTTCCCGGTCTGCCAGCATCACCCCCAGATACGAATTGGGCGAATGATAGATTGTATAGTTGGTAACAGTCAGCATTGCGACTTTTTGAGGTTCTATGCGTTACTTTGAATGGTTTCTTGCCCGCAACAAGCGAAACCGTGTAAGACACAAACATACTGGAGATAACAGACCAAAAGGAGGAGTACGATGGCAGGTGTATTAGCGGGAAAGATTGCGTTGATTACCGGAGCCGGTTCAGGGATCGGGCGTGCCTCAGCCCTCGCCTTTGCGCGAGAGGGCGCAACCGTGGTGGTCAGCGATATCATTGTTGACGGGGGCGAGGAGACCGTACAGCTCGTTCACGACGCGGGAGGAGAGGCCCGCTTTCTTCAAGTCGATGTCTCCCAAGCCGCCGAGGTTGAGGGGCTCATCACCCAGATCGTCGAAACGTACGGCCGCCTTGACTGTGCCTATAACAACGCAGGGATCGAAGGGGAAAACGTGTTGACCGCCGAAACCAGCGAAGAGGGCTGGGACCGCACCATGGCGATTAACCTCAAGGGCGTCTGGCTGTGTATGAAATATGAGATTCTTCAGATGCTCAAGCAGGGCGGCGGGTCCATTGTGAACACTTCCTCGGCCTATGGCTTAGTGGGCGGCTACCGCCTGCCGGCCTATATCGCCAGCAAGCATGGCGTGGTCGGGATTACGCGCTCGGCGGCGTTGGAATACGCGCAGAGCGGTATTCGCGTGAACTGTGTCTGTCCGGGCGCGATTGAGACGCCCATGGTCAGTCGGCTGACCGAGGATCAGCCCGAGATGGCCGACAAGATCGCAGAGATGGAGCCGGTCGGCCGGATGGGCCAGCCAGGAGAAATCGCGGAAGCCGTGGTTTGGCTCAGTTCAGACGCGGCCTCCTTCGTGACCGGCCATACCATGTCGGCGGACGGCGGCTGGCTGGCCCAATAGTCCGCACTCGGCTCAGGAAAAGACAGAGGCCACAGACACTATGGAGGGTCGAGTTACGTTCCGCTAACTCGACCCTCCTCTATACTTTGTCAGATAGTCTCCTTAACAGAGAAGCGAAACTGAATACGCCTCCCGTCCCTGGTTTGTATCTCTCGCCTTTGGAATAGCTCGCTCGCAATGGCCTCGATACATGATTCCCAGAACTGAACGGCGGCAAAATTCCGAGTGTGGACTTGCAAATCCCACTGCCCAGGAAACCGTTTCAAGATCGCACAGACCGCACGCCGCCCAATGCCGAGGTGCCGACTCTCGGGCTTGATGTAGAACTCCGCGAGTTGATAGACGGCGGACTTTGTAGAGGTCGGGTCCCGGATGAGGGCAAACCCTACGACATTGCTATCGCACTGGATGATAAATACGTGCCGACCGGGCTCGGACCAATAGGCGTCGAGGTACGGGTAGGAGGCCGAGGTGGTCGCACCGCTGAGAACATCCCGATAGCTGCCAAGTTCGAGCAGATATTCGTCGAGTAGCGAGTTTATCAGGTCTGCATCCGAACTACCCGCGACCACGAGTTCAGTCTGCATATAAGACAGAACTCCTACTTTCTTTGAAGGGATTTATGTCCCCCTCACCCAAACCGCACCACGGTCTCCGGACTATGCGCTACGACCGAGACAATCTGCCAGCGGTCGTCGGTCTTGCGCAGGGTGTAGGTTGCGCCCAATCGCTCCAACTCTTCCCCGGTTTTGGTGTAGCGGACGGCGAGGCCGCTGAGGAGCGCGATACGATCCGTCACCTCCTTGATCTGAATGTTGGTGACCTCGCTACGCCCGTAATTCCGGCCCTTGAGGTCCTGGATAATCTGCGCGAAGAGCTTTTCAATCTCCGCCTCGCTTGAAAGCAGGATCACGCCTTGGTCCGCGATAAACAGACAGGGTGCGCGGTAGAACGGCACCATCGCCTTGGCCTCACCCGAGTGAAACGTATCGAGGTAGCTGGCGTAGAATTGTTGAATGTCCTCGTGTTGGTTTGCCATTGTCATAAGACTCCTTTCTGTCTGTAACGTTGCACCCTTTACCACTTGCATCGAGCCGGATACAAGCCAGGGCAGGATGAAGCCGCCGCCGTTTGCCTATCACGCACCGACGCAGCTTGACGAAGCGCTCGCTCTTCTGGAGCGCCATGGAGACGACGCAAAAGTATTGGCCGGCGGGCAGAGTCTGATGCCGCTACTGAATTTCCGGCTGAGCTATCCATCCGCCCTGATCGATATCAACCACGTGGCAGAGTTATCGTACCTGCGGCAAGAGAACGGACAGGTTCGCATCGGCGCGTTGACCCGCCAGAGAACGATTGAGTTTTCGGAACTGGTGCGCCACCAGCTTCCGCTGCTGTATGAGGCAACCACGCTGGTCGGACATTTGCCCATCCGCACCCGCGGCACCATCGGCGGCAGCCTGGCCCATGCCGACCCCGCAGCGGAGTATCCCACTGTCGCCCTGGTTTTAGACGCTGAACTGATTCTTCAGGGACCGAGCGAACAACGAAGCATCTCTGCTGAGGAATTTTTCGTAAGCTATCTGACAACCGTTCTCGCTCCGAATGAGGTCGTCATCGAAATCCGCTTTTCGCCCGCTCCGCCAACAAGCGGTTGGGCGTTCGAAGAGGTTGCCCGGCGACACGGAGATTTTGCCCTCGTTGGCGTTGCCGGCGTGATCGATGCGGAGGGCGAGCAGTGTCGGACCGCCCGTCTGGCTGCCGCTGGAGTTGGGCCAACCCCGATCCGCCTGCGTGCGGCAGAGGATACTCTGGTACAGGAGGGCGTGACTGAGCAGGGCATTCAGCGCGCCGCAGCCAAGGCAGCCGAACTTGTTGAACCCGATAGCGATATTCACGCCTCCGCCGATTTTCGGCAGCATTTAACCCAGGTGCTGACGCGGCGGGCGATTCAGCGGGCACTTGAGCGTGGCCGGGAGCGAAGGGTATGAGCGAGCCGAACGAGCACAGCCGGACGAGATCGATCACGCTCCGCGTAAACGGTACGGAGTATCGGGGGCAGGTGGAGCCGCGCACACTGCTGGTCGATTTTCTGCGTGAAGACCTGGGCCTGACCGGCTCTCATGTCGGCTGTGAACACGGCATCTGCGGTGCGTGTACGATTCTCATCAATGGCGAAGCCGCCCGCTCGTGTCTGATGCTGGCAGTGCAGGCCAGTGGAGCGGAGCTGATGACCGTCGAGGGGTTGGCCCCTCAAGCGGGCGAGCCGCCCGCGCTCCCAGGAAAGACTGGCCGACTCCATCCCTTGCAAGCCGCCTTTTGGGAACACCACGGCCTTCAGTGCGGGTTCTGTACGCCGGGGATGCTCATGACCGCGTACGATCTGCTCCAGACAAACGCGACGCCGAGCGAGGCAGAAATCCGCGCGGGATTATCCGCGGTGCTGTGTCGCTGTACGGGCTATCAGGGGATTGTTGAGGCTGTTCAGGCCGCGGCGGAGACGCTCAGGGCTCGGAGAGGGGGGCAGTTATGACGGACATCTATTTGACAGGAGAGCAGGAAAAACGACAACACGGACGGTGGGTGAATCGGCTCGAACTCATTCTTCTGATCGTGCTCAGTTGTCTTGCCGCATACGCATATATGCGATTCGATGCGCGCCTCGCTGCCCTTGAACAGGCGCGGTCTGCTACCGAGAAGTGGGACAGCCATGGCTGCGAATGGCAGCCATTGATTCGGGCTCAACACGATGGGTCTCAAACCTGTCCTGCGGGCTCCTATGTCAATGGGGTGGGCGTCTCCTACGACGACGGCTTCCGGCGGTCCTATCCCCTCCAATATCGGTTGTACTGTTGTGCGCTTGTGCCAGCAGAATAGGCAATGAATAATTGGAAAAACGGGTGCCTGGTTTAAGATATCATTCCCTCTGAGGGGGGGATGTGTTGAGTTGAGAAAGTAGCGTGGAAGAGTTAACGCCCAAATTCGTTGGCGCGCGGGTGAAGCGCCGCGAAGATCAACGTCTGCTGACCGGCCAGGGTGCGTATGTGGATGATCATCATCCGCCGGGTCTGCTCCATGCCGCCTTCCTGCGTAGTCCGTATGCACACGCGCGGATCACCCAACTCGATACCTCAGCAGCCCGGACGTGCGAGGGCGTTGTCACCGTCCTCACAGGAAAAGACCTTGCTCCCTTGGTCAAACCGGTCCGTGCGGCCTCAAAAATGCGAGAGTACAAAGAGACCAGCTTCCCGCCCTTGGCCATTGACAAGGTGCGCTATGTCGGCGAAGCGCTCGCCGTGGTCATCGCCGAAAATCGCTATCTGGCCGAAGACGCACTTGAAGGGATTCGCGTTGAATACGACCCGCTGCCGACTGTGGCCAACGCGCAGGACGCGGCCCAGCCCGACGCGCCCGTGCTGCACGATGAAGCCGGGAGTAATGTCCTCTTGTCGCGCGAGTTTGCCCGAGGCGACGTGGATGCGGCACTCGCCGGTGCCGCCGTGCGGGTACGTGATTGCTTCCGGTTTCGGCGACACGCCACCGTGTGTATGGAAAATCGTGGCTGTCTGGCCGACTATCACGCTGGCACGGGGGAGCTGACGCTCCGCTCCGCCACCCAATGTCCGGGTCTGCTCCGGGATGCCTTGGCCGATCTGTTGGACATGCCCGAGCATTGTATTCGGGTGGTCGCCGCTGATGTGGGGGGTGGGTTCGGGGCCAAGTCTTCGCTCTATCCCGAAGAGATTGTCCTGTGTGCGGTCGCCCGACTGTTGAAACGACCGGTGAAATGGATCAGCGACCGCCAGGAGGACCTCAAGACATCGACGCAGGCCTGGGATGAAAGCGTGGATGCCGAACTGGGCCTCCAGGCCGACGGCACCATTATTGGTCTCAGGGCAGACGTGACAACGGATATCGGCGCGTACTCCATCTATCCCTGGACGGCCACGGTTGAGCCGATCCAGACCATCAGCTTTCTGTCCGGCCCATACCGGATGCCACACTATCGAGGGCGCAATCGCGGGGTGGCCACGTGTAAAGCGCCAATGGGACCGTATCGGGGGGTGGGCCGTCCGATTACGACCTTTGTGCTGGAAAGTTTGATAGACCGGGCCGCGCGCCGGCTGGCCCTGGACCCGGTCGAACTGCGGCTCAAGAACTATATCCGGGCCGACGAATTTCCGTACAAAACACCGTCCGGCCTTGTGTGGGATCAGGCCAGCCTGACCGAGTGTATGCAGAAGGCGCGGGAGGTGCTGGATGCTAACGCGACCGCACAGTGGCGCGCGCAGGCACGCGCCACGGGGCGGTGGGTCGGCGTTGGCTTTGCCACCTATATTGAACTGACCGGGGTAGGGTCGGCTATTCCCGTCTCGCCGGGCATGCCGATCGCGACCGGGACGGAGGCCGCCTTCCTGCGCGTCGACCCGGCCGGGACCGTCACCGCCACCTTCAGCGTTGCCCCTCAGGGTCAGGGCCATGAGACCGCGCTGGCCCAGGTGGTGGCGGACGCGCTGGGCGTTTCCTTTGACAGCGTTCGGGTGATCTGCGGTGATACCGCGCTCGCCCCCCAAGGAACGGGAACCTATGCCAGCCGCAGCGCCGTGTTAGCCGGTGGTGCGGCCATACGGGCGGGTCAGGCGCTCAAAGAAAAGGCGCTGAAGATTGCCGGCCACATGATGGAGAGTAATCCGGCCGATCTGGATATTCGAGACGACCAGGTTTTTATGCGTGACAAGCCGGAGCGACGGCTGCCCTTCCGCGAGGTTGCGAAGACGGCCTATGCCGGCCTGCGGCGGCTACCCAAAGACGTGGAACCGGGGCTGGAGGTCACGCGTTTCTACGATCCGTTCTTTGGGACGGCTTCGAGCGCCACCCATATTGCGGTCGTGGATGTCGATACCGAGACGTACGCAGTCACCATCAAGCGCTATATTGTGGTTGAGGATTGCGGACGGATCATTAACCCGCTGATCGTTGACGGTCAGGTTCGCGGCGGCGTGGCCCAGGGCATTGGGGCGGCTCTGTACGAAGAAGTGGTGTACGACGACGAAGGGCAACTGCTGACCGGCTCACTGGTGGACTACCTCGTCCCGACCGCCTCCGAACTCCTGCCCATAGAAGTCCATCATATCGAAACACCCTCTCCGACTACGCTCGGCGGATTTCGCGGCATGGGCGAAGGCGGCACCATCGGCGCGCCGGCCGCGATTGCCAACGCGGTCTCCGACGCCCTGTCTCACCTGGGCATAGAGATCAACGAGATTCCGATTACCCCGGAGAAATTGTTTCGGTTGGTACGGGCGGCGGAGGCTGATGGGCGTTAGGCTTCTGCCAAAGCATTACGTCCTCATATACGAAGCGCCATTCACATCGACAATCGTCCCGGTTGCAAAATTTGCTTCGCCCGAGGCGAGGAAGGCGACGATGGCGGCCACCTCTTCCGGCTTGCCCACTCGGCCCAAGGGGCTTTGCTGGCGGATGGCTTCGCCGCGGGGACTGGCAAGAATGGACGCGGACATATCGGTTTCCACAAAACCCGGCGCGACAACGTATACAAAGATGTTATGCGGAGCGAAGGCCTGGGCCAGCGATTGGCTCATGGCGTTGAGGGCGGCCTTACTCGCCCCGTAGGCCGGCGCCTTGGGTGTTCCCCGAAAAGCGCCCCGTGAGGAGATATTCACCATTTGCCCTCCACCGTGTTCCGCCATATGCCGGGCCGCCCAGAACATCACATTGGCCGGGCCGACCAGGTTGGTGTCGAGCGAGCGCTGCCACACGTCATTCCATACATCATATTCAACCCGGAGTGGTGGCTGCCACTCGTTGATGGCGGCGTTGTTCACAACAATCTGGAGTCCGCCCATTTGGCCGAGCACAGCGGCCATCAGCGCTTCCACGGCCTGTGCGTCGGCAAGGTCGGCCTGAAAGATCTGATGAGCGCCGTCAGGTAGGGTCGCCAGGGTGTGCTCGGCAGCTTCCTGGTTTTGATTGTAATGAATGGCTATATGCGCTCCTTCTTGGGCCAGTTTGAGCGCAACGGCTCGACCGATACCCCGCGACGCGCCGGTCACGAGTGCCACTTTCTCTGCGAGGGACATAGGTCTGTCTCCTTCTCTGCTAGGCGGCTTGTGCTTCACGCTCAGCCACCAGCGCTCGGATTCTCGGGATGAGCTCTTTGCCGAATGTCGTTACGTCATTAAACGGATCAAATCCACGGATGAGCACGCCGCGCATGCCCAAGTCGTAATAGGCGGCGATGGATTCTGCGACTTGCTCGGGAGTCCCGACCAAGGCCGTGGTATTACCGCTCGCTCCGGAGATCTTCACAAGGCCCATCCACAGACGTTCATCATAGACCTCTCGCTCGTCAGCCAACCGGGTCAGGCGACGGCTGAACTCGGCCTCGACCTTGAGAGGTAATCGGGGGCTAGACTCTTCTAAACGAGCCAGGATTCCACGTGCTTTGTCCCAGGCTGCTCCCTCAGTCGGCGCGATAATCGGTCGAAGAGACACATTAAAACGGGGCTGGCGGTTATACCGTGCCGCTTCTGCAGAGATACGGTCCATCATGGCTTTCAGCGAGGCGCGTGGCTCGCCAAAGAGGGCATACACATCGGCGTGCCTGGCTCCAACCTGAATCGCAGCATCAGAGGCTCCACCAAAATAGATGGGCACATGGGGCTGCTGGGTGGAGCGGACTTCAGAGAAAGCTTTCTTGACTGAGTAATAGTGTCCCTCAAAATTGAACGGCTTGTCAGACGTCCACATCCGGCGCAGGATATCCAGATATTCTTCTGTCCGTACATAGCGCTCGTCATGACTGAGCCAGTCACCGTCACGTTGTTGTTCAGCATCGGCTGTCCCCGAAATAATGTGGAGCCATAGCCGTCCGCCTATCAGTGTATCGCACGTGGCGGCCATCCGCGCGGCGAGGGTCGGCATGACAAAGCCAGGGCGGTGGGCGACCAGAAAGTTGAGCCGTTCGGTGTGGGCGGCAGCGTATTGGGCCACTTGAAAGCCTTCGGCAGAGGAGGACGTGTAGCCGACTAACACGGAGTCAAAACCGGCTTGCTCATGCGCTTGGGCAAAACGGCGTAGGTATTCCCGATCAATACCACCACCAATAATGTGCACAGTAACTCCGCCACCCGGTGGGGCCACACCGATCATGCCAAGGATATTCATGGGCATACGACACCCTTTCCTTTCTTTCCTTATGTTTCTCACGAATCAACAGAGAATCGGCCCAAAGTTTTGGTCCTTGCGTATAAGTCTGAGTTGTAGAGGGAATCAGAAAGATGGAAAAGCCCACAATATATCAGACACCAACAGGGACATGAGCCGATGCATACGGGTTAGACACATCCGAGGAGGCAGGCTATTTCATTGGGGGTTAGGGATTAGGGGTTGGGGATTCGGGTCCCTTGCTCAGACTGTTCCGCAACCAGTAAGCATGGAGAGGTGAACGGAGTGCCTGGATTCCTCATTATCAGCCTGGTTCTGCTTCCGTTACTCGGTTCGCTGGTGTCCTGGCCAGAGCGGGGGCGCCAGCGTCTGGCACCGGCCTATGCCCTGGTCCCGATTCTTCAACTGCTGATCGTCATCTCGCTCTGGGCAACGGTCCAGGCAGGAGAGCGGATTCAGTGCTCCTGGCCGTGGGCTCCGAGCCTGGGGCTGTATGTGAGTTTCAGCCTGGACGGCCTGAGCTGGCTCTTCACCGGTCTGATCTCAGGGGTGGGCGTATTCGTTTTCATCTATGCCGCGTTCTACATGGCTGACGATCCCACGCTGTCCCGCCTCTACCGTTTCCTGCTCTTGTTCAACGCCGCCATGATGGGCGTTGTGCTGGCCGACAACCTGATCTTATTGTTGGTCTTCTGGGAATTGACGAGCGTCTCGTCTTTTCTGCTCATCGGGTTCCGCTCACAACGAGCCGCCGCTTGTGAAGGAGCGATCAAGGCGTTCGGTCTGACGGCGATCGGCGGTCTGGTCATGCTGTTCGGCATTTTGGCCGTGTATGCCGAGCACGGAACATTCGAGCTATCGGTCCTGCTTGCAGATTCCTCCTCCATATCCACGGCAGCAGGGTTATGCTTCCTGGTTGGTGCTTTCGCCAAGTCGGCTCAGTTTCCGTTCCACATCTGGCTGCCGTCGGCCATGGAGGCACCGACCCCGGTAAGCGCCTACCTGCACGCCGCCACCATGGTCAAAGCCGGTCTCTATCTGATCGCTCGGCTGACGCCGTTATTTGCGGACGATCCGATCTGGTCCGCCACGGTGACCAGCGTGGGTACAGTCACCCTGGTGTGGGGCGGCGTGCTGGCCTGCAAGCAGGTCGATCTCAAAGCCCTGCTGGCCAACTCAACCGTGAGCCAATTGGGGTTGATTGTCCTCCTCCTCGGTCTGCAAACCGAAATCGCCCTCTTTGCTGCTGTCCTGCATATTCTCAACCACGCGGCGTTTAAGGGTGCGCTGTTTCTGACGGCCGGGACGGTCGAGCACGAAGCAGGGACACGCGACCTGCGCCAACTCGGCGGCCTGCGTCCCCTCATGCCGACCTTAACGCTGGCGGCGACCTTGGCTTCGCTGTCCATGGCCGGCCTGCCACCCCTGGGTGGTTTCCTGAGTAAAGAATTATTCTATGAGGGTGTTCTCGAAGTAGACCTTTTCCTCACAACATTGGCTGTTACCGCCAGTTGCCTGACTTTTTTGTACTCTTTCATTTTCTTTCACGGCACGTTTTTCGCTCCGGCCGCCCATCCGCCTGAGCAAGCGCATTCCTCCCACACCGCGCATCACTCCTCGCTTGGTCTGATTGCGCCAATTGTCGTTCTGAGTGGCTTGGCCGTGCTATTCGGGCTGGTTCCCAGTCTGGCCGAAGCCCTGGTGACACCGGCCTTTCGTGTTATTCACGGGGCTCCACCCCAGCTTCATCTTGCCCTGTGGCATGGCCTGACGCCGGCTCTGGGGTTGAGTGCACTGACGATTGTCCTGGGTGGCGGAGCCTTTTTGCTGCGGCAGCGTTTTCTTCAGGCTGCACGCGAGTACCAGGCTGCGTATTCGTTCAACCGGGTGTACACCGACGGCCTGACCGGCTTCACCCACCTCTTCCACTGGACGCGGGCGCTCTACATGACCGGCTCGGTGACCGACTATATCCGCTATCTCCTGGTCGCCCTCATCGTGGGACTCAGTCTTCCATTGTGGAGTTTCTTTGAGGAGATGGCTCTCCGGGTGGATATCGTCCGCCCGGAATACCACGAACTCGGCTTGGCCGGGCTCATGGCAATTGCCGGTATCATGTGCTGCCGGACTCACTCGCGGATTGTTCTCGTGCTGTCGCTCGGTCTGGTCGGCTCGCTCATGGCGATCTTTTTTGTGCTTTTCAGTGCGCCGGACCTGGCCTTAACGCAGATCTTGGTCGAAGCGGTCAGCCTCGTCCTGTTTCTCCTGGTTCTGCGCTACTTCTCGATGATTCGGCCACAGCCCTACGCCCCCCGCGCGCGCCTGCTCAATATCGGTATCAGTGTGGGCACGGGTCTCGTAGTGAGCCTGCTGCTTTTTGCGGCGAATGTCGGTCCCTCCATCCCCTCCGTCATTCCGTCCTACTATCTGGCGAACAGTCATCTGCTGGCCGGCGGATACAACGTGGTCAACGTGATTCTGGTTGATTTTCGCGGCTTTGATACCATGGGGGAGATTACGGTGTTCAGCGTTGCCGTCCTTGGCGTTCTCGCGTTGGTTGGGCTGGGCACCCGTGGGCAGCAGCCCTTGGGCACCATGTTTATGGTGTCCTTCCCCTCGCCGATTCTTCAGTCGTTTGCCCGGCTCACCCTCCATCTGATGCTGGTCTTTTCCATCTATTTGCTGCTGCGTGGTCATAACGCGCCGGGGGGCGGATTTATCGCCGGCGTGCTTACCGCGGTGGCGATAACGTTTCAGATGATGGCTTTTCATGCGGAATCCTTCTCGCACGAGATGCCCTGGAAGCCGCTCCAGGTGGTGGCGGTCGGGCTCCTGCTGGCCGCCGGTACGGGACTTGGGTCGATTCTCATTGGTTATCCGTTTCTGACCAGCGCGATTGGTCACTATACTTTTCCGCTGCTCGGTGATGTTGAACTGGCCACCGCTATGGGTTTTGACATCGGGGTGTATCTGGTCGTGGTTGGCACCTCGCTGGGCATTATTCGGGCCATTGCCGAGGATTAATCCGTGGAATTCGTGATTATCAGCGTGATCGGTGTCCTCTTTGGCTGCGGGACGTATTTGATCTTGCAGCGGCATTTATTACGGGTGGTCGTGGGCTTGTCCTTATACTCCCACGCGGCCAATCTCGCGCTCATGATCTCAGGCGGTCTGAAGCGGGGCAGTCCTCCTCTGCTCACGACCGATGCACCGTACGTTGACCCACTCCCCCAGGCCCTCATCTTAACTGCGATTGTGATCAGCTTTGGTATGACGGCCTTTGCCACGGTCTTGGCCTTTCGGGTCAGACAGGTGTACGGCTCGGACGCGGTGGACGAACTGGCGGGAGGAGAAGAGTGAGGGGGCTCGGAGGAGACTTCCCCCGTGAAAAAAGGGGGTCCGGGGGAAACCTCCCCCGCAAAAAGATATGATACCGCCAGACCTGTTCGTCCTGTTTATTATCGGGCCGGTTGTCGCGGCAGCTCTTTTAGCTGCCTTTCATAAATGGGATATCTTTCAGCGCGGGGTGAGCCTCGTCGTCAGCCTGGGGCTGTGGGGGCTGTCCGTCGTGGGCCTGCTCTCTCTGCTGCAAGAGGGCCAGCAGGGGATTGTCGTGCTGCGGATGGGCAACTGGGCAGCGCCTTACGGCATTATCCTGGTTGCCGATGTCCTGAGTATGACCATGGTCGTCCTGACCATGACGATTGGGGTTGCGGTGGTGGTCTTCTCGCTGCGCACGGTTGAACAGGAGCACCAGGAGCATTTTTATTATCCGCTCTTCTTTATTCTCATTATGGGCGTGAACGGCTCCTTTCTCACCGGAGATTTGTTCAATCTGTTCGTCTTTTTTGAAATCCTGCTGATCGCGTCGTTTGCGCTCCTGGCCCTGGGCTCACAACCCGGCCAACTGCGAGAGACGGTCAAATACGTGGTTATCAACCTGATCGCCTCGACCTTTTTTCTGATCAGTCTGTCGGTGCTGTACCGGACGATGGGTACCCTCAATATGGCGGACCTGGCCTATAAGATTCAGACAACGTCCGGGGAGCTGGACCCGACGCTGACTATCCTGGCCCTGGTCTTCTTGTTTGTGTTTGGCACCAAGGCGGCCATCTTTCCGCTCTATTTTTGGCTGCCCGGACCGTATTTCCAGCCCTCGGCGGGATTGAGCGCATTCTTTGGTGGGATTCTGACCAAGGTCGGCGTGTATGCCATCTTCCGGACCTTCACGCTGATCTTCCGTCACAACCCGGCCCTGACCCATGAACTGCTGCTGATTCTGGCTGCCGTGACCATGCTCCTGGGCGTTTTTGGGGCGCTGTCCCAGATGGACATGAAACGGATTCTGTCCTACCACATCATCAGTCAGATCGGCTATCTCATTCTGGGTATCGGCCTGTTGACGCCGCAGGCATTGGCCGGCGCCCTCTTTTATATGGTGCCCTACGTCCTGGCGAAGTCCTCTCTCTTCCTGATTGCCGGCGTCGTGCAGGCAGCAACCGGTACGACCCACCTCAAAGCGGTGGGGGGTCTGCAATCCCACTCCATACCCCTGAGCATTCTCTTTTTGCTGGCGGCCCTGAGCCTGGCCGGCATTCCTCCGCTGGCTGGGTTTTTCAGTAAATTTATCGTGTTGCAGGCAGGGGTGGAAATTGGTCGTTACGGCTATGTGGGGATTGGGCTCCTGGGCGGCCTGCTGACGCTGGCCTCCATGCTCAAAATCTGGAACGGAGTCTTCTGGGGCGAAGAGGCGGGCGACCGCCGGCCGGTATCACTCTGGCCCCTCTTCCCCGGTATTGTCCTGCTCGTCTTTTTTATTGTTGGGATTGGGCTGTTTCCGGGTATACTGTACAGCGTGGCCCAGACTGCCGCGGCCCAAGTTTCTGACCCGCGTGTGTATATTGCGGCGGTCCTGGGGTTGAAAGAGTAAACGTGTCCTCCAATAGACATGAGATGCTGGATACGTTTACTCTTTGACATCTTTTGAATGCGGGGTTGATGGATATGGTGACGCGACTTCTTTTCAATATCATTCTGGCTTTCGCCTGGTGCCTGCTGCAAGACGAGCTCTCCTTGCGTCAGATGGTGATTGGCTCTCTGGTCGGCTTCTTGGCCATGCTGTTCTTCCCCCGCTCCTTTCACCAGGAGCGTCGCTATTTCCGTAAGGTCGCGCTGAGCGTGCGCCTCGTTCTCTTCTTTGTGAAGGAACTCCTGATTGCCAATTGGACCGTGGTCAGGCAGGTCCTGGCTCTGAAGCTCGCCATACGGCCCGGCATTGTCGCCTATCCGCTGTCCTTGCAGAACGATGTCCTGATTACCTTGCTGGCGAATATGATTACCCTGACGCCGGGAACGCTGTCGGTCGAGGTGAGTCCGGATCGGCAGTTTTTATTTATTCACTTTCTCGATGTTGCTGATGTGGAGGAAGAAATCCGTATCATTAAGGACGGCTTTGAACGCCATCTGCTGCTCATTGCCCAATGATTACGCCATTTGTTTCCGTTATTGTGCTGGTTGGTATCACGCTCTCGATCTTACTGAGTGCGTATCGTGCCCTGCGTGGTCCCACGATTCCCGACCGAGTCGTGGCCCTCGATAATATTGCGATCAATCTGGTTGCCGCGATCATTGTCATTTCGATCCGGGCTCAGAGCGCGCTGTATATCGATGTTGCCCTGGTCCTCGCCATTCTCTCATTTTTGGGAACGGTCGCAGCGGCCAAATATCTGCTGAGAGGAACGGTTATTGATGGAAGTCCCCTACATACTCGACCTCCTGGTTAGTGTCCTCTTGCTGCTCGGCTTGTTTTTTCTCCTGACCGGATCGTTCGGCCTGTTGCGGCTGAGGGATGTGTACGCGCGCATGCACGCAACGAGCAAAAGCACCACATTCGGTGTGGCCGGGGTGGTCCTGGCCTCGCTGCTCTATCTGCGCTATTTGGGGCTATCCTCGGGCCTGAAAGAGTTCCTGATCGTCATTTTTCTCTTTCTGACCGCCCCGGTTGGGGCGCATATGATCGCCCGGGCCGCCTACCGTGCCGGCGTTTCGTTGTGGCAGGGCGGCGTGGTGGATGATTTCAAGAAATGGCTGGAGACAAACCGGAGTTGAGTCGGTTGGGTCAAGACCCAGCCGACCTGACAGCCCTTTTTCCGGTCTCTATCCGAAGTGTGGCATTACCTCTTTAGCGAAGAGTTCCATTGAGCGCTGGCTCTTGGCCGGGTCGAGGCCGGGCAGGTGCATGCCCAGAACAAGATGCGTGGTACGCACTTCCTGGGTAAACCGCTCAATCTCCTGCCCGATCTCTTCCGGGGTGCCGATCATGGGGCTGGCGAGCAGGCGCTCGGGATGCTCTCGCAACTCGGCCGGAGGCGGCAGTTGGCTGAACTGTTCAGCCCCAGGGAAGTCCTTGGCCTCGGCCAGCCAGCGACCATACCAACTCAGCATATAGTGGAGATGGTCCTGGGCTTCATCCCAGGCTTGATCGTGACTTGGCGCGGCATACGCCCAGCGCAACTGGGCGGCATGGTAATCTTTGGGGTCACGACCATGCTGGCGCAATGCGGCATCATACGCCTGCTGGGCTTCTGAGGCCCCACCGCCGAGAAAGTGACAGCCCAGGCGCGCGGCCCGCTCGACCGCCTTTGGCGCGTTGGCACCGATCCACAGGGGCGGATGCGGGCTCTGGGCCGGTTTGGGCTGCAGGCGAATATCTTTCAACTGGTAGTGTTTGCCCTCATAGGAGAAGGGATCCTGGGTCCAGATGCCCCGGATGACCTCAACCCCCTCCTCCATGCGCGAGCCGCGTTCCTTGCGCGGAATGCCATAACCGGCAAACTCGGCAGGGGCATACCCCTGTCCCAACCCCAGGTCAAAACGCCCGTTGGACAGGATATCCACGGTTGCGGCGTCTTCGGCCACCCGCACGGCGTTGTGCAAGGGTAAGAGGATCAGAAATGTTCCAATACGCACCCGGCTCGTCATCGCGGACAGCGTCCCGGCAATCGGCAGCAGCGAGGGCGAGTAGCCGTCTTCGGCAAAGATTTTTCTCTTTACCTCTTCACTTATACCTTGATGTTCAGTCAACCAGATCGTGTCATAGCCGAGTTCCTCGGCTACCTGGGCCTGACGTAATTGTTCGGCATAGAATTGGGGAAACGGCTTGCGCCATCGGGGGGGATTTCGAAAGGGAAAGAGTAAACCGATATCCATAAGGCCCTCCTTTTCCTCATCCTAACCAGCTTCGTGCAAATCAATATTGTACAGCCGGGTGACATTCTCAGCAGAAACAATTTTGAGATTGGGGAAGCGTACGCTCACATCACGACCGAACATCCCCTCACTCCAGCCCTCTCCCTTCGTGGGAGAGGGCATCTGTGTGTACTGCGAATCGCCTACAACTGATTACAGCGGATTAACTTGCCCGGCAGCGCTCCGGTGGCCTTGCCGTCCTCGAAGCTCACATCTCCGTTGACCATGATCCAGCGGTAGCCCTCCGCGCCTTGCACCCGACGCCAGTTGTTGGGCGGGACATCGTGGAGGATCTCCGTTGGCTTGACAGCCAGCTTTTCGAGGTCGTAGACCAGAATATCAGCCGCCAGGCCCTCCCGCAGACAGCCACGATCCTTGAACCCCGCCGTCCAGGCCGGCAGATAGCTCAGATGATAGTGGGCCTGTTCCAGCGTAATGGTCTCGGTATCCCGCACCATCCAGGTCAGCAGATCCGTGACATACGCACCCAGGGTCTGGAACTTGGTGTGCGCACCACCATCGGAAAAACCGGCGACCGTACGGTGGCTTAAGAGCTCCTTACAGTACTCGGGTTTCTGGTTCCGCATCGGGGTGAGCCATTCAGTCTTCCAGTTGTCGGCGGCTGAGATATCGAGGAGCACATCAACGACATGCTTATTCTCTTCCTGGGCAATGTCTCCCACCAACCGGTCCCGATACTTGTTTCTCAACTCCTCGTTGTTCAGCCCTCTACACAAAAAGGTGGCGATGTCACCCAAGGCTCTGGGCTGCTTGGTCCGGTCATACTCAGCCTTCATAGACGCCCGCAGGTCGGGGTTGGCGAGCTTTGTCTTCCGCTCCTCTTCGGTTCCTAACGTCGCTTCCCGCCACGCATCCACATTGTCAAAGAGGTTCCATTCGTCCGCGAACGAAAAACGAAAATCGAGACGCTTCGTCAAGCCGTGCGCCACCAACGGGACACCCTTCTTATTGTAGTCGTCCACCACGCTCAGCATGGTACGGAATACTTCCGGCTTCTCATCGGTCACGAGTACGGCGTTAAAGATGAGTGGATGGGTTGACAATTCGGCGAGCCGCCCACCGAAATTCATATCCCGCCGGTTGCCCTCCAGACCTTCATCAATGGCGCCCGAGTTCTGCGCAAACTGGATGGTACCGTGGTTATACTTACTCATGCCCTTGGCTAAGGCCAGATAGAATTCATCCGACATCATGTCCGAGACCATCAGCGTGCCATCATAGTCCCGCTGGACCGAAGCTCCATAGCCGGTTAAGCGCTGGGCTGCCCAGCCGTTCGCGCCGACTGCCATCGCTTCATCCATGATCTGGAGGATTTGATTCATCTCGGCGTCGTTCGGCTGGCGGCTCTTGGCCTGATCCCAGCCACCCATCACATAACTCACCAGTGGGGTGACAGGCACGAGCTGGATCATGTTGATGCCTTTGGGCAGCCGATCGATGTGATCCATCCATTGCGGAAAGGTCTCCCAGGAGAAAGGCATCGTAGCCTTCATGGCATCAAACGGAATCGCTTCGTTGCGCTCCATCGAGTACATTGAGCGGTCCGCGTCCTTATGGTGCACCGGCGCAAAGCCAAACCCGCAGTTCCCATTGGTGACCGAGGTCACGCCGTGCCAGCTGCCTATGGTGCAATAGGGGTCCCAGTGGATCGGGGCGTCATAGTGGGCATGCAGGTCAACTGCCCCTGGAGCGACGATCATCCCCGAGGCATCAAGGATTTTTGCTCCATCGTTGGTGTTAATCTTGCCGATTTTCGCGATCTTGCCATTGGCGATGCCGATATCAGCCTTGAACGGCGGTATCAGCGTCCCATCAACAATCGTTCCGCCTTTAATGACGGTATCAAACTGTGGCATAACGCCCTCCTCGTTCTGAATCCGGTTATTCAGACTTCAATATCGTACAGCTTGGCCGCGGTGTCGTGCACAATCTTACGCCGGTCGGTTGCCGAGAGCTCGTTGAACGTCTCATTAATAAAGTCCTGAGAACGCGGCCAGGTCGCGGCCGTATGCGGATAGTCCGACGACCACATGGCGTTGTCCGGACCATAGATGTCAAGCGTCCGGATAAACAACGGCTCATTAATAAAGGTCGCGTACACCTGCCGTCGAACATAGTCGCTCGGCTTGAGGCTCAACTTCGCCGTCGTTCCCATAGAGCCTAACCGCCCGTGGATGAGATCCATACGCCACATAAAATACGACATCCAGGCGACATCGTTCTCGGCCGAAACGATCTTGAGTTTGGGGAAACGCTCCAGGACACCGCCCAGGACAAAGACCGCCAAGGACCGCTCGACCTCGTGGTACAGCGTGGTGGCCTGGAGGGCGAGGTTGCCGCTAAAGAAATCGACTCCGGTACCCTTTCGGCCCGTCAGGATGTGCAGCGAGAGCGGCATGTTGAGATCTGATGCCGCCGCCCAGAATGGATCATAGTCGGTATGGCTGTACGGCCGATCGTCCGGCGCCTCGGCCCAAATCATCGCTCCTTTGACGCCTCTTTTGGCGCAGCGCTCAAGCTCTTTTACCCCGGCATCAATGTCTTCCAAGGTAATCAGTCCGAGTGGCAGCAGCCGTTTCGGATCATGGCTGCAATACTCTGCCGACCAGTCATTATACGCGCGAAAACAGGCGACCCGCAGTTCTACATCGTCCAGCATGTACAGCGGCATACCCATGGAGGTGTAGATCGCCTCGGCAACCACGCCGTCACGGTCCTGGTCTTTCAGCCGGGCGGCTGGGTCCCACACACTGGCCGGGGCCTGATCCATGCCCTTTTTGTTATGTTCCGGCAGATCTTCTGACGGTACGCCCGCACCAAAAAACGCAGCCACTGGAAAGGGCGTAATATTCTCGCAGACAAAATACTCGCCCTCTTTCCCGTGGAGGTCTTTCACCGTGTGCGGAGCCTTCTCTCGAAACTTCTTATCGATCCGCTCCTTCCAGATGTTTGTGGGTTCTACGAAATGTGAATCCGCCGAAATAATACCGTATTCCGCCATAAAACACCCTCCTTGTTTGGGACGGTTATTGGAAAAAACTCCCCGAGAACCTGCTCGTGCTGCTACGATACGGCGTCTTACTCGATTTTTGCAAGAGATTTTAGGAGCGTGGGTACAAAAAAAGGGACAGTCCTCTCGAGCTGTCCCTTTCTGCGCGTGAAGAGCATTGGGTGAAGCGCTAGATCAGCCCCGCTTCTCGCATAGTCGTGATGGCTGCTTCGTCATAGCCGAGTTCCGTCAAGACCTCAGCACTATGCTCGCCGAGCAGGGGCGCGGACCGTAGCGGGACATCCGAAGCCGACAGTTTGATGGGATTGCCGGCCATGGTGTACGTGCCGCGCGTGGAGTGGTCGAGTTCGAGAATCATCTCCCGTTCGCGCAAATGGGGATCGTTCATGACTTCGCCCGTGTCCTGACACGCCCCGCACGGCACCCCGGCCTCGGCCAGAATCCGCATGACTTCGTGTTTCGGTTTGCTCGATGTCCAGGCTTCGATAAAAGCGTTCACTTCAGCGGCGCGTTCAGCCCGGGCCTCGGGGGTGTGATAGCGTGGGTCGTCAACCAAGTCTTCCCGTTGTATGGCGCACAGCAAGGGGTCCCACATCTGCTGCTGGGCAATAATGAATACATAGTCGTTGGGCCCGCCGGGATGGCAACGATACGTTGTGGCGGGAACAAACCCGAGTTGATTACCCGTGCGTTCAACCGGCTTGCCATGGCGCTGGTGGTCGCGCAGGCTGACCCGAACCAGATTCACCACCGCGTCCTGCATGGACACTTCGACCTGTTGGCCGGCTCCGGTGGTGTGACGTTGCATCAGGGCGGCCAGGATACCGATGACGCAGTGCATACCCGTGCCCGAGTCGCCCACACACGACCAGGTGACCGTGGGCGGATTGTCGGGAAAACCGGTCACGCTCATCGAGCCGCCCATCGCCTGAGCCACGGGTTCAAAACTCTTGAACGCACTATGCGGCCCATACGAACCAAAGCCTTTGATGCTGGCATAGACCAGGCGCGGATTGAGCTGTTTGAGGCGGTCATAGCCAAACCCGAGCCGTTCCATCGTGCCGGGTCCGAAGTTCTCCAGCACGACATCTGCGGTTGTAATCAGTTTTTCAAAAGCCTGCTTGCCTTCCGGCTGTTTGAGGTCAAGCGCCAGGCTGCGCTTGTTGGCATTGAAAAACAGGAAAAAGAGACTGTCCGTCCCCGGCTGGTCATTCAGACTCACGCGGGCGATATCGCCCCGTCCGGGCGGTTCGACCTTGATCACGTCAGCCCCGAGCCAGGCCAAAATCTGGCCACACGACGGGCCAGCCTGATTGTGGGTCAAGTCCAGCACCCGGATACCATCAAGCGCAGCGCTCATTGTCTCATGCTCCCTTCCCTCGTGTTTGGGCCACGTCAAACGGGCTGGTATTGTCCACGGTCTTTCTGTACGAGGTGTCCAGCCATTCCGGGGTGCCGGTGATACCCAGGTAGAGGCGTCCCGCGTCGGCGAGGGCCGTGCTGACGGCACCCGGGCTCGCCATGATGACACCCGCCAGCAGTACATATGAGAATTTTTTCCTCACCTTTGTCAGCACTCCCATACCTCCCTCCTCCTCTGCTCAAAATGAGCAATTTCAATCATTTGGAACGTACACACCTTTTTACATTTTGGGCTTCTGTCGGGTATTCCATACAGGCTGTATAGCAGTTTGACACCTTATTCCGCGCGGTGCAAATCGAAGGGCATCAATATTTTTGGCAAAAAATCTATTGCCAAAAATATCTTTGTCATTTATTGTGGTGTTACACTAAAATCTCCACAGGAGATTCATATATGCGCAACATCACTGGCCAGGCAGTCGTCGGTGACGACCTCTATGGACGAGATTACGAATTGGACCGCCTCTGGGAAAAGTTGCAACAAGGCGAGCACATTCTGATGCTCGCCCCCAGGCGGGTGGGCAAGACCAGCTTGATGCTGGAACTCCGCCGCGCACCCCGTGAGAATTGGGATGTTATCTATGTTGATATTGAAGGCGGGGACGACCCGGCGGACTGCATGGCGGCGATTCTCGCCGCTCTCGCAGCCGAGCCCCGATATCGAAGCCGTTTCGAGGCGATTCCATTCTCGGGCGCTGTCAGAGATGTCTTTGGACGCCTGTCCGCCAGTGTTGATACTGGCGTATTGCGTGTCGAACTCAAACGGGCGATCGGTCGTGAGTGGGACCACGCTGCGGACCAACTCACGGCGCGCCTGACGAGCCTGCCGGACACCGGCGGGAATCTTCTGATCATCATTGATGAACTACCGCTCCTCCTTTCGCGGATGCTGCGGAATGAGGAGCGGAAACATGATGCTGAATTACTACTGTCACGGCTTCGGTCTTGGCGCCAAGCGCCGGAATTGCGCACCAGGGTCCGTACACTTGTCGGCGGATCGATCGGACTTGAAGGAGTCCTGCGCCGTGCGGGCCTTTCAGGGCTGATTAACGATCTCACACCGTTCCGCCTGGACTCGTGGAACAGGCCGACCGCTGTCGAATTTCTGAAAGGGCTGGGCGGTGACTATAGTTTTCCTCTCGACGAAAAAGCTATCACGCATATCCTGGACCTGCTGCGGGAGCCCGTTCCGTACCATGTTCAGCTTTTCTTCTCAGCGCTTCTCGATGCTTGCAGAGGCGAATCTTCCCGCGTTTCGTTGGAAGTGATTGAGCGGTGTTTCGCGGAACGGCTGGCGGGAGCCAGTGGCACCGCCCATCTGGACCATTACGCAGCGCGCCTCGAAATTGCATTTGACGAGAACGAACACGAAGCGGCACGGGATATCCTGAGCCGCATCTGCCGGAGAGAGGATGGTGTGGACCTCGCGGAAGTCGAAGACCTGCGACAGCGCCACGAGCAAACGTTCCGGTCAGTACTCCGTGACCTGGAGGCCGACGGTTACGTAAAACATGAAGACAGCCGCCTGAAATTCCGCTCGAATCTCTTGCGGGAATGGTGGCGGAAATACCACGGGAGTGTCGCGTCATGATCCGCCAGCGTCTTTACAACCCGGCCCAGCTCACTCCTGACGAGTTGAAGGCGTCGTTCGTCGCTCGTAAGGAAACCCTCGCAGAGATGCTCCGCCTGATCCGCGAGCAGCAGCGTGGACGACCGTGCCAGCACATGCTGCTCATCGGCCCGCGCGGCATGGGAAAGACCACCCTAGGGCTACGGTTTCTGCACGCGGTTGGAGAATCGCCCGACCTTGCCGCGAACTGGCAACCCGTCCCGTTCTACGAGGAAAGCTACGATGTCGGCAACTTGGCGGACTTCTGGCTTGCCGCTCTGCGCCATCTGACCCGCGCCACCGAGGACCCGCAGTGGGAGGACAAAGCCAACGCTCTCGCCCAGGACGAAAGAGACACGGAACGGCTCGCCGCGTATGCGCTCGCGCGCTTATGGACTTTTGCCGGGCAAGCGGAAAACGGTTGATCCTGTTCGTCGAGAACCTGGACGCCATCTTCGAGCAGTTGCGCGACGAGCGCGAAGTCCACGCGCTGCGGGCCAGTCTGATCGAGTGTCCCGAATATCCTCCTGGTCGGGTCTGCTAACGCCGTCTTCAACGCCATCCGAGGCCACGGCGAGCCGTTTTACGAGTTCTTCCGGCTCTTCATGCTCGAAGGTCTGGGGCGGGAAGAGACTCTCCAGCATACTCGAAACACTTGCGGGTGGCGACGGCAAGCCAGCAAGTGGCGGAAACCCTGCACCGTGAGCGCGGCCGGCTGGAGACCTTGCGCCGGCTGACGGGCGGCAACCCGCGGTTGCTGGTGCTTGCCTGTCGGCTACTCATCGAATCGCCCCTCGGCTCTGCCTTTGAAGACCTGGAACGGCTCATCGACGAACAGACTCCGTATTTCAAAGCCCGAATCGAGGAATTACCCGTCCAGGCCCGCAAGCTGTTTCACTGTCTCGCAGAGGGGTGGAAGCCGCTGCTGGCAAGGGAGGTTGCCGACGCCGCGAAGCTGACCTCCTCGCACACCAGCGCCCAACTCAAGCAACTGGTGGAGAAGGGCTATACCCGAGAAATCCGGCTGCCAGGGGCAAAGCGGACGCGCTATGAAGTCAGTGACCGGTTTTACAACATCTACTATCTGCTGCGTTTCTCTCGTGCGGGCCGAGACCGCCTGGAGCGGCTCGTCGCCTTCCTGCACGATCTTTTCGGTCCGTCTGGAATGCGGATGATGTATCCGGCGGCACTGGCAGCGTTACGAGCGGACGACTCGCGTGCCGGAGAAACATCCGATTGGCTCACCATCCTGGCCGGTTACGTGGCTGGAGATGTGGACTTCAAAGGGCGGGAGGACTGGCGACGCGAGGCGCTTGACCTTGCCAAGAACCTCAGCGGTCCGAACGAGCCTGTTGTCGAGAAAATTCAGGAAGTGTTTGCAAGCCAAGACCGAGCGCTGCTAAACCGCTTTGTCGAATGGCTGGAAAAAATCCCCTCGCTGATCAAAGCTGGACGGGCAACGTACCTGGAAGCGGCCCTTCGGAAAGCTGTGGAAGTACACCCAGACAATCTCTTTGTCTGGCTATTGCTTGGCACCGTGTTGAATGAGGACAAACGCTTTGAAGACGCTCTCCTCGCCTTTGATCGTATTCTGGAATATGCCAGTCTGGATGATCCGCCATATGGACGCGCTATGGCTGGTGGAGCATTAGCCTGCAAGGGCAACGCTTTTCTCCAACTGGAGCGGTACGAAGACGCTCTCCTCGCCTTTGATCGTATTCTGGAATATGCCAGTCTGGATGATCTGCCAGATGGGCGTGTCGTAGCTGGTGGAGTATTGGCCTGCAAGGGGGACGCTTTTTTCCAACTGAAGCGATACGAAGAAGCCATCGCCAGTCTCAGCCAAGTATCGGAGTATATCCGCCCGGACGACCAGGTAGTATTTCGCAAAGCAGCGGTCTTGGCATACGAACTCAACGGCAGGGCTCTCACCGAATTGGATCGTCATGAAGAGGCTCTCTCCGCTTGGCAGCGTGTTACGGAGTACGTCCGTCAGGATGATCCTGTGGAGCCACGCCAATGGGCCGCCAAGGCGCTCAACGCTCAGGGCGACGTTCTTGCCAAGCTGGAACGAAATGAAGAAGCCGCCGTTGCTTGGGAACGGGCCACCGAGTATGTCCGCGCGGGGGATCCAAAGGAACTGCGCTACCTGGCCTTCTGGGCGCTCCATTGCAAAGCCGCACTCTTTTTTCAACTAGGGCGGTACGAAGAAGAGGGCGCTATTGTGCGACGCAGCTCGGAGTACATCCGTCCCGACGACCCGATGGAACCACGCCGCGCAGTCGCCATGATGCTGGTGGCTAGCGGTGATTTATCGAACCTGCTCGGAAGGCACGAGGAAGCGGAAGCCGATTGCAGGAGGGCGATAGATATCGAACCGACGTATGATGAAGCATGGTGTGTTCTGGCGACAGCGATTCTTGACCAAGGTGACGCCGCGCGTCTGTCGGAGGCCGAGGAATGCACCCGCCGCGCGATAGAACTGGCACCGAAGAATCCGAGCGCTTTTCATACGCTCTCCGATGTCTTGGCTTGTCGCGGCCAATGGACAGAAGCGCTGGACCAGATCGAATACGCGCTACGCCTCGGAGGCAGCAACTTCCAGGAAAAAGCATGGCCCAGTTTAACAGAGTCGTTGATTTTGGCGGTTGCCGCCGGCCATGGGCCGCGCGTCAAGCGGATAATGGAGGAAGCCGGACTGGCCGAGCCAATGGAGCCGCTCTGGCACGCTGTACGGGAAGAATTGGGCGAAGAACTTGAACCCCTACCTGCGGAGATCAGGGATACCGTGACCGAAATCCGACAAGAGTTTACCGAGAAACGACGTTGAAGCCGTTAAAGGGGTTCGGCTCGGGCGTTCTGGAAATCGCGGTGCGCTACAGGACCGATGCCTATCGGGTGGTCTATGTCACCGAGGTCGCTGGTACGCTATGGGTGCTACACGCCTTCCAGAAAAAATCCCGAGCCGGAATCAAGACGCCAAAAGCGGAGATTGATCTGATCCGGGCGCGGCTGGGACAATTGAAAAAGGAGTTGTTGTCATGACCGAGAATGATTTCGAGCTTATCCGAGGAAGCGGAAATGTGTTTCGCGACTTCAACGACCCGCATGCCGACCTGAAGCAGGCCAAGGCCATCCTTGCGGCCCGAATCATCGCCGTACTGGATGAGCGTTCCCTCAGCGTACGCAAAGCCGCTCGCCTGACCGGGTTTGCCGCAGCCGATTTCTCCAGGGTACGCAACGCAGACCTGGGCCGCTTCACCCTGGACCGGCTCATCAAGATGCTTGCCGCCCTGGACAGACGCATACGGGTAACGGTTCATGTCGGTTCAGAACCGTCTGGAAGAAGGAGATGACAAGCTCTTGCTGGTTGCGCTGCGCAATGTTGTCAAATCCAAGGGTTTTACCACGGTCGCCCAAGGGGCTGGGTTACGCCGCGAGACCTTGTATCAGTCCTTCTCGGAAAACGGTAATCCTCGGCTCTCCACCTTGAGCGGCGTTCTCGGGCAGTTGGGCATGCGGCTCAGCGTGACACAACGAGGGAAAAGCGTCTGAGCGGTGTCAAAGATGCAAGGGTGTCGCTTGAAGGGCTCCGGGATGTTCGACCAGGACGGAAAATGTCGAATTGCGATTCGCTAATCCGACCTACGGAACTGAGAGAAAACATTATGCCGGTAAATAATCGTGCTATGCCAAAGATTCAAAAGAGCCCCTTGGGCCGTCTCTGGGATTACAGAGTTTGCGCCGCACCCGATTGTGATGAGCGCATCCACCGGTTCATGAAGGAACGCTGGGGAAAAAAGTACCACTCCGACGAATGTCAGCAAATGACCGCGAAATTACACCGGGAACAACGGAAGCGGGAGAAGTGGGAGAAACAGTCAGAGCTGGAGAAAGCAAAGAAAACCCTGCATTGAGGGGTATCTTTACAGACAAAAATGTCGGCTTACGCTCCGCTAAGCCGACCTATGAAGCTGTGATCCAATTGCCGAATGACCCAGGAGGGCGGCGACTTGCACAAGCCGGGCAGTCGCATGCATGGCCGCGAGAATCCCCGATATGAACGAGGCCATGGAGCGTGCCATCTGCCCCAGGGTCGAAATGCGGTAACAGAGGTCGTATCAACTCGGGATTTCGCTTTTCATAAAGGAGCCAAACGGCATGCGCGACTAAATCGGCCAATTGCAACAGGCGAGACTCCTGCATACTTGCAAAATAAGGGATGTCGGCCAAGTTATTGATAGACCCCCAAGTCGTACCCCGTTGTCGGAAGTTGTGAACCCAGACTCTGGCTCTCTTGTCGAACCGACCCTCGGCGAAGACCAGTAATCCTCTCTGGGTGTTCCCCTCGTGGTGGCTCCGTGTCAAGAAGTTGTCAAAGCGCTTACATATCTGCTCGGTGGCGGCCTCGACAGCTCGTTCACTCCAAAGGGTTGCGTTCTTTTCGACCGCTACCGCATATAACAAACGACCTGGGTTTGGGACGTTCACGATAACATCTATCAATTCCTCTATGACTGCTTGGCGCACCGACTCTGGTGTTTTGCGCCACAGGCCCTTTTTCGCCCGGATTTCTGTCAGATGGAAGGTGAGCGGCTGATGGTTGGGGAAATATCTATTCTGAATCGCCTCAACCTGCTCAGACAAGTAGTAGGTTTGTCTCTCGAACAGCGCGATACCCGCTAAGACAAAATATCGATCATTTGCGTCCTTCTCATTGCCAGACTCGTCAAGGTATAGCAAATACATGCCATCATCCTTAGAATTTCGCGTTAGGATAAGGATATAAAAAGAAAAACGCTAACCTGATGGAGGTTAGCGTTGAAGGCAACTGACCTCGGCGAGTCACTCGGGCAACTCTGTCAGTCACAGCAAAACTATATGCGTCTCAAATTAGCTTGTCAACTTTTTGGATGTGCCATCTTCCGCCTAGTCCACATCAGGTAATGAACCCGCTGAGTTCCAGAGGTCGGATGAGCCGGAGGCTACGGGTCTGAAGAAGTCGGCTACGCCACTCGTGAGAAGGTCAGTTTGGCCCGATAGCCTAAGCCGGCCATGATGCGGAGCATCAGGTCAGTAGAAACATCGTGGGTATTGCGGTTGAGAATTGCCGTCATACGGGACCGGGAAGTCCGAGCCAGTTTGGCTACCTGAGCGTGGGTGAGTCCGCTTTTCTCCACAACCTCAATAATTTTGTCATTCAAGTCGCTCCGCAACTGGATTTCCGCTCCATCAATGGGAGTCAGTCCTAAAATTTCCGCCAGCGCAGTCGCGTCTTCTGCAACGGCAGGTTTAGCTGAGTTCATGGAGCATCTCCTTTATCTGGAAAAGTCCGTATGATGTCTCTCGCTTTGGGATGAAAGAAGGCAGGCTTCACGGAGGAACAGTGTCCCGGATATGGGACATGTTGTCAACGGCTTCAAGAGCGTCCCGAAGGTCGGATGGGCCGCAGGTGTTAAGCCAACAGCCTCGCCACATGGTCTGAGCTGGTCAGATTTTCTGTTCCCCCTTAGAGGTCGGGAACAGCGGAACAGCTTCTTTTTCAGGGCCTAACCCTTTGGAATCGCTGGACAGTTGCTGTTCTCGGCATGCTGCCGAAACTGCCGTGTTTTCGGGACCCTCGGGAACAGCAAAATCCAGCATCCATTCCTCTTCCATTGCCCGGTAGAGCGCTTCGCGGCTGTCGATATCAACCCGGAATCCTCCGCTTTGCCAAGTCGGCAGCGGTGGCAACGTAGCGGGCTGAGTATCAGCCGGCGTCCCGCCAACAAGGATGTGTTTGAGACCTGATTCAACGAGGGCGGACACAGTAACCCCGCGCCGTGCTGCTTCTTCTCGGAGCGCCGGCATCACCGCATCGTCTATGTCGAAGGTCGTTCTCATACGGCAAGCGTACAAGCGCTGGACAACGATATCAATCCGACACCTCCGAGACATCTAACGCAAGCGTTCAGCGTAACTGGCCAAACGGCGGCGGATTTCGGACTTTGGCAGCCGACAGCGCGGATGCTTCGCAATAGCGGTCAAGCCGTCGTGCAATTTTCGGATGCTCACCACATCAGCGTCGTGCATTTCGTCAAGAAGCCACAGCACACCGTGGCACTCGACTGACTCAGCAGCCGCGAGTTGGCGCAACACGCTGTCGCCGCTCAGTAGGACCCAAGACCGGGTTTGCGCGAGTGCGAGGGCGAAGCAATCAGGCAGGGAAAGGGCCGGTGCTTGCTGCCGGTAAGTGAGGGCAAGGCTGACACCATCGCCGTCCAACTCCTCAACGACAAGGCCGAGTCGTATCAACTCCTCGCCACCGTAGTTCTTCAATTCGCGCTCGTAGAGCAGGTCAGGGACGACAAACCGGAACGGCAGATGGAAACTCGCCTCCAAAAGGGACCCGCGCTCCAGGTCAACCAGAACGGAGGTATCGGAGACCAGCACGTGCATAAGACTCAGTGTCCAGCCACCTCAGGTGCAACAGCCGGTGGTTCCTCCACTCGCCGGTTCAGTTCGCGTACCGACAGGTCAAGCAACTCCGCGGCCTTGGCTTCGGAAATCGCGCCCTCGGCAAGCGCCCGGAACGTCAGGCGCTCGAAACGCTTCGGCTTCTCACCTTCCCTGGCATCCGGCTCTTGGTAGGGCGGATTGCGCCACCCGCGGCGAGTAAAGTCATGAAACAAGCGCCGGAACAGGGTGTCGTTGAAAATACCCAGGTCTTTACAGCGATACGTAATCGCCTGCACGCTCGTGCCAAAAAGTTGTTTCAACTCGAACAACTCACCCCACCCGACCGAGGTGCGGTGTTTGCCGATTTTCGCCCACAGGGCGTCGGCCGGCATAAGAAAGGCTCCGGCAAAGCGGTGTGCGGCCTTCTCCTCGTCCAAGCGCGGGGCTACCTCCATAACCATATGTCCGAGTTCATGAGCCAGCGTGAAATACTGCCGCTCTCGCCAGTCGTCACCGTTCACGACAATGACCGGTGCCACACCTCTATCTGTAAGACGGACACGCGCAGTCAGGCCGTCGATTTTCGTTGCGGTGATAGCAAGGACCTTGATGCCCTGTTCCTCCAGTAACTCGACCATATTCGGAATCGGGTCGTTGCCAAGGCTCCAGTGGTCTCGCAGGCTCCGGGCCGCACGGTCAGCCTCGAAAATATCCCGCACGACAGGGTAGGGGGCTTCAGGCGGGCGGTGCCATTCGACACTAGACAAGTCAAGGAGTTCTTCAATCATGAGATAGCGTTCCAGGAGGTAGAGAACCTGGGCTTCGACCTGGGCTTCTTCTCGTTTGCTGGTGATCTTCTTTTTCCTGAACTCTACCGCTTCAAGGGTCATTTCACGATTGCCAACCAGATAGTCCACCGAGACGCCGAGCGCGTTGGCAAGCGCAATCAAAACGCCTGAGCTAGGCATGGATTCGTTGCGCTCATATTTGCCGATTGCCTGGGCCGTGACACGGTTTCCAATTTTTGCCTCTAAGTCTCTGAGAGATAGACCGGATGCTAGGCGTGACACCTTAAGCCTTTTCCCTATCATAATATTTCCCTCCTTTTAGGCAGTTGACAAATAATCATTTTATTTTTATTTTGTAAACATAAAGGGTAGAAATCAAGTTGGTAGGAGAAAACCTATGGCGATGACTGCCAGTATCAACGAGTAGGGAGGTGGATTATGTCGATGCTAATTATAACGAAAGTGTCGAATGAGGGCGAGCGCCGCTGGGGCATCGTGCTGTTCAACAAGGACAACGTGCCGATCCTGCGCAGCGAGAAGGGAGTCAGGAAGGGTGAGGTGACTTCTGTCGCTAAGGCGCTCAAGTTCGAGGGACCCGGGGCTCCGGTGGTAGTGGAGGAGAAGGCTGGGGAATCGGGTGGGCCAGCGTGGATAATTGAGAAGACGGACCGGGGCTGGGTCGTGCGTTTTACGCTCGTGGCCACGACGTCGTTCGACCTGATGCTCAAACCGGAGGACGCGGCCGGGTCGCCGAAAATCGCAGAAGAAGCGGTCGAGGCGGTAAAGAAATGTCTCGCGCAGGTGGAGATCAAGTGGGATCCGCCAGAGGCCGACCCAGCTTACGAGGAGAAGGAAACCGACGCGACGGAGATCCAGGGTTTACCGGGTAGCAGGGCGCAGTTGTCGGCGGCGATGGAGGAGAAGTTAAACCAGTTCTTCAACTGGAAACTGACGCAGGTGAAGGTCCTGGAGAGTCCCGTATTACTGATCCTCGACTACAGCCCCAGCGTGAGCGAGCGACCGCTGTCGATTGCATTCGACTACAGACGCGAGGCCAAGTGTTGGATGACTGCGTCGAAGGTGCGGAAGATCGGGGACGATGCCCCCAATCCCCATGAGGATTACAAGGAGTTCACCTGGGAGGGGCGGCAGTTCAAACCCTATTCAATTCAGAGTCTTCCGGCGTTGATCTTCGAGGACATCGACGCCTTGAGGGAGGCATGTCGAAGGTTGTATCGCCATGTTGTGTGGGAGGAGACTCCATGAGTTTGAACGAACGGACGACCGCCGCCCTTGGGGACGAACTGATGGAGAGGCTGAGATCGCTGCGGTTTTGCATCGTCGGATGCGGTGGAACGGGAGCGAACTTCGCTGACATGCTGGTGAGGACGGGCGGGAGACGCCTCACGCTTATCGATGGTGGTACGGTCAAGGAGTCGGGGCTCAACCGCGTACTCTGTTTCACGGCGGAGGACGTGGGGAAGTCGAAGGTGGAAGTGCTGGAGAGACATCTGAGAGCCGTTGCCGGAGATGAGCTCGATGTGTGCAGCCTGGACGACAGCTTTAGGCAGCCAGATCAGATACTTGATGGCTACACCGTCGGCCAGCGGGTCAGGGACGCGGTCCACGACGCGGATGTCGTGTTCATAGCGACGGACACGAACACGTCGAGGCTAGCGATTGAGGAGCTTTGCCGAGAGAAGGACGGAGGGATATTGCTCAGCTGTGGCGTGCGCGTGGACCGGGAGGCCGGGGTGTACGAATACGAGTGCGCGTGGTCACCCAAGACGCCGGAGAATCAGGCGGATGTGGAGGGCTATGGTCCGGAAAACGCGTCGTTCGCCTCAATCGTCCTAGAGGCGACGTCGGTGGTGTTCACTATGCTGCTCAGCCATTTGCAATGCGGTAAGAGCCGGTTCAGGCACTACCAGAGGAAGTACAACGCGAACTTCGTACCGGTCGAAACGAGTGTCGAGTAAATGTCCAATGACAGTATACGTGGGTATCGGGAGACCAGTATTGGCGGGCGTCGCGTCCGACGACCACGCCGTTGACAATGGGGATGAAGTGCCCGTGAAGAAGCGCCACGCACTTTGCTGGTTTGGTGGCCAGGAGTGCTCCGAGTGTGCTGATATCGGTCGAGTAAAGGCTGTCGACCCCGAGGCACTTCAGAGCAATCGCGAACTCCTTGTTAGTGACGCCGCCGTAAGGCCAAGTGTCGGTGGCAACATTGAAGGCGTCGACGATAGCGGACTCGGAAATCGCTGGCATCGCCCAGTACAGGGACGACAAGGCGCAGTCATGCTGACCATCACCTATCTGTGCGGGGCTTGCCGTATGCCGGTCGCGCACCACAACTGAGAGTCTGTCAAGGGTGCATTGGAGCCAAAATCGGGAGGCTCGCCACCATAGTGTTAGAGCGGAAGTTCGAGTGGTATGGGCAACCATCATCGGTGACTATATCGCGACGAGGATCAATAATGAAGCTTCTCCTCTACCCTAAGTAAAATCTCAAGACAATTGAGTTCCACATACCCATTCGTCCGTGCCCAAGATGGCGATTTAGCTTGATTTGGAGCGGAATAGCTCTTTTGAGCAAGGCGTCCATAGTTAGCACGCCAATTCCCGGTGGCTCCCGTCCGCCTCCAACACCCCCCACAACATCGCCTCCACCAACCGCCCTCGCGATTCCTCACCCCTAGCAAGGCCCGCCTCCAACCGATCACACAGCGCCATCAGTTCATCGACTTTGGCGACGATGCGGTGTTGTTCGGCGAGAGGAGGGAGGGGGACGGGAAGCCTCCGCACCTTATCCGCATTTAGATTCTGGACTACTGCTCCTGCCGCAGCATTTGAAAACGCGTTCCTTGAATGGCTTGAAAGGAACAAATGGTAGAGAAACAGTTTATCCAATAAACTATCTGGCGTTCGGATGACTAACCATCCATCGTGTATGCATCCTTGAATATTCAAGATGTATGGATAACCAAAACTCATAGAGTTCGATAGAATCAGGTCATTGGGGAAGACCATTCTTGATTTCTTTAGGCCGTCGGGCTGAATTTTTTCTTTCGTCTTGTTTATGTAAATACTGCCTCTCTCTGAATCGCCGATTTTTATCCAGTTGATACCATCCTTGTCATCCGTGAGATAAGCTTTGATGGGTCGTGGTGACCCACCTCTGGCAATTGCTGCGATATCATCAAGGCGACACCACACCCAATTGGCAGGGATTATGAATGGAACATGCTCTGCCTCATTATTGAACTTGGTAGTATCTAGCGATTTGAATTTCCCCTCAGCTACAAGTCGTTGCTTCTCAGGCGTAATTCGCTTCAACAACTCCCCCGCCGGCTCGTCCTCCGGGTCCTGCTCCACCAGCTTCCCTCGCACTGCCAAGTTGAGAATGGTCTGACGGAGCGCCTTAATCTGGTCGGGGCGGGTCGTGAGCGGAGTGAGGTTGTTGAGGGCAAAAGCCGCGTGGTTCTGAAATACTGCCGGGTCGGAGTCGGGCGCATTGAGGCGGGTCAGGCTTGCCGTTGCCAGCCGGTCGCGCGTGGCTTCCCGCTCCTTCCGCGCCGTTGCCAGTCGGTCACACACCGCCATCAGTTCATCAACTTTGGCAACGATACGGTGTTGTTCGGCAAGGGGTGGGAGTGGGAATGCAATGGTTCGACAGGGTTTCCTTTTTCAGGTTGTTGATCCCAATCCCCCGGCTTCCCGCCGCTGATACTCTCTCTGTAAAGATGACTCTGGAGGTAAGTCCCTGGACAAAATCCTGAATCTGTGAATTGCGATAAGCGAATTACTCCGCAGAATGCTGGCCGAAAGCTTCATCAAAATCCTCGGGAACAAAGGCAGCCTTGCCTACTAAATTCTTGCTACCGCTGGATAAGGCAAGCATGAAGTCGCCAGACCTAAGAAACTGGTTCGCTGATACCCTTTCGCGCTTTACGAAGACTGGCTCATCGTGGCTCAGGTTAGAGCCAATATTGTTGAGCACGTAAGGATAGGCACGAAATCCGATAGAGGAGTATCAGCGACATCTGTGAATGATTTCGAGTAAGTGACACCCCGAACCAAGTAATGCAGGAGTCCAAAAGATGTCCGACAATCCATCCACTCGGCAAACCATATGGAAGAGTCTCGCTCAACTCCGAAATCGGTCCGGCTCTTCCTTTTTTATCTCCCCCGCCTCCACCATTCGCCTTTTCTCCGCCGCAATCCGCTTCAACAGCTCCCCCGCCGGCTCATCCTCCGGGTCCTGCTCCACCACCTTCCCCCGTACCGCCAAGTCAAGAATAAACCGGCGCAAACGCGGAATAGCGTCCGGCGCGTCGGCGAGGCGGTCGAAGTGGGTGAGCAGGTGTTCGGCGTTCATTGGAGAGGCGACGATGCGGCGGGCTGTTCGCGCGTTAAAGCGCCGTGTCAGATTGCTGGTTATCCCTGTCCTGAGAACTCTTTGCGGTCTCAATCAGCCGGTCCTGGTACTGCTTCTGCATTTCCATGTAGAAGGCTACCAACCGTGTGGGATCATGGCCAAAGCGCGCCGAGATGCGGTGCCGCACTTCTCGGATCTCGTCGATCACCGGGTCAGTCCGATTCTGTTTCATCACTCTCTCCAAAGAGTTCCAACGGAGTCACGAGCGCTGGAATAAAAAGGCCGAGCATCGTATTTACCCGGCGGATATGGCCAAACTTGTTCGCGTTTGCCAGATGCCGACAATTCCACGTTACCAGAAAGTCGCATTTGTGGTAGGAGGCGAGTGCCGAGCGTCTGCCCCAGGATCAGCGCATCAGCTTGTGCCTGATATACCCTTGGCGATCTCGGTGATCGCTCATTCGACGGTTCAGTGTTCTGGGAATTATGACCAGGGACAGACGTCTCTCACTGCGTTCCGGTATGCCGCGGGCAGCTCGCAGTACGGCCGGGCTGGTGACCAGCACGTAGTTCGGGGTGTCCATCGCCGGGTCCATTCCCGGCGCGCTCGATGTCGGGAGCAGAGCGCTCTTCGTGGTAAAAGCTGGGAATCGTGGTCTCAATATATACGCGTGGTTTAGTCATATCGGCAGCCTCGTAGTCGAAGGTGAGCGAAGCGTCGCCTGCGGCAGCGTCTTCAAAACGAGCGAAGTGGGTGACCAGGTGTTCGGCGTTCATTGTAGAGGCGACGAGGAGGTCAGGCAGCCTTTGTTTCCGGGGGCTTCACCGTCACGCTCAGTTTCAACCCAAGACTCTTCAAAACGGCCTCAAGCGTAGAAAAGCGAGGGTTCCCCTTGCGGGACAATGTGCGGTACAGCTCTCCCGACTCAGGTGCGTATCCTGAGCGAGTTGTTTCATGCCATACGCCTTGGCGACATCACGCAGGGCTAACAGAAAGACCTCACGGACCCCTGTGCGTATTCGTCGTCCAGGGCCGAACGTAATACGGCTCAGCGGAGTCTTGGAGGTCCTGACAGAGGAGGTCTTCGTGGTATAGCTGCGCCTTGCCATATGCTCATCGTGCCTGGAGGGCTTCGTTTCCAATGTGTCTGCCGCAACGATGACCACGGCGTCTTTTCCGTGAACCGTGACTCGTTGCGGCTGCCCGGATGTGGCAAGGCGAACGAGTTCACTGAACTTTGCCCTGGCCTCTCCCAGCTTCCAGCCGGGAGCCCGCGCCGGGCCGGTCCGCCTGGATTGACGAAATTTATTCAAGAGTGATTCGCGTCCTTATGACTCAGGACCTCCAGTCCCATTACGAGCTTGAGGTGGCCCAGCGGGATGCCGGGTCCACCATCAGGAAGACTGTGATGCGGCTCGCCAGGGCCGCTTGAGCACTCGTCGCCGACATGTTGAGCGTTCATTGGAAGAGGCGACAAAGTCCGCGAGTCGCGTAGGCGGCAACCAGCACGGTGGTGTCCAGGAATACCCTCATGAGACGTTCTGGAAAACGTCTTCATCCGTAAGCCACCCTCTGGCCTGTACTCTTCTCTCCCTCTCGGGACGTGTGATGCGAAAAGGAACCCACCCCGGCCCTTCGGCCACCCCTCCGAGGAGGGGAGCTTTTTTATCCCCTCCTCGGAGGGGTGATACACATTGTTTCGCGGGTCCTTGGAGGGGTGGGGCTCCAGGAGGGCGGGCTTCCAGCCCGCATGGCGGCCAAGATGGCCGCCCTCCCAGGAGGCGCAGGGAATCCTGGGGCGAGGGGGCTGAAACGGTGGATTGCAAGCGGCCCTTACCGCAACAGCGCCTCGGTCAATATCGCCCTCAACTGTTCCCGTAATCCTGTGACCTCAGCCTCAGTCGCGTCCAGCTTGGCCAGCAGTTCCTGCGGGTCGCCAAGGTCGTCTTCCTGGGTGTGTGGGTTCTTGATGTCCAGATTGTAGCCGCGCGCCTTGACCTCTTCGGCGGTCACCTTCCAGGCGCGCTCCGTCTCCGTGCGCTCCGTGCGCTCCGCCCCGCCCCACCAGTCGATGCAGTCTTGCAGATGCTCCAGCCGAATCGGCTTGGTCATGGAATAGGCTTTCTGGCCCTCAGGCACGCGATGCTCGTAGAACCAGATGTCCGTGGTTGGCGCGCCCTTCTCAAAAAACAGCAGGTTGGTGCCAATGGAAGCGTATGGCCGGAACACGGAATTGGGCAGACGCACGATGGTGTGCAGACTGCATTCTTCCAAAAGATGTTCCTTGAGCCGGGTCTTGACGCCCTCGCCAAACAGCGAGCCGTCGGGTAGGACCACGGCGGCGCGCCCGCCTGGCTTCAGCAGGCGGATGATGAGGGCCAGAAACAGGTCTGCGGTTTCCTTGGTCCGAAAATGTTGCGGGAAGTTGGACTCAATGCCGTCTTCCTCCTTGCCGCCAAAGGGCGGGTTGGTCAGCACGATGTCCACCCGCTCCTTTTGTCCCCAGCTCGTATAGGGCCGCGCCAGGGTATTGTCGTGACGTACGAAGCTCGGGTCCTCAATGCCGTTTAACAGCATATTGGTCACGCACAGCATGTGGGGGAGCTGCTTCTTTTCGACGGCCCGCAGGGCGGCCTGTATGGTCGGCTCGTCCTCAGGCCGTTTGGCATAGCGCCCGCGCATGTGGCGTAGCGCACAGGTCAAAAACCCTCCCGTACCGCAGGCCGGGTCGAACACGGTCTCGTCTGGCTTGGGGTCGATACGATCGACCATAAAGGCGGTCACGGCGCGGGGCGTGTAGTATTCGCCGGCATTGCCCGCGGATTGCAGGTCGTTGAGAATCTGTTCGTAGATGTCGCCGAAATGCTGCCGCTCGGTCAGATCGTTGAAGTCAATATCGTTGATCGTGTTGACCACCTGGCGCATCAACTGGCCGGACTTCATATAGTTGTAGGCATCCTCAAAGACATCGCGCACCACGCGGCCACGGGTTCCGGCCTGGTCGGTTTGCAGGTTTTTCAGGGCCGGGAACAACTCGGCGTTAATGAAGGTCAGCAGTTCCTCGCCGGTCATGCCCTCGGGGTCGGCCGCCCAGGTCCGCCACCGGAACCGCTCGGGTATCGGAGACGTGGTGGCATCTCCCATCACCTCCACTTCCTGGTCCTTATCGTCGATAATCTTGAGAAAGAACATCCAGCACAACTGACTGATGCGCTGGGCGTCGCCGTCCACGCCCGTGTCCTTGCGCATGATGTCCTGAATGGATTTGACCAGAGTGCGGACGGACATGGTCTACGCGGTCTCCTGATACAACGCGGCTTGCAGGTCGTGGACGGCCTGGACGAACCCCCCCTTGCCGCCAAAGGCCCTGACCAACTGCACCGGGGTGCCCAGGTCGCTCAAGGGCGGGATGCGCAGCACGTTGGTATCGTCCAGATTCAGCACACCCTCGTCCGCGTACTTGGCGAGTAATGCGTCGAGCACGGCGCGGGCTTGGTCTCCGTACTTGGCGAACACATCGCGCTTCTTGACGTTTGCGGCGCGCTCACGCCGGGTCAGCGGCTTGGCGTCAAAGGCCACATGGCAAATCAGGTCAAAAGGGTCGAGATCCTTGCCCAATTCCTCGACAATCGTGTCGAGCGCCAACCCCTCGGCCTCCAACTCCTCAAGAATGACCTGCTTGCGCTCGGCCGCCTTCCAGCGCCGCAGAAAATCATCCAGGCTGGCAAAGCGCTTTTTCAGCGCCTTTCGGGTAAAGTCACGCAAGGACTCGGTGACCAACCTGCCGTACTGGTCCAGATACTCCACCCGCTCGGCAACGATGCTGACGCTCACATTGTCCACATACACCTTGCGCGGTTTCTCCGGTGGAGGCCCTGGAGGAGGATCGCCAATGATTGCTTCCTCTTCTTCATCGGGCGGCGTGATGGGGTCGTCCTCGCCGGGCTCGCATATCTGCACGGGCTCGCCGTCAAAGTCCGGGTCGGCAAAATGGCCGGTCGCGCCCCGGAAATCCATCAGGCTAAAGTAGAACTTGCGCGTGTCTTCGTGTACGCGGGTGCCACGGCCGACAATCTGCTTGAACTCGGTCATGGAGCCCACCTCGCGGTCGAGCGCGATGAGCCGACAGGTCTGGACATCCACCCCGGTCGAGAGCAGGCGCGAGGTCGTGACCAATACCGGATATCGGGATTCCGGGTCAATGAAGTTGTCCAGTTGGGCCTGCCCCTCACTATCGCCACCAGTGATACGTATGACGTAACGATGATTCTCGGCCACCAGGTCGGCGTTCTCGTTGATGAGGGCCTGGCGCATCCGGGCCGCGTGCTCCCGGTCAACGCAGAAGACCATCGTCTTCTGGAAGCGGTCGCCGCTTTCCTTCAGAAATTGGGTGATCTTGCGGGCCACCAGCTTGGTCCGTTCGTCCAATACCAGATTGCGGTCAAAATCCTTGGTGTTGTAGAGGCGGTCTTCAATCTCGTTCCCATCCCGGTCCAACTGGCCGTGTTCGGGCCGGTAGCCCTCCACGTCGCGGTCGATATGGACCTTGATGACTTTGTAGGGGGCCAGAAATCCGTCATGGATGCCCTGTTTGAGCGAGTAGGTATAGACCGGCTCGCCAAAGTATTCGATGTTGGACACGTAGGCCGTTTCCTTGGGCGTGGCCGTCAGACCGATATGGGTGGCGGACGAGAAATAGTCCAGGATTTCCCGCCAGGCCGAGTCCTCGGCCGCGCTGCCGCGGTGGCACTCGTCGATCACAATCAGGTCGAAGAAGCCGGGCGAAAACTCACGAAAGACTTTCTGACGGTCCTGCGGCCCGGTCAGGGCCTGATACAGGCCGAGATAGATTTCATACGAGGTGTCAATCCGCCGCTTGCGGTCAATCGCGGCGCTCAGGCCCTCGGAGGAGCCGTCCGCACGTTCGATGGTCCCAGCCCTGGGCGACAGCTTGGCCATGGCCGGACCGAACGGCCGGAAGTCGTTGACCATGGTCTGGTCAACCAGGATGTTGCGGTCGGCCAGAAACAGGATGCGCTTCTTGCGGCCCGCCTTCCACAGCCGCCAGATAATCTGAAAGGCGGTATAGGTCTTGCCCGTTCCGGTGGCCATGACCAACAGGAGGCGCTCGCGGCCTTTGGCAATAGCCTCAATGGCGGCGTTGATGGCGTTGACCTGGTAGTAGCGCGGGGTCTTCCCGCTTCCGCCGCTGAAATAATCCTGCGTGACAACATTCTCAGTCTCGGGTTTCAGATCCTTCCAGGCACGATAGCGCTCCCACAGCTCGGACGGCGCGGGAAAGGCGTTCAGGCCGAGGCTGGTTTCCCGTTCAGGGTTCAGGCCGGTCCGGTCGTGGAACACAAAGCCCTCGCCATTGGAGGAAAACACAAAGGGGGTGTGCAACGCCTCGGCGTAGTCGAGGGCCTGCTGCATGCCGTCACCCACCGCGTGGGTGTTGTCCTTGGCTTCAATCAGGGCAATGGGGAGGTTGGGCTTGTGGTACAGGACGTAGTCGGCCCGCTTGCCCTCCCCCCGGCTGACCAGCTTGCCGCGCACGATAATGCGGCCCTTGGTGAAGCTGACCTCGCGGCGAATCTGCGTGGCCTCGTCCCAGCCGGCTTGGTATAGGGCCGGATTGATATACTTGGCGCAAACATCGCTTTCGCTGAGGCGGGTTTTTTCCATGGCGAGCTTCTTTCATTCATCACATCTCACCCCCGCGCGCCAGCGCGCCGCCTCTACATCCCCTCTTGGGAGGGGTGCCGTGCTAGCGGCGGGGTGGGTTCCTTTTCGCATCACACGTCCCTTGAGGCGTGTCGGCGCAACGGGCGTGTTCGATTGACATGTGGTTCACATGCAAGTAGGTTTATCACATGTCGAAAATGATTCAGTTGCGGAACGTTCCCGATGCACTGCACAGGGTCCTCAAGTCCAGGGCTGCCTTGGCTGGGAAGTCGCTGTCTGACTATCTCATTGCGGAGATGCAGCGCCACGCCGAGTATCCGACCGTAGAAGAGCTCCGTCAGCGGCTCCACGCCCGCACTCCGGTGCGTCCCACCCTTCCGCCAGCCCACATAGTCCGGGAAGAACGGGACGGCCGGTGATTGTTGTTGACGCTTCGGCAATCCTGGAATTGCTCTTGGATACACCTGCCGCGCCGGACATTGAAACCCGGCTTTTAGGAACCGGGGAGTCTCTGCATGCGCCGCATCTGCTCGATCTTGAGATCGTGCAAGCCCTGCGCCGCTACGTGTCTATTGGCGAACTGACGCCGCAGCGGGGGGAACAGGCGCTTAGTGACTTGGCCGATTTTCCGATTATTCGGTATCCGCATGATCTTTTTCTGTCACGCATTTGGGCACTTCGTCACAATGTCAGCGCCTATGATGCGGCATATCTGGCGCTGGCGGAATCGCTTCCGGCACCATTGATCACCTGTGACACTCGATTGGCTGCCGCGCCCGGTCACCGGGCGAGCGTTGAGCTTGTCCAGGCCGACCGGGCATAAGTCTGGCAGGGGGTCATGCCGTCCGGCGGCACCAGTTGCTTAGGCCAAGGGAATAAACAGCGACTTTCTGGGCTTGCCGTTGACCGCCCGGCTGATATGTCCCTGGCCGGTGGTATCTTCGGCCAAAAGAATTTCTCCCGTGCCCAGGACGCGCTTGGTGCCGTCACCAATCTCGATTTCGACCTCACCTTCAAGCATGACCACATACTGCCGCCGCGGCGCGTTGTGAAAATCGAGGTCATAGTCGCCGCCCGTTTCTCGAAAGATCACGCCGGTTGCCGGAATGAGCTCGGAGAGCCGCCCGACGACACTCCCGTCTTTGAGCGGAATCTCGACATCCTCAAAATGCGACTGGTTATCCGGCCCCGTATAGATGCGGGTGACTTTCATGCTGGGCCTCCTTTCCGCAGGTTCTGAACTGTATGACACCGGCCCGTTGAGTGTCAAATGATATCGGCTGCTTCGACCTGGACAGCGCCACCGCCCATGACTTATAGTTATACGGCTGTTGAGAAGAGACCTGCGAAGGTAGAGGAGACTTTTATGCGCGCCGTAGTGATGCTGAACCATGAACTGACCGTAGAAGACATTCCCGTTCCGGAGCCCGGACCGGGCGAGGTCTTGGTCAAAACCCTGGCCTGCGGGATTTGCGGCTCGGACCTCCACGCGCTGAAGCATACGGAAAAGCTGGTTGAGGTTTCAGAGCGCTCCAACGGCGTGTTCAATATGGACCTCAGCCGGGGCATTGTCATGGGCCACGAGTTCTGTTTCGAGGTAGTTGACCACGGGCCGAACACGGACCGCAGACTCAAAGCCGGTACGCGTGCGGTGTCCATGCCGGTTCTCATTCGACCGACCGGGGTCGAGACGGTCGGCTATTCAAACGACAATCCAGGCGGCTATGGGGAATATATGCGCCTGAGCGAAAAGCTGGTGCTTGAAGTCCCGAACGGCCTGCCGACGCACAAAGCCGCCCTGACCGAACCCATGGCGGTCGGCCTGCACGCGGTTGAAATGGCGCGCCTGACAACAGACGATGTCCCTTTGGTTATCGGCTGTGGGCCGGTCGGCCTGGCCGTGATCGCGTCACTGCGTATGAAAGGGGTGCAGCCCATTATCGCTGCGGATTTCTCCCCCCGGCGCCGCCAACTCGCGCAGGCCGTGGGCGCGGATATCGTCGTCGACCCCGCCGAGCAGTCGCCGTATACCAGTTGGCAGGAGGCCGCGGTCTGGGCCGACCCGAATACAGCACCGCCCCAGCCGCCCTGGGCTTCGGGGCCGCCGCTGCGACCGGCCGTGATGTTTGAATGTGTCGGTGTGCCTGGGGTCATTGATCAGATTATGGCCGCGGCCCCACAGGGCACCCGGATTGTGGTTGTGGGCGTGTGTATGGAAAAGGACAGCTTTGAGCCCATGTTCGGGATCAACAAAGAGTTGAATCTTCAGTTCGTCCTGGGCTATAGCGGAGGAGAATACGCCTCCACCCTGCATCACATTGCCGAAGGCGAGATTATGGCCGACCCCTTAATTACGGGGACGGTTGGAATCGAAGGAGTCGCCCAAGCATTCAAAGACCTGCACTCGCCCGAGCAGCACGCGAAAATTATTGTGGAACCCTGGCACTAAAGAGTGAACGTGTCCTCCAATAAACATGCGGATGCCGGACACGTTTACGCTTTCCAACAGGAGGACAGTATGGCTGATATACAGAATTGGACCCTCCAGGGCGACTGGTTTGATGTGTGCAGTTGCGATATTGCCTGTCCGTGCGAATTTGCCCAGCCGCCCACAAACAACCACTGCGAGGGTGTGCTGGCCTACCATGTCCGAGAGGGGACGTATGGCTCAACTCGTCTCGATGGATTGAATGTCCTGGCCGTGGCCAGTTTTAGCGGTAATGTCTGGGCCGGTGAGGCCAAGATCTCACTGGGGCTGTTTATTGACGAACAGGCCGACGCGCAGCAGCGTGAGGCCCTCCAACTCATCTTTTCCGGGCAGGCCGGCGGATTCATGGCCGGATTTGCGCGCTCGATTGGTGAGGTGCGCGGGATTGAGTTTGTGCCGATCACTTTCGATATTGCGGCTGACCTGGCCTTCTGGAAAGCAGAGATTCCCGAGCGAGTCACGGCCTCTGCCGAGGCGCTGACCGGACCGACCACGCCGAAAGGAAAACGGGTGCAACTGCTGAATCCGCCCGGCTCCGAAGTTGGGCCCGGCCAGGTCGCGACCTGGGGCAAAACGGTTGATAATCGGGTCAACGCCTACGGCTTTGAGTGGGATTGGGCCGGCAAATCGAGCAAGCATATCCCTTTCGACTGGAGTGGACCCGCGTAGGGGCAATTCATGAATTGCCCCTACTGAATGCAAAATGGCGGGAGAAGACTCGTGCAAGGGGCTCACGAGCTTCCCCCGCCACTGGAAGGAGGAAGAAAGAAGGAAAGCTATTATTGAGACGTATCAATACCTGTCCGTATTCAACCCGCCCTCAACTATTCGGATAAATATTCTACTTTTTCTAAAAAAGCCCTGGCCCCCCCGGACGTTCCTTTGGTATTCATCTGAAAACCGAATCGACTGATTGGGGGCACAACGGCCTGACCAAATTGTGAGCGGAAGCTCTGGTCCAAGTCAAATTCCGTCACCACCCGCTCCCCCACCGGTACCCCGCAGGGTGTACAGAAATAACGCCCGCCGGTTTTATAGTAATTCCCGGTATAGGCCCGGTTTGCCTGCTCTTTTTCCCCCAGGAAGAGACCGATGAAGTACGGAGCATTGGGGACAAAGAGCGAGCCGCTCTTGATTCTTTTTGTCCCAAACGTGGTCATCACCGCAATGGGGACCGCGGTGATCCCCTGGCTCCAATCCGCCCCGCGCGGGTAGCGCTCGACCCCCCAATGAATGCGAATCCGCTTGACCTGGGACATGTGTAGGGGCAACTCGAACAGGCCGGCTTTTCGTCGGGAGGTGTGTAAGACGAGCCGGTTATCTTTGAAGTGGGGCTGTAAATCGTCCGCATCAAGGCGAAAGGTAAAGCCCTGCTGCTTCAACCACTCCTCTGCCGGACCATCCGGCTGGCCGGAGAAATCAATCGTATGCAGAGGGGCCGCTGTGGCTCCGAAGGAGCCGCACCACAGCAGCCAAAAACACACAATCCCGAGGATCCATACTCTCCAACGCTGAAGGCTCCGTGTCGGCATATTCCCCCTTACAAGGCAGAACCGTCTATCTTGACGAGGCGTTGAGCCGAGCGCAAGGTCGCCCTCCAGACCGGTCGTCCACCTCTCTTTCCGACTTGACGCTGTCCACATTCCGGTTGAGAATGACCCGTACCGTATCACAAAAGACTCCAGCCCACGTACCGATAGAGAGGAGAACACATATGGCTCAAATCGGGCTCGCTTTGGCTGGCGGGATGTCGCCCACCGATGTTGTTGACTGTGTCAAATATGCCGAAGAGCAGGGCTATACCTCCGCCTGGTTTGCGGAAGGTCACGGCGGAGATCAATTCTCTATTCTCACCGCCTGCGCCCTCGCCACCCAGCGCATCCAGCTTGGCACGAGCATCAGCAGTATTTTTGTCCGCAGCGTGCCGACCATTGCCATGGCGGCCGCGTGTGTTGACCATTATTCTCAGCACCGCTTTATTTTGGGGCTGGGCTCAAGTCACAAGGTACAGGTCGAGCCGGAACACGGCATCCCGTATGGGCAACCGGTCCAGCGTATGCGAGAAACGGTCGAGATTATTCGCACGCTGCTGCGTGAGGGAGCCGTGTCCTATCACGGCGAGGTGGTGACCATTGAGCAGTTTGACCTCTGGTTTCAGCCCGCCCGCCCAGAAATTCCAATCTATATCTCAGCCGTCTTTCCGCAGATGCTCCAAGCCTGCGGTGAACTCGCACAGGGGACTATTCTGGTGTGGAGTGCCCCGGAGGCGGGCAAGCTGGCCGCTGAAAACATCGCGATTGGTGCCCAGCGAGCCGGACGCCAGGTCGAAGAGGTTGACATTGTCTCGCTCCTCCCGATGAGCGTGGCCCAGGACCATCAAGAAGCTCTGGAGCGCATGCGGCCCCTGGTCGCGTTCTACGCCGGATTCTTTCCGCGCTATAATCGCGTCATGGCCGAGCAGGGGTTTCCCGAGGAAGCCCAGGCCGTCCGAGCGGCATGGCAGCAGGGGGACCGGCAAAAGGCAATCCAACTGGTTCCTGACCCGATGATAGAAACGGTCAGCGTCGTGGGGACACCGACCGAATGCCGAGAGCGTGTCGAAGCCTATCGCCACTCAGGCATCGTCCATCCGGTTATTTTTCCCGTGAGCGACGGCCCAAACGGAAAACAGCACGTTCTGGATGCCGTCCGGGCCTGCGCGCTCTAACCAGCGATTATCTCATGTACGTTGAATACGTCCGACGGTGGAATCTGCTCGAATCCCGCGTATTAGACCTCCAGAAGGAAAGCGATAGGTGGAGCATCTCTCCTATTATAATAGAGCTTCTTATCACAGCAGAAGATCATCGATATCAATTTCATCCTGGAGTAGATCCAATTGCGTTATGCAGAGCACTATGGCACTCCCTGGTCCTGCGGAAACGGGGAGGTGGCTCGACAATCACAATGCAACTTGTCAGGGTGATAACTGGAAGGTACGAGCGAACATTATACAGAAAAATTCTTGAGATTTTACTTGCCATTAGACTGAGTTGGACAGTTTCTAAAGACCAGTTGCCTAAAATTTATTTATCGGTGGCCTACTTCGGCTGGCAGATGAACGGTATCCGGCAAGCGTGCAGACGATTGAGGATGAACCCAGCAAAAGTTGATTATCAAGATGCCGCGGCCTTAGTCGCTCGATTAAAATATCCAGAACCGAGACAACCGAGTAAGAAGAGAACAATTCAGATAAGTATAAGGAGTCGCTACATATTACGGCGATTTTATTCTTGTCATATGAGGAGAATGAGTCCATCAAAACCGCAGGACTTGGTTGATGAGACCGTTTAAAGTACCCAACCCACTTAGGAAGTTAACGGGAAGTTATCCTGATGCCCGGTGTTTACGGGAGACGGCTAGAGCCGGTGATACAATTTCTAGAGTAGCTATAGCGCGGCTATGGCTATCCGAAGGGATTCCGTTCGCCTTCAGGCATTGTCCTGGAATGTACGACATTGTCCGTGCTTGGATTGGCTACCGCTTAGGCGTTGATCCTAAAGAAGTAAGTATCACGGGAAGCGCAAGGATTGGTCAATCGCTGGCACCAGAGAAGATAGGGAAACCCTTCGATAACCATTCAGATCTCGACCTCTTCGTCGTATCCAAATGTTTGTTCGAGAAGATGAAGAATGACTTCTGTACATGGTCCTATGATTTTGAGAACGGGCATATATTCCCCAGAAACGACAGGGAAAAAATGTTTTGGCTGGATAACCAGAAGCAAGGCCCAAAAACGATTCAGAGGGGGTTTTTAGGTTCGCATCTGGTTCCGAACCGAGAGAAGTATTCCACAATACGAAATGTTAACCAAACAATATGGGAACTCGGGGCAAAACTACGGATCACTGACGGAGCGCCAAAGGTAAAAAAGGCGTCATTGCGATGCTACAATTCTTGGCCTGACCATTTGCGGCAGGTTTCATTAAGTCTGAAGCCCCAGCTCTTTTAAGTGCTTTTTTCGATAAGTCAAGAGGGACCCAGGCCGAAATACTAGCCCTGCTACACCGTGTGACGGTTGAAGATGCAGTGCGAGTAATGCCGATCCTGGATTGACGGACGGATTACTTAGTACTATAGCACTTAGTATTATACCTGGAGACGTTTGAGTTGGATGCGCGTCTTTAAGACTAAGGCGTTCGCCCGCTTTGCCAAACGAGAGCGAATAACCGAGAAAGAAATTTGCGAGGCTGCCCGTCGGGCCGCAAAAGGACTGATCGATGCCGACCTGGGTGGTGGCGTTATCAAGCAGCGCTTAGCCCGGAAGGGCCAGGGCAAGTCGGGCGGCTTTCGGAGTATCGTACTCTTCAGGCGAGGCGAGAAGATGTTCTTTGTCTACGGTTTCGCCAAGAGCGATCGGGATGATATTCGCAAGGATGAGTTGATAGCATTTCGAAAGCTGGCAGATGAAATGCTCGTCTTGGACAACAAAGCCTTGGCGGCTGCGATGAGGAACGGAACGATCATGGAGGTCAGGTGTCGTGCGTAAACAATATCGGAGCGAAGCCCTGGCGGCCGTGCATGAAACCGCTCTCGGTCTTCACGAGGCGGGCGCGATGGACAAGCAGACGCTAAAGGTATTCGACGAGATGTGTCTGACGCCGGTCGAACAACTGACGCCGGACCAAATTCGACAAATCCGGTTACGCGAAAAGGCCAGCCAAGCGGTTTTTGCGCGCTATCTGAACGTCACCGCTGGCTTGGTGAGCCAGTGGGAACGTGGCCAAAAGCATCCGCGGGGTGCGTCGCTGAAGCTGTTGACGCTCGTTGCCAAAAAGGGCTTGCAGGCGGTTGCCTGAACGGAGTCGAGAGCCTAGAGCAAATCACGATGCTGTGTAGCCGCTCGTCATTTCTGCGAAAGCAGGAATCCAGGTCCCCGGCCCCCTGGCCGCCGGATGCCGAATCACGTCCGGCATGACGAGAGCAGAACGGCAGGGCTCCAGCCAAGCGTGAAACACCCTACCGCGTCAGCGATGGGAAAAGCGGTTCCGTGCTAATAATGCCCTCGTCAGAGAGCCGCTGTATCTCCTCCTTCGATAGGCCGAGTAGGCTGCCGAAGATACGCTCATTGTGCTTGCCAAAGCTCGGGGCTGGCCGTCTGCTCGCCTTGGACGCTACTCTAAGGTGGAAACTACTCTAGTCGTCGTAGGGCTTCGGCTTGAAGCCGGGGATGTCGATGATATTCGTATTGTCGAGCGGCACGCTGGCCGAGTGATATCTACTCCACACGGCAGGATGTGAGCGGGATACGTCGTAGACGGCCTTGTCTACTGAGTTGACTAGATCGTGAACGTTGGCGACTGGTATATGGTCTAGGGTGTCGAGCAAGGTGGAGAGGTCGTTAGCGGTGTCCATGTGACCGATGAGTGCGTTGCGTACTGCGCGAACATTGCGGTAGAGGCGTTGGTACGAAGGCTTCGATGCGAGCCTCTCAAGCGGCGTGGGATCTCCAATGCACTGAGCTCGAGATACTTCGAGGAGCCCATCGATCGAGTGCTCGTTCCGCGTGTCACGGATCGCGCAGTCAGCCATGTTCTGGGCATGCAGGATCATGTCAAGTTTCGCGTGGCGCGTCGACGTGTCGAAGTCGCTATAACGGTGCGTGTTGTTGAAGACGTATTGCGAAAGAGAAAAGAGTGCCTTTGAGCTGTTGTAGCGGTAGAAGACGCCAGCTAGGTCGCCTCCAGAGACTTCGCGGACTTCGTGGCCGGTGTAGGCGAGGAAGTTGTTGGTGAGCCGGAAGCCGTCCAGTTCATCGTTGACGTAGCATTCCAATACTAGGGTCAATAGCGCCTTGAATCGCTTGCTTACACGGGAGTCCCTCATCTCCAGAGGAGCGAGACAGAGGTCGAAACGGCGTGTGTGGCCGAGCATGAATCGGAGCAGCCCGTCGATGGAGCGACGTGTGATGTGATCGACTGCCTGGAACGCTTCGAAGAAGTCTGGCTCCTGCTTGTGCGCGAGGAGCGTGTCCCTGATCTTCCTCATGGTTGGGTGGCACCTATTGTGTACAAGGTCTTCGAAGGACATGGCGTTCACGATGATTCGGAATGCCAAGTAGCGCTTGACCGTGTCACAGTCAGTCAGGCCTATCATGACGTGGTACAGCTCCGAGCCCTGCTGAAGGAATACCTGTTTTTGGTCAAGGTCAATCACGATGTTCTCCGGTACGTTACGAACTATGAGAAATGTACCCCTCAACGGGTCACTCTGTCGGCTCGGCTTTCCGACGGTCTACCGGATGCCGATCTGCGAGTTGAACATCCAAGCGAAACGCATCGCCCTTCTGTGCTCGATTTGTCGAGATCTCCACAATGCGGTCGACGACACGTTTGTGAGTCTTCCACTTCATCACTAGCTTGCCGTGGTCCATGCCGTATTGGGCTACGATGTCCCTTAATTGCTCAAGGTCCAATTCAGACAGGCGTAACCGAAGTTCGTGGTCGTCGCGGTCCCGTAGCACCGCTACGGGATCGAAGGCCGCCGCCGCTCGGCGATTTTTCGGGTGGTCAGACTTCGTGCCCTGCTTGTCACGTTGACTCTGTTCGAGTCCGAGAATTTCTCCCAACTTTTGCGCAAACTTGGGGTCGCGTTCAGCTTCTTCTGCAACAACCCTTGCCAGCTCTAGCAATTTTCTCCGAATCCTCATCACTCACCCCTCAAGGACCCCTAGAATTTCGCTGGCAAGCTTCTTGTAGCGGTCCGCTAGGCCCTTGTAGCCGTATTTCTGCTTGAGGGTTCGGGAATAGTTAGTATGCTCTGCGGCTGCCGCGATGTCGTTCGCCTGCGGGATTATCGTGGCGAACACGGGGGCGTCATTTGCCGTTTTCAGGTCTCCGAGGACGTTTTTGTGCACCGTCGAATTGCTCTGGAACTTTGTAATGACGATCCCTAATGGATCGATAGGCTCGGCGATTTCATCTGAGAACTCGTGGACACGAGTCACAATCTGAGGAATCCCGTACGTCGAGAGGATGTCGGGAATTGTCGGGATAATGTAGCCCTGCGAGATACGTAGCCCGTTTAGGGTGATGATGCCCAAGTTGGGCGGACAATCGACGATCACGACATCATAGTCATCAAGACGGGCCTTGACTGCGCGCCACAGCAGCTCAATCGGATTCACGGAGTAGAATTTGCCAGTGGGTGCCGATGCAAGTTGGTCCTGGATATCGATCAGGTCGAGACTAGACGGCAGAAGATCAACGGTACGAGCCCTCTCAACATCAGAGACGCCTGTCTGCAGCGTAGCGTCGAAGTCGAACTGCTTGTCGTTGGGCTCCAGCGCATCTTGGAAGAGACGAGCGAGGGTGCGGCTCTTGTCGTTCAACTTGCGCCACTTCTTCTCTCCAATGAGCATTGTAGTCGCGTTGGTTTGCGGGTCGAGGTCAACAACGAGCACTCGCTTATAGAACTCGCCGGAGAGTGCTTCTGCCAAGGCAACTGTAGTCGTCGTCTTGCCGACACCTCCTTTTAGGTTGATAGTCGATATTACATGGGCCATTGGGACCTTCCTCCTTCTCAGCCAAACTCGTACTTGTGAACGACGGAACACGGGGCCTGAGGCTAACTCTGCAATTGGCTCCGGGAACTCAGGCGATCTTGCGCGCCAATTGGCGACCGCCTGACGCGAAACCTTCGCCAACCTCGCAATCTCGTTGATTCCCATCAACTCGTCGTCAATTGGGGCCATTGGGAAAGACCGTGAACATTATCAATCGGGGCCGTCGGCTGAACTGTGTACATCGTTCACAGAGTGTACATCGTTCACAAGTAAGTGTCAATAGTCGCACACAGGCCCACTCTCGAATCTCCAACCTCGCATGGCTTCTTCACTGTCCGCTACACTAACGAGTAAAATGGAATCGTGAACGCCCTAGCGTGTCAGCGATGGGAAAAGTGGCTCGGTGCCGATAATGCCCTCGTCAGAGAGCCGCTGTATCTCCTCCTTCGATAGGCCGAGCAGGCTGCCGAAGATACGCTCGTTGTGCTTGCCAAAGCTCGGGGCGGGCCGCCGGACGACCGAGGGCGTATCGGAAAATCGGGGGACGAAGCCCGGATAGAAGTGCGGCCCGGTTTCCTCTTTCTCAATCGTTAACACAAACTCACGCGCAGCCAGGTGCGGGTCACTCAGCACTCCGGCACCGGATAGCAGGACTCCGGCGGCGACGCCGGCTTCTTGCAGGCGCTCCATCAGCGCGGTTGCCTCCTGCTCCTGCGTCCAGGCGCTTATGTGCTGGTCGAGTTCATCCTCGGCTGCTTTTCTGCCCTGCGCCGTATCGAACCGACCGTTTTGTGCCCAGGCCGGATTCTCCAGCACGCGACAGAAATTGCGCCAGTCCTCGTCCGACGTGACCGCAATCGTGAGCCACTCGTCTTCGCCCTGACAGGGATAACACCCGTGAGGTGCCACAGTGGGGTGACGATTGCCCAGTCGCTCCTGAGAGCGGCCATTGATGGTGTACTCCAGTAAGGCGGCGGCGTTGAACGGTAAGAGTCCCTCAACGTGGGACAGATCAATCGAGACCCCGGCACCGCGCCGTTCTTGTTCAAATGTTCCGACCAGCGCAGCGAAGCAGGCGTTGAGCGCCGACACCGGGTCGCCGATGGCGTTGCTGAGCATCTGGGGTGGACCGTCTTCATAGCCGCTGACCCCGGTTATCCCGGCCATGGCCTCGGTGGTGGTACCAAAACCGAGATATTCGCTTTCCGGCCCACTATTGCCAAAGGCCGGCAGGGTGACCATCACGAGTTGCGGGTTGACCTCCTTCAGGGTGTCAAACTCAATGCCGAGTTTGCGCAAACTGCGCGGCGGATAGTTGGCCACCAAGACATCGCTGATCCGGACCAGGTCGCGAAACAGCTCTCGTCCCCGCGGGTGGGTGAGTTCCAGCGCAATGCCGTATTTATTCCGATTGACCGTATTAAACGTCGGCGACTGCTCGTAGGGCCGGCCCCCATCTTCCGTGACCTCAGGGGCGGCTCCGCGCCACCAGTCCATATGCGATGGGGATTCGACCTTAATGACTTCTGCGCCAAAGTCAGCCAGCAGACAGGTCGCCAACGGACCGGCCCAGCCATTAGTTAAATCCACGACGCGTAGCGGCTGTGTCATACGCTTGCTCCTATGCCTTGATACCCTCAGTTAATAGCGCCCGCGGCCCGAAGGTGCTGCAGATCGGCGTTGCTATAGCCCAGCTTTTCGCCCAGCACGCTTGTCGTGTGCTCTCCGACGTGGGGCGCGCGACGGAGGCGGAGGATGGGCTGTCCGCTTTCGCGGGACGGTGGACCTGGGATGGTGACGGTTCCTCCTCCGGGACCCTCGACCTCGATAAACGCCTGACGCTCTTTGAGCTGGACCCATTCGACGACCTCTTGGGCAGAAGGGATCGGTGACAACGGAATCCCCCGGGCTTGCGCGGCATGATAGATGTCCCACTTCTTGCGGTCGCGCATCCACGGAATAAGCGCGCCGTGCAGTTCCTCGGCGCAGAGTGCCAGGGTTGTGATGTTCTGAAAGCGTGGATCACCTGCCAGGTCGGGCCGTTCGATCAGTTCGAGCAGCGCAACAATTTGATGCGGCAGGCCGGCATGTACGCCAACATAGCCATCCGCACACGGCAGCGTGACCAGATTCGGAAACGCCGCGTGAAACTGCTTGCCCGAACGCTGGCGGACAAAGCCCGAATAGGAAAACGCCACAAAGTCGTACAGGGACGTGGCAATCAGGGCCTCCTGAATGGAGACCTCGACGTGCTGCGCGGCGTGGGTTGCGTTCCGGTTCCGTACGGCCTGCAGGGTGCCAATGGCAGCGTATAACCCGGCCAGGTATTGGCCGAACGCGCCCCCAGGCTGGACTGGAGGGCGGTCCAGTTCGCCCATGGGGTAGGTCCAACTGCCCAAGGCAAAGGCGACGCTGTCGGTCATACGATAGTCCCGGTAGGGACCGGATGCGCCGAAGTTCGAGATGGCAACGCTCACTAGCCGTGGATTGGCGGCCCGCAGCACCTCTTGCCCCAGACCCAGGCGCTCAAGGGTTCCCGGACGGAAATTCTCAACGACCACATCGGCGCGTTCAATCAAGCGTAAGATTACCTCACGCCCAGGTTGACTGGTGAGATCAATCGCCACCGACTGTTTGCTGGTGTTCAAGAAACAAAAGAGGCCGCTCTGATCTTTTGTGGGGGAAGGGTCCCCCAAGCCCCCTCTGCTGGGCTGATCGTCAAAAAATGGCGGTAGGGTCCGCCCCCCTTCGCCACCTGCCGGCGGTTCAATCTTGATGACCTCAGCCCCATAGTCGCCGAGCAATTTTGTACAATAGGGCCCCGCAATATAATGGGTAAGGTCAACAACGCGAATGCCACTCAAGGCCCGTTCCAGGGACATGCCGAACCTCCTGTCTTCCAACACTTCAGGAAGATGTGAGTATTGGCTATCTGCAATGCGGCTGTCAAGATTGACCTTCAGGTGGGACAACCTCCTCCTGTCGTTCTGCAGGGGACATCCCAAGCGCGGGCCGAGCGGATTGACGAAGGGGGAGTTCTCTCTATACATTGCCGGGATGAACGTACACCTGTACGATGAGTCACGAGGTTAAAGCGCGCAGAGAGGACTCGCATGATTATTGACTCAGAAACCTTCGGCGAAATAGAAAGCGCCGTCACCCAGGCGACCCAGGGGATAGGTTCCGCCACTCAGCTTGTCAAAGGACTCGGTCCCCAAACCGAAGAAGCTCGTACCTATATTGGCCGCCTGCTCAATCAGATCCTCGAAGTCCAGGTCTATGTTCAACGCGCGGGCGCCGTCCTTGATGCGGTCAAAGAAGCCAATCAAGAAGAGTCGTCCCGCCAGTAAGAGGAGCCCGCGAATCGCCTCGCCCTGTTGTGTGCCCCCCTCGGGCCCGCCCTTCTTGCCTCGGAGAAGAGCACCGCTCTCCGAGGATTGTCTGAGGCATTGAGAGTGAGATTCGGCACCCGCTATGAACAGTAGCATTTTGCACATCCGTGATCGGCTCTCGAAGCATGACCCCGCTCTGGTCGATATTGACGCGCCGATGCGGGCAGCGGTTGCGCTGCTGCTGCAACCCCGCCCTGACGATGTGTACGTGTTCTTCATCCACCGTGCCCACCATCCCCACGATCCCTGGTCCGGACACATGGCTTTCCCTGGGGGGCGTCAGGAGCCGGAAGACCCTGATCTGTTCGTCACCATCCAGCGCGAGACCTATGAAGAGGTGGGGATTGATCTTGCCGAGCATGGCGAATACCTCGGCCGTCTGGCCGAAGTACAAGCCTCGGCGCGCGGAAAACAGATTGGCATGGTGGTGTCCCCGTTTGTCTATCTCGTCTCTCGGGACGCCAGTCTGGTACTCGATCCGGTTGAAGTCCAGGACGTCATTTGGGTCCCGCTGTCATTCATGCAACAGGACGGCGTAGAACAGATCGTTCAGCGCACGCTCCAGACCGGGTCGACCATTCAGGTGCCCGCGCTTCTCTACGGCGGGAAAACGATTTGGGGCCTGACCTACCGGATGCTGCGGGGGTTTCTGGAACTTATTACCGAGCCGTAGGAAGCAGTGTGCTTTCTTACGCTCCGTTCTTCTCCAGCAGCGCCTTTGCGACTTTGGCCGGGGACATGGGTAGCTCGGTCATCCGCACCCCGGTTGCCTGGTAAATGGCATTGGCAATCGCGGCGGGTGGCGGGACGATCGGCACCTCGCCAACGCCACGAATGCCGATGGGATGGCCGGGATTGGCCACCTCGACCAGGATGGTTTCGATCATGGGCAGGTCGAGACAGGTGGGCATGCGATAATCGAGAAAACCGGTATTCCGCATGGTTCCATCCTCGGCATAGAAATACTCTTCGTTGAGCGCCCAGCCGACCCCTTGGGCCACGCCGCCCTGAATCTGACCCTCGACATAGCTGGGATGGACGGCTTTGCCGACATCCTGGGCGGCCGTGTAGCGGAGAATATCGACTTTTCCGGTCTCGGGATCGACCTCCACATCAACCACGTGAGCGGCAAAGGCGGGTCCCACCCCACGCGGCCGCACGGACGCACGGCCCATAACCGGACCACCGGCGCGGGGGAATTTTGGGGCAATTTCCTTCAAGCTCAGGGATTCGTGACCATTGGTCAGACAAGAGAGCACCCCGTCCTGGTAGGTGACGTCTTCCGGCTTGACTTTCCAGACCGTGGCGGCCCGCTGCTTCAGTTGGCCGACGGCATCCTGGGCCGCTTCATACACGGCCAGACCGGTGGCGAAGGTCACCCGACTGCCGCCGGTCGTATCGGTATGGCCAATGGACTCCGTGTCTGCGACAACCGGGTGCATGTCTTCCGCCCGGAGGCCCAATACTTCGGCCGCAATCATGGCGCACGAGGCCCGGCTGCCACCGATATCGGGCGAGCCGGTCACCACATTGGCGCTACCATCGGTGTTAATGCTCACTGTGGCGCTCGACTGAAACGCGGCGTTAAACCAGAAGCCGGTGGCCACTCCTCGCCCGCGGAGTTTCCCGTTTTCACTCTGGGGCGGTGGCGACTGATAGTGCTCGCTGTTGTGAATGGCCTCAACCGTTTCGAGATAACCGATCCGTTTGAACTGAGGTCCGGCGGGTTGGGCCGTGCCTTCTTTAGCGCCGTTGATGCGGCGTATTTCGAGTGGATCAAGCCCGAGCTTTTCCGCCAACTCGTCGAGAATCGTTTCAGCCGCCAGAGCGGGGTTGGTGGCTCCGGGAGCACGGTAGGCGCACGTCTTGGGTTTGTTCAGCACAACATCGTAGCCGTCGATCTGAAAGGTTTCCAAGTCGTACGGGGCCAGAACGGTCATACACCCAGCCGCTACCGGTGAACCGGGAAAGGCACCCGCTTCAAACAGGAGATGGAGTTCGGCCGCCGTGATTTTACCATCGGTGTTGACACCGATCTTGGCGCGAATATGCGAGCCCGGCGTTGGGCCTGTCGCGCGCAGGACCTCGCTCCGAGACATGACCATTTTCACGGGTCGGCCGGTGAGTTTGGACAGGAGCAGGGCCACCGGTTCCAAATACACCGTGGTCTTACCGCCAAAGCCGCCCCCGATCTCGGCTGGCACGACTTTGATATCCCCGCGGTTCATTTGCAGCATCGTGCCGCACAACTCGCGCACGGCAAACGGCCCCTGGGTGCTGACCCAGACCGTTGCCTTGCCGTCCTGGTTATACTGCGCCACCGCGTTATGCGGTTCGATATAGCCCTGATGGACCATGGTGGTTGCAAACTCGCGTTCAATCACGATCTCAGCCGCGGCAAACCCGACAGCGAGGTCGCCCCGCGAGAACTGGATATGGTTGGCGATATTGGTTTCTTTATCATCACCGGCATCGACGCCGGCGGTCCGCAGGTCCGGGTGGAGGATCACCGCATCGTCCCGCATGGCTTCCCGCACGTTTTGGACAAAGGGCAGCGGTTCGTATTCTACTCTGATGAGCTTGAGCGCTTCCTCGGCAACGTGGGGGCTGGTCGCCGCAACAGCCGCGACCGCATGGCCGTCGTACAGGACTTTGTCGCGAGCCATAATATTCGTAGCCAGGTGGCGTGGGTTGACAAAGTTCTCGCCGATTTGCAGCATCCCCGGTTCAATCTCGGGAAAGTCCGCCCCGGTAATAACCGCTTTGACGCCAGGCAGAGCTTGCGCCTCGGCCGTCTCGATTGATGTGAGCCGCGCGTGGGGATGTGGACTGCGCAGCACTTTCCCGTGCAGGAGGCCCGGCAGGGTGATATCCGCTCCATAGCGGGCGCGTCCTGTGACCTTATCAACGCCGTCGTGCCGAATGGGGCGGGTGCCAATCACCTTGAACTGATGCTCGTGTTGGGCTTCCATATCCACCTCCCGTACATAAAAACGGGGAAGGGCAGTAGCACCCTTCCCCGTTCAAGAGTTATCGTAAGAGCGGCTCACCCGCCTCCAATGGCTGGAACAAAATGGACTTCGCCCCCGTCCGGAACCGATTCGGTCAACCCTTCCGTCCCGATCTCTCCGTTGATCGAAACCGCAATAGAGCCAACCAGGTCACCGTCCTCGACCACACGACTCCGAAAGCCGGGAAACTGGCGTTCCAGGTCTTCGACTATTTCCCCCACCGTCTTCCCGGTGACAGTCGTGCGATCCTTGCCACCGGTTAATTTACGCAGGAGTGAAGGGATATAGACAGTGGCCATCTTCTTGGGGATGGGGGGGTGTTAGGGATTGGGGGAGCGGTCTTTCTAACCCCCAATCCCTAATCTCTCTGTTACCCGTTTTTCTCCAGGATCGCCTTGGTCACGCGCGGAGGTGACATGGGCAGGTCCAGCAGCCGCACGCCGGTTGCGTTATAGATCGCATTGGCGATGGCAGCCGGCGGAGGAACAATCGGCACTTCGCCCACACCGCGCACACCCACCGGATGACCGGGGTTCGGGACCTCAACCATGATGGTTTCAATCATGGGTAGATCCAGGCAGGTCGGCATCCGATAGTCCAGGAAGCCGGTGTTCTGCATCAGTCCGTCCTCGCCGTAGACGTATTCCTCGTTGAGCGCCCAGCCGACCCCCTGGGCCACGCCGCCCTGCATCTGACCTTCCACATAGCTGGGATGGACGGCCTTTCCAACGTCCTGGACAGCCGTGTAGCGCAGCACGTCCACCTTGCCGGTTTCCTCGTCCACGGCCACGTCAACCACATGGGTGGCAAAGCCCGGTCCCACACCGCGTGGGTTGACGGACGCGCGACCCGCGACCGGACCGCCGGTCCGCGGCAGCTTGCCGGCGAGTTCCTTGAGGGTCATGGATTCGTTGCCGTTCTCGGTACAGGTGAAGACACCATCCTGAAACACGACTTTATCCGCATCGACCTTCCAGGATTTGGCCGCCCGCCCCTTGAGTTGATTCAGCACATCTTGCGCGGCTTCATACACGGCCGTCCCGGTAGCAAAGGTGACCCGGCTGCCGCCGGTCATATCCGTATGGCCAATGGATTCGGTATCGGCCACGACCGGGTGGACTTCTTCTGCCTTGAGGCAGAGCACCTCCGCCGCAATCATGGCGCAAGACGCCCGCGTGCCACCAATATCGGTCGAACCGGTCACCACATTGGCGGTGCCGTCGGTATTAATGGCAACGGTCGCGCTGGACTGAAAACCGGCGTTAAACCAGAAGCCCGAGGCCAGCCCCCGGCCAACCCGGCGGCCTTCGACCTGAGGCAGCTCGGACTTGAAGTGGTCGCTATCTTTGGCGGCTTCGAGCGTTTCAAGAAAGCCGATCTGGCCAAACTTCGGACCCGCGGGCTGCGCCGTGCCCTCTTTGGCGCCGTTGATGCGACGGAACTCCAATGGGTCGATGCCGAGCTTTTCGGCGAGTTCATCGATCACCGTCTCTGATCCCATGGCCGCGTTGGTTGCGCCCGGAGCCCGGTAGGCCGCAGTCTTGGGCTTGTTGACCAACACGTCATAGCCGTCGATTTGGAGATTCTCGATGTCATACGGCGCAATAACGCACATACAGCCTGCGCCAACCGGGGAGCCCGGAAAGCCACCGGCTTCATAGGCCATCCAGACTTCGGCAGCCGTAATCTTGCCGTCCTTGTCCGCTCCCATCTTCACCTTGATATGCGAGCCCGGGGTCGGTCCGGTGGCTTTGAGCACATCGGCGCGCTTCATAACCATTTTGACCGGCTTGCCCGTGTGCTTTGACAGCACCAGCGCAATCGGCTCGTAATAGATGGGAATCTTACCGCCAAAACCGCCCCCGATTTCCGCGGGAATCACCTTGATCTTGCTCGGCGGCATGTCGAGCATAAAGGCCGTTTGATCCCGGGCCGTAAACGCGCCCTGGGTACTCACCCAGATCGTGCTCTGCCCGTCCGAACTGTACTGGGCCACGGCGTTATGCGGCTCGATATAGCCCTGGTGGACCATGGACGTGTCAAACTCACGCTCAATGACCACCTCGGCGGCGGCAAATCCCTCGGCCAGGTCACCGCGCGCGAACTGGATATGGTTGGCGACGTTCGTGTCCGTGGGCTCCCCATCATCGCCCTTGCCCAAGCCGGGGATCAGGATAGGAGCCTTATCATCCATGGCCTCAACCACGTTCTGCACGTGCGGCAGGACTTCATAGTCAACCTTGATCAGCTTTGTGGCTTCCTCGGCGATATGCGGGCTGGTGGCTGCGACGGCGGCCACCACATGTCCATCGTACAGGACCTTGTCGCGGGCCATGCAGTTTAGGGATATATGCTGCGGGTTGATCGGCAGTTCTCCCATTGCCGCCATACCCGGCCCAATCTCCGGAAAGTCCTTGGCCGTGACGACCGCTTTCACCCCAGGCAGAGCCTCGGCCGCTGAGGTGTCGATCGATTTGATTCTGGCGTGAGCGTGCGGGCTGCACAGCACCTTACCGTGCAAGAGGCCAGCCAGACTGATATCGGCGCCATACTGCGCCCGACCGGTGACTTTATCGACCCCATCGTGCCGAATCGGACGTGTCCCGATGACCTTGAATTTATGTTCTTGTTGGGTAGCCATGTTTACCTCCCTTGCAGTTCGGCGGCGGCGTCTTGGACCGCTCTCACGATCTTGTCATAGCCCGTGCAGCGGCAGAGATTGCCAGCCAGGGCGTAGCGAATTTCATGCTCAGTCGGGTTGGGGTTCCGGTCCAACAGGGCTTTGGACGTGACTAAAAAGCCGGGGGTGCAGATCCCGCACTGGAGGGCGGCATGCTCCAGGAATTTCTTTTGGAGCGGATGCAGGGTGTCCCCGTCGGCCAAGCCTTCGACCGTAGTGATCTCTTTGCCCTCGGCCTCAACTCCGAGCACGAGACAGGAGTCTGTGGGCCGTCCATCCAGAATGACGCTGCACGCACCGCAGTCGCCCGTCAGGCAGCCTTCTTTCGTGCCGGTATAGCCCACAACATCACGCAGCACTTCGAGCAGGCTCTGGCGCGGTTCACACAGGAACTCGGTCTCTTCTCCATTAATGGTTGTTTGCACATGTGCTTTTTTCATGTCTTTCCTGCCTTCCCAATAACCTAGCGTGCCCGTGCCCGCGTGGCTGCTTCCTTCAAAGTGCGGCGGGTGAGAACACCGACCAGATGCGTCCGAAATTCTGCCGTGCCGCGCATATCACTGATGGGCGAGGCGGCTTGCTGAGCGAGCTGTGCCGCCGCATCGATAGCGGCGTCATCCAACGGTTTCCCGACGAGAGAATCGCCCGCTTCTTTAGCCAGAAGTGGCCGGGCGGCAACCGCGCCGAGACCGATACGGGCCGCGGTGCAGGTATCGCCATCAAGCGCCACGCACGAGCCCACGCCAACCACCGCGATATCCATCTCGTTCCGAGGGATAAAACGTTGGTAGCAGTCAGCTGCCTGCCCCTGTAGGGCGGGAATCTGGAAGGCTACCAATAGCTCGTTCGGTGCGAGGACCGTCTGTCCGGGGGCAGTCACAAAATCTTCAACCGCCACCTCGCGCGTGCCGTTGGGCCCAGCGATCTGACAGACCGCGCCCAAGGCAATCAGAGCCGGCGTCGTATCTGCGGCCGGCGAGCCATTACACACGTTCCCGCCCACCGAGGCCCGCGCCAGGATCTGATCGGAGCCGATCAGCGCGGCGGCCTCAGCCAGCCCCGGATAGTGCTGCTGCACGGTCGCGTCGGCAATAATCTCGCAGCACGCCCGCGCGGCTCCGAGTTGGAGCCCGCCTTGCGCATCAAAGGACAAGGCTTGGAGTTCTGGGATCTTTTTGGCGTCAATCACCTGTCCCGGTTGTCGTACACCGGCACGCATCTGGATAATCAGATCCGTACCTCCTGCTAGCATACGCCCGTTTTCGCCCGCCGCGGCCAAAACGCTAATGGCCTGATCGAGCGAAGTCGGCGCTTCATAATTCAGTTCGTGCAAGGTCGCCTCCTTTTTGATTTTGATTCGTCGTCCGTCGTCTTCCTGCCCCTTCGCGGGCTCCTAGATTGCTATATAAAAGCGCCAGGAAGTGCAAGGGTTCCTGGATATTCTGTCTCATATTTTTCGTGCGCCAACCCACCGAGCGTACTCCTCAGGCGTATCAATATCGGCGCGAATACCGGGATCGTCGAGCGCAAGCTCACGCACCCGCTGCGGGTCTTTACGGACAACCACCTTGGCTCCTCTGTCCAGCGGGGCCGCCAGCAGCTCTCCGTAGACACCCTTTGCGAACAGTACCGGATGGCCGCGGCGGCCCTGGTAGGACGCAATAATAATGGGCAGAGGGTCGGTTGCAAACGCTGCCATGAGCGCCTGTATGGTCGCGGCTTGGATAAGAGGATGATCAACCAGGTTGACCACGGCGGCCTCGCTCTCGGACGACAAGGCCTGAATCCCCACTTGCAGAGAAGAGAGTTGGCCTAGCCGATACTGCGGATTGACCACGGTCCGAAGAGCGGGATGTTTCGGGACGACCGCCCGAATCGATTCTTCATGCTCGTGCGCTCCGAGCACGACGATGAGTTCATCGACTCCGGCGGTCAAAAAGCTCGTGCAAATGGTTTCAATAAAGGTTCGTCCCTGGTAGTCGAGCAGCGCTTTGGGCGACCCCATCCGCCGGGACTCACCCGCGGCCAGGATTATTCCAGAAATCATACCGCGCGTTCGTTGAGAGCCAGAGCGACTAGGGGGTAAATTTGAGGGGTCCGTCAGGCCGGACTTTGGCGGCCAGTGAAAGCGTTTCTACTGGGCCCTTGCGCCGGGCACGAACGATCTCGGCAGTAATGGCGACGGCAATCTCCGCCGGCGTTTCCGCCGCAATATCGAGCCCCAGCGGCGTATGTACGCGGGCGACCTCTTCCGGGCTATAGCCCTGTTCAACCAGGCGTTCGAGAGTTCTCTTTGAGCGCCGCCGGCTGCCGATCATGCCAATATAGGCCGGATTCTTCTTGAGTGCGGCCTTGACCGAGGTCTCATCCCACACATGGCCGCGCGTGACCACAACGACAAAGGTCTGCTGGTTGATGTTCAGGCTGTTCAGGATCTCCTCAAACGGTCCGACCCGAACCTCGGCGGCGCGCGGAAAGCGTTCTCGATTGGCAAAGGCCCAGCGATCATCCACCACAACCGTATGGAAGCCGAGCATGGCTCCTATCTCGCACAGCGGCTGCGCAATATGTCCGGCACCCACAATGAGCAAGGTCTGCACGCCGGTCTGCACGTCAACGAAAATACGCGGCCAATCCTCTTTTCGGACAACCGCGTCTTCCCGGACCTCGCCCTGCGGCGACACGGCAAACAGTTGGGGTTTGCCCGAAGAGACGGATGAGGAAAATGCCTCGACTGTCTCTGCTGTGATTGAGACGGTCGGAGTCAGAGACGCTCCGCCGTTTCCATCCTGCCCCAGAGACAGACAGCTCTTTGTGCCGGGTCGGACTCCGCTGATCGGGTCGAGTGCCGTGACCAGAGCCGCGGGCTGATGAGCGCGTGTGGCCTCGGCCAAGGTCTGTGCCAATTCCCGGTGTTCCTCCGGCTGCCAGAGGTCAAGCGCCACATCCATCACCCCCCCACAGACCTGAATCTCGTCCTGATCAAAGTCGCCGGTCAAATCGACCTGCACAATGCGCGGGGGGAGTTTCTGGTCCAGAACCGGGTAGGCCCGGCGGAGCACTTCCCCTTCGCCACAGCCTCCGCCAATCGTCCCAAACGGCTGGCCTTCGGGTGGCACGACCATTTTCGCCCCGACCTCACGTGGTACGGAGCCACGCGTACGGATAATGGTCGCCAATACAAACGGCTTGCCAGCCGCCAAAATTTCTTCAGCACGTTCCCAGAGATCTTCCACGTCACGAATCCTATCTGAACAGCCAGGGGAAAAGCAATGGAATACTGTCCGTTTTGCGAGGCTATTGGAAGCGGGGCATAATCTGTTGGGCGAAGGTCTGTAATACCTGGGCCGGATCGCCGGTTAGCGGTCCAAGAAAAATTTTCTTGACCCCAGCCTCGGCGGCGCGCTCGACTTGATCGAGACAGTCTCGCGGCGTACCAACAATGGCAAAGCGTTCGGCCAGATAGTCCTTCAGCCCCAGTTCATCAACCATCCTGGCGTGGAACCGTTCGGCGCCGAGCAGTTCGTGTTCATGTGGGCGGTAGGCGGCCTTGAGTTTTTCAATCGGCTCCCACAGTTCGGTCGGAATACGCTTGCCCTCCAGGGTTCGCCGAAAGGCGTGGTTAGCACTCGCGGCCAGGGCCATGCGGATCTCATCCACTGCGGCCTGAGTGGTCTCAGCCACATTGGTTTTGGCAAAAAACCAGATATCCAAGTCGTCAAGTTTCCGCCCGGCAGCCTTGGCTCCGGCCTCAATACGCGCATAGGCGTCCTGCACAACCGCGGGGCTCAGTCCGCTACCCACAATGACCCCATCGGCCAACTCACCCGCCAACTGCAGGGTCTTTGGTCCCTCGGCACAGACGTACAGCGGAACCGGTCTTTTCACCCAGACCTGGCGCACGGTTTTGCCTTGGAAGCGGGTTTCGCCGGTATAAAATCCTTTGATCGCTTTCAGCGCTTCGCGAAACTCGGCGAGTCTGGCGGCCTTGAGACCCACGTTATACACGGCACTGTCACCCGTCCCAATGCCAAGAAAAGCGCGGCCGTCCGACAGCTCGTTGATCGAGGCAATGGCTCCTGCCGTGACTGCGGGATGGCGGGTCAGGGGGTTGGTCACAAACGTTCCCATCCGCAGCCGCTGACTGTTCAGCGCACACTGGGTCAGGGTCACATAGCAGTCCGGCCACAGCCAATGCGCGTCTGGCACCCCCACCATCTCAAAGCCCCAGGCTTCAATCTGGCGCACCAGCCTTGGCAGGTCAGGATAATCGTGCGCCAGGGGAATGGTTGCGAATTGAACCCTCATCGGCCTTCTCCTTTCCAGTGTCTCCTCATCCTAGCTTCTTCAGTGCAAGAGCACCATTGCCGCGGGTTCCCGTCTGACTTATGCTGCGTTCTCATGCAGGTCCGTTTGCTCATCCAATTCGATACGACCCCGGCCCGGAGCGTGGCAACGGACCAATATTTTCTTCACACCGTCATTGAGACGCGGCTTCCAATTTTGCGCGTCTATACATACCCGCAGGATGTGCTGCTGCTCGGTCGGTATCACGCTGCCGGCGCACTCGACCAAGACCCAGGTCTGACAATCACCCGGCGTCTGACCGGCGGGCGAGCCTTTCCGAGCGGCAACGGGTTTGTCCAGTTCTCGCTCATCGTGCCGCATCGCTCTTTTTTCTTCTCCGCCGACCCGTATCACATTGCACCGTTTCAGCTCCTCAATCGTTATGTCCGTGGGGTGCTGCACGGCCTGAAAACCGGTGGAGTTGAAGTCTTCTATCCAGGCCAGGATTTTCTGACGGTCCAGCGGCTGCCGGTTGGCTGGCACTCTTTTGTGACAGAAGACAGCGGAGCCGGACTGTATGAAGGGGGCGTGTTTGTCCAGCGGGATATGAGTCTTCTTCCTCATCTCCTCGACCGGGTGGACCCGCAGGGGACGCTTCCCTGTCAGCTCTTTATGCCAGACCAAGTCCACAATCTCGACAAAGTCCTCGGACGGTCTCTTGCACCAGACCAAGTCGTTCGTCTGCTCCGGAACGGCTTTACCCAGCAGTTCGGGCTGGAATGCCTCGACCACGACCTCAACCAAACCGAGCGCGCAGCCATTCTGGGCAAGCAGGAGCCGTCTGACCTCGTTCCGAACAGTCGCCCCCCGCGCTCCGACCTCCCGTATACAGCAACAAGGCAAACTCCGCTTGGAGAACTTCAGGTCCGTTTCTCTCCCACTTCCGAGCGAACGGTCGAGATGATCCAGTTCTCGGGCGACTTCATTGCCAACCCGGCCGGGATACAGGCGTTAGAGCGTAATCTCGAAGGCTGTCCGCTGGAGAAAACCGCACTTTGGCAGGTCATTGACCAGACCTTTCTTGAGCCGGACTCTTATCTGATTGGGGCCGGGAAGTTAGCCGACCTGCCCGGATTGTTGCTCAACGCTTCTCCGGTCCCGCCAATTGAGTAGGCTATGGATCAGACCCAAAGACCCAAAGACTCAACAGGCCCAAAGACCACCCTCCAACTCGGTCAGCTCGCAGCCAGCCTGCTCGCCGACGAGGACCATAGCCGGCTCTCGACGCTCGCTCGGCTTGAGGCGGAGCGGACCTTAACGTCTCTCCCGGAAGATGTGGTCCGGGGCCTTTTGGCGTGTTTGGGACATACGACGAAAAAAATACAACGCGGTGCAGCGACCGTCCTCATTCGCTTTGCCCCCCGACAGCCTGAAATTATTGAAGCGCTGACCCACCGGCTGACGGACCCGGACCCACGGTTGCGCTGGACAGCGGCTTTTACCCTGTCTCAGCTCGATCTGCCGAGCCCCTCGCCTCAAAGAGTAAACGTGTCCTCCAATCAGACACCACTGCTGGACACGTCTACTCTTCTTCCCGTTTTGATCGAAAACCTGGGACACCAGGAAAGTGACCTCCGCTGGGCAGCAGCCACCGCTGTCTTGCAGATCGCCCAGCATCATGCCCAAGACGTTGCTCACGCCATGATCCAGCTCGTGCATACGGGGAATGCCGTGCAACGCCGCATGGCCCTCTACTGCCTGCGCGACCTCGAACAGACCGACCGCAATGCACAGGCCGCCTACCTCAGCAGCCTGAGCGACGCGGACGTGATGGTACGCTTGGCCGGCCTTGCCTGTCTGGGCAAACTGCACCTGACCGACGAGCCGATTCGTAACGCCATTAGCGGACTCCTGGAGCACGACCCCGACCTCGGCGTTCGTCGGTCCGCGGCAGTGGCTTGTAGGCGGATAGGCGACGCCCATCCGCGGATCATCGCCGCCTTGCGGCAGGCGGCCGAGTCAGCCGACGCCAGTCTCGGCAAAGCCGCCGAAGCGGCACTCCAGCGACTGGAGTTAGGCAAATAAAGTCTCTCCGACAAGGAGGATTAAGGGAGTTTCTTCGCCGATATACGGTTGCACAAATCCTGGTATACCCCTTCCAGATTATTCAACACGTCAGAATTGGTGTACCGAATCACTTCAACGCCCAGGGTGTTCAAGCGGCGAGTCCTGATCTCATCGTAGGCTCGCTGCCTGGCGTGCGTATCGCCGTCGATTTCAATGGCAAGCATCAGTTCAGCGCAGTAGAAATCAACGATATAGTTATCCAGCGGCTTTTGCCTGGTAAATTTCAGGCCCTTGAGGCGTTTGCCCCGCAGAATTTCAAACCACAGTTTACGTTCGGCCGGGGTCGGGTTGTGTCGGTTTCGGCGAGCACGGGTGGTCAGGGTTTCACCGTACGGAAGAACCTCCCCTTGCCCCCCTTATCAGGGGGGGATTCCGAAAGTCCCCCTGATAAGGGGGATTGAGGGGGTTGGAGCGTCGGGCTCATTGTTAACCGTTGGCCGCCGTCTGTTCCAGACACTCTGTCAACCACCGAATGCAATCTGGAAGTCAGGAGAGATACCCCATCGGCTCATTTTTCAGCAGCTCGACAATCACCTGCTGCTGGGTCTTGGGGCGGGTTTGGTTTTGTCCCTTCCCATCCAAGACAAACAGGCCGCGCTTGTATTTTCCGCCACCGTGCTGACACGTATCCCATAACCGCTGCCACCGCTCGGGCGAGCGGACCCACTGTCTGAGGATTTTCTCTTGGTTGGTCATGTCCTTGTCTTGGCTGAATTCTGTCCCCGGTGCAAGAGAGGGTCGTGAAGACGTTGGCATTCTGAGTCTTAACTGGTGGCAGTCATATACATGGCGTTGCCCGTGTCCGGAGGGATGTGTGCAATGGCGGGTTGCTGCGTTATCGCGTTGCGCCGTGCGCTCGAAGGAGTTGAGCTATGTCGGTATGGCCTTTTATTTCGGCCTTCATGAGTGCCGTCTCGCCACGGGTGCTAGAATGGTTGTCTTGAAGGTCCACATTTGCGCCCGCGTCCAGCAAGAGTTGGACTACAGGTGTGTGGCCTTTCCATGTGGCCCACATGAGCGCCGTCTTGCCGGTGGTGTTCTGAAGGTCCACATTCGCACCCGCGTCCAGCAAGAGTTGGACTATAGCCGTGTGGCCGTTAAATGCGGCAAACATAAGCGCCGTCCAGTTGTAGTCATTCTGGTAATTCACATCCGTACCCGCTTGCAAATTCCGCTGAACCGTCATCCGCTCTCCGTTAAGTGCAGCCTCAAGTAGTGCATCGCTAGCCCAGGCCTGCCTACTGACAAAGCATAAAACTCCACATACGATAATAAGCAATGCCCATTTCATACTCCCACCGTGTTGATACATGTCCCCCAATCGCTGCCACCGCTCGGGCGAGCGGACCCACTGCATCAATATTTTCTCGTGGTTAGTCATATTGGTTATCCGAGTCGAACTGTTCGTTAGTGCAGAAATATACTGCCAGCGAATCACTCACTTATCCACAATTCAATATCGCTGGGATCGATACGGAAGTGTTCCAGTAGTTCCTTCGCTCTTTTGGCCCTCCAGCAATGCTTCTTTTCCGGTATGGCTACCCACAAGCCACCGTGTATTTCTTCTAATTTGTTCTCTGCATTCGGTCTTCTCAGACGAAGGGCTTCACAAAGACCGCCCTTTGTTCTGTCAATACACGGAAAAAAAGGTTTGCGACCAATTTCCACAGGACAGTCGTCCTCGGTCAATATCCCTCTTTGTGTCAGCCAATCAGCTAAGCATACAAACATCTTCCCCCACGCCTCGTGTCCGTGTTCTTCCGTCCATTCGGAACCGATGTCCTGTCCTTGGTATCTGATTTTTGTCGGAAAAGGATTAGCCTTGTCAGCCCCCTTAAACGAATCAAGCGAGAGCCAAGTGCCTGATTGAGGGGGTAGCGAATTGACGACGCGCTCCATATCCTTCGATGGTGGATTCTCTTCCCGCCGTTTACGGTAATTATCAATATCGGTTGACTTCAATTCTTCGCATTGGTCCCAGCGCTTCTCGAACCAATCGACAATTGATCCCACATCCCCGGTTTCAAAAACGGTCTCCTCATTGTTCTCAAAGCCTGCCCGTGTGAAATTCGTGCTACCAATCCAGGCAATCGACTTCTTCCGTTCTTGATATCGAAAGATGTACACCTTGGGATGAAACATCGGACCGTTGTTGTCCACGAGGCGGAGCTGTCCAATTTTTTTCAACTGTTCCAACGCCTCTGGTTGGGTCGCATTCCCCGAAATTCCAACAATAGTACGTAAGGAGATATCGTACTGCTTGCGAGCTCTTTTCAGTGCTTCTAATGCCGCCCCAGAAGTCGCCCAAGCGGTGGCAATGTCGACTTTTTTCGCGAATTTCAGACACTCCCAAAATCGGCCTTGGAGATCTTTTTCAGTTAGGAACATTTGGCTATTTCTCATCGGCGGATTGTTGTTCATCAAAGGTCTGATTGATCTGTTCAAACCGTCGCCGGATGGGCGTTCGAATTTCCGGTAATGGACTGTTTTGAAATATAGAGGGTGGAATCTCCACCCTCTCAGACTAGCGTTTACGGGAACGCTTCTTAGGGCGGGGCTTGGGGTCTTTCGGTAACTCTCCCGTTACCATCTTCGCCACCATCACCGCGCTTGATGTGTCACTCACGGGGCGCTTCTGTCCTTGGGGACCTGTGGGCATGATGACCTCCTTTACATAGGCTGTACTACCCGCACCCCACCTCCCCATAAGATACAAGCGATATTTTATCTGCCACAACGAGGATCATCAATAATTCGTGTTAGGTCGCGAAGAGAGACAGTCTCCAGGCCCGTCTTCTGGTAGACCTCTTCTAGTGCACTCCACATGACATCATCTCTCGGCACGCCCTCACAATCGACCAAAGACCAATAGCATTTGGTCCAATACGGCCCCAATCCACTAAACGGACCTTTTGCCGTGCGGACGTAGTGGAGATCATCACAAATGTGGATGTTTAGTGGCTTCTTCTCTGGTGGGAACATGAAGGGAAGAACACACATCCGAACATATGTAGCCATAATAATGAAACCACCAATCCATACCAGCGCAATGAAGACATTGAAGACCTTCCCAACAATAGGAGGCGTTTCTGAATGGTTGGAGTCCATAAGAACTCACTCCTTGCGTGTAAGCACGACCTGACAGATGAGAGTTGCCGGGCCGTGCTTACATCACAACATGGCTATTGGAGTGAGGTCCTGTGTATTTGCCACGGCGCGGGTAGCTACTCCCTTGCCTCATGTGGCTCTTGTATTAGACAGGCGACCCGACCTAGCGGGCAGCCATGTCATAGATGTAAGCCGTTTCAGCATGATCCCGGCCCCATAGAAACAGAAGGGAGACCGTTATGAACCTCACATTCACTATTTTTGGATTCCGCTTCCGTTTCGTCTGTGGACGCATACCCAACCCGAAGATCACCGTAATTGGGTAGCGCTCTTCTATAGGGGGCCAAATTTTGGTCCCCGTGTCAAATCGCCCCATTTCCTTCCTTTGCACCGTCTCAGTATTTTCAAAACAGTCCACTACCGACTTTCCTCATGAGGCAGGATGCAGAGCCGATTGGCAACAATGGTATCCACAATTTGATCCGACATCTCCTTATTTAATATATAGGCTTCTCTTCTGCCCATTCCGCAATCTTCTCCCGTGCCGAATTCAATCCGTGGAGGATCATGCGTGGCGAATGCTTCGTTGCAGTAGTATTCATTTTACTTTGTATTATCTGGAATCATGAAACATTTCCTCTTCCACCACAATCTCCTCGCGATCGTCATTATTGCAATAGCTCCCATCATTATTACAGGGATATGCCTTTGGGTTGTTATTGGTGAGGACCTTGACTGGAAAATTATGCTTACTGCTTTGGGTAGTGGCATATCGTCTTTCTACTTCTTCCAAAAACAAAAACTGGACGAAATTCGCCTCATGAAGGAGCTGATTACAGATTTCAATAGCAGATACGACAACCTGAACGAGACATTAAACGACATTCTGAGGAAAGGTGGCGAGAACCCTCCTAGGGTGTTGGACCAAAACGACCGCACAACACTCAACGATTATTTTAATCTGTGTGCAGAAGAGTATCTTTTCAAAAAATTGGGCTATATCGATCCACGGGTATGGGAAGCTTGGTGCAGCGGAATGGAAATTTACTTCAAGGATCGACGCATATGTGAATTATGGGAACAAGAGGAGAAGGACTCGTATTACGGATTCACGTTCCCGGAAAAGAAAAAATGACCCCTGCTCGCTGTGGTGAGGGAACGCCCCCTCAGTCGATATCGGTAATGACAAAATTCTGTTGACTTTGCCCCCATTCCACCGTCACCGACCGCCCCGGAGTCGGAAAATCCTCTAGGACATACCGCCCCGTGGCACCCCGCATGAACTCCTCTCCAAAGGTCCTTACGGTTACGGTGGCGCGGCCCAACTCGACCCCATCGACCAAGGCCACCACTGTATGTTCCCCATCCCCTAGCTGGTTCCAGTTGAATAACAACCCGAAGCCGTTGTCGGTGTCGCCGCAGATTTCCGTCCCGTCGGGCGCATAGGCTGTGTCCAGCCGCTCGGTGCCGTAGGCCGCCAGGTGGGCCACGCCGTTGAACTCAATCACCACCTCGTCTGCTTCACACACCCAGCCTGAAATTACCCCGACGCCGCTCTGAGATGACCCATCTCCAGGGTTCCCCAGGAAGCCGGTCGGAGCCTCTCGCGTTCCATAGAGCGCTCTTCGACCATATTATTATAGGACTGCACAGGATCTTCGGGCGGGATCATCGCCTCCATATCAGAATCAAAGTGCAGCTTGCTCAGCTGCATCCAGGTTACCCCCGTACAGTTCAAGACCGGGACAATAACCAGCCACCGGAAACGAATGATGCTACGGAAGACAGATTCCATTATGGGCAGGCTCTCCTTACTCCGTCTTAAACTAGGCTTACGGAGAAGCTGGACTTACGCGGTCTGCCCCTCTACACTCGGCTGTGGCGTTCCGACCAAAGCCGCTTTTCCCCCGTATACGAAGCGAGGTTTGAACGTATTCAGGATCGCCGGCAGGACGGTCATCGAAACCAAGAAACAGGCGCCCATATTCAGCGACAGCATGGCGCCCAGATAAAAATTGGGCCGAAAATTCGAGGTGAGGAAGACCAAGAAGCTCGCCGTCACAACGAGTGCATTAAAAAAGATTGCTTTGCCCGACGTCGCCATGGTGGCGGCGGTAATCTCTTCCGGGTCAGTCAATCCAGAGCGGATTTTAATCCGGTATTTATTCAGGAAATGGATCGTATAGTCGATGCCAATGCCAATCACCATGGAAGCGGTCAACGATTTACCAACCTCAAGGGGAATGCCAAGCAGCCCGAGCAGTCCAAAACTGAAGACCATGACTAAACTAATCGGGATAATATTAATCAGCCCAGCGACCCAGGAGCGAAACATAAACGCCGTCAATAAAAAGACGGCCACGAGTGAGACGACGAGACTGGCCAACTGCCCAGACACCACCAGTTCGCTGAAACGGGTGGTCAGATAGCCATTGCCGGCAATCCCAAGCCGAAAACCGCTGTTGGTTTCCCAACCAATAACCGTCGGCTCAATGCCAGCCAGCCAGCGTCCAAAGCGGATAGACCACGGATCCTGTGAGCCAGTATCGGTTGTACCGCTATCCCCTGCCTGCCCAAACTCACGCACGGCAAAGTCTTGCACAATCCCAACTACGCGTTCGATGTCCTGGGTGCTATCTGACCGCAAAAATACGGTCATGTTGGCGTGCTGATAGTCATAATCCACGATTTCATCAAAATCGTCCGGGTCGCCAGAGAAGGAGTAGAGCAACAGGTACTGGGCGATGAGGTCTTGCGAGTTCGGAATCACTTCCATTTCGGGCTGATCCTCGTTCATGACCCGGTTCATGCGTTTGATATACTCGGCTAACGATAGCGACCCGCCAACGATAGGGTCTTGTTCGACGACGGTTTGGAGGCGGTCGAGTTTGGCGAGCAGCACCGGATCTTTGAGCCGATCAGGCTGATGTCCTTCAAGCGCAATATACAGCGGGAGATTGCCCTGGAATGTCTCGCCTAGGACGGTATCCGCAATCCGCACGGGGCTGTTCGGATCGGACATCTTGATATAAGCACCGCAACTGGATTGAGCGCACCTTCAATCGGCTCAAACACTGCCGCCGCCTTGCCACCCGCTATGACCGCAAGACCGCCCCCTGCCTCGCCTTCTTACACCTCGCGGCCTTCGCCCTCTGGCAGTATTACATGTCGATTCAGCCTAGGCCTCAGATTCTTGAACTACCACGAGTGGCGCTTCTTTATCGCCATACACAAAACGGGGTTTAAACCGATTCAAGATCGCCGGCAGGACCGTCATCGAGACAATCAAGCAGGCTCCCATACTGAGAGACAGCATGACACCCAGGTAAAAGAGGGACTCGAAGTTCGAGGTGAGAAAAATCAGGAAGCCGCCGATAACCACGACCGCATTAAAAAAGATGGCCTTGCCGGAGGTGGCCATCGTGGCCGCTGTAATCTGCGTGGGGTCTATTTGACCGTCTTGGAGCCCCTCTCGGACTTTGACCCGATACTTACTCAGAAAGTGAATCGTATAATCGATGCCAATACCGATGGTCATCGAGGCAGTCAGCGATTTCCCAATCTCTAGCGGGATATTCAGCAGCCCCAGCAGCCCAAAGCTAAAAATCATCACCAGGCTAATCGGCAGGACATTAATCAGCCCGGCAACGAACGAGCGAAACATGACCGTGGTAAGCAGAAAGACCGCGCCGAGCGAGGTCACCAAGCTCGCCAGTTGCCCGGACACAATCAGTTCGCTCAGGCGGTTCAGGAGGTAGCCATTGCCCGCAATCCCGATCCGAAAGCCGCTGTTTGTCTCCCACCCCGCCACCGTGGGCTCAATGCCGGCCAACCAGCGGCCCAAGCGGAGTCCCAGCGGATCATGGGTGGCAGCGTCGGTGGCTCCATTCTGGCCAAATTCCTCGACCGCAAAGTCGCGGATAAGCTGCACGACACGTTCGACGTCTCGGGTCCTATCGGAGCGCAGATAGACCGCTACGTTGGCATGCTGGTAGTCATAATCCACGACATCGTCGAAATCATCCGGATCACCCGAAAACGAATACAGCAGCAGATACTGGGCAACCAGGTCACGAGAAGTTGGGATGACTTCCATTTCTGCACGATCTTCATTCATGACCCGGTTCATCCGTTTGATGTATTCCGCTAATGACAAGGAGCCACCCACATCAGGATCCTGCTCCACCCGCGTTTGCAGGCGGTCCAGTTGATCGAGCAGGACCGGATCTTTGAGCCGATCAGGCTCATGCCCTTCGATTGCCACATAGATAGGCACGGTGCCTTGAAATGTATCGCGCAGGACCATATCGCTAACGCGTAGCTCGTGGGATGGGTGAAACATCCCGACCATGGTCGAGTTCACGACAATCCGCTGCGTGCCGAGCACGCACAGCACAACAACGAGCGCGGCCGGCACCCATACGACCAGTGGACGACGTGCCACACCGCGACCGAGGCGCGCCAAGAAGCTGGCTGCCCAGCCGGCGGCTGCCAGGTCTCCACTCCGGCTCATTTGATTGCGCAGACCCCGGCTGACGGTCGGCGACAACAAACTCAACATGGCCGGGAAAAAAGTCAGCGAGAAGAGCATCGCGACCAAGATTCCCACTCCACTAAACACCCCAAAATAGCGGATAGGGACAACGGTCGCAGTCAGAAAAGATAAGAACCCGGCTGCGGTGGTCAGCGAGGTCAAAATGACGGGCTGCCACATCTCTCGCATAGTCACAATCACCGCGTCAGCTGAGGAAATATCCGGATGCTCTAATAGCTCTTCGTAATAGCGACTCAGAATATGAATGCCATCCGCCACGCCGATGGCCATGAGAACGACCGGCATTATGGAGGTGACAAAGTACATTGGAATACCGAGCGCGGCCATAATCCCGAGGGTCCAGATCACCGACACGACAACGACTGCCATCGGCAGGAGGACGCCGCGCAGGCTTCGATACGTACAATATAAGGTTCCCAGAAGCACGACCAAGGTCAGGGGTAAGAAGGTTTCCATGTCGCGGGCTTCCTCTTCCGACAAAGTGACTTCGACCGCTCCACGCCCGGCAATATGAAATTCTTCCGGCACGCCCGTCGCCTTTTTAGCCTCGACCATGTCTCGGATCGAGGTATACACAGTCATCCGTCGCGCCGTGCCTGCCTGTGTGTCTTCGGTTGGCTCCATCTTGGCCATGATGAGCAGTCCCGTCCCGTCTTGCGAGACGACCCAATTGACGAACATGTGATTGGCGAAGATGGCCTGTTTAAGATCTGCCAGCGCATTGGCTGCGTCGGGAACGGCTTCCATAAACGGATCAACGTTTATACCGTCGACGGTGCCAGTGATATTATCCATCGTGGCGATACTGGCCACATCTTCGTCCCGGATGGCTTTGATTCCGGGTTGCAGAGCAAGGCGTTCCGAGAACTCTTTGACAATGCCTAAGGTCCGTGGATTAAAGACGCCATTCTCGTCGGCGTTGTCGTTCAGTACCCCAATCATAATGAGATCACGGATGCCGAATCGTTCTTCAACCACTCTGCTATAGGCGAGGATCGGATCATCGAAGGGGAACATGGCTTCAACATCGTTATCAAAGCGTAATGTTTGAATTGGAAGGGCGATGAGCACAGTGCTACCGAGGACCAGGCCAATGACCAGCCAGCGGAAACGAATGACGGTCCGAAAGAATGATTCCATAAGGGGCCCCTCCCTAGTCTATGATCAGGCCGCTGATTCTTGCTGCGGCGCAGTGCTCATGCCAGCCGCTTTTCCTTCGCCATACACAAACCGTGGCCGAAACCGATTCAAGATCGCCGGCAGGACCGTCATCGATACGACCAGACAGGCGGCCATATTGAGCGACAGCATCGCGCCCAAGTAAAAGTTTACCCGGAAGTTGGAGGAGAGCAGGACCAGGAAGCCGGCGATGACCACCACGGCATTAAAAAAGATTGCCTTGCCTGAGGTCGCCAGCGTGGCCGCCGTAATCTGGGCCGGGTCGGTCAGCCCCTCCTGGACTTTGAACCGGTACTTACTCAGAAAGTGAATAGTATAGTCGATGCCAATGCCAATGCCAATGCCCGCGGTGAGCGATTTCCCAAGCTCCAACGGGATTCCTAACAGCCCGAGTAGGCCAAAACTAAAGATCATCACCAGGCTGATGGGAATGATATTAATCAGGCCGGCAACCCAGGAGCGAAACATGAGCGTGGTGAGCAGAAAGACCGCGCCCAGCGAAGTCACCAAAGTCGAGACCTGTCCGGACACTACCAATTCGCTCAAGTGTTTGAACTTGTAGCCATTGCCCGCAATCCCGATCCGAAAGCCACTGTTCGTCTCCCAGCCGGTCAGCCAGCGACCCAAGCGGAGGCCAAACGGGTCATCTGCTGCCGTGCTGGAGTCTCGGTTATAGCCAAACTCACGGATGGCGAAGTCGCGGATAATGTTGACAACCCGCGTCACATCCCGGGTGCGATCGGTGCGCAGAAACACTACTACGTTGGCATGTTGGTAGTCGTAGTCCACGACTTCGTCGAAATCATCCGGATCCCCGGAGAACGAGTACAGCAACAGATACTGGGCGACGAGATCCTTGGAGGTCGGGATGACTTCCATATCGGGGCGATCCTCGTTCATAATCCGGTTCATCCGTTTGATATATTCCGCGAGCGACAAGGAGCCGCCCACGACAGGCGGTACAAGCAACGTGTCATACGCGAACTGACGGAAGGCTGTACCTCTACCCCTGGGCGCTCTTAGCCCTCCCTCCGCTCCTCAAATGTCTGATCGATCCGTTCAAACCGCCGCCGGATGGGTGTCCGACTTTCCTCGTGAGGCAGGATGTAGAGCCGGTTGGCAACAACGGCATCCACGACTTGCGCGGCAACATCATCGACGTCCAGGACCCGACCGGCGAGATTTTGATTGTCCTCTCCCTGGTCGAGCACCGGCGGTGACGCTTCCGGGCCCCCTAGTTCGTCGGGGCGATTGCGCTCCGAGTGCTCAATATTGGTGGCCACGCGCATCGGACACAGGACAGACACGCCAATACCGTGTGCCCGCAACTCCCGACGCAGCACCTCAGCTAAAGCCACGACCCCATACTTGGAAACACAGTACGGGCCTAGTCCAACGTTGGGGACGAGGCCGGCAAACGAGGCGGTAAACAGCATATGCCCGCCCTGACCTTGGGCGATCATGCGTTGCGTAAAAGCTTCAACGCCGTGGATCGGACCCCATAAATTGACCCGCATGGTCCACTCCCAGTCGCTATGTTTCATCTCGGCGATTGGCCCGCCAACGGCAACCCCAGCGTTATGGAACACAATGTGAACCGCGCCCATTTTTTCAAACGCAGTGTCTGCCAGGTGTTGAACGGCCTTCAGGTCGCCGACATCGCAGACCACTCCCTCTACGGTGGCGCCTGCTGCCGCTAACTCGGTGACGGCCCGGTCCAAGGCCGACTCTTCAATATCGGCTAACACGAGTCGGACGCCTCGACTGGCAAGGCGGCGGGCGGTGGTAAATCCTATTCCACTTGCTCCGCCCGTGATGACGGCAACTTTGGCGCTGAGGTGTTCCATGCTGCATTCCTTTTCATACACGCTTATCGGGTGGGGTGTGCCAGCTTGCTTACTCGACGACCAGGAGCCCCTCAATAAAGTGGAGAGCAGCGGTCTGGATATCGATGGCCAGGATCTCTTCAATCGTGTCGCGCGCGTGGGCTGCAAGGGGGCCAAGGGAGGATAACTCCTGTGGCGTGATTGCGAGCGGTGAGCGGCGAGCCCCCCTTGTGAGGGGGGGGTGGGGAGATAGAAAGTGCGTCTGGAATGCCTCCCAGCGTTCTTCAAGGGTAGCCTGCGGGAGCCGGTCGTGAAGCGCCTGAAGCTCGACCCGGTTCAAGGGGTGAATGGTGAGCTGCTTTTTAAGAGAAGAGCCGAGGACCCAACGAGCAAAGGCCGTATTCCAAAGAGCGGTCAGGCCGACTCCTTCAGGCGCCTTTTCTTCGGGCAGTATGGCCCAGCGCCGGAAGACCCGGAACCAGGTCGGGATCTGGGCCAGCAGCAATTCGACCTGTCGAATCTCGGACAGGTGTCCAAAACGTCGGGACACGATTTCGCCCGGCGTCTTCAGACCAACAAAAAAGAGTGGCTCCTTTCGCCTGACCCCGGCGTACATCTCTCGAAACGGTGGATCGAGATAGCTCTCCCATTCGGCCAGACCGCTCTCCTCTAACTGGGTAGCCATGAGACTGGCCTGCTGCTGGAGGCGCTGGAGCAAGCCCCAGCCGGTCTGGAAGAACGGACGAATCTGTGTCGTCTGGAGGAGGTCACGCGCTACGGTCTCATCTTCTCTGGCGACGTAGGCCAGACCAATATTGACATAGTCGTGCGCCATGCTAACGCAGCGACGAATTTCGCTGACTTCTCCGGTATCCCGGGCCTCGGCCGTGACAATATTATTGGTCAGATAGGCAAGTTCCTGACCAATCTGCGCAATGGTCCGGCGTGGCAGACTCGCCAGCGTCTGGGAAAAAAAAGACGTGGGCTCGGCGAGCAGCGCTAAAGCGTGATCGGGTGGCGTAATCGCGTCGTCCCCGGCGGCAAGATGAAGCGTGTCAGAGGGACGCTGATATGGCTGTAACGGAATGGAGTCCGGCGGAAGAAAGCGGAAGAGCGCTTGCGCCTCTTCGTATCTCGGATAGCCACGATCTTCGAGACGCGCCGCTCGCCAGCGAAACGCCTGCTCTTCAAGGCCGCTTTCGAGTTCAAACAAACTGTTTTCGAGCGCGTGGAGATACCTGCGGTAATCGAGCGTACGGAGTTGCTCAAGCAGGAGGTATAAAATCGGTTCCGACTCGCCACGGAAGCGGAGGAGATATTGCTCATCGAAGGTGAAATATTTGGACTCGTCAAAGTCAGGTTCCTCCTCGACATCCACTTTGCGGACCACCTCAAAGTGGCGCTGAATCAGGAGGACCAGGAGTTCGATGTCGGCGTGCAAAATCCACTCCGCCAGCTTACTGCTCCCACTCTCATCGAGCAGCATCAGCCAGTTTGTCAAACGCTCGTCATCCAGTCTGTCCTTGCGCCAACAATCCAGGTCCAGCATGTCACGCACCTGTTCAGGCGCCGCCATTGCCAGCAGTCCGACCGCATCGTGTAGCCCAATCTCCTTGAGCGTATACAGTAACGTCTCAGAGGAGAGCGCCCGGACTATTGCCACACCGTTCTTTGCCGAGAGAAGGAATTCTTGCCGCTCTTTGGCCTCGAGTTGCACCAGTTGAGCGGTCTGTTCGGCGACTGAGAGCTCGGGCAGACCGGCCAGGTCGGGATGGAGCACCTGCTCAGAATCCGTCATGGGTTTCACTCGGTTTGCGTATAGTGATCGATAAAGGCCAGGGCCTGGTCCCAGCCGAGTAAGCCGTTGAACACCTCATTAAACGGCAGCATCTCGTGCCACGCTCCCTGGGTTGTGCCCGTCTCTCGGAGCGTCTGTAAGGTTTTTTTCATATGATACGCCGCGGCCAGGACGTTGGTGACCGGATAGATGGCAAGACAAAATCCCAGGTCCTCAAGATCGCGCGCGGGTAGAAATGGTGTCTTCCCGCCTTCAACCATATTGACCATAAGCGGGATAGCCGAAAATTCGCGGCAGGCCAACTCCATCTGTTTGACCGACTCGAACGCCTCAAAGAATAGCATGTCCGCCCCAGCCTCCAGACAGGCGGACGCCCGGGCCATAGCATCGTCGAGCCCATTCACGGCAATCGCGTCAATCCGGGCAATGATGACGGTGTCAGGATTCGTCCGGTTGTCCACCGCGGCCCGAATTTTGGCAGCATGGTCAGCGGTTGGGACCAAACGTTTTCCACCCAGATGACCGCAGCGGCGCGGTACATCCTGATCCTCAATGTGGAGACCGGCGACATGCACCCGCTCATATTCCTGGACCATACGGACGACATTCAGGACGGAACCGAAGCCTGCTTCGGCATCGGCGACCACCGGAACGCTCACTGCACGACAGACGCCTTCGAGTTGGATAACCATCTCGGTCAGCGTCCGCATTCCAAAGTCCGGATAGCCCAGCGCGCCAGCAGAGACACCGCCGGAGTAGTACACCAGCGGAAATCCCGCTTCTTCGACAAGCCGGGCGGAAATGACGTCATAGGCACCTGCGGCCATGAGAAACTGGTCCTGGGAAAGCAGGGTCCGGAGAGATTGAGCCTGGGACATGAAGATTGAAACTCCTTACAACTGAAGAATACGAATATCCGAGGGGTCATTTCTGACATGCGCGGTGCGCTTGTCAAGGGAGGAAGGAAAACGCCAGCCTCTTGCTTTTCAGCGCCGAGTTCGCAAAAAGGGCAGCGAGAGGAGGGAATGTTATGAGTAATCTTGCTTATCAGGACAACGTTGCATACACGCTCGAACAGCTTGCCGAAGATGTGGACGCGCTGGTCGCCCGTGAAAAAGAACACGCTGCGATTGTTGCGGCGGCGGAACCCCTGCTGGAACGTTTTCTGGCTGCCGGCAGTCTGCCGGAAGGATACTGTCAACCAGCCCCCGGTCGGATTACCACTGAGCACAAAGACTTCACCCTGTATCGCCTCCACCGTGGGCCTGAGGACTGCTTTAATATTATGGTCGCCATCTGGCCTCCGGGCGGATCGAGCGGTGTACACGATCATGCCGGAAACTGGGTCGTTGAAGGTGTGTATCGGAACCAGCTTCATACCATTCGGTATAAACGTCTCGACGCCGGGACGCGGCCGGGGTATGCAGAACTCCGCGAAACCACCGCGCTCGACCTCCGTCCGGGCGATGTCGCCCACGTCCTGTCCCCGAACGAGGAAGTCCACGATTTCCTCAATAAGACCGACGAGCCGACCGTGAGTGTCCACATCTATGGTGGGGATATCAGTACCGAAACGCTGAACTATTTTGATCCGGCCAGCAAGTCCGTCGAGCGTGTTGCGCACGACCTGCAATACGACAACGAATAGGAATGCCGGGGAACGGGCTGTCCCGTTCTGCGCGGTCAGGCTCTTCCGCTTTACATGCGTGAGAGCCTGACCGGATCGGTGGGTGGGCTGAGCAGGGAAGGCGTTTTCCCCGGAAGCAGCATAAAGTCGTCATAGGCTGCCTCCGATACGCTGGCCATAGTGTCAGAGTCCGAGAGCACGGCGATGCCGCGTACCTCCCCCGGTTCAAAGCCAAAGAGGTCTTTATAGTCCTGGTAGAAATTAATGGTTTCTTGTCGCCACTCACCAGGATCGGCGGGCCCACGCTGTAGGACGACAACCTTGGCGCGCCAATAGACCGGACTGTCGAACCGCGTGCCAACCGCGAGCGTCGAACTCCAGACGTATTTAATCACCCGCGGCATGAGGCGGCTGTCAAATATCACGTAGACGGCCGCGGCCGAATCATTCGTCTTTTTTGCGCGTTCGTCGGCCCCAGGAGGGAGTTTGGTCGCGCGCCAACGCCAGCGCAAGATGGGATAGTCCTGGGGCTTACACGTATACTCTATGCCGATCTGGACATCCTGGTTGTTGGCATAGGCATGGAGAAATCGATTGCCTTCTTCTTCGGCAATGCGGTAGACGGCCTGCGCAGTGGCTTCGCTGCCACGGACCTTCCAGCCTGACGGGAACACACCAGCCGGGTATTGCTGAAAAGTCTCCTGAAAAGGCGTGGAGCCCTGGAGTGTCTGCGCCATCCCCGCATCGGGTTCAGCCACTCTGGAAAGAGTAAACGTGTCCAGCATCTCATGGCTATTGGAGGACATGTTTACTCTTGGAGTCAACACGCATGCGAGCAGGAATGCGATGAACCCCGCAACACGCACTCTCACCTCCTCAAGCCTCTCTTGCTGACCGAGCCGGCTCCGAACTCTAATGAACCATTACGAACAGGAGCAGGGATAGAGGAAGGGCCTTCAGAGCGCAAGCCCGGCAAGGATGGCCGCTCTCTCGCGGCATTGGCACGTCTCCTGGGACTATGGTATCTAGGCGGCACGTTATCAAGAATACGCAAAGACCTGTTTGGGCTTTGTGAGGAGACTGCTGCACATGGAAATTCTTGCAGAAGGGCAGGGCGCATACCTTCCACCTGATCCCGATGGGTTCCGTGCCTGGGTAAGAGACAACAAGCCGCGGACACTCAGGCATAAGGTGATGAACGAGGACGAAGCCATTGAGAAGTTTGTCTCTGATGGGGACTATGTGGCGTATGACTGTAACTATTTCCAGCGCGGCCCGAGTTCGCTCATTCGTGAGATTATTCGCCAAAAGAAAAAAGACTTGTGGGTCTGTGGGAAATTCACCTATGTTGCGCTCGCGCTGCTTGTCGAAGGGGGCTGTGCCTCCAGGGCGGATATCGGGTTTGTTGGTTTTGGCCCGTGGTTGTCCAAGGCGGTCGCCGCAGGTCGCCTCCAAACCTACGAGTACTCCAATGTGGTGATGACCTATCGGCTGCAGGCAGGCGCGCAGGGGTTGCCGTTTATTGGCGTGCGGTCGTTTGGCGGGACCGCCGGCTTTTCTCAATCCGGGGCCAAGTTGGTCAAAGACCCGTTTTCGGGCAAGCCGGTTGTCCTGCTGCCCGCGCTGAACCCGGATGTTTCGATCATCCATGTGCATCAGGCCGACGTGTACGGCAATGCCCGTGTCTTTGGTACTGGAATCTCCCATGTTGATTGTGCCCTGGCGTCCAAAAGGGTCATTGTGTCCGCTGAAGAAATCATCGAAACGGATGAATTTCGACGCGACCCGGCCCGGACGTCCATCCCCCATTTTACGGTTGATGCGGTCGTTCATGCTCCTTTTGGTGCCTATCCGGGAACGGTCCAAGGACGCTATGCCTCAGATGTCCAGCACGTGGTCGAGTGTTTCGGCGGGACCATGCGAGGCGACCTGCAACCCTACCTTGAAAAATGGGTGTATAGTGTCGATTCGCACGATGAGATGTTGGAAAAGCGCGTGGGATGGAAAAAACTCCAGGAGTTACAGCGACGCGAAACCATTCGGGAGGGATACTCGATATGACACCGGCCACACATTTTGCGGAACGAGAACATTTGATCTGTACCGTCTCGCGGGTCATTGAGGAAGAAAAAAGCTATTGGGTCGGTGGCGGCGGAGAGCCCTTATACAGCATTTTGCTGGCCCAGCGGCTGTACGCCTCGGGCGTCCAATACATGACCGAGGACGGCGTGATTGCCCCGCAGTCCATGATGCCCTGGGACCCCCTGATGACCATGGTGGCCTCACGGGCCGGCTATCGCGCCCTCCAGTGGGGAACCATGAATACGGCGGGCAATTTTGCCCAACTCGGCTATGTCGATGTCGGTATCCTCAATACCCTCCAGGTCGACCGCTACGGCAATATCAATTCGACCGTACTGGGAGAATACGAAGGTGGCCAGGGCCGGCGTTTTGGCGGCCCGGGTGGAGCCGATACTATTGCCGCCCAATGCTGGCGCACAATCCTGATGACCGACCAACAAAAGCGGAAGTTCCCCGAACAGGTGGACTTTATTTCATCGCCGGGCTTTCTCGACGGACCAGGAGCGCGCGAGGCCAACGGCCTGCCCCCAGGAACCGGTCCATGGCGGGTGTTCACCCCGTGGGCGATGTTCGGCTATGAAGAAAAGTCGTGTGAGCTGATGCTTATGGCGATTTCACCGTTCGTCACGGTCGAGATGGTTCTGGCCGAGATGTCCTTTGAGCCGAAAATAGCCCCGACCATTGAAACGCTTGATCCACCCATGGAAGAAGAGTTGGAGATCATCCGCACCCAGCTTGATACGGATGGGCAAACAACGGGCCGCGGGCAGTGGATCGAAAAACGGGACGACAAATACGTCTTTGCCGAAACGCAGGGACGCGAATAAGGAGCTTCAAGGTTTCTCATTCCGTTTTTGATGGCGTATAAGGGCGACGTTTTATTCCTTGCCGCTCCTTATGTGATCGACGCTCTGCCCTGTTTCTTCAGCCCATTGCCGAGTCAGTTTTTCCAGCCTTGCTGCATGCGTCCTCGCCAGACCGTGGACAAAGCGTTCCACCTTTCCGTGCCGCCAGATGGGCAGCCTTTTATGCTCCGGCATGGACTCAAAGGGAAAAAATATCTCACGGTACAGGGCGATTACGATTTCACGGGTCTGTTTCTTGTCGATATGCTCCCAGCACCACCGGAAAAACTCCTGGAGCTGAGCGACAACGAGGCTGAAGAAGAAAGCTTCTAGCCATTCCTTGGACGACATCTCTTGGTGCCGTCCAAGGAATGGCTCGCTCTTCTCTCCCGTCTTTTGGGCGGCTCCTGCTTTCTCCTTGGTGACGGATTTCTTCACGGTCCGTTTTGCCTGTGGTCGTGCCCCCTTTTTCTTCAGTCGTGCCGTTGGTTTCTGCTCCTTTTGCGCCTTCTTGGCCATCCCCATATCATACCAAGACTTCTCCTTGCGTCTATCGGTTGCTGGGGTGGGCGGCTAATTTTTCTCTGCAATATATGTCTTCTTTGATCGATTTTTGTCAAAAATCTCTTTACAACAGTGGCTTAGACAGTGGACAACGAGAAGCTTTCTTCCAGAGAAAGTCTCTCGTTATCCACTGATGGAGTAGTGGAGGCGAGATTGCCCGACCTCTGGAGGCGGCCGTTATGGACTATCCGCCTCTGGGCGAATCGGAAGAAGTCTCCACTCGTCGGGGGCCAGAGTCCAGCAGACCGCAGGCCTCGGCGATGAGTTCATAGGAGCGCACCCGCTTGGAAAAATCATAACAAATCGTCACAACGCCGAGGTCCGTGGTCTGGAATACCTCGGCCAGGTGTTCGAGTTGCTCTTTCACCTGCTGCGGGTCCCCGTCAACATTGGAGCGACGGTATTGCTCCAGATAGGCCAGTTCGTCAGCGCTATACGGGTAGGCGCGGGCTTCCTCAGGTGTGGGGACCCCCTGCCGGCGACCACGAATGATATTCAGCCGCACCAGACTTCTGCTTGCCGACAGATAGTGCGCCTCTTCCTCGGTCTCCGCACATAAAGCCTGAACCGTCACATTGACTCTGGGCTCGGCCAGAAATTCTGACGGACGAAAGTGGCGGCGGTAGCTCTCAACAATAGCCGGCCCATGCTGGACGCCCATCCCGAAGAAATAGGCATAGCTGAACGGCAGGCCCCGCTCAGCCGCAATGAGGGCCGAGTCAATACCCGAGCCGAGCAACCACACTTCCGGTGTGGTGCCTGCGGTTGGTCCGGCATGCACATCGGCAAAACGGTGATCCGGAGGGAGATTATCTGCCAGATAGGCAATCAGGTCGTCGACCTGCTCCGGGTAATACCGGATATCGCGGGGTTGGCCAGGGTAGGAGAGCGCACCCGCGGTTCGCTGATCGCTCCCGGGCGCACGGCCAAGACCGAGGTCGATGCGGCCAGGATAAAAGGATTCAAGGACGCGGAATATCTCGGCAACTTTGAGGGCGCTATAGTGGGACAGCATCACGCCCCCGCTCCCGACTCGAATATGTTGCGTGTGAGCGGCAATTTGGCCAATCACGATTTCCGGACTGGTACCGGCGAAGCCGGGCAGATTGTGATGCTCGGCCACCCAGAAACGTTCATAGCCGAATTTTTCTACTGCCTCAGCCAGGGCGACCGTCTCCCGCAACGCCTGGGCGGCCGTTCCCCCTTGCCGGACAGGCGACTGATCCGCCACACTCAGATGCAGTTGTTGGGTCATAGCTTAAAAAAAGGGCAGCCCCATAGGGCTGCCCCCTGCTGCCTTGTCTGCGAGGCAGGTTTTATGCCGTCTGTTCCTTAAAGAACGTCCCAATCTCTTCGATAGCCTGCTGGCCTTCGGGCAGAATCGGTGCAAACAAATGCCACACATGTGGCATTTCATCCCAGACTTTCAATGTCACATCGACATCAGCTTTCCGGGCTCGTTCCGTGATTCTTGTGGAGTCGTCCAACAGGGTCTCTGCATCCCCGACCTGGATCAGCAATGGCGGGAGACCCGCCAGATTGGCATGCAGCGGAGCGGCCAGCGGGTCTTTTGGGGTCCGCGCCGCCCAAATACAGCTTGGCCATACCGAGCAGGCCTTCTTTCTGGACAACCGGATCGACCGCCGCCCGCGTGGTCATCGACTCTCCCGTGCCTTCCATATCAACCCAGGGTGAAATACCAATGCCCGCGGCCGGCATAGGCTCCCCGGCGTCACGAATAGCGATGAGGGCGGCCAGCGCGAGGCCACCACCAGCCGAGTCTCCCGCAATAGCGATGTTTGAGGCCTGAATCCCCTGTCCGATCAGCCACCGGTAGGCCGCCACGGCATCATCGACCGGAGCGGGGAAGGGATGCTCGGGAGCCAGACGATAGTTCAGGGAGAGCACGCGCGCACCCGCTGCCTGCGACAGACGACCGGTCATATCGCGGTGGGAACCGGCGGAGCCCATCACATAGCCGCCACCATGGACGTACAAGATGACCTTACCCTGGTCAGCGCCATCGGCAACACTCCATTCGGCCGACACCCCACCGGCTTCAACCGGGGTACACGTCACGCCAGCCGGGGCCGGTGCTTCGATCATGATGGCGCGCATGGCGTTGATATCCTGTGCCTCGGCCATCTTGGCCCCCATCTCTTTGAACATATCGAGGGTCTGTTGTAGTTGCGGACTTGCCATAGAGAACCTCCTTTATTACAGACTGGAAACGTATAACCGGTATAACCCCGGCCGGCTATTGTCAACTCAAACGGGTCGAAGAGTACACGTGTCCTCCAATCGTTCAGACAAAGCTGGACACGTTTACTCTTTAGGCGACCCAGCCGTACTGAAAGGTATGGATCGTGCCGGGCGGATACCACCACTGGCCGGTCTGACATAGTGGGCACGTCTTTGGCGTGGACCCCCGTTTATATTCCGGGACACCCGCCATGGCCTGCACTGCGCCTTCAAAGGTTCCATCTCGAGTGACCTTCTTCGTCAGCAAGTAGAGTCCCATGCCACAATCAGGACACGACAGAATCGTGCCTGCATTCAAAAACGGGAGCGAGGTAATCTGGTCCGGGAAGGGCTGCGGCATGGTCCCCTCCAAATACTCAGACCCGCCGCTGGCGCTGGGCCTGCTGCGCCTGAGCTGCAAACTCAGACGGCTTCATAATGAGCGAACTCTTGGCTTCTTCCTGTTGGTGTTGCTTTTCTTCCGTGTAGTGCAGGCCGATACTCTGCTGGACCAATCCTTCACAAAAGGGAATGCCGCTGCCGCTCGCCCCTTCCTTTTGGAGGGCAAGCGACACGGCCAGGGCGCGTTGGGCTGAGGCGACACGTTCGGTTGCCGCGAAATACAGCGCCATTTCTTCCAAGCGCCGCGCGTAGGCCTGGCCGCTCTCCCCCGAGAACACTTCGGCAATCGCCTGTTTGACGACATCGTCCACCCGGTCTTTTTGCTGGTGCTGATTCAGCACCAAGGGGCTCTCCTGCGCACTGCTGATCTTTTCGACATAGGGCTTGGCCTGTTCTGCGTCAAACACCCAGCGCTGCATTTCCGGCTCTTCGCCCAGTTGGATGGACGTTGTCAAAAACATGCCGTCGCCAGCGACAGCCTCACGATCCAAACTGTCCGGCAGCGGAACGGCCTGGGGGTCGGCCGGTGTGATGGACACAAAAGACCGTAGCGCCGGGTAGGATTCGACTTCTTTGTTGTCTTGTGCCTCGGCCCGTTCATAGCCTTCCTGCATCAGGAAATCGCAATACCGCCACGGCACCTGAACCATAGTCACGCCACGACCTTCGAGCAAATCCTGAAGCACCTGTCGCAGCATTTTGCGCGATATTTCCGTGCCTTCAATATAGCGCATACCTTCGGGTTCGTTGACGAGCGAAGACAAGAAATGCAACCCGCCGCCAACGCGTGATTTCACTATCCAAACGAGACGATCACCGCGCCCGTCCATTGCGGACAGATAGCCCTCTGGCTCAATCGGGGTGAGAATGGACTTGCCCGCTCCCTTTTGTGGCCGGTCGGCCTGTATCCCTTTTTGCGACAGGCGATAGAGGGCACGGCTAATTTCTTTGCGCAAAGGCTTATCAGTAGTCTTTTCCTCCCACTGCGCCAGGAACCGGGCCGACTCTGCCGTCTGGACCTCGCCCAGTAAGGCGGCCAGGGCGAGGTCGGCGTCCGCATTCTGGCCTATGCGCGCATCCAGGCTGGCAATATCCAGGTCGTGTCCGGCAGCGAGCTGAATGCCCCACTCTTCCAGCGCTTTTTTGCCTTGTGCCAGGCGTGGGTCGCGCTTTGCTTTCTTTTTCGCCATGTCTTCCTCCCCAAGGCTGTCCGCAGCTTATCCAGCCAGCTCCTTGACTGTCAACGGGATTCGCCTCCTGCCTGGTCTAGCCTGTATAGGGTATTGTTGTTAGGTAGGCTACACGGAGGTCGAGGCAGGATGGCAACAGCGCGTTTTTGTCCACAGTGTGGAACAAAAACTATCCCTCAAGCAAATTTTTGTACGGATTGCGGAGAACCTCTCGGAGGCAAGGCCGAAGGGCAGCCGGCCAAGAAATCGGTCGTCCCATCACTGACAGGCGCACGGCGGCTGCCACTCCCCGGCCTCGTTGTTTTATCCTGCTACCTCGCCGTTGGCATCGGACTGTGGGTATTTGTCCTGCGGACAGAGCCTTTCGCCCCGACCCCCACCAGTTCCACGCAAGCCAGCACGGGTGGCTCGGCCCTGCCCCAGGATCACCCCCAGGTTTCCTTGCCCGAGGAAGTGACGCGTCGTATTGCGGAACTGGTTTCCCAGGCCAATGCTGCCCCACAAGACCCCAATGCGTGGCGGACCCTGGCTGAAGTTCAGTTCCGGGCGTCGCAATTGGATGCCAGCTACCGGAGCGCGGCCCTGGCCTCCTATCGCAAGCTGTTTGAGCTTGCACCGAATGATCTGGATGCGCTGCGCGGCTTGGGGAATGTCTACTACGACCTTGAGGAACATCACCAGTCGATCGAGTATTATCAGCGCTACCTGGCGCTGGACCCGGATAATGCCAGCGTGACGACCGACCTCGGGACCATGTACCTCTATACCGGTCAGGTCGACCGAGCCATCGCTTTATACCAATCCGTCCTGGCCAAGCAGCCCGGCTTCTTTCAGGCCCATTTTAACCTGGGGGTCGCCTATCAGGAGAAGGGCCTGCCCGAACAAGCCGCAGCCTCATTACAGCAGGCCAAGAGTCTGACGGATAACACCACCGTCCAGGCCCGTATAGACCAGCTCCTGGCACAATTCTCGAACGGGACGGCCCCATCCCAAACCGCGGCGCCAACCCAAGCTTCCCCGTTTCAGCAAGCCGTGGAAGCGCTCTTTCGCGCACATGAAATGATGGCGCCCAAAATCGTCCGTATCGAATGGCCATCGCACACCCAGGCCAGGGTCTTCTTTCGCAATTTCCCCATGGCTGGTATGCCTCAGACGGTCCGGGATAGTTTCAGAGAAAAACTCCGGGGCCAGCTCATCGACGCCGGGCAAAAGGCTGGCATCAGCGGCTTGGCGACCGTTGAGCTTATCGATATTGATACCCAGCAAGTCATGGAGACTCTCACGACCACTTCATAAATAGAGTAAACGAGTCACGATTATGAGCGAAGATACTACTCCAAATGGTGCGGTTCCGTTTTATTTACCCATAGGCGATGAGGTCGAGATTTTTCGGGCCGCCTATGAATGTCGTCTGCCCGTGCTGCTGAAAGGCCCGACCGGCTGCGGCAAGACCCGCTTTGTCGAGCATATGGCCCATGTGCTCATGCCGAACCGCGATCAGGAAGCCCCGGAAAACATCGTCACGGTCGCCTGCCATGAGGATCTGACGGGCAGCGATCTGGTCGGACGCTATCTGATTAAGGGCGATGATACCATCTGGGTAGACGGGCCGCTGACCCAGGCGGTCCGCACCGGGGCGATTTGTTATCTGGACGAGATCGTGGAAGCCCGCAAGGATACCATTGTCCTCATCCATCCGCTGACCGACCATCGGCGTATTCTGCCGGTTGATAAGCGGGCCGAAATCCTTGAGGCGCACGAGAACTTTCTGCTGGTCATCTCGTATAACCCCGGCTACCAGAGTATCCTCAAAGACCTCAAACACTCCACGCGGCAGCGCTTTGTCACGGTCGAGTTCACCTACCCGCCCCGTGATAAGGAAGCCGAGATCATCGCCCACGAGAGTGATTTGCCGCTGGAAACCGCGCTCGACCTCGCCAAGCTGGGCGAAAAGGTCCGCCACCTGAAAGCCAGCGGCCTTGAAGAGGGTGTCAGCACCCGGCTGCTCATCTATTCCGGCCAGCTCATTCGCCAGGGGGTGACCCCACGGCGCGCGTGTACCGTTGCCGTCTCCCGTTCACTGACGGACGACAACGACTCCCAGCGCGCGATCGATGAGGTCATTAACGCGATTTTTCCTGAATAGGTTTGTTGCCAGTCTGCCGTATCAGGGCGTTGCGCCCTCGATGATCTCTCGGGCTGTGCGGAAGACGGCCTGGAACATGGGCTGTGTGAGCCGACCGGTAAAGGTATTTTGTTGGCTGGGATGGTAGGAACCAATGAGGGTGACACCATCCAGGTCGTAACGCTTGCCATGTCCGAATTTCGGTCGGGGCGTCGGAACCCTCAGGCCGACTTCACGCCGGGCTTTGAGATAGGCTGAAAAAGCCAGTTGTCCCAGCCCAACAACGACCCGGACCTGTCTCAGCAGTTGGATTTCACGCAGCAAATAGGGTTGGCAGGCGTCAAATTCTTCTCGCGACGGTTTGTTGTCCGGCGGTGCGCAATGGACGGCCGCGGTGATATACGCGTCCTGTAACCTGAGGCCGTCACTGAGATGGGTTGAGGTCGGCTGGTTGGCAAAGCCAGAGGCGTATAACGCGCCGAATACCCAATCCCCGCTGCGGTCTCCGGTAAACACCCGTCCCGTTCGGTTGCCACCATGCGCTGCCGGCGCAAGGCCGACGATATACAGACGCGCGGTACGGTCACCCAGACTCGGGACCGGCTTGCCCCAATAGTCCCAGGCGCGGTAGCGTTTGACTTTTTCCCGGGCCGTGCGCTGGCAGTGCTGAACGAGCCGGGGGCAGCGTCGGCAGGCAACGATCTGGCGTTGGAGTTGGGCGATGGTCCGCGAAGAGTAAACGTGTCCAGCTTTTTTGTCTGTATTGGAGGACACGTTTACTCTTTATCCCTGTCTCCCCGGCGGAGTGCTTTACAAACTCAGGATATACTGCACGAGCGTCCGCACGCCAAAGCCGGTACCGCCTCTCGGGGCGTGCGGCAGGGCTCGCTCTGAAAAGGCCGGACCAGCGATATCCAGATGCGCCCAGGGGACCTCCGAGACAAACTCTTCAAGAAACAGCGCCGCGGTAATCGCCCCCCCATAGCCCCCGCCGATATTTTTAATGTCGGCAATGGGGCTCTTGATATCGTCCTTATACTCCTTCACCAGGGGCATGGGCCATAATTGCTCTCCCGTCTCTTTGCTGCTGGCCAACAAATCGTCCGTCAGTTGCTGATTATTGCTGAACAGCCCGGCAACTCGGGAGCCCAGGGCGACCATGCAGGCACCGGTTAAGGTGGCCAGGTCAATAATGACGTCGGGCTGGTCTTCTACGGCACAGATCAGCGCATCAGCCAGGATCAGACGGCCCTCTGCATCCGTATTGAGGACCTCGACGGTTTTGCCGTTTCGATAGCTGATGATATCACCGGGTTTCTGAGCCGTGCCGCTCGGCATATTCTCCGATGAGGGCACATACCCCGTGACCTGCACCTGCGGCTTGAGCGCGGCAATCGCCCGCATCGTCCCCAGTACCGTTGCGCCACCCGACATATCAATCTTCATCGTTTCCATGGACTTTGCCGGCTTGAGCGAAAGTCCACCGGAGTCAAAGGTAAGCCCCTTGCCGACCAGGGCCACTTTCTTTTTGGGCTTTGTGGCGGGCATATAACGCAGCTTGATGAAGCGTGGCTCTTCCGGACCGCCGCGCGAAACCGCGAGCAGGCCATGCATTTTGGCCGCCTTGATCTTGTTCACACCCAAGACTTCGGTCTTGAGCCCGTTTCCGGCAGAGAGTTTTTTTGCTTGATTGGCTAAATAGGTAGGCGTGGAAACCGAAGCCGGTTCATTGACCAAATCGCGTGCCAGAAAGACACCCGGAACAGTATTCTGAACCGTTTCGAGGGACTGGCTGAGCCGAGCACTTTTCCTGAGACCGGGACCGGCCAGGGTGAAGGTCTCGATGGCCGTCTTTTTCCCGTTGTCAGACTTGTACTTCTGAAAGGCATAGCCGGACAGCAGTATCCCTTCGAGGACTGCGGCACCCATGTCCTGAACAGCCATGCCCGGTTCGACAAACCAGGCCAGACTCTTCGCGCGTTGCTCCTGTGCCTGGCGGCGAGCCGTCGCTCCGACCTGACGCCAGGTGGACGACTCAATGCTCGCCTGCTTCCCGAGTCCAACCAGCAGAACCAATAGGCTGGGGAGGCGTTTATGCGTATGGAACAGGAGGGTCTCACCCCGCTTGCCTTGGAATTGGCTGCGTCTCACCTGCTCGCGCAGCGCGCCGTCTACAGCGGCATCGAGGGCTTTCAGGTATGCGGCGTTGTGTTTTCCTTGAGCGACTGAGACCACCAGCAGGTCGCTGCGTATGGCCGTAATGGATCGCGATTGAATCCGAACGTTCATAGCTTTCTTCCTTTTCTCGTAGCAGCCTGGACTGGGGCCAGAGCATTACGAAGCCAGGGCGCGCAACTGCCGTTTGACAGAGCGGATGTTGCGTCGGATCTTTTTGAGTTCTTTGTGTTCCTTTTGCTCCAGGGCAGTATCACGTTGCCCCTTGAGCTCCTTCATCTGTTTTTTCAGGTCGGCCTTTTCTGCCATGGTCTCTTCCTTATTCTTCCTTTTCGGCTTGGCCCTGGTTTGGCTTGAAGGTCTTTTTTGCCAGATAAAACATTGCCGCGCCAGCCGCCCCGTACATCAGTATGCCCTCAACCAGTCCGACTCCACCGGCGAGCATGAGCACCAGGACAACCAGCGCTGTCCCAATGACCGCCACAATCTTTTCAATCCGCTCCTCCCGGTCGCGGACCTCTTCCACATGCGCACTCACCTGTGTTCCACACTCCGGGCAACGCCCCTTGCGCTTGCGGTAGAGAATTTTTCCGCACTGGGGGCAGGGGATCCGAAGATGGAGTGGCATACGCTGGAAATAGAAACACGAAAAAAATATCACCGCCACCATGCATAAGGTTGGGCGGTGATATTTTTTGACCCCTGTTTGTCTCTGTGTGACAAACAGGGGCCTTCTCAACTGTTGCCAGGATTATTCTACTGACCAGACATCTCCACGACGCAGCAGGGTCTCAATTTTCCCTGGGCCGGACTTTTCGATGGCGTCCTGAATCTGTTTGTTCATCAAAGACTCAATCGTTGGCCGTTCAGTGGAAAACAGGACCCCAACCGGCGTGGGAAAGTTGGGCGGCGTCATACGACCGAGCAAATAGGCCAGCGTTTGATCGTGTTCATCGTGAACCAGCAGATCCGAGGTGCTGATACCATTCCCGATAGTGACCACTTCAGGGGTTAAGCCCCTGAGGCGAATACCTCGATCTTTGTTCTTGCCAAAGATCATGGGTTTGCCATGCTCAAGCAGCAGTTGGGTATCGGCCTTGGAGTCTTTCGCCTTCAAGTACTCCCAGGCGCCATCGTTATAGACGTTGCAGTTTTGCAGGATTTCAATAAACGCCCCGCCCTTATGGGCGGCTGCCCGCCTCAGCGTCTCCTGCTGATGCTTGGCTTCGGTGTCGATACTGCGGGCGATAAACGTCGCCTCTGCTCCCATCGCCAGGGCTATCGGGTTGAGCGGATGGTCGGCCGAGCCCATGGGCGTGGATTTGGCAACTTTGCCGAGCTCTGAGGTGGGCGAGTACTGGCCTTTCGTCAGACCGTAAATCCGGTTGTTGAAAAGCATGATTTTGAGCTCAACATTCCGGCGTAGCGCATGGATGAGATGATTGCCACCAATGCTCAAGCCGTCGCCGTCACCCGTGACCAGCCAAATGTGCAGGTCGGGTCGGGAGACCTTGAGGCCGGTTGCAATCGCCGGTGCCCGACCATGAATGGTGTGAAAGCCATACGTATTCATGTAGTACGGGAAACGACTCGAACAGCCGATACCCGAAATGAAAACCGCTTTCTCTTTGGGAATACCGAGCTCAGGGAAGATTTTTTGGACCTGAGCCAGAATGGCATAATCCCCACAGCCCGGACACCAACGGACGTCCTGGTCTGAGACAAAGTCTTTCCGGGTCAATTTTACCGCAGCTTCTGTACTCATGGTCCTTAGTCCTCCAACATACGGGCAATGCGGGTTGCAACTTCAGACACCTTAAACGGACGGCCTTGGATTTTATTCAGTCCAACCGCGTCAACCAGATAGTCGGCGCGGATCAGCCTGAGGAGCTGACCCATATTCATCTCCGGGACCAGCACCTTCTCGTAACGACTGAGGATATCGCCGAGGTCGGCGGGCAGCGGATTCAGATAGCGCAGATGGGCCTGGGCGACCGCATGGCCCTGCGCCTGAGCGGCCTCGACCGCCGCGGCAATAGCGCCATAGGTACTGCCCCAACCCAGAACCAGCAGCTTGCCCTGCTCGGGCCCTTTCACTTCGGTAGGAGGAATCTCCTGCGTGATTTTCGCCACCTTTTGATGCCGGACGCGCACCATCTGTTCGTGGTTGGCAGGAGCGTAGCTGATATTGCCGGTCAGATAATCCTTTTCAATGCCGCCGATGCGGTGCTCAAGACCCGGTGTTCCCGGTTTGACCCACGGTCGGGCCAGGGTTTCTTCATCCCGCAGATAGGGAAAGAAGCCTTGCGGATCAGTCCGAAACTCGACCGGGATACTGGGCAGGTCGTCAACGCTCGGCAGGAGCCAGGGCTCCGAGGCGTTGGCCAGGAATCCGTCGGTCAGCAGGATGACCGGCGTCATATACTTCATCGCGATCCGGGCCGCCTCAAAGGCGGCGTGAAAACAGTCCGCCGGTGTTGAGGCGGCAATCACGGGCAGCGGCGATTCTCCATGCCGCCCATAGATTGCCTGGAGGAGGTCGGTCTGTTCAGGCTTGGTCGGCATCCCCGTACTCGGCCCAGCCCGTTGGATATTGGTAATCACCATGGGCAGTTCAACCGAGGCGGCGAGCCCCATGGTCTCACCCTTGAGATTCATCCCAGGGCCGCTGGTTGTCGTAATGGCCAGCGCCCCGCCAAAAGCGGCGCCCAGGGCCGCTCCCACCCCGGCAATTTCGTCTTCCGCCTGGAACGTATAGACGTTGTAGTTTTTGTACTCGGCGAGTTCGTGCAGTACATCGCTGGCCGGCGTAATCGGGTAGCTGCCCAAAAAGAGCGGCAGTCCGGCCTTTTGAGCGGCAATCACAAAACCGAGAGCGGTTGCCGAGTTTCCCGTGATATTACGATACGTCCCAGGATCGATCTCGGCCGGTTTGATCTCATAGGACGAGGCAAACATGTCGGTGTTTTCGCCCAGGTTATAGCCGCCTTTGATGGCCAGGGTGTTGGCTTCGGCGACAACCGGGGTCTTGCCGAACCGCTGCTGTATCCACTCCAGGGTCGGCTCAATCGGACGATTAAAGAGCCAGGACACCACGCCGAGAGCAAAAAAGTTTCGACTCCGCATGACCGACCGGTTTGGCAGGCCCGTATCCTTCAGAGCCAAGGTCGTCATTTTGGTGACTTCCACCTGATAGACCTGGTATTTATCGAGCGAATTATCCTCAAGCGGGTTGTTTTCGTATTCGGCCTTTCTCAGGTTGGCCGAGGTAAATTCAGCCGGGTCAACAATGAGAATGCCGTTCTGCTTCAGATCGGCAATATTGGTTTTGAGCGCGGCCGGATTCATGCACACCAAGGCATCGAGATCATCTCCCGGTGTATAGACATTTTTATTACTGAAGTTGATCTGAAAGGCGCTCACGCCGTACAGCGTCCCCGTGGGAGCCCGGATTTCCGCCGGAAAGTCCGGCAGCGTTCCGACATCATTCCCGGCAAGAACGGATTCGGATGTAAAACGGGTGCCGGTCAGCTGCATGCCGTCCCCGGAATCACCGGCAAAACGAATAACGACGCTTTCCCGCTCTTGCGTCGCTTTCTCTAGGGGCCCTCCCGCTGGATTGGTGGCCATGGAATATCCTCCCCCTCTGCTGTGACAGTATTGTCCGCCCAGGATTGTTACAGATTAATCTGAATACGACACGGAAGATTATGGCTCGGCAGAATATCCGACGTTATCAGTCCAAGGCAAGGGTCAGGCTGTCACCTAGGTTACAAAAAACGCAAAGAAAACGGGAGAATTGCCCATATTCGGTCTCGTTCCCAGGGCCAGCCGGTTCCGTGCCCTCTCCCTCCCACAGGCAGGAGGCGTAAAAGGGAGGGGAGGCGGAGGAGCGAAGCAGGCTTGGGAAAACGTTCGACCCCAACCGGCCAGTAGTCAGGTAGTCCAACGCGATATTTGAGTTCGGCCAGGGATTCTTCCAGTCCACCTATCCGGTCAACCAAGCCACGCGCCACGGCCTGTCTCCCGCTCCAGACCCGTCCCTGGGCGCAGGCGTCAACCGCCTCATAACTGAGCGACCGGCACTGGGCGACTTTTTCGACAAAGTCGCGATAGAAACTCTGAATCTCGCTCTTCATGCGCTCCTGTTCCGCCGGGCCAAAGGCCAAATAGTCGGAGAACAGCGCCGCGCGCTTGCCCCGGGTCAGGATTTCCTTATCCAGACCGAGCTGGGCGTACAGACCCTGCAATACCGCCTTCCCGGCAATGACGCCAATCGAGCCGGTCACCGTTCCTTCCTCGGCAAACACCGTCGTGCCGGCCAGCGCGATATAATAGCCTCCCGACGCCGCCACATCGCCCAGCGAGATAATCACGGGCTTCTCTTCTTTGGTCTGGAGAATCTCGTGCCAGACCAGATCGGAGGCCAGCCCGGACCCGCCCGGACTCGATACGCGGATAAGCACCCCGGCAATATCAGGGTTTTCGCGAATGTGTCTGAGGTCTCGGATCACACTGTTGGAGCCGGTGGACTGAATCCCGTCACTCCCGGTTTCGGTTTCGCCGCGCGTAATTGTTCCACCCACCGTCATGAAGGCAATCCGCGCCGGAGGATACCGGAGCGCCTGGCGCCGCATGAGTCGCCCGCGACGCCGCAGATAGGCACCCGCTTCAATGAATAGGTTTGGGTCGGTTGAGTCGGTTGAGTCCGTTGGGTCGTCCTCGGCTGAATTCACAGCAGCAGCCCGTCCTTTTTTTTCAGTTTTTTCCTGTCGTCCGCGGCTTTCGAGCCAGTGCGGGATATCATCCTCATAGCCAATATGATCGATCAGACCCATTTCCTGGGCTTCGCGAGGCAGAAACAGCCCCTGGTCAATGAGGTCGCGCACGGTCGCTTTGTCTGTATTCCGGGTTGCGGCGACTCCCTCGACAATCTGATCGTACAGGTCGTCCAGCAGACTGTTCATCATCTCCCGATGGGGCTCAGACAGGGATGTCCGTGTAAACGGCTCCCCGGCTGACTTATACTGCCCGGCCTGAGTGACCTGGGCCTCGATACCCAGCTTGTCGAGCGCGCCCTTAAAGAACATCGTTTCGGCCGCCAGACCGGTGACGGTCAGGTGACCGGCCGGAGCCATCGCCACCGCGTTGGCCGCGCTGGCGAGGTAATATTCCTGGGTGCCGCCCTCGGCCAGATAGACGAGGACGTATTTCCCGGCGTGCCGGAGCGCCTGAATGGAACGCCGCAGATTTTGCAGACGAGCCCAGCCGGTGTCCAGATTATCTATGATGAGCACAACGGCGCTGAGTTGCTCGTCTTCACGCGCCCAGCGCAAAAGAGTCGTCAGGGCGAACAGGTCCGGCGCAACTGGGCGTCGAAACGGCAGAAAGCCCAGGACACCCGCTTCGGCAATATGACCGGTAAGCTCTATCTGAAGGACGTTATACGGCGGGTGCCGTCCGGTGAGGCGGGCAAGAAGATCGATGGCCCAAAGAACGCAACGCGTAATGCTGCGGAACAGGAAGCGTATCACAACTATAGAACAGTCTATGCTTCCCTTGCCGGCTTCGGCAAGGGTATCTGGATTTGACTCCTTCTCGCCGCAGTGGGCGGACGCTCAAATTAGGTAGGGCATCCTCAAATTAAGAGGGTACTCTTAAGGGAAATCTTGTCAGATACCGGTCTCGGGGATACGGTAGCGTCTTCTCTTCGTGTCTGTATGCGGCCCTGCGATGAAGGATACCCCCTGGATATTGGTCGATACCGAGACAACCGGTATCAGACCGCCGATATTCGTTGTCGAAATTGGAGCGCAACGGATGCGGGGCTGGGAGCCGGAGGGGGCCCCGTTTCAGCGCTTGCTCAATCAAAATCGAGATATTCCACCAGAAGCGGCGCGCGTCCACGGCTATACTAAGGAAATTCTTGAGCGTGACGGGGAACCCGCCAAGGCGGTCTATGAAGCATTTGCGGACTATGTTGGGGAGTTACCTCTGGTCGCCTACAACCTCCAATACGATCTTGACCAAGTGCTCCTGCCGGAATGGAAACGACTCGGCATCAGTCAGATTGGAGTGCGTGGCTTCTGCGCGTTCCGCCTCGCACAGCGATTACTGGACCCGGTCCCAGCCGGGAACTGCAAATTGCAAACGCTCCGTCAGTATTACCGGCTGCCCCAACGTGGGGCGCATACTGCGCTGGGCGACGTGGAAACGGTTGTTGATCTACTCGGTCAGGTGCTCCGTCCGCTGGCCGAGCAGCGTGGCTTGGACTCCTGGCAGGGCGTGTGTGGCTTCACTACCCAAGAGTGGTATCCGACCCGGATCGCCTTCGGTGCCTTCAAGGGCCACCTGTTCTGGGATGCGGAGACCGACGCGGCCTTGCACGACTGGCTTGTCCGCTTGTCGCATTCGACCAACCGACGCAACGCGGCTATCGGGAGATGGTATCTGAGCGAATTAGCCGAAGGCGAACGACCGGACACGATACTGCGACCGGCGGAGGCGAGCGCCCCAAACGGTAACGCCGCTGACGCGCCGAGCGCGGGTCTTGTCATCTATACCGACCCGGCCATTGAGGAATTGAAACAACTCGTCGATGCTGCACGCGCCCGGCTTGCGGAAGTCGAGGCAGCCTACATGACCGCCCGTGCGCGCACGGAGTTCGTCACGTCAAGACTCTATACCCGGCTGCGTGACCGATACCGTCGCCGCGACCGCCTGAAGCGGCTGGTGGAGTATCGCCGCCGCTATAGAGAAACATTGCTGCAAGACGGAGAGGAAGCGGCCGCTGGCGTCACCGAGGCGCACGAAGCGGCGCAAGCGAGCCTGGACGCTGATTACGAAGCGCTTGACCAGGACGCCGACAGCCGCGTCGAACCGACCTCTGAGCAAGAGCAGGCAATCAAAACACTGTGGCTCAAGCTGGTGAAAACCTACCACCCCGACCACTATGCTGATGAGCCGGAGAAACAGACACGTTACAACCAGTTGATGCAGGCGATAAATCAGGCCAAAGACAAGGGAGATGTCGCCGCTCTGCATGAAATCGCGAATGATCCCGAAGGGTTTGTCCGGCGTCAGGGGTGGGGAACGTTAGCTCTTGATGACGACGATGATCTCGACCGCCTGAGGCACCTCTACGAAGGGCTCCAAGCCCAGATTATTGCTCTGCTTGATCGCTTGAACGATCTCCAGGAAAGTCCTGCCTTCGACATATACCGACGAGTCGAAGCCACGCCGGACATACTGGACGAAATTGCTGAACGGCAAGGAGCGTTACTGGACACGGAAATAGCCACCCTTGAAGCAGAAGCGCAGCAACTGGCCACGGAAATAGAGGAACTGACCGGTGCGCCGTCTCGGGTGAGCCTGTGAGAAGAGGGAAGACCTGTGAGTGACAAAGAGGAAACATCTCTCTTCCCTAGACCTTCTGGCGAGTTGGCGCGCACTCCATCCGGAGCCAGTGCGATCATTGACGGCATGGTCAATGACGCGACAGAGATCATTCGTGCGCGCGACGCCGACCAACAGGAGAAAACGGGCTCCAAACTCAGCACTGAGGCTAAATACAAGCTGATCGAGATTATCTTAGTAATTGTCTGGTTCTCTGTAGAAGCAGGCGTGCGAAAGTTTGGCGACGTAGCCCAAGTGGTTCTGCGGGAGAGCGGCGAAGCGGCTCGTCCATACTTGAAGATGGGGTACAACGTGTTGCGCAATTATCCGGGCATGGAGTCCATAGCGCAGGAGATGGACAACAACGAGACCATCGATGCTTGGCTGGCTCAGTCGCCTGCACCGCCGCCCTCACCCGACCAGGACTCGGTAGACAAAGTCGGATTTGATCCCGAAATACGCAGACTAGGCAGGCAATTAGCCGATTTTTATTTGGAGGCAGGCGCGCGGAAATTCGACAGCTTTGCTCAACGCGTCCTTGATAATCTTGGCAAAACGGCGCACCCGTACTTGAAGATGTGGTACAACGTGTTGCGCAATTATCCGGGTATGGAGTCTATAGCGCAGGAGATGGACAACGACGAGATCATTGATGCTTGGCTGGCCCAGTCGCCTGCACCGCCGATCTCGACCGACCAAAACACGGTAGCGTCTTCTTCGGAGCCCGCAGACAAAGACGACGTAGGATGAGCCTCTGAGGAGGCGAAGAGCCTATGAGTGACAAAGGGAATACATCCCTCGTTCCCAGAGCCTCCGACGAGCTTACGCGCCTTCCGCCTGGAGCCCGTGCGATCAGAGACGGCATGGTCAATGACGTCACGGAGATCATTCGTACAGACACTATTCGGCACAGAATTGGTGATTATGAATTTCGGGAGTCAGACTATCGGCAAATTTTGATCTGGGCCAAAGCTGTGGGGATGACGCCGGATGAACTGGTGGAGAAGATACAGTCTTGGTGCAATTGGTATGCGGATGAAGAGGATGAATTCTTAGTTGACGATGGTACTATCCAAGCTTTCCCGTGGTTATTTCAAAGAATCAGATTGGATTTGTCACAGGTGCCGAATCTGGAGTACCTCTATTGTGGGAGCAGTGAACTCACCGAGCTTGATTTGTCTCGGGTTCCGCACCTGTATGAGCTCTATTGTGAGGAAAATCATCTCACCAAACTGGACCTATCGCGGGTCCCATATCTGAAGGTACTTAATTGTCGGAGCAACTTCCTCACCAAGCTTGATCTGTCACAGGTGCCACATCTGGAGTGGCTCTATTGCGAGGGAAATCATCTCACCGAAGTGGACCTGTCGCGGGTCCCGAATTTGGAAGCACTCTCCTGCGGGAGACGCTTCCTCTTCTCGAAGCTGGCAGGGGAGTGGATCGAGCAGGGTAACTTCCTCACCAAGCTTGATTTATCAGGAGTCCCGCACCTGGAGTACCTATATTGCAGAAACAATAAACTCGCCGAGCTTGACTTGTCACAGGTCCCGTTGTTGAAGGAACTTGATTGTACGGACAATGCACTCACCAAGCTTGATTTATCAGGAGTCCCGCATCTGGAGTGGCTCTATTGCGAGGGAAACAGTCTCACCGAGCTTGACTTGTCACAGGTCTCGTTGTTGAAGGAACTTGATTGTACGGACAATGCACTCACCGAGTTGGACCTATCACGGGTCCCGTACCTGAAGGAACTGAAATGCTGGGGCAATCAAATCACCGAATTGGACCTCTCCAGCCTGGGGATGCGAGGACCATCTATTCGTTGTGATTCCAATGTCCGTATTCACAAACGTGATGATCAATATCCGTGGATCTCTCGTATATGAGCGGGTAACGGGATAACAGGCTTGCAAGCGCTGATGCTCGTAAAGAAAGAACATTTTTCTGGATTTTGTGAAGGATCACTTTCTTTTACAAAGGGTTCTATTGCCAAGCAGCCGTTTATGACTTTCCTGAAAGTTATCTATACGAACCGTCACGTATCTCTTCCCACTCCTTCTTTTGCGCCTCGTCGTGTAGATTTTACCTCGCGGGTTGTCGATCAGATTTTTATCCGCAAAATCCTTCCTTAGATCGTCATCATTTGTAAAAAGCAGCCGGGCTCCGCTGACTTGGGCCAGAGCCACAACGTGCGCGTCGTTGGAGCGACACGAGCCGGAATTTTTCAGCTCCTCCGTTTTCTCCTCAACCTTGTCATCGTTATAATCAGAAGCCTGTCCTGATAGTAGCGCTTGTTGTAACCATTTGATGAATTCGTTGCTCGTACTAAGTTCATATCGCAACTTTCCTCCTACGGCCAATTGCCCTCTTCCCGAGTTGAGCCAATTAAAGAACGCCTCTCCGGCTGGCGGACGATTGGAGCCGAACACTTGGTGGGCAACATCATTATCGAGAATGGCACACATTTAGAGCCTCAATGACCGTCTCGTTTCTTCCATAAAGAATTGGCGGTAGGACGGTGGCGTGTCCAAGACATTTCCTTCCTTATCCAGGCGCAGGGAATGAATCCGAATGTCCAAATCTCTGCGCTCAAAGAAAAGAATGGAAACATCCTCGGGTCTGAGATGAGTTGTACCGTCACGAACATCCATACGCACCCGGTCAAGCAGGTGGTCGCTATGCGTTTCAACTATCAACCGACGACGAGGGGCGACTTGGCAGAACAGGCTTCCCAACGCAGCTTGAGCGCTAGGATGAAGGTGCACTTCTGGTTGCTGTAACAGAAACATGGCTGGAGCGTCGCGACGCAACAACTCGGTAATGACCGGCAGCACTTGGCTAACGCCGTAGCCGACATCGATCAGATTGCGTTGTGGACCTTTGGTCCGATCTCCGAATTTTCTGATCTGAATTTGAAAAGGGCCGTTCTTGTTCTTCCCCAACTGTCTCACGGATATTTCATCGAACAGACCGGCATCTTTGCCGAACTCTTCGAGCGCATGTCTCAGGGCGTTCCATTTTGCCTCATCCTGGGAGTACAGGTTTGCGAGATACGTCGGAACGTAATCACCCTCGGAATCCCGTGTTGAATGCCAAGGGTCATAGGTCCGGAGAGGTTTAGAACGGACCGGCGCACTGGCATAGGGACGTTGGTCGGAATAGGGAAGGAAGCCTCTCATTTCAGAGATTTCAGTAAATTGTTGGAGCATTTCCCACTCTTCGGCGGTAGGATTCTTAGAGCCTTGCAATATCGTTAGCTCTGGTTTGTTTTCTCTGTCTTTGCCTGTCCTCCACGCGTGACTTAAAGTAAAGAAAGAGGAGGAGAGAGGGCGCATTAGATAAAGATCAGTGTCCAACAGGGGGCGGCGGTCAGCACCTTCCTGCAACTGCCAAGCGCCTTTGGATGTTCCAAAACGAAATTGCCCAAGTTGGCCCCTTTTGAGATATTCTTCAATCCACGTGTCCTCACTGGCAATGCGTATGCTTACCGGAGTTGGAACGGTCCCGTCTCGTCCGAAAATTACCTCAAAACGGTAGGTGCCCAATCTGTCGGCTCGGGTCTCCTTATCACCGCGAGTAAGTTCAAATCCGGCCTCAAAGACATCTGCCTGCCCGCTCCTTCCTCCCCGGTGGTGAGTTATGTCGTCAAAGCTGCCAAGGTCATACGGCTCTTCTTTGAAATCTGGAATGCTCTGTTGGTAAGCAACGTCCCAGAGCGCCCGGATCATTGCCATGAATGAGGTTTTGCCGGTGCTATTCTCGCCCACAAGCAGCGTCAATGGTGCGAGGCGGACGGTCTGCTTTTCTCGAAAGCAGCGGAAGTTTTTCAATGTGACCTGGTCCACGGGACGGACTCCTTCGATTTTAACCTGATTGTTCAGTATCCGTCATCTCTCCCATGATTAGACCGCCAAACAGACCACCGTTCGTCCGCGCAGTATATATGCCCCGCAAGCATAAGCGCAAATTTCTCACGCTATCACCAATCGCAAACATGGGAGCGACAGCAGGAGCCAGGAGGAACGAAGCTGGCGTATTTTACAGGAGATGAACAGCGGGTGGCCTGCCGTTAGCCGTGAAGTTTAGAATGCGCTCACCAATAATGCGCGGGCACGCATTACGTGCTTGCAGGGGCTGCGCTAAGGAGCACATCAACAGCGGGACTAGGCGTTTTCCTCTTTATAGATTTCCAGCCAGGCCATTTGGATGGCTTCGAGTTTGCCCTCGCTCGAATCCTGCGGGTCATCGCTGAAATCCTCCAAGTCCGTGACCCAGCGGAGCAGATCGGTAAAACGGATGCTCAACGGATCAGTCTCGGGCTGCGCTTCGAAGAGCTGCTCGGCAATATCCTCGGGCGTGTCCCAGTATAGCTTCATGGCTCCCTCCCGTGCGCTTGCTACAAGTCGGAGAGCTGTTTCTCTCCCAGCGCCTCCTGGATTGAAGAATCCATAATCCGTTGGGCAAACGGCGTTGTCACCTGGCTCAACTCCTCGGTCAGGTCCCGGATCAGATCGTAATCTTCTCCAGCGCACGCCTCCCGGACCTTTTGCACCACCTGGGCAATCTGCTCCTCCTCTCCCTCTTGCAGATACGAGGCATTTTGACTCAGGGCTTTATCGGTGGCGTGTAGCACGGTATCGGCTTCAGTCCGGGCCTCAATCAGCAAGCGCTGCTCAATGTCTTCTTCTGCAAAGTCTATGGATTCTTCCAGCAGCCGCTCCACCTCTTCGTCGGTCAAGCCATAGGACGGTTTCACTTCAAGCGAGCGTTCGAGCCCGGTCCGCAAGTCGGTGGCGGAAACGTTCAGAATCCCGTTGGCGTCGATCATAAATGTCACTTCGACACGCGGGACTCCAGCCGGCTTGGACTCAATGGGGATGCTGAAACGGGCCAGGCTGCGACAGTCCTGGACCAGCTCGCGTTCCCCTTGCAGGACATGCACGGCGACCGCGGTCTGGTCATCCACCGCGGTGGTGAACATTTCCTTCACGCTGGCCGGGATGGTCGTATTGCGTTCAATGAGATGACTCATGACCCCGCCCATGGTCTCAATGCCTAAAGACAGCGGAACCACATCGAGCAGCAGCATATCCCGCCGCCGCCCGGACAAAGTATCCGCCTGGACCGCCGCCCCGAGCGCAACGACCTCGTCCGGGTCGATATCGGTGAGTGGCGTCCGGCCAAAAAACTCGCCTACGCGCTGGCGTACCAGCGGCATGCGGGTCGAGCCGCCGACCAGGACGACCTCTTCAATGTCCTGGGTCTCAAGCCCGGCATCCTTGAGCGCCTGCCGACACGGCTCGAGCGTGCGGGCCACAATCTCGTCAACCGCGGCTTCCATCTCGTGACGGCTCAGGCCGCGAGAGAGCTGCACGCCGCTTGAAGGGACAGCCAGATTCAGAACCGTTTCGTCCTGCTCGGATAAGACCTGCTTGGCCTTTTCAGCCGCCCGCAGTGCACCATTCAACACCTGCAAGTCGCCGCGCAGTTCTTCAGACAGCTCCGCCAGGAGAAAACGCTCGGCTATGGACTGATCGATATCGTCACCACCCAGGCGGGTATTGCCGTTGGTGGACAACACCTCGAAGATGCCGGTGTGGAGGCGCAGAATAGACACGTCAAACGTGCCCCCGCCAAAGTCATACACCGCAATCAGCCCCTCTTCTTTTGTGTTGAGGCCATAGGCGAGAGAGGCCGCGGTCGGTTCGTTGAGGAGGCGAATGACCTCAAGGCCGGCCAGCTTGCCGGCGTCTTTGGTCGCCTGACGCTGCGAGTCGTTGAAGTACGCCGGGACGGTAATGACCACCTTGCGGACCTCTTCCTGTAGGGCCGCCTCCGCCCGGTCACGCAAGGCGCGGAGAATAACCGCCGAGACTTCCGGTGGTGCCACCTGCCGGTCGTGGATGGCAAAACGAACCAGACTGGAAGTGTCGCCCTGATCGTCAACGAAGCGATAGCGCTGCCGATCCTCAGGGCTCACATGCTCCATGCCGAGACCCATAAAGCGCTTGACCGACCGAATGGTCGAGAGCGGCTGGGTTCGGGCTAACTCGCCCGCCTCCCGGCCAACAACAACCCGGTCGTTGGGCAAAAAACTGACGATAGAGGGGAGCGTCTTCTGCCCGGTTTCGCCATCGGCAATGACGCGTGGGCCGGCGTCGTCCACACACGCGATCAGACTATTGGTCGTGCCGAGATCAATACCAACTATACGTTCCACGATTCGCCTCTTTACGATTCAAAAGGTGGGGAGAGCCTTTTCCACGTCGCGGGTTAAGGTTCGCAGATAGGCCATATCCGACAGCACTCGCTTCAGTTCGCTCAAGAGTTCGGACGAGGTGTCGGCCTGCTCCCATTTGGAGAAGTTGGCCGCCAGCTTTTGCTGCAATCCTTGCATCCGCTCGTCCAGATCATCCCGTACCTGAGTCAGCTCAGCTTTGAGGCCCGCCAGTGCGTCATCGATCCCGGTAGTGCTGGCCTCCCGGACGGCTGCCAGCTTTTCCTGCACCTCAAACACGAGGAGGGCCAGGTCAGGAGGGACTTTGTTATTTTTCTTGCCGAGTTGTTCGCCGTTGAGTTCGAGCCAGTACTGGCCGCGCTGGACAGGATTACGCAGTGTCCGATACGCCCGGTTCAGCACCGCGGTGTTCTGAAGGCTGGCTTCCTGCTCCTCCGCAGCGCCGGTCTGGTGCAGGTCGGGGTGGAGTTGGCGACTCAGGTCGTAGTACGTGTTGGCAAGCGCCTGCTCGTCAAGCATGGGATCCCGGGCCAGACCAAATACCGTAAAATAGTCAATGTCTGGCGGGAGAGGTTGGAGAGCCCCGCAGGCCGGGCAGAACACCTGGGGTGTATGCTCGTTCTGACAGCGCCAGCAGCGCACCACCGTTGGCATAGTGAGTGTCGGGCTAGACCGAGAATGAGCTACCGCAGCCGCACGCGCGTTTGATATTGGGATTCGTCAGCTTAAAGCCCGAATCCATGAGGGTCTCGGAAAAGTCCAACTCGGTCCCACGGAGATAGATAAAGCTTTTGCGGTCAACAATCACTTTGGCGCTTTCCCGTTCAAAAACGCGGTCGCCGTTACGCGGGATATCCAGGTCCATCTTGTAGGATAAACCCGAACAGCCCCCGCCGACCACCTTGACCCGCAAGCCGCAATCCTGCCGCTCGTCCTGTTCCGTCAGGCCTTCAATCTTTTTGGCCGCGTTCTCGCTGATTTCGATTTTGAGTTTTGCTTTCGCGCTTGCTGCCATGCCGGTTGTCCCAATCTGATTGTGGTTGCCTGGTGTCTAGGCGGCATCCTTCTTGGTTGCCCCCTGGCCCCGCCAGTCCGCTACCGCCGCCTTGATCGCATCCTCCGCTAACACCGAACAGTGAATCTTCACCGGCGGTAACGCCAACTCCTCCACGATCTGCGTGTTCTTGATCTCCCCCGCCTCCGCCACCGTCTTCCCCTTTACTAACTCCGTCACATAGCTCGACGACGCAATCGCCGAGCCACACCCAAAGGTCTTGAACTTCGCATCTTCAATCACTTCGGTCTGCGGGTTGATCTTGAGTTGTAACTTCATCACGTCCCCGCACTCCGGCGCCCCCACCACCCCGGTGCCTACGTTCGCTTCTGCGCTCTCAAAACTCCCCACGTTCCGGGGCCGCTCGTAATGCTCTATCACTCGCTCGGTGTATGCCATCGCTCGCTGCTCCCTCCATGGTAGCGTTTTATAGGTGTTGAATACTTGCCTTAACTCAGGTTTTCCATTGGACGGATTTCAGGTCGATACCTGCCTTGGCCATCTCGTACAGGGGTGACATCTCCCGCAATCGGATGACCACCTCGGAGACGCGCTTGACCACATAGTCCACGTCCTCTTCGGTGTTAAAGCGGCCCAGACCAAACCGAATAGACGTATGGGCCAGCTCTTCTCCGACACCCAGCGCCTTGAGCACATACGACGGTTCAAGGGTCGCCGAGGTACAGGCCGAGCCGGACGACAGCGCGATCTCCCGGTTGAGTCCCATCAGAAAGGATTCGCCTTCCACATACGAAAAACTCAGGTTCAGGTTGCCGGGAATCCGCTCGGTTGGATGCCCGTTCAAATACACGTCCTCCAGGTTTTCGGTCAAACCGTTATAGAGCCTCTGGCGCAGACTAATCAGGCGGCCGGCCTCGGTTTCCAATTCCTGCCCGCACAGCTCACACGCCTTTCCAAACCCGACAATGCCCGCCACGTTCAGCGTCCCCGAGCGCATCCCCCGCTCATGGCCACCGCCGTGCACCTGGGCGCGCAGGCGGACCCGGGGTCTCCGTGACCTGACGTATAACGCCCCGCAGCCCTTGGGCCCATACATCTTATGGGCGCTCATCGACATCAGGTCGATGCCATCTTCATCAACGTTCACCGGAATCTTGCCCACACCCTGAGTCGCGTCACAGTGGAACAGGATGCCCCGCTTTTTGGCGAGCTTGCCAATCTCTCGAATGGGATGCAGGGTGCCGATCTCATTGTTGGCATACATCAGAGAGATCAGGATCGTCTCGTCTCGGATCGCCTTCTTCACATCATCGACATCCACCCGACCATACTGATCCACCGGTAAGTAGGTCACTTCCGCGACATCCGCCCGTTCGAGAGCCTGACAGGTATCCAAGACCGCCTTGTGTTCCGTGACCGCCGTAATAATGTGATTACCTTTATCCGCGTAGAACTCCGCCACTCCCTTAATCGCCAGATTGTCCGACTCGGTCGCACCACTGGTGAAAATGATCTCCTTGGGTCGGGCGCCGACCAAATCCGCAATCTGGCTCCGCCCCCGGTCCACGGCCTCTTCGGCCGCCCATCCAAAGGCATGATTCCGGCTGGCCGCATTGCCGTATATCTCTCCGAGAAACGGGACCATCGCCTCAATCACGCGCGGGTCTACTGGCGTGGTGGCTTGGTTATCCATGTAGATTGGATCGCGCTCCATAATGCCCCTTCGTTGTTTGCTGCGAGTTGGAATTGCTTAAAGTGGACTTTAGAAGTCTAACTTAGGATTTCTCCCTGAGCCTGTCAACCTATACGGCGAGGCGGTACTGTCCTAATTAGGACGTAAAATTTCAAAATAGGACGTTAGGCTGCCTTACCTCCTTGGATCACCCTCAGCCGCGGGCCAGCCGTCTCTGCTATCGGGGGCGGCGTCCTCGGTGGGGTGGTCCGGGCCATCTCGATCAATTCTGCCACACTCCAGATATGATTGGTGAGCCCCATTCCCATGGCCGGTGTGACCCGCAATGTCTCATGCACTCGGCAAAAATGATAGAAGGCAAAGTGGAGCGCGATTGCGGCGCGGTGGTGCTGGAGGGTTTTCGAGTGCGCATTGGTATGTCGGGCATGACGTCGGAGTTGCATTCGTACCGTGAGGTTGCAGCGCTCCATAAAAGTCGTGTTGGCGCGGTCAAGGTTGGGTTGGCCCTGGTGGATCTGTTTGCGAAACCCGTCCTCTTCGCCTAGCTAGCGTGGAGGGACACGCCCCGGAAGAGAGAATACTTTCCGGGGCGTTGTTCTATGGGAAACAAAAGGTCTTATCTGTCAGCAGTTCCGACTGGAATACACCCAGAAGGGATGCTAAAAAGAACAGAACAGATGATCTTCCTCGGGAAGTGAATCTGCCATGGCCCGACCCTCTCCGCTCCCCAAAGCCTACGAGGGTTCGGCCTTCTCCGCATTGCCCCGAACATCGGCAGATTCAATCGCTTGGATGTCAGGGCGCCAACTCTTCTCATAATCACCACCTCTTCATGCTGAGCATGGGGGAAGGATATCAGATTTAACGCGGCCTGTCAACTAGTTTATCGCGGGTTTATCGCGTTAGCATTGACTTCCAACCGGATTTGCCGTATCGTGTTTATCGCGGCAAATAATACAGTAGGAGGTTCGTATGGCAACAAAGCGAAGTCCGAATTATCCATCTATCAGTCTTGAAAATGCGCTTGAGCGCGCGAGGGACATTTACAAGGCGGAACATAGGAACTCGGCACCACGGGCGGCCTTAGCTCTGGATCTTGGCTATAATTCCCTTAATGGAGCGTCAACCCAAATAATTGGGGCTCTTACGCGGTACGGGATTTTAGAAAAAGAGGCTGATGGACTCAGGATTAGTAAAGATGCAATGTCATTCTTCGAGTTGCCACGGGGAGAAAGGGAACGTATGGAAGCCATAGAGAGGCTTGCATATACCCCGAAGTTGTTTCAGGAACTCAAAGACCGTTATCCAGGCACACTTCCCAGCGAGCCTACTGTACGCCACTATCTCGTCACCCAAAAAGAGTTCCTACCGAAAGGAGCTAACGAACTCATACGTGTCTATCGCGATACATTAGAGCTTGTATCGCAAGAAAAAGACTCCTATACTGGGGAAGGCTCAGAAAGCATCAAGGCGGAACCGGTGGCAACGCCGCCTGCCACGACGGAGGAGATGCCTGTCTATACCCTTGAGCCGCAAGGGAGGTCACCAATGAATACCGAGACACAGAAAGCTTTCCATATTCCCTTAGCTGGAGATAATGCGGTGCAAATCTTGTTTTCCGGACCACGGCCAACCACTCAAGAAGACATTAAGAAAGTCAGGTCATATTTAGAGCTCTCGATAGATTCCTTTCCACAGCAGTCCCCATCCACCCCAGAGTCCGACAAATCGGATGGAGAGTGACGAGTTGACGTTTCCAGCACCGCAACAGCGCGTTATCACCCGCGAGGAACGAGAGCGAGAATCAAGAGCCGCGGCGCGCGCGGCGCAACGGCTGAAACAAGCGACACAGCGCTAGGGGGCGATATGGGCGTGGTGATTGCGCTCCTGCTCGTGATTGCCCTCACTCTCCTTTTGGGTCCAGGCGCCGTCTGGAATCTTATCGTTTGGCTATCCATCGGTGCACTGCTGCTCTGCGTGGGCGTCGCCTTAATCCTGCTCTATCAAGCATACCCGCGCGAAGTAATTGCTTGTGGTGTGTTGGGAGGAGTGAGTTTTCTTTTCCTTATCATATGGATGGCGGCGCAAGAACAACGCGAACGAACAAGAGCTAAGAGAAAGAATACAGAGAACCGTATCCCCCTCCCCCTGTTCCCACAGGTGATAAAAACCGAACAAGAGTTAATTGAGCAGTGCTATGCGGTGTTCTACCGGAAAGGAGAAACAGACGATCAGGCTGCTCAGGTATCCCGAGCCATCGAGCAGTCTGTGAACCGCGATGGTCGTATTGTGTTGGCAGGTGGCTGTAAAAAACGAGGATAAAGTTCTCGTCCTAAGCTGGTCATTTGCCGCGGATGGTGCGGAGGGGAACACGCAACTTTTCCTTGACATCGTTGGCCGACTTGATATGGTCCGGCCCAAAAGCAGGGGAGAAGGAGACGGATGGCAATCAAAGAAGGTAGTGGGGTGTGGCTTCCTTGTCAAGTGAAGCGCGGGCCGTTTTCAAATGAGAGGCTCGTTCGTATTCATCTTCCTCAGAACAAGGAGTGGGTGGGATTTGTGGATGTGAGTTATCTCAAAGATCGGGACATGGAACAAGGAGAGACCCAAGTTTTAGCGCGTGTCACCGCCATTGGTACCAATGTGATTACGCTCATCGTGCAAGGACATGCGCTGGATTCGCGCTATGTGCACATCCCGAAAGACACGGTGGAACGTGTTTCTCTCCCGGTCTAGAATTCTTGAGCACATCCAATCTAAAACGCTCCGTTTCGATCCTCCTCTTCATGCTGTAGAGGATCGGGTGGCGCAGGTTTCGATTGATTTACTGCTTGGGGAACGCTTTACGGTATTCAAAGAAGACTTCCCCGATCACATTTCTGCGATTCGGATGGAGCCATCTCTCTGGAAGTCGGAGGATTTATGGGAAGATAAGGATGGAGCATCCTTTGTGTTGCATCCTGGGAAATTTGTGCTCGCGCAAACCTTAGAAAGTGTCTCCATGCCCAATTCACTCATGGGGCTGATTGAAGGACGCAGTAGTTATGCCCGACTCGGGATCTCCGTTCATGTCACCGCCCCGAAAATTGATCCTGGATTTATTGGCCATATCACCTTAGAGATGGCGAATTTTGGGAATGCTCGGGTCGAACTGCGGGCTGGAATAGACAAGCCTGCACAGCTTCTCCTCGCGCCCGTGCACCCGCCGCTGAAAAAGTCAGATGAGTATGGTGCACACCCCACAACAGACACGTTCCAATACCAAACGGCACCGATACCAAGAACACACTCCTAAGAGATTGATCCGGTTCGGAACCTACCAACCTGATCCATCCGATTGATATGAAGCCCAACTCGTGAGGGGTTGGGCTGTTTCCCTTCAAACTAGGACGTTGGCGCTGAAACTAGGACGTTTCCCCTCAAACTAGGACAGTACCGGCGAGGCCAGGACGAGAGGCAGCGCGTGGGTGCAGCCGAGGCTCACAAGAGGCTTTTCAAAAACCGGCCGGTGTACGAGTGCTCAACGCGCGTCATGTCTTCGGGTGTCCCGCAGGCAACGACCTTCCCCCCGGCCTCTCCCCCTTCGGGGCCCAAGTCGATAACCCAATCCGCGGTTTTTACCACCTCCAGATTATGTTCAACCACCACCACGGTATTCCCCGCTTCAACGAGTAAGGTAAAAATGTCCAGCAAGCGCTGAATATCGGCCAGATGGAGGCCGGTTGTCGGTTCATCAAAGAGGAATAAGGTCTGTCCCGTGCTCTTCCGGCTCAACTCTTTGGCCAATTTGAGCCGCTGCGCTTCGCCCCCGGAGAGCGTCGGGGCGGCCTGACCCAGGCGCAGATAAGACAGCCCAACCGCGCGTAACGTTTCCAGACGCGAGCGGATTTCGGGCAGATCGCCATACGCTGAGAGCGCCTCAGCGACCGTCATATTCAGCACGTCGGCAATACTCCGGCCGCGCAGGGTGACCGCCAGCGTCTCTCGGTTATAGCGTCGGCCATGGCACACATCACACTGGACATAGACATCGGGTAAAAAGCTCATCTCAACCGCGAAGACGCCATTTCCTTCACACGCCTCACAGCGCCCGCCTTTAACGTTAAAAGAGAAGCGGTCCGGGTTATAGCCACGCACCCGTGCCTCGGGCAGTTGGGCAAACAGGGCGCGAAGCGGACGGAGGAGTCCGATATACGTTGCCGGGGTGGAACTGGGCGTTCGCCCGATAGGAGCCTGGTCAACCACGATCATTTTGTTGAGATGCTGCCAGCCGGAGAGCTGGCCGATCCCTGCTGCGATCGATCGCGTCCCCGCGAGCGCAGCCGCAAGTGCGGGCACGAGGGCGTCGCTGATAAGCGAACTCTTGCCCGAGCCCGAGACGCCGGTCACACACGTCAGTGCCCCGAGCGGGAAGTCCACACTGATGTCTTTGAGATTATGCACCCTGGCATGGGCGAGGGTGAGGCAGTGTTTCGATGAGCGTCGTTTTGTCGGGACTGGAATCTGCGATGCACCGGAAAGATACTGTCCGGTCAGCGAGTCCGGTGCGTTTTTGACGCCCTGTGGTGTTCCTACCGCACAGACCCACCCCCCCTGCTCGCCAGCTCCTGGGCCTAAATCAATCAGATGGTCAGCAGCCAGCATGGTCTCAGGGTCGTGCTCGACCACCACCACCGTATTCCCCTGCTGACACAGGCGTCTGAGCATCTCCAGGAGTTGACTCGTGTCACGCGGATGCAGCCCGACCGACGGTTCGTCCAGAATATAGATGACCCCGGATAAGCCATTCCCCAGCAGCGTCGCCAGCCGGACCCGCTGGACCTCGCCCCCGGACAGCGACATCATCGTACGCTCCAGGGTGACATACGCTAACCCTAGATCAACCAAGGCCTGGAGACGCGAGACAATCTCCTGACAGAGCGGTCGGGCGATCGGCTCCGTCTGACCGTAAAAAACGAGCTGAGAAAAAAAGTCGAGCGCCTCTGCGAGCGGCTTGGCGGTGAGTTCGCTCAGGCTCATGTCCCTGATGCGTATCCCCTGGGTCTCTGAGCGGAGGCGCGAGCCGTTACACACGGAGCAGACCTGCGAGTCGGTCGCAGCTTGGGCGCTTCTCCGTTTTTTTGTCTTCTGCTCCTGTTGTACGCCAAGCCCCTCACAGGCCGGACACGCTCCCTCGGGGCTGTTGGGTGAAAAGAAGGCCGGGCTCAGTTCCGGATAGGCAAAACCACAGGCCGGACAGATCAGACGCTGGGTGAACAGCCGTTCCTCGTTTTCCCCAATCAGCACTTTGACCATATCCTTGCCATAGCGCAAAGCCGTATCCAGCGAATCGGCGAGGCGTTGGGCGATGCCGCTTTTGACCACAAGCCGGTCAACGACGATATCGAGTTGTGTCTCGGCGACCTCTCCGGGTCTCAGGTCCGCCAGCTCTCTGGCGAGATCCGAATCCACCAGGTCGTGGATCGTTCCATTCAACCGGACCCGGACAAATCCTGCTTTATACAGGTCTTGGAGAACGGTGTCACAATCGTCAGGATGGAAAAGGCGGATGGGCGCCAGAAGCTGGAGTCGGCTCCCTTCGGGGACATCGAGCAGTTGATCGACAATCTGGGGCACGCTGTGGCGTGCAATCACCCGTCCGCATTCCAGGCAGTGAGGCGTGCCGACCCTGGCGTAGAGCAACCGCAGATAGTCGGCTATCTCGCTGACCGTGCCAACGGTCGAGCGGACTGAGGGCACCGTGCGACGCTGTTCAAGCGCGACCGTTGGGGACAGGCCGCTGATGGCATCCACCTCGGGTTTGGCGTACTGCGTCAGAAACTGACGCGCCGAGGCGGACAGCGATGCCATATAACGGCGGCGTCCCTCGGCGTAGAGGACGTCAAAGGCCAGGGTCGATTTCCCCGACCCGGAGACGCCGGTAATGACCACAAACTTCTGGCGCGGAATCTCAAGGCTGATGTTTTTGAGATTATGTTGGCGCGCGCCTCGAATACGAATCGTCTCCACAACGCGCAGCCTAGCAGAAAGCCGGAATGGGGGTTAGGGATTGGGGGTTGGGAGTTAGGGATTGGGGATTAGGAGTCTGGCGTGCGATTCCAGCGTAAGACCGGCCGGCGGGCAGCACGGGTTTCATCCAGGCGGCTGACCGGCGTGGTGAAGGGCGCTTGCTTGAGCAGGTCGGGCTGGTCGCTCATCTCCTGGGCAATGGCCAGTAGTGCATCGGCAAATTCGTCCAGGGTCTCTTTGGTTTCCGTTTCCGTCGGCTCAATCATCAGTGCTCCGCTCACTACTAAGGGAAAGTAAATCGTCGGAGCATAAAAGCCATAATCGAGCAGACGTTTGGCAATATCCAGGGTCTTGATACCGGTCTGATGAAACGAGCGGTCCGAGAAGACACACTCATGCATGCACGGCTCATGGGTGGCCAAGGTGTATACGGATTCGAGCCGTTTACGGAGGTAGTTGGCGTTCAGAATCGCCATGCGTGTGGCGTGGGTGAGCCCGTTTCCACCCATTGCCAGAATATAGGCATAGGCCCGCACCAGGATGCCAAAATTGCCGTAGAACGAGCGCACCCGCCCGATTGATTTGGGAGCAGTGTCACTCCAGGAATAGGCGTCGTTCTGCTGGACAATCCGCGGGATGGGCAGATAGGGCTCTAGCATCTTTTTTACGCCGACCGGCCCGGCACCGGGGCCGCCGCCGCCGTGCGGCGTGGAGAAGGTTTTATGCAGATTGAATTGAATAACATCCGCCCCCATATGACCCGGCTTGGCCACACCCATCAGGGCGTTGAGGTTGGCGCCGTCCATATACACCAGCGCCCGGTGCTGGTGCAGCACGTCGGTTATCCGAAGAATCTCACGCTCAAAGAGTCCGAGCGTGTTCGGGTTGGTCACCATCAGGGCGGCCACTTCGGTGTCCGTACACTTGGCCACGGCGTCGGCGCTGAGCATGCCGTCCGAGCCGGTCGCGACCTGCACGACGTCATAGCCACATAAGGCCGCCGAGGCAGGATTGGTGCCGTGCGCGCTCGCCGGAATCAAGACCTTCTTGCGTGCTGTTCCCCGATCCTGATGATAGGCCCGAATGAGCTTCATGCCGGTCAACTCACCCTGCGCCCCGGCCGCGGGCTGCAAGCTGATCGCATCCATACCGCTGATCTCGGCCAAACAGCGCTCAAGCTCGGCGAGCAACATCAACGCCCCCTGGGCCTGATCGTCCGGGGTCAGCGGATGGAGTTGCGCCAAACCCGGCAGGCGAGCCATATACTCATTCACCACGGGGTTGTACTTCATCGTGCACGATCCCAGGGGATAGAGGGTCGTTGCTGCGCTCATATTCCACTGGGACAGACGCGTGAAATGGCGCACGACTTCGCCTTCGCTGACCTCGGGAAAATCATCGAGCGCCTCCCGACACAGCTCGTCCGGCAGATCACGAGCCTGGTCCCGCTCGGGAATATCGTCCCGTGGGAGCGCGTAGCCGATCCGGCCAACCGATCCCCGCGCTGAGATCAGGGGTTCGTTCAGCATCGTCCGTTTACCAGGGCTGCGCGTCGAAGCCATTATGCGACCTGCGTGAGTGTTGTTGCCTGCCTGAGTTGCTGTCCGAAGCGTTCAATCGCTTCCCGCGTGTGGAGCTCGGTTGCGCACACCAAGAGACAATCGTGGAGTTCCTCATACCAGTCCTCCAGAACGATGCCGGCCATGACCCCCTGCTCTTTGAGGCGGGCCCACACGCTGCGGGCGTGTGGTACGGTCAGTACCCATTCATTAAAGAAAGGACTTGGAAAACGCGCTTGTACGCCGCCCGCCCGCTGCAGTACCTCGGCCAGATAATGACTGTTCTTCACATTCCGGAGCGCCAATTCGCGCAGCCCCTGTTTGCCCAACAGGCACAGAAAGACGGTGGCCGCCAGGGCACACAGACCGTGGTTGGTACAGATATTTGAGGTTGCTCGCTCCCGCCGGATGTGTTGTTCGCGGGTGGCCAGGGTGAGGACAAATCCGCTACGTCCATCCTGATCGACCGTCTCCCCAACCAGACGACCGGGCATATTCCGGACATAGCGACTCCGGCAGGCAAACAGGCCCAGGCCGGGACCACCATAGCTGAGGGGGATACCCAGACTCTGTCCCTCTGCAACCGCGATATCGGCCCCGAGTTCGCCGGGGGACTTGAGAATACCCAATGCCACGGGCTCGGGGGTCACGGACAGGGTCAGCGCACCAGCGTCCTGTGCACTGCGACTAATGGTCGCCATATCCTCGATCACGCCAAAGATGTTCGGATAGCCGACGACCACGCCGCACACGCGCTCGTCCAGGTGCCGTGCCAGGGCCGCCTGGTCAAGCCGGCCGGTTTCATCCCAACCCAGCTCAACCAGCGACAGACCGGGGAAGCCATCCAAATAGGTCTGAATGACTTGTCGGTATTGAGGATGCAGAGAGCGGGCGACCAGCACCCGCGAGCGTTTGGGCAAGATGCGCTTGGCCATGAGGACCGCTTCAGCGGTCGCAGACGCCCCATCGTACATACTGGCGTTGGCGACTTCCAAGCCCAACAGGGAAGCAACCAGCGACTGGAATTCGAAAATGACCTGGAGCGTCCCCTGGCTCACCTCGGGCTGATAGGGCGTATAGGCCGTGGCAAACTCCGCCCGCTGTACGATCTGGTCAACCACGACAGGAATGAGGTGGGCATAAGCTCCGGCTCCAAGAAAGGACCGCTCCGGGCTGTATCCAGTCTGCTGTTCGGCGAACGTGGTCAGGCGCTTGGTGATCTCAGACTCCGCCAGGCCGGGAGCAAGATCAAGACCGGCGTTTTGCCGCAGGTCCTCGGGCAGGTGGCGAATCAGATCCTCAACGGAACCCACCCCCAGGACGGCCAGCATGGCCTGAATATCGTGCTCAGTATGCGGGATATAACGCATGACGGGTTGAGTCTGCTAGGTTTGTTGGGTCTGTTGAGTCCGTTGGGTCTGTTGGGTCGAGACTCAATAGACCCAAGGACCCTATAGACTCAATAGACGCTTTACTCATCGGCGTCTTCCTGTTCTTCTTCAATAAAGCGATCATACTCTTCAGCGGTCATGAGCGCGTCCAGCTCTTCGGGATCGTTCATTTCCACCTGGACCAGCCAGGCATCGCCATACGGATCTTCATTGATCGTCTCCGGCGTGTTCAGCAACTCAGTATTGACTTCTTTGACCGTACCACTCACCGGAGCGTAGATGTCAGACACGGCCTTGACCGATTCAACCACGCCAAAGGGCTCATCTTGTGTTAGCTGGGTATCCGGCTCGGGCAACTCAACAAACACGACATCCCCAAGCTGGTCCTGGGCGTAATCGGTGATGCCGACGGTTGCCAAATTATCCTCCTCAACCAGCACCCATTCATGCTCCTGTGAGTAGCGTAACTCCTTTGGGGCTTCCATAACCTCCTCCCTTACTTACTCCTCCGATAAAATGGCGGCTTGACAACCGTCGCCGGAATGTGGCGATTCCGGATCGCAACTGCCAGCGGTGTTCCAGCGTCCGTGCATGATGGCGAAACATAGCCTAACGCAATACCAACGCCCAGCATGGGAGACTGGGTTCCACTTGTCACCACCCCGACCTCCTGATCTCCACTCCCAATCGCATACCCCTGGCGAGGAATCCCCGCCCCTTCCATCTTGATCCCCACCAGTTGTTTTTCAATTCCATCAGTCTGCTGCTCGCGCAGGGCCTCGGACCCAATAAAGGGGCCGGCCTCAAAATGGACAAGACGCTGCAAACCGGCTTCCAGCGGTGTGGTCCGGGCATCAACATCATTGCCGTATAAAAGATAGCCGGCCTCCAGGCGGAGCGTATCCCGTGCGCCCAGGCCGACAGGGACTATATTCGACGCGCGCCCTACCTCGCTGCACGCCTGCCAGATATGTTCGGCCCGCTCAGCCGGGACAAACAGCTCAAAACCATCTTCTCCGGTGTAGCCGGTTCGCGCCAGCAGGGTCGGCACTCCGGCCACCTCCCCCTGGGCCGCCCAATAGCGGCGAATGGACGCAAGATCGTGCGGTGTCAGCTGAGACAGAACCGTCTGGGCCTGTGGGCCCTGAATGGCGACCAGCGCGTACTCGTCACTCCGGTCAATCACCTCGGCCCGATCACGATTGTGCACCGCCATCCACTCGTAGTCGGTCGTGCGATTGGCGGCATTCACACACACCAGATAGCGCTCCTCGGCCAGACGATAGACAATGACGTCGTCGACGATGCCGCCATCGGTAAAACACATGACCGAGTACTGGGCCTGCGTGATCCGGATGCGGGCAATATCGGTGACAAATAATTCCTGACAGACTGTATACGCCCGAGGACCAGCTATCTCGATCTCGCCCATATGGCTCAGATCGAACAGGCCACCCTGCGTCCGCACGGCCCGGTGTTCGGCGAGAATCCCGGTATAGTGAACGGGCATCTGCCAGCCACCGAATTCAATCATGCGTGCACCTAGAGAGCGATGCACTTGGTACAGCGGCGTTCGCTTGGACTCCATATCACATCCGAACTTTGGTCTGCCTTTCCGCAGTATGGACAGTGTTGGCTAAGAGCATGGCAACAGTTAGCGGTCCGACCCCGCCTGGGACAGGAGAAATATAGGCGGCGCGGTCCTTGGCAATAGCGAACTCCACATCTCCTTTCAGCAACCCATCGGGGCTCCGCGAGATGCCAACATCAATGACACCCGCTCCTTCTTTTATCCAGTTCCCTTTGATGGCGTCAATTTGCCCGATTGCGGTCACGACAAGGTCGGCCTGGCGTATGTGGTCGGCGAGATTGGTCGTTTGCGAGTGGCAGGTCGTCACGGTCGCGTTGCGCTGCAACAGCAGGAGGGCTATCGGTTTGCCGACCAGATTGCTGCGACCAACAACGACCGCACGTTTACCCTCAATAGCCATACCGCTCTGATCAATGAGATACATGACACCCAGCGGGGTGCAGGGACGGAGCCCGTCTTGGCCTAATACCAGACGGCCCTGATTCACCGGATGGAGCCCATCCACGTCCTTGTCCGGCCGGATGGCCTCAATCAGGGCCGCCGGCTCCAAATGGTCGGGCAGTGGAAGCTGGAGCAGAATACCGTGGACATCGAGACGCGCGTTGAGCCGACCGATGAGCGTCATGACTTCGTCGGCTGATGCGGCCGTCGGTAGACGGTGGCCGAACGGAGCAATGCCGACCTCACGGCAGGCCTTTGCCTTGGTGCTGACATAGGCGCGCGAGGCCGGGTCCTCACCGATCAGAATCGTCGCCAACCCCGGCTGCCAGTCTTGTCGGCCGGGCTGTTGCCGAATTCGAGCAAGACGTTCTTTCAGACCCTGCCGGACTGTTCGCGCAAATTGCTTTCCATCAAGTACCACACCCATGCTACAAAGAGTAAACGTGTCCAGCTTTTTTGTCTCTCATTGGAGGATACGTTTCCTCTTTCGTTAAGATACGCGAAGCACTTCTCCAATGTAAAGCAAAGACAGGAGCGCTCGTATGGTGATTGGTATTCCCAAGGAAATCAAAGCCGAGGAGACCCGCGTAGCTATCACGCCCAGTGGCGTCGCCGCTCTGGTAGCGCACGGTCACCGGGTTGTGATTGAAACCCAGGCCGGTGCCGGGAGCAGTATTCCTGACGAGCAGTATGCCGCGGCCGGGGCGCATATCCAGGGCTCCGCCCAAGAGGTCTGGGCGCAGGCCGATCTCATCCTCAAGGTCAAAGAGCCCCTGGCTGCCGAGTATCCGTTGCTGCGGCCCGGCCTCATCCTGTTTACCTACCTCCATCTCGCCGCCGCCGAACAGCTCACCCAGGTGCTGCTGGACCGGCAGGTGACCGCGCTCGGCTATGAAACCATTCAGTTGGAGGATGGTTCCCTGCCGCTGCTCGCGCCCATGAGCGAGGTGGCCGGGCGGTTGGCGTTTCAAGTGGGGGCCTGGAGTCTCCAGACCCATAATGGCGGTCGGGGTGTATTGCTGAGCGGCGCATCCGGGGTAAAGCCCGGCCACGTAGTTATTCTCGGCGCCGGCATAGTCGGAGCAAATGCCTGTCAGGTGGCCGTTGGTGTGGGGGCCTATGTGAGCATTCTGGATGTCAATCCGGCGCGCTTGCGCTACGTCCACGACATCCTTGGCGGCCACGTCACCACTGTCATGTCCAACCGGGCCAATATCGAAGAGGAGGTGACCGCCGCCGACCTGGTCATCAGTTCGGTCCTGGTGCCCGGCGCCCGCGCGCCCAGGCTGCTGACGCGAGACCTGTTCCGGAATATGCGCGCCGGCGCGGCGTTTGTTGATATCTCCATCGATCAGGGCGGCAGCGCCGAAACCTCACGTCCGACCACCCACCACGATCCGATTTACCGCGAGGAAGAGGTGGTGCATTACTGCGTCACCAATATGCCGGCCATCGTGCCCCACACCTCAACCTATGCTCTGACCAACGTCACCCTGTCCTACGCCCTTGAACTGGCTGACAAGGGGCTGACCGCTGCTCTCCGCGAGAACCCCGCTCTGCAACGCGGGCTGAACACCATGAGCGGCCAGGTTGTCCACCCCGGCGTCGCCGCCGCCTTCGACCTGCCCCGCGCCGACACAACCGAGAAACTGTTCGCCAATACTGGATAGTCGTGGTTTTGGTTGATAGACAGGGAGGGACTTATGGACGATTGGCCAGCGCAAGGAGGAGTGGGCAGAATTCGTCAAGTGCGGCTAGCGTAGACTCCAACAGTCTATTGTTGAGAGGGCGTATTGGCCTCTGCCGTTCTCCGAATTCCTCAAGATTGAGCCCAATGTGGCGATGAACCACTTCAACGAACTCAGCGATCTGCGTTTCATGGTCGGGCAGATGTTGTCGCAGCCTAGCGGCGGGCGGAAATTCAAGGTAATGCCTTCTGCCGAACAGGTTCGTAATGGCCATGACCGAGAGCGTCCCGTTGCCGGCCTGCTTTCTGATCCGAAGCGAGAAGCCATTCTCCTCAACGGTGTCGGCATTCAGGAAGCCGAACGGTGGCGTTGCTCCGGCCTGAAATTGCATTCTGCCATCGGGATGATGCTCCCTATTACCGAGGCGCTGCTCCAGACCTAAAACAGGGCGATGATCACGCATGGCGGGGGAAAGATTTCTTCTCGGCATTATTTCCTCCTGTCGAAATTCAGCAATTCCCACAGCACCATTTAGCATCACCCCTCATACGGCCCCAAGAATCGTTCGCCGTTGAAGTGGATGAGATGCGTAGGCGCGTCAGCACACCAGACTTCGGTTTCCCAGGAAATCTCTCCAAGGTAACGGGCCATGACGCCGCGATCAGGAAAGGCCGTGACGTAGACTAAACTGGGCGTTGCCTTAGCAAACAATTCGCCCAGTTCGTTGTGACGTTTCGCATCGACGGGACCGTGGCTGGTGACGGATTCAACCAGCAGCAACCAATCCCTTTCCCCGAAATACAGCACCACGTCCGGTATTTTCCCGTGCTGATCGACGGTGACCCCCAACTCGGCAAGGCGCTGTTCCTGAAAATACCCGATCTTGTCTCCGGTATCGCCAACATAAATGACCTCGGCAGCCGGAGCGAAGCGCGGAGCAAATTCGGTGATGATGGCTTTAATCAACTCGGAATGAGCGCCGGGCGTTAAGTCGATCTCCTGACCCTCGGCCACCTGAACCGGAATCATCTGCATCTCACGATACTTCGCCCACTTTGCCGCGAGCGTTTCCCGCCCTTCGAGATATGCATCGAGGGCTGCCTGCCATGCGTTAGTCCCGAACGTCCGGATAACGGCGAAAGCTTCTGCGCTGATTTGGTAACAGGCTTTCGGACTGTTGACGGGTCGGTCTGGCTGATCGGGATTGTAAAGAGCGATGCCCGCTTCCACGAATTGATGCATGGTTTGCCGTCGGAAAGTCTCACGGGTGTTCGGGGCATACTCACGACCGTAATGCTCGCGGCAATACTCCATGATAGGAGTAATCCCCATTAACGGTTTTTTCACCGCAGCCCACGCGCCGCTTGGTTTGAGATTGAGAAGAGCTAACAAGGTGAGTGCGGATCGCTCGTTCTGTTGCCCCCTTGGCATCCCCAGCGACCGAACGACTTGAAGCGCTTCCTCGATCTTCTGTTGCGCCAAGAGTGGGTTTTCTTCATCTGTCATGAGTGCAAGCTCTCCCTCGATAAGATCGTCAATCTCCTGCCGGGAGAGTGCGGTCTTACTCGTCTTTTTCCCGAGGCGTTCCAGCATCTCCCGAGTTGGATAGTGAAGCGAGCGTAAATCCGCGGCGTTCACCTGGGTATGGCCATTGAACTGCCGAAAATAGAGATCAACCAGGCTGCTGTTCAGGTACACACTCAGACCATGCGCCAAGGATGGTGAAACCCCTTTTTGGTTGGCGTGAAAAACATTGAGGTGGTTCTCGAAACCCACCATCTTACCCGGCAGATCAGATGAGTAGACGGACGCAACGACACGTCGCTTCTCTTCTTTTGACGTGAAGCGTCGGGTAACGACGAAATGACCTTCATTCGGATAGAGCCACTTGCGACTTTTTTCCGTTACGGCAATGGCGTTTGGCTTCTTCATCGTCTTTGGCCATTCCAGCCTGCCTCCCTGGAAATGCGTAGCGTACAGAAGCGGCACAGTGCCCTTGTCCGGCTCAGCACGCAAATCCTGACACAGCCGAAAATCGACAACCGGGCCAGTCGAGACCTCAATACCCAAATCACTGAGCGATGCCGTGAAGTGGGTCATCCGATTGACGATTCCCTGTTCAAAGTCGGTCGAAGCGATATGCACAACCTTGTCAGGGTCACGAGGCCGAATAATCGACGCGGAATCGACGATCCGCTGCGTCATGTCCTCACCGACGTAAGCCTGGGATTCAGGATCGGACTCGAAAACTCCGCCTCTGCTTGTTGTGATCCGAACTTTCGAACTTACGGTCCCTCTCACCGCATGAAGGATGATGTTTTCCTGCAGCACCTCATCATCCTCAAAGGCAGAATCGCGTTTCTCGAAAACGTGGATATGCCGCAAATTCATCAGCGAGAAGAACTGCTCTCGAAACGGTTTGAAGTACGGCCCGTTACAAAATGAGCGGGGTACGATAGCGACCATTTCGCCGCCCTTGGTAAGACGCAGAGCGGCGAGAAACATAAATCCGGTGTAGAGGTTTGACGTTTCAATACCCGCACGACGGAGCGCTGACCTATGAGCCGATGCGGAATGAATCTTCTTGTACGGCGGATTCATGATGACGTGCGTAAACGGCTCGTTCTCTGACTCGACGCTCTGGAACAAATCTGCCTGTGATCCATGCGCAGAGGACAGGATAAAGTCGTCCGTATGGATCGTCCCGGTCACATCGACCCCGGTTGCCCGGCCCTGAATTTCAGCTTCCTTCAGGGTTGATTCGAGATGGTCGATTAAAACAGGTTCGATTTCATAACAGTCCAGCGAAACGGACCGAGGCTTCTTGGTTTCGTATGAACACCGCTCGATAAAGGCAGCGGACAGGGAACCGACTCCCGCTCCGGGATCGAGCAGGCGCACTTCACCGGAAACAGCGTCGAATAAACTCGCCATGAAACGGCCAATAGAGACCGGGGTCATGTATTGGCCAAGGCCCGACCGTTTCTTGGGGTCGAGTTTTAAGGAAGCGTCGATGCGGTAGAAATCAGCAATTTCGGCGAAAGCTGACTGCATCACATAGTCTCTCTATCCACACGGTCCCATGGTTTGATGCCAGGAACTCTAGTGTAGGATAGAAACACTTCTTCAACAATCACACTCCCTGCGCCCGTCCTACAATCAGGGCTATGCAGTCGAGTTATTCGTGCGTTTCCAACTGCACCTCGATAATCACGAAATTCTGGCTTGCCTCTTGCCACTCGACCGTCACCGTTGTGTCCGGCTCGGGGAAGTCGGGGAGATCGTACACTCCGCTTGCGCCCGTCAGGAGCGTCTCGCCCAAGGTCGTGACGGTAAACGTCGCTCGCCCGAACTCTTCGCCGTCCGCCAAGGCCCGCAGCGTGTGCTCACCGTCGCCGAACTCGTTCCAGTTCAGCCGCAGCCCAAAGCCGGTGTTGCTGTCGTCGCATATCTCCGCGGTATCCATCCGGTCGGTGCCGTAAGAAGCCTCGAAGATATCCGTGCCGTCAATTTCAATCTCGACCTTCTCGGCCCCACACACCCAGCCCGACACAAGGCCGAATCCGCTCTGGAACGAGTCGGGGGCGGGATTCTCCAACGTGCCTATCAGATCACTCAGGACGGGCGGATCATCCTGGGTGGGCGGATCATCCATTGAGGGCTCGCTCTCGGCGGCGGGTGAGGCCGCGGCAATCGCAAAGTTCTGTAAAGCCTCTTGCCACACGAGCCGTGTCTGCTGGCCTGTGTCGGGAAAGTCGGGTAGCAGGTAGTCGCCCTGGGCCTCTTGCAGGAACTCGACGCCAAACGTGGTCACACGGAAGGTGGCTGACCAAAACTCCTTGCCATCAGCCATAGCGCGCATGGTATGCTTTCCGTCGCCTAAGCGGTTCCAGTTGAAGACTAGCCCAAAGCCATTATCGCGGTCGCCACAGGCATCGAGGGTGTCCTCCCGGTCGGTGCCATAGGGCGCTGTCACGATGGTCTCCCCGTCAAATTCCAGTTCGACCTGCTCGGCTTCGCAGACCCACCCGGTCACGAGTCCGATCCCGCTATGAAACTCCTCCAACTCCACGGCACCGGCAGTGAAGTTGACCACGAGCGTGTACTGCCCGGTCAAGCTGCCATAACCCTGTACGGCAATCGCATACGTGCCGGCGTTGACCGGGACGGTCAGCAGAAAATTGTGCCCATCGCCACCATCATCATCGGAGGCGATTTCCGTGTCGCCCTGCCAGAGCGTCCCGACGGTATCCAGCGGTCCGTTGGTCGTAATGGCCAATGTCCCGGTGTGGGGCACGGCAATCTGAAAGTAATCGACATCATGCGCCGGTCCGATCTGACCTGGGGTTGATGAGGTCGAACTGACACGCGTTGCCGTGCCTGGCGTATCAGCGTGGGTGTCGACGGGCGGCGTCAGCGGAGCGATATCCGGTTCAAACGGCTCGCTCGACACGGTCGACATCAAACCCCGGTAGCATGGGAGGTCGAGGTGGCAGGAATCGCTTGGAAGCGCTGGCGCGGCACCCAGCGTGATCCGTACCGGACCGCCGGTTGGAATGACCGTGAGCGGGGGACTGGTGACGCTTCCGGTGGAAACGGTGACAGACGGGGTAGACAGCGTGGCGCCGGTGGCCGACACGGAGACCGTCATATCAAACGGCGCGCCAGTAGCGACCTTGACGACGACGCCACCGGCAGGCGTGGAGTTCTCCAGCGTCATCGCCACGGGAAAGGGGGCACCAGGGTTGGCGTTGAGCCACACTTGCCGCAGGCTGGTGAGACCGGCAAACACCTTGGGCGGCAGGGCGGTGAGGTGGTTGCCGCTGATATCCAAGACCCGCAGGCTGCTCAGGTCGGTGAAGAGTGTCGGTGGAAGGGTAGTGAGCTGATTCGTGTCAAGATACAAGCTTCCCAGATTGGTCAGGCCGGTAAAGATATCGGGCGGGAGGGCGGTGAGGCGGTTGCGGCTGAGGAACAGGGTCCGCAGACTGGTCAGGCCGGTAAAGATGTCGGGCGGGAGGGCGGTGAGATCGTTTTCGTGGAGATACAAGCTTCCCAGATTGGTCAGGTCGGTAAAGATGTCGGGCGGGAGGGCGGTGAGATGGTTGTCGTGGAGCAATAAGGTCTGCAGATTGGTCAGGCCGGCAAAGATGTCGGGCGGGAGGGTGGTGAGGAAGTTATTCCTGAGCGATAAGGTCTTCAAGCTGGTGAGACCGGCAAACACGTCGGGGGGAAGAGTGGTGAATTCGTTGCCAGAGACCACCAAGTACTCCAGACTGGTCAGGCCGACGAAGATGCCGGAGGGGAGGGTGGTGAGGCGGGTGTCGTTGAGCCACATGGTCTGCAGATTGGTCAGGCCGGCAAAGACGTTGGGGGGGATGGTGGTGAAGTCGTTGTCGTCGAGGTCCAAAACTCGCAAGTTGGTGAGGTCGGTGAAGACATTGGGGGAGAGGGTGGCGAGGTCGTTGTGCCACAGGTTCAACTGTCGCAAGTTGGTCAGGCCGGCGAAGATGTTGGGGGGGAGAGCGGTGAGGTCGTTGTCGTAGAGATCCAACTGCTCCAAACTGGTGAGACCGGCAAAGTCACCCGACTGTAACGTTTCTATGCGTTCGGAGCCCAGGCTCAAAACACTAATACGGCCGAGCTGGTCGGCTGTCACATCGGCGCAGGTCACCCCGCCCCCGACTATAGCGACGAGGGCGTCTCTCACCTGTGGGGTCCGGTCGCAGACACCGGACTGCGTCTGCGCCTGAGCGGTGGAAGACAGCACGAGCAGGCTCATGGTCAGGAGGAAGAGCAGGCGGGCTCTTCCTATGCTCCAGTGGTGGTATCCCTGCTTTTGAGGCCCTCTACCCACATCACTACGCTTGATAGTCATAGCCATCCTCACTCCTCAGCAGACGCAAGATTCAGTTATGGGGCGCGTAACTATCACACCCCCCGCGCTCGGTCCACAATTGGTGCCACGCGGTCGAGCCATTCGTGTGCTTTTCCGTCTGCGATCTCTGTACCCATCTGTTGGTTGAACACCACGACGCCATCCACCCCGACATCCTGATAGCGCTTCAGCATATCAACGGACAGGTTGCCGTTGTCCGGATCGATAATCGGCGTCACCGGCACGCTGTCGGGGTCACGACCCGCCTCTGTGACAAGCTTGCGGAGCTCTTCGATCTCAGCCCCTAATGCCTGTGGACTCCAGGCCAGCGGAAACCAGCCATCGTAGGAACGCGCGACCCGTTCGAGGGCTTTGGGACCGTGTGCGCCGAGTAATACCGGTGGGCCGTTTTGCTGTACCGGCTTGGGCTCACAGCGGACCGCCGGAAATTGAACCAGTTCCCCGTCATAGCTGACCTCTGTCTGCGTCCACAGCAGCCGCATGGCCTCGACGGTCTCACGCAGGCGTCGCCAGCGCAGACGAAAGGAGGTCCCCATGAGTTCGGTTTCTTCGCGCAGCCACCCGCCGCCAATACCCAGGATCACCCGGCCGTTCGAGTATAAGTCAAGGCTGGCAACCACCTTGGCCGTCATGAGCGGATCGCGTTCGGGCAGCAGACAAATCCCGGTGCCGAGCTTGATGCGGTTCGTCACCCCGGCCGCCACGGTCAGCGCAATAAACGGATCGGCCCAGCGGTTGTAGTGCTCCGGCAGAACGCCATCGGCCGCCCCAGGGAACGGCGTGGTATGCCCAACCGGGATCACCGGGTGTTCAGGAATCCATAGAGAAGCAAACCCCAGCGCCTCTGCCCGGCGGGCCACCGTGCTCAGGTCTCCGCTCTCCGCCGTCGCTGTCACCAGTACGCCAACGTCCATAGTCCCCTCCTTAAATAATATGCGCCTCAAAACACCATATTCCCCACCCCCGGACAAGCCTTTCCTTGACAGGGTTCCAAAGCCCCAGATAGCCTTACGCGCTATGCGGCAACACAGCCTTTTCTTCCCGCGTAGCGTTTCCTCTCTGGTGAGGAGCGCGTCACATTGAGTAGCTCCCCGTCCACACCCTCAGCGGTAGAAATCGAAAAGACCGAAAAGACCCTTTTTGGTTGTTCCCTGCCCTATGCCTTCCGGGCGCTTGGTCACCGGAACTTTCGCCTCTTTTTTGTCGGCCAGTTCGTCTCCCGGACCGGCTTCTGGATGCAGAACATGGCCCAGGCCTGGCTGATCTATCGGCTGACCGAGTCCTCCCTGATGCTCGGGCTGGTCGCCTTTGCCGGTCAGGTACCGACCCTTTTGTTCGGGCTACTGGCCGGGGTCGTTGCCGACCGTTTCAACCGCTACCGGGTGATTCTGATTGCCCTCTGGCTGGCCATGTTGCAGGCCTTCGTGCTGGGTATCCTCACTATGGGTGAGTGGATTACCGCCTGGCAGGTTTTTTTCCTGGCCCTGGTTGCCGGCACGATTCAGGCCTTTGAGATGCCCGCCCGGCAGAGTTTTCTGATGGAGATCGTGGGTAAAGACGACCTGGCGAGTGCGATTGCCCTTAACTCAACCTTGGTCAACGCGGCCCGGATTCTCGGCCCGGCCCTGGCCGGGCTGCTGGTGGCCCAGTTTGGCGAGGGCGTATGCTTCACCTTTAACGGCTGCACCTTCCTGGCCATTATCGGGGGCTTTCTCGCCATGCGACTCCCCCCCAGAGTTGTTGAGCCGCACCCCGCGCAATCAACCACCACCTTTATTGGGGAAGGTATCCGCTATGCCCTGCATACCCCGGCGATCCGGCTGCTGTTGATTCTGGTCAGCATGATCAGCCTGCTCAGTACCCCGTACACCGTGCTGATGCCGATCTTCGCCGGCGATATTTTACACAGCGGGCCAAACGGCATGGGCCTGCTGATGGGTTCGGCCGGTGCAGGAGCCGTGGTGGGCGCCCTGCTGATGGCCCGTCACCGAGGCACGGAACAGCTCGGTCGGGTCATGGCCTTTGCCTTTATTCGGTTTGGCCTTGGACTCATCCTGTTCTCCCTGTCTCACAACTTCTGGCTGTCCATGCTTGTTCTGCCGCTTGTCGGCTCCGGCATCATGGTTCCCATGGCCGCCACCAATACCCTGCTCCAGACCTTATCGCCGGACCATCTGCGCGGCCGGATCATGAGCCTGTTCTTCATCATGTTTATGGGTGCCCCACCCCTGAGCAGTTTGCTGGCGGGTTTTCTCGCCCCCCTCATCGGTGCCCCGCTGACGGTCGGCGGCACGGGCGGCCTGTGTCTGCTCGTGGCGGCCTATGTCTTCCTGAAGTTGCATGTGCTGCGGGAAGCACAGCATTCCTAGAGGCCCAGGAGCAATTTACGATTCCATATAGCCAGCCGGTCTCCGTCTTGCGTCTGTTGGGTCTATAGGGTCCTTGGGTCTATTGAGTCTCAACCCAACAGACTCAACGGACCCAACAGACTCAACGGACCCAATGACTCTCGTAGACCCAACAGACCTAACCTGTTCGGCAGTCGGCGATGGAGACGTCCCGCTGCTGTTCACGATATAAATGCCGACACACACGCCGGCCACGCCGAGTAACTGAACCACACCCATGTGTTCATTCAGCAACAACCAGCCGAAGAGCACGGCAAATACCGGGGTGAGAAACGTCAGTGAGGCCACACGCGTGGGCGAATGCCGCTGAATCAGCCAGGCATAGGCCACGAACCCGAAGGCCGCGGAAACCGCACTCAAATAAACGATGGAGACGATGACGCGCGTCGAGAGAAGAAACGGCTGGTCCGCTTCAAACATCCAGGAGAAGAGGGTCAGGATGGGCCAGGTGATCCAGGTCTGCCAACACACCAGCGCAACGGGATGAACCCGTCCGGCGACGCGCTTGGTGATAATGCCGGAGATACCAATCGTCAGAGCCGAACTGAGAACAATGGCGTCGCCTATAAGCGCATCGCTCAGGCCACCGCCGAACTTGGCCGAGAAGAGGACGACGATGCCGCTAAAGGCAACCGCCAGGCCGCAGACCTTGCGGGCCGTCAGACGGTCCCCCGGCAGGAAGAAGGGCGCCAGCAGGGCGATAAAAATAGGCTGAGCGCTAAAAAATACGGCCGAGCGACCTGAGGTCGTGAGCGCCGTCCCCAGATAGACCGCCATATTGCCGTAGCAGAACAGTAAGCCAAGCAGGCCCAATATCTTGAGTTCGCTCCAGCCAAAGCGGAGTTGTACCCGCTGATACCAGGCCAGGGCCAGGAGCATGACGGCCGTCACACCGAACCGGAGGGCCGCGGCCCCAAGGGGCGGCATATCAAAGATGCCGACCTTGATCGCCACGAACGCCCCGCCCCAGATCGCACTCAGCAGCACTGTCAGCGCAATCGCGGACAGTTCCAGCGGCCGGTCGTCCGTGTGCGGACTCGGTCCGGAGGACGCATTCACGATCGCTCTTCTCGCTCCACAAAATGGATGAGTACGCCGCCGGTGCTCCTGGGATGAATAAAGGCGACTTTGGAGCCGCGTGCGCCTGGGCGGCCCTTCTCGTCAAGAACGCGCAAGCCTTTGGCCTTGACCTCCTGAATGGCGGCGTCAATATCGTCCACCCGCACGGCGATATGATGGATGCCCTCGCCCCGTTTTGCTATCCAACGTGAGATGTCGCGCTGATCCGTCACTTTGTCGCCCAGTTCCGGCATCCGGTCCTGCAAAAACTCGAAGTCGGCCTCACCAATCCGGGCAAAGGCAATCCGCAAGCCTTCGTACGGATCGGCCTCTTCAAAGTCATGAATTTCCAGCCCCAGGATGTCTCCAAAGACGGTGAGATAGGTATCCAGGTCTTTTACGGCCACACCAATATGATCGATTTGACGGATATTCATACGTGCTCCTAGATGTCATCGAGGGGAAAAACCGGCCGCCGGATTTTTTCATACGGCAAACGCGCATGTACCTGGGTTGCCAGACCCGGCGTGTCCACGTCGATAAACGTATCGGCGATACCGGCAAAACCGGCGCGGTGTTGCAGTTCGGACTTCACCGCCAGGATTTTCCGTTGGGTCGGTTCAATGCCAAGACTGCGGAAATGGTTGGCTTCAAAGCCGTGGGTCGGGCGCGAGGTCAAAATAACCTCAACCCCGCCGCAATCCACCACCACGGTTGCCCCGCGTCGGTATATGCCCGCATTAAACGCGGTCGCCGCAGTATAGACCCCGTCCTGAATGACACGCACCCGGCCGCTGATCTCGACCGGTTCTCCGTGGAAGGCGTCTACCTTGCCGCCAACACTGAGGGTGACATGTTTGCCGATCCCGGCCCGAACGGCTTCCTGCACGGCCGCCGGATCAGTAATATTTCCGACCACCGCCTCCTGGGCGTTCTGCTTGAGCAATTCCGCCAGCAGGACGGTCCCGTCGCCGGGTGTGCCGGCGCCGCCACTATCGGCCAGGTCTCCGAGCACGACCAAGCCGTCCTCTGCTTCGATGGCGGCTCGCACGCCCTCCTCCACCGGAACCATATCGGTATGAAACGCGTGCCGCTTGGCCCAGCAGACTTCTTTGATCTGCTCGGCAATGTCGTAAGCCAGGGCCGACTCGTTATTGGTGGTCACCGTCACATTGAGGCCGGTCTCGGGCGTGTCGGCACAAAAGAACCCGCCCAGCAAGGATATATCAAGCACGCGGGGATCACGTCCCAGAGTCGCCGCCTGCCGCATCAGCGCCTCCATGGGCCAGCCTGGGGCGATATAGAGTTTTTGCAGCGCCGGGGCCATGGCCGGTTGGGCCCAGGCGCTGGTCGGCGTGATACTCCCGTCAAACATGCCGGCCATGACCCGAGCCGCCTGTTCTCCGCCGGGGAAAAAATCATAGTGCGGGTTGGTTTTCACCCCGACCAGCATGCTGGCCTGCTCGACCATCAGCGGGGTGGTATTGGAATGGCCGTCCAGGGTCGCCAGGATGGGCACCCTTTCACCCAGAAACTCCCGGAGCGTTCTGAGCAAATCGCCCTCGCAGTCATCGCACTCGTCTGACACGGCCGTGCCGTGCAGTTGGAGAAACACGCCGTCCACCGGCGGATTCTTGCGCAAAAGATCGAGAAAACCGGCTTTGGCCGCCTCATGCGCTTCCGTTGTCACCTTTCCCCCAACGCCGGGCACCACAAACTGAAGCGGAACAATATCCCAGTGGTACTGCTGGGCTCCGTGCAGAAAGCCGGCAATCGAGCCCTGAGCGCCGCCCACCCGCAGCACCCGCCCTCCGCTCAGCGTCGCCCGCTGAAACAGGTCCAGCCCCATCCTTTGGGTGGCAAAGGTATTCACGGCGACCAGATATCCACCAACGGCTACCCGCATATCTGACCCTCCTTTACATTCAGCTCTCCCAGCCAACTCCGAATTTCGTCTTCAATGCTGTTGATCGAACTCCACGTCACAAAATCCGGCCGACCTGTCGGGCGTTGGCGTTTGATATAGCGCACCCGCGTGTCGTCCTGCATCAGGTCGAGCCGAGGACCGACCGGACAACTCGACATGCACGTGGCCTCGCGGACTTCCGCCACCCCTTCGAGCTGCCGTTCAGTAACGAGTTTCCTCACCGCAGCCAGCAGCGTGAGCCCGGTATGGACACCCGGAGCAGCCTCGGCGCTGCGGACCTTGACCTTAACCGTTCTGTTCGTACACTTGGTCTTGGTACAGATATGAATTTCGAGTTTTCCCACCCGCGTCCCAAATCGTCTGCATTCTTTTTCGACCCTGCTCACAAAGACATAGGCATGGGAGAAATACAAGAGGCATCCTAACGACTCAATAGACCCAAAGGACCCCAAAGACCCTATGACCCAGAAAAGGAACCCTCATGCATCCAGACGACATCAAAGAACATCGCCGCCAACACATCCCCGTCTTTAACGACAACAAAATGAAGCTGGGTATTTTTGGTCAGAACTGTAGCTATGGGTGTACCATCACCCATGCCGAGTCCACCTTTGAGCCCACCTATGAACATAGCGTTCTGATCGCCCAGCAGGCCGACGACTTGGGATTCGAACTCCTGGTGCCCGTTGGACGCTGGAAGGGCTTTGGCGGGAGCACCGATTTTAATGGCACCTGCATGGAGACCTATACCTGGGCCACGGCCATGGCCACCCAGACCAAAAATATTATGCTCTTCTCCACCTCGCACGTCCCCACCATTCATCCGATCATGGCCGCCAAGCAGGGCGCAACGATTGACCATATCTCCCATGGGCGCTGGGGCCTGAACATTGTGTGCGGCTGGTTCTCGCCGGAGATGGAAATGTTTGCGGCCAAGCAGATGGAACACGACGAGCGCTACCGGTACGCCGGCGAGTGGCTCCAGGTCGTTAAGCGCCTGTGGACCGAGCAGAATTTTGAGCATACGGGCGAGTTCTTCCAGGTCAAAGACGGCTATCTGCTGCCCAAGCCGGTCCAACAGCCCTATCCGGCCTTGATTAACGCCGGTTTCTCGCCCGCCGGCCAGGACTTCTCCGCACGTGAAGTGGACTTTAATTTTATCCAGGTCGATACTCTGGAACACGGCAAAGAGGTTGTCGCGAATGTGAAAAAACAGGCCAATGCCTATGGGCGAGAGATCGGCATGATGTCCTACGGTTTTGTCGTCTGCCGCGACACGGAAAAAGAAGCCAAACGAGCCTATGACTACGTCGTTGAAAAAGGCGACTGGGCCGCGGCCCGCAATATCCTGAACCTGCTTGGTGTCGAGAGTCAGTCGTTTAGCGAAGCCACCCTTACCCAGTTTGCCGAACGCTTTATTGCCGGTTGGGGCGGCTATCCCCTGGTCGGCACGCCGGAGCAGGTCGTCGATGAAATGGTCAAGCTGGCCGGCACCGGCATCGAGGGGCTGATTGTCTCCTGGTTGGATTATAACGAAGAGCTGAAGTATTTCGGCGAGCGCGTCATGCCGTTGATGCGCCAGGCAGGGTTACGGGCATAAACGTTTTTCTCCTGTCCGCCTGGAGAATCTCCGTTCGCATTTCCCGGATTCTACGCTGTTCCCCCTCGGTTACAGAATTTTCGTCCTCCTTCATTGCCCCTCCCCTCCCTTCGGCAGTACAATATCGGCCATGCCCCAGGCCAAGCCGGACCTGACATACGAGTCCTATCTCCGCTTGCCGGAACTGCTCAGCCTCCAGACGCTCCAGTCCAACCCACCCGCTCACGACGAACTCCAATTCATCATTGTCCACCAAAGCTATGAACTCTGGTTTCGATTGCTGCTGTACGAGGTCCGTACCATCATCGGCCATCTGCGGGCCGGGCGGGTGCGACAGGCAATCTGGCTGATACGGCGACTCATTGAGATCGAGCAGGTGATGATCCAGCAGGTCCAGGTGCTGGAGACCATGTCGCCGGTGCATTTTCTGGAGTTTCGCGATTTGCTCAGACCGGCCAGCGGCTTGCAGTCCTTACAGTTTCGAGAGCTCGAATTTCTGTCCGGCCTCCGGGACGAACGCTTCTTTGAGGTGTTCGCCGGGAGTGAGGCTTCCCGGCAGCGGCTCCAGACGGCCTATGGCGGTCCCAACCTGTGGAGCGCATTTTGTGAACTCTTGCACAGCCGCGGATTTGCCACGGATACAGTAGAGCAACAGGAACGGGCAGTTGAGAACATCTATACCGACCCCCGGCATTTGGACCTGCACCAGTTGTGTGAGGTCATGGTCGAATATGACGAACAGTTTTGTATCTGGCGCTCCCGCCACGCCTTAATGGCCGAACGCATGGTTGGCGCAAAGCCCGGTACGGGAGACGCGTACACCGGCAAACTGGTCGGCCGCGCGTCCTTCCAGGCCCCAGGCGTCCGCTATCTTCAGGGACGGGTCGGCGTCCATTTTTTCCCCATTCTCTGGGATGTCAGAACCCAACTCGGCGGAGGGCCGTATGATACATGATCTATCTCGCTGGCGGACGGCGTTTCCCATCCTTGAAACCTCGACCTATCTGATTTCCCATTCCATGGGCGCAATGCCCAGGGCCACGACGGACCGGCTGCACGAGTATACCGCAAGCTGGCAGCAGGAAGGGAGCGCGGTATGGGATCGCTGGATGGGGTTTTTCGAGGAAACCGCCGGACTCCTTGGTCGGTTTCTCAATGCCGAGCCGGGTAGCGTGGTTATGCATCAGAACGTGTCCGCCCTGTTTAACGCCGCGCTCTCCTGCTTCGACTTTAGCGGCGAGCGCAATAAGGTCCTGTATGCCGAACTGACCTTTCCCACCCTGCGCTATAATATTCAGTCCCGAGCCCGGTACGGCGCCCGGCCGGTGATGATCCCTTCTCCAGACGGCATCAGGCAACCGGCCGAACGCTTTATCGAGGCCATTGACGACGAGACGCTGCTGTTGGTCCTGGACCACGGCCTCTACCGCTCCGGCGCCTTGATCGATATCGCCCCCATTGTTCAGGCCGCTCATGAACGTGGCGCCCAGGTTATTGTCGATGCCTATCAAACCGTTGGGACTGTCCCAATCGACGTGCAGGCCTGGCAGGCCGACTTTGTGGTCGGCGGCTCACACAAGTGGCTCTGCGGCGGACCGGGCGCAGCTTACCTGTACGTCCGTCCGGACCGGCTTCTGTCACAACGCCCCGTGATGACCGGCTGGTTTTCGCAGGAACAGCCCTTTGCCTTTGGCGATGACATCGATTACGCCCACAGCGCGCGGCGCTTTCTGGGTGGTACGCCCGGCATGTCGGCCGTCTATGCCGCCCGCTCCGGCTACGAGATTCTTCTTGAGGTTGGCGTGGAACAGATTCGGCAACGTAATATCGAGTTATGCCAGCGCTTGATTGACGGCGCGCTTGCCCGCGGTCTTCATATTAATACGCCCCAAGACACAAAGGAACGCGGCGGCCTGGTGTGTATCGACTTTGACGGCGCGGCCCAAGCCGAAGCACAACTCGTCGCCCGACGGGTCTTTGTCGATTACCGCCCGCGCTGTGGTCTCCGTATTTCGCCTCATTTTTACACCACGGAAGACGAGATTGACCGTCTGTTTGAGGAGCTTGATACGATCCGTACAGGATAATCGCTTCCTCATGACAGAGAACAGCCGGCTTCGTCCCCGGATATCGGCTTCGCATTGAACCCCCACGCGGACTTATGGCAAGATGCGGGGCCGACATGGCAACCGTACAAGAAAAACCGCGGCCCCTGATTGATGACCTCACCCGTCCGTTCTGGGAGGCGGCCAGGGAACATCGCCTGGTTATACAGCGCTGCCAGGACTGTCGTTATTTTAATCACCCGCCCCGCCCGGTGTGTAACGCCTGTCACAGCGCAGCCCTCGTGTTCGAGCCGGTCAGCGGCCGAGGCACGATCTACAGTTTTAGTGTGATGTACCAGCCCAACGTGGCCGGTTTTGGGGACGAATTGCCCTACCTCAATATTCTCGTCGAGCTTGAAGAACAGCCGCAACTCTTTCTGGTCTCCAACCTGCCCGAGACACAGCGCGAGCAGGTCCGAATTGGCGGAAAGGTTGAGGTCTATTTCGAGGATGTTGATGCGGAGCTGACGCTGCCCAAGTTTCGTCTCGTTGCCTGACCAAAGGACGCACCCATGAGCTGGCAAGGAAAAGGCAAAACCGCCATCGTTGGCATTGGCTACTCCGAACTGAGCCGCCGGCCGCAGAAGTCCCTCGGTGCGTTGAGCCTGGATGCCTGTCGGGCCGCCCTTGAGGACGCCGGGCTGCCGGCCGAGCGGGTTGATGGCCTTGCCACTTTTCCCGAAGCGCCTTTTCACGGTGCGGGCACGCAGGACGGCGAGCAGATTGTCAGCGTCGAATACGTGATGAACCATCTCCCGCTCGCGCCCGATATTCGGTGGTATGCCCAAACCGAAACCGGTCTGATCGCGAGTGCGGTTATCGAAGGGGTCAACGCTCTGTTGGCCGAGGCGTGCGAGTACGTGCTGGTCTGGCGCGCGCTCCACAACCCGCGTGGCCGCTATGGGGCGTGGTCCGGCAACCGGGCTCCTGGCGACGCCCAATTCATGGCCCCCTATGGTTGTACGAGTATCTTTCAGTGGCACGCCATGGCCTGGCAGCGCTATATGCATCGCTACGGCGCCACCCGGGAGCATCTCGCGACCTTTGTGACAAATAGCCGGCGGAATGCGAACCTCAATCCGAATGCCTATTTTTACACCACGCCCATGACTCGTGAGGATTATTTCGCCGCGCGCTGGATCGCCGAGCCCTTATGTTTATTTGACTGCGATATTCCGGTGGAAGGCTGTGTCGCCCTCATACTGACCACGGCCGAGCGTGCGGCAGACCTCCGGCACCCACCGGCCTATATCGCCGGCTACGGACAGAACACCAGCCGTCGCCGGGCGCTGTTTCACTATTCGCTGGACAATTATATGGCGTCCGGTCACTCGCTGGCCAGCAAGCTCTGGACGTCGTCGGGCCTGGGACCCCAGGATATGAGCGCCGCCGAACTGTACGACGGATTCAGCCCCTCCACGCTGTACTGGCTGGAGGCGGCGGGATTTTGTGGACAAGGCGAAGCCTGCCGCTTCATTCAGGACGGGCGCATTGCCCTGGAGGGCGAGCTGCCGGTCAATACGTTCGGCGGCAGCCTGAGCGAAGGCCGCCTGCACGGCATGGGTCATATTGCCGAAGCCGTCATGCAGGTGACCGACCGAGCGGAAAAGCGCCAAGTCCCCAACGCCTCGGCCGTCTGTGCCATCGACGGTTCCCCCATGCTGCGGGGGAGTGGTCTGGTCATCACCCGAGAACCGTAAGGGGGGAGCACTTCTCCTTGTTCGGTCGAGTCGATATCATTACAGGCCTGATCGAAAATTCGTCGCTAATTTAAGACAGGCCGGCAGTGGCAAACTGAGACACGACCGAAAATACCCCCACCTTGGCCCTCCGCCGTCGGCTATGCTATAAGGACGGCTCGCGTCTGGCGACAAGACAACACCGAGGAGAATTTTTCATGTCGAGACTGTGTCCAGTCACTGGCAAACGCCCACGCACCGGGAACAATGTGTCCCACGCCAACAATAGAACAAAACGGCGTTTTCTTCCAAATATGCAGACCCACAAGTTCTGGCTGGCGAGCGAAAAACGCTGGGTGCGTCTGCGTGTGAGCGCGCGTGGGATTCGGACGATTGATAAGCTGGGCATTGAGCGGGTGTTGAAAGACATGCGCCGGCGCGGCGTCAAAGTATAGACGGGAAATACGATCTGGTGGCGCGCAAACACGTCATCTACAAAGAAACCCGCCTGAAATAGCGACGCTCCAAGCTGCAACAAAAAGGCCGACATGCGCTGTCGGCCTTTTTTCGTGAAACCAAGCCGGCCCGTGTCCGGCCTTCCCCACGCTCGTGAATCCTGGAATACTGTTGACGCTATGGACGAGCAAAAAGAGCGGATTGTTTTCTCTGATGCCGAGCGTATCCCGGTTCATTTGATTTCCGGCTTTCTGGGGAGCGGCAAAACAACTCTCCTGCGCCGCCTCCTGGACTATTGTCTGGCCCAGGGGCTCAAACCTGCGGTTATGATGAACGAGTATGGGGAGGTCAACATCGATGGCGAGCTGCTGCGCGGGCAGGGTCACACCATACGGGAAATGACCAATGGCTGCATTTGCTGCACGATTGGCGGCACCCTGGGTCTCGCGCTCCAGGACGTCGCCGCCCTCAAGCCGGATGTCATTTTCATTGAAGCCACCGGTCTCGCCGATCCGGTCGAACTCATGGACCAAGCCACAAAGGAAGAGGTCCTGCCTCTGGTCCGACTGGCTTCGCTGATTGCCGTTCTTGACCCCATTAATTTCAGCCGCCTGGCCGAAGAAGTCCACTCGGGCATTCGTCAACAGACGGAACTCGCCGATATAGTGGTCTTAAACAAACAGGACTTGGCAGACGAGTCTGTCCTGGCCGAACTGGAGGAACAGATTCGTGAGCTAAATCCGCGCACGGCGATTGTTCGGACAGAGCGCGGGAAAATGGATTACGCTCAGATTGTCTCCCGCCAAACGGACAAAAGTACCGGATACGTTTCCGATTCGCGTCAGGCACCGATACACGACCATTTTCATACGCTGACGTGTCTGTGCGAGGCCCCACTGGTTCGAGAACGGTTTGAGCGGCTGATGCGCAGCCTGCCGGACACGGTATGGCGCGCTAAGGGGTTTGTACGGTTTACCGACTCGGACGAGCAGTGGATGTTTCAATACGTGACCGGCGAATTCGACATGGAGTGGCTGGATTTACTGCCCGAACCACCCGAGCACATTGTTTTTATCGGTAAGGGTTTTGATCGGGACGGTCTGCAACAGGCGCTACGGGAATGCCAACCGAAGGACCATTCGGAAGTCTCAGGGGCACGCTAGGCTGGGACAAGATTGTATGGGGAGTGCTCATTGGCGCACTGACAGGCATGATTGTGTCTCTTGTGCTGTTGCCGTTCGGGGTACGTCGCGCCGAATGGCTGATGTCCACCTGTGCGACCCTGGGTATTTTTATCGGACTCCTCAAAATAGCAGACGCAGAAGGACCGCACGCCGACAAGGAGGGTCAGCATGATTTATGAAGTCCGGACCTATCGTCTCAAACCGGGGACGCTGGCTGAATGCGAACGGCTCTTTGGTGAAGCCCTGCCGCGACGTGAGGAATTTTCTCCGCTCGGAGCGTTCTGGCATACCGAAGTCGGCCCGCTCAACGAAATTATCCATGTCTGGCCGTATGAGAGTCTTCAGCAGCGGACGGAGGCTCGAGCGCAGGCCATGCAAAGCGGGGCGTGGCCTCCTCCGATCGGCACCTTCATCGAACACATGGAATCCGAAATCTTTATCCCCGCTCCTTTTATGGAACCGCTCGGCAAGCGGCAGCTCGGTCCGGTGTATGAGATCCGCACCTATATATACCGGCCGGGAGCCATGCCGACCGTGTTGGAGCGTTGGGCCAACGTCATTAATGCCCGGACCGAGCTCTCACCCTTGGCCGCCTGCTGGTATAGCGATCTCGGGACGCTCAATAAATTCGTCCATATCTGGCCCTACACGAGCCTGGATGAGCGTAGCCGCGTCTGGGCCGAGGCCGTGCAACTGCCCAACTGGCCGCCCGGCACGTGGGAGTTGCTGCTGACGCAGCAGAACAAAATCGTCCTGCCGGCCGCGTTTTCGCCTATGCAGTAATGTGAAAGACGCCACGCCATGAGCTGGGAAAAAGAAGTCCGGGGCATTGAGCAACGCAGACGGCTCGCCCGAGAGCTGGGCGGGCCTGAAGCGGTTGCCAAGCAACATGACCGGGGACGATTGACCGTCCGCGAGCGCGTGGACCAGTTGCTCGACACTGACTCTTTCCATGAGCAAGGGCCGATTGCCGGCTACTCCGAAACCGATGAACAGGGTCAGTTCCGTTCGTTTACCCCAGCGAATTATGTTGTCGGTTTCGGCAAGATCGCAGGCCGCCCCTGCGTGGTCGGTGGCGAGGACTTTACCCTCAAGGGCGGCTCGCCCTCGTCCGCCGGCTTTCGCAAGAGTGTGTGGGCCGAAGAGCTGGCATGTCGCTACCGGCTGCCCCTTATCCGCTTCCTTGAAGGCGGCGGCGGGAGCGTCCCCCGAGGGAAGAACAGCGGTGAGACGACCGGGAGTACGGAATCGGTGAATGCTCCGCCCCGGTTCATGTCGGTCATGCAGGCCATGTCCATGGTACCGGTTGCGTCCGCTGCCTTGGGAGCCGTAGCCGGCCTGCCCGCAGCCCGCCTGGTCGCCTCCCATTTCTCGATCATGACCCAGAAGTCCTCGCAGGTGATGATTGGCGGGCCGGCTCTGGTGGAGCGCGCCTTCGGTCAGCCGATCACCAAGGAAGAACTCGGTGGCCCGCACATCCACCTGCGCAGCGGAGTGGTGGACAATGTCGCCGAGGACGAGCCCGCTGTCTTTACCCAAATCCGGCAATTTCTGAGCTATCTGCCGACCAATGTCTGGGAAGCGGCGCCGGTCCAGCCCAGCGAGGACGACCGCAACCGTCAGGAAGAAGAACTTCTCAGCATTATTCCGCGTAACCGCAGACGCGCGTATCCGATGCGGCGGGTGATTGAGTGCGTTGTTGACCGCGACTCGTTTTTTGAGATTGCGCCCCTGTACGGCCCGTCTCAGATTACCGGACTGGCCCGGATGAACGGCCAGCCGGTCGGGATTCTGGCCAATGACCCGCAGTGGTATGCTGGCGCCATGACCGCGGCGGGTGCCCAAAAAGTGAAGCGGCATATTGATCTGTGTGACACCTTCCATCTGCCCATGGTCAGCCTGGTGGACGAACCCGGTTTCATGATCGGCCCGGAGGCCGAGCAGAGCGCCACCATTCGTTATGGGACGGCGGCCATCTTCGCCCTCATGCAATGCACGATTCCGTGGGTGTCGGTCATCGTCCGCAAGGTCTACGGCGTGGCCGGTGTGGCCCACTTCGGGCCGGACGGAATGGTGTTTGCCTGGCCATCGGCCGAGAGCGGCGCCCTGCCGTTGGAAGGGGGAGTCGCGGTCGCCTACCGGCGCGAGATCGCTGCCGCGCCAGACCCGGAGGCCAAGCGCCGAGAGATTGAAGAAGCGCTCGCCAGCAAACGCTCAGTCTACGCCCGGGCCGAAGGTTTTGCCGTCCACGATATGATTGACCCCAGACACACCCGACCGGTGCTGTGTGACTGGGTGGACTGGATTCAGCCCCAGCTCAGCGCGCACACCGGCCCCCGTGCCTATACGATCCGGCCCTAGCGGGGGTTCGGGACTTGAAGCATCGTGTCCTAACCGATTTTCGGAATGCCACCCAGCACGCCGGCGCGATACTTAGGGTAGAGCCGCGTGTCACGCCGCAGACCGCTCACGTCCTGGGCGGCGTGTAAACGGGTTGCGCTGTCCGGGCCCTTTTCAGCAATGAAGAGTTCTTCCTTCTCCAGATCGTCAAGCAGGCCGACATTGTGGGCGGAGACAATGAGCTGTGCGTTGTTTGGATTGGTCTCAGGATTGTGGAACCAGTTAATGATCTCGCCAACAATATCCACATGCAAAGAGCCATCAACATCATCAAGGATGAGCAGACTGCCATCCTCAAGAGCCGTGTGGATTTGAGGGAGAGCGTGGAACAAACAGGATGTGCCTTCGGACTCGAACCTTAAAGGCACATCCTGGTCAAGGCCGTAATGACGAAAGAAAGCATCCGTCTCACCACCGTCGCTCTTGATAACCACGTCATGGATTGCCAGGTCACTACGCTGCATTTGTTGCTTCATCCAGCTTTTTGCCTTGCTATTACGCTCAAAGAAATCCAGGACCAGTTCGGTCTTTGGCTGCCAGGTATCCTCATAAGACATGTCAGTTGCCCACAGCGACGCTTCAGCTATGCGCATAGCCAAAGGAACATTGAGCGCCGCAAACACGGGAATAACAGAGGTATCTTTCCGAACCGCATCTAACCGGGCGTCTTTTGGTTTCAATCCAAATTCAGGAGAGACGTAGATCGCTTTCCCGGGCGTGCCGCGTTCAAAAAGGCGTTTAGGGCGGCCTTTCGGAAAATGGAGCAAAGCTTCGCGAAGAATGAAAGGATGCCGCTCGGACTTCACTCGTCCTATCGAGAGTTCGTAGCGGAACAACTCTTGCGCTCCGCCCAACTGTAACCAGTCAGCATCAAATTCCAGGCGGAATTTTGTCGGCTCATTTGCGGCCTTGTTTGACAAGAAAGGAAGAACACTGTTGTTGATCGTAACTTGTGACGCCGACAAGTCGGGGCCAAAGGCAATACGAGTAAGATCAAGCAACGCCTGAAGAAGGGTCGTCTTGCCTGAGCCGTTCGGCCCCATGATGACGGCCACAGTCGGAAGCCGAATATCGGGCTTCGCTTGGCAGCGTCGAAAACGAGGCAAGTCGGGTGCTGTGCCGGGTATGCGCAAATCGAGGACGGCTTCCTCGTAGATGGATAAATAATTCAATACCGTAAACTCGTGAATCATAGACAGATTTTAACATTTTTTCGTCAGGATTGGAATAAAGATAGGTAGATGGAGCACACCCAATGCCCATGTGGGCAAGTGCATCTCCTGTGGCTCATTCCAGGTGGGAATCGGCGGTGACCGTATCGTCAGCCGTCTTCAGGGCGCTGCTCTGCGGTCTTGTTCTTCTTGAGGGTGACGATGTTGCGTTCCCCTTCCCGCCGATACTCGACGCTGTCCATCATCTGATGCACGAGGAAAAGGCCGAGTCCGCCCAGGGGCCGCTCTTCAAGAGAGGCTCCGGTATCGGGTGTCGGCGCGTTCGACAGGTCGAACGCTGCGCTGTCGTCCACGATGACGATGACCAGCGCTTCCACTTCCGGGTGGACGCTGATCTCGATCCGATGCGGCGCGTCGTCGTCATACCCATAGCTGATGGTATTGGTCAGAATCTCATCGAGTGCCAGGTTGATCGCGTAGGCGACCTCTAACGCAATGTCCTGGGAGGCGCAGAACTCGTCGATATGCTCCGCGACGCGGGCGATCTCCTTCAGATCGTTCACGAGTGAGATTTCCAGCGTTTCTTCGTTCACGGCCCCTCCTGGTGTCTCTGACCCGTGTCTGTCAGTCCTCCCTCACTGACGCTACGACGAAGACTGTCCGGCCGTCTCCATCGGCAGACTCGCATCCGCAGCCCATTCCATGAGTGAACCATCGTAGACGGCAACGTCTTCCAATCCCAGTAGGGTAAGGACGAAGGCGTCGCTGCAGGCCGCAATCCCAGCCCCACAATAGGTAATGACCCGCTTCGCGTCGGTGGCGCCAACGGCCTCGAATTTTTCGCGGAGCTGCTCGGCAGGCAGATAGGCGTGCGTCTCCGGATCGACCAGATCGTAAAATGAGATGTTCACACTCGACGCAATGCGTCCGGGCCGGGGATATCGAATCATCCCTCCCGTGCCCGCATGATCCTCGGCGGTCAACGCGTTCAGCAGGCAGCTTGACGGAGTCTGTATCGCCTCCAGCACCTCCTGTTTACCCGCCATAAGCGTGGGCCGCGGGTTGGCCGCGAACTGGCCCTGTACGGGGGTAGCAGGACGGTTCGAGACGGGCCGCCCTTCCTGTGTCCACTTGTGCCAGCCGCCGTTGAGGACTGCCGCGTTGTCAAAGCCGCTCGCGCGGAGCATCCACCACACTCGGGCCGCCCAGATATTATAGAAATCGTCATAGAGAATGACTCGGGTGTGGACACTCACTCCGACGCGCGCCATGGCGGCGGCAAACTGGTCGGCGGGCGGCATCATTAATGGCAGGTCGCTGTGCTGGTCGGATAGGTCGGTGGTGAAATCGACAAAATGACTCCCAGGGATGTGACCCTCCTCCCAGGCGGGCCGGCCGCTCTCCATACGGAAGCCGCCGGAATCCTCGGGGATCAGGCTGACGCGGCAGTCGAGCAGGCACAGGGCCGTATCGTTCAGATGTTCTTCCAGCCAGTTCGTTTCAGCGAGCGCGTGGGAGTTGACATCGGTCATGGTGTCCTCCTTAGTGTTTGCAGGCTAAAGAGTATGGTATACACTCAGCACCGACCGGGCTAGAGCGAAATCGCGTCGCATTCCACCCATGCTTCCGAGCCAACGAGTTCGCAGATGAGTACCCAGACAACCCGCCATTTTATCAACGGAGTCTATACCGAAGGGACGAACGGTCGAACCTTTGAGAACCGCCGGCCTGTTGATAATGCGCTCATCAGCCAGGTATGCGAAGCCGGTCGGGCCGACGTAGATGCCGCGGTCCAGGCGGCCAGGGCTGCCCTCAACGGACCCTGGAGCCGGCTGACACTGGCCGAACGTACAGAGGTGTTATACGCGGTTGCCGCCGGTATTGAGCAACGTTTTGACCAGTTCCTTGAGGCTGAGGTGGCCGATACCGGCAAGCCGGTGAGCCTGGCCTCTCATATTGATATTCCGCGCGGTGCGGCCAACTTCCGTATCTTTGCCGATGTCGTCAAGAACGTCTCCGGCGAACACTTCGACATGCCCACCCCGGACGGCACCGGAGCGCTGAACTACAGCCTGCGGGTGCCAAAAGGCGTAGTTGCGGTGGTGTGTCCGTGGAATCTGCCCCTGCTGCTCATGACCTGGAAGGTCGGCCCGGCCCTGGCCTGCGGGAATAGCGTGGTTGTCAAACCCTCAGAAGAAACGCCGAGTACGGCTACGCTGCTGGGCGAGGTGATGAACGAGGCCGGTGTGCCTCACGGTGTCTATAATGTGGTGCACGGGTTCGGGCCGGACTCGGCCGGAGAATTCCTGGTCAGCCATCCGGGTGTTGATGCGATCACGTTTACGGGCGAGACCGTCACGGGCGAGGCCATTATGCAGCGTGCGGCCGTGGGCGTGCGGGATGTCTCGTTTGAGTTGGGTGGAAAAAACCCGGCCGTTATTTTTGCCGACTGCGATCTTGAGGCCACTATTGAGGGCATTGGCCGGGCGTGCTTCGCCAACACCGGCCAGGTCTGTTTGGGAACCGAGCGGGTGTATGTTGAACGGCCGGTTTTTGACGAGTTTCTGGCCGCGCTGAAAGCCAAGGCCGAGTCCCTCACGCTCGGCGATCCGCACGATACGGCCACGACCTTGGGGCCGTTGATCAGCCTCGAACATCGCAGGAAAGTCCTCTCGTATTACGAGCGCGCCCGGGCTGACGGAGCGACCCTGATTACCGGCGGCGGCATCCCCGACATGGCATCCCCGTATACGCAGGGAGCCTGGGTTGAGCCCACCATCTGGACGGGTCTGTCGGAAGACTCTCCGGTGGTGCGGGAAGAAATTTTTGGGCCGTGCTGCCATGTGCGGCCCTTTGACTCGGAAGAAGAGGCCGTGCGCCTGGCCAACGATACGCCCTACGGGCTTGCCACCTCAATCTGGACGCAGAATGCGGCCCGAGCCCATCGGGTGGCCGCGCAAATCACCGTGGGCATCACCTGGATTAACTGCTGGTTCTTGCGCGATCTGCGCACCCCTTTCGGTGGAGCCAAGCAATCCGGTATTGGCCGTGAAGGCGGGGTGCATTCGCTGGAGTTCTATACGGAATTGCGTAACGTCTGTCTCAAGCTGTGAAGGGAGACCATCATGCCACGGACGCAAAAGAAAGGGGCCATCGTCGCCGGTTTTCTCGCCCCCCACCCGCCCCACCTGGTGTACGGCGAAAACCCGCCCCAGAACGAACCCCGGTCGCAGTGCGGCTGGGAGCAGCTCCGCTGGGCGTATGAGCGCGCCCGCAAGAGTCTCAACGATCTCAAGCCGGACGTGTTGCTGGTCCATTCCCCACACTGGATTACGCAGCAGGGGCATCATTTTCTGGGGGTTCCCAAGCTCAGCGGTAAATCGGTCGATCCCATCTTTCCGAATATCTTTCGTTATACTTTTGAGCTGAACGTCGATGTGGCCCTGGCCGCAGCCTGCTGCGCGGAAGGGGCCAAGCAGGGGCTGTACACCAAGATGATGCGCAACCCGCACTTCCGTGTGGACTACGGCACAATCACCACCCTGCATATGATGCGCCCCCAGTGGGACATCCCGGTTGTCGGACTGTCGGCCAATAATTCGCCCTATTATCTCTCGACCGAAGAGGGTCTCGAAGAAATGGACCGCCTGGGCCGGGCCACCCGCACGGCCATTGAAAAGCTGGGCCGCCGCGCCGTGCTCCTGGCCTCCAACACGCTGTGCCACTGGCATTTTCACGAAGAGCCGGCCCTGCCGGAAGACATGTCTCAGGAACATCCGCAAAGCCTGTCCGGCTATCAGTGGGATATGCGGATGATCGATCTCCTGCGTCAGGGCAAGACCAAAGAGGTCTTTCGCCTGCTCCCGCAATTTATCGATGAGGCGTTTGCCGAGGTGAAATCCGGGGCCTTTACCTGGATGTTTGCCGCCATGGGCTATCCCGAGATTCCGGCCGAGCTGCACGGCTACGGCACCGTGATCGGCACGGGGAACGCCGTGATGGAGTGGAACCTCGAACGGGCTGGGCTCTCCAAACCGGCCTCGAAAACACGCGCTTCACGCCGGGCCATCAGACAGGCAGCGTAGGCAAGAGAATCGGGAGGAAGCGCTATGGCTGTGGTCTCTGCCTTTCTCGTTCCCGGCTCGCCCCTACCCTACGTCAAACGCGATAACCCGCCCTGGGGCAAAATTGCGACCGGCCTGGAACGGGCCGGCGCGGCGCTCGTCCAGTCCAAACCGGATGCGATCCTCTTATATTCAACGCAGTGGATCGCCGTCCTGGACCAACTGTGGCAGACCCGCCCGCGGGTGAGCGGTCTGCACGTTGACGAAAACTGGCACGAGTACGGCGAGCTGCCCTATAAGCTGAAAATTGATACCCGGCTGGCCAGGGCCTGCGTGGCCGCAACCGGCACAATCGGGGTCAAGTCCAAGGCGGTCAATTACGACGGGTTTCCGATTGATACGGGGACGATTGTCGCCGCGAATTTCCTGAATCCGGGCGGCAAAATTCCGATGGTCCTGGCCTCGAACAATCTCTACCACGATTTTGCGCTGACCGAGAAACTCGGCCGTCTGGCAGCGAGATTGGCGAGCAAACAGAAAAAACGGGTGGCCGTGGTGGGCGTAGGGAATTTTTCCGGCGCGTTCTTTCGGCACGAGATCGATATTGCCAAAGACAAGATCGTCGCTCCGAAATACGACCGCTGGAATAAAAAGATACTGGCGCTGCTGCAAGCCGGTGACGGAAAAGGGCTGTCTGCCGCCCTGCCCGAGTTTGCCGCAAAGGGGCAGGCCGACATGGGCTTTAAGCACGGCGCCTGGGTCTTGGGTGCCCTGGGCAGAAAGTTCACCGGCGCGCAGGTGCACGCCTATGGTCCGCTGTACGGCAGCGGCGGCGCGGTGGTGGAGTTTGTTCTGTGAAAGAGAAGAGAGATACAGCCGTCCGTCATTCCTGCGAAAGAACGTCACCCCGTACTTGATACGGGGCAGGAATCCAGGTCCCCAGCCCTCCGTTCGTCCTGAGCGTAGCAAAGCGAAGTCGAAGGACTGGATGCCGGATCAAGTCCGGCATGACGGGAGCCTCCTGCACGGCTAGAGCCTGACGTGAAATGTACCAGGCCAGCGGAGGTAACCATGTTCACATGTGCAGTATGTGGAGCCGTGGAGAGTCGCGAGGAACTGGTCAACGAAGTCTTTCAGGTTGACGAGAAATACGTCCGGATCGATCATATTCCTGCCCGCGTATGCACTCGCTGCGGAGATGAGACTTTTAGCCGTGAGACGACGGAAAAGGTCCGTCTGCTGGTTCACGGGCAAGCGAAACCGATGAAATCTGTTGCGGGGAATACTATCCTTACATGCCGGAGAAGGCCGACTTGATCTTGGTCGTCGAGGCGACTAGATTGTCGGCAACACCCCTTGCGGTTTCGACCGCAGGGCGCGGGGCCTCTTCGGAGGCCCTTGCTTTATTATTCGACGGGCATCAATGCGCACCTTCGTCTATGTAGACGGGTTCAATCTCTACTACGGAGCCCTCAAGGGCTCGCCATGGAAGTGGCTGGACTTGGTCATGCTATTCGAGCAGGTGCTCCAGCCGCATCACCAGATACTCGCGGTCAAGTACTTCACGGCAAGGGTTTCGGGTACGGCCCGAAACCCGTCGAAGCCCCAACGGCAGGACGTATATCTCCGTGCGCTAAGGCGCTATCGGCCCCAAGTCGAGGTGTATTTTGGACATTTCCTGAGCCATTCCGTCCGCGCACCGCTCGCGCAGCCGGTGGGAAACCGGCGCACGGCGGAGGTGATCCGGACCGAGGAAAAGGGCTCGGACGTCAATCTCGCCGTGCATCTGCTCAATGATGGCTGGCTGGATGCTTATGACTGCGCGGTGGTGGTAACGAACGATAGCGACATCGCCGAAGCGATGCGTCTGGTGAAATTGCACTGCGGCAAGCGCGTCGGCTTAGTGACTCCGGGAACCGGAAGGCCGTCGCGCCAGCTCATGGTGCATGCGGACTTCTCAAGACATATACGGCCGAATGCTCTCCAGCGCTCACAGTTGCCGAACCCGATTCCCGGCACCAACATTCGGAAACCCTCCCGTTGGTAGGGTGATAACCTGAATGCCTGAGTGGCCGCAGGTTCAAGGGAGAGGGAAGCTTGCTACAGGGGGACGGTAAGGAGGTCGGATTAGCAGAGCGTAATCCGACATGGACATGCCGCCAAGTTGTCGGCTTACGCCTGCGGCTAAGCCGACCTACGAAAGTTGGAAATCAGCGAGTTCTCGCGGGCCGTCCTCCTCGACGGCCCGCGTTGACTTAACAGCCGGGCTGTTCCGCTTCTGCCTGCATGTCCTCATGCGCGAACGAGAGCGGACACGGTTTTCCTACCCCGTCGAGTCCAACGGCGTAGACCAGCCGACCGTAGCCGATAAAAATCGCCATCCGCCAGCCCAGGGCCATGATCTCGGGCTCGCTGTAATGGGTCCGCAGCTCGTCAAAGAGGTCCTGGGAGACCTGTTTATGATCGCGGGCCAGGGTGTCCGCAAAGCGCAGGGCGGCTTTCTCACGTGGCGTGAACAAATCGCTGTCCTGAAAATGGGGCAGGGCGTGGATCATTTCTTCCGTCAGACCTTGTTGCCTCGCCGAGGCATACACGGCCGTCATTCAAAGCTGGCATTCGTTGATTTGGGCCACCTTATGCCGGATCAGTTCGGTCAGCTTGACGCTGATCCCGCCGGCATCGACCATAATATGGGAGTAGTAAAAATCGACGAAGTGCTTGTAGAGGTCCGGCGTGTGGGCAAAGACCTGTATCCATTCCGACCCGCCGAGCGCCTCGTCGCTCTGCTGCATGGTTTTTTGCAGGTCGGGGTCAACCTTCTCAAACGGTACCTTGCTGACACGTAGCATAGAGCTTCCTCCTTACTGTGCAGTGGGTTTCCTTTGCCAATAAACCAATGCGGGCGTATTTGGAAGAGCTCAGTTGGTAGTGTCTCACTTCGAAATTCCCCCTCACCCCAGCCCTCTCCCTCCAGGGGCTCACGACACGACAGTTTTACGGAAGCGAGGGCAGGGGTCCGTCCCATCCCCTCTTGGGAGAGGTGGCCGAAGGCCGGGGTGGGTTTCTCCGGGCCCACCGGCGTTCCCGAACCCACCCCGCCGCTACGCGGCACCCCTCCCAAGAGGGGATTTACTGATTCCTTCCCCCGGATTCCCGGTCTCTGTGAAACTGTCGGGTACTCAGCCCTCCAGGGGAGAGGGAGCAGATATTCCCTCCCCCTTGAGGGGAAGGCCAGGGAGGGGGGGTTCAGCAGAAAGAGGAACGACGTGAAAGTGAGACGTGACCGCTTAGTCCGGTAAATTCTCAATAGTCAGGGGCTCAACGGCCTCAGCCAGGGGGAACCCAAAAATTCGTGAGTAAAAATACAACTCGCCGTCCAGGGCGCGTTTGATATTCTCGGCTTTGCGAAAGCCGTGCTGTTCGCCCGCAAACAGGACATAGGCGACCGGCAAGCCTTTCGCCCTGAGGGCCGCCACCATCAACTCGGCCTGATTCGGCGGGACGATCTTATCTTCCGCGCCCTGGAAGACGATCAACGGACACGAGAGCTGCTGGGTAAAATGAACCGGCGAGCGCGCGACATAGACGTCCTGTCGCTCCGGGTAGGGTCCGACCAGATTGTCCGGGTAGCGCGACTCGAACTTATGGGTGTCGCGCGCCAGCGCTTCGAGGTCGCTGATCCCGTAATGACTCGCTCCGGCCCGAAACGTGTTGCGAAAGGTCAGTGCGCACAGGGTTGTGTATCCTCCGGCGCTGCCGCCGGTAATGGTCAGTCGCTCGGCATCGACCTCGCCACGGGCGACCAGATAGTTCGCACCGTTGACGCAGTCGTCCACATCGACAATCCCCCATTGGCCGTTCAGGCGTTGCCGATAGGCCCGCCCGTAACCGGTGCTGCCCCCATAGTTCACGTCCAGAACGGCAAAGCCGCGGCTCGTCCAGTACTGAATCCGCAGATCAAGGGCCGTCTGCGCGGCCGAAGTGGGCCCGCCGTGACTCTTGACGACCAGCGGCGGACGTTCTTCTGACGGAGCCGCGTAGTCAGCGTTTGTGGGCGGATAGTACAGGCCGTACGCGGTCCGGTCGTGCTCGGTTGGAAAGGCAATAGCCTGGGGTGCTGACAGATAGTCCTGGTCCAGGTCGAGTTGGCTGGACTGACACAGGACGCTGAGGTCGTGTGTTTCCAGGTCGAGTTGGACGACGGCGGGCGGTGCGCTTGGCGAGCCCGCCAGAAACACCGCTCTACCAGACGAAGCCTGTACATCGCCCACCTCGGTATACGGCAGCGCAATGGCTTCGCATTGCCGCGTCCCCGGATCGAGGCTGGCCATATGCCAGGTCCCGTTTTCCGCGTAGGTGCAGATAATCCGGTTGGCAGAGGCAAAGGCATAGGTCGTCATGCCAAACATCCACTGTGGGCGGCCAAAATCCACGTTTTTTTCCCACAGTGCCTCAATGTTGTCATTGCGCACCCGGTACAGATTCCACCAGCCGGAACGATCCGACACAAAGTACAAGATGCCGAGCGGAGACCATTCGGGCTGAAAAATGGACTCCGCGTCGCCGCCGGCCACCCGCCTGACCTCTGCCAGGGAACCGTCCGAGCGGACCGTCCCCACCCACAGCTCGGTACCGTCCCAGGGCATCTGCGGATGATTCCACGACAGCCAGGCGAGCTGGGTGCCATCCGGGTTGAGCCGCGGATTGGAATAGAAATCACTCCCGGAGACAAGGACCGTCTCTTCCCCGCTGGCGAGATCAATACCGACCAGGCTAGTCTCCGCTTCCTGCCCTGTAACTCGATGATCTTCGCGCACGCAGACCAGACGCTTGCGCTGGGTGTCAACAATCGAGTCGGCATAGCGCAGCCCGTCTTCCGAGGTCAGGGGCTCGGGCTCGGCCGCCCCGGTCTGCTGATACAGCCGCTGACCTGCAAAATTTGAAAAATAGAGCGTCCCGTCCCGGACAGCATACGCCCCGCCCCCATACTCATGCACGCGCGTCCGGGCATTAAAGGGCGCCGGTGTCAGGTCGGCTATGGTTCCGTCGGGCGTGCGTCGCACTATGACATTCCGCCCGCCCTCGGTCGGGCGCTGTTCTATCCAGTACACCGCCTCCCCATCCAGCCGAACCTGGCCCAAGCCCACCGTTCCGGCCACGATCAGGTCTGATGTGATAGGCGATTTCCACGAACCGTACGGAGCCGTTTTTTTGTCAGGCATTGATCCCCTCAGTGTGTCTTCTTGCAGCAGGGAGGTTACTCCATTCTCTGACTCAGCGGATTAATAATGATAGCGTAACTGGACGATCAGGAGCCCGTCTCCTTCTATTTTATAGATAAGCCGGTGCTCGTCGGTAACCCTTCGGGACCAATAGCCGGAGAGATTATGTCTGAGGGGCTCAGGCTTACCAACGCCAGTAAAAGGAGAGCGTTGGACTTCTTTGAGAAGGGCATTGATCCGTCGAAGGACTTTCTTATCGGTCCGTTGCCAGTAGAGATAATCTTCCCAGGCGTGCTCGGAAAAAACAAGCTTCACTCGACAAGTACCCTCTCAGTCCCACCACCCGTTTCGAGCTCAGCTATAGACTCGATGAGTCTTTTGGCATTCTTCGGACTGCGCAGGAGATAGGCTGTTTCTTCCAGCGCTTGATAATCTTCGAGAGATATCATGACAACAGAGCCAGCACTCTTCCGCGTAATAATGACAGGAGCATGGTCATCACACACTTTCTCCATCGTCTTGGCGAGATTGCCCCGCGCGCGCGTATAACTAATCGCATCCATTATGCTACTCCATGGCCGTACATGTACAAATAACTGTACCTGAACAGTGAATAGTCGGCAAGGAAGACTCCGCCGAATAAGGCCGGGTTTGTCTTTCCCCTGCTTCCTTTACTTCCCCCCGTCCGCAGCGCTATGCTGCCTGTTAGTAATTCCAAGGAGGCATTGTATGGAAACGGTCCAGCCCTCGGCGTGCGGGTTTGACGCGGCGCGACTCGACCACTTCGTGTCGTGTATGCAGAGCGATATTGAACGGGAGCAGTATGACGGAGCGGTCGTTATTGTGGCGCGCGGGGGACGGGTCGTGTTGTACGAGGCGCTCGGTTTTGCCGAGCGGGCCAGTCAGCGCGTCATGCAAAAGGACGATGTCTTCTATCTCTTCTCCGTCACAAAGGCGCTGACGGCCACCGCGATTCTTGCCCGCGTCGACCGGGGCCAACTCGCCCCGACAACCCGCGTGGCCGAGATTATTCCCGAGTTTGCGAGCAAGGGAAAACAGCGGGTGACGATCGCCCAGCTCCTGGCCCATACCGCCGGCATGTCGGCCGGGTTTCCACCCGTAGCCCAGGAGATGATGGGCAATCTCGAAGCGGTGGTCGCCGCGATCTGCCAGCAGGGTCTGGATGCCCTGCCCGGAGAGATCGTCAGCTATAGCCCGATTACCGCCCACGCGGTCCTGGGTGAAGTGGTCCGTCGGCTTGATGGAGGAGAGCGGCCGCTGCGGCAGATTTTTGCGGAGGATATCCTTACCCCGCTGGGGATGTCCGATACGGCCCTGGGTCTGCGGCCTGACTTGGCCGCGCGACGGGTTCCGGTTGTGGTACGCGACCGGCGGGAAGGGCTCTTTCCACCGGAGGTCCTTGAGGGCTTCAACATCATGCTTCAGGAGGACACGGAAATTCCGGGCGGCGGTGGGGTGGGAACCGCCGCCGATATCTTTCGTCTGGCGGAAATGCTGCGGCGCGGCGGAGAGCTGGACGGCGTCCGCATCCTATCGCCGGCTGTTATTCGCCTGGCCGCAACAAACCATACCGGTCTCAAGCCCAATAATCTGTGGAACTACACCAGGGAGGTCCGCAACTGGGACGAGTTTCCGGCGTCGCTCGGCCTGGGCTTTTTCGTGCGTGGCACGGGCATCTTTCCCACCTATTTCGGGACGCTGGCGTCGCCGAACACGTTTGGCGCGGTTGGGGCGGGGTCAACCCTGTTCTGGATCGATCCGGAGCGCGATATCACCCTTGTATGCCTGACCGCCGGGGCCCTGGAAGAGTCGTACAGCATGGAGCGCTTCCAACGTCTGTCCGACCTCGTGCTCAGCGCGGTTGTGGAGTAAGCCTGTCCTGAGCCCGGTAGAAGGGCCTGCCGCCCGCATGATTACCGAAGCGCAGCTCCGGCAGATCTTTACCCCGCTGACCGGGGACCCGTCCCCGCGCGTGTGCCGGACGCTGTCGGGCAATATCAATACCATCCTCAAGGTTGAAGCCAACGGACGGATGTATGGCCTCCGTATCCGGAGCCAGGAGCAGGTCTATCGCTACGAGCCGGACCTGATGAAAGAGGTCTTCATCAGTTGGCTGCTCGACCCTTCTCATGCCGGGGCGGACGATACGGAAAAGGCGCGGGCGCTGAGCCGACTGCGTGCGGCGCAGCGTGGGGCCGGCCGCAAGAGTTCCGGTATCGAGCCCACCGGGCTGGCCTTTGACTGGAGCCGGCAGATCCTGCCGCAGCCGTATTTCGTGTATGAGTGGATCGAAGGCGAGCCCCTGTGGGAGGACCCGGACGAACAGTTATACCGGGCGGCGGGCCGCGCGCTGGCAAGCCTGCATCAGGTGCGGTTCGATGCCTTTTATGCCGATTTTTTTGCCATAGGTAACGCTCCGCAGGCCTGGGCGGACCGCTTTCGGACCGCGCTGAACAAGGAGGTGGGCGAAGCGCGCAGCCGACTCGGCCCGACGCTCCTGTACGCGGTGGAGCATATTTCCATGCCGGCCGCGCTGCCGTTCTCCCCCTGTCTTATCCATAACGATTTCTCACCGGGCAATATTCTTGTTCGGGACGGGCGGCTCGCCGCGGTTATTGATTGGGATAATGCGGTCGTGGATGTGGCGCCGCTCGATTTTGTGAAGATGAAATACTGGACGGCCAAAGACGACCGAGGTCAACTCGGCCACAACCCCGGCCTCTTCCGGGCGTTTGTCACGGGTTATGGCCCCCGCGGCCCTGAGATCGTCGAGTCGGAGACCTTTGCCCGGTACGAATTATTATGGCTGTTGCGCGTATGGAATTTTGAAATATCCAAGCAGGAACGCGGGCTGGAGCGTGCCCCCGGCTACCCGGCCGCGGCCGAGTATGCCGCAGCGCTGGAGGAGGTCATCGGTCGCCTGAGCGCTCGCTACGGCTCTTCGAGTCCCACCTCTTAATCGGCTCCTTTGAAAAGATGAGAAACGGCTCGAAAACCGGTATAATGACTTCTACCTATGAGTCAGGTCCTCGAAGATCGTGAAGAGACTGCTTCCCCTGAAGGAGTGCAGACCGAGACCGCAGTCCCGCGTCGCCTCCCGCGCTGGAAGATCGCTCTGGTCAGCCTCGCGTTGCTGATGGGTGTGGCCGGCATGGTGCTGCATCCCCAGTCGCCTTCAGACGTTCAGGAAACGCGGACCGTGGGGAATCTCTCTGCCTCCGGAGCCGACCCGTTGTCGGACCTACCGGCTTTTCAGTCTGACCCGGTGCCGGCCTTCGATGTGATGGAGGAGCCGGCTGAAGAGCCGCTCCCGCCGGACTGGGAGAGGCGATTTGAGGATTGGTCACCCCTGCTCACGAAGCTGGGCTTCAGTTTTGTGGTTGGATTCAGCATCGGCTATGTGCTGCTGATCTTTCTGCGCACGACCGCCTTTCTGGCCGGCCTGGTCCTGCTGGCGTTGTTTGGGTTGCAGTATCTCGGCGTGCTGTATCTCGACTGGCAGAATATCGAGACGAGCTATCAGTCGGTCCTGAGTTGGGTGTTGCCCCGGGCAGAAAACTTTCGGGATTTTATTACGCACAATCTCTCTTCGTCCGGTATGGCGGCGATGGGGATTCTGACGGGTTTGACACGACGCTAGGGGGCTGGGGGGAGTATCCCCCTTGAGATCAATGGCCAATTTCAAAACGCACCTTGGCGTCGCCGCGGTCGGGAGCGGACTCCTGGCAACGGCCTGCTTGGGCGCGGGGATGAGCAGCCCGCAGGAAGTTGTCACCCTGTCCGTGGTCGGGACGGTCGGCGGGCTCCTGCCGGACATCGATCTCGACCACTCCAGTCCGACCAAGCTGATCTTTACCGCCCTGGCCATTGTGTTTGCCTTTCTGGCCGCGTTCAATCGAGTCGCCAGCTACTCTATCATTGAACTCTGGATCGTCTGGGGGGTGGCGTATGGCGCGGTCCGCTATCTGGCTCTGGGCGTCTTCTCTGCGCTGACGGTCCATCGTGGCATTTTTCATTCGCTCGTTGCTGCCCTCTTTTTCTGGTTCCTGGCCACCAGCCTGAGCTATTATCTGTTTGCCCTGAGTGCGCTGTTTGCCTGGTCCATCGGCTTTTTTCTCTTTTTTGGCTATATCGTCCATCTGCTGCTCGACGAGCTTTTCAGCGTGGACCTGTTGAACTCACGCCTCAAAAGCTCATTCGGGACGGCGCTCAAAATCGCCGATTTTCACAACGCGCGGACCTCCCTGTTGATGACGGCTGCGGCCCTGCTCATGTTCTTTTCGACCCCAAGCGCCCAGCCTTTCCTGGACTGGGTCACCAACAAACAAACCTACCTCAATATTGCCGATCGATTTCTCCCCGAGACGTTGTGGTTTGTGCTGTAGGGGGATTGGGAAGCACATCCAGCCCCTAACCCCCAGGGCACTGGCTGAATTAGGCCACTGTCGGTGAAGTGCAGCCACTTGGGTGATTTTGAGTGGCGGTGTTTGAATGGGGAGAGTCGCTGTGTTTGATGAGGGCCGTCCCTCCCCACAGCCTCTGGTCGTGTCCTGAGTCGTCCTGATTGGTACAGGTGTTTTGGGGTGGGCGGGTTATGGATTGTGGGTATGGGCTTGGCCCTTGAGTTCCCCAATATCACGGTTGAGGACAATCAGGTTGTCCGTCAGGAGTTTACTCATGGCGTCCATGCGGCTGTTCACTTGCCACCACATCGTGCCTAAGAACGCAAACAAAGCAACGACGAGCCCAGCAGTGGTCCAGTCCATACTTTTATCCTATTCACAGCGTGGAGAATGTCAAGTCAATTGGGATTGGAAAGTACCGGCAGAGTGCACGAGCAGTCTCCTGAGCAATATCGTGGTTGGCTAGGGTGGAGCTTCTTACACCGCGCGTAGGAACCCGGCCTGCGCCAACCGCGTCAACGCCTCCGTAATTAGCCGCCCCGCCTCTTCAAGGTCTGCGTCGGTCGTGTCAAAGCCGAGGCTGAAACGGATCGAGGATTCTGCCTCCTCACCACTCAACCCGATAGCTCTCAGAACGTGCGCCGGCTCGGGGATACCTGAGGTGCAGGCAGAACCCGTGGATGCCGCGAGGTGCGGCTGTAGGACGTTGAGGAGGTCCTCTGCTGAAAATCCAGTGAACCGGATATTGGCATTGCCATCCGCTGTTCTAAACGGATGCTTTATGCTGCCGGTAAGAGACGTTCCAGCCGCCATTCCAATGCGTCTTTTCGAGGTAACATGCTCCGCTTAGTCGGACGGATGACGGCCTTGCCTTCCAGTTCAATCAAAGGCTGATTGTCTGGAATCCGTTTATCGATCACCTTCGATAGGTGCCACTTCATATCGGGTCCCGGCGCGATAATGTGTTGGTCCAACGCCCAGTGGAAGTTCGGCGTCAGAGCGATACCGTTGCGCGGGTCGTCGTCCTGAGACTCTGAGTGGGGAATCAAGTGAGCGGCTTGAACAAGGATGTGACTCTCTGGAACAATCAAGCGCCAGCCCGAAGCGGCACATCGATAGTCGTAAGCTTCGAGAACGAGGCGGCGGAAAGCACTGTCCCTTACGCTACGAACGGGCGGGGCCTCGCTGACTACGGGTTCACCGGCGACTGCTTCTCGGAGCGCGCGCTCGTAGCTATTCGAATCGCGATGGAAGGCGAGTTTGTTGTTGAGTGCCTCTTGATGATCGGGGAACCAGCGGTGGATGAGATGTTCCCTCATTATTTTCCGGTCTGCGGAACTTTGTATATATCTAAAAAGCTCATAATCAATTTCAGCGTATTCGATACAATCCTCCATCTGGCGATGTGACGGTTTCATCCTTTCAAAATCGGTCTGTCGGCCTTCCTTGACTTTGATCGTCCAGAAAGTCTCATCCTCATTGTGATGGAGATGGAAGAATGGAAGGTACGGCCTATCACGATGCTCGGGCTTTGAGACGATAGCAAAATACTCACTGAATATCTCCCTTAACATAGGGGTGTATCGTACATATCCATCCGTGATGGCGCCGGACTCCACAAGGTCAATCACAGCCAACAACAGACAAGGTTTATGTGGTGCAAGGGCGCCATGACGCTTATTGACTTCGGAATTGCCTAGTTTAAGGTCTTATTGGCTCACCTTTCCTTCTTGTAAGCCACCGAAAAAACGATCGGAGGAACGGTTCTACATATTGTTCGCAGACCCGATAATAGAATGTCGCTTTGATTATCAAGAGGGCTAAGACGAGGCCGATAAGGACGTAGGCGACCCTCAGCCCGTCACCCTCCCGGCCCGAGCGGCTCAGGGAATCTCCAGCGCGGGAAAAATCCTCTCATTCTTCAGATGGCGGATCCTGCTGGTTGCCGCGCGTCCCAAAGTAGTAACCGACGAGAGCCCCCCCGAATCCGACCACTGGCGGGAGAACCGTCTTTGCCCAGTCAACGATTTGATCGCCTGTCTTACCGTTGCCGACATAGACAACGAGTACAAATGGCAGAAGCATTACCGCTGCGATGAGGCCCAGCAGAGACACCGTGACCGGTTTGACGATTTTTGCCCACTCAGACGAATACGGAGAGATCTCTATCCGCTCCTCCCGCGCTGGTGGCTGCCTCAGGTCGATTGGGTCTGGGAGATTTGCCATGTTACCTGAGCAGAACTTCCTGCTTCTCTCCGGTCTTTGTCAGAAGCTCCACCTTTTCCGCTTTAATCGCATGTTTGAAGAGCATAAGAGAGCGCCTGAGGATTTCGGCTTTCGTGGTGTCGAGTTCTTCGGTTAAGTCTTCCAGGTCTTTCTCCATAGGACGTGGGAGAATGACACTGTAGCGCGTTCCTTTAGCGTGACGCATATTAAGCCCCCTTTTGGTGCCTTTTATGCGTCAAATATACGCCGCCCTCCTGTGAACTGTCTACCCTACCCAGACAGTGGGGTCTCCCAGGGAAGATTTTACTGTCTCCCAGGGGGGATTGTAGAGTCTCCCGTCTCCTAGTCAGGAATTATATACGCTGTTTCCCCACCTCTGCTAAGCTCAGCACATGAATGATTTTCTCAAGCGATCTTGGTAGCCGTCCGTCATTCCTGTGCAAACAGGAATCCAGGCCCCCCGCCCCCTGGTTTCTGGCTACCGGATCAAGTCCGGTATGACGCAAGCGGCCCGGCCCGTCTATAACGTATCGTAAACCGCTCTAGGAAATTCCGATTCAGAAAAATGGAAGGAGGTGGAGCGGGACTCGGTCTGGGTGCATTGGACTGGACCACCCCCTTTCCTTCATCCACATCTGCGCTTTGTCTTGCTCTACCTTCGGCCATGCTTGGTAGAGCGACGTCCTCAGGCCGAGTTCGTTGAGCCCCCAAATCCTTCTCGCAATTTGTCGCCTCAAACCTGCTTCGGCTTGGTAGGGCTCATTCGGGTCTGCGCAGACCGGCATGTCTTCATGAATTCTCACGATCTCTGGGACTCGGAAGCGCGTTTCTGGCTCGCAGGCCGTTATGATGGCGTGTCCGTTCTCCTGTGGGATCACGATCATGTAGCCCAGTTCCATAAAGTCTTTGCGTGGGTCGCCGTCTTCTAAGCCGCTTGAGTTGAACGTCATCGCCAGGCATCCCCATCCCGCCACCGTGGGCTGCGACTTCAGCAGGAATGCTTGGGACTCAAGCGAGTCCCACTCTTTCTGTGCCAGGCGCCGTTCGAGATCGCGCATCTTCCACATTACCGCCTGAGCTTCATTTCTCCATTCTCTCTCGGCCTTTTCCGCCTCTGTGTCGCTTACCGGTTTCTCGAACGCTACTTCCTTGAAGAGTCTCCAGCCTTCTTCCGTTTCTATCCCCGTGCAATGCGCGTGCCGCCGGGCCATCATGAGATGGTTTTGGTGCAGCACGACGCGGTACACTGCCTTGAACAGGTTCTCCGGATTCGAGAGATCAATTTGCTCGGCATCGATGCCCGGAAACCTCGCGTCGTGCTTCTGGCATGCCCACTTTCCGGCGCTAAATCGGCTGATCGGAACAGATTGCAGCTCCTCATATTGCTCTGCCCACACCTCGAACTGACCGATTTCTTTGTTTGCTCGGATTTTGCTCTCGGCGTCTGCAATCAGTCGTAAGTGTCTCTCCGAGATGGCGTGCCGATAGCCGATCTGGCCTTCACAGCCTTCTGCCGGGCTGTCGCCGCCTACCTGTGTCATACAGGTGCCATTCATTATCTGGCGGTAGACTTCCTTCCGCTCGTTCAGCCATGCGCGTTGTTCCTCGTTGTATGGGTTCCGCATTGATTGTCTCTTCTGAGCGAGTGCTGACTATCCGAAGAAATATTATCCCAAAACCTCAGATTTTTCCTCCTCTCATCGGCCTTGAAGGGAGAAGAGCGAAGCAAAAATGGACGAACCTCTCGCAGGCCGAGTTGCAAGGTGCTGACCTCCAAGGGGCCAAGCTGCAAGGCGCGAGCCTGTATGAGGCGGACATGCGAGGAGTAAAGAGAATGGAGTGTTCTGCACTCAGGCGAGCTGATCATTGGCAGACAGCATACCGTGATGAGGAATTAGCGTGCGGCAAACCAATCCCGCCCTCAGAGCCTGAGAGCTGCCCCGATGATTATATTTTCTCTCTATTCGTCGATCTTGTCTCTATGGTCCGGGGGTTCGTATTCCAACAGCGCCGTCGTGCCGATCATCTCAATAAACCGCACGATCCACTCAAAACCGTTGACATCCGTCAACCGTAAGGACTGGTTCAATTTGAAGTGAACGGGCTGCTGCTTCCCTTCATCAATGGCGATGTTGGTCGCATACAAATACATCCGGTCTCTATTATCGAGAATCGGATTGAGTCGCCCGGTCAAATTGGGTAAATGCCCGGTTTGCTCTGTGAATACTGCCGCCCCCCCCATCGGTCGCGGTTCAAGCTGTACAGAGAGCGGTTCCGGTGGGTGCCAGTCTTGCTCCACATGGGCGCTATGGCCCGGTGCCGCGCAGAAAACGGCGATGGGAAGTTCCGAGTGAAACCCAAAGGCAACCCGGCCAAACGTATCGGTTTCTTCCTTCAGCCAAGTCTTGTTGGGATACAACGCAACGACGGTTGCACCTGCCAGCGGTCGGTTGGCGGCGGATACCGACACTTCCCCTTCGATGCCCGTTACCGGCGGCCGGGCAGACGGTATGGTCAGCCGCAGTTCCGCGCTGCCGAGCAGTTCGTAGTCCGGGTCGCGTCCGGTCAGGTCTCGGGTCTGTTCGTAGATGATCGGGACCCCTTCGCCGCGCTGCTCCAGAAAATATTGCCGGTCGCCGGCGCCGTCGATATCTCCGACCGCAAGCATACGCAGGATGGAGGCGAGCGTTTCGTTTCGGGTCGCTTGCCGGTTGCGCATGGCTTCGATGGGCAGCGTGTTGGGCAGACCGCCCGGTGAGTACAGCTCAAGGCGGTCATCAAAGATGAAGAGCCGTATCTTCCCGTTCTCTATCGAGTAGTCACGATGCACCACTGCGTTGACAACAGCCTCGAACACTGCCCGCGGACTGAACTGCGGGGTCTCCACCCGCCCAGGGGCCTTGCGCGCCGCCACCTGGGTGTTGAGCCTGACGAAATTGACGGTATCGCGGATCTGCTGGTCCAGCGGACCGGTGATGGACGCTGCGTCGTGCTGGCTTGCCCGACCGAGCACGGTGCCGCGATATCGAACCGCTTCGACCAGAGCGCCGCGGATGTACTCATCTGGACGCACAGCGCAGAGCAGCACACCGGCGACAGTTGCACGGGTCACTCCAGTGTCGTCCTCCCGCACCAAGCCCAGCTTTGCGAGTTGGACCGTTGTGGGCTCGGTAGCACGCGAACTCAAGAAGCGATCTACCAGAGTCGTGTCGAGCGTGTTGGGACCAGTTCCGGCGACAATCGCTTCGTCAGGGCCAAGCAGGCCGGAGCGTCCTCGCTGTTGAAACAAACGTTGCAGCGCTTCAGCCGACAGTTCACGCTTGGAGCTGCCTTGCCGGACAAGGTATCCGTTCGGGCTCCTGTGGACCAGGGCGCTCTGTTCGACCTCGACCACCAGCACGGACAAATCGTTCGGCAGGGGCAGCCGTTGCGTCACAAATGCCAGCGGGGGACGGATGCTGTCCGCGCAAATCTCGCTGACAAAGGCTTCCAGGGCATCCATCTGTTGCCGGTTCATGGGTCGCACGGCCCCGGCGTCTGAGACACTGAAGATCAACGTACCACCGATGGTATTCCCAAAAGCTGCCAACTCGTCGGCAATCGCATCCCGACGCGGCGAGCGGACACGGTTGCCAGCGAATACGACCTCCTTGAACCCGACGCGGCTGTCCTTGCCAAGTGCGAGTTGCTTCAACAAGCGGTCGCTATCCCAGGGCATGCTTACTTCTCTTTGGTCGATGCTCCCCCGTAAGATACAACATCAGCTTGGATCGATTTTTCGATCATCTTGGTGAACTCGGCCTCCACTCCGGCCTCAAAGTCCGACTGCATCTCATACACGTCAGTGAACTCGGCAAAGGCCCAGCGGCTGTACTGGCCATGATTGTTCACACCGGGCACCCAGTACGTTTCCATGGTCGCCTTCTTCTCCTTCGCATCGACTTCGGAATCGGTGTAATGAATTCCTCACGCCGTCTCCGTTCAATCTGAATTTTACAATTTTTTCAAATGGGAGACTGCACAATCAATATAAGAGGGATACGGGATTCATGATGGAGAGGGGCTTCCGGCATGGAGCGCGGCTCCCTACGCAGGCCTGTTGGGGCGATTTTGGCTCGTCTCGTCCCTGAACCAGTCTTCCCATACCTGCACTGGTCCTACACTCATTGCTACCGAGAAGCGTCTCCCGTTCGCCTTGCCGGAAGAGAGCCCCAGAAGCCCGCGTTGCGCGGGCCGTGAGCCCAGCGGCGACTGAGCGACATATGATTGGGTGGACTGAGCGATCCAGGGGCTGATCTTTCTCAAGATGGCCGACGAGTACGCTAAGCCACGAACCAGCGCTTGCGGTCATCTTCTCAATAATGATATCGCTTTCTCAACATACTGATATCGGATGAAGCTATGGGCAAAGGACTTGTCAGAACAGTGATCAGTCTGGATGACGAACAGAAGGCGTGGCTGGACCGGCAGGCCGCGTTGCGCCGCGTGTCCATGGCCGCGCTGATTCGCCAGGCGGTCAGCGAATTTCAGAGACGGGAACAGCGCGGCGCGGCCGCGTCGTTTCAAGATGTGCTCAAGCAGACGGCGGGCATCTGGCAGGCCGGGGACGGACTCGAGTACCAGGAGCGTATGCGCAAGGAATGGCCCTGGGGGTGCGGGGAATGTAGGTATTGAAGAGAGGCCACTGCGCGTATATATTCCGGCTCGACCGCCGCAGCCGCGATGAGCGCAACGCGGGCGGCCCCCCCCAGGCATAGAACGCTGTTTAACAGATGGCTGATTTTGAATTGGTGATTGGACCATCATGGTGTAGGGGTAACGTATGCGGCGCTACTATCGGTCGTACAAGCCATCAAATTACGCCCAAAAAGACATTTCACGGTTCAATACGCCGCCCAATGGTGCACAAAAAGGCGGTGCATGGTTCAATAAGTTATTGATTTTATTGAATTCAGGTCAGAGACCCCCCCCTATGTTTGCAGGCAGTGTTTGTTAGAGAAGAACAGCATTTTATAATAGGGCGCTCCCTTCTCCTCCCCGCTTGGGACGGGTGCTGCCTATTGCCGGCGTCAGCCGAGGAAGAGGGGGGCAAAGGCCAAGGCGGGCCGGCCGAAGAGGGAGGTGAGCCAGTGGCCGAGATTGCCGGCGGCGCGCTTGGCGGCCAACCCTAGGGGCCACGGGTGCCCCGACAGAGCAAGTCTAGCCTATCCTCGCCACGCTCCTTCTACACGAGCCCCTAATATGCAGCACACGTCCAAGGAGGGAAAGAGGAAACGTGTCCAGCCTTTGTTTGGCTGTTGGAGGACACGCTTCCTCTTTGTGCCGCGCTAGCGGCGGGGTGGGTTATCCCCGGCCTGACAGTCCCACACGTCTGGCGAGCGCTGGTTCCTGGGAATATGCATCACACGTCCTGTAGGAGTGCGGGCTGGAAGCCCGCATGGCGGCCAGGATGGCCGCCCTCCCAGGCCGAGCGCCGTCCCCCGCCCCGCCCACTTGGAGCCGGCCCCTCTCCTTCCCGACGAGCGCGGACTGGCATGGTGACAACGTATCGTGAATTATGATCCGGGGTCCGGCATGACGAGCGCGGACTGGCATGGTGACAACGTATCGTAAACCGCTTTCGCCTGTCCCTCCTCTTGACCTGCTCCAGACGGCAAGCCATCATGCTCCGATTGTTTTCCACGGGAGAGCAAAAACCGATTCTATGCTAGGACTTTCATGTTAGGGCGGCTCGGGGCGGTATGGGGAATTGGTGGTGTTATCCTCCTGCTGGTCTATTCCATCGCCCGACTCTCCGTCATTACGTTGGATGCCTTTCACTACGAGTTCTCCTGGTACCACTGGCTGGCGCTCGGCCTGAACGTCGTCTGGATGGCCTACTCGGAGGGCTATTACGGCTTTCAGTGCGGCTTTGCGCCGCGGGTCGCGGCCCGCGCAAAATATCTGGCCGTCCATCCGAGTCCGCTGTGTGCATTGTTGGCGCCGGTCTTTTGCATGGGCTATTTCTCCATTCACCGGCCCCGACAAATTTTCGTCTTCGTTCTCACCGCCATGATCGTCGCCTTTGTCCTGGTCATCCCCTATCTGGCTCAGCCGTGGCGCGGCATTGTCGATGCCGGCGTGGTCGTCGGCCTGCTCTGGGGGTTGATCACCATTGTGGTGTTCGCCCTCCAGGCCTTTACGTCCGACGACTTTTCGTATTCGCCCGAGGTGCCGGGCTATACACCGGAGTAGCGACCCGCGCTGTCTTGTCGTGCTCCTCCGGCGACTTCTCAGACATTGACCACGCTGATTTCCGCTCAAAAATGTCGGCGTGATCGGCCCAAAATCACGCCTTGCAGCCGCCCCGAATCGACCCCTAAGAGGCCCCGAAATACGCTCTAAGGCCAGAATTTAGGGGCATTTAAGGCGTGAAATTTTCATATTTCGTGAAATATGAAAAAATTCGTCTAACTACCTGTCCTATAAGGATTTTTTGAATATTTCATCAAAAGTGAACATGAAATTTCTCTACTTTTCTCTACTTTTGAGCGGAAGGTGGCTCTGATTTTTGGCATTTTGCAGTCCAATCGTCACTTGTCTCGAACCATCCCTGCCTTATAGTGTCCGCATACAATTCCGTTCGTCACCATGGACGCCATCAATTCGCCCAGGTCGTCTCGGGTCTGATCTACGTTGCCTTCCTTGTCATGTGCATGCCGCTCCTTCTGGGGCTGGACGGTCTGAAGGTGGACGAGACGGCGATTATCGGACTCTCGGGTCACATCGCCATGGTCCTCCCGGCCATGCTCGTTTTGGCCGCCACCATGAGCCAATTCAGTGCGGCAGTGGCCGATACGGCCGGCGCCGGTGGGCTGGTCGAAGAGGAAAGTAGAGGTCGGATACCGGTGCGGTACGCCTATGTGGCGGTGACCGGTTTGGGGATCGTCCTGGTCTGGACGACCAATGTGTTCGAGATCATCACCCTGGCCTCGCGGGCCTTCGCCGCCTACTACCTGTCACAGGCTCTGACCGCGTTTCAGATTGCCGGCCACAGACCTGAGGGCCGGTCGCGTCGGATCGGCAGGATTGCCACGGCCCTGGCCGCTGTTCTGTTGGGCTGGATTGTCATCTTTGCCGTGCCCGTAGACTAGCCCGCAGCATTTGCCTTGGACCGACTCCTCCTTGCGCCGGGTCCCGTCGCTTGACAGTGCCGGACGGCTTCAGGCAAAACCAGAACTGGAAACTCTAACAGTACCGAGGAGACGACTCATGTCAGGACCGTTGGCCGGTTATCGCGTTATTGATGTCACCCAGATGTTGTCAGGCCCTATGGCCACCATGATGCTGGGCGACCAGGGGGCGGATGTCATCAAGGTCGAACCGCCGGAAACGGGCGACCTGACCCGTGCCCTGGGTGGCAAGTCGCGGCCCATCTCGCCATTTTTTTCCACCCTGAATCGGAATAAGCGCTCGGTGGTCCTGAATCTGAAGGACGAAACGGGCGTCGGCCTGCTCAAAGACCTCGTCGCCGGTGCCGATGTGTTTGTCCAGAATTTCCGGCCCGGCATAGCCGAGCGTATGGGGATTGGCGAGGATGTTCTGCGCCAGGTGAAACCGGACCTCATCTATGTGTCCATCAGCGGCTTTGGCGAAAAAGGGCCGTATGTCGGCAAGCGTGTCTATGATCCGGTCATCCAGGCGCTGTCCGGTCTGGCCGACATTCAGGCCGACCCGGACACCGGCCGGCCACGTATGATGCGGCTCATCATTCCCGACAAGGTCACGGCCCTGACCGCAGCCCAGGCCATTACCGCCGCCCTCCTGGCCCGAGAGCGGACCGGGGAGGGGCAGCATGTCCGGCTCGCCATGCTGGACGCGGTGGTCTCGTTTCTGTGGCACGAGGGCATGACGCAGTACACCTTCATGGGCTCGGACATCGGCCCGGCCCGACCGGCTGACACGCGGGATATGGTCTTCGAGACCGCGGATGGTTATATCACTGCGGCGGCGGTCTCGGACAAGGAATGGCAGGGTATGACGCGCGCCCTGGAGCGGCCCGAGTGGCTGGAAGACGCCCGGTTCAGCACGCCTGCCGGACGGGTTAAATACGCTGACGTGCGGTTGGATATGACGGCCGAGGTCTTGAAAGAAAAAAACTCGGCCGAGTGGTTGGAACGCCTCGATGCCGAGCAGGTGCCGTGCGCTCCGGTCAATCGCAAGGCCGATGTATTGACCGACCCGCAGGTTGCGGCCAACAAGCTGATTGTTGAATCCGATCATCCGCACGCCGGCCATATGCGCCAGGCCAGGCCGGCCGCGCGGTTCGAGGGCACGCCCGCGGAACTCCTGCGTCAGCCCGCCCCGCTGCTGGGCGAGCAGACCGACGCGATCCTGGCCGAACTGGGCCTGTCCACGGACACCCTGGCCGAGTTGCGCGAGGCCGGTACGATTGCCTGAGCCCTGGCTGGTATATCGGTCGCCTGAGGCCGGTCTCGCTACAAGCAGTCTTCCTTAGGATGAACGCCGTAAGCGGCCGGCCTTCCAGAGCAGGCCGAGCAGCATGACCCAGAACACCTGGGCACCAATAGCCGCGGCCCACAGGAACCAGGCCAGTTTGCCGACAAGGGCACTCAGCAGCACGAGCAGAGAATAGTCGCGGCTGGTCAGCCCGGCGACCATTTTTTCAATCCAGATGTCTTCCCAGCCGCCCCGTGCCCGGCCGGCATCTTCGGTTTTCTCGGCTCGGGTCACCAGTGGGAAGGAAATGAACGCCGCGGCGGCCAGCAGGCCACCGAGCAGCGGAGCCGCGGCCAGCCCATCCTGTTTCCAGACCGCCACCCCAACCCCGAGAAAGATGGCAATATGGACCACCGTATCCAGGGTGATGTCGAGCCACTCTCCCAGCGGCGATTCCAGCATTTTGACTCGCGCCACCTCACCGTCCACGCAGTCAAGAACGGTCGAGAACTGAAGCAAGAGCGCCCCAAGCACCGACCCCCCATAACTGCCAAGCAGGAAACAACTCGCGCCCAGCAGTCCGGTCAGAAATGAGAGAATGGTAATCTGATTGGGCGTCAGCGGGGTGCGAAGGAAAAGGCGGGTGAGCAGCCGTGAGTACCTGCGGTTGAGATAGGTATCAACCAGACCGTCGCGCGGATTTTCCAAGGTGAGCAGAAAGGCTTTCTCAACCGCACCACGGTCGTCCTGTTGGGTCAGACGATACAAGAAGTGCTGACCGGGAGACCGCACCGGAAGCTGCTCGATGTACTCTTGCGACAGGTTGCCCTCCTGGGCCCAGGCCGCCAGCAGCGAAGCGAGCTGCGAAACAGGGACAACCGCCAGGGCTGCATGATTGGAGCCACCGTGTACCTGCCAACCGTCCTCGTATTCTTTCTCTACATCCTGAATCAGGACCGGGCGGAAAAGCGTATCGCACGAGAAAACCAGACAGCGCCCTACGTTGGAAGGCAGATCTGTCGGCAGCGGACCGTGCGGTGCGACCCACACCATGTCTGCGGTGAGCCGCGGGTCATTTTCCAGCGAGCGTTGCAGGGCTGCCGTTTCTTCATGGTGAGCCAATATATAGCAGACCCGTGCGCCCGCTCGCTGGGCGGTCAGCAGCGCCCGTTTTAGCAGCGAGAGCCCGCCAAAACGTGTCAGTGGAGACGGGGCAGCCACCCCTCCGGTTGAGATCACAGCAGTATGAACCATACGTGACCCAAACCGATACATTCGGCTGCCGCTGCTGGCAAGCAGGGCCGAGCGCACCCTTGATTGCCTCCGCCGACTTGAACGCCTAGGATGACTCAGAATGAGGGCGGAACGATCTGATATGAGGAGTAAACGTGCCCAGCTTTTTCGTATGGTTGGAGGACAGGTTTACTCTTTGAAGCACTGGTATGTAATGCCCTGCTTGGTCCTATGCGGACTGAGTGGCCTGCTTCTGGTCGCCTGCGCTACGGAGAAAAAAGATTTTATGGCCTCGGCAAGAGAGTTTGAAAGCCGGACCTTGTTTGCCCCGGCTATAGAAGAGTACAAAGACGCCATCGAAGAGGACCCCAATAACGCCGAAGCCTATTATCGCATCGGGGCCTTGGCCAACGAACTCGGCAATACGGAGTTTGCGGCGCAAAGGTTCCGCCAGGCTCTGAATATCGATGCCAACCATCCGGGCGCGAAACGAGCGCTGACAACCTACCATATCAGTCGCGGGACCATTGCCCGGCAACAGGGCCGGCTGAGCGCGGCCCGGAGCGAGCTGCAAGCCGCGGTGCGGGTTGACCCACGCTCAAGCGTGGCTCAGCTTGAGCTCGGACGGGTCCACGAAGCAGAGGGCCGCCTCGACGAGGCTCTGCAGGCCTATATTGCCTCGGCCGAGGCCGACCCGCACAATATTGACACCCAACTGGCACTGGGGCGGGGTTATCTTGCCCAAAAGCAGTACGCCGAGGCCGTGACGGCACTGAAGGCGGTGCTGGATGCCAATCCGGACAGAGCGGGAGCTTATACCGGTCTGGGGGAAGCTTATTTTCACCAGGGCCAGAAACAGGCGGCCCAGCAGGCCTTTGAGCAGGCCATTCGGCACTACCTGCTCAAAGGGCGGCGCGACCTGGCCAAACAGGTCAAAGAGCGGGCGGACGCCCTCTTCCCACAGGTTTCAGACACAAAGCAATAAATCGGTCAGTTCGAACCGCTCACCGTTCCGGGGCAATGTCTTCGAGCGTGCGGCCGCTGGTCTCGGGAAAGACCAGCGCGACCAGCACCGGGGTGAAGAGCATAATCAGGACCAGGGTTGAAATCGCGGGCCAGTGCGACTGATACACGCCGTACAAGACCGATTCGAGTATCAGTCCGAGGCTTCCCCCCACCGTTGCAATAATGATGCGGACTCCGGCGGCGGTTGAGCGGTAGGAGGTCGGGAAGAGTTCGGAGCCGTACGCGGCCAGGACGACATTGACGCCGAGCAGGGTGAAAATCATCAATACCCAACTGGGAATGACGAACAGGGCTGGCACGTTATAGTAGGCAAGGGTGAAGGTCACCTGTCCAATCAGAAAGCCCATTGTTACTTTCTTGCGCCCGATGCGGTCGCTCAGCCAGCCGGCGAACGTATTGCCCACAATCGCAAACGCCCCGGCCCCAAACGTCATCAGGCCCACGCCGCCCGGTGTCCAGCCATGGACGTCCTGGAGATATTTGGGGCCGAAAAAATTGGCCGCCGACTCGGCCACGGCAACCACAAACAACACTGTGGTCACGGCCAACAGGCGGCCCGGATACATGCGCACGAGATTCACCAGGGGCTGAAGCATGGTGTCCGCGCGCTGCCGGCGATGAGCTTCAAACCGGGCCGTTTCGGGCAGCGCCCGGCGCCAGTAGGCGAGCAGCAGCAAGGGACCCAGCCCCACCAGATACAGACCCCGCCAGCCATTTTCCATATGTCCGACCAGGGCAAAGAGTAGCGCGGCCAGCCCCGCACCCGTAGACTGGATGGCGGCTAATGCGCCAATTCCCCACCCACGGACCTCAGGGTCAAATTCCTCGGCAATGACGACGACCGCCAGCAGTGACTCGGCCACGGCAAAGGTCCGGGCGAAAAACTGGCACACCACAAAGATGGCGGCGTTGGGTGAAAAAGCGGTGGCACCCGTGAACAGGGTATAGGCCAGAATCGTGAACAGCAGCACTCGCCGTCGGCCGATGCGGTCGGCGACCAAGGCGACGCCAAAGGCCGGCAGCGCTCCAAAACGGACAATGGAGCCCAGATAGCCGAGCTGGTCTTCGGCAATCCCCAGTCCGGCCTGTATCTGTTTGAGCGACAGGGTGAACAGGTACAGATCGTACATCTCAAAAAAAGAGGCTGCCGCCACCAGACCCAGCACACGCCACTGCCGGCGGGTGAGGGCCGGCGGACGGCCCAGAAACCAGGCGACTCGTAGCCAGCCGGGTCGATAGCTACGGTCCGCCTCAGCAGACGGAACCGGTTGGCGAGAGATCGGATCAGACATGGAAGCACGCTTTCGGCGCTGCTGGTCTATGCGCATGCTTGAGTCTAGGGGTTATACAACCCGGCCTCTAGTAGGGAACGCCCAGAAAATGCTAAACAGAGTGGCGTTTACAGGAAAGCAAAGGAGGGAACCTGCATGGCCACTGCTGCACTCGACGCGCCGCTGACAAACGGAGCGGCCCGGACCTGGCACGAGAAGTACAACTTTGACACCGGCCCCATTCCGATTGAGCCGTATATCTCCGAGGAGTATTTCAAGCTCGAACAGGAGCGCGTCTTTCGGAAAGTCTGGCTGAACGTCGGTCGGATTGAGCAGATTCCGAACCCCGGCGATTATTTTGTCAAAGACCTGCCCATGTGTCGCACCTCTCTGATCGTGACCCGTGACAAAAAGGGCCAGGTCCGCGCCTTCCATAATATGTGCGCCCACCGCGGCAACAAGGTGGTGTGGAACAGCGGCGGCTCTTGTCAGAACTTTACCTGCAAGTTTCACGGCTGGAGTTATGGGCTCGACGGGACGCTCAAATTCGTGCCGGACGAAGAGAGCTTTTTCGATCTCAAGAAAGAACAATTAGGGCTGACGCCGGTAGCGGTCGACACCTGGGAGGGGTTTATTTTCGTCAATGTTGATCCCAACCCAAGCGAAACCCTCCAGGAATACCTGGGCGAATTTGCCGAACGGCTGAGCGGCTATCCCTTTGCCGAGACGTCCAGCCAGTGTTTTTCCTGGCAAACGGAGATCAAATGCAACTGGAAACTGATTAAGGATGCCTTTCAGGAAGCCTACCATGTGGCCTTTCTGCATACCCGCAGCCTGCCCGACTCCTTTACCAGCCGGGATAATCCCTTTGGCCATGCGCTGGACTTCCGGCTCTTCGAACGCCACTGCCAGCTCTCCGCCTTCGGTAATCCCGAACACAAGCCCAGCCCGGTCGAGGCCCTGGCGTATAAGGCTGGAGCCCTCATTATTCCCAACGAGTTCACGCGCGAATCCCTGCCGCCGGGGGTGAACCCCACCCGCGACCCGCGCTGGTCGCTTGACCTCAACATCTTTTTCCCCAACTTTTTTGTTGATGTGGGCCACGGCACGTATTTTACGTATAATTTCTGGCCGTTGGCGGCCGACCGGTCCCTCTGGGAAGTGCGATCGTATTTCCCAAAAGCGCACACCGCGGCCCAGCGTTTCAGCCAGGAATACAGCAAGGTCATCTTCCGCGACATCCTCACCGAAGATGCCAGCACGCTGGAGCAGACCCAGGAAGTGCTGGCCTCGGGCGCGAAAAAGGAATTCATCCTCCAGGACCAGGAACTCCTGGTGCGCTTCGGTAACCGGGTGCTGGAAGACTATATCAACGGCGCACAGGCCTAGTCGCGCGGGGATTTCGCTGAAACGGGGCGGCCTGCGGGTCGCCCTTTTTTATAGAAAGCGCTGCAAGAACGAGACGGCCGCGCGGTTGAAGGCCTCGGGCGCTTCAAGGTTGACCGCATGCCCGGCGTCGGCCTCAACAACTTCCAAATGGGGTAAGGTCTGCTCGGCAAAACGGCGGCGTGGCACAAAGCGCTCTTCTTGCGTGCCGCATACCAGCAGGGTCGGTACCCGATTGGTTTTCATCAATGCCGGATCAATGGGGTCGGCGAGCGAGGTATAGCGCGCCGTATAGGCGGCGCCGATGGGATCGTGGCGCGTCGCGTCCGTACACAGCGCCTGTTTGAATTCCGGGGCCAGACGGCGCGCATTCTTCGGGTGGACGGCGATTCTTTCGAGCGCAGCCGCCCCATCACGCCTCGCCAGCGCAATCAATTTGTCGGTTCCCGGCCGTATCTCTTGTACCCAGTCCATACTGCTGAACGCGGTCGAGGAATTGGTCACCAGGTGAGCCAGGACCCGGTTTGGATGGGCCAGGACATAACGGAGGGTCAGGCCGGCTCCAAGCGACTGACCAATGACAAACCAGTCTGCCACGCCGAGCGCTTTCCGGATGCGTTCAAACGCCTCGACGTAGCGCTCCGGAGCGTACTCATGGGGATCGTCGGGGGCAGGCGACCGGCCGTGGCCGAACAGCTCAACCACCACCGGGCGGCACACCGTAGACAGCGCCTCCAGGTTGGGCAGCCACTGCGCCCGGCTGGAGAGAAAGCCGTGCAGCATCAGCGCGTACGGTCCCTGTCCGGTCCGGACTTCGTAGTATGGCAGCGGCATGGACGGTGTTCTTAACACGAACGCGGGGAAGCGGGATATGGGGGGATACGGTCTGCTGAAACTTCCTGTGACTGGTATTCACCATTGCCGGACGGGCGATTCGGGCGACTGCGGACAGACGCCAGGACACCTTTCCTGCTGAGGATAATCCGGCAACCCCTCAATCTGAGCGGGGTTCACCGCGCTGATCAGAAAGGTACGCTTTGTATAATACAGCCGTCCTTCAAAGTGCAGCGGCAGCCCTTCGGCCGCGTCGCTTTGGATATATTTCATGATGGAGGCCGGTCCGGTAAAGACGAGAAAGCGCCCAAAATGGCGGAGCACCGTCGGCGCATAGTTGCCTACCATCCACACCTCAACATCCCGGATACGCATTTTCCATACTTCGCCGGCCAGACTGATTTCAAAGTACGGGTACAGCTCGCCGACCTCATCGTCCGGGCGAATTAACACACCGGTCAGCCGTATGGGGACACTCTGCGCGGCTGCGCTGAGCGCGTCGGACAACAGGAGAAGCGCGATAAAAAGTACACAAGCGGTCGGTCGCATACATCCTCTGTGTCTTCGTCATCCGCCTGGTGAAGACGGCTGAAGGGCGGCAAGGAATATGGAAATACTCTGGTCACATATATGGATTCTGCTACAAGGCAGAGGAACGCTACGAGCAAGGAGCCACAGCACCTATGAATACTGAAGAAATCAAGAATGCGCTCAATACCGACGGCGCGGCCATGCTGTATTGGATTTGCCTGATGATTGGTGTCCTGATGTGGACGATAGGCGAACTCACTACCACCTCACACCTCCGACAGATATCACGCGATGTCGAGGAGCTGAAGTCGCTTGTAGAGCGAGTCCAGGAGCAGACCGAGTGCGTGGAGATGGCGCGCGGGACCGACCCCAAGCGCAATGTCTCCAGCCAGGATCGATATAGCCCGGACTGGGCGGGTCAAACGTAAAGAAAGCCGGGTATTCGCCGGTTAAGGTGCAGCGCGTATTTTCTGAAGAGGATCCTTGCTGCAGGACACCACGCCAAGACCGCGAAACGGTATCCGTGCCGAATCAGGGGAGCACTAAATGAGTACCGAATACACCATCGTTATCGAGAAGGACGAAGACGGCTATGACGTGGGAAGTGTTCCCGCCCTTCCCGGCTGTCATACCCAAGGCCCGTCCATTGACCAGTTGCTCGAACGGATGCAGGAGGCAATCGCCCTCTGGCTTGAGGTTGAGGGTGAAGATGCACCACGACCACTGGAACTGGTGGGTGTCCAAAGAATCTCTACCAAAAGATTATCAGCATGAGAATTGGCTACTTGGGTAGTGGCTCGCTTTGCTCTGTAAAGCGTTGATTTTATTGGTCGGAAATCCTCAAATTGCACCAGTACCGAGACCGTATGTGCGTAGCAGCGGATCCCACACCTGTGCTAAGGCTTGGTCCTGATCCTGAGAGACGCTGCCGACCCTCCAGCCGGGGGAATCTGAGAGACACATGCAGGCGGAACCTCTGATGGCAGTGACGACGGCCTGCCTGACGCGAACATGACAGAGACGATCTCCCTGCCAACCTGGGTCGTGGCGGTGGCCGGTACCCTGGTCCTGTGGGCGGTGCTCGACCGCCTGATTCTGCCAAGCACCCGCTGGCTGTTCCGCCGGCGGGCCAGTCGGGTGATCGACGAGCTCAATACCCGTCTCTCCCTGCAAATCCCGCTGTTCCAACGGACCAAACGCCAGGTACTGATCGATCGACTGACGGACGACCCCGAGGTCATGGAGGCGGTCGAGACCGCGGTGCAGCAGTCCGAGCGACCGCGCGAAGTCCTGATTGGCGAGGTCACGCGCTATGCGCGGGAGATTGTCCCGTCGTTCAACGTCTACGTCTATTTCCGCCTGGGCTATTACCTCGCCCGGCGCCTGCTGCAAGTGCTCTATCGCGTCCGCCTCGGCTATGCCGACGACGCAGCGCTGGCCCGCATCGAGCCCAACGCGAGCGTCGTGTTTGTGATGAATCACCGCAGCAATGCGGACTACATCATCGTCGCCTATATGGCCGCGAATCGTGCCGCCTTAAGCTATGCGGTGGGCGAATGGGCGCGGACCTGGCCCCTGCAGTCCTTGATTAAAGCGCTCGGCGGGTTCTTCGTGCGACGGGACTCCGATAATCCGCTCTACCGCCGCGTGCTGGCGCGCTACGTGCAGATGGCGACCGCCGGTGGGGTCGTGCAGGCGTTCTACCCCGAGGGCCGCCTGACCCGCGACGGGACTCTGCGTACGCCCCGGCTCGGCCTCCTCAGCTACATGGTCTCGGCGTTCGACCCCCAGGGGGAGCGCGACCTCGTGTTCATCCCGGTGGGGATCAATTACGACCGGGTGCTGGAAGATCGCACCCTGGTGCGCGACCTCGACCCGCAGGCCCTGCCCCGCAGCCGGACGTACACGGTCGTCACCTTTCTCCGGTTTCTCGGCCACCAGGTGAAACTGCTGCTGGCGTGGCGCTGGTATCGCTTCGGGTATGCCTGTGTCAACTTTGGCACGCCGATTTCCATGCGCGCCTATACCGCGCGCACCCAGACCGATTTTCGCCGTTTGGACACAGCGATGCGGTTTGAGGCCATAGAACGGCTGGGCCGCGAAGTGTTCGACGCGATTGCCGCGGCCATTCCGGTCTTGCCGGTCCCGCTCATCGCGACCGTGTTTGTCCGCCATCCCCACACCGCCCTGAGCGCCCTTGAAATCAAGGCACACGCCCAGGCCCTGATTACCGCCCTCGCACGGCGCGGGGCCTATGTCCATATCCCGCGGGCCGACCACGACTATGCGACCACGGTGGGGTTGCGGATGCTGGTCCTGCGGCACGTGGTGGAGGAAGCGGACGGGCTGTACCGTGCGCGCGAGGCCGAGCACGACCTGCTGCGCTACTACGCCAACTCGATCGCCCACTTCCTGCCCGACCCGTAAGGGTGCCCTGCGCAGCCCGCCACTGATCGGGCCGACAGGCAAGACCCGTGCTGTGAGCAGTGCTTCTCTTCCCTCACGCATAGACGCGGCCAAGCCTCTTCCCGTATGTTGGGCTCCTGTCCAATACGAAAGGAGTACCCCGCTATGCACCTCTACGATTTTCCACAGTCGCCCAACTGCCGCCGGGTACGGATGTATCTGGCGGAAAAAGGGATCACACTCACCCTCAAACCACTCGACTTGTTGAGCGGAGAGCAGAGAACGTCGGCCTATCTCCACAAAAATCCCTTTGGGGCAGTCCCGCTGCTTGAACTCGACGACGGCTCGGTCATCCCGGAATCGCTGGTCATTATCGAGTATCTGGAAGAACTGTATCCCGACCCGCCGCTGTTTGGCACAACGCCGTTTGAACGCGCCCAGGTGCGAGTGTGGGAGCGCCGGGCGGAGTTTGGCGTCCTGCTCCAAGGGACCCGCCGCTTCTTGCATACCAGCCCGTATTTTGCCGAGCGGGTCGAACAAAGCCCGAAAGTGGTCGAGGAAGCCGGTCAGGTGCTCAGCGAACGGCTCTCCCTCTTCAATACGCATCTGCAAGACTACGAATGGCTGGCCGGTGCCTATTCGGTGGCCGACATCTCGCTGTTTGTCGCCGTTGAGTTTGCTGCCATGTCGAACTTTCAACTCGATCCGGCCTGGGAGCACGTGCAGCGCTGGCACGCGGCCATCCGGCAACGTCCAAGCGCACAGGCGTGATACGTTTTCTCACGTATGCCGCAAATACGATTGCCCGGCGGTCTTGCCCTCACCCCCAGCCTGAGCTTGTCGAAAGGTCGGGTGAGGGGTACAACGACTGCCGATACTGCGTGAGAAGGAGAGAAATATGAAAGCCGTTGTTTTCGACCAACTCGGTGGTCCGGAGGTCTTACAACTCGGGGATGCGCCCGACCCGGCGGTGCGGCGGGGTAAGGTGTTGATCAAGAATCATGCCATCGGTATCAACTTCGCGGACACCCTCTTCCGCCAGGGCCAGTATGCCATGCAGCCCAAGCTGCCGGACATCCCAGGGCTTGAAGCCGCCGGAGTGGTTGAGGCGGTTGGCGACGGCGTCGAAGGGATCAAACCGGGCGACCGGGTGACTTCGATCGGCATGAAGACGTATGCCGAGTACTCGCTCGCGTCAGCCGGCCAGGTCATGGCCCTGCCCGACTCGGTCAGTTTTGAGCAGGGTGCGGCCTTTCCGATTCAGGTGCTGACCGCCTACCACATGCTCTTTACCTCCCACAATCTGACCGCCGACCAGTCCGTCATCGTCCATTCTGCTGCCGGCGGCGTTGGTCTGGCCGCGGTGCAGATTGCCAAAGCGGCCGGTGCGCGGGTGATCGGCACGGTCTCGACCGATGGGAAAGCGGCCCTGGCCAAAGAGTACGGCGCGGATGAAGTCATTAATTATGCTACCCAGGACTTCGCGGAGGAGACACTGAAACTGACCGACGGCAGAGGCGTGGACCTGATTCTCGATGCGGTGGGCAAGCCTACCCTGGAGAAGGGCCTGAGCTGTCTGGCGCCGTTCGGCCATCTGATCCTCTACGGTCGGTCCGGCGGTGTGCCCGACCCGCTCAATCTGTTTGGGCTGTTCCAGAAATCCATCAAGGTCAGCGGCTTTATTCTCTATACGGTCTCGGCCATGCCGGAGGTCCATCAGAAAGGCATTCGGCAATCTCTCCAACTCATGGCTGAGGGCAAGCTCAAACTGCTGATCGGCAAGTCCTTTCCCCTGGCGGAAGCGGCCGAGGCCCATCGCCATATGGAGTCGCGCCAGTCGGTTGGGAAACTCGTGCTGATTCCGTAGGCCGTGAGACCGAGAGACAAGGAGGCTCCGCCATGACCTGGCAAGCGCAGTGGAGCGATAAACTGGTGAGCGCGGACGCCGCGCTCGACCGGATCGCGCCGACCGACCACGTTTTTACCGCCGGTCTGACTGGAACGCCGTTTACGCTGTGTCGAGCGCTGGTCGAAAACCGGGAACGCCTGCGGGGTCTGCGCCTCAATACGCTGGTGTCCCTGTTTGACTGGAACATGCCCAGCCTCGATGAATACTTTCATTTCGAGTCGTGGTATCTGAGCCGGCGCGAACGACCCCTGCTCCACCAGGGCAAGCTCGACTACGTGCCGGTCTCCTATTTTCGGGCGGAGGCCCTCCCCTACGGTATTGACGACCTGGACGTGTATCTGGTGGCGGTGTCGCCGCCCGACCGACACGGCAACTGTAGTTTTGGCACGAGTGTGGGCATGTCGCCGCTGATGACCCAGCAGGCCGCGCGAGTCATTGCCGAGGTTGATCCGAGCTTCATCCGAACCGGCGGGACGAACACGATTCATGTCTCGGAAATTGACTGCCTGGTCGAACGTCAGAGTCCGCCGGCCACGCTGGTCACGCCTGAGATCTTTACTCAGGAAAAGCAGGATATGATCGACACCATCTGTATGCAGATCGCCAACGATTTGCTGGAAGACGGAGACACGATTCAGATTGGAGCGGGGGATATGACCAGCCCGCTGCTCGGCTATGTGTACGGCCGGCGTGACCTCGGGATGCAGACCGAGATTATTCCGCCGGGGGTGGTGGCCCTGGTGCGGGAAGGGATCATGACCGGAACAAACAAGGCCATTCATCCGGGCAAAGTCGTGGGTACGGCTTTCCATCCCCAGTTGAGCGCCGAAGAACTGGATTTTATTGACCAGAACCCGGTCTTTGAGCTGTACGATTTCAACTATACGGACGATGTTCGGCTGCTGAGCAAAGACCCGCGCTTTACGGCCATCAATAACGCCTTGAGCGTTGATCTCACCGGACAGGTCGCGTCCGAATCCATCGGCTGGCAGATGTTCACCGGTACGGGCGGCCAGACGGCGTTCTCCATTGCGGCCTGTCTGGCCGGTGGAAAATCCATTATTGCGGTGCCGTCGAGTTCGTTCCTCGACGGCGCACGGATTTCCCGCATCGTACCCACCCTGGCCCCCGGAACGGTGGTCACGACCCCGCGGGCTTTTGTGGACTATCTGGTGACGGAATACGGGATCGCCACGCTGCGCGGCAAAAGTCTCCGCCAACGCGCCCAGGCCCTGACCGGCGTGGCCCATCCGGACTTTCGAGCCGAATTACAGGAAGAAGCGGAACGGATGTTTTACGGAAAAGAGTAAACGCGCCCTCCAACAAATCTGCAAAGCTGGGCACGTTTACTCTTTCAGGCCTGAGCCCCCGATTCCGCTCCCTCATTGACCCGGAGCGCGCAAGCTGTCATGAAAAGGGCTCATATCTTCACCCTAAGGAGGACGCAGTGAAAATTGGTATTACGATGTTTGCAACGGATTATGCCATGCGGCCCGACACGCTGGCCAAGGAATGTGAGGACCGGGGCTTCGAGTCCATCTGGTTTCCCGAACACACTCATATTCCGGCCAGCCGCAAGAGCCCGTGGCCGGGTGGTGGAGAGCTGCCCAAGGAATACTGGCACACCCATGATTTGTTTGTCGCCTTGACGGCAGCCGCGGCGGTGACCAGTACGATCAAAATCGGCAGCGGCATCTGCCTGGTGATCGAGCGTGACCCGATTACCATGGCCAACGAGGTGGCCTCCGTGGACCAACTCTCCAACGGGCGCTTGCTGTTCGGCATCGGCGGCGGCTGGAACGCCGAGGAAATGGAAAACCACGGCACGCCGTTCAATCGGCGCTGGAAGGTCTGCCGCGAGCGGATCGAGGCCATGAAAGAAATCTGGGCCAATGAAGAGGCCGAGTATCACGGCGAGTTCGTGGACTTCGATAAGATTTGGGCTTACCCAAAGCCGGTTCAGAAGCCGCACCCGCCGATTCTGATGGGAACCTTCAACGGCGGCTTGAAGCGGGTCGTCAACTACTGTGACGGCTGGATTCCGGTCGGCTTTGACACCTCGACGCTGCCCGAGTCAATAAAAGAGCTGCACGCCCTGGCCGAGCAGGCCGGTCGCTCGCCCGAGGACGTGCCGGTCTCGGTCTTTGGCTCTTCCGATAAGGAAGAAGCCTTGGCCAGCCATCAAGAGCTGGGTGTTGAGCGGGCCGTGCTGTTTCTCCCCTCGGCCGATGCCGATACCCTGCTGCCGCTCCTGGATCAGTACCAACCCCATATCGCAAAGTTTGCGTAAGTCGTTCAGGGGCGCACGGCCGTGCGCCCCGTAGCTCCTGAGTACGGACACATCAGCCGGGGTGTCTCTTGACATCGTCCCGGCACGAGAGGAGAGTGAGCGGGCCAACTGTGGGCGATTCACGCTTATCCTCTTCCTCGTCTTACTAAGCATCTATCCTCCATCGTTGACCGGTTTCTGACATCTCACCGTGTGGAGGTGTCACTTACCTGGACGCATGCCGGTCGAGCCATGAGAGGAGCTGGCAGTGCGAGGCGTTCGGAGGAGGATACCAGGATGTTCGGCATACCGCTGGAGGCCATTGCGATCGTGGGCTTTATTGTGGTGGCAGCCATTGCAATGTATCGTGCGGATCAAAAGAGAAAAAACGCGTCAAGCGACTGAGTTGATCCGTCTTCACAGGAAGGTTTTTGCGGGGCTGCCACCGGCAGCCCCGCAGGCCCACAAGTCAGGCCCAAAGTCCGGGCGCGGGGTTGAGGACTCCTGGTCTGCGTCCTCTCCTACGGCCGGGCGTCCCAGGCAGGTGCTTTCCAGTTCTTGGGGCCCTGCCAGCGATACTTTTCCAGATTGATCTTGCCGTTGCGGTTGAACGCTACCCCCTCTTCCTCCAGCAGCCAGCGTTGTTCCTCGGCGCGCACAACATCACCCCGTAGACTGATGCCGCCCGAGGCGTTAATCACCCGCTGCCACGGGACTTTTTTCGTCAAAGAGAGCGGCAGGTGGCGGAGGGCCGTGCCGACCGCCCGCGCGGCCCGAGGTGCGCCAAGCAGGGCTGCCACCTGCCCATAGGTCACCACTTTTCCGCGCGGCACCTGTGCGACCAAACGATAGACATGGGTAAAAAAGCGCGGCGGACGGTCTGGCATGGAAAACAGGGCACCCCTCTCTTACGGGTGATGCACATTCCCAGGAACCAGCACTCGCCAGACGTGTGGGGCTGACGGGTCGGGGATAACCCACCCCGCCGCTGACACGGCACCCCTCCCAGGAGGGGACGTGTGCCGCTCCCCTCCTGGGAGGGGTGGCCGAAGGCCGGGGTGGGTTCCTTTTCGCATCACACGTCTCTTACGAGGCAAGCACCCCAAGCTGCTTGAACAGCCCGAACACGTCCCACGACAGCCAGACTTCTTCAATCTTCTCGTCCGCCAGACGATACACCGCCACCCCCGCGACCACGACTTCCCTGCCCGTTGGCGCAACCCCCATGAAATTGCCGTCGTGGGTGCCGTGGAAGGTCCAGCGGGCGACCACTTTTTCTCCTTGCGAGACAAAATCCTCTATCGTGAAATGGACGTTCGGAAAGCCCCTGCGTACCGAAGAGACGATCTGCTTGACATCGTCCGGCCCGCCGCCAAGATCATAGCCGGCCGGATAGTGACTGACATAGGTCGGGGAAATGAGTTCATCAATGGTCTCCATTTTGCCCTGATTGAGACAGTCTTCAAAATAGCGACGGACAATAGCTTTATTTTTTGCAATAGACATGGGTATGCTTTCGATTACGGGTTGTGAATCTCGTGCTTATACATCCTGCTGTTCGGGTGGCAGGGGTGGCGCGTCCTGCCGTTTGTGGCGCTCGGTCCGCTGGACGCCGGGCACCAGCTTGGACACGGTTGTTGCGCCCCGCCAGTCACCCTGAACGTCTGCGGCAATAACGGTGACCCGGACCATCTCACTCACACCCTGGGGGTTCGGGAGGAGATTCGCCTCCAATCGCCCGCCCTCGGGCAGCGAGGTCTCGACATCCGGCGGAGGGAGCACGCCAGGGTCTTCGGGATAGTTGCCAATGGCCACGCGGTACCGGGTCTGAGGTTGCTGTTGCACGACGACGGACACCGGATAGTCCAGGCCGGTCGGCAGCCGCTCCGGCACCTCAATCGTCACATTCGGTGAAGACGCGCCGAACCGCCCCTCCCGGTAGGTGGCCAGGCGCTTGTCGGTATAGATATGCCACTGCCCTGCGTCCTTCCGTAAGAGATGGGACAGAATATCGGTAATGACCACCTCGCCGGCTCCGATATTGCGGAAACGGTCGGTATAGCGCAGGCGCATAGAGGTCGTGATTGCTGCGCGCGTGTCGTCCGCCTCCGTGACCTCGATCTTCTCAACGCTCAGTGACACCTTGTTTTCCCGCAGCCGTGTCAGCACCTCGCCCACCCCGCGCTTTGAGCGTCCGGTACCGCTGATGAAATCATCCGCATAGACGGCCAGCACCTGCTCCGGGTCGAAGGCTTCCAGCCCGTCAGCGAGTTGCTCCAGAGTCTGCCGCAGGTCGGATGGAACCGCTGGGTCGGCGGACCCGTCCGGGCGTTCACAGGCTGTCCCCATGCACACAGCCAGCAGCACCGCGGGGACGAGACGCAAGGCGTTCATATCTGAGGCTGTACAGAAAAGCGGGCCTCTCGACAAGCCTGGGAGTGACGCCAACTCAAAAAGCGGAACAGATCAAAACAAACTGGGCTCCGTCTCTGAATGTAGCGGCTGAAGGTCCGGGCGGCAGACACCACAGGGCACATAGCCAATTGCTTCCGCTCGGGTACGCGAGGCAATGAATATCCGATTCCCCGCTCGAATTCCCTTGGCATCCTCGCAGTGCGGTCGGCAGAATATATGCTCCACTTGCCGACCCACATAGAGCCGGTCCTGGGCAATGGCAAAACCTGAGCGTGATGGAACCGTCGGTATGCCTTCAACCGCAAGAATATCCCGCTTGAGTGCGATTTTATTACCGGCATAACCCGTCAGACTGCCATTACTGCCAACAATGCGGTGACAGGGAATCCGAATCGGCAGCGGATTGTAACGCAGGGCCTGCGCCACAGCCCGGACGGCTGTGGGCCGACCGATTCTCTCGGCCAGCCCTCCATACGTTGTCAGGCTGCCATAGGGAATCTCACTCGCCGCCCGGAGGACCTGACGCTGAAAATCGCTCCGCATCAGGGCATCATCAATCACCCACTCAAGCGCTTGGCGCGAGCCGCCCAAATACGCTTCAAGTTTCCGGGTCAGCGCCGCGGTAGCGCCCCCATGACCCTGAGAGTGCTCAACCGTAAATTTTTCTCCGAGCCCCTTTGCACTATTGCTGGGGTGGTCGGGAGAAACGAACTCAACCAGCGCCACCCCCTTATCCGTTGTGCCAATCCGCAGTGGTCCGATAGGCGAATCCCAGATGCTCAGGACGAGGCGCGGACGAGTGTCCGCAGTCAAATGGGTCAACCGTCTATCGAGTGCGCGCCGAGCTGCGGCGAGTCCAATCGCCGGGGCGGGCAAAGAGCGTAGCTGGAAGCGGACCTGCTTGTACTGTTCCAGGCGCTGAGCGCAGTCCGGACAGGCGGTCAGATGACACTGGACTTTCTGCCGGACAAGCGGTGAATTTTCTCCCAGCGCTTCGGCGATAATATCGTCTTCGGCAAATCCACACGCGAGCGTGTTACGCTTTTTGGCTGGCATGGCACCTCCTCGCTTCTCCTGTCACGATCTGTTTCCAGCAGGTGCGCAGCTTCTTCAGGGCTTGATACACATGCGCCCGGGCGCTGTCTTCGGAGCAGTCCAGGTTTTCGGCAATCTCCCGGTAGGCGAGCCCTTCAAGCTGCCGCTGTATCAATGCTGTACGCTGTCGGAAGGGTAAGGCTCCAATCGCGTTCAGGAGGAGTTGGGCTGTCTCCTGCGAGTGAAACGTCTGTTCCGGCGTTGTCGGATGAACTTTTGAGAAAGGTAGGGGGCCGTCCGCGACAAATACTTTTCTATAACGCTGACGGCCACGGATATAATTTTTTACGAGATTTGTTGCAATCCGAAAGAGCCAGGCCCGGTGGTTCGCATCAGTTGGCAGGTCGCCGTAGGCACGGTAAGCTCGGAGGAAGGTCTCCTGAAATAACTCCTGCGCGTCGTCGCTATTACCCGTACAGCGGATGAGATAGCGATAGACGGAGCGCTGATGGAGATCGACGATCTCCCCAAATGCGCTCGCCGTGTTACTGGATTGTTCTGCCACAGGTGTCATCCCAATGCCGGAGAGAGGCTTTCTATAGCGTTCTTCCGTCTGAAGACGTTATACCCCGAACCCGACTGGCAGGGGAGCGAGAATCCCAAGAAAGCACGTCAGTGAAAACCACACAGTGAGCAATGAGCGACATGTAGACATAAAGCGTAACCTCCCTTTCTCTTACGTTCTCTATAGAAGACACCGGAGGGCGCTCTGTGTGAAAAAAATGATTGCCTGACGGCGCTTCGATCCATATAGTCCGGGTGTCATGCTGCGTATTGCGACACCGCTCGTTGCCTGCCTCGTTCTTGGCGCGCTTTCGAGCATCCTGACGGCACCGTCCGCCGCTGAGCGAGCGAGTTTTTTCCCGCTCGCCCTGCATAATACCTGGACGCACGAAGTAAAATTTTCCGGGGGAGATTATCACTACTATATGATGGAAACCGTGATCCGGGATGATTTTCCGCTGCTGGACGGCGTGTCCTATATTGTTGCCGAGGAGTATGAACCCTTAACCGACAGAGCGCCCGAGGCGAAAAGCACGGTCGCCTATATGCGCAAAGACGGCTTTCTCCTCCGCTACCCCTGGCTTGATTCCGAGGCTGATGCGGTGTGGGATACGAATCTTGGTGAAGGAATTGAACGGATCCTGCCCAGCCCCTATACCGGAGAGCGAAGTTGGGAGGCCGGGCTCCAGACCAGGGCCTGGCCGCTTGAGGGCGGTCAGGATGTGACGGCCTCGGCCCACGCGCGAATCGACCCGGTAGCGGTTCGGGTCCCAGCCGGAACGTTCCGCAACTGTCTGCGCGTGGAAACCCGGACAACGAGCAAAGTCGCCGACCCAAGGCGCAAGACTGCTGAATTCCACCTGCACTACACCGAGTGGTACGCCCGGGGGGTAGGCTTGGTTAAAGCCATTAGCAGCGAGGGTGCGGGCACGCCGGTCAAGAGCGTCACCGAACTGATCTCCTATCGGGTCTACAAAGAGTAAACGTGCCCTCAAAGATATGCAGATGTTGGCACGTTTACTCTTCCCGTCGTCGGACTAACGTCGGTCCAGACCGGAAAACTTGACAATCTTCGCCTTTACGCCTCGGAGGATACGGTCGACCGGCCTAAGAGCAGTTTTTGCTTGACTTCCCATTCCGGTTTGCTAGGCAGCAGGGAGAGGGGGGACAGGATGTATCCCAAAGCCATCGAGAATTATTTTGCACCGACTGATGTCGCCGAGGTGCTGACGCTCCTCAATCAATACGGAGAGCAGGCAAAACTCCTGGCCGGCGGCCAGAGCCTGATGCCGCTGATGAAGCTGCGGCTGGCCGAGCCGCAGACCATTATTGATCTGAATTCCGTGGCTGCGCTCGACGACATTCGTGAGGAGGACGGGTGCCTCCACATTGGCGCCCTCGCCCGTCATGCCGACGTGGCCGTCCACCCGCTGATCCTGCAATCCTATGCGCTCCTGGCGGACGCCGCTCGGAATATCGGCGACCCGCAAATCCGAAACCGGGGGACGATTGCCGGCAGCCTCGTTCATGCCGACCCTTCGGCCGACTATCCGCCAGCGGTTATGGCTCTGGACGGCCGGCTCGTTGTGGCCAGGGCGGATGGTGGCACGCGGACAGTCTTGATCGATGACTTTCTGGCCGGTCCGCTGATGAGTGATATTGGCGAGGATGAATTGGTCACGCGGATTGAAATTCCGGCCCCGGCCGCTCATTCCGGCGGTGCATACGCAAAGCACAGCCAGGTCGCCGGCGACTTTGCCATCATCAGCGTGGCGGCCCGGATTACGTCAGACCCGAGCGGAGTGTGCCAGCAGGCACGCATCGTTGTTGGCGGCGTGATGCCCAAGCCGTGCCGGGCTGAGCAGGCTGCCGGTCTGTTACAAGGAAAAACCATTGACACGACGCTCCTGACCCAGGCCGGAGAGGCCGCGGCCGAGGAAGTGGAAACCGAGGATGATGTCAGAGCCTCGGCAGACTATCGTCGTCAGCTTATCCGCGTCACGGTGCCAGAGGTGGTGCGTCAGGCCAGCGCCCGAGCAGAAGAGTAAACGTACCCTCCATATTTACCCGGTGAGGAGAGTCGGCATGAAACGGAGCATCGGCATAACGATTAACGGCGAAGTCTATGAGGAGACGGTTGACCAGCGTCTCTTGCTGGTTGACTTCATTCGCGAGGTGGCGGGACTGACCGGGACGCACGTCGGCTGCTCGGTCGAAGGGCGCTGCGGGGCGTGTACGGTGGTTCTGAACGGCAAGGCCGTCAAGGCGTGTCTGCTGTTGGCGGTTCAGGCAGATGGAGCCAGCGTGCTGACCATTGAGGGCCTGGCGAGAGATGATGCACTCCATCCCATTCAAGACGGATTCTGGGAGAAGCACGGCTTGCAGTGCGGGTTTTGCACGCCCGGCTTGCTGATGACCCTGTACGAATTTCTCCAGGACCCCAAGCATTCGGACGAAGAAATCCGCACTGCCATGTCGGGGGTTATCTGCCGCTGTACGGGCTACGTCCATATCGTCGAAGCGGTCAAGCATGCCATCGCCACGGTCGAGGCCCTGTCGCCGGAAGAGCGCCAGGAATGGTTTCCAGTGTAAACAGGGGGAGCGCGTCATGGCTACTGCCAATGCCTGGGTCGGACAATCCATTAAACGCAAGGAAGATCGCCGTTTATTAGTCGGGGACGGGCAATACCTGCCCGATATCGTCCTGCCACGCATGGTCGTCATGGGCTTTGTGCGCAGCATCCACGCGCACGCGAAAATTACGTCCATAGACACCGCCCAGGCGGCTGCCCTGCCCGGCGTGCGGGCCGTGCTCACTGGCGCAGATGTCAAACACCTCGGGTCGGTGCTGTCGGACATGAGCACGCCGAACCTGCCCGGCGAGACCAACCGGCCGATCTTTTGGCCGCTGTCGATTGATGAGGTCAAATACGTCGGCGACCCGCTGGCCGTTGTGGTCGCCCGCGATAAATACATCCTCGAAGACGCGATTGAGCTGGTCGACGTTGAATATGACCCGCTCGATATCGTGCTCGACCCTGAGCACGCCCTCCAGGCTGACGCGCCGCGGCTCTATCCTGACTGGGGCGACAATGTACTCTACCATCAGCATATTCCTGCCGGCGATGCCGATGCGGCCTTTGCCCAGGCGGACCTGGTTATCAAGGAGCGCTTTCGGTGCCACCGTACCGGCGGCCAGCCCATGGAGACCCGTGGCTGCCTGGCAACGTATAACCCAGGCGAGGGGTTGACCTTGTGGCTGACCACGCAGCGCCCGCACATCAAACGCCACCTGCTGGCCGAATACCTCAACCTGCCACACAGCCAGATGCGGGTGATTATGCCCAAAGACATGGGCGGCGCATTTGGGACTAAGGCCCCGCTCTATCGGGAAGAACTCATGGCCTGTCACCTGGCCATGAAACTCCGCCGTCCGGTGAAATGGGTCGAGAACCGTCAGGAAAGTTTGATGAACGTGGGGCAGGGGCGGGACCAGATTCATGAGCTTGAACTGGCTGTGAAGAAGGATGGCACCATTCTTGGCCTGCGGGATCGGATTCTGGCCGACTGCGGCGATGCCCGGACAGCCATTTATGTCGGCTTTGCCATGCCCTTTTTGGGCGCGATGTACCTCATTAACGGCTACGATATTCCCAACGTGGATATCGATCTTACCTGTGTGGTGACCAATAAAGCCTGTCTGACGCCAAGTCGGGCGTTTGGTTCGTTTGCCGGACGCTTTGCGCTCGACCGGGCCGTTGAAATGGCCGCCCGTGCTCTGGAGATCGATCCGGTTGAGATTCGCCTCAAAAACGCCATCAAGACCTTCCCGCACGTCTCCGCGGTTGGCGTACACGTAGACTCGGGGGACTTTCCCGGCTCGTTTGCCAAGGCGTGTGCCGCGCTGGATTACGACAATTTTCGGCAGGAACAGTCCGAGGCGTGGCAAAACGGACGTTATCTTGGTGTCGGCTTCAGCATGGGGGTGGAAATTTCCGGGGTTCCCTCAGAGGTGCTGGTCCCCATGGAACGCCAGCCCGGCTTTGGTGTGGCAACGGTCCAGTTCGACGCGCACGGCAAAGTCCAGGTGGCCGAAGGCGACTCGCCGCACGGCCAGGGGCATGAGACGACGATCGCCCAGGTCGTCGCCGGTGAACTCGGCCTGTCGCCAGAAGATATTTATGTCACATACGGTGATACACATTCCGGTCCCTTTGCCGCGGGTACTATTGGCTCCCGCGGCGCTTCCTATACGCTCAGTGCCGCGGTGCTGGCCGCGCGCGCACTGCGGCCCAAGATGGCCAATATTGCCGCCCACCTGCTGCATATCGAGGCTGGCGAGGACGATTTTGTCTTCCGTGACGGACACGCCATTTTGACCAGAGACGAAAGCCAGCGGGTGCCGATTGCCAAAATTGCCGAGGTGGCGCTGCTCTCTCCCACCGAACTGCCGCCCGGCATGGAGGCCGGCCTTGAACATACCTCCCATTTTGAAGCCGAGACCGCCGGCATGCATAGCTGCAACGTCCATGCGGCCCAGGTTGAAGTGTTTCCCGACACGGGTGAGTATAAAATTGTGCGCTACGTTGCGGTGGATGATGCCGGGCAGCCGATTAATCCCATGGTGGTTCGGGGCCAGATCCACGGTGGGGTGGCCATGGGGATAGGTAATGCGTGTATGGAAGAGTTCATCTACGACGAAAACGGCCAGCAACTTACGACCACGCTGTTGGACTACCATATCCCATCCTCCCTCGATCTCCCGCATATTGAGACCATCGAACACAATGTTCCCTCCCCCCATACGCCGTTAGGTTCCAAGGGAAAAGGCGAGGGCACACCCGGTATGGTGCCGGCCGCGGTGGCGAACGCGATCGAGGACGCCTTGCAACCCCTGGGCGTCAAAATCACGGACCTGCCGCTCACCCCAGAGCGAATTTGGAAGTTGATTCAGGCGGCGCAGTCAAAGGAATAGACGGGGGTGGGAGTCGCCAGAGACGCGGACCCTACTATATAACCACCCTGGAAGTGAAAGCCGGACAAAAATAGCCGGGAAATCGGCTATACAGAACGAGTATGAATACCATCATGCCGCTTCTTTCCGTTGCGCCTTATCGAGGTCAACAATAACTCTTGCCGGGGGGAGGTCTGGAATATGCTTATGCTTGTCGTGAAAGGGAAAAAGAACCCGATCAACCCCTCGGGCGATCTCTTGTGAAAAGAACGCTCGCCCGCATATCTGACAGACCGCAGCCGGGATGTCTTCAAGAATGACCTCGACGCGGCTACCAGTACGCCGAAAAACTCGGGTTATTGCCTCAGGACGAAGCTGACCCGAACATCCCTTCAGACAGCGTCCTACCGCCGTTTTCTTCTCCTTCGTCTTTTCCAATTGGATTCCCATTCCTTTGAGTCGGGAATATACGCCGTGACAATTGTCTCCTCTCTCGGTCAATATCCATTCCTGTTCACTCACTAATCTGGATTTGCCTACAAGTCTGCGACGAGAATTACGCTTCTTGGGACGTTTTCATAGAGAGTCAACACACCTACGGAAGCCGATTCACGGTTTCTCCTCCGGTACTAATGGGACTAAGACAGTCAGGAGCTTCGGAACATCTGAGGTCACTGTCTTCCAGACTTCATCCAGATCTACCTCATCGTAGTCATGGATGAGCTTATCTCGCATTCCGGTCATCTTGTTCCAAGGGACATGAGGGTGAGTGCTTCTGAATTCCAGAGACAGACGTTTCGTTGCCTCGCCAAGTAAGAGCAGTTGATGAAGAATAGCCGACTGTGTTTTGAGGTCGTCAAGAAACGCTTTCTTGACGACCTCCCCCTTAAACTCAATCGCTAACTGGCAGGCTTTCACAATATCTAGGACCGCCGCCTCATCGCGCGACATAATACGGCTCCGCAGACCCTAGTATATCCCGGCGGCGAATCCAGTTCGTACTGCGTTCGATTGCCCGGCGGCTAACGAGATCAACCTCACGATGAAAAATCGCGGAAAGCTCCTCTTCCATATTAAGGTGGTCGAAGAGGCTCCAATCCGCCTCAGAGGAGAAGGTCACAAGGACATCAATGTCACTACTAGGCCGGAAGTCATCTCTCAAAATGGAGCCAAAGAAGGAGAGTTCTTTAATCTTCCAGCGTTGGCAGAACGCTTCAATTTGTCCTGTGGCGCGAGCGATTTGGAACTCTCTTCATCTCTCTTCACCTTTACTTCTGGATGTTTTCTGTATAGCCGACAACATGCCACATTTTGACCTGAACTGTCACCCTTGTCCGAACGACCACATTCTTTTTATCAAGGTCTGATCCATAGGCTGCCCTCTTGTCTGGTCCGGCTGAGGTGGTATGGCAAGTGCAGGGAAAGGAGGGATGAGTATGGCATCACTGACTGGGAGAGTAGTCATCGTGACCGGGGCGGCGCGGGGGATCGGCCAGGAATACTGCTGTGCCTTTGCGCGGGAGGGGGCCCGGGTAGTCGCGTCCGACGTCCTGTCGTGCGAGGAGACCGTCGCCAAAGTCCGGGACTTGGGCGGAGAGGTGGTGGAGGTGACCACCGATGTCACGAGTGCCCAGAGTACCGAAGCCATGGCCGCTGCGGCACTCGAGCGTTTCGGTAAGATCGATATCCTGGTCAACAATGCGGCCCTGTATGGGGGGATGTGGGTTGGCCCGTTCGATCAGATCTCGGAGGCCGACTGGGATCGGATGATGGAGGTGAACGTCAAAGGCATCTGGCTGTGCTGTAAGGCGGTCGTGCCGACGATGAAGGAACAGGGCAAAGGCAAAATCATTAATATATCGTCGAGTACAATCTGGGCCGGCGATCCGTTCGCCCTCCATTACGTCGCCTCAAAGGGGGCGGTGTTTTCCCTGACGCGCGCGCTGGCGAGAGAACTCGCCGGGACGGGGGTTAATGTAAACGCTATCACCCCCGGCCACACGATGACCGAAGCGAGCAAGACGATTCTCGACCCCGAAACCTTTGAGCGGTTCCGGCGGCAGTCGGTCAAGCGGCAGATTATCAAGCGCAACGAAGAGCCGGCAGACGTGGCGGGGACGGTTCTCTTTTTAGCGTCGGATGCGAGTGACTTTATGAGCGGGCAAACGCTCAATATCGATGGCGGGCGGTGCCATTACTAACGACCGGGCAAAACCGGAGAAGAAATCGGCTTTTTTCTTCCGCCTTACATCTTGACCTGGACCGTCACCCCGGTCCGGGCGACCAGATTCTTTTTATCAAGGTCCGGCCCGTGCGCTTCCCCATCAACGACGTTATCGGGCATGAGGTTCTGCGTGGTCTCCCGGCGCAGGATAACGATTACATTTGACTGATCGACCAGGGCAAACGGAAACTCGTGCCAGGTTCCGACCTTCATCGTAAAGCCGGACGAGCCGTCGAACAGGAGTGCCCGGGCCTGTTCGAGGTTTGGCAGGTCGCCCTCGGTTGGTGGGGCGAGGACCACGACGAACGGTTTCCCCTCAAGCGGAATGAAGGTCTGCGTATGCTTGAAATGGCGCTCCATCCATTGGACCTGCATCTCGCGGCGGTCAACGCTGGCCAGGGTGAGCATGGTCTCCTCATCAGACTCGAACGTCACCGGAGCGTAGACGCTGACCTTGCCGTCGTAAAAGGCGACCGGCAGCGGCTTGGCCTGCTCATGGACGCCGAGCAGTTGTCCGAATGGCGCAACCGTTTCAGGGGTGGCCCGTTCTACGGGAATTTCATGGATGGTTGGGGTTGTCATACGAGACCCTCCTTTGTGGGGATTGTGCCAAGCCCGAAGCCATTCGACAACCTGGCATATCCTAGTGCTCTCTCCAGGGAATAGATATGCTCTGTTCAGCCCAACCAGAAGAAGGGGACATCATGGCCGAGACCGATCTGTTTGACATCATGTATTCCTGCCGCAGCATGCGCCGCCTCAAGACCGACCCGGTTCCATTAGAGCTTATTTACAAAGTGATTGAAGCCGGCACTCAGGGGCCGAGTGGGGGTGGGGTCCAGGCCTGGCGCTTTGTGGTAGTCACGGAACCGCGAGTGAAGGAACAGATTGCCGAGATTTATCTGCGCGGCTGGCGCATGGCGGAAACCAACTATGCCAAAGCCGGACTCACGCCGGAGAACAGCAAAAACGTGCGCGCGGCCGCCTATCTGGCCGAGCACCTGGCTGAGGCACCGGTCCTGCTGATCCCCTGTCTGCGCTCACGCAAGAGTCACGAGGCCCGTCTCAACGGACCGAACAGAGAAACCTTTCTGCGGATTCTGGGCGGGAGTATCTATCCCGCGATCCAGAATATGCTGCTGGCGTGCCGGGCCCTTGGTCTGGGTGCCTCGCTGACAACGATTACGACGTTGTACGAGGACGAGATGCGGAAAATTCTCGACCTGCCCGAATTTATGACGACCTACGCGCTCATTCCAATTGGCTATCCCAAAGGCATATTCGGGCCGGTGACCCGTCGCCCGGTCGAAGAAGTGACCTGGCTGAATCGATATGGGGAGGCGTTTCCACAGCAAGGGGAGACGAAAAACACGTAGGGGCAGCCCCCTGTGGCTGCCCGCTCCCCCTGGGCGACCACGGGGGGAGCGCCCCTACGCCTCTTTTTTCAACTCCGGAAAGAGGTCGCGCTTGGGGACATGCGCCTTTTTCCAGACCATCACGTTGCGTGTGTACTGACACACCAAGGTGCCGTCTTGCTTGACCCCCCGTGTCTCAACTTTAATGATTCCCCACTGTGGCTTGGACTTGGATTCGCGCTTCTCCAGGACTTCCGACTCGGAATACAGCGTATCGCCGGCAAACACCGGATTCGGCAGGGTGACATTGTCCCAGCCCAGGTTAAAGCCATTCTCACTCACATCGGCGACGCCGAGTCCGGCAACAATCGCCAGGGTGAGCCCGCTGTTAATCAGGCATTGCCCGAATTCGGTCTGCTTACCGTATTCGTTGTTAAAATGAATTTGATTGGTGTTACAGGTCAGTAAAGTGAACCAGGTATTATCCGTCTCGGTCACCGTCCGTCCCAAGCGACAACGATAGACATCCCCGATTTCAAAGTCTTCGTAGCAACGTCCTTCCCAGCCAGGTTTGACCGCCATAGGAACCTCCTTACATAGTCTGGAGCGCAGTGTACCACAGGAGCTCTGCTCCGAGGAATGTGGGACGGAAGGACATCTATCCCGGCCCTGGGCTATCTTTCTGAGTAAGAGAGCGCCTCTCACCAGTAGTGCGCTTTTGGTTTCGGAGTCTGCCGGGCGGGAGGCGTCTCCTCTTCCTCTTCAAGGACGGCTGAGACAAGAGTGAGCCGACCGCTCGTTTGGTAGAAAAATCCGGCAAGCAGGACGGGTTTCCGAATATGCTCTTCGGTCAGGAGCGGAGCTAAAACCTCTGCATTGAGGATACGCAGATTCGGCTTGTGCCGACGCATATCTCGGAGTACGGAAAGCTCGCTTTGTGTCCGGCTCGTGGTGTGGAATTCATCGACCTGAAGATAGACTTCCTCTTCTTTGGAAATCCCGAAGGCCAGGAGGTCGCCATGCCTGCCAGGCTCGCCGGTTGGAACGAAGTAGAGCTTCCCACTGAAGCGGACTGGCAGCGGAGGACCTTCGGCGCCAGACGCTGACGGGAGGGCGAGCAACGGAATAACCATCCAGACCAGGAGGCTGAGAGGTTGGAGGAGGAAACGTGTCCTCCAACAGGCCGGAGATGCGGGACACGTTTCCTCTTTGAGATATTGCCTGAACATCGGACGCATATCTGATACGCTGCTCCGCTGCTTCACTCCCCCTGTTCGCCTTCCGGCTGCTGCGCCGCAACCAGCGGCAGCCGGACAGTGAAACAGCTCCCGTGCCCCACGCGGCTCTCGACACTGATCCGCCCCCCATGGGCGAGCACAATTGAACGGGCTAATGCCAGGCCGAGACCGGTTCCTCCGCGACTCCGGGCCGGGTCGGCGCGATAAAAGCGATCAAAGATATGAGGCTGTTCCTTGACGGCAATGCCGGCTCCGGTGTCTCTGACCGACAGGGACGCCTGCGTCCCGTGTGGTTCCAGGGTCAGCGTCACGGCCCCGCCCTCCGGTGTGTATTTAATCGCATTCTCACCCAGGTTGAACAGAAGCCGGAACAGCATGGTCTCGCTACCCCGCGTCCAGAGTTCGGTGGGCGCGTCATGCGTGAAGGTAATACGCGTTGCCTCGGCCAGTGCGCCCAACGCCGCACAAACGTCGCGCAGGACCGCCGCCAGATTGACCGGCGTACGCGCGATGCTCATATTGCCGCTGTCAGAGCGGGCCAGAAAGAGTAGGTCCGTGACGAGCGCGCTGAGGCGGTCAACTTCTTCAAGACAGCTGACCAGGACGGAGCGATATTCCTCTGGGGTCGGAGGAGAACGGAGCGCAACCTCAAGCTCACCTTTTAAGATGGTGAGCGGGGTACGCAGTTCATGAGCGGCATCGGCGCTAAAGTGCTTGACGGCAGTAAACGCGCGTTCCAGCCGTTCCAGCATGGCGTTCAAGACGGCGGCCAGACGGCCGAGTTCGTCCGTGCTGTCCGCAGCCTCGATCCGGCGTGAGAGGTCTTCCGCCTCTATTGACCGGGCCGTATCAACCATCGCATCCACGGGGGCCAGGGCGCGCCGCGCCAGAAACCAGCCTCCCACCCCAGATCCCCCGAGCGCCAGCGGAATGAGTCCCAAGAGAATCAAGAGAAACCGGGAACGGGCCATATCCGCACTCTCAAGGGGCATGGCGACCTGAACGAGATGAATCATCCGACCGCGTTCAATAACCGGCAGTGTCAGCAGCCGGACCGGTATTCCTTCCTTATCCTCCCCCTGAGGAGGGGGGAGGATAAGGGTCTGATAGGTTTCCCGACCTTGCCGGGCGTTCAACTGGGCTTCCGGGCTGAGTGGGAATTGCATGCGCGGGCGCGGCACGACACGGGGGTCCGGACGACCGAACGGATCGAGTAAACGGAAGAACCGAGAGGCCGGCCCAGGACCAAACGGACCAAGCAGCGCATCCAAAGCCGCTCCGAAATCACGGCCCGGCGACGAGGGCCGCCGGACTGAATCGGCAATGGACACGGCCACCGATTTCAGCGAGGCATCGATATTGTCGCGCAACCCCCGGTCAAGAAGGATGAGGGCCACCGTCCCAAGGAGGACCAACATCCCGGTCAGGAGAGCCGTATACCACAGCGTCAGGCGAGCTCGCAGGCTGGAAAAGAGGAAGTGCATTATCCCTCAGGGTCCTTTATGACATAGCCCATCCCGCGCACGGTATGGATCAGTTTGGTAGGAAACCCCGCATCAATCTTTTTCCTGAGATAATTGACATACACGTCAATCACATTGGTAAAGGTGTCGAAATCCACGCCCCACACATGCTGGGCGATCAGGGCGCGGCTGAGCACACGCCCAGGGTGGCGTAAAAAGAATTCGAGCAGGGCGAATTCCTTTGCCGTCAGTTCAATCCGGGCGCCCGCGCGTGTGACCTCGCGCGAGACCAGGTCGAGCTCCAAGTCCGCCACGCTCAAGGTGGAGGGAGACAGGGGGCTGCCTCGGCGCAGTAAGGCGCGAATCCGCGCGAGCAGTTCTTCAAAGGCAAACGGTTTTGTCAGGTAGTCATCCGCGCCTCGATCCAGCCCGGTAACTTTATCCGCAACCGTATCACGCGCAGTGAGCATGAGAACCGGCACGCGGAGTTTATGCTTCCGCATCTCCTGGAGGATGCTCAATCCATCCCGCTTGGGCAGCATCACGTCCAGAATGACCAGATCGTACTCGTGATCGAACGCTTGGGTCAATCCGACCTCGCCGTCCGGGGCGATATCAACGCGATAGCCCTCAGCCTCCAGACCGCGGCGGATAAAACTGGCGACCTTTGCTTCGTCTTCAATCACAAGGATACGCATGTCTCTCGGCTGCCTCAGGTTCACGAACGGCGTGAATGAGCGTATTGTAACAGACACAGCGGGAATCACAGACCCATGTCGAACTGCTTGTTCAGTTCTCTTTGATTGACTGCGTGTGAGTGCATATGCCTATAGGACGCTCGAGCCTGTCCCCGCTTCACATTCTGAAACTCGTCCGGCATCTGCCCCAGTTTGGAAAGCTGTTCTGGCGGCTGTTTCGAGACCGACGGGTGCCGCTCCGGGCCAAGGCTGTGCTGGTCGGCGCGTTGGTCTATATGCTGCTGCCTATGGACTTACTACCCGATATTCTGCCTTTTGTCGGCGTTGTCGACGATATTACCGTCCTGTTACTTGCCGGTCGTTGGTTCCTTTCCCTGTGTCCACCTGACGTGGTACAGGAGCAGGTGAGAGCATTGAGTGAGGAAACCGCTGGTTAATACCTGTCTGTCTTGTCAACACCAGTATCGAGCATGTCCTCTGATTGGATTGAAGATTCTCGATACTTCTGAAGGAGTGAGCTATGGCCTACCGCCCGACCCTGATGAGTACGCGAGGGATGATTTCGACTGAACACTATCTGTCCGCCGAAGCCGGTATGCACATTCTCCGTGCCGGGGGCAACGCGTTTGATGCGGCCGTTGCCGCGGCGTTGGCCGAGGGCGTGCTCAACCCCCATATGCATACGTTCGGAGGCGAACTGTCCGCGCTTGCCTATAGTGCGGCGGACAAGAAAGTCTTCTCGATTAACGGTAATACTGTTGCGCCTAAGGCGGCAACGCTTGAATGGTTTCAGCAGAAGGGTATGACCCTCATTCCAGGCAGCGGCGCCTTGGCCGCCGGACCGTGTGCGGCTCCGGACGCCTTCATTTCCGTGCTGCAACGCTTTGGGACGTATCGCTTTGCCCAGGTGGTTACTCCCGCGCTGGAACTGGCTGAGAACGGTTTTCCCATGCACTGGGCCCTCCGTGGCCCGGCGCCGGCCTATCTGAATATGGATTTTTCGATTGCCGGGAATGCCGAGCATTTCAGGAAACACTGGCCGTCTTCGGCCAAGGTCTATCTGCCGGACGGACACCTGCCCGATGTCGGTCAAGTCGTGACGAACCCTGACCTGGCCCGGACATTTCGGCGTCTGATGGCGGCCGAAGAACGGGCCGGTCATGACCGCCTCGACGGTCTCGCAGCCGCCCGGGCCGAGTTTTATGAAGGCGCTGTCGCTCAGACCATAGCGGCCCATGCGAAAGCACAGGGAGGGCTGCTGAGTGCGGAAGATCTGGCCGACTTTCATATCCAGATCGAAGAGCCGACGACCCTCAACTACCGTGGCTATGATGTCTACAAATGTGGTCCCTGGAGCCAAGGCCCGGTGTTTCTACAGCAACTGGCCCTGCTTGAAGGCTTTGATCTCCGGGCGATGGGCCTGAATAGTGCGGATTATATTCATACGGTTACGGAAGCGGCCAAGCTGGCCTTTGCCGACCGTGAGCAACACTACGGCGACCCGGATTTTACCGAGGTGCCACTAGAGGGGCTCCTCTCCAAAGACTACGCGTCCAGTCGGCGTGAGCTGATTGACAACGGACAGGCGTCGTTCGACCAGCGGCCGGGCAATCCGCGGACCGGCGCCGCGTTGCTCGAAGGGGAAGACATCTTTGCAGCCCGGAATTGGGGCCCAGGCACCGTCTATGTGGCGGTCATCGATAAAGAGCGGAATATGGCTTCTTTTACCCCGAGTGGTGCCTGGATTCCGTCCTCTCCGGTGATCGACGGACTTGGCTTCCCCCTGGGGACCCGAGTGCAGACCTTCTTCCTGGATACAAAGCATCCGAACGCCTTGGTGCCGGGGAAACGCCCGCGTACCACCCTGACGCCGACCCTGGTTATGCGAGACGGAAACCCCTGTATGGTTTTTGGCACGCCGGGCGGAGACCAGCAGGATCAGTGGACGCTCCAATTCTTTCTGGCGGTGGCTGATTTTGAAATGGAGGTGCAGGACGCCATAGAAGCTCCCCGATTTTCGACCTCCCACTTCCCGACCAGTTTCTATCCGCATAATTGTGTGCCCGGTCTGCTCCGAGTTGAAGAGCGAATTTCTGAAGAGGTCCAGCGCGAACTCAAAGCCCGTGGACATAGGCTTCAGGTCAACCCGGCGTGGAGCGAGGGAGACGTGCTGGGTATCCGCATTGATGCCAAGTCTGGCACGCTGTACGGCGGAGCGGATATACGTGGGGAACAGAGCAAACGTATGCCGTCACATATCATTGGGTGGTAAGGTTTTCCGTGGGCTGCTTTTTGTACCTTCCCATCGTTTGCGTCCATTTCTATTAGAATAACTAAAATTAAATTTTAGACCTTGACTCTCAACGTGAGGGTGCTAGGTAGGAAAGAGGGGTGTGCGGAAGGCCGTGGCGAGGGGAACATCGTCCACGGACTGATAGAGAGGAGGACAGCTGTTCTATATGCCAACTCGGGAGCAACATCTCAGCTCCGTTCCTCTCAGCCGAACGATTCGGCTTTTTCCATCCACACAATCCTCCCGTTTAGATACGATTTCCTCTATCAAAACCGCTGACGCCTCTCCTCTTTTAGAGCCACGCCCGCCTCCAACCAGCAACACTCTGAGGTAGGCCTTTTTCGTGAACCCAAAGAGTTGGAGGAGTAGAAGTATGCAACTTCCAGTGCAAATCGTCTCTCGCGACCTGCATCTTTCCAGGCACCTAGAGACGACCATTCATGAGAAAGCCAGCAAGCTTGATACTTTTTATAGCCGCATTACCCGCTGCCAAGTCGTTATTGAATCCCAGAACCATCATCACTGGAAGAGTCAATCCTATAAAGTGCGGATCGACCTGAGCGTTCCCGGTACTGAGCTGGTCGTCAACCACCATGAAAACCAGGATTTAAAAGTCGCTATTCGAGATGCCTTTGATGCGGCCAAACGTCAGTTGCAAAACTATGCCCACCAACAACGCGGCGATGTGAAAGCGCATTCCGCAATGGCACAAGCGTGGCATTAGAACAAATGACAGACTGCTCCTGGTTCCTGAAGGAAAGGACAAACCATGGCTGAGGGATTTCGCAAAATTGTGTGTCCTGTCTATTTGGATGAAACATCGCCCCAGACGCTCTCTCATGCGCGACACTTCGCCCAACTCGGAGATGGGACTATCTACCTCCTCCATGTCGTGCCTACCGATGAGCTTCATCTCCTGCGCAAGGTCTATCAGCCAGACAAAAGCGGTGGGGCTGATATCAGTACGGCAGAACGCGTTGCCCGGGAACAGTTAGAGGCGATTGCTCAGGAACATTTTAGCGACACCAACTATGCCATTCTGACTCAATTCAATAGCAATCCGGCTGCTGGAATTCTGGAAGCCCAAAAAGAAGTAGGTGCTGACCTTGTGGTGATGTCCTCGCACGGTCGAACCGGATTTGCCCATCTTATTCTGGGTAGCGTTGCCGAGAGGGTCGTACGGGAGGCCGTCTGCCCAGTGTTGACCATTCGTCAAGGCGATGAAGAAGTCACCACCGCTGCATTCCAGCATATCCTTGTTCCAGTGGACATTGCCGACCGGTCGGCGACTGCCCTCATCTGCGCCAGGCAAATTGCGGCCCAGCACGGGGGAACGGTCTATCCACTCCACGTTGTCCCCACCGAAGACATCTACCTCCAGCGCGATGTATACCGGCTTCAGGAAGGAGAAGGAACCAATCTGGTCCAGGCGGAAAAGGTGGCCAAAGAGCGATTAGCGGAAGTCTCGCAGAGCTATCTTGAGGGCGTCCGGTACGAACCGGTTGTGCATGTGAGTAATGACCCGGCGCGCACGTTTCTCGAAATGGAAAAAGAAGTTGGTGCGGATTTACTGGTGATGGCGACCCATGGGTTCACCGGTCTGTTTCACCTTTTGCTCGGCAGTCTGACCGAAAAAATGATGCGTGAGGCGGGCTGCCCGGTCTTAGCGCTTCACCAGTAACTGAGAGAAGGAGCGACGGAGGCTGCTACACAACACAAGAGAAGGGGCACCCTGATGAAGGATACGGCCTATAGGATTGTGAGTGAATCTCTGAAAGACGAACTGCGGGCTATTGATTTTTACTTGCTTGCTGCGGATGTCGCGCCCACCCCAGCCGCTCGACTTGCAGCCCGGCAGTTTGCCAGAGAAGAAGAGCAACATCTTGACGACCTTATCGAGTGGATTGAGTGGGAGGACGATCCGGAACTCCGCACGGTCTTACAGAATATTCACCTCCTCCAGTACGATATGTCACCCCAAACCGATGCTGTACGGCACTGGGTAGAGCTCTGTCACCGGCAGAAGGTCTCCGATCCCGTGCGGATGCTGTTTGAGATAGCGCTGGCAAAAGAGCGGAAGTCGCTCGGGCACTATCATGCTCTGGAGCGTCAAGTCACAGAGCCGCTGGCCCGTCGCGTACTGCACACAATCTGCCAGGCGGAAGAACAGCACAAGCGGTTCCTGGAAGAGCAGTATCACCGCCTGGTGGCCGAGCGTGAGGAGTCTACGCAGTCCTGGCACTAAACGGAAAACGCGTGAGGCGCACCGGCCTTGTGCTGCTCCAGCTTAAAACTCCATCTCTCTGACATTCTCCGCAATGTGGAGGGGCGCGGCAGTCGCTGCTCGTACTGCGTCGAGGGTGACGCCTGGTGCAAGTTCTTTTAGGACAAAGCCCCGAGAGGTCACTTGAATCAAGGCCAGATTTGTCAACACCCACGAGACACACGCACGGGCGCTGAGCGGATAGGTACACTTGGGGAGAAGCTTTGGCTCACCCGCCTTTGTGGTGTGATGCATCACAACAATCAGCCGGCGCGTTCCAGCCGCAAGGTCCATGGCCCCCCCAATTGAACCGGCCCTCATATGTGGGGCTTTCCAGTTTGCCAGGTCGCCGTTTGCGGCGACCTGAAAGCCTCCGAGTATAACCGTGTCTATATGTCCCCCGCGGGCCATGGCAAACGCATCTGTACTATCAAAGAAACTGGCCCCCGGTTGCAGCGTTACCAGTTGAGAACTGGCATTATACAGATCGATATCCTCTTCTTCCCCGGCCGCGGCAAGCGGACCATAGCCCAGCACGCCGTTCTCGGCGTGGAGCGTCACGTCGTCGGCAATAAAATCCGAGACCAGGGTTGGCAGGCCAATACCGAGGTTCACATACTGACCAGGCTCCAGGAGGCGCGCGGCGCGGAGCGCCATGAGTTCCGGCGTCAGGCCGTCTGGAGACCCAGCGGTTTGCTCTGCCGTTTTGATCGTCCGGCCCTGGGTCCGCATGAGCTCCAAGACCTGAGCCCGGTCGAGCGGTTTTTCACGTCGGACAAGCCGGTCGACAAAGATGCCTGGGCTGACAATCGCCTCTGGATCAAGCCGCCCTGACTCGATAATTTCATCGACCTCAGCGATGGTGACCGTCGCCGCAGAGGCGAACGAGGGGTTAAAATTGCGCGCCGTACCGCGGTAGATCAGGTTACCAGCCGTATCAGCTTTATACGCCCGAATGAGGGCAAAGTCGGCGTGGAGCGCGGTTTCCATGAGATACTCTCGGCCATCAAAGGTCCGTTTCTCTTTCCCTTCCGCGACGACCGTGCCAACCCCGGTGGGAGTGAAAAACGCGGGAATCCCTGCTCCGGCAGCACGAATGCGTTCGACCAAGGTTCCCTGGGGCACGATTTCAAAGGCGACTTCGCCCCGTCCAATCTGCTCGGACAGCGGCGTTGTGCGGTAGGCATAGCCCCCGAAGGAGGCGATCAGTTTCGAGACCTGGCCGTTTTCGGCGAGAATTTGAGGGGACAGCGACCCAAATCCGGGAGAATTGCAGATGATGGTCAGGTCGCTCACGCCGCTGTCTCGGAGGGCAAAGAGCAATTCATGGGGCCACCCCTGGAGGACGCCAAACCCGCCTATCAGAATACTCGCTCCATCCTGGATATCGGCAATCGCTTCGACCGTGGAGTAACGAGCCTTTTGCACACTCATACGATCCTCATACACAGTGAGAAAGATTTGGGCTGACCGCTCGGTCAGGTTGATCTTCGTTCTTCCTCCCCGTAATATAGCCCATCAGGCCGAGCCGTCGGAGTGAGCGAATCTAAGCGTGCAGGAAGGATAACCAGTGGCTGACCATCCAGTGTGGCTCTCACAAGGCGTCCCTCAGGGGGCAACACAGCCGCTCGTGATATTTCACTATCCACTCGCTTTTACCCTCGTCCGCCGAGAAGCTGGAGCCCCGTTGACGGTGACGGTAGAAACCCCGCTTGATGATATTCGTGCAGAAGACCTAGCCTACATGGAGAAGGTCCTGAATTTTGTGACAGCGCAGCAACAGAACGGTAAAGTCCGACCGCGTGACTCTCAACCCCCCTCAGTGGGAACCATGCCAACCGGTCGGATATGCGACCTGTGTGAGATGGCCCACTATACGCAGTGGTATGCCGAATTTTACTCGCCCTTCCGTTTTACCATCCTCGACTGCGATTCTTGTGAGGTGCCCATCGCAGTCCTTGGCGAGCACCGCGTCGATGTACGTCCGGAAGAGGTTGCGTTTATGGAAAACGCCCTCAATCTCGTAGCCGAACAAAAGTATAGCGGGAAATTCCCGAAGTGGATGTTCGACCACAATATGCGGCAGATTCCAGATCATTATCATTTTCATGTCCGCCCCTTACTCTGGTGAAAAGAGGAAACGTGCCCTCCAATCATTTACACAAGCTGGACATATTTCCTCTTTGCGGCGAGGAAAAGAAAGTGACGACTATGCAGGCGATGTTATTGCTTGGCCCAGGGAAAATTGCCTGTCAGGAATTACCCGTACCGGAACCGGGCCCCGAAGATGTCGTGCTGAAGGTTGAGTCCGCCCTGACCTGCGGAACAGACCTCAAGGCCTTTTTGCGTGGCCATCCCAAGATGCCCCCGCCGATCCGTTTTGGCCATGAATACTCCGGAACGATTACCGCGTGCGGGTCGCAGGTCACAAACTTCCGCGAGGGTGACGCCGTTATGCTTGCGCCAACCGGCCCGTGCGGTCGCTGTTTTTATTGTCAGCATGATCAAGAAAACCTGTGTACATCACTCATGACGACCATGGCATTTGGCGGTTATGCGGAATATGTCAGCCTTCCCGGTCGGATTGTCAGATCCAATATGTTCTCCAAGCCAAAAAGCCTGCCTTTTGTCGAAGCCGCGCTGTTGGAGCCGGTGTCGTGCGTGGTCTTTGGATTACAGCAGGTAAGGTTCACGCCTGAAGACACGGTGGTGATTATTGGTGCAGGCGGCTTTGGGCTGTTGCACCTCATCCTCTTAAAAATGTTTGGTCTGGAGCGAGTCTATATGGTAGCGCGGAACCCGGACCGGGCCAGAGTTGCGAGCGAACTTGGTGCGTGCCGTGTGATTGCCCGTCCGGCTGAGGAGGCCCGGGAGGAAGTCTTGGAGGCCACCGGGGGCCGGGGGGCCGACCTGGTCATTGAGTGTACGGCCCAGCCGAGCGTCTGGGAGGAATCCCTGTTCTTTGCCCGTCCCGGCGGCCAGGTCGTTCTCTTTGGCGGCTGCCCGCAGGGAACCAAGGTTTCGCTGGACGCGACCCGACTGCACTACGATCAGATTCGTCTGTCGAGCCCCTTTCACTTTAACCCGGCCGCTGTGCGGAAAGCGTCCAGATTGCTCATATCCGGGCAGATTCCAACCGAGTACCTGATTAGTGGTCGCTACCCCCTGGTTGACCTCTGTCAGGCGTTTGATCGTATGCAGCGTGGCGAGGGGATCAAATACGAAGTCGTACCCTGAGGGCGAAAGGCTGCCATGAAGATTGTTACCCCGAACGAAGCCGTACGAGCCATCCCCGACGGCAGTATTGCGGTCTTCCCCCACAGCTGTGTCGAACCGACGACTTTCTATACGGCTTTCCAGCACGAGGTCGAGCGCTTCAGCAACCTGACCGTGTATTCCGGGCTGGCGTTTGGAAAATATCCCTTTCTGGAGAAGGGATTGGGGACGAATTTTCGCTATGTGACCTGGCAGGCTGCGCCCCAGCTGCGGCGTTTGTTCAAAGAAAACGACCCGCGCAAGGTGGGCTTTGCCCCCATGCGGTTTAGCGAGATCACTCGCATTGTGAACAAGAACGGGATCATCAAGCCGGATGTTGTCGTGGCGCAAGTCTCGCCGCCCGACCAGGACGGAACGGTCAGTTTGGGGATTTCCGTCAGTATCTATCAAGACTTTATCGATAGCGCGAAAGTGGTGATCGCTGAGATGAATACCAATATGCCGGCAACGCACGGCCAGAGCCGGGTGCCGGTTGAGAAAATCGATTTTGCCATAGAGTCTGCCGAACCTCTTGGAACCTATCGCTCGCCCCATCAAAGCGAGCGCGACGCCAAAATCGTTGACTATGTTCTCGACCTGGTTCCTGACCTGGCCTGGGTGCAACTCGGGATAGGTTCCGTCCCCGATGCGGTTCTGGGTCGATTGGCAGACAAACGAGGGGTGAACCTCTACTCGGGCATGCTGTCACAAGGATTGATCCAGTTTCTTGATCAGGTGAAACACACCCCCAAAATTCTCACTGGTGAGCTTGCCGGTGACCAGGAGTTCTTTGACTTTTGTGGTCGCAATCCGCTCGTAGAAATGGCGACCGTCGATGTCACCCACAATATTCTGGAGTTGGCAAAGCTGCCGCGTTTCGTCTCCATCAATTCCGCCGTGGAAATCGACCTGCACGGCCAGAGCAATGGCGAAACCATTGGTCCGGTGCAGATCAGCGGTGTCGGCGGCAGCCTCGACTATGTGGAGGCCGCGGCGCTGGCCGAGGACGGCGTGTCCATTATTGCCCTGCCGTCGACGACCGAAGATGGTAAGCGCTCCAAGATCGTCGCCAGCCTGGCCACCGGCGCCGTTGTCACCACACCTCGCTTTTGTACCGACTATATCGTGACCGAATACGGCATCGCTCGTATGAAGGGTAAAGACCTCCGCGGACGGGCCGAAGCCCTCATCCAAATCGCCCACCCGGATTTTCGGTCTGAATTGGAAAAACATTTGGTCTAGGCTTGAATATCGCCTTCCTCTGACCAACGAGCAGCTTGCGGAATTGCGCCGCCGACTCTCACAATCTATTGAGGTTGGACATTCTGTCCATTATTCGGCTGGTGTTAAAGAGGCAGAGGATAAGTGTCTGGAAATCATTCACATGATTGAGACGGCCTAATTCGGACAGTACTCTTAAATGGCTTGATTGGTTTGAGCTTCAAGACTAAGCTAGTCAGTATGACTACTGCATCAGTTTCGGACTTGAAAGCAAACCTCTCCCGCTATCTTCGTGAGGTTCGACGCGGTGGCGAGGTTCAGGTCCTGGACCGGGGTGCGCCGATTGCCAGGTTGGTACCTCCCACGACGAAGGACGACCGCGGCGTTCGAGACCGTTTGATTGGTGCGGGCCTGTTGCGGCCGGGCAAGGGGAGAGCGGCGGCCATACTGGATCAGCCGCCACTGGCGCTGCCGGTGAGTCTATCGGAGGCGTTGGCCGAGGGGCGGACGGAGCGGCTGTGAGATATTGAGACGCCTCTGCGCTCGTCCCGTTGATCGTCGCCGAACCGGACAGTGAATCAGTTCGCACATGGCTGTCCGAGGACGATCATATCGTCACCTGGGTCTGGACACGCACGGAGATCATCGGCGCGATAGAGCGGCGTGCACGAGAAGGTTCGCTGTCTCGGCTGCAACGCCGTGACGTACTCGAACGGTTCAATGCCTTCGCCGACAGTTGGGACGAAGTGACCGAAGTCCTTGCCGTGCGGTCCCGAGCAAACGCGCTGTTGGCGCGACACCCGCTACGGGCTGCCGATGCGGGTCAGCTTGGCGCTGCCCTGTTAGTCCAGGAACAACTCGCGAGCCCGCTTACGTTCGTCTGCCTGGATCAGCGTCTTTCATCCGCAGCGGAACTGGAGAGCCTCCGGGTCATCCCGTAGGTCAGGATATCTGCCATACGATCCCACTCCGAGTCATATGACAGAATGTGACCGCCGATCACTTCACTCAAGGTGGCGCATGAGGATGCTTGCTCCGCCGCAGGAGCACAGGCACGCCTTTTTTCTCTCCGACCTGTTTGATACGCTCAGTCCCTCGCTGGCACTGTGTGTATCGCTTGCCGAGGCCGCCAGTCAGGAGCCAATCTGCGTGAGGGACGATATGATTGAACGAGCCGCCATTCTGAGCACGGGGGATGAAATCACGACCGGCAAAGTCGTTGATACAAACTCCAACTATATTGCGGATAAGTTGATCGAAGCCGGGCTAGAGGTTGCCTCGATTGTCACGGTTGGCGATGTGGCGGAACGGATTGTGTGGGCCTGGGAACAGGCCATGGTTCACGCCGACGTGATCATTTCCACCGGTGGCATTGGGCCCACGGCGGATGACCTCACGACGGAACTGGTCGCCAAGGTTGCTGGAGTCGAGCTGGTCTTCTCTGAAGAGGTTGCTGAGAATATTCGGCGGATTTTTGCCTCGCTGAACCGCATCATGCCGGAGAATAATCTCAAGCAGGCTCAGTTCCCCGCCGGAGCAACCGTTATTCCCAACCATCTTGGGACGGCGCCGGGCTACCGCTTAGCGCTGGAGACACCGCACGGTCGCAAGCATCTGATCGTCCTACCGGGTGTGCCGCGCGAGATGAAACCCATGATGGAAGAAAGCGTCATGCCCTGGATTGGGGAAATGCGGGGTGAGGGCGATGTCTTTCTGACCCGGACGTTTCAGACCTTTGGCATTAGTGAGTCCGGACTGGACGAACTGGTATCCGGCGTGATTGCCGCAGACGAGGGGAAGCTGGCCTTTCGGGCCAACTTCCCACAAATTTCCATGCGCGTGACTGTCCGGGGGAAGGCAGGCGAGGTTGAGCGCCGAGTCGAGGGGCTGGCCCGGCGGCTGCGGGAGAAAATCGGCCCGTACGTCTACGGCGAGGGTGACGTCAGCATGGAAGGCGTGGTGGGGCAGCTCCTCAAAGAGCAGGGGAAAACGGTCGGTTTTGCCGAGGCATGCTCGGGAGGCTTGAGCAGCCATCGTCTGACGAATGTGCCGGGCAGTTCGGACTATTTCCCGGGCAGTATTATTGCCTATTCGGATAAGGCAAAAACCCAGTTGCTCAATGTCAACCCCAACACTCTGAGTCAGCACGGCGCGGTCAGCGAGGAGACAGTCAAGGAGATGGCCAGCGGTGTCCGTACCCGTCTGGGTACCGATATTGGCGTCGCGGTAACCGGCGTTGCCGGACCGGACGGCGGCACCCCGGACAAGCCGGTCGGGACTGCCTGCCTGGCGCTTGCTATGGATGGCACGCTGGTGTCGCGGCAGTACAAGCTCTGGGGTAACCGGGAGTGGATAAAAACCTTGACCTCTCAGTTGTGTCTCGACTGGGTGCGGCGTGCGCTTCTTGAAATTCCGATTGCAGAATCAGGATTTATACGTCGCTAAGGAAAGAGCGAACCCCTTGTTGATTCGCGCCTTCATCGCAGCTAATCTAGCCCTGCCGGTAAGCGAAGAAATGGCAAAAGTCCAGTCTGTTCTCCAAAAGGCAAAGGGCGATATACGTTGGGTCAAACCGCAGGGGTTTCATCTGACGTTTCGGTTTCTTGGGAATATCGAGTCGACTCGCGTTGCGCCTATCCTGACCGCATTGCGAGCAGCCGCGAGGCTTCACCCCCAACTCCAAGTCCGAACGCAGGGACTCGGGGCGTTTCCTTCACTCACCCGACCACGGGTGCTGTGGGCTCGTCTGAGCGGTGATGGACTACGGGAACTGCATACAAAAATTGAGGCGGCTCTCAGCTCCTGCGGATTTTCGCCCGAGGGCCGTGAGTTTCGCCCGCATGTCACCCTGGGTCGGGTCCGTTCCCTGCGTGGCTGGAGTCAGGTTCTGGAAGGAATCAAGGCGTATCTCCAGTACGATTTTGGGGAGAGCCCGATTGACAAAGTGACCCTGTATCAGAGTGACCTGGGGCCAGGCGGAGCAGTCTATACGCCACTTGGCGTTGCCCCTCTGGGTCCTATTCAAGGTAAGGAGTGTATATATGGCAGAGGACAGAGATCGTGAACGAGCGTTAGACTTAGCGGTCAGTCAGATCGAAAAGCAGTTTGGCAAGGGCTCGATCATGAAGCTCGGTGAGGACGCTCTCGTGCGCAACATCGCCTCGATTTCGACCGGCTCGCTGGGCTTGGACCTCGCCCTCGGCATTGGTGGCCTGCCGCGCGGACGGGTGGTCGAGATCTACGGACCTGAATCATCCGGGAAAACTACACTCGCTCTGCACGTCGTTGCTCAGGCGCAAAAAGTAGATGGTGCCTGCGCCTATATTGACGCGGAACACGCCTTGGACGTGAGCTATGCCGGCAAACTTGGGGTGAAAGTTGACGAGGTGTTGATCTCGCAGCCCGACAACGGCGAACAGGCTCTCGAAATCACGGACACCTTGGTCAGAAGCGGTGCGCTGGATGTGATTGTGGTCGATTCTGTGGCGGCCCTGGTTCCCCGCTCTGAGCTCGAAGGTGATATGGGTGAGCCGCAGATGGGCCTACAGGCCAGACTCATGTCGCAAGCGCTGCGGAAACTCGTCAGTACGATCTCACGCTCGCGCACCTTGGTCATCTTCATCAATCAAATCCGGATGAAGATCGGCGTCATGTTCGGCAATCCCGAGACCACAACCGGCGGTAACGCCCTCAAATTTTATTCCTCCGTCCGTATGGACATCCGCCGCACGGGTGCGGTCAAGCAGGGCGCTCAGGTGGTTGGCAATCATACCCGCGTTAAAGTGGTCAAAAACAAGGTCGCTCCGCCGTTCAAGGAAGCGGAATTTGATATTTTGTACGGGAGCGGGATATCCAAAGAGGGTGAGCTGATCGACATTGGCGTGGACAACGATATCGTTGAAAAGGCCGGTGCCTGGTACTCTTTTTCCGGAGAACGGATCGGCCAAGGCCGAGAGAACGCCAGAGAATATCTGCGAGACAACCCCGAGATAGCCGCGACGATAGAGCACCAAGTCCGGGAGAAGTTTGGTCTCGACGCTCCCCAAGTCGAAGCCGTAGCGGAAGCAGAAGAGGTGACTGAGAACGCCTAGCGTTGCTTTCCTTCACCTATGAGTCGCCCGCGTTCCTCTTCTGAGCAGACCCCGCTGCACTATGCCTATAATCTCCTGGCCCGGGGCGACTACAGCGCGGCCCGTTTACATGAAAAATTGCTGCTCAAGGGGTTCATGTCACAGGCCGTAACCGAGACGGTTGACACACTGAGGGAGCGCGGTCATCTGAACGATACTCGCCTGGCTCGCGGTCTGGCCGAGCGGTTTCAGAAGCAAGGCTTTGGTCGGTGTGGGGTGTGGGCCAAACTCCAGCAACGAGGACTCACGGACGACGTGATCACAACCGCGCTGAGCGAGTGGGAAGAGGGCACGGATATCAGTATCGCCGAGCAGCTTATCCAGCGTCGTTTCCCTCCTGCCGCGCTCGAAGAGCCCAAGACGCGCGCCCGCGCGTATCGATTCCTGTTGCGACGAGGATACTCTGCCAGTGTTGCGGCAAGCGTGCTAGGAAGAGATGAGTAAACGTGCCTTCAACAGACGTTGAGAGACCAGCATGTTTACTCATTGAGGCGTATAACGACTAGCGAACGGAAAGAGTAGCCGCCATGACAGGGAACGAGATACGCGACAGCTTCCTGCGGTTTTTTGCCGACCGGGGTCATCAGATTGTCCCGAGTGCGTCTTTGATTCCGGCTAATGATCCGACGCTGCTGTTTACCAATGCCGGGATGGTGCCGTTTAAGAATATTTTTCTCGGGGTTGAACGGCCGACCCACCGGCGGGTGGTCGATTCCCAAAAATGCTTACGCGTCTCCGGGAAGCATAACGATCTGGAAGAAGTGGGCCGCGATACCTACCACCACACCTTCTTCGAGATGCTGGGGAACTGGTCGTTTGGCGATTACTACAAAAAGGAAGCCATCCGCTGGGCCTGGGAACTGCTGACCGAGGTCTGGAAACTGCCCAAGCCGAAACTCTGGGCAACCGTGTATACGACGGACGACGAAGCGGATGAGTGGTGGCGGACCCAAACGGATATCGATCCGCAACAGATCTTGCGTTTTGCCGAAAAGGACAATTTCTGGGAAATGGGCGAGGCGGGCCCCTGCGGACCGTGCTCGGAAATCCATATTGACCGCGGCCCGCAGGCCTGCGAGTTGGCCAATACGCCGGGCCATAGCTGCACGGTCAACGGCGGCTGTCCGCGCTATATTGAGTTATGGAATCTGGTGTTCATCCAGTACAACCGCAATGCGGATCAATCCCTGGACGACCTGCCCGAGACGCATGTCGATACGGGTATGGGCTTGGAGCGCATCGTCTCTGTCCTCCAGGACGTGCCGGGCAATTATGACTCCGACCTGCTGCGCGACATCATTACCTTTACCGAGGGGTTAGGCGACAAGCGCTACGGCGAGACGAGTGAACAGGACGTGTCGTTTCGGGTGATTGCCGACCATGCGCGTACGGCAGCCTTTGCCATTGCCGACGGTGTGGTCCCGACCAACGAGGGGCGAGGGTATGTGCTGCGGCGGATTATGCGCCGCGCCTTACGCCACGGGCGACTGCTTGGCTTTGAGGGACCGTTTTTCTCTCAGGTCGCCGGGAGCGTGGTCCAGCTCCTGGGCCCGGCCTACTCCGAGCTGGTTGAGCGACAGGACTATCTGACTGAGGTCGTACACAATGAGGAAACCCGTTTTTCGGAAACCTTGGACAAGGGCCTGGCCCTGCTCGAACAAGAAATCCACGATCTGCGTCAGCGCCACGTCACAACCCTGTCCGGCGAAACCGCCTTTCGGTTGTATGATACCTACGGCTTCCCGCTGGATATGACCGAGGATTTTCTGTCGTCCGAAGGCTTCAGTGTTGACCACGATGAATTTGAGCAGTCCATGGAAGAACAGCGGACGCGCGCGCGTGGAGAACAAAAGACGCCAAGCATCTCTATCTCTGCCACCGCAGGGTCGCCAACGGCCAGTGTCGGTCTACAGGTCTCGGATGTGCATTCCCGTTTTGTTGGCGACCGCCAGGCTGAACACGAATCCGAGGTGCGCGCACTGTTGGTGGATGGGCAGCCACGAACAGACGCAGTGCGTGAAGGAGAAGAAGTCGGTCTAATCACTGCCGAGACGCCTTTTTATGGCGAGTCCGGCGGGCAGGTCGGGGATACGGGGACGATACGAACGAGCCGTGGCGATCTCATCGAGGTGCTGGATACGCTCAAACCGCAGCCTTCACTCATTGTGCATCAAGGCCGGGTAGTACAGGGCGCGGTACACACCGGGGATAGCGTCCAACTCAGCATTGACGCCCCGCGACGTGAAGCCATTCGTTTGAATCATTCCGCAACACACATCATGCATTCCGCGTTGCGCGAGATTTTAGGCTCCCACGTTCGGCAGGCCGGTTCCCTGGTCACTCCGGACCGACTCCGTTTCGACTTTACGCATACCAGTCCGGTCAAGGACGATGTCCTGGATGAAATCGAAAACTTGGTGAACCACCACATTCGGGAAAATGCCGCAGTGACGAGTGAGGAGATGTCCTTTACCGATGCGATCCAAAAGGGGGCGCTCGCCTTCTTTGGCGAGAAATACGGCGAGATCGTTCGGGTGTTACGGATGGGAGATTTCTCAACCGAGCTGTGCGGTGGCACTCACGTGAGTCGGACCGGAGACGTGGGACTGTTCAGATTCAGAGCGGAGACCGGCGTGGCATCCGGTATTCGGCGGGTCGAGGCCGTCACGGGCGAGGGTGCTCTCAACTGGGTGCGTCAACGCGAGCGCGTGCTCAAGGACATGGGCCGCATTCTGAAAGGCTCTGAGGAGGACGCGCTTGAGCGCCTGGAAAAATTGCTGAGCCGACAACACGAGCTTGAAAAACAACTCGACCAGCTTCAGAGCCAACTCGCCGGCTCGCAAAGCGACGATCTTGCTTCCCACGTCCGTCAGACCAATGGGGTCAATGTGATCGCCAGTCGGGTCGAAGGTGTGGATCAGAAGGCCCTCCGGGAGATGGCGGATACGCTGCGCGATAAACACCATCCTGCGGTTGTTGTCCTCGGAGCAACAAACGGGGCGAAAGTGTCGCTCCTCGCCGCGGTGAGTAAGGATTTGGTGCAGCAGTATCACGCGGGAAAGATTATCAAAGCGATCGCCCCGCTGGTTGGCGGCGGCGGCGGTGGGCGGCCCGATTTCGCCCAGGCTGGAGGAAAAGATCCGACGCGTCTGGATGAAGCCCTCCAAAAGGTGTATGAGCTGATTGAAAAAGGCGCATAAAGCGTAAATCTACGCTCCCAGAGTGCTGGGTACGTTTACGCTTTTGACGGAGGCTGCTTGGCTGAAGTAGAACAGGTGACAGCAGAAACATCTCATATCGAGTTTGGCAATCATCGCTTCTTACGCGATCTTCTCGGCCAACACGACGCGCATCTACACGGCCTGGAGAACGCGCTCGGCGTGAAAATATCAGCCTCCGGCAACGCGCTCATCATTGCCGGAGACGAGCCCCAGCGCGACCTGGCGGGTCGGGTGGCGACCCAACTGTACGATCTCATCCAGCGCGGCTATCCCGTCTATCCGAGTGATGTGGATTACGCGGTCCGCATCCTCAGCCGTGATCGTACGGCGAATCTTCAGGATATTTTTCTCGACACGGTCTATGTGTCGTCCAACCGCCGAACCATTACTCCCAAGAGTCTTGCTCAGAAAGCCTACATCGATGCCATTCGCAACTACGATATTGTATTCGGGATAGGTCCAGCTGGAACTGGAAAAACCTATTTGGCCATGGCCGTCGCGGTCGCCGAGCTGATGAAGCGTAAGGTGAGCCGGGTTGTCCTCACCCGGCCTGCGGTCGAGGCCGGAGAAAAGCTGGGTTTTCTGCCGGGCGATCTGGCCGAAAAGATCAATCCCTATCTGCGGCCTTTGTATGACGCTCTGCACGACATGGTTGACTTTGATCGCGCCCAAAAAATGATTGAGCGCGGTGTGATTGAGGTGGCTCCGCTGGCATTCATGCGGGGCCGGACGCTTAATGATTCCTTTGTCATCCTGGACGAAGCGCAGAATACGACCCGCGAGCAAATGAAGATGTTTCTCACCCGATTGGGCTACGGATCGAAAGCCGTGATTACCGGCGATATCACCCAAATCGATCTCCCCGCCGGGACGCGCTCAGGCCTGAAAGAAGCCCGCCATATTCTGCGCGATGTCGATGGGATCCAGTTTACGCTTTTTACCGAAAAAGACGTGGTCCGTCACCGTCTTGTTCAGGATGTGATTACTGCCTATGAACGCGCCCAAGAAGCCCAGGAGCGCCGCAACCAAGAAAGTCGCGCCCTCCGTCGTAACCGCCTCCAGGCCCGGTCTGAGCGTAGATATCAGCGGAACAGTACCGGGTCTGAGCCGGTCCCAGATCCGACGCTGGAGTCGAACGATCCTGCGTCACCTGAAGTTGAAACAGGCCGAGCTGAGCCTGGCCTTCGTGACGGATCAGACCATCCATGAACTGAATCGGCAGTACCGACACAAAGACCGGCCAACGGACGTGTTGTCGTTTCCGCTGGCTGATGAACATTGTCCGACTCTTCTGGGTGATGTGGTTATCTCGATCGACACCGCCCGGCGGCAGGCCCGGCAGCGCAAGCGCGCCTTCGCCGACGAACTGCGCGCCCTGCTCATCCACGGCATTCTGCACCTGCTGGGCTACGACCATGAAGTGTCGGACAGCGAAGCCGTCCGCATGCGCCGAAAAGAGCGTGAGCTGAAGGCCCTGTTGCAGCAATCTGGAGACGGAATTTCTTAGTTTAAGGTCTTATTAGCTCGTTTTCGGTCGCGTCTTTTGAGTCTCTTCTCCCAGAGGTCGAGCAGCACCTCCCACAGGTTCCTTTCATTGTCTGGCATTTCCCCCCTTTCAAGATACCTGGACAGCAGTATCTTCATCTCTCTTGGTGTGAGGGTAAGTTGGTACCAGTGTGTGCTGCCATCAACAGGGCGAGCACAGATACCAAGGAAGAATTCTTTTTCTCTTTTATCAATGCCAGAAGCATCAAAGCCACAAGTATCAAAGCCACAAGAACAGTCTTCATAGCGAGGCGTGTTGAAAAAAAAACGAGCAGAAGAAGGGTTCTCGGTCAACTCTTTATCAGCTAATTCGCGTACTCCTTCATGACGCCCATATCCCTGTCTCTCTAATCGCATTACGAACTCCTTTCATTAAACGGCAAGTCAAAATTGGTCGGAATTTCCTAGTTTAAGGTCTTATTAGCTCGTTTTCGATCTAGTTTTTTGAGCCTCCTCTCCCATGGATAGAGAAGAACCTCCCACAGTTTCTTTTCCCAGTCTGGCGAGCAGTTACAGTCTCGCTGGCCCTCAATGCTTGAACAGACCGCGAATCGTTGCAGAGCAGGGGGCTCCCATCTATTCCCGGAACTTGACAATGCGAAATCCAACCAGATAATAAACTAGCGTTCTTTTCAAGGAGATATGGGATGCGGAAGGTCGGCGCGTTCGAGGCAAAAACGAATCTCTCGGCTCTTCTCGATGCGGTTGCGCAAGGGGAGACTATCACCATCACTAGACGCGGGCGTCCCGTGGCTCGGTTGGTGCCGCCCGAGGCGCCGGACCATTACCGGGCCGTCGAGGCTGCCAAGAACATCCGAAAGCTGCGCGAACAGTTCGGAGGGGCCTCGATTGATGAAAGACTTCGGATGCGTGACGAGGGCAGACCTTGAGCGCCTTGGTGCTGGATTGCTGGTTGCTGTGGCTTGGTTGCTCGGGGATGAGGGCTCGCCGGAAGCCGGCCCTTGACAGGGTTGTTGCACCGGCTCACTGGTGGGCAGAGGTACGACTCTCGTGATGAGCGAATCCGGGGCCGCCTGACGGTGGCGGGAACAGTCCGCCCTGGCGGAAACAGCGCGTTGGATGTTCGCCTTGATTACTCTCCGAAAGCGCGCTGGTACTGCGATTGGCCCGGGAGCACCGTCTCACCGTGTACGACTCGCTCTATCTGAACTTGCGGTCCGCGAACGGCGGCCCCTTGGACGCTGGACCGGAAGCTTCGACTGGCTGCTGAAGCGGAAGGGGTGCAGCGCGGCTGATCCTCGTATGTCGGCTGCTGAAAGATGCTGAGCCCGGGCTCATGCCTGGAATAATGAGGAGAGGCGGTTGGCCTTTCCAGGCTGGGAGAGTCAGGCTAGGCTGCGGTCTGTATGCAGCGTTTGTGGCCCGTTCTGCTCGCCGGCGCGAGTGGTGTTCTGCTTGCCCTGGCCTTTCCGAAAGTCGATTGGAATATTCTGGCCTGGGTTGCTTTCATCCCGCTGCTCTGGATGACGCAGGGGCAGACGCTACGCCGTGCTTTCAGCCTTGGCTGGATCGCCGGTATGGGGTTTTATCTCTGTACGCTGTATTGGATTGTCGATACGATTGGCCTGTACAGCAATATTCCTCATATTATTGCCGTCGGTCCGTTGCTCCTGATGTGTGCCATTCTATCGGCATACACCGGCGTCTTTGCTGTCGGCCTGTGTGTCTGTCATAAGAGCCGGCCGCACAACAGCGGTTGGTTGCTCCTCATATTCGGGCCCATGCTCTGGGTCGCCCTGGAGTGGGTCCGCTCGTTCTTTTTTATTGGGTTTCCCTGGGCCAGCCTGGGCTATTCACAATACAACTTCGTAAACCTGATTCAGTTTGTCGAATACACCGGTGTCTACGGGCTGTCGGCGCTGGTGATCTTTGGCAATGCTGTTCTCTTTGTCGCTTTTTCCCGTCAGGGCCGCGGGCGCTTGGTGCTGGTTCTGCTCCTGATTATCGCGGGACTTTGGGGCTGGGGAAACTGGCGTCGCAGTCAGTTGGCGGCTCTGCCCCCGGTCCATACGCTGCACGTTGGGATCGCCCAGGGGAATATCGCCCAGGATCAAAAATGGGATCCTGATTACCAAGAGGTCACTCTCGCCCGCTATGAGCAACTCACGCGTCAGATCACGGAACAAGCAACCGACCTCGTTATTTGGCCGGAGGCGGCCGTGCCATTTTTCTTTCAGTCCGATGTGACCTACCGTGGCCGGCTGCTGGACCTGGCCCAAGACACCAACACGCCCATCCTGTTTGGCAGCCCTGCCTTTCAAGTCGATGATACGGATCTCACGCTGTTCAACCGGGCCTACCTCCTGTCTCCGGACACGACGATCCTGGGATACTATGACAAGATAATACTCACTCCCTTTGGCGAATACATTCCCTTTCAAGACAGTGTGCTCTTCTTTCTGGATAAATTAGTGGAAGGGATAGGCGACTTTGCGCCAGGGACGACGCCGACCGTTTTTTCTCTTCCCCTAAAGCGTCAACCTGTCCTCCACCCAGACGACAAAGCTGGACACGTTGATGCCTTTGAGACTTTTGGCGTGCTCGTCTGCTATGAGGGTGTGTTCCCTGACCTCGCGCGTCGCTTCGTTCATAATGGCGCGCGGCTGCTGATCAATGTGACCAATGATGCCTGGTTCGGAGAAACCTCGGCTCCCTATCAACATCTGGCAATGGAGGCCATGCGGGCCGTCGAGAACCGAGTGCCCCTGGTGCGGTCCGCGAATACCGGAATTTCAGCCATTGTGGATATCGATGGCCAGATTCAGGCCCAAACCGCGCTCCTGGAGACCGCCTTTATTGCCGACCAGATTACCTGGCCCCACGTGACCTCTTTCTATACCCGGTACGGTGATTGGTTTGTGACGTTGTGCGTCGCAGGGACGCTCGTTATGTTAAGCTACGCAGGGATAATTGTATTATTCGTCAAGCGAACCGGAGGAGGCGGAGATGCTGGCAGAAATCAGAGAAAAATTACATGAGTTGAGCGCACGCACTGAGAGTCTTGGGAGGCATCTTTGACATCCCGGATAAGGAAGCCCGGGCCGCAGCACTGGAAGAACAAACGCTGGCCGACGGATTCTGGCAAGATCAGGAAAAGGCACAGGCCATCCTCAAGGAGCGGGCAAGCCTGCTCGACACGGTGACGGAGTGGAAAAAGCAGACGCAGGCCGTATCTGACGCGCTGATTTTTCTGGAACTCGCCGAAGCTGGAGACGCCGAGGCGGTTGAAGAAGTCGAGCGGGCGGTGCCCGAGCTTGAGGCGACCGTGAGTCGGGCAGAGTTGCAGCGCATGCTGGGCGGAGAACACGATGCGCAGAGCGCCATCGTCAGCCTCCATCCTGGAGCCGGTGGTCTTGAGGCCCAGGACTGGGCCGATATGCTTCTCCGGCTCTATCTGCGCTGGGCGGAACGCCGCAGCTATAGCGTAGAGATGGCCGAACATCTGCTTGGTGAAGGCGGTGGCGTAAAAAGTGCCACCTTTACCGTTGAGGGGGCCTACGCTTACGGCTATCTGCGGGCGGAGGCGGGCATTCATCGGCTCGTTCGGATTTCGCCGTTTGATGCCAATGCCCGGCGGCATACCTCCTTTGCCTCTGTCTTTGTCTATCCGGATATTGATGAGGCTGTCGAAGTCGATATCCGTCCTGAGGATTTGCGTGTTGATACCTACCGGGCTAGTGGAGCCGGGGGACAGCACGTCAACAAAACCGACTCGGCGATTCGTCTGACCCACCTCCCAAGTGGGATCGTGGTGGCGTATCAGAACGAACGGTCCCAACATCGGAATCGAACCATGGCGATGAAAATTCTCCGCGCCCGTTTATACGAGTTGGAGATGGAGAAACAAAAGGAGAAGATGGAGGGTCTGCATAAAAGCAAAAAGGACATTGCCTGGGGCAGTCAGATTCGCTCGTACGTCCTCCATCCCTACCGGATGGTCAAAGATCATCGCACCAATGTGGAGGTCGGGAACACCGACGCGGTTCTGGATGGCGATATCGATCAGTTTATTGAAGCCTATCTGCTCCAACAATCGACGGCAGCCGGGTAACGGTCTCAACCGTTCTCGATCCGTGAACCAGGTTGCGAGACCAGCACAATCTCTTGGCAATCACCCGGGAAGCAGGTACACTCCTGCGACCTGTTTTTGCCTGAGACCAAGGGGCAAGCGCCTCAAAGAGTAAACGTGCTCTCCAGCAGGTATGAGATGCTGAGCACGTTCACTCTTTCTAGGGGGAGACCATGAACGCCTTGACGATTGAACGAATTCCGGAACTGAACGATCCCGTCCTGATTGTCGCCTTTGCCGGCTGGAACGATGCCGGTAGTGCGGCGACGCACGCCACGCAATTTCTCATCAAACGACTCCAGGCACAGCGTTTCGCGACGATCGACCCTGAAGAATTTTATAATTTCAGTGAGGTCCGACCCCACGTGCGCCTGCGAGATGGCCTCTACCGCGAGATTCGCTGGCCGGCCAACGAATTCTTTTCGAGTAACGCAGAGCAACTCAAGCGCAGCATGGTCCTGGGTCAGGGCATTGAACCGCATCTCCGCTGGAAGGCGTATTCAGCGGCCTGTCTGGATGTGGCCAAGCAGTGTGGGGTGCGCCTGGTGATTACCCTGGGGGCACTCTTGGCCGATGTGGCCTACTCCAGACCGGTGCGCGTGGTCGGCTTTAGCAGCGACCCTGATATTGCGACGCAACTCCACCTCACCCCGTCCCGTTACGAGGGGCCAACGGGTATCGTGGGGGTGCTGAACGATGCCTGCCGGCAGGCTGGATTGACGTCCATCAGTTTCTGGGCCAACGTGCCGCACTATATTTCCGCGTCTCCAAACCCAAAGGCGGCTCTGGCCCTTGTGAGCCGTCTCGAGTCCTTTCTCCACTTCGCCCTGGATACCACCGAGTTGGTGACGGGCGCGGCGGAGTTTGACGCGCAGGTCGCCAAGGCGATTGCCGAGAATCCCAACCTGGCCGCCTATGTCAAACGCCTGGAAGAGCAGGAGCAGGAAGAGGGGCTGGAAACGGAGACCGCTGCGCAGGACAAAGCCGGTAACGGACACGGCAACGGCAACGGGCATGCCAACGGCAAAGATATGGCTGAGGAACTCCAGCGTTTCTTGCAGCAGCGTAAAGATCGTAAAGATGATGAATAAGCTCCAGTCCAGCCCAGATAAGTCCGTGTATCTGGTGAATTTGGGCTGTCCTAAAAATCTCGTGGATGGCGAAGTCATGCTCGGACTGCTGGCGGATGCGGGCTACACGCTGAGCCTCGATCCGGAACAGGCCGGGGTCCTGATGGTCAATACGTGCAGCTTTATTGATGAGGCCAAGGAGGAGTCGATTGAGACGATCTTGGACCTGGCGACCTATAAGGCGACGAAGACAAATTTTGAGAAACAGCTCATCGTGACCGGTTGTTTAGCCCAACGTTACGGCCAAGAGCTGCGCGAACTCCTCCCCGAAGTGGACGTTTTTGTGGGAACGGGAGAGTTTCTGCGGATCACCGAGATATTGGAGCAAAAGCGGCGCGCGCTTGAAACAGACCAAAAAGCTGGGCACGTTCCCTCTTTTGGTCCTGCCCTGTATCTGGGGGCTTCCCATGTCCTGCCGGATCATACTGTTCCGCGTATCCCGATCACCCATTTTTATTCCGCCTATCTCAAGGTCGCCGAAGGCTGTAACCACAAATGCGCCTTTTGTATTATTCCGAAAATTCGCGGCTTACAGGAAAGTCGGCCGATTGCGTCTCTCGTGGCCGAAGCCACCGGGCTGGTTGCGCACGGGGTGAGAGAAATCAATCTCATTGCGCAGGATCTGACCGCCTACGGGCGAGAGCGCCGCGATGGGACGACTCTGCTTGCCCTGCTCAAGGCCCTCGTGCGAGTTGAGGGTCTGGACTGGATTCGGTTGCTGTACTGCTATCCGAATTATCTCGACGAAGCCCTGTTAGGTTTCATTGCCGCAGAAGAAAAGGTGTGCCCGTATATTGATATGCCGCTCCAACACATCAGCGACCGGATGTTGAGGCGGATGAAGCGGGAGAAAAGCGGGGACGGCATTCGCCGCGTGTTGGACCGGATTCGGGCCGCTATTCCCGGTGTGATCGTACGCTCGTCTTTTATTGTTGGCTTCCCCGGTGAGCGAGAGGACGATTTTCAACAACTGTGCGATTTCGTCACCGAGGCGGCGCTCGACCACGTGGGGGTGTTTCGCTATTCCCAGGAGGAAGGGACAGCTGCGGGCACAATGGCCGACCAGGTCAGCGGAGAGATCAAAGAAGACCGCTGGCACAAGTTGATGGCCTGCCAGGCCGAGGTCGTGCGTAAAAAAAATATCGCGCTGGTGGGTGAGGAACGAGCAGTATTAGTCTGTGGTCAGGACGACCACGGTCGCTGGTGGGGACGGACGCAAGGTCAGGCTCCGGATATCGACGGTATCGTCTTTCTGGAACAGTGCCTGGCTGACAGCGGCGACATGATCCGCGCTCGGATTACCGGAGTGTCCGGCTATGACCTGCAGGCACGCTGTCTTCCCGAACAGCCGCTTCAACAACCCACAGCTCTTGACTTGGCAGTCGCTTCTCCCTAAGGTGTCTGTCCTTTTTATCTCGATCGTGGTGAAAAATAATAAACGTATCCTCCATCTAAAAAAGTTGGATACGTTTATTCTTTGGAGAAGGCGTCATGAGAAAAACGTTCCTCAAAAAAATGCGGACGACGCTCGCCGGCCAAAAACAGCAAATCCTGATGCAGCTTGACGAAGAGATTCGAGAGGGAAAAGAGAGTGAGCTGGACGCAGGAATGGATACCTACGATCTCGCCAGCGAGGAGCGCGAACGGGAAATCCATCTGATCCTGAGCGACCGTGATCGAGATAAACTGCAAGCCATAGAAAACGCGCTGGAGCGGATCGAAGAGGGCGAATACGGCATTTGTGAAGACTGCGAAGAAGAGATCGCCCAAGCCCGCCTCGAAGCGTTGCCGTTCACCAGACTGTGTGTTGCGTGCCAAGAGGAACGCGAAAAGGAAGCCCGCTTTCAGCGTCGTATTGATGATGGGGGTGGATTCGGTCGGTCCAACCTGGTTGATCTGGACGACGGGTAAAATCAGCTTCGTTTTTTCCCCGGTCCATTCTGGTTGCCTGCGCAAGGCGCTCCCCCTGTCGGCCCGCGGTGATGAGATGCGACCCGACGACCGACACATTCTGCTCAGCACGCTTTTTCGGACGGCTATTGAGGCGGTCCACCCGCGTCATCTGATCCCCCAGACTGTTACGATTGAAAAGGATCAACTGATCGTTCGGCCACGGGACAAAGAGGAAACGTATCCAGCTTTTTTAGATGATCGGAGGACACGTTCCCTCTTCGAGACCGTTGGTGCGTTGACGCTCGCTCTGACGGGTCGTCTCTTCCTGATTGGGGCAGGGAAGGGGGCAGGCGGCATGGCCCAGGCACTGATGTCCGTGCTCGGCCAGAGGAGCATTGGCGGCTGTATCATCATTCCGAGCGAGCAGGCGGTGTCCGACCTGTCGCTGCCTGGGGTACGGGTGGTGCAAGGGGAGCACCCCTTGCCCGGACCGGGCAGTGCGCACGCGACCCAAGCGCTCATAGAGAGCCTCTCCCAGGTTCAAGCCCACGATCTCGTCGTGTTGTGTCTGACCGGTGGGGCCTCCAGTCTGCTCGTGCGTCCCGCAGGCGGGCTGACGCTTTCGGACAAGACCATCACTAATGCCGTCTTGTTGGAATGCGGAGCGGACATCCTGGCACTGAACACTGTACGCAAACACCTATCCGGGGTAAAAGGCGGCTGGCTCGCGCACCACGCTCAGCCGGCAACCGTGGTCAGTCTGATTCTGTCGGACGTGATTGGTGATGATATGAGTGTGATCGGCTCGGGTCCGACCGTCGCCGATCCAACGACGTTTATGGATGCCTGGCGGGTGGTAGAGCAGTACGGCATTGCACCACAGCTCCCCCAGTCTGTGCGCACGCATCTGCGGCAAGGCGTCCGTGGGGCCAGACCTGAGACGCCAAAACCCGGCGATCCGCTATTCTCTCGCGTCCATAATATGCTGATCGGGTCGAATCACCTGGCCTTGCAGGCGGCCCGCGAGGCTGCCGCACACCGCGGGCTGCGCCCGCACCTGATTGCTCCGCCCCTCGCTGGCGACACCCTTGTGGCCGGACGCACCTTTGCCCAAACCCTGCGAGCCGTTCGTCAACACTGCTCCGGCCCAACGTGTATTCTGGCCGGTGGCGAGACAACGGTACAGGTCAGAGGTACGGGGAAAGGGGGACGCAACCAGGAATTTGCCCTGGCGGTCGCTCAAGAGCTTGCCGGGGAAGCCGGGTGGAGCCTGCTGAGTGCGGGAACGGACGGCATAGATGGTCCGACCGATGCCGCTGGCGCGTTTGTCGACGGAACGACGCTTACCCGCGCACGCGAAAAGAATCTCAACGCGCGCCGCTACCTGGACAATAACGATAGCTACGCCTTCTTTTCTGCTCTCGGTGACTTGTTCAGCCCAGGCTCAACAGGAACAAATGTGATGGATATTAAAATTGCGCTTGTGGCTCCCCCCGGCGCCGAAGAACGCTCCGGCAAAAAAGAATAGGACATGCCTTGTCGCCTGTTATTACACGGAGTGGCGGCTTTTAACGCGGGCCGTTTCTTTGAAGCGCATGAAATCTGGGAAGCGCTCTGGAATGAGACGGTTGGCGAGGAGAAACGTTTCATCCAGGGGCTGGTGCAGTTGGCCGCCGGTTACCTCAAGCTCTCCAGCGCTCAATACCCCGGCGCTCTCAAACTGCTCACGCGCGCTTGCCAGACCCTGCAGGCCTATCCACCCGTATATGCTGGACTCCAGATCAGCCTGCTGTCTGACGCCAGCCTCACCGCTATCCGCCAACTGGAAACGGGGAGGACGGGTACAGATATTCAGCCCCCACACATCCAAACCGTGCCCTAGGAACCCCCGCTTTTCCTATTCTGAATGGACATTCAGTCAGTTTTTCTTGACAAAACCCAAGAGTCAATAGTATGACTGTATATCCGGACAGTACGAGGATGGAGTGGAAAAGATTGAGGTCCATGTCCGAAGAAGTCTGCATGGCTGTCTACACTGTCCTTGATCGCAAAGCCGTTAATCGTCTCGTCAAAGACTATGGACTAGGGCGTTTGTCAACCGTTCAGGGCATCTCTGCCGGGTCGGTGAACACCCATTATTGCCTTGAGTCTGCGAAGGGGAAATTCATTCTGCGGATCGATGAGGTCAAAGACACCAGCGACGCGCAGCGCGAAATCGACTTTCTGCTCTTCTTGCGTAAACAGGGCTTTCCGTGCCCACGGCCGGTGGCCGACAAAAACGGTTCCTACCTCCAGGACTACGAAAAGAAGGCGGTCTCCATCTATCGTCATCTGGCCGGCAAAGACTTCTCGTCCGCAACGCTCACCAATGCCCATATAGAAAAGATTGGACAGACCCTGGCTCGGCTCCATCTCACTGGCCAGGAATACGATACCCCGATCAGAAACCGGTTTGCTTTTGACCGTGTACGCAGTATCTATCAAAACCTGCGCGGCCGCATTGCGGTTCATCTGAAGCATATCGGCCATGTCCTGGATGATGAAGTCGCCCATCAGGAAGAATATCGGGAAGAAAAGCTGCCCAAAGGCATGATCCACGGTGACCTCTTTCCTGATAACGTCCTGTTTCGTGGTGGGAGAGTCGTTGGGGTGCTCGACTTTGAAGCGGCCTGTTTTGGGAAATTCATTGCCGACCTGGCAACTGCCGTAAACGCCATGTGCTATCACGAGGAGCGCTACCATATTGGTCGATTTAACGCCCTCCTTGACGGTTATCAGTCCGAACGTACGCTGTCGCTGGCCGAGTGGGACGCCTTTCCGAATGAGCTCCGTTTTTCTGCCTTTCGCTTTACCCTGACCCGCCTGCGTGATTTTTTCTTTCGTCACATGGATGAAAAACGGCGGGTGAATAAGGATTATCGGGAATTCTTTCACCGTCTCAGAATCCTCCGCCGGGAGCGGAGCGGTGGAATGGACCAAATGCTCCTCACGATGGCAACGGGCTATGATTACCGCAAGTATCAAAAGATCCATGCTGAGGAAAAAGGCGTGAACGCCTAAGTCCGGCCCCCCCCGCGCCCTGACAACGTTGCGAAGGCATCCAGACCACTGTGTTTTCAAAGATACTCATTGCAAACCGGGGTGAGATCGCCACTCGTATCGCTCGGACCTGTCGCGAAATGGGTCTTGCGACAGTGGCCGTGTACTCAGAGGCTGACCGTTCTTCACCCCATCTGTATGTAGCGGACGAGGCCGTGTGTGTAGGGCCGGCTCAGGCAAGCGAGAGCTATCTCAACATGGAGTCCATTCTGGCCGTGGCCCGCCAGACCGGAGTTAACGCGGTCCATCCTGGATATGGATTTTTATCGGAGAATGCGACCTTTGCTCGGGCCGTGGCTGAGGCCGGCCTGACCTTTATCGGTCCTGCCCCAGATGCCCTGTCTGCGGTTGGAAACAAGATTGTCGCCCGCCGGACAGCGGCTCAGCTCGGCGTTCCGGTGATTCCCGCGCTTGAAGACCCGGCGACCGACCCCGAGACCGTGCGTGAGCAAGTCGCAGCACTCGGCTACCCCCTCCTGATTAAAGCGGCCGCAGGTGGTGGCGGGAAAGGAATGCGCATTGTGCGCGAGGAAGCCGAGTTGGTCGAGGCCTTGTCCGCGGCGCAGCGTGAAGCCGAAGCGGCCTTTGCCGAAGGGACGGTCTATGTCGAGCGTTTTCTCGAACGTCCCCACCATGTGGAAGTCCAGATTCTTGGGGACACTGCCGGGAATATCGTCCATCTTGGCGAACGGGAATGCTCCATTCAGCGTCGCTATCAGAAAATAGTCGAAGAGACTCCCTCGCCAGCCGTGTCCGAGTCCCTGCGGCAGGAGATAACCAGGGCCGCGCTGACCGTGGCCAGAGCCGCCGGTTATGACAATGCCGGAACCGTGGAGTTCATCCTCGACAACGACGGGAAATTCTATTTTCTGGAAGTCAACGCTCGCCTTCAGGTTGAGCATCCGATTACCGAGTGGATTACCGGTCTGGATCTGGTACGAGAACAAATCCGAATTGCCGCCGGGGAAACGCTGGGCTTCCAGCAAGATGACATCCGCCGGAACGGCCACGCCCTTGAGTGCCGTCTGTACGCGGAAGATGCCGCCCACGGATTCCTGCCATCGCCCGGACATGTCCTGGCCTGGCATGCGCCCCAGGGGCCGGGGGTACGGGTCGATTCCGGAGTCGAGTCGCAGACCGAGGTCCCGATATACTACGATCCCATGATTGCCAAAATTTCGACCTGGGGGGCGGACCGCGAACAAGCCCGCAGACGCATGGCTGGGGCTCTGCGTCAAACGGCAATTCTGGGCCTCACGACCAACCTGCCTTTTTTAATTGAGCTCATGGACCATCCTGCCTTTGCCGCTGGCGATACCCACACCGGCTTTCTGTCCGAGCATTTTCCGAACTGGCAACCTGGCGAGCAGCCACATACGCTTGCGGCTGCTTTGGCCGCCAGCCTGCACCGTGGTCCATATCGGAACGGTGATGGATCGACCGCTTTACCCTCGCAGGACTCCTCGACTCCATGGCGACAGCTCGGCGGCTGGCGCCTCGGCTCCTGATACATTATTCTGCAATGAAGACCTTACTCTATGCCGCGGGTGAAGAACTGGCGCTGGAATATAACCAACGCGATAATAGTGAGGATCTGTACGAGCTTGTCTGGAACGGACAGGCTCAGCAACCGGCCCATGTGGTCGCTATCCGGGATGGTACGATCACCTTCCTCGTTGATGGTCATCCTCTTCATGCCCATGTGGTCCGGGATGGTGACCGCAGCCTGATATCCATCGAGGGGCGGACTTACGAATTCAATCACACTCCCCCTCAGGACGCTCGAGCCCGCCAGCGGGGGACGAGGGGGAGCTTTGAACCCGAGATCCGCTCCCCCATGCCAGGGAAAATTCTCGCCGTCAAAGTCGTCGAAGGCGAGGTCGTCGAAGACGGCCAAACCCTCGTGCTTCTCGAAGCGATGAAAATGGAAAATGCGCTGACTGCCGAGGGGAATGCCCGTGTGGCCACCATCCATGTGGCCGACGGGGATCTCGTCGAACTTGGTCAGGTGCTGGTCGAGCTTGAGCCCATCGAAAGCCGGCAGCCGTAGGGGCAATTCATGAATTGCCCCTACTCACTGAGAGAGCAAAGTGACGTTGATGTCAGCCGAGCTGGGAACCCACCTGAAGCCCAATATGCCCGGCGAGCTCGTCAGCAGCGATTTTGCCCTGCTCACCACGGAGCTTTTTGGCGACGACAGTACCACCGTTCAGGGCAATGCTGACCGTCCCGTCCCCAAGAGCGACTACTTGTCCCGGTGTTGTCGATCCGCCAGTCGGCTCCAGGCGACAGTCATACAGGCGAATTTTCTGTCCGCGCCATAGTGTCGATGCGCCGGGCTGTGGGTCGCACCCGCGGATATGATCAAAGACGGCTTGGGCTGGCTGAGACCAGTCAATGCCCGAATGTTCATCCCGACACAACGGATCGTAATTGGCCTGGGATTCGTCTTGGACAATACGTGGTGGATTGCCGGCTTGAATCAGATCGATCGCTTCACCAGCGGCCTCAATACCGAGCGGGAAGAGTTTGTTGAAGTACAGGGTTCCGGTTGTCTCTTCCGGGCCTATTTCGACTTCTTTTTGCACCAGTAGCGGACCGGTATCAATGCCCTCGTCTACCCAGAACCAGGAGATGCCGGTCTTTTTCTCACCATTGATCAGGGTCCAGTTAATCGCACTCCCACCACGATACTTGGGTAAGAGCGACGGGTGAAAACAAATACTACCGAGTCTGGGTGCGTTGAACACTGGAGGCGGGACAATTTGGGTTACGAAGGCCAACACGGCGAGATCAGCGTCGAGTTCTTGAAATTTCTCCAGGACCTCAGGACTCTTCATGGAGCGGTGTTGATATACGGGAATACCGAGCTCCCCTGCCCGCTTTTTGACCGGATCGAACTTTCCTTCGACTCTGTCCGGGGGGCAGAACACCGCCAGGACGTCCTGGCCCTTATCCCGGAGCTTATCGAGCGAGCTTGAAGCAAACGCGGCTTGACCGATGAGAATGATACGCATATGGGCTCTCCTTTCCGTACGTTCGACAGTCTATTTGGGTGTTTTCAGCGGGGCAGAAATACGTCCTTCAGCACGTGGCTCAGCTTGTGGCCCATTGCGGCAATACTCATCCTGTCCAGCAATAAGCCATTATTGATTTCGATTTCGAGATAGACAAGATTATGACACTCGCCATGACTCCGGACGCTAAAGATAAGCCCATCATAACCGGAGTAGGGCTCATTATAGCGCACCCGGTAGCCGGTATGGCTCAGCCGTTGCCCGAACTCGTGGGCAAGGTCTTCGTAGCGGTCGAATAGGATGCCTAAATCAAACGATCTTTTCTTCTCACCGAGGACCGGGGTAAAGCTGTGAACGCTGAGCAGCAAAACAGGCGGTGGGATTTTTTGCGTCAGCACGCGGTCAATAGCTGCATGATAGGGCTGATAGAACTGCATAATGCGTTGCTGTTGCTCGGCCTCGGTCAGATGCATATTCGCCGGAACGCGCGTGCCGTCGCTCTCAGGAATAATGAGGTCATCGTCTGACAGGTCGCGGTTGCAGTCAATCAAGAGGCGTGAGTATTGAGATAAAATAGCTGTGGAATCAATATGTTGTATGATCTCTTGGACAACCGCTCGCGCGCCAATGTCCCAGCCGATATGACGCCGTAACTCGTCAGGAGGAATCCCGAGCGTCCCGTATTCAGGCGGGAGTGCGTATGATGCGTGTTCACAGGTGAGCACCACTGGAAAGGTGCCGTTCGGGTTGAGAATCGTGAAGGAAGACGCTGCGCTCACGTCGAAAATTCCTACAAAACAATTTTATAACTCTGTTGACAATTGAAATGGGTTTAAATTAGAACAGTTTTTCCATTAGGAGACTGTTCTTGTTTCTGGCTAAGGAGATACCGTGGTGCGACGAGAAAAAAGCAATTATATTATCCAAGCGGTCGCCCATGCCCTCGACGTTCTTGAGCAATTCCATACTGATGCGGAACTCGGTGTGACGGAACTGAGTAAACGACTCACCCTGCACAAAAATAACGTCTTCCGAATCCTAGCAACATTGGAATCACGCGGCTATATCGAACAGAACCGTTCGACTGAGAACTATCGTCTGGGCACAAAATGTCTGCAGCTCGGGCAGACCTATATCCAACACATGGGGCTGTTGCAACAAGCCAAGCCGGTCTTGAACGAGGTCGTCCAAGCCTGTCGTGAGACGGCCTATGTGACCGTGATGCGGCAGGGAAAAGTTGTGCCGGTTGACATGGTTGAACCCGACCAGGCCGTTCGCATTGTCTCGCATATTGGGGAGAGCCTGCCGCTGCACTGCACGGCTGCGGGGAAAGTCCATTTAGCCTTTGAGACCAGAGAAGAGGTCCAGCGTTCTCTGCTCGATTCGCTCCAGACGCATACCGAGCAAACCATTACCGACCGGACGTTGTTGGAAGCCCAACTCAAAGAGGTGTCCCAGAAAGGCTATGCGCTTGAAAACGGAGAGCACCTGACCGATGTACGGACGGTGGCCGTGCCGATCCGAGATTACACCCGTACGGTCGTCGGGAGCTTGGCGGTCAGCGGCCCTGCCTATCGGATTGGGCTCGAACGGCTTGAGCAAGAGTTAGCCCCTCTGACCATCCAGGCAGGCAAAGATCTCTCCAGCCGTCTTGGTCATCCGCTTTCTTGAGTTGGACGGGTCGGAGGGGGCATAGCTCCTCCTGACAGTCTGATCGTGTACGCTTGACAGCCAGGGTGCGAAGCGTTGAACTAGGGGCCGCGCCTGAAGCGAGCCATATTGACGTAATTTATGACAGGAGGAAAACACTGGTGAAAGTACTTGTGACGGTCAAACGGGTCCCTGACCCGGAGACAACGATCCGTGTGAAATCTGATGGATCGGGTATTGAGACGGAGAATATCAAATATGTCATTAACCCGTTTGATGAGATCGCTCTTGAGGAAGCCCTCCGTATCAAGGAAAAACTGGGCTCCGGCGAGGTGGTGTTAGTCAGTATTGGCGACAGCGTGGTGACCGAGCAGCTCAGGACCGGGCTGGCGATGGGGGCTGATCGGGCTATCCTGGTTGGCTGTGACCAGGATTTGGACTCCTTGGCTGTCGCCCGGCTCCTGGCCAAAATTGTCGAAGACGAAGGTCCTCAACTCGTCCTGATGGGCAAGCAGGCGATTGACGATGATGCCAATCAGGCCGGCCAGATGCTGGCGGCGCTGTTGGGCTGGCCCCAAGCGACCTTCGCCTCTGAAGTCGTGCTGTCCGATGACCAGCAAGCCGTCAAGGTCACGCGCGAAGTGGACGGCGGACTGGAAACAATCGGCTTTGCCCTGCCCGGTATTATTACCTCTGATTTACGGCTCAACGAACCTCGCTACGCCTCCCTGCCCGGTATCATGAAGGCGCGTAAAAAAGAGATCAAAGAAGTCGCCGCGGCAGATCTCGGCGCTGATATGAGCCCCCGCTTGACGATCAATAGCCTTGAACCGCCAACCCAGAAAGAGGCCGGCAAAAAAGTCGAGACCGTGGAAGAGTTGATTGGTCTGCTGCACGACGAGGCGAAAGTGATCTGACGCGGCTGCGCTGTGCGATGACATCTGGAGACGAGAATAATGGGAAATATACTTGTTTTTGCGGAAACTCAAAAAGGGCGCGTCCCCAAGAGTTCGCTGATTGCCATTCAAGCCGGTAAAGATGCGGCGAGTAAACTCGGTGGCGACGTGCTCGTGGCCGTCTTGGGCTCGGACACCGCCGCCGCTGCCCAGGAAGCGGCAGGCTATGGGGCGGCAAAGGTCGTGGCCGTCAATGATGCGGCGCTCGAAAACTATCTCGCGGACGCCTATGCGGCCACGCTCGAACAACTCGTGCAGGCAAACGAGGTCACATTGGTGGTGGCGACGGCCACGGCGGTGGGCAAAGACCTTTTTCCGCGGGTGGCGGCCCGACTGGGCGTGGGCATGGCCAGTGATGTGGTCAGCTTCAATGACGATGGCACATTGCAGCGGCCCATGTATGCCGGCAACACCATGGCAACCGTGACGCTTGCGGACACGATTAAGGTCGTATCTGTCCGCAGTACTGCATTTGACGCCGCTCAGCCAGGAGAACAGTCCGCGGTGGAGCAGGTCAGCGTTAGCCTCGACGCGGACGCGACCAAAATGCAGTTTGTTGAGTTTAATGAAACCAAGTCCGACCGGCCCAACCTGACGGAGGCCAGCATTGTGGTGTCTGGCGGGCGCGGGCTGAAGTCGGGCGAGAATTTCACAACCTATCTGGAGCCTTTGGTGAACGAGCTGAACGCGGCCATGGGTGCCAGTCGGGCCGCGGTGGATGCTGGCTTTGTCCCCAACGATCTGCAAGTGGGGCAGACCGGGAAAGTCGTGGCGCCGGAGTTGTATATTGCGGTGGGGATTTCCGGCGCGATTCAGCACCTCGCCGGCATGAAGGATTCGAAAGTCATTGTGGCGGTGAATAAAGATCCTGACGCACCGATTTTCAACGTGGCTGACTACGGCTTGGTCGCGGACCTGTTCAAGGCTGTGCCCGAGTTGACCGAGGCGGTAAAAAAAGCCAAGGAGTAGAGATATAAAAGAACGGAGACAGGGGAGAGACCCTCTCCTGGGCCGTCTCTTTCGATAATGCATGTGCTCGCCCGGACGGCGGGCCTCTTTCCCAGGGCTGGGATGTGAAGCGCTCCTCCAGCCCGTAAAGAGTAAACGAGTCCAGCTTTGTACGGTATGATTGGAGGACACGTTCACTCTTTTTGATACAGCCTGCCCAATCAGAAGGTAAGATGCATGGGCCTGACGAGTCTTTTGATCGCCAATCGAGGGGAAATCGCTATCCGTATCGCTCGCGCGGCTGCCGAACTCGACATACGGACCGTTGCTATTTTCTCTGAAGATGATGCGCAGTCGCTCCATACCCAAAAGACAGACGAAGCGCTACCGCTCCAAGGCCGGGGTGCCGCGGCCTATCTCGATATCGAGCAGATCATTGCCCTGGCCACACAGGCGGGCTGCGCTGCGATTCATCCCGGCTACGGGTTTCTGAGCGAAAACGCGGAGTTCGCCAGGCGCTGTGCCGAGGCTGGGAAGACTTTTGTTGGGCCCCAGGTCGAAACGCTGGCGCTGTTTGGCGACAAAGGACAGGCTAGAACGTTGGCTGAAAGATGCGATGTGCCGGTTCTGCCGGGGACGTCCGGTCCGACGAGTGTAGACGAGGCCAAAGAATTCCTGACATCCCTGGGTGCCGGCGGAGCCGTGATGATTAAAGCCCTGGCTGGGGGCGGTGGCCGTGGTATGCGGGCGGTACAGACGGTCGATGATCTTGAAGCGGCTTACGCGCGGTGTCAGTCTGAAGCAACCGCGGCGTTTGGCAACGGCGATGTATATGTCGAACAACTTATTCCCCGTGCGCGGCATATTGAGGTCCAGGTCCTTGGGGACGGGTCCGGTGCGGTCAGCCATCTTGGCGAGCGTGAGTGCAGCATCCAGCGTCGCAACCAGAAGCTGGTGGAAATCGCTCCGTCGCCCGGGCTGTCGCCTGCGCTGAGAGAGCGCTTGAGTTCCGCCGCGGTTCGACTCGCCCAGGAGGTGCAGTACGCCAGCCTGGGGACGTTCGAGTTTCTGGTTGATGCGGAACATGGCAGCGACAACGCGACATTTGCCTTTATTGAGGCCAACGCACGGCTGCAAGTCGAGCATACCGTCACCGAAGAAGTGACGGGCGTGGACCTCGTCAAGACACAATTACGCCTGGCCGGCGGCAGCTCGCTCGCCGACCTGGGACTCACTCAGGAACGTATTTCCGAGCCGCGCGGCTTTGCCGTGCAGGTCCGTATCAATATGGAGACCATAGCCGCGGATGGCGCGCCGCGCCCGTCGGGTGGGACTTTAGCTGCGTTTGAAGTGCCGTCGGGTCCCGGTCTGCGAACCGACACCTTCGGTTATGTCGGCTATACTACCAGCCCGAGCTTCGATTCCCTGCTGGCCAAACTGATCGGTTCTTCTCCCTCGTCGGATTTTTCCGACGTCGTGACCAGGACCTACCGGGCGCTGTGTGAATTCAAGATCGAAGGCGTGGCCACGAACATCCCGTTCTTACAGAGCCTCTTACGGCATCCGGCCTTTGTGAAGAACCAGCTCTATACCCGCTTTGTCGAAGACCACAGTGCCGAGCTGGTTCAGGCGGATCACCACCAGCGCTTCTTTTTCCATGCCGACCGGGCTCAGCGCGAGCCCCCAACGTTGGCTGGTGTAAAGGTGGATAGCGTTGATCCCTTGGCCGTGCTTGAGCACGGCAAGTCCGCGGGTTCGACGGTTGCCGTTGCCGCGGCTCCGGTCGGACAGACACCCGAGGTGAGCGGTCCTGACGGGACCGTCGCCGTCCCGGCTCCCCTCCAGGGCACTATTGTCAGCCTGGACGTCAGTGAAGGCGACGAGGTGCATGTCGGCCAGCAACTCCTCATCATGGAATCCATGAAGATGGAGCACGTGATCTCGGCGGAAACGAGCGGTATTATCTGTCAACTGACCGTCAGTCAGGGAGACGCCGTTTTTGAAGGCCATCCGCTCGCCTTTATCGAGGAGACCGAGGTGGAGGTGACGGCGGTCGAACAGGCGACCGATCTTGACCTCGACTATATCCGCCCGGACCTGGCCGAGATCGTTGAGCGGCATGAACTGGGCATGGACGCCGCCCGACCCGAGGCGGTTGCGCGGCGACGGAAGACCGGCCAACGCACGGCACGCGAGAACATCTACGATATCTGTGACCCCGATACCTATGTCGAGTACGGGCCCATGGTCATTGCGGCCCAACGGCAGCGGCGTTCGTTGGACGATTTAATCCGCCGCACCCCGGCGGACGGCATGATCGCCGGAGTCGGCAGGGTCAACGGCGATCTGTTTGACGAAAAAGCGGCGCAGTGCATTGTCATCTCCTACGATTATACTGTGCTGGCCGGGACGCAGGGCTTTAAGAATCACTACAAAAAAGACCGGATGTTTGAGTTGGCCGAGCGCTGGAAGCTGCCGGTTGTCTTCTTTGCCGAAGGTGGTGGCGGTCGTCCGGGCGACACCGACTGGTCGAGTCCATCCGGGCTGGATGTCCCGGCCTTTTACCTGTGGGGCAAGCTCAGCGGCATGGTACCCCTGGTCGGCATTACCTCAGGCCGGTGTTTTGCCGGCAATGCTGTGATTCTGGGCTGCTGTGATGTGATTATTGCGACCGCAGGATCGAATATCGGCATGGGTGGCCCGGCCATGATTGAGGGGGGTGGACTGGGTGTCTTCCGACCGGAAGAGGTGGGGCCGATGGAAGAGCAGGTGCCGAACGGCGTGGTGGATATCCCGGTCAAGGACGAAGCCGAAGCGGTCCAGGTGGCAAAGCAATATCTGTCCTATTTTCAAGGACCCATCGCCGAGTGGGAATGTGCTGACCAACGCCTGCTACGCTATATCGTGCCGGAGAACCGTTTGCGCGTCTATGAAATCCGCGATGTGATCGAGACCCTGGCCGACACCGGTTCCGTGCTGGAAATCCGCAAGCATTTTGGTATCGGCATGGTCACGTCCTTTGTGCGGATTGAGGGACGCCCGGTTGGTGTGATTGCCAACAACCCCAAACATCTGGGTGGAGCCATTGATTCTGACGCGGCGGACAAGGCTACGCGGTTCATGCAGTTGTGTGACGCGTTTGACATTCCCATCCTCATGCTGTGCGACACGCCGGGCAATATGGTTGGCCCCGAGTACGAAAAGGCCGCGCTGGTCCGTCACTGCTGTCGCATGTTTGTGACCGGCGCGAGTCTGACTGTGCCGTTCTTCACTATCGTGTTGCGCAAATCGTACGGACTCGGCGCGCAGGGGATGGCCGGGGGAAGTTTCAAAGCCCCGGCTTTTGCGGTGTCCTGGCCAACGGGCGAGTTTGGCGGCATGGGGCTGGAGGGCGCGGTAAAGCTGGGCTACCGCAAAGAGTTGGAAGCTGAGACGGACCCGCATAAGCGCAAGGAACTCTACGAACAGCTTGTTGCCAAGATGTATGAAAGCGGCAAAGCGCTCAGCACCGCAACGTATTTTGAGATTGATGATGTGATCGATCCCGCCGAGTCCCGGCGCTGGATTCTGGCTGCCCTGCGCTCCTCACCCCCGCCCGCCCCGCGAACAGAGAAAAAACGGCCGTGTATTGATACGTGGTAGACTCGCAAGGGCTCAATGATGTTGGCAAGTGCCCCTTCCCCCGAACGCTGTTGGCATTGCGAACGTCTCTTCGGTTCAGGCCCGAATGAGGCGCGGCGCCAGAGGAATCGACGCTACGGTGCAATCCTGAACGAAGCTGGCGAAGTCGAGGAATGCTGTCGGCAGTGCGGAAAGGATTTCTTACCTTACATATGTGATGGACCGTTCGGCCCGTTCCCGCCCTCCTATTGGGATGCCCTTGAAGAGGCCCTCGATAAGAAGCTTGGCCCGCGGAAGGAGCGAGCCCGTTCTTGACCGAGTATTTCGCGCTTGCGTCCTGTGCAGTAAAAACCCTTAACTCAGACACAATTCTGCTCTGAGCTGAGGCTACCGTCCCACAAAATTGCCGGGTCGCCGCTCAGCCACGGCTTTAATGCCCTCTTTGTGGTCTTCCGTTTGCTGGAGCCGGTGCTGCTCTCGAAACTCGTGATCCGTCGCCGCTTTGACCGCAGCCGCAATGCCGTCTCGCATGGTTGCCCGCACGGACTGCACGGCCAGGGGAGCGTTCTCGGCGATTTCCTTGGCGAGTTCCAGTGCCGCCGAGCGGACGTTCTCCTTTGTGGTCAGAACCTCGCCCAAGCCCCAGCTATAGGCCTCCTCGCCGCCAATCCTCCTGCCGGTTTGAAAGGCCAGGTTTGCGCGTGGCTCACCGATCAGACGGGGCAGGGTATAGGTCAGACCGAAGCCGGGATGAAAGCCAAGTTTGACAAAGTTTGCCGCAAAGCGCGTTTCCGGGCAGAGCACGCGGAAATCGGGTACCAATGCGAGTCCAAAGCCGCCCCCAATAGCCGCGCCCTGGATCGCGCCAACAACCGGCTTCTTGCAGGAAAACAGCCGTACGGCTTGGGCGTAGAGCGGATTGCCGGTTTCGACATCGCGCAGGTCACGCTCCGCCTGGCCGCTATGGAAATTGGCCCCGGCACAAAAATGTTTGCCGTCCGCCGCAAGGACGATAGCCCGACAATCCGTTTCCTTATCCAGCTCTTCAAAGGCATCGGCCAGGGACTGAATGAGGGCCGTATCAAAGAAATTGTTTGGCGGTCGTTGAACCTCGGCGGTTGCCACATAGTCGGCCAAGCTGACTTCAACATCTCCGTAGCGTGTCTCCATCGGTATGCTCCTTTTACTCTGTCAGCCCTCCTCTCACAGCAGGGCTTGCCCATCGGATATAGCACTATCCTGACGCTCCCGGTAGCGTTCCCAAGCTTGTTCCTCTCCAGACTCTCATGACGTGGAGTGGAAGTATGGAATTTGATGAGGTCCAGGCGATGGACTATGCTGACGCAACCCTTATCTGTACTGTGGATTAGCGCGGCTTGACGATATACTGTCACCCAGACACCGTCTCAAGTCTCCCCCCTGAGAAAAGGACGCTCATGGCAGGACAACACATTCTTGGACCGACCTCGCACTATTTCTACTCGCAGCGTCTCAAGCTGCACTATGTTGACTGGGGCAATTCTGACAAACCCTTACTCATTCTGATTCATGGCGGGCGGGATCATTGTCGGAATTGGGACTGGGTCGCTCAGGCGTTGCGCGAAGAGTATCACATCGTTGCCCCGGATTTACGCGGACATGGCGATTCGGAGTGGGCTCGCGGCAGCGAGTACTCGATGATTGACCACGTCGTCGATATTGCGCAGCTTTTGGCTCAGCTCGACTTGTTTCCGGTCACGTTGATTGGGCATTCTCTCGGCGGTGGCGTCGTGCTCCAGTATGCCGGTGTGTATCCCGAAAAAGTGGCTAAGGTCGTATCGATTGAGGGCTGGGGACCCCCTCCACAGATACTGAAAGAGCAGCCGAAAAGTGCGTTTGAGCGGATGCAACACTGGGTCGATGAAATGCGGGGGTTCGCCGGTCGCCTGCCAAAGCGCTACAAGACGCTGGAAGAGGCGGTCGAACGTATGCGCGAAGCCAATCCCCACCTCAGTCCGGAGCAGGCCCACCACCTGACTTTGTATGGAACCCACCGCAACGAGGATGGAACCTATACCTGGAAGTTTGACAACTATGTTCGTGCCCGCTCACCGTATCGCTTCAATATGGCGGATGCCCAAGAAATCTGGGGCCGCATTACCTGTCCGCTTCTCTTACTGCGAGGCAGCGAATCCTGGGCGGTTGATCTGGAGAAAGATAGCGAGCGAGCCCAAGCCTTTCGCAATCCTCAGCTGGTAACGATCCCCAAGGCCGGTCACTGGGCTCACCATGACCAACTAGAGCACTTCTTACGGGTGACCACGGAGTTTTTAATCCCGTCTCAATCAGCGGGGTAGCTGCGTCGGTAGAGCGGATTCAGGACGCCAAGGTAATCGGCGACACTACCTTTTCCTGGAGCCAGTTGGACAGATCGGTCAGGCTGCGGGCATTGATTTCGTGACCCATATCATACTCCCGGTAGGTCACGGGCGCTTTGACATCACGCAGGATTTCGACAGACTGACGTGCCCGGCCCACATCGATCAACTCGTCCTTACTGCCGTGTTGGACCAGCACGGGAAGTTGCTCCGTGGCCGGCACGTCCGGTAACACGGTCAGCATATCTTTCGGTAGCCACGAACTCAGAGCCGCTAGTCCGGCAAAGCGCTCGGGCTCGCCCAGGGCCAGGCTGTAGCCCATGACCCCGCCTTGACTAAAACCCAGCACGCACAGTTTTTTGGAATCAACAGGGTAGCGCTGCAGTGCTTCGTCGAGGAAGGTGCGAACGGCCTCGCGCGCAGAGAGAACCGACTGGACATCGATCGGCCCGCCGCTCGTCAGCGGAAACCAGCCGTGGCCGACCATATTCGGACCGATGGGGACCTGAAGTGGGCCCTGCGGACAGAGTACGAGAAACTGGCCCCGACACAGATGGGGGGATAAGCCCAGGAGGTCGAGTGCATTGGCACCCCAGCCGTGCAGGGCAAGAATGGTTGGGTGCGGGCCTGCGCCTTCGGGTTCAAAAACCGTGTGGATAAGATTCATCGTCCTCAGATTCCTTTCAGCTCCCACCACCGCCTGGGTGTGTAGCTCTTAGTGTTTCTCCATCTTGCCATGCCTCTTGTTGCCGTGCGAGGGACAGAAAAAATGGACGGGCCTCCCCTATTTTTTCGGGACCTGTTTCAGCAGCAGTTCGATGATCTGGTCGGCACTAATACCCTCTGCCTCAGCCTGAAAGTTCAGCAGGCAGCGATGCCGCAGGGCCGACAGCGCAACGTCGATGATATCCTCAAAACTGACGTGCACCCGTCCGTCGAGCAGGGCGTTGACCTTGGCCCCTAGGGTAAGGGCCTGTGCCCCACGCGGGCTGGGGCCGTAACGGAGATAGTGTGTGACCTCAGGCACCGGAGAATTCGGGTTGCTGGGCGTGGCCGCCTCGATAAGGCGAGCGATATACAAACTGAGCGGGGGAGCCAGCAGGACCTCGCGCACCAGACTTTGCATCTCGGCGATGACTGCCGGAGCCGTCTCTGCCGAGAGAACCGGATTGATGCGGTACTGCGTCTCTCTTGTGGTGCGCTCAAGAATTTCAGCTACCTCGTTCGCGCTGGGCGATTCGATAACCAGCTTGAGCAGAAAACGGTCCAGTTGCGCTTCGGGGAGCGGGTAGGTCCCCTCGATCTCCACCGGGTTCTGGGTCGCCGCAACAAGAAAAGGGGGCGTGAGGGTATGCGTCTCCCCAAAAACGGTGACTTGCTGCTCCTCCATGGCTTCGAGGACGGCAGATTGGGTCTTGGGCGTAGCCCGGTTAATTTCATCTGCCAGAACGATGTTCGCAAAGACCGGACCGGGCTTGAATTCAAAATAGCGCTTGCCGTCAGTGCCTTCAGACAGGACTTGGGTCCCAACAATATCAGACGGCATGAGGTCTGGCGTAAACTGAATACGCTTGGCGCTCAGCGCCAGGGACTGGCTGAGTGATTTGGCCATTAGTGTCTTACCCAGACCCGGCACGCTTTCAATAAGGACGTGCCCACCGGCAAAAAAGGCGGTTAAGATCTTCCGCAAGATACTCCGCTGGCCAACGATCACCTGGCCGACTTCTTCTTCGATGGTCGCAAAGATGTGTCGAAAGTGTTCAACCCGCTGTTCTGGGGATAATAGCTCTGAGGATAGTGGGGATGACGAAGCTGGCATGCTGCTCCTACTGTAAGATCGCTCGGTATTCGAGTGGAATGCGCTGCTGGGGGGCATTCTTGTCTGGCGGACGGTCCGCGAGTGGAGCGTTGCTATAGGGCGTGGTTGGGACCGCCGGGCTGGTATTTTCGGTCAGTTCCTGGCTGCCCTGTTCCGCCTTCATACCGGTCGGAATACGAACTTTGACATAGCGGGCAGCCTGAGTCAGAAATCCGCCGGGCTGCTCGCCTGGTTTGTAAAAACGCTCGCCTTTTCCCTGCCCGCCAGATTGTCCGGGCTGCTCGCCTGACTGCTCTGGGGACTGCTGAGGCTGTTTTCTCTCGTTGCTCTGCTGTGTGGCGTGACGGTGCTGCTCGTGTCCGGCTTTGTGGGGGTCTACTCCGGAAGGTGGCTGTTGGGTGTCCGGTTGTTGGCCGGGTTGCGGTGCTTGTTGCTGCTGACCGGAGGTATTCTGTTGGGCTTGCTGCTTGCCTTTTTGTTCTTGAGACTGGGGCTGGTCAAATTTGATGCCGCCGCCGGATTCCTGGGGGGTATTTTGCTGCTGTGACTGCTGATTGTCTGACTGATCTGTCTGGTTTGTGTTTTGCGTACCCGGTTGCGTCTCGTTTCCCTGCGCAGACAGCGACTGCTTGAGTTGCTCCAGATTCTCCTTTGTTTTCGCCAGCGGTGTATGCTCCGGCTGTGGGCTGTCGCCCTGGTTGCCCGGACTCTCGTCTTGTCTGCTGTCGCTCCCAAAGAGTTTGAGATCAAGCGGAAGAATCTGCGGCACGGGCAGCGGCAGATTCATGCGTTTTTGCGCCTCATCAATCAGGCGCATCTTCTCCTGAGGGGTCAGGGCTGGATTCCTGAGCTCCTGAGAGAGGACGAGGAGTTGGGCTCCGGCTTGCTGTTCTTCAGGAGAAGACTGTGCGCGGACCAACTGCCGGGCCATGTCTTCAATATTCTGGAGCAGGGTCTCAGTCGTCGGCGCAACAGGTGAGAGGCCACTTGGAGCCAGGGCAGCGCTGCCGGATGGTAAAAACAGGAAGAGCAGGCCACTCAGGACTGCGCCGACACACGCAAACGGAACCCGCCTGTCGAGATGGAAGGGCAGGTCGCGCTCGAGAACGAAGAAGGCGGCCTTCCGGGCGGCTTGGCTCCGAACCTGGGCCAAGAAGTCTGAGGAAGATGGCAGGGTCGCCAGGGTGAGGAAACGCTCCTGGCCAGCCGTCTTCTCGTCCAGCAGGCGGGCAATACTCTCGTCCTGGTAGCTCTTTTTTCCCTGTCTGAGGGATTTCAGTAGAAAACCGAAGACGACGAGGGGCGGAAGAAAAGTAAATTCGATGGGGAGCGCACATGCCAGGATCAGACGGTATCCCAGGAAAAAGACCGCAATCCCTAGGGGGAGAAAAAAACCGAGGGTATTGGCGCTCCGCTGCCACAGCACCCGACGGGCCGTCGCGGTGAAGAGTTGGGACAGGCTATCCATTGCGCGAGCCACGTTTCTGAAACCGGCGAACCGCGCGATTATGATCCGCGAGCCGGGTAGAGAATACGTGTGTGCCATCTCCCCTGGCAACAAAATAGAGGTAGTTTGTTTCAGCTGGGGCGAGGACGGCTTGAATAGCCGCGAGTCCCGGGTTGGCAATTGGGCCGGGCGGAAGACCGGTAAACAGATAGGTATTATACGGCGTGGGTGTACGCAGATGGCGGCGTGTCAGATTCCCGTCAAAGTTCGGAATGCCATAGATGACGGTTGGGTCACACTGGAGTGGAATATTTTGACGGAGCCGATTGTGAAAGACTCCGGCAATCAGCGGGCGTTCCTCTGCCGCCCCGGTTTCTTTCTCAACGAGCGAGGCCAGGGTCAGGACTCCATGCCGGGAGAACCCCAATTCCTGGGCCTGCTGTTGCATGGCCGGGGTGAAGACTTCAGACAGACGTGTGACCATACGTCCCAGAATATCCGCCGCAGAGCTTTGCTTTGAAAAAAAATAGGTATCCGGGTACAGGTAGCCTTCAAGTCCGTGCTCCTGGAGGTCCCATTTGGCTAAGAACTGAGGAGAGGTGCTCAAAGACAGGAATTGCTCTTGGGAGCCAAACCCTCGGTCTTCCAGTCTTTTGGCAATGTGTTTGAGTGTCAGTCCTTCCGGGATCGTCACCATGTGGTGGATGACCTGTCCTTGGGTGAAGATCTCAAGCAACCTCCGCGGGGTGAGCGAGGTTTCCAGGATATACTCCCCACTTTGTATGGAGCGATCTTTACCGGTGAGTTGCGCCCAGAAACGAAATGGCTGAACACTTGCCAGTATGCCTTCGGCAACAAGCATCTGCGCTGTTTGTTGGAGGGTACTGCCCGGAGAGATAAAGATCCGAGCAGGGGCCGCTAAAGGCCGACCTGGGGTGTTGAGCCGGGCATAGACGTAACAGGCGGTGAGTCCGCTGACGCCAATAAGAAAACACGCAATAAGAGGCAGGACTTTTTTCACCGCTGTCCAACCTACCACCGGTATGGAAACGAAACAATGTCGCCCTGCAATATCACTTGACTTTTGCGCGTTCCGCTGGCACCTTCTGTGACCATGCAAAGCCAGTGGCTGGAGTATTGCAAGGAAATACTCTGCATCTCCCTTGGGCGCCAGAACAGCCACGTTCAGGCGCTGCTCATCGCCCCCATCCTGGCCGTCGGTTTTCTCGGGTTTATTGTTCGGGCGGCAAACCCGGCCGTTGACCCCTCTTTTACCAAAAACGAGGTGGCCGCTCAGGTCCAACAACGTTTGAACGAGATTCAGCAAAGAAGCGATGTTCTGGGTCATGTAGAGCTGGCTTCGACCGTAACGTACCCAACTTCGGAAGAGAAAGAAGACACGGCCCCGTCCGTTCTCGTCACCCCTCCCCCGTTGCCTGATCTCGTAACGCCGATAGGTATGCCACACCACATCGTGCATGCCATTAAGCCGCACGAGACGTTTGCGGGGATTCTGAAAAAAGAAGGGCTTTCGCCTCAACAGACCGCCGCATGGATCAGTGCGGCGCAACAAAGGGCTGAGGTGCGGAGGTTGCAAGTCGGACGCACCATAACGTTTTCCTATGAGCCCGGTCACAATGGGATGCCAACGCTGCGAACCGTTTCCTGTAGCATTAATCAGGACACTTCACTCGTGTTTGAGAAGGATGAGAGCGGGCATATTCAGTCACGAATCGAGACCGCTCCCACGACCCTTGTCTGGCGTGCCGTTGGTGGTCGCATTACCCATAGTTTGGGTTGGGCGGCCAGAAAAATAGGTGTCCCGGCCGGTATCATCGATGCGGTGGCAGATATGGGCTGGGATCTGAACCTTTCATACGACCTTCAGCCGGGTGACCCGTTCAAAATTATTTTTGAAGAACTTCAGCATAACGGGCAAGCAGTGAAGCATGGCAAAGTGCTTGCCGCAGAAATCGTGAACAAGGGAAGAAAACACCTCGTCTTTCCCCTTGACGCGGAAGAAGGGATGGGGTTTGGGCAGCAGTTTCTGCGTTACCCTGTCCAATTCACCCGCGTCTCATCGGTCTTTAGCGATGCCCGGCTGCATCCCATTTACAAACGGAAACGTCCCCATCGTGGCGTGGATTTTGCTGCCCCAACGGGAACACCGGTACGCGCGGTGGCAGATGGCAAGGTCACTTATGCCGGCTGGAGAGGCGACTATGGCCGTTTTCTCAAAATTGACCATGCCGGACCCTATAGTTCGGCGTATGCCCACCTGCAGGGGATCAAAAAAGGAGTGCGAGCTGGAGCTTTTGTCAAAAGGGGACAGGTGATCGGCTATGTCGGGTCTTCAGGAGCCGCAACCGGCCCGCACCTGCACTTTGAGATGCATAAAAACGGTCGGTATATCGATCCATTGAAAAAAGTGCCGCCGCAAAATGTCTTTGCTGGGCAAAAAAGACCGCCTACAGCACGGCCTGACCCACAGCTCGCGGCAATACGAAAGAAACTGGAAGAGTATCTCGCCCGGCTGAGCGTACAGAACGGACCTGAGAGCCGGATCTACACGGCTATCCCACGGATTCAAACCGTGGCCAGCGAGGCCGTTGAGCCACAGGCGTAATTGCCCGTTTTGGGCTTCCCTATTCTGTTCCTACCCTTTGGGAATACGCGACTTTCCCGTTCAGAAACTCCGATAAAGCCCATGCTGTCCCATACGGAAAAACTTCGAGTGCGGTGGGTCGATACCGATGCGTCGGGCCGTATTCATTACACGGCAGCGTTTCGGTATTTTGAGATAGCCGAGTGGGAATTGATGCGGCAAGCCGGGTTCCCGCTGTCCGACCACCGCAAGATATCAGGGCTACCGCGGGTAAATGTTTCGGCAACATTTTATGCTCCCCTCTTTGTTGATGAGCCAATTGAGGTGAAAGTCTGGGTTGAGCGGATTGGAACCACCTCCATGACCTTTGCCGGGGAGATTCACCGAGCCGCAGAGCGCTGCGTCAGTGGGTCGATCACCGCAGTTTTTGTGAATTCGCATGACCAGCCCCAGCCCATTCCCGAGGCCCTTCGTCACGCTCTTGGGAGTTGACAGAAAAAGTACGCTCGCATAGGTAACGGGAGATGGCATACGCAGTAATTCGTACGGGTGGAAAACAATATCGAGTGACGCAGGGCGAGCTCCTGCGAGTGGAGTCTCTACCGGGAGAGATCGGAAGTGATATCACGTTCCCCGATGTGCTGCTCACCTCGGCTGAGGGCGCGGTTCAAATTGGCACCCCGCTTGTGTCTGGCGCTTCCGTGACGGCTCGTGTTGTTGAGCATGGAAAAGAGAAAAAGATTATTGTTTTTAAGAAGAAACGGCGCAAGGGGTATCGGCGCAAACATGGCCACCGGCAGCACTTTACGGCCGTGCAGGTCAAATCCATCAACCTGGGAGGATAAACATGGCACATAAAAAAGGACAAGGCTCCAGTCGGAATGGCCGAGACAGCCCAGGACAGCGCCGCGGCGTCAAGCTTTATGCCGGACAATTTGCAAAAGCAGGGAATATCATTGTTCGTCAGCTCGGAACGCGTATCTACCCAGGGACCAATGTTGGTATGGGACGAGATTATACGTTGTTTGCGAAGACTGACGGAGTGATTCAGTTTGAACGTATGGGCAAAGCGCGCAAGCGGGTCTGCGTGTATCCGCAGTAATCTGCACGGCCCACGCGCGAGCACCAATTCATAGGAAAAGCCCCTCTCCGGGGCTTTTTTTATTAGCCTGCTTCGATCCCCCATTCCTGATATACATGGGCTATGAACTTCGTTGACGAAGTGACCATGACGGTCAAAGCCGGTGATGGCGGGCGCGGCTGTGTCAGCTTTCTGCGCGAGAAGTTTCGGCCCTGGGGAGGGCCGAACGGCGGCAACGGCGGCAACGGCGGAGACGTCATCCTGCGCGTCGACCCGCAACGCAACACCCTGCTTGAGCTCGCCCATCGGCATCACGTCAAAGCGGCCCGAGGCGATCATGGACGGGGTAAGGATCAACACGGGAAAAACGCAAAGGCCCTCATTCTTCCCGTCCCGGCCGGAACCGTTGCACGCGATATGGAGAGTGGAGAAATACTCGCCGACCTGCGAACTGTCGGGCAACAGGTCGTGGTCGCCCACGGCGGCAAAGGCGGAAGAGGGAACGCCTCTTTTGCCTCCTCCACCAATCGGGCCCCCCGGTTCGCCCAACCGGGGCTGTCCGGAGAGACGCGGCAGATCCAGCTGGAACTCCGCCTGCTGGCGGATGTTGGCTTGGTGGGGTTTCCCAATGTCGGGAAATCGACGCTGATCTCTGCCGTGTCTGCCGCACGTCCGCGAGTTGCCGACTTTCCCTTTACGACCCTTGTTCCGCACCTCGGCGTTGTGCGCTATGGCGATGAGGGCTCATTTGTCATGGCTGACGTGCCGGGACTCATTGAGGGTGCGCATGCCGGACATGGGCTGGGCGTGCGCTTTCTCCGTCATCTCTCGCGGACTTCTATTCTGGTTCATCTTCTTGATATATCTGATCCAGCACGTGATCCGTATGCCGACTACCGCGTCATCAATAGTGAACTCGCCGCTTTTGATACTGCTCTGGCTCGACGTCCGCAGATCGTGGCCGTCACAAAAGCTGACCTGCCGATTACCCACGACCGGTTTCCCGAGGTGCAGGAAGTTTTTGCTCGGCATGAGAAAAAATTACATCGCCTCTCTGCGGTAACGGGGGAGGGGAAACAGGAATTGGTGAGAGAAATTGCTCATCTGCTCGAACAGAGACAATGCCGGATAGGCGACGAAGGGGAGACCGAGGGTTCCCCACCATGAGTGATTGCAATATCCAGCTCACACATAAAGCGCGTATTCTTGAGAAGACGCGGCGTATTGTGGTGAAAGTCGGGAGCAGTGTGCTGTCCGACGGCGATGGTGTCTATGCCCCACGGGTTCGCCAACTCGCAACGACCCTTTCCACCCTGCGGCAGGTGGAGGTGGTCTTAGTGACTTCGGGAGCCGTTGCTGCGGGAATGGGTGCACTCAATATGAAACAGCGCCCGAGGACGATACCGGCGAAACAAGCGGCCGCAGCCATTGGACAGATTACGCTCATGGCGTTGTATGAAGAATGCTTTTCGCGGCATGCCATCCGGGTGGCGCAGATTCTTCTCACCCATGACGATCTGGCCAACCGACGCCGCTATCTGAACGCCAAGCATACTCTTTTGACTCTGATCGAGTCCGGGGTTGTGCCCATTGTCAACGAGAATGACACAGTAGCGGTTGAAGAAATACAGTTTGGCGACAACGATAATCTTTCCGCCCAAGTCGCCGTCCTTGTCGAGGCGGATCTGCTGATCATATTGAGCGATGTTGCGGGTTTATACGAAACAGACCCCCGTCTGGACCGGTACGCAAAACGTATTGCTCTGGTCGAGCGGTTTGACGAACAATTGATGCAGCGGTGCGGGCAAGCCGGTCCGTTAGGCCGCGGTGGTATGACTTCTAAAATCGAAGCCGCCCAAAAGGCGGCCCTGTCAGGTATTCCCTCCCTTCTTATCGATGGCAGGAGCAATGAAGAGCTCTATGCGGCTTTTGACCCGCAGCGAGAAGCGGGCACGCTATTTCTACCAGTTTCGGATAGGATTGCGAGTCGGAAACACTGGATTGCCTACACGCTGAAGCCGGCCGGCTCACTCCGTCTTGATGCTGGGGCGGCGGCGGCGATTCGGCGGGATGGGAGGAGTCTGCTACCTGCCGGGGTACGTGGAGTATACGGAAGCTTTGAGGAAGGGGACTGCGTGACCTGTCTCGACGACAGCGGGGATGAATTTGCTCGGGGCTTAGTGAATTATAGCGCCGCGGCCCTGATGCAAATTCAAGGCATACACACGAGCCGGATTGAACAGACCCTCGGCTATAAGGTGGGCGATGAAGTGATCCATCGTGACGACCTGGCCCTGCTACAAGACCAGTGAAAAGACACAAAGGAAGAGGCGATGAGTCTTGAAAATATGGTGGTCGCATTAGCCCAAACCGCAAAAAAAGCCGCCCGAATATTGTCTACCGTGTCAACCCACACGAAGAATCAGGCGCTTCTCGCCGCCGCGCAGCAACTCCGGGATCAGACGGAAGTCTTACTGACTGCCAATGCCCAAGATGTTGCTCGGGGAAAAGACAACGGTTTATCTGCCGCGCTGCTCGATCGGCTGACGCTGAACCAAACGCGCATACAGGCTATGGCCACAGGGCTCGAAATTATGGTCGATCTGCCGGACCCGGTCGAGGAAACGGTCGCCACCTGGAAGCGACCAAATGGCCTGGAAATCAGTCAGGTCCGCGTCCCGCTCGGTGTTGTTGGGATTATCTACGAGTCGCGGCCAAACGTCACGGTCGATGCCGCCGGCCTGTGTCTCAAGGCTGGCAATGCGGTTGTGCTGAAAGGAGGGTCGGAGGCGTTTGCGACCAACAGTGCCATCGTTGAGGTGCTGACCCAGGCCTTTGTCGAAGCGGGCTTGCCGGACGGGGCGGTCCAACTGGTTCGTTCGACCGATCGACAGGCCGTCACCTTTCTCCTTCAGCAGGACCGCTATATTGATGTCATTATCCCACGCGGCGGTGAGGAATTGATCCGCGCTGTCACGCGTGCCTCCGCCATCCCGGTGATTCAGCATTTCTCCGGTGTGTGTCACACCTATGTCGATGCTGCGGCTGATATTGAAAAGGCGCACCAAGTGTGCCTGAACGCCAAGGCTCAAAGACCGTGGGTGTGCAACGCTATGGAGAACCTGCTGGTGCACGAGACCGTTGCCCCCCGTTTCCTCCCAGACTTTGTTGCGCGGCTCGAACAAGAGAGTGTCGAGGTTCGGGGCTGTGACCAGACGTGCCAGATCGTCCCTCAGGTGAGTGTCGCGACTGAGACGGATTGGCAAACCGAGTATCTTGATAAAATTCTCTCCGTCAAAGTAGTGCACTCGCTTGATGAGGCGCTGGATTTTATTCATACCAACGGGTCAGGGCTGGCCGATTGTATCGTGAGCGAAGATTACTCCTGCGTCCGGCGGTTTCTGCGTGAGGTCGACTCTGCGACGGTCTATGCAAACGCTTCGACACGCTTCACCGATGGCTTTGAGTTCGGATTCGGAGCTGAGGTCGGCATTTCGACGAACCGACTCCACGCCAGGGGGCCCATGGGCCTGCGTGAGCTGACAACCTATAAATATGTGGTCTACGGAGATGGCCAGATACGAACATGACAGACGAAAAAGAGGCAACGCGCCGACCGCTTTATATGAGTTGGAGGGCCGGTTGACTCTCTCAGACTCTTGCGTATGAAAGTCGGGCTGTTCGGCGGAACGTTTAATCCCATCCATTTGGGTCATTTACGTAGTGCGGAAGAAGTCTGCACAGCGTTTACGCTTGACCGCCTATACTTCATTCCTTCTGCTTCTCCTCCGCACAAGCGCACAACGGATATCGCCCCGGCCTACCATCGCTACAAGATGGTGGAGCGGGCGGTTGCCGCTAACCCTGCCTTCTTTGCCTCTCGTATCGAACTCGACCGCGCCGGCCCCTCGTTTTCGATTGATACGATCCGCGCCTTTCGGACGAGGGAAACATTGACCTCTCTCGCCTTTCTGATTGGGATGGATGCGTTCTGTGAGATAGAAACGTGGAAGGATTACCTGGAGATTCCCACCTTATGCGACCTGATTGTCACCTCGCGTCCCGGGGTTCCCACTCCACCGCTCGACCGACTCCTTCCCGTTGCCCTGCGGCCCGCCTTTTGGTATGATCCGGTTCGGCAGAGATACCAGCACGAATCAGGGCATACGTTGACGCTCTATACACTGAACGGTCTCCATATTTCGGCCTCCAGCATCCGGGACAACCTGCGCGTTGGCCGGTCCACACTCCATCAGCTCCCGCCCGCCGTGGCGGACTATATCACCACTCACGCTCTCTACCGCACACAAGAGGCTCTTTCCCTTGAAGGCTGACGACAGCTGGCAAAAAGCCCTGAGGTGCGCGCAATCCGCGCTCGACAAAAAGGCCTACGACCTGGTTGTCCTTGACGTCGAAGCGTTGACGTCTGTTGCCTCCTATTTTGTGATTTGTACCGGGCGGTCGGACATTCAGGTGCAGACCATCAGCCAAGCGATTGAGGAGGCCCTCCGGCGGGAAGGCCATCGCCCCTTAGCCCTTGAAGGCGTCTCACACGGACAATGGATCCTCATGGATTTTGGGGATGTTATTGTCCATATTTTCTACGAAACAGTACGAGAATTTTACAATCTTGAAGGACTCTGGGCCAAGGCTCCACGCTGCACGCTGCCCGAACCCTACTCGACGCAAGCCATGGACCTCCGACTCGAAACCGGCTAGCAGCCTTCCTTTGGCGCCGAGAAAATCCGTCTTCTCTTTCTTTCCACACGCCTTTCCCCTTATACTAGGGGCCGGAACCAGCGAGAGAACCTCGGTGGGGGACGCTATGGGTCGAACGGCTTCTGCTCAAGAGATTCTATATTACGGCAGTACCCCTAAACACCAGTATTGGGAGAACGAAAAACAGACGTTGCGTCTCGTCCGCGACCGATCCGCATCCGTCTGGCGAGCGTATCACAAGCAAAGCGGCCGGTATCGCCCTTTGCTCGTGAAGTCCCGCTCCTCGGCAGGACTCCGAAAAGGAAAACGGAAATCGACACCGCTGACGGGCAGAAGCGCTGAAGAAGTCGTGGCTCATATCAAGCGTGACTATCAGCTGCGATTGGTGCTTGAGCAACGACTGCGCCGCTGGATGGACAAGTCGTCAGGAAAGCGTGTGCTGGCCTTTCTCGACCCCAACCAGGGAGGTGCGCCAGCGATGACAGACCCAGGCACGTATAATGCCCAATAATACCGGTGCACCTTCTCTCGCAACAGGAAAGTCTTGAAAAGTCGATTGCTTAATCAACCCGCAGCGGCACGATCCTACCAGCGTGCAACCGACGCCCCCCAGGTGAGTCCGCCCCCACAGCCGTTAAGCACGACAATATCGTCCGCATGGACTTTGCCTGCTCGAACAGCCTCATCCAGAGCTATCGGAATGGAAGCCGCAGACGTATTTCCAAAGCGGTCCACATTGCAGTGCACTTTGTCCATACTTGCTCCCAGGCGGTCGGCCACCGCTTGGATAATGCGTAAATTCGCCTGGTGGGGGACCATCAGCTTGATATCTTCCGGAGCCAGACCGGCTTTTTCGAGGGCTTTTTTTGTCACGTCGGACAGGGCGCGAACGGCGACCTTGAACAGTTCGGGACCTTTCATCTGAATCCCCCAGTCCGGCTCCTGTTCTCCGGCCTGATCAAACGTTTGCCGCAGACCGGACCGAACGTGGAGCAACTGCCACAGGGCACCGCTGGACTCGACGACAGTGCTGAGCAGGCCTCGATCGTTTGACTGATTTTCCAAGACGACTGCCCCGGCGCCATCACCGAACAGTACGCAGGTCGTCCGGTCTCCCCAGTTGACCATGGAGCTCAGAGCATCTGCGCCAACCAGCAGGATACGATTATACTCACCGCTTTTGAGGTAGCTATGGGCAACCGACATGCCGTATACAAACCCCGCACAGGCTGCCGCAACATCAAAGGCGGGAATATTATCCACGCCCAGGCGCGTTTGGAGTAAGCAGGCAGTGGAAGGAAAGGCGTACTCCCCAGAGACTGTGGCGATCAGAATCACATCCAAGTCCTGCGCCGACAGGCCCGCCGCCTTGAGTGCTGTTTCGCTTGCCGCGTGAATGAGGTCGAGCAAAGCCTCATCCTTTCGGATGACACGTCGTTCCTGTATGCCAGTCCGAGTGACGATCCATTTATGATTGGTGTCAACCCGCCCGGCCAGATCATCATTGGTGAGACAGGTCGAAGGGACGGCGGAACCCGTGCCGATAATACGTGCGCCCATGCGCTACCTCTTTAATCCTTCTTGCCCGGCGAGATAAAGAGTAAACGTGCCAACAGCTTTGTATGATTTGGAGGGCACGTTTACTCTTTCAGGCCAATCACTACGTTGCATACTGTTTCGCTCAAGGCAGGTTCTGGTTGCTTCGGTCCCAGTGTTCTCGTTATGCCGGCCGCCGTTCTACCGATTCGTGCTCTGCTCGTTCTGATCGTTGTCCCATTTGCGAAAGACGAGACAGGCGTTGGTCCCCCCAAAGCCGAAGGAATTGGATAAGACGGCCCGGACTGGGGCCGAGCGGGACTTGTTGGGCACATAGTCTAAATCGCACTCCGGATCAGGTTCCTCATAGTTAATGGTTGGCGGTATGATCTGATGGTGGAGCGCCAAAGCGGAATAGACGGCTTCGACGCCACCGGCGGCCCCAAGTAAGTGGCCGGTCATGGACTTGGTTGAACTGATAGCGAGCTGTGCGGCGTGTTCTCCAAAGGCTCTTTTCAGGGCCAAGGTTTCGGTCGCGTCGTTATACGGTGTTGAGGTCCCGTGCGCGTTGACGTAATCGATCTCAGTTGGATCAAGTCCGCTGCTCCGTAGGGCCATCCGCATGCATCGGACTGCGCCCTCACCTTCGGGCGAGGGGGCGGTGATATGATGCGCGTCCCCATTGGCACCGTAGCCGATCACTTCAGCGTAGATGGTTGCCCCATGACTCTTTGCGAATTCGAGCTCCTCCAACACAACGATACCGGCGCCTTCGGCCATGACAAAGCCGTCACGATTCTTGTCAAACGGACGGCTAGCTCCCTCAGGCGCGTCGTTCCGCGTCGAGACTGCCCGCATGGCAATAAAGCCGCCCAGTCCTAACGGGGTCAGCGCTGCCTCTGCTCCCCCAGCAATAACCGCGTCTTGGTCGCCCAGTCGAATGGCCCGGTACGCTTCACCAATGGCATGCGCACCAGAAGAGCAGGCGCTCGTTGGCGTATAATTAATGCCCTTGGCTCCATAGCGAATAGAGATTTGGCCGGGTGCCAGGTTGCTCAACAGTTTAGGGATAAAAAAAGGAGAAACGCGCTTGAGCCGGGTATCGAGAAAGAGCAGATGATTCTCTTCAATACTGGTGAGCCCACCAATCCCCACCCCGATAATACACCCCACCAAGTCCTCATTGTCCGGCGTAATTGGGACCTTGGCCTCGTCCATTGCCATCTGGGCCGCGGCCACACTGTACTGGATGAAGAGGTCCATCTTCTTGACCTCTTTCTTCTCGATAAAATCGGTCGGTGTGAAGTCGGTGACCTCGCCAGCGATCCGCGTGGGAAAGTCTGAGACGTCAAAGCGGGTTAACGGTCCGACTCCAGAGCGTCCCTCAAGCAGCGCTTGCCAATTTTTCTCCACCCCAGTGCCAAGTGGAGTGACCGCTCCTAGCCCAGTAATGACGACACGGCGTTGCCCGTCTTGCATAATATCCTGCCTTACAAACTGCTGAAAAGAGTAAGCGTATCCTCCACGAGACATGAGCGGCTGGACACGTTTACTCTTTTGCCAGCATCTCACCGTCCCAAGGGTGGGCTCAATAGTTTTTTACCAGCGCCTCTCTATTCCCCAAACACTCTGCTCAGGCCGTGTATCTTAAAGACTCCGAGAATCCCCTGCAACCAGTACAGCCGTCTCCGCGCGGACCCGGATCGAGTGAACGAGCACCAAAGGGAGTCCCTTTTCTGACAGCGGGCTGCTATACGGAATACTCCAAAAGGCAGTACCGCGATCAGGAGGAGTTGACAGAGGCGTATGCCAGAACAGGACCAGGATCGACACCCTCAAACAGTGCGCCTGAACCAACGTGCCTACGCTTTCCCGCATCGGCCTGTGGTCGCAATCTGTATAGACGGGTGTGACCCAGACTATATCAAGGCCGGCCTGACCCGGAACATTCTGCCCAACGTCCAGCGCTTTCTCACCCAAGGGTTTGGCACCTGGGCGGACGCGGTCGTCCCAACGTTTACGAATCCGAACAATCTGTCCATTGTCACGGGCAGTCCGCCCGCCGTACATGGGATTTCGGGGAATTATTTTCTTGATCCGACAACCGGACAACTGGTCATGATGACCGATCCCCACCAGCTCCGCTCAGAAACCCTGCTGGCGCGCTTCTCCCACAGCGGGGCCAAAGTCATCGTCATTACCGCCAAAGAGAAACTGCGCCGTTTGCTTGGCCACGGAATCGTCGACGGGATATGTTTCTCTGCCGAAAAAGCGCAGGACTGTACCATCCCTGTGCACGGTATTGAGAACGTTTGCCAGCGGATTGGCCGTCCACAGCCCGATGTTTACTCTGCCGAGCTGTCACTCTTTGTCCTGGAAGCTGGCCTGGCCCTGCTCGAACCCTACCGACCGGAGCTGATGTATCTCTCGCTGAGCGATTATGTCCAACATAAACATGAGCCGGGGAGTGCGGAGGCGGACGCGTTCTATGCCGCGCTTGACCTTGTGTGTGGTCGACTGGCTGAAGCGGGAGCCCTGGTCGCTCTCACCGCCGACCACGGCATGAATGCCAAACCGCAGGTTGTGTTTCTTCAGGATATGCTGGACGCGAGCTGCGGCCAGGGCAAGGCACGCGTGATCTGTCCGATTACCGATCCCTATGTGGCCCATCATGGTGCGTTGGGGTCTTGTGTCCGCGTCTACTGTCTTGATGCGGACCGGGCTGCCGTGCGGGCTATCATCGCGGATATTCCCGGGGTTGAAGCGGTTTATGAGAGGCCCGCCGCGTGCGAGCGGTTTCTCCTGCCGCCCGACCGCGAGGCCGACCTCCTTGTGCTTGGCGATGAACACACGGCCATCGGGGCGGCGGAACGAGAGCACGACTTGTCCGCGTTAGGAGACGTACCGCTCCGCTCTCACGGCGGGTCCGCGGAGCAGGTGGTCCCGTTCATCCTTTCCGAGCCTGTCTCCGCGGCGTACCATACCCGCGCGTCCACCGCCCGACTCAGCAACTTTGACCTGTTCGACTACGCTTTGAATGGGACAAGTGGGTTGTAGTCTTCTGCGCTTTTTCCGTTGCCTCACGCCTTGTGTCGGGAAAATGGAGTCTATAGACTGAAAACAATGGATGTCTCAGGCGTGGTGCAGCAACTGTCCATTTGGGTACTGCCGGTCCTTGTGGCGGTCATCTTGCACGAGCTTGCGCATGGCTATAGCGCCTATCTGCTGGGTGATCCGACCGCCGCCCGAATGGGTCGCCTGACCCTGAATCCAATTGCCCATATCGATCTGCTTGGAACTCTCTTGTTACCCTTCCTGCTAATCATGACTGGCGCACCGTTTCTGTTTGGCTACGCCAAGCCCGTTCCCGTAGACTTTACGAACCTGCGCAACCCCCGACGAGATATGGTCCGCGTGGCCGCGGCTGGTCCGATCATGAACCTGATATTAGCCGGGCTGTCTGCCTTTATGCTGAAGTTCCTGCTGTCCCTCCAACTCATCACCGATGGACTGGTCGCCCGTAACCTGTTGAACAGCGTCCTGATCAATGTGGTCCTCGCCGTCTTTAATTTATTTCCGCTCCCGCCGCTCGACGGCGGGCGGGTCGCCACCGGACTGCTGCCTCGGCAGCCGGCTCTGGCACTCGCCAGGCTTGAGCCCTATGGCATGTTGATCGTGATATTCCTGTTGATGACCGGGATTCTTGGCGACATACTCCAACCGCCGGTGCTCTTCGTTCTCAACACCCTCTTGTGAGATTCTCTGCATGACCGACACCACACCGACGCGACAAACGATTGTGAGTGGCTTTCGTCCAACCGGTAAGCTGCATCTTGGACATTTACACGGGACGCTCACCAACTGGGTCCGACTTCAGAGTGAGTACCGGTGTTTTTTCTTTGTGGCCGACTGGCACGCCCTGACCACCGGGAAGACGGACGCCGACAGCATTCGGAGCAATACCGAAGAGATGGTGATTGACTGGTTAAGCGTCGGGCTCGACCCCAACCAGTCTGTGATTTTTCGGCAGTCCGATGTGAAAGAGCACGCCGAGCTGCACCTTTTGTTTTCGATGATTACGCCGACACCGTGGCTGATTCGGAACCCTACCGTCAAAGAGCAAGCGCGTGAGCTGGGTTTTATTGACTCTGATGATGAGGCCGCGGTGACCACGATTCACTATGGGCTGCTCGGTTATCCTGTCCTTCAGGCCGCCGACATTCTGATGTATAAGGCGCAGCGGGTTCCGGTCGGGGTCGATCAAGTCCCGCATATCGAGCTGACCCGCGAGATTGCCCGGCGCTTTAATGCCGTCTATGAGGCCAGGGTCTTTCCTGAGCCCCAGGCTCTGCTGACGGAGATTCCAAAAATTCCTGGTGTTGACGGCCGCAAAATGAGCAAGAGCTATGGCAACGCGGTCGTCCTGTCAGACCCGCCGCAGGAGGTCGATACGAAACTGTCGCGGATGATGACCGACCCGCGCCGGGCGCGGCGGCGCGACCCCGGCGACCCGGCCGACTGCCCGGCTTTTCACCTGCACCGCCTCTACTGCACGCCGGAAGAAATCGAATTTATTACGAACGGATGTAAAACCGCGGATATCGGCTGTCTTGAATGCAAGAAGATTATGATCAAGCACGTGCTTGACGATTTGGCCGAATTCAGGGAAAAACGAACGTACTGGGAAAACCACCGCGACGATGTGCGCGACGTCCTCCGGGAAGGGGAACGTCAGGCTGTTGATATCGCCCGTCAAACCATGGCGGAGGTGCGGGAGGTTGTTGGTGTGTAAGCTGGCGGAAGGGTCAGGCCACAAGAGTTGGTGAGACGGTGCCGGCCCCCCTTTTGCCACATGGGAAAAAAGAGTAGCCACGCTCTCCAAGTCATACAAGGCTGTCAGCGTGCTTACTCTTTATGACGAACGGCGAAGAGTGTCCAGCCGACAAAGCCCTTGCCATGTCGTATCGCGTTAAACTCAACGTCTTTGAGGGGCCGCTCGACTTATTGCTCCATCTCGTCAAAAAGAACGAGGTGGAGCTGCCCGATATCCCCATTGCCGAAATCACCGATCAGTATTTAGCCTACCTCGACCTCCTCAAACAGCTCGACCTTGACATCGCGGGAGAATACCTGGTGATGGCGGCGAGCCTGCTCTACCTCAAATCGCGCCTGCTGCTGCCTCTTGAGGAAACCCCCGAAGAAGAACAGGGTGAAGACCCGCGCGCGGAGCTGGCCCGACAACTGCTCGAATACCAACGTTTCAAAGAAGCGGCTGAGACGCTGATAGGTCGGGAGATGCTCAACCGCGACGTGTTTATTCGCCCACCCATGCCCGTCGAATCGGAGGGCAAAGACGATGTCGTGTATGAGCTGTCGCTGGGCGATCTGCTCGATGCCCTGCAGGATGTGATGACACGCGTAGACTCTCAAGAGGCGCATCAGATCCTGCTTGAACATGTGTCTTTGCGGGATCGGCTGTGTACGGTGCTTGATACCTTACGGGAAAAAAGAGAGGTATTCTTCGAGCAGCTCTTTCCCCAGAATTCAACCCGCCTGCAGGTCCTGGTAACTTTCCTGGCCGTCCTCGAACTGGTCCGGAGTCGGATGATCCAGGTACGCCAAGAGAATGCCTTTGGCCCGATCGTTGCCTCCCTGGCGGTGAGCCCGGAGGAGCCCTTACCCGAGGCGCTCGGACACCTATGAAAACAGATCACCTCAAGGCGATTGTCGAAAGTCTGTTGTTTGCCTCTGGCGTGCCCCTGCCGCTTCGCCGATTGGTTGAAGTTACTGGCGCAACCAAGGCGGAAGTGAAGGCAGCCCTCGCCGCCCTGCGGGCCGAGTATACCGGCCCCTACCGAGGGGTGCGGCTCCGAGAAGTCGCGGGCGGCTATCAGTTTCGGACGGTTGCCGATTATGCCGACTATGTGAAAGCCCTGGGTCGGGATAAACCGGTCAAGTTGAGCCGGGCGGCCCTCGAAACGCTCGCCATTATTGCCTATCGTCAACCCCTAACCAAGATTGAGATTGAAGCCATTCGTGGCGTCGATGTGGACGGCGTGTTAAACTCACTCCTCACCCGCAAGCTCATTACTGTCCTGGGGCGCAAAGATGTGCCCGGCCGACCGTGGATATACGGAACGAGCCAGCAGTTTCTTGAAGTTTTCAATCTGGAGAGTATTACCGACCTCCCTCCGTTGCCCGACATCCATGAGCCAACGGCAAATGCGCACACAGAAGACAGCCCAGACCCAACGGCTCCAGAAGATCCTGAGTCAGGCCGGGGTCTCTTCGCGACGGGCAGCGGAGCGGTTGATCCAGGCCGGTCGAGTCCAGGTAAATGGACAAACGGTCACGCGTCTGGGAACAACGGCGGACCCGCGACAGGATCGCATTGAGGTTGATGGGCACCTGATCGAGTTGCCCACCGGTTGGCTGTATTTCCTGCTGCATAAACCGCCGCGTGTGGTCAGCACCCTCAAAGACCCGGAGGGTCGCCCAACGGTCCGTGATTTGCTCTCCGGTGTTCGCGAACGTCTCTTTCCGGTCGGCCGTCTTGATTATGACTCGTCCGGGCTGCTGCTGCTGACCAATGACGGCGCGCTGACAGAACGTCTCCTCCATCCCCGTTTTCAGGTGCCTCGCACCTATCAGGCAAAGGTAGGCGGTGTCGTCGCCAGCAGAGCGCTGGCCGAGCTTCGCCACGGCGTACAATTGGACGACGGCACTCTCGCGGCTCCCGCCAAGGTGCATATTCTCCGAACAACAGCTCGGAAGACCTGGCTCGAACTGGTGCTGCGCGAAGGACGCAACCGTGAGGTGCGCCGGATGTGTGAGGCGCTCGGCTATCGGGTAGAGAAATTGGTCCGCGTGCAGTACGGCCCGCTCAGTTTGGACGTTCCGGTGGGTGCCTATCGGATGCTGACCCCACAAGAGGTCAAACGCCTGAAGCATCTGGTTGAAAGGCCCGCGCAATCACGGCCTTAACCTTGGTCTTGACGCCATCTTTTCGGGGCGCTACATCTATCCGACGCGGTACCAGCCGCATTGCTATCCTGCGCGGGGTGGAGCAGTCCGGTAGCTCGCGAGGCTCATAACCTCGAGGTCCTAGGTTCAAATCCTAGCCCCGCAACCTATGAGAGTCCCGTAATTTCAAGAACTGCGGGACTCTCGCCATGTATACGGCCCGCTAAACAAGCGAGATTGTGTACCCATGGAATCAGACACGACGCGCGGCACAGACTCCATTCGCTACGAACCCAACGAAAACCCACCGCCCCTTCTCTCCTTCGGTATCGGCTTTCAGGCGGCCATGCTGGTGATAGGCGGGATCGTGTTGACCCCCGCGATTGTGATCCGAGCGGCCGACCAGAGCGAGGTTTATCTGTCCTGGGCGATCTTTGCGGCGCTTATCATCAGTGGGTCAACCACCGTCCTGCAAGCTGTCCGGGTCGGGCGCTTCGGAGCCGGCCACATCCTGATCATGGGGACCTCCGGTGCCTTCATCGCGGTGTGTATCACCGCCCTGGTGGAGGGCGGTCCGGCCTTGCTGGCGACGCTCATTTTTATCTCGTCCTTGTTTCAGTTCGCCCTGGCGACTCGACTGTCGCTCTTACGACGAATCATTACGCCGGTTGTTTCGGGCACGGTGGTCGCGCTGATTGCCGTGACCATTATGCCCATCGCATTTCAGATGGTGTCGGTCGTGCCCGAGGGCACGTCGCCGGCAGCCGCGCCGGTGTCCGCCACAGTTACCCTGGTCGCCATTGCGGTGCTGGCATTACGCGCGTCGGGGGTGTGGCGGCTCTGGGCACCGGTCATCGGCATTGCGGTGGGCTGTGTGGTGGCCTCGTTCTTCGGGCTCTATGACATTGCGCGCGTGGTCGAGGCGGATTGGGTTGGCATGCCGACATCCGGCTGGCCGGGCTTTGACCTGTCGTTTGGGAGCGAATTCTGGGTGCTTCTGCCGGCATTCGTATTTGTGACCCTGGTCGGTGCCATTGAAACAATAGGCGATTCAGTGGCCATTCAGCGCGTCTCATGGCGCACCCCCCGAGCGGTTGATTTCCGGACGGTTCAGGGTGCGGTGAACGCCGATGGTCTGGGCAATCTGTTGTCCGGTCTGGCCAGTACTGTGCCGAATACGACCTATTCGAGCAGTATCCCGCTCACCGAACTGACCGGCGTGGCGGCGCGCAATGTCGGGGTCAGCCTCGGTCTCATCTTCATCGCTCTCGCCTTTTTGCCCAAGGTGGCCGCCCTGATCCTCGCCATTCCCAGCCCGGTGGTTGCCGCCTATGTCATGGTGCTGATGGGTATGCTTTTCGTCCAGGGTATGAAAATCATCATGCAGGACGGACTCGACTATCGGAAAGGCGTGGTGGTCGGGATTTCCTTCTGGCTCGGCGCGGGCTTTCAGAACCAGGACATCTTCGCCGCCCAACTCGGCGAGCAGTGGGGGGCGCTGCTCGGCAACGGCATGACGGCCGGCGGCCTGGCCGTCCTTGTCCTGACCCTGTTTACGGAGCTGACGGGTCCGCGCCGCCGCCGCCTGGAGATGGACCTGGACATAGCGGCCCTGCCCAAGATCGACGGGTTTCTACGGGACCTGGCCTCACGCTTCGGCTGGAATACCGCCTCGACGGAACGCTTGTGCGCGGCCGGCGAGGAAACGCTGCTGAGTCTTGGGCAACCGGAGGACGAAGCCGCCCCCGACAAGCGGCGGCTCTTTGTTGTTGCGCGCGGCGACAGCGCGGAAATCGAGTTGGAATTTGTGGCCGCAGTCGGCGATGAAAATCTTGAAGACCGCATGGTTCTGCTCGGTGAGGGGAGCACCACACCCGAAGAGCACGAGATCTCTCTCCGCCTATTGAAACATTTTGCGGCCTCGGTCCGCCACCAGCAATACCACGATATCGACATCGTAACCGTGCAGGTCGAAGCGGCACGCTAGAGCATTCTGTTTTTAGGTGGAGGCATAGCCAGCATGGGTGAAGTAGTGGCGGCATTCCTCCGGTTCGAAGCGGTCCAGCAGCGTCCCGATCCGCCGCCAAGTCGCTTCAACGGTGCGTTCGGCCGCGTGGCGGAGCAAAGCTTTGAGCTTGGCGAAGACCTGTTCAATCGGGTTAAGGTCGGGGGAGTAGGGTGGCAGGAAGCGTAGCGTGGCCCCCACCCGCTCAATGGCGGCCCGCACGGCGGGACTCTTGTGGCTGCTCAGATTATCCATAATGACGATATCGCCCGGCGTGAGCGTTGGCAGCAGACACTGTTCGACATAGGCCAGGAAGCAGGGTCCGTTCATCGGGCCATCGAAGACACACGGCGCGGCTAGGCGGTCGTGGCGGAGCGTCGCCACGAAGGTCAGCGTGTGCCAGTGCCCATGGGGCCGGGTCGCGCGCAACCGCTGGCCCCGGGGGCAGCGGCCATGACTGCGGGTCATGTTCGTCTTGGCCCAGGTCTCATCCAGGAACACCAGGCGGCGTGGATCAAGTTGGCCTTGCGCGTGCTGCCACTGCCGGCGGAGCCGCGCGATGTCCGGCCGATCCTGCTCGGAGGCCGCCAGGCTTTTTTTTGAAGCTGATCCCTTCGCCTTTGAAGAACCGCGACAGCATGCCCGTGTCTACCCGCACTCCGCGCTCCGTCAACAGCCGGGCCGCCAGCGCGGCCAGCGTGATGTCGGGCTGAGCCGCCAGAACCGCCAACACCCAAGCGCGGTGCGGCTGCACCTTCGAGGGCCGATGCCCCCCGGTCCCCGCACTCTCCCGCTCCCCGCTCCGGTGGAAGCGCTGCAGCCACTTGATCGCCGCGGCGGCACTGACCCCAAACCGCCGCGCCGCCGCCCGCCGGCTCAGCCCTTCGCCTGCCACGGCATCAATCACGCGATCCCGCAAATCTTGCGAGTAGGCGCGAGCCATCTCCTCCCTCCTTCCGCAGTGCTCACCCTGCTCTCCCTCCCCAGCTTGCTGCAAAAACTTCCCTGATTCAATCTATTCGCAGAAGACTCTAGAACAAATTTCGATTCTATGTAGCCGTCCGTCATTCCCGTGCAAACAGGAATCCAGGCCCCCCGCCCCCTGGTTTCTGGATACCGGGTCACGTCCGGTATGACGCAAGCGGCCCGGCCCGGCTATAACGTATCGTAAACCGCTCTCGGCGGGGATTGTCTTCGGCCTGCAATCCCTACCCAACGGCCGGTTTAGTCGCCTGCCAAGGGCATAGCTTCTCGAACGCTGCGGAGGCGCGCAGCACGCCCGTGTCGTCAAACCGTCGTCCCACGATTTGGAGTCCGACTGGTAAGCCATCTTTGGTAAACCCGCACGGAATGGACGCCGCGGGATTGCCGGTCAGATTGAAGGGAAAGGTAAAGGTGAGCCACTCGTACGGGGCGAGCCGGGTGCCGTTCACCGATTTGGCATTGTCGAGCCCGACCGCAAACGGCGGGCAGGGCAGGGTCGGGGTGAGCAGCAGGGTGTATTTCTCAAAAAACTTCTGGACCCCGCTATTCCAGTCCAAGCGCGCGAACCACGAGTCAATATAGTGGTTGGCTTTCCATTTATGCGTTTTCTCAATCAGCTTCACCAGATTGGGATCGATATCCGACCGGCGCGTTTTAAGCGCTGGCCCCAATCGCGCGGCAATCCCGCCACAAAACAGCCCCTCCCAGGCCGGTTGCGGGTTTGGCCATTTGGGTTTGACAGTCTCGACCCGACACCCCAGGTCCCTGAACCGTCGGGCCGCTTTGGCGCACAGGGCTTTGACCTCCGGGTCGAGCGCCTTGGTAGAGCCAAGATCATCACACCATGCTATCCGCCAGCCTTCCATTGAGCCCTTGAGGGCCTTGACATAGTCGGTCTTGTCCACCGGCAAAGAGTACTGATCGCGCCCGTCCGGTCCGGCTGTAACGTTCAGCATGAGCGCGGCATCGGCCACCGTCCGCGTCATCGGCCCAACATGGGACAAACTCCAGGCTCCGCTCGGCGGATACACCGGAATCCGGCCAAAGGACGGCTTGATCCCATACACCCCGCTGAACGACGAAGGAATCCGAATCGAGCCACCTCCGTCCGTTCCTATGGCCAGAGGTCCCAGGCCGGCCGCAATCGCTGCTCCTGCCCCGCCGCTTGAGCCGCCCGGTGTCAGGGCGACATTCCACGGATTCCGGGTTGGTCCAAACAAGAGATTGTGCGTAACTCCCAGCCAGCCAAATGTTGGCGTATTTGTTTTGCCGAGTTGAATGGCCCCTGCCGCATTCATGCGTGCCACCATGGGGGCATCTTCGGTCGGGATATTGTCGGCGAACAGCGGCGTTCCAAACGTTGTGCGAACCCCTTTGGTTATCACTAGGTCTTTTGTTGAGAACGGAACGCCGTGGAGTGGGCCAAGTGAAGCCGAGCGTTGCATCAGCATCTTCTCGGCTTTGCGCGCGTCGCGCAGCGCGGTTTTGTCCGTCAGGGTGACAAAGGCGTTGAGCTGCGGGTTGAGTTGGTCAATCCGATCAAGTATCGCTCGCGTGACCTCGACCGGGGAGAGCTGTTTACGCCGAATCGCTTTTGCCAGTTCGGTTGCGGACAGCCAACAGATATCGTCCTTTGCCATGGCATCCTCCTTTGCCTTCTCTGTGTACGAATCTTCCGGACAAGAGGCAAGCGCTCGCGTTAAGGATTCGGAGGACGTTGGTTAAGGTGTATCTACTAAATTCTTTAGCCTTGGTCCAAACACTTCCTTGAATTTGAGCAGTTTCTCAATCATCCAGTCCTGAATTTCTTCCAATATCTCTGGGCTATCCGTGATAGCCCCAGGACGTGTCACTGCTATACGGCATGCCTTGCTGCCCTCCATACGGTTCCATTCAATTGATTCCTGGAGTTCAGATTCTATAGCTTCTTGCTGCTCTCTCAATTTGTCGAATAAGATTTCGTTCTGGTCTCCTCTACCGGGGTTGATCCAAAGATGGACTCTCGCTTCCTTCTCCTGAGTGAAAGCGGCTCCATAAGTGATACCTGAAAATCCTGAGGCAAAAGCATACCAACTTCGGGGCTGCCCTTTTTTTGCCCCAGTGAATTGATGCTCCGCCTTCAGCCCGTCTATAAGACCTTGGAAGAAGACCCGATATGCCTCTCCTCGTTCTGATGCTGCGCCCTCCTGTTTGGTCGAGACCTTTCCCTTACGCCAATCGTTCGGTGTCGCCACTGGCCTGAAATGCGGAGCTGGGCGAGAATCATCAATTTTCCATACCTCAATCATCACTCCAAAGAACTCGGTGTTCTCATCGCTCCGCTGGTTGAGCCAATCCAGGGCCTGCCGATGCTCGTCTTTGAATTCTGCGGCGACCCAGATCGCCACATGCGCGTCATAACCGGAAGCGTATGTAAGCAGTTGACCAAGGTGACGGTGGTCGGTCGCTTCGAGCTGATTCTCAATAATGACCGGACGATCACTCCCTAGGTCATGGGCCAATAAGTCCAGCGAATATGGTCCGACCGGTACTTCCGTGGCTCGCAGTTCCAGTTCCAAACCTAGGGCCTCGCCGAGCTTCGTTATGTTCTCTGCCAACCACGGGGTAAAATCTGTGGCTTCATTCGGCCAGATTTTTCTCAGGTCAACGTGTTGGATGTCGCTTAGTTCTTGCGTTTCTGCCACCGCTCTTTCCTCCTGCTGTTCGTTGAGAGTCATACTCCTCCAATTTCTTGATTTTAGCAGGGTGGCGGGCAAGATGCCCGCGCTCCCAGAGCCTTCCGCCCGCACCTTGCCCCTGTTCGGGCTGAATGGTAGGGTTCCCCTCGATTTTGTGGTTCGTCCCTCAACCGGAACGCATTCAGGAGTGCATACATGTCCGAACAGCAAACAGATATTTCGGCCCAACGCGTGACCTATCGCGTCGAAGAAGAACTCACCATTATCGGCGACGCCTGGGGAGACACCGGCAATCCGCCAGTCCTGCTCCTGCATGGTGGCGGCCAAACGCGCTTTGCCTGGGGGAATACGGCCCGGACCCTGGCCGAGCATGGCTGGTATGCGGTGTCCCTGGACCTGCGTGGGCATGGTGAGAGCGGCTGGGCTCCGGACGGCAACTACAATATCGAGAAGTTTTCCGCGGACCTCCACGTTGTGCTGGGTCATTTCGATCAACGGCCGGTTCTGGTCGGAGCCTCCCTCGGCGGCATTACCTCAATGCTGACCGAAGGGGAAGCGCCGCAGCCGGTGAGCGCCGGGGTGGTGCTGGTTGATGTCACGCCGCGGGTGGAACAGAAAGGCGTGGACCGTATTCGGGCCTTTATGACTGCCCGACCCGACGGCTTTGAGAGTCTGGAAGAAGTCGCCGATACCATCGCCGCCTATATTCCTCACCGTCCCCGCCCAAAGGATGTGAGCGGTCTGGCAAAAAATCTGCGTAAGGGAGAGGACGGCCGTTACCGCTGGCACTGGGACCCGAACCTCATGAACCCGGCCCGCTTTCGGCGCGACCCCGAACGGCTCATGGCCGCGGCTCGCGGGCTGCGGCGGGTGCCGACCCTGCTGGTCCGGGGAAAACTCAGTGACGTGATCAGCGACGAAACGACCCAGGAATTTCTCGATGCCGTGCCGCATGCCAAATACGTCGATGTGTCTGATGCCGGCCATATGGTTGCCGGGGATAAGAACGACATCTTCAGTCAGGCAGTCATCGAGTTCCTGGCCGATATCAAGACAACAGCACCGGCCGCCTAGGCAAATTGCGATTCTGTGGAACCACCCGCTGGATGCCGGATCACGTCCGGTATGACGGGAGCCCCCTGCACGAAACTCGTCGTTGGGTCGTATAAGCGTTCGCCAAAAAATCTTGGCTTTCGCACTGGAGCCAGCTAGGCTAGGGGTCTGCTTGCGATCTGTTGTGAGACAAAGGAGGGTCACATGGAAAACAAGCCGGAAAAAACAGCCCTGCAAGACGATTACTCCTACCGGGCGGTTGATGCCTATAACACCCGGATGTACCTCCTGCCGGTGCTCGCCGACCCCGAGCGCCGCGCCGCGCTTATCGCCGAGCACCGCGCCCGTCCGTTGTATGAGGCCGCTCAGCCCGGCCTGCCCGCTCCCATGGACAGCCCGGAGCTGGCCCGTCTGCTGGACCGCCTGCGCGTCGTCCCCCAGCAGGACAAACACGTCATTATCGAAACACGCCCCTGGGAGGAATATCGTATTGGTGTTCTGCCCGGCATCCGGGGCAAGGCGGTTGAAATAACGGACGAAGCCTATCCTACTCGGGAAGACGCCGAGCATGCGATTTTCCTCAAGCGCCTCAACGCCTTACTCGACGCCTATGGGATTACAGACTAAGCCGCGGTTTGGAAGGAGTAAACGTACCAACATCTGGATATAATATGGAGGGTATGTTTACTCCTTAAAGGAGAGACGTATGGCGACACTGGGTATCACCGGCTATAGCGACCGGATTTCCGTTCAGCCCGGACAAACTATTCAATTTTATGTGCACTCCGAACGCAACGAATCCTACCGGGCCGATATCGTTCGGCTCATTCATGGCGACACCAATCCTGACGGTCCCGGCTATAAGGAAGAAGAAATTACAACCTGTGGCGAATATCCGGGGCGCCATCAAGCCGTCCATGCCGGCGCGTATATTTGTGTGCCACACGATGCACGGTTCGATATCAGCAGTTTCACCCTGATGGCCCTCGTCTTTCCCACGACGCCCACCAAAGGCGTGCAGGGTATTATCACAAAATGGTCCGGGCCGGAGGAGACGGGCTACGGCCTGTTTATTGACGAGCAGGGTGAGCTGGCTGTGCGGATAGGCCGGGGAAAGAGTGTGGTCGAACAGCTTTCTTCGGGCAAACCGCTGTTCCGTAAGGTGTGGTATCTGGTAGCCGCGAGCTTTGACGCGGCCAGCGGTCATATGACCCTGGTGCAAGAACCGATTGTGACCAGCACCAACACGGGGCATGGGATGCGTTTCATCCATCCCATCGAAGAAACCCGTGCCGCAGTCGAGCGATCCGGCTCTCCCCAGGCCCCCACCCCGAATGACTGCCCGGTGCTGATTGCCGCGGCAACCACCCAGGCGCATTCAGGGCGACACATTTGTGGCGGGCATTTCAGCCATGTACACTCGCCCATCGAGATTCCGGAGCACGAAGCCAAGTTTAACGGACGGATAGAACGCCCGGCTATCGCCAATCGCGTGCTCAACCGGGCAGAAATTGAACGCGTCCTGCAAGGTCCCCGGCCCCTTCCGACCGAGTTGCGTCCGGCGCTGGTTGCAGCCTGGGATTTTGCGGCCAATATCGTTCCAAACGCAGCCTCGACCCAAGTGCTGGACGACTCCTTACACCGCCTGCACGGTCACTGCATCAATATGCCGTCACGCGGCATGCCCGGTCACAACTGGACTGCGGATCATATGAGTTTTACTGTTGCGCCCCAGGAGTACGGGGCGATTCATTTTCATGACGATACCGTAGACGACGCACGCTGGGAAGTTGATTTTGCGCTGACCATTCCCGAAGACCTGAAAAGCGGAGTGTACGCCGCCCGCCTGCGTTTGGGCGGGCAGGACACGCCCGGCAGTGAAGACTACATTCCGTTCTTTGTGCGTCCCCCGGCGGGCAGACCTACCGCCAAAATCGCGGTGATCATTCCCACGGCCAGCTATATGGCCTATGCCAACGAAAACCTCAGCGCGGACTCGCAGGTTGCCCAGCTCCTGACCGGTCGCGTGCCGTTGATGCAGCCTGGAGACCTCTTGCTCCAGGAAAAGGATGGCTACGGTTACGGCACCTACACCGTCCATAGCGACGGCTGGGGGGTACATATTTCCTCGCGGCTGCGACCCATTCTCAATATGCGGCCCAAATACACGCACGTGCTGTCGCCGTCGGTCTGGCAACTGAACGCCGACCTGCATCTGACTGACTGGCTTGAAGCCATGGCGTTTGACTTTGATGTGCACACGGATGAAGACCTGCAACATGAAGGGGTCGAGCTACTGAAGCAATACCGCGTCGTGCTGACCTGTCACCATCCCGAGTATTGCTCGGAAGAAATGCTGGACGCCTACGAAGCCTACCAGCAGCAGGGCGGGCGCTGGCTCTACCTCGCCGCCAACGGTTTTTACTGGTGTACGGTGTTTCACCCCGATAATCCCGCCCTCATCGAGGTGCGTAAAGGTGACAACGGCACGCGGGCCTGGACCATCAACCCAGGGGAGTATTGCAACGCCTTTGACGGAAAACACGGCGGCCTGTGGCGGGTACGGGGCCGGAATATGAGCAAACTGACCGGCGTGAGTTTTACCTCGTTCGGTCTGGCGGCCTCAAGCTATTACCGCCGCGCCCCGGACAGTCTGCGCCCGGAATGTGCCTGGATGTTTGAAGGCATAGGCGAAGACGAGCCGGTCGGGAATTTCGGTCTGGTCGGCGGGGGAGCCGCCGGGCTGGAGCTCGACCGCTACGACCTGGAACTCGGGACGCCCCATAACGCGTTTCTGCTCGCCCACTCCGAGGGGCATAACGATATTTTTGTGACGGTCTCGGAGGAATCGACCTTCAACGCGCGCGGCTATTTTGCGGCCGGGGGCACCGGCGACCAGAATCCCTATATCCGGGCGGACATTGTCTACTTCAAGACGCCGAATGACGGGGCGGTGTTCTCGGCCAGTTCCATGGCCTGGTGTGGGAGTCTCTCACACAACAACTACGACAATAATGTGTCGCGTCTGACCGCCAATGTCATTCGCGGCTTTCTCCAAGACGGGCCGTTGCCGTAAGGGGGCGGAGCATGTCCTATCGAGATGAAAGACGTTCCGTAATACGTGTGTATACATCGCGCCGATGAATAACTCCGTAAATCAACACTTCTCTTCGGAGGACGCGAAAGACGATCCGATAGTCTCCGACCCGGAGCTTCCAATAGCCCTTGAGTGTTCGTTTCAGAGGCTCCCCATACTGCTGTGGTGCTGTCCCTAGTCTGGTCTGAATGGCGCGGGCGATACGCTTGCGAAGGTTCCGATTGATCCGAGGGATATCTTCAGAGCGGACAGCGGGATGGTAGAGCAACCGATAAGGCGAAGAGGCATCAGTCATTCCAGGTTGCCTGATGCGTCAGGGCCTGATCACGTTGAAAGGTGCGCGCGCGCGCTTCAGCAAACCGCCCAAGCTCTTCGTCTTCCTGAGCGTCCAGCGCTTCTCGAACGAGGTCGCGGATTTTCAGGGAGAGGGATACGTGTTCTTTTTTGGCAAGTTTCCGGACCCGCTCATACAAGGGCTTTTCCAAAACAACGTTGATACGTGGATTTTTGGTTGGCATACGTTTCCCTCTTGAGTGGCCGCAGCAGTGTATCACTTGTGGAGAACCAGACTCAAGCAGCCGACCCCCACAGAGAGGAGTAAGATGAAACCAGTCACCCGCTGCGCGTGGGCCAAAAACGAGTTGTCGATGCAGTACCACGACGAGGAATGGGGCGTACCCGTGCACGACGACCGGACCTTGTTCGAGTTTCTCATCCTCGAAGGATCCCAAGCCGGTCTGAGTTGGGACACTATCCTCAAAAAGCGCGCCCACTATCGGACCGTCTTTGATAACTTCGACCCCGTTCGTGTCGCCTGCTACACGCCACGTAAAGTTGAGTGGCTGCTGGCCGACCCCGGTATCGTGCGAAACCGGCTGAAGGTCGAGTCCGCCATAAAGAACGCCAACGCCTTTCTCGCTGTCCAGAAAGAGACGGGTAGCTTCGACGCCTATATCTGGCAGTTTGTCGGTGGGCGGACGCGCCAGAACACGTGGCGCACACTGCAAGAAATCCCGGCGCGTACCGTGCAGTCGGACGCGATGAGTAAGGACCTCAAAAAGCGGGGTTTCTCTTTTGTGGGATCAACAATCTGTTACGCCTTCATGCAGGCCACCGGCATGGTCAACGACCACACCACCGACTGTTTTCGGTCTGCTGAAGTGGAATCCCTTAGCCCGTAATGACGATCTTGCCGAAATGCGTGGCGCTCTCCATGAGTTTCAGAGCTTCTTGAGCTTCCTCAAACGGATACACCCGATCAATCACCGGCTTGATCTGATTCACGGCCATGGCCGTGTTCATATCTTCAAACATCTCGCGTGAGCCAACATAGACCCCTTGAAGCCGAAGGCTCTTCATCAGCACCGGAATGGGATTCACCTCACCATCTGTACCGGCCAGAATCCCGATCAGGCCAATAAAGCCGCCGACTCGTGTGGCCTCCATCGATTGTACCAGCGTCCCGGCTCCGGCCACTTCGACCACCTGATCAACCCCCACCCCATCGGTGAGTTCCAACACCTTTTTACCCCACTCGGGTGTGGTCTTGTAATTTATGACTTCGGACGCGCCGAGTTGGGTGGCGCGTTCCAGCTTTTCGTCACTGCTCGATGTAATAATCGTACGCACCCCGGCGGCTTTGGCAAACTGAAGGGCGAAGATCGAGACACCCCCGGTTCCCAGAATCAAAATCGCGTCACCGGCTTTCATATTGCCCAGCGTAACCATGCTCTGCCAGGCGGTGACCGCGGCGCAGGGCAGGGTGGCCGCGTCTTCATACGTCATATAATCGGGAAGCTTCACGACCCCGTCTTCGTGTAAGACGACCAGTTCGGCCCACATGCCGTCTACGGCACCGCCGAGCGCTGAGGCCCCATGTGACGCATCCGGCCCACCGGCCAGCCAGTTCTGAAAGAAAATGCCGGCGACTCGGTCGCCCGGTTTCACCCGCGTCACACCCTCGCCCGTGGTAACCACCTCGCCCGCACCATCGGACAGGGGAATCAACGGCAGATTGAGGCCCCGCATCCCGCCGTATTTGACGGTCATGAGGTCACGATAATTGAGTGACGTGGCTTTGACCCGGATGGCAATCTGACCGTGACCGGGCTGCGGGTCTGGCCGGTCCGCAAGGGTTAAATTTTCAATGCCGAATTCATGATTGATCTGCCACGCACGCATGTCAGTAACTCCTTTTTTATACAGAAAACGCTTTGACTATCGAGCGCCAGCGGGCGTCGTTCACACCCGGACGGTCGGGATGGTAGAAGGCCACCCGGTCGAGCAAGCCGTCGTATTTTACTTTGAGCATGGCCGGGACTTCATCCGGGGAGCCGGTCACCGCGTACTCGTCCAGCATCTCGTCGGTCACGTCGTTGGCCATGGCCTGCCACTCGCCCTTGGCCGCTTTGGCGTTCAGACGGAGACAGACGTCGCCCCAGCCGTGGACGTCCAGCACGGGTTTATACGTTCGGGTCGAGGCATAGAACGCGATCTGCATGCGCACCTTTTCGCGCATGGCGTCCATTTCTTTCTGCGTGTCGCCCATGATTACAAAAGACGAGCTTGAGACCACAATGTCTTTTCGGCTGCGACCGGATCTCCGTGCCCCCTCTTCGATCTGAGGGATCACCCGTTCACGCAGAAATTTTGCGGAGTGAAACGGGTGGGCGTGAAAGCCGTCGCACAGCTCGCCCGCCAAACGGCAGATATACGGGTTCACTCCGGCGATATAGATGGGAATCTGCGGATGGTCGATTTGCCCTGGCGAAAAGGCCGGGGTCATCAGCGTATGCTGATAAAACTCGCCCTGAAAGTCCAACGACGTACCGTTTTGCCAGCAGTCCCAGATCGCCCGCAGCGCCAGAACAATCTCGCGCAACTTTGGCCCCGGTGATTCCCATTTCACGCTATACCGACGTTGATTATGGCCCTTCACCTGGGTGCCGAGTCCCAGAACAAAGCGCCCGTTTGAGGCGCGTTGCAGGTCCCAGGCCGTGTAGGCCAACGACATCGGGCTACGCGGAAACGACAGGGCAATCGCCGTGCCAAGGGCGAGCTTGGTGGTGGCGGTCGCCGAGACGGCGAGCGACAGAAAGGGGTCGTGCTGGTTCTCCATGCTCCACACCCCGTCAAAACCCATGTCCTCGGCATTGCGCGCAATCGCAATCGCCTCGTCGAGCGAGTGAGCGGTCAGTAAGCTGTCGAGTTTCATATGTATCCTTCTCCGTTGCGTGGTGGGACTGTCGGCATGGCTCGGTCCTAACGGGCCGCGCGTTGCAGCCGCTCTCTTATCAGTTACCCGCCAGATGTCCAGGGTGGCTCTCAACGAGGAGTGAAAGGGGGGCGCATGAAGCGACGGTCGAGTTCCTGCTTGGCCTGCTTTCGGAGCTGGATGCAATTTCTATAGCGCCAGCCGGTCCTGAGCCAGTCCCATACGCCCCCCTTCTGCGGGGAATCAGCGCCTAGAGTTTTTCCAGTCGCTCTCCCTCTAAGGAATCGACTTGGCGCAATTGCGGAAAGATACGAGCCCACAGGCCAACAACGGCCAGGGTGCCGAGCCCGCCCAGCACCACGGCGGGGACGACCCCAAACCAGGCCGCGGTGACGCCGGACTCAAATTCCCCGAGTTCGTTTGACGCGCCAATAAAGACCGATTCGACCGCGCTGACCCGGCCGCGCATCTCGTCCGGTGTTTTCACCAAGACCAGGACCCGACGAATGACGACACTGATCATGTCTGACGCGCCCAGGATGGTGAGGGCCAGCAGCGACAGCCAGAGATTGTGAGACAGTCCAAAGACGACAATGGACAGTCCAAAGACCCCGACCGCCCCCAGAAGAATTGCACCCGCATGACGCTGAATGGGCCAGCGCGCGACGATCAGCGCCGTGACCAGTGCGCCAACTGCCGGGGCGCTTCTCAGCAGCCCAAGCCCCCAGGGACCAACGTGCAGAATATCCCGCGCATAGACCGGCAGCAGGGCGGTTGCTCCACCCAACAGCACCGCAAACAGGTCGAGCGATGCGGCACCCAACACAACCGGCTGACCCCGAATAAAGGAAATCCCCGCCACAACAGACTCCCAGGTGGCCGCCATTTGCTCTCTCTCGCGGTGTTCAATGCGGATGGTGTTCACTAAAAAGGCGGAAAGAAGAAACATCAGAATACAGCAGCCATACACCGTCTCCGGTCCAATGGCGTAGAGCAGCCCGCCGATGGCCGGGCCGACAATGGTCGCGACCTGCCACGAAGACGAGCTCCAGGCCGCGGCGTTGGTAAAAAGGCGCTGGGGCACAAGATTGGGCATCAGGGCAACCGAAGCCGGAAACTCAAAGGCGCGGGCCGTCCCGAACAGGACAAGCACCCCAAAGAGAAAGAGCGTATTTGTGCCGCCTTGCAGCGTAAACGTCAAAAAGAGGACGGCACAGAGCGCCTCAACGATGATGCAGAGCGCCATCACGGTTCGCCGGTCATAGCGATCGGCAACGTGGCCGGTCACCAGCGCCAGGCCAAGCGACGGGAGAAATTGAGCCAGGCCGACCAGGCCGAGGTCGAGCGGCCGACGCGTCAGATCATAGATCTGCCAGCCTATGGCCACCGCCTGCATTTGAATGGCCAGGGTGACACACAGCCGGGCGGCCCAATAGCGTTGGAAGCCGGGGTAGGTAAAGGCCGATGCTGAAGAAAGGGCTGTCCGTTGTTCCAAAAAATCCGCCTCACCTCGAAAAGGGTGAACGAGTCCCCCATCAGCTATAAAGGCCGGACACGTTTACTCTTTATAGGCAGTATAGGCTTTCCCAAACGCCTCGCGGGCGACAATGCCCTTCATCACCTCCGGCGTACCGTCGCCGATTTCAAACCCGACAACATCCCGCCAGCGCTGCTCTAAGGGGACTTCCATGCTGTAGCCGTAGTGGCCGTGTAAAATCATACAGGCGTGAATCGCCTCGGCAGAGACTTTGGGGCCCATCCACTTGGCCATGGCCGCCTCTTGGGTATGCCGCTGGCCGCGGTCTTTGAGCCACAGGCATTTATAGGCAACCAGGCGAGCCGCTTCGAGCTGCGTCAAATACTCGGCGACCTGAAACGCTACACCCTCAAACGTCGCCAGTGGTTTGCCAAAGACTTGCCGCCCTTTGGTGTATTCAATGGTTTCATCAATCGACTGCTGGGCTGCTCCGACAGCGGCCAAGGCCACCAGGGCCCGGTTAAAATCAAAGGCAATCATGGCCTGATAAAAGCCACCGCTCTCATCTCCCACCAGATAAGCGGCCGGAATGCGCACATTATCAAAAAACAGTGAGCCGCGTTGATGCAGCCGAGCCCCGGCACTGTTATACACCTGACGTGAGACACCGGGTGCGTCAAAGGGAACGAGAAAAGCGGAAATGCCCCGCGCCCCACCCTCGGCTGTCCTGGCCAAGACCAGCCCGGCGTCCGCATTGCCGGCAAAAGTAATACTGGCCTTCTCTCCATTCAGCACATACGCGTCGCCGGATTTGACGGCGCGGGTCGTGATATTGGCGGCGTCCGAGCCGGCCGCTGGCTCGGTCAGCGCAATAGCCATAATGGCGTCGCCCGTTGCCATGCGGGGCAACCACTCGGCCTGGACGGCGGGTCGGGCATAGGCGGCCAGCAACTCGGCAATCATCATCCCAAGCTGGAGAAAGAGGCTGTAATTGAAATCGCCCCGCGACAGCTCCTCGCTCATAATGCCGCAGGTGACAAAGTCCGCATGCTGGCCGCCAAACTGCTCCGGCACGCGCAAGCCAAAGATACCGAGTTCGGCGACTTCCCGAATCTCCGCTCTGCCGATCTTCTCTCCCCGGTCCCAGCGTGAATAATTCGGTAATAATTTGTCTTTGGCAAACTGACGGACCGTCTTTTGGACCAAGAGCTGTTCTTCAGTAAAGGCAAACTCCATAGTAGTTTCCTGTTGGGCCCGGGCTCAAAAGAAGAGGAGTGTAGACACGAACGCACAGAGCGTCAATGAAGCGGGCGCTTGGCGGTCTGCCTCGCTCAGGGCATACTAGCAAGCCTAAGGAGGAGAGTGCATGTCAGAGCCAGTCCTCATGGTTGAGAAGACCGATGGAATCGCAACCCTGACCCTGAACCGCCCGCAGGCGATGAACGCCCTGTCTCGTGAACTCCGACTCGAAATTGTCAGCGCCTTTGCAGCGCTGCAAAGCGACCCGGCCACCCATGTTGTTATCCTGACCGGAGCCGGCCGGGCGTTCTGTGCGGGGATGGACCTCAAAGAACTGAGCCGGACGAGCGAGCCCTTACAGGAACCGCGACCAACACAGGGCAGCATGGACGTGGTGCGGATCATGGAGACGTTCGACCGGCCCATTATTGGGGCGATCAACGGTTTTACTATTACGGGCGGGTTTGAGCTGGCCCTGGCCTGCGATGTCTTGATTGCGTCCAGCGAGGCGCGTTTTGCGGATACGCACGCCCGGATGGGGGTCATGCCGGGCTGGGGCCTGAGCCAGAAACTCTCGCGCGTGATTGGCATTTACCGGGCGCGTGAATTGTCTTTGACCGGCAACTATCTGTCTGCCCAGCAGGCCGAAGCCTGGGGACTGGTGAACCGCGTTGTTGCACCTGATGACCTGCTGCCAACCTGTTATGCCTTGGCCAAAGATATGCTGTCGTGTCTGCCCGACATGCTGCGCAATATGAAGCGCGTGATTAACGAAGGCTACGCCCGGACGCTCAGTGACGGACTTCAACTCGAATCAACCGCCTGGCGTGAGCAGGTTCGTGGCGTCACGCCAGAGGCGATTGCGAACCGGGTCGAAGGGGTGAAACAGCGCGGACGGACGCAGACAGGGTAGATACGCCGGGCGGATCCGGGGGTCCGCCCCTACAGCTAGACTCGCCCAATAACCGTGTCGCCAATCTCTTTGACGTAATCCGTAATTTCTGTCTCAGTCGCGCTGAGGGTGAACAGGGCGTCCCCTTTGGGTGGGAAGAGCAGAATCAAACGATCCACACCCAGGTCCGCATAACGTTTGGCCTTGTCGAGATCGATCCGTCCAACCGGTGTTACGCTGATTTCCAGCTTGCCTAAGCTGCTCGGGCGTTCGTTCTTTTCCCCGGCAGCCTTTAAGCCGTCGAGGCATTTTTTGGTTCCGTCTACATCAAGGGCAAAGCCGTACCAACCGTTGCCATGCGTTACGGAGCGCTGGAACGCCTGGGGGGTCATACCGCCAAACACCACCGGCGGACCGGGCTGCTGGACTGGCTTGGGAAATGCCTTGACGCCGCTAAAAGAGGCAAACTGTCCCTGATAGGACGGGTCGTCCTGGCCCCAAATCGACCGCATGGCATCGACGTAATCGAGCGTGCGCGGACCTTTATGACTGAATGGCGCTCCGAGGGCGTCAAATTCCGGCTTGAGATAGCCAATACCGACACCAAAGATCAGCCGTCCGCCTGACAGCACATCCAGGCTGGCCATCTCTTTTGCCAGCACCAGCGGATTCCGCTGCGGCAGAATAATAATACCGGTTCCCATGCGGACGGTTTTGGTCTGGCCGGCCAGAAAGGCAAAGGCAATATTGGGGTCGAGCATAGGGTAGGTTGGGGGTAACGGTGAAGGCGGCTCCTGCGGGTCCGGCAACACAATATGCTCGCCCGCCCAGACGGATTCAAACCCTGCCGCCTCGGCGGCCTGTGCCACCCGCGCCGATGCGTCCGGCGTACTGCACGGCCCCATATTGATACCAAAGAGTCCGAGTTTCATGTCTTTCCTCCTTTTATCGGTCGATGAAGCCTGCTCACACAATCTGTCAGGTGAGGCCGATGCAGAGCCCACGCCGCGTTACCTCTCTGGCGCTAACACTGCAATGGCCCGCTTGTCCGGTACCATCCCACCCTTGGGGCTGAGTGGCATAATACACACGTGTGACGCCCCTGCCTCATAATAAGCGGCAATCCGCTCGCGAATTTTTGCTTCGTCCCCCCAGGCGATGACCGCGTCCACGAGCCGGTCACTGCCGCCGTTTGCCATATCAGTGTCAGTAAAACCGACTTCTTTGAAGCGTTGGACGTAGTGATCGATTTGGAGATAGATCTGCATATAACTGCGGGCCGCGGCGCGGGCCGTATCCGCGTCCGACTCCAGCATGACGCCCAACTCGGCGCACAGCCACGGTTCCGGTCCAAGGGCCTTGCGGGTTGCCGCGATTTGCTCAAGCACGGTGAAATAGGTATGCGTTCCCTGGGTCTGCGTTGCGGCCAGGGCCAGCATCTTGGGCATCATCCCGGCCAGCACCACGGGTGGCTCGTTTTGGGGGGCCGGTGCGGCGTACGGTACGGCTTTCATCCTGGTCAGATATTCACGCGTGAAGCTGAGGGGCTTGCCATACGGAATGCCGCGCCGGGCGTTGCCTTGCGCGTTGCTTACGCCCAGGCCGAGCACAAAGCGGTCGCCGTACAGCTCGGCGAGCGTCCGGGTAGCATTGGCAATCGCAATCGGCTCATACGCATAAGTCACCACTATGCCGGTGGCGATAACCAGACGCTCGGTTTGGCTCAGCAAATACGAGGCAAACGAGAAGCTTTCGCGGCCCAGGGTCTCGGGGAACCACAGGGTACTATAGCCGAGCTGTTCGACTCTACGGGCGAGTTGGCCGGTCTGTTCGCCCGTAAGGCCATCCAGAAAGGTAAAAACGCCGGGAGGTCGGAGGTCCATGTCTTTCCTCACTTTTATCAAGTGTAAAGAAACATACGCCGATACACAGCCTGCGAGGATTAGCTCATAGGCCAATAAATTCGTTTCAACGGCACTAGCGTTCGGGTCTGGGTGTCCAGGCGTTCATAGTTGTCCATCAGTACTGCAACTAACTCGTCGAGCCCTACGAGTGTGACTGGAATGTTGGCCCGTTCCGCTTCGTAGTGAGCCTCTTTTGAGAATCCGCCCGTGCTGACGTAGAGGCCCTTATCGTTCGGGTGACGCCCGCCTAGGAAACTGCGGACTTCCTGAGAGCCCATAGTCGAATCCGGTCTATGCTTCACCTCGACTACGATCCTGGGATTCTCGAATCCAAAACCGTCGGGCGAGGCGACGATATCCTTCCCACGGTCAGGCCCAGCCGCCGACACGCGGGTTTTGTAGCCCATCGCACGAAGCAGACCAGCCACCAATTCCTGCATATCTTCCCAACTTAAGCCAACGACGTAGTCTTTGATAAACTCGATGCTGCGAGCCTCAATATCCTCTAACAGGTCTTCGTTTTCGACTTTATCCTCACTTATCCCAGCACCGGGAGGCATGGGGCGACCTTCAAGGGCGCGTAAAACGTCTTGCTCAGCGTCATTAGATAAGCGAAACACCGTGAGCGCAGACCCCAATGTATTCCTAGTCGTGCTTGAAAGATTGTCGCGAGAGATCCGAGTTTCCCGCCACTGTATCGTGCGAATGTTCGCGAAGGGAGCGGAGCCGGTCAAATGAGTATCAAAAGTAGTTTCAAATCGATAATCACCGCTAATTTCGCCTACGGCATAGATTCGTCTTGTCTGGTCGTAGGTGATCACATGCTCGCCAATCTCCATCTCTTTCGAGAATCGGTAAAGGATGCCTGCTTGAACAGTTTGTTTCGAGTTCGGCCACTGCTCACGGACTTTTGCCAATATCTCGTCGCGCGTCTGGAAAGCGGTTAGGTCTCCCGCCTTGTCCCAGCCGATCGCGACAAGCCCTTGATCTATGAACGACTGGAACAGGACGCTATCGCGTCCCGCTCGCACCATCCACATGGTCATAGCTGACTATCCTCTCCGTATTACCGAAAGGCCGGGATAACCTTACCGGTAAACAGCTCCAAATGGGGCTGAATCCAGCTTGCCGGCAGGCCCGGCGGCAGCGTCCACGAATAATAATGCGTCAGCGGGGTCTCTAAGGCATAGTCGCGGATCATCTGAATACAGGTGTCCACGTCTACCACCTGAAACAGGCCCGATTCTCGTAAGGCGTCGGTATCCGGCACCTTTGGAAACAGGGGCATGCCGGCCTTTTCCGACCATTCGGCATAGGCGTTGACCTGATAGCGGACGTGTTCGGCTGCTTCATTCCAGGTCTTGTCCGGGTCTTCGGATGGAATCAGCCAGAAATAGCCACCCGCGAGACGAATATCCGTGGTGGACTTCCCGACTTTTTCCAAGGCGGTCACATAGCGTTCATACGCCTCTTTCAGTGGGCCGACGCCGATATAGCCGTCGCCATACTTTGCCGCTCGTCGGAGTGCTGGCGGGGTGAAGCCACCGACCCAAATCGGTGGCCGTGGTTGCTGAATCGGCTCCGGGGTGAGCTTGGCTTTGGTCACCGTGTAATATTTCCCCTCAAACGTCAGGGTCTCGCCTTCCCACAGGCGGCGAATGATTTCAAGGCCCTCGTTCGTGCGGGCGCCGCGCTCTTTACTGGAAATCGCGAAGCTCTCAAACTCCTCGACTTTATACCCAACACCCACACCCAACTCGAACCGGCCACCCGAAATCACGTCCACCGTGGCCGCGTCTTCAGCCATCCGGACCGGATTGTGAAAAGGCAGGAGCACCACGCTCGTCCCGATATGAATTTTCTTGGTCCGCGAGGCAATCGCGGCGGCAATCGGCAGCAGCGACGGAGAATAGCCATCCTCGATAAAATGGTGCTCGGACAGCCAGATATCGTCAAAGCCGTTCTCCTCGCCCCATACGATCTGGTCGATGATTTCGTTGTAGAGTTGGTCATAGGGACGTTTCCAGGCGGGCGGGTTGCGAAAGTCATACCACAGACCAAAGCGAATTTTCGGATTGCCGTTCTCACTCATCGGGCTGTCCTCCTTTATAACCGATTGCGCATCTTATGGTCTCAGGGTGAAAATGGAAAGCGGACGCTGCTACAATTGATTCGTCAGATGGCCACTCTGCGTTCCGGAGAATCCTGGGTCCTCCCGCCTAGTTGACGGGTCGCGGGGTTCTCTGTATAGCGGACGGGTTTCACACGAGAAGAGTATGGGAGAGAATAGAGTATCTCTCCTTGAGAAAGGCATTGCATGACGGACCAGATTGGCTCTGAAACAAACCCCCTCCGCGTCGCTATTTTCGGCTCGGGACCGGCTGGATTCTACGCGGTTGGCGAACTGCTCAAGCAAAAAGATACTGCGATTCGGGTTGACCTGTTTGACCGCCTGCCAACTCCCTATGGTTTGGTCCGAGGCGGCGTGGCACCGGATCATCAAAAAATTAAAGCGGTCATTCGACAGTACGAAAAATTTGCCAATCTGCCCGGTTTTCGCTTTTTCGGAAATGTGACCTTTGGCGAAGATATCCGGCTGTCCGATACCCTGGCCCACTACCATCAAGTCCTGTTTTCAACCGGCGCGGAATCCGACCGGCAGCTCGGTATTCCGGGTGAAGACTTGGCCGGCAGCGACCCGGCGACGATCTTTGTCGGCTGGTATAACGGGCATCCTGATTACCGCGACCTCAACTATGATCTGAGCAATGTTGAACGTGTCGCCGTGATCGGAAACGGCAATGTGGCCATGGATGTCGCCCGTATTCTGGCCCGCTCGATTGAAGAACTCTCAAAAACGGATATCGCCGACTATGCGCTCGAAGCGCTCAAGAAAAGTGCGGTCAAGGAGATCTATCTGTTGGGCCGACGGGGGCCGGCGCAGGCGGCTTTTACCAACCCCGAGATTCGGGAACTGACGGAAATGCCGATCACCGATCTGGTCGTCGAGCCGAAAGACCTCGAACTTGATGAGGCCAATGCCGAGTTCCTGGCGCGGGCCACAGAGCCGGTGCATCAGCGCAATATGGATATCCTGACGGCCCAGATTCCCAAGGGCGAGGGCACGGCCCCCAGGAAGATTCGGGCACGCTTTTTTGTTTCTCCGGTTGAACTCTACGGGACCGAGCGCGTCGAGGGCATGAAGCTCGAAAAAAACCGTCTGGCGAAGGATGACAGTGGGACGCTGCGCGCGCGCGGCACCGGAGAATACGAGGAGCTGCCGAATATTCAGATGGTCTTTCGTTCTATTGGCTATAAGGGCCATCCGCTGAAAGACGTTCCGTTTGACGAGCGCTCAGGGATTATTCCGAACCAGACCGGTCGGGTCATCGACCCGGAAACACAGACGCCTATTGAGCGGCTGTATGTGGCCGGCTGGATCAAGCGCGGTCCGTCCGGCGTGGTGGGCACGAATAAGCCGGACGCGATTGAAACCGTCGGGCTCATGCTGGAAGACCTGCAACAGGGCACGGTGCCCAATACCATCAGCGCCAGCGACGAGGCGGTTCCGGCTCTGCTGGCTGAGAAGGGTGTCCGCTACGTCTCTTTTGCCGACTGGAAATATCTGGATCAGATAGAAGTCGAGAATGGGAAAAAAGTGGGCAAGCCGCGGGAGAAGATGACGACCGTCGCGGAGATGCTGGCCGCGCTCAATACCCAGACTTTGCAAGCTGCTGCTAAATAATGGCAAACCGCCGTGGAAGTGAGTAAACGCTATGAAAGCTATTCGGATACACGAGTTTGGTGAACCGGAGGTATTGCAACTCGAAGAAGTCGCGGACCTGACCCCTGGGGCGGGTCAAGTCGTGGTGCGCATGCATGCGGTCGGAGTCAATCCGGTTGAGACCTATATTCGGTCCGGTATCTATCCCAAGCCGCCGACGCCCTTCACGCCTGGGTCGGACGGGGCCGGTGTGATCGAGGCTGTGGGCGAGGGTGTGGACCGGGTTGCCGTGGGCGACCGGGTGTATCTGGCCGGTTCTCTCAGCGGCACGTACGCCGAACAGGCCCTATGCAAACAGGAGCAGGTACATCCGCTCGGCGAACCAGCGTCGTTCGCCCAAGGGGCCGCCGTGTTTGTGCCCTATGGAACGGCCTATCAGGCGCTCTTTCACTGCGGCCATGCTTCGCCCGGCGAAACGCTTTTTGTGCATGGGGCCAGCGGTGGAGTGGGTATCGCCGGGGTGCAGCTCGGTCGGGCTGCTGGCATGACGGTGATTGGAACCGCGAGTACGGAGCGCGGGCGCCAGCTCGTGTCCGAACAAGGCGCGCAGCACGTTCTCGATCATAGTGCCGCCTCGTATCTGGAAGAAGTGCAGACCCTGACGGATGGGCGGGGCGTTGATGTGATTTTGGAGATGCTGGCCAACGTCAATCTCGCCAAGGACCTCGACCTCCTCGCCATGCATGGGCGAGTGGTTGTCATCGGCAATCGGGGCGAGAGGAATCAGGGCACGATCGAGATCAATCCGCGGGCGGCCATGATGCAGGACGCCTCCATCATCGGCATGACCTTACGCAACGCCACGCCACAGGACCATGTCCGCATCCACTCAGCCCTCGTTGCCGGCCTGGCCAACGGCACACTCCGACCCGTGATCGGACAGGAACTCCCCCTGGCCGAAGCCGCCCAAGCCCACCGCGCCGTCAGTGGAGCGGGCAAGGCCTACGGGAAGGTAGTGCTGATACCGTAGGACGGCGCCTCGTTTTGTTCAGGCGCTACCGGTTTGTTTTTATCAGACGATAACCTTGCGGAGGCTCCGAGCTGTTTGCCTTATTAACCGTCCAGTGCGGGGGTAGGGCCGACAGGGCTGGTGGCGTATCGCTACAGCCTGGGTCACTGCTGTCGATGCGCCTGTCGAAGTCGTTGTCGATGCCGTCCGAGCAGGCAGTCGATGAGGCAACGGACTCGGGGTCGGGACGCGACAGGGCGTTGCCCCACTCCTCGGGGATGCTGTCCCACAGGTGCTCGAAAAAGGACTCGAAGGTTGCAGTCAGTTGGGGTGACTTGAGCACGAGCGTATTCTCGTCGTTCTCGAATTCTCCAGCCCCGGTCCAATTCATCGACCCGACCACAACCGCATGTCCGTCGATAGCCGCAGCCTTCATGTGCATCTTGCCGCCCCAGTTCTCGACCTTGACAGGAATGCCTGCCGTACGCAGCAACTCATGCTTGGAATACTCGTTCCGTGCAGAAGTTGCGTCGACGATGACACGTATGTCAACGCCTCGACCGTGCGCCGCAATCAGTTCTGCGGTCACGAACTTGTTGGTCAGATAGAATACAGCTAGGTCAATGCGCTGCCGAGCGCCGGCAATGAGTGTCTGTACGCCTTTACGCATGGCCTTGTCCTGCGGCGAGAACCAGACTTCGACCTGCGTGCCGTTCAGTTCCAGACGCTCTACGCCATCGCTCGTTTTCAGTTGGTGGTAACGGCCGGCCCACATCTGCTCAAACTCTTCAGTATACACATCGGCGAGTTGGGTTGAGCCGATTACAGTAGCAACGTTGGCGTTATAGCCGCCCGTCCCGGAGTCCGACAGGTTGCATGAGCCGGTCCAGACCCAGCGCCCATCCACGATGAAAAACTTGTTGTGCATGATCCGGTTGGTCGTGCTTTCATCGAACGGTTCCCGACCAGCGTGCGCCGCCACGAGCCAACGATCGCCCAGGTCGTAGGCCAGGCATTGTAGCGGTCCCTTGAAGCCCTCCGGTCGGGGACAGGAGGGCCTCCGAGGTTTCCAGTCGTTTCGTTGGTTCAGAATCGTTTCGGCGTCGAAGTCGTCACGGATATTCTTGAGTTGGCTGACCCACAAGTCTGTGGACGTATAATAATTCCCGCGATCCCGATTGCGGTCGACCACGCCGCGCACGACCACTCCACGCGCCTGGGCGGCAACGAGAGCTTCCAGGAGCCGGGTTTGATTGCGCATACCATACACCGCGAAGTCGATAGAACTTTGCGCGCCTTGGATCAATTCCAGCAAGCGGACACAGATAGGGGCCTCACAGCGATCACCGGGAGTTGCGAACCGAAGCGGGTCAGTAAACAGTAGTTCGACCGGTTGCTTATCTGCATCAATTGGTCGCGCTGGTACGCCTGCGGTCCAGACGCACAAAAATAGCACGAGTATGGCATGACGCATTTGCCATGTCGGGAAATACAAACTGTAGCGTAAATTCCGTTCATCCTGTCTCATGGTGCTTTTCTAGAATCGTTTCTCCAATGAAGAGTCAAGCATGTATGAGGGTGACACGGTGACCACGGAAGAACGGGACCTTCCTGTGGGGGCAGCGATAGACCGATAATACAGGGACGGAAATTATTGGCCCATACTCCACCCTGTCGTGAGAGTTGTCTTCTCTCAGAGAATCAGTACTATCAGAAAATCAGTAAGCAGAAAGAGATGCGACATGGACACAACGGTACAGGTCCGACAAAGGGGTACGCTGACGTTACCGGCCAGCCTACGAGAGCGGTACAACATTCAGCCGGGAGATACGTTCAGAATTGTCGATCTTGACGGTATCCTAGTTCTGACTCCCATGGTCCCCATGGTGCCCGAATTGGCGCGAGAGATAGAACACGCTCGGATTGAGGCCGGTCTTAGCGTTGAGGATATGCTTGATTCGCTACGCGGTCAGCGAGCCCGATATGTTCAAGAGAAGACTTAAAGAGATGCCTGACTGCCCATGCGTCCAAAATCAATCTGGATGTTGGAATAGACCTCGTTCAGGCTGGAGATATGCTCCCACGGGACGCCTAAGCCCTCGCGGCTGTTCCCCATCATAATGGGTTGCAGGTCTTCTCTGGCGAGAGACTGAGCATCAGTAAAAACGAGTACGCCGGCCGCGGTAATCTGAGGTTGATCGAACTCAATAAACCGATCCGTCTCCCAGATGGCATCCTGCATCGTCAGCATCAGCATCTTTGTCTCGCCCGGTTGGAAGAGTCCGTCGGGCTCTACCTGCATCGTTGGAATCTCGTTTTGCAAATCCGAATAGAGGTCTTGCGTGGCGGGGTTGATGAAAGACAGATAACTGGTCGTGAACTTGCGCAAGACCACCGCCTGATCCGAGGTGTTCGTGGCTTCAACCTGCATGCTCAGGGAGCGCTCGGTGGTATTATAGCGTAACTCTTTGACCTCGGTCTGGACGGCACTCGGGACGGGGAGGCCGGACAGGTCCCACATTCTGGCGGCCTGGTGGGGAATGATCGGCGGGCGGCCCGAGTTCGTGACCAATAACCCTCCGATAACCAGGACCACCAGGACGACACCAAAAATAAGAGACGTTCGGCGATCGGCGGGCGTGATTTGTTCTTCATCAACCCCGTTAATTAGCAGAGCGTGGCGGACGAGCATCGGCCGTCTGGCCCAATAACCCAGCCAGGCCAGCCCAAGGATCCCAAACGCGATATGCCAGCCGACAACCCGCCCAAACCCGTAATGCTCCAGGTCTATGGTCTCGCCGGTTGCCGGAATCTGTACAGTATAGGACGGTGGAGTGTCGCCCGGTATAACGGTGATCCATTTGGCCGGGCCCACCAGCCCACCCGTACCGGACAGATTGATCAAGGGGTGGACATGATACCGGCCCGGCTCGCGTGCCTGGAGAATCATCCTGAAATCGTAGATCGCTCCTAACTCGATATTAAACGCGTTCTGGATAAAGCGGCCATTCACCCAGCGTTCGCGCACGGCGAGTTTCGGCCCCGGAACCAGGACGCCAATCCACGCCAAATCCGGCGTGGTCAGCATGCGTGGCCAGGAGTTCATCGCTCTGAACTTGCCGGTGACGGTCATGGTCTCGTTGACCGCGAGCCGCTCGTGCGAGAACTCCACGTTGAAGAACGAGACCCCGCGCATGCGGACAAACGGTTCGAGGTTGTGCTCGCCATGGGCGTGGACAACCGGCGCCTGCATAAACGAGACCCCGAACACGCACAGGCAGGTGAGGCTGACAACGAGGCAGGCTTTTCCAAGTGGAGACATGAAAGCCTCTGCCAGTCAGGTTTGACGCAAGACTTTCTGCAGCGGCATAACGCCGAGCGCTTTGCCGATGCCGAGGCCAACCCAATACATGATGGTGCAGGCGATACCGGCCATTAATATGCTGATCCAGATACGCTGGCCCAGGAAGGCTTGCAGCGTCCCTTCATCAATCCGGCGCAAGTATTCCGGGGTCTGGGGGCGGATGAAGTAATAACCCATCAAATCGGCAACGGTAAAAGTCTTGCCAAACAGCGTCACCGGCTGCAGGAAGGGCATGAGCATCAGCCAGTTCACGGGGTAAAAGAGAAAACCCCATAAGAATCCGCCAATCAGGCTCGTCACCAGATAGCTGCGTGACCAAAAGAGAATCAGGTCAAGCGCCAGTGCCATGGGAATTGTTGTGGCCGGCCAGATAAAATTAATCGGATAATACTCCATGCTGTAAAAGCTGAAGATCCGACTCAGCCAGGCTCCGATCAAGACAAACACCGCGGTAAACGTGGCCCCCAGCGGCAGGCGCAGATAGTACCAGGCCAGATAGTGGCCCACCGCAGTCACCAACAGGGCGGCACTCGGGCCGGCGATCGGCCACCACAGCTTGTCTTTCCAGTCCACCCAGAAATCCCAGTCACCCATATAGAGCATACGACTGACATGGGGGATCACGGTGAAGAAGCCGATCAGGGCCAGGAGCAGGATGACATCAAAGACCTTGGCCATCTTGTGCTGGCCAAGCGCAGCAAGCTCTTCGGCCTTCATTTTTCTAACCTCTCCTGAGGCCAGCCCCTTCCTGAACGCCGTGCAGTGCGACGATGAGTAAACGTGCCCTCAACAGACATGCAAATATCGGCGCGTTTACTCATGAGTCCGCCGGTAGACGAGTCGGTAGCCTACGATAACGCCTTCGCCTCGGTTGACGCTTGCTGGGCTATTTCTCCCAGGTTTTCAAAGATGCGTGGCACGGTCTTAAAGAGCAGCGCAAACCCGGCAAAAAAGAAATACGTCGCCCAGGCAAACGGAAAATGGTAGGGCTGCACAAACAGTTCTTCGGTAATCCAGCTTGAGTGCCCCAGTTCATTAAACGCCACATTGGCAAACAGGAACCAGCCGCCGGCCGGAAACAGCAGATAGCAGATAGGTATGCCTTTGCCCCCTTCACCGACATACAGATGATGCAAGCGGTTATAGGCGTACCAGGAGCTGACACCAGTCATGATGATCAACATGGGAAAGGTATAGAAGAAGAGCGGAATGTGGCTGGGCGTAAAGGCTGTATCGCGCACCACAATTTGGTGCCATACGGCGTCTTGCTCGGCAAAATAGCTGACCCCAAAGCCAAACGTGGCCGCCACCGCGACCAGAGCCCAGAGCTTGCCGATATGATTAAGCTCGTGCTCGGGGTCGATGCGCCCCAACTCTTTTCGCTGAACGACACAGATCGGACAGGGTTTGCGATAGGCCGTAAAGCCGATGATGGCGGCGGCAATAAGGACGATCCACTCGACGTACAGCAGACCCAACCAATACTTCGCAAATTCGGGTGTCGTCGCGTCCATACCAACCGGGAACCACCACTCACCCTGCCACAGCCTGATGAGCAACAACGACAGCAGCCCCAGGCCGCCGCCTATGACCAGAAAGCGTATGAACGGCATCTCGTCGTGCGCGGTTTGGTCGTGCTTCATTTCCTCTATCTGGATGGCCTGACTTTCAACTGAGGCTGGCATAGATGTTGCTGCCATAGAAGGTCCCTCCCCGTACATTATCATTCAGTCCCGAGCGTCCTGTGGTGGACAACCCCGAAACAACAATAATGCTGTGTGTACAATAGCCCCCCTGTACCACATATCCTCCAAAATAGGCAAACAGGGCTTTGAGTTCTGTCCCTTACTGATTATGCTCCTCGGCCTCAAACACTCCCGGCTCATGCCAGCGGCGGCTGACGAGCAGTTGCCCGGCGCGGTGCCGTTTCTTGCGGAAGCCCAACAGGTGAAAAATCTCCATCACAAACCAGCGGGCAATGCGTGGTTCGACAATCAGGGTCGCGGCCTGGTCCGGATGGCGACGTACTCCGGGCAGCAGCGGTAAGAGTCGCTCAAGCCGGAGGCGGCGCAGCCACACCGCGAGGCGCAACCAGAACAACCGCACTGTTCTGACCAGGAAAAATCCGTCCGCGCCTTGTCCCTGATAGAGGGGCATCAGAATCTGGCCGGACTCCTGAGCCCGAATCTGGCCGTGACGGTCACGGGCCAAGATCTGGCCCCGCCTGACCGGCTGGAAGTTCGTGAAGCCGGGTTCCATCACAAAGTCGTCCCCGGCTTGGAGCAGATGGTGATAACGGATTTCCAAGACCGGACAGACCGGCTGCTCGGGCGGCGTCTTTTCGGGTGCGTCTTGGGACCGGAGACAACCGGCGGTTGTCAAGACGCTCCAGATGGCCGCCATATGGTTCTCCACTGCGCTTGGCGAAGCGTGCTGTCCGCCTTCAAAACCAATGACGACATGTCCCTGCTCGCTCAGATAATTCAGCAGCGTGCCCTCTAGCTGTTCTTCCAGGCCGAGAATGACCGGGGCCTGAAGACCGAACGCAAAGCGACGGTTGGGCAGGCTATCGCCAATCACCACAAACGGCTGACCCTCGGCAGAGGTGGTGTGCAGATCGAGAAAAACCGCCGGTCCCTTGCGCTGCGCCAGCGCTGTTTCTATTGCCGCCAGCAGCTCACGCTGCTCCTGCTCCTCCGAGGTCGGCTCAGCGCATCGCTTCCCCATCCCTTCGAGGCGCTCAGGTCCCCACAGCCGGTTGAAATCCTCATCAATATACCGGCAGCCGCGTGCCAGAGCGGCGCGGTTTCCGATGAGCGCGAGCAGCTTGCCCCGAAAGGAAGGACGCCGGTCGTGCAAATTGTGCAACACGTTCTGCAAAGCGAACACCCCAGCAGGCTCATTGCCGTGCATGCCTCCAATACCAATCACGAGCGATCCGGGCGTATCGCCGTCATAGCTGCCGAGCAGGCGGGGAAAGCCGGGGGACTGGGCGGGCGGGTCGGGCATCAGTCGTTCCGGGCCGACCGTTCAAGCAGACGGGCCGTGAGCGTCAGGATGTCATGCTCGGTCACGATCCCGATCAGCCGCTCATCTCTGGCCACCAGCAGAGACGCGCTTTTTTCCTGTTGCATCCGGGCGACTGCTTCTACGAGCGGTGTCTCGGGTGGAAGCGTCAGCGGCTTTGACTGCATGATCGCCCCGACCGGGAGCGGCTCGCTCTCCGCCTGCTGGAGTGACGGCGCACAGTGACGCAGGACCTCAAAGCACGAGATCAAGCCAACCAGCTTGCCCTGGTCGTCCTCAACCGGGATATGCCGAATCCGTTTCCAGTCCATCAGCTTGGCCACTAAATCTATCGGTTCATTGGGATGGACAGTGAACAGATCGGTCGTCATACATTCTTCAATACGCAGGGCGTGCACTTTCTCACTCCAGCCTTCTTCAACCTGGGCCAACGGCCATTCATGCACCGGGCTTCCCGCCCATTGCCTCCGAGCGGTAGCGGCGGTCAGCGCGCTCAGCCGCGCCGCTTGGGTGTCAGTCTCCCGCATGTCTGCCAGTGAGCGCAAGAGCCAGGATGAACCGGTCAGGCCGACAGTGACCCGTTGTTCGATCACACCCAGGTAACGCTCAACGTCCGCAGGGTTCAGCCCTGCCGTGCGGAGTCCGTCCCGGGCCAGCGGTAATAGGTCCTGGCGAATCAAGTCACGGGCAAGCACAACCTGCCCGTCGAGCCAGGTAAACTGGGCCTCAAGGCCCCTCTGAGCCGCGGCCAGAAAATTGATTTCCGCGTTGTGGAAGGGCATTTTTTGAGCAATATCACCATAGGTTTGTTGCCCTCCTCGGAGTAAACCGAGGAAAAAGGCGGCATTCGCGACCTCATCAACAACACTTGGACCGGCTGGCAAGACGCGGTTCTCAATACGGATATGAGCCTTCCCCCCTCCGATGCCAAAGCAACCTCTATTCCAGCGATACACCGTCCCGGTATGGAGACGCAGGGCTTGTAATTCGGGCAGCCCACCCTCTTCCAGTAAGCGCAAAGAATTTTCCTCTGACGGCGTTCCGATCAGGACGCGAAAACGGGCCAGATCTTCCTGGATGAGATCGAGTATCGAGTGGTCTACCCACTGTTGACCGAAGCTCACCCGTGGCGCACGCTCACGCAGATGGGTGCTGGCGCGGCGGGTATCAACAGATTGTTGAAACAATGGAATCCGCGTCTCGCGCCACAGTCGGCGGCCAAATAGAAGCGGCGAGTTGGCGGCCGCGGCCAGGAGCGGAGCCGTCATGACCTGGGCGATATTATAACACTGGGGAAACTCGGCTGGCTCGACTTGGTAGTGGACCTGAAAACTGGTACAGCCCGCTTCCAGCATGACCGAGTCGTGTTTGAGGCTCAGTTCATCCGCGCCCTTGAGTTGGAACTCATAATCGCCCCCGCGGAGCTGAGTGAGCACGGTATTCAGCATCCGGTAGCGCGGCTTGGGAGTCATATTGGTCAGCGCCAAGTCAGACTTGCGCAGCGTCGGCAAAATCCCACTCAGGACCACCTCGGCCCCACACTGGTGAGCGGCGGCCCGCACTGTGGCGAGTGAGCGGTTGAGTTGACCCTCAAGCTGACTCAGGCAGTCCGCCTCAAATACTAAGGGGTCCAGATTGATCTCCAGGTTAAACAGCCCCAACTCCGTGGTGTAATGGGGGTCATCGATCCGCTCCAGGATATCCAGCGCACGCGGCGCCGGATGCCAGGCGGCGTCCACTAAAAACAGCTCTTGCTCAGCCCCAATCCGGTGGACCCCGGATTCGATCAAACCGGTGTCGAGCATATGTTCCAGCGCGTGGATATCGCGCAGGAGATGGGCGATAAAGCGACGGAGTTGGCCTGAATCAGTATCGCGCAGTACGTCTTGATTTCCCATTTGTTTCCCTCAGACCTGGGTCACTCACCGGTCTCGAACGCGGGAACGTATGTTATATGTCGTAGGAGCGAAGGCATAGGGCATTCGGTGACAACAATACGAAGCACCACGCGCAGGAACCAACGACAATGGCGAGCAAGGGCCGACCTTTCCGAACCGTCCCTTTTGAGGGCTTTGAGATTTTGGTGGGCAAGGGAGATACCCAGAATGACCGGCTGACCTTTGAGGTTGCGGAGCCTGAAGACTTCTGGCTGCACGTGGTCAACTTTCCCGGCAGCCACGTTGTGGTACGCAATCCTGACCGGCTCGCCGCACTGCCGCCCGCGGTCTTGACACGTGCGGCCCGGCTGGCGGCCTGGCATTCCAAGGCGCGTGGCAGCCGGGGCAAAGTAGAAGTGCATCTCTGCCGGGCTGCGGACGTATCCCAGCCACCCGACTTTCCGCCCGGCAAGGTGCTGTTGCGCCGCTGGCAGAGTATAAAAGTCTATCCGCTTGAGCCGTCCGCAGGACCGGACGGTGGATAACGGCGGTGTGGCCAGACCCTATTCAATCCCCGAATGCTTTCTCTTCCTTTATTTGGGCCGAGACCGGAGGCGGTATTGGGTCGGGGGTCGGAGGCGATTCTTGCACCGGCCTCCGGCGGAAAAGTCGGCGCGGCAGGCTTTTCAGGGCCGGAAGCGTGCGGCCCAGCCATGCCTCAATATCATCGAATAAGGAATAGGCGACGGGAGTTACCAATAAGGTGATTAATAGGCAGAGGCTCTGTCCGCCAATGACCACGACCGCAATGCCCCGATGACTTTCCGCAGCCGGACCCTGGCCGATCAGAATCGGGATCATGCCGGCCACAAGGGCCAGGGTCGTCATCAGAATCGGGCGTAGCCGTTCCTTGTTGGCCTGCAAAATGGCTTCATCGCGCGGCAGGCCGGCGGCCCGTAAATTGATCGTGTGGTCAATCTGCAGGATCGAGTTTTTCTTCACAATCCCGAACAACAATAACATGCCCAGAATCGCGAACAACGCCAAATGCTGGCCCGCGATATACAGTGCCAACAGGGCAAAGGGCACGGCCAGGGGCAGGGACAGCATGATAGTAATCGGGTGCAGAAAACTCTCAAACTGTGCTGCCAGGACCATATACATGCCAATAATGGACAACAGAAAGGCGATCTGAAAACTTTCCATCATCTCTTCAAACATTTTGCCCATGCCGGTCACCCCGGTGGTATAGCCCAGCGGTAGGCCCATTTCCTCGACCTCGGCATCGATGTCGGCAATTGCGTCGCCGAGCGCCTTGTCTTGGGCCAGATTGCCGGTAATCGTAATCTGGCGCTGCCGGTCCTGGCGGTCGATTTGCACCGGGCCAGTGCCGGGAACCATATTGACCACATTGTTGAGTATGACCTGCCCAACCGACGCCGACGGAACCGCGACCTGCTGAATCACCTCCGGCCGATTCCGACTCTCCGGTGTCAGGCGCAGACGCACATCGTATAACTCGTCGCCTTCACGATAGGTCGTAATTTTCTCACCCGCGACCATGATGCGCAGGGTCGACGCAATATCCGCGGCCTCAATGCCAAGATCTGACGCTTTGCGGCGGTTGAGATGGACTTGGAGTTCGGGGTTCCCGCCCTCGAAGGTCGAGTCTACATCACGCAGGCCGGGCATGTTCTGGGCACGGGTTTTCAAATCTTCGGAATACTGTTGGAGCGTTTCCAGGTCCGGACCACGCAGGTTGTAAGAAACATCCACATTCTGGATACCCCCCCCACTGACCGGCAGAATCTGGTCCACGCTGATCCTGAGATTGGGAAATCCCTGGACCTTCTCACGAGCCAAATCCATGACCTGACTCTGGTGAAGGATCCGCTCGGAGTAATGCTTGAGGGTGACGACAATCTTTGACTTTGTTACCGACTCACCCACGGTCGAGCCAATCTCGGTCAACAGGTGGTTCACACCCGGAAGGGGATGAATCTCTTCTTCAATCTGGCGTGTCACGGCGTCGGTTTGCGCCAGCGAATAGCCGGGCGGTGTCTTGATATTGATTTCAAACTCCCCCCGGTCGTCGCTGGCCATCAGGCTGGGGCGGACAAGACCCGCAATAAAAGGGGTGGAAACAAACACGCCCAGCGTGAGGCACACGATCGCCCAGCGATGACGCATCGACCACTTCAGCATAGCGGTATAGGAGCGATCAATGAGCCGGTAGAAGCGTGACTCGCGTGAGGAATGGGCGTGGTTGGTTGTATGTTCATCGAGATGCTTGGGCAGGAAGCGCGAGCACAGCATGGGCGTGAGGGTAAAGGCGACCAGCAGGGAGACCATGATCGAGAACGCCATGGTAAACCCGAAGCTGCTCAGCCACATGCCGACGATCCCCTTGAGAAAGCCGACCGGAATGAAGATGACAACCAGCGACAGGGTGGTAGCGCTGACGGCCAGGCCCACCTCGGCCGTGGCGGCGCGCGCGGCTTCAAAGGCGTTCATGCCCTTTTCCTCGATGTAGCGGTAAATGTTTTCCAGCACGACAATCGCGTCATCAATAACAATGCCCACGGCCAGGGTGAGCCCCAGCAGGGTGATGCGATTGAGGGAATAGCCGGCCGCGGCCAGGAGCGTGTAGGTCGAGATGATGGACACCGGAATCGCAACCGCGGCAATTAGCGTCGAGCGCAGATTGCCGAGAAAGAAATACACGATGATGCTGGCAAACAGCGAGCCCAGGATGAGATGCTGCTGGACCTCGTGCACCGAAGCTTTGACGAATTCTGACTGATCGCGGGTAACGAGCGCTTCGACCCCCGGCGGGAGGAGCTGACGAACCTCAACCAAACGCTCCTGAATCGCCTCGACCGCAGCAACCGTGTTCGATCCGGACTGTTTGCGAATGATCAGAGACACGGCATTCTTGCCGTCGTACCGGGACAGTGAACGCGGTTCTTCCACGCCGTCCTCGACCCGACCAATATCGGCCAGGGTAATAGGTACCCCATCGTTGGTGGCGACCACGATATCCTCGAACTCACGGACCGATTTGACCCGTCCGAGCGTGCGCAAGACGGTCTCTCCGCTCTCCTGAGTAATGCGTCCACCCGGAAATTCGACATTCTGTTTGGCCAGGGCTTGCGCCACGGTTCGGATGGCCAGCCCGTAGGCCTTCAGTCGGTCGGGATCAATCAGAATCTGAATTTCCCGTTTTCGACCGCCCAAGACGTCGATGGCCCCGACCCCGGTCACCGACTCCAGAGGTTCTTTGACCTGATTCTCTGCGATTTCGGTCAGCTCTTTCAGGCCGCGAAAGCCTGAGACGGTAACGGTGGCAATCGGCGTGGCGTCAATATCGAATTTCTCGACAATCGGCGGGTCCGCATCTTCGGGCAGGTCAGCGAGGACCGTGCCCACCTTGTCGCGGACTTCCTGAGCGGCAATGCCAAGGTCTTTCTCCAGAACGAACTGGACAATAATTTGTGATAACCCCTCACGGGTGACCGACCTCAGCTCATCAATCCCACTAACCGTATTGATGGCTTCCTCAATGACCTTGGTCACCTGGGCTTCAATCTCCTCAGGTCCGGCACCGGGCAGGGTGGTTGTCACCGTCACAACCGGCATTTCGACCTTGGGCATCAACTCCAAGGTCAGGCTGTTATAGGAAAACCAGCCGGCCACCACGAGCACCCCAACCAGCATGGTGGCAAAGACGGGTCGACGAACACACACATCGGCAAGAATCATACGCTCTCCACAGGGCTCATGAGTCGGTTGAGTCGGTTGAGTCCTTGAGACCCGAAGACCCAACAGACCCAACGACTTCCTGGGTTTGCACGGTCATGCCGTCGGCCAGACGGTTGAGGGCGCTGACGGCGACCGTTTCTCCTTCAGCAAGTCCTTTGGCAATTTCTATCCATTCGCCGTCCTCCATGCCGGAGGTGACCTCTCGCGAGGTGACGACGTTATCCTCGACAATAAAGATGCGCTCGACACCGGCAAAACGCGCCAGACCGGTCTGTGGAATAAAGAGGGCGTCTTCTTCTCCGAGTACGCCGGTAATGCGCGCAAAATAGCCAGGGCGGAGTTTTCCGTCAGGATTGGGGATCTCGGCTTCAATCAGCAGGGAGCGTGTCCGGTGGTCCACCCGGGCGGCCATACGGGTCAGGACTCCTTCAAACACTTGCCCAGGCAGTGCTTCGACTTCAACACGTAGTGGCATGCCCGTCTCGGCCACCGCGGCAAAGCGTTCCGGCACGGGGGAACGCAGCTTGAGCGGGTTGACCACGACGAGTTCGAGCAGGGGCGAGGCATCCTGCTTGTATTCGCCAGGATTGATGAAGCGTTCCTGGACAAAGCCGTTGACCGGCGAAACAATCCGGGTATCGCGCAGGCGTTTGCGCGCCAAAGCCAGGATCTTTTCCGCGGTGCGGACCCGCGCCTCCGTCACTTTATAGTCGGCTTCATTGGCATCAAGCCGTTGCTCGGGAATCAGGTTTTCCGCAGCTAACTCCTGGGCGCGGGTATATTCAGCCTGGGCGCGGATGAAGTTGGCTTCCGCCTGTTTGAGCGCACTTTCCTGGACTTCGACCTCCAGGGCAAGCTCTTCCTGCTCCATCTCGGCCAGGAGCTGGCCTTTTTGCACTTTGTCACCAAAGTCAACGTGCACTCGCTGGACATAGCCTTCTCTCTTATTTGACAGGATGATGCTCTCTTTCGCAAACAACGCGCCCTGTCCCCGGCCGGTCCGCACCACGGTGCGCACGACCGGCTGGGCTACCTGAACGGTGAGGGGTGGGGGAGGGGCAGCAGCGGTTTGGCCTTGTGTTTTTGCCGCCTCCGAACTGGACGATTGACAGCTCGAAAAGGCAAGCAGGACCAACACCAGACAGGCTTGACCAAGAAGGAATATGGAGTGTTTCACGATATCGGCTCCTCATGGTTCTGGTGTTGATTCAGAACTCCGTTGAAAAACAAATCGAGCAAAATACCGGCGTCTTCGGTGACCGGACGGGCCGTCAGCCCCAAAGCCCGTTGCTGAAAGCAGCCGCGAATCGCCTCGTTGAGGACAAAGGCCGAGGCTTCGACATTATGGGGCCGAAACACGCCCACGCGAACGCCGTCCTGGATGATTTCTTCGATAAAATGGATATGGGCCAGATACAGGTCGAGCATATGCGCCGCTTCCGGATGATTGGGTGAAGCGGCCAGAAAGTTTCGCTCCAGCAGCAGGGTCTTGAAAAAATCGCGATACGTATCGCTCAGTTCGAGGCTGACTTCAATCAGACGTTGGAGTTTTTCAATCGGAGTCAGCGCCTCGGCGACTTGCGCGCGGACCTGACCGGTGAAATTCTGTATTCCTTGCTCCACAGCAGCGGTGAAGAGCTCATCTTTGTTCTGGAAATACAGATAGACGGTGCCCTTGGCGATCTCCGCCTCCTCGGCAACGCGCTCAACAGTGGCCCCCTGAAACCCGTGGCTCGCCACCACCCGACAGGTGGCATCCAGAATTTCGCGGATGCGGAACTCGCGAAGCACGCCTTCTTTTCTTGTGGCTGAACTTTTAGTCATATGACTGACTATACAGTCAGACAGTGCACAATGCAAGCTCTCTGTTACTGTTGCGACTATTTACTTGAAAGGAATCGTCTCAGGTTCAGACAGCCAGCCCGCGGACAGCACCTCGGTCTGTTCCAGCACGGTCCGTGTCGCTCGTTCCTGCTTGTCGGGCGGGTAACCGTGCTTACGCAGAATGCGTTTGACCAGTCGGCGCAGGTCGGCACGGACATTCTCGCGCAGCGTCCAGTCAATGGTGACGTTGTCGCGCACGGTTTGCACCAATTCACGGGCGATGTCGCGCAGGGTCTCGTCGCCGAGCACCTGAACCGCACTGTCATTTGTCTCGAGCGCGTCGCGTAGTCGCCGTTCCAGTACTACCGCTCCATAGTCGCCACGCTCTGTACCCGACGTATCGGGCGCGATGTCGGGCCCGTGGGCGACGTTCCAGCCGAGGCTTTCGAGCCAAGCCAGGGCGGCGTCTTCGACGGTGGATTCAGCAAATCCGGTCATGTTTTCAACCAGTCTTCGATGCGGCATTCCTTGATGAGCGAAGTAATAGACCATGGTCTGATACCATGGTACGATTCGATCATGGAAGAAATTCAAATTTCGAAATTCAAAGCCACCTGCTTGGCCGTCCTTGACCGTGTGGGCAGAACGGGACAGCCGGTCCTGATAACCCGTTTCGGCAAGCCGGTCGCCGAGATCATCCCTCCGACAAAGGCTCCTTCCGACGCCTGGTTGGGCGCCATGCGGAGACGGGGCGCCATCATCGGCGACCTGGTCGAGCCCGCCGCCGCGCCGGGCGACTGGGAGGTTTTGGTCGATATCCCTGGGAAGACAACCCCGTAAATGTCGTTCCTTCTTGATACGCCTATTTGGCTCTGGAGTCTCCTCGAACCGGACAGGCTCTCAACCACAGTGCGTGACACCCTCACCGCGCGAGGGACGGCGTTGCGCCTTGCGTCTATCAGCTTGTGGGAGACTCTGCTGCTGGCCGAGCGGAGGCGGCTCGTCCTGGAGCCGGACGGGCCGAGATGGTTGCGCAAGGCCATGTCCGAAAGTCCGGTCTCAGAAATTCCCCTCACGATGGATGTGGTGCTGGTGAGCGCGTCCATCAACCTTCCGCATCGCGACCCCGCAGACCGTCTCATCGCCGCCACTGCAAAGACATTCGATCTGACCCTTGTCACGGCGGACCAGCGCCTGATCGAGTGCCGGGATATCAACGTTCTTGCCGCGTGATATACCCCTGCTTTCCCCACTTCAAGCGGGCCGCGTATACCAAGCGATATCGGAACCGTGAGCGATATGCCAGCCGAGGCTTTCGAGCCAAGCCAGGGCGGCAGTTTCGACGGTGGATTCGGTGAAGGTGGTCACGGGGATTCCTAAGGGCTGACGCTGTCTCATGTCGTGTTGAGCGGCCAGAAGTTGTTTGGAATGAAGAAAACCTGTCCCAACGTCCCATACCGCCCCGTAACAACACCCGGACCCTGAACCTTACTCTCCGAGTGATAGTCAGTCAGACCTGACGATGAAATAACGGGTATAACGACATGCTTATACTCCGCGGCGTCCATGCTGCCGCGCAGCGCATCGGCCATGCCCCAGAGTTCGGCCTCGTAGCCGGCTGTCGCGCCTTGGGCATCTTGATTCGCGCTGGAGTGTGACAGCTTCGCTCGTTCGCGCGCCATGCGCTGTTTCTCCTGGTTTCGTCACGCTGTCTGCTACGCCTGAGCCGGACGAGGCTGTCTTTAGTTGGGTGGGCGAGGGGTACTATTTCCCCTGGAATTGGGGGCGGCGTTTTTCCATGAAGGCTTTCACCCCTTCTTGATAGTCCTGGCTGCCAAAGCAACGGGTGGACCAGGTCTTGACGGCATCCATGTCGCGCAGGGTTGCGGCTTTGGCGCTCTCCCGGACGAAAAACTTGTGGGCTGCCACGCTTAAGGGGGCGTTATCAGCCAACTTGAGGGCGTATTCGCGGGTATAGGATTCAAGCTCGGCCTTGGGCAGGACGCGATTGACCAGACCCATATGGGCCGCTTCTTCCGCGTTATACACCCGGGCGGTCATCAGAATCTCGGCCGCGTTGGAGACCCCGACGATATGAACGAGCCGCTCAACCCCCCGCTCAAGCGGATAGGCAATGCCCAAACGCGCCGCCGGAATCCCAAAGCGGGCATCATCGGCACACAGTCGCAGGTCACACGTGACGGCCACCGAACAGCCGCCGCCCATACAGAAGCCATGAATCATGGTGATGACCGGCTTTTCTAGGCCGGCGAGCGATTTCAGCGCGCCATCTACAGCGCGGTCATACTCCCGCGTTGACTCAGACCCGGAGCGGACCTTGCCGAACTGCGAGATATCGGCGCCTGAGACAAAGGCTTCCTCGCCGGCCCCACGCAGGATGAGCACGCGGAGGTCATCGTCTGCCGCGACCTCTGCCACAAGCTGGGGCAGGGTGCGCCACATGTCCAGGTCCACCGCGTTCCGACGCTCGGGCTTATTGAAAACGATCCAGGCTAACGGGGACTCTTTTTGCAGAAGGAGAGTGTCTGACATGGGAAACTCCTGTTTGGTCTTTTGCACGTTTGCGTTTGCCCAGCATACCGCTCTCGCTGGGGTGTTGTCCATTGCTGTGTTTTTTGGCTCGACCTTCACCTGGAATGTCAAGCTGTCTGGTATTCCTTTCCTATCCGGTGTATCATGGCGGACAAAAGAACTGGTTCTCGGTGCGCTCTTTCTCTCGCATGGATCTTCTTCCGGAAAATTCACACGACCCTCTGCCGGAGTGATAGACGGTGTAAAGTCGCGACGGCAGGAAAGACGGGGGACAATATGGCAGATGGATGGCAAAACCAAGGAGGCTCTTCTCCCGGCGACGAACTCCTCCAGGGTCTTGAGGACCTCAAACGGACGTTCCAACGTTTTACCAAAGGGGCAGGGGTCTGGCTGATCATTGCGGTTGTCGCCCTCTTGTGGATCGGTTCGGGATTCTATGTCGTCGGGCCGAGCGAACGAGGTATCGTGCTGCGCTTTGGGGCGGTCGTGGCGGAAACCGATCCCGGCTTACGCTTTCATCTTCCCTGGCCCGTTGAGAGACATGTGGTGGTCGATATCGCCCGTGTCCGCAGTGCTCAGGTCGGCTATCGTCCGTCAGGGGTGCCAGGACGTAGCGGCAGAGGTAGCGGCCGTACCATTCCGCAGGAAGCCCTCATGCTGACCGGCGACGAAAATATCGTTGAGGTCAACCTGGTGGTGCAGTACCGCATTCAAGACCCGGTCAAGTATCTTTTTGGCGCGTATGAGCCAGAGAGTATGCTGCACTCCTCGGCGGAGGTTGCGCTGCGCAGTGCGGTTGGTGGGAACACGATTGATTACACGATGACGGATGGCCGACTTGAGGTTCAGGAGCAGGCGAAAAGAGCGCTCCAGAGCCTGCTCGACATCTATCAAACCGGCCTGTTCGTCACCGAGGCCCGCCTGCTCGCGGTTGACCCTCCCAATGAGGTCCGGGACGCCTTCAACGATGTGGTCCGGGCCTTGGAGGACCGAGACCGGCTCCGCCAGGAGGCCGAAGGCTATCAGGAGGACGTGGTGCCAAAGGCGCGTGGTGAGGCCGCCCAAATGGTCCAGCAAGCCGAGGCGTATAAGGCTCAGCGAGTTATCCGTTCCCAGGGTGACGCCGAGCGTTTCCTCCAGATCCTGGCCGAGTATGAGAAAGCCAAGTCCGTGACACGCGACCGACTCTATCTTGAGAGTGTTGAGCGGATTATGCCGACGATGGAAAAGTTTATCCTCGATTCACAAAACGGCGGCGGCGGGGTCGTGCCCTTATTACCGCTGAAAGAGCTGAGCGCCGGCGAGACCGCAGCCGGAGCCGCGGCGAGTCAGGAGGGGAGATAAATGGTACCGCGCTTAGTTATCGGGCTGGGCTTAGTCCTGGTCTTTGTCGCCGCCCAGGCGGCGTTCACGATTGGTGAGTGGGAGCAAGGGATGGTGGTGCAGTTCGGGAATCCGAAACGCATCATTCAGGAGCCTGGCCTCTACTTTAAGCTGCCAATAGCGCAAAATCTGGTCCGCTTTGAAAAACGGGTCCTGACAACCGATGCCCGTGAGTCCGAATATATTACGCTCGACAAGAAGCGTGTCCTGGTGGACCACGTCTCGCGCTGGCGCATCAACGATCCCCTCCAATTCTACCGGAGCGTCCGCGACCGCATTCGGGCCATGGCGCGGCTGGATGACATTATTTCGGCCCGTCTCCGGCAAGAAATCGCCACGCATAATTTTCTCGATCTCATTCGTGAAAAGCGTGAAGATATCATGGCCATCGTGACCAAAGACACCCGAGAGACGGCCAAGAGCTTTGGGATCGAAGTAACCGATGTTCGGATCAAGCGGCTCGATCTGCCCGAAGAAGTCCAGGCCAGCGTGTTTGCCCGTATGCGAGCCGAGCGCGAACGGATTGCCAAGCGCTACCGGGCGGAAGGGGAAGAGCAGGCGCAGCAGATCCGGGCCTCTGCCGACCGGGAGCGTGAGGTCATCCTGGCCACCGCGTATGAGTCGAGCGAAAAGCTCAAAGGTGAAGGCGATGCCGAGGCCACGAGCATTTATGCCAACGCGTTCGGCAAAGACGCCGAGTTCTACGCCTTCACGCGGCGGCTCCAGGCCTATGAGAAAATCCTGAGTAATGACACCACGCTGCTCCTGAACCCAGACTCCGAGCTTCTGAACTACTTGCAGAGTCCAGGCAGCAGTCCGCCAGCCAGCGAATAGCCGAGTATGCCCGGACTCGTTCGCCTGCTGCTCCTGCTTGCAGTGGGCTACCTGATTATCGCGGGTATTCGTCGTCTCTTTTTGCCCGCCACGTCTGACCCAACGAAGCGGCAGGAAGACGCTTCGGGCCCGGAGGGCGTGTCCTTAGTCCAGGACCCCCAGTGTGGGCGTTTTATTCCACAGAACGAAGCGATCCAGGTCTCGCGGCGTGGCCGAACCGTCTACTTCTGTAGTCAGGAGTGCCGCGCCGCGTATCGGGCGGCATGAAAGCCTGTTGGGTCTTTAGAGTCTGTTGAGTCCTTAGAGTCAAGACCCAACAGGCCCCAAAGACTCAATCAGACTGAAATGCCGGAATGATCTCTTCCCCGATCAGGCGGGTATTTTCGTCAATATAGTCGGCGGGGCAGGCCGAGGGCAGGATGATCGTTTTCGCGCCGGCGTCAATATACTCCTGAAGGCGTTTCCGGCACTCTTCCGGCGTGCCGGCCAGGGCATATTTCCCGATCAGCTTGGAGAAATCTTGGGCGTACTGTTTGCCGAGCCGGTTGGCCGCCATCTCCCGGCCTTTGTCTCCGTCCGCATGGGTCGCGGTAAAGATGAACACCCCGGGCTGAAACGACTCGACATCCCGCCCATACTCTTTGCGCAGACTTTTGATCTTCTCAATACTGTCGTGGAGCTGTTCGGGCGTATACATATACGGCAGCCAGCCGTCCGCATATTTTGCCGTGCGTTTCATGGCTGGTTCCTTGCGGCCCGCAACCCAGATTGGCGGCCGTGGTTTCTGCACGGGCGCCGGTTCAATGCTAACTTCATTCAGCGTGGTGTACTTTCCTTCGAAGGACACTTTCTCTTCCGTCCATAAGCGGCTGATTACTTCGAGCGCCTCATTCGTGCGGGAGCCGCGCTGCTTCACCGGTACGCCGCAGGCCTCGAACTCTTTTGGAAACTCTCCACCAATGCCAACCCCAAAATTATAGCGTCCGTGTGAGGCCACATCGAGCGCCGCGCCCATTTTTGCCACCAGGGCGGCCGGATATAACGGCAGGAGGACGATGGAGCTGAGCAGTTTGATCTTCTGGGTGGCACCGGCCGCAACCGAGAGCGAAATAAAGGTATTGCCCACCGGTCCGTGAAACATGACGTGTTCGCCGCAGCCGAGCAAATCAAAACCGAGTTGCTCGGCCCGCTGGGCAAATTCTCCGATATTGTCCATGATTGGCAAAGCCGTTCCAAATTTAATATTTCTCATACATCCTCCTACGACATGATGTTCTCTCATAGCGGTGAACGCGGAGAGGAATCAAGCCGAGTCCGGCCCGTTCCAGGCCGAACGGAGCCCCTTGGCCTACTCCTCTGGCTTCTCGTCCATCTTCTGCCACGCGCCTTTCTGCCGCAGGCGCTTGACATCCTGGGCGGTCTGTTGCACCCGGATACCCATTGCGTCCAGGAGCTCAGTGCTCATAGCCGCAGTAATCTGATCCTTGATGCTGCCGCTGCCGTAGGGGTCGGCGTTCATGAAGGTCTCGATTTTTTCGCGCGGCAGGCCGGTTTCGATACAGATGTCCAGGAATTGCAGCAAGTCGATTTGCCCGCGCTGTTGGGTGTACAGATCGTGTAAGCGTTGACAGTTCGCGCATATCCGTTTGAACCAGCCGGCGCGCTCCTGGCAGTATGCGCACTTCATCGTCCCGAGCTTAACGATTCGCCTGGAGTGGCACAACGGCAGGGCCAGACGATTTTGCGCTGGACAGGAAGCGATGGGGGATATAAAGCTGAAACGAATACCGTGCAGGGGGAGACCTATGAGCGTGATGCGACTCGGGTATGTACACGCCCGCGAATCAGACCTGGACAAAGCCGTTGACTATTACAGCAATGTCTTGGGGTTACCGGAAGTCGCCTGTCAGGACGGCAAACATTATTTCAAATGCTGGGACGAGTATGACCATCACAGTCTGGTCGTTGAAAATGGTGGACTGGGTCTGGTGAAGATGGGTTATAAAGTCGCGACCCAGGATGATCTTGCCCAGATTGAGAAAGGAGCAGAGCAGTTCGGTCTGAGTGTCAGTCGGGTCTCTGCAGGGGAGAACCTGGGGATTGGACAGGCCGTCCGCTGTACACTTCCGTCTGACCACGTTTTGGAACTGTACGCCGAGGCCGAGCAGAGCGGCACGCAGGTTGGCGTGCTCAACCCTGACCCGTGGCCAAGCGATCGGTCGGCGACCGGGATCGGGCCGGACCGGTTGGATCATCTGTTATTGACGGCTGAAGACGTGCAGACCAATGTGGACTTCTTTACCCAAGTCCTGGGCTTTCGGATGAGCGAGCGGATCATTCCCGACCCGAACAACGAAGAACTCTTGGGCGCGTTTTTGTTTTGCTCGAACAAGGCGCACGATATTGCCTTTGTCAAAGGCGCAAACGGGAAGCTGCACCACTTCGCTTTCTGGCTGGATAGCTGGAACGATATCCTGCGAGCCGGCGATATCCTGGGCAGAAATAATGTGAAAATCGACTTCGGTCCGGCCCGGCATGGAATCACTCGCGGGACCACGATTTATTTCCTGGGCCCGAACGGCAATCGCAATGAAGTTTTCTCAGGCGGGTATATGACCTATGCCGACTTCCCGTGCATTACCTGGACAGCGGATCAGATCGGGAAGGCCATTTTCTATATTCATCGAGAGGTCAACGAGCGCTTCAACACCCACGTCACGTGATGACTTCCCTGCCTGCCTGATTTGCCCGGTAGAGAACCGCCGGCCTCACTTAGCCTGTTGGCTCTGAGGCCGAGCCGTATGGGCAGAAGGAAAATCCCGCGGGATATAGCGCGTGTATAGTTCATAGCGCTTGAGAATAGCGTTCGTATACCGCACTGCCTCACCGCCGGGGATAAAATCGGCGTTGATCTGCCGATAATACTCCGGGTCTTCCAAGAGCGGAAAAACACGCTCAACCGAGTCTGTCCAACAGTGCGGGTCGTAGCCAAGGATTTGGGCGAGCCGCTGGGCCGCTCTGACTCGACTTGGGCCGAGCAGGTAGCCGCTCAGGGTAAAGGCGAGACGATCCTGGGCTCGTCCGTCAGGAAACTGTTGCAGGAGAAAGCCTAAATACTTGACGCCGGCTTCAAGATTGCCGGGCAGGGTGCGAAAATTTTTCACGCCAACCTGACGAGCGGCAATACGCGTGACTTGCATGAGCCCTCGCGCGCCACGCCGACTCCTCCGCTTCGGGTCAAAGCGCGATTCCTCAAAAATAAGAGCGGCTATGAGCCGCCAGTCAAAGCCTGCCTGCTCAGCATAGCGCGCAATGAGGGGGTCGTACTGCGACAAACGGTTGGAGAATACGGTTGATTCATCCGAACGGAGAAAACGTGTACTTGTAAAGTACTTCTCGTACAAAATTTTCCGTAGACCAGACCGCTTCGTCTGAGCGTGATACTGGTTCACCGCGGCTAATAATTCCCCTTGTTCTGACCGGACGGCCCAGCCTATTCGGGCCGGCTCCGGGCGAACGGACACGTCATAGGCATCAGAGTAGCGGACTCGAGTGGACGGGCTGCCATCCGGGACAACAACACCGGCTGCGATATCGCCTCTCCCCTCAACGAGCCACTGCGTGAGCGCCATACCTGGGGGTGGGGTCCTGACTTGGAGGGTGACGCCAAGTTGCCGGGCAAATTCGTGGGCCAATTCGTATTCAAACCCGTGTTCTTGACCACGATAGAGAAAATAGGACGCGGCCTCATGGTGCATGAGCACGGTGAGCACGCCCCGTTTTTGGACATCCGCGACGGTTGGACGCGGAACGTGAAGAGCCTGAACGGCAGCAGGAGTAGACAAGATCGGCGCGGAGGGCGGAGGCCAGAGCACCACGCCGCCGCACACGCTCATCAGAACCAAGACGAGGATACTGAAACGAAGGCTATTATGTCGCATACAGACAGTAGGGATATCCTTTGCTTTTTTCGCTATTGTACAGCCCGCTCCTCCGGCGTGTTTGACAGTCTCAGACTTTTTACTTACCGTGCCCGTGTGAGCACGCGCGAAAAAATTCTCGACGTTGCCGGACGGCTGTTCGCCACGCAGGGGTATGCCGATACCTCATTGGCACAAGTGGCCCGGTCTGCGGAGGTGAGTAAGGCCCTCATTCTGTGGCATTTCAATAGCAAGAATGACCTCTTTCGTACGGCCTTACAGAATTTTCTGTCCCCGTACGCTATCGATGCGACCGGCTTGCGTGGGCTGAGTGAACGGGAACAATTTGAAAAACTCATTGATGACTATTATACCTTTATCACTGACCACTTACCATCAGTCAAATTTGTCCTGGGCCAGGTTGTCCGTGAGGAAGAGAATGCCAAAGAGGTCATTGACCATGTCAGCGACCTCTACCATGTGTATCAGCAGTTGCTGACTTCCATTCTGAATCAGGGCCGAAAAACGCGCGTCTTCATGTCTGATATTCAGTCGGCGGAAGAGGCGGCCTTGATTATGGCAACCCTGAACGGGTTACTGGTCCAGCGACTCGTTGACGCCAACAGTGGCGTCAATGCACCCCGGTTGCTGGCCCGCTTCAAGGAGACGCTCCGGAGCCGACTCTATATGCCCGAGGCGGCTCCTCCTTTAGGCCGCACCGCAGCCTATCGTCCTGCTGATGGAGCGCGCTCTGTCGTGAAGAGGAAGCCTACCCACCTTTCTTCTTCAGAGGAAGGGCAGGCTTCCTCTTTGGAGCGATAGCTACATCCGTGAGCACGACACAAGGAGGGCTTATGGTCGAGAAAACGATTGAGCTGACAGGCTTGTCTTCAACCAGTATTGAAGACGCGGTATCTCTTGCCGTCTCCCGGGCGGCCGTCACCGTTAGCGGGATCTACGAGGTCCAGGTCTCAGACATTACCGCAGTGGTCGAAGACGGAGTGATAGCCCGCTGGAAGGTGAAAATAAAAGCAACGTTTCCCATTAAGGACAGCATACACGAATGACACAGACCGAAGCAAAGATCCGCGAAGTTGCCTCCGGCGTCTACCAACTGTTTTTGCCGCTCCCGATGCGGCCGAGCATTGTCAATGTCTATCTTGTCAGGGACGATGATGAATGGGCGTTGATCGACACGGGCATGCACACAGCAGACAGTATTGCCACGCTCAAGACCGCTCTCCTCGCGGTCGGCTGCCAACCGACGTCTATCCGCAGCCTCATCTCGACTCACCATCACGCCGATCACTTTGGGACCTCGCGGACCTACCAGGAGTTGACCGGTGCCGAGGTCTACTTGAATGAGCTGGAACTGTCCCGGGTCGAACGGCTGCAAGCGACCGAACGCCACCCCGAAGCCTTTGCGTTTTTTCAGCAACACGGCATTCCGTTGGACTCGCCGGAGCAACTGCCGACCCCAGGCAGCTTTTACGGTTCTCGCTATATGCCGGCCAAACCGGATCATTTCATTCGTGATGACGAATCCCTCTACGTGGGGAAACGTGAGCTGCGGGTCGTCTGGACGCCCGGTCATACCCAAGGGCACTGCTGTCTTTACCTGCCCGAGGACAAGATCATGATCGTGGGCGATCATCTCCTGCCCAAGATTACACCCCACGTTGGGGTGTACTACGCGGGGCCGGACAATCCGCTCCAGGATTTTCTCGACTCCCAGGAGAAGATTCAGGGCTTTGACGTGAAACTCGTGTTACCCGCCCACGGTGGCGTGTTTAAGGATCACCGTTATCGTGCCAAGCAGATTATTCAGCATCATCGCTACCGTTTGGATGAGATGTACGACCTCATTCGTGGGAAAGCCTATTCGGCCTATGAAGTCGCGTCCAGGGTCTTTGATTTGAATTCCGGCCTGCCGATTTTTCATGTGTTCGCGGCCACGTTTGAAACCTTGGCTCATCTGCATCTGCTGATGTACGATGGGAAGGTAAAACGAGTCGAAGACGAGCCTACCACGCGCTTTATCGCCTGAAGCAGAGGCGCGGGTTTGGTGTCCCGGAGCGCATTTCACTCCGGGAGGTTTTCGTATGCGCTACACTGTTTTCGATATTGAGACCCGGATCGACAAGAGCCTGGTGCGAGCCGTTTATTTCCCGCATGCGGAAGAAGAGGGCTTGTCGGACGACGACACTTACCGCCGAATGCAACAACGCCTGCGCGAGGAACAGGGCAGTGATTTTTTTCCGCTGTCTTTTCATCTGCCCATTTCCATCGCTGTCGGACAAGTGAATGAAGAGCGCGTGCTGACCGGAGTCGAGACGATTCATGCCGCGGACACCGCTCAATCAGAGGCGGCCGAGGAAGCATTAATACGAACATTTTGGGAGCGGCTGGAACGCTTCTCCGGGACCCTGGTCAGCTTCAATGGGCGGAATTTCGACCTCCCCGTATTGGAACTGCACGCGCTCAAGCATGGCTGCCGCATTCCACGCTACTTTAGTGGCAAGGCCCGTTACCGCTTCTCTGACGAAGGCCACTACGATCTGTACGATTTTCTGACCAACTACGGAGTTCACCGTCTGCGGGGTGGCTTTAACGCCCTGGCCAAGTTGATCGGACTGCCGGGGAAAACCGATATTGATGGATCGATGGTCCAGCAGTTGTGGGAAGACGGACGTTTGGACGATATTCACCGCTACTGTCGCACTGATGTCATCCAAACCTATTTTCTTTTTCTGCGGGTCGAGTTGATGCGCGGGCGGATAACCCAGCAGCAGTACGATACGGCTGCCGAGCAGTCCGCGTCTTTTCTTGAGGACGAAGCCTAGGAGGCAATAGGGCTCGACTCTCGGCTCGCTCGCCGGTGGGCTTTCAGGCTGCCTGCGCCCCATCGTGCTCAAACTGTATCTTTTGGTGGGTTGGTTGCTACACCATGGACATTGCGAAGAGATTTATCTTTCTCCTGCTCAGCGTGAACCTCTGCCTGGGGTGTGTCTCGCACACGGAACGCGTCCCGTACCGTCCGCACCTGACACAACAAGATGCAGGGGTATGGGCTGAGGTAAAGCGTGAGTTTGGCTGGCGGGCGTCGCGCAAAACAAACAAGCCGAAAAAAAGACAGGCGTCGTTCTATACAAGAATGGTCCGCAGCGTCACCGGCTGGTTTACGGATAACGAGCAGCCCGTAGGGCCGGACATCCACCCGCGCCAGTGGGAACGGATACACCAGGAATACGAGCGGGAACAGAAGAAGTTGGGGCTGTACTAAGTGCGAGAAGAAAGGCTATCGATACGGCCAGGGTTTTGAGAGGGAAAGGAGCGCTATGAAAGCACTGGTTGTCGGAGGCACCGGACCGACCGGACCGTTTATTGTGAATGGCCTGATTGAGCGGGGCTATGAGGTCACGATTTTTCATCGTGGAACGCACGAGATTCCCGAGATTCCGTCTGAGGTTGAACATATTCACGGTGATCCGCATTTCCGAGAAACCATAGACGCCGCCCTGGCTGGCCGCACGTTTGATCTGGCGGTCGTCACCTACGGACGGATTCGCTTTCTTGCCGAAGCCCTGGTTGGCAAGATCGGGCGTTTTGTCGGCGTGGGTGGAGTGGCGAGTTACCGAGGATATATGGACCCCTGGGTGCTGTCTCCGGTTGGGCTCAAAGTGGCGGTTGCCGAGGACGCACCCGTTGTTGAGAGTGAAGCGGAGCTCCGTTTTGCCTATCTGATCGCCCAAACCGAACAGGCCGTGCTGGAATATCATCCCACCGCGGCCTATTTCCGGTATCCCTACGTCTACGGTCCCTATCAGCTCGTGCCACGCGAGTGGTGTGTGATCCGGCGTATTCTTGACAAGCGCCCGCATATGATCGTCGCCGACGGCGGGCTGACGCTTTTTACTCACGGCTATGCCGCCAATCTGGCCCACGCGGTGCTGCTGGCGGTCGACCAACCCGAGGCGTCGGCCGGACAGTTATACAACTGCGGCGATGAGAGTCAGCTCACGATCCATCAGGTGATTGAAGTGATTTCCAGAGCCATGAATCATGACTGGGACATTATCAGCATGCCCAACGACCTGGCGCGTCCCGCGCGTCCCTACACCCTGCAGGAAACCTCGCACCACCGCGTTGTTGACCTCGCCAAGATCAAAAACCAATTGGGATACGCGGACCTCTATCCAGTCGAAGAGGCCATAGAAAAAACGGTCGCATGGTATCTGGCCAACCAGCCCGAACGAGGTGGGGAGATCGAAAAGCGCCTGCAAGACCCATTCAACTATGAGGCTGAAGACCGCCTTATCGCCGCGTATCGAGACAGCATGCGGCGCTTAGCCGCTATTCCCTTTGCGGTCCAAACCGACCGCCCGCACCCGTACGCCCATCCCAAAGAGCCGGGCCAGGGACGGGACCACCGGGAGCGGTAGAGGAGTCTTGTCAGGACGGGAAGGTTATCACGTCTTTGCAAACGCCGATGGCAGCGTAATAAAGAAAGCCTACTTCGTCCAGCGCAAGACATCGATACCACAATAAATCAGCACCCCGATAAAGGTCAGAAAAACAACGGAAACGATGATATCCATGTTACAAATCCCGTAGCTGTTCAATAAGCGCTTCGATTCTGCGATTAAATGCCAGAATCACAACTAATAGGCCAATTATAGCCAAGATACTGGAGATGCGCATCAACATTGTTGCCTCGCCAAAATTGGACGCCAGCCAGCCGAGCAGACTGACCTCTGTGATGACGAAAATACCGAGCCATAATTTAAGAAGACCAATCTTTTCCTTCAAGAGGTCTAGTTCTGACATAGCGTCACTATCCATCCTGACGGCCCTGTCTTTACGTCGGCATCAGGCCGAAGTCGTACTCCAGCAGCGTGAAGGGTGTTGTGAGACCATAGCGTTCGGCCAGGGTTGCGTCCTCACACTCCTTGAAGTCGGCCACGAGCGAGTCCTTGGTGGCAAAGACCGCGTCAGAGTCCAGATAGGCGTCACCCTTCACGAAGATGTGAGTGGTCAGGGGTCTATAGCCGTCGGCAGAGAGCATAAAATGCACATGCGCCGGACGCATCCCGTGCCGCCCGGTTGCGTCCAGCATGCGGCCGACCGGGCCATCGGTCGGTATCGAATAGCTCACCGGGGTTTCCGAGATGAGCGCATAGCTGCCGTCTTCCTCAGTCGTGAACCTGCCACGCAGATTCCACTCCGGCGCATCCTGATCCTGAATATCGTACAGGCCGTTGGCCGAGGTCTGCCACACATCAACGGTTGCGCCTGCAATCGGTGCCCCCTCGGCGTCCGTGACCTTTCCCCTTATTAACGTTGGCCGCGCGCCAACGTCTCTGCGGATGACGGATGTGCCGTTCTTCTGCTTTGGTGCGTCCTCGACATAGAATGGACCCAGGACGGTCGATTCGGTCCCCAGACCCGTCTTGGGATGATTGAGCGTATCGACCAGCATGGACACCCCGAGCGTGTCGGACAGCAGGATAAACTCCTGACGTTTATCGTCGCACATTTTGCCCGTGGCGGTCAGAAACTGAATGCCCGCAAACCATTCGGCCTCCGTGAGTTCAACCTCCTTCACAAAGGCGTGCATATGCTCGATGAGGCTGGTGATGATACGCTGCATGCGTGGGTCCTGAGTCTTGCTCGCATACTCTTTCACAACCGCTTCGGTGATGTTGTCTGCTGTATAGTCACGCATACTCTTCCCTCCTTTTGAGACAAACCGTTACCAGCCCTGGGGGCTGTGGCTCCACTCAGGCATAGCGGAGCGGAGGGGGTGTCGCCTAGCCCTTGCCGTACTTTATTTTTCCCTTTCTTCACCGGGTTCCCAATCCCGGCTGTGGGCTTTATATTTCACCAGGCGGAAGAAGAGATGCACGTATGACAAAACCACTCCTCATTCTGAAAACGGGCGAATTGCCCCGCGCTGTGACCGCGCGGTGTGGTCGGTACGAGCAGGCGTTCTTCAATGTCCTGGGTCCAGCGCGCTGCGTTGTTGTTGATGCGCGCAAGGACACCTTCCCCGAACCGGACTGGGCCGGCATTATCGTTACCGGTTCACCGGCTTCGGCGAACGACCCTGATCCCTGGGTGACCAAGAGTGAGGACTTTTTGAAACGAGCCGCGGATCAATCCGTGCCCATCTACGGAATCTGTTTCGGCCATCAGCATGTTGCCCATGCGTTTGGTGGCACGATTGAAAAGAATCCACAGGGCTGGGAACTCGGCACGGTGACGATCAGCCTGACTCCAGACGGGCAGCGGGACCCGCTCTTTTCCACAGTCCCCGAATCCTTTGTGGCCCAGCAGAGTCACGGGGAGATTGTGACCGCCCTGCCTCCGGGCGCGACTGCTCTGGCCCACAATGTCTCCTGCTCCTATCAGGCCTTCTCCCTGGAGACACATATCTGGGGAACTCAGTTCCACCCGGAATTCACTCCTACGATTATGGAAGGGCTGATTGCTTCGCTGGCCGCCGTCTTGCCTCCTGAATCCTTCCCGCGCTGGCCGTCTGGGCAGCAGCCGCTGCAAGACTGGCTGCTCAAGACTGTGCAAAATGCGCCTGCGGCCCAGCGCTGTCTCACGAATTTCGCCTCGATTGTGATAGAGCGGCTACGGACGCAGGTAGGATAAACGCAGTTGCCCAGAGACAACAGCCTGGGTCGCGTGCGCAACTCCTTCGGTGTCGTCAACGACCATCCACGCCCCTGGATGAATAAGGCCTTGCAGCGCTTCACCTCTTCGGATGAGTTGGGGATAGAGCTCGTGAGTGGTACTAAACGCACGTCCCTGCGGCATGTAATCAAAAATACGTGGCTCTAAGACCTGACAGCCGGTAAACATGAACCGAGAAAGAGGTTCGTTGACCTCCATCTCGCTCGGCTCGCCTCGAATACGCCGGATCGCGCCAGTCCGGTCCGTTTCAATCAGGCCGTACCTCGCTTCATCGGGATTCGGTCTGAGCAGCAAGGTCCCAATGGCCTGGGTCTGCCGGTGGGTGGCCAGGAAGGCGGTCAGATCGAAATCAAGGATCGTATCGGCGTTCAAAACCAGAAACGGTTCGCCGTCGAGAAACGGCTGGGCGTTCTTGATCCCGCCCCCAGTGTCCAGGATCGGGTCTTCCGGCGAATAGGTGAGCCGCAGGCCGTAGGCACTTCCGTCGCCCAACGTGTCTCTGAGCCTATGTCCGAGATGGTGGAGGTTCAGCACGACCTCTTCAATGCCGTGGGATTTGACAAACAGGAGGGTGTATTCGATCAGCGGCCGGCCGGCGACCGGCACCAGCGCTTTGGGAAGCGTATCCGTCAGCGGCCGCATCCGGGTCCCGAAGCCGGCCGCAAGAATCATGGCGCGCCTCATGAGCCGGAGAAATGCTCTGGAAAGTGCTCCGCCAGAATGTCTTGCAGATGCCGATATTGCGGCAGACGGCCCAATACCCGGCGGACCGTTGCCAGCGTCGGCGGAATATAGCGCGTATAGCCGCTCTTGCCTTTTTCCAGCTCCAGATAATAGAAACGGCCGACAACCTTACAGGCCTTTTGGAGCAGGCACAGATTATACTCGTCCCACACGTATTCCGGTGACAGCGGATCACCACCAGTGTGGTGCCACGCCTCGTGGTAGTAATTGACCAGCGTCTCTTCCAACGCCGGGGAGACGACTTCCGGCGTATCCCGGTCGTTGAGCAGCGTGGCGAGATCGTAGGTGGCCGGGGCGAGCAGGGCATCCTGAAAATCAATCACCCGGATGCGCTCCTGCTGCACGAATAAATTCCAACTGTGGTAATCGCGGTGGTTGAGAAAAAAGGCGGCCCGGTCGAGACGCGTGGCAATATCCTCAAAGATGTCACTCAGGGTGTGGGTCTCCGTCGGAGAGAGGGACTGCTTGCCACGCTTGTCCAAGCCCCATTCAACAAAATGCTCAAATTCCCACAAGAAGAGGCGCTTATCAAAGCGCTGCCGAAAGGCAATGCACCGCTCGTTTTTCTGACGAGTGCCCTCGATTTGGATGAGCAATAACTGATCGATCGCGTGCCGGTACCACTGTTCCACCTCGGCGTGGGGCAGGTCCTGGACGGCATCGCGTAAGGGCAGATCGCCAATGTCTTCCAGGAGGAGAAAACCATCCTGATAGCCGTCCACGTAGAGCTCTGGGATACTCACTCCTAGAGGCTCCAGGAAAGCATGGACGTTGAGATAGGGCAGCTCCTTGAGGGGTTCGTCGAATACGGCGAGTTCGTCCGAGGAGAGCGCGAGACCGCTTCCGGCCAGAATCATAACGACCGCCGAAGCCGGGCTGTCACCGTTCAGAGACAGCCGCACATAACTCCGGCTTGAGGCGTCTCCGGCTAAGGGGTCAATCCGCGTAATCTGAGTTTCTCGCCCCCACTTTTCAGCAACGGCAGCGTCAAGCGCCTGGCGTAGTGTCACATCCATAGCTGACGAGAAAGAATGAACGCGTCCTTTTCACCACGGTCAAAGCGGGACACATTCATTCTTTGTAACAATCGGGTGAGGACTTGTCAAAAATGAGCGTTCAACAACAGATCTGCGTTGCAAATCGTCCACGCCTGTGATGGAAAAAAGCAGTGGACTCTGACCTGGATGTCACAACATTATCGCACGGTCAGCTGGTAGCTCTGGTCTCTGATTTACGCCGGCAGCTGGCTGCCAGAGAGCGGGAAATCGCCCGGCTGCAACAGTCCGGCGCCGAAAAGCCCGCGCCGGGCGCTGAAGATAATACTGCGGAAGCAGAACCGTCGCCCGGCACGCAGGCTGCCCTCATGGCTCAGCTCGAGCAGATATACCCCGAGGACTAGGTCCGCCTTCACTCACCACACCCCCGCGTTCCTCCAATCTCTTTACCCCTAGATATGAAGTGGCTAAGCTAGGGCCGCGGAAGGAGACGGGAATGGATTTTAACTTTACCCCGGAAGAGGAGGCTTTCCGGCAAGAGTTGCGTGCGTGGCTCCACAGCCATCTGCCTGCGGGCTACGATCCCGAGCATTTTGACGATATCGACGCGGACGCGCGCTTTGAGTATCAGCGGGCGTGGCAACAGACCGCTCACCAAGACCGTTGGGTGGGTATCCACTGGCCAGAGGAATACGGCGGGCGCAACGCCAGCCTCATGGAGATGTTCATCTTCAATCAGGAGCTGCACCGAATCCACGCCCCACGGTTTGCCAATACGCTCGGGCTGATGATGTCCGGTCCGACCCTGATTCATTGGGGGACTGAGGAGCAGAAGAAACGCTATCTGCCCCGGATTCTGTCGGGCGACGAAATTTGGTGTGAGGGACTGTCCGAGCCGGATGCGGGATCTGACCTGGCTTCGATGCAGACGCGAGCCGTAGAGGACGGCGACTATTTTGTGGTGAACGGCCAGAAAGTCTGGACCAGCTTTGCCCACCGGGCGGATTTCATCCAGCTCTTTGTCCGCACCGACCCCGACGCGCCCAAACACCGGGGGATCAGCTGTCTGGCCGTGGATATGAAAACACCGGGAGTGACGGTTCGACCGCTGGTCCAGATGACGGGCGATTCCGAGTTCAACGAAGTCTTTTTTGAGGAAGTCCGGGTGCCCAAGACCAATCTGATCGGGCCCAAAAATGAGGGTTGGAAAGTCCTGGTCACCACCCTGATGCACGAACGCGCCGGGATTGGATCAGGCTTGCCCGTCCACCGTCAGTTCTCCGAGCTGCTCAAGGTGAGCAAAGCAGTAGAAGTCAACGGTCGGCCCGCCTGTGAGGACCCGGCCGTGCGCCAACAGTTGGCGCAGTTTGCCATCGAATGCCAAGCCATCACCTACAATATGTTCCGCAGCTTCAGCAAACGCCTCAAAGGCAATCCGCCCGGACCGGAGGGATCGGTCAATAAACTCGCCGGCTCGGAACTCAATATGCGGCTCGCCCGGTTTGCCACCGAGTTGCTCGGACCCTACGCCCAGCTCACGCAAGGCTCACATTACACGATTGATAACGGTCGCTGGCCGCGCGCCGCGTTATGGTACCGCCTGCTGACGATTGGGGGCGGAACCTCGGAAATACAAAAGAATATCTTGGGTGACCGGGTGCTCGGGCTGCCAAAAGGCTGAGACTGCCAGGCCGTACCACTCGTACACAAGGAGGTATCAGCATGGGAAAGCTCGACGGAAAAGTTGCTGTTGTCTCTAGTGGAGAAGAAAAATCCGTAGTCATGATGCACTCCACGTACGACGCACCGACGCAGAGGGTTGCCCTACCGCCGGCATTGGCCAACATGAACAGCAATGTGCTGGATGACGCAATCCTGAAGAAGCTGGTCGATCCAGACATCTATTACGCGTTTGCGCGCTGTCGGGCGACCGGACTGCCGATGGACAAGGAGGATGCGAACGCGCTGGCGGAATCCATCCGGGAGTGGGCTCAGTCAAAGGGTTGCATCGGATATTCGCACTGGTTCTCGCCGATGCGAGGACCGATTCACGGAGAGAAGCTCGAGACGTTCGTGGCGGTGGATTTCGCGACCGATCGGTTGATTATCAACCTCACCGGCTCTGAGCTGTTTCAGACCGAGACCGATGGGTCGTCGTTTCCGAACGGGGAGCTGCGCGAAACACATAAGGCGGCGGCCTATATCGGCTGGGACACTGGCTCTCCGCCCTTCGTCTACCGGGAGACGCTGTATATCCCGTCTGCCTTTGTTTCCTGGACTGGCGAGGCGCTCGACCAGAAAACCCCGCTGTTGCGCGCCGATCTTGCAGTCGACGAGCAGAGCATGCGGCTGCTGGCACATCTCGGCGACACCGATACCCAGCAGGTCGTGTGCAATGTTGGTTGGGAGCAGGAGTTCTTCCTGATCGACCGAGAAAAATACTTAGCCCGTCCAGACCTAGTCGCCACAGGACGCACTCTGCTGGGAGCCGCGCCGCTGCGCGGTCAGGAACTGTCGACCAACTATTTCGCCAGACTGTCGCCACGGGTGAACCGCTATATGGCCGAGGCGCGTGAGAAGATGTGGGAACTCGGGATTTCGATCCACTGCACCCACAACGAGGTCGCGCCGGCGCAACATGAGATCTCGCCGATCTTCAATCTGGCCAACCTCGCCGCGGACACCAATGTGCTGGCGATGGACGTGCTCCGCGACCTGGCGTTCGACCACGGTTTTGCCATCCTTTTCCACGAAAAGCCGTTCGCCGGCATCAACGGAAGCGGCAAGCACAACAACTGGGGCCTGAACACCGACACCGGTGTCAACCTGTTCGTGCCGGGGGACACCGAAAACGACAACCGCCGCTTCATGGCGTTTGTCGCGGCTCTGCTGCGCGGGGTGAACAAGCACGGCGACTTGCTGCGCTGTGGGGTGTCGACCGCCGGGAACGATCACCGGCTGGGTGCGCAGGAGGCGCCACCAGCGATCATCACCCTCTACCTCGGCGAGCGTCTGGAAGCGCACGTGAAGAAGGTCGCCGAGGGCGGCACATTCACCGCATACGAAACGCGGCACAAGCAGATCGAGGTATCGGCGCCAGTGGCCGACATTCGGGCGAGTCTGGAAGACCGCAACCGCACCGCGCCGTTCCCCTGGTGTGGCAACCGGTTCGAGTTTCGCGCGGTGGGTGGAAACCAGCATATCGCCTTCCCGCTGACGATGGTCAACGCGGCGCTGGCGGATAGCCTGAAGCATATGTGCGATGAGATCGAAGCCGGCAAGGGGGTTGATCAAGTCATCCGTGAAACCATCAAGCAGAACCAGGGCGCCCTTTTCAGCGGAAACGGCTACTCCGAGGAGTTATATGTACACGCCGAGAAATCCGCCCTGATCCACCTGAAGAGCAGCCCCGAGGCATACCAGGCGCTGACGTCGGCCAAGAACGTCAAGCTCTTTGGCGACTTGGGTATCTTCAACGAACGAGAGATTACGGCGCGCCAGGGTGTCCTTCAAGAGGCGTACGCGACGGAGCTGTGGATCGAGGCACGGACTCTCCTGAATATCCTGCGGACCCTGATCATTCCCGTCGCCATCGAGGATGCCCGAGTGGGCACCGAATCTGGCTATTCGTCCAAGCTTTTCGACGAAAAGGCGAATCTCGTTCAGCAATTGCTGACTGAAACCGACAAACTCGCCACGGCGTTCGACGACTTCCCCGACGATGGTTCCGCGCAATCGGCATCTTACGCCCACGAAACCATAAAACCACTGATGCAGTCCGCAAGGACCGTAGCGGATCGGCTGGAGGCGGTAGTGGATGGCCGCCTCTGGCCATTGCCGACCTATTCCGAGTTGCTGCATGGGCATCAATGACACAGTGAGAGCGCGTGGGGTAGCCGGTCGTCGTGCTCGTAAGGCCGCCCTATGGTCGCGTTTATTGACGATAGGCAGGAAGGTATTGGAAATACAAAAGAATATTTTGGGTGACCGGGTGCTTGGCCTGCCAAAGGGCTGAGGCTGCCAGGCCGCACCGTGAACCCATACACAAGGAGGCATCAGCATGGGAAAGCTTGACGGAAAAGTTGCAGTTGTCACCGGTTCGGGTCGGGGTATTGGGCGGGGTATTGTCCAGCTTATGGCCAAAGAAGGGGCGAAGGTCGTGGTGAACGACCTGGGCGGTAGTGTCGACGGCGAGGGGGAAGACAAAGCTCCGGCGCAGCAGGTGGTTGAAGACATCCAGGCGGCGGGCGGAGAGGCCGTTGCCAACACGGACAATATCGCCACCGTACAGGGTGGCGAAAACCTGATTCAGACCGCAGTCGATGCGTTTGGTCAGCTTGATATCCTGGTCAACTGTGCCGGTATCCTGCGTGACCGGATGATCTTCAATATGACCGAAGAAGAGTGGGACGCGGTGGTAGCGGTCCATCTCAAGGGCCACTACTGTACGATTCGCCCGGCATCGGCCCTGATGCGTCGCCAGAAGAGCGGGCGGATTATCAACTTCTCCTCCGGGTCCGCTCTGGGCGCTCCGGGGCAGCCGAACTACGCCGCGGCAAAGGCTGGCATCCTCGGACTGACGTATAGCAGCGCCAACGCCCTGGCAAAGTATAATATCACCTGCAACGCCATACTGCCCGGCGCAGCCACCCGCATGACCGATACGATTCCGGCCAACTTTGCGCAGGAAATGGGCTTGTCGGAGAGCAGCGGTGCCGCCCAGGGGAGCCCGCTTGATCCCGCCAATGTGGCCCCGATTGTTATTTTCCTGGCCAGCGATGAAGCCCAGTATGTCAACGGGCAGGCCTTTGGGGCGAGTGGCTACAAAATCTCTCTGTATTCCCATCTCAAGCCCGAAAGGACGATTTACAGTCAGGGGCCGTGGGACCTCGATCATCTCTTCAAAGTCTTCAAGGGCACTCTGGGTTCTAACCTGAAGCCCCCGCGCATGGAGTGACGCTCGAAATGTGCTATGCTGGCGGTCAGCCCAACGCACTGACGGGCGGGTCTCTAGCAACGTTTGTGGAACGGCACTCAGGGTACGAGGATCAAACGGAGGTATCCTCGTGCCCTTCTTTTTTTGAGGAGGAAAGGACATGCAGGCCAGACGGCACGGGGACGGGAAGAGACGAATTTTCCTCACGGCAATGAGTCTCGCGTTTCTGCTGACCGTCCTCGGCCCCGTCCCTGGGGACGCCCAGGAGACGGTTACTGATGGCAAGCGCGTGTCGCTCGAATACACCGTGACATTTGAAGATAAGACGGTTTTTGACTCGAACGTCGGCAAGGATCCGCTGGTGTATATCCATGGCTCAGAGAAACGAGTCCCGTTCTTCTCCAAGCACCTGACCGGACTCAAAGTGGAGGAGACGAAACAGTTCGCCATGCCGCCTGAGGACGTCTACGGCCCGGACGATCCCGAACGGATTATCGAAGTGCCGAAAGACAGTATTCCTGAAGACCGGCGGAAAGTGGGTGAGAAGCTGGAGGGAAGAAGTCCGGAGGGCCGGCCACTCTATGCGGAGGTTCTTGAGGTCAAGGCGGAGACGATAATCATCGATACCAACCATCCGCTCGCCGGAGAAACATTATTCTTCGACGTGAAGATACTGAAGGTGGAGACAGCATCTGAGTAGCAGCGAGGTCTCTGCTCCCGCAATACGGACGATAGAAGGAAGGATATTCTCGATGGGAACGACACGCTATGGGCAGGAAAAACGGAGAATTTTTATCATCACGCTCGGTCTTGGATTCCTGTTGGTGACCTCAGGCTACGCCCAAGACATGATCGGCGAGGGCACGCGCGTGTCACTCGAATATACGCTTACCCTCGAAGACCAGACGGTTATTGACACGAATGTGGGGAAAGACCCATTAGTCTATACGCATGGCTCTCGGGAGATCATTCCGGGCCTGGAGAAACAATTAATAGGCCTCAAGGTCGGGGATACGAAGAATGTCGAAGTTGCGCCCGCAGAGGGATATGGCGAGGTTGACCCGAATCGGGTCCAAGAAGTGCCCAAGGAGAATGTCCCCGAAGAGGCGCATGGCGTCGGTAAAAGACTCCAAGGCCGCGGCCCGGATGGTCAGATGATGTTTGCCCAAGTCACGGAGGTGAAGGAGAACACGGTTGTTGTCGATCTGAACCATCCACTGGCTGGACAGACGCTGTTCTTTGCCGTCAAAGTCCTCAAGATCGAAATGGCCGAGGCGCAAAAGGTGGAAATACCGGGTTTGACGCCGGAAACAAAGCAATAGGCTCTCCCGGTGTATTGCCCCGTTGATTCCTGTGTGATGCCAGCCTCTTGCATCTGACCTTCCAGCGTTCATACCCAAGATCAACGCACGTATATATGGCCACGCTGTTTATTGAAGACCATCGGCCGTTTAATTTTGCTCACCTCCTTACCAGTGTGCGCCTCGTTCTGACCCCGGTATTTCTCCTCGCCATTGAATACAGCAGGCAGCAGCCAACGCTGTTCCGCGCGGGCTGTGTGGGTGGGCTCTTTGTGGTGATCTGCGCCAGCGATTACTATGACGGTCCGGTTGCCAGGGCGCTGGGCTTGAGTTCGGACTGGGGCAAGATACTCGATAATCTGGCGGATATTACCTTTCTGCTCGTGACCCTGACCTATTTGACGTATGGCGGCATTGTGCCGTGGTGGATTCCGTGTGCGGTTGGCTGTGCCTTTGGTCAGTATACGCTTGACTCGTGGTGGCTCTCCAGGCGAGACACGGCTATCGCGCTCGTGTCCAATCCCATCGGGCATTGGGCAGGCGTGCTGAATTACGTCGGCACCGGTGTGATGGCCTGTCACGCCGCACTCCAGCGGCAGCTTCTTCCCTTCCCTCTTGATCAGGCTGTGCTCTTCTTGTGGCTTGGCTATCTGTTGCTGGCAATGGGCATGCGGTTCCGGTTTTTTTGCCGAGCGCAACGGGCGGTTATTCACAACTAGCGCGTGCACTCCCTATGGAGAGAAAAATCATAGGCTTTCATCGTGACTCGAGAAATGATTGGGCCGCCGACCTCTCCTGTGGTCATGGGCAGCATGTGCGCCACAACCCGCCGTTTGAAAACCGGCCCTGGGTTATCACCGAAGACGGCCGGGCGTCCAAGCTTGGCGTGGCCCTCAACTGCGTCCGGTGTGATGCGCTCGAACTGCCCGACGACTTCAGGCCGTACAAGCGAACGGCTGTTTTTCAGGCTGAGTCCGTTCCGGCCGGACTGACCTCCTCCCACTCCACGAAACCGGGCGTGTGGGCAAAGATTCAGGTTCTGGCCGGACAGCTCAGGTATGTCGTAGCAGAGCCCATCAACCAGGCGTTTCTCCTGGATTCTAAGCACGTCGGGACTATTGCTCCTGAAGTTGTTCATTCTGTCCAACCCGAGGGGTCGGTTCAATTCTACGTTGAATTCTACCGTAAGCCCGAAGCGTAGCTACAACTCGGTGCTCTTCGGACGTTTCTCCTTCTCGTATCCAAGCCATGACTCCAGCCATTCACGCCCTCAAACGCGCTCAGATTCCCTATCGCCTGTACGAATACCACCATGACCCGGCCGCCTCATCCTATGGACTGGAGGCCGTCCAAGCGCTCGGCGTTGATGCGGCTCAGGTCTTGAAAACGCTCATCGTCAAACCCGCTGCCGGCACACTTGTTGCTGCGCTGATCCCCGTCTCCACTCAGCTCAACCTCAAGGCTGTCGCCCAGGCCGTTGAGGTAAAGAAAGCCGTCTTAGCCGACCCGAGAGAAGCCGAACGGGCAACCGGCTACGTGGTTGGTGGCATCAGTCCGCTCGGCCAACGCCGTCGCCTCGTCACGCTGATAGACGCGTCAGCCCTCAGCCACACCAGCGTCTACGTCAGCGCCGGGCGCCGGGGGCTTGATATTGCCTTGAGTCCGCAGGACTTGGTTCAACTGACCCAGGCGCGGGTCGCCCGTATCGGGGTATGAGTCCTGGAAAAAAATTCCTCTCTCCGTTTACATCCTCTACTGTACAGCGCTAGAGTCGTTCTGGAGAGACGCACACGTTTCTTCATGGAGGGTGCCTATGGCAGATCACGCATTTCCTCCCATCGCGAGCGGCGGTATTCCCGTCCTTGGGCACATGCTTCAATTCCTGCGCGACCCGACGGCCCTCATGGAACGGGGCTATCATGAGCACGGCTCGATTTTTTCTCTCCAACTCGGGCTGAAACGGGCGGTCGTCCTGCTCGGACCGGAGAACAATCGTTTCTTTTTCAGTGAGACAGACAAATTGCTCTCCATCCGCGAGAGCTACCCTTTCTTCATCAAAATGTTCCACGAGCGTTTCTATGTCTTCGCCGAGTTCGAGGAATACCTTGAACAGCGGGCCATTATCATGCCGCGGTTTCAGCCTCAGCAGATGCACCAGTATGTGACAACCATGGCCGACGAAACGTTCAGCCTCATGAAACGCCTAGGCGAGAGTGGAACTTTTGATCTGATTCCGACTCTCGGTCCGTTAGTGATGCACATTGCTGCGCACGCCTTTCTGGGTGAAGATTTTCGGCAGCGTCTGGGCAAGCAGTTTTTTGCGGACTTTCGCCTGTTTTCCGGCGGAATAGAGCCGATTCTGCCCCTCTGGCTCCCGCTGCCCAGACTGATTCGGAGTCAACGGGCAAAAAGAAAACTGCATAAAATCCTGGGTGAGCTCATACAAGAGCGCCGTCGGAACCCGGTTGATCCGCCGGATTTTCTACAGACGTTGAGTACGGCCCACTACTCTGACGGGAGGCCGATTGACGACATGTTGATTATCAATCTGATCCTCCTGCTGGTCTGGGCCGGACACGAGACAACCGCCGGGCATATCAGTTGGGGCCTGATTGACCTGCTCCAACACTCGACCTATCTCCAGTCGGTGCGTGACGAACAGGCTGATATTCTTGGCAATGGTCGGGACCTCTCTATGACAGAGGTGCACCAACTGCGACGGATTGAGTGGGCGCTCAAAGAAACCGAGCGGCTCCATCCGGTCGCCTTCGCCCTGGTGCGCAAGGCCGCTAAGACTTTTACCCGGCAGGGCTTCCGCATTCCTCAGGACGCCATGGTGTTTGCGGCACCAGCCCTCTCGCATCGGATGCCTGAGGTATTTCCGGACCCGGACCAGTATCGTCCGGAACGGTTCTCCCCGGAGCACGACGAGTCTCGCCAACCGCATAGCCTGATTGGGTTTGGAGGGGGCGTACACCGCTGCGCCGGGGTGCATTTTGCCTATCTTGAGATGAAAATCGTCCTCTCCCTCCTCCTCCAGCACTATGACTTCACCCTCCTTGACCCCGACCCTCCAGCGGTCACTGGAACAAAAACGAAATGGCCGTCCAGCCCGTGTCGGGTCCAATACCGGCGCCGGGCTTCCATTCCACACAAGACACCGCGTCATTTGCCGCCCGCCGGAGAAGCCCATCCCGTCGGAGCACCGGCCACACACTGTCCGGTTCCCCACTAAGCGTTTTCATGCTTAGCTAGGGACTCCGCCATCCCTGCATTATAAGGACGGGTGCGTGCGAAGCACGGGAGGAGACGTATGAGCATCAAAGGAAAAGCGGCAATCTCCGGGTTTGCCGAAATGCCGCCACAAAAAGGCGCCGGGAATATTACGCCGCTGGGGATTATTGCCACTGTGGCGCGTGAGGCCATTGCTGATGCCGGCCTGGAAAAGAGCGATATTGACGGCCTGCTGACCGGCTGGGCGCTGAGCGACTATAGCGTACTGTGGCCCTCGGTGGTGGCCGATTACCTGCAAATCCGTCCCTCCTATTTTAACCAGGTCGAGCTGGGCGGCGCCTCTGCCGCCGGCATGGTCTGGCGGGCAGCGGCCGCCATTGAAGCCGGAATGTGTAACACCGTGCTGTGCGTCGTGGGTGACCGGCGGGCCCGGGCGCGGCAGATGCCGCCCTTCCCGAGCATTGAGGCGGAATTCGATGCGCCTTACGGCCTGATTGCCGCCAACCCCGGTTATGCGCTCATCGCCCAACGCCATAAGTATGAATACGGTACGACCGCGGAACAAATGGCCAAGGTTGCGGTAGACCAACGCCAGAGCGCCTGCCAAAACCCGAGCGCCCTGTTCGGGAACAAAGAAATCGACATTGATGATGTGCTGAACTCCCGCATGATTGTCGATCCCTTACACCTGCTTGAGATCGTCAGTCCCTGTACCGGGGGCGGCGCGTTTATTGTCACCAGCACCGAACGCGCCAAAGACGGGCCGCACAAACCCGTGGTCTTGCTCGGAGCCGGTGAGGCCGGCGGCCATTCGAGCATTACTCATGCGCGCAGCCTGACGACGTCGTTAGTCAAACCGGCGGCGGAAGCGGCCTTTGACATGGCCGGGGTCGGCCCGCAGGATATGGACTTTGTGCAGCCCTACGACTGCTATACCATCACCGTGATCGTGACCCTCGAAGACGCCGGCTTTTGTGAAAAAGGCGAGGGGGGGCGGTTTGTTGAAGACCACGACCTGTCCTACGCGGGCGATTTTCCGTGCAACACCCACGGTGGCCAACTCTCTTTTGGGCAACCGGGACTTGCGGGTGGCATGAGTCATGTCATTGAGGGCGCGCGGCAGCTCATGGGACGCGGGGAAGGGCGGCAGGTCAAGGATGCCTCCGTCGGCTATGTGAACGGCAACGGCGGAATCATGGCCGAGCAGTGCAGCCTCGTCTTGGGTGTGTAACGGACGGAAAGGAAAACCATGGGCGATTATAACAAACCCCTCCCCCATCCCAATGAGATCTCTCAGCCCTTTTGGGATGCGGCCAAACGGCATGAACTCCAGATCCAACGCTGCAATGTATGTGGAGCCCATATCTTTTATCCGCGCGAAGCCTGCCCGGAATGCTTAGCCGCCGACCTCGTATGGATTCCCGTATCCGGCAAGGGCAGGCTGTATTCCTACACCATTGCTCAGGCTCCGACGCACCCGGCCTTTGCCGATGAGGTGCCCTATGTCATTGCCATTGTTGAACTCGCAGAAGGTCCGCATATCACCACCAATCTGGTCGGCTGCCAGCCCGACCAGGTGACGATCGGCATGCCGGTCATTGCGTCCTTTGAGGACGTGAATGCGGAAATGACCCTGGTCAAGTTCCGGCCCGAATAGGCCGGGGAAGGATGGGAAAGGACAATTGGAGGCGGTTATAAAAATAGCCGGTGGGTCGGTTGATCCTCTATAACTCTTCGAGGACGTCTTTTTCGATCCACCCGCGGCGCCCATCGCAGCGGGCGACCTGCCACCAGCCTTCTCGGACATCGAGCACCCGAACCCGCGTGCCCTGGGGGACGGAGAAATGGATCGTCCCGCTCACAGCCGGCTCAAAACGCACTGGGGTATCCTCTTTTTCGAGCACCACAGCATATCGCTGCCAATCGCTCGTCCGTAGCTGCTGCACCAGTGAGAGCGTTATCACCACCAGGCCGGCAGTAACTCCCCAGCCCACAGAGAGGAGCCACTGGGGCCGACGCGGCCACAGACGGCACGCGGCAAAAACCCCGAAGAGCAGGGTATAGGCCGCACTCGTAAGCCACACCAACTGGTCTGTGGTGACTCTGTGGGAAAGCGGAAAGACCAGGCGTTGCCAGAGGGGGGATTGGCAGACCTCAGCGCCCGTGAGTGAGTGGGCGAAGCGCAGGTTGGCTTCCAGGTCCGGGTCACTGGGGAGGAAGCGCCGTGCCCGCTCGTAATTCAGAATGGCTCTCCCTACTTGTCCTGCCTTGAAATAGGAGTTGCCGAGGTTGAAATAGAGATTACCGCTGACGAGGCCGGACTGAAGCACGGCTTCGTATACCTCTACCGCCTCGGCGTACTGCCCCTGTGTGTAGAGCGTATTCGCACGAAAAAAAGCGGTCTGAGGGGTGGTTTGCGCCGTGGCGGCCAGGCAGGGCGCCCAGCAGAGAAAGACACCGCAAAGAGTAAACGTGTCCAGCATCTGATATCTATTGGAGGATATGTTTACTCTTTTGAACAGAGAAAATCGCACACCTCGAAGTGGCCGAAGTCTGAGCAATTGCGGCAGCCTCATGGTCCCGTAATGCTAAGCGGCTTGCGTCGCCCCCCCTTTTTTGGGGAGCCGCAGAAGGCGAGGGGGCAAAACAACAAACTGGCGGTGAGCGCGTTCAAGCTGGTCAATAATTTGACGGACGAGGGCTAGGGTCTCGTGACTCTTGTCCTGCATGGATGCCGGTGTTCCTCGGGCGAAACGCACCTGCTCGCAGATCTCCTCAACTCGTTCAATTTGCTCCAGACACGCCTGAGAGACGCCCCGCTCGCGGAGTGCCTGTGTATCAACGCCACCAGGCGGCAGGTCGAACTTGGCGGAGACATAGACTTGGAGTGTGCGAGCCAGCACTGTGTACAAGGCGGGGTACTCCTCCTGGGTTAGATGGTGCTCCGCTTGGGCGAGGCTCTGTCGTGCCTGTTTCCCCGCCACTGTAAAACGGGCGTAGCGACTATCGCCGCGCAGTCGGCGGCGACGCTGGTCGTACCACCAGGCACCCAGGAAGAGCAGCACCGGCAGGGGCTGCCACAGGAGAAAACCAAGGCTGCGATACCACGGCCGGGTGTGCGGAACCAGAGCGCCGGGCCCGTCTTTGATATAGACGATGTCCTGACCCAGGGCTTCCTGCTCGTCCTGACTGCGTGCCGATGGTGTATCCGGGTGGCCGGTTATGACTGTTTTGCGTGTTGTAGTTTTCGGGGGACGAACGACAAGGGCAATAGGCTGGCTTTCGAGCGTCCGGTAGTGCTGGGCCTGAGGATCAAAATAGCTGAACTGAGCCGCGGGAACGGCATCCAGGGTCTGGTCCTGCGGAATGAGCACTTGCTCAAAGGATTTTGTTGACCCCTGCGTTTTCCCGGCAAGCGGCTCATACACACGGAAACCGTCAGTCCGCACAAACGTGGGCGCGGCGGCATCGGCAAGATAGCCCGTGCCGTTAATACGCATATGGACGGTAATCGGGTCTCCGACAGGAAGGTCCTGCGGGGTTGCGGTCACGTCCAACTCAAACGAGCCCACCGCGCCTGAAAAGTTGTCCGGTCTGCTGGCTTCCGGGAGCGGCTGCACGCTGAGCGTCAGAGAATCGGAGCGCAGGGTGAGCTGCCGCCGCTCAGAAGAGAACGTCGAAAAGAAGTCACTCTGGAAAAAACGATCAAAGAACGGGTCGCTGAAAGGTGAACCGCCCCGGCGACGGGTGAGGACGTTGAGCTGGAGGCTCGCCGGGCCGAGCGCCAGGCTCCCGGAACGGAGGGGAATCACCTCGGTGTCAAAATGCAGAACGGTGAAGGTCTGGCCGCCCCGCGTCTGCCGCTGTCGTGTGGGTTCGGAGAAGGGCTCGACAGAGAATCCGTCTTTGCTGAATTGCGGATACTGAACGTCGGATACGCGGGCCGCTCCGATATACAGCCTAACCACAATGGGAACACGTTCGTGCAGATAGACTTCGTGGCGCGGGACGGAGAGCTCAAGACTCAGCCCGTTTTGGCCGCTTGCGGCTTGAGGACGTTGCGGAGCCGGAGAGGACGGTCTGCCAGACGGAGCAGGTGATGGCTGGGTGGCCGCAATCGTGACGGTCAGCGGGTCGGTGTGATACCGCCGCCCTTGATGTTCCACGGAAAATGGCCCCAGAGTGAATGGTCCTGGCTTGAGCGGGAGGAGAGAGTAGCGATGCTGCACGGACGCCGCGACTTGTCCGTTACTGATAGACACCTGAGTCGAGGGGCCGAGATAGCGACTCTCGAAGCCGTCAATATTGAGCGCCGGGGCCGGCGTGTCCTGAGCCCCTCTGACCTCAATGGACAGCGTCAACGCCTCACCGAGCGTCGCACGCTGCGGGTGAATGGAGGCGTGGACACTCACCTCTGAGGCGGCAGCCGGACAGGCCAGCCCGAACACCAGAAACAGGAAGGGAATACATGCGCTCCTTTTCATTCTTCTTCCCTACCAGTCGCGTAATGCTTCAGCCACGCCGCCGCGTTGGGCCTGCCGGGCAAACTCCTCCGGGCTGAGCTCCTCGTTGCGGGCCGTATCGATCACCGACTGGGCTTCGTCCTCGGACATCTCGTTGGGTGGATCTTGGCCGGTATGTCTTTCCTGCTCCGTCTCAGAGGGAGCCTCTGGCTGTTCTCCGGCATGTTGCTGATCTTGCCCGTGCGCGTCAGGCTGTTGTTGCCCGTTGTCTTGTTCGGCTTGTGGCTGCTCTTCTTGTTCGGGTTGATTTGGCTGGCTGGGTTGGGGTTGATTCTCCAGTTCACCTTGCAGCGCTTCGATCCTTTTGGCCACAAACTCATAGTTGAACTTCGCATCCTGATCTGTTGGGTCAGCACCAAGCGCCCGCCGATACGAGGCCAAGGCGTTGGTATAGGCGACGAGGGCGGCCTGCGGGTTCTGCTCCTCTGCCTGCGCGCCCATTTGATACTGGGCATTCCCCAGGTTATAGGCGGTCCTGGCGGTCCGTTCGGAATCCCTATCGGAGTCTTCAGGGCCCGCCTGCACCCGTGAGAAAGAAGAGAGCGCTTGCGCGTACTTACCCGCTTTATAGTGCGCCGTTCCCATATTGAAATTGAGAAGCGGGGAATCGGGATGATCGACTAATGCCCGACCATAGGACTCGACCGCGTCGCTAAATTTTCCCTCAGAGAATAATCGGTTGCCCTCAACAACCTGGCTGCGCAGACTATCGGTCCAGGCGACACACAGGAGGGCACAGCTCAGCAGCAGTCGCTGTCCGGTGTTCACGACTCGTTCTCCCTTTCTCCTGGAGGTAGGGGACGACTCAACTGCTCCGGCGATGATCCATCTCTGACCGCTTGCGAACGCCGGTCCCGGATACAGGCTTCCAGGGCGAGGAAGAGAAGGCCAACGGCGAGCGGGAGCTGAAAGCGGTCTGCATAGCGGCGCTCCAGGGTTGAGGTGAGGTCTCGCTTTTCGAGCTGGCTCAGATAGCGCGTATAGATTTCTCCCAGACCCAGACTCGGGCCGGTATCGTAGACATAGGCACCGCCCGTTGTCAGCGCAATCTGCTGCAAAGTCTCCGTATCCAAACGCGACTTGACGACCTGCCCCTGGCGGTCTTTCAGAAAACTGCGCCGGCCGTCCACGCTGAGCGGAATCAGTTCGCCCTCCGGGCTGCCGACCCCGACGGTATAGATTTTGATTCCTTTTGCCGCAGCCTGCTGGCTGGCCGCCTGAATCTGTCCGTCATGGTCTTCACCATCGGTGATAATCAGCAGGGCGTGATGTTGACCGGGCTGGTTTTCAAAGGCCGACAGCCCGGTTCTAATGGCTTCGCCCAAGGCGGTCCCACCCTTGGGGATGATACCGACCGTGACGGAACGCAGACTCTCTAAAAACGCCCCGTAATCCAGCGTCAAGGGACACTGAATAAAAGCCGAGCCCGCAAAAGTGACCAGCCCGATCCGGTCTCCCTCAAGGTGCTGCACGAGATCCCGAAGGGCCAGTTTGGCACGATCCAGCCGCGTCGGGGTGATATCCGTTGCGAGCATACTGCGCGAGGTGTCAAGCGCGACAACGATGTCCGCCCCCTCACGGCGCACCTCTTCCCACTGAAACCCCCAGCGCGGTCCTGCCAGGGCAAGGATCAGCAGGACGAGCGCACCGACCAACAGGCCGGCGCGCCAGTGGTGACCGCGCTGATCCGTATCAGACGTCAAAACGGGCAGGAGACTGGCCTGGGCGAACTGTTCCAAGGCGCGCCGTCGCCGTCGCAGGGCCCGCATCAGGAGGCCGGCAACAAGCGGAACGCAGAACAACAGCCACAGAAACTGAGGGGTACGCCAAACCATTAGGGCAGCTTTCGGAGGAGCGTGTGATTCAGGCCCGTTTCCAGACCAACCAGGACAAGCGCCAACATAATGCACCAGGGATAGAGCTCATCATAATCGAGGTATAGGGGCGCACGAAAAGGGGTACGCTCCAACTGGTTAATCGTCTCGTAAATGGACTGGAGGCTGGCCGTGTCCGTTGCGCGGAAATAGCGCCCTCCCGTGGTCTGGGCGATCTTCGACAGCGTCTCCTCGTCAATATCGACCCGGATGGGACGATAGACCGTATTGCCAAACAGATCCCGGGTCGGATAGGGCGCCATGCCGCGGGTCCCTGCGCCTATGGTATACACTTTGACGCCCAGGGTGTGGGCCGCATCCGCCGCGGTCAGTGGAGAGATCCGGCCCGCATTGTTCTGCCCATCGGTCAGCAGAATCACGAGCTTGCTCTTGGCCTCCGAGTGCTCCAGGCGACCGGCCGCGATGGCCAGGGCAGAGCCAATGGCCGTACCGTCCTCAATCATCCCGATCTCGGCCCGGTCCAAATTCTGTAACAGCCAGCCATGATCAAGGGTGAGCGGACACTGGGTATAGGGACGGGCGCTGAACAGGACCAGGCCTATCCGGTCCCCGCCTCGGGCGGTCACAAAATCCCGGACAACAGACTTCACCACTTCCAGCCGGTTGGCCCGGCCGGTATCCAGACTGAAGTCTTCGGACAGCATGCTACTCGAAATATCAACGGCCAGCACAATGTCGACCCCTTCACCGTAATACTGACTCTCGGCTTTGCCGAGTTGTGGACGGGCAAGAGCGAGGACGAGGAGAGAGAGGGCAGCCCCCCGACACACCGGCAAAATCCAACGCCAGTGTCGTTTCCCCGTATGCGTCAGGGAACGCAGGACAGCCAGGCTGGGATAGCGGATCGCCGCCTCCTGGGTGCCCCGCCGTTGGAGCCAGAAGACCAGCGGGATGAGGAGCCAGATCAGCAGCACCCAGGGGTCATGCAGCCGCATGTCGATCCTCCTGTCGCTGGTTGTGCCCGTCGGCAAGCGTCTGCGCGTGCCCCGGTCGGGTTTCGTCCACAAAGCGTTTGACTGCTTCATAGGCGGCATCGCTCTCGTCCAGGCTGGGTCGATGCCGGGCGAATTTGACCAAATCCGCCTGGGCCAGGAACGTGCCGAGCAGGTGCTGGTGGGCCGGTGGGAGACGGCCGGGGTGGTCGCCCCCCCTTCCCCTGGGGGGCCGCTGAGCGGAGCGAGGGGCAGAAGAAACGCGCGTGACGGCCACGAGGAATTCCTCCGTTGTCATTTCCGGGGCGCGTACCTGGAGCCCGTCTTCCAGATAGGTCCGGACAATAGCGGACAGGGCAACATAGTACGCCTCGAACTGCCCGGCTTGCGGGAGGCGCTTGGCCCGCAGGTGCGACAGGGCCTCAAGCGCGACCTCGTGGGCCGGCCGGGGCGGAAGGACCGCTGCTCGACGGAACCGGTTCAGCAAATAGGACAGGGCAAGACCAAGGCCGATCAGCGCGACCAGGACCGCACCGCCCACGAGGACGGGCCACCAGTTAAAGGGGACGTCTTCGGGCGGTTTGACGTCGCGAATATCGGTCGGCTGCCCTTCCTGCGTCAGCAAGCTCGCCACATGGACCCGGAGCGACTCGCCTATGGTTTCGTGCCGGCCGCCGTCAGGCGTTGTATAGGATAGGCGTGGGGCCGGGAGCATATGATAGCCCGTCGTGAAAATAGTGAGCGTATACCACCGGGTGAGAATGGTCCGTTCCGCCTGCGGCTGGTCTGGCTCTCGACCAAAGTCGATAATGTCAAAGTCACCGATGCGCTCGTGGAACAGCGGGACAGAGACATCCACGCCCGTCTCCGCGCTGATCGTAAGCGTATAGCGAAGCGGATCTCCTATGGTGATTTCTTCCCGATCGACGCTGACTCGGAGGTGAACCGGGCCGGTCGGTTTCTCTCCGTCCACAGCAGCCCAAGGCTCAGACGGCAGGCTGAGCAGGGACCACGCGGCGATCAGCAGGGTCAGCCGCGTCTTTCGAGCAAAAAGAGTAAACCTGCCAGCAGCTTTGTCTAACTTGGAGGGCACGTTCACTCTTTCACGGGGTGGGCGTCTCATGGGGAACTTCTAATGCCGCTGCTCACGCATGCGAAAAAAGCGCAGCAAAGCGTCGACGTACGGCTGGTCGGTACGCACCGTAATGGTGTCCGCGTGAGCGCGCCGCAACATGCGCGCTCTGTCGTCCCGGGCTGCTGTCGCCCGCCGGGCGAACTCTTCCCGGACCCGCCGGTCACCGGTATCGACCAGCTCCCGCTCTCCGGTTTCGGCATCTTGGAGCTCAATCAGGCCGATATTCGGCAGGCTCAGCTCGCGGGGGTCGTCTAACACAATGGCAATCACGTCATGGCGACGATTGGCAATAGTGAGGGCAACGGTGGCGTGCGGGTCGAGCCAATCGGAAATGAGAAAGACCACCGCTCGTCGCTTACTGACATGATTCAGATGTTCCAGGGCGGCCGTGATATTCGTGCCGCGCTGCTGACTCCGGAAGGAGAGCACCTCACGAATCACCCGCAGGACGTGGCGGAGACCCTTTTTGGGCGGGAGCGACAGCTCGACTTCGTTACTGAATATCACCAGCCCGACTTTGTCGTTGTTGGTAATGGCCGAAAAGGCAAACAGGGCCGCCATCTCTGCCGCCATCGTACTCTTTAACTGGGACGTGGTTCCGAACCGAGTCGAGGCGCTGGCGTCCACCAGGAGCATCACCGTCAGTTCGCGCTCTTCACTGAACCGTTTGACGTGCGGGATGCCCGTCCGGGCGGTGACGTTCCAGTCTATGGTACGGACATCATCACCGGGGAAGTATTGCCGGACCTCGGCAAACTCCATGCCGTGGCCCTTGAACGCGCTCTGGTACTGGCCGGCAAACACATCGTTGACCAAATGGCTGGTCCGAATATGAATCTTACGGACCGCTTTGAGTTGTTCCGAAGTCAGCATAGCCTAGGGCACGGGCACACCGTCAAAGATGTGTTCCAGGACGCTGTCCGCGGTCAGTTCTTCGGCCTCGGCCTCATACGTAATAATGACCCGGTGGCGCAGAATGTCCGGGCCGATGGATTTCACATCTTGCGGTGTGACGTAGCCGCGCCCCTGGAGCAAGGCATACGCTTTGGCGGCGACGGTCAATGACAGGGTGGCTCGCGGTGAAGCGCCGTACTGAATAAAACGCTGGACATCGATGTCGTAAGCTGTGGGATCGCGCGTGGCAAAGACCAGATCAATAATGTAGTCCTTGATTTTATCGTCCAGATAAATCTGGTCGGTCAGGCCGCGCAACCGCACAACGTCCTCCGTGCTTAGCACGGGACTGACCGCGGCAGGCTGAGCGGTCGATGCCATACGATCCAGGATCTGCCGCTCTTCTGCCTTCGAAGGGTAGGTCACCCACAGCTTCAGCATGAAACGATCAACCTGGGCCTCTGGCAGGGGATAGGTGCCTTCCTGCTCAATGGGATTCTGGGTGGCCAGTACGAGGAAGGGCGCCGGCAGGAGATGGGTCTCCTCGCCTATGGTGACCTGACGTTCCTGCATGGCCTCCAACAGGGCACTTTGGACCTTGGCCGGTGCCCGGTTAATCTCGTCCGCCAGCACAATATTGGCAAAGACCGGCCCTTTCTTGGTGGTAAACGTCCCCTCGCGCGGATTGTAAATCAGCGTTCCGATGAGGTCTGCGGGCAGGAGGTCCGGGGTAAATTGGAGCCGCTGAAAGCTGGCGCTGATTGCCTGGGCCAGGGTCTTCACCGACAGGGTCTTGGCCAGGCCGGGAACGCCTTCCAACAGGACGTGACCGTTCGCCAACAGCCCGACAATCAAGCGGTCTACGAGATACTGTTGACCGATAATGACCTGGCCAATAGCGTCCCGTAAGCGCGCCAGTGCCACTGCTTCCTCTCTCACCCGTTCGTTCAGAGCTGAAATATCTCCGTCCATGGATGTGGATATTCTCCTCAGGCGTGGTTAGTAGGGGCAATCTGTAGACGGTAATAGACGCTGGCACGCCTGAATTTCTTCATTGATTTTGAGCTATTGTTTGTCCGAGACCGAACGTCTCTGATGCGGAAAAGTAAGAGTCGAAACCACGGGTGTCAAGGGCGATCAAGGAAGAGGGTACTGGTATATTGGGGAGCTTTTGTCCCAACAGAAACAGCGGCGTACAGCTCAAACTGTACCAGCACCAAATTCCAGGTCACCAAAGGAACCTCAGAACATCTATTAGGTAACGGATTTGACTGGTGATAAAGCTCTCTTTTTCACAACGGGGATATAAACGGATAGAGGATTTAACGCCTATCTTATCCTGGAACAGTCTTTCCCTGTCCTCTGTATTCAACACTCCCAATTCCTGAGAATACGGCTCCCTGTCTGTATTTAATTTCCAGAGTATTTTTTTCACATTATATGGAGGAAATTTGTAAATATACTGAACCGTAATACTCTCCTTGAAGCGATCAAAAATAATTTGTTCAATTACGGGGAAGATAGCATGCAAAATGATAATCTGAGAGTACTGTCCACTGTAAAATTTATTCCACACTTCTTGAGTGCCATTGACTATCTCCCCTGAAGGCAGCTTAACTTTTCTGTCAGCGGCGAGATGGACTATCGTTCGGATAATAAATTGGCTGTCAGTTTTTTTAATATTATAATAAGCGGCATCAGTTGAATTTTTTGTTAAAGGAGCTTGATATACCCTTTCACCATAGGTGCCGTCTGTATAACTAAATTCCGTTAAATGTTCAGGCTTAAAATACAGATGCATACGGTCGACTCTTATGTATTCAGAGTTGTGGCTGAAACTTTTGCCTCGATCCCCTTTTTCGTTCCAACAATAATAGTAAAAAGCTTCTGCACAGGCACTATTAAAAAACAAGAAAACGAGGCATAGAACGTTCAGAGTATTCAGGATTCGCTCTCCTTTAGTTCTGATAAAAGCCATTACAAGCCAATTTAATCTGTTCCACGTTACCGAGCCACGCTTTTGAGCAGGGTGTCAAAATTCACCGACCCATCCAACGGATTCTTGAACTACTGACTGAGGGTCTACACCAGGGGAATCGTGCGCTCCTCCCATTGCTCTTTCGCGTTGTCCGTCAGGGTGGTCGTGGCACAGGCCTCAACTAGCAGGCATGCCATCGGATGCCCGTAGCGGATCGCGTACTGGAATACAATCCGGCCGTGGCGGTCCAGTATCCCCAAATCGAGATCATCCCACTGCAAGAGTTCACGGCTTGTTCGAGACGCTTCACGACCTCGACATATGATATCTTCGGTCTGCCGGCTTGCTAGATATAGACCCGGTTTTTATAGGGGTCTCCTTGCCAACTTCCTCGGAAACTCGAAGTCATAGTACGAATCGGTCTCCTTTTCTTGCTCCCACAGCTCCCATACTCGTTGGTCCTCAGAGTAAATTTCCATCCCGTTGGGCCAGGCTTTTTGAGGTGGCCAGAGCATCGAACCACTACAGGTGCATACAGCGGCATGTTTAGTGTGAACACGCCCTAGTTTAAGGTTTCTGGCCTGAAGGTTCCAGTGTCAAAGTTTACTGATGGTTGAGTCCGGCCCGTCGTCGGAAGTCCTCGATCGCAGCACGAGAGCCAAAGAGCAGGACTCTTGAGCCACAGTCAATAAATAAGCTATGCTTCCTTCCTTTAAGCCTTTTCAACGAGGGCTCCGGTCCGGTAGGGGAGACGATGAAACACAACGGGGAGCGCGGCAGAAAACGTCCACGGGGCCTTCGTACTCGGCCAAAAGGGCGTAGTGTTGACTCCCAGGCCCTCCGGGAAGTCCAAACCCTGCTGGCCGATGCCCCACGCCGTCGGGACCTCCTGATCGAACATTTGCATCTCATCCAGGATCGCTATGGTCATCTGTCTGCGGCTCACCTGGTTGCCCTCGCCCACGAAATGCAGCTCGCTCCGGTCGAAGTGTACGAGGTTGCCAGCTTTTACCACCATTTCGATGTGGTCAAAGAAGGAGAAGTCCCGCCACCGGCACTCACCGTTCGGGTGTGTGACTCGGTCAGTTGTGAGTTGGCTGGAGCCGAACAATTGATTCCTGCCTTAGAGCAAGAATTCGGTAAAACGGTGCGGGTCCAGCGCGTTCCGTGCGTGGGCCGGTGTGAAACCGCACCGGTTGCGGTGGTCGGCCAGAACCCGATCGGCACGGCCAGCCTGGAGCGGGTGAGACAAGCCATCGAACACAAGGCAACCCAAGCCAGCTTGCCGGCGGACACGGTTGACTATCAGGCCTATCGGGCGGCTGGTGGATATCAGGTCCTGGGTGAGTGTCTCAACGGCAGCCGCGATATCGATGCGGTCGTGCAAGCACTGGAGGACTCCGGCTTGCGCGGCCTCGGCGGCGCCGGCTTTCCCGCCGGACGCAAGTGGCGCATCGTCCGGGGCTATGCGGGCCCGCGCCTCTTGGCGGTCAATATTGATGAAGGCGAGCCCGGTACCTTTAAGGACCGCTATTATCTTGAACGCGACCCGCATCGTTTTCTGGAAGGGATGCTGATCGCCGCTTGGGCGGCTGAAATCAATGCCGTCTATATCTATATCCGGGATGAATATCCGGCCTGTCTCCAGATTCTCAAGAGCGCGATTGCCGCCCTGGAGGCCGACCCGCCGATGGCGCTCCCCGCTATTCACCTCCGCCGTGGGGCAGGCGCGTATATCTGCGGCGAAGAGTCGGGCATGATCGAGTCCATCGAGGGCAAACGCGGCATGCCGCGTTTGCGCCCACCGTATGTGGCCGAGGTCGGCCTGTTCGGACGCCCGACCCTGGAGCATAATTTTGAAACCCTGTATTGGGTGCGCGATATTCTGGAGCACGGAGCAGAGTGGTTTGCGAGCCACGGCCGGCGGGGCCGCAAGGGGCTCCGCTCGTTTTCGGTCAGCGGTCGCGTCCAAAAGCCGGGGGTGCATCTGGCCCCGGCCGGTATTAGCCTGCGTGAGCTGATCGACGAGTATTGCGGGGGCATGCTGTCCGGGCATGAGCTGTACGCCTATTTCCCTGGGGGCGCATCCGGCGGTATTTTGCCCGCCACGCTGGCCGACCTACCGCTCGATTTCGATACCCTGCAACCCCACGGCTGTTTCATCGGTTCCGCGGCGATTATCGTTTTGTCCGATCAAGACAGCGCCAAGGCCGCAGCGCTCAATGCGATGCGCTTTTTCTCGCATGAGTCCTGCGGAAAATGTACGCCGTGTCGCGTGGGGACACGGAAAGCGGCCGGGCTTATGGCGCAAGACCGCTGGGATGTGCCCCTGCTTGAAGAACTGGCCCAAGTCATGGGCGACGCCTCGATTTGTGGCTTAGGCCAAGCCGCGCCCAACCCGCTGCGCAGCATCATCCAACACTTCCCAGAGGAGCTCGCCTCATGACCGCCGTTCCCGAAAGCGCCAAGCCGACCTCCTTTCTCCTGGACGGGCGGGCGGTCGACGCCCTGCCTGGTGAAACCATTCTCCAGGCCGCCCGTCGTCATGGCGTTGACATTCCCCACCTGTGCTACAAAGACGGGCTTCGGCCGGACGGCAATTGTCGTGCCTGTGTGGTGGAAGTGAAGGGGGAGCGTCCCCTTGCGCCTTCCTGCTGCCGGACACCGCAGGAGGGCATGGAGGTGGCGAGCACGAGTGAGCGCGCCCGCCTCTCCCAGAAGATGGTGCTCGAACTGCTGCTCTCGGACGTTGTCGAGACCCCCTATACCCGAGACTCGGAACTGGCGACCTGGGCGCGCGCGCTGGAAGTCGGCCCGCCGCGCTTCGCCCCGCGCCGGCAGCCGCAAGCGGATGGGTCTCACCCGGCCATCGCCGTGAACCTCGACGCCTGTATCCAGTGCACCCGCTGTCAGCGCGCCTGTCGTGAGGAGCAGGTGAACGATGTCATTGGCTACGCCCTGCGCGGCAGTCAGGCCAAGATCGTCTTCGACGTGGACGACCCCATGGGCAGCAGCTCCTGCGTTGGCTGTGGAGAATGCGTCCAGGCCTGTCCTACCGGGGCGCTCATGCCGGCCAAGGGGGTGGGACTGATTGAGCCGGACAAAACGGTGGATTCCGTGTGTCCCTATTGCGGGGTGGGCTGTCTGCTGACCTATCACGTCAAAGACAACACCATTCTCCAGGTGACCGGGCGTGACGGTCCGTCCAACCACGGCCGGCTATGCGTGAAAGGCCGTTACGGCTTTGACTATATCACCCATCCGCACCGGCTCACCCAACCCTTAATCCGAAAATCGGGAGTGCCAAAGTCCACCGAGATCACGATCGACCCGGCTGATCCTTCAGATGTCTTTCGTGAAGCCTCCTGGGAAGAAGCGCTCGACTTGGCGGCAAGCGGCCTCAAAAAAATCCGTGACGAAAAAGGCGGCCAGGCCCTGGCCGGATTTGGCTCGGCCAAAGGCAGCAATGAAGAAGCCTATCTTTTCCAAAAGCTGGTGCGGACCGGATTCGGGACGAACAACGTCGATCACTGCACGCGGCTGTGCCACGCCTCGTCGGTCGCCGCCCTCCTGGAAGGCATCGGCTCGGGCGCGGTTTCCAATCAGGTGGCAGACGTGGCGGAGGCGGAGTGCATTATCCTCATCGGCTCCAACGCCTCGGAGAACCATCCGGTGGCGGCGACCTTTATGAAGAATGCGGCCAAAGCGGGCAAGACGCTGGTGGTCATGGACCCCCGTCGGACCGAGCTCGCCCGCCATGCGGCGTATTATCTCCAGTTCAAACCCGATACCGATGTGGCCCTGCTCAACGCCATGATGCACACCATCGTCGAGGAGGGCTTGGTGCACCAGGAGTTTATCGAGCAGCGCACCGCCGGGTTTGAGCTCATCAAGCAAAACGTGGCCGGCTTCAGCCCCGAAGAGATGGAGTCCGTATGCGGGATTGCCGCCGAGACCATCCGAGAAGTTGCCCGGCGCTATGCCACCGCGTCGGGTTCCATGATTTTCTGGGGAATGGGCATTTCGCAGCATATCCACGGCACGGACAACGCGCGCTGTCTCATCGCGCTCGCCCTGATGACCGGACAGATCGGTCGTCCCGGGACCGGGCTCCATCCCTTGCGCGGCCAAAACAATGTCCAGGGGGCGTCTGACGCCGGCCTGATTCCCATGATGTTCCCCGACTACCAGCGGGTCGATAACGGGGAGGTGCGGCAGCGCTTCGAGGCCCTGTGGGGCGTCTCCCTGGACCCGCAAGCCGGTCTGACCGTGGTCGAGATTATGGACGCCATTCTCGACGACCGGCTGCACGGCATGTACATCATGGGCGAAAACCCGGCCATGTCCGACCCCAACCTGCATCACGCGCGGCAAGCCTTGGCCAAGCTCGACCACCTGGTCGTGCAGGACTTGTTTCTGACCGAGACCGCGGCGTTTGCCGACGTGATCCTGCCGGCGTCCGCACTCCCGGAGAAGACCGGCACGTTCACCAACACCGACCGGCGCGTCCAGCTCGCCCGCAGAGCGCTTGACCCGCCGGGCCAGGCCCGTCAGGACCTGGACATCATTCAGGAGATGGCCCGCCGTCTGGGACTGGACTGGCAGTACCATGACACCGCGGCGGTCTACGAAGAGATGCGTCAGGCCATTTCCGCCCTCGGGGGGATCAGCTGGTCGCGGCTCGAAAGCCAAGACTCCGTCACCTACCCCTGCTGGACCGAAGACGACCCAGGCCGGCCGGTGGTGTTTCAAAAGAATTTTCCGACCTCGGACGGCATAGGCCGGTTCGTCCCCGCGCGTCTGATTCGCGCCGACGAACTGCCCGATGCCGAGTTTCCGTTTGTGCTGATTACCGGCCGCCAGCTCGAACACTGGCATACCGGCGCGATGACCCGCCGGGCCAGCGTCCTGGACGCCCTAGAACCGCAGCCCGTGATCAACGTCCATCCTGAGGACCTGGCCGCGCTGGACGGCGCGGAAGGAGACCTCCTGACCATTGCCTCCCGCCGGGGTGAGATTACCGCCTACGCACGGGTGGACGCCGGCCTGCAACGGAGCGAGATTTTCATCCCCTTCTGCTATCAGGAAGCCGCCGCAAACCTGCTGACGAACGAAGCGCTGGACCCCTACGGGAAAATTCCCGAGTTCAAATACTGCGCGGTCCGGGTCAGCGTCAACCGCACCGCGGAAGCCTGATCTTTCTCGCTCGTCGCAGTAAGGAGATGTCGATGGCCGTTCCAGCCCAGCAAGCCCTCATGACCGCCGAAGAGCTGTTTGACCTGCCCGATGACGACTATAAGTACGAACTCGTCGAAGGAGAGTTGATTCGTACGGCACCGACCGGGGGTGAGCATGGCGTGTTGACCGCCCGCGTGGCCTATGCACTCCAGGCATACGTACAAGATCATAATCTCGGTATTGTTAGCGGTGCGGAAACCGGTTTTATCTTACAGCGCAGCCCCGATATTGTCCGCGCTCCAGATGCCGCCTTTATTGACAAGGCGCGTATTCCCGAGACCGGTATTCCCAAAACATACTGGCCGTTTGCCCCGGACCTGGCGGTTGAAGTCCTCTCTCCTTCAGATCGTTTCAGCGCTGTACAAACTAAAATCGCCGAGTATTTCTCTGCCGGGACTCGCCTGGCGTGGGTCATAGAACCCGCTACCCGAACCGTCTACGTCTATCGCGCTTCGCGTGACGTCCAGGTGCTGGGGGAAGACGCCGAGCTGAGCGGAGAGGACGTGCTGCCGGGCTTTCGGTACGCGGTGAAGCGGCTGTTCGGGTGAGGGTTGTACGCTAATGCAGGTCCCGGGCGTATTCTTTCAGCAGCGCCAGGGGAATATGTTCGAGGGTGGCCTCGTGGGTGGAGGCCAGGATCACCACAGGTGCGGCCCCGGCCTCGTAGGCTTCCTTCCAGCGTAGCGCGCACAGACACCAGCAGTCTCCGGGCTGGAGGCCGGCAAAGCCAAGCTCCGGGCGGGGCGTGCTCAGGTCGTTGCCCTTCGCCTTGGAGAAGGCCAGAAATTCTTCGGTGACCTGGGTACATACGGTATGCAGGCCGACATCTTCCCTGCCGGTATTGCAGCAGCCGTCTCGATAAAAACCGGTTAACGGCCGTGAACTGCACACCTCAAGTTTTTCGCCTAAGACATTTTTTGATTCGTACATAATGAAGATATCTCTCCTATGCTCCGTGCATAAATATCTTTCTCAGGGACACAACTATTGCGTTGGTTTCTCAGGCTTCTGCGGGGATGATTTGTGGGCGTGGGAAATCGCCTCTCCGGCCACGATACCGAGACCAGTCAGAAAGATCACAAAAGCAAGAATAACAAGCCATTCCATTACAGGTCCTCCAGTTCGTCAATTTTTCGATACGCAGTACGGTTGACCCACATAACCCCGAGAGTAACGCAGGCAACCGCAAAAATACAAACCGAGACGAGCGAGGAAGCTGGACGCTCACATTCTGAGCGAGCCACGCGATCATGGAAACATCAATGGCAACTAAAATCCCAAAAACAACTTTGAGCCAGCCGATTTCTTCCTTGAATTTTTCTGCTTTTGACATGGCCCTCAGAGCCCCAATTCCCTTTTCTTCTCCTCCGTTACCAATCCCTGTGTATCCCAGCCTCGGGCGGCATAATAACTTTGAATCATCAGCCGTAGCTCATCCGGGGTCAGGCTCACTCCCCGGGCAACACCGCTCGGTAGCGGCTCGGTCAAGAGGCGGGGCGGCAGCCAGTCGTCCTCAGGCCGCCAGCCCTCGCGCATATTAAATAATTTTTTGAGTGTATTGATACGTTCACCGACCTGCCTGAGGTCTGTAGCGGTATAATCCCACCCCGTCACCGCGCTCATCAGGCGGGCCGTATCGGAATAAAAATCCTCAAAACACTTGCGTAAAAACTTGCACACAATCAGTGAGTCCAGGACCGCGGAGAAGTCTTCGGACGCGGCAACCAGCGCCCCGCGACCGGCATCGGCTTGCAGGCGATCAACCTGGCCCGAGAAGTCCGCCTCATACGCTCCCGAGCGGTTATGGCAGGCCCCGCGCGGGCTGACCGCCAAACCGAGCGCCATGGTCTTGAGGCTGCGCGGCTCGTAGCCCGGCAGCTCCATGCCTTTGACCTGCATGGCGAAGCTCTCCGCTTCGGCCCCGATGCGGAGAGCCGCCCGCCGCGAGCCCTCGGCCAGGACCGCCCCCACTCCTCGTCTGTGGGCAATGTCTGGAATTAGGCCGAGAATCGCCTCCGCATTGCCGAAGGACAGGCCGGTCGCACGCAGCTCGGGCCAGAGACCCTTGTCCGCACATTCCGCTGCCCAGGCGATGGTGCCGCCGGTACTAATGGTGTCCAGTCCGTACTGGTCGCACAGCCGGGCGGCCCGCAGAACCGCGTCCGGCTCCTCGATGCCGCACAGCGGACCAAACGCAAAGAGCGTTTCATATTCAAGCCGTTGAGCCTCACCGCTCAGGGACCGGAACAGGCGCTCGCAGCGAATCGTGCACGCGGCGCAGCCGTGCGTCTGGCTGAAGCTATTGGTGATAAAGGCTTCCCCGCTGAGCGCTTCCGCCCGGACAAACGGGGCATTCTGAAAATTATAGGTCGGCAGACTGCCCAGCCGGTCAAAGACCGCCAGGTTCGCCACCGTCCCAATTTCACGGTATTTTGCCGTCTGTGGCCCAACGCTTCGCTCGCGTAATGTGGCGGCAATTTTTTCCACCGCCTCCGTATCGGCCACGGCCACCCGACAATGACCCCGCAGGGCGACGGCCTTGAGCTGCTTGGCACCGAACACCGCTCCGACGCCACCCCGTCCGGCGTGCCGGCCCTCGTTGCTGAGGGTTGCAAACCGCACGAGATTTTCCCCGGCCCGCCCGATGGCGGCCACCCGGACCTCCGCCTCTTTTTCCGTGCGTTCCGCGTGCCGAATGCGTTCTTCGGTTTCCCGGGCGCTCAACCCCGTCAGATGGCTTGCCGTTCGGAACTCGACTCCGTCGTCCGTTATCAGGAGATAGGTAGGTTGCCCGGCCGCGCCGGTAATCACCAGGGCATCGACTCCGAGCCGCTTGAGCTCCAGGGCGAAAAAACTGGAGGAGAGCGAGTCCGCAATAAAACCGGTCAGGGGCGACTTGGTGACCACCGCATATTTGGCGGTAGTGGTCAGGCCCGTTCCGACCAGCGGGGCGCTGGTAAAAATAAGCGGATTGTCGGCCGAGAACGGCTCCGCGCCAGGAGGTGCGTGATCGTACAGCAGAGACGCGCCCAGGCCCACACCGCCCAGCACCGTAGTGAGCCGGGACGCTTCGATGTCCTGCCAGGTGTACGACTGCGTGGTGAGGTCTATCCGGAGCAGACGGCCGTGGAACCCGTACATGGTTTATCCGCCCGCATCGCTCGACAAGATCAACAGGCTGTCACCCGCCCGCAGACGGGTGCGTGCGTCTCGAACAAAATCTTTCCCGTTGATGTTGCAGGTATAGCCGCTCCGTAAGCTGGTGTGTCCCGTATCATCCGCGGACAGCACCGCACCCAGGAGGGCGGGACATTCCGCCCCCAAGACAGCCAGTGCGTCTCCGAGGGTTGCCTCAGCCGTAAGGGTCAACGGGACGCGCGGGGTGCGGGCGGTCAGACGCGCAACGCCAAATAATTCCACCGTACAGGAAATGGGCGCCGACCGCGTCCGCCACCGGGCCAGGGCGGCTTGATAGTCCGCCTGGGTATTCATATTGAGAAAACTCAGCCCCTCGGGGTCAAAGCGTTCGATTTCCGTTGGCGACACTTTTCGGGTTGGCACGGTGTCGTACAGATAGACCGGACGGAGGCGTTGGGTGGCGAGCTGTTCTTGCAAATGGGGAACGACACGCCTTCGATACACGGCGTGCAGCGGCTGAAGCCGGTCTTGCCACACGGGGACGACGACATCATAGTCACGGCCGTTGTGATCGAGTTGCGAGACGAGATAGTCGATGAACGGCAACTGGAGAAAAGGCACATCGCACGACGTGACAAAGGCCGCCGTGCCGCGGATCGCCTGCAGGCCGTAGCATATGCCTCCGACCGGGCCCTGATAGGCCACGGCATCGTGCACTAGCGTAACCGGCAGGGACGGCAGGGTCTGGTTTGGTGCGGCGACCACAACGATATCGGCAAAGCGTTGGGACAGTCGCTGGACCAGGTGAGCGATAAGCGGCTTGTCGTCAAACGGCAGCAGCGCTTTCGGGCTCCCCATGCGCGAGCTTTTCCCACCGCTCAGAATAACCGCCGAAAGGGCAGGGCTAGGGGTCGAGGCTTGCGTATCCATGCTGCACCAAAGCGTAGTCCCAGACTGGAGTCCACTCAAAACAAAAATGCTATCACCTCAACGGTAGAGGGACAATGAATTCTTTGGTCTTCCCTTCTTCGTTTTTTATTGTAATCAAAATGAGAATTTGCTACCTTCCACCTCCACCTCAAAATCGACCGGGTGGATCAGGTGAAACGGCACGAGAGGAGACACATTTTTGGCTGTTAAACTGTACGTTGGTAATCTTCCCCCCATGCTCTGCTTTCCGGAGCTTGAAGACTTATTCACCCCGTTTGGGAGCCTGCAGTCTGCCGAACTCATTACCGACCCTGCCACCGGTCTGTCTCGGGGGTTCGGTTTTATCGAAATGGAGACGGAAGCGTCCGCTCAGGCGGCCATCTCAGACCTGAATGGCAAAGAAGTCGATGGACAGGCCCTCACCGTTAACGAGGTCAAACCCGGCCGGGGTGGCCCCTCACCTATTCGGGATAGCGGACGTGGGAGACCTTCCCCGGTTGCGAACCGCCCGCCCTCACAACCCCGTCCGTCATCCGGCACCCGGCTCTTTGTCGGCAACCTGCCCTATTCCGCGAAAAACGCTGACCTGGAAAAGGTCTTTGCCGAGGTCGGCACGGTCAGTTCGGTCAGCGTGGTCACCGACCGCTTCTCCGGACAATCAAAGGGCTTCGCCTTTGTTGAAATGGGTTCGAAGGAAGAGGCCGACGCGATTATTGAAAAATTCAACGGCCAGGAGGTCCTTGGTCGGGTCCTGAAGGTCAACGCCGCACGTCCACCGGAACGACGGCGGTTTGGCGGCGGTGGTGGCGGCCGGCGATTCTGAACGCCACATCCCGGGCTGCCTAGAGCAGTTCACGATGCTGCGTCGCCCCCCGTCACTCCGTCGAAGGCAGGAATTCAAGCCCTCGGGCTCCTACTCTCTGGATACCGGATCACGTCCGGCATGACGAGAGCGTAACGGTACGGCTACCACTTATCGTGAAACGCTCTCGGGGCCGGTTATGGTATCGGGGGACGGTAGTGGCGCCAGAGAAGCGGCGGATTGCGCGAGCTTGACCAGGCCGATGAACTCGGCCCGATAGCCGTAGGGATCCTGGCCGCGCGCGTCCTGGGCGAGCGCGGCTACATCGTCGTAGTCGTAATCGCCGATATAGCGTCCGCCGCGCAGCAACTGGCCGAACGCGGCTACCGCGGCGGCGAAACGCGCCTCACGTGGGGCGGCTTCAACGCTCGCCGCCGCATCCGCCGAGGTCAAGGGCCTGGTGATCAGCTTGCTGGTCTCTTCCTCGGGCAGCTTGTAGCGGATCTTCAGGAAGGCGAGTTCGTCCTTGAAGGCACTCCCGGCCGGTGCCGCAGCCTGGTAGCGCAGGGGTTCGGTCCGCTCGGCCCCGGAGCCAGCAGGCGTCAGTTCATAGATGGCGGTCACGGTGTGGCCGGCGCCGATGTCGCCGGCGTCCACCTTGTCGTTGCTGAAGTCTTCGCGGCGCAGCATGCGGGTTTCATAGCCGACCAGCCGGTACTCGCTCACCGTTGCCGGATTGAACTCTACCTGGATCTTCACGTCCTTGGCGATGGGGAAGAGCAATGCCGTGGCCTCCTCCGCCAGGGCTTTACGAGCCTCGGACAGACTGTCGATATAGACAGCGTTGCCGTTGCCGTTCTGGGCCAGACGCTGCATCACGTCATCATTGTAGTTGCCTATGCCGAAGCCGAGCACGGACAGATAGACCCCGCTGTTCCGCTTTCTGGAGACAAAGCCGGTGAGCGCTTGCGGGTCGGTGATGCCCACGTTGAAGTCGCCATCCGTGGCCAGCACGACCCGGTTGATGCCGTCGGCGACAAAATACTCTTCCGCGAGCAGATATGCCTGACGGATGCCTTCGGCCCCCGCGGTCGAGCCGCCGGCCCCCAGGCGATCCAGGGCGGCGTGAATCCGTGGTTTCTCGGCCACCGGGGTGGGCGGAAGCGCGATGCCGGCCGCACCGGCATAGGTGACGATAGCCACTCGGTCTTGCGGGGCGAGGGTCTCGAGCAGCAGTTTCAGCGAGTTGACCAGCAGCGGCAGCTTATTGGGCGCATTCATCGAACCCGAAGTGTCGACCAAGAATACCAAGTTGGCCCGTTTAGCCGCGCCGGGGTCCTGCATATACCCTCGTATGCCGATGTGCAGCAGCCGGTTGGTCGGGTTCCAGGGTGCAGGCAGCACGGAGACGTTGGCGGCGAAGGGCGCTTCCCGGCTGTCGGGCAGGGCGTAGTTATATGGGAAGTAGTTGATCAGTTCCTCGATGCGCACGGCGTCTTGAGGGGGGAGCACCATCCGGTTCAGCGAGGCGCGCATAAAGGCGTAGGAAGCGGTATCCACGTCAATAGAGAAGGTGGAGACTGGCTCTTCTGCGGTCACCTTGACCGGGTTGGGGTCGAAGGCGGTGAACCGGTCGCGGCCCTGGTCGCGGAAGGCGGGGCCGCCAGCGCTATCGGCCGCGCGCGAGCGCATGGCGCGTCCCCCGGAGGCTACATCAAGGCCGAGGGGGGGAGCTGACTCCGCCCCTGTGAGTATCCCGAGGCTAGGGGGGGCAGCCGCCTCCAGCTCTTGCCCCTTCCCCAGCCCCTCTGCCGACATACTGTAGCCGGTCCCAAAGGGGGCAGCCGCCTCCATCTTTTGCTCCTCCCTCAGCCTTCTCTCCCTCTCCAGCCTTCTCTCCTTAATGTCGGCTCCGAACCCTTGCCCAAGGAGCTGGGGCTGGGTGAAGGGCCGCAGGTAGGCAACAAACAGGACTGCGGCCAGCCCCAAGGTTATCGCGCTGGCGAATGCCGGGCGTCGCCACCAATTCGAGACTGGCAGAAACAGCCACCAGACTCCGCGGCGACGGTTGTCGTACTCGGCTTGGACTGCGTCTTTGCTGCGCGTTCGATGGTGATCATCGAAGGCGGCGAGCGCGGCGGCCAGCGCCCGTTCCTGGACTTCGGCCGGCGGCCTGGGTCGGTTGGCGCGAAGCGCCGACTGTAAGCGTTCAATTTCGTCGTTCATAGGACCAATTCCTCTTTGACTGCATATGCGCGCAGACATTTGCGCACCTTGTGCATACGCCAGGACACGGTGGCTGCGGTCACGCCCAGGACTTTCCCGGCTTCGGCATGTCCCAAGCCCTCCTCAATCACCAGGATCACGGTGGTTCGCAACTCGGCCGACAATCGCCCCAGGACCTGGCGCAGCCAGACGGACTCGCTATTCACAGGACTGTGCCCTGGACGGTCTAGCGCCTCCAGCGCCGTGTAGTCACTTTCCAGGCGCCGCCGGGTCGCGGCACGGCGGCGCGCGTCTCGGGCCGCGTTCACCACCACCCGATAGAGCCAAGTGGTGAATCGGCCTTTCCGGCGATAGGAGGTCAGCTTGCCGGGCAGACCGACGCAGACCTCCTGGGCAAGGTCGGCCGCAGCTTCTGTATCGCCGAGGACGCGGACGCCGATCCGGAATATCCGGTCGTAGTGGCGCTTGAGCAACTCGGCGAATGCCTCCCGGTCTCCGGCCCCGGCACGAATTGCCAGAGTGTCGTCTGATGGCTCAGCCATGGTCTATCGTCCTCCGCCACATTCGTACGTCTCATAGTTTAGACGCACGGCACACAGAAATCCTTGGCGCACCGGTCTGGGTAAACGCGTCTCGCGCATGTCACGTTGCGGTAGAGCCACACTGGCGGAAGGAGTGCTGACATTCTCCCGGGGAGAAGCGCGAGACGCGTGAGCCGCGGGACGTCCAGAGGTCCTCACGGGCACGGTGGGCCGCGCCGCGGGCCAGCGCCTTGAGCTTGGCAAAGACCAGCGCAATAGGATTGAGGTCAGGACTGTATGGGGGGAGAAACCGGAGGGTCGCGCTGGCCCGCTCAATCTTCCCCGTCTCCCGCCGCCGCTTCAGCCGATCCACCCACGCCCGACTCACCCGATACTGCTGGGCCACGACCCGCGCGGCGCGTCCCGCAGCACAAGCCACCGCGACCCGCTCGCGTCAGTCCAGTGAATACGCCCGTCCCATCGCTCCCTCCTCCTCCACCCCACCTGCCTCCCTTGCTGGCTACAACCGAGCGTGAAAGGTCCTAACCCTCTTCAAGATGGTAGAACACCAGACCGGTCAACAGCTTGGGATAGAAATAGGTTGACTTCTGCGGCATGGTCTCGCCGCCTGCACAGACCTGTTTAATCTGCTCAAAGGTTGTTGAGCGCAGGAGAAAAGCGGCCTGAGCGTCTCCGGCGCCCACGCGTTGCAGCGCCTCGTTGGTATCGCTCGTATACGAGACGGCCTGCTTTTGGACGGCAGGCGGTAAGCCCAGAAAACGCTCGAACAGCACGTCGTGCAACACGGTGACATCAAGCGCCCGCATGGCGACCGAGGCGGGCAGATTCTGCGTGACCCGGTCGTCGAAGGACAACAGCCAGTCGTGCTCGGCTCCGGCCATGACGCACCCGATACGCCGCTCCGGGCCGGGCGCCGAAAGGGCCGTAAGAAACGCCTGGCGCTGGGTCGGAGCATAGCGGGTCAGTCGAAAGTCGCGTTTGAGAACGGCTTGCAGGTCGGTCGGACTGGGCAGACGGGTCTGCCGGATCAGTCGATGGGTTGGGAGGATGGTCAGACCGCTGTCCTCGGCACTGGTCAGATACGCCAGGACGTAATGAAAGGGTCGGTCCTCACCCGCGCCGGTTTCCGCCGTCCGCTCGCGGCTGTATTGCAGCGCGGTTTCATAGCGGTGATGGCCGTCGGCGATAATCAGCGATTTGTCCGAGAGTTGCGCCGTAATGTCCGCAACGACCGCCGGGTCCCGGATGGGCCACAGCCGATGCGTGACACCCGCGTCGTCCGCGACCTCCACCGCGGCCGGCTGGGCGAGTGCCTCCCCGAGGGTGTGTTCGAGCGACCAGCCCGCCCCGGCGTAGAGACAGAAGATCGAACTCAGATGCGCCCGGCAGGCGCGCAGCAGGGCGAGGCGGTCTTTTTTGGCCCGCTCGAAGGTGCGCTCGTGCGGGCGAATGACCCCGGACTCGAAATCTTCAACCCGCAGCGCGGTAAAAATACCGGTCCGCCGCCGTAGCTGGCCGTCCTGGAGCGTGTATTCCTGGGTGTAGCAGTAGAAGCCGGGCTCCGGGTCGGGCTGCACGACCCGCTGGGACAGCCAGGTCTGAAAAGTCTGGGCCGCCGCCGTATAGGGGTCGTCCGCCTTGTTGAAGTCGAGATGGGTGGCGTTATACGGACTCTGGAGATGGAGGAGCGTTTGTTGTTCCGGACCGATCACGTCATACGGCGGGGAGACGACTTTTTTCAAATCGCCGACAACCGCCGGATTATAGCGTAACGCGCGAAAGGGACGAATGTGTGCCATGGTTCTTTTGCCCCCTGCCCTTCGGGCTTCCCCCTTACAGAGGGGGGGGACCTCCAGTTTGCCCCCTGCCCTTCGGGCTTCCCCCTTACAGAAGGGGGGACCTTCGGTTTTAGCCTGCCAGTGCCCGCTGACCAATATCCCGCCGGTAGTGCATGCCCGGCCACGAAATGCGTTGCACCGCCTGATAGGTGGTCGCCATGGCCTGACGAATATCCGCCCCGGTTGCGGTCACGCCCAGAACGCGCCCACCATTGGTGATCAGCGCGTCTGCCTGGCGTTTGGTGCCGGCATGAAAAACCGCCCCGTCCTGCCAGTCCGCAAACTGTTCCAATCCGGCAATCGCCTGTCCCTTCTCGTAGCTGCCCGGATAGCCTCCGGCCGTGAGCACGACACACACCGCGGCGCGGTCATCCCAGTCGAGGCTCACCTGGTCGAGGCGTTCATCAACCACGGCCTGCATGACCTCGACCAGGTCTGATTTGAGGCGCAGCATGAGCGGCTGACATTCCGGGTCGCCAAAGCGGACGTTGAATTCAAGAACTTTCGCCTGGCCCTGGTGGATCATCAGCCCGGCGTACAGGACGCCTTTATACACGATATTGCGCTGTCTGAGCCCGTGGACAACCGGAGTGAGAATGTCCTGCACAATCCGGTCGGTCAACGCCGGAGTGACGACCGGTGCCGGCGAGTAGGCTCCCATCCCGCCGGTATTCGGCCCCCGGTCGCCGTCAAAGACCTGCTTGTGATCCTGAGAGGAGGCCAGGGGAAGAATATGGGTGCCATCCGTCAGCGCCAGAAACGAGGCCTCCTCGCCGTGCAGAAACTCCTCAATCACCACCTGGTCGCCGGCCGCGCCAAACTGACGCTCGCGCATGATGGTGGTGATAGCGGCCTGGGCTGCGGCCTGAGTGGCGCACAGCAGGACACCTTTTCCAGCCGCAAGACCATCGGCCTTGACCACAATCGGTGCCCCGACTTCTTCGACATAACGGCTGGCTTCGTCCGGATCGCGAAACACGCCAAAGGCCGCGGTTGGCACGCCCTGCTGCTGCATGAGTTCCTTGGTAAAGGCTTTGCTACCTTCGAGTTGGGCCGCGGCCCGGTTCGGGCCAAACACGCGCAGCCCCCGCGACTCAAACCGATCTACAATTCCGAGGCTCAGCGGCAACTCAGGGCCGACCACCGTCAGCCCGATCCGTTCCTTTTCGGCAAACGCACACAGCCCATCAATATCGTCCGCGGCCAGCGCAACCGGTTCGGCGTGCTCGGCAGTCCCGGCATTACCCGGTGCACAGTAGATTTTCGAGACGCGCGGACTCTGGCGGATCTTCCACACCAAGGCGTGTTCCCGGCCGCCGCTGCCAATCACCAGTATTTTCATGGCTAACGCCGAATCATGGCTAATGCCGAAAATGCCGCATGCCGGTGACAACCATGGCCATGCCGTACTCGTCCGCGGCGGCAATCACATCCTTGTCGCGCAGGCTGCCGCCGGGCTGAATCGCGGCGGTTGCACCGGCCTGGGCCACCACGTCGAGCCCGTCGCGAAAAGGAAAAAACGCATCCGAGCCGACCACGCTGCCCTGGGTCTCCAGCCCCAGGTCGCGCGCCCGGGAGACGGCGATCTTGGCCGAGTCAACCCGGCTCATCTGACCGGCACCCACACCAACAACCTGATCGCTTGAGGTGAGCACGATGGCGTTGGACTTGACGTGTTTGCATACCCGCCAGGCAAAGGCCAATGCCTGGTACTCCGCGTCAGTCGGCCGCCGCTTGGTCACCACCTCGCAGTCTCGCACCTCGACCCGGCCGGTATCGCGTTCCTGATACAGCAGGCCGCCGGCAATCGGCTTGGCCTCGTAGCGGGCCGGTTGCACATCTGCGATCTCCGGGATTTCCAGCAAACGGATGTTCTGAAGGCGCTTGGACGAGGCCAGCATCTCCAGGGCCGGGGCCGCATAGCCGGGGGCCAGCACGATCTCAAGAAAGCCCTGTTGGTACAGGTTCAGGATTTCCTGGGCGGTCGCCACATCGACCTCACGGTTCAAACCCACGATCCCGCCAAAAATGGAAACCGGATCGCAGGCGCGCGTCTTCCGAAAGGCGTCGGCCAGAGACTCCGTCGAAGTGGCCACGCCGCACGGGTTGGTATGCTTGATGGCCACCGCGGCAATTTCATCAAACTCCTGGAGCAGGGCGAACGCGGCATTGGCATCCACGATATTATTATACGACAGCTCCTTGCCCTGGAGCTGTTTGGCGGTGGCGATACACGCCTCCCGGACGACCGGGCTGCGGTAAAAAGCCGCGGACTGGTGCGGGTTCTCTCCGTAGCGGAGGTCCTGGGTCTTAATGTATTGCAGGTGCAGGGTTTCGCCAAAAGGCCGGCGCTCTTCTCCGTCGAGGCTGCCCAGGTAGTCGGCAATGGCGCCATCGTAGCGGGCGGTCAACCGAAAGGCTTTCTTGGCCAGAGCGAGCTTGTGCTCGGCGGACAAGGCGCCGTCTTGTGCGAGCGCGGCCAGAACGGCCGGATAATCGTCCGGGTCCACCACGACCCCCACGTCGGCGTGATTCTTGGCTGAGGCGCGCAACAGGGACGGCCCGCCGATATCGATGTTTTCAATCGCGTCGGCAAAGTCACAGTCCGGCTTGGCCACGGTTTGTTCAAACGGGTAGAGGTTGACCACCACCAGATCGATGGCTTTGAGGTCGTGTTGGGTCATGGCTGCAAGATGGTTGGGGTCGCTCCGGCGGTGCAGAATGCCGGCGTGGATGCGGGGGTGCAGGGTCTTCACCCGGCCGTCGAGCATTTCGGGAAAGCCGGTAAAATCTTCGACCGGAGTCACGGCAAGGCCGGCGTCGGTCAGCGCTTTGGCCGTGCCGCCGGTTGAGAGAATTTCAATACCAAGCGCGGCCAGGCCGCGAGCCAGATCAACAACGCCACGTTTGTCGCTCACGCTAATCAGGGCGCGGGTGACGGTAGCCATGAGATACTCCTTGGTGGTAGCGGGTTGGAAAGATGTCCATCTAGATACGCCTGGATGGGCAGACAGGGGAATACCAGAAGCCTCCTGGGTTGTAAAGGGAAACCCGTGGGCATATGGTAGGCCGCAATGACATTGCGGCTCAACGGCGATGTGCGGGAGTGCCAAGAGGGCATCACTATCGCGGCCTTAGTCGAGGAACTCGGCCTTGGAAACAAGCGGATCGCGGTTGAGGTCAACCGGGATATTATTCCCCGCGACGAGTATGCCAACTGCGGACTGCAACAGGACGACGAGGTTGAAATCGTCCATTTTGTTGGCGGAGGCTGCTAGTCAGAGCACGCACAGATCAACACAGTGAGGACGCCATGCCAGGCCCCAAAGACCCCTTTGTACTCGCAGGCAAGGAATATCATTCCAGGCTGATTGTCGGCACGGGAAAGTATAAGGATTTTGCGGAAACCAAACAGGCGATCGAGGCCTCGGGGGCCGAGATCGTGACGGTGGCGGTCCGCCGGGTGAATATCACCGACCCCAACCAGGAGAATCTGCTCGACTATATCGACCCCAAGCACTACACCATCCTGCCCAACACCGCCGGCTGCTATAACGCCGCGGACGCGGTACGGACCTGCCGCTTGGCCCGCGAGGCCGGGGTCGGCAAGATGGTCAAGCTGGAGGTCATCGGCGATGACAAGACCCTCTTCCCCGATATTCCGGGCACGCTTGAGGCGGCCAAGACCCTGGTTGACGAGGGCTTTATCGTCCTGCCCTATATTCACGACGATCCGATCTCCTGCCAAAAGCTCGAAGACATGGGCTGCGCTGCGGTCATGCCGCTGGCTGCGCCCATCGGCTCCGGGCTCGGCATCCGCAATCCGTATAATATCCGTATCATCCTCGAACACAGCAGCGTGCCGGTGATCGTTGACGCCGGGGTGGGCACGGCCTCGGACGCCGCGGTTGCCCTGGAAATGGGCTGTGACGCGGTGCTGATGAACACGGCCATTGCCGCGGCAAAGGACCCGATTCTGATGGCCGACGCCATGCGCCAGGGAGTGGAAGCCGGGCGCAAAGCTTATCTGGCCGGGCGCATGGGCAAAAAGCTGTACGCCACCGCCTCCAGCCCGCTCGACGGAATGATCGCCTAGCCCATCACTACCTCCCCCGCTTGGACGTGTGATGCGAAAAGGAACCCACCCCGGCCGTCCGACCGATGCTCAACTTCCGCCTGTATTTCGTCACCGACCGTAAACAAACCGCCAACCGGCCCCTCACCGATGTCGTGCACGCCGCTCTCGACGGCGGGGTGCGGGCCGTTCAACTCCGGGAAAAGGACCTCGAAGGCCGCGAGCTGTATTTATTGGCCGAGCGGCTTCGGGCGCTGACCCTGCGCTATCAGGCCCAACTGCTGGTCAACGACCGCCTGGACGTGGCCCTGGCGGTCGAAGCCGACGGCGTCCATCTCGGACAACACTCTTTTGCGGTTGAAGATGCACGCCGTCTATTGGGAGCCGGGAAACTCATCGGTGTTTCAACCCATTCCCGGCACGAAGTCACCGCGGCCCGGGGGGCCGATTTCATGGTCTTCGGCCCGGTCTATTACACCCCTTCAAAGGCCGCCTATGGTGAACCCCAGGGGCTCGACCGCCTGCGCGCGGCGGTCGCTCACAGCACGGTGCCGGTTTTTGCGATTGGCGGCATCAAGACCGAGCGCGTGGCTGAGGTATTGGAGACCGGCGCCCACGGCATTGCCATGATTTCAGCCCTGAGCGCGGCCCCCGACCCGGCACGGGCCGCGCGCGAGTTGTTGCGGCAACTCGACTGAAGCGCATCGGGCTTGCCCCGCGGTTCGCCTCACTGGTAGAATCCCCGCAATCTACGCCACCCTAGCTCAGTTGGTAGAGCAACTGATTCGTAATCAGTAGGTCGTCGGTTCAAATCCGATGGGTGGCTCTGCCCAAGCCCTTGTGTCCGCAAGGGCTTTTTCATTGGCCGGTCTGAGACTGTTCGCGGGTCCATTGAAAGACGCGCATGGCTATAATTCCTTCATGATTTCAGTACGCTTATATTCGTATTCCTCGTCCGTGATGAGGGCGTCGGTATGCAAGGATTCGAGTTCGCGTAGGCGGGTAGCGGCTGGGATAGTTTCTTTGGTGGTTGGTTCCTCTGTCTCGGGTTCTACCACTGCTTCTGGCTTTGGAAGCTTGATCGGTTCGGGCTCGACGGTTTGGTGACAGATGACGACAACAGGCGCAGCCGTAGGAAGTCTCCTTTTCTTGTATACAGTCCTTGCTGGGTAGTATCACTATTGATATTATATTCTCCGTGGCAGACACCGCGATACTCCTCAAGGCGTTCCGCAACAATCCCAAAGGGGTACGGTTCGTGGACCTCGCCAAGGTGTGTGACGCATACTTTGGCGAACCGCGTCAGAAGGGGACGAGCCACCGCATCTACCGCACTCCTTGGCCGGATGACCCAAGGGTGAATATCCAGAACGTCAAGGGGATGGCAAAACCTTATCAAGTCCGCCAAGTCATTAAAGCGATTGAGAAATTGGAGGGCATGAAATGACGACTCATTATACGTACCGCATTACCTGGTCCGCCGAAGATAACGCCCACGTTGGTCTGTGTGCAGAATTCCCCTCATTAAGTTGGCTGGCCTCTACTCCGGCTAAGGCTTTGGCCGGTATCCAGCGGCTGGTACGTGCCTGTATCATCGACATGCAAAACACCGGGGAAACGCCGCCAGCGCCACTGGCTGACCGGACTTATAGCGGAAAGTTTATGGTGCGCGTGCCCCCAGAAACACACCGTGCTCTCGCCATACGGGCAGCCGAGGAGGGGGTGAGTCTGAACCGGCTGGTGAGCACGCGCCTCGCCAATGACGCCATGTGATTGGCCCTGATCATGCTCACCTCCAATAGCTCTGGGGGAGAAGAATAGAGACTCCCTCATTCTTGCAGAAGGCTGCAAAGAAAGCCTGCGAAATGTGCTCTACACTGATTCGTAATCAGTAGGTCGTTGGTTCAAGTCCGATGGGTGGCTCTGCCCAAGCCCTTGTGTCCGCAAGGGCTTCTCTCAATTTGTGTTCTTGCAGCTACCAAGCCTTTAGGGTAGCCATAGCTCCACCATAATATACTGCCCCTGACAGCATAAGAGGCTAAACCATGCAACGGAAAACCTTCCGAATACGGCCAGGTGTAAAAATCACAAATACGAGCCAGATCGAAATGACGAGTGGACGTACTACGAGTGGCGAAGAGGAGAGCGGAGAGAATCGGATTTTTGAATTCTTGGATGATAGCGGACATTATGTGAAAATCGCGTACACTGTGTGGGATAATGAAGAACGAGACATTCGTCCTATAGAAGCTGAAGGGTCTCGCCCCCTTGAGCGGCTGAATGCGGGACGCTTACGTTTAGCTCTCTATAGCATTAGGAATGGTTCCTATAGAAGTGTGGACAACCTCTTCTGCGTGCTGCGGCAGGCGAGAGTGAAAGAAGAGAGCGAAAATCAATGGTCTAACCTCTTCAATGCTACTCCCATCGAACTGGATGAGGGGGCAGGGCTAGAGTCTTCTGCGAATAGATTGAATCAGGGAAGTTTTTGCAGCAAGCTGGGGAGGGAGAGCAGGGTGAGCACTGCGGAAGGAGGGAGGAGATGGCTCGCGCCTACTCGCAAGATTTGCGGGATCGCGTGATTGATGCCGTGGCAGGCGAAGGGCTGAGCCGGCGGGCGGCGGCGCGGCGGTTTGGGGTCAGTGCCGCCGCGGCGATCAAGTGGCTGCAGCGCTTCCACCGGAGCGGGGAGCGGGAGAGTGCGGGGACCGGGGGGCATCGGCCCTCGAAGGTGCAGCCGCACCGCGCTTGGGTGTTGGCGGTTCTGGCGGCTCAGCCCGACATCACGCTGGCCGCGCTGGCGGCCCGGCTGTTGACGGAGCGCGGAGTGCGGGTAGACACGGGCATGCTGTCGCGGTTCTTCAAAGGCGAAGGGATCAGCTTCAAAAAAAAGCCTGGCGGCCTCCGAGCAGGATCGGCCGGACATCGCGCGGCTCCGCCGGCAGTGGCAGCACGCGCAAGGCCAACTTGATCCACGCCGCCTGGTGTTCCTGGATGAGACCTGGGCCAAGACGAACATGACCCGCAGTCATGGCCGCTGCCCCCGGGGCCAGCGGTTGCGCGCGACCCGGCCCCATGGGCACTGGCACACGCTGACCTTCGTGGCGACGCTCCGCCACGACCGCCTAGCCGCGCCGTGTGTCTTCGATGGCCCGATGAACGGACCCTGCTTCCTGGCCTATGTCGAACAGTGTCTGCTGCCAACGCTCACGCCGGGCGATATCGTCATTATGGATAATCTGAGCAGCCACAAGAGTCCCGCCGTGCGGGCCGCCATTGAGCGGGTGGGGGCCACGCTACGCTTCCTGCCACCCTACTCCCCCGACCTTAACCCGATTGAACAGGTCTTCGCCAAGCTCAAAGCTTTGCTCCGCCACGCGGCCGAACGCACCGTTGAAGCGACTTGGCGGCGGATCGGGACGCTGCTGGACCGCTTCGAACCGGAGGAATGCCGCCACTACTTCACCCATGCTGGCTATGCCTCCACCTAAAAACAGAATGCTCTAGAGGTCCAGAAAGTCCTCGAAAAGGCCGGGGCAATAGATATCGGAACTCGAAAAAAAATACTTAATGAGCGAGGACGAACGCGCAATCAGTGGTGTATCGTTTTCGAGCAGAAAAACGAACTCTTACCCGTTGTTGCCTTTGCGCTAACCCGTATTCTCCCCTTAATTAATGAATACCCTGCTCCAGACAACGAAGAAGGACATTGAAATCGGCCAGCAGCGATATCGAATCGTGCAGCGGCATCAGCAAGCTCGAAAACGGAGGTAAGGTCATGAGCGTCACACACGAGGCCAAGACAATGTCTTTGAGGACCTGGGATTTGATGCAGAAGAGGCGGCCAATTTGAAAATCCGGGCCGACCTCATGCTCGACCTACGGCAATACATTCAAGGCCGGGGCTGGACCCAGGTCGAGGCCGCGGCCTTCTTTGGTGAGACCCAGCCTCGTATCAGTAATGTGATGAAGGGAGAGATTAGTCGCTTTAGCATCGATAAACTGATCAACATGTTAGCGCGGGCCGGCTTGCGTGTCCGGTTTGAGGTCGAAGCAAAAGCGGCTTAGCCGGACAATCAACATATGGAGCGGATTGACAGTTTTCCCTCCGCGCGTCATGCTGAGGCAACCGAGGAGGACGCACACCGATGACAGATTTTCACGTTGAACCGCTCGACGCGAGCTTTGGGGCGACCGTAACCGGACTCAAGCTGGCCGACATTGACCAGCCAACCTTCAGCCGGCTGTACGCCACCTGGCTGGAGTACGCGCTGCTCATCTTCCCGGACCAGCATCTCTCCAATGACGAGCAGGTCGCATTTGCCAAACGCTTCGGTGAGCTGGAGTTTGATCTGATACCGATCAGCAACGTCAAAAAAGACGGCAGCATTCGCATCGATGACGATTCGGACGAGATGATTCAGGTCCTCAAAGGGAATATGGGCTGGCATTGCGACAGCACCTATATGCCCGTGCAGGCCAAGGGCGCGGTGTTCACGGCCCACATCGTGCCTTCGGCGCGCGGGGAGACCGGCTGGGCAGACTTGCGCGCCGGGTATGACGCGCTCGACGCCGCCATGAAAGAGAAAGTCGCCGACCTGTCGGCCTACCATTCCCTGCGCTATTCACAGAAAAAGATCGGGTTTGCAGCTAAAAAGGGCGGCGACTATAACGGCTATGGTCTGGATGTGAAGGACCCGCCGCTGCGACCCCTGGTGAAAACGCACCCCGAGACCGGGCGCAAGTCTCTGCTGATCGGCCGTCATGCCTACGGCATTCCGGGAATGGACCCAACCGAATCCGAACAATTACTCCGGGCGCTGGTGGACCATACCTGCCAGCCGCCGCGCGTCTATCATCACCGGTGGACGGTCGGCGACGCCGTGCTCTGGGACAACCGACGCCTGCTGCACCAGTCCTGCCCCTGGGACATGACCGAAGCGCGGGTGATGTACCACGCCCGAATCGCCGGCGACCCCGCGTCCGAATTCGCCGGCCCCGGCTCCTCCCTCTAATCCCCTCTTGGGAGGGAAAGAGGAAACGTGCCCTCCAATACACATGTGATGCTGGACACGTTCCCTCTTTGCGCCGCGTCAGCGGCGGGGTGGGTACTCTACGACCCAGCACCCAGCCCGGCCCGCTATGCCTCCCCAACCTGTTCAAGCACGTCTTGATAGAGCGATTTGCTAATATAGGTGCCGGCTGCAATCAGCTCATCTAGGACCGGCATCCGCGACAACCTGCATATAGAACGCTTAGGAAGCTCGGGGAAAGAGCCTCTGAATTTCAGCCTTGAGTTCATCGTGCGTTAGATCAAGAACTGAGACTTGGTATCTCGTCATCAGGTCAAACAAGTCATGGCGCGGTATCTCAAGCATCTCTGCGGCCTTGCCTTGCGATATCTGGTGCTCACGTAGGAGCTCCATCACCAGGGCCTCTTTTGCCTTAGCGGCAAACTCTTCCTGAGGGAGATGTACACACACGTCGTCCGGGACTTCCACTTCGAAATTAAGCCGTCTCGACATGTTCCGTGCTCCTTGTCGTTTCGATGGCTATTCCCAGGTATCGTACCCTGATTCATAGGAGAATCAAACAAGTCCAGTCTGTTGCGCGTTATACGTCCTCATTCTCTAACCACCGTGTCATGACATGCTGCAACATCGTGCAGGCTTTTTTCTAATTTCTGGCGAAGTTCCAAATAATGGCGGTAATCGTTCGCCCATTCCACAAACACAGCATCATCCGACAGTTTGCCCCGGTGGTACCGATCAAAGAACTCCTCCGAGTCCATCTGCTGCTGGCTCTCATAAGTGCTCAGCTGCTTCGTCACTGCTACCAATGTATCAAGGGGTGAGGTGTATTCAGTTGTTTGTTTCCGCATCATTTCACCCGATATCCTCATCCCCTCTTGGGAGGGGTGCCGCGAAGCGGCGGGGTGGGTATCTCCTTTGAGGACCTGGGATTTGACGCACTATGGCAAGGAAATAACCCGAATATTGCTTTCCTGTGCGACAGCGAAATGGTTTGTCCAGTCGATTTGTTGACTCAGGACCGACATAAGAAAACGGGCCAGGAAGGTCGCCGAATGCAGTCGTGGCCTTAACAGGATGATGCCACATGTTGCGTCCCGGCCCTGACGAAAGGCCATTTCGCCAAAGTCTTTATCAAATGTGACTAACACGCGATTCTCCGCCACCGACATCGCCAGTACTGTGTCATCGTCAGCACCAGCCGCTATCTCTTTGACCCAGGCAAGGTCAATGCCCTCTTGGCGAGCCGCCTGAACCGCATCTCCAGGGACATTCTCGTTCGCTAAAAATTTTGCACCGCTCACAACGTCAGTGGGTACACTTTCTCCTGTTTCATCATCTCACTGGCGTAGTGCAGAGCTGCCTGGATGTCGGCCTCGGTGAGATGCGGGTAGTTTTGCAGGATTTGGGCGTGAGTCCAGCCTTCAGCGAGGAGCTCAACAAGGAACTCTACAGCAATCCGGGTCCCTTTAATCACCGGCTTTCCAACGAGTACCTTTGGGTCAATGGAGATACGCTCTTTCCAGTCCATAGTTCCTCTAGGGTAAGCAAGCTGCTCACGCTCCGCAAGAGAATATGAGTGAGCGAGCAGTCCCCTGAGCAATATCGTGGTTAGAAGGGCGGAGTCTTTCACACCGCGCGTAGCAGCCCGGCCCGCACCAACCGTGTCAACACTTCCGTAATCAGCCGCCCCGCCTCTTCAAGGTCTGCGTCGGTCGTGTCAAAGTGGATTGAGCTTGCTGCGGATGCTAGAAGACTGCTGGTAAGGCGTCAATTCGGCCAGAGAGTATCCATTGTGGAACGCAACGTATTTCTTCAGCAGCTCGGCCAAGTAAAATTCTGGCGAACGCGCGGACAGCGCGCGCCACATAAGCCGCTACTGGTTCTACTCGCACTTGGCCGGGTCGCTCGGGGAGAAGAGCGCTTAGCCCGCTACGAACAGGACATTGAACATCCGCTGACAGATTTGCTGGAACGCTTCGGACCGCCCCGCAAGGCAATTCATCCCGAGTATCCGTTCAGCCGTCTGCCGAATGACGGGCTATGGGAAATCCCAGGCAGAGAATCATTGCCCGCCACGGGACAAGGAGATTTACACCGGAGCGGGCTCATTAAAAGCGCTGTGACGGGCGGTTTTCCCGAGCCAATCTACGAACTGCTCCTCTCCGATTCCGAACTCGTACAGCAGGCCGCGCAAGCGCTCCTCTACGAACATTTTCCCTACTCACTGCACGATGACATCCGCACTGCGGCCGGCCTTCCTACTGAGTTTCTGGCACAGGAGTCCCCGAGTCCTCCTTATGGCTTGGTGGTGCCGCCCGCTCCTACCCGCCCGCGAGACCGGAACTTTCGTCACGCCGTCCTCCGCGCGTACGAGTGCCGTTGCGCCGTGTGTGGATTCGACCTCCGCCTGGAAGACGAACTCCTCGGATTAGAAGCCGCGCATATCAAGTGGCATTCATCCGGTGGCCCGAGCAAGGTTCCGAACGGCTTAGCGCTATGCAGCATCCATCATAAGGCGCTTGATCGGGGGGCGCTTGGATTGGCACCGGTCGCCAGGGGGTTCAAAGTCCTTATTTCGGCCAAAGTCCACGGTGAAAGCGATACGACGCGATGGTTCTGGGATTGTCACAACGCACCGCTCCGACATCCCCACAGTAGGGAGTTCAAACCGAAAGCCGAGTTCGTGAAATGGCATACACGCGAGGTCTTTCGTGGCCCGCCGCGAGATTCGTCGAGTCAGCCGGCTAATGGCAGCGTATAAATACCTATGCGGCTGGACTCCTCCGTCCGATTACAGTTTTGGAAGAATACACAGGAGACACAGCGCTTGATTGCTTATCAGACGCAGTAGTTGAGATGATGGAAAGCTAATAAATGCGGACGTGTTACAGATGATGGCGGGCATGGGTCATATCTCGTCGAAGCTCCTCGTCAGACAGGTCGAAGGTATCGACACCATAGTCCGCCAGTTTTGTCAGAAATAATGGCTTGGGTACACCGGCAAACTTCGCTGCCGCACCAGTGGATAATCGACCCATCTCATAGAGCTTGACGGCGATCAGAATCTTCGCCTCTTCACGGAACTGGTCGGGCGACAGGCCAAGGGCCGACAAAACCTCATCGCCATAGTCGATAGTCAGAGACCTTGTCATCTCCTGCATTTTAGAAATCCATTTCTATTTTGCAAGAAATAGGAGACTTACGGCCTGTTGCTCAGGAGTGCCCGCAGGTCTTTCATCAGCAGGAAGAGATGGTAGGGGTCGGTCGGACTGGGCTCGAATTCCAGGCTCTCGTACCAGACCCGCGCCTCATCGTCCTTGGCGTGGACAAGAAGCGCCCGGATGCCGGCAATGTCTGCGGCTTGAGCGGTCCTGAGCAGGGCATCTTTGAGGAGTGCCTTGCCCAAGCCCTTTCCCTGCTCTGTCCGGTCAAATGCTTTCATACGCGGCGTGGTGCGGACCTCAATGCGTTCTGACTTGGCCTCGGCAATGGACATGAGTCGCCTCCTGCTCGGCAGTACCCTAACATACGGCGAATGTACGGACAAAGGGTCGCTCTTTCCTTTCTTTGGAGTAGGGCAAACATCACTCGCGCGGCAACTCATCCTCCAGATCAGGCGGCAGGTCCGGGGCCTTGTCGAGATAGTGCGTCAGATCGCTCTCGACCGCATCTGCCGCGCGCTTCCGCAGAAAAGTCTCCGCCGTCTCGACGGCGCCGATCTTCTGGGCGACGGCGGCGACAATCCATTGATTGAGCGAGACGCCGTCCTCCCTGGCGAGACGTGTCGCCGTATCTTTTAGTGATATTGGCAATTGCAACGGATACTTGTAGCGACGGATATCAGTCATCTGCTCAACCTCCTTACCATGCTACCAGGGGTTGTAATCTCAACCCCAAATGAGTGCGCTGGCCCAAAATCCTTGACGTTATGCGTTACGATGGCGTTGGCATGCCCGTTCAGGGCTGTTTCCAGAACCATTTCGTCGTCGGCATCGCGCAACATCGGTCGGAGCCGGAACGATATGTCAACTGGCTCGCTCAGGGCGGCAAGGGCGTTCATGATCCTTGCAACGTCGTCGAGCTGGTGACCTGTGACTACACGGGTTTCTGCACGGCTCAGAACCGCCTCATACTCCAGGGAGAGAGCCGTGGAGCACAGGAGTGTCGCGCGTCGCATCTCAAGCAGTCTGAGGAGCGCATTACTTGCCCCCCGACGGCTCCGAAAAGCAGCGACAATTATGTTGGTGTCTAGCACCAATCTCATGATGACATCATATGAAACATCCTATAGGATGTCTATATTTCGGTACGCAGGTCCCGTAGAGCAGAGGTCCTTATCTATAGAAGACATGGGCCGTTCTGAGGACGAGATTATACAAGACACCCTTGCCGCTATAGCCGAGGCGTGTAAGGAACGTCGCAGCCCTCAGACATGAAGGTCGTCATCCCGATTGTCGCAAAGAGTGAGCCAGCCTACCGCGCAGCCCTGCGCATCAGCCGGTGTCCGGCCAACCGGAGGCCGCGCGCGGCCAGGGCGACCTGCCAGCCTTCGCGGGTGCCGATCAACTCGGGCTTTTCGTACAGCCCCTTTTTCTCTTCCTGGCGGGTCAGGCGGGCGAATTTTTCATGCAGGGGATGGTCGGTGGTGATAAACGTCTCTTTGCGGTGCAGAATCGGCGGGTTGGGCGACTCCCGGTAAGTACGGTAGCGAATCTTGAACGTCTGCAAGGGCACGAGTAGCGAGCTGACCAGGGCCGGATGGGGGTCGCGCTCGAAGGCCGGGTAGGACAGATAGGAAACCTGGGGCTGGTCGCGGTGCAGCTTGATGATATTCGCGCCCTCCACCACCCCGATATACGCCCGCGCACACCCCTCAAAGGCGCGCAGAATGGGTGGGAGTTGAGGCAGGGCGGACTCGTGCACGTATAGGGCCTGGCGCGTCAGTTTGCCGACCTCGGCGCTCCGGCAGGCCTGATCGACCGCGGCCCGGTCGCCGGCGGAGAACAGTAGATCGTCGGCCAGCGCGCAGGCCCGGCTATAGGACGAGAAAAACGCGCGCACATCCAACTGGAGGTCGCGCGGGAGCTGGGTAAAGCGCGGTCGGCCCTCGAAGCGTACGAGCGCGAGATAGAGGAGCAGGTCCTGCTGGCGCTCGGCCCGGATGCGGTTCCACTCCTCAGCGCCGGTGACGCGGCGGATGATGCCATAGGCCCGCTTGAGGCTGCCCAACGCCTGGCAAATCGCGTCGGTCTCGGGCAGCTCGGTGTCCTCGGGTAAGCGTCCCCGGGTGGTCAGGAATCCGATCAGCGGCTCCAGGAGTTCCTTGTGCTGCTCGAACAGGACCTCGCTGAGACGCTGGCGCGGGACCGTAAACTGGCGTCGATAGCGTGCGGCGGCAAAGGACTGGCGTTGCTGCGAGTCCCGAAACACATAGAAAATCCCCGGTCCGGCCGGCACGCTCGAAGCACCGAGCGCAGCGTCGATCCACTCGCGGAGTTCCTGCTGTTCAAAGAATTTCTGGAAGGTCCCGCGGCGGGTAATGCCACCGTCGGTGTGGGGGGTCAGCGTATCGAGCGCCGCCTCCAGGCTGAGGCGGGCAGACACGATCAGCACTTTTTGGGTCAGCGTCCAGGCCCGCCGCAGGGCGTCGGTGCGCTCGTCCGGGTTTTCGATCACGTTGACCACATAGCCCAGATTCACAACATCGGCCTGTGTCCGCTCGTTGTCCGGGAAATAGGCCGGATCCCAGCCCTGGCAAGGGATCTCCCGATGTCTGAGATGCAGAATATCCGTGCCCCGCCCGCAGCCATAGTCAAAGACGCTCGTCTCTCGGGTAATGAGACCGTCCTCAAGCGCCAGCCGGACCGGACGGGAGAGGTCGGTCCGGGTGATTGCGGTGCGGTGTCGCTCGATTGTGGGCGCTGCCATCGGCTCGTCGGCTGCTCGCGCCATGATTTGCCGAGCAGCATTCTCCGGCTGGTCACTATAATCCGGGCTCGGCACGTTCTCAATATCGCGCTGTTGCTGCCTCACCCCTTGCACACTTTTGTCCGGCCCGACTACAATGGCTCACCGAATCGAGGAGCAAAGGAGGGACTCGGAATGGCAAAAGTGAAACAGGTATTTGATCCGCTGGACGCGGCCCTGGTGCGGACCGATGAAGAAGAGTGGATTCAGAGCGGTGACGGGAATCAGTTCAAGGTGCTGCGGATCAGCAAAGAGACCGGAGCCTGGAGTGCGCTCATCAAGGCCGACAAGGGCCAGGTGAATCCGCCCCATACGCATCTGGGGGCGGCCGATTTCTACGTCATCTCCGGGGGATTCGACTACCGGGGCGGGTCTGCCCGGGCCGGAGACTGGGTCTATGAGCCGGCCGGGGCGGTGCATGAAGCCACCTCGCATCCGGTTGATACGCTCTATCTGGCGAACGTCTATGGGCCGGTCGGCTTCCACGACGAGAACGGCAATATCGCCCATGTGCTGGACTGGCGGACGATTCAATTAATGGTCGATGAGGCCAAAAAGAAACGCGCCAGAGCCAAGGCTAAACGGAGCACCAAAAAGCGGGCGACCGCGAAAGCCGCCAAAACCACGCGAAGCCGGAGAAAAGCCGCCTAGAGCAAATCACGATAGGAGTGCGGGCTTCCAGCCCGCATGGCGGCCAGGACGGCCGCCCTCCCAGGAGGAGCGCCACAACCCATCCCCTCCTGGGTCGCTTGGTGCAGACCCTTGGCCTTCCCGACGAGCGCGTACTGGCACGGCTCCAACCTAGCGTGAAACGCTCTAGCAGACAGAGAAGTAGAGGAACACATGGCAACGTCTTCTCACGATCCGCAGCCCGTCGGCACGCAGGCGGCCGACCAGTTTGACGCCATCGTCATCGGGGCCGGGGTGGCCGGTCTGTACCAGCTTTACCGGTTACGGGAGCTGGGGCTCTCGGTGCGGGTATACGAGACCGGCACCGGGGTGGGCGGGACCTGGTATTGGAACCGCTATCCGGGCGCGCGTTTCGATTCCGAGAGTTATACCTACGGCTATTCGTTCTCGGAGGAACTCTTGCAGGAGTGGGACTGGAGCGAACACTTTGCCGGCCAGCCCGAGACCGAGCGCTACCTCAACCATGTGGCCGACAAATTCGACCTCCGCCGCGACATCCGGTTCAGCACCCGTGTCACCGCGGCAGCCTATGACGAGGCTACACACTGCTGGCAGATCCGGACCGACACCGGCGAGCGGGCGCAGGCGCGGTTTTTGATTACCGCCATCGGCGTCCTGTCCGCGCCGTATACTCCCGACTTTGCGGGCCGTGACAGCTTCACCGGTCTGAGTTTCCATACGGGCCAGTGGCCCAAGGAGCCCCTGGATTTCGGCGACAAGCGGGTGTGCGTCATCGGCACCGGTGCGACTGCGGTCCAACTCATCACCGAAGTCGCCAAGAATGTGGGCCATATGACCGTGTTCCAGCGCACGCCCAATTACTGCGCGCCGCTCAGGAACGGACCGATAGACCCCGAGACCCAGCAGCAGATCAAAGCCAACTATCCTGAGATTTTCAAACGCTGCCGGGAGACCTTCGCCAGCTTTCTGCACGACTTTGATACGCGCTCGGCGCTCGAAGTGTCCGAGGAAGAACGGCTGGCGCGCTACGAAGAGTTGTGGGCCCAGCCCGGTTTCGCCAAATGGTTCGGCAACTTCGGCGACACCATGTCGGACCTGAAGGCCAACGCCACCATGACGGAGTTTGTCCGCAATAAGATCCGCGAGCGGGTCAACGACCCGGTGGTCGCCGAAAAGCTGGTGCCCAAGGATCATCCCTGGGGAACCAAGCGCGTCCCCTTAGAGAGCGGCTACTACGAGGCGTATAATCGGGACAACGTGGTTCTGGTTGACCTGAACGAGACCCCGATCGAACGTATTACCCCCACGGGCATCAAGACCAGCGACACTGAGTATGAGTGCGATGTCATCGTGTATGCCACGGGCTTCGATGCGGTCACCGGGGCGTTTAATAAGATCGATATTCGCGGGGTGGGCGGCCGCACGCTCAAGGACAAGTGGGCCGACGGGCCGCGCACCTATCTCGGCTTGCAGAGTGCCGGTTTTCCCAACCTGTTCACGGTTGTCGGCCCTCACAACGGGGCCACCTTCTGCAATATCCCGCGCTGTATCGAGCAGAACGTCGAGTGGGTGACCGATTGCCTGCGCTATATGCGCGAGCACGATTATGCCCAGATCGTTGCGACCCCGGAGGCCGAAGACGACTGGACGGCTCACGTCGATGAGGTGGCCCAAGACACGATTCTGCTCGATACCCCCTCCTGGTTTGTGGGGGCAAATATCCCCGGCAAGAAACGGACCTTCCTGATGTATGCCGGCGGCTCTCCGGCCTATCGGAAAAAATGCGACGAGGTAGCGGCAGAGGGCTACGACGGGTTTGTGCTGGAATAGAGCAGTGCTGCCAGACTCTCAGACGAATTGAAACCTCAGTTCGGAGAGTCTGTTGCTTGCTCGGCTCCTGATTGTCGAGTGATTGGGGGCAGGCGTACCCCATTCAGATACACCGCCACCGGTCGGGAGAGCGTCAGCAGATCGCGTTCAGGGTCCGCGTCGAGAATGAGAAAGCTGGCGGCGTGCCCGGCGGCGAGTGTTCCCAGACCGTCCCCGAAGCCCCAAAATTGGGCCGGTACCGTTGTTCCGGCAGCAAGAATTGCCTGACTATCAAGACCGGCCTTGCCCAAGAGTTCGAGTTCCTGGGGGTTAATTCCAGGAAAAGTCGTATACCCCATGTCCGTACCGTACAGCACGGTGGCACCGCCGGCTCGCAAACGCCGCAGGTTCTCCGCCGGCTCGGCTAAATCGGGGAACGCGGCCAGGGTGGAAATAACCGCTCGTCCGGCCCACGCCTGCACCGTCGCATCGCTGAGGGGTTCGGTTGGCGTATGCGCCAGCACATCCACCCCGGCCACTGCCGCCCGCAGCACATCAATATCGTTGAGCGCATGCGCGACAACGCGCATGCCATGTGAGTGCGCTTGAGCGGCAATGGCTTTCATTTCCCGATCGCTGAGGATGGAGGGGTTTTTCGCCATTGAGAGGGCTCCTCCGCCCGTTGCGTCGCCAACCGGCAGCTTGATAACCCGGGCTCCTGCTGCATGCAGGTGGTCCACCGCTTCTCGGGCCGCCTGCACCCCGCTAATCTCCAGTCCGTAGCCATCGCTGCCCCAGCTCCGGGTCGGGTAGCCGGTCAGGGCGGTCACCATCGGACCGGCAAGAATTGTTTGGAGCGGCTCCAGATCTTTTGCCAGAAGCGAAATCGGCGCGGCCAAATCAACCGCCGCCGCGATACCCCCACGTGCGAGCTCAGGAGCGCTGAAGCGGTAGGCCAAATGTACGTGGCTGTCGATAAAGGCGGGCGCAATGTAGCGGCCGTTGGCATTCACGCTGCGGAGGGTATTGCTGGGCGCTGCCGAGGTAATCTCTTCGATGCGGCCGGCCCGAACGACCAGCGTAGCCTTCCCGCGGCCCACAACGTGCCCGCCGACCACCGCGAAGGTTGCGGGCTTTTCTTCCTGGGGGGATACACGCTCGTCCGCCAAGAGCGTGGACGCCATCACCAGAGCACTCAAGGCAAGACCTAAGACTGCTGTGTACATAGGCGCAAACCTCTACCTTTCAACCGGACGGATGCCAGGAGCAGCGAGCGTATGGAGGGAGGTCAGCCTGCGTACGCTCGCAGAGCGAGGGCCCCTAGCGGCGATCAATGAAGACGCGCTCTTTGGCGATCCACATGGCCGAGCGCGGAAAATCAATGAAGTGGGACTCGTCCTCGACCGCGACCTCCATGGCCCGCTTGGCTTCCGGGACGTTGGCCAGCGTGGCCAGGTCGGCCCGGTTGAACCAGGCTTCGGCATGGCCGGTGTAGGGCGGCGTGGTCGGTCCCGCGGCTGGCCCTGCAACGTTGGCCTTCGAGTTCGTCCGCGTAGTAGTGCACCTGGAAATAGCGCTGCATACCCATGCCCTGGGCTACGCCGCGAATCACCGGGCCGTGGTTGGTGCGCCAGTAGAGCTGGGCCTGTTCGAGGCTGAGATGCTCGGGATGGCGCAGACAAAAGAAAATCTTTCACCAAGGGGCTGGATTCCCGCGCCACTATTTCCTCCGGTATGGGGTTGACCTGCGGGATACTCGTAGTTGAACCAGAGCGGTGAATGGGCCAGATCGATGAAGCGCGCCTCATCCTCGACGAGTTCTTTTGCTGCGGCCCGGCCGGCCGCGTTGTCCAGGCCTGAGGTGAGCGCCTCGCGGTTGGGCCACCACACCTCCGCCACGCCGTCATAGGGTTCCTCCATACCGCCCCGGGCTTCCGCAAGCTGGTCGTTAATGGGGTCGTCCAGGGTGTGCACCTGGACATAGCGCAGCATGTTCAGGGCGGTGGAACTCTTTGCCACCAGGGGGCCGTGGACGTTACGCCAGTACTCTTGGAATTCGGCCCGTGACATCTCCGGTTTGCGCCGCAGGACAAAGGTCAAGCGAATCATGCGATACCTCCTTTTTCTCGGTCAGGACGGCGGAGTGCCGAGTCTTCCCGTCTGAGGGGTTGTCCGGGCCGCCGTTGTCCAGCCGCCGTCATAGCGCGTCGGACCGGGGCCGTAAAGCGTTGGACGCGTTCGACTCAACCCAGCAGGTCTTCAGCCCGCCGGACGTAGGGGTCTCCCGCTGTCTGGACCTCGGCCTGATTATCGGGCCGGCCGTTGCTGACCAGAATCGGCTGGTCGCCGGCGCTCCCGAGATCGTTGGCAAGCACACGGGCGGTGACCGTATTCCGGCTGGTGTGACTGTGCGTCCGTTCCGCCCGCGCCCTGCATGACAACGGTCGGAGACTTTCCGTTGAAAACATTCCGGGAGAGCGTCGCAACGACCTCGTTGTCTGTGGTCTCGACGTTGTCCAGGCCGGACCCACCGACCAGACGGATGGCGTGCGTTTTCCAGTCGGCAATCTCATTCCGGTCAATCACGACGCGACAGGCGTTATGCCGGGCCTCTCCCAGCGCCCCGTGGACGGCAATGCCCACCGGGCTGTTGGTGATAGTATTGCCCGCAGAGCAGGGCGGTGAGCTGGCCATGCTGGGGCACCTTGTCCGCCAGGGGAATGGCGGTCAGGATATTGATGCCAAACTGTTTGTTCCCCCGGAGAGTATTGTCCGCGACGGTCAGCGTCTGCCGGTTGGACGACGGGCCGAAAGAGCACGAAAACAGCAGGCCGCCCCGTTCACAGTCTTCAATCGTATTGCGCAGGATCGTGGCGTCAAAGGACACCGCGTCCGGTTCGGGAAAGAAACAGATAAAGGCGAGACCATCGGCAAAGCAGCGGCGCATGGTATTGTCGGTAACGAAGAGATGGTTGCGCTGTCCGGCCCGGGCTTCGGCAAAAATATGATGCCCCTGGCGCGCACCCGTTCCGCGTGGCAGGGCGGGCTCGAAGCGTTCCAGTCCGTTGTCAGAGAATTCACAGTCTGTTATGACCGCTGCGGTCACGCCGCATAAGAAAATGCCGTGATCGCCGTGTTTGCTGACCGTGCACGAACGAACCGTGACCGAGGCGGACGGAGGAACGCCAATCCCGTGTCCGCCGCCCTGGGTGACGGTCACGCCGCTCAGACTCGTCCCGTCTGTGAGGACGACGACCGACTGCTCCGGGCGGATAGGATGAAAGGAAGGGGAGAAGTGCCCTTCTCCGTCAATGATGCACTCCTCTCTGGTGGCGCCCTGAACCCGGACACCGGGTGGAACGGTTAGGGGCAAACGCTCTCCGGTCAGAGACGGGGAGTAACGTCCGGGCTCGACCAGGATAACATCGTCCGGCTGAGCCTGTTGGAGTGCTTCCGAGAGGGAGCGGGCATCGGCACCAGCAGCGTGAGGCGAGACAAAAATCGTCTTCATCGTTTTTCCTTACTATTGAGTCGCTATGAAAAAGATACTGAGGCGCCTGAAAAACCGGGGAGCAGAAAAAAGGCCCGGATGAAGCATCCGGGCCTAGGGCTCAAGACGACGGGGTTCCCACACTCCGGACGTCTCTGCGCACCCAGCAGCCTAGCGAACTCCACCCCCAGGGTCAATACCTGAGGATGGACAAAAGGCGCGGTTTGCGTCGAGTTGGGCCAGAGCTGTGGGTTGAATTTAGAACATTCTGTTATTTTGGGACAGCTATTTTTAGCAACACCATTTTAAGTTGACGAACTCCCTGTTCCAAAAGGACTTTTTTTTGAAAAAACTTTTCCAAAATACCATTTGGGCATTGACGCTTTTGTGTTGTTTTGGTAAAAAACCCTACCAGAAAGAGCTTTGCCTAGGGTTCACGGTCAGGAATGGGGTTCCCAACCAAGAATGGAAGTTGCTACAGATGAGCGCGAGGAAGCTTACACGCTTCCCCAGCGGTTTCTTCAACTTCCATGCTCCGGACACGGACGCTACTGTGAGGTAGGCAGGATCAACCCGGACGTTGATCCACAGGCGAGCGAATTCAGACGAGAAAGGCCCTGTGAAGGGCCTTTCTATTTTTCAGGTAGCAACCTATGGCAATCGACCCAACCGAAAAGCTTCCCAAAATCAAGGTCTCCAGCGCCTATCCGGGCGAGTGGTATATCGTTGAGGTAGACGGCGGCGATAGTGGCTTACTCATGGAGTTGCGTCGTCCGGTGGGTGAGGAGGACTCAGATGCCTTCCACCTCACTGTTTCCACAACGGCGCGTCCATTCGATGTCAAAAGCGCACGTGACGGGGGAGAGGCGCACACCCACAAAGGCGTGCATACGACCCACTTAACCTTTACCAGCCCCCAGGCGGTCTGGCCGGATTTTGTCCGCTGTGTGCAAGCCCTTGCCAGCATCTTTGATACCCTGGCAACAACCCCGCTCGACCGCGAAAAGGTCCGCGAGAATCTGCTGAAGAAAAAATAGCGGGACCGAGCCGTCCGTCTCCGCCGTGCGACAAAGAGCAAGCGTGTCGAGCATTATCCATGCTCATTGGAGGACCCGTTCACTCTTTACTCGACTGCGTAGCCTTTTTGCGTACGGACCATGACGTCAGGCCGCGTGCTTTCCACGCGGACACTCCGGTACTGATTGCCGCTTCCCGATGACACATAGCCGAGACTGTACTGGAAGCGGAGTTCGCGCGAGATCGTCTGGGTCGCCGTATCAAGCACGGTTCTGCTGTTGACCACATCCCGGGTATTGAGCAGGAAGTGGCGTCCGCCGGTTTCATCACTCAGCCGTCTCAGCGTTCGTGAATCGACACGCTCATCATGCCCGCCAACGACAACGCCGAATGGACCGATGGTGAACCCGCTTCCACCCGGCGTGTAGCGATGGTGCGGATTGCCGATTCCAATCGTATAAATCAGTACGCCGGCACGTTGCGAGACGGCAATCGTTTGCGCGAGAGAAGACAGACTTGCGGTATCCATGCCGTCGGTCATCACAATCAGGGCTTTCTTGCGATGTTTGCCCTGCCGCATCCGTCGCAGGCCGGTGAGAATCGCGTCGTACAGGGAGGTTCCGCCCCGCGGACGGAGGAGGCCGATGCCCTGGGCCAGGAGCATCCGACTGTCCGTGAAGTCTTGCAGCACGAACGGCTGGGCGCTGAATCCGACCAGGAAACCCTCATCCTGCGGCTTAATCGAGTTGATAAACCGCTGCAGAGCGTGGCGTGCATGCCCAATCTTGTTCTGCATGCTGCCGCTCGAATCCACGATTAAGCCCAGGCTGACCGGTTCATTCTCGCCGGTATTGAAGTAGGTAATCTCCTGGCGCGTATCGCCTTCATACACCACAAAATCGTCCGTTTGCAGGCCGGGCACATAGCCGCCGTTCTGATCCGTCACGGTGACGGTCACGAGTTGCTTGGGCTGCGGTCGGAGGGGCTGGAGACGCGGCGGAAGACTCGCTTGCTGACGCGGCGGCAGGGCGGGACGTTGGGGCTGAACGGGGATTTCGAGGACCTGCTTGCCAGTGGGAGCCGGCCGTTGGGGGGCTGGAGTGAGGGTCCGCTGTTCCACGGGCGGTGGACGCTTGCCTTGCCAGCCTTCGGTTTGCAGCGTTTTTTCCTGGGTCAAAGCCTGGGCCGCACTCAGGAGGACAAGTCCTGCCCCACACACGAGGCTAACGAAAAGAGAAGTCCGGCTCATGATACGCCTGCTTGTCGTCTCTGTGTCTGACCTTAAACCCTTCTATGTACGGGAACAAGAGGGAATGGCGCACGGACGGACCAGCCCGCCGTGGGCCGGTCTCCTTGACCCGGTGAAAGCCAGCGCTTAAGACGATCCGACAGAATGGAGAGGGCCATGATTATCACGCACCACGGGATGACCCCCCAGATCGATTCCAGCGCCTATATCCAGCAGAGCGCCCAGATTATCGGCGATGTTCGGATCGGTCCGGAATCCAGCGTCTGGTTTAATGCGGTGGTCCGCGGTGATGTGTGCACGATCCGCATCGGGGCGCGGGTCAACATCCAGGACAATGTCACTGTTCATGTCTTTAGCGGCGGCATCCCAACCATTCTTGGGGACGGCGTGTCGGTCGCTCATAATGTCGTGGTCCACGCCTGCACTATTGGTGATTTTACTCTGGTCGGCATGGGCGCGATTGTCCTGGACGGGGCTGAAGTGGGCAAAGAGTGTCTGATTGGCGCCGGCGCGGTTGTCACCCCACGAACGAAGGTCCCGGCCCATTCGCTGGTCCTTGGGAATCCGGGCAAGGTCGTGCGCTCGCTCACTCCCGAGGAAATTACATCGCTCCACCGCTCGGCGAATAATTACGTCAGGTTTTCCCGTGAGTATATTGAGCAAGGCATTGAATAACGGTCACATCATACAAGACATCTGCGCCGCGTCCTGATTACCGACTCAACGGCGGCGAGAACGCCGAATCGGTAAAAGTAGGAAGGCCCCGACAACAAAGCCGCCGATGTGCGCCCACCATGCCACCCCGCCACCGAGGTTGACGCTCATAGTGGTCAGACCCTGCACGAGCTGCACCAGCAACCACAGCGCGAGAAAAATGACGGCCGGGACCGAGATGATCCGGAAGAAGAAAAAAATGGGAATGAGGGTCACGACGCGGGCACGGGGAAAAAGTACAAAATAGCCACCCATGACACCGGCAATCGCCCCGCTCGCACCCACAACAGGCAGGGGGGAGTCCGGTGCCGTCAGCGCGTGTAAATACGTCGCAGCCACGCCACAGCCGAGATAGTAGGCCAGATAACGTCCTTTCCCCAGGCGATCTTCAACATTGTCGCCAAAAATCCACAGCATCCACATATTGCCGAGCAGGTGCAACCAGCCGCCGTGAACAAACATGGCGCTGAACAGTGGACCAAAGCGTGCCAGGAGACTCCACGGTTCGGTTTCGGAGAGAGAGAAGTAGCGGGCGGGCACAAAACCGTACACGGCGATAAATTGTCCCAGCCTTGTCCCCAGCCCAAGCTCATAGACAAAGACGAGAACGTTCAGACCGATACAGGTGAGGGTCACCAAGGGAAACGATTGGGCCGGGATCGTGTCGCGGAGCGGAATCATAACACTATCATTTCAGTCTACAGGGCGTGAGAACGAACGGAAAGGAAAGCCTCTCCCGGCGGCCAATGATGCTCCTGTGTCACTCCCCACTGCTCTCCTGCGTAAGAGGTGGTAAGGTAACGGCATGCCGGATGTGTCTGCTCTCACGCTGCTCCTGAGTCTGTGCTTTCTGGCCGTCAGTATTGGCCTCATTTATCTTGTGGGTAAGGTTTTTCTCGGGGGATTCCGGGCTTCCTTTGGCGGCCTGTTTGAACGGGCGGCCTTTCGTCGTCAGAGTCTGCGCTGTCAGCGCGGCGATGAACTCCTTGAACGAGGCGACCTGACCGGGGCGGCTCAGGCGTTTGGGGGCGCCTTTTTTTTCACGCCTGTTTGCCGAGATTCATCCCTGCTGACCGAAGTCGGCAAATACCATACCGGCTTACTCAACCGTCTGCTGACCGTTGCGGATGAACTGGACACCGGACGCCTCAGCCTACCCGCCTTGGCGGATACGGATCGTTTACTGGCCGAGCGCCTGGAAATCCAGCTTGACGCCTTCCGGGAACGGACCGGAGAGGCCCGCCCATTAGCTGACATCGACCCCCGGCTCAAAGAAAATGAGCGACAGCTTCGGATCGCCATTGACCGCCTGCTGAGTGCCATTACCTCATCCGGTGAAGAGGGCGTCGTGTATCATTAAGGTCGCGTAGCGTACGGTCTGTGTTGACAAACGCGTCGAGCCAACCGATGGTGGGCGGGGTCTGACAGCGCTGGTGTTCTGGGAGGGAGTATGTTCGACGTGAACGCGGTTCGCGCGGATTTTCCGGGAACGACACAACAGGTCTATCTGAATGCCGCCGGGATCGGGTTGCCGCC